>NZ_JAUSXJ010000001.1:0-4800000 GCF_030815935.1 Pseudomonas sp. W2I6 | reverse complement strand
ACCGCCACATCAAACGAGCCCGAGTCGAAGTTGCCGCGAATCCCGGTTTCGACACCCCGGCTGCTTTCCGGCTTGAGGTCCGGGTTGGGTTCGACGGTGTAGCCCTGCTGCAGGTTTTCAAAGCGGCCATACAAGGCCTTGGCCGATGGCGTGCGATAGCCTTCGGCGTATTGGCCGAACCAGGTGTATTGCTCGGTCAGGGCATAAGTGATGCCGAATTTTGGCGTTACACGGTGCCAGTTCTTTTCCGAATCGCTGTGGTCGTAGATGCGTGTCGGGTCAACGGTATTGAGGAATTCCTGGGTCAGCTTGGGTTTGAGCTGGATGTAGTCGTACCGTACGCTGGGCAGGAAGGTCCACTTGTCCCAGGCAATCTGGTCCTGGGCAAACAGCGCGTAGGAGTTGATGGTCGGGTCGGGGAAGTCGCTGGCTTTTTTCACGCTGTCGGCGGCCGACGGGCTTGGTGCACCGATGGCGGTGCAGCCTGCGCCGACCGCCAGGCAGGTCGCGGCGCCTTCACGGGAACCGGTGACTTTCTGCTGTTTGAGGGTGGTGCCGTAGGTCACGACATGGTCGGTTTCGCCGATGCTGAAAGCCTTGTCCAACTGCGCGTCGAATACCCACTGCTTCTCTTCGTACAGGGTCTCGCGGGTGCGCAATACCTTGCGCGATGGCTGGTAGATTTCTGCGGTGGTCTGGTCGGTCTTGGCGATCTGGTAGTTGAGGCTGGTCTTGATGTGATCGGCAATCGGCGAGTCGAGGGCGAACTTGTTTTCGATGCCGAAGCGTTCGCGGGTGATGGTGTCGTTGCCCGTGCGGCCGCGGTAGAAGTTGAAGCCCTGGCCACCGACAAACGGGCCACCCACTGCGTTTTTCAGGTTGGTGTCGCGATCGTCCTTGAACTTCTCGTAGGTCAGGCCCAGGCGGTTGTCTTCGCCGTAGTTCCAACCCAGTTTGGCCAGCACGTTGGTGGTGCGCGCATCTTCCGGGTTGGCGCCGGTGCGGGCCAGGCCGGTGGCGTTATTGCCGTCGTAGGATTCCATCTCGTGACCGTTGCGCTGGCTCAGGTGCAGCAAGCCGTCGAAGTCCTGCACGCGACCGGCGACGGTGCCGGAGGTCAGCCAGCTCTCGTCGGCGGAGCTGTAGCCGGTCTTCAGGCGTGCGCCGTAGTCCTGGCCGGGCTTGATGATGTCGTTGGGGTCGAGGGTGAAATAGCTCACCGCGCCGCCGATGGCGCTGCTGCCGTACAAGGCCGAGGCCGGGCCGCGCAGGATTTCCACGCGCTTGACGATTTCCGGGTCGACGTAGTTGCGGCGGGTCTTGGCGTAGGGGCCGTTGAAGAAGTTGTCCGGCACCTCGACGCCGTCCACCTGGGTCAGGATGCGGTCGCCGTCGATCCCGCGAATGTTGTAGCCGGCATTGCCGGAGCGGGTGCCGGCACCGCCCACCGAAACACCTGGCTCATAACGCACCAGTTCGCGGATGGTGTTGACGTTCTGGCGGTCCAGTTCTTCGCGGTCGTGCACGGTCACGGTGCTGGGCACGCTGTCCACGGCCTGTTCCTGGCGGGTGGCACTGATGGTCATCTGTTGCAAGGTGATGGCGCCGACGGCGACGCGTTTTTCCAGCACGATGTTGTTGTTGCCCAGTTTGCGATAACCCAGGTTGGTCCCCACCAACAGCCGGTCCAGGGCTTTATCCGCCGGCAATGAGCCGCGCACGCCAGGGGACGACACACCCTGGCCCAGTTCTGCCGGCAGGCCGACTTGCCAGCCGGTCACCGCGGTGAAGGCGTTCAGCGCCGAGACCAGGGATTGCTGCTCGATGCTGAAGCTGTAATTGCCCTGGCTGCGGCTGGCAGGCTCGGCGGCGGTGGCGGCCATGACGGGCGCACCGGCCAACAGGATTGCGGCCGTCAGCAGCGACAAGCCCTGGCGGCGAACGGGCGAAGAGGACCGGCGGTTGAAACGAGACGACATCGAGAGCGCTCCGGAAGGTACGAATCTTATAGTTGCGCACTGAATCAAATAGGAATCAGTTGCATTGGCTATAACGAGACGTATCGTCGCTGGCTATCGAGTAAAAATAATTCTCATTTAGTTCAGGATCACCAGCGCCGGGTATTCCGAGAGCTTGGCCGAGGTGATGTGGGCCAGGGAGCGCACCACGTCGAGCGGCTGGTCGAGCCGGTAATTGCCGGTGACGGCCACGCTGGCCAGCCTGTCGTTGTTGTTGACGATCCAGCCGGGGTAGTAGCGACGCAATTCGGCCAGCACTTCGCTCATCGGGCAGTTTTCGAAGATCAGCCGACCGTCGACCCAGGCCAGGTCCTTGGTGGTGTCGAGCTTGGCCGGCTGGCCGAAGCCCTTGGGCCCGATGCGGATACTTTCACCGGCGCTCAGGCGCACCCGCGCGTCGTCAAACGTGTTGCTCAGGTCGACATCACCGCGCTGTACCTGAACCTGGGCTTCACCGTTCAAGTAGCGCACCGCGAAAGAGGTGTCCCTCACGCTGGCACGCACCGGGCCGGCGTCGATTTCCAGGGGCAGGCCACGGCTGGGCAGCACTTCGAAAAACGCCTCGCCCTGATACAGGCGGGCGATGCGCTGGTGGTCCTTGATGCTGCTGGAGAAGGCTGAGTTGGTGTTGAGCAACACTTTCGAGCCATCGTCCAGCTGCAGGCGCTGGCGTTCGCCCACCACGGTCAGATGGTCGGCCTGCAGGCGCATAGGCAGGTTGCTGAAGCTGAACAGGCCCAGCAGCAACACGGCGGCAGTGGCCAGGGGCTTCCAGTGCGGTTTGATACGGCGCCAGGCGCTGGGTTTGCGTGGCGCATTCAGGGCGACGGCAGCGCTGTGAACCGGCGCGCCGCCCCAGGCGGTCTGGGCCTTGATAAAGGCTTCGGCGTTTAACGGGTCGTTGGCGAGCCAGGCTTCAAATTCCGCTTGCTGCCCAGGTTGCGGGCACTGCAAGGCGATCAGCCAGTCGAGGGCTTGGTCCATGGCCGCGTCTTGCAACACCTCATGAGCCAGCTCATGGGGGTGCCGTTTATTCGGTTCCGTCACGGTGTTCCTCGGGTCTTCGCCACGTTTTAATCAATAGTCCTACAGACTGTGCCGACAAAGCTTAAGGGCGATCCAGTCTTTCGGCCACACCTATGCAGATGGCCATGATCAGTTTCAGTTCCTTCTGCACGGTGCTCAGGGACACGTCGAGCTTGTCGGCGATCTCCTGATAGCTGCAACCGTGCAGGCGGCTGAGGATGAATATCTGCTGCTGGCGGGCGCTCAACTGGCCGAGACTGACACTCAGGTGCTCGAGCAATTGCTCGGCCTGTGTCGCGTCTTCGGGGGTGCTGACGGGGGAGGCGACGCTTTGCAGGACGTCCAGCGGGACATCTTCCTGCAGGGTGCGGGCCTGAATCCTGCGGGCGCGCAGGTGATCCAGCGCCAGGTTGCGCGCCGTCTGGTAGACAAAGGGTTCAAGGTGGTCGATCGGCCGTTCGCTCAGGGCCCGGGTAACGCGCAGGTAGGTTTCCTGCAACAGGTCCTCGGCGGTGCTGTGGTTATTCACCATCCGCTGCAAGGTGCGCAGCAAAATCACCCGTTGGGTGAGGAAGACTTGGTTGAAACGAGATTGGCTCACAGTGATACCAGACCGATTTGCAGCGAATGATAATGCTTATCATCAACGCAAATGGCAAGTGGCACTTTGGATTACTGTAGGAGCGAGCTTGCTCGCGAAGGGCGTCAACGATATCGCTGGCATCCTGAATAAACGCGGTGGTTTTGCGTTTTTCGCGAGCAAGCTCGCTCCTACAGGCCGAGCATTACTCGGCGTTGCACAGCGCCAGGCAGTTATCCAGCATCCGGTTCGAGAAGCCCCACTCATTATCGTACCAGGCCAGCACTTTCAGCAGTTTGCCGCTCACTTTGGTGTGATTGGCGTCGAAGATCGACGAAAGCGGGTTATGGTTGAAGTCGCTGGAAACCAGCGGCAGGGTGTTATAGCCGAGGATTTTCGAGTGCTGGCTGGCTTCTTTCAGCAGCGCGTTGACCTGCTCGGCACTGGCTTCTTTTTTCAGTTGCACGGTGAGGTCCACCAGCGACACGTTGATCACCGGTACACGCACGGCCATGCCGGTCAGCTTGCCTGCCAGTTCCGGCAGCACCAGGCCCACGGCTTCGGCAGCGCCGGTCTTGCTCGGGATCATGTTCTGGGTGGCCGAGCGCGCGCGGTACGGGTCGGTGTGGTAGACGTCGGTCAGGTTCTGGTCGTTGGTGTAGGCGTGGATGGTGGTCATCAGGCCGCTTTCGATGCCCAGCTCGCGGTGCAGCACCTGGGCCACGGGCGCCAGGCAGTTGGTGGTGCAGGAAGCGTTGGAGATGATCTGGTGGGATTGACGCAAAATGTCATGGTTTACCCCATACACCACGGTGGCATCGGCGCCCTTGGCCGGGGCCGAGATGATCACCTTGCGCGCGCCGGCGGTAATATGGGCGGCGGCCTTGTCACGGTCGGTGAACAGACCGGTGCATTCGAACACCACGTCCACCTTGTGCGCAGCCCACGGCAGGTCGGCCGGGTTGCGAATGGCACTCACGGCAATCCGGTCACCATTCACGGTCAGGCTTTCCTGATCATGAGCGACCTCTGCGTCGAAAGTACCGTGGACGGTGTCGTATTTAAGCAGGTGGGCATTGATCGAGCTGTCGCCGAGATCGTTGATGGCGACGATCTGCAAATCCTGACGGTAGCCTTGGGTATAAAGTGCGCGCAGGACATTACGGCCAATACGGCCAAAACCATTGATAGCGATACGTAGAGTCATTGGAAGGTGCCTGTCGTCGATTTGTTGTAAGAATTACAAGATTATTCGCATAAAAATAGAAAACAAGCCTTTTTAGTGGCAATATTTTGTTCAATCTACAACGAGTGACCTGAATCAACTGGTCCGATTGGTCAAGCAACACCCTGCCAACCTCTTCGCGGCGGGCTTTTGACCAGCATAGACACTCAGGTCGCCACATCCGTTAGCCTGGAGTTCTATACATGCATCCCCGCGTACTTGAGGTCACCGAACGGCTTATCGCCCGCAGCCGTGCAACCCGTGAGGCATACCTTGCGCTCATTCGCGGCGCTGCCAGCGACGGCCCGATGCGCGGCAAGCTGCAATGCGCCAACTTTGCCCACGGCGTGGCCGGGTGTGGCACCGAAGACAAAAACAGCCTGCGCATGATGAACGCTGCCAACGTGGCAATTGTTTCGTCATATAACGACATGCTGTCGGCCCACCAGCCATACGAACATTTCCCCGAGCAAATCAAAAAGGCCCTGCGTGAAGTCGGCTCTGTTGGCCAGTTCGCCGGCGGTACCCCCGCCATGTGCGACGGCGTGACCCAGGGCGAGCCAGGCATGGAGCTCAGCCTGCTGAGCCGCGAAGTGATTGCCATGTCCACCGCGGTAGCGCTGTCCCACAACATGTTCGACGCCGCGCTGATGCTGGGTATCTGCGACAAGATCGTCCCCGGCCTGATGATGGGCGCCCTGCGCTATGGCCACCTGCCGATGATCTTCGTGCCGGGCGGCCCGATGCCGTCGGGTATCTCCAACAAACAGAAAGCCGACGTGCGCCAGCGCTACGCCGAAGGCAAGGCCACCCGCGAAGAGCTGCTGGAATCGGAGATGAAGTCCTACCACAGCCCGGGCACCTGCACCTTCTACGGCACCGCCAACACCAACCAGTTGCTGATGGAAGTCATGGGCCTGCACCTGCCGGGCGCCTCGTTCGTCAACCCGTACACGCCGCTGCGTGACGCCCTGACCCGCGAAGCCGCGCACCAGGTCACGCGCCTGACCAAGGCCAACGGCAGCTTCACGCCGATCGGCGAGATCGTCGACGAGAAATCCATCGTCAACTCCATCATCGCCCTCAACGCCACGGGTGGGTCCACCAACCACACCCTGCACATGCCGGCCATCGCCATGTCGGCGGGCATCATCCTGACCTGGGATGACATGGCCGACCTCTCCGAGGTGGTGCCGACCCTGTCCCACGTGTATCCAAACGGCAAGGCCGACATCAACCACTTCCAGGCGGCGGGAGGCATGTCGTTCCTGATCCGCGAACTGCTGGAAGCCGGCCTGCTGCACAACGACGTCAACACCGTGGCCGGTCATGGCCTGAGCCGCTACACCCAGGAACCGTTCCTGGTGGACGGCGAGCTGGTATGGCGTGAAGGCCCGATCGAAAGCCTCGACGAAACCATCCTGCGTCCCGTGGCCCGTGCGTTTTCCCCGGAAGGCGGCCTGCGGGTAATGGAAGGCAACCTCGGCCGGGGTGTGATGAAGGTCTCCGCCGTGGCCCTCGAACATCAAATCGTCGAAGCCCCGGCCGTGGTGTTCCAGGACCAGCAAGACCTGGCCGACGCGTTCAAGGCCGGTGAGTTGGAAAAAGACTTTGTTGCGGTCATGCGTTTCCAGGGCCCGCGCTCCAACGGCATGCCGGAATTGCACAAGATGACCCCGTTCCTCGGCGTGTTGCAGGATCGTGGCTTCAAAGTGGCGTTGGTAACAGACGGGCGCATGTCCGGCGCGTCGGGTAAGATTCCCGCCGCGATTCACGTCAACCCCGAAGCCCAGAGCGGCGGGCCACTGGCACGTGTGCGCGATGGCGATATCATTCGCGTGGATGGCGTCAAAGGCACCTTGGAGCTTAAGGTGGACGCCGAAGAATTTGCCGCGCGCGCGCCTGCCACGGGCCTTCTGGGCAATAACGTGGGGGCCGGTCGCGAGTTGTTTGCGTTTATGCGTTTGGCTGCAAGCTCCGCAGAGCAGGGCGCCAGCGCCTTTACCTCTGCCTTGGAGACACTTAAGTGAAGCTAGCGCTGGTCGGTGATATCGGTGGTACCAACGCCCGTTTTGCGTTGTGGCGGGATCAGGAGCTGCATTCGATCCGCGTCCATGCGACGGCGGATCATGCCAGCCCGGAAGAGGCGATCCAGGTCTATCTGAAGGAAGAAGGCCTGGCCATCGGCTCGATTGGCGCGGTGTGCCTGTCGGTCGCGGGGCCGGTGAGTGGAGATGAATTTAAATTCACCAACAATCACTGGCGCCTGAGCAAGACTGCGTTCTGCAAGACCTTGCAGGTGGACGAGCTGCTGCTGGTGAATGATTTCTCGGCCATGGCCCTGGGCATGACCCGCCTGAAGCCCGACGAATTCCGCGTGGTGTGCGAAGGCACGCCGGAGCCGTTGCGCCCTGCGGTGGTGATCGGCCCGGGCACTGGCCTGGGTGTCGGCACCTTGCTCGACCTCGGCCATGGCCGTTGGGCGGCATTGCCGGGGGAGGGCGGCCATGTCGACCTGCCCGTGAGCAGCCCGCGTGAAGCCCAGCTGTGGCAGCACATCTACAATGAGATCGGCCATGTCAGCGCTGAAACCGCCTTGAGCGGTGGCGGTTTGCCCAGGTTGTACCGGGCGATCTGCGCGGTGGACGGTCACGAGGTGGTTCTGGAAACCCCCGAGGCCATCACTGCCGCTGGCCTGGCGGGCGACCCGATTGCCCTGGAAGTGCTGGACCAGTTCAGTATCTGGCTGGGCCGCGTTGCCGGTAACAACGTGCTGACCACCGGCGGTCGTGGTGGCGTGTACATCGTGGGTGGGGTGATCCCGCGCTTTGCCGATTTCTTTATCAAGAGTGGTTTTGCCAGGAGTTTTGGCGACAAGGGCTGCATGAGCGACTACTTCAAAGGCATTCCGGTGTGGCTGGTGACGGCACCGTACTCAGGGTTGACAGGTGCTGGTGTGGCGCTTGAGCAGGCATTTGCATAGGCAGTGATGGCCTCTTCGCGAGCAAGCCCGCTCCCACATTCAATCCCATTCCAACTGGATGAATGAGGTCGAATGTGGGAGCGGGCTTGCTCGCGAAGGCGGCCTCAAGGGCAACAAATGACTTAAGCTTGGCCATAACAACAAGGAGGACCCCGTGAGCGTAATCAGTAAATCCATTCTCCTGGTCGACGACGACCAGGAAATCCGCGAGTTGCTGCAAACCTACCTCAGCCGCGCCGGTTTCCAGGTGCGTGGCGTGCCGGATGGCGCGGGGTTCCGCCAGGCGATGAACGAAGCCCCGTGCGACCTGGTGATCCTTGATGTGATGCTGCCGGACGAAGACGGTTTCAGCCTTTGCCGCTGGATCCGCCAGCACCCGCGCCAGGCGCAGGTGCCGATCATCATGCTCACCGCCAGTTCCGACGAAGCCGACCGCGTCATCGGCCTGGAGCTGGGTGCCGACGATTACATCGGCAAACCCTTCAGCCCCCGTGAGCTGCAGGCCCGTATCAAGGCCCTGTTGCGGCGTTGCCAGTTTGGCCAGGAGCGCAGCGGCGGCGAGGTGCTGGTGTTTGGCGAGTGGCGCCTGGACATGGTCAGCCACCGGCTGTTCCACGTCGACGGCGAGGAAGTGATTCTTTCCGGCGCCGATTTTGCCCTGCTCAAACTGTTCCTCGACCACCCCCAGCAAATCCTCGACCGCGACACCATCGGCAACGCCACCCGTGGCCGCGACCTGATGCCCCTGGACCGGATTGTCGACATGGCCGTCAGCCGTCTGCGCCAACGCCTGCGCGACACCGAAAAACCACCCCGGCTGATCCGCACCGTGCGCGGCAGTGGCTATCAATTGGCAGCCAGCGTGGTTGCCGGCAATGCCCACTGAGCGCCTGCGTGAACTGCGCCGGCGCATCCCGGTACCACGTTCGCTGCTGGGGCGGATGTTACTGCTGACCCTGTTGGCGGTGCTGTTTGCCCAGGCGTTGTCCAGCGTGATCTGGGTCTCGCAATTGCGCGCTACCCAGCTTGAAGGCCTGGTAACCGCCGCCCGCAGCCTGGCGCATTCGATGACCGCCAGCGTCAGTTATTTCCGCTCGTTGCCGGTGGCCTTCCGGCCGTTGGTACTGGACCAGTTGCGCAGCATGGGCGGTACCCGGTTTGTGGTGACGCTCAACGACAAGCCCCTGGACATGGCGGTATTGCCGGAAACCCCGCGCAAGCATGCAGTGCTCGGTGCTGTCGAAGAAGTGTTGCGCCAGACCCTGGGCAGCGACGTGCATGTTTCGGTGGAGTTCGTCAGCGCCGAAGACCTGCGCATCTTCAACGCCGGCTTGAAACTCGATGAATTGCCGCGCTCCTGGGCGCATTATGCGTTGACCCTGGAACCGGTGAATCCGCCGGTGTTGGTCACCCAGATCCAGCTGGCCCAGGGCGAATGGCTCTACATTGCCTCCTTGCTGCCCGAACCCTATACCAGCCTCGAAGAACAAGGCCTGCCATACCAGCAGGTGTGGTTTATCGTGCTCACCAGCGGCTTCCTGCTGCTGTTTATCGGCCTGCTGGTGCACTGGCAAAGCCGTCCACTCAAGCGCCTGGCGAGGGCGGCGCGGGACATGTCCCTGGGCGCCGACGTGGAGCCGGTGGCCGAAGGCGGCGGCAGCGAAGTGGTGGAAGTAGGCCGCGCGTTCAATGCCATGCGCGAACGCATCAGCCGTTACCTGACCGAACGCAGCCAGCTGTTCAGCGCCATTTCCCACGACCTGCGCACACCCATCACACGCCTGCGGTTGCGGGTGGAATTGCTGGAAGACGAGAACCTGCAAACCAAGTTCGGCCGCGACCTGGATGAACTTGAGTTGCTGGTCAAAGGCGCGCTGCAGTGTGTGAAAGACACCGACATTCACGAAAACATCGAACCGGTGGACCTCAACCACGTACTCGACTGCCTGGTGGAGCCGTACCTGGCGCCCAACGGCAATGGCCGCGTGACCCAACATGGTCGGGCACTTACGACGTACCCGGGCAAGCCGCTGGCGCTCAAGCGCTGCATCGGCAACCTGATCGACAACGCCCTGAAGTACGGGCAGAACGCCCATTTGCACATTGAAGACGATGGCGCGGAGTTCATCCTCCACGTCGACGACGAAGGCCCGGGCGTGCCGGAACAGCGCCTGGAGCAGGTCTTCGAGCCGCACTTCCGACTGGCCGGGCAGCAACAGGGTTACGGCCTGGGCCTGGGCATCGCCCGCAACATTGCCCACAGCCATGGCGGTGAAGTGAGTTTGCAGAATCTGCGGGAGGGCGGTTTGCGGGTGACCTTGCAACTGCCTCGTGGCCTGGATTGAACGCCACCAATACCGCAGTTGATTGAGTACTTGTGGCGAGGGAGCTTGCTCCCGTTGGGGCGCGAAGCGGCCCCAAAAGATGGGACTGCTGCGCAGCCCAACGGGAGCAAGCTCCCTCGCCACATTATTAGCATCCGGCGTTATAACCGTGGTTAGACGCTCTGGCGCAACCTGGCCAGATCCCGCAACGGCGGCGCACCAAACAGCCGGCTGTATTCGCGGCTGAACTGCGATGGGCTCTCATAGCCCACCCGATACCCCGCCGCCGAGGCTTCCAGGCCCTCGGCGATCATCAACCGCCGAGCCTCCTGCAAACGCAGTTGCTTCTGGTACTGCAGCGGGCTCATGGCGGTCATCGCCTTGAAGCGGTGGTGCAAGGTCGAGACGCTGAGGTTCACTTCCTTGGCCAGGTCATCAATGCGCAGGGGCTGTTCGTAGTTGCCGTTCAACCAGGTGATCGCCTGGCTCACCCGATGGCTCTGACTGTTGGCGACGGCAATTTCATACAGCCGATAACCCTGTGGACCGCGCAACAGGCGATAGAGAATTTCCCGATTGATCAGCGGCGCGAGCATTGCGATGTCTTTCGGTGTGTCGAGCAATCGGGTCAGGCGCAGCACGGCGTCCAGTAGCTGGCTGTCCAGGCGGTCGACATACATCCCTCGGGAGGTCGGGCGCGGGGGCACGCCCATCGGCCCGGCTTCGGCAATCAGTGCGGTGATCTGTGCCGGGTCGATATTCACCCGAATCGACAGGTTGGGGTCTTCCGGCGTGGCATCAAGGATGCGCCCGGCCACCGGCATCGCTACCGAAAACACCAGGTAATTGAGCGGGTCATAGGCGAAGACTTCATCCGCCAAACGCACTTCCTTGCGACCCTGGGCGAGGATGCACAGTGCGGGTTCCACCAGCACCGGCGTGAATTCACGCGGGGAGTTATGACGGTTGAGATACAGCGACGTGATCGCCGTGCCGTAGGAACCATCCTCCCAGGTATGCCGGCGAACGATGCCGGCGAGTTCTGCGCGCTGCTTTTCCATATCGGCGTCGAGGGGGTTGGAGCGAAGTTCGGGCGACGACATGGGACATCCTCTGGTGCTTTGACGATGGGCACAGCTTAAGGGCGGTTTTGCAAAAAGCGGTATTTCGATTCTGCACAATCCTTGCCTGATCCTGCGAAAAATCGTGAATCAGGCAAGCCGGGGCCTGTCATGCCCTTGAAATACGGCAGTCATGCCGGGAATAAACTTCGCAGGCCGATTGCTATATCTACGCATCTCGCAGGATTGTGCAATAAGCCAGCAGGAATTGACTAACCGCACCCACCCCCGCGCCCGTATCTTTGATCCTGTGGCAACACGCCCTCACAGTGCTTGCCGAGCATCACTTCTCAACGGGAGAGTCGAACATGTCCACCCCCATTCCCGCGAGCCATATGGCCTTTATCCGTGCCCGTACCGGGTACAGCACCGAACTGGGTGCACGCTTGAGCAGTTTGATCGAACCGGGCCGCCAGGCTCAGGGTTGCCTGCAATTCTCGTTGCAGCACTCCCTGGCCGACCCGGATGTGTGGTTGGTGTCGGGCTTCTGGAGCAGCGAGCAGGCGATGAGTGCCTACTTCAGCTCGCCAGCGCTGATGGTCTTCACCGAGTTGTTGAATGACATGGTGGTTCGCAGCATGGACTTCCAGACCTTCACCGACGCCTCGGCGGCCAATGCCTATGGCGAGTACCTGCAACTGGCGGGCTAGTGCTTTAGAATGGCCGCCTTTCCCATTGGCCAGGACCTGCAACATGGCACGTAAAGAGTTTGCCCACCACGAAGCCGTTTCCGCCTTGGTGCGTGAAGAAGAGGGTGGCTATAGCGCCGCCATCGCCGTCAAGGCGCTGGATGGCATGGGCGCACCGCGCTTTCACAAGATCCTCGATGGACAGACGTTCAAGACTGCCTCCGACGCCGACGATGCCGCAGCGCTGCAACTGGAGCGCTTGGTCGATGTAGATGAAGACGGTCAGCTCTCTTGGGCAACTTCCGCCAACTGAAAACACCGCTGATCCAAATATGGGAGCGGGCTTGTGTGGGAGCGGGCTTGCTCGCGAATGCGGTGGATCAGTTGGCATATGCATTGACTGATACGCCCCCTTCGCGAGCAAGCCCGCTCCCACATTTTTATCTCGTTCCAATCAGCGTTGCGCGGCGCCTGGGCGATACATTTTGAACAGCGCTTCCGGCCCCAATTGGAAATAATCCGCCGGGCCACCTCCACGCAGGATCGGCTGGGCGGCAGCCGTGTCGTACACCCCGTCTTTCAGCAGCCATTTGGCGATATGCACCGCGACCACCTCGCCGAGCACCAACCAGCTTGGCACCAGCTCCTTGTCTGCGCGCTGCAGCTGAATGATCTGCGTCACCTTGCACTCGAACGACACCGGGCTTTCGGCTACGCGAGGCACGGCGATCACCTTTGAAGCCACCGGCGTCAAGCCGGCTAATTCAAACTCGTTGACCTCGGGTGATACCGGCGCGCAACTCTGGTTCATCTGCTCGGCCAGCGGGCGGGTGGCCAGGTTCCACACGAACTCACCGGTCTGTTCGATGTTGTTCAGGCTGTCTTTGCGCCCGACACTGGAAAACCCAATGATCGGCGGAATGTAGTTGAAGGCGTTGAAGAAACTGTAGGGTGCCAGGTTCAGGCGGCCCTGGCTGTCGTGTGACGAAATCCAGCCAATCGGGCGCGGGCCGACAATCGCATTGAACGGGTCATGGGGCAGGCCGTGGCCGTTGGCGGGTTCGTAGAAATGAATATCGTCGGACATGGGCCGGGGTTCCTGCTGGTGGTTCGGGGAAGGGCATCATAGTGCACTCAGGTGGAGTGTTCGCCAATGAAAAAGGGGCTGTGTCATACACTGACACAGCCCCTTTTTTATCCTGGCAGAACCCTTAGTCCGTAGTAATCCGCGAATGCTTGCGGGTGTCCTTCATGGTCACATACACCAACAGCGACACCGCAATACACGCGGTGACGTACCAGTAGTAACCGGTTTCCATGCCAATGCTCTTGAACCACAGCGCGATATATTCAGCGGTGCCGCCGAAGATCGACACGGTCAGCGCATAGGGCAAGCCAACACCCAGGGCGCGGATTTCGGTGGGGAACAATTCGGCCTTCACCACGGCGTTGATCGAGGTGTAGCCGCTGACGATGATCAGCGCCGCCATGATCAGGAAGAACGCGCCCCACCAGGTCTGGATGGTGTGCAGGGTGGTGAGGATCGGCACGGTGAACAGGGTGCCGAGGACGCCGAAGGCGATCAGGATCGGCCGGCGGCCAACCTTGTCCGACAGCCCGCCGATGATGGGTTGCAGGCACATGAACAGGAACAGCGTGGCCGCCGAAATGGTGGTGGAGTCGGAGATGCTCATGCCGACGGTGTTCACCAGGTATTTCTGCATGTAGGTGGTGTAGGTGTAGAACGCCAGGGTGCCGCCCATGGTCAGGCCGACCACGGTCATCAGTTCCTTGGGGTGGCGCATCAAGGTGCGCATTGCGCTTTCCTTGGCCTTTTCTTTCTTGGTGAACGACTCGGTTTCTTCCATGCCACGACGCAGGTACAGCGCCACTACCGCGCACAGGGCGCCGATGGCGAACGGGATACGCCAGCCCCAGTCGTACAGCTGTTCGGTGGTCAGCAATTGTTGCAGCACGATCAATACCGCCAGGGCGATGAGCTGGCCGGAGATCAGGGTCACGTACTGGAAGCTGGAGTAGAAGCCCCGACGTTCCTTGGTCGCCATCTCGCTGAGGTAAGTGGCGGAGGTGCCGTATTCACCGCCGACCGACAGGCCCTGCAGCAAACGGGCGAATACCAGCAGGATCGGCGCACCGATACCAATGGCTTCATAGCCCGGGCTCAGGGCAATCAGCAGCGAGCCGAAGCACATCAGGTAGACCGACGCCATCAAGGCCTTTTTACGCCCGACCTTGTCGGCGTACAGGCCCATCAGCCAGCCACCGATCGGGCGCATCAGGAAGCCCACGGCGAAGATCGCGGCGGTGTTCAAGAGCTGGGCGGTGGTGTCGCCTTTCGGGAAAAAGGTCTTGGCGAAATACAGGGAGAAAGCCGCATAGACGTACCAGTCGTACCACTCGACCATGTTGCCGACCGATCCGCTGAAGATCGACCTGATACGGCTGGAGGTGGTGCGTCCTTTTGCCGGCGCAGTCGCCGACCCCAGAGGCAGGGAGTTGGAGTTATCCATTTAAGGATCCTTCATCTAATTGTTTTTGTGGAGCGCGCGGTAGCGCAGCCTGGCTGGGCTATAGCAGGAGCTGTGCCAAGCCGATGAAGGCCCGGTCTAGAAGGGTTTGCGGAAATTTTTGAGCGGAAAATTGCTGATGAATCAAGGGGGATGAGCGGAAAACCGCCGACGAAGATCGCTCCCACGCTCTGCGTGGGAGCGCATCCTGTGACGCTCCGCGTCACGATTTTAAGGGCGGACGCGGAGCGTCCAGAGCTGCATTCCCACGCGGAGCGTGGGAACGATCGGGTTAGAGGAACGTATCCCGCGCCAGGCCATGGCGCTGCATTTTTTCATTGAAGGTGCGCCGTGGCAGCTGCAGCTCGGCCAGCACCGCCTTGATATCGCCTTTGTGCCGGGTCAGCGCGGCTTTCAGGCAATGGGCTTCAAATGCTTCCTGCTGCGCCGCCAACGATTGCCCGGCTTCGATGCCTTCCGGCTCCGGTTCACCCAGCCCCAGCACCTGGCGTTCAGCGGCATTGGCCAGCTCCCGCACATTCCCCGGCCAGTCATGGCTGAGCAGGCGCCCCAGCGCGGGTCCGCTCAGGGGCGCGAAGTTGCGGCCCAGGCGCTCGGCGGCGCTTTGTGCAAAGTGCTCGAACAGCAGGGGAATGTCTTCCCGGCGTTCCCGCAGCGGTGGCAGGCGCAGTTGTGCGACGGTCAGGCGATAGGCCAAGTCCTCGCGAAAACGCCCGGCGCGAGCTTCGTCCAGCAGGTCGGGTTTGGTGGCGGCGATGATCCGCAAGTCCACCTTGATGCTTTGATTGGAACCGAGCCGTTCGAGTTTTTGCTCCTGCAACACCCGCAGCAATTTCACCTGCTGGGCCAGCGGCATGCTTTCGATCTCATCGAGAAACAGCGTGCCGCCATTGGCGTATTCCAGCTTGCCGATGCGCTTGCCCTGGGCGCCGGTAAACGCGCCACTTTCATGGCCGAACAGCTCGGCTTCAAACAGCTGCTCTGGAATCGCCGCGCAGTTCAGCGCCACAAACGGCTTCTTTGCCCGGGGGCCGAAATCATGCAGGCAACGGGCGACCAGTTCCTTGCCGCTGCCGGTTTCGCCGCGAATCAACACATTGACCGGCAAGCCGGCCAGGTCCAGGACTTGCCGGCGCAGGTTCTGCAAACCCCGGGACACCCCCAGCAGGCTCGATTCCAGTTGGGCCCGGTGATCGGCCTGCTGATGCAACCGGCGGTTTTCCAGCACCAGCCCGCGCTTGTCCAGCGCCCGGCGCAGGCTGCTGAGCAGGGCCTCGGGGCTGAAGGGTTTTTCGAGGAAGTCGTAGGCGCCGTCGCGCATGGCCTCGACGGCCATCGGCACATCGCCGTGGCCGGTGAGCAGAATCACCGGCAGGTCGGCGTCACGCCGCTGCACTTCAGCCAGCAACTCCAGGCCGCTGAGGCCGGGCATGCGCACGTCACTCAGGATCACCCCGGGAAAGTCCCGGGGCAATTGCGCCAGGCATTCCTCGGCGCGGCTGAACAACTGCACCTCAAAGCCGGACAGGCTCAGCCATTGCTCGACGGCCGTGCGAATGCTGGCTTCGTCGTCGACCACAATCACCGCGTTCAACATAGGTCTGGCGTCTCCAGCGCGATGGGCAAGGTCAGGGTAAAGATCGCCCCGTCACCTTGATTGCCGGCGCTCAGGCGCCCGCCAAGTTCGTGGACGATAGCGTACGACACGGCGAGCCCCAAGCCGAGCCCGTCGCCTACCGGCTTGGTGGTGAAGAACGGGTCGAACACGCTGTTGAGGTTTTCCTCGGCAATCCCGCCGCCGCTGTCGCTGACGGTCAGGTGCCATAGCTGCTGATCGGCGTGCAGACGGATCTCCAGGCGCTTGCGTGGCTTGTCGGCCATGGCGTCGAGGGCGTTGCGCAGCAGGTTGATCAGCACCTGTTCGAGGCGGATCGCGTCGCCGCGTACCCAGGCGGGGCGGGTCAGGTCCAGTACGGTGCCGATGGCTTCGTCCCGCAGGCGCGCATCGAGCAAGTGCAGGGATTGGTCCACCACCGTCGCCAGGTCGAGGCGTTCGCGCAGGCCGCTGGGGCTCTTGCGGGCGAAGGTCTTGAGGTGGCCGGTGAGCGCGGCCATGCGTGTGAGCATGTCGTCCAGCGGGGTCAGGGCCTGGTAGGCGTCGTCCACCCGGCCATGGTCCAGCAGCAGCCGCAGAGTCGCCAACTGCATGCGCTGGGCGGTCAATGGCTGGTTGATTTCGTGAGCGAGGGCGGCAGACATCTGCCCCAGCGCTGCCAGTTTGGCGGATTGCACCAGGCCATCCTGGGCGGTGCGCAGGGCGCGGGTGCGTTCTTCCACCAGTTGTTCAAGTTCTTCGCGGCTGCGCTGGCGCAGGCGGGCGAGGCGCCAGCGCTGGGTCAGGAACAGCACCAGGAACACCAGCGCCAGCCATGAACCGGCGGCGGCGAGGCCGGCGTTGCGTTGGTCTTCAAAGGCAAATTGTGGCTTGCGCAGCAGGTGCAAGGTCCAGCCTTCGGCCTTCAGCGGCAGGGATTCCCAAATGTAATTGGCCTTGCCGTCGGGGCCGTCGACGCGCATCAGGTGGCTGTTTTCGTCAAAGCGCTGCAACGCTTCGGTGTCCAGCGGCAGCAATTGTTTCTTGTCGTATTGGCGGGTGGCCTTGAGTTCGGCGTGGTCGCTGTCCGACAACGGACGCAGCGCGCGGTAGCGCCAGCCCGGCTGATTGGCGATAAACACAATGCCCCGGGCATCGCTGACCAGCAGCAAGTCATTGCCCTGGGCCCACTCGCGCTCCAGTTCCGGGAACTCCAGCTTGACCACCATGGCGCCGAGGAACTGCTCGTTCTCGCCGACCACCGCGCTGGAGAGGAAATACCCCGGAATTCCGGTGGTCACGCCCACTGCATAAAAACGCCCGGTGCCCTGGCTCAGGGTTTGGCTGAAGTAGGGACGAAACGCGTAGTTGTGCCCCACATAACTGCTGGGCAGGTTCCAGTTGCTGGCGGCCACGGCGAGGCCGTTGCGGTCCATCAGTTCCAGGGTCGAGGACTGGGCGGCGCCGTTGATGCGCTCCAGCTTGCGGTTGAGCAAATCCTGGGTGGCGGTGTCCAGCGGGCCCTTCAGGGCGCTGATCATTTCCGAGTCCAGGGCCAGCACGGCGGGCAGGGCGCGGTAGCGTTCGATCAGGGTGTGCAGGGAGTTGCCATAAAGCATGAGCTGCTGATTGGCGCGGGCGGCGTCATCCACCAGGGCCAGGCGTTCGGCGTGGCGGGTAGCCAGGGCGGCAGCCAGCATCGCACCGGCGATGATCAGCAGGGAGTAGAAGGTCAAACGCAAAGGCCGGGGAATCGCGATCATTCGAGGATGAACAGTGCAATTGGGGGCGAGCACCATAGCATGAGGCGCATGGCTGTTGTGGCGAGGGAGCTTGCTCCCGCTGGGGCGAGTAGCGGCCCCAAAAAAATGGGAGCGCTGCGCACTGGAGCGGAGCAAGCTCCCTCGCCACAGTGAGAGGTGCATGAAACAAAAAAAGGCGACCGTAGTGGTCGCCTTTTATCCTTGCAGGGGAAATGCTTACTGCACTTCAACCGCCAGGCTTTCACTGATCTTTTTCTGCCAGATGGCAGGACCGGTGATGTGTACCGACTCGCCCTTGCTATCAACGGCAACGGTGACCGGCATGTCTTTCACGTCGAACTCGTAGATCGCTTCCATGCCCAGCTCGGCGAACGCCACGACGCGGGATTTCTTGATGGCCTGGGCCACCAGGTAAGCCGCGCCGCCCACTGCCATCAGGTAAACCGCCTTGTGGTCCTTGATCGCTTCGATAGCGGTCGGGCCGCGCTCGGATTTGCCGATCATGCCCAACAGGCCGGTTTGCTCGAGGATCTGGCGGGTGAACTTGTCCATCCGCGTGGCGGTGGTCGGACCGGCAGGCCCCACCACTTCTTCGCGCACCGGATCAACCGGGCCGACGTAGTAGATGAAGCGACCCTTGAGGTCCACCGGCAGGGTTTCGCCCTTGTTCAGCATCTCGACCATGCGCTTGTGCGCGGCGTCGCGACCGGTGAGCATCTTGCCGTTGAGCAACACGGTTTCGCCCGGCTTCCAGCTCTGCACGTCTTCCGGGGTCAGGGTATCGAGGTTGACGCGACGGGCCGACGGGCCGGCTTCCCAGACGATTTCCGGGTAGGCGTCCAGCGGTGGCGCTTCAAGCGATGCAGGGCCCGAACCGTCGAGCACGAAGTGCGCGTGACGGGTGGCGGCGCAGTTGGGGATCATGCACACCGGCAGCGAGGCCGCGTGGGTCGGGTAGTCCATGATTTTCACGTCGAGCACGGTGGTCAGGCCACCCAGGCCCTGGGCGCCGATGCCCAGTTGGTTGACCTTCTCGAACAGCTCCAGGCGCATCTCTTCGATACGGTTGGACGGGCCGCGCTTCTTCAGCTCGTGGATGTCGATGGATTCCATCAACACTTCCTTGGCCATTACCGCGGCTTTCTCGGCGGTGCCGCCGATGCCGATGCCAAGCATGCCCGGTGGGCACCAGCCGGCGCCCATGGTCGGAACGGTCTTGAGCACCCAGTCGACGATCGAGTCGGACGGGTTGAGCATGGCCATTTTCGACTTGTTCTCGGAACCACCGCCCTTGGCGGCCACGTCCACTTCCACGGTGTTACCCGGGACGATGGAGTAGTGGATCACGGCAGGGGTGTTGTCCTTGGTGTTTTTACGCGCACCGGCCGGGTCGGCGAGGATCGAAGCCCGCAGGACGTTTTCCGGCAGGTTGTAGGCCTGGCGCACGCCTTGGTTGATCATGTCGTCCAGGCTCATGGTGGCGCCATCCCAGCGCACGTCCATGCCTACACGTACAAATACGGTGACAATCCCGGTGTCCTGGCAGATCGGGCGGTGGCCGGTGGCACACATGCGCGAGTTGATCAGGATCTGAGCCATGGAGTCACGGGCCGCTGGCGATTCTTCGCGCAGGTAGGCCTCGTGCATCGCCTGGATGAAGTCAACGGGATGGTAGTAGGAAATGAATTGCAGGGCGTCGGCAACGCTCTGAATCAGGTCGTCTTGCTTGATCACGGTCATGAGTCGCGCTCCTCTATAAGGGAACATTCAATAAAGGTGGCGTCAGTGTTGCATCGGTCGGCTGAAGCCACCTTTCCAAGGCACGCCAAAGTGGTGCAGGCGCGACGCTAAAAAGGCGCGGCAGTATAACCCGCCACGGTGGCCGATACACCCGACTATGGTCAAACTCTACCGGGCGTGATTCCCTGTAGACGCCTTTTTGATCCGAGACCCTTGATGCCTGAACTTCACGTCGGTGAACGCCACTGGTCGGTAGCCGCCGGCAGCAACCTGCTGGATGCCCTGAACCAGGCGGGCGTGGCCGTGCCTTATAGTTGCCGCGCCGGCAGCTGCCATGCCTGCCTGGTGCGTTGCCAGGGTGATATCCAGGACAACCAGCCGGATGCCCTGAGCCCGGCGCAGCGCCAGGATGGCTGGCGCCTGGCGTGCCAGTGCCAGGTCGCAGGTGACTTGCAGGTCGAAGCCTTCGACCCGCTGCGTGACGGGTTGCCGGCGACGGTGTTGAGCGTCGATTGGTTGAACCCGAGTGTACTGCGCCTGCGGCTGCAACCCGAACGCGGCTTGCGCTACCGGGCGGGGCAGCATCTGGTGTTGTGGGCCGGCAGCGTTGCGCGGCCTTATTCATTGGCCAGCCTGCCCCAGGAAGATCCGTTTCTCGAATTTCACATCGATTGCCGCCTGCCCGGCGAATTCAGCGACGCCGCCCGCCAATTCAAGGCCGGTGACAGCCTGCGCCTGGGCGAATTGCGGGGCGGCGCCTTGCAGTACGACCCCGACTGGCAATCGCGGCCGCTCTGGCTGCTGGCCTCGGGCACCGGACTCGGCCCGCTATGGGGCGTGTTGCGCGAGGCCTTGCGCCAGGATCACCAGGGCGCCATCCGGGTCATTCACCTGGCCCATGACGCGGGCGGTCATTACCTCGCCGGGCCATTGGCCCAGCTGGCTGGTGCGCATCCGAACGTGACCGTTGAGCTATGGACAGCGGCTGAGGTGACGCAGGCGTTGGCGCAACTGCGGCTTGTTTCCCGGCAAACTCTGGCTTTACTCTGCGGGCACCCGGCCAGTGTCGAGGCCTTTTCCAAGCGCCTGTTCCTGGCCGGACTGCCGCGCAATCAACTGCTGGCCGATGTGTTCCCGCCCCGTGGTTGAGCGCTGAATTTCCCAGCCGCGAGATTTGTCATGACCGATGCCATCCTGCAGCAACGCGAACGCGGGTTGCTGATTTTGCAGCTCAATCGCCCGGACAAGAAAAATGCCCTGACCCGCGCCATGTACAGCCAATTGGCCGAAGCACTGGAGCAGGCGGATGCCGATACCAGCGTGAATGCCGTGCTGATCCAGGGCAGCAGCGAGTGCTTCACCGCCGGTAACGATATTGGCGACTTCCTCGAACAACCGCCGGCGGATCTCGACAGCCCGGTCTTCAATTTCATGCGCAGCTTGCTCAACTGCCGCAAGCCGGTGATTGCGGCAGTGGCGGGCGTGGCGGTGGGAATTGGCACGACGCTGCTGCTGCATTGTGACCTGGTGTATGTCAGCCGGGATGCACGGTTGCGCATGCCGTTCGTCAACCTGGGGCTGTGTCCGGAGTTTGGGTCCAGCTTGATCCTGCCGCGCTTGCTGGGGCATGCCAAGGCGGCGGAGTTGCTGCTGCTGGGTGAAGGGTTTACCGGCGAACAGGCTGCCGCCTGGGGCATTGCCACCGAGGCATTGGGCAGCGGTGAATCGGCCCTGGCCAAGGCCCGGGAAATTGCTGGACGGTTTGAGACCCTGGCGCCGGGCGCGGTGCAGGTCAGCAAGCATCTGATGAAAAGCGTTGATCGCGAGCAGTTGCGCAAGGTGATCGAGGAGGAGGGGGCGTTGTTTACCCAGAGGTTGAAGTCGCCGGAGGCGATTGCGGCGTTGTCGGGGTTTATCACTCGGAGATGAATGAGCGTTGACTGGTCGGCCGTCTTCGCGAGCAAGCCCGCTCCCACATTCGACCGTGTTTCTTCAGGATGTACGCGATCAAATGTGGGAGCGGGCTTGCTCGCGAATAGGCCAGTAAAGCCAACACACAAGCCAATTTGCAATGCAAAAAGCCCCGCCATTCACATGGCGGGGCTTTTGTTTTTCAGCGAGCGGTCACTCAGACCATTGGGTCGCCAACGTGCAGGATCTTCATGCCGTTGGTGCCGCCGATGGTGTGGTAGCTGTCGCCCTTGGTCAGGATGACCCAGTCGCCTTTCTCCACGACGCCGCGCTTGAGCAACTCGTCGATCGCGGCCTGGCTGACTTGCTCAGGCGGCAGCGATGCCGGGTCGAACGGTACGGTGTAGACGCCGCGGAACATGGCCGCACGGGCCTGGGTTTCGCGGTGCGGGGAGAACGCGTAGATCGGGATCGAGGAACGGATGCGCGACATGATCAACGGCGTGTAGCCACTTTCGGTCAGGGCGATGATCGCTTTCACACCCGGGAAGTGGTTGGCGGTGTACATGGCCGCCAGGGCGATGCTCTGGTCGCAGCTTTCGAAGACCTTGCCGATACGGTGGCTGGAGGTCTTGCTGGTCGGGTGCTTTTCAGCGCCGACGCAGATGCGTGCCATGGCCTGCACGGCTTCCAGCGGGTACGGGCCAGCCGCACTTTCAGCCGAAAGCATCACGGCGTCGGTGTAGTCGAGCACGGCGTTGGCCACGTCGGACACTTCGGCACGGGTTGGCATCGGGTTCTGGATCATCGACTCCATCATCTGGGTCGCAACGATCACCGCCTTGTTGTGGCGACGTGCGTGCAGGATGATTTTCTTCTGGATACCGATCAGCTCGGCGTCACCGATTTCCACACCCAGGTCGCCACGGGCAACCATCACGGCGTCGGAAGCCTTGATCAGGCCGTCGAGGGTTTCGTCATCGGCTACGGCTTCGGCGCGTTCGATCTTCGCCACCAGCCAGGCAGTGCCGCCGGCTTCGTCGCGCAGTTTACGGGCGTATTCCATGTCGGCGGCGTCGCGCGGGAAGGATACCGCGAGGTAGTCCACTTCCATTTCGGCGGCGAGCTTGATGTCGGCCTTGTCTTTTTCAGTCAGGGCCGGGGCAGTCAGGCCACCGCCGCGACGGTTGATGCCTTTGTGGTCCGACAGCGGGCCGCCGATGATCACGGTGCAATTCAGTTCGGTCGGGGTGGCGGTGTCGACGCGCATTACCACACGGCCGTCGTCCAGCAGCAGTTCGTCGCCCACGCCGCAGTCTTTCACCAGGTCCGGGTAGTCGATACCCACGACTTGCTGGTTGCCTTCGGTCAGGGGATGGCTGGTGGAGAAGGTGAACTGGTCACCGATCTTCAGCTCGATCCGCTTGTTGGCAAATTTGGCGATACGGATTTTCGGGCCTTGCAGGTCACCCAGCAACGCCACGAAGCGGCCATGCTTGGCGGCCAGGTCACGCACCAGCTTGGCGCGAGCCTTGTGCTCGTCCGGGGTGCCGTGGGAGAAGTTCAGACGGGCAACGTCCAGGCCAGCCAGAATCAGCTGTTCGAGGACTTCCGGCGAGTTACTGGCCGGGCCAAGGGTGGCGACGATTTTGGTACGACGGACGGACATGCACGGACTCCTGAGTTCAAGCGCTGGGGAAGGCTACTATGCTCTTTGGTTGTAGTCATTGTTCGTTTGCACTACTTATCGATGATTCGCTTGTTTTCACTCTGCATGAACAGATGAACAACCTTGAAGATTTTCGATGAAGGGTCGATACACTGCACAAGACAGGAGAACCCCCATGCGAATCGTGATCATTGCTGCCCTGGCCGTCAGTGTTGTCGGCTGCACCCGTTGGTCGATGGACCATCATTTGAACAATGCGTACCGCGCCTACGGTGTGGGCGATTGCCAGCGGGTCACCCTTGAGTTGTCCCAGGTCGACCGTGAAAGCCGTTCCCGGCGCTACGTGCAACCGGAAGTCTCGATGTTGCGCGGGCAGTGCCTGGAGCGCGAGAAGCTGTTTGTCGATGCGGCGCAAACCTATCAGTTCATCATCAGCCAGTACCCGGCGAGCGAGTACGCATTCCGTGCCCGTGCCCGTTTGGATACCCTGCAGCAACTGGGGCATTACCCCGGCGCGAGCGTTGCCCAGCCGCGGCCGGCGTCGTTGTGATGATATTTGTCATGCCATAGCTGGCTCGTTGCCAGTCTTGGGCTAATCTTTGAATGTCAGTTTGTATAAGTTTCTATTCAAACGGATGGCGTTCCCGGATTTGGCAGCTGTAAAAGTGGCAACCCGTTTGCGGTTGTCGCACCGATATCCGGGGAGAGCGGGCCCTCAGGCTCGTTTCGAATCACTGGAGCGGCCACATATATGGCCATTGGATGGCGACCTCATCATGTTTACTCACCGACGGATCGAGCGGCATCAGTTACCTTGCTTCCTTCAAGTGTTCAACCGCCTGACGGACAAGCCAATCGGCTATCTGGGCAATGTTTCCGAGCAGGGCCTGATGTTGATCAGCCAGTTACCCATGATGGTCGATGTGGATTTCGAGCTGCGCTTGAAGATCCCCGGGCCTGAGGGTGAGGTGCAGGCGGTAGACCTCACGGCCACCTGCCTGTGGTGTCATGAGGATATAAACCCCCAGCATTACGATTCCGGGTTCAGCATATCCCAGGCCCCTGCCGAATATGGGGAGGTGATCAGCGCGCTGCTGGATTACTTCAGCTTTGATCCGTTGCAGGCCTCTGCCTAGGTGCTGCATCCGGCGTTCATAGCGCGCCGGCTTTTTTCCAGCCCAGGTAGCGGGTCACCAGGGCGGCACCCAGGTCCGAAGGCAGTGTGTCCAGTACCGACAGCCCGTGGGCGTTCAAGCGGTCGTGGAGTTCGTCCCGGGTATTGAGATAGTTGATCGTGCCGCAGTAGGCCAGGGCTTCGGGCAGGGTTTGCACGGGAGCCTGGCGTAACTGGTCAAGGATCTCCTCCCGCAGGCTTGCGACCATTACCCGGTGCTGGCGGCTGATGCGCTTTACGGCGCTGAGTAACTCTTCATCTTCCTCATCCCGCAAATTGGTCACTACGATCACCAGCGAGCGACGTTTCTGCCGGGCCAGCAGTTGGCTGGCGGCCGCCTGGTAATCGGCCGTACGCCGGGACGTGTCCAGGTCATACACCGCATTCAGCAACAGGTTGAGCTGGCCACTGCCCTTGACCGGCGCCAGGTAGCGCGGCTGGTCGCAGGCAAAGGTGCACAGCCCTACGGCGTCGCCCTGGCGCAAGGCTACATAACTGAGCAGCAGGCAGGCGTTGAGCGCGTGGTCGAAGTGCGACAGTTCGGCGTCCTGGCTGCGCATACGGCGGCCACAATCGAGCATGAACATGATCTGCTGGTCGCGCTCGTCCTGGTACTCCCTGGCAATGGGCGTGCGTTGCCGGGCGGTGGCTTTCCAGTCGATCTGGCGCAGGCTGTCACCTTCGCGAAACTCACGCAGCTGGTGAAACTCCAGGCCCAGCCCACGCCGTTGCCGCTGGCGTACGCCCAGCTGGTTGAGCCAGTTGTCCACCGCCAGCAACTGCGCGCCATACAGGCGTGCGAAGTCCGGGTAGACCCGGGTGGCGTCGCTGACGTCGATCAGGCGCCGGGCCGACCATAGCCCCAGGGCGCTGGGCAGATGCACTTCACAGCGGGTAAAGCTGAAATGCCCGCGCCTTTGGGGCCTTAGCCGATAACCCAGTTCACTGTGCTCGCCGGGCCGCAGTTCGATGGATTGCGGCAGGTCCTCCACCGCCAGGCCGTCAGGCACATGATCGAATACCTGGACCGCCAACGGCTGGGGATAATCGTGCTCCAGGGTTACCCGCACTTCCCCCCAGCGCCCCAGTGCCAGGCTGCCGGGCATCTGCCGTCGCACGCGCGGGGACGGCCGGCGGCGCAGGCGGCTGGCATCCAGCAGGGCCAGCAGCAACAGGGCCAGCAGCAGGCCCCACGTCACTGAGTGCAGGGCGTCTGGCACCTTGACCTGTAGCGCCACCAGTGCGCCGAGCAGGATACTCAGGCCCAGCAGTACACCGAGCCAGGTCAACAGCAGGCGGGTTGGTCTCATGGGCGTCTCATTGGCGTGGCGCCGGGACCTGGTCCAGCAATTGCCGGAGCACCTGGTCGACTTCCAACCCGTCGATATCCAGCTCCGGGGCAATACGCACCCGATGGCGCAACACTGCCAGGGCGCAGCCCTTGATGTCGTCCGGGGTCACGAACTCGCCCCCGCGCAGCAAGGCCCGCGCCCGTGCACCGCGAACCAGGGCGATGGAGGCCCGGGGCCCGGCGCCGATGGTCAGGCCCGGCCAACTGCGCGTAGTGCGGGCCAGGCGCACGGCGTAGTCGAGCACCTGCTCATCCAGCGCCAACTCGCTGGCAATCTGTTGCAACAGCAGCACGTCTTCGGCTTGCAGCACCGTGCGCAGCGGCTGTACGTCGAGCATGTCGGCTCGGGACGAGCGGGTGACTTCGCGCACCATGTCCAGTTCCTGCTGTGCCTCGGGATAGTCCATGCGCACCTTGAGCATGAAACGGTCCAGTTCGGCTTCGGGCAACGGGTAAGTACCTTCCTGCTCGATGGGGTTCTGGGTGGCCAGTACCATGAACGGCTGGCCGATGGGCAGCGCCTCGCCTTCAAGGGTTACCTGGCGTTCCTGCATGGCTTCCAGCAACGCTGCCTGGGTTTTCGCCGGGGCACGGTTGATCTCGTCAGCCAACAGCAGGTTGGTGAACAACGGTCCCTTGCGCAGCTTGAACTGTTCGGTATGCAGGTCGTATACGGCATGGCCGGTCACGTCGCTGGGCATCAGGTCCGGGGTGAACTGGATGCGCGCGAATTCGCCTCCAAAACAGCGTGCCAGCGCGCGTACCAGCAAGGTCTTGCCCAGGCCGGGAACCCCTTCAAGCAACACATGGCCGCCCGCGATCAACGCCGTGAGCACGTCATCGATCACCGGGTCCTGACCGATAACCGCCTTGCGCAGTTCGACGCGCAAGGCCTGGGCCAGTTGGCTGGCGCGCTGAATCGGGTCAGTGGCGGGAAATTCGCTCATAGGGCATTCCTGAGGGTTTGCAGGCAGGCCACCTGGCGGCTGAAATCGGCGCTGGAGAGCCGTTTCGTCGCAGGTGGGCCAAGGGCCTGGCTGATAACAAGGGAGGGTTGGCGGGTCAGGCGTTCAAGCACCCGCAATTGTTCGGCTGTATCGAGGTGTTCGAACCCGGGATGACGGCGCCGAGCGGTGCGCTGGATGTCGCGCTGCAAAGCTTGCAGCAAGCTGTCTTGCCCGCTGCGGCGCAACAGGAAGTCGGCACTGGCGTTCAAGTGTTCCTGCAATTGCCGGCGTGCCTTGGGCGCCGGTTGCCGGATCGGACCCTGGCGCAGGCTGGCGTGCCAGAGGCCCAGGGCGATCAGTGCGGCAAGTGCCATCAGTGCCTGGGGGAAGTAGCGCAACAACAGGCTGAACAGGTCCTCGACATCCGTGTTGAACAGCAGTGTGACCTGGGTGCCCTGGCTCAGGTACCAGAGCAGCCACGCGTTATCGTGCAGGCCGATGCCCGGGTTTTTCCACAGGTCGCTGTCGGTGACCACGGTCACACGCCCTTGCCCGAGGTTGACCTGCATCAGGTGCGTCGACCGGGCGCTGTTGGCCGAGAATTGTGCCAGGTGCCTGGGGTCGGTGAGGTTGAAGTCGGTGTCGAAGCTGAAATAGGCCGGCGCTGTTTCGTTGTCCACATAGAGTTTGGTCAGGTCCGGCGTGTTCTTTTTACGCGCGGGTGCCGGAGCGTCGAATTCTTCACTGAAGGATTGGTGTATCTGCACACGATCCAGCAACAGGTCGCCACTTTCACCGGTGTCCTCATCCCACAGCGCTTCGGCTACCAGCAGCAGATGGCCGCCAGCCCGGGTCCACTGCAGCAATTGATCAACCTGGGGCGGGCTCATGTTGCTGCGCTCGCCCAGCAACAGCAGGCTGTTGCCCTTGGGCGAAAGGCTGGCCAGCCGTTCGTGGCTGTTGGCATGTTCCACCACCAGGCCCTGCCGGCGCAGAAAGTGTTCAGCTGCCAGGTAGGGGTTGGCCAGGGCTTCGGGTGAAGGGCCGCGATCGACCACTTCCTGATAAGGAATCGCCTTGTGCCAGGCATAAAAACCGCCTGCTGCCAGCAAGCCCGCGACCAGCAGCCCGACCCACAGCAACGGCCGATTCATTGCGCCGCTCCCGAGCCGAACAGGGTTCGCCAATCGCTGCATAGCTGTTGTTGCACCAAGGCAGGCGGCAGGCGATGGCCATAGGCAAGGTTTTGCCAGTAACGGGTCAGCTCACCGCTGAATGCCAGCAGCTGCGGTTGTTGCAGTTGGCGGATACGTTCCAGGACTTCACCTTCCGTGTCGGCACTTTTCAGCGGCAGGTTGAAGTCGTGCAGCAAGCGGCTGAGCAACCCACGGTAGAGCAGGCCGAGGGCTTCCCGGGGCTGTGTTGCCCACAGCTGTTCGGCGGCGTCTGCGATGTCTTCGGGCAAGGTGTCAGCCCCCAGTTCAAGGCCGAATAGCTGCGAAGGCACGGGTTTGGCAGCCTTGGGTTTGCGCGGGCTGCGGCGGCTGACAAAGGCATGCAGCCAGTCGCGGTAGCGCCAGATCACCAGTGCCAGGCCACCTGCCAGCAATCCCCAGAGCAGTACTTCAAGGCCCTTGGCGATGTGCTTGAACGAATCACTGTTGAGGTTTTTCAGCAATGCTTCCAGCCAGGCTGGCAGCTTGGCATCACCTGCCGCTTTGTTTTTGTCGGCTGCTTTATCCTCGCCGAAGCGGTAGCGAGTGAGCGTTTCCGGGTTCTTGAACGGTGGCTGCTCCAACAGCGTCTTGATCGAGTGACTGGCCGATTGTGTAGTCAGCGGCGTTTGGGGAACCGGTTCATCAGCCCATGCCGATGGGATCGGCGGAATCAGCGTCAGCCCGGCCACCAGCAACAGCAGCGACGCCACACCGCTCAGGCGCTGGCGCATTCGGCGGAACACCAGTTCCAGGTCCCAGGCTTCCAGCACCGTGCGGCGGTTCAGGTAAAGGCTGAAGCCACAGGCGACATAGATCGGCTCCCAGAACACCAGGATCAAGGCGTAGAACATGTTGGTCAGGTGCTCCAGCCAACGCCAGTCGTGGCCGGCGGTGAGCACCAGTTGCTGCCAATCCCAGTCGCGTTCGACCTCTTGCGGCAGGAAGAAATAGAACACGGCCATCAACCCGAACCACAGGGCGATTTCCAGGTGCACCCCGATCAGGGTCAGCCAGCGCGCGGCGCCTGCGTTGCGCTGCTGCAACACCCCGAGACGTTGTTGGCGCGCCTGGCCTTGCAGCCCTTCGAGCTGGACCACCGGCATCTCGAAGCTACGGCTGAGGCTGAAGCGCCGCCAGGTCAGGCTGGCCAGCAGTTGGCCCTTGAGCAGCCGCGGCGATTGGCGCAGCGCTTGTTTCAGGCTGGGTGTTTCGCCGAACAGGGCCTTGGACAGGATATACAGTGGCAGGCGGTCGAATGCCGGTTTCAACCACCAGAACAGCAACAGCGCGGTGGTGGGGTGATTCCACAGCAGCACGCTGAACAGGGCGAAGACCGGCAAGGTCACGATGGCCCAACTGCTCATCAACAGCAGCCGATGTTCCCGGGCCAGCAGGATGCCGAGGTCCATGGCCTCCCAGGAGGTACGCGGGCGGATCACGACGCTGGCATCACTCAGGCGCATGGCGATTCCGTCCGGCAAACAGCAGGTAGGCCGCCACCAGCAACCACAGGGCGGTGCCGACCAGGTACTTGACCCACGGCGCCACGGCATTGGTGGACGACCAGTACGCCTCGATAAACGCGGCGATCAGCAGGAACACCATCACACCACAAATCATTTGCACACTTTTGCGCGCGGCCACGCGCAGGGATTCGCCTCTGGTGAGGGGCCCCGGTGCAATCAGCGCCCAGCCCAGTTGCAGGCCAGCCGCGCCAGCCAGGGCAATTGCGCTGAGCTCGAAGGCGCCATGGCCTATGACAAATGACCAGAACGTTTGCCCGTAGCCGATTTGCGTCAGGTGCCCGGCAACGGCGCCAATGATCAGGCCATTGAAGAACAGGAAAAATACGCTGCCCAGGCCAAACAGCAGCCCGGCGGCAAAGGTCTGGAAGGCGATGCCGATGTTGTGCATCACGTAGTAGCCGAACATCATCCAGTCCTCGCTGGAAGCGCGTTCGGCTGCCCGGCCCAGGCGGCTGGCATCGGGGTTGTACATGGCCTGCATCTCGGCCACCTGCCGGGGGCTGACGATGCTGTAGATCAAGTCCGGAAACAGGTACACCAGCAAGGCAATGCCGAGCAGGCTGCCAAAGAACAGCAGGCCGGCAGCCAGCACAAATGGCCATTGCGCGCGAACCAGCCTGGGGAAATCGGCCAGCAGGAAGCTCAGCACGTTTGCCCCCATCCGGCTGCGATGACGATACAACTGTTGATGGCCGCGCAAGGCAAGCTGCTGCAACGGGTCCACCAGGTAGCTGCTGTAGCCGCGCTCCTGGGCCAGGGCCAAGTGCTGGCACAACTGCCGGTATTGATGAGGGAAGTCGACGAAGTCGGCGCCTTTGGCTTTGCCTTTCTCCAACTGCGTCAATTGCTCGGCAAAGGCTTGCCATTGTGGCTGATGGCGGCTTTCGAAAAGACTCTGTTTCATGCTGGCCCCAACAATCCGCGGGCCACACCGTTGAGTTCTGCCACGGCGCGGGCAGGGGAGACCTGCAGGGGCGTGGCCAGGATAGCGGCCAGTTCGTTGACCCGTTCGGCTGACAGCTCGCCCTGGCGTTCGGCGAAGCTGAGAATCGCCCGTTGTTCGTTCAGCTCAAGGGCGAACGGCAGGCGCAGCGCCGGGGCCTGGGGCACTTGCGGGCGGGAAAGCGGTTGTTCGCGGTAGATCACCAGGGTCCCGGCCGCCAGGTCGCCCAGGCGCTTGAAGTTGGGGTGTTGCAGGCAACTGATGGCGCCGAGGAAATAGCCGAAGGGCAGCATGTCGACAAAGCGCAGCAGGTTACGGATCAGCGAGGCGGACCAGCCGATGGGCGTGCCGTCGTCCTGTACCACCCGCAGGCCCATGACCTGTTTGCCGGGCGAGCAGCCCTGGTTGAGTACTTCGAAAAGCACCATGTACCACCAACTGACGAGGAACAGCAGCAGCGAACCCAGGCCAATGCCCAGGTTGCCGAGAAAGGCCAATGCGATAAACAGGATGCCGAGAATCAGGCCGCGCAAACCCAGGTCGAAGGCAAAGGCCAGTGAGCGTACCAGCAGGCCGGCCGGGCGCAGGGGCAGGTCGATACCCTCCGGGGTCTCGATCTGGTAGCGGGTATCCAGTGGCGCAGGTGGCATCGCGGTCCTTGGCAGTGCGGCGCTGGCGCCTGGGCGGCAGCGGCGGGGTTGGAAAGACCGATGCTAGCAGTGTCGACGGTGGAAGCAACCACTCAACGATTTACTGAATGTTTGTACAGGGAACACAGCGCTGGCCCCCGATGCCTGCAAGCGCCTAGACTTTGCCGGTCTTCAGCACAGGAATAGCCCGTGACCACCATTTTCTGGTACGACTATGAAACCACCGGCATCAATCCGCGTACCGACCGCCCGCTGCAGGTAGCCGGTATTCGCACCGACCTCGAGCTTAACGAGGTCGGGCCGCCGGTCAATCTCTACTGCCACCCCAGCGACGATATCCTGCCGCATCCGGCAGCGTGCGCGATCACTGGCATCACTCCCGGCGTGCTGGCGGAAAAAGGCCTGGCCGAAGCCGACTTCATGACCCGGGTGCACGCCGAGCTGGCCACCCCGGGCACCTGCGGGGCCGGCTACAACACCTTGCGTTTTGACGATGAGATGACGCGCTACAGCTTGTACCGCAATTTCTTCGATCCCTATGCCCGGGAATGGCAGGGCGGCAACAGCCGCTGGGACCTGATCGACGTGGTGCGCACTGCCTACGCCCTGCGCCCTGACGGGATCGTCTGGCCGGAACAGGACGGGCGCGTCACCCTCAAGCTTGAGCGGTTGACGGCCGCCAACGGCATCGACCACGGCCAGGCCCACGACGCCTTGTCCGATGTGCGCGCCACCATCGCCCTGGCCCGGTTGATCCGCGAGAAGCAACCCAAGCTCTATGACTGGCTGTTTCAACTGCGCAGCAAACAACGGGTCATGGACCAGGTGCGGTTGTTGCAGCCGATGGTGCATATTTCCGGTCGTTTTTCTGCCGAGCGTCATTACCTGGGGGTGGTGCTGCCGCTGGCGTGGCACCCGCGCAATCGCAATGCATTGATCGTCTGCGACCTGGGGCTCGATCCGCAAGGGCTGTTGGACGAGGACGCCGATACCTTGCGCCGGCGCTTATATACTCGCCGCGACGAGCTGGCCGAAGGTGAGTTGCCGGTACCGCTCAAGTTGCTGCACATCAATCGTTGCCCGGTGGTCGCACCGTTGAGCGTGCTTCGGCCGCAAGACCGCGAGCGTTTGCAGCTGGATATGGATGAGTGTGAGGCGCGGGCCCTGCGGCTAAGCGACGCACAGGAACTATGGCGCGATAAACTGGCGGCGATTTACGCCGAGGAAGATTTTGCGCCAAGCGCCGATCCCGAGCAGCAGCTATACGATGGTTTTATCGGGGATCGTGATCGACGTTTATGTGAGCAAGTGAGAGTCGCCGAGCCGGCGCAACTAGCGCGCCAGCAATGGCCTTTCGATGATGAACGTTTGCCTGAATTATTATTTCGCTATCGTGCACGCAACTTTCCAGACACCTTGAATAGTGAAGAGCAACAACGCTGGAGAGTTTTCTGTCAGCAACGTTTGTCAGACCCTCAATGGGGCGCGCCAAACACCCTTGAGGGTTTTAAGCAGGCGTGTCTTGAGTTGGCTGTTAGTGCCACACCGTTTCAGCGCCAGGTGCTTGATGAATGGCAGGAGTATGTTGATGCCTTAGCGACTCGAATGAGTCGGTAATCAGCTTCCCGGTAAAATACGGACAATAAAAAACGCCAGCAAGCTGGCGTTTTTTATTGCGTTGCGTATCACGCAGCGTCCTGGCGAGGCTTAGCCCAGCAGGGTAGCCCAGCCTTCAACCACGTCGCCGCCCCACTTGGCTTTCCACTCTTTCAGAGTCTTGTGGTTGCCACCTTTGGTTTCAATCACTTCGCCGTTGTGCGGGTTTTTGTATTGTTTAACCTTGCGTGCACGCTTGGTGCCGGTAGCTTTTACGGCGCCACGTGGAGCCTTAACTTTCGAATCCGGATCCAGCAGCGCGATGATGTCACGCAGGGATTTGGAGTATTCGCCCATCAGGGTGCGCAATTTGCCTTCGAATTCCAGCTCGGTTTGCAGTTTGTCGTCTTGGGACAGGTTCTTCAAACGGGCTTGCAGCTCTTTGATAGCTTCTTCGGTGGCGCGATATTCGTTGATCAGGGACATGGGGACTACCTTATGCAGGGCGCTGGGTGAAAGGGGATAGTGGCTCAATAATAGTCAGACAGTTTGCCCAAGTAAACATTTAAGGCCGCATTTATGTAATTTACTTTGGTTGTTTGTGGCAAAAGCGTGGAATTGAGTTAATTAGTAAGGGGGATGGCCTAAAGATACTCTGGTTAAGTCTTGGCTTACTGCCGGAGTCCACGCGTTTGCACACATAGTGGGGAAAAACCCTACGCTATTAAGGGGCAGGGTTGACGCAGCCGATCAGAATAAGCGTTGAGGAATACTGCAGTTTTTCTGCGCAATCGCTAGAATGGCGGCCTTTGCGAAGTTCTGGAGTTTCCCCCTAATGCGCACTTTTCGGCTGGTGATTGCTTGCCCGGACCGGGTTGGCATCGTTGCCAAGGTCAGTAACTTTCTGGCTTCCCACAACGGTTGGATCACCGAAGCGAGCCATCACTCGGACAATCTCAGCGGCTGGTTTTTCATGCGTCACGAAATTCGTGCCGATACGCTGCCCTTTGGTCTAGAGGCATTTCGCGAGGCATTTGCGCCGATCGCTGAAGAGTTCTCGATGACCTGGCGCATCACCGACACGGAACAGAAAAAACGCGTGGTCCTGATGGCCAGTCGTGAGTCCCACTGCCTGGCAGACCTGCTGCACCGCTGGCACAGCGATGAACTGGACTGCGAGATCTCCTGCGTGATCTCCAACCACGACGACCTGCGCAGCATGGTCGAGTGGCATGGCATTCCGTACTACCACGTCCCGGTCAACCCGCAGGACAAGGAGCCGGCCTTTGCCGAGGTCTCGCGCCTGGTCAAGCAGCACGATGCGGACGTCGTGGTACTGGCGCGCTACATGCAGATTCTGCCGCCGGAGTTGTGCAGTGAATACGCTGGCAAGGTGATCAATATTCACCACAGTTTCCTGCCATCGTTTGTGGGTGCCAAGCCGTATCACCAGGCATCCCTGCGTGGCGTGAAGCTGATCGGTGCAACGTGCCACTACGTCACCGAAGAGTTGGACGCCGGTCCCATCATCGAGCAGGACGTGGTGCGTGTCAGCCATAGCGACAGCATCGAAGACATGGTCCGTTTTGGCCGTGACGTCGAGAAGATGGTGCTGGCTCGCGGCCTGCGCTATCACCTGGAAGACCGGGTACTGGTGCACGGCAACAAGACTGTCGTGTTCTGATTGAAGTGTTTTGATTGAAGAATGAAGGGCCTGGGCGTTAAATCGCTACAGGCCCTTTTTTTGAGCGCGGGTGAGGACTGGAGCATGAGCGATCCACTGGACAAGGCGACTTCCAAAGCCCCCGCGACGCTGGGAGAGGGTTGTTTGAGTCGATATGACCCGGATGACCTGAGCAGTGAGGACGGCACCGAGTTTCCAGGCGCCGCCGAGTTGTGGGAACAATTGCAGGACACATCCGAATTGCCTGAAGAAAAGGCGTCAGCGGCTGTGCAAGGCAGCCGCTGACCCGGCGGGATCAAATCCGGAAACTACCCACCAGTTGTTTCAAGCGCGCCGCTTGCTGTTCCAGGTCGGAACAGGCCCGCAAGGTTGATTGCAGGTTTTCCACACCTTCCTGATTGAGGGTGTTGATCTCGGTGATGTCCATGTTGATTGACTCCACCACCGAGGTCTGTTCCTCGGTAGCGGTGGCTACCGACTGGTTCATCCCGTCAATTTCGCCGATGCGCTGGGTCACGCTGTTCAGGCGCTCGCCCGCCAGGTTGGCGATTTCCACACTGTCCTGGCTGTGCCGCTGGCTTTCGCTCATGGTGCTGACCGAATCCCGGGCGCCGACTTGCAGCTCCTCGATCATCTTCTGCACCTGCTGCGCCGACTCCTGGGTGCGGTGCGCCAGGTTGCGCACTTCATCGGCCACCACCGCAAAGCCGCGCCCGGCTTCCCCGGCCCGTGCGGCTTCAATCGCCGCGTTGAGGGCCAGCAGGTTGGTTTGCTGGGAAATGCTGGTGATCACTTCCAGAATCTGCCCGATGTTCACTGTCTTGCTGTTAAGCGCTTCGATATTGGTGCTGGAGGCGCTGATCATCTGCGACAACTGGTTCATCGCCTTGATATTGCGTTCCACCACTTGCTGACCGTCTTCGGCCAAGTGCCGGGCATCGCTGGCCTGGTTGGAGGCCTGTGCGGCGTTGCGGGCGATTTCCTGGGCGGCGGCCCCCAGCTCGTTGATCGCGGCCGCGACGCTGTTGGTCCGGTTGGCCTGCTCGTCGGAATTGACCATTGAGGAATTGGAGGCGCTGACCACCCGCAGGGCCACTTCATTGACCTGCTCGGTGGCCGAGGAAACTTCGCGAATCGAGGTGTGAATCCGCTCCACGAAGCGATTGAAAGCGCTGCCAAGCACGCCGAATTCGTCGTGGTTCTGGATGGTCAGGCGGCGGGTCAGGTCGCCTTCACCGTCGGCGATGTCTTCCATGGCGCGGGTCATGACGTGCAGTGGCTGCAGGAGGATGCGAATCAGCATGCCCAGCAGGGCGATGATGATGACCACGGCGATGATCGTGGCGATGATCGCCGAGGTGCGGAATTCGCTGAGCATGGCGAAGGATTTATCTTTATCCACCGACAGGCCGAGGTACCAGTTCACCGAGGGCAGGCCCTTGATCGGGGTAAAGGTGACGATACGTGTCTTGCCGTTTACCTCGACTTCACTGAAGTCGCTGCTGATTCGGGGGGTGTTGTTCGGATACACGTCGGCCAGGGTTTTCATCACCAGGCTCTTGTCCGGGTGTACCAGCACTTTGCCGTCGGCACTGACCAGGAAGGCATAACCCATGCCGCCGAAGTTCAGGGCACCGATGTTGTCTACCAGGGTTTGCAGGCTCAGGTCGCCGCCCACCACGCCGACACTCTGGCCGGCCTTGCTGCTGGGGGTTGCGATGGAGATGATCAACTGGCCGGTGGCCGCGTCAATGTAGGGTTCGGTCAGGGTTGAGCCGTTGCTGCCCTGCGCGCCCTTGTACCAGGGGCGTACCCGTGGGTCGAAGCCGTCGGGCATCTTGGTATCGGGGCGGATGACGAAGCCGCCCTTGCTGTCGCCAAGGTATGTGGCCATGAACGAGGACGTCAGGGCCTTCTGTTCCAGAAGGCTGGCGACGCTGGTTGAATCCGGGTTGATGGCGATGTTCTGTGCGGCGCTTTCTATCAGCACTATGCGCCCGGTAAGCCAGGTCTGGATGTTGCTGGCAGTGACATCGCCCATTTCATGCAGGTAGTTGTTCAGGTCGTCGCGAATCGCATTACGCTGCAAGTAGTCGTTGTAGAGGGTAAACAACGCAAAGGCGGCAATGACGACAAGAGCGGCGGCAAGCAGGATTTTATGGCTGAAACGCAGATTTTTATTCATGGCTTGTGGGGTCCGCTATGGTCTTAATATCCGATGCACGTCCTTCTGGGACGCGCGGAATGGCTGCGTCAAAAAAAGTGTGATATTTCCATCTGCTCCTGCAGGAATTATCCGGCCTGTTTTTCCAAGACTTTTTGGGTCTCTCGCTTTATCTGTATCGACCATTCAGCGCCAAAGATTAACCATGGGTGACAAAATGCCTGACTCCTCGCAACTCATTATTGGTGCAGATCTTCAGGGCCAGCCGATTGCCCAGTCGATGCGCCTGGCCAACCGCCACGGCCTGATCGCAGGCGCCACCGGCACCGGCAAGACCGTGACCTTGCAGCGCCTGGCGGAAGCCTTCAGCGACGCCGGGGTCGCGGTATTTGCCGCCGATATCAAGGGTGACCTGTGTGGCCTGGGCGCTGCGGCCAACCCTCAGGGCAAGGTCGCCGAGCGCATAGCCGGCATGCCTTTCCTTAATTACACGCCCAAGGCGTATCCGGTGACGTTGTGGGATATCCACGGCCAGTCCGGTCATCCGTTGCGCACCACCATGAGTGAAATGGGCCCGCTGTTGCTCGGCAGCCTGTTGGAGCTCACCGACAGCCAGCAATCGGCCCTCTACGCAGCCTTCAAGGTGGCCGATCGTGAAGGCCTGTTGTTGCTGGACCTCAAGGACCTCAAGGCGCTGCTGAACCATTTGCGCTATCACCCGGAGTTGCTCGGGGAAGACGCGGCCTTGATGACCACCGGTTCCAGCCAGGCGCTGTTGCGGCGCCTGGCGGTGCTGGAGCAGCAGGGTGCCGAAGCGTTGTTCGGCGAGCCGGCGCTGCAACTCGAAGACATCCTGCAACCGGCCAGTGACGGCCGCGGGCGTATTCATCTATTGGACGCCAGCCGGCTGGTGCATGAGGCGCCGAAGGTCTACGCGACCTTCCTGCTTTGGCTGTTGGCCGAACTGTTCGAGCAACTGCCGGAACGTGGCGATGCCGACAAGCCGCTGCTGGCGCTGTTTTTCGACGAGGCGCATCTGTTGTTTGCCGACACCCCCAAGGCCCTGCAGGATCGCCTGGAGCAAGTGGTGCGGCTGATTCGCTCGAAAGGCGTCGGTGTGTATTTCGTCACCCAGTCTCCCGGGGACTTGCCGGACACCGTGCTGGCGCAACTCGGCTTGCGCATCCAGCACGGGCTGCGGGCGTTCACCACCAAGGAGCAGAAGTCCCTGCGGGCGGTGGCCGATGGTTTTCGGCCCAATCCGGCATTTGATGCGCTGGCGGTGCTGACCGAGTTGGGTACAGGTGAGGCATTGGTGGGAACCTTGCAGGAAAAGGGGACGCCTGAAGTAGTCCAACGCGTACTCGTAGCACCGCCGCAATCGCGGATCGGGCCACTGAGCGAAGCTGAGCGGGCAGCACTGATTGCCAGTTCGCCATTGCAGGGGCGTTATGACAAGCCGATTGACCGTGAGTCGGCGTACGAAGTGTTGATGGCGCGCAAGGACTTGGGCCCGCAAGAGGATTCGACGCCCGCCGCTGAAGAGCCAAGCTTTACCGACAAGGCCGGTGCTTTCCTCGGTACTACGGCAGGCAAGGCACTGAAATCGGCGATGCAACAGGCGGCCAATCAGATGGGCCGGCAGTTGGTGCGCGGGTTACTGGGGTCTTTGTTAGGCGGCAGCAAACGTAAATAACGATGGGATCAAATGTGGGAGCGGGCTTGCTCGCGAAAGCGGTGGATCAGTCAATATATCCAGTGACTGACACGCCACCTTCGCGAGCAAGCTCGCTCCCACACTTGGTTCTGCGCCGGTCTCAGGTTTTGGGTTTGGCGTGAGCGGCCAGCCGCTCCAGCGCAGCGCGTAAATTCGGATCGGTAATCCCGTCTGCCGTGGCCTGAATGGTTTCGGCGGCGATTTCCGACAAATCCATCGTATGCCCCACCGCGCCTTGCGGCACGGTCGGCGGTTGCACCTTGAACTGGATGCGCGTCAGGCTGGCGAATTCGTCGAAGGCCATCAATTGGCGCTGCAAACGTTTTTGCTGGTAGCGCAGGCGCGTCGCCCAATGGCCGTCGGTGACAATCAGCAGAAGATTGCCCTCGCGCCACGAGGCCACATGGCAGTGTTCGCGAGCGGCGGGCTGCAGTTGGCTTTCTACCAGGCGTTGCAGATGACCAAGGCGTTGCGCATGGCCGAAGATGGCTTTTAAAGGCTTGGCTTCGCGAAGCAACACGGCGGGAGCTCGGGCCGTAAGAGGGCGAAATGCCATGACTAGACACCTTAAGTAACAGAGAGGCCATGGTAGCAGAAAGCGTCTGCGACACCGCCGCCATTGCATTACCGGCAGTTTATCCATTAAATCAACGAGTAACTTATTGCCCGAATGGGTTGAAGTTCAGCAAAAAGCCCTTATTTTAAACAAGCCCTCCAAGAGCGCCGTGCCAGCATCGTGGAATAACGCCACTTTCCTCACCCACGTTTCCGGGTAGAATGCTCGTTCGCATGCGGCCGTGAGGGCTGCTCGGGCGACTCACGGGGCGCCCTCCATCCCTATGTGTGGAAGAACCTGCCGATATGTTTGCGCCTTTGTTAAAGAAACTTTTTGGAAGCAAGAATGAGCGCGAAGTCAAACGCATGCTCAAGACGGTGCAGCTGGTCAATGCCTTCGAAGAGCAGATGGTTGCCCTTTCGGACGAGCAATTGCGCGCCAAGACCGAAGAGTTCAAGGCCCGCATAGCCAAAGGTGAAACCCTCGACAAGCTGCTTCCCGAAGCCTTTGCGGTCGCCCGCGAAGCCGGTAAGCGTGTCATGGGCATGCGCCACTTCGACGTCCAGTTGATCGGCGGCATGACCTTGCATGAAGGCATGATTGCCGAAATGCGTACCGGTGAAGGCAAGACCCTGGTAGCTACCCTGGGCGTTTACCTCAACGCATTGTCCGGCAAGGGCGTGCACGTTGTGACGGTGAACGACTACCTCGCCCGCCGGGATGCCAACTGGATGCGTCCGCTGTACGAATTCCTCGGCCTGACGGTCGGCGTTGTCACGCCGTTCCAGCCGCCGGAAGAGAAGCGCGCCGCCTACGCTGCCGACATCACCTACGGTACCAACAACGAATTCGGTTTCGACTACCTGCGCGACAACATGGCGTTCAGCATGGAAGAAAAATTCCAGCGCGAACTCAATTTTGCCGTGATCGACGAAGTCGACTCCATCCTGATCGACGAAGCCCGTACCCCGCTGATCATTTCCGGCCAGGCCGAGGACAGCTCGCGCCTGTACACCGAGATCAACAAGCTGATCCCGCGCCTTGAGCAACACATCGAGGAAGTGGAAGGCGTGGTGACCAAAGAAGGTCACTTCACCATCGACGAGAAGACCCGCCAGGTCGAACTCAACGAAGCCGGTCACCAGTTCGTCGAAGACATGCTGACCCAGATCGGCCTGCTGGCTGAAGGCGAGAGCCTGTACTCGGCGCACAACCTGGGCCTGTTGACCCACGTGTATGCCGGCCTGCGTGCCCACAAGCTGTTCCATCGCAACGTTGAATACATCGTGCAGGACGGCCAGGTCGTACTGGTCGACGAACACACCGGTCGTACCATGCCGGGTCGCCGTTTGTCGGAAGGCCTGCATCAGGCGATCGAAGCCAAGGAAGCCCTGAACATCCAGGCTGAAAGCCAGACCCTGGCCTCGACCACCTTCCAGAACTACTTCCGTCTGTACAACAAACTGTCCGGCATGACCGGTACAGCCGACACCGAAGCGTTCGAATTCCACCAGATCTACGGTCTGTCGGTGATGGTTATCCCGCCGAACAAGCCGCTGGCGCGTAAAGACTTCAACGACCTGGTGTTCCTGACCGCCGACGAGAAATACGCTGCAATCGTCGCCGACATCAAGGAATGCATGGCCCAGGGCCGTCCAGTGCTGGTGGGTACTGCCACCATCGAAACTTCCGAGCACATGTCCAGCTTGCTGGCCAAGGAAGGCATCGAGCACAAGGTCCTCAACGCCAAGTTCCACGAAAAAGAAGCCGAGATCATTGCCCAGGCCGGTCGCCCGGGCGCACTGACCATCGCCACCAACATGGCCGGTCGTGGTACCGACATCCTGTTGGGCGGTAACTGGGAAGTGGAAGTTGCGTCCCTGGACAACCCGACCGCTGAGCAGATCGCGCAGATCAAGGCCGACTGGCAGAAGCGCCACCAGCAAGTGCTGGAGTCCGGCGGCTTGCAGGTGATCGCGTCCGAGCGTCACGAATCGCGCCGTATCGACAACCAGCTGCGTGGTCGTGCCGGTCGTCAGGGTGACGCCGGTTCCAGCCGTTTCTACCTGTCCCTGGAAGACAGCCTGATGCGCATCTTCGCCTCGGATCGGGTGAAGAACTTCATGAAAGCCCTGGGCATGCAGTCCGGTGAAGCGATTGAACACCGCATGGTGACCAACGCCATCGAGAAAGCCCAGCGCAAGGTAGAAGGCCGTAACTTCGACATTCGTAAGCAACTGCTTGAGTTCGATGACGTCAACAACGAACAGCGTAAAGTGATTTATCACATGCGTAACAGTTTGTTGGCCGCCACCAACATCGGCGAGACCATTGCCGATTTCCGCCAGGACGTGCTCAACGCCACCGTCAGCGCCCATATCCCGCCACAGTCCCTGCCTGAGCAGTGGGATGTTGCCGGCCTGGAAGCTGCGTTGAAGAGCGACTTCGGTGTCGACTTGCCGGTCCAGCAATGGCTCGACGAAGACGACCACCTGTACGAAGAAACCCTGCGCGAGAAGCTCATGACCGAGCTGCTGGCCGCGTACAACGAGAAAGAAGAGCAGGCGAGTGCCGAAGCACTGCGCACCTTCGAGAAGCAAATCGTACTGCGTGTGCTGGACGACCTGTGGAAAGACCACCTGTCGACCATGGACCACCTGCGTCACGGCATCCACTTGCGTGGCTACGCCCAGAAGAACCCGAAGCAGGAGTACAAGCGCGAGTCGTTCACGCTGTTCTCCGAACTGCTGGATTCGATCAAGCGCGATTCGATTCGTGTGCTGTCCCACGTTCAGGTGCGTCGCGAAGACCCGATCGAGGAAGAAGCCCGCCTGCGTCAGGAAGCCGAGGCACTGGCTGCGCGCATGCAGTTCCAGCACGACGAAGCGCCTGGTCTTGAGGCTCCGGAAGTATTGGGTGAAGAGGTCGATGTGGCCCTGGCCCAGGCCCCGGTGCGCAACGAACAGAAGCTGGGCCGCAACGAACTGTGCTGGTGCGGTTCGGGCAAGAAGTTCAAGCACTGCCACGGCGAAATCAACTAAGATTTTCGCCTGACGCTGCAACACCCCCGCGCCGCGACCGGCATCAGCCGTCGCGGCGTTTTGCCATTTCGTCACCGTCGATAGCGACGGGGTACACACCCAATATTTTTAGGAGCGCATTCATGGCTGTTGGTCTTGGTCCTTTGCCCACGTTGCACCCGGTTGCCGGTTTTGAACTCGGTATCGCTTCGGCGGGCATCAAGCGCCCGGGGCGCAAGGATGTGGTGGTGATGCGCTGTGCCGAAGGCTCGACCGTCGCGGGTGTGTTCACCCTGAACGCGTTTTGCGCCGCTCCCGTGATTCTGGCCAGGCAGCGTGTCGAAGGCCCGGTGCGTTACCTGTTGACCAACACCGGCAATGCCAACGCCGGGACCGGCGAGCCTGGCCTGGCCGCCGCTGCCCGCACCTGCGCCAAGCTGGCGGAGCTGACCGGCGTAGACGCCAGCCAGGTGCTGCCGTACTCCACCGGTGTGATCGGTGAGCCGCTGCCGGTAGAGAAAATCGAAGGCGCGCTGCAAGCAGCGCTGGATGACCTGTCGGTGGATAACTGGGCGGCTGCGGCTACCGGGATCATGACCACCGATACTCTGCCAAAAGGCGCCAGCCGTCAGTTTGTGCACGAAGGCGTGACCGTTACCGTCACGGGCATCAGCAAAGGCGCCGGCATGATTCGCCCGAACATGGCGACCATGCTGGGCTATATCGCCACCGACGCCAAAGTCTCCCGTGACGTGCTGCAAAACCTGATGCTCGACGGCGCCAACAAGTCCTTCAACCGCATCACCATCGACGGCGACACCTCGACCAACGATTGCTGCATGTTGATCGCCACCGGCCAGGCTGACCTGCCGGAAATCACCTCGTCCAACGGCGCGTATTTCGCAGCGTTGAAGCAGGCCGTGTTCGAAGTGTGCATGGACGTGGCCCAGGCCATCGTGCGCGACGGCGAAGGCGCCACCAAGTTTGTGACGGTTGAAGTCAACGGCGGCGGTAACCACCAGGAATGCCTGGATGTCGGTTACACCGTGGCTCACTCGCCGCTGATCAAGACCGCGCTGTTTGCCTCCGACCCGAACTGGGGCCGTATCCTGGCCGCTGTGGGCCGTGCCGGCGTGCCGAACCTGGACGTGAGCAAGATCGACGTGTTCCTCGGCGAAGTGTGCATCGCCAGCCGTGGCGCCCGGGCCGAGACGTACACCGAAGCCCAGGGTTCGGCGGTGATGCAGCAGGAAGAAATCACCATCCGTATCGAATTGGGTCGCGGTGAGTGCAGCGAAACCATCTGGACCACCGACCTGTCCCACGAGTACGTGAAGATCAACGCGGAATACCGCACCTGATACCAGGCAGGTCTTCAAACCGATTCAGAGGAAATAGTGCGGTGAAACGAGTTCATGTAGCAGCAGCGGTCATCCGGGGGGTCGACGGCAGGATTCTGCTGGCGCGCCGCGCCGATACCCAGCATCAGGGCGGCCTCTGGGAGTTTCCCGGTGGCAAGGTGGAGGCCGATGAGTCGGTCGCTATCGCGCTGTCCCGTGAATTGCAGGAGGAGCTGGGCATCCAGGTCACGGCGGCTCGCCCGTTGATCAAGGTGCAGCATGATTACCCGGACAAACAGGTGTTGCTGGATGTCTGGGAAGTCTCGGCCTTTACCGGCGAGCCCCACGGTGCCGAAGGCCAACCCCTTGAGTGGGTGACCCAGCGGGACCTTCCGAACTATGAGTTTCCGGCAGCCAATGCGCCGATCGTTGCGGCGGCGCGTTTGCCGGCTGACTACTTGATCACTCCGGGCGAGCTGGAGACACCCGTCCTGCTGCGCGGTATTCAAAAAGCCATCGCTGGTGGCATCAAGCTGGTTCAGCTGCGTGCCCCCAACGGTTACGACCCCAAGTACCGTGACCTGGCGGTGGACGCCGTGGGCCTGTGTGCGGGCAAGGCGCAACTGATGCTCAAGGGGCCGTTTGAATGGCTGGGGGATTTTCCCGCGGCCGGCTGGCATATGACCTCGGCGCAACTGCGCAAGTACGCCAGCAAGGGACGTCCTTTGCCGAAGGATCGCTGGTTGGCGGCGTCTTGCCACAATGCTGAGGAATTAGCCTTGGCGGAGTTGATGGACGTGGATTTCGTCACCTTGTCGCCGGTGCAGCCGACCCAGACTCATCCTGATGCCGAGCCGTTGGGCTGGGAGCAGGCGCAGCAGTTGATCAGTGGGTTCAGCAAGCCGGTGTTCTTGCTCGGTGGGGTGGGTCCTGCTGAGCGGGAAAAGGCCTGGGAGGCTGGTGCTCAAGGTGTGGCGGGGATTCGGGCGTTCTGGCCTGAGGTTTAGGCATAGCCCTGGCGAGTGGCCAGGGGAACTGTTGTGGCGAGGGAGCTTGCTCCCGCTGGAGTGCGCAGCGCTCCCGCTTTTTTGGGGCCGCTACGCAGCCCAGCGGGAGCAAGCTCCCTCGCCACAGGTTGCAATCGGTCAGTAAACATCAGTGCGGCTTTGCCGCCGCCTGCCACAAGATCTCTGCAACGCCCTGGCGCTTGGCAATCACCCTGGCTGCCACAAAGAGCAAGTCCGACAGCCGGTTGATGTACGCCAACCCGACGCCTTCCAGCGGTTCCTGCGCATTCAGGTGCTGACACCGGCGCTCCGCACTGCGAGCCAGGCTTCGGCATACATGGGCCTGGGCAATCAACGCCGAACCACCCGGCAGAATGAAGTTCTCCAGCGGACCGACCTCTTCATTCCAGCGATCGATCGCTGCCTCAAGCCGGTCGACTTCCGCCGCGTTCAGCGCCTTGTACACCGGCATCGCCAATTCGCCGCCCAGGTCAAACAGACGATGCTGGCAAGGTGTCAGCACCTCGATCACATCCTTCAACGCTGGATGCTGCCCGCTTTGTTCCTCCAATCCCGCCAGCAACAAACCCAACTGGCTGTTCAGCGCATCCACCTCGCCAATCGCCTCCACCCGTGGATGGTCCTTGGGCACGCGGCGGCCGTCGCCCAGGCCGGTTTCGCCCTTGTCGCCGGTACGGGTGTAAATTTTCGACAGGCGAAAGCCCATGGTTAGCGCTCCAGTTGAGTGAGTTCGTTGGGTGGCAATTGGCTGCCCGCCAGGGGCAAGCGCAAGGTGAAACAGGTACCCTGGCCAAGGGTCGAATGCACTTCCATCTGCCCCTTGTGATTGTTGGTGATGATGAAATACGAAACCGACAACCCAAGCCCGGTGCCCTGGCCGATTTCCTTGGTGGTGAAGAACGGCTCAAACGTGCGTTTGCGCACGTTCTCGCTCATGCCGATGCCGTTGTCTTCCACCTGGATTTCTGCCCACGGCGGGTTGAGCCGGGTGCGCAGGATGATCCGGCCGGGCTCGCTGCCGTCTTCGCGCTGGTGAATCGCCTGGGCGGCGTTTTTCAGCAGGTTGAGCAGTACTTGCTCCAGTTCGTTGGCGGTGCCGGGGACCGGGCCCAGTTGCGGGTCGAACTGGCGGATGATCGCCTGGCCCTTGAAGTCGAAGCCGACGGTGAGGTCGAAGTCGTTGCCGGCAATTTCCACCGCCTGGTCGATCAAGGCCGGCAAGTCGCACGGCGCCATCTGCCGGTTGCTGCGGCGGCTGAAACTGAGCATGTGGGTGACGATTTTCGCCGCCCGGGCGCCAGCCTGCTGGATGCCGTCGAGCAACTGTGGCACTTCGCGGCTTTGCAGGTAGCGGTTGACCGAGTCCAGGTCGATGCCCGCCTGTTCGGCGTGCTCGAGGTTTTTCGGCAGTTCGTTGGACAACCGGCGGCGAATGTTCTGCACGTTATGCAGGATCGCTCCCAGCGGGTTGTTGATTTCGTGCGCCATGCCGGCGGCCAGGCCACCGACCGAGAGCATTTTCTCTGACTGCACCATCATTTCTTCCAGGGACAAGCGCTGGGTGATGTCGTCGATCCGGATCACCACGCCGCGTCCGGCACCGCCCATCAACGGATAGAAGGTCAGGGCGTAGTGCTTGGGTTCGTCATCCTTGACCCAGGTAACGCGCTCGATCCGCTCCACGGTGTGTTGCTCGACCGTGGCCTTGATCTGCGGCAGGAACGGCTTGAGCGGCTGGAAGGCGAGGAAGATCGGCTGGTTCAGTGCCTCGTCCAGGCGGGTCCCGGAAAGTGCGCTGGCTTCCTGGTTCCATTGGGTGACGTAGAGCTGTTCGTCGAGGGCGATCAGCGCCGAGGGCATCGAGTCGATGATGCTGTTGAGGTAGTTCTGGAAGCCGGTGAGCTTTTTCTCGATCTTGCTGCGCACCTGCACTTCCAGTTCCAGCTTGCGGTTGGTGTGGCGGGTTTCTTCCGCCAGGCCCTGGGCTTGATCGTAGGCGGCCTGGGAATCGTCCCGCGCGCGCTTGAGTTGCTGCTCACGGGCTTCAATGCGCGAAAGCATGGTGTTGAAAGCTTCGGCGAGGCTGCCGATTTCATCATGGTTGCCGCGACCGGCGCGCAGGGCGTAGTTCTCTTCCCGGGTGACCTGGCGCGACAATTCTTCCAGTTCATGGATCGGCCGGGTAATCAGGCGCTTGATCTGCCGGGCGATCACCAGCCACAGCAGCACGCTGAAGATCAGGATACCCAGGCTGGCGGTGAAGGTCCCGGTATAGAAAGCCACCGGCAGTTCGCTGCTGGCCACCAGCAGCAAGTGCCCGGACGGTTTGCCGGCACGGGGCAGGGTGATCACCTGGTTGCTGCGAAATTCGGTGGTACGCCAGGTTTCAATGTCCCGGAAATTATCTGGCAGGTGCAGGCGATTGGCATGTTGCAGCTGGGCCAGGCGCGTGCCATCTCCGTCGTATAAGGCCGCGGCCCGCAATGGCGAGTAGCTGGTCAGTTCATCCAGCAGGGTTTGCGCCTTGAGCGGTGAGTCCAGGGACTCGGCGGCGAGCGACGGGTTGGACACCAGCCGACCGATGGCCTGCAAGGCCTGGGGCGCCATGCTTTCCTGGGAGATCCAGTAGGCGGCGCTGATAAAGGTCAGGTTGGCCACCAGCAAGACGGTGGTCAACAAAACCAGCAGGGCCGCCAGCAGTTTTTGCCCAACCGGTAGATTTTCGAGACGCTGGCGCAGTGGCATCAAGGTTTTCGCTGCAAAGGAACAAGCAGGCAGGGTAGCGCGTGCTTCAGTCGCTGGGCAATCCGCGTGCAGACAGTTGCCGTACCAGGCGCGCCTGGAGTTGTTGCAGGTGCGGCAAGCTCAGTTGGTGGCGGGCGGCCGCCTGGCAGGCATAGCCCAGCAAATAGCTGATTTCGGTGCGTCGGGCACTGGCCACGTCTTGGTACATCGAGGAGTAATTGGCCGCCGTGGCCTGGATTACCCGTTCCACTTCGCTGTGCAAATCTTCTGCGGCAGCGGGTTGGCCGCAGCATTCCAGCAGGTCGGCGAGTTCGGCGCACAGGGTGGCCACTTCGCACTGATGGGCTTGCAGCTCGCCATTGCGACATTGGTAAAGCACGGTCAGCGGGTTGATGGCGCAGTTCAGGGCCAGTTTGCGCCACAGGCGGGTGAGGATGTCGGTGCTCCACTCATGGGGAATGCCGGCGGCTTGCAGGTCATCCAGCCACAGCGGCGGAGTAGGGTGCCGAGCATCCCCCAGCCAGGTGTAGCCATGGCCGGCAAACACTACTCGCCAGTCACTCTCGCGAAACGCGCCTTCGGTGCTGGAGGCGAAGATGCAGCGTGCCTGGGGCAGTTGGGCGGCGACTGCGTCCTGGCTGCCCAGCCCGTTTTGCAACAGGATCAGTTCGGCGTCCGGCACCAGTCGATGTTCCAGTTGTGCGACGGCTTCCTGGGCGTCGTAGGCCTTGCATGCCACCAGCAGGCGATGAATTGGCCCAGGGCTGTCGGAGGTTTCGCCGACGACCGGGTAGGTGTGGGCCACGCCTTGCTCGACCAGGGTCAGGCCATTGGCCGTCTGATAACTCGCCAACCGCCTGTGATCCCGCAGGATCAGGCGCACGGGCAGCCCGGCGCGGGCCAGGCGGGCGGCCCACAGTGTTCCGAGGCTGCCGGCGCCGAGGACGTGCCAGGTGGTCGACATCAGTTTTTACTCCGTAAGGCTGCCCGCAGTGAACGAGGCGAAAGAACCGCTATAATGCCCGGGCATTTTAGCCCGGGCGTGCTCCATCTCTACTGAGCCGCGCCCCTTTTTTATTGGAGAAATTACATGCCGTCGTTCGACGTGGTATCCGAACTGGACAAACATGAAGTCACCAACGCCGTCGAGAACGCCGTCAAGGAGCTGGATCGCCGCTATGACTTGAAGGGCAAGGGCAGCTTCGAGTTCAAGGAAAAGGAGCTGACCGTCAACCTGACCGCGGAAGCCGACTTCCAGCTGGAAGCGATGATTGAGATCCTCAAGCTGTCTCTGGTCAAGCGCAAGATCGATGCACAGTGCCTTGAAATCAAGGATGCCTATGCGTCCGGCAAGCTGATGAAGCAGGAAGCCGTGCTCAAGGAAGGCATCGACAAGGAGCTGGCGAAGAAAATCGTCGCTCACGTCAAAGACGCCAAGCTCAAGGTCCAGGCCGCCATCCAGGGCGAGCAGGTGCGTATCACCGGCAAGAAGCGTGACGATTTGCAGGAGGCCATTGCTGCCCTGCGCGCCAAGACCTTCGACATGCCGCTGCAGTTCAATAACTTCCGCGACTGAGTGGACCCCTCGGGAACCTGTGGACGTTTTTGACGTCCCACGCCCAGAACCTGCAGAAACGATTGAGCCCTTCGGGGCTCATTTGTTATGTGGGGATTGATAAGGCCGCACATCCGGCAAACAGGAGAATGTAGATGGATTTGAACGCTGAAGTGGATCACTTGATCAAGACCTCGGAGTCGTGGTTACCGATGATCATGGAATACGGCAGCCGATTTTTGCTGGCCGTGGTCACCCTGGCCATTGGTTGGTGGCTGATCAACGTCTTGACCCACCGGGTAGGGCGTTTGCTGGCGTTGCGTAATGCTGACCTGGCGCTGCAACACTTCATTACCAGCCTTGCGAACATTGCGCTCAAGGTCATGCTGGTGGTCAACGTGGCCTCGATGATCGGCGTCGCAACCACCTCGTTCGTTGCCGCGATCGGCGCCGCCACCCTGGCCATCGGCCTGGCCTTGCAAGGCAGCCTGGCGAACTTCGCCGGCGGCGTGCTGATTCTGTTGTTCCGTCCGTTCCGCATTGGTGACTGGATCGAAGCCCAGGGCACTTCCGGTACCGTCGACAGCATTCAGATCTTCCACACCGTGTTGCGCACCGGCGACAACAAGACGGTGATCATCCCGAACGGCAGCCTGTCCAACGGCCTCATCACCAACACCAACCGTCAGCCGACCCGCAAGGTGGTGTTTGACGTGGGGGTCGACTATGAAGCCGACCTGCAGAAAGCACGTGAAGTGCTGTTGGAACTGGCCAAGGATCCACGTGTATTGGCTGATCCTGCGCCGGCAGCGGTAGTTTCGACCTTGGGCGACAGTTCGATCACGGTATCCCTGCGAGTCTGGACCAAGACTTCGGATTACTGGGATGTGATGTTCATGTTCAATGAACTGGCACGTGACCGTTTGAAAGCGGCGGGGATTGATATTCCGTTTCCACAACGGGTTATTCGCGTCATGCAGGAAAGTGCTGGGAAGTAATAGTGTGACTGGATGATTAAACCTGGCCGATGTGTCAGGTTTGTTACGCAGGATTAAACTAGATAGTTAGCTTGCTAGTTATCCGGTTGTTGAGATTAAGTTGCAATAAAAAAGCCGCTCACTTGCGAACAAGTGAGCGGCTTTTTAGTTAGGGCCGAAACCCTAAGTCATCGTTGTAATCAAACTGCCAATTACAAGATGTTCAGCGGGTATTGCGCGATCAGACGCAGTTCGTCGATGGACGCCGAACCGTAGTACACACCATCGCTGGAGCGATAAGTGGCTTGACGCACGCGCAGGCTCAGGTCTTTTGCCGGGCCGCTCTGGATCACGTACTTGGCTTCGATGTCACGTTCCCACTCTTTGCCGTTCGAGGTGTCGGCGGTGTTGGCGCCGGTACCTTTGACGTAGCGAGTCATGAAGCTCAGGCCTGGTACGCCGAAAGTCGCCATGTTCAGGTCGTAGCGAGCCTGGAACGACTTCTCGTCTTCAGCGTTGAAGTCGGAACGAGCGATGGAGTTGGCAAGGAAGATCGTGCCGCCGCCGTCTACGCCGTAGCCGTAGTCACCGTCACCGCTGACCTTCTGGTAGGCCAGGGTAAAGGTGTGAGCCTGGATGGTGTACGCGCCTTGCAAGCTGTAGGCACGGTTGTCCAGTTTGGTGGTGCCGTCTTTCTCAGCCCGTTGCAGGCCAGCGCCATCACTTTTGGTGCTGTAGATGTTGAAGTCGACCGCCAGGGACTGCTCATTGCTGAGCGCATGGGTCCAGTTCAGGTTGGCGTAGGTTTTCTTCCAGTAGTCTTCGGTCTTCGCGTAGTAGAGGCTGGCGCTGACTTCTGGAGTCAGGGCGTAGACACCACCGATGAAGTCGGTTTTTGTCAGGCCCAGGCTGTCGCGGTAGGTCTGGGCTTGTGCCACGCTCGAAGTGAAGTGACCGCCTTCAAGTTTCAGGCCTTTGATCTCGTTGCTGGTCAGCGAGATACCCTGTGGCAATTCAGGCAGCAGACGGCTGTCATCGGAAGCGAATACAGGCGCGGTGGTGTACTGGTCGCCGATTTTCAGGACCGTATCGGAGATACGGAACTTAACTGCGCCGCCGCCCTTGGAGTAATCATCCTGAGCGCGACCGTCGGAGCCAGTTGGAAACAGGCCAGTGCCGGAACGACCCTTGCCGCTGTCCAGTTTGACGCCCAACAGACCGATGACGTCGACACCCACACCGATGGTGCCTTGGGTGAAGCCCGACTGGTACAGGCCGTTGAAGCCCAGACCGGTTTCGTCGACGCGGCTCTTGCCGGTGTCATTGTTACGGAAGTCGCGGCTAAAGTTCAGGAGGCGAGTGTTGATGCTGAAAGTGCTGTCTTCAACAAAGCCCTTGGAATCGTCCTGGGAGGACGCCATTGCGAACTGCGAGGTGCCTGCTGAAACAGCCAGGGCGATCATGCTCCACTTCATCACGCGCATCGTGATTTGCTCCTTTGGTTTTAGGAAGAGTACTGCCGTCCCACCTATATTTTTGTCTGGGCGGCTCTTTCTTTTTTGTGTCGGCGCAAAGTTATATCACGCAGACATTATTGACGATACTTGCACATCTATCCTTTCAGCTTCTTTACGGGCCTGTCGTAAATTGCTAGCTCCATGTCGCAAATTCACAGTCCACTTGTAACCGGACTGACAACTTCAATGCTGTTTTAAAACCTTGGAAGCGGGGTGGAAAAGTCACCCCTGAAAGTTTCAACTCATCCCTGTCAGGCATTGAACCGCTGTTATTTTCCGTCGCGAAACACCTGCTTCCCGCCGGTGCCGTTGTCGACGATATGGGTGTGAATGCAACAAGCGTGCACAAACCCGTAACCGAATGTGATTTTTTCGTGAAAAGTGTCAACGGCCTGTAAAAACCGCATAAGCACGGGCTTTTTACGCCGTTTGGTTTGGCCTTGACGCGCCTGCCGCACTTCGGTTCGGTGGCGCATAAAACCTGTACCAGAGCAAAACGTTACCGGTTCACCCCGTTCGGTGGGTAGTTGGCGGATCCCTTTGAAGCACAAATGGGTCATTTTGGTGCAGTGCTTCACTGACTGCGTTTCTGCTCCCGTTCAGCCTTCGCCTTTTGAAAGCCGTCTGGCTCAAGGTCTTGAAGCATGTTCCGCGTCCCGACTTTGACCGGAATTGGATACATTGGTCATTTAGCGTAGCTGAAATATTGGCCTGTCTCGAAATGGTGCGCTTTTTTTCGTGGCGTCCTGTTTGGGCGCGTATTCGGCCACGCGCATTCGCCGTGAAGCGACTGGCATTCGCAGGTATGCTGGGCGCCTGAAACCTGACCCGCCGAACGGGAGTGACTGCTGTGTTCGCCTTAGATCCACGTCTTCAACAAGACACCTTGCCTATCGGGGATTTCCCCCTGTGTCGGCTGCTGCTTTCCAATGACTCGAATTACCCCTGGTTCATCCTGGTGCCGCGCATTGACGGTATCAGCGAAGTGTTTCAACTGGATGTCGCCGACCAGCAGCGGGTGTGGCAGGAAAGCACGGCACTGGCACAGTGGCTGAACGAAGGGTTCGGCGCCGACAAAATGAATATCGGTGCCTTGGGTAATGTGGTCAGCCAGCTGCACGTGCATGTGATCGTACGCAAGCGCGACGACGCGGCCTGGCCTGCGCCGGTCTGGGGCAAGCACCCGGCGAGTCCCTACAGTGACGAGCAAGTGGTGGCAATTCGTGCGCGCCTGCGCGAGATCCTGCCGGCCGACTTCACGTTCCTGGAGGCTTGAGCCATGGATCTTCAAGCCCGTGTGACCGACCTGGAAAGCCGCCTGGCCTTTCAGGACGACACCATCGAGACCCTGAATGACATCCTAGTCACCCAGCAGCGTGCCGTGGAACGCCTGCAGTTGCAGATGACTGCGTTGCTCAAGCGCCAGGAAGAAATGGGCGGCCAGTTCGAGTCGTCCGAGGAAGAGGCGCCGCCGCCTCATTATTAATAAGGCAGGGGTTGAACCCCCGGGCATAAAAAAACCGCGATGCAGCGAGGCTGCATCGCGGTTTCTTTTTTTCGGGGTGCTGGAATCAGCGACGCGGCAATGCGGCGATCACATCTTCAGCTTGCAGCCCCTTGTCACGGTTCATGACGGAAAACTCCACGCGCTGGCCTTCCACCAGTACGCGATGGCCTTCGCCGCGAATCGCCCGGAAGTGGACGAAGATATCGTCGCCCGAATCCCGGGAAATAAAGCCGAAGCCCTTGGAGGTGTTGAACCACTTGACGGTCCCGGTATCCCGGTTGGTCATGTCGTAGCTTTGCGACGCAGCGGCCGGGGAGGAGCGGTAAAAACTGATGGCCAGATGAAGAACGATGGCTACCAGTGCTATTGCCAGGCTGAGCAGGACGGCCGGGTGGCCACCCACTTCAGGCATAGGCGCCAGCAGGGTGAGGGTTTGCACGACAACAGCCAGGACCAGCAGGGCGCTGACCAGGTTTTGCAGTTGATGACGCGGGCCTTTGTTCCAGTAAGGAATGACTGGAGCCAGTGTCAGGTTAAGAAGACCAAAGAAGGTCAGGTAGAGAGCGTCAGGTTGCTGCAGGTAAGGCAGGGTCTCTGATCGCAGGCTGGGGATAAAGGACAGCAGCAAAGCTGCAGCGCCCGTTAGCAGGTGGACGATTTTCAACATTTTGATTAACTCACGTTAAGACGGATCACAAGGAAGAGCTGACGGGCACGGTTCGCTTCTGAACAATGGGAGGCGTTGGGCACGTGCACGGGTATCAGCCTATGCCGCTTGCCGCGAAAAATATCGGCGGCGACACGCTGCCTATTTAACAGCAAAGCCTGTGCCTACTCAAATCAAGCATTTCAGGCTGTTACAAGGGGCACGGCATTTCTGCGTCAAACACTTGTCCTAGACAGGTGCAGGCTTTTTCGCAGGTGCTGGGTAATTTTTCCGGTAGCTGTTGAAGCCTTGCCTGTCGGGCAAGCCCGCTCTGCAAGGGGCGATTTGCCGCACCTCGAAAGGGTCAGCCAGGCTGCGCACGGCCGGCACTCTTGCTAGAGTGGTCCTGCACCTGATCAATGAATTTTTATCAATTGAAGGGGAAACACATGGCAATCGATATTGGTATCAGTGAAGAAGACCGTAAATCAATCGTTGATGGACTTTCGCGACTGCTTTCCGATACCTATGTACTTTACCTGAAGACCCACAACTTCCATTGGAACGTAACGGGGCCCATGTTTCGTACACTGCACTTGATGTTTGAAGAGCAGTACAACGAACTGGCGCTGGCGGTGGATTCAATCGCAGAGCGTATTCGTGCCCTGGGCTTTCCCGCGCCGGGTGCCTACTCGGTGTATGCGCGACTTTCTTCGATCAAGGAAGAAGAGGGTGTGCCAAGCGCTGAAGACATGATCAAGCAACTGGTCGAAGGCCAGGAAGCGGTGACTCGCACAGCCCGGGGTATCTTCCCGTTGTTGGATAAAGTCAGTGATGAACCGACGGCGGACTTGCTGACCCAGCGTATGCAAGTGCATGAAAAGACCGCATGGATGTTGCGTTCCCTGCTCGAAAACAAATAACACCGGTGGCGGGAGGGCGTCGAGCTGACGCCCCTCGCATGCCTGCTTTCCGGCGATTTCCGCGATTCCGCGAGCTTCCTGATACGCGCGTTGGCTTGTCCTACGGTGATCGGCTCCCTGTCTTCTGGCTGCACTTGTCGTCTTGATGTTTTATAGCTCAACGGCCAACGAGAACATGAGTGGCCGTCAGGCAATGGAGTGTCAAGTGTATGTCACGCGGAGCAGGTAATGGAGTTATGGAAACGTGCGGATTGCACAAGATAAAGGTAGATCCCTTTGCCAAGGGGTTCGATATGAACTTGGCCAGGCCATTGTCCCGATCAGTTCGGCTTAATGGTTTTTCGACGTGTTTGCGGCTCGAAGAGGTGTATTGGAATATCCTCGCGGAGATCGCCAGGATCAATACGTGTTCGGTCAGTGCGCTGCTGTCTTACGTGGACCGGGAAGTGCACTTGCGTTATGGCGGTGTAAAGAACTTCAGCGGTCTGGTCAGGGTAGTTTGCGTGGTGCATGTATTGAAAGGGCGGCTTGTCGCGCCCAGTGTCCAGCCGGACCCTGCATGAACCTTGTGCCGGGCGCCCGTCCCGGGATTGCCCCGGGTCGGGCGCCTGGCAGAAGCGTGCCACAGCCACCTATATAAAGAGCAGCGCGCCGCTACGGCTGCACAGCCTCGATTTACCAGATATAATCCCGGGCTTTGCTGCGCATGCCGGGACTTTCCCACGGGATAGAGCCAGGGCAGGGCGTGGCGCAGTAATGATCTGATCGCCGAGACATCTCCATGCCCATGTACGACTATCAATGCGCTTCCTGTGGTCATCAGTTGGAAGCCATTCAAAAGATCAGCGCAGCGCCGCTGGTCGATTGCCCTGCCTGCCAGGCTCCGGAGCTCAAGAAGATGTTGTCCATGCCGGGCTTTCGCCTGAGTGGCAACGGTTGGTACGAGACCGATTTCAAGACCGGTTCGAAGAAGAATCTGGCCGGCGGCGACAAAGCAGACTGAGTTGAACTCTACGCGCAGGCTCCTGCATTATCCGTCACCTGACTTAGCTGTACGGTGATGAGGCAGACCTCCACCGAATTTCGAATTACGAGAAGCGAAACCACTATCATGATGCGCAGCCACTATTGCGGCCAACTGAACGAGACCCTGGAAGGTCAGGAAATCACCCTTTGCGGATGGGTTCACCGTCGCCGCGACCACGGCGGGGTGATCTTCCTCGATATCCGTGATCGTGATGGTCTGGCCCAGGTGGTGTTCGATCCGGACCGCGCCGAGAGCTTCGCCGCCGCCGACCGCGTGCGCAGCGAGTACGTCGTGAAGATCACCGGCAAGGTTCGCCTGCGTCCGGCCGGTGCCACCAACGCCAACATGGCGTCGGGCATGATCGAAGTGCTGGGTTACGAACTGGAAGTGCTGAACGAGTCGGAAACCCCGCCGTTCCCACTGAACGAGTTCTCCGACGTTGGCGAAGAAACCCGCCTGCGGTATCGCTTCCTGGACCTGCGTCGCCCGGAAATGGCCGAGAAGCTGCGTCTGCGTTCGCGCATGACCACCAGCATCCGCCGTTTCCTGGACGAGAACGGCTTCCTCGACGTCGAGACGCCGATCCTGACCCGTGCTACCCCGGAAGGCGCCCGCGACTACCTGGTGCCGAGCCGCACCCACGCCGGTTCCTTCTTCGCCTTGCCGCAATCGCCACAGCTGTTCAAGCAACTGCTGATGGTTGCCGGCTTCGACCGTTACTACCAGATCGCCAAGTGCTTCCGTGACGAAGACCTGCGGGCCGACCGCCAGCCGGAATTCACTCAGATCGACATCGAGACCAGTTTCCTCGATGAAAAAGAGATCATGGGCATCACCGAGCAGATGATCCGCAACCTGTTCAAGGAAGTGCTGAACCTGGAGTTCGGCGAATTCCCGCACATGACCTTCGAAGAAGCCATGCGCCGTTACGGTTCCGACAAGCCGGACCTGCGTAACCCGCTGGAACTGGTTGACGTTGAAGACCAGCTCAAAGACGTCGACTTCAAAGTGTTCAGCGGTCCGGCCAACGACCCGAAATGCCGTATTGCCGCGCTGCGCGTGCCTGGCGCTGCGAGCATGCCGCGTAAGCAGATCGACGACTACACCAAGTTCGTCGGCATCTACGGTGCCAAGGGCCTGGCGTACATCAAGGTCAACGAGCGCGCCAAGGGCGTCGAAGGCCTGCAGTCGCCAATCGTCAAGAACATCCCTGAAGCCAACCTCAATGTGATCCTGGATCGTGTTGGCGCGGTTGACGGCGACATCGTGTTCTTCGGTGCCGACAAGTCGAAGATCGTCAGCGAAGCGCTGGGTGCACTGCGGATCAAGGTCGGCAACGACCTGAACCTGCTGACCTGCCAGTGGGCGCCGATGTGGGTTGTCGACTTCCCGATGTTCGAAGAAAACGACGACGGCAGCTTCAGCGCACTGCACCACCCGTTCACCGCGCCGAAGTGCACGCCGCAAGAGCTGGAAGCCAACCCGGCTGGCGCTCTGTCCCGTGCCTACGACATGGTGCTCAACGGCACCGAGCTGGGTGGCGGTTCAATCCGTATCCACCGCAAGGAAATGCAGCAATCGGTCTTCCGCCTGCTGGGCATCAACGAAGATGAGCAGCAAGAGAAGTTCGGCTTCCTGCTCGACGCCCTGAAATACGGCGCGCCACCCCATGGCGGCCTGGCCTTCGGCCTGGACCGTCTGGTGATGCTGATGACCGGTGCCCAGTCGATCCGTGAAGTGATTGCCTTCCCGAAAACCCAAAGTGCTGCCGACGTCATGACGCAAGCACCGGGTGTGGTGGATGCCAAGGCGCTGCGCGAGCTGCATATCCGTCTGCGCGAGACACCAAAGGCTGAGTAAGGCCGCAGCGTGAAAGCGCGATAAGGTTTTACATTGTCAGCTAAGGGCGCATCTTCGGATGCGCCTTTGCGTTACAAGGGCTGCACGTTAAAGAGGGAAGTCCCGCCTGGGGCGGGATCGACAGGTTTCTACAGAATTTCGGAGTTGTGTTATGGCTGGCCATTCCAAGTGGGCGAACATCAAGCACCGCAAAGAGCGTCAGGATGCCAAGAAAGGCAAGATCTTCACCAAGTGGATTCGCGAGCTGACCGTTGCCGCGCGCCAGGGTGGCGGTGACCCGGGTTCCAACCCGCGCCTGCGCCTGGCCCTGGACAAGGCCCTCGGCGCCAACATGAGCCGCGACATCATCGACCGCGCCGTGGCCCGTGGTGCCGGTGCGGCCGATACAGACGACATGGTCGAGTTGAGCTACGAAGGCTACGGCCCGGGTGGCGTGGCGGTGATGGTCGAGTGCATGACCGACAACCGCAACCGTACCGCGGCTGCCGTGCGCCATGCGTTCAGCAAATGTGGCGGCAACCTCGGCACTGACGGTTCGGTGGCCTACCTGTTTGAGCGCAAGGGGCAGATTTCCTTCGCGCCGGGCGTGGATGAAGATGCGCTGATTGAGGCGGCAATGGAGGCCGATGCCGACGACGTGGTGACCAACGAAGACGGCTCCATCGACGTGTTCACCTCGTTCGCGGGCTTCTATTCGGTGCGTAACGCCCTGGAAGCGGCTGGTTTCAAAGGCACCGACGCGGAAATCGTGATGCTGCCGACCACCAGCGCCGAGCTGGACCTGGACGGGGCGCAGAAGGTACTCAAGATGCTCGACATGCTTGAAGACCTGGATGACGTGCAGAACGTCTATTCCAATGCCGATATTCCGGAATCGGTGGCTGAACAGCTAGGCTGAAGGATGATGCAGATCTAATGTGGGAGCGGGCTTGCTCGCGAAGGCGGCGTGTCAGTCAGTCAATACGGTGACTGATACACCGCCTTCGCGAGCAAGCCCGCTCCCACATTTTGATCTTGGCTATATCAAGAATTTTTTATCCAACTGCAGGCGTTATGACTCTAATTCTAGGTATCGACCCCGGTTCGCGAATCACCGGCTTTGGCGTGGTCCAACAGACCCCGCGAGGCTGCGTGTACGTGGCGTCGGGCTGTATCCGTACCGGCGCCGGCGAGTTGGCCGAGCGCTTGCAGATCGTGTATCGCGGCGTGCGTGAAGTGATCCAGACCTATGGGCCAGTGACCATGGGCATCGAAAAAGTGTTCATGGCGAAAAACGCCGACTCCGCCCTGAAGCTCGGCCAGGCCCGCGGTGCGGCCATCGTGGCCGGAGCCGAGGAGGGCATGGAGATCGCTGAATACACCGCGACCCAGGTCAAGCAAGCCGTGGTCGGTACCGGTGCTGCCAATAAAGAGCAGGTGATGATGATGGTCATGCACATGCTCAAACTCACCGCCAAACCGCAAATCGATGCCTCCGACGCCCTGGCCATTGCCATTTGCCATGCCCATACCCGTTCCAGCCTGATGCCCCATGGCTTGGGGACCGCACGCAGTCGTGGCGGCCGGCTGCGTCTCTGATAGCATCAGCGCATTCATTCTGCGTGGGGTGCATGAACGGCCTGTGCTGTCGGCCGGCATGCCCGCGTTATTACCGGCCAGGCCTTGATTTGAGCCGATTCTTAAGGATTCGAACGTGATTGGACGCTTGCGCGGCACCCTGGCTGAGAAACAGCCACCGCACCTGATTCTGGATGTAAACGGGCTGGGTTATGAGCTTGAAGTGCCCATGACCACCCTCTACCGCTTACCGTCGGTCGGTGAACCGCTGACCCTGCACACTCACCTGGTGGTGCGCGAAGACGCGCAATTGCTCTATGGGTTCGTTGGCAAGCGTGACCGGGATTTTTTCCGTGAGCTGATCCGCCTCAACGGCGTGGGGCCGAAGCTGGCGCTGGCGCTGATGTCGAGCCTGGAAGTGGATGAATTGGTGCGCTGTGTGTCGGCCCAGGACACGTCCGCGCTGACCAAGGTACCGGGCGTTGGCAAGAAAACCGCCGAGCGCTTGCTGGTGGAGCTCAAAGACCGCTTCAAGGCCTGGGAGGTTGTGCCGAGCATGTTTGCCCTGGTGCCCAACCAGCCTGATGCGCCGGGTGTGCCGGTGGCCAGCGCTGAAAGCGATGCGGTCAGCGCGCTGATCTCCCTGGGCTACAAGCCGCAAGAGGCGAGCAAGGCCGTGTCAGCCATCAAGGACAAGAACCTGAGCAGCGAAGACATGATCCGCCGCGCCCTGAAGGGAATGATTTAAGTGATTGAAGCTGATCGTCTGATCGCGGCCACCGGGCCTCGTGATCGTGAAGAAATCCAGGACCGGGCGATTCGCCCCCTGAGCCTTGCCGAATACATCGGCCAGCCCACCGTGCGCGAGCAGATGGAGCTGTTCATCCAGGCCGCGCGCGGGCGCAGCGAGTCCCTGGACCACACGTTGATCTTCGGCCCGCCCGGCCTCGGCAAGACCACCCTGGCCAACATCATCGCCCAGGAAATGGGCGTGTCGATCAAGTCCACCTCCGGCCCCGTGCTGGAGCGCCCGGGCGACCTGGCGGCGCTGCTGACCAACCTGGAGCCCCACGACGTACTGTTTATCGACGAGATCCACCGGCTTTCGCCCATCGTCGAGGAAGTACTGTACCCGGCCATGGAAGACTTCCAACTGGACATCATGATCGGTGAAGGCCCGGCGGCGCGCTCGATCAAGCTCGACCTGCCACCGTTCACGCTGGTGGGTGCGACCACCCGTGCGGGCATGCTGACCAACCCGCTGCGAGACCGTTTCGGGATTGTTCAACGTCTAGAGTTCTATAGCACGGCGGATCTGGCCACCATCGTCAGCCGTTCGGCGAGCATCCTTGGCTTGCCCCTGGACCCGGAAGGCGCCTTTGAAATCGCCCGCCGCGCCCGTGGTACCCCGCGGATTGCCAACCGTCTGCTGCGCCGGGTGCGCGACTTTGCCGAAGTGCGGGCCAAGGGGCATATCACCAAGCCCGTGGCAGACCTGGCGCTGAACCTGCTGGATGTGGATGAGCATGGCTTTGATCACCAGGACCGGCGCCTGCTGTTGACCATGATCGAGAAGTTCGACGGCGGCCCGGTGGGCGTGGACAGCCTCGCCGCCGCCATCAGCGAAGAGCGGCATACGATTGAGGATGTACTGGAGCCGTATCTGATTCAGCAGGGCTACATCATGCGCACGCCAAGGGGGCGTGTGGTCACCCGGCATGCGTATCTGCACTTTGGGTTAAACATTCCGTCACGATTGGGCGAGATGCCCGTAGTAGACGAATTCCTCGATGCAGTAGACGATTAAAAACGCTTGGCGATTCGATTTATTCGGAGTTTGTGCTGTCCTAGTGGCTGGCGTCGTCATTCTTTCGTTAGAAATGTGCCACAGAATGAAAAACAGTTGCCTGGCCGGATTGGCAACCTGAGGAGTAAGCACTAGAGTATGCGCGCGCAAAACGGGGATCAGTCGTTCGCACATCGCTGTCGCGTTTATTACGAGGACACCGATGCTGGCGGCATCGTTTATTACGTCAATTACCTAAAGTTCATGGAGCGGGCTCGAACCGAGCGGCTACGGGAGCTGGGCTTTGCCCAATCCCAGCTGGCAGGGGAGGACCTGTTGTTTGTCGTGCATTCCAGCGAGGCGCGTTACCACGCGCCGGCGCGACTGGACGACGAGCTGCTGGTCAGCGCAGAAATAACCGAATTGAACCGTGCCAGCCTGCGCTTTAAACAGCAGGTCAGGCGGGCTACGGATGCAACGCTGCTCTGTGAGGGGCAGTTTCTGGTGGCCTGTGTTCGCACCAATAGTTTGAAACCCCGGGCCATTCCCGAAACTCTACGCGCGGCCTTTGCCGGCGTGAGCGGCGCGGGTAAACATTCAGAGCAGGAGATTTAGCGTGGAACCTACCGTCGTCGACCATTCCTCCATGTGGAGCCTGGTCAGCAATGCCAGTGTCGTGGTTCAACTGGTGATGCTGGTCCTGGTAGCCGCATCGGTTACCTCTTGGGTCATGATTTTTCAGCGCAGCAACCTGCTGCGTGCTGGTCGACGTGCCCTGGAGAGCTTCGAAGAGCGCTTCTGGTCGGGTATCGACCTGTCCAAGCTGTACCGCCAGGCGGGCAGCAACCCGGACCCGGATTCGGGCGTCGAGCAGATCTTCCGCGCCGGCTTCAAGGAATTCTCCCGTCTGCGCCAGCAGCCAGGCGTTGACCCGGAAGCGGTCATGGAAGGCGTGGCCCGTGCCATGCGCGTCGCCATCTCCCGGGAAGAAGAAAAGCTTGAGCAAAGCCTGCCGTTCCTCGCCACCGTCGGTTCCGTTAGCCCGTATATCGGCCTGTTCGGTACCGTATGGGGGATCATGAACTCCTTCCGCGGCCTGGCCCAGGCCCAGCAAGCGACCCTGGCCACCGTGGCCCCGGGTATCGCCGAAGCGCTGATCGCCACCGCCATCGGCCTGTTCGCAGCTATTCCCGCAGTAATCGCCTACAACCGTTTTGCCGCTCGTGGCGAAACCTTGATCAGCCGTTACTACACCTTCGCCGATGAATTCCAGGCGATCCTGCACCGTAAAGTGCACACCAGCGAAGAATAAGCAGGTAATTCCCAATGGCTTTAATCGCTCGAGCTCGCAAAAAGCGCAAGCCGGTCGCCGAGATGAACGTAGTGCCTTACATCGACGTGATGCTGGTGCTGCTGGTTATCTTCATGGTGACCGCGCCGATGCTCAATCAGGGCGTGAAGGTTGATCTGCCCAAGGTTTCCAGCGAAGCCTTGCCGCAGGACAACAACACCCAGGTCCTGACCATTTCGATCAAGGCTGACAAGACCTATTACTGGAACCTTGGCAGCGAAGTCGACACTCAGAAACAGCAGGACAAGGCCATGACCTTGCCGCAGATGACTGATGCCGTGACCAAGATCATTCGCGCCGGCAACGAAGGTGGCAAGCACACCCAGGTGTTCATTCGCGGCGACAAGGTCGTCGACTACGGCTCCGTCATGGGCGCCATGGGCGGGCTGCAGAAGGCCGGGGTCGGTAATGTTGGCTTGATTACCGAGGCGCCCTGATGCACCAACAGCGAGAGCCGTCCGCCTCGGAAAGCTACTTCTGGCCTAGCGTCTGGGCAATTGCCCTGCACGTCCTGGTGTTTGGCATGCTGTTCGTCAGCTTTGCCATGACCCCGGACCTGCCGCCAGCCAAGCCGATCGTGCAGGCGACCCTGTATCAGCTGAAATCGAAAAGCCAGGCCACCACCCAGACCAATCAGAAGATTGCGGGTGAGGCCCAGAAGTCGGCTGCGCGCCAGACTGAAGTCGAGCAGATGGAACAGAAGAAGGTCGAGCAGGAAGCGGTGAAGGCTGCTGCGGAACAAAAGAAAGAAGAGGCGGCTCAAAAGGCCGAGGAATCGAAAAAGGCTGACGAGGCGAAGAAAGCTGCAGAGGCGCAAAAGGCTGATGAAGCCAAGAAAGCCGATAAAGCTGCCGAAGCCAAGAAGGCTGAAGAGAAACAATTGGCTGATATAGCCAAGAAGAAATCTGAAGAAGAAGCCAAGAAGGCTGCCGAAGAAGAGGCCAAGAAAAAGGCCGCTGAAGACGCGAAGAAAAAGATAGTCGAAGACGCGAAGAAGAAAGCCGCGGACGACGCCAAGAAGAAAGCTGAAGCTGACGAGGCGAAGAAGAAGATCGCCGACGATGCGAAGAAGAAAGCTGCCGCCGATGCCTCCAAGAAAAAGGCCCAGGAAGCAGCGCGTAAATCGACCGAAGACAAAAAGGCCCAGGCCTTGGCCGATTTGCTTTCCGACACGCCGCAGCGCCAGCAAGCCTTGGCCGATGAACGTGGTGATGAAGTCGCGGGCAGTTTCGACGACCTGATTCGTTCACGGGCAGCGGAAGGGTGGACCCGTCCTCCTTCGGCACGTAAAGGCATGACAGTAGTGCTGCAGATCGGCATGTTGCCGGACGGTACGGTGACTTCGGTCAGCGTGGCCAAGTCCAGTGGCGACGGTTCGTTCGACAGTTCGGCGGTAGCAGCGGTCAAGAACATTGGCCGGTTGACCGAGATGCAGGGAATGAAACCAAGCGACTTCGCTCCCTACCGTTCATTCAAGATGACATTCACACCTGAGGATCTAGCCTTGTGAGAAACCTTCTTCGAGGAATGCTTGTCGTTATTTGCTGCATGGCAGGGATAGCGGCGGCGGATGAAAAGAACATCCTGGTCACCAGCGGTAGCGATCGGGCCACCCCGATCGCCGTTGTGCCGTTTGGCTGGCAGGGCGGCAGCGTGCTGCCGGACGACATGTCGCAGATCATCAGCGATGACCTGCGCAACTCCGGCTACTACGCACCGATCGACAAAGGCAACATGATCAGCCAGCCGACCCAGGCCAGCGAAGTCATCTTCCGTGACTGGAAAGCGCTGAACGCCCAGTACCTGATGGTGGGCAGCATCACGCCCGCCGGCGGTCGCCTGCAGATCCAGTACACCCTGTTCAACGTCGCGACCGAGCAGCAAGTGCTGACCGGCAGCGTGTCGGGCACCACGGATCAGCTGCGGGACATGGCGCACTACATCTCCGACCAGTCGTTTGAAAAACTGACCGGGATCAAGGGTGCCTTCTCCACGCGCTTGCTCTATGTAACGGCCGAGCGTTTTTCGGTAGACAACACTCGTTACACTTTGCAGCGTTCCGACTATGACGGCGCTCGTGCAGTGACGTTGCTGCAATCCCGTGAGCCGATCCTGTCGCCGCGTTTCGCGCCAGATGGCAAGCGTATCGCCTACGTGTCCTTTGAACAGAAGCGTCCACGGATCTTCGTCCAGCACATCGATACCGGTCGCCGTGAGCAGATCACCAACTTCGAAGGCCTGAATGGCGCGCCAGCCTGGTCGCCGGATGGTTCACGCCTGGCATTCGTGCTGTCCAAAGATGGCAACCCGGACATCTACGTGATGAACATGGCTTCGCGCCAACTGAGCCGTGTTACCAGCGGCCCGGGTATCAACACCGAACCGTTCTGGGGCAAGGATGGCTCGACCATCTACTTCACCTCCGACCGTGGCGGCAAGCCGCAAGTCTACAAAACCAGCGTCAACGGCGGCGGCGCCGAACGAGTGACCTTTATTGGTAACTACAACGCTGCACCTAAGCTTTCGGCTGATGAAAAGACGTTGGTGATGATTCACCGTCAGGATGGTTTCACTAATTTCCGGGTTGCGGCCCAGGATTTGCAGCGTGGAACCGTAAAAATCCTTACAGATACCAACCTTGATGAGTCAGCTACTGTTGCGCCCAACGGCACCATGGTAATCTACGCCACCCGCCAGCAGGGCCGGGGAGTCTTGATGCTCGTGTCCATTAATGGACGCGTAAGGCTCCCGCTTCCTACCGCTCAAGGCGAAGTCAGAGAACCGTCCTGGTCCCCTTACCTGAACTGACGCGGCGCTACAAAAAGAAGTACTTAACACACTGGGGTTCATTAGGAGTTTCACGATGGAAATGCTGAAGTTTGGTAAGTTTGCTGCTCTGGCTCTGGCTCTGTCCGTAGCCGTTGGTTGCTCGTCTAAAGGCGGCGACAATGCCGGTGAAGGCGCAGCTGTTGATCCAAACGCTGGTTACGGCGCTAACACTGGTGCAGTTGACGGCTCCCTGAGCGAAGAAGCTGCTCTGCGCGCTATCACCACTTTCTACTTCGAATACGACAGTTCGGACCTGAAACCAGAAGCCATGCGCGCTCTGGACGTTCACGCGAAGGACCTGAAAGCTAACGGCGCTCGCGTTGTTCTGGAAGGTAACACCGACGAACGTGGTACTCGTGAGTACAACATGGCACTGGGCGAGCGTCGTGCGAAAGCCGTTCAGCGCTACCTGGTTCTGCAAGGTGTTGCTCCAGGCCAACTGGAACTGGTTTCCTACGGTAAAGAGCGTCCAGTTGCTACTGGCCACGACGAGCAGTCCTGGGCTCAAAACCGTCGCGTCGAACTGCGTAAGTAATTCGTCATGCGAACGTGCCGTCGTGCTCTAACTGTATTGGCTCTCAGCCTGGCACCGCTTGCGGTGTGGGCTGCGGTTCCTGTGGAAGATAGCAACTCTGGCTATAACAATAGCGGGAGCAGTTATCCGCCAGCGGGTTATGGCACGAACGGCGCCTATGCCGGGGGCGCGGCAACTGCCGCGCCTTCGGCACAGGGCGAACTGTTCAACCAGCTGCAACGCATGCAGGATCAATTGTCGCAGCAACAAGGCACGATTGAGGTTCTGCAGAATCAAGTGAACCAGCTGAAGCAAGAAGGCCTGGAGCGTTACCAGGATCTTGATCGACGCATTGGAGCCGGCGTTACACCAGCCGCCACTCCTGATAATTCTTCTGCCGGTGGCGCCGCAAGCGCCGCCGGTGGTGCAGCGGCAGGGGCCGCGGCTGCGAGCCAAGCCCCTGCCGCCAGCAGCGAACCGGGTGATCCGGCGAAGGAAAAGCTGTATTACGATGCAGCCTTCGACCTGATCAAAGCCAAGGATTTCGATAAGGCCAGCCAGGCTTTTACCGCATTCCTGCGCAAATACCCGAACAGCCAGTACGCGGGCAACGCCCAGTACTGGTTGGGTGAGGTGAACCTGGCCAAGGGTGATCTGCAGGGCGCAGGCCAGGCATTTGCCAAGGTCAGCCAGCTGTACCCCAAGCACGCCAAGGTGCCGGATTCGCTGTACAAACTGGCTGACGTAGAACGCCGCCTGGGTCATACCGACAAGGTCAAAGGCATTCTGCAGCAGGTGGTGGCCCAGTATCCGGGTACCTCTGCGGCCCAGTTGGCTCAGCGGGATCTGCAACGCATGTAAGCGTCGCAACCCGTTCAGAAGAAACCCGCGCCCTGCGCGGGTTTTTTCGTTAGAATCCACGCCCTTTTATGAAACACGCTTCCTGGGGTTTACGCGTTGGCGCAATTCCTTGAAGTGCCTGACGGAGGCGGACAGCCTGTTTAGCTGTTACGCCCGTGGCGACTATGCAAGACACATTACGTATCACCGAAGTTTTTTACTCGTTGCAGGGTGAAACGCGCACTGCCGGGCTGCCCACTGTATTTGTGCGCCTCACCGGTTGCCCGCTGCGTTGCCAGTACTGCGACAGCGCCTACGCCTTCAGCGGCGGCACCGTGCGCACCCTTGAAGACATCCTTGAGCAGGTGGCCGGTTACCGGCCGCGTTATGTCTGCGTCACGGGTGGCGAGCCACTGGCACAGCCCAATGCCATTCCCTTGCTCAAGCAGTTGTGCGATGCCGGTTACGAGGTGTCCCTGGAAACCAGCGGCGCCCTCGATATCTCTGCAGTCGACCCTCGGGTCAGCCGAGTCGTCGACCTCAAGACCCCAGGCTCCAAGGAAGTGCACCGCAACCGCTACGAGAACATTGAGCTGCTGACGGCCAACGACCAGGTCAAGTTCGTCATCTGTTCCCGTGAAGACTACGACTGGGCGACCTCCAAGCTGATCCAGTATGGCCTGGACCGCCGCGCCGGCGAAGTGCTGTTTTCCCCCAGCCATCATGACCTGAATGCTCGCGACCTGGCCGACTGGGTCGTTGCAGACAACCTTCCGGTGCGTCTGCAACTGCAACTGCACAAATACCTGTGGAACGATGAGCCGGGGCGCTGAGATGACTGATCAAAAACGTGCGGTGATCCTGCTGTCCGGCGGCCTCGACTCCGCGACCGTGGTCGCCATGGCCCGTGCAGAAGGCTACAGCTGCTACACCATGAGCTTCGACTACGGCCAGCGTCACCGTGCCGAACTGAACGCTGCCGCCCGTGTCGCCCGAGACCTGGGCGCGGTGGAGCACAAGGTGATCGGCCTGAATCTCGACGGCATGGGTGGCTCGGCGCTGACCGACAGCTCCATAGACGTGCCGCAAGGCCCCAGCGAAGGCATTCCGGTGACGTACGTGCCGGCACGCAACACGGTCTTCCTGTCCCTGGCCCTCGGCTGGGCCGAGGTGCTCAATGCCCGCGACATCTTCATCGGCGTCAACGCCCTGGACTACGCCGGATACCCGGACTGCCGCCCCGAGTACATCGAGTCGTTCGAGCGCATGGCCAACCTGGCGACCAAGGCCGGTGTAGAAGGGCAGGGCTTTCGCATCCTGGCGCCGCTGCAGAACCGCAGCAAGGCCGATATCGTGAAGGCAGGCGTAGGACTTGGCGTCGATTACTCGCTGACTGTTTCCTGCTATCAGGCAGACACTGATGGTCGCGCTTGTGGGAAATGCGACAGCTGCAGACTGCGTGCAGAGGGCTTCCAAGCGGCCGGAATTACTGACCCAACGCGTTATTTCTGATTTATTTTAAATAAGGTGTTGAATAATCCTTAGAAATCAGTATTATACGCGCCACCACACAGCGGGTCGTTAGCTCAGTTGGTAGAGCAGTTGGCTTTTAACCAATTGGTCGTAGGTTCGAATCCCACACGACCCACCATTTTTGGCGGTTTAGAAAATCCGGAAGGCCCACGCAAGTGAGGATTTCCGGGTTTTTTTTTGCCCAGTAAAAAGCCGATCACTCTCGCGACAGAGAGTGATCGGCTTTTTTGTTAAAGCTAGCCAAACCGCCCGGTGATGTAGTCCTCGGTCTGTTTCATCTTCGGCTTGGTGAAGATCTCATCCGTATTGCCATGCTCAATCAGTTCGCCCATGAACATGAACGCCGTGCTGTCCGACACCCGGGCGGCCTGCTGCATGTTGTGGGTCACGATGATCACCGTGTATTGCTCTTTCAGCTCGGTGATCAACTGCTCGATGCGCCCGGTGGAAATCGGGTCGAGCGCCGAGGTCGGTTCATCCAGCAACAATACCTGCGGGCGCAGCGCAATGGTGCGGGCGATGCACAGGCGTTGCTGTTGTCCGCCTGAAAGACTCTGGGCGCTCTGCTTGAGTTTGTCCTTCACCTCATCCCACAGCGCGCCGCCGCGCAAGGCTTGCTCGACTCGATCATCCATTTCCCGGCGCGACAGCTTTTCGTGGTGACGCACGGCATAGGCGATGTTGTCGTAGATCGACATCGGGAACGGCACCGGCTTCTGGAAGACCATCCCGACGTGGCTGCGCAGGCGGTTCATCGAGTAGCCGGGGGCGAGGATGTTTTCGCCATTGAGCAGCACTTCACCGCGGGCTTCCTGCTTCGGGTACATCGAGTAGATACGGTTGAACACCCGCAGCAAGGTCGACTTGCCGCAGCCCGATGGGCCGATGATCGCGGTGATGCGTTTTTCCGGAATGTCGATGTCGATGGATTTCAGCGAACGTTGGTTGTTGTAGAAAAACTCCAACCCACGGACACGGATTTTGGTTTTTTCAGGATCAAGGCGGGTCGATTGCATCAGTGGGACCTATTGCGCAAAAGAATCAGGCGAGACAGCAAGCTCAGCACCAGCACGAACATCGTCAGTACCAAGGCGCCTGCCCATGCGAGGGAGTGCCAGTCATCGAAGGGGCTCATGGCGTACTGGAAAATAACCACCGGCACGCTGGCAATCGGCTTGAGCAGGTTGCTGCTCCAGAACTGGTTGCCGAAGGCAGTGAACAGCAGCGGGGCGGTTTCGCCGGTAATCCGCGCCAGCGCCAGCAGGATGCCGGTCACCACGCCGGCCTTGGCCGCTCTCAACACGATCTGCAACGTCAGTTTCCACTGGGGTACGCCCAGGGCCAGGGCCGCCTCGCGCATGGTGGAAGGTTGCAGTTGGAGCATCTCGTCGGTCGTGCGCACCACCACCGGAATCACCAGCAAGGCCAGCGCCAGGGCACCGGCAATGGCGGAGAAACCTACCTGGTGATTGGTCAGCAGGTTCAGCGGCAGGATCACCCCGGTGTAGATGAACAGGCCCAGCACGATCGACGGCGCGGACAGCAGGATGTCGTTGATGAAACGCACCGTGGTACCCAGGCGCGAGTGCCGTGCGAATTCCGCCAGCCAGATACCGGCCATCAGCCCGATGGGCGTGCCAATCAGCAGCGCAATCCCGGACATCAGGGCGCTGCCATAAAACGCGTTGGCCAGGCCGCCGTCTGTTCCGGGTGGCGGCGTCATCTCGGTAAACAGGCGCAGGTTGAGCGCCTGAAAGCCGTTGATGATGGTGGTCAGCAGAATCCACGCCAGCCACAGCAGGCCAAAGACTGTCGCGCCACAACTGAGCAGCATGGCCACCCGGTTCTTCAAGGCACGCTTGCGGTACTGGCGTTCGTTGCTGCTCATAGGCCCTCCTTGCGGGACAGGCGCATGAGCATCAGCCGCGCCAGTGCCAGCACCACGAATGTCACGATAAACAGCAGGAAGCCCAGGGCGATCAGCGCCGAACGATGCAGGTCGGTGTACGCCTCGCTGAACTCGTTGGCGATGACGGACGCGATGGAACTGCTGGGCATCAGCAACGAGGCAGAGAACTGTTGCGCGTTGCCCAGCACGAAGGTCACGGCCATGGTTTCACCCAGGGCGCGACCGAGGCCGAGAAAGATCCCGCCGACCACTGCCGAACGGGTGTAGGGCAGGACGATGTCCCACACCACTTCCCAGGTAGTACTGCCCAGTGCGTAGGCCGACTCCTTCAATTGAGTCGGCACACTGCGGAAAACCTCATGCATCACCGACGTGATGAACGGCGTGATCATGATCGCCAGCACGATGCCGGCGGTCAGCATCCCGATGCCCAGCGGCGGCCCCTGGAACAGCGAGCCAATAAACGGAAGCGCACCCAGGTAGTCATTGATCCAGGGTGACAAGTGTTCAGCCATAAAGGGCCCGAAAACAAACAGGCCCCACATGCCATAGATAATCGAGGGAATGCCCGCGAGCAATTCAACGGCGGAGGCGACCGGCATTCTGAGCCAGGGCGGCGCCACTTCGGTGAGGAAAATAGCGATGCCGAAACTCACCGGCACCGCAATCAGCAACGCCAGCAACGAGGTGACCAAGGTGCCGTAGATCGGTACCAGGGCGCCAAAGTGGTTGTTGACCGCATCCCACTCGGTGCTGGTGATGAAACCGAAACCGAAGGTCTTGAAGGCCAGGCCACCGCCCCACAGGGTGGAGGCGGCGATGCTTGCCAAGAGCAGCAGCACCAGCATCGCGGCCCCGAACATCGAGCGTTTGAACCACAGATCGTGGCGCTGATCGCGAGCGGCGCGGCTATCACCCGACACGTCGCTTGCGTGAGTAGTCATAACCAGGGGTTGCACGGTGTCGTTCATATCAGAAGTGCTCACCCGCCTCCATCAAGCATGCACATGCTTGAGGAAGGGGGCTATAGAGGCGGATCAGTGAGCGAAGTCAGACTTCCAGTAACCTTCGATCCGGGTCACGAGGGAATCGGGCAACGCTACGTAGTCCAATGCCGCAGCCTGCTGCTGACCTTTCTCCAACGACCATTTGAAGAAGTTGAAAGCGGCCTGGCTTTGCTCGGCGTTTTTTGCCTGCTTGTACATGATGATCCAGGTGGTCGCCGTGATCGGCCACGCGTTCTCGCCCGGTGCGTTGGTCATGATCAGGTTGAAGTCATGGGCGTTGGCCCAATCGGCAGTATCAGCCGCTGCCTGGAAGGCCTTGGCGTTGGGCTCGACGAATTTGCCGGACGCGTTCTTCAGTGAGGCGTAGGTCATCTTGTTTTGCAGGGCGTAGGCGTATTCAACAAAGCCGATGGAGTTCTTGATCTGCTTCACGTAGGCCGAAACACCTTCGTTACCCTTGCCGCCCACACCGACCGGCCACGGCACGGTGGTGCCGAAACCGATTTTGGTTTTCCAGCCATCACTGACCTTGGAGAGGTAGTTGGTGAAGTTGTACGAGGTGCCCGAGCCGTCCGAGCGGTGGACCACGGTGATATTCGCGCCCGGCAGTTTCAAGCCGGGGTTGAGGGCGGCAATCGCCGGGTCGTTCCAGGCCTTGATGTCACCGAGGAAGATCTTCGCCAGCACATCACCATCGAGTTTCAGCTGGCCAGCTGCAACGCCCTCGACGTTCATCACCGGCACGATGCCGCCAATCACGCTTGGGAATTGGCCGAGGCCGCCGGCCTTCAGTTCATCCGCCGACAGCGGCGCGTCGGACGCACCGAAGTCCACGGTAGCCGCCTTGATCTGGGCGATACCACCACCGGAGCCGATGGACTGGTAGTTGATCCGGTCACTGGAGCTTTTGCTGTATTCCTGGGACCACTTGGACAGCACCGGGTAGACGAAACTGGAGCCTGCGCCCGTGACGTCAGTGGCGTGAGCGACACCACTCAGGCACAGGGCAGTGAACAACACTGACAGACTCTTTTTGGTCAGCAACATCACGACGACACCTCAAAGGAAGGGGGCAGGTGGAGGGCTCCACCTGCCTGGGACGTGACGATTTAATTCCTGAAATGTGTCTGTTTAATGACGGTTTGGCTTTATGAAGAAACATTTAGAAATATCTGTGGGCGACCCCGGAAGGGATGTTCCGAGGTCGCTGCACTGATCAACCCTGGCTGCGCACCAGGATCGACTCATCGATCTGGGCGATCGACGTGACTCCGGTCAACGTCATGGCCACGCGCATTTCCTTGGCGAAGATATCCAGCAGGTTCTCCACGCCACGCTGCCCGTCGGCGGCCAGTGCGTAAGCCTGTGCACGGCCCAGCAGAACGCCCTTGGCGCCCAGCGCGAGCATGCGCACCACGTCCAGCCCCGAGCGTACGCCGGAGTCCACCAGCACCGTCAGATCGCTGCCCACGGCTTGTACGATAGGCGCCAGTGCCTTGGCTGTGGACAGCACGCCATCAAGCTGGCGCCCGCCGTGGTTGGATACGACGATGCCGTCGGCACCAAAGCTCACCGCGTCCTTGGCATCCTGTGGGTCGAGGATGCCTTTGATGATCATCGGGCCTTTCCAGAATTCGCGGATCCACTCCAGGTCTTTCCAACTGATGGAAGGGTCGAAGTTGTTGGCCAGCCAGCCGATGTAGTCCTTCAGTTGGGTGGGCTTGCCCAGGTACTTGGAGATGTTGCCCAGGTCGTGGGGGCGACCCAGCAGGCCCACATCGAAGGCCCAGGCCGGTTTGGTCATGGCCTGCAGGATTTGGCGTTGCGGCCCGTAGGCGCCGGACATACCCGAATGGGCGTCGCGATAACGCGCGCCGGGGGTGGGCATGTCGACCGTGAACACGAGGTTTTTCACCCCGGCGGCCTGGGCGCGCTCCAGGGCGTTTTTCATGAAGCCGCGGTCTTTCAGCACATACAGCTGAAACCAGATCGATTGCGGGCTCTGGGACGCCACTTCCTCGATCGGGCACACGGAAACGGTCGACAGGCAAAACGGAATGCCCTTGTTCGCTGCCGCCTTCGCCGCCTGGACTTCACCACGCCGGGCAAACATGCCGGTCAGGCCCACCGGGCTGAGGACCACCGGCATCGCCAATGGCTGGTCGAACAACGTGGTTTCAAGGCTCAGGCTTTCGACGTTGCGCAGGATGCGCTGGCGCAGGCTGATATCCGACAGGTCCGAGCTGTTGGCCCTGAGGGTGTGTTCGGCGTAGGCGCCGCCGTCGATGTAGTCGAACAGGAAACGCGGCAGTTTGCGGCGGGCGGCTTCGCGGTAATCCGATGCAGACGAAATGATCATGAACAGTGATGCCCCGAGTGAAGAAAACGGTGGGGTGAGGATAGACAAAGGCCTTTCATGGTAAAAACAACTTTTCCAACTTGAATCAAGTCGCAAACGGAATACTCATGAACCTTCGTACGTTGCTGGCCTTTGTCGAAGTAGTTCGCCAGGGCAGCTTCTCACAAGCAGCCGAGGTGGTTTCGCTCACCCAGTCTACCGTCAGCAAGGCGGTCAAGACTCTGGAAGATGAATTGGGCACGCCGCTGTTCAATCGCATCGGCCACAAGAGCGAGCTCACGGCCGCCGGCGAAATTGCCTACCGCCGAGCGCTGGTGTTGCTGGCGGAGCGCAGTGACCTGGTGGCCGAGATCAACGACTTGCTGGGGCTCAAGCGCGGTGTATTGCGCATCGGCTTGCCGCCGGTGGGCAGTGGGGTGCTGTTTGCGGCGATGTTTGCCTTGTATCGACAGCGTTATCCGGAAATCGAGATCGAGCTGATCGAGCATGGCAGCAAGAAGTTGGGCGAATGCCTGGAGGCCGGGGAGGTGGACCTGGCCGCGTTGCTGGTACCGGTGGCGGGAGAATTTGAATATCAGGATGTGCGCGTCGAGCCACTGATGGTGGTGATGCCGATCGACCATCCTTTGGCCGGGCGTAAAAGCGTCGATTTTTCCGACCTGGCTGACTCGCCCTTTATTCTGTTCGAGGCCGGGTTTGCGCTTAACCGGATCATTCTCACGGCCTGCGAGCGCAGAGGCGTAGTCCCGCGTATCACCGCCCGCAGTGCGCAGATCGACTTTATCGTCGACCTGGTTGCCGCAGGCCTGGGTGTCGCGTTTCTACCGAGCATGCTGGCTTACAAACACCTGCACGCCGGCATCGCCCTGATCCAGCTGGACGAGCCCCAGACTGATTGGCACATCGCCCTGGCCTGGCGGCGACAGGCGCACTTGCCACCGGCGGCGCGGGCCTGGCTGGATCTGGCCCTGGAGATGGGGAATGTTCCGGACGCGGCCGGCCTGCGGTCTAGCCTTGTGCGACCAGGGGCAGGCGGCTCTTGACGACTTTTTGCAGCAGCAGGGCCAGCACCTCGGTGGAATACGGCTTCTGCAGCAAGACAAAACGGCTGGCCTCTTCCTGGGCGATACGCGCGTATTCGTCGTTGTAGCCGGTGGTGAGCACCACCGGCAGCCATGGGTACAAGGCTTCGATTGCGTCCAGCAACTCCAGGCCACTCATGCCGGGCATGGAGATATCGGAGAACACCACCTGGAAGCTTTCCGGGTTGGGGGCCAGGGCTTCCAGCGCGCTGTTCGCATCCGGCACCCACAGCACGTGAAAGCCCATCTGTTCCAGGGTTTGCGAGGTGTACAGGCCCACATCGGCGTTGTCCTCGACCATCAGCACGCACAAGCCTGAGACGATGGGCGAAACGCTGGTGTCTTGAGGTACCGGCATGGCACTTGGCTCGACCTTGGGCAGGTACAGTGTAAATTGGCTACCGCTGCCGCACTCGCTCTGTACCAGGATTTCCCCGCCTGATTGCTTGGCGAAGCCGTAAACCTGGGACAAGCCCAGGCCGGTGCCCTGGCCGATACCCTTGGTGGTGTAGAAGGGCTCAAAGATCGCGTCGAGTTTTTCCGGCGGGATACCCGAGCCGGTGTCCGCCAGTTCGATGGTCACGTAATCGGCGACACGTACCGGGTGAGCGCGAACCGAGGGTAGCCAGCTTGCCGTCGAAACGGTGATGGTCAAATGCCCGTTGCCGGCCATGGCATCCCTGGCGTTCACCACCATGTTGACCAGCGCGGTATCGAACTGGCTTTCGTCGGCGTTGATAAAGCAGGCGTCGTCAGGCACCTGGATGCTTACCTTGACCCGTGAACCGGTCAGGCTGTCCATCATCTCGCCCACCCGCTTTACACTTTCGCCGACGTTGAACACCTCGGGTCGCAAAGCCTGGCGGCGGGCGAATGTGAGCAACTGGGCCGTCAGGCGGGCCGCGCGATCGACCGTGCTGGCGATGGCTTCCACGTATTTCACGCGGCGTGCTTCGCTCAGGGCAGGTGGCTTGAGCAAGTCGGCACAGGACTTGATCACCGTCAGCAGGTTATTGAAATCATGTGCGACACCGCCAGTGAGTTGGCCGATGGCTTCCAGTTTCTGTGACTGACGCAGGGCGTCTTCCGACAGTCGCAGGGCTTCCTTGGCTTCTTCCTCAGCCTGGATGTCGCGGCCCACGGCGTGGATGTAGTCGCTGTCGGGCACGGCCGTCCAGGCGATCATGCGGTAGCTGCCGTCCTGGTGGCGGTAACGGTTCTTGAAATTGGGGAAGTTCTTGCCATCGCCCAAACGGCTGACCGCCGAGGATGAGACGGCCAGGTCGTCGGGGTGAACCAGGGCCAGCAACTGGCTGCCCACCAGGTCGTTTTCGGCGTGGCCGAGCATGCGTGTCCAGGCCGGGTTCACGGCGGAGATCACACCGTCGAGTTGTGCCACCAGCATCAGGTCCGGCGACAGGCGCCAGATACGGTCGCGATCGCGAGTGCGCTCGACCACCCGCTGTTCCAGGGACTCGTTGAGTTTGCGCAGGGACTCTTCGGCTTCGCGCAGGGGCGTGATGTCCCGGGACACGCAGAGGATTTTCTCCGGCAGGCCGTCACTGCCCATGATCGGGCTGACGTTCACGTGCCACCATTTAAGGTTGCCGGCCAGGGTGTGGGCAGCGCCGACAAAGCTGGCATTGCGACCGGCCTTGGCGGCCTCAACGGCAGCCTTGGCATCGAGATTGCCCTGGTCGTGCCAGAAGTCGGGCCAGGGGCAGCCGCGGATCGCATTGAAGTCGCTGACTTCCATGATCTGCTTGCCGCCTTCGCTCATGAAGGTCAGGCGGGCGTCGAGGTCCAGCACCTTGATGCAATCGTTGATGCTGGCAAGCACGCGTTCGGTGAAGGCTTCGCTGTGGTTGAGGCCCGCGGCGGACAAATCACTCTCGCCAGATTCAGGTGGGCTGTTTGTCTCAGGACCCGTCCCGATAGTGCTATTCATTTGAGTGCTGCCACGCGTGTTAAATGGCCGTCATCATGTCATTGCGACACTTATATCACCAGCGCCTTCACGCTTATTCGATGGCAGGCAATCCGGCATGCTGCAAGCGTGACGGCGAGATTAAAACCCATCAGTCATATTCAGGTTCCGGGGTCTGAATAAGTGCTGGAAAAACCGTCGAAGTCTTTGAAAGAAATAGGATTGTCGGACAATTTTGCGCATGAAAAACTCTTCATAATTTGCCCGCTCGAAGATTGGTAGCTTCCTCTCGCTGCCCAATAATTCGAGTTCTAATAATGAATAAAAAACTCTTCAAGAGCGCTTTGGCGCTGTCGATTTCCCTTGCCTCCACTTCCTTGTTTGCCGGTGGTTTCGCCCTCAACGAACAAAGCATCAGTTCAATGGGGACCGGTTACGCCGGGCGTTCCTCCTCCGCGGATGATGCCAGCACGGTGTTTGGCAACCCGGCGGGTATGTCTCGCCTTAAGCAGAATGAAGTGAGCATCGGGGCGACCTACCTGGATGCCAAGTCGAACATCAAGGATGCCAGCTCCAGCCAAGGTGGCGTGGACAACCCCGGCACCAACAAAGGCGATATGGTCCCCGGCATCGCCGTACCGATGGGCTACCTGGTGACGCCGATTGATGAACACTGGGCGTTTGGCCTGGGAATTTACGCGCCGTTCGGCCTCGTGACCGACTATGAACACAGCTTCCAGGGCAATGGCTTTGGCAACAAAAGCAAGGTTCAAGTCATCACCGTGCAGCCAACCGTCAGCTATGCCTTCAACGACAAGGTTTCGGTGGGCTTCGGTCCGACCTTCAACCGTATCAGTGGCGAACTGGACTCCAAGGTCCCGGCATTTGGCCTCGGCACGGAAAACGTAAAGGTCAAGGGCGACGACACCGCCACCGGTTTCAACGCCGGTATCCTGGTGCAGCCGATTGAAAGCACGCGCATTGGTGTGACCTACCACTCGCAGGTTGTGTATCACCTGTCGGGCAAAACCAACGCCTCGGGGGTGCTCACCGACCTGGTGGATGGCGGCCCGCAGCGGTATGACGCCAAGCTGGATGTCACCACGCCGTCGTCCGTGGACTTCTCGGTCACCCATAAACTCAACGATGACTGGACCCTGTACGTCGGCAGCACCTACACCCGCTGGAGCCAGTTGAAGAAGATTACGATCAACAACAGTGGCGTCTCTGACCTCGCCACCGAACTGGCCGGCCTGAACTCCATCACCGAAGAACAGCACTGGCATGACACCTGGTCTCACGCCATCGGCCTGTCGTACCAGTTGAACAAGCAACTGGTGCTGCGGACCGGCTTTTCGGTGGACCAGACGCCCACCAACAACACCGACCGGTCCGTACGTATTCCTACGGGCGATCGCACGGTGTTCAGCTTGGGCGCCGGCTGGACGCCAGTGGATAACCTGACCTTCGACGTCGCTTATTCCTACCTGAAAGAAGAGCCGATCAAGGTCCGCGACAATAATCCGCAACTGGCGCTGACCTACGACGCCAAGTATGAAAACAGCGCCAACGGTTTCGGCGGTTCGGTGACTTACCGCTTCTGATGCACCGGAAGAGGGCAAAGAGTCAGTTTTCTGACATGGCTCTTTGCTAGCAATTGTATCGGTCGCGCTACCAAACCTTCCCTGTCTTGGTTAAATTGGCTGCAATCCAGCTCAAGACAGGGATCGTCATGACTACGCTTTCGCCGATCAGCTCCGCCATCGCCCTTACCAATCGACCCGCCGTTACCCCGCCAGCTACGCAGGCGCCAGAAACGGACGCCGCTGCCGTGCGACCTTCCTCGGTGGTCAGCCTTGGCAATGTCACGGTAGACGTTCAAGCCGAGACGTATTCCCGCAACGGCCAATTGCCCGGCCATGGGCCGATCAATGCCTGGGAAAGTGACAGCGACGATGCGGTCACCAAAGCGATCAGCACGAATTTCCCTGCACTGCCCAGAGGCACAGGCTTCAGCGGCCTGGGCGCTACCCTGATCGAGCAATTTGCGAAGAGCGGTACCGACATTTCCCAGTCGGCGCTGAGCACCAACTCTTCCAGGACCCAAAGCCCCGCCGAACTCAAGGTTCAACAGACGCTGCTGCACAGCAAGGCCGACAACCTGGTCAGCCTGACCGTCAAGACGGCCAGCGGCAAGACCGTCACCTTCAGCCTGGCCAGCCAGTCCGCAGGCCTGGCCGCGCAGGCGAAGGTGGACGGTGGCGCCCTCAGCGCCGCCGAACTCAAGGAAGTCGCCAAGTTGGGCGAAGCCTTCCAGGACGCGATCGACGGCCTGGCCGCCCAGCCGCCGAAACTCGAGCTGAGCAAGCTGACGCAGTTTGATTCCAGCGTATTGGCTGCTGTGGACCTCAGCGGCAAATTGAAAGTGAGCAATACTGACGACCTCACGCTTGCATTCCATGCGGACAGCCAGGGCCGCACCACGCGCATGAGTAGCCCGGCGGGGGAAGTGAATCTCTTGGTCGACCTGAAGAACGCCGGCATCCTCGGCAACGCCAAGCAACAGGCAATCGCGCTGAAAAGCTACCTGGCCCAGTTCGACAAGGCCCAGACGCGGGGCAAAGCCAATGCTGACCTGATGGCGATGTTCAAGGATGCGTTTACCGCCATGAACAGCAACTACCCGCAGAGCGCCAAAGCGCCTGCGCCGCTGACCCGCAGCGCGGCAGATCAAGGCCTGCTGACGGGCCTGGCGGATTTCAAGGCCTCCATCAGCCAGGCGGCCAGCTCCCCCAACCCGGCGCGCCCAGGGGAAACCGATACGTTTGCCTATGGGATTTCCCAGAAAACGCGCATCGGCGGCAATGACCTCTCCAATCGCACGATCGATCAGGTCCAGCGATCAAGCCTCAAGGCCAGTTTCCATCAGGGCCTGGATGGCGGGAAGCCGCCGGCTTTCGATACCAGGCGCGAGTCGCAGAACTACCTCTATGTGCAGGTCGACGACAAGGCCAGCAGTGCGGCGAACATCACCTACAAGGATGGCTTCCTGACCAACGCCTCCGTGGACCAAAGCGCCAGCCAGAACACCCGCACCCAGCGATACGAGATGGCTCAACTGGTTAAAGACAGCGTGGTACCGAACGAGGCCACCAGCCATCGCGACTACCTGGTACTGCTGGAATATGCGGCGCGGGAAGGCAAGAGTGCCAAGGGCGCCGATGAAACCATCCTGAAGGATGCCCTGGCGAACATGCATCAGTGGGCGTTGCTGCAAGACGATCCGTCCGCTTTGCCCGGTTAAACCGGTCGTTGTAAAAAAGGGAAACCCCTGGCCGGGTTTCCCTTTTTCATGCCTGGCCGAATCCCAGATTAGGCTTTTGAAACCATTCGATATTCTGTAGCCTTGCGCAGCTTCACCGTGCTTGATGAACACAATCACTTCGTCCGGCGGCGCCCGAAAGGCTCCAGAGCCGGTGGTACACTCGACTTTCGCGCAACTGCGCCTGCAGGTCTTGCGAACATGACGCAAATTTCCGAACGCCTTCTGGTCCAAGCCCACCTCGACGCCAAGCAGCCCAAGGTGCTGAGCGCCGAAGAAGAGGCGGGCTACCGCGCCGCCATCGCCGCCGAGCTCAAGGCTCAGGACGCGGTGCTGGTGGCACACTTCTACTGCGACCCGGTGATTCAGGCCCTGGCCGAAGAAACCGGTGGCTGTGTCTCCGATTCCCTGGAAATGGCCCGCTTCGGCGCGGCGCACCCGGCCAAGAGCGTATTGGTGGCGGGCGTGCGATTCATGGGGGAGACGGCCAAGATCCTCACGCCTGAAAAACGCATCCTGATGCCGACACTGGAAGCCACGTGCTCCCTGGACCTTGGCTGCCCGGTGGATGAGTTCTCGGCATTCTGTGATCAGCACCCTGAGCGCACCGTGGTGGTCTATGCCAACACGTCGGCGGCGGTGAAAGCCCGTGCTGATTGGGTGGTGACTTCCAGTTGTGCGCTGGAGATTGTCGAAAGCCTGATGGATAACGGCGAGACGATTATCTGGGGGCCGGACAAGCACCTGGGCACCTATATCCAGCGTCAGACGGGTGCAGACATGTTGCTGTGGGATGGTGCGTGCATCGTGCACGAGGAGTTCAAGTCCAAGCAGTTGGAGGACATGAAGGCGTTGTACCCGGATGCAGCGATTCTGGTGCATCCGGAGTCGCCCACTTCGGTGATTGAGTTGGCGGATGCGGTGGGGTCTACCAGCCAGTTGATTGCGGCGGCGCAGCGGTTGCCGAACAAGACGTTTATCGTGGCTACTGATCGGGGCATCTTCTACAAGATGCAGCAGTTGTGCCCGGACAAGGTGTTTGTCGAGGCGCCGACGGCGGGGAATGGGGCGGCGTGTCGCAGTTGTGCGCATTGCCCGTGGATGGCGATGAATACCCTGGAACGTACGCTGCAGTGCTTGCGTGAGGGGAGTAATGAGATTTTTGTTGAGCCTTCGGTGATTCCGCAGGCGGTTAGACCGCTGAAGCGGATGTTGGATTTTACTCAGGCGGCTCGGTTGAGGTTGGCGGGGAATGCTTGATCTTGTTTGAGTACATATCCGTTATTTAGGTAACGGCCGCTTATGGTTCCGCTCTTACAGCGGGTCACTTTTGGCAAACGCCCCAAAAGTAACCAAAAGGTCTTTGCCCCACCACTCGGTGCCTCGCTTAGGCTCGGCATGCCCGCACTCCGGCCCGGTTCCGCGGGCCGCCGCGACGGGCCATCCATGGCCCGGCGCGGCTAAATCGGCATCCCTGCCGATTTACCCGCTCCACCGTGCCTACTTGCGGCCATCGTGGTTAACGGGGCCCGCAGATCAAGATCAAAAGCAGATCAAAAGCACAGCGGCCTCCCGGCCGGCTTGAGTGTTAAAAGCAAAAGCAAAGACCAGAGCGAAAGCAGAGCTGCTTTTCTGTGGGAGCGGGCTTGCTCGCGAAAAACCTGAGAGCGCCGCGTTGAATCAGGATGCCCACGTCATCGTTAACGACCTTCGCGAGCAAGCCCGCTCCCACATTTGGACCGTGCCCGCTTTAGATTTTGCTTTTAACACTCAAGCCGGCCGGGAGGCCGCTGTGCTCTTGCTGTTGATCTTGATTTTGATCTTAGGCGCCCCGTTAAACCACGCTGGCCGAACGCAGGCTTTGGAGCGTGGGTAACCTGGCAGGACGCCAGGTTAGCCGTCCTGGGCCAGGGATGGCCCATGACGGCGGCCCACGGTCCAAAGCCGGAGTGAGGGCACTCCGAGCCTAGGCGAGGAGCCGAGTGGTGGGGCAAGAGCGTTTTGCTTACTTTTGCGCTTTTCAAAAGTGAGCCGCTGTAAAAGCGGAACCAATAGCGGCCATAACCGCAGCAACGGATATGCCCCCAACCTGAAAACCTACTTCTTTTTCTTCGGAACCCGCACCAACCGCGTATCCGAATAAATGTCATGCCAGCCACGTTTCTGCTTGTCGAACAACGACCAGATAAACCCAAGCCCCAGGCACAACCACGAAGCAATCGACACCACAAACCGCAACAACGCCTGCCACAGACTGATCCGCGACCCATCAGCGTTCTGCACCCGCACCCCCCAAACCTGCATCCCCAGGGTCTGCCCCGAGTGCGTCCAGAACTTGGCAAAAAACCCAAACAACACAAAAAACAAAATCGTCGACAACAGCGGATCACCATCCAGCGCGCCAGACTCAGACAGCGCCCGCAACTTGGCCTCACCGACAAACCCCATCCACACCAGCTTGTAGATGAAGGCCGTGACGATCAGCAGGGCGGTGCACAACAGGAAGTCATAGAACATCGCTGCCAGACGACGGCCCAGGCCTACGGCGGGAAACTCGCCTTGGGGGCTCAGCAGGTGTTTCGACATGGCATGGCTCTCGGCAGGAAAAAAGCCATTTTACGGAAGAACGCCCATAAAAAAGCCCCTGATGTCATATCAGGGGCTTTTTGTCGCAGCAAGGATCAGCCTTCTGCTTGTACTTCGTCGGCTTGCATGCCTTTCTGGCCTTGCACCGCGATGAAGGTCACTTTCTGGCCTTCTTTCAGGCTTTTGAAGCCGTTGCCCTGAATAGCGCGGAAGTGGACGAACAGATCCGGACCGCTTTCTGGAGTGATAAAACCAAACCCTTTTTCGTCGTTAAACCACTTGACGGTACCGCTCTGACGATCAGCCATTTTCTTATTTCCTTGACGCAAAAAAATTAATGACAGCCCCTTTCACATGAAAGAGTACTGGGCTGGGTTGCAGGAAAGTAAGAGACGTCGAACGGGTTGTAGCAAACTTTGGCTACTGCCCAGGTCCAGGTTCAAAGCGACCCATGCAAACACAGTGGGCAAACTCTACGCCAACTAATACAGAAAAAACAAGCCCCGGCAAAACCCCAGGTTTTGCTCGGCCTCGTTACACTTCTGTCCACAATGTGGAACGCGTTTATTCGATAGAATTCGTCACTTGTTATAGGTGACTGAACATAACATTGACTATCGTCAATGCACTTTAATGTGGCGGTTGCGTTACAGATTAGTGCACGTTAACGCAACCGCGTTACTTATAGGAACAGTCAATCAACCACGGTAGTAACGTTGTGGCACGAATGGCATTTTACTTACACGTAGTGGCACCTTTTTCCCACGTACCAACGCAGATACTTCGGTATCCAGTGCGATGAAAGCGCTGTCCAGATAACCCATGGCCAGCGGGCCGCCCAGGCTCGGGCCAAAACCGCCGCTGCAGACGCTGCCGATCACGGTGCCATGTTCGTCGACGATTTCTGCGCCTTCACGGACCGGCGTGCGTTCCTGTGGCAACAGGCCTACGCGTTTGCGGCTGACGCCGGTTTGTTGCTGGGTGAAGATCGCATCGGCGCCCGGGAAGCCACCGGCGCGTGCGCCATCAGCACGACGGGCCTTGGAAATTGCCCACAACAGGCTGGCTTCAATCGGCGTGGTCTCGGTGTTCATGTCATGGCCATAAAGGCACAGGCCGGCTTCCAGGCGCAGGGAGTCGCGGGCGCCCAGGCCGATGGCCTGTACTTCGGTTTCGGCCAGCAGGCTGCGGGCCAGGGCCTCGGCGTTCGCGGCCGGTACCGAGATTTCGAAGCCGTCTTCGCCGGTGTAGCCCGAGCGGCTGACGTAGCAGTCCACGCCCAGCAGGCGGGTCGGTGCGAATTGCATGAAGGTCATGTGCTTGACCTCCGGCGCCAGGCGCGCCAGCACGCTGACGGCAGCCGGGCCTTGCAGGGCCAGCAGGGCGCGTTCCTCGAACAGTGGCTCGATGGTGCACTGGTCACCGATGTGCTGGCGCAGGTGGGCCAGGTCCTGGTCCTTGCAGGCGGCGTTGACCACCAGGAACAGTTCGTCGTTACCCAGGTTGGCGACCATCAGGTCATCGAGGATGCCGCCTTGCTCGTTGGTGAACATCGCACAACGCTGCATGCCCACCGGCAGGTCGATGATGTCCACCGGCACCAGGGTTTCCAGGGCCTTGGCGGCACCGGCACCGGTCAGGCGGATCTGGCCCATGTGCGACACATCGAACAACCCGGCTTGTTCACGGGTGTGCAGGTGTTCTTTCATCACGCCCAGCGGGTATTGCACCGGCATGTCGTAGCCGGCGAAGGGCACCATGCGTGCGCCCAGTTCGATGTGCAGGGCGTGCAACGGGGTTTTCAACAGGGTTTCGGTGGACATATTCAGCTCCTGAAAAACGTGCGGACGCGCTTATAGGCGTCAGCACTCGATAATGTTGACCGCCAAACCGCCACGGGCGGTTTCCTTGTATTTGCTTTTCATGTCGGCGCCGGTCTGGCGCATGGTGCGGATGACCTTGTCGAGGGACACGAAGTGTTGCCCGTCGCCGCGCAGGGCCATGCGCACCGCATTGATGGCCTTGACCGAACCCATGGCGTTGCGCTCGATGCAGGGCACCTGCACCAAGCCGCCGATGGGGTCGCAGGTCAGGCCGAGGTTGTGTTCCATGCCGATCTCGGCGGCGTTTTCTACCTGGGAAACCGTACCGCCCAACACTTCGCAAAGGGCACCGGCAGCCATGGAACAGGCCACGCCGACTTCCCCCTGGCAGCCGACTTCGGCGCCGGAGATCGAGGCGTTTTCCTTGTACAGAATGCCGATGGCTGCGGCGGTGAGCAGGAAGCGCACCACTCCGTCTTCGCTGGCCCCCGGGATAAAGCGCATGTAGTAGTGCAACACCGCCGGCACAATCCCGGCCGCACCGTTGGTGGGCGCCGTCACCACGCGCCCGCCATTGGCGTTTTCTTCGTTGACCGCCAGGGCGTACAGGTTGACCCAGTCCAGCACCGACAGCGGGTCGCGCAGCGCCGATTCCGGGTTCTTGCACAGTTGGCGATGCAACGCGGCGGCGCGGCGCTTGACCTTCAGCCCTCCCGGCAAAATCCCTTCGTTGCGACAGCCCGCGTCCACGCAGTCCTGCATCACCTGCCAGATCTTCAGCAGGCCGGCGCGGGTTTCCGCTTCCGGGCGCCAGGCGCTTTCATTGGTCAGCATCACCTGGCTGATGGACAGCCCATAGGTGGCGCAATGGCCGAGCAAGTCCTTGGCACTTTTGAACGGGAACGTCAGGGGCGTGGCGTCTTCGACAATCCGGTCGTGGCCGGCGGCGTCTTCATCCACCACAAACCCGCCGCCCACCGAGTAGTACTCGCGGCTGCGAATCTGCAAGCCGGCGGCGTCGAAGGCGCGGAAGATCATGCCGTTGGGATGATAGGGCAGGGGTTTGCGAATCATCACCAGGTGTTCTTTCTCGTTGAACGCAATGCTGTGTTCGCCGAGCAGGTTCAAGCGTGCGTTGCCGCGAATTTCCAACAGGCGGGCGGCAACGGTTTCGGTGTTCACAGTATCCGGGTGCTCGCCTTCCAGGCCCAACAATACGGCCTTGTCACTGCCGTGGCCTTTGCCGGTGGCGCCGAGTGAGCCGTAGAGCTCCACCTTGACGCAGGTGGTGGCGCCCAGCAGGTTGTCGCGCTTCAGTCCCTCGACGAATCGAGCGGCAGCGCGCATCGGGCCGACGGTGTGAGAGCTGGAGGGGCCGATGCCAATCTTGAACAGGTCGAACACGCTTAAAGACATGGTTGTTCTCCGGTTTCTTATTATTGATCGGATGTACTCGGTCCAATGTGGGAGCGGGCTTGCTCGCGAAAGCGGTGGGTCAGTCACCAGATGTATCAACTGACACTCCGCATTCGCGAGCAAGCCCGCTCCCACATCAGGTTACGCGTAGCTTTCGATCGACGGGCAAGCGCACACCAGGTTGCGATCGCCAAACACGTTGTCGACCCGGCCAACCGGCGGCCAGTACTTGGCTTCGATCAACGACGCCACCGGGTACACCGCTTGTTCACGGCTGTATGGGTGGCTCCATTCGCCAACCAGTTCCGCGGCAGTGTGTGGCGCGTTTTTCAGCGGGTTGTCGTCCTTGTCCAGCGAGCCATTTTCCACCGCGCGGATTTCTTCGCGGATGGCGATCATCGCGTCGCAGAAGCGGTCCAGTTCTTCCCTGGACTCGCTTTCGGTCGGCTCGATCATCAAGGTGCCGGCCACCGGGAACGACATGGTCGGCGCATGGAAACCAAAGTCGATCAGACGCTTGGCCACGTCATCCACGCTGATGCCGCTGCTGTCTTTCAACGGGCGCAGGTCGAGGATGCATTCGTGGGCCACCAGGCCATTGCTGCCGGTGTACAGCACGGGATAGTGCTCTTCCAGGCGGCGGGAAATGTAGTTGGCATTCAAAATCGCCAACTGCGAAGCGCGCTTGAGGCCCGCGCCGCCCATCATGCTGATGTACATCCAGGTGATCGGCAGGATGCTCGCGCTGCCGAACGGTGCGGCGCAGACCGCGCCTTCCTTGCGTTCCATCGCGGCATGGCCGGGCAGGAACGGCGTCAGGTGGGATTTGACGCCAATCGGGCCGACGCCCGGGCCGCCACCACCGTGGGGAATGCAGAAGGTCTTGTGCAGGTTCAGGTGGGATACATCGCCGCCGAACTTGCCCGGGGCGCAGAGGCCGACCATCGCGTTCATGTTGGCGCCGTCGATGTACACCTGGCCGCCGTTGTCGTGAATGATCCCGCAGATTTCGCGGATGCCTTCTTCGAACACGCCGTGGGTGGACGGGTAGGTGATCATCAGCGCAGCGAGGTGCTCGCGGTGCTCGATGGCCTTGGCACGCAGGTCTTCGATGTCGACGTTACCGCGTGCATCGCAGGCGGTGACCACGACGCGCATGCCGGCCATGTTGGCGGTGGCCGGGTTGGTGCCGTGGGCCGACGACGGGATCAGGCAGATATCGCGGCGTTCTTCGCCACGGCTCTGGTGATAGGCACGGATGGCCAGCAGGCCGGCGTATTCGCCCTGGGAACCGGCGTTCGGTGTGCAGGGAAATCGCGTCGTAACCGGTGGCCGCGCAGAGCATGGCTTCCAGTTCGGTCGTCAGTTGCTGGTAGCCGGCGCTTTGCGAGGCCGGGGCGAACGGGTGCAGGGCACCGAACTCGGCCCAGGTCACCGGGATCATTTCGCTGGCGGCGTTGAGCTTCATGGTGCACGAGCCCAGCGGGATCATGGTGCGATCCAGGGCCAGGTCCTTGTCGGCCAGTTTGCGCAGGTAGCGCATCAGCTCGGTTTCGGAGTGGTAACGGTTGAACACCGGGTGGCTGAGGATCGGCGACTGGCGCAGCAGCGCGGCCGGCAGGGTGCTTTCAACGCTGGCAGCCAATGCGGCGAAGTCCGGCAGGGCTTTACCGCCGGCGAACACGCTCCACAGGGTTTCGATGTCGGCTTGGGAGGTGGTTTCGTCGACCGACAGGCCAACGCGTTCGCCGTCGACCACACGCAGGTTGATGCGCTGGGCGCGAGCCTTGTCGTGCAGGGCAGCAGTTTGCGCGCCGGTCTTGATGGTCAGGGTGTCGAAGAAGTGGGCTTGTTCAACCGCCAGGCCCAATACGCCCAAGCCTTTGGCGAAGATCGCGGTCAGGTGGTGAATGCGGTTGGCGATCTGGGTCAGGCCTTTCGGGCCGTGGTACACGGCATACATGCTGGCGATGTTGGCGAGCAATACCTGGGCGGTGCAGATATTGCTGGTGGCCTTCTCGCGGCGGATATGTTGCTCGCGGGTCTGCATGGCCAGGCGCAGGGCCGGCTTGCCGAAACGGTCCACGGAGACGCCGACCAGACGGCCCGGCATGTCGCGCTTGAACGCATCCTTGGTGGAGAAGTACGCCGCATGCGGGCCACCGAAGCCCAGCGGAACGCCGAAGCGTTGCGCGCTGCCGATGGCCACGTCGGCGCCGAACTCACCCGGCGGGGTCAGCAGGGTCAGGGCCAGCAGGTCGGCGGCCACGGCCACCAGCGCATTGGCGGCGTGGAAGCGCTCGGTCAGTTCGCGGTAGTCGAACACGTCACCGTTGCTCGCCGGGTATTGCAGCAGGGCGCCGAAGAAGGCGCTGACGTCGGTCAGTTCACGCTCGTCGCCCACCACCACGTCGATGCCCAGTGGCTCGGCACGGGTGCGCAGTACGTCGAGGGTTTGCGGGTGGCTGTGCACGGAGGCGAAGAACGCGTTGCTGCCTTTGTTCTTGCTCAGGCGTTTGCAGAAGGTCATGGCTTCGGCAGCGGCGGTGGCTTCGTCCAACAGCGAGGCGTTGGCGATCGGCAGGCCGGTGAGGTCGCTGATCAGCGTCTGGAAGTTCAGCAGCGACTCCAGGCGGCCCTGGGAAATCTCCGGCTGATACGGCGTGTAGGCGGTGTACCAGGCCGGGTTTTCCAGCAGGTTGCGCAGGATCGGCGACGGTGTGTGGCAGTTGTAGTAGCCCTGGCCGATGTAGGTCTTGAACAGCTCGTTCTTGGCGGCAATCGCCTTGATCGAAGCCAGTGCGTCGGCCTCGCTCAAGCCATCGCTCATGCCCAGTACGGCGGTGCCCTTGATGCTCTCCGGGATCACGCTGGCGCTCAAGGCTTCCAGGGAATCAAAGCCCAGGGTGGCGAGCATGTGTTGCTCGTCGTCCTGGCGCGGGCCGATGTGGCGGGCGATGAATTCGTTGGCGGTGGTCAGATTAGTCATGGCGCGCTCCTCAGGCTTCAGCGTTGGCTTTGATCAGGCGGTCATACGCATCCTGATCCAACAGCTTAGCTACTGCGTCGGCATCAGCCGGTTTAAAGCGGAAGAACCAGCCTTCGCCCATCGGGTCTTCGTTGACCAGCTCGGGGCTGCCGTCCAGCTTGTCGTTTACTTCGAGGACTTCGCCGTCCAATGGCATGTATACGCCGCTGGCGGCCTTGACCGATTCAACGGTGGAGGCTTCTGCCCCTTTGTCGTAGGACTGCAGCTCAGGCAGTTGCACGAAAACCACATCACCCAGCGCGTTCTGCGCAAAAGCGGTAATGCCCACGGTCACGCTGCCGTCGGCTTCGGCGCGCAGCCATTCGTGATCTTCAGTAAAGCGCAACTCGCTCATGGAAACTCCTCAGGGCCAGATTCGTCTGGTGGACGGGATTGGAATAATGGGGAGTTGCTTAGCAAAATTGCGGCCAATGTTTTTTTATCGTTATAAAACAATTGGTTACTGATTATGGCAGGTGATGTTCGGAAGGTGGTTGTAGCGATATCGCTACAGCTGGACCGTTGAAAAAAAGACTATGAGGATCAAAGCCTTGCATGGCGACGCCTACGACGGTGTGTATCGATATCATTCCACTGTAGCGCTTTCAGTACGGGCGGAGGTCGCTTTTGAGGGCGCCGTAGATCAAATGTGGGAGCGGGCTTGCTCGCGAAAGCGGTATGTCAGTGCCGAATGTATTGACTGACCCAACGCATTCGCGAGCAAGCCCGCTCCCACATGTTGATCGCGTGCAGTCAGTCAGGGCTTGTTGGGAATACCGTACTTGCGCAGGCGATGGGCAATGGCGGTGTGGGAGGTTTGCAGGCGGCTGGCCAGCTGGCGAGTGGACGGGTAACTGGTATACAGCTTCTCCAGCAACCCGCGCTCGAAGTCTTCCACCGCCTGCTCCAGGCTGTCGACTTCACCATCGTTCTGCCGCGCCACCGAGGTGCCGGCGATGTCCAGGTCGCCGATGTCCACCAGGCTGCTTTCGCAAATGGCCGCGGCGCGGAAGATCACGTTCTGCAACTGGCGCACGTTGCCCGGCCAGCGGTTGCCCAGCAGCGCCGGGTAGGTGCCCGGCGCCAGGCGGCAGACCGGGCGCTGGATCTGCGCGCAGGCCTGCTGCATGAAGTAGCGGGCCAGCAGCAGGATGTCCTGGCCGCGCTCGCGCAGGGGCGGCACTTCGACGTTGAGCACGTTGAGGCGGTAGAACAGGTCTTCGCGGAAGGTGCCTTCGCTGACCATCTTTTCCAGGTCGCGGTGGGTGGCGCTGAGGATCCGCACATTGACCTTCACCTCACGGTCGCCGCCTACCCGGCGGAAGCTGCCGTCGTTGAGAAACCGCAGCAGCTTGGCCTGCAAGTACGGTGACATCTCGCCGATCTCGTCGAGGAACACCGTGCCCTGGTTCGCCAGTTCCATCAGCCCCGGCTTGCCGCCGCGCTGGGCACCGGTGAAGGCGCCGGGGGCGTAGCCGAACAGTTCGCTCTCGGCCAGGTTCTCCGGCAGCGCCGCGCAGTTCAGGGCCAGGAACGGCGCGCTGTGGCGCGCGCTGATGGCGTGGCAGGCACGGGCCACCAGCTCCTTGCCGGTGCCGGTCTCGCCCTGGATCAACAACGGTGCATCCAGCGCCGCCACCCGTTGCGCCCGCGCCTTGAGGGTGCGAATCGCCGGGGACTCGCCCAACAACGCGTCGAAACCTTCGGCGTGGTCATGGTGCAGCGCCGACAGTTGTTCGCCGATGCGGTTGGGTTGGTACAGGGTCAGCAGGGCGCCGGCGTCGGTGATCGGCGTGGCGTCCAGCAGCAGGGTCTGGCCGTTGACGCTGATTTCCCGCAGGGCCAGGCGAAAGCCGTGTTCCAGCAGGGTGGCCAGCAGGGTTGGGTCGTCGAACAGTTCGTTGATGCTTTCCCCGGCGGGTTCGCGACCGTACAAGGCGATCAGCGCCGGGTTGGCCAGCAGGATCTTGCCGGCGCTGTCCAGGGCCAGTACCGGGTCGGTCATGGCGGCGAGCAGGGCATCGAGTTGCAGGTGCTGGCGCTGGCCGGGGAGGATGTCGACCACGGTCACGGCTTGCACGCCGCGCACGCTGAACAGTGCATCACGCAGCTCTTCCAGTACCTCGGCGCTCAAGGTTGGCGCGTCGATGTAGACGTTGGGCGGAACCATTTCCACCGCATCCAGGTTCAGATTGCGCCCACCGAGCAAGGCCAGGACTTCCTGGGTGATGCCGACGCGGTCGATGAAGCTGACGTGGATACGCATGGGGCTGTTTTTGGTTCTGGCGAGCGAGAGGTGGCAAGTATGCCTTGGAGAAGATGGAGATCAAAATGTGGGAGCGGGCTTGCTCGCGAATGCGGTGTGTCAGTCACCGGATGTATCAGCTGATACACCGCATTCGCGAGCAAGCCCGCTCCCACATTTGATAGTTGGTGCCTGGGAAATCAGGTTATTCGAGGTGTTCGGGTTTGATCGGGTCGCCCGGCTTCACATCCAGCTGATGGCGCACATCCTCAAACATCAAATCGTACTGCTTGTGCATCTGGCCATTGAGCACGGCAATCTTCGGCATGCCGTACTTCTGCGCGATGTTCATCGCCTGCCGGGCGAAGTCGAACGACTGGTCCTTGGGCAGGAAGAACTCTTCCTTGAGCTCCTTGCCCTGCACCGTGCCGTGCATCTTGAAGAGCATTCCCTTGCCTTCCTTTGGGTCCTGGCTGACTTCGTAGTCGATGCACAGGTTGTAGCTGTAGTCATCCTTGTTCAGCGCGTGGCGTTCGATGTGCAGGTGACCAGGTTCAAAGGTAGCCATAGGCGTTTCTCCTCTACTTCACAGGTAGGTGATGCCAGGTTTTGCGGTACTGATGCGGGTGCCGGCGCTGCCCTGGACGATCGCTTCGATGTCCGAGAGTGAACCGATCACTGCGGTTTTTCCAGTCTGGCGGGCGAACTCGCAGGCGGCCTGTACCTTGGGCCCCATGGAGCCGGCAGCGAAGCCGAGCTTTTCGATTTCGTCCGGGTGCGCCTGGCCGATGGCTTTCTGGGTGGGTTTGCCGAAGTCGATAAATGCCGCATTGACGTCGGTGGCGATCACCAGCAAATCGGCGTCCAGTTGCCCGGCCAGCAACGAGGAGCACAGGTCTTTGTCGATCACGGCTTCAATGCCCTTGAGCTTGCCGTCTTCGCCATACATCGTCGGAATCCCGCCGCCGCCGGCGCAGATCACGATGCTGCCTTTTTCCAGCAACCACTGGATCGGGCGGATTTCAAAGATCCGCTTTGGCCGTGGGCTGGCCACTACGCGGCGATACTTGTCGCCATCGGGGGCAATCGCCCAGCCTTTTTCAGCGGCGAGTTTTTCCGCTTCGGCTTTGGAGTACACCGGGCCGATGGGTTTGGTCGGGTTCTGGAAGGCCGGGTCCTTGGCGTCGACTTCGACCTGGGTCAGCAGCGTGGCGAACGGCACTTCGAAGTCCAGCAGGTTGCCCAGTTCCTGTTCGATGATGTAGCCGATCATGCCTTCGGTTTCGGCTCCCAACACATCCAGCGGGTAAGGTGAAACCTGGGTGTAGGCGGCAGCCTGCAGCGACAGCAGGCCCACTTGCGGGCCATTGCCGTGGGCAATCACCAGCTCGTTGCCTTTGTGGATCTTGGCGATCTGTTTGGTGGCGATACGGATATTGGCCCGTTGATTGTCTGCGGTCATGGGTTCACCACGGCGCAGAAGGGCGTTGCCGCCCAGTGCAACGACGATACGCATATAAGGTTGTCCTTCCAGAATCCAGCGTTGTGAACACCGGGCCAAATGTGGGAGCGGGCTTGCTCGCGAAAGCGGTGTGTCGGTGAAAAATATAGCGACTGGCACGCCGCCTTCGCGAGCAAGCCCGCTCCCACATTTTGGACCGCGTATCAAAAGTGGGAGCGGTATTGGTTTAGATATCCGCCAGCGCCGACACCAGGATCGCCTTGATGGTGTGCATGCGGTTTTCCGCCTGTTCAAAGGCAATGTTGGCCGGGGACTCAAACACTTCTTCGGTCACTTCCACGCCATTGGCCAGGTTCGGATAACGCGCGGCGATGTCCTTGCCGACCTTGGTCTCGCTGTTGTGGAACGCCGGCAGGCAGTGCATGAATTTCACCCGTGGGTTGCCCGAGGCCTTCATCATCTTGGCGTTGACCTGGTACGGCAGCAGTTGCTCGATGCGCTCGTCCCACGCTTCCACCGGTTCGCCCATGGACACCCAGATATCGGTGTGGATGAAGTCCACGCCTTTCACCGCTTCCTTCGGGTCTTCGGTGATGGTGATGCGCGCGCCGCTTTCCTCGGCAAATGCCTGGCACTGCTTGATGAAATCAGCATGGGGCCACAGGGCTTTCGGTGCGCCGATGCGCACGTCCATGCCCAGCTTGGCGCCAATCATCAGCAGCGAGTTGCCCATGTTGTAGCGCGCGTCGCCCAGGTAGGCGTAGCTGATGTCATGCAGCGGCTTGTCGCTGTGCTCGCGCATGGTCAGGGTGTCGGCGATCATCTGGGTGGGGTGGAATTCAGCGGTCAGGCCGTTGAACACCGGCACACCGGCGAACTTGGCCAGTTCTTCGACGATTTCCTGTTCAAAGCCACGGTACTCGATGGCATCGAACATCCGGCCGAGGACGCGGGCGGTGTCCTTCATGCTTTCCTTGTGGCCGATCTGCGACGACACCGGGTCGATGTAGGTGACGTGGGCACCCTGGTCATGGGCCGCCACTTCGAACGCGCAACGGGTGCGGGTCGAGGTTTTTTCGAAGATCAGCGCGATGTTTTTGCCCTTCAGGTGCGGACGCTCGGTGCCGGTGTATTTGGCGCGCTTGAGGTCGCGGGACAGGTCCAGCAGGTAGTGCAGCTCGCGGGTGGTGTGGTGCATCAGCGACAGCAGGCTGCGGTTGCGCATATTAAAAGCCATGGTGGATCTCCTTCTGTTTAGGTTATCCCCCTGGCCGGCGCCTTATGAGCGGCGGCCAGGGTTTGAATATCAGTAGTCGATTGGGTCGCGAATGATCGGGCAGGTCATGCAGTGGCCGCCGCCACGGCCACGGCCGAGTTCACCGGCGCTGATGGTGATGACTTCCACACCGGCCTTGCGCAGCAAGGTGTTGGTGTAGGTGTTGCGGTCGTAACCGATCACCACGCCAGGCTCCACGGCCACTACGTTGTTGCCGTCATCCCACTGCTCGCGCTCGGCGGCGAAGCTGTTGCCGCCGGTTTCCACCACACGCAGGGCCTTGAGGTTCAGGGCGGCGGCGACGGTGTCGAGGAAGTTGGTTTTTTCGCGCTGGATGTCGATGCCGCCGGGCTTGGTCTCGTCCGGGCGCAGGGTGAAGGCGACGATCTGGTTGACCACCTCCGGGAAGATCGTGACCAGGTCGCGGTCGCAGAAGCTGAACACGGTGTCGAGGTGCATCGCCGCGCGGGATTTCGGCAGGCCGGCGACGATCACACGCTCCACGGCCTTGTGCTTGAACAGGTTCAGGGCGAGTTGGCCGATGGCCTGGCGCGAGGAACGCTCGCCCATGCCGATCAACACCACGCCGTTACCAATCGGCATCACGTCGCCGCCTTCCAGGGTGGCGTTGCCGTGTTCCTGGTCAGGGTCGCCGTACCACACCTGGAAGTCCGCGTTGGTGAACTCGGGGTGGAATTTGTAGATGGCGCTGGCCAGCAGGGTTTCCTGGCGTCGCGCCGGCCAGTACATCGGGTTCAGCGTCACGCCACCGTAGATCCAGCAGGTGGTGTCGCGGGTGAACTGGGTGTTGGGCAGCGGCGGCAGGATGAAGCTTGAGTGGCCGAGGAAATCGCGGAACATCTCGATGGTCTTGCCACCGAAACTGCTCGGCAGGTCATCGGCCGACACGCCACCGATCAGGTACTCGGCGACCTTGCGCGGCTCCAGGCTGCGCAGCCACGAGCTGACCTCATTGACCAGCCCCAGGCCCACCTGGTTGGCGGTGATCTTGCGCTCCAGGATCCAGTCCAGCGCTTCGGGGATGGCGACGATGTCGGTCAGCAGGTTGTGCATTTCCAGCACATCGATGTCGCGCTCGCGCATCTTGGTCACGAAGTCGAAGTGGTCGCGCTTGGCCTGGGCTACCCACAGCACGTCATCGAACAGCAGTTCATCGCAGTTGTTTGGGGTCAGCCGCTGGTGGGCCAAACCTGGGGAGCACACCATGACTTTGCGCAGTTTGCCGGCTTCGGAATGTACGCCGTACTTCACTTTTTCCGTGGTCATTACAGATCCTCCAGTGAACAATGATTACAGGGTCAGGAAGCCGGAGTAGAGGCCATAGCCCGCCACGAGGGCGCCTATGACGACTGCGGCGAAAATCAGCTTCTCGACGTTGGTGAAAATCGGTTTGCCCAGTTCATGCTTGGCCATGGCGAACAGGATCACGCCAGGGGCGTAGAGCAGGGCGGACAGCAACAGGTACTTGGTGCCACCGGCGTACAGCAGCCAGACCGCGTAGATCAACGCGATGGCGCCGATCAGCAGGTCTTTCCTGCGTTCGCCCGGGGCGCTTTCATAGGTTTCACCGCGCACCGCCAGCAGCAGTGCATAGGCCGCCGACCACAGGTAAGGCACCAGGATCATCGAGGTGGCGAGGTAGATCAGCGACAGGTAAGTGCTGGCCGAGAACAGCGTGATCACCAGGAAAATCTGCACCATGGCGTTGGTCAGCCACAGGGCGTTGGCCGGCACGTGGTTGGCGTTTTCCTTACGCAGGAACTCCGGCATGGTGTGGTCCTTGGCGGCGGCGAACATGATCTCCGCACACAGCAGCACCCACGACAGCAGCGCCCCCAGCAAGGAAATGATCAAGCCGACGCTGATCAATACCGCGCCCCAGTGACCCACCACGTGCTCCAGCACGGCGGCCATCGACGGGTTTTGCAGCTTGGCCAGTTCCGGTTGGGTCATGATCCCCAGGGACAGCACGTTCACCAGCATCAGGAACAGCAGCACGGTGATAAAACCAATCACCGTGGCCTTGCCGACGTCGGAGCGTTTTTCGGCGCGGGACGAGAAGATGCTTGCGCCCTCAATGCCGATGAACACCCAGACGGTGACCAGCATCATGTTGCGCACCTGGTTCATCACGCTGCCCAGGTCCGGGTTTTTCACGCCCCAGATGTCGGCGGTGAAGATGTCCAGCTTGAACGCGAAGAGCGCGATCAACACAAACAGCACCAGTGGCACCACTTTGGCGATGGTGGTCACCAGGTTGATGAACGCGGCTTCCTTGATCCCGCGCAGTACCAGGAAGTGCACGGCCCACAGCAGCACCGACGCGCCGATCACCGCCGCCGGGGTGTTGCCTTCGCCGAAGATGGGGAAGAAGTAACCGAGGGTGCTGAACAGCAGCACGAAATAGCCGACGTTGCCCAACCAGGCACTGATCCAGTAACCCCAGGCGGATGAGAAACCCATGTAGTCGCCAAACCCGGCCTTGGCGTAGGCATAGACCCCGCCGTCGAGGTCGGGCTTGCGATTGGCCAGGGTCTGGAACACGAACGCCAGGGTCAACATGCCCACGGCGGTGATCACCCAACCAATCAGTACCGCGCCGACATCGGCGCTGGCCGCCATGTTTTGCGGCAGTGAGAAGATCCCGCCACCAATCATTGAACCCACGACAAGTGCAACCAGTGCGCCGAGTCGAAGTTTTCCGGGAGATTCAGACATCGCATGACTCCAATGCAGGAGAAGAGAGACCACAGAATAAATCCGTGCGCTAATCAAACAGCTGACTCAGATCACTTCATTGGCACATTCCATTGTGAATTAATGACTTATGATGAAAGGTACGGGCGCTCAAGTGCCTCGCAGAGGCTCGTCGTAGAGCGGTTCTGCGTTTCAAACAACAGGTTTTCTCATTAGCATGGACCTTTGAAGCTAGCCCGTATTTACAGATATGCAAACCTTTACAGCGCAGCGTTATTTAAATTATAAATTTGCCTTAACGCTGTTTATTGTCATGCCTTTAAGTTATGAAGCAGGCGCCTTTATTGGCTATATCTAATAAACGCCGCGCCGGCTTAATAAATTAGTTGAGTGCACAGTTGTTGGCTCAATGGTTGTTTTGTTCAGGAGTATTCATGTCCCAATCCTCGGAAAAGCTGCGCCTCAATGCCTTGGTCGCCCTGGTGGTGGGCTCGATGATCGGCGGCGGGATTTTCTCGTTGCCGCAGAACATGGCGGCGCGGGCCGAGGTAGGCGCGGTGTTGATTGGCTGGGGCATTACCGCCGTGGGCATGCTGACCCTGGCCTTTGTGTTCCAGACCCTGGCCAACCGCAAGCCTGAACTGGATTCCGGCGTATACGCGTACGCCAAGGCCGGGTTCGGCGACTACATGGGTTTCTCGTCGGCCTGGGGCTACTGGATCAGTGCCTGGATGGGCAACGTCGGTTACTTCGTGTTGCTATTCAGTACCCTCGGCTACTTTTTTCCGGTGTTCGGCCAGGGCAATACCCCGGTGGCGATTGGCTGCGCGTCGGTGTTGCTGTGGGCGGTGCATTTTTTGGTGATGCGCGGGATCAAGGAGGCGGCGTTCATCAACCAGATCACCACCGTGGCCAAGATCGTGCCGTTGGTGATGTTTATCGTGATCGCCGCCGTGGCATTCAAGGCCGATATCTTTACCCGGGATATCTGGGGCCTGAGTAATCCGAATTTCGGCGGCGTGGTGGATCAGGTGCGCAACATGATGCTGGTCACGGTGTTTGTGTTTATCGGCATCGAGGGCGCCAGTGTCTACTCGGCGCGGGCCGAGAAACGCTCGGACGTGGGCCGGGCCACGGTCATCGGTTTCCTGGGGGTGTTGGCGCTGCTGGTATTGGTCAACCTGCTGTCGCTCGGGATCATGAGCCAGCCGGAACTGGCCAACCTGCAAAACCCGTCCCTGGCCGGGGTGCTGGAACATATCGTTGGCCCGTGGGGCGCGCTGTTGATCAGCATCGGCCTGGCGGTTTCGCTGTTGGGCGCGCTGCTGTCGTGGGCATTGCTCTGCGCCGAAATCCTCTACGCCACCGCCCATGACAAGACCATGCCGGCGTTCCTGAAAAAGGAAAACGTCAACCAGGTGCCGGTCAATGCGCTGTGGCTGACCAATGTGATGATCCAGCTGTTCCTGGTGATCACGCTGTTTTCGGAAAGTACCTACACCACCCTGATCTACCTGGCGTCGTCGATGATCCTCGTGCCCTATCTGTGGTCGGCGGCGTATGCGGTGCTGTTGAGCGGCCGCGGTGAAACCTACGAAGGCGCCCATGGCGAACGCACCAAGGACCTGCTGGTGAGCCTGATCGCCCTGGCCTATGCGGTGTGGCTGCTCTACGCCGGTGGCCTGAAGTACTTGCTGCTGTCGGCGCTGCTGTATGCACCGGGCGTGATCCTGTTTGCCCTGGCCAAGCGCGAGCAGGGCCAACCCTTGTTTACCCATCTGGAAAAAGGCATTTTCGCCTGCGTGATCGCCGGGGCGAGCCTGGCGGCGTATGGGTTGTACAGCGGGGTATTGTCGTTGTGAGAATGCAGCTGGCGTATCAGGCGCCGTATGACTGGGCGGCGATGTTGGGCTTTTTGTCGGCGCGGGCGATCAGCGGGATGGAGACGGTGGACGCTGGCGTTTACTCGCGCAGTATCAGTGTCGACGGTCAGCAGGGTTGGCTCAGTGTGTCGCCCGGGGCCGGGGATTGGCTTGAGGTGACGGTGGGCTTCCCCGACCCGGCAGCGTTGCCGGAAATTGAGCGGCGGTTACGGGACATGTTTGACCTGTCGGCTGACCCGAAGCGGATCAACCGGCAATTGGCGAATGATCCCTTGATGGCGAGCTTGGTGGCGGCGCGTCCTGGCTTGCGGGTGCCGGGAACCTGGGATGGTTTGGAGCTGGCGATCCGCGCGGTGTTGGGCCAGCAGATTACCGTGGTGGCGGCGATCAAGCTGGCGGGCAAGCTGGTGGCGCAGTACGGCACGCCGCTGGTGACGCCCCATGCCGGTGTGACCCATGTGTTTCCTTCGGCCGAGGTGCTGGCAGCCGCAGATTTGGCAACCCTCGGCATGCCGAAAAGTCGCGGGCGTACCTTGTCGGGCGTGGCCCAGGCGTTGCTGGATGACCCGCAGATCTTCCAGGCGAAGGCGAACCTGAAGGAAGGTGTGGCGCGGTTGGTCGCATTACCCGGGATTGGTGACTGGACGGCGCAGTACATCGCCATGCGCCAGATGCGCGAGCAGGATGCGTTTGCCTCGGGGGATATCGGTTTGATCAATGCGCTGGTGGCGCTGGAAGGCGGGCCGGTGAGCCCGCGCCAGTTGCTGGCGCGGGCTGAGGCCTGGCGACCGCTTAGAGCCTATGCGGCGCAGCATTTGTGGACATCACTGAGCCGCGCGGATTGATTCTGCATACCTGTGGCGAGGGAGCTTGCTCCCGCTGGGGCGCGAAGCGGCCCCATTGACCCAAAAGCTGGGGCCTGCTGCGCAGTCCAGCGGGAGCAAGCTCCCTCGCCACAGGATCTTCGGTCACCACTGAGGGCGGTGTGAGCCCAATTCCCCTGCGGGCAAGTCCCACTGCAACGGTGTCCCGCTGATGGTCACCGGGGGCAGCAAGCGGTGGGCCGGGCCCCAGGCGGTTTGCTCCACCACCAAGCCTTGATCACCCGGTTCTTCGGCCCGCAGCGGTAGTTGTTCAGGGACTTGTCCTGCGTCCACCAACAGCTTTGCCGTGCGCGCGAGGGACAACAATGCCGAACCGCCGCGGCCGGATTTCAATCGTTCACTCAACGCCTGGATCGCACTGGCCGCCATCAAATACCCGGTGGCGTGGTCGAGCGCCTGCAACGGCAGCGGCACCGGTTTGTCCGAGTTTTTCCACTGCCTGCCAGCCTCGGCAATCCCGGTGCTCATCTGCACCAGGCTGTCGAACCCCCGGCGATTGCGCCACGGGCCGCTCCAGCCGTAAGCGTTGAGGCTGGCGTCGATCAGGCCAGGCGCGAGGGCTTGCAGCGCAGCCTCACCGTAGCCCAGCTGTTCCAGTGCATCGGCGCGGTAGCCGTGCAGCAGAATGTCGGTGTCCTTGAGCAGGTTTTCGAAGATCAGGCGGTCGTCGGGGTTTTTCAGGTCCAGGCGGGCGCAACGTTTGCCCAGGGTCATTTCCGGCACCACGCCGGGTTCGTTCCATTCAGGGGAATCGATGCGCAGTACATCGGCGCCGAGGCCTGCGAGAAAACGGCTGGCGGTGGGGCCGGCCAATACGCGCGTCAGGTCCAGCACCTTGATGCCCGCCAGCGGCCTTGCCACCGAGCCCAGCCAGGGTTTGTCGCTGAGGGCTGCAAAGGTCTGGCGATGGACCAGCGGTTCCTGATTGACCGCCAAGCCTTGTGGATGAACTTGCCAGTCTTGCCATGAGCGCATCTGCGCCGCACAGCCGTTCGCCTCGACGATCGCCTGTTCCAGCTCGGCAGCGGTCCATGGCGCAACCTTCGCGGCCATTGCTTCACGGTCAGCGACCTGCCCGAGTACGCGCTCGGCGGCGGCACGGTGATGCGGTGCATTGGTGTGCAGGCGAATCCAGCCATCGGTGCAGGCGTAGTCGCCGGCAATCGGGTCCCACAGCGGCGGGGTGGTCCAGCCATCGGGGCGCAGCGAGGAGGAGAACCAGAACGAGGCGAGGCGCCGGTCCACGGTCACCGAGGGCTGGCGCCCGGTTTGCTGCAACAGCAACTGGGCGACCGCCTGGCCTGCGGCACCGATGCTGGCGCTGGCCAGTTCGGTGACGGCAAAGGTCGAGGGCAGGGCGCCGACCTCGGTTACGGCCAGTGGGGTGACGGGTAAATCGAGTGCTTCCTGGATGGGGGTGAGCAGATCAGTCATCAAAGGCCCTCCTAATGAGAAGGACCATCATAGAAGATCATCAGGGTTGAATGACAACCCCCGGCTCCAGCGGCAGGTCCACGCTGGCGATAAAGCCGCCGCCTTGATGATTGGCCAGGATCAGGCTGCCGCCATGGCGCTCTGCGGCGCGCCGCGCAATGGCCAGGCCCAGGCCATGGCCCTGGGCGGTTTGCCCCGGGGCGCGGTAAAACGGCTCGCCGAGTTGGCTCAGGTGTTCGGCATCCACGCCGGGGCCGTGGTCGCGCACACTGATCACAATGCGTTCGCCCTGGCGTCTGGCTTCCATTTCAATCGGTTGGCCGGGCGGGTTGAAGCGTTGGGCGTTGCGCAGCAGGTTATCCACCGCGCGTTCGATCATGGTCGGCCAGCCCTTGAGGTGCAGCCCGGCCTCGGCATCCAGCTGCACGGGTTGGTCCGGCGCGCCGAGCAAGGCGTCTTTTTGCAGGGTCCGGAGCAACGGGTTGAGGTCGATGTCTTCGGCACTGGCGTTATCGGCGTCCACCCGGGCGAGTACCAGGATTTCGCTGATCAACGCTTCCAGGCGGTCGCATTCGCGGGTCAGGCGCGGCCAGAGTTTTTCCCGCGCTTCGGGCGTGGCCCGTTCTGCCAGGGCCAGGGCGATCCGCAGGCGGGCCAGGGGCGAGCGCAGTTCATGGGACACATCCCGCAGCAACTGGCGCTGGCTGCCGATCAGGCTTTGCAGGCGGGCGCCCATGCGGTTGAAGTCGGTGGCCAGTACGCCGAATTCGTCGCGACGGTTGGCCAGCCGCGCCAGGCTGTTCTGCTGATAGGTGGTCTGGCCCAGGTCGTGCACTGCGCCGCGCAGGCGGCTGAGGGGGCGGGTGATGGACAGCGTCACCAACAAGCTGAACAGGGTCAGCACCACCAGCGCAATCGCCAGGGCACTTAACGGCCAGAGCAGGCTGCTGCGGTGCCAGGCGTCCAGTTCCGGGTGGGGAATGCGGTAGATCAGCAGGTAGGTGTCGCCGGTTTTTTCGCTGGTGTACTCGGCGGTCAGCCGGCGCCAGGGCAGGTGGCGGTCCTGGCTGTCGTTTTGCCGGGCTTCGAGGGCGGCGGCGCGGCGCGGGAAGGTGCCGCGCACCACAGGCTCGCCGCTTTCGTTAAGCACTTGCACGTCAATGTGGTACTGACGCTTGCGCTGCTGCAGCAGCTCCTGGGCGGCGTCTTCGCCCTGGGCCTCGTAAAGCTGCGTCCATTCCTGCGCGAGGTTATTGAGCCCAGGGTGGCGGCTGAGAATCCAGGCGTCCTGGTTGAGCATATGCCCAAGCAGGATCGACAACCCGGCAACCAGGGCGATGGCCAGCCAGAAGCTGGCAAGGACGCGCCAGAACAATGAACGCACAAGAAATCCTCAAACAGGAAAAGCCCAGCGGCGGTGGCCACTGGGCTGGGAGTGAAGCTAGATCATTATTGCGCTTTTTGCGGCTGCTGGGCTTTCCAGGCCTGGAATTCCTTCCACTCGGCGCGGCGCTCGGCTTGTTTCTTCACGATCTCGTCGAATTTCTTCTGTTGATCGGGTTTCAGCACGGCACGGATGTCGGTCTGGGTTTTCTGCTTGGCGGCCGCCATTTCGTCTTTCATGGCTTTCTGATCAGCGGCTGGCAGTTTGTCCAGGTACTTGCGCACCAACTCTTTGCGAGCGTGCCATTGCTGGCCCATCAACTTGCCGATCTGCTGGCGCTGTTCAGGGCTCAGGTCCAGCTGGCTGAAAGGGCCACCTTTGCCCCGCATGCCGTGTTCACCGCCGTGACCTGGGCCACCCATCATGTGGCCTTCAGGACCGCCCATCGGGCCTGGGCCTTCTGGCGCAGCGGCCATGGCAACGGTTGGCAGGGCAGCAGCGAACATCAAAGCGATAAGGGTCTTGCGCATGGTGATTCTCCTGTCTCTATTCCGGTGAGTCCGGATGTGAGTAGATTACGGAGATCAAGGTCAGCGGCAGTCAGGGGACGGTAAAGCTTGGGTAAAGAGGATTTTGGGCGGGGCTGACAAAACTATTGGCGACCGTAGCAGCTGTCGAGCCTTGGCGAGGCTGCGAGGCAGGCGCTGCGGTCTGACACATGTACCGAGGAGATGCTGTCGCAGCCTCGCCGAGGCTCGACAGCTGCTACGCGGGCTAGAGGCTGTAGTAATAGCCGCGGCTACGCAGCGCCACGATCCGTGGCCGGCCATCCGGGTGCGGGCCGATCTTCTTGCGCAGGTTGCTGACGTGCATGTCCAGGCTGCGGTCATACAGGGTCAGCTTGCGGCCCAGGGCGATTTGCGCCAGTTCCTGCTTGTCCAGCGGCTCGCCGGGCTGGCGCAGCAAGGCTTCCAGCAGGCGGCTTTCGGACACGGTCAGGGCAAATTCCTGTTCATCGATAGTGACCACGCCACGCACCGGGCTGAAGCACAGGTCGCCCAGTTCCAACTGAGTGGACACGGCGGCCGGGTGGCTGCGGCGCAGCACGGCGCGCAGGCGCGCGGTCAGTTCACGAGGATCGCAGGGTTTGGCCAGGTAGTCGTCGGCGCCCAGTTCCAGGCCGAGGATCCGGTCCAGGGGTTCGCCCCTGGCCGAGAGCATCAGCACCGGCAGTTCCGGGTGGTCGCTGCGCAATTGCTTGAGCAGCTCCAGGCCGCTGCCGTCGGGCAGCATCACGTCGAGCACCACGGCCGCCGGGGCGGCTTCGGCCAATGCCTTGCGGGCGCTCAAGCCGTCATGGCAGGCGCGCACCTGGAAACCTTCCTGGCTCAACCAACTGGTCAGCAGCTCACAGAGCTCCTGGTCATCATCTATCAGTAACAGCTCGCTCATGACTCACTCAATTTAGCCATTGTCGACGGCGCCGGTGCCCGCCACTGGCGAAGATCCCGCATAACAGGGCGATCAGCGCGACTGCCCCGCCGGTCACGAACCATTGTTGTTGCTCGGTAAGCCAGCGTGGCAAGGCACTGCCCTGTGCTTCTTTGAGTTGCTGGACCAGGCGTTGGTTCTCCTGGCGCAGTTTACTCAGTTGGGTACTTTCCCGCGTGGCGTCAGCACTTTGCAATTGCTTGCTCAGCTCATCGCGCTGGCGTTCGCTCTCTTTCAAACGTTGCTGCAAATCGGTGATCTGGCTGCCGGCACTCAAGGACAGGGGCGTGGAACTGCCGGTGTTCGAGGTTTCTTCAGCGTGGGCCGTAGCCCCGATCATTAACACTGCCAACAGACACAACTGACGTAAGCGCATCGGAACTCCTGATTCCACACGAATATTCAGAACGTTGTCGGCAGGTTACCGGGAATAATGAGCGTTTAGGAGTGCGCTGAAGCCATTTGGTTCAGCGCGCAACGAATCAAGGCAGGACTTGCTTGAACGGTTTGACCAGCACCTGGGCGTACACGCCGGCCGCTACATACGGATCAGCATCGGCCCAGGCTTGTGCCGCCGCCAGGGAGGCGAACTCGGCGACGATCAGGCTACCGATGAAACCGGCGTCTCCCGGGTCGTTGCTGTCTACCGCAGGATGCGGGCCGGCCAGTACCAGGCGGCCTTCGGCTTGCAGCTGTTTCAGGCGCTCGACGTGGGCCGGGCGTACGGACAGGCGTTTTTCCAGGGAGTTGGCGACGTCGGTGGAAATGATGGCGTAGAGCATGTCAGTCCTCGGTTTTCGGCGTGGTAGGGTCGGTGTCATGCAGGTGGCGCGACAGGTAGATACCCTGGCCGACCAGGAACAGCACGGTCATGCCCAGGCTGCCGAACACCTTGAAGTCCACCCAGTAGCTCTGGAAGGTAAAGGCGACGAACAGGTTGGCAGCGCCGCAGAACAGGAAAAACACGATCCAGGCGATGTTCAGGCGGGTCCACACCGGGTCTGGCAAGGTCAGCGCGTGGCCCATGATCCGCTTGATCAGCAGGCGATCACCGATGAAGTGGCTGCCGATAAAGGCCAGGGCGAACAGCCAGTTGACCACCGGGGCTTTCCATTTAAGGAAGGTTTCGCTGTGGAAGGCCAGGGTCAGGCTGCCGAACACAAGGCAGGCGACCAGGGTCAGCCATTGGCTTTTTTCCAGCTTGCGCTGGGAGATGAAGAGCGCGCCGTAGACCACCACGGAGCTGATGATCAGCACCGCCGTGGCGCTGTAGATGCCGCCGACAGTCAGCTCGTGGCCGGCAAGATCGATAACGCGAGGGTCGGTTTTGTAAACGATGAAAAACAGCAACAGCGGGATGAAGTCGATGAATTGTTTCACAGTAAGAGCCAGAAGCTGGATGTGGCGGCATAATAACAAACATCCTTGGTAGCGAAAGCGCCAGCTGACTTGAGGTTACACACTCCCGTGAATGTTGATTTGCACTGCCATAGCACAGCCTCCGACGGCGCCCTGGCGCCCGCGGTCCTGGTTGCGCGTGCGTTTGAAAAAGGCGTGCGAGTCCTGTCGTTGACCGACCACGACACCCTCGAAGGCCTGGCAGAGGCCCGCGAGGCGGCGCATGCGTTGGGCATGCAACTGGTCAACGGGGTTGAATTGTCCTGCACCTGGGGCGGCGCAACCATCCACGTATTGGGCTACGGTTTCGACGTCAACGCGCCGCCGCTGGTGGAGGCCATCGCCAAATTGCACGATGGCCGCTGGCTGCGGTCCGAAGAAATAAGCCGCAAGCTGGCCCTCAAGGGCATGCCCAACGGCCTGGAAGGCGCCCGCGCCATCCAGCAGGAACTGGGTGACAGCGGCAACGCCCCGGCCCGCCCGCACTTTGCCGACTGGATGGTGCGTGAAGGTTTTGTAAAGGATCGCGCCGAAGCGTTCCGCAAATGGCTGGGTGCCGGCAAGCTGGGGGACGTCAAGCAACACTGGCCAACCCTGGAAGACACCGTTGGCACACTGCGGGCAGCAGGTGCATGGGTCAGCCTGGCGCATCCGTGGCATTACGATTTCACCCGCAGCAAGCGTCGCAAGCTGATTGGCGACTATATTGGAGCGGGCGGCCACGCAATCGAAGTGGTCAACGGGCATCAACCCGCCGAGCAGGTAGGCAGCCTGGCGATTCTTGCCCGCGAATTTGGTCTGCTGGTCAGCGCCGGCAGTGATTTTCATGGCCCCGGCGGCTGGTCCGAGATTGGCGAGTACCGCGCCGTCCCGGAAGATTTGCCGCCCCTTTGGTGTCGCTTCAAACATGACCCCATTATTGCCACCGTCTGAACAGGTAGAACACGTGAGTCAATTCTTCCAGATTCATCCGGAAAACCCGCAGGCGCGCCTGATCAAACAGGCCGTGGAGATCATCCGTGCCGGTGGCGTGGTGATCTACCCCACGGATTCGTCCTACGCCATCGGTTGCCAGATCGGCGACAAGAATGCGGTCGAGCGCGTAAGACGCCTGCGTGACCTGGACAAGAACCACAACTTCGCACTGATTTGCAGCGACCTGTCCCAGCTGGGGCTGTTCGCCAAGGTCGACACCGGCACCTTCCGCCTGCTCAAGGCCCACACGCCGGGGCCCTACACCTTCATCCTCAACGCCACCCGCGAAGTGCCGCGCCTGCTGCTGCACCCGAAGAAGCGCACCATCGGCCTGCGGGTGCCGGAACACCCGATCGCCCTGGCGCTGCTGGCCGAACTCGGTGAGCCGCTGATGAGTGTGTCGCTGATCCTGCCGGGGGAAGAAGAGCCGTTGTACGACCCTTATGAAATGCGCCGGCTGCTGGAAAAACACGTCGACCTGATCATCGACGGCGGCTACGGCGGCAACAAGGCCTCCACCGTGATCAACCTGGCCGATGGCGAGCCGGAAGTGGTGCGTGTGGGGTGTGGCGACCCGGCACCGTTCATGGTCGAGGCCTGAATGTCGGCCGTGGAAACCGTCGACAGCCAGGCGGGCGCCCAGCAGGAACTGCCATTTGCCATGGTCTACGGCCAGGCCGTCATGGAAATGCCGCTGGACCTGTACATCCCGCCGGATGCGCTGGAAGTCTTCCTCGAAGCCTTCGAAGGTCCGCTGGACTTGCTGCTGTACCTGATCCGCAAGCAGAACATCAATATCCTCGACATCCCGGTGGCGGAAATCACCCGCCAGTACATGGGCTACGTCGAACTGATGCAGACCGTGCGCCTGGAACTGGCCGCCGAATACCTGGTGATGGCCGCGATGCTCGCGGAGATCAAGTCACGCATGCTGCTGCCGCGCTCGGAGACTATCGAGGCGGAAGAGGATGACCCCCGCGCCGAACTGATCCGCCGCCTGCAGGAGTACGAGCGCTTCAAGGCCGCGGCCGAAGGCATCGACGGTTTGAGCCGGGTCGGCCGCGATGTGCTGGTGCCCAAGCTCGACGCCCCGGAAGCCCGGGCGCGCAAGCTGCTGCCGGACGTGAGCCTGGAAGAGTTGCTGATGTCCATGGCCGAAGTACTGCGCCGTGGCGATATGTTTGAAAGCCACCAGGTCAGCCGCGAGGCACTGTCCACCCGCGAGCGCATGAGTGATGTGCTGGACCGCCTCAAGGGCGGCGGGTTTGTGCCGTTTGTCGAGCTGTTTACCAAGGAGGAAGGGCGCCTGGGGGTAGTCGTGACCTTTATGGCGATCCTTGAGCTGGTCAAGGAATCCTTGGTCGAGCTGGTCCAGAATGAGCCTTTTGCGGCTATCCACGTGCGGGCGCGAGCCGAATAAAGAGCTGAATCGATGAATCTGACTGAACCCCGCGAACTGGCTCCGCTGCTGGAAGCCTTTCTCCTGGCCTCGGGCAAGCCGCAATCCCTGGAGCGCCTGTTCGAACTGTTTGAAGAAGCCGAACGCCCTGAGCCGCCGGTGTTCAAGAAGGCCCTGGAGATTCTGCGCAAGTCCTGCGACGGCCGTGCCTTCGAGCTGCGGGAAGTGGCTTCCGGGTATCGCCTGCAAATTCGCGAGAAGTTTTCGCCGTGGGTCGGCCGCCTGTGGGAAGAACGCCCGCAGCGCTATTCCCGCGCGATGCTGGAAACCATGGCGCTGATCGCCTATCGCCAGCCGATCACCCGGGGCGAGATCGAAGACGTGCGCGGCGTCGCGGTCAACAGCCATATCGTCAAGACGTTGCTGGAGCGGGAGTGGATCAGGATCGTTGGCTACCGCGACGTGCCCGGCAAGCCGGCGATGTTTGCCACTACCAAGGTGTTCCTCGACCACTTCAACCTGAAAAACCTCGACGACTTGCCGCCGCTGGCCGAGCTGCGGGAGATGGAGCCGGACCCGGTCCTGGATTTCGACGACGCACCGGTGCCCGCCGGGTTGCAGGAGCTGGCCGACGCCAGCGCCGAGCCGGAAGAGCCGAAGGAAGAAACCAGTTTCCACACATTGTTGCTGGAACTGGATGACATGGAGCAGGGCATCAAGACCGACTTCGATGACTTGCTGCGTGATGGTGCGGTCAGTGACGGTGAGCAGGAGCCTGCGTTGCAACTGAACGTTGAGGTTGAGCTGCCAGTCGAAGTTGAAGATGAGCCCGAGCCTGAGCCCGAGGAGGACATCCTCGGCGTCGCCGAAGCCCGTGCCAAACTGCTGGCCGCCGTCGCAGCGCTCGAACAACCGCCGCTGAGCGACGAAGAAGACGAAGCCCGCGCCCTGGCCGAAGCCATCGAAAACGAACGCCGCCAATTCGAAGACTGACGCCGCTTCAAAATGTGGGAGCTGGCTTGCCTGCGATGCAGGCGACTCGGTCTTTCTGCTACACCGAGGTGATGCCATCGCAGGCAAGCCAGCTCCCACAGAAAACCAGTGCCTGGGAGGATTTCAATGAGCTCCACCAAAGACCCCTGCATCAGCATCTGCAAATTCACCGACGATATCTGCGTGGGCTGCGGGCGCAGCAAGCGCGAGATCCGTGCCTGGAAGAAACTCGACAAGGTCGACAAGCGCACGGTACTCGCCGAAGCCGAGCTGCGCCTGCTGGCGCTGGGTGCCACCGGTCGGCGGAAAGGCAAATGAGCCTGCACTTATCGACTAGTCTCTGATGCGCAACGCGCGCCATGAGCGTATGATTCGCGACCCTTTGGCGATGCGTTCGCCAAAAGCCCAGCTTTTACTATCTTCAGGCCAAGCCTGAATCGACACACCGGGAGGTGCTTAAGATGAGTGACCAAGACCAGAACGACACCCAGGAAATCGGCCCCGCAGGCGAAAAACTGCAGAAAGTCCTCGCCCGTATCGGCGTAGGCTCGCGCCGCGACGTAGAAGCCTGGATCACCCAGAAGCGCATCAAGGTCAACGGCGTTGAAGCCACCCTTGGCCAGCGCGTCGACCTGCACGATGCCATCACCATTGATGGCAAGGTCATCAAGCGTGAAGAGGCCGCCGAATCGGTGCGCCGCGTCATCATGTACAACAAGCCTGATGGCGAAATCTGCACCCGTGACGACCCGGAAGGCCGTCCAACCGTATTCGACAAGATGCCGCGCCCCAAAGAAGGCCGCTGGATCAACATCGGTCGTCTCGACATCAACACCACCGGCTTGCTGATGTTCACCACCGACGGTGAGTTGGCCAACCGCCTGATGCACCCTTCCTACGAGATGGACCGTGAATACGCGGTACGTGTGCGTGGTGAAGTCGATGACGAAATGATCGAGCGCTTGAAAGCCGGCGTCGTGCTGGAAGACGGCCCGGCCAGGTTCACCGACATCAAGCAGGCTCCAGGCGGCGAAGGCTTCAACCATTGGTACCACTGCGTGGTGATGGAAGGCCGTAACCGTGAAGTACGTCGCCTGTGGGAATCCCAGGGCCTGGTGGTCAGCCGCCTGAAGCGCGTGCGTTTCGGCCCGGTGTTTCTCAACTCCGACCTGCCGATGGGCCGCTGGCGCGAAATGAGCCAGTACGAAGTCGACATCCTCAGTGCCGAAGTCGGCCTGACGCCGGTGGCCATGCCGCAGATGAACGCCAAGAGCAAAGACAAGCTTGAGCGTATGCAGCGTAAATCGTCGCGTCCGGTGGCGCGTACCGACCGTGTTGCCCGCACCCTGCGCCCTGCGCTGGATGCACCGGCCACGGGCGGCCGCATCTCCCGCGAGCCGCACATCGAAGGCGAGCGTCGTCCTTCGGCACCGGCCCGTCAGGATGGCGAACGTGCGCCGCGCGCACCGCGTCCAGCCGGTCGTGGTGATGCACCTGCCGGCGGTCGCGGTAACCGTGGCGAGTCTGGTCGTGGTGCTCCGGCTGCGGGCCGTGCCGACGACAGCGCCAGCACCAAACGCCCAGCCAAGCCATCGCCGAAAAAGCGCCCGGGCCTGAAGCTGGTCGATGACGCGCCATCGGGCAAGCGTCGTGGTGCACCGGCCGGTTCCGGCCAGCGTCCAGGTTTTGGTCGCAAGAAGCCGCAGTGATTCGTTAAGCGCTGCATGAAAACGCCAACCCTCGGGTTGGCGTTTTTTTTGGGCCTGGATTTGGAGTGCTTTCTATCAAGCAGACCTGATTTCCTGTGGGAGCTGGCTTGCCTGCGATGGCATCACCTCGGTATTGCTGATAGACCGAGTTGCCGGCATCGCAGGCAAGCCAGCTCCCACAGTTGATCTCCATTGTTTTGGCGGGCGTGTCAGAACATGAAAGCCCCATCGAACACGGGTTTATCGTCGAGGGCCAACACGCCACTGGCGAAGATCAGGTCAAGGTGGTGGCTGCCTTTCTGCCCGCCACCCAATCCCAGGTGCAGCCCGCAATGACGCTCTTCAAAGCCGGCGTTGCGCGCATACAAATCCTTCACGCCTTCATTGGTGCCAATGCCCAGTTCTTCCACCCGGCGATTGGACGGGTTGGCATTCAGGTATTTGTTGAAGTCATCCGCCAGCCCCGGCACTTCGCTGGCCACGGTGCAGATGGTCGAGTTCTCGATCCACAGTTCCAGCGGTGATTGCAGCACGCCGTATTTGCGCGCAAAGGGAATGGTGCTGAGGAAGGTGCCGACGAACCGCACCTGGCCGTTGATGGCCTCGCTGTGGGTCGCGATCTCGCCGGGCGCTAGGTCGTGGTTGCCGATGCCGTTGATATTGGTCCACTTCTTGATGCTGCTCATGGGCGCTTCAAGGCGCGAGCCATGCTGGTCGGTGAAGCTCAGCACGCTGGCCTGGGACATGCGCCGGATCAACGTGGCGTTGAGGTCGGCAATCCGCTGTGGGGCGACGCTGAAGGTGTCGTAGAAATAGTCGCCGTAGTCCTTGAGCAGCAGGGATTTTTTCCAGTGCTCGGCCATCACGCCTTGCAGGGCACGGATAAAGTCCGGGCCCTCGGCACGTGGGTTGGGCAAGGTCGAGGAATCGTAGAGAAACATGTACAGGTCGCAGCCTTCGATGGCCTTGGCCAGCGCTTCGCTGGGGGCCTGGTCCAGGCGTTGTACCTGGAAGTCGAAGCGGGCAGCGCTGCCCTGGATGATCGATTGGGCGATGGCGTCGTAGCGTTCGGTATGGCCAAGCAAAATGGTGGGGCGGTGCAGGCCGGCGAGGGCCGGGTGATGGGCGAGGTAATACAGAAAATGTTCGACGGCGCGGGCCTTGTCCATGACGTCCTTCCTTCAAAGCCTTCGGTAGGAGCAGTGGCAGGTGCGGCGTCCCGCACCTGCCGGGGTGCCTGATCAGATTAGAAAGGCCACATCGCGGTGCCGAACGGCACGACGGCATCGGCTTGCATCATTTCAACGGCGGCCTCATGGGTCGGCGCTTCAAACCAATCGTCGAGTTGCAGTTCGGTTTCCAGGTCATTTTCCAGTGCTTGCATGGTGAATCTCCTAGATGACGTTGTTTGAGAACGAGCTTGCCAGCTTGCTGCGCTGGGCAAGTGGATGAACCTAGAAGAGAGTGTTTGGGATTGCAAAATTTTTATTGACACGGTTCCATTTGGATTTTTTATTCCGTTTTGATGGCGATTTGGTTTATGTCGATGAAACAGAGAGTTGGTTGCATCGTTTTGTAGGAATCGTCCTTTCGTCAACTTCTCGTTATCTGAAAGAATTTTCCTAATGTCCCTCCTATCTGCCGCACCGCATCCTGTCAGCCCAGACAGGTTTGGCGGTGTACAATGCGCCGCGTTTTACTGTGATCCCACTCTCTCAGGGCTATCCGCCTTGTTCATTCCGCCTGGCCACAAGCCCGTCGGGTTCGATTTCGTCACAGATAAAAACAACAGGTGACGTATGACCGTAAGAAAAAACGCTGGACCGGGGTTTGATCGGCGCTGCTGTAGCCCGTTACCAAAGCAGCACCCCTCCATGAGCACCCTCAAACCTTGCGTGAGACCCTTTCCATGAGTGAAGCCAACTCGCATTCAGGCGAACTGAAGCGCGGCCTGAAAAATCGCCATATCCAACTGATCGCCCTCGGTGGCGCGATTGGCACCGGGTTGTTCCTGGGGTCGGCCGGCGTGCTGAAATCCGCCGGGCCGTCGATGATCCTCGGGTATGCCATCTGCGGCTTTATCGCCTTCATGATCATGCGCCAGCTGGGCGAGATGATCGTCGAAGAGCCGGTGGCCGGTTCCTTCAGCCACTTTGCCCACAAGTATTGGGGCGGTTTCGCCGGCTTCCTGTCGGGCTGGAACTGCTGGATTTTGTACATCCTGGTGGGCATGTCGGAGCTGACGGCGGTCGGCAAGTATGTGCACTACTGGTGGCCCGAAATCCCGACCTGGGTGTCGGCGGCGGCGTTTTTTGTGTTGATCAATGTGATCAATCTTTCCAACGTCAAAGTCTTCGGCGAGGCCGAGTTCTGGTTTGCGATCATCAAGGTGGTCGCCATTGTCGGCATGATCGCCCTGGGCAGTTACCTGTTGGTGAGTGGCACCGGTGGGCCACAAGCCTCGGTGACCAACCTGTGGGAGCACGGCGGGTTCTTTCCCCATGGCGTGGGTGGTTTGGTGATGGCCATGGCGATCATCATGTTCTCGTTTGGCGGCCTGGAGATGCTCGGGTTTACTGCGGCTGAGGCGGACAAGCCACGCACGGTGATTCCGAAGGCGATCAACCAGGTGATCTACCGGATCCTGATTTTCTACATCGGCGCGTTGGTGGTGCTGTTGTCGTTGACGCCTTGGGACAGCTTGCTGGAGACCCTGAATGCCTCCGGGGACGCCTATAGCGGCAGTCCGTTTGTGCAGGTGTTTTCGATGTTGGGCAGCAATACCGCGGCGCATATTCTCAACTTTGTGGTGCTGACGGCGGCGTTGTCGGTCTACAACAGCGGCACTTACTGCAATAGCCGGATGCTGTTGGGGATGGCCGAGCAGGGTGATGCGCCGCGGGCATTGGCGAAGATCGACAAGCGCGGGGTGCCGGTGCGGTCGATTCTGGCGTCGGCAGCGATTACGCTGGTGGCGGTGTTGATGAATTACCTGATTCCGCAGCATGCGCTGGAGTTGTTGATGTCGCTGGTGGTGGCGACCCTGGTGATCAACTGGGCGATGATCAGTTTTTCGCATTTCAAGTTTAGGCAGCATATGGATCGGACGGGGCAGGTGCCGTTGTTCAAGGCGCTTTGGTATCCGTATGGGAATTATGTTTGCCTGGCGTTTGTGGTGTTTATTCTTGGGGTGATGCTGCTGATTCCGGGGATTCAGGTGTCGGTGTATGCGATTCCGGTTTGGGTGGTGTTTATGTGGGTTTGTTATGGGATCAAGAACAGGCGCAAGGCTCGGGAGGGGGTGGTGTTGAGTCGGGGTTGATCTCGGGTACATATCCGTTGCTGCGGTAACGGCCACTTATGGTTCCGCTCTTACAGCGGGTCACTTTTGGCAAACGCCCCAAAAGTAACCAAAAGGTCTTTGCCCCACCACTCGGTGCCTCGCTTAGGCTCGGCATGCCCGCACTCCGGCCCGGTTCCGCGGGCCGCCGCGACGGGCCATCCATGGCCCGGCGCGGCTAAACCGGCATCCTTGCCGGTTTACCCGCTCCACCGTGCCTGCTTGCGGCCATCGTGGTTGACGGGGCCCGCAGATCAAAATCAAAAGCAAAAGCACGGCGGCCTGAAAGCCGACCTGAGTGTTAAAAGCCAGATCAAAAACCAGAGCGAAAGCAGAGCTGCTTTTCTGTAGGAGCTGGCTTGCCGGCGATGCAGACAACTCGGTGTATCAGGCACACCCAGTTGATGCCATCGCAGGCAAGCCAGCTCCTACATTTGAACCGTGCCCGCTTTAGATTTTGATTTGGCTTTTGCTCTTCAACACTCAAGCCGGCCGGTAGGCCGCTGTGCTCTTGATCTGCTTTTGATCTTGATCTTAGGCGCCCCGTTAAACCACGCTGGCCGAACGCAGGCTTTGGAGCGTGGGTAACCCGGCAGGACGCCGGGTTAGCCGTCCTGGGCCAAGGATGGCCCATGACGGCGGCCCACGGTCCAAAGCCGGAGTGAGGGCACACCGAGCCTAGGCGAGGTGCCGAGTGGTGGGGCAAGAGCGTTTTGCTTACTTTTGCGCTGTTCAAAAGTGAGCCGCTGTAAGAGCGGAACCAATATCAGCCATCACCCAAATAACGGATATGTACCCAGCCCCCAGCCCCCAGCAGCCCAACACATTGGCGTATCCTTACCCCTCCACCCCAAGGCCCGATCAAAAAATGCTGGTGATATCCAACAACGTGCACCTCCCCGACGCCGAGATCGAGCTGACAGCCATCCGCGCCCAGGGCGCTGGCGGTCAAAACGTCAACAAGGTCTCCAGCGCCGTGCACCTGCGTTTCGACATCCCGGCCTCGTCCCTGCCTGACTTCTACAAGGAACGCCTGCTGGCCCTGCGCGACACCCGCATCACCAGCGAAGGCGTACTGATCCTCAAGGCCCAGCAATACCGAACCCAGGAACAAAACCGCGCCGACGCCCTCGAGCGCCTGGTGGAACTGATCCTCAGCGCCACCAAGGTCGAAAAGAAACGCCGCCCCACCAAACCCACCCTGGGCTCAAAGAAGCGCCGCCTCGAATCCAAGACCAAACGCGGCAGCATCAAGGCCGGCCGCGGCAAGGTTGATTTCTAAGCCGCGTCCCGCTCCTCGCGGTACTTCGGCGCCTGCCGGTACAAATACAGGCTCAACAGCAACCCGCCAAACGCCGCGATCGCCGCAAACAGGAAGATCGAGGCAAACCCGAACCCCGCCGCAATCGCCCCGGCCAACGGCCCGGTGATCCCCAACGACAAATCGATAAACAGCGAATACGCCCCCACCGCCGCACCCCGGCTCGAGGCGGGCACCAGGTTGACCGCCTCCACACCCAAGGCCGGAAACACCAGGGAAAAGCCAAACCCGCTCAACGCCGCACCCGCCAACGCCAAATGAGGATCCGGCGCCAGCCACAGCAGCAGCAGCCCCAGCGTCTCCACCGACAAACAGGCAATCGCTACGCGAAACCCGCCAATGCGGTTGATCAAATTGCCGAACAACAACCGCGCCCCGATAAAGCTGGCACCGAACAGGCTCAGGCACAGCACCGCGTTATCCCAATGCTGGGTCGCGTAATACAAGGTGATGAAGGTGGCGATGGTGCCAAACCCGATCGAGCCCAGCGCCAGCCCGCAGCCGTGAGGCAACACGCGCCCCAGCACATGCATGAACGGCAGGCGCTCGCCCACCACGATCGGCGCGGCGACTTTCGGCCAGGCCAGCAGCAGGCCCAGCACCGCCAGCAGGATGATGCTGACGCCCATGCTCCACAACCCGAAATGACTGACCAGCAACACCCCCAGCGGTGCGCCGATGGCCAGGGCGCCGTAGCTGGCGATGCCGTTCCAGGAGATGACCTTGGCGGTATTCGCCGCGCCCACCCGGCCAATGCCCCAGCCGATGGAACCCGAGCCCACCAGGCTTTCAGCGCTGCCCAGCACCAGGCGGCCAATCAGCAGGCTGGTGAGGCTCAGCGCCGGCAGGTGTGACAGCCACGCCGAGAGCAACATGAACACGCCGCTCAACCCGCAACCGGCCAGGCCGTACATGACGGCGCGCTTGCTGCCGCGGTTATCGATGATGCGTCCCGCGTAGGGCCGGCTCAGCAGAGTGGCCAGGTATTGCACGCTGATCACAAGGCCCGCGATCACGGCGCCAAAGCCCAGGTCGCTGTGCACATAGCCAGGCAACACGGCCAGGGGAATGCCGATATTCAGGTAGCCGATGAAGGTGAACAAAACGATGGAAACGACTTGCAGCGTGACCGCCATGGGGCGCTGGGTATCTGGCATGGGGAGAGGTCCACTGTCGCAGCAGGAAAAGATAGGCTGCTTATGATACCGATGCTGGGCGCGTGCGGGGGCAGCAAAGCAAACTTTTAGCGATCGGCGGGGTTGAGCAGTTGCGTGGTTACCAACGCGGCGAGGGCGTTTTCCTGGGTGCCGAAGCGCTTGAGCAGGAGGGCCTGTTTTTCCGGGGTGAGGCGGTTCCATACGTCGACCATGTGCAAGGCAGTATCGAGCAGGGCGGTATCGGGGGTGGTGTCGGTCATGGCGGGGCTCACGGTGTTCAGGCGGTGTGGAAAGCGCGCAATGTCACGCTTTCCACACGGTCTGGGTACGGCTCTCAGTCTTCGCTCTTGCGGTCGACCGGTTTTGCCTCTTTGGGCTCGGGCTTGGTGGCACCGGCCTGTTGCGGGGTTGGCTGCTCAGTTTCGTGCAGGCTTGGGAAGGGGAGATTAGGGATTTCGTGCATCGTCGTCGCTCCTCGCAAGATCTGTTTTATCAATCGCAGGTGATTCCGCGCGTTCAAAAAGCCTGTGCAGGATACAGCACTGTAAATGACAGAAAGATTTTATCTCAGAAAATGAACGCGTCTTCATCCCGCCGCGCAAGTGACGTGGCGCCACAGGGGTGTCGATTGTCATCGTACAACATCACCCTTCACGGATTGACATCGTACTGCGGACTGAATATAACGCTAACAGTTGTATGACGACATATGACGTTACAGTTTTATAGCGCCCGTAATACGGATGCGCTCGGTCGCAGAACGTACGCCTCAAATCTAAAAATAATTAAGGTGAAGCGATGAAAATCAAAGGCATCCGTTGGTGGATGGTCGGGCTGATGACGGTCGGCCTGATTATTAACTACCTGGCCCGCAACACGCTCTCAGTCGCAGCCCCCACGCTGATGACCGACCTGAGCATCTCCACTGAGCAGTATTCCCACATCGTTGTTGCCTGGCAGGTGTGCTACGCCTTGATGCAGCCGATCGCCGGTTATGTGATCGATGCGATCGGTACCAAGATGGGCTTTGCCATCTTCGCCATCTCCTGGTCGGTAGTCTGTGCCCTGGCGGCATTCGCCACCGGTTGGCAGAGCCTGGCAGTGGCCCGTGGCGCACTGGGGCTGACGGAGTCGGCGGGCTTCCCCGGCGGCGTCAAGGCGATTACCGAGTGGTTCCCGGCCAAGGAGCGCTCCGTCGCCATCGGCTGGTTCAACTTTGGTTCGTCGTTTGGTGCGTTGCTGGCGCCGCCACTGGTGGTCTGGGCGATTTTGCACAGCGGCTGGCAGTTGGCATTCCTGATCGTTGGCGGCATCGGCCTGGTGTGGAGCGGGCTGTGGCTGCTGCTGTACAAGCACCCGCGTGACCAGCGCCTGCTGGCCCAGGCCGAGCGTGAGTACATCGAGGCCGGCCAGGAAACCCACCTCAAGGAAGGCGTGCAGAAGAAAGCCAGCTGGAAGCGCATCCTCAAGAGCCGCAACTTTTTCGCCATCGCCTCGGCGCGCATGCTCTCGGAGCCGGCCTGGCAGACGTTCAATGCCTGGATTCCGTTGTACCTGATGACCGAGCGGCACATGAACATCAAGGAAATGGCGCTGTTCGCCTGGCTGCCGTTCCTGGCCGCCGACATTGGCTGTGTGCTGGGTGGCTACCTGAGCCCGTTGTTCCACCGCTACTTCAAGGTCTCGCTGTTCACCTCGCGCAAGCTGGTGATGCTGTTCGGTTGCCTGTGCATGATCGGCCCGGCGTGCATCGGCCTGGTGGACAGTGCCTACACCGCGATTGCCCTGCTGTGTGTCGGCGGTTTCGCCCACCAGACCTTGTCGGGTGCGCTGTTTTCCATCGCCTCGGACTCATTCGGCAAGAACGACGTGGCCACCGCCACCGGTGGCGGGCAGATGTGCGGGTTTATCGGGGCTGCGGCGTTTACTGCGGTGTTCGGCGTGCTGGTGACCAAGGTCGGCTACAGCCCGCTGTTTGTGGTGCTGGCGATTTTCGACATCATTGCGGCCATCGTGATCCTGATGGTGGCCCGGGAGATCGTCAAAGATCCGGAGCCAGCCACCCAAACCGGTCACGGCGGCACATTGCTGCCGGTTTAACCCTGGCGTTCCATCGCCGCCTTGTAGAGCGAGTTCTTCGGCTGGGCAAACACCCGCGCCAGCATCGGCTCGAAGAAGCTCAGCGGCAGGGTGTCGTAGGCCGGGTCGAACGCCGCCGCGTCGTACTGCGCGCAGAACTCGATGGTTTGCCGGTACTGCGGGTGGTCGCCAAATTGCTCGCGCAGGTGGCGGTCCATCCCCAGGTGATGGAAGAAGTAGTAGCCCTGGAAAATTCCGTGCTTCTCCACCATCCACAGATTTTCGGGGCTCACAAATGGCTTGAGGATCGCGGCGGCGATGTCCGGGTGGTTATAGGAACCCAGGGTGTCGCCGATGTCGTGGAGCAGGGCGCACACCACGTACTCTTCATCCCGGCCATCGTGCCAGGCGCGGCTGGCGGTTTGCAGCGAGTGGGTCAGGCGGTCCACCGGGAAGCCGCCGAAGTCGCCCTCCAGCAGCCGTAGATGCGCCAGGATCCGGCTTGGCAATTGCCGGGCGTAAGCACTGAAATCCTTGGCGATGATCGCCCAGTCTTCCTGGGTACCATCCTGCATATGGGTGAAACGGGCCTGCTGGTTCATCAAAGCCTCTCTTATTGTTCTTCAAGCGTGGGGCTAGAACGGCACCTTGCCCAGAATCATGTCGCGGTACATCACGAAATCCCCCAACAGGCTGTACAGCGGATGCTGGAAGGTCGCCGGGCGATTCTTTTCAAAGAAGAAATGGCCGATCCAGGCAAAGCTGTAGCCGGCTACCGGCAGCGCCAGCAGCAGCCACCACGCACCTTTGCCGATCGCCAACGCGAGTATGAAGATAACGAGGCTGGTGCCGATAAAGTGCAGGCGACGGCACGTACTGTTGCCGTGTTCGCTCAGGTAATACGGGTAAAAATCGGCGAAGCTGTTGAATTGCCTGGCATTTTCCACAGTGGTCTGCCCTCTGGTTATTGTTCTGCCCGACAGATGTTCGGCGGGGAGCTTATTTGAGTCTAGAGTCATCAGTGGTAACAGCCAGTGACAATAGATGCCACTTTAGTATCCTTCGGATTCCTGGCTGTCGTTTCAGCCTTCCTTGTTAAGAAAACGCCATGAGCGAACGAACGACTTCTGCAAGCTGGGCGATGGGGATAGTCAAGGCGCTGGAAATGGACGGCCTGGATTGCCGTGCCTTGTTCAAGCAGCTTGGCCTGGATTACGCCGCGCTGAATGACCCGGATGCACGCTTCCCCCAGGACTCCATGACCCGGCTCTGGCAGCGCGCGGTCGAGCTGTCGGGCAACCCGGCGATTGGCTTGAACATGGGCAAGGTGGTGCGCCCGGCGTCGTTTCATGTGGCCGGCTACGCCTTGATGTCCAGCAATACCCTGGCCGAAGGTTTTATGCGGCTGGTGCGTTACCAGCGAATCATTGCTGAAAGTGCCGACCTGAGTTTCCGCCTGTTGCCCGAAGGTTATGCGCTGATTCTGACGGTGCATGGCGACCACCTGCCGCCTACCCGGCAAAGTGCCGAAGCGTCCCTGGCCAGTGCCCTGGCGTTATGCGGCTGGCTGACCGGGCGCACGTTGCAACCGCGCAAGGTGCTGGTGCAGGGCGATCAGCCAGCGGACCTGGCACCCTATAAACAAGCCTTCCATGCACCGCTGGTGTTCAACGCGCCCTATGACGCGCTGATCTTCGAACGGGCCGATATGGAGGCGCCGTTGCCCACGGCGAACGAGGCGATGGCGTTGTTGCACGATCGTTTTGCCGGGGAGTACCTGGCGCGGTTTTCCGAGAGCCGGGTGACCCACAAGGCGCGGCAGGTGCTATGCCGGTTGCTGCCCCAGGGCGAGCCCAAGCGTGAAGTGGTTGCGCAGACGTTGCACCTGTCCCAGCGCACCTTGCAGCGCCGCTTGCAGGAGGAGGGCACGAGTTTCCAGACCTTGCTCGACGACACCCGCCGCGAACTGGCCGAGCAATACCTGGCGCAGCCGAGCATGACCCTGCTGGAAATTGCCTACCTGTTGGGGTTTGCCGACCCGAGCAACTTCTTTCGTGCGTTCCGCCGCTGGTTCGATGCCACGCCCGGCGAGTACCGGGCGCGGTTGCATGAGTTGCCTGTCAGTGACGCCAAAACGCCGGAATGCACAGCACAAACACCGTAATGATCTCCAGCCGGCCCAGCAGCATGCCGAATGACAGGATCCACTTGGCCGCGTCCGGCAGGGTGGAGAAGTTACCGGCCGGGCCGATGGTTTCACCCAGGCCCGGGCCCACGCCGGACACGGTACTGGCGGCGCCGGTCAGCGCGGTCATCCAGTCCAGGCCCAGCAACGACAGGGCCAGGGCGATGGCGCAGATGGTGATGGCGAAGAAAAACGAGAAGGTCAGGATCGACCGCACGATTTCTTCATCGAGGCGATGGCCGTTGTACTTCTGCTTGATCACCGCTCGCGGGTGAATCAACTGGTTCAAGTTGGCCTTGAGCAGGATGTAGGCGACCTGGAAACGGAAGATCTTGATCCCGCCAGCGGTGGAGCCGGAGCAACCGCCCACAAAGCCCAGATAGAAGAACAGCATCAGCGAGAAATTGCCCCAGATGCTGTAGTCCCCCAGCGCAAAACCTGTGGTAGTGACTACCGAAGTGACGTTTACCGCCACGTGGCGCAGCGCCTCCAGCCAATGCAGATTGGTGGTCCACCAATACCAGGTGCCGAGCACCAGCCAGGTCACCACCAGCAAACCAAGCATGCCCTGCACCTGCTGATCCTTGATCAGCGCCCGGCGGTTGCCGCGCATCGTGGCCACATACAGGGTGAACGGCAGGCTGCCCATGATCATCACCACCACGGCCACCCAGTGCACCGCCGGCTGTTTCCAGTGGGCCAGGGATTCGTCGGAAGTGGAAAACCCGCCGGTGGAAATTGCCGACATCGCATGGTTGATCGCATCGAACAGCCCCATCCCGGCCCACCAGAACGCCAGGCTGCCGAGGATGGTGATGCCCACGTACGCCGCCACGATCAGGCGCGCCACCATGTGTGAGCGGGGCATGACCTTTTCCGAGCGGTCGGAGGATTCGGTCTGGAACAGGCGCATGCCACCGATGCGCAGCAGCGGCAGGATCGCCACCGCCATGCCGATAAAGCCGATACCGCCGAGCCAGTGCAGCAGCGAGCGCCAGATGAGGATGCCCGGGGACATGGTGTCCAGGCCGCTGAGCACCGTGGAACCGGTGGCCGTGATGCCCGACATGCTTTCGAAGAACGAGTCGGTGTAGCTGATGTGCTGGGTCAACAGGAACGGCAGTGCGGCGAAGATGCACACCACCAGCCAGCTGGAGACGGTCAGCAGGTACATGTCCCGCGGGCGCAGGTGCACGTGTTCCGGGCGGCCGGGGATGACCAGCGCCAGGCCTGCGATAAAGGTAATCAGGCTGGCCCAGAGGAACGACGGCAGGTCGCTGGTGCGTTCAAAAAACACCAGGGTCGCCATGGGGATGACCATGGCGATCGCCAGGGTGATCAGGAAGATGCCGATAATGAAACCGATTATCCGTAAGGTCGGCAACGCCATGAGGTCCGCTCGGGGTGACAGGAAAGGCGCCATTCTACCTGCGGTGCAGGGCAAGTAAACCGGGGGGGCGTTGGAGACGTGGCAGATCAAGTGTGGGAGCGGGCTTGCTCGCGAAAGCGGTGTATCAGTCAACGGATGCATTGGCTGACCCACCGCTTTCGCGAGCAAGCCCGCTCCCACAGGAGATTTGTGCTGGTTGATGGAGCTTGGAGGGCAGGCACAAAAAAGGCGACCCGAAGGTCGCCTCATTCAACGCGGCACTGATCAGAACTCGTGATCAGCGTTATCCGGGTTCAAGTCACTGATGCCCAGCTTGCCAGCAGCCTGTTCGATCGAACCGGTCTGCTTCACCAATGCGGCGATGGCGTCACGTACGATCTGGTTGCCTTTGTCGTTACCGGCAGCAATCAACTGGTCGTAGTGTTCGCCGTTGTTGGCGTGGTCCACCATCACCTGGATCTTCGCTTCGGTGGAGGCCAGGTCAGCCTTCAACGCTTCATCGGCCGCCGGGTCGGCCTTGGCCACCAGGGAAGACAGGCTGGCGCCGGTCATCTTGGTACCGTCGGTGCGGGTGTACTCACCCAGGTAAACGTTACGAATACCCTTGGCGTCGTAGAAGTGCGAGTTGTGGGTGTTGTCGCTGAAGCAGTCCTGTTCGTCTTCCGGCGAGTTGGCTTCCAGGGAAACCTTCATGCGCTCACCGGCCAGCTCGCCCAGGGACAGGCTACCCATGCCGAACAGCATCTTGCGCAGGCCATCGGTCGCAGGTTCTGCTTCCAGCGTGGCGCGGTAGTTGTCTTCGACGTTGGGCTTCCAGTTGCCGACCATTTCTTCCAGGTCGCTGACCAGCAGTTGAGTCACGGCGCGCAGGTAGGTGCGGCGGCGCTCGTTGTGGCCGCCAGTGGCGCCATCACCGGTCATGTAGTCCGACGCTGGACGGTTGCCGGCGCCCGGGCCGGTGCCGTTCAGGTCCTGGCCCCAGAGCAGGAATTCAATTGCGTGGTAGCCGGTGGCTACGTTGGCTTCGGAACCGCCCAGCTCATTCAGGCTGGCGAGTTTTTCCGGGGTGATGTCTTTTACATCGACCTTGTCTTCGCCGACCTGGATCTCGTTGTTGGCGATGATGTTGGCGGTGGCGCCAGGGTTGCCCAGGGCGTGTTCGTAGGTCTTGTCGACGTAGTCGATCAGGCCTTCGTCCAGCGGCCAGGCGTTCACCTGGCCTTCCCAGTCGTCAATGATGGTGTTGCCGAAGCGGAACACTTCACTCTGCAGGTACGGCACGCGCGAGGCGATCCAGGCGGTACGGGCCGCTTTCAGGGTGTCGTCGTTCGGGTTGGCAAGGAAAGTGTCGATCGCGGTTTGCAGGGTTTTCGCGGTGGACTCGGCATCGCTGTATACCGCGAACACCATGTCAGCGTAATGCGCGACCACAGCCTTGGCGGCGGCCTCGTCTACCTGGCCTGCCGGGGCAGCCGCCGGGGCGGTGGTGCTGGCGGCGGCCGGGGCTTGAGGCGCGGCGGCCTTGTCTTTGCCTTCACCGCAACCGGCGAGCGAAATGGCAATGGCGAGAAGGCTGGCGGTGGCCAGGGGCATACGAATCATGGCGAACATCCTGCTTCGGTTGTTGATGGGGCACGCGGGGGGCGCGCAAAACTGCGACATAATGCGAAAGATTTGCATTTTGTGTAAAGCGTTATAAGCAGGAAATATTTAGTATCGATTTGCCGGCCATCGGCGCGCGTGGCCCCGATGGCCGGCATCGCTTCAGAGGATGGCGGCGTTATTGCGCTGGGCCTGTTTCAAGTAGGCCACCAACTCCCGTGCCGGCAAGGGTTTGCTGTAGTGGTAGCCCTGACCCTCGTGGCAACCCTCGGAGATGATGTAGGCCTCCTGTTCGGCGGTCTCCACACCCTCGGCGATCACCTGCATGCCAAGGCTTTTGCCGAGCTGGATGATCGCCCGCACGATGGTCGCATCGTCGTCGTCATCCAGCAGGTCCTGGACGAAGCTCTTGTCGATCTTGATCTTGTCCAGCGGCAGGCTTTTCAGATAGCTCAGGGACGAATAGCCGGTGCCGAAGTCATCAATCGCAATCAGTGCCCCGGAGCGGCGCAGGCTCAGCAGGTGCTGGGCGGCGGTGCTGATGTCTTCCATCAGGCCGGTCTCGGTGACTTCCAGCTCCAGGCTACGCGGCGGCAAGCGGTAGATTTGCAGCAGGTTGTTGACCACCCGTGGCAGCTCGGCGTGGTGCAACTGTACGGTCGACAGGTTGACCGCCATGCGCAGCTCGGTGAAGCCCAGGTCATGCCATTCCCGCAGTTGCCGGCAGGCCTGGTCCAGTACCCATTCGCCGATGGCAATGATGGTGCCGTTCTGTTCGGCCAGGGGGATAAACAGGTCGGGCGGCACCAGGCCGTGCTCCGGGTGCTGCCAGCGGATCAACGCTTCGACACCCACCACACGGTGGTCGAGATAGCTGATCTGCGGCTGGTACACCAGGTGAAACTGCTCGCGGCTCAAGGCGTCGCGCAGATCCTTTTCCAGCTCGCGGCGGCGGCGCATTTCGCTGTCGACGCTGGCGATATAGAACTGGTAGCGGTTGCGCGAGCGGCTCTTGGCCAGGGTCATGGTCTGTTCGGCTTTTTGCAGCAGCTTCTCGGTGCTGTCGCCGTCTTCCGGGAACAGGGTAATGCCGATGGTGGCACGCAGGCGGATCTGTTCGTGATCGAGGGCGAATTCGGCTTCCAGGTCGTCGAGGATGCTTTGTGCCAATTCGGCGGCTTCGTAGGGCTGCTCGATATCGGCCTGCACCAGGGCGAACTGGTCGCCGCCGAGGCGGGCGAGGGCGCCGAGGCGGCCGCTGTGGGCGCGCAGGCGGTCGGCCAGGGCCAGCAGCAACTGGTCGCCGGCCTGGTAGGTGAACTGCTCGTTGACGCTTTTGAAGTCATCCAGCCCCACGCACAACACCGCGACCCGACGTTGCCGGCGGCCGGCGTCGATCAGGATCTTGTCCAGTTGCTCCTGCAGTTTCTGGCGGTTCGGCAGGCCGGTCAGGAAGTCGTACTGGGCCATGCGCAGCAGGCTGTTTTCCGCCTCATGGCGCAAGTGCGTATTGCGCTCGATGGATTCGAGCAACTGGTTGGCGGTGTTGATCCAGAGCCCCAGCTCGTTTTTCTCGTGGCCCTTGAGCTGCGGGATCTTGTGCTCGCTGGGGCGGTCGGGGTTGATCGAACTCAGGTGCTCGATGATGCGCGACAGCGGCTTGGTCAGCAGCCAGTGATAGACCAGGTACAACACCAGCCCCATGGCCAGCGCCCGCAGCACCCCGGAGATGAAAATGATCACCGAACTGACGAGAAACCCTTTGCCATAGGTGGCGGTGTCGAGGGTGATGCTCAGGTCACCGTAGTACTCGCTGTAAGGCCCGCGCCCCACCAGCGGCGTGGTGAACGTGCGTTCCTGGCCCAGGATCAGGTCGGTCAGCCAGCGGCTCGGGGATTGTTGCAGGTCGCGGGTTTTTTCCGCGAGCATGGTTTCGTTGGGGTGGCCGATGGAGGCCATGCGCACGGCATCATCCTGGAACAGGCCTTCGATGACCTGCATGCCCATCTCCCGGTCCAGGCTGTAGACGGCCTGGGTGGACGGGTCGCGAAACATGTCGAGGATGCGCTGGGCATCACCGGCCACGGCCTGGCGCGTCTTGTACGCATCAAAGACGATCTGCGCCGCGCTCAGTACCACGCCCACGGCCAATGCCGAAAGCAGTACCACCCGTAGCAACTTCACCGACAAGCTGTTTTTGAGTTCCAGCTTCAAAGGGTTATTCCTTGTTCCATGCGGGTAGCCTCAATATGCCATGAGTATTGGCAATCCCGTGAGGGCAGTCAAAGGGACATTGCGGCCAGGGCAGGTTTTGCAGTTTAGATGAGCGCGTCCGGGGGTAAGACGTTGGGAGGGGGAATGGAAAGGCAGGCCTGGCATGGAGTGAAGTCGGCGGATCGTACGTGCCGACTTCTTGTACTGTCTTTTCAGGACGAGCGCGGGTTTTTCAGGCCAGCGACACAAACCGTCGAGCGTCAGCGCCCATCAGGTAAACGAAATTTTCGGCGGTTGTGGCTGGTCTTGCGCCTGGGGGTCGATTTGCCCCAAGGCCTGTCGAGCTATGTCCACGGTCTTATCAATGATGCCCAAGCTTTTGTCCAGAACGTCCAGGCCCTTATCTGTCACGTTATCGAACACGTTAAGTGCTTGAGGGGCCATGCCGATAAAAGATGCTAGATCCATATCAAGTTCTCCTGCAGTCAATCAGAGGGACATTCCTCTTACATGCTGCGTGGCGAAATCCTTTTGATGAGTTCCAGCGTTTTCCTGGCATTTTTCCATTTGTAATCGCCCACAAAAAAGCCCGGCAATCGCCGGGCTCTTTCTACTGCAAGCGGTACTTAAGCGGTGAAGGTCTTGCCTTCGAACTGCTCAGCCACGAACTTCCAGTTGACCAGGTTCCAGAACGCTTCCACATACTTTGGACGCACGTTGCGGTAGTCGATGTAGTAAGCGTGTTCCCAGACGTCGCAGGTCAGCAGCGGGGTGTCGCCGCTGGTCAGCGGGTTGCCGGCGCCGATGGTGCTGGCCAGGGCCAGGGAACCGTCAGCCTTTTTCACCAGCCAGCCCCAACCGGAACCGAAGGTGCCGACGGAAGTCTTGGTGAACTCTTCCTTGAACTTGTCGAACGAACCGAAGGCAGCGTTGATCGCCTCAGCCAGTGCGCCGGTAGGTTGGCCGCCGGCGTTTGGCGCCAGGCAGTTCCAGTAAAAAGTGTGGTTCCAGACCTGAGCGGCGTTGTTGAAGATGCCGCCCGAAGAAGACTTGACGATTTCTTCCAGGGTCTTGCCTTCGAACTCGGTGCCAGGCACCAGGTTGTTCAGGTTCACGACATAGGTGTTGTGGTGCTTGTCGTGGTGGTATTCCAAGGTTTCCTTGGAAATGTGCGGCTGCAGGGCATCGTGTGCGTAGGGCAGCGGCGGCAATTCGAAAGCCATGATGATTCTCCTAATCAGGTCAGTTGCGGTGAGCGCAAGGCCGATCACGGGCGGCCAAACAAGCGCCGGGGAGTTTGTACTCTTTGCGGCGCAGGGGCTGGATCATAGCACCGGGGGTGCGGCAAAACCACGCAACAACTGTGTGGGATAGAGGTTCCAGAGCGTTTTGGAATATCTACGCTGCGCTGATTAATTGATAGGCCACGCTGAACATCATGGCGGCTACCAGCAGGTCCAGAATCCGCCAGGTGGCGGGGCGCGCCAGCCACGGTGCCAGCCATGCGGCGCCCAGGGCCAGGGTCATGAACCACAGGAATGAAGCGCTGGCGGCGCCGGCCACGTAGGCGCCCGGTTCGGTTTGCTGGGCGCCGAGGGAGCCGATCAACAAGACGGTGTCCAGGTACACGTGAGGGTTGAGCAAGGTCACCGCCAGGGCGCTGAGCATCACCGCCTTCAACGAGCGTACCTTGAGGTTCTCACCCTCGCCCAGGCTCTGCTTCGAGCAGGCCCGGCGCAGGGCGAGGGTACCGTACCAGAGCAGGAACGCCGCGCCACCCCAGCGGGCAATCGCCAGCAATACCGGGTTATGCGCCAGCACGGTGGCCAGGCCGAATACGCCGGCGGCCACCAGGATCGCGTCGCACACCACGCACAGTGCCGCCACCGGCAGGTGATGTTCGCGCCGCAGGCTCTGCGCCAGCACAAACGCGTTCTGGGTGCCGATCGCCATGATCAAACCAAAGGCCACCAACAGGCCGTTCATATAGCTTTGCCACATAGGATTTACTCCGCGCCCGCCGCCAATTGCCGCAACACCGTCATGGCGCGCTCGGCATCGGCGCGGCCGACAAACAGGTGATCGTGGTAGTAGCCGGCAATCACGTTGCAACTGATCCCGGCCTGGCCCAGGGCCGTGGCGAACGCGGCGGTCAGGCCGACCGCTTCCAGGGCCGAATGCACGTTGAGGGTGATCCACGCAGCCACATAGTCGAAGGCCAGTCCGGCGCGCTCGGCCTGCTGGCGCTCGACGATCAACGTCAGGCCTTCCTGCTCGCGGAAGCTGCCGATCACCTCGCAACCTTCGGGGATTCGGCTGTCGGCCAGGGTGCAGAACACGTAGTCGCCGTCATTGAGCTGTGGGCTCATGCTGCGCAGCAGGGTTGCCAGGGCGGTTTCGCCAGCCATGTGGAGGTCCTTGAATAAGAAGAAGCGATGCTGGCTATTCTCCCGTCCAAGGTTGTATAAGAAAAACCAATATTGCTGATCGCTCATTAGGAAAACTGATGTTCGACTATAAATTGCTTTCCGCCCTGGCGGCGGTGGTGGAACAGGCCGGCTTCGAGCGGGGCGCGCAGGTATTGGGAATTTCCCAGTCGGCGATCTCCCAGCGCATCAAGCTGTTGGAGGCGCGGATCGGCCAGCCGGTGCTGGTACGTGCCACGCCGCCGACGCCCACCGAGATCGGCCGCCGCCTGCTCAACCACGTGCAACAGGTACGATTGCTGGAGCGCGACCTGCAAAGCCAGGTGCCCGCGCTGGATGAAGAGGGCATGCCCGAGCGCCTGCGCATCGCCTTGAATGCCGACAGCCTGGCCACGTGGTGGGCCGAGGCGGTGAGCGACTTCTGCGCCGAGCAGCATTTGCTGTTGGACCTGGTGGTAGAAGACCAGACCGTCGGCCTCAAGCGTATGCGCGCCGGCGAAGTGGCAGCCTGTATTTGCGCCAGCGAACGCCCGGTGGCCGGTGCCCGCAGCCTGTTGCTCGGCGCGATGCGGTATCGGGCGCTGGCCAGCCCGGCGTTTGTCGCCCGGCACTTTCCCGAGGGCGTGCGGGCCGATCAACTGGCCCGCACGCCGGCGCTGGTGTTCGGCCCGGATGATTTCCTGCAGCATCGCTACCTGGCGTCCCTGGGCGTCGACGGTGGTTTCGAACACCATCTATGCCCCTCGTCCGAAGGTTTTATTCGCCTGACGGAAGCCGGATTGGGCTGGGGCCTGGTGCCCGAACTGCAGGTGCGCGATCAGCTGGAAAAGGGCGTGTTGGTGGAGTTATTGCCAGATAAGCCGATCGATGTGCCGCTGTACTGGCATCATTGGCGCAGTGGTGGACAATTGCTGGGCCTGCTGACGGATCATCTGGCACACACAACGGGGCAATGGTTGGTGCCGTTGGCGTGATGGCCAGCGTCAAGGCAACAGCGATGAAAAACGAAAGAATGCGGAGTAAGTCATGAAAATTCTGGTCACCGGCGCAAGCGGCTTCATTGGCGGGCGTTTTGCGCGTTTCGCCCTGGAGCAGGGCCTGGACGTGCGGGTCAACGGGCGGCGGGCCGAAGGTGTGGAACACCTGGTACGGCGCGGCGCCGAGTTTATCCAGGGTGATTTGAATGATCCGGACCTGGTGCGCGAGCTGTGCCGCGACGTCGAGGCCGTGGTGCATTGCGCCGGGGCCGTGGGGCTGTGGGGGCGTTATCAGGACTTCCACCAGGGCAATGTGCTGGTTACCGAAAACGTGGTGGAGGCCTGCCTCAAGCAGCGGGTCGGGCGCCTGGTGCACCTGTCTTCGCCGTCGATCTACTTCGACGGCCGTGACCACCTGGGCTTGACCGAAGAACAAGTGCCCAAGCGTTTCAAGCATCCGTATGCAGCCACCAAATACCTGGCGGAGCAAAAGGTGTTTGGCGCCCAGGAGTTTGGCCTCGAAGTGCTGGCCCTGCGCCCGCGCTTTGTCACGGGGGCCGGCGACATGAGCATCTTCCCGCGCCTGTTGAAGATGCAGCGCAAGAACCGCCTGGCGATTGTCGGAGATGGCCTGAACAAGGTCGATTTCACCAGCGTGCACAACCTCAATGAAGCCCTGCTCAGCAGTTTGCTGGCGACGGGCTCGGCGTTGGGCAAGGTCTACAACATCAGCAACGGCGCCCCGGTGCCGGTGTGGGATGTGGTGAACTACGTGATGCGACAGATGGACATGCCTCAGGTCACCCGTTATCGGTCCTACGGCTTGTCTTACAGCGTTGCGGCGCTCAATGAAGCCTTCTGTGCCATGTGGCCAGGGCGCCCGGAACCGTCTTTGTCACGGCTGGGCATGCAGGTGATGAACAAAGATTTCACCCTCGACATCACCCGCGCACGGCATTATCTCGACTACCAGCCCAAGGTCAGCCTGTGGGCGGCCCTCGACGAGTTCTGCAGTTGGTGGAAGGCCCAGGACGTCGGACTTAAATAACCGGCAACACACCGGGAACCGAATTTGCGAACCCGGGTCGATCAGTGCGGCAGGTCGGGGGTTTATACTCCGACGCCTGGCTATCCATATGCCACCTCAAAGGATTTAAGGTTGATTCATGCGTAACGATGCTAACGACGACTTCGACAACGTTCCCAGCCTGCGGGCCGACACCTCGGACGACGATGATTTCGAGCCCACGCCGGCTACCTCCGTGCGCTCCCGGCCTGCGCCGGTCGTCAAGGTCAAGAGCGCCAGTACCGGGCCGCTGTGGGCATTGGTCGGTGCGCTGCTGTTCGCCTTCGCCGGCCTTGCCTGGTGGAGCTTCCAGCAGATTTCCCTGATGGGCCAGCAACTGGTGGCGACCCAGGAAAGCTTCGCGCGCATCAGCGAGGAAGCGGCGGGGCGCCTGCAGGATATTTCCGGCAAGGTGGTGGCCAGCGAAGCCAATGTGAATAATGGCAGCGAGGCCCTGAAACTGCAGATCAAGCAGCTGGAGACCCAGTTGCTGGAGCAGGGCAAGCAGCAGATGGGCGTGGCCGGCCAGGCAACGGACCTGGACAAGCGCCTGGAGCAGATGACCGCCAGCACGACCCAACTGTCCAGTGCCAACGCGCAATTGCAGGGCCAGGTCCAGGCGCTGACGGAGGCGGTGGCTACCCTCAAGTCCCGGGACGCCGAGTTCAAGGACCTCTCCGCCGACGTCGCAGCCCTGAAAAAACAGGGCAACCCCACGGCCGCCATCGCTCGCCTGGAGCAGGACCTTGTGGTCCTCAAGAGCCAACTGGACAACCGCGCCGCGGCTTCCGACGGTCCGTCCACCAAGGAGTTCGACGTGTTCCGCATCCAGACCACGCGTAACGTCACTGCCTTGCAAAGCCAGGTGCAGAACCTGCAGCAGCAGATCAACCAGCCTGCCCGGATCACCCCTCTCGGGCAGCAGTGATGTGAGGTGCTGCAGGCGTCACTACACATGACGCCTGCAGGCCCTGGCACAATCAATGTCACCAATCGGTGACATTTCCCGTCTCCTTCGTTACTTGCCCTCGCGCCGCCCTTGTTTAGACTCCCGTCATCCCGCACATAATAAAAAGGGCTAATCATGACCACGCAACCACTGCCTGCCAGTAGTTGGCTGAACGCACCTGCCCATCACGCCTGGCTTGCCACTGAAGGCCAGCGCCTGCTGTCATTCGCCAAGGCTTCCAGGCTGCCTGACGGCTTCGGCAACCTCGACGATCAAGGCGTCCTGCCGCCCGATGCCGTCGCCGAAACCATGAACACCGCCCGTATGACCCATAGCTTTGCCATGGCCCATGGCCTGGGCCTGCCAGGTTATGCCGACCTGGTGGAACACGGCGTCGTGGCCCTCAGCGGCCCGCTGCGCGATGCCCGGCACGGCGGTTGGTTCGCCACGCCCGACGCCCGCGACGGCAACACCGGCAAGGCCGCCTACCTGCACGCTTTTGTCGCCCTGGCCGCCAGCTCCGCAGTAGTGGCCGGCGCTCCCGGCGCGCAAACCTTGCTCAACGACGCGATCCATATCATCGACCAGTACTTCTGGAACGAAGAGGAGGGCGCGATGCTCGAGTCCTTCGCCCAGGACTGGAGCGGGGTAGAAGCCTATCGCGGCGCCAACAGCAACATGCACGCCACTGAAGCCTTCCTGGCCCTGGCCGATGTCACCGGTGAAACCCGCTGGCTGGACCGGGCACTGCGCATCGTCGAGCGGATTATTCATACCCATGCGGCGCAAAACCGGGACATGGTGATCGAGCATTTCGACAGCCATTGGCAACCCCTGCGTGGTTACAACGAAGACAACCCGGCCGATGGTTTTCGTCCCTACGGCATCACCCCCGGCCACGGCTTCGAATGGGCGCGACTGGTGTTGCACCTTGAGGCTGCGCGCCTGGATGCCGGGCTCGTCACCCCTGAGTGGCTATTGACCGACGCCAAGGGCCTGTTCGCCAGCGCCTGTGAATACGCCTGGGCCGTCGACGGCGCTCCCGGCATTGTCTACACCCTCGACTGGAGCCAGCGCCCCGTGGTGCGCGAGCGCCTGCACTGGACCCATTGCGAAGCCAGTGCCGCTGCCCAGGCGCTGCTCAAACGCACCGGCGAGCTGCATTACGAAACCTGGTACCGGCGCTTCTGGGAGTTCTGTGAAACCCGTTTCATTGACCGCACCCACGGCAGCTGGCACCACGAACTGAGCCCGAAAAACCAGCCCAGCGCGAAAATCTGGGGTGGCAAACCGGACCTCTACCACGCCTGGCAGTCTGTCTTGCTGCCGGGGCTACCCTTGTCACCGAGCATGGCCAGTGCCGTGGCCACCGGGCGCTATGTCACCAAGTGGTGACATTTTGGCGTCCCTTTGTTACCTGCACCTGAAAAATCCCTGTTTAAACTCGTTTGCAGCGCAAGCACCGACTTGCATGCATAACAACAAGAAAAAAGGTACTCAGATGAAAGCGATCAGTCGCCTCGCCGTAGCTATTTCCGTTGCCTCGTTGTTTCCCCTCAGTGCTTTTGCCGCCGACTCGAAAGGGACGGTTGAAGTTGTGCATTGGTGGACCTCGGGTGGCGAGAAAGCGGCAGTAGATGTCCTGAAGGCCCAAGTTGAAAAAGACGGTTTCACCTGGAAAGACGGTGCCGTCGCCGGCGGTGGCGGTTCCACTGCCATGACCGTACTGAAAAGCCGCGCCGTTGCTGGCAACCCGCCAGGCATGGCCCAGATCAAAGGCCCCGACATCCAGGAATGGGCGTCCACCGGGCTGCTCGACACCGACGTCCTGAAGGTTCCCGCCAAAGAAGAGAAGTGGGATTCGCTGCTGGACAAGAAAGTCTCCGATACCGTGAAGTACGAAGGTGATTACGTGGCCGTGCCGGTGAACATTCACCGCGTGAACTGGCTGTGGATCAACCCGGAAGTGTTCAAGAAAGCCGGTATCGAAAAACCGCCTACCACCCTCGAAGAATTCTACGCCGCTGGCGACAAGCTGAAAAAAGCCGGCTTCATTGCGCTCGCCCACGGTGGCCAGCCTTGGCAGGACAGCACCGTCTTCGAAGCGGTCGTGCTCTCGGTCATGGGGGCTGACGGTTACAAGAAAGCCCTGGTCGACCTCGACGAAAAAGCCCTGACCGGCCCTGAAATGATCAAGTCCCTGACCGAGCTGAAGAAAGTCGCGACCTACATGGACGCCGACGGCAAGGGCCAGGACTGGAACCTGGAAGCCGCCAAGGTCATCAATGGCAAGGCCGGCATGCAGATCATGGGTGACTGGGCCAAGAGTGAATGGACCGCCGCCAAGAAAGTCGCCGGCAAAGACTACGAGTGCGTAGCCTTCCCGGGCACCGACAAGGCGTTCACCTACAACATCGACTCCCTCGCTGCGTTCAAGCAGAAAGACAAGGGCACTGCTGCCGGCCAGCAGGACATCGCCAAGGTCGTGCTGAGCGAAAACTTCCAGAAGGTCTTCAGCATCAACAAGGGCTCGATCCCGGTTCGTATCGACATGTTGAAAGACATGGGCAAATACGGCTTCGACTCCTGCGCCCAGACCGCCGCCAAGGACTTCCTTGCAGACGCCCAGACCGGTGGCCTGCAGCCGAGCATGGCGCACAACATGGCGACCACGCTGGCGGTACAAGGCGCGTTCTTTGATGTCGTGACCAACTACATCAACGACCCGAAAGCTGACCCTGCGGATACCGCGAAGAAACTCGCTGCCGCGATCAAGTCTGCCAAGTAACGGTTAGCACTGAATGGCCTTGTGGGGGGACCCCCTAACCCCCACAAGGCATGTTCCTGTAGTCCTTTTTCCCTGTACTGGATTTTCCCATGAGTTCTGTTGCTGTGTTCAGCAAAGCCTCGCCGTTCGATGCACTGCAGCGCTGGCTACCCAAACTGGTGCTGGCGCCGAGCATGTTCATCGTTCTGGTGGGCTTCTATGGCTACATCCTGTGGACGTTCGTGCTGTCGTTCACTAACTCGACTTTCCTGCCGACCTACAAGTTCGTAGGCCTGGCGCAATACGTGCGCTTGTTCGACAACGACCGCTGGTGGGTCGCGAGCAAGAACCTCGCGGTATTCGGTGGCATGTTCATCGGCATCACCCTGGTGATCGGCGTGACCCTGGCGATTTTCCTCGACCAGAAAATCCGTCGCGAAGGTTTTATCCGCACCATTTACCTGTACCCGATGGCGCTCTCGATGATCGTTACGGGTACCGCCTGGAAATGGCTGCTCAACCCGGGCATGGGCCTGGACAAACTGCTGCGTGACTGGGGCTGGGAAGGCTTTCGCCTGGACTGGCTGATCGACCCGGACCGTGTGGTGTATTGCCTGGTGATCGCTGCTGTGTGGCAAGCCTCGGGCTTCATCATGGCGATGTTCCTCGCCGGCCTGCGCGGTGTTGATCAATCGATCATCCGTGCGGCGCAGATCGACGGCGCGAGCATGCCGCGCATCTACTGGAAAGTGGTGCTGCCAAGCCTGCGCCCGGTGTTCTTCAGTGCGGTAATGATCCTGGCGCACATCGCGATCAAGAGCTTCGACCTGGTGGCGGCCATGACGGCGGGTGGTCCGGGTTACTCCTCCGACCTGCCGGCGATGTTCATGTACTCCTTCACCTTCAGCCGCGGCCAGATGGGCATGGGTTCGGCCAGTGCGATTCTGATGCTCGGTGCGATTCTCGCGATCATCGTGCCTTACCTGTACTCCGAGCTGAGGACCAAGCGCAATGACTAGTCTTGCTGGCAAACCTGCCATCAGCCTGAGCCGCGTCGCGATCTACGCGGTGCTGATTCTCGCTGTCCTGCTGTACCTGGTGCCGTTGGTGGTCATGTTGCTCACCAGCTTCAAGACCCCGGAAGACATCAGCACCGGCAACCTGCTGAGCTGGCCCACCGTGATCACCGGCATCGGCTGGGTGAAAGCCTGGGCCACGGTTGACGGCTACTTCTGGAACTCGATCAAGATCACCGTTCCGGCGGTACTGATCTCCACCGCCATCGGTGCGTTGAACGGCTACGTGCTGTCGATGTGGCGCTTCCGTGGTTCGCAGTTGTTTTTCGGCCTGTTGCTGTTCGGCTGCTTCCTGCCGTTCCAGACCGTGCTGCTGCCAGCCTCGTTCACCCTCGGCAAGATGGGCCTGGCCAGTACCACCACGGGCCTGGTGTTCGTGCACATCGTCTACGGACTGGCGTTTACTACACTGTTCTTCCGTAACTACTACGTCAGCATTCCCGATGCACTGGTGAAGGCGGCTCGCCTGGATGGCGCGGGGTTCTTCACGATCTTCCGCCTGATCATCCTGCCGATGTCGACACCCATCATCATGGTGTGCCTGATCTGGCAGTTCACGCAGATCTGGAACGACTTCCTGTTCGGCGTGGTGTTCTCCAGCGGTGATTCGCAGCCCATCACGGTGGCGCTGAACAACCTGGTCAACACCAGTACCGGGGTCAAGGAATATAACGTTGATATGGCGGCGGCGATGATCGCCGGGCTGCCGACCCTGCTGGTCTATGTGGTCGCAGGCAAGTATTTCGTGCGCGGCCTGACGGCCGGCGCGGTCAAGGGGTAATCATGGCAACGCTCGAACTTCGTAACGTAAACAAGACCTACGGTACCGGCCTGCCGGACACCCTGAAGAACATCGAACTGTCGATCAAGGAAGGTGAGTTCCTGATCCTGGTCGGCCCTTCGGGTTGCGGCAAATCGACCTTGATGAATTGCATTGCCGGCCTGGAAAACATCACAGGTGGCGCGATCATGATCGGCGACCAGGACGTCAGCGGCATGAGCCCCAAGGACCGTGACATCGCCATGGTGTTCCAGTCCTACGCGCTGTACCCGACCATGAGCGTGCGCGAGAACATCGAATTCGGCCTGAAGATTCGCAAGATGCCCCAGGCGGCGATCGATGAAGAAGTGGCGCGAGTGGCCAAGCTGCTGCAGATCGAGCACCTGCTCAATCGCAAGCCGGGCCAACTCTCCGGTGGCCAGCAACAACGCGTGGCCATGGGCCGTGCACTGGCGCGTCGCCCGAAGATCTACCTGTTCGACGAACCGCTGTCCAACCTCGACGCCAAGCTGCGGGTCGAGATGCGTACCGAAATGAAACTGATGCACCAGCGTCTGAAAACCACCACCGTCTACGTCACCCACGATCAGATCGAAGCGATGACCCTGGGCGACAAAGTGGCGGTCATGAAGGACGGCATCATCCAGCAGTTCGGCACGCCGAAAGAGATCTACAACGACCCGGCCAACCTGTTCGTGGCGAGCTTCATCGGTTCGCCGCCGATGAACTTCATTCCACTGCGCCTGCAACGCAAGGACGGCCGCCTGGTGGCGCTGCTGGACAGCGGCCAGGCCCGCTGTGAATTGCCATTGAACATGAACGATGCCGGTCTTGAAGACCGCGAAGTGATCCTGGGCCTGCGCCCGGAGCAGATCGTGCTGGCCGCCGCCGAAGCCACCGGTGCGCCGACCATTCGGGCCGAGGTGCAAGTCACCGAGCCGACCGGTCCGGACACCCTGGTGTTCGTGCAAATCAATGACACCAAGGTCTGCTGCCGCCTGGCGCCCGATGTGGCGCCGCAAGTGGGCGAGACCCTGACCTTGCAGTTCGACCCGGCCAAAGTGTTGCTGTTCGACGCCAAGACCGGCGAGCGCCTGGGCACTGCCACCTCGTTGCCGGCACAGGATCGTGCGGACAACGTTGCTCAATTCAAGGGACGCTGAAGTTTCAAATGATGTGTAGGGGCTTTTGTGAGAGTCCTGCTCTCACAAAGAAGTAAACCGCGTTAGATAAAAACAGTTAATAACAATAAAGACGAGGATGTAGGGATGAAAAAGCACCACAACAACACCCGGCTGATCTGCCAACTGTCAGCAGCAGCCGCCCTGGTACTGTCCGCCAATGCGATGGCGGACGACGCGTTCAGCGCCGATTCCAAGTGGATGACCGGCGATTGGGGCGGCGAGCGTACCAAGCTGATCGAGCAAGGTATCGACATCAAGGCGGATTACGTCGGTGAAGTCGGTGGCAACCTCAGCGGTGGCTACAACAACGACAAGACTGCCCGTTACGCTGACCAGTTCGGTCTGGGCGTGGCACTGGACCTGCAAAAGCTGTGGGGCTGGGACAACACCCAGGCCAAGATCCAGTTGACCAATCGTAATGGCGCAAACATTTCCAACGACCGTATTGGCGACCCGCGTGCCGGCACCTTGAGTTCGTCTCAAGAAGTCGACGGCCGAGGCCACATGGTGCGTCTGACCCAGTTCTGGATTCAGCACCAGATGTTCGACAACAAACTGGACGTGAAACTCGGTTACTTCGGTGAAGGCGAAGACTTCAACACCTTCCCGTGCGACTTCCAGAACCTGTCGTTCTGTGGCTCGCAGGTCGGTAACTATGTAAACACCTGGTACAACTGGCCCGTCAGCCAGGCGGCTATCCGCGTGAAGTACAACATCACGCCTGAGCTGTATGCGCAAATCGGTGCGTACAACCAGAACCCGTCGCAACTGGAGCACGGCAACGGCTTCAAGCTCAGCGGCAGCGGCACCAAAGGCACCGTATTGCCGGTTGAATTGGTCTGGTCGCCGAAGGTCAATGGCCTGCCGGGCGAATACCGTGTGGGTTACTACAAGAGCACCGCCGACGCTACCGACGTACGTGAAGACGTCAACGGTAACGATGCTGGCACCACGGGCGCAGCCTTCCGCGTTCGCAGCAGCAAAAGCGGTTACTGGGGCGTTCTGCAACAGCAACTCACCACCCACAATGGCGATGCTTCCCGCGGCTTGAACATTGCGGCCAACGTCACCTTCCACGACAAAGACACCAACCTGGTCGACAACTACCAGTCGCTGATGCTTGTGTATAAAGGTCCATTCGACGCACGTACAAAAGATGACGTGGGTATCGGTGTATCCCGTATCCATGCCAACAGTGACGTGAAGAAAAACGCTGAGTTGCTCAACGCGGCCGGCGGGTTCACGGATTACGACCAATCGGGTTACGCACCGCTGCGTAACACGGAGTACAACGTCGAACTCAACTACGGCTTCCACGTCACCAACTGGCTGACCGTGCGTCCCAACCTGCAATACATCGCCAACCCAGGTGGTGTTAAGCAAGTCGACAACGCGGTGGTAGCGGGCCTGAAAATTCAGTCTACGTTCTAACGTTGTTGCGATAAGCTCCTTCTCTCTGTGCGCATTTTGCGGGTAGCCATGGCTATCCGCTTTTTTTTGTGTGGGAGCTGGCTTGCCTGCGATGCGAGCCCCGCGGTGTATCTGCCACACCGAGGCGATGCCATCGCAGGCAAGCCAGCGCCTGCAAAGATATTCAGGACCGTGGCACATGCATGAGCATCCGCTGCAACGCTTTTTCAAATCCCTGCGCGAGCGGCCGGTATTCGCCTGGGAACGCTTCCAGATGCGCGATGTGCTGGTGATCGATCACCCGCTCTGCCAGGCGGTGTTCAGTCGCCAGGGCGCGCAATTGCTGCACTTTCAGCCCACGGGCCAGAAACCCTGGCTGTGGTGCGCGGCCAAGTGGCCGCAGGTCGGCGCCATCCGTGGCGGCGTGCCGGTGTGTTGGCCGTGGTATGGCCGCCATCCCAGCGAAAACGCCTGGCCGTCCCATGGCTGGGCACGGCTGATCGACTGGAAATTGCTGGACAGCAGCACCGACGACGACGGCGTGCGTTTGCACTGGCAATTGCAGCTATGCGACTGGCAGGTGGACCTGCATGCACACCTGGGGGAAACCCTGGAGCTGCGCCTGGCCACCGAGCACCAGGACGAGCTGCCGTGCCAATTGAGCCATGCTTTGCACGCCTATTGGCGGATTGGCAACGTTGGTGAGATAGCGCTGTCTGGGCTCGATGGCGCGCAGGGCTACGACCAGCTGAATCGTCAGGCGTGCCAGCAGGAAGGTGAGTTGCGTGTCGATGGTGGGTGTCAGCGGGTGTTCCAGCACGACGGCGAACTGCACCTCAAGGACCATGCCTGGCAGCGCGAATTGTGCATCGACACCGGCGAGAGTGCCGACACGGTGGTGTGGCACCCGGGGAGTCGACCGTTGCTGGGGGTGAGCTTCAACGAGGCTGCGGGGTTTGTGTGTGTGGAGTCGGCGATGGCTGCTGCGAGCCTGGCGCCGGGGGAGAGGGCGCATTTGAGTTTGCAGGCGAGGGCGGGGGTTTAGCGCTGCGGCAAATGGCTCATTGTGGCGAGGGAGCTTGCTCCCGCTGGGGCGCGAAGCGCCCCTTGACCAGGCAATTGAGTTCTTTTTGAAAGACCGCGATGGACCTGTTGGGGCCGCTTCGCAGCCCAGCGGGAGCAAGCTCCCTCGCCACAAAAGGCGTTCAACTGCCTAGTTGAATTCATCCCCAACCGGATACCGGCTGTCGTTCAAGCTCTCTTTGATCTTGCGCAAGTGCGGCTGGAAATCCACTCCGCGACGCAAGGTCATGCCCGTCGCCAGTACATCCAGCACCGTCAACTGAATGATCCGCGAGGTCATCGGCATGTAGATGTCGGTGTCTTCCGGCAACGGAATGTTCAGGCTCACCGTACTGGCCTTGGCCAGCGGCGAATTTTCGGCGGTCACGCCCAGCACCGAGGCGCCGTTTTCCCGCGCAATACGTGCTACTTCCACCAGTTCACGGGTACGCCCGGTGTAGGAAATGATCACGAACAACTCCCCGGTGTGGGCCACCGAGGCGATCATCCGCTGCATCAGCACATCGGCGTGGGCCGTGACCGACAGGTTGAAACGGAAAAACTTGTGCAGCGCGTCCATGGCCACCGGCGCCGAAGCACCCAGGCCGAAGAAGTGGATCTGCCGAGCCTGGATCAGCAGGTCGACAGCCTTGCTGATCAGGTTCGGGTCCAGGGCCTGGCAGGCGCTGTCGAGGGACGCGATGGCACTGCCGAAGATCTTCTGGGTGTAGGCCTCCGGGTTATCATCGGCCTCCACCGCGCGGCTGACATACGCCGCGCCACTGGCCAGGCTTTGCGCCAGCTGCAATTTAAGTTCAGGGTAACCACTCACGCCGAACGAGCGGCAGAAGCGGTTCACTGTAGGTTCGCTGACCGAAGCGGCCTGGGCGAGGGCGGCAATAGAGAAGCGGGTCGCCTGCTGCGGGTTGAGCAGGATGACCTCGGCGACTTTACGTTCAGCCTTGTTCAGTTCTTCGAGGCGTTTCTGGATCTGTTCCAGTAGATTTCGCACGCGGTCCATTCATGTTTCCTTAGGGCGACGATGCAAATAAGGGTCGTCAACCAATCGACGAGCGGCCCTTTGCGGTGGCCTATCCTACTGAGGGTAGTTGAACACCACCACTCGGAATACGTTTTTCGGGAAAATGTTGTGGTTATTACTACATTTTTCCTTGAGTGATGCCTTAAAAAAAGGTATTTGTAGCTTAACTTGATAAAAGAACAAACATCATGCCTTCGATAACCGTGGAACCCTGCACCTTTGCCCTGTTTGGCGCCTTGGGTGATCTGGCGCTGCGCAAGTTATTTCCTGCCCTCTATCAACTCGATGGTGCGGGCCTGCTGCACGAAGACACGCGCATCCTGGCCCTGGCCCGTGAGGCCGGTTCCGAGCAACAGCACCTGGCCCACATCGAAAAAGAATTGCGTGGTTACGTTGGCAAGGAACTGGACGAAACCGTCGCCCAGCGTTTCCTGGCCCGCCTGACGTACCTGCACGTCGACTTCCTGAAGGCCGATGACTACGTCGCCCTGGCAGAGAACGCCGGCACTGAACAACGCCTGATTGCCTACTTCGCCACCCCGGCGGCGGTGTATGGCGCGATCTGCGAGAACCTGTCCAAGGTCGGCCTGGCGGAAAATACCCGCGTGGTCCTGGAAAAACCCATCGGTTCGGACCTGGATTCCTCGCGCAAGGTCAACGACGCCGTGGCGCAGTTCTTCCCGGAAAACCGCACCTACCGCATCGACCACTATCTGGGCAAAGAGACCGTCCAGAACCTGATCGCCCTGCGTTTTGCCAACAGCCTGTTTGAAACCCAGTGGAACCAGAACTACATCTCCCACGTGGAAATCACCGTGGCCGAGCAAGTAGGCATCGAAGGTCGCTGGGGCTATTTCGACAAGGCCGGGCAGCTGCGGGACATGATCCAGAATCACTTGCTGCAGCTGCTGTGCCTGATCGCCATGGACCCGCCGGCCGACCTGTCTGCCGACAGTATTCGGGACGAGAAGGTCAAGGTGCTCAAGGCCCTGGCGCCCATCAGTCCGGACGGCCTGACCACCCAGGTGGTGCGTGGCCAATACATCGCCGGCTACAGCGCCGGCAAGCCGGTACCGGGTTACCTGGAAGAAGAGAACTCCAACACCCAGAGCGACACCGAGACCTTCGTCGCCCTGCGTGCCGATATCCGTAACTGGCGTTGGGCCGGGGTGCCGTTCTACCTGCGTACCGGCAAGCGCATGCCGCAAAAACTGTCGCAGATCGTCATCCACTTCAAGGAACCGTCCCACTACATCTTCGCCCCGGAGCAGCGCTTGCAGATCAGCAACAAACTGATCATTCGCCTGCAACCGGACGAAGGGATTTCCTTGCGCGTGATGACCAAGGAGCAGGGCCTGGACAAGGGCATGCAACTGCGCAGCGGCCCGCTGCAACTGAATTTTTCCGACACCTATCGCAGCGCACGGATTCCCGATGCCTACGAGCGGCTGTTGCTGGAAGTAATGCGTGGCAACCAGAACCTGTTTGTGCGCAAAGATGAAATCGAAGCTGCGTGGAAGTGGTGTGACCAGTTGATCGCCGGGTGGAAAAAATCCGGTGATGCGCCCAAGCCGTACGCGGCGGGGTCCTGGGGGCCAATGAGCTCGATTGCACTGATCACGCGGGACGGGAGGTCTTGGTATGGCGATATCTGATTTGAAACTGCCTCAGGGCGTGACGGCCCATGAGTACCGCAATCCGGTGCTGCTGGCGGATGGCTTGGCCAATGACGTGGCCGAACAACTGCGCGCGGCCATCAGTGCCCGTGGCGAAGCGACCCTGGTGGTGTCCGGTGGCCGCAGCCCCGTGGCGTTCTTCCAGAACCTCGCCAAGCAGGGCCTGGACTGGTCCAAGGTGACCATCACCCTGGCCGACGAGCGCTGGGTGCCGGTGGAACACGCTGACAGCAATGCCGGCCTGTTGAAGCAGCACTTGTTGCAAGGCCCGGCGGCCAAGGCCAAGTTCCTCAGCCTGTACAGCGCTGCCGCCAATCTTGAAGACGCTGCCGAGCAAGCCGATCGCCTGCTGGCCGAGTTGTCGGCAATTGATGTGCTGGTGCTGGGCATGGGCGACGACGGTCACACCGCGTCGCTGTTCCCCAACAGCCCGAACCTGGCTGAAGCGTTGAAGCCGGACGGCAGCCGTCGTTGCTGGCCGATGCTGGCGCCGACTGTGCCGCGCCAGCGCCTGACCATGAGTCGTGCGCTGCTGGCAACCGCCCACTACACCGTGCTGTCGATTTCCGGCAGCTCGAAATTGACCACCTTGAGCGCCGCGCTGGCCAGTGACGACGTTGCTGCCATGCCGATACGCGCGTTTTTGCAACCTACTCTAGAGATTTACTGGTGCCCATGAGCCAAGGATCAGCCGCGATGAACAGCCCTCAACCTACCGTTTCCATGGCGGACAAAGTTGCCTTGATCGACAGCCTCTGCGCCAAGGCGCGGATCCTGCCGGTGATCACCATTGCCCGCGAACAGGACATCCTGCCGCTGGCCGATGCCCTGGCAGCCGGTGGTTTGACCGCGCTGGAAGTGACCCTGCGTTCGCAGTTCGGCCTCAAGGCCATCCAGGTACTGCGTGAGCAGCGTCCGGAGCTGTGCACCGGTGCCGGTACCGTGCTGGATCGTCATATGCTGGAAGCGGCCGAAGTGGCCGGTTCGCAATTTATCGTCACTCCCGGGATTACCCGTGACCTGCTGGAAGCCTCGGTACACAGCTCGATTCCGCTGTTGCCGGGCATCAGCAATGCCTCCGGGATCATGGAAGGTTATGGCCTGGGTTATCGCCGTTTCAAGCTGTTCCCGGCTGAAGTCAGCGGTGGCGTGGCGGCGATCAAGGCCCTGGGCGGCCCGTTTGGCGAAGTGAAATTCTGCCCGACTGGCGGGGTTGGCCCGGCCAACATCAAGAGCTACATGGCGTTGAAAAATGTGATGTGCGTGGGCGGTAGCTGGATGCTTGATCCGGAATGGGTCAAGAACGGCGACTGGGCACGCATCCAGGAAACCACCGCCGAGGCGCTGGCCCTGCTGGACTGATTGGATTTACCGAATCGTTGTTGCTGTGTTCTACGGCATTTTTGCGGTGCACTTGGTCGGTGTGCCGCTTTTTTTTGCCTGCGGAAAATGGCCCACTCCCACTGTAGGAGCGAGCTTGCTCGCGAAAAAACCGAGAGCACCGCGGGGTGTCAGGTTTCCCGTGTCATCGTTAACGACCTTCGCGAGCAAGCTCGCTCCTACAGTGATATCGCGCTCAGTTCGGTGATGGCTTTGATCAGCGCATGAATGTCCGCCGCTGACGTCAAAAAGCCTGGTGTCACCCGAATACAACTGCCGAACGACGCGCCGCTGCGGGTTGTGGTGAAGAGGTTGTATTCCTTGAGCAGTCGCTCCGCCATCACCTGCTGATCCTGCTTGTCAGTGAACTTGAACGACGTGATCGCGCAATACAGCCGTGGGTCGTCCGGCGTCAGCACTTCAATTCCCGGCAACTGCCGCACCTCACTCACCCACAAATCCCGCAGGTAGTTGAGTCGGGCACCCTTGGCCTTCGAACCGCCCAACAAGCGATGCTCCTCGAACACCAGCGGCAAGGTCATCAGCGCCGGGAAATTCGGTGTGCTGTACGGCGTACGGGCCCGTACATCGGTGATGGGGTAGTGGAACTCACCCATGTCCGGATCAATGTCCGCCAACCGTTGCGGGTCGATATAAATAAAGCCCAGGGTCAACGGCGCACCGATCCACTTGTGCAGGTTGAAACCGGCAAACGCGATACCCAACTGCGCCAGGTTGAACTCGATCTGCCCCAGCGCATGGGCGCCATCGAGGATCACATCAATTCCATGTTCCCTGGCAGCGCCGGCAATCGCCTCCACCGGCATCACCAGCCCGGTGCGGTGGGTCACGTAGGTCAGTGCCAGCAGTTTCAGGCGGGGATAGCGCAGGAACGCATCGCGATACGTCTGCACCAGGCTGTCGAAACTGGCCGGGTGTTCGTGGGCAATCTCGATCACTTCTACGCCGCGATTCTGCGCCAGCCAGCGCATGGCGCCCTTGACGGTGTCGTACTCCAGGTCGCTGATCAGCACCTGGTCGCCGGGCTGCAAGCGGTTGTAATTGCGGATCAGCGACTGCAACGCATCCGAGGCGCAGCGGGTGAGGGCGATGGCTTCAGGGTCGGCGTCCATCAATTGCGCCAACTGGTTACGGATCTCGACGTTTTCGCCCTGCTCGAAACGCTGGCGCACATGGATCGAGTTGCTGCGGTTGATGAAGGCGACGTTGTCCTGATACTGCTCAAGTACCGCGCGGCTCATGCGCCCGAAATAACCGTTTTCGAGGTTGATCGGGCCGGGCTCCAGGTCGTAGCGCTGGGCGATGGCATGCCAGTGTTGTTCGTCGCGGGTACTGTCCATGTGCGTGCTCTATTAATGACGAGGGGCGGGCTTGCCGTGCTTGGCGCGTAGGGGTTCCAGCAGTTCGGATAAACCGTTGTGGTCGATTTCCTGCATCAGGGCCAGCAACCCGCCCAGTTCGCCGTGGGGGAAACCTTCACGGGCGAACCAGTTCAGGTAGGGGCCGGGCAAGTCGGCAATGATCCGGCCCTTGTACTTGCCGAAGGGCATTTCGCGGGTGATCAGCAGTTCAAGTTTTTCAGGGTTCATTGCGGCTTCAGGTGTTTGAGTCGATGCCTTGGAAAATACAGGCATTCTGCATGGAGGCCAAATGACAGATCATGCAAATAAAGCGGATACAGATTTTTGTGTATTAGCTAACTTATTGAAATTTAAGTAATAAATTGTTTTTCAAAAGCTGGCACGGGCGCTGCAATTACTAATACACGTTTCTTAACCCGCGAAGGAATTGAAAAATGACTGATATCAACAAAGAATCGATCTCCGTACTCAACGACCTGATCGAGACCAGCAAAGACGGCCAGGAAGGCTTCAAGACCTGCGCAGAAGACATCAAGCACCCAGAACTCAAAGCCCTGTTTGCCAAACGTTCCGTTGATTGCGGTACCGCCGCTGCCGAACTGCAGACCGCAGTAAGAGCACTGGGTGGCGATCCGGAAGATTCCGGCAGCGTCGCCGGTGCCTTGCACCGTGGTTGGGTCGACGTGAAGTCGATGGTGACCGGTAAAGACGAAGAAGCCGTGCTGAACGAAGCCGAGCGCGGTGAAGACCACGCACTGAAGGCTTACAAAGAAGCGATCGAGAAGATCAACAAGCACAACCTGCTGGGCATTCGTGACCTGGTAGAGCGTCAGTTCCACGGCGCGCAACGCAACCACGACCAGGTGAAAGCCCTGCGTAACCAGGCTCGCGCTCAGTCTTGAGCCCCGCCTGAATAAAAAAGCCCCGCAGATGCGGGGCTTTTTCATGGGCGTTCGTTCAACCGATGCTGATGGCCGGCAGTTCGGTCAGGGTCACGGTCTGCTGCTTGCGTGGCGCGAGGATCTCGGCTTCGCCGTCTACCACCAGCTCATCGCGCTGGTTGAATACGCGGGTGGCGATGCGCACGCGGAATTTCGGCAGCTTCTCGAGGATTTCCAGACGCACGGTCAGGGTGTCGCCGATTTTGACCGGCTTCTGGAAGGTCATTTGCTGGCCGATGTATATCGTGCCGGGCCCAGGCAACTCGCACGCAACCGCCGCGCTGATCAGGGCGCCGCTGAACATGCCGTGGGCAATGCGCTCCTTGAACATGGTCGCCTTGGCGAATTCGGCGTCCAGATGCACCGGGTTGTGGTCGCCGGACATTGCCGCGAACAACTGGATATCGCGCTCTTCGACGGTCTTGCTGTAGCTGGCGGTCTGGCCGACTTCGAGGGCTTCGTAAGGCGTGTTGGTAACCTGGGTCATCAGTTGGTGCATCCTGTGGCTAATCATAAATCTTAATATATTGATTTTAAACGAAAAGTCATTCGCAGCGAGTAGGGCGGCGCAGCACTGCTGCCTGTGCCAGCCACGTCAGCACGTCGGCTGTGACCGCATCACGGTTGGTTTCGTTGAATAATTCGTGGCGCGCCTGTGGGTAAATGCTCAGCTCCAGGTGCTGGCAGCCGGCTTCACGCAACGCGTTGGCCAGACTTTTGAGACGCTTGCCTTCACTGACCGGATCACATTCACCGCCCATTATCAGGATCGGCAGCCCCGGGTCTATCTGAGCGAGATTGGACGCTTTGCTGATTTGCTGCAAGCCGCCCAGCAGGTCGATCCACAGCTGGTTGGTGCAACGGAAGCCGCAAAGCGGGTCGCTGACGTACTTGTCGACCTCGGCCGGGTCACGGCTGAGCCAGTCGAAAGCGGTGCGATTGGGTTTGAACGCCTTGTTGAACGATCCAAATGACAGGAAATCAATCAGCGCACTGCGCCCGCGCAACCCCTGGCGCAGGCGTTCGACATGGGCAATCACCTTGGCCGCGCCGTACAGCGCCACCGGCTGGAAATTCGAGCCGCTGAGAATCGCCCCGTTAAGGCTCGCGCTGTGGTGCAGCAGGTACGCCTGGGCAATGTAGCTGCCCATGCTGTGGCCCAGCAGGATGATCGGCACCCCCGGCGCTTGCTGGCCGATATGCTGGTTGAGGCTCGCCAGGTCGCCCACCACCTTGTTCCAGCCGTCTTTCTCGGCGAACAGCCCCAGGGTGCCCTCGTCGGCGGTACGCCCGTGGCCGCGCTGGTCGGGGGCGTACAGGCCGTAGCCGGCATCACACAACGCCTGGGCCAGGCGGGCATAGCGGCCACTGTGCTCGGCCATGCCGTGGGCCAGCATGATCAGCGCCTTGGGCGGCCCGTCCGGCAGCCACTGGTTGACGTACACCCGACTGCGGTCATTCGCGGTCAGCCAGAAAGTGGTGTGGTTCATGGCGCTTCCTTTGCTCAGGGTCGTTGCAGTGTATAGCTCATTCACCGCAGGACGCTGGATCAGCGCTGGCCTTGGCGGGGAGATTCACACAATCAATGACGCATCTTGTTGTATTTGCCTGATTGACCATAGCTGCTAACGTCCCCAAAGCTCCGCTTTCATCGCAACATCAAAAGCGGCCGGACCACTCAGGTAAGAGGACAAGAATAATGCAACCTGATTTCTGGAATGACAAACGCGCAGCCGGGGTTCCCAACGAGATCGACCTCACAGCCTATAAATCGGTGATCGAAGTCTTCGAGCGTTCCTGCAAGACCTTTGCCGATCGTCCGGCGTTCAGCAACATGGGGATCACCCTGACCTACGCCGAGCTGGATCGGCGCAGCGCCGCGTTCGCCGGTTACCTGCAGTGGCACACCGACCTCAAGCCGGGTGACCGCATTGCCGTGCAGATGCCCAACGTCCTGCATTATCCGATTGCCGTGTTCGGCGCCCTGCGCGCCGGGCTGATCGTGGTCAACACCAACCCGTTGTACACCCCGCGGGAAATGCGTCACCAATTCAAGGATGCCGGCATTCGTGCGCTGGTGTACCTGAACCTGTTTGGCTCGCGGGTTGAAGAAGTCAGCAAGGACACCGAGATCGAATACCTGATCGAAGCGAAGATGGGCGACTTCATGCCCGCCGCCAAGGGCTGGCTGATCAACACCGTGGTCGACAAGGTGAAGAAGATGGTCCCGGCCTATAACCTGCCGCAAGCCATCTCCTTCAAGCGCGCCCTGCGCATGGGCGCCGGCCAGGCACTCAACCGCCATCCGGTGACCCTCGACGACATCGCGGTGCTGCAATACACCGGCGGCACCACCGGCCTGGCCAAGGGCGCAATGCTTACCCACGGCAACCTGGTGGCCAACATGCAGCAAGTGCGGGCGTGCATGTCGCAACTGGGGGACGACGGCCATCCGCTGATCAAGGAGGGGCAGGAGGTGATGGTGGCGCCGCTGCCGCTGTACCACATCTATGCCTTCACCGCGAATTGCATGTGCATGATGGTATCGGGCAACCACAACGTACTGATCACCAATCCCCGGGACATTGGCGGCTTTATCAAGGAGCTGAAAAAGTGGCGCTTCACCGGGCTGCTGGGGCTCAACACCCTGTTCGTGGCCTTGATGGACCACCCGGACTTCAAGAGCCTGGATTTCTCCCACCTCAAGCTCACCAACTCCGGCGGCACCGCACTGGTCAAGGCCACGGCCGAGCGCTGGCAGCAACTGACCGGCTGCGCGATTGGTGAAGGCTACGGCTTGACCGAAACCTCACCGGTGGCCAGCACCAACCCCTATGGCGGCAAATCGAAGCTGGGCACCGTGGGCATTCCGGTGCCGGGCACGGCGATGAAGATCATCGACGACAACGGCGCGGAGCTGCCGCTGGGCGAGCGGGGCGAGCTGTGCATCAAGGGCCCGCAAGTGATGAAGGGCTACTGGCAGCAGCCGGTGGCGACCGCCGAGACCCTGGACGCCGAAGGCTGGCTCAAGACCGGCGATATCGCGGTGATCGACCCGGACGGCTTTGTGCGCATCGTTGATCGCAAGAAGGATCTGATCATCGTCTCGGGGTTCAACGTGTACCCCAACGAGATCGAAGACGTGGTGATGGCGCATCCGGCGGTGGCCAGCTGCGCGGTGATCGGCGTACCGGACGAGCGTACCGGCGAGGCGGTGAAGCTGTTTGTGGTGGCCCGTGCCCAGGGCGTGAGCCTTGAAGAGCTGAAGACCTACTGCAAGGCCAACTTCACCGGCTACAAGGTGCCCAAGCATATTGTGCTGCGTGAGTCGTTGCCGATGACGCCGGTGGGCAAGATCCTGCGGCGTGAGCTTCGCGACATCGCCTGATTTGGAATAGGCTCAAAAATGTGGGAGCTGGCTTGCCTGCGATGGCGGTGTATCAGTCACCAGATGTATTGGCTGACGAACCGCAATCGCAGGCAAGCCAGCTCCCACATTGTTTTTTTAGTTCTGTAGAGCCCATTCCAGAGCCCTTTCTTGGCTTATAGAATCTTTGCTCTAAAAATGACCATTAGATATTCTTGAGTCATGTTTATGACCGTAGGGGCCTCTTTTGGCTCTAGGCGGCCCTTGGCAAAGCTGCTACTCTCGGCGCGCTTTGTGACCTCTTGGCCTGCTTTTAACCGCCAGACTCACCCAAAAACAAACAAATAATAATCGCATCAAATGCGATGAATGAATTCGCGTCGCTGAGGAGTGGGCTTCCATGATCGAAGACTTTTGGAAGGATAAGTACCCCGCCGGGATTGCTGCAGAAATCAATCCAGACGAGTATCCGAATATTCAGGCGGTACTGAAGCAGTCCTGCCAACGCTTCGCCAACAAACCGGCTTTCAGCAACCTGGGCAAGACAATCACCTACGGTGAACTGTACGAACTGTCCGGCGCCTTCGCCGCTTACCTGCAACAGCATACCGACTTGCAGCCCGGTGATCGAATCGCCGTGCAACTGCCCAACGTCCTGCAATACCCGGTCGCCGTGTTCGGCGCCATCCGTGCTGGCCTGATCGTGGTCAACACCAACCCGCTGTACACCGCGCGGGAAATGGAACACCAATTCAACGACTCCGGTGCCAAGGCCCTGGTCTGCCTGGCCAACATGGCGCACCTGGCTGAAAAAGTCGTGCCCAAGACTTCCGTCCGGCACGTGATCGTCACCGAAGTCGCCGACCTGTTGCCGCCGCTCAAGCGCCTGCTGATCAACAGCGTCATCAAGTACGTGAAGAAGATGGTCCCGGCCTATCACTTGCCCAAGGCGATCAAGTTCAACGACGTATTGGCCAAGGGCCACGGCCAGCCGGTGAACGAAGTCAGCCCCGCCAGCGACGAAGTCGCCGTGCTGCAATACACCGGCGGCACCACGGGCGTGGCCAAGGGCGCGATGCTGACCCACCGCAACCTCGTCGCCAACATGCTGCAGTGCAAGGCGCTGATGGGTTCCAACCTGAATGAAGGTTGCGAGATCCTGATTACCCCGCTGCCGCTGTACCACATCTATGCCTTCACCTTTCATTGCATGGCGATGATGCTGATCGGCAACCACAACATCCTGATCAGCAACCCGCGCGACCTGTCGGCGATGGTCAAGGAACTGTCGAAGTGGAAGTTCAGCGGCTTTGTCGGCCTGAACACCCTGTTTGTTGCCCTGTGCAACAACGATGCCTTCCGCAAGCTGGATTTCTCGGCGCTGAAGGTCACCCTGTCAGGCGGCATGGCCCTGCAACTGGCGGCGGCCGAGCGCTGGAAAGCGGTCACCGGCTGCTCCATCTGCGAAGGTTACGGCATGACCGAAACCAGCCCGGTGGCCACCGTGAACCCGATCCAGAACATCCAGATCGGCACCATCGGCATTCCGGTGCCGTCGACCCTGTGCAAGGTCATCACCGATGACGGCGTCGAGCTGGCGCTGGGTGAAGTGGGCGAGTTGTGCGTCAAGGGCCCGCAAGTGATGAAGGGCTACTGGCAACGCGAAGACGCCACCGCCGAGATCCTCGACAGCGAAGGCTGGCTGAAGACCGGTGACATCGCGATCATCCAGCCGGATGGCTACATGCGCATTGTCGACCGCAAGAAGGACATGATTCTGGTCTCCGGTTTCAACGTCTACCCCAACGAGCTGGAAGACGTGCTGGCGACCCTGCCGGGCGTGCTGCAATGCGCGGCCATTGGTGTGCCGGACGAGAAGTCCGGGGAACACATCAAGATTTTCATCGTGGTCAAGCCGGGTGCCAGCCTTACCAAAGACCAGGTGATGGAGCACATGCGCGCCAACGTCACCGGCTACAAGGTGCCCAAGGCCGTGGAATTCCGCGATGCGCTGCCGACCACCAACGTGGGCAAGATCCTGCGCCGCGAACTGCGGGATGAAGAACTGAAAAAGCTGGGTTTGAAGAAGTAAATCGGCCCCAACAAAAAGCCCCGCAGATGCGGGGCTTTTTATTGAACGCTGATCCGGCCACTTGGAATGCAATCCAAATGTGGGAGCTGGCTTGCCTGCGATAGCGGTGGGCCAGTCAAAGCAGTGTTAGCTGACCCACCGCCATCGCAGGCAAGCCAGCTCCCACAGGTTTAGACCGTATTCCTACAGTGCGAACTGCGCGAAGCTCACACCGGCACCGGCCGGGCGTACGTCCTTGAGGAACGAGTCCTTGTCGGCACTCAGCTCCAGGGTAATCTCCGGCTTGCGCTTGCCGGCATTGCGCACCACCAGGCCTTCCAGCTTCTCGCGCAGAAACACCGTTGGCACCTTCAGGTGCAGCAACTGGTCGCTCTCGGCGTTGTGCATCAACAAGTGGATCCACTCGTACTGGCCCACGGCAATCCGGCCCACCGGCAGGTCGAACCACCAGATGTTGCGTTTGCGGTCCAGGTCGGTGAAGTGGCAGTTGTTGACACCGAGTACGGCACCGCCCAGTTCCTGGTTTCTGCGGGCAATGGCCTGTGCTTTATTGAGTTTCATAACCTTCCTACGGGATCTGTTACCCAGCGCTTGCGCCTGGATGTGCCCGGCATTCTCGTGGGTTGGCCGCAAAACATAAAGCCAAACCTGTACGGCGGGATGAAATGCCGCTGAAAAAATAATTGAAACTCTCTGGAAAGGCCAAGGGTCAACGTTTACGTAGTGACCAAAATCCTTGATTGTTCCCAGGAGAAATACCATGAGTAGCACATCGGATAAGGCAAAAGGTTTGGCGAACGAAGCCGTAGGCAACATCAAGCAAGGTGTTGGCAAAGTCACTGGCAACGACAAGTTGCGGGCTGAAGGCGTGGTTCAGGAAAAGAAAGGTGAAGTGCAAAAAGCAGTCGGCGACACCAAGGACGCAGTAAAGAAAGCGGTCAAATAGTCCCGACCTGGCTGCCTGCAATCCAGCAGCCCGACGGCCATCCACGGATGGCCGTTTTTGTGTCACCTGCAGTGATTAAAGTTTGGAAATTGTTTCAAGGTCGCCAAATGGGCTACCTTGATGTAGAAAACGGCCCCTGAGTCGCCCACGAACTCAACTTTTTGCGGCGAAAGGAGACGCTATGATTTTTCCGGTATTACAAGGCTTGCCCCTGCACAAAGTGCTGGTGCGCACTGTCACAGAGTTCCTCGATGACGAGATGCCTACGTACGCCTCGGCGCTGGCCTACCAGATGCTGTTCTCGCTGTTTCCCTTCCTGCTGTTCCTGATTGCCCTGATCGGTTTCCTGCACCTGCCGGACTTCTTCACCTGGCTGCGCATGCAATCGGAACTGGTATTGCCGCCCCAGGCCCTGGAGCAGGTCAACCCGGTGATCGACCAGTTGCAGCAATCCAAGGGTGGCCTGTTGTCGGTGGGTATCGTGATCGCGCTGTACACCGCCTCGGCGGGTGTGCGCCTGATGATGAGTGCGATGAATGCCGCCTATGACGTGGTGGAAGGCCGACCGATCTGGAAGCGCTTCCCGCTGTCGATTTTCTACACCGTAGGCTTCGCCGGCATGCTGTTGGCCGCCGCCGCCTTGATGGTGCTCGGGCCCCAGGTAATGGAATGGCTGGCGGGGCAGATCGGCATGCAGGAATTCGTGGTCACCCTGTGGACCATCCTGCGTTGGCCGCTGATCGTCATCCTGCTGATGTTCTCCGTGGCGTTGATGTACTACGTGATGCCTGACGTGAAGCAGAAGTTTCGCTTTATCACCCCGGGATCGGTCCTGGCGGTGGTGGTCTGGATCGTCGCTTCCCTGGGTTTTGGCTACTACGTCAAAACCTTTGCCGACTACAACGCCATGTATGGCAGTATCGGCGCGATCATTGTGCTGCTGTTGTACTTCTACATCTCGGCTGCCGTGCTGCTGCTGGGGGCGGAGATGAACGCGGTGATCGAACACATGTCGGCCGAAGGCAAGGATCCTGGTGAAAAGGACTTTGGCGAGCACGACGACAAACAACATGTCTCAGGCCTTGGCCGGGACCACTCACTCAAGCCCACTACCGATGAAGTCTGATCGATGATCCGTGAAATCCTGAAAATGGGCGATGAGCGCCTGCTGCGCATTGCCCCGCCGGTTCCGCCGGAAATGTTCGACAGCCCCGAGCTGTGGCAGTTGATTGATGACATGTTCCAGACCATGGAACACGTCGGCGGCGTCGGCCTGGCCGCGCCACAGATTGGAGTGGACCTGCAACTGGTGATCTTCGGTTTCGAGAGCAGCGAACGCTACCCGGACGCGCCCGCCGTGCCCCAGACCATCCTCATCAACCCGCTGATCACGCCGCTCAGCCCGGTGCTGGAAGAAGGCTATGAAGGGTGCCTGTCGGTGCCGGGCTTGCGCGGGGCCGTCGACCGTTACCAGCAGATTCGCTACGAAGGGTTTGACCCCAAGGGCGAGCCGATTGTGCGGATTGCCGAAGGCTTTCACGCGCGGGTGGTACAGCACGAGTGCGATCATCTGATCGGCCGGCTGTACCCATCGCGGATTACCGATTTCAGCAAGTTTGGGTTTATCGAAGTGATGTTCCCGGATATGGATCCGACGGCAGACGAATAACCCTCAGGCAAAACACACCTCAAACTGTGGGAGCGGGCTTGCTCGCGAAAGCGGAGTGCCAGTCACCGAAGATATAGACTGATCCACCGCATTCGCGAGCAAGCCCGCTCCCACATTTGTTCTGCGTGCATTCAGCTTATTTTGCGGGCTTCACAAACCGCAACGTCATCCGGTCCGACTCACCAATCGCCACATACTTGGCCTTGTCCTTCTCCCCCAACGTCAACGCCGGCGGCAAGGTCCAGACCCCATCCGGGTAGTCCTTGGTATCTTTCGGGTTGGCATTCACCTCGCTCTGCCCCTCAAGCTTGAACCCCGCATCCGTCGCCAGTTTCACCACATACGCGGTGGTCAGGTAACCGCTGTGCTTGATGTCTTCCAGCGACGCCCCGTCCTTGGCCCGGTGATCCACCACCCCCAGCACGCCGCCCGGTTTCAACACCTTGAAGAACGCCTCGAACATCGCCGGCGCCGTATCCGCCATCACCCAGTTATGCACGTTGCGAAAGGTCAGCACGGTGTCGGCCGAGCCAGGCTTGCCCAGCACCGGAGCCTTGGGGTCGAACTCGGCGAAGCCGGCCTTGGAATAATGCAGCGGGTCTGCGGCGAATTTCTTTTTCAGGTTTTCTTCTGATGTACGCGCGTAGGCACTGCTGTTCGGCGCCTGCACGGCGGCGATGTAGTGGCCGTTATCCTTGAGCAGCGGCGCCAGCAGCTCGCTGTACCAGCCGCCACCGGGGGTGATTTCGATCAGGGTCTGGTCGGCCCGCAGGCCAAAGAACTCCAGGGTCTGCTGCGGGTGACGATACCCATCACGCGCGCTGTTGGCCGGCACGCGCCAACTGCCGGCGAGCACGGTTGCATACTGCTCGGCGGAAACCGGCGCTTCGGCTGCCTGGCTCAAGGCCGGGGCGAGGAGAGCTGCAAGGGATAAGGCTGCAAGGGTCGCTTTCATGATCATCCTGTAATGGGCCGCTGGTGCCGCCGAGGCTAGCATGGGGCCCACAACGGCTGATCACACTTTATTGAAGGACGACCTCACCAACGGTTCTAAGCCCATGGCGATCATCGGCTTGTTGCGTTTGTAGCGCACCAGGCGCTCCGACAAGGACTGCGGCAGCAACGTGTCCTGGGTAAAACCCAGGCGTTGATAAAAGCCTTCCAGGTCCGGATGGCACAGCAGCCACACCGTGCCTTCAACGCTTGCGACCGAGGCGCGAATCAATTGCGCCGCCAGCCCCTGGCCACGCAGCGCCGGGTCGACAAACAGCCCGGTCAACCACTGCCCACCCACCACCGGCGTCAGGCACAGGCCCGCGACAATCTCGCTGCCCCTGGCCACCCACAACTGGCCACCCTTGAGGGCCTTCATCGGTGAGTTATGGCTGCGATAGAACTTGTTCAGCAGCGGCCACAACGGCTCTGCCAGTCGGTCGATGTGCAACTCGGGCATGGTTTTCAAACACGCGAATCCAGGGGGCGCAGATTATAAGTCGGGCAAAGCGCCTTCTGTTGGGCAATCGGTGTTATACCCAGTGTTACATCCCCTGTAAGTGGAGCACGCATCATGGCCAAAGGTCTGAATTCCAAGAAAGCTGACAAGAAGAAACCGGCAAAGACCGCCGATGAAAAACGCGCCGAGAAAAAGGCCAAGAAAACCGACAGCAACCTGTTTGGTCATTAAGTTCTAAGCTAAGCACCAAACGATCTGCAAGATTTTCCCGCCCCATTGCACAGAGCAGGATGAAGCCGACTTTTTCGTCGGCCACGCCTGCCCTGAGCTGCCGATGTCCAACTACCTTGATGAAACCCAGCGCCGGGAAATCGAAGCCCTGGCCCAGACCTTTACCGCCCGCACCGAGTGGCCGACCTGGCTGCTGTTGATCGGCGTCTATGCCGGCTGGTTTGCCGTGATCCTCGCCAGCCACTGGCTTGGCCTGTGGCTGAGTACCGCACTGTTGATCCCGCTCGTGACGCTGTGGATGTCCCTGCAACATGAACTGCTGCACGGCCATCCCACCCGCTTCACTGCTTTGAACAAACTCCTCGGCTACGCACCGTTTGCCGTCTGGTACCCCTACACCCTGTACCGCAACTGCCACCTGGTGCACCACAACGACGAAGACCTGACGGTGCCCGGTGTCGACCCGGAAAGCCGCTACCTGAATCAGCGGCAGTGGGACGACAGTTCGCTGTTCGAGCGCGCCTTGCATTGGCTGACCAAGACCGTCCTGGGGCGCTTCCTGTTGGGTTCGCCGCTGGCGCTGTGGAAGCTGGCGCGCAACGAGGTCAGGCGCCTGCGCAAAGGCCAGCGCCAGGCGTGGCTGATGTGGCTGAGCCATGGCACCGTGACCGTGCTGATGCTGACCTTCATCGCCCACTACAGCGTGCTGCCGGTGTGGCACTACGTGGCGCTGGTCAGCGTGCCGGCCTTGTCGGTGGCGGCGATCCGTTCCTACTATGAGCATCGCCCGCACCCACAACCGGAACAGCGCACGGTGCTTAACGAAGCCGCCTGGCCGTGGACCTGGCTGTTCCTCAACAACAACCTGCACCTGGTGCATCACGACTTGCCGAAGCTGCCGTGGTATTTGCTGCCCACCGTGTACCGCGCGCGCCGGGAACAATGGGTGGCGCGCAGCGGCGGGTTCCTGGTGCAGGGTTACGGCCAGTTGATCGGCCGTCACGGGCTCAAGGCCATCGACAGCCCACGGCACCCCTTTGCTTGAGAGACGACCATGAGTGACCGCTACGCCGAACTGCTGATGTACGTGGCGCCGCAGCAGGTGCAACAGGCCAATGAGCGCTGGCTTTCGCGCATCCTTGAGCGCCTGGGCGCGACCCGCCGCAAGGCTGATCATCTCGAGCTGCGCAGCCTGTGGCGTGCCCCGCAATTGCTGCTGACGCAAACCTGCGGCTACCCGCTGATGACCGAGCTGCGCGGGCAAGTCCAGGTGATTGGCCGCCCGCGCTACGAACTGCCCCACAGCAGCGGCGGCCAGCATTGCAGCCTGCTGCTGACCCGCGACGACAATCCCCGCGTTGCCTTGGCGGACTTCCAAGACAGCCGCGGTGTGATCAACGGCCATGACTCCAACAGCGGCATGAACCTGCTGCGCGAACGCCTGGCGCCGCTGCAGCAGGGCTGTCGGTTCTTTGCCGAAGTCGGCATCAGCGGCGCCCATCGCGAAAGCCTGCGCTGGCTGCGGGAAAACCGCGCCGACCTTGCCGCCATCGACAGCGTGACCTACGACTACCTCGCCCGTTTTGCGCCAGAGGAAGTGGCCGGGCTGAGGATCGTCACCCGCAGCGCGCCCAGCCCGACGCTGCCTTACATCAGCGCGCCGGGCTCAAGTGAACACCTGCGGGAGGTCATGAACCTGGCCTTGCAGGATCTGCCCGAAGTGGTGCAAACCCTCGGCGTACACGAAGTGCTGCCCGCCAGCGAAGCGGATTACCAGGTGCTGCTGGAATACCGGCAGCAGGCGGAAGCCTTGGGTTATCCACGCCTCCAATGATCGTTCCCACGCTCCGCGTGGGAATGCATCCTGTGACGCTCTGCATCACCATTTCAAAGCAGACGCAGAGCGTCCAAGGCGGCATTCCCACGCAGAGCGTGTGAGCGAATGGTTATATAAAAATACCTTTTAAATATTATTAAAGAATAAGCAGCCTTGCTAGGATCGCTCCACCGGAACACCGGACATAACGCGCAACCTACTCAGATGGAGCCACTATGTCCGGCGCCGACACTTCTCACAGCGATTACGTGGGCGGATTATTCCGCAGTCATTACGACTGGCTGTGCGGCCGTTTGCACCGCCATCTCGATTCCCGTGCCCACGCCGAAGACATCGCCGCCGACACCTTCGTCCAGCTCCTGAGTTCCCCGGGCGTGGCGCCGATCCGCCAGCCACGCGCCTTGCTCACCACCATTGCCCAACGCCTGATGTACCAGCTGTGGCGTCGCCGTGACTTGGAGCGCGCTTACCTCGACGCCCTCGACCAGGACGAAACCTCGCCCGCGCCATCCCCTGAGGATTTGGCGCAGATGCTCGAAGCCCTGCAGGCCATCGACCAGTTGCTCGACGGCTTGCCGGCCAAGGTCAAGGCGACCTTTCTGCTGTCGCAACTCAATGGCCTGACCTACCCGGAAATCGCGGCCGAGCTGGGCATTTCCCAACGCTCGGTCAGCGACTACATGACCCGTGCCGTCAACCGCTGCCTGCGGCTGTGCCTGGAATGAGCGACGACCTGATCGACAGCGCCACTCGCTGGGTGGTGTTGCTGCGCTCCGGCGAGGCGAGTGCCGCCGACTGGCAGCGTTACCATCAGTGGCGCGCCGCAGACCCGCGTCACGAAGCCTTGTGCCAACAACTGGAAACCCGCCTCGGTGTGTTTCAAATTCCGCAGGCCCAAGGCGTCAGCGGCAAGGTATTGCAGCAGGCACTGGACGCGCCATCCAGCCGCCGCACCGTATTGCGCGGTGCCCTGGTGGGCGCTGGCCTGATGCTGGGCGCCGGTTGGCTGGCCCGGCCGGTGTTGGAGGATTTGACCGCCGATATCCGCACCGGCACCGGCGAACGGCGCACTGTAGAGCTGGCGGATGGCAGCGAGTTACTGCTCAACGCCCGCAGTGCCGCCGACATCCAGTTCGACCCGCAACACCGCGTGGTGCGCCTGCGCGATGGCGAGTTGCTGGTGAAGATTGCCAGGGACAGCAACCGACCGTTTTTCATTCAGACCGATCAAGCTCGACTGCATGCCTTGGGCAATCGCCTGTTGCTGCGCGAGCGCGAAGGGCAGGGCCATGTGGTGGCGCTCAACGGCGCCCTGGAGATCGATGGCCAGAACGGCGAACGCCTGAAACTGGAGGCCGGGCACGAGGTGACTTACGACCGCTTCGGCTTCGGCCCGGTGCTGGCCAGTTCCTCGGGGGCGACGGCGTGGATCGACGGTTTCCTGCAAGTGCGCGACCGCCCGCTGGTGGAAGTGATCGACGCACTGCGCCCGTATCACAACGGTGTGCTGCGCCTCGATCCGGCGGTGGCAGGGTTGCGGGTCAGCGGCCTGTACCGCCTCGACAATCCCGACCAGATCCTCGACACCCTGGCACGCACCCTGCCGATCCACATCACCCGCCGGACCGGGTTGTGGGTGACCGTCAGTGCCGCCTGAAAACGGTTCACCTCGGTCAATGTGGGAGCTGGCTTGCCTGCGATGCGAGCACCTCGGCCTCGCAGATGTACCGCAGCGATACCATCGCAGCCTCGCTAAAACTCGACAGCTCCCACAGTTGACCGCGTCGTTTCCGAATGTCGGTTCTAACGACATAACCAAACGATCTGCAAGTTTTCCCCCGGCCATCCCACATCACTCCCGTAAGCGCTGCGGGGAGCAGCGCTCAGGAGTTTCCTTGGGGGGAGCCAACGTGAGCCCATTCAACCGTACACCGCTTCGAACCTTTGCCCTGGTGCCGTTGGCCAGTCTGTTCCTGTCCTTCGCCGCCAGCGCCGAAGACACGCGTCAGGTCTACCACATCGCGCCCGGCCCGCTGGACGAAGTGCTGCTGAACATCAGCCGCCAGAGCGGCCAGGTGATTTCCTTCACGCCGCAGCTGGGCAATTATTCCTCGGCGCGGGTTGACGGTTCGCTGTCGGCGCAACAGGCGGTAGACGCCGCGCTCAAGGGCACCGGCCTGCAAGTCCAGGTCAGCCCGGACGGTGCATTCATCATCAAGGAAGGCGCCAAAGTCGCGCCTGCCAGCAACAGCATCAAGGCGCAAACCGCCGAAGCCCAGGCGCCGACCCTCGACCGTGTGGTCGCCATCGGTACCCGTCGCAGCGACGCCACGGCCCTCACCAGCAGCGCCCCGGTGGATGTGATCAACGCCGAGGAACTCAAGCAAACCGGTGCCACCAGCCTAAACCAGGCGCTGTTCCAACTGCTGCCCTCGTTCAACTTTCCACAGAACAACAGCGCCACCCGCGGCCAGGACCCGAAAGGCGCCTCCCTGCGCGGCTTGTCCCCGGACCAGACCCTGGTGCTGATCAACGGCAAGCGCCGGCACACCTCGGCGGTGGTGAACATTTCCGGTGGCGTGCCGTTCATTGGCGCGCAGCCGGTGGACCTCGACATGATCCCCATCAGCGCCATCGACCACGTCGAAGTGCTGCGCGACGGTGCCTCGGCGCAATACGGTTCGGACGCGGTGGCGGGGGTGGTCAACATCGTGCTCAAGGAGCGCGACAGCGGTGGCGGTATCAACACCCAACTGGGCAAATACGCCCAGGGCGACGGCTTCAGCAAAACCACCGATGGCTGGTACGGCATCGGCTTGCCGGGGGACGGTTTCCTGACCCTGAGCTTCAACACCCTGAACAACAAACCCGATGACATCGGCGACAAATACGTCGCCGATGGCCAGGTACAAGACCCGCGCTGGGGCGGTGCCGGGCGCGACAAATACAACCTGGCGGCCAACGCCGAAATCGGCCTGAACGACCAATGGCGCCTCTACAGTTTCGCCACCTTCGGCCAGGACACTTCGGTAAACAACACGCCGCCGCTGCTGGCCAGCAGCCCGAACAACGTGGCCGGGATCTACCCCAACGGCACCATCCCGAAATACCGCTATCGCTATGAAGACGGCGCCGTCACCGTCGGCACCCGCTATGAAGACGAGAGCATCGGCCGCTTCGATTTGAGCGCCACCTATGGCCGCGACGAGCACGACGAACTGGCTTTCAACACCGTCAACCCGAGCTACGGGATCAACAGCCCGACCAAGTTCAACGTCGCCACCCTGGTCAACGACCAGACCAACATCACCCTGGATTACGCCAAGGATCTGAACGTCGACTGGTCGAGCCATCCACTCACCGTGTCGGCGGGCGTCGCGTACCGGCATGAGCAATACCGGCTGGAGGCCGGCGACTACGATTCCTATTCCTACGGTGGCATCGACGGCGTGCAGGTTGGTGCGGTGCAGGCCTCGGGCCTGACCCCGGACGACGCCGGCACCTTCAAACGTGATGTGGGCGGCGGTGTATTTCGGCCTGGAAAACCAGGTCACCGACAAGCTCCAGGTGGGCATTGCCGGGCGTACCGAGCACTACTCGGACTTCGGTTCAGCCACCACCGGCAAACTCTCGGCGCGCTATGACTTCACCCCGAAAGTCGGCCTGCGGGCCACGGTCAACAATGCCTACCACGCGCCCAGCCTGGGCCAGATCGGCACCTCCTGGACCACCACCACCAACCTCGACGCCAACGGCAACCCGGTGCTGACCCGCATGTTGCCGGCCGACAACCCGGCCGCCCGAGCCCTCGGTGCGCAGCCGCTGAAGCCCGAGAAGTCCACCAACTTCTCCCTGGGCCTGGTGCTGCGCCCAACCGACCAGGCCTCGCTGACCATCGACGCCTACCAGATTTCGATTCGTGACCGCCTGCTGTTCAGCGGTGGCATTTCCGGGCCGCTGGCCGAGCAGATCCTCAAGGACGCCGGCTACGGCCAGTACTCCTGGGCGCAGTTCATGACCAACGCCGCCGACACCCGCACCCGTGGCGTCGACATCGTGGGCAAGTACAACCTGGACCTTGAGCAGTTCGGCAACCTGAACCTGTCGGCGGGCTACACCAAGGCCCGCACCACCATCGAGAAGGTCCACGAAAACCCCAACGGCTTCGAAGTGCTGACCCGTGAATCCCGTGGCTTCCTGGAGCACGGTTACCCGGAAGACAAGCTGGTGTTTGGCGCGGTCCACAAGCTCAACCGATGGACCATCGCCCTCAACGAAACCCGTTACGGCAAGTACCGCAAATATGCGTCCAGCGAAGCCAACGCCCAGTACGACCAGACCTTCAGCGCGCAATGGACCACCGACCTGGACGTGAACTACGCCTTCACCAAACAACTGCGGGTGTCGGTGGGCGTCAACAACCTGTTCGACAGCAAGCCTGACGACTACAACACCCGTTTGCGCCAGACCCCGGGCCAGCAATACAGCTACCTGTCGCCGACGGCGCCGGAAGGGGCGTTTTACTACACGCGGCTCAGTTATGACTTTTAAACCCTGATGCAAAACCTGTGGCGAGGGAGCTTGCTCCCGCTGGGGCGCGTAGCGGCCCCAAGCACTTTGGGCCTGCTGCGCAGTCCAGCGGGAGCAAGCTCCCTCGCCACAAGAGCACTCTTCATGGAATCACCACGAGGTAACACATGAAAACAATCAAGAACCTGCTCGGTGGCTCGCTATTGGCACTCACCGTCCTGGCACAATCAGCCACGGCCGCCGAACCTGCCAAACCGATCCACTTCGGTGACATCACCTGGGAAAGCGGCAGCCTGATCACCGAAGTGCTGCGCCTGATCGTCGAGAAAGGCTACGGCCTGCCCACCGACACCTTGCCCGGCAGCACCGTGAGCCTGGAGGCCGCCCTGGCCAAGGACGATATCCAGGTGATCGGCGAAGAGTGGGCCGGGCGCAGTCCGGCGTGGGTCAAGGCCGAAAGCGAAGGCAAGGTGTTCGGCCTGGGCGACACCGTCAAAGGCGCCACCGAAGGCTGGTGGGTGCCGGAGTACGTGATCAAGGGCGACGCCGAACGGGGCATCAAACCCCTGGCCCCGGAGCTTAAATCCGTCGCCGACCTGGCCCGCTACAAAGACGTGTTCCGCGACCCCGAAGACCCGACCCGTGGGCGCTTCCTCAACAGCCCCACCGGCTGGACCTCGGAGATCGTCAACAGCCAGAAACTCAAGGCCTATGGCCTGACCGACAGCTACGTCAACTTCCGCACCGGCTCCGGCGCGGCGCTGGATGCCGAGGTTGCATCCTCGATCCGTCGCGGCAAGCCGGTGCTGTTCTACTACTGGTCGCCGACGCCACTGTTGGGGCGCTTCAAGTTGATCAAACTGGAAGAACCACCGTTCAACGCCGAAGCCTGGAAGACCCTGGCCGACGCCAACAACCCGCACCCCATCGGTACTCGTTCGATGCCAGCGCACCTGGCGATTGGCGTGTCGGCGCCGTTCAAGGCGCAGTACCCGCAACTGGTGACGTTCTTTGAAAAAGTCGACCTGCCGATTGACCTGCTCAACGGCATCCTCGCGCAAATGGCCGAGAAACGTAGCGCGCCGCGCCAGGTGGCCGAAGCGTTCCTGAAAGAACAGTCGCAGGTCTGGCAGCAATGGGTGCCGGCGGACGTCGCGGCCAAGGTCAAGGAGAGTCTCTGATGCGCAAGCTCATCGCAGCCACACTGCTGGCACTGTGCGCCGGGCCGCTGCTGGCGGCAGAACCGGCCACCCTGCGCGTCGGCTACCAGAAAAGCTCGGTGAGCATGGTGCTCGCCCGTGAGCATCACCTGTTCGAGCAAGGGTTGCCGGGCACCAAGGTCGAGTGGATCGAATTCCTCGGCGGCCCGCCGCTGATCGAAGCCTTGAATGGCGGCAGCATCGACATCGGCAATATCGGCGACATCCCGCCGATCTTCGCCCAGGCTGCCGGCATCGACATTCGCTACATCGGCGTCGAGCCCAATGACGGGCGCACCGAAGCCATCCTGCTGCCCAAGGACAGCACCGTGCAAAGCGTGGCCGAACTCAAGGGCAAGCGCGTGGCGTTGCTCAAGGGTTCCAGCGCCCACAACCTGTTCCTCAAAAGTTTGTTGCGTGCCGGCTTGCAGTGGAAGGACGTGAACGTGGTGTACCTGTCGCCCTCCGACGGCCGTGCCGCGTTTGAACAAGGCAAGGTCGACGCCTGGGTGGTGTGGGACCCGTACTACTCGGCGGCCGTGGTGGACGGTTCGGCGAAGGTGCTGGGGGATGGCCAGGGGCTGAACCCGGCGGGCAGTTTCTTCATCGCCAGCGGGCCGTTTGCCAAGCAGCACCCGCAGGCGATTGCGGCGATTCTCAAGGTGTTTGCCCAGGCGCAGCGGTTGTCGCTGGACCAGCATGACGAAAGCGTCGCGCTGATGGCCAAGACATTGGGCTTGCAGCCGGCGGTGGTGGAGAGTTACTTCCAGCACCGCTCGCCGACGCCGAGCCGGCCATTGGAAGCGGTGGATATCGCCAACCAGCAACGTACCGCCGACGCGTTTTTTGCCAACGGCCTGATCCCGAAAAAGGTCGATGTGCAGCAGGTTGTGTTCAAGGCCCCATAACTTTATCCCTGTGGCAAGGGAGCTTGCTGTAGGGAGGGAGCTTGCTGTGGCAGGGGAGCTTGCTTTAGGGAAAGAGCTGTTGTGGCGAGGGAGCTTGCTGTGGCGAGGGAGCTTGCTCCCGCTGGGCTGCGTAGCGGCCCCAAAAAAAGCGGGAGCGCTGCGCACTCCAGCGGGAGCAAGCTCCCTCGCCACAACAAGCTCCCTCCCCAAAGCAATCTCCCTCACCCCATAAAAGCATCTTCAGCATCGACCTTCGCAACCCATCAGTGAGCAGACCATGCAACCGATCTACATCGACTTCCTCAACGGCCTGGACATCGACGAACTGGCCCTGACCAACGACGAAATCCTCAACGCCATCGAATCCAGCCTGGCGATCCAGGGCCGCAGCGAGGCGGTGATCGAGCCGCGCATGCACCTGATTCCCGGCGGTGAAATCAATGGCCACTTCAACGTGCTGCGCGGTGTATTGGGCGGCGCAATCGGCTACGCCGGGGTCAAGGTGGTGGGCGACTTTGTCGATAACTACCGCAAGGGCCTGCCCTCGGAACTGGCGATTCTCAACCTGCTGGACCCGGCCACTGGCATCCCCAAGGCCATCCTCGACGCCTCGGCGATCACCGACATGCGCACCGGCGCCGTCACCGCCATCGGTGCCAAATACCTGGCCCGTCCCGACAGTAAAGTCCTCGCGCACATCGGTGCCCGTGGCACGGCGTATTGGAACGTGCGGCTGCTGGACCACCTGTTCGACTTCGACGAAATCCGCGTGCACTCGCGCCGCAGTGAAAGCCGCGAAGCCTTCGCCGAACGCCTGCGCCGCGACCTCGGCAAGCCGGTGATTGTCACGGACGATTGGGAGTCCACGGTGCGCGGCGCCGACATCGTGGTGGAAGCTTCACGCCTGGATCAGCCGCAACCGTTGCTGCACACCGAGTGGATCAAGCCCGGTGCCTTCGTCGTGCCCTACGGCACCATGAGCGCGGTGGAACTGTCGTTGACCGACATCATGCACAAGCTGGTGGTGGACGACTGGGGCCAGTGCAAGGGCGGGATGTTCGGCGCATTGCGCGCCCATGTCGACGCCGGAAAACTCAGCGCCGAAACCTTGCATGCCGAGTTGGGGCAGATCGTCGCCGGCTTGAAGACCGGCCGGGAAACCCCCGAGGAAACCATTCTGTTCTGGCACCGTGGCTTGAGCCTCAGCGATATCGCCCTGGGCCACGCACTGCTGGAAAAATCCAGACGCCTGGGGATCGGCCAGCGGTTGCGCTGGGCATGATTCACTTCGATTCCGCCGGTTTGACGATTGAGGATTTGCTGTCGATTGCCCGCCAAGACGCACCGGCTGACTTCAGCGATGCGGCCCGCCAACGTATCGACGAAGGGCATCGACTGTTGCTGCGCCTGGTGGCTGAAGGCACGCCGATTTACGGGGTGACCACCGGCCTCGGTGCGGCGGTGGATACGCAGGTTGCGCCGGTGCAGGCAAACATTCCTTTGGGGCGTGCGGTGGGCGTTGGCCGCCTGGCCAAGCGTGAGGAATTACGCGCGATCACCGCAGCCCGCTTGGCGGGGTTGGCCCAGGGGCGTTCGGGTATTTCGCCGGGTGTGGCGCAGGCGCTGTTGGCGTTACTCAACTGCGGTATGGAGCCCGCGGTGCCGTTGCTCGGCTCGCTGGGCGAGAGCGACCTGGCGCCGTTGGCGCATTTGAGCCTGGCGCTGAACGTGCCATTGACGGGCAAGGATGGCCTGGCGCTGGTGTCGGCCAACTCCGCGAGTATCGGCCTTGGCGCGTTGCTGGTGGCCGAGGCCGAACAGGCATTGCAGGCCGTGTTGGCGGGGCTGGCGTTGTCGTGTGAAGGCTATCGGGCCAACCTCAGTCCTTTCCAGCCGTGGGCTTCGCGGTTGCGCCCGGCGCCGGGGCAAAGCGGGCAATCAGCGGCGTTGCTGGAATTGCTGGCGGGCGGCGAATTGGCCGACAATCCGCGTCGGCTACAGGACCCGCTGAGCTTTCGCTGTGCCACGGTGGTTCAAGGCGCGGCGCATCAAGCGATGCTGCAACTGCGTGAAGTGGTTGAGCTGGAGCTTGCCAGCGGTGCGGACAATCCGGCGTTGATCAGCGAAGACGCGTTGGTGCTGGCCACGGCCAATTTCGACAGCACCCATCTCGCGCTGGCGGCCGAAGGCTTGGGCCTGGCGTTGAGCCGTGTGGCGGTGTGCAGCGCCGAGCGGATTGCCAAGTTGCTGTCGCCGGCTTCCAGTGAACTGCCGCGCTTTCTGATCAACCAGCCCGGGCACGTGGGCATGGCCGCCTTGCAGCGCACCGGTTCGGCGTTGGTGGCGGAGATCGGGCACTTGGCCAATCCGATCCCGGCGGTGAGCGTGCCGGTGGCGGATCGCGTGGAAGATTACGCGGGGCAGGCGCTGGCGGTGGTCGAGAAAACCCGGCAACTGGTGCAGCGCGTGGTGTGGCTGGGCAGCATTGAGTTGATCGTGGCGGCGCAGGCGGTGGACCTGCGCGGCACGGTTCAACTGGGGCAGGGCACCCGGCGTATTCATCAGGCGGTGCGCCGCCAAGCGGCGCACCTCGATCAGGATCGTTCGGGGTCGGTGGATGTGTTGGCGTTAAGCGCATTCATCGAAAACGATGGCTTGAAACCCATTCTCTAAACCAATGAAGACCCAATGTGGGAGCTGGCTTGCCTGCGATAGCGGTGTTGGATTCACCATCGCTATCGCAGGCAAGCCAGCTCCCACATTTTTGACTGCATTTCAGGTCATGGATTTTCAGCGGCCAGGGCGGCAATCACCGCCGGCCGCTCGCCGACCCGCTGCTGAAACTTGGCTAACGCCGGCCACTGCTGCAAGTCGATATCAAACAACCCCGCCCAGCGCAGCACCACAAACAGGTACGCATCCGCCACCGAGTACTGCGCGCCCAGCAGGTAATCCTGGCGCTCCAGGGTCTGTACCAGAATCGCAAAACGCTTGAACAGCGTGGCCTTGAACAGCGCCTTCACCTCATCGGGAATCGCGTCCTTGAACAACACTCCCAGCCCGCCATGAATCTCGCTGGAGACAAAGTTCAGCCACTCCTGCAAACGCACCCGCTCCCAGCTGCCATTGGCCGGCGCCAGGCCCGCTGCGGGTACCCGGTCGGCCAGGTATTGCAGGATGGCCGCGCCTTCGGTCAGTACCTCGCCGTTGTCCAGTTGCAGTGCGGCTACATAGCCCTTGGGATTGATCTGCAGGAAATCATCACCGTCAGCCGTGAGCTTTTTCTGGTTGTCGACGCGAATCAATTCAAACGGCAGGGCCAATTCCCGCAGCGCGATATGGGAGGCGAGGGAACAGGCATTCGGGGAAAAATACAGCTTCATCGGGGCAACTCCGCAGGACAGTTGCCTTCAGTCTCCTGGGCATGGCACCTTGGGTAAAATTAATCTTTCAGAATCCTGCCATAAGGACAGCTACTGCCATGATGAACCTGATGCACTGGCGCCTGCTGGTGGCCGTGGCGGACAACGGCAGCATCACTGCCGCCTCCGAACGAGTGGGCATGACTCAGTCCGCCGCCAGCCAGGCGATGGCGGCCATGGAGGCCAACCTCGGTGCGCAGTTGTTTGTGCGTGAGGCGCGTCAGACCGTGCCTACCGCCCTGGGCCTGCAGGTGATCGAGCAGGCGCGGGTGATGCTCGGGGCCTTGCAGGCGATTCGCACCACCGTGGACGAAGCGCGGCCGATGCTGCGTGGGACGATTCGCATCGCGAGTTTCCCCATGGTGCTGGCGGTGTTCCTGCCGCCGCTGCTGCGTCGGTTCAACCAGCTTTACCCCGGCATCGAGGTCACGGCCCTGGAAGTGACCGACGATGAAGTGAACACCTTGCTCGACGCGAATCTGATCGACCTGGGCGTGGTGCTCAACCCGCCGTCCGAGCGCAATGCCGCCGTGCTGGGGCGGGATAACTGGGTGGCGGTGCTGCCGATGGCCCACGGGTTTTCCCGGCGCCCGGCGCAGGCAACGGTCACGCTGGAAGAGTTGGTGGAGCAACCGTTCGTGCTTGCCACCGGCGGCTGCACCGTCAACGCCCGCAGCCTGGCGCAGGAAGCCGGCCTGGTGCTGCGCGAGGTGCGGGTGGAAGTGCGCGAATGGAACAGCGCTTTCAGCCTGGTGCGTGAAGGCGTGGGAGTGACGCTGGTGCCCGAGATGACCCTGCCGGCCCAGCGCCAAGGCTTGCGCATCATGCCCCTGGCGGAGCCGGTGCATCGCGAGTTTGCGTTGGTGACATCACGCCACCAACCGCCCTCCGCAGTGGTTAATGCTTTGTTGCAAATGCTGGCTGACTAGTGGCCTTGCATAGCGCCAACGCCTGTCTATGCTCACCCAGAACCGTTGATGACGCTCGGCATATAAAGCGTTTCGGATAGGTTTCCCCATAAAGGTCTTCGATCAAGATTCAAACCGTGAATGGAATGCGCCCGCGTGGGCGTCGGGAAAATAAAGGGTGATCTGACATGTTCAACCGCCAACACAAATCCGACCTGCTGGAAATCGAACGTTTCTCCTGCGCCCTTACCGAAGTCAAAGCCAAATTGGCCGCCATCAGCCGTTCCATGGCAATGATCGAGTTTGATCGCGACGGCATCGTGCTGGATGCCAATGAAAATTTCTGCAAGACCATGGGCTACCGCGCCGAAGAAATTCGCGGCAAGCATCACCGGATTTTCTGCGAAGAGGCCTACACCCACACCGACGCCTACGCCAAGCTCTGGCGCGAGCTGGCGCGGGGCGAGCCCCTCAGTGGCACCTTCATGCGGTTGAACAAGCATGGCCAGGAAGTGTGGCTGGAGGCCAGTTACATGCCGGTAATCGGTACCGACAACCAGGTGCAGAGCGTGATCAAGGTGGCCTCGGACATCTCGGCGCGGATTCACCGCGAGCATGAAAACCAGAGCCTGATCGACGCCATCGGCCGCTCCATGGCGGTCATTGAGTTCACCCCGCAAGGCCAGATTCTGAATGCCAACGACAACTTCCTGAAGACGGTGAAGTATTCCCTCAGTGAAATCGTCGGCCAGCACCACAGTCTGTTTTGTCATCGCGGTGAGACCGATTCGCCGGCCTACAAGGCATTCTGGGCCTCGCTCAATCGCGGCGAATATCACTCCCACCGGTTTGAGCGCAAAGACAAATTCGGCCAAACGCTGTTCCTGGAAGCCTCCTACAACCCGATCTTCGATGCCAACGGGCGCTTGTACAAAGTGGTGAAGTTCGCCAGCGACATCACCGACCAGGTCACCACCTTGCGCACGGCTGCCGACTCGGCTCACGCCACCTCGGTGCAAAACGACGCCTGCGCCCGCAAGGGTTCGGAAGTGGTGCAGCAGACCGTGCAGATCATCGAAGAAATTTCCCGTGACCTTAACGAAGCGGCCGTGAGCATCGACGCGGTGAGCAAGCAGTCGGACATCATCGGCACCATCGTCCAGACCATCCGCGGCATCGCCGACCAGACCAACCTGCTGGCGCTGAATGCGGCGATCGAAGCGGCCCGGGCGGGCGAGCATGGGCGCGGGTTTGCGGTGGTGGCGGATGAGGTGCGCAGTTTGGCGGCGCGAACCAGCCAGGCGACGATCGAGATTGTGGATGTGGTGCGCAAGAACCACGACCTGTCGATCAGCGCGGTGTCGAGCATGCAGTCGAGCCTGAGCCGCACGGGGCTTGGGGTGGAGCTGGCGAATGAGGCGGGGCAGGTGATCCTGGAGATTCAGGAAGGGTCACGGCATGTGGTGGATGCGATCAGTCAGTTCAATTCCACACTGCAACTGCAGTAACACACCGTTATGGCCGAGAAATAACCTGTGGCGAGGGCGTTTGCTCTGGCGAGGGAGCTCCCTAACCACAGCAGCTCCCTCACTCCAGCAAGTTCCCTGACCAGGGTTTGTATTGTCAGCGCTTAGATCGCAGCCAGGGTCTCTTTCACCGTCTGCGCCTGCGGGTCAGCCGTCTTCGCCGCTACCTGCTGCGTCTGCTGCTCTTTCAGGCGTTCTGCCACTTCCTTGGAAATAGCGTCCTGCTTTTCCTGAGGCATGTTCTTCACATCATCCTCGGTCAAACCCTGTTCCTTGAGCAGTTGCTCGCGGATGCGCTCAGCCGGGCTTTTTTTCATGTAGTCGGTGAAGTCACTGCGGGCCGACGTGGTGGAGTCAGTCTTGGCCGTATCGGTGGTCGAGGCGGTTGCGGTGGTGGCTTGCAACTGCACACGGGTCTTGGCGAAGGCGGCATTGATGTTGTCGGCAGTGGCGTCGGCCGCTGCCTGTGTGGTCGATACAGTCGTAGTGCCCTGTTGCACGTTTTGCGCGGCACCGCTGTACAGCGCGCTGGCCGCGGCATTGGCCGGGTCCATGTCTGCGCGCTTGATGCGTTGGATCGTCGACTGAGCCTGGGGGTTGTTGTTGATCAGCATGATCAGGACACCTGTGGATGTGGGCGGTGCCACAGGTGGAGCAATTAGCGTGCCCAGTGGTATGGCCCCGTGTTTACGGGGCTTTTGGCCGCTACCGTCGGCAAGCTACGGCGTGCCGACGGCCATTGTTTGCCGCTAGTGGGCAATGTTCTCCAGCGCCAGGTTGCGGGTGCGCGGGCCGAACCAACTGATGGTGATCATCACGATCAACATGCTGCTGGCGATAAACGCCAACACGCCGGGCGTGCCGAGGTGTTCGAGGATCACGCCGATCAACAGGCTGCTGAACACCGTCGACAACCGGCTGAACGAATAGCAGAAACCCACCGCCCGGGCGCGGATGTTGGTGGGGAACAGTTCGCTCTGGTAGGAGTGATAACTGAAACTCAGCCAGGCGTTGCAGAAGGTGATCATCACCCCGCAGATCACCAGGCCCACGGCGGTGGTTTGCAGCGCGAACAAACTGCCGAAGATCACCGCGCCGAGCGCCGAGCCGACAATCTGCCATTTGTTCTCAAACCGGTTCGCCACCTTCACAAACAGCAGCGGCCCCAACGGGTAGGCGAGGGTGATGATGAAGGCATAGCCCAGGCTGTGAGTGACGCTCACGCCCTGGCCCGAGAGCAGCGCCGGCAGCCAGTTGCCGAAGCCAAAAAAGCCGATGGCCTGGAACACATGAAACACAATCAGCATCAACGCCCGGCGCCGGTACGGCGGTTGCCAGATATCGGCGAAGCGCCCTTGGCCCTGCACGCTGACGGCTTGCGGTTCCGGCTCATCGAGTGGCTTGCCGTGGTCTTTCCGGCAGCGCGCTTCGAGGCTGTCCATGATCTGCCCGGCTTCGTCGAAACGGCCTTTTTGTGCGAGCCAGCGCGGCGATTCCGGCAGGCGCTTGCGCAGTTGCCAGATAAACAGCGCAAATACCGCACTGCTCACCACTACCCAGCGCCAGCCGGAAATCCCGAATGGTGCCTGGGGTACCAGCCACCACGACATCAACGCCACCGCCGGCACCGACAGGAACTGGATGAAAAACGCAAAGGCAAACGCCGAGCTGCGCATGCGCTTGGGCACCAGTTCCGAGAGGTAGGCGTCGATGGTCACCAGCTCGATGCCCAAACCAATGCCCACCAGGAAGCGCATGCAGATGATGCCCAGGGCGGAGGTCTGGATACCCATCAACACGGTGGCGACGGTGTACCAGATCAACGCAAAGGTGAAGATCGCCCGGCGCCCGTAGCGGTCGGCAATCGGGCTGAGCAGGCTGGCGCCGAGGAACAGGCCGAGAAAGGTCGCCGAGGCAAAGGCCGCCTGGTCGGAGAAGCCGAATACGCCCTGGCTGCCGGTGTGGAAAATTCCGTCACTGATCAGGCCGGGGCTGATATAGGCAGTCTGGAACAAGTCATACAGCTCGAAAAAGCCGCCAATCGACAGCAGCGCCACCAGGCGCCAGACAGTGGCGACGGCGGGCAACCGATCAATGCGCGCGCTGATGTGCGCGGCGCGGATCGGGTCGATACCGTCTGCAAGAGAGGGTGAAGACATGGGCAGAAGACTCAATAAGTGATCGGGATCTCGAATTCCTGGAACGCATCATCCACCGGTTGGTAACCCAGCACACGGGTTGTTTCGCTGAGGTCCAGGCGTTTGAAACGGTTATTGGAAATGCCATGGGCGATCAGGTGTTTCACCCCGATGGTTTCCACCGAGCGTTGCAGCAGTTGCACGGCGTCGCGGGGGCTGAGCCAGGCGCTGAGATCGCGGGCGTTGTTCAGGTCGTGGGTTTCGGGGAATTCAAACGCACCGATGCGCAGGGCGATGGTGGAGAGCGGGGTTTTGGCCGCGTAAAAACCGCACAGGGCTTCGCCGTAGCATTTGCTCACGCCGTACAGGTTGGCGGGCAGTACCGGCATGCCCGGCGTGATCTGCCGGTCTACCGGGTAGCCTTCGATGGTCTGGGCACTGCTGGCGAACACCAGGCGCTTCACACCTGCGGCCACGGCGGCTTCGAACAGGTAGGTGGTGGCCAGGATATTGTTGGGCAACAACTCGTCGAAGGTCGCGCTGGCGTGGGGGATGCCCGACAGGTGCACGATCACGTCAATCCCGTCGAGCAGGGCGGCGAGGGCGGTTTGTCGCTCAGGTCGGCGTGGATGAAACGGTGCTCGCCGAGGGCGAAATCCGGCTCGATGCGGTCGGTGAGGGTGAAGCGGTAGCGGTCTTTCGACGCTTCGAAAAACGTCTTGCCGATGCGGCCACAGGCGCCGGTGAGTAGTACGTTGAGTCCGTTCATTGGGTAGTCCTTGTTTTTAGTTGTGGCCGTCGAGGGCGAAGGTTTTGAAGCCGGGGCGTTGGCTGAGGGTTTCGTAGTAAGCGCTGACCGCCGGGTAGGACGGATGCTCCATGGGCGTCATCCACCAGCGGTGCACCGACAGGCCGATGAGGATGTCGGCGAGTGTGAAGTCGTTACCGGCGACGTAGGCGCCGGTTTTGATCAGTTGCTCTTCGAGCAGGCCCATCTTGTCGTTCCAGCTTTTTACCCCGGCTTTGACGCGTTGCGGGTCCTGGTAGTCCGGGTTCTTGCGTACCAGAGCGTGGAAGGCGTAGCCCCACGACGGGTTGAGTTCGGTGGCTTGCCAGTCCATCCATTGTTCGACCTTCGCACGGGCGACCGGCTCGGTGGGCAACAGGTCGTGGCGTTGGTGCAGGCTCACGAGGTAGCGGCAGATGGTATTGGATTCCCACAGCACGCCGTTGTCGTCGATGATCACCGGGACTTGGGCGTTGGGGTTCAGGGCCAGGAATTCGGGGGACTGGGTGGAGGCGAAGCCGATGCCCCAGTCTTCGCGGTCGTAGGGGATATCCAGTTCCTGGCAGGTCCACAGGACTTTTCGCACGTTGATGGAAGAAGTGCGACCGAGGATTTTCAGCGAATGGCCCATGGTGCTTTCCTGACGAGGGTGAGAAGGCAGGGGGCAATTTAGCAGGGGCATGGGCCAACGACGACTAAAAATGTGGGAGCTGGCTTGCCTGCGATGCAGGCACCTCGGTGTATCAGGCATACCGAGGTGATGCTATCGCAGGCAAGCCAGCTCCCACATTGACCGCGTCTGGACCCTTAGCAGAGCGGTGATTCCTGGTCCATCAGCTTGCCCATCAGCAATACGCCCAACTCACTCAACTGGTGAATCGCCAATGCGGTGTCGCGGTCTTTGCCGGTGAGTTCATCAGACAGGTCGAGCAATAACGTGTTGACCGAGGAAAACGTCTCGTAGCTGTTGGCGATCAGGCTTTCGCTGCTGGCGTCGGGGCTGACGGTGAATAAGGAAGGGGGATTGGGAGTAACTTTGAACATAAGCGTGACCTCTATCTGGGCCATCACCTGATCGCTACTAAACGAAAGGGTGGCGGCTGCACGCAGGTTAGTAGACCGGCAAAGTCACACAAAAATCCGGCGCGCCACAAGGGCGCCCTGCGCACAGCCACCATCAAGCACAGACACGTAAGTCTGATAGATGAAGCTCATGCTCATTCTGTATGACTGTCCAGGCTACTAAACCCGATCACTGAGAAATTCAGCGACCGGGCAACCTTAGAGAGCCCTACCCAGGCGCACAAGCCGGCGGATTCTGACGTACCTGTAGGTAACGGAGCAAGGCGCTGCCAGCAACACCAGCCACTTCCTACAGCTACCGCCTGTATGTGTTCGCGCAGTCTACTCAAGCTGGTTTGGCTTTTACGCTTAAGGGGCCAGTCTGAATATCGAAAGTACCCTCAAATTCCTGGTTCTCCGAGCCTGGCCAAGAACCCTGAAAGTGGAACTTTCCGTCCAGATCTCCAGCTCCTTTAATAAAGGTGCCTTTGTAATGGCCGGACACTGAATGCCAATGTTGTGGCCTGTCATTGGTTTCGCGGTTGTAATAGCCGGCGGCGTCGGGGTTGAAACCGCCGGAAAATTCACCTGCCGTGTCAGGCAGGACCAGTGTAATAAGCCGAATTTTTCCTAATCCATCAACGTACTCACCCTGAAACCAGAGATTTTTCTGACTATTATCAAACCTGATGCTGGTAGCCTCGAAAGGCCCATCTACGGATTTGTCAACCTTAAGTGTCCCTGTTACGGGGATTGCGTTAATTCTGTAGTGATCCATGGTCGAGAGGCTCCATCTAACTTGCAGTTGCTATCTCTTATTGCTGGATAGTTGCTTGATTAAATGAGCCTTTCACAGGTTCGTATACTGTCAGAAGTCACAGTGGATTTTCATAATCGCAAGGGCTAGCGTGGAGCGTTTTACCGATGGCCGTATACGGGGCCGGCCTAGGTACTCTCGCGCACCTTCAACTCAAACCCCATGTCCACCACCGGCCGGGCGATCTTGTTGCCGGCCATCACCGTCAACAAATGCTCGGCTGCCCGCCGGCCAATGGCTTCGCGCGGGGTGCTGATGCTGCTCAAACGCGGCACCATGAACGAGGAAGACGGCAGGTCATTGAAGCCCAGCACCGAGATCTGCTCCGGCACCTTGATGCCATGGCGCAGCGCTTCCAGCAGCGCACCTTGAGCCAGGTCGTCGTTGCCAAAGAAGATCGCGTCCACATCCGGATGGCTGGCCAGCAACTGCAGGAACAATTCACCACCCAGGCCCAGCGACGATGGCCTTGGCGTCAACACTTCCAGCGCAGGGTCATACAACCCCGCCTGTTGCAACGCCCGGCGAAAGCCTTCGCCGCGCAGCAAAGTCCGCTGGTCCAATTGCGCGCCAATGTAGGCCAGGCGCTTGCGACCCCGTGAGATCAAATGCGCCGCCGCTGTTTCCCCGGCGTTCAACTGCGAGAATCCTACGCAGTTCAGTCCGGCGCCCGGGTCCAGGTCCATCATGTACACACACGGCACATTGCTCGATTCCACCATGCGCCGGGCGCTTTCCGTACGGTCAAACCCGGTCAGCAGCAACCCCCGTGGCTGGTAGGCCATGTAGTTGCGCAGCAGGTCTTCTTCTTCGTCACGGGAATAGTGGGTGTTGCCGATCAGCACTTCAAAGCCCTTGGGCCGCAGCACCTGGTGGATGGCTTCCAGGGTTTCGATAAACAGCAGGTTGGACAGCGACGGCACCAACACCACCACCGACTGGCTCTGGGCAGATGCCAGGGCACGGGCGGCCGGGTTGACCACGTAGCTCAGTTCGGCGGCGGCTTTTTGCACTTTTTCCACCAGTTCGGTGGCCACGGTGCTGATGCCGCGCAAGGCCCGGGAGGCGGTAATCGGGCTCACGCCAGCCAGGCGGGCCACTTCATTGAGGGTAGGGCGGCCCGTGGTGCGGGTATTTTTATCGTTCTTGGGAGTCATCAGGCGGCTTGCCAAACAAAAATCGAGGCACTAAGGTAGCGCTGTCTCCAAGACCCTGCAAATTCTTGAACGTCGGGATGCCTGTTCCCGTTCAAACCTTTGGAGCAGATGCACGCGTCACTCCATAAAAATGACAAGACGGCGCGGGAAAAGCCTGTTTTTGCACTAGCCTTACAGCGTGCAAAGGTAGCGCTATCTGCGTCTTGAGGTGTTTCATGAGTCAACCTGTTACTGCCCTCGTGATCATGGGTGTTTCCGGCTGTGGCAAGTCCAGCGTCAGCGAGGCCCTGTGCCTGCTGAACGGCGCCACTGCCATCGAAGGCGACAGCTTTCACCCCGCCGCGAACATCGAGAAGATGAGCGCCGGCCATCCCCTTAACGACGAAGACCGCGCCGGCTGGCTCGACATCCTGTGCGATGAGCTGCGCCGCTCGCTCAAGGCCGGCGAGCATCCGGTGCTCACCTGTTCGGCCCTGAAGAAGAAATACCGCGACCACCTGCGCGAAGCCGCGCCGGGCCTGGGGTTTGTGTTTCTGGAGCTGACCCGCGAAGTCGCCGCCGACCGTGTATCCCATCGCCCCGGCCATTTCATGCCGGCCAGCCTGATCGACAGCCAGTTCGCCACCCTGGAATCCCCGGTGGGCGAGCCGTTGACCCTGGCCCTCAACGCCAGCGTAGACAGCGTCGAAGAACTGGCCGAGCAAACCAATGCCTGGTGGCTCGAACACGGCTTTGAACCAAACAAATAATTTTTTGCCGGACAAGATAGCGCTGTCCGCCTGCACTGAATTTTTTACCGGCTTTAATAACAACAACAAACAGGAGAGACCCCCATGTTTGGCTTGTCCCACGATACCTATCTGCTGCTCGATGCAGTGGTGACCATCATCGGCCTGATCGTGTTGATCACCCGGTTCAAAGTCCACCCGTTCATTGCGCTGATCATCGCCGCAGGCTTTCTCGGCCTGACCTCGGGCATGCCCGTGGACAAGATCATCAAGGCCTTCCAGGACGGCTTCGGCGGGGTGCTCGGCTTTGTCGGGATTATCCTCGCGCTGGGTACGATGCTCGGCAAGATGATGGCCGATTCCGGCGGTGCCGATCAGATCGCGCAAACCCTGGTGCGGGCCTTCGGCAAGGAGAAGGTGCAGTGGGCAATGATGTTCGCCGCGTTCCTGGTGGGCATTCCGCTGTTCTTCGAGATCGGTTTTGTGTTGCTGATCCCGCTGGTGTTTATCGTCGCGCGCCGTACCGGTGTGTCGCTGATCAAGATCGGCATCCCGCTGCTGGCCGGCCTGTCGGCGGTACACGGCCTGGTGCCACCGCACCCGGGCCCTCTGCTGGCGATCGGCGTGTTCGGTGCCGACATCGGCAAGACCATTCTCTACGGCCTGATCGTCGCGCTGCCTACGGCGATCATCGCCGGCCCGCTCTACGGTTCGTTTATCGCCAAGTACATTCCGGGCAACCCGTCCCAGGAACTGGTAGACCAACTGGCCAGTGAGCAACCGGAATCCAAGACCCTGCCGAGCTTCAGCATCACCCTGATCACCGTGCTGCTGCCGGTGTTCCTGATGCTGCTGAAAACCTTCGCCGACGTCGCCCTGCCGGACGGCCATGTGATCCGCAACTGGATGGACATGATCGGTCACCCGATCACCGCCTTGCTGCTGGCCTTGCTGTTGTCGCTGTACACCTTTGGCCATCGCCAGGGCATTGGCTCCAAGCAAATCCTCAAGCTGCTCGACGCCAGCCTGGCGCCGACGGCTGCGATCATCCTGATCATCGGCGCCGGTGGTGGCTTCAAGCAGATGCTGGTGACCAGCGGCGTAGGTGATGTGATCGGCCATATGGCGGTGACCGCGCAGATCAACCCGATCCTGCTGGCCTGGCTGGTGGCGGCGGTGATTCGTGTGGCTACCGGTTCTGCCACCGTGGCGACCATTACCGGTGCCGGCATTGTGGTGCCGGTGGTGGGAATGATCCCGGGGGTGAACCGCGAGTTGCTGGTATTGGCGACGGGGGCGGGCTCGCTGGTGCTGTCTCACGTCAACGATGCGGGGTTCTGGCTGGTGAAGCAGTACTTCAATATGACCGTGGCCGAGACGTTCAAGACCTGGACGGCGATGGAGACCATCCTGTCGGTGGTGGCGTTGGGCTTTATCATGTTGCTGTCGCTGGTGGTCTAGGCGGTAAGTGATCGTTCCCACGCTCCGCGTGGGAACGCATCCTGTGACGCTCCGCGTCACAAGCGGACGCAGAGCGTCCAAGGCGGCATTCCCACGCAGAGCGTGGGAACGATCATTCCTGCCGTTGGATCGGGTCAGGCGTCAGCTTTCTTGACCAGCCCATCCGCCCGGAACATCGCCCGGATGCCCCGTACCGCCTGGCGAATCCGGTCCTGGTTTTCGATCAGTGCAAAGCGCACGTGGTCGTCGCCATACTCACCAAAGCCAATCCCCGGCGACACACACACCTTCGCCTCAAGCAGCAGCTTCTTGGCAAACTCCAGCGAGCCCATCGCGGCATACGCCTCGGGAATCTTCGCCCAGACGTACATCGACGCCTTCGGGTTCTCGACCATCCAGCCCAGCTCATGCAGGCCTTTCACCAGCACGTTACGGCGCTGGCGGTACTGCTCGGCAATGTCCTTCACGCACTGCTGATCGCCTTCCAGCGCCGCAATCGCCGCGACTTGCAGCGGGGTGAAGGTGCCGTAGTCGTGGTAGCTCTTGATCCGCGCCAGGGCGTTGACCAGTTCCGGGTTGCCCACCATAAAACCAATGCGCCAGCCGGCCATGTTGTAGCTCTTGGACAGGGTGAAAAACTCCACCGCGATGTCCTTGGCGCCCGGCACTTGCATGATCGACGGAGCTTTCCAGCCGTCGTAGACGATGTCGGCGTAGGCCAGGTCATGCACCACCAGCACGTCGTACTGCTTGGCCAGGGCGATCACCCGTTCGAAGAAGTCCAGTTCCACGCACTGTGCGGTGGGGTTGGACGGGAAGCCGAGGATCATCATCTTCGGCTTGGGGATCGAGCCACGAATCGCACGTTCCAGTTCAGCGAAGAAGTCCACCCCCGGAATCAGCGGCACCGAACGCACCTGGGCGCCGGCAATCACGGCACCGTAGATGTGAATCGGGTAGCTGGGGTTGGGCACCAGCACCGTGTCGCCCTGGTCCAGGGTGGCCAGCATCAAGTGCGCCAGGCCTTCCTTGGAACCGATGGTCACGATGGCTTCGGTTTCCGGGTCGATGTCCACTTCGTAGCGGTCTTTGTACCAGCGCGAAATCGCCCGGCGCAGCCGCGGAATGCCTTTGGAAGTGGAGTAGCCGTGGGTGTCTTCACGCTGGGCGACGGTGACCATTTTTTCCACGATGTGCGGAGGCGTGGCGCCGTCAGGGTTACCCATGCTCAAGTCAATGATGTCTTCGCCGCGCCGACGCGCAGCCATCTTCAGCTCGGCAGTGATATTGAACACGTAAGGGGGGAGTCGATCTATGCGCGCAAAGCGGCGCGGCGAACGGGGTTCGGCCATGGTTGCCTCGAAATACGTAAGCGCCCGGAACCGTCCGAGCGACGTCGGCCACTGCGGTGGCCTGCGGGGCAGACAATACGGTCGATGATGGCCAATTGTCCAGATGCTGTGGGAAAAATTTCTGCTTGGAGTGCGACGGGGATATGCCCCTATACTCGACGCGGGTTTGTTCCCTCATAAGAAGGAGACTGTTCAGATGGATCAACAGACAAAACTGCCGTTACAGCCGCGCATGGAAGAGGGTAAGGCCCTGGTGATCGCGGGTGTGGAAGGGCATTATTTGAAGGCCACGATTGGCGATATCCCCAAGTTGTGGGCGTTGTTCGACACCTGTTTCAAAGACATTAAAAAGCGCGTTGGCGGCGTGACCTACGGCGTGTGCCACAACGCCAAACACGGTGAATTCGACTACCTGGCGGGCATCGAGGTGCCGACCAAGGGCGATGTACCGAGCAACTTCCAGTCGATTGAAATCCCGGCCCATCGCTATGCCGTGTTCCCGCATTTTGGCCCGGTGCAGGCGCTGGCGCAGACCTATGAACGCATCATGTTCGAATGGCTGCCGGCCTCCGGGTACAAGGTGGTCGGGGCTGATTTTGAGCGCTACAGCGCCGATTTCGATGTGGGTAAAGGCACGGGCTCCGTGGAAATCTGGATCCCGATCAACGCCGAATCCGCCTGACCGCGCCACCGGCAGGAGCGAGCACGTTCGCTCCTGCAATGGCCTCTCAATACAGCGTGGCCTTGACCCGCTCCGGCATCTCGCGGTCATAGGCTTCGGCGTCGAACGCTCCATCATTCAAGCGCTTGTGAAACGCCCCGGCGGAGGGCAGTGCCGAGCGATCCAAGTGCTTTTCCGGGTTCCAGCAATCGGAGCGCACAAAGGCTTTGGAGCAATGGAAATATGCCGCCTCCACCTGCACCAGAATCACCGAACGGGCCGCTTTGCCATTTACCGCAAAGCTCTCCAGCAACCCAGGCTCGATGGAAATCTGCGCCCGGCCATTGACCCGCAACGTCTCGCCAATGCCCGGGATGATGAACAGCAACGCTATACGTGGGTCCACCACCAGATTGCGCAGGGTGTCGAGGCGGTTATTCCCCGGCCGATCCGGAATCGCCAACGTGCGCTCGTCGATGATTCGTACAAAACCTGGCACGTCGCCACGGGGCGAACCGTCGATGCCGTCCGGGCCGGATGAACTCACCACCACCAAGGGTGACGCGCGGACCATGGCCTGGTAATCCTCGTTGAGAAACGGGATTTCCTTGCGCACGGCCCGTTCGTGGGGCAGGCCGTAGAGGGATTCGAGTTGTTCCAGGGTTGTTAGCATCTTCACCAGCTCCTTATTGTTTAAAACACCCACGCCAACCGGCGCTCATACCCAATCCGCCCCTTATACGCCTCCCCGCTGTCCACCCAACCCTGCTGCAAATACAGCCCCATCGCCGCCACATTGTCCGTGTCCACCGACAGCTCCAGCGCCTTGATCTGCGGCCAAACCAGGCGCGCGGCGGCGGGGAGGGCTTGCAGGCAGGCTTTGCCAAACCCCAGGCCTTGCTGATGGCGATCGACTTGCAACGCATGCAGCGTGGCGCTGTGTTCATCCGCCCAATGGGGCAGGCAGGGTGGGCGTTTGAGCAGCAGGAAGGCCACGGGAATCTCGTCGGCGAGTAACGCAAAGCCTGCCACGCCAGGGTTCGGATTGACCAGCAGGGTGTTCAGCGCACAGTAGATATCGCCGGAAAAAACCAGTTGTTCGGGATGCACTTCCAGGGCGTTGAGTTGCTGTTGTTGCAGGGCAGTCAACGTCTGATAGGCGACGAGGCGGGTTTCCATCGGCGTAGCATCCGAAATCCTACATAGAAGCGCGGATTCTAGCGGGTTTGCGGTAGTCGCAATTATTTTTTGCGGGACTGTCGATTGGCCCGGGGCTCAGTCGACTAAGGGTGTCTTCCGTGATTTTTCCCGCAAGGAGTATTGCCATGAGCACCGCAATCAGCAGCTTGATCGAACAATGGAAACAGGCGGTCACCGCCAAGGATGTCGAGAAGATTGTCAGCTTTTACGCCGACGATATCGTCGCGTTCGACGCCGTCAGCGCCCTGCAGTTCAAGGGCAAGACCGCCTATCAGGCGCACTGGAAGGCGTGCATGGAGTTCTGCCCGGGCCCTGGGGTCTTTGACTTCCATGAGATGCGTATCGTCGCCGGCGATAACAGCGCCTTTGCCCACTGGCTCGCGCACTGTGGCGGCACCGGGCCCGACGGCGTACTCAAGACCTGCTGGATGCGCGTCAGCGCCGGCTACCAGCGCGTTGGCGGCGAGTGGAAAGTGGTGCATGAACATTGGTCGGCACCGTTCGACATGGAAACCGGCGCCGGTCTGTTCGACCTGAAACCTTGAGCGCCGCGAACTATAGTCAGTTGTCCGAAAACGGAGAATCCCATGAAATACCTCTGCCTGATCTATAGCAACGAACAGGTGCTGCACGATTCGCCCGACAGCCCCAAGGACCCGGAATGTTTCGCCTATGGCCAGTCCGTGCAGGCCAGCGGGCGCATGCTCGCCGCCGAACCGCTGGAGTCGGTGAGCACCGCCACCACCGTGCGCATGCGCAATGGCAAGTTGTCGATCACCGACGGGCCGTTTGCCGAAACCAAGGAGCAGCTCGCCGGGTTTTATCTGATCGAAGCCAAGGACCTGAATGAAGCGATCCAGGTGGCCGGCGGCATACCGGCCGCCCGGGTCGGCAGTGTGGAAGTGCGCCCCGTGCGTGAATTGAATCTCTGATCACAACAATAAAACCCAGGAGGTTTCCCATGAGCATTCAACCCAAACCCGCCGAATTTGAACTGTCCATCAGTCGCTTGATTGATGCCCCTCGCAGCCGCGTGTTTCGCGCCTGGACCGAGCCGGCCTTGTTGCAGCAGTGGTGGGGCCCACACGGCATGACCACTCCCGAGTGCGAAATGGACCTTTGGGTGGGTGGGCAATTTCGCACGCTGATGCGCGCGCCGGACGGCAGCGAATACCCGACCCAGGGCGTATTCCTGGAGATTACCGCCCCCAGTCGGCTGGTGTTTACCGACGCCTTCACCCCCGGCTGGATCCCTTCGGGCCAGCCATTCATGACCGCCGAAGTCACCTTTGAAGATGTCGACGGCAAGACCCTGTACACCGCCCGCGCCATGCACTGGAGCGCCGAGACCAAGCAGGCCCACGAAGCCATGGGCTTTCACGAAGGCTGGGGGCAGAGCCTCGACCGGCTGGTGACGCTGGTGACCGAAGGCCTGCACGATTGACGGTGCAGGCCCGGGTTGAAGCGGTTTATCGCAGCGAATCGCGGCGCATCCTGGCGACCCTGATTCGCTTGCTTGGCGATTTCGACCTGGCTGAAGAAGCCTTGCACGAGGCGTTCTTCGTCGCAGTCGAGCGCTGGGGGCAGGATGGTGTGCCGGATAACCCCCGGGCCTGGCTGGTCTCGACCGGGCGCTTCAAGGCCATCGACCGTTTACGTCGCCAGGCGCGTTTTACCCCGTTGTTGCAGGCGCAAGCCGATGCGCTGGAAGCGGCAGATTGGAGCGTTGAAGACGTGGAAGACGACCGCCTGCGCCTGATCTTCACCTGCTGCCACCCGGCGCTGGCGGCGGATGCCCAGGCGGCGCTGACCTTGCGTGAGATCTGCGACCTCACCACCGAGGAAATCGCCCGGGCGTTTCTCGCCACGCCCACTAGCATCGCCCAGCGCATCGTGCGGGCCAAGGGCAAGATCCGCGAAGCGAAGATCCCCTATCAGGTGCCATCCCTGGCGGAGTTGCCCGAGCGCCTGGACAGTGTGCTGCGGGTGATTTACCTGGTGTTCAACGAAGGCTATTCGGCGTCCATGGGCGCCGACCTGACCCGTGAAGACCTGACCCGCGAAGCGATTCGCCTGGGCCGCTTGCTGATGGAGTTGTTGCCGGAACCGGAAGTGATGGGCTTGCTGGCGCTGATGTTGCTCCACCAATCCCGGCGCCCGGCACGCACCTCGGCGGGTGGCGAATTGGTGCTGCTGGATGAGCAGGACCGTTCGCTGTGGGATGCGTCGTTGATTGCTGAAGGATGCGCCCAGGTGGAGAAATCCCTGACCACACGCCGCTTCGGGCCCTACAGCCTGCAAGCAGCGATTGCGGCGGTACACGCTGAAGCCGTGAGCGCCGATGAGACTGATTGGCCGCAGATCGTCGGGCTGTATGACGTGTTGCTTGGAGCGATGCCATCGCCGGTGATCGAGCTGAATCGCGCGGTGGCCGTTGCGATGCGCGATGGGGCGCAGGCCGGTTTGCAATTGGTGGACGGCATTCTGGCGCGGGGGGAGTTGGTGGACTATCACCTGGCGTACTCGGCGCGTGGCGAGTTTTGTCGGCGATTGGGGCGAGTGGAGGACGCGCGGCGAGCGTTTGAACGGGCGCTGGCATTGACCCAGCAAGTGCCCGAAAAGCGCTTTATCGAGCGGCGATTGGCCGAACTCAAATAGTGCAGGCGCCGGAGATCCAAATGTGGGAGCGGGCTTGCTCGCGAATGCGGTGTGTCAGTCAACATTTCAGTGACTGATCCACCGCATTCGCGAGCAAGCCCGCTCCCACATTTGTTCGATGTTGTCTTGATGAATGAGTTACGGCTGCTGACGCGTCGCCGCCAACACGATCTCGCGAATGCACACATGCTGCGGCTGCTGGTAGGCATAGGCAATCGCCGAAGCCACATCATCGGCGCTCAGCACGGTGCCGCCCATGTCCTGTTTCCACGCCTGGTAGCCGGTCTTGATGGCTTCGTCGGTGGTGTGGCTCAGCAATTCGGTTTCCACCGCGCCCGGCGCAATGGTGATCACACGCACATTGTGCGGCGACATTTCTTCCCGCAGGTTTTCCGAAATTCCATGCACGGCGAACTTGGTGCCTACATAGGCGACGTGGTTGGGGAAGGTCTTGCGCCCGGCTACCGAGCTGACGTTGATGATGGTGCCACCCTTGCGCTCGACCATGCTGCCGGCCACCGCATGGATGCCGTTCAGCAGGCCCTTTACGTTGACGTCGAGCATCTGCTCCCACTGTGCCGGGTCCTGTTCGCTGACCGCGCCCAGCAGCATCACGCCGGCATTGTTGATGAGTGCATCGGCCGGGCCGAATTGCGCTTCAGCTTCCTTCACCGCCGCCACCAGCGCAGCGCGATCGGTGATGTCGACACCGCGACACAAGGTGTTCGGCAACTCCAGCGCATTCAGCCGGTCGATGCGGCGGGCCAGCAGCAACAGCGGGTGGCCGGCGGCCGACAGCAAGCGCGCAGTCGCTTCGCCAATGCCCGAACTGGCGCCGGTAATGATGATCAATGGCTTGCTCATGGTGGAACTCCTGAAATAAGAAAAACAAATAACTGAACGTGGAGCGCAGTATATTTAGCCCTCGGCTGGCTGAAAAATGCCTTATTCCTCTGTCTGTCATCGGTATTAACTATGGATGTGCGTCATCTCAAGGCGTTTCTCGCGGTATTCGAGGAACGCAATATCACCGCCGCCGCCCAGCGCCTGTTCATCAGCCAGCCGACGTTGTCGGTGACTATCAAGCAACTGGAAGAAGAACTGGGCGTGGCGCTGTTTCTGCGCCAGCCTCGTGGGGTCGAGGTCAGTGACGAGGCGCGGGTGCTGTACCCGCAAGCCCGGCGCATGGTGGCCGAGGCCGATGCGTTGAGCCGACTGTTTCGCGGGCGCGAAAACCGCATCGCCCTGGAACTGGGTGTGGAAGGCGATATTGCCGACAGCCAGATAGAAACCTTCCTGCGCATGGCGCACCAGGGCCTGCCGGGTTTGCTGCTGACCTTGCAGGAAGGCTGCGAAGGAGAAGGGCGCCTGGCGGTAGAGGAAATGTGCTGCGAGGACGAATTATTCCTGCCGCTTTGGGAAGAGTCCTACGTGATGGCACTGCCGATTGCGCACCCGATGGCGGCGGGCGGCAAGGAGCAGGCCTGGGCGCCGATCGAAGACTGGATCACCTGCCCGCAGCATGATTCCCACCAACGGCTGATGGCCTTGTACGGCCGTTCGCCCCAGGCGGTGGCCGGGCATGCCGGTTCGTTGACCCAGGCATTGCACATGGTGGCGGCCGGTGTGGGCGTGGCGATGTTGCCGCAGTCGCTGGCGGCGGAGCGGGCCGGAGTGGTGATTCGCCCCTGGCACCTGCCGGCACCCACGCTACGGGTGGGCTTGTGCTTTGCCGCCCAGGCCCTGGAGTTGCCGGCGTTGCGGGCCTTGCATGAGTATTTCCAGAACAACCGCCCGCCGCAGATTGAAGCCGCCTGACGGCGCCTTTGAATTCACCGCAAATTCAATGTGGGAGCTGGCTTGCCTGCGATAGCGGTGGTGACTGACACACCGCTATCGCAGGCAAGCCAGCTCCCACATTTGATCTTCATCGTTGCGAATAGTGTGTTCCGCCGTTATTCCAGCATCTTGCCCAGCAGCCAACTGCCGGCCGGGCCGGGCGGATGCTGGCGTGACCACAACGCGTCCACCGCCACCGAGCGCGGCCAACTTCGGGCCTTGATTTCACACAGGTGGTCGCCGCCAAAGCGTTCCACCAGCCAGCGCGGCAGCGGCGCCCAGCCAAAGCCCAGCTGCGCCATTTCCATCAGCATCAGGTAACTGGGGGCCGACCACACACGCCCCAGGCCCCGGGTTTCATTCGGGTTGATGATGCTCGCCAGGCGCAGTTCGCGGTGTTGCTCCAGGGTTTGCTGATCGATGTCCTTAAGGTTTGCCAGCGGATGTCTGGGTGAGACAAACAGCGCGATTTCCGTGCGCTCTTCCACGGTGGTGCTGGTGAGGTCCGGCGGGTAAACCTCCTGCATCTCGATAAACGCAATCTGCGCCCGGCCACTTTGCACCAGGGCAATCAAGTCCTCGCATTCGGCGATCAGGCATTCCAGCTCCAGGTCCGGGTAGCGCTGCTCGAAGGCGCTGAGGGCGGTTTCGAAACGGTCCGACTGGTACGTATCGGACATCGCGATACTCAACTTCGGCTCCAACCCCTGGGACAACTGGCTGGCCGCCAACTCCAGGCGGCTGCTGGCTTCCAGCACCTGCTCGGCGCGTTGCAGCAGCACATGCCCGGCCGGGGTCAGCGTCGGCTTGCGGCTGCTGCGATCAAACAGCACCACATCCAGGTCAATCTCCAGGCTGGCCACCGCCGCGCTGACGGTGGACTGGCTCTTGCCCAGCTTGCGCGCCGCCGCTGAAAACGAACCGTGGGTCGCCGCCTGCACAAACGCCTGAAGCACTTCGTGGGATGCCATGACTATCGCCTTGATCGATGGTTACTGGTTATGAAGTATCGAGTCAAAGGGTAATGATGGCAACCATCGTCACTCACGGAGAACGGGTCATGACACCCACTAAGTCGATTACTGAACGCGTTTGGCAGGCCATTGGTTTTGAAGGTTTGGCCTTGTTGATCTGTACACCGCTGCTGGCGTGGATCATGGATAAACCGGCCCTGGAGATGGGCGTCGTGACCTTGGCCATCAGCCTTATGGCACTGGCCTGGAACGTGATTTTCAACGGCCTGTTCGACCGTCTCAAGGCGCGCCTGCAACTGTCCGGCGGGGTGTGGACCCGCGTGCTGCATGCGTTGATGTTTGAAGGCGGGCTGGTGGCGATCTGTGTGCCGTTGATTGCCTGGTGGCTGAACATCAGCCTGATGCAGGCGTTTATCCTCGACATCGGCGTGTTGCTGTTTTTCCTGCCATACACCTACGTGTATCACTGGGCGTATGACGCCGCGCGGGAGCGGATTATGCAGAAACGGATGCGCACCGCGTAGGAGTCCGGCTTGCCGGCGATGGCGATTTTGGATACGTCATCGCCGGCAAGCCAGCTCCTACAGGGGTTGTAGGGCGGCCACAAAATCGAGGAATGCCCGCACCTTGGCCGCCGGCAAATGCCGCGACGGGTAGAAGGCATACAACGGGAAACGCTCGTCGGGCCAGTCGGGAAACAACTCGATCAACGCGCCGGATTTCAGCGCCGGTGCCAGCCCAAGGTCGAGCATTTGCGCCACTGCATGGCCGTGTTCGCACACGCTGTACAAGGTCCCGGCATCGTTGACCACCAGCCGCCCGCTGGTGGCGATGTTGACCTGCTCGCCCGGCCGGTGGAATTCCCAGCCAAACGGCCGGCCGGTCTGGGAGTCGCGAAAGTCGATGCACACGTGCTGGCCGTCTTCCAGGTCCTTGGGGTGTGAAGGGCGACCATGCCGCTCGAGATAAGCTGGCGAGGCCAACGTCAGCACCCGCACTTCCATCAGCTTGCGGGCGATCAGCGAGGACGATTGCGGAATGCCAAAACGGATGGCCAGGTCAAAGCCATCCGCCACCAGGTCCCCGAGTTGATCCCGCGTGTGCAGGTCCAACTGCAGCTGCGGGTATTGGCTCATGAATTCACCCAGCACCGGCCCCAGCACCAGCCGCGAAAAGTACGGGTCGATGTTCACCCGCAACCGCCCGCGAACCGTCAGGGCGCTGTCGGCCGCCGAGCTGGCGGCTTCTTCCAGGCCGGCCAGCAGCGGGGCGATTTCCTGGTAGAAACGCCGACCTTCGTCGGTCAATTGCACCGAGCGGGTAGTGCGGTCGAACAGGCGGATGCCCAAGCGTTTTTCCAGCCGCGAAATAGCCCGGCTGACCCCCGAAGGCGTCATCTCCAGGCTGTCGGCGGCGCGGGCGAAACTGCCGCTGTCGACCACGGCGGCCAGTACGCCCATGCCGCCGGCCAGTCCAGGATCAAAACTCATGGGTGATTGCCTGTCAGGTATCCGAAAGCATTGATGCTAGCGGAGAATCCGAGCGCGTTACAGAAACATCCCGCCCGAGGCCTCGACCCGTTGCCCGGTGATCCAGTTGCTGCCGTCGGCCAGCAGGGTGGAAATCGCCCCGCCGATATCATCCGGCAAGCCTGCGCGACCGAGGGCGGTGTTGTTGGCGACCATCGCGTTCACGCCCGGATTGTCGCGCACCACGCCGCCGCTGAAGTCGGTGGCAATCGCGCCGGGGGCCAGGGTGTTGACGGTGATGCCACGGGCACCCAGTTCCTTGGCCTGGTAGCGGGTCAGCACTTCCACCGCGCCTTTCATCGAGGCGTAGGCCGAATAACCCGGCAGGCTGAAGCGCGCCAGGCCGCTGGAGATATTGATGATGCGGCCACCGTCACTGATCAGCGGCAGCAGTTTCTGGGTCAGGAAAAACGGGCCCTTGAAGTGGATCGCCACCAGTTGGTCGAACTGCGCTTCGGTGGTGTCGGCGAAGCTGGCGTGGGCGCCGATCCCGGCGTTGTTGATCAGGAAGTTGAAGTGCGCCTGGCCGAACACGTCCTTCAATACCGAGCCGACCTGGGCGGTGAACGCCTCGAAGGTGGAACTCTGGCTGACGTCCAGTTGCAGCATGGCCGCCTTGCCGCCCAGCGCTTCGACTTGGGCGACCACGGCCTGGGCTTCGTCCGCCGCGCTGTTATAGGTACCGATAATGTCGACGCCTTGTGCCGCCAGGTGCAGCGCAGCGCTTTTGCCCAGGCCGCGGCTGGCGCCGGTGATGAGTGCGATTTTACGGGTCATGGTGAAGTCCTCGAGCGTGTGATGGTTCGTGGGACTGAGTGTATTTGTCCGGCCATAACGTGATAAACAGAGCTATGCCGGAATCACTGGCCGGATAAGGCGAACAATCCCATGAACAAACTAGAGTTGCTGCGTACCTTCGTGCGCGTCACCGAACTGTCGAGTTTCACCCAGGCGGGCGAAAGCCTGGGCTTGCCGCGCTCCACGGTTTCCGAGCATGTGCAGGCACTGGAAGAGTTGCTGGGCGCGCGCCTGTTGCAGCGCACCACGCGCAAGGTCCAGGCGACCCAGGACGGGCGCGTGCTGTATGAGCGCAGCAAGGATTTGCTGTCGCACATGGAAGAGCTGGAAGGCTTGTTTCGCCAGGATGAAGCGCAGCTGGCGGGGCGCATTCGGGTGGACATGCCCAATGTCATGGCCCGGGAATTGATCCTGCCGCGCCTGCCCGAGTTCATGGACCTGCACCCGCTGATCGAGCTGGAAATCAGCAGCACCGACCGCCAGGTTGATTTGCTGGCGGAAGGTTTCGACTGCGTCTTGCGCGTCGGTGCGCAGCCGGACCAGTCGGTGGTAGCCCGCTTGTTGTGCAGCATGCCGATGATCAACTGCGCCAGTGCTGCGTACCTGAAGCGCCACGGCGTACCCAGGACGCTCGCTGATTTGGCTCACCATCAACTGGTGCATTACGTACGCCCGCTGGGCTCACGTTCCCCAGGGTTTGAATACGTACAAGGCAACAAGGTGCAGCGGATTCCCATGGCCGGGCGCGTCACGGTCAACAGCACCGACGCTTACCGGGCGGCGTGCATCGGTGGCTTTGGCCTGACCCAGGTGCCCGCCCTGGGCATTCACGATCAACTGGCCAGCGGCGAGTTGGTGGCGGTGCTGGCGGACTATCCGGCGCCGGCACTGGACGTGTCCCTGCTGTACGCCGGCCAACGGCATTTGCCGCTGCGGGTGCGGGTGTTCATGGATTGGCTGGCCGCCACCTTGCAGGCTGCTTTCAACGCCGGGCAGACAACTGCTGCGGCGCCAGGAATGCATCATGGAAGTAATCCCGAAACGCCTGCATCGCCGGAGTGAAATCGCGCTCGCGGTGCCAGGCCAGGCCGACGCTCATGGGCGTGACCTTGTCGGTGACGCTCACGGTTTCGATGCGTTTGCCTTCCAGTGACCACGGGCGATGCACCAGGTCTGACAAGATCGCCACGCCGCTGCCGTTGGCGACCATGCTGCGCACTGCCTCCACCGAACTGGTGCGCAGCCGCACCGTGGGGGTTTGCCCGGCCTGTTCCCAGTAGCGCATGGCGCTTTGTTCGGCTTCGTCGACGGTGAGGAAAATGTACGGCTCCCTGGCCACATCGGCGAGGCTCACGGCGGGGCGTTCGCACAACGGGTGATGGCTGGGCAGCCACAGGCGGCGTTCGGAGTTGAAGAGGATTTCCGAGACGATATCCGCGTGGGTGAGGTTGGCGGTGAGCACCACGGCCATGTCGAACTGGCCGTTAAGCAGGCCGTGTTCGATGGCCTGGCGTTCCTGTTCGAAGACCTCGATGGTCACGTCCGGGTGCCAGTGTTCCATGCGCTGCAAGTGGTGCGGCAGGAAGTAACCGAGCACGGTGTAGCTGGCGGCCACCCGCAATACGCCGCTGGCGCGGTAGTCCGGCAGCGGGCTGTTCAGGGCATCGTCGACGCTGCGCACAATCACATACGCCCGGTTGAGGAAATGCCGCCCGGCGTCGGTCAGGCTCATGCCCTGGGCCGAGCGCACGAATAGCTGCGCGCCGAGCATCGCTTCCAGCTCCTTGATCGCGGTGGTCACCGCCGATTGGGAGATGTTCAGGTGAATCGCCGCCTGGGAGATCTGGCCGATTTCGGCGGTGGCGACGAAGTAGCGGATTTGGCGCAGGGTCAGGGACATGGTTTCTCCGCTCGTTCCCACGCTCTGCGTGGGAACGCATCCTGTGACGCTCTGCGTCACGATTTTAAAGGCGGACGCCGAGCGTCCAGGGCGGCATTCCCACGCGGAGCGTAGGAACGATCAGTATCGGGTATCTGATTTTCAGAAGATTGGCCATCTGATAATAGATCTTCCCAAGGGGTCAAGGGGCAGCCTAATTTCCATCGCAAGAACTTCAACGGAGCGACCCCGATGCAGGCAGTGGATTTCAATTCGGACATGGGCGAAGGCTTCGGCCCCTGGACCATCGGCGATGGCGTCGACAGTGAACTGATGGCCTACATCAGCTCGGCCAACATCGCCACCGGCTTTCACGCCGGCGACCCGGGCACCATGCGCCGTACCGTCGAACGCGCCAAGCAGTTGGGCGTGGCGATTGGCGCGCACCCGGGTTTTCGCGACCTCGTAGGTTTCGGCCGACGCCATATCAACGCCCCGGCCCAGGAGCTGGTGGACGACATGCTCTATCAACTCGGCGCCCTGCGGGAAATCGCCCGGGTGCAGGGCCTCACGCTGCAACACATCAAGCCCCACGGCGCGCTGTATATGCACCTGGCGCGGGATGAAGAAGCGGCGCGGTTGCTGGTGGAAAACCTGCAACGGCTGGAGCCCACGCTGCTGCTGTATTGCATGCCGAATTCGGTGATCTGGCGTATCGCCAAGGAACTCGGCCAGCCGGTGGTGCGGGAGTTTTATGCCGACCGTGAGTACGATCTCACCGGCTCCATCGTGTTTACCCGCAATGTGCGGGCGCTGGATCCGGCGACGGTTGCGGCGCGCGTACTACGGGCTTGCCAGACCGGGCTGGTACGTACGGTGGAAGGCGAAGACCTGTTTATCGAATTCGATTCCATCTGCCTGCACAGCGACACCCCCGGCGCCCTTGAACTGGTGGAAGCCACCCGTGAAGCGCTGGATCAGGCGGGCATCGAAGTGCGCACACCCCGCTGACCGACACCGGTGCCCAGACACCGGGTCTGATTGATTTTTTGCCTGCCTTTCTACAATGATTCCAAGAGGAACAGACATGGCTGAATCTTCCCCGATCCGCTACAGCTTTGGCGGTGATGAACACCTGTTTGCCGAGGTCAGCGAGAGCATGTCCCTGGAGGCTTTCTTCAAGGGCATGGCCGTCACCCGTGCGGTGGAGCGCCTGGCCCTGGACGGTGTGCTGGACGTCTGCCTGGCAAATGCCTCGTTCCAGATTCGTTTCGACCCGGACCGCATCGCGCCCCACGTGCTGCTCGACGCGGTACAAAGCGCAGAAGCCCAGGCCGTGGCCGAACGTACCTTGCACACCCGCATCATCGAAATCCCGGTGCTGTACAACGACCCCTGGACCCATGAAACCCTGATGCGCTTTCGCGACCGTCATCAGGACCCGACCGGCACCGACCTGGAATACGCAGCGCGGATCAACGGCCTGGCGGATGTGGACGCGTTTATCGCGGCCCACAGTGGCGCGCCGTGGTTTGTCTCGATGGTGGGGTTTGTGGCGGGCTTGCCGTTCATGTTCCAGATGGTGGAGCGCGAGCGGCAGTTGCAGGTGCCCAAGTACCTGCGCCCACGCACCGACACGCCGAAATTGACCCTCGGCCATGGCGGCTGCTTTGGCTGTATCTATTCGGTACGCGGCGCCGGCGGTTACCAGATGTTCGGCGTCACCCCGGCGCCGATCTACGACCCGCAACAGCAACTGGCTTACCTGAAAGAGCACATGGTGTTCTTCCGCCCCGGCGACATCGTGCAGTTCAAACCCATGGACCGCGACGCCTATGACCTGGCCGTGGCAGAAGTGGACGCAGGGCGCTTCGACCTGCGCATCCGCCCGGTGGAGTTTTCCCTCGACGCCTTTCTCGCCGACCCCATCGGCTACCCGAAAACCTTGCAGGAGGCGCTGGCATGATCAAGGTACTCAAACCCGGCCTCGCCACCTCCGTGCAGGATCTTGGCCGCGAAGGTTATTACCACCTCGGCATCCCGCCATCCGGCGCCCTGGACCAATACGCGTTGAGCGCGGCCAACCACCTGGTGGGCAACCCCATCGGCGCTGCCGGGCTGGAATGCACGTTGATCGGGCCGGAGCTGGAGTTTCAGCAGGATGCCCTGGTGGCGTTGTGCGGGGCGCTGATGTCGCCGCGCCTGGACGGCGTAGTGGTGCATCAGGACACCGCGTTTGAAGTGCGGGCCGGGCAAGTGCTGCGCTTTGAATTTCCCAGGGCCGGCGCGCGGACTTACCTGGCGGTGGCCGGTGGCATTGATGTGCCGCTGGTATTGGGCAGCCGGTCCACTTACACCCTGGGTGCGTTGGGCGGGTTTCACGGGCGGCGGCTGGTGGAGGGTGATGAACTGCCCGTGGGCGAAGCCAGCGGCAAAGGCCGGGCGGGGAACAGTTTGCCCATGGCGTTGCGCCAATCGGTGGGTGGGGACGTGACCCTGCGGGTGGTGCCGGGGCTGTACTACGAGCGCCTGACGCCCGCCGCCAAAAGCAGCTTTTTTGCCGAGCCCTGGACGGTGGGGTCGGAGGCCGACCGCATCGGCTATCGCTTCAAGGGCGGCAATGCCTTGAGCTTTCAGCCACGCGAACAGCCGTTTGGCGCCGGGTCCGATCCGTCGAACATCGTCGACAGTTGCTACCCCATCGGTTCGATCCAGGTGCCGGCGGGCCTGGAGCCGATCGTGCTGCACCGGGACGCGGTGTCGGGCGGGGGCTACGCGATGATTGGCACGGTGATCAGTGCCGACCTGGATCTGATCGGGCAGATGCAACCGAACCAGCGGGCGGGGTTTGTGGCGGTGACGCTGGAGGAAGCGTTGGAGGCGCGGCGGGTGTACAAGAAGCGGTTGAAGCTGATGGGTGGGTTGTTTAATACCTGAGAACGCCGCCGAACCCCTGTGGGAGCTGGCTTGCCTGCGATAGCGGTGTATCAGTCACCACCGCTATCGCAGGCAAGCCCGCTCCCACATTTTTATCGGGTTGTGTCAGAACAATTTGGTAAATAGCCAGTACAGGCTGCCCGACAACAGAATCGCCGCCGGCAAGGTCAGCACCCAGGCCATCAGCAAGTTGCGGATGGTCTTCATCTGCAAGCCACCGCCGTTCGCCACCATGGTCCCGGCCACACCCGACGACAACACATGGGTGGTGGACACCGGCAAGCCATACATGTCTGCCGCGCCGATGGTCAGCATCGCCACCATCTCGGCGGATGCGCCCTGGGCGTAGGTCAGGTGAGTCTTGCCGATCTTCTCGCCCACGGTCACCACGATACGTTTCCAGCCGACCATGGTGCCGAGCCCGAGGGCGATGGCCACGGCGATCTTGACCCACAGCGGGATAAACCGTGTGGCGTTGTCGATCTGTTGCTTGAACAGTTGCAGCTTGTTCTGGGTGTCGGCGTCGAAGTTGCCGACCTTGCCCTTGTCCATCAGGCGGATGGTTTCGCTGGTCAGGTACATGTCGTTACGCACGTTGCCCACGGCCTCGGCCGGTACGGCGGCGAGGGAGCCGTAGCTCTTCACTTCCTCACCGATATGCCCGGTGATGGCCGCCAGGGCGGGCACCAGTTCCGGGGTGGCTTCCTTGGTGCGTACGTAGGTCGACAAGGTGCCGCGAGAGTCGGCGGGGGCCAGTTGCGGCGCCGCTTTTACCAGGGCGGCCTGGGTGACTTCGGCCACCGCGGCAAACTGCAACGACTCACCGGCCGGCATGGTGCGGTTCAACGCGTAGGCCATCGGTAGGGTGCCCACCAGGATCAACATGATCAGGCCCATGCCCTTCTGGCCATCGTTGGAACCATGGGCGAACGACACACCGGTGCAGGTGGCGATCAGCATGCCGCGAATCCACCAAGGCGGCGGGGTATCGCCTTTCGGCGCTTTGTACAGCGAGCGATTTTTCACGAAGGCCCGCAGCGCCAGCAACAGCAGGGCAGCGAAGGCGAAGCCGATCAGCGGCGACAGCAGCAGCGCATAACCGATCTTGATCGCCTGGCCCCAGTCCACACCGCTGGTGCCGTCGCGGCCATGCATCAGTGCGTTGGCCACGCCCACGCCGATGATCGAGCCGATCAAGGTGTGGGACGACGACGCCGGCAACCCCAGCCACCAGGTGCCGAGGTTCCACAGGATCGCGGCGATCAACAGCGCGAAGATCATCGCAAAGCCGGCGGAGGAGCCCACCTGCAAAATCAGCTCTACCGGCAGCAGGGCGATGATGCCGAACGCCACCGCGCCGCTGGATAGCAGCACGCCGAGGAAGTTGAAAAAGCCCGACCACACCACCGCGAAATGCGGTGGCAATGAGTTGGTGTAAATCACCGTGGCCACCGCGTTGGCGGTGTCGTGGAAGCCGTTGACGAACTCGAAGCCCAGGGCGATCAACAGCGCCACGCCCAGCAGCAGGAACGGCGTCCAGGTGGTGACCACCGTGCCCAGCTCGTGCATGTCGTGCATCAGGCTGTAGGCGGTGAACAACAGGCCCATGGCGAGTACGGCGAAGAAAATGATCACCGTCACCAGGCCCGGTTTTTTGTCCAGGCGCGGTTTGGGATCGTTGGTGACGGAGGCGGTGGAGGCGGTCAGCGAAGGGGTTGCCATGCCGGAACATCCAGTGTTGAGGGAGGATATCCGTCATGATCGTTGCAGAATGTTACAGAGATGCTGCGGTAAATCAGTGTTTAGGGAATTGAAGTTGCCGCCGGTCTATAAAACACCGCCGATAAAATGTGGGAGCTGGCTTGCCTGCGATAGCGGTGTATCAGTCACCATCGCTATCGCAGGCAAGCCAGCTCCCACACTTGATCGCATTTCAAATCAATAATCCTTGCGCTTGCGAAATGCCCAGCGTCCGGCAATCAGGGTGATTGTCGCCACCAGCGCCACCAGAATCCAGAAGCCTTCCGGGTCTGTGGAGAGCGGCACGCCACCAACGTTCATGCCAAAAAAACCGGCAATGATGTTGATCGGCAACGCCAGCACCGTGACCACGGTCAGGGTGAACAACGTGCGGTTGCTCTGTTCGTTGAGGTTGGCGGCGATCTCTTCCTGCAGCAGCTTGATGCGCTCACCCAACGCCATCAGGTCGTTGATGATCAGCGCAAACTCCTCGGTGGATTTGCGCAGCTCTTTCACGTCTTCCTTCTGCAACCACTGGGGCGGGCGATTGAGCAGCCGCAGCAACGAGCCCGGCTCCAGCGCCAGCAACCGTTGCAGGCGCACCAGCACCCGGCGCGCGGCACCCAGTTCGGCGCGGTTGGTGGACAGGCGTGACGACAGCAACTGGTCCTCGATCTGGTCGACGCTGAGGCTGGTCTTGCGCACGATCTGTGTCAGCACCTCGCCCTGGTCCCGCAGCAAATGCACCAGCAGTTCCAGCGGCGAGCGAAAGTGTTCACCGGCCTTCACCGACGAGCGCAGCTTGTCCACCGAATGCAGCGGTTGCAGGCGCGCGCTGATCAGCAGCCGGCTGCGGGCGCACACCCACAAGGTGGAAATGTCTGAAGACACCATGCTGCTGAAGTTGAAGACCACGTCGTTGACCACCGCCAGCAAGGCCGAGTCCACGTGTTCGATGCGGGTGGAGCGTGAGCCTTCGTGCAAGGCTTCGAAGAATTCTTCCGGCAGGTTCAGGTGCGCCTGCATCCAGCGCTCACAGGCGGCGTGGGCCAGGTTCAAATGCAGCCACAGAAATTCGTCGGGGTCTCCGGGCTGCTGCAAGGCCGCAAGGGCAGTGGCTGAATCAATCTGTTCGCCCTTTTCACCGGGGCGGAAACGAAAACCGTAGAGCAAGCCAAACAGGTCGGAGTCCTGGTGGCTGTGGTCGATGCTGTGGTTCATGGAGGCTCGCAGGGAAAGTGCCTGTAGGAAATTTCACAGGTTCACCTGAGCGCATCATGGCAACTGAATTTGACGCTTTTGTGACGGTTTGAGGTGGCCGTCAATCGCCCGCGGGCAAACTGAAGCTGAACACCGTGCCGTCCTGCTCGCTGGAAGACACTTCCAGCCGCCCGCCATGGGCGTCGGCAATCTGCTTGACGATGTACAACCCCAGGCCCAACCCGGCCTGGGGCAGGGCGCCCGTCGGTCGGGAGTAGGGCTGGAACAGCAGCGGCATGGCTTGCTCACTGATCAGCCCAAGGTTTTTCACCGTTAACTCAAACGTGCCGGCGTTGACCTGCGCACTGACTTCAACCGGTCCTTGCGGGTTGCCGTGGCTGATGGCGTTGGCCACCAGGTTGGAGAGCAATTGCGCGAGCCGCTCGCGGTCGCCTTTCACACCCTTGAGATTGCCGATGCTGGCGTGAATCAGCCGCTTTGGATGGACGTGCTGCACCTCTTCCACCACATGCTGCAAAGTGTCTTCAAGCCCGGTGCATTCACTGATGTTCACCGGGATGCCGCTGCCCATTCGCCCGCGGGCAAAGTCCAGTACGTCTTCCACCAGTTGCGAGGCCCGGCGGCCGCTGGCCAGCATGTGCCGCACCAGCGTGTCGGTGGCCGGGTCCGGGTGTTTGCGCAGCAGACGTTCGGCGCCGACGTTGATGGCGAACAGCGGGTTGCGCAGGTCGTGGCCGAGCACGGCGATGAATTGTTCGCGCAGTTCGGCGGTTTCCCGCTCCTGCTGCAGGTCGGCTTCGGTCTGCTGGAGGCTTTCTTCGGCTTCGATCTGCAGCGACAGCACCCGGGCAAACGACTCCATGGTCGACTGGATGGTGCTGCTGCGCAGTTGCGCCGGGTTCGGGTCCAGGGCACAGATGGTGCCGAAGAAACGCCCGTCGGTGCGGAACACCGGCACCGAGATGTAGCTTTCAAAGTGGTAGATACGCGGCGTGTGGTGGTCGCGATACAGCGGGTCTTCGCTGGCTTTGTCGATCACGATCGAGACGTGGGAGTCGCGTATTTCGTGGCACAGGGTGGTGGTCAGGTCCAGCTCGCCACCCACGGGCAGGCCGAAGTCCAGTTGGTCGCGCACGGCGCAGGCGGTCCATGAATCATCGGTGACCCGGGCCACGGCCGCAAAACGCAAGCCGGTCATCTCGCTGACTACCTGGAGAATCGCCGGGACGGCGCTGACTCTGCCAATGGTGGCAATGTCGACGGCTTTTTGCCCCATGGCGAACGGTTCCGGTCCTGATGCTGCTGGCGTTGTGCCTTGGCTGATGGTTGGGATTCTAGCGAGCTTGGCGGCGTAAGGTACAAATTCGTTCACGCTAATTAGACTAATTGCTCTTCTGGGCGACGAGCGCGCATAAAAAAGCCGCGCGGCCCGAAGGCGGCGCGGCGTTTTTGCGGTTCAACTCAAGTGTCTTGCTTGTTTTCCAGGACTTCGCCGGTCTTGGCATCCAGCTTCACGTCCCACTTCACGTTGCTGGTGTCACGCAGTTCGGTCTCGTAGACCAGGCGGCCGGCGTTGTCTTCCAGTTCGGTGTCAACGATGGTGGCGCCTTTGTGCTGGGCCACGGCCTTGGCGTTGAGCTTTTCAAAATCCATCACGGCACCGGACTTGAGCAGGCTCGGAATCTGGTCCGGGCGAACATCGGCCTGGGCCAAACCGGCGGTAAGGGTCAAGGCGGCAGCAGCGAACAGAGCGGTCAGGTTTTTCATGATGTGATCCTTTGGGGTGAGCTGTTTAAGTGGGATCAGGTTAACCAGCGCAACTTAACTCACCCTTAAGATTGCGCCGTTTGTTCAATCGGCGGCGAGTGCGGGGTTTCATGCTGGCGTCTCACTTACGGGAGGCACAGATGAAACAGTTAATGGCCTGGGTGTATGCGCCCTTGTTTTGGGCAGGGTTTATCGGGTGGGCGCTGTGGCTGGTGCAGAGGGATGCGCTGCAGTGGCTGGGGCTGGTATTTGTTCTGGCGGTGGCGGTGTCGTTTATCGCCGAGTGGTGGTTGCCCTATGAGCCGCAGTGGAATCGCAACCAGGGTGATCGTCGTCGCGACTTGATTCACGCATTGGTCAATGAGGGCCTCAATGCGGCGGGCTTGTTGATCTTGCCGGTGCTGACCGCGCTGTTGGCCGTCGACGGTGTATGGCCGCGGGCGTGGCCGCTCTGGGCGCAATTGCTGCTGGCGATCTTCATTGCCGATGCGGGCATCACCCTGATGCATTACGCCAGCCACCGAGTCGCTGCCTTGTGGCGCCTGCACGCGGTGCACCACAGCGTGCAACGGCTGTATGGCTTCAATGGCTTGATGAAGCATCCGTTGCACCAGATGCTGGAAGCCACGGCCGGGTTGGCGCCGTTGATCCTGCTGGGCATGCCCACGGAGGTGGCGCTGCTGCTGGCCCTGGCGATTGCCGTGCAGCTGCTGTTGCAGCATTCCAATGTCGACATGCGCCTGGGGCCGCTGCGCTGGGTGTTCGCCTGGGCGCCGATGCATCGTTTTCATCACATGAAATATGGCCGGGCTGGGGATGTGAATTTCGGCTTGTTTTTCAATCTGTGGGATTGGCTCTTGGGTACGGCGTTTTACAGCCATGACTATCGAATGGGGCAGGGCGACTTGGGGATTGGCAGCCGGCCGGATTTTCCGCGGGAGTATGTGGCGCAGTTGCGCGATCCGTTCAGGACGGTGCAATTGAGCAAGGAGCCGCCGGTTCCCGTCGGTCTAGTCGAGGATTCGTACGTGCAGGTTGCGCAACGACGCCCCGGCCGTGACGCCGAATAGTTGTTTCATGGTCCGGGAAAAATGCGCCGAATCGGCGAACCCGGCGCCATGGGCAGCCTCGGTCAGGGTGCTGCCGCCGAGCGCCAGTCCCAGCGCCACTCGCAAGCGCCGCCACAACACCAGGCGACGTACCGGCAAACCCAGTTGGTTGGCGAACAAACGTTCCAGCTGGCTTAACGAAACGTGCGCCGCCTGTGCCAGGGCTTGGGCCGAGACCTTGCCACTCAGTTGCTGATCCAGCGCCGACAGCGCGCGCTCCACCCTGGCATCTTCCAGTGCGCGTCTCGGCAATTGGCGCAACGTGCGCTCGAGTGCTTCCAGGGACCGTTCACTGTCGGCCAGGGCGGCCTGCAAGGGGGCGATATCAAAGGCGCCGGGTTCGGCATACACCATCAATACCTCACCATGGGTTTGGAGGATGGCGTGGGGCATTCTGGACGGGATAAACAGGCGATGGGCCGTGATGGCACGGCCATCGAGGCTGGCCGTGACCGGCCCGCCCGCGGAGAACATCAGCTGATGGGCATAGTGTGCATGGGACGCGGTGCGCCCCGGTATGCCCTGGATCAGCCCGTAGTCAGGCCCCAGCCACAGGCGACCTGACCATTCGGGGCTCACTCAGTAACCGTTGTCCTGCAGCAGGTCGGCCACACTCGAGGACGGCCAGCGCTTGTAGTACTTCAGCAGTTCGGCAGCGCGGTTGGTGAAGATGCCATCGACGCCGGCTTTCATGACCTTGTCGAAGTCCACCGGCTCATCCACGGTGTACACGTGCACCAGCAAGCCCTTGTCGTGGGTCAACTGGTTCATCTCGGGTTTGACCAGGTCGGAATAGCTCTGGTCGCCCAGGTTGGTCAGCTGTGCCGAAGGGCCGGTACCGATGGCGCCCAGGCTCTTGGCCTCGTCGATCCATTTTTCGAACTCGGCGGCGTCCTTTGGCTCCTGCTTGGCGTAGTAGGCGGCTTTGCTCGGCTCGCCGGACTCGGCGAAGGGCACCTTGGATTTCGGTTCGATGCTGCCTTCACCTACCCACAACAGCAGGATTTTCGGGGTGTTGGGCATCTCTTTTTGCAGTTCTTTCAGGCTGTCTTTCTCAAAGGTTTGCAGCACCACGCGGCCCTTGCCCTGGCCGACGCCGATGTTTTTCTGGGCCTGGTTGGAGCCGGTGGAGCTCAACCAGCCTTTATCCAGCAGCTTGTTCTTCAGGTCGGCCTCGATGCCCGGGAATTGCTTCGGCTCCTTGGTTTCGATGTACAGGCCGGGTTTGTGCTGCGGATTGCCTTCGGCGATCTTGATGATTTCGTCCAGGCTGAGGATTTTCAGGCCGACGAAGCCCGGGCGGGCACGATCCGGGTAGGCGGCGTTGAACCAGCTGCCGGCGTCCAGGGTTTTAAGCTCGGCCCAGGTGAATTCGTTGGCCGGGCTGTCCTTGCGCTCCGGGAACTTGGTGGCGACGTCGGTGGTGCGTTGCAGGTTGTTGTCATGCAGGGCGAATAGCACGCCGTCCTTGCTGCGTTGCAGGTCCATTTCCAGGTAGTCGGCACCCAGGTCGCGCGCGACCTTGTAGGCGGCGGCGGTGGATTCCGGTGCATCGAAGGAGGCGCCACGGTGGGCAATCACGGCGGGGTGCGGAATGCCTTCGTTGGTGGCCAATTCGGTAGGGCTGATCGGGCTTGCCGCCTGTGCGTGGCCAAGGCCCAGCATCAGGGCCAGCAGCAGGGCACTCTTGGTAAACGTGACAGGCATATGCGAAGTCCTTTCGTGGAGGTAACTTTGAGAAGGGCTCCTTTTTAACAATTGCTTGCGAATGGCGCTATCACCAAACCGACATTAACGTGTTCACCGGCCATTTTTCTGCACTTTTGTGCGGTGCGATGCAGTACTCTTGCCTTGAATTGCCCCATCAGAGGGCAGATTTTCCTGCCACGCGTGTAAACCATCTTTCCAGTCCAAGTAGGACTTTTCAGTGAGGTTTACCATGCGCATCACCTCCGAGCTTATCTGCCAGGCCGCCGACCAACTCCAGGGTTTTGTCGGCCTGAACCGCAAGACTGGCCAGTACATCGTCCGTTTCAGCGAAGACTCCTTCGGCATGGACGTGGCCGATGACGGCATTATCCCGACCGCCGAGTTTGTCTGGCTGCCGGTCGACGGGCAGGCCATGACCTTGTCCCGCGAGCGGATCCAGTTGTTGCTCGACCAGAACATCGACGATCGCATCAACATCACCGAACCGCTGCGGGTGTACATGCGTCGGGTGGAGATTCCACAGATCAGTGCGGTGCGCAGTCTGGTCAGTTGAGTGCCGCATAGCCCTGCGGCTGGAGCGCTTTTTGTGGCTAGGGAGCTTGCTGTGGCAGGAGGCTTGCTGTGGTGAGGGAGCTCCCTCACCACACAAGCTCCCTCACTACAGCAAGCGCCCTCACCACAGAGCCTCCCTTGTCCACATTAAGTGTTTTACACGGGCTGAGGTTTCAGCGCTCGAACGCGTAAGACCGCTCCACCTTGCACACTCGTGTATGGCACGCCAAGTACCAGGTGGCGCGGCCCTGTTCGCGCACCTCAGTGTGTTCGGCGTGCTGCTTCCAGGCCAGGATCTCCGCTTCGCTGCTCCAGTAGGACACCGTGATGCCCAGCCCGTCGTCCCCGCGCGCCGATTCCACGCCGAGAAAACCGGGTTGTTGCCGGGCCAGTTCCAGCATGCGGTCGGCGGCTCGTCCGTAACCGTTGTCACCTTCAGTGCGCAATGAACTGAACACCACGGCGTAGTACGGCGGTTTGGGTGTCTTGGCGATCATGCGCAGGCCTTCAGCAGCGCAATGGCCAACGGCGGGGTGACGCCTTTAAGCGCCGCACGTTCCGGCTGGAACAGGGTGGCGACAAAAAACGGATGGCCCAGCAACTCCACCGCCCGCAGGTCGCCCGCCGAGTCATGGCCGCTGGCAATCAGGTCGGCTTCCAGCAATGCGCTTTCGAAGTCTGGATTGATGCCATAGCGGCAACGGTAGCCTTCATGGATATCCAGGGTGGCGTAGGCCTCGGCGATGCGGGTATAGGCCATCAAGCGGATGGTGTCGGTCGCTTCCACCAGCGCGCAGGTCAACGGTGTCAGCACTGCACGCGGCGAGTCGGGGGCCAGTTCGCCATGCTCGGCGTCGGCCCAGCCCAGCACGTTGCGGGCATATTCCAGCACCGCGTGTTGAAAACCGCCGCAGGTGCCGAGGAAAGGGCGCCGCTGTTCACGGGCATAACGGATGGCCAGCAGGGCGCCGTCCAGATCACGGTAAGGGCTGGCGGGGACGCACCAGAAGCCGTCGTAGTGCTGCAGTTGTTCGGTGGATTTGATCGTGTCGGTGGCCAGCCAGTCGAACCGCACCGTCAGGCCCAGCGCCGCGCCGGCCTGTTGCAACGCCAGGGGAATGGCCTGGTGGGCGGTGACCTGTGCATCGTAGTCGCCGATCAGGGCCAGGTGCAGGGTGGTTTTATTCATCGAGGGTATCCGTGGCTTGTTGAGTCCTGGCGCTCACTATAGATTGGCGCTCACGCAATCAATATTGGCGTTAACACACATGTTCAATGCAGCGGTGCACTATCAGATCGACTACCCCGACCTTTCCCTGATCCTCGCCCTGGTGCGCGGCGGCACGCTCGCGCGGGCGGCGGCGTTGCTGCGGGTGGATGTGTCTACGGTGTTTCGCGCGGTGCGGCGGCTGGAGACGGCGCTGGGCCAGACGCTGTTCGAAAAGAGCCGCGCCGGCTACCTGCCCACCACCTTGGCCACCACCCTCGCCGAGCAGGCCGAACGTGCCGAACAGGCGCTGGAGGCAGCACGTGTGGGAGTGGAGCAGGGCGGTGAAGTGATCAGCGGTACGGTGCGCCTGACGTGCACGGACTCGGTATTGCAGTCACTGTTGCTGCCGGCCCTGGCGCAGTTCATGCCGGGCTACCCGGCGTTGACCCTGGAGCTGAGCACGTCCAATGACTTCGCCAACCTCAGTCGCCGCGATGCGGATATTGCCCTGCGCCTGACCAAGGCACCGCCCGAGCATCTGGTAGGACGTTGCCTGGGCACGGTGTCGTATCGGGTGTGCGCCAGTGCCGACTATGCCCGCCAGCATGCGGGGGAGGAACTGGCGGCCCTGAACTGGATCGCGCCGGATGACTTCCTGCCGGATCACCCCACCGTCACCTGGCGGCGCCAGCACTTGCCGGGAGTGATGCCGGCCTATCGATGCAACAGCATGGTTTCGGTAACCGAGCTGGTGCGCGCGGGACTCGGCGCGGCCGCGTTGCCGGATTACCTGCTGGGCGCGGGCCTGGAACCGTTGAGCCCGCCGCTGGTGGGGCACGACACCGCCCTGTGGCTGCTGACGCGCCCCGATTGCCGGGCCTTGCGCTCGGTGGTGACGTTATTTGATCAGTTGGGCCAGCATGTGCGCTTGCCGGTGAGATAACTGTGGGAGCTGGCTTGCCTGCGATACAGGCGCTGTGGTGCATCAGGCATACCGCGCAGATGCTATCGCAGGCAAGCCAGCTCCCACACGGGATGCGTGGGAGGGTCAGGTCTTGCGCACGAATTGGTCGTGCATCTCGCTGGTCAGCCCTTCGATGCGTTCGGTCAGTTGTTTGGTCATCTCGGTGAGCTTGGTGTTCTGCTCCAACAGTTCCAGCAGTTGCTTGGTGGTCTGCGCCGCCTGGGCCTGGCGTTCGGTGTTGGCCACGGCCAGGGCTTCGCGGTGCTGGGCGTCGGCGTCGGATTGGGCCTTGTCCCGTGCGGCCTGGCGGGTCTGGGCGAGCAAAATCAAGGGGGCGGCATAGGCCGATTGCAGGCTGAACGCCAGGTTCAAGAGGATGAACGGGTAGACGTCAAAGTGCGTGATGCCGGTCATGTTGAGCACGACCCACAGAATCACGATTGCCGTTTGCGCCCCCAGGAACGTCGGGGTGCCAAAGAAGCGCGCGAAGGCTTCGGCTTTCAACGCAAAGGTGTCGTTGCCAAAGGTCGGCGCGAGATGGGCGTGTTTACGATGAAAGCGCAGGTGGTCAACGTTGGCTTCAGGTTTATCCGGGGTCATGGCGGGCTCGAATCCGTGGCGTAAGACAAGCCACCACTATAGACCGAGCCCTCGGCCTGGCACATGAAGAACCCTGTCGCTTACCTGTTGCCCCGTTCATTGGCAAACGCACTCACAGCCTGCACCGCCTCGCTGGCGCCTTCGCGAATCTGCAGGATCACCGTGCCGGCCTGGTTGGCCAGGTCCACGCCCTGGGCGGCGCGGTCGCGGGTACCGTCCATGCTGTCGATGGCCTGGCGGGTTTCGGTCTGGATCATCTCGATCATCGACGAAATCTCGGCCGTTGAACCGCTGGTGCGCGCCGCCAATTGCCGCACTTCATCGGCCACCACCGCAAAGCCACGCCCTTGTTCGCCGGCGCGTGCGGCTTCGATGGCAGCGTTCAATGCCAGCAGGTTGGTCTGGTCGGCAATCCCGCGAATGGTGTTGACGATGGCGGTGATCTGCTGCGAACGCTCGCCCAGCTTGGCGATCAGCGCGGAAGAACCGTCGATATTGGCGGCAATCTCACGCATGCCGGTGGCGGTCTGCTGGATCACCTCGGCGCCTTTTTCGGCGATGTCCCGGGTTTGCAGCGAGATGTGATAAGCCTGGGTGGCGCTTTGCGCGTCGGCCGCGTGTTTCTCCACCATGGCCGTGACGTCGGAGGCGTATTTCACCACCTTGCACAGGCGCCCGCTGGCGTCGTACACCGGGTTGTAGTTGGCTTCCAGCCACACCACCTGGCCGTTTTTGTCGATGCGTTCGAACTGGCCGTTGAACAGCTCACCCTGGTTCAGCCGTCGCCAGAAATCGCTGTAGGCGCTGCTGTTGGCCAGCTCCGGTGTGCAGAACATGCGGTGATGCTTGCCCTGCACCTGCGCCAGGTTGTAGCCCATGCGCTGCAGGAAATTCTGGTTGGCGCTGATGATGGTGCCGTCGAGGTTGAACTCGATCACCGCCATGGCGCGGTCGATGGCCTGCAACTTGGCGTTGGCTTCACTCTCGGCCTGCATTTTCGGGGTGACGTCCATGGCGTACTTCACCACTTTCACCACGCTGCCGGACTCGTCGCGCACCGGGTTGTAGCTGGCCTCCAGCCAGGTCGGCTGGCCGTTGCTGGTCACGCGCTCAAAGGTGCCGGACTGGAATTGGCCGTTGCGCAGTTGCGTCCATAGCTGGCCGTACTCGGCGCTGCGGGCAAAGGCCGGGGTGCAGAACAGGCGGTGGGACTGGCCCACGACTTGGTCGGCGGTGTAGCCCATGACCTTGAGGAAATTCTCGTTGGCCCGCAGGACTGTGCCTTGCAGATCAAATTCAATCACCGCCATGGAGCGGTCGATGGCGTCGAGAAGGCTGGCTTGCTGGGCAAGGGTGGCTTGCAGGGTACTGATGGTTTTTTTATGGGCGTTGAATAGCATGGTCGTGTGCTCGGGGGAAGCAAGCGTCAGGGGTATCCATGGGGGCGCCTGCCACCGTAAGGCCTGGCCATACGGCAAACGTGCTCATTGCCAGCTTCCTTGTGCTGGCAGCGGGGTGGAACAGCGGGTTCTGAGTCGTATGGCCGGCAAGAAGTTCTATGCCAGTCGACCAATGGCGGCATTATGCTATCGGTCGGCGACGGGCGCGTTTAATTCAGACGAGATGCAGAGGGCGGGATTCAGGCGGAATGGGCGACCACGTAGTCGCTGATATTGACTCGGTTACGGCCGGTGTCCTTGGCCGCGTACAGCGCGCGGTCCGCTGCGTTGAGCCACATGGCCGCGTCGGTGAAGGTGCTCTGGAAAGACGCCAGGCCAATGCTCAGGCTGACCCGCAGCTCGGGGATTTCCGGGTTTCGGTAATTGCTGAACACCTCGCGCATGCGTTCCATGACTTGCGCGGCCTGTTCCATGGGCATGTCCGGAAGAATCACACAGAACTCGTCGCCGCCGTATCGCCCGGCCAGGTCGTTTGCCCGCAGGTTGCGTCGAAGTTCCAGGCTTAGTTGGCGCAGAACCTGGTCACCGATGATGTGCCCATAGCTGTCGTTGATTTGCTTGAAATGGTCAATGTCGATCAGCGCGATGGTGGCGTTCCCATGTTGTTGTTGGCACTTGTGAAACTTCAGGTGCAGCAGGTCTTTCCACGAACCATGGTTGAGCAGGCCGGTGAGGCTGTCGGTGCGGCTCAGGGCGCTCAGGGCGCGTTTGTGTTCCGACAATTTGATCGCCAGGCGGTAGCAGACCATGCCCAGCGCCATGGGATACAGGGTCAGCATCGGCAGGCAGGCGTAGACCTGGACCAGGCTGACGTCGGGATTGAAGTGGATGCCAAACAGCAGCCAGGACACGCCGATACCTGCCAGTTGCGCCACGATGCCGTGGAGGAACAGGCGTTTGCCGCCGGCGGCGACGTTGTTCATGGTCATCATCGACAGGATGGTCACGGCCGTCAGTGGCGTGAACTGTGTAGTCGCCGCCCAGAACCCGCCGAGCAGTGAGTCGTAGAGCAGGTTTCGCCGTTCCGCCTTGTAGGGGAAATCAGAGCGGGTCGAAAGTTGATAGGCCAGGTGCGCCCAGCCAAAACCATTGAACAGCAGCAACGCCCAGACCCAGCCTGGCATTTGCAGTGGGTAGAGCGCGGCGATGACGCTGATGCAGCCGATGCCCAGGCCGATGATCCTTGGCCTGTAGATACGTCTGGCAAATGACAGCCCTTTGCCTCGTTGGTTTTCCATAGATTCCTGGGTCGATTCTTTTTTTGCAGGTACGACGGCACACGTGATCGGGAAAACCACTGGTCGGATAATACGTGTGAATATTGTCAGTTATTCGCGTGGGAATAATCAGTGTCCTTCCAGGCCATTTGCAAAGGACACGCGGCGAATCAGATAAAAACGACCTTGGATGTCGTTCCTGCAACAGGTCAGTGCTGCGGCACGACCTCATAGCCTGCGAGGAACAGGTCGATGGCCGACTCGATGACGTTCGCTTGGGCGTCGGCGTCCAGGGTCGGCTGGCCGAGGGTGATCTGTGGCCAGAAGGCAAAGGCCTTGAGCAGGCTTTGCACCTGGTGGGCGGCGAAGCATGGGTCGGTGCAGCTCAGCCGGCCGTCTTCCTGGGCGGCGCGCACCCATTGGGTGAAGCCTTCTTCACGCTTGCTCAGGCGGTTGACCATGTCCTGGGCACGCTCCGGCGAGTGGATGGTGGCGGCAATCGCGACCCGGGCCAGGTCGAGGAAGTTGGCGTCCGACATCATCGTCATCTTGGCCTGCAGCAACCCGCGCAGTTGCTCCCGCAGAGGGCGGTCGCTGGCGTAGCTGACGTCCAGTTGCGCAACACTGCTGGCCCACAGTTGATGCAGGATCTCGGCGAACAGCTCTTCCTTGCTCGGGAAATGGTTGTACACCGTGCGCTTGGAAACCCCCGCCGTGGCGGCAATCTTGTCCATGCTGGTGACCTCGAACCCGTTGTCACGAAACTCGGCAATGGCGGCTGCCACGATGGCTTCGCGTTTACGGTCGGTGAGGCGCAGGGGTACAGTCATGGTGGGAGTTCGGCTCTGAAGGGAAACTTACACTCGGTAGTTTACTTGCTCCCGGTTTTGTTGCAATCTAGAAACTACACTGTGCAGTGTAATTTTTAGAGCAGTCTGCAGGAGTTCCTCGGTAATGGCCACGATCTCAACCCGTCTCGACAGTTCTTCTACAGCGCCCAAGTCTTCCGAACAGCATCAAGGTCACTTCACCAATCAGAAGCCCATCCAGCATGGCGGCTTGGGCAAGACCCTGGGCATCATGTGGAAGATGCTCTTCCAGAAGCCCCGCAGCACGCGCCCGGTGGGTGAGATCCCGGTGCAGCCGCTGACTCGCGAGCAACTGTTTGCCGCCCCGGACCATAGCGTTTTCCGCCTCGGCCATTCCACCGTGCTGCTGAAAATGCGCGGCAAGTTCTGGCTGACCGACCCGGTGTTCGCCGAGCGTGCTTCGCCGTTCAGTTGGGCGGGCCCCAAGCGTTTCCATCAGCCGCCGATCAGCCTTGAGGACCTGCCGCCGATCGAGGCGGTGATTCTTTCCCACAACCACTACGACCATCTGGACCACAAGGCGGTGGTGCAACTGGCGGACAAGACCCGCTATTTCCTCGCGCCGCTGGGTGTGGGCGATACGCTGGTCAAGTGGGGCGTGGATGCCAGCAAGGTGCGGCAGCTGGATTGGTGGCAGGGCACTGAAGTGGACGGGATTCGTTTTGTGTCCACGCCGGCCCAGCACTTTTCCGGGCGCGGCCTGTTCGATGGCAACCAGACGCTGTGGTGTTCGTGGGTGATGATCGACGGCTCACGGCGAATTTTCTTCAGCGGTGATACCGGCTATTTCGAGGGCTTCAAGCGTATCGGCGAGCAGTACGGCCCGTTTGACCTGACCCTGATGGAGACGGGTGCCTACAACGTCGACTGGCCCCACGTGCACATGCAACCGGAAGAAACCCTGCAGGCGCACATCGACTTGAAGGGCCGCTGGCTGCTGCCGATCCATAACGGCACGTTCGACCTGGCGTTTCATGCATGGCACGAACCCTTCGACCGCATCATGGCACTGGCATGGGAGCGTAACGTGTCGATCACCACACCGGCGATGGGGCAGGCGTTCATGCTCAACCAGCCGGAGCGCGGGCAGGCCTGGTGGCTGGACGTCGAGCATCAGGGCAGTGAAGCGCACGTCAGCGGATAATCACCGTCTGATCGCGCGCTCAGGGATTTTGAACGAGCCATAACCAGCCATTTCCGACAGACATCCACCTCGCTGAAGGGATGCAATCACGCCTCGAAACTTTATTCCGGGGCGTGGGAGTGTATGGACGATAAGAGTAGGAAGGTCACGGGGCCGGGCGTGCGCTGCCTGTTCAAGCCTTCAGGATCGGGGGACAGTTGTACTCCCCAGCCTTGCGCCCCCGCTGCCAGCCAGGGCGTCGTGTTTGGCAGTCATGCGGCCGGTACGATCGTCAATTCGGCCACTCACCAGGGCGGCCTGGAGTTCGGCTCCACGGGCGGTTACGGCCCCAGGCTCGACCTCCCTGGCCCCATGATGCACAGCGTGCGCGATCCCGCGTTATCACTGATTGCCCTCAGCGGTGTCGACCCTGAGGGGCGGGTGATGGTGGAGATTCCACCCGTCGCTGATCCGGGTCATCTGATCAACACACCGCCTTTGGCTGGCAGCCGTATTGGTTTTGCCAGCGAGTACGTTACCGGTGATGTGCGCAAACCCGCCAAACACAGCCCGCACTTTGCCCGGGTACTGGACGTACTGCGTGCAGCCGGTGCGCAATTGGTGCCTGTGACGGCGCGGGTGACCGATGACACACGTCACTTCACCCTGGACCCCGGCAATGAGATTAACGACCGGGTCACGGAAAACCGCCTGGATGGGGTGGTGGCGGATGCGCAAGGTGTTGCTTTCCACAAAGCAGCGACTGCCGATAACCCACGCTTCAGCGTGCCCACGGGCACCGACGTCGACGGGGTGTCGAGGGTCGTCTGGTTCTATGGTGCGCACTGGTCCAGAGATCGTCTGGCGGCGTTGGTGCGAGGTTGTCAGCAGGTTCTAGGGCGGCTTTAAGGGCCTACACCATGGGGAGAGTGATCGTACGCCGCGGTAAGAGTTGCCCCCGAGTCATCGAGTATTTCGCTTCTTAGACTGAGGCAGGGATATCGAACGGTATTCCCAACATTCAGGCAGGCGGGGAGTATTTATGATTGGACCAGGTTTGGGCGCGGGATGGGCAGCGGGGCTTTTCGATGCAGTGGTGAACCCGCCACAGGCCTACAGGAGTGCCGACGATTTGGCAGCGGCCATGACCCGGCCCAATGGGGCCAGTTCCGATTCGGTGGTGAGGGATTCGCTGAAGCTGATCGCCAACATGGACAAGGGCTTGCAGGGCGGCAATGCGTTCATTGAAATCAATCCTGACGCTCGTGTGAAAGCCCGTGCGCTGGATCTGGAACGGGCCGAAGGCAAAGTGCGCGGGCCTTTGCATGGCGTTCCGATAGCGCTCAAGGATGTGTTCGAAACCGGCGACAAGATGCAGACCAGCGGTGGCTCCATGGCGCTGGTGGGCAGGCCCGCTTCAAGGAACGCCAAGGTGGTGGACAACCTGCTGAAGGCTGGCGTTGTGATTATTGGAAAAACCAACATGAGCGAATTGTCCAATTTTCGCTCTGAGGCGCCGGTTGATGGCTGGAGCTCCAGGGGCGGCTTGACCCTCAACCCGCATCGGCTGGATGGCCAGGCGGCGGGGTCGAGTACGGGCTCTGCGGTAGCCGTTGCACAAGGCATTGTGCCCTTGGCATTGGGGGTCGAAACCAATGGTTCAATCATTACGCCGGCGGCTTACAACGGTGTTATTGGTTTCAAACCGACCGAAGGATTAGTGAGTACCGAAGGGGTGATGACCAGTTCCCGCCAGGACACGGTGGGCACCTTCACCCGTAACGTGCGTGATGCGGCGCAAGCACTGGATGCGATGACGGATACCAACCGCTACACCCAGGGAATCAAGCCTGACGCCTTGGTGGGCAAGCGCATCGGCTATACGCCGTTGCCTGAGTTATCAGCAGAAGATGCCAAAGACCCGGCGAAAATAGCCGACAGGCAGCACTTCGAGGATGCCATTACGTTGCTGCGGGGCAAGGGCGCGACATTGGTACCCGTGGGTCAACTGGGTGAGGGCGTCCCGTACGAAACCCATGAACAATATAACGACGCGTTGTTATCGGACGTTAAACACCAGCTTGAAGCCTACCTGGCCGGACGGGCAGGCTTGCCGGTGAAGTCGCTGGCTGAGCTGATTGAATTCAACGAGCGCAACAGCGGTCCGGGTGTGCCGGATCAACAGATGCTCACCATGATCAACGGGATGGATATCAGTGATCAGGCGCGCAATGAGTTATGGGCTGCCATCGGCCCGATTTTCAAAAGCACCATCGATAAGCCACTGGCCGAGCATAAGCTTGATGCAATAGTGTCCAATTTTCACTCGTACAGTTACTACTACTCGGCAGTGGCCGGTTATCCCGGTATCTCCATGCCATCAGGAATGGACGACGAAGGGATGCCAACGGCCGTTCACTTTTATGGGGCAAATTTGAGCGAAGCCACGTTGCTGTCGGTCGCCTACGGGTATGAGCAGGCCTCCCATGCAATCAGGAAGCCTGCGTTTACACCCGGCCTGCGCTAGTCCGGATTACTTCAACCCATAACGAGCGGCGGGTTCACGGTGCGACAGGTTCGGGCCCAGGGCCAGCCGTGCGCTTTCGTAGGTGTCCCAATCGGCGCTGTCCGGCAGTGACGGAATCGTCACGGCTTCGCCTTGGGCGAGGCCTGCCAGGGCGGCGTCCACCAGGTTTTCGGTGGTCATCACCATGGCTTCCGGCAGGTTGTTCACAGGCAGGCCGGCGATGTCCCAGAACTCCGTGGCGGTAGCGCCTGGCAGCACCACTTGGACCACCACGCCCTTGTCACTCAGCTCATGCTGCAGCGATTCGCTGAACGCCTGCACGAACGCTTTGGTACCGCCATACACGCCATTCAGCACTTTGGGAGCGAGAGCGACAATCGAGCCGATATTGATAATCGTGCCACGGCCCTGGGCGACAAAGTTGGTTGCCGCGGCTTTGGCCAGGCGGGTCAGCGCCAGTACGTTCAGCAGAATCATCGCGTCCATTTTGTCGGCATCCGACTCCAGCAGCGAAGCCGTGGCGCCTACACCGGCGTTATTCACCAGCAGGCTGATACGGCTGTCTTCGTGCGCGATCCGGGCGATTCGCGCCAAGTCGGCTGGCAGATTGAGATCGGCCGCTATCACCTGCACGTCACGCTGGGTATTGGCTTTCAAGCGTGTTGCCAACTGCTCCAGACGTTGCTGGTTGCGGGCCACCAGAATCAGATCGTAGCCGGCACGGGCCAGGCGGTCGGCATACACCGCGCCTATTCCTGACGAGGCACCGGTAATCAGGGCATAACCTTTGTGTTGCGACATGGCAGTTGCTCCAAATGGGCCGGGGAGGGGATCGGCCTTGTTGGAACCAAGATTATGGGTGTAATGTGGTGGCTGCAATGTCATATATCCCTCCTTTAGAGACATGAGGTTTGGCCATGGTGTCCGTCGGTATCCTGCTTTTTCCCGGTTTCCAGGTGCTCAGCCTGTCCACCAGCAGCGTGTTCGAGTTTGCCAACTTCGTGGTGGGGCGACCGTTCTACCGCGTGGACTTGTTGTCGGAGCATGGCGGGCCGATAAAAAGCTCCATGGGCTTTGCCATTGATAGCCTGGCGTTCGGGCAGCAGGTCTACGACACGATCCTGGTGCTGGGGGACAACGAACTACTTGAGCCCACTCCTGGCATGGTGGAGTACCTGCAAGCATCATTGACGGCGTCGCGCCGGGTTACATCGGCCTGCACCGGGTCGTTCCATCTGGCGGCGGCCGGCCTGTTGGAAGGGCGCAAGGCAACCACCCACTGGTACCACGCCATGACGTTTCGCCAGCGCTACCCTAACGTGAAGCTGGAGGAAGACCGGATCTTCACCGTCGATGGCCCGCTCTGGACTTCTGCCGGGATGACCGCCTGCATCGACCTGGCCCTGGCCCTGGTCGAGCACGATTTGGGCGTGGAAGTGGCCCGCGACGTGGCGAAAAAACTGGTGGTTTACCATCGCCGTGCCGGTGGCCAGTCACAGTTCTCGGCGTTGCTGGAACTGGACCCAAAGTCCGACCGCGTACAAACCGCCCTGGCGTGGGCCAAAGGGCACTTGCACGAGGACCTCTCGGTAGAACAACTGGCGCAAGCGGCACACCTCAGCCCGCGTCAGTTCAGCCGACTGTTCCGCGCCGAAACCGGGCAATCCCCGGCCAAGGCGGTAGAACACCTGCGCATTGAAGCGGCGAGGTTGATGCTCGAATCCGGCAGCCACTCCATCGACGTCGTCGCCCGGGAGACGGGCTTCGGTGACCCGGAGCGCATGCGTCGAGCCTTCCTGCGAGCGTTTGGCCAACCGCCACAAATGATCCGTCGGGCGCTGCAGTTGCAGGCGTGAGTTGATGGCCTTGCGCGCTATGCACCATTGGGCTGAGGTGTTGTTGGGTCAATGGACGCCGCTGTTGAATCCAGAAACCTTGAGATGATCCCTTTGGCGGCCGGTTGTGCCGGAGTGCTGGCGCGGCCCCGCACATTCATCCCCCAACCCGGCGCAAAGCCCGGGAAAAACACCAACCCTTCAGCCTCCAGGCGAAACGCCACACTCAGGCGGACTTCATCGTCCACATCGCCATGGCTTTCAAAACGTTGAAGGGCGTCCACTTCCACATCCGCTTCCCGGGCCAGGTCTTCCCGGCTCCAGCCCAGCATCAGGCGGGCCTGGACGCTGTGCCGTGGGGTGAATTGATGAAGGACGATCTGCTGTTCTACGGTGCTGCTCATTGCCAGAGAGGACATGGCCTTTCTCCAGGTTCGACGGGGGGAGGGCAAACTATACTGTGTTTTTGTACAGTTGTTTTGACCGCTCATCAACTGGATTTTCCGATAGCGCTGCCGCCGCTCTATTTCGCCCCTTCCAGGTAGGTGCTCGGTGACTGGCCCAGCACCCGGCGGAACATGCTGGAAAATGCCGCCGGGTTTTCATAGCCCAGGTCCAGGGCGATCCGGGTGACGCTTTCACCGCTGGCCAACCGCGCCAAGGCCTGCACAACACAGGCCCGCTGGCGCCACTGCACGAAGCTCAGGCCGGTTTGTTGGCGGAAATGCCGGCTGAAGGTGCGCAGGCTCAGGTGCGATTGTTGCGCCCATTGAACCGGTGACTGGTGCACGTCCGGCCGCTGCAGAAACGTCAGGCACAGATCAAGCAGGCGAGGGTCCTCCGGCAGCGGGATATGCAGGGGCAAGTGCGTGGCGCGTGCCAGTTCATGCAACAGCAGGCTGACCAGCGCACCGTCGCGCCCGGCCTCGTCGTATTCCAGCGGCAGCTCCACCGCCTCCATCAGCAGCTGGCGCATCAGGGGGGAAACGTTGATGACGTGGCAGTCGGTGCCCAAGTCGGTGACGGCGTGCGGTTCGATATACAGGCTGCGCGTCGACACGCCGAGCATCAGCACTTCATGGGGCACTTGGGCGGGAATCCACACCGCGCGCTGGGGCGGCACAACCCAGTTGCCTTGCTGGGTGCTGACTTGCATCACCCCGGTGGCGCCATACAGCAACTGGCCGCGCCGATGGCTGTGGCGCTTGAGCAGATAGCCGTGGGGATAGTCGGTGCCGATTGCCACGACCGTTCGCGGGGTCAGGTCGAGCTGAGCGATGGAAACGTTGCGCATGGAGCTGATCCCGGAAGTGGCAATATCTCGCACATTATTGGCCGACATGCGCAAGCGGGCCAAGCCTTGAATCTCTATCGTCGACAGCTCTCCCTGATACTGAAGGCGATTCTCGATGTTCTATCTATTACTGGCACTGTTCGGCTGCATGACCGGCGTGACCGCTGTGCTGTTCGGCTTCGGTGGCGGGTTCGTGGTGGTGCCGTTGCTGTACGGCATGCTCAAGCTCAGCCGCGACGCGGGCGTGAGTGAATCAGCGATGCATATCGCGGTCGCCACCTCGACCTGCGTGATGATCGTCAACGCGCTGCTTGCCACCGGAAAACACCAGCGCAAAGGTAATCTGATTCGCCACTACCTGTGGCCGTTGGGCGGGTACATCGGGGTCGGCGCCGTGCTGGGCGCAGGGGCTGCAATGTTCGCCAGCGGCGATTTCATGCGGTACGCCTTTATCGCCTACCTGGCCATCACCATTGTCGATTGCCTGTTGCGCAGGGGCTTTCTCAGCCAGGACGACAGGCTCCAGCCACGACGCCTGAGCGGCGCGGAAGTGACGGGCGGCGGCATCGCCATTGGCCTGATCGCGACCTTCCTGGGTGTGGGTGGCAGCGTGATGACCGTGCCGCTGTTGCGCCGTTGTGGCTTGAGCATGTCCCAGTCCACGTCCATGGCTAATCCGCTGAGCGTGCCGGTGGCGCTGGCCGGTACATTTACCTACATGCTCATGGCGGGATTCGCCAAGGTGCAATTGGGCACGTGGTTTGTCGGCTATGTCGATTTGCTGGCGTTCGCCATCCTCACCCTGGGCTCGCTGCTGGGCATTCGCCTGGCCACGCCGTGGATTGGTCGTATCCCGGATGCACTGCATGCGCGGGTGTATATCGGGTTGTTGGGCGTGGTGATGGTGAGCATGCTGTTTTAGGTTTCCAACCCCGGCGCCTCGCGAATAATCAGGTGATCGAGGTTCTCGATATTGGCACTGAATACCCCGAACGTCTGCTCGGGGTTTTTCTTGCTTGGCACCTGTTTCAGCTCCGGCGTTACCCCGTAGAAGAAGCAATACAGCGCTCGATCACTGTCCACCGCGGCCTTGATCTGCTCCAGGAACGCCTTGCGCTTGCGGTAGTTCTCGATCAGTTTTTTGCTCAGGTAAACGTTGATGGAATAGGGCTTCTTGTCGAGCCAGGCTTTCTTTTCGAAGTCGATGCGAAAGCTGCTGGTGTAGTCCTTGATCTCCTTGATCTTGCCCCAGTAGATCAGGCCTTTGTTGTCCTGCAGGTATTCGATCTTCTTGAAAAACGTCCAGTAGGTCGCGGTGTGCTCGCCGATCTTCAAGGGCATGCTTTTGAGCTTGTCCTTGTCGCCGATATTGGACACGTAGCATTCCACCGGGTGGGCAAAGACGCTGGTCTTGTCCGGGGTGGTGTCGCTTGAGCTGTGAGACAAGGCGTTGCGGGTTGCCGGCGTTTTCGGCGGCTCTTGTGCGGTGCCACCCTCAGCACCGATGACCGGCGTTTTGCGTTCGTACTGGCGCCGCGTCAGGACAAATTCCGACGGGAAGTTTTCCTCCGGCCCATCCTCAGATTCGCCTTTTCCGGCAGGGCGACTGGCGTACCGGCAACCTTCAATATGCCGGGTGCTGGGGATGTTCTTGAAGTGGGGCGTGCGCAGGTAATTGACGTTTTTTGCATTGAACGTGCCCAACACATTGCCCGCCGCAAACGCCGCCCGGCATTCGTCGTTGGGGCACAGGAAACTGTCCTTGTCGGAATCGAAGGCGGCGGTTTCGTCGAAATTCAGGTCGCGCACGTCATAGATCGACAGCTTGTCGTCGAGACTCAGGCTGTAGGCCGTGTCGAATTTCATGGGGCTCGGGTCCGTGAGAGATTTCGCTATTAATAGCGGGATATCGAGCAAATATCAGTAGAAATTACGCACGGACCACTACACGCCGGCCACTCAGGAAACACAAGGTGCCACCCACTGCCGTCAACCCGCTCAGTACATAGAACATCGAGGCGGGGGATGCATTGATCAGCAGGTAGCCGCAGATTACCGGGCTCAAGGCGCCGCCAAATGCCGCCAGGTTTTGTGCGCCGTAATAACTGCCGCGCAGGGCGTCCGGGGCGATGGTGTCGATAAACAGGAACTCGGACGGGTAGATGATCATCTCCCCGAGGGTGAACACAAACATCGCGACACACCACGACACCAGGCCGTCCGCCATGCTGAAGCCGATCAACCCGGCAATAAACAGTGAGGTGCCGAGCACGATCCAGTAGCGCAGTTGTTCACGCTTGAGGAAGCGGCCGATCTGGTACTGCATCAGGATCACCGTGATGGCGTTGCACGCCAGCACCGCAGAGAGAATTTTCAGCGCGTTCTCCGGCTTGTAGGCCACCAGCAGAAACTGCGACAGATACAGGGTGTAGCGCCCGTGGACAATGGTGCTCAACAGGCTGCCGCTGGTGAACAGGATCAAGGTGCGATCGCTGCGCAGGGTCCTCAGGGTGCTGAGAAAACTTAAGGGTTTGTTGCTGTCGTCGCGCTGGGTCGGTGGGATGCCGATCATCAGGAACAGGCTGCCAAAGGCAATCGCGCTGGCGATCAGGAACGGTGCCAGGGGCATCTGCCCGGCAATCACCACGCCGAGCATCGGGCCGGTGGCGTAGCCGACATTGGTCAGCGTGTAGCGCAGGGAAAACACCTTGGCCCGCTGGCCCACCGGCAGGTTCTCGCTGATGATCGCCTTGGAGCCGATCAGGAACAGCGCCGAAGCGGCTTCGGTGATCACCAGGGTCAGGGTGGTCAGGTACAGGTTGCTGGCGAAGGTCAGCAACAAAAAACCGATGGAGCTGGAAAGCATCGCCAGGATCAGCAGCTTGCGCTTTTCCAGGCGGTCGATGATGTAGCCACCGTAGAGGCCCAGCAGGGTGGCGATGAAGACGGCGATGCCCATCAGCAAGCCGATGTCTTGCTGGTTGAGGCCCAGGCGGGTGCTCAGCAACAGGGCGAGCAATGGGCTGGTCATGGCGCGGCTGACGACGATGGTCACCGAGCAGATCATCAGGCGGCGGATTACCAGGGAGTACGTGGCCACGGTGGGGCGGATGTCCTTATTCTTGGGGCTGACGATGATCTTTCATACACAGTTGATCCCTGTGGGAGCCGGGCTTGCCCGCGATTGCGGTGTGTCAGCCACTGGAAATATCGACTGACACGCCCTCATCGCGGGCAAGCCCGGCTCCCACAGGGTTATAGGGTGTTACTGGCCGGCATTGATGCTGATTTTTTCCACCGCACCCTGCTCCAGATCCCACTTCTGCAGAATCTTGCCGTACGTCCCATCATCGATCATGCCCTGCAACGCCTCACTGATCGCCGTGACCAACTCGGTATTGCTCTTCTCGATCCCAAGCCCGGTGAACTGCTTGGAAATTGCCAGGCCCACCGGCTTGTACTTACCCTTGTCCAGCGACATCAGGTAAGGAATGGTTTCACTGCCCTGCATCGCCGCATCCAGACGGTTCTGCTGCAACTGAGCCCGCGCATCCGCCGAGCCCTCGGTACCAATCACCACGATGGCTGGCTTACCGGCCTTTTCGCAGTTTTCCTTGCTCCACGCGGCAATTTCCGACGGCCAGGTGGTACGTCGGCTGGTGCCGACTTTTTTACCGCACAGGTCAGTCAATTCCTTGAGGTCTTCACGCTTGGCCAGGGTGTACAGCTGCGGGCCGCTGGTGAAGTAGTCGATAAAGGTCACCGCCTTCTGACGCTCGGCAGTGTCGGTCATGCCCGACAGCACAATGTCCACGCGCTTGGTGGTCAGGCCGCTGAGCATTTGTTCGAAGCCGGTTTCCTGCCACTTGATCTTCACCCCCAAACGCTCGGCCAGGGCGTTGCCCAGGTCAAAGTCCAGGCCGGTGAGCTTGTTGGTGGCGGTGTCCTTGAAATCCATCGGCGGGTAGTTCGGCACGATGGCCGCGCTGATCTCACCCTTGTCCTTGATCGCTGCCGGCAATGCCGCCAAAACCGAAGTGGAGGCCATCAGGCCTACGAGCAAACTTGGAAGAAACAGATTTTTCATGGGGGCGTTCTCGTTAGTTTTTTAGTTAAGTGCGAACGGCAGAAATAAAGCTTTGGGTACGCGGGTTTTGTGGGCTTATTAGAATTTCTTCCGGGCTGCCGGCTTCCACAATCTGGCCGGCATCCATAAACACCATGCGGTTGGACACTTCGCGGGCGAAGCCCAACTCATGGGTGACCACAATCATGGTCATGCCGGTGGTGGCCAAATCGCGCATCACCGACAGCACTTCTCCTACCAGCTCCGGGTCGAGGGCTGACGTGGGTTCGTCAAACAACATCAGCTTGGGGCGCATCGCCAGCGCACGGGCAATTGCCACACGTTGTTGCTGGCCGCCGGACAACTCCACCGGGTACGCATTGCGCTTGTCCGCCAGGCCGACGCGGGCCAACAACTCCAACGCATCCTCGGTGGCTTCCTTGGGCGAGCGCTTGAGCACCTGGCACGGGCCCTCGATGATGTTCTGCAACACGGTCATGTGCGGGAACAGATTGAAGCGCTGAAACACCATGCCGGTGGCCAACCGCTGACGGGCGATCTGTGATTCATTCAATTCGTGCAGCTTGTTGCCGACGACCCGGTAACCCACCAGTTCGCCGTCGACCCACAGGCCGCCCTTGTCGATTTTTTCCAGCTGATTGACGCAGCGCAGCAGGGTACTTTTGCCGGAACCGGACGGGCCGATGATGCACAGCACTTCGCCTTGTTCGACTTCCAGGTTGATATCCTGCAACGCGTGATACTGGTCGTAATACTTGTTCAGGTTCACGGCCTTGACGATGCTTCTCATGGGGCAAATCTCCTCAGTCAGGGCTTACGAACGCTTGCCGGCGCCGCGGGCAAAACGACGCTCGAGGCGGCTCTGACCGAATGAAAGAACAGTCACCACCGCCAGGTACCAGATGCCTGCAACAATCAGCAGCTCCATGACCCGGGCGTTGGCGTAGTAGATGTTTTGCGCGTTGTGCAGCAGCTCCGAGTACTGGATCACACTCGCCAGGCTGGTCATTTTCACCATGCTGATGAACTCGTTGCCTACAGGCGGAATGATCACCCGCATCGCCTGGGGCAGAATCACCCTACGCAGCGCCTGAAGGCTCGGCATGCCAATCGACTTGGCGGCTTCGTACTGGCCGGTGTCCACCGACAACAGGCCGGCGCGCACCACCTCAGCGGTGTAGGCACCCTGGTTGATGCTCAGGCCGAGGAGGGCGGCCACGAACGGTGTCATCAGGTCCACGGTGTCGATGCTGAACAGCCCGGGAATCGCGATCACCGGGAAAATCAGCGCCAGGTTGAACCACAACAGCAGTTGCAGAATCAGCGGCGTACCCCGGAACAGCCAGGTGTAGGTGATGGCCACGTAACGCAGGATCGGGTTGGCCGACATGCGCATGATCGCCGTGATTACCCCGATCACCACCCCCAGCGCCATCGCCAGGATCGACATGATGATGGTGTTCACCAGGCCCCAGATGATCGCCTCGGACGTGAGGAACTGACCGATGTAGGACCATTCGATCTGACCGTTGGCGAATGCACGCAGCAAGGCAGCCAGTGCGATCACGATCAACGTGGCAAAAAACATCCGCCCGTAATAGCGACGGGGCACGTGCTCGTACTGGGTGATATCGAACTGGTTCTCGGTCTGCTGGCGCTCGGCTTGCAAGCGCTCTGCCGGGGTTTGTTTCATGGTGACTCTCCAAAACAACTGAATACACTGATCGTTCCCACGCTCTGCGTGGGAATGCAGCAAGGGATGCTCTGCGTCCCCAAAGCGTGACGCGGAGCGTCACAAGAGGCATTCCCACGCAGAGCGTGGGAACAATCTTTAAATTCGAAAGCCGGTGTAGTTTTCTGCCCACTTCTGTTGCGCAGCCAGGGCCACCTTCAACCGCCCAATCTGCTCCCGCACCCGCTCCGGCGCCGTACCCCCCCAACCACTGCGCGCCGCAATCGCCGCTTCCAGGGTCAGGCACTCACGCACTTGCGGCGTCAGCCGCGTATCCACCTCTGCCAACAACGCCGGCGAGGCTTCCCACAATTCAATTTCATGCTTCTCACAGGCCTGCACCAAGGCACCGGTAATCTCATGGGCCTCCTTGAACGGCACACCACGAGTGGCCAGCCAATCCGCCACCTCAGTTGCCAATGTGAAACCCATCGGCGCTTGACGCCGCAGCTCTTCCACCTGCACCTTCATCGTCGCGACCATCCCGGCCATCGCCGGCAGCACCAGCAGCAACGTATCCACGCTGTCCAACACACTGTGCTTGTCTTCACTCAAATCGCGGTTGTACGACAGCGGCAACGACTTGAGCGTGGACATCAGCCCGGTCAGGTTGCCAATCAACCGCCCCGCTTTACCCCGCGCCAATTCGGCAATGTCCGGGTTCTTCTTCTGCGGCATGATCGAGCTACCGGTGGCGTAGGCATCGTCCAACTGCACCCAGCGAAACTGCCGCGACGACCACAGGCAAAACTCCTCCGCCAGCCGCGAAATATTCACCCCGAGCATGCCTGCCACAAATAGAAACTCCGCCACGTGGTCGCGACTGGCTACAGCGTCGATAGAGTTTTCGCACGGCCCGGCGTAACCCATCTCCTTGGCCGAATGCTCCGGCTGGCGAGCAATTGCCGAGCCGGCCATCGCCGCAGCACCCAACGGCGACAACGCCGTACGCGCATCCCAGTCCACCAGGCGCTGCACATCCCGCAGCATCGATTGCGCATGAGCCAACAAGTGGTGGGCGAACACAATCGGCTGAGCCTGCTGCAAGTGGGTGAAACCCGGGCATATGCTCTCGATATGCTGCTCGGCCTGGTCCACCAGCGCCTGCTGCAACCCCAGCACCTCGGTGGTGATGGTGCGCGCGTGGTCCCGCAGGAACAGGCGCAAATCGTTGGCCGTCTGGTCATTGCGCGAACGTCCGGCGCGCAACTTGCCGCCCAGGGCGCCCAAACGCTCGGTCAACACCCGCTCGATGAAGGTGTGCACATCCTCGTCATCCAGCGTCGGGTGCAGGCGGCCAGCGGCAAAGTCCTCACCGATGCGGTCCAGCGCTTCCAGGGTGCGCAAGGTTTCCGACTCATCCAGCAACCCGGCGCGCTGCAACTCACGGGCATGGGCCCGGGAGCCGGCCAGGTCGTAGGGCGTCAGGCGAAAATAGCGCTCGGGGCAACGGGACAGCGCCGCCAAAGCAGCAGACGGTCCGGACTTGAAACGAGCACCCCAGAGGCGATCGGTGGGCTGAGACATGGTGTTCCTCACGCTTGTTTTTAGAAGTGACAAGCCCGATGGACGTGGCTTGGCCTTATGGATTCGGAGGGCAGTAGCAAAACGAAAAGTCCTGATCGTAGTGTCAGGTTTTTAGGGGCGTTAAATCAGCCGGTAAAAGCTGTTCAATCCGCTATATTCAAGGTTGCCAAGGGCGGTTAAGTATGTTCATTATTGCCGCCCGGCGATGTTCATGGAGTAGGTCAAAGCCTGTTGAATATGGCACTTGAGGTCAACACGTATTATGGAAACCCCACTTTCCAATTCTGGAAACATACCGCCAAAACCCGGCACAAGACCGCCCCTGCAACTCAGCGGCCTGGACTTCAAATTGCTGCGGGTGTTCAAGGCTGTGGTCGAAGCGGGCGGCTTCAGCGCGGCGCAGAACGAGCTGAATGTGGGCCTGGCGGCGATCAGCAAGCAGATTTCCGACCTGGAAATTCGCATCGGCATGCGCCTGTGTACGCGAGGGCGGGAAGGGTTTGGCCTGACCGAAGAAGGCAAATTAGTCTATCAAGCGTCCATTGAATTATTTGCCTCGGTAGACAGTTTCAGAGACAAGCTTAGTTCAGCACAGAACGAACTGATCGGCGACCTTAGTGTGGGCGTTATTGATAACACCGTCTCCGACGTTAATTCACCGCTGATTAATGCGCTGGGAAGATTACATACAGAGTCGCCAAAAATAAGATTACGCCTGCATGCCTCGCAACTGGACGAAGTTGAACGGGGCGTGGTGGAAGGGCGGCTGATTGTCGGCATCGTCCCGGTGTACCAGCGACGGGAAGAATTCGATTATTTCCCGCTGTACGAAGAAAAGTCCCACGCGTACTGCGCCGTCGGGCATCCGCTGTTTGAAGCGAGTGACATCAACGCAGATGTATTGCGCCAGCATGAAGTGGTCAACCATCGTTACGCGATCCACAGCGACAAGGCCAACTTTGTCAGCTACGACAGCCAGTCCGCCTCGGCCTCACAGGTTGAAGCCGTGGCCATCCTCATCCTCACCGGCCGCTTCCTGGGCTTCCTCCCCGAACACTACGCCGCGCCGCTGGTGAGGGAAGGGCGCCTGCGCGTGTTATGCCCGGAGCAGATCCACCTGAGCACGCCGTTCAACCTCATCCTGCGCCACAACGCCCCACGAAGCCCGCTGGTCAAAGCCTTCGCAACGGCACTCGGCGTGGATCTCAAAGCGCCAATCTAACGAATTCACACCACCCTTAGAACCTACAGAGATCCCCTGTGGGAGCTGTCGAGCCCCAGCGAGGCTGCGATGGGATCAACTCGGTCTACCCGCAGACCATATCCACCCGCATCACCGCCGCAACTTGCCCAACTTCTTCTTCGCATGAAAATGCGCTTCCTGCGCCGCTACCAACAGCTACCTGTTCGGCTACGCTCGTCGGGTAGCTGCTATAGAGCTATGCAATAGAGCACCTGCAAACTATCATTCTTACCTGTCTTCCCATGCCTAGAGAGGTGTTCCTTATGTCTACTGGAACGATCTTCACCAATAACCGTACACAAAATATCCGCATCCCCGCTGACATGCGTTTTCCCGCTGGGGTGAAAACTGTAGAGGTGCGTGCCGTGGGGCGCGAACTGATTATTTCGCCGGTTGAAAACACTTGGGACAGCTTTTTCCTTGCAAGCGAATCGGTATCTGATGATTTTATGGAGGAGCGCGCCGACCAAACCCAGCAAGAGCGAGAGTCCTTTGATGATTAAGTACATGCTTGATACGAACATCGTGATCTACATCATCAAGCGTCGGCCTATGGAAATACTGGAAAAATTCAATGCGAATGTAGGTCGTATGGTGATCTCTTCGATCACCCTTGCGGAATTGATGCACGGGGCCGAAAAAAGCCAGTTTGTTGAGAGAAATACTCGGGCGGTGGAGGACTTCATCTCCCGGCTTGACGTCATTCACTACGATGACAAGGCCGCTTTTCACTACGGCTCGATCCGCTCCGATCTCGAAAAGAAGGGCACTCCAATCGGCGTAAATGACCTGCACATCGCGGGCCACGCCAGAAGCTCAGGATTGGTCTTGGTGACTAACAACGAAGGTGAGTTCAAGCGAGTGAATGGCTTGATCGTGGAAAACTGGATCGCCGCCTAAGGCAGTCAATCCAGCGCACACAGATAGGTCGTCCAGGCGATTCAGCGTTGCTTGATTCGTTTCTTCTTCGCATGAAAATGCCGAAAATGCGCATCCTGCGCCGCCGCCAACAATTCCCGATCCCCGCGCGTATCACCCCAGGCCCTGAGCCGATAGTCCCCCAGATCCCCATAAACCGCCTCAAGCCGAAGCACCTTATTCTCACACCGGCAATTATTCCCGGTGAGCTTGCCCGTCAATACTCCGTCAACCACCTCAAGCTCAGTGCCGATCAACCGGATCCCAAGCCGATCCGCAAACGGCTGCAACACCAACGCCGGCGATGCCGAACACAGCGTCACCACCGCCCCGGACTTCACCTCATCGGCCACCGATTGCAGCCCGGTTGGGCGCATCAGCTTGTTCCAATACGCCTGGCAATACGCTTCCGCTTTCTGCTGAACCCACGCCTTGTCCACGCCGGTCATAAAGGTTCGGATCAACTGCGCCTTGAGCTCATCACGGCTAATGACGCGCAACAGAAACTGCGCGCCAGGCACCGCCAGCTTCACCATCCTGCGCACGAATTCGCCTTTACCAAAGGCGAACTTCAGGAACGGCACGAAGCTGTCGTGGTGGGTCAGGGTGCCGTCGAAGTCAAAGACGGAGAGTACTTTGGCATCCAAGGGGCCGGATTCGAGCATGTCTGGGTTCACGGGCGGGTCTCGGTCCTATCTCGTAATTTTGGTAATACATCAGTTGTGACCACAGAAGTTTACTCTTCTTTCAATCTTTCGATTTTCGAGTAAAGCCCTTTGGTGAAGTCACCGCGGTCACTTGATCGGTGACAACGCTGATGGCAATTCGGGCACAAGGCTACAGCATTGGTGATGCGATCCGAACCCTTCTGGGCGAGGTGCTTGACGTGATGTACTTCAAGAAATGGCAAGCCATCCACTTCGAAGGGAGCGTTTGAACCGCAGCCTTCGCAAATGCCATTGGCCTCATTCAATACCCAAGCGCGTACTTTGGGATCGCGAACAAAAGCCGTACCGACAATGGACACTTTCTGTGGCTTCGCAATTCCGTCCGGCACCTTCTCGATGGGCTGCTGCAGTAGCTTGGATGCTCGGCGGACGAGGGTTTGTTCATCTGCAGTTTGCGCTGTTTCATCTGATTCAAATATACGAAGGGCAGTGAGGGCTTTGCGAATCTGTTGTTCTACTCCCGAGCCCACGTTATTTGCAGGTTTGTACCCCTTGATCCGATCCAGGCCCATTTGGACCAGAACCGCAGAGATATTCTGCATGCGAAACTCGATGGAGCCTTCTGTACGACCTACGATTGGTCCCTGACGTAGCAATCGGTTTTCATGGGCTTTATTAAAGGGTTGGCCGTTCTTCTCCAAAGCCAACATCTTCAAGTAGGTCTCGACTGCCGCGGCTAATTCCTCGTCGCTCCAGTCGATGCTGTCTTTTGTAATATCCATACAGTCGCCGAGGGTAGAAAGTCCTCGGACGATACTGAGTGGCCACTAGCACGTCTACGAAATTTCCTACGAGACTGTAGGATTTGGCACTCTGCAAATACAAAAAAGCCCTGAACAAGTCAGGGCTTTTCAGTTGGCTAAGGAATCAATCCCAGCTCAGCGCGCCGCCAGTCTGGTACTCGATCACACGGGTCTCGAAGAAGTTCTTCTCTTTCTTCAAGTCCATGATCTCGCTCATCCACGGGAATGGGTTAGTCGTCCCTGGATACTCTTCCTTCAACCCAATCTGCGACAGACGACGGTTCGCGATGAACTTGAGGTAGTCCTCCATCATCGCGGCGTTCATACCGAGTACACCGCGCGGCATGGTGTCACGCGCGTATTCGATCTCCAACTGAGTCCCTTGCAGGATCATCTGGGTCGCTTCTTCCTTCATCTCGGTATCCCACAAGTGTGGGTTTTCGATTTTGATCTGGTTGATCACATCGATGCCGAAGTTCAGGTGCATCGACTCATCCCGCAGGATGTACTGGAACTGCTCGGCCACGCCGGTCATTTTGTTGCGACGGCCCATGGACAGGATCTGGGTGAAGCCGCAGTAGAAGAAGATACCTTCCAGTACGCAGTAGTACGCCACCAGGTTGCGCAGCAGCTCTTTGTCAGTCTCGACGGTGCCGGTTTCGAACTTCGGATCGGAGATCGAACGGGTGTACTTCAAGCCCCAGGCAGCCTTTTTGGCGACCGATGGAATCTCGTGGTACATGTTGAAGATCTCGCCTTCATCCATGGCCAGCGATTCGATGCAGTACTGGTAGGCGTGGGTGTGGATCGCTTCTTCGAAGGCCTGGCGCAGGATGTACTGGCGGCACTCCGGGTTGGTGATCAGGCGGTACACGGCCAGTACCAGGTTGTTGGCGACCAACGAATCCGCAGTGGAGAAGAAGCCGAGGTTGCGCATCACGATGCGACGTTCGTCGTCGGTCAGGCCTTCGGGGTTTTTCCACAAGGCGATGTCGGCGGTCATGTTGACCTCTTGCGGCATCCAGTGGTTGGCGCAGCCGTCGAGGTATTTCTGCCAGGCCCAGTCGTACTTGAAGGGTACGAGTTGGTTGAGGTCGGCGCGGCAGTTGATCATGCGCTTTTCGTCAACGGCCACGCGGGCGGCGGAGCCTTCGAGTTCGGCGAGGCCTTCGGCGACGTCGAGTTTGTCGAGGGCGGCCTTGGCGCGCACGATGGCGGCGGAGTCAGCGGCGGTGACGGCGCGGGCTTCGATGGCGGCAGCAGCGCCGGCGCCGTCGAGGCGGTCCATGTTGGCTTCGGTGGCGTGGCCGGCGTTGGCGCCTTTGGCAACTACTTCGCCGTCTTCTTCTTTGTCGAACTCGTCCCAGCTCAGCATGACGTGTCGTCTCCTGCGTGAGGGCTCTAAGGTGCCCGTGTGAAACCGGATGGTTGGGTGTTCACACGGCCCAAAGGCCGCGGTGGATCTTAAGGAATCGTTTGTTGCAGCTAGCGCACGCATTAAACGGAATCAGGGTTACGGGTGTTCTGCTTGAGGCTTGAGGGGCGGAGCAATGCTTACTGGCTCCAGCGGGGGCCTCAGGTCTGGCTCTTCGTCCCCATGTAAAGGGATATTGCAGGCCCGATTTACCCGCGCATTATAGGGAAAAATTCGACTTTGTGTTGCGGCGGATGGTCTCGGTGAGCGGCCAAAATGGTGGTGTTTGCAGCCAAGGTCCGGGTTTACAAGGCTTTGCCTGGCTTGGATTTTTTTGACGGGCGGTAGGCGTTTGTTTCAGCGCGCCGAACTGGGGCAGATTCGGTCTGGAAGTTCTTGCGCCGTTTGGCGCAAGAACGGGTCGCGGGGGGGTTACTGGGCTGCGGCTTTGATGCTGGCAAACATCTGCTTGCCAGCCTTGGCGGGGTCCGCGTCTTTATTGCTCATGAAGTTGCTGACCACATCAAACACCGCCCCTTGCACCGCCTGGGACGTGGACATGTTGAAGGCCATGCTCGGCTCCAGCGTGCCGGCGTTCTCGGCTTCGGCGAAGTCCTTGGCGGAAGCCTGGGCACAGCTGTCGAACTGGCTCATGTCCAGGCCCTTGATCACCGGGATGGAGCCTTTGTTCTGGTTGAACACGCTCTGGAATTGCGGCTCCAGGGCGATCTTGGCCAGGTCGTCGCGAGCCGCGTTGTTGCCCGGCGTATCATTTTTACTGGACGGTTTGAACATGGCCAGTGAGTCGATGGTGTAGCTATAAATGCCTTGTGAGCCGGGGAAGGGCACGCATTCATAATCGGCCCCGGCTTTTTTACCCGCCGCGGTCCACTCACTCTTGGCCCAGTCCCCCATGATTTGCATGCCGGCCTGGCCATTGATGACTTTGGCGGTTTCCATGTTCCAGTCCTGACCTGCGCCATTGGGGTCCATGTAGGTCTTCAACTTGCGCAGCGCGACAAAGACTTCGGTCATTTTGGGGCCGGTGAAGGTGGCTTCGTCGTTGTCGATAAAGGCTTTCTGGAAGCCATCGGCGCCCAGGATGCTGAGCACCAGGCCTTCAAATACGGTGGTGTCCTGCCAGGGTTGGCCGCCGTGGGCGATGGCGATATAGCCGGCGGCCTTGAGTTTGTCGCCGGCGGCGTAGAGTTCTTCCAGGGTGGCCGGGGCTTTGGACACGCCGGCTTTCTTGAGCACCTCGGGGTTGATCCATAACCAGTTGATGCGGTGGATGTTGAGCGGTACGGCGACGTAGTGGCCGTCGAATTTCATCAGTTGCGCAATGCTTTCGGGCAGCAGGCTGTCCCAGTGATTGGCCTTGGCGACGTCGTCGACGCTGGTCAGCAGGCCCAGCTTGCCCCACTCCTGAATGTCCGGAGCTTTGATCTGCGCGGCAGAGGGCGGGTTGCCGGAGACGGCGCGGCTCTTGAGGACGGTCATGGCAGCAGCGCCACCGCCGCCGGCCACGGCACTGTTTTGCCAGGTGAAGCCGTCTTTCTCGATCAGTTGTTGCAGCACCTGCACAGACTTGGCTTCCCCGCCCGAGGTCCAGTAGTGGACGACTTCAACAGTGCCTTTGCTGTCGGCTGCGTGAGCGGCGAACGTGCAAAGGCTGGCGAGGGAGATGGCAACGGCAAGGCGATGGGGGATTTTCATGTGGGATAACCCTTTTTGTTGTTTTGGGGAGCGGTGCTTATTCCAGCCCCAGCCCTTTGCGGCCGAGGGTGTTCAGTTGCGGCGTCATGAAGCGGTCTTTCCACTCTTTCTCGTAGTCCTCCCGGGCAAAGTCATCCGGCGAAACCCCTTGCTCGAACGCCCTGAGCACATCCTTGGCGTACCGCAGGTTTTTCGGGCACATGGGCGCGGCGGGCACGTACATCACGTTGCCCCAGCCTTGCTGGTTTTCGACGGGGGCGACGCTGTGGATTACGTCGCAGTGCCACCACACCGAATCGCCGGCCTGCACGTTCGGAATCGGGGTCATGCCCTGGACCAGCAGCGGATGCCATTTCTCTGAAACTGGCAGCACCTTGCCCGGCGCAACGCCGCACAACTCATCTTCGGGGACGTCGTCCAGCAGCGGGCGCAGCAGCATGTAGGCCATCGCCTTGGGGATCGGCAAGGTATGCAGCACGCCCTGGTCGGCCTGCATGTCGCACAGTGCGGTCCAGCCCTGGAAGGTACGGAAGGCCGAGCATTTCACCGTGTCCTTGTAGGCGTATTCATCGACTTCTGTGCGATTTGCAGCGTCCCAGGGGTCGTAGGACTTGAAATCGTTGCGGTAGATCTTGTCGAACACCTTTAGGTAGGCGGGGTGCAGCCAGCGTTCCAGGGCGCCCGAGTCGGTGTGCGGGCCAAGCCCTTTGGAGGTGGTGCCGGGTGGGCGGCGGCGGACGCGGTCGGGGTACAACGCATTGATGTCTGGGTCGAACCATTGCCGGCCTTGGGAATTGATGGTCCACAGGCGATTCAGGAACGACTGTGCAGCGCCCATGCGTTCGTGTTGGCGCACTTGCATCTGGGCGTCGGACCAATAGATGGGGAAAATCTCCGGGCGTGAGGCTTCGAGGTTGCCGAAGAAGTTGTCAGCCGGGCCGCGATACACCTCGTCGAAATGGTTGTGGTCGAGGTAGTCCAGCAGGCTCTTGTCCCACCCCAGCACTTGTTCCCTGGGGAAGTGGTTGCGGATCACCAGGCAGCCCCGGCGCTTGATGAGTGCCCGTTGTGCTTCGGTGACCTGGCCGGTGGCGATGGTTTCAAAGTCGAGCTCGGGCCAGGCGGACTGTTGGGCCTTGATCGAGGCGATTTCAGCCCTGATGAACTCGCTGACCTCGGCGAAGAGCGCAGGCACGTCGCCGATCTGCGCGCGCAGGGCCTTTTTCATGGCGACGATGCTGCGCTTGCAGTCGTCCGGCAGCTCGGCACATTCGAAGGTGTGGTAATTGCTCATGGGGTGACCTGTATTGTTGTTGTGCATACAGGTATGGAATCACCCCGGCTTGCCTGGGCGGCAGCCTGATTTAGCGCGTTGAGCAGTACGATTGTGGCGTTTGTTGTAAGGCGTATAGAAGAATCAGCTTATTGAAAGTGATGCCCGTGTTGCAGCCGAAACTGTGACGGCGTCATGCCCTTGTGCGCCTTGAACTGCCGATTGAACAGCGCCTGGGAGGCATAGCCGACCTGTTCGGAAATCGCGCTGACCGCCAGGTTGCCCTGCATCAATAAAGCGCAGGCATGTCCGATGCGTAACCGGACGATGTAGTCCAGCGCCGTGCAGCGTGTGTGTTTGCGGAACATGCGATGGAAGGCTGAAACGCTGACGCAGGCCATTTGCGCCAGCTCGGGAATGCCGACAGGTTGCGCATAGTGGCCGTGCAGGTAGTCCAGAACGCGGCGGATGCGTGCGTCTTCAACGATGTGAGGGGCGGCGTTTTCCGTCGCGATGCGCTGCGCGGTGATGTCCCGGGACAATGTGTTGAGCACGGTGAGCAATGAGATCAGTCGCTGGGGAGCGTCTTGCTCGACCATGGCCTCGATCACCGGGCGCAGCGCCCGGGACGTAGCGTTGCTGAAACTCAACGCTTGTCGCGCAGCAGCCAATAGCGCTCGCGTCGACCCCATCTCCGGAAACAGCTGCACCAGCGAATCCGCCCAAGCCTCTGAAAACCAGATAACCAAGGCAATGTGCGGTTTGGCGGGGTCGATCAACTCGACGGAAGACCAGCTATGGGGCACGTTCGGGCCCACCAGCACCAGGTCGCCATCATCGTAGAGCGCCACATCATTGCTGATATAGCGGTGCCCGCGACTGTTGAGGGTGAGGGTCAGTTCGTATTCGGGATGGTGATGCCATTCAAACGGAATCGCCTCCGGTAGACGCCTGTTCAGCAGGGTCCAGGAGGTGTTCGCGTCGGTTGGGATTTTTTCGAAACTGGCTCGCATGAATGCATCCTGCCTTGCAGGTGGGGTGGCGGCGCCACAATCGTAGCATTCGATTAGAGGGGGGGAGCGCTCTTTGCCGCAAGAACGATTTCTTGCGGCGAATAAGATCAGGTTCAGTTCAAACTAACGAAGTTATTATCCGTTAGAGCAACCGTTACCCATGACCTGATATTGAAGAATATGACGCTGACCTTGTGAGTCTTCATATTCCATTTTTACCGGTACAACTTTGCATACATCCGGGACTTCACTCATGGACACTACTTTGGCGACGTCCAGATGGGTGCTGTAAGTGTAATCCTCAACAATCGGGGTGCTCTGGCTGGCTACGTCAGTCGGGGCTTCGTCGGCCAGGGCGGCGGTGGCGCACAAGCTGCTAAGGGCCATAACTAATAACGCTTTCATTTGACTATTTACCTTTTGGCGGTCGAAAGGGGTCACGGGGCCCTTGTGAGGCCACGTGTGTAACTTGATTGGGAAGTTCGGATTAACGTTGCCTTCGTGGGGGCTGTTACGTTGTTAATCACAGTGCCTTGATGGCGAGGTTGATTTTAGGCGTCCGAGTTATATTCATATACCCGTGCTTTTGATAAACACTATTGGTGGTTTTTGTAACAATCGCGAAATGAAGGTTTTTTCAGAAACCTGCAAAGCGCCACGGGCCGCGGGCCAGAGCGCTGCCAGGGGATAGGTGGGCAATTTGTAGGGGCTTGTTACTACCATCGTCGAATGGTTCTATAGGTCCGGCCCGGCTACAACAGGGCCATACAACAACAACTATGTCACCGAGGTAAGAAAGATGAGTGCGGCTTCTCTGTACCCCGTTCGCCCCGAAGTAGCAGCCAATACGCTGACCGATGAGGCGACCTACAAGGCCATGTACCAGCAGTCGGTGGTCAACCCCGACGGTTTCTGGCGCGAGCAAGCCAAGCGCCTTGACTGGATCAAGCCTTTCACCACGGTGAAGCAGACCTCCTTCGACGATCACCATGTCGACATCAAATGGTTTGCCGACGGCACCCTCAACGTTTCCTACAACTGCCTGGACCGCCACCTCGCCGAGCGTGGCGACCAGCCAGCAATCATCTGGGAGGGCGACGACCCTGCCGAAAGCCGCACCATCACCTACCGCGAGCTGCATGAAGAAGTCTGCAAGTTCGCCAACGCCCTGCGCGGCCAGGATGTGCACCGCGGCGACGTGGTGACTATCTATATGCCGATGATTCCCGAAGCCGCGGTCGCCATGCTGGCCTGTGCCCGGATCGGTGCGATTCACTCGGTGGTGTTTGGCGGGTTCTCGCCAGAGGCCCTGGCCGGTCGGATCATCGACTGCAAATCCAAGGTGGTGATCACCGCCGACGAAGGCATTCGTGCCGGCAAGAAAATTTCCCTGAAGGCCAACGTCGACGACGCCCTGACCAACCCGGAAACCAGCAGCATCCAGAAAGTCATCGTGTGCAAGCGCACCGGTGGCAACATCAAGTGGAACCAGCATCGCGACATCTGGTACGAAGACCTGATGAAAGTGGCGGGCACCGTGTGTGCGCCGAAAGAGATGGGCGCCGAAGAAGCGCTGTTCATCCTTTACACCTCCGGCTCCACCGGCAAGCCGAAGGGCGTGCAGCACACCACCGGCGGCTACCTGTTGTACGCAGCCCTGACCCACGAGCGCGTGTTTGACTACCGCCCGGGCGAAATCTACTGGTGCACCGCCGACGTCGGCTGGGTCACCGGCCACACCTATATCGTCTATGGCCCACTGGCCAACGGCGCGACCACGCTGATGTTCGAAGGCGTGCCGAACTATCCGGACATCACCCGGGTGGCGAAGATCGTCGACAAGCACAAAGTGAACATCCTCTACACCGCACCGACCGCGATCCGCGCCATGATGGCTTCCGGCACCGCCGCCTGCGAAGGCGCCGATGGCAGCAGCTTGCGCCTGCTGGGTTCGGTGGGTGAGCCGATTAACCCGGAAGCGTGGGACTGGTACTACAAGAACGTCGGCCAATCCCGTTGCCCGATCGTCGATACCTGGTGGCAGACCGAGACCGGCGGCAACATGATGAGCCCGCTGCCGGGCGCCCATGCACTGAAGCCGGGTTCGGCGGCGCGCCCATTCTTTGGGGTGGTACCGGCGCTGGTGGATAACCTCGGCAACCTGATTGAAGGCGTGGCCGAGGGTAACCTGGTGATCCTGGATTCGTGGCCGGGCCAGGCACGTACGCTGTATGGCGACCATGACCGGTTTGTGGACACCTACTTCAAGACCTTCCGTGGCATGTACTTCACCGGTGACGGTGCGCGCCGTGACGAGGATGGCTACTACTGGATCACCGGGCGGGTGGATGACGTGCTGAATGTCTCCGGCCACCGCATGGGCACCGCCGAGATTGAGAGCGCCATGGTTGCGCACCCGAAAGTCGCGGAAGCGGCGGTGGTGGGTGTGCCTCATGACATCAAGGGCCAGGGCATCTATGTGTATGTCACGCTGAAAAACGGCGAAGAGCCGAATGAAGCGCTGCGCCTGGAGCTGAAAAACTGGGTGCGTAAAGAGATCGGGCCGATTGCTTCGCCGGATGTGATCCAGTGGGCACCGGGCTTGCCGAAGACCCGTTCGGGGAAAATCATGCGCCGGATCCTGCGCAAGATTGCCACCGCTGAATACGACGGGTTGGGCGATATCTCCACCCTGGCGGATCCGAGTGTGGTGGCGCATTTGATCGAGACGCACAAGACCATGAACGTCGCGTAAGGCGGGTTTGTGGGACATAGCCCCATTCGGCGTAGGCCGGGTGGGGCTTTTTTGTGCGATCGGACAGGCGACCTATAACCCATGTGGGAGCGGGCTTGCTCGCGAAGGCGGCGTGTCAGCCAGCACATCACCCACTGACACACCGCCTTCGCGAGCAAGCCCGCTCCCACATTTAGATTGCATTCCAAGGCTGGTCATCCGGTGGGGCGACTTACACAAGGCCAATAAATATCGGATTGTGTTGTAGGAAGTTTCTGAATGTTACCGAACCCGGCAAATGTGTAACCCCACGCCCAAACATGAGGCAAAGTGCTACGCCCATGCCCCGAAAACCCGCGTCTTAGACGCCCTGAAAAATTAGATCCAACGCTACACTTGCCGTGCTAGAAGGGTTTGCGAATAATAGGCCCGCAACTTGCAGCGTTAACAGGTTTAATATCTTTTGCCTCTGCATAAAATCAAGAGGCTGTCAATGTGCTGGAACCGCTTTCTCGGTGCTTCTGTAAATTGTTGTCGCATTGAGGAAATATCGGCTTCCGGCCTGTCGTTAGAATGCCGATCACTCGCTCGTCGTCGCCGATGCTGAACTGGCGCAGGACGCAGCACCGCTATTCGGTTTCACTCATTCGCATCGTGGGCCCTGGCTCATACTGCTGTTTTGCCCTATACCGATGGAGTCCCAAGATGAAGAAACTCGTGCTGTTGGGCGCCCTGGCGCTGTCCGTGCTGTCCATGCAGGCTTTCGCCGAAGGCAAGCCACTGAAGATTGGTATTGAAGCGGCTTACCCTCCGTTTGCCTCCAAGGCACCGGACGGCAGCATCGTCGGTTTTGACTACGACATCGGCAACGCCCTGTGTGAGCAGATGCAGGTCAAGTGCACGTGGGTCGAGCAGGAATTCGACGGCCTGATCCCGGCGCTGAAAGTGCGCAAGATCGACGCCATCCTGTCCTCGATGTCCATCACTGAAGATCGCAAGAAGTCCGTGGACTTCACCAACCGCTATTACCTGACTCCGGCTCGTCTGGTATTGAAGGAAGGCACTGCCGTCAGCGACAGCCTGGACGAACTGAAAGGCAAGAAAATCGGCGTGCAGCGCGGTTCGATCCACGACCGTTTTGCCAAGGAAGTGCTGGCTCCCAAAGGCGCCACCATTGTTCCTTACAGCTCGCAGAACGAAATCTACCTGGACGTAGAAGCCGGTCGCCTTGATGGCACCGTGGCCGACGCCACCCTGTTGCAGGAAGGCTTCCTCGACACGCCAGCCGGTAAAGGCTACGCGTTCACCGGCCCGGCCTTCACCGACGCCAAGTACTTCGGCGACGGTATCGGCATCGCGGTACGTAAAGGCGACAAGGAAAACCTGGACCGCATCAACGCTGCAATCGCTGCGATCCGTGCCAACGGCAAGTACAAGGCAATCCAGGACAAGTACTTCAACTTCGACATTTACGGCCCAGAAGCCAAGTAAACCGTCGCAGCTGTCTGTCCAGAATGGCGCAAGCACCAGGATCTCTGAAGTTTGCGCCATTTTTTCATCCCCCTTTTCGAGGACCTGAATCATGTTGAAAGGCTACGGGGCTGTCATCCTCGATGGCGCTTGGTTGACGCTTCAGCTCGCCTTGTCGTCCATGGCCCTGGCCATTGTTCTGGGTCTGATCGGGGTCGCGTTGCGCCTCTCGCCGGTGCGCTGGTTGGCCTGGCTGGGCGACCTGTACTCCACGGTGATCCGCGGGATCCCCGACCTGGTGCTGATCCTGCTGATTTTCTACGGCGGTCAGGACCTGCTTAACCGCGTTGCGCCGTTGCTCGGCTACAACGACTACATTGACTTGAACCCCTTGGCCGCCGGTATCGGCACCCTGGGTTTCATCTTTGGCGCCTACCTTTCGGAAACCTTCCGTGGCGCCTTCATGGCCATTCCCAAGGGCCAGGCCGAAGCCGGCCTGGCGTATGGCATGAGCCCGTTCCAGGTGTTTTTCCGGGTGATGGTGCCGCAGATGATTCGGCTGGCGATCCCCGGGTTTACCAACAACTGGCTGGTACTGACCAAGGCCACCGCATTGATTTCGGTGGTGGGCCTGCAAGACATGATGTTCAAGGCCAAGCAGGCGGCAGACGCCACCCGCGAACCTTTTACCTTCTTCCTCGCAGTGGCGGCGATGTACCTGGTGATCACCAGCGTGTCGTTGCTGGCCCTGCGTCATCTTGAGAAGCGCTACTCGGTAGGCGTAAAGGCGGCTGATCTATGATCTTCGACTACAACGTCATCTGGGAGGCCATGCCGCTGTACCTCGGCGGCTTGCTGACCACCCTGAAACTGCTGGCCATTTCGCTGTTCTTCGGCTTGCTCGCGGCCTTGCCCCTGGGCCTGATGCGCGTGTCCAAGCAGCCGATCGTCAACGGTGTTGCCTGGCTCTACACCTATGTGATTCGCGGCACGCCGATGCTGGTGCAGCTGTTCTTGATCTACTACGGCCTGGCCCAGTTCGAAGCGGTGCGCGAAAGCTTCCTGTGGCCACTGCTGTCCAGCGCGACCTTCTGCGCGTGCCTGGCGTTTGCCGTGAACACCAGCGCCTATACCGCCGAGATCATCGCCGGCAGCCTCAAGGCCACGCCCCACGGCGAGATCGAGGCAGCCAAGGCCATGGGCATGTCGCGCTACAAGCTGTACCGCCGGATCCTGCTGCCATCGGCCCTGCGCCGGGCGCTGCCGCAATACAGCAACGAAGTGATCATGATGCTCCAGACCACCAGCCTTGCGTCCATCGTCACCCTGATCGACATCACCGGTGCCGCACGCACGGTGAACGCCCAGTACTACTTGCCGTTCGAAGCCTATATCACGGCGGGTGCGTTCTACCTGTGCCTGACCTTTATCCTGGTGCGCCTGTTCAAGTTGGCCGAAGGCCGCTGGCTGAGCTACCTGGCTCCACGGAAGCATTGATATGGAACGTATCGATCACCTGTTGCCCTGGGGTCACCTGGGCTGCGAACGCCAGCTGACGGTGTTCCGTTTCGGCAGCGGCGAGCGCAAGGCTTATATCCAGGCCAGCCTGCACGCGGATGAGTTGCCCGGTATGCGCGCCGCCTGGGAGCTGAAAAAGCGCCTGACGGAACTGGAACAGCAAGGCGCCCTCAACGGCGTGATCGAGCTGGTTCCCGTCGCCAATCCGATGGGCCTGGGGCAACTGCTGCAAGGCAGTCACCAGGGCCGTTTCGAGATCGGCAGCGGCAAGAACTTCAACCGCGACTTCGTTGAGTTGAGCGAGCCGGTTACCGAGTTGCTCAACGGCAAGCTGGGGGATGATCCTCACGCCAATGTGCGCTTGATCCGCCAGGCCATGAGCGATGCGCTCAATGCGTTGCCGGCGCCGAGCAGCCAGTTGCAAGGCATGCAGCGGGTGTTGCTGAGCCATGCCTGCACCGCCGACGTGGTCCTCGACCTGCATTGCGACGCCGAAGCCGCGTTGCACATGTACGCGCTGCCGCAACACTGGCCGCAGTGGCGTTCGCTGTCGGCGCACCTGAATGTGAAGGTCGGCCTGCTGGCGGAAGATTCCGGCGGCAGTTCGTTTGACGAAGCCTGCTCGCTACCGTGGCTGCGGCTGTCCCGGGCGTTCCCCGAGGCGCAGATTCCCCTGGCGTGCCTGGCGACGACTCTGGAGCTGGGTGGCCAGGCCGATACTGGCCGTGACGAAGCGATTTTCCACGCTGAAGGCATCCTGGCGTTCCTCGCCGAGCAAGGCCTGATCCGTGGTGAATGGCCCGCGCCGCAGCACGAGCCCTGCGAAGGCCTGCCCTTCGAAGGCACCGAGTTGTTGTTCGCGCCCCACGCCGGCGTGATCAGCTACCTGCGTAAAGCCGGTGACGTAGTCGAAGCCGGCGACCCGATATTTGAAGTGATCGATCCCTTGTCCGACCGCGTGAGCATTGTTTGCGCGGGCACGCCTGGGGTGCTGTTTGCCGTTGAACGGCTACGTTATGCCCAAGCGGGTTTCTGGCTGGCCAAGGTGGCGGGGCGCGAAGCGCTGCGGCACGGGCGCTTGCTCAACGACTGACCAACTGTTTTTGTGAGAACCGACCGCATGTACAAACTTGAAGTCCAAGACCTGCATAAACGCTATGGCAGTCATGAAGTGCTCAAAGGTGTGTCCCTGGCCGCCGCGGCCGGTGATGTGATCAGCATCATCGGGTCCAGTGGCTCGGGCAAAAGTACTTTTTTGCGCTGCATCAACCTGCTGGAGCAGCCCCACGCCGGCAAGATTCTGCTCAATAACGAAGAGCTGAAACTGGTGGCCAACAAAGACGGCGCCATGAAGGCTGCAGACCCGAAACAGCTGCAACGCATGCGTTCGCGACTGTCGATGGTGTTCCAGCATTTCAACCTGTGGTCCCACATGACCGCGCTGGAAAACGTCATGGAAGCACCGGTGCACGTCTTGGGCATGTCGAAAAAAGACGCCCGGGAAAAGGCCGAGCACTACCTGGCTAAAGTCGGTGTGGGCCATCGTAAGGATGCGTTCCCTGGCCACATGTCCGGCGGTGAACAGCAGCGCGTGGCGATTGCCCGTGCCCTGGCGATGGAGCCTGAGGTGATGCTGTTCGACGAACCCACCTCGGCCCTTGACCCGGAGCTGGTGGGCGAAGTGCTGAAGGTGATGCAGGACCTGGCCCAGGAAGGCCGGACCATGGTGGTGGTGACCCACGAAATGGGCTTTGCCCGTGAAGTCTCCAACCAACTGGTGTTCTTGCACAAAGGCATCGTCGAAGAGCGTGGCAACCCGCGCGAAGTGCTGGTCAACCCACAGTCCGAGCGTTTGCAGCAGTTTCTTTCCGGCAGCTTGAAGTAAACAGAACTGCTTTTATGCACTGAATTAGTGCAAGCTTCACAGCTTTAAGGCTGACCCCGATCCCCTGTGGGAGCTGGCTTGCCTGCGATAGCGGTGGGTCAGTTTGCCTCTCTGGCACAGACACGCCGCCATCGCAGGCAAGCCAGCTCCCACATTAGATCTCCATATGGTTTGAGATTTGTGTTGGTTTACGGGCTAGCATTGGCCTTTGTCTTCATTACTGTTACTCGCTTCGGATAGCACTCCATGACTGCCCATCGAATTGGTTTCCTGATTTGGCCCAGCACTAAAGCACTGACGCTTGCGCTGGCTGAGGAGGCCTTGCGCGTTGCTCAGCGGGTGCATCCGGACGTGGTGTACGAACTCTCGTTTTTGCAGGCCGAGCCGCCAATGGACGGCGCCTGGCAACTGCCGGGTGAGCCCTGGGCTGGCAAGCTGGAAGGTTTCCAAAAGCTGTTCCTGCTGGCCGATGAGCCACCGACCGTCATCGCCTCCCAGCTCAGCACCGCCCTCAAGCAACTGGTGCGTGCCGGGTGTGTGATCGGCGGCCTGTCGGCCGGTGTGTATCCGCTGGCCCAGCTCGGTCTGCTCGACGGTTACCGCGCCGCTGTGCACTGGCGCTGGCAGGACGATTTTGCCGAGCGTTTTCCCAAGGTCATCGCCACCAGCCATCTGTTCGACTGGGACCGTGACCGCCTGACCGCCTGCGGTGGCATGTCGGTACTCGACCTGCTGCTGGCGGTGCTGGCCCGTGACCACGGCGCCGAACTGGCCGGGGCAGTCTCGGAAGAACTGGTCGTAGAGCGCATCCGTGAGGGCGGCGAGCGCCAGCGCATCCCGCTGCAAAACCGTCTGGGTTCCAGCCATCCAAAGCTGACCCAGGCCGTGTTGCTGATGGAGGCCAACATCGAAGAGCCGCTGACCACCGACGAAATCGCCCAGCATGTGTGCGTGTCCCGACGACAGCTCGAGCGGATCTTCAAGCAATACCTCAATCGCGTCCCCAGCCAGTACTACCTGGAACTGCGCCTGAACAAGGCCCGCCAGATGCTCATGCAAACCAGCAAGTCGATCATCCAGATCGGCCTGTCCTGCGGCTTCTCCTCGGGGCCGCACTTCTCCAGCGCCTACCGCAACTTCTTCGGCGCCACCCCTCGTGAAGACCGCAACCAGCGCCGCAGCAGCAGCCCGTTCGAATTGTCGTCGGTGCCGTCCGAGCGCGGCTAGGCATCAGTGCTCGGCCGGCATCTCCAGGCATGACGCTGTTCCTGTGCGCGGATGAGATCAACAGCAGACCAAAACGGCCATCGGCGACGGCATTGGATAGTTGTGCCTCACCGACCGCCCAAAACCGGCCCGGGCGGTTTAAACTGCGCCATTGCGATGCTATTTGTCGCATTGGCGTAAACCCGCGAAAATCGCGGGTTGGCGCTATAAGAAGTTGTCGCTTGGCGGCAAGGCCGCGCTGAAAACTGTCCTTACAATCCCTGCATCGCCCGCCAGTTTCAGGCAGGCGTTCCTCTTCAGGAGACTCCGATGTCCGTTGAGCAAGCCCCGGTGCAACGTGCCGATTTCGACCAGGTCATGGTTCCCAACTACGCACCTGCCGCTTTCATCCCCGTGCGTGGCGCAGGTTCGCGCGTATGGGACCAGGCGGGCCGAGAGCTGATCGACTTTGCCGGCGGCATCGCGGTCAACGTATTGGGCCACGCCCACCCGGCGCTGGTCGGTGCACTGACCGAACAGGCCAACAAGCTGTGGCACGTGTCCAACGTCTTCACCAATGAGCCGGCCCTGCGCCTGGCCCATAAGCTGATCGACGCCACGTTTGCCGAGCGTGTGTTCTTCTGCAACTCCGGCGCCGAAGCCAACGAGGCCGCCTTCAAGTTGGCCCGTCGTGTCGCGTTCGACCGCTTCGGCACCGAGAAATACGAAATCATCGCCGCGCTGAACAGCTTCCACGGCCGTACCCTGTTCACCGTGAACGTGGGTGGCCAGTCGAAGTACTCCGACGGCTTCGGTCCGAAGATCGTCGGCATCACCCACGTGCCTTACAACGATCTGGAGGCGCTGAAAGCCGCCGTCTCGGACAAGACCTGCGCCGTGGTGCTGGAGCCGATCCAGGGCGAAGGCGGCGTGCTGCCGGCAGAACTGTCGTACCTGCAAGGTGCCCGCGACCTGTGCGACGCGAACAACGCGCTGCTGGTGTTCGACGAAGTGCAAACCGGCATGGGCCGCAGCGGCGAGTTGTTCGCCTATCAGCATTACGGCGTCGTGCCGGACATCCTCACCAGCGCCAAGAGCCTGGGCGGCGGTTTCCCGATCGCGGCCATGCTGACTCGCGAAGACCTGGCCAAGCACCTGGTGGTCGGCACCCACGGCACCACCTACGGCGGCAACCCGCTGGCGTGCGCGGTGGCGGAAGCGGTGATCGACGTGATCAATACGCCAGAAGTGCTGGCCGGCGTTAACGCCAAGCACGACCTGTTCGTTTCCCGTCTGGAGAAGATTGGCCAGCAATACGGCATCTTCACCGAAGTGCGTGGCCTGGGCCTGCTGCTCGGTTGCGTGCTGAGCGATGCCTGGAAAGGCAAGGCCAAGGACATCTTCAACGCCGCCGAGCGCGAAGGCTTGATGATCCTGCAAGCCGGCCCGGATGTGGTGCGCTTCGCCCCGAGCCTGGTGGTGGAAGATGCCGATATTCAGGAAGGCCTGGACCGCTTCGAACGTGCGGTGAAAAAGCTGACGCAAGCCTGATGGACCGTTGGGTGCCCGGCGAGTCGGGCGCCCAACACAAATTTTGTATGCCGGACTCTTTAGTTGAAGCTGTGAAGATCAAATGTGGGAGCGGGCTTGCTCGCGAATGCAGTGGCTCAGTCACCTGAAATGTTGAATGACACACCGCTTTCGCGAGCAAGCCCGCTCCCACACTTGACCTCACTGATTTCAAGATCGTGTCCGGCATTTTTTCCTGTGAGTTTTTCGAGTTAAGGAGTGACACCATGCTGGTGATGCGCCCCGCGCAAATGGCTGATCTGGGCGAGGTACAGCGTCTGGCTGCGGACAGCCCGATTGGTGTCACCTCCTTGCCGGATGATGTCGAACGCCTGAGCGACAAGATCGCTGCGAGCGAAGCGTCCTTCGCCGCCGAGGTCAGCTTCAACGGTGAAGAAAGCTATTTCTTCGTCCTGGAAGACACCGACGCCGGCAAGCTGGTGGGCTGTTCGGCCATCGTTGCCTCGGCCGGCTACTCGGAACCGTTCTACAGCTTCCGTAACGAGACCTTCGTGCATGCTTCCCGCGAGCTGAAGATCCACAACAAGATCCACGTGCTCTCGCAGTGCCATGACCTCACCGGCAACAGCCTGCTGACCAGCTTCTACGTGGTGCCGGAGCTGGTGGGTTCGCCGTGGTCGGAGCTCAACTCCCGTGGCCGCCTGCTGTTCGTGGCCGGCCACCCGGAGCGCTTCGCCGATTCGGTGGTCACTGAGATTGTGGGCTACAGCGACGAGAACGGTGATTCGCCGTTCTGGGACGCCATCGGCCGCAACTTCTTCGACCTCAACTACGCCGCTGCCGAGCGCCTGTGCGGGTTGAAGAGCCGGACCTTCCTCGCCGAGCTGATGCCGCACTATCCGATCTATGTGCCGCTGTTGCCCGACGAAGCCCAGGAAGCCATGGGCCAGGTGCACCCGCGGGCGCAGATCACCTTCGACATCCTGATGCGCGAAGGCTTCGAGACCGACCATTACATCGACATCTTCGACGGCGGCCCAACCCTGCATGCGCGCGTCTCGGGCATTCGCTCGATCGCCCAGAGCCGTGTGGTGCCGGTGAAGATCGGTGAGATGGTCAAGGGTGTCGGCCGCCAGTACCTGGTGAGCAACGGCCAGTTGCAGGATTACCGCGCGGTGATGCTGGAGCTGGACTACGCGCCGGGCAAGCCAGTGACCCTGGACCTGGAAACCGCCGAAGCCCTGGGCGTCGGCGAGGGTGCCAGCGTTCGACTGGTAGCGGTTTAAGAATGAGTTTCGCGGGTGGCTTGCAAGGCGGCCCGTTTGAGGAGATAGCATGATCGTTCGTCCCGTACGCAGCAGCGATTTACCGGCCCTGATTGATCTGGCGCGCAGCACCGGCACCGGCCTCACCACCTTGCCGGCCAACGAAGAGCGCCTGACCCACCGGGTCGGCTGGGCTGAAAAGACCTTTCGCGGCGAAGCCGGGCGCGGTGATGCGGACTACCTGTTCGTGCTGGAAAACGACGAAGGCCGCGTGGTGGGGATTTCCGCCATCGCCGGTGCCGTCGGCCTGCGCGAGCCCTGGTACAACTTCCGGGTCGGCCTGACGGTCAGCGCCTCCCAGGAGCTGAACATCTACCGTGAAATCCCGACGCTGTTTCTGGCCAACGACCTGACCGGCAACTCCGAGCTGTGCTCGTTGTTCCTGCACGCCGATTACCGCAATGGCCTTAACGGCCGCATGCTGGCCAAGGCGCGCATGCTGTTTATCGCGGAATTCCCGCAGCTGTTTGGCAACAAGATCATCGCCGAGATGCGCGGCATGTCCGACGAAGCCGGGCGCTCGCCGTTCTGGGAAAGCCTGGGCCGGCACTTCTTCAAGATGGAATTCAGCCAGGCCGACTACCTCACCGGCGTGGGCAACAAGGCGTTTATCGCCGAGCTGATGCCGAAGTTTCCGCTGTACACCTGCTTCCTGTCTGAAGACGCGCGCAACGTGATCGGCAAGGTCCACACCGACACCGAGCCGGCCCTGAGCATGCTCAAGAGCGAAGGTTTCAGCTACCAGGGCTACGTCGACATCTTCGACGCGGGCCCGGCGGTGGAGTGTGAAACCACCAAGATCCGCGCCGTGCGCGACAGCGAAGCGCTGGTGCTGGCGATTGGTACGCCGGGCGACGACGCCACGCCGTTCCTGATCCATAACCGCAAACGTGAAGATTGCCGCATCACCGCCGCGCCGGCGCGGTTGGCTGCGGGCACCCTGGTGGTCGATCAACAGACCGCCAAGCGCCTGCAACTGATCGCCGGTGATCAAGTGCGTGCCGTACCGTTGTCCGCTGCCCGGGAGTCGAAATAATGAATTCGCTATACATCGCAGGTGAATGGCTGGCTGGCCAGGGTGAAGTGTTTGAGTCGCTGAACCCGGTGACCCAGCAGGTGGTGTGGTCGGGTAATGGCGCCACCGCCGAGCAGGTCGAGTCCGCCGTCCAGGCTGCACGCCAGGCGTTTCCGGCCTGGGCCAAGCGTTCCTTGGAAGAGCGCCTGAGCGTGCTGGAAGCCTTCGCCGCCAACCTGAAGAGTCGTGCTGACGAACTCGCCCGCTGCATCGGTGAGGAAACCGGCAAGCCTTTGTGGGAATCGGCGACTGAAGTCACCAGCATGGTCAACAAGGTCGCGATCTCGGTGCAAAGCTACCGCGAGCGTACCGGCGAGAAGAGCGGCCCATTGGGCGACGCCACTGCCGTGTTGCGCCACAAGCCCCACGGTGTAGTGGCGGTGTTTGGCCCTTACAACTTCCCGGGTCACTTGCCTAACGGGCATATCGTGCCGGCCTTGCTGGCGGGTAACACCGTGCTGTTCAAGCCGAGCGAGCTGACCCCGAAAGTCGCCGAGCTGACCGTGCAATGCTGGATCGACGCCGGCCTGCCGGCGGGCGTGTTGAACCTGCTGCAAGGCGCACGGGAAACCGGGATCGCCCTGGCGGCGAATCCGGGCATCGACGGTCTGTTCTTCACCGGCTCCAGCCGCACCGGCAACCATCTGCACCAGCAATTCGCCGGGCGCCCGGACAAGATCCTCGCGCTGGAAATGGGCGGCAACAACCCGCTGGTAGTGGACGAAGTGGCCGATGTGGATGCGGCCGTGTACACCATTATCCAGTCGGCGTTTATCTCCGCTGGCCAGCGTTGCACCTGTGCCCGTCGCCTGCTGGTGCCGGAAGGCGCCTGGGGCGATGCGTTGCTCGCACGCCTGGTGGCGGTGAGCTCGACCATCGAAGTCGGCGCATTTGACCAAACGCCGGCGCCGTTCATGGGCTCGGTGATTTCCCTCGGTGCTGCCAAGGCGTTGATGGATGCCCAGGAATTGCTGTTGGCCAATGGCGCCGTGGCGCTGTTGGAAATGACTCAACCCCAGGCCCAGGCTGCGTTGCTGACGCCGGGGATTATCGATGTGACCGAGGTTACGGAACGCGCTGACGAAGAGCTGTTCGGCCCACTGCTGCAAGTGATCCGCTACGCTGATTTCGAGGCGGCGATTGCCGAGGCCAACAACACTCAATACGGCTTGGCGGCCGGGTTGCTGTCGGATTCCGAGGCGCGTTACCAGCAGTTCTGGCTGGAAAGCCGTGCCGGGATCGTCAACTGGAACAAACAGCTGACGGGTGCTGCGAGCAGCGCGCCATTTGGCGGGGTAGGGGCTTCGGGCAACCATCGCGCCAGCGCCTATTACGCGGCGGACTATTGCGCGTACCCGGTGGCCTCCCTTGAGACCCCGAGCCTGGTGCTACCGGCGACGTTAACCCCGGGTGTGACGCTGATCTAAATGTGGGAGCGGGCTTGCTCGCGAAGGCGGTGTGTCATTCAACATTTCAGGCGACTGAACCACCGCTTTCGCGAGCAAGCCCGCTCCCACACTTGATTTGTGGTGTGTTCAAGTAATTTGATGCCTATAAAAATACAGATGTTCGTGGAGCCTCGCCGATGAAATCCTGTGAAGTCAATTTTGACGGTCTAGTGGGGCCGACCCATAACTACGGCGGCTTGTCCTACGGCAACGTCGCGTCCCAAAGCAATAGCCAGCAGTCCTCCAACCCGAAGGAAGCGGCGCTGCAAGGCTTGGCGAAGATGAAGGCCCTGATGGAAATGGGCTTTGTGCAAGGTGTGCTGGCGCCCCAGGAACGTCCGGATGTGGCCGCCTTGCGCAACCTCGGTTTTGCCGGCACCGACGCACAAGTCATCCAGCAGGCCGCCAAGCAAGCCATGCCGCTGCTGGTTGCCAGTTGCTCGGCGTCGAGCATGTGGGTGGCCAATGCCGCGACCGTCAGCCCGAGCGCCGACACCTTTGACGGTCGCGTGCATTTCACCGCCGCCAACCTCAACTGCAAATACCACCGCAGCATCGAACACCCGACCACCAGCCGCGTGCTGGGGGCGATGTTCGCTGACCAGAAGCACTTCGCCCACCACGCCGCATTACCGGCGGTGGCGCAGTTCGGTGACGAAGGCGCGGCCAACCACACGCGTTTCTGCCGGGACTATGGCGAGGCGGGCGTAGAGTTTTTCGTGTTCGGCCGCAGCGCGTTCGACACCCGCTACCCGGCGCCGCAAAAGTACCCGGCACGCCAGACCCTCGAAGCCTCCCAGGCGGTCGCGCGCCTGCACGGCCTGCGGGACGACGGCGTGGTCTACGCCCAGCAGAACCCGGCGGTGATCGATGCCGGTGTGTTCCACAACGATGTGATCGCGGTGGGCAATGGCGAGGTGCTGTTCTATCACGAGGACGCGTTCCTCAATACTGAGCAGATGCTCGGCGAATTGCAGGGCAAGCTCGGCAAGCTCGGCGGCAATTTCCAGTCGATCTGCGTGCCACGGGCCCAGGTGGGTGTTGAAGACGCGGTGCGTTCCTACCTGTTCAACAGCCAGCTGCTGACCCGCGCCGACGGTTCGATGCTGCTGATCGTGCCGGAAGAATGCCGCGCCAACGAGCGTGTCTGGCAGTACCTGCAAGGCCTGACGTCCTCCGGCGGGCTGATCCGCGAAGTCAAAGTCTTCGACCTCAAGCAAAGCATGCAGAACGGCGGTGGCCCGGCGTGCCTGCGCTTGCGTGTAGCCTTGAATGAAACCGAACTGGCGGCGGTCAACCCAGGGGTTATCATGACGGCGCCGTTGTACGACACGCTGACCCAATGGGTCGACAAGCACTACCGCGACAGCCTGCGGGAAACCGACCTGGCTGACCCGCAATTGCTGCTTGAGTGCCGGACGGCACTGGATGAACTGACGCAAATCCTTAAACTGGGCTCGGTTTATCCTTTCCAGATCAATTAACGCCGCACGGCTGAGAACTATTTATGACCACCGACACCCTGAAACTGATCCTTGAAGACACCGACGGCACCCAGCTGGAAACTTCCTGCACCCGCGTCGCCGTGGTGTGGCAGGGCAAGGAGATCTGGATCCAGCACGACGGCCGTGGCCAACTGCTGATCGGCGTGGACGTGGAAGAAGGCGACGCGGAATACGCCAACCTGCTGATGCGCCCATTGGCCACCAACCTGATGAGCCTGCAACTGGAAATGGAACCGGCCGACGTTGAAGGTGATGACGACGATCACGTCCACGGTCCTGGCTGCAACCACTAAGGAAGCTGCGTATGCTCGCCCTCGGCAAACTGCTTGAACTGACCCTCGCCGGTCGCGAACCGGCGCAAAAAATTCAACTGACTGTCGACGGCGTGCAACTGCGCTGGCTCAGTGAGGGCGCGCTGGAAGTGCGGCCTCCTGAGGCGCGGGACAACGGCAGCGACGTACTGCTGTCGTCCGGCATCCATGGCAACGAAACCGCGCCGATCGAATTGGCCGACCGCTTGCTGCAGGGCATCGCCCGTGGGGAGATCAAGCCCCGTACCCGTATTCTGTTCCTGTTCGGCAACCCCGAGGCCATGCGCCGCGGCGAGCGTTACCTCGAACTGGACGTCAACCGGCTGTTCAATGGCCGTCACGAACAAAACATCGGCCCCGAAGCCATGCGCGCCGCCGAGCTTGAGCAGTTGGCCCGCACCTTCTTCAGCGTGCCTGGGCGTAGCCGTTTGCACTACGACCTGCACACCGCCATCCGTGGCTCGAAGATCGAGCAGTTCGCACTGTACCCGTGGAAGGACGGTCGCCAGCATTCACGTCGTGAACTGGCGCGCCTGCGAGCCGCCGGCCTGGAGGCGGTGCTGTTGCAGAACAAGACGTCGATCACCTTCACGGCGTTTACCTATGAGCAGCTGGAGGCCGAGTCCTTCACCCTGGAGTTGGGCAAGGCCCGGCCGTTCGGGCAGAACCAGGGCGTGGACGTATCGCGCCTGGAAACCCGCCTCACGCAGATCATCGAAGGCAACGAGCCGGCCACCGAGAGCCTGGATGGCCTGCAGCTGTTCAGCGTCTCCCGGGAAGTGATCAAGCACAGCGATACCTTCGTCCTGCATTTGCCGGCGGACGTGGAAAACTTTTCGGAGTTGGAGAAGGGTTATCTGCTGGCCGAGGACATTGCCAAGACCCGCTGGGTGATCGAGGAGGAGGGCGCGCGCATCATCTTCCCGAACCCGAAGGTCAAGAATGGCTTGCGAGCGGGGATATTGATTGTGCCGACCACGGATGCCGGCCTGGCCTGAACCCCGAGACCGACTCGGTCAAATGTGGGAGCGGGCTTGCTCGCGAAGGCGGTGTATCAGTCAGACATGTATTGACTGACACTCCGCTTTCGCGAGCAAGCCCGCTCCCACATTTGCTTTGCAGTGTTGCTTAAACCGCGAGAGCACGTGGCTCATTGCGACGCAGTGCGCGAACCTTGTGCAGGGTGTCGGCGCAGGTGCGTGCCGCTTCCTGGCCCTTGTGCACGAAGTGCTCATAGAAGAACGTATGGTGCTCGCTGCCCGCGTGGAAGTGGTGCGGGGTCAGGGATACCGAGAACACCGGCACTTCGGTTTCCAGCTGGACCTGCATCAGGCCGCTGACCACGGACTGGGCCACGAACTCGTGACGGTAGATCCCGCCGTCCACCACCAGGGCGGCCGCGACGATACCGGCATAACGGCCGGACTTGGCCAGCAGCTTGGCGTGCAGGGGCATTTCAAAGGCGCCGCCGACTTCGAAGAAATCGATGTCCGATTCCTGGTAGCCCTGGGCGATCATTTCGGCGAGGAAACCTTTACGGGATTGGTCGACAATATCCTTGTGCCAGCAGGCCTGGATAAACGCGACGCGCTCGCCGTGATGGTTTTTGCTTTTGCTGTCGATTGCGGTGGGTTGCATGTTCTGACTCCTGTTTAAGAAAAAAACAGGGCGTTATGAATCGAATGGGATTTAAGGGTACGCACAGCGGGCTCATGTGAACATGACGTCAGTGCGGCCCTTAGGTGCCAATCCCGTTCTCTCTTCATCCGGACTATGACCGTCGGCCCCGGGATCACACCGGGTCTGCTGACCTTGTCGCCGTCCTGCCGGGGCAGTTCGAGGCGCCAAGCGCTCGCGGGCTATGCACGTTGCGTGCAATTACCGCCGGTGGGGAATTACACCCCGCCCTGAGAACGTTGCCGCCAGAACCCTGGCGGCGGAGAGTTTTTATCATGGTTTTTCAGAAACTGCACGGTTGGTTTATCGATAACCTATATCGGTTTGTTTGGTTGGTATTCGATTGTGCAAGCACGGGGCTTGATATTCCGCGGGTTTGCCCGCAGTAATCGTCAACACAAGAAACGCTCCAATCCGCTAGAGGCTAGTTTGATGAACGTGATTGACCTGCGCAGCGACACAGTGACCCAACCGACCCCTGGCATGCTCGAGGCGATGGCCACTGCCGCCAGCGGCGACGACGTCTACGGCGAGGACCCGAGCGTCAATCGCCTGGAAGCCGAACTGGCCAGGCGCCTGGGTTTTGCCGCCGCGTTGTTCGTGCCCACCGGCACCATGAGCAACCTGCTGGCGTTGATGGCGCACTGTGAGCGTGGCGAGGAATACATCGTCGGTCAGCAGGCCCACACCTACAAATACGAAGGCGGCGGCGCGGCGGTTCTCGGCTCGATCCAGCCACAACCCCTGGAAGTGCAGGCCGACGGTTCCCTGAACCTGGAGCACGTGCTGGCCGCGATCAAGCCGGACGACTTCCACTTCGCCCGTACCCGCTTGTTGGCGCTGGAAAACACCATGCAGGGCAAGGTCCTGCCGCTGGAATACCTGGCGGCCGCGCGAGCCTTTACCCGGGAACACGGCCTGGCCTTGCACCTGGACGGCGCGCGGCTCTACAACGCGGCGGTCAAGCTGGGTGTGGATGCGCGGGAAATTGCCCAGCACTTCGATTCGGTGTCGGTGTGCCTGTCCAAGGGCCTGGGCGCGCCGATCGGCTCGGTGCTGTGCGGCTCCACCGCGTTGATCGCCAAGGCCCGTCGTTTGCGCAAGATGGTCGGTGGCGGCATGCGCCAGGCCGGTTCGCTGGCGGCGGCGGGGCTGTACGCCCTGGATCACCAGGTGCAGCGCCTGGCCGACGACCACGCCAATGCCCAATGGCTGGGGGATGAACTGCGCAAGGCGGGTTATACGGTGGAGCCGGTGCAGACCAATATGGTCTACGTCGACATCGGTGATCGAGCCCAGGCCTTGAAGGCGTTTGCTGCCGAACGCGGGATCAAGTTGAGCGCGGCGCCGCGCCTGCGCATGGTCACGCACCTGGACGTCAGCCGGGCGCAGATCGAGCAAGTGCTCGCGACATTTGTCGAGTTTTCCCGGAAATGACAGTGCAGACCGTCTAATTGACTGTTTCTATCACATAAACACGCTGTACCACGGGCAAAGGGCCGATATAATGCGGCCCTTTGCCGTCGCTCCGTCTGATGACGTTTAGCACTGGCCTTTGGCCGCAGCCTCCGTGGAAGAACCTAATGAAAAGCGCAGAAATCCGTGAAGCCTTCCTTCGCTTCTTCGAAGAGCAAGGTCACACCCGTGTCGCCTCCAGCTCCTTGATCCCAGGCAATGACCCAACCCTGCTGTTCACCAACGCGGGGATGAACCAGTTCAAGGACTGCTTCCTGGGCCAGGAAAAGCGCGCCTACACCCGCGCCACCAGCAGCCAGAAGTGCGTACGCGCCGGCGGCAAGAACAGCGACCTGGAAAACGTGGGCTACACCGCCCGTCACCACACATTCTTCGAGATGCTGGGTAACTTCAGCTTCGGCGACTATTTCAAGAAAGACGCGATCACCTTTGCCTGGACCTTCCTGACCGGCGTGCTGAAGCTGCCGAAGGAAAAACTCTGGGTGACCGTCTACGCCACCGATGACGAAGCCTACGACATCTGGACCCAGCAAATCGGGGTGCCGGTCGAGCGCATGATTCGCATCGGCGACAACAAGGGCGCGCCTTACGCGTCCGACAACTTCTGGACCATGGGCGATACCGGCCCGTGCGGCCCGTGCACCGAGATTTTCTACGATCACGGCGCCGACATCTGGGGCGGCCCACCGGGCTCGCCGGAAGAAGACGGCGACCGCTACATCGAGATCTGGAACAACGTGTTCATGCAGTTCAACCGCACCGCCGATGGCGTGTTGCATCCGTTGCCAGCGCCGTCGGTGGACACCGGCATGGGCCTGGAGCGGATCAGTGCGGTGATGCAGCACGTTCACTCCAACTACGAGATCGACCTGTTCACCAACCTGCTGAGCGCTTCGGCCGCGGCCATTGGCTGTGCCAACGACAACCAGTCGTCGCTCAAGGTGGTGTCGGATCACATCCGTTCCTGCGGCTTCCTGATCGCCGATGGCGTGCTGCCGTCGAACGAAGGCCGTGGCTATGTGCTGCGCCGCATCATTCGTCGGGCCTGCCGTCACGGTAACAAGCTGGGCGCCACCGGCAGCTTCTTCTACAAGATCGTTGCCGCGCTGGTGGCCGAGATGGGCGATGCCTTCCCGGAACTCAAGCAGCAGCAAGCCAACATCGAGCGCGTGCTCAAGGCTGAAGAAGAGCAGTTCTCCAAGACCCTGGAGCACGGCCTGAAGATCCTCGAGCAGGACCTGGTCGAGCTCAAGGGCACCGTGGTGCCGGGCGACGTCGTGTTCAAGCTGTACGACACCTACGGTTTCCCGATGGACCTGACCGCCGACATCGCCCGCGAACGCGAGCTGACCATCGACGAGGCCGGGTTTGAGCGTGAGATGGAAGCCCAGCGCGTCCGTGCCCGTTCCGCCAGCTCCTTTGGCCTGGACTACAACACCCTGGTAAAGGTTGATGTGGCGACTTCGTTCATTGGTTACGAAGCCACCGTTGGCTCGGCCAAGATCGTGGCTATCTATAAGGACGGCAAGTCGGTTGACGTGCTGAACGAAGGTGACGAGGGTGTTGTGGTCCTCGACCAGACCCCGTTCTACGCTGAATCCGGTGGCCAGGTTGGCGACTGTGGTTTCCTGAGCTCCACCTCCGGTCGTTTTGAAGTGCGCGACACCACCAAGACCGGCGGTGCGTTCCTGCATCACGGCGTGCTGGTGCTGGGCAACCTGACCGTCGGCGCGCCGGTGGACACTCAGGTAGATGCCGACGTACGGCATGCAACTGCCTTGAACCATTCTGCCACTCACTTGCTGCACGCTGCGTTGCGTCAGGTGCTGGGTGAGCATGTGCAACAGAAGGGTTCGTTGGTCGATAGCCAGCGCCTGCGTTTTGACTTCAGTCATTTCGAGGCGATCAAGCCTGAGCAGTTGAAGGCCCTGGAAGACATCGTCAACGCCGAGATTCGCAAGAACACCCCGGTGGAAACCGAAGAAACCGATATCGAGACCGCCAGGAAGAAAGGCGCCATGGCGCTGTTTGGCGAGAAGTACGGCGACGAAGTGCGCGTATTGAGCATGGGCGGCAGCTTCTCGGTGGAGCTGTGTGGTGGTATTCACGCCAGCCGTACCGGCGACATCGGTCTGCTGAAAATCATCAGCGAAGGCGGCGTGGCTTCCGGCGTACGTCGTATTGAAGCGATCACCGGTGCTGCAGCCCTGGCCTACCTCAATGCGGCAGAAGAACAACTCAAGGAAGCGGCCGGCCTGGTCAAGGGCAGCCGCGACAACCTGATCGACAAGCTCTCCGGCGTACTGGAGCGCAACCGTCAGCTGGAGAAACAGCTGGAGCAGTTGCAGGCCAAGGCGGCCAGCGCGGCGGGCGACGATCTGTCGGCTTCCGCCCTGGACGTCAAGGGTGTGAAAGTGCTGGCCGTACGCCTGGACGGTCAGGACGGCAAGGCGCTGTTGGCCTTGGTCGATCAGTTGAAGAACAAGCTCGGCCGCGCAGTGATCCTGCTCGGCAGTGTCCATGAGGAAAAGGTCGTTCTGGTTGCCGGTGTAACCAAAGACCTGACTGGCCAACTCAAGGCCGGTGATTTGATGAAGCAAGCCGCCGCGGCAGTGGGCGGGAAGGGCGGTGGTCGTCCGGACATGGCGCAAGGCGGTGGTGTTGACGCCGGCGCCCTGGACGCGGCCCTGGCCCTGACCGTGCCGTTTGTCGAGGCAGGTATTTAAGGCGCTGTTAATGAGCCCGTGGTCTAGTCGCGGGCTCAGTCAGTGCTGGTTGATTGAATAACAGGCGCCCCTTTACGGGCTGAGGCGGCTTAGAAATGGCTTTGATCGTACAGAAATTTGGAGGCACCTCGGTCGGTTCTGTCGAAAGAATCGAGCAGGTCGCCGACAAGGTTAAGAAATTCCGCGATGCCGGCGATGACCTGGTGGTGGTGCTGTCGGCCATGAGCGGCGAGACCAATCGCCTGATCGATCTGGCCAAGCAAATCAGTGGCGATCAGCAACCGGTTCCCCGTGAACTGGACGTGATCATTTCCACCGGGGAGCAGGTGACCATCGCATTGCTGGCCATGGCGCTGAACAAGCGTGGTGTGCCGGCGGTGTCCTACACTGGCAACCAGGTCCGCATTCTTACGGATAGCGCGCACACTAAAGCCCGCATCCTGCAGATTGATGACCAGAAGATTCGCGCTGACCTGAAAGCCGGTCGTGTGGTAGTTGTCGCCGGTTTCCAGGGCGTCGACGAGCACGGCAACATCACCACCCTCGGTCGTGGCGGTTCCGACACCACTGGCGTGGCCCTGGCGGCAGCCCTGAAGGCTGACGAATGCCAGATCTACACCGATGTGGATGGCGTCTACACCACCGACCCGCGGGTCGTGTCCGTGGCTCAGCGCCTGGACAAGATCACCTTCGAAGAGATGCTGGAAATGGCCAGCCTCGGTTCCAAGGTGTTGCAGATCCGTGCCGTTGAGTTCGCCGGCAAATACAACGTTCCGCTGCGCGTACTGCACAGCTTCAAGGAGGGTCCGGGCACCCTCATTACTATTGATGAAGAGGAATCCATGGAACAGCCGATCATTTCCGGTATCGCTTTCAACCGTGATGAAGCCAAGCTGACTATCCGTGGCGTGCCAGACACCCCGGGCGTGGCTTTCAAGATCCTGGGCCCGATCAGTGGCGCGAACATCGAAGTCGACATGATCGTGCAGAACGTTTCGCACGATAACACCACCGATTTCACCTTCACCGTGCACCGCAACGAGTACGATGCGGCGGAGCGTATCCTGCAGAACACCGCGAAGGAAATCGGCGCCCGTGAAGTGGTCGGCGATACCAAGATTGCCAAGGTGTCGATCGTGGGCGTGGGCATGCGTTCCCATGCGGGCGTTGCCAGCCGCATGTTCGAAGCCTTGGCCAAGGAAAGCATCAACATCCAGATGATCTCCACATCGGAAATCAAGGTGTCGGTGGTGATCGAAGAGAAGTACCTGGAACTGGCTGTACGCGCACTGCATACCGCTTTTGAGCTGGACGCTCCGGCCCGACAGGGCGAGTGATGCGTTGCCAGGAAGGCGCGGTTATCCGCGCCTTTCATTTTTTTGCCGGACGCGTGATGAAGACCTGTTCTTTTACCTGCGCTCGACAATACTTAGGCGTGTAGGGCTATGGCCATTTGGTTGTAGGTCGAATGCCTTTTTTTTGCAGACTGTTGTTCCCGAAATGAAATGCGTGAGGAGAAAGGTATGCTGATTCTGACTCGTCGATGCGCAGAAAGCCTGATTATTGGTGATGGCGAAATCACCGTGACCGTGCTCGGCGTCAAAGGCAATCAAGTGCGTATCGGGGTTAACGCTCCGAAAGAGGTGGCTGTCCACCGCGAGGAAATCTACCTGCGGATCAAGAAAGAGAAGGACGAAGAACCAAGCCATTAATTTTTATCGTTTTTTATGTTTGCAAACGGGGATGAAGCTGGTTAATATACGCCCCGTGTTGCGGAGAGCTGGCCGAGTGGCCGAAGGCGCTCCCCTGCTAAGGGAGTACACCTCAAAAGGGTGTCGGGGGTTCGAATCCCCCGTTCTCCGCCATTATTTGCTTAGTACGTTGCAATCTGGTTTTTTCGCTAACTTGTTGAAACTAAACGAAAAAATAGCTTTACATAGAGATTGAACGGCCTATAATGCGCGGCAACAAATGCACTCGTAGCTCAGCTGGATAGAGTACTCGGCTACGAACCGAGCGGTCACAGGTTCGAATCCTGTCGAGTGCACCATTTAAGAGTTAGTTGCAGCAATGCAGGTAACTTGGCTTCAACCAGTTGTGATCTGGTCTAAAAACACAATCTGCACTCGTAGCTCAGCTGGATAGAGTACTCGGCTACGAACCGAGCGGTCACAGGTTCGAATCCTGTCGAGTGCACCAAACAACAAAAAGCCCGCCTAGTGCGGGCTTTTTGCCGTCTGGGGTTTTTATTTCCCGTGGCGCCTTTTTCTCCCGCCCATGTGTTTTCCTCTCAAGCTGTGTCGTCGCAGTTCATATGTGTGGCCAATGCTCAGCTTTGTGTCGCAAGCGCTTGTTCTTTCCAGTTTTTTGACGTTAAACGCGGCCGCCCGGTGTATCATTGCGCCCGTCAGCCCCGCCGGGGCTTGTGGAACACCTCCATGGACTTACCCAGTAGTTACTCAGTACCCCGTTTTACCAATCATGAATTGACTGATTGATCCTTCCGGCGTGCCCCGCTGCTGGGAGTGGAGTTCGCCTATGACCGAAGTTGAAGTAAAGAAAACACAAGAAAGCCTGCAGGATCGCCTGGCTCAAGTCGTCGAGCTGCTGCAGCGCCAGCGCGTGGTCGAAGACCTGACGCATCGCCAGGAAGGCGCGAACAATGACCGGGTCGAGAACCTGGTCCACCGGCAAAACCTTGTCGAGCTGCAACGCAAGCTCGATGACCTGCACTCCGCCGACGTTGCCTACATCCTCGAAGCCTTGCCGCTGAATGACCGCCTGACCCTTTGGCAGTTGGTCAAGGCTGACCGCGACGGCGACATCCTCCTCGAAGTATCCGACTCGGTCCGTGAAACGCTGATCGCCGACATGGACGATCACGAGCTCCTGGCGGCCGCCAAGGACATGGATGCCGACGAACTCGCTGACCTGGCTTCCGAGCTGCCGCGTGACGTCGTCCATGAGCTGATGGAAACCCTCGATGGCCAGCAGCGCGAGCGTGTGCGCTCGGCGTTGTCCTACGACGAGGAGCAGGTCGGTGCGTTGATGGACTTCGAGATGGTCACCATCCGTGAAGACGTCAGCCTGGAAGTGGTTCTGCGCTACCTGCGCCGTTTGAAAGAGTTGCCAGGCCACACCGACAAGCTGTTCGTGGTCGACTACGAAGGGATCCTCAAGGGCGTACTGCCGATCAAGCGCCTGCTGGTCAATGATCCGGACAAAAAAGTCGCGGACGTCATGGCCAGTGACCCGGTGAGTTTCCATCCGGACGAAGACGCTTACGACGCAGCCCAGGCGTTTGAGCGTTATGACTTGATCTCGGCCCCGGTGGTCGACAAGAACGGCAAGCTGATCGGCCGTCTGACCATCGATGAAATGGTCGACCTGATTCGTGAGGAGAGCGAAAGCGAAGTCCTCAACATGGCCGGTCTGCGGGAAGAAGAGGATATTTTTGCGTCGGTCTGGAAGTCCCTGCGTAACCGCTGGGCCTGGCTGGCGGTGAATTTGATTACCGCGTTTATTGCTTCACGGGTGATCGGCCTGTTTGAAGGCTCCATCGAGAAGCTCGTGGCCCTGGCTGCACTGATGCCGATTGTGGCGGGTATTGGCGGTAACTCGGGTAACCAGACCATCACCATGATCGTCCGCGCCATGGCGCTGGATCAGGTGGGGACCGGGCATGGCAAGCGTTTGATGCGCAAGGAGCTTGCGGTCGCGCTGATCAACGGCCTGGTGTGGGGCGGTGTCATCGGTATCGTGGCGTACCTGCTGTATGGCAGCTGGTCGCTCGGCGTGGTCATGACGGCGGCCATGACGCTTAACCTGCTGCTGGCAGCGTTGATGGGGGTTCTGATTCCAATGACCCTGGTGCGCCTTGGACGAGACCCGGCGATGGGCGCCAGTGTGATGATCACGGCCATGACCGACAGTGGCGGCTTCTTCATCTTCCTGGGCCTGGCAACCATCTTCCTGCTTTGATCCTTTCCATGGATCGGGGGCATTTGCCCCTTGATCCTTTCCTGACCAAATCCCGGGCAAAAAAAAGCCAGCGCATGGCTGGCTTTCAGCTTTCAGTTGCCAATCAGTTGGCTTCTGCAGCTGCCTCAACGTCGTGGGCGATCAGCGAGACGAGAGCATTTTGCTGGCGGTGGGAGAGCTGACGAAAACGCTGCAGCAGTTCGCGTTCGTGCAGTGACAGCTCGGGGCTGTCCAGGCGCATGCTCAGCTCGTCGCCCAGCGCACCTTCCTGAATCAGGCTTTGTTCCAGGCGTGCGATGATTTCGGAGTTCATGCTGCGGTGATGATTGCGAGCCACCTCGGCAATGCGTTCCCGCATTCCGTCTGGCAGACGTACGACGAACTTGTCAGCCGTACGGCTGGAATAAATTGCCTGTTTCAATGGGCGCATATATTTAACCGGTTAGTTCAGGGGAGCGGTTTTTGGAATTGGCCGCAAGATGCATGTTAGGACAAGGTTTGCTGCCAAATGTTCAACCTGAATTGCAAAGAGGCCGCATCATGCCTCAGATTTGCCAGTTCCTTGGCGTCAATTCTGTGACAAATATTGAACCGGCTACCGGCTTTATGCCAGTACTCATTTCAAAATTTGCGGACTGGTTGGAAAACTTTCCGCGGACGCACCCAAATGAGTGTTGAGCCCGCAGACCCTGGGCGCAAAAGGCTTTTCGGGCGCACATCCTATAGCAATATGGCCTTTTGCCCTTAACTTTAAGATTAGTGGCAAATTGCCAATTTACGAATGCGGAGCGACATATGGTCGGCTGTCCGGACGGACGAGCCGAGGCGTGGCAGCGATTTTAGCGAGGGCGACGAGCGGGGGGATTCAGCGCAGTACGGGATCGAATTTGATGCGGCGACCAATGAAGACTGCCAATACCCACAGGCTGCCAAACACGCCGGCGGCGACGAAGGAGACTGTCTGTACGTCTTGCGACAATACGTTAAGGCCGAGGCCGGCGGCGGCCAGTGTCAGGGTCAGAAACAGCCAGGCGGACTTGTTCATGGAATGCTCCGGTAAGCGGTTCAGAAAACCCAGTGTTCAGTGGCAGGAGCAGCTTGAGTGCCCTGGGTCAGTTGCAGTGGGGATTGCATGTTCGGCTTCATGACAGCCAGTTGCGGACGCTGCTGCAGGTGGTGGGGAATCGCCTGGCTGACCTGTGCGGCGTCGTCGGAAGTGGTGGACTGAAAATGGAACATCACCAGCGCAGCCAGTGCAACGGTATTGAGGGCTAGTAGAAGTGCGCTGTTCATGTGCATGTTCTCCGCAGATGGCTGGGCCGGACTGTATTTGTAGGATAAAGGATTGCAGGTGTCGTGCCAGTCTTTAATTGACAATAAATCCTTTAAAATCAAACATTTATATAGTGTTCAGATTGTCATGCTGTTGCAATTTGCAATGATGGCATTTTGGGGGAGTGCATTTTGCACGATGGTCCGAACCGTCCGTAATCGTTGAGCGGAATACCACCAGCTGTCACTGGCATGGGCCTACACTCAAAAAGCCAACGGACGACATGACAAAATTCACCTGCGCCGTTAACATGCACGCCGTCCGTCGCCGTGCCCATCGCCGGTTGGCTGTCATTAGTCCCAGTAGCTCAATTGGATAGAGCATCCCCCTCCTAAGGGGAAGGTTGGCCGTTCGAACCGGCCCTGGGACACCACTTCACCGTTGCTGCCCAAGCGGCCTCGACGTCCGCAAGCCCCGATCAGATTTATCTGGCGGGGCTTTTTTGTGGCCGGGCGTTTGAGTGCGGCAGACTTTTCAAACACCAACCGAACCTTGCCCGCGTTTGAGGTTCACACGGGAGGCAAGAGCGGGGCGCGCAAGTATTCGTCTGCATCCTGTACCTCGCGGGTGACTGGCGAGCGTCTGACACGTAGCCAATTGGCATGAGCAAAATATTCCCCGGCAACCGCGTGTTTTGGCTGTCCGGACCCGACGACCCGGGACTATCATTCCGGTAGTCCTGACACCCACAGCAAGGAGCCGCTCGGAACGCCGATGCGCCAGATCTGGAAACCTTTTCGAGCCCTTTATTTTGCTTCCCTGATGATGCTGATCGGCTCTGGCCTGCTCAGTACTTACCTGGCCTTGCGCCTGGCGGCAGATCACGTCGACAGCCTGTGGGTCGGTGCGTTGATGGCCGCCAACTATTTTGGCCTGGTGTTGGGGGGCAAGATCGGTCACCGCCTGATTGGCCGCGTCGGGCATATCCGGGCCTACGCCACCTGTGCCGGGATCGTCGGCGCGGCGGTGTTGGGCCACGGGCTGATCAACTGGCTGCCAGCCTGGATTGTGCTGCGGATGATTGTCGGCCTGGGCATGATGTGCCAGTACATGGTCATCGAGAGCTGGCTTAACGAACAAGCTGAAGCCAAGCAACGCGGTGCGGTGTTCAGCGGCTATATGATCGCCTCGTACCTGGGCCTGGTGCTGGGCCAGTTGATCCTTGTGATGCACCCGCAGTTGGGGCTTGAGTTGCTGATGCTGGTCGCGCTGTGTTTTGCGCTGTGCCTGGTGCCGGTGGCCATGACTCGCCGTATTCACCCGGCGCCGCTGCATCCGGCGCCGATGGAGCCGCGCTTCTTTATCAAGCGGGTGCCGCAGTCCCTCAGTACGGTGTTGGGGGCCGGGCTGATCGTCGGCTCGTTCTACGGTTTGGCACCGCTGTACGCGTCTCAGCAGGGGCTGACCACCGAGCAGGTCGGCCTGTTCATGGGTAGCTGCATTTTCGCCGGGCTGCTGGTGCAGTGGCCATTGGGCTGGCTGTCCGATCGATATGACCGCGCGCTGTTGATTCGCTGTTTCGCCTTGTGCCTGGCGGTGGCCGCGTTGCCGTTGGCGATCATGACCCAGGTACCACTGGAAGTGCTGTTCGTCGCGGGCTTTCTCTGTTCCCTGGTGCAGTTCTGCCTGTACCCGCTGGCTGTGGCGTTTTCCAACGACCACGTCGAGGGTGATCGCCGGGTGTCGCTCACTGCGATGTTGCTGGTGACCTACGGCATCGGCGCCAGTGTCGGCCCGCTGTTGGCCGGTGTGGTGATGAAGCTGTTCGGCAGCCATATGCTGTATGCGTTTTTCAGCGTGTGCGCATTGATCCTGGTGTGGCGCATCCGGCCCAAGGCGGTCACCAACCTGCATCAGGTGGACGACGCACCCCTGCATCACGTGGCGATGCCCGACAGCATGTCCAGCTCGCCCCTGGTAGCGTGCCTCGATCCGCGAGTGGACGAACAGGTGGTGCAGGACCAGATGCAGACCGCCGTTGTGGATCCCGAGCCGGAAGTCGATCCCGAACTGGATCAGCTGGAGCCTGTCACCGAGCCACCAGAGCATCCGGACCCGGATGATCACCCCCACGACTTGAGCAGGGCGCGCCCCTGAAAGCAAAAACGGGCAGCCCCCTTGAGGGACTGCCCGTTTTTTTGTCGCGACCTTTATTGTTTAAAGGTCGTCGTCCTTGTCAAACCGCCGCGCTTCACGCTGCAGTTGATACACAAACCGCTCGACCTGACGCTGCACCAGCCCGCTCATGTTATGAAAACGTAGGCCGGCGAAGGTGGTGTTGATCCTTTCTTCGAAGTGCAGGTAACGCAGTTCTACCGAGGTGGTCATGCTGCCAAAGGGTAGCGCGGCGATAAATCGGTCGTAGACCTGGCCCAGTTGCAGGCGCTCGGAAATATCCCCTTCGAAGCGCAATTTGCAGCCGGTGGCGGAAATATCCAGCAACTTGCCGCTGATGGGGGCCTTGAGTTTGTCGCCGCCCAGTTCGACGCTCACCAGTTGCGCCAGCTTCAACGCCGCACGGAAGGCGTTGCGACGCTGATGGTAAATCACCTCGCCAGGCATGCTGCCGCGGTAAATACGGTGGCCGCCGGCTTCATCGAGGGTCAGGGTGCCGTTGCTTTCCCAGGCTACCCGCACACCATCGTGAAAACCTTCGATCCGGAAAGCTTCGCCATTCTCGAGGTAGCGTTCGCCGTCGCGCGGGACCATTTCGTCCAGGGCCAGTGTCTTGCTGTCCCGGTCGATTTCCACCAGGTAGCTTTGAAACCGCTGGTTGCGTTCATGGAAGGTGATGATCAGCGGATCATGGCTTTCTTGCAGCATCCGCAAGGTGCCAGCGATTTCCAGCGGCGTGGTGAGTACCTTGGGTGGCTGCGGAGCATCTTCCGCGTTAAGGGTGTTGAACACGGTTCTTCCATCTCCAGACAAAATACGACTACACGCAAGTGCTGTCATTTTGCCAGTATGTGGCGCGACTTGGATAGGGCGCGCTCAAACTGGTTTCAGGCTTGGCTGCGGGTGCTTGGCTTGGCCAGGCGTGAGGTGGAGCCTTGAGCGTTGTAGAGAGCCGGAGGCTCGCCGCCGTGGAGGATACGCAACTGATTGGCGGTCGTGGCTTGCTGAAGCTGGATGGCCTGGCCGTTGAGGAGGTTGGTTTCCTGGCACAGGGTCAGCAACTGGTTGAGTTCTTTGCTCTGGGCCAGCAACTGGTCGCCCACCGTGGAGTGGCTGGCGAGTTGTTCCAGGCCCTTGTGGTCGGCCGTGAGGCCCAGGCTGATCAGAATCTGGCTGCGCTTCTTGCCGTGCTGTTCCAGCAGGACGATCAGCGATTGCTTGCGCGCCAGGATTTCTTCCAGCATGCGCATGTCCCGGCCGTACAGGGCCAGTGATTCTTCTCGAAGGAGCTCCAGCAGTTGCTGTGCGGGAGGCAGGTCTTCAATGATCAGTTGTAGCAAGTTTTCGTCGTGCATGGCTGGCCTTGGGGTTTAAGCGTCCAAAAGCCTGGCGCAGGCCTTTGCCTAGCGCTCGGCTTCGAAGTTAAGCAGTTTGCTGGCTACACGGTTGCTGTCGACCTTATAGCTGCCATCGGCAATCGCCTGTTTCAATTCGGCCACACGGGCTTTATTGACAACTGGCTGATCGCTCAGCGAGTCAGTGACCTTCTGCAACTGTTGAGCCTCATTGCTCAGGTGTACCGATTCCCCGCTTTGGCTCGCACCGGCCTGTTCTGTCTTGGCAGGCAGAGGCTGGGACTTGGCTTCAACGCTGTCTTTGGCACCGTTGGTGCGCGAAGAACCGGGCGTTGGCAGGGCGTTATTCAAACGACTGAAATCGATGACCATGTTAAAAAAACCTCTGGGTATTTGGACGCTTGCCATGTTTTCGGCCATACCCGGACAAACTTTAGGCTCGATTGACAATAAACCTATGCGCGATGCCGCTTTGCGCACAGTGTAGGAAAAGCTGGCGTCCGATGCCAGTGATCTATAAAGCCACCTCAACCTGTCCCGGCGCCGTCACCCGGGCCTTGATCACGCGGTTGGAATTCAGGTTCTTGACGCGAATCTGTTCACTCATGCCGCCGTTGGACAGGGCTTCCCCCGGCATTTTTACATTCAGGCCACCGCTGCTGGCGGAAATCACCACCTGGTCACCTTTGCGCACGACTTCGGCCTGCTCGAGATGGACCAGGGTAATCACCTGGTCAGCAACCATTGGTCGGGTAAGTTTCTGCCCGAGTGCCTGGTCAAGGGACGTGAGGTAGCTCTGGGTGATCATGCTGATGTCGCGCTCGCGCATCGCGACGTCATCATAACCAATGATTCCGGTACGTTTCAGCGGGCGCGTCACCACCACCACTTCGCGAAACAGTTTGACCTGGGCCGGCACGAACACCGTCCAGGGCGAGGCGCCTTCGCAGCGCACTTTCACGGTCACGCGCCCGATGGGCTGGGCGGGGCTTTCCAGGGAAGCTGTCAATTCTCTGTCGCACATGGGCATGCGCAGGCGCGGATCCAGCTGGTTGACCTGGATTTCGTAGCGGCCCGGTGTCTGCGTCGTGGCCAGATAATCTTCTACAGTGAACTCAAGAAAGCCTTGAGTGACGCCGATAAGCAGATCAGGCAAGGTGACGTTATCGGCGCGGGCCGGCTGGCCCGTAGCCAAGGCAAGCAACGCCATCGAGACGCAGAGCAATCTGCGGTACTGTGGGGATCGGAGGCGTCGGGAAACTGTCGTTTTGATGTCCATGGCCAATAAAAAAGCAAAGCTCGTGCCGTTTAGTGTTGGGTACGCGTCGTACCCCTAAGTTTTAGCGTAGGAGTCTGGGCATGGCCGGTGTAATGGATTCAGTGAACCAGCGCACACAGCTGGTGGGGCAGAATCGCCTGGAGTTGCTGTTGTTCCGTCTGGACGGCAAGCAGCTGTACGGGATTAATGTCTTCAAGGTTCGCGAAGTGCTGCAGTGTCCCAAGCTGACAATAATGCCCAAGTCCAGCCCGGTGGTTTGCGGTGTGGCGAACATTCGTGGCGCGACCATCCCGATTCTTGACCTGGCAATGGCCACCGGTTCGGCGGGGTTGCAGGACCGCGAGAGCCCGTTCGTGATCATTACCGAGTACAACACCAAGACCCAGGGTTTCCTGGTGCGCTCGGTGGAGCGCATCGTCAACATGAACTGGGAAGAGATCCATCCGCCGCCCAAGGGCACCGGTCGCGATCACTACCTCACGGCGGTGACGCGGGTCGACAACCAGTTGGTGGAAATCATCGACGTGGAGAAAATCCTCGCCGAAGTGGCCCCGACCTCCGAGGCGATATCGGTGGGTGTGGTAGACGCCGAAACCGCGCACAAGGCGATCTCGCTGCGGGTGCTGACGGTGGACGACTCTTCGGTTGCGCGCAAGCAGGTGTCCCGTTGCCTGCAGACCGTTGGGGTCGAAGTGGTCGCGCTCAATGACGGTCGCCAGGCCCTGGATTACCTGCGCAAGCTGGTGGATGAGGGCAAGAAGCCGGAAGAAGAATTCCTGATGATGATCTCCGACATCGAGATGCCGGAAATGGACGGCTACACCCTCACGGCCGAGATACGCAACGACCCACGCATGCAAAAACTACATATCATCCTGCATACTTCGTTGTCGGGTGTATTCAATCAGGCGATGGTCAAGAAGGTCGGTGCCGATGACTTCCTGGCCAAATTCCGCCCTGATGACCTGGCATCCCGGGTAGTCGACCGGATCAAGGCAGCAGATCACGGCTAGGGGCCTTTTCCCTGGCGGTCACACGATTTAAGAGGCGGTATCATTGTCTACGGGTAATTTGGATTTCGAACAGTTCCGGGTCTTCCTGGAAAAGGCCTGTGGCATATTGCTCGGTGAAAACAAGCAGTACCTGGTATCCAGCCGTCTCAACAAACTGATGGAGCAGCAAGGCATCAAGTCCCTCGGGGAGTTGGTGCAACGGATCCAGGGCCAGCCACGCAGCGGGCTCAAGGAGATGGTGGTCGACGCCATGACCACCAACGAAACCTTGTGGTTTCGCGATACCTATCCGTTTGAAGTGCTCAAGAACAAGGTGCTGCCCGAGGCGATCAAGGCCGCTCCCGGCCAGCGCCTGCGCATCTGGTCGGCCGCCTGTTCGTCGGGACAGGAACCGTATTCGATTTCGATGGCCATCGATGAGTTCGAGCGGACCAACATGGGCCAGTTGAAGGCCGGGGCGCAAATCGTGGCCACGGACTTGTCCGGCACCATGCTCACCAACTGCAAGACCGGCGAGTACGACAGCCTGGCGCTGGGGCGCGGGTTGTCCCAGGAGCGCTTGCAGCGTTTCTTCGATCCCAAGGGGGCAGGGCGTTGGGCGGTCAAGGCGCCGATCAAGAGCCGGGTGGAGTTTCGCTCGTTCAACCTGCTGGACAGTTATGCCAGCCTGGGCAAGTTCGACATGGTGTTTTGCCGCAACGTGCTGATCTACTTCTCGGCCGAGGTGAAGAAAGACATTCTGTTGCGCATCCACGGCACCCTCAAGCGTGGCGGTTATCTGTTCCTGGGGGCTTCCGAGGCGCTGAACGGTTTGCCGGATCATTACCAGATGGTGCAGTGCAGTCCTGGAATCATTTACCAGGCCAAGTGACGAGTGCTTGGACAAAAAGGGAGGCCTGCACAGGCCTCCCTTTTTTTATGGCCGCAAAGCGGCAAGCCCTCATTGCCGCTTTACTGGCGTTTCGCGGAAACCCTTTGCCGCTTTTCTGGCATTGCCGCCGGCAATTCCCTCGCAAACCCTTGATTTACGGGGCTCAAGCAACTTGGCATGGCCCTTGCTAAATCCTTGTTACGAAAAGCAGGTCAGCCCCTAAAGGTTTCCGCCATGAGCATCAGCTTCGATAAAGCGCTCGGTATCCACGAACAAGCACTGGGCTTTCGCGCCCAGCGTGCCGAAGTCCTGGCCAACAACATCGCCAACGCCGACACCCCGAACTACAAGGCTCGGGACCTGGACTTCTCTGCCGTGCTCGCCGCCCAGCAAGACAAGACCAAGAACGGCACCTTCGCCCTGAACATGACCAACAGCCGTCATATCGAGGCGCAAGGCCTGGGCAATGGTGACGAGTCGCTGCTGTATCGCACGCCGATGCAACCGTCGATCGACCAGAACACCGTGGACGCCCAGTTGGAGCAATCGGCCTACGCCGAGAACTCAGTGAACTTCCAGGCCAGCTTCACCCTGCTCAACAGCAAATTCAAAGGGCTGATGTCAGCCCTGCGTGGAGAATAAGCCATGTCCCTCGCCAGTGTTTTCAATATTGCCGGTAGTGGCATGAGTGCGCAGACCACGCGCCTCAACACCGTCGCCAGTAACATCGCCAACGCCGAGACCGTGTCTTCGAGCATCGACCAGACCTACCGCGCCCGGCACCCGGTGTTCGCCACCATGTTCCAGGGCGGCCAGGGCGGCCAGAGTGGCAGCGGCGATTCGCTGTTCCAGAACCAGGATGCCGCAGGCCAGGGCGTGCAGGTGCTCGGTGTGGTCGAAGACCAGAGCAACCTCGAAGCCCGCTACGAGCCGAACCACCCTGCCGCGAACGAAAAAGGGTACGTGTACTACCCCAACGTCAACGTGGTCGAGGAAATGGCCGACATGATTTCCGCCAGCCGCTCGTTCCAGACCAACGCGGAAATGATGAACACCGCCAAAACCATGATGCAGAAGGTCCTGACCCTGGGTCAGTGATAAGGGGCGCCAAATAATGGCCATTGTTGATAACAGTTCGACGAACACGGCAGTCCAGGACCTTTTTAACTCCAAGGTCAAGACGGCGACAGATAACACCAGCGTCGGTGACGCCGCCAAGTCGGCGACGGGCAACCAGGCGATGGGCAAGGACGCGTTCCTGCAATTGCTGGTGACCCAGCTGAAAAACCAGGACCCGCTGTCGCCCCAGGACAATGGCGCGTTCGTCGCACAGTTGGCGCAGTTCAGCAGTCTGGAAGGCATCAACAACCTGAATGACTCGGTGAATGCGATTTCCAGCAACTTCAGCTCCTCCCAGGCGCTGCAGGCTTCGTCGCTGGTGGGGCGTTCGGTCATCACCCAGACCGACAAGGCGATGGTGGATACCAGCAAGAGCATGACCGGTTCCGTGGCGGTGACGGCGGCGACGGGCAACGTCTCCGTCAAGATCACCGACAAGGATGGCAACGTCGTTCGCACCATCGACATGGGCGCCCAGAGCGCCGGCAACTCCAGCTTCGTCTGGGACGGCAAGACCGATGCGGGTGAGACGGCGCCACCCGGCACCTACACCTTCAATGCCACCACCAAGAATGACAAGGGTGACTCGGTGGCCCTCGCCACCTCGCTGCCGGCAACGGTGACCAGCGTAACCCTGGGCACGAACGGCGCTGAAATGGTGCTGAACCTGGCGGGCGGCCTGGGCAGTATCAAGCTGTCGCAAATTCAGACTATCGGTACATAGAGCCGGCTAAATACGGCAAAAGGAGAGAACAATGTCTTTTAACATCGGCCTTAGCGGCCTCTATGCGGCCAACAAACAACTGGACGTGACGGGCAACAACATCGCCAACGTCGCGACCACCGGCTTCAAGTCGTCCCGTGCGGAATTCGCGGATATCTACGCGGCTTCCAAGCTGGGTACCGGCCAGAACAGCATCGGCAATGGCGTGAACCTGGCGGCCGTGTCCCAGCAGTTCACCCAGGGTGACGTCAACAACAGCGGCGGCACGCTCGACATGGCGATCCAGGGCGGCGGCTTCTTCGTGCAGAAGGGCAGCGACGGTTCGCTGGAATACACCCGCAACGGTGCGTTCCGGGCCGACAAGGACGGCTACATCACCAACAACACCGGCACCTCGCGCCTGCAAGGCTACGCAGCGGATGCCGATGGCAACATCCAGAAGGGCGGCTTGACCGACCTGCAGCTCAACCTGTCGTACCTGCCACCGAAGGCTTCGAGCAAGGTGGATTCCACCAGTAACCTGAACTCCTCCGAGACGGCGATCGACCAGACGGCGCACCCGTTTGATCCGACCAAATCGGACAGCTTCACCACTCAATATTCCACCACGCTGTACGATACGCAGGGCAACGCGCATCCGATGGTGCAGTACCTGGTGAAGACCGACTCCAACACCTGGAAGTCCTACACCCTGATCGATGGGCGCAACCCTGACGGCTCGCCGATCAGCGGCACCGGTACTGACGTGAAAGCGCCAGTCGCCTCGACGCTGTCGTTTGACACCTCCGGCAAGCTGACCGGGATCGTTACCCCGCCAGCCACCGCTTCCAATACCACCCTGACCATTTCCGACTGGAAGCCGGGCGGCCTGGTCAATGGTGTCTGGACGCCTAACGGTGCGGCCGCCAACGCAGACGGCGTGGCCGTCAACATGGGGAACATCACCCAGTACAACTCCGCCACCTACCGCAACCCGCCGACCACCGATGGCTATGCCACCGGGCAAATCACCGGGCTGAAAATCGACGGCAGCGGCGTACTGTTCGCCACGTTCAGCAACCAGCAGAGCAAGGCCATCGGCCAGATCTCCCTGGCCAGCTTCAACAACGAGCAGGGCCTGCAGCCAGCCGGCGGCACCACCTGGAAAGAAACCTTCGCGTCGGGCCAGCCAGGTTTTGACACCCCGCAAGTCGGTACCCTGGGGTCGATCGTGGCCAACTCCCTGGAGAACTCCAACGTCAACCTGACCAACGAGCTGGTGGACCTGATCAAGGCCCAGAGCAACTATCAGGCGAACGCCAAGACCATCTCCACCCAAAGCACCATCATGCAGACCATCATTCAGATGACCTGATGTTGTCGCTTTAACTCGCTTTACCGAAAAGCCCCTCGCGTGAGGGGCTTTTTTTTGGGGGGCGTCACAGGCGGATACACGGCTGTCGGAACGGTACAAGGCCAGCCGGGCGATATCTGGAGCGGATCAGTCAGGGCCCTGGCGGCAACTGCATCACTGTTTCAGCGATAAAAATCGCCATGATGCACGTCGGCCAGAAGCCCACCGATGTTTTCAAGGAGGTGAAATACCTGCGCGAATCGCGACGGTGTTGTTCCAGGCAAAAGAAAACCCCCGATACGCCGTAGGCCTATCGGGGGTTTTTCAACCTTGGGTGGTTAGACCCAGGGTGTGCTCAGCTTATTGGCAAGCTTCGCAATCCGGCTCGTCGATCGCGCAGGCTTTAGGCACTGGCGCCGGGCCGGCAGGTGCGGCGAGAACCGAATCATCACCGTGGTTGCCGCCGCTGGAAACAGCGTTCAGCTTGCCGGTGTTGATGGTCGACTTCTCGGTGCTGGTGGCAGCCAGGGCACGGAGGTAGTAAGTGGTTTTCAGGCCACGGTACCAGGCCATGCGGTAGGTCACGTCGAGCTTCTTGCCCGATGCGCCGGCGATGTACAGGTTCAGCGACTGAGCCTGGTCGATCCACTTCTGGCGACGGCTGGCGGCGTCGACGATCCACTTGGTGTCCACTTCGAAGGCAGTCGCGTAGAGCTCTTTGAGTTCTTGCGGGATGCGCTCGATCTGCTGCACCGAACCGTCGTAGTACTTCAGGTCGTTGATCATGACCGAGTCCCACAGGCCGCGGGCTTTCAGGTCGCGAACCAGGTACGGGTTGATCACGGTGAATTCGCCCGACAGGTTCGATTTCACATACAGGTTCTGGTAGGTCGGTTCGATCGACTGCGACACGCCAGTGATGTTGGCGATGGTGGCGGTCGGTGCGATGGCCATGATGTTGGAGTTACGAATGCCTTTCTGCACACGGGCACGTACCGGCGCCCAGTCCAGGGATTCGTTCAGGTCAACGTCGATGTACTTCTGGCCACGTTGCTCGATCAGGATCTGTTGCGAATCCAGCGGCAGGATGCCTTTGGACCACAGCGAACCCTGGAACGTCTCGTAGGCGCCACGCTCGTCGGCCAGGTCGCAGGAAGCCTGGATCGCGTAGTAGCTGACCGCTTCCATGGACTTGTCGGCGAACTCGACTGCAGCGTCCGAACCGTAGGGAATGTGCTGCAGGTACAGCGCGTCCTGGAAGCCCATGATGCCCAGGCCGACCGGACGGTGCTTGAAGTTGGAGTTCTGCGCCTGGGGTACCGAGTAGTAGTTGATGTCGATAACGTTATCGAGCATGCGAACGGCGGTGTTCACGGTGCGTTCCAGCTTGGCGGTGTCCAGCTTGCCGTTGACGATGTGGTTCGGCAGGTTGATCGAGCCCAGGTTGCAAACGGCGATCTCGTCCTTGTTGGTGTTCAAGGTGATCTCGGTGCACAGGTTCGAGCTGTGGACCACGCCCACGTGCTGCTGCGGGCTGCGCAGGTTGCACGGGTCTTTGAAGGTCAGCCATGGGTGGCCGGTTTCAAACAGCATGGAGAGCATTTTGCGCCACAGGTCTTTGGCCTGGATGGTCTTGAACAGCTTGACCTTGCCCGGGTATTCGGTGAGGGCTTCGTAGTACTCGTAGCGCTCTTCGAAAGCCTTGCCGGTCAGGTCGTGCAGGTCCGGTACTTCGGATGGCGAGAACAGGGTCCACTTGCCGTCATCGAAGACGCGCTTCATGAACAGGTCAGGGATCCAGTTGGCGGTGTTCATGTCGTGGGTACGACGACGGTCATCACCGGTGTTCTTGCGCAGCTCGATGAACTCTTCGATGTCCATGTGCCAGGTTTCCAGGTAGGCACATACAGCGCCCTTGCGCTTGCCACCCTGGTTCACGGCTACGGCGGTGTCGTTCACTACTTTGAGGAACGGTACAACGCCCTGGGACTTGCCGTTGGTGCCCTTGATGTACGAACCCAGTGCACGCACCGGGGTCCAGTCGTTACCCAGGCCGCCGGCGAATTTGGACAGCATGGCGTTGTCGTGGATCGCGTGGTAGATGCCCGACAGGTCATCCGGCACGGTGGTCAGGTAGCAGCTGGACAGCTGTGGACGCAGGGTGCCGGCGTTGAACAGGGTCGGGGTCGACGACATGTAGTCGAAGGACGACAACAGGTTGTAGAACTCGATGGCACGGTCTTCTTTCTGCTTCTCTTCGATCGCCAGGCCCATGGCCACGCGCATGAAGAACACTTGCGGCAGTTCGAAGCGGATCCCGTCCTTGTGGATGAAGTAACGGTCGTACAGGGTTTGCAGGCCCAGGTAAGTGAACTGCTGGTCGCGCTCGTGGTTGATCGCCTTGCCGAGTTTTTCCAGGTCGAAGGTGGCCAGGATCGGGTTCAGCAATTCGAATTCGATACCCTTGGCGATGTAGGCCGGCAGGGCCTTGGCGTACAGGTCGGCCATCTCGTGGTGGGTGGCGCTGTCGGCGACTTTCAGGAAGCCCAGGCCTTCGGCACGCAGGGTGTCCATCAGCAGGCGCGCGGTGACGAACGAGTAGTTCGGCTCACGCTCGACCAGGGTACGGGCGGTCATCACCAGTGCGGTGTTGACGTCGGTCAGGGCCACGCCGTCGTACAGGTTCTTCAGGGTTTCGCGCTGGATCAGGTCGCCATCGACTTCTTCCAGGCCTTCGCAGGCCTCGGTGATGATGGTGTTCAGGCGGCCCAGGTCCAGCGGTGCAAACGTACCGTCGGCCAGGGTGATGCGGATCGACGGGTGAGCTTGTACGGCAGCTTCTTCGGCCGGGGAACGTACGGCACGTTCCTTGGCGCGCGAGTCACGGTAGATCACGTAGTCGCGGGCGACTTTCTGCTCGCCGGCACGCATCAGGGCCAGTTCGACCTGGTCCTGGATTTCTTCGATGTGAATGGTGCCGCCCGATGGCATGCGACGCTTGAAGGTTGCGGTGACCTGTTCGGTCAGGCGGGCAACGGTGTCGTGGATGCGCGACGAGGCAGCAGCGGTGCCGCCTTCAACTGCAAGAAACGCTTTGGTGATCGCGACGGTGATTTTGTCATCGGTGTAAGGAACGACAGTGCCGTTACGCTTGATCACGCGCAATTGGCCGGGCGCGGTGGCGGACAGATCCAGGTTCGAATCAGCGGCCTGCGGCACGGAGCCCTGCGGGTTCTCGCGAGTTGTGTCGGTTTGCATGGGGGGTTGTCTCCACATTCTATATTTATTTGGGCACCATCACGGTGCCCACCGTTCCGTCCTGAAGCACTTACAACAGGCCAGGGGCCTGGCATAACAACTTCGGGACAGGAGGAAGGGAGCTGTTCGCGCCGCTTCCATGCCGAAGTCTTCGGTTACAAGCCTTGGGGCTCTTTACCGTATTCCTGGTGGGTGACAGTTTCGTACTGCAACACCCGTACCGTTTTCGCCTGATCGGGGCAGAAAACGGCTGCCATCCGCGTGCGCGGTTTGGTCTTCTGAAAAAGGCTTAAGTTCACCAAACAGGAGCAAGAAAGAGCTTGAGTTTCTTGTCTGATTTGTGTTTGGTCTTTTCGCTGAAAACCCTACATGTAGGGTTTTTTTGGCGACGACCTACAAGATAATGCGTTTTGGGGGGCTTAGCAACGGACTACCTGTGGATAACGCTGTGGGTAAAATGTGTATGAAACGTGGAATGGCCGTGTAGGCCGCAGTGCTGCTGCATTGCGCCGTTTGTCACCGAATATTCCGAGGTAAAAACAACCGGTTGGATTTTTGCGGGCGCGAACCCTATCACAAAAAAACACGATGTCCGAACGCATTTGCGCGCTTGTGGCAGAGGGCCGGCCCGTTGCTACAATCGGCGGTTATCCATACAGTTTATGCCTCGCCTACATGACAACTGTAGGAGCGGGCTTGCCCGCGAAGGACGTCAACGATGACGCTGGAAACCTGAATAAACGCGGCGCCCTCGAGTTTTCTCGGGCAAACCCGCCCCTACAATAATTAGAACCGAGGTAACGCATGGAGCAAGAAGCCTGGCAGGTATTGATTGTCGAGGACGACGAGCGACTGGCCGAGTTGACCCGTGACTACCTGGAGAGCAACGGCTTGCGGGTGTCGGTAGAAGGCAATGGCGCCCTCGCGGCGGCGCGGATCATCGCCGAGCAGCCGGACCTGGTGATCCTCGACCTGATGTTGCCCGGTGAAGACGGCCTGAGCATTTGCCGCAAGGTGCGCGAGCGCTACGACGGGGTGATCCTGATGCTCACCGCGCGCACCGACGACATGGACCAGGTGCTGGGCCTGGACATGGGCGCCGACGATTACGTGTGCAAACCCGTGCGTCCTCGCCTGTTGCTGGCACGCATCCAGGCCCTGCTGCGGCGCAGCGAAAGCGTCGAGCCGGCACTCCCCGAAAAACAGCGGCGCCTGCAATTCGGCCCGCTGGTGGTGGACAACGCCCTGCGTGAAGCCTGGCTGCATGAGGGCGGCATCGAACTGACCAGCGCCGAATTCGACCTGCTGTGGTTGCTGGTGGCGAATGCCGGGCGGATCCTGTCCCGGGAAGAAATCTTCACCGCCTTGCGCGGTATTGGCTATGACGGCCAGGACCGCTCCATCGACGTGCGCATCTCGCGCATCCGCCCGAAAATCGGCGACGACCCGATCCACCCACGCCTGATCAAGACCATTCGCAGCAAAGGCTACCTGTTCGTCCCCGAAGCTGCGGCTGACCTGACGCCGTGAACTCAATCTTCCTGCGCATCTACGGCGGCATGTGCGCGGCGCTGATTCTGGTGGCGTTGCTCGGCGTACTGGCCTTGCACCTGCTCAATGAAGTGCGCAGCGGCCAGTACCGCGAGCGCCTGGCCCACGGCACCTTCGCGCTGATGGGCGACAACCTGCAACCCATGAGTGCCATCGAGCGCCGCCGCGCCCTGGCAGTGTGGGAGCGCTTGCTGGGTATCCCGCTGCAATTGCAGACCGTGGTGGAGGCGCACCTGGACCTGACCCAGCGTAGCCGTCTGCAACGCGGCCAGGTGTTGGTGGAGCAAACCGGGCCTCACGCGGCCAGGGTGCTGCGCTTGGTCAGTGACCAGGAGCAACTGTTGCTGACCGGTGAAGTGCAGCAAATCAGCGAACAACTGGCCCGCGCGACGATTTACCTGCTGGCCGATGAGCTGGTGCGTTTCCCGGTGGCGGAGCAACCGCAGAAACTCGCAGACCTGAAGGAAGCCAAGGGCTTTGGTTTTGAGATGCACCTGGTGATGCTCAATCAGGCTGATATGGACGAAGACCAGCGCCGCCGCGTGTCCGAAGGCGATACCGTGATGGCTCTGGGCAAGGGCGGGGATTCGATCCGGGTATTTGCCGGCATGGTCGGCACGCCGTGGGTCCTGGAAATCGGCCCGCTGTATCAGATGAATCCGTACCCGGCGCAATGGCTGATCCTGATTGCGCTGATCAGCCTGACCTTGATCGGCTTGATCGTCTATTTATTGGTGCGCCAGCTGGAGCGGCGCTTGAGTGGCCTGGAAGCCGCCGCCACGCGCATCGCCAAAGGCAGCCTGGAAGTGCGGGTGCCGGCCCGCGGCGCCGATTCGGTGGGGCGCCTGGCGGCAGCGTTCAATGGCATGGCCGAGCACCTGCAACGCCTGTTGGCAATTCAGCGCGAACTGGTGCGGGCGGTGTCCCACGAACTGCGCACCCCGGTGGCGCGCCTGCGGTTCGGCCTGGAGATGATCGGCGACGCGGCCACGCCTGAAGCGCGGCGCAAGTATATGGAGGGCATGGACAGCGACATCCAGGACCTCGATGGCCTGGTGGACGAAATGCTCACCTACGCGCGGCTGGAACAGGGGGCGCCGGCACTGAATTTCCAGCGGGTCGACCTCAATGCGTTGCTGGATCAGGTGATTGATGAACTGTCACCGCTGCGCCCGGAAATCAACGTGGCGCGGGGCATCTGCCTGTCCTCGGCGCATTGGGACGATGCATGGGTGGAGGCCGAGCCGCGTTACCTGCACCGTGCCCTGCAAAACCTGGTGAGCAACGCCATGCGCCACGCCCAGGGGCAGGTGCTGATCAGTTACCAGGTGGGCCAGGTGCGTTGCCGCATCGACGTGGAAGACGACGGACCGGGCGTACCGGAAAGTGCCTGGGAGCGGATTTTCACGCCGTTCCTTCGCCTGGATGACAGCCGGACCCGCGCGTCGGGTGGGCACGGCCTGGGGTTATCCATTGTGCGGCGGATCATCTATTGGCACGGCGGCCGGGCGTTGATCAGCAAGAGCAACAATTTGGGTGGCGCATGTTTCAGCCTGAGTTGGCCACGGGATCAGGAGAAGGTCTAGGCCTGGACGGCCACCAGGCTCAACAACTGCCCGCCATCCACCGCAAACTGCGCCTCCAGTTCCTTGCCATGGCACCACTCTGCGGACAGGTCCGTCAGCAACCGCAGCCGCGCATGGCCGGTATCCGACCACTCCAGCAACTCGGCATGCTCAAAATAAAAGCGCTTCTGCACGATCGGGTAGAGCGCCTTGAACAGGCTCTCTTTCGCCGAAAACGTCAGCGTCACCAGTTGCGCAACCTGTTCCCGCGGCCCGGCGGCCATGCGCAGCATTTCATCCGGAGTGAGAATTTCCCCGGCCAGGCGTTCCGCCCGCTCCAGGGGCAGCAGGTTCTCCAGGTCCATCCCCAGCCCGCGCCACTGTGACTTGTGGGCGACGATGGCCGCTGCATGGCCGGTGCTGTGGGTGATCGAACCGCTGATGTGCGCGGGCCAGACCGGCGCGCGGTCCTCGCCGATCGCCGGTACGCAATCCAGCCCGTCCAGCTGTTGCAGGGCCGCGCGGGCGCACAGGCGACCGGCCAGGAACTCCGCCTGCCGCTTGGCCACCGAACGCTGGATGCTCGCGGGTGGCGGCACGGCGCTGCGCTGGAAATCGCCGATGGCCAGCAGGGCCGGGTCAAAACGGGTGCTCAGCAAGACCGTGCCGGGCAAGGCATCGGGCAACGGCCAATGGGCGTCAAGTGGGGTGCAGCAGGCGGGTAGGGAATTCATGCCGAGTATTTTGCCGAGTTGCAGGGCCGCTGGATAGCCTGCGGCCGGGGATACGTAAATAACTCTTTACACAGTAGCCGGCCTCGGTTCAGCCCAGGTTCAGAGAGTGTTCAGGGGGAGTTCAGGGGCGTCTGCGTAGTCTGGCCCCGTACCCAAAGCCCAAGCGTATGAGGTAGCACCATGACTGCGATCAAGAAGCTGATGTTGGCCTTAACCATGCTCAGCGCCACCGCTGGCGTCCAGGCCTCTGATTCGAGTTTCGCGGGTTTCTCCAAGGAGAAGAGCAAAAAGCCCTACAGCCTTCTCCAGCGGGTGAGCTTCGAGGATGCCGGTGAACAGGCGGCTCCATGGGGCCAGTCCCTGGGCCAGCACACCCCGCAGTCAGACTATCGCGTGGGCAATGAAAACCTGTCAGGTCACTTCAACGGCAGTAAATTGCGCCAGCAAGACCTGCAGGGCCGCTATGATATACCCCAGTTGGAAAGTTGATTTGCCTTGGAGAGCTTTATGAAATTGCTGGTTGTCGAAGATGAGGCGTTGCTGCGCCATCACCTGTTGACCCGCCTTACCGACAGCGGTCACGTGGTCGAGGCCGTCGCCAATGCCGAAGAGGCGCTGTACCAGACCGGGCAATTCAACCACGACCTGGCGATCATTGATTTGGGCCTGCCCGGCATGGGCGGCCTGGACCTGATCCGCCAATTGCGCGCCCAGGCCAAGACCTTCCCGATCCTGATCCTGACCGCCCGTGGCAACTGGCAGGACAAGGTTGAAGGCCTGGCAGCAGGTGCCGACGACTACGTGGTCAAGCCGTTCCAGTTCGAAGAGCTGGAAGCGCGGATGAACGCACTGTTGCGCCGCTCCAGCGGTTTCACCCAATCCACCATCGTCGCCGGGCCGTTGCTGCTGGACCTCAATCGCAAGCAGGCGTCCCTCGACGAACAGCCACTGGCGCTGACCGCCTACGAATACCGCATCCTCGAATACCTGATGCGGCATCACCAGCAAGTGGTCGCCAAGGACCGCCTGATGGAACAGCTCTACCCCGATGACGACGAGCGTGATCCGAACGTGATCGAAGTGCTGGTGGGCCGCCTGCGCCGCAAGCTGGAAGGCCCGGCGGGTTTCAAGCCGATCGACACCGTGCGTGGCCTGGGCTACCTGTTCAATGAGCGCTGCCGTTGATTCGCTCGCTACGTGTACGTTTGATGCTCGCGGCCACCATCCTGGCCGTGCTGTTTATGCTGGCCTTGTTGCCGGCCATGCAGGGCGCCTTCAGCCTGGCCCTGCAGGACTCCATCGAGCAGCGCCTGGCGTCGGATGTCACGACGCTGATTTCGGCTGCCCGGGTTGAAAACAATCGCCTGCTGATGCCCGCGCAGCTGCCGGACGAGCGTTTCAACCTCACCGACAGCCGCCTGCTGGGCTACATCTATGACCGCGAAGGCCATCTGGTCTGGCGGTCGCGCGCGACCCAGGAAGAGAACATCAACTACAAGCCGCGCTATGACGGGCGCGGCAACGAGTTTGCGCGGATCCGCGAGGCCAACGGCCAGGAATTTTTTGTCTATGACGTCGAGGTCAAGCTGCTGGGCGGCAAGAGCGCGGCGTTCAGTATCGTCGCCCTGCAACCGGTGCGTGAATACCAACTGACCCTCGAAGGCCTGCGGGAAAACCTCTACCTGGGCTTCGGCGCCGCCTTGCTGGTGCTGCTGACCCTGTTGTGGCTGGGCCTGACCTGGGGCCTGCAGGCGCTGCGCCGGCTGAGCCAGGAACTGGATGAAATCGAAGGCGGTACCCGGGAAAGCCTCAGCGAGCAACACCCGCGCGAGCTGCTGCGCCTGACCGGTTCCCTGAACCGGTTGCTCCACAGCGAGCGGGAGCAACGCACCCGTTACCGCGATTCCCTGGATGACCTGGCCCACAGCCTGAAAACCCCGTTGGCGGTGTTGCAAGGCGTGAGTGAAGACATGGCCCAGCGCCCTGAAGATCGGGACCAGGCCTGGGTACTGCAATCGCAGATCGAACGCATGAGCCAGCAGATCAGCTACCAATTGCAGCGCGCCAGCCTGCGTAAAAGCGGCCTGGTGCGCCACCAGGTGCGGCTGGAGCCGGTGCTGCAAAGCCTGTGCGACACGCTGGACAAGGTTTATCGCGATAAGGGCGTGAAGGTCGCCTTTGAATTGCCGGACGAATGCGACGTGCCGATCGAGAAGGGCGCCTTGCTGGAACTGCTCGGCAACCTGCTGGAGAACGCCTATCGCCTGTGCCTGAGCGAAGTGCGCATCACCTTGCAGGAAAGCCTGGAGGGCACCGAGTTGTGCATCGAAGACGATGGCCCCGGCGTGCCGCCGGACCAGCGTGCGCGCATCCTGCAGCGGGGCGAGCGGCTCGACCGCCAGCATCCGGGGCAGGGGATTGGCCTGGCGGTGGTCAAGGACATCATTGAAAGCTATGGCGCCCGGCTGACCCTTGGGGATTCACCGCTGGGTGGGGCTGCGTTCAAGATTCACTTCCCGGCTGTTTGATCTTTATTGGCTGTGCCGGCCTCTTCGCGAGCAAGCCCGCTCCCACATTCGATGGCACTCCCAAGGTGGAACTCGGTCAAATGTGGGAGCGGGCTTGCTCGCGAAGAGGCCAGTCGCATCAATACACACCTAGGTTTCTTGTGCTCTATAGGCCCCCGGCGTCAACCCGGTCCACTTCTTGAACGCCCGATGAAACGCCGACGGTTCGGAAAACCCCAGCTGCTCGGCGATTTCCTGCAACGACAAATCCGCCCGCCCCAAATGATAGATCGCAATGTCCCGGCGCAACTCATCCTTGAGCGCCTGAAAGCTGGTGCCTTCCTCCCGCAAATGCCGACGCAGGGTCTGCGGGCTGATATGCAGGTGCTGGGCGACGGCTTCGAGGTCGGGCCAGGGCGTGCGGTCGCGGCTCAATAGGCGGCGCAACTGGCTGCTCAGGCTGTCGCCTTCATCCGGCCGCGACAGCAGGTCGGCCGGGGAGCGTTCGAGGAAATGCTTGAGGGTGCGCTCGTCCTGCAACAACGGCAGGCTCAGGTAGCGGCTGGGGAACACCAGGCTGCTGGTGGGCGCTGCGAATACCTGCGGGCAGGGGAACAGCAAGTCGTACTCACCGGCGTGGGGCGGCGTCGGGTAGCTGAAGGTGGCCTGGTGCAGGCGGATGCGCTGGCCAATCAGCCAACTGCCGAGGCGGTGCCAGATCACCAGCAGGCATTCGCTGAGGAAGTGATCCGGGTCCCAGAGCTGCGAATCGTCCAGGCTCAGGCGGGCCATTTCTCCTTCACGTGTCAGACGCCAGCGCGGACCCTGCGGGAATAGGCTATAAAATAATAAGCCGCGTTCCAGAGCCTTCTCCAGGGTGCGGCAGTGAATCAGCGCGTGGCACATCATGGCGAAGGTGCCGCGCTTGCTCGGGCCTTCGGCGAAGCCCAGGTATTCGTCATCCAGCGCCAGCCACAGCATTTGCAACAACTGGGTGAATTGCTCGGGGGCGATGCGGGCGCGGGGCTCGCTCAGCAGTTCCGCAGTGATGCCGACCTGCTGCAGCAGGCCCGAATAATCGTAGCCGGCCCGGCGAGCACCGCCGAGGGCGGCTCGGGCGTAGTGACTGGCGATGGTTCGTTCACGCATGAGGGGCCTCGTCCATTGAGTGGCGGATGTTAGCCACCCCGGGCGGGTGCAACAAGGCGGATATCCGCCAAATTGTAGGACGAGATCAGGCGAGCAGGCGGAAATCCGCCACTGTCTGTAGGCATAACCTTAAGCTGGAAATCGCCCGAGCGCTGATGTCTAAAGGCCTTCAGGGAGTTTCAGCAGAAGTGGCACGACGCTTGCGATACAGAGCGCAGGGAGACCGCTTCGAGCAGGCTCTCAAACAACAAATCCCTCCAGTGCAGGAGGGTTCGCAATTCAAGTGTCGTGGGCAATGGCGGATATTTGCCACACGGGACGATTGAGGAACTTTGCAATGACGACTCGTCAGCCACTGTACAAATCCCTGTATTTCCAGGTGATCGTTGCAATCGTTATCGGTATTTTGCTCGGTCACTTCTACCCGCAGACCGGCGTGGCCCTCAAGCCACTGGGTGACGGCTTCATCAAGCTGATCAAAATGGTCATCGCCCCGATCATCTTCTGCACCGTTGTCAGCGGCATCGCTGGCATGCAAAGCATGAAATCGGTCGGCAAGACCGGCGGCTACGCGCTGCTGTACTTCGAAATCGTCTCCACCATCGCCCTGCTGATCGGCCTGGTCGTGGTCAACGTCGTGCAACCGGGCGCCGGCATGCATATCGACGTGGCTACCCTGGACGCCTCCAAAGTCGCGGCCTACGTGACTGCCGGTGCCGACCAGAGCATCGTTGGCTTCCTGCTGAACGTGATCCCGAACACCATCGTTGGCGCGTTCGCTACCGGTGACATCCTGCAAGTGCTGATGTTCTCGGTGATCTTCGGTTTCGCCCTGCACCGCCTGGGTGCCTACGGCAAGCCGGTGCTGGACTTCATCGATCGTTTCGCCCACGTAATGTTCAACATCATCAACATGATCATGAAGCTCGCGCCACTCGGTGCCCTGGGCGCCATGGCGTTCACCATCGGTGCCTACGGCGTAGGTTCGCTGGTGCAGCTCGGTCAGCTGATGATCTGCTTCTACATCACCTGCATCCTGTTCGTGGTGCTGGTATTGGGCGCCATCTGCCGCGCACACGGCTTCAGCGTCCTGAAACTGATCCGCTACATCCGTGAAGAACTGCTGATCGTACTGGGTACTTCCTCGTCCGAATCCGCACTGCCACGCATGCTGATCAAGATGGAACGCCTGGGCGCCAAGAAGTCGGTAGTCGGCCTGGTTATCCCGACTGGCTACTCCTTCAACCTGGACGGTACTTCGATCTACCTGACCATGGCTGCCGTGTTCATCGCCCAGGCGACTGACACCCACATGGACATCACCCACCAGATCACCCTGTTGCTGGTACTGCTGCTGTCGTCCAAGGGCGCTGCTGGCGTGACCGGTAGTGGCTTCATCGTACTGGCCGCTACCCTGTCGGCTGTTGGCCACCTGCCGGTTGCCGGCCTGGCGCTGATCCTGGGTATCGACCGCTTCATGTCCGAAGCCCGCGCACTGACCAACCTGGTTGGCAACGCTGTTGCAACCCTGGTTGTGGCCAAGTGGGTCAAGGAACTGGACGAAGACAAGCTGAAAGTCGAACTGGCTTCCGGTGGTCGCGGTATCTCCGACACCCGTGAAGAAGACGACCTGGGCGTGGCCGAAGGCCCGGCTCCAACCGCCGTCAAGTAAGGCTGCAGCGTTTGTGAAAAACCCATCTTCGGATGGGTTTTTTTATGCCTTCGGGAAGCATCAGTCACTTCGGATGATGGTTTATGTGATTGCCGCCGACCGCCGGGTTTGCCTACTCTGTGGCCAATCGAATCGGAATCGGAGTCCGCATGTCAGGTCCCTTGGCGTCCCTCAAAGTACTGGATTTCTCCACCTTGCTGCCGGGGCCGTTCGCCTCGTTGCTGCTGGCCGACATGGGCGCCGAGGTGTTGCGCATCGAATCCCCCACACGGATGGACCTGCTGCGAGTACTGCCGCCCCATGACCAGGGGGTGTCGGCCAGCCATGCCTATCTGAACCGCAACAAACGCAGCCTGGCCCTGGACCTCAAACAGGCCGAGGCGGTGGCGATCGTGCGGCAACTGGTGGCGGACTACGACATCGTCCTCGAGCAGTTCCGCCCCGGGGTCATGGAGCGCCTGGGCCTGGGTTACGAGGCGTTGAAGGCGATCAACCCAAAGCTGATCTACGTCTCCATCACCGGCTACGGCCAGACCGGCCCCTACAAGGATCGCGCCGGCCATGACATCAATTATCTGGCCCTGGCAGGCATTGCCAGCTACACCGGGCGCCAGGACAGCGGGCCGTTGCCCTTGGGTGTGCAGTTGGCGGATGTGGGGGGCGGCTCGTTGCATGCGGTGATCGGTTTGCTGGCGGCGGTGATTGCCCGGCAGCACAGTGGGGTGGGGCAATACCTGGACGTGAGCATGACCGACTGCGCCTTCAGCCTGAATGCCATGGCCGGCGCCGGTTACCTGGCGTGCGGCGTGGAGCCGGCGTGGGAGAACCAGGTGCTCAATGGCGGCAGTTTCTATGACTATTACCGATCGCGGGAAGGACGCTGGTTGTCGGTGGGCAGTCTGGAGCCGGCGTTTATGCAGCAGTTGTGTACGGCGCTTGGCCGCCCTGAATTGGCGGCAATGGGCCTATCGCCCAAACCCGAGCAGCAGAAAGCCCTCAAGCTGGCGCTGCAGGTCGAGTTCGAGAAACGCAGCTTTGATGAGCTGTGTGAGCTGTTTGCCGGGATTGATGCGTGTGTCGAGCCGGTGCTGAATCTGAGCGAGGCCGTTGAACACCCGCAGTTGAAAGCCCGGGAGCTGGTCAGCCAGGTGCCGCGGGGCGATGGTTCCAGCCAGGCGCAAATGGCCTGCCCGCTGAAGTTTTCCGAGGGCTTGCCGGCGGCCAGGCATATCGGGGCGGCATTGGGCGCCCACAGCGATGAAGTGTTGGTGGAGTTGGGCTTCAGTGCTCAGCAGATAGATGATCTGCGGCGTGCCAAGGTAGTTCAGTAGCGCCTGGGCTGACGCTATCGCAGGCAAGCCAGCTCCCACAGGGGAATGCATTTCAACTGTGGGAGCTGGCTTGCCTGCGATGAGGCCCTCACTCCACCCGGGTTTCCCCGGTAAACACCAAAGTCTGCCGACACCTGCGGCACAAATACCGCCGCCCCTGGCCCACCAACCCGTGACGCTGGGGCGAAAACGGGAAGTCACTGTCGGCACACGGACAGCGGTAGATATACCGCGTGACGCGCCGCCGCTGGATTTCATAGGTGTGGCAGCGGTCCGGCGGCAGTTCGTAAACCCCACGCATGATCAACTGCCATTCCTCGCCATGGGGCTGGATGCGCTCGCCGAACAACTGGTGGGCAATCAGGTGGGCCACTTCATGGGCGACTGTCTGTTTAAGGAAGTGTTGGCTGTTTTCACGGTACAGCTGCGGGTTGAAGCGCAGCAGGTTCTCGTGCAAATGCGCGACACCGGCCTTCTGGCCCCGCAGCTTGAGGCTGACCTGGGGGCGTTTGAAGCTTCGTTTGAAAAAGGATTCGGCTTGCAGGAAACAATCTTCGACGCGGGTATTGAGTTGCTCGGGCATGCTGTACATATCTCCAGAGATGTCCAGTATGCCGCAAACAAGGGTGTATCCGAATCTGTCAGGCGCCGAATGGTCATGCATAACGCACAAAGCCACCTTGCGGTGGCTTTTCCTGCGGGTAAACCGCGTCAGTTGGTGTAGATCGGGCCTACGCCCAGCCCCCAGACGATCACGGTAAAGGCCATGATCGCCACCAGCACCACCAGGCCTACCGCCAGTACCGAGCTGGAAAACAGGAAGCCCTCGTCCGGGTGGATGTTCATGAAGGTCGGCAGCCCCACGTACAGCAGATACACCGTGTAGCAAATGGCCGCCGTGCCCACCACCATGCCCAGCCACATATGCGGGTACAGCGCCGCCAGCCCGCCGATAAACAGCGGTGTCGCGGTGTAGGTGGCAAACGCCACGCAGCGCGCCATGCTGGGGTTGGCGTCATAGGTGCGGGCCATCCAGTGAATGAACGCGCCCATCACCGCCACGCCGCCGAGCATCGCCGCGTAGGACATGAGGGTCATCCACAACGCGCTTTCCACCGTCAGCATCACCGGGGCGCGGCTGCCGATGACCCAACCCACCTGAGTGGTACCGATAAAGGCTGAGACAGCGGGGATGGCCGCGAGAATCAGCGTGTGGGTGAGGTACATGTGGCCGATGCTTTCTTCTTTATCGCCACGAATTTCCCGCCATTCCTGATCGGGGTGGGTGAAAAGTCCCACGACGTGATGGATCATGCCAGTCACTCCTGTCGTTATTACCATCGCCCCCCAGCGGAGCGCCCACGGGCCAATTGGCCTGAAAGGTCTGGATATATGTGCGACCTTATGTCGCAGTATAGGAAGTGATGACCGGAAAAAGTGTGGGGCTTTAGAGCAAATTGCGCTGTAAACATTGGGCTTAATCGCGGCGGGGTCTGTTGATTGGAATGCGGTCAACTGTGGGAGCGGGCTTGCTCGCGAATTCGGTGGGTCAGCTAAACACCTGGCGAATGACACTTCGCGTTCGCGAGCAAGCCCGCTCCCACATTGGAACTCGGTCGTCCATCCCGGTAAAATACCCGGCTTTTCGTCACACACCTTTCGCGGATCCAAGCGCCATGGGCACTCTTACGGTCAACCAGAACAAACTGCAAAAACGCCTGCGTCGCCTGGCCGGCGAGGCAGTCGCCGATTTCAATATGATCGAAGAGGGCGACAAGGTCATGGTCTGCCTGTCCGGCGGCAAGGACAGCTACACCATGCTCGACGTGCTGATGCACCTGCAAAAGGTCGCGCCGATCAAGTTCGACATCGTTGCCGTGAACATGGACCAGAAGCAGCCGGGTTTTCCCGAGCATGTGCTGCCGGCCTACCTCAAGGCATTGGGGGTCGAGTACCACATCGTCGAGAAAGACACCTATTCGGTGGTCAAGGAGCTGGTCCCGGAAGGCAAGACCACCTGCTCGCTGTGCTCGCGCCTGCGCCGTGGCACGCTCTATACGTTTGCCGACGAAATCGGCGCGACCAAGATGGCCCTGGGTCATCACCGCGATGACATCGTCGAAACCTTCTTCCTCAACATGTTCTTCAACGGCAGCCTCAAGGCCATGCCGCCCAAGCTGCGGGCCGATGACGGGCGCAACGTGGTGATCCGCCCACTGGCGTACTGCCATGAGAAGGACATCCAGGCCTACTCCGACCTCAAGCAATTCCCGATCATCCCGTGCAACCTCTGCGGCTCCCAGGAAAACCTGCAGCGCCAGGTGGTCAAGGACATGCTCCAGGATTGGGACCGCAAGACCCCGGGCCGCGTCGACAGCATCTTCCGCAGCTTGCAGAACGTGCAGCCGTCGCAGTTGGCTGACCGTAACCTGTTCGACTTCACCAGCTTGCGTATCGACGAAAGTGCGGCGTCGCGCTTCGTCAACGTAGTGAACCTCTGAGTGTTTTCACCGCTCTGACAGACGGCGCTCCTGGGCGCCGTTTTCATTTCAATCCTTAGGAGAGGGCATGCGCGATTACAAGTGGCTGCACGAATATTGTCTGAACCGGTTTGGTTCGGCGGCCGAGTTGGAAGCCCACCTGCCTGTGCCCCTGACCCCGGCGAAACTGCGCAAGATCAGCGATGACCGCTACCTGTCGACCCTGTCGCTGCGGGTGTTTCGCGCTGGCCTGAAGCACAGCGTGGTGGACGCCAAGTGGCCGGCCTTCGAGCAGGTGTTCTTTGGGTTTGACCCGGAAAAAGTCGTACTCATGGGCGCCGAGCACCTGGAGCGGCTGATGCAGGACACGCGCATCATCCGTCACCTGGGCAAGCTCAAGAGCGTGCCGCGCAATGCGCAGATGATTCTGGATGTCGAGAAGGAAAAAGGCAGCTTCGGCGGGTTTATTGCCGACTGGCCGGTGACCGATATCGTCGGCCTGTGGAAGTACCTGAGCAAGCACGGCCACCAGTTGGGCGGGCTGTCGGCGCCGCGCTTTTTGCGGATGGTGGGCAAGGACACGTTCGTGCCGAGCTATGACGTGGTGGCGGCGCTGAATGCGCAGAAGATCGTCGACAAGGTGCCCACCAGCCTGCGGGACCTGGCCACGGTGCAGGGCGCGTTCAACCAGTGGCATGCCGAGAGCGGGCGGCCGATGTGCCAGTTGTCGATGATGCTGGCTTACACCGTGAATCATTGATACCGGGTTGATGCCATCGCAGGCAAGCCAGCTCCCACACTTGGAATGCATTCCTCTGTGGGAGCTGGCTTGCCTGCGATAGCGGCAGGTCAGGCACTACAAAAGCATCAGGCAGGCAATCCTTCCCCCGCCAACCGCCGATTCAGCTGATGCCGGTACCGCACATACATCAACGCCGTGCAGAACACCGCCAGGCTCGCCAGCATCTCGAGCACACCAAACCACTGCCGGTTCGGGTCATAGGCCGCCAGCGCGCCCTTGATGAAATACAGGTTCACCACAAAGCACATCCATGAATGCCCGCGCGCGCTGCCCAGGATCATCCCCGGCGCCAGCAACAGCAGCGGCACCAATTCGATCAGCAGAATCACCCACGGCCGCGCGCCATGCAGATCGGCGAACGCCAGGTAGTAGGCACACAGCAGCCCCACCAATCCCAGGAACGCCAGCAGGCTCAACGCCCGCATCGCCTTGACCCGTGGCTCCAGCCAGGCCTGGGGCGGCAGTAGCTTAGGCTTCCTGGCCACGGCCGTTCTCCAGTAGCGCAGCGGTCTTCGCCAGGCGCAGGCCGAGGGCGCGGCACAGGGCGATCTCGTGTTGATCCAGCGCACGCTTGCCGTCGGCACCGGAATGGTGGCTGGCGCCATAAGGCGTACCGCCGCCCTTGGTGTCGAGCAGCGCCTGTTCACTGTAGGGCAGTCCGGTGATCAGCATGCCGTGGTGCAGCAGCGGCAGCAGCATCGACATCAGCGTGGTCTCCTGGCCGCCGTGCAGGCTGGCGGTGGAGGTGAACACACCCGCCGGCTTGCCGACCAGGGCGCCGGTCAGCCACAGGTTGCTGGTGCCGTCGAGAAAGTACTTGAGCGGCGCGGCCATGTTGCCGAAACGGGTCGGGCTGCCCAGCGCCAGGCCTGCGCAGTTTTTCAGGTCGTCGAGGCTGCAGTACAGCGGGCCGTCGACCGGAATGTCCGGCGCCACGGCCTCGCATTCACTGGAGATGGCCGGCACGGTGCGCAGCCGCGCCTCAAGCCCGGCTTGCTCGATGCCCCGGGCAATCTGCCGGGCCATTTCGCTGACTGAACCGTTGCGGCTGTAATACAACACCAGCACATACGGCGCACTCACGAAACCAGCTCCAGGATGTTCTCCGGTGGGCGGCCGATCACGGCCTTGTCGGCGGTGGCGAGGATCGGGCGCTCCATCAGTTTCGGATGAGCGGCGATGGCAGCGATCAACTGTGCTTCGCTGAGGCTGGTGTCACCCAGGTTGAGGGTTTTATATTCGTCCTCGCCGGTACGCAGCAGTTGCCGCGCGCTGATGTTCAGCTTGCCCAGCAGGGCCTGCAATTGCGCGGCGTCGAGCGGGGTTTCCAGGTAGCGCACCACCGTCGGTGTGAGGCCACGGGCTTCCAGCAGTTCGAGCGCACCGCGGGATTTCGAGCAGCGCGGGTTGTGATAAAGCGTCAGATCGGTCATGTGCGGGTCGCATCTTGCGTAAGGTGGCGGGTATTCTACCCGCGCTGCGCCGCGTCCTTAAACCATGAGAGGCGATAGGCCGCAGCCAACGTTCATTTTTACGAAGGATTACCCCATGACGAGGCGACTGTTAGGCGCATTGGCAATCATCGGCACACTGCTGCTCAGCGGCTGTGGCAATGATTATGGCGTTGACCAATATGGTCAGAAAGTGGCCGCCGAACGCCTGGACAAGCAATGGCTGGTGGTTAACTACTGGGCCGAATGGTGTGGCCCTTGCCGTACCGAAATCCCGGAACTCAACGCCTTGGCCGAACAGCTCAAGGGCCAGTCAGTGGGGGTGTTCGGGGTGAATTTCGACAACGTCCAGGGTGAAGAGCTCAAGAGCGCCAGCGAGAAGCTGGGCATCAAGTTCACCGTACTGGCGCAGAACCCGGACGGGATCTTCGACATTCCCCGCAGTGAAGCCTTGCCGGTGACCTACATCATCGATGACAAGGGCAAGGTGCGTGAGCAACTGATGGGTGAGCAGACGGCGGAAGGGGTGTTGGCCAAGCTCAAGGCGTTGCGCGGTTAAATGTAGGAGCTGGCTTGCCTGCGATGCGGGCAACTCGGTCTGTCAGCCAGACCGAGGCGATACAATCGCAGGCAAGCCAGCTCCCACAGAAGAGCCGGATTGCCACACGGCTGAATCAGCCTTCTTCCAGCCACAACCGCAACGGCTTGCCATCCGCCGGCCAGAAGCGGGTTTGTTCGATCGGCGAGATGTCCCAGCGCTGCACGCCTTGCAGGGCCTGGAAGAAGCGGTGCTCCTGCTCCATCAGCGCTTCGGCGCAGAGTTTGCGGGTGCTGCCGACCTTGCCGAAGCTCAGCTTGTCGCCATCCAGGGTGTAGGGCGCGAACCAATGGTTGCAGCCACCATTGCCGTAGGCCCGGCCATCGGCGCCGAGGGTCACGGTCAGGTGGGCGTAATCCATCAGCGGCCGCTCACCGATCCATTCCACCACGTAGCTGTGATCCTGCTTGAGCTTGACCTCGTCGCTGGCGCAGCCCGCAAGGCCTGCACCCAGCACGGCCAGCATCAGCAGGGCTTTCATTGCGCGGCCTGCTGGCATTTCGGGCAGCGGTGCTTGTCACCCAGGGTGGCCCAGCCCAACTCGGTAACCCGTGCAGTGGCGGCCGGTTGCAGCGGCTCCTTGGTCAGCTTGGTTTCCACCGCGAATTCAAACTCCAGCACGTTGTCGCAGCTGTCGCAGTTGACCTTCCAGGTGTGAATCTCCAGTTCGCCGAATTTCGGCCCCTGGGCCATGGCGACCCACTGGCCCGCCGGGCGGATGGAGTAGCGCGCATCGCCTTCGACGGTCAGGCGCATCGACAGGGTTTTGCTGCCGCGCAGGGTGACGATCAGAACGTCGCCGTTCTTGATCGAGCCACCGTTGCCGGTGACTTGATAACGGCCCGGCACCAGGGCCCGGCATTCGATCAGGGTGTGTTGCGGGCTCAGCAAGCTGAAGCGGAAATCGTGTTCGGCCATGGATCCTCCAAATAGGCGCGGCATCCTATCATGCGCCGCTACCCATCATGGCGCGGCTATGTGACCGCTGATCATCCTTCGACGAGGTTTTGCGCCTGTCCGCCGGCCCACGCCGCGATGTTGGCCAGGGTGGTGCCGGCAATCGCCCCCAGCGCCTCGCGGGTCAGGAAGGCCTGATGCGCGGTGATGATCACATTGGGGAAGGTCAGCAGGCGCGCCAATACGTCGTCTTGCAGGGGCAGGTCCGAGCGGTCTTCGAAAAACAGCTGGGCCTCTTCTTCATACACATCCAGCCCCAGATAGCCGAGCTGGCCATCCTTGAGTGCGTCGATCAGCGCCGGGGTGTCCACCAGGCCGCCGCGCCCGGTGTTGATGAGCATCGCGCCGGGCTGCATATGGGCGAGGCTTTGGGCGTTGATCAGGTGTTTGCTGTCCGCCGTCAGCGGGCAATGCAGGCTGATGACCTGTGACTCGCCCAGCAACTGCGGCAGGCTCACATACCGGGCGCCGAGGGCTTCGACCTGCGGGTTGGGGTAGGGATCGTACGCCAGCAGCTGGCAGCCGAACCCGGCCATGATCTTGGCGAATGTGGCGCCGATCTGCCCGGTGCCGACCACGCCGACGGTCTTGCCCACCAGGTCGAAACCGGTCAGGCCGTGCAGGCTGAAGTCACCGTCGCGGGTGCGGTTGTAGGCGCGGTGCAGGCGGCGATTGAGGGCCAGGATCAACGCGACCGCATGTTCGGCCACCGCATGGGGCGAGTAGGCCGGCACCCGCACGATGGTCAGGCCCAGGCGCTTGGCGGCGGGCAGGTCGACATGGTTGTAACCGGCGGAACGCAGGGCGATCAGGCGGGTGCCGCCGCTGGCCAACTGCTCCAGCACCGGGGCGCTGAGGTCATCGTTGATAAAGGCGCAGACCACTTCGTGGTGTTCGGCCAGGGCCACGGTGTCGATGTTCAGCCGGGCCGGCTGGAATTGCAGCTGCATGCCTTCGGGCAGCGGTTGGGCGAGAAAGCTGTCGCGGTCGTAGGTCTGGCTGCTGAAGAGGATGATGCGCATCAAATATTCCTTCTTGATGATGGAAAGCTGATTTTGTGGCGAGGGGGCTTGTCTGTGGTGAGTGAGCTTGCTGTGGTGAGGGCGCCTGTTGTGGTGAGTGAGCTTGCTGTGGCGAGGGAGCTTGCTCCCGCTGGAGTGCGAAGCGCTCCCAGGATTTTGGGGCCGCTGCGCAGCCCAGCGGGAGCAAGCTCCCTCGCCACAACAAGCTCCTCACCCCAGCAAGCTCCTTCGCCACATTGCCCCGAAAGTTTACGCGCTGACCCGCGCCTCGCTGGCCAGCCGGGCAATCGCCATGTCCAGTTCATCCAGGGCCGGCATGGCCTTGGCGTCGTCCTGCTTGAGCAGGGTCTCGGCCCGTTGGCAGGCCGCACGCAGTTGCGGCACGCCGCAATACCGGGTGGCGCCGTGCAGGCGGTGCACCCGTTCGATCAGGGCGTTGCGGTCATTGGCGTCACGGGCGACGCGAATCGCTTCACGGTCCGCTTCCAGCGAGGCCAGCAGCATCGCGAGCATGTCTGCCGCCAGATCCGCCTTGCCGGCCGCCAGGCGCAAACCTTCTTCATGGTCCAGCACCGGCAATTGCGTGGCATGCCCAAAACTTTCGGTGCCACGGTCCGGGCCCTGGTTGCGCAGGGCCAGCCCGGTCCATTTCAACACCACCTGGGCCAGTTGTCGTTCGCTGATGGGTTTGGTCAGGTAATCATCCATGCCGCTTTGCAGCAGGGCGCGTTTTTCGTTGGCCATCGCATGGGCCGTCAGCGCGACGATGGGCAGCGGTGTGCCATGGCGTTCGCTTTCCCACGTGCGGATTGCCTCGGTGCTCTGGCGACCGTCCATCCCCGGCATCTGCACGTCCATCAGCACCAGGTCGAAGGCTTCCTGCTTCACTGCCTCGATGGCCGAGTAACCGCTTTCCACCGCCTGGACCTTGGCGCCCATGTCTTCCAGCAGGGTTTGCACCAGCAGTAGGTTGGCCGGGTTGTCGTCGACACACAGCACCCGCGGCGCGCGGCTGGACAGGGGCTCGCCGGGTTCGCTGCGCAGCGGGCGCGGGCTGATCAGGTCGGCCAGGGCGCGACGCAGTTTGCGGGTGCACGCGGGCTTGGCCTGCAACTGGCTGTTGGGGTTGGGCACCGAGGGGTTGAACAGCAGCTGTTCGGTGGTCGGGCACAACACCAGTACCTTGCAGCCCAGGTGTTCGAGGTCCCACAGGTGCTGGTTCAAACGCTCCGGCGGAATGTCGTTGGCGGTGATGCCCAGCACGGCCAGGTCAATCGCCTGTTCGGTCTGGTGGGCGCTGGTGATGCCGTTGGTCAGGCTTTCCAGGCTGTTGAACGGGGTGACTTCCAGGCCGCAGTCTTCCAGCTGATGTTGCAGGGCCTGGCGCGCCAGCTCGTGGTTTTCCAGCACCGCCACGCGCCGGCCCAGCAGCGGCGCGGAGGGCAGGTCTTCGATATCGTCACGGGTTTTCGGCAGGTTCAGGCTGATCCAGAATTCCGAGCCTTCTCCCGGCGTGCTGTCGACGCCGATCTCACCGCCCATCTGTTCGATCAGGCGCTTGGAAATCACCAGGCCAAGGCCGGTCCCGCCGGGTTGGCGTGACAGCGAATTGTCCGCCTGGCTGAACGCCTGGAACAGTGCCCGCACATCCTGGTTCGACAGGCCGATGCCGGTGTCCTGCACGCTGATGCGCAGTTGCACGCTGTCTTCCTGTTCGTCTTCAATCATGGCGCGGGCAACGATGGTGCCTTCGCGGGTGAACTTGATCGCGTTGCTCACCAGGTTCGTGAGGATCTGCTTGAGCCGCAGCGGGTCACCCACCAAGGCGAGCGGCGTGTCGCGGTAGACCAGGCTCACCAGCTCCAGCTGTTTGGCGTGGGCGGCCGGGGCGAGGATGGTCAGGGTGTCTTGCAGCAAGTCCCGCAGGTTGAACGGGATGCTGTCGAGCACCAGCTTGCCGGCCTCGATTTTCGAGAAGTCGAGGATTTCGTTGATGATGCCCAGCAGGTTGTCGGCGGATTTTTCGATGGTGCCCAGGTAATCCAGTTGGCGCGGTGACAGTTCGCTTTTCTGCAACAAATGGGTGAAACCAAGGATGCCGTTCAACGGCGTGCGGATTTCATGGCTCATGTTGGCCAGAAACTCCGACTTGATGCGGCTGGCTTCCAGGGCTTCCTTGCGGGCCAGGTCCAACTCGATGTTCTGGATCTCGATGGTTTCGAGGTTTTGCCGCACGTCTTCGGTGGCCTGGTCGATGCTGTGTTGCAATTCTTCCTGGGCGTTTTGCAGGGTCTCGGCCATGCGGTTGATGCCCGAGGCCAGGTGATCCAGCTCCTGGCTGCCCAGCGGTGGCAAGCGGGTTTCGAGATTGCCGTCCTTGAGTTGCGCGACGGCCTGTTTGATCAGGCCGATCGGTGAGTTGATCGTACGGCTGATGCGCAAGGCGAGGGCCGCCGTGCAGATCAGGCCGATGGCGATCAGCAGCAGGCTCGCGAACAGGCTGCGGTAGCCACGCAGCAACATGCCGTTGTGGGACAGTTCCAGCTCGACCCAGCCGAGCAGGCGGTCGGATTCATCCGGGATCAGTTCACCGGCGAGGTTGCGATGGCGGCCGAACACCGGCAGCAGATAACGGGTGGCGTCATTGCCGGTGCGCTGCAACAGGTGCGAACTGTTGCCGATGGGCGGCTGGTTGAGCATGGTCGGCCCGGCGTGGGCCAGGGGCGTGCGGTCGGGCCCGAGGAACGACACGGCGCGCACATCGGTTTGTTCCAGGGACTGGGTGGCGATGCGTTCCAGCAGGTCGGTGTTCCTGGTGCCGAGGGCCGGAGCCACCAGCGGTGCCAGTTGCTCGGCGATCATCTCGCCGCGTTGCAGCAACTGCGACTGCAACTCCGAAAGCTGCATCCAGGTGAAGTACCCGCCCAGCAGCAACGCCATCAGGCTGGTAGGCAATAAGGTCAGCAACAGTACGCGGCCTTTTATCCCCATTCTTTTAAGCACGCCACTCTCCTGCTACCACACTGTTGTCGAATTCCACGCAGGCATCCGGCCCGCGCCACCTGCGCAGTGTAGCCATTTGCGCGGCGGGGAATCTTGCAAAATTAATGACCTGAGGCAAACCTTGGGCCGCCGGACGCCCGGCGGCGGTTGCTCATGGGGGGGCAATCTTGAATAATCAGTCATTGAGAATGACTTGCAGACGCTAATGAATCCCGCAGCACTTGGCTTACCCAGTATCCTGGCGATTGAAGACGATCCTGTGCTTGGCGCCTATGTCCATGAGCAGTTGGGCCTGTGTGGCTTCCAGGTGACCTGGTGCCAGAACGGCCAGCAGGGCCTGCAAATGGCCCGCGATCAGCGCTTCGACGTGGTGTTGATGGACATCCTGCTGCCGGGCATGGACGGGTTGTCGGTGCTCACGCATTTGCGCCAGAGCCATTCGATGCCGGTGATCCTGATGTCGGCCCTGGGGGCCGAAGCCGATCGCATCAGCGGTTTTCGCCTGGGGGCCGACGATTACCTGCCCAAACCGTTCAGCATGGCCGAGTTGCGGGTGCGCATCGAAGCGATCCTGCGCCGGGTCGCCCTGGACCGGCGGCCGTTGCCGGCCCTGGCGGCGGTGCGCGGCGATGCCCGCAGCCTGCGTTTCGATGACGAGCTGTGTGATGTGTTTCACCGGGAGCAGTGGGCCGGCCTGACCCGCAGCGAATATCGCCTGTTGGAAACCCTGCACCGCAACGCCGAAGAAGTCCTCAGCAAAGCCTTCCTCTACCAGCATGTGTTCCAGCGCGGCTATGCGCCCCATGACCGCAGCCTGGACATGCACATCAGCCAGATTCGTCGCAAGCTCAAGGCTGTCGGCTACAGCGAGCGGGAAGTGCGCACGGTGTGGGGCAAGGGCTATGTGTTGAGCGGTCACGATGACGGGCTTTAAAGCCGCGTTCAAACGGCTGCCGGGCAAGCATTCGTTATTCTGGAAACTGGCCTGCCTGCTGATCGCGTTCTGCTTGCTGATGATCTGGCTCAGTTGGTCATGGGGCCGGTATATGGAAGAGCAGAATGCCTTTCTGTCCAGCGAGGCCCGCGCCACCCTGAGCGGTTATGCCGCTGGCGCGGAACTGGCCTGGAACAAGGGCGGCAACGCCGGTGTGGACGAATGGTTGCACACCCTGGGCCAGCGCGAGCGCACCTGGGTGGGGGTCATCGGCAACGACCTGCAATCCCTGAGCAGCTACCCACTGACGGACAAGGAGAGCCAGCGCCTGACCTTCCTGCGCGGCCTGGACTGGCCCGTCAGCCGGCATGCCAAGGGCCTGCCGTGGTTGAAAATTCCGTTCCCGCTCGACCCGGGTGCGGGCTCCCTGGTGATCGAGTTGCCGCGGCGTTTCATGCCCGGGCAAAACCAGCTGTTCTGGCGGATCGTCACCAATGGCGTGATTCCCGGCCTGTTCACCCTGCTGCTGTGCATCGGCCTCTACCGGCTGTTGATCATGCCTCTCAACCACCTGCGAGAGCAGGCCAACGCCTGGCGTGCCGATCAACTGGGCACCCGGCTTTCCCGCGACACCACCAGCCGCCAGGATGAACTGGGGGAATTGGGCCGCGCGTTTGACCAGATGTCTGAACGCCTGCAAGGCACCGTGGCCCTGCAACAGCAACTGCTGCGGGATTTGTCCCATGAGTTGCGCACACCGTTGAGCCGCCTGCGTGTGGCCAGTGACAGCGAGCAGGACCTGACCCAGCTGCGCGAGCGCCTGGGGAGGGAAATCGACGGCATGCAGCGCCTGGTGGACGACACCCTGCAACTGGCCTGGCTCGACACCGAACGCGCGCCGTTGCCCAAGGAAGACATCCAGGTGCAGGCGCTGTGGGACATGCTCCGGGAAAACGCCTGTTTTGAAAGTGGCTGGCCGGCTTCACGCTTGCAGTGCGAGCTGGGGGCCGACTGCTGGGTGCGCGGTCATCTGAACCTGCTGGCCCAGGCATTGGAGAACATCCTGCGCAATGCCATCCGGCACTCTGCGCAAGACGGAACGGTGCAATTGGGCGGGCAGCGTGAGGGGGATCACTGGCACTTGTGGCTGGAAGACCAGGGCGGCGGGATCGATGAGGTGGAGTTGGAGCGAATCTTTGCGCCATTCACCCGGCTGGACGGTTCACGGCCCGGCGACGGCGGCTTTGGCCTGGGCTTGAGTATTGCGCGCAACGCCGTGCAGCGTCAGGACGGCAGCCTGTGGGCGGAAAATACCGGCCAGGGTTTACGTGTGCACATGCGCTTGCTGGCGCGCTAACGGTTACAACCTGCGCTGTTTGCGTTTTTTCCACTGGCGGGCCACCCACCAGCGCCAATAGCCCATGGTCAGGCAATAACCCAGCACCGCCATCACCAGCCCCAGTACTACCGAGCCCAGCAGGAACGGTTGCCACAGCGTCGACAACTGCCCGCTGATCCATTCCCAGGTCAGCTCGTCGGGCATGCTGCGGGGTGGCACATTCATCAGCCAGGCCCCGGTCATGTAGGTGCAGAAAAACACCGGCGGCATGGTAATCGGGTTGGTCAGCCAGACCAGGCTCACGGCAATCGGCATGTTGCCGCGCACGCTGATGGCGAGGACCGCTGCCAGCAGCATCTGCAAGGGAATGGGGATGAATGCCGCGAACAGGCCAACGGCCATGGCCCGCGCGACCGAGTGCCGATTGAGGTGCCAGAGATTCGGGTCATGCAGCAACTTGCCGAGAAAGCGTAAGGACTTGTGTTCCCGAATGCTGGTCGGATCGGGCATGTACCGTTTGAATAAGCGCCGTGGCATAAGGGGTCCAGGTCAGTTCGAGGGGCAAGTATGCCCGCATTCCACGAACGTGAAATTCAGACTTTGTGACAAATAATAATAGGCCACACCGCTAGCCCGGCTAAGACTCAATGGGTCGCTTTCAAGGAAAGATCCATGAGAACAGGGATGTTCGCACTCGCGCTGGGGCTGCTCGCCTTGCGTTTTTTACCCGCGTTGCCGTCCGGCGGCTGGCTGTTGCTGATGCCGGTGCTGGCCCTGATGCTGTTGCCTTTTCGTACCTATCCGCTGGGGTTTTTCCTGCTTGGCCTGGGCTGGGCATGCCTCAGCGCCCAGTGGGCGCTGGATGACCGGTTGGCCCCGCACCTGGATGGCCAGACCCGCTGGGTGGAAGGGCGTGTCAGCGGGTTACCGCAGCAGATGGGCGACGGTGTGCGCTTCGAACTGACCGACAGCCGGTCACGCAAGGACCTGCTTCCCAAGCGCATTCGCGTGTCCTGGCGCGGCGGCCCACCGGTTAAGAGCGGTGAGCGCTGGCGACTGGCGGTGACTCTCAAGCGTCCTTCCGGATTGCTCAATGCCGATGGCTTTGACTATGAAGCCTGGCTGCTGGCCCAGCGGATTGGCGCCACCGGCTCGGTCAAGGACGGCCAACTGCTGGCACCGGCACGACATGCCTGGCGCGACGGGATTCGCCAGCGGCTGCTGGCAGTGGATGCCCAGGGGCGAGAGGCAGGCCTGGCGGCGCTGGTGCTCGGCGATGGTTCCGGGTTGGCCGCCGAGGATTGGCGGGTCCTGCAAGCCACTGGCACCGTGCATTTACTGGTGATATCCGGGCAGCACATCGGCCTGCTGGCGGGGTTGATCTATGGCCTGGTCGCCGGTCTTGCGCGCTACGGGGGTTGGCCGAAACCTTTGCCGTGGCTGCCCTGGGCCTGCGGCCTGGCGTTTGCTGCAGCGCTGGGCTACGGCCTGCTGGCAGGTTTCGAGGTGCCGGTGCAACGGGCCTGTGTGATGGTGGGCCTGGTATTGCTGTGGCGCCTGCGGTTTCGTCACCTGGGAATCTGGTGGCCGCTGTTGCTGGCGCTGGACGCGGTGCTGATCCTCGAACCGCTGGCCAGCCTGCAGCCGGGGTTCTGGTTGTCTTTTGCGGCTGTTGCGGTGCTGATTTTGGCGTTCAGTGGCCGATTGGGCCCCTGGCCCTTGTGGCAAGCCTGGACCCGCGCCCAATGGTTGATTGCCATCGGCCTGTTTCCGCTGCTGCTGGTGCTCGGCCTGCCTATCAGCCTGAGCGGGCCGCTGGCCAACCTGGTTGCGGTGCCGTGGATCAGCCTGGTGGTGCTGCCCCTGGCCTTGCTGGGTACGGTGTTATTGCCGCTGCCTTATATAGGAGAGGGGTTGTTATGGCTGGCGGGCGGCACACTGGACGGGCTGTTCAAGGCACTGGCGCTGCTGGCGCAGTACTTGCCGGCCTGGATACCGGCGCAAGTGCCCATTGGCTATTGGCTGGTGAGCCTGCTGGGGGCGGTGCTGTTATTGCTGCCCAAGGGCGTCCCGTTTCGGCTGCTGGGTTGGCCGATGTTGCTGCTGGCGGTGTTTCCGCCGCGGGAGTCGATACCTCATGGGCTGGTCGAGGTGGTGCAGATGGATGTCGGCCAGGGGTTGGCGATCATCCTGCGTACCCGCAACCATGTACTGCTGTATGACGCCGGGCCGCGCTCCGGTGAGTTCGATCTTGGCGCGCGTGTCGTATTGCCTGCGTTGCGCAAGCTGGGTGTCGCAGAGCTGGACGTGATGCTGCTCAGTCATGCCGATGCCGATCATGCCGGCGGCGCGCTGGCCGTCGCCCAAGGGTTGCCGGTCAAGCGTGTGGTGGGCGGTGAGACGGCACGGCTGCCGGCCTCGCTCGGTACCCAGGCGTGTGTCAGCGGCGAGCAGTGGGAATGGGACGGCGTGAGGTTCGAGCTATGGCAATGGCCTGATGCGACGGACGGTAACCAGATGTCCTGCGTGTTACGGGTGCTGGCCAATGGCGAGCGCTTGTTGCTGACCGGGGATATTGACCATGACGCCGAGCGGGCATTGCTGGCCACTCCCATGGGCGCTCCTGTCGATTGGCTGCAAGCGCCGCACCACGGCAGCCGCAGCTCGTCGTCATGGGCCTTTCTACAGCGCCTGGCACCCAAGGCCGTGTTGATTTCCCGGGGGCGCAGCAATGGATTTGGCCACCCGCATCCACAGGTGCTGGAGCGTTACCAGGCCATGGGCAGCGCGATTTATGACAGTGCCGAGCAAGGCGCACTCCGCCTGCAACTGGGCACCTTCCAGCCGCCGCTGGCCGCGCGCAGCCAGCGGCGTTTCTGGCGCGAGCGCCCGTCGCAAAACAGCGTTACCAAAGAGCGGCCCCTTCGACAGGATGCTCTGGGGCAGGCCAGCCCTTCCACCGGACCCTTATGGTAAAGTGGCGCACTTTTTCGAGGGGACATTCACTGTGTGGGAATTGGTCAAATCCGGCGGCTGGATGATGTTGCCGATCATTTTGAGTTCCATCGCCGCACTCGGCATCATCGCCGAACGCCTATGGACCCTGCGTGCCAGCCGTGTAACGCCTGACCACCTGCTGGGCCAGGTCTGGGGCTGGATCAAGAACAAGCAGCTCGACAAGACAAAGCTCAAGGAACTGCGCGCCAACTCGCCCCTGGGTGAAATCCTCGCCGCCGGCCTCGCCAACTCCAAGCACGGTCGCGAGATCATGAAGGAGTGCATCGAAGAGGCCGCCGCCCGGGTCATCCATGAGCTGGAGCGCTACATCAATGCCCTGGGCACGATCGCCGCCATGGCACCGTTGCTCGGCCTGCTCGGTACGGTGCTGGGCATGATCGATATTTTCAGCTCATTCATGGGGTCGGGTATGACCACCAACGCCGCAGTGCTGGCCGGTGGTATTTCCAAGGCCTTGATCACCACGGCGGCGGGCCTGATGGTCGGTATTCCTTCGGTGTTCTTCCACCGTTTCCTGCAACGGCGCATCGACGAACTGGTGGTGGGCATGGAGCAGGAAGCCATCAAGCTGGTGGAAGTGGTACAGGGCGACCGTGACGTGGACCTGGTTGAGGGCAACGCGTGAAATTTCGTCGCAAGCAACGGGAAAACGTCGATATCAACCTGGCGTCGTTGATCGACGTGGTGTTTATCCTGCTGCTGTTTTTTGTCGTCACCACCACCTTTACCCGGGAAACCCAGCTGCGCGTCGACCTGCCGGAAGCCGTCAGCGGTTCGCCGGCGGAAGACCAGCAGGCCAAGCAGCTGGACATCGCCATCAGCGCCGATGGCGTGTTCTCGGTGAACAACCAGTTGCTGGAGAAAAACGACCTGGCCAGCCTGATGGAAGCGCTGCAAAAAGAGTCTGGTGGGGACACTAACTTGCCACTGTCCATCAGCGCCGATGGCAACACCAAGCACCAGGCCGTGATCACGGCGATGGACGCTGCCGGCAAGCTCGGCTTCAGCCATTTGCGCATGACCACCGTCGAGGCGGCGAGCCAACCCTGATGGCCATGACTGATCGTTTGCTCAAGGCCTGGTACGAAGGCCATCCGGCGCTCGCGTTGTTGCAGCCGCTGGAATCCCTCTATCGCCGGGTTGTGCAGCGCAAGCGCGCGCGGTTCCTGGCGGGCGAGGGCGAGATCTATCAGTCGCCGGTGCCGGTCGTGGTGGTAGGCAATATCACGGTGGGCGGCACCGGCAAGACGCCCATGATTCTCTGGCTGATCGACCATTGCCAGCGCAGTGGTTTGCGCGTCGGTGTGGTCAGCCGCGGTTATGGCGCCAAGCCGCCACAGTTTCCATGGCGCGTAGAGGCCGATCAAACCGCTGCGGTGGCGGGGGACGAACCCTTGCTGATCGTGCAGCGCAGCGGCGTGCCGCTGATGATCGACCCCGACCGCAGCCGCGCCGTGAAGGCGCTGTTGGCCAGCGAAACCCTCGACCTGATCCTCTCCGACGACGGCCTGCAACATTACCGCCTGGCCCGTGATCTGGAACTGGTGCTGATTGACGCCGCCCGCGGGCTGGGTAACCGTCGCTGCCTGCCGGCGGGGCCGTTGCGTGAGCCGGTCGAGCGTTTGCAGAGCGTCGATGCGCTGCTTTACAACGGCGCAGGTTCTGACCGTGACGACGGCTTTGCCTTCCGTCTGTTGCCTGCCGCGCTGGTCAACCTGCATACCGGCGAGCGTAAACCCGTCGAACACTTCCCGGTGGGGCAGCAGGTACATGCGGTGGCCGGCATCGGCAACCCGCAACGTTTCTTCAACACCCTTGAAACGCTACACTGGCGCCCAATACCCCATGCTTTTGCCGACCACGCGCCGTACAGCGCCGAGGTCTTGAATTTCACACCGGCACTGCCGTTGGTCATGACTGAAAAGGACGCGGTGAAGTGCCGCGCCTTTGCCAGGCCCGACTGGTGGTACCTTGCGGTGGACGCGGCACCGTCACCGGCGTTTATCGCCTGGTTCGACACGCAGTTGATGCGCTTGCTGCCCGCTCGCCTTTTGCCTTAAAACGCTGCTCTCCAGGACATACTCATGGACACCAAACTGCTCGATATCCTCGCTTGCCCGATCTGCAAGGGGCCGCTCAAGCTCAGCGCCGACAAAACCGAGCTGATCAGCAAGGGCGCCGGCCTGGCGTACCCGATTCGTGATGGCATTCCGGTAATGCTCGAAAGCGAAGCCCGCACCCTGACCACCGACGAGCGCCTGGATAAATGACCACCGCCTTCACCGTTGTCATCCCGTCCCGCTACGCCTCCACCCGCCTGCCCGGCAAGCCGCTGCAACTGATCGGCAACAAGCCGATGATCCAGCTGGTGTGGGAACAGGCCTGCAAAAGCAGCGCCGAAAGGGTAGTGGTGGCCACCGACGATCCGCGCATCATCGAGGCCTGCAAAGGCTTTGGTGCCGAAGCGGTGCTGACCCGTGAAGACCACAACTCCGGTACCGACCGCCTGGCCGAAGTGGCCACCAAGCTGGGCCTGGCGGCGGACGCCATCGTGGTCAACGTGCAAGGTGACGAGCCGTTGATTCCGCCCAGCGTGATCGATCAGGTGGCGGCCAACCTGGCAGCCCATGGCGAAGCGCGCATGGCGACCCTGGCCGAGCCGATTGAAGACATCGAGACCCTGTTCAACCCCAACGTGGTGAAAGTGGTCAGCGACATCAATGGCCTGGCGCTGACCTTCAGCCGCTCCACCTTGCCGTGGGCGCGGGATGCGTTCGCCAAACAGCCTGACGTGCTGCCGGCTGGCGTGCCTTACCGTCGCCACATCGGCATCTACGCCTACCGCGCCGGTTTCCTGCACGACTTCGTGAGCTGGGGCCCGTGCTGGCTGGAAAATACCGAATCCCTGGAACAACTGCGTGCCCTGTGGCACGGCGTGCGCATTCATGTGGGCGATGCCCTGGAAGCGCCGCCGGCGGGCGTCGACACCCCTGAAGACCTCGAGCGCGTCCGTCGCCTGCTGGGGGCCTGATGCAGGTTCTGTTCGTCTGCCTGGGCAACATCTGCCGTTCGCCCACGGCAGAAGGCGTTCTGCGCCACAAATTGCGCGAAGCCGGCCTGGCCGATCAGGTTGAAGTGGCCTCTGCCGGTACCGGTGATTGGCACGTCGGCAACCCACCGGACAAGCGCAGCCAGCGTGCAGCGCTGCAACGCGGCTACGACCTGTCGGCCCAGCGTGCACAACAGGTGTCGCGTGCCGACTTTTCCCGCTACGACCTGATCCTCGCCATGGACCAGAGCAACCTGCGCAACCTCAAGGCCATGCAGCCGGCTCAGGGCAAGGCGGACCTGGACCTGTTCCTTCGCCGCTACGACTCGGTGGTGGATGAAGTGCCGGACCCGTACTACGAAGGTGACCAGGGCTTTGAAACTGTCCTCGACCTGATCGAGCGCGCCTGTGACCTGTTGGTGATTGAATTGAAGGGCCGGTTATGACTTTGCAGGTACGGGCACAGGTTTCGCTCAAGCCGTTCAACAGCTTTGGTATCGACGTGCGTGCCCGGCTGTTTGCCGAGGCCCATAATGACGCCGACGTGCGTGAGGCCCTGGCCTGTGCCGCCGAGCAACAACTGCCGTTGCTGGTGATTGGCGGTGGCAGCAACTTGCTGTTGACCCAGGATATTGACGCACTGGTGCTGCGCATGGCCAGCCAGGGCATCCGAGTGTTGCACGACGATGGCGTGCAGGTCGTGGTTGAGGCCGAAGCGGGCGAAGCGTGGCATCCGTTTGTGCTGTGGACCCTGGCCCAGGGCTTTTCCGGCCTGGAAAACCTCAGCCTGATTCCCGGCACGGTCGGCGCCGCACCGATGCAGAACATCGGCGCCTACGGTGTAGAGATCAAGGATGTATTCAGCGGCCTGACCGCCCTTGATCGCCAGACCGGCGAACTACGGGATTTCAGCCTGGCCGAGTGCAACTTTGCCTACCGCGACAGCCTGTTCAAGCACGAAGTGGGGCGCTGGCTGATCCTGCGGGTGCGTTTTGCCCTGAGCCGCGCCGTGCATCTGAAACTTGAATACGGGCCGGTGCGACAGCGCCTGACCGAGCAAGGCATCGCGCAGGCCACGCCCAGCGATGTCAGCCGCGCGATTTGCAGCATTCGTAGCGAGAAACTGCCCGACCCGGCGGTGCTCGGCAATGCGGGGAGTTTCTTCAAGAACCCGCTGGTGTCCCAGGCACTGGCTGCCGAGTTGCAGCGTCAATACCCGGACCTGGTGGCTTACCCCCAGGCCGACGGGCAGATGAAACTGGCCGCCGGCTGGCTGATCGACAAGGCCGGCTGGAAAGGCTTTCGCGATGGCGATGCCGGCGTGCATCGATTGCAGGCGCTGGTATTGGTGAACTACGGCGCGGCCAGCGGCCAGGACATTGCCGGGCTCGCGCTGCGTATCCAGCAGGACATCGAAAAGCGCTTCAAGGTGGTGCTGGAAATGGAGCCGAATCGCTATTGAACTAAGCTTGTTTTTTGACGCACCAAGCCCTGCATTGCAGGGCTTTTTTATTGCCGGTGAGTTAACTTGGCTGACTACCGATATTTTTGATCAACCCATAGATGCTGTTTATCAAAATCAGTTGCAAGGTTGGCGGGAGGCGAAAGCCTGATGGACAGTGTTGATCTGAATGTATTACGCAGCGTGCTGGAATGGCGCCTCGCCGGGCAGCGAGTGGTGCTGTACAGCGTGGTCCAGACCTGGGGCAGCGCCCCGCGTCCGCCGGGGGCGATGCTGGCCTTGCGCGGCGACGGAGTGGTGATTGGCTCGGTGTCCGGCGGCTGTATCGAGGACGACTTGATCGCCCGGTTGCAGGACGGTCGGCTGCCTGACGACGGGCCGCCGGTGCAGCTTGTCACCTACGGTGTCACCCGGGACGAAGCGGCGCGTTTTGGCCTGCCGTGTGGCGGCACCCTGCGTCTCACCGAAGAGCGGGTGAGTGATCCGGGTTGGGTAGCTGAACTGCTGGCGCGCTGTGAGGCCCACGAGATTGTCGCCCGTGAGTTGGACCTGGCCACCGGCGAGGTGGTGTTGAGCGGTGCGAGTAAGACCGATGTGGTCAGCTTCAACGGCGAGCGTTTGCGCGCGATCTACGGTCCGCGCTGGCGCCTGCTGCTGATCGGCGCGGGCCAGCTGTCACGTTATGTGGCGGAAATGGCTCGGTTGCTGGATTTCGAAGTGCTGATCTGCGACCCGCGCCAGGAGTTTGTCTATGGCTGGGAAGAGCAGCACGGGCGCTTTGTACCGGGTATGCCGGATGAAGCGGTGTTGAATATCCAGACCGATGAACGCACCGCCATTGTCGCGCTCACCCATGACCCGCGCCTGGATGACATGGCGTTGCTGACGGCCCTCAATTCCCGGGCGTTCTACATAGGCGCGCTGGGTTCGCGGGTCAACAGCCAGAAGCGCCGGGAAAACCTCGCGGCACTGGGGTTGAGTGCGGAGGCCATTGCGCGGCTGCATGGGCCGATTGGCCTGCATATCGGCAGCCATACGCCGGCGGAAATCGCCTTGTCGTTGATGGCTGAAATCGTCGCCATCAAGAACGGGATCGATCTGCTGCAGAAAAAGCCGTTGCAGGCAGCGGTCAGTTGACGGGCATCGCCGTAATCATCCTGGCGGCGGGGCAGGGCAGTCGTTTTCGGGCCGAGGCGGGTGCCGATCAGGACAAGTTGCTGGCGCCCTGCGTGGGCCGGGATGGCATCACGCGGTCGGTGATCGAGCAGGTATTGGTGAATTTGCCGCCTGTGGCTACGAGACGTTGGCTGGTGACGTCACCGGATCGCACCGAAGTGATTCGGTTGGCTAAGGTGCACGGTTGCGAAGTATTGCTTTTGCGCTCGCCGGGCATGGGTGACAGCATCGCCGCAGCGGTGGCGGCCAGTGGGCCGTCGGCTGGTTGGCTGGTGGTGTTGGGGGATATGCCGTTTATCCTGCCGGCAAGTATCGAGCAAGTGATGGCAGGCCTGGAGGAAGACGGTATCAGCGCCCCGGTGCATGCAGGTCAGTACGGGCACCCCGTGGGGTTTGGCCGTTCATTCGGCCGGGCCTTGATCGCGCTGACCGGAGACCGCGGGGCAAAACCGTTATTTGCCAAGGCTTCGGTGCAGGAAGTCGTAGTCGATGATCCCGGTGTGTTGTGGGACGTCGATGTGCCAGGGTTGTTGGACTACCGCTAACTGATGTAACGGGCATAAAAAAGCCCCGCCTGATCACTCAGGCGGGGCTTTTTAGTGGCCGATGGAATCAGACGAGGGGTTTAGGCTCGTGCTCTTCTTCCAGGGCCTTAGGGTGGTGCTCTACCACTTCCTCGACGGAACGTACGTTCTCGTCGATGGCAGGGGCAGTGTGCTCAACCACGGCTTCGGTGACCGGAGCAGGGGTTGCTTGGGCAACTTCAGCGACGGCTGGAGCAGCTTCGGCAGCGGCCTTGGCAGCAGCGGCGGCCGCTTCAGCTTCCTTGCGACGACGACGCACTTCGCGTGGGTCGTTCGGCGCACGGCCATTTTCGGTCAGGGCGCTGGCCGGAGCGGCTTCAACCACCGGGGCTGCCACTTCGGCAACCACTGGCGCTTCAACCACTGGCGCAGGCTCGGCAACAACGGCAACAGGTTCAGCAGCGACCACCACTTCAGCGACTGGCGCTGGAGCTTCTTCGACCACTGGCGCAGGCGCTGGAGCTTCGACCGCTTCAACCACCGGGGCAGGTTCGGCAGCCCACTGGAAGGCGGTCTGTTCTTCGCGAACTTCACGCACTTCAGGGGTTGGCTCGGCTACCGGTGCTTCAACGGCGGCTTCAACCACGGGCTGTTGTTCAACAACAGCGGCAGGCTCGGCAACCACTTCAGCTTCAGGCTTAGACTCGCGAACTTCACGAACTTCACGAACTTCACGCACGTGACGAGCCGGCGCTACTTCCACTTCCGGAACAACCGGGGCTTCGACCGGGGTCGTTGCTTCAACCACTGGCGCTTCGACGGCTGGCGTCTCTACAACAGTGTTTTCCTGGATGGCAGCGGTGGCTGCTTCAGCTTGCTCGTTGGCCTGGGCTTCAGCAGGTGCGCTGATGACCGAGCTGGCGACAGCAGCGGTAACGGCCAGGCCGGCAGCCAGTTCGGCGCCAGTCGGTTCGCCGGTAGCGGCTGCGTTGGCTTCGCCGGTCTCTTCCGAGCCTTCGATTTCGTTGCCGTTGGCATCACGTTGACGCTCACGACGGTTGCTGCGACGACGCTGGCCACGGGAGCGGCGGCGTGGACGATCGCCTTCGGCGTTGTCCTGGCCGTCTTCCTGTTGCTGGTCTTCGTTGGACAGCAGCTCTTCTTCTTCACCGGCTGGAGCCGCTTGCTCGGCACGTGGTTGACGCTCTTCACGAGGAGGGCGTGGCGCACGTTCTTCACGCGGCTGACGAGCTGGACGCTCTTCAGCAGTGGCAGCGGTGGCAGCAGCAGCGGCTACGGCTGGAGCGGCATCCAACGGCTCGCGCAGTTCACGCACGCGTTCTTCACGCTCGCCACGTGGCTTGCGGTCTTCACGTGGAGCGCGTGGAGCACGCGGTGCACGTTCTTCGCGTGGTGCACGCTCTTCACGGGCCACGGTTGGTGTTTCTTCACGGGCTTCGCGCGGTTGGCGCTCTTCACGTGGGGCGCGTTCTTCGCGGGGTGCACGTTCTTCACGAGGCTTGCGCTCTTCGTCACGGCGACCGTTGCGATTGCGGCTCTGCTGGCGACCGTTGCGACGCTCTTCATTGCGTGCAGGGCGTTCAGTCACAGGCTTCTCGACCACAACTGGAGCCACCGGCTCTTCCTTGGTGGCGAACAGGCTGACCAGCGACTTCACCAGGCCCTTGAACAGGCTTGGCTCAGGCAGGGCAGCTGGTGCGGCAACCGGTGCGGCAGCCTCGACCGGAACCGGTGCGTTGGCACGGGCTGGCGCGGTCTTCACGGCGGCTTCCTGGCGAACCAGGGTGCGGGTCGCAGCGGCTGGCTGGACTTCTTCCACTTCGGCAGCGGCAGCAGCGATTTCGTAGCTGGACTGGTTGACGTGGGCTTCCGGGCTGTCATCACGCAGGCGCTGCACTTCGAAGTGCGGCGTCTCGAGGTGATCGTTTGGCAGGATGACGATGCGGGCACGGGTGCGCAGTTCGATCTTGGTGATCGAGTTGCGTTTTTCGTTGAGCAGGAACGCAGCGACCGGGATCGGCACCTGGGCGCGCACTTCGGCAGTGCGGTCTTTCAGGGCTTCTTCTTCGATCAGGCGCAGGATCGCCAGCGACAGCGATTCAACGTCACGGATGATGCCGGTGCCGTTGCAACGCGGGCAGACGATGCCGCTGCTTTCACCCAGGGATGGACGCAGGCGCTGACGGGACATTTCCAGCAGGCCGAAGCGCGAGATGCGGCCGACCTGTACGCGGGCACGGTCAGCTTCCAGGCATTCGCGGACTTTCTCTTCCACGGCGCGCTGGTTCTTGGCCGGGGTCATGTCGATGAAGTCGATCACGATCAGGCCGCCGATGTCACGCAGGCGCAGCTGGCGGGCGATTTCTTCAGCCGCTTCCAGGTTGGTCTGCAGGGCGGTTTCTTCGATGTCGCTACCCTTGGTGGCACGCGCCGAGTTGATGTCGATGGACACCAGGGCTTCGGTCGGGTCGATCACGATGGAGCCGCCGGAAGGCAGTTCGACGACGCGCTGGAAAGCGGTTTCGATCTGGCTTTCGATCTGGAAACGGTTGAACAGCGGAACGCTGTCTTCGTACAGCTTGATCTTGCTGGCGTACTGCGGCATCACCTGGCGGATGAAGGTCAGGGCTTCGTCCTGGGCTTCGACGCTGTCGATCAGCACTTCGCCGATGTCCTGGCGCAGGTAATCGCGGATGGCGCGGATGATCACGTTGCTTTCCTGGTAGATCAGGAATGGCGCGGAACGATCCAGGGACGCTTCCTTGATAGCGGTCCACAGCTGCAGCAGGTAGTCGAGGTCCCACTGCATTTCTTCGCTGCTGCGGCCCAGGCCGGCAGTGCGCACGATCAGGCCCATGTCGGCCGGAGCGATCAAGCCGTTCAGCGCTTCACGCAGTTCGTTGCGCTCTTCGCCTTCGATGCGACGGGAGATACCGCCGGCACGCGGGTTGTTCGGCATCAGGACCAGATAGCGGCCAGCCAGGCTGATGAAGGTGGTCAGGGCGGCGCCCTTGTTGCCACGTTCTTCCTTTTCTACCTGAACAATGACTTCCTGGCCTTCGCTCAGGACGTCCTTGATGTTCACGCGGCCTTCAGGGGATTTCTTGAAGTATTCGCGGGAGATTTCTTTGAGGGGCAGGAAGCCATGGCGCTCGGAGCCGAAATCGACAAAGGCAGCCTCAAGGCTTGGTTCGATGCGAGTAATCCGGCCTTTATAGATGTTGGCCTTCTTTTGCTCGCGTGCACCGGACTCGATGTCCAGGTCGTAGAGGCGTTGGCCGTCTACCAGTGCAACACGCAACTCTTCGGGTTGAGTTGCGTTAATCAGCATTCTTTTCATGTTGTACCGTCGGTTTCCGGGCTGCCGGAAACGGCGTTCGGCACACACGACTTCTCACGGTCGGTGTCAGGTGCGTCAAGAGTGGTTGGCCACTCCAGTGTCCAGCAATACCCGCCAAAATGGGCGGTATCGCGACGTACGCTTCCTGCTTGCTGTGGTGACTTAAGCACTCAGTCAGGAGGAGGAATCAACCGGCGACTGTGGACGAGATGAAGCGTCTAAATATAAGCCTAGTGCTACACAGTCCGACGGTTGTGCATCTCCACCCTACACGTATCCCTGATAATTCGGGTGCTGCCGCGCGCAGAATCCGCAGCGGGTTGGCATTTACCGTGTTCTCCAATGGGGAGTCCACGCTCATGGCTAAACAAGACCGGGTGTGGGCGATTGTGCTCTCACTCAGCTCGTAACAGGCGTTGTTTCCGAAGCATTCGCCGTGGTCTGGCTCCAGACTGACTGCACTTTGTGAACTGGCCGTAAATATCGGCGCAAAAGGCGAGTAATCACTCTGCTTTTTGCACTCGCTTCAGGCCTCATGTCACCTGCGCTTGTTACAATCTCGAGCCTTCCAGGGTGGCGAAAGCCCCGTAGGACGGCCTCGCGTCCTGATGAATTGCGATGGTCAGGGCCGGCAGTTTGCCGCTAGTCCTCTGTCCAGGCCGCTTTTGGCGGCGTTCGCGACTATAGCAGCAATGATTAAGTGCTTCAATTCCATAAAAAATTGTTATCATCGCCGCCATGACGACTACCGCCCCCCAGACCCCCAGCGTCCAGCTGCTCGAGGTCTCGCCGGAATATGCCGGCCAACGCATCGACAACTTTCTTCTTGCCAGGCTCAAAGGCGTGCCCAAGACCTTGATTTACCGCATTTTGCGTAAAGGCGAAGTGCGCGTGAACAAGGGCCGGATCAAGCCCGAGTACAAGCTGCAGGCGGGCGACATCGTCCGCGTGCCGCCGGTGCGGGTGCCTGAGCGTGACGAACCGGTCCCACTGGCCCAGGGCTTGTTGCAGCGCCTTGAGGCGTCGATTGTCTTCGAAGACAAGGCACTGATCGTGATCAACAAGCCGTGTGGCATCGCGGTTCATGGCGGCAGTGGCCTCAACTACGGGGTGATCGAAGCCTTTCGTCAGTTGCGCCCGGATGCCAAGGAGCTGGAGCTGGTCCACCGTCTGGACCGTGACACCTCCGGCCTGTTGATGATCGCCAAGAAACGCAGCATGTTGCGCCACCTGCATGCCGCCCTGCGCGGTGATGGCGTGGACAAGCGCTACATGGCGCTGGTGCGTGGCAACTGGGCCACCTCGATCAAGAGCGTGCGCGCGCCGTTGCAGAAGAGCAACCTGCGTTCCGGCGAGCGCATGGTCGAGGTGGACGAGGAGGGCAAGGAGGCGCTGACCCTGTTCAAGGTGCTGCGCCGCTTTGGTGACTTTGCCACCATGGTCGAGGCCAAGCCGGTCACTGGCCGTACCCACCAGATTCGTGTGCACACCCTGCATGCGGGGCACTGCATTGCCGGCGATACCAAGTACGGCGATGAAGATTTCTCCAAGGAAATCCGCGACCTGGGTGGCAAACGCCTGTTCCTGCACGCCTACATGCTGACCGTGCCGCTGCCCGATGGTGGCGAATTGAAGCTGCAAGCGCCTGTCGATGAAATGTGGGCCAAGACCGTGGAGCGCCTGAGTGTCGCACCCTGACTACAAGCTGTTGATCTTTGACTGGGATGGCACGCTGTGTAATTCCATTGGTCGGATTGTCGAGTCGATGCACGCGGCGTCGACCCGTTCCGGTTATGCATTGTGCGACGACCTGGCGGTCAAGGGCATTATTGGCCTGGGCCTGCCGGAAGCGATCCGCACCCTGTACCCGGAGATTGGTGATGGCGAGCTGATAGCGTTTCGTCAGCACTACGCCGATCACTACATGGCGCTCGACGCCCAGCCTTCGTCGCTGTTTGAAGGCGTGGCACAGGCCCTGGAAGCATTTCGCGCCGACGGTTATCACCTTGCGGTCGCGACCGGCAAGGCCCGTCGCGGCCTGGACCGGGTGCTCAAGGCCCATGGCTGGGAAGATTATTTCGACGCTACCCGTGCGGCGGATGAAACCGCCAGCAAGCCCCACCCTCTGATGCTCGAGCAGATCCTCGCTCAATGTGGCGTGTCGCCTCGGCAGGCGTTGATGGTGGGTGATGCGTCGTTCGACCTGATGATGGCGCGTAATGCTGGCATGGACTCCGTGGCGGTCAGCTACGGCGCCCAATCTGCCCAGGCGTTGCAGGCCTACGAGCCGCGCCTGACAATTGACCGTTTTTCTGAATTGCAGGCCTGGCTCAGCCGGGCCCATTAAGTCTTTGCTGGGGTAGATGGCATGACCGATGAGTGGAAAGCGCCTGAGAAGGCCAATGCCGATAACAATGGCGATGACAGAAGCTGGAAGTTGCTGGAGAAGACGCTGCTGGCCAGTGTCCAGGAGCAGCGTCGCTCCCGGCGTTGGGGGATCTTTTTCAAGCTTCTGACCTTTATTTATCTGTTGGGCATGCTGGTGCTGTTCAGTCCGCTGATGGACATGGAGAAGAGCGCCACCCGAAGCGGTAATTACACGGCGTTGATCGAAGTGCGCGGGGTGATTGCCGACAAGGAGTCTGCCAGTGCAGACAACATCGTCAGCAGCCTGCGGGCGGCCTTCGAGGACTCCAAGGTCAAGGCTGTGATCCTGCGCATCAACAGCCCGGGCGGCAGTCCGGTGCAGTCGGGTTACGTGTACGACGAGATTCGTCGCCTGCGCGCCTTGCACCCGGACATCAAGCTGTATGCAGTGATTTCCGACCTGGGTGCCTCGGGTGCCTACTACATCGCCAGTGCTGCCGACCAGATCTATGCCGACAAGGCCAGTCTGGTGGGTTCGATTGGTGTGACGGCGGCCGGTTATGGCTTTGTCGGCACCATGGAGAAGCTCGGGGTTGAGCGTCGTACCTACACGTCGGGTGAGCACAAGTCGTTCCTGGACCCGTTCCAGCCGCAAAAGGCGGATGAAACCCAGTTCTGGCAGGGTGTGCTGGATACCACTCATCGGCAGTTCATTGCCAGTGTGAAGCAGGGGCGCGGTGACCGGCTCAAGGATAAGGAGCATCCGGAGCTGTTCTCCGGTCTGGTCTGGTCTGGCGAGCAAGCGCTGCCATTGGGCTTGATCGATGGCCTGGGCAGTGCCAGTTCGGTGGCGCGGGACGTGATTGGCGAGAAAGAACTGGTGGACTTCACTGTTCAGGAGTCGCCGTTTGACCGGTTCTCCAAGAAGCTGGGTGCCAGCGTGGCTGAGAAGCTGGCGCTATACATGGGCTTCCAGGGTCCGACCCTGCGCTGAGAGCTTGAGCGCGACATGGCTCAAAATGTGGGAGCTGGCTTGCCTGCGATAGCATCACCTCGGTGCAACTGATGTACCGAGGTGTCTGCATCGCAGGCAAGCCAGCTCCCACATTTGTTTGTGATGTTCTCAGGGAATCTGCACGCCTTCGACCAGTAGCATGTCCACCAGTCGGATCAGCGGCAGTCCGACCAGGCTGGTGGCGTCTGGCCCTTCGGTGCTTTGAAACAGGCTCACCCCCAGGCCTTCGGCCTTGAAGCTGCCAGCGCAGTCGTAGGGCTGCTCGATGCGCAGGTAGCGTTCGATGCGTGCGGCGTCCAGCGTGCGCATGTGTACGGTGAAGGGGATGCAGTCGACCTGGCAATGGCCGGTGGCGCTGTTCAGTACAGCCAGGCCGGTCAGGAAGCTGACGCGCTTGCCACTGGCTGCCAGCAGTTGCTCACGGGCCTTCTCGAAAGTGTGGGGCTTGCCGATGATCTGGCCGTCGAGCGCGGCGACCTGGTCCGAGCCGATGATCAGGTGGCCCGGATGGCTGTCAGCCAGGGCGCGGGCCTTTTCCTCGGCCAGGCGCTTGACCAGCTCCACGGCGGACTCGTCCGGACGGTGGCTTTCGTCGATATCCGGCGAGCTGCAGATGAACGGCAGGTGCAGGCGGTTCAACAATTCCCGGCGATAAACCGAGCTGGAAGCGAGTAATAAAGGCAGCATGGGCGTCTCCTCAAGGCAGTCGCGGATTCTAGCGGGGAGGCCCGGTGACGGACAGGGCTGAATTTCCTTTGACATGGCCGGGTGCATCCCTATAATGCTGCGCCTATGTTGAATGACCCGATTCCACCTCACGTTGACCCGCGCAAATTGGCTGATCGTGGCACCACCCTTCAAGGTGAGCTGCTCCTGGCCGATTTGGAGAGACTCTGCGACCCGCTTTCCGACACTGTCGGTACGGTGCAGGCTAAATTCGTTTTTGAACGAGATGAACGTAAGTCTGTGGTAATCCACAGCTTTATCGACACCGAAGTCAAAATGGTTTGCCAGCGTTGTCTTGAGCTGGTCACCCTGCCGATCCACAGCGAATGCAGTTATGCTGTGGTGAAAGAGGGTGCGAATACCCAGTCGTTGCCGAAAGGTTATGACGTGCTGGAACTGGGCGAAGATCCTTTGGATCTGCAGTCACTGATCGAGGAGGAGCTTTTGCTCGCCTTGCCCATTGTGCCTGCTCATCATCCGGAAGAATGCCAGCAGCCGGCGGGTCTCGATGAGCCCGAACCGAGCGAGGACGAGGTAACGCGGTCCAACCCGTTCAGTGTATTGGCGCAGTTAAAGCGTGACCCAAACGTTTAGGAGTTAATCAATTATGGCTGTTCAGCAGAACAAAAAATCCCGCTCTGCCCGTGACATGCGTCGTTCGCACGACGCCCTGACGGCAAGCACTCTGTCTGTAGAAAAAACCACCGGTGAAGTTCACCTGCGTCACCACGTATCGCCAGAAGGCGTATACCGTGGCCGTAAAGTGATCGACAAGGGCGCTGACGAGTAATCACTTGTCTGCTCAAGTCATCGCGATTGACGCAATGGGCGGGGACTTCGGTCCCCGCAGCATTGTTCAGGCCTGCATTGCTTGCCTGTCTGCCACGCCCTCGCTGCACCTGACCCTCGTCGGTCAACCCTCCTTACTTGAAGAACTGATTGCCAGCCATCCGGCGGTGGATCGCGCGCGCCTGACTATTACACCGGCCAGCGAAACCATCACCATGGATGAAAAGCCTGCGCAGGCCTTGCGCGGCAAGCCTGATTCTTCGATGCGGGTGGCGCTTGAGCTGGTACGCGACGGCAAGGCCCAGGCCTGTGTCAGTGCCGGCAATACCGGGGCGTTGATGGCGTTGTCCCGGCATGTGCTGAAGACCCTGCCGGGCATTGACCGGCCGGCGATGGTTGCGGCTATTCCGACCCAGCAGGGCTATTGCCAGTTGCTGGACCTGGGGGCGAACGTCGATTGCAGTGCCGAGCATCTGCTGCACTTTGCCCTGATGGGCTCGGTGGCGGCCGAAGCGCTGGGCGTGGCCCGGCCTCGGGTGGCGCTGCTGAATATCGGCACCGAAGACATCAAGGGCAACCAGCAGGTCAAGCTGGCGGCGACGCTGTTGCAAAGCGCGCGAGGCCTGAACTACATCGGCTTTGTCGAGGGTGACGGTCTGTACCGCGGCGAAGCCGACGTGGTGGTGTGCGACGGTTTTGTCGGCAATATCCTGCTCAAGTCCAGCGAGGGCCTGGCGACGATGATTGCTGCGCGCATTGAGGCCTTGTTCAAGCGCAACCTGGCGTCACGCCTGGTGGGCGCCCTGGCGCTGCCCTTGATGCGGCGCTTGCAGGCTGACCTGGCTCCGGCGCGGCACAATGGTGCGAGTTTCCTGGGGTTGCAGGGCATCGTGGTGAAAAGTCATGGTTCGGCGGGGGTGCAGGGTTTTCAAAGTGCCATCCAGCGCGCCTTGATCGAGATCCAGGAAAACCTGCCGCAACGCTTGCACGGCCGCCTTGAGGATCTGTTGCCTTAGGCGAATCGGGCCGGAAATGCTTAAATGTGACCGGCCAGTTCAATTGACCATCCAATCTGTCAGTTTCTTGCGCTCCCACGTGTGGGGCGCCAATTTCCGACGACCAGATCATTAGGGGCTTGTTACATGTCTACATCCCTCGCATTCGTCTTTCCAGGGCAGGGTTCGCAGTCCCTCGGCATGTTGGCCGAGCTGGGCGCGGAACATCAGTTGGTCCTGGACACTTTCAAGGAAGCCTCCGATGCCTTGGGTTACGACCTGTGGGCACTGACCCAGCAAGGGCCGGAAGAGCTGCTCAATCAAACCGACAAGACCCAACCCGCCATCCTCACCGCCTCCATCGCCCTGTGGCGTCTGTGGCTGGCTGAAGGCGGCGCACGTCCGGCCTACGTTGCCGGTCATAGCCTGGGCGAATACAGCGCCCTGGTGGCCGCTGGCAGCCTGACCCTCGGTGAAGCGGTCAAGCTGGTGGAGCGTCGTGGCCAGTTGATGCAGGAAGCGGTTCCTGCCGGGCAGGGCGGCATGGCTGCCATTCTCGGCCTGGAAGATGCTGACGTGATTGCCGCCTGCGCCGAAGCGGCCCAGGGCGAAGTGGTCAGCGCCGTGAACTTCAACTCCCCTGGCCAGGTGGTGATCGCCGGCGCCAAGGCGGCGGTAGAGCGCGCCATCGAAAGCTGCAAGGCCCGTGGCGCCAAGCGTGCGTTGCCGTTGCCGGTCAGCGTGCCGTCCCACTGCGAACTGATGCGCCCGGCTGCCGAGCGTTTCGCCGAGTCGATCGCTGCGATCAACTGGCAGGCGCCGCAGATTCCGTTGGTACAGAACGTCAGTGCCGCCGTGGCCTCTGACCTGGAAACCCTCAAGCGCGATCTGCTGGAACAGCTGTACAAGCCGGTTCGCTGGGTTGAGTCGGTGCAGACCCTGGCCGCCAACGGCGCCACCCAATTGGTAGAGTGCGGCCCGGGCAAAGTCCTCGCCGGCTTGAACAAGCGTTGCGCCGAAGGCGTGTCGACTTCCAACCTCAATACCCCGGATGCCTTCGCTGCCGCTCGCGCAGCCCTGGCCTGACGTTAATTTCCGAACCTAGGAGAAGCCTGCATGAGTCTGCAAGGTAAAGTTGCACTGGTCACCGGCGCAAGCCGTGGCATTGGCCAGGCGATCGCCCTGGAGCTGGGCCGTCTGGGCGCTGTGGTCATCGGTACCGCAACCTCCGCCGCCGGCGCTGAACGTATTGCCGCGACGCTGAAGGAAAACGGCGTCCAGGGCACGGGTCTTGAGCTTAACGTGACCAGCGATGAGTCCGTGGCGGCCGTATTGGCTGAAATCACGGCGCAATTCGGTGCACCGGCTATTCTGGTGAACAATGCCGGTATTACCCGCGATAACCTGATGATGCGTATGAAAGACGACGAGTGGCATGACGTCGTTGATACCAACCTGAACAGTCTGTTTCGCCTGTCCAAGGGTGTTTTGCGCGGCATGACCAAGGCTCGTTGGGGTCGAATTATCAATATTGGCTCTGTTGTGGGTGCCATGGGCAACGCAGGCCAAGTAAACTACGCAGCCGCCAAGGCCGGTCTGGAAGGTTTCAGCCGTGCATTGGCGCGTGAAGTAGGCTCGCGGTCGATTACGGTCAACTCGGTGGCCCCAGGGTTCATCGACACCGATATGACCCGCGAATTGCCTGAAGCGCAGCGTGAAGCGTTGCTGACGCAGATTCCGCTGGGCCGTCTGGGCCAGGCCCAAGAGATCGCGAATGTGGTCGCTTTCCTGGCATCCGACGGTGCGGCATACGTGACTGGGGCTACAATCCCGGTGAACGGCGGGATGTACATGAGTTAAATTGTGACGGATCGCTTCAAAAAAATGTCATACGAGCTGTCTAAAATCCGTTATAAAGCTGCAATCTATTTATAGGCAGATGGCCAATAGGGTACGAGGGTGAAGCTTTCAGTTGAAAAGCTGAAAAGTCTTTCTATACACTTACCCACTGGCCAGCTGCCTGAATTTGTCCATTAGGAGTGAAAACAAGGTATGAGCACCATCGAAGAGCGCGTCAAGAAAATCGTTGCCGAGCAACTGGGCGTTAAAGAAGAAGAAGTGACCAACAGCGCTTCCTTCGTTGAAGACCTGGGTGCCGACTCCCTTGACACCGTTGAGCTGGTGATGGCTCTGGAAGAGGAATTCGAGACCGAAATCCCGGACGAAGAAGCTGAAAAAATCACTACCGTTCAAGCTGCTATCGACTACGTTACTAGCCACCAGGCGTAATAGTTTGTAATCGTCGCTTGCTGTGATGGAAAAACCGCACTGCCCTATGGCGTGCGGTTTTTTCCTTTAAGCCTGATGCAAAGTGTCGTCATTAGAAAAAGGAGAGTGCTGTGTCGCGTAGACGCGTCGTAGTCACCGGTATGGGTATGTTGTCGCCACTGGGTACGGATGTGCCGAGCAGTTGGCAGGGCATTCTGGCTGGCCGCAGTGGTATTGGTCTGATCGAACACACGGACCTTTCTGCCTATTCCACCCGTTTTGGCGGCTCGGTAAAGGACTTCAATGTCGAGGAATATCTCTCGGTCAAAGAGTCCCGCAAACTCGACCTGTTCATTCAATACGGCCTGGCAGCCGGTTTTCAGGCGGTGCGTAATGCCGGCCTGGAAGTCACCGACGCCAACCGTGAGCGCATCGGCGTGGCCATGGGTTCGGGTATTGGCGGTCTGACCAATATCGAAGAAACCAGCCGCACCCTGCATGAGTCCGGCCCTCGCAGAATTTCACCGTTCTTCGTGCCTGGCTCGATCATCAACATGATTTCCGGTTTCCTGTCCATCCACTTGGGTGCCCAGGGGCCTAACTACGCCATTTCCACGGCGTGCACCACGGGCACTCACTGCATCGGCATGGCGGCGCGCAATATCGCCTATGACGAGGCCGACGTGATGATCGCCGGCGGTGCCGAGATGGCCGCCTGCGGTTTGGGCATGGGCGGCTTCGGCGCGTCCCGTGCGTTGTCGACCCGCAATGACGAGCCGACCCGTGCCAGCCGTCCGTGGGACAAGGGCCGCGACGGTTTTGTTCTGGCCGACGGTGCCGGTGCGCTGGTACTCGAAGAGCTGGAGCACGCGAAGGCCCGTGGCGCCACCATCTACGCCGAGCTGATTGGTTTCGGCATGAGCGGTGATGCGTACCACATGACCTCGCCTCCGTCGGACGGCGCGGGTGCTGCACGCTGCATCACCAATGCGTTGCGTGATGCCAAGGTCAACGTTGACCAGGTGCAGTACATCAATGCCCATGGCACTTCGACCCCGACCGGCGACCTGGCGGAAGCCGAGGCCATCAAGTCGGTGTTCGGCGAGCATGCCTACAAGCTGGCGGTCAGTTCCACCAAGTCCATGACCGGGCACCTGTTGGGTGCGGCGGGCGCGGTCGAGGCAATCTTCAGCGTGCTGGCCATCAAGGATCAGGTCGCTCCGCCGACCATCAACCTCGATGAACCGGATGAGGGCTGCGACCTGAACCTCGTGCCTCACGAGCCGCAGAAGATGCCGATCGACGTGGTGCTGTCCAACTCGTTCGGTTTTGGTGGTACCAACGGTTCCCTGGTGTTCCGCCGGTTCGCCGAGTGATGGAGAGCTGGGTCGACGGTCAGCCGGCGGGCGCAGTGCCCCTGAAAGACCGTGGCCTGGCATACGGTGATGGGCTGTTCGAGACCATTGCCGTCAAGGCCGGGCAGCCCGTGCTGCTTGACCGCCACCTGCAGCGCCTTGAAGAAGGTTGCAGGCGGTTGGCGATTGTTGCGGATCAACCCCTGATCCGCAGCGAATTGCTGGCCTACGCCGCCGCCCTCGGTGACGGTGTACTCAAGTTGATCCTGACCCGTGGCGACAGCCAGCGCGGTTATGGCATCAGTGCTGGCGCTCCGGCGCGGCGCATTCTGCAAGGCAGTCCACCTGCCACTTATCCCCCGGAACATGCAGCGTCAGGCATTCGCCTGTTTGCGTGTACCACGCGTTTGTCCGAGCAACCGTTGCTTGCCGGCCTCAAGCACCTCAATCGCCTGGAACAGGTATTCGCCCGCGCCGAGTGGCAGGATGCCGATCACGCCGAAGGTTTGATGCTGGATATGTCCGGTCGAGTCATCGAAGGCGTCTTCAGCAACCTGTTCCTGGTGTGTGACGGCGTGTTGCTGACCGCTGATCTGAAACGCTGCGGCGTCGCCGGCGTCATGCGGGCCGAGCTGTTGGCCCAGGCGCAGGCGTTGGGCATCCCGACAAGCGTGGCCGATATCAGCTTTGAGCAGCTGCAACAGGCCGATGAAGTCTTGGTGTGCAACAGCGTATATGGCATTTGGCCGGTGCGCGGATGTGCTGCGATGAGCTGGCCGGTTGGGCCGCTCACCCGTAAACTGCAGGGCATTGTTCGCGCACTATTGGATATTTGATTTGAGACGTAAATTTGTATTGTTGCTGGAGATCGGTCTGGTCCTGGCGGGTTTGCTGCTGGGCGCTTCGGCCTGGAAGCTGAACTCGGCCCTTGAGCAGCCCCTGAATCTGACCCAGGAGCAATTGCTGGACGTACCGGCCGGCGCGACGCCCCACCGGCACCTTCAATCGTCTGGAAAACGACGGCGTGCTCAAGGATGCGTTCTGGTTGCGTCTCTACTGGCGCTTCAACCTCGACGGCCAGCCGCTGCACAGCGGCGAATACCGCATGACCCCGGGCCTCACCGCCGAGGGCCTGATCGGCCTGTGGCAGCGTGGCGAAGTGGTGCAGTACAGCATTACGCTGGTGGAAGGCTGGAACTTCCGCCAGGTGCGCGCGGCCCTGGCCAAGCATGAAAAGATCGAGCAGACCCTGTCCGGCCTGAGTGACAGCGAGGTGATGGAAAAACTCGGTCACCCGGGCGTATTTCCTGAAGGGCGCTTCTTCCCGGACACCTACCGCTTCGTGCGTGGCATGAGCGACGTTGAACTACTGAAAAAATCCTACAACCGTCTGGACGATGTCCTCGCCCAGGAGTGGAGCAAGCGCGCGGCCGATGCGCCGTACACCGACCCCTATCAAGCGCTGATCATGGCCTCGCTGGTGGAGAAAGAAACCGGCGTGCCGGAAGAGCGCGGCCAGATCGCCGGGGTATTCGTGCGGCGCATGCAGATCGGCATGCTGCTGCAAACCGACCCGACGGTGATCTACGGCCTCGGCGAGCGCTACACCGGCAAGCTGACCCGTGCGCACCTCAAGGAAGCCACGCCCTACAACACCTACGTGATCGCCGGCCTGCCGCCGACGCCGATTGCCATGGTCGGGCGGGAGGCGATTCATGCTGCGCTGAACCCGGTGGCGGGCAGCAGCCTGTATTTCGTTGCCCGAGGCGATGGCAGCCATATTTTCTCGGATAACCTGGATGCGCATAACGCAGCAGTGCGTGAGTTCCAGATGAAGCGTCGCGCCGATTACCGTTCCAGCCCGGCGCCGGCGGCAAAGCCTGCGGACGCGCCGCTGGATACGCCCGCCGAGCCGGCTCCGGCACCCGATGACGCCGCACCGCAAAGCCCGCAATGACTCTGACTAAGGACTGCCTGTGACTGGCTTGTTTATTACCCTGGAAGGCCCGGAAGGCGCCGGCAAGAGCACCAACCGTGAATACCTGGCCGAGCGCCTGCGCGCCGAAGGTATCGAGGTGCTGCTGACCCGTGAGCCTGGCGGCACGCCACTGGCCGAGCGTATCCGTGAAGTGCTGCTGACCCCGGGCGACGAACAGATGAACCCCGACACCGAGCTGTTGCTGGTGTTCGCCGCCCGCGCCCAGCACCTGGCCGAAGTCATTCGCCCGGCACTGGCCCGGGGCGCCGTGGTGATTTGTGACCGGTTTACCGATTCCACCTATGCCTATCAGGGCGGCGGTCGTGGCTTGTCCCTGGAGCGCATTGCGGCCTTGGAAACCTTCGTCCAGGGCGATTTGCGGCCCGACCTGACCCTGGTGTTCGATCTCCCGGTGGAAGTCGGCATGGCCCGTGCCTCCGCCCGGGGTCGCCTCGATCGTTTCGAACTGGAAACCCGAGTCTTTTTTGAAGCTGTGCGCGGCGCGTTTCTCAAGCGCGCCGAAGCCGACCCCGCCCGTTACTACCTGTTGGACGCCGCACAACCGTTGACTCAGGTTCAGCAGTGCATTGACGCCCTGTTGCCGAAGCTTGTGGAGCGTGTCCGTGGCTGAAGCCTACCCGTGGCAGGACAGCCTCTGGCAGCAACTGGCGGGCCGTGCCCAGCACGCCCACGCCTACCTGCTCCACGGCCCGGTGGGCATCGGCAAGCGCGCCCTGGCCGAGCGGCTGATGGCAAGCTTGTTGTGCCAGCGGCCCAACGGCCTGGAAGCCTGCGGCGAATGTAAATCCTGCATGCTGCTCAAGGCCGGCAGCCACCCGGACAATTATCTGCTGGAACCGGAAGAGGCCGACAAGGCGATCAAGGTCGACCAGGTGCGTGATCTGGTCAGCTTCGTGGTGCAGACCGCGCAGATGGGCGGGCGCAAGGTGGTGCTGATCGAACCGGTGGAGTCGATGAACATCAACGCCGCCAACGCCTTGCTCAAGAGCCTGGAAGAACCGTCCGGCGATACCGTGCTGCTGCTGGTCAGCCACCAGTCCAGCCGCCTGCTGCCGACCATTCGCAGCCGCTGCGTGCAGCAGGCCTGCCCGTTGCCGAGCGAAGCCATGAGCTTGCAGTGGCTGGCCCAGGCGTTGCCGGACTGCGGCGAGGCGGAGCGCGTCGAGTTGCTGACCCTGGCGGCCGGTTCGCCCCTGGCGGCGGTCAAGCTCCAGGCCCAGGGCGTGCGTGAACAGCGTGCGCTGGTGGTGGACGGGGTGAAGAAACTGCTCAAGCAGGAAGTGTCGGCCACGCAACTGGCCGAAAGCGCCTGGAAAGACATTCCCTTGCTGCTGCTGTTCGACTGGTTTTGCGACTGGTCGAGCCTGATCCTGCGCTACCAGCTGACCCAGGACGAAAACGGCCTTGGGCTGCCGGACATGCGCAAAGTCGTGCAATACCTGGCGCAGAAGAGCGCCCAGGACAAGGTGCTGAACATCCAGGACTGGATCCTCGCCCAACGCCAGAAGGTCCTCGGCAAGGCCAACCTCAACCGCGTGCTGTTGCTTGAGGCCTTGCTGGTGCAGTGGGTCGGTTTGCTCGGCCGCCGTTAATTTCAGTGGCCGACGGGTGTATCGTTGGCCAGACACTTTCCGTGACTCAAGTTGTAGATCCCTATGCTCGTAGATTCCCATTGCCACCTTGATCGCCTCGACCTGGCCCAGCACGGCGGCTCCCTCGACGCCGCCCTTGAAGCTGCGCGCCAGCGCGGGGTAGGGCACTTCCTGTGCATCGGCGTCAGCGCGGAAAACGCCGCCGACGTCAAAGCCCTGGCCGATCGTTATGCCGATGTCGACTGCTCGGTGGGCATTCATCCGCTGGACCTCAAGCCCGGCGAAGCCCCGGCCCTCGACTGGCTGCTCGGCGAACTCAATCACCCGCGCGTGGTGGCCATCGGTGAGACCGGCCTGGATTACCACTACGAACCGGAAGCTGCCGAGTTGCAGCAGGCGTCGTTCCGTCTGCACCTGCAAGCCGCCCAGCAGACTGGCAAGCCGGTGATCGTCCACACCCGTGGCGCCCGTGCCGACACCCTGACCCTGCTGCGCGAAGCCGCGCTGCCCCAGGCTGGTGTGCTGCATTGCTTCACTGAAGACTGGGACATGGCCAAGGCCGCGCTGGACCTTGGTTTCTACATTTCCTTGTCGGGCATCGTGACCTTCCGCAACGCCGATGCCCTGCGCGATGTCGCGCGCCAGGTCCCGGCAGACCGCCTGCTGGTGGAAACCGATTCGCCGTACCTGGCGCCAATTCCTCATCGCGGCAAACCCAACCTGCCGGAATACGTACGGGATGTGGCGGATTACCTGGCGATGCTGCGGGGCGAGTCCTGCGAGCGCTTTGCCGAACAGACCACCGAAAACTTCAAGCGCCTGTTCCCGCTGGCCCACGTCGGCCACTGAATCGCAGGCAAAAAAAACCCGGGTTCTGGGGGGTGAATCCGGGCTAAGACCATTAGGAGTAAAACAAGGGTACGCAGTCCGTCGGTACCCAGGTCGACGCGTCACTTGGGGGAGATGCCACGCCGACATTTCAAGTATTGATCAGTATCCGATTCAGTCCAGCCACATCTGATCGTTTTTTAAACAGATTTGGAATACGCCCGCTTCGGTTGAGTTCTCATTGGATGCGATGCACACGCGCCAATCACCTGTTTTATTTCTGACTCGAATCGGCACATTCGTTGGCGTGTTGTAAGTTAAGTGCAAAGGTTGTTCATATAGGCGTTGCCCAACGACCGTTCAGTCGGGATAATCCCGCGCACCGGGTAAAACGTTCCGACAAGCACGGCTTGGGGAGCGAACGCCCTTCCAATATCCATCTCTGCAGACCTTTTTCTTATGCACAAAGAACCCCGCAAGGTCCGTGAGTTTCGCCGCCGCGAGCAGGAAATTCTCGACACCGCACTCAAGCTGTTCCTCGACCAGGGTGAAGACAGCGTCACCGTCGAGATGATTGCGGATGCCGTGGGTATCGGCAAAGGCACCATCTACAAGCACTTCAAGTCCAAGGCCGAGATCTACCTGCGCCTGATGCTCGACTACGAGCGCGACCTGAACGAGCTGCTGCACTCGGCCGATGTCGACAAGGACAAGGAAGCGCTGTCCCGCGCCTACTTCGAGTTCCGCATGCGTGACCCACAGCGCTACCGCTTGTTTGATCGCCTGGAAGAAAAAGTGGTGAAGGGCCATCAGGTGCCGGAAATGGTCGAGGAGCTGCACAAGATCCGTGCCTCGAACTTCGAACGCCTGACCCTGCTGATCAAGGGCCGTATCAGCGAAGGCAAGCTCGAAGACGTGCCACCGTATTTCCACTACTGCGCCGCCTGGGCGTTGGTGCACGGCGCCGTGGCGTTGTACCACTCGCCATTCTGGAGCAATGTGCTGGAAGATCAGGAAGGTTTCTTCCAGTTCCTGATGGACATCGGCGTGCGCATGGGCAACAAGCGCAAGCACAGCACTGATTTGCCGAACGCCGAAACGCCGGCCACTTGAATCATTCGCCAGCGTGATGGCGATATGATTTCCTGCCCAGCGCAGTAACCCAGGAATATACTCAGGCAAGGACCTTGCTAAAACTTGATTTTTCAGTCAGGTTTTAGTGCGCCCGAATTATCCTCTGCCGGAGTGATCCATGATCGTTGATCGTCAAGGCAGGCGATTCCGCAATTTGCGGATCAGCCTGACCTCAGCCTGCAATTACGCCTGTACCTACTGCGTGCCCAACGGCAAGCGGCTGGTGGCTGCGCAGGACGAACTGTCGGCCGAGGCGATGGCGCGGGGTGTCGAGTACCTGATCGAGGCCGCCGGCATCGAGCGCCTGCGGATTACCGGCGGTGAACCGTTGGTCAGCCCCAAGCTGGAAGCCTTCATGGGCGCGGTGGGGCAGATGGGGCTCAGTGATATCAGCCTGACCACCAACGGCCAACTGCTGGCGCGCAAACTGCCGCTGCTGGTGGACGCCGGGATTCGCCGGATCAACGTGTCCCTCGACACCCTGGACGCCGACGCCTTCCGCAGCATCGCTCGCGGTGGCGACCTGGCCACCGTGCTCGACGGCATGGACCAGGCGAGCGCCGCCGGAATCAAGATCAAGGTCAACATGGTGCCGCTGCGCGGCCAGAACCTCGACCAGGTGATGCCGCTGCTCGACTACTGCCTGGAGCGTGGCTACGAGTTGCGCTTTATCGAATTGATGCGCATGGGCCACCTGGCCAACGATTCCAACGCGTTCCTGCAGCAATTCGTCAGCCTCCAGCAATTGCTCAGCCTGATCGGCGAACAGTACGAATACCTGCAAGCCAACGCCCCGGTGGACGCCACTGCCGTGCGCTACGAAGTGCCCGGCAAAGGTTTCTTCGGTGTCATTGCCAACGAAAGCGTGCCGTTCTGCCGGACCTGTTCGCGTTTGCGCCTGTCGTCCACTGGCTGGCTGCATGGCTGCCTGTCGTCGAGCAACCGCCACTACGTCGGCGACCTGCTGGACAAACCCCGCCACCAGGCCCTGCCGGCCTTGCAGCGCTTGTTGGTCAAGGCCTTGGGTGACAAGCAGGAAGTGGCCTTCTCCGGCGGCGCCACCATCATGAAGATCATCGGCGGCTAGTCTCGCAAGCTGGCGCAAAATCTGCATCTCGTGCCCATTCGCCGGTTTTCCGTCACCGGCCTTTGGAGAATTAGGATGCGTAGTCTGGTTTTGGTGCTGGCGTCACTCGCGCTGGGTGGCTGCATGACCGTCAGTGATATGGCCGAAGGCACGCGCTATCAGATGAGCGATGCCGGGCTGCTGGACCACAGCGATACTCGCCGCGTCAATTCGGTCCGCATACAGCCGGACTCCTTCGTCTTCATCGCCCAGGGCGCCTTCACCCCGCCGGGCAGTGCTTATCCACGGCCTAACGTGGTGGCCGAGGAAGCCTTCAACGGCTTTGTCGAATATTTCCCGATGGTCCGCCGCGCCCGCAAGCCGGAAGGCCTCGAGCAGGCGATGTCGGAAGCCCGCGCGGCGGGTGCGCATTACCTGCTGTACTGCCGCTTCGCCCAGGCGGATGACCGTATCGGCAACGCCGATGAATGGTCTGACCAGGAGGCGGTGGATCGCCTGGGTATCGACACCGGAACCATCCAGGTCATGTTGATCGAGACCAGTACCCAGTATTTGATTGATACTGTGCGCATCCATAGCCGTGGCGGTTTACTGACGTTCCACGACAACAAGCCAGATGACCTGATCGGCAAGCCCCTGGCGCACTACGCGCGCAGCCTGTTGGGCATGAGCGATCAGTAAGACACAAGGAGAGCAGCATGACCGATTCGGCCAAGGCCAATGAGTTGTTGGCGCAATTGCCCAAGGGCAAGGGGCCCGCGCCGGTGCATCTGTGGAACCCGGCGTTTTGCGGCGATATCGACATGCGCATCGCCCGCGACGGCACCTGGTTCTACATGGGCACACCGATTGGCCGCAAGCCGATGGTCAAGCTGTTCTCCAATATCATTCGCCGCGATGGCGATGATTATTTCCTGATCACCCCGGTGGAAAAGGTCGGGATCAAGGTCGATGACGCGCCCTTTGTCGCCGTGACCCTGGAAGTCGAAGGGCAGGGCGAGAGCCAAGTCCTGCGCTTTACCACCAATGTCGATGAACAGGTCGAAGCCGGTATCGAACATCCGCTGCGGGTGATGATCGACCCGGACACCCAGGAACCCTCGCCATACCTGCGGGTGCGCACCAACCTCGAAGCCCTGGTTCACCGCAATGCGTTCTACCAGCTGGTGGAGCTGGCGGTGACCCGTCCGATCAACGGTAAGAACTGGCTTGGCGTCTGGAGCGGCGGGGTATTTTTCCCCATCGGCCTGGAGCCCTGAGGCTGATTTCTCGCTATCCCTGAAATAATTCGCTTGCTGTAGCCGGGCGCTTTCGGTTATCAATTTGTACATGATTAGACATGTCCGATTTGATAAGAAAAAACGCGTCGTCGACGAGCTGATCCGCCGTATCGAGGGTGGAGTGATGGCCGACGGTGTCCTGCTGCCGGGCGAGCACCAACTGGCCGAAGAGTTTTCCGTCAGCCGCGGCACCCTGCGTGAGGCCCTGGCCGAGCTCAAGCGCCGCAGCTACATCGCTACCCAAAGCGGTGTCGGCTCCATCGTCACCTTCGACGGCATGGTGCTCGACCAGCGCAGCGGCTGGGCCCAAGCCCTGGCCGACACCGGCGCGGTGGTGACCTCCGAAATCCTGCGCCTGGAAGCCGTCACCCGTCCGGACCTGCTCAGCCGTCACGGCAGCGACCAATTCATCGCCCTCGACCGCCGCCGTCGCGCTGCCGACGGCACGTTCGTGTCCCTGGAGCGCTCGCTGATGCCGGCCTCGGGTGGCCTCGAAAGCCTGCCGCAAGTCGGCCTGATCGATAATTCCCTGACCATCACCCTGGCGGCCTATGGCTATGTCGGCGCCACCGGCAACCAATGGATCGGTGCCGAGCCTCTGAACGAAGAAGACGCCCAGCTCCTGGGGCGCCCGGTGGGCACAGTGTTCCTCAAGGCCCTTCGCACCACCTACGACCGCCAGGACCGCTTCATGGAATCCGTCGAAAGCTTGCTCGACCCTCTGCATTTTCGCTTGCACCTTGAATTTGGAACACCGACATGACCGCCACCACCCGCGCCCTCGGCGCCTTCTACGGCCTGGCACTGGGCGATGCGTTGGGCATGCCCACCCAGTCCCTGAGCCGCGAGCAGGTCAAGGCGCGTTTCGGCGCGATCACCGGCCTGGAAGATGCCGACGCCGATCAGCCGATCGCGCCGAACATGCCCAAGGGCTCGATCACCGATGACACCGAACAGGCGATCCTCGTCGGCCAGTTGCTGGTGGACGGGCAGGGCAGGATTGAACCCACCGAACTCGCCCAACGTTTGATCGACTGGGAAGCGGTGATGCGCGCCAAGGGTTCCCAGGATTTGCTGGGCCCCTCGACCAAACGGGCGATCGACATGATCCTGGCGGGCCATACCCCGGAAGAGTCCGGGCGCTACGGCACCACCAACGGCGCCGCCATGCGCATCACCCCGGTGGGCATCGCGGCGGACGTCAACGACCCGGCGCAGTTTATCCAGGCGGTGATCCAGGCGTGCCAGGTCACCCATAACACCAACCTGGGCATCTCCAGCGCCGCGGCGGTGGCGGCGGTGGTTTCCGCCGGGATCAACGGCGTCGATCTGGGCGAAGCGCTGAACATCGGCACGCAGATCGCCCAGCAGGCGGAAAACCACGGTCACTGGATTGCCGGCGGGCGTATCGCCACCCGCATCAGTTGGGCGCGCACCTTGAGCGTCGACAGCGGCGACAAGGCGCTGTTTACCGACCTGCTTTACGAATTGATCGGCACCTCGGTGGCGTCCCAGGAATCGGTGGTGGTGTCGTTTGCCCTCGCGCAGCAAGTCGCGGTGGGTGAAATGAACGCCATCGAAGCCCTGTGCATGGCCGCCAGCCTCGGCGGCGACACCGACACCATCGCGGCGATTCTCGGCGCGATGCTCGGTGCGTGCCTGGGGATGCAGTGCTGGCCTGAGGCGATGATCGAACAGGTCAAGCAGGTTAACCAACTGGACCTGGAACCCTTGGTCCAAGGCCTGCTCGAGCTGCGCTGAGCACCGCAGATCGAAACATGTGGGAGCTGGCTTGCCTGCGATAGCGGTCGATCAGTTGGTGAATCATCGACTGACACCACGCTATCGCAGGCAAGCCAGCTCCCACATTGATCCAGTCGAGTCAGGAAGACCGGCACACAGATTCAACTTGCCAACCTGCCACAACCACAAAAAAACAGGCATCAGGAGCACCCCACCATGAGTACGTCCTCTTCCGGCCAAAGCGCCGGGCAATTGGAAACACGCGGCATCGAGCCGGTCCCGGAAGGCGAGTGCAACGGCCATCCGCTGCAACTGTTCTGGGTCTGGTTTGCGGCCAACATCAGCATCCTCGGCTTGCCCCTGGGCGCGACCCTCGTAGCGTTTCGCGGCCTGGCGATCTGGCAGGCAATCATCGTGGCGATCCTCGGCGCCGCCGGCTCGTTTGCGGTGGTGGGCATCATCTCCATCGCCGGCCGTCGTGGCCGTGCACCGAGCCTGACCCTGTCCCGGGCGATCTTTGGCGTACGCGGCAATATCGGCCCGACGCTGGTGTCGCTGATGTCGCGCCTCGGCTGGGAAACCGTCAACACCACTACGGCTGCGTTCGTGCTGTTGTCGTTGTGTTCGATCCTGTTCAATTCGCCGGTTGCCGCCAAAAGCGCTCCGGTACTGACCCTGCTGTTCATCGGCATCTTCGTGCTGCTGACCCTCGCCGTGTCGGGCCTGGGCCATGCCACCTTGCTGGTGATCCAGAAGTGGGCCACCTACGTGTTCGGCGCACTGAATATCCTGGTGGGCGGTTTCCTCTGCGCCACCATCGATTGGAGCGCGGTGTTCAACGCCACGCCTGCGCCGTTGAGCGCGATGATCATTGGCATCGGCACCATGGCCGCCGGTACGGGTATCGGCTGGGCCAACGCCGGTGCCGACATGTCGCGCTACCAGCACCGCAGCGTCAAGGCTGTGCGCCTTGTGGCCTCTGCGGCATTCGGTGCGGGGATTCCGCTGGTGCTGTTGATCACCCTCGGCGGTTTGCTGTCGGTGGGCAACAACGACCTGGCGTCGGCCACTGACCCGATCATCGCGATTCGCGACATGCTGCCGACCTGGATGGCGGTGCCGTACCTGATCACCGCGTTTGGCGGGCTGTTGCTGTCGAATAACCTGTCGGTGTACTCGGCGGGCCTCACCACATTGACCCTCGGCTTGAAGGTCAAGCGCGTGCACGCAGTGATCGTCGACATCGTCGCGATCTTCGCCGGTTCGATCTACTTCATGCTGATCGCCGACAGTTTCTACGGCCCGTTCATCACCTTCATCTCGCTGCTGGCGGTACCGATCACCGCCTGGGTCGGGATCTTTGTGGTCGACCTGATTCATCGCCACTACTACAGCCCCAAAGACCTGCTGGACGTAACGCCAAGCAGCGCCTACTGGTACCGTGGCGGGGTTGAATGGCGTGCATTTGGCGCCTGGGCGATTGCGATCGTGCTGGGCTTCAGCTTCACCACCATCGGCACCACGGCCGAGAACATCTGGTTCGCCGGTCCGCTGTCCGATTCGTGGCTGGGCCACAACGGCCTGGGCTGGATCGTCACCTTCCTGGTGGCCGGCGGGATTTATGCGGTACTGGGTGGCGCGGCTGATCGTCGCCCGGCTTTGGTAGAGAGCGCTAATGTCTAGATTGCTGCACAGCGGCCAGGTCATCGTTGACCTGGTCATGTCCCTCGACACATTGCCTGCCACCGGTGGCGATGTATTGGCCAACTCCGCCAGCTTCGAAGCCGGCGGTGGCTTCAACGTGATGGCCGCGGCCCGACGCAACGGCTTGCCGGTGGTCTACCTGGGCCGCCATGGCACCGGCCGCTTCGGCGACCTGGCGCGCGCGGCGATGCAGGCCGAGGGCATTGAAATGGCCCTGGCCGCCAGCGACGACAAGGACACAGGCCTGTGTGTGTCCCTGACCGAAGCCACTACCGAGCGCACCTTCATTTCCCATATTGGCGCTGAGGGTGACTTGCTGGCGCAAGACCTGGCCAATGCGGTACCACGCGACGACGACTACGTGTACGTCAGCGGCTACAGCCTGCTGCTGGAAGGCAAGGCCCAGGCGTTGCTCGATTGGCTGTTGGCATTGCCGCGCCAGATCACGGTGGTGTTCGATCCGGGCCCGCTGGTGAAGGCACCGGACTCGGCCTTGATGGTCGCCCTGTTGCCGCGTATCGACATCTGGACCAGCAACGGGCCGGAAGCGCTGGCCTTTACCGGCGCGAGCGATCTGGCGGGGGCATTGCTCAAGCTCAACGAGCACTTGCCCGCCGACACCTTGCTGGTGGTGCGCGATGGACCGAATGGCTGCTGGATCAGCCGTAATGGCCAGGCCGAGCATGTGCCGGGATTCAAGGTCAAGGCGGTGGACAGCAACGGTGCCGGCGATGCTCACGCCGGGGTGTTTATCGCCGGCCTGGCCAATGGTTTGGCGCCAGCTGTCGCGGCACGTCGCGCGAACGCGGCGGCGGCCTTGGCGGTCACGCGCTGGGGGCCGGCCACCTCACCGGGCACGGCTGAAGTGGATGCGTTGTTGAGCGAGGGCTGATTCGGCAGAATAGTCGCCATTCAGCACGGAGCAGCGTCATGACCCAGAACATCTACGACACCGAGGTTTTCTTCGAGGGCTACAGCAAAATGGGTCGCTCGGTAGAAGGCCTCGCCGGCGCTCCGGAGTGGCCGGCTTTGCAAGCCATGCTACCGCCGGTGCCGGGGTTGAAAGTGGTGGACCTGGGTTGCGGTTACGGCTGGTTCAGTCGTTGGGCCCAGGAGCAGGGCGCCGAACAGGTGCTGGGGCTGGATGTCTCGCAAAAGATGCTGGCGCGGGCCAAGGAGATGACGTCCTCTTCGGCCATCACCTACGGCATCGCCGACCTGGAAAAACTCGACCTTCCGAATGCCGCTTTCGACCTGGGCTACAGCTCATTGGCGTTTCATTACATCGTCGATCTGAAAGGCCTGTTCGCGCGCATCCATCAAGCGCTGGTCCCGGGTGGGTGGTTGGTGTTTTCCATCGAACACCCGATCTTCATGGCACCCCGGCAACCGGGCTGGCTGATTGATGAGCAAGGGCGCAAGAGCTGGCCGGTGGACAGCTATCAGATCGAAGGACCACGGGTCACCAACTGGTTGGCAGATGGCGTGATCAAACAACATCGCACCGTAGGCACGTTGCTGACGCTGTTGATCCAGGCGGGGTTCACCCTGAGCCATGTCGACGAGTGGGGGCCGAGCGAAGCGGACCTGAAGGCCCGTCCCGCACTGGCAGAAGAGCTTGAACGCCCAATGATGCTACTGGTGGCCGCCCACCGCTGATTCCTTGGGTGAAAACCCGACCAAAAATGTGGGAGCGGGCTTGCTCGCGAATGCGGTGGCTCAGCCAATGAATCTGGCACTGATACACCGCTTTCGCGAGCAAGCCCGCTCCCACATTTTGTTCCGCGTTAACCGGCCTTTTTCAGCGCCTCAATCAACTCATCCTTGCGCATGGTCGAGCGCCCGGGAATGTCCTTGGCACGCGCTTCTCTCAGCAAGCTTTCCTTGGTCTGCGTACCCAGCGAAACCCGGCTGTTACGCGGATGCCCCTCACGGCTGGCAGCAGCCCGCTTGGCCGACTCATGCCGGTCCTGGGACTTCTTCGCCGGCGCCTTGCGCTGGCCTGAACCGCCGGCCTTTTCGCCGCCGCCAGACTGCTTGTTGACGGTGGCCCAGGCCCGCGCCTCGGCTTCTTCTTTCGACAAGCCCTGGTGCTCATAACTCGCTTCGATATGGGCGGCCTTGCGCTTCTGTTCGGTGGTGTATTTGGCTTTGCTTCCACGAGGCATTGCGATACTCCTTCTGGCCCTCATACAAAATACGAGGGCCAGACCAGGCAAGGTGTGTTATTGGCCCGCTTCGCTTTCCAGCTTGCGAGCCGCTTCCACGCCGGACGCGGTGAGCTTGATCGGCAGGTTCAGCGAATGTTCACCGGCATCGTTGCAGGTCACATGGCCTTCCTTGATCCACCCGCGGTCCTGCAAGGTGGCCAAGGCGCTGGCTACCACTTTTTCACCTCGGTAGTTGTCCAGCACTTCTTTGCCCAACCCACTGGGATGAGCGTGGAGCAGACGGGTGAGGACTTCTTTTTCAAGGTTGTGATCGACGTTCATGCATACCTCTTCACTGGGAAATGGTTGGGTGTTCGTCTGACTGATACTTGCTTAAGGGTGTGGCTGTTTTGGCGCGCCGGGAACATTGGAGTCGTCGCCACCCGGCGTGACGCTCTTGCCGGTACCGGTGCCCATTTTTCCGTTTTCAACATCAGTGCCCAAGCCCTGGCGATTTTGGTCATTGCCCTGCACGCGTGGGTCAGTGCCGCTCGGGTCCACGGTGGAACCGCCATCAATCGCTTTGCTGCCGGTGCCCATGGAGTCCTGGGACTTTTGGGTGGCAGGATTTTCCGGGCTGCCGATGGGATTCGTCGGGCCGGTGGAGGTTGAGGCGGCAAAGCTGCTCAGCGAAACCGCAGACAGCAAACCGGTGAGGGCGAGGGCGGCAAATTTGGAAGTCGTCATGATGGTGTCTCCATATGATTAATGTCCTTACCTGATATTGGTCCGCCCTCGTTTGTGATTCGTGCCTCGATACCGACGAACGGTCTTAGGTCGCTTGTAAGATTTTGTGTGACGAGATTCGGCGCCAGATCAACCGCGCCACCGTGATCAGCCAATTGAGCAGCGCCACCGCCAGTACGCTCATCAACAGGGTCGGCATGCCGTATTCGACGATGACCTTGCCCGCCAGCAGCGGGAAACCGAACACCCCGATAAAGTACGCCAGGCTGAACAACAGCAACGCCTGGGAGGTGGTGCCAGCGGGTGCCTCGTTCGCAGCCAAACCATTGATCACCGAATACGTCAGGCCGTAACCGACGCCCAGAGTGACGGCTGCCAGCAGGTAGCTGTAGTTGCCGCTGACCCTGAACCCGAACAGGAAAATCGACACCAGCATCAACCCCGACAACACACACGCCGCCCAATACGGATCAAGCTTGACCACGATGCCGGCGATCAGCAGGCGGCTGGTAATCGCCGCACTCATGAAGCCCAGGAAGAACAGCGAATAGTCCAGCCCGTGCAACGCCGCGTAGCTGGTCTGGAAACTCGACAGCCCGCCAAACACGCAACCGCCGAGGCCCACCATGATGATCGCGAACACCGCTTTCGATGACAGCACCTGGCGCGTGGCCGACCAGGAAATCTTCGCCACCGGCGCGGTGTGTTGACTCAGCGCGCGACCCAGTCGCCAGAAAATCAGCACACCCACCAGGCTCGCCAGCGCTGCTATATGAAAGGCCGCCGTCAGCGAAAAATCCAGGGCACTTGCCGCCCGCCCCAGCAGTGGCCCGGAGCCGATTCCGGTCATCATGCTGCCCGACAGCAGTGCGAAATATTTGGCCCGCTGCGCCGGTTCCACCAACATCGCCACGATGATCGGACCCAGCGTATAGAAGACGCCCCAGCCCAATCCCAACGACAAGCCAAAGAACATCAAGCCCTCGCCGACCCCCGGCGCCAGCGCAAAGCCCAGGCACGCCACCACCAGCAATACGCCGAGCAGGGCGATCGACCTGGCAGCCCCCAGCAGGTCGGCCAGATGCCCGGAAACCAGCACCGCCACAAAGGTGCTGAGCATCGCCATGGAGATCACGCTGCCGGCGTCGTGTTCGTTGCCGCCGCGCGAATGGATCAGCAGCGACAGCAAGAATGTCGAGCCATAGGACAGGGAGAGCAAATAACTGGCGAGGCAGAAGAGGGCGAACAGTTTTCCGCCGACCGCAGGTGAGGCGTGCATGGGGGAGCCTTGCGTCTGTTGGATTTATGCCCAACTTTTTACCATGCACGGCACGTGGGATTGTTCTGTGGTTCGCGGCGCTTGCGTTAGCCCGCAGCGGAGTATGGCGTGCCTATTTCTTCGATGAACAGGTTCATGAAACCCTTCAACCGCTCATGGCGCGCCAGGGCCATGCGTTGCCCCGTCGGCGTCTGAAATCCGCCCGCCAGATGCAGCAGCTTGGTCTGGAAATGGTCGAGGCAAAAGCGCTTGTCGTCGTACTCGCGATGCTGCGCCGTTGGGTCAGCCGGGTCATACAGCCCGCTGCCCATGCGCCCGGCGATATAGAACGTGCGGGCCACGCCGATCATGCCGAGGGAGTCCAAACGGTCGGCATCCTGCATGATCTTTGCCTCGAGCGTCACCGGAATAAGGCCCGCCGAAAAGCTGTGGGTCTCGATGGCGTGGGTCACCGCTGCAATCTTCCCGGGCTGCCACGCCAGCCCCTGCAAAATCTCCCCGGCCTTGTCTGCCGCCAGTTTCGAAGCCTTGGACCGCAACGGCGAATTCTTCTCCACTGCCACGCAGTCGTGCAGCAACACGGCTGCCAGCAGCACCTCGGGATCGCCGCCTTCCTCAGCCTGGATCAAGCGCACGTTGTGCCATACCCGCTGCAAATGGGACAGGTCGTGGGCGCCGTCTTCCGAAGGCTCAAGGGCGTGAGGCAATAACGTCGCGGCGAGGTCGGTCAAGGGCGTGAAGGGCATGGGGGTTCTCAAAGGTCGATGGCCTGCAGCTTAGCCGCGATTGAAATTGCACTGCAATCGGTCATTAAAGCGCCTTAGTATGTGTGCTTTATTTCCCTGACAAGGCCTGCCCATGACCATCGAGATTCGCCCCGCCGTGCCCAGCGATGCTGCGCAGATCCTGACCTTCATCACCGAGCTTGCCGACTATGAAAAAGCCCGGCACGAAGTGATCGCCAGCGTGGTGGACATCGAGCGCAGCCTGTTCAGTGAAGGTGCCACCGCCCACGGCCTGATCTGCCTGCGCGACGGTTTGCCGATCGGCTTTGCGGTGTTCTTTTTCAGCTATTCCACGTGGCTGGGCAGCAACTGCCTGTACCTCGAAGACCTGTACATCAACCCCGAGCAACGCGGTGGCGGGGCGGGCAAGAAGTTGCTGCGCCACCTGGCGAAAATCGCCTGTGACAACGGCTGCGGGCGTTTCGAGTGGAGCGTGCTGGACTGGAACGAGCCGGCCATCGCGTTCTACAAATCCATCGGTGCCCAGCCCCAGGAAGAGTGGGTACGCTACCGCATGGAAGGCGACGCCCTCAGGGATTTCGCACAAGGTTAAGTGTGCATAAAGGACCGGCTTTTAAAGCCGGTTTTTTTATATATTTGCTCACTATATGGGATGATAATTTATATATTGAGATGTTCCGGTTTCTGGGTTTATAGTCTTGCGCATCAGCACTCACTACCAAAAACAAAACAGGTGAAGCGATGCAGGCACAACCGTTGTCGTTACCTCCGGTGCCCGAGCCGACTTACGGCGAGCGACTGAAGAACAAAGTCGTGGTCATCACCGGTGCCGCCCAAGGCATTGGCGAGGCTATCGTCGCCTGCTTCCAGGCTCAGCAGGCGCGCCTGGTGATCGGTGATATCCAGGGCGAGAAGGTCGAGCAGGTCGCCGCCCACTGGCGCGAACACGGCGCCGAGATCTACGCACAACCTGTCGACATCACTTCCAAGGATCAATGGCGCGCCCTGGTGGACGTAGCCATCGAACGCTTTGGCCGCGTCGATGTGCTGGTCAATTGCGCCGGCGTCAACGTGTTCCGCGACCCGCTGGAAATGACCGACGAAGACTGGCGCCGCTGCTTCGCCATCGACCTCGACGGCGCCTGGTACGGCTGCCGTACCGTGTTGCCGCACATGATCGAGCAAGGCATCGGCAACATCATCAATATCGCCTCCACCCATTCCAGCCACATCATTCCCGGCTGCTTCCCGTACCCGGTGGCCAAGCACGGCCTGCTCGGGCTGACCCGCGCGCTGGGCATCGAATACGCGCCCAAGGGCATCCGCGTAAATGCCATCGCGCCGGGCTATATCGAAACCCAGCTCAACGTCGATTACTGGAACGGCTTTGCCGACCCGCACGCCGAGCGCCAGCGTGCCTTCGACCTGCACCCGCCCAAGCGCATCGGCCAGCCGATTGAAGTGGCGATGACGGCACTGTTTCTTGCGACCGATGAGGCGCCCTTTATCAATGCCACCTGCCTGATGATCGATGGTGGGCGGTCGGTGATGTACCACGATTAAAACTTTTCCAAATAACAAGAAGAGGTGGTTCATGCTCAAGAAAACACTAGGCACCCTTGCCCTCACGATGGCGCTCAGCGGCCTGGCCTCTGCCGAAGAAGTAAAGATCGGCTTCCTGGTCAAGCAGGCGGAAGAGCCCTGGTTCCAGACCGAATGGGCCTTCGCTGAAAAAGCCGGCAAGGACCATGGTTTCACCGTGATCAAGATCGCCGTGCCCGACGGCGAGAAGACCCTGTCCGCCATCGACACCCTGGCCGCCAACGGCGCCAAGGGTTTCGTGATCTGCCCGCCGGACGTGTCCCTGGGCCCTGCGATCATGGCCAAGGCCAAGCTGAATAACCTCAAAGTGCTGGCGGTGGACGACCGCTTCGTCGACGCCAAGGGCAAGCCCATGGAAGACGTGCCTTACGTCGGCCTGGACGCCTACAAGATCGGCCAGAAACAAGGCGAGGCCATGGCCACCGAAGCCAAACATCGCAACTGGGACTGGAAGGACACCTACGCCGTCATCAATACCTTCGACGAGCTGGAAACCGGCAAGAAACGCACCGACGGTTCGGTAGAAGGCCTCAAGGCCGCCGGCCTGCCGGTTGACCATATCCTGTTCACCGCGCAGAAAACCCTCGACGTGCCGGGCGCCATGGACTCCACCAACTCGGCCCTGGTGAAACTGCCCAGCGGCGCGAAAAACCTGCTGATTGGCGGCATGAACGACAGCACCGTACTGGGCGGCGTACGCGCCACCGAAAGCGCCGGCTTCAAGGCCACGAACGTGATTGGCGTGGGCATCAACGGCACCGACGCCATCGAAGAGCTGAAAAAATCCGACACCGGTTTCTACGGCTCGATGCTGCTCAGCCCCGATGCGTCCGGCTATAAAACCGCTACCGCGATGTTCGAGTGGGTGACCAAAGGCACTGAGCCTGCCAAGTTCACCGCACTGGATAACGTGACCCTGATCACCCGCGCCAACTTCAAGGAAGAGTTGAGCAAGATCGGTCTGTGGAAATGAACAGCGCCGCAGCAGAAAGCCTGCGCTTCAACGGCATCGGCAAGGAGTTTCCCGGGGTGAAGGCCCTGGCGCAGATCAGCTTTGAAGCGCGGCCCCATTCGGTGCATGCGCTGATGGGCGAGAACGGCGCGGGCAAGTCGACCTTGCTGAAAATCCTCGGCGGTTTTTATCCGCCCAACAGCGGCAGCTTGCAGTTGGGCGAACGCAGCGTGAGTTTCAAGTCGGCGGCCGACAGCATCGCCAGCGGCATCGCAGTGATTCACCAGGAGCTGCAACTGGTGCCGGAAATGACCGTCGCCGAGAACCTGCTGCTGGGGCATATGCCGTCGCGCTTTGGCGTGGTCAATCGCGGGGCGATGGTGCGCAAGGCACGGGAACTGCTCAAGGGCCTGGCGGATGAAATCGATCCGAACATGCGCCTGGGCAGCCTGTCCCTCGGCCAGCGGCAACTGGTGGAAATCGCCAAGGCCATGTCGCGCAACGCCCATGTGATTGCGTTCGACGAACCCACCAGCAGCCTCTCGGCCCGTGAGATCGAGCGGCTGATGGTGATCATCGCCCGGCTGCGGGATGAAGGCCGGGTGATCCTCTACGTGTCGCACCGCATGGAAGAAGTGTTCCGTATCTGCGATGCGGTGACGGTGTTCAAGGACGGGCGCTTCGTGCGCACGTTCGAGGACATGACGCAGTTGAACGTCGACCAGTTGGTCAACTGCATGGTCGGGCGCGATATCCAGGATATCTACGACTACAGGCCGCGCGAGCACTGCGGTGAAGCGCTGCGAGTCGAGGGTTTGCTCGGGCCGGGGTTGCAGGAACCGGTGAGCCTGCAGGTGAACAAGGGCGAGATTCTCGGGCTGTTCGGCCTGGTGGGGGCCGGGCGCACAGAGTTGTTGCGCCTGCTCGCCGGGCTGTCCCGCAGCACCCAGGGGACCCTGGTGCTGCATGGCCAGGCGCAGACGTTCAAGACACCACGGGATGCGATTGCGGCGGGGGTGTTGCTCTGCCCCGAAGACCGCAAGAAGGAAGGCATCGTGCCCCGCGCGAGTGTTGCGGAGAACATCAATATCAGTGCGCGGCGTGACCATGCGCGCTTCGGCTGGCTGATCCAGGGCGGCTGGGAACGCACCAACGCCCAGCGGCAGATCAGCGCGCTGAACGTGCGCACGCCGTCGGCGGACCAGCCGATTCTGTTCCTGTCGGGCGGTAACCAGCAGAAGGCAATTCTCGGCCGCTGGTTGTCGATGCCGATGAAAGTGTTGCTGCTGGACGAGCCGACCCGCGGCATCGATATCGGTGCGAAATCGGAGATCTACCAGATCATTCATAACCTGGCGGCCAGTGGCATCGCGGTGATCGTGGTGTCCAGCGACCTGATGGAAGTGATGGGCATCTCCGACCGCATCCTGGTGATGAGCGAAGGCGCCCTGACCGGCGAATTGACCCGCGATCAAGCGGACGAAGCACGGCTGCTGCAACTGGCTCTTCCGCGTACGCGGGACTGAAGAATACGAGGTGGGTATGTCACAGGTAAAAACTGCAAGAAGCTTCTGGCCGGGGTTCAACCAGCGCAAGTTTCTCGATGATTGGGTCATGCTGCTGGCGGCCTTGAGCATCTTTGTGCTCAGCGCCATCTTCATCGACAACTTCCTCTCGCCGCTGAACATGCGTGGCCTGGGGCTGGCGATTTCCACTGTGGGGATTGCGGCCTGCACCATGCTGTTTTGCCTGGCGTCGGGGCACTTCGACTTGTCGGTGGGTTCGGTGATCGCCTGTTCGGGCGTGGTGGCGGGGATCGTGATTCGCGACACCGACAGCGTGTTCTTCGGCGTGTCGGCGGCGTTGGCCATGGGCCTGGTAGTAGGGCTGATCAACGGCATCGTGATCGCCAAGCTGCGGATCAACGCGTTGATCACGACGCTGGCGACGATGCAGATCGTGCGTGGGCTGGCGTATATCTTTTCCAACGGCAAGGCGGTCGGCGTGATGGACGAAAACTTCTTCGTCTTTGGTAACGGCCAGCTGTTTGGCGTGCCGGTGCCAATCGTCATCACCGTGCTGTGCTTTGTGTTTTTTGGCTGGTTGCTGAACTACACCACCTACGGGCGCAACACCATGGCCATCGGCGGCAACCAGGAAGCGGCGCTGTTGGCAGGGGTGAATGTCGATCGCACCAAGATCATCATCTTTGCCGTGCACGGCGTGATCGGCGCGTTGGCCGGGGTGATCCTGGCGTCGCGGATGACCTCGGGGCAACCGATGATTGGCCAGGGGTTCGAGCTGACGGTGATCTCGGCGTGCGTGCTGGGCGGGGTGTCGCTGAGCGGCGGGATCGGGATGATCCGGCATGTGATTGCCGGGGTGCTGATTCTGGCGATCATCGAAAACGCGATGAACCTGAAGAACATCGACACCTTCTACCAATACGTGATTCGCGGCTCGATCCTGTTGCTGGCGGTGATTATCGACCGCATGAAACAGCGATAAAAAGGGCGCCACACGACCAATGTGGGAGCGGGCTTGCTCGCGAAAACGGTGTGTCAGTCAGCGTATGCATTAACTGGAAAACCGCCTTCGCGAGCAAGCCCGCTCCCACATTTTGATCTCCTCTGTTTTGCTGGTCCGCATTTGCCATAATGCTCGCCGTTTTCGTACTTCCCAATAGGCCCGATATGCAGGAAAACGCCCAAACTCCCGTCAAAGAAGCCGCGCCCACCGGCACTCAAACCCTGCTTCGTGGCCTGGGCGTGGTGCAGGCAGTGGCGGCCGGTGCGCGGGATCTGAAGGAAATCGCCAAGCGCATCGGCACCACCCGCAGCACCACTCACCGCCTGGCCAGTTGCCTGGTGGAAGAACGCTACCTGCGCGTAGTGCCGCAAGTCGGTTATCTGCTGGGTCCCAAATTGATCGAGCTGGGTTTCCAGGCCCGTGAAGAACTGCCTTTGGTCAGCCTGGCAGTGCCGTATCTGGACGAGTTGTCGGCGTTGACCGGCGATACCATCCACCTGGCTATTCGCGAATACGACGACGTGCTGTACCTGCACAAGAACCCTGGCCGCAACGGCCCGGAAATGCGCTCGCGCGTCGGCCATCGCATGCCGCTGGCGCGCACCGGGATCGGCAAGGCGTTGTTGCTGGATGACAGCGTGGAAGAGTGGCAGCGCCTGTATCAGGTCAGCCTGCCGACGGGCGGGAAGAATCTGCAGTGGCCGCAGCACCCCGAGCAATCCTGGGCGCAGTTTGAACAGCGCATGCAGGAATACGTGGCGGGCGGTTATGCATTCGATCTGGAAGACAACGAACCGTCGATCCGTTGTGTCGCGGCACCGGTGCGCGATGCCAGCCGGCGAATCGTCGCCGGCATCAGCATCGCCAGTACCGTGCCCTACATGCCGCTGGAGAAAATGGCCGAGCTGATCCCCGTGATCAAACAGGTCGCAGCACGGCTGTCAGCGGAGTTGGGCGCGAAGGCCTGATCAGGCCGTGATCGTTCCCATGCTCCGCGTGGGAATGCCGCTTCGGACGCTCCGCGTCCAGCACTTGAGCCCTGCGCAACGGTGACGCAGAGCGTCACGGCATGCGTTCCCACGCAGAGCGTGGGAACGATCTTGGTCAGGCCTTCAGGGTCGCCATGTCGATCACGAAGCGGTACTTCACATCACCGGCAATCATGCGGGTGTAGGCTTCGTTGATCTGGCGGATGTCGAGCATCTCGATGTCGCAGGTGATGCCGTGCTCGGCGCAGAAATCCAGGACTTCCTGGGTTTCGGCAATGCCACCGATCAACGAACCGGCCAGCACCTTGCGGCCCATCACCAGCTTGGCGGCATTGACGGGCGGGTCGACCGGCTCGATCAAACCTACCAGGATGTGCACGCCGTCAAAGCGCAGTACGTCGAGGTAGGGATTCAAGTCGTGCTGCACCGGAATGGTGTCCAGCAGGAAGTCGAAATGCCCGGCAGCGGCTTTCATCTGGGCTTCGTCGGTGGACACGATCACGTGGTCGGCGCCCTGGCGACGGCCTTCTTCAGCCTTGCTCGCGGAGCGGGTGAACAGCGTCACTTCCGCGCCCATGGCCTTGGCGAACTTGATGCCCATATGGCCCAAACCGCCCATGCCCAGAACGCCAACCTTGTCGCCAGCCTTCACGCCGTAGTGCTTGAGCGGCGAGTAAGTGGTGATGCCGGCGCAGAGGATCGGCGCGGCGCTGGCCAGGTCGAGCTTGGCCGGGATCTTCACCACGAAGTGCTCGCTGACCACGATGCTGTCGGAGTAGCCGCCCATGGTGTTGCTGCCATCGACCCGGTCCGGGGTGGCGTAGGTCATGGTCGGGCCTTCGAGGCAGTATTGCTCGAGGTCCGCGTGGCAGGCGTCGCAGTGACGGCAGGAGTCGACCATGCAGCCAACACCCACCAGGTCACCGACTTTGTGCGCGGTGACGCTGGCGCCGACAGCGGTGACCTTACCGACGATCTCGTGGCCCGGCATCAGCGGGTACACGGCGATGCCCCATTCGTTGCGTGCCTGGTGGATGTCGGAGTGGCAGACGCCGCAGTAGAGAATTTCGATCGCCACGTCATCGGCGCGCGGGCTGCGGCGTTCGAAGGACATGGGGGCGAGGGGAGTGGTGGCCGATTGAGCGGCATAACCGATGGCGGTGTACATGGAGAAACCTCGCAGGTGCAGTAACAGGTGAGGTGGCGCATTCTCCGCGCCGTGCCTGGGTGCGGCCATGGCGATTGCTCCGAGTCTCATGCCTATTCGTCCGGGAGTGCCCCTGGATTGGATCGTTGTGGCGCCAGACCTGCGATGATGGTCTCATCCCCTTTTTCGCGAAGTTTTTGCCATGTTGTTGACCCGCCATGTCGATGCCAATGCCGCGTTGGTTGCCTTGATCGAACCCCTGACACCCCGTGATGGGTTCTCGCCCACGAACCTGCCGGGCGTGCAGGTATTGCGTGCCAGTTGCGATGTGGCGCGCGGCCCGCAGATTTATGAACCGAGCCTGATGATCGTCGCCCAGGGCAGCAAGGTCGCGTACCTGGGCCCGCGTACTCTGGAGTACGGCGCGGGGCATTACCTGATCCAGGCGATGCCGGTGCCGTTCGAATGCGAGACTTTTGCCATGCCGAATGCACCGCTGTTGGGGGTGACGGTGGGCATTGATCGGGTGGTGCTGGGTGAGTTGGTGATGGCGATGGGGATCCAGAGCGGGCCACCGCCAGCGGCGCAAACGTTGGAGTCGATGAGTTCGGTGGTGCTGGACGACGCCATGCGCGGCTGTGTCGAACGCCTGTTGCAGTGCCTGCACGATCCGCTGGAGAGCCGGATCATGGGTCCGGCGCGGGTGCGGGAATTATTGTTCACCGCATTGCGCGGGCCACAGGCGGATGTGTTGCGCGCGCTGGTGGAGCAGCAGGGGCAGTTTTCCCGGGTGGCGACCTCGTTGAATCACCTGCATGCCCATTACGCCGAGCCGCTGAATATCGAGACATTGGCAGGTTATGCGCACATGAGTGCGTCGACCTTCCACGAACACTTCAAACGCTGCACGCTGTTGTCGCCGGTGCAGTACCTCAAGCGTCTGCGGTTGCTCAAGGCACAGCAGTTGCTGTTGGTGGAGGGCATGGGCGTGGCGCAGGCGGCCCACAGTGTGGGGTACCAGAGCACGTCGCAGTTCAGCCGGGAGTACAAGCGCTACTTCGAGCGTAGCCCCGGGGATGAGCGGGCGGCGTAACTCTCCCGGGCACAATTCGGTCAAAAATGTGGGAGCGGGCTTGCTCGCGAAAGCGGTGGTTCAGCCAAAACATCTGTGACTGATACACCGCTTTCGCGAGCAAGCCCGCTCCCACATTTGACCGAGTCGATGGGTCTTTTTCCGGGCTACAAAAAAGGCCCCCATTTGGGAGCCTTCTGTTCAAGCAGCGGATTTACATATTCGGGTAAGTCGGCCCACCCGCACCTTCCGGCGTCACCCACGTAATGTTCTGCGAAGGGTCCTTGATGTCACAGGTCTTGCAGTGCACGCAGTTCTGGGCGTTGATCTGGAAGCGCTTCTCGCCGTCTTCCTTGGTGATCACTTCATACACGCCGGCCGGGCAGTAGCGCTGCGCCGGTTCATCGTAGAGCGGCAGGTTGGTGCCGATCGGGATGCTCGGGTCTTTCAGCTTCAGGTGGCACGGTTGTTCTTCTTCGTGGTTGGTACCGGAGATGAACACCGAGCTCAGCTTGTCGAAGCTCAGCTTGCCGTCGGGTTTCGGGTAGTCGATCTTCTTGCTGTCCTTGGCCAGCTTGAGGCAGGCGTAGTCCGGCTTGGTGTCGTGCAGGGTGAACGGCATTTTGCCGCCGAGGATGTTCTGGTCGAACCAGTTGAAGCCGGCACCAATGATCGGGCCGAACTTGTGCATCGCCGGGCCGAAGTTACGGCTGGCGAACAGTTCTTCGTAGAGCCAGCTGTTCTTGAAGCTGTCGACGTAAGCGGTCAGTTCGTCACCGCCTTCGGATTCGGCGAACAGGCGGTCAGCCACGGCGTCAGCGGCGAGCATGCCGGACTTCATCGCGGTGTGGCTGCCCTTGATCTTGGCGAAGTTCAGGGTGCCCAGGTCGCAGCCGATCAGCGCGCCCGCCCTTGAACACCATTTTCGGCAGCGAGTTCAGGCCGCCTTTGCAGATGGCGCGGGCGCCGTAGCTGATGCGCTTGCCGCCTTCCAGGTACTGGGCCAGCACCGGGTGATGCTTGAGGCGCTGGAACTCGTCGAATGGCGACAGGAAGGTGTTGCTGTAGGACAGGTCGACGATCAGGCCGACGACCACCTGGTTGTTTTCCAGGTGATAGAGGAACGAACCGCCGGTGTTCTCCGCGCTCATGATGTCCAGCGGCCAACCGGCGGTGTGCACCACCAGGCCTGGCTGGTGTTTGGCCGGGTCGATTTCCCAGATTTCCTTCAGGCCGATGCCGTAGTGCTGGGCGTCGGCGTCGCTGTCCAGGTTGAAGCGCTGGATCAGTTGCTTGCCGATGTGGCCACGGCAACCTTCGGCGAACAGCGTGTACTTGCCACGCAGTTCCATGCCCGGGGTGTAGACGCCTTCTTTCGGGTTGCCTTCACGGTCGACGCCGAGGTCACCGGTGATGATCCCGCGCACCACGCCGTTTTCGTCGAACAGCGCTTCCTGGGCGGCGAAGCCCGGGTAGACTTCCACACCCAGGTTTTCGGCCTGCTGGGCGAGCCAGCGGCACAGGTTGCCCAAGGAGATAATGTAGTTGCCTTCGTTGTGCATGGTCTTGGGCACAAAGAAGTCAGGCACCTTGGTGGAAGCTTCGCTGGAGCGCAGTACATAGATGTCATCACGCACAACAGGGGTGTTGAGCGGTGCACCGAGTTCTTTCCAGTCCGGGAACAGTTCGTTCAGGGCACGGGGTTCAAACACGGCACCGGACAGGATATGAGCGCCGACTTCGGAGCCTTTTTCGACCACGCAGACGCTGATTTCCTTACCGGCTTCGGCGGCCTTCTGCTTCAATCGGCAGGCGGCAGACAGGCCTGCCGGGCCAGCGCCGACGATGACCACGTCGAATTCCATGTATTCGCGTTCCACAGGCTATCTCCTACTCAAGGCTCAACGGCTTTTTTTTCTAATGGGTGGAGGTTCGGTGATCCGTCCCACAATGCCTGCATCAATCTCATGCAAAGGGCAGGGGACGACCCACCTTTCTCTCTAGGTGGCGCATTATATCTACACCACTCTCAGCGTCCAATACAAACGTTTGTTTGAATTGCCCGCAAGCTAGGTAAATCAAAGCAACGCGGCTTATAACTGACCATTTTGGCGTATTGACCGGAATAGGCGTTCCGGTCAATATACGGTCGGTTTTGCGCATCCCGTAGGCAGACTGTGGGTTTCAAGGCCACCTCGAAAGACAGGCTGAAGGCAAATAAGGGTGACGCGCGAGCCACGATGGCGCGCAGTTTACACGCCACGATAATGAATGACCTCTCAGTCACCGCTGACGAACGGTCATCACTCCCGTGAGCAAGGTCCCCCGCCGACGATTGCCGGTGTTTTTGGAGGTGCCCTTGTGTGCCGATGAGCATCAAACCGCCAGGTTCGCCTAGGCGACTTTCTTTTCACCGGAGAGTAACGAGGAATCCATGAAGGTTCTTGTAGCTGTCAAACGCGTTGTCGATTACAACGTGAAAGTTCGCGTCAAGGCGGACAATTCCGGCGTCGACCTCGCTAACGTCAAGATGTCGATGAACCCTTTCTGCGAAATCGCCGTGGAAGAAGCCGTACGCCTGAAAGAGAAAGGCGTTGCGACTGAAATCGTCGTCGTTTCCATCGGTCCGACCACTGCTCAAGAGCAGCTGCGTACCGCCCTGGCGCTGGGTGCCGATCGCGCCATCCTCGTCGAATCCGCTGAAGAGCTGACTTCCCTGGCCGTTGCCAAGTTGTTGAAAGCCGTTGTCGACAAGGAACAGCCATCGCTGGTGATCCTCGGCAAACAAGCCATCGACAGCGACAACAACCAGACTGGCCAGATGCTGGCTGCACTGACCGGTTATGGCCAGGGCACCTTCGCCTCGAAAGTCGAAGTGAGCGGCGACAAGGTTGCCGTGACCCGCGAAATCGACGGCGGCGCGCAGACAGTTTCCCTGAAACTGCCGGCCATCGTCACCACCGACCTGCGTTTGAACGAGCCGCGCTACGCGTCCCTGCCAAACATCATGAAAGCCAAGAAGAAGCCTCTCGAAGTGCTGACTCCGGATGCTTTGGGCGTTTCCACCGCCTCCACCAACAAGACCGTAAAAGTCGAAGCGCCGGCTGCACGCAGCGCGGGCATCAAGGTCAAGTCGGTGGCTGAACTGGTCGAGAAACTGAAAAACGAAGCGAAGGTAATCTAACCATGACTATCTTGGTAATCGCAGAACACGACAACAAGGTCGTGGCTCCGGCCACCCTGAACACTGTCGCCGCCGCCGCCAAAATCGGTGGTGATATCCACGTCCTGGTCGCTGGCCAAAACGTTGGTGCCGTGGCTGAGGCCGCTGCCAAAATCGCTGGCGTGAGCAAAGTACTGGTTGCCGATAACGCAGCCTACGCTCACCAATTGCCGGAAAACGTTGCGCCGCTGGTTGCAGAGCTGGGCGCTGGCTACAGCCACATCCTGGCTGCCGCCACCTCCAACGGCAAAAACATCCTGCCGCGCGTTGCTGCGCAACTGGACGTTGACCAGATCTCCGAGATCGTTTCGGTAGAAAGCTCCGACACCTTCAAGCGTCCGATCTATGCCGGTAACGCCATCGCTACCGTGCAGTCCACTGCGTCGGTAAAAGTCATTACCGTGCGTGCCACCGGTTTCGACCCGGTTGCTGCTGAAGGTGGTTCGGCTGCGGTTGAAGCTGTGGCTGCTGCCCACGACGCTGGCACTTCCAGCTTCGTTGGCGAAGAGCTGGCCAAGTCCGATCGTCCGGAACTGACCGCTGCCAAGATCGTCGTTTCCGGCGGCCGCGGCATGCAGAACGGTGACAACTTCAAGCACCTGTACGCCCTGGCCGACAAGCTGGGCGCTGCGGTCGGCGCTTCCCGCGCTGCCGTCGACGCAGGTTTTGTACCGAACGACATGCAGGTCGGCCAGACCGGCAAGATCGTTGCGCCACAGCTGTACATCGCCGTCGGTATCTCCGGCGCGATCCAGCACTTGGCCGGTATGAAAGACTCCAAGGTGATCGTTGCGATCAACAAGGACGAAGAAGCACCTATCTTCCAGGTGGCTGATTACGGCCTGGTGGCGGACTTGTTCGAAGCCGTACCCGAGTTGGAGAAGCTGGTCTAATCCAGCCGCTTCACTTATAAAGAGCCCGGTCTTTTGACCGGGCTTTTTTTTGCCCGGTAATTTTTCAACTGGAGAACCCTGCCATGGAATTGCGTCCCTGGACTGTACTGCTGGCCCTGTCACTGCTGCCGACGGTGTCGCTGGCGGCGGGCAAATGTGATCGCCTGGTGATCACCGGCAGCCCGGACGCACCGCCTTATCTGTGGCGTGATCCCCAGGACCCCACGCACTTGATCGGCGCCACCGCCGACATGCTGCAGCAAGTGGCCAAGGACCTCGGGGTGAAAATCGACTTGCTGTACGGCGGCAAACGTTCCCTGGCGCTGGAAGAAGTGCGCAGCGGGCGCATGGACATCCTCGCCGACGCGCCATTGACCCTCGACGCCCTGGACTCCCTCGACTACATCCATCCGGCATTGGTGCAAACCGATTATCTGGTCTGGACCCGCAAGGATTCCTCCCTGGCCTACAGCCAGGCCAGCGACCTGCAGGGCCACAAGGGCGCGGTGTCGGAAAGGGCGCGCCTGAGCCGCGACTTTGAAACCTTCGCCGGTGAGCAACTGACCCTGCAGCGCCTGCCCAGCCTGACCCCGGCGTTCCAGAAACTGCTATTGGGAGAAGTGGACTACGTGCTCGCCGGACGTTATTCCGGCATGGCCATGGCCCAGACGTTGGGCATGAGCAACGACCTGGTGGCGCGGGAAATCCCCATCGACCAGCCGGGCCTGTACCTGGCCATTTCCCACAACTCCGCCTGCAACGATCCGTGGTTGCGCGGACAGCTCGCCAAAAAGATGACAGAATTGCCCGCGTCCGGTCTGGCGGAAACCGCGCTGCAGAGCAATCTTGAGCGCTGGAAAGCGCAGTTGCAGCAACCCGTCGGCACCCCAACAAAGTAGGGATTTTCAGTGACTATTCGACCTCTTTTCGCGGCCCTCGCCGTTGTAGCTCTGGCGGGATGTGCAGCCGATCCTGCGCCGAATGAACAAATGCGCCTGACCCAGCAAGCCCTGGAACAAGCCAGCGCCGTGGGCGCCGTCGCCAGCGATTCGCCCGAGCTGAAGCTGGCGGAAGACAAGTTCACCCAGGCCCGTGCCGACATGGCCGATGAATCCTACAAGGACGCCCGCATGCAGGCTGAAGAAGCCGAGCTGGACGCCCGCCTGGCGGAAGCGCGGGTGCTGACCCGCAAAAGCCAGGAGCAACTGAACGTGCTCAACACCCGTATCACCCGCCTGCGCAAGCAGTTGCAGTTGGGAGACGCCCAATGAGCCCGTTGATGCGTGGGTTGAGCTGTGTGGTGTTGCTGGGCAGTGCGCTGGGTGGTTGTGCGACCCATCCCGACAGTAACCTCGCCTTGCAACAGGCCAGCACTGACTTCCAGAAGGTCAAGGAAGATTCGAATGTGCTGCGTATCGCACCCAAGGACGTGATTCGCGCCGGTGAGTCCCTGGCCCGTGCCGACCGTTTCTCCAGCTTCTGGGGCAGCGGCGCCGATGTGGCGCATTACGCCTACCTGAGCCAGCGCTACAGCGCGATTGCCCGGGAACACACCGAGCAGGCACTCAATCAGGAGCGTGGGGTCAAGCTGGAGCTGGAACGCCAGCGCCTGCAACTGGCCCTGCGTGAAGCCAAGCTCTCCAGCGTTCAGCAACAGGGCAAATGGATTGAGGCGCAGATATCCAGCCTGACCACCGTCCAGCCTGATCGCGGGCTGGTGATGACCCTGGGTGACGTGCTGTTCGATACGGGTGATGCAGAGCTGCAAAACTCGGCCAACCGCACCGTGCTCAAAGTGGTGCAGTTCCTGCAACTGAACCCCAAGCGCGTGGTGCGCATCGAGGGTTACACCGACAATACCGGCGGCGAACAGGAAAATATCAAGCTGTCCCGGGACCGCGCTCAAGCGGTTGCGGATGTACTGAGCGACCTGGGGATCGACGAAAAACGCATTCAGGTCGAAGGCTACGGCGATCAGTATCCGGTCGAAGCCAACGCGTCTGAGCGGGGCAGGGCGCAGAACCGTCGGGTAGAAATTGTGTTCTCCGACGAGAAAGGCCAGCTGGGCGCTGCTCGCTGAACCTGATTCTCAAGGTGAAAGGTGATTCCTGTGGGAGCTGTCGAGCCCCAGCGAGGCTGCGACAGGATCGCCTCGGTGGACCTACGAGACTGAAGTGCCTGCATCGCAGCCTCGCTGAAGCTCGACAGCTCCCACATAAGCCCGATCAATGATCGGGTTTTTTATGCCCGCGATTCAGTTCGCAACCCTTACAGTTTTTTCTATCACTGCCGCCCGCGCTCGACTATTGTGGCAACTGTCCCCGTACACTTCTAAACTGTGCCGGTATGTTTCACACAAAAATAAAATACCCGTGAAATCGAGTGCTGCGTCATGACCAATCTGTTGCTCTACCAACGTATCGCCCAGCAGCTGGCTGAGGATATCCGCCGCGGTGTCTATCAACCGGGCGAGCGCGTGCCTTCGGTACGCAAAATGAGCTCCCAGCTCAACGTCAGCCACGCCACCGTGTTGCAGGCCTACGCGAACCTGGAAGACCAGGGTTTGATTCGCGCGCGGCCGCAGTCCGGGTATTACGTGCACCAGACGCCGGCGCTCACTGCGCCCACGCCGGACATCGCCCGGGTCGAGCGTCCAGGGTTGGTCACCCGCAGCAGCATCATTCAACAGGTGTTGGTGGAGTCCCGTCGCGAAGGCGTGTTCCCGCTGGGCGCCGCCGTGCCGAGTGTCGACTACCTGCCTGTGCGCGCGCTGCATCAGCAACTGGCCAAGGTCACGCGTTTCCAGAGCCCGCGGGCGTTCAGCTACATGTTCAGCCCGGGTTTCGAGCCGCTGCGGCGCCAGGTGGCGATCCGTATGCGCGATGCCGGGGTGGTGGTCGACCCCTCCGAAGTGGTGATCACCCATGGGTGTGTCGATGCATTGCAGATGTCGCTGCGGGTGCTGACCCGCCCCGGCGACCTGATCGCCGCCGAATCACCGACCTATTACGGCTTGCTGCAACTGGCCGATCTGCTGGGCCTGAAGGTCATCGAAATCCCCAGCGACCCGGCCACCGGCATGAGCCTGGAAGCCCTGCAACTGGCAGCCAACCAATGGTCGATCAAGGCTCTGGTGCTGACCACGCGCCTGAGCAATCCCCTGGGCGGCACCATGCCCGAAGAGCGGCAGAAACAGTTGCTGCGCCTGGCCTCGGATTTCGATATCCAGGTGGTCGAGGACGATATCTATGGCGAACTGATGTTCGAACTGGGCCGCACCAAGGCGCTGAAAGCCTACGACCGTCTGGACCGGGTCATCTATTGCTCGAGTTTCTCGAAGACCCTGTCACCGGGCATTCGCATTGGCTGGATGATTGCCGGCAAGTACCAGCAGGAAATCCAGCGCCTGCAAATGTTCAGCACCCATTCGGCCTGCAGCGTGACCCAGATGGGCACGGCGGCGTACCTGGAGAATGGCGGTTACGACCGCCACCTGCGCTATATCCGCCAGGAGTACCGCAAAAACCTCAGCGCGTTCCAGCTGGCCGTGCAGCAGTATTTTCCCGAAGGCACCCAGATGACCCGCCCGACCGGCGGTTTTATCCTGTGGGTCAGTTTGCCTGGACGGGTCAATACCCAGGAACTGCACGTGCGCGCCTTGCAGCAGGGCATCAGCATTGCACCGGGGCTGATCTTCAGTAATACGGAACAGTTCAACCACTGTATTCGCCTGAACTGCGGCACCCCGTGGAACCGCGAGGCGGAGCGCGCCTTGATGACCCTGGGGATGCTGGCAAGCCAGTTATGCCAGGAGACTGCGGCAGGTTTTTGAGGCATGGAAAGGGGACACGACGGGTAGCTGGCTAATTACCATGCTTGTCATACCGTCCTCAACAAGCGAGCATATGGCCTTCTGCCGTTAATGCTGCTGGCGATATGACTTATACCTTTCCTGCTGCCCTGCTGATCTGCGTGTTAAGCCTGTGTAACGCTGGCGCTGTCCTGGCGGCTCCCGCCAGTGAAGCGGTGCCTGCTGCCAGCTCCCAGCAAACGGTGCCGGCGAAAAAAGCCGCTGCGGCCAAGAAGGCACCGGTCGCGAAGAAAGCCCCCGCAAAGAAAGCAACGCCGGTGAAAAAACGTGCGCCTATCGCCAGCAAGTCAAAGTCGGCCCACGAAGTCGCCAAGACGCCGCTGCCGCCTGCAGAGCTGGATTTGAGCCTGCCGTCGAACATGGTCCGCCACCTGCAACCCCTCGGCACCATGCCGCAGCCGAAGAACGTGCCGCTGCTGCCGCCGATGTTTGCCGAAAAGCCCACTGACAACAGTGCATTCCAGATCAACGGGCGCCTGCTCAGCAATGAAATGCAGCTGCAACTGCGCAACGAAGAACGCCGCGAAGTAGAAGGCGCAGCGCTGGATTTCCAGTTCAAGCAATAAACCCGACGAGTAAACGTGACGCGCACCCTTGACCTTCTGTCGCAGACTGGTCAGTCACTATTGTTTTCGGTGAAAAACCCCTGTTAAGCCAATTTAAAACGTCTGTTTAAGGGCGTAGTCTTACGTGGCCATCAACGCTTGAGTTGTCGAGGATCTGTTCGTCATGAAATGCCGTGAAGGCTGTGGCGCTTGCTGCATTGCCCCATCCATCAGTTCTCCGTTGCCGGGAATGCCTGCCGGCAAACCGGCGGGCGAACGCTGCCTGCATCTTTCGGTCGAACAACTGTGCCAGTTGTTTGGCCAGCCTGAGCGGCCGGCAGTGTGTAGTTCGTTCCAGGCGGATATCGAGGTCTGCGGCAGTAGCCAGGCAGAAGCGATCAGGTTGATCGGCTGGTGGGAACAGATGACGGCGGCTTAGTGGGCTGTTCAAAGTACTGAACTTCAACAATAAGGAATAAGACCATGGGTTCACTGAAACGAATTGCTGTGTTGTGCGGTTTTACCGCGTTGTTCGCTGCCGCAGCGCATGCTGAAGACTGGCAGACGGCCAAGGATGAAGACGGCATCAAAGTGTCCTTGAGTGAAATTGCCGGCTCCAAGTACAAGGCTTATCGCGGTGTGACGACCATCAAGGCGCCGCTGGCCAAGATCCAGGCGCTGCAGGAAGACGTGGCGGGGGCCTGTTCCTGGATCCACGAATGCAAATCGCAGAAACTGCTCAAGCAGGAAGGCGACAAGAGCTGGACCTACACCCAGTTCAAGGCACCGTTCCCGGTGACCGATCGTGACTCGATCCTGGAAATCACCACCACCAAGGCTGCCGACGGCACCGTCACCCGCAAGCTGTTGGAAGTGCCGACCTACCAGCCAGAAGTCAAAGGCTATGTGCGCGTAGCCCAGGTCGATGGTTACTGGAAGCTGGTGCCTAAAGGCGACAACCTGACCGAAGTGACCTACCAGGTGCACACCGAGCCAGGTGGCAGCGTGCCGTCGTGGTTGGCCAACAAGTTTGTGGTGGACGCACCGTTCAACACCTTGAAAGCCCTGAAAGAACACGCTGAAAAATAACTGCAGTTGATCAGGTGCCTCCTGCCTTGAGTGGAACGATTTCCAGGCCCTCAAGGTCCAGATAGATGTAAGCCCACCCATGGGTTTTATCGAGGAGGCTCTGATGCCAAAGTGGAACGTTTCCTTCACCAATGATCATGGTGAGTCGGTAGTCGAGCAATTCGAGTGCGAGCAGAAACCCACGCTTGAAGAAGCCGCGCGCCTGGTTCGCGCCCGCGTATCACCGGTGCTGGAGGAACTGGATCTCAACGATCTGGAGGGGCGTATTGCCGAACCCACGGTCAAGATTCTGAAAGATCAAAACAGCATCAAAGACCTCAAGGTCGACCCCGCCGCCTGAACATTCCCTGTACGCCTTTAAACAGACTCTGGTGGAGGTGATAGCTTCGCGCTACTCTGCAATGGAGATCAGCGAATGAATCGCTAAGGTCTGGTCTTGTCAGCTACATGCTTGTCTCCCAGCGGCGACGTCACTGCCGTAACACCCGCGCCCTTGCAGCGCGGGCCTTGGGAAGCACGGAAAGTCTATCCATCGGTTTGAGGAGGACGTTTCATGAGCACAGCCTATCAAGAAGACATCAGCACCAACGTGTTGCGCCGCATGAAAGAGGGCGGCTTTGACTTCTCGCGTTTCCATCCCATCGAGTTCTACGCCATTTTCCCGGATGAGGAACGTGCGCGGCGGGCTGCGGGTCGGTTTCGTGGGGAATCCCTGAATGCCCAGGTCAGCGCGCGGGATGACGGCGCCTGGTACCTGGAATTGAGCAAAATCATGTTCGCCACCTACGACGGCATAGGAGACTTCGAGCAGGACTTTGAGGCGGTGGTCGAGCCCTTGGGCGGAATCATCGAGGGATGGGGCGTGAAACAGGAGGTGCGTGGGTTACCCATGTAGCGACATGAGCAACAACACAGCGTATCGGCTGACCTTTGGGTCGGCCGTTTTTGTTTCTGGCGCGGGAAAAATCCTGCGCAAAAAAAAGCCACCCGAGCAGGGTGGCCAAAGGGAAGATCGCAAAGGAGGAGAGCGATTCGGTACAAGCGTTAATGCGCAATGGATGAAGCTGTAGGACGCGTCCTGTTCAGCTGATGGAGGTGATTATCCGCGGGGTTTGCCGGGCAGTGAAATCAACTCTGACTATGCTGGTGATAGTCATGGCCTGCATTGCAATGAGGCGCCGCCCATGACAGCGGGCATTTGCTGCACCGGGACGGTGCGATGAGACCTGCGTCTATATCCAACTGATTGATACTTAAGTGTTTATGCCGCTGGCACGGGCCTTGCGATGGTTCTGGCGTCCGGGTGACAAGGAGTACGGCATGATCCGCACTTATTATGATGAGATGTACGACGGGGCAGGGCAGGTGCGCCCCCATTACCGCGAATTCGCCCGCTGGTTGGCCGACACGCCGGCCGAACTGCTGGCCCAGCGCCGGCGCGAAGCCGATTTGCTGTTTCACCGGGCCGGTATCACCTTCACCTTGTATGGCGATGAGCAAGGTACCGAGCGCCTGATCCCCTTCGACACGATCCCCCGCAGCATCCCGGCCAGTGAATGGCGGATCGTCGAGCGCGGCTGCATCCAGCGGGTCAAGGCGCTGAACATGTTTCTCGCCGACCTGTACCACGAACAACGCATTATCAAGGCCGGGATCATCCCCGCCGAGCAAGTCCTGGCCAACGAGCAGTACCAGTTGGCGATGCAGGGCCTGGACCTGCACCGGGATATTTATTCCCACATCTCAGGTGTCGACCTCGTACGCGATGGCGACGGCACTTACTACGTCCTCGAAGACAATCTGCGTACCCCCAGCGGCGTGAGCTACATGCTCGAAGACCGCAAGATGATGATGCGCCTGTTCCCCGAACTGTTCGCGGCCCAGCGCATCGCGCCCATCGACCACTATCCCAACCTGTTGCTCGACACCCTGAAAAGCTCCAGCCCGCTGGATAATCCCAGTGTGGTGGTGCTGACGCCTGGGCGTTTCAACAGTGCGTTCTTCGAGCATGCATTCCTGGCCCGGGAAATGGGCGTGGAACTGGTGGAAGGTGCCGATCTGTTTGTACGCGATGACCGCGTGTTCATGCGCACCACCGACGGCCCCAAGGCGGTCGACGTGATTTACCGCCGCCTCGACGACGCGTTCCTCGACCCGCTGGCCTTCAACCCGGACTCCATGCTCGGCGTACCGGGCCTGCTGGCGGCTTATCGCTCGGGCAACGTGGTGTTGGCCAATGCCATCGGTACCGGGGTGGCGGATGACAAGTCGGTGTACCCCTTCGTCACCGAGATGATCCGTTTTTACCTGGATGAAGAACCGATCCTGAAGAATGTTCCGACGTTCCAGTGCCGTAATCCCAGTGAACTGTCCCACGTACTGGCCAACCTTCCGCAACTGGTGGTGAAGGAAACCCAGGGCTCCGGTGGCTATGGCATGTTGGTCGGCCCGGCCGCCTCGGCGGCGGAAATCGAAGCCTTCCGTGCACGCATCAAGGCCAAGCCCCACGCCTATATCGCGCAGCCAACGCTGTGCCTGTCGACATGCCCGACCTTCGTCGAAAACGGCATCGCCCCACGGCATATCGACCTGCGCCCGTTTGTGCTGCAAGGCAAGGAAACCCGTGTGGTGCCCGGCGGCCTGACTCGTGTGGCGCTGCGGGAAGGCTCGCTGGTGGTCAACTCGTCCCAGGGCGGCGGCACTAAAGACACCTGGGTGGTCGAGGATTGAAATATGTTGAGTAGAACTGCCTCGGATTTGTATTGGATGTCACGCTACCTGGAGCGCGCGGAAAACCTCGCGCGGATGCTCGATGTCAGTTATTCGCTGTCGCTGATGCCCCAGGACGGGCGCGGCGATGGCCTGCATGAACTGGCGATGCCGCTGCTGATCACCGGCACCCTCGACGATTACCGCGAGCGCCACGGTGAACTGCACGCCGAACGCCTGCTGCACTTCTTCGCCCTGGATGCGGCGAACCCGGCCAGCATCTACAGCTGCCTCGGCGCTGCACGCGCCAGTGCCCATGCCGTGCGTGGGCGAATCACCGCCGACATGTGGGAAAACATCAACGCCACCTGGCTGGAGATTCGCGACATCGCCCAGCAAGGCCTGAGTCGCTACGGCATGAGCCGGTTCTGCGAGTGGGTCAAGGAACGTTCCCACCTGTTCCGCGGTGCCACCTACGGCACCATCATGCGTAACGACGCCTTTCGTTTTATTCGCCTGGGCACCTTTATCGAGCGCGCCGACAACACCCTGCGCTTGCTCGACGCCCGCTATGAAATGGCCGGCGACCAGGCCGAAGCGGTCACCGATGGTACCGCCCATGCCTACTATCAATGGAGTGCGTTGTTGCGGGCGTTGTCGTCGTTCGAGGCCTACACCGAAATCTACCGTGATGCCCCGGGCGCCCGACAAGTCGCCGAGCTGTTGCTGCTGCGCGCCGACGTGCCGCGGTCGCTGCGGGCCTGCAGTGAAGAGATCGACCAGATCCTTGGCAGCCTGCCCGGCATCAACGGTCGCCCGGCCCAACGCCTGGCAGCGGAAATGGACGCACGCCTGCGCTATACCGCCATCGACGAAATTCTCGAGGAAGGCCTGCACGCTTGGCTGACCGACTTCATCCCGCTCGTGCGCGAGTTGGGCGATGCTATTTACAGTTCCTACCTGGAGGCGGCATGAGACTTTCCATCAGCCACGAAACCACCTACCACTACGAAGACCAGGTGCGTGCCAGCATCCAGTACCTGCGGCTCACGCCCCACGACAGCGAGCGCCAGCATGTCCTCAGTTGGCAGTTGGACTTGCCCCGGCCGGTACGGGCGCAACTGGACCCGTTCGGCAACATCCTGCACGTGTTGACCCTGGACGAGCCCCATGAAGCCATCATCATTGGCGCCCGTGGCCAGGTGGATATCGACGAATTGCGTGAAGCCGAGCATGAAAGCCAGTCGGCCTTCCCGTTCCTGCGCTGCACCCGGTTGACCGAGCCGGACGAGGCCCTGCGCAGCTTTGCCGAAAAGCATTGCCATCAACGCCGCGACCGCAGCGCATTGATCGACCTGATGCACGCGCTGAACCAGTACATGACCTATTCGCCGGGTTCTACCGAAGTCGACACCTGTGCGGCCAAGGCGTTTGCCGGGCGAGCCGGGGTGTGCCAGGACCACACCCACGCCTTCCTCGCCTGTGCCCGCAGCCTGGGAATTCCGGCGCGTTATGTGTCGGGGTATTTGTACAGCGAAGACTGCGAGCACCTGGCCAGCCATGCCTGGGCTGAAGCGTGGCTGGATGACGCCTGGTACAGTTTTGACGTGACCAATCAACTGGCGCGGCCGGAGCGGCATTTGAAGCTGGCGGTGGGCCTGGATTACCTGGACGCCTGCCCGGTACGAGGCATGCGTCGTGGGGGAGGGCATGAGCAGATGCATGCGAAGGTATTTGTAGCGCCGACACCGGTGATTTCGGTGCAGCAGCAGTAGGATCCAGGGAGAGGGGGAGCTCTGTGTAGCAGGAGAGCTCTCCGTGCCAGGAAAACTTTTTGTGGCGAGGGAGCTTGCTCCCGCTGGGCCGCGAAGCGGCCCCAAGGCATGCCCCCGAGTTCTGTCTGGAGAAATGTGATTGCCTGATTGGGGCTGCTGCGCAGCCCAGCGGGAGCAAGCTCCCTCGCCACAGATTTACCTGAGCCTTAAGGCTGCTTTCTGCCCGCCATATGCTTCAAATACCCCACCAGCAGATCCAGGTCCGCATCCGGCACCACGCTGGTGGCAAACGCCGGCATCTTCGCCTGTGGCCAGTGCCGCATGCTTTTCGATTTCGGTGCAGCAGCAGTAGGATCCCGGGAGAGGGCTTTGTGTAGCAGGAAAGCTCTCCGTGCCAGGAAAACTTTTTGTGGCGAGGGAGCTTGCTCCCGCTGGGCCGCGAAGCGGCCCCAAGGCATGCCCCCGAGTTCTGTCTTGAGAAATGTGATTGCCTGATTGGGGCTGCTGCGCAGCCCAGCGGGAGCAAGCTCCCTCGCCACAGGTTTACCCGAGCCTTAAGGCTGCTTTCTGCCTGCCATATGCTTCAAATACCCCACCAGCAGATCCAGGTCCGCATCCGGCAGCACGCTGGTGGCAAACGCCGGCATTTTCGCCTGTGGCCAGTGCCGCATGCTTTGCGGATCGCGGATGTAGCGCTTGAGGAAATCCCCGGCAAAATATTCAGTGGGGTTGTAAGGAATATTCAGGTCCGGCCCCACCTGCGCATCGCCGGCCCCGTTCAGGCGATGACATGCCAGGCAGTTCTTCTGGAACAGTGCGAACCCCTGATTCACCGGGTCATTCGCCGCCAGTTTCGGATCCGGCAACAAAGCCGGGAAGCGCTCCGCCACCGTCTTCAACTGCTTGATCCCGGAAATCTGAAACGGCCACTGCTCAGGGCTGATATTGCCTGCCTGCGGATCGGTCCACACCAGATAAAACGGCCCGGCACTGGGCTTGCCGTCTGCCAGTGGCGGCCACGGATGCGCCGGATCTTCCACCGCCAGCCAGGCCCGCGCGCCGCTTTTTGATAGCAGCGGTGCCGCCGTCAGTTCCGCGGCAAAGCCGTCGAGGGCCACTGCCTGCAGATGATTTTCCGGCGTGATGCCCGGCAACAGCGCTGCCAACGGCACTGCGCGATAGGTCATATTGCGCTTGTAGGAAACGTCATCAACGATCTGCACCGTCTGCACATCCGGACGCTTGAGCAGTTCGATGGTTTCCCAGGTTTTGCTGGCGTGATCCAGCTCGACGGTCAATTTCGCGGCGTGCGCCGGCAAGGCCAGCAGCAGGATCAGGAGGACGATGATCTGTTTCAAGGAAGGGCCACATATCGGAAAAGGCGGTGGAACTCACGATACCGCAAAATCACAAAATCTCGGCGCGCAAAACGGCAGCCCCTGACGGGATCGCTATACGCAATATCCCGAAAGGCGCTGCCAAAGGCTGCGATCCTGGCGCTGTGTCTGCGCAGAATATGGGGTGTGAGAGGTCACCCAATGACCTTGGTGAGGTTGGGCAAGATCAGAATCAGGGTGGTGGCGAACAGAATAAGTCCCGCCTGACGTACTTTCGAATGCTTGAACATGGCTGACTGCCTTTTGTTGTTATTCCTGAGCGTCAAATGCGTGCCGGTCGATTCAACTATGACGGTGCTACATGACTCTTTTCTTACAGTTCCTACAGGTGCTCCAGCAAAACCCGGCAGCAACCTTTAACTTCTCTTACAGATTCAACCTTAGAGCCCTCGTTCTACATGGCTTAGATCCATTTCGTCTCATCACCTGAAGAAAACTTATTAAAAAGGCATGAGGCCAATTGCCAGCCAGACGCCAGCCCTACGGCTAGACAGCTAAAACGATTAATCAGCCGATTCCCGTAGCCTCCTACCGTTCGTCTGAGCGTGAGCGTCAAGGTCAATGAGCGGTTCGGTCATTGAATCCGGCGCCCTGGCGCCTAAGGTAAGGACACGATTCGTTGCATAGTGATTCGAGGACGTCATGACCCAAGCTTTGATCTTTGATGCGATACGCACGCCCCGGGGCAAAGGCAAGGCGGATGGCGCCCTGCACAGCGTCAAGCCGGTGAACCTGGTGGCCGGTTTGCTGACGGCACTGCAACAGCGCACCGACCTCGACACCCGGCAAGTGGATGACATCGTCCTGGGCTGTGTCACACCGATTGGCGACCAGGGCGCCGACATCGCCAAGACCGCCGCGTTGGTGGCGGACTGGGATATCAGCGTCGCCGGTGTGCAGATCAACCGGTTTTGCGCCTCGGGCCTGGAAGCCGTGAACCTCGGCGCGATGAAAGTGCGCTCCGGCTTTGAAGACCTCGTGGTGGTGGGCGGCGTCGAGTCCATGTCCCGAGTGCCCATGGGCAGTGACGGCGGCGCCTGGGTGCTCGACCCGCAAACCAATATGCACAGCCACTTCACCCCGCAAGGCATCGGTGCCGACCTGATCGCCACCTTGGAAGGCTTCACCCGCCAGGACGTCGACGCCTTTGCCCTGCACTCACAGCAGAAAGCGGCGCGGGCCAGATCAGACGGTTCCTTCAACAAGTCGCTGATCGCCGTGCAGGACCAAAATGGCATTGTGCTGCTGGATCAGGACGAATTCATCCGTGCCGATTCCACCCACGAAGGCCTGGGCAAACTCAAGCCCAGCTTCGAAATGATGGGCCAGATGGGCTTCGACGCCACGGCGTTGCGGGTCTACAGCCACGTCGAACGCATCAATCACGTGCACACACCGGGCAACAGTTCCGGGATCGTCGATGGCGCGGCGCTGATGCTGATCGGTTCTGAAGCAAAAGGTCGCGAACTCGGCCTGCAACCCCGGGCGCGGATCGTCGCCACCGCTGTCACCAGTACCGACCCCACCATCATGTTGACCGGCCCGGCACCGGCAACCCGCAAGGCACTGGCCAAGGCGGGTTTGCGGGTTGAAGACATCGACCTGTTCGAGGTCAACGAAGCGTTTGCGTCGGTGGTGCTCAAGTTCATCAAGGACATGGGCATCGACGCCGCCCGGGTCAACGTCAACGGTGGCTCCATCGCCATGGGCCACCCGCTGGGCGCCACGGGCTGCGCGATTCTCGGCACCTTGCTCGATGAGCTGGAGGTGCGCCAGCAGCGTTATGGCCTGGCCACCCTGTGTGTCGGCGGCGGCATGGGTATCGCCACTATCATCGAACGCCTCTGAGCCTAAGGAATCAGTCATGACCGATGCCATTCGTTACGAAAAGGGCCAGGACCAGATTGTGGTGCTGACCATCGACATGCCCGGCCAGAGCGCCAACACCATGAACGGGGTGTACCGCGAGGCCATGGCGGCCACCGTCGCCCGCCTGGACGCCGAGAAGGATTCGATTGCGGGCGTGATCATCACCTCGGCGAAGAAGACCTTCTTTGCCGGCGGCGACCTTAATGAACTGATCAAGGTCGACAAGCCCCACGCCAAGGATTTCTACGACAGCGTGCTGGTGCTGAAGGCGCAACTGCGCACCCTGGAAACCCTCGGCAAACCGGTAGTGGCCGCGATCAACGGCGCAGCGCTGGGCGGTGGCTGGGAGATTTGCCTGGCGTGCCAGCACCGTGTGGCGCTGGACCACAAGTCGGTACAGATTGGCCTGCCGGAAGTCACCCTCGGGCTTTTGCCGGGTGGCGGCGGTGTGGTGCGCATGGTGCGGATGCTGGGCCTGGAAAAAGCCTTGCCCTACTTGCTGGAAGGCAAAAAGATTACGCCGCAGGAGGCGCTGCAAGCCGGGTTGATTGATGAGCTGGCGGCAGACCGTGACGAGCTGCTGGCCAAGTCCCGGGCGTGGATTCTGGCCAACCCCGAGGCGAAACAGCGCTGGGACATCAAGGGCTATCAGATCCCGGGTGGTACGCCGTCCAACCCGAAAGTCGCGCAAATGCTTGCCATTGCGCCATCGATCCTGCGCGCCAAAACCAACGGCTGCTTCCCGGCCCCGGAGAAAATCCTCTGCGCCGCCGTGGAAGGTGCCCAGGTGGATTTCGACACCGCGCACTTGATCGAGACCCGCTACTTCACCGAGCTGGTCACCGGGCAAGTGGCGAAAAACATGATTGGCACCTTCTGGTTCCAGCTCAATGAAATCAATGCCGGCAGTTCGTGGCCCAAGGGCTTTGCGCCGTATGTGACACGCAAGGTCGGCGTGCTCGGCGCCGGGATGATGGGCGCGGGCATTGCCTACGTCAGCGCCTCGGCGGGCATTGAGGTGGTGCTCAAGGACGTCAGCCAGGCGGCGGCAGAGAAGGGCAAGGCCCACTCGGCCACGTTGCTGGACAAGAAGGTCGGGCGTGGGCAATTGACCGCCGAACAGCGGGAAACCATCCTCGCGCGGATTGTTCCTACCGAATCCGACGCCGATCTTGCCGGCTGCGACCTGATCATCGAAGCCGTCTTCGAGGATCGGGAACTCAAGGCCAAGGTCTCGGCGGCCGCGCAAAACGTGGTGGGTGCCGAAGCGGTGATCGCCTCCAACACCTCCACCTTGCCCATCAGCGGGTTAGCCACCGCCGTTCCAGACCAGGGCAAGTTTATCGGCCTGCACTTCTTCAGCCCGGTGGACAAAATGCCCCTGGTGGAAATCATCAAGGGCGCCCGCACCAGCGACGAAACCCTGGCGCGGGGATTCGACTTCGTACTGCAAATCAAGAAAACCCCGATCGTGGTCAACGACAGCCGCGGCTTCTTCACTTCAAGGGTGTTCGGCACCTTCACCAATGAAGGTATCGCCATGCTCGGCGAAGGCGTGGCCGCACCGATGATCGAGACCGAGGCGCGCAAGGCCGGGATGCCGGTGGGGCCGCTGGCGGTCTCTGACGAAGTTTCCCTCAGCCTGATGAGCCATATCCGTCAACAGACGGCCAAGGACCTACAGGCCGAGGGCAAGCCGTTACCCCAGCACCCGGCGTTTGCCGTGATCGACCTATTGCTCATTGAATACAAGCGCCCGGGCAAGGCGGCGGGTGGCGGTTTCTACGAGTACCCGGCGGGCGGGCAGAAACACCTGTGGCCGGAGCTGAAAAGCCGCTTCGAAAAGCCCGGCCAACAGATCTCGCCGCAAGACGTGCGCGACCGTTTGCTGTTCATCCAGGCCATCGAAACCGTGCGCTGTGTGGAGGAGGGCGTGTTGATGTCGACGGCTGATGCCAACGTCGGCTCGATCTTCGGTATCGGCTTTGCCGCCTGGAGCGGCGGGGCGCTGCAATTCATCAACCAATACGGCCTGAACGATTTCGTCGCCCGCGCCCGCTACCTGGCCGAGCAATATGGTGAGCGCTTCACGCCGCCGGCGCTGCTGTTGGAGAAAGCTGCACAGGGTGAAGCGTTTCGGTGATCCAAATGTGGGAGCGGCGATGGGGCTTGCCTTGGAAGGGTATTTCAAGGCAGGCTCTGGGGGTGTTCATTATTCCCATCGCCGTGTCAGGTATTTTTTATGTCGTTACGCGTGTGCATCCTGGAAACCGATATCCTGCGTCCTGGGCTGATCGATCAGTACCAAGGGTACGGGCAGATGTTCAAGCGCCTGTTCTCCAAACAGCCGATTGCCGCCGAGTTCGTCATCTATAACGTGGTGCAGGGTGAATACCCGGCGGATGAAGAAGTGTTCGACGCGTACCTGGTGACGGGCAGCAAGGCCGACTCCTTCGGCACTGATCCGTGGATCCAGACCCTCAAGACCTACCTGCTGGACCGCCATGCCCGCGGCGACAAGCTGATCGGCATCTGCTTCGGCCACCAGTTGCTGGCGCTGCTGTTGGGCGGCAAGACCGAGCGGGCGACCAAGGGCTGGGGCATGGGCATCCATGACTACAAACTGAACGCCAAGGCACCGTGGATGAGCCCGTTGGTGGAAGAACTGACGCTGTTGATCAGCCACCAGGACCAGGTCACCACCTTGCCGGAAAACGCCACCGTGATCGCCTCCAGCGAGTTCTGCCCGTTTGCGGCGTACCACATTGAAGACCAGGTGCTGTGCTTCCAGGGTCACCCGGAATTTATTCACGACTATTCCCGCGAGTTGCTGGAGATTCTTCAGACAACGCTGGGGGAGAAGGTCTACACCAACGGTGTGGCCAGCCTGGAACGAGACCACCACGGCGTCACCGTGGCGGAATGGATGATGCGGTTTGTGGCGCACAAACCAAAAGCGGACGTGGCCTAACTATTCGGGTTGATTGACGAGCTTTTTGTGGCGAGGGAGCTTGCTCCCGTTCGGCTGCGCAGCAGTCGCAAGCCTTGGGGGCGCTTCGCACCCCAGCGGGAGCAAGCTCCCTCGCCACAACAGCAGCTTTCCTACAGCCAGCCTGAACGCTTGAAGCTGGCCCACAAACTTGTACACCCCACCGCAATAAACCCCAGCACCGCAAAATACCCGTAGTGCCACTGCAGCTCCGGCATGTTCTGGAAGTTCATCCCGTAAATCCCGGCCACCGCCGTCGGGAACGCCAGAATCGCTGCCCACGCGGCAAACTTGCGTTGCACCACGCTTTGGCGCGAGGCTTCCAGCAACACCCCAATCTCGATGGTCTGGCTGGCGATATCCCGCAAGGTGGTCAGGTCTTCCATCTGCCGGGTGACGTGAATCTGCACATCGCGAAAATACGGACGCATGTTCTTGTCGATAAACGGGAAGCTCAGTTTCTGCAATTCCTGACTGATCTCCACCATCGGTGCCACATAGCGCTTCAGTCGCAGCACATCGCGGCGCAGGCCGTGGAGCTTCTGGATATCCGCTTCACTCAGGGAGTTGCACAACACGTTGCGCTCCAGCTCATCGACCTCGGCATGAATCGCCTCGCTCACCGGCTGGTAGTTCTCGGTAACAAAATCCAGCAGCGCATAGAGTACGAAATCTTCCCCATGCTCCAGCAACAGCGGTCGCGCCTCACAGCGCTGGCGCACATAGCCGTAGGACGCCGAATGGCCGTTGCGGGCGGTAATGATGTAGCCGTTGCCGGCAAAGATATGGGTTTCGATAAACTCCAGCTTGCCGTTATCGCGCACCGGTGAGTAGGTCACGATAAACAGCGCGTCGCCGAAGGTTTCAAGCTTGGGACGGCTGTGTTTTTCCAGGGCGTCTTCGATGGCCAGTTCGTGCAGGTTGAACTGGCGCTGCAGGTTGGCCAGTTCCAGGGCGCTGGGCTCCTCCAGGCCGATCCACACAAAGTGGTCAGGCTTGGCGGCCCACGCGGCGCCTTCGTCGAGGGTGATATCAGTGACTTTCTTTCCGGCGCTATAGACGGCGGCCGCAACAACTCTACCCATAGTGCTGATCGCTTCTTCTTGAATGGCAGATGACAACTGTCAGGCAGCTTAGCTGCCCTGCCCAATCAGAGTCAGCAAATTCGGCGGGGTTCAGCCGTGATTGCAGGCGTGGTTTGCAGCTCGCGGTCCATCGCCTCGATGCAGTCGCGCATTTGCTCGCGGCAGGTCTGCATTAACAGCGGCATGTCATCCATCGTCAGCCCCTTCGTAGGAATCGGCGGCAACGAGCGAATCAGAATATCGCCACTGTTCCAGCGATTGAGCTTCATCTGCTTCACATAGGTGCTGACACACACCTGCACAATCGGCACGCCTGCGGCGATCGCCATCTGGAACGCGCCTTTCTTGAACGGCAGCAGGGTTTCACCGAAGTTGCGCGTGCCTTCCGGGAACACCCAGATCGAGGTGTCGGCATGCGCCAAGGTGTGGGTGGTGGTCAGCATCGAGCGCCGCGCCTTGTGCGCATTGCCCCGGTCAATCAACACATTGCCCGCCAGCCAGAACAACTGTCCGAACAACGGCACCCACTTCAGGCTCTTCTTGCCGATACACACTGTGCGGTACGGCACCACGGTGCCGAACACAAACAGGTCGTAGTTGGATTGATGATTGGCGATGATCACGCAACTGCTGGGCTTGTTACGCAGCGAGTCGACATCGGCCTTCACTCGCAGGCGCAATAGCCACATCGCCGGCACTGCATACAGGCGCGCGCAGTAACGGCTGTTGTCCGGATTGAACGGCCGACAGATCCCCAGTAGCACGCCCAGCACGCCCGCAATCATAAAATGCAGGCCCATCAACAACATGCGTAACAAAAAAAGCATCGACACAGCCCATCGGGACAAAAGGTGGCGCAGTGTACGGATGTGCACTGTATTCGGCAATTGCCCCTATAGAGTCGGAAGATAGGCGATGTTTAAGCGCATGTTTCAACGTGCCGTGACAGACACCGCCTAGAGCGGTTGTGGGCAATCCGGAATTCTTTGTAAGAAAAAGCCCGACTCAAGGTCGGGCTTCGATTCAGCAGGCGTAGGTTTGATTAACCCAAGTGCCCCTGATCCTGAATGATCGCGTCATCCAGGGCTTCCAGCAGCGCCTTACGCACCTTCAGCTTGGTGTGCTTGTGGGCGTTCATATTGATCTTCTTCAACTGGCGAGCCGCTTCCAGTGCGGCTGCCTGCAACGCTTCCGGCGCCACCACCTTGTCCAGGAACCCGGCGCTCAACGCGTCCTGCGGGTTAAACATCTCGGCATTGATCACCGAACGGTGGAACGCCGACTTGCGCAGACGATCCCGCGCCAGCTCGATCCCGGCGTGGTGCATGGTCATGCCGATCATCACTTCATTCAGACCAATGCTGAACGGTCCGTCTACACCGATCCGGTAATCCGCCGACAGCAACAGGAATGCGCCCTTGGCCACCGCGTGCCCAGGGCACGCCACGATCACCGGGAACGGGTGCGACAACAGGCGGCGGGCGAGGGTGGAGCCCGACGTCACCAGGCTCACGGCTTCTTTAGGGCCGGCGGTCATCACCTTCAAATCATAGCCACCGGACAAAATCCCCGGCGTGCCCGTGATGATCACCACCGCCCGATCCTTCTCGGCCTGATCCAGCGCTTGATTAAACGCACTGACCACTGCCGGCGAAATGGCATTCACCTTGCCGTTGCTCAGGGTCAGGGTCGCGATACCGTCTTCGAGGTGGTAGGCAATCAACTCACTCATGACGCGATTCCTTGTAATGCTTGTAATAGAAGGACAGACGGCAGACGTTACCCACCGCGCCCGCCCCGGTAAAGCGCCATGACTGACTACCCAGTCAGACTTTTCCCCCATGCCCGCCCGCAGGCGGCCTTCGGCAGGGCGCAGCAGCTACTATAGACAAGCGCCGCGAGTGCCCGAGAATGGCAGAATCGCCGTGGTGCGCATGGCGCCACAGAGGGCTGGAACGGCATAACCGCCTAAGCGCATGAAAATTCTGAAAAAAACCTTTGCCATCGGAAAAGCTTTCGACTACATTAGCGCGCCTCGACAGACTGAATCAGTTTGACGAGATACGGTGAAGTGTCCGAGTGGCTTAAGGAGCACGCCTGGAAAGTGTGTATACAAGAAATTGTATCGAGAGTTCGAATCTCTCCTTCACCGCCAAATTCGATGTAAACAAAACCCCTGGTTTCGAGAGAAGCCAGGGGTTTTGTGGTTTCTGGGGTTTGAATACAGGGTTGTGCTAGAGAAAAATTTTCTCTAGCATCTGTCCCCATGGCTACCCTTCACAGTGAACGAAACTGGAAAATAAAAATCTATCCCGACGACCACGCGCCGCCGCACTTTCACGTGCAAACGCCGGACGGAGAGTCGTTGGTTCAGATAGAAGGGCTGGTGGTTCTCGGCAAAGGTGCCGAAACCAAGGCCTTGAAAGCTGCCCTGCTTTGGGCAAGAGTCCATACCACTGATCTTTGGCGCGTATGGAATGAACAAAACCGGAGGAACTGACTTATGACCAGCAAGCTTCGCATCTCTGCTGTGCAACCAGTTGCCGGCAAGCATGCCATCGAAATTGAGTGGAATAACGGTAAGCGACACACCGTTGATCTCACTGATCACATAAATACCTTCCCGATTCTAAAACCCCTTCAGGACTTGGCTCTATTTGGTCGGGTTGAAGTCGGTGAGTGGGGCTTTGACGTGACTTGGGGCAATGACCTGGAGTTGTCCTCCGTCACCTTGCATCGTTTGGCGCTGGAACAGTCCGGCGAGGTCATGCTGACGCAGGACTTCAGAAAGTGGATGCTCAGCAACAATCTGTCGCTCTCCGCTGCGGCTGTGGAACTAGGCTTCACTCGTAGGACCATTACTTCCTACAGCAGCGGGGCCGCTCTGATTCCCAAGCATGTAGGGTTGGCGTGTAAGGGGTGGGAGTACGAGCATAAGGCTCGTGGCACACGTTGCGTTTAGGTTGGGTAATGTTCGCAAAAAGGGATGACTGAGAGGTCGTCCCTTTTTCCTTTTTGCGGGGTCAAGCCAATGGGTTCAGGAATACTGCGCTGCCATCCTCCGACCTATGACATCCAGCAGATCGCATCCATCGCGTAACGGAATTGCGCAGAGCAAGGAAAAGTCGCCCAGCACGACCGTATCACTACTGATTTCTGCACGCAGCGCCAGGTTTTCTAGAACTTGGGTTACGGCGCGAATCCGATAGTTTGCAGCATCAAGCAGGACATCCAGCGGTGCTGTGGTGTCTACGAAAAGGGCGGGTGTGGTGCAGTCGTTGCTGGTGAGTGCCATATATTGATTCATACGGGAGTCCATCTGAGACAAATAGAAAAATAGCTAACCTTTTTCAAGTTAGACCTTCATAAAACAGCCGTCGCCTGAAAAACTGGATCGCAGAGTTTTAGTTTTCAGATTTGTCTTCGAGTCGCCAAACTCGGTCGCCATGACGGCGACCGAAAGACTATAGACCTGGCATTACGAAGCGGGCAGGGCATACTTTCAGATTGATCTGTAGGAAATCACTCCGATTGATCAACTGCACGCTCTCAAGCCTGCACATACACCCAAGCCGTCAACCCCGAAGCCAACCCCACCGAAACCCGCTTATAGTCCGATACCTCATACGCATCCGCCGCCGCCAGCTCCTTCTCGGTAATCTGAAACACCGTCCCCTCAACACTGTCCTCATTCCGCCCGCTCGGCGAAACAATCGGATGATGGGTCTTGCCACTGGCCGCCAACACCTCAGGATCGGTAATCTCCACCCAGCTTTTCGAGTACCCCAGCATCGCATCCTGCTGGCCCACCAACTCCCGACCAAAGTTGGCCAGCTGCACTGCCTTGTCCTGCAACGTGCCGTAGGAAAACAACAGCACGGGAAATTCGGTCGAGCGTTCCATCTTTATTCCTTGAAAAAGTTAAGCCAGCAAATCTTCGTAAAACGCACCATAAGCCCCGCTCGGGTGCGCAATTTGTATCTCCAGGATCCACAGCCCTTCATTCGGATACTGGTCAAAATCCCCAAGATCACCGCCACGGTAAATCGCATGTGGAAAGTCGCTGACACGGTGCCCTTTGATGTCCAGGTTCAGCACCCAACCCATTTCCTTCGCTTGCTCTTCGGCAAAACGATACAGCTCCAGGCCGACGACTTTATCGTTCCTCCAGCGCTGTTCCACCCGGTCAAACAACTCTTTCGCTGCGCGCGCACACGCGGCCATCTCCGGGTTGTTGCCAGTGCTGAAGGTCGCCCCCGCATCACCTTCATGGCCTTGCCACACGGCGCCCATGTCGATGAAGTAGATGTCGTTTTCCCCCAGCACCGGGTCGCCGTCGGAGCGTTCCTTGAAGGTCTTGAGGGTGTTGGCGCCAAAGCGCACCAGCAGCGGGTGCCAGATGCGCTGCATGTCGAGGTCGGCGAGGACTTTTTTGCCGAGCTCGCGGGCTTCGGATTCGAGCATGCCGGGGCGGATGAGTTTGGACAGAGCTTCGATGGCGCGCCAAGTCATGGCCTGGGCGTAGCGCATTGAGTCGATGCTGTAGGCGACGCCCACAGCTTCCTTGGATGATTGTGCGGTCACCGGCTTTTCCTCGGCTTTATAGTGTCAGGCGTTATGCGTTTTACTATATAGCGATGCCGGGGTGAAGCTTAAATATGCAGCCAGGCCATCCCGCCCAGCACCACGCTCACACTGCCTGCGGTGTAGGCCATGCGCTTCAACCATTCCTTCCTTGTCAGCAAGGTAATTGCCGCCAGCGAAATCGCGATCTGAATCGCGGTCATCGCCTGTGCCCAGCGGTGATGTTGGTGCAGTGCCTGTTCGGACTTTTCATCCCATTCCTTCGAGGTGGCCTCGAGCTTTTCGGCCTGTTTGCGCACGTCTTCCTTCTGGGTTTTATAACGCTCGATCTCATCGGTGTAGTGCTTGGCGTCAACGCCCGGAATATGGGTCGCCAGTTCCGCGAGGTTCTGCCGGCTGGATTTGGCCTGGTAGTAGTTCCACTGGTTGGCGGCTTCGGTCTTGAAGATGGCGGCGTTGTTTTTGTCCATCGCCGCTTCGCTTTCGGTGGAGCCGGCCTGGTAGCTGAGCATGGCGCCGACGGTGGCCATGATGGCGGTCATCACGGCGATGCGGCTGGCGAAATTGTCCCCGCTGCGGTGGGCATGTTCGGTGGCGTGTTCGACGTGTTTTTCGTGGGGGCTGGGGACTTCGAAGGCTTCGGACATGGGGGCGTCTATGAAGGGTTTGAGGGACTCTGATTCTTCACCAGCGAAGCTGTCTCAATCCTGTACGTAATGCTGCAAACCGGCCACCAGGGCGTCAAAGGTGACGCGGCAGCGCGGGCTGTTGCGCAGGTCTTCGTGCATGGTGACCCAGGTGTCCAGTTGCAGGGCAAATGCGTCCGGCAGCACTCGGCTCAGGCGGGCGTCTTGCCGGGCCAGTTTGACCTGGCAGCCACCGATGCCGGCGCCGGCGCGGATCAGGGCCAGTTGTGCGAGGTCGCTGTCGCTGCTGAGGGAAAAGGCGCTGCGGTCGAAGCCTTTGACGGCCAGGCTGCGGATGAAGGCGCTTTCCTGGTCGTAGCCGATGACTGAATGAGCTGAGAGATCATTCAGGCTCTGGGGTGTGCCATGTTGTTGCAGGTAGTCGTTGCGCGCATGCAGGCCGACTTCGATAACGCCGATCCTTTTCGCCAGAAGTTGTTCCTGGCTGGGTCGGACCATTCGCACGGCGATGTCGGCCTCCAGTTGCAGCAGGTCCAGCAGGCGATTGCTCAGCACCAGTTCGACCTTGAGGTGCGGGTGCTGCTGGCGCAGTCGGGTGATGATCGGCGGCAGGACTTCCACGCCGATCACTTCGCTGGCAGATACCCGTACCACGCCGCGTACTTCGGGGCCTTGTGGAGAGGCGGCGCGCTCGAGTGCGGCGGCGGTGGTTTCCATGGTTTCGGCATGGGTGCGCAGGGTGAGGGCGACCGCCGTGGGCAATAGGCCGCTGGCGGAGCGGGTGAACAGCACCACGTTGAGGGATTTTTCCAGCGCAGCGATGTGCCGCCCGACCGTGGGCTGCGTGATGCCGAGCTGCCGTGCGGCCCCCGACAACGATCCTTCCTTGAGTACCCCGAGGAACGACCGGTAAAGCTCCCAACCAATATTTGATGCCATGCATAAATGTATAGCGTCTGGATGATCTTCGGCAATTCCTCTATAGCCCGCTGGCGAACAGAATCGCTCCATCACATTACCCTCAGGGGAAAAAAGCATGAACAAGGTTCTGGTATTGGGCGCGACAGGCGGGATTGGTGGCGAGGTGGCGCGGCAGTTGTTCGCTGCGGGCTGGCAGGTGTGCGCCCTGACGAGGGATGTGGATAAGGCTCACAAGCAGAATGCCGATTTCACCTGGATAAAAGGTGATGCGCTGAACCGTGGGGAAGTCGTCGCAGCGGCCCGGGGTTGTTCGGTGATCGTGCATGCGGTGAATCCGCCCGGTTACCAGCGCTGGGCGGAGCTGGTGCTGCCGATGATCGACAACAGCATCGCGGCGGCAGTCGCTGAAGGGGCGACGATTGTCTTGCCGGGCACGGTGTACAACTTCGGGCCTGATGCATTCGCGCGGTTGGAGGAAGATTCGCCGCAGCATCCACTTACCCGCAAGGGCGCGATCCGGGTAGAGCTGGAGCAGCGTTTGCTTGAGGCGATCCGGCAGGGCGCACGAGCGCTGATCGTGCGGGCAGGCGATTCTTTCGGCGCCAACGCCGGCAGCAGCTGGTTTTCCCAAGGCCTGGTCAAACCCGCAAAACCGGTGGCCAGCGTGAGTTATCCGGGGGCACCCGGCGTGGGGCATCAGTGGGCTTACCTGCCTGATGTGGCGAGGACCATGGTCGAGTTGATTGCCCGCCGCGACAGCCTTGATGCCTTCGCCCGTTTTCATATGGCGGGGCACATAGATGCCGATGGTCGGCAGATGAGCCAGGCGATTCAGCGGGTGGTGTCACGCAGGACCGGCCAACAGCCTTCTGTACGTGCTTTCCCGTGGTGGCTGCTGAAACTGGCCGCGCCCTTTGTCACCACCTTCCGCGAGATGCAGGAAATGCGTTACCTGTGGCAAACCGAGGTGCGCATGGACAACCGCCGCCTCGTACAGATATTGGGCAGCGAACCGCACACGCCTTTGGACGAGGCGGTTGAGGCGACATTGGTGGGTATCGGCTGCTTGCCTAAGCGCGCCTGATCAGCCGCACATACACCGCGATATTGATCAACAGCACCAGCGCGCCCAGCCCCAGCTGTATCTGCGGCGTCAGCCCGGCCGGGTAGATCAGGGCCAGGATGTAATGCTCGATAAAGCCGCCGCCATATCCGTCCTGCCCGGCCAAATGACGAAACAGATTTTCCCAGCGGGTCAGCGGGCAGGGCAGATGGAACACTTCAACGGCAACGCCCCACGCGGCGGCAGGCAAATGCAGCCACATGACCGGTCGCCATTTGAGGGCGAGCAAACCGCCAAACAGCACGAACAGAATGAACGACAAATGAAACAGCACCAGGCCGTCGGCGGCGAAGCGGTAGAGCATGATGGGGTTCGCTTTTTGAATGGATCAGGTCCCGAATTCTTCCTTCAGGAACTCAATGAACACCCGCAATTTCTTCGGCGTGTTCGTACGGTTGAAGTAATACAAATACAGCGCGCTGTGGGCAATCCAGTCGTCCAGCACCTCCACCAACTCACCGCGTTGCAGGTACTGCTCGACGCTGGAGCGCGCCACGTAGGCAAAGCCAAACCCGTCCAGCGCACCGCGCACCATCAATTCAACATCGTTGGTCGCCAGCCGGCCTTTTACCGTAACCCGCATCTGCTTGCCGGCTTTTTCAAAGTCCCAGCGGTGCAGCGAGCCGGTCTGCGCACTGCGGTAGTTGACGCACTCATGCTCGAGCAGGTCGTGGGGATGAGTGGGCAGTTTGCGCCCCTGCAAATACTGCGGCGTGGCGACGATGACGAATCGCAACTGCGTCGCCACCGGCACCACCACCATGTCTTCGGCCAGCACATGGTCGTAGCGGATGCCCGCGTCAAAACCCTGGGCGACGATGTCCACCAGGCTGTTGTCCACCGCCACTTCCAGGTTGATGCCCGGGTATTTGCGCAGGAAGCGCTGGAGCAACGGTTGCAGGACCATTCGGCTGGCGGTGGAGGGAATGTTCAGGCGCAAGGTGCCGGCGGCGTCGACCGTCGCCGCTGCTACGCTGTGCAGGCTGGTTTGCAGTTCTTCCAGCAGCGGCGTGATCTTCTGGATCAACTGCTCGCCGGCCTCGGTCACGCTGACGCTGCGGGTGGTGCGGTTGAGCAGTTGCACACCCAACTGTTTCTCGAGGGCGCGCACGCGATGGCTGACGGTCGACACCGACAGGCTGCTGGCGTCGGCCGCCTGGGTGAAGCTTTTCGAGCGGGCGACCTGCAGGAACAATCGCAACTGCTGAAAATCGGGCGTGTCCATTGTGTGGTATTTCCGAAAGGGCCTTGCAGATTATGCATCTTTTTAGCAAGAACAGCGGCGCGCATACTTTTCCTACACACACGAGGATTGGCCCTTTATGACGATTTCCACCGCAAAACCCGTCTGGTTCATCACTGGCTGCTCCACCGGTTTCGGCCGTCAGCTGGCGTTGCACACCCTGAGCCTCGGCTACCCGACTGTGGTCACCGCGCGTAATCCGCAGCAGGTGCAGGACATCGTTGCCGGTCACGAAGAAAACGCCCTGGTCCTGACGCTGGACGTTACCGACCAGGCCCAGGTCGAGGCGGCTGTCAAAGCGGCTGAAGAACGTTTCGGCCATATCGACGTACTGGTCAACAACGCCGGTGTCGGCTACTTCGGCTCCTTCGAAGAAAGCGACCTGGATGACGTGCGCAACATGTTCGAAATCAACGTGTGGGGCTTGAGCGCCATGACCCGCGCGGCCTTGCCCGGCATGCGCGCCCGGCGCTCGGGCAGCATCGTGAACATTTCCTCGGTGGGCGGTGTGGCGGCGTTCCCGTCGCTGAGTTTCTACAATGCGACCAAGTTTGCGGTGGAGGGCCTTTCCGAGGCGCTGTCCCAGGAAGTCGCGCCGTTGGGGATCAAGGTGTTGCTGGTCGAGCCGGGCCCGTTCCGCACCGACTGGGCCGGGCGTTCGGCCAACGAGGCGGCTCACGGGATTGCCGACTACAAGGAAACGGCGGTGGCACGGGCCAATATGGTTCGCAACTACAGCGGCAAGCAGCCGGGTGATCCGGTGCGTGCGGCGATTGCCATCGTCAAGGCGGTGGAGGCCGAGCAGCCGCCATTGCGCCTGTTGCTGGGCAAGGCGGCGTTGACCTTTGCGCGGACCAAGGTGAAGGCGCTGAGTGCGGATTTTGATGCGTGGGCTGAGGTAACTGAGGGGGCGGATTTTCCCGAGTGAAGCACTGACTGGATTCGGCACAAGGCCGTAACGGTTGCTTGCAGGTAACGCTGGCCGTTATTGTGCTGAATCCTTTTAGTCCTTTTGCCCACGGATCTGTAGTGATGAATGCACCACGTACCGCTGTCCCGATCAAGGCTGTCATTTTCGATATGGACGGGTTGTTGCTGGACACAGAAGGCATCTACACCGAAGTCACACAGATCATCGCCGAACGCTACGGCCGTACCTATGACTGGGGGATCAAGCAGCACATCATTGGTCGCGGCGCCCAGGACCTGGCGGATTACGTGGTCAAGGCGCTGGACCTGCCGATTACCCCCGCAGAATTCCTGGTGATCCGCGAGCCGCTGATGAGCGAGCGTTTCCCCAAGGCCTTGGGCATGCCGGGTGCTGAGGCGCTGGTGCGGCACTTGAAGGCGCATAACATTCCGATTGCCGTGGGCACCAGTTCGTCGCGCAACTCGTTTGGGCACAAGACCACGTTGCACCGTGAGTGGTTTGGGTTGTTCGACACCATCGTCACGGCGGATGACCCGGAAGTCGGGGCGGCCAAGCCGGCGCCGGATATCTTCCTGACGGCGGCGCGCCGCTTGGGTGTGGCACCGGAGGATTGCCTGGTGTTTGAGGATTCGCCGTTTGGCGTGACAGCGGCGAAGGCTGCGCACATGACCGCGATTGCGGTGCCGGATGAGGCGATGGCGGACAGCAAGTATCACCATGCCGACCAGATTATTCGCAAGTTGGCTGACTTTGATTTGGCGGCGTATGGCTTGCCGCCGATGCGTTGATCCCTCTGAAGCGACTGGATTAAAAATGTGGGAGCGGGCTTGCTCGCGAATACGGTGTGTCAGCCGATACATGTGCTGACTGATCCACCGTATTCGCGAGCAAGCCCGCTCCCACATTTAGTCCTGCGGTGCCTTGGGCAAGGTCTTCTGCCGCAAAATATAAACCGTCACCAACACTGCACTGGTCAGCATGAACCCTCGCGCCCAGATCAGCGGCACCAGGTAGCAGGAAAAACCGATACTCACCCACATCAACCCAATGGCATACACCTTGCCCTTGAGCGGAATCCCGTTGCCATCCAGATAGTCACGAATCCACGGCCCCAGGCGCGGGTGTTCCACCAGCCAGCGGTAGAAGCGCGGGGAGCTACGGGCGAAGCAGGCGGCAGCCAGCAGAAGGAAGGGAGTCGTGGGCAGCACCGGCAGGAAGATGCCGATTACCCCGAGCGCCACGCTCAACCAGCCGATGGCCAGCAGAACGTAACGCAGGATCGCGGAACGGTTGCCCATGGGCGCCACGGGCAACGGTCTTAGTGGTGGCGAGGCTTGAGGATCGCCGGCTTTTCGTCAGGTGCGTTGCACAGCAGGTACAGGGCGGTCAGCGCTTCCGGGATCTGAACGATCATGTCGTCCATCAGGTTGGCGTCGGCGGCGATGTCGGAGAACTCAGGTTGCTCGTCGAACAGGCCGGAACCGACCATGATCGGCAGCAGCATTTCGCTGACTTCTTCTTCAGCCGTTTCGAACCAGGCCTCTTCACGCAGGAACACGCCTTCCATGAAACCGATGCACCAGCCGCGCAGTTCGGAGTCGTCCGGGTCTTCGCCCAGGTCCAGGTCGCAAGGCAATTCGAACTCTTCATCGGAAGCCAGTTGGCGGCCAATGTGAGCCTTGAGGGCCAGCAGGGTCGATTCGATTTCTTCGCGCTGGGCGGCATCACTGTAGTGAGGCTCTTCGGAGAACAGGGCGTCGATCCATTCACGGTCGGGAACGACATCGGAGCAGATCGATAGCGCGGTCAGATAGCCGTGGGCGGCCACGTAGTCCAGCGCCTCGTCGTGCAGCTCATCGGCATCGAGGAAGGCTTGCAGGCGGGTTAGTTGCTCAGCGAAGGACATTGACGGACTACCTTGGGAATAAACGATGGGCAATTCTAGGCTTTCTTGAGCTGCCAGGCCAGCCGCAGCACAGATTTGAGAGGTATTTGAGCCCGGCGGCAATTCACCAACGGCACCCTTTGCCGGGTAACGCTCGGGTATACTGCCGCGTTTTGTGATGCCCCTGCAGGCCAAGCGCCAGTCGCGGGAAAAGTTCGCTTACGGATTATTTCCCGCTCAAGCGTGCTTTTTCGACCAGCCTGTACAGAGGGATTTCGGCGATATTTGGAGTTTTTCATGCTCGAGCAGGCTCAACGCGTCCTCAAGGACATCTTCGGCTACGACAGTTTTCGTGGCCGCCAGGGTGCGATCATTGAGCGCGTGGCCAACGGCGGTGACGCCCTGGTGCTGATGCCTACCGGCGGCGGCAAGTCGCTGTGCTTCCAGGTACCGGCACTCCTGCGGGAAGGGCTTGCGGTGGTGGTGTCGCCGTTGATCGCCCTGATGGACGACCAGGTGGCCACCCTTGAAGAGCTCGGCGTGGCGGCTGCTTCGCTGAACTCCACCCTCAGCGCCGAACAGCAGCGCGACCTCGCCGCCCGGATCAAGCGCGGCGAAGTGAAGATGCTTTACCTCGCCCCCGAGCGCCTGGTGCAGCCACGGATGCTGGCGTTCCTGCAGAGCCTGGAAATCGCCCTGTTCGCCATCGACGAAGCCCACTGTGTGTCCCAATGGGGCCACGATTTCCGTCGTGAATACCTGCAACTGGGCCAACTGGCGGAACTGTTCCCCAACGTCCCGCGCATCGCCCTGACCGCCACCGCCGACAAGCGCACCCGCGAAGAAATCGTCGAGCGCCTGCACCTGCAGAACGCCGAGCGCTTCCTCTCGAGCTTCGACCGGCCGAATATCTTTTACCGCATTGTGCCCAAGGAACAGCCGCGCAAGCAGTTGCTGGCGTTCCTCTCCGATCGGCGCAGCGACGCCGGCATCGTCTATTGCCTGTCGCGCAAGAAGGTCGATGAGGTCGCCGCATTCCTCAGTGAACAAGGCTACCCGGCACTGCCGTATCACGCGGGTTTGCCCAACGAACTGCGGGCCTACCACCAGAAGCGCTTCCTCAACGAGGAAGGCCTGATCATGGTCGCCACCATCGCGTTCGGCATGGGCATCGACAAATCCAACGTGCGCTTCGTGGCCCACATGGATTTGCCCAAATCCCTTGAGGCGTACTACCAGGAAACCGGGCGTGCCGGCCGTGACGGCCTGCCGGCGGATGCGTGGATGGTCTACGGCCTGCAAGACGTGGTGATGCTCAAGCAGATGCTGCAGAACTCCGAAGGCGACGAGCGCCACAAGCGCCTGGAACAGCACAAGCTCGACGCGATGCTGTCGCTGTGTGAAGAAACCCGCTGCCGTCGCCAGACCTTGCTCGCCTACTTCGACGAAGACATGCCCAAGCCCTGCGGCCACTGCGACAACTGCGTGGACGGCGTGCAGACCTGGGACGCCACCGAGCCGGCGCGCCAGGCGTTGTCGGCGATCTACCGCACCGGTCAGCGCTATGGCGTCGCCCACCTGGTGGACGTGTTGCTGGGCAAGGACAATGAAAAGATTCGCAGCTTCGGCCACGAAAAACTCTCGGTCTACGGTGTGGGCAAGGCCCGCGCCGAAGGCGAGTGGCGCTCGCTGTTCCGGCAGATGGTCGCCCGTGGCCTGGTGGACATCGACCTGGAAGGCTACGGCGGCCTGCGCCTGAACGACAGTTGCCGGCCGCTGCTCAAGGGCGAAGTCAGCCTGGAGCTGCGCCGCGACCTCAAGCCGCAAACCACCGCCAAGAGCAGCACCAGCCAGGCCAGCCAACTGGTGCGTTTCGAAGAGCGCGAACAATGGGAAGCCCTGCGCGCGCTGCGTAAGAAGTTGGCGCAGGAACACAGCGTGCCGCCTTACGTCATCTTCCCGGACTCCACCTTGCTGGAAATGCTCCGCGACCATCCCACTACCCTCGGCGAGATGGCCAGGGTCAGCGGCGTCGGTGCGCGCAAGCTGGAGCGTTATGGCCAGGCCTTCCTCGAAGTGCTCGGCGGCCAGGTCGAGGCGCCGAAAGAGGTCGCCGACATCCGCCACGAGTTGATCAGCCTCGCCCGTGCCGGCATGACCCCGATCCAGATTGCCGGGCAGCTGCAGTGCTCGGAAAAGAACGTCTACACCTTGCTCGCCGAGTCCATTGGCAAGCAGCAGTTGTCGTTGGAGCAGGCCCTTGATCTGCCGGAAGATTTGCTCGGTGAAATCCAGGATGCATTCCTGGATGGAGAAGGCGAATTGCCACCCGTTTCCGAGATTGCGCCGCTGTTTACCGGCCGCGTTCCCGAGGGTGTTTTGTACTGCGTAAGGGCCGCTTTGCAGTCGGAATTCGAGATTTGATGTGCCAATTACGACAATGTAACGAATCAGTACATACCGGGTCTTGCCTACTGGCATGGGTCATGCTTAGCTGACTAATAATTAGCCACACTTTATTTTCAGTCTAATCCATGAGTTTTTTATGCCGTTAACCGATCAACACCGTTTTGGCATGCAGTTGGCGCATATGTCCCGAGGATGGCGTGCCGAGCTGGATCGCCGCTTGGCAGGTTTGGGACTGTCCCAGGCACGCTGGCTGGTGCTGCTGCACCTGGCCCGTTTTACCGAACCGCCTACCCAGCGTGAGCTGGCGCAGAGTGTCGGGGTAGAGGGGCCCACCTTGGCCCGTTTGCTCGACAGCCTGGAAAGCCAGGGCCTGGTGCAACGCCAGGCCGTGGTGGAAGACCGCCGCGCCAAGCGCATTGTGCTGTGCGACACCGCGAAGCCGCTGATCGAGCAGATCGAGACCATCGCCACGGCCTTGCGCCATGAGCTGTTTGTGGGTGTCGATGAAGAGGATCTGCGGGTGTGCATGCGGGTGCATGAACACATCCTCGGAAATCTCGAGAAGTCCTGATCCCAAGTACACAGAAGATCAAAAATGTGGGAGCGGGCTTGCTCGCGAAGGCGGAGTGTCAGTGAATACATGTGCTGACTGACACACCGCCTTCGCGAGCAAGCCCGCTCCCACATGGGTTTTGCGGCGTAGTTAGAAGGTTTGCCCCAGGTTCAGGTACACCGCCTGCTGACTGTCATCGTTAAACCCATAACTGAAATTCAACGGCCCCAGCGGCGTATCAAACCCCAGGAAAATACTGGCGGCGTTGATGTACCCGCTGTCGTATTCATTGTCGTTGTTCCAAGCCCGCCCTCGCTCCAGTGACGCGCCCAGGTACAACGGGAAATCCAGCGGCAAATAAGACCGCGGCGTCAGCCGGCGATAGTAGACCGCGCGCATCAGGCTGATGTTCTGCCCGGCAATCGCATCCTCCCGGAAGCCCGACAGCTGCCGCGCGCCCCCCAGCAGGAAGCTGGAAATCACCACGTCCGACTTATCCAGGGTGCGCCCATACCGCCCGCCGAGGATCAGTGTGTCCGGCCCGCTGCTCATGGCTTTGTCCAGCTTGAACTCCCACTGGCGATAGCGCTGGTCCGAACCCAGCCCCGGTTCGAACTCCCGGAAGGCCAGGCCAATGTCTTCGCCGGTATGGGGGAAGTACACGTTGTCGAACGAGTCGAAGGAGTACTTCAGCTCATAGAAACCCTCGCTGAAGTTGATGCTCGGTGAATTCCGGTCGCCAATGCGCACATCCGCCTTGCCCCAGGCCTCGCCGACGCCGAAACGAATCTCGCCGCTGTTGCCGATCTGCCGGCCCACGTTCAGGCCGAAGCCGTAGCGTTCCAGGCGGTATTCGGAGATCGGGTTGTTGTCTTCAATCAGTTCAACGTTCTGCGCCTGGGCACTGATATAGGGCGCGACGAAGTAGCGTGAACCGGTGTCCATCGGCTGATAGAACTCGCTGTACAGCTCCTGCTTGTCCCCGATCTGCACCCGCGTCAGCCATTCGGCGCCGAGGCGGTTGATGCCGTTCATGCGGTAGCTGGCGCCGAGGTTGAAGGCGCTGTCGCCGCGCATGTCATCCGACAGGTTCAGGCCCAGGCGCAGGTAGTCGGTGCCGCTGCGTTTGCCCCGGGCACTGATGACCAGGGTGTTGTCCTTGCCCTTTTTCACCACGCGGTATTGCACCTGTTCGAAGTAATCCAGGCCGTACAGAGTGCCCATGTCGGTTTGCAGGCGGGCCAGGTCCAGGGGCTCGCCGAGGTTCTGGCGGATGTAGTAGCGAATCACCTCGTCGCCCACCTTGGAGTCGTTCTCCACCTTGATCGCGGTGATCACCGGGTTGCGCTCGCCGGGCGTTCGCGCGGCCACCAGCGACGGGTCCACCGGTTCGGCCGGGCGCAGGTGCGCCAGGCGCACGTCGAGTGCGCGGGTGGCGCGGTAGCCCGCGTCGATCATGTCCTTGGCGCGCCCGAAATCCGTCACCCCGTAGGCGGCCAGGGGCGGCTGGATCAGCACGTCGCGGGGCGCCAGGGCCTTGAGTTGTTCTTCGGAATTGCGCCGGGTCATCAGGGTGATGGACTGGTTGAGCACGTCCACCACGGTGTTGAGTTGCTTGCGTGAGCGCAGCGGGGTGCCGATGTCGACGACGATGGCGATGTCGACCCCCATTTCCCGCGCCACATCCAGCGGGATGTTATCGGTCATGCCGCCATCCACCAGCAGCCGGCCATCCAGCTCCACCGGGGCAAACACCGCCGGGATCGACATGCTGGCGCGGATCACCTGGGGCAGGTGGCCTTTGCGGAACACCACTTTTTCACCACTGGTGATGTCGGTGGCCACGGCGCGGAAGGGGATCGGCAGCTTGTCGAAATCCCGCACGTTACTGGTGTGGGCAAACATGCTTTCCAGCAGCAAGGCCAGGTTCTGGCCCTGGATCACCCCCAGTGGCAGGCCCAGGCTGCCGTCGTCGCGGAAGCTGAGTTTCTGTTTGACCAGGAAATCGCGGTCATCCTGCTTGCGCCGGAATGGCACGTCTTCCCGCGGTGGCGCGTCAGACAGGGCAAGCTTCCAGTCGATGTTCAGCGCGAGTTTTTCCAGCTCGTCGATCTTGTAGCCCGAGGCGTACAGCCCGCCGATCACCGCACCCATGCTGGTGCCGGCAATCGCATCGATGTGGATGCCCTGTTCTTCCAGGGCCTTGAGCACGCCAATGTGCGCCAGGCCACGGGCGGCACCGCCGGAGAGCACCAGGCCGATCTTCGGGCGCGGGTTTTCGACGGCTTGGACGAGGACAGGGAACAGGCACAGCAACAGGCAGGACAACAGGCGGCGCATCATCAATCTCAAGGCAGGACGATAAAGGCCGGTATTATAGCCACTCGATCCTTTCAACCCGCCAAGCAGGAGCCAGTCAATTCATGTCAGCGGCCAAGCCCGAGATTGTCATCACCTATTGCACCCAGTGTCAGTGGCTGCTGCGCGCCGCCTGGCTGGCCCAGGAACTGCTGAGCACGTTCGCCGATGACCTCGGCAAAGTGGCCCTGGAGCCGGCCACCGGCGGTGCGTTTCGGATTACCTGCGACGGTGTGCAGATCTGGGAACGCAAGGCCGACGGTGGCTTCCCGGAAGCCAAGGTGCTCAAGCAAAGAGTGCGCGACCAGATCGACCCGCAACGGGACCTGGGGCATAACGACCGTACTCAGTGAACCTCGGCCGTGGTGGCCGGCTGCTTGGCCGGTTTGGCGCCGCCCATCAGCCCGGACACCACGATGGCCACGATGATCAGCGCGCCGCCCATCAGCATGCGCAGGGTTGGTGTTTCAGCAAACAGCAGCCAGGCCGCGGTGATGCCGTACACCGGCTCCATGGCAAACACCACCGCCGCCGTGCGCGCCTTGAGCACCGCGAGGCTGGCGACAAACAGGCTATGGGCCAGGCCGGTGCAGAACACCCCGAGCAGGCCGATCCACAGCCAGTCCAGTGGTCGCACTTCGGCCAGCCCGGGCGCGGCGACGGGCAACAGGCACAGCGCTACCACCACGTTCTGGCACAAGGCGGCCTGCACCGGCGGGATGCGCCCACTGGCGCGGTTGTTCAGCGACAGCAGCGAGAACAATAACCCGGAGCCGACCGCCCACAACAAGCCGCTGGTGGCCTGGCTGGCGAGATTGAAATCCGGCGTGACCAGCACCAGGCCGATGCTCACCAGCACCACCAGCAGGATCTCGTTGGCGCGAATCCGCTCGCGGAAAATCAGGCCTTCGAGAATCACCGTGAACGCCGGGAAGGTGGCGAAGCCCAGGGTGGCGATGGCCACACCGGCGACCTTTACCGCAATAAAGAAACTCACCCAATGCCCGGCCAGCAGCAGGCCGCTGACCAGCAGGCGGCGCCAGTCGCGGGCTTGCAGCTTCTGCCAGGGCGTGTTGCTGGCAAAGCGCGCAAAGATTGCCAGGGCAATGACCGCGAACGCGGCGCGGCCGAACACGATAATCGCCGGCGAAGCGGCCGCCAGTTTGCCGAACACACCAGTGAGGCCAAACATCAATGCGCCGATATGCAGGGCGCCGAGGGCTGTGCGGGGAGTCATTGCGATCCTTAAACGACGGGTTTACAGGATCGCAGTCTAGAGGGTTGCAGGCATTCGCGTCTGTCGTTGGGCTCGCGGCTTTTGTCGCAGGACTCTTGCTTGGTGAAGATCCCTGTGGGAGCTGGCTTGCCTGCGATGCAGGCAACTCGGTCGTTCAGATAGCGCGCGGTGATGCTATCGCAGGCAAGCCAGCTCCCACACCGGGCGGTACTCGTCTGAAGGCTCGGGGCGAGAGGCCAAACTCGCGCAGCATCGCCGCAGCAAATGCACTTTGCGAACCATAGCCCACCCGCGCGGCAATCTCGCCGATCGGCAGCTGGCTGTCGCGCAACAGGCCGCGGGCCATCTGCAAGCGCCGGGTGCGTATGTAGTCCATCGGCGTCTGCCCGCTTTCCGCGATAAACCGTGCATGCAGGCGAGCGACGGACAGGTCGGCGAGCTTCGCCAGGTCCGCCACTTGCAGTGGGTGCGCGGCATGCCGCTGGATATGCGCATCGAACGCGGCATAGGGCAGGCGCTTGCCCACCGGCGGCTGCGCAAGGTTGAGGCTGGCCAGCAGCAACACGGCGCCTTGCTGGGCGATCAGCGGGTCGTCCACCGGGCTGCTTGCCAGCCATTGCACCAGTTGGCTTTGGCGATTGTCGAGGGTCAGGTGTGCGCACCGGTCGAGCAAGCGGCGGCTGGCGTCGGCATGCTCGCCCAGGGACTGCGCCAGCCATTGCTCATCGGGCACGTCCAGCACCAGGCAGCGGCTGCCATCGCGACTGCGGCACGCGTGATGGGCGGAGTAGGGCAGCACCATCACACTGCTGTGCTGCACCTGGCCGCCCCGGCCATCCACCTCGAAGTCCAGGTGCCCGGACAGGCCAAACACCAGCTGTGCATGGTCGTGGCTATGGGCGATAGGCGCATCGGGGTAGTGGCGTAGCGTGAGGTTGGGTCTCATCGCAGTCTCCTGGGCAGGCCCGCAGTTTACATCGCTTCGCCGCCTGTGGGCGCTGTCATCAGACTGACGCAACACTGTCATGGGCTATTAATCCCATGGGCGCAAGCTCGCGAAAACACCGTGAGGCATGCCCATGACCAGCGCCGAACTCGCCAAACCCAGCCGCAAGCAACGCGTGCGTACCCTGTGGATTTCCGACGTGCATTTGGGCACCCGGGATTGCCAGGCCGAACACCTCTCGCATTTCCTCAAGGGCTACCACGCCGACAAGGTCTACCTGGTGGGCGACATCATCGACGGCTGGAAGCTGCGCAGTGGCATGTATTGGCCCCAGGCCCACACCAACGTGATCCGCCGCCTGCTGACCATGAGCAAGCGCGGCACCGAGGTGATCTACGTCACCGGCAACCACGATGAATTCCTGCGGCGTTATTCGAAGCTGATCCTTGGCAATATCCAGTTGGTGGACGAAGCGGTGCACGTGACTGCCGATGGCCGGCATTTGCTGGTGATCCATGGCGACCAGTTCGACGTGATCACCCGGTACCACCGCTGGCTGGCGTTCCTCGGCGATTCGGCCTACGAATTCACCCTCACGCTCAACCGCTGGTTGAACCACTGGCGGGCGCGCTATGGCTACGGCTATTGGTCGTTGTCGGCGTACCTCAAGCACAAGGTCAAGACGGCGGTGAGCTTTATCAGTGATTTTGAAGAAGCGATCGCCCACGAAGTGACCAAGCGCGAGCTGCATGGCGTGGTGTGCGGGCATATCCATCATGCGGAGATTCGCAAGGTGGGCGAGGTGGACTACCTCAATTGCGGGGATTGGGTGGAGTCGTGCACGGCGCTGATCGAGCACTGGGACGGGCATATCGAGCTGTATCGATTGGCGGATGCCCAGGCGAAAGAGGCACAGCTAAAGGCCGAAATGGTCGCGGGCTAAGCCTCAAACCCACAGACTCACAGACTCACTCAGTCTAAATGTGGGAGCGGGCTTGCTCGCGAATGCGGAGTGTCAGTCACCAGATAATTCGACTGACCCACCGCCTTCGCGAGCAAGCCCGCTCCCACATTTGGAGCCGGTTTCTTCAGTCAGGTGTGGGAAACATCTGCGATCGCTTCGGCCAACAACGTCAACCGCGTCGCATCAATCCCCGCCACGTTCGCACGCCCGGAATTGACCATATACACGCTGTGCTTGTCCCGCAGTTGCTTCACCTGGTCCGCACTCAACCCGGTATAGGAAAACATCCCGCGTTGCGCCGCAATATGCGCAAACCGCTCCGACAACCCATGGGGCGCCAACGCCTCCACCAGCCCGGAACGCAGCTGCGCAATCCGCGCCCGCATCGCTTCCACTTCCTCGGCCCACTGCTTTTTCAGCCCGGCGTCACCGAGAATCGTCGCCACCACAGCAGCACCATGGTCCGGCGGCGTCGACCACAAGTTACGCGCAATGAACGCCAGCTGGCTGCGCACATCCGTCAGTTTCTCGGCGTCCGCCGCGCACACAATCAACGCGCCGACACGGTCGCTGTACAAGCCGAAGTTCTTCGAGCAGGAACTGGTGATCAGCACTTCAGGCAGCTCAGCCGCGAACAGCCGCACGGCCCATGCATCCTGTTCCAGGCCATCGCCAAAACCCTGATACGCAAAGTCGATCAGCGGCAGCAACTGACGTTCCTGGACGATCTTCAGCACCTGGCGCCAGTCATCGTGGGACAGGTCGAAACCGGTCGGGTTGTGGCAGCAGGCGTGCAGCAGCACCACATCGCCCTTAGGCACCGTCGACAGGGTGGCCAGCATTGCCGCTACGTCCAGACGATTGTCGCTGCCCACGTACGGGTAATGGCTGACCTTGAGCCCGGCCTTGGCGAAGATGGTTTCGTGGATCGGCCAGGTCGGGTTGCTCAGCCATACGCCACGGCCGGGCAGGCTGTGGGCGATAAAGTCGGCGCTCAGGCGCAGCGCGCCGGTGCCGCCAGGCGTCTGGGTGGCGCCGGCGCGGCGTTCACTCAGCACTGGCGAACCGGCGCCCAGCACCAGCTCGCTGATCAGCGAGCCGAACGCGGCGTTGCCATGGCCGCCGATGTAGGTCTTGGTGGTTTGTTGCTCCACCAGGCGCTGTTCGGCCAGTTTCACCGAGTACGGGATCGGCGTCAGGCCCTGGTCGTCCTTGTACACACCCACGCCGAGGTCGAACTTGTTCGGGTTTGGATCCTGGGCGTACAACTCCATCAGCCCGAGGATCGGGTCTCCGGGCACCCGGCCAATCGCGTCAAAATGCATTACTTGCGGCCCTCGGCATCCTTGGCCACTTCGTCGGTGCGCGCGGCCATGATGAAGTCGTTGCGGTGCAGGCCCTTGATGGAGTGGCTCCACCAGGTCACGGTGACCTTGCCCCATTCGGTGAGCAGGCCCGGGTGGTGGCCTTCAGCTTCGGAGATCACGCCCACGGCGTTGGTGAAGGCCAGTGCGAATTTGAAATTCTTGAACAGGAAGACCTTTTCCAGCTGCATCACGCCATCGCGTACTTCGATGTTCCAGTCGGGGATCTGTTTGATCAGCACCGGCAACTCTTCGTCGCTGACTTGCGGGGCGTCGGCGCGGCAGGCTTCGCAGTGGGCTTGGTTCAAGGTGGTCATGTGGGGATTCCTGAAATCGAGTGTTTGGAAAACGGTCGTCAGTGGCGTCACCCTAAAGCAACGCGGGGCCAGGGAACAGACTCACCTGGCCCTAAAAGCCGCAGTTCAAGCCGCTTTTGGTTTGGGCGGAAACTTCGGTGCGTGCAGACCCAGCTGCATCCCGCGTTCAACCATGCCCATGATGTCTTCCTGCGCCACTTCGAACAGGCGCTTGAGGTTGGGCAGGGCGAAGTACAGCGGTTGCAGGATGTCGATACGGTACGGAGTGCGCATCGCTTCCAGCGGGTCGAAGGCTTGGTGTTCGGGCTCGTCCGAGAGGCAATACACGGTCTCCTTGGGCGAAGACAGAATGCCGCCGCCGTAGATGCGCCGGCCTTCGGGCGTATCCACCAGGCCGAACTCGATGGTCATCCAGTACAGGCGCGCCAGGTACACGCGCTGTTCCTTGGTGGCGGCCAGGCCGAGCTTGCCGTAAGTGTGGGTGAATTCCGCGAACCAGGGGTTGGTCAGCAGTGGGCAGTGGCCGAAGATCTCGTGAAAAATGTCTGGTTCCTGCAGGTAATCCAGCTCTTCACGGGTACGAATAAACGTCGCCACCGGAAACTGCTTATTGGCGAGCAATTCGAAGAAGGTCTGGAAGGGGATCAGCGCCGGCACCCGGGCGACTTGCCAGCCCGTGGTCTCGGCCAGCACTTTGTTGACTTCCGCCAGCTGTGGAATGCGGTCGTGGGGCAGGCCGAGCTTGTCGATGCCGTCCAGGTATTCCTGGCAGGCGCGGCCCTCGATCACTTTCAGTTGGCGCGTGATCAGGGTGTTCCACACCGCGTGTTCTTCGGGCGGGTAGTCGATAAAACCGTTCGCGTCGGGCTCGCGGGCCACGTACTGCGTCTGCTTCATACTGCTCTCCTGCTAGGCATTCGTTCTTGTTATGTCCTGGGATGAGCCTATTGATACGCCGCCTGGGCCAGGAAGCCATCCTCCTGTGCCACGCTTTTGTAGGAAAAGTTACTGGGATTCGTAAAGTTTTCGTTACGGATGAGGCGATTCGTTCTCCCTGTGGCGTATTTTGGGTGTGAATCGCCTCGCAGCTGTCACATAATCTTGACGATTATCTGCGCCCAGCGGCAAAAAGACGCAGCGCCTCCACCTCTTCGGGCCTTCTCATGCGTATCAAAGTGCATTGCCAGAACCGCATCGGCATCCTGCGGGACATCCTCAACCTGCTGGTGGAGTACGGCGTGAACGTCGCCAAGGGCGAGGTCGGTGGCGAGCACGGCAACGCCATCTACCTCTATTGCCCGAACCTGGTGAACCTGCAGTTCCAGGCATTGCGCCCGCAGTTCGAGGCGATTGCCGGGGTATTTGGCGTCAAGCGGGTAGGGCTGATGCCCAGCGAGCGTCGGCATATGGAGCTCAACGCGCTGCTGGGGGCGCTGGAGTTTCCGGTGCTGTCCATCGACATGGGCGGCTCCATCGTCGCGGCCAACCGCGCGGCGGCGCAGTTGCTCGGAGTACGGGTGGATGAGGTGCCGGGCATTCCGTTGTCGCGCTACGCCGAAGATTTCGATTTGCCGGAACTGGTACGGGCCAGCAAATCGCGAATCAACGGCCTGCGGGTCAAGGTCAAGGGCGATGTATTCCTGGCCGATATTGCGCCGCTGCAATCCTCCGAGCATGACGACAGCGAAGCCATGGCCGGCGCCGTACTGACCCTGCACCGCGCCGACCGGGTGGGTGAGCGTATCTACAATGTGCGCAAGCAGGAGCTGCGCGGCTTCGACAGCATTTTCCAAAGCTCCAGGGTCATGGCCGCCGTGGTGCGTGAGGCTCGGCGCATGGCGCCGTTGGATGCGCCTCTATTAATAGAAGGCGAAACCGGCACTGGCAAAGAGTTGCTGGCCCGCGCTTGTCACCTGGCCAGCCCACGCGGCCAGTCGCCGTTGATGGCGCTCAACTGCGCCGGTTTGCCCGAGTCCATGGCCGAGACCGAGTTGTTCGGCTATGGTCCCGGCGCCTTTGAAGGGGCGAGGGCGGAGGGCAAGTTGGGACTGCTGGAGCTGACGGCGGGCGGTACGTTGTTTCTCGACGGCGTCGGCGAAATGAGCGCGCGGTTGCAGGTGAAGTTGCTGCGCTTTCTGCAGGACGGCTGCTTTCGCCGTGTAGGCAGTGATGAAGAGGTGTACCTGGATGTGCGGGTGATCTGCGCGACCCAGGTGGACCTTTCCGAACTGTGCGCCCGGGGCGAATTCCGCCAGGACCTTTACCATCGTCTCAATGTGCTCTCGCTGCATATCCCGCCGCTACGCGAGTGCCTCGACGGTTTGCCGCCGCTGGTGGAGCACTTCCTGGATCAGGCCAGCCGGCAGATCGGCTGCCCGCTGCCCAAGCTCGCACCGGCGGCGATGGAACGCCTCAGCCATTACCACTGGCCGGGGAATGTGCGGCAGTTGGAGAACGTGCTGTTCCAGGCGGTTTCGCTGTGTGAGGGCGGCACCGTCAAGGCCGAGCACATTCGCCTGCCGGACTATGGCGTGCGCCAGCCGCTGGGGGATTTTTCCCTGGAAGGCGGGTTGGAGGAGATCGTCGGGCGCTTTGAAAAGGCGGTGCTGGCGCAGTTGTATGCCGAGCATCCCAGCAGCCGTCTGTTGGGCAAGCGGCTGGGCGTGTCCCACACCACCATCGCCAACAAATTGCGTGACTACGAAGTCGTCAAAGCCGAACGCGGTTAAACCTGTGGGAGCGGGCTTGCTCGCGAATGCGGTGGGTCAGTCGAATTATCCGGTGACTGACACTCCGCATTCGCGAGCAAGCCCGCTCCCACATGGGTTCTTTGTCGGTCTTGATACCTGCACTTGCCGTTAGCGGCATAAGTCCGCCGTTTTTTCGACTCTCTTCCTGCTGACCTCAGCTGCCACCTGCCGGCAAACCCCCGCCCCGCCTGGACTTTTCCTCATTTCAAAAAGTTGGTTCGCAAATTGCTTAAGCCTCATCAGTACAGCGGTGGGCGGCAAGCGTCCGTCAGAAAGAGGAAAGAGCGTGGATAAGTACCTTTACGTGGCAATGACCGGCGCCAGCCAGAATGCACTGGCGCAGAAGGCCCACGCCAACAACTTGGCGAACGTTTCCACCAATGGTTTCCAGCGTGACCTGGAACAGGCGCGCTCGATGCCGGTGTTCGGTGACAGCTTTCCGGCGCGGGCCTTTGCCTTGACCGAGCGCCCAGGCACGGACTTTTCCCCTGGCGCGATGATTGAAACCGGCCGTGACCTCGATGTGGCCGTCAGCGGTGACGGCTGGATGGCCGTGCAAAACCCGGATGGCGGCGAATCCTACGTGCGCAGCGCCAGCATGAACGTCGATGCGCTGGGTGTGCTGCGGGCCGGCAACGGCATGCCGATCATGGGCAACGGCGGCCCGATTGCCGTGCCGCCCCAGCAGCAGATCGAAGTCGGCCAGGACGGCACCATCAGCATCCGCGCCATGGGCGAAGGCCCGCGGGTGATGGCTGAAGTGGACCGGATCAAGCTGGTGCAGCCCGACCTCAAGAACATGACCAAGGGCCTCGACGGCACCATCCACACCAAGGATGGCCAGCCGGCCCAGGCCGATGCCAACGTCAAGCTGACGTCGGGCTTCCTGCAGGCGAGCAATGTGAACGCCGTCGAAGAAATGACGGCAGTCCTGGCCCTGTCCAAGCAGTTCGAATTGCACATCAAGATGATGAACAGCGCCAAAGAAGACGACCAGGCCATGACCCGCGTCCTGGCGATGAGCTGATAGCAGCCACACACTAATTTTTGTAGCGCGGCGCCATAAAACAGGCGCACGAAGGAGAAGAACATGCTTCCGGCTCTATACGTTGCCAAGACAGGCCTGTCCGCCCAGGACACCAACCTGACCACCATTTCCAACAACCTGGCCAACGTGTCGACCACGGGTTTCAAACGTGACCGCGCCGAGTTCCAGGACTTGCTCTATCAGATCAAGAAGCAGCCTGGCGCCCAGTCGACCCAGGACAGCGAATTGCCGTCGGGCCTGCAACTGGGTACCGGTGTGGCAATCGTTGGCACCCAGAAGAACTTCAGCGCCGGTAACCTGCAGCAGACCGGCCAGCCACTCGACCTGGCAGTCAACGGCAAGGGTTTCTTCCAGATCCTGCAGCCGGACGGCACCACCACCTACACCCGTGACGGTACGTTCCACCTGGACTCCAACGGCCAGGTCGTGACCGCCAATGGCTTCGCGCTGGAGCCGGCGATTGTCGTGCCGAACAACGCCCAGACTTTCACCGTCGGCAACGACGGCACCGTGTCGATCACCGTGGCCGGCAACCCGGCGTCCCAGGTGATCGGCAACCTGCAAACCGCCGACTTCATCAACCCGGCCGGCCTGCAGGCGATCGGTAACAACCTGTTCCTGGAAACCGCGTCCAGCGGCGCGCCGCAAATCGGCACCCCGGGCCTCAACGGTTTTGGTACCACCCTGCAAAGCACCCTGGAAACGTCCAACGTCAGCACCGTTGAAGAGATGGTCAACATGATCACCACTCAGCGCGCCTACGAGATGAACTCCAAGGTGATTTCCACCGCCGACCAGATGCTTTCGTTCGTAACGCAGAATCTGTAATCAAGTCTATGGGGCGCCCTTGAAGGCGCCTGCAACACCGTGAGGTATGGGTCATGAATCGCTATGTTTCTGTTCTGGCATTGAGTGGGATTGCTGTGCTCGCGGGCTGTGTCGCCCCGACGCCTAAGCCCAATGACCCGTACTATGCGCCGGTGTTGCCGCGCACGCCGTTGCCGGCGGCCGCCAACAATGGCTCGATCTACCAGGCCGGGTTCGAACAGAACCTGTACAGCGACCGCAAGGCCTTCCGGGTCGGTGACATCATCACCATCACGCTGAACGAGAAGACCCAGGCGAGCAAGAACGCCAACTCGCAGATCGGCAAGACCAGCAAGACCAGCATCGGCCTGACTTCGTTGTTTGGCGGTGTACCGAACACCAACAACCCGCTGGGCAGCGGTGACCTGAGCCTGGACGCCGGCTACAGCGGCGACCGCGCCACCAACGGCAAGAGCGCGGCAGGGCAGGGCAACAGCCTGACCGGCTCGATCACCGTGACCGTGGCCGACGTGCTGCCCAACGGCATCATTGCCGTACGCGGCGAGAAGTGGATGACCCTCAACACCGGTGACGAACTGGTGCGCATTGCGGGCATGGTTCGCGCCGACGATATCTCCACCGACAACACCGTGCCGTCGACACGGATTGCCGATGCACGCATCACCTACTCGGGTACGGGTTCGTTTGCTGACGCCAGTCAGCCGGGCTGGTTTGACCGTTTCTTCCTTAGCCCGCTGTTCCCTTTCTAGGTGATCACTTTGAACTTCAAACAGCTGATGGCTGCGATGTTGCTGCTGGCCTTGAGCGCAGGCGCCCAGGCCGAGCGCTTGAAAGACATCGCGAGCATTTCCGGCGTGCGGTCCAACCAGCTGATCGGCTACGGCCTGGTGGTGGGGCTTAACGGCACCGGTGACCAGACCACCCAGACCCCGTTCACCCTGCAGACCTTCAACAACATGCTTTCGCAGTTTGGCATCAAGGTACCGCCGGGCTCGGGCAACGTGCAGTTGAAGAACGTCGCGGCGGTGTCCATCAGCGCTGACTTGCCGCCGTTCGCCAAGCCGGGGCAGGTGGTCGATATCACCGTCTCGTCCATGGGTAACTCGAAAAGCCTGCGGGGCGGCACCTTGCTGATGACGCCGCTAAAAGGTATCGACGGCAACGTCTACGCGATTGCCCAGGGCAACCTGGTGGTGGGTGGCTTTGATGCCGAAGGCCGCGACGGTTCGAAGATCACCGTCAACGTGCCTTCGGCCGGGCGGATTCCCGGTGGTGCCTCGGTGGAGCGCACCGTGCCCAGCGGCTTTAACCAGGGCAACAGCCTGACCCTGAACCTCAACCGCTCTGACTTCACCACCGCCAAGCGCGTGGTCGACAAGATCAATGAGCTGCTCGGCCCGGGCGTGGCCCAGGCCATCGATGGCGGCTCGGTTCGTGTGACGGCACCGCTGGACCCAAGCCAGCGTGTGGACTACCTGTCTCTGCTGGAAAACCTTGAGGTTGACCCGGGCCAGGCGGTGGCGAAAGTCATCATCAACTCGCGGACCGGCACCATCGTGATCGGCCAGAACGTCAAGGTTTCGCCAGCGGCCGTGACCCACGGCAGCCTGACCGTGACCATCACCGAAGACCCGATCGTCAGCCAGCCTGGCCCGTTGTCCAACGGCCAGACTGCCGTGGTACCCCGTTCGCGGGTGAATGCCCAGCAAGAAGCCAAGCCGATGTTCAAGTTCGGCCCCGGCACCACCCTGGACGAGATTGTCCGTGCGGTGAACCAGGTGGGCGCAGCGCCCGGCGACTTGATGGCGATCCTCGAAGCATTGAAACAGGCCGGCGCCTTGCAAGCCGACCTGATCGTGATCTGACGCCATGGCCATGGACATGCGCAAGAGCGGCCTGACCAGCACGGCGGATTCGGGTTCCTATTCCGACCTCAACCGGCTTAACCAGTTGAAGGTCGGCGACAAGAACAGCGACGGCAACATGCGCAAGGTCGCGCAGGAATTCGAGTCGCTGTTTCTCGGCGAGATGCTCAAGTCCATGCGTTCGGCTACCGAAGCCCTGGGCAAGGACAACCCGCTGAATACCCCGGCGGCCAAGCAGTACCAGGAAATGTACGACCAGCAGTTGGCGGTTTCCCTGTCTCGCGAGGGCGGTGGTATCGGCCTGGCGGACGTGTTGCTGCGCCAGATGCAGAAGAACAAACCGGTGGACGCCCAGGCGGCCACCTTGCAAGGCCCGGCTGCGCCCGCGAAGAAGGTGGATGTACCGACTGAAATTGCCGCCGGTACCAAGGCCGATGGCCCGCTGGGCCGCAGCAATGGTCAGCGGCCATTGTGGGCGTACCGCGTGGCGGTGCCTGAAGGCACCAACTCCCACGCCAACGACATGGCGCTGATGAATCAGCGACGCATCTCGTTGCCGAGCAAGCTGACGGATCGCCTGCTGGCCGGCATCGTGCCGGGTGCCGAGGCTACCACTGCCGCCAAGGCCGCGCCGCTGCGCAACAGCGCTGCCGATGATGGCGTGGTCAACAGCACCGCCCGCAGCCTTGCCGCCATACCGCCTCGCGGGCAGATGCAGGTTTACGGCCGCGCCGTCGCCCAGCCACCGCTGGCACCGGCGAAGAAAGCCTTCAGCTCGCAGGATGAATTTGTCGCCACCATGTTGCCGATGGCCAAGCAGGCCGCCGCGCGGATTGGCGTCGACCCACGCTACCTGGTGGCCCAGGCCGCCCTGGAAACCGGTTGGGGTAAATCGGTGATGCGTGCCGAGGATGGCACCAGCAGCCACAACCTGTTCGGCATCAAGGCCGGCCAGAGTTGGCAGGGCGAACAGGCCCGGGCGATCACCAGCGAGTTTCGCAATGGCGCGATGGTCAAGGAGACGGCGCAGTTCCGTTCCTACAATTCCTACCAGGACAGCTTCCATGACCTGGTGACGTTGCTGCAAAGCAATGATCGCTATAAAGAAGTTGTGAAATCAGCCGACAACCCGGAACAGTTTGTGCGCGAGTTGCAAAAAGCCGGTTATGCAACCGACCCGGATTACGCCAGCAAGATTTCGCAGATCGCAAAAACGATGAACAGCTACCAGAACTACGCTGCCGCGGGCGCTTCCACTCATTTATAAGGTCTGAATCATGAGTTTGCTCAATATCGGGATGTCGGGGCTCAATGCCGCCCAGGGATCGTTGTCGGTCTTAAGTAACAACATCGCCAACGTCAACACCCCGGGATACTCGCGTCAACAGAGCGCTCAGACCGCGAATGCGTCGAACGCCTACGGCGGCGTATTTATCGGCACCGGTACGACCCTGGCGGACGTGCGTCGGGTGTACAACCAGTTTCTCACCACGGCTTACCAGAACAGCACGGCACTCGACAGCGATGCCAACGCCTACCTGGACCAGGCCAGTGCCATCGACAAGACCTTGTCGGATTCCAACACCGGCATGTCTTCGGTGCTCAGTGCCTTTTTCGCGGCGGCGCAGACGGCTTCTGCCACCCCGGGCGACGTGTCCGCGCGCCAATTGCTGCTGACCAGCGCCCAGACCCTGAGCAACCGCTTCAACTCCATTTCCGGCCAGTTGAACCAGCAGAAACAAACGATCAACAGTCAGTTGAGCACCATGACGGATCAGGTCAACAAGCTGACGTCCTCGATCGCCTCGCTCAACAAGCAGATTGCCCAGGCCCAGGGGACTTCCAGCAGTGCGCCGGCCAACCTGCTGGACTCGCGTGACGAAGCGGTGCGCTCGCTCAACGAGCTGATCGGCGTTACGGCCACGGAAAAAAACGGACAGTTCAGTATTACGACCGGTACGGGGCAGTCGCTGGTGGAAGGCGGGATATCCAATAATATCTCTGCGGTACCGAGTAGCACCGACAATAGCCAGTACACCATCCAGCTCTCGATGGGCGACTCGTCCATTGACCTTGGCAATGTAGTCACCGGCGGCAGTATCGGTGGCTTGCTGCGCTATCGCAGTGACGTGCTGATGCCGGCCATCAATGATCTGGGGCGCATCGCGATTGCCACGGCAGACACGATCAACAACCAGTTGGGCCAGGGCCTGGACCTCAACGGCGAATTCGGTTCGTCGCTGTTCACCGATATCAACAGCGCGGCGGCGATTTCCCAGCGCAGCCAAGGGGCCGCCGGCAACAGCGCGGGGTCTGGCAACCTGAATGTCACGATCAAGGACAGCAGCCAGCTGACGACCTACGACTACAAAGTCACGTTTACCAGCGGTAACCAGTACAACGTCGTCCGCTCCGACGGCAAGGCCATGGGTTCGTTCGACACCACCACCACGCCGCCGCCGGTGATTGATGGCTTTACCCTGGCACTGGACGGCAAAGGGCCCATGGCTGCCGGTGACAGCTTCAAGGTCAGCCCCACGGCCAACGGGGCCACGGGCATCGGTGTCGACCTGAAGGACGTCAACAAGCTCGCCTTCGCGGGCCCCTTGGCGGGGAACGCAAGCAAGACCAACACCGGCACCGGTACGTTCACACCGCCTCAGCTGACTGTGCCGCTGGATATTCATGGCGGCGCTGATACCGCCCAGTTGCGCGCCGGCATCGAAAACTCCATGCCGGTAAAAATGCTCTTTGGCAAGCCGGCCGCCGACGGCACCCAGTCGTATACGGTGAGCGACGCGCAAGGCAATCCGATCGGCAGTGGCACCATCATCCCGGGCCAGGGCAACAAGATCAGCATCAACGTACCGATGCGCGATGCCTCCGGTGCGTTGATCCCGGGCAAAAGCTTCAACTTCGACACCACGGTCGGCGGCTCGCCTGCCAATGGTGACAGCACGACTTTCTCGTTCAACGCTTCGGGCACCTCCGACAACCGCAACGCCCAGCAATTGCTGGACTTGCAGACCAAAGCCACCGTGGGCGCCAGCGACGGCAGCCCGGGTGTGAGCCTGGTCAGCGCCAACGCCCGACTCGTGTCGCAGGTGGGCTCCAAAGCCAGCCAGGCCGCTACCGATTCCACCGCGACGGGTGCGCTGTTGGCAGCGAACAAGGCGGCCAGCAACTCGGTGTCCCAGGTCAACCTGGATGAAGAGGCGGGTGACATGATCAAGTTCCAGCAGTACTACACCGCGTCGTCGCAGATCATCAAGGCTGCGCAAGAAACTTTCAGCACACTGATTAATGCCCTTTAAAGGAGTCTGGGACGATGCGTATTTCTACACAGCAGTATTTCGACACCAGCGCCAGCAAGTACCAGACGAACTATTCCGGTGTGGTGAAAGCCCAGGACCAGGCGAGCAGCGGTATCCGGGTGCAGACCGCCTCCGATGACCCCGTCGCCGCCGCGCGCTTGCTGCAATTGCAGCAACAGAAAGACATGCTTGGCCAGTTCAACGGCAACATCAACACCCTGCAGAACTCGCTGACCAACGAAGAATCGGTGTTAAAGAGCATCAACACCGCCTTGCAGCGCGGTAATGAACTGGCGCTGCGTGCGGCCAACCAGTCCCTGAGCGATGACGATCGTAAATCCATCGCCAGCGAAGTGGGCGCGCTTGAGGACCAGGTGCTGGGCTTGCTCAACTCCAAGGATGCCAACGGCAACTACATGTTTTCCGGGTCGAAAACCGACACGCCGCCTTACATCCGCAATAACGACGGCACCTACACGTATCAGGGTGACGAGACGCCGCTGAGCTTGCAGATCTCGGACAATCTGTCGATGGCGGGGGGCGACACCGGTAAGTCGATGATGGAAAGTTCGACCAACACCGGTCGCACCCAGGCTACGTTGTTGCCGCCTGCGGTCAATGACGGCAAGGTCGCGGTATCGGCGGGCACGGTGACCTCCGGTGTCACCTACACCAAGAGTTTTACCGACGGCCAGCCCTACAAGCTGACCTTCAGCAGCAGCACGCAGTATTCCGTGACCGACAAGGACGGTAACGACGTTACCTCCGAGATTCCCGGCAACGGCACTTTCGACGCGACCAAAGAGGGCGCATCCAGCGTCAACTTGCGCGGCGTCAAGTTCGATATCAGCCTGACGCTCGGCGCGGACGTTGCGCCCGGCGCTGACTCCGACGCACTGGTGGCGGGCAAGGCGTTCACCCTGCAATCCAAGCCGGACACCTTCAGTGCTTCGCGTTCGCCAGGCAACGCGTCGACTGCACAAGTGACCGGTGGCCAGGTGACGGATCAGGCGGCCTACGCCAGCACCTTCCCTGATACCGGTGCGGTGATCAAATTCACCAGCGGCACCACGTATGAGGTGTATGCGCAGCCCTACAGTCCGAACAGCAAGACCATCGCGACCGGCACCATGGCTGCCGGTGCCACCTCGATCAACGCGGCCGGCGTGACGTTCGACATCAGTGGTGCGCCAGGGGCGGGCGACCAGTTTGCGGTCAGCGCCGTCAGCAACAAGAACGAAAACGCCCTGGACACGTTGAGCCAATTGCGCAAAGCCCTGGAAACGCCGGCTGACGGCAACCTGGTCGCGCAGAACAACCTCAAGGATGTGGTGGCCAAAACCATCGGCAACCTGAACAACGCCAGTTCACAGATTGACCAGGTGCGCGGCTCCATCGGTGCTCGCCAGAATGCCCTGGATCTTCAAACAGATGAAAACACCAGCCTGGGGACTGCCAATACCAACACCATGAGTTCCCTGGGCAACGTTGACATGGGTCAGGCGGCGATCAACCTGCAGCTTCAGCAAACCATGCTGCAGGCCTCTCAGTTGGCCTTTGTGAAAATCTCTCAGTTGAGCCTGTTCAACAAAATGTGATGTCCGCAGCTGCAAACCGGCGGCTCACCCTGGAAACGGGGTGGGCCGTTGTGGTTTTTGGCGTTTGTATGTCCCCGTGTTTCGCACAAAGCGCAGAAAATTGAGTGACCTGTGAGTCATAAAGCGCATCTTCACTGTATCGTGTGAAAAGGATAGGTCGTCGCCAGGTCTCTGCGAGGGCCTGCCGCCAGGGTACAAAGGCGGTTTTCGGCGAGTTTTTTGCGGGGGCATCCCCATTATTGTCAGCACCCGGCGACGTGTCTCGCGGGGTGTTCTCCAGCTATTTAGTATTGGGAAGCCACAATGATTGGCATAAAAAGCATCGCCAGTTACGTGCCGGCAGACGGGATTGATAACTACGCCCAGGGTGCCAAATTCGCCAAGGATGAAGAATTCATCATTGGCAAGATCGGTTCGGCGTTCCTGCCGCGCAAGGATGCCGCGCAGGAAACCTCCGATCTGTGCGTCGAGGCGGTCAACGCCTTGTTTGCCAACAACCCCGATTTGAAGCGCGAGTCCATCGATGCGCTGATCGTCGTTACCCAGAATGGCGACGAAGAGGGCTTGCCTCACACCGCCGCCATTGTCCAGGACAAGCTGGGCCTGCCGACGCACGTGGCGGCCTTCGATATTTCCCTGGGCTGCTCGGGCTACGTCTACGGCATCTATGCGATGAAGGGCTTCATGGAGGCTACCGGCCTGAAGAATGGCCTGCTGGTGACCGCCGATCCGTACTCGAAGATCGTCGACCCGGAAGACCGCAACACCACCATGCTGTTCGGCGATGCCGCTACCGCCACCTGGATGGGTGAAGACGCGCCGTGGCAGTTGGGCAAGTCCAAGTTCGGCACTGACGGCTCCGGTGCGCCGCACTTGAAGGTCAGCGATGGCGTGTTCTTCATGAACGGCCGCCAGGTGTTCAACTTCGCCTTGCTCAAGGTGCCGGCGCATTTGCACGAGCTGCTCAACGAATCGGACCTCAAGGCTGACGAGATCGATGCGTTCTGCATCCATCAGGGCAGTGCGGCGATTGTCGACGCCGTGGCCCGACGTTTCGAAGACGCGCCGGTGGACAAGTTCATCAAGGACATGGTCGAGACCGGTAATACCGTGTCCTCTAGCATTCCGCTGCTGCTGGAAAAGCACATGCTCGACTCCACCTGGAAGCGCGTCGCCATCAGTGGTTTTGGTGTGGGGCTGTCCTGGGGCTCGGCGATTTTGCACCGCCCTTGACGACTTAAAGGCGCTGCACAAAAAAACGCCCATGATCGAAAGATCATGGGCGTTTTTTATTTGGCGCCAGAAAGCCAACAATTGCTGGGGTTTGGGCTATCGTAAATGCTTGAATTAAAAGGGGTGGCACGGCGCCAGTAAAAAAAATCAAAAAAGTCCTCAAGCAACCTGCTTTCACGACGATAACTATTACGAAGGTTCTCTAGGCCACACCCGGCGGTTGCCAGGGCCGGAAGCCGCAGTACACCACCCACGAGGATTTCGTCATGGCATTAACAGTAAACACCAACCTTGCTTCGTTGACCGTTCAGAACAACCTGAACAAGGCTTCCAGCGCCCTGCAAACTTCCATGCAGCGCCTGTCCTCCGGCCTGCGTATCAACAGCGCCAAAGACGATGCGGCCGGCCTGCAAATCGCTGGTCGTCTGACCAGCCAGATCAACGGCCTGGGCGTTGCCATCAAGAACGCCGGTGACGGTAACTCCATCGCGCAAACTGCTGAAGGCGCGATGCAGCAATCCACCAACATCCTGCAGACCATGCGTTCCCTGGCTCTGTCGTCCGCTAACGGCTCCCTCAGCGCTGACGACCGTAAGTCGAACCAGGCTCAGTACGCTGCTCTGACTTCTGAATTGACCCGTATCGCTTCTACCACCACTTTCGGTGGTCGTAACCTGCTGGACGGTTCTTTCGGTACTACCGCTTTCCAAGTGGGCGCCAACGCCAACCAGACCATCAACATGAGCCTGGGCAACGTAGCGGCTAACAACATTGGTTCGCAGCAGCTGCTGTCTTCTGCTCAAACGCCAACTGCTAACGGTATTGCAGCCGGTACCATCAGTGTGACCGGTGGCGGCCAGACTTCTGCTTCGCTGACCATCGCACAGGGCGCTTCGGCCAAGGAAATCGCTGCCCAACTGAACGGCGCAGTCGGCGGCCTGCAGGCCTCCGCCAGCACTGAACTTAAGTTCACTGTACCTGCCAGCTTCCCGGCTGCTACTCCAAACGGTAAGTTCGACCTGACAGTCGGTAGCGGTCCTAGCGCCACTACTGTTTCGTTCACCGGTATCACCAGCGCTGCTGACCTGGCCGACCAACTGAATTCCAACGCTGCCAAGCTGGGCATCAGCGTTAACTTCGACCAGTCGACCGGCTCTCTGTCGATCAAATCCGACTCGGGTGAGAACTTCACCTTTGATAACGCTGACGCTGGCGGTCAGCTGATGAGCATCGCTACCAAAGGCGGCGACGGCAAGTTCAACGCGACTGCTACCCCACTGGATGCAGGTCCGCTGGTTGCTACCGGCGCTATCTCGTTGAACTCCAGCTCGAGCTACTCGCTGACTGGTACCGGTGGTGGTGTTGCTGGCTTGTTCGGTGCAACCGGCGTCAACGCTGTCAACTCGGCGAAAGTTGTTGTCAGCAACACCGACGTGACCACCGCTGCCAACGCACAGAGCGCTGTCGACGTGCTGACCCAGGCACTGTCCACCATCGACTCCCAGCGTGCTGACCTCGGTGCTGTACAAAACCGTTTCGACAACACCATCGCCAACCTGCAGAGCATCTCGGACAACTCCACTTCTGCCCGTGGCGTGATCCAGGACGTTGACTTCGCCGCTGAAACTGCTCAGCTGACCAAGCAACAAACTCTGCAACAGGCTTCGACTGCGATCCTGTCCCAGGCGAACCAACTGCCATCCGCTGTACTGAAGCTGCTTCAGTAATAACGGCACTTGGTAACTGACGGAAGGGCGCGTTTACGTGCCCTTTTGTCTTTTGTCTAATGAGGTGATTGGTCATGGACATGAGCGTCAAACTGAACCTGTCTTACCCTGCGGCAGCGCCACAGAGTGCACCCGCTCCTGTCAGTGCCGATCCGCAGAAGCCCAAGGTGGACGCCGTTGCTGGCGCGAAAGATGCCCAGCAGCCATCGAGCCACACCGACTTGAAAAAAGCGGTCAACGACATAAACGAATTCATCCAGGCTGCCCAGCGCAAACTGGATTTTTCCATTGATGACTCCACCCACCAGGTTGTGGTCAAGGTCATTGCGACCGAAAGCGGTGAGGTCATTCGCCAGATTCCTTCGGAATTGGCCCTGAAACTCGCCCAGAGCCTTCATGACGCCAGCAGCTTGCTGTTTGACGCCAAGGTCTAAACTGGCATGAACTTTGTTGCGAAAACTGCCTAGAGCGTGATTCGTCAATAAAGCATCAGCCCCGGATTAGGAGAAAGACGATGACAGTCGTAGCAGGTCTAACGGTCAACGGCCCGGGTACGGGCATCGACGTTCAAGGTCTTGTAAAGTCGTTGGTGGGGTCGCAAACCGCACCCAAGCAAGCGCAGATCGACAGCCAGACCAAAACATCCACTGCACAACTGACCTCAATCGGCAAGATCCAGGCGGCTCTGGACGCGTTCCGGGGCGCGTTGGACACCATGACCAAGACTGTTAACTTCAGCGGCTTGAGTTCGACGCTGTCGAACGACAAGCTCGCGACGGTCACGTTGGGCCCAGGTGCCGCCGCCGGCAACTTTACGCTGGGTGTCACCCAATTGGCCACGGCGTCAAAGGTCTCCACCGCAGTAATTCCTGGCGGGCCGACGGCCGTTGTCAATTCCGGGGTCTCGGCGACGGTGTTTACGGTCTCCCAGTCCGGCAAGAATTACAGCGTCAGTGTGCCACCGGGCGGAACCCTGCAGCAGGTGCGCGATTCGCTCAACTCGCAGTACGGCAACGCGGGCTTGAGTGCCAACATCCTGACTGACTCCAACGGTTCGCGGTTGGTGGTCACATCGTCGACGACCGGTGTCGGTAGCGACATCACCTTCAAGGGCTCCTCGGGCCTGGATACGGGTGCGACGGTTGTGGGCTCGGCGCCGCAGAACGCCATATATAACCTTGATGGCAGCCCTCAAGAGTCCACGAGTAATACCCTGCCCGACGCAATCAGTGGTGTGAGCATTACCTTGACGGGGGTTTCGGGGACCGATGCCCCTTCGACGATCAAAGTCTCTGCGAACAGCGCAACCCTGAAGTCGGCAGTCAAGGGCTTCACAGATACCTACAGTGCGTTGGTCAAGGCTGTGAATGCCGAAACTCAGGTCACCACCAATGCCGACGGTTCCGTCACGCCAGGCCCGTTGACCGGGGACAGTTCGGTGCGCAGCATGATGGCGTCGATCCGCAACGTGATGAACTCGGTGACCGGTAGCGGCTCGTTTTCATCCCTGGCGCAGTTTGGCGTGACCACGGACCAGACAGCGGGCACCCTGAGCGTCAGTGATGTGGCGTTTGACAAGGCGGCCCTCACAAACGGCTCCGACATCAACAGCATCTTCACTGGCCCCAACGGGCTGCTGGCAAGCCTGACGAATGCCACCGCCAACTTTGCGCTGAGCAAGACCGGGGTGTTCGCCGAAAAGTCCGCGACCCTGCAGGATAACCTCAGGGACCTGACCAACCAACAGACCGCCTTGAACACGCGTTCTGATGCCCTGACGGCCTCCCTGACCCTGAAATACAACGCCATGGACTCCCTGGTTGCGCAGCTCAAGGCTCAGGGCGACAGCGTCATGACCACGCTCAACTCGCTGAACAATCCGAAGTCCACCTGATTGGCGGATGGATAAAGCCCGCCGAAGGCGCTGAGTCAAAGCGCCAGGCGGGCTAAAGTTTTGTGTAACGCCGTCGACATAATAATCAGCGTCCACCCTTTTAGCTGTCGCCTGTCACGAGGTAGAAACATGAATCCCATGAGAGCCCTTCGCCAATACCAGAAGGTCAACACCCACGCCCAGATCTCCGAAGCCAGCCCGCACCGCCTGGTGCAGTTGCTGATGGAAGGCGCACTGGATCGTATGGCGCAGGCCAAGGGTGCGATGGCTCGCGGTGATATCGCGCAGAAGGGGTTGATGCTGGGCAAGGCGGTGGACATCCTCGTCGGGTTGCGTGACGGCCTGAACCCCGAGAAGACCCCGGACCCGATTGCACTGCAGCAGTTGGATAACCTGTATGCCTTCATGACCATGCGTCTGCTGGAAGCCAACCGTCAGAATGACGCTGCGATGATCGATGAGGTCGCAGGTCTGATGATTACGCTCAAGGAAGGCTGGGATGGTATTGCCACAGAGGTACAGTAGGCCGTAAGGCCTGAGGACGATGTCATGAGCCAAGCATTGCAAAAAATCGACGAGACCCGTGAGGCGCTGTCCGAGGCGTTGGCTGAACGCAACTGGGGGGCGATCGGCGAACTGGATTTGGGCTGCCGCGCGTTGATCGATGCTGCGCTCAACGAGGATTCGGCGGATGAGGCAGCCATTCGGGCAAAACTGGAAGACTTGCTTTCGGTCTACCAGCAGTTGCTTGAGGCGACGACAGGGGAGCGCCAGGCTATTTTCGAAGAGATGTCGCAGTTCAACCGAGCTAAACATGCGTCAAAGGTTTACCATATGTTCGGCTGAAGGCTCAGTTAATCCGAACACCGCGCGTCATAAATTTGACTGTGCACGATTTTTTGACTTAACTAGTGCTATTTTCAGACGTCAGAAAGCCGTAGCGCAGAAAATGCCTACAGCAATCTAGATTGCCCCAACTCGAGGGCATTAGAGTTTTACTAGGGAAGTTGCTATTGCATGTGGCGTGAAACCAAAATTCTGCTGATCGATGACGATAGCGTTCGGCGCCGCGATCTGGCGGTGATCCTGAATTTTCTTGGCGAAGAAAATCTACCCTGTGGCAGCCACGACTGGCAGCAGGCGGTCAGCTCTTTGTCGTCGAGCCGCGAAGTCATTTGTGTGCTGATCGGGACGGTAAACGCTCCTGGTGCAGTGCTGGGCTTGTTAAAGACACTGTCGACCTGGGATGAGTTCCTTCCGGTGTTGCTGATGGGCGATATTTCTTCCGTGGACCTTCCGGAAGACCAGCGCCGCCGCGTGCTTTCCACCCTCGAAATGCCCCCCAGCTACAGCAAATTGCTCGACTCCCTGCACCGTGCCCAGGTCTACCGCGAGATGTACGACCAGGCCCGCGAGCGCGGCCGTCACCGCGAACCCAACCTGTTCCGCAGCCTCGTCGGCACCAGTCGTGCGATCCAGCATGTGCGCCAGATGATGCAGCAAGTGGCCGACACCGACGCCAGTGTGCTGATCCTTGGCGAGTCGGGCACCGGCAAGGAAGTGGTCGCACGCAACCTGCACTACCATTCCAAGCGTCGTGACGGGCCGTTCGTGCCGGTCAACTGCGGGGCGATCCCGGCAGAGCTGCTGGAAAGCGAACTGTTCGGCCACGAGAAGGGCGCCTTTACCGGGGCGATCACCAGCCGTGCCGGGCGTTTTGAACTGGCCAACGGCGGCACCCTGTTCCTCGACGAAATCGGCGACATGCCGCTGCCGATGCAGGTCAAGCTGCTGCGGGTATTGCAGGAGCGCACCTTCGAGCGCGTGGGCAGCAACAAGACCCAGAGCGTCGACGTACGCATCATCGCGGCCACCCACAAGAACCTCGAAAGCATGATCGAGGTCGGCAGCTTCCGCGAAGACCTGTACTACCGCCTCAACGTATTCCCGATCGAAATGGCGCCCCTGCGCGAGCGCGTCGAAGACATCCCGTTGCTGATGAACGAGCTGATCTCGCGCATGGAACACGAAAAGCGTGGTTCGATTCGCTTCAACTCGGCGGCGATCATGTCCCTGTGTCGCCACGGCTGGCCGGGCAACGTCCGCGAGTTGGCCAACCTGGTGGAGCGCATGGCGATCATGCACCCGTACGGGGTGATCGGCGTGGTCGAGCTGCCGAAGAAATTCCGCTACGTCGACGACGAAGACGAGCAATTGGTGGACAGCCTGCGCAGCGACCTGGAAGAGCGCGTGGCCATCAACGGCCACACGCCGGACTTCGGCTCCACCGCCATGCTGCCGCCGGAAGGCCTGGACTTGAAGGACTACCTCGGCAGCCTCGAACAAGGCCTGATCCAGCAGGCACTCGACGACGCCAACGGTATCGTCGCCCGTGCCGCCGAGCGCCTGCGCATCCGGCGTACCACCCTGGTGGAGAAGATGCGCAAGTACGGCATGAGTCGCAAGGAAGGTGATGAACAGGCGGATGATTGACGCCTGTTTTTCAACTGACTGAAAACTAAGCCTATTTTTTTAGGCACGGGTATTGCTACAGCACTCGCAACGTTCCGTTTAACTGACGGTCAGCCAAGCGAGAGAGCATGATGCCCCACGCCGCCCAACTATCTTCGGTCCCTGACACTCAGGGGCCGGCCCCCTCCGTAGAGCAGATCAGCCGTCTGGGGCTTGAACAGGCTTTTTCCCTGTTCAACCAGATGTCGAGCCAGTTGACTGACTCCTACAGCCTGCTGGAAGCCCGGGTTTCCGAGCTTAAAGGCGAGTTGGCCGTGGTCAGTGCCCAGCGCATGGAAGAGCTGGCCGAGAAAGAGCGACTGGCCAACCGTCTGCAAAACCTCCTCGACCTGTTGCCCGGTGGCGTGATCGTCATCGACGAGCAGGGTCGTGTGCGTGAAGCCAACCCGGCGGCCTGCAACATGCTTGGCCTGCCGCTGGAGGGCGAACTGTGGCGTGAGGTCATCACCCGCTGCTTTGCCCCGCGGGAAGACGACGGCCACGAAATTTCCCTCAAGGATGGGCGCCGCCTGTCCATCGCCACGCGTTCCCTGGATGCCGAGCCCGGCCAGTTGGTATTGCTCAACGACCTGACTGAAACCCGGCACCTGCAAGACCAGTTGGCCCGCCATGAGCGCCTGTCGTCTTTGGGGCGAATGGTCGCTTCCCTGGCCCACCAGATTCGTACGCCATTGTCGGCCGCGCTGATTTACGCCAGTCATTTGACTGATGAGCAATTGCCCGCCGCCACCCACCAGCGTTTTGCCGGCCGCCTCAAGGAGCGCCTGCACGAACTGGAGCATCAGGTGCGCGACATGCTGGTGTTTGCCCGCGGCGAATTGCCGCTGACCGATCGCGTCACCCCGGCCGCCTTGATGCAGTCCCTGCAAGCGGCGGCCGCCACTCATATCCAGGAAGCGTCAGTCCGTTGGCAGTGCGACAGCCATTACGGCGAGTTGCTGTGCAACCGCGACACCCTGGTGGGCGCGCTGCTCAACCTGATCGAAAACGCGACCCAGGCCAGCGGCCCCGGGGCGCGGCTCAAGGTGCACCTGTACAACCGTGGCGACACCCTGCGCCTGAGCATCAGCGACAGCGGCAGCGGGATTGACCCGGTGGTGCTGCAGCGCCTCGGCGAGCCTTTTTTTACCACCAAGACCAACGGGACCGGCCTGGGCCTGACCGTGGTCAAGGCAGTCGCCCGTGCACATCAGGGAGAATTGCAGCTGCATTCCCGGTTGGGTCGTGGCACGTGCGCGTTGATCACGCTGCCGCTGTTTTCATGCGCCGTCAGCGCGGAGTAAAAGGTCATGGCTATCAAGGTTTTATTGGTTGAAGACGATCGCGCCCTGCGTGAAGCATTGGCTGACACGCTGTTGCTGGCGGGCCATGACTATCGGGCGGTCGGTTCTGCCGAAGAAGCCCTGGACGCGGTGGAGCAGGAGTCTTTCAGCCTGGTGGTCAGCGACGTCAATATGCCGGGCATGGACGGACACCAGTTGCTCGGCCTGTTGCGTGCGCGCCAGCCGCAACTGCCGGTGCTGCTGATGACCGCCCACGGCGCCGTCGAGCGTGCCGTCGACGCCATGCGCCAGGGCGCTGCGGATTACCTGGTCAAGCCCTTCGAACCCAAAGCCTTGATCGAACTGGTCGCCCGGCATGCCCTTGGCACCCTGGGCGCTGCCGAGGGTGAAGGTCCGATTGCCTTCGAACCGGCCAGCGCGCAATTGCTGGAACTGGCGGCCCGTGTTGCCCGCAGCGATTCCACCGTGCTGATCTCCGGCGAGTCCGGTACCGGCAAGGAAGTACTGGCGCGCTACATCCACCAGCAATCCCATCGTGCCAGCCAGCCGTTCATTGCGATCAACTGCGCGGCCATTCCCGACAACATGCTCGAAGCCACCTTGTTCGGCCATGAGAAGGGCTCGTTCACCGGCGCCATCGCGGCGCAGGCCGGCAAGTTCGAACAGGCTGACGGCGGCACCATCCTGCTCGACGAAATCTCCGAAATGCCCCTGGGCCTGCAAGCCAAGTTGCTGCGGGTATTGCAGGAGCGCGAAGTGGAACGGGTGGGCGCACGCAAGCCGATCCAGCTGGACATCCGTGTGGTCGCCACCACCAACCGCGACCTGGCAGGCGAAGTGGCGGCGGGGCGCTTCCGTGAGGACCTGTTCTACCGGCTCTCGGTGTTCCCGTTGGCCTGGCGCCCGTTGCGCGAGCGCCCGGCCGACATCATCCCGCTGGCCGAGCGCCTGCTGGGCAAGCACGTCAATAAAATGAAGCATGCCCAGGCGCGCCTGTCGGCCGAGGCCCAGGCCTGTCTGATCAGTTACCCGTGGCCCGGCAACGTGCGGGAACTGGACAATGCGATCCAGCGTGCGTTGATTTTGCAGCAGGGCGGCCTGATCCAGCCCCAGGATTTCTGCCTGGCCATGGGCGCGGGCGCGGGCGCAGCGCCGCAGCCGAGCCTGGCTGCCGCGCCACAGGTCGAAGCCGTGCCTACCGAATCCGCCGGCGCCCTGGGCGATGACCTGCGTCGCCGGGAATTCCAGATGATCATCGACACCCTGCGCTCCGAGCGCGGGCGCCGCAAAGAAGCCGCCGAGCGCCTGGGCATCAGCCCGCGCACCCTGCGCTACAAGCTGGCGCAGATGCGTGACGCCGGGATGGACGTGGAAGCCTATCTCTACGCCACCTGAAAATTCTCAAAGCCGACAGGGCCAGTCGCCTTTTCTTACAGAATGCCACGGAGCTGGCACCCTTGTTGCTACCACCCCTGTAATCGCTGTGTAGTGTCAAAAAATTGCGGGTCGTCGGAGAGAAAGTTCATGAGCCAAGGTGTTGAGTTCAATCGGTTGATGTTGGATATGCGGTCCATGCAAATGGATGCCATGGCTCAACCGAAATCCGCCGCGCAAGCCGTACCGGAATTGGGCCAGAGCAGCTTTGCCGACATGCTCGGCCAGGCCATCAACAAAGTCAGCGACACCCAGCAGGCATCCAATCAGTTGGCGACCGCCTTCGAGATCGGCAAGAGCGGCGTGGACCTCACCGACGTGATGGTCGCCTCGCAAAAAGCCAGCGTTTCATTCCAGGCCTTGACCCAGGTGCGCAACAAACTGGTTCAAGCCTATCAAGACATCATGCAGATGCCGGTTTAAGGACGATTTGAGTCATGGCAGAAGCACTCGTGGATAACGCACCCGCCAAGGCAGACGGCAAGCCGCCGCTGTTTGGCCTGTCGTTCCTGGAAAACCTCTCCGAGATGACCATGTTGCGTCAGGTAGGCCTGATGGTCGGCCTGGCTGCCAGCGTGGCGATTGGTTTTGCCGTGGTGCTGTGGTCCCAGCAACCGGATTACCGTCCGTTGTACGGCAGCCTGGCCGGCATGGATTCCAAGCAGATCATGGAAACCCTGGCGGCGGCAGACATCAGCTACACCGTCGAACCGAATTCCGGCGCCCTGTTGGTCAAGGCCGACGATGTGGCCCGTGCGCGGATGAAACTGGCGGCTGCCGGCGTAACCCCGTCCGACGCGAATATCGGCTTTGAAATCCTCGACAAGGACCAGGGCCTGGGGACCAGCCAGTTCATGGAAGCCACCCGCTACCGTCGCGGCCTGGAAGGCGAACTGGCGCGCACCATCTCCGCCCTGAACAACGTCAAGGGCGCCCGCGTGCACCTGGCGATTCCGAAAAGCTCGGTGTTCGTGCGTGATGAACGCAAGCCCAGCGCCTCGGTACTGGTCGAACTCTTTGCCGGCCGCTCTCTTGAGCCTGGCCAGGTATTGGCGATCATCAACCTGGTGGCCACCAGCGTTCCTGAATTGAGCAAGTCGCAGATCACCGTAGTCGACCAGAAGGGCAACTTGCTGTCGGACCTCGCGGAAAACTCTTCGCTGACCATGGCCGGCAAGCAGTTCGACTACAGCCGCCGTATGGAAAGCATGCTGACCCAGCGGGTGCACAACATCCTGCAACCGGTGTTGGGCAATGATCGCTACAAGGCTGAAGTGTCTGCCGACGTCGACTTCAGCGCCGTCGAATCGACCTCCGAGCAGTTCAACCCGGACCAGCCGGCCCTGCGCAGCGAGCAATCGACCACCGAACAACGTACCGCCAGCAATGGCCCGCAAGGCGTGCCGGGTGCCCTGAGCAACCAGCCACCCACCCCGGCCACTGCGCCGCAAACCACCGGTGGCGCTGCCGCTACCGCAGGCGCGGTGCAGCCTGGCCAGCCGCTGCTGGACGCCAACGGCCAGCAGATCATGGATCCGGCCACCGGCCAGCCCATGCTCGCGCCGTACCCGGCCGACAAGCGCAACCAGTCCACCAAGAACTTCGAGCTTGATCGTTCCATCAGCCACACCAAGCAGCAACAGGGCCGGATCAATCGCCTGTCGGTGTCGGTGGTGGTGGATGACCAGGTCAAGGTCAATGCCGCAGACGGCGCCATTACCCGCGCCCCATGGAGCGCCGATGAATTGGCGCGCTTCACTCGCCTGGTGCAGGACGCGGTGGGCTTCGATGCCAGCCGTGGCGACAGCGTCAGCGTGATCAACATGCCGTTCTCCGCCGAGCGTGGCGAAGTCATCGCCGAGGCAGCGTTCTATACTCAGCCGTGGTTCTGGGACATCGTCAAGCAAGTGCTGGGGGTGTTGTTCATCCTGTTGCTGGTGTTCGGCGTACTGCGCCCGGTGCTCAACAACATCACCGGCCACGGCAAGAAGCAACTGGCCCTGGCCGGCGGCGACGTCGAACTGGGTGGCATGGGTGGCCTCGATGGCGAACTGGCCAACGACCGCGTGAGCCTCGGTGGCCCGCAAAGCATTCTGTTGCCGAGCCCGAGCGAGGGTTATGACGCTCAGTTGAACGCAATCAAGAGCCTGGTGGCCGAAGACCCGGGTCGTGTGGCCCAGGTCGTGAAAGAGTGGATTAACGCAGATGAGTGATAGCCGAGCTGCAGTAGCCAAACTCTCCCGGGTCGACAAAGCCGCCGTGCTGTTGCTGTCCCTCGGAGAAACCGACGCCGCCCAAGTGCTGCGCCACATGGGGCCCAAAGAGGTTCAGCGTGTCGGCGTGGCCATGGCGCAAATGCGCAATGTGCACCGCGAGCAAGTCGAGCAGGTGATGAGCGAGTTCGTCGAGATCGTCGGCGACCAGACCAGCCTGGGCGTCGGCTCCGACAGCTACATTCGCAAGATGCTCACCTCGGCCCTGGGCGAAGACAAGGCCAACGGCCTGATCGACCGCATCCTGCTGGGTGGCAACACCAGCGGCCTCGACAGCCTGAAGTGGATGGAACCGCGGGCCGTGGCCGATGTGATCCGCTACGAACACCCGCAAATCCAGGCGATCGTGGTGGCGTATCTCGACCCCGACCAGGCCGGTGAAGTGCTCGGCCACTTCGACCATAAGGTGCGCCTGGATATCATCCTGCGTGTCTCGTCGTTGAACACCGTGCAGCCAGCGGCGCTGAAAGAACTGAACACGATTCTCGAGAAGCAGTTCTCGGGCAATTCCAACGCTTCGCGCACCACCCTGGGCGGCATCAAGCGTGCGGCCGACATCATGAACTTCCTCGACAGCTCGGTGGAAGGCCAGTTGATGGACTCGATCCGCGAGATCGACGACAGCCTGTCGGTGCAGATCGAAGACCTCATGTTCGTGTTCAACAACCTCTCTGACGTCGACGACCGTGGCATCCAGGCGTTGCTGCGGGAAGTGTCCTCCGACGTGCTGGTGCTGGCGCTCAAGGGCTCCGACGAAGGCGTCAAGGAAAAGATCTTCAAGAACATGTCCAAGCGGGCTTCCGAACTGTTGCGCGACGACCTCGAGGCCAAGGGCCCGGTGCGCGTCAGCGACGTGGAAACTGCACAGAAGGAAATCCTCACCATTGCCCGCCGTATGGCCGAAGCCGGAGAAATCGTTCTCGGTGGGAAGGGCGGCGAAGAAATGATTTAAGGCGCCGCGCATGTCGAACAAAGATGAGACGCCCAGCGATCTGATTCGCGCACGGGACGTCGGAGGGTTCGACGTCTGGTCGCTGCCCAGTTTCGACCCGCATCGCCCGGAGCCTGAGCCGGAGCCGGTAGAAGAACCCCCGGCCGAGATGGAAGAAGTGCCGCTGGAGGAAGTCCAGCCACTGACCCTGGAAGAGCTCGAAAGCATTCGCCAGGAAGCCTACAACGAAGGTTTCTCCACCGGCGAGAAGGACGGTTTTCGCAGCACCACTCTCAAGGTCCGCCAGGAAGCCGAGGCCGCGCTGAGCGTCAAGCTGGCCAGCCTGGAAACCCTGATGGGCAGCCTGTTCGAGCCCATCGCCGAGCAGGACTCGCAGATTGAAAAAGCCATGGTCGGGCTGGTGGAGCACATCACCCGCCAGGTGATTCAGCGCGAATTGGCCCTGGACTCCACGCAAATCGAAAGCGTGATGCGCGAAGCCCTCAAGCTGCTGCCCCTGGGCGTCGGCAACGTGCGGCTGTACATCAACCCGCAGGATTTCGAACAGGTCAAAGCCCTGCGCGAGCGCCATGAAGAAACCTGGCGCATCGTCGAAGACGCCGCGCTGCTGCCCGGTGGTTGCCGGGTCGAGACCGAGCACAGCCGCATCGATGCCACGGTGGAGACGCGCATCACGCAGATCATGGCCAAGCTGTTCGATCAGTTGCACGAGCAGGCGCTGCACCCGGCAGAGCCGGACTTGAGCGTCGAGCTGGACACCCCCGATGCGCCTTGACCGCACCAGCTTCGCCAAGCGCCTGGGTGGCTATGCCGAAGTCACCGAGTTGCCCGGCCAGCCGATCCTGGAGGGCCGGCTGCTGCGCATGGTCGGCCTGACCCTGGAAGCCGAAGGCCTGCGCGCCGCCATGGGCAGCCGCTGCATGGTGATCAACGACGACAGCTACCACCCGGTGCAGGTCGAAGCCGAAGTGATGGGGTTCTCCGGCAGCAAAGTATTCCTGATGCCCGTCGGCAGCGTTGCCGGCATTGCCCCCGGCGCTCGCGTGGTGCCGCTGGCCGACACCGGCCGCCTGCCGATGGGCATGAGCATGCTCGGCCGCGTGCTGGATGGCGCCGGGCGCGCCCTCGACGGCAAGGGTGGGATGAAGGCCGAAGACTGGGTGCCGATGGACGGCCCGACCATCAACCCGCTCAAGCGCAACCCCATCAGCGTGCCGCTGGACGTGGGCATTCGCAGCATCAACGGTTTATTGACGGTGGGCCGCGGCCAGCGCCTGGGCCTCTTCGCCGGTACCGGCGTCGGTAAGTCGGTGCTGCTGGGGATGATGACGCGCTTTACCGAGGCCGACATCATCGTGGTCGGGCTGATCGGCGAGCGGGGCCGGGAGGTGAAGGAGTTCATCGAGCACAGCCTCGGCGAAGAAGGCCTCAAGCGTTCGGTCGTGGTGGCCTCACCGGCGGATGACGCGCCGCTGATGCGCCTGCGCGCCGCGATGTACTGCACACGCATCGCCGAATATTTTCGCGACAAGGGCAAGAACGTCCTGCTGCTGATGGACTCCCTGACCCGTTTCGCCCAGGCCCAGCGGGAAATCGCCCTGGCCATCGGCGAGCCGCCGGCCACCAAGGGCTATCCGCCGTCAGTGTTCGCCAAGCTGCCCAAGCTGGTGGAGCGTGCCGGTAACGCCGAAGCCGGTGGTGGTTCGATCACTGCGTTCTACACCGTACTCTCCGAGGGCGATGACCAGCAGGACCCGATTGCCGACTCGGCGCGGGGCGTGCTCGACGGGCACATCGTGCTGTCCCGGCGCCTGGCCGAAGAAGGGCACTACCCGGCCATCGACATCGAAGCCTCCATCAGCCGGGTGATGCCGTCGGTGGTCACCCCGGAGCACATGATGCGCGCGCAGCAGTTCAAGCAACTGTGGTCGCGTTATCAACAGAGCCGCGACCTGATCAGCGTCGGCGCCTACGTGGCCGGCGGCGATCGCGAGACCGACCTGGCGATTGCCCTGCAACCGCAACTGGTGACGTACCTGCGCCAGGGCCTCAACGACAAGATCAGCATGGGTGAAAGCGAGGCACACCTGGGCACCATCTTCGCGCCGGCGCCGGGCGGATAAACCATGGCCAACACTCGCGCCGCGCGCCTTGCCCCGGTAGTGGACATGGCCGAAAAAGCTGAAAAGACCGCCGTCCAGCGCCTGGGGTACTTCCAGGGCCAGGTTCGCCTGGCGGAAAGCAAGCTGGGGGATCTGGAGCGCTTTCGCGGCGAGTATCAGCAGCAGTGGATCGAGCGTGGCAGCAAGGGCGTCTCCGGGCAGTGGCTGATGGGCTACCAGGGCTTTCTCAACCAGTTGGAAACCGCCGTCGGCCAGCAGCGCCAGAGCCTGGCCTGGCACCAGGCCAACGTCGACAAGGCCCGCGACAGCTGGCAACAGGCCTATGCCCGGGTCGAAGGCCTGCGCAAACTGGTGCAGCGCTACATCGACGAAGCCCGTGCACTGGAAGACAAGCGCGAGCAGAAATTGCTGGATGAATTGTCCCAGCGTCTTCCCCGCCAAAACCCCTATTAACCACGCCCTCGCTCCTACATGGATTTGCCCACTTCCCTATCACCTGCTACACCTTGTTGCACATTGCCAATGACAAGGAAGCAGTCGTATGTCAGTCGAATCAGAAGTGTCCCTGGACGGGACGAAGTTGACGATCACCGTCAGGGGGCGATTCGATTTCGGTAGCCACCAGGCCTTTCGTGATGCCTACGAGCGGTTCTACAAGGTGCCCGAGATCTACGTGGTGGACTTGAAGGAAACCACCTACATGGACAGCTCGGCCCTGGGCATGCTCCTGCTGTTGCGTGACCATGCCGGAGGCGACAATGCCGAAGTGCAGGTGGTCAACGCCAACTCCGATGTGCGCAAGATCCTGGCCATTTCCAACTTCGACAAACTGTTCGACCTCACTTGAGCGTCCTGGCCCCGGTCCTCGAGGCGCTGACGGTGTTGATCGCCGAAGACAGCGCCGCCGACCTGTTGTTGCTGTCGACCATCGTGCGCCGCCAGGGCCACCAGGTGCTGACCGCCAGTAACGGCCAGGAAGCGGTCGATGTGTTTACCCGTGAACGGCCGCAGTTGGTGTTGATGGACGCCCTGATGCCGGTGATGGACGGCTTCGAGGCGGCCCGCCAGATCAAGCAGCGGGCGGGAGAGGCGCTGGTGCCGATCATCTTCCTCACCTCCCTGCGCGAGAGCGAAGCCCTGGCCCAGTGCCTGGATGCCGGGGGTGACGACTTCCTGGCCAAACCCTATAACCAGGTGATCCTCGCGGCGAAGATCAACGCCATGGACCGCCTGCGCCGCTTGCAGGCCACGGTGTTGCAGCAACGCGACCTGATCGCCCGGCACCACGACTACCTGCTGCAGGAGCAGCGAGTGGCCAAGGCGGTGTTCGACAAGGTGGCCCACTCGGGCTGCATCAACGCCGCGCCGAATATTCGTTATGTGCAGTCGCCCTACGCGCTGTTCAACGGCGATTTGCTGTTGGCCGCCTACACGCCGTCGGGCGATATGCATGTGCTGCTGGGGGACTTTACCGGCCACGGTTTGCCGGCGGCGGTCGGCGCCATGCCCCTGGCGGAAGTGTTCTACGGCATGACTGCCAAGGGCTACGGATTGGCGCAAACCCTGCGGGAGATGAACGCCAAGCTCAAGCGCATCCTGCCGGTGGACATGTTCTGTTGTGCCACCTTGCTGTGCCTCAGCGCCCAGCGACGGGTGGTGGAAGTGTGGAATGGCGGCATGCCCGACGGCTACGTGCATGACGTCACCACCGGCAAGCGTACGCCGCTGGTGTCGCGGCATTTGCCATTGGGCGTGCTGGCGGCCGATGCGTTTGATGACCGCACTGAAGTCTGGCCGATGGCGCTGGGTGACCGAGTGTTTTTGCTGTCGGATGGTGTGCTGGATACCGCCGATGCCCATGAACAGTTGTTTGGCGCCGAGCGGTTGCAGCAGGTGTTTGCGGCCAATCGCGAGCCGGACCGGTTGTTCGAGGAGATCGAACAGGCCCTGGCGGGTTTTCGCGGTGAGGTGCGCGATGACATCAGCATGGTGGAGATCAGCCTGCAGGCGGATGAGCCGTTGCGTTCGTCGTCGGTGGTGTATTCCGACAGTGGGCAGTCGTCGCCGCTGGATTGGTCGGTAAGTTTTGAGTTTCGTGCCGAGACGCTCAAGTCCTACAACCCTTTGCCGTATTTGTTGCAGTTGCTGTTGGAGATTCATGGGCTGCGGGAGCAGAGCGGGGCGTTGTACAGCGTGATGGCAGAGTTGTATTCCAATGCGCTTGAACATGGTGTGCTGGGGCTGGATTCGCGGCTCAAGCGGGATGCACAGGGGTTTGCTGCGTATTACCGCGAGCGTAATGAGCGGCTGGCGCGGTTGGATAGCGGGTATGTGCGGGTGCACCTGGATGTGGTGCCGACCGGGGAGGGGGGGTGTCTGACGCTGCGGATCGAGGACAGTGGGGCCGGGTTTGATGTGGATAAGGTGCTGGCCAGGCCGCTGGATGTTGACCGTCTGTCTGGTAGGGGATTGAGCCTGGTGCGCCAGTTGAGCAGCGATGTAGGCTGGTCTGACGGCGGGCGGTGTGTGTGCGTGGAGTTTTCATGGAAGGCTCTGGCATAATCCGCCGATTCTTGATCAAGGAGCGAACAAGTGGCAGAGATTCATCTGGACCCCGATGTGCTGACTGGCTTGCAGGAGGTCATGGAGGGCGAGTATCCGAAGCTGCTCGACACTTTTCTCGATGACTCGCAAAAGCGGGTAGAGGCGTTGCGCCGGGCTCGGGATGATGCCAAGGCGCTTGGGCGGATTGCGCATAGCTTTAAGGGGAGTAGCGGTAATCTTGGGGCGGTGCGGTTGGCTGAGCTTTGTCAGTTGCTCGAGGATAAGTCCGCCAAGCCTGTGGTTGCGGATTTGGCGCAGTTGGTGGATGAGATTGACCATGAATTCGCGCTGGTGCGGCCGTTGTATGAGCATGAGCGGGGGCGGTTTCAGCTCTGACGCTTTTGGTGTGTATATCCGTTTCTTCGGTAACGGCGGCTTATGGTTTCGCTCTTGCAGCGAGTCACTTTGCATAAGAGGCACAGTAACCAAAGCGCTCTGCCCCATCAAAAACCAGAGCGAAAGCAGAGCTGCTTTTCTGTGGGAGCGGGCTTGCTCGCGAAAAACCTGAGAGCGCCGCGTTCATCCAGAATGCCCGCGTCATCGTTAACGACCTTCGCGAGCAAGCCCGCTCCCACATTTGGACCGTGCCCGCTTCTGATTTGGCTGTTGCTTTTGCTCTTCAACACTCAAGACCCCATACAAGCCATCACCCAAATAACGGATATACACCCTTAAACCAAAACCTGGCCCAACTCTTGCTCTACCTCCTGTTACCGCACCCTCGACCCCTGTGCGGCGGAGACTCTTGACTATGGCAATCACCCCGAATTCGCTCCTTCAGGCAGCCCTTGCGGCCAAGCCTCAAGCGCCCGCTGCCAATCCACCGGCAGTGGCTGCGAACCCGCGGGACAAGGCCCCGGGCTTCGCTCAGGTGTTCGCCAACCAGGCCCCTGCGCCTGCGGCAAAACCTGTCGACACCCCCATCAAATCCACCCGCGACAAGCCTGCGGACAACAGCCCCAAGCCCGTCGCCAACAACGACAAGCCTGCCGCCGGTACGCCATCGGTTGCCGATAACGGCAAGACTTTGCCTGCCAACCCGCCGGCCAAGGCGGACACCCCGGACACCACCGCCAAGTCAGACGACGATGCCCCGGCAGACGATCCGTCCCTGGCCCAGCAACCTCCGGTCGACCCCGCCGTAGACCCGGCGCTGATAGCCGCGGTAGTCCCTGTCCCCGTCCCCGCTACGCCGGCGCCCGTCGAGACCCCGGCGCCAGCCACCGCGAAGGATGACAAGAACCAGCCAGTCGTGGCGCCACCGATTGCCGCGACCGACGACGCCAAGGCCGCCTTCGACCCCGAGGCCGATCCGCTGGATGCAATGCCCGCCGTGCGCCTGGCCATGGAACAGGGCGGACACGTGTCCGCCAGTAGCCAGGCCCCGGCAAAAACCGCCCCGGCCCCGACCCAGGATCAGCCGACCGCCGCGCAAAACTTCGTCACAGGCCTGGCCAATATGGTCGACCAGCAAGCGTCCAAGGACAGCACCGACCAGGGCGGCGACAAAGCCTTTGCCGGTCTGATCGACGGCGGCCTCAAGGATTTGAAGGACGCCAGCAGCGACACCCGTGTCGATGACTTCGCCAACCGCCTCGCCGCGCTGACCCAGGCTGCCACGCCGAAAACTGCGAATGCCCTGCCGCCGGTGGCCAACGCGCCATTGGCCATGCACCAGAGTGGCTGGACCGATGAGGTGGTGAATCGGGTCATGTACCTGTCCAGCGCCAACCTCAAGTCGGCAGAGATCCAGTTGCAGCCCGCTGAACTGGGTCGCCTGGACATCAGCGTGAAGATGTCCGCCGACCAGCAGGCGCAAGTCACCTTCATGAGCGGCCATGCGGTGGTGCGTGAAGCCCTGGAAAGCCAGTCGGGCCGCCTGCGGGAGATGTTTGCCCAGCAGGGCATGGGCCAGGTCGACGTCAACGTGTCGGACCAGTCCCGTGGCTGGCAGGGGCAGCAGGACCAGCAACAGCAGAACCAGGCTCGCGGCGTCAGCGGCAGTGGCGGGCGGGGTGATGGGGTTGATGGCGGCGGTATCGGTGAGGTGGCTGAAGTGGCCGCGCCGGTGGTGCAGTCGGTGATTGGCTCCAGTGCCGTGGACTACTACGCCTGATCCGAGGCCTGGCGATGATCAAAATGTGGGAGCGGGCTTGCTCGCGAATACGGAGTGTCAGTCACCGTTACAGGTGCTGATCCACCGCTTTCGCGAGCAAGCCCGCTCCCACATTGGTTTTGCAGTGTCGGCGAAACCGTGACCGAACTGACAACTCTGGCATAACACTTGCTCTTGCCTTTCCCCAGAACTATGAATCCCAGAATAGTGACGGATTATTGGCATGGCGAAGAGCGACGACGCAGCAAAAGCACCCGCAGGCAAGGGCAAGCTCAAGCTTATCCTGCTGATTGTCCTGGCCTTGTTGCTGGCGATCGGCTTGTCCGTGGGGGCTACCTGGTACTTTATGCACAGTGCCCAGAGCAAACCGGCCGCCACGGCCGAGGTCAACCCCAACGTCAAGCAACCGGCAATCTTCGAGCCGATGCTGCCGGCGTTTGTCGCCAACTTCAATCAGAACGGCCGTCAACGCTACCTGCAGGTGAGCATTACCCTGCTGGCGCGTAACCAGGCAGACCTGGATGCCCTCAAGGTGCACATGCCAGTGATCCGCAACAACCTGGTGATGCTGTTTTCCGCCCAACCCTTCGACACCCTCGCCACCCCGGTGGGCCAGGAAATGCTGCGCCAGAAGGTCACTGCCAGCGTGCAGGAAGTGGCCCAGAAGGAAGTCGGCAAACCTGTGATCGAGCAGGTGCTCTTCACTAATTTCGTATTGCAGTAGGATCACGACATGGCCGTGCAGGACCTGCTGTCCCAGGATGAAATCGATGCGCTGCTCCATGGCGTCGACGATGGTCTGGTACAGACCGAAATGGCTGCCGAGCCCGGCAGCGTCAAAAGCTACGACCTGACCAGCCAGGATCGCATCGTCCGTGGACGCATGCCGACCCTGGAAATGATCAACGAGCGTTTTGCCCGTTACACCCGTATCAGCATGTTCAACATGCTGCGCCGCTCGGCGGACGTGGCAGTGGGCGGCGTGCAGGTGATGAAGTTCGGTGAGTACGTGCACTCGCTGTACGTGCCCACCAGCCTCAACCTGGTGAAGATCAAGCCGCTGCGCGGCACCGCGCTGTTCATCCTCGACGCCAAGCTGGTGTTCAAGCTGGTGGACAACTTCTTCGGCGGCGATGGCCGTCACGCCAAGATCGAAGGCCGTGAATTCACCCCGACCGAGTTGCGGGTGGTGCGCATGGTGCTGGAGCAGGCCTTCATCGACTTGAAGGAAGCCTGGCAGGCGATCATGGAAGTCAATTTCGAGTACATCAACTCGGAAGTGAACCCGGCCATGGCCAACATCGTCGGCCCCAGCGAAGCCATTGTGGTCTCCACCTTCCACATCGAACTCGATGGCGGCGGCGGCGACCTGCACGTGACCATGCCGTACTCGATGATCGAGCCGGTGCGCGAGATGCTCGATGCCGGTTTCCAGTCCGACCTCGACGACCAGGACGAACGCTGGGTGAAAGCCCTGCGCGAAGACCTGCTGGACGTCGACGTACCCCTGAGCGCCACCGTGGCCCGTCGCCAGCTGCGTTTGCGGGATATTTTGCACATGCAGCCGGGGGATGTGATTCCCGTCGACCTGCCGGAAGAACTGATCATGCGCGCCAACGGCGTGCCGTCGTTCAAGGTCAAGCTCGGTTCTCACAAAGGCAACCTGGCGTTGCAAGTGATCGAACCGATCAACCGTCGCTGATCCACCTTAATTTCTGCTCCGCCGAGGACATGTAATGGCTACCGAACACGAAAACACTTCCGCCGAAGACCAGGCCCTGGCTGACGAGTGGGCGGCTGCCCTGGAAGAAACCGGCGATGTCGGCCAGGACGATATCGATGCACTGCTGGCGGCCGATGCGGCCACTGCACCGGTCGGCAACCGCCTTCCCATGGAAGAGTTCGGCAGCGTGCCGAAGAACAATGACCCGGTGACCCTCGACGGTCCGAACCTGGACGTGATCCTCGACATTCCGGTGTCGATCTCCATGGAAGTCGGCAGCACCGAAATCAACATCCGCAACCTGCTGCAGCTCAACCAGGGGTCGGTGATCGAGCTGGACCGCCTGGCCGGCGAGCCGCTGGACGTGCTGGTCAACGGCACGCTGATCGCCCATGGCGAAGTGGTGGTGGTCAACGAGAAGTTCGGCATCCGCCTGACCGACGTGATCAGCCCGAGCGAACGCATCAAGAAGTTGCGTTGATATGAAGCGCTCATTGGTAGGACTGTTATCGACGCTGCCCTTGAGCGTAATGGCAGCAGAACCGGTTGCCCAGGCGGCTGCGCCGGCGCTTGGCAGCGGTGTGGGCGGGCAACTCACCCAGTTGGTGCTGGGGTTGTTGCTGGTGGTGGGGCTGATCTTCGTGCTCGCCTGGGTGCTGCGCCGCGTGCAGCGCATCGGCCCGGGCAATGCCCAGGTCATCGAGCTGGTGGGTTCACGCGCCCTTGGCCCGCGGGACAGGCTGGTGCTGGTGCAGGTCGGCGACGAGCAGATCCTGCTGGGCATCACCCCCGGTCGCATCACCCCGTTGCACGTGCTCAAGTCGCCTGTGGAAGTGGCCCAGACCCAAGCGGCCACGCCGGAATTCGCCCAGCGCCTCATGGAGTTGCTGGGCAAGGATCAGAAGGATAAGAAGTAATGCGCGTTTTATTGACGCTCATGCTGTTGCTGGCAGCGCCGCTGGCGTACGCAGCAGACCCGTTGTCGATCCCGGCGATCACCCTGGGCACTAACGCGGCGGGCGCGCAGGAGTATTCGGTCAGCCTGCAGATCCTGCTGATCATGACCGCGCTGAGCTTCATCCCCGCGTTCGTGATGCTGATGACCAGCTTCACCCGCATCATCATCGTGTTCTCGATCCTGCGTCAGGCCCTCGGCTTGCAACAGACGCCGTCGAACCAGATCCTCACCGGCATGGCGCTGTTCCTGACGCTGTTCATCATGGCGCCGGTGTTCGACAAGGTGAACCAGCAAGCCCTGCAACCGTACCTGGCGGAGAAAATGACCGCCCAGGATGCGATCGACAAGGCCCAGGGCCCGATCAAGGATTTCATGCTGTCGCAGACGCGCTCCAGCGATCTTGAGTTGTTTGTGCGGTTGTCCAAGCGTACCGACATCGCCAGCCCCGACATGGCGCCGCTGACCATCCTGGTGCCGGCGTTCGTGACCTCGGAGTTGAAGACCGCGTTCCAGATCGGCTTCATGATCTTCATTCCGTTCCTGATCATCGACCTCGTCGTGGCGAGTGTGCTGATGGCCATGGGTATGATGATGCTGTCGCCGCTGATCATTTCGTTGCCGTTCAAGATCATGCTGTTTGTGTTGGTGGACGGGTGGGCGCTGATTATCGGCACCCTGGCCGGCAGTTTCGGTGGGGTGTAGGCCATGACGCCAGAAGTAGCAGTCGACCTGTTTCGCGAAGCCCTGTGGCTGACCACCATGATGGTCGCCGTGCTGGTGGTGCCGAGCCTGTTGGTGGGCCTGTTGGTGGCGATGTTCCAGGCCGCGACCCAGATCAACGAACAGACCCTGAGCTTTTTGCCGCGCCTGCTGGTGATGCTGATCACCCTGATCGTCGCCGGCCCGTGGCTGGTGCAAACCTTCATGGAGTACATCCTGCAGTTGTACGGCAGTATTCCGCAGTTGATCGGCTGACCCCGTGAATTCGATGCTGGCCTTGACCGACACCCAGATCAGCACCTGGGTGGCCTCGTTCATCCTGCCGTTGTTCCGGGTCACGGCCGTGCTGATGACCATGCCGGTGTTCGGCACCACCCTGGTACCACGGCGCATCCGCCTGTATTTCGCAGTGGCGATCACCGTGGTGATCGTGCCGGGCTTGCCGCCGATGCCACCGGTGAATGCCCTGGACCTCAGTGCAATGATGCTGATCGCCGAGCAAATCATCATCGGCGCCTTGCTGGGCTTCTCCTTGACGCTGTTCTTCCAGGCCTTCGTGATCGCCGGGCAGATCATCTCGATCCAGATGGGCATGGGCTTCGCGTCCATGGTCGACCCTACCAACGGCGTGTCGGTGGCGGTGATCGGGCAATTCCTGACGATGCTGGTGACCTTGCTGTTCCTGGCCATGAACGGCCACCTGGTGGTGTTCGAGGTGATGACCGAAAGCTTCACCACCTTGCCGGTGGGCAGCGGGTTGGTGGTCAATCATTTCTGGGAGCTTGTGGGGCGCTTGAGCTGGGTGCTCGGTGCATCCCTGCTGCTGGTATTGCCGGCGATCACTGCGCTGCTGGTGGTCAACATCGCCTTTGGCGTGATGACCCGGGCGGCGCCGCAGTTGAACATCTTCTCCATCGGTTTCCCGTTGACCCTGGTGCTGGGCATGGGGATTTTCTGGGTCGGCATGGCTGACATTCTCAATCAGTATCAACCGCTGGCGACCGACGCCTTGCAGTTTTTACGTGACTTGGCGCGGGCGCGGTAAGCCATGGCCGAGAGCGAGAGTGGCCAGGACAAGACAGAAGACCCCACGGAGAAACGTAAAAAGGACTCCCGGGAAAAGGGCGAGATTGCCCGCTCCAAAGAGCTCAACACCCTGGCGATCATGCTCGCCGGTTCCGGCGGCCTGCTGATCTACGGCGGTGGCCTGGCCCTGGACCTGATGGAGTTGATGCGCCTGAATTTCTCCCTGCCCCGCGACGTGCTGCTGAGCCCGGGCGCCATGGGCTTGTACCTGCTGCACTCGGGCAAGATCGCGATCCTCGCGGTGCAGCCGATCCTCATCACCTTGTTGCTGGCGGCCCTGATCGGCCCGATTTCCCTCGGCGGCTGGCTGTTTGCCGCCGGCAGCCTGGCGCCCAAATTCAGCCGGATGAACCCGGCGGCCGGGCTCAAGCGGATGTTTTCCACCAAGGCCCTGGTGGAACTGCTCAAGGCCTTGGCCAAGTTCATCCTGATCCTGTTTGTGGCGTTGACGGTGTTGTCGTCCGACATCGACGACCTGCTGCGCATCGCCCATGAGCCGATCGAGCTGGCGATCATCCACAGTGTGCAAGTGGTGGGCTGGAGTTCGCTGTGGATGGCCTGCGGGCTGATCATCATTGCTGCGGTGGATGCGCCGATCCAGCTGTGGGAAAGCCACAAGAAACTGCTGATGACCAAGCAGGAAGTGCGCGACGAGCACAAGGACCAGGAAGGCCGGCCCGAGGTCAAGCAGCGGATTCGCCAGCTGCAGCGCGAGATGTCCCAGCGCAAGATGATGGCCTCGGTGCCCGATGCCGATGTGGTCATCACCAACCCGACCCACTACGCCGTGGCGCTCAAGTACGACCCGGAGAAGGGTGGGGCGCCGATGTTGCTGGCCAGGGGCAGTGATTTCACGGCGTTGAAAATCCGCGAGATTGCGGTCGCCAATGACATCCTGCTGCTGGAATCGCCGGAGTTGGCGCGGTCGATCTTCTACTCCACCGACCTGGACCAGGAAATTCCGGCCGGGTTGTATCTGGCGGTGGCTCAGGTGTTGGCGTACGTGTATCAGATCCGCCAGTACCGGGCGGGCAAGGGCAAGCGGCCGGATCCGCTCAAAGACCTGCCGATTCCACCGGATTTGCGTCGGGATTCCTGATTTTGTAGCGCCTCTGCTGGCCTCATCGCGGGCAAGCCCGGCTCCCACATTTGATCGCATTCTCCCGGCCAACTCGGTCAACTGTGGGAGCCGGGCTTGCCCGCGATGGCGTCCGTCCAGGCAAAAAAAACTCCTGAGCGTTCCCGCAATTGCATCTCGCACCGTGTAAGTCGCGGGCGAGGGCGCTACCTCAATCAGCGTGGCGAGGGAGCTTGCTCCCGCTGGGGTGCGAAGCGCCCCCAATAAAGCTACCGCGGTGATTCAGGCAAAGCGCGCAAGCCGTTCCGGGGCTGCTGCGCAGCCCAGCGGGAGCAAGCTCCCTCGCCACAGGTGATGTGTGTACGGCGGTAGCCCTTCGCTGTCCGTGAGACCGATCTGCTTCCTCAAGCAAAAGTTGGAAGGCTTCTTGCAATACCGCCTCCAGGACGCTTCCCGGCGTCAAAAGTTTGCTTCAAGGAAACGAGGAATACCGGTGGATCGCTCTCAAATGCTCAGCACGGCCCGTGGCACCCTGACTGACCTCTCGCGAGGCAATCTGGGTGTGCCGTTGTTGTTGCTGGTGATGCTGGCAATGATGATGTTGCCGATGCCGCCGTTCCTGCTGGATGTGTTCTTCACCTTCAACATTGCGCTGTCGGTCGTCGTATTGCTGGTGTGCGTATACGCCCTGCGGCCGCTGGATTTCGCGGTATTCCCGACCATCCTGCTGATCGCCACCCTGCTGCGGCTCGCGCTTAACGTGGCTTCCACCCGGGTGGTGATGCTCCACGGCCAGGACGGCCACGCCGCCGCGGGCAAGGTGATCCAGGCCTTCGGCGAGGTGGTGATCGGCGGTAACTACGTGGTCGGTATCGTGGTTTTTGCGATCTTGATGATCATCAACTTCGTGGTCGTGACCAAGGGCGCCGGGCGGATTTCCGAGGTGAGCGCGCGTTTTACCCTCGACGCGATGCCCGGCAAGCAGATGGCGATCGACGCCGACCTCAACGCCGGCCTGATCGACCAGAACCAGGCCAAGGCCCGTCGCCTTGAAGTCGCCCAGGAAGCCGAGTTCTACGGTTCCATGGACGGTGCCAGCAAATTCGTGCGCGGCGACGCCATCGCCGGCCTGTTGATTCTGTTTATCAACCTGATCGGCGGCATGGCGGTCGGCATCTTCCAGCACGGCATGACCTTCGGCGACGCCGGCAAGGTTTACGCCCTGCTGACCATCGGTGACGGTTTAGTGGCGCAATTGCCATCACTGTTGTTATCTACAGCTGCGGCGATCATGGTGACCCGTGCTTCGGGCTCCGAAGACATGGGCAAGCAGATCAGCCCGGCAGATGTTTGCCTCGCCCAAGGCGCTGGCGGTGGCGGCAGGCATCATGGCGATCATGGGCATCGTGCCGGGCATGCCCCATGTCTCGTTCCTGAGCATGGCCGCCATGGCCGCCGGCGGTGCCTACCTGTTCTGGAAAAAACAAAACAACATCAAGGTGATTGCCCAGCAGGAAGTGGCGCGCCAGCAGGAGCTGCTGCCATCGCCGGCCCGCGCCCTGGAAACCAAGGAACTGGGCTGGGACGACGTGACCCCGATCGACATGATCGGCCTGGAAGTCGGCTACCGCCTGATTCCCCTGGTGGATCGCAACCAGGGCGGGCAATTGCTGGCGCGGATCAAGGGTGTGCGCAAGAAGTTGTCCCAGGACCTGGGCTTCCTGATGCCCACCGTGCACATTCGCGACAACCTCGACCTGGCCCCGAGCGCCTACCGCCTGACCCTGATGGGGGTGATTCTGGCCGAGGCCGAGATCTACCCGGACCGCGAACTGGCGATCAACCCGGGCCAGGTGTTTGGCAGCCTCAACGGGATTACCGCCAAAGATCCGGCTTTTGGCCTGGAAGCGGTATGGATCGAAATCAGCCAGCGCAGCCAGGCGCAGTCGCTGGGCTACACCGTGGTCGACGCCAGCACTGTGGTCGCCACCCACCTCAACCAGATTCTGTACAAGCACTCCCACGAGCTGATTGGCCACGAAGAAGTCCAGCAACTCTTGCAATTGCTGGCCAAGGCCTCGCCAAAACTCGCCGAAGAGCTGGTACCGGGTGTGCTGTCCACCTCGCAACTGCTCAAGGTGCTGCAAGCGCTGTTGGCCGAGCAGGTGCCGGTGCGGGACATTCGCAGCATTGCCGAAGCTATCGCCAACAATGCCGCCAAGAGTCAAGATACTGCCGCCCTGGTGGCCGCAGTGCGCGTCGGATTGTCGCGTGCAATCGTCCAAAGCATTGTAGGGCTTGACTCCGAGCTGCCTGTTATCACCTTGGAACCAAGGTTGGAACAAATATTGCTCAATAGTATTCAGAAGGCTGGGCAGGGCGCTGATGAGGGCGTGTTGCTGGAGCCAAGCATGGCAGAGAAGCTGCAGCGTTCGTTGATCGAGGCCGCGCAGCGCCAGGAAATGGAAGGCCATCCGGTGATCCTGCTGGTGGCTGGCCCCGTCCGGGCGATGTTGTCGCGGTTTGGACGCCTGGCTATACCGAATTTGCACGTATTGGCTTACCAGGAAATTCCTGACAATAAGCAAGTGACTATCGTCGCGACAGTAGGGCCCAACGGCTGAGGTAGTGGGATATGCAAGTGAAGCGTTTTTTCGCCGCCGATATGCGTCAGGCCATGAAACTGGTACGTGATGAGTTGGGCGCCGACGCTGCGATTATCGGTAACCGTCGTATTGCCGGCGGTGTGGAGCTGACGGCTGCCCTGGATTACAAACCCTCGGCCCTGGCGCCGCGCGTGCCGAACATGGAACTGGAAGACGAGCTGCGCAAGACCGCTTCGCGCATTGTCTCGGCCCAGGCTGAACTGAGCATGCGTGGCGACAGCGACGCCTCCACCAATCGCCAGCTGTTTGCCGGGCTGCCGTTGACCGCGTCCGAGCCGCTGGTAGAGCCGACTTTTGTTGAACCACCGCGTCCTGCTGCGCCAGCCCCGGCGCCGGCGGTAGACCAGCGGGTGTTCGACTCGATGCGTTTCGAACTCAACGGCCTGCGTGAACTGCTGGAAGTGCAGTTGGGTTCGCTGGCCTGGAACCAGTTGCAGGGCAGCCAGCCACAACAGGCCAACCTGTGGCGTCGCCTGCAACGCATCGGCCTGTCCGGCCCGTTGTCCCGCGACCTGCTGCAACTGACCACGCAAATTGAAGAACCTCGCCAGGCCTGGCGCATGCTCCTGGCCCACCTGGCGCGGATGATCGTCACCCCGGAAATCGAACCCCTGGAAGAAGGCGGTGTGATTGCCATGGTCGGCCCGGCCGGCATGGGCAAGACCACCACCCTGGCCAAGCTGGCCGCACGTTACGTGCTCAAGTACGGCGCCCAGAACATCGCGCTGGTGAGCATGGACAGCTACCGCATCGGCGCCCAGGAACAACTCAAGACCCTGGGCCGCATCCTCAATGTGCCGGTGACGCACGTCGACCCGGGCCAGTCCCTGGCCAACGCCCTCGACCCATTGCTGCGCAAGCGCGTGGTGCTGATCGACACCGCCGGCCTGCAAGCCAGCGACCCGGCCCTGCGCATGCAACTGGAAAGCCTGGCCGGGCGCGGGATCAAATCCAGAAACTATTTGGTGCTTGCCACTACCAGCCAGAAGCAGGTATTGACCGCCGCCTACCACAGCTACAAGCGCTGCGGGCTGGCGGGTTGCATCCTGACTAAACTGGATGAGACGGCAAGCCTGGGCGAAGTATTGAGCCTGGCAATCAGTCATGAATTACCGGTCGCCTACCTGACCGACGGGCCGCGGATCCCGGATGATCTGCATCTGCCGCGCCGTCATCAGTTGGTCAGCCGGGCTGTCAGCGTGCAAATGCAGGAAGAACCCAGTGAGGAAGCTATGGCTGACATGTTTGCTGACCTCTACCACAGCCCGAACAAGCGAGTTGGCTGAGGCATCATGGCTTTCTATTTAAAAATGACAGTGAAAAGTATCTACATCGATGGCCTGCCAGCAGTTCGCGCGGCCAACTTATGTAGCCTGCGTCTAAGCAAGACAAGGTAAAGAAATAAAATGGGCAGCATGCATCCCGTACAGGTGATCGCGGTGACCGGCGGCAAAGGTGGCGTCGGAAAAACTAACGTGTCAGTGAATTTGTCCCTGGCCCTGGCAGAGCTTGGCCGTCGCGTCATGCTGCTGGATGCTGACCTGGGGCTGGCGAACGTCGACGTTCTGCTGGGACTGACGCCCAAACATACCCTGGCCGATGTCATCGAAGGCCGCTGTGAGCTGCGCGACGTACTGTTGCAAGGCCCCGGCGGGATTCGCATCGTGCCGGCGGCTTCCGGCACCCAGAGCATGGTGCACCTGAGTCCGGCGCAACATGCCGGCCTCATTCAGGCGTTCAGCGACATTGGCGACAACCTCGACGTACTGGTGATCGACACCGCCGCCGGGATCGGCGAGTCGGTGGTCAGTTTCGTGCGCGCAGCCCAGGAAGTGTTGCTGGTGGTGTGCGACGAACCCACCTCGATCACCGACGCCTACGCCCTGATCAAACTGCTCAACCGCGACTACGGCATGAACCGCTTCCGCGTGCTGGCCAACATGGCCCAAAGCCCGCAGGAAGGGCGGAATCTGTTCGCCAAGTTGACCAAGGTCACGGATCGCTTCCTCGATGTCGCCTTACAATACGTTGGCGCAGTTCCTTACGACGAGTGTGTGCGCAAGGCCGTGCAAAAGCAGCGTGCGGTCTATGAAGCGTTCCCTCGTTCGAAGTGCGCATTGGCGTTCAAGGCTATTGCCCAGAAGGTCGATACCTGGCCGTTGCCCGCCAATCCCCGGGGGCATCTGGAGTTTTTCGTCGAGCGATTGGTGCATCAGACGAGCGCAGGACCGGTGCTATGACAGCCAGCGGCTACAACCTTTACAAGAAGTCGGCACGTGACAGTCAAGTCGAATTGATCGAGCGCTATGCGCCCCTGGTCAAGCGCATTGCCTATCACCTGCTGGCGCGCTTGCCTGCCAGCGTGCAGGTCGAGGACTTGATCCAGGCCGGGATGATCGGCCTGCTTGAAGTGTCGACCAAGTACGACGCGAGCAAGGGCGCGAGTTTCGAGACATACGCGGGTATCCGTATCCGTGGGGCCATGCTCGATGAAGTGCGTAAAGGTGATTGGGCGCCGCGATCAGTGCACCGCAATACGCGGATGGTGAGTGACGCAATTCGCTCAATTGAAGCAAAAACCGGTCGCGACGCTAAAGATCATGAAGTTGCGGCCGAACTCCAATTGAGTCTCGACGATTACTACGGGATTTTGAACGATACCTTGGGCAGCCGGCTGTTCAGTTTCGACGACCTTTTACAGGACGGCGAACATGAAGGGCTGCACGAGGACGGCGCGAGTGCCCATCTCGAACCGTCACGGGACCTGGAAGATGAACGCTTCCAGAGCGCGCTGGCGGACGCGATAGCCAATTTGCCGGAGCGTGAGCGACTGGTGTTGGCGCTGTACTACGACGAAGAGCTGAACCTCAAGGAAATCGGTGAGGTCCTGGGGGTCAGCGAATCGCGGGTCAGCCAGTTACACAGCCAGTGCGCGGCCCGCTTGCGGGGGCGTTTGGGAGAGTGGCGAGCGCGCTGACAGGCAGTGTGGGGACACTGCGAACGATACCGTCCAGGCCCTGCGCCCGGACGGGCTTGGCCCGTGGTGCGCCCCCGGTAGTCCTTTTTGTGTAACGCCTGTTGATTGATATGGCGCGCCCAGGTGCTGGGCGCGTTTAAGACTGCTTGGAGGTCGAATTGGACAAGAACATGAAAATCCTCATCGTTGATGACTTCTCAACGATGCGGCGGATCATAAAAAACCTGTTGCGTGACCTTGGGTTCACTAACACGGTCGAGGCGGATGACGGTATTACGGCGATTCCGATCCTCAACAGCGGGAGCATCGACTTTCTGGTAACGGACTGGAACATGCCGGGCATGACCGGTATCGATCTGCTGCGCCACGTGCGCGCTGATGAAAAACTGCGCAGCCTGCCTGTGCTGATGGTGACCGCTGAAGCCAAGCGTGAACAGATCATCGAAGCCGCCCAGGCCGGGGTCAACGGCTACGTGGTCAAGCCATTCACTGCACTGGCCTTGAAAGAGAAGATCGAAAAGATCTTCGAACGCATCGGTCATTGATGCTGCCACGGGGGAGCTATGGAGCATAAAGAATCATCGCAGGCCGACTTTGAGTCGACCCTGAAAAAACATGCTCATCAACTCGTCGAAAGCCTTGAAAGAGGCCAGTTCGGCGACGCGGTGCAGTTGATCCATGAGCTCAACCAGACCCGTGACCGCGGCCTGTACCAGGAAGTGGGCAAGCTCACCCGTGAGTTGCACAGTGCGATAGTCAATTTTCAGATTGACCCGCACATGCCCCAGGCCGAGGAAATCTCGCAGATCACGGATGCCACCGAACGCCTGTCCTACGTGGTCAGGCTGACTGAGGCGGCGGCCAACCGCACCATGGACCTGGTGGAAAACGCCACGCCTCTGGTCAACGGTATGGCCAGTGAAGCCAAGGCCCTGAGCACTGACTGGGGCCGGTTCATGCGTCGGGAAGTGGGCGCTGAGGAGTTTCGTGAGCTGGCGCGTCGGGTCGAGGGCTTTTTGTCCCGCAGCGAGCAGGAAAACCGCACGGTTTCCAGCAACCTCAATGACATTCTGCTGGCCCAGGATTACCAGGACCTCACCGGTCAGGTGATCAAGCGTGTGACCCAACTGGTCACCGAAGTGGAAAGCAACCTGCTCAAACTGGTGTTGATGGCGGGCCAGGTCGACCGGTTTGCCGGCATCGAACATGACCGCGCAGCGATCCTTTCTGAAAAAGATCCACAAAAACACCTCGCCAAGGGTGAAGGTCCGCAGATTCATGCCGATAAACGTGAAGACGTTGTATCCGGGCAAGACGACGTAGACGATTTGCTGTCCAGTTTAGGCTTCTAAGGAGCACACCCATGAGCTTCGGCGCCGATGAAGAAATCCTTCAGGATTTCCTTGTAGAGGCCGGCGAAATTTTAGAGCAACTGTCCGAACAACTGGTCGAGCTGGAAAGCCGACCGGATGATGCGAACCTGCTCAATGCAATTTTTCGCGGTTTTCATACTGTAAAAGGGGGCGCCGGCTTCCTCCAGCTCCACGAGCTGGTGGAGTGCTGTCACATCGCCGAGAACGTGTTCGACATCCTGCGCAAGGGTGAGCGGCACGTCGACTCGGAACTGATGGACGTGATCCTGGAAGCACTGGACGCGGTCAACGGCATGTTCAGTGAAGTGCGCGAGCGCGCACCGATCACTGCCGCCACGCCGGAACTGCTGGCCGCCCTGGCGCGCCTGGCGGAACCTGCGGCCAACGCTCCCGTGGTGGAAGCGGTGGCTGAGCCGGTTGCCGAGCCTGCGGGCGACGTGACCGACAGTGAATTTGAACAACTGCTGGACTCGCTGAACGCCGTCAAGGCCGAAGCCGAAGCGCCGGCAGCCAGTGCGCCGGCCATGGTGCCGACCACCGAAGACATTACCGACGCCGAGTTCGAGTCGTTGCTCGACCAGTTGCACGGCAAGGGCCAGTTTGCCCCGGACGCGGTGGCCGCAGCGCCAGCGCCAACGGAAGCCGCGGCGCCCGTCAGCAATGAAATCACCGACGACGAATTTGAAGCGCTGCTGGACCAGTTGCACGGCAAAGGCTCGTTTGCCGCCGAGGCTCTGCCGGAAGTCGCCGCAACGGCCGCCGCGCCTGCGGCACCCGCTGCTGCGCCGGCCGCCGATGGACTGATCTCCGATCACGAATTCGAAGCCCTGCTGGATGAACTGCACGGCAAGGGCAAGTTCACCGAAGTGGTCGGCGCTGCTGCACCGGCTGCTGCCGCGGCTGTCGCAACACCGGCTCCTGCCGCCAAGGCTGCCGCGCCTGTCGCAGCGAAAGCGGCTCCGGCTCCAGCCCCGGCCCGGGCTGCCACGGCTGCCCCGGCCCCGGACAAGCAACCGGCCAGTGAAGCCGAAACCACCGTGCGGGTTGATACCGCGCGCCTGGACGACATCATGAACATGGTCGGCGAACTGGTGCTGGTGCGTAACCGCCTGGTGCGCCTGGGCCTGAACAGTGGCGACGAGGCCATGCAAAAGGCCGTGTCGAACCTCGACGTGGTCACCGCAGACCTGCAGACCGCCGTCATGAAGACCCGGATGCAGCCGATCAAGAAAGTCTTCGGCCGTTTCCCGCGCCTGGTTCGCGACCTGGCACGCCAGCTCAAGAAAGAGATCAACCTGGAACTGGTGGGTGAAGAAACCGACCTCGACAAGAACCTTGTCGAGGCCCTGGCCGATCCGCTGGTCCACTTGGTGCGCAACGCGGTCGACCACGGTGTCGAGACGCCGGAAGAGCGCGAAGCCTCGGGCAAGAACCGCCAGGGCAAAGTGATCCTGGCGGCCGAACAGGAAGGCGACCATATCCTGCTGTCGATCACCGATGACGGCAAAGGCATGGACCCCACGGTACTGCGCAACATTGCAGTCAAGCGTGGGGTGATGGACAAGGACGCCGCCGACCGCCTCACCGACACCGAGTGCTACAACCTGATCTTCGCCCCGGGCTTCTCCACCAAGACCGAGATTTCCGACGTGTCGGGCCGTGGCGTGGGCATGGATGTGGTGAAGACCAAGATCAGCCAGCTCAACGGCTCGATCAACATCTACTCGACCAAGGGCCAGGGCTCGAAGATCGTCATCAAGGTGCCGTTGACCCTGGCGATCATGCCGACCCTGATGGTGATGCTGGGCAACCAGGCGTTCGCCTTCCCGCTGGTCAACGTCAACGAAATCTTCCACCTCGACCTGTCGCGCACCAACGTGGTGGACGGCCAGGAAGTGGTGATCGTGCGCGACAAGGCGTTGCCGCTGTTCTACCTCAAGCGCTGGCTGGTGGCTTCGGCCAAGCATGAAGAGCAGCGCGAAGGCCATGTGGTGATTCTTTCCGTGGGCACCCAGCGTATCGGCTTCGTGGTCGATCAACTGGTGGGCCAGGAAGAAGTGGTCATCAAGCCTTTGGGCAAAATGCTGCAGGGAACCCCGGGCATGTCGGGTGCGACCATTACCGGTGACGGTCGGATCGCGCTGATTCTGGATGTTCCGAGCATGCTCAAGCGTTACGCCGCACGGCGTATTTGATTCGGCCCGGGCAGGGCGGTTGTCCCTCGCCCGGCCTAACGGAGTGTTTATGGTAGTCAAGGTCCTGGTGGTGGACGATTCGGGTTTCTTCCGCCGCCGCGTCTCGGAAATTCTTTCATCGGATTCCAATATCCAGGTGGTCGGCACGGCCACCAACGGCAAAGAGGCGATCGATCAGGCCCTGGCGCTCAAGCCGGACGTGATCACCATGGACTACGAGATGCCGATGATGGACGGCATCACGGCGGTGCGGCACATCATGCAGCGCTGCCCGACGCCGGTGTTGATGTTCTCCTCGCTGACCCACGAAGGCGCCCGGGTCACCCTGGATGCGCTGGATGCCGGCGCGGTGGACTTCCTGCCGAAGAATTTCGAAGACATCTCGCGCAACCCCGAGAAGGTCAAGCAGATGCTCTGCGAGAAGGTGCACAGCATCTCCCGCAGTAACCGTCGCAGCCTGTTCAGTGCGCCGGCGCCCGCTCCCGTTACGCCGCCACCGGCCGCCCCGAGCACCTTTGGTCGCCCGGCGCCGGCACCGGTTGCGCGCCCGGCCGCCGCCCCGGTGCGTACGGCTGCGCCCGCCGCGCATTCACCTGCGCCCAAGCGCAAGGCCTACAAGCTGGTGGCCATCGGTACGTCCACCGGCGGCCCGGTGGCCTTGCAGCGGGTGTTGACCCAATTGCCGGCCAACTTCCCGGCGCCGATCGTGTTGATCCAGCACATGCCGGCCGCGTTCACCAAGGCGTTCGCCGAGCGCCTGGACAAGCTGTGCCGCATCAGCGTCAAGGAAGCCGAGGATGGCGACATCCTGCGTCCGGGTCTGGCGCTGCTGGCCCCCGGTGGCAAGCAGATGATGGTCGATGGCCGTGGTGCGATCAAAATCCTGCCGGGTGACGAACGCCTGAACTACAAGCCGTGTGTGGATATCACCTTCGGGTCTGCGGCCAAATCCTACGGCGACAAAGTTTTGGCGGTGGTGTTGACCGGCATGGGCGCCGACGGCCGTGAAGGCGCGCGCCTGCTCAAGCAGGGCGGCAGCGCGATCTGGGCCCAGGATGAAGCCAGCTGCGTGATCTATGGCATGCCCATGGCCATCGTCAAGGCCGACCTGGCCGACGCCGTCTACAGCCTGGACGACATCGGCAAGCACCTGGTGGAGGCTTGCCTCTGATGGATGTATTGAGCCTGATTGGCATCATCATGGCGTTTGTCGCGATTATCGGCGGCAACTACCTCGAAGGCGGCCACCTGGGCGCCCTGGCCAACGGCCCGGCGGCGTTGATCGTGATCGGCGGCACCGTGGGCGCGGCGTTGTTGCAGTCGCCCATGAGTTCGTTCAAGCGCGCGATGCAGATCCTCATCTGGATTATCTTCCCGCCGCGTGTCGACTTGCCGGGCGGCATCGACCGCGTGGTCAACTGGAGCCTCACGGCGCGCAAGGAAGGCCTGCTCGGGCTGGAAGGCGTGGCCGATGCCGAGCCCGACAGCTACGCGCGCAAAGGCCTGCAACTGCTGGTGGACGGCGCCGAGCCGGAAGCGATTCGCAGCATCCTCGAAGTGGACTTCTACACCCAGGAAAGCCGCGACATCAACGCTGCCAAAGTCTTTGAAAGCATGGGCGGCTACGCGCCGACCATCGGCATCATCGGTGCGGTGATGGGCTTGATCCACGTGATGGGCAACCTGGCCGATCCGTCGCAACTGGGCAGCGGGATTGCCGTGGCGTTCGTCGCCACCATCTACGGCGTGGCCAGTGCCAACCTGGTGTTGTTGCCGGTGGCCAGCAAGCTCAAGTCGATCGCCCTGCGCCAGTCGCGTTATCGCGAGATGTTGCTCGAAGGCATCCTCTCGATTGCCGAGGGTGAAAACCCGCGCTCCATCGAATTGAAGCTCCAGGGCTTCATGGATTGATGGGAGGTATTTGTTGTGAGCCGTCGCCGCCGCGAGCCTGAAGAACACGTCAACCATGAACGCTGGCTGGTGTCCTACGCCGACTTCATTACGTTGCTGTTCGCGTTTTTTGTGGTGATGTACTCCATTTCCTCGATCAACGAAGGCAAGTACAAAGTCATTTCCCAGGCGCTGATTGGCGTGTTCAACGACGCTGACCGCGCCCTCAAGCCGATACCCATTGGCGAAGAACGCCCCAAGACCGTGACCCCGGCCAAGCCGCTGGTCAACGACAGCGATGAAACCGCCGCCGGCATCGGTGGCACCAGCGACCCGCTGAAAAGCATCGCCGATAACATCAGCGCGGCCTTTGGCGACCTGATCAGCTCCAACCAGATGACCGTGCGCGGCAATGAGTTGTGGGTCGAGATCGAGCTCAATTCCAGCCTGCTGTTCGCCAGTGCCGATGCAATGCCCAGCGACCAGGCGTTTACCATCATCGACAAGGTGGCGGCGATCCTGAAGCCGTTTGAAAACCCGGTCCACGTTGAAGGCTTTACCGATAACCTGCCGATCAGTACCGCGCAGTACCCGACCAACTGGGAGCTGTCTTCGGCCCGGGCGGCGAGTATTGTACGAATGCTCGCGATGCAGGGTGTGAACCCCGGGCGCCTGGCGTCGGTGGGTTACGGCGAGTTCCAGCCGGTGGCCAATAACGCCACGGCGGAAGGCCGTGCGCGCAACCGTCGGGTGGTGCTGGTGGTGTCGCGCAACCTGGACGTGCGCCGCAGCCTGACCGGTACCGGCACTGCCAATGCAACACCGGATGCCGCCTTGAAGCGGGCTGGCACACAAACTGCACCAGCGCCCGTAAAGGCGCCGGTTCGCGGGAGTGCCGTCAATTCTCCGTCACCGGCTCTATAACCCCATGCAATTTCTCGGTCGAGCCTGTGCCTGCCGGGAGGAACAATCCGAATGAGAGTCTGGGCAGTTGCCAATCAAAAGGGTGGTGTCGGTAAAACCACCACGTCCATCGCCTTGGCCGGCTTGCTGGCCGAGGCCGGCAAGCGTGTGGTCGTGGTCGACCTGGACCCCCACGGCTCCATGACCAGCTATTTCGGCTATGACCCGGATGCCCTGGAACACAGTTGCTACGACCTGTTCCTGCACAAGGGCAGCGTGCCGGCCGACTTGCCGGGGCAACTGTTGCTGCCTACCAGCAATGAAAAGATCTCGCTGTTGCCGTCCAGCACCGCCCTGGCCACCCTTGAGCGCCAGTCGCCGGGGCAGAGCGGCCTGGGCCTGGTGATCGCCAAGACCCTGGCGCAGCTGTGGCAGGACTTCGACTACGCGATCATCGACAGCCCGCCGTTGCTCGGCGTGCTGATGGTCAACGCCCTGGCCGCCAGCCAACAGCTGGTGATCCCGGTGCAGACCGAGCACCTGGCCGTCAAGGGCCTGGAGCGCATGGTCAGCACCCTGGCGATGATCAACCGCTCGCGCAAGCAGGCGCTGCCGTTCAGCATCGTGCCGACCCTGTTTGACCGCCGTACCCAGGCGTCCCTCGGCACCTTGCGGGTATTGCGCGATGCTTATCCGGACACTATCTGGCAAGGCTACATCCCGGTGGACACGCGCCTGCGGGATGCGAGCCGGGCAGGGCTGACGCCGTCGCAGTTCGACGGCAAGAGCCGTGGGGTGCTGGCGTATCGGGCGTTGCTCAAGCACCTGTTGTCCCAGCAACTTGTGGCGCAGGTGGCGTGATGGTCATAAACAGTCCTGTAGGAGCCTGGCTTGCCAGCGATGCAGACGCCGTGGTTTTCCTGACCAAACCGGCTCTCGATTCAAGTCCGGACACTCACAGGCCGATAACCTCTGAATACAGGGTTGATGGGGCTTGCGCGTGGGCATACAGATGAACCGTCCCGTTGATTTCAAGACCCGGCCGCAACTGGCGCTGGAGTCCTACCTGGACGCTTTGCTCCAGGACGCCACCGAGGACATGCCGGAGCCGATTCTGATCCTCGATGAAGTCATCGAGCCTGAACCTGCTGCCCTGGACGAGTTTCAGCTGGCGGTCCTGGAAGAGCAGGCCCGTGATGCGTTGGTGGTTCCCGTAGCCGTTCCTGTACCGGTTGCTGTGCCCGTCGAGCCTGTGGTGATTGCGCCTGTAGTGGTGGAGCCGGTGGTTGAGGTTCACCTCCCGCCGAGCATCACGCCGCCGCCGGTACAGGGCGACGGTCGCCCGGTGTGGGCTGCGGAGCCGTTCGAATGTTTGCTGTTCGATGTCGCCGGGCTGACCCTGGCCGTGCCGCTGGTGTGCCTGGGGTCGATCTACTCCCTGGAAGGCCAGGAGTTGACGCCGTTGTTCGGCCAGCCGGATTGGTTCCTCGGGATCCTGCCGAGCCAGCAGGGCAACTTGAAGGTATTGGACACCGCGCGTTGGGTGATGCCCGACCGCTACCGCGATGACTTCCGCCAGGGCCTGCAATACGTTATTTCGGTCCAGGGCTACGAGTGGGGGCTGGCGGTGCATCAGGTCAGCCGCTCATTGCGCCTGGACCCGAACGAAATCAAATGGCGCAGCCACCGAGGCCAGCGGCCATGGCTGGCGGGCACTGTGATCGAGCACATGTGCGCGTTGCTGGATGTCGCCGAACTGGCGGAGTTGATTGCCAGCGGCGCGGTAAAAGCCATGCCGCTGAACAAACGCACTTGATAACAAGCAGCAGCGCTACGGCGCTGCCCAAGAACACACACCGTAACCAACGGTATTTGAAGGGGTCTGGAGTATGAACAAGTCAGTGTCCGCACAAGGTCTGGTGGATGATCCAATCCTGCAATGGGTCACCTTCAAGCTGGACAACGAGTCCTATGGCATCAACGTGATGCGTGTGCAGGAAGTGCTGCGCTACACCGAAATCGCTCCGGTTCCGGGTGCCCCAAGCTATGTGCTGGGCATCATCAACCTGCGCGGCAACGTGGTGACCGTGATCGACACCCGCCAGCGTTTTGGCCTGGTGCCGACCGAAGTCAACGACAACACCCGCATCGTGATCATCGAAGCCGACAAGCAAGTGGTCGGGATCATGGTCGACAGCGTGGCGGAAGTGGTTTACCTGCGCCAATCCGAAGTCGAGACTGCGCCGAACGTCGGCAATGAAGAGTCGGCCAAGTTCATCCAGGGTGTCTGCAACAAGAACGGCGAACTGCTGATTCTGGTTGAGCTGGACAAGATGATGAGCGAAGAAGAGTGGCAGGACCTGGAGAATATCTGATTGTTTCTTGAGGTAGCGGTGATCGTCCTGGCCATCCTTTGGGCCGGGACCCTGGGCTTCCTGCTGCGTTATGTTCGCCAGCAACGGGAATTGGCCACTCGACAAGTCGAGCGCGACGCTGTGCGCGACCGGCGGATCCTGGAGCTGGCCAAGCGGGTCGACCACTTCCAGCAAAGTGCGGTGCGTGTGGGTGATGAAGTGCACGAGCTGCGTTCGGTGCTGGCGCCGTTGCCGGACAAGCTGTCGGCACTCGAGCAGCGTGACCCGTCGAGCCTCTCATTCGCCCAGGCGGCGAAGCTGGTGGGCATGGGCGCCACGGTGGATGAGCTGACCCAGTCCTGTGGGTTGACCCAGGCTGAAGCGCAGTTGATGAGCCGGTTGCACAAGGACAACTGAAGGTTACGAGCTGCAAGCGGTATTGCTTGCAGCTTATAGCCGGTGTCGGTTGCTCAGCCATTCGGCCATGGTCGAGTCCTCCAAAGCATATTCACCACGGTTGGCTTTCCAGACCAACTCCTTCTCCCGCAGCACTTCCAGTGCTTTCTGCACGTTTGGTGTGCTGGCGTTCGGCTCGACCTGGGCCTGTTCCAGCTTGCGGTTCACATCCTGGAAGGTTTTCTCCGCAAAAGGCGAGAACGCCTGCTTGCCCAGGGTTCGTTCGCCCATCACTTCAAGTACCGCCTGTTGCAGCGGCGAGAGGTCGTTGTAGGCGCTCTCGTAATCGCTCCAGATGCCGGCCTGGTGATTGAGTGCCCCGGTCCTCAGCAACTCGCCAAGGTTGCTGGCCTCGCCAAGACCCACGCTCACTTCGGTCAGTAGTGTGTTGAGCATTTCCGGGCGCCGGCCAACGAGCTGGAAGGCATAGTCCATGTCCTCCAGGTTGAACTGGTTGGTCGCGGCCAGGCGCTGGTTCCAGAGGTCCGTCACGAACTCGACGAAATCCCGGCTCAACAGCGGGAACGGTGTGATATGGGCGCCGAAGAACGGTTGTTTGCTCTTGAGTACCAGGTTGGCGAGTTTGTCTCGGCTGGAGCCGGTGAAGACCAGGCGCAGGCCATCGGCCGTGCTGCTGCCGTTGAGATGATCCCGTGCCGCCTTGAGGGCGAACATCGCGTTCACCCCGCCTTCGCTGTTGAGGGCGTGCTGGGCCTCGTCCACGATCAGCACGATCATTTGCCCCGAGACCTGGTGCAGCACGTCCAGGGCGTGGCTGAGCGTGGTGCCGGCGGGCAATTGCGGTTTGGTGAAGTCCCAACTCAAGGTGCGCAGCAGGCTGATCTTATCGATACCGGCTTTCTTGGCCGCCTTGCTCACTGCGCTTTCGAACTCGCCCAGGGCTTTGCCGATAGCGCCGGAGATCAGTTCGGCGGGGTCGATTTCGCGGTTCATCCACAGGTCCACGTACACCGGCAGCCAGCCCCGGGCCTTGCACTCGGGGATAAGGTCGTTGCGCAGGAACGTACTCTTGCCGGTACGGCGCGGAGCCGCGAGGAACATGCCGGAGCTGTAGTCGGCAAATGACTCGCCTGCCATATCACGGGCGAGCGCTTCGGCGAGTAGCTTTCGACTGAGAATCGGGCGGGTAGGGCTCATGGGTTTATCCTGAACTATCGGGTTCGGGATAATCTATACCTCGAAAGATATAATTGCTATACACCACCCACCGCAACTGATCATTCCCACGCTCTGCGTGGGAATGCATCCCGTGACGCTCCGCGTCACCCCTGCGCAAGACTTGAACGTTGCAGCGCCGGTTGGACGCGGAGCGTCCGAGGTGGCGTTCCCATGCAGAGCGTGGGAACGATCAGCCGGCTCCCACCTTAATAATCGTCGCCTCTTTCCGTCACATCCCGCTCCACCGGCCCCGCGTCCGGGTCGTAGCCCACCGGGAACTTGCCCTTCAGCGTCCAGGCAAACGCGATGATCTCGGCGACGGTGCGGTACAACTCTTCCGGGATGCTGTCGCCCAACTCCATGCGTGCCAGTAATTTGACCAGCTCGGCATTTTCGTAAATCGGGACTTCGTTCTCCCGGGCCAGCTTGAGGATGGCTTCGGCCAGGGCATCGTCGCCCTTGGCGGTCAGGGTCGGCGCTTGTTGCCCGTCGTATTTGAGGGCGATGGCCTGGCGGGGCGGGTTGGGGTTTTTCATGCGGTTTCATCCACCCAGCGTTGTTCAAGCCCGGTTTTCGGGCCCCGTGGCGGGGTACCGAGGTGGCAGTCGAGGTCGCCGACGTTGAGTCCCGACGACACCAGGCGCTCGCGCAGGCTGCCCAGGTGGCTTTCGATCAGGCTGGCGGTGAAGGGCCGGGTCGCCCACAACTGGCTCGACAGTTTGCCCTGGCTCAGTTGCGCCTGGACCTGCAACGGGCCGAGCGGCTCCATGTCGAGCGCCATTTCCACGCGCCAGAGCATTTGCTTGGGATCCTTGCTGTCCTTGCGTTCCGGCTGTTCCTTGTCGGGCGCCGGTTCTTCCCGCTGGAACTTGACCTGCAACGGCACGATGTCCTGCAAGGTGCGCATGGGGATTTCCAGCTGCCAGGTGGTCAAGAGCTTGCCGTCGGCGGTGGTACCGGTCTGCTCCAGGCTCGACAGCTGATGGCTTTGCAGGCGGGAGATGGCCCCGGCGGCCAGGCGCAGCAGGTTTTCCAGGTCACTTTCACCTTCCAGGCGTTGCATCAGCCGATCGGGCAGCGGAAAGCCTGCGGGCGCCTGCCTGGCGCCGACCTGGCCGAGGGTGCCCAGCGGGCTGCGTACGAAACTGGGCAGCAACTGCGCCAGGGTGTTGGCAGCGAGGATCGCATTCAGATTGGTGCTGGCGGGCAGGGATGGCAGCAGGTCGGCGACGAAGCGCAGCAGCGCGCCTTTCATGTCCAGCGGCGGTATCTGCGGGTTTTGCCCGGCCAGCAACTTGGCTTCGAGGAAGGTCCCGCTGTTCTGGATCAGTTGCGCCAGCACCTTGGGGTTGCTGGCCTGGGCCAGGTCGGGCAGGCCGGCGAGCAAACGCTCGGCGGCGGCGCGCAGGTCGGCCCCGGTGCTGTCGCTGCTGGTCGCCGGCAGGCTTTGCAGCGCGGTGAACACCACGTCCAGCGAGCCCTGGCGGCTTTGCTGGGTGGAGAGTTGCTGGGCCACGGCCAATTGGTCCTGGCGCCCGCTCAGCGGTACAAAGCTCAAGGTCTGCGCACTTTGCACCACGGCGCTGAGCAGGCTGCCGACGCGCAAGGGCTGCGGGCTTTCGACGGTCAGGGTCGCGCCGCTGAGGACGTTATTGAGCACCGACACCAGTGAGCGATACACCACCGGCTGGTTGGCGCCCTGTGGCAGCGCCTGGGTGGTCAGCACCTTGCCTTGCAGCAGGGTGCCCACCGGTAACTGGCTGGTGTCGATACGCGTCAGCGCAGCGACGCTGGAACTCAGGGCCTGCTGCAGGCTGATGGACAAATTGCCCGACGGCGTCTGGCTGACTTCCACCTGGGTACCCAGCGGCAGCGGCTGGCTGCTGCTGGCCTGCACCAGGGTTTGCCGGCCGCCTTCCAGGGTCAGCTTGAGCAGCAACTGAAAGGCATCGCCGCCTTGTTTCAGTGCCAGCACCTCGGCATTTACGGTTTTTCCGGGGTCGATCAGGCCGGTCTGCGGCTCCAGCAGTTTCAGCAACTCGCCCGCTGCAGGCGCGGGCGCAGGCCCGGCCGGAAGCGTCGGGGGGAGCGTGGGAAGATTGATCTCACCGGTCATCGTGCGCGCCGTCTCAGGGGAAATTGCCCTCTTTAGAGTAGGGCATCACATGTATAATGCCGCCCGTCTTCAAAGAGAGCGTTAAAAACAACACAACTGATTGATCCAGCTCTCTAAAAACGGTCGCCAAAGCAGTTAATGTGCATCTCTTTAACGGCCGTTCCACCGCCGACTTGAACCGTAAAGGCCCGCGATCTCTTGACCAGCCCTCTTCTAGAAGCCGTAGCGCTCGCCTGTGAACGTGACCTGCGGATGCTGTTCGAACACCTCGAACTGCGTCTGGCGGGCGGCGACATGGTGCAGGTCAGCGGCCCCAACGGCAGCGGCAAGACCAGCCTGTTGCGCCTGCTGGCCGGGCTGATGCAGCCGACGGCGGGGGAAGTGCGGCTCAACGGCAAACCGTTGCACGAGCAGCGCACCGAGCTGGCGCGCAACCTGATCTGGATCGGCCACGCCGCCGGAATCAAGGATGTGCTTACCGCTGAAGAAAACCTCAGTTGGCTCAGCGCCCTGCATCATCCCGCCAGCCGCGAGGCGATCTGGCAGGCGCTGGCCGCGGTTGGCCTCAAGGGTTTCGAAGACGTTCCCTGCCACACCCTGTCCGCCGGCCAGCAGCGCCGCGTGGCCCTGGCCCGTTTGTATCTCGACGGCCCGCCGCTATGGATTCTCGACGAACCCTTCACCGCCCTCGACAAACAAGGCGTTGCCCAATTGGAAGAACACCTTGCCGCGCACTGCGAGCAGGGCGGCATGGTGGTCCTGACCACTCACCACACCTTGACGCGCATGCCCGCCGGTTACCGCGACCTCGACCTGGGCCGGTGGGCGGTATGAGCGTATTTGCCCTGTTGGTCGCCCGCGAAGCGCGGTTACTCTGTCGCCGTCCGGCCGAATTGGCCAACCCGCTGGTGTTCTTCGCGATTGTGATCGCGCTGTTCCCGTTGGCGGTGGGCCCCGAGACTAAACTGTTGCAAACCTTGTCTCCGGGACTGGTCTGGGTGGCGGCGCTTTTGTCAGTCCTGCTCTCGCTGGACGGGCTGTTTCGCAGTGATTTTGAAGACGGTTCCCTCGAACAGTGGGTCCTTTCGTCGCACCCCCTGCCACTTCTGGTATTGGCCAAGGTACTGGCACACTGGGCGTTTTCCGGCCTGGCGCTGGTATTGCTCGCGCCGCTGCTGGCGATGATGCTGGGGTTGCCCACCGAATGCCTGCCGGTGTTGCTCCTTTCCTTGTTGCTTGGCACGCCGGTTCTCAGTCTACTGGGCGCCGTAGGTGCGGCACTGACCGTCGGTTTGAAACGCGGTGGCCTGTTGTTGGCCCTGCTGATCTTGCCTTTGTATATCCCGGTGTTGATCCTGGGCAGCGGCGCGTTGCAAGCCGCGCTCCAGGGCATGCCGGCGACCGGTTACCTCCTGTGGCTTGGCAGCCTGGCCGCCCTGGCGGTAACCCTGACACCCTTTGCTATAGCGGCTGGCCTGAAGATCAGCGTCGGCGAATAATGAGGTCTGGTTAAGCGATAGAACCTTAACCAGTAAAGACCCTAAGCTTCTCGCAACGACGAGAAGCAACCGTGATGGAAACAGCATGAACTGGACCTGGTTTCACAAGCTCGGCTCGCCCAAATGGTTTTACGGCATCAGTGGCAAACTGCTGCCGTGGTTGAGCATCGCCGCGGTATTGCTGATCGGCATCGGCCTGGTCTGGGGCCTGGCCTTTGCGCCGCCGGACTACCAGCAAGGCAACAGCTTTCGCATCATCTACATCCACGTGCCTGCCGCGATGCTGGCCCAGTCCTGCTACGTGATGCTGGCGGTGTGCGGCATCGTCGGCCTGGTGTGGAAGATGAAACTGGCGGATGTGGCCCTGCAATGCGCCGCGCCCATCGGTGCCTGGATGACCGCCGTGGCGCTGGTCACCGGCGCGATCTGGGGTAAGCCGACCTGGGGTTCGTGGTGGGTATGGGATGCGCGACTCACCTCGATGCTGATCCTGCTGTTCCTGTACTTCGGCCTGATTGCCCTGGGCAACGCCATCAGCAACCGTGACAGCGCCGCCAAGGCCTGCGCGGTGCTGGCGATCGTCGGCGTGATCAACATCCCGATCATCAAATACTCGGTGGAGTGGTGGAACACCCTGCACCAGGGCGCCACCTTCACCCTCACCGAAAAGCCGGCAATGCCCGTGGAAATGTGGGCGCCGCTGCTGCTGATGGTGCTGGGGTTCTACTGTTTTTTTGGCGCCGTGCTGCTGCTGCGCATGCGCCTCGAAGTGCTCAAGCGTGAAGCCCGCACCAGTTGGGTCAAGGCCGAAGTGCAAAACAGCCTGGGAGCCCGTGGATGAGCTTCAACTCTTTCAGTGATTTTCTCGCCATGGGCCATCACGCCCTGTACGTCTGGACGGCCTATGGCATTTGCCTGGCGGTGCTGGCCCTCAACGTCGCCGCGCCGATCCTGGCCCGCAAGCGTTACCTGCAACAAGAGGCGCGTCGTTTGCGCCGGGAGACCGAAAAGTGAATCCGCTGCGTAGAAAGCGTCTGTTGATCATCCTGGCCATCATGGCCGGTGTCGGCATTGCCGTGACCCTGGCCCTGAGCGCCCTGCGGGAGAACATCAACCTGTTCTACACCCCGACCCAGATCGCCAACGGCGAAGCGCCGCTGGACACGCGAATCCGTGCCGGTGGCATGGTCGAGAAAGGCTCGTTGCAACGTTCCGGGGACTCCCTGGACGTCAAGTTCATCGTCACCGACTTCAACAAGTCCGTGACCATCACCTACCGCGGCATCCTCCCGGACCTGTTCCGCGAAGGGCAGGGCATCGTCGCCCTCGGCAAGCTCAACGCCGACGGCGTGGTCGTGGCCGACGAAGTGCTGGCCAAGCACGATGAAAAATACATGCCGCCGGAAGTCACCAAGGCCCTCAAAGACAGCGGCCAATCCGCCCCGACCCCTGCCAAGGAGGGCTAAGTCATGACGTCCGCACTGTTTATTCCGGAGTTGGGCCAGCTGGCGATGATCCTCGCCCTGTGCTTTGCCATCGTCCAGGCCGTGGTCCCGTTGCTGGGCGCCTGGCGCGGTGACCGTTTGTGGATGAGCCTGGCCCAGCCGGCTGCCTGGGGCCAGTTCGCCTTTCTGGTGTTCGCCTTCGGTTGCCTGACCTACGCCTTCATGACCGACGACTTTTCTGTCGCGTATGTGGCCAATAACTCCAACAGCGCCTTGCCCTGGTACTACAAGTTCAGCGCCGTGTGGGGCGCCCACGAAGGTTCGTTGCTGCTGTGGGCATTGATCCTCGGCGGCTGGACCTTTGCCGTCTCGATCTTCTCCCGCCAACTGCCGCAGGTGATGCTGGCCCGGGTGCTGGCGGTGATGGGCATGATCAGCATCGGCTTCCTGCTGTTCCTGATCATGACCTCCAACCCGTTCACCCGCATCCTGCCGCAGATCCCGGTCGACGGGCACGACCTCAACCCGCTGCTGCAAGACATCGGCCTTATCGTGCACCCGCCGATGCTCTACATGGGCTACGTCGGTTTCTCGGTCGCCTTCGCCTTCGCCATCGCCGCCTTGCTCGGCGGGCGTCTCGATGCCGCCTGGGCGCGCTGGTCGCGGCCGTGGACCATCGTCGCCTGGGCATTCCTCGGCATCGGCATCACCCTGGGCTCGTGGTGGGCCTACTACGAACTCGGCTGGGGCGGCTGGTGGTTCTGGGACCCGGTGGAAAACGCCTCCTTCATGCCCTGGCTGGTGGGCACCGCGCTGATTCACTCGCTGGCGGTCACGGAAAAACGCGGCGTGTTCAAAAGCTGGACCGTGTTGCTGGCCATCGCCGCGTTTTCCCTGAGCCTGCTGGGTACGTTCCTGGTGCGTTCCGGCGTGCTGACCTCGGTGCACGCGTTTGCCTCCGACCCGGAGCGCGGCGTGTTCATTCTGATCTTCCTGCTGTTCGTGGTCGGCGGCTCCCTGACGCTGTTCGCCCTGCGTGCGCCAGTGGTCAAGAGCCACGTGGGCTTCAACCTCTGGTCCCGGGAAACCCTGCTGCTGGGTAATAACCTGGTGCTGGTGGTGGCGGCCTCGATGATTCTGCTCGGTACCCTGTACCCGCTGGTGCTGGATGCCCTGAGCGGCGCCAAGCTGTCCGTCGGCCCGCCGTACTTCAACGCGCTGTTCATCCCCTTGATGGCGCTGCTGATGGTGGTGATGGCGGTCGGCGTACTGGTGCGCTGGAAAGACACCCCGGTGAAATGGCTGGTGGGCATGCTCACCCCGGTACTGCTGGGCAGCGCCGCATTGGCGGTGATCGCTGGGATTGCCTACGGCGACTTCAACTGGGCCGTGCTTGCCACCTTCATGCTCGCGGCCTGGGTATTGCTGGCCGGTGTACGCGACCTGATCGACAAGACCCGCCACAAAGGTTTGATCAAAGGCTTGCCGACCATGACCCGCAGTTACTGGGGCATGCAGGTCGCCCACATCGGCATCGCCGTGTGCGCCCTGGGTGTGGTGTTGTCCAGCCAGAACAGCGCCGAGCGCGACCTGCGCCTGGCCCCCGGCGAGTCCATGGACCTGGCCGGCTATCACTTCATTTTCGAAGGCGCCAAGCACTTCGAAGGGCCGAACTTCACCTCCGACAAAGGCACCGTACGTGTGGTGCGCAACGGTAAGGAAATCGCCGTGCTGCACCCGGAAAAACGCCTGTACACCGTGCAAAGCTCGATGATGACCGAAGCCGGGATCGACGCCGGTTTCACCCGCGACCTCTACGTCGCCCTGGGTGAACCGTTGGGCGATGGCGCCTGGGCCGTGCGGGTCCACGTCAAACCGTTTGTGCGCTGGATCTGGTTCGGCGGCCTGCTCACCGGCTTCGGTGGTTTGCTGGCAGCGATGGACCGGCGCTACCGGGTCAAGGTCAAGAGCCGGGTGCGTGAAGCCCTCGGTCTGCAAGGAGCGCCAGTATGAAGCGTTGGTTGATGGTGTTACCGCTGGCGGCGTTTCTGGTGGTGGCGGTGTTCCTGTATCGCGGGCTGTACCTGGACCCGGCCGAGTTGCCGTCGGCCATGATCGGCAAGCCATTCCCGGCGTTCTCGCTGCCGACGGTGCAGGGCGACAAGACCCTGACCCAGGCTGATTTGCTGGGCAAACCGGCCCTGGTCAACGTGTGGGGCACCTGGTGCATTTCCTGCCGCGTGGAGCATCCGGTGCTGAACAAGCTGGCGGAGAAGGGCGTGGTGATCTACGGCATCAACTACAAGGACGACAATGCTGCCGCCTTGAAGTGGCTGGCGGAATTCCACAACCCGTACCAACTGGATATCCGCGACGAAGACGGCAGCCTCGGCCTGAACCTCGGCGTATACGGCGCCCCGGAAACCTTCTTCATCGATGCCAAGGGCGTGATCCGCGACAAGTACGTGGGCGTGATCGACGAAGTGGTGTGGCGCGAGCAACTGGCCGCCAAGTACCAGGCACTGGTGGACGAGGCCAAGCCATGAAGCGTTGGTTAGCCGCCGCGGTATTGGGCTTGAGCATGGTCGGCGTGGCCCACGCCGCCATCGACACTTACGAATTTGCCAAGGACGGAGACCGCGAGCGTTTTCGCGAACTGACCAAGGAGCTGCGCTGCCCCAAGTGCCAGAACCAGGACATCGCCGACTCCAATGCACCGATCGCCGCCGACCTGCGCAAAGAGATTTTCCGCATGCTCGGCGAGGGCAAGGACAATCAGCAGATCATCGACTTCATGGTCGACCGCTACGGTGACTTCGTGCGCTACAAGCCGGCGCTCACCGGCAAGACTGCGCTGCTGTGGTTCGGCCCCGCCGGGTTGTTGCTCACAGGCTTAGTCGTTATGGCGGTGATTGTGCGCCGCCGTCGTGTCGCCCCGGCCGATGGCTCGGACTCGCTTTCCGTCGACGAGCGTCAACGCCTCGACCAACTGCTGGACAAAAAAACTGATGATTGATTTCTGGCTCGCAGCAGGTCTGCTGCTTCTGATTGCCTTGAGTTTCCTGCTGATCCCGGTGTTACGCGGCCGCCGTGCCCAGCGTGAAGAGGATCGCACTGCTTTGAACGTGGCGCTGTACCAGGAACGCGTGGCGGAACTGCAAACCCAGCAGACCGAAGGCGTGCTGGATGCGGCCCAGCTGGACAGCGGCCGCGCTGAAGCAGCTCGCGAGTTGCTGGCGGATACCGAGGGCGTGGAAAAGCCTCGGGAGTCGCGCCTCGGCAAACCGTTGCCGTTGCTCGCGGCCTTTCTGGTGCCGGTGCTGGGCGTGGCGCTGTACCTGCATTACGGTGCCAGCGACAAGGTCGAACTGACCCGCGAATTCTCCCAGCCGCCGGTGTCCATGGAAGACATGACCCGCCGCCTGGAGCGCGCCGCAGCGGCCCAGCCGGATTCGCCGGAAGGCCTGTACTTCCTCGGTCGCGCCTACATGGCCCAGGACCGTTCCGCCGATGCGGCGAAAATCTTCGAGCGCACCGTGGCCCTGGCCGGTCGCCAGCCCGAGTTGCTCGGCCAGTGGGCCCAGGCCCAGTACTTTGCCGACAACAAACAGTGGTCGCCCAAGGTCCAGGCCCTGACCGACGAAGCACTGAAACTCGACCCGAAGGAAGTCACCAGCCTCGGCCTGCTGGGCATCGCCGCCTTTGAAGGCCAGCGTTACCAGGAAGCGATCGACTACTGGAACCGCCTGCTGGCGCAACTGCCACCGGACGACAATTCCCGTGCCGCGCTGCAAGGCGGGATCGACCGGGCCGCCGAGAAGCTCAAGGAAAGCGGCGGTAGCGTGGCGCCCGTGAAGGCAGAAAAACAGATGCAAGTGCGGGTGGACCTGGCCGCCGATGTGAAGGCCAAGGCCCTGCCGACCGACAGCGTGTTCATCTTCGCCCGTGCCGTCAAAGGCCCGCCGGCGCCATTGGCGGCCAAGCGCGTGACCGTGGCCGACCTGCCGATCACCGTCGAGCTGGGCGACAGCGACGCGATGATGCCGCAGTTGAAACTGTCCAACTTTCCCGAAGTCCAACTGGTTGCGCGCATATCCCGGGCAGGTGCTCCCACAGCTGGCGAGTGGATCGGCCGCAGCCAACCCCTGGCCAGCAGCACCACTGCGCTGCAGCAGCTGACCATCGACAGTCCGGACCAATAATTCGAGGAAATGCCCATGACCGCTATCGCACGTATCACCCTGCTCAGCCTGGTACTGGGGTTGAGTGCTTGTGCGGTCCATCGGCCTCCGTCGCCTACCGGGCCGACTATTCCACCGACAGGGCCGTCGACCCAGCCGAGCACACAGCCAGGCACCCAGCCCTCAGGCCCAGTGATCAAACCGTCGAAGCCGGTGCCGAGCTCCTCGCCGACCTTCGCACCGCCACCGGGTGCGGCCAGCCACTGGGACGGCAAGATGCAGGTGTACGTGCTGGACGAGCAGGCCGATACGTTCTACCGCCAGCGCACCTACTACCGCTGGAGCAACGGCTGGAGCCGCTCCATCAGCCCGAACGGGCCTTGGGAAGAGACCGATGTCCATGGCGTACCGCCGGGGTTGAGCAAGCAGTACGCACAATGAAAAAAGGCGACCTTCGGGTCGCCTTTTTCATGGCTGGTTTGGAATACAGTCCACCCAACAACAAAGCTCAAATGTGGGAGCGGGCTTGCTCGCGAATACGGCGTGTCAGCCAACAAATCGGGCACTGATATACCGTATTCGCGAGCAAGCCCGCTCCCACATTTTGAATCTCGTTTGATTTGAAATTACGCCAGCTCCTCAGTCTGCCTGGGCGCGCTTGTCCAGTGGACCACCCCGGCAATCACCCCCAGCATCACCCCAAACTCCACAATCCCCATCCAGCCCAACCGCGCCATCAACCAGCCGCTGACTGTCGCCCCCACCGCACCGCCAAAAAACGTCGCCGTCATGTACAAACTATTGATGCGGCCCTGGGCTTTCGGGTCCACCGCAAACGCCCGGGTCTGGTTGGAAACCAGGCCCGACTGCACGCCGATATCCAGCACGATCACCCCCAGCACCAGCAAGATAATCGAAGTCTCGGCACCCGCCAGCAGCAGGAACGCCAAGGTCACAATCCCGATACTCGCCCCAATCACCTTGCGCGAACCCAGCCTGTCGGAAGCCCGCCCACCGAGCGACGCCGCCAACGCACCCGCCGCACCGATAATCCCGAAGCCACCTGCCCAGGCACTGCCCAATTGCCATGGCCCATGAGCCAACAGTGCTGCCAGATTCACCCAAAACGCATTGAAGCAAGCCCACAACAACGCCTGCACCATCATTGATTGGCGAATCGGGCTGTTGTCGCGCATCAGCGGCCACAGCGAAGCCAGCAGGCGAGGGTAGGACAGGTTGGTGCTCGGCACGCCCTGTGGCAGCAGCCTGGCGGCACCGATCCACACCGGGATCATGAAGGCCGCCTCCATCGCGTACACCGCCCGCCAGCCATAAGCCTCACCGACTACGCCGGCGATCGTGCGCCCGAGCAGGATGCCCACCATGATCCCGCTGACCACCGTGCCCACATTGCGCCCGCGTTCGTGGGGCTGCGACATCACCGCCGCGAATGGCACCAGTTGCTGCGGTACACAGCTCACAATCCCCAAGCCGAAAGACGCCCCGATCAGCGCCCAGATGCCCGGTGAAAACGCCGCCGCCAGGGCGAAACAGAACGCCAGGGCGATCTGCCCCAGCACCAGCTTGCGGCGGTCAAAACGGTCGCCCATCGGCAGCAGCAACGCCAGCCCGGTAGCAAAACCCAGCAGGGCGGAACCGGCCACCAGATCCACGGTGGTCACGTCTACGCCCATGTCCGAAGCGATCAGCGGCAGGATCGGCTGGGTGCAGTAAATATTGGTAATCACCGCGCCGGCGATCACCGCCATCATGATGATCTTGCCGCGCGGCGCGACCGCAGGCGCTGTGGAAGGTTGGGATGTCATCGGCAGGCCACTCACGGCGCTCTCCTTCAATGCAGATCTCCGGGAAGGAGATGAGTGGCCAACGTTACGCACTCGCGCTTGGCAGGATAATCCCCTAGGATTTGGAATCATCCTTCCAGAATTTGATAGGTTGCCATGAACCGTCTTGAATCCATGTCCATCTTCGTTGCCGTGGTTGATGCAGGCAGCCTGACCGCTGCGGCGCGGCGCCTCGACATGCCGCTGGCCAGCGTCAGCCGCAAGGTGGCTGAACTTGAGACGCACCTGAAAACCCGCCTGCTGCACCGCACCACGCGCCAGCTGTCGTTGACCGATGCCGGCGCCTCTTACCTCGACGCGTGCCGGCGCATTCTTGAAGACATCAGCGAGGCCGAGCGCGCGGCCACTGGCGAATATTCCCAGCCCCGGGGCGAACTGGTGGTTACCGCGCCAGTGGTCTTCGGGCGGCTGCACATCGTGCCGGTGGTGGCGGAATTCCTCGCGCAGTACCCGGAGATCGACATCAACCTGATCCTCACCGACCGCGTCGTGCACCTGATGGAAGAACACTGCGACGTCGCGGTGCGCATTGGCGAGTTGCCCGACAGCTCGCTCAAGGCCATGCAGGTGGGCACGGTGCGGCGGGTGGTGTGCGCCAGCCCGGCATACCTGGCCGCTCGCGGCATACCCGCTGAGCCCCAGGACTTGGCGGGGCATGACTGCATCACCTTCGAAGTGCTGGCGTCCCAAGGGGCGTGGGGATTTGGCGCGGGTAAAACCGGGCTCTCGGTACCGGTGCATTCGCGGTTGTCGGTGAACACCGCAGAAGCGGCGATTGCGGCGGCGACGTTGGGGGTTGGGGTGATTCGGGTACTCTCGTATCAAGTGGCGGATGCAGTGCGGGAGGAGGCGTTGGCGGTGGTGCTTGAGGCGTTCGAGTCGGCGCCGCTGCCCATTAGCCTGGTGCACAAAGGGCAGTCGCCGTTGCCGCTGAAGCTGCGGGCGTTTCTGGATTTTGTGATGCCGCGATTGCGTGCCCGCACCGCCCAATAACACCGACGAATTTGAACCTGATGAAAATCAAAATGTGGGAGCCGGGCTTGCCCGCGATAGCGGTGTATCAGGTTTTGAAACTGTTGCTGATACACCGCTATCGCGGGCAAGCCCGGCTCCCACATTGGATTTACGTTGCCAGTTGGATCTCGGCAAGGCGCGGCTTTAGAAACTCCAGGGCATCTTTAAACACCTGATGCCACTCTTCTGACGGTTCGCTCGCCAGCGGGTGCCAGAAGAACTGGAACTCGTGGCCGCCATCATCCTCTGCAAAATGGGTCCAGGTATCTGGCAGGTCTTCAGGGATCAGGCATTGATGAAAGGCCCATGTATGCCCCGTGGACGCTGAGTGCCAAGTGCCCAGGTCACGTATCACCTTGCCGGTTATCCCGGCCTCTTCAAGCAACTCTCTAACTGCCGCAGCCTCGGTACTTCGCCAGGCTCCAAGCTGCCCTTGACCAGTTGAAGACCTGCCAGTGGGTGTTTGAAGGCGAGGATTTCCAGGGATTGGCGGGTTCGCAGGATGACCGGACATGCCTTGTCTTTTGCCATCACGTTGTCCTTTTGCACATATTGGCGGCCAGCTATTGCACCACAGTCCGGCACATTTCCAATGCCGGGCGAAGACCTTGTGGCGAGGGAGCTTGCTCCCGCTGGACTGCGAAGCAGGCCCAAGTCAGCCACTTCAGTACATCTGACAGACCGTGTCACCCAGGCTTGGGGCCGCTGCGCAGCCCAGCGGGAGCAAGCTCCCTCGCCACAGGTTAGGTATGGATCGTTCCCACGCTCTGCGTGGGAATGCATCCCGTGACGCTCCGCGTCACCACTGCGCAAGACTTCAATGGACGCAGAGCGTCCGAGGCGGCATTCCCACGCAGAGCGTGGGAACGATCAACGTCCTACAGCTACTTCCAACCTTTCATCAAACCTTCATCAAACGGTTTTACTCCAGTCATGTGCAAGTCATAGGGCTGACACAGCCCGCGCCTACTGTCGTTTGAACTCAAACGCAGCCACGGATGGCTGTTCAACCAGACAGAGAAGCCCATGACTCCAGCTATCCATGTCGATCATCTGAACAAGACCTTTGCGAAGAAATCCGCGCTGGTCGACCTCGAACTCACCGTTGCCACCGGTGAGATGGTCGCGCTGATTGGCGCTTCCGGCTCCGGCAAGTCCACCTTGCTGCGCCACCTCGCGGGCCTGGCCTGTTGCGACAAGAGCAACGGCGGCAGCGTCAAGGTGCTGGGCCGGGAAGTGCAGGCCAGCGGGCGGTTGAATGGCAAGGTGCGGCGCCTGCGCGCCGACATCGGCTACATCTTCCAGCAGTTCAACCTGGTCAACCGCCTGAGCGTGCTCGACAACGTACTGCTCGGTTGCCTGGGCCGCATGCCGCGCTGGCGCGGCAACCTCGGTTTGTTCAATGCCGAGGAAAAACAGTTCGCCATGGAATCCCTGGCCCGCGTCGGCCTGGCAGACCTGGCCAGCCAGCGCGCCTCCACCTTGTCCGGCGGCCAGCAGCAACGCGTGGCAATCGCCCGCGCTTTGACGCAACGCGCCGAAGTGATCCTGGCGGATGAACCCATCGCCTCCCTGGACCCGGAGTCGGCGCGCAAGGTCATGGAGATCCTCGCCGACATCAACGGCCGCGACGGCAAGACCGTGGTGGTCACCCTGCACCAGGTCGATTACGCCATGCGTTATTGCCCGCGAGCCGTGGCGCTCAAGGGCGGGCGGATTCACTTCGATGGCCAGGCCAGCGAGCTGAGCAGCCAGTTCCTCAACGATTTGTACGGTGCCGATGTCGACACCAGCCTGATGTTTTCCGACCAGACCCGCACACCCGTCGTCCCCGCACGGTTGGCCCTGGCCCGCGCTTGAAACCTTACTAACGACCCACAGGAATCCTCTCCATGTTGAACCGTATCGGTCATGTGTTTCTGTCTGCCGTGCTGCTTGCCAGCGTGGCCATGGGCACTGCCCAGGCCGCCGACAAGGCGATCAATTTCGGCATCATGTCCACCGAGTCTTCGCAGAACCTCAAGAGCATCTGGCAGCCCTTCCTGGATGACATGCACAAGAAGACCGGCCTCACCATCAACGCCACCTTCGCTTCCGACTACGCCGGCCTGATCCAGGGCATGCGCTTCAACAAGGTCGACGTGGCCTGGCTGGGCAACAAGGCCGCGATGGAAGCGGTGGACCGTTCCAACGGCGAAATCTTCGCCCAGACCGCCGCCGCCAACGGGGCTGCCGGTTACTGGAGCGTGCTGATCGTGCGCAAGGACAGCCCGATCAACAACGTCGATGACATGCTCAAGAACGCCAAGAACCTGACCTTCGGCAACGGTGACCCGAACTCCACTTCGGGCTACCTGGTACCCGGCTACTACGTGTTCGCCAAGAACCACGTCGACGCTGCCACCGCGTTCAAGCGAACCCTCAACTCCAGCCATGAAGTCAACGCATTGAGCGTGGCCAAGGGGCAGTTGGACGTCGCCACCTTCAACACCGAAAGCTGGGACCGCCTGGAAGTCACCCAGCCGGACAAGGCCGCCATGCTCAAGGTGATCTGGAAGTCGCCGCTGATCCCGGCCGACCCGATGGTGTGGAGCAAGGCCCTGAGCGACAGCGAGAAGACCAAGATCCGCGACTTCTTCGCCAACTACGGTGACACCGACGAAGAGAAGGCCGTGCTGAAGAACATGCAACTGGGCAAGTTCCTCAAGTCCAGCGACGACCAGTTGTTGCCGATCCGCCAACTGGAACTGTTCAAGCAGCGCACCACCATCAGCGCCGACGACAAGCTGGAAGCGGCTGACAAGGCCAGGAAGCTCGCCGACATCGACGCCGACCTGGCCAAGCTGCAAGAGCGCATCACCGAACTGGACAAGAAGACCGCAGCCAACGGCTAACCCCCTGTAGGAATCGGGTTCATGTGGGAGCGGGCTTGCTCGCGAATACGGTGTGTCATTCAACGCATCCGGCGACTGAGTCACCGCATTCGCGAGCAAGCCCGCTCCCACATTAAGCCCAGTTCCAACCCTACACCGAGAGTGACCCATGACTACCTTGCATGCTGAAGCAGTGGGCAAAAGGACTTGGCCGCAATACCTGGGCTGGGGCCTGTTCCTGATCCTGCTGGCCTGGGCCTGGCACGGCGCCGAGATGAACCCGCTGGCGCTGTACCGCGATTCCGGAAACATGGCGACCTTCGCCGCCGACTTCTTCCCGCCGGACTTCCACGAATGGCGCTCCTACCTCAAGGAGATGATCGTCACCGTGCAAATCGCCCTCTGGGGCACGGTGCTGGCGATCGTCTGCTCGGTGCCCCTGGGCATCCTGTGCGCCGACAACATCACGCCGTGGTGGATTCACCAGCCGCTGCGCCGGGTGATGGATGCCTTCCGTTCGATCAACGAAATGGTGTTCGCCATGTTGTTCGTGGTCGCCGTCGGCCTCGGTCCTTTTGCCGGTGTCCTGGCCTTGTGGATCAGTACCACCGGGGTCCTCGCCAAGCTGTTTGCCGAAGCCGTCGAAGCCATCGACCCGGGCCCCGTTGAAGGTGTGCGAGCCACCGGTGCCAGTGCCCTGCAAGAGGTGATCTACGGCGTGATCCCGCAAGTGATGCCGCTGTGGGTGTCCTACGCGCTCTACCGCTTCGAGGCCAACGTGCGTTCGGCGACGGTGGTGGGGATGGTCGGTGCCGGCGGGATCGGCGTGATCCTCTGGGAGAACATCCGCGCGTTCCAGTTCGTGCAGACCTGCGCGGTGCTGCTGGTGATCATCGTGGTGGTGAGCTGTATCGACGTGCTGTCCCAACGCCTGCGCAAGCAGTTCATCTGACGTCGGAGGGGTGCCCCAGGGCGCTTTTTTTAAGCATGCAGTTGTCTAGACAAGATGAGCCGGTGTACCGCGAACTCGCTGACATCCTGCGCCGCGAACTGAGCAGCTACCAGGCCGGTGAATTCCTGCCGGGCGAGGTGCAACTGGCTGAACGCTTCGGCGTCAACCGCCACACCCTGCGCCGCGCCATCGACGAGCTGGTGTTCGAAGGCAGCCTGTTGCGCCGCCAGGGCAAGGGCACCCAGGTGCTGGACCGCCCGCTGATTTACCCGATGGGCGCCGAGACCTCCTACAGCCAGTCCTTGTCGGCCCAAGGCGTGGGCGTGGAAGCGATGCTGCTCAAGCGCCGCTACTGCTTTGCCAGCCGTGAAGAGGCCCAGCAACTGGGCATCGCCGAGATGGCGCCGATGATCGAGCTGCAAACCCTGCGCAAGCTCGACCACCAGCCGGTCAGCCTGATCCGCCACCGTTACTGCGCCAGCCATGCGCCGCTGCTGGCGGACTACAACGGCGGCTCGCTGCGCCACTACCTGCGTGAGCGCGACATGCCGTTGACCCGCACCCAAAGCCTGATCGGCGCGCGTTTGCCCAACCGCGACGAAGCCGCACTGCTGATGATGCCCCGGCACTTGCCGGCGCTCACCGTATTCACCCTTTCCCGCGATCGCGACGGCCGCCCGGTGGAGCTGGCGCAGTCCACCAGCCGTTCGGATCGCTTCCAGTACCAAGTGGTGACCTGATGGAGACCCCGATGAACCTGTCCCCGCGTCAACACTGGATCGGCGTGCTCGCCCGCGCCTTTCGCAGTGAATTGCTGCCCCATGAAGACGCCCTGCGCGACGTGGATTACCAACTGATCCGCGCCCCGGAAATCGGCATGACCCTGGTGCGTGGCCGCATGGGCGGCAATGGCGCGCCGTTCAACCTCGGCGAAATGAGCGTGACCCGCTGCGTGGTGCGCCTGGCTGACGGGCGTACCGGCTACAGCTATTTGGCCGGGCGCGACAAGGTCCACGCCGAACTGGCGGCCCTGGCGGATGCGCATTTGCAGGGCGCGCACCCGAGCCCCTGGCTCAGCGACCTGATCGGCGCACTGGCCAACGCCCAGGCCGAGCGCCGGGCGCAAAAAGAGGCCGACACCGCCGCCACCAAGGTCGAGTTCTTCACCCTGGTTCGAGGAGAAAACTGATGAATGCCCAACGCTTGCAACCGGCCTTTGTAGACCCGGTGCTGGACGCCCAGCGCGGTTTTCGCGGGGCCCTCAAGGCCCTCGCCGAGCCCGGCCTGATCCAGTCCTTGCCCGCGGCCCCCAGCCTTGAAGGCCTGGCGCCGGCTACCTATGCGCTGTGCCTGGCGCTGCTGGATATGGACACGCCGCTGTGGCTGGCGCCGTGCTTCGACACGCCGCTGATCCGCGCCAACCTGGCCTTCCACTGCGGCTGCCCGCTGACCGCCAACCGGGAAGAGGCCGCGTTCGCCTTGCTCGGTGAACAGGACTTGCTCGACCTCAGCGGCTTCGACCACGGCAATGACCGCTACCCGGATCAGTCCTGCACCTTGCTGGTCCAGTTGACCGATCTGGAAGCCGGTCGTGCCTTGAACTGGCGCGGTCCGGGGATCAAGACCCAGCGTCAGGTCAACCTGCCGGTGCCTCAAGCATTCTGGCTGGAACGTCAACGCCGCGAGACGTTTCCCCGTGGCCTGGACGTGTTGTTCGCCGCCGGCCATCACCTGATCGGCCTGCCACGCAGCACTCGAATTGCACAGGAGCATGCCTGATGTACGTAGCCGTCAAGGGTGGCCAACAGGCCATCGACAATGCCCACCGCCTGCTGGCGAAAAAACGCCGGGGCGATACTTCCATTGCGGAATTGAGCGTGGAGCAGATCCGCGAGCAACTGCCGCTGGCGGTCGCGCGAGTGATGAGCGAAGGCTCGCTGTACGACACGGAGTTGGCTGCACTGGCGATCAAGCAAGCGGCGGGGGATCTGGTGGAAGCGATCTTCCTGCTGCGGGCCTACCGCACCACGTTGCCGCGCTTCAGCCCGAGCCTGCCGATCGATACCGCGCAGATGTCACTGAGTCGGCGTTTGTCGGCGACTTTCAAGGACGTGCCGGGCGGGCAACTGCTGGGCCCGACCTTCGATTACACCCACCGCCTGCTGGACTTCGCACTGCTGGCCGAAGGTGAATACCCGGGCCCGCAAACCACGCCGGATGCGACTCTGGAAGCGTGCCCTCGGGTACTCGGCCTGCTGGCCAAGGAAGGGCTGATCAAGAACGAATCCGACGACACCGGCAGCGTCGCCGACATCACCCGCGACCCGCTGGAATACCCGGCCAACCGCGCCCAGCGCCTGCAAGCCCTGGCCCGTGGCGACGAAGGTTTCCTGCTGGCACTGGGTTACTCGACCCAGCGCGGCTACGGTCGCAACCACCCGTTCGCCGGCGAGATTCGCATCGGCGATGTGGAGGTGTGGATCGACCCGGAAGAGCTGGGTTTCCCGGTTTGCCTGGGCAGCATCGAAGTCACCGAGTGCGAGATGGTCAACCAGTTCGTCGGCTCGGCCACCGAGCTGGCGCAGTTCACCCGGGGCTACGGCCTGGCATTCGGGCATGCCGAGCGCAAGGCGATGGGCATGGCCCTGGTGGACCGCTCGCTGCGGGCCAACGAGTTCAACGAAGAAATCGTCTCGCCGGCCCAGCAGGAAGAATTCGTGCTGTCCCACTGCGACAACGTCGAGGCGGCGGGCTTTGTTTCCCACCTCAAATTGCCTCACTACGTGGACTTCCAGTCCGAGCTGGAACTGATCCGCAAACTGCGCCAACCGGCCGAGGGCACCCGCCATGAATGACCTGACTCAAGCGCCTGCGCGTGACCCTGCGTACAACTTCGCCTACCTCGATGAGCAGACCAAACGCATGATCCGCCGCGCCTTGCTCAAGGCCGTGGCGATCCCCGGTTACCAGGTGCCGTTCGGTGGCCGCGAGATGCCGCTGCCTTACGGTTGGGGCACCGGCGGCATGCAACTGACCGCCGCGATCCTGGGGGCTGACGACGTGCTCAAGGTGATCGACCAGGGCGCCGACGACACCACTAACGCCGTGTCGATCCGGCGTTTTTTTGCGCGCACCGCGGGCGTCGCCACCACCGAAAGCACCCCGGACGCGACGGTGATCCAGACCCGCCACCGCATCCCGGAAACTCCGTTGCAGGCCGACCAGATCATGGTCTACCAGGTGCCGATCCCGGAGCCGCTGCGTTTTATCGAACCGTCGGAAACCGAGACCCGCACCATGCACGCCCTGAACGACTACGGGGTGATGCACGTAAAGCTCTACGAGGACATCGCCACCTTCGGCCATATCGCCACCAGCTACGCCTACCCGGTGATGGTGGATGAGCGCTACGTGATGGACCCCTCGCCAATCCCGAAATTCGACAACCCGAAACTCGACATGAGCCCGGCGCTGATGCTGTTCGGTGCCGGTCGCGAAAAGCGCCTGTACGCGGTGCCGCCGTACACCCAGGTCACCAGCCTCGACTTTGAAGACCATCCGTTCGAAGTGCAGAAGTGGGAACACACCTGCGCAATCTGCGGCAGCCATGAATCGTTCCTCGATGAGCTGATTCTCGACGACGCCGGTACCCAGAGTTTTGTGTGTTCCGACACCTGGTACTGCGCCCAACGGGTCAAGGAGAACAACCAGTGAGCCAGCCTCTTTTGCAAGTGCGTGACCTGTCGTTGTTGTACGGAGAAGAGAAGGGCTGCCAGGACGTCAGCTTCGATTTGTACCCCGGTGAAGTGTTGGGGATTGTCGGTGAGTCGGGCTCGGGCAAGTCCACTTTGCTCTCGCTGCTCAGCGGGCGTCTGCCACCGCAGGCCGGCCACATCGGCTATCGCGGCAAGGACGGTGAATGGCTGGATCTGTACAGCGCCAGCGAAGCCGAACGTCGCACCTTGCTGCGCACCGAATGGGGCTTTGTCGAGCAAAACCCTCGGGACGGTTTGCGCATGGGGGTCTCTGCCGGCGCCAATATCGGCGAGCGCCTGATGGCCCAGGGCGTGCGCAACTATGAGCAACTGCGTGGCGCCGGCCTCGACTGGCTGGGCCAGGTAGAAATCGACCCGCAGCGCATCGACGACTTGCCCCGGACCTTTTCCGGCGGCATGCAGCAGCGCCTGCAAATCGCCCGCAACCTGGTCTCCAGCCCGCGTCTTGTGTTTATGGACGAGCCCACCGGCGGCCTGGACGTGTCGGTGCAGGCGCGCTTGCTCGACCTGTTGCGCGGCCTCGTTCGCGAGCTGGATCTGGCGGTGGTGATCGTGACCCACGACCTCGCCGTGGCGCGCCTGCTGGCCGACCGCCTGATGGTGATGCGCCGCTCGCGCGTGGTGGAAACCGGGCTGACGGACCAGATCCTCGACGATCCACAGCACCCTTACTCTCAACTGCTGGTGTCTTCGGTATTGCAACCATGATGAATGCCTTGATCGAGGTCCGTGACCTCTCGAAAACCTTCACCTTGCACCAGCAGAACGGCGTGGTGCTCAACGTGCTGCGCGGGGTGGAGTTCAGCGTGAAAGGCGGTGAGTGCCTGGTGCTGCATGGCCAGTCCGGCGCCGGTAAAAGCACGTTGCTGCGCACCCTGTACGGTAACTATCTGCCGGCGGGCGGCAGCATCCGGGTACAGCACCTTGGCGAATGGCTGGAGCTGGTTGGTGCCGAGCCGCGTGAGGTGTTGCAGGTGCGCCAGCAGACCCTGGGCTACGTCAGCCAGTTTCTGCGGGTGATCCCGCGGGTGGCCTGCCTGGATGTGGTGATGGAGCCCGCCCTGGCCCGTGGCTGGTCGAAGGCCAATGCACAGTCGCGCGCCGAGCATCTGCTGACCCGCCTGAATATCCCGCAACGCCTGTGGCAGCTGGCGCCCGGTACGTTCTCCGGCGGCGAGCAGCAGCGGGTCAACATCGCCCGCGGCTTCATGGTGGATTGGCCGGTGATGCTGCTGGACGAACCCACCGCGTCCCTCGACGACAGCAACCGCCAGGTGGTGCTGGAACTGATGAACGAAGCCAAGGCTGCTGGCGCGGCCTTGATCGGCATCTTCCACGACCGCGCCGCCCGTGAAGCGGTCGCAGACCGCCATTTCGACATGACCCCCGCGCCTGTTGCCCAAGAGGAATACGCCCATGCCCGCTGAACAGATCCTCAGTAATGCCCGCCTGGTGACGGCTGATCGCATGTTCCTTGGCAGCGTCGTGCTGCGTGACGGGCTGATCGTCGACATCGCCGAAGGCCGCAGCCAACTGCCCCAGGCCCAGGACCTTGAAGGTGATTTCCTGTTGCCGGGCCTGGTGGAACTGCACACCGACAACCTGGAAAAACACATGACCCCGCGCCCCGGCGTGGACTGGCCGTCGACCTCGGCGGTGCTCAGCCATGATGCGCAGATCATCGCGGCCGGCATCACCACGGTGTTCGACGCGGTGTCCATTGGCGATGTGAATCCCAAGGGCAACCGCATGCAGAAACTGCCGGCGATGCTCAATGCCATCGCGGCGGCAGAAAGCGCCGGCCTGACCCGCGCCGAACACCACCTGCACCTGCGGTGCGAGCTGTGCCACCCCGACACCCTGAGCGTGTTCCGCGACCTGGTGGAAAACCCATTGGTGCAGTTGGTGTCAGTGATGGACCACTCGCCGGGCCAGCGCCAGTTCGTGCTTGAATCCAAGTACCGTGAGTACTACATGGGCAAGTACCACCTGAACGACGAGACCATGGACGCGTTCATCAAGCTGCAAATGGCCAACTCCAGGGAGTACAGCGACCGCTACCGCGCCGCGATCGTCGAGCATTGCCTGGAACGCGGCCTGTCGGTGGCCAGCCATGACGATGCGACCCTGGCTCACGTCGAGGAGTCGGCGCGCTACGGCATGACCATCGCCGAATTCCCCACCACCCTGGAAGCCGCCCGTGGCTGCCGGCAACTGAACATGAAAGTTCTGATGGGCGCGCCGAACGTGGTGCGTGGCGGGTCCCACTCGGGTAATGTGGCCGCCGCCGGCCTGGCCGCCGAAGGATTGCTGGATATACTTTCCAGTGACTACTACCCGGCCAGCCTGTTGCAGGCGGCGTTCGTGCTGGCCGATCAACAGGATGGCGGCGATCTGTCGCGGGCGATCAGGATGATCAGCCTGGCGCCCGCGCACGCGGCGGGCCTCAGCGATCGCGGCGAAATCGCCACGGGTCTGCGGGCCGACCTGGTGCAAGCCAGGAGCCGCGACGGACTGCCCGTGGTCCAACAAGTGTGGCGACAAGCGAAGAGGGTGTTTTGATGGCAGGCAGGTTGATCTATCTCATCGGACCATCGGGTTCGGGCAAGGACAGCCTGCTGGATGCCGCACGACCGCGTCTGGCCGAGCGTGGCTGCCGCATTGTGCGGCGGGTCATCACCCGCTCGGCGGAAGCGGTGGGCGAAGCGGCGCAGGGTGTGAGCCCGGCGCAGTTTGCCGCAATGGAGGCCGAGGGCGCATTTGCCCTCAGCTGGCACGCCAACGGGTTGTCCTATGGCATCCCACGGGAAATCGATGAGTGGCTGGCGGCGGGGCACGATGTGCTGGTCAACGGCTCCCGCGGCCATCTGGCGCAAACCCGGCTGCGTTACCCGAACCTGCTGGTGGTGCTGCTGACGGTAGACCAAGGGGTGTTGCGCCAGCGCTTGCTGGCGCGGGGGCGCGAATCCCTGGCGGATATTGATCTGCGCCTGGCGCGCAATGCGCGATTCGCCGAGGGTTTGAGCGCTGCTGCAGACGTGTTCCTGCTCGACAATTCCGGCCACCTGGAACACACGGTCGAGCGCTTGCTGGGCTGCCTCGACGGGCAACCCGCATGCGCCTGACACTGCTGGGCACCGGCGATGCGCGGCAAGTCCCGGTGTATGGCTGTGAGTGCGCCGCCTGTGGCCTGGCCCGCCATGACCAGAGCCTGCGCCGCCGCCCATGCAGCGCATTGATCGAGTGTGGCGACCAGCGCTGGTTGATCGACAGCGGGTTGCCCGACCTCACCGAGCGCTTCCCGCCGCGCAGCTTCAACGGGATTCTCCAGACCCATTACCATGCCGATCATGCCCAGGGTCTGCTGCATCTGCGCTGGGGCCAGGGGCTGGTGATTCCGGTGCATGGGCCGGTGGATCCGGAAGGGTTGTCCGACCTGTACAAGCACCCCGGCATCCTCGATTTCAGCCAGCCGTTTGCCGAGTTTGAAACCCGCCGGTTGGGTGAACTGAGCGTCACTGCGTTACCGCTGCTGCATTCCAAGCCCACCCTGGGGTATCTGCTGGAAGGTGAAGGACGGCGCATTGCCTACCTTACCGACACCGTCGGCCTGCCACCCGCCACCCGCGATTGGCTGCAACGGGAGCCGCTGGATGTGCTGGTACTCGATTGCTCCATGCCGCCGCAACCGCAGGCACCGCGCAATCACAATGACCTGACGCTGGCGTTGCAATGTATTGAAGAGGTGGGTGCGCAGTTGGGGGTGCTGACCCATGTGGGGCACACGCTGGATGCGTGGTTGTTGCAGCATCGGCGGGAGCTGCCGCGGCATGTGACGGTGGGCTGGGATGGGCGGGTGATTTAACGTGGGAAGTTACGTCAAGCGGTGAAGTCCTGATCGCTGGTGGATTTGGATGAAAAGTTTGAGTGGATGTATCTTTGTTGATGCCGATTTGGAGTATTCATATTGGCGGCATTGTGTAGGTTTTTGTTTTTTTTCTGATAAACCAAGGCGCTGCCGCAACGGCTGGTGTGTGTTCAGTTGTTTAAATTACAAGTAATTTATTGAGTTTCTTAGCGGGTGTTTCATCGCTTTTAAATGTTTCGGTGAGAACTAAATAAGCGCTGTCCCGTGCTTTCCATGCATGGGAGCTTAATGGCTGATGCCGATTGTTCCGGCTCGTCTATTAATTAAAAGAGAGTGCTCTTTCTCATGAACGTTTTTGACGCGATCTCCATCAGGCCCATGCTTCAAAACTTGCCGGAGTCTGACCCCGGTCCGACTGGCTTCGGCGCGAAAGCCAAGCCGACCTACACCACGGATCAGGCCGGCAAGCAGATCTCGCGGGACAACCTGCGGTTTCACGATCGTAACGGCGACAAGAAAGTTGATCTGTCCTACACCGTCGACCCCAGTTTCACCGCGCAGCAGCAACAACGCGTTCGTCAAGCGGTGCAGTCCTGGCAGGATGTTGCCAACATTAACCTCAAGGAGCACGCAGATGGGGCAGACGGCACGGTAAACATTAAAAACAACCCTCGCGGTGACCGTGGTGTTGCCACATCACCTACACGCTCCAACACCAGCACGACCGCGACGATAGGCACGCTGAAAGCAGGGAGCAGACCTGGCCTGGGCAGCCACTTTTCGGTGACCGCGGTACATGAAATCGGGCACGCCATCGGCCTGCAGCATCCCGGCAACTACAATGGTGGCGGCTCTGCCTACAACAGTGGCGCGGTCTATGCCGGGGATACCAAGGCGCGCAGCGTCATGAGCTACTGGTCGGAGAAAAACCAGGCCGGCCACGACTTTCAGTCTTCGAATCCATCCGCGCCAATGATGGACGACATCGCGGCAGCGCAGCGGTTGTATGGGGCCAATCACCAAACCCGCAATACCGACACCACGTATGGTTTCAACTCCAACACCGAGCGGGAGGCGATGACGCTCAAGAGCGCCACGGACAAACCCGTTTTTTGCGTATGGGACGGCGGCGGTGACGATACGTTGGACTTTTCAGGGTTCTCACAGAACCAGAAGATCAACCTCAATGCCGAGTCGTTCTCTGACGTGGGCGGCTTGAAGGGCAATGTCTCGATTGCCAAGGGGTGCACAATTGAAAACGCAACAGGTGGGGCCGGTCGCGACACCCTGATCGGTAACGAGGCGGGCAATCGACTCAAAGGTGGAGCAGGGGCTGATACGTTGCGCGGTGGCGGCGGAGCGGACATGTTTATCTACGACAAGGCCAGTGATTCCACGCCCCAGGATCCTGACTTGATCGAGGACTTTACCAGCGGTACCGACAAGATCGACCTGTCGGGCGCATTGAAAGAAGCCGGGGTGGGCACCCTGGTGTTCACGGACCGATTCACGGGGCGCGCTGGCGAGGCCTTGCTCAAGTACGACGCCGCCACGGGCCGGTCAAGCCTTGAAGTTGACCTGAACGGCAGTGGCAAAGCCGAGTTGTTGATCAACAGTGTTGGCCAGATCAAGTCGACGGATGTGCAGTGGGCGGGGGCGACGCCTGGGTTCAAGCCGGTGCCATTACCCATGCCAAATGTAGTGCCGTCCCCGGCGCCGCCCCCTGCGCCTGATTCGAAAACGACCACGCTTGCAGTGTTGAACGAGATGATCGCCAAGACATTGTCGACGTTGCTGCAGCTATTGAAAGGTCTGCTTCAACAGCCGGGCGCCCCTGGGTAACCGCCAGAGTGAAGGCAGAGTCTGGCCCTGTTTCCAGTGCCTGGCTCTCAGCCATCAGCACCACGTGGTGCAGCAGCCGGATGTGTAGCAGATTGTTTTCATGCCCTGGTTAGGGCGATGGGTAATTGTAGGTTTATATGTCTCCGGTTTTCTTCGTATCGCATATTGAATGCAGAGCTGGCCTGATCTGAAACTTCTGAATATAAATATAGTGCGCTTGAAAAATTGGCGATGTGTTTCTGGCTGTTTGGATATTTAAATTGAAACGTTCATAGGGGTGACATTCGGTTTTTTCATGTGAGATTTTAAGGCGGCTGTTAAGTGAAACAGTCGCGTTGAAAGTCTGTTTCCTGATGAATGAAAGTCTCAACTAAAAGGATGTTGTTTTTATGAGAGTCACTGCTTCTTTTGTTAATTCGCCTGTATCAAGTCATGAGCTATCTACGTTGAATGCGGCCACTACCAGTGATGGCGCAACCTCAAAAAAAACCTTCACCACGGATGATGCTGCAAAGCAGATCCTGCGAGAGGGTTCGAGGCATTACGATCGTAATGGCGATAACAAAATCGAGCTTTCCTTCACCCTTGACGATCAATTCTCTGTGCAACAGAAAGCGTCCTTGCGCAAAGCCCTGACGTCTTGGCAGGACGTGACAAATATTGTCTTCAAGGAGGGGGCGCCAGGTCCGGATGGTTCAATAACCATCAAGGCCAATCCCGATGACAATGGCGGGGTGTCGGGGCTGCCTAATCGCTGGTACGGTGATATGAGCACTACGGTTGGAACGAAAGGCGCTTCTGATGCCCCACGGCATGGCGATGTTTTTTTATCAACGGCCATACATGAGTTGGGACATGCCCTGGGGCTTGGCCACCCTGGGGACTATGGTGAAAGTGTGCACTCTTATGCAGATGCCTTATACACGCAGGACACCAGAGCCCACAGCGTGATGAGTTACTGGCGAGAAACCAATCATACGGGCCATGACTTCAAATCGCGCGAACCTTCAACGCCAATGAAAGATGATATTGCTGCCGTACAGAAACTCTACGGGGCCAATCTCAATATTCGGAATACCGATACTACTTATGGCTTTGAATCCAATACTGACCGTGACCACTTCAGCCTTGAGTCCTCGAAGGACGCCCCGATATTTTCGGTATGGGACGGGGGCGGGAATGACACGCTGAACTTTTCGCTATTTTCCCAGAACCAGAAGATCAACCTTAATGCGGAGTCGTTTTCCAATGTGGGTGGCTTGAAGGGTAATGTGTCTATCGCCAAGGGCGTTGTCATTGAAAATGCCACAGGTGGCTCAGGTGACGATGAGCTCATAGGGAATGAGTCCGGCAACCGGCTCAAGGGTGGAGCGGGTTCAGACAGGTTGACAGGCGGCGCAGGCGCGGACGTGTTTGCTTACGATAGAGCGAGTGACTCGACACTCACCAGGCCTGACGAAATCCTGGATTTCATCAGCGGCACAGACAAGATCGACCTTTCGGGCTTATTGAAAAATACCTCAATCAAGCATTTCAACATTGTTGAGTGGTTTACGGGGCGTGCTGGCGAGATTGTCCTGAGCCATGACCCGCGCAGCGGAAACGGTAGTCTGGGTCTCGACACCACTGGCAGGGGCAAAGCGGATTTTCTGATTAAGAGCGTGGGTGGCATTCAGGCAAGTGACATAGTCACTGGCGGGGCATACGAACCTGGAGTTTCCAAGCCGGAGCCCCAACCAGAGCCCAAGCCAGAACCTCAACCGGACCCGAATCCGGAACCTTTTCCTGCTCCGCACGATACTGTCTATGGCTTTAACTCCAACACCGGTGATCCCTTCCTTAGCCTGCATTCCCAGAGTGGCGCTCCCAGGTTCATGGTGAGGGACAAAGGTGGCGATGACACCCTGGACTTTTCGGGCTTCCGGCAGAACCAGACCATCGACTTGCGCGAGGGCGCAGCCTCTAGCGTAGGCGGCTTGCGCAATAACGTTGGTATAGCCAAAGGTGTCACCGTGGAGAATGCGATTGGCGGCTCAGGCCGTGACACGCTCATAGGCAATACGGTGGATAACGTTCTCACCGGCGGGGCAGGTGGAGATACGCTCTGGGGTGTGGGCGGTAGAAACACGTTCAGGTATGAGAAGGCCAGCGACTCGGCCTATGACGACGCTGACCTGATCATGGATTTCACCAGTGGCCAAGACACAATTGATCTGACGGGTTTAATGACAGAAGTCGGAACGCCCTTGCGGCTGGTGGATAGCTACACGGGCCGTATTGGAGATACCGTCGTCAAATACAACCAGCAGAGCGGGCGTTACTTTGTGGGCATCGACTTACTGGGACGGCGTCAGACAAACTTCCTGCTTAAAAGCACACGCTTGATCCGGCCAGAGGACGTGATCGGTCTGTCTACTCACCTGCGCTGAAAAGCAACGCGCCAGGGCGCTCGCCATCTTCCTGGAGGGGATACCGCCCATAAATCCCTGGGCGGTAATTCCCAATCAGTCAGCAAGCCCTTGACCTCGTCACTCGTCATTTCTGGCGGATGCGGCGTTGGAGCCGTTGATGCGGTTGTAAGGTGGGTCAGGCAGTCGCCACCGCCCCTTGCCGCGAGGCGCTCAAGAAGCGCAGCAACGCCACCAGCGGGAATGCGCTGCCCACCAGCATCACCCCCAGCCAGCCGCCGTGTTCGTACACGCTGCTGGCAATCGCCGAGCCGAAGGCGCCGCCGATGAAGATGCTGGTCATGTACAGCGCGTTCAGTCGGCTACGGCTGTTGGCGTCGAGGGCGTAGATGGCGCGCTGGCCAAGGACCATGTTCATCTGCACGCAGAAGTCCAGGACCACGCCGGTCACCGCCAGGCCGATCACGCTGTACAGCGGGTGCACGAAGGCCGGCAGGAAGCTCAGTGCGGCAAACAGCATCGCCAGCAGCGAAGCGCGGTGGGTGTGGCCGGCATCCGCCAGGCGCCCGGCAATGGGCGCGGCGATGGCGCCCAGGGCACCGACCAGGGCAAACAGGGCGATCTGGCTTTGGCTCAGGCCGTGGTTGCGGGACAGTTCCAGCGGGGCGGCGGTCCAGAACAGGCTGAAGGTGGCGAACATGCAGCCCTGGTAAAACGCGCGCTGGCGCAGCACCGGCTGGCGGCGCAGCAGGGTGCCCAGCGAGGCGAGCAACTGGCCATAGCTGGCCGCGTGATCCGGTTGGCGCTTGGGGATGGTCAGCATCAGCACCACGCTGATAAACGCCATCAGTGCCGCGGCGGCCATGAACATGGCGCGCCAGCCGAAGTGGTCGGCCACCACGCTGGACACCGGTCGCGCCAGCAGGATACCCAGCAGCAGGCCACCCATGATGCTGCCGACCACCCGGCCACGGGATTCAGCCGGCGCCAGGTGCGCCGCCAGCGGAATCAGGATCTGTACCGACACCGAGCTGAAGCCGATCAGCAGCGACACCAGCAGGAACAGGTTCGGCTGTTCGGTGAACGCCGCACCCAGCAGGCTGGCGATGGCCACCACGGTGGTGATGATCATCAGCCGGCGGTTTTCCAGCAGGTCGCCCAACGGCACCAGGAAGAACAGGCCCAGGGCATAGCCGATCTGGGTCAGGGACACGATCAGGCTGGCCATGGCCGGCGTGAGGCCGATGTCCGGGGCGATCAGCTCGATGATCGGTTGCGCGTAGTAGATGTTGGCGACGATGGCGCCGCAACAGAACGCAAACAGCATCACCATGCCTCGGGTCATCGTGCTTGTAGCGGGGGGCGTGGCGTTCATGGCGTTCTCATAAAAGCGAAGGATTGTGGCGAGCGAGGATAAAGACTGGCCCCGGGCGCGAGTAGCCTGTCTGTGGTGATAACACTCATGCCGGGAATTAATGACTGAAACGTTAACTTTCGCGCTGAAGGTCGATGATACATTCAGTCACAACTGCATAAACAGGAAATCGACTGCCATGAAGACGACATTCAACAAGATGCTCCTGGCCTCCAGCCTGGCCGCGCTGATGACCGTGGGCGTTGCCCAGGCCGCAGATGCCCCGCGTGTCGGCGTGCGGGGTGCGATTACCGCGATGGACGGCGACGCGATGCACGTCAAGGTCAACAGCGGTGAAGACGTCACCGTGCACCTGACCAAGGACACGCAGGTGCGTGCGGTCACCCTGGCAAAAATCGAAGACATCAAGCCCGGCAGTTACATCGGTTCGGCGGCCATGCCCAACGCGGATGGCACCCTGACGGCGCTGGAAGTGCATGTATTCCCACCGGCGATGGCCGGTACAGGCGATGGGCACCGTGCGTTCGACCTGAAGGAAGGCAGCAGCATGACCAACGGCACCGTGGGTGACCTGGTGGTGAGCGATGGCCGCACGTTGACCGTCAAGTACAAGGGCGGCGAGCAGAAGATCGTGGTGCCGGATGATGTGCCGATCGTCAACCTGGAACCGGGTGATCGCAGCTTGCTGAAGCCTGGGGTGAAGGTGGTGATGTTTGCGGCGAAGGGCGCGGACGGGAGCGTGACGGCCCAGGCGATTTCCGCGGGTAAGGATGGCGTGACACCGCCGATGTAACGGCTGTAGATAGATCGTTCCCACGCTCCGCGTGGGAATACATCCAGTGACGCTCTGCGTCCCCAGCACGGTCCAGGTCTTGCGGCGCGGCCTGGACGCGGAGCGTCCTGTGATGCATTCCCACGCGGAGCGTGGGAACGATCAGCGATCAGGGTGCGGATTACTGGCCGGAGTAGATCTGGTCAAAAACCCCGCCATCATTGAAGTGGGTCTTCTGCACGGTGCGCCAGTCGCCAAAGGTCTTCTCTACCGACAGGAAGTCGACTTTCGGGAAGCGGTCGGTGTACTTGGCCAGTACTTTCGGGTCACGTGGACGCAGGTAGTTGTTGGCGGCAATTTCCTGGCCTTCCGGCGACCACAGGTACTTCAGGTATTCCTCGGCAGCCTCTTTGGTGCCTTTTTTCTCGACCACTTTGTCGACGATCGACACTGGCGGCTCAGCTTCTGCGGAAACGCTCGGGTAGATCACTTCGAACTGATCACGGCCGAATTCACGGGCGATCATTTCTGCTTCGTTCTCAAAGGTCACCAGCACGTCGCCGATCTGGTTGGTCATGAACGTGGTGGTAGCGGCACGGCCACCGGTGTCCAGCACGGGGGCGTGCTTGAACAGGTCACCCACGAACTTCTTGGCCTTCTCTTCGTCGCCACCGTTTTTCAGCACATAACCCCAGGCCGAGAGGTAGGTGTAGCGGCCGTTACCGGAGGTCTTCGGGTTCGGCACGATGACTTGCACGCCATCCTTGAGCAGGTCCGGCCAGTCTTTCAGGGCTTTCGGGTTGCCTTTGCGCACGATGAACACCGTGGCCGAAGTGAACGGCGCACTGTTGTTCGGCAGGCGGGTAACCCAGTTGTCCGGCACCAGTTTGCCGTTGTCCGCCAGGGCGTTGATGTCGGTGGCCATGTTCATGGTGATCACGTCAGCCGGCAGGCCGTCGATCACCGAGCGCGCTTGTTTGCTCGAACCACCGAAGGACATCTGCAGGGTCAGCTTGTCGTTTGGATGCTCGGCGGCCCAGTGCTTCTGGAAGGCGGCGTTGTAGTCCTTGTAGAAGTCACGCATCACGTCATAGGAGACGTTGAGCAGGGTGACCGGGGCGGCCTGGACGACGCCAGCCAGTGCGAGGCCGGCGGCCAGGAGAGAGGCACTAACGAGTTTTTTCACTGCTCATTCCTTGTTGTTCGAGAAGGTTTTTGAAACGCATGGGGGCAATATGCCAGCGACTATAACGGGGGGGCGCATAGTCGCTTAAAGATTAAAAAGAACTTTGCTTATTCCAGTTTCTTGAAAAGCGCGCTGCCACACCGTGAGCAAAACGCTGCATTGGGCTCATGGCTGTTTTTCTTGCACACCGGGCAATCCGTTTGCAATTGCTCACCGCGCATGGCGTTGGCCAGTTCGGCGGTGAAGATCCCGGTGGGCACCGCGATGATCGAATAACCGGTGATCATCACCAGCGACGAAATCACCTGGCCCAGCGGGGTCTTCGGCACGATATCGCCAAAACCCACGGTGGTCAGCGTCACGATTGCCCAATAGATGCCCTTGGGAATACTGGTAAAGCCGTGCTCCGGGCCTTCGATCACGTACATCAAGGTGCCGAACACCGTGACCAGGGTGCAGACGCTGACCAGGAACACCACGATTTTCTGCTTGCTGCCCCGCAGCGCCGACATCAGGTAGTTGGCCTGCTTGAGGTACGGGCCGAGCTTGAGCACGCGGAAAATCCGCAGCATCCGGATGATTCGGATAATCAGCAGGTACTGCGCGTCGCTGTAGTACAGCGCGAGGATCCCGGGCACGATCGCCAGCAAATCCACCAGCCCATAAAAGCTGAAGGCATAGCGCAACGGCTTGGGCGAGCAATACAGCCGCAGGCCGTACTCGATGGCGAAGATGATGGTGAAGCCCCACTCGATATAGGCCAGCACGTTGGCGTAGTTGTCGTGGACCTCCTGGATGCTGTCGAGGATCACGATCACCAGGCTGGCCAGGATGATCAGCAACAGGGTGCTGTCGAAGCGTCGGCCGGCCGGGGTGTCACTTTGGAAAACCATGACGTAGAGACGCTCACGCCAGTGCTTGTTGCTGTCCATGGAAGTCGCCTGAATCGAAGATCAGCGAAGCCTAGGGGGATTCGAAGGGGCTGTCCATGCGGGTTTTCTGCATCACCCGCTGACTGGCGCGCACCAGCCAGGTGGCGAGGATAAACGGCGCGGTCAGCGCGGGCAGGTTCAGGCCGGTGAAGCCGGGCGTGAGGATGATCGCCAGGAGAATGCCGATCAGCGGCAGCCAGGGTTGGCGACGATGCTGGCTGAGGGCCAGGGCGGCCAACGCCGCGGTTATAGCTGTGCAGGCCGAGCAGGGCGCTGGCGGGCTCGTCCATCAACAGGGCGATCAACACGCCGAGGCTCGCGCCGGTCAGCGCCCACAAGGCCGCGCGGCGGCTGGCTATTAAAAGGCCGAGGGCGATCAGCAGGCCGGCGAGGGGTTGGTCCATCAGGATGACTTGGGCCAGACCTGTGAACGGCGCGCAGATTAGCGCCCAGGTGCCGGGTTCGCTGGCGGCAAATGCGGCGGGCGCGGTGGTGCCCAGCAGCAGCCAGCCGAGTACCACAAACGGTGCGGTGTAGGCGGGCAGGTCATCGGGATTGGCGGCGCGTTTGAGCCACTGGCGAGTGAGGATTGCGCTGAGGCCACCGCAGGCGAGAATCAACGGCGGCAGCAGTGCCGACCAGCTGAAGTGCTGGCTGATCAGCAAGCCGAGCAGCACGCCGTTGTAGCTATAGAGACCGGCCTGGCGTTCGGCCTTGGGATAGCCGCGGCGTTGGGCGGTCAGCAAGCCGGCGACACCGCCCAGCAGCGCGCCGCCGAGCAGGGCCGGGGCGCCGATCAGGATCGCCAGCAGGCAGAGCAGGCCACACAGCGGGTGGCGCTGCAGGAATATCTGGCTGAAGCCGTTGAGCAGGGCTTCGGCCCAGTCGGGGCAGGATTGGTTGGGCATGATCAATAATCTGCAGGAAAGCGCCGAATCTTGTGGCGAGGGAGCTTGCTCCCGCTGGGGCGCGCAGCGGCCCCAAAAGATGGGCCTGCTGCGCAGTCCAGCGGGAGCAAGCTCCCTCGCCACAGGGGATTAGATCAATGTCTCGATCCGCAACGAGTTGGTCGACCCCGGCTGCCCGAATGGCACCCCAGCAGTAATCACCAACGTATCCCCACGCTCCGCCATACCCTGTGCCTGGGCAATCTCCAACGCCGTGGAACACACCTCATCCACCTGCCGCAGCCGATCGTTCACCACCGAATGCACGCCCCACGCCACGCTCAAGCGTCGCGCCGTCGACAGGTTCGGTGTCAGGTTCAGAATCGGCACCGCCGGCCGTTCCCGCGCCGCCCGCAAGGTGGAGCTGCCCGACTCGCTGTAGTTCACCAGCACTGCCACCGGCAGGATGCTGCTGATACGGCGGATCGCACAGCTGATGGCGTCCGACACCGTGGCATCCGCCTTGGGCCGGCTGACGTCCAGCTGGGTCTGGTAATCCGGGCCATTTTCCACCTGGCGAATGATTTTGCTCATCATCAGCACGGCCTCCAACGGGTATTCACCGGAAGCGGTTTCCGCCGACAGCATCACCGCGTCCGCCCCTTCCGCCACTGCGTTGGCCACGTCGGTGACCTCGGCACGGGTCGGCGCCGGGGAGAAGCGCATGGATTCAAGCATCTGCGTGGCCACCACCACCGGTTTACCCAACTGGCGGCACACACCAATGATGTCCTTCTGGATTTGCGGCACGCTTTCCGCCGGCACTTCCACCCCCAGGTCACCTCTGGCGACCATGATCGCGTCGCTCAACTCGGCGATTTCCTGCAGGCGCTGCACCGCCGAGGGCTTCTCGATCTTGGCCATCAGGAACGCCTTGTCGCCGATCAACTCGCGGGCTTCGCGGATGTCTTCCGGGCGTTGCACAAACGACAGCGCCACCCAGTCCACCCCCAGTTCCAGGCCGAAGCTCAGGTCGCGGCGGTCCTTGGCCGTCAGCGGGCTGAGCTCCAGCAATGCCTGGGGTACGTTCACGCCTTTGCGGTCCGACAGTTCACCGCCATTGAGCACGGTGGTGTCGATGGCATCGGCGTGCTTGGTGATCACCCGCAGGCGCAGCTTGCCGTCGTCCAGCAGCAGGTCCATGCCGGGCTGCAGGGCCGCGATGATTTCCGGGTGGGGCAGGTTGACCCGCCGCTGGTCACCGGGTGTCGGGTCCAGGTCCAGGCGCAGGGCCTGGCCGCGAATCAGTTGCACTTTTCCTTCGGCAAAACGCCCCACCCGCAGCTTCGGCCCTTGCAGGTCCATCAGGATGCCGAGGGGATAATTGAGCTGGCGCTCCACCTGGCGAATCCACTGGTAGCGTTGGGCGTGGTCGGCATGATCGCCATGGCTGAAGTTCAGGCGAAAGATATTCACCCCGGCTTCCACCAGCTCGCGAATGTCGTCGATGCTGTCGGTGGCCGGGCCCAGCGTGGCGAGGATCTTGACCTTCTTGTCAGGCGTCATGTTCAGGGGACTCTCTTTCAGGGCTTTCAAGAATCAGAATGGCGCGGAAATCGTTGACGTTGGTGCGGGTCGGCTCGGTGATGATCAAGCCGTCGAGGGCCGCGAAGTAGCCGTAGCCATTGTTGTTGTCCAGCTCGTCACTGGCGCTCAAGCCCAGGGCTTCGGCGCGGGCGTAGCTGGTGGGCGTCATGATCGCGCCGGCGTTGTCTTCCGAGCCGTCGATGCCGTCGGTGTCACCCGCCAGGGCGTAGACGCCGGGCAGGCCCTTGAGGCTGTCGGTGAGGCTCAGCAGGAATTCGGCGTTGCGTCCGCCACGGCCATTGCCGCGTACGGTGACGGTGGTTTCGCCGCCGGAGAGGATCACGCAAGGCGCCGCCAGGGGTTGGCCGTGCTGGATGATTTGCCGGGCGATACCGGCGTGCACCTTGGCCACGTCCCGCGCTTCGCCTTCCAGGTCGCCGAGGATCAGCGGGCTGAAACCGGCCTGGCGGACTTTCACCGCCACCGCTTCGAGAGATTGCTGCGGACGGGCGATCAGTTGGAAATGGCTACGGGCGAGCACCGGGTCCCCGGGCTTGACGGTTTCCGACTCCGGGCTTTGCAGCCAGGTGCGCACCGACGCCGGGATTTCAATCTGGTAGCGCTTGAGAATCGCCAGCGCCTGTTGCGAGGTGCTGGGGTCGCCAACAGTGGGGCCGGAAGCGATGACCGTGGCCTGGTCGCCCGGTACATCGGAAATCGCGTAGGTGTAGACGGTGGCAGGCCAGCTTGCCTTGGCCAGGCGCCCGCCCCTTGATCGCCGAGAGGTGCTTGCGCACGCAGTTCATCTCGCCAATGGTGGCGCCGGATTTGAGCAGGGCCTTGTTGATCGCTTGCTTGTCCGCCAGGGTGATGCCGGCGGCCGGAAGGGCAAGCAGTGCAGAGCCGCCGCCGGAGAGCAGGAAGATCACGCGGTCGTCTTCGCCCAGGTTGCTGATCAGCTCCAGCACACGCTTGGCCACGGCCTGGCCTGCGGCATCCGGCACCGGGTGCGCGGCTTCGACCACCTCGATTTTCTTGCAGGGTGCGCCGTGGCCGTAGCGGGTGACCACCAGGCCCGAGACTTCGCCTTGCCAGCAGTTTTCCACCACCAGCGCCATGGCGGCGGCGGCTTTGCCGGCGCCGATCACGATGACACGGCCGCTGCGGTCGGCGGGCAGATAGGGTTCGAGGACTTGCCGGGGGTGGGCGGCGTCGATGGCTGTGGCAAACAGCTCGCGAAGCAGGTGTTGCGGATCGACCGACATAAGCGGGCTCCCGGGGATTCTTGTTATTAGGGGTGCATCAGATCGTTCCCACGCTCCGCGTGGGAATGAATCACTGGACGCTCTGCGTCCGCTGTTGTGACGCGGAGCGTCACGGCTGCATTCCCACGCAGAGCGTGGGAACGATCAGGGGGTTATTTATCGCGAATCGAAAAATTCGCCATATGTTCCAGGCCCTTGATCAGCGCCGAGTGGTCCCAGTTGCCGCCACCGATGGCGGTGCAGGTGCTGAACACCTGCTGGGTGCCGGCGGTGTTCGGCAGGTTGATCCCCAGCTCCTTGGCACCGGCCAGGGCCAGGTTCAGATCCTTCTGGTGCAGGTTGATGCGGAAGCCCGGATCGAAGGTGCCCTTGATCATGCGCTCGCCATGCACTTCGAGGATTTTCGACGAAGCAAAACCCCCCATCAGTGCTTCACGCACCTTGGCCGGGTCGGCGCCGTTCTTCGAGGCGAACAGCAGCGCTTCCGCCACCGCCTGGATGTTCAACGCAACGATGATCTGGTTGGCCACCTTGGCGGTCTGGCCATCGCCATTGCCGCCCACCAGGGTGATGTTCTTGCCCATGGCCTGGAACAGCGGCAGGGCGCGTTCGAAGGTGTGCGGGTCGCCGCCGATCATGATGCTCAGGGTGCCGGCCTTGGCACCGACTTCACCACCGGACACCGGGGCGTCGAGGTAGCGTGCGCCGGTCTCGTTGATCTTCGCGGCGAAGGCCTTGGTGGCGGTGGGCGAGATCGAACTCATGTCGATCACCACTTTGTTCGGCCCAAGGCCTGCGGCAACGCCGTCGGCGCGGAACAGCACTTCGTCGACCTGCGGGGTGTCGGGCACCATGACGATGATGAATTCGGCTTCCTGGGCCACTTGCTGCGGGTTGGCCAGGGCCACCGCACCAGCGCTGATCAGTTCAGCCGGCGCCTTGCCGTGATGCTCGGAAAGAAACAGTTGGTGACCGGCCTTTTGCAGGTTGGCAGCCATGGGGTGGCCCATGATGCCGGTGCCGATAAATCCGATTTTAGCCATGACGAAAATCCTCTTATTGTTAGGTGTGCAGGCCTGGCGCGGCCTGCTAAACACAGGAGATCCACTGTGGGAGCGGGCTTGCTCGCGAATGGGGGCCGACATTCAGCATTGATGTCGACTGATCCACCGCTTTCGCGAGCAAGCCCGCTCCCACATTGGGTGCTGTGTTTGTTCAGTTAGATCGCGTTGTGGCTTTTGAGCCATCCCAAACCCGCTTCGGTGGTGGTCAACGGCTTGTACTCACAGCCGACCCAACCCTGATAACCGATGCGGTCCAAATGTTCGAACAGGAAGCGGTAGTTGATCTCACCGGTCCCCGGCTCGTTGCGCCCCGGGTTGTCCGCCAGCTGGATGTGGTTGATCTCACCCAGGTACGCAGCCATGGTGCGGGCCAGGTCGCCTTCCATGATTTGCATGTGATAGATGTCGTATTGCAGGAACAGGTTGGCACTGCCTACCTGCTCGCGAATCGACAGGGCCTGCGCCGTGTTGTTCAGGTAGAAGCCCGGGATGTCGCGGGTATTGATCATCTCCATCACAAGCTTGATGCCCACTGCCTGCAGCTTGTCGGCGGCGTACTTGAGGTTGGCGACGAAGGTTTTTTCAAGCGTCGCGTCATCCACGCCGGCAGGACGAATCCCCGCCAGGCAGTTGACCTGGGTATTGCCCAGTACCTGGGCGTAGGCGATGGCCAGGTTGACCCCGGCACGGAACTCCTCGACCCGGTCCGGGTGGCAGGCCAGGCCGCGTTCGCCCTTGGCCCAGTCACCGGCCGGCAGGTTGAACAGCACTTGGGTCAGGCCGTGGGCATCGAGTTGCGCCTTGATTTCAGCTGAGCTGAATTCATAGGGAAACAGGTATTCCACACCACTGAACCCCGCGTCGGCGGCGGCTTTGAAACGGGCAAGAAAGTCCTGTTCGGTAAACAGCATGGACAGGTTGGCGGCAAAACGCGGCATGGGGTTCTCCTTAATCGAGCAGTGAAATGGCAGTCGGCGCGTCGTTGCCCACCAGTGCCAGATCTTCGAATTCGTTGACGGCGTTGATCTCGGTGCCCATGGAAATATTGGTCACCCGCTCCAGAATAATCTCAACGATCACCGGAACCTTGAATTCTTCGATCATTTCCTGGGCCTTGCGCAGTGCCGGCTGGATCTGGCCCGGCTCGAACACCCGCAGGGCCTTGCAACCCAGGCCTTCGGCGACGGCCACGTGGTCGACGCCGTAACCGTTGAGTTCCGGTGCGTTGAGGTTGTCGAAGGACAGCTGCACGCAGTAGTCCATTTCAAACCCGCGCTGGGCCTGGCGGATCAGCCCCAGGTAGGAGTTGTTCACCACCACGTGGATGTACGGCAGCTTGAACTGTGCGCCCACGGCCAGCTCTTCGATCATGAACTGGAAGTCATAGTCACCGGACAGTGCCACGACGTTGCGGGTCGGGTCCGCCTTGACCACACCCAGTGCCGCCGGAATGGTCCAGCCGAGCGGGCCGGCCTGGCCGCAGTTGATCCAGTGGCGTGGTTTGTAGACGTGCAGGAACTGCGCGCCGGCAATCTGCGACAGGCCGATGGTGCTGACGTAGCAGGTGTCTTTGCCGAACACCTGGTTCATCTCTTCGTACACCCGTTGCGGCTTGACCGGCACGTTGTCGAAGTGGGTCTTGCGGTGCAGGGTGGCCTTGCGCTGCTGGCAATCGTGGAGCCAGGCGCTGCGGTCCTTGAGCTTGCCGGCGGCTTTCCACTCGCGGGCGACTTCAATGAACATGGTCAATGCAGAGCCGGCGTCGGAAACGATGCCCAGGTCCGGGGTGAACACGCGGCCGATTTGCGTCGGCTCGATGTCCACGTGAATGAATTTTCGGCCCTCGGTGTACACCTCCACCGAACCGGTGTGACGGTTGGCCCAGCGGTTACCGATGCCCAGCACCACGTCCGATTTCAACATCGTGGCGTTGCCATAACGGTGGGACGTTTGCAGGCCGACCATGCCCACCATCTGCGGGTGATCGTCCGGGATCGTGCCCCAGCCCATCAGGGTCGGGATCACCGGGATGCCGGTCAACTCGGCGAACTCCACCAGCAGTTCGCTGGCGTCGGCGTTGATCACGCCACCACCGCTCACCAGCAATGGGCGCTCGGCCTGGTCCAGCAGGGCCAGGGCTTTTTCCACCTGGATACGGGTCGCCAAAGGCTTGGCCAGGGGCAGTGGTTGGTAGGCGTCGATGTCAAATTCGATCTCGGCCATTTGTACGTCGAATGGCAGGTCGATCAGCACCGGGCCCGGGCGACCGGAGCGCATTTCATAGAAGGCTTTCTGGAAGGCATACGGCACCTGGCCGGGTTCCAGGACGGTGGTCGCCCACTTGGTCACCGGCTTGACGATGCTGGTGATGTCGACAGCCTGAAAGTCTTCCTTGTGCATGCGTGCCCGTGGCGCCTGGCCGGTGATGCACAGGATCGGGATCGAGTCCGCCGAGGCGCTGTACAGGCCGGTGACCATGTCGGTGCCCGCCGGGCCCGAGGTGCCGATGCACACGCCGATATTGCCGGCCTTGGTGCGGGTGTAGCCCTCGGCCATGTGCGAGGCGCCTTCAACGTGGCGAGCAAGGACGTGATCGATGCCACCGACCTTCTGCAAGGCCGAATACAGCGGGTTGATCGCGGCGCCCGGGATACCGAAGGCGGTGTCGACCCCTTCACGGCGCATCACCAGGACGGCGGCTTCGATTGCTCTCATTTTGCTCATGGTTTTGGTGCCTCTTGCGTTTTGTAATTGTATACAAGTGGTGTTGGTCCGAAGTGTATTCACGGCGAGCGGGGCAGGTCAATCCATTTTCTTGGGTGGCCTTTACGTTCGTCGGAAGGCTTATGGACGGGAATATTTCGACGTGTGGTGCGTATGTTTCGAAATATTGTATACAAAAAATAAATCTATTGTGTTCTATTTGTTTGATCGAGCTTCTGATCAGACAGAGCCCCACGGCTTTCCCATAACAAGATAAGGACGGCACCCATGAGCGCTTTAACCTTGAAAGTCGCAGTCAACCTGGCCAGCCACGCCATCGCGGCAGGCCGCACCATTTCGGCGGCACCGCTGACCGTTGCGGTACTCGACAGCGGCGGGCATTTGATAACGTTGCAGCGCGAGGATGGCGCGAGCCTGCTGCGCCCGCAGATCGCGATTGGCAAGGCCTGGGGTGCGATAGCCCTGGGCAAGGGCTCGCGCTTGCTGGCGCTGGACGCACAGCAACGGCCGGCGTTTATTGCCGCGCTGAACAGCCTGGGGCAGGGCAGCGTGGTGCCGGCGCCGGGCGGGGTGTTGATCCGGGATCAGGCGGGTGTGGTGCTGGGCGCGATCGGGATCAGCGGGGATACGTCGGATATTGACGAGCAGTGTGCGATCAGTGCGATCGAGGGGTTGGGGTTGTTGGCGGATGCGGGGGTTACTGCTTGATGTGAGGTGACTGGTCGGGCCTCTTCGCGAGCAAGCCCGCTCCCACATTTGACTGCATTCCAAGGCTGGAGCTCGGTCAAATGTGGGAGCGGGCTTGCTCGCGAAAGGGGCGACTCGGTCCCGGACCTAAACCCAAACCGCATCCCACAGCGGATAGTCGCCAATCCGCTCCACCAACCCTGCTCTTAATGGGTTGGCCACGACATACCGAGCCATCTTCACCAAGTCATCGTCCTTGCGCAGCGCACGATCATGAAAGCTGGTTTGCCATAGCCGCCCTTTGCGGCCCGTAGCGCCATTAACGGTTCGAGTGCTTTTGGACTTCACCTGGCACATCAGGTCTCCCAATGAGCCTTTTTGCAGCTCAATCAACCAGTGAAAGTGGTCGGGCATGACCACCCAGGCCAGGGAGTTCGCCAGCCCTTGATACTGGGCGAGCCGGAATTGCCAGACCACCAGGCGGCCGAGATAAAAATCACTGAATATCGGCGCGCGTTCGTGGGTGTTGGTGGTGATCAGGTAGATGCGGTTGGACTCGCTGAATCGCCCGATGCGCAGGCGATGTGAAGCAGCTGGATCAGGCATTCCTTTGCCTCTCTTCAGGTGGGGTTCTGAGAGGCTAGATCGGGGAATCTGGAGATGATGGTTTGGCTTTGTGCAGGATGTGTCTGGGAGAGCGCTTTCGCGAGCAAGCCCGCTCCCACATTGGATCTGCGGCGTTTAAACAATTTATGTCTGGCACAAATTCAAATGTGGGAGCGGGCTTGCTCGCGAATCTTGAAGACGCTGCGGTCTATCAGTCCCGCTCACACCCCTTCAACACCAACCGAATAATCGTCTGCGCCGCCGCCTCATAATCCGCTTCATCCAACTTCGCCTTGCCGGTCACCGCCGAAATCTGCCAGTCAAAATCCGCATACGTCTGCGTCGCCGCCCAAATGCTGAACATCAGGTGATGCGGATCAATCGGCGCAATCAGCCCACGGTCCACCCAGCTCTGGATGCAGTCGATGTTGTGCTTGGCCTGGGCATTCAGCTGTTCCACCTGCTCGGGGCTTAAATGCGGGGCGCCGTGCATGATCTCACTGGCAAACACTTTCGAGGCAAACGGCAAATCCCGGGAGATGCAGATCTTCGAGCGGATGTACCCGCTCAGCACGGCCGAAGGGTCGCCATCAGGATTGAACGGTGTGGAGGCCGCCAGGATCGGCTCGATAATGCTTTCGAGCACCTCGCGATAGAGGTTGTCCTTGGACTTGAAGTAGTAGTAGACGTTGGGCTTGGGCAGCCCGGCCTTGGCGGCGATGTCGCTGGTTTTGGTCGCGGCGAAGCCCTTGTCGGCAAACTCCTCACTGGCAGCCCGCAGGATCAGTTCTTTGTTGCGCTCGCGAATGGTGCTCATAGACCAGGAGGTTCCTTGCCAAGACAGGCGGTCTGGCATGGTAGCACCGGCTTTGCGCAGGGCTCAAGAATCCCGCCGCAGCCCTTACATGGCGGGGCGCCCAGCTGACTTTGTCTGTCTTGATGCTGAACGCATTCACGGTCGTACAGGCACAGCTCGAGCGCGCTGCTAGAGTTCAGGCAGCGAGCGGCCATTTAGCCTGGCCACCGCTTCCTGTTTTCGGCGTTCGAGAGAGAAACCCGTGGAGAAAAGCAGACGACGTACGTTCGCCTGGGCCGTTGGCACGTTGTTACTGGTAGCGTTGTTGATTGCCCTGGGTTTGCACTTCTTTGCAGGCGGGCACAAAGGCCGGCCTCCCGCCACCGGCGAACCGGTGGCCGTGGTGCCGGTGGTGTTGCAGGACGTGCCGGTGTATATCGACGCCCTCGGCACCGTCACCCCCACCCGCAGTGTGACCGTGGTCACCCAGGTCGATGGCATCCTCAGCAGCGTGGAATTCAAGGAAGGCCAGCACGTCAGCAAGGGCCAGGTGATTGCGCGGATCGATGACCGCGCCCTCAAGGCCCAACTGGCCGTGGCCAAGGGTACCCTGGCCCACGACCAGGCTGTGTTGAGCAATGCCCAGCGCGATCTGGTGCGCTACCGCGAACTGGTCAAGGCCGGTTCTACCAGCCAGCAAACCGTCGACACCCAGGCGTCCTTGGTCCAGCAACAACTGGGCACCGTGGCTGCCGACCAGGGCAATGTGCAGAACCTTGAAGTGCAGGTCGGCTACTGCACCATCACTTCGCCGGTCGACGGTGTGGTGGGCCTGCGCCTGGTCGACCCCGGCAATTACGTCACCACCACCAGCACCACCGGCATCGTGGTGATTACCCAGATGAACCCGGCCACCGTGGTGTTCGCGGTCCCCGAGGACGACTTGGGCGCTATCAACCAGGCCCTGGGCCGTGGCGCCGTGACGGTGCTGGCCTACGACCGCAACAAGAAAGCCCTGCTGGCCACCGGCAGCCTGTTGGCCCTGGACAACCAGGTAGACACCTCCACCGGCACCATCAAGGTCAAGGCGCAGTTCGATGATTCGGGCAGTGCGCTGTTCCCCAACCAGTTCGTCAATGCGCGCTTGAAGGCCGACACCCTGGCCCAGGTTGCCGTGGTGCCCACCCGGGCGATCCAGCATGGCAGCCAGGGCGATTTTGTGTTCGTGGTGAATGGCGACAAGGCCAGCCTGCGCAACATCAAGACCGGCCCATCGATGGGCGATGTGTCGGCGGTACTCGAAAACGGGGTCAAGCCAGGCGAACAGGTGATCACCGAAGGCGCCGACAAACTGGATGACGGTTCGGCCGTGAAGGTCGTCGCCCAGTGAGGAGCTGCCGAGCATGAACATTTCGCGGCCCTTTATCGAACGTCCCGTCGCCACCACCTTGATGATGGTCGCGGTGCTGTTGCTGGGCATGTTGGGGTATCACCTGTTGTCGGTGTCGGCGTTGCCTGAAGTCGACTACCCGACCATCCAGGTCTTCACCCAATACCCCGGCGCCAGCCCGGACGTGGTCAGCTCCTCGATCACCGCGCCGCTGGAGCGCCAGCTCGGCGAGATGCCGGGCCTCAAGTCGATGAACTCCACCAGCTCCGACGGCGCTTCGGTGGTGACCCTGCAATTTGACCTGTCGCTGTCCCTGGACGTGGCAGAGCAGGAAGTGCAGGCCGCGATCAACGCCGCCGGCACCTTCCTGCCGGCCAACCTGCCGTACCCGCCGGTGTACAGCAAGGTCAATCCGGCGGATGCGCCGGTGCTGACCCTGTCCCTGACCTCCGATGTGTTGCCGCTGACCAAGGTCGAGGACCTGGCGGATACACGGCTGGCGCAGAAGATCTCGCAGATCACTGGCGTCGGCCTGGTGACCATCAGCGGCGGCCAACGCCCGGCGGTGCGGGTCGAGGCGAATACCTCGGCGCTCAATAGCCTCGGCCTGTCCATTGATGACCTGCGCACCTCCCTCGGCACGGCCAACGTCAACCAGGCCAAGGGCAATATCGACGGCAAGTTCCAGGCGTATTCGATTGGTGCCAACGACCAGCTGCAATCGGCCGAGGAATACCGCGACCTGGTGATCGCCTATAAAAATGGCGCACCGATTCGCCTGTCGCAGATCGCCAGTTCCACCCAGGGCCCGGAGAACCCGCGCCAGGCTGCGTGGACCAACAGCACGCCGTCGATTGTGCTGAACATCCAGCGCCAGCCAGGCGCCAACGTGATCCAGGTGGTCGACCGCGTGCAGCAATTGCTGCCCAAGCTGCGGGCCAGTTTGCCGGGTACCTTGAAGGTCGATGTGCTGACCGACCGCACGCAAACCATCCGCGCCTCGGTCACCGATGTGCAGTACGAACTGGCGGTGGCGGTGCTGCTGGTGGTGATCGTGATTTTCATTTTCCTGCGCGACGTTGCGGCGACGGTTATTCCGGCAGTCACCGTGCCGCTGACGCTGGTGGGCACCCTGGCGGTGGCTTATGCGCTGGGCTTCTCCCTGAACAACCTGACACTGATGGCGCTGACTATCGCCATCGGATTCGTGGTGGACGACGCCATCGTGATGATCGAAAACATCACGCGCTATATCGAGGCGGGCGACTCGCCGCTGGAGGCGGCGCTCAAGGGGGCGGAGCAAATCGGCTTCACGATTATTTCGCTGTCGATTGCGCTGATTGCAGTGATGATCCCGCTGCTGTTCATGGGCGATGTGGTCGGCCGGCTGTTCCGCGAATTCGCCATGACCGTGGCCGTGACCATCGTTATCTCGGCGTTCATCTCCCTGACCCTCACGCCGATGATGTGCGCGCGGATGCTCAAGAATAAGCACCAGGAACGCCGCGCGGATTTCTTCGACCGCATCAACACCCACTACGTGCGTGGCCTTGACTGGGTGTTGGCGCACCGCACCTTGACCCTGATCTCGATAGCGCTCACCGCCGCGCTGACCCTGATGATTCTGGTGATCATGCCCAAGGGCTTTTTCCCCGACCAGGACACCGGCCTGATCCAGGGCATTTCCCAAGCCGCGCCGACCGTTTCGTTCCAGCAGATGCAGACCGAACAACAGCGCCTGGCCGCGCGAATCCTCAAGGACCCGGCGGTGCAAAGCCTGTCGTCCTTCGTCGGTATCGACCAGACCAACCCGACCATCAACCAGGGCAACCTGCTGATCAACCTCAAGCCCCGCGGCGAGCGTGACAGTGCCACCGAGGTGATCCGCCGGCTCTCCGATGCCAACGCCGACGACGCCGGGATCCGCCTGTACCTGCACTCGGTACAGGACCTGACCCTCGACGCCACGGTGTCCACCACCAGCTACCGCCTCGGCCTGCAAGCCACCGATCCGGACGAGCTGGAAACGTGGACCACCAAGCTGCTGGCGGCGATCAAGCAAGACCCGATGTTCACCGATGTGCAAAGCCAGGCGATGCAATTCGGCAATCAGATCCAGCTGACCTTTGACCGCGCCACCGCCTCGCGACTCGGTATCACGCCCCAGGCGATTGACGATGTGCTGTATGACGCCTTCGGCCAGCGCCAGGTCTCGACGATCTACACCCAGCTCAACCAGTACCACGTGGTGATCGCCACCGACCATCCGCCGCGCAACTTGCCGGACCTGCTCACCGGGTTGTACGTGGACATTCCGGGTGGCGGCGTCGCGCCGCTGTCGAGCATGGCGACCCTGCAGGTGGTGCGGGCGCCCGTCACCATCAACCGGCTGGGCCAGTTTCCGTATGCCGACGTTTCGTTCAACCTAGCGCCCGGCCAGACCCTTGGCGCGGCGGTCACGCGGCTCAAGGACATCGAGGCCAAGGTCGGTTTGCCGCTGTCGGTGCAGGCCAACCTCGAAGGTGCGGCGGCGACGTTCGAGCAGTCGCTGTCCAACCAGGTGTTCCTGGTGGTGGCGGCGATTGTGGTGGTGTACCTGATGCTGGGGATTCTGTACGAGAGCTTCGTGCACCCGGTGACGATCCTTTCGACGCTGCTCTCGGCGGCGCTCGGGGCCTTGCTGGCGCTGCTGGTGACCGGCACGCAGTTCGACATTATCGGTTTGATTGGCATTGTGTTGCTGATCGGCATCGTGATGAAAAACGGCATCATGATGGTCGACTTTGCCCTGGAGTTGTTACGCGAGGGCGGCCTGAGCCCCACGGCCGCGATCCGCCAGGCGGCAGAGTTGCGGTTCCGGCCGATCCTGATGACCAGCATGGCGTCGCTGTTCGGCGCGGTGCCGCTGGCGCTCGGTACGGGGATTGGTTCGGAGCTGCGTCACCCGCTGGGCATCGCGATTATCGGCGGGTTGTTGCTCAGTCAGTTGCTGACGCTGTTTTCCACGCCGGTGATCTTCCTCGCCATGCACGGCCTGGGGCAGCGCTTCAGCCGCCGCCCGGCTGAAGCGGTCTGATGGCAATGAACCTCAGCGCGCCGTTTGTTCGCCGCCCGATTGCAACCACCTTGATGGCGGCCGGCCTCGCGCTGTTTGGCGCGCTGGCCTTCATGCTGTTGCCGGTGGCGCCGTTGCCGGAGGTGGATTTCCCGACCATCAGCGTCAGCGCCTCGTTGCCCGGCGCCGATCCGACCACCGTCGCCAGTTCAGTGGCCACGCCCCTGGAGCGCCAGTTCGGGCAGATCGCCGGGGTCACGCAGATGACCTCATCCAGCAGCTTGGGCTCGGCGCGGATCATTTTGCAGTTCGACCTGAATCGCGACATCGACGGCGCCGCGCGGGATGTGCAGGCGGCGATCAATGCGGCCCGCAGCAACCTGCCCAGCGACCTGTCCGGCAACCCGACGTACCGCAAGGTCAACCCGGCGGATTCGCCGATTCTGATCATCAGCCTGACCTCCGACAGCGCCACGCCGGGGCAGATGTATGACGTGGCCTCGACCCTGTTGGAGCAAAAGTTGTTGCAGACCACCGGGGTCGGTGACGTGACGGTGGGCGGCGGGGCGCTGCCGGCGGTGCGGGTGGAATTGAACCCCGATCGGCTCAACCAGTACGGCGTCAGCCTGGAGCAGGTGCGCCAGGTGATCAACGCCTCCAACGTCAACTTGCCCAAGGGCAACGTGGCCATCGGCGACCGTAACTACGGCATTGCGGCGAATGACCAGTTGCTCGATGAAAAGGACTACGGGCCGCTGGTGGTCAAGGCCCACAACGGCGACCTGATCCATATCGCCGACCTGGGCTACGTGCGCGAAGACGTGCAGGACCTGCGCAACTTCGGCCTGTCCAACGGCAAGCCGGCGGTATTGCTGGTGGTGTTCAAGCAGCCGGGCGCCAACGTGATCGAAACGGTGGACGCGGTGAAAGCCTCGCTGCCGTTCCTGCAAAGCTCGATTCCGGCGACGATCAAGCTCAACCTGCTGATGGACCGCACCACCACCATTCGCGCCTCGTTGCATGACGTCGAGATCACGTTGCTGGTGTCGATCCTGCTGGTGACCCTGGTGACCTTCGGCTTCTTCCGCGACTGGCGCAGCACCCTGGTGCCGGCGATTGTGGTGCCGCTGTCGCTGCTCGGCACCTTCGGCGCGATGTACTTCCTCGGCTACAGCCTGAACAACCTGTCACTCATGGCGCTGACGATTTCCACCGGCTTTGTGGTGGACGATGCGATTGTGGTGGTGGAAAACATCATGCGCCACCTGGAGCGCGGCAAGACCCGGGTGGAAGCGGCGCTGGCCGGTGCCCAGGAAGTCGGCTTCACGGTACTGACCATCAGCGTGTCGCTGGTGGCGGTGTTTATTCCGCTGCTGCTGATGGGCGGGATTGTCGGGCGGCTGTTCCGCGAGTTTTCGGTGTCGTTGTCGGTGGCCATTGTGATCTCGATGCTGATCTCGCTGACGGTTACACCGATGCTCGCCAGCGTGCTGCTGCGCGCGCCGAAAGCGATTCATGAAGGCAGTGAACACCCGGACTCGCGCTTTCACCGCTTCTACGATCGCACCCTCGGTTGGGTGATCGACCATACGGTGCTGATGGGTTTTGTGACGGTGTTGGTGATCGTGCTCGCCGGCGTGTTGTACGTGCTGGTGCCCAAGGGTTTTTTCCCCCAGGAAGACACCGGGCGCTTGCAGGGCAGCATCCTGGCGAACCAGAGCATTTCCTATGGGGCGATGCAGAAGGACTTCACCGAGATCAACCGCAAGGTGATGAAAAACCCGAACATCGAAACCGTCGCCGGGTTTGTCGGCGGTGGCGGAGGGGGCGGCGGGGCGGTCAACAGCGCGCAGATGTTTGTATTGCTCAAGCCCTTGGGCGAGCGCAAGGACAACGCCACCGAAATCATCGGCCAGATCCGCCGCAGCCTCGGCGACTTGCCGGGCACCAAGCTGTATTTGCAGTCGGCCCAGGACATCACCGTGGGTGGCCGGCAAAGTGGCGCGCAATACCAATACACCCTGACCGCCGATGACCAGGAGTCGCTGGACGAATGGGTGCCCAAGGTGATGGCGGTGCTGCGCAAATTGCCGCAACTCACCGACCTCAATACCGACCAGCAAGACAACAGCTTGCTGGCCAATGTGCAAATCAACCGGGACACGGCGGCGCGCCTCGGGGTGAGTGTCTCGGCGGTCGACCAGACGCTGTACGACGCCTTTGGCCAGCGCCAGGTCGCGACTCTGTATCGCGCGGCCAACCAGTACCACGTGGTGATGGAAATCGCGCCGGAATACTGGACCGACCCTTCCGCGCTCAAGGGCATTTATGTGCCGACGGGCACCCAGGCCACGACCACCAAGGGCACCACGGCGGTGCCCAACCTGACCACCGGGCAGACCCTGGTGCCACTCTCGGCACTGGCGGATAACACGGTGGCGCGCACCGCAATTTCCATCAGTCACCAGGGCACGTTCCCGGCGGTGACAGTCTCGTTCAACCTGGCGCCCGGTACGTCCATCGGCCAGGCCACGGCGATGGTGGACGATGCGGTGAAGCAACTGCGCATGCCCGCCAGTGTGGTCGGTCAGTTTGCCGGTACGGCCCAGGTGTTCCAGTCGTCGGTGGCCAGTGAGCCACTGCTGATCGTCGCTGCGTTGCTGTGCGTGTATATCGTGCTGGGCATCCTCTACGAAAACCTGACGCACCCGCTGACCATTCTTTCGACCCTGCCCTCGGCCGGCGTCGGTGCGTTGATCGCCTTGCTGCTGACCGGCACCGAGCTGTCGATCATTGCGCTGGTGGGGGTGATTCTGTTGATTGGTATCGTGAAGAAAAACGCGATCATGATGATCGACTTCGCGATCACCGAGCGGCGGGAGTTCGGCCTCACGGCCAAGGAAGCGATTCGCCGAGCGTGCCTGATCCGCTTCCGGCCGATCATGATGACCACCCTGGCGGCGATTCTTGGCGCGCTGCCGCTGGTGCTCGGCACCGGCTACGGTTCGGAGCTGCGCCGGCCGTTGGGGATTTCGATTATTGGTGGCCTGCTGTTCAGCCAGGTGCTGACGCTGTACACCACCCCGGTGATCTACCTGTGGCTCGACCGGGCGTCACAGCGCCTGGGTCGGCGTAAGGAAGCAAGGTTATGAACGTGAAATACAGCGTGCTTTGCATCAGCCTGCTGCTCGGCGGCTGCATGGTCGGGCCCGATTACCAGAAGCCCGCCATGGAGCTGCCGCAGTCGTTCAAGGAAGGCGCGCAGTGGCAACGCGCGGCGGCCAATCCCCAGGGGGCAATGGACAGCCAGTGGTGGCTGGCCTATCAGGACCCGGTACTGAACGATTTGGTGGCGCGCTCGGCCAAGGCCAACCAGTCGATCATCGCGGCGGAGGCGGCTTATCGTCTGGCCCAGGCGCAGGTGGCGTCCAGCCGGGCAGGGTTGTGGCCCACCGTTGGTGTAGGGTTGTCGGGTTCGCGGGGAACGGCAGGCAGTGGTAGCGGCACGTCCACCACCGGTACCACGGCGGGCGGCGTGCAGAACAGTGTCAGCGCAACCTTGACCGCCAGTTGGGAGCCGGACCTGTGGGGCCTGGTGCGGCGCGGGATAGAGTCCAGCCAGGCGACGGCCCAGCAATCGGATGCGTTGCTGGCCGGGGTGCGGCTGTCCATCAGTTCCAGCGTGGCGAGTAACTACCTCGCCCTGCGGCAGATGGACATCGACGTGCGCCTGTTGCAGCAACAACAGAAGATCAACCAGCAACTGCTGGACATGATCCAGGTGCAGTTCACCCAGGGCGTCGCCACCAACGACCAGTTGCTGGTGGCGCAGGACCAGTTGACAACCTCGATTGCCGACTTGCAGACCTCCCTGCGCGACCGCGAGCAATACGAACACGCGCTGGCGGTGCTGGTGGGTGTGGCGCCGAGTGAATTCAGCGTGGCAGTGCGCAATGACTACAGCTTCGTGGTCCCGCGGCCACCGTTGACCTTGCCGTCGACCCTGCTGCAACGGCGTCCCGATGTGGTGGCGGCGGAGCGCTCGGCAGCGGCGGCCAACGCGAAAATCGGCGTGGCCGAAGCTGCGTTCTTCCCTACGCTGGATCTGACTGCCGAAGCCGGTTACCGCGGCAGTGCGTTGGGCGGGTTGTTCTCCCTGCCCAATCGCATCTGGACGTTGGGGCCGGCGCTGGCGGAAACCCTGTTCGATGGCGGCGCCCGCGAAGCGGCGGTCAAGCAGGCCGAGGCCAGCTATGACCAGATCGCCGCGACCTACAAGGGCACCGTGCTCAGCGCCTTGCAGAACGTTGAAGACAACCTGTCGGCAATCAACCACCTGCAAACCCAGGCCGATGCGTTCCAGCAGGTGTACCAGCGTAATCAGCAACTGTTCGGCAGCCAGGAAGCACAGTTGCGCGCCGGCACCGTGAGCCAGGAGGCCGTGCTGACCCAGCAACTGGTGTTGCTGCAAGCCGAGCAGAATCTTCGCGACACCCAGGGCCAGCTCAGCCAGGGCAGTGTGGCGCTGATCCAGAGCCTTGGCGGTGGCTGGCAAACGCCTGCGCGCTGAACGGCTCGCTAACCCGGTGTGCGCCGCGTTATTCTCGGCGCACTTTGAATCACGGGAAGCCTGAGCCATGGCAGGAAGCAGTTTGCTGGTATTGATCGACGACATCGCCGCGGTGCTCGATGATGTGGCGTTGATGACCAAGATGGCCGCGAAGAAAACCGCCGGCGTGCTGGGGGACGACCTGGCGCTGAATGCCCAGCAAGTCTCCGGGGTGCGCGCCGAGCGGGAAATTCCGGTGGTGTGGGCGGTGGCCAAGGGCTCGTTCGTCAACAAGTTGATCCTGGTGCCCGCCGCCTTGCTGATCAGCGCGTTTGCGCCGTGGGCGGTCACGCCGTTGTTGATGCTGGGCGGCGCTTACCTGTGTTTTGAAGGTTTCGAAAAACTCGCCCATAGCTTCTTCCACAAGCGCACCGAAGAACAGGCGCACCTGGTGGAAGCCGTGGCGGATCCGGCCACGGACCTGGTGGCCTTCGAGAAGGACAAGATCAAGGGCGCGATCCGCACCGACTTCATCCTCTCCGCCGAAATCATCGCCATCACCCTCGGTACCGTGGCCGATGCACCGCTGATGCAGCAAGTGATCGTGTTGTCGGGTATCGCCATCGTCATGACCATCGGCGTCTACGGCTTGGTGGCCGGTATCGTCAAACTCGATGACCTGGGCCTGTGGCTCACCCAGAAGCCCGGCCAGGCGGCGCGCAGCATTGGCGGGGCGATCCTGCGGGCGGCGCCGTACATGATGAAAAGCCTGTCGGTGATCGGTACGGCGGCGATGTTCATGGTGGGCGGTGGCATCCTGACCCATGGTGTGCCGGTGGTGCATCACTGGATCGAGACCGTGAGCCAGAGCACTGGCGGCCTGGCGTGGTTGATGCCGACGTTGCTCAATGCAGTGGCGGGGATCATTGCCGGGGCCGTGGTGTTGGCGGTGGTCAGCGTGCTGGGTAACCTCTGGAAGCGGGTGAGGGCATAGGCATTTGATCGAGCGACGGCAATTCAGCGGGGGCATGAAAGGCAAGAACCTCCGCTACCTGAATGAAAATCCCGGCGAGGCCCGTCAGACGGTGCGTGCGGGATTTGTGTTGCTCGAACATTTCTCGCTGCCGGCGTTTACCCAGGCGCTGGATACGCTGATCACCGCCAACCTGCTGCGGCCCGCTTCTTTTTCTACGTCGACCTTCGGCTTGCGGGAAGGCGAGGTGACCAGTGACCTGGGGCTGGTGATCCGGCCCGATGCGCGGCTTGAGTCTTCGGTGCTTAAAGAGTTGGACCTGTTGGTGATATGCGGTGGCTATCGCACTGAACTGAAGGCTGCGGAGGAGTTTATCCACCTGCTGAAAAGCGCCTCGGAGCAGGGTGTGAGCCTGGCCGGTTTGTGGAATGGTGCGTGGTTCCTGGGGCGTGCGGGATTGCTGGGCGGCTACCGCTGCGCCGTGCACCCGGAACATCGCCCGGCCCTCGCTGATTTCTGCAAGGCGACGCAGGTCAGCAGCGAACCCTATGTGATTGATCGCGACCGGCTGACGGCATCGAGCCCTTCCGGTGCGTTTCATATGGCGCTGGACTGGATCAAGGGGCTGTACGGCAAAGCGTTGGTGGAGGGGATCGAGGACATCCTGGCGTTTGAGGAGTCGCGCTACCGGCGGGTGAAACCCACGGAAAACGTGTGCTTGAGCGCGCCTCTGCGCGAGGTGGTCAACCTGATGGACGCCAACCTCGAAGAGCCTCTGGAGCTTGAGCAACTGGCCGTTTATGCGGGCCGTTCCCGACGCCAGTTGGAGCGTTTGTTCAAGGAGCAGCTTGGCACCACGCCCCAGCGTTATTACCTGGAACTGCGCATCACCGAGGCCCGTCGGCTGCTGCAACACACCGAGCTGTCCCAGGTGGATGTGCTGGTGGCTTGCGGGTTTGTCTCGCCGAGCCATTTCAGCAAGTGCTACAGCGCCTACTTTGGCTACAGGCCATCCAAGGAAAAGCGCCTGGTCAAATAGCCTGAGATTGGCATTCGCCACAAATATAGATACGATGCTAATCATTAGCTTGCTATCTATATGTGGGTTTAATGAAATCCTCCACCTTCCAGCTCCCTGATTTCTGGCAGGCGACGTTGACCCCGTCCCGTAGCGATCTGCTGTTTGCCTTGCGCAACATGATCGCCGGCGGGGTCGCGTTGTACCTGGCCTTCTGTTTTGACTTGCAGCAACCGCAATGGGCCCTGACCACCGTATTTATCGTGGGCCAGCCCACCAGCGGCATGGTCCTGGCCAAAGGCGCCTATCGGCTGGTGGGTACGTTTGTCGGGGCCATGGTTTCCATTGCGATGATCGGCGTGTTTGGCCAGGCGCCGTTGTTGTTCCTGCTGTGCATGGCGCTGTGGCTGGCGTTCTGTACCACCGGGGCTTCGTTGCTGCGCAATCACGCGTCCTATGGGTTTGTGCTGGCGGGTTACACCACGGCGATTATTGCGCTGCCCGCTACGGCGGCACCGCTGGGAGTGTTCGATGAGGCGGTGGCGCGCTGCCAGGAGATCAGCCTGGGGATTCTTTGTGCCTCCATCGCCAGTACGATTCTGTGGCCGCGCCGGGTCGAGCAGGTGCTGGCGGTTCAGGCGCGCGCCGCCTGGCAGGCCGGGGTGCGGGCTGCCGCTTCGGAGCTGTTGGGTAACGACCAGCGTAAAGGCTTGCTCGAAGCGTTGAGCCGCCTGGTGGCGGTGGACAGTCAGCGCGACCATGCCTGGTTTGAAGGGCCCAAGGGCCGGCGCCGCTCCCAGGCCTTGCGGGTGCTCAGCCGTGATCTGCTTAGCCTGCTGCGGGCGGCGCGGGGCGTGGCGCGCCAGCGGATGATGCTCGATGAAACGGCGGCGGTCGGGCTACTGATTGAAGCGGTGGCTTCGGCGTTGCAGCAGGAGCGTCTTGATGAACTGCCCGGGTTGTCACAACGGCTTGGCCTGGCGTTGCAGGATCCGCAGCTTGGCCAGGAGGCGCACTTTTGCCTGGTGCAACTGGCGCAGGTGTTGCGCTTGATTGAGCTGGGTGCATTGACGCTGTCGGCGGTCGAGCAGGGCAGGGTGCCGCCCGGCGCACCGGGAGCGATGTCCTGGCACCGGGATATCGAGCAGGGGGTGCTTGGCGGGCTGCGCAGTGCGTTGGCGTTTCTGGCGGTCGCGGCGTTCTGGATCTTTACGGCATGGCCTTCGGGTTTGGGCGCGGTATCGATTTGTGGCGTGGTGTTGAGCCTGTTTGCAGCGCGGGAAAACCCGTCGGCCTCCAGCCTGAATTTCCTCAAGGGCATAGCGCTGTCGATCCCGGTGGCCGGTTTTGTGTGCTTCGTGCTGTTGCCCGGCTTCGATGGCTTTCCCCTGTTATGCCTGGCGTTGGGAGTGCCGCTGTTTTTCGCCTCGTTGTGCATGAGCCGCCTCAAGCTGGCGGCCACGGCCTCGGCGTTCTGCATCTTTTTCGTCAACAATGTCGGGCCCAGCAATGTGATGACCTATGACTTCGCCGCGTTCCTCAACAAGGCCATCGCGACGTTGGTGGGTGTCGGTATTGCCGTGGTGGTGTTTCGGCTGATCCAGCTCAATCCCGGCGAACATCACTATCGGCGGATGTTCAAGGCGTCGTTGTTCGACCTGGCGCAATTGACTTCCCGTCCCCTGGAGCAGGCTGAAAGCTGGTTTGGCGGGCGCATGGCGGACCGGCTGATTCGCCTGTCGCGCTACAGCGAAACCTTGCCTGCCGATCGCCGTGTCCACTGGGATAACGGATTGCTGGGGCTGGACCTGGGGGATGAGTTGCTGGAGTTGCGTGCCTGCCTGGCGGACAGCCGGGGTGCGTTGGCGATTGAGCGCGATCGCTATTTGCGGGCATTGGAGTCGGTGTTGGAGGAGGGTGGACCGAGCGTGGCGAATGAGTCGCTGATGGATGCGGCCAGCGTTGCGATGCTTGACGCGCTTGAACAGCCTTCGGGATTGGCGGAGCAGGATCGGGAAATGGCCAGGGCGGCCGTGCTGCAACTGCGGTTTACGTGGCGTAAGTGGTGTCGGCGGGGGATGTAGGCGCTGGCAAGCCAGCGCCTACACGGGGCATTACTCGGCGATCTGCAACTTGCGCGCCTCGGTGTACACGTAGCGCACCTTTTCATACTCGAACGGCGAGTTCATCTGGCCGTAGCGGAAGCTGGTCTGGTAGCGCTTGTCGACGGCGCGCAGGGCCCAGATTTCCGGGTGGTTTTCGCTGACCTTGGACACGTTCAGGAAGTTGATCTCGGTCTCGGCGCCGTAGTCCACCAGCAGGCCGGTGGTATCCCGCAGGTTCGACGGACCAAACAGCGGCAGCACCAAGTAGGCGCCGCCCGGTACACCGTAGAAGCCCAGGGTCTGGCCGAAGTCTTCGCTCTGGCGCGGCAGGCCCATGGCGGTGGCCGGGTCCCACAGACCGGCGATGCCGATGGTGGTGTTGAGCAGCAGGCGGCCGGTGGTTTCCAGGGAACGATGGCCCTTGAGCTGCAGCAGGCTGTTCAGCAGGTTGGGTACATCCCCGAGGTTGTTGAAGAAGTTGCTGACGCCGGTACGCAGGAAGCTCGGGGTGACATAGCGGTAACCGTCCACCACGGGCAGGAACACCCACTGGTCGAAGCGGTAGTTGAAGTGGTAGACCCGGCGGTTCCACGACTCCAGCGGGTCGTAGACATTCAGCGCGTTGACCGACGAGCGCTCGAACTCACGCTGGTCCAGGCCAGGGTTGAACTTGAGGTGGCTCAGGGGCTCCTTGAAGCCGTCGGAGTCCACTACGGTCGGCGTGTGGGCCTTGCTGTTGTCGGCATTGGCCACGCCCGCGCACATCAGGGCGGCGAGCAGCAGAAGATATTTAGCCACGGAAGAACTCCAGCATGGCGTCGGCGTTGACGCGGTAGTTGAGGTTGCCGCAATGGCCGCCCAGGGGGTAGACGGTCAAGCGATCGCCGAAGGTTTTACGCAGGAAGCCAAGGTCGCCAGGGCCCAGGATCACGTCGTCGGCGTTGTGCATGACGGCGATTTTCGGGCTGTCGTGCAGGTAGTCCTTGAGGGCATACAGGCTGACCTGGTCAACCAGTTGCAGCAGGCTGCCGCCGTCGGAACGGGCGCGCCACATCGGGATCACCTGTTCGGTGAGGTAGCAGTCGAAGTCGCACTGCAGCGCACGCTTGAGGAACGGCGTGAGGCTGGTGCCTTCGCTGATCGGGTACTTGGGCGGGATGATCAGGCCGCGACGGTTGATCAGGTCCGAGGTGAAGGCAATGTCGGCCGCCGAGAAGCGGAATGAAGTGCCGATCAGCATCGCCATCTGTTCGTTGGTCAGGTGTTCCTTGGAGTTCTGGAAGTCGTACAGCAGGGCATCGTTGAGGTCGATGTAGCCCTTTTGCTGGAAGTAGCGGGTCAGTTTGTTCAACACCAGCTCATAGAAGGTGGTGCTGTTGTTGATGCCCTTGACCTCGGTCTGCACCAGTTTGTCGAGGTTGGTGATCGAGGTATAGAGGTTGACCGGCGGGTTCAGCAGCAGGACTTTCTTGAAGTTGAAGCTGCGACGGGTTTCGTCCAGCTTGCTGACAAAGGCTGCGTCGAGGGCGCCGAGGCTGTAGCCGGTGAGGTAGAAGTCGGTCACGGGCAGCGTCGGGTTTTGCGCGCGTACGGCCTGCATCACGCGGTACATGTCTTCGGCGTCTTCCTGGCTGATGCCGGGAGTGGCGAAGCGCGAGGCGGCGGCAATGAAGTCGAAGCTGGTGGGGGACGACAGCTGGACGACGTGGTAGCCGGCCTTGTAGTAGAGCTTTTTCAGGTATTCGTTGATGGTGCTGTCAAAGCGTGCGCCGGTGCCGGCGATCAGGAAGATCAGCGGTGCGGCACGGTCCTGCTTGGCGATGCGGTAGGTGAGTTTCTTCACCGCCCAGAAGTTGTCAGGCAGGCTGAACTCGCGCTCGGGACGCATCGTCAGGGTGTAGTCGGACTGATTGATTTGATCGTCCGATGGCAGTTCCGGCCGCAGGTTCGGCGGGGTAGTGGCGATGGTCGCTTCAAACGGGTTGGTCAAAGGGTAGCCATAGCTGGCCTGGTCGATATCGACCGCCAGTGCTGACGCACTCAGAAAAAGGCTGCCCAACAGGGCCGCACAGCGCAAGGAACGGAGCATGACTAAATCCCTAAGAGGAAAACGTGCTGAAGTGGAGTTCGCAGGCTATGACCACCGCGTTGCTGCCGAAGTGCCAGCCTTCGGCACTAAAAGTCGGAAAAAACGTCGGAATCGGGGTAATAGTAGCGAGACGATACACTTTGGCACGCCTTAATGAACACTTATCTGTTTGCAAAACTTGCCAACGGCCACCGGGGGATTAAGCTGGGCGCCGTTTTCGCCTATCGGAGTGCCCCATGTCCCGCCGTTTTCCGCTGATCCTGTTGCTTATTGCCCTGCCGCTTTGGCTGGCCGCCAGTTATGGCGCGCGTTACGGATTCATGGAGGATGGCCGTTGGGTGGGCATTTGCGCCGACGAAGCCAGCCGCTGGGAATGCCAGGTGCGTTCCAACCTGGGGTTGATGATTCACTTCAAGGTGTTGGGCTGGGCGGCGCTGGTCACGGCGGTGCTGGCGTTTTTCGTGCCGGGCCGGGCCGGGTGGGGATTGGCCGTGTTGGCGCTGGTGTTCGGGTTTCCGGCGTTGGCGTTGTACAACACGACGTTTGCGGTGTTTGCGGTGGTGATTGCGGGGTTGCGGTTGGTCAGGGCGCCTCGGGCAGCCTGACAGGGCCCCATCGCAGGCAAGCCAGCTCCCACATTTGACCGTGTTCACAGATCCAAATGTGGGAGCTGGCTTGCCTGCGATAGCGGTCTTAAGCCTTGCGCACCCGCAAGCAACGCCACAAGGCTGCAACCATGAGCAGGCTCACCACCGTCCAACCCCACGCCTGCTGGTTCATCAACCCTTCACGGAACAACTGCGGCGCAATGCCGGCACCGATGATGAACGCCAGCAACGCAATCTCCCGCCGCAGCCCGCTCACCGGACGCACCAGGTACACCAGCGCCGGCAGCACCAGCGCGGCACTCGGGAAGCTGCGGTAACGCGGGTCAAATACCAGCGCCAGCATCATGACCGCACCGGCAAACCCGGCGATTGCCACCAGCCAGCCAGCGCGCTGCTCCAGCCAGTTGAAGGCGCGTTCGCGCCAACCTTCTCGCGCACTCAACGCCAGGGCCGCGTGAGCCAGTACCGCAAGGTTCAAGGCCACCAGCAATCCAGCCCACACCCACTCATCCGTGAAGCGCGCGGTGACCCGGTTCAACTCGGCCCAGGTGCCGATCGAGCAGGCCGCCACGGCGCCCAGCAATGGCAACAACAACGCAGCCCGGGCCGTGCGCACGCGGCCACCCAGCAGCAGCGTGCCCAGCAGGATAATCCCGCCAACCCCCAGCCACAGCGGCCAGTACGGCACATTGGTCACCGGGCCGGCGAGCACGCCCTTGTCCTGGCGGTCCGCATCAAATAGGCCCCAGTAACCCCCCACCGCCCCTTCACTGGCGCGTTTCCACGGCTGGTCAAACGCTTCGATCAGGTTGTAGTGCCAGCCATTGGCTTCGGCCATGGCCACGAACCCGCGCATGAATTTCGCTTCGTTGACCCGGCTCGGCACCGCCGTTTCCCGCTGGCGGCCTTCGCTCGGCCAGCCGGTCTCGCCGATCATCACGTCCTTGGGGGCGAACTTGTTGCCGAAGGTCTGGCGCACATCGCCCACGTGCTTGAGCGCCTGGTCGATGCCCGAGGGGTCATCTTCCCAGTAAGGCAGCAGGTGGATGGTCAGGAAGTCCACGGCCGGGGCGATTTCCGGGTGTTGCAGCCAGAACTCCCACACATCGGCATAGGTGACCGGTTGCTTGATATGGTCCTTGACGTGATGGATCAACTTGACCAGCTGCGCGGCAGTGACTTCCTTGCGCAGCAGGGTTTCGTTGCCGACGATCACCGAGGTGACGACGTCGGGGTTGGCATTGGCCGAAGCGATCAGTGCCTCGACTTCCTTGGCGGTGGCCACCGGATCACTGCTGACCCATGCGCCGCTCATCAGCTTCAGGCCGTGTTTGCGCGCCAGTGCCGGCAAGTCTTCAAGGCCGGTCTGGGAGTAGGTGCGAATGCATTCGAAACGGGTGGCCAGCAACGCCAGGTCGGCATCCATGCGCTCGGGGCGCAGTTTGAACGGCTGGTCGAACGGCGACTGGTCTTTGTCGAAGGGCGTGTAGGACGCACATTGCAGCTTGTGGCTGGCGCTGGCCACGTCCGGCAGCACCACCGGTTGGCCAAGGCCGTACCAATAGCCGCCGAGGGCCAGCACACCGAGGATCAGGGCAAATAAATAGGGCAGGAGCGGGAAACGTGCAGTCGCGGGCATGATCAGGCCGTCTGGGGGCAAAGGCGCGCATCTTACCCGGATTTGAGCCGTCCCAGTGGGGCCGCATAATTTTGACATGCAAAGTTCGGGCGGGATCGTCGGTGAATGTCCTACAAATCATCCTGCTGGCGATGTGATGTCGTTTCTTGCTTACCTGAGGTCGCAGTCAGAGCAGGTCGCTTGTGGCAGCAGGTTGATGATCGAAGTGTCAGCCCTCCACTGATGAGGCACCCACGTGATCGATGCGCGTGAAGGGGGCGCGGTGCACCACATAACAACAGGTTGACGTCGCTCGGCATCCGCCGGGCGCAGCACTTTCGGGGAAGCACTATGAAGATGCGACGACTCTTGGGCGCAGCTGCCACTCTGGTAGTTGCGATGAGCTCCACACTGGCCAGCGCCGACAGCAAAACCCTGAGCATCGGCTATGTGGATGGCTGGTCGGACAGTGTCGCCACCACCCACGTGGCGGCAGAAGTGATCAAGCAAAAGCTCGGTTATGACGTGAAACTGCAAGCGGTCGCCACCGGGATCATGTGGCAAGGCGTGGCCACCGGCAAACTCGACGCCATGCTCTCCGCCTGGTTGCCGGTGACCCACGGTGAATACTGGGCCAAGAACAAGGACAAGGTGGTCGACTACGGCCCCAACTTCAAGGACGCCAAGATCGGCCTGATCGTGCCTGAGTACGTGAAAGCCAAATCCATCGAAGACCTCAAGACCGACACCACCTTCAAGAACAAGATCGTCGGTATCGACGCCGGTTCAGGCGTGATGCTCAAGACCGACGAAGCGATCAAGGCCTATGGCCTGGACTACAAACTGCAAGCCAGTTCGGGCGCGGCGATGATCGCCGAGCTGACCCGTGCCGAAGACAAACAGGAATCCATTGCGGTCACCGGTTGGGTGCCACACTGGATGTTCGCCAAGTGGAAACTGCGTTTCCTGGACGACCCAAAAGGAATTTATGGTGCTGCTGAAACCGTCAACAGCATCGGCAGCAAAGGCCTGGAAAAGAAAGCCCCGGAAGTCGTGGCGTTCCTGAAGAAATTCCAGTGGGCCTCCAAGGATGAAATCGGCGAAGTCATGCTGGCGATCCAAGAGGGCGCCAAGCCTGAAGCGGCGGCCAAGGACTGGGTGGCCAAGCACCCTGAACGTGTCGCCGAGTGGACCGCTAAGTAAGTCTCTTGTGGGAGCTGGCTTGCCTGCGATGCAGACGCCTCGGTGCACTTGATGTATCGAGGTGATCCCATCGCGGGCAAGCCCGGCTCCCACATTATTTCGCCCCCGCAATTATTCCTGCACCTTCAATATCCCTCGCTACACTCCTTCTACTACTAAGGTCGTCTGGAACCTGTTCCTCAGCCGCATACAGTGGATATGTTCCAATAATAAAAAGCTGTGCTGCGAGGATAAAAACAATGAACGACAGCATTTACCTCTCGATTCAAAACAGCCCGCGTTTCAAGGAGCTGGTTAGTAAAAGGGAAAGATTCGCCTGGATTCTCTCGGCAATCATGCTTGGGCTTTACTCCGCTTTCATTCTTCTGATTGCCTATGGGCCGCAAATACTGGGGGCCAAGATCAGCCCCGGTTCGTCCATTACGTGGGGGATCCCGATCGGGGTCGGGCTGATTGTGTCGGCCTTCGTCCTCACCGGCATCTATGTACGACGCGCCAACGGCGAATTCGACGACTTGAACAATGCGATTCTCAAGGAGGCTGCGCAATGATCCGTCGTCTATTGGCTGTACTCGGCGCTTCGGCCTTTGCACCTGCCGTTTGGGCGGCCGATGCACTGACCGGCGAAGTGCATAAACAACCGCTGAATATCGCAGCGATCCTGATGTTCGTGGCCTTCGTCGGCGCGACCTTGTGCATCACCTACTGGGCGTCCAAGCGCAACAAGTCGGCGGCCGACTACTATGCGGCCGGCGGCAAGATCACCGGGTTCCAGAACGGTCTGGCGATTGCCGGTGACTACATGTCGGCAGCCTCCTTCCTGGGGATTTCCGCGCTGGTGTTCACCTCCGGCTACGACGGCCTGATCTACTCCATCGGCTTCCTGGTGGGCTGGCCGATCATTCTGTTCCTGATCGCCGAGCGCCTGCGTAACCTGGGCAAATACACCTTTGCCGACGTGGCGTCCTACCGCCTGGGGCAAACCCAGATCCGCAGCCTGTCGGCCTGTGGCTCTTTGGTGGTGGTGGCGTTCTATCTGATCGCGCAGATGGTCGGCGCGGGCAAGCTGATCCAGCTGCTGTTCGGCCTGGATTATCACGTCGCGGTGATCCTGGTAGGCATCCTGATGTGCCTCTATGTGTTGTTCGGCGGCATGCTGGCGACCACCTGGGTGCAGATCATCAAGGCAGTGCTGTTGCTGTCCGGTGCCTCGTTCATGGCGCTGATGGTGATGAAACACGTCAACTTCGACTTCAACATGCTGTTTGCCGAGGCGATCAAGGTTCACCCTAAAGGTGAAGCGATCATGAGCCCGGGCGGTCTGGTGAAAGACCCGATTTCGGCGTTCTCCCTCGGCCTGGCACTGATGTTCGGTACCGCCGGCCTGCCGCACATCCTGATGCGCTTCTTCACCGTGAGTGACGCAAAGGAAGCTCGCAAGAGCGTGCTGTATGCCACTGGCTTCATCGGCTACTTCTATATCCTGACCTTCATCATCGGTTTCGGCGCGATCCTGCTGGTCAGCACCAACCCGGCGTTCAAGGATGCTGCAGGTGCCTTGCTCGGCGGTAACAACATGGCGGCGGTGCACCTGGCCAACGCGGTGGGCGGCAGTATCTTCCTGGGCTTCATCTCGGCCGTGGCATTTGCCACCATCCTGGCAGTGGTTGCCGGTTTGACCCTCGCGGGTGCTTCGGCGGTGTCCCATGACCTGTACGCCAGCGTGATCAAGAAAGGCAAGGCCAACGAGAAGGATGAGATTCGCGTATCGAAGATCACCACCATCGCCCTGGCAGTGCTGGCGATTGGCTTGGGCATCCTGTTTGAAAGCCAGAACATCGCGTTCATGGTGGGCCTGGCGTTCTCCATTGCGGCCAGCTGTAACTTCCCGGTGCTGCTGCTTTCCATGTACTGGAAAAACCTCACCACCCGCGGTGCGATGATTGGTGGCTGGCTGGGCTTGATCAGCGCCGTTGGCCTGATGATCCTCGGCCCAACCATCTGGGTCTCGATCCTGCACCATGAGAAGGCGATCTTCCCTTACGAGTACCCGGCGCTGTTCTCGATGATCATTGCGTTCATCGGCATCTGGTTCTTCTCCATCACCGACAAGTCGGCGGCGGCAGAGAAGGAACGTGCGCTGTACTTCCCGCAGTTTGTGCGTTCGCAGACTGGCCTGGGGGCGAGTGGGGCGGTTAGCCACTAAGCCTGTAACAGTTACAAAAAAATGCCCCGGTCGTGAGATCGGGGCTTTTTTTTGCCTTTATTGGTAACAGATACGACAAAACTGTTTCTCAAATCCGGCACAAATAAAAACGGCCTCTCTATCAAGGGAGGCCGTTTTCGGTGTAGCCAAGTAGCGATCAGCTTACTTGCGGTCTTCCAGCTTGGTGATGTCACGCGACTCGTAGCCGGTGTACAGCTGGCGCGGACGGCCAATCTTGTACGGGCTGGAGAGCATTTCTTTCCAGTGGGAGATCCAGCCCACGGTCCGCGCCAGGGCGAAGATCACGGTGAACATGCTGGTTGGAATGCCGATCGCCTTGAGGATGATCCCCGAGTAGAAGTCGACGTTCGGGTACAGCGAGCGCTCGATGAAGTACGGGTCGGTCAGGGCGATCTCTTCCAGGCGCATGGCCAGTTCGAGTTGCGGATCGTTCTTGATGCCCAGTTCCTTCAACACTTCGTCGCAGGTCTTCTTCATTACGGTGGCGCGCGGGTCGCGGTTCTTGTAGACCCGGTGACCGAAGCCCATCAACTTGAACGGATCGTTCTTGTCCTTGGCCTTGGCGATGAACTTGTCGATGTTCGAGACATCGCCGATTTCATCGAGCATGGTCAATACGGCTTCGTTCGCACCGCCGTGGGCAGGGCCCCACAGTGCGGCGATACCGGCGGCGATACAGGCGAACGGGTTGGCGCCCGAGGAGCCCGCCAGGCGCACGGTAGAGGTCGAGGCGTTCTGTTCGTGGTCGGCGTGGAGGATGAAGATCTTGTCCATCGCGGCGGCCAGCACCGGGCGTGATCGGTTTGATCTCGCACGGGGTGTTGAACATCATGTGCAGGAAGTTTTCCGCGTACGTCAGGTCGTTGCGCGGGTACATCATGGGTTGACCCATGGAGTACTTGTAAACCATTGCGGCCAGGGTCGGCATCTTGGCAACCAGGCGGATCGCGGAGATTTCGCGATGCTGCGGGTTATTGATGTCCAGGGAGTCGTGATAGAAGGCCGACAGGGCGCCGACTACGCCGCACATGACGGCCATCGGGTGGGCGTCGCGACGGAAGCCGTTGAAGAAGGTCTTCAACTGCTCGTGAACCATGGTGTGGTTCTTCACGGTGCTGACAAACTGGGCCTTTTGCTCAGCTGTTGGCAATTCGCCATTAAGCAGCAGGTAGCAGGTTTCCAGGTAGTCCGACTGTTCAGCAAGCTGTTCGATCGGGTAGCCGCGGTGCAGCAAGATACCGTTATCACCGTCGATATAGGTGATCTTCGACTCGCATGAGGCGGTCGACATGAAGCCTGGGTCAAATGTAAAACGGCCCGTGGCCGTCAGGCCCCGTACGTCGATAACATCGGGACCAACGGTGCCGGTTAAAATGGGCAGCTCGACGGGGGCTGCGCCCTCGATGATCAACTGCGCTTTTTTGTCAGCCATGTGGCCTCCTATTTATGCTTCAAATCATCAGACAGACCCCCCACGCAGGGCCCGCACCACTATAGTGAGATAAATTCAGATGTCAATTTGCCTAAAGTCTTGCTCCAGAAGGCTTTAACCGTACTTTTTCCTCGAAATTACCTGCCATTTACGCCTTTTATGCCGCCAGCGCAATGCGCTATTAGGGTGAGGAGTGCGCGTTGTCATTAGTTGCCTAACTGTCTATACTCGGCCTCCGACCGCCAGGGGCTTTTGGGCCCGTTTTGATGGGGGTCGCACTCCCTGGGTGGTGGTTACCTGACCAGTGCACTCCCCAACAACTTTGCCCTGATTGTTAGGGGCTCTTCAGTGTGAAAAAAAGCCGTGAATAGCCAACGACCTGTAAACCTAGACCTAAGGACCATCAAACTCCCCATCACCGGCGTAACGTCGTTCCTGCACCGTGTATCCGGCATCATCCTGTTTCTTGGCCTGGGCATCATGCTTTATGCATTGAGCAAATCCCTGGGTTCGGAAGAAGGGTACGCCGAGGTGAAGGCATGCTTGACCAGTCCGCTGGCCAAATTCGTCGCCTGGGGCCTCCTGTCCGCTCTGCTTTATCACCTTGTGGCCGGTATTCGCCACTTGATCATGGACATGGGTATCGGTGAGACGCTGGAAGGCGGCAAGCTGGGCTCGAAAATCGTCATCGCCATTTCCGTGGTGCTGATCGTTCTGGCGGGAGTTTGGATATGGTAACCAGCGTTACGAACCTGTCGCGTTCGGGCCTCTATGACTGGATGGCGCAACGTGTGTCTGCGGTTGTTCTCGCGGCTTATTTCATCTTCCTGATCGGGTACCTCGCGGCGAACCCTGGCATTGGCTACGCCCAATGGCACGGCCTGTTCGCTCACAACGGGATGCGCATCTTCAGTCTGCTGGCCCTTGTAGCCCTGGGCGCTCACGCCTGGGTTGGCATGTGGACCATCGCGACCGACTACCTGACGCCGATGGCGCTGGGCAAGTCCGCGACAGCAGTACGGTTTCTCTTCCAGGCAGTATGCGGCGTCGCGATGTTCGCTTACTTCGTCTGGGGTGTGCAGATTCTTTGGGGTATCTGATTCATGGCTAACACAGTTAATACGCTTTCATTCGACGCCATCATCATTGGCGGCGGCGGTGCCGGCATGCGCGCTGCGCTGCAACTGGCCCAGGGCGGTCACAAGACTGCCGTGATCACCAAGGTGTTCCCGACCCGTTCCCACACCGTTTCGGCCCAGGGTGGCATCACCTGCGCCATCGCCTCCGCCGATCCAAACGATGACTGGCGCTGGCACATGTACGATACCGTCAAGGGTTCCGACTATATCGGTGACCAGGACGCTATCGAATACATGTGCTCCGTAGGCCCGGAAGCGGTCTTCGAGCTGGAGCACATGGGGCTGCCGTTCTCCCGTACCGAACAGGGTCGCATCTACCAGCGTCCGTTCGGCGGCCAGTCGAAAGACTTCGGTAAGGGTGGCCAGGCCGCTCGTACCTGTGCCGCAGCCGACCGTACCGGTCACGCGCTGTTGCACACCCTGTACCAGGCCAACCTGAAGGCCGGCACCGTATTCCTCAACGAATACTACGGCGTCGACCTGGTGAAGAACGAAGACGGTGCCTTTGTAGGCATGATCGTTATCTGCATCGAAACCGGCGAAACCTCTTACGTGCGGGCTAACGCCACCGTATTGGCCACCGGCGGTGCAGGCCGTATCTACTCTTCGACAACCAATGCCCTGATCAACACCGGTGACGGTATCGGCATGGCCCTGCGTGCAGGCGTTCCGGTACAGGACATCGAAATGTGGCAGTTCCACCCGACCGGCATCGCTGGCGCCGGTGTACTGGTTACAGAAGGTTGCCGTGGTGAAGGTGGTTACCTGATCAACAAGAACGGCGAGCGCTTCATGGAGCGTTATGCTCCGAACGCCAAAGACCTTGCCGGTCGTGACGTTGTAGCCCGTTCCATGGTTAAAGAGATCATCGCCGGTAACGGCTGTGGTCCCGATGGCGACCACGTGATGCTGAAGCTCGATCACCTCGGTGAAGAAGTGCTGCACAGCCGTCTGCCAGGCATCATGGAGCTGTCCAAGACCTTTGCTCACGTTGACCCGGCTGTTGCGCCGATCCCGGTTGTTCCAACTTGCCACTATATGATGGGCGGCGTTGCCACCAACATTCATGGCCAGGCGATCACCCAGGACGCCGACGGCGTTGACCAGATCATCCCTGGTCTGTTCGCGGTAGGTGAAGTAGCTTGTGTATCGGTTCACGGTGCCAACCGTCTGGGCGGCAACTCGCTGCTTGACCTGGTGGTATTCGGTCGTGCCGCCGGCCTGTTCCTGGAACAGACCCTCAAGGAAGGCGTTGATTACGCGCGTCCACGCCAGTCCGACATCGACGCTGCCCTGGCACGTCTGGATGGCCTGAACTCGCGTACCGATGGCGAAGACGTTGCCTCCCTGCGCAAAGAACTGCAAAGCTGCATGCAGAACTACTTCGGTGTGTTCCGTACCGGCGAATACATGCAGAAAGGTATCGCCCAGCTGGCTGACCTGCGTACGCGCATCGCCAACGTCAAGATCAACGACAAGAGCCAGGCGTTCAACACCGCTCGAATCGAAGCCCTTGAGCTGCAAAACCTGCTGGAAGTGGCTGAAGCGACTGCGATCGCCGCCGAGGTTCGTAAAGAATCCCGTGGTGCTCACGCTCGTGAAGACTATGAAGACCGCGACGACGAAAACTGGTTGTGCCACACCCTGTACTTCCCGGGTGACAAGCGCGTAACCAAGCGTGCCGTGAACTTCTCGCCGAAGACGGTTCCGACGTTTGAACCGAAGATTCGGACTTACTAAGGGTGGCTGCCATGTTGAAAGTCAGTGTTTATCGCTACAACCCTGATCAGGACGCTGCGCCGTTCATGCAGGAATTCCAGGTCGATACCGGTGGTAAGGACCTGATGGTGCTGGACGTGCTGGCCCTGGTTAAAGAGCAGGACGAGGGTTTCTCCTATCGTCGCTCTTGCCGTGAAGGTGTCTGCGGCTCCGACGGCATGAACATCAACGGCAAGAACGGCCTGGCGTGCATCACGCCGCTGTCTTCCGTGGTGAAAGGCAACAAGTTGGTTGTTCGTCCGCTGCCAGGTTTGCCGGTTATCCGTGACCTGGTCGTCGATATGAGCATCTTCTACAAGCAATACGAGAAGGTTAAGCCATTCCTGCAGAACGACACGCCGGCTCCGGCCATCGAGCGTCTGCAGACTCCGGAAGAGCGCGAGAAGCTGGACGGTCTGTACGAGTGCATCCTGTGCGCTTGCTGCTCGACTTCCTGCCCGTCCTTCTGGTGGAACCCCGACAAGTTCCTGGGCCCAGCTGCCCTGCTGCAAGCGTACCGCTTCCTGGCAGACAGCCGTGACACCAAGACTGCCGAGCGTCTGGCTTCGCTGGATGACCCGTTCAGCGTATTCCGCTGCCGCGGGATCATGAACTGCGTCAACGTATGTCCCAAAGGCCTGAACCCGACTAAGGCCATTGGTCACGTACGTAGCATGCTGCTGCAAAGCGGCGTGTAACCGACGTTGTAGTAAAAGCAGGACCGTTGTGCCCGTAGATGCTACGGCGCAGGCTTCAACCGGCGCCGTAGTTTTAACTTGAGCAGCGACTTACAAAGACGCGGCTCTTATTTTGAAGAAATGAGACAAGCAGGGGCATTCGGGTTGGTACCCGAACTATCAGCGTGATCCTAAGTGGCTTGTTTTGGTCGCTGCACTTGGCCTTTTGCAAGCAAACTCGGTGTTTTCGCCGGTGGTGTCCCCAAATCGAGGGTGACCAAGCATGCAAGAAAGCGTGATGCAGCGCATGTGGAACAGCGGCTATCTTTCAGGTGGTAACGCTGCCTATGTGGAAGAGCTTTATGAGCTCTACCTGCACGACCCTAACGCTGTGCCAGAAGAATGGCGCACCAAATTTCAGACGTTGTCTTCAGACGGCAACGCTGCCACCGATGTATCGCACGCAACAATTCGCGATCAGTTCGTGCTGCTGGCAAAGAACCAGCGCCGCGCCCAGCCGGTTTCTGCCGCAAGCGTGAGCAGTGAGCACGAGAAGAAGCAAGTTGAAGTACTGCGACTGATCCAGGCCTACCGTATGCGTGGCCACCAGGCAGCCCAGCTTGACCCGCTGGGGCTGTGGCAGCGTCCTGCACCTGCAGACCTGTCGATCAATCATTACGGCTTGACCAATGCCGATCTTGATACGACCTTCCGTGCCGGCGACCTGTTCATCGGCAAAGAGGAAGCGAGCCTACGCGAAATTCACGAAGCGTTGCAGCAGACATATTGCCGCACCATCGGTGCCGAATTTACGCACATCACTGATTCCGAGCAGCGCCACTGGTTCCAGCACCGCCTTGAAGGCGTGCGTGGTCGCCCGGTGCTGTCTGCGGACGTCAAGAGCCACTTGCTCGAGCGCGTCACTGCAGCGGAAGGCCTGGAAAAATACCTGGGCACCAAATACCCGGGCACCAAGCGTTTCGGCCTGGAAGGCGGCGAAAGCCTGATCCCGATGCTCGACGAGCTGATCCAGCGTTCCGGTTCCTACGGCACCAAGGAAATCGTGATCGGCATGGCCCACCGTGGCCGCTTGAACGTGCTGGTCAACACCTTCGGCAAGAACCCGCGCGAGCTGTTCGACGAGTTCGAAGGCAAGAAGAAGGTCGAGCTGGGTTCCGGTGACGTTAAATATCACCAGGGCTTCTCGTCCAACGTAATGACCACCGGCGGTGAAGTTCACCTGGCCATGGCGTTCAACCCATCCCACCTGGAGATCGTTTCTCCAGTGGTCGAGGGGTCGGTACGTGCGCGCCAGGATCGTCGTAACGATTCCACCGGTGAGAAGGTGCTGCCGATTTCCATCCACGGTGACGCGGCGTTCGCCGGTCAGGGCGTGGTCCTGGAAACGTTCCAGATGTCGCAGACTCGCGGCTTCAAGACCGGCGGTACCGTTCACATCGTCATCAACAACCAGGTGGGCTTCACCATCAGCAACCCGCTGGACGCACGCTCTACCGAGTACGCGACCGACGTTGCCAAGATGATCCAGGCGCCGATCCTCCATGTGAATGGTGATGATCCGGAAGCCGTGTTGTTCGTGACCCAGTTGGCCATCGATTACCGCATGCAGTTCAAGCGTGACGTGGTCATCGACCTGGTCTGCTACCGTCGTCGCGGTCACAACGAAGCGGATGAGCCTAGCGGCACCCAACCGTTGATGTACCAGCAAATCACCAAGCAGCGCACCACCCGCGAGCTGTATGCCGATAGCCTGATCAAGGCCGGCGTGGTGGACGATGCACGTGTTCAGGCGAAGATCGATGAATACCGCAACGCGCTGGACAACGGCCTGCATGTCGTGAAAAGCCTGGTTAAAGAGCCGAACAAAGAGCTGTTCGTTGACTGGCGTCCGTACCTGGGCCACGCCTGGACTGCGCGTCACGACACCTCGTTCGATCTGAAAACCCTGCAGGAACTGTCGGCCAAGCTGCTGGAAATCCCAGACGGTTTCGTCGTACAGCGCCAGGTTGCGAAGATCTACGAAGACCGTCAGAAGATGCAAGCCGGCGGCCTGCCGATCAACTGGGGTTACGCTGAAACCATGGCGTACGCGACCCTGGCGTTCGAAGGTCACCCGATCCGCATGACTGGCCAGGACATCGGCCGCGGTACGTTCTCGCACCGTCACGCTGTGTTGCACAACCAGAAAGACGCGGGCACCTATATCCCGTTGCAGAACCTGTACGAAGGCCAGCCACGTTTCGACCTGTACGATTCGTTCCTGTCCGAAGAAGCCGTACTGGCGTTCGAATACGGTTACTCGACCACCACGCCTCAGGCGCTGGTGATCTGGGAAGCCCAGTTCGGCGACTTCGCCAACGGTGCCCAGGTGGTTATCGACCAGTTCATCACCAGCGGCGAGCACAAGTGGGGCCGTCTGTGCGGTCTGACCATGCTGCTGCCACACGGTTATGAAGGTCAGGGTCCGGAGCACTCCTCGGCCCGTCTGGAGCGTTACCTGCAATTGTGCGCCGAGCACAACATCCAGGTGTGCGTGCCGACTACCCCGGCCCAGATCTACCACTTGCTGCGTCGCCAGGTGATCCGCCCGCTGCGCAAGCCGCTGGTAGTGCTCACCCCGAAATCGCTGTTGCGTCATAAATTGGCCATCTCGACCCTGGAAGATCTGGCGGATGGTTCGTTCCAGACCGTTATTTCAGAAATCGACACCCTCGACGCGGCCAAGGTCACTCGCCTGATCCTGTGCAGCGGCAAGGTTTACTACGATTTGCTGGAAAAACGCCGTGCCGAAGGCCGCGAAGACATCGCCATCGTGCGGATCGAGCAGCTTTACCCGTTCCCGGAAGACGACCTGATGGAGGCCATCGCGCCTTACACCAACCTCACCAATGTGGTGTGGTGTCAGGAAGAACCGATGAACCAGGGCGCGTGGTACAGCAGCCAGCATCATCTGCGTCGCAGCATCGGCAATCACAAACAGGCACTGGGCCTGGAGTACGCCGGTCGTGATGCTTCTGCTGCACCTGCGTGTGGTTATGCGTCGATGCACGCCGAGCAGCAGGAAAAACTGCTGCAAGATGCTTTCACTGTTTAACGCCTTCGCGCTGACTGAAACCGAATTTTAAGGACCCACAGATAATGGCTATCGAAATCAAAGCCCCGTCATTCCCGGAATCGGTTGCCGATGGCACCGTTGCCACCTGGCACAAGAAACCAGGCGAGGCCGTCAAGCGTGACGACCTGATCGTCGACATCGAAACCGACAAGGTCGTGCTCGAAGTGTTGGCTGAAGCTGACGGCGTGCTGGGCGCAATCGTTGCCGAAGAAGGCGCTACCGTCCTGTCGAACCAGGTACTGGGCTCGATCGAAGAGGGCGGTGCTGCTGCCGCTGCTCCTGCTCCTGCCGCCGCTGCGGCACCGGCTGCTGCCGCAGCTCCAGCTGCTGCACCGGCTGCGGGTGGCGAAGATCCAATCGCTGCACCGGCTGCGCGTCAGCTGGCTGACGAAAACGGCATCAACCTGGCGTCCATCAAGGGCACCGGCAAAGATGGCCGTGTGACCAAGGAAGACGTGGTTGCCGCCGTTGAAGCCAAGAAAAACGCTCCAGCTGCTGCGCCTGCCAAGGCTGCTGCCCCGGCTGCCGCTGCTCCTGTGTTCGCCGCTGGCGACCGCACCGAGAAGCGCGTACCGATGACCCGCGTGCGTGCCACCGTGGCCAAGCGCCTGGTTGAAGCACAGTCGAACATGGCGATGCTGACTACTTTCAACGAAGTCGACATGACCGAAGTCATGGCCCTGCGTTCGAAGTACAAGGACCTGTTCGAGAAGTCCCACAACGGCGTACGCCTGGGCTTCATGTCGTTCTTCGTGAAAGCGGCCACCGAAGCGCTGAAACGCTTCCCGGCAGTCAACGCTTCCATCGACGGCGGCGACATCGTTTACCACGGTTATGCTGACGTCGGCGTTGCCGTCTCCAGCGACCGTGGCCTGGTGGTACCGGTTCTGCGTAACGCCGAGCTGATGAGCCTGGCTGAAATCGAAGGCGGCATCGCCAACTTCGGCAAGAAGGCCCGTGACGGCAAACTGACCATCGACGAGATGACCGGTGGTACCTTCACCATCACCAACGGTGGTACTTTCGGTTCGATGATGTCGACTCCGATCGTCAACCCGCCACAAGCTGCGATCCTGGGCATGCACAACATTCTGCAGCGTCCTATGGCGATCAACGGCCAAGTGGTTATCCGCCCGATGATGTACCTGGCGCTGTCGTACGATCACCGCCTGATCGATGGTAAAGAAGCCGTGACTTTCCTGGTGACCATCAAGAACCTGCTGGAAGACCCGGCTCGTCTGCTGCTGGATATCTGATAAAGCGGCGGTGCGCCGTACCACCCGGTCTGCCGCGAGGCAGGCCGGAGTGCGGCTCACGGCTTGAAGCTTTTAGCTAAAGAGGATTTTTTTTCATGTCGCAGAAATTTGACGTTGTAGTGATTGGCGCAGGCCCTGGCGGCTACGTTGCCGCCATCAAGGCCGCACAACTGGGCCTCTCGACTGCTTGCATCGAAAAATACACCGACAAGGAAGGCAAACTGGCGCTGGGCGGTACTTGCCTGAACGTTGGCTGCATTCCTTCCAAGGCGCTGCTGGACAGCTCCTGGAAATTCCACGAAGCGCAAGACGGTTTTGCCATCCACGGCATCAACCACGCTGGCGTGACCATGGACGTGCCAGCGATGGTCGGCCGCAAGGCCAACATCGTTAAAGGCCTGACTTCCGGCGTTGCTACCCTGTTCAAGGCCAACGGCGTTACTTCCCTGCAAGGCCACGGCAAACTGCTGGCCGGCAAGAAAGTTGAAATCACCAAGCCTGACGGTTCGACCGAAATCATCGAAGCCGAGAACGTGATCCTGGCTCCAGGTTCGCGTCCAATCGACATTCCACCGGCTCCGGTCGACCAGAACGTGATCGTTGATTCGACCGGCGCCCTGGAATTCCAAGCGGTTCCAAAACGTCTGGGCGTGATCGGCGCTGGCGTGATCGGCCTGGAACTGGGTTCGGTCTGGTCCCGCCTGGGTTCCGAAGTGACCGTGCTGGAAGCCCTGGACACGTTCCTGCTGGCTGCCGACACCGCAGTGTCCAAAGAAGCGCTGAAAACCCTGACCAAACAAGGTCTGGACATCAAGCTGGGCGCTCGTGTTACCGGTTCCAAGGTTAACGGCGAAGAAGTTGTCGTGACCTACACCGACAAGGATGGCGAACAGACCATCACTTTCGACAAGCTGATCGTAGCCGTTGGTCGCCGTCCGGTGACCACTGACCTGCTGGCTTCCGACAGCGGCGTGAACATCGACGAGCGTGGTTTCATCCACGTTGACGATCACTGCGCTACCACCGTGCCGGGCGTCTACGCCATTGGCGACGTGGTTCGCGGCATGATGCTGGCGCACAAGGCTTCCGAAGAAGGCATCATGGTTGTCGAGCGCATCAAGGGTCACAAGACCCAGATGAACTACGACCTGATCCCGTCTGTTATCTACACCCACCCGGAAATTGCATGGGTCGGCAAGAACGAACAGCAGTTGAAAGCTGAAGGCGTTGAAGTTAACGTCGGCACCTTCCCGTTTGCCGCTTCTGGCCGTGCCATGGCAGCCAACGACACCGGTGGTTTTGTCAAAGTCATCGCTGATGCCAAGACTGACCGCGTATTGGGCGTCCACGTGATTGGCCCAGGCGCAGCAGAACTGGTTCAGCAAGGCGCAATCGGTATGGAATTCGGCACCAGCGCCGAAGACATCGGCATGATGGTTTTCTCCCATCCGACCCTGTCCGAAGCGCTGCACGAAGCCGCGTTGGCAGTGAATGGCCATGCCATCCACATCGCCAACAAGAAGAAGCGCTAAGCGAGATAATAAGAAACCACGGCGGTTGCCCGTCGTGAGCCTTGTGCGCAAGACTCACCGCGGAATATCCGCTGGACGCAGTCTTGCGCAGTTTCACCACCCAGGGTTCAGGCCTTTGGTGGTTTGACTGTGCAAGCAGCAGTCACAGGTGGCGCGGCACTCAATAAAGAGCGCAGCGCCGAATGCGCAGTACCTAACGAAGACGGTAATAAGCATGAATCTTCACGAGTATCAGGGTAAGCAGCTGTTCGCTGAATACGGCCTGCCAGTATCCAAGGGTTACGCAGTAGACACCCCGGAAGCAGCAGCAGAAGCTTGCGACAAAATCGGCGGCACCGAGTGGGTTGTCAAAGCCCAGGTTCACGCTGGTGGTCGCGGTAAAGCGGGCGGCGTCAAGCTGGTTCGCAGCAAAGAAGACGCCAAAGCCTTCGCTCAGCAGTGGCTGGGCAAGCGTCTGGTGACTTACCAGACTGATGCCAATGGCCAGCCAGTCACCAAGATCCTGGTTGAATCGTGCACTGATATCGCTAAAGAGCTGTACCTGGGCGCTGTCGTTGACCGTTCGAGCCGTCGCATCGTGTTCATGGCCTCCACCGAAGGTGGCGTGGACATTGAGAAGATCGCTGAAGAAACCCCAGAAAAAATTCTGAAAGCCACTATCGATCCACTGGTTGGCGCTCAGCCATTCCAGGGTCGCGAGCTGGCATTCCAGTTGGGTCTGGAAGGCAAGCAAGTTGCCCAGTTCGCCAAGATCTTCGTAGGTCTGGCCAAACTGTTCCAGGATCACGATCTGGCCCTGCTGGAAGTGAACCCGCTGGTGATCAAGGCTGACGGCGATCTGCATTGCCTCGATGCCAAGATCAACATCGACGCCAACGCCATGTACCGTCAGCCTAAGCTGAAGACTTTCCACGATCCGTCGCAAGACGATCCGCGCGAAGCGCACGCTGCCAAGTTCGAACTGAACTACGTAGCCCTGGAAGGTAACATCGGTTGCATGGTCAACGGTGCTGGCCTGGCCATGGGTACCATGGACATCGTCAACCTGCATGGCGGCAAACCAGCCAACTTCCTCGACGTAGGCGGCGGTGCCACCAAAGAACGCGTTACCGAAGCGTTCAAGATCATCCTGTCCGACTCCAACGTCGCTGCAGTACTGGTCAACATCTTCGGCGGCATCGTTCGTTGCGACATGATTGCCGAAGGCATCATCGGTGCAGTGAAAGAAGTCGGCGTTAAAATCCCGGTTGTTGTGCGCCTTGAAGGTAACAACGCTGAACTGGGCGCTAAAGTACTGGCAGAAAGCGGTTTGAACATCATCGCTGCTACCAGCCTGACCGACGCTGCTCAACAAGTTGTCAAAGCTGCGGAGGGCAAATAATGAGCGTCCTGATCAATAAAGACACCAAGGTTATCTGCCAGGGTATTACCGGTTCCCAAGGTAGTTTCCACACCCAGCAAGCCATCGAATACGGCACCAAGATGGTGGGTGGCGTTACGCCTGGTAAAGGCGGCACCGAGCACCTGGGCCTGCCAGTGTTCAACACCGTGAAAGATGCTGTAGCTGCCACTGGCGCCACCGCCAGCGTGATCTACGTTCCAGCTCCTTTCTGCAAGGACTCCATCCTGGAAGCAGCATTCGGCGGCATCAAGCTGATCGTTTGCATCACCGAAGGCATTCCTACCCTGGACATGCTGGACGCTAAAGTTAAGTGCGACGAGCTGGGCGTAGTCCTGATCGGCCCTAACTGCCCAGGCGTGATCACTCCAGGCGAATGCAAGATCGGCATCATGCCAGGTCACATTCACTTGCCAGGTAAAGTCGGTATCGTTTCCCGTTCCGGCACCCTTACCTACGAAGCTGTTAAGCAGACTACTGACGCCGGTTTCGGTCAGTCGACTTGCGTCGGCATCGGCGGTGACCCGATCCCAGGCTCGAACTTCATCGACATCCTGAAGCTGTTCCAGGAAGACCCGAAGACCGAAGCGATCGTAATGATCGGTGAGATCGGCGGTTCGGCTGAAGAAGAAGCGGCTGCCTACATCAAGGCACACGTGACCAAGCCGGTTGTTTCCTACATCGCTGGTGTGACTGCCCCTGCTGGCAAGCGCATGGGCCATGCTGGCGCAATCATCTCTGGCGGCAAGGGTACTGCAGACGAGAAGTTTGCTGCCCTGGAAGACGCAGGCGTTAAAACCGTGCGTTCGCTGGCAGACATCGGCAAGGCTTTGTCCGAGCTGACCGGTTGGGCTGTCAAGTAAGCCTCGCGCTTAACTGACGCTTCACCCCACAAAGGCCACCTTCGGGTGGCCTTTGTGCATTCTGAAGGTTGGTGGAGATCAACATGTGGGAGCGGGCTTGCTCGCGAAAGCGGTGTGTCAGTCAGCTCATGAGTGGCTGATACACCGCTTTCGCTAGCAAGCCCGCTCCCACATTCGATCGCATTTCAAAATTTAGATATAAAAACGCGACATAAAAATGTCGCTTATCGGACAGTTCGCCCCGCAACAGTGCGTTTGACCCGCAAATTCGTTAGGCTAGCCGCCTCTTTATGCGTGTGCCTCCCAAAAGGAAGCCTCGCGCCAGACCGGTCGGTCCCCATCCGGACCGGCAGTATTTCCCTCATCCATAGGGAAGCCCTCTCTAAATTCCGATTCAGTAGTGTGGTATTTCCTCAAATGAAAGTGTTGAAAAGCCAGGACATCCTGGCGTTGGGCTTTATGACTTTTGCCCTGTTCGTGGGCGCCGGCAACATCATCTTCCCGCCAATCGTCGGTTTGCAGTCCGGGCCTCATGTCTGGATGGCAGCGCTGGGCTTCCTGATCACCGCGGTCGGTTTGCCGGTGATCACCGTTGTCGCCCTGGCCAAGGTCGGTGGTGGCATGGACGCGTTGAGCAGTCCGATCGGCAAGATCGCCGGTGGCTTGCTGGCAGCGGCGGCCTACCTGGCTGTCGGCCCGTTGTTCGCCACCCCGCGAACCGCCACCGTTTCCTTTGAAGTGGGCCTGGCGCCGCTGACCGGTGAAAGCCCGCTGGCGCTGTTCCTCTACAGCTCGGTGTACTTCCTGTTGGTGTTCTTCATCTCCCTGTACCCGGGCCGCCTGCTGGATACCGTCGGTCGTTTCCTGGCACCGTTGAAGATCATCGCCCTGGCCGTCTTGGGCATTGCTGCCTTTGCCTTGCCGGCCGGCGATGTGGGTGTTGCCACCCCTGAGTACGTGGCGGCACCGTTCTCCCAGGGCTTTATCAATGGTTACCTGACCATGGATACCCTCGGCGCGCTGGTATTCGGCATTGTGATCGTCAACGCGATCCGCTCCCGTGGCGTCGAGTCGCCGAAGCTGATCACCCGCTACGCGATCATCGCCGGGCTGATTGCCGGGGTGGGCCTGGCGCTGGTGTACATCAGCCTGTTCCGCCTCGGTTCGGGCAGCCATGAAGTGGCGGCCGGTGCCGCCAACGGCGCCGCCGTGCTGCACGCCTACGTCCAGCACACCTTCGGCTCCCTGGGCAGCGGCTTCCTCGCCGTGCTGATTTCCCTGGCGTGCCTGGTAACCGCGGTGGGCCTGACCTGCGCCTGCGCCGAGTACTTCAGCCGCGTACTGCCGCTGTCCTATAAGACCCTGGTGGTGATCCTGGCGGTATTCTCGCTGTTTGTGTCCAACCTGGGCCTGACCAAGCTGATCGCGTTCTCGATCCCGGTGCTGACCGCCATCTACCCGCCGTGCATCGTGCTGGTGGCCCTGAGCTTCTGTAAGGACTTCTGGCAGGAGCAGGGCCGGATCGTTGGCCCGGTGATGCTGGTGTCGTTCATCTTCGGTTGCATTGACGCGCTGAAGGGCGCGGGCCTGGCTGACTGGATGCCATCGCAACTGGCTCACCTGCCGCTGAGCGAGCAGGGCCTGGCGTGGCTGGTGCCTTCGGTGATGACGCTGGTGGTTGCGGTGGTGATTGACCGCCTGCTGGGCAAACGCAGTGAAGCGATGGCTTAAACGTTTAGCCACTAACTTGTGCCGAGGTTTAGTTCGAAGTTTCGAGCTGCCCGGCCGGGTTAAAACCACCGGACAAAGTAAAGCCCGCTATTAAGCGGGCTTTCTTTTGCAACATGACTTTTCAAGTCACAGTGTTCAAGTCGTCAGACTCAAGAACCGGTTGCAGGTGTTGCTTCTTTCGCAGCAGCTTCGTTCGATTCAGCCTGAGCTTTGGCAGCATCGGCGTTTTCTTTCGCAGCGTCGTTCACTTTATCCTGTGCTTTCGCCATGTCTTTTTGAGCTTGCTCAGAGTGGGCTGCGGCGTCTTGGGCTTTGTCTTCGGATTTTTTGTCGCAGGCAGCGAGGCCGAGGGCAGCAGCCAGCATCATGGAAATAGCTAAAGTCTTGCGCATGGGGTGTTTCTCCTTATTGAAGATATCTACTGGCCTTTCGAGCCTATGCCCAACGCTTAGTTCCTTAAATCTCACAGATATATAAGGCTTTTCCCTAGGGAACTTTCAGCAAGGTTGTCTACTCCGCCGGCTCCACACTAATAAGAGTCTTTAACGAATGACCGAAAATCCTCTTTTATCCCGTGCCACGCGCTTTGTTTCAGCCTTGCGCCACTGCCAGGTGCTGGGCATCCAGGTGCACGCCGCCAGCGAGGACGGCATGACGCTGGTGTTGCCCTATGCTCCGCATATCGTCGGTGACCCGCAGACCGGCGTGATCCACGGCGGCGCCATCACATCCTTGATGGACACCGCCTGTGGCATGGCTACCTTGTGCGTACTACCGGAGTTCGAGGTTTGCCCGACCCTGGACCTGCGCATCGACTACATGCACCCGGCCGAGCCCCATAAACCGGTATTCGGCTTTGCCCAGTGCTACCGGGTGACCACCGACGTGATCTTCACCCGCGGCTTCGCCTACCAGGACGATCCGCAGCAACCGATTGCCCACGTGGTGGGCACGTTCATGCGCATGGGCAAGCGCCTCAAGGGCAGCCAGGGCCTGGGCAATGCAATCAAGGGAGAACAGGCATGACCCATCAATTCAAGACCCGTCTGCAGCAAGCCCACGAGCGCGGCAACTATGATGCGCTGCTCAACCTGATTCCCTACGCCAGGCTGATCGGTATCGAATGCACGCGCCTGGGGGATGAATTGCTGTTCCGCATGCCGGCCAACAAGGACAACATTGGTAACCCGATATTGCCGGCGATCCACGGCGGGGTGATCGCGGGCTTCATGGAGCTGTCCGCAGCCTTGCATTTGCTGGTGTTCACCGGTGCGCCTGGTGTTCCCAAGATCATCGATTTCTCCCTGGATTACCTGCGCGCCGGCCAGTTTCGCGACACCTACGCCAAATGCCAGGTGTGGCGCCAGGGCCGGCGGGTGGCCAACGTGGCGATCACCGCATGGCAAAGTACCCAGGCCGAACCGATTGCCACCGCCCGTGCGCATTTCAAGATTGAGGAACCTGCTCGCCCTTGAAATCCTGGTCTTAGCCCCCAACTTTGATGACAACCCGCCGCCAACCCTCAAGGGCGCGGCCACTGCCATCCAATTGGAGTTTGATGACCATGAGTGTGGAAACTCAAAAGGAAACCCTGGGCTTCCAGACCGAGGTGAAGCAACTGCTGCACCTCATGATCCATTCGCTGTATTCCAACAAGGAAATTTTCCTTCGCGAATTGATCTCGAACGCCTCTGACGCTGTCGACAAATTACGTTTCGAAGCCCTGTCCAAGCCTGAGTTGCTGGAAGGTGGCGCGGAACTGAAAATCCGTGTGAGCTTCGACAAGGACGCGAAAACCGTCACCCTCGAAGACAACGGTATCGGCATGAGCCGTGACGATGCGATCACCCACCTGGGGACCATCGCCAAATCCGGCACCGCTGATTTCATGAAGAACCTGTCGGGCGACCAGAAGAAAGATTCGCACCTGATCGGCCAGTTCGGCGTGGGCTTCTACTCGGCCTTCATCGTTGCCGACAAGGTTGAAGTATTCAGCCGCCGTGCCGGCCTTGCCGCCAGCGAAGGCGTGCACTGGTCTTCCAAGGGCGAGGGCGAATTTGAAATCGCCACTGTCGACAAGGCTGATCGTGGTACCCGCATCGTCCTGCACCTGAAGTCCGGTGAAGACGAGTTCGCCGATGGCTGGCGTCTGCGCAATATCATCAAGAAGTACTCCGACCACATCGCGTTGCCGATCGAGTTGCCGAAAGAACAAGCGGCGGCCGAAGGCGAAGAAGCCCCGGCCCAGGAATGGGAAGTGGTCAACCGCGCCAGCGCCCTGTGGACCCGTCCTCGTACCGAAGTCAAGGACGAGGAATACCAGGAGTTCTACAAGCACATCGCCCACGATTACGAAAACCCGCTGAGCTGGAGCCACAACAAGGTCGAAGGCAAGCTGGAATACAGCTCGCTGCTCTACGTACCGGCCCGTGCTCCGTTCGACCTGTACCAGCGTGAAGCGCCGAAAGGCCTGAAGCTGTATGTGCAGCGCGTATTCGTGATGGACCAGGCGGAATCGTTCCTGCCGTTGTACCTGCGCTTTATCAAGGGCGTGGTTGACTCCAACGACCTGTCGCTGAACGTGTCGCGGGAAATCCTGCAGAAAGACCCGATCATCGACTCGATGAAGTCGGCGCTGACCAAGCGTGTCCTCGACATGCTGGAAAAGCTGGCGAAAAACGAGCCTGAGCAATACAAGGGCTTCTGGAAAAACTTCGGCCAGGTCATGAAAGAAGGCCCGGCAGAAGATTTCGCCAACAAGGAAAAAATCGCCGGCCTGCTGCGTTTCGCATCGACCAACGGTGACGACGGCGAGCAGAACGTTTCCCTGGCCGAATACCTGGCGCGCGCCAAGGAAGGTCAGGACAAGATCTACTACCTGACCGGTGAAACCTACGCTCAGGTCAAGAACAGCCCGCACCTGGAAGTCTTCCGCAAGAAAGGCATCGAAGTGCTGCTGCTGACCGACCGCATCGACGAGTGGCTGATGAGCTACCTCAGCGACTTCGACGGCAAGAGCTTTGTTGACGTCGCCCGCGGCGACCTGGACCTGGGCAACCTGGATTCCGAAGAAGACAAGAAAGCCGCTGAAGAAGTGGCCAAGTCCAAAGAGGGCCTGGTTGAGCGAATCAAGACCGCCTTGGGCGATGCCGTCAGCGAAGTGCGGGTTTCCCATCGTCTGACCGATTCCCCGGCGATCCTGGCCATCGGCGAGCAGGACCTGGGCATGCAGATGCGTCAGATCCTGGAAGCCAGCGGTCAGAAGGTTCCGGATTCCAAGCCGATCTTCGAATTCAACCCGGCTCACCCGCTGATCGAGAAACTCGACGGCGAGCAGAGCGAAGAGCGGTTTGGCGACCTGTCGCACATCCTCTTCGACCAGGCAGCCCTGGCTGCCGGCGACAGCCTGAAAGACCCGGCCGCTTATGTGCGCCGACTGAACAAGCTGTTGGTTGAACTGTCGGTTTAACACCGTTGTAGAAAAACCCGCTTCGGCGGGTTTTTTCGTTCTGGAGCCTTTCACCTGGAGTAAATGATGAGCCAAATCACCGTGCGTTCCGTGGTCTATCAGATTGATGGCCAGTCTTATGAAAGCCGCCTGGCATTTGATGCCAGTCATAAGGGCCCGCTGCCAGGGTTGTTGATGGCGCCGAACTGGATGGGTGTCAGTGCCGGCGCTGAAGAGATCGCCAAGAGCGTGGCCAGCAAGGGCTACGTGGTGCTGCTTGCCGACCTGTACGGGCAAACCGTCCGCCCTTCGAACGGCGATGAAGCGGGTGCGGCGATGATGCCGTTGAAGAATGACCGGCCGCTGTTGAACAAGCGCATGCAGGTCGCGCTTGATCACCTGAAAACCCAGACTGAAGCGGCGGTGGATACCTCGAAGCTGGCGACCTTTGGTTTCTGCTTCGGTGGTTGCTGCTCCCTGGAGCTGGCACGTACCGGTGCACCGTTGAAAGCTGCCGTTTCGTTCCACGGCAGCCTCGACACGCCGAACCCGGCCGATGCAAAAAACATCAAGGGTTCCGTGCTGGTGTTGCACGGTGCTTCCGACCCGTTGGTGCCGAAGGAGCAACTGCCGGCGTTTGAAGACGAAATGAACGCCGCCGGTGTGGATTGGCAATTGCTGAGCTACGGCGGTGCGGTGCACTCGTTTACCGACCCGCACGCGAATGTGCCGGGCAAGATGATGTATGACGCGAAGACCGCTGCGCGGGCCTTCCAGTCGATGCATAACTTGCTGGATGAAGTGTTCAAGGGCTGATAGTTCGGTTGCCTGAGCTGGCCCCTTCGCGAGCAAGCCCGCTCCCACATTTTAACCGTGTACATCCTGAAGGAACGCGGTCGAAATGTGGGAGCGGGCTTGCTCGCGAAGGCTGTTTCACAGGCAATAAAGCGCTTAAGCCTTGCCTCCAGGCAACTCGATCCGCTCACTTTCCCCCGGCACTGTCGGCCAATCCCCAGCCGCCCAACGCTGCCGAGCCTGCTCGATCAACGCCGGATCACTCGCGACAAAATTCCAGTTAATCCGCCGTGGCCCATCCAGCGCCGCGCCGCCGAACACCACCAGGTGGCAATCAGTCTCGGCAAACAGCCCCATGCTTGCGCCTGCCGGCAACACCACCAGGCTATGCACCTCCAGCGCTTCGCCATCCAACTGCGCCTCACCCTCCAGCACATACACCGCCCGTTCTTCATGCTCATCCGGGATCAGCAGGGTGGTAGCCGTCTGCATCCGCACCTCGGCATACAAGGTGGGCGACAACACCGGCACCGGCGATTCGAGGCAAAAGCCACTGCCGGCAATCAGGCGAATCTGCACGCCGAGGTTATCGCTCACCGGCAAGCTGGCGGCCGGATGATGGCTGTAATGCCCAGGCCCTTGTTCATGTTCCTTGGGGGAGGCCAGCCACACTTGCAACCCGTGCAGGCTGAAACCACTGGCCTTCAACGCCTCGGGGCTGCGTTCAACGTGGGCAATGGCACTGCCGGCTGTCATCCAGCTGACGTCCCCGGCCTTGACCACCTGATCGGAGCCGAGGCTGTCCTTGTGCAGGAGTTCGCCTTCAAACAGGTAGGTCAGGGTAGACAGGCCGATGTGCGGGTGTTGGCGAATGTTCATGCCGGTACCCGGGGCATAACGGGTTTGCAGCATATGGTCGAAAAACACGAAAGGCCCGACGCTGCGGCATTGCCTGGAGGGCAGTGGGCGCAGGATCGGTTGGCCTTCCACATCTTCGGCGCGCGGGCGAATCACGGTCACGGTGGTCATGGTGCTTCCCAGTCTGAGCGGGTCTGATGGTACTGAGCATAACCCGCTCGACGGGAGGTTGCCGCTACTGGCTGAAGGCGCCTTCGGAGAGCCGGGTCTCAATGGTAACTTCGGCCGTGGTCATCAGCTTGTGCACCGGGCAGCGATCCGCCACGCGGTGCAGCTCGTCGCGCTGCTCGTCAGTGAGTACGCCCTTGAGGGTCAGTTTGACGTTGAGCTTGTATTTGCCCTTTTGCTCTTCGGTGCTGTCATGGGTGACTTCCACGGTCACGCCGGTCAGCGGTATGTCTTTTTTCTGCGCATAGAGCTTGACGGTCAGGGCCTTGCAGGACGCCAGTGCGGCGTCGAAGTAATCGTGGGGGGAGGGCGCCGAATCGTCGCCGCCCAGGCTCTTGGGCAGGTCGGTAAACAGCTCGTGGTTATTGATATTGACGCTGTGGCGGAAGTTTTCGGCGTTCAGCGTGTTCACGGTAACAGGCATGGCAAACCTCACAGGGTGGCAGGAAGAAGCTCATGCAGTTATAGAGCATGCTGGCACGTTGGTGTTCCCCGTTGTTTACCGCTGAACCCGCAGGCGCGGTCCGAGGTCTACCGGCATTAGCCCTTGTTTGAGATACCCCCGTGCGCCGGACCCGCCTGAGTATTGCCCTGTTGCTGACCGCCGCAAGCCTTGCGGTGCAGGCTCGCGACTATGCCTACAGCGATGCACACCTGCATTACGTCGATTTCTTCCAGGAGTCGGCGGGCATGGATAAATTACTCAAGGCCATGGCCGATAATCGCATCGAGCATGTGATGATTTCCGGCATACCGGTGGCCAAGAAATGGCATGAGGACGAACCCAAGCGGCCGCGCTATTACGCCGGGGACGACGCCGACGCCTATTGGTACAGCGCCACCGACGTGTTCGTCGCCGATGCGGTCAATAAATTGAGCCCGGAGCAACGTCAGCGCTTTCATCCGTTCCTCAGTGGTTTCAATCCCAACGATAAAAATGCCGCATCCCATATCCAGCGCATGCTCGACCTCAATCCTGGGCTCTGGCAAGGCATCGGCGAAGTCTTCACCCGTCACGACGACCTGACCGCGCTGACCTCCGGCGACACCCCAAGGGCCAACAACGAGGCGATGACCCGCATCTATCACCTGGCCGCGGAGAATGATCTGCCGGTGATGGTGCATTCCAACATCACCTCCAAGCGTGAGAAAAATCCGTTGTACCTGGCGGAAATGGAAGAGCCGCTGCGTAATCACCCGCACACCCGGTTTATCTGGGCCCATGCGGGCAGCAGCATGGAGATCCATCGGCACCAGACGCAGATGGATTTTTTGCTGCCGACCCTGGCGCGCATGCTGGAGGCTTACCCCAACCTGTACGTCGACCTGTCCTGGAGCGTGCTCACGCCTTACTTGCTGGATGAGGCGGGAAAGGCACGCCCTGAGTGGGTAAAGCTGGTGGAGCGCTTCCCGGACCGCTTCATGCTTGGCTCAGACGTAGTAGGACGCTTCAACAAGCTCGGTAAGGAAATGCGCAGCTTTGACCCGTTCCTCGATGCGTTGCCTGAGGATGTGGCCAGAAAGGTCGCGCGGGACAATTTCCTGGCGATTCTGCCCAAGCCCAGGTGATGGGTTTAGCTGAATCGCTACAGCCGGGGCGGGGCGATCATAAGGCGTTTTGATATCGCGTTTTCGTCTTAGGCAAACGTCTCAACTCGCCGATAGCTTTCAAGAGCCCGCTGCAGGTGGATGCAGCGCTTTTGGAAGGATTCCGAGCATGAATATCAGAAGTCTGAATATCGCCCCTCGCGCCGGCCTGGGGTTTGGTTTGCTGGCGCTGATGGTGTTTGCCCTGGGCGGGTTCGCCTTGTTGCAGATGGGCAATATGCGCCAGCAGTCTGACCAGGTGGAAAACAACTGGCTGCCCAGCGTGATGGCGGTCGGCGAGATGAATCAGGACCTGCTGCGGGTACGGGCCCTGACGTTGCGGCTGCTGCTTAACCGCGACCCGCAGGCGATCACGCAGAATGAGCAGAAAATCACCGAGCTGAAAAGCGGCCTGCACAAGGCTCAGTCCCTCTATGAAGGTTTGATCGTGCTGCCTGAAGAGCGGGTGCTGTTCGATCGCTTTAAAACCGAGGAAGAGCGTTACCTGCAGCGCCAGGAACAGGTGATGGCGTTTTCCCGGGCGAATCAGTTGGAAGACGCGATCAAGGTGGTCAACGGCGAGATGAACCAGTTGGCCGACGAACTGGCCGGCACCCTGCGTGAGCTGGTGACGTTGAACAAGGTCAGTGCCAATCAGGCGGCGAGCCTGGCGCAAAGTGTGTTCACGCAATCGCGCAGTTGGGTGGTTGGCATGATTGCCGTGACGGCGCTGATCACCATCGGCCTGGCATTGTTGCTGACCCGCAGTATTGTGCTGCCGTTATCCCAGTCTTTGAAAGTCGCCCAGGGTGTGGCCAGTGGCGATCTGACCGGGGTGATTACTGTCAGCGGCCAGGATGAGCCGGCGCGTTTGCAGCAGGCGCTGAAAAGCATGCAGGAGAGCCTGCGGGAAACCATTCGGCGTATTTCCGACTCGTCCAGCCAGTTGGCGTCGGCTTCCGAAGAGCTTAGTTGCGTGACCGAAGATGCCACCCGTGGGTTGCATCAGCAGAGTCAGGAAATTGAGCAGGCGGCTACTGCGGTGAACCAGATGACGGCGGCGGTGGAGGAGGTGGCGAGCAATGCGGTGGCTACGTCCCAGGCATCGCGGGAGTCGGATCGTATCGCTCAGCACGGGCGCGAGCAGGTGCATCAGACGGTGTTGTCGATTGAGTCCCTGGCGGATGATGTGACGGCCAATGCGACTCAGGTGGAGGACCTGGCGCAGAAGGTATATGGCATCAGCAAGGTGCTGGATGTGATTCGTTCGATTGCCGAGCAGACCAATTTGCTGGCGCTGAATGCCGCCATCGAAGCGGCGCGAGCTGGGGATGCCGGGCGTGGGTTTGCGGTGGTGGCGGATGAGGTGCGTGCCTTGGCCCATCGTACGCAGCAGTCGACCCAGGAAATCGAGCAGATGATCAGTGGGATTCAGCAGGGGACTGATCAGGCTGTCAGCTCCATGCAGCAGAGCAATACTCGGGCGCGGTCAACGTTGGATATCGCCAAGTCGGCGGGGACGGCGCTGGAGGAGATTGCTTCGGCGTTTACCCTGATCAACGAGCGCAACCTGGTGATTGCCAGTGCCTCGGAAGAACAGGCGGCGGTGGCGCGGGAGGTGGATCGCAATTTGATGAATATTCGCGATTTGGCACAGCAGACGTCGGCGGGGGCGAACCAGACCAGTGCGGCGAGCCAGGAGTTGTCGCGGTTGGCGGTGGATCTCAACACGATGGTGGCTCGGTTTTCGGTTTAGGTTGTTGGGGGGGGGGCATATCCGTTGCTGCGGTCACGGCGGCTTATGGTTTCGCTCTTACAGCGAATCACTTTGCAAAAAAGCGGCAAAGTAACCAAAGCGCTCTGCCCCGCCTGTCGGCGGGGCGCCTAAGATCAAAAGCAAGAGCACGGCGGCCTGGAAGCCGACCTGAGTGTTAGAAGCAAAAGCAGAACCGCTTTTCTGTCGGAGCCGGCTTGCCGGCGAAAACCTGAGAACGCCGCGTTGAATCAGGATGCCAGCGTCATCGTTAACGACCTTCGCGAGCAAGCCCGCTCCCACATTGGACCGTGCCCGTTTTAGCTTTTGATTTTGCTTCTAAACACTCAAGCCTGAGCGAGGTGCCGAGTGATCGGGCAAGAGCGTTTTGCTTACTTTTGACTGGGCACGCATTCCGGCTTTCAAAAGTGAGCCACTGTAAGCGCGGTAAACGGGTAAAAAAACGCCCCGAACCAGTCGGGGCGTTTTCAGGCGATCAAGCTGCGAGAGCTTACTTACCCTGCCAGCGTTTCAGCACCAGGGTGGCGTTAGTGCCACCAAAGCCGAAGCTGTTGCTCATCACTGTATTGATGGTCGCATCTTCACGAGTCTTGGTCAGGATAGGCATGTCAGCCACGTCCGGGTCCAGTTCCTCGATGTTGGCAGAACCTGCCATGAAGTTGCCTTCCATCATCAGCAGGCAGTAGATCGCTTCGTGAACGCCAGCGGCGCCCAGGGAGTGACCCGACAGGCTCTTGGTAGAGCTGATCGCCGGAGCCTTGTCGCCGAATACCGCACGCACGCCTTCCATTTCCTTGGAGTCGCCGACCGGAGTCGAAGTACCGTGGGTGTTCAGGTAGTCGATCGGGGTATCAACGGTGGACATGGCCATCTGCATGCAGCGGATGGCGCCTTCGCCGCTTGGCGCAACCATGTCGTAGCCGTCGGACGTCGCGCCGTAGCCGACGATTTCCGCGTAGATCTTCGCACCACGGGCCAGGGCGTGTTCCAGCTCCTCGACCACCACCATGCCGCCACCGCCGGCAATGACGAAGCCATCACGGTTCTTGTCATAGGCGCGGGAGGCTTTGTCCGGGGTTTCGTTGTACTGGGTCGACAGGGCGCCCATGGCGTCGAACAGGAACGACTGGCTCCAATGTTCTTCTTCACCGCCGCCGGCAAACACGATGTCCTGCTTGCCCAACTGGATCTGCTCTACAGCGGTACCGATGCAGTGAGCACTGGTGGCGCAAGCGGAGGAGATCGAGTAGTTCACGCCCTTGATCTTGAACGGTGTGGCCAGGCAGGCGGAAACGGTGCTGCCCATGGTCCGCGTGACGCGGTACGGGCCAACGCGCTTGACGCCTTTCTCGCGCAGGATGTCCAGCGCTTCCATCTGGTTCAAGGTCGACGCGCCACCGGAACCGGCGATCAGACCGGTGCGTACGTTGGACACCTGGTCTTCGCTCAGGCCGGAATCGGTGATCGCGTCCTTCATGGCCAGGTAGGCGTAAGCGGCTGCGTGGCCGACGAAGCGATAGATCTTGCGATCGATCAGCTCTTCGAGGGGCAGGTCGATGGAGCCGGAAACCTGGCTACGCAGACCCATTTCGGCATATTCCGGGTTGAAGCGGATGCCAGGGCGACTTGCACGCAGGTTAGCGGAGACGGTCTCTTTGTCATTGCCCAGGCACGAAACAATGCCCAGACCAGTGATAACGACGCGGCGCATGCGGATAACCCTTAAAAGTTGTCAGTGGAAGTGAATACGCCGACCCGAAGGCCTTCGGCAGTATAAATCTCGCGACCGTCGACAGTCACCGAACCATCGGCAATGGCCAGGTTCAGCTTGCCCTTGAGGACGCGCTTGATTTGAATGTTGTAAGTGACTTTCTTGGCGGTCGGCAAGACCTGGCCAAAGAACTTCACTTCGCCCGAACCCAGGGCGCGACCGCGGCCCGGCAGGCCTTGCCAGCCCAGGTAGAAACCGACCAGCTGCCACATGGCGTCAAGGCCCAGGCAGCCCGGCATCACCGGATCGCCTTCGAAATGGCAGGCGAAAAACCACAGGTCAGGGGTGATATCCAGCTCGGCGACCAATTCACCTTTGCCGTACTTGCCACCCTCTTCGCTGATATGGGTGATGCGATCCACCATCAGCATGTTCGGGGCGGGCAGTTGCGCGTTACCTGGGCCGAACAGCTCACCGCGACTGCAGCGCAGCAGGTCTTCCCGAGTAAAGGCGTTTTGTTTGGTCATGCGAGCTCCTCAATAATCCCATGCGGCAGGGCAGGGCAAATCTTCCCGGCCGACTGAAGCGTTCATGCCTCATATCGGCAGCCTACACATAGACTATTGCGTTGTAGTGAAAGTCACAGCGTCAAGGTCATGAATGTACACTTGTGCACTGAAATTATAAACCGGGCCGGTTTACGGGCCCGTTCGGGTGCCTAAGACTGCCGCACTTTCGTCTTTCACGCCAGTCGCAGTTGGCTGATGGCACCGTGTTACTGCACCCATCTCTGCAGGATTTGCTGCAAATCCGTGCGTTTGAACGGCTTTGCCAGGTAATCGTTCATTCCAGCTGCCAGGCAGGCTTCGCGATCGCCCTGCAAGGCATTGGCCGTGAGGGCAATGATTGGCAGCTCGGCGCAACCGGGCAACTGGCGAATCTGCCGGGTAGCCTCGTAGCCATCGATGCCCGGCAGTCGGCAGTCCATCAGGATTGCGGTAAAAATCAGGCTCTCGGCGCTGCGAATCGCTTCGGCGCCGTCGGTGGCGATGCTCACCTCGAACCCCAGGCTGCGCAGCATGGCTTCGACCACCGTGCGATTGACCGGGTTGTCTTCCACCAGCAACACGTTGCGCCCTTCGCCCGCACGGGCATTGCCTTCGGTATTCGGCGCGAGCACCGGCAAGCTCTGCTGGTAGATCGCCAGCGGGATTTCCAGGGTAAACACCGAGCCGTGGCCTTCTTCGCTCTGGGCGCGCAGGGTGCCGCCCATGCGTTCGGCCAGGGTGCGTGCGATAGGCAGTCCCAGTCCGGTGCCGCCGTAACGTCTTGAAATGGAACTGTCGGCTTGCTGGAACGCATCGAACATCAGTTCCAGGCGCTCGGCGGAAATGCCAATCCCGCTATCGCGCACGGTGCAGGTGAACCACAGCAATTCATGGTCCAGGGTCTGCCAGTGGGGTTCGACGGTGACGGTGCCCTGCTCGGTGAACTTCAGGGCATTGCCGATCAGGTTCACCAAAATCTGCCGGATGCGGGTCGGGTCGCCCTGTACCTGCAGCGAGCCCAGGCCCTGGGGGATCGGCACTTCGAGCGCCAGCCCGCGTTGTTGGGCGGCGTGCTGGAAGGCCTGGGCGCAACTGCTGATCAGCTCCACCAGGTCGAACGGAATGTGCTCAAGCTCCAGGGCCGCGCGCTCGATGCGCGAGAAGTCGAGGATGTCGTTGATCACCTTCAGCAGGTGTTCGGTGGACTCCGAGGCCAGCGCCGCGTATTCAGTCTGTTCCTCGGTCATGTCGGTGGTTTCCAGCAGTTGCAGCATGCCCAGCACCCCGTTCATCGGCGTGCGCAATTCATGGCTCATCATCGCCAGGAAGTCCGACTTGGCATTGTTCGCCCGCTCGGCTTCTTCGCGGGTCTGGATCAACTGGGCCATGGCCTGGTGCTGTTCACGACTGGCCTGGTTCAAGCCATCGGCGAGGTTATTGATGTGGCGCGACAGGTCGCCCAGCTCCGAGTCATCCACGATGGGCAGCGGCGTCTGGTAATCGCCCTGCTGGATCGCCTTGACCGCATTGCCCATGGCGCTGATCGGTTGCGACAGGCTGGCCGCCAGGCGCCGGGCCAGCAGGAAGGTAAACAGCAGGGCGAACAGCGCGAGAATCCCGGCCTTGAACAGGATTTCCTGCTGGCGCTGGCTGAACGCATCGTTGGACATGCCGACAATCACTCGCCCCAGGTAGTCCGCGCGCGGGGCCTTGGGCTCGGCAGTACTGTCCTGGAAGAAGTCATTGCCCAGCTGGATATGTTGCAGGCGAATCGGCGCCTGGAAGACTTTCACCGACAGCGAGCGATCGTGCTTCTCCGACGGTTGCTCGACATACACCAGGATATTTTCTGCGCTGTCCTGAATCTCCAGGAAGCGCACGTGCGGCGTGGCGAGGGTGGCCCGCAACAGGCTTTCAAGCACGTCGTTGTTGCCGGAAATCACCCCGTATTCGGTGGCCGGCGCCAGTTGGTTGGCGATCAACTGGCCGGTGTGGTCCAGTTCCTGGCGCAGGTCCTGGATCCGCACGAAGGTGAAGAAGCTGATCAACAGCAGCGTCAGCAGGAGTGCCGGGCCCAGGGTAATGAGCTGGGTCCGGGTGTTGATGTCCCAACGGCGACGAAATGTCATGGGCGTTTTTCTCCTTCGGCCAGGCGGGCGGCGACGTTGGTTTCGTCCACCTGTTCGATCCCCAGTGAGCGCGCAACCTGCGGGTTGCCTACGACTTTGAAACGTTCCGGGTACAGCGAGCGCGGCCAACTGGCCGGCGCATGATCCAGCAGGCGGTCGAGCACATCCAGCCAGTCGGTCTGATCGCTGTAGGTGCTGGCCAGGCTGCCGGCCTTGACGAACCCGGCGTTGGGCCCGACCAGTGGCAATTGCCTGGCGTAGCTGCTGAGCAGCAGGTTTTTCGCGGTTTTCGGGTTGTACAGCTGGGGATCATCCAGCCCCAGCAAGACGTCGCTGTTCTTGAACAGGCTTTGCAGCGGGCGACTGTCATTAATGTTTTCCCAAAGCTGGGGCACGATCTCCAGGCCCATGGGCGCGGCGTACTGGCGCAGCTCGCGCAGCAGGAACTCGCTGTCGATGCCATAGAGCACACCGATGCGCCGGGCCTGAGGCAGGATGCCGGTGATCAGGCGCAGTTGTCGGTCCAGCGGTGGGTCGCTCCACAGCAGGCTGATCTTCGCAGGCAACGTGGCACCCAGGCGCTGGCGCGCTTGCAGGCGGCTGATGCGCAGCACCAGGGTCGGTGGGCCCTGGGCGTCTTGCAGGCGCCAATCAAGGCTGGGCAGGTCCAGCAGGATCAGGCGGGTGCTGGTCGGCAAGTTTGCAGGGGCGGGCAGGTCCTTGAGCGGGGTGAACTTCACGCTGTCTTCGGGACGCTGCAGGGCCAGGGCCTGGACGAATGTTTGTACGCCCGGGCCGTCTTCGTCGGCGGTCAGCAGGATATCCGCTGCCCATGTCGGTGCGCCGAACAGTAAAACCCCAAGCAACACACAGCACCGCCAGAGCCGGGCGGTAAAGGGGAGGGTCATCCGTGACGAGTCGCTGTCCACTAGAACTCTAACTCCGCACTGAAGTAGAGCACGTGGCGTTGGTCATAGTTGTTGTCGGGCCAGGTGGTGGGCTGATTGTCGAGGCGTTGTTGCAACATGCCGGCCAGCTCCACGTTGGCTTTGCCCAAGGCAATGCGCTTGGCCACCCGCAGGTCGACCCTTTCGAAGCGATACTGGTTGAGCGCATCGTCGCCATAGTAGAACACCGCGCTGGACCAGCCATGGCCCCATTCCCGCATCCAGCCGGCCGAGCCGCTGTTGCGGGCGGTCTGCTGCCTGTCCAGGGGGTTGGTGGCGCTGGCATCCACATAAGCATAGGTGACGCGCAGCCGGTCGGCGGTGCTCATGTGCCAGTCGAGCTGGGTTTCGGTGCCGGTAAAGCGCGAGCTGTTCGAGTTGCTGGCGATGTACTGGTTGTTGCGCAGCGGCTCGCTGACCATTTCGCTGATTTCGTCGTAGAACAGCTTCACGTCGACGTTCAGCCCGATGTCGGCAAAAAAGCCGTTGTAGCCCAGCTCCCGGGAGCGCATCAGCTCTTTGTCGAGGTTGCCCGGGCCACGGGTCACCACGAAGTATTGGCCGGAGTTCTGGCCGTAGGCCGGCGAGCTGAGGTTGGTGACGCGGTAGCTCCAGTTGACGTTGTTCTCGAACATGTCCGGGGAGCGAATGGCTTCGGAGTACACCGCGCGCAGGCCGTGGCGCGGGTTGATCAGGTAGTTGACGGCCACCCGTGGCGTCAGCGAGTTGCCGCTCAGGTGGGTGTCTTCGTACATTGCGCCGCCCTGCAGCAGCCAGTGTTCGCTGGCCCGCCATTCCAGGTGGCCGAACAGGCGCCAGGTGGTGTCGTCCAGGGTGCCGTTGAAGTAGGTGTCGGAGTCGGCGCGGTCGTAGCGGTAGTTCATGCCGCTGACCAGGCGCAGGCTGTCGGACAGGCTGAGGGTGTCTTGCAGCTCCAGGTCGTAGCGGCTTTCCTTGGTGCTTTGGTCGATGTTGCCGCAGACCGGGTCCTTGCCGCCGTCCCCCCATTGCTGGAGCACCTGGCGGGCCAGTGCCTGCTCGGCGGCGCTGCCGGGTGGAAGGTTGCCGGGGTTGAAGTTGTTCATGTGCCGGGCCAGTCGCTCGGCATAGTTGGGGTTGAGCTGCCACAGCTGCGTCAGTTCCGGGCTGAACGAGACCTTGGCATCGCACGCGCGCCAGATCTGCCGGCGATCCCATTGCTGGGCCGAACCCTGGATATACAGGCTGTGATCGGGGTTGAAGTCGAAGTTCCAGCGCAGGGAACCGGCATAGTCCTTGGCGCTGACGTCGGAATTGTTACCGCCTTCGGTAATCCCGTCGAACACCGGTTGGTAGGTGTAAGGGCGCTGGTTGGTGCCTTCCTTGGCGTCCAGTTGCCAGTCGATGCTTTGTTGCGCGTTCAGGGTCTGGCTCACGGCCAGGCTGAAGCGGTTCAGGCGGCGCCCGTCGCGGCGGTCAGCGCCCACGCGGTCGCTGTCAAAGCCATCGTCCTGTTGACCGGAGAGTGACAGGCGCAAATCGCCGGTGTCCCAGCCCATGCCCTGGCTGGCGTACCAGTCGTTGATCCCTCGGCCGCCCTGGGTGAGTTTCATCCGCGTGCCATGGCTGTTGGCCGGCGAGCGGGTGAGGATGTTGACGACGGCCATCAGCGCGTTGGCGCCGTAGCTGACGGTATTGGGGCCGCGGAAGACCTCGATGCGGTCGATGTCTTCCAGGGCTACCGGAATATCGCTCCAGTCCACCGTGGCCAGGCCCGCGCGGTACACCGAGCGCCCATCGATCAACACCTGCATGCGCCGCGCATCGCCCGCCTGGGTGCCGTGGTAATTCACGGCGGCCTGGTTGCCGGTGGTGTAGCCGACCATCATCCCGGGCACCAGCCGCAGCAGTTCGGGGATATCCCGCGCACCGCTGGCCTTGATCAACTCGGCGTCGATCACCGTCATGCTGCCGGGCACGGCGGCGGCCGATTGCTTGAGCCGGGTGGCGGTCAGCACCTGCGGCAGCGGCTGGCTGTCGAGGAACAGGTCGTCAGCCAGCACCGGCACACTGCACCACGGCATGCACAACAACGTCAGCAGAAGGGATGAGCGAGGAGGAGGGCCCAAATACACGGCACGGCCTTGATAATTACGGATAGCCGCCCATGTTAACTGAGGTGGGGCCTTTTGCCAGTCGTCGGCCCTGTAATTACTTCGCACAAATGTCGCATTTTCCGACAAGCGTTTGAATTGACGCGGGGGCTGGCCGCAGGCGGGTCGCTCCGTATAATGCGGCCATCGCCACTGCTATGGATTAACGGATTGCATATGACTGAACAGCGCCCTATTGCGGTCCTGGGAGGCGGAAGTTTTGGTACCGCCGTGGCTAATCTGCTGGCTGAAAATGGTCACCGGGTGCGCCAATGGATGCGTGACCCCGAGCAAGCCGAAGCCATTCGGGTCAACCGGGAAAACCCCCGTTACCTTAAAGGCATCAAGATTCTGCCGGCCGTGGAGCCGGTGACTGATTTACAGGCGACGCTGGACGAGTGCGACCTGTGCTTCGTTGCGCTGCCCTCCAGCGCCCTGCGTTCGGTGCTTGCACCCCATGCCGAGCGGCTGGCGGGCAAGCTGCTGGTGAGCCTGACCAAGGGCATTGAGGCGCACACCTTCAAGTTGATGAGCGAGATCCTTGAAGAAATCGCCCCCGAAGCGCGGATTGGCGTGTTGTCCGGGCCGAACCTGGCGCGGGAAGTGGCTGAGCACGCGCTGACTGCCACGGTGATCGCCAGTGAAGACGAAGAACTCTGCGAGCGGGTGCAGGAGGTGCTGCACGGTCGCACCTTCCGCGTGTACGCCAGTGCCGACCGTTTCGGCGTCGAGCTGGGCGGGGCGTTGAAGAACGTCTACGCGATCATCGCCGGCATGGCGGTTGCGCTGGGCATGGGTGAAAACACCAAGAGCATGCTGATCACTCGCGCCCTGGCCGAGATGACCCGGTTTGCGGTCAATCAGGGCGCCAACCCGATGACCTTCCTTGGCCTGGCGGGTGTGGGCGACCTGATCGTCACCTGCTCGTCACCGAAAAGCCGCAACTATCAGGTCGGTTTTGCCCTTGGCCAGGGCTTGAGCCTGGAAGACGCCGTGACGCGTTTGGGCGAAGTGGCGGAAGGCGTCAACACCCTGAAGGTGCTGAAGGCCAAGTCTCAGGAGGTCGGGGTGTATATGCCGCTGGTTGCCGGGTTGCACGCGATCCTGTTTGAAGGGCGCACCTTGAACCAGGTCATCGAGTTGCTGATGCGGGCCGAGCCGAAGACCGATGTCGACTTTATTTCCACCAGTGGTTTCAACTGAGGAACGCGTCATGAACGATCCGAAAGCAGCACCCAAGTACGAGTCCATCGGCCTGCGTGTCCTGTGGATGCTGGTGTTTGCCCTGGTGTGGCAAGTGGCGCAGTTTCTGCTGGGCGCGCTGGTGGTGGTGCAACTGGTTTATCGCTTGGTGTATGGGGCACCGAACCTGGGGCTGATGAATTTTGGTGACAGCCTGAGTCAGTTCTTGGCGCAGATTGGGCGGTTTGGCAGTTTTCACAGTGATCAGAAGCCTTGGCCGTTCGCCGATTGGCCGACGCCCCGTGCACCGGAAGGTGAGGCTGCTCACAGTGTGCCGCCTGCACCGCATCCGGCGCGTGATGAGGAACCCAAGCTATGAAGGTGTGGGTGTTGCGTCACGGTGAGGCCGAGGGGCATGCGCGTACGGATGCCGAGCGTAATTTGACGGCCCATGGGCGCGATGAGGTGTTGCGCAGTGCGGGGCATCTGATCGGGCAGCCGATTCGGGCGATCATTGCCAGTCCGTATGTGCGGGCGCAGCAGACGGCGCAGTTGGTGCGGGAGGCGTTGGGGTTTGAGCCTGAGATCCGCACTGTGCCTTGGTTGACGCCGGAGAGTAATCCGCTGGAGGTGCTCAAGCATCTCGACAATGACGATGATGTGTTGCTGGTTAGCCATCAGCCGTTTGTGGGGGGGCTGATCAGTTATTTGCAGCATGGGCATTTGCGGCAGCCGCAGGCTATGAGTACGGCGAGTTTGGCGGAGTTGGAGGGGGATTTTCCGTTGGCGGGGTTGATGAGTCTTTTGAGTGTTCGGAGTCCTTAAGGTTGGTTTTGGGTACATATCCGTTGCTGCGGTAACGGCTGCTTATGGTTCCGCTCTTACAGCGGGTCACTTTTTTACAAACGCCTAAAAAAGTAACCAAAAAACGCTTTGCCCCACCACTCGGTGCCTCGCTTAGGCTCGGCATGCCCGCACTCCGGCCCGATTCCGCGGGCCGCCGCGACGGGCCATCCATGGCCCGGCGCGGCTAAATCGGCATCCTTGCCGATTTACCCGCTCCACCGTGCCTACTTGCGGCCATCGTGGTTGACGGGGCCCGCAGATCAAGATCAAAAGCAGATCAAAGGCAAGAGCACAGCGGCCTCCCGGCCGGCTTGAGTGTTAAAAGCAAAAGCAAAGACCAGAGCGAAAACAAATCTGCTTTTCTGTGGGAGCTGGCTTGCCTGCGATGCAGACAACTCGGTCTTTCAGATACACCGAGGCGATGCCATCGCAGGCAAGCCAGCTCCCACATTTGACCGTGCCCGCTTTAGCTTTAGCTTTTGAATTTGCTTTTGCTTTTAACACTCAAGCCGGCCGGTAGGCCGCTGTGCTCTTGATCTGCTTTTGATTTTGATCTTAGGCGCCCCGTTAAACCACGCTGGCCGAACGCAGGCTTTGGAGCGTGGGTAACCCGGCAGGACGCCGGGTTAGCCGTCCTGGGCCAGGGATGGCCCATGACGGCGGCCCACGGTCCAAAGCCGGAGTGAGGGCACACCGAGCCTAAGCGAGGTGCCGAGTGGTGGGGCAAGAGCGTTTTGCTTACTTTTGCGCTGTTCAAAAGTGAGCCGCTGTAAGAGCGGAACCATAAGCGGCCGTTACCTGAATAACGGATATGCCCCCAAAAACAGCAGAACTTGCACCCCCCGCGCTCCCATGAAATAGTCAGCCAAGCAAGTGCTTGGTTGGCTACCATCGGAACACAAAGGAGCGCGTCCATGTCTGTCGCTATTCGTTTGCCGCTGCAAGTCTTCTTCGACCGCGAAGCCCGCCACCCACGGCAACGATTCCTGGTTCAGCCCATCAAGGGCGGCGAGGTCCAAACCCTCACCTGGGCCGAAGCCGGTCACCAGGCCCGCTGCGCCGCCCACTGGCTGCGAGCCCGCGACCTGCCCCAGGGCTCCCACATCGCCCTGATCTCGAAAAACTGCGCCCACTGGATCATCGCCGACCTCGCCATCTGGATGGCCGGCCACGTCTCGGTCCCGCTCTACCCCAACCTCACCGCCGACTCCGTCGCCCACGTACTCGAGCATTCCGAAGCCGCACTGGCATTTATCGGCAAACTGGACGACTGGCCCGCCATGTCCGCCGGAGTAAAGGCCGACCTGCCCACCATCAGCCTGCCGCTGTGCCCCGATGGCGAATTCGATTTCACCTGGGCCGACCTGCAAGCCTGCTCACCCATTCAGGACAACCCCGCGCCCGCAGCATCCGATCTAGCCACCATCATCTACACCTCCGGCACCACCGGCCTGCCCAAGGGCGTGATGCACAGCTTCGGCGCGCTGGCCTTCGCGGCCATCCGCGGCACTGAACTGTTCGGCCTGGGGGAGGGCGATCGCCTGCTGTCCTACCTGCCGCTGTGCCACGTCGCCGAACGCATGTTCGTGGAGATGGCCTCGATCTACACCGGACAGACAGTATTTTTCGCCGAGAGCCTCGACACTTTTCTGACAGACCTCAAACGGGCGAGGCCAACAGCGCTGTTCGGCGTACCGCGGATCTGGACCAAATTCCAGATGGGCGTCTATAGCAAAATCCCCGCAAGCCGCCTCGATACCTTGCTGCGCTTGCCCTTCATCGGCAAACGGGTCGGCCACAAAGTGCTCGCCGGGTTGGGCCTGGACGCTGTGCGCGTGGCGATCTCCGGTGCAGCCCCCGTGCCCGAAGCACTGTTGGTCTGGTATCGCCGGCTGGGCCTGGATGTGCTGGAGGTCTATGGCATGACCGAAAGCTGCGGCTACTCCCACGTGTGCCGCCCCGGCCAGCAGAAACTCGGCTGGATAGGCCCGCCATGCCCGGACGTCGAAGTGCGCATCGGTGACGACGGCGAAGTCCAGGTACGCAGCGGCGCGACCATGCTCGGTTATTACAAGGACCCGGCAAAAACTGCCGAGACCCTCACCGCCGACGGCTTCCTGCGCACCGGCGACAAGGGCGAGCAGGGCACCGATGGCCGCCTGCGGCTGACCGGGCGGCTCAAGGAAATCTTCAAGACCAGCAAAGGCAAATACGTGGCCCCGGCGCCGATTGAAAACCGCCTGGCCGAACATGCACGCATCGAGCAGGTGTGCGTGGTGGGCGATGGCTTGAGTGCGCCCATGGGCCTGTGCGTGTTATCTGCCGTGGGCCTGCAAGATGCCGCAGGCGCTGGGCGCCAGGCTTTGCAGGGCAGCCTTGAACGCTTGCTGGAAGAGGTCAACCAGGTGCTGGATAAACATGAGCGCTTGCGCCAACTGGTGGTGGTGAAAGACAGTTGGGCGGTGGAAAACGGTTTTCTCACGCCGACCTTGAAGATCAAGCGCAACGTGATTGAATCAGCCTACGGGTCGCAGTTCCTGGCCTGGAGCGAGCGCTCCGAAGCCGTGCTGTGGCAGGATTGAGCACTGACATAAAACCAATAAGGACCGATCAATGAGCCTGTGGCGCACCCAACCGAATATCGAGCAACTGAATGCGATTCAGAAAAACACCATCGGTGAAGTACTGGATATCCGCTTTGAACGTTTTGACGACGAGTCCCTGACGGCCAGCATGGTGATCGACCACCGCACCCATCAACCCTACGGCCTGCTGCACGGCGGCGCGTCGGTGGTACTCGCGGAAACCGTGGGCTCCATGGCCAGTTACCTGTGCATCGACGCCAGCAAGTTCTATTGCGTGGGCCTGGAAATCAACGCCAACCACCTGCGCGGCTTGCGCAGCGGGCGGGTGACGGCGGTGGCCAAGCCGATTCATATCGGGCGCACCACCCACGTGTGGGACATCCGCCTGACCAGCGATGAGGGCAAGGCCAGCTGCGTGTCGCGCCTGACCATGGCCGTGGTGCCGCTGGGCGAGACCCCGCCGGCCCGATAGGCGTGGCGTGAGTGTCATCATTCCTGGCAGTTACAGTCATTGCCGTGACTGCCCGGTCTGGGGAGAATCAACACTCTGTTTACGGTGATGGATCAGGTATGTCGCAGCACGTGTTTTTCGCTCACGCCAATGGCTTTCCTTCGGCGACCTACGGCAAATTGTTTGCCGCCCTGGCCCCGGAGTACGCCGTCGCGCATTTGCCGCAGCACGGTCACGACCCCCGTTTTCCAGTGGATGACAATTGGCAGAACCTGGTGGACGAACTGATCCACCACCTTGAGCAACAACCCGAGCCGGTGTGGGGCGTGGGCCATTCGTTGGGTGGCGTGCTGCACTTGCACGCGGCCATGCGTTGCCCGCAGTTGTATCGCGGGGTGGTGATGCTCGATTCCCCGGTGCTGACCCTGGCGGATCGCTGGGTGATCCGCGCGGCCAAGCGCTTCGGTTTTATCGACCGGCTGACCCCGGCGGGGCGCACCCTGGGCCGTCGTGAAGAGTTCGCCGACCTGGCGGCTGCGCGCCAGTACTTCGCTGGCAAGACCTTGTTTCGCGGCTTTGATCCCGACTGTTTTGATGCCTACCTGCAACACGGCCTGGAGCCGGTGGGTGATCGCCTGCGCCTGCGCTTTGATCCGGCCACCGAAATCAGCATCTACCGCGGCGTACCCCACACCAGCCCCGGCCAGGCCCGGCAACTGAAAGTGCCGCTGGCGGTGGTGCGTGGTCGCCAGAGCCGGGTGGTGATGCGTCACCATGCCAGCGGCGTGGGGCGCATGCCCATGGGCGAAATGCTGACCATGCCCGGCGGCCACATGTTTCCCCTTGAACGCCCACAGGACACCGCCACTTTGATCAAGAACCTGTTTGCCCGTTGGGAAGCTCGCCAGCGCGAGCGCAGTTGCGCATGACTGCGCCCGTCGAAGAAGTCCGCCTGGCGCTGCCGCACATCGAGTTGGCGGCGCATCTGTTCGGCCCTGAAGATGGCCTGCCGGTGATTGCCCTGCATGGCTGGCTGGACAACGCCAACAGCTTCGCCCGGCTGGCACCGAAACTCGATGGCCTGCGCATCGTTGCGCTGGACATGGCCGGCCATGGTCACTCGGCCCATCGACCCGTTGGCGCCGGTTATTCCCTGTGGGATTACGTCCACGACGTGCTGCAAGTCGCCGAACAACTCGGGTGGAAACGTTTTGCATTACTTGGCCACTCCCTCGGCGCCATCGTTTCCCTGGTGTTGGCCGGCGCCTTGCCGGAGCGGGTGACGCACCTGGGATTGATTGATGGCGTGATCCCGCCGATCGGCACCGCAGACAACGCCGCCGAACGCCTCGGCATGGCGTTGCAGGCGCAAATGAACCTGCAGGACAAGCGCAAGCCGGTGTACAACACCCTTGATCGCGCGGTGGAAGCGCGGATGAAAGGCGTGGTGGCAGTCAGTCGTGAAGCCGCCGAACTGCTGGCCCAGCGTGGCTTGATGCCCGTGCCGGGTGGTTACACCTGGCGCAGCGACAGCCGCCTGACCCTGGCCTCCCCCATGCGCCTGACAGAAGAACAGGCGATGGCCTTCGTGCGCCGAGTCGGCTGTCCGACACAGTTGGTGGTCGCCGAAGACGGCATGTTGGCGAAACATTCCGAATTGCTTTCCGGGCTTCCGTTCCAGGTGACTACCTTGCCCGGTGGCCATCATTTGCACCTGAATGACGAGCCAGGCGCTACCCTTGTTGCAGACTGTTTCAATCGGTTCTTCTCCACGCCTTGACTTGGCGGGGTCAACTGCCGAGGCTGGGCGGATCGAAAGGGAGTCAACCATGAACGATCTCAACACCGCAGCGCACCCCAATGGCCAGGGCGCGCCGATCCGATGAGTATGCCGAAGGGATTTTTCCGTGTTCTGGGGCTGTGCTGTTTCAGCCCGCTGGTGTTTGCCGCCGACGTACCGGGTAGCCAGGACTTGCCCGCCGTGGCCCGTCAGGTCGACGCGCAGATTGTCGACTACCGTCCCGCCGAAGAGAAAGAACGTATCTACCCGCTGGGCTCGATCCGCAAGATCAGCGGCCAGCTGCGCTATGAAGGCCAGGCCACCGCCCGCGGCCAAGCCACTGCCATCACCTACGAACTGCCTGCCGAGCACACCTCCAGCGCCGCCTTTACCGCCACCCGTGAAGCCTTGCAGGCCCAGGGCGCGCAACTGCTGTTCTGGTGCCAGGCCCGTGATTGCGGCGAAAGCAGCCTGTGGGCCAATGAAGTGTTCGGCAATGCCAAGCTGGTGGGCGCCGACGGCCAGCAGGAATACCTGCTGCTGCGCCTGGCGGCCCCGCAGGACAACTCCCTGGTCGCGTTGTACGGCATCACCCGGGGCAATCGACGGGCGTACCTGCACGTGGAGCAGATGGACGCCAGCGCACCGCTGGGCGATTTGCTGCCGACCTCCGCTACGCTGCTGCGGGAACTGAAAAGCACCGGCGAGCTGGATTTCCCCCAGCTGGGCGCCGAACCTGACGCCACCTGGCTCACCCTTATTTCCCGCGGATTGAACCTGGATGCCACGTTGCGGGTCAGTTTGACCGGGCCCACCGCCGAGGCATGGCGTCAGGGCTTGATCGATCAGGGCGTACGTGCGGCGCGCCTGGAAACCGGCACCACTGAAGCCAAGGGTTTGCACCTGCATCTGATACGCTGACCGTTCCAGGGCGAACGGACCCGCGCCGTTCGCCTAAGCTCTTCCTCTTACAGACTTCTTTTCGAGAAACCACATGCTCAATAACGATCGCCTGCTGGTGCAGATCCTGCTGCTGGTGTTGTTTGGTGCCAGCTTCTGGGTGATGGCGCCGTTCTGGTCGGCGCTGTTCTGGGGCGCGGTACTGGCGTTTGCCAGTTGGCCGGTGATGCGCTTGCTCACCCGCTGGCTGGGCGGTCGCGAATCGCTGGCCGCCGGGATCCTGACCCTGGTCTGGATGCTATTGGTGGCGTTGCCGCTGGTTTGGCTGGGGTTCAACCTGGCCGACCATGTGCGCGATGCCGTGGGCCTGATCAAGGATATCCAGGTGGATGGCTTGCCTGCGGCGCCCACCTGGCTCGGCTCCATTCCCTTTGTCGGCGAACGATTGGTGGCGATGTGGGACAGCATCGACCAGCAGGGCGCGGCACTGATGGTCACGTTGAAACCGTACCTGGGACAGGTCGGCAACTGGTTGCTGGCCCGCAGTGCGCAGATCGGCGGCGGCATCCTGGAACTGACCCTGAGCCTGGTGTTCGTGTTCTTTTTCTACCGTGACGGGCCGCGCCTGGCGATGTTTGTGCATCGCTTGCTGGAGCGGTTGATCGGCGACCGGGCGGGTTATTACATCGAACTGGTCGCGGGTACGGTGCAGCGGGTGGTCAACGGTGTGATCGGCACCGCTGCCGCCCAGGCCTTGCTGGCGCTGATCGGCTTCTGGATTGCCGGTGTTCCGGGGGCTTTGGTGCTGGGGATCGTGACGTTCCTGCTCAGCCTGATTCCGATGGGCCCGCCGCTGATCTGGATTCCGGCCACCGCCTGGCTCGCCTGGAAGGGCGACTACACCTATGCGGTGTTCCTCGGTGTATGGGGCACGTTCATCATCAGCGGCGTCGACAACGTGCTCAAGCCCTACCTGATCAGCCGTGGCGGCAACCTGCCGCTGGTGATTGTGTTGCTGGGGGTGTTTGGCGGGTTGATTGCGTTCGGCTTTATCGGCCTGTTTATCGGCCCGACATTGCTGGCGGTGGCGTATAGCTTGTTGACCGACTGGAGTGCCACCCAGGCTCAGGTGCGGCGGGAAGATAAAACCGGGCAGTAATGGTTCCTGCAGGGCGCAGGAACCATTCCTACGCCCTTGGCAGCCACATTACGGCGGTAAGGCCGCCGCCCGGAGTTTCCTCCAGGCTCAGCCGTCCACCGAGGCGTTCCACGGCTTCCTTGGAAATCGTCATGCCCAACCCCACGCCACCGGAATTGCGGTTGCGCGAGCCTTCCAGCCGATAAAACGGTTCAAACACCGCCTCGCGTTTATCCGCCGCAATGCCCGGGCCGTGGTCGATCACCTTCACCACCAGCGCCTGCGGAGTGTCCGCGAGTTCGATGCGCGCGGTGCCGGCGTATCGCAGGGCGTTGTCGATCAGGTTGTTCAGGCACGAACGCAGGGCCATCGGTTGCACTTGCAGCGGCGCGCACTCACCACTGCATTGCACATCGGAGCCACGGTCCTGGGCGTTTTCACTCAGGGACTCCACCAGCGCCTGCACATCCAGCCAATGCCGGGTTTCGCTGGTGCGCTGCTCGTGCAGGTAGCTCAGGGTGGCGTCGAGCATGCCGATCATGTCGTCCAGGTCCTGGCGCATCTGGCCCTGCAGCTTGGTGTCTTCGATCTGTTCCAGGCGCAGCTTGAGCCGTGACAGCGGCGTGCGCAGGTCGTGGGACACGGCGCCCAGCATGCGGGCACGCTGGGTGACCTGTTCGCGGATGCGCTTTTGCATCAGGTTGAAGGTCGATGCCGCTTGCCGAGCCTCTCGTGGGCCGGACTCGTTCAGCGGTGGGCTGTCGAGGTCCAGGCTCAGGCGCTCGGCCGCGGCGCTCAGGCGCTGGATTGGCCGGCTGAGCAGCTTGGCGCCGTACCAGGCGGCAATGATCAGCGAGATAAACTGGAAGGTCAGCGGTACCACAGGCCCGCCGAACCAGGGACGGCGATGCTCCTTGGGCATTGGCGTCAGGCTGCCGTCCGGTTGCTCGATGAAGGTCTCGTGGGGCGGAGGGGGCGGCGGGCCATAATGGTGAAACCAGAAGAATGCCAGCGCGTGGGCCAGCACAATCGCCACCAGCAACACGCCGAACAGCCGCCCGAACAGGGTGTTGAAGGCGTTGCGCATCAGCCGATATCTCGGGCGTCGAACAGGTAGCCTTCACCGCGTACGGTCTTGATCAACTGCGGGGCCTTGGGGTCGTCCCCCAGCTTCTGGCGCAGGCGCGAGACCAGCAGGTCAATACTGCGATCAAAGGCCTCGATGGAGCGACCCCGGGCCGCGTCCAGCAATTGTTCACGGCTCAGTACCCGGCGCGGGCGCTCGATAAACACCCACAGCAAACGGAATTCGGCGTTGGACAGCGGCACCACCCAGCCCGTCGTCGGCCACCAGCTGGCGCAGCACGCTGTTGAGGCGCCAGTTGTCGAAGCGGATATTCGCCCGTTGCTCAGTGCGATCATCCCGCACGCGACGCAGGATGGTCTGGATACGGGCCACCAGTTCGCGGGGCTCGAAGGGCTTGGACATGTAGTCGTCGGCCCCCAGTTCCAGGCCGATAATGCGGTCGGTAGGTTCGCAGCGGGCGGTGAGCATCAGGATCGGGATGTCCGATTCTGCCCGCAGCCAGCGGCACAGCGACAGGCCGTCTTCGCCCGGCAGCATCAGGTCGAGCACCACCACGTCGAAGGTCTCGGCTTGCATGGCCTGGCGCATGGCCGCGCCATCGGTCACGCCGCTGGCGAGAATGTTGAAGCGTGCCAGGTAATCGATCAGCAGTTCGCGGATCGGCACGTCGTCGTCGACAATCAGCGCGCGGGTGTTCCAGCGTTTGTCTTCACCGACAAGCGAGGCTTTTTGATCGTCATTCAGCACAGGAGTCAGGGTTTGCATGGTGCGATCATCTACCTGGTTGGCCGCCGGGCCGAAGCTCGGCGGCGAGGTTGTTGCGTTCAGCATAGGCGCCCAGCCCCGGGGCTGGAAGTTCTGTACGATGGTTCACGTGTGCGAGGCTAATCTTCGGGGGTATTGCAGGCATGTCGGGAATGTATCTGTTTCGACACAATTGCCCGGGAGCCCGCAATCTGGCGGCTAAATCGCGAATTACCGATCATCGGATCCCGCAAACCCGCTGCTTGCGCTACAATCCGCGCCGATTTCGACTTGCCTGAGAGCCCATTCCAATGTCCGCCTGCCAGACTCCTATCATCGTCGCCCTGGATTACCCCACTCGTGACGCCGCACTGAAGCTGGCTGACCAGTTGGACCCCAAGCTTTGCCGGGTCAAGGTTGGCAAGGAACTGTTCACCAGTTGTGCCGCCGAAATTGTCGGCACCTTGCGTGACAAAGGGTTCGAGGTGTTCCTCGACCTGAAATTCCACGATATCCCCAACACCACCGCGATGGCGGTCAAGGCCGCCGCCGAAATGGGCGTGTGGATGGTCAACGTGCACTGCTCCGGCGGCTTGCGCATGATGGCTGCGTGCCGTGAAGTGCTCGATCAGCGCAGCGGCCCCAAGCCACTGCTGATTGGCGTGACCGTGCTGACCAGCATGGAGCGTGAAGACCTGGCCGGCATCGGCCTGGACATCGAGCCACAGGAACAAGTGCTGCGCCTCGCGGCCCTGGCGCAAAAGGCTGGCCTGGACGGCCTGGTGTGCTCGGCGCTGGAAGCGCAGGCGCTGAAGACCGCCCACCCGGCGTTGCAACTGGTGACCCCGGGGATTCGCCCGGCGGGCAGCGCCCAGGACGACCAGCGTCGCATCCTGACCCCACGCCAGGCCCTGGATGCCGGTTCCGATTACCTGGTGATCGGTCGCCCGATCAGCCAGGCGGCCGACCCGGCCAAGGCGCTGGCAGCGGTAGTTGCCGAGATTGCCTGACTAAAGCGACCACGGTCTCTGTGGGAGCTGGCTTGCCTGCGATAGCATCGCCTCGGTATCACTCAAACACCGAGTCGCCTGCATCGCGGGCAAGCCCGGCTCCCACATTAACCGTGTGTGCAGAACGATCTGCGGTGTGTCAGCTGACTTTCAGTACCAACTTCCCAAAGTTCTCACCGTTGAACAGCTTCATCAGCGTCTCCGGGAACGTCTCCAGCCCCTCGACTATATCTTCCTTGCTCTTGAGCTTGCCCTGAGCCATCCAGCCGGCCATTTCCTGCCCGGCAGCGGCAAAATTCGCCGCGTGGTCCATCACCACAAACCCTTCCATGCGCGCACGATTGACCAGCAGTGACAGGTAGTTGGCCGGCCCTTTGACAGCTTCCTTGTTGTTGTACTGGCTGATGGCGCCGCAGATCACTACGCGGGCTTTCAATGCCAGGCGGCTGAGCACGGCATCGAGAATGTCCCCGCCGACGTTATCGAAATACACGTCCACACCTTTCGGGCACTCGCGCTTGAGGCCGGCATGCACGTCTTCGTTCTTGTAGTCGATGGCTGCATCAAAACCCAGTTCATCCACCAGGAACCTGCATTTGTCGGCGCCGCCAGCGATGCCTACCACGCGGCAGCCTTTGATCTTGGCAATCTGCCCGGCAATGCTGCCCACCGCGCCTGCCGCGCCGGAGATCACCACGGTCTCGCCGGCCTTGGGCGCGCCGGTGTCCAGCAGGGCGAAGTAAGCGGTCATGCCGGTCATCCCCAGCGCCGACAGATAACGCGGCAACGGCGCCAGTTTCGGATCGACCTTGTAGAAACCCCGCGGCTCACCGAGGAAGTAATCCTGCACACCCAAGGCACCGTTGACGTAGTCGCCCACGGCAAATTTCGGGTTGTTCGACGCGATCACCTTGCCTACGCCCAAGGCGCGCATGACTTCGCCGATACCCACCGGTGGAATGTAGGATTTGCCCTCGTTCATCCAGCCACGCATGGCCGGGTCCAGGGACAGGTATTCGTTGTGCACCAGCACCTGGCCGTCGTGGGGTTTACCCACCGGCACTTCCTGGTAAGTGAAGGTGTCCCGTGTGGCCGCGCCGACCGGGCGTTTGGCGAGCAGGAATTGGCGGTTGGTCTGGGCAGTCATGGCAGCGACTCTTGAGAAGTGGACCTTGAGTGATAGACCCTTCGGGCTGCACCGGCAAGGTGCGCGGCACCTGCGAATGCCCACCGATCCACTGCAATGATAGTGATGAGGGTGCCGTTATCACTGCGGCTCATGGTTCGCCAACCGGGCTTTTGATAGTGCTGACGCGCCGATGGTGGCTCTGGCTAGACTGGGGTCATCGAGCATCCCCATCGAAGGAACATCCACCATGAGCATGACATTTTCCGGCCAGGTCGCCCTGGTGACCGGTGCGGCCGCCGGCATTGGCCGCGCCACTGCGCTGGCGTTCGCCGCTGAAGGCTTGAAAGTCGTAGTCGCCGACCTGGACGCGGCTGGCGGCGAGGGCACTGTGGCGCTGATTCATCAGGCCGGTGGCGAAGCGGTGTTTGTGCGCTGCAATGTCACCCTCGAAGCGGACGTGCAGCAGTTGATGCAGCAGACCGTGGCCACCTATGGCCGGTTGGACTATGCCTTCAACAACGCCGGGATCGAGATCGAGAAGGGCAAGCTGGCGGACGGCAGCCTGGATGAGTTCGACGCAATCATGGGCGTCAACGTCAAGGGCGTGTGGCTGTGCATGAAGTATCAACTGCCGTTGCTCCTGGCTCAGGGCGGCGGCGCCATCGTCAACACGGCTTCTGTGGCAGGACTTGGGGCGGCGCCGAAGATGAGTATCTATGCCGCGTCCAAGCACGCGGTGATCGGCCTGACCAAGTCGGCGGCGATCGAGTACGCGAAAAAGAAAATCCGCGTCAACGCGGTATGCCCGGCCGTGATCGACACCGATATGTTCCGCCGTGCCTATGAAGCTGACCCGCGCAAAGCCGAATTTGCCGCCGCCATGCACCCGGTCGGGCGTATCGGCAAGGTCGAGGAGATCGCCAGCGCCGTGCTTTATCTGTGCAGCGACGGTGCTGCCTTCACCACGGGCCAGGCATTGGCGGTGGACGGTGGCGCGACCGCGATTTAGGAAGTGAGACGGATGCCATTCAGAAAAGCGTTGGAGGCGCTGTGGGGTTTTTCCGCAGGTGGCCAGATGCCGCACCTGAATGTGTTTCACTAGGTAAATAATTCAATTAAATCAATGATTTAATAAATCTTGATCGCGGCTGTCATTGGGCTTATGTGCTTAACTGGTTTGGGTTAAATGACAACAGTTTAAGTGAGTGGCTCATGGATTTAGGGATCGATCGACAAGCCCTTGTACCGGTAGTGCAGCAAATCGTCAGTGCGCTGGCCGCCTGGATTCGCGAGAGCGGCGCCAGCCCCGGGACGCGGTTGCCCTCGGTGCGGCAACTGGCCCACGAGAACCTGCTCAGTCAGTCCAGCGTCATCGAGGCGTTCGAGCGGATGGTTGCCCAAGGTGTGCTGGCCTCAAGGCAAGGCGCCGGTTTCTGTGTGGCCCAGCCACCCGCCGAGCGTGGTCTTCGCGGTGAAAACCAATGGTATGAGGGCGCCGAGTCGGGGTGGGGCGCCTTCATCGACAATCAACTGGGCGAACTGAAACTGGGATGCGGCTGGCTGCCGGACACCTGGCGCGAGAGCGACGACATCAGCTACGCGATTCGTGAAGTCACCCGCACCGACACCGCGGCCGTCTTCAACTACAGCACGCCGCTGGGCCTGCCGGCCCTGCGTGAACAGCTGCTCAAGCGCCTGGCGCACATCCAGGTGGCAACCCGGGTCGAGCATATCCTCACCACCCACGGTGCGAGCCATGCCCAGGACCTGCTGATCCGCACGCTGCTCAAGGCCGGCGACACCGTGGTGGTGGAAAGCCCGGGGTACGGCAACCTTTACCGCCAACTGGCCTTTCATGGTGTCAAGCTGCTGGAAGTGCCGCGCACCCGTGGCGGCCCGGACATGCATGCCCTGGAAGCGCTGTTGCGCGGGCACCGGCCCAAGTGCCTGTTCATCAACAGCCTGTATCACAACCCCACCGGCACCAGCCTGTCCCTGGCGGTGGCCGAGCGCTTGCTGCAACTGGCCCATTCCCAGGACTTCTTCATCATCGAGGAGGACGTCTATGGCGACCTGCAACATGCCACGTGCACCCGGTTGTCGGCGTTGCCCCACGAGGACCGGGTGATCTATGTCTCGAGTTTTTCCAAGACCCTCAGCAGCGCCTTGCGGGTGGGGTACCTCACGGCCAGCGGGGCGATCATCGCGCAATTGGCCAGGGTCAAGACCTTGACCGGCATCGGCACCTCGCGGTTTGCCGAGGCGGTGGTGGCTACGTTGCTGGCCAATGGTACCTACCGCAAGTGGGTGCAACGCCTGCGCCGGCGGCTGAGCACGGAAATGGCCATGACCCTGCAGGTGCTGGAAGACGAAGAGTGGGAGGTGTTTGCGGTGCCGGCGGGGGGCATGTTCCTCTGGGCGCGCCCTGGTGTCGGCGACCGTTCCACCGTGCAGGCGCGGGCTCGCCGGCTGGGGGTGTTGCTGTCGCCGGGGACGCTTTTCAGCCCGACGGGCGAATCCAGCGACTGGCTGCGCATCAATGTGGCCTACGCTTCTGATCAGCGTGCACTGGCGTTGTTCAAGGCCATGGGGCCGGCAGGATCGACCTCTACCATTCTGAAAACGACGAGGATGTAGCTTTTTGCCATTATTGTGGCGCCAAACCCTTGTATTCAGTGCCCCGGGGTTGCGAATCTCGCTGCATCGAAACCTGGCTTGATGGCATTCGCCATTGCAAGAGGACTCAAGTGCAATGATTTCTGCCGTGCAACGACGTTTTGCCAACCTCGGTATGGCCAAGAAACTGGGCTTGGGCTTTGCCCTGGTACTGCTGTTGACGGCATTGGTGGCCGCGATTGGCGTATGGTCGCTGCAAACCGTTGGCCAGCGCTTCGAGGGCCTTAAAGCCATGTCGGCGCTCAACAGCGGCTTGCTCAAGGTGCGCTTGATCGAGCAGGACTACGCGTTGCATGCCGACCCCAAGTCGGTGGACGCCTTGCACGAAAGTGTCGACGCGTTGGCGGCCCAGGCGGTAATTCTCAAGGCCCAGTCGCCTGCCAATGTCCCGGTGATGAGCGACGTCGAGCAGGCGCTGGCGGCGTATCGCAAGGCGTTCGATGAGTTTGTCGAGCTGACCCAGACCAAGGACCTGGCGCTGGAAATGGCCAGTTGGTCGGTCTCCAGTGTCGCCAACAACCTTGATGTGTTGCAGGCCGGGCTGGCGGACGACGGCGCCTATGGCCTCAAGGAAAGCCAGGGCAAGGAAGGTGCCGAATTCATCGAGCAGGCGGGGCAGGTCAGCCAGGTCTCGCGCCTGATGCTGCAGGCCATGAACGAAGCGCATGTGCGCCTGGACCAGAGCCGCAAGGGCGATGACGAGAACGCCGAGCAAGGCAAGATCGAGCAGGCCGATCAGGCCCTGGCCCAGGTCGAACAGCTGAAAACCACCGTCAAGGATCCTGGCTACCAAACCGTGCTTAACGAAGTGTCCGGGCATATTGCGGCCTTCAGCGAAAAACTCGGCGAATACACCGGGCTGCTGGCCCAGGAAAAAGTCGTCTACAAGCAGTTGCACGAACGTGCAGCCGAAGTGGTCACCCGGGTCAATCAGGCCTACGACGCAGAAGACCTGTCGATGCAGGCGCAGTTGAAGAAAAGCGCGTTGCTGATCATCGGTTCTTCGGCGTTGGCGTTATTGGTCGGGCTGATTGCCGCGTGGATCATTACCCGTTTGATCGTTGCACCGTTGCGCAGCGTGATTGCAGTGGCCCAGCAGATTGCCGCCGGTGATCTCAGTGGCCGTATGGAAGTCAGTCGCCGGGACGAGATGGGCCAGTTGATGCTCGCGATGCAACAGATGAGCAGCGGCCTGAGCAGCATGGTCAGCGGGTTGCAGGCGGGTATCGAGCAACTGGCCAGCTCGGCCCATTCGCTGTCCAGCGTCACCGAGCAGACCAATATCGAGGTCAGCAGCCAGAAGGAAGAAACCGAGCAGGTGGCCACGGCCATGAACCAGATGACCGCCACCGTGCACGATGTGGCGCGCAACGCCGAAGAAGCGGCCCAGGCGGCGCAGACGGCGGATGACAAGGTCGACAGCGGCCAGCAGGTGGTGCGCCAGAGCTTGCAGCGTATCGAGTTGCTGGCCAGCTCCGCGACCTCCGCCAGTACCAGCATCGAAAGCCTGAGCGCGGAGATCCAGACTATCGGCACCGTCCTTGAGGTGATCAAGAGCGTGGCCGAGCAAACCAACCTGCTGGCGCTGAATGCGGCCATCGAGGCGGCGCGGGCGGGCGAGCAGGGCCGCGGTTTTGCCGTGGTGGCCGACGAGGTGCGGGCGCTGGCCAAGCGCACCCAGCAATCGACCGAGGAAATCGAACGGTTGGTGAGTACCTTGCGCAGCGCTGCGCAGGCTTCGGTGCAGCAGATCAGGCAGAGCGGCGAACTGGTCAAGCTGGCGGTCAGTGATGCCCTGGAAACCGAAAGCGCCCTGGGCAGCATCGCGGCGGCGGTGTCGTTGATCCAGCAGATGAACCAGCAGATTGCCGCGGCGGCCGAAGAGCAAAGCTCGGTGGCCGAGGAAATCAACCGCAGCGTCACCAGCATCCGTGCGAGTGCCGATCAATCGGCGTTGAGCATGCAGGGCAATGCAGCGTCGAGCATCGAGCTGGCGCAGTTGGGTACGGAGCTTAAGGGGATGGTCGGGCACTTCCGCCTTTGATCACCGCAGGCCTGCGGCGATCAAAGGGCAGGGCGGTCAGGCGTTGTTGGCCAGGAAGGTCAGCAGCGCTTCGTTGACGAAATCGGGGTTTTCCCGGCTGGAGATATGCCCGGCGTGCGGAATCAACGTCAGCGCGCAGCCGATCAAGGCCGCCATTTCTTCTGATTCGGCCGGTGGGCGTGGCTTGTCCTGCTCGCCACACATCACCAGGGTGGTGTCGGTGTCGAGGCGCGCCAGTTGTTCCAGCACATCCGCGCGGCTGAAGATAATCCGGCCCAGCGGCACGATGCTGTGCACCAGGCGCTCCTTGGGGAAGGCCTGCAGTGCGTTGCGGAAATCCTGGTACAAGGCCGACGCCCGGTCGATACCGGGACGGAAGAAGATCGGCGCCACCACATCCAGCAGCGGTTCCGGAATGGCGCCGGCGTCTTCGATCATCTTGAACAGCGAAAAGTAGTATTGGCGAGTGGCTTCCGGCTCGGCGCCCAGGTGCGTGTCCATCAGCACCAGGCTGTTGACCCGCTCGGGAGCCAGCAGCGCCAGGCGTGCGCCCCACATGCCGCCGACCGACAAGCCCACGAGGTTGACCCGGGCAATGTCCAGGTGATCCAGCAGCGCCAGGTGCTGGCGTGCGAGGTCGTCCAGGGATGCAGTGTTTGCAGGCAGTGCGCCGGACTCGCCGTGGCCCCAAAGCTCGGGGACGATCACCCGGTACTGTTGCGACAGGGCTTCGATCTGCGGCGCCCACATCTGGCTGTCCCACAGGTAGCTGGAACCGAGGAGAACGGCCGGGCCGGTGCCCTGGTCGAGGTAGTGCAGCGGTTGTCCATCGATGAGCACGACAGGCATGGCGAAGCCCTTTTCGTTAACGGAGAGAGGGGCCTTTTTTACGCTATTCGAGGGGAAGGGGATAGGTGCAGAGTGATGGCATGTGGCGAGCGGGTTTGCCGCCCACCACAATGGCAGGGGATCAGTCGTAGATGGCTTTCTTCTTCCAGTCGGCGTCCGCATCCACCACTTTCAAGCCTTCGGTCAATTCGTTGACCTCGTCTTCAGCCGGTTCAAGGTTGGACAGCACCATGGAGTTGGCGCGCGCCAGCTGTTTCTCGAGCAATTGCAGCTGCTGGCTGTACACCACCGGCTCCGGTTGCTTGCGCAGGTACTGCACGCCGCGTTCGAACGCCAGGCGAGCCTGGCCCGGCTGGCCTTGTTGCAGCGCGTGCTGGCCCAGGTTGTTGAAGAACTCGATGTGCAGCAGCACCAGGATATGGCGGATTTCCTTGATCCAGTGCTTGGCTTCATTGGTCGGCAGGAAACCGTCCTGGGCCGCTCGGGTCACCTGGCCATGCAGTGCTTCGAGCAGGAAACGTACATCCTTGGCCTTGGCTTCGGTCTGGATCGGGCCTGGCGGGTTGTTCACCGGAATCGATTCGCCCTGGGCCACCAGTGCGTTGAGTTCAGTGATGCGTGCCTTGAGCGACGCATTGGACTTGTCGAGGTTCAGCAGGCGCTGATTGACGTTGAGCTCCAGGCGGGTCAGCAGCAACTTGAGTCGCGGCGTCATCAACTGGCCAGGGAAGGTCTCGGTGATTTCGCCGCAGCGGCGCAGCCGGTCATTGAGTTCGATCCGGGTCCGGTTCTTTTCCAGCTTATTGTTTTCCACCACGTGGTTCATGTAGCCAATGGCGATCAGTATTACGATCCCGGCTATTACCAGCAGGGTGATCATGAGTGGTGTCACCGGTGTGACCTCTTTATGGGGTTTGCATTGAAGTGTAGTGACTGGTGCAGTGACCGGATAGGACTGAGCGACCAGTTGCGTCAGTAGTTTCTTCTATATAGCTGGGCAGTCCCTGCGTAGATGCACATTGCCATCATTTGCTGTGGCGAACTATAGCGCCTTGTGGAACGCCAGAATATAGGCGCCAAAGCCTGGACGGCGAGAAACCCTTGCAACCCCCGTAAACCACGGCGAAGTCATTGATTTAAATAAATTTATCCTTGGGGGTTGACGACCTCCCAATCCATCCATAGAATGCGCGCCACTTACAGCGTAAAGCACACAGCGAAACGCGGTAGGGAGTGAATGTTGTACGTGTGTCCCCTTCGTCTAGTGGCCTAGGACACCGCCCTTTCACGGCGGTAACAGGGGTTCGAGTCCCCTAGGGGACGCCATATGCGGGAATAGCTCAGTTGGTAGAGCACGACCTTGCCAAGGTCGGGGTCGCGAGTTCGAGTCTCGTTTCCCGCTCCAAATTTAAGCAGTGGTGCCCTCGGGCGGCACTGAGTGAAACCAGTGCGTAATCTTCGGATTTAATCTCTGGGCACTGAAATACACACCATGTGTTTCAGTAGCGTGTCCCCTTCGTCTAGTGGCCTAGGACACCGCCCTTTCACGGCGGTAACAGGGGTTCGAGTCCCCTAGGGGACGCCATTTGCGGGAATAGCTCAGTTGGTAGAGCACGACCTTGCCAAGGTCGGGGTCGCGAGTTCGAGTCTCGTTTCCCGCTCCATATTTAACGAAAACGCCGATCAGCAATGATCGGCGTTTTTGTTTGTGGGTTTTTTATGGGATGGGGCGCAAAGCTACTTTCAGACCGGCTCCAATCCTGTCCAAAGCCAGACGACAGCCTCACCCTCCACGGTCGGCATTGGAGCCCCATACTCCAGAATTTGCTTGCTCTCTGGCTTGTATTCGCAGACCCAGGCACCCGGATATGGACACGGTTGGCCACTATTCGCGCGCATGCCGCTGACCGTCCAGTGCCAGCGAACGACGCGCCCTTCATGGGCAGGCAGTCGCTCGTTCAGCTGGATATCGCACGAGGCGAATCGGTCGGATTCAACTTCCCAGCGGCCTGCGCGAGGGGCCGGATCGTGGGTGTTGGCATAGCGGGCAGGTTCTGGTGGTGTTTGATCCGGGTCACGTTGCCATATCACCCAACCATCTGCGGACTCTCCTTCGAGGTTCGGCATCAGTTCGCCCTGTTTGAAAGCTCGCCGGGTTTGCGCCTGTCCAGAAACCAGCCACCATCCGGCCTGAATACAGGCAGTACCCGCTACGCTGCAAAGAGGCATTGGTGTAGAGGCTTTTCCAGAGGGTATAGGTGGTGGGGCGGTGAAGCGCATTGCCGGCGTCGGCCAATCGCTGTCGGCGTCAAAGCGCGCCATCCAACGCCGGCTGTCAGGGTCAGTGAAGCGCACGTTGGGGTCGCCGTCCCATTGGCCGAAGCCCAGCAATCCCAAATTGTCGTAGCGGATAGGCTTGAGCAGTTTATTCAAGAGCATGGGCAGTTCGGGCACGCCTTGTTCGACGGGGTACAACTCCGGCTGTTCACCCAGTTCGATCCATTGGCCGCTTTGTAATTCGGTAATGCTGATGCGTGGGTGAGAGAGTGCCGTACGTACCTGTTCGCGGGTCAGGTCGAGCTTTTCGCGCCAGTAGTCGGCGAGCAGGAAGGCCCAGGTGGGAGGGCGGATGCCGTTGAGCAACTCGTCTCGCATCGCAAACTCGTAGTCGATATCGAGCCCATGGAACGCCGGGGTCAACGCTCTTTCCCACGTTGTAACCTCCGCACGCGTGCCGTATTCCATCGGATTAGCCATGGCGAAACCGCTGTAGACCTGATGGGCCTTGAGCAGGTCAATGGTCTTGAGGACAAACTGACGCCAGGCATCACGGTTATCCAGCCACCATTGCCAGCGGTAATAAAATACGATTGAGGAATATTCAGTTCTGGTTCCGTCAAGCCGATACCAACTGAGCCAGAAGTCGCCCGATGTCGTAGGTGAGCTTGCATGGTTTGTTTCGTCGGAAAACCAGAACACGAAGTGCTCGTGTGGATGGGCATCCATGGCCTGCCTGCGAAGATCAGGCTCCTCCTCAGGGTAAGAATGAGGGCGATCCGTGTCTTCGTGCATGGTCATGGTGTAAGGGTGACCAAGCATTTTCTCGAAGGCTTCGTGGATATCCACCATCAGCAGGGCGACATCGCGATGAGTGCCAGGGGTGGATGGAAAATAGAAGCTGATGAAGGGGCTGACGCTGTGGGACGCGTCCTCTGTTCCGGATTCGGAATTGGGCCATTCTTTCAGTAGTTCGATAAATAGATCACGTTCTTTTACGGTAAACATTTGGTGAGTTGTACTCATAGCTATTTCTTCTTCCTCGCCTGTTCACTTGGTGTAGGTTTCTTTCCATCTCCTTCAAAGCCAGTGCAATCCTCCGGCACCCGCAACAGCGCAACTTTCTCTCTGCCGATTTTGTCCGGGTTGACGCCTGTTACGGGTTTCATCAGGTTCGCGTAATCTGATATTTGCTTTTTAACCACCCAATCTCCCGGAAACTTGATCTCCACCGCCGCGAACACATTGTCGGTTTCAAACGGTTCCTGTCGGTATTCAACAACGACCAGGTCGGGTGCCAGCAATCCCTTCGGGCGTGGCCAAAATGGCTGGATATCGCTGCCGAATCGTTTGGGGCGCGTTGCAGGGGTCCCAAGCAATGCCTTCTTGCTGGTGGCGTTGTAGTTCGGTTCTGATTTGAGTGGGCTACGCCACTCCAGCGCCTCGTCTACGGCCTCAAAGAACAACGAGGCGGTAAATTGTTTTAGTGCGACTTCAATCGTGGTTTTCACGGTGTCGCCGGCAATTTTCTTACTGATGCGCCGTGGTACTTTGATCGGCATCTGCAGGGCAACCGCGCAGACTTGGCTGATCGCCGGACGAAAAGGCACCTTGCGCTCGATGTACTCCTTGAATTCGATGTTCTCTTGCCCTCTGCGAGAGACGGTGCTGTTGCCGCCGCGATCTACGACGGCAAAGGTCGAACTCTTGACCTCGATTTCCCGCGTCATTGCTTCAATGGTGGCGCGAAGCGTGTCCTTGATCTGTTTCCTGCGCTCGGCAATCTCCACGGCAAGCTGGGCCAGCTCGGCGGCGGTTTTAGTGTTTTCAAACGCCTGATTCGCACGGTAGGCCCGGTAGGCGCCATCAATAATGCGAGCGACAACGGGGGCGAGAGGACCGGGCATGAGTCGAGATCTCCAATGTGCTGATCGAGAAAACCACTAGGAAATGTCCAGTCAGTTCCGCCCAGGGGGCAGGCCAGTCCTTCGGTCAGGAGAGCGCCTCAACGGCTCCAGTCCCATCCAGAGCCAGACGACAGCCTCACCCTCCATGGTCGGCATTGGAGCCCCATACTCCAGAAATTGCTTGCTCTCTGGCTTATATTCGCAGACCCAGGCACCCGGATATGGACACGGTTGGCCACTATTTGCGCGCATGCCGCTGACCGTCCAGTGCCAGCGAACGACGCGCCCTTCATGGGCAGGCAGTCGCTCGTTCAGCTGGATATCGCACGAGGCGAATCGGTCGGATTCAACTTCCCAGCGGCCTGCGCGAGGGGCCGGATCGTGGGTGTTGGCATAGCGGGCAGGTTCTGGTGGTGTTTGATCCGGGTCACGTTGCCATATCACCCATCCCTCTGCGGACTCTCCTTCGAGGTTCGGCATCAGTTCGCCCTGTTTGAAGGCTCGCCGGGTTTGCGCCTGTCCCGGAACCAGCCACCATCCGGCCTGAATACAGGCAGTACCCGCTACGCTGCAAAGAGGCATTGGTGTAGAGGCTTTTCCAGAGGGTATAGGTGGTGGGGCGGTGAAGCGCATTGCGGGCGTCGGCCAATCGCTGTCGGTGTCAAAGCGCGCCATCCAGCGCCGACTGTCTGGGTCAGTGAAGCGCTCGTTGGGGTCGCCGTCCCATTGGCCGAAGCCCAGCAATCCCAAATTGTCGTAGCGGATAGGCTTGAGCAGTTTGTTCAAGAGCATGGGCAGTTCGGGCACGCCTTGTTCGACGGGGTACAACTTCGGTTGTTCACCCAGTTCGATCCATTGGCCGCTTTGTAATTCGGTAATGCTGATGCGTGGGTGAGAGAGTGCCGTACGTACCTGTTCGCGGGTCAGGTCGAGCTTTTCGCGCCAGTAGTCGGCGAGCAGGAAGGCCCAGGTGGGAGGGCGGATGCCGTTGAGCAACTCGTCTCGCATCGCAAACTCGTAGTCGATATCGAGCCCATGGAACGCCGGAGTCAACGCTCTTTCCCACGTTGTAACCTCCGCACGCGTGCCGTATTCCATCGGATTAGCCATGGCGAAACCGCTATAGACCTGATGGGCCTTGAGCAGGTCAATGGTCTTGAGGACAAACTCGCGCCAGGCATAGCGGTTATCCAGCCACCATTGCCAGCGGTAATAAAATACGATTGAGGAATATTCAGTTCTGGTTCCGTCAAGCCGATACCAACTGAGCCAGAAGTCGCCCGATGTCGTAGGTGAGCTTGCATGGTTTGTTTCGTCGGAAAACCAGAACACGAAGTGCTCGTGTGGATGGGCATCCATGGCCTGCCTGCGAAGATCTGGCTCCTCCTCAGGGTAAGGATGAGGGCGATCCGTATCTTCGTGCATGGTCATGGTGTAAGGGTGACCAAGCATTTTCTCGAAGGCTTCGTGGATATCCACCATCAGCAGGGCGACATCGCGATGAGTGCCAGGGGTGGACGGAAAATAGAAGCTGATGAAGGGGCTGACGCTGTGGCGGGCCACCTCATCGGTACCCCAGTCAGTGTTGGGCCACTCCTTGAGCCCTGCAATAAACTCATCACGTTCATCTTCATCAAACAATCTATGAGTAGTGCTCACGCCTACCTCCTGTTTTTGTTGCCTTTAGGTGTGGAACGACTCTTCTCATCCGCTTCAAAGCCAGTGCAATCTTCCGGCACCCGCAACAGCGCAACTTTCTCTCTGCCGATTTTGTCCGGGTTGACGCCTGTTACGGGTTTCATCAGGTTCGCGTAATCTGATATTTGCTTTTTAACCACCCAATCTCCCGGAAACTTGATCTCCACCGCCGCGAACACATTGTCGTTTTCAAACGGTTCCTGTCGGTATTCAACGACGACCAGGTCGGGTGCCAGCAATCCCTTCGGGCGTGGCCAAAATGGCTGGATATCGCTGCCGAATCGTTTGGGGCGCGTTGCAGGGGTCCCAAGCAATGCCTTCTTGCTGGTGGCGTTGTAGTTCGGTTCTGATTTGAGTGGGCTACGCCACTCCAGCGCCTCGTCTACGGCCTCAAAGAACAACGAGGCGGTAAATTGTTTTAGTGCGACTTCAATCGTGGTTTTCACGGTGTCGCCGGCAATTTTCTTGCTGATGCGCCGTGGTACTTTGATCGGCATCTGCAGGGCAAGCGCGCAGACTTGGCTGATCGCCGGACGAAAAGGCACCTTGCGCTCGATGTACTCCTTGAATTCGATGTTCTCTTGACCTCTGCGAGAGACGGTGCTGTTGCCGCCGCGATCTACGACGGCAAAGGTCGAACTCTTGACCTCGATTTCCCGCGTCATTGCTTCAATGGTGGCGCGAAGCGTGTCCTTGATCTGTTTCCTGCGCTCGGCAATCTCCACGGCAAGCTGGGCCAGCTCGGCGGCGGTTTTAGTGTTTTCAAACGCCTGATTCGCACGGTAGGCCCGGTAGGCGCCATCAATAATGCGAGCGACAACGGGGGCGAGAGGACCGGGCATCAGTCGAGATCTCCGCTGTGCTGATCGAGAAAGTCATCAGTAAAAATAGCCTTGGCCTCGACGGGTGAGGCTTGATCATCGAGGGCCATTAGATAGGGCTGCCAGGTTTCGGTGATTCGCTGATCGTCGCGCATGATTGCCTTATGGGCCTGCACTGACCTGGATGCTTCGGTAGCCGTCCAGTCGGTTCCGCCCAGGGAGCAGGTCAGTCCTTCGGTCAGGAGAGTGGCGCCATCCGTAATGCGATATTGATAGCCTGCAAAGGCACGCTGATCGTTCTTCAGAAGGGTGTAACGCCCCAGGAATGCCCCGGGCGGTTCGGGAGATGATTGCGGGCTACCCAGCGGATTGCCCGTACCGATTGGATAGGTGGTGACGGGGCCTTTGATTTTGATGGTCAGCCCGTCAAGGGTAATGCCATCGTGGTCAATCGTGATGCTGCCACCTGGAGCCTTCAGCACAATGCGCTGGCTCGATGTGATATCGAACACAGGCGTTTTTTGCTCAATGCGTTGCCCTGCAGACAGGCGATAGCGATTGCGGACTGAGTGCTCTGCACTGCCGCCGATCTGGATGTCATGGTCAGCGGCAATCTTGTCATGTCGGTTGTTGGCAATCTCCTCAACCCGGTCACCGCCGATACTGGTGTGAAGATTACGCCCCAGCGTCTGAGTTCGATCACGTCCGATCTCCAGATGCTGGTCTTGAACAACTGCAATGCGCTCATCGTTGCCCACTCGTTCGCTGCGGTTATGGCCGATTTCAACCTGCTCGTCGTGTTCGACTTTTTCGCTGCGATCATTGCCCACGAATGTCGTGTTGTTGTGCTTGATATGAACGTTCTTGTCTTTCTCGGCGTGGATAAACACTTCCTCCTGGCCCAGCTCATCCTCAAAGCGCAGTTCATTGAAGCCTTCGCCCTTATGGGTTCGGCTCTTGATGGTCATCCGTGTCTTGTGTTTGGGCAGCGGGTAGGGCGGTAGGTTGGTTTGCCGGTACGCGGTTCCCGTGGCAATAGGCTGGTCAGGATCGCCATCTAAATAGCTGATCACCAGTTCCTGACCCACCCGCCGGGATCGCCATGGAGCCCCAGGTCGCCCCGGCCCAGCCCTGGGTGACGCGGATCCAGCAGGAGCTGTGGTCGTTGTTTTTGTCCGAGCGGTCCCACGGGAACTGCACTTTGACCCGGCCCCATTCGTCGCAGTAGATCTCCTCACCGGGAGGGCCCACCACCGTCGCAATCTGGGGGCCGTCGATGCAGGGTTTCTTGCGCAGGGGCGCTTTCCAGTCGGAGGTCCAGCGGATGGCGCTGGCTTTCATTTCGTAGGAAGTGCCGAGGCCGCTGCCGAACGATTCCTCCTGCAAGCTGGTGTGCTGCTTGCCTGCATGGGTGATGGCGATGGTGCGCCAACGGTCATTGAAATCCTCCCGTGGATGCTCGTTGAGGTCGAAAGCCAACCCCGGTTGCAGGCGCGCGTCGTCGCCTTCCAGGTGCGCCAGCTTGGCGTCATTGCGCAGCGCAGCCAGGCGGGTCTTGGTGAAGGGCTTGCCGGCGATGTCACGCTTGTAGCGGCCAGGGTAGTCGTAGCGTTCGTAATCCTTGTGCTGGTTGTTCAGGTCCTGATCGCCGGTGGCGGTATGCTGCTGGCTGTAGCGCGGATGGGTGAAGGTGTAGTCGCGCTGCACCTGCACGGCGGTGCGTACCTGTTCGGTGTAGTGGAAGCGGTTCAGGGCCGGTTCCATGGCGTCGCCGCCGCTCATGGGCTGGTAGACCACCGGGCAGTCGGTGTGGGTGCCGATGGTGCCCAAGCCGCCGACGCGGTCGGTGAGCCATAGGGTGTGGCCATCGGCGCGGTGTTCGAAGGTATAGAGCAGGCCTTCTTCGGCAGCCAGGCGAGCGATGAAATCAAGGTCGGTTTCGCCAGCTTGTACGCAGTACTCGCGAGGTTGATGATCGAAGCAGAGGTAGGTTTTGACGTCGGTCAGTTTCTGTTCGGCCAGCATGCTGATGATGATGTCGGGCACGGTCTGGCCCTGGAAGATGCGCCAGTTGGAGCGCAGGTCGAAGCGGGCCAGGGTCGGTTCGATCACGGCGGTGTAGCGGGTACGGCGAAAGCCGGTGTCGCCTTGGGTGAATAGGCTGACCAGTCCGTGGACGTAGCGTACCGGCGAGTAGCCGCGCCAGATGGTGAACAGCGCGGCCAGGTCGAGCACGCGGTAGAAGTCGATGGCCGGGTGATGGCTGACCAGTTCCAGCGTGAGTTTGAACGGCTGAGACAGGCCCTCCTCAAGGGTGAACGAGACCACTTCGAAGGGATCGCCCCGTAGCGGTTCGAAGGTGTAGCGCAGGTCGCTTTGACGGGGCATCGGGCCTCCTGGTGGTTTTCGCGCAGGGGTTAGAGCTTGAGAATTTTGTCCAGTGAGACAAGTACCTCTCGTGTAAGGGCGTTCAAGCGCAGGGTGTAGATCGCGTACGCGGTGACCAGTACGACGGTAGCCAGTGCCCACGGCGTCCAGAGCGGCCAGGCACGTTTGATCCGGTAATTGCGCGGCGCGACATTTTTCAGTGGATCAGTCAGGCGTTTGGGTGTCTCGCCGCGCAGCGGGCGCAACAGGCCGTGCAGTTGGTTGATGATCTTCTGTATTTCGTCATCGCCCTTGGCATGGGCGCCGTATTTGCCTTTGAGACCGGAGACCAGGCACTGGTACATGAACTCCAGCACATGCTGGTACCTGGCCGCTTCGGGGATCATGTTGTTCATGACGGTAAAGAATTTTTCGCCGCCCCACGTCTCCTCATGAAACTGACTGAGCAGTGAGCGTGCACTCCAAGTGGAGGACTTGCCCCAGGTAGTGCTCATGACCACCTCGTCCAACAGCAGGCACAGGCTGTAGGAGTAGGCTTTGAGCATGCCGGCGTCATAGTCGAGCTGACGGACTTCTTCCATGATCGTGGTGATTTGGTTGCTGACGCTTTGGTACAGCGCGGGCACATTATCGTGCCGGTCCAAACGGCGCAGCCGGATGACCAGCCCGATCAGAGGCGTAGCCGCATCACACAGCGGGTTCCAAGCCAGGCCGCGCATATCGAACTCAGGGTCGGCCAGCAAGGGGGCGGGGCTGGAGCCTGTGGCTCCCGGCTCGGGCGAAGCAACGGGTTTTGTGTGGAGGGCTGTATTCGATGGGGCATCACTCATCGTGTTGTCTACACTCTTGCAGGTTAAGAGGTGCAACGTGAGTTCTGCTTTTTCGTTGCTGGTGTCACTCTAGGCTGACAAGATTTGGCGACTCAATAGAGCGTGGGAGATCAAGAGCGATCCTACAATTGAGGACGTAAAAGGCTGTCGGTTTTGCCTGTATTTTGTGGGCGAGGACGCAATGCCTCGCTCCACGTGGCGTCCGAATCCCTAGAAGTTATCCATCGCGTGGCACATGGACAGCCTTCCCGACGGCGTCGGCTCAATCGGACTCCATCGTTCGGCACCCTTCGGCAGTTCCGCCAGCTCGAACGCACAACTGCGGGACAGGGATGCGCGCACCATGTAGTCCATGCCGGACTTGGGGATAAACGTCATGGTGTTGAAACATTGCCGGCCAGCTTGCGGCAGCCCGATGTAGTGAAAGGCGATGGGCGTGTTCGCTGGAATCAGCAGTTCGGATGACACCGCACCGTCCCAGGTATAGATCGGCCCCGGCATACCGAGGCTTGCACCATTGCGGTCGGCGAAGCCGGATTTGGCTGAGACCATCACGCCGGCGCCGGGAACATTCCAGTCCAGGCAGTCGCGCCCTGGCACTGCACGCACCATGCCGTCGCTGATCACGCGCACGCGCGCCGTCTCGGTGGCGGGCGGCGCCGTGTAGGCGGTGTTGAGGGAGCGGATGTTATACACCTGGCCGCAGCCGCTGAGGAGCACCAGGAACAGGGCGGGAATGACACGTAAAGTGCTCATGGCTGGCGGCAGTTCTGGCTGACCGACAGATGCGGCGCGGGCTCATGGCTGACCATCTGCAAGCCATCGGCGCCCTGGAAGATAAAATATGTGCTGCGACAATCCCTGAATGTCTGCGAGTAACCCTCAGCCCGGAATCCCTGCCCGTCGATCTTCCTGGTCACCGTATTGTCACGGCTGACCACGGCGAGTACCTGCTCATAGCTGTCGCCCATCTTCACCCCCGGCACCCCGGTGGAGGTCATGGAATTGGCACAACCTGCCAGCCCGATGGCCGCCCAAACCAGCGCCGTACCGTACAGTCCATTGCGTGTGGTGTTCATCCCTGCTCTCCATCCATGAGGTGTGCAGGGTTGGTCAGCGCAACGGCGGAAAAGTGCAACATTCATATCTGGCAATGTGACATTGCCCGCAAATCATGGGATTTGCAGGCAACGGCTCACGGCTTGCCCGGATGCGGCTCCGGGTACTCGCTTGTCACGTCCAATGCCTTGGCATACGGCCCGTCCCACAGTTGCTCGTGTAAATCTCCCACACGCTTGGCCATCGCCTCACTGCGCATCACCACTTCCAGGTTGCGCGAGTTATCGAAATAACCGCCCAGCCAGTTACTGGTGCCCACCCACGCCACTTGCCCGTCGATTTCCATGGTCTTGCTGTGGATCACCCGCGCATAAGGAATAAATCCTTGCCTGGCCTCGGGCAGCGTGACGATCTTGACCTCGACATTCGGCAGCACCGCCAGGCTTTTCAGGTACGGCAATTCCAGTGCTTCGGTGTTCCAGTTGGATACCATCAACTTGATCGAGACCCCGCGCGCTGCCGCTGCACGCACTGCATTGTCGATCATCGCGTAGTAAGGCCGGGTTCTGTCAGGTCCATAGGACAGCGGCGCGTAGTCCAGCAGTTGTACGCGCACTTCCTTTTTCGCCTCTCCCAGCAGACGTGGCAGTTCCAGCTGCGAATCACCCACACCCGGCGGGTTGTAGCGCTGGGGGCTGGCTACCAGGTAGTTGCCGGTGCGTGCTGGTGTGGCGCCTGTGGCGGGCAGGGCAACAGGCTGGTTGTCGGCCAACGCAGCCTGGGCCTGCCAGTCCTGTTCAAAAATGGCCTGGGTCTGGGCGACGACGTTTGCATCACTGATCAACAGCCCGGTTTCGTGGATATGCTCCAGCGAACGCCAGTCGAAGTTCTGGCTGCCGATAAACGCCTGCTTGCCATCCACTACCATGTACTTGGCGTGGATGATCCCGCCACTCAGCTTGCCATAGGGCAGGATGCGGAAGGTCAGGTTGGGAATGGCTTTCAGGCGCTCCAGGGTCGAGGCTTCCGACAGCCGCACGCCTTTTTCTTCCAGCAGGAAGCGAATTTTCACCCCGCGTTTGCCGGCGGCTTCCAGGTGTTCAATCACCTTGTCCATCACCGAGCCAGGATGGTCGGCCGCGTAGAACTGGCCGATGTCGATGCGGCTTTTCGCGCCGTCGAACAGCTGGATCCACACGGGGCCGGGCTGGCGCAGATCGGCGGTGCCAAGTTGGGTGTCCACTGGCACGGTGTGTACCAACTCAAATCCCGGAATTGAAAAGTCCGCCTGGGCAAGCGGACTGAGGAGCAGGCCTGCAAGGCCGGCGATACGTAATTTCAGCGATATGGACATAGGCGTCTCATCGGGCAAAAAAAGGGCGGGCGCATGATGCGCCCGCCCCGGGAAGGTCACGCAGTGCGGGTGTGCAGCGGGGTCGGTACCAGGTGCGGCACTTCACCCTGCACGCGGGCACCGGTTGCAGCGCGGATCAGCAGGATTTTCAGCTGGTCGTTGATACGCTCCAGGCTGTCCTGGAAGAAGTTGTGGAACACCACGCAGAACAGCGCGATGGCGATACCCAAACCCGTGGCGAACAGGGCCGTACCGATACCACCGGAAATCTGGCCCGGGTCGGACACACCGGCACTGGCCAGCGCCTTGAAGGTGTCGATGATGCCGAGGATGGTCCCCAACAGGCCGAGCAGCGGCGCGGCGGTGGTGATGGTTTCGATGATCCACAGGCTGCGCGACAGCGGCGCGCGGGTCTTGAGGTACTGGGTTTCGATCTCGTCGTCCAGGTCCTTGCGCGAACCATGGGACGCCTTCTGCGCCAGGATCGGCAGCACCATGCTCAGCGGCAGGCTGTCACGGCGAGTCAGGTTTTCCGGCAGGTCGCGTTCGCTGTGCACATTGGCGCCCAGCACTTCGGTCAATGCACGGGCCTGGCGGCGCACGTAGGCGAAGTAGATGCCACGTTCGATGGTGATGAAGATTGCAATCGCCAGTGCGGCGTACATCACATAAAAGGTGATTTGGTGAAGCAGGTTCATGTCCATGATGCTGAGCCTCGCAGTTAGAAATTGGCTTCCAGGGAAACGGTGACGGTGCGGTCAAGCCCAACGATGTAGGCCGGGTCGCCATCGCGGAAACCGCTGTAGCTCGCCGAGTTGGTCTTGGTGGTGTACACGCCGTCCAGGTACTTCTTGTCGAACAGGTTGTCGACGTTCAGGCGCAGGGTTGCGTCCTTGACGACTTTCTTGTCCACCGGCAGGTAGATACCGGCGCCGAGGTTGAAGATGGTGCGGGCGGAGATGGCTTCGTCGTTGGTCAGGTCGCCATAGAGCTTGCTGGTGAACTTGCCGCCGAAGGTGCCGTAGAAGCGCCCGTCGTCATAGCCGATGTTGGCCGCCAGCATGTTGGTCGGCACGTTGGCGAACTGCTTGCCGCTGGTGGGCAGCACGATCGGCTTGCCGGCGCTGAACACGGTCAGGTCGTCCTGCTGCTTGGAGCTGGTGTAGGTGTAGGAGGTGTAGTAGTTGAAGTTGTGCGGCAGCTTGCCGCTCCACTCCAGTTCCAGGCCTTTGTTGATGACGGTGCCGGCGTTGATGTCGGCGGAATCACCGTTGCTGTCCAGGGAGGTGAGCTGGCGATTCTTGAACTGCATGTAGAACAGGGTCGCGGCGAGGGTGCTGTCTTCGCCGGTGTAGCGCCAGCCCAGTTCCTGGTTCCAGCTGAGTTCCGGCTTGGAGTCGAGGGAGCCGACGCCTTTGTCGTACAGCACGTAGTTCTGTGGAATACGCATGTTGCGCGACAGGCTGTAGAACAACTGGTCACGCTCGTCGAGCTGGTATTTCAGGCCGGCGTTGGGCAGCAGTTTGTTGTAGGTCTGGCTGGCCTTGCCGGGTTGCTCGGTGAGGCTGCCGTGGTTGGTGCCGTCACGCTCGACGTTCATGTAGGCAATGCCCGCGATCAACGTCCAGTCCGAGTTGATGTACCAGGTGTCCTGGGTCCAGACCTTTTGCGCCGGCGTCACGGTGTAGCGGTCGCGACCCTGTACGGTGTTGCCGTTGGCGTCGACCACGGAGTTGCCGTCGGGCCAGGTATCGCTTGGCTTGCCGTTGTTCTTGAGGGCAATGAACGGTTGGGTCTGGCTTTGGCGGGCGCGTTCATACCAGTAGCCGAATTGCAGGCTGTGGTCGCCCAGGTCCCAGTTCAGCTTGGTGGTGATGCCCGGGCGCCAGGTCTGGGTGCGCGAAGGGCGGTAGTAGACGCCGGTGGTCGCGGAACCGTCGGCGTTGTATTGAGCCTGTGTCGGCAGGTTGCCGAGGTCGAAAACGCCGCCCTTGTTCGAGCCACTGTTCAGCGCATAGGCCGAGGAGCCCACGCCGCTGCCGTTGCCGTAGTAGTAATACGGGATCACCGAGAGGGACAGGTTGTCGCTCAGCTTGTACTGGGTGTTGAGCACGGCGGTAAAGGTCTGGAACGGGTTCTGCGCCAGGTCGTAGTAGCTGCTGACCTTGCCGTTGGCGCCCACCGCCGGTGTCGCCGGGTACGGGTCGTACTTGCGGCCGTACTGCTGGAACTGTGCCTTGGTCAACTGGCTGTAACTGTTGTTGTCCTGCTCGTGGTACTTGAGGATCAGGTTGGCGGTGTTGCCGTTGCCGGCGTCGAAGAAGCTGTTCCACTCCACCTTGTCCGCACGTACGGCACCCGAGCCGCGCCACATCTGGCCTTCGGTGTGGGAGGCCGACAGCCAGTTGCTCAGGCCGTTGACTTCACCGGTATTGAGGCGGGCAAAGGTCTTGCGGGTGGCGTTGCTGCCGACCACTTGCTTGACGAAGGCACCGGTTTCCTTGGTGGGGCGAATGGTCACGATGCCGATGTTGCCGCCGCTGGAACCGATGTGCGGGCCGTCGGCTTCCGACGAGCCCTGGGTGACGAAAATCTGGTCGATGTTTTCCGGGTCGCCCAACAGATTGGAGTACAACGCGTAGTTGCCGGAGTCGTTGATCGGCATGCCGTCCACCGACATACCGACCTGGTCGGAGTTCATGCCGCGCATGGTGAAGCGGAAGCCCGAGAGGCCGGTGTTGTCTTCACTGGAGATGTTCAGGCCCGGGGTGTACTTGAGCTTGTCGATGGCGTTGCCGGTGGCCGTCTGTTTGTCCAACGCTTCCTTGGTGATGGTCGAGCGGCCCTTGGCGCTCTCTTCCTGGACCATGTAACCGCCCCCAGCGGTTGCCTTGCCCTGTACCCCAATAGTCCCGACGTCACTGTCGCTGGTATCTGCCATGACCACTCCATGGGTCATGCTCGTCGCGGCAACGAGTGCCAGATGAATCCGGGTGAACTTCATCACTGTCGTCCTGGTGGTGTGTGCTTATTGCACGCTGTAGTTGAAGGTGGCGGTGAAGCGCTGCTCGTTACGTCCACCGAAGGCTTGTTCGGGGAACGGTTTCACCTGCTTGATACGGCGCAGGCTGTTGGTGGCGGCCCGGTTGAGCAGCATGCTCGGCGCCGGGGTCTGGATCCCGGAGTCGAGGACGCGGCCTTGGCGGTCCACCATTAACCAGACCACCACCTCGCCACTCGGGCGTTCAAGGGACGCCTGGCGCCCGGTGGGGTATTGCTTGTAGGTGTCCAACTCGTTGCGCAAGCCCTTGAGGTAGCCGCCTTCCAGTGCCTGGCCGTCGACTTTCGGCGGCGCCGGCGGAGCGGTGGGGGCCGGCGTTGGTGCGGGAGCGGCTTGCACCGGCTTGGCGGCCACCGGAGCTGGCGCAGGCACAGGCGTTGGCTTGGCGACCACGGGCTTGGGCACCGGTTTTGGCTTGGGCTCAGGCTTTGGCAGTGGTTTGGGGATCGGCTTGGGTGGCGGAGGCGGAGGGGCAGGTTCGGCCTCCTCGTCTTCGATCACCGGCGGCGGTGGCGGCGGTTCTTCCACCACGGGCTCGGGGACCACTTCCGGCTCGGGCTCGACCAGCGCGAGTTCAACCGCCGACTCGTCGTACTGCGGCTGGATCTTCAGGGGTTGGGACTGGATACCCAGTGCAATCAGCACCAGGGCGATCAGGGCCGGGACACTGCCCAGCAGCCGACGCGCACGAAACAAGGCATACATGATCAGGACTTTTTCGTGGCGATGGAGACAGAGGTAAAGCCACCCAGGCGCAGGGTGTCCATCACCTCGACCAGGCGCGACACTTCCACGCCTTTGTCGCTGTTGACGATGATCGTCGACTTGGTGTCTGGCTTCTCGCCGGCCTTGAGTGCAGGCACCAGCGCGTCGACGGTCAGGTCCTTGCCATCGAGCTGCAGCTGACCTTCCAGGCCCAGGGTCAGGATGAATTTATTTTGCGGCTTGAGCTGCTGTGAACTGCTGGCGCTCGGCAGATGAGTCTTCATGCCCAGGGCCGGAATCACGTTCAAACTCACCAGTACAAAAAACACCAACAGGAACATCATCACGTCGATCATCGGGATCAGTTCGATGTGTGCCTTGCGTTTTTTGGGTTCATCCCAAGTTCTCATTCCGCTACCCCGCAGTTGATTAGGGGCGACACGCTAGCAACCAAAAATGACCGAATGGTTAACTTTAATTTAAGCTTTTAAGGCTCTAGGGCGCGTCTTACAGACGACTCGTGGGTCTATTTATCTACGTAATGAAACTGACACGACGCGGGTACATTCTTGGAGAATTTATTTCGCGAGTCCGCCTGCATGAGCATTGCACTGCCGCATTTATCCACCCCGCGACTGCTGTTGAAGCCTCTGCAAAAGGAGCAGGCCGAGACGTTGTCGGTGCTGGCCAACGATCCCGATATTGCGAACAACACGGCTGCGATTCCATCGCCTTACACCTTGGAAACCGCACACGCCTTTATTGATGGCCAGGCAGAGAATTACCGCTCGGGGCATTCACTGGGGCTGGGTATTCATCTGCGGGAAACCGGCGAATTGATCGGCGTGATCAGTCTCAGATTATCTGCTGCTCATCGAAGTGGGCATCTCGGGTATTGGGTGGCCGCCCATTCTCGAAGCCAGGGTTATGCCGCCGAAGCAGCGGCGCAGATCATGGCGTTTGGGTTCAGCGAATTGGCGCTGCAGCGTGTGGGCAGCCAGTGCTTTGCTCGTAACAAAGGGTCCGCTCGGGTCATGGAAAAAATTGGCTTGGGTTACGAAGGGTGCATGAAGGGTGCCTTCCTCAAGAATGGGGTGCACGAGGACATGTTGTTGTATGGCCTGGTGCGTGCCGATTGGACGGAGCGCAGTTGATGAGCGTGAATCACGATCGCCGTCGCGTACTGGGCGGGCTTGCAGTTGCCACGGCGTTTTCGATCCTCAGCCCGTTTGCCCGTAGTGCAGGCATCGACTATCCCTTCACCCTCGGTGTGGCGTCAGGCGATCCATTGCCCGATGGTTTCGTGATCTGGACGCGCCTCGCGCCGCTGTTCAATGCCGCCGACGGTCGGGGTGGCTTGAGCCGCGCGGTGCCGGTGCGCTGGAAGGTGGCCCGCGATGCAGCGATGACGCACGTTGTGCGCCAGGGCGAGGTGATGGCCAGCGAGCGTTTCGCCCATTCGGTGCATGTGGAAGTGAGCGGGTTGGAGGCGGGTCGACCTTACTGGTACCAGTTCGAGGGCCTCGGTGCGCAAAGCCCGGTGGGCCAGTCGCGCACAGCGCCGGCGGTGCATGCCATGGCATCGGCGCAGCTGGGTTTTGTCTCCTGCTCCCATTGGGAGCGAGGCTACTTCAGCGCCTATCGGCATTTGGCCGCCGAGCAGCCTGACCTGGTGTTTTTCCTCGGGGATTACATCTATGACAGTTCCTACGCGGCTGATTCCGGCAAGATCATTCGCCCCCACGGCAGCGGCAATGCGTTGAATCTGGTGGATTACCGCAACCGCTACGCCCTGTACAAGACCGATCCGGATTTGCAGGCACTGCATGCTGCGGCGCCCAGTGTGGTCACCTGGGACGATCACGAAGTGCAAAACGACTATGCCAGCCAGTGGTCCCAGGACCCGAACATCCCGGTGACGAGTTTTCTCAAGCAGCGGGCGGCGGCCTACCAGGCCTTCTACGAGCACATGCCGCTGCGGGCCAGCAGCCTGCCGCGCGGGCCGGACATGCGCCTCTATCGGCGTTTGGATTACGGCCGGCTGGCGCGTTTCCATGTGCTGGATGGGCGTCAGTACCGCTCCGAGCAGCCATGCATCCTGGCCAATGGCAGCCACAAGGGGCATGTGGCCGCGAATACCTGTGCCGACCTGCGCGATCCCCGTCGCACCATGCTCGGCTGGGAGCAGGAGGCTTGGCTGGATCAGGGTTTTGCCGAGTCCCGGGCACAATGGAACGTGATCGCCCAGGACCTGTTGGTCGCGCCGCTTACGCAACGTGACCTGACCAACCACAAGCCCGGCCGCTGGACAGATGGCTGGGATGGTTACATGGCCAACCGTGAGCGGATGCTTGCGTCGATGGTGCGCAGAAAGGTGAATAACCCGGTGTTCTGGGGCGGCGATATTCACTCGTTCTGGACGACGGACCTGCACGCTGACGCAGGGAATCCGGATTCGCCCGTGGTCGCGACCGAGTTTGTCGGCACGTCGGTGACGTCTGACGGGCCGCCATTTGATGCGTTCAGTGCGATCCTGCCCCTCAATCCCCATGTGAAGTTTTTCGACAGCCGCCAGCGCGGCTATGTGTCGGTGGCGCTTGAGGAGAGGAATATGCTGACGAACTTCCGGGTGATTTCCGATCCCCGGGATCCGAACGCCAGCGTCTCGACCCTCAAGTCGTTTTTGGTGGAACCGGGCAGGGCGGGGGCGATTGCGGTTTAGTCAGTTCAGGGTATAGCGCACCGACAATGCACCCTTTTTCTCGGAGAGGGCCAGGATCGTCACCTGACCCACGTCCCCCAATGCCTGCACATGCGTGCCGCCGCAGGCATAGGCCGGCAGGTCGCCAAAACCCACTTGCCGCGTACCGTCATCCAGGGCCATATGGCGCGGCAGGTTGGCGGCGATCCATTGGTCGACTTGCCGCTGGATCGCCTCGGCGTCCATGGCCTGGGCCGAGGTGCCGCGAATAAAGGTGATCTTGCCTTCGCCCGGCCAGTGATGAGCCTTGATCGGCATCCAGCCCAGGGTTTCACCGGCATTGCCGATAAGATGCCCGGCCGAGTGCAGGCGCGTGTGCAAGGTGCGGCGGTCTTCGTCGACGCGTGCCTGGATCACGCCGGGAGCCACGGGGCGGTCTACGTAATGCACGACATGATCGCTTTCCTGCACCACCTTCAACACCTGGCTTGCCCCGAGCCAGCCGGTGTCGCAGGGCTGGCCGCCACCTTGTGGATGGAAGATTGTGGACTGCAGGATTACCGCAAACTGGTTATCAAAAGGTGTGCATCCCAACACTTCAAGTTCGGCATTCAGGTGGTCATGGGTAAAAAACAGGCGCTGGGTCATCATTTATATCCGCATCAGGGTTTCTAACCGGCAGTATAAGAAGTGCACCAATGGGTGATAATCCGTTCAAATCTCAATGGACTTGTGCGTCATGAGCATCAATCTTCCCTTACCGCTGCTGGGCGAAATGGCGATTTTCGTCAAGGTGGTGGAAACCGGCAGCTTCTCCGAGGCTGCGCGCCAACTGGGAGCATCACCGTCCTCCGTGAGCCGCAGCATCTCACGCCTGGAAAAGGCCCTGGCGACTCGCCTGTTGCAACGCACCACGCGCAAATTGCGCCTCAGCGAAGGCGGCGAAGAGGTGTTCAAGCGCTGCCAGGAAATGGTCAGTGCTGCGCGGTCGGTGATGGAAATCAGCGGCCAATACACCCATGAAGCCGAAGGGCTGGTGCGGGTCAGCGTGCCCAAGGCGGTAGGGCGTTTTGTGGTGCATCCGCATATGCCGGAGTTTTTGCGGCGTTATCCCAAGGTCGACGTGCAGTTGATCCTGGAGGACCGGCATGTGGACCTGATTGACGACAATGTCGACCTGAGCATCCGCATCACCGACAGCCCGCCGCCGGGGTTGGTGGGGCGCCAGTTGCTGCCGATCGAGCATTTGATCTGCGCCACGCCGCGGTACCTGGCGGAGCATGGTACGCCGCAGCATCCCCATGATTTGCTGGAGCACAGTTGCATCTACCTGGGTGAGACGCCGGGGGATGCGCGCTGGAAGTTTCGCCAGGGCAGCAAGGCGGTGACGGTGGGCGTGCGCGGGCGGTATGCGGCGAATCACACAGGCGTGCGGCTGGATGCGGTATTGCAACATGTGGGGATTGGCAGCTTGCCGTATTTCACGGCGCGGCATGCGCTGGAGGCGGGGGAGGTGGTGCAGGTGTTGCCGGGGTGGGATTTCATTGCGTCGTACCACGGGGATGCGTGGCTACTGCATTCGCCGACGAGGTACCTGCCGCCGAAGTTGCGGGTGTTTATTGATTATCTGGTGGAGTGCATGGCCAAAGAGCCGACGCTGAAGAAACGGTAGGAATACAGTTTAAATGTGGGAGCGGGCTTGCTCGCGAATGCGGTGGTTCAGTCACCTAAAATATTGACTGAACCATCGCATTCGCGAGCAAGTCGAACCGTCGCACCGCCGCTCCCACATTTGATCTGCGTGAGCCCTGAAATCAGTGCTTGGGCTGGTCATTGGACATGGCCAATAACTGCTTTTCCTGGTTCCAGTCGAACGGTTCGTCGTTCTGTTCAGCTTCGAAGCGACGTTCTTCCAGGGCCTGGTACAGGTCCAGCTCGTCGTCGGGCATGAAGTGCAGGCAGTCGCCACCGAAGAACCACAGCAGGTCGCGCGGTACCAGGTGAGCAATTTGCGGGTAGCGCAGGATGACCTGGCTCATCATGTCCTGGCCCAGGTACTGGCTTTCGATCGGGTCGATGGGCAGCAAGGCGCGCAGTTCATCGAAGCGCTCCAGGAACAGGAGGTGGCTTTCCTCGGGAACCTGTTCGGCTTCGCCGACGGCAACCAGGATGCTGCGCAGGTGGTCGAGCAAGACGAGATGATCGGCAACGACGTTGGACACGAGATAAGTCCTCAAGAGCAAAACGGGCGCGAGAGTATATAGCTCGGTGCCTTGCCTCACAAATACGATTCCTTTTGACGAGTGGCTGTTGTTGTCAGGCAAGGCGCCGCGACGAGTCATAGCTTGCTATGGCGAGGAGCGGCAACGCAGCATGACGACAACAGACGCCGTCAAAAGGGATCAGTATTTGTGAGGCAGGGCACTCTACCCGTTTTTATATGACCGCTGGGATCAGCGGACTTTTCCCTCGGCCTGGCTCAGTTCTTCCTTGCTGAAATCATCCACGTCGATCACCTTGCGCCGCGCCGCTTCAGCGTCACGCAGGGTCTGCGCCTCGGCCGGTTGCAGCACGCCGGCATGCAGCGCGGCATCGATGGCGTGTTCGCCCGCGGTCGGTTTGACCTGGCCGCTCTTGAGGCCTTCGTGGAGTTTTTTCTGCAACGGATGGCTGTCGGCCAACAGGTCGTAGGCATGTTGCAGGGCGCCCACCGGATCTTCTGCAGACTGTGGGCGATAGCAGCCCGCCAGCACCGCTTCCAGGGTCGGGTCACCCTTGGCGCGACCGAGCACTGCGGCCACTTCGGCATCCAGCGCATCGGACGGGCCTTTATGACGGCGGCCGAACGGGAACACGATCACCCGCAACAGACAACCCAACACCTTGCTCGGGAAGTTGGTCAGCAGTTCATCCAGTGCACGCTCGGAGTGGCCAAGGCTCTCTTCCATGGCCCAGGCGAACAGCGGTTCCAGGTGGTCTGGCGAATCCAGGTCGTGATAACGCTTGAGTGCAGCCGATGCCAGGTACATGTGGCTCAGCACATCACCAAGACGTGCCGACAGGCGTTCGCGTCGTTTCAACTCGCCGCCCAGCAGCATCATGCTCAGGTCCGCCAGCATCGCAAACGCCGCGGCCTGACGGTTGAGTGCGCGGAAATAGCCCTGGCTCAGGCTGTTGCCCGGAGCCTTTTCGAAGTGACCGAAACCGAGGTTCAACACCAGGGTGCTGGCGGCGTTGCTTACGGCAAAGCCGATGTGCTGCAGCAGCAGGCCGTCGAATTCCTTCAGCGCCTGGTCATGGTCTTCGCGACCGGCCAAGGCCATTTCCTTGAGGACGAACGGATGGCAGCGAATTGCGCCCTGGCCGAAGATCATCAGGTTGCGCGAGAGGATATTCGCGCCTTCCACGGTGATGAAGATCGGCGCGCCCTGCCAGCTGCGACCCAGGTAGTTGTTGGGGCCCATGATGGTGCCCTTGCCGCCGTGTACGTCCATCGCGTGGCTGATGCATTCGCGGCCGCGTTCGGTCAGGTGGTACTTGAGGATCGCCGACAGTACCGAGGGTTTCTCCCCGAGGTCGACCGCGTTGGCGGTGAGCATCCGCGCGCTGTCCATCAGCCACGCGTTGCCGCCGATGCGGGCCAGGGCTTCCTGGATGCCTTCAAAGGCCGCCAGCGGTACGTTGAACTGCTCACGCACCTGGGCGTACTGGCCGGTCACCAGGCTGGTGAACTTGGCCGCGCCCGTTCCGACGGCAGGCAGGGAAATCGAACGGCCTACCGACAGGCAGTTCATCAGCATCATCCAGCCCTTGCCGAGCATTTCCTGGCCACCGATCAGGAATTCCAGCGGAATGAAAACATCCTTGCCGGAGTTGGGGCCGTTCATGAACGCGGCGCCCAGTGGCAGGTGACGGCGGCCAATTTCAACACCCGGGGTGTCGGTGGGGATCAGCGCGAGGCTGATGCCCAGGTCTTCTTTGTCGCCCAGCAGATGATCCGGGTCATGGGCCTTGAAGGCCAGGCCGAGCAAAGTCGCTACCGGGCCGAGGGTGATGTAGCGTTTTTCCCAGTTCAGGCGCAGGCCGAGGGTTTCCTTGCCTTCCCATTCGCCTTTGCAGATCACCCCGGTGTCGGGCATGGAGCCAGCATCGGAACCGGCCAGTGGGCCGGTCAGGGCAAAGCACGGGATATCGTCGCCACGGGCCAGGCGTGGCAGGTAATGGTTGCGTTGTTCATCGGTGCCGTAGTGCAGCAGCAATTCGGCCGGGCCCAGGGAGTTGGGGACCATGACCGTGGAGGCGAGGTCGCCGCTGCGGGTCGCCAGCTTCATCGCGACCTGGGAGTGGGCATAGGCGGAGAAGCCTTTGCCGCCGAACTCCTTGGGGATGATCAGGGCAAAAAAGCCATGCTGCTTGATGTGTTCCCAGGCGGCGGGGGGCAGGTCCATGGCCTGGCCGATTTCCCAGTCGGTGACCATGGCGCACAGTTCTTCGGTAGGGCCGTCGATGAAGGCTTGTTCTTCTTCAGTCAGTTGCGCCTTGGGATAGGCCAGCAGCTTGTCCCAGTCGGGGCGGCCGCTGAACAGCTCGCCGTCCCACCACACGGTGCCGGCGTCGATGGCGTCGCGCTCGGTCTCGGACATCGGCGGCAGGACTTTCTGGAACCAGTTGAACAGCGGCGCGGTGAAGTACTTGCGGCGCAGGTCCGGCAGCAGCAGCGGGGCGGCTACCACGGCGATCAGCACCCAGAAGATCAGCAGCAACCAGCCTGGTGCATGGCTGAAGGCGCCCATCGCCAACAGGTAGACGGCGACCACGCCGATGGCGGGCAGGGGCGCGATGCGCCGGTGCGCCAGGTAGGCAATGCCCACCACCAGAACCAGTATCCACAACAACAGCATATTCAATCCTCCGTGAAACCAGGTGCGAAATCACCTCAGAGCTTAGTCGGCATCCGAACAAGCGGGGTGACGAGGGTGTTACGTGGTGTGCCAGGTCGAATCACCACCAGGCGCCGACATTTGGCCGAATCGTCGTTATCGCAGAGAGCAGGCCTGTGGTTAGACTCAAGGCTTGCCTCGGAGATCAACCTCATGAATGCGTACTTGAATCCCGGCCGCTTCATCGATAGTGACCACCCTGCGGTGGTGGAGTTCGCCGAAAAACATCGCGGTTCGAGTGCCGCACTTCGTGACCAGGCAGTCAGTCTTTACTACGCTGTGCGCGAGGCGGTGCGCTATAACCCCTATACCTTCAGTCGCGACCCGCAAACCCTCAGCGGCAGCTTTGCACTGGCGGCCGGCGAGAGTTATTGCGTGCCCAAGGCAACATTGCTGGCGGCGTGCGCAAGGCACTGCGGGATCCCGGCGCGCATCGGCCTGGCCGACGTGCGTAACCACCTCTCGACGCCCCGTTTGATCGAGCTGCTCAGAAGTGACGTATTTGCCATGCATGGCTACACCGAACTGTATCTGGATGGCCGTTGGGTCAAGGCCACGCCCGCATTCAACCAGCAACTGTGTGAACTGTTCGATGTGCCACCCCTGGAGTTCGACGGCATTCACGACAGTGTTTTCCACGCCTTCAACCGCAAGGGCCAGCGCTCCATGGAGTACGTGGTGGACCATGGGCAATTTGCCGAGGTGCCCGAGGAATTCTTCTTCGCCCACATCCAGAAATGTTACCCGCACCTGTTTGGCGAGCAGATGCCGATCCTGCTGGGGGACATGCAGAGTGATTTAAGCCGAACGTGATCCGGCGTATGCTGCCCCGGCATTCATCCAACCATCTTTTTCAAAATCGGGGCGGTCATGCTGAAAATCTGGGGTCGTAAAAATTCGTCAAATGTCAGGAAAGCACTGTGGTGCGCCGAGGAGCTCGGCCTGGACTATGAGGCAATTGATGCGGGCGGGGCTTTTGGTGTGGTCGACACGCCGCAATACCGCGCGCTGAACCCCAATGGCCGGGTGCCGATGATTGAAGATGGCGACTTTGTGCTGTGGGAATCCAACACCATCGTGCGCTACCTGGCCGCCAAACATGCGCCGGATTCGAACTGGTACCCCAGCGAGCTGCAAGCCCGGGCCAACGCTGAAAAGTGGATGGACTGGACCACCTCGACCCTGGCCGAACCGTTCAAGACCGTGTTCTGGGGCGTGCTGCGAACCCCGGCTGAAAAACAGAACTGGGACACCATCAACGCCGGTCGCCAGGCCTGCATCGATGTTTTGCAGACGGTGGATCAGGCCTTGGCCACGCAACCTTACCTGTCCGGCAGCGAGATCGGCATGGGCGATATTCCCTTGGGCAGCTTCATTTATGCCTGGTTCGAAATGCCCATCGAACGCCCGTCGATGCCTAACCTGGAAGCCTGGTACCAGCGGCTGCGCCAGCGTCCGGCCTATCAGAAATCGGTCATGACCGCGTTGACCTGATACCGACTATTAATACGGGTTACTGTACTTGTGCGGCGCGGACAAGCACCATGCTTGTCACGCGCAGCCGTTGTATTCCGTGCGGTCTGCCCTCATGTAACAATTCTATTCCTCTTCTTTGGTGCGTAATCCGATATGAGTTCCGCTCTGTCCATCCGGCAGCTAACCAAAACCTACGGCAACGGTTTCCAGGCCCTGAGTGGTATCGATCTGGACGTCGCCGAAGGTGATTTCTTCGCCTTGCTCGGCCCCAATGGCGCCGGCAAATCCACCACCATCGGGATTCTCTCGACCCTGGTCAACAAGACCACCGGTACGGTGAATATCTTTGGCAACGACCTGGACAAATCCCCGGCGGCGCTCAAGCGCAGCATCGGCGTGGTGCCCCAGGAGTTCAACTTCAACCAGTTTGAAAAGACCTTCGACATCGTCGTGACCCAGGCCGGTTACTACGGCATCCCGCCGAAGATCGCCAAGGAACGCGCCGAGCAATACCTCACGCAACTGGGCTTGTGGGACAAGCGCGACGTGCCTTCGCGTTCCCTGTCCGGGGGCATGAAGCGCCGCTTGATGATCGCTCGCGCCCTGGTTCACGAGCCGCGCCTGCTGATCCTCGACGAGCCGACAGCGGGCGTGGACATTGAGCTGCGTCGTTCGATGTGGACGTTTCTCACCGAGCTGAACCAGAAAGGCATCACCATCATCCTCACCACGCACTACCTGGAAGAGGCTGAGCAGCTGTGCCGCAACATCGGCATCATCGACCACGGCACCATTGTCGAAAACACCAGCATGCGTAATTTGCTGAGCCAGTTGCACGTCGAGACCTTCCTGCTCGACCTGAAAAACGACATGACGGTTGCGCCCCAGTTGATCGGCTACCCGAATCGCCTGGTGGACAGCCACACCCTGGAAGTCCAGGTGGACAAAGCCGTGGGCATCACCGCGCTGTTTGGCCAACTGGCTACCCAGAACATCGAGGTGCTGAGCCTGCGTAACAAAACCAATCGCCTTGAGGAGTTGTTTGTGTCCCTGGTGGAGAAAAATCTGGCGAAGGTGGCGGTATGAGTTCGGAACTGCAACCCAACCTTGTCGCGCTGCAGACCATCGTTTATCGCGAAGTGAAGCGCTTTACCCGGATCTGGCCGCAGACCTTGCTGCCGCCAGCGATCACCATGGTTTTGTACTTCGTGATCTTCGGTAACCTGATTGGTCGGCAGATTGGTGATATGGGTGGATTCACCTATATGGAGTACATCGTGCCGGGGTTGATCATGATGTCGGTGATTACCAACTCCTACGGCAACGTGGTGTCGAGCTTTTTTGGCAGCAAGTTCCAGCGGTCCATCGAGGAATTGATGGTGTCGCCGGTGTCGCCTCATACGATTTTGATCGGCTACACCCTGGGCGGTGTGCTGCGCGGGTTGATGGTTGGGGTGATTGTGACGTTGCTTTCGCTGTTCTTTACCCATTTGCAGGTGCATCACCTCGGGATCACGCTGTTGGTGGTGGTGCTGACGGCGACTATCTTTTCGTTGCTGGGGTTCATCAATGCGGTGTTTGCGCGCAACTTTGATGATATTTCGATTATTCCGACGTTTGTTCTTACGCCGCTGACGTATCTGGGTGGGGTGTTTTATTCGATCACCTTGCTGCCGCCGTTCTGGCAGACGGTGTCGTTGGCTAACCCGGTGTTGCATATGGTTAACGCGTTTCGCTATGGGATCCTGGGCGTTTCGGACATCAAGATCAGTGTGGCGATCACCTTTATGCTGGTGGCGACTGTGGTGCTGTATGTGGGGTGTGCGCGGTTGCTGGTGAGTGGGCGTGGGATGCGCACCTAAGCGTTGAGATGTGATGAAAGACGGCCTCCAGATGAGGCCGTTTTTTTTGGATTTTGGGGGAGTGCATATCCGTTATTTAGGTAACGGCTACTTATGGTTCCGCTCTTACAGCGGGTCACTTTTTTACAAACGCCTAAAAAAGTAACCAAAAAACGCTTTGCCCCACCACTCGGTGCCTCGCTTAGGCTCGGCATGCCCGCACTCCGGCACGGCTCCGCGGGCCGCTCCACCGTGCCTACTTGCGGCCATCGTGGTTGACGGGGCCCGCAGATCAAAATCAAGAGCAGATCAAGATCAAAAGCACGCAGCCTCGCTGACGCTCGACAGCTGCTACGGGCGGGGTGGCTCTGCTTTTCTGTGGGAGCTGGCTTGCCTGCGATGCAGACAACTCGGTGCATCAGGTACACCCAGTTGATGCCATAGCAGGCAAGCCAGCTCCCACATTTGACCGTGCCCGTTTTAGCTTTTGATTTTGCTCTTCAACACTCAAGCCGGCCGGTAGGCCGCTGTGCTCTTGCTTTTGATCTTGATTTTGATCTTAGGCGCCCCGTTAAACCACGCTGGCCGAACGCAGGCTTTGGAGCGTGGGTAACCTGGCAGGACGCCAGGTTAGCCGTCCTGGGCCAAGGATGGCCCATGACGGCGGCCCACGGTCCAAAGCCGGAGTGAGGGCACACCGAGCCTAGGCGAGGTGCCGAGTGGTGGGGCAAGAGCGTTTTGCTTACTTTTGCGCTTTTCAAAAGTGAGCCGCTGTAAGAGCGGAACCCATATCAGCAACAACCCAAATAACGGATATACACCCAAACCCAAACCCAAACCCACAAACCACAAACCACAAACCACAAACCACAAACCACCTTACGGCAGCAAAGCTAACTCAATCAGCTCATGCAGTTCTTCAACCTCAAGCGGCGCGGTAGAAAACAGATTACGAAAAACGGTTGGCGCAACAATCAAATTGATCAGCCGATCCACGCTGGGAAGTGTCCCGGTGTCGTCGGTGTACCGATCCAGGATCGTCTCCAACTGCCCGGTGAGAATCCCCACGCAATACCCCGGCGCCTGACTGCATTGCACATCACGCATCATCTCGCGGCCAAGGTCCGAGCTCATCTCATCACGGTATTGCTCACCCCAGGCCCGCAGGTCTCCGCGCAGGCTGCCGGTATCAGCCGGCTCACTGTCCGGGCGCAGACGGGCCATCGCAACATCGGCCAGCAGCGCCGCCAAGTCACCCCAGCGCCGGTAGATGGTCGAAGGCGTCACTCCGGCGCGCGTGGCTATCTGCGGCACGGTCACGCTGGAACGGTCCTGCTCTTCGAGCAATTCACGCACCGCCGAATGCACTGATTCCTGGACCCGGGCACTACGGCCCCCCGGGCGGAGCCCTTCTTTTATCGCCATGCGTAAAACCTTAACACAAAGAATTTGCTTTAAGCGCCATCCGGTAGCACACTCCGCAAAAGCAAAATATTAGCTTTAGCGGAGCGTGCCCATGTCCAGCGTTACTTCTCATCGTTCCAGCCTGGTGTTTCTGGCGATCACCTTGCTGACGTTTCTCGCCGCCTCCAGCGCGCCGACCCCGTTGTACCACCTCTATCAAGAGGGCCTGCACTTTTCGGCGGCGATGTTGACCCTGGTATTTGGCATTTACGCCTTGAGCCTGCTGGCTGCATTGCTGACCGTGGGTTCACTGTCGGACCACCTGGGGCGCAAGCCGGTAATTTTTGCCGCGCTGCTCCTCGATATGCTGGCGATGTTGCTGTTTATCAATGCCGACAGCGTCGGCTGGCTGATTGCCGCCCGCACGGTACAAGGCTTTGCCACCGGCATGGCCACCGCCGTACTGGGCGCCGCATTGCTCGACACCGACCGCCAGCAAGGCCCGCTGATCAACAGCGTAGCGCCTTTGCTGGGCATGGCCTGCGGGGCCATGGGCTGCAGCCTGCTGGTGGAGTTCGCGCCGATGCCGACCACGTTGATTTACTGGACCCTGCTCGGGTTGATGATCCTGCAGGCATTGTACGTCTGGCGCCTGCCGGAGACAGTCAGCCGGATTCCGGGGGCCCTGGCCTCGCTATGGCCCACCTTGCATGTACCGCCCCAGGCCCGACGCGCCTTGTGGATCTCGTTGCCGGTAGACGTAGCCGTATGGGCCATGGGCGGTTTTTATCTGTCCCTGGCGCCCTCGCTGGTGCGGGCGGCGACCGGGTCCACCTCGAACCTGATCGGCGGCGGGCTGGTGGCGGTGTTGACGCTGAGCGGTGCGGTGATGATTTTCAGCCTGCGCAACCGCCCGGCGGACAAGGTCTTGCGGTTGGGCGCCGTGCTGCTGGCGGTGGGTGTTGCGCTGATCCTCACGGCCGTCCACAGCGCCAGCCTGCCGCTGTTTTTCATTGCCACGCTGATCGCCGGCAGTGGTTTTGGCTCGGGATTCCTCGGCGCGCTGCGCAGTGTTTTGCCGTTGGCCTTGCCCCATGAGCGGGCGGGCTTGATGTCGGCGTTCTATGTGCTGAGTTACCTGGCGTTCTGTGTGCCGTCGCTGTTGGCGGGCAACTTGACGCGCACCTTCGGTTTGATCGCCACCACCGACGGTTATGGCGTGGTGCTGATCGTATTGGCACTCGGCGCGTTGGTGGCGTTGCTAATGCAGGATTTGGCGAAGAGCAGGGCGACGGCGGGTAATTGATTCGGTAATAATTCGTCACCCTTACGCCTTGGGATTCACCCATGAAGATCATCCGCAGCAAAGAATTCACCGGCAGCCGCGCCTGGGAGGCGCTGGACATCGCCAATATGAATGGCATCACCACCCGTTTGCATTGGACCGACCAGCCGTATCGCTGGCACGTGAATGACGGCGAAGAGGTGTTCGTGGTGCTTGATGGCCAGGTGCAGATGCACTATCGCGAAAACGGCAGCGAACAGATGGCCTTGCTTGAGGTAGGCGACATCTTCTACGCCAGTGTCGGCACCGAGCATGTGGCCCATCCACAGGGCCCGGCACGGATTCTGGTGATTGAAACCGAAGGCAGCGTTTAATCACATATCTACGAAACAGATAACAGTTAGAGATATTACCCGTTATATAGATATTCGATTCGGTTCTACCATGGTCTCAACCTCATGCGAGGAAGAGGACTACACCATGACTTGCCCGAATACGCTTCACAGCCGCTTGAAACCCTTCAGTCACCTGACCCGTCCCCGGGAAGTGATTCGCCAGTTCACCCCCAACTGGTTTGCCGCCACCATGGGCACCGGGGTGCTGGCGTTGGCGCTGGCGCAATTGCCGGTCAACCTGGCGGGACTGCACGCCGTGGCCGAAGGGCTGTGGCTGTTTACCATTGGCCTGTTTGTGTTGTTCAGCGTGCTGTATGCGGCGCGCTGGGTGATGTTTTTCCACGAGGCCCGGCGCATTTTCGGGCACTCCACGGTGTCGATGTTCTTCGGCACCATCCCCATGGGCCTGGCGACCATTATCAACGGCTTCCTGCTGTTCGGCGTGCCGCGCTGGGGGGATGGCGTGGTGCAACTGGTCGAGGTGCTGTGGTGGCTCGACGTCGCGATGGCCCTGGCCTGCGGGGTGCTGATCCCGTTCATGATGTTCACCCGCCAGGAACACAGCATCGACCAGATGACTGCCGTGTGGCTGTTGCCGGTGGTGGCCGCGGAAGTCGCCGCCGCCAGCGGTGGCCTGCTGGCGCCGCACCTGGCCGACGCCCATTCGCAACTGGTGATGCTGGTGACCAGCTACGTGCTGTGGGCGTTCTCCCTGCCGGTGGCGTTCAGCATCCTGACCATCCTGATGCTGCGCATGGCCCTGCATAAACTGCCACACGCCAATATGGCCGCGTCGAGCTGGCTGGCTCTAGGTCCCATCGGCACCGGTGCCCTGGGCATGCTGGTACTGGGCGGTGATGCACCTGCCATCTTTGCCGCCAACGGTCTGCCCGGCGTCGGTGAGATGGCCAACGGCATCGGCCTGGTCGCAGGCATCACCCTGTGGGGCTTCGGCTTGTGGTGGATGCTGATCGCGGTGCTGATCACCCTGCGTTACCTGCGGGCCGGTATCCCGTTCAACCTTGGCTGGTGGGGCTTCACCTTCCCGTTGGGCGTGTACTCGCTGGCCACGCTGAAACTGGCGAGCACCTTGCACCTGGGTTTTTTCAGCATCGTTGGTTGCGTGTTGGTGGCGGCGCTGGCGCTGATGTGGCTGATTGTCGCCAAGCGCACGGTGCAGGGCGCCTATAAAGGCGAGCTTTTTGTATCGCCGTGCATTGCAGGACTAGCGAATAAGTAAGCAGGATTAGGTAAAGTCGTGGCCTGGAAAAACCAATAACAGCCTTCAGGCCACGCAGGAACACGGACGATGAGCCACCCCTCGCAATTCACTTTGCTGCGCAAACGGCGTTTCCTGCCGTTCTTCATTACCCAGTCCCTTGGTGCGTTCAACGACAATATATTCAAGCAGTCGTTGATCCTGGCGATTCTCTACAAGCTGACCATCGAGGGCGACCGCTCGATCTGGGTCAATCTCTGCGCGTTGCTGTTTATCCTGCCGTTCTTCCTGTTCTCGGCCCTGGCCGGGCAATTTGGCGAGAAGTTCAACAAGGACGCGCTGATCCGGGTGATCAAGATCGGCGAAATCGTGATCATGTCCGTGGGCGCGGTGGGTTTCATGTTCAACCACCTGGAGCTGATGCTGCTGGCGCTGTTTGCCATGGGCACGCACTCGGCGCTGTTCGGGCCGGTGAAGTACTCGATCATGCCCCAGGCCCTGCACGAGGATGAGCTGGTGGGCGGCAATGGCCTGGTGGAAATGGGCACGTTCCTCGCAATCCTCGCGGGCACCATTGGCGCCGGGATCATGATGTCGTCCACCCATTACGCGCCGGTGGTCTCGACCGCCATCGTCGGCATTGCGGTGCTGGGCTACCTGGCCAGCCGCAGCATTCCGCGCGCGGCGGCGTCCAGCCCCGAGATGCGCCTGAACTGGAATATCTTCAGTCAGTCCTGGGCCACCTTGAAGCTCGGCCTGGGGCAGACACCGGCTGTGTCGCGCTCGATTGTCGGCAACTCGTGGTTCTGGTTTGTCGGCGCGATCTACCTGACGCAAATCCCGGCCTACGCCAAGGAATGGATGTACGGCGACGAGACTGTGGTAACGCTGATCCTCACGGTGTTCTCGGTGGGCATCGCACTGGGTTCGATGCTGTGCGAAAAGCTCTCCGGGCGCAAAGTCGAGATCGGCCTGGTGCCGTTCGGCTCGTTCGGTTTGACCGTGTTCGGCCTGCTGCTGTGGTGGCATTCCGGCGGCTTCCCGCAGAACGTCCAGGCCAACGACTGGATCGCCGTGCTGAGTTACGGCCAGGCGTGGTGGGTGTTGTTCGATATCCTTGGCCTCGGCGTATTCGGCGGCTTCTATATCGTGCCGCTGTACGCGTTGATCCAGTCGCGTACCGCCGAGAACGAGCGGGCGCGGGTGATCGCGGCCAACAACATCCTCAACGCGCTGTTCATGGTGGTCTCGGCGATCGTCTCGATCCTGCTGCTGAGCGTGGCCAAGCTGTCGATCCCCGAGCTGTTCCTGGTGGTGTCGCTGCTGAACATCGCGGTCAACACCTACATCTTCAAGATCGTGCCCGAGTTCACCATGCGTTTCATGATCTGGCTGCTCAGCCATTCCATGTACCGCGTCGAGCACAAGAACCTCGAGCTGATCCCAGACGAGGGCGCGGCGTTGCTGGTGTGCAATCACGTGTCGTTTGTCGATGCGCTGTTGATTGCCGGTTCGGTGCGTCGGCCGATTCGTTTTGTCATGTACTACAAGATCTACAACCTGCCGGTTTTGAACTTTATCTTCCGCACTGCCGGGGCGATTCCGATTGCCGGGCGGCATGAGGACATCCAGATCTACGAAAAGGCCTTCCAGCGGATTGCCCACTACCTTAAGGACGGCGAGCTGGTGTGCATCTTCCCGGAAGGAAAATTGACCTCCGATGGCGAGATGAACGAGTTTCGAAGCGGCGTGACGCGGATTCTTGGAGAGACGCCGGTGCCGGTGATTCCGATGGCGTTGCAGGGGTTGTGGGGGAGTTTTTTCAGTCGCGATCCGAACAAGGGCTTCTTCCACCGGATCTGGTCACGGGTGACCCTGGTGGCCGGCGCGCCGGTGACGGTGGAGGCGGCGACGCCCGAGGCGTTGCATGGTCTGGTTGGCACGTTGAGGGGTGATCTCAAGTAGTCAAGTTCTGGTGCTCAGGACCTTCTGCGCTGAAGGGCCTGGGCAGGGACTGACTTTGATGTGGGACAACGCTTGCAGTTTGTAGTTTTGGGTAATAAATCACTCATCCTGCGGAACCATTTCTTTCTAATTGCCACGCAGTCATCGTAGTTGTCTAACGCTAAGGATGATTTTCGATGAACATGCAAGTGAGTACTAACCCTCCCGCTTTACAACCGCCTTTACATACTCTTTCTACAGCACCCTCCGATAAGTTACAGGATAAACAGGGCGAGCCTTCTGCGCCGATAAAGATCATCCCGAATATGCCATTCAATGAAGGTGGGGTCCAGATAGATTTAAGTGTTAGGGGCGGCGGGCGTGGTTTTTTCTCCCCGCCAAAAGACCAGGCGTTAACGATTAAGACGGGTGACAGCGCGGACAAAATTCATATTAAAAATTCGGCTGATGGAGGATTGACCGCCGAGATTAATGGCAAGACCTACGACATTCCTTTCGATACCAAGAGTAATGGTCAGCAGCATCTTGAGATCCAAAGCAACGGCGGAGACGACAATGTCACTATTGACGACGACGTAAAAGTGCCCGTCAGCGTCAAGCTGGGAGCCGGCAACGATCGATTCAACGCTGGAGGCGGCAGGACCAATGTCTACGGCGGTGTTGGTAATGACACCATTCAATTGGGCAGCGGTGTCGGGTATGCCGAGGGCAACGATGGGGATGACACGATCACCGGAGGCTCGGCATATAGCGTCATGTATGGGGGTAACGGCAACGACAAGTTGCGGGGAGCAGGTGGTGGCACTTACATGGACGGTGGCAGCGGCAATGATTCGCTGCGTGGGGGCGGTGGGAAGAACGTCATGAATGGCGGGAAGGGAAATGATGTTGTAGATGGTGGTGCTGGTCAGAATACAATTTATACCGGCAAGGGGCAGGATACGGTTAATTCAGTATCTGATAAGGATATTGTTTACGGCAAGAAAGACGACACTATAAAACGCACGGGGAACTCTAAGTTCGTTGAGGTGACGCCGTCTGACGTTGGTAAAAAAGCGTTTGAGGTTAAAGGGGATGGTGAGTTCAAGCAGCGCGTTGAAGATGATCTAGAGTTTTTTCGGGGTTCTCCAGTAGGGCAAAAAATGCTTGGGGCGTTAGACAAGACTCCCGCGCCGATAAAAATAGAGAAGGTGCCAGAGTCGGAGGGTATCTTTTATAAGTACGGACGTAAGGACTTACAACCACTCAATGAGCACCCACCTCAAGATTCGCAACACGGATTCATCACTAATAACACGCCAGGTATGCCGGCTGATGATGCAACAGTCTCCTACAACCCTTCGTTCATTATGGACAAGTACGAGCGTCCAGGCGTCTCAACCCTGTTCCATGAGTTCGCCCATGCGTACGACGGTGTCGACGGTAAGTTCTTGCCCGGAGAAACTGAAGTACCGCCAGAAACTAGCGATCCCCGCAGGCCAACTCGTGAGCCAAATTTGGAGCGGCAAGCCGTTGGGTTACCAACGGACGGTGAACCTTATGATTTTGATAATGACCCCTCAACGCCCCCTACCAGTACAAACCCGGAGCCGTATAACGAAAATGCACTTTACAAGGAATGGGGGAAAGAACCGCGTGAACGCTACTATGACGTCTGATGCATCACAGAGTAGTAAATAGCGTGCCGTACTCGGTGGACTATTAAGTCCACCTTGTTTTTATTGCCGGTGAGTGGCTCAGGCGCTGATCTTGAGCCCGATCAGCCCGCAGATAATCAACGCCACACTGGCCAGTCGAAACAACGCCATGGATTCCCCAAACAGGATAATCCCGGCAATCACCGTGCCCACTGCACCGACACCGGTCCAGATGGCATAGGCGGTGCCCAGCGGCAGTTCCTTCATGGCCAGCCCCAACAGTCCGAGGCTGACGGCCATGGCGGCAATCGTCAGGGCCGTGGGCAGTGGCTTGCTGAAACCGTCGGTGTATTTCAGTCCGACGGCCCAGCCGACTTCAAACAGTCCGGCAAAAAACAGAATGATCCAGGACATGGTGACCTTCCTTTATAGAAGTGGGGTCGTCCCCGGATTAAGCGCTTGATTGCGTCGCAGGGTCGTCCCCGCGAAGCCCGGTAGAGTGCCGAATATTGATCAGGTGATCAAGTTTCGGACTTGCCCGCCAACAATTCGCGGTCTTCCTTTTCGCTCATCCGCCGGAAGTACGTAGCCAGGAGTGCCCCGGAAATATTGTGCCAGACGCTGAACAGCGCACTCGGCACTGCGGCTAGCGGTGAGAAGTGTGCACTTGCCAGTGCGGCGCCCAAGCCGGAGTTCTGCATGCCCACTTCCAGCGACAGGGATTTGCGTTGTGCCAGCGGCAGCCCGAACACACGGCCGGTGAAATAGCCCAGCAGGAAGCCAAAGGTGTTATGCAGGATCACCACCGCCATGATCAGCAGGCCCGACTCGGCAATCTTCGCCTGGCTGGCCGCCACCACGGCGGCGACAATCGCCACGATGCTGACCACCGACACCAGCGGCAACACCTCGACCGCATGCCGTACCCGGGCGCCCAGCAAGCGCTGCGCCACCACGCCCAACACGATCGGCAGCAGTACCACTTGCAGGATCGACCAGAACAACTCCATGAACGACACCGGCAACCAGGCCGAGGCCAGCAGCCAGATCAGCGCGGGCGTCAGCAGCGGAGCGAGGAGGGTGGTGACGGCTGCAATGGCCACCGACAGGGCCAGGTCGCCTCGGGCCAGCCAGGTCATGACGTTGGACGACGTGCCGCTCGGGCAGCAGCCGACGAGGATCACACCGACGGCAATTTCCGGTGGCAGGTGAAAGACCTGGCACAGCAGCCAGGCCACGCCGGGCATGATCACGAAATGCGCGACCACACCCAATGCCACGCGCCACGGATGGCGCGCGACTTCAGCGAAATCTTCAAGTTTGAGGGTCAGCCCCATGCCGAACATTACCAGGCCCAACAGCGGCACGATGGCGCCTTTGAGGCCGAGAAACCAGGCGGGTTGCAGGAACGCAACCACGGCAAAAATCAGCACCCAGTAGGCGAAGGTATTGCCGACGAAACGGCTCAAGGCGGCGAGTGCACGCATGGGGTTGGTCCTTGTTATTCGATTTTGGAAGTGCGCATGCGATCAAATGTGGGAGCGGGCTTGCTCGCGAATGCGGTGTGTCAGCCAGGAAGATATCAACTGAAAGGACGCATTCGCGAGCAAGCCCGCTCCCACATTTTGATCTTCACAAGGCTTTAGATACCTTGTGGGGTTTCTTCGCCACCCAGTGCCTCAACCAACGCCGGCAGGAAGTCGCCAAACGTCAGCATCATCAGGGTAAAGCTGGCGTCCTGCTGGCCCAGTGCTTCGTCGCCGCCGTCCTGTTCAGCCTGATCCTGCAGCAGGTCTTCGAACTTCAGGCGCTTGACGGTCATTTTGTCGTCCAGCATGAAGGACAGCTTGTCCTGCCAGGCCAGGGACAATTGGGTCACGACTTTGCCGGTGGTCAGGTGCAGCTGGATCTCTTCGCCGGTCAGGTCCTGGCGTTTGCAGCGCACGATGCCGCCGTCTTCGTGGGTGTCGCGCAGTTCGCATTCGTCGAGGACGAAGAAGTCATCGGCCGGTTTCTGGGTGGTGACCCAGTCGGTCATGATGGCGGTTGGCGCGGTTTTCACGGTCAGCGGACGTACCGGCAGGGTGCCGATCACTTCACGCAGGGTGGACAGCAGGTCTTCGGCACGTTTCGGGCTGGCGGAGTTCACCAGGATCAGGCCCTGTTTCGGCGCGATGGCGGCGAAGGTCGACGAGCGACGGATAAACGCGCGCGGCAGGAAGGCCTGGATGATTTCATCCTTGATCTGGTCGCGTTCCTTTTTGTAGACCTTGCGCATTTGCTCGGCTTCGATCTCTTCGACCTTTTCCTTCACCGCATCACGCACCACGCTACCCGGCAGGATACGTTCTTCCTTGCGCGCAGCGATCAGCAGGAAATCACCGCTGACGTGCACCAGGGGCGCGTCTTCGCCTTTACCGAAAGGGGCGACGAAACCGTAAGTGGTCAACTCCTGGCTTGCACAAGGGCGCGCCAGTTTGGTGGCCAGTGCAGTTTCCAACGCCTCGGCATCAACAGGCAGATCTTGGGTCAGGCGATAGATAAGCAGGTTTTTGAACCACATGGGGTGAGTCTCTCCTTATATACAAAGGGGGGCATTATTCTCCTCATGGCGTCATAGGCCAACCCTCGCTAAGCCATTGGAAGGCCTGAAAAAAATTATTTAAGAAAGTGCTTGCCAGACTATGGGTCGCTCCGTAGAATGCGCGCCACACCGAAAGTGAAGGGTGATTAGCTCAGCTGGGAGAGCGTCTGCCTTACAAGCAGAATGTCGGCGGTTCGATCCCGTCATCACCCACCATTCGCTTTATGTGTTACGCGCAGCGGTAGTTCAGTCGGTTAGAATACCGGCCTGTCACGCCGGGGGTCGCGGGTTCGAGTCCCGTCCGCTGCGCCATATTCGGTCACCTGGAACGCTGAACGCCAGGTACCACAGGAAGCCCGCTCATTGAGCGGGCTTTTTGCTGTCTGGGGTTTGCAAGAAACCGCCGGTCTAAAAAACGCCCCCGATCATGTGCCGTGATCGGGGGCGTTTTTTATGGGGTTTAGAAATCCCAGCGGGTACTGACCATTACGTTGCGAGGGTCGCCGTAGTACGACGAGTTGTAGAAGCCGATGTTGGTGTAATACGACTTGTCGAACACGTTGTTGACGTTGACGGTCGCCGACACGCTGTCGGTGATCTGATAGCGGGCCATCAGGTCCACCAGCCAGTAGGGATCCTGGGCAAATTTTTCTTGAGCGCCGCCCTTGGCCCAGTTGCTCAGTACCTGCCAGCCTTGACCCTGCCAACGCGCGCCGCCGCCGAGGGTGAGTTTGTCGAGGCTGCCGGTCAGCTTGTAGCTGGTATAGACATTGACCTGATCTTCCGGCTCCCAGGTCGATACCTTCTTGCCGCTTTCATCACGGGCAATCTTGTGGGTGTAGCCTGCCTGCAACTGCCAGCCGGGTGTCAGCTCGCCAGAGATTTCCGCCTCATAACCCTTGGTTTTCGAAGTGATCGGCTTATAGGCGTAGTCGCGAGCGGGGTTGGTTGGATTGGCGTTGTACTCCGTATCTTCCTCGGGGCGGTTTTTTTCGTGAACCTCGAAGTAGGCGATGCTGGAATTCAGGCGCCCTTCGAAGAATTCACCCTTGAGCCCCACTTCATAGTTTTTGCCTTCATCCGGCTCCAGCAATTTGTTGTTGCGATCACGGTTGAACGACTGCGGCAGGAAAATTTCCGTGTAACTGGCGTAGGCCGACACGTTGTCGTTGAGGTCGTATACCAGGCCCGCATAGGGCAAGACCTTGCCGCTTTTTTTCGTATCACTGGTGCCGGTGACCTGGAAGTCTGCAACGCGCGTGCCCAGCAGCAGCGAAAGATCGTCCGTGAGGCTGAAGCGAGCGGTCATGTAGCTGCCGGTCTGGCGGGTGATTTCATCGTTTTTGTTGGTGACTTCGCCCCAGTCCGGCTTCGGGATGTCGCCGTTCCAGTTGTAATAGTCGAAGTTATTGTTGGGCAGGCTGGCGTTGGTGTAGTCCTTGCCTTTCCAGTGGGAGCGGGAAACCGAGGTGCCGACCACCAACTGGTGTTCTCGGCCAAACAGGCCGAAGGGGCCAGAGGTGTAAAGGTCGGCGCTGTCGCTGACGGTTTCACCTGTGTATTTGCGCGCCAGCACTGAGGGCAAACCTGGGCTCACGAAACCCAGGGGGGCGTTGTAACCGTTGATTTGATGGTTGTACTGACCTTTGGCGACCCAGCTATTTTCGAAGCTGTGTTCAAGGGTGGCAAAGGCGGTGCGCGTGTACTGCTGCCAACTGCTCCACCGTGGCCCGTTGTTGAATGAGCGCTTGGAGCCAATGCGATTGCCGGATTCGTCATACAGCGAGGCACTGCCGGTCCAGCTTGAGCCTTTGGGGTCATTATCCTGATAGTCCGCGCCCACGGTCAGCAGGGTATCCGGCGACAGGTCCGCCTCCAGGATGCCGTAGTAGACGCTGGTTTTGCGTTGGTAATGGTCCATGAAGGAGTGTTTGTCTTGATGGGCCGCCACGGCTCGGCCGCGGATGTTGCCGGTTTCGGTCAAGGGACCGCTGACGTCAACTTCCGATCGGTAGTTGTCCCAGGAACCGGCGCCAAGGTCGATATGGCCCTTGAATTCCTGGGTAGGTTTCTTGCGGATCATGTTGATGGTGCCACCAGGGCCACCGGCGCCAGTGAGCAGGCCAGTGGCGCCCTTGAGGATTTCTACCCGGTCATAGATCACCATGTCGGTGAGGGTATGGCCGGACGAATACTGCGGGTCTTGCAGGATAGGAATACCGTCGTACTGGAAGTTGCGAATCGCGAAGCCGCGGGAGTAATAGCTGGTACGGTCGCTGTCATACGTTGCCACGGTGATGCCCGGGGTATGGCGCATCACGTCGTCGATGGAGTTGAGGCCAAAGTCATCCATGGCCTGGCGGGTGACCACCGAGATCGATTGCGGAGTTTCCCGTGGCGTCAGCACCAGGCGGGTAGCGGTGGCGATGGTGCCGGGGGTGTAAGAGCCGGAGCCTTCGGTAATGGTGCCGAGTTGGTTGGCGCTGATCTGCGTCGCCCCCAGCTCCACGGCGCCGGTGGGGGTAGGGTTGGCTTCCAGTGCGTAGACCTGATCACCTTTGACTGCCCGATAACCACTGCCACGCAGCAGCTTTTCAAACCCGGCCTCCACGCTATAAGTGCCTTTGAGTCCCGGGCCCGCGAGCCCCTGCAGGTTCTGGGACTGGAACACGATAGCCACGCCCGCTTGCTGGGCGAACTGGTTGAGTGTGGCGCCCAGCGGCCCGGCAGGTATGTCGTAGGCTTGGGCCGCAACGGCTACCGTTTCGGCCTGGGCCAAGTGGGTATTGAGCAGCGTCGTCGCGAGCAGTGTGAGGGTCAGCGGCGCGCTGCTCAGCAGGCGTCTGCGAGGCTTGGAAGGGAAGGGCATGGTGAGGGCAGTCCTTTAGTCATCGGTATACCTTCCTTGACGGGCAACCCGAAAAAAAGCGGAAGCAATGCGAATAATTATTTTTTGCTCTCGGTATCCGGGCTGACAATTATCAGCCATGGGGTAAAGGTTTTCAGCGTGATCGGCAGGGTTTGAGCCAGCATCTGCAAGGTGCGGTCGGTGTCATCCAGGGGAAGTACGGCCGAGACCTTGAGACTGGCCAGTGCGGCGCGATCAAACTGCAAGCGGCCCGAACGGTGACGGGCGATCTCATCCAGCACTTCCGGCAACGGTCGGTTATCCACCACCAGTTGATGGCGGCGCCAGGCCCCATTGATGCTCGCCGTATCGATGCTGCCGGAGAGGCGCACGGCATCTTTGCTGAGTCGCGCCTGCGAGCCCGCATCAACTTCCAGTGTCTGCTGCCCGTTCGCGCTTTTTGCCGCCACGCGGGATTCGAGCATGCTCAGCACCGTAACGTCATCCTCGCGCCTGACCACAAATCGCGTACCCAGGGCGCGCAGGGTGCCTTGGGCGGTCTGCACCACAAATGGCCGTTCGCCATCGTGGGCCACTTCCACCAGGATCTCGCCTTGCAGCAATTCGATGCGGCGCTGCCGGCTGTCGAAATGCAGATTCGCCGCACTGATGCCGTTCAGGGTCAGCGTCGAGCCGTCCGCCAGCCGCAGGGTTTTCCATTCGCCGGGGCCGTTGTGCACATCGGCCATCCATTGTTGTGGATAAGGACTGTAGAGCAGCGCCATGGCGGGAAGGCCCAGGCTGCAGGCCAGTACCAACGCGCGGACGTAGTTTTTGCGCGCCTTCCCATGCCGGGGAAAGGCCGCACTCAAGGCCGCCCGGGCCGGTGCCTTTTGCCCGCGCAGGGCCTGCATCCGCGCAATCACATCTTCCATGCGCGCTGCTGATGCGGCGTGTTGCGGGCCTTGCTGCTTCCAGCGCTCGAACGCCTGGCGCTGGGCCTCGGTCAATTCGCCTTCGTGCAGGCGAATCATCCATTCGGCGGCTTGTTCATCGATCTGTTGGCGAGAGTCGGGCATGCGCGGCTCAGATGTCCACGCTGTGGCTGCAATGCAGCAGGGCCTGGATCAGGTATTTGCGTACCGTACGTTCCGACAGCTTCAGTTGTCGGGCGATTTGCTGCTGGGTCAGGTCTTCGAGGTAATACAGCACAAACGCCTGGCGCATATTGTCGTGCATGCCTTCCAGCATGAAGGCGATGTGCTCGAGGGCCTCCAGGGTGGTGTGGATCTGTTCGGGCGACTGGAAACCTTCCAGGGTTTCCACCGTCAGCATCAATTCCTGAAGGTAGGCGTGCTCAATCTGCTTGCGCCGTGCCTGGTCGATGATCAGACGCCTGGCGGTGGTACTTAAATAGGCGCGGGGTTCGCGGATGGCGGTCACCGACTCGCGGGCGTGCAGAATCCGCGCGAAGGTGTCCTGCGCCACGTCGGCGGCGTTATGGGTACAGCCCAGTTTTCGGCGCAACCAAGTGAACAGCCAGCCGTGATGCTGGCTGTACAGCTCGGTAATCTCCCGTTGGAACGGCGGTTCACCCACAGACATAAGGCCCGGCCCAGGTGTTATTGAGAATAATTGTTAATTGTGGGGCCAAGGCTTGGGCAAACGCAATAGACTCGCGTTTGCACCCAAAGCGCCGGTTTTGCGGGGTGCGCGGGGTCGAAGACAAAATATTTTAAATAAATTGCATTTAAATCATGACATTACGGAAAAATGCTATAGAATGCGCCCCACACCGAAAGTGAAGGGTGATTAGCTCAGCTGGGAGAGCGTCTGCCTTACAAGCAGAATGTCGGCGGTTCGATCCCGTCATCACCCACCATTCGCTTTATGTGTTACGCGCAGCGGTAGTTCAGTCGGTTAGAATACCGGCCTGTCACGCCGGGGGTCGCGGGTTCGAGTCCCGTCCGCTGCGCCATATTCGGTCACCTGGAACGCTGAACGCCAGGTACCACAGGAAGCCCGCTCATTGAGCGGGCTTTTTTGTGCCTGGGATTCAGCTCAACGACTGAATGCCCGGTTCGGTTTGCACGGGTGCAATGCTGTTTCGCCCCATGAAGGCCAGAACCACCAACGCCGTCAGCACGGTGAATCCCGCGAGCAGTTGCAGCAACGTGTTGAACCCCGCGATGTAGGCGCTGCGCAGTGCTTCCGGCGGAAGGGCGGCCGAGGCCAGTTGCACGTTGCCCATGACCAGGCCTTGGGCAATCACTGACACGTCGGCCCCTGCGAGACCCTTCAGGTGATGTGCCACCAATGCGCCCAATACCGCCATCGTGATCGCCAGCGCCACGCCTTCACTGGCCACGCGGGTGGTGTTGAAAATCCCCGCCGCCATTCCCGCGCGCTCCTTGGGCACCACGCTGATCGCCAAACCATCCATCAAACCCCACGGCAGCCCGGTGCCGATCCCGATGACCAGCATTGCGGCGATGGTCTGCGCAGGCTGGTTGGCCAGGCTTAATCCCCACAGGCCCACCGCCGCGATCAGCAAGCCAATGGCACACAACAGTCCTGCTGAGAGCCAGCGGGTCAGCGATGCGGCGATCATCGGCACCACCAGCATCGGTGCCGATAACGCGAGCATCATCAAACCCGCTTCCAGCGCACTGGCGCCTTCCACACCGATAAACCGCAGGGGCAGCAACACGATCAGCACGATGTAGCAGTAACAGGTACCGATCGGCAGGAGCTGCACGCCAATAAAACGCGGGAAGCGAAACAGCCGCAGCTCCAGCATCGGTTGGCTGGAGCGGTTTTCGACGAGGACAAACACCAGCAAAAACACCGCCGCCGCGATCAGCAGGGCATCAACCAGCGGCGACGTCCAGCCGTGCTCCGGCGCGAGGATCACCGCCGTGGTCAGGGCCACCAGCATCGCGGAAAACGTCAGTACACCAGCGGTGTCCAGCCGCAGCGCTTGCGGGTCGCGGCTTTCACGCATTTTGGGCGCGGCAAACAGCAGCGAAATACCGGCCAATAATGCAGTGCCGAGAAAAATCGAGCGCCAGCCCCAGTGCTCGATCAGCACCCCCGACAGCAATGGCCCAAACGCCAGGCCTGCACCGAATGTGGTGCCCAGCAAGCTGAAGGCGCGGGTGCGGGCATGGCCGTCAAACTCCTGGGCCAGCGCCGCACAGCCACTGGCCAATGCCGTAGCCGCCGCGACGCCCTGCACGCCACGCAACACATCCAGCCAGAAAATCCCCGGTGCCACTGCCAGCAGCAAGGAGACCACGGTAAACAGCGCCATGCCCCACAAGAAAAGACGCTTTCTCCCATACAGGTCGGCTAGGGTGCCGGCGGCCATCAACAGGCTGCCGAAACTCAGCATGAACGCGTTGGTGATCCACGCCAGTTGGCTGGGCTGGGCGGCAAATGCCTGGCCGATAAAGGGCGTGGCGACGGCGCCGCCGGTAAAGCTCATGGGCAATACCAGGGCGGCCAGGCAAATGGCCGCCAGGATGGAATATCGGCCATGGGCGGGCGCAGATTCGGTTGTCGTGTTCATAGGGGCATTCCCGCGAGTTTGAAGATTAAAAGACTCTAATCAGGATGCAATCACGGATAAATGGGCTTACATTCCGTTCATAACGGACTGGATGGATGCAATGACGTGACCGATAACTTGAGCGGCGTGATCGCCTTCGTGAAAACGGCAGAGGCCCTGAGCTTCACCGGCGCGGCCCGGGCGATGGGGATTTCCGCTTCGGCGGTGGGCAAGAATGTCGCCAAGCTTGAGGCGTCACTGAATGTGCGGCTGTTGCACCGCAGTACGCGCAAGGTCAGCCTCACCGCCGAAGGCCAATTGTTCTACGAGCGCAGTCGGAAGATTCTCGACGACCTGCAAGACGCCCGCGCCATGCTTTCCCATGCGATGCAGGCACCCCGGGGCAAACTGCGGGTCAGCCTGCCCACCATCGGTTATCGCTTTCTCTTTCCGCACATGATGGCGTTCCGCAAAGCCTACCCCGAGATCGAACTGGAGCTGGATTTCAACGACCATCTGGTGGATGTGATCGAGGAGGGCTTCGACGTGGTCATCCGCAGCGGCGGTCTGGCGGACTCGACCCTGATGGCCCGCAAACTGGGACCGTTCAGGTTTGTGCTGTGCGCATCACCCGAGTACCTACGGGCCAACGGCCGGCCAGAGTCCCTGAGCGATTTGGAGCATCACCCGTGCTTGCGTTACCGCTTCGCCACCACCGGCAAAATCATGGACTGGACCTTGTCCGCCAACCCGGCCATCACCCAATTGCGCCTGCCCACCGCGCTGACCCTGAACAACATGGAGGCCATGCTCCGGGCCGCGATGGACGGCCATGGGATTGCCTACGTGCCGGACTTCCTGGCCCGCGAAGCCCTCGCCCAGGGCCAGCTGGAAACCGTGCTCGACGGCCATTCCGATGACCAGGGCCAGTTCTGGGCGCTGTGGCCATCCAGCCGGCATCTCTCGCCGAAGATCCGCGTGTTTGTCGATTTCGCCGCCGCGCACCTGTTCACAAACCCACCAGTCGGTAGCCCACCTGCAACTCGGTGATGAAGTACTGCGGCTGGGCCGGGTCCGCCTCCAGCTTCTGCCGCAGGTGCGCCATGTGCACCCGCAGGTAGTGGGCGCGGTCCACGTAATCCAGGCCCCACACCTCGAGCAATAATTGCCGGTGGGTGAGCACCCGGCTCTGCCCGCGAATCATCGCGCACAGCAGGCGGTATTCGATGGGCGTCAGGTGCACCGGCAGGCCTTGGCGCCACACTTCATGGGTCGCCAGGTCCACCTCGATATCGCCAAACGCCACCTTGCTGGTGGCCGCCACGGTGCCGGTCTGCCCATGACGGCGCAGTTGCGCACGGATGCGCGCGAGCAACTCGGGTACGCCGAAGGGTTTGGTCAGGTAGTCATCGGCGCCGGCGTCCAGGGCGGCGACTTTTTCCTCTTCGCGATCCCGTGCCGACAACACCAGGATCGGCACCGCCAGCCATCCCCGCAGCTCGCTGATCAGCTGTTTGCCGTCGCCGTCCGGCAGGCCGAGGTCGACGATCACCAGGTCCGGCTGACGGCTGGAAGCGTGGATCAACGCGCGTTTGACGCTGTCGGCCTCGAACACCTGGAAGCCCTCATCCTGCAGGGCGATGCCGACAAAACGGCGGATGTTGGCCTCGTCTTCAACAATCAGAATGCGTGCAGTGCTCATAGGGCGTCCATTGGGGGCGGAGTACCCGCCGGTAAAGTGATGACGAAATGCATGCCGCGCTCGCTGCCGGGTCTGGCTTCGATGCGCCCGCCGTGGGCTTCGACGATGCGCTTGGCCAGGGCCAGCCCCAGGCCGATTCCGGCGACCGAGGATTCCTGCTGGCCACGGGCAAACGGTTCGAACAGATTGGCCGGCGCGCTGCCCGGGCCGGTGTCGCTGACTTCCAGCAGGATGCTGTCGGAAACGGAACGGGCGGTGACGGTGATGACCGTGCCAGGCGGGGTGTATTTGGCGGCGTTGTCCAGCAGGTTGACCAGCACCCGTTCGATCAGCAGCGCGTCGACTTCTACCAGCGGTAATTGCGGGTCCAGCGTCGTGTTCACCACATGCCGGGCCAGTGGTTCACGCAACTGGCGCAGGGCGCTGCCGACGATCTCTTCCAGCAAATGCCATTGCCGGTTGAGTCGCACACCGCGCTCCTGCATGCGGGCCATGTCCAGCAGGTTTTCGATCAAGCGTTGCATCGAGGTCGCCTGCTCATGAATACCGTGCAGCAACGCGGTCAGCGGCCCCGGCGGCGCATGGGGCAGGGCGGTGTCGGCGGCGCCGATCAGTGTGGTCAGGGGTGTGCGCAGGTCGTGGGAAATCGCCGCGAGCAAGGTGTTGCGCATTTTCTCGCCTTCCATCTGCACCATCGTGCTTTGCGCCACTTCGACGAAGTGCACGCGCTCCAGGGCAATCGCCAATTGGCTCATGCAGGCTTCCAGCAGGCGGCGCTCTTCGGGCTCGTTGAGGCGTTCGCTTTGCGCCAGTTCCAGCACCAGCACACCGCGCACGCGCATCGGCGCCTTGAGCGGCAGGTAGCAGCCCTTGGCGGCGGACAAGGTGTCGGTGCCCTGGCCGGCGGACTGGCCGTGGTCGTAGGTCCATTGGGCGATGCTGTCGTCGATCGGCAGCCCGCCCGCGCCCACGCTGTGCACGCCGTCGGCGGCGTCCGGCAAGGCCAGGCCGACCCGCGCCTCGAACACGCCGCTGAAGGTGCGCAGCGCCACTTCGCTGATCTGCTCCACGGTCAACGCGGCCGACAGGTCCCGGGCCAGGCGCGCCAGTGAGGTTGCGCGACGTTCTCGAGCGGCGGCGGTGCGCGCTTCGTGGCGCAGGCGTGCGGTGAGCTGCCCGGTGATCAGGGCGATGCCGAGCATCAACGCGAAGGTGAAGAAATACTGGGTGTCGTTGACGGTAAACGAGTAGCGCGGCTGGACGAAAAAGAAGTCGAAACACAGCACCGCGAGCATCGCTGCCCACACGCCGGGGCCGCGTCCAAACCGCAGGGCCACCAGCACCACCGTGAGCAGGAACAGCATCACCACGTTGGCCAGGTCGAACACCTGCAGCAGCAGCGCGGCGATGGCGCTGGCGGTGAAACAGGCGAGTGTGGACCAGAGGTAGGCCAGGGTTCTGCCGGGCGCTGGTGTAGGTTTTTCAATGGCAGGAACAGTGCCTGGCAACATGCCATGGGCGATCACGATCTGGTCGATCTGCGGATGGTGCCGGCTGATCCGGTCGCTCACCGACTGATGCCAGAACCGCCATGCCCGGCGTGGGTGATGGCCGAGCACCAGGCGATTGGCGTTGTGTTCCCGGGCACAGGCGGCCAGTGCTTCGGCGACGTCCATGCCCGGCAATGTCGCGGTGTCGGCGCCGAATTCGCTGGCCAGGGCCAGGGTTTTCATTGCTGTGAGATAACGCTTGGCGCCGCGGCCCTGGGCTGCGGCGACGTGCACCACGATCCAGTCCGCCTCGAGCTTTTGCGCCAGGCGCGCGGCTTCTCGCACCAGGCGTTCATCACCGGCGTCACCGGCCACGCCTACCAGCAATCGCTCGCGGGCGGGCCACAGGGTCTTGATCGACTGTTCGCGACGGTACACGCGCATCTGCGTGTCGACCCGGTCGGCCGTGCGGCGCAGGGCCAGTTCCCGCAGGGCGAGCAGGTTGCCCTTGCGGAAAAAGTGCCGCGACGCACGTTCGGCCTGAGGGCCCAGGTACACCTTGCCGTCCTTCAAGCGTTGCAGCAGATCATCCGGCGGCAGGTCCACGACGACCACTTCGTGGGCATTGTCGAACACGTGGTCCGGTACGGTTTCCCGCACGCGAATGCCGATGATCCCACTCACCAGATCGTTAAGGCTTTCCAGGTGCTGGACGTTGAGGGTGGTCCACACATCGATGCCGGCGCTGAGCAGTTCTTCCACGTCTTGCCAGCGTTTCGGGTGGCGCGAGCCGGGCACGTTGCTGTGGGCCAGTTCATCCACCAGCAGCACGGCGGGATGGCGTTGCAGGGCGGCGTCGAGGTCGAATTCGGTGAGGGTGAAATCGTGATGCAGGCGTTGGGCGCGGGGCAGTTGTACGAGGCCGTTGAGCAGGTTGGCGGTTTCCTGGCGGCCGTGGGTTTCCACCACACCGGCGAGTACGTCGCGCCCCAGGCTGACTTCCCGTTGCGCCGCGTCAAGCATGGCGCAGGTCTTGCCCACCCCGGCGTTGGAGCCGAAGTAGATACGCAGTTTGCCGCGCAAGGCGGCCTGTTCTTCCTGCTGGACCCGGGCGAGAAGGGCGTCGGGGTCGGGGCGTTCTTCGTTTAATGCGGGCATGTCATTCCTGGTCAATGCGGTTCAATGGTGGGAGCGGGCTTGCTCGCGAAAGCGGTGTGTCAGTGACAGTCGAGTTGGCTGACACTCCGTATTCGCGAGCAAGCCCGCTCCCACATTGGGTTTGCGGTGCTACACGAGACCCAGCCCGGTCAGCACCAGGTCAATCAGCTTGATCCCGGCAAACGGCACCAGCACCCCGCCCAGGCCATAGATCAGCAGGTTGCGATTGAGCAATGCCGCCGCGCCAATCGCCCGGTACGTCACGCCGCGCAGGGCCAAGGGAATCAGCGCCACGATGATCAACGCGTTGAAAATCACCGCACTGAGGATCGCCGAGTTGGGGCTGGTCAGGTGCATCACGTTCAGCGCGCCGAGCTGCGGATAGGTCGCGACAAACGCGGCCGGGATGATCGCGAAATATTTCGCCACGTCATTCGCCACGCTGAAGGTGGTGAGTGCGCCACGGGTCATCAGCATTTGTTTGCCCACCTCGACCACTTCGATCAGCTTGGTCGGGTTGCTGTCGAGGTCGACCATGTTGCCGGCCTCTTTCGCCGCCTGGGTGCCGCTGTTCATCGCCACCGCCACGTCGGCCTGGGCCAGTGCCGGGGCGTCGTTGGTGCCGTCGCCGGTCATGGCCACGAGCTTGCCCTGGGCCTGGTAGTCGCGGATCAGCTGCAGCTTGTCTTCCGGGCGCGCCTCGGCGAGGAAGTCATCCACGCCGGCTTCCACCGCAATCGCGGCGGCGGTCAGGCGGTTGTCGCCGGTGATCATCACCGTCTTGATGCCCATGCGCCGCAGTTCGGCGAAGCGCTCCTTGATGCCGCCCTTGACCACGTCCTTGAGCTCCACCACGCCGAGTGCCTTGGCCCCGTCCGAGACCACCAGCGGAGTGCTGCCGCGACGCGATACTTCGTCGACCTTGGCCTGCAATGCAGCCGGAAAGCTCCCGCCGAGCGCTTCGATATGACTGCGGATCGCATCTGCTGCACCCTTGCGAATACCGCGGCCTTCGGGCAGGTCGACGCCGCTCATGCGGGTCTGTGCAGTGAAGTGCACAAAGCTTGCGCCGAGGGCGTTGATGTCCCGCGCGCGGATGTCGAACTTCTGCTTGGCCAGCACCACGATGCTGCGGCCTTCCGGGGTTTCGTCGGCCAGGGACGCCAGTTGCGCCGCGTCGGCCAGTTCAGCTTCCTTGACCCCCGGTGCCGGCAGGAAACTGCTGGCCTGGCGATTGCCCAACGTGATGGTGCCGGTCTTGTCCAGCAGCAACACGTCGATGTCACCCGCCGCCTCAACGGCGCGGCCGGAAGTGGCGATCACATTGGCCGACATCATGCGGCTCATGCCCGCCACGCCGATGGCCGAGAGCAGGCCGCCGATGGTGGTGGGAATCAGGCACACCAGCAACGCCACCAGCACCGTGGCGCTGATCACGTTGCCACTGCCACTCATGGCCACGGCGAAGATCGAGTACGGGCTCAGCGTGGCGATCACCAGCAGGAACAACAGGGTCAGGCCCACCAGCAAAATCGTCAGGGCGACTTCGTTGGGGGTCTTCTGGCGCTTGGCGGATTCGACCATCGAGATCATGCGGTCGAGGAACGACTCGCCCGGGTTGACGCTGATGCGCACCACCAGCCAGTCCGACAGCACCCGCGTGCCGCCGGTGACCGAGGAAAAGTCGCCGCCGGCCTCGCGAATCACCGGTGCCGATTCGCCGGTGATTGCGCTTTCGTCCACCGAGGCCACGCCTTCGATCACCACGCCGTCCAGCGGCACCAGGTCGCCGGCTTCGATCAACACCACCTGGTCTTTGCGCAACAGCGTGGCTTCGGTCGGCAGCCATGGGGCGCCGTGTTTGGGTTGTTGCAGCAACTTGGCCAGGGTCTGGCGCTTCATCCCGCGCAGGCTGGCGGCCTGGGCACGGCTGCGGCCTTCGGCCAGGGCCTCGGCAAAGTTGGCGAACAGCACGGTAAACCACAGCCACAAACAGATGCTGAGGATAAAGCCGCTGGGCGCTTCACCCTGGCCACCCAAGGACTGGAACCACAGCAGCGTGGTGAGGAGGCTGCCCAGGTACACGACGAACATCACCGGGTTTTTCCACTGCGCCTGGGGCAGCAGTTTCTTGAACGCGTCCCCGCAGGCGGTGAGCACGATGGCGCGGTCAAACAGAGGTAAACGAGCATTCTTGATCATGGGGGAATCTCTTACTCACTGGCCGCAATGGGGGGCTGGCGCTCAGGCAGGCGGGCGTCCAGCGCGAGGTTGAGTTGCAGCACATTGACTCGTGGTTCGCCAAGCAAACCGAGGGTGCGGGCGGCGGTGTTTTCGTTCACCAGTTGCAGCAGTTCGGTTTCGGGGATCTGCCGCAGGCGGGCGACCCGGGCCAGTTGGATGCGCGCGTTGGCCACGGAGATATGCGGGTCCAGGCCGGAGGCGGAAGCGGTGACCGCATCCACCGGCACCTGGGCGTCGGCGGCGAGGCCGTTGTCCTGGCGGTAGGCTTTAACCCGGGCTGCGACCTGGTCCACCAGTTTCTGGCTGGTAGGGCCCAGGTTGCTGGCGCCGCTGGAACCGGCGTTGTACGGCTGGGAGACACTTTTGCTCGGGTCTTGCGGGTCGGCACCGAGGGTCATGCTCGGGCGGCCGTGGAAGTAGCCGGGCCTGGTGAAGTCCTGGCCGATCAACGCCGAGCCGATCACCAAACCGTCGCGTTCAATCAGCGAGCCCTGGGCCTGGAACGGGAACAGCAACTGCGCGGCAAAGGTGGTGAAGATCGGGTAGGCGAGGCCGGTCAGCGCCATGAAAAACACCGCCGAAACCAGCACCGGGCGCAACAGCCCTTTGAATATCGATTGAGTCGTCATCAACGTGTCCTTAGTTGTACGTCTGGCCGGACAGCAACTGCAGTTGCTCCACCAGCGGACCGAGCGCGAGCGCCGGCAGGAAAGTCAGGCCGCCCACCACCAGCACCACAAACACCACCAGCACCATGAACAGCGGGGTTGCGGTGGGGATGGTGCCGGCGCCGGCAGGCACGGTCTTTTTCATCGCCAGGGAACCGGCCACGGCGAGCATCGGCAGCATGGTGAAGAAGCGCCCGACCAGCATCGCCAGGCCAATGGTGGTGTTGAAGAACGGCGTATTGGCGTTCAGCCCGGCGAACGCCGAACCGTTGTTGGCGGTGCCGGAGGTGTAGGCGTAGAGCACCTCGCTGAAACCGTGGGGGCCGAGGTTATTCAGGCTGGCCATGGTGTCGGGCCACAGGGCGGCGAGGGCGGTGAAACCGAGGATGCTGATGGGGTGCGCGAGCACCGAGAGCATCACCAGTTTTATCTCCCGAGCCTCGATCTTCTTGCCGAGGAATTCCGGGCTGCGGCCGATCATCATGCCCACCAGGAACACCGTCAGCAGCGCGTACTGGATCAGGTTGATAAAGCCCACGCCGTCGCCGCCGAACACGCAGTTGAGCATCATCTGCGCCAGGGGCACGAAGCCGCCCATGGGGGTCAATGAGTCATGCATCGCGTTGACCGAGCCGGTGGTGGCCGCAGTGGTGGTGGCGATAAACAGGCTGCTGTCGGCGATGCCGAAACGCAGCTCCTTGCCTTCCATATTGCCGCCGCTTTGCTCGATGGACAGCGTCTGGTTGGCACCTGCCTGGGTCAGCAGCGGGTTGCCGTTTTGCTCGGCGCCATACACCAGAGCGAGAAAGCCTAAGAACATCACCAGGAAGGTGCCGAAAAACACCCAGCCCTGACGGCGTTGCAGCAGCATGCTGCCGAAGGTGTAGGTCAGCGCCGACGGGATCAGCAACATGCTGAGGATGTGCAGGGCGTTGGTCAGCGGCGTCGGGTTTTCGAACGGGTGCGCGGCGTTCATGCTGAAGAAGCCGCCGCCGTTGGTGCCGATATGCTTGATCGATTCAAAGCTCGCCACGGCGCCGACAATCAGTTGTTGCTGCGCGCCTTCCAGGGTGGTGGCCAGGGCTTGGGAGGAAAAGGTCTGCGGCATGCCTTGCCACACATACACCAGAGCCATGCCCACGCACAGCGGCAGCATCACGCGGTACAGGGTGCGGGTGAAGTCGACCCAGAAGTTGCCGATATCCGCCGAGCTTGAGCGACTCAGTCCACGGATAAAACCGGCTGCGGCGACCACGCCCGAGGTGGCGCCGACGAACATCAGGAAGGTGATTACTGCCATCTGGCTGAAGTTCGACAGGCTGGTTTCGCCCGAGTACGCCTGCCAGTTGGTGTTGGTGATAAAGGAAGCGGCGGTATTGAACGCCAGGTCCGGGGTTTGTGCGGCCAGCCCGAGTGGGTTGATCGGCATGACGGCCTGTAACCGCAGGATGAGATAGCCGAGCAGCATCATCGCGGCGTTCGACAGCAACAGGGCCGAACCGTAGCGGGCCCAGCTCATGGTTTCCAGCGGGTCGATGCCCAGCAAGCGATAGGTATAACGTTCCGGCAGGGCGTGGCGGGTTCCGGTAAACACCCGGGTCAGCCACTTGCCCATCAGCACGGCGAGCCCGGTCATCAACCCCAGGACCAGCGCAAATTCCAGCAAAGTGCTTAGCATGTCGAGGCTCCGTTCAAATCTTGCCCATGGCGACAATGGCCATGGTTGTCGCGGCGAAAAACACCAGGGAGAGGCCTACAAAAATCATGTCGTACATGGTGGGGCTCCCTAGAACTTTTCGGCGCGAATGAGGGCGTAGCCCAGATAAGCGAACAGCCCGACGGCGCATAGGCCGCTGGCGATATAGATGAACTTGAGTGTGAGCACGGTGGAACTCCCCTGATTAATAAGCCGCGATTGCGGACGCGGGGAGGTTAAGAGGTTGGGTATCAAGTTCGGGCACTGATTGCGGGTTTGGGCATTAAGACGGTGTATAGAGGGCGGTGGGGTGGGCGAACGGAAAAAAGGGATAACCCGGGGGCGGGGTATCCCTTGAAGCACTGGGGTTTTGCTGCTTTTGATGATCAGCTTATTTGGCTTTCTTTTTCTTTGATTCGCGGGTGGCGAGTTGTTCGAAGCAAAACGCGGCGGCGCCGAACAGGGCGATCATTGAGAGGACGATCATGCCTAACGTTGAACTTTCCACGATGACTTCCTGCGGGGGTTATTGAGGTGGAGGTCACAGTAGTGGAGGGGGGATTAGTTGCTCAATAGAGACGACTTAAACGTTACGGCTGGGGGTGAATCTATACGGGTTCTTTACGTTGATGTTGGGTGTATATCCGTTTTTTAGGTAACGGCTACTTATGGTTTCGCTCTTACAGCGACTCACTTTGGAAAAGCCCCAAAGTAAGCAAAGGGCTCTGCCCCGCCTGTCGGCACCTCGCTAGTGCTCGGTGTTCCCTCACTCCGGCATTACTCCGCGGGCCGCCGCGACGGGCCATCCATGGCCCGGCGCGGCTAAACCGGCGTCCTGCCGGTTTACCCGCTGCGCAATACCTGCGTTCGGCCTCGGGCTGAATGGGGCAGTCAGATCAAAATCAAAAGCAAAAGCACAGCGGCCTCCCGGCCGGCTTGAGTGTTAAAAGCAAAAGCAAGATCCAGAGCGAAAGCAGAGCTGCTTTTCTGTGGGAGCGGGCTTGCTCGCGAAAAACCTGAGAGCGCCGCGTTCATCCAGAATGCCCACGTCATCGTTAACGACCTTCGCGAGCAAGCCCGCTCCCACATTTGGACCGTGCCCGCTTTAGCTTTTGATTTTGCTTTTCAACACTCAAGCCGGCCGGTAGGCCGCTGTGCTCTTGATCTGCTTTTGATCTTGATCTTAGGCGCCCCGTTAAACCACGCTGGCCGAACGCAGGCTTTGGAGCGTGGGTAACCTGGCAGGACGCCAGGTTAGCCGTCCTGGGCCAAGGATGGCCCATGACGGCGGCCCACGGTCCAAAGCCGGAGTGAGGGCACACCGAGCCTAAGCGAGGTGCCGAGTGGTGGGGCAAGAGCGTTTTGCTTACTTTTGCGCTGTTCAAAAGTGAGCCGCTGTAAGAGCGGAACCAATAGTCGCCATTACCTAAATAACGGATATGTCCCCAACACCGCGGAGCTACAAATTCCGGCTATGCCGATAATCACTGACCGCCTCATACACCGCCTTACGCAACCGATTAATCCCCCCAATCGGCCGATGCGCCTCCACCCCAAACCACGGATTAAACGACTGATTATCACAAGCCAGATTCAACGCCGGCGTATCAAAATCCTGCGCCGGAATCACCACCTTGGCCACCGTCTCAAACGGCGCATCACTCTCTTTCCATTCAATGCTGGTGTCCTCGATCGGCATGAACTTCTGCGGATTCTGCCGCTGAATCTGCAACACAAAACACGCCGCCACCCGGTCCGTCGACAATTGCTGATTCAACGCACTGCGCAAAAAATTCGGCAGGTCCTGATTCTGTTTGGGCAGCACATACGCAGGACACCCCTGGGGATCCGGCGCCACCCGAAACTTCGCATTCGCCGCCCCAAACTTATACGGCGACACCGAGAAATACGTCGTCTGCGTAGGACTCACCGGCGGCGGCGCCAACGTCGCCAGCGCGATAAACAAATGCCGCACCTGCCAACTGCGCGGATCCACCCCGGGGAAAAACGCCATGACTTTCTTGCCATCGGCCTGAGCCGAAATGTTCTGCGCATACTCCGCCACATCACTGACGAAAAAATTCGGATGGCTGAACATCACAAAGTCCTGCTCACCCCGCGCCTGCTGATCCGCCAGCAGCTGTTTGCCTGGCACGTCCAGCAACTTGATCGCCATCCCCCGGGCATCCCGGATGCTGTCGAACTGCGGATACGCATTGCCGTTGGACAGTCGCATCATCGCTTGCCAAGTCTTGCCCGGCTCGGCGAACACGCCCTGGCGCAGGGCCGGGTCGAGGTCCGCCAGTACGCTGACCTCGGCCTTCACGCAGCCATGGGCCTTGGCATGCGCATCCCGCAGGTAACGCGTGCCTTCGCGATGTTGATCGACGATGCGCACGGCGGTCTGGATGATGCCCTGGGTCATGGCCGCTTCACCCGGCGGGATCTGTTCATCCGGCGATACCGGGCCGCTGTGCTGCCAGGCAAACCACAGGGTGGACAGCAACCAGCCCAGCAGGCCCAGGCCCACCAGCCACAACAGGGTCTTGCCGAGAAACGCGCCGAGGCGCAGCCAAAGTCGAGCGAGCATTTAAAAATCCTTTTCTGCGAAGTCGGTTGGGTCAGGGCAGTTGCTGTTCCAGCGGGCCGCCCAGCACTTTCAAATATTCCAGCAGCGCCCAGCGTTCCTGGGGCAGCAAGCCTCGGCCGATCACCCCGTTGCCACGCTGCCCGGCACGGAATTCGTGGCCGCTGTTGTGGTTGCCGGTGATGCGCGTATCGAACAGGAACGCGTTGGGGAACGCGGCGGTTTGATAGCCCAGGTGGCGCGGGTCGTATTCGAAGGTGCCTTTATAGAAGGTCGGGCTGCGCTCGTCCTGAGGCGAGAGCAATTGGTAGATCGTCGGCACCGAGCCGTTGTGCAGGAACGGCGGTGTCGCCCACACCCCGGCCAGGGGCCGTGCCTTGTAGGCACGCAATTCGCGTACGCCGATCGGCAGGCCGAAGCCGTCCAGGCGCGGGCGTTCGGCAGGTGTCACACCGGCGGCACGGTAGGCGTGGTCTTCGACAAAGGCGGTGATGTAGGCCAGGCCTTTGGCTGAAGAGAGGCTGCGCAGGTCCAGCGGCTCGGTGGGCGTGGGGTGCAGTTCGACGTTCATTTTCGCCAACTCCGCTGGGTCCCATTGCAGGGCGCTGAGGTCGAAGCGGTGGTCAGCGATATTGTTGGCAGTAGCGGGGTCGGTGCCGATCACCTCCACCGGGAGCATTTTCAATTGTCGCACCGGGCGGCCATCGACCTGGGACACCGCTGGCACGTGGCAGCCGGCGCAGTTTTCCGCGAACAGTGCGCGACCCTGGGCGGCCAGCGGTTTGTCGATGGCGCCGAACAGGTCTTCGGGCCAGGTGGGTGGCATGAGCCGTTGCAGGGTTTCTTCGATGGTATTCAGGTCGCGAACCCGCACGCTGGAGGCGTAGCGCGCATCGCCCTGGAGCGGCTGGCCGGCGCTGTCGAAGAAGTCCAGGGTGGCGCCGACGCCCAGGGCTTCGCCGATATTGCGGGCCATGGGTTGTTGGGCCGAGCCATTCCATTGCACCCAGTCGAAGGTCCAGATGTCCCACAGTTGCGGGTAGTCCACCGGGGCGTTGGCGATGCGGTAGTTGTCGGGGGAAATGGCGTCGCCGAAGCTGGCGTTGGCGATACGGCCAAAGGCGTCGGTGCGGCCCGGGCCTTCTTCGGTGGGGTAGAGGCCACGGTGGGTGTCGTTCCAGGCAACTTTGAGGAAGTTGTTCAGGGACTTCTTGAAGTCCTGGCGCAGTTGCGCTGCGGTCTGGTCGTTGTAGTCATGGCCCAGCACGGTGCGGGCAAAGCGCTCGAATTTCCACGGGTTGTAGTAGGTCGAGGCAAGGCTGGCGACCAGCGCCTGGCCGAAGCTGCCGCCGCGCAGGGTCGGTACGCTGGACGGCAGCACATGCTGCGCCGGGCCGCCGTCGATGCGCAGGCCCTGGCCTTTAAAGTTCAACTGGCCGGTGTGGCAGGCGGCGCAGGTGATGTCGAGAAACTCATCATTGCTGCCGGCATTTTTATGCCGGGCGAAACCCACCGGCAGGTTGCCGGGGTTCTGCGCGGTGGGCACCTGCCTGGGGTCTACCAGAAAACCAAAGCGCGCCAGGTACTCGGGCGTGGCGAAACGCTGCTCGGAGAACGGCAGTTCCAAGGCGGTAAACCAGGCATACCGCAGGCCCTTGACCTGGGTGCCCTGGGGGGTGAAATAGTAGGTCTGGCGATCTGCGGCGCTCCATTGGTCCTGGTAGTGCACCTGTTCCACCGGCACGTAGACCGGCAGCTTCGGGTTGACCACGTAATAGAGCACCACCGCCAGGACCAGGCCCAGCAGTATGAAAATCATCAGCAAAACACGGGAAAAAATGCGCAAGATAACTATCCTTGTCGAGTTGTAGCGTTCTTATGCCATCAGGCCAGCAGTGCGGCAAGTGGCCATGAGTCTCGTTCCAGCGCTGCTGCCGTCCGTTGCAGGGCCCTGGATTGAATGAAAATGCTTTTAAACACGTGAACTTATCAGAAGTTTCCTGCTCACATGCCGGTAGCCATTGGTCGTGGCCGCCTGATAAGCTCGCGACTTTACTCGAATGCCCTTTTGGCACACGAACAAGGAAATAGCATGAAACAGCATCGGTTGGCGGCGGCGGTGGCCCTGGTTAGCCTGGTACTTGCGGGTTGTGATTCGCAAACCAGCGTAGAGCTGAAAACCCCGGCGCAAAAAGCTTCCTACGGTATCGGCCTGAACATGGGCAAAAGCCTTGCCCAGGAAGGCATGGATGACCTGGACTCCAAAGCGGTAGCCCAAGGCATCGAAGATGCCGTCGGCAAGAAAGAACAGAAGCTGAAAGACGACGAGTTGGTCGAGGCGTTCGCCGCACTGCAGAAGCGTGCTGAAGAACGTATGACCAAGATGAGTGAAGAGTCGGCAGCCGCCGGCAAGAAATTCCTCGAAGAAAACGCCAAGAAAGACGGCGTTGTCACCACTGCTTCCGGTCTGCAATACAAGATCGTGAAGAAAGCCGACGGTGCTCAACCCAAGCCTACCGACGTAGTGACTGTTCACTACACCGGCAAGCTCACCAACGGCACCACCTTTGACAGCTCCGTGGATCGCGGCAGCCCGATTGACCTGCCGGTCAGCGGCGTGATTCCGGGTTGGGTCGAAGGCCTGCAACTGATGCACGTTGGCGAGAAGGTCGAGTTGTACATCCCGTCCGACCTGGCCTACGGCGCGCAGAGCCCGAGCCCGGCGATTCCAGCCAACTCCGTGCTGGTATTCGACCTGGAACTGCTGGCCATCAAGGACCCGTCCAAGGCAGACGCTCCTGACGCACCGGCGGCTCCTGCTGCCAAGAAGTAATCAGCGCCTGAACACACAACGCCCCGTCTCGACGGGGCGTTGTTGTTTCTGGCCTGTGCGATCGTTCCCACGCTCTGCGATCGTTCCCACGCTCTGCGTGGGAATGCATCCCGTGACGCTCTGCGTCACCATTGCGCATAGCTCAAGCCTAGCGCTAACAGCAAGCGCGGAGCGCCACAGGCGGCATCCCCACGCAGAGCGTGGGAACGATCAGTTGAATCCACGGCAAATTCAACCGAACCCATGCGGGCTAGAGCAGTCTGATAAAAGACCCGAGTACGGGTAGACGCAGATTATCTCCAAGTCAATGAATTCTTGGGTTTTTTTTATGTGCGCAAAAAACGCCCGATCTGACTGTAGGCCTTGTATTACGCGGCTTTCAGCCTGGAAAATAGGCTCTGTTCACAAGGTTATCCACAATTTGTGTGGATAACCTTTTCTGTCGCCTGGAACTGGAGTGACGATGAAAGCCCCGTTTAATTTCACCCGCTTCCTGCCCATGGCTGCTCGCCTGCTTGGCCGTGGGCGCTTGCCGACGTTGTTGTTCGCGGTCGCCGCCAAAGGCTCGAGCCAGGGCAACCGGCTGGGCAAGCTCAAGGACGACCTCAAGCTGCTCCAGGCCTTGTGCCTGGCCTACTGGCGCGGCGAGTACCGGGCCATCAGCCCCAAGGCGCTGATTTCGGTAGTGGCAGGGTTGATGTACTTCCTGAGCCCGATTGATGCGATCCCGGACTTTATCCCGGTGTTCGGCATGCTCGACGACATTGCTGTGCTGGCGTGGGTCATGAAGACCCTCGACGGCGAACTGAGCGCCTTTCGCGCCTGGCGCGAGCGTCAGCTCCCCGAGAAACTTGCGGTGGTTGAGCGCCTTCCTGCGACGCCTCAGTTGCTTACGCAGGAACACCTGAAAAAAAACTGAACCTTGGGAATATCCCCCTGCGCTCTTTGTGGCTGTTAGGATTACACTCCTAAGGAAAGTACTTACGAAGTAAGTGTTGTGATCCTACGGGGCAGTCATGGATATTCAGATAATTACAAAGGATGGCGAGCCCGAATATGCGGTTCTGCCATGGGCTCAGTATCAGGCGCTGTTAAAAGCTGCCGGTCAGCAACAGCCAACGCCTCCCGCTCCGACCATTAGCCAAGCCACTGCCGAACCGGATCTGCGCCCCCTGGAGCAGCTGCGAAGCCTGCGCGAGGCCAAGGGCCTGGCCATCGAGGTTCTGGCGCGCACAGTGGGCATCAGCCCGTCTTACCTGGGCCTGATCGAAAGCGGTGAACGCCAGCCGGACGCTGCCATCCGCCGCAGCCTGGCCTGGGAACTTGGCGTTGCAGGTTGGAGGGACGAAACGTGAGCGTACGCATCAGCCGTCAACATTGGGATGGGTTACTCAACGAGCTGGACCAGGCGCGCCGACAGCGCCACCTCTTGACCTACCGCGCCTTGCTGGAGCGCCTGCAATTTCCCACGCCGGCCATGCAGACCCTGACGGCTGCGCTGGAGCACCTGGCGGCGCTGGATGCCAAGGCCGACCAACCACTGCGCAGCTCCCTGGTGATCAGCCAGGGCGCCAGTCGCCTGCCACGTACCGGTTTCTTTGAATGCGTGGAGCGTCTCGGGCGCTTCTGCGGGCCGTCCGATGGCGTGGCCGCGGCGTCGTGGCACGCATCCGAAGTGGTGCGAGTATTTGAGTACGATTATCCCGAGTCAGCGGAGGCGTAGTGTTCTGGAAGCTCAAGGCGTATGCCAGTTACTGGCTGGCGCGCAAGTTGTTTCATTGGTCCTGGTTCGTGCGACAGCCGCGTGGCTGGCAGTGGCTTGAAGGCCAGTTCGCGCGCATGGCCAATCTGGGCGACGTAGGAGCACAGAGTTTCTACGGACATATCCTGACGTTTCGTGGCAAGGGCCTCGGCGCCCGTGAAGAAGGCGTGCGGCTGTTGCGGCTGGCGGCCCTGGCCGGCGACGGCAAGGCGGCCTACCAGATTGGGGTGTTGAGCCTTGCGGGCAGCCTTGGCAAGGCGCCTGATCCGCTGGAAGCGGCACGCTGGTGGAAAATCGCCGCCCGAGCCGGGCACCCGTTGGCGCAGATGCGCCTGGAGCAACTCTGATCTAGAGCGGCTGCGGTTCTGCCTGGCCCAACTCCAGGCTGTCAATCACATGAATGCTGTAGCCCGCCACGTTCTTCGCGTGGTGCTTGGCTTGCGAGGCCAGTTCTGCCAACTGGCTGGCATCGAGTTGTCCACAGGCCTGTGGATACAAATGCACCACGCCGATGGACAGCGACAGCAGCGCAAACTCCTGGCGCACGCCCTGGCGGTTCAGTGCAACGAAACAGCCCGCGTCCAGATGCTCGCTGCGATAGAAGCGCCGGCACTGGGTATGGAAATCGTCCAGCAGTTGGTTCAGCCGCTTGCGCCAATCCTGCGGCCCCAGCACCAGCAAAAAGTCATCACCGCCGATATGCCCGACGAAGTCGCGGCTGGGGTCTACCCGGTCGTTCAGGCATTGCGCCAGGCACAGCAGCACTTCATCGCCCCGGCCATAGCCGTAGATATCGTTGAATGGCTTGAAACTGTCGATATCGACGTAGCAGATCACAGACTCGCGTTGTTGCTGCAGCAGCCGCGTCAGGCACTGCTGGATGGGGACGTTGCCCGGCAGCAAGGTCAGCGGGTTGGCATAGCGTGCCTGCTGGATTTTCAGCTCGGTAATCAGCTTGAGCACATCGATCACCCGGCCCAGCCCCAGATAATCGCCGTTGAGGGTGATGATGAAATCTTCCTCGATCCGCTGGCGTGCGCGACTGGTGAGCAGGCGGCTGACCTGCTGCAGGGACTGGCTCAGTTCCACCGCGAGAAAGTCATCACTCATCAAGCGGCTGATGGGCTTGCGGGCGAACAGATCGGTGGCGAACGGCTTGAGCAGCGCATCTGACAGCGAGTGCCGGTGCACGATGCCAATCGGGTGGCCACGCTCATCCAGCACCGCCAGGGAATTGAGGTTGGCCTGGCGCCGGAAGGCTTCCAAAACCTGCGCCGTGGCAGTGTGCTGGCCCACGGCCGGTTGTTCGTTGAGCAGGGCGCTGAGGTCGCTGCCTTCGTCGTTCAGCGCGACGTTGGCGTTGTCGGGCTTGGGCAGCATCAACCGCGCTTCCTGCGGCGGGTGTTCCTGGGGGCGGCAGAGCAGGTAGCCCTGCACCAGGTCAACGCCCATTTCCGTGAGCACCGCCAACTCTTCCGGCAATTCGATGCCTTCGGCGATGACCTGGGCCCGGGAGGCCTTGGCGATTTGCAGGATGGAGCCGACAAACTCGCGCTTGAGGGCGTCCTGGTGGATGCCGTCGATAAAGTGTCGATCGATCTTCACGTAGTCCGGGCGCAGCTCCGACCACAGCCGCAGGCTGGAATAACCGGCACCCAGGTCATCCAGGGCAATCGAAAAGCCCATGGCGCGGTAGTGGTGCAGCGCGGTTTGCAGCAGTTGAAAATCGTCGGTCGGGGTTTGCTCGGTCAGTTCGATCACCACCTGGCTGGGCGGGATGCCGAAGTCGCTGAGCAGTTGCAGGGTACGGCCGGGCTGGTGGGCGGTCTCCAGCAGGGAATCGGGTGAGACGTTGAGAAACAGCTTGCCCGGCAGTTTCTGCTCGCTGAACCGCCGGCAGGCACTTTCCCGGCAGACCATCTCCAGCTCACTGAGACGCCCGGCGTGACGGGCCACGGAGAACAGTGCGACAGGGGAGTGCAAGGGGCTGTTGGACGGGCCGCGACTGAGGGCTTCATAACCGATGACGCGTCGTTCAGACAGGGAAATGATGGGTTGGAACAGGCTGTGCAAACTGCCTTGAGCCAGGATTGAGCCCAATGCATTCAGCTGTTCGGTCATGGTCATGATTTTCTCGGGTCGAAAAAAAAGGACCTGCTTTGGCAGGTCCTTCATTTCACGACAGAATGATGTCTATTTGATGACACTCCGAGGAGCATTCACATTAAATCGCCATCATTTACTGCTTGGCCACCGTCTTGCTGATTTTCAAGTAGTCCAGCAGGATGCGCCCGGTCTCGCTCAGGTAGGCATCATCTTCCGGCTTGGTTTTATCAGGCTCGGCGGCGATCGCGTCTTCGTCTTCTTTCTTCAGTTCCTTGAGCGGGGCTTCGCCTTTCGCCTTGCGGCGGGCGTTCTCCAGCACCAGTTGCTGATTCTCGATGTCGGTGTGCTGCGCACGACGGTCGGCTTCGTTCAGGCTGACGGTTTTCTCTTCCATCAACTTCTTGGCCAGGGCCAGTTTGTCGCGGATGAAGATGAACTCGGCATCCTTGGCGGAGCGGGCTTCGTGATCAGCTTTCAACTCTGCGATGTACGGTTTGAACGGGTCTACCGCGGGCTTGATCGCAGGACGGATGGTGTCCCACGGCATGGCCTCAGGCAGTGCGCTCTCGCCGATTTCCTTGGTGTCGATGATCGACGGGAAATCGACGTCCGGCAGTACGCCCTGATGCTGGGTGCTCTGCCCGGAAACCCGGTAGAACTTGGCCAGGGTCAGTTTCAGCTCGCCATGGTTCAGCGGCTGGATGGTCTGCACGGTGCCTTTGCCGAAGGTCTGGCCGCCGATGATCAGCGCACGGTGGTAGTCCTGCATCGCGCCGGCAAAAATCTCCGAGGCGGATGCCGAGAGGCGGTTGACCAGCAACGCCATCGGCCCTTTGTAGAAGGCACCCGGGTTCTCGTCTTCCAGCACGTCGACACGGCCGTCAGCGTTACGCACCAGCACGGTCGGACCCTTGTCGATAAACAGGCTGGTCAGCTCGGTGGCTTCCTGTAGGGAACCGCCGCCGTTGTTGCGCAGGTCGATGACCACGCCGTCGACTTTTTCCTTCTGCAATTCTGTGAGGATTTTCTTAACGTCGCGGGTGGTGCTCTTGTAGTCCGGATCACCGGCGCGGAACGCTTTGAAGTCCAGGTAGAACGCCGGGATCACCACCACGCCGAGCTTGTAGTCCTTGCCATCCTGCTTGAGGTTGAGGACTTGCTTCTGGACGGCCTGGTCTTCGAGTTTCACCGCTTCACGGGTGATGGACACGATCTTGCTGGTCTGGTCGTTCGGTGCGTTGGTGTGCGGAATCACTTCCAGGCGCACCACGCTGCCTTTCGGCCCGCGGATCAGCTTGACCACTTCATCCAGGCGCCAGCCGACCACGTCGACCATCTCTTTGTCGGCCTGGGCCACACCGATGATCTTGTCGGCCGGGGCAACCTGCTTGGTCTTGTCGGCCGGACCTGCCGGCACCAGACGCACGATCTTCACCTGGTCGTTATCGCTTTGCAGGACGGCACCGATGCCTTCCAGCGACAGACTCATGTTGATATCGAAATTTTCCGCGTTATCTGGCGACAGATAATTGGTGTGCGGGTCGTAGGACATTGCGAAGGTGTTGATGTAGGCCTGGAAGATATCTTCGGCACGGGTCTGATCCAGACGTGCCAGCTGATTCTTGTAGCGCTTGGTCAACAGTTCCTGGATGGCCTTCGGCTCTTTGCCGGCGATCTTCAAGCGCAGGACTTCATCCTTGACGCGCTTGCGCCACAGGTCGTCCAGCTCGGCTTCGGTGGTCAGCCAAGGAGCGTCCTTGCGGTCAACCAGCAAGGTCTCTTTCTTGGTGAAGTCGAACTTGTCGACACCTTTGTCCAGCTCACCAATGGCGAAGTCCAGACGCGCTTTGACGCGGTCCAGGTAGCGCTTGTAGATGGTGAAGCCGGGCTGTAGGTCACCGCTCTTGAGGAAGTCGTCGAACTGCGTCTTCCACTTGTCGAACTCGGTGATGTCGCTGGCCAGGAAATAGCTGCGCGAGGGATCCAACAGCTTGAGGTAGCTGTCGTAAATGATCACCGAACGAGCGTCGTCCAACGGCGGCTTGCTGTAATGGTGGCGCTTGAGCAACTCGACGACGTTAAGGCTGGCAATCACCTCATCGCGATCAGGCTGAAGGTTGTCCCAGCTGTTGGCTGCGAACGTATTGCTCGACAGCGGCAAAAGGCCGATACCGATAAAAAGAGCGAGGGCGGTGCTGGGGAACAAATGCTTCATGCTGATTCGACGCGGGGGCAATTGATAACGCATATTAGGCCGTCTTTGAAGTCGCCGGTTCCATATGGGCCGGTCGCATAATGCAAAAAGCCCGACGCTACAGCAACGGGCTCAGTCCAGACTCACTATGGAGGCACTGTGAAAGCATTGCAAGGCGTTGAAGGTCATGTGGAGTGGCAAGAAGAGCCAAGTCCTACATGCGATGTAGGCCAAGTACGCATTCGCGTGGCGGCTGCGGGCCTGAATCGCGCCGATTTATTACAGCGTTCGGGGCTTTATCCGCCACCTCCCGGTGCCAGCCAGGTGCTGGGCCTGGAGTGTTCCGGGGTGATCAGCGAAGTCGGCGCCGGTTCGTCGTGGCAAGTGGGGGATCGGGTTTGCGCCTTGCTGGCTGGCGGCGGGATGGCTGAAGAAGTGGTGGTGGATGCGCGGCATGTGCTGCCGGTGCCGGAGGGCGTATCCCTGGTCGAAGCGGCCGGGTTGCCCGAGGTATACAGCACCGCGTGGTTGAACCTGTTCCAGTTGGCGGGCCTCAAGCCCGGCGAGAAGGTGTTGTTGCATGCCGGTGCCAGTGGGGTGGGCTCGGCGGCGATTCAGTTGTGCAAGGCGTTTGGCAGCCCGTGCTGGGTCAGCGTGGGGTCGGCGGATCGCCTTGCGTACTGTGAAGCGCTGGGGGCTCAGGGGGGTGTGGTACGTACTGACGGCATCGAGGGCTTGAGGGATTTTGGACCGTTCGATGTGATTCTTGACCCGGTGGGGGGGAATTACGCGGCGCTGAATCTCAAGCTGGTGGCGCGTGATGGGCGCTGGGTGTTGATCGGGTTGATGGGAGGGCGTGAGGCGCAGATCGATCTGGCGCAGGTGTTGGCCAAGCGTGTGCAGGTGTTGGGGTCGACGTTGCGTAGCCGGGATGATCAGTTCAAGGCTGACTTGTTCAGTGACTTGAGCCAGCATGTATGGCCGTTGTTTGCCGAGGGGCGCTTGAGTCCGCAACTGGCCAGGACGTTTCCGATCAAGGATGCTGAGGCTGCGTTTGCTGAACTGGCGACTAATCGGATTTCCGGGAAGCTGGTGTTGGTGATTGACGAGAGTCTGACCTGATTTCAGATGCGACATTTGTGTTGGGGGGAGTTGGGCTGGGTGTATATCCGTTATTTTCGTAACGGCGACTATTGGTTCCGCTCTTACAGCGGCTCACTTTTGAAGAGCGCAAAAGTAAGCAAAACGCTCTTGCCCCACCACTCGGCTCCTCGCCTAGGCTCGGAGTGCCCTCACTCCGGCTTTGGACCGTGGGCCGCCGTCATGGGCCATCCTTGGCCCAGGACGGCTAACCTGGCGTCCTGCCAGGTTACCCACGCTCCAAAGCCTGCGTTCGGCCAGCGTGGTTTAACGGGGCGCCCAAGATCAAGATCAAAAGCAGATCAAGAGCACAGCGGCCTACCGGCCGGCTTGAGTGTTGAAGAGCAAAATCAAAAGCTAAAGCGGGCACGGTCAAATGTGGGAGCTGGCTTGCCTGCGATGGCATCAACTGGGTGTACCTGATGTACCGAGTTGTCTGCATCGCAGGCAAGCCAGCTCCCACAGAAAAGCAGAGCTTCATCAGCTTCAGCTTCAGATTCGGCTTTCGCTCTGGTCTTTGCTTCTGCTTTTAACACTCAAGCCGGCCGGTAGGCCGCTGTGCTTTTGCTTTTGCTTTTGATCTGACTGCCCCAATAAGCCCGAGGCCGAACGCAGGTATTGCGGAGCGGGTAAACCGGCAGGACGCCGGTTTAGCCGCGCCGGGCCATGGATGGCCCGTCGCGGCGGCCCGCGGAGCAATGCCGGAGTGAGGGAACGCCGAGCCACAGCGAGGCGCCGACAGGCGGGGCAGAGCCCTTTGCTTACTTTGGGGCTTTTCCAAAGTGAGTCGCTGTAAGAGCGAAACCATAGGCGGCCGTTACCTAAATAACGGATATGTACTCACCTCAAACCAGCGCAACAAAACGTCAAACCCAATGATGAATCGGCCACCCAGCCTTCTCAGCATGCGCCCGCAGCACCGGGTCCGGATTCACCACCTGCGGGTTCTCCACCTTCAGCAACAGCGGCAAATCATTGCGCGAATCCGAGTAGAAGTACGCCCCATCAAGGTGCTCACCTTCCTGCTCCAGCCATTCCATCAGGCGAGTGATCTTGCCTTCGCGGTAAGTCAGTACACCTGTGGTCTTGCCGCTGTACACCCCATGGGCGACGTCCAGCTCAATCCCCAGCACTTCATCAATGCCGATACGCGCCGCAATCGGCTTGACCAGGTGCGTCCCCGACGCCGAGATCACCAAAATCCGGTCACCATTCTTGCGGTGCTGTGCAATGGTATGGGTGGCTTCGCTGTAGATCAGCGGCTCGATATAACGTCTTCCACCCACGGCTCTACAAGGTGCTCGATCTCTTCCGGCGTGCGGCCAATCATCGGCTCCAGGCTGAAGTCCATGAAATCCTCCATGGCCAGCTCACCGCGGCTGTAGGCCGCCATCAGTTCGTCGTTCTTGCGCATGAACGACTCACCATCCACCCAGCCCAGGCGGCCCATCTGCTCGCTCCACAGGGTGGCGCAGTCGCCGTGGATCAGGGTGTCGTCCAGATCAAAAATTACCAATGCCATCTGTCACGCTCTCTCAAATAAATCGTGCGTCAGGCTACTTCACACAACGCACTTGGGTCGATGGAAAGTGCCAATCTCTGACCATCCGGGTGCAGATCGTCAGCCGAGCGGTTAAGCACATCCACCACCAATTCCACGCCCCGGGCTTCGATGCGGTAGCGAATCACGTTGCCCAACAGGCTGTGGCTGCGCACCAACGCATCCAGCTCACCGCTGCGGCTGAGCTCAATGGCCTCCGGGCGAATGGCGATGCGCCCGGTGACCGGGCGCTGCAACAGTTTGCTGGCCTTGTCGGCGTCCAGCAGGTTGTAGTTGCCGATAAAGCCGGCGGCGAACACATCCACCGGCGCGGTGTAGAGGGTCTCGGCATCGCCGCTCTGTACGATCTTGCCCTGGTTCATCAGGAAGATCCGGTCGGACATGGTCAGGGCTTCTTCCTGGTCATGGGTCACGAAGATGGTGGTCAGGCCCAGCTCACGCTGGATCTGGCGAATCTGTTCACGCAGGTGCTTGCGAATCCGTGCATCGAGGGCCGACAACGGCTCGTCGAGCAACAGCAGGCGCGGGCGCGTCACCAGCGAGCGGGCGAGGGCCACGCGCTGGCACTGGCCGCCGGACATCTGGTGCGGGTAGCGGCCGGCGAGTTCTTTCAGCTCCACCAGTTGCAACACTTCCTGCACGCGTTTGTGGCTGTCGTCGGCATTGACCTTCTGCATGCGCAGGCCGAAGGCGACGTTCTGTTCCACCGTCATGTTGGGGAACAGCGCGTAGCTCTGGAACACCATGCCGATATGCCGTTTCTGTGGGCTCAGCGGGACGATGTCCTGGCCATCCAGCAGGATTTTCCCGCTGTCCACCGAGGTCAGGCCGGCGATGCAGCGCAGCAGGGTCGACTTGCCGCAGCCCGACGGGCCAAGCAGGGTGACGAATTCGCCCTTGGCGATTTCGCAGTTGATGTCACTGAATACCGGCGTACCGGCGTAGCCTTTTTGCAGGTGTTGGACGCTGACGAAGCTCATTGGCTTTTGTCCTTGTTCAAGATGTTGGCGGCCCAGGTCAGCACCAGCACGAAGAAGAAATAGGAGATCACCAGGGCACTGGTGAAGTGGCCGCTGCTGTTACGCATATTGTTGAGGTACACCTGCAGGGTTTCGTAGCGGGTGCCCACCAGGATGTTGGCGAACACGAACTCGCCGAACAGGAACGAGAACGACAGCAGCAATGCCACCATCAAGCCCTTGCGCAGGTTCGGCAACACCACCAGGAACGCCGCCTGGAAGGTGCTGGCACCGAGCAGTTGGGCGGCGTCCATCAGGTCCCGCAGGTTGATCGCTTGCAGGTTGTTGGTGATCGCCCGATACATGAACGGCAGCGCCACGGTGAAGTAGCAACCGATCAGGATCCACGGCGTACCCACCATCGCAAATGGACCCGAGCCATAGAGCTGCAACAGCCCCACCGACGACACCACCGGCGGCACCGCGAAGGGCAGCAGGATCAAAATGTTCATCAGCGCATCGAGTTTTGGAAAGTGGTAATGCACCACAAACAGCAGCGGCAGGATCAGCACCACCGACAAGATCAGCGCGCCAACGCACACCAGCAGCGACTGGCCGAAGGCATTCAGGAAGCGCGGGTCACTCCACAGCTGGATATACCATTTAAAGGTAAAGCCGGATGGCAGGATGGTCGCCGACCAACTGCTGGCGATGGAGTAGACCAGGGTGCCGAGCAACGGCAGCACCAGGATTGCAAACAACAGATACACCACTACGCGGTGGTAGAGGGCGGCCGAGCCAGGTTCAGCGCGAGACATGGTAGCTCCTCTTGAGCAGCAGTTGATGGACCACGGTCACCACGGTCATCAGCGCCACCAGCACCACGGCCAGGGCACTGGCCATGTTCGGGTCCAGGGAAATATCGCCGGAGACCATCGCCGCGATGCGGATCGGCAGCACGTTGAAGTTGCCGGTGGTCAGCGCGTACACCGTGGCGTAGGCGCCGAGAGCGTTGGCCAGCAGGATCACGAAGGTGCCCAGCAGCGCCGGGGTCAGCACCGGCAGACCGATGTGCCGCCAGTACTGCCAGCCGTCCGCGCCGAGCAATGAAGCAGACTCGCGCCAGTCTTCACGCAGTGCATCAAAGGCCGGGTAGAGCAGCAACACGCCGAGGGGAATCTGGAAGTAGGTATAAAGGATGATCAGGCCGGTCTTGGAGTACAGGTTGAAGTCCTGAATGATCCCCGCCTGCTTGAGCATGATGGTGATGCTGCCGTTGAACCCCAGCAGGATGATGAAGGCGAAGGCCAGGGGTACGCCGGCAAAATTGCTGGTCATGTTGGCGAACGCGGTCACGAAATTGCGCAGCGGCCCGTCGACCCGGCGCAGCGAGTAGCTGCCGAGTACGGCGATGATGATCCCGAACACGCTGGAGTAGAAACTGATTTCCAGGCTGTACTGGATCGCCTGCATATAGAACTTCGAGCTGAAGATCTTGCTGAAGTTGGCCAGGCCCCAGCCGAACTCTTCGGACTGGACGCTGCTGATCATCACCCACACCAGCGGGGCGATTTCGAACACGATAAAGAAGATGGCGAAGGGCACCAGGCACAAGGCGGCCAGCCATTTGCCGCGGATCACTGAATTCACTTCAACAGCTCCCGGCATACAGGTTTGTCGTGGGGTACACCCAACAGCTCGCAGACGGTGCCGCACAGCTCGGTTTGTTTGGGCGTGGCGTGGGTGTCGAGGCTGAAGGCATCACCCAGCACAAACAGCGGCACTTCCCGTTCTTCCGGCAGCAGGCCGTTGTGGGAGCGGTCGTTGTTCATGCCGTGGTCGGCCGTCACCAGTACCTGGTAACCGGCGTCGAGCCAGCCTTGCAGGTAGTCGGCGAGGATGATGTCGGCCGAGCGCGCGCTGTTGCGGTATTGCGGGGTGTCGAGGCCGTGCTTGTGGCCGGCATCGTCGATGTTCATCGGGTGCACCACCAGGAAATTCGGCGCGTGTTTGAGGCGCAGGCTTTCGGCGTCGGCAAACAGGTGCGAGTCCGGGTAGTGGTCATTCCAGTAGAAATGCCCGTGCTGGATCGCCAGGGCCGGGTCGCTGGTATGCCGATCCCGGGCGGCGATAAAGGGCGAGCGGTTATACAACTCGCTGACCCAGTGATACGCCGCCGCCGCCGTGGATAAACCGGCGTCGGTGGCGTAATGGAAAATGCTGCGCTGGTTGGACAGGCGCGAGACGTTGTTGTGGACGATGCCGCTCTCGATCGGCGGGACGCCGGTGAGGATGCATTCGTACAGTGGCCGGGACAGGGCCGGCAGTTCACATTCCAGTTTGTACAGTGCTGCGCGTCCTGCGCCGACATAGGCCTGCAAGTGCCCCATGGCGTGTCGGGCAACCTCGTAATTCAGGCCGTCGAGCACGACAAGGATGACGTTGTGCTTCATAGGGGCTGGGGCTCCGCAACAAATAGGCTTGACTCGGTTTTTCGGTTGGAACACCGATCAAATGGGGGAGCTGGCTTGCCTGCGATAGCGGTGTGTCAGTCGACAATGCTGCTGAATGTCATACTGCTGTCGCAGGCAAGCCAGCTCCCACACTGACCGCGTTCCACTTGAACAGGCGTATTAAGCCTTATTGCATATTGATGATGACTTCTTCCTGCCACTTCTGCGGCAGTGCCTTGGAGGTCTTCTCCCAAGCGTCGGCGTCCTTGATCGGCGTGACTTTCTTGTACTGCTCGTTAGGCAGCAGCTTGGCCTGTACGTCGGCTGGCAAGGTCAGGTGCTCGGCACGGATCGGCCGCGCATTGCCACGCGCCAGGTTGGTCTGGCCGGCGTCGCTGAAGATGTATTCGCGGGTCAGCTTGGCGGCGTTCGGGTGCTTGGCGTATTTGTTGATGATGGTGGTGTAGCCGGAAATCACCGAGCCGTCCGATGGGATCAGCACCACGTAGTCATCCGGGTTGGCCATCTTGGCCTTGTAGCTCAGGCCGTTGAAGTCCCAGACCACGCCCACTTCCACTTCGCCTTTTTCCATGGTGGCGATGGTTGGGTTGGCCAGCGACAGGCGGCCTTGCTTGGCGATGTCGGCGAACATCAGCAGCGCCGGCTGAATGTTCTTCTCGTCGCCACCGTTGGCCAGTGCGGCGGCGAGTACGCCGTTGGCAGCCTGGGCGGCGGTGCTCACGTCACCGATGGAAACCTTGTATTTGCCGGTCTTCAGGTCAGCCCAGCTTTTCGGAGCTTCGGAGCCGTGCAGGAGTTTTTTGTTGACGATAAAGGCGATGGTGCCGGTGTAGGCCAGGGCCCAGTTACCGTCCTTGTCTTTCGCCCAATCCGGGACTTGTGCCCAGGTGGTCGGTTTGTACGGTTGGGTAACGCCCTGTTTCACCGCGATCGGGCCGAAGGCTGCACCCACGTCGCCGATGTCGGCGCTGGCGTTGTCTTTCTCTGCCGCAAACTTGGCGACTTCCTGGGCGGAGCTCATGTCGGTGTCGATGTGCTTGAGGCCGTAGGTCTTGGCCAGGTCGTCCCAGGTGCCTTTCCAGTTGGCCCAGTCATCGGGCATGCCGACGCTGTTGACGGCGCCTTCCGCTTTCGCGGCGGCTTCCAGGGTTTTTAGATCGGTATCAGCGGCCATGGCGGCGGTGCACATGGCAATGGTCGAGCCTAACAGTGATGCCAGGAAAAGCTGTTTCATCCGAAGCTCCTTTGGGCGTTTTCAACGCTGCGTTTTTATCGACGTTTGCGGTGGTGTTGGTCTAGGTCAGCAATACACGAGCCAATTTAGGCGTGGCGGATGACAGTTTCATGTCGATGTCGTTTTTTGTTGGCCTGGACGGGGGATCACCGGGTAAGCGTAGACCATGCCCAACCGCCCGGAAGCCTTGGACTTGGCCGATGTATTGCAGGTCTTGTGGCAGCACGTCGCGAGGCGCTGTCATCTGTCGGTCATGTGCAATGCCTAGGCTTGCACGCAACAGCAGAGGCGCGTTTAGCGGGCGTTTTGTGCACCTGAATAGTGCTGGTCTAGTCCAGATAGGTAACGTTGATGCGTGATGAGGCAACCAAGGCGGTGACAACCATTGGCCTGGCGCTGCAAGAGCAGATCGACCATGGCTTGTTGGCGCCTGCCAGTAAGCTGCCGGCCGAGCGCAAGCTCAGCGAGTTGTTTGGTACCACCCGGATTACGGTGCGGGAAGCCTTGTTACAACTTGAGGCACAAGGGCAGATTTATCGCGAGGAGCGGCGGGGGTGGTTTGTGTCGCCGCCCAGGCTTGCCTATAACCTGATGCAGCGCAGTCATTTTCACGCGATGGTGAGTGCCCAGGGGCGGGTGCCGTCGACCGAGGTGATTTCGGCGCGGTTGCAGCCGGCTTCGGCGGCGGTGTGTGCGTGGTTGCAGTTGCCGGCGTTGTCCAGTGTGATTCAGATTTGCCGGGGGCGCAGGATTGATGGGCGGTTGGTGTTGTATGTGGAGCACTATCTGAACCCGCAGTATTTTCCGGGGATTCTGGAGTGTGATTTGAATCAGTCGATTACGGAGTTGTATGCGCGGGTGTATGACTTGCACTACGGGCGGGTGCGGTTTGAGATTGTGCCGACGTCATTGCAGGTTGAGGCGGCGGCGGCGTTGAGGGTGTCGGTGGGGAGCCCGGGGTTGCGGATTGCTCGGGTTAATTATGATCAGCATGAGCGGTTGATTGATTGTGATCTGGAGTTTTGGCGGCATGATGCGATTCATGTGGGGGTGGATGTGGTTTGACGTTTTGCCTGTGTGTATCCGTTATCTAGGTCACGACGGCTTTTGGTTCCGCTCTCACAGCGGCTCACTTTTGAACAGCCGGAATGCCGGCCCAGCCCCAAGTAAGCACAGGGCTTTACCCCGATGACCTGAGTGTTAGAGCAAAAGCAGAGCCGCTTTATGTGGGAGCGGGCTTGCTCGCGAAAAACCTGAGGGCGCCGCGTTGAGTCAGGATACCCACGTCATCGTTAACGACCTTCGCGAGCAAGCCCGCTCCCACATTTGGATCGTGTCCGCCTTTGGGTTTGCTGTTGCTTCACCACACTTAAGCCCGAGCGAGGTGCAGAGTGGTGGGGCAAGAGCGGAACCCTAGGCGGCCGTTACCTGAATAACGGATATACCCTCAATCCGCCGCATTGGCATACAAATAATCCGTCGCCAACGAAGCCAACGTCCGTACCCCAACCACCAACGCCGACTCATCCACAAAGAACCCCGGATTATGATTCGGTGCCGCCTTGCTCATGTCCTGATCCCTCGGCGTCACCCCCAGAAACACAAACAACCCTGGCGCTTCCTTGGCATAAAACGAGAAGTCCTCAGCCCCACCCACCAACGGCGCGTTGACCACATCCCCATTCGCCGCCCAACGCAAACTCGGCAGCATCTTTTCGGTCAGCGCCGGGTTGTTGATGGTCGGATCGTACTTCTCAATGATCGTCACCTCAGCCTTCGCCCCACCACTCTCGGCGATTTTCTCGACGGTCTGCCGCACATCCGCATGCAGCTTCTGGCGAATGCCATAGTCGTAGGAGCGAATGGTCCCACTCATATCCACCGACTCAGGAATGATGTTGTACCGCGTCCCTCCGTTGATGGTGCCAATACTCACCACCGCCGGAAACGAAGAAATGTCGGTACGCCGACTGACCACCGTCTGCAGCCCCACAATGGCCTGCGCCCCCACGGTAATCGGATCGATCCCATCCCACGGCCGCCCCGCATGGGTCTGCTTGCCCAGGATCTTGATCCGCAGGTCATCCGAGCTCGCCAGCGTCGGCCCCGGCCGATACGCAATCTGCCCCGCAGGCACCCCGGCCCACACATGCAGCCCAAAAACGGCATCCGGCTTGGGCGATTTCATCAGCCCTTCCTGCACCATCATCTTCGCGCCCCAAGTGTTTTTACCGTCGGGGATAAAGTCGCTCGGGCCTTCTTCAGCCGGCTGGAAATAAAACACCACGGTCCCAGGCAGACGATCGCGCATACCTGTAAGGATTTTCGCCGTGCTCAGCAGGATGGCGGTGTGGGCGTCGTGGCCGCAGGCGTGCATCACGTCGACTTCTTTATCGAGGTACACACCCTTGGCCTTCGAGGCGAAGGGCAGGCCGGAGACTTCCTTGACCGGCAGCGCATCCATGTCGGCGCGCAAGGCCACGGTCGGGCCGGGCAGGGCGCCCTTGAGGATGGCGACAACGCCCGTGCGCGCCACGCCAGTCTTGACCTCCAGCCCCATCTCCCGCAGCTGCTTGGCCACCAGCTCCGCGGTGCGATGTTCGGTGTTGCCCAGTTCAGGATGGGCGTGGATGTCGCGCCGGGTTTCCAGCAAGGCCGGTTCCAGTACTTTGGCCTGGGCGGCGATGGTTTCACGGGCACTGTCCTGGCCGCTGCTGGCGGCGATGACCGCGCTGCTGGCGACACCGCACAGCAGGCCGAATACCCATTGGTGTGTAAGACCGGTCAAACGCATAAGGACTCTCCATGATTATTGTTGTTGATCCTGACGTCATCCGGGCAGCGCTTACTCTTTCTCTTGCACGCCTCCCGCCGCTGTCACCACTTGCACGCTCAAGCGCGGGGTGGCCAGGTCCAGCCCGGCTTCGTCGAGGTGACGCTTGAGCGACAGGTTGAACGCCCGCGAAACCTCCCACTGCTTGATCGGCGCGGTCTTGAAGCGGGCGCGAAGAATCGCACTGCCGGACTCGAAACTTTCTACACCCTGAATCTCCAGCGGCGACCAGATATTGCGCCGCTGCAACGGGTCGTTGCGCATCTTCTGCCCGACGTCGCGCATCAGCTTGATGGCGTCGTCGATTTCCATGTTGTAGGGAATCGCCACCCGGAAGATCGCGTAGCCGAACTCCCGGGAGTAGTTCTTGATGCTTTTGATTTCACTGAACGGGATCGTATGCACGATGCCGTCGATGTCCCGCAGGCGCACGGTACGGATGGTCAAGCCTTCGACCGTCCCCAGGTGGCCGCCGACATCCACGTAGTCATCAATCGCCAGGGAGTCTTCGATAATGATGAACAGGCCGGTGATCAAATCCGCCACCAGCGACTGTGCACCAAAACCGATGGCCAGGCCGATCACACCGGCACCCGCCAGCAGCGGCGTGACGTTCATGCCCATGTTCGCCAGGGCGACGATGGCGGCAATGATGAAGATGGTCACGAACAGCACGTTGCGAATCAACGGCATCATCGTCTGCGCACGCGCATTGGCCAGGCCTTTGCGCGAGCGGGTGAGGGCGTGGTGGATCGCGGTGTCGCTGAGGATCCAGATCAGCCAGGCAAACAGCAATGTGCCGGCAAGGCCGAACAGCTTGACGCTGATTTCATGCCCGTCGCCTTCGGTAAAGCGGATCAGCGACAGGCCCCAGACCCGCAGGCCGAGTTCGATAAACACCAGCCACACCACTAGGTGGGCGAGGGTGTAGACGAAGCTTTTCAGGCGCTCGGAGTACAGCGCATGGCGCTTGTGTCCACGCTGCGGCTTGAGTGAATGGCGGCGCACCAGGCCGTTGATCACCATGCACAGCACCAGCAACACCGTGCACAACAACGACTGGCGCAGGGCGGTGCTGGTGTCGCCGGCGGAGACGAAGGTGGCGAACAGCGAGATGCCCACCAGCAGCAACGCCGGCAGGTACCAGAAGGTGCCGACGATTTCGATGGTGTCACTCAGGGCGCGGCGGGTCAGGCGGCGGGACAGCGGCTGGTTGCGGATCAGGTGCGCAATCGGCCGGCGGAATCGCAGGATGAACACACCGGTGGACAGCGCGGCCATGACATTGGCGATGGTCGCGGCGACATGGGACAGGTGCTGGCCCAGGCTCTCGGCCAGGCGCGGGTCGCTGACGGCTTCGCCAAAGGCGGCAAAGCTGCCGATCAGCCATAACGGCCGGAAGGCCTGGTGGCGCAGGATGTACAACGCGCGGTGACGGTGCGGGCCGTCGAGTACGGAAAACGCGACCACGCAGATCGCCGAGAAGCAGGTGCCCACCACCAGCGCATAGGCCAGCACCATTGCCAGGGATTTGCCGAGGGACGAGGGCAGTGCGTAGCTCATGTAGACGGTGATCACCAACGCGATCAGCCACGGGCCGAGCTTGCGCAGGGCAAAGCGCAGCAGGTCCCAGGTCTTGGGGTGTTGCGGCAGTTCTTCGGTCAGGCCGAAGCGCTCGCGCACCCGGTGGCTGAGCCAGATCAGGATCGCGGCCAGCAGGCTCCAGAGCATCAGGATCATGGCAAAGGCAAAGATGATCGGCAGCCATTCGCTGGCCGGCAGCATCAGTGCGGTGAGTTCATCCTTGGCCTGGTCAAACTCGTTGGACCAGCGATTGAGCGGGCTGTCGGCACCGGAGAATTGTTGCTCCAGGCTCGACAGCGTACCGCCGATCAAACCGAGCACACCCAGTTCGGCGGCGGGCTGGGCCTTTTGCGTGGTCTCACGAAGCTTTTTCAGGTCGCTCAGCAGCTTGGTGCGCTGCTGGTCGTTTTCCAGGGTCTTGATCACCTCGTCCAGGGACTGGCCCAACGGGACGTCGGCTTGCGGCTGGGTTTTGGTGTTGCTGCCCAGCAGCCCCGGCAGGCTCACGGCGTGGGCAGGCGCCATGGGCAGCAGGGTCAGCAGGCAGAAAAGCAGGCAACAGGGCAGGGCAAACAGACGGGCAAGCACGAGGCGGTCAACCTTAAAAACGACGAATTGACCGAGTGTACGAGGCCGTCATGTGCAATGCGAGTGAGATTGTCATTCGGCGAGTTTGGCGAGGATCTTGTAAACCACGGTGCCGAGGATCAGCAGCATGCCGATCCACATGCCGAACACACCGATGGGTTTGTCGCGGAAGTTGAAGCCGATGGCCAGGAGGATCATGCCGGTCAGGATGGGGATAAGCATGGAGTGGAAGGCGGACATGGTGATCATGGTGCGACGGCCTTGTCGGGTGGGAATAGGTATAAGTCTAGGTCGATTTCGCCAAGTGCGAGTTGATCCGTGTCAGAAACGCTACAAAACCCGGTTAATTTCTACATCCGATGGCTTTTTTTCGATTGGCCACGGTCAACATCCCTCAGGAACCTTAAACCCAGGAGCATTCATCCATGAGCACACCCAAGGCACTGTTGATTCTGCACGGCAAGCAAGCCCTCAACGAAGAGGTGCGGGCGGCAGTGCAGGGCAAGCGCGAGCAGGGCTGGGACCTGGCCGTACGGGTGACGTGGGAGGGTGGCGATGCCCAGCGGTTTGTCGATCAGGCCCTTGCCGATGGCTACACGCGGCTGATTGCCGGCGGCGGTGACGGCACCCTGCGGGATGTGGCCGAGGCCATGGCCCGGGCCAAGACCGAGGCCAGCCTGGTGCTGATGCCCCTCGGTACCGCCAACGATTTTGCCCGCGCCGCCGGTGTGCCGCTGGAGCCCGAGCAGGCTCTGGACCTGCTGGATGTACCGGCCCGTGCCATCGACCTGGGCGAAGTAGGCGGGCAGATCTTCCTGAATATGGCCACTGGTGGTTTTGGCAGCCAGGTCACTGCCAACACCTCCGAAGACTTGAAGAAAGTCCTCGGTGGCGCGGCCTATCTGTTCACCGGCCTGTCACGCTTCAGCGAGTTGCGCGCGGCCTACGGTGAATTGCAGGGCCCTGACTTTCACTGGCGCGGCGAGCTGCTGGCCCTGGGCATCGGCAACGGGCGCCAGGCCGGTGGTGGCCACGTGCTGTGCCCCGGCGCCCTGGCCGATGATGGTTTGTTGGATATCAGCATCTTGCCGGCGCCGCAGGAAGTGGTCGGCACCCTGCGCAACCTGATGACGGACGGCTGGGGCCTGGACAATATGTTTGTGCGGGCGCGCTTGCCGTGGGTCGAAATCAAGGTTGCCGAAGGGCTGGCGATCAACCTCGACGGCGAACCACTCCAGGGTGACGACTTGCACTTCTCGGCCTTGCCCCAGGCACTGCGGGTGCATCTGCCGGAGGACTCACCGTTGCTGACTAATCGTCAAGGCTGATGATCTGTTCGCGCACTGCGAACAGCACCAGGCCCGCCACGTCGAAAATCTGCAGGCGCTTCATGATCTGCGAGCGGTGGGCTTCCACGGTCTTGATGCTCAGACCCAGGCCATTGGCGATTTCACGGGTGGACTTGCCGCGCACGATCAAGCGCAGGATTTCCAACTGGCGTGCCGTCAGGTTGTGGCTGTGGGGCGGCGGGTTGACCTGGGCCTGATTGCGGATCAGCGCCTGGTTGATCACCGTATGGGCGATTGCCGGGCTGAGGTAGCGTTCGTTGTTGCGCAACGCCAGCAGCGCGTGCTCCAGCTCATTGGCCGTGGTGTCCTTGAGCAGGTAGCCATGGGCGCCGGACTCCAGCGCGCACATGATCAGCTCCGGGTCGGTGTGCATCGACAGGATCAGCACCTTGCTCTTCGGATAGGCGCGCTTGAGGTCTTTCAATGCATCGAGCCCGCCGGTGTGCTTCATCGACAGGTCAAGCAGCACGATGTCGGGTTGCAGCGCGTCAAACCGCTCCAGCAACTGCGCGCCGTCGCTCGCTTCACCGATCACCGCGTAGCCGGGAATATCCATGACCAGCGCACGCACGCCGGCCCTGATCAGGGAGTGGTCATCCACCAGGAGTAAGTTGCACGTCACTCTAGAACCTTATGGGGGTTGGCCCGTTCGAGGGCGCGGGGCGCCCAGGGGAAAAGCGCTTCGATCCTCGTCCCGGAGCCTGGCTGGCTATTGACCGACAATGTGCCTCCCAGTTGATCAATCCGCTCGGACATCCCGGCCATGCCCCGCTGGCCTTCCTGGGCGGGGTTGATGGCGGGCGAAAAGCCCTGGCCGTCATCGCTGATAAACAGTGACAGACCTTCGGGCAGGCGTTGCAGGCGTACCAGCAGGTTACGTGCCTGGGCATGGCGCAGCATATTGGTGACGGCTTCCTGGGTAATGCGAAAGGCGGCAACAGCCATCTCTTCCGGGATGCCGGTCAGCCGTTGATGGCATTCCAGGCTCCAGCTTACCCGGGTGTTTTCCAGGGTCTTGAGCAGATGCGCCCGCAGGCTCGCCTCAAGGCCCAGGCTCGCCAGTTGCCGGGGGTTGAGGATGGCCGACACGTCCTGCACCTTGGCCAGGGTTTCGTTGAGGGTGTTGCACAGCACCGCACAGTGGCCCTGCAGGTTTTCCGGAAGACGGCGCTTGAGCCATTCACTTTGCAGCTTGGCGGCGGTCAACAATTGGCCGATATCGTCGTGCAGTTCGCGGCTGAGGCGATGACGTTCGTTTTCCTGGACCTGCAACAGGCGGTCGGCCAACTCCTGGGGCTGGAACTTGATGGACTTGCGTGAGCGCCACTGTTGCAAGCCCACCACCAGCAGGGTGGCCAGGTTCACTGACAACAGCGCCAGGGGAAGATCGGCCGAGTGTGCATAAGCCCACAGGCTGAGCAGGCACGCGCACAGGCATAGCGCGAGGGTTATCCAGCGTGCATTGCTTCGGGACACGGACCTTGCGATGAGTGACTTCAGGCTGGCGTACATAGGAGGCGCATTTCACGTTTATATGCATCATGAAGTTGAGTCACTTCGAGCGGGGCATGGTACCACCACTATTACCGTTGGTCGCCTGGCGCCGAGCGGGATGAGGCGTATTAATCACGGCAGCGTCCCGGAAGGTAGTCCCGGAGTTCAACGAGTGGGGAAGTTGTATCATTGAAGTTGTTTTGTATCAGTATTGTCGTTAGTGGCTTATTGATATTTTTCTGCTAACGACGTCGTGATGCATAAATAGTTGTGGTGTCGTTTTTAGATAATCAGGCAATTGAATGCGACATTTTTGTCGCTTAAATGCGAAGAAGCCTCAAATAGCGTAAGGCCTGTGTTGTTGCTTATAGCCGAAATCGCTTTGGGGGATGTGTTGGACAACGGTGGCGATCAACACGGTTTGTTCCGTTTCATCCAGGCCGAGCTTGCCGGTTTTTGTATCGATCAACTCCAGTTGCCAGGCCAGCAGGGTGAGGCAGTTGTGCAGTGCATCAAGTGCTTCGTCATGCAGTTGCAGGGGGCTGGCGGCGTTGCTGATCAGGTACTGGATATGCCGTGAGAACTCGCTGATCGCCCTCAGGGCCAGGGCTTCGGATTTTTCCGCGAGCTTGATCAGGTTGGTTTTCATGCAGTCGATCGCGTCACTGTCGTTGCGGATCAAATGCAGGTGGCTCAAGCATTCTTCAGACTTGGCCAGCAACATTTCCGCTTCGAGGAGGAACTCGGGAAGTGCAAGTTGCCACTCTTTGCCGTCGTTCATCACACAAGTCTCCAGAACATACGATCGGATGATGAGATGTTGCACCGGTTGAATGGCGTAAAACTACCGCTGAAATATGACGAATATCTGTAGGCCAGTTCCGACTTTTCAGTAGGAAATTTATTTGAATGACGGCCGTCGTCCGAGTACCCCACAATTTCCAGGGGCATTCGCACAACTTCTTTGGGTGCCAGTACATAAGTCACTGGATGATCCGTTGGCCGTGGGCTTGCGATAGCAAACAAAAGCCTGACTCCATTCATGCAATGAGAATGGCGTCACATTAATGGCTATTAGATATCGCGAATATCAGGTTGGTCCTGATTGTGGATAGGGGAATCCCTTACATAGCGGAACCTCGCGCAGACTTTGCGGTCACGCGGCGGTGGTGATGGGCCTTGCGTTGAAGCGGGTTCAGTAAAGCATGATGTCAGTGTGACATCAATGGATTTGCATGGCATTTTAGTGGGGGTCAAGGTCCGGCGTTTGCCGCCGATAACCTGCTTCAGTGACCAGCACTATCCATCCGCTAAACCCCAGGAGTCTTTAATGGCCGGCATTCTCGACACGGTAGATCAACGCACACAATTGGTGGGTGAGAATCGCCTGGAGATCCTCATGTTTCGCCTGGCCGGGCGGCAGCTGTTCGCGATCAACGTGTTCAAGGTGCAGGAAGTGCTGCAACTGCCCAAGTTGACCCTGATGCCCCAGCGCCACCCGTTTGTCTGCGGGGTGGTCAACCTGCGTGGGCAGACGTTGCCGGTGATCGACCTGTCCCAGGCGATTGGCATGCGTCCGCTGATTCCGGGCCCCAACAGCACCATTATCGTCACCGAGTACAACCGCTCGGTGCAGGCGTTCCTGGTGGGCGGCGTCGACCGCATCGTCAACATGAACTGGGAGGCGATCCTGCCGCCGCCGGCAAGTGCCGGGCGCCAGCATTACCTGACGGCCATCAGCAAGGTCGATGACCAGTTGGTGGAAATCATCGACGTGGAAAAAGTCCTCGCCGAAATCGTGCCCTACAACGCCAAGGTTTCCCGCGAGAAACTTGAAGACCCGGTGCTGGAACGCGCCCGCGGCCGCGAAGTGCTGCTGGTGGATGACTCCAACGTCGCCCTCTCGCAACTGCGTGACACCCTCGGACAGTTGGGGGTGAAGATGCACATTGCCAGCGACGGCCTCAAGGCACTGAACATGCTCAAGGCCTGGGCCGACAGTGGCCAGGTGATGACCGACAAGCTGTTGATGATCTTCACCGACGCCGAAATGCCCGAGATGGACGGCTACCGCCTGACCACCGAGATTCGCAACGACCCGCGCCTGCGCAGCCTGTACGTGGTGCTGCATACGTCGTTGTCCGGCAGCTTCAACGACTCGATGGTGAAGAAGGTCGGTTGCGACAACTTCCTCTCCAAGTTCCAGCCCGACAAGTTGGTGGACGTGGTACGTCAGCGCCTGATGCTGGACGAAGTCCCGGCTTGAGCTTAGGGTGACGGCTTTGTCCCTCAGGAATGCAGGCCCATGCTTCGTCTCAGCGCGTTGTACCGATACCCCTTGAAGTCCGGCAAGGGTGAATCCTTGCAGCAGATCGGCCTGGACACACTCGGGCTCGACGGGGATCGACGCTGGATGTTGGTGGACGAGGCCAGCGGGCGTTTCCTGACCCAGCGCGCCGTGGCCAGGATGAGCCAGCTTTCGGCACTGTGGAACAGCGCCGGTGGCCTGACCTTGAGCGCCGAGGGCCAACCTGCGCTTGACGTGCCACTACCTGGCAGCGATGCCGAGTTGCGCGGCGTGACCATCTGGCGTGACACCTTGCGCGTGCCGGATGCCGGTGACGAGGCAGGCGCCTGGCTCAGCGAATTCATCGGCAAACCCACGCGGCTGGTGCAAGTGCCGCTGTCCCGTGCGCGCACGACCGAGGCCGGCTACGGCAAGGATGATGACAAGGTCGCGTTTGCCGATGGCTTTCCGTTGCTGCTGATCGGCCAGGCGTCCCTGGATGACTTGTCCCAGCGTATCGGTCGGCCCATGGAGATGCTGCGTTTTCGCCCCAACCTGGTGATCGAGGGCAGCGAAGCCTTTGCCGAAGACGGCTGGAAGCGGATACGGATCGGTGATGTGGAGTTTCGCGTGGTCAAGTCCTGCTCACGCTGCATCCTCACCACCATCGACCCGGCGAGTGGCGAGCGCAGTGCCGACCGCGAACCGCTGGCCACGCTCAAGACCTACCGCGAGCAAGAGGGCGATGTGATGTTCGGGCAGAACCTGGTCAACGATGGGGTGGGCCGCCTGGAAGTCGGCATGCCGGTGACGATCCTGGAGTAAGCAGCCCTGAAATGAAAAATGCCCGTCTCTCGCGAGACGGGCATTTTTTTTGGCTATCGAACGTTTAGCCGCGGTATTCGCACAGGTAGGCGGTGTCGACCGCCACCTTCAGCTGGAACTTGCTGTTGGCTGGCACGTTGAACTGGCTGCCGGCGGCGAAGGTTTCCCAGTCGGTGCTGTCTGGCAGCTTGACGGTCAGTGCGCCCGATACCACGTGCATGATTTCACGCTGGGCAGTGCCGAACTCGTATTCACCCGGGGCCATGACGCCGATGGTCGCCGGACCTTCTGCAGTGCCGAAAGCGATCGACTTGACGGTGCCGTCGAAGTACTCGTTGACTTTAAACATGGGCGAATCCTCGGAAAAGGGTCAAGAAAGGTCGGCCAGTATGCCTTCTACACGGGCAAAATCAACGGCAGCAGCCGTGCGGTATTGCGTGCATCTTCCAGCGCCCGATGCTGTTGGCCGTGGAACTGCATGCCGGCCAGTTGCAGCGCGCCGTTGAGCCCCAGCGGCTTGTCCAGGCGCCGGGCCTTGGCGAAGCGTTGCTTGAGGTTCACGTGGGGCGTCTGGCCCAGCACGCTGCTCAAGCCATGGCGCTGCCACTCCAGTTCCAGTTGCTGGCGATCGTAGTCACCCCAGCTCGCCCAGCCTTCCAGGCGTGCCTGGTGCTGGCCAAGCCAGCGTTCGAACAGCGGCCACACCTCGATCAACGGCGCGGCAGCGTCGATATTCGCCTGGGTGATGTGGGTCAACTGGCGGCAGAACGGCGTCAGCAGCGGCCTGCGCAATGGCCGCACGAAACGCTGGAAATGGTCCAGTTCACGGCCCTGGCGGTTGACCAGGCTCACACCGATTTCGATGATTTCCATCTCGGTCACGGGCCAGCCGCCTTCATCCGTTGTGGCTTCAAGATCAATAATCAGCCAATGAGGCATCGCAGGTTCCCGTACTCTTCCCGTCCTGATGGGGATAGAGCGTAGCCAAGCCTGCTAGTTCCGCCCAGGGCTTACTCGATCTCCAGCAAAATCTGACGGTTCCTGACCTGATCGCCTGCAACCGCCTGGATTCGCTTGACCACGCCACTCATGCCGGCCTTGAGTGGGTGCTCCATTTTCATCGCTTCCAGCACCAGCAACAGCTGGCCCTTGCTGACCGAATCGCCTTCGCTGACCCGTACTTCGACAATTGCCCCATCCATCGGCGCCTTGACCGTGCCGTTGCCGGCCTCGGCCTGGCGGGTGGCGACGGTTTGGGTTCGATCATTGATGCACACGCCGGGCAACCAGAGCCGGGTGCCTTGCAGGTGGTAGGCAATGCGACGGCGAATGCCGTTGAGAACGGCGGTGGCCCAGCGTCCGTCGGTGGAGAGGTCGCGTATTTCGATGGCGTGCTGATCAATCTCGACGTGCAGGCAATTGTCCGCCAGCACACTGAGGCTGATGGTCCGGGGCTCGTCGTGTTCGGCCAATTGCCAGGTCCAGGGTACGCTGGCGTTGTTGCGCCAGCCGGATAATGGTTGGGTGTGAGCGCTGGCGCTGTGTTGGTAAAACAGCGCGGCGGCCAGGGCCAGCTCTTCGTTGGTCGCGTGGGTACGCGGGATGTCGCTGAAGTGTTCGGCAATAAAGCCGGTGCTGAAATCGCCGGCGATGAAGTGTGGATGCTTGAGCAGGCTGGCCAGCAGGCGCTGGTTGGTGGGCACGCCGAGCAGCACGCAGTCTTCCACGGCCCTGACCAGCTTGCGCCGGGCCTCTTCGCGGGTGGCGCCGTGGGCGATGATCTTGCCCAGCATCGAGTCGTAGAACGGGGTGATGCGCTGGCCTTCCAGCACGCCATGATCGATGCGCACACCTGGCGCCGGGTCCCAGCGCAGTACGTCGCCGGTTTGCGGGAGGAAGCCCTGGGCCGGGTCTTCGGCGTACAGGCGCACTTCCATGGCGTGGCCGGTTAGGGTCACTTGTTCCTGACTCAGGGGCAAAGGTTGGCCGGCGGCGATGTGCAGTTGCCAGGCGACGAGGTCGAGGCCGGTGATCAGTTCGGTGACCGGGTGTTCGACCTGCAGGCGGGTGTTCATTTCCAGGAAGTAGAAATTGCCGTCGCGGTCGAGCAGGAACTCCACCGTGCCGGCGCCGACGTAATTGACGGCGCGCGCGGCCTTGAGGGCGGCTTCGCCCATGGCTTGGCGCAGCTCGGGGGTCATGACGGGGCAGGGGGCTTCTTCGATGACTTTTTGATGGCGGCGCTGGACCGAGCAGTCGCGTTCGCCGAGGTAGATCAGGTTGCCGTGGGTGTCGCCGAACAGTTGGATTTCGACGTGGCGGGGGGCGATCAGGGCTTGTTCGAGGATGAGTTCGGCGCTGCCGAAGGCGTTTTGTGCTTCGGAGCGGGCGGTGCGCAGGTGTTCCAGCAGGGTGTCGGGGTTGTGTACCAGGCGCATGCCGCGGCCGCCGCCGCCGGCGCTGGCCTTGATCATCAGTGGGTAGCCGATGTGGGTGGCTTGTTGTTGCAGGGTTTGGTCGTCCTGGTCGGGGCCTTGGTAGCCCTTGATGCAGGGGACGCCGGCGTTGAGCATGGCGATTTTTGAGAGGCGTTTGCTGCCCATCAGGTCGATGGCTTCGGGGCTGGGGCCGATGAAGGTGAGGCCGGCGTTTGCGCAGGCTCGGGCGAAGTCGGGGTTTTCGGAGAGGAAGCCGTAGCCGGGGTGGATGGCGTCGGCGCCGGTGCGGTGGGCTGCGTTGAGGATGGCTTCGATGTTCAGGTAGGACTGGGTGACGGGGGCGGGGCCGATGTTGATGGCTTCGTCGGCCATCTGGACGTGCAGGGCGTCGGTGTCGGCTTCGCTGTAGATTGCTACGGTGCGGTAGCCCAGGGATTGGGCGGTGCGCTGGATGCGGCAGGCGATTTCGCCACGGTTGGCTATGAGGATTTTGTTGAACATGAGTGACCCCTTGGGTTGGCGTTTACCGTGTACATATCCATTCCTGCGGTAACGGCTGCTATTGGTTCCGCTCTTACAGCGGGTCACTTTTGAAAAGCGCAAAAGTAACCAAAACGCTCTGCCCCGCCTGTCGGCGCCTCGCTGTGGCTCGGCGTTCCCTCACTCCGGCATTACTCCGCGGGCCGCCGCGACGGGCCATCCATGGCCCGGCGCGGCTAAACCGGCGTCCTGCCGGTTTACCCGCTGCGCAATACCTGCGTTCGGCCTCGGGCTTATTGGGGCAGTCAGAGCAAGATCAAAATCAAAAGCAAGAGCACGGCGGCCTGAAAGCCGACCTGAGTGTTAAAAGCCAGAGCGAAAGCAGAGCTGCTTTTCTGTAGGAGCTGGCTTGCCGGCGATGCAGACACCTCGGTGCATCAGGTACACCCAGTTGATGCCATCGCCGGCAAGCCAGCTCCTACATTTGAACTGTGCCCGCTTTAGCTTTTGATTTTGCTCTTCAACACTCAAGCCGGCCGGTAGGCCGCTGTGCTGTTGATCTGCTTTTGATCTTGATCTTGGGCGCCCCGTTAAACCACGCTGGCCGAACGCAGGCTTTGGAGCGTGGGTAACCCGGCAGGACGGCGGCCCACGGTCCAAAGCCGGAGTGAGGGCACACCGAGCCTAGGCGAGGTGCCGAGTGGTGGGGCAAGAGCGTTTTGGTTACTTTTGCGCTTTTCAAAAGTGACCCGCTGTAAGAGCGGAACCAATAGTCGCCATTACAAAAATAACGGATATGCCCCCGATTCATCGCGCCCACCCCGGCCTGCGCTTCTGCACAAACGCCTGAGTCCCCTCAACCCCTTCCTCACCACAAACCGCCTCGGCAAACCACTCGGCAGCCTGGTCCAACAACGGCCCCAAAGCCTGCTCACCACTGGCCAGCAGCAACGCCTTGGTCCGCGCATTAGCCCCCGGAGCACATCGCAAAACCTGCCCCAACACCTCATCCAGCCGCTCCGCCAACGCCTGCGGATCGTGCTCCACAAAATGCACCAACCCCAACCGCAGCGCCTCAACCCCATCAAACCGCGCCGCCGTCAAAGCCAGCCGCCGCGCTTGGGTCAGCCCGATACGCTTCACCACAAACGGCGCAATCTGCGCCGGCAACAACCCAAGGCCGGTCTCCGGCAACCCAAACTGCGCCTGATGATCCGCAATCGCTACATCACTGACACACACCAACCCAAACCCACCGCCCAGCACGGCACCCTCAAGCACCACAATCACCACCTGCGGCAGCGCCTCCACTTCCTGCAACAGCGTACCGAACGCCCGGTTCAACGCCTGCAAGCCGCCCGCGGCTCCCGCGCGAGCCATGTCCTTCACATCGCCACCGGCCGAAAAATGCCCACCCGCGCCGCTGATAACCAACGCCCGCACGCTCTTGTCCCCAGCCACATCGGCCAGTACCGCACGCAGTTCGTTGACCATTTCCAGGCTCATGGCATTGCGGCTGTCCGGCCGATTGAGGGTCACATGCAGCACCCCGTTATGCGGTTCCAGCAACAACGTGTTCACGACTTCTTCCCCGGCAGGGTGCCCATCAATTTGCAGATGATCCCCAGCATGATCTCGTCCGCCCCACCACCAATCGACACCAGCCGCACATCGCGATAAGCCCGGGCCACCGGGTTGTCCCACATGAACCCCATGCCGCCCCAATATTGCAGGCAACTGTCGCTGACTTCCCGGCCCAGGCGGCCGGCCTTGAGCTTGGCCATGGAGGCCAGGCGCGTCACGTCCTGGCCCTTGATGTACTGCTCGGTGGCCTGGTACACCAGCGCCCGCAGGCATTCGATTTCGGTGGACAGTTCGGCCAGGCGGAAGTGGATCACCTGGTTGTCGATCAGCGCCTTGCCAAAAGTCTTGCGTTCCTTGCAGTACTCGATGGTGCTGTCGATGCAGTACTCCAGGCCCTTGACCATATTGGCCGCGCCGAACAGCCGCTCTTCCTGGAACTGCAGCATCTGCATCATGAATCCCGCACCTTCATGGCCGATGCGGTTGCGCTGGGGGATGCGCACATCGTCGAAAAACACCTGGGCGGTTTCCGAGCTGTGCATGCCGAGCTTTTCCAGGGGCGGGCTGACGCTGATGCCGGGGGTGTTCATCGGCACCATGATCAGCGACTTGTTGATGTGCGGCTTGTCGTCCGAGGTGTTGGCCAGCAGGCAGATGAAGTCGGCGCTCGGTGAGTTGGTGATCCACATCTTGCTGCCGTTGATCACGTAGTCGGTGCCGTCCTTGCGGGCATGGGTTTTCAGCCCGGCCACGTCGGAGCCGGCGCCGGTTTCCGAGACGCCGATGCAGCCCACCTGTTCGCCGCTGATGGCCGGGCGCAGGAATTCTTCGCGCAATTCATCGGAGCCGAAGCGGGCGAGGGCCGGGGTGCACATGTCGGTCTGCACGCCGATGGACATCGGGATGCCGCCGCAGCGAATGCTGCCGAACTCTTCGGCGGCGACGATCGAGTAGCTGTAGTCGAGGCCCATGCCACCGAATTTTTCCGGCTTGGAGATACCCAGCAAACCGAGGTCGCCGGCCTTGCGGAAGATCTCGTGGATCGGAAAGCGTCCGGCCTTTTCCCACTCATCCACATGCGGGTTGATCTCGCGCTCGACAAAGCCACGGACGGTGCGACGCAGTGCTTCGTGTTCCTGGGTGAAGATCATTTTTATTGTTCTCCCTATGGGGACGCGGGGCGTCCCGGGCTGCATTCCCACGCGGAGCGTGGGAACGATCATCAAAACCGCGCCACACCAAAGCTGTTGGGCTGTAGTTGCCGCACCTCGGCCTCGTGGCAGATGTCCAGCAGAAACCCGAGCAAGGTCCGTGTATCCCGTGGGTCAATCAGCCCGTCGTCCCACAGGTTCGCGCTGCCATAAAGGGCGGTGGACTGGCTGTCGAGTTTCTGTGCGGTGACCTGTTCGAGCATATCGAGCACCTTGGGGTCGGGCACCAGGCCGTCTTTCAGTTGCTTGGCTTCGGTGACGATCCGCAGCACCTTGCCCGCCTGGGCGCCGCCCATCACGGCGGTGCGGCTGTTGGGCCAGGCGAAGATGAAACGCGGGTCGAGCCCACGGCCGCACATCGCATAGTTGCCGGCACCGTAGGAGCCGCCGACGACGATGGTCAGTTTCGGCACCCGGGCATTGGCCACCGCCTGGATCATCTTCGCGCCGTGCTTGATCACGCCTTGCTGTTCTGACTCGGTGCCCACCATGAAGCCGGTGGTGTTGTGGAAGAACAGCAGCGGTGTCTGGCTCTGGTCGCACAGCTGGATAAATTGCGCGGCCTTGCTCGCCCCCTTCGGGGTGATTGGCCCGTTGTTGCCGATAAAGCCGCAGGCCCGGCCCTGGATATGCAGGTGGCCGCAGACGGTGTGCGGGTCGAACTCGCCCTTGAACTCCAGGAAGTTGGAAGCATCCGCCAACCGCGCGAGGATTTCGCGCACGTCGTAGGGCTTTTTCGGATCGTCGGGGATCAGCCCCAACAGCTCGTCAATCGGGTACAGCGGCTCGCTGTAAGCGCGCTTTGGCACAGGCGGCAAGCGGTCATCCCACGGCAATAGGCTGACAATCTCACGCACGATGCGCACACCATCAGCGTCGTTTTCCGCCAGGTATTCAGCGGTGCCGGCGGTTTGTGCATGCATCTCGGCGCCGCCCAGTTCTTCATCGGTGGCGACTTCGCCGGTGGCGGCCTTGAGCAGCGGCGGGCCGGCCAGGAACAGCTTGGCCTTGCCACGCACCACCACCACGTAATCCGAAAGACCCGGCTGATACGCGCCGCCCGCCGTGGCCGAGCCATGCACCACGGTGATCTGCGGCAGGCCCATGGCCGACATCCGCGCCTGGTTGGCGAAGCTGCGGGCGCCTTCGACGAAAATCTCGGCGGCGTAGTTGAGGTTGGCGCCGCCGCTTTCTGCCAGCGTCACCACCGGCAGTTTGTTTTCCATGGCGATCTGTTGCAGGCGCAGGGATTTTTTCAGGCCCGAGGGGGAAATGGTCCCGCCCTTGATCGCGCTGTTGTTGGCCACCACCAGCATGCGCACGCCGCTGACGTAGCCGATGCCGGCGATCAACCCGCCCCCAGCGGCGCTGCCGTCTTTGTCATCGTGCAGTTTGTAGCCGGCCAGGCTCGCCAGTTCGAGGAACGGCGCGCCGGGGTCGAGCAATAAATTCAGGCGTTCCCGTGGCAGCAGTTGCCCGCGCTTGTCGAACCTGGCCTTGGCTTCGGCGGCCTTGCCCAGCAGGTTTTGCTCCAGCTGGCGCAATTGATTGACGCCCGTGAGCATCGCTTCGCGGTTCTGCGCGAATTGCGGGCTGTGGGCGTCGAGTTGCGAGTCGATCACCGGCATGGCTTATTTCTCCTCCTTGAGCACGTCCGGCAAGTAAGCCCGGTGGAAACCATTAAAGGACACGCTCGGCGGTTGCGCCTTGTGCAGCGGCCATGCGCGGCTGCCCAGGCTGGCGGCGCCGTCGATGCGCAAGGTGCTGCCGCTGACGAACGCGGCGGCGGGGCTGAGCAAGAACACAATCGCCGCGCTGACTTCCGATTCGGTGCCGATGCGCTTGAGCGGTACATGCTCGCGCAAGGTCGGGATCACCGCCTTGAATGCGCCTTCGTAGGTGTCCATGCCGCTGGAGGCAATCCAGCCCGGCGCCACGGCGTTGACCCGCACCCCCGCGTAACCCCATTCAAAGGCGGCGGTCTTGGTGAAGTTGTCCATGCCCGAACGTGCCGCACCGGAGTGGCCCATGCCGGGCATGCCGCCCCACATGTCGGCGAGCATGTTGACGATGGATCCGCCGTGCTTGCTCATGCTCTGGTTGAACACTTCCCGGGCCATCAGGAAACCGCCCACCAGGTTGGTGCGCAACACGGTTTCAAAGCCCTTCTGGTTGATCGACGCGAGCGGCGAGGGGTACTGGCCGCCGGCGTTGTTCACCAGGCCATGAATCGGGCCGTGCTCCTGCAGGACCTGGCCGACCAGCCCCTTGACCGCTTCTTCATCACGAATATCGCAGGCCTGCCAGCTGGCGCGACCGCCGTCCTCACTGACCTCCGCCGCCACCGTTTGCAGTTTTTCCGGCTTGCGCCCCACCAGGATCACATGGGCGCCGAGGGCTGCCAGCTCGTGGGCGGTGCAACGGCCAATGCCACTGCCGCCGCCGGTAACGATGATGGTCTGCCCCTGGAACAGGTCGGCTTTGAAGATCGAGTCGAAGGCCACGGCGCGGGTCCTTTAAGTGAATTGATCGGCAATGTGCTGCGGCACGGCAATCGGGATTTCCAGCAGTTGCTGGGCGAAGGCCTTGCCTTGGGGATCGATGCGCAGGCTGGCAATCCCGCCGCCACCCAGGGCGTTTTCCAGCAGGAAGTTCAGGCTGTGGCTGCCGGGCAAATACCAGCGCTCGACGCGGCCGTGGATCGGGTCGAGCACGTGGCTCATCCAGTCGACGATCACTTCGGGCGTCAGCGCCTCGGCGATCCACGGCAGGTACTCGGGCTCGCGGGCGATCACCCCGATGTTGCTGTGGTTGCCCTTGTCGCCGGAGCGGGCCACGGCCAGCTTGACCAGCGGCACGTTGGCGTCGGCGCGGCCTTGGGGCTTGGGCGGGTCGATCAATGCGATCGAGGTGTTCAGCGGTTTGGCGACGGGCAATTCGCAGGCATGCCGTTCGCCAAGGAAGTCGACCTGCAATTGGCAGGCGCTTTTATCGATCAGGAATGAAAACAACCGAATCAGCGGGTACACCGTAGGTCGCCCGCCGACGATTCCGGTGAGCCCCGGCGCCATGCCGGTGGCCGCCTGGGCAATCTCCCGGGCGAACAGCACCAGCGCCTGTTTGCTGGGGTGACGCACCGCCAGTTTCACCACCACTTCGCGGCAGTCCTGGCGTTGGGCATGGGGGCCGTAGGTGGCTTCGCTGCCCAGCAGTTCGATGTTGATGTCGGTGTAGGGCGCCCAGCCGCGCTGGCTGAACAGCTCTGAGGTCTTGTTGATGATCGCCTGGCTGACCCGTTCGGCCTTGGCCACCGCGTCGATCCCGGCGATCAGGCAACTGGCGGTGCAGCGAAAACCATCCGGGTAGGTGGCGCTGACCTTGTATTGGTCGGTGGGCGGCAGGCCTTTGGCGCCGTGCAGGTGCACGCGGTTTTTGCCTTGTTGCCGGAGCTTGACCTGGCTGAAGTCGCAGATCACGTCGGGCAACAGGTAGGCGCGCGGGTCGCCGATTTCATACAGCAGTTGCTCGGCGACGCTCAGTTCGCTGATCAGTCCGCCGGTGCCCTCGACCTTGCTGACGGTGAACTGGCCGTCGGCACTGACCTCCACAATCGGGAAACCGATGTGTTCGTAGTCCGGTACCTCCCGCCAATCGGTGAAGTTGCCGCCGGTGCACTGCGCGCCGCATTCGATGATATGCCCGGCCAATGCCGCCTGGGCCAGGCGGTCGTAGTCCTGCCAGGACCAGTCGAATTCATGCACCAGCGCTGCGCTGACCACTGCGCTGTCGACCACACGGCCGGTGATGACGATATCGGCGCCCAGCTTCAACGCCTGCACGATACCGGGCGCGCCGAGGTAGGCGTTGGTGGATACGCACATCGGCGGCAAGGGCGCGCCGCTGAACATGTCGGTGACGCCGTGCAGTTGCTTGAACTGCGGTTGCAGGTCATCCCCCAGCAGTACGGCGATCTTCAACGGGATTCGGGCCTGGTCGCAGGCCGCCTGCAACGCGGCGGCGCAGGCCTGGGGGTTGATCCCGCCGGCGTTGCTGATCACGCGGATGCCCTGGCGCTGGATATCCGCCAGCAGCGGCGTCAGCACCTCGACGAAATCCGTGGCATAGCCGGCCTGGGGATCTTTCATTCGCGCTCCGGCGAGGATCGACAGGGTGACTTCCGCCAGGTAGTCGAACACCAGGTAATCCAGCGTGCCGCCGTGCACCAACTGCGCAGCGGCGGTGCAGGTGTCGCCCCAGAAGGCGCTGGCGCAGCCGATGCGTACCGTCTTGTTCATGGGGCGTCCTTCCTCTGGTTTGCTGGCACCCACACTACCAAGCAAGCGCTTGGTTTGTAAACTCTGGTCATAACTTTGCCCCAAGCGCTTGCTTGGTTGGCTGCCACGGCCTAAATTGCCGCCCAAGACGTAACCAGAAGTTAAGGAGAGCAGCATGGATGAGCAAAAAGCCCTGCGGGTGATGCGCACCATGGTCGACGCCGGCCAATTGACCGACCCCGACAGTGCCCGTGGCAAGCTGCTGCAAACCGCGGCCCACCTGTTTCGCAACAAGGGTTTTGAGCGCACCACCGTGCGTGACCTAGCCGGCGCGGTCGGGATCCAGTCCGGCAGCATCTTTCATCACTTCAAGAGCAAGGACGAAATCCTGCGGGCGGTGATGGAGGAAACCATCCACTACAACACCGCCCTGATGCGCGCTTCCCTGGCCGAGGCGAGCAACGTGCGCGAGCGGGTGCTGGCGCTGATTCGTTGCGAATTGCAGTCGATCATGGGCGGCAGTGGCGAGGCCATGGCGGTGCTGGTGTATGAATGGCGTTCCCTGTCGGCCGAGGGCCAGGCCCAGGTGCTGGCCTTGCGCGATATCTACGAAGAGATCTGGTTGCAGGTGCTGGGGGAGGCGAAAAACGCCGGTTACATCAAGGGCGATGTGTTTATCACGCGGCGTTTCCTGACGGGCGCCTTGTCCTGGACCACCACCTGGTTTCGCGCCCAGGGCAGCATGACCCTCGAGCAACTGGCCGACGAAGCCTTGCTGATGGTGTTGAAAGCTGACTAGCCCTTTCGCGCAAGCTATTAATTGTGTGGCAGAAAGTTGTCTCGATAGACAAAAACGCCTAGCTTAGCGGGATCAAAGTTTTCGACGGTGTGTGCCTTGATGTTTTCGCCTTGGCGATTGGCTGCAGGACTCTCAATATGGGCACTTGGCGCACTGTGGCTGATGCCTGCCTCGGCCGCCCAACTGGTGAGGGTCGGTGCTGCGCATTTCCCGCCATACACCGTGCGCCCGGAGCAGGGCGCCGACACCGGGTTGCTGCCGCAACTGGTGGAAGCCTTGAACGCCCTGCAAACCGACTACCAGTTTGTGCTGGTACCCACCTCGATTCCCCGGCGTTTTCGCGACTTCCAGCAAGGTCGGGTGGACATGGCGATCTTCGAAAACCCCAAGTGGGGCTGGCAGGATATTGCCCACACCGATGTCGACATGGGCCTGGAGGATGCGGAAATCTTCGTGGCCCAGCAGGAGCCCGGTCGCGACCAGTCGTATTTCGCTGACCTGACCGGCAAGCGCCTGGCGGTGTTCAGCGGTTATCACTACGCGTTCGCCAACTTCAACCCCGACCCCAAGTACATGGCGGAGCACTTCAACGCCACCTTGACCTATTCCCACGACAGCAACCTGCTGATGGTCGCTCGGGGCCGGGCCGACATCGCCCTGGTGACACGTTCCTACCTCAGCGATTTCCTGGTGCGCAATGCCGATACGGCGGGGCAGTTCCTGGTGTCCGAGCGGATCGACCAGGTGTACCACCACTATGCGTTGCTGCGGCCCAAGGCGCCGATCACGGGGCCGGCGTTCGCCGGGCTGCTCAAGCAGCTGAGGGACAACGGCCAGTTGCTGAAGATCTTCGAGCCTTACCGCATCGATGTAATGCCGGTACCGTGATCGTCTAAATTTTTGCCCTCGGCTCACGTCACTTGTTGAACTGTCGACGATTCGTGAGCCCATCCCATGTCCAATCTGAATGACCTGTCAGTGCTGCCCTTGCCGGCGGGACCCGCCCTGAATGCTGATGAAACTGATAGCCGCCTGAGCCTCACCCTTGAGGGCCAGCCGCTGATTCGCCTGCGCCTTGAGCGGGGTGATGAGGTGCAGGTGCATTTGCAGGAGCCCGCCAGTGTGCCGGCTGCCCGTGCGTTGTGGGCGGCGTGTTATTGGCTGTTTGCCAGGGAGCCCGGGCGCCAGCGACTGGTCTGGTGTCTTGAGCATGCGCCGGAGGATGCCTTGCGCAGTGGGTTGCTGGTGGCGACCGGGGTTGCCGGGCAGTTTCATTGCGAGCGCACGTTGTTCTGGCAGTTGCCGCAACCGTGGCTGGGGCAATCTCTCACGGGGACTTATCCGCAGCAGATGATCATCAGCGGTGGCAAGCGTCATCCTGCCCGTGCGCCGAAGCCGCGGGGCGAGGTGTATCGGCGGTTTGATGCGCGGTTGGGGGCGTGGATTTCACTGCGTACGGTGGAGGTTGATGTTGATCTGGCGCGCTTCAATCGTTGGCAGAACAGTGCGCGGGTGGCGAATTTCTGGCAGGAAACCGGCAGCCTGGAACAGCATCGGGAGTATCTGGACAAGCTGGAAGCGGATCCCCATGTGTTGACGTTGATTGGCTGTTTCGATGATGAGCCGTTTGCTTATTTCGAGGCGTATTGGGCGAAGGAGGATCGGATTGCGCCGTTTTATGATGCGGCGGATTACGATCGCGGGATTCATATGCTGGTGGGCGAAGAGCACCACCGTGGTCCGCACAAGGTAGCGAGCTGGTTATCGGCGCTGGTGCATTACTTGTTTCTCGATGATCCGCGTACGCAGCGTGTGGTGGCTGAGCCTCGGGCGGATAACGGGAAGATGATTGGGCATATGCAGAATCAGTGTTTCCACTGTGAGAAGGAGTTTGATTTTCCTCATAAGCGGGCGGCGTTGATGATTCTGGGGCGGGAGCGGTTTTTTGAGCGGTGTGGGTTGGTTTGATCGGGGGCATATCCGTTATTTAGGTTACGGCCGCTTATGGTTCCGCTCTTACAGCGGCTCACTTTGGAAAAGCCCCAAAGTAAGCAAAGGGCTCTGCCCCGCCTGTCGGCGCCTCGCTGTGGCTCGGCGTTCCCTCACTCCGGCACCGCGAAGCGGGCCGCCGCGACGGGCCATCCATGGCCCGGCGCGGCTAAACCGGCGTCCTGCCGGTTTACCTGCTCCGCACTGCCTGCGTTCGGCCTCGGGCTTATTGGGGCAGTCAGATCAAGATCAAAAGCAAAAGCAAAAGCACAGCGGCCTCCCGGCCGGCTTGAGTGTTAAAAGCAAAAGCAAAAACCAGAGCGAAAAAAATCTGCTTTTCTGTGGGGGCGGGCTTGCTCGCGAAAAACCTGAGAGCGCCGCGTTCATCCAGAATGCCCGCGTCATCGTTAACGACCTTCGCGAGCAAGCCCGCTCCCACATTTGGACCGTGCCCGCTTTAGATTTTGATTTTGCTTCTAACACTCAAGCCGGCCTGTAGGCCGCTGTGCTTTTGCTTTTGATCTTGATTTTGATCTTAGGCGCCCCGTTAAACCACGCTGGCCGAACGCAGGCTTTGGAGCGTGGGTAACCTGGCAGGACGCCAGGTTAGCCGTCCTGGGCCAGGGATGGCCCATGACGGCGGCCCACGGTCCAAAGCCGGAGTGAGGGCACTCCGAGCCTAGGCGAGGAGCCGAGTGGTGGGGCAAGAGCGTTTTGCTTACTTTTGCGCTGTTCAAAAGTGAGCCGCTGTAAGAGCGGAACCATAGGTAGCCATCACCCAAATAACGGATATGTACCCAGCGCCAGACCCAATCAAACCCGCCGCGCAAACGTGTCGCTATGAGTCCCGGAAACCTTCCGGCAATGCACCAGCGCATCGCGAATCATAAAGTTCACCAACGTCGGTGAAACCCCCAGCTCCTTGGCAATATCCTTCTGCGGCACCCCGTGCAGCCGGTACATCTCAAACGCGTAACGCGTGCGCTGAGGCAACTCGGTCAAGGCGTCGGCAATGTTCTCCAGCGTCGAAAAGTTGATGTGCGAGGTCTCAGGTGAAGCGCCGTGAATAACCACATTCAAGCCTTCCTCTTCCGTGCCGGAATATTTCAGCTCCAGCGCCTGCTTGCGGTAGTGATCAATAGCCAGGTTGCGCACGATCTGGAACAGGTAACTGAGCTGCGCCTTGAACGATGACGTGATGGTGGGGGCCGATTGCAACCGGAAGTAGGCGTCTTGCACCACGTCTTCGGCGCGGGATCGGCAGCCGGTAATACGCGCTGCGATCTTGACCAGGATCAGTCGATTGTCGACGAAGGCCTGGAGTAGGGGTGAGTCGCACCTGCCTGTGGATACTTGTTCCGTCATGGAAATCACCTTGTTGCAAGAGAAGGTTGGGGGAGGGCGTCCTTGCTGAGGCCTCCTACACATCGGGCAACAAATTATGCTTAATGATAATGATTGTCAAATGAGAAGACGAACTAATCTTATGCCTTATCGAGAGGTGTGAACGGCGTCTCGTTGACTAATTATTTCCAGGTGCCATCCGTTCTCATGGGTGAAAGGCCAGTTAACAAACCGGCCAAGGATCAGCGCTTGGAGGAGGACAAAATGGGTTTTTATCGTGTGAGCGGGAGTGGTCTGAAATGAACACGCCGGCTCGATTACGCCTGTTTTGCCTGCCTTACTCCGGCGCCAGCGCCATGGTCTACAGCCGCTGGCGACGGGCGCTGCCGGAGTGGTTGCAGGTGCGGCCGCTGGAGTTGCCGGGGCGCGGCATGCGCATGGACGAGCCGTTGCAGCGCGATATCAAAAACCTGGCCGGGCAACTGGCTGATGAGATCCGCGCCGAGCTGGACGGCCCCTACGCCTTGTTCGGCCACAGCCTCGGCGGCCTGCTGGCCTTCGAACTGGCCCATGCCCTGCGCGAACGGGGCGCGCCGCCGCCATTGGCGCTGTTTGCCTCGGGTACCGCCGGCCCGGCCTGTCGCGATGTCAGCGAATACGCCATCGAGAAAAACGACGAACAACTGATCGCCCGCCTGCGGGAACTCAAGGGCACGGGCGAAGACGTGCTGGCCAACGCCGAACTGATGCAGTTGATGCTGCCGATCCTGCGGGCCGACTTCCTGCTGTGCGGCAGTTTCGAATACGGCGAGCGTGAGCCGCTGAGCCTGCCCATCCATGTATTCGGCGGCAAGCAGGACACGGTGCGCGCCGATCAACTGCTGGACTGGCAGCAAGACACCGCCAGCGGTTTCTCCCTCGACATGTTCGACGGTCACCACTTCTTCCTGGTGCAGCACGAGAGTTCCGTACTGCGCTGTGTGCGGCGTTACGCCGACGAACACCTGGCCCGCTGGCGCAATGACGCCGCGCGGCAGATGGCCCGGGCGACCGGCTGAACAAGCCCCCGGCCACACATTCCCCGATTTTCCAGTAAGCCGATTTCAGGCAGGAACCCCATGATGGACGCCTTCGAACTTCCCCGCACCCTGGTTCAGTCCCTTCAACGCCGCGCCGCGCAAACCCCGGATCGACTGGCGTTGCGCTTCCTTGCCGAGACGGCCGAACAGAGCGTTGTCCTCAGTTACCGCGACCTCGACCTGCGCGCCCGCACCATTGCCGCCGCCTTGCAGGCCGACGCCGGGCTGGGCGATCGTGCGGTGCTGCTGTTCCCCAGCGGGCCGGATTACGTCGCGGCGTTCTTTGGTTGCCTGTACGCCGGGGTCATCGCGGTGCCGGCCTATCCGCCGGAGTCCGCCCGCCGTCATCATCAGGAGCGGCTGCTGTCGATCATTGCAGACGCCGAGCCGCGGTTGCTGCTGACCACGTCCAGCCTCGGTGATTCGCTGGCGCAACTCGAAGGCGCGCCGCAGTTGCTGTGCGTCGACAGCCTCAATGCCGAAATCGCGAGCCATTGGGTTGCGCCCAACTTGCAAGACGATGACATCGCCTTCCTGCAATACACCTCCGGCTCCACTGCGTTGCCCAAGGGCGTGCAAGTGACCCACGGCAACCTGGTGGCCAACGAATTGCTGATCCGTCGCGGCTTCGGCATCGACCTGAACCCCGACGACGTGATCGTCAGCTGGTTGCCGCTGTACCACGACATGGGCCTGATCGGCGGGCTGCTGCAGCCGATCTTCAGCGGTGTGCCGTGCGTATTGATGTCGCCGGCGTACTTCCTTGGCCGGCCATTGCGCTGGCTCGAAGCGATCAGCGAATACGGCGGCACCATCAGCGGCGGGCCGGACTTCGCCTATCGCTTGTGCAGCGAGCGAGTCAGCGAGTCGGCATTGGATCGCCTGGACCTGAGCAAATGGCGCGTGGCGTATTCCGGCTCCGAGCCGATCCGCCTCGACACCCTCGAACGCTTCGCCGAGAAGTTCGCCGCCTGCGGTTTTACCCCGAACAATTTCTTCGCCTCCTACGGCTTGGCGGAGGCCACCTTGTTCGTTGCCGGCGGCACCCGTGGCCACGGCATCCCGGCCCTGCGCCTGGACGAACAGGCCCTGGCCGCCAATCGCGCCGAGCCAGGGCAGGGCGCGGCGATCATGAGTTGCGGCACCAGCCAGCCCGAGCACGCGGTGCTGATTGCCGACCCCGCCACCCTGGCGACGCTCCCCGACAATGCCGTCGGTGAAATCTGGGCCACCGGCCCGAGCATCGCCCACGGCTACTGGCGCAACCCTGAAGCCACCGCCAAGACTTTCGTCCAGCACGAAGGCCGTACCTGGCTGCGGACCGGCGACCTCGGGTTTATCCGCGAAGGTGAGGTATTTATCACCGGTCGCCTGAAAGACCTGCTGATCGTGCGGGGCCACAACCTGTATCCCCAGGACATCGAGCAAGCCATCGAGCGCGAAGTGGAAGTGGTACGCAAGGGCCGGGTCGCCGCGTTCGCGGTGAATGACCAGGGCCTGGAAGGCATTGGCATCGCCGCCGAAATCAGCCGCAGCGTGCAGAAAATCCTGCCGCCGGAAGCACTGATCAAGGCGATTCGCCAGGCGGTGGCCGAAGCCTGCCAGGAAGCGCCGAGCGTGGTGGTGTTGCTCAACCCCGGTGGCTTGCCGAAAACGTCCAGCGGCAAGGTGCAGCGCTCGGCCTGCCGCACACGCCTGGCGGACGGCAGCCTCGACAGTTATGCGCAGTTCCCCGGCGTGCAAGCGCAGGCGGGTGATGCGGTGCTGGCGTCCGAGCTGCAAAGCCGGATTGCCGCGATCTGGTGCGAGCAATTGCAGGTGACGCAGGTCGCCGCCGACGATCACTTCTTCCTGCTGGGGGGCAACTCCATCAGCGCCACCCAGGTCGTCGCCCGGCTGCGGGAAACCCTCGGCCTGGAACTGAACCTGCGCCTGTTGTTCGAAGCGCCCACCCTGGCCGCCTTCGCCACCAGCGTCGGGCAATTGCAGCAGGACGGCGGCGTGGCCCAAGGCGCAATCCATGGGTTGTCGCGACAGGAAGACCTGCCGCAATCCCTCGCGCAGAACCGTCTGTGGATCACCTGGCAACTCGACCCGCACAGCAGCGCCTACACCATTCCCGGCGCCTTGCGGTTGCGCGGCGAGCTGGATGAAGACGCGGTGCGCTCAAGCTTCCAGCAATTGATCCAGCGCCACGAAGCCCTGCGCACGCGCTTCTTCGAGCGCGATGGCCAGGCCTTCCAGCGGGTCGACGCCAAGGCTGATTTCGATCTGCAAGTCATCGACCTCAGCGATTTGCCTGCCGCCGAGCGGGAAGCCCGTGCCAAGCAGATTCGTGAAGACGAAGCCCGCACCCAGTTCGACCTGGAGAAAGGCCCGCTGCTGTGGGTAACGCTGGTGCGCCTGGATGACGAAGACCACCAACTGCTGGTGACGATGCACCACATCATCGCGGACGGCTGGTCGCTGAACGTGTTGATCGACGAATTCTCGCGACTGTACGCCGCTGCGTCCCAGGGCCAACCCCTGGAGCTGCCAGCGCTGGCCCTGCAATACGCCGACTACGGAAGTTGGCAGCGCCAGTGGCTGGCCGAAGGCGAGGGCCAGCGGCAACTGGCTTACTGGAAACAACAACTGGGCGACGAGCACCCAACCCTGAGCCTGGCCACCGATCACCCGCGTTCGGCGCAGCACCTGCGCAGTGCCTCGCGTCACAGTGTGCGTGTGAGCGCGAGCCTCGGCGAAGCCATTCGCAAGACTGCCCAAAGCCACGAATCCACGCCGTTCATGCTGTTGCTCGCGGCGTTCCAGAGCCTGCTCTATCGCTACAGCGGCCAGCGCGATATCCGCATCGGCGTGCCCAACGCCAACCGTCCGCGCCAGGAAACCCAAGGCCTGATCGGGTTCTTTATCAACACCCTCGTACTGCGCGCCGAACTGGATGCGCGCCTGCCCTTCGCCGAGTTGCTGACGGCAACCCGCACCGCAGCGCTGGGTGCCCAGGCCCATCAGGACCTGCCTTTCGAACAACTGCTGGAAGCCTTCCCCCAAGCTCGGGAACAAGGCCTGTTCCAGGTGATGTTCAACCACCAGCAACGTGACCTCGGCGCCCTGCGCCGCTTGCCGGGCCTGCTTGCCGACGAGCTGGCATGGCACAGCCGCGAAGCCAAGTTCGACCTGCAACTGCACACTGAAGAAGACCGCAACGGGCGCCTGAGCCTGTCCTTCGACTACGCCGATGAGCTGTTCGACGCCGCCACCATCGAGCGCCTGGCCGGGCACTTCATCAACCTGCTGCAAGCCATCTGCGAGCAACCACAACAGGCCATCGGCGACCTGAAGCTGTTGCATGTCGACGAGCAGCGCCAACAACAGCAGTGGAGCGCTGCGCCGTGCACACCGGCGCAGCGCTGGCTGCCGGAACACCTCAACCAACACGTCTCGGAACGCACCGCACTGGTGTGGCAGGACGGCAGTCTGACCTTCGCGCAATTGCACACCCAGGCCAACCGCCTGGCCCATTACCTGCGGGACAAGGGCGTCGGCCCGGACGTGTGCGTGGCCATCGCCGCCGAGCGTTCGCCGCAACTGCTGATCGGCCTGCTGGCAATCATCAAGGCCGGCGGCGCCTATGTGCCGCTGGACCCGGATTATCCCGCCGAACGCCTGGGCTACATGCTCAAGGACAGCGGCGTGCAACTGCTGCTGACCCAAACTTCACTGCTGGAACAACTGCCCACGGCGCAAGGCGTGTGCGTCATCGCCATGGACAGCCTCAAGCTCGACAGTTGGCCGACCCATGCGCCGGGTTTGCACCTCAATGGCGACAACCTCGCCTATGTGATCTACACCTCCGGCTCCACCGGCCAGCCCAAGGGCGTGGGCAACACCCATGCCGCGCTGGCCGAGCGCTTGCAGTGGATGCAAGCCACCTACCAATTGGATGAAACCGATGTGCTGATGCAAAAGGCGCCCATCAGTTTCGACGTGTCGGTGTGGGAGTGTTTCTGGCCGCTGATCACCGGTTGCCGCCTGGTGCTGGCCGGCCCCGGCGAGCATCGCGATCCCCATCGCATCGCGCAGTTGGTGCAGGAGCACGGCGTGACCACGCTGCACTTTGTGCCGCCGCTGTTGCAGCTGTTTGTCGACGAACCGTTGGCTGCCGAATGCACCAGCCTGCGTCGCCTGTTCTCCGGCGGTGAAGCGCTGCCCGCCGAGTTGCGCAACCGGGTGCTGGCGCAGTTGCCGGCGGTGCAGTTGCACAATCGGTATGGCCCCACCGAAACCGCGATCAACGTGACGCACTGGCATTGCCAGGCCGAGGACGGCGAGCGTTCGCCGATTGGCCGGCCGCTGGGCAATGTGATTTGCCGGGTGCTGGATGATCAGTTCGAGCCGCTGCCGGCGGGTGTGCCGGGTGAGTTGTGCATCGGCGGCATCGGCCTGGCCCGGGGTTACCTCGGGCGTGCGGGGCTGACCGCCGAACGCTTTGTCGCCGACCCGTTGGGTGAGGCGGGCGCACGCCTGTATCGCACCGGTGACCGCGTGCGCTGGAGCACCGATGGGGTACTGGAATACCTCGGGCGCCTGGATCAGCAGGTCAAACTGCGTGGCTTCCGTGTCGAGCCTGAAGAAATCGAAGCCCGCCTGCTGGCTCTCGACGGCATCGCCCAAGCGGTGGTGCTGGTGCGGGAAACCGCAGCCGGTGCGCAGTTGATCGGTTACTACACCGCCAGCGAACCGTTGGATGAACAGGACGTAAAAACCGCCCTGGCCGCCGAACTGCCGGAGTACATGGTCCCGGCGCAATTGATGCGCCTGGACGCGATGCCCCTGAGCCCAAGCGGCAAACTGGATCGCCGCGCCTTGCCGGAACCGGTGTGGCAGGTACGTGAACACGTCGAACCTGAAACAGCGCTGGAGCAGCAAATCGCCGCGATCTGGCGTGAAGTCCTGGCGCTGCCACGCATCGGCCTGCGGGACGACTTCTTCGCCCTTGGTGGCCATTCGTTGCTGGCGACGCAAATCATCTCCCGCACCCGCCAGGCCTGTGACGTCGAACTGCCGTTGCGCACGCTGTTCGACGCCAGCGAGCTGGGGGCTTTCGCCGAGCAGGTCCGGCTGATCCAGGCCGCCGGGCAACGTAACCAACAGCTGGCCATCGGCAAGGTCGACCGCAGCCAGCCGGTGCCACTGTCCTATTCCCAGCAGCGCATGTGGTTCCTCTGGCAGATGGAGCCCGACAGCCCGGCGTATAACGTCGGCGGCATGGCGCGCTTTCGCGGGGTGCTGGACGTGGGCCGTTTCGAGGCGGCGTTGCAGGCCTTGATCATGCGTCATGAAACCCTGCGCACGACTTTCCCGAGCATCAATGGCGTGGCGCAGCAGAAGGTTGCGGCGCAAACCGGCGTGCGCATGGATTGGCAGGATTTCTCGGCGTTCAGTGAGGCCGAGCGGCAACGGCGTGTGCAGCAACTGGCCGATCATGAAGCCCACACGCCGTTCAATCTGGAAACCGGCCCATTGCTGCGCGCCTGCCTGGTCAAGGCCGGCGAGCTGGAACATTACCTGGTGCTGACCCTGCACCATATCGTCACCGAAGGCTGGGCCATGGACATCTTTGCCCGTGAACTCAGCGCGCTGTACGAAGCGTTCATCGACGACCGCGAATCACCACTGGCGCCACTGCCGGTGCAGTACCTCGACTACAGCGTGTGGCAGCGCCAGTGGCTGGAGGCCGGCGAACGCCAGCGCCAACTGGATTACTGGACCGCGCAACTGGGCACCGAACACCCGCTGCTGGAACTGCCGGGCGACCGTCCGCGGCCACCGGTGCAAAGTCACCAGGGCGAGCTGTACCGTTTTGACTTGAGCGACGACCTCGCCGCCCGCGTGCGTGCCTTCAACGCCGAACGCGGCCTGACCCTGTTCATGACCATGACCGCCACCCTCGCGGTATTGCTCTACCGCTACAGCGGCCAGACCGACCTGCGCATCGGTGCGCCGGTGGCCAACCGGATTCGCCCGGAAAGCGAAGGGCTGATTGGCGCATTTCTCAACACCCAGGTGCTGCGTTGCCAGCTCAACGGGCAGATGAGTGTCGGCGAACTGTTTGACCAGGTTCGCCACACCGTGATCGAAGGCCAGTCCCATCAGGACCTGCCGTTCGACCATCTGGTGGAGGCCCTGCAACCACCCCGCAGCGCGGCGTACAACCCGCTGTTCCAGGTGATGTGCAACGTGCAGCGCTGGGAATTCCAGCAGAGCCGCACCCTGGCCGGGATGACCGTCGATTACCTGGCCAACGACGCCCGCGCCACCAAGTTCGACCTCAACCTGGAAGTCACCGACCTCGATCATCGCCTGGGTTGCTGCCTGACCTACAGTACCGACCTGTTCGACGAGCCGCGCATTGCGCGCATGGCGGCGCATTGGCAAAACCTGCTGGAAGCCTTGCTCGCCGATCCGCAACGGCGCCTGAGTGAGTTGCCGTTGCTGGAGGCTGGCGAACAGCGCGCCCTGCAAGACAGCCTCGGCATTGAGGCTGGCGAGCATCGCCTCGACCAGTGCATCCATCACCTGTTCAGCGAGCAGGCCCTGGCCCGTGCCGATGCACCGGCGTTGACCTTTGCCGGGCAGACCCTGAGCTACAGCGAACTCGACAGCCGCGCCAATCGCCTGGCCTGGATGCTCCGCGAGCGCGGCGTGGGCCCGCAGGTGCGGGTCGGCCTGGCGTTGCCGCGTTCGCTGGAGATGGTGGTTGGCCTGCTGGCAATCCTCAAGGCCGGCGGCGCCTATGTGCCGCTGGACCCGGAATACCCGCTGGACCGCCTGCACTACATGATCGAAGACAGTGGCATCGGCCTGTTGCTCAGCGATGCCGCGATGTTCGACGCATTGGGCGAACTGCCTGAGAGTGTCGGCCGCTGGTGCCTGGAAGAGGACCTGCCAACCCTGGCGGACTACCCGGCGAGCGAGTTGCCTTTCATCAGCCTGCCGCAACATCAGGCCTACTTGATCTACACCTCCGGTTCCACCGGCAAGCCCAAGGGCGTGGTGGTGTCCCACGGTGAAATCGCCATGCATTGCCAGGCGGTGATCGAACGCTTCGGCATGCGCCCGGATGACTGCGAGCTGCACTTCTATTCCATCAACTTTGACGCTGCCACCGAGCGTCTGCTGGTGCCGTTGCTCAGTGGTGCCCAGGTTGTGTTGCGGGCCCAGGGCCAGTGGGACGCGGAAGAAATCTGCGGGCTGATTCGTCGGCACCGCATCAATATCCTGGGCTTCACCCCAAGCTATGGCAGCCAGTTGGCGCAATGGCTGGCCACGCAAGACCAGACCCTGGCGGTGCGCATGTGCATCACCGGCGGTGAGGCCCTGACCGGCGAACACTTGCAGCGCATTCGTGCGGCATTCAAGCCGGCGCTGTTTTTCAACGCCTATGGCCCGACTGAAACCGTGGTGATGCCGTTGGCCAGCCTGGCCCCGGAAGCCCTGGAAGAAGGCGCCGGCAGCGTGCCGATCGGCAGCATCATCGGCGCGCGTGTGGCCTACATTCTGGATGCGGATCTGGCGCTGGTGCCGCAAGGCGCGACGGGTGAGTTGTACGTCGGCGGTGCCGGCCTGGCCCAGGGGTATCACCAGCGTCCGGGGATGACCGGGGAGCGGTTTGTCGCGGATCCGTTTGCCACGAACGGCGGTCGCCTGTATCGCACCGGCGACCTGGTGCGCCAGCGTGCCGATGGCCTGGTGGAATACCTCGGTCGTATCGACCATCAAGTGAAGATTCGCGGGTTCCGCATCGAGCTGGGGGAAATTGAAACCCGCCTGTTGGAACACCAGGCGGTGCGTGAAGCAGTGGTGTTGGCGCTGAATTCCCCGAGCGGCAAACAGTTGGTGGCCTACCTGGTCAGCGACGAAGAACACGGTGCACTGCGTGAATCCCTCAAGGCGCATTTGAAAGCGCAGCTGCCGGACTACATGGTGCCCGCGCACCTGATTGTCCTCGACAGCATGCCGCTGACCGCCAACGGCAAACTCGACCGCCGCGCCTTGCCGCAGCCGGACCCCGAGGCGAATCGTCAACAGTACGTGGCGCCGCGCAACGAGCTGGAGCAAACCCTGGCGGCCATCTGGTGCGCGGTACTGAACGTGCAACAGGTAGGCCTTGACGACAACTTCTTCGAGTTGGGCGGCGACTCGATCCTGTCGATCCAGGTGGTCAGCCGGGCCCGGCAGGCGGGGATTCATTTCAGCCCGCGTGATTTGTTCCAGCACCAGACCGTGCAAACCCTGGCCGCCGTGGCGACCCGCAGCGAGCAGGTCAGCGCCGAACAAGGCGTGTTGACCGGCGCGTCCGGGCTGACGCCGATCCAGCACTGGTTCTTCGACACCGACATCCCGGAGCGCCAACACTGGAACCAGGCGTTGCTGCTGGAGCCGGTTCAGGCCCTGGAACCTCATCGCCTGGAGCAAGCGTTGCTGGCGGTGCTGGAACATCACGACGCCCTGCGCCTGAGCTTCACCCAGCGCGACGCCCAATGGCACGCCGAACACTTGGCGGTGCCGGAAGGCGGCCTGCTGTTGCAAGCCCAGGTGGCGGACATGGAGCAGTGCAGCGCGCTGTTCACCGACACCCAGCGCAGCCTCAACCTCGCCCATGGCCCGTTGTTGCGCGCGCTACTGGTGGACGGCCCGCAAGGCCAGCGCCGGCTGCTGATCGCGATCCATCACCTGGTGGTGGACGGCGTTTCCTGGCGGGTATTGCTGGAAGATTTGCAGACCGTGTATCGCCAGTTGAGCGACGACCAGCCGGTCAACCTGCCGGCCAAGACCAGCGCCTTGCGCGACTGGGCGGCGCGGTTGCAGGCGTATGCCGGCAGCGAATCCCTGCGTGAGGAGCTGCACGTGTGGCAGCAACAGTTGGCCGGCCCTGCCGTTGAATTGCCGGTGGATCGCCCACAGGGTTCGCTGCGCAATCGCGACGCCGATACCGTCAGCGTGCGCCTGGATGCCGAGCGCACCCGCCAGTTGTTGCAGCAGGCACCAAGTGCCTACCGCACCCAGGTCAACGATTTGCTGCTGACCGCCCTGGCCCGTGTGCTGTGCCGTTGGAGTGGCCATGAATCCGCATTGATCCAGCTGGAAGGCCACGGCCGCGAACCGCTATTCGACGAGATCGACCTGACCCGCAGCGTCGGCTGGTTCACCAGCGCCTACCCGCTGCGCCTGACCCCGCTGCATATCGAAGAAGCCGCCGGGCAGGGCGCCTCGATCAAGGCGATCAAGGAGCAACTGCGCGGCGTGCCCCACAAAGGGTTGGGTTATGGCGTGCTGCGCTACCTGGCCGACGACCTGTGCCGCCAGACCATGGCCGCGTTGCCGAGCGCCAGTATCACCTTCAACTACCTCGGCCAGTTCGATCAGAGCTTTGGCGCCGACGCACTGTTCCACCCGCTGGACGAGTCCGCCGGGATCGCCCACGACCCGGACGCGCCGTTGCCCAACGCGCTGAGTGTCGACAGCCAGGTGTACGGCGGTGAGCTGGTGCTGCGCTGGACCTTCAGCCGCGAGCGTCACCACAGCCAGACCATCGCTGAACTGGCGGACGCTTACCTGGCGGAACTGCAAAGCCTGATTGAACATTGCCTCAAGGCAGACGCGGGCGGCCTTACGCCGTCGGACTTCCCGCTGGCGCACCTGACCCAGGGGCAACTCGATGCGCTGCCGGTGCCGGCCAATGCCATCGAAGACGTGTACCCGCTGACCCCGATGCAGGAAGGCTTGCTGCTGCACACCCTGCTGGAACCGGGCACCGGCCTCTACTACATGCAGGACCGCTACCGCATCAACAGCGCCCTGGACCCCGAGCGTTTCGCCCAGGCCTGGCAGGCGGTGATCGCCCGTCATGAAGCCTTGCGCGCCTCGTTCTGCTGGAACGTCGGCGAAGACATGTTGCAGGTTATCCACAAGCCCGGCAGCACGCCGATCGAGTACCTCGACTGGAGCCAGGAGCCGGAAAGCGAGCAGGAACCGCGCCTGCAAGCGTTGCTGAAAAGCGAGCGTGAAGCCGGTTTCGATCTGCTTAACCAGGCGCCCTTCCACCTGCGGCTGATCCGCGTAGGCGAAGCCCGCTACTGGTTCATGATGAGCAACCACCACATTCTGATCGATGCGTGGTGCCGCTCGCTGCTGATGAACGATTTCTTCGACATCTACATGGCCCTCGGCGAAGGTCGCGAAGCGCAACTGGCGACGCCACCGCGTTACCGCGATTACATCGCCTGGCTGCAACGCCAGAACCTCGCCGAGGCGCGCCAGTGGTGGCAGCAGAACCTGCAAGGGTTCGAACGCACCACACCGATTCCGAGCGACCGGCCGTTCCTGCGCGAACATGCCGGCCACAGCGGCGGCATGGTGGTAGGCGACTGCTACACCCGCCTGGATGTGCGCGACGGCGCGCAATTGCGCGAGCTGGCCCAGGCTCATCAATTGACGGTAAACACCTTCGCCCAGGCGGCATGGGCCCTGGTGCTGCGGCGCTTGAGTGGCGATCGCGACGTGCTGTTCGGCGTCACCGTGGCCGGGCGCCCGGTAGAAATGCCCGAGATGCAGCGCACTGTCGGGCTGTTTATCAACAGTATCGCCTTGCGGGTCAAGCTGCCGGAGGACGATCAGCAGTGCAGCGTGCGCCAATGGTTGAGCGGCCTGCTCGACAGCAATATGCAACTGCGCGAGTACGAGTACCTGCCGCTGGTGACCATCCAGGAGCACAGCGAACTGCCGAAAGGCCAGCCGCTGTTCGACAGCCTGTTCGTGTTCGAGAACGCCCCGGTGGAAGTCTCGGTACTGGACCGTGCGCAAAGCCTGAATGCCACCTCGGATTCCGGTCGCACCCACACCAACTTCCCGCTGACGGCCGTGTGCTACCCGGGCGATGACCTGGGCTTGCACCTGTCCTACGACCAGCGTTATTTCGATGAAACCACCGTGCAAGGCATGCTCGCTGAATTCAAGCGGCTGCTGCTGGCGCTGGTGCAGGGCTTCCATGGCGACATGGCCGACTTGCCGCTGATTGGCGAGCAGGAGCGTGAGTTCCTGGTGGACGGCTGCAACCAGAGCGAGCATGAGTATCCGCTGGAGCGCAGTTACATCGAGCTGTTCGAAGCCCAGGTGGCAGAGCATCCACAGCGGATTGCCGCCAGTTGCCTGGATCAGCAATGGAGCTATGCCGAACTGAACCGACGCAGTAACCGCCTGGGCCATGCATTGATCGCGGCCGGTGTCGGGCCGGATCAACCGGTGGCGTTGCTGGCCGAACGTAATCTGGATCTGCTGGGCATGATCATCGGCAGCTTCAAGGCGGGTGCCGGTTACCTGCCGCTGGACCCGGGGCTGCCGACCCAGCGCTTGAGCCGGATCATCGACCTCAGTCGTACGCCGTTGCTGGTGTGCACCGAGGCTTGTCGGGAACAGGCGGATCTGTTGCTGGAAGAGTTTGCCTGTGGCTCGCGACCGAGGCTGCTGGTGTGGGAGGAGATGACTGGCTCGCAGGAAAACCCCGGTATCTACAGCGCGCCGGATAACCTGGCCTACGTGATCTACACCTCGGGCTCCACTGGCCTGCCCAAGGGCGTGATGGTCGAACAGCGCGGCATGCTCAATAACCAGTTGAGCAAGGTGCCGTATCTGCAACTGACTGAGCACGATGTGATCGCCCAGACCGCCTCGCAAAGTTTCGATATCTCGGTGTGGCAGTTCCTCGCGGCGCCGCTGTTCGGGGCGCGGGTGGACATTGTGCCGAATACCATTGCCCATGATCCGCAAGGCTTGCTCGCTCACGTCCAGGCCCAGGGCATTACCGTGCTGGAAAGCGTGCCGTCACTGATCCAGGGCATGCTCGCCCAGGAGCGCATGAGCCTGGATGGCTTGCGCTGGATGCTGCCGACGGGTGAAGCGATGCCGCCGGAACTGGCGCACCAGTGGTTGCTGCGTTATCCGCAGATTGGCCTGGTCAACGCGTATGGCCCGGCGGAATGTTCGGACGACGTGGCGTTCTTCCGCGTCGACCTGGCGTCGACCCGTGGCACTTATCTGCCGATTGGTACGCCGACCGACAATAACCGGTTGTACCTGCTGGACGGTGCGCTGGAACTGGTGCCTCAAGGCGCCGTCGGCGAGTTGTGCGTGGCCGGGACGGGCGTGGGGCGTGGTTATGTCAGCGATCCGCTGCGCACGGCGCAAGCGTTTGTGCCGAATCCATTTGGTGCGGACCGGTTGTATCGAACAGGGGATTTGGCCCGCCGTCGCAGCGACGGTGTGTTGGAGTACGTCGGGCGCATCGACCATCAGGTGAAGATTCGCGGTTACCGGATCGAGCTGGGTGAAATCGAAGCGCGCCTGCATGAGCAGCCTGAAGTGCGGGATGCGGCGGTGGGCGTGCAGGAGGGCGTCAACGGCAAGCATCTGGTGGGCTACCTGGTGGCGGCGGATGCGCAGCTCAACCCGGTTGAGCGCCTCGATCGCATCAAGCAACGCCTGCGTGCCGAGCTGCCGGAGTACATGGTGCCGTTGCATTGGCTGTGGCTCGACCGTTTGCCGCTGAACGCCAACGGCAAGCTGGACCGCAAGGCCTTGCCGGCATTGGAGATCGGCCAGTTGCACAGCCAGGATTATCTGGCGCCGCGCAATGAGCTGGAGCAGACGCTGGCCGGGATCTGGGCCGAGGTGCTCAAGGTCGAGCGGGTCGGCGTGCAGGACAACTTCTTCGAACTGGGCGGGCATTCGTTGTTGGCCACGCAGATTGCTTCACGGGTACAGAAGACGCTGCAGCGGGATGTGCCGTTGCGGGCGATGTTCGAGTGCAGCACGGTGGAGGCGTTGGCGGGGTATATCGAGGGGCTGGCGGCGAATGAGATCAGCGCGGAGAAGGTGGATCGGTTGAGTGATTTGATGGCGGAGCTGGAGGGGTTGTAAGACTCTGAACCTTCGCTGTTTTTGGCGGCCCCTTCGCGAGCAAGCCCGCTCCCACCTTTTGAACTGTGAATACATTCAAAAGGTGGGAGCGGGCTTGCTCGCGAAGGCGTCAGACTGGTCGCCGCTTACTTCGGCCCGAGAATCTTCACCAACTTATCCGGCGACGGCGCTCCTTGCTGTTGCTGCAACCCACCCTTGTCATCCAGATAGAAAATCGCCGGCGTCGCCGACAACTCCAGCTCGTCCATCAACTTCATGTTCGAATCGAGCTTGGCCTGGATATCCGCCGGGATCTTCTCCAGCGCCTGCAGCTTGCTGCCCTTACCGGCAGCCTCATGGGTTTCAAGGGCCTGCTGTGGATCCTTGGCGGCAAACAGCGCGGCCGACTTGCCCGGGCTGTCCTCACGAATAATCCCCACCATGATGTGCCGCAACTGTACCTTGCCCGACTTCACCCACGGCCGCGCCTGTTCCCAGAACATGTTGCAGTACGGGCAGTTCGGGTCGCTGAACAGGTACACGATGCGCGGCGCATCCTTGTTACCGTCCTGTATCCAGTTGCTGTGTTCCATCTTGGCCCAGACTTCCTTGGCCATGGGCGCATACACCAGTTTTTCCAGGGGGGCGGTGCTCAGGTCGTTGCCATCAGCATCGTACAGGTTGCCGGCAATCACGCTTTTGCCGTCTGCGGTCAGGTACAGCGCCATGCCGCGGTTCTGGTATTGCGCCGCGTAACCTGTGAGGCCGCTGGGCGCATCGAACTTGCCGATGATCTTGGCCCCCTTGGCTTCGATGTTCTTGATCGGCGCCGGCCAGTCTTCGGCGTGGACCAGGCTGGCGGCCAGGGTCAGGGGCAGGAGTGTCAGCAGGTGGCGGAGGCGGAGCATGGCGAATTCCTTGTGGTGGCCGGCAGGGCCGGTTTGGCGGGGGTCGGCTCGAAGCGCTCCATGGCGCGGGCCAGGCTGGCCTGTGAGAGTTCGCCCAGGTGGCTGTTGATCAGGCGACCATCAGGTTGGTAGAAGAGGGTGGTAGGCAAGGCCATGGAGCCGACGGCCTGGCCGAGGCGGCCGCTGGCGTCGAACAGCACGTTATCCAGGTTCAGGCCCTGGGTCGCCAGGTAGGTGGCGACGCTTTGCATGCTTTCGGCCTGGTTGACGAACAGGAAGGTCACGTCCGGGCGCTGGCGCTGGGCACTTTCCAGTACCGGCATTTCGCGCCGGCACGGCGGGCACCAGGTGGCCCACAGGTTGATCACCAGCGGGCCGCCCTTGTAGTCGGCCAGTTGCACGGTTTCGCCATTGGCGTTGCGCAGGGCAATGTCCGGCAGGTGCGTGCCTTTTTCGTAGAGGGTCAGGGACAGGCTGGTCAAGGCCCAGAACGCCAGGCCGGTGATCACGCCGGCGCTCAGTGGCTTGCGCAGCAGCGGGCGGCGCCAGCCGTAGATCAGCGCGCCGATGATCAGCACGATCACGCCGGGCCAGGCGAGAAAACCGCCGTCGCGCAGGTCGACGATTTGCAGCGGGTCATTCTGGTAGTACGACCAGTACATCAATACGAAGCTGACGCGTGCGGCGAGCATGCCCAGCAGAAACAGGGTGAACAGCACCGACTCGGGGTTCTCGCCGCCGCGCTTGGCCACCCGCCAGCCCACCAGGGTGGCGAGGATCAACGCCGTGATCAGCAGCAAGTGATTCAGGGCGATGGCGAAGGTGCCGATGGTCAGTGTCAGCATCAGAGGGCTTCCCGGGCTTGGGTCCAGCGTTGCAGGAAGGCGGCGGCGTCGACTTCGCCGGTGATGCGCTGGGCGCGGCGCTCTTCACCGTCGGGGCCGATCCAGACGAAGCTCGGCGGGCCGGGGACCTTGTAGCGGCCCAGCAGCTCGCGGCTGGCGGCGTTGTCGGCGGTGACGTCGAGGCGCAGCAGGCGCACATCCTTGAGGGCGTCCAGTACCTCGGGTTTGCCGAACACCTGTTTTTCCATGATCTTGCACGACACGCACCAGTCGGCGTAGTAGTCCACCAGCACCCATTGGCCCTGGGCCTTGGCGCTGTCGAGCTGGCTTTGCAGTACGGCCGGGTCGTTGATGGTCATGAAGGCTTCGTGGGCGGTGGGAGCACCGGCTACCCGCGAGCCGCTGTAGACCTTCAGCGGTTGCCACAGGTCGTCGCTGCCGCCGGCCGCGCCGATCACCAATACGCTGCCCCAGAGGCCCAGCACCAGCGAACCGGCACCGAACAGCATGGCGGTACGCCCGAAATCGCGGGCCAGGCGCCAGCCGCAGTAGGCCATGACCAGCGCCAGCACACCCCACAGGCCGAGCCACAGGGTTTCACCGACCACCGGGCGAATCATCAGCACGGCGGTGGCGAGGAACAGGAAGCCGAAGATGCCCTTGAGGATATTCATCCAGGTGCCAGGCTTGGGCAGGAAGCGGTTACCCACGGTCACCAGCAGCAACAGCGGCACGCCGATGCCGATGCCCATGGCAAACAGGATCAGGCCGCCGTGCAAGGCGTTGCCGCTTTGGGCGATGTACAGCAGCGCGCCGGCCAGGGGCGCGGTCATGCACGGGCCCACCAGCAAGCCGGACAGGGCGCCGAGCACGCCGGCGCCTACCAGGCTGCCGCCGCTTTGGTTGCGGCTGACGTTGTCCAGGCGATCGCGCAGGAAGGCCGGCAGTTGCAGTTCAAAGAAGCCGAACATCGGCAGGGCGAGAATCACAAACAACGCAGCGAAGCTGCCGAGGATCCACGGGGTTTGCAGCAGGGCGGCGAGGTTGCCGCCGAGCAGCGCAGCCAATACACCGAGCGCGGCATACACCAGCGCCATGCACACCACGTAGCTGGCGGCCAGGGCAAAGCCGCGCCGTGGGCTGGCGCCGCTGCCGACCACAAGGCCGGCGAGGATCGGCAACATCGGCAGGGAACACGGGGCAAAGGCCAGCAGCAGGCCCAGGCCGAAGAACACCAGCAGGCTCCAGCCCAGGCTGCGTTGTTGCAGGCCGCTGGCCAGGCTTTGGTCCTGGGCCTGGCCGGTGGCGGCGACGGCAGGGTTGCCGCCCAGGTCCACGGTGATCGATTGCGGCGGGTAGCACAGGCCGGCATCGGCGCAGCCTTGCCAGCCGAGCTTGACCTGGCCGGTGGCGCCGGCGGGAATCTTCACTTCCAGGCCCTGGCGATAGACTTGCTGCTCGCCAAAGAACTCGTCGCTGTGGGCTTCGCCCTGGGGCAACGTCGGCTTTTCGGCCAGGCCATCGAATTTCATGCGCTGCTGGTACAGGTAGTAACCGTCGGCAATCTGCCAATACAACTGGGTTTCGCCGGAGGCCAGACGCTCGGAGGTAAAGGTGAAGGCTTTGCCCACCGGGAGGAAGTCGGGTTTGGTCTCGAATGGATTGTTGCCAGGCGCGGCCTGGGTGAATCCAGCAAACAACACCAGCAGGAAGATAAACAGATGCCGCATGATCAAGCCTTAGTTCGAAGCAAGTGGGACACACAATGTGTGGCGTTGATTAACCGATGATTAACCGGGCTATCCTAGAAAGAAGCGATTATCCGGGATTCTTGGCGTTGGCGGCATAATGCACGCTTAATCCACTGCCTTTTTAATCACCCTCACATTTTGCAAAGGGTTCACCATGCACGTACTGGTCTGTGAAGACGACGAGCTGATCGCCAGCGGCATTGTTGCCGGGCTCAGCGCCCAGGGCCTGACGGTCGAGCGCGTCGGCACGGCTGCGGCTGCCCGGGCGATGCTCAAGGTGGCGGAATTCGACGTGATGGTACTCGACCTCGGCCTGCCGGATGAAGACGGCTTGAAGCTGTTGCAGCAACTGCGCAGCCAGGGCCTGGAGATTCCAGTGCTGATCCTGACCGCACGGGATTCGGTGACCAACCGCGTCGACGGCCTGCAGGCCGGTGCCGACGACTACCTGCTCAAGCCCTTCGACCTGCGCGAACTCGCCGCACGCCTGCACACCCTGTTGCGCCGGGTAGCCGGGCGCAGCGTCAATCTGATCGAGCACGGGCGCCTGACTTACAACCCCAGCAGCCGCGAAACGTTGCTGGGCGGTGAGTCGGTGGACCTGTCCCGCCGCGAGCAGGCGCTGTTGCAGGCCCTGTTGCAAAACCGTGGCCGGGTGCTCTCCAGCGAGCAACTCAAGGACAGCGTCTACGGCCTGAACGACGAACTGGAAAGCAACGCCCTCAACGTGCACATCCACCACCTGCGGCGCAAACTCGGCAACGGCATCGTCGAAACCGTGCGCGGCCTGGGCTATCGCCTGGGCCCGGCTGACGGTGGAGAGGACGCTTCGTGATGAGCCTGCGCCTGCGGCTGACCTTCAAGCTCGGTGCGGCCTTTGTGCTGATCTGGGCCCTGGCCGCCGCGTGGATGCTCAACGACCTGCGCAACCAGATGATGTTTTCCCTCGACCAGCGCCTGGTGGCGTCGGCGCGCATGGTGGCAGGGCTGATGGAGCAGATGCCCGGCCTCTCCAGCACGGGGGAGGGCGCGCACTTCAGCGCCGAACAATTGAATGTGCCAGGCGGTATGGCGTGCCAGGTCAGTTCCTTGCGCGGCGTGGTTTTGGCCCGCAGCCACACCACGCCGGACCAGGGCCTGGAGTCGCGCAAGAGCGGCTTTCGCGACCAGATGATTGATGGCGTGGGCTGGCGCAGCTTTACCCTGTCCCGTGGCGATTTGTTTATCACCACCGCCGACCGGCAGGTGGAGCGTGAAGCGTTGAACCTGTCGATCCTGCTGGCCGCCTCGGTGCCGGTGGGCGTGGCATTGTTGGGCTGCCTGTGCCTGTTGTGGCTGGGGATCGGCCAGAGCCTGTTGCCGCTCAACCGCATGCGTGACGCCTTGATGCGCCGCAGTGCCGACTCCCTCGAACCGTTGCAGATCAGCCCGCTGCCCAGCGAACTCAAGCCACTGCTCGACACCCAGAACCAGTTGCTGCAACGCATCGCCAAGACCATCGAACGCGAACGCCGCTTGACCGGTGACGCGGCCCACGAATTGCGCAGCCCGTTGACTGCGATCAAGACCCACCTGCAAGTGGCGCGCATGACCGAAGGCGCCGCCCGTGACCAGTCCCTGGCCCACGCTGAAGAGGGCGCCGACCGCTTGCACCGCACCCTTGAGCAGTTACTGCTGCTGGCGCGGGTCGAAGGCAGCCTGTCGTTTGATGACGGCCTGCAATCGAGTGCCGAGCAAGTTGCGCAACTGGCGATCCAGGATGCCAACGGCGGCGACAATCAGCGTATTGACCTGATCCTGGCAGACGGTTTGTCCGAAAAACCTTTGGAAATGCCGGTGGGCCTGGCCGTCGCGGCCCTGCGCAACCTGCTGGACAACGCGTTGCGCCACACCCCGGCCGATACTCGGGTGGAGCTGAGTGTGTCCAGCGCTGGCGACAATGTGGTGTTCCGGGTGCGTGACCATGGCGCGCCGATTTCCAGCGAAGACTTGCAACACTTGACCCAGCGCTTCTGGCGCAACGGCAACAGCCCGGGTTGCGGCCTGGGGTTGGCGATCGTCCAGGCCATCGTGCAGCGCTGCTCGTGCTCCCTGAAATTCGACAGCCAGGCCGATGGCATGCGCGTCGACCTGGGCATGCCGTTGCGGCGCTGAAACCTTCTTTTCACAGCACACATAGCTACCGCCATCCTCAAGCGCAACGCTTCAGGATGGCGGTCATTTTTTTGTGTTTGAACCGGCTGAATGACTCGGCCTGTGTTGAAAAGGACAGCCCCTATGTTGGTTATCGATTCCACGTATCCCGCAAACGACTTCAATGAGCGCAATGGCCAGGCCGTGCGCCAGGTGATTGTGCATTACACTGCCGCGCCCTTTGCCTCGTCATTGCGTGCACTGACCCGCGACGGTTTCAGTGCCCACTACCTGTTGGCCGACCCCCATGACGCCAGCTACCGCGCCGCCGGCTATGACGAGTTGCGGGTATTTCGCCTGGTGGACGAAGCGCAACGCGCCTGGCACGCCGGCACCAGCCACTGGGCCGGGCGCGATAACCTCAACAGCCGCTCCATCGGCATTGAAATCGTCAACCAGGCCCGGGATGACGCCGGTGTGTTGACCTTCCCGGCCTATGGCGCAGAGCAGATTGACGTGTTGATCGCCTTGATTCGTGACATTCAGGTGCGTTACCCGGCGATCGGTCCTACCGACATCCTCGGGCATTCCGACATTGCCTATTGGCGCAAGAGCGACCCCGGCCCCCGCTTGCCATGGCGCTGCCTGTTCGAGGCGGGCGTGGGGGCCTGGTATGAAGAGGTGGCCAAGATGGCCTATCAACGTCGGTTCGACATCGGCCTGCCGCCAGAGGTTGAGGTGGAGCGGGCGTTCCAGCGCTACGGTTATGCCCCGGCGAAAAATCGCCTGGGTTTCCAGCAACGTGTCCGTGCGTTCCAGATGCATTTTCGGCCCTCTGACTACAGTGGGCGGCTGGATGCGCAGACCTGCGCGATCCTGTATGCGTTGAATGAAAAATACACCGGGGTGGCCGGGTAAATCCGCTAAAGCTGTTTTTAACGACCACAGGTGTAAATCCTCCCTTCGCTGATGCGTTTCCAGAACAGGAAATCCGTGCGCGGCCCTTGGGCCTGGCGCCAACGGGTGGGCAGTTTGGTCACCATCATCAGCGTATTGAGGGATCGAGAGATGTCAGTCGCTACCAGCCGTATCGAAGAGACCCAGGCGGTCCCTGCGGAAACGCTTTACCAGTTCGATGAAACCCCGCTGCTGGCCCGCCAGCGCCAGCAGGAATCCAATGCCCGCAGCTACCCACGGCGCATTCCCCTGGCGCTCAAGCGCGCCCGTGGGATCTATGTCGAGGACGTCGAAGGCCGCAGCTTTATCGATTGCCTGGCCGGTGCCGGCACCCTGGCGCTGGGGCACAACCACCCGGTGGTGATCGATGCCATTCGCCAGGTGCTGAGCGATGAATTGCCGTTGCACACCCTGGACCTGACCACGCCGGTCAAGGACCAATTCGTGCAGGACCTGTTCGGCCTGCTGCCGCCGGCGCTGGCGCAGGAAGCCAAGATCCAGTTCTGCGGCCCCACCGGCACCGATGCGGTGGAGGCCGCGCTGAAACTGGTGCGCACCGCCACCGGGCGGAGCACGGTGTTGTCATTCCAGGGCGGTTATCACGGCATGAGCCAGGGCGCCCTGAGCCTGATGGGCAGCCTGGGGCCGAAGAAGCCACTGGGCGCGTTGCTCGGCAATGGCGTGCAATTCCTGCCATTCCCATACGACTACCGTTGCCCGTTCGGGCTGGGCGGCGCGGAAGGGGTGAAGGTCAACCTGCATTATCTGGAAAACCTGCTCAACGATCCCGAGGCCGGTGTATTGCTGCCGGCGGCGGTGATCGTCGAGGTGGTGCAAGGCGAGGGCGGCGTGATCCCGGCTGATCTCGACTGGCTGCGCGGCCTGCGGCGCATTACCGAGCAGGCTGGTGTGGCGTTGATTGTCGACGAAATCCAGAGCGGCTTTGGTCGCACCGGCAAGATGTTTGCCTTCGAACATGCCGGCATTGTCCCGGACGTGGTCGTGCTGTCCAAGGCCATCGGCGGCAGCCTGCCACTGGCGGTGGTGGTGTATCGCGACTGGCTCGACACCTGGTTGCCGGGCGCCCATGCCGGGACCTTCCGCGGTAATCAGATGGCCATGGCGGCCGGCTCGGCGGTGATGCGTTACCTCAAGGACCACGACATTCCCGCCCACGCGGCCGCCATGGGCGAGCGCCTCGGCGAACACCTGCGCATCCTGCAGCGCGACTTCCCGCAGTTGGGAGACATTCGTGGCCGTGGGCTGATGCTCGGTGTGGAACTGGTGGACCCCGCCGGTGCGCCTGATGCCCAGGGCCACCCGCCGGTGCATCGCCAACTGGCGCCGCTGGTGCAGCGTGAATGCCTCAAGCGCGGGTTGATTCTCGAACTGGGCGGGCGACACGGCAGCGTCGTGCGTTTCCTGCCGCCGCTGGTGATTACTGCCGCAGAAATCGACCGTGTGGCCGAGATTTTTGGTCGCGCCCTGGCGGCGTCGGTCACCAGCCTCTAATTTTTTATCGGGCTGGCACGTTCCTTCTTACATCAGCTGTGCGTGGTGCGCAGCCAGCCTTACACCGACGGAGAACAGCAATGACCTCAGTATTCGACCGCGAAGACATCCTGTTTCAGGTAGTGGTCAACCATGAAGAACAATATTCCATCTGGCCCGACTACAAGGCCGTGCCGGAAGGCTGGCGCACCGTGGGCAAAAGCGGGATGAAGAAGGAGTGCCTGGCCTACATCGAAGAAGTGTGGACCGACATGCGCCCGCTGAGCCTGCGCCAGAAGATGGATAGCCAGGCACTTGCCGGCTGACCCGGACCTCGGGCATAACACCGACTCAAATGTGGGAGCGGGCTTGCTCGCGAAGGCGTTGTTTCAGTCACCGTATGTGTTGACTGTCACACCGCATTCGCGAGCAAGCCCGCTCCCACATTTACTGTGTTTCGCCGGTGAGAGGCGCGTTACAGCGCCTTGATCACCTGATCCACATTGCCTTCCAGTTCCGCCACCGGGTCGGCGCCATCGGTGCCCAGCACCAGCAACTTCGCCCCGCCCGCCGTGACCGCCGCCTGCACTGCATCGCTTGGCTTGCGGTGATGCAGCACCACGGCCACCTCATTCTCCTTCAAGCCTTCGCTCAGTTGCTGCAACGCCTCGGGTGTCCACTCGGTATCCGCCCTTGCATCGGTGCTGACCAGCTCCAGGTTCAAGCCACTGACGAGATAACCAAAGTGATCGCTCAAGCTGGCCACCGTCAGGTTATCGGCCTTGGCCAGTCGCGCTTCGCTGTCGGCGGTGAGCTTGAGCAGGCGTTGCTTGAGCGCGGCCAGGTTGGCTTCGATCTGCGGCTTGGCCTCGGGCGCCAGGCGGCTCAGGTCGGCGGCCATCACATCGGCCATGCGCCCCATGTTGTTGCTGGCTTGCCACGGCTGGCTGTTCAGGCCGTCGGTGGCGCCCGGCTGCACGGCAATCCCCGGCAAGCCGCCGTCCACCGGGCGCGCGGCGTCGACTTCGACGATGCGGATATTGCTGCGCCGGGCCACCGGGTACAGCGGGTCGTCGGGCCACAGCGAGCGCAGGCCGATGGCTGCATCGGCGTCCAGCGCCAGGGTGTTCAGCGCCTGCGCACCGCGCCCGGTGAAATAGGCGACTTGCCGCGAGCCGGGCAGGTTGGCCGGTGCCGCGCGCTCAAGCTGCACATCAGTGCCTTTGAGCAACACCTGCGCCAAGCCATAGGTGATCGGCAAGGCGGCGAGGACTTTCACCGGTTTTGTCGCCTTGGCCTGGTTCAAGGCAGCATGGCCAACGCCTTGGTTGGCGGTGATCTGTAGCGGCTTGACGCCGTCGGCGGCGAATGCCGGTGTGGCAATGGCCAGGGCCAGAAGCAGTGGTCGAAACATCGGGCGCATTATCCAAGATTCCCTTTCAGGCTGGGGACCGTGCCGCGGGCGATGGCGGCGAGGGCGAAGGCGATACCGGCTACCAGGATGATCGCGGCACCGGACGGAATCGGCAGGTCGAAGATGATCGGCAGCAGGATCCCGCACAGGGTGCTGACGGTGGCGATCACCACCGAGATCCAGAAGAAGCCCTTGAGCGATTGGCTCAACAGGCGTGCGGCGGCCGCCGGAATCACCAGCAACGCACCCACCAGGATCGCACCGATGACCTTGACCGCCGCCACGGTGATCAGGGTCACCAGGATCACGAACAGGTAGTCCAGGGTCTTCACCGCCACCCCGCGCACCGCCGCCAACTGCGGGTTGAAGCTGGCGAGCATGATGCGGTTGTACAGCGGCAGGGCCAGGGCCATCACCAATGCGCCGACAATCGCCAGCACCAGCAGGTCATTGCCGTTGACGGTCAGCACCGAGCCGAACAGCACGTTTTCGAGAATGTGCACGTTGATCTTGCCCGCCAGAATCAGCAGCAGGCTCGCGCCCAGGGCCAGGGACACCGAGAGGAATACGCCGATCAGCGTGTCCGGCGCCAGGCCGGTGCGGTTGCGCAGGTAGTTGAGCAGGATCCCGAACAGCAGGCAGTAGCCGAACAGGCTGCCGTAAGGCCCGGTGTAGGGTTCCCCCAGCAGAATGCCCACGGCCACGCCGGTCAGTGCGGCATGGCCCACGGCTTCGGAAAAGAACGCAAAGCGCTTGACCACCACCAGGGTGCCCAAACCGCCCAGCACCGGGCCGATCAGCAGGCCGGCGAGCAGGGCGTTGACTACAAATCCATAGGCCAGCGCTTCCGGCAGATACCCGGAAGACGCCCAGCCCTGGACCATCAGGCGAAAGGCTTCATAGCTCATAAGGCCGGGCTCCGTGGGTGGGTGGAGAACAGGGTCAGCAGGCGGTCCGGGGTCAGTGCCTCTTTCGGCTTGGCGTCGAACAGCACACGGCGGTTCAGGCCGGTGACGCGATCGGCCAGGCGGCCGACGGCTTCCAGGTCGTGTTCGATCCACAGCACGGTGATCCCGGCCTGGCGCCAATCGTTCAGCAGCCGCTCGAACACCTGGATCCCGGCTTCGTCCAGCGCCGACATCGGTTCGTCCAGCACCAGCAAGTGCGGCGCCGGGATCAAGCCCTGGGCCAGCAGCACCCGCTGGCGTTCACCGCCAGACAGGGCACCCATGCGCCGCTTGCGCTTGTCCTGCATGCCGACCCGCTCCAGTGCGTCGCCAATCGCGGCGGCGTAATGTTTGGACAGCCCGAGAAACGCCGGACGCCGCTGGCACATCGCGGCCATGAAATCGTCGACGGTCATCGGCAAGCCCCGGTCGAACTCCAGCGCCTGGGGTACGTAGCCGATGGTGCCGGGTGCATCCGGCCAATGCAGGCTCAACTGGCCCTGGTGCGGCGTTTGCCCCAGCAGGGTCTTGATCAGCGAGCTTTTGCCGCCGCCGTTGGGGCCCACCAGCGCATGGATGCTGCCGGGCTGCACCTGGAAACTCACTGCATCGAGGATCACCGTACGGCCCAGGGTCAGCGCGACGTTATCGAAGTCGAGGGTCGGGCCAACGCTGGCCACACTCAGGTGTTCAGCCGCCGTCATGCCCCGGACTCCTGAATCGCCCGCACCACGGTGTTGAGGTTGCCGGTCATTTCCACTTCGTATTTTTCCGCGCTGTAGTCGCCATAGGAAATATGCGACAGCGGGTACAGCTTCACCCCGGATTCACGCTGGATGGTGTCGACGTAGCTGGACGGGAAATCCATCTCCGAGAAGATCACTTTCACGTCCAGTTCCCGCAGTTGGTCGATGGTTTTCTTCAACTGGCTGGGGCTCGGCTCGATGCCGTGGGCCGGTTCCACCACGGCGGTGACTTCCAGGCCGAATTCCCGCAGCAGGTAGTCATATGCCGCGTGCACGGTGGCCACCCGCAGGTCGGGGTTGGGCGCGCTGGTGAGCTTGGCCAGGGCGTCGGCGCGCATCTGGCGCAGGCGCTTGCCGTAGGCGCGGGCGTTCTGGGTGTAGGTCTTGGCGTTGTCCGGGTCGAGCTTGCCCAGTTCCCGGGCAATGTTGTTCACCTGGGCAATCGAGGCGCTGATGGACAGGAAGGTGTGCGGGTTGACCACTTTGCCCGCACCGCGCGCAGCGTTGCCGGTGGCGGCCAGCAGCGGCACGTTGGCGTTGGCCTCGATCACCGGGATGTCCGGGCGCTCGCTGGTGGCGATCATACGGTCGGCGAAATCGTCATGGCCGACGCCGTTGAGCACGATCACATCGAGGGTGCCGATGCGCTTGATGTCTTCGGCACGGGGCTCGTAGGCATGGGGATTGAAACCGGCCGGGATCAGCGGGACAACTTCAGCCTTGTCGCCGACGATATTGGCGACGTAGCTGTAATACGGGTGCAGGGTGATGCCGATGCGCAGGCGTTTTGCCGGGTCGGCACTGGCGAACGGGGCCAGCAGCACGGTGATCAGGCCGACCAGCACCAGACGTAATAATGGAGATGAAATAGACATGGTCTTCTCTCGGCTGCAACGTGAATTCAGTGACGATGCTGGCGGGTGACACCGGCATCGAATTGCGCGACTACCTGCTGCCAGCCCGCGCTGATCAGCGCCTGGTCAGTGAGGTCGGTGGGGGCGGTGAGGTGGGCGCTGCGGTTGAGCCAGATATCCGGCTCGGCGCCGCGGATGCGCATCAACAGCGAACCGCTGAGGTCCGGCGTCTGGCTCAGGCCCAGATAGGCCGCGTCCAGCAACTGCCAGCGGTGGTCGCCACGGCTCACCGAACTGGCGTCCTGGGCGAAGGGCGCGAAGCCCTCTTCGGCCAGCTGTTCAGGCGTCGGCAGGGCGCTGTGTTCCTCCTGCAGCAAGTGGATTTCATCCAGGGTCACCCGCAGGTCGGCATAGATGCCTTGCTCGGCGGCGCTGAGGTCGCGGCGGGCGTCCAGTTGGTGGCTGGGCACGGCGGCGATCTCCTGGCTTTCACCGCGCAAGGCCACCACCGTGCCGGCAACGGCGAGGATGATCAGGCACAACAGCAGGACATACAGGGTTTCGTGCCCGGCACCGGCCGGGCGCACGACTTGGGTTGTACGGCTCATTGGGGCTGGATATCCGCTTGGTCGATTTCCACCACGTGGCCGGGGCCGGCATCAAACAGCACGTAGAACTCGGCGGAGGGTTTCTTGAAGGTCAGCTTCGAGTCTTCTCCCAGCTTGCCGGGCACCAGGATGGTCTCGTCGTAGCCGATCACGTCCAGGGTCACGCCGGGGGCACCGCTGCCATCGGAGAAACCGCCGGTGCACTGGATCTGCTCGCCGGCGATTTCCTTGCATTCGCACATCGGGTTGTGGGCCAGGGCGACGGTACTGAAACCGGCGCCGAGGATCAGCACGCCACAGGCGCGGGCCAATTGCTGCAAGGTCATGGTTTAACTCCTCGTTTTTTCAGCCAGTCGATGGTGGCCGGCGAAGCCTGGCTCAAGGGAATGGAGGCCTGGTGCATGGCGCCGTCCCAGCCTTCCATGGTGATCCACACTTCGGCGTCCAGCGGGGTGCGCTCAGGGATCGGCAACGCAGCGCCCATGCGGTATGGGGTGCCGAAGAAAATCACCCCGGCCGCCCGCAGGCTGCGGGGCTTGCCGATACGCAGGTAGGTCGCCTTGACCTGGTCGATGCACGTGGCACACAGGGCAGCGTTGAAGGATTTCATCGGGCCTGCCGGGTCCGGGCGCGGCGGCTCGTTGCGTAGTTCGGCGAGCTTCAGGCTCCAGGGGCCGACCTGTACTTCGCCGATCTCCCGTTCACCCAGGCCGCTGTCGCCGCGAAACAGCGCCGCGTCGGCAAAGTACTTGGGCATGAAGCCCAGGGGCACCAGCAACAGCAGGATATTGATATGGAAGCGCCATTTGAGCCAGAAGGCCCGCAGGGGCGAGGGGGGTTGAACCGTCATGGCCTTGTTCATGGGTTGGCCTTCGTGGTCTCAGCCTGCAAGGCCTGGGTTTTCGCCGGTTGACGGGCTGCCTTGGCTTCGCGTTTCAGCGCATTGAGGGTGGCCAGGGCCGTGCGTTTGGTCCAGATCAGCAAGCCGCTCAAGACCATCATGCTCAGCACCAGGCCGAAGAAGGCCCAGATCAGCTTGATCCAGATCCCGCCAAAGTCCCCGGTGTGCAACGGGCGCATGGATTCGGTGACGAACTCCAGGGCCGAACGGTCGGACAGCAGGTGCGAGGCGGCGATTTCGCCGTTGTACGGGTTGATTTCCGCGGTCTGGAACATCAGCGGGTACCAGCCACGCCCGCCGATGCGCAGGTGGCTGTAGGCGTTGCTGGGCAGGCTCACGAAGCTGGCCTCAAGCCCGGGAATGCGCTGGGTGGCGATGTTGATCGCCTCGTCCAGGGGAATCATGGGCGCCGGTACGCCCGGGGCGGACATCGGCACTTTGTCGCGGGCAATCGCCGGGACGATCGGCTCGCTGGAAATGGTGATCTGGTTATCACCCAGGATCGCCTGGATCAGGAACCAGGTGCCTGTGATGGAAATCACCGCGATAAACCAGATCGACCAGATGCCGCTCAACCGGTGGAAGTCGCCCCAGAAAATCCGCGCACCGTGACGAATGCGCAGGGTCGGCCTGAAAAAACCTTTCCAGAAACGCTTGTAGACCACGAGGCCGGTGACCAGCGAGGCCAGCAGCGGCAAGCCCAGCAGCGAGACCAGGTACCAGCCCCAGCTGTAGCCATTGGTGAAAGGCACCAGCCACCAGCCATGCAGGGCACGGGTAAATTGCTGGAAGTTGAACGATGGGCTGATGCCCTGGATCACCCCGGTGTATGGGTTGACGTAGACCTCCAGCGAGCGCCCGTCGGGGTAGCTGAGGTCGGCGCTGAGGGCGAAGTGCGATTCGTCCGGGCGGCTCAGGGATTCGACGATCACCTGGGGTTCGGCGCGCTTGATGGCGCCGATCACCTGGTCGTAGGTGAGCGGTTCGGCATCGTCCGACGGCTTGCTGGCGCGGATGTCCGGGTTGGCCAGCCAGACGATCTCCTGGCTGACCACCGCCAGGGTGCCGGTGACGCAGACGATCAGCACAAAGAACCAGATGGGCAATGCCAGCCAGCTGTGCACGAGAAACCAGAGTTTTGAGCGTGACTTCTTCGACATGTGAATGAGGGTCTTGATCGGAGGGAGGCGGTAAAGGCCCGGAAAACGCCACCCGTAGCTTTTGCTGACGCGAGCGGCTGTATCTAAGTTAAGACGGATGAGAAACACAAAACCCTAAGGCGGATATGAAAGTAAATGTTTCAGATACGCATTCATGCAACACGAAACATGTTCCGAGCCATCACCAAGGCGGGATTGATGGGGCGGGGGCGCTGCCTATGATGGGGTCATACCGTTGAGCGAGCCCCATAATGACTTCTGCCAGAACCCTCTACGACAAACACATCGATTCCCACACGGTGTGCCGCCTGGATGACCAGGGCCATGTGCTGCTGTACATCGACCGCCAGGTGATCAATGAATACACCAGCCCGCAAGCTTTCAGCGGCTTGCGCGAGGCGGGCCGTGGTGTGTGGCGGCCCGGTACGGCGTTGGCGGTGGTCGACCATGTGAACCCCACCACGCCCAAGCGCATCGCGACCATGCCGGATGCGGGCGGCGCGCGCCAGGTGTCGTACCTGGCGGAAAACTGCCGGGATTTCGGGATCGAGCTGTTGGATATCCTCGACAAGCGCCAGGGCATCGAACACGTGATCGCACCGGAACAGGGTTTTATCCTGCCGGGCATGGTGATCGCCGCCGGCGACAGCCACACCACCACTTACGGGGCCTTGGGCGCGTTCGGCTTTGGCATTGGCACTTCGGAAATCGAGCATTTGCTGGCCTCGCAAACCCTGGTCTACAAGCGTTTGAAAAGCCTGCGTGTGACCGTGGACGGCGAACTGGCCCGTGGGCTGACCTCCAAGGACGTGATCATGGCGCTGATCGGCAAGATCGGTGCCTCGGGTGCCACCGGCTACGCCATTGAGTTTTGTGGGTCGACCATCGATGCCCTGAGCGTCGAGGCGCGCATGACCATCTGCAACATGGCGGTGGAAGCCGGTGCACGTGGAGCCTTCATGGCGCCGGACGAAAAGGTCTTCGCCTACCTCAAGGGCAAGCCACGCGCGCCGAAGGGCGAGTTGTGGGAACGCGCCCTGGTGGGCTGGCGCCAACTGCACTCGGATGCCGACGCGGTGTTCGACCTCGAAGTGCAACTGGATGCCAGCGCCCTTGAACCGATGGTCACCTGGGGCACCAGCCCCGACCAGGCCGCGCCCATCGGTGCCCGTGTGCCGGACCCGCAAGACATCAGCGACCTGATCCTGCGCCAGGACATGCGCCGCGCCTTGAACTACATGGGCCTCGAAGCCGGCATGCCGTTGAGCGACATTGTGATCAGCCACGCGTTTATCGGCTCCTGCACCAACGCCCGCATCGAAGACCTGCGCGACGCCGCCAGCGTGGTGCGCGGCAAGCACGTGGCCGACCATGTGCGGGCGATGATCGTGCCGGGCTCCACCGAAGTGCGTGACCAGGCCGAAGCCGAAGGCCTTGCCGCGATCTTTATCGACGCCGGGTTTGAATGGCGCCAGTCGGGCTGCTCGATGTGCCTGGCGATGAACGACGACGTGCTGGAGCCGGGCGACCGCTGCGCCTCCAGCACCAACCGCAATTTCGAAGGCCGCCAGGGCGCGGGTGCCCGCACGCACCTGATGAGCCCGGCCATGGTCGCCGCTGCGGCCATCACTGGCCGGCTGACAGATATTCGCCACTTTGGAGACCGCACATGAGCTTGCAACCCTTCACTCGGATCACCGGCAAGGCGGCGCCGATGCTGGCGGCCAATATCGACACCGACGTGATCATGCCCAAGCAGTTTCTCAAGGGCATCGACCGCAACGGGCTGGATCGCGGGTTGTTCTTTGATTTGCGCTTTTTGCCCTCGGGTGAGCCTGACCCGCAATTTGTGCTGAACCAGCCGGCCTGGCAGGGCGCGAGTTTTATGGTAGTGGGGCCGAACTTCGGCTGTGGTTCCAGCCGGGAGCATGCGGTGTGGGGCCTGAAGCAGATGGGCATTCGCGCGTTGATCGGCAGCAGCTTTGCCGGGATTTTCTATGACAACTGCCAGCGTAACGGGGTGTTGTTGATCACGCTGGAGGAGGCGGTGTTGCAGCGGTTGGGGCAGATGGTGAGTCAGCCTGAGCAGGCGCAGATCAGTGTGGACCTTGAGGCGCAGGAGATTCTTTTGGCGGACGGGCAGGTGATTGCGTTCCAGATCGATACGTTGCGCAAGACTGCGTTGTTGTTGGGGTTGGATGCTATTGGCACGACGTTGCAGCGCAGTGAGCAGATCAAGGCGTTTGAGCGTGAGCATCTGGCGGCCAATCCCTGGCTCGGGTGATGGGGCTGTAGTTGCAGGTTGGCTGCTGCGCACTGCCTGCGTTCGGCCTCGGGCTGAATGGGGCAGTCAGATCAAAATCAAGAGCACAGCGGCCTCCCGGCCGGCTTGAGTGTTAAAAGCAAAAGCAAAGACCAGAGCGAAAACAGATCTGCTTTTCTGTGGGCGCGGGCTTGCTCGCGAAAAACCTGAGAGCGCCGCGTTCATCCAGAATGCCAGCATCATCGTTAACGATCTTCGCGAGCAAGCCCGCTCCCACATTTGGACCGTGCCCGCTTTTGATTTGGCTTTTTGCTCTACAACACTCAAGCCGGCCGGTAGGCCGCTGTAAGAGCAGAACCGTCAGCGGCCGTTACCGCAGCAACGGATATGTACTCAAACCCGGCACGCTAAATCGACAACCCCTTGAAGTGCTCCTGCAAAAACTCCACACACGCCCGCAACTTCCCGGAGTAGGCCAGCCGCGTCGGGTACACCGCCCACACGTTGGCGCTCTGGGTGTAGTCGTGCAGCACCTGCACCAGTTTCCCTTGCTCCAGCAGCGGCTTCACATCCCACATCGAACGCAGCAACACGCCGCGCCCGTCCAGGGCCCATTGCAAGACGATCTCGCCGTTATTCGACGACAACGGCCCGCGCACGCGCACGCTGTCCTGCACGCCATCGCGCTCCAGGTGCCAGATGCCAAACGCGTTGTCGCGCTCCTTGAGCACCAGGCAGTCGTGCTGTTCCAGGTCGCTCAAGTGCTGCGGCACACCACGGCGTTCGAGGTAGGCGGGCGCCGCACACAGCACCCGCCGGTTACTCACCAGCCGGCGACCGATGTGTTGCCCGGGGATGTCGTCGCCCACGCGAATCTCCAGGTCGAAACCCTCGCTGACGATATCCACCACCCGGTCGAACAGGTCCAGGCGAATCTCCAGGTTCGGGTATTGTTCGGCCAATAGCGACAAGGCCGGTGCCACATGGTTACGGCCGAAACCGAAGCTGCTGCACAAATGCAGGTGGCCGCGCGGGCTGTCGTGGGCGTCGGAAAGCTCGTCGGACAACTGCTGGAAGTCTTCGAGAATCCGCACGGCCCAGCGCTGCACACGCTCGCCATCTTCGGTCAGGGCGATACGGCGGCTGGTGCGGTGCAGCAGGCGGGTGGCGAGGGTGGTTTCGAGAATCTGGATACGCTTGCTGACGTAGGCCGGGGACAAACCCAGCTCGTCGGCAGCCGCAGCAAAGCCGGCCTTGCGGATCACGGTCAGGAATACCCGCAGGTCTTCAGGTAGAGGCACGGTATCTTTCTTGTTGTTCATCAGAAACAGGCATGGCGGCATGAACCGCCAGAATAGCACCGGTATGGCGAGGGAGCTTCTGTGGCGAGGGAGCTTGCTCCCGCTGGAGTGCGTAGCGCTCCCAAAGATCTTGGGGCCGCTGCGCAGCCCAGCGGGAGCAAGCTCCCTCGCCACAGGGGATTGGTGTTTAAGGGTTACTCGGCGGCGATCTTCGCCTGGGCGGCGGCCCGTGCATGGCGGCCGTGCTTGAGGGCGATGGGCGCCATTTTCTCGCGATCCAGTTCACCTTCCCAGGCCGCCACCACCAGCGCCGCCACGGCATTGCCGATGATGTTGGTCAGTGAGCGGCATTCGGCCATGAACCGGTCCACACCCAGGATCAGCACCATCGCCGCCACCGGTACCGTCGGCACCACCGCGAGGCTGGCGGCCAGCGCGACAAAACCTGCGCCCACCACCGCACCGGCGCCTTTTGAGGTAAGCATCGCCACCGCCAGCAGGGTCAGTTGTTGCTCCAGCGTCAGGTCGATATTGGTCGCCTGGGCCAGGAACAGCACCGCCAGGGTCATATAGATGTTGGTGCCGTCCAGGTTGAAGGTGTAGCCGGTGGGCACCACGATCCCCACCACGCCTTTGGACGCGCCAAGGCTTTCAAGTTTCTGGATCAGTTGCGGCAGGGCCGATTCGGAGGAGCTGGTGCCCAGCACGATCAACAGTTCAGCCTTGATGTACGTCAGCAGCTTGAAGATGCTGAACCCCACATACCGGGCGATGCTGCCCAGCACCACGGCGACGAAGAAAAACGCGGTGACGTAGAACGTACCCACCAGTTTCAACAGCGGCAGCAGCGAGCCCAGGCCGTATTTGCCGATGGTGAAGGCGATGGCCCCGAAGGCCCCGATCGGCGCGACGCGGCTGATCATCCCGACGATGCGGAAGAACACTTCGCTGGCCTGGTTGATCACGCCGACCAGGGGCCGGCCCTTCTCGCCGATCATCACCAGCCCGAGGCCAAACAGCACCGACACAAACAGTACCGGGAGGATTTCGCCTTTGGAGAAGGCGTCGAAGAAGGTAGTGGGGATCACATGCATCAGGAACCCGGTGACGCCTTCGCCGTGTTCGGCCTGGCCGACAAAACCGGCGATGGCGGAGGTGTCGAGGGTCTTCACGTCGATGTTGAAACCCACGCCGGGGTGCAGCAGGTGCGCGGCGAGGATGCCGATTACCAGGGCGATGCTGGAGACGATCTCAAAGTACAGCAGCGCCTTGCCGCCGACTCGGCCCACCTGCTTCACGTCGTGCATGCTGGTGATGCCGGAGACCACGGTGCAGAAGATGATCGGGCCGATGATCATCTTGATCAGCTTGATAAACCCGTCGCCCAACGGCTTGAGGTCGATGCCCACCTGAGGCCAGTGGTTGCCGATCAACACGCCCAGCACAATGGCGATGATCACCTGCACATACAGGGTTCCCAGCAGTTTTCTGATTGTCATTTTTATTATCTCGAGACGTTTTTTGGGCAAGCAGATCCCGTCGCAGGCTGTTTCAAGCCTGCGGGGCGGGATCGGTCAGGTCAGCGGTTCATAAAGGCTCAGCGAAGGAAGGTCAGGACTTCGCCGAGCAGCACTTCAGGGATTTCTTCTGCGATGTAGTGGCCGGCCGGCAGGGCCTTGCCACGTACGTCGGTCGCGACTTTCTGCCATTCCTTGAGGGGTTCGAAGCAGCGCCCGACGGTGCCTTCGGCGCCCCACATCACCAGCAGCGGCAGCTCCAGGTGGTTGCCCTTGTCGATATCGGCGCGGTCGTGCTCAAGGTCGATGCCGGCGGCGGCGCGATAGTCCTCGCAGATCCCGGTGGCGGTGCCGGGCAGTTTCAGGCAACGCAGGTATTCGGCGAAGGCTTCATCGGTGAACGGCTTGAGCCCGGCACTGCGGCTGCCCATGACGCTGCGCAGGTAGAGTTCCGGGTTGCCTTCAATCAGGCTCTCGGGCAACGGCGCCGGGCGGATCAGGAAGAACCAGTGCCAGTAGGCGCGGGCAAAGGCTTCGTCGGTCTGGGCGTACATGGACAGGGTTGGTGCGATGTCCAGCAGCACCATGCGCTGCACGGCCTTGGGGTGGTCCAGGGCCAGGCGATGGGCGACGCGGGCGCCACGGTCGTGGGCCAGCACCGAGAACTCGTCGAAGCCCAGGGCTTTCATCAGCTCGACGCCGTCGCGGGCCATTTCACGTTTTGAATAATTGGTGTGATGGTCAATGGCGGCGGGCTTGCTGCTGTCGCCATAACCGCGCAGGTCGGCGGCGACCACGGTGAAGTGTTCGGCCAGTTGCTCGGCGACCTTGTGCCAGATGACGTGGGTCTGCGGGTGCCCGTGCAGCAGGAGCAGGCCGGGACCTGTGCCGCCTTTGCGGTAGCAGATGTCCACGCCGTTGACGTGGCGCTGGTCTTTTTGGAATCCGGCGAACATGGAATGACTCCTTGTGATGATTGCTTGCATCCTGAAATCACACGGCGCCCGGGGCAAGGGGGAAAGCGTGGAGGGGTTGTTCATGAAGTGTGTTGAAGCCCGATCTTTCAGGCAGTGCAGGTCAACGGTGGGAGCTGGCCTGCCTGCGATGCAGGCAACTCGGTGTATCAGTCGCACCGAGGTGATGCCATCGCAGGCGAGCCAGTTCCTACCGTTGGGTTGCGTCGCCCAGGCGACTTCATCCTTGCTTGAACAACGCCTCGGCACGCTGGCGAACCTGCGCCTCGGTCAAGTCCTCCTTGCGCGTGGCCAGGAACCACACATGCCCGAAGGGGTCTTTCAGCGTCCCGGAACGGTCACCGTAAAACTGATCCTTGGGTTCTGAAATCGCCGTGCCGCCGGCCTTGATGGCCTGGGCGAACTGTTGGTCGACGTCCTGCACATAGAGATGCAGGCACACGCTGGGGTGTTCTTTTCCCGGGCTGCCGAACGACATTTCGCTACAGGGCGAGGCCATCATGATCGCCGAATCGCCAATGCGCAGTTCGGCATGGCCGATCTTGCCGTCGGGCATGTCCAGGCGCATGACTTCGGTGGCACCAAAGGCTCGTTTGTAGAACTCGATGGCTTCAGCGGCTTTGTCGATGCCCAGGTACGGCGTGATGCTGTGGTAGCCCTCGGGAATGGGTTTAACGCTCATATCGTTCTCCTTGATGGTGGTTGTGGAGGGACGGCTTTTTCACTATAGGCCACGTGCGCCGTGGCTTGCGGGCAGCCGACGAGGTGTTGCCCAGGCAACAGCAAACCGGCAGTTTGCTGCGCCAAGGGCGGTCTGCCGCGCGTATATCGGGAGCAAACCCTTGTGTTTGAAGGCCAGGCGCCTCAGGCACAGAAGCTGCAATGCCTCTGGCAAACCATTCGCCCGAGAGCGTTGTATGTCTGTACTGCCTGTATCTGCCGATTACCCGATTCACACGCCCCACGCCGAGTTGATCCGCGACGAGGCCCACGCACTGGCCGTTGCCCACCGGGTTGCTGCCGTGTTGCTGGAGCAGGACGCCGAGCGCGACCGCACCCGCCAGGTGCCTGCGGAGGTCGTCGACCTGTATTCCAACAGCGGCCTGTGGGGCATCAGCGTGCCCCGCGAGTTTGGTGGTGCCCAGGTGTCCTACGCGGTGTTGGCCCAGGTGATTGCGATTATCTCGGCGGCCGACCCTTCGCTGGGGCAAATCCCGCAGAACCATTACTGCCTGCTGGAAGATATCCGCCTGCAAGGTACGCCCGAGCAGCAGGCGTACTTTTTTGGCCTGGCGCTGGAAGGGCATCGGTTTGCCAATGCGCTGTCGGAAACCGGCGGCAAGAACGTCCAGGACATCCAGGCGACCATTCGCCAGCAAGGCGATGGCTATGTGATCAACGGTCGCAAGGGTTATTGCACCGGTTCGCTGTATGCCCACTGGCTGGCGGTGCTGGCGCTGGATGAACAGCAAAATGCGCAATTGGCGTTCGTGCCGCGCGGCACTGAAGGCCTGGTGGTGGTCGACGACTGGGACAGCATGGGCCAACGCACCACCTCCAGCGGCACGGTGCTGGCCGAAGGCTTGAAGGTGCCGGCGTTCAATCTGTTTCCTACCCATCGTTCCTACGATTCGCCGACCCTGGCCGGGCCTTTCGCTCAATTGACCACCGCCGCCATCGATGCCGGCATCGCCCGTGCCGCGTTGCGTGACACGGTGCAGTTCGTCCGTCAATTCGCCCGTCCATGGATCGATGCCGAGGTGGAAAAAGCCAGTGAAGACCCGTTGACTATCATCCAGGTCGGCGCGCTGGATATTCGCCTGGAAGCGGCGGAAGCCTTGCTGGAGCGGGCCGGAAAGGCCCTGGACGCCGCGCGCCCGGCACCCGATGAAGACAACGTTGCCCACGCCTCCCTGGCTGTCGCGCGAGCCAAGGTACTGACCACTGAAATCGCCATTGAAGCCAGCAACAAGCTCTTCGAACTCGGCGGCACCCGCTCCACCCTGAAGAAGCACAACTTCGACCGTCACTGGCGCAATGCACGGGTGCATACCCTGCATGACCCGGTGCGCTGGAAGTATCACGTGGTGGGCAACTGGCTGCTCAACGGCGCCAAGCCACCGCGTCACGATTGGTCCTGAACCATGGCCGAGCTGTTTAAAAACATCTATTGGGCCGACATCGGCCAAGCCTGCCTGGAAACCCTGAGCATGCTCAGCGCGGCCCTGGGTTTTACCGTGCTGCTGGGGTTGCCGCTGGGGGTGCTGTTGTTCCTCACCGGCAAGCGCCAGTTGCACGAAACCCTGGTGGTGTATCGGGCGCTGTCGGTGGTGGTCAACGTGCTGCGCTCGCTGCCGTTCATCATCCTGCTGATTGTGCTGATCCCGGTGACCACCTTGCTGGTGGGCACCTCCCTGGGCGTGGCCGGCACCATTCCGCCGTTGGTGGTGGGCTGTACGCCGTTCTTTGCGCGGCTGGTGGAAACCGCCTTGCGCGAAGTCGACCGTGGCGTGGTGGAGGCCACCCAATCCATGGGCGCCAGCACCTGGCAGGTGATCCGCCACACGCTGTTGCCGGAAGCCCGGGGCGGGCTGCTGGCAGCGGTCACTGTCACCGCGATTGTGCTGGTGGACTACACCGCCATGGCCGGGGTGATCGGTGGCGGTGGCCTGGGCGACCTGGCTATCCGCTACGGCTATCAGCGTTTCCAGACCGACGTGATGGTGGTCACCGTGTTGCTGCTGTTGGTGCTGGTGCAGGCCCTGCAGATGACCGGTGACCGTTTGGTGGCGCATTACAGCCGCCGTTGATTCCTATAACTAATGCCTTCGGAGCAACCATGAAAAAATCCCTGGCCATCTTGGCCGCTGTCTTGTCCTTCAATGCCGTTGCCAACGAGACGCTGGTCGTCGGCGCCACGCCCGTGCCTCACGCCGAGATCCTCGAGTTCGTAAAGCCGGTGCTGGCCAAGGAAGGCGTGGACCTGCAAATCAAGGTCTTCACCGATTTCATCCAGCCCAACCAGCAACTGGCGCTGAAGAACATCGACGCCAACTACTACCAGTACCGGCCATTCCTGGATGACTACAACAAGACCCGGAATACCAACCTCGTGCCGGTGGTCGGTGTGCACATCGAGCCTTTCGGCGCGTACTCGACCAAGATCAAAAATATCTCGGAGTTGAAAGACGGCGCGACAGTGTCGATCCCCAACGACCCGGTCAACACTGGCCGCGCCTTGGTGCTGCTGGACGAAGCCGGCCTGATCAAGCTCAAGGACCCGAGCAACACCCTGGCCACGCCGCGGGATATCGTTGAAAACCCCAAGCACCTGAAAATTCGTGAACTGGAAGGTGCGTTGCTGGCCCGCTCGGTGAGCCAGGTGGACCTGGCGTTCGTGTTTGCCAACTACGCCCTGGAAGCAGGGATCGACACCAACAGCGCGTTGATCGTCGAGAAGGGCAAGAGCCTGTATGTGGAGTACCTGGTCGCGCGCCCGGACAACATCAATGACCCTGGCATCCAGAAACTGGCCAAGGCGTTGAACTCCGATGAAGTGCGCCAGTTCATCCTGACCCGCTATAAAGGCCAGATTGCCCCGGGATTCTAAGTCTGACGGCGATCAAAATGTGGGAGCGGGCTTGTGTGGGAGCGGGCTTGCTCGCGAAGGCGGTGGATCAGCCACTGCATCTGGCGACTGACACCCCGCTTTCGCGAGCAAGCCCGCTCCCACATTGATCGAGTTTTACCCCGCCATTATGTGGACGGCTCCAAGAGTTGTGCCCCAGGCCCGCGCTCACCCAGTACGTCGTCGTGATTGCGCAGCGGGCACGCCTCCAGCGACAGGCACCCGCAGCCAATACAGCCGTTGAGTTTGTCCCGCAGCAACATCAGTTTTTCGATGCGCTGGTCCAGGTCCTCACGCCATAGCGCAGACAGGCGCTCCCAATCGGCAGCGTTGGGCGTGCGGCCATCGGGCAAGGTTTGCAGCGCGTCATGGATCGTCGCCAGGGGAATGCCCAAACGCTGGGCAATCTTGATCACCACCACCCGGCGCAACACATCCCGCGGATAGCGCCGCTGGTTGCCGGCGTTGCGGTGGCTCTTGATCAACCCCTTGGTTTCATAAAAGTGCAGCGCGGTAACCGCCACGCCACTGCGGGCTGCCAGTTGGCCGACGGTGAGTTCTTTGGTGACCATGAAAAAGCCCTTGACCTTGACTTAACTAGAGGTTTTACCCTGCGTGGCATCGAATCGCAAGATTGTGCCTACAGTGAGAGGGGAATGTTCATGCAGGTATTAGAGAAGAGTCTGAGTTTTACCCAGATGGTCGAATTCCACATCGAGCCTCAGCAGCAATCGGCTTTGGTGGCGGCCCTGTCATCGCAAAGCGAGCGCCTGGCCCAGGGCCATGGCGGCTTCATCAATGCCAGCGTGCAGGTCAGTGATGATGGGCGCCGGGTGCTCAGCTACCTGCAATGGCGCTCCCGCGAGGAGGGGGAAGCGGCCTTCAAGTGTTTTGAGCACGGTGAGGAAGACTTCTGGACGCTGATCCGCGCCCACCAGGCCACGGCAGTGACCTTCGGTTCGTTCCAGGTGCTGCGCAGTATCGAGCGCAGCCATGACAACGCTCTGCACTGCCGCCTAAATTGACAGGTGCAGCATGCGTTCGCCCTGTACGTTTTCGCCGGGGCGTCGCTTGTTCACCGCCAGCTCGCCGATCTTGATCAAACGGGTACGGGTCACGTTGCGGCTCAGGCCCAGCAGGTTGGCGGTGTGCACCTGGTTGTAATGGCTGAAGCGGTAGGCGGCGCGCAGCAGCGCATCCTCGACCTTTTCATGCAGGGCCCCGGCCTGTTCCTCGAAGAGCTTTTGAAAGGCGCGTTCCAGCAGGGCTTCGGCGCTGTTGTCGGTGCCGTGCTGGCTGTCGTCCTGACGCTCGATGCGCATGTTCGACAGGCGCAGGTCGTCGCGCTCGATCACCCCGTTGCGGCAGATCAGCAGGGTATGGTGGATCACGTTTTCCAGCTCGCGGATGTTGCCCGGCCAGCTGTAGCTTTTGAGCTTTTGCTCGGCCTCGCGGCTGATGGTGATCGGGCCGTAACCCAGGCGCTGGCTGTAGGCTTCGATGAAATGCCGGGTCAGTGGCAGGATGTCACCGGGCCGATCCCGCAGGGGGCTGAGTTCGAGGCTGACCACGTCTAGGCGGTAGTACAGGTCTTCGCGGAAATGCCCGGCATTGATGGCTTTCTCCAACTGAACGTTGGTGGCCGCCAATACCCGCACGTCGATGGGAATGCTTTTGCGTGAGCCCAGGCGCACCACTTCGCGTTCCTGCAGTACCCGTAGCAGCTTGACCTGGATCGCCATCGGCAAGTCGCCGATTTCATCGAGGAACAAGGTGCCGCCGTCCGCCTCTTCGAACCAGCCGGCCTTGGCACTGAGGGCGCCGGTGAAGGCGCCTTTTTCATGGCCGAACAGCTCGGCTTCCACCAGGGACTCGGAAAACGCGCCGCAGTTCACGGCCACGAAGGGCCGGTTGCGCCGGGCGCTGAGGTTGTGGATATGGCGCGCCACCAGCTCTTTACCGGTGCCGGTTTCGCCGATGATCAACACGCTGGCTTCGCTGGGCGCGACTTGCTGGATGTGCGCCAGCAGCGCCTGGGATTTGGGGTCTTCGAAGACCTGGGCCGTGGCGCGGATCGAGGTCGCAAGAGCGGGCGAGGGCGGTAAGGTTAAAAGCTGCATGGGCACCTCTTCTAGGAGTAGAACGTGGGAATCGGCAGGGACTGGTTCAACGCCCAGTCCCCCAGTTCGTGGAGCTTGTAGTCCACCGGGTCGTGCAAGGTTTGCGTGCGCAGGTTGCGCCAGTGCCGGTCCAGGCGCAGCGAGGCGTGGGTGGAGCGCGCGCCGGTGACTTCGAACAGGCGGCTGCACAGCTCCAGGCCGTTGCGGGTGGCGGCGACCTTGGCCGTGGCGATGGCGATGGCCAGCTCGCCGCGCTCGCTTTCACTGAGGCTCGGACCCTTGGCCCAGGCCTGGTCCAGCAGTTCGGCGGCGCGTTCCACCAGCAGGCGCACGCCTTCCAGCGCGACCCAGAATTCGCCGTAGTGGTTGAGCACGTAAGGGTCCTGGCGAATGTCCTGCACCGTGGATTTATGCCAGGGCCGGGTTTCGGTCAGGGTGTAATTCCGGGCTTCGGCAAAGGCGCCTTCGGCGATGCCGAGGAACATATGGGTGAAGGTCAGTTGAGCGATCAGCGGGCGCAGGCAGGCGAAGGGCGTACTCAGCGGGCCGGGATCGAGGAGCAATTCCGACTCTTCCACGCGTACCCGTTCGAAGCTGGCGCTGCCGCTGTCAGTCTGGCGCTGGCCGATGTTGTTCCAGTCATTGTGCAGGGTGATGCCACTGCGCCCGCTGGGGATGGCCGCGATCAGCAGCTTGCCGCCGGCGCTTTCATCCACCGCCGAGGCGATCAGCATTTCCGAGTCGCTGGCTCCGGAGCAAAAGCTCTTCTTGCCTGAGAATTCGCGCCAGCCGTTGTAGGCTTTGACCACCGTGCGCGTGTCCAGCGGGTTGAGGGCGTTGCCCCAGAACCAGTTCTTGCGCGCGGTTTGTTCGAACCAGGGTTGCCATTGCTCCGGGCGTGAGAACAGGCGAACGGTGGCGAGCATCAGGTGATGAAAACCGAAGACGTGGGCGATGGAGCTGTCGACCTTGGCGAATTCGCGCACGATCTCCAGGGTTTCGCTCCAGCGGGCGCCGAGGCCGCCGTACTGGGTGGGAATGCTCAGGGCCAGCAAGCCGCTTTGGCGCAGGGCGTCACGTTCGGTCTTCGGTGTGCCGCCGCGCTCGTCGCGTTCGACGGCAGTGAGGGCAAATTCGGCGGCCAGCAGTTTGGCGGTCTGCAAGGGTGAGGGCAGGACGCTGTTGGGTTTGGCTGTCACGCGGTATTCCTCATGGTGTGCCGGGGCGTGCCCCGGCAGACGGCAGGTCAGGCCTTGGCTTTTGCCGGCAGGACGTCGTTGGCAATCATTTCGCCGAACGGCCCGGTGAGGTTGGTGACGCCGCGCCCGGCCAGGCTGGCGTAGGGTTCCGGCAGCAGCGGGAACACCAGTTCGGCAAAGCGATACGCCTCTTCCAGGTGCGGGTAGCCGGAGAAGATGAAGCTTTCGATGCCCAGGTCTGCGTATTCCTTGATGCGCTCGGCGACTTGCTGAGGGTTGCCCACCAGGGCCGTGCCCGCGCCGCCACGTACCAGGCCGACGCCGGCCCACAGGTTGGGGGCGATCTCAAGGTTGTCGCGGCGCCCGTCGTGCAGGGCGGCCATGCGCCGCTGGCCTTCGGAGTCAAAGCGCGAGAAGGATTTTTGCGCGGCGGCGATGGTCTCGTCGCTGATGTGCTCGATCAGTTTGGCCGCGGCTTTCCAGGCGTCTTCTTCGGTTTCGCGCACGATCACATGCAGGCGAATCCCGAATTTGACGGTGCGCCCGTGGCGGGCGGCGCGCTCACGCACGTCGGCGAGTTTCTCGGCGACGGCGGCCGGTGGTTCGCCCCAGGTCAGGTACACGTCGACTTGTTCGGCGGCGAGGTCGTGGGCAGCGTCCGAGGAACCGCCGAAATACAGCGGTGGATATGGCTTCTGCACCGGTGGGTAAAGTGCCTTGGCGTTCTGCACGCGCAGGTGTTTGCCTTCGAAATCCACCGATTCGCCTTGCAGCACGCGGCGCCAGATCTTGAGGAATTCGTCGGTCACTTCGTAGCGTTCGCTGTGATCGAGGAAGCTGCCGTCGCCGCGGTTTTCGTCGGGGTCGCCGCCGGTCACCACGTTGATCAACAGGCGGCCATTGGACAGCCGGTCGAGGGTGGCGGCCATGCGTGCGGAGACGGTTGGCGAGATGATCCCCGGGCGAATCGCCACCAGGTAACGCAGGCGTTCGGTCAACGGCACCAGCGCCGAGGCAATCACCCAGGAGTCTTCGCAGGAGCGGCCGGTGGGAATCAGCACGCCGTGGTAGCCGAGGTTGTCGGCGGCCTGGGCGACTTGTTTCAAATAGTTGAGGGTGACCGGGCGAGCACCCTGGGTGGTGCCCAGGTAGTGGCCGTCACCGTGTGTAGGCAGAAACCAGAAAACATCCATGACAAATCCTTAAGCGATTTTCAGCAGAGAGGTGGGATGCGCGGCAAACAACGGCGCGGCGCGTTCTGCAGCAAGGCGAATGCGGGCCTTCAAGGGCTCACTGGTTATGTGGTAATCGGTGAAATCGGCCTCGGTGGCGTATACGCCAATGGGCAAGGTCAGGGCCTGGAAGAAACTGAACAGCGGGCGCAACTGGTGATCGAGTACCAGTGCGTGGCGTTCGCTGCCGCCGGTGGCCGCCAGCAACACCGGGGTGTTGATCAGGGCGTTGAGGTCGACCAGGTCGAACAGGTGTTTGAGCAGGCCGGGGTAGGAGCCGCGATACACCGGCGCGGCAACGATCAGCAAGTCGGCCTGTTCGATGGCCTGCAGTTGCGCTTCGACGTCGGCGGGCAATTCCTGGCGGGACAGTGCGCCGCCCAGCGGCCGGGCAATGTCGCCCAGTTCGATCAGGGTGGCCTGGATCGGCAATTGATCGGCCAGTTCGGCCAGCACCGCCTGGGTCAACACCAAGGTGCGGGACGGACGCCAGGTTCCGCCGGAGAGGGCAACGACATTCAATGGACGGGTCATCAACAGTTCCTTTTTCAACAGTGGCTCAGGGCAAGAGCAGTAGCAGGGCTTGAGCAAGAGCTGTACCAAGCTGTGCAGCCCTTGACTGGCGTGGCCTCTGTGCCAGGTGTTGGAAAATGGTGGTGTTGTCTGCCTGGTGTTTTGTTGAATGACTGTTGCCTGGGCAACAGTTGCCAGGCGAACAGTGGCGTGAGTGTTGAGGCCATTTATAGAGGGTTGTGTTTATTCCGTAAATGAACGTATTTCCATATTTATAGATCTACATGGAATATAAGGCGCGACTATCAGAAGTGTCGCAAAGGTTGATAGCGACTATCACGGCTGATGATTTTTCACCGTGCAGGGGCGGGAGTAGCCTGTACTCATTGACTTCAGCCCGTTTCGCAGGACCTTCGCCATGAACCGTTTTCTCGCCATTTCCGTATTGCTTGTCACCTCAGTCCTTGCCGGTTGTGCGACACATTCGTCGCCCGAACTGCGTGGCTACTCGGCCGAGGAGAGCAAGGAACTGGCGCTTGAAGCCCTGAGCCGTCGAGGCCTGTCATTTGATGAATACCAACAGAAGAAAGCCGAACTGACCGGCCGGCCACAGAACACCTTCGGTTTCGACCGTCAGGGTGAGATGAATGCCGAGCGCAGCATGACGCTGCACGGTCGCCCCAGTTGAGTCAGTGGCGAGGTCTGAAAAGCCCGAGGTTTCCCACAGGAACCTCGGGCTTTTTGTTTGCCATCCGTTTCCCGGAGCCTGTTAAGCTGAATTTCAGGAGCGTTCCTACGCACTTTTAAATAAAGTGGTCTTTCTTTAACGGCACGGGATCAGGTAAACCATCTTCCTTCCTGATTGCGGCCCCTGAGACGTTGTTCTCGGGAACCTGCTCTGCGAGTCTTTAACGTCATGAATAAACGTCCGCTGTATTTCGACTACGCCGCCACCACGCCGGTGGATGAGCGGGTCATCCAGGTGATGGTTGAGTGTCTGGGCTTCAATGCCAACTTCGGCAACCCTGCGTCCAGTTCCCACGCGTTCGGCCAACAGGCCCGGCAAACGGTTGAGCAGGCACGGGGCCAGGTGGCTGAGTTGGTCGGCGCCGAGCCGGCACAGATTGTCTGGACCTCCGGTGCCACCGAGTCCAACAACCTCGCCATCAAGGGCGTTGCCCAGGCGCGCGGCGTGGCCGGCGGGCACATCATCACCAGCCAGATTGAACACAAGGCCACGCTCGACACCGCTCGCCAGTTGCAGGAAGCCGGGGTTGCCGTGACGTACCTGGTGCCGGACGCCGAGGGTTTGATCAGTGTCGAGGCGGTGAGCGAAGCATTGCGTGAGGACACCTTCCTGGTGTCGCTGATGCTGGTGAACAACGAGCTGGGCACTCTTAACGATATCCGGGCGATTGGCGCACGCGTGCGCGAGCATGGCGCGCTGTTTCACGTGGATGCGGCGCAGGGCGCAGGCAAGGTCGAGATTGACCTGGCCGAATGGCCAGTGGACCTCATGTCATTTTCCGCACACAAACTCTATGGTCCCAAGGGTATCGGCGCGTTGTACGTCGGCCCACGTGCGCAGCAGAAAGTGCTGGCGCAGATTCACGGCGGTGGCCATGAAGGTGGTTTGCGTTCGGGCACCCTGGCAACTCACCAGATTGCCGGCATGGGTACCGCGTTTGCCCTGGCGGCAGCGTCCTTTGCTGAAGAAAAGGCGACCATCGTTGCCTTGCGCGAGCGCCTGCTGGAACAGCTGAATACAATTGCCGGGGTGCGCCTCAATGGCAGCCTTACCCAACGCATTCCCCACACCCTGAGCCTGACGTTCAGCGAAGGCGAGTTCAATTCCGCCGCCTTGAGCGCGGGCATTGCCTTCTCGGCCACTTCGGCCTGCAATTCGGCGAGCAATGCACCGTCCCATGTGCTTCTGGCGCTGGGCCATGATGCCCGCAGCGCAGGTCGCACCATTCGCTTGAGCCTCGGGCGGTTTACCACCGAGCAGGATATCGATCAGGCGGTACAGCTGATCAAGGCCGCGCTGGCCAGCGCACCGGCTTTCTGGGCCGTTTGACCCCATAACAATTATTAGTGGTTAGCAGGAGACACGATGAGCACACAGCCTTTGACCCATGGAACGGTTCCCCAGCGCCTGGCGCACACCCGCGAACTGATGAGCCGCGAGGGCATTCATGCCCTGTTGGTGCCGTCGGCGGACCCGCACTTGTCCGAATACCTGCCGGGTTACTGGCAGGGCCGTCAGTGGTTGTCGGGTTTCCATGGGTCGGTGGGCACGCTGATTGTTACTGCGGATTTTGCCGGTGTATGGGCAGACAGCCGCTATTGGGAACAGGCGACCAAGGAACTCAAGGGCAGTGGTATCGAGTTGGTCAAGCTGCAACCCGGCCAGCCCGGGCCGCTGGAATGGCTCGCGGAGCAGACGCCGGAAGGCGGCGTGGTGGCCGTTGATGGTGCGGTCATGGCCGTGGCCTCGGCGCGCACCCTGGGCAGCAAGCTGGAGGCACGTGGTGCACGCTTGCGCACGGATATCGACTTGTTGAATGAAGTCTGGCAAGACCGTCCAACCTTGCCGAACCAACCGATCTATCAACATCTGCCACCCCAGGCCACCGTCAGCCGTGGCGAGAAGCTCGCAGCCCTGCGTGCCAGCTTGAAGGAAAAGGGGGCCGACTGGCATTTCATCGCGACCCTGGATGACATTGCCTGGCTCTTTAACCTGCGGGGTGGCGACGTTTCGTTCAACCCGGTGTTTGTCTCGTTTGCCTTGATCGGCCAGCAGCAGGCGACGCTGTTTGTGGCCCTGAGCAAAGTCGACGCCGAGCTTCGCGCGGTGCTGGAACAGGATGGCGTGACCCTGCGCGATTACAGCGAAGTCGCAGCTGCGTTGAAGGACATTCCTTCGGGCGCGAGTGTGCAGGTCGACCCGGCCCGGGTGACCGCCGGCTTGCTGGAAAACCTGGGCAGTGGCGTCACGCTGATCGAGGGGCTTAACCCGACCACCTTGGCCAAATCGCGCAAGAGCCTGGCGGACGCCGAGCACATTCGCCAGGCCATGGAGCAGGATGGCGCGGCCCTGTGTGAATTCTTCGCCTGGCTCGACAGCGCGTTGGGCCGTGAGCGCATCACCGAACTGACCATTGATGAGCACCTGACGGCAGCGCGTACCCGTCGTCCGGGTTATGTGTCGCTGAGCTTCAATACGATTGCCGCATTCAACGCCAACGGCGCGATGCCGCACTATCACGCGACCGAGGAAGAACACGCGCTGATCGAGGGCGATGGCTTGCTGCTGATCGACTCGGGTGGCCAATACCTGGGCGGCACGACCGATATCACGCGGATGGTGCCTATCGGGACGCCAAGCGAAGAGCAGAAGCGCGATTGCACGCGGGTGCTCAAAGGTGTGATTGCCTTGTCCCGCGCGCATTTCCCCAAGGGCATTCTTTCGCCGCTGCTGGACTCGATTGCCCGTGCGCCGATCTGGGCCGAAGGCGTGGACTATGGCCACGGCACCGGTCATGGCGTCGGCTATTTCCTCAATGTGCATGAAGGCCCGCAGGTGATCGCGTACCAAGCCGTCGCGGCGCCGCAAACGGCAATGCAGGCAGGCATGATTACCTCCATCGAGCCCGGCACTTACCGGCCGGGCCGCTGGGGTGTGCGCATCGAGAACCTGGTGTTGAACCGTGAAGCGGGCAAGACCGAGTTTGGCGAGTTCCTCAAGTTCGAGACACTCACGCTGTGCCCGATCGACACCCGTTGCCTGGAGCCGTCGTTGCTGACGGTGGAAGAACGCCAGTGGTTCAACGATTACCACGCGCAAGTCCTTGAGCGCCTGAGCCCGCTGCTCAGTGGCGCGGCACTGGAATGGTTGCAGGTGCGTACGGCCGCTATCTGAGGGGCTGCAGTTCGGGCGCCTGGGTCAGGGCATCGGCCATGTAGTCGATAAACGCTTTGACCCGGGCGGACTGGCGGCGATTGGGTGCCGAAACGGCATGAATCGGCAGCGACTGCGGGGTGTAGTCCTGCAGCAAGGCGACCACCCGGCCGGCCTTCAGGTCATCAAAGAACAACCATAGGGGCGACAGCGCAATGCCGTGCCCCGCCAATACCATCTCGCGTATAGCCTCGGAGTTATTGCTCTGGGCGTTGCCCTTGATCTTGACGCTGTGCCGCGTCCCGTCCTTTTCGTAGCCCCATTGGTTCTGGCTGCTGAGCAGGTTGAACAGCAGGCAATTGTGCCGGGCCAGCTCTTGCGGTGTTTGCGGCGCCGGGTGTTTGGCCAGATAGGCCGGACTGGCGAGGGTGACCCGGTGAGTAGTGCCGATCTGCCGGGCGATCAGGCCGCTGTCGCGCAACTCGCCGATGCGCAGGGTAACGTCCAGGCCTTCGCTGACCAGGTCCTGATTTTGATCGTTCAGTTGCAGGTCAACCTGTACCTGTGGGTATCGATCGAGAAATCCCGCCAGGCGTGAGGCGATGTGCAGGCGACCGAAGCTCACCGACGAGCCAATGCGTAACGGACCGGCGACAGCCTCCTTGCCGGACTGGAAGCTGTGTTCTGCAGCATCCACCGCCGCGAGGATTTGTCGGCAATGGCTGTAGTAGCGCTGGCCTTCGTCTGTCAGGGAGAGTTTGCGGGTGCTGCGGGAAATCAGCTTGCCGCCCAGTTCTGTCTCCAGTGCACGCAGTACTTTGCTGATAGTGGGCTGAGTGGTCTGCATCTCCCGGGCAACCGCAGAGAAACTCCCGCGCTCGATCACTCGAACGAAAATGGCCATTGCGTTGAGCTTATCCATGGGGCTACCGATTCATGCCAAATGAGCATGGTCACTATAGCCGTTTGGCGTCTTATCGGCATGAATGGCCGGGCACATCATGGTGATCACTTCCTGATGAATCGAGATCGCGACCATGACTGATACAACTCAAATGCACGCCCTGGTGGTGGATGTGGCGAATGGGCCGTTACGGCTGGCAACGATTCCAAGGCCGACGCCTGGGGATGGTGAGGTGCTGGTGAAGATCAAGGCCAGTGGCCTCAACCCGTTGGATGGGAAAATTCGAGCAGGCGAGGCGGCCCATGCCCGTCAGCCGTTGCCGGCTGTGATTGGCTTGGACTTGGCGGGGATCATCGAGACGGTGGGCCCGGGTATCAACGAGTGGAAGGCGGGCGACGAAGTGTACGCCCTGGCGACGGGAGTGGGCGGCCTCCAGGGTTCGTTGGCGGAGTTTGCCGTGGTGGATGCGCGCTTGCTGGCGAGAAAACCCGTGACCCTGAGCATGCGCGAAGCCGCGGCATTGCCGCTGGTGCTGATCACCGCATGGGAAGGGCTGGTGGACCGTGCGCATGTAGGCCCGGGGCATAAAGTACTGATTCAGGGCGGTGCGGGTGGTGTAGGACATGTCGCCGTGCAAGTGGCTAATGCATTTGGCGCCGAGGTGTTTGCGACCGGTTCAGCCAGGCAGCGGGCGTTGATCGAGGGGCTGGGCGCTACGTTTATCGACTACCAACAGCACACCGTCGAGGAGTATGTAGCCTTGCACACGGCGGGCGAAGGTTTTGACATTGTGTATGACACGGTGGGCGGGCCGACGCTGGATGCATCCTTCCGGGCGGCCAGGACTTATCACGGGCATGTGCTGAGTTGTCTTGGCTGGGGTTCTCATAGCCTGGCGCCGTTGTCGTTTCGCGGGGCGACTTACTCCGGGGTGTTTACCCTGCTGCCGATGCTGACGGGCAAGGGGCGGGAGCACCACGGGCAGATCCTTGCCGAGGCGGCGCAGTTGATTGATGACGGGAAGCTCACGCCGATTCTCGACGGGCGTCAATTCGACCTGGACTCGGCAAACGCCGCCTGCGAGTTACTCGCCGGCGGCGCTCAAGGGCGTCTGGTGATTGAAATCTAGCTCAGCGCTTCGCGGACAAACTCCAGGCGGTCCTGGCCGAAAAACAACTGGTCGTCGACGAACATCGTAGGTGCCCCGAATACGCCGCGCTGGATGGCGTGCTCGGTATTGTCTTTGAGGGTGGCCTTGACGGCATCGTCATTCGTCAACGCGAGGACTGCTTCGGGATCAAAGCCGTGTTCAGCCAGCACCGCAGCCACCACAGCAGGATCACCCAGGTGACGGCCTTCTACCCAAAGGGCACGGAACAGGCAATCGATGAAATCCTGAAAACGCTCGGGTTGGCGCATTTGGACACCGGTGACAGCGCGCATCAGCGTCAATGTATTGATGGGGAAGTGTGGGTTGAACTTGAGCGGGACGTTGTAGCGCTGGGCGTAGCGTGCCAGGTCCTGGAACATGTAGCGACCTTTGGCGGGAACGGTGGCCGGTGACGCATTGCCGGTGGCCTTGAACACCCCGCCCAGCAGCATTGGCTTGTAAATCAGCTGGGTGCCGGTTGCAGCGCACAGGCCTGGAAGTTGGGTATAGGCCAGATAGGTGGCAGGGCTGCCGAGGTCGAAGAAAAATTCTACTGTTTTACTCATGCTGGATACTCGCAGTTTATTGTTATGGGGCGCGCTTACCAGGGTTCATTCCAGGGGCGCAGGTCCAGCTCGAAGGTCCAGGCGTCCCGGGGCTGGCTGTGCAGGTACCAATAGTTATCGGCGATGTGGTCCGGATTGAGAATGCCGTCCTGATCCTTGAGGGCGTATTTTTGCGGGAAGTTGTCGCGGATGAAGTCGGTGTCGATGGCGCCATCCACGACGACGTGGGCGACGTGGATATTCCGTGGGCCCAGTTCGCGAGCCATGCTTTGCGCCAGTGCACGGATCCCGTGTTTGGCTCCAGCGAACGCGGCAAAGCCGGCGGCTCCACGCAACCCGGCCGTGGCACCGGTAAACAGGATGGTGCCGCGGTTACGGGTGACCATGCGCTTGGCCACTTCCCGCGCGTTGAGGAAGCCTGAGAAACAGGCCATCTCCCAAATCTTGAAGTACTTGCGGGCGGTTTCTTCCAGGATGCTGCACGGCACATTGGCGCCGATGTTGAACACGAAGGCTTCGATGGGGCCCAGCTCGGTTTCAATCCGCTCGATCAGCGCGATAACGTCTTCTTCCTTGCGGGCATCGCAGGCAAAGCCATGCGCCTCGCCACCTGCTGCGTGGATGCTATCCACCAAGGGTTGCAGTTTATCGGCGCTGCGCCGGGTGACGCAGGCGACGTAACCCTCACGGGCGAAACGCTTGGCGATGGCACCACCTGTGGCATCGCCGGCACCCACTACCAGTACGATTTTCTTGTTGTTCGTCATGGGAGATCCTTTAGTAAACGATCGTTTGCCAAACGAACGTTATGCTACGATTCAGCAGGCGTCAAGCTGACAGCACAGTGGAGGAAGCGATGCGATATTCGGCTAGTCACAAGCAGCAAACCAGGGAAAAGCTTCTGAACAGCAGTGCGGCACTGGCGAAGAAAGAGGGTTTTGCCAGTGTCGGGGTGGATGGCTTGATGAAGGCCATTGGCTTGAGTGGCGGTGCGTTTTATAGCCACTTCGCTTCGAAGGATGAATTGTTCAGTTCGATTGTCGAGCGTGAGTTGAGCCACAGCCTTGAGCGATTGAATGGCGACGGGGTGCAAAGCCGTGAGCGGCTGGATCGCTGTTTGAAGTTCTACCTGAGCATGGCCCATGTGGAGCAATCCGAAGCCGGATGTGCGTTGCCGAGCCTGGGGGCGGAGATTGCGCGATCTGATGTGGCCGTTCGTCAACAGGCGCAGGACTGGATTTGCCGATTGCAGGTGGGGTGGGCAGCAACACTGGGCAGCGAGGCCCTGGCGTGGTCGATTCTGTCGCAATGCATCGGCGCCCTGGTGGTGGCGCGGATGATGGTCGACCCGCAGGTGCAGGCACAGGTCCTGTCATCGAACTACGAGGTGCTCAGCCAGCAGCTGTCGAGGCTGTGAGGTCATCGACAGTTACTTGCAGATGACAATCATGCTTCGGCTTGTGTAGCCGGCGGGGTTAAGACCGAACGGGTAGTCGCCTGGGTCTTCGGCGTTGTCCCCCGACTTGGCGATGACTTTATAGCCTTTGGCGCCACACGAATTAGCTGCACTGGCGTAGCACTGGTCCCAGGAAGAGGACAGGCCTGAGCAGTTGATATGCAGGCCCTTCTTTCCCCGTTTTACTTCGGTCTTGGTGGTCGCGGCACAACCTGCAATTGCCACAATCATGAACAGCATCAAAATTCGCTTCATTACTATCCTTAATAGCCGCCTCGCTTAAGTGCACGAAGCTGGCTTTGCTCGCTCTCGAGTGTAGCGTTCATGATGTCCTTATCGAAAATCTCCATGAATGACACTGGGTTACGACCTAAACATGGCCTAATTGAGCGGCAAATGCCATAGCTACGTCAAATCCTGAATCAATCGGCTGGAACGAGTGGTTTTGATTCGTTACGCATGGTCAGGGTTGCACCCACCGAGGCCAGGATAATGCAGGTGATGGCCAGCCATTGCGCCAGGGACAAGTGCTCTTGAAGGAAAAACAGCCCGGACAGGGCGCCGAACGCGGGTTCGATACTCATCAGGGTTCCGAACGTGCGGGCTGGCAGGCGAGTCAGGGCGACCATCTCCAGGGTGTAGGGCAGGGCGGTGGATAAAACCGCGACACCAATGGCGATCGGGATCAGCGAGGGTGTGAGGAGTGCGGCGCCCGCGTGGACGATACCTATCGGTGCAACAAACAACGCTGCAATCATTACGCCGAGGGCCGCAGTCTGAACGCCATTGTCGGCGCCGGCCTTTTGGCCAAACAGAATGTAGAGTGCCCAGCACGCACCTGCGCCGAGTGCATAGGCGGCGCCTGTGAGGTCAATGCCGCTGCTGGCTTCGTCCACTGGGATCAATAGCAGAAGTCCGACAATCGCCAAGGCTATCCAGAGAAAGTCTACGGCGCGTCGCGAAGCGTAGATGGCGACTGCCAGTGGGCCGGTGAATTCGAGGGCTACTGCAATTCCCAGCGGAACGGTGCGCAGCGACATATAGAAGAGGAAGTTCATTCCCCCCAGCGCCATCCCGTAGACGATCACCGTCTGCAACGACTTGGCTGTCAGCTTGGCGCGCCATGGGCGTAAAAGGAGCAGCATGATCACACTGGCGAAAATCAGGCGCAGGGTGGTGGTGCCCTGGGCGCCCACGATGGGGAACATGCTTTTGGCGAGTGAGGCGCCTGATTGAATAGAGGCCATGGCAATGAGTAGCAGGCCGACCGGAAACAGTGTCGAAGCCAGGCTACGCGGGGAAGTGGTCATTGAGGGTATTCGTCCGAGGTCGTATTGAAAGAAACCGAGTGGCTATGATGCTTAACTGTTGAGCGTTGGGCAATATATTGCTCAATTAGTTAAGGGGTCCTTCCTATATAGACGAATTCCGTGATTGTCGGGATGGATTGATAGAAAAGCTGAATTAAGGGTTGACGGCAGATTCTGGAAGTCTATAATTCGCCCCACTTCCGGCGCAGTCGAAACGGAAAACTCCTTGGTAAACAAAGAGTTATGTAGGTTTCGACGGCGAGCTGCTTCAGGTCATCGAAGCCCAGAAGGAGTTAGTAAGGCAGTGTTGTTTGGCCCTATTAACGTTTCGATCTTCTCGGTCGAAAGCGGAGAAAAAGAGGTGTTGACAGCAGCGTGTAACGCTGTAGAATTCGCCTCCCGCTAACGAGAGATCGGAAGCGCAAGTGGTTGAAGTTACAAAGGAAACTTTGAAAACTTCTGAAAATAATCACTTGACAGCAAATGAGGCTGCTGTAGAATGCGCGCCTCGGTTGAGACGAAAGATCTTAACCAACCGCTCTTTAACAACTGAATCAAGCAATTCGTGTGGGTGCTTGTGGAGTCAGACTGATAGTCAACAAGATTATCAGCATCACAAGTTACTCCGCGAGAAATCAAAGATGTAACCAACGATTGCTGAGCCAAGTTTAGGGTTTCTTAAAAACCCAAAGATGTTTGAACTGAAGAGTTTGATCATGGCTCAGATTGAACGCTGGCGGCAGGCCTAACACATGCAAGTCGAGCGGTAGAGAGAAGCTTGCTTCTCTTGAGAGCGGCGGACGGGTGAGTAATGCCTAGGAATCTGCCTGGTAGTGGGGGATAACGTTCGGAAACGGACGCTAATACCGCATACGTCCTACGGGAGAAAGCAGGGGACCTTCGGGCCTTGCGCTATCAGATGAGCCTAGGTCGGATTAGCTAGTTGGTGGGGTAATGGCTCACCAAGGCGACGATCCGTAACTGGTCTGAGAGGATGATCAGTCACACTGGAACTGAGACACGGTCCAGACTCCTACGGGAGGCAGCAGTGGGGAATATTGGACAATGGGCGAAAGCCTGATCCAGCCATGCCGCGTGTGTGAAGAAGGTCTTCGGATTGTAAAGCACTTTAAGTTGGGAGGAAGGGCAGTAAATTAATACTTTGCTGTTTTGACGTTACCGACAGAATAAGCACCGGCTAACTCTGTGCCAGCAGCCGCGGTAATACAGAGGGTGCAAGCGTTAATCGGAATTACTGGGCGTAAAGCGCGCGTAGGTGGTTCGTTAAGTTGGATGTGAAATCCCCGGGCTCAACCTGGGAACTGCATTCAAAACTGACGAGCTAGAGTATGGTAGAGGGTGGTGGAATTTCCTGTGTAGCGGTGAAATGCGTAGATATAGGAAGGAACACCAGTGGCGAAGGCGACCACCTGGACTGATACTGACACTGAGGTGCGAAAGCGTGGGGAGCAAACAGGATTAGATACCCTGGTAGTCCACGCCGTAAACGATGTCAACTAGCCGTTGGGAGCCTTGAGCTCTTAGTGGCGCAGCTAACGCATTAAGTTGACCGCCTGGGGAGTACGGCCGCAAGGTTAAAACTCAAATGAATTGACGGGGGCCCGCACAAGCGGTGGAGCATGTGGTTTAATTCGAAGCAACGCGAAGAACCTTACCAGGCCTTGACATCCAATGAACTTTCTAGAGATAGATTGGTGCCTTCGGGAACATTGAGACAGGTGCTGCATGGCTGTCGTCAGCTCGTGTCGTGAGATGTTGGGTTAAGTCCCGTAACGAGCGCAACCCTTGTCCTTAGTTACCAGCACGTAATGGTGGGCACTCTAAGGAGACTGCCGGTGACAAACCGGAGGAAGGTGGGGATGACGTCAAGTCATCATGGCCCTTACGGCCTGGGCTACACACGTGCTACAATGGTCGGTACAGAGGGTTGCCAAGCCGCGAGGTGGAGCTAATCCCAGAAAACCGATCGTAGTCCGGATCGCAGTCTGCAACTCGACTGCGTGAAGTCGGAATCGCTAGTAATCGCGAATCAGAATGTCGCGGTGAATACGTTCCCGGGCCTTGTACACACCGCCCGTCACACCATGGGAGTGGGTTGCACCAGAAGTAGCTAGTCTAACCTTCGGGAGGACGGTTACCACGGTGTGATTCATGACTGGGGTGAAGTCGTAACAAGGTAGCCGTAGGGGAACCTGCGGCTGGATCACCTCCTTAATCGACGACATCAGCTGCTCCATAAGTTCCCACACGAATTGCTTGATTCATTGAAGAAGACGATAAAGAAGCAGCCCGAAATTGGGTCTGTAGCTCAGTTGGTTAGAGCGCACCCCTGATAAGGGTGAGGTCGGCAGTTCGAATCTGCCCAGACCCACCAATTTTGTGTGGGAAACGCCTGTAGAAATACGGGGCCATAGCTCAGCTGGGAGAGCGCCTGCCTTGCACGCAGGAGGTCAACGGTTCGATCCCGTTTGGCTCCACCACTACTGCTTCTGTCTTGAAAGCTTAGAAATGAGCATTCCATCACTGTGATGGTGAATGTTGATTTCTAGTCTTTGATTAGATCGTTCTTTAAAAATTTGGGTATGTGATAGAAAGATAGACTGAACGTTACTTTCACTGGTAACGGATCAGGCTAAGGTAAAATTTGTGAGTTGCTCTTTATGAGCAAGAATCGAATTTTCGGCGAATGTCGTCTTCACAGTATAACCAGATTGCTTGGGGTTATATGGTCAAGTGAAGAAGCGCATACGGTGGATGCCTTGGCAGTCAGAGGCGATGAAAGACGTGGTAGCCTGCGAAAAGCTTCGGGGAGTCGGCAAACAGACTTTGATCCGGAGATGTCTGAATGGGGGAACCCAGCCATCATAAGATGGTTACCTTACACTGAATACATAGGTGTATGGAGCGAACCAGGGGAACTGAAACATCTAAGTACCCTGAGGAAAAGAAATCAACCGAGATTCCCTTAGTAGTGGCGAGCGAACGGGGACTAGCCCTTAAGTGGCTTTGAGATTAGCGGAACGCTCTGGAAAGTGCGGCCATAGTGGGTGATAGCCCTGTACGCGAAAATCTCTTAGTCATGAAATCGAGTAGGACGGAGCACGAGAAACTTTGTCTGAATATGGGGGGACCATCCTCCAAGGCTAAATACTACTGACTGACCGATAGTGAACTAGTACCGTGAGGGAAAGGCGAAAAGAACCCCGGAGAGGGGAGTGAAATAGATCCTGAAACCGTATGCGTACAAGCAGTGGGAGCAGACTTTGTTCTGTGACTGCGTACCTTTTGTATAATGGGTCAGCGACTTATTTTCAGTGGCGAGCTTAACCGAATAGGGGAGGCGTAGCGAAAGCGAGTCTTAATAGGGCGTCTAGTCGCTGGGAATAGACCCGAAACCGGGCGATCTATCCATGGGCAGGTTGAAGGTTGGGTAACACTAACTGGAGGACCGAACCGACTACCGTTGAAAAGTTAGCGGATGACCTGTGGATCGGAGTGAAAGGCTAATCAAGCTCGGAGATAGCTGGTTCTCCTCGAAAGCTATTTAGGTAGCGCCTCATGTATCACTGTAGGGGGTAGAGCACTGTTTCGGCTAGGGGGTCATCCCGACTTACCAAACCGATGCAAACTCCGAATACCTACAAGTGCCGAGCATGGGAGACACACGGCGGGTGCTAACGTCCGTCGTGAAAAGGGAAACAACCCAGACCGTCAGCTAAGGTCCCAAAGTTATGGTTAAGTGGGAAACGATGTGGGAAGGCTTAGACAGCTAGGAGGTTGGCTTAGAAGCAGCCACCCTTTAAAGAAAGCGTAATAGCTCACTAGTCGAGTCGGCCTGCGCGGAAGATGTAACGGGGCTCAAACCATACACCGAAGCTACGGGTATCATCTTCGGATGATGCGGTAGAGGAGCGTTCTGTAAGCCTGTGAAGGTGAGTTGAGAAGCTTGCTGGAGGTATCAGAAGTGCGAATGCTGACATGAGTAACGATAATGGGTGTGAAAAACACCCACGCCGAAAGACCAAGGTTTCCTGCGCAACGTTAATCGACGCAGGGTTAGTCGGTCCCTAAGGCGAGGCTGAAAAGCGTAGTCGATGGAAAACAGGTTAATATTCCTGTACTTCTGGTTATTGCGATGGAGGGACGGAGAAGGCTAGGCCAGCTTGGCGTTGGTTGTCCAAGTTTAAGGTGGTAGGCTGGAATCTTAGGTAAATCCGGGATTCTAAGGCCGAGAGCTGATGACGAGTTATCTTTTAGATGACGAAGTGGTTGATGCCATGCTTCCAAGAAAAGCTTCTAAGCTTCAGGTAACCAGGAACCGTACCCCAAACCGACACAGGTGGTTGGGTAGAGAATACCAAGGCGCTTGAGAGAACTCGGGTGAAGGAACTAGGCAAAATGGCACCGTAACTTCGGGAGAAGGTGCGCCGGTGAGGGTGAAGGACTTGCTCCGTAAGCTCATGCCGGTCGAAGATACCAGGCCGCTGCGACTGTTTATTAAAAACACAGCACTCTGCAAACACGAAAGTGGACGTATAGGGTGTGACGCCTGCCCGGTGCCGGAAGGTTAATTGATGGGGTTAGCTAACGCGAAGCTCTTGATCGAAGCCCCGGTAAACGGCGGCCGTAACTATAACGGTCCTAAGGTAGCGAAATTCCTTGTCGGGTAAGTTCCGACCTGCACGAATGGCGTAACGATGGCGGCGCTGTCTCCACCCGAGACTCAGTGAAATTGAAATCGCTGTGAAGATGCAGTGTATCCGCGGCTAGACGGAAAGACCCCGTGAACCTTTACTATAGCTTTGCACTGGACTTTGAATTTGCTTGTGTAGGATAGGTGGGAGGCTTTGAAGCGTGGACGCCAGTTCGCGTGGAGCCAACCTTGAAATACCACCCTGGCAACTTTGAGGTTCTAACTCAGGTCCGTTATCCGGATCGAGGACAGTGTATGGTGGGTAGTTTGACTGGGGCGGTCTCCTCCTAAAGAGTAACGGAGGAGTACGAAGGTGCGCTCAGACCGGTCGGAAATCGGTCGTAGAGTATAAAGGCAAAAGCGCGCTTGACTGCGAGACAGACACGTCGAGCAGGTACGAAAGTAGGTCTTAGTGATCCGGTGGTTCTGTATGGAAGGGCCATCGCTCAACGGATAAAAGGTACTCCGGGGATAACAGGCTGATACCGCCCAAGAGTTCATATCGACGGCGGTGTTTGGCACCTCGATGTCGGCTCATCACATCCTGGGGCTGAAGCCGGTCCCAAGGGTATGGCTGTTCGCCATTTAAAGTGGTACGCGAGCTGGGTTTAGAACGTCGTGAGACAGTTCGGTCCCTATCTGCCGTGGACGTTTGAGATTTGAGAGGGGCTGCTCCTAGTACGAGAGGACCGGAGTGGACGAACCTCTGGTGTTCCGGTTGTCACGCCAGTGGCATTGCCGGGTAGCTATGTTCGGAATAGATAACCGCTGAAAGCATCTAAGCGGGAAACTAGCCTCAAGATGAGATCTCACTGGAACCTTGAGTTCCCTGAAGGGCCGTCGAAGACTACGACGTTGATAGGTTGGGTGTGTAAGCGCTGTGAGGCGTTGAGCTAACCAATACTAATTGCCCGTGAGGCTTGACCATATAACACCCAAGCAATTTGCGTCGAAGAGACCAGATTGCGGTGTGTGAAGACGAAACGAACCGAAAGTTCGAGATCTTGCAAAACACCGAAAGCTATCACATACCCAATTTGCTGAAGCGAGGCCAGCTGGCCACGACTCAGTACCCGAATTTCTTGACGACCATAGAGCATTGGAACCACCTGATCCCATCCCGAACTCAGCAGTGAAACGATGCATCGCCGATGGTAGTGTGGGGTTTCCCCATGTGAGAGTAGGTCATCGTCAAGATTAAATTCCAGAACCCCTGATTGCTTATGCAGTCAGGGGTTTTGTTTTGGGCGGTCGGAAAACGGGGAGAGAGCTGTTGGCCGTAAAAAAGATCCAGCCTGGTTAAAAGCCTTGCTCCCTGATCAACTCAATCAGTGCCCTTAACCCGGCCGGCACATGGCGCCTACCTGGGTAATAGAGGCGCAAGCAGTCAAAAGACGGCGTCCATTCCTCCAGTACGCGCACTAACGTCCCGTTCGCTAAATCGGCAGCGGCATTCCATTCCGTAAGATAGGTCAAGCCTAGTCCCGCCCTGGCAGCCTCAAGCATCAGAGTCGGATTATCCAGGGTCAAAACCCCTTGCACCTCGACAGCAAGCGCTTCGCCATGTCGCTCAAACTCCCAGTGATAGATCGCACCGCTGGGCATCCGGCTGCGAATACACTGATGGGCCCGCAGATCCATGGGACTGACGGGAACTGGGTTGAGAGCAAAATAGTCCGGGCTGCCCAATACCGAAAAACGCTGGGCCGGACTGATATCGACTGCGATCATGTCTTGAGGAACCGTATCCCCGAGCCGAATCCCTGCATCAAACCCCTGCGCGACGATATCCACCAGCCGCCCCTCAGTGACGATATCCAATTTCATCCGTGGATAACGTCGCAGGTACTCCAGCAGCAACGGCATCACCTGCTTTGCCGCCCCCGCCGAGGTATTCAGGCGCAAGGTACCGCTGGGTTCCGCGCTGCGATTTCCTGCCTGTTCCAAGGCCGTGCGAATGCTCAACAGTGCAGGGGTAATGGTTTCGACAAACTCCGCGCCCACTTCAGATAACGACACGCTGCGCGTGGTGCGATTGAACAGCCTCACCCCCATCCGCGCTTCAAGCCCCGCGATAGAGTGGCTCAACGCCGATGTCGACACATTCAACTCGGTCGCCGCTGCACGAAAACTGCGATGCCGAGCCACTGCCAGCACCGCTTCCAACTCATTCAGCCCGGATGTATTCATTGTCCTGAATCGCTCATCAACTCATGCCGATTTGTACGGCTTATCAGCTCAATCATAGTGACTTACCGTAGGACGCACTAGCTCAGCGTCCCGGAGGACCTATGCAATACATCAACCAGATTTACATCAACGGCGACTTTGTGACGCCCCATGGCGAAGAGCTTTTTGACCTGTTCAACCCTGCAACAGGCCAGCGTATCGGCCAGGTTCGATTGGCAAATGAACAAGACGCCCTGGATGCCATCGCTGCCGCCAAGCGAGCTTTTACCGAGTTCTCCCATAGCTCTAAAGATGTGCGCATCGACTATCTCAAACGCCTTCACGCCGCAGTTGAATCCATTGAAGACGCACTTACCGACGCGATTATCGAGGAGTACGGCGCCCCAATATCCCGTGCGCGGTGGATGGCCAGGCATGCAGCCAGCGTCCTGCAAGATGCCGCTTTAGTACTGGAGAGCTACAACTTCTCCCGACGCATTGGCATCGCCGAGGTGGTCATGCAGCCGCTGGGTGTGGCCGGCTTGATCACACCCTGGAACAGCAACGCCGGTTTTATCTGCGGCAAGCTCGCTGCAGCGTTGGCCGCCGGCTGTACCGCCGTGATCAAACCCAGTGAAATGAGCGCAATCCAGACCTCGCTAGTCACCCGCGCGCTTCATGAAGCTGGCTTGCCTCCCGGTGTATTCAACATCGTCACTGGCCGTGGCGAAACCGTAGGCGCCGTGTTGAGCGCCCATCCCGACATCGCAAAAGTGTCCTTCACCGGTTCAACCGCTGTCGGCAAAACAATCCTGCGGACCGGCGCCGAGACCCTGAAGCGCGTGACCCTAGAGCTGGGCGGCAAATCACCGGTGCTGATTCTCGATGATGCGGACCTCAAGACGGCCGTGCCCATGGCCCTTCAGGCCGGTTTCATGAACAGCGGCCAGGCCTGTATCGCCGGCACTCGAATCCTGGTACCCGAAAGTCGTTTGGAAGAAATCGAAGCGCTGATGATCGACGAGGTGGCCAACGTGCAAGCCGGCGACCCTCGTGACCCAGCTACTGCGGTCGGCCCCATGGTCAGCCAAAAACAGTGGGAGCGCGTACAGCGCTACATTCAGATCGGGATCGAGGAGGGCGCCCACCTATTGGCAGGAGGTCGCGGTTTGCCTGAGGGCATCAAAGCCGGGTGGTTCGTAAAACCAACCGTATTCAGCCGGGTGACCAACCAAATGGCCATCGCCCGCGAGGAGATTTTCGGCCCAGTGCTCTCGATCATTACCTACGCAACCGAGGAAGAGGCCCTGACCATCGCCAACGACACACCCTACGGCCTCCAGGCATACATCCTGTCTTCAGATCCCGAACGCGCCCGCAGGCTGGCCAGCCGTATAGACGCTGGCCGAGTGCTGATCAATACCCTGGCCCATGAACCTCTAGCGCCGTTTGGTGGCTTCAAGCAATCGGGTATCGGCCGCGAGTACGGCACATTCGGCCTCGAAGCCTTCCTGGAGCCCAAGTCGATCCTGAGCTGATCGTCAGCATAAAAACGCATGAATAAGGTCAACGGCTCAAACCAAAGTGCATGAACAGGCTCCATTAGCACACCGTTCAGGGAAATCGATGCAAAGTGTTTCTGCATTTTTGGTATGGTGCAGCACATTTTCACAAGGACTGATTTTTCCTCCGCAGGAAGCGGCGTCGACCTTATTCAACGAGATGCTGTAGAAATGCCTGAACCAATACCGATCAAGGATCACGAAAAAGAAAACCGCCTGGTCAACAAGCGGCTGCTGGCCTGCGCGCTGCTGGTAATCGGCATTACCTGCGCCCTGGTAGGTCGGATGTACTTCCTGCAGGTGGTGCAGTACGACTACCACTCCACCATTTCCGAAAACAATCGCGTCCACGTCCTGCCGATCACACCGACCCGCGGCCTGATCTATGACCGCAACGGCGTAGTACTTGCCGACAACCGTCCCAGCTACAACCTGACCATCACCCGCGAGCGCACCACCGATCTCAAAGGAGAGCTGGACGCTATCGTCAGCCTCCTGCATTTGCCCGCCGAGGATCGCGGCGTATTTGATAAGGCGCTCAAGCAAGCCCGTCATCCCTTCGTGCCCGTCACCCTGTTCTACGAGCTGACCGAAGAGCAGATCGCCGTGCTGGCCGTCAACGAATTCCGCCTGCCAGGCGTGGATGTCGAGCCGCAATTCGTCCGCCATTATCCGCTGGGTGCGCACTTTGCCCACTCCATTGGCTACGTAGGCCGGATCAACGAAAAAGAATCCAAAGCCCTCGACTCAGTGGAGTACCGGGGCACGCAGTCCATTGGTAAAACCGGGATCGAGCGTTTCTACGAGTCCGAGTTGCATGGCCACGTCGGCTATGAAGAAGTTGAAACCAACGCCCAGGGCCGCGTCCTGCGGGTGCTCAAGCACACCGACCCGATCCCCGGCAAAAACATCGTGCTGAGCCTGGACGTCAAACTCCAGGAAGCCGCCGAAGAAGCCCTCGGCGACCGCCGTGGTTCGGTGGTTGCTCTCGACCCGGCAACCGGCGAAGTGCTGGCGATGGTCAGCAAGCCAAGTTTCGACCCGAACCTGTTTGTCACCGGCATCAGCTTCAAGGAATACGCCGCGCTGCACGACTCCCTCGACCGTCCGCTGTTCAACCGCGTGCTGCGCGGGCTCTACGCGCCGGGTTCGACGATCAAGCCGGAAGTCGCCATCGCTGGCCTCGACAGCGGCGTGGTTACCGCCCAGACCCGGGTGTTCGACCCGGGCTATTACCAACTCCCGGATTTCGACCACAAATACCGCAACTGGAACCACAGCGGCGATGGTTGGGTGGACATGGACGCAGCGATCATGCGCTCCAACGACACCTACTTCTACGACCTGGCCCACAAGCTGGGTATCGACCGCCTGCACGACTACCTGGCCGAGTTCGGCCTTGGCCAGAAAGTCTCCCTCGACATGTTCGAAGAGTCAGCCGGCCTGATGCCGTCCCAAGCCTGGAAGCGCGCTACCCGGCGCCAGCCTTGGTTCCCGGGTGAAACCGTGATCCTCGGCATCGGCCAGGGTTACATGCAGGTCACCCCGTTGCAGCTGGCCCAGGCCACTGCGCTGATCGCCAACAAGGGCGTGTGGAACCGACCGCACTTGGCCAAGACCATCAATGGCGTGCCGCCGGTGGATGAAAACCCGATGCCCAACGTGGTGCTCAAAGACCCGCGCGACTGGGAGCAGGTCAACCACGGCATGCAATTGGTAATGCACGATCCACGCGGTATCGCCCGGGCGGCTGCAGCCGGTGCGCAGTACCGGATTGCTGGCAAGTCTGGTACTGCGCAGGTAGTGGCGATCAAGCAGGGCGAGCGTTACAACCGTCTCAAGACCCTGGAGCGCAACCGCGACAACGCCTTGTTCGTCGGCTTTGCCCCGGCGGAGCACCCGCGGATCGTGATTTCGGTGATGATCGAAAACGGCGAGGCCGGTGGCCGAGTGGCGGGGCCGGTGGTGCGCCAGATCATGGACGCCTGGCTGCTCGATCAGGAAGGCCACTTGAAGCCGCAATACGCGACCCCTGCCAAGGCGCCGGGTGATCCCCACGTCTAAAGCCACAAATACACACAGGTGATTGCCCTTACTCCTACATTCGTCTAAATTGCGATTCGTTCTCATTAGCGCTAATCGCCATCATGCCCGAATCGATCCGCCACGCTCACCAGCCTGTTGCCACGCTTTACGGTGCCCATCACCGCTGGCTGGTGGGTTGGTTGCGTTCGCGGCTGGGGTGTTCGCATCAGGCGGCTGACCTGGCACAGGACACCTTCATTCGCCTGCTATTGGCCGACCGGGCCAAACCTCTGGCCGCCGACCTGAAGGAGCCGCGGCACTTCCTGGTGACCATCGCCAGGCGCGTGATGATTGACAGCTACCGTCGCAAGGCCCTTGAGCAGGCTTATCTCCAGGCTTTGGCCGAACAGCCCTTGGCCTACGCCCTGTCACCCGAAGAGCGCCTGCTGATCATCGAAACCCTGCAGCGCCTCGATGCGATGCTCGACGGTCTCGGGCGCAAGGTGAAACGCGCGTTCCTGCTCTCTCAGTTGCAGGGCATGCCTTACAAGGAAATCGCTGAGCAGCTACAGGTCTCGGTCAGCTCGGTGACCAAATACATCGCCAAGGCCACCGAGCATTGCCTGCTTGAAGCGCTGGACCAATGACCCTTGACCCGCAACGCCAGGCGCTGAGTGCCGCGGCCCAATGGGTTGCACGCCTGGCGGAGGTGCCCGGTGATCGCCAGCTTCAGCAGGACTGGAACACGTGGCGCGAAGAATCCCCGTTGAACCAGTGGGCCTGGCAGCGTGTGGAGATGCTCCAGGGCCAACTCCAGTGCCTGCCGGGATCCCTGGCCGTCAATGTGCTGGACAAGGCCGCCGATCATTCCCGGCACCTGGGGCGACGCGGCTTGCTCAAGGGCCTGGTGATCGGTGCCGGGGTGAGCGCCATGGGCTGGACCGGCTATCGCCAGGCGCCGATATGGATGGCCGATCAGCGCACCACCACCGGCGAACGTCACACTGTCACCCTCGAGGATGGCACCCGGCTGTCGCTCAATACGGCCAGCGCCGTAGATGTGCGCTACGGCCCGGACCAGCGGCTGATGATCCTGCGCGCCGGTGAGATCCTGATCGAGACCGCCAAGGATGCACGCCCTTTCATGGTACGCAGCGCCCACGGCGAGATGCGCGCGCTGGGCACACGTTTCACCGTGCGCCAGTTCGACGGCTACACCGCCATGAGCGTCCTGCAACACGCCGTGGCCGTGCGCCCGGGTGATGAGCTGGCAGAGACGGTGATCACCACCGGCAACGCCGTGACCTTCGATACCAGCCGCCTGCTGACGCTGCGCGCCATTGAGCCCGGCGAGGGCGAATGGGCGGCGGGGCGCCTGGTGGTGGACAACTGGCGGCTGGATCGCCTGCTCGAAGAGTTGCAGCGCTATCGGCCAGGTTACCTGGGGTGTGCTGCCGAGGTCGGCCACCTGCGGGTCTCCGGCGCCTATTCCCTGGATGATCTGGACCTGACCCTCACCGCACTGACCCGTGCGCTACCGGTACGGCGCATCTCCCGCACCGATTACTGGACCCAAATTGTCGCCCGCGGATAAAAACGCAAAATATTTATCCGCCGCCGTTGTCGATTTGCCGCGCCTCGCTCGACTCCTCCTGCAATACCTCTTCATTTCTTTCGGTCACCAGGAGTCAGTAATGCGCGCAGGGCAAACTTCAGTCGCCAATCCACCGCTTCGATCATTTCGCAAAAAGCCCCTGCAGGTGGCGTTGTTCGGCGTGTCGTTGATGGTGCAATACAGCCTTCTGGGCCCGTTGCTGTCCCCAGGCTCCAGCGCTGTGGCGGCCAGCCCGCAAAAGACCTTCAGCATCGCGCCCGGCCCGTTGGGGTCGGTACTGAGCCGCTTTGCCAGTGACGCCGGCGTCGTCTTGTCTTTTGACTCGGGCCTGACTGCGGGCAAGCAGAGCCAGGGCCTCACCGGCACCTACAGTGTCGAGCAGGGTTTCGCGCGTTTGTTGGCGGGCAGCGCCCTGAGCGTGGCGGCCAATGGTGATGGCAGCTACGGCCTGATCCCGCAATCCAGCGGCGCCTTGACCCTGGGCGCCACCAGCATCAATGCCGAAGGGCTGAGCCTGACCACCGAAAACACCGGCTCCTACACCACCGGCGCCACCAGTACCGCGACCAAGCTACCGTTGTCGCTGCGGGAAACGCCGCAATCGGTCAGCGTCGTCACCCGCCAGTTGATGGACGACCAACACCTGTCGACCCTCAACGAAGTGCTGGCCTTCACCCCCGGCATCAGCAGCAACCACCGCGACAGCGAGCGTTACTCGTTCTATTCCCGGGGCTTTGAAATCCAGAATTTCCAGTACGACGGTATTCCGTCGCAGGTGGCCAACGAGTCCCAGCAATACACCGGCGCAATCTCCGACATGGCGATCTACGACCGCGTCGAAGTGGTGCGCGGCGCCACCGGGCTGATGAGCGGCGCCGGCACTCCATCGGCCACCATCAACCTGGTGCGCAAGCGCCCGACCAAGGACTTCCAGGCCTACGTTTCCGGCGAAGCCGGGGCGTGGGACCGTTACCGTTCCGAAGTCGATGTGTCCGGCCCGTTGACCGAAACCGGCAACGTGCGCGGACGTTTCGTCGCGGCTTATCAAAAACAGAATTCGTTCATCGACTGGTATAAGCAGGACAAGCGCGTGATGTATGGCGCCCTGGACATCGACCTGAACGAAAACACCACGCTGCGCACCAGCCTCGACTACCAGAACAACGACGCCAATGGCAGCACCTACGGCCATATCCCGCTGTTCTACAACAATGGCACCCAGACCCACTTCTCCCGCTCCTTCAACCCGGCCTCGCGCTCCAGCTACATGGACAACACCAGCTACACCTTCACGACGATGCTCGATCACAAGCTGGATGACGACTGGAGCCTCAAGACTGCCTACAGCCATCAGTATTCCTACCGCAAAGGACAGGGCGCGTCGGCCAGTGGCGGCTACCCGGACCCCGTGACAGGGCAGGGCGCGGGTGCCTTCATCTATCGCCTGGACAGCTACCAGACCCAGGACACCGTCGATGTGTATGCCACCGGCCCGTTCCAGCTGGGCGGGCGTGAGCATGAACTGGTGATGGGCGCCAGCAGTTCGCGCACGCACCTGAACTTCCCCGACTACAGCAGCGGTTCGGCCGATAACGACTACGGTCAGGTGGACAACATCTTCACCTGGGATGGCCGGCAGTACAGTCGCCGTTCGTACACCGAAGTCGGTGGCACCGTCACCACTTTGCAACAGACCGGCGTCTACGCCGCCCTGCGCTTGAAACCGATTGATCCGCTGACGATCATCCTGGGGACGCGGGTCAGTTGGTGGAACCAGGAGAACGCCGACCGGGACTACGCAGCAGGCACGAAAACCATCGATAAAACCAGGAAGACCGGCGTGGTCACGCCCTACGCCGGCGTCATCTATGACCTCAACGATACCTACTCGGTCTACGCCAGCTACACCAACATCTTCCTGCCGCAGACTTTCTACAAGACGTCTTCAAAGGGCTCCCTGGCGCCGCAGCAGGGCGACAACTACGAAATCGGTCTCAAGGGCGAATTCTTCAATGGCGCGCTGAACGCCAGCATTGCGCTGTTCGACATCGAGCAGAAGAACACTCCCGAGCAATCCGGCACCGACTCTTCAGGCGCAGCCGTCTACAAGGCCATCGCCGGCACCAGCACTCGTGGCGTCGAAACCGAAATCTCCGGTGAAGTGGGCGAAGGCTGGAACGTATTCGGCGGCTACACCTACCGCGAATCCCACGACAAGGACGGCGCACGCGTGCAGGCCAACCAGCCGATCAACCTGTTCAAACTTGGCACCTCATACCGCCTGCCCGGCAACCTCGACCGCCTGACCATCGGCGCCAACGTCACCTGGCAAAGCGAGATCTATGCGTCCTCCCAAATCAACTACGAAGGCCCGTACTACAAGGCCAAGCAGGACCCGTACGGTGTGGTCGGCCTGCTCGCCAGCTACCAGGTTGATGAACACCTGTCGGTGGGCCTGAACGTCAACAACCTGTTCGACCAGAAGTACTACGACGGCCTGGGCACGTTCAACTCCGGCTCCTACGGCGAACCGCGCAACGCGATGGTCAACGCCAAGTGGCAATTCTGACTCGCTGAAACCGGGAATGCGCAACCCCAGGGTTGCGCATTGGTCGATGTCGCCTACTGTCAATACAGGAGGTGTCTCATGCACGAATCAAATGAAATCAAACGTAAAGTCCTGCTCAACGCTCCACGCCAACGGGTCTGGGAAGCACTGACCGACGCCGAGCAATTCGGCAGCTGGTTTGGCATCGCCCTCAAGGGCAAACAGTTCGCCCAGGGCCGGGCCATTGAAGCCCCCATCACCTATCCCGGTTACGAGCACGTGGTGTGGAAGGCAAGGATCGAGCGGCTTGAACCACAGACGCGGTTCTCTTTCAGTTGGCATCCCTACGCGGTAGACGAGGGAGTTGATTACGACGCCGAAACCCCAACGCTGGTGGAGTTCACCCTCGAGGATCACGCCGAAGGCATCTTGTTGCGCGTGGTGGAGTCAGGTTTTGACGGGATCCCGGACGTTCGCCGCCAGAAGGCCTACAAGAAGAACTCCCGAGGCTGGGATGATCAGATGAACAACATCGAAGACTATCTGGCGAAATCCCATCAGCCGTGAGCTGATGGGGCGCCGCATTCATCAGCCTTCGTGGGCGGTGCTGATTTCCAGGGTATCGGTGTAGGTCACCAACACGCTTTGGCCAGCAGACAGCAGGGTTGCCAGGGCAATTGCCTGGCGAAGAGGGCGCAATACATTCATTGAGTGGACTTCCATGTGAGAGGAGCCTTGAGTCTAGTGGCGAGTTCGCGATTCGCAAATTCGCCACTGAGACGGAACGGCTACTTGATCACCACCGGATTCACCGGTGCGCCACTGCCCCCGACAATCTTCAGCGGGGCGGCGGTGTAGAGGAATTTCCACTGGCCGTCGTCCGCACAATCGGCGGCCAGTTCCTCCAGCAACACGATTTCGGTGAAGGCGATCCCCAGGTTGCGCATCAGCGCGCAATGCAGCGGAATCTGCACCCCGGACACCGGGTCGGTGATCACTTCGTTGGCGATGGTGTCGGTCACCAGGTTGGGGATTTCCATCTCGTGGAACCACTCCACCAGCTCCCGGCTGTACGTCAGCCCCGGCTCCATCAGGTCCTTGAAGAACTCGGTCTTGCCCAGCTCATAAAACGCCCCCATGGACCCGGTGCGGATGATCAGGATGTCACGTTTTTCAATGGTGACGCCCTGGGCCTTGGCGGCGTCGAGCAGGTCCAGGTGGTTGAAGGTTTCGCCCCGACCCAGGCACTTCTTGCCGCGATGGCGGGCCATGTCGATCAGCACCGCACGGCCCACCACGCCGCGTTCGGCAATCGCCAGCACGCTGGCCTTGGCCATGCCGCCAACGGTGGTCTGGGCGTCGTAGCCGTTCCACAGTTGATTGTCGTACCAGGCGTGGCCGAGGGCGTCGTACTGGGTCGAGCCTTGCAGCTGCATGAAGATCACGTCGTCGGAATACGCCGCACCACCGGTCATGTGCGGCTGTTTGCCGAAGTGGTAATGGCTGTGGTCGAGGGTATTGAAGCGCATCGACGGGTTGCGCGCCGGCCACATCGGGTCGCCGTCGGGGTGGCCGATCTGCACTTGCAGGGTAAAGGTCTTGCCCTGGCGCACCGAGGCCACGCCCCGCAGTACTTCGGCTTCAGTCAGGTAATTGAGGGCGCCGACTTCGTCGTCCGGGCCCCATTTACCCCAGTTCTTTGGCAGGCCTTCAAGCAATTCGCGGGTGTTCGGCTCGTTCTTATTATGAAGATCACACATAGCAATTCCGGTCCCTGTGAGAGTGAGTTACACGCAGCGCCCGCCATCGACTTCAAGGCAAGTGCCGGTGATGAACGCCGCTTCGTCCGACGCCAGGTACAGGCAGGCGTTGGCCACATCTTGCGGGGTGGAAAAGCGCCCCAGGGGAATGGTCGCCATGAATTTCTGGCGGTTTTCCGGGGTGTCCGGCACGCCCATGAATTCGCTGAGCAACGCCGTGGCACCCACCACCGGGTTCACGCAGTTGACGCGGATATTGTCCGGCCCCAGCTCCGCCGCCATGGTCTTGCTCATGACCACCACTGCGCCCTTGCTGCCGTTATACCAGACCAGTCCCGGACGCGGGCGGATCGCCGCCGTCGAGGCAATATTGACGAACACGCCGCCGCCCTGGCCGCGAAAATGCGGCACAAAATGCTTGGCGCTCAAGAAGATGCTTTTGACGTTGACCGCAAACACCCGGTCGAACTCGGCTTCGTCGACTTCCAGCATCGGCCGGTTGCGGTGGGTGGTACCGGCGTTGTTGATGACGATATCGAGGCCGCCGAACTGCTCCAAAGTGCCACGCAGCAGGGCGCCCATGCTTTCATCGTTGGCCACGTTGACCTCGATGAAATGCGCATGGCCGCCGCTTTCGGCGATTTCATTGACCACCCGCTGACCGCCGACGGCGTTCATGTCGGCGACGATGACCTTGGCGCCCTGGCGCGCGAAAGTCTTGGCGATGCCCTCGCCAAACCCCGAACCGGCGCCGGTGACGATCGCGACTTTATTGGCTAAACGCATGGTGTGTTCTCCGTTCTTGTTGTTGTGAGGAATCAACCGTGTTTGATCGCAATGGTCTTCAAGGTGGTAAAGCCCAGCAGCGCCTCGAAGCCTTTTTCCCGTCCATACCCGCTGGCCTTCACGCCGCCGAATGGCAATTCAACGCCGCCACCAGCGCCATAGTTATTGATGAACACCTGGCCACAACGCAGGGTGCGCGCCAGGCGCATTTGCCGCGCGCCATCGCGGGTCCACACGCCGGCCACCAGGCCGAACTCGGTGCCGTTGGCCAGGCGAATCGCTTCGGCTTCATCGTCGAAGGGCATCACGGCCAGCACCGGGCCGAACACTTCCTGTTGCGCCAGGCGACTGTCAGGCGGCACATCGCGAAACAGCACCGCCTCCTGGAAATACCCGCTGCTGCCGGCCTCGGCCACCACCGTTCCGCGTGCGGCGACGATGATCCCTTCCTGTTCGGCTTGACGAATAAACTCGCGCACCAGGCGCAGCTGCTTCTGATTGATCAGCGGGCCCATGTCCAGGTCCAGCGCCGAAGGCCCGGCGCGCAGTTCGCTGAAACGTTGGCTGAGGCGTGCGAGCAGGGTTTCGTAAATGCTGCGTTCCACCAGCAAACGGCTGCCGGCGGAGCAGGTTTGCCCGCAGTTCTGAATGATGGCGTTGACCAGCACCGGCAACGCTTCATCCAGGTCGGCATCGGCGAACACCAGTTGCGGCGACTTGCCGCCCAACTCCAGGGTGACCGGGCAGTGGCGTTCGGCAGCGGCTTTCGACACGGCAGTACCGGTGGCGGTGGAGCCGGTGAACGAAATGTGATCGATGCCCGGGTGTGCACACAACGCCGCGCCGGCTTCGTAGCCGTAACCGGTGACTACGTTGATCGCGCCGGCTGGAAAACCAACCTCGGCAGCGATTTCCGCCAGGCGCAGCAACGACAGGCTGGCATCTTCCGCCGGCTTGACCACGCACGCATTGCCCGCCGCCAACGAGGCGCCGACGCTGCGCCCGAAAATCTGCATCGGGTAATTCCACGGGATGATATGCCCGGTCACCCCGTGGGGTTCGCGCACCGTCAACACCGTGTAGCCGGCCTGGTACGGCAGGGTTTCGCCGTGCAGTTTGTCGGCGGCACCCGCGTAGTATTCGAAATAGCGGGCAAGGGCGGTGGCATCGGCGCGGGCGACTTTCAGCGCCTTGCCGGTGTCCCGCGCCTCGATCTGCGCCAGCTCTTCATGATGTTCCAGCACCGCCACGCCAAGCTTGGCCAGCAAACGGCTGCGCTCCACGGCAGACAACCGGCCCCACGGGCCGTCGAAGGTTTCGCCGAGTGCCAGGCGCGCCGCGCTGATCGCCGCCTCGATATCGGCGGCCGTGCCACGGGCGATGCTCGAATAGGTTTCGCCGGTGCTGGGGTCGATCACCGGAATGTCTTCCAGCGAGGTCGACGCCAGCCATTGGTTGGCGATGTAATGTGCGTTGGTCATGTTCAGCTCCTGTTCCCTGCGACGCATTCGGCGATGGCGCGACCCACTTCGACAGTGCTGGCGCTGCCGCCCATTTCCCGGGTGCGCGGGCCTTCGGCAAGCACCGTTTCGATGGCGGACACGATGGCTGCCGCCGCTTCCTGGTAAAGCGGATCACCGTCGCCCAGGTGCTCGATCATCAGCGCGGCCGACCAGATCTGCCCGATGGGATTGGCGACACCGAGCCCGGCAATATCAGGCGCGGAACCGTGCACCGGCTCGAACAGCGACGGGTAGCGCCGCTCCGGATTGAGGTTGGCCGACGGCGCAATGCCAATGGTGCCGGTGCACGCCGGGCCGAGGTCGGAAAGGATGTCGCCGAACAGGTTGGAGGCCACCACCACATCGAACCAGTCGGGATGCTGCACGAAGTGCGCGCACAGAATGTCGATGTGGAACTTGGCGGTCTTCACGTCCGGGTAGCGCCGGGCAACTTCGTTAACCCGCTCGTCCCAGAACGGCATGGTGATCGAGATACCATTGGATTTGGTCGCCGCCACCAGGTTTTTCCGCGGCCGCTGTTGCGCCAGTTTGAAGGCGTAGTCCACCACGCGGTCCACGCCTTCGCGGGAGAAGATCGACTCCTGCACTGCGATTTCCCGCGCCGTGCCTTCCCACATGCGGCCGCCAACGCTGGAGTATTCACCCTCGGTATTTTCCCGCACCACGATAAAGTCGATGTCCCCGGGCACGCGGCCGGCCAGCGGGCAGAGCACGCCGGGCATCAGGCGCACCGGGCGGATATTCACGTATTGATCGAACTGGCGGCGGATCTTCAGCAGCGACTCCCACACCGCAGTGTGGTCGGCAATGATGTCGGGCGCACCCACCGCGCCGAAGAAGATCGCGTCATGGCTGCCGACCTGTTCGGCCCAGTCGTCGGGCATCATCGTGCCGTGGGCCAGGTAGTGTTCGCTGCACCAGGCAAAGTGGTCGAAGTGAAAGTGAATACCGAAGCGCCGGCTGACAGCGTCCAGTACCCGCAGGCCTTCGGGCACCACTTCGCGGCCGATGCCGTCGCCTGGAATCACGGCGATGCGGTGGGTGGGGCGGGTGTGGGATTGGGACACGCCGTGTCTCCTGTCTTGTTTTTATAGGAAGGTCTGGCGGGGGCATTCTTGGCACAGCTGTGACAACAGGGGAATTGCTAATTGTGGAATCGGCCTTCGCAAAATTCGAAGGCCAAAGGTTTACGCAGGGTTGGCACTCAGGTAGTCGAACAGTGCCAGGCTCGTCAGCGACGGCTGTTCCTTGCGCATGCACAGGTACATCTGCCGGTCGGCCCAGCTGTCGTCGATTTCGATAAAGCGCAAGGCCATCTCTTTGCGGAAGATCTGCACCGCGCCCTGCGGCAACACGCCCACGCCCTGGCCGGCAGCGATCAAGCGGCACACTGCTTCGAAACTGCGCACCTGCACCCGCAGCCGCAACGGCATGCCGATCGCCGCGGCGGCTTCGGTAATCAACGGGGTGATGGCGGCGTTGTCTTCCAGGCCGACGAAGTCGTAGCCGAGCAAATCCTCGAAGCGCGCATGGCGCATTTTCAGTGGGTGGTCATTGGGCACGAGCAGGCACAGGCGGTCCTGGCAGTAGGGCTCGAACCGCAGCTCTTCGCTGGGGCGGGTGGTGACGATACCGACATCCGCCACGCCCTCGCGCACGGCCTGGAGGATCTCCCGGCTGCGCTCCTCGCGAATATCCAGGCGGATGCCCGGGTGCAAGGTGTTCCACTGGGTCAGTTGGCGCGGCAGTTCCTGGCTCATCGCCGAACTGTTGGCGTACAGGCAAACCCGGCCGGTGGCGCCCTTGGCGTAATCGGCGAGGTCGGCGTGCATGCCGTCCACGGCCCGCAGGATCGATTGTGCATGCTGGGCCAATACTTCCCCGGCTGCCGTCGGTGAAACGCCGGTGGAGGTGCGGGTCAGCAGGGCGACCTTGAAGTGCTGCTCCAGCAGCGACAGGCGTCGGCTGGCGGCAGAGAGGGAGAGATGGGATTGCTCGGCCGCCCGGGACAGGTTGCCCAGCTTGACCGCCTTGAGGAACAGCTCGATGGAAGTGAGGTCGGGGGACATGCCGGGGTCCTTGTGCGCAGTGGTTGGGAAACTACGCAGTTGGCGTTCGGCTGTCCAATGTCCGGCAAACAACCCGGGTGAAAGCAGATCTGCTTTCTGTAGGAGCTGGCTTGCCTGCGATAGCATCACCGGGGTGCATCTGATACACCGCGGTGCCCGCATCGCAGGCAAGCCAGCGCCCACATTGACAGGGGTTAGAAGTCGATACTGGCCGACAGCTTGGCCACGCGCGGGTCACCTTGGGTCAGGTAGCCGCCGAGTGCCGATTCCCAGTACTTGGTATTGGCGACGTTCTCCACAGTGGCGCCGAGGGTGACGTCACGCTGTTCCACCTTGAAGGTGTAGCGGGCGCCCACGTCGAAGCGGTTCCAGGCGGGCAGGCTGAGGTTGTTGGCCGCGTCGGCATATTGGCCGCCGGTGCGCAGCATCCGGCCGTTGACTGTCACGCCTTGCAGGCCTGGTACATCCCAGTCCACGCCGGCATTCAGTTGGAAGGTCGGTACGCCGATGGCGCGGTTGCCGTCGTTGGCGCCGTTCTGGGTGCCGTGGACTTCGGTGTGGATGATGGTTGCGCCGCCCAGCAGGCGCAGGCCGGCGATCGGTTCACCGAACACGTTGAGCTCCACGCCTTTGTTGACTTGCTCGCCCTGGCGAACATAGGTGGCGCTCAAGCCGTCGGCGCTGAGTTGTGAGTAACCGTCAGTTGGTTGCTCGATGCGATACACACCCAGGGTTGCGCCATAGGTACCCATGTCGAGCTTGACCCCGGCTTCGGTCTGTTTCGAGCGCGCCGGGGCATAGGCCTGGCCGGCGTTGGTAATGGGTGCGGTGCCGGCGTTCTGAGGTGCGGTCGGGCCCTGGGCCAAGCCTTCGATATGGTTGGCATAGAACGACACGTGGTCCCACGGCTTGAACACCAGGCCGTACACCGGTGTGGTGATCGACTTGTCGTAATCGGCGTTACGTGGGCCCGACCCGTAGGCATACCCTTGGACCACCAGTTCCTGGCGGCGCAACCCGGCGGTCACCAGCAAGCGATCATCCATAAAGCCCAGGGTGTCCGAGACCGCTGCACTGCGGGCGAAGGTCTTGGCGGTGATGCCCGGATCGTTCAGGTCGCCGCCGACGAAACTGCCCTTGACCGGTTCGGCAACGTCCACCGGGTTATAGATATTGCTGGCGTGGCCGTTGAGGTCGAAGTCATAGGCGTTGCGCGTCTGGGCCCAGATCCCGGTCAACCCGAAGTTCAGTTTGTGGCTGACAGCGCCGGTCTGGAACTTGCCATTCAAGCCCGCCATCAGGCTGGTGTTGTCTTCCTGGTGGGCGATGCGCGAGCCGCTGACGGTGGCATTGCCCAGGGTGTCATTCAACGTGACCGAGGAGTAACGGCCAATCTCGTTGGTGTGCTTGGCGCCGCCCGCGATGTAGGCGGTCCAGTTGTCATTCAGGTCGTACTCGGCGCGCAACATGCCGAAAGTGTCTTCCAGGCTGCTGGTGCCCCAGCTCGGCGCGTAGTTGGTGTCGGCCGAAGGCGCGTTGGGGATATGGGTCAGGTTCTGGCCGAGCAACACGGTGTTGCGCCCGCCATTGATCTGCTGTTTCGAGTAGACAAAGTCTCCCGACAAACGCAGCGCATCACCGCGATAGTCCAGGCCAACCGCAAACAGCTTCGAACGCTGGTTCTCGTCATCGATCCCGGTGTCGCCTTCGCGCTGGGAAATATTCACCCGTGCGCCAAAACGATTGTCCTCGCCAAAACGTTGCCCGATATCCAGGTGCTCGCCGACCCGGCCATCGCTGCTGATGTCGGTGCTGAAACGCCGCAACGGCACATCATCGGCGCGCTTGGGTTGCAGGTTCACGCCGCCGCCAATCCCGGAACCGCCGGGCGTCACGCCATTGATAAAGGCGTTGGGGCCCTTGAACACTTCAACCCGCTCCAGGGCGTCGGTGGACATGATCTGGCGCGGCAGGATGCCGTACAGACCGTTGAACGAAATGTCATCGCCGTTCAGCGGCAGGCCACGGATCACAAAGGCCTGGGCCTGGTTCGCGTACCCCGACGCCTGGCGCACGGACGAATCGTTGAGCAGCACATCGCCGACGTTCTCGGCCTGCTGGTCACGGATCAATTTTTCGGTATAGGAAGACATGCTGAAGGGCACGTCCATGATGTCCTGGTTGCCCAGCACCCCCAGTTGCCCGCCGCGGGCGACCTGGCCGCCGGCGTACACCGGGGGCAGGGCGTTGGGCGTGGCCGCGTCGGCGCTGATGGTGGTAGCGCCCAGTTCCAGAGCCTTGCCGTCCTGACTGTTGTTCGCATCCTGCGGGGTTTCTGGAGTGGCGGCGTGAGCGGCGAGGCTCAGGGAGCAGCAAAGGGCGAGCAGGGTAGGGCGAAACGGCACAGCCAAACGGGTGGAAGTGGGCATGGTCGATCCTGACGGCGAACCGTCAATGTGAGGAAAAGGGCAACAACGTTGCGCGTCCTCGCTGCGCGGATACGACTCCGGTGCGAATGATAGTAATTGTTATTAACGTTCTGCAACAAGTTTGTGAGATTACTCTCTCCGTATACGTAGGCCATTTCGGTTAAATCGCCGCGCCGTGGCACAGGCCGAGTAGAATCACGCCCTGAAAGTGATTCTTGAGGTGTGGCAAGGTGGATTTACAGCAGGGGTTTGTCCTGACCCGGCATTGGCGCGACACCCCGGCGGGCACGGAGGTCAGCTTTTGGCTGGCTACCGATCAAGGCCCCAGGTTCGTGCGCTTGCCGGTGCAGACCTCCGTGATGTTCATCCCGCAAGCCCATCGCAAGCCGGCCGAGCTGCAGCTCAAGGGCGAGCGCGGTATCGAGTTGCGCGATCTGGCGCTCTGCGACTTCCACCATCGCCCGGTGCTGGGCCTCTACACCAAACAGCATCGCCAATTGATGGACCTGGAAAAGCGCCTGCGTCGAGCCGGCATCGACGTCTACGAAGGCGATGTGCGCCCGCCCGATCGCTACATGATGGAGCGCTTCATCACCGCGCCGGTGTTGTTCGGCGGCAAAGCGGGCGAGGGCGGCATGCTGGTGGAGGCGCAGATGAAACCCGCGCCGGATTATCGCCCGCCACTCAAGCTGGTGTCGCTGGACATCGAGACCACCGCCCAGGGCGACCTGTATTCCATCGCCCTGGAAGGTTGCGGCGAGCGCCAGGTGTACATGCTCGGCCCGCCCAACAACACCGATGCGGTGGACTTCAAGCTCGACTACTGCGACACCCGCGCCGAACTCCTCGAACGCCTGAACCTGTGGCTCGCTACCCATGATCCCGACGCGATCATCGGCTGGAACCTGGTGCAGTTCGACCTGCGCGTGCTGCACGAACATGCGCAACGCCTGAACGTGCCGCTGCTGCTGGGCCGTGGCGGCGATGCCATGGGCTGGCGCGAGCACGGCAGCCGCAATCACTACTTCGCGGCAGCGGCCGGGCGGTTGATCATCGATGGCATCGAAGCCTTGCGCTCGGCCACCTGGAGTTTCGAATCCTTCAGCCTGGAAAACGTCGCCCAGACCTTGCTCGGTGAAGGTAAATCGATCTCCACGCCGTACCAGCGCATGGACGAAATCAACCGCATGTTCGCCGAGGACAAGCCCGCGCTGGCACGCTACAACCTCAAGGACTGCGAGCTGGTCACGCGGATTTTCGAGAAGACCGAGCTGCTGAAATTCCTCCTCGAACGAGCCAGCGTCACCGGCTTGCCGGCAGACCGCAACGGCGGTTCGGTGGCAGCGTTCACGCACCTGTACATGCCGCTGATGCACCGCCAGGGTTTCGTCGCGCCGAACCTGGGAGACAAACCACCCCAGGCCAGCCCCGGCGGGTTTGTCATGGATTCGCGCCCGGGCCTCTACGAGTCGGTGCTGGTGCTTGACTACAAAAGCCTCTACCCGTCGATCATTCGCAGCTTTCTGATCGACCCGGTGGGCCTGATCGAAGGCCTGCGTCACCCCGAAGACAGCGAGTCGGTGGAAGGCTTTCGCGGTGCGCGGTTTTCCCGCACCCGGCATTGCCTGCCGTCGATTGTCGCGCGGGTTTCCGAGGGCCGCGAAGTGGCCAAGCGCGAACACAACGCGCCGCTGTCCCAAGCGCTGAAGATCATCATGAACGCCTTCTACGGCGTACTCGGTTCCAGTGGTTGCCGCTTTTTCGACACGCGACTGGCATCGTCCATCACCCTGCGCGGCCACCAGATCATGCGCCAGACCCGCGAGCTGGTCGAAGCCCGGGGTTATGAGGTGATCTACGGCGATACCGACTCGACTTTTGTCTGGCTCGGCAGCCCCCATTCCCAGGAAGACGCGACGCGCATCGGCCTGGACCTGGTGCAGCACGTCAACACCTGGTGGCGCGAGCGCCTGCAGAATGAGTTCGGCCTGCAAAGCGCCCTGGAACTGCAATACGAAACCCACTTCAGCCGCTTCCTGATGCCGACCATTCGTGGTGCGGAAGAGGGCAGCAAAAAGCGCTACGCCGGGCTGGTCACCCGTGCCGACGGCAGCGAAGAAATGGTCTACAAGGGCCTGGAAACCGTACGCAGCGACTGGTCGCCCCTGGCCCGGCAATTCCAGCAGGAACTCTACCAGCGCATCTTCCACCGCCAGCCCCACCAGGATTATGTGCGCGACTACGTACGTCGCACCTTGAGCGGCGAGCTCGACGACCTGCTGATCTACCGCAAGCGCCTGCGCCGGCAACTGGGCGACTACGAGCGCAACGTACCGCCCCACGTGCGCGCCGCGCGGCTGGCCGACGAATACAACGACCGCCAGGGCCGCCCGCGCCAGTACCAGAACGGTGGCTGGATCAGCTACGTGATCAGCGTCAACGGCCCCGAACCGCTGGAAGTGCGCCAGGCACCGATCGACTACGACCACTACGTCACCCGGCAACTGCAACCGGTGGCGGACGCGATCCTGCCGTTTGTAAACGATGACTTCGGCACCCTGGTGGGCGGCCAGATGGGCTTGTTCTAAAACGGCTTGCCTTGAGGTGGCGAGAGCCTGCAATCTTGGCCACTGACGACCACCAGACAGCGCAGCCCTCCCATGACTGAAATCACCCTGACCGGCACCACGGTCGAACTCCGGCCCCTGCAACGCGAACACGCCACCGCGCTGGTACAGGCTGCTGCCGACGGGCAGTTGTGGAACCTCAAGGTGACCAACGTGCCGGGGCCCGACACCGTCGAAAAGTACGTGGACATTGCCCTGGCCGGGCGTGAGGCGGGCACCGTGATGCCGTTTGTCATCGTGCGCCGCGACACCGGTGAAGTGGTGGGCAGCACCCGGTTCTGGAAAGTCGACCGGGTCAACCGCAAGCTGGAGATCGGCCACACGTTTATCAGCCAGTCGGTGCAGAAGTCCGGGGTCAACACCGAGGCCAAGCTGTTGCTGCTGACCTACGCGTTTGAAGTGATGGAGTGCGTGCGGGTGCAGTTCACCACCGATGAACTCAACGAAAAATCCCGGGCCGCGATCCTGCGCCTCGGCGCGGTACAGGAAGGGATCGTGCGCCACGAGCGCATCATGCCCGATGGCCGCAAGCGCAACTCGGTGCGCTTCAGCATCATTGATCCGGAATGGCCACAGGTGAAGGCGGGGTTGCAAGCCAGGCTGGCTCGCTAGGGCTTATGGCTCAGCTCTTCCACCAACTCATCCATCCGGTCGGCAATTTTCGGCGTGGTCGACAGCACAAAGCCTTTTTGCGTGCCCACATAGGTCTCGACGATGTACAGCGTGTCGCCCACATCCAGCCCCAGTTCCTGCAAGGCTTCGTCTGGCAGGCGGATGGCGCCGTCGCCGTCCCAGTCTTCGATCGTGACGCGTTTGCTGTGCATGATGGCTTCCCGTTGAACGAATGAACGGCCTAGCCTAACACCTCAATCCACTGCCAGGAGGCTTGGCACTGTGTACACCCTTTACGGAACCCCCGGCACCGGCTCGTGCATCATCGAAATTGCCCTGCAGCGTTGCGGTGTCGAGTGGTGCCAGGTCGACGCCTGCTCCTGGGAAGACCGCGTGGGCAACGAGGCGTTGGCGCGGATCAACCCGCTCAAGCAAATCCCCACCCTGAAACTGCCCAATGGCAGCGTGTTGACGGAAAGCGCGGCGATCCTGATTCACCTGGGCCTGCAGTTTCCCGCCTCAGGGCTGCTGCCCGAGGAGCCCGCCCAAGTCATTCGCGGCCTGGTGTACATCGCCGCCAACTGTTACTCGGCGATTGGCATCATCGACTATCCGGAACGCTGGACCGACAGCCCCGATGCGCAGCAGCATGAACAGTTGATCAGCGGCACCCGTCGCCGCCTGCATAGGGCCTGGGAGGTGTTTGCCGATCAATTTGCCGAGCAACTGTTCACCCCGGCGCAGGTTCCGAATGCACTGGCGATCATGGCTGCGGCGGTGTCGCGTTGGGCAGGCGGGCGGGACGCGCTGCAACAGTCGCGGCCTGAGTTTGCCCGGGTGCTGGCGCAGGTGGATGCCCACCCAAACGTAGCGCCGGTATTTGCCCGGCATTGGCCGTCGTGAGCATCCGCAATCAAAAGAAACAATGAGGCGTAAGGTGGCTAAACGCCTTGCGTCGCGGGCGTCCTGACCTACGCTTTCTGAAGTTGTTGTAGGAATCATCCTTGAATTTGACTGTCGCAGACATGAAACTCAAGAACCCTGCATGGAATTCAAAGGAGGTGTGCATGCTCATCCGGTCGCTGACCCTGGCTACCCTGATGGCTTTTACGGGGCCGCTGTTGGCCGCAGATGATCTCAATCCGCTCAAGCAGGACCTGGGCAAGTCCCGTCCGTTGGTGGTGGTGGAGCTCGACTCCGGCAACCCGACGTTGGCCACCCTCAAGAAACAGCTGGACGAGCCTGCCAACAAGCAGTCCTTTGAAGAGCGCAACATGGTGCTGTACACCGTGTCCTTTGGCAGCATCGGCGCTGAAGGCGAGAAGTTCGCCAAGGACGCGAAGGACAACAAGAAGCTCGCACCGCCTGAAACCAACGCGCTGATCCGCGCACTCAAGCTGGGTGCCGGCAGTGGCACCAAAGTGATTCTGGTGGGCAAGGACGGCGAGAAAAAACTCGAGAAGACCGTGCCACCCGACACCCTCAGCCTGGCGGATTTCTTCAGCGCGATTGATCAGATGCCCCAGGCTGAAAAGGACCTTGCCGCGCCGGCCGAACCTGAGCCCGCTGCCCCTGCAGCAGGCAAGCCTGGAGCCAAGGCCGGCAAGAACTCCAAGCATCCAGCGCCACAACCGGCACTGGATGATTGAGCGTTTTTCTGTAGGCGCTGGCTTGCCTGCGATAGCATCACCTCGGTAATTCAGGCACACCGCGGTGATGCCATCGCAGCCTCGCTAAAGCTCGACAGCTCCCACATCACGCCTCAAGCTCCAGGCTTTTCACCGGCCACCGCCGGTGCCTTGCGCACCGGGAACGGGAAGTAGAAAAACCGCAGGAAGGCCACCCGCTTGATCACCTCGCCGATCATCAACGGCACCACCACCGCCACCACCAGCCCGATAAACGCCGCCGCCACATCCGGCAGGCCCAGGTGCTGCAGGAGGGCAATGGTCTTGTGCTGGATCTCGCCGTGGAAAATCAACAGGATCAGTGTCGACTGGCCGATGTAGGTCATGGCGCGGGTCAGCACCGCAGACGTCATCATCAACCCGGCCAGCGCCCAGCAGATGTACACACCGATCACCGCCAGTGCACTGGTCCACAGCCAATGGTCATAGCGCCGTTGAGCCAGGTCCATGGTGTCCCAGGTCGGGATGAAAATCGCGAAGTACACCACCAGTGCTACCACCATGCTCAGCAGTGAGCTCTGGTGTTTGCGCAGCACGTCCCGCAGCAGATAACCGAGGATGAAATAGGTACTGCTGATCAACGTGACATCCAGGCTGAAGGGCAGCCCCGGCATCGTCCAGGTCTGGCCGCCGACGGTGATCGGTACCTGCCAGAACCAGTCCAGGGTCCAGACCCCCAGCAGCAACTGCACGCCCACCACCACGCAACTCCACACCAGGGACAGGCCCAGGCGTTGCATCAGCCGCAGCATCACCCAGGCAAACAGTATCGCCGCCCAGAAGTGTGGCAAGAACCACAAGGCCTGCCAGGGCAGGGTATCCACCGAGGCGTACAGCACGCCGCCAATGTCGGGCAGCAGCGGTTGGCCGCGCAGGATGTCGCGCACCAGTACGTACACCAGCATCGTGGTGAAGAACGGCTTGAGCAGGGCATCGGCCTTGCGCACCGCCATTTCAACGAACGGCTGCTCGGGCTTGAAGAACACCCCGGAGAGGAAAAAGAACAGCGGCAGGATGAAGACCGCGAGTATCGGGTACAGCAGGTTCGGGGAATGCTCCACGAACCAGCCATGCCCGAACACGATGATCAGGATGCCAATGCCCTTGGCAATATCCATTTGAATCCAGCGTTTTTTCACCTGACTGCTCCCACTCTATAAATCTGCCTTGCGCCACGGCTTGAGCCACAGGCCCATGCCCAGCAACACCACGGCTCCGGCCAGGGTGCTCAACCCCAGCTGAAGCCAGATACCTTGGATCCTGAACAACACCAATGCCGCCAGGCCCATCATCAATGCACTCAACACCCAGTGCCGCTTCCAGGGCAGGGCGCCGAGCAAGTCCTGGCGCTGCATCAACAGCAACGCGGTGCACAACACCCCGGCGAGGGCGGCCAGCGGAATGCCCGCCAGGCCAAACACAAACGGCAGCGCAGCCAGCAGCAGCACGTTCACCAGGCTCCCCAGCAACTCGCAACGCAGCGGCTGGCGGGTGTCGCCGGCGGCATAGGCATAACGCGCCAGCAGGGCGTTCCAGGCGCCGAACACCAGCGGCACGGCAAACCAGGCCAGCAGCAGCGGCAACGGCGAATCCACCGACTGCTTCGGCAGCAGCAACGCCACCAGGCTCGGCGCCGCCGCCACCAGGCCGACGCCTGCGGGCAGGGTCAGCAGGCTGGCGGTTTCCAGGCCGCGCTTGAGCAGGGCCAGGCGCTCGTCGCCCTGGCGCCGGCTCATCATGCCCAGCAGCACCTGGTTGAGGCTCATCAGGGCAATCAACGGCAAGTTCATCAGCTTGCGGGCCAGGTTGACCCAGGTCACCGCACCTTCACCCAGCAAGGACGCCACCAGCCGTTCAATCAGCGCCAAACCCTGGCTGGCACCGTTGCTTAAAAGCAGCGGGCCTATGCGAGCGCCCAGCTCGCGCAATTCCAATGTCGAAGCCCGCAGCCGCCACGGCCGCCAGCCCAGGCGCAGCATCGACGGCAACAGCGCCAGGGGCATCAGCAGGCTGCCGGTGAGGCAGGCCAACGCCAGCGAGTGCGGTTGCGTGGCGGTGCCGGCGAGGGCGAGGTAGGTCACCGGCGGCAGGTTGAACAGCAACGAGCCGAGCCCCGCGACCACAAAGCGCTCGCTGGCCTGCAGCGGAATACTGAACAGCGCATGCAGCATCAGCCCCGGCACACTCCAGGCGAGAATCTGCAAGTTGCTGCTGGCGAGGCTGGTGGCCGTCGCCGCCAGCCCCGGGCCGAGCAGCTGCACCAGCCATGGCGCCAGCAACGTCAGCAGCAGGCTGGTCACCAGGGCGATCAGCAACAGCGCCGGGAACAACACCGCCAGCCAGTCCAGGCGCTCGCCGTCCTTGCGTTGCAGGTACAGCGGCAGGGCGGCGGCACTCAGCACACCCCCGGCCAGGGACATGCGTAACGCTTCGGGCAAGAACAGCGCGATCAGGAACGCATCGCTGCGCTCGCCCGCACCCCACGCCGCCACCAGCAACCACTCACGGGCAAACCCGAGGCACAGCCCCAGCAAGGTTGCCAGGGTCAACCAGAACGCCGATCCGAGCATGCCTAGGGCCCGACGCTATTGAACACAGGCTTGCGATGCGCCACGGTCTTGACCTTTGGCAGACGCGCCGGAAACAGCCGCCGCGCCTCCAGCACGTTGATCCCCACCATCAGCCAGAACAGCGCAATCATCACCAGGGCGAAGCTGAAGTAGTGGTCGAAAAAGCCGCTGACCAGCGCCGACAGAATCCCCGCCGTGCTGCCCAGCCAGATCGCATTGTCCTTGGTCAGGCGGATCGGGCCGATTTCCGGACGGGACTCGCGCCACCAGCGCCAGGTCACCGCGATAAACAGCAGCATGCTGATCACCCCGGTCTTGTAGACGAAATTCAGCCACAGGTTGGAAATCCCCAGCAGGTGCGTACCCGGCACCGGAGGGTCAACCTTGAAGCCAATGCCCAGCGGGTAACTGGCCACGGCCTGGGGGAACATGCGGTATTCGTCAAAGCGCACTTCGGTACTCGCGTTCTGCGCCGAAAAGATTGTCGCCAGACGTTCCTGCAACGGTGGGTACGACAGCACCAGCGCCACGGCCAACGCCACGCCGATCATCAGCAAACGCCCGGTGTACGGCACCCGGCGCGACGCCATCCAGATCAGCACCAGCGCCAGGCTGACCATCGCCCCCCGGCTACTGGCCAACAGCAAGGCTGCCGCACCCAGGCAGGCAACGCCCAGGCCGAGACCGCGTTTCCAGCCGGTGTTGGTGATGCCGTAGCAGAACGCCAATGGCAGCAGCAGCGCCATGATCCCGCCGGTGGCATTCGGGTGCATCCATGGCGAACCCATCCGCGAGGCCATGGCACCCAGGCCCAGGGACAGGGTGTCGAGGCTGCCGTAGTTCATCAGGGTCAGGATCGGCAACATGCCCGAGGCCGAGCGCGAGCGGATAAATACGCCGATGGACATCACCAGCATCGCCAGTGTGCCCAGCAACAAGGCGATCACCAGGGCTTCGCGGTTCTTCTGTTCAACCAGCAGCTTGGCGGCGAGGAACAGCACCGACAGGTTCAGCAGCCAACGCAACCAGTTCGCCACGCCGCTGGCCTCGGCGGTAATGCTCACCTGGCCGACGATAAACGGCACCACTGTGAAGATCATCAGCCACATCAACATGCGGTCGGTAGGGCGCCGCGACAGCGGTGGGGCGGCCGGCAGGCGCGAGAGGAAACCGTGCCAGATCACCGCCGCCCAGGTCAGGGCGATCAGCGCCTCACTGACCGTACTGCGAATCCCCAGGTTGAGGGTGGAGTAGGGCATGAACGTCGCCACCAGGGCGAACAGCAGCAGCCCCCAGAACGGGAACCGCAGAATCGTCACGGCAGCGGCCAGGCCGATCACTGCCAGCACGGCCTTGACCGGGGAAAGAAACAGGATCAACCCACCAAACAGCAGGCCGAAGACGATGGCGACGAGGCTACCCAGTGAGATTCTCAATTCAATTCCTCGATCAGTTCGGCCAGGCGCCGACGGTAGGCCTGGTGGTTGAAGCGTTCGGCCCAGCTGCGTAACTGTTCAGGTGGTTGTTCGACGGGTTGGTCGGCCAGGTGCAGCATCAATTGCACCAGCGCCGCGCCGTCCGTGGGTGAAAACCGCGGTGCCAGCGGCGGGGTGATTTCGTCCAGCGAGGTACCGCTGGCCACCGCCACCGGAGTGCCGACGCTCAGGGCTTCGATTACCGGCAAGCCAAAGCCTTCCGCGTAGGAAGGCTGCCACAGGCGCAAGGCCTTGCGGTAGAGCCCGTGCAATTCAGCGTCGGATACGCCGCTCAAGGCGCGTATCCCCGGGTAGTTGCGTTGTGCTTCGGGCAAATGCTCCAGGCTGCCCACCAGCACCAGTTCCGGCACGCTCGGCGACTGGCTGCGCGCTTGCTGCCAGGCGTCCACCAGGAACGGCACGTTCTTGCGCAATTCCCGGGTACCCACCAGCAGCCAGTAGCGCTCGGGCAGTTGCCGGGCCGAGAGGTCCGCCGGCAGTCCGACAAAACCGACCACCTGGTTGGGCAACACGCGAATCTTGCCTGCCGCCTTGGGAAACAGCCGCGCGGTTTCGTCGGCACTGTACTGCGAAGGCGTCCACACCCGGTCTGCCGTGTGCACCGCATAGGTGATCGACAGCCGATCACTGGCCTTGTAGATCAGCGCCTTCAGGCGGTTGGCGTGATAGTTGTCCAGGGTGATCTGAAACAGGTCATGCAGCAGCACCACGGTGCGCAGGCCCTGGGGTTTGGGCGGCAGCGGCAGGCCCATATTGAAGGTGCTGATGTACACATCGATATGCTCATTGCGCAGCGCCTTGGGCAGGTAGCCCGCCTCGAAACGCAGGCGCTGGTGCGGCTGGTGCATGGCGGTCTTGGCGCAGCCCCAGTCCGGGCAATGCACGTTCAGGCGCAGCTCATCCCCCAGCGGCGCGACGCTGAAGCGTTCGAGCTCGATGCCGGGCAGGGTGCGCAGGGCATCTTCCAGGGCGTACACCTGGCGACTGATGCCTGATTGCGGCGAGGTGCCGACGGTGCGGTAATCGAGGCCTATGCGCATGCCGGCTCCTTTTGGCTCTGGGGCGACAGTTGCGCGTACACCTGCTCCAGCTGGCTGGCGGCGACGCTCCAGTCATGGGCACGGCGCACATAGGCGCGACCGGCTTCGCCCATGGGAGCAGCGACTTCAGGCTGTTGCAGCAGGCGCACCACGGCGTCGGCCAGGCTTTCAGCGGTCTGGCCGCCGAGGTAATCCAGGCCTTCCACCAGGTCCAGGCCGGACACGCCCTGGTCGGTACTCGCCAGCGGCAGGCCGGCGGCCAGGGCTTCAAGCACCTTGAGCTTGGAGCCGCCGCCATGGCGCAACGGCGCCAGAAACACCGAGCAACTCGATTGCAGGGCCAGCAGGTTGGGGACAAAGCCCTGCCATTCGATGCGTCCGTCCTGCCAGCGTTCGCGCCAGCTTTCCGGCATGCCGAAACCGCAGACGCTCATGCGTGCGTCGGGGCAGCGGGCCCACACTTTCGGCAGGATCTCATCCAGTGCCCACTCGATGGCATCGACGTTGGGCGCGTATTCGTAGTTGCCCAGAAACAGCACGCGGCGGGTCGTCGGGTCGGGTCGGGCAGCAGCGAAGTGCGCGCAATCCACCCCGTTGACCACCACCGGTACCGGCTTGCCGGCAATATGCGCCAGGGTCTGGGCGTCGGCGTCGGTCACGGCGACCACTTGCGCGGCCTGGCGCATCACCCGGTGTTCCCAGCGGCCGTAGCGCCATTGATCGTAGCGTATGAACGGCAACGCCCAGCCGGGCAGGCGGTCGTAAGTCGCGGCGCCGAGGGACGATTCGACATTGTGCTCGGTCAGCACAAACGGCTGGGAGCGACGGGCCAATGCAGCTTCGTAAGGCTGGAAGGTGTAGGTATGTTCGATCTGCACCACGTCCCAATGCTCGGTCAGCAAGCGCTCGAAGGTGTCCTGCAGTTCACCCGACAGGCCATTCACACTGGCCAGCAACGGGTACGGCGCAAACAGCCCGGCCAGCAGGGTCTTCAGGCTGCGCAGCGGGCGCCGGGGGAGGATGATCACCTGTTCCAGAAAGGCTTCCAGCACGTGGCGATCCGTCAGCGATACCGCATGTTTGTCATGCAGCAGCAAGGTGATCCGATGCCCGCGCGCAGCCAGGCTGCGCAGCAAATGAAACTGGCGCGTCTTGCCGCCGCTGGTAGCGGGCCAAGGCGAGTAGGGCAGGATCCAGAGGATGCGCATGGGTGGCTTCAATCCCATAACAGAATTTGCAGGTTCGGCTTGACCGGTACGTCCAGTCCATTGGTGCCACTCAACGGTGTTTCGGTGCCGCGCAACGGGTCATACAAGGTGGCGGTGGTCATGCCCGGCAAGTGCGCGCTGCCGCCACGGGCCGACCAGAAGAACCACACCTTGCGCCCGTCGGCACGGGACCAGCCGATGCTGAACAGGCCATCGGGCAACTGATCGGCGGTGGGTGGGTCGCCGGGGGTCAATTTGGGCCCGCTCACCTGCAGGAAATTCTGCAGCGCGGTGTACGACGGCTTGGGGTTGGCGTCGATGTCGAGCAAGCCATAACTCTGGTCGCGCACGCTGGCGCGCTGGTCCAGGTCGCTCAGGGTGAACAGGAAGATCTTGTCGAAATCCAGCGCGCTCATCAGCGCGACGCGGCGCACGATGTAGTCGGCCTGGCCCTGGGTGGTGATGAAGTCCTGCACCTCTTTCGGGCCTTTGTAGGTCGACCAGCCCCACTCGGTGCTCCACAGGGTATTCACCCCGGCCGCCCGCAGTTTCTGGTTGAGGGCGCTGGTTTTTTCGACAAAGTCGAGGTTCGACGGCGTGTTGCCTTCGGGCAATTGGGTGTAGGGGTGATAGGACATGATGGTATTCAGGCTCGGCACGCCCAGTTGCAGCAGCCCGTCGAGCATGTTCTGGCCGTTGGGCATTTCGCTGAAGAATGCCATGCCGGCGGCCACCACCGGTTTGTTCGGGTTCACCACCCGCAACGCGGCGGCGGTGACTTGCAACAGGTTCGCATAGCCGGCCGGGTCGGCGGCGGGGCGCCAGAACCCCAGCAGGTTCGGTTCGTTCCACACCTGCCACGCATCTACGCTGGGGTAACGCTGTTCCAGCAATGCCATGCGGTTGGCGAAGATATTCGGGTCCTTGGGCGGGAACTGGTCCTGGTACGGCGAGGAGGCGGGCGCGGTGGTGGCGAACTTCGCCGAGCCCACCAGGTAGAACACCGACTTGATCTGGTTCTGCTGCAGCTTGTTCACCAGTTCGTCGAGGGTCGCGACGTTGTACTGGTTCTCGGCGGTTTCCAGCTGGTCCCAGTGCAGGTCCAGGCGCACCCACTCCAGGCCCAGGGCCTTGAGGCGGTCGATCTGCTTCTGATAACGCTCGGGGCTGAACCACAGGAACTGCGCGTTCACCCCCAGGAAGTCCTTCCACACGACCTCTTTGCTGCCCTTGAGCACATGGCTCTCGGCATCGGCCGGGCGGCCCCAGAGAAAGGCGGTCAAACCCAGCGCAGCGACGACTGCGAGGGTAGCGAGGTAAGTCCGTTTACGCGCCATGGTTGCCTCCTGCAACGGTTTGCTCAAACAGGCTCGCGAACTTCTGCGCGGTCACTGGCCACAACCGTTCACGGCCTATGGCGGCGGCGCGTGCGGCCCAGTCCGTGGCCATGTGCGGGTTGCGTGCGAGCCGCAGCAGTTGTTCGCTCAAGGCGGCTACATCGCCTTGTGGATAGATGGCGCCATTGCCGCTGGCGACTTCCTCGGCAAACGCCCTGGCATCGGAGGTGATCGCGCCGCGCCCGCAGGCGGCAGCCCAGGACAATGCGCCGCTGGTGCCGCGCTGGCGGCCCAGCAGGCCGAGCTTTTTCGATTCGCGATACGGCAGCACCATCACATGGTGCGCCTGGATCGTCTGCGGGATCTCGCTGGCCGGCAAATTCAGCCGCCAGTCGATGGAGCCTGCCAGGCCGAGTTCGGCAATCTGGCTGTTCAACTGCTCCAGGTAATTGCCGCCTGTGCCAAACGCCATTTCGGCGGCAGTGCCACCGGCCAGGGTCAGGCGCACACGGTCACGCAATTCGGGGGCTTTTTCGAAGGCGGCGGCCAGGGCCTGCAACAGATCTTCGATGCCTTTGCCACGGTAGATAAAACCGAAATACAACAGGTGCAGCGTATCCAGCGGCGGCAAGGCCACCGGCGGGATATCCAGGTTGGCGTGGTTGATCACCGCCACCTTGCCGGCGGGCAATTGCATGCGCGCCGTCAGGCAGTCGGCGCCCAGGCGGGTGAGGGTCACCAGCCGGGTCAGGCCCTGGGCGACGTGACGTTCTTCGCGCAGGGTCAAGGGATCGGCCAGCACCACTGCCGCCTGGGGCAATGGGCTGGGCAAGGATTCCAGCAGGTTCAGCGGAAAGGGCAATTGCTCGCGCCGCCAGACCATGCGCTCCGGGTCATGCACCGTGGCGGTCAACGGCAGGGCGGGGTAGGCCTTGCGCAATTCGCGCAGGGCCAGGAACTCCCCCAGCCGCCCGCCGCCCAGCTCGGCGTGGACCAGGTCAACACCCTGCCAGTCGAAACCGGCAATGGCTTGCTTGATCGCTGCCGTGCTGCCGACCACGCCCGTCAAGGGCGTAGCCACCTCGACGCCCAGTTGCTCCAGTGCCGTCTTGAAGTGGTTCGCGTAGTCGGCGATCCCGTTCTTTTCCGGCGGCAGGGGAGCGAGCAGGGCGATGCGCATCAGAACGAACCCCGGTATTTGGCGATGGTTTTCAGCACCTTGACCGGTACCTCGAACTTGCGGCGGTTGATGATAATGCCATCGACCTTGCCGAACGCCGTGGTGAGGATCGACAGTGCGTGTTCCACCACCGGTACCGTGCTTTTTTGCGCTTCCACTACCAGCGCAATCAGGTCGGCACGGCGCAGGTTGATGAACGCATCACGATTGTCCAGCAGCGCCGAAGCATCCAGCAGTACCACCTGGCCCGGAATCGCCGGCTCAACCCCGCCGATCCGCACCCGCACGCCGTTCTCTTCCAGCAACTGGCGCAACTGCTCAACGATAAAGCTCACGCCTTCACCGTGCCGTGCCGAGGTCAGCCCCAGGGTCAGGCCCTGTTCGGCAATACGCTCCAGCGGCAGCAACCCATACAGGCGATAGATGCTCGCGTTGAAGGCGTTGGTGCTTTGCGCGGTGCTGGTGTCCAGCTCCGGCAGCGTGGTCCACAGCGGCAGGCCGAATTTGCCTTCCACCAGGCCGCCGTCGTGGATCCGTTGATCCAGCAGGTAGCACAGGTAGATCACCAGCAGGCCGACCACGATGGAGAACGGGATCGCCAGCAACAGCATCAGCAGAGTTTTCGGGAAGACGCGCCCAGGGTTCAGGGTAGCTTCTTCGATCACCGCGATGTTACTGATCTGGCTCTTGTCCAGTTCGCGGTCGATCCGCGATTTTTCCAGGCTGTCGACATACAGCGCGTAGTTTTTCTCGGTGCCGTTCAGCTCACGGGCCAGGCGCGCCAGTTCCGGCTCGATGGCCAGGGCGTCCTTGCGCTGGGCTTCCAGTTCAGTCAGTTGTTTCTGCTGTTGCACCAACTGTGTACGCAGCGACTGGTTGCGACTGGTCTCATCCAGCAGTACCCGTTGCAGGTGGATTTCCAGAGTGTTCGGCGCGCGGTTCTCGGAGCTTTGCACCGTGTCGCTTTCACCGGCGACCTGGGCCTGCATGGCACGGATCGAAGCGTCCAGGGCTTTGACCGGCGGCGCGTTATCCGTGTAGGTACGCATCATGTCGGCTTTTTCCAGAAGCTTCTGGTTCAGCAGGCGACGCAAGTCTTGTTGCTGCGGGTTCAACGCGATCTGGCGAACCGTGGTCACCTCTTTGGGCTGGCCCTTGAGTTGGTCACGGGTGCTCTGCAACGCCACGTCGGAGGAAGCGATCAGCCGAGTGGAGTTGAACACCTCGCCACGCAGCACGTTGATCCGCTCGGACAAGTCTTCCAGGCGATCGGTGATGCTCGAGGCGCCGATGTCGTTCAAGTGCGCGAGGATCTGCTCCTTGTAGCTCTTGATCTGCGCAGCGCTGGAAGACACCTGGCCTTCATAGAACGCATACAGGCTCTTGCGGCCCAACGCCTGGGTGCGCTCGTCGATGTAGGTCTCGACCCAATCCTTGACCACCGCCTGGGCGATTTGCGGGTCATCCCAGCGGAAGCTGATGTCCATCACCGTAGAGCCGATGGCGTGGGTCACTTCGAAGTTTTTCTCCAGGCTTTTCGCCAGGCGTTCCACCGGGGTGGTTTCTTCGACGATGCCAACGGTTTCCAGCACCACTCGCACACCGTCAAATACGGCACTGATGCCTTTCTTGACGTACCACTTGGTGCGCTTCCACACGCCTTCCGGCGGCTGCATCTTGTCCATCACGTCGAGGTAATGCTCGGCCACTGCACGCACGATAGGGCGGCCGGTCAGCAGGCGCTCTTCGTCGACAATCGGGTCGCGCTGGGTGCTCGGCATGACGATTGGCTGACGGTTGTCGACCTCGATCGGCATCGTCGAGTCACGCCCTGGTTTTACCAGCAATCGCGCGGTGGATTCATACTTGGCCGGCAGCAGGAACGCCCCCAGCAAAATGATCACCAGCGCGGCAATCGCCGCCAGTTTGAACTCGTGCTTGAAGATGAAGAACAGACGCAGAAGATCACGAAAAGAACGGATCTCGATCATGGGATGTCGCTCCTTTAGTGGTTCGTGGTGTAGCTGTAGCCCACACCAATGGATTTGGTGAAGGGAATCAGCTGGTTCAGGTAAGTGTCCACGCCTTGGATCCGTTCGCCGACGTTGGACTTGGGTACAAACACCACGTCACCGCGTTGCAGCGCCACGGGCTTGCGGCCCAGTGCGCCGTTCTTCAGGTACTGGCTGAAATCGAGGAAGTAGGCGTGGTAGACGCCTTGGCCATCTTCACGCAGCAGGGCGACCATGCTCGCGTTGCCCACCGAGCTCACGCCGCCGGCACCGAGAATCGCCTGCTCCATGGTCGGGGCCGTGGCGATGGAGATAGCCGACGGGTTTAATACCGCGCCGCCGACGATCACCGTGTTGCCCGGCGCCTGGTTGATGTTCACCGTCACCCGAGGCTCGCGATACACCGGTGCGAGTTTCTGGCTCAGCTCGGCGGCGACTTCCGCCGGCGTGCGCCGCGCCACCTGGATCGGCCCCAGGAAGGGATAGTTGATCTTGCCGTCGTTCTGCACGGTGTACAGCGTCAGCTCGTAAATCGTGCTGACGTTGAACGCCGACAGGGTTGGCATTTCCCCGGCATCGCGGACAATCCGCAACTGGTCGCCGATGCGGATCCGCTCCACCGCCGGTGGCAGTTGGGCCATGCGATCGAGGGCCTGCTTGCCCTCGTCCACCGTCTTGCCATCGGGCGCGACGATCCGCGCGGGCGTATTGCAGGCGGCCAATGCCATCATGGCCAGGACGAGCAAGGTTCGTTTCATCAAAGGGGTCTTCCTGTAGGTCATGATGCTCACCTCCAATAACCGGGGAACATGCTGATGCGCCGCTTGAGGGCGAGGGGGAGCTGGCGCTCCAGATGGCCCAGCCGGTAGCCGAGCAATTTGAACGCGCTGCGCACCAGTACTTCGGGTACGCGGTGCAATGCACCGGCTTCGCGTAACGCTCGAAGCTCGGCCAGTACATAGCGTTTACCTTCACCGCCGGCATCGCCAAAAGCCTGGCGGATCCACGGCTCGCGGCCGTAGAAAACGCCAATGTCGAAGTAGCGGTGAAACTCATCCATGAGACGGTAATCGTGGGAGTGATAGACCAGGGCGGTGGCGGCGTAGCGCACCTTGTAGCCTTCCAGCAGCATGCGGGCGGCGACGTAGGCGTCCTCGCTGCCGATCACATCCGCGGGGAAGCCACCGACGGCTTGCAGGGCGCTGCGCCGGTACACCGAAAACGAATCCGAGCTGAAGCAGGTCTTGATCCCCAGCTCCGGCGCATCAGCCAGGCTTTTGCTGCGGCTTTGCGGCGGGTAATTGAAGTGGCGTGACTGGGCGCCCAGCACGCCGGCATCCGGGTGCGGCAACTGGCGGCCGTAAGCGACGCCGTTGAGCGGGTCCAGTTCCAGTTCGCCCACCAGGTTGGCGAACGTCTCGGGTTCGGCGGGGATCGCGTCCTGGGTCATCACGATCAGCGCGTCGCCGTCGACTTGCTCGCTGGCCCAGCGGCGGGTGCCGCCATGGTTGAAGTCCTTGGCATCGATCACTTCGACCCGTACGCCGAACTCGCGAAAACGCGCCACGGTGTCATCGCTGGAAGCGCTGTCGACCACCAGGGTTTCGTCCGGTTGCAGGGTTTGCATGCGCAGCGCCGGCAGCAGCCGGTCGAGGTGGCTGGAAGCGTTGCGGGTCGGGATGATCAGGGCGGTACGCATCACTTCTTCACTTCGGCCGGAGCCCGGCCGTAGATGTCGTCAAAACGCACAATGTCGTCTTCGCCCAGGTACTCGCCGCTCTGCACCTCGATCATCACCAGGTCGATGATGCCGGGGTTGGTCAGGCGGTGCTTGTGCCCGGCCGGAATGTAGGTGGACTCGTTGGCGTTGATCAGGAATTCACGGTCGCCGTTGGTAATCATCGCCGCGCCGCTGACTACTACCCAGTGCTCGCTGCGGTGATGGTGCATTTGCAGGGACAAGGAGGCCTGGGGCTTGACCACGATGCGCTTGATCTTGAAGCGGCTGCTTTCTTCCAGCACGGTGTAGGTGCCCCACGGCCGGGTGACAGTGCGGTGCAGGCTGAATGCCGGATGGTCCTGGCGCTTGAGCTCGGCGACGATGTAGCGCACGTCCTGGCTGCGCTTGGCGTCGGCAATCAGGATCGCATCCGGGGTGTCGACGACGATCAGGTCGCGCACGCCCACTGCGCCCAACACGCGCTTGGGCGAGTCGATGTAGCAGTTGTGCACGTCATGCAGGATCGCCTGGCCATTGACCTGGTTGCCGTTGGCGTCGCTGGGGGTGAGTTGGCGCACCGCGTCCCAGGAACCGATATCACTCCAGCCGATGTCGCAGGGCACCACCGCCACTTGCGCGGATTTTTCCATCAGCGCCACGTCGATCGAGATGTCGGGCGCCGCGCCGAAACCTTCAGCGTTCAGCTCGCGCTGACGGCAACTGTTGTTGTTCAGGCTGTGGCCGTGCTCGAGGGCGGCCTTGGCGGCGTCCAGCACGGCGGGGGCGTGCAGCGCCAGTTCCTCCAGCAATGTACCGGCCTTGAAGCAGAACATCCCTGCATTCCACAGGTGCTTGCCGCCGTCCAGGTAGCCCTTGGCGGTGGCCAGGTCGGGCTTCTCGACGAAGCGCTTGACCCGGAACCCCTGGCCCAGCGCCTCGCCTTGTTCGATATAGCCGAAGCCGGTTTCCGGGTGGTCGGGCTGAATGCCGAACGTCACCAGGTAGCCGGCTTCCGCCAGTTCGCGGGCCTGGGTGACGGCATCGGCGAAGGCGCTTTCATCAAGAATCAGATGGTCGGCGGGCAGGATCAGCAACTGCGCCTCGCTGCCGAAGTTTTCCTGTACATGCAGGGCGGCCACGGCGATGGCGGCGGCGGTGTTGCGCCCGAACGGCTCAAGCAACAGGTCAAGGGCCAGATGGGCCTTGTTGACCACGCGGTAGTCATCGAGGGTGCGAAACAGCAGGTCGCGGTTGGTCACCGTCAGCACGCTTTCCACGCCCGGCAGGTGACTGGCCCGCAGGAACGTCTTCTGCAGCAGGCTCTGGTCATCACGCATGCGCATGAAAGGCTTGGGCATGTTTTGCCGCGACACCGGCCACAGCCGGGTGCCCGAACCACCGGAAATGATGCAGGGAATCAAGCCGTTGAGGGTGTTCATCAATAGACTTCCTTGGTCGAAAGGACGGCCGGGACCGTCATGAAAACGATGTACAAGTCGAACCACACCGACCACTTCGAGATGTACTCCAGGTCGTACTCAACGCGTTTCTGGATCTTGAACAGGGTGTCGGTTTCACCACGATAGCCGTTGATTTGCGCCCAGCCAGTGATGCCCGGCTTTACCCGGTGGCGCGAGCTGTACTCGCTCACGGCAACTTCGTAGGGCACGCCGGCGGCCTTGGTCGCGGTGGCATGCGGGCGCGGGCCGACCATCGACATGTTGCCCAGCAGCACGTTGAACAGCTGCGGCAGCTCATCGATGCTGGTCTTGCGAATGATCCGGCCCACGCGGGTGATGCGCGGGTCGCCGCGGGTGGTCTGGCGGTCGGCGTTGAAGTCGCTCATCTCGGCGTACATCGAGCGGAACTTGAACACCCGGATCACGTTGTCGTTGTAGCCAAACCGGTTCTGGCGAAACAGCACCGGGCCCTTGGAGTCGAGCTTGATGGCAATCGCCGTGATCAGCATGATCGGCGACAGTGCCACCAGGCCCAGGGTTGCCAGGATCAGGTCTTCACAGCGCTTGATAAACGGCGACCAGCCCCGCAGCGGCACATGGGAGGTGTTGAACATCAGGATGCCGCCCACATCGGTGATGCGGCTGTGGCCATAACGCAGGGCGGCCATGTCAGGCACCAGCATGACGTTGACCGACATCTGCCGCAGGCGCTTCACCAGCCCGTTGATCCGCTGTTCGGCGGCCCAGGGCAGGGTGATCATCACCTGGTTGACCTGCTCGGAGCGGATCAGCTTTTCCAGGTCGCGTGTGTTGCCCAGCAGCGGCAGGTTGCTCAGTTCCTTGGGGATGCGCTCGGTGCGGTCGTCGATAAAACCGATCAGTCCGGAACGGATATCGCCGTTGCGCTGCAAGTGGTCGGCCACGTGCACGGCGGTGTCGGTGAAGCCGAGGATCACCGTGCGTTGCAGGTATTTGCCGCTGGCCATCAGGTTGCGGAACAGGCGCAGCATCACGATCCGCTCCAGCCCGAACAACGCCAGGCTGGTGATAAACCAGAACGCCAGGTTGCGCGGGCTCAACTGCGGGAACATCAGCAGAATCTGGTACATGAACAGCAGGATGCAAAAGGCCGCGGACCAGGCCACCAGCATGGTGCGAAACCGCAGGCGGTTGCTGAACAGCTCCTCGGAGTAAACCCCCATGGCCTGGAACAGAATGATCGTCAGGATCGCGAAAAACAGCAGCAAGCCGAGAAAGTGGGCGCGCAGTTCGGGGGCCATCGGGTCTGGATAAAACAGCAGGATCAGTGCTGGGAAAACGGCGGTGAGGCCGTGCATCAATTTTACGAAAACAACAAAGAACTCAATGAAACCGGCCCGGGTCAAAAACAGGCTGTCGACTGACGACTTCTCGCGCATAAAAACATCCCTCATTGCACACCAGGGCTTCCTTGTTCGGCTGCTCATCCATAAAGGCAGGGCTTGCTTTATAAGTGGCGCCAGACGAACGGTTACTTCGCTGGGTAATACGCAATTACCTATCTATCTGCAGGGAATTTGCGGGGTAATGGCTAAATGATGGTTCCCTTTTCGTCGCTCGTCAAGGTTTTGACTTTTTTATAAGACCTTCGGTCTAGGCACGTCAGGTGCTCTTCCGCGTGACAGTTTGTTGACTGTCTTGGTCGGATTTCCGGGTTTTCCCGGAACAAAATGCTGGCGTTTTGGAGTGTAGGAACAAATTTGGGAAATTTCCTGCGGCTGAGGAAAACCTTTTTTTGACGGAGGTCGGATGCGGGGTTTTTCGGGGACAAGCGATGAGTGGTGAGGACGTGAGTCCGTCACCACATTGAGGCGGTACTAACCTTAAAAATTGCCTTTCAAACTGACGGTAAAGTTGCGCGGTTCGCCGTAGAAATTACCCCAGTCGGCCGTTCCCACCGTCTGATAGTAATTTTTGTCGAAGAGATTGTTACCGTTCAGCGCCACCGTCCATGTGTCATCAACCCGGTACGCCAACCGCGCATTCCATACCGCATAACCGGCTTGTTCCAGTTTGATGCCTTGAATTCGGTAGTTGCTGCTCTGGGCGTTGACGCCGGTGCCGACGCTCCATTTCGACAGTGTGCCGTCCAACTGATAATCGCCCCACAAGCGCAGCATGTGTCGCGGCACGTAGCTGTTTGCGACCGCGCCAATTGCGGCGCTGTTGATGTTGTTGAGATTCTTGGTCTGGGTGTAGGTGTAGCCGCCCGCCACTTGCAAGCGTTCCAGCAACTCGCCACTCAACTCGGCTTCGACACCTTGTGCGCGAACCTTGCCAGTGTCGGTGTAGCAATAGCCGTCTGCCGAGGTACCGCATTGGGTGGTGTAGTCGGTTTCGGCGGCGTTTTTCTCGATAGCGCGGAACAATGCCAGCGAGCTGTTGAGGCGCCCCTCAAACCATTCGCCCTTGATGCCCAGCTCGTAGTTTTCGCCGATTTTGGGCTTGAGGGCGGCGCCGGTCACCGTGGCGTTGGAGCTTTGTGGCTGGAAGATATCGGCGTAGCTGGCGTACACCGAAAGGTTGTCGTCGAGGTCATAGATCACCGCGGCGAACGGCGTGACTTCACCGGTTTCCTTGGTGCGTGCATCCTGCAGGGCCCATTCGCCCCAGGCGAGGTTATTCGACTGGCGGCGGTTTTCGAACCAACTGACGCGACTGCCGAGCACCACCATCAATGGCTCGGCCAGCCTCAGGCGCAAAGTGGCGTAGGTACCGTACTGGGTGGCGGTTTCCTTGACGGTGCCGCCCCGGTACATGTTGGGCCAGAAGGTATCGTTGGCGGGCTGCGGGAAGTGGTGGTTGGGCAGGAAGATACTTTGCCGGTCGGGCAGGCTCCGGATCGCGTAGACATCGTCCTGGGTGCCACGGCTGCCATTGGCGCCGATGATGAGTTCATGCTGCAAACCGAACGCTTCGAACTTACCGTCCAGGTAGGCATCCAGTCCGAAATCCCGGTGGTCGTAGTCAAACAGCGCGGCGTACATCTCGGCGGTTGGCGCCGGATCACCGTACTTCACGGTGCCTTGGCTGGCGGCGTATTTGATGTCTTGCAGGTTGCGGCTGTTCACCGCCGTGACCTTGAGTTGCCAGTCGTCGTTGAAGTGGTGGGTGAGGTCGGCAAACAGCGTAGTGCGTTGGCTCTGCCAGTCGTTCCAGGCCTGGCCCAGGCAGGTGGAACGGCTCAGGCCGATGCTCTTGCCGTCGCTGTAGCGCGGCACGCCGCCCCAGCAGGGCGTTGCATCGACATCTTCGTAGCTGGCACCGATGCCCAGGGTGGTGTCAGGCGAGAGGTCAACATCCAGTGCGAGGTAGACAGCTTGGTCCTGGCGCTTGGAGACGTCCATGTACGAGCCACGGTTCTGTTGGCTGACCACGGCGCGGCCGCGTACGGTGCCGCTGTCATTGAGCGGGCCGCCGGTATCGACGTCGGCGCGGTAGTTGTCCCAGGTGCCGGCAGACAGCGACAGGCTGGTGGTGGGTTTGTCTTGTGGCCGCTTGCGCACGAAGTTCACCGCACCACTGGCGGTGCCGGCGCCCTTTAGCATGCCGGCCGCACCCTTGAGCACTTCCACCCGGTCATAGATCGCCATGTTGGCGGTGAAGCTGTCGGCCTGTACGTAGTCTTTGCCGATGTCCAACGGTACACCGTCGAACTGGTATTGGCCGAGCATCTTGAAACCACGGGAATAGAAATACTTGCCACCCATAGGTGAGTCGTAGGTGGTGATGCCCGGGGTGTGTTCCAGTAATTGATCGATGGTGGTGATGTTCTGGTCGTCGATCAGCTTGCGGGTCATGACGCTGACCGATTGCGGTGTTTCCCGCAGGCTGTGGGCGCCCTTGCCGATGGTCACGGCGCCAGTGGTGTAGGAACCGCTGCCGTCAGTGGTGACGCCGAGGTGTTCGCCGGTCACGGTGGTGGCACCCAGGTTCAGCGCGCCGGTGTCCGCGACTTGCGGCAACAGCAGCCAGGTGTTGTTGCTCTGGCGTTGGGCTTGCAAGCCCTGGCCCTGGATCAATTGGCTCAAGGCCTGTTGGCTGTCCAGCGCGCCGTTGAGGCCGGGGCTGGTCTTGCCGGCGACGCTGGTGGCGTCATAGGACAGGCTGATACTCGCCTGGCGCGCAAACTGGTCGAGCACCGTGGCCAATGGGCCGGGTGCGATGTTCCAGTCACGGGCCTGGGTGTCGCTGGCAGGCGTTTGCGCCATGACCGCCAGGGGCAGGGCGCTGCCGTTCAGGCAGGCACCGAGCAGGGCGGCGTGCACCGCATGCTTGAGGGGAGAACGCTTGGAGGGGAACGCTTGCATGACCGCGGAATGCTCCTGAAGGAAGTGGACAGAATCGGCCTGTTGATCGGCCTTTCCTTACAGGTCGAGCGAAGATGAGAATTCACCTCATTTATTTTCGGAAGGTCATGCACGAGCGGCGACGGTCACCCAATAACGGCTGCGATAGGTGATGTTCACCGACAGTGCCTGTGCCACCAGGGTCAGGACCTGATCGGTATCGTCCAACTGGTAAGTCCCGGACACACGCAGGCCGGCGACCGCTTCGCTGCAGCGCACCAGCCCAGTGCGGTAACGGCTCAGCTCCGCGAGGAAATCGTCCAGACGCATGTTGTGAGCGCTGATCACACCGTCGCTCCAGGCCCAGGGATCCAGGCCCGTGGTGGCGGGTGGACGCAAGCCGTTTCGATCAAACAGCATTTGCTCGCCGGGCTGTATCACGCCACGTGCGCTGGCCTGATGGCTGTCGGCGAATACCGCGACGCTGCCTTTTTGCACGGCGAGCAAGGTGCCGTGGGGCTCCTCGCGCACCATGAACCGGGTGCCCAAGGCGCGCAGATAACCGTCACGGGTTTGCACCCAGAAGGGCCGTGGCGCGCTACCGTCGGCGCCCATGTCGATCAGGATTTCACCCTGGCGCAACTGCACCAGACGCCTTTCGGTGTTGAAGACTGTGTCGATGGCGCTGGCACTGTTGAGCTGGATACGGCTGCCATCGTCGAGGGCGACCCAACGCCGCTCTCCGGTGTCGGTGCGGTAATCGGCCAGCAGGCCGGGCAATGGCGTGTAGTCGCGGCCGAACCAAGTTAGCCCTGCGGCACCGGCGAACAGCCCGAGCAACTTCAACCCTTCACGGCGGCTGATGCGTTGGCGGGCACCTTGCAAGGCATGGCGGCCGACCTGTGCCGGCAACTGCGCAAACTCGTCACTCATCGACGAGACCCGTTGCCAGGCCTGCTGGTGATCGCCACTGGTTTCAAGCCAGCGTTCGAAGGCAGCGGTGGTGGCGTCATCGGCAATATTGAACCGCAGCTTGATCATCCACTGGATCGCCTGGTCCACCAATGGCGGATTAGCCTTCGGCATAACGCAACCGATAACAGGCATGCAGTGCCTTGGCCAGGTCGCGTTCCACGGTGGCCTTGGACACCCCCAGGCGCAGGGCGATCTGTTGGCAGGTCAGGCCGTCCAGTTGCGCCAGCAAAAACGCTTCGCGCACCCGTGGCTTGAGTTGGTCCAGCAGGCGGTCGATGCGCTCCAGGCTGTCGAGGATCAGCAGGCGGGTTTCTTCCGACGGCACCTCGACTTGCGGGAAATGCGCGAGACTCTCCAGATAGGCACGCTCCAGTTCGCGGCGGCGATACTGGTCGATCATCAGGCTGCGGGCGATGCTGCTCAGGTAGGCCCGGGGTTGCAGCAAGGCTTGCTGCTTGCGCGCATTGAGCAGGCGCACGAAGGTTTCCTGCGCCAGGTCGGCGGCATGCTCACGGCAGCCCGTACGCCGGCTCAACCAGCCGCGCAGCCAGGAATGATGGGCATGGTAGAGCTGGCCGATGGCGGCATGATCCAGTGGGTGGTCGCTCGACATGGGCATCCTGGCGCGGGCGTCTTAATTGATAACGGTTCGCATTCTATGCGTTGGCCAGAGGATTGGGCAATCGTTGCCGTGTGGATTTGGCCGGATGCACAAACCCACACAGGCTTGACGGGGTTGCGGCTAAGCCTTGCGCAGGTGCAAACACTCAATCGAGCGGTCGACGGTGGTCTTGGCAATTTCCAGCAAATGCCACACCGCCAGCAACTTTGCCCGCTCGGGGCTTTGCAGCAGTTCGCCGCAGTCGAGGGCGGTGGCCGAGGCGCTGCTGAGCAGGCTGGCAGTGTAGAGCAGGGAGTCTTCGAAGCTCAGGTCTTCGTTGACGGTATGGAAGCCCTGGGAGGGCAGGTAATGTTCGAGGGCGCGATTGAAGGCAGCGCGGTTTTTGAGCAGGTCGATGGGTGGGTCGGGGACGGGTTTATTCATGGTGTAACTCCTTTTCGGTTAAGGAGCCGACCCCTTCGCGACTAAACGTAGGGTGGCGGCTGTACGCAGGTTAGTCGACCGGCCGAAAAGGAAAAACCGGCGCACCCGAAGGTGCCCTGCGCACAGCCACCATAAAACCTCATGATGGGACATGCGCCTTTTCGGATCCGGGCGACTAAACCCGATCACTGATGAGCAGTGACGGGGCGAAGACTAGCCACCGGTTCCGGCAGGCACAAGGCCGAAAGATTGTCTCGGAAATGTCCCGCAAATCAAAGGGATTTACCCTGCTGGCCCTTTATTCATATCCGAATTGCCTCGCGAATTTTCCCCAAGGCTATTCTCAACGTCGCCAAGTCAATCGACCCCAGCGCCACCCGCAACGCATGCGGCACATGGGCCGTACAGGCAAACGGCTCGGCACTGGTGACCCGCACACCCTGGCCCTCAAGCGCAGCCACCACTGCATCCGCCCGCAGACCTTCCGGCAACACCAGCCACAGGTAATACGACGCCGGATGCGCAATCACCTCACACCCTCGCAAGACCTCCCGGGCCAGCGCCTGGCGTTGGCGCGCATCCTGGCGCTTGTGCTCTTCCAGTGCATCCACTGCACCGGATTCTATCCAGCGGCACGCCAGGTTCACCGTGAGCGTCGGCGTGCTCCAGGTCGAGACACGGATCGCTTGCTCCAGCGCCGGCACCCACGCCTTGGGCGCGACGATAAACCCCACCCGCAACCCCGACGCCACACTCTTCGAAAGGCCAGACACATACACCGTGCGCAGCGGCGCATAAGTAAACAACGGCTTCGGTGCGGGCTCGGCGAGAAAGGCGTAGGCGCCGTCTTCGATCAGTAGAAAATCGTAGCGTTCAGTCAACGCTGCAAGGCGCTCGCGGTCGGCTTCACCCATCACTGTGCCCAGCGGATTGTGCAACGTGGGCATGCAATAAAAAGCCCGCACCGGGCGCCGTTTGCACAAAGCCTCCAGCGCATCCAGATCCGTATGCCCAGCCGGTTGCGGCAGCGGCTCCAGGTCGATGCGCTGGGACTGGGCCAGGGTTTTCAACCCGGGATACGTCAGCGCATCCACCGCCAATACATCCCCCGGTTGCAGCAGCGCCATCAGGCTGACGGCGAGGCCTTGTTGCGCACCGTTGACGATCAGCACTTGCTCGCCACTCACGCGAATCTGCCGATTGCGCAGGTGCCGCGCGGCGGTCTGTCGTTCATGGGCACGGCCACCCTGCGGCGCGGAATGCAGCAGCGCATCGAGGTCGCCCGAGGCGGCAATGGCACGCAAACCGTCGCGCAGCATCTCGGCCTGGCCCGGCAACGAGGGGTAGTTGAGGCTCAGGTCCACGGTGCCCGGTTGCAGCGGTTGTTGCACCAGGCCCATGCCCCGCAGCAATGTGGTGTCGCGCACAAACGTCCCGCGTCCCGGTTCACCCACCACCAGGCCGCTGGCCTCCAGTTCGCTGTACACCCGCAAGGCAGTGGCGAGGGCGATGCGATGGCTGTTCATCAGGCTACGCAGGGTCGGCAACTGGGTGCCCGGCGGCAACTGTCCGGCGCGAATCCGCGTGGCCAGTTCATCGACGATCAGTTTGTAGCGGACCTGAGCCATGGTGCGTTCCTGTGTAAAGTGTATCTAGATCAATTTTTTGTTTGTATCAGGTGGGCTGATTAATCTACAGGCTTTCCCGGCGGATGGCTTGAGCATGATCGACCTCGCAACCCTGGCTGTGTTCTCTGGCGCAGTCCTGCTGCTGTTGTTATCCCCGGGCCCGAACATGGCCTTCGTCATCAGCCACGGTGTGACCCATGGCTGGCGTGGCGGGGTGGCATCCGGGTTGGGCATCAGCGTGGCGGACCTGCTGCTCACGGCACTGACCGCAACCGGCGTGACCGCTCTGGTCGCCAGCTGGCCGCCGGCCTTCGACCTGATTCGCTACGCCGGGGTGTTGTACCTGCTGTGGCTGGTGTTCAAGACCCTGCAGAAAACGCCCGCCCTGGACGCGGCCCACGTCAGCCGCGTGCCGCTGGGCCGGGTGTTTGTGCGGGCAATGCTCAACAGTTTGCTCAACCCCAAGGCGTTGCTGTTTTTCATGGTGTTCCTGCCGCAATTCGTCAGCCCCGAGGCGGGCCCCATCGCGCTGCAACTGGTGCAACTGGGGATCATCCTGACGCTGATCAGCGGTGTGTTTCATGCCGTGCTGGGGATTTTTGGCGGGGCGGTGAGCCGGTTTTTTGCCGGCAAACCGGGGAGCGCAGGCTTACAGAAATGGGGCCTGGCAACCGTGCTGATGGTGCTGGCCGTGCGCTTGGCATTGATGTCTCGCCCGACGTGAAACATCACTCATAAAAGGACGTTACCCATGTACATCGCAGCCTTTATCTACAAGCCCGGCGAACGGGATGACGAGTTCCAGCGCCTCACGAATCTGATCGACGCACTGGCAGCAAGGCTGCCGGGATACGTGGGGGCCGAGTCGTGGCGTTCGGCGGATGGCGGGTTGATCAACGCCAGTTATTACTGGCGTGACGAGGCCTCCATTCGCGCCTTTGCCAGCCACCCGACCCACCTGGAAGCCAAGCGCCTATACCGCCGCTGGTACGGCGGTTATCACGTGGTGATTTCCAAAGTGGAGCGGGCGTATGGGGACGGCACCATCGGGCATCTGGTGCCCGCCGACCGCCACGGGCGGGCGAACGCTTAACCCAACCTGGCCGCCGCCCGTGCCACGATTTCACCCCGGGTCTTGCGCGACTCGGCGGTGCGCTTGCGGGCTTCCTCCAGCACATGCGGCGGTGCGGTTTCGGGCCGGCCAGCATTGAACGGCGGCGCCGGGGCGTATTCAATCTGCAGCTGCACCAGTTGCGCCGCCGCCTCGCTGTACAGCTCGGCGGCCAGGGTCAGGGCAAAGTCGATCCCGGCGGTAATCCCGCCACCGGTCAACAGGTTGCCGTCACGCACCACGCGCTCCTGCACCGGGATCGCACCGAGCGGTGCGAGCAGGTCGTGGTAGGCCCAGTGAGTGGTCGCGCGACGCCCGCGCAGCAAGCCCGCGGCACCCAGCACCAGGGAGCCGGTGCACACCGATGTCACATAGCGCGCGGTCTGGGCCTGTGTCTTGAGAAACGCCAGGGTCTGCTCATCCTCCATCAATGCCCCGACGCCAGAACCGCCGGGCACGCAAATCACATCCAGCGTCGGGCACTCGTCATAAGTGGTGCTGGGGGTAAACACCAAGCCGGTGCTGGAGGTGACCGGCGCGAGGTCCTTCCACACCAGATGCAGCTTCACATCCGGCAGCGATCCCAACACGTCGTAGGGCCCGGTGAGGTCCAGTTGCTGGATGCCGGGGAACAACAAAAAGCCGAGCTGCAAGGTCATGGGGACTGCTCCTGATAAAGGGATGGACGGCTTCACTCTAGTCACCTAGGCTTTGGCGCATACGCCATTGAGCCCACGAATTGCGCCAACATGCCCAGAATCATCAACGTACTCGCCTTTGCCAATGTGCAGGTCCTCGATGTCACCGGGCCCTTGCAAGTGTTTGCTTCGGCCAATGACCTGGCGCGCCAGCAGGGTTTGCCGTTGCCCTATGCGGTCAGTGTGATTGCCGCCCAGGCCGAGCCGGTGATGACCTCGGCGGGCCTGGCCCTGGTGGCCGAGCCGTTGCCGGCCGCCGATGCGCCGTGCGACACGTTGGTGATCGCAGGCGGGTGGGGCGTGTACGGGGCCGCCGAAGATCCGGCGCTGGTGGACTGGGTTCGGCAAAAAGCCACCCAGGCCAGACGCATCACCTCGGTGTGCACCGGCGCTTTTCTGCTGGCCGCCAGTGGTTTGCTCGACGGCTGCCGCGTGGCGACTCACTGGACCCGCTGCGAAGAGCTCGCGCGCAAATACCCACAACTGACGGTGGAGGCCAACCCGATTTTCATCCAGCAGGGCAACCTGTGGACTTCCGCCGGCGTGACTGCCGGCATCGACTTGTGCCTGGCACTGGTGGAAGAAGACCTGGGCCGCGCCGTGGCCCTGGAAGTGGCGCGGCACCTGGTGGTGTTTCTCAAGCGCCCCGGTGGGCAGTCGCAGTTCAGCGTGACGTTATCCCTGCAAAAGGGCGGTAGCCGTTTTGCGGAGCTGCACGCCTGGATCGCTGAACACCTGACCCTCGATTTGAACGTTGCCACACTGGCCGCCCAGGCGGGCATGAGCGAGCGCAGCTTCGTGCGCCACTACCGCGCCGAAACCGGCCAGACGCCGGCGCGGGCCGTCGAATTGATCCGTGTGGAAACCGCCCGCCGGCAACTGGCCGACAGCAGCGCGTCGATCAAACGTATTGCCGTGCACTGCGGCTTTGGCTGCGAAGAAACCATGCGCCGCAGCTTCCTGCGGGCGGTGTCGATCACGCCCCAGGCCTACCGCGAACGGTTTTCCTCACCCGGTTGAAGCGAAGCCTGTTTGAACGAATAGGTACGTTTTTGTATCAAGGTGCTATGTTACTCACAGTCCATTGCGCAGTGTCTTGATCCCAGGCCTCTACGTCGCGGTTTTGAACCTTCCCGGCGTGCGCACAGCTCATGAATTCACTACCTCCTGTCCTTGTCGAACTACGCGCGGCGACCGCTGCGCTGCATCGACGTCTCGACACTCGGCTGCCTTTTTCCCGCATGGACCTTGCGCTGTACCGCGAGTTGATGAGTGCCTATTACGGCTTCTATCAGCCGCTGGAGCGAGCCCTGGCGCCGTGGGGTGAAATCATCCCTGACCTGGAATGGGGACGGCGCAGCAAAACCCCGTACTTGCAGGCTGATTTGCGGGCGCTGGGCCTGGAAAACCTGCAGATCGATGCCTTGCCGATATGCCCCGAACTGCCCGCCATCACCAACGTGGCCCAGGCCTTGGGCGCCCTCTATGTGCTGGAAGGCGCCACCCTCGGCGGCCAGGTGTTGCGCGACCTGATCGAGATCAAGATTGGCGTGGGCTCCACCAATGGCGGCGCGTTCATGAATGTGTACGGGGCCGAGACCAGCGCCCTGTGGCAGCGCTTTATGGCGTGCCTTGACCCGCTGCGAACCGCGTACGAGCGCGTGGAGGCGGTGAAGGTCGCCGAGTCGACCTTCCTCTGTTTCGAGCAGTGGCTGGACCGCTGCGGGGTGCTGCGATGACCACGGTCGATACGCTGATCGACGATTGCGCCAGCGAGCCCATCCATATCCCCGGCTCGATCCAGCCTCACGGGTTGTTGTTGACGCTGAGCGAACCGGCGCTTGAGGTGCTGCAAGCCAGCAGCAACCTGAGCGTCGCGCTGGGCCTGGACGCGCAACGCCTGTCGGGCCAGGCGCTGGCAAGTGTGCTGGGCAGCGAAGCGGCAGTACAGGTGAGTCGTGCCCTGGCAGACCTGGACGCCTTTGAGGAGGAGGTGCATCAACTGACGCTGGATGGCTACGCCTACGACATCCTGCTGCATCGTCATCAAGGCCTGCTGTTTCTCGAACTGGAGCGGAGCCTCACGCTTGAGCACAGCGCTGTGAAGCAGCTGTCCCGAACGCTGCGCCGCTTGCAGTCGGCCAAGACGCTCGACAGCTTGTACCAGATCAGCGTGACCGAGATTCGTAGCCTCACCGGTTATGACCGGGTCACCTTGTACCGCTTCGAGCAGGAAGGCCATGGCAAAGTGATTGGCGAGGCCCTCAGCGACGGCATGCAGCCGTACCTGGGATTATGTTTTCCCGCGTCGGACATCCCGCCCCAGGCCCGCGAGCTGTACCGGCTGAACTGGATCCGCGCGATTCCCGACGCTGAGTACCAGCCGGTGCCGATCCTGCCGGCCCTGCGCCCCGACAACGGCCAGCCCCTGGACCTCAGCTTCGCCGTGTTGCGCAGCGTGTCCCCGGTGCACTGCCATTATTTGAAGAACATGGGCGTGCGTTCCTCCATGAGCATTTCGCTGCTCAAGGACGACCAGCTCTGGGGCCTGATCACCTGTGGTCACCGTGAGCCGTTGCGCGTGCCCCATGAACTGCGCACGGCGTGCACCAGCATCGGCCAGTTGTTGTCGATGCAGATCACGTTGCTCCAGGAGCAGCAGGAGCGCCGCCAACAACGTGACAAGGCCGCCATGGTCGAAGAGTTGGTCGCCGCCATGACCGCGGACCAGTGCGATGTGATGGAAAGCCTGTTGCCCTATGCGCAAACGCTGCTGAACCTGACCGCCGCCGGTGGCCTGGCGATACGGGTGGAAGAGCGCCTGCATGTGTTCGGCGTTTGCCCTGCACGTGCTGAAATCCACGCCTTGTACCAGTGGGTGCGCGGACAGGGCAAAGGCGTGGTGCACAGCCATCAATTGTCGGTGGACTTTCCCCCGGCGGCGGCCTACCAGGCCCATGCCAGCGGCCTGTTGGCGTTCTGCCTGCCCAAGCCGGTGGACAACGCGGTGATGTGGTTTCGCCCGGAGGTGCAGTCCTCGGTGGAGTGGAGCGGCCAGCCGGTCAAACATCAGGAACCGGGCAGCACGACCTTGAGCCCGCGCCTGTCGTTTGAGTTGTGGAAGCAGCAGGTCGACGGCAAGGCGCTGTATTGGTCGCTGTCGGAGCTACAGGCGGTGGAGAGCCTGCGGCGCAATGCCCTGGAGCATGACCTGGCGCGCCAGGTGCAACGCGAACATGCTGCGGTGCGGGCGCGTGACGAGCTGGTGGCGGTGGTCTCCCATGACCTGCGCAGCCCGCTGACCATCCTGCTGATGCAATGCGGCATGATGCGCAGCATGGTGCCCGCCGAGGACAACAAGGCGAACCGGCGCCTCTCCACCGCGATTGAAACCATGCAAAACGCCACCGCCCGCATGAACACGCTGCTGGAAGACCTGATCGATATTTCGCGCATCGAGGCCGGGCGCTACAGCGTTTCGCTGCAACGGCTCGATGTGGCGGCAACCCTGGACCAGATCTGTTCGATGTGGCAACCGCTGGCGGCGGCCAAGGGTTTGGACCTGACTTGGCGCTCAGTGGACGGGCTGAGTGCCCAGGCCGACCCGGAGCGCTTGTTCCAGGTGTTTTCCAACTTACTGGGCAACGCCCTGAAATTCACCCCGGTGGGCGGAGTGATCGAGGTGATTGCCGAGGCGGCGGGGGACGAAGTGCTGTTTCGGGTATGCGACAACGGCATCGGCATCGACCCGGCGCAGTTGCCGTATATCTTCGACCGCTACTGGACCTCACGCGAGGGCAACCCCACCGGCAGCGGGCTGGGGTTGTACATCTCCCACGGCATCGTCGAAGCCCACGGCGGCACCCTGTGGGCTGAAAGCGTGGTGGGGCAGGGCAGCGTGTTCAGCTTCAGGATTTCGGCCGGGGGCTGAGGCTCAGCAGCTCGAAGATCGCCTCAAGGGTTGCCTGGGGCGCCTCCTGGGGAATGTTGTGGCCCACGCCGGCCAACACCTCGCGCCGATAAAACCCGCTGAAATTTTCCAGGTCGTCATCTTCGACCGGGGCCGGACCTACGCCGTCATCGGCGCCGCACAACGAGATGCTCGGTACTGAAATCGACGGTGGCTGCACCAGGGCCTGCTCGATGCTTTCCAGCGCCGGATCACCCGGCGCGTACATGAAGCGATGACGGTAGGAATGGACCACCACCTCGACAAAATCCGGGTTATCAAACGAGGGCGCTGTCTTGCCATACAGGCTCGGCCCTTCGGCCCAGGACGGCGACCAGAGCGCCCACAGCAACTGGCAGAACTCACGCCGGTTGGCGGTCAGTCCGTCGACACCCCGTTGGGTATGAAGGTAAAACTGATACCACAGCCGATGCTCTGTTTCCGGCGCCCGAGGCTTGGTCGACGCAGCGATATCCTGAATGTTGTAGCCATCGCCCGTCACCAGGCCGCGCACCCGTTCAGGCCAAAGCGCCGCAACGATACACGCCGCGCGTCCGCCCCAGTCATAGCCCACCAGCGTGGCTTTTTCGATGGACAGGGCATCCATGAAATCCAGCAAATCCTTGGCCAGCGCTGCTTGTTGGCCGGAGCGCATCACCTGATCGTTGATAAAGCGCGTCGGGCCATAGCCGCGCAGGTATGGCACCAATACCCGGTAGCCACGTGCGGCGACCACCGGGGCGATCTCGTCATAGCCACGAGGGTCGTAGGGGAAGCCATGCAGCAGGATCACCACCTCACCGCCTTCCGGGCCATGGGCTTCGTAGGCGATATCGAGCATGGGCGTGCGTATTTGGAGGGTGGGCATGGAGGCTCCGAGGGTGGAGGGAAAGTGTTGGAACTGTAGACCAGGCGGGTTACCGAGTGTGGTTCGAAAGGCTGCAATTGCTTGACTTGTCTAGACCGGCCTGGCGCAAGCCGATGCAATTACCCCAAGGGTCGCGCACCTGGCACATCCACTCGCCGCCCTCGACTTCCATTGGCCCGCGATACAACGTGGCGCCTAACGTGACCAGTCGCTGTACCTCGTGAAGCAGGTCCGTCACCCGCCAATACACCACCGACCCGGCCGCGCCGCTGGCGACCTTGTTGTCTGCATTCACGATTTCGAGGGCAACGCCGTCCACGTCCAAGTGACCGAAATCGTCGGGCTCATGGTAGATGCGCGTGGCGGTAGGGAAGGCCGCGGCGTACCACTCCGTGGCGGCACGCCAGTCGGGGACGTGAATCAGGATGGAGATAATGGGCATCAACCGAACAACACCTGCTGCCAATGGGTTTCACTGATGATAGCGATCGGAATACCGCTATTTCTTAACTCGACGGCTTTTTTGATCTTTGTTCCATATGAGCTATGGAGCCATTGTTCATTACCAACGCTCCCGACCACGAGAAAATGAACCTTCTTGCTTACCGAGTTGCCGATAAGGCCGCCGCGTTCGACGACAAGTAACTCACATTCTTTGCGAGGCCCATACGCCATGACACCGGTAAACAAAAAAGTCCGGTCCTGCCACTCCAGTGTCGGAGCCGGATTGTTCAGCGGCAGGCTGCTGACAGCAGAGGGGCGTTGAGGTGACCCCACCGAGATACCGGAAAACTGATGCAGCATTTCCAACAGTTCTGCGGACTCTTCCGCGTCGAGAACACCGTCACTCAACATGCTGGCAAGGCGCTGATAAAGAATGTTTACCACCGGGTCTTCCAACTGGAGCAGATGGGTTTCTATCCAGGTCTTTAGAAACGCTGCTTCCATCTGATTGATGTTTCCGTCGGCGACCAGGCCGGCAGTGACGCCGAGTAATGCGTCGGCAGAGCGCCGATCAATACGCGCCTTGTGGAAGAGGTGACTGCGTTCGAATTCCTGATGAAGATCGGTCATGCGTCCATGCTCCTTAAGTCAGTGCTTTGCCAGGTCTCGGTCCAGCTCAGCATGGGCCGAAGGTTTCGCGTTGATGGTGAAACCGATATACACACATGTTGTGATGTTTGCCAAATAACCTGTGGCGAGGGAGCTTGCTCCCGTTGGGCTGCGCAGCAGCCCCAGGTTTTGTTGAATGTGTTCTTTGAGTTAGATGGCGTTGAGCTTCTTGGGGCCGCTTCGCGACCCAGCGGGAGCAAGCTCCCTCGCCACAGTGAGGGGCTGACTTAAATCTCTGCGTGGGTGATGACGTGTTTGAAGTGGTGTCGCCACAAATCCGCGCCCAGTTTCCCCGAGCGATCCAGCGACGAACCCACGGTCAAATCGCTGATCAGCGTGGGCTGTAATCCGGCATCAAACAACGCAAACCCGGCCGCCAGCACACAGGTGTCAGTCTGGATGCCACACACCAACACCCGGTCTGGCGCGAGGCTTTTCAGGTGGCTGATGGTCTCGGGCGTGGGCGCATAGCCGTGTTTGATGAAGATATGGTCAGCGGCGATCAGGCTGTCGTCGTCGGGCGCCGGTTGCCAGCCGAGTTGGCGAGCGAAGGGGGTTATGTTTTCGTCGTGGCGCTCTACGGTGGCCACTGACGGCATGCGACCCAGCAGGGCGTTGATGCCGATTACCAGCCAGTCGGGCGGGGCGAAGGAGGGTTGTACATCGATGATCAGTAGGACTTGGCGCATTGGCATCCTGGTATAGATCGAAGGACCATGCATTGTGCACCGGGTACACCTCGTCTCCAAGTCTGGCGCGGTCATGTGGGAGCAGGCAAGCCAGCTCCCACAAGGTTACTCAATTGCCTTGAGATTGTGCTCGGGCTCAAGGCTGCCAAACCGTCTTCACCCCGCTCAACTTCCGGTCCAGAAACGTCGCTGCGCTGATCAGCGCCAAATGGCTCAACGCCTGCGGTGTATTGCCCAAATGCCGTGCCTGGTTATCAAATTCTTCGGCATACAACCCCAGCGGGTTGGCATAGCGCAGCAACTGTTCAAACTCCAGATGCGCCTTCTCCACTTGCCCGGCCCGGGCCAGGCATTCCACGTACCAGAACGAGCACGCTGCAAACGCGCCCTCGGTGCCTTGTAGCCCATCAATCTGGCTGTCGTCGTTGCGATAGCGATAAACCATCCCATCGCGCACCAGGCTTTTCTGGATCGCTTCCAGTGTCGACAACCAGCGCGGGTCTGTCGCCGCAACGAAGCGCACCAGTGGCATCAACAGCATCGAGCCATCCAGCGCGGTGCTGCCGATATGCTGCACGAAGTGGCCGCGTTCTTCGTTCCAGAAGTTGCTCCAGATATCGGCGTAAATCGCCTGGCGGGTCTGGTCCCAACGGGCAAACGGCGCCGGCAGCGAGCGCTTGGACGCCAGTCGAATCGCCCGGTCCAGGGCCACCCAGCACATCAGCCTTGAGTGCAGGAAGTGATGCTGCTCACCGCGCATTTCCCAGATGCCGACGTCTTTGTGGTTCCAGGTTTCGCAGACCTGGTCGGCCACTTCCACGGTGTGCTTCCAGCCCTCGTGGGAGATGGCCTCACCGTATTTGTTGACCAGGTATACCGCGTCCATCAACTCGCCGTAGATATCCAGTTGCACCTGGTCGTACGCCTCGTTGCCGATGCGCACCGGTTGCGCGCCGCCGTGGCCGCTGAGGTGGCTCAGCTCGGTTTCCGGCAGTTCCTGGCGGCCGTCGATACCGTACAGGATGTTGATTTTCATCGGCTGATCGCAGCAGTCACCCACCCGGCCTTTCAACCAGCGCATGTAGCCGTTGGCTTCCTCGATAAACCCCAGGCGCATGAACGCGTAGACGGTGAACGAGGCGTCGCGGATCCAGGTGTAGCGGTAGTCCCAGTTGCGCTCGCCGCCGGGTGTTTCCGGCAGGCCGAAGGTGGCGGCGGCGAGGATTGCACCGTGTTTGCGCGAGGTCAAAAGCTTCAAGGCCAGGGCCGAACGATTGACCATCTCGCGCCAGCGCCCACGGTAGTTGGATTGGGAAATCCAGCCGCGCCAGAACTTCAGGGTGCGCTCCAGGCACAGGTCGGTGCAGTCGTTTTTGACTCGGGCATCGTCCAGCCCGCCGAGGACAAACTCGGCGCCTTCTTCCTGGCCGAGTTCAAAGGATGCTACGGCAGCGTCGCCATCCAACTGCAGGGTGTGGCTGCTGGTCAGGCGCAGGCCGGGTTGGTCTGCGGCCTCAAACAACACGTCGCCGTCATCTTGAGTGGCCCGGGTCTGGGCGCGGGCGTAGTCATGACGCACTGCGCAGCGCATATGGATGCTCGCTTTGCCGCTGACCACCCGCACCCGCCGAATCAGGATCGGCAGGTCGTCAACTTCTTCACTGACGGTCAAGAAATCGGTAATTTCCACCACCGCGTCATTACTCAACCAGCGGGTTTGCAGCACGTTGGTGTCGGGCAGGTAGATCTGCTCGCGGCGGGCGTCGGGCAGGTCCGGCGTGAGCTGGAAGATGCCGGCGGCGGGGGAGTCCAGCAATGAGCAAAAGATGGAGGGGCTGTCGAACTCCGGCCAGCAGAAAAAATCGATGCTGCCCTTATCGTTCACCAGCGCCGCGCTGCGCATGTCGCCGATGATGCCGTGGGCATCAATGGCACTTTGTGGTTCGTTTTTCAGATCAACCATTGCCACGAAACTCCGGATAAAGGCTCATGCCGCCGTCAATAAACAAGGTGCTGCCCACCACGTAGTCGGAGGCATCACTGGCCAGCCACACCACCGCATTGGCGACATCTTCGACGTCACCCACGCGGCCATAGGGAATTAACTTGAGAAGCTCCACCTCGGCCGCGCCTTCGGTGGCGGCGCGGTTGATGGCCGTGCGAATCGCCCCCGGCGCAACGCCGTTGATGCGGATGCGCTGCTGGCTGACTTCCTGAGCCAGGGTGCGCATCAGCATTTCCACGCCGCCCTTGGAAGCGGCGTAATTCACGTGGCCGGCCCAGGGAATCACCTGATGCACCGAACTCATGTGGATAATCTTCCCGGCGGCCCGGGAAACGCCTTCGCGGATGCCCTGGCGATTGAAGATGCGCAAGGCGGCGCGGGCGCAGAGGAACTGGCCGGTGAGGTTGACGCCGATCACGGCGTTCCAGTCGTCGAGGGTCATGTCGACGGCAGCGGCATCTTTCTGCATGCCCGAGTTGGCCACCAGAATGTCCAGGTGCCCAAACGCCTCAAGGGTTTGCGCAAACAGGCGTTCGACATCCGCCTCTTTCGACACATCGGCGCCAATTGCAATCGCCCGGCCGCCGTTGGCATTGATCTGCGCCGCCAGTGCTTCAGCCGGCGCCGCCTGGGCGTTGTAGTTCAACACCACGGCAGCTCCAGCCTCCGCCAGGGCCTTGGCAGCCCCCGCGCCGATCCCGGAACTCGCGCCGGTGACTAGCGCCACTTGTTGCTCCAACGAAATGCGCATTGCCCCACCCAACCTTTTTCAGAGTGCCCAATTAGCTGACTGATGGCGTGGGCCACAAGTTCACCGGCTGTCTGGAATGCGACGATGGCTGTCTATATCTATCGTTTTTGCCACAGGGCTTTTCGCTAGAATCAACGCCTGATTGATGCGAGACCTGAGCCGATGAACCGCCAACCCCGCCCTTGGCTTGAAGCCTATGCCGACAATTACCGCAACGACGACGTGGTGCACCCCCATTGCCATGCCCAGGCGCAGCTGATCCATGGCGTGTCCGGGGTGATGGTGGTCAGCACCGCCCAGGGCAGTTGGCTGGTGCCCTCCGGGCATGCGCTGTGGGTGCCGGCCGGAACCCCGCACGAAATCCGCATGGCCGGCGAGGTGCATATGCGCACGCTGTTCCTGATGCCCGAGGCCGAGCCGGGGCTGGGGCGCACCTGTCAGGTGATCGAAGTGTCGGCGTTGCTGCGGGAGCTGATCGTCGCCGCCACGCAGATTGCCGGGCACCACAGCCCGCGTCTGCAGGCCATGATCGAGTTGATCCGCATGGAACTGCTCGCCGCGCCGGTGGTGGCGATGCACGTGCCGGTGCCTGGCGAAGCACGGCTCGCCAGGCTGTGCACGCATTTCATCCGCAACCCCTCTGACGACAGCAGCCTGGAATCCTGGGCCGACAGCCTGAACATGAGCGCCCGCACCCTGAGCCGAGTGTTCCAGCGGGAGTTGGGCATGAGTTTCGGTGAATGGCGCAAGCGTGCGCGGTTGGCCCTGAGCTTGAAGTTGCTGGCCCAGGGCGTGTCGATCCTGGAGGTGGCGCTGGAGCATGGTTACCAGAGCCCGAGTGCGTTCAGTGCGATGTTTCGCAAGTCGCTGGGTTATCCGCCAAGTCATTTTCGGCCGGCTGGGTAAGTTTTCCTGCCGTGGTGGAAAGGCAACCTACCTGTGAATTCTGACAGTAGACACCCATGCTCCAATGCTCAACGCTGCAGGCAGTCACTGATGTGTCCAAAGGATGGGCCTCATGGGAAAGATCCTGCTGCTGTTGCTGCTTGTCAGCCTGTCTGGCAGCCACGTCATGGCGCGGGCGCCGCTCGACAAGGCTGCGTTCATTGAGCATTTGCTCGGGCAGATGACCGTTGCCGAGAAAGTCGGCCAGCTGGAGCTGATTGGCATTGACCGGGAGCGGACCGGAGCCAGCATTCGGGAGGGGATTGCCAGTGGTTTGGTGGGTGGAATTAGTGGCACGCCTTCGCCACCTTATGGATGGGCGTTGCAGCAAGTGGCGATGGAGCGAAGCCGGTTGAAAATCCCGCTGTTCTTTGCGGCGGATGTGATTCATGGCTTGCATACGATATTCCCGGTGAGCCTGGCGCTCGCGGCCAGTTGGGACATGTCGGCGATTGCCCTTGCGGGACGCATCAGCGCCCAGGAGGCAAGCGCCGAGGGTGTTCATTTGACGTTTGGCCCATCGGTGGACATTACCCGCGACCCTCGCTGGGGCAGAGTCTCGGAAGGTTACGGGGAGGATCCCTTCCTGGCCTCTCGTATCGCGGGTGTCATGGTCAAGGCGTATCGAGGGGATGATCCTCGCACAACCGACAGCCTCAAGGCCGGCATCAAGCACTTCGCGTTGTACGGTGCGGTCGAGGGTGGCAAGGATTACAACAGCGTCGATATGAGTAAGGCGAACATGTACCAGTTTTACTTTGCGCCGTATCGCGCCGCGGTCGAAGCCGGAGCAGGCATGGCAATGATTGCGTTCAATACCATCGATGGTGTTCCGGCTGCCGCCAATCGGTGGCTGATCAAGGATGTACTGCGGCAGGCGTGGGGGTTTGTCGGCGTGACATTGGGTGATTGCCGGGCAATTGAGGGGTTGGTTTTGCATGGTGTTGCCCGTGATGTCAGGCAGGCTGCGGCGTTGGCGGTGCGCTCAGGTGTCGACATGGAACTCTGCGATGACGCGTATGCCAGGTATTTGCCTGGATTGGTTGCATCGAGGGAAGTTGATGTCGGGGTGCTGGATGAGGCTGTGCGGAATGTGCTGGGACTGAAGTATGACTTGGGGCTGTTCGACAACCCGTATCGAAATCTCAACCGCACAGAGTTGCCTCCCATTGCAACGCGCCTGCAGCGAGACGCCGCCCGGGACATTGCTCGCAAGACCTTCGTGCTATTAAAAAACGCCCATCAGACGCTGCCGTTGAACAAGCAGGACAGCATTGCGCTGATCGGTCCCTTTGCCAAAAGCCGGCGCGACCTGTTGGGCAGTTATTGCGGTGATTGTGACGAGCGGAACGTGGTCAGTATCTACGAAGGCCTGGCTCGTGCGGTTGAAGGCAAGGCACCGCTGCTCTATGCCAAGGGCGCGAATTTCACCACGGACACCCAGTTGTCCGAACGCCTGAAACACTACAACACGCCGTTGGATCTGGACCCGCGTTCGCCTGAGGCGCTGCTGGACGAGGCACTGGAGGTGGCGCGTCGGGCCAAGGTCATCGTGGCGGTTGTCGGCGAACCCTGGAGCGTCAACGATGAGTCTATCAGTCGCGCGCGTATCAACCTGCCCGCCAGTCAGCGGCGATTGCTCAGTGCGCTGAAGTCGTTGGATAAGCCGTTGGTGATCGTGCTGGTGAATGGCCGTCCCCTGGATTTGACCCGGGAGCAGGCACAGGCCGACGCCCTGCTGGAAACGTGGTTCAGTGGTACGGAGGGCGGCAATGCGGTCGCTGATGTGCTGTTCGGCGACTACAACCCGTCAGGCAAGTTGCCGATGACATTTCCTCGGTCGGTCGGGCAAATCCCCCTCTATTACAACCACCTGAATACAGGGCGCCCGTTTGATTCTGCTGCGCCCTGGAAATACATGAGCCAATACATCGATGAACCCGACGGCCCGCTTTATCCCTTCGGCTATGGGTTGAGCTACACCCGGTTCGAGCTTTCCGACTTGCAGTTGTCAACGTCGGTATTGCGCGCGGGAGAGCAACTCAAGGCGCGTATCACGCTGGCCAATACCGGCCCGCGTGACGGTGAAACGGTTGTCCAGTTGTATATCCGTGATCTGGTCGCCTCGGTCAGCCGGCCGGTCAAGGAGCTCAAGGGTTTCGAGAAAATCATGCTCAAGGCCGGTGAGCGCAGGATCATTGAATTCACCCTGGATGAGAACGACCTGAAGTTCTACAACGCCCAGCTGGACTACGTTGCCGAGCCCGGCGAGTTCAAGGTGCAGATCGGCTTGGACTCCCAGGACGTACAGGAGCAAAGCTTCGAGTTGCGTTAAGCAAACATATTGTCCGGTTAGCGACGACACATGGCCCTGACGCGGGCGAATCGGACAGACCACCTGCCTAATCTGCAAGGCTCCTTCTTGAGCGAGCCTTGTGATGCACAGCCCTTCTTTTCATCCATGGATGCCCATCGCCCTGTTGAGTGTGCTGGCCGGGTGCAGTGGCGTGTCCGGCCAGCCGTCGACCGTCACCGCGCAGCCCTCGCCGCGGCTATCCGTCGAGTCGGCCGAGCCATTACCCGCCCGCTGGTGGCAGCTGTACCGCGACCCGCAACTGGACGCCCTGGTGGCGCGGGCCTTGCGCCAGAATAAAGACCTTGAAGCCGCTGCCGCCCACGTCGACGCCTTGCTGGCGCGGCTGGAACAGGTCGACGGCGAGCGCCTGCCGTCTACCTCTCTGGACTATGGCCTGGCCTACGGTCGCAGCCGGGATGACCAGACCCTGGCCCAGGCCACCAACGGTCATGCCGGTGCGGAATGGAGCCACACGCCTGAGTTTTCCCTGAGCTACACCCTCGACCTGTGGGGCGAGGTGCGTTATCGCATTGCCGCCGCACGGGCGGATGCCCAGGTGGCGCGGGCGCTGGAAGACGAGTTACGGGTGACAGTCGCCGCGCAGACGGCCCGCGCGTATGCCCAGGCCTGTGTGTATGGAGTGCAGGAGCAGGTGCAGGCGCACTCGGTGCAGTTGCTGGAGCAGAGCGTCGCGGTCACGCAAAAGCTGCAGAAGGCTGGCGCGGCGACGGACCTGGACCTGACTCGCTTGCAAGGCCTGCTGGAAGAAACCCGTGCACCGCTGCCGATGTTCAAGGCCCGGCGCAGCAGTGCGTTGTATGAGTTGGCCGTGCTCAGCGGTTTGTCGCCGGAGCAGGTCACACCGCGCAGCTGTGCCCACAGCCCGCAGTTGCAGGCTGCGTTGCCGGTGGGCGAGGGGTGGGCGCTGGTGCAACGGCGGCCGGACATCCGCCGCGCCGAAGGGCAATTGCGCGCAGCCACCTTGACGGTGGGCCTGTCCCGCGCCGAGCTTTACCCGCGGATCACCTTCGGCGCGATGCTCGGTTCGTCCGCCAGCAGCCTGGGCAAACTCGGGGACCGCTACGCCACGGTGTATTCCGTCGGGCCGCTGGTGTCCTGGCGCTTTCCCAACCGGCAGGTCGCCCAGGCGCGGGTCAGGCAGAGCCAGGCCGAAGCGCGCCAGGCCCTGGCACGGTTTGACGGTACGGTGCTCAACGCACTGAAGCAGGTGGAGCAGGCCATGGCCCTGTACCAGGGCGAACAGCAGCGTGGGCAGGCCCTGGCCGCCGCCCTGGACAACAACCGCCGCGCCTTCGACCTGGCCTCCCGCGGCTACCATTCCGGCGCGCTGGATGCCCTGCAACTGCTGGACAGCGAACGCAGCCTGGTGGGCCTTGAAGCCCGCGTGGCCGAGTCCGACCTGCGCTTGATCAACCGCCAGATCGACCTGTTCCAGGCCCTCGGTGGCGGCTGGCAGCGTGACGATCCAACCGCCCCCTTATCTGTCGCTGTCAATGGAGCCAAACCATGAACCAGGCTGTTGAACCCATTCGCCTGACCGTTATGCAACGTCATCGTCGCGCCCTGGTGACCACGGCTTCCCTCGCGACGCTGGTGGGGCTGGCAACCTTTGCCGGGTACTGGTGGCAATGGGGGCGTTTTCTTGAAGAAACCGACGATGCCTATGTGCGCGCTGATTGGGTCGCTATCAGCCCGCGCATTGCCGGGTATGTAGCCCAGGTGCTGGTGGAAGATAACCAGCCGGTCAAGGCCGGGGATGTGCTGGTGCGTATCGATGAGCGGGATTTCACCGAGCGTCTGAACAGCGCCCAGGCGCAACTGCAACAGGCGCAAGCAGCAGCGAGCGCACAGCAGGCATCGGTGCAAACCCTTGACGCGCAAATGGGCGAGCAACAGCAACGCATCGCCCAGGCCCGGGCGGAACTGAGCAGTGGCGAGGCCGAAGCCCGGCGCGCGCGGCTCGATTACCAGCGTTATCGTGAATTGGTCGCGCAACAGGTGGCCAGCGCCCAGCACCTGGAAACCGTCAGCGCCAGCCAGGCCAAGGCCCAGGCGGCCCTGGCCCAGGCGAGCGCCCAGGTCGCGCGGCAGCAGGCGCAGTTGCAGGTCTTGCAGGCACGCCGGCAACAGGCGCAGGCGCAAATCGTCGAGCATCAGGCACGCATCGGCGAGGCCCAGGCCAACCTCGCGCTGGCCCGCAATGCGTTGAAGGACACCGAGATCCGCGCGCCTTTTGACGGCGTGGTGGGCCAGCGCAAGGTCCGGCGCCAGCAATACGTGATGCCCGGCCTGCCGCTGTTGGCTGTGGTGCCGGTGGAGCAGGCCTATGTGATTGCCAACTACAAGGAAACCCAGTTGCAGCACATGGCGCCGGGGCAGTCGGTGGAAATCGCGGTGGACAGTTTTGCCGGCGCACATTGGCACGGCAAAGTGGAAAGCATCGCTCCCGGCTCCGGTGCCGTGTTCGCGCTGTTGCCGCCGGACAACGCCACCGGCAACTTCACCAAGATCGTCCAGCGGTTTCCGGTAAAGATTCGCCTGGAACCCGGTGAGTCGCGGGTGCTGCCGGGCATGTCGGTGATTGCCACGGTTGATACCCGCCCTGCCGCCAGCCAGGAGCACGTCCATGGAGGCTGAAGGGCGTGTGCCGTTTCGCGCCTGGGTCGCGGTGATTGGCGGGCTGTTCGGCTGCTTCATGGCCGGGATGAACGTGCACGTCACCAGCGCCGCACTGCCGGAAATCGAAGGTGCACTGGGCGCGACGTTTGAGGAGGGTTCGTGGATTTCCACCGCTTACCTGGTGGCGGAGATCATCATGATTCCCCTCACCGCGTGGCTGGTGCAGGTGTTTTCCCTGCGCCGGGTGATGCTGTGGGGCTCGGGGATATTCCTGGTGGCCTCGGTGGCGTGTTCGCTGTCGCCCAACCTGCAAGTGATGATCCTGATCCGGGTGGTGCAGGGCGCGGCCGGGGCGGTGCTGATTCCCTTGTCATTCCAACTGATCATCACCGAGCTGCCGCCCAGCAAGATCCCGCTGGGCATGGCCTTGTTCAGCCTGGCCAACAGTGTGGCCCAGGCCGCCGGGCCGTCGATTGGCGGCTGGCTGACCGATGCGTATTCCTGGCGCTGGATCTTCTACCTGCAACTGTTCCCGGGGATCGCGTTGCTGGCGGCGGTGGCCTGGTCCATTGACCGCCAGCCGATGCAGTTGGGCCTGCTGCGCCAGGGCGACTGGCTGGGTATCGGCTGCATGGTGCTGGGCCTGGGTGCGTTGCAGATCGTGCTGGAGGAGGGCGGGCGCAAGGACTGGTTCGGCTCGCCCTTTATCGTGTGGATGACACTGCTGGCGGTGGTGGGCCTGATCGGCTTCGTGGCCCGGCAATTATGGGGCGCGCACGCCTTTATCAACCTGCGACTGTTGGGTCATTACAACTTTGGGGTGGCCAGCGTGGCGATGTTTATCTTCGGCGCCAGTACCTATGGCCTGGTGTTCCTGGTGCCCAACTACCTGTCGCAATTGCAGCACTACAACGCCAGCGAAATTGGCGTGAGCCTGATCGCGTATGGTCTGGTGCAACTGATCATGGCGCCGTTTTTGCCGCGCCTGATGAAGTGGGTCAGCGCCAAAATGCTGGTGGCCTCGGGGTTCGCGATCATGGCTTTGGGCTGCTGGATGGGTGCGCACTTGTCGGCGGACAGCGCCAGCAATGTGATCGTGCCCTCGATCGTGGTGCGCGGCATGGGCCAGCCGCTGATCATGGTGGCGTTGTCGGTGCTGGCGGTGCACGGCCTGGCCAAGGCGCAGGCGGGGTCGGCGTCGGCGGTGTTCTCGATGCTGCGCAACCTGGGGGGCGCGGTCGGCACGGCGCTGCTGGCGCAATTGGTGGTGGTGCGCGAGCGGGTGCATTCGGCGCGTATTGGCGAGTCGGTGACGCTGTTTGACCCGGCCTTGCAACAGCAGCTTCCCGGTGGCGGGGTGCTGCAGGATCAATTGCCGGAACATCAGGTGGTGCTGAACCTGCTGGACCAGAGTGTTCGTCATCAGGCGTTTTTGATGGCTTACAGTGATGCGTTCTTTCTGGCGTGCGTGGCGTTGGCGGCGTGTGGGGTGGCGGCGTTGATGTTGCGGCGTATCTAGGGGCAGTGCTGTGGGTGATTCAAGTGAGCGCAATAACGGGGCGCCCAAGATCAAGATCAAAAGCAGATCAAGAGCACAGCGGCCTACCGGCCGGCTTGAGTGTTGAAGAGCAACAGCAAAATCAAAAGCGGGCACGGTTCAATGTGGGAGCTGGCTTGCCTGCGATGGCATCAACTGGGTGTGCCTGATGTACCGAGTTGTCTGCATCGCAGGCAAGCCAGCTCCCACAGAAAAGCAGAGTTACCTGAATAACGGATATGTACCCCATCTGATCCTGAAAACCCCGACCGCACTCGTTCAGCGAACGGCATTAGGCTCCAACCCGCGCAACAACAACTCCAGACCTTGCAAGGCTTCTTCCAGCCGCGCCCCTGGGTGTTCATCCTGGGCGATCCACAGCGATGCGCTCACCAGGCTGCCATTGATCAGCCTCGCCAGCGCCTGGCTGCACGCCTGCTCGATGAGGCCCGCTTGCATCAAGTCATCGAGCAGCTGGCGCAGCGAGTCCACGCATTGCTGCTGGTCGGTGGCACCCAGCACCGCCGGCGCATCTTGCAGCACAATGCGCTGGACCTCGGGATCCTGAGCCATACGCAAATAAACCCGACAGCGCTCGCAAAACCCTTCCCAAGGATCAACCGCCTGTTCCGAGATACGCTGCAGGCTCGCATCCATTTCACCGTCGAGCTGCGCAACCACCGCCGCCAGCAAGCCTTTCTTGTCGCCAAAATGATGGTACAACGCACCCCGGGTCAGGCCGGCGCGAGCGGTGAAATCGTCCATCGACGTCTGGGCGTAGCCTTGTGTGGCGAAGGCCTGGCGGGCGCTGGCGATCAGGCGGGCGCGGGTGTCTTCGATCATGTCGGCACGGGCTCGGCTCATGGGTAAGGCTCACAATAGGTGATTGACATACGACGCGTATGTTACGCATGATTTGTCACATACGCACCGTATGTATTTTGCCCCGAAAACCTCGAATAGCAAGTTTCAGGGCGCTCAGGAAGAGGTTACACACCATGGCAAACCCCTACGCCGAGCTGTTCCAGGCGCCAGGTTCCAGGGCTTTTGTATTGGCGGGCATGCTGGCCCGCATGCCGATCTCCATGACCGGGATCGGCTTGATCACCATGCTGTCGCAAGTGCACGGCGGTTACGGTTTGGCCGGTGCGGTGACCGCTACCTTCGCCCTGGCCACCGCGTTTTGCGCGCCCCAGGTCTCACGGTTGGTGGACCGTTATGGCCAGGGCCGGGTGTTGCCGGTGGCCGCGTCCATCGGCGGCGGCGCGCTGCTGCTGCTGTTGCTCTGCACCCGGGTGCAGGCGCCAACGTGGACGCTGTTCGTCTTTGCCGCGCTGGCCGGCTGCATGCCCAACATGTCGGCCATGGTGCGGGCGCGCTGGACCGAGCTGTATCGCGGCCAGCCCAAACTGCAAACGGCGTTTGCCCTGGAGTCGGTGCTCGACGAGGTGGTGTTCATCATTGGCCCGCCGGTCTCGGTGGGTCTGTGCGTGCTGCTGTTCCCCGAAGCGGGGCCGTTGATTGCCGCGCTGTTTCTGGCAGTGGGCGTGACCGCCTTTGTGCTGCAACGCCAGACCGAGCCACCGGTGCATGAACATCACGCCGAGCACGGCCGTTGGCTGATCGCCTCGCCCTCGGTGTTGATCCTGGTGGTGCTGTTGATGGCCATGGGCATCATCGTTGGGGTGGTGGATGTGGTCAGTGTCGCGTTCGCCCAGCATCAGGGCCAGCCCGCCGCGGCGAGCATTGTATTGTCGGTATACGCCATCGGTTCGTGTCTGGCCGGGCTGGCGTTCGGTGCGCTCAAGTTGAAAGCACCGCTGCCGCGCCAGTTCTTGTACTGCGGCGTGGCCACCGCCGTGACCACGTTGCCGTTGTTGCTGGTGACGAATATTCCGGGGTTGGCGGCCGCGATCTTCATCTCCGGCCTGTTCTTCGCCCCGACCCTGATCGTGTCCATGGCCCTGGTGGAACAAATCGTTCCGCCCAGCCGCTTGACCGAAGGCATGACCTGGCTGATCACCGGCCTGAGCATCGGCGTGGCCATTGGTGCTGCCAGCTCCGGCTGGATGATCGACCGCTTCGGCGCACCCAGCGGGTTCTGGGTGGCGCTGGCGGCGGGTGCGGTGGTGCTTGGGGCGGCGGTGCTGGGGTATCGGCGGCTGGGGTGATTACCCGGTCACCAGTGCGCCGCGATGTTGCAGGAATTCGTTCAGCGCCTGGCGCGTGAGATCGTTCAACGTGACTTTTTGCCGGATCGCGGCGAGGGCGGCGGCCAGGTGGAGGTCATGGCCGACACGGACGTTGAACGAACCCTTGCAGGGCTTTTCCGGTGCTTGCCCAAGGGCCTGGCAGGTCTCGATGTAGTCGTCCACGGCGGTGCAAAAGGCGGCGTCCAGTTCGGCGACGGTTTTGCCCTCGTAGCTGACCAGGGCCTTGATGAAAAGCAGCTTTCCGAACAGGCAGTTGTCTTCGATGCTGGCTTCGATGGAGCCGATGTAGCCTTTGTGTTTCAGCTGGTTGTTCACTGAATCAGTTCTCCTGATTTCAATTGTTCGATGATCTGGCGCCGCAGCAGCGTGACGAGTTCGGGCCAGGTAAAGGCCGATTGCTCATTGAGCAGTTTGGCCAGCAGCTTTTCATTTTTCGACACGGCGATTCTCGCCTGCAACTAAATGTAGTTGCAATTGATGGGTTGCGTCAATGATAGGACAGCCGCGCCGAGCCTCTCGGTGTTTGATGTAACCCTTGATGACACCGTGGTCTGCGCCCCCAATCCCCCGCTAATTTTTCCCTTCCGGATTCGTTTTATAGGGACGACGTGCCTTTGTGCTTCCTGCCTATTGCCCCGGATCCCAAGAAATGAACGCTGAAGACTCCTTGAAACTTGCTCGCCGGTTTATCGGGTTGCCCCTGGAAAAACGCCAGATGTTCCTCCAGGCGCTACACAAGGAAGGGGTGGATTTTTCCCGGTTTCCGATCCCGGCAGGGGTGGAGGCCGAGGACCGGCAGGCGCTGTCCTATGCGCAGCAGCGGATGTGGTTTCTGTGGCAACTGGATCCGGCCAGTGGCGCCTATAACCTGCCCGGCGCGGTACGGCTCAAGGGCGCCTTGAGCCTGCCGGCGATCGAGCAGGCGTTCGCCAGCCTGGTGGCCCGCCATGAGACGTTGCGCACGGTGTTCCAGCGCCAGGCGGATGATCGTCTGTTGCAAGTGGCCGCACAGTCGCCGCTGGTTGTCGAACAGTTGGACTTCAGCGCCCTGGCACCCGCCGAGCGTGAGCAGGCGGTGATGCAGGCCGCTACCCGTCAGTCGCTGTTGCCCTTCGACCTGGCCAACGGCCCGCTGCTGCGGGTGCAATTGCTCAAGCTGGCCGAGCAGGAACACGTGCTGCTGCTGACCTTGCACCACATCGTGTCCGACGGCTGGTCGATGAACGTGTTGATCGACGAGTTCATTCGCTGCTACGACGCCCATGAGCGCAACGAGCCGCCGCAACTGCCGGCCTTGCCGATCCAGTACAGCGACTACGCCCTGTGGCAGCGCCGCTGGCTGGAGGCCGGCGAGCAGGCTCGTCAGCTGGAATACTGGCAGGCACGCCTGGGAGATGAGCACCCGGTACTGGAGTTGCCCATCGACCATCCGCGCCCGGCGATGCCCAGCTACCAGGGCACCCGGCATAACTTTGCGATTGATCCGGCGCTGGCTGCGCAGTTGCGCAGTTGCGCGCAAAAACACAATGTGACCTTGTTCATGTTGCTGCTCGGCGCGTTCAACGTGCTGCTGCATCGCTACACCGGGCAGGGCGACATTCGGGTTGGCGTGCCGATTGCCAACCGCAACCGCAGCGAAGTCGAAGGGCTGATCGGTTTCTTCGTCAATACCCAGGTGTTGCGCACCGAACTGACCGGGCAAACCCGCGTCGACGAGTTGCTGCAAGGCATCAAGGAACACGCACTGGGCGCCCAGGCCCATCAGGAATTGCCGTTCGAACGCCTGGTAGAAGCCTTGAAAGTCGAGCGCAGCCTGAGCCACACACCGCTGTTCCAGGTGATGTACAACCATCAGCCGCAAGTGGCGGACATCGCCGCGGTCAACACCGCCTCCGGGCTTGAACTGTCCCTGGTGCAATGGCAAGGCCGTACCACCCAGTTTGACCTGAGCCTGGACACCTACGAGAAGTCCGGCACCCTGCACGCCGCGCTGACCTATGCCAATGACCTGTTCGACGCCGCCACCATCGAGCGCATGGCCCGGCACTGGCTCAGCCTGTTGCAGGCGATGGTCGCCGATGGCAGCCAGCGCATCGGTGAATTGCCGATGCTCGCCGCCGCAGAGCAGCACGTGCTGGTGCATGACTGGAACCAGACGGCCGAGGCGTACCCGACCGAACGTGGCATCCACCACCTGATCGAAGGCCAGGTACAACGCACTCCGCATGCCGTTGCCCTGGTGTTCGGCGCGACGCAGTTGACCTACGCGCAGCTCGACGCGCGCGCCAACCAGTTGGCCCATGCCCTGCGCGAGCAGGGTGTTGGCCCGGACGTACTGGTGGGGATCTGCATCGAGCGCTCCATCGAAATGGTGGTCGGCCTGCTGGCGATTCTCAAGGCCGGCGGCGCCTACGTCCCGCTGGACCCTGAATACCCCCGCGAACGCCTGGCTTACATGATCGAAGACAGCGGCATCGGGCTGCTGCTCAGCCAGCAGAGCCTGCTGTCGACCTTGCCGGTCGACGGCATCAACGTCATCGCACTCGACCAGGCACAAGGCTGGCTCGACGATTACGGCCGCGAGCCTCTGGCCGTCAACGTGCACGCGCTGAACCTCGCCTATGTGATCTACACCTCCGGCTCCACCGGCAAGCCCAAGGGCGCAGGCAACAGCCATCGTGCGTTGGTCAACCGCCTGTGCTGGATGCAGCAGGCTTATGGCCTGGATGCCAGCGACGCAGTGTTGCAGAAAACCCCGTTCAGCTTTGACGTGTCGGTGTGGGAGTTCTTCTGGCCATTGATGAGCGGCGCACGGCTGGTAGTCGCAGCACCCGGCGAGCATCGCGAGCCGGCTCGCCTGATCGAGACCATTGGCGAGCACGCTATCACCACGCTGCACTTCGTACCGTCGATGCTGCAGGCATTTATCCACGAGCCGGGCGTGCAGGCCTGCGCCAGCCTCAAGCGCATCGTATGCAGTGGCGAGGCGCTGGCGCTGGATGCGCAGTTGCAGGTGTTCGCCAAGCTTCCGGGCGCCGGGTTGTACAACCTCTACGGCCCGACGGAAGCGGCCATCGACGTCACCCATTGGACCTGCATCGACGAAGGTGCCGACAGCGTGCCCATCGGCCGCCCCATTGCCAATCTGGGAACCTACATCCTCGACGCGCAACTCAACCCTGTGCCGGCAGGCGTCAGCGGTGAGCTTTACCTCGGTGGCACCGGGCTGGCCCGCAGTTACCACCGCCGCGCGGCGCTCACCGCCGAGCGTTTTGTGCCGTGCCCGTTCAATGACGGTGCGCGGCTGTACCGGACCGGCGACCGGGTGCGCCAGCGCGCCGACGGTGTGATCGAATACCTCGGCCGCCTCGATCATCAGGTCAAGCTGCGCGGCCTGCGTATCGAGCTGGGTGAAATCGAGACCCGCCTGATGCAACACCCGCTGGTGCGCGAGGCCGTGGTGCTGGTGCAGGGGGGCAAACAGTTGGTTGCTTACCTGGTGCTGGAGGGAGGCGAGCCTGCCACGCCGTGGCAACCGGAGCTCAAGGCGTGGCTGTTGAACAGCCTGCCGGAATACATGGTGCCCACCCACCTGATGCCGCTGGTGAAATTGCCGGTGACCGCCAACGGCAAGCTCGACCGCAAGGCCTTGCCGTTGCCGGAAGCTGCGCCGCAGCAGGCGTTTGTGGCGCCGGAAAATGACCTGCAAAAAGCCTTGGCGGCGATCTGGAGTGATGTGCTGGCCATTGAGCAGGTCGGCCTGGAAGACAACTTTTTTGAGCTTGGCGGTGATTCGATCATCTCGATCCAGGTGGTCAGCCGTGCGCGCCAGGCGGGGATTCGCCTCAGCCCCCGCGACCTGTTCCAGTACCAGAGTGTGCGCAGCCTGGCGTTGGTGGCGAGCTTTGACCAGGCCAGCACGATCGACCAGGGCCCGGTCAGCGGCGAGGTGATCCTGACTCCGGTGCAGCAGGGCTTTTTCGAACAGGCGATCCCGGCACGTCAGCACTGGAACCAATCGTTGTTGCTCACGCCGCGCGAGCCGCTGGTGGCCGAAGCACTGGACGTCGCACTGACCCGGCTGATCAACCACCACGATGCCTTGCGCCTGCGTTTTGTGAAGGGCGCCGATGGCTGGCAACAAGCCCACACGGCCCCCGTCAGCGAGTCAGGCCTATGGCAGGCAAGTGCCGCCACCGACAGCGAATTGGCCGCATTGTGCGAGGAGGCCCAGCGCAGTCTCGACCTGCAGCAGGGCCCGCTGCTGCGTGCCGTGCTGGTAGACATGGCCGACGCAAGCCAGCGCCTGTTGCTGGTGCTGCACCACTTGGTGGTGGACGGTGTGTCCTGGCGCATCCTGCTGGAGGACCTGCAGCAGGCTTACCGCGCGCCTGCGCAGTTGCCGGGCAAGACCAGCGCCTATCAGGCTTGGGCGCAGCACTTGCAGGCCCACGCGCGAACGCTGAATGGGCAACTGCCGTATTGGCAGGCACAGTCGGGCACGGCCGATTTACCCTGCGACAACCCACAGGGCGGGTTGCAAAATCGCCTGGGGGAAAAGATCGAAACCCGCCTCAACCCCGAGCTGACCCGCCAGTTGCTGCAACACGCGCCGGCGGCGTATCGCACCCAGGTCAACGACCTGCTGCTGACAGCCCTGGCACGGGTGGTCAGCCGCTGGAGCGGGCAGGACGCAGCGTTGATCCAGCTCGAAGGCCATGGCCGTGAAGACCTGTTTGAAGCGCTGGACCTGACCCGCACCGTGGGCTGGTTCACCAGCCTGTTCCCGGTGCGCTTGCAGGCGCAAGGCGAGCTGCCGGCGGCGATCAAGTCGGTCAAGGAACAACTGCGCGCAGTGCCGGACAAGGGCCTGGGCTACGGATTGCTTCGCTATCTGGGCGAGCCTGAGGCGCGTGAAGCGCTGGCCGGGTTGCCGGGGCCGCGTATTACGTTCAACTACCTGGGGCAGTTCGACCGTCAGTTCAATGACTCGGCGCTGTTCGTGCCGGCCAGCGAAAGCAGTGGCCAGGCCCAGGACGGCGAGGCACCGCTGGCCAACTGGCTGACCCTGGAGGGCCAGGTGTATGGCGGTGAGCTCGCGTTGCAATGGGGCTTCAGCCGCGAGATGTTCCAGGCCGCTACCGTCCAGCGCCTGGCCGACGATTATGCCGTCGAGTTGGCAGCATTGATCGAGCATTGCTGCGCTACCCAGGCGGGGCACGTCACGCCGTCCGATTTCCCGCTGACCCACCTGACCCAGCAGCAACTCGACGCGCTGCCGGTAGCAGGGCCGGCCATCGACGATATCTACCCGTTGTCGCCGATGCAGCAGGGGATGTTATTCCACACCCTTTACGAGCCCCAGGCACAGGCCTATATCAACCAACTGCGCCTGGACATCGAAGGCCTCGATTTGCTGGCTTTCGGCCGTGCGTGGCAGTCTGCGCTGGATCGGCATGACATCCTGCGCAGCAGTTTCCATTGGCTGGGACTCGACAGTGCCCATCAAGTGATCCATCGCCAGGTCGACCTGCAGTTGCAGGTGATCGAGGCGGTCGACGCCGACCTTGACGCCCTGGCCGACGCCGAGCGCGAGCGCGGTTTTGATTTGAGCGTCGCACCGCTGTTCCGTCTGACGCTGGTGCGTGGTGCCGGCAGCGGCTGGCATTTGATCTACACCAGTCATCACATCCTGATGGATGGCTGGAGCAACGCACAGCTGCTCGGCGAAGTCATCAGCCATTACGCCGGTCAGGCGCTGCCAGCGCCCCTGGGGCAATTTCGCGACTACCTGGGCTGGTTGCAGCAGCAATCGTCAGCGGCGGACGAGGCCTTCTGGCGCGCCAGCCTGGCCCCGGTGCAAGCCCCGACGTTGTTGGCCGAGGCCCTTCGCCCACCGGTGGACGGCGCAGGCATGGCCGACCATCAGGCGGTTCTCGACAGCACGTTGACCACCACCCTGAGCGAGTTCGCCCGTCAGCAAAAAATCACCCTCAACACCCTGCTCCAGGGAGCCTGGAGTGTGCTGCTGCAACGCTACACCGGCCAGCCGTGCGTCGTGTTCGGTGCCACGGTCGCCGGGCGTTCCGCGCCGCTGCCAGGTATCGAGCAACAGCTGGGGCTGTTTATCAATACCTTGCCGATGATCAGCACACCCGCCCCGGCGCAACAGGCCGCCGCCTGGCTGGGCGAGTTGCAAGCCTTGAACCTTGGCCTGCGTGATCACGAACATGTGCCGCTGTACGACATTCAGGGGTGGGCCGGCCAGCAGGGCGCGGCGCTCTTCGACACGTTGCTGGTGTTCGAAAACTTCCCCGTCGCCGAAGCGCTCAAGCAGGGCGCGCCCGCTGGCTTGTCGTTTGGCCAGTTGCACAACCACGAGCGCACTAACTACCCGTTGACCCTGGGTATCGAGCTGGGCAGCAGCCTGCGCCTGGAGTTCAGCTATGACCGGGCGCGTTTCAGCGAGGCCCAGGTCGCCCAGCTGAGCGCCAACCTGCAACACCTGTTGGTGCAACTGGCGGCAGACCCTGGCGCCAGCCTTGGCAGCCTGCAATTGCTCGATGAGCCTGGCCGTCGCGCCATGCTTGGCCTGAGTCAATCCCGGGCGGCAAGCACCCGTCATCACGGGTTGGTCCACGAGCGCATCGCCGCCCAGGCCCAGGCCACTCCGGCTGCGCTGGCGGTACTGGCGGGCAGTCAACGCTTGAGCTACGGCGAGCTCAATGAGCGGGCCAACCGCCTGGCTCATCGCTTGCTGGAGCACGGCGTTGGCCCCGGCCGGCGCGTCGGCCTGGCTGCGCGACGGGGCCCGCAGTTGATCGTCAGCCTGCTGGCGGTGCTGAAAAGCGGCGCGGCCTATGTCCCGCTGGACCCCAAATACCCCAACGAACGCCTGGCCTACATGTTGGCGGACAGCCGCCTGGATCTGTTGCTCTGCGAAACCGGCCTGCTGGCAGATTTACCGTTGCCCGCATCGTTGACCCGCGTGGACTTCACCGCGTCGGGTGAAGAACTGGCAGCTTACGCCTGCGGCAACCCGCCAAGCCATGCCGTCGCCGCCGACCTGGCGTATGTGATCTACACCTCCGGCTCCACCGGGCAACCGAAGGGTGTGGCGATCGATCACGCCGCCCTCGGCCAATTCTGCGAGAGTGCCGAAGACTACAGCGTGCTGTCCTGCACGGACCGGGTGCTGCAATTCGCGACATTCAGCTTTGATGGTTTCGTCGAGCAATGCTACCCGCCGCTGTGCGTCGGTGCTGCGCTGGTCATGCGCGGTGACGAACTGTGGGATGCGGGGCAACTGGCTCGGGAAATCGTAGAGCAGGGCGTAACCCTGGCCGACTTGCCGGCAGCCTATTGGTACCTGTTAGCCAAGGAGTGTGCCGTCGATGGCCGTTCGCTGGGCAACTTGCGCCAGGTCCACGTAGGCGGTGAGGCGATGTCGGTTGAAGGCCTGCGAGCCTGGCATGACGCCGGGCTGGGCAAGGTGCGCCTGCTCAACACCTACGGCCCCACTGAGGCGACCGTGGTGTCCAGTGTGCACGACTGCCAGTTGGCGGATGCCAGCGATGCGTTCGGCATCCCGATTGGCCGGGCCATCGCGGGTCGTGCGCTGTATGTGCTCGACAGCGCCTTTGAGCTGCTGCCCGTCGGCGGTGTCGGTGAGCTGTACATCGGCGCTCCGGCCGGCCTGGCCCAGGGCTATTTTGACCGTCCCGCGTTGACGGCTGAACGCTTCCTGCCGGACCCGTTTGCCGGTGTGCCGGGTGCGCGCCTGTACCGCAGTGGCGACCTGGCCCGCTACAACCAACATCATGCCCTGGAGTACGTGGGGCGGATCGACCATCAGGTGAAGATCCGCGGTTTGCGCATCGAAATGGGCGAAATCGAAGCGTGCCTGCAAGCCCTGCCGCAGGTGCACGAAGCCGCGGTGATCGCCTACGAAGGACCCACAGGCGCGCAGTTGGTGGGGTATGTGGTAGCCGCCCAAGGCGTAGCCACCGAGTCTGCTGACCTAGCCGCCATCCTGGCTCAATCACTGCCCGACTACATGGTGCCGGGCCATTGGGTGTGGCTGGACGCGCTGCCGTTGAACAACAACGGCAAGCTCGACCGCCGCGCATTACCTGCGCCGGACCTGAGTCAGCCTCGGCAGGCCTACGAGGCGCCTCACAGCCCGTTGCAGATCCAGTTGGCGGCGATCTGGCAGGCGGTGTTGCAGGTAGAGCGCGTCGGCCTTAATGATCATTTCTTCGAGCGTGGTGGCCATTCGTTGCTGGCGACCCAGGTTATTTCCCGGGTGCGGCATGCGCTCAAGCTTGAAGTGCCGTTGAAAGCGTTGTTCGAGCATCCGACACTGCTGGCTTTCGCCGCCGCGTGCGCGGGTTTGCAGGTGCAGGAAAGCCTGCCCATGCTGGCCCTGGAACGCGGCCGGCCGATGGCGCTGTCATCGGCCCAGGAGCGCCAGTGGTTCCTCTGGCAACTGGACCCCGACAGCGCGGCCTACCACGTGCCCACCGCGCTGCATCTGCGTGGCAGCCTGAATGTGGCGGCACTGGAGCAAGCGTTCCAGGCGCTGGTGCAGCGTCATGAAGCCTTGCGCACCACCTTCGTCGAAGAAGGCGACCAGACCTGGCAGGTGATCCAGCCACGGCGGGCCCAGGTGGTTGAACAGCAAGCCGTGGATGTCCACGGGATTGCTGCAACCGTTGAGCACGAAATCCAGCGTCCGTTCGACTTGCTCAACGGCCCGCTGATGCGCGTCAAGTTGCTGAGGGTGCAGCCTGACCATCACGTCCTGATCATTACCCAGCACCACATCATTTCCGATGGCTGGTCGATGCAAATCATTGTCGACGAGTTGATCCAGTTCTACCGCGCGTTCTGCGCGGGCACCGAGACCGCCTTGCAAGAGCTGGCGCTGCAGTACGCCGACTATGCCGTCTGGCAGCGCCAGTGGATGGCCGAGGGCGAAAGCGCCCGGCAACTGGCGTACTGGCGTGAGAAATTGGGCGGTGAGCAACCGGTGCTGGAGCTGCCCTTCGACTTCCCGCGTCCGGCCGAACAGAGCTTGCGTGGTGCACGCCTGGACTTCAATTTGCCAGCGGAACTGGCGTCTGGCTTGCAGGTCCTGGCGCAACGCGAACAGGTGACGTTGTTCGTGCTGTTGCTGGCTTCATTCCAGATGCTGTTGCACCGCTACAGCGGGCAAGGCGACATCCGTGTCGGCGTGCCGGTAGCCAACCGTAATCGCATGGAAACCGAAGGCCTGGTGGGCTTCTTCGTCAACACCCAGGTGCTGCGCGCCGAGTTTGACAGCCAGGCTTCGTTCAGCGATCTGCTGCAACAGGTTCGTCAGTCGGTGCTCGACGCCCAGACTTACCAGGACTTGCCGTTCGAGCAGTTGGTGGATGCTCTGCAACCCCGGCGCAGCCTTAGCCACAGCCCGCTGTTCCAGGTGCTGTTCAATCACCAGAACCGTGAGACTGGCGCGGCGCAGTTGCCAGGATTGTCGATCGAGGGCGTGGCCTGGGACAGCGGCACGTCCCAGTTCGACCTGAGCCTGGACACCGGCGAAGTGGCCGGCGGCCTGGCGGCGTCCCTGACGTACGCCACCGATCTATTCCAGCGCAGCACCATTGAACAACTGGCGCACCACTGGCAGAACCTGCTGCACGCTATCGTCAGCCAGCCTGGGCAGGCTGTCGCGCAGTTTGCGCTGCTGGACGCCGATGAGCGCCAAACGATCCTGCGGGACTGGAACAGCCTCGAACTGAGTGGCACTTTCGAGGGGGGCTTGCATGAGCTGATCGAGGCTCAGGCCCGGAAGGCACCTGACCAGTTGGCGATGATCTTTGGCGCCGAATGCCTCGACTATCGCCAGCTTAACGCACGTGCCAATCGCCTGGCCCGCCGCCTGCGTGAGCGCGGCGTAGGGCCGGAAGTGCGGGTGGGTGTGCTGCTGCCTCGCTCGGTGGAAATGGTTGTGGCGTTGCTCGCGACGCTCAAGGCCGGCGGCACCTATGTGCCCCTGGACCCCAACTATCCGGCCGACCGATTGGCCTACATGCTGGAAGACAGTCAGGCCCGGTTGTTGCTGACGGATGCCCAAGGCATGGGGGGCGGCCTGGAGGTGCTGCAGGTGCCCTCTGAAAGCGTTGACCCGCAACACCCCGATTGTGCCGACCTGCCAGCCCTGGCGAGCGCTGATAATCTCGCCTATGTGATCTACACCTCGGGTTCGACCGGCAAGCCCAAGGGTGTTGCCATCAGCCATCGCAATGCCGTTTCACTGATTCAGTGGGCCCAGGGTGTCTACCGTCGCGAGGACTTGCAGGGGGTATTGGCTTCAACCTCGATCTGCTTCGACCTGTCGGTGTGGGAGCTTTTTGTCACCCTGGCCAGTGGCGGCTTCTTCATCCTGGCTGAAAATGCCCTGGCGCTGGCGGATTTGCCGGCGCGGCACCGGGTTACCTTGATCAACACCGTGCCCTCGGCGATTGCTGCGTTGCACCAGGCCGGGCAGATTCCCGACAGCGTGCGCATCATCAACCTCGCCGGTGAGCCACTGAAGCAGTCGCTCGTGGATGGGCTTTACCAGCAGGCCACGCTGAAGCATGTGTATGACCTGTACGGGCCCTCCGAAGACACCACGTATTCGACTTACGTACGCCGCACAGCGGGTGGCCGGGCGAGCATTGGCCGACCGCTGGCCGGTACCGACAGCTATGTGCTGGACGCACAGTTGGAGCCGGTGCCGGTCGGTGTGGTCGGTGAGTTGTACCTTGCCGGCGCCGGGATCGCCCGGGGCTACCTGCTGCGCCCGGACCTGACGGCGGAGCGCTTTGTGCCGGACCCGTTCGGCGATCGCGCAGCTCGGCTGTACCGCACCGGTGACCTGGTACGCTATCTGGCCGATGGCGAAATCCAGTACGTGGGACGCATCGATCATCAGACCAAAGTGCGTGGGTTTCGCATCGAGCTGGGCGAAATCGAGAAGCGCCTGCTGCAACATGTCGCTGTCCACGAAGCCGTGGTGGTGGCCCATGAAGCGCAGAGCGGCACTCGTCTGATTGCCTATCTGGTGTTGGAGCCTGGGGCGCAGTCCGGTGTGCAAGACGATGTGCGTGTCTGGCTCAAGCAGACGCTTCCGGACTACATGGTGCCGGCCCAGATGGTCATCCTTGATCAACTGCCGTTGACACCCAATGGCAAGCTCGACCGCAAGGCCTTGCCGGTGCCGGAGCTACAAGGTTCCCATGCGCTGCATGTAGCGCCGCACAGCGAGCTGGAACGCCGTATTGCGGCGATCTGGCAGGACGTGCTCAAGGTGCCGCAGATTGGCGTCAGCGATAACTTCTTCGAGCTGGGCGGCGACTCGATCATCTCGATCCAGGTGGTCAGCCGTGCGCGCCAGGCCGGGATTCGTTTTACCCCCAAAGAACTGTTCCAGCACCAGACCGTACAAGGCCTGGCCTCGGTGGCGCAGTTGGGCGAGGGCGCACTGCTGATCGATCAGGGCCCGGTGACCGGCGACAGCGTGTTGCTGCCGATCCATCAGGCATTTTTCGATACGGCGATTCCCGAGCGGCACCACTGGAACCAGTCGGTACTGCTCAAGACCACGCAGCCGTTGAACCCTGAACATCTGGAACAAGCCCTGCACGCCTTGCTGGTGCAGCACGATGCCTTGCGCGTGAGCTTCGTCCGGCAGGCCGATGGCTGGCGAGCGACTTACCAGCCGGTCAGCGAGCAACCTTTGCTGTGGCAACGCAGCATCGTCGACGCTTCGGCGCTGGAGCAACTGGGCGACGAAGCACAGCGCAGCCTGGACCTGGGCAATGGCCCACTGCTGCGCGCGGTGCTGGCGACCCTGGCCGACGGCAGTCAGCGGCTGCTGCTGGTGATCCATCACCTGGCGGTGGATGGCGTTTCGTGGCGCATCCTGTTCGAAGACCTGCAAACCGCCTACGAGCAACTGCAGCAGGGGCGTGTCGTGGCACTGCCGGCCAAGACTTCGTCGGTCAAGGCCTGGGGCGAGCGGCTGCTGCGTCACGCCAGCAGCGAGCAGATGCATCAAGAGCTGGATTACTGGCAGCAAGCGTTGCAGGGCGTACCTGCAGCACTGCCGTGCGATAACCCTCACGGTAAACAATTGAATCGTGACGCGCAGGTGGTGCACACGCATCTGGACAAAACGCTGACTCGACAGCTGTTGCAGCACGCTCCGGCGGCGTACCGGACTCAGGTCAACGACCTGCTGTTGACGGCGTTGGCGCGGGTCATCAGCCGTTGGGCGCAGACGCCTTCGGTGCTGGTGCAGTTGGAGGGGCACGGCCGCGAGGAGTTGTTCGACGACCTGGACCTGACCCGCAGCGTGGGGTGGTTCACCAGCGTATTCCCGGCGAAGCTCACCCCGGCGGCCGATATCGCGGGTTCCATCAAGCAGATCAAGGAGCAACTGCGGGCGATCCCTGAAAAGGGCCTGGGTTTTGGCCTGCTGCGTTACTTGGGGGATGCCCACGCGCAATCGGTGCTTGAAGCGTTGCCGACACCGCGTATTACCTTCAATTACCTTGGTCAATTCGATAGCAGTTTCCAGGCGCAGGACGCGTTGTTCATGCCAGGCCGCGAGCCTGCCGGGGCCGAGCAAAGTCCTGAAGCGCCACTGGGCAACTGGCTGGAAATCAACGGCCAGGTGTACGACGGCGAGCTGGACTTGAGCTGGACCTTCAGCCCGCCCATGTTCGATGCGCAAGCCCTCAAGGCCCTGGCCGATGACTATGCCGGTGAGTTGCAAGCGCTGATCGAACATTGCTGCCTGCCGTCCACCCAGGGTGTGACCCCTTCGGACTTCGCCCTGGTGCAGTTGACCCAACAGCAACTGGAAGGGTTGCCTGTACCCGCAGGGGATATCGAGGACATCTTCCCGTTGTCGGCCATGCAGCAAGGCATGTTGTTCCACAGCCTTTACCAGCAGGACGCCAGTGATTACATCAACCAGATGCGCCTGGATATCGATGGTCTGGACACAGCGCGTTTCCGCGACGCCTGGCAAGCGGCGGTGGATGCCCATGACAGCCTGCGCAGCGGTTTTATCTGGCAGGGGGAGTTGGACCATCCGCTGCAGATCATTCGCAGGCAGGCGCCGCTGAGTTTTGTCGAGCACGACTGGCGTACTCGTCCCGAGCTGGCGGCGGCGCTGGACGCTGCTGCCGCTGCCGAGCAGGCGCAGGGTTTCGATCTGGGCGAGGCGCCGTTGCTGCGCTTGACCCTGATTCGTACGGGCGAGCAGCGTCATCATCTGATTTACACCCACCACCACATCCTGATGGACGGCTGGAGTAACTCGCAGTTGCTGGGTGAGGTGCTGCAACGCTACAGCGGTCAACATGCGATGGCGCCGGTCGGCCGTTATCGTGACTATATGGCGTGGCTGGCATCCCAGGATACGGCACGCAGTGAGCTGTTCTGGAAGGCTCAGTTACGCCCTCTGAGCGAGCCCACCCGGCTGATCCAGGCGTTCGGCGCCACGCCTGTGCCGGTGCAATCAGAGCCTGCCTACGGTGACTACCAGCAACTGTTCGACGCCGCCCGTACCCATCGCCTGAACGAGTTCGCCCGTCAGCACAAGGTCACGCTCAATACCGTGCTTCAGGCCGCCTGGCTGGTGTTGTTGCAACGCTACACCGGACAGCAGACCGTATGTTTCGGTGCCACGGTCTCGGGGCGCCCGGCCGAAATTCGCGATATCGAGCAGCAGGTCGGGCTGTTCATCAATACCTTGCCAGTGATCGCCGAGGTTCGTGCCGAGCAGCCGATGGGTGAGTGGTTGCAGGTGTTGCAGCAACAAAACCTGATGCTGCGGGAGCACGAGTACACCCCGTTATTCGAGATCCAGCGCTGGGCCAGCAGTGCCGCCGATTCGCTGTTCGACAGCCTGCTGGTATTCGAGAACTACCCGGCTTCCGAAGCGTTGCGCCAGGCGGCGGTGCCCGAGCTGAGCTTCGGCCCTGTCGACAGCCAGGAGCGGACCAACTACCCGTTGACCCTGGCGGTGGCGACCGGCGAGACCCTGGCGATTCACTACAGCTACCTGCGCGCGTCTCTGGCCGCCGAGCATGTACGCCAGATCAGCCTGCACCTGGAACAACTGCTGGAACACATGCTGGCATTGGTTCCGGGTGCCGCAGTCGGCGAGTTGCAACTGGTGACGGCCATCGAGCGCCAGCAATTGGTGGATGGCTGGAACTGCCGTGATACGCGCTTCAGTACCACCACTTCGATCCATCAGTTGATCCAGGCCCAGGCCCTGCGTGCACCGGATGCCGTGGCCTTGATGTTTGCCGAGGAGCAACTGACCTATGGGCAACTGGATCGGCGTGCCAACCGCCTGGCCCACAAACTGATCGATCAGGGTGCCGGGCCGGACGTTCTGGTGGGCATCGCCCAGGAACGTGGGCTGGGCATGGTGGTTGGGCTCCTGGCGATTCTCAAGGCGGGCGCGGCCTATGTGCCGCTCGACCCGGAATACCCGCGTGAACGCCTGGCCTACCTGATGCAGGACAGTGGCATCGGACTGCTGCTCACCGATTCGCGCCTGGCTGAGCGCCTGCCGACGCCCGTCGGGATCACGCGCCTGGAGCTGGACCGGCTGGCGCTGGACGCAATGCCCGACAGCCCACCGGTGGTCGACCTGCACGGGCAAAACCTGGCCTATGTGATTTACACCTCGGGCTCCACCGGCCAGCCCAAGGGCGTGACGGTTGCCCATGACGCCCTGGCCATGCATTGCCTGGCTATCGGCGAGCGCTATGCCATGAGCGAGCAGGACTGCGAGCTGCATTTCATGTCCTTCGCGTTCGACGGTGCCCATGAACGCTGGCTGACCACCTTGAGCCACGGTGGCCGCCTGTTGATTCGCGACTCCAGCCTCTGGACGCCGGAGCAGACGTACCAGGCCATGCACCGTCACGGTGTGACCGTCGCGGCATTCCCGCCGGTGTATTTGCAGCAATTGGCCGACTACGCCGACCAGCATGGCAACCCTCCGGCCGTGCGCATCTACTGCTTTGGCGGTGATGCGGTGCCCCAGGCGTCGTTCGAGCTGGTCAAGCGTGCGCTCAAGCCGCAGCACATCATCAACGGCTATGGCCCGACCGAAACCGTGGTTACGCCGCTGATCTGGAAGGCTGCGGCAGACCAGATGTGCGGCGCCGCCTATGCGCCGATCGGCAGCCGTATCGGTGACCGCAGTGCCTATGTACTGGATGCCGGCGGCGAGTTGCTGCCTCAGGGCCTGGCCGGTGAGTTGTACCTGGGCGGGGAAGGGGTGGCGCGTGGTTACCTTAACCGTGCGGCGCTGACGGCCGAGCGCTTTGTACCGGATCCGTTCGCTGGCTCCGGTGGCCGTCTGTATCGCAGCGGCGACCTGGTTCGCCAGCGGGCCGACGGGGTGATCGACTACCTGAGCCGGATCGACCACCAGGTAAAAATCCGTGGTTTCCGTATCGAGTTGGGGGAGATCGAGGCTCGGTTGCAGGAGCAACCGCAGGTGCAGGAAGCCGTGGTGCTGGCGCAAGAGGGCGTGAACGGGGCGCAACTGGTGGGCTATGTGGTGACTGCCGTCACTGCAGCAGACGAGGAGGTATCGGGCGCGCGGACTAAATTGCGTGAGCGGCTCAACGTTCGTCTTAAAGAGATTCTGCCGGGCTACATGGTTCCTACCTATCTGGTGTTCCTCGAAGAGTTGCCCCTGACCCCCAATGGAAAGCTGGATCGCCGTGCACTGCCGGTGCCCGACGCCAGCTTCATGCAGCGCATTTATGCCGCCCCGCAAGGCACCGTGGAGCAAACCCTGGCCGCTGTCTGGGCGGACGTCCTGGGCGTGCAGCAAGTGGGCAGGGAGGACAACTTCTTCGAGTTGGGTGGGCATTCATTACTGGCGACGCAAGCGACTGCGATGGCGCAGATGCAATTGGGAGCCAACGTCGCGCTGGACCTGATCTTCAAGGCAAGCACTTTGCGTGACTACGCAAGTGCTGTTGATGGCTGCTTGAACAGCAACCTTGAGCAGGACCTGAGCGATATGCATGACTTCCTCACCGAGCTGGAGACAAATTGAGATGGCGTTAATGGATAACATCGAGCTGGTTCAACGTTTCATCAGGCTGGCGCTGCCTCAGCGCAAGGCCTTTTTTGAAAAGTTGGCCAGCAAGGGCATGAGCCTTGGGCAACTGCCTGTGCCGATGATCCGCCATGAGTTTGAAGCCATACCGTTGTCCTATGCCCAGCACCGCCAGTGGTTTCTCTGGCAGTTGGAGCCCGAGAGCGCGGCCTACCACGTACCTGCTGCCCTGCGTTTGCGGGGTGTGCTGGATGTCGAGGCTTTGCAGCGCAGCTTTCAGGTGTTGATCGAGCGTCATGAGTCCTTGCGTACGCGTTTTGTCCAGGATGCCGGGCAGACGTTGCAGGTGATTACCCCGGCGGCGGACTTTAACCTGCCGGTGCACACCCTGGAGCCTGGCGATGCGGCCGGGCTTGAGGCGCGCATCAGTGCATTCGTCGAAGCACAGACGCGTCAGTTGTTCGATTTGCAGCAAGGCCCGTTGCTGCGGGTCTGCCTGTTGCGCGTGGCGCCGGACGAGCATGTGCTGGTGCTGACCCAGCACCATATCGTGTCCGATGGTTGGTCCATGCAAGTGCTGGTTGAGGAACTGGTGCAATGCTACGCCGCCTTCACCCAGGGCCACGCTCCGCAACTGCCGGCGCTGGCGATCCAGTACGCCGACTACGCCATCTGGCAGCGACACTGGATGGAGGCTGGCGAGCGTGATCGTCAACTCGCTTACTGGACCGCGCAGTTGGGCGACCTGCCGCCGGTGCTGGAGCTGCCCACCGACAAGCCCCGCCCCTTGCAACCGAGCTACCGTGGCGAACGCCTGGAAATGGCCCTGGATGCGAGCCTGGGGCAACCTTTGAAAGCCCTCGCCCAGCGTGAGGGGGTGACGCTGTTCATGGTGTTGCTGGCATCGTTCCAGTTACTGCTGCACCGCTACAGCGGGCAGCGGGATGTCCGGGTCGGGGTGCCGGTGGCCAACCGCAACCGGCCGGAAACCAAAGGCCTGATCGGCTTTTTCGTTAACACCCAGGTGCTCAAGGCCGAGATCGACGGCCAGATGTCGTTCCGGGCCTTGCTGGCCCAGGTCAAGCAGGCAGCCTTGGGCGCCCAGGAGCATCAGGAACTGCCCTTCGAGCAGTTGGTCGAGGCGCTGCACCCCGAGCGAAGCCTGGGGCATAACCCGTTGTTCCAGGTGATGTATAACCACCAGAGCGAAGGTCGCGGCTCCAGTGCCGAGCCCGTATTGAACCTGCCGCAGTTGACCGTCGAAGGCCTGGACTGGAAAACCTGCACGGCGCAATTTGACCTGACCCTGGACACGGCGGAGTCGGCACGCGGTCTGTCAGCCGCACTGACTTATGCCACCGATGTATTTACCGCCGAGGCCATCGAACGCCTGGCGCAGCATTGGCAAAATCTGTTGCGGGCAATCATCACCAGTCCGCACCAGGCGGTAGGGGAGTTGCCGTTGCTGGCGGCGGACGAACACCGGCGCATCCTCCAGCAGTGGAACCCGAACCTGCGGGCATTCGACGTGAACCAGTGCCTGCACCATTTGATCGAAGCCCAGGCCGAGCGTACCCCCGATGCCCTTGCCGTCAGCTACGAAGATCAGCACCTGACGTACGGTCAGTTGAATGCGGATGCCAACCTGTTGGCGTATCGGCTGATCGAGGCCGGTGTCGGCCCTGATGTGTTGGTGGGGCTCTCTACCGAGCGCAGCCTGGAGATGCTGGTCGGTCTGCTGGCGGTGCTCAAGGCCGGTGGTGCCTATGTGCCCATGGACCCTGGTTATCCACAGGATCGTTTGCATTACATGATGCAGGACAGCAGCATTGCGTTGCTGTTGGCGCAGTCCTCTGTGCTTGAACACTTGGCGCCAGCACCGTCGATTCGTGTGCTGGCACTGGATAACGTCGTCGGCGCAGGCCAGGAACCGTCGGGCAACCCGCAGGTGGCGGTCAGCCCTGACAACCTGGCATACGTGATTTACACCTCGGGCTCTACCGGACAGCCCAAGGGCGTGCTGCTGCCCCATCGCAATGTGGTGCGCCTGTTCAGTGCCACCGATGACTGGTTCCGCTTTGGCGCGACGGATGTGTGGACGCTGTTCCACTCCTGTGCCTTCGACTTTTCCGTGTGGGAGCTGTTCGGTGCGCTGACATACGGCGCGCGCCTGGTGGTTGTGCCCCATGACGTCAGCCGTTCCACCGAAGACTTCTACGCCTTGCTCTGCCGTGAGCAAGTGACCGTGCTCAACCAGACACCTTCGGCGTTCAAGCAGTTGGTGCAGGTCGCCTGCGCTCACCCGGCCGCAGGCCTTGAGCACTTGCGCTACGTGGTGTTTGGCGGTGAGGCACTGGAGGTCAAGGCATTGCAGCCGTGGTTTGAGCATTTCGGTGATCGTTCGCCGCAACTGATCAACATGTATGGCATCACTGAAACCACCGTTCACGTGACGTATCGACCCATCACCCGGGCCGACTTGGCGAACGAGGCGAGCAGCCCGATCGGCGAGCCTATCGTTGACCTGTCCTGGTACCTGCTGGACGCTCAGCTCAACCCGGTCCCTGAAGGTTGCATCGGCGAGCTGTATGTCGGCCAGGCGGGCCTGGCCCGAGGCTACCTGCACCGTGGCGATCTGACCGCCAGCCGGTTTATTCCCGATCCGTTCCGTGCTGACGGCGCGCGCCTGTACCGTACCGGCGACCTCGCGCGTTTGCGTGCGGGCGGGGTGGTGGAATATGTCGGGCGGATCGACCATCAAGTGAAAATTCGCGGGTTTCGTATCGAGTTGGGTGAGATCGAGGCGCAACTGCTCAAGTTGGCTTGCGTGCGTGAAGTTGCGGTGTTGGCCCGGCCCGGCGTGGGCGGCCAGCAGTTGCTGGCCTATATCGTGCCGGCCGCACCGGTCTTCGACGCAGAGACCCATGATGGCCTGCGCGAGACCATTCGCCAGTCGCTCAAGGCCGAGCTGCCGGACTATATGATTCCGGCGCATGTGGTCTTTCTGCCGAGCCTGCCGTTGACGGTCAACGGCAAACTCGACCGCCAGGCGCTGCCAGAGCCTGAGCTGCAACAGCAGTCGTATGAAGCGCCGTGCGGTGAGCTGGAACAACAGGTGGCGTTGATCTGGCAAGAGGTCCTGGGGGTTGAGCGTGTCGGTCGCCAGGACGATTTCTTCGAGCTCGGCGGTCACTCGTTGCTGGCCACCCAAGTGGTATCGAGGGTTCGTCATGGTCTTGAGCTGAACGTGCCGCTCAAGGCGTTGTTCGAGCACACGACCCTGCAGGCATTCGCCCGGGTATTGAACCAGGAACCCGCCGAGCAGGCCCCCGCGTTTGTCGTGGTTGATCGTGGCTCGGCATTGCCGTTGTCGTATGCCCAGGAGCGCCAGTGGTTCCTCTGGCAGCTCGATCCCCTGAGTGGTGCCTACAACATACCGACGGCCTTGCGCCTCGCAGGCGCGCTGGATATCCAAGCGCTCCAGAGCAGCTTTGACGAGTTGCTGGTGCGTCATGAAACCTTGCGTACCACGTTTGTCCAGGAACCATCAGCGCACCCTGCAAGTGATCCATGCGCCAGTGCCAATGGCGATTGTCGTGGACACCCTTGACGCCGGCACTGATCCGCACGCCGGGATTGCCGCTTATGTGCAGACCCATGCCGAGGCGTTGTTCGACCTGCAGACCGGGCCCTTGTTACGCGTGAAGTTGTTGCGCCTGGCCGATGATGATCACGTGCTGGTGCTGACCCAGCATCACATCGTCTCCGATGGCTGGTCCATGCAACTGATGGTGCAGGAACTGGTTGAGCTCTATGACGCCTTCAGCAGCGGCCGCGCGCCTGAGGCCAGGCCATTGCCGATCCAATATGCCGACTATGCCGCCTGGCAGCGTCAATGGATGGAGGCCGGTGAGCGTAAGCGCCAACTGGCTTATTGGACCCGGCAACTGGCCGGTGACCAGCCGTTGCAATTGCCGTTGGACTATTCGCGCCCGGCCGAACAAAGCTTTCGGGGGGCGCAGCTGGAAATCGTCCTGCAACCCGGGCTCGGCGCTTCGCTGCTCGGCCTGGCCCAGCAACTGCGTGTGACGCCGTTCATGCTCTTGCTTGCCTCATTCCAGACGTTGCTGCATCGCTACAGCGGGCAATCCGACATCCGGGTCGGGGTCCCGATTGCCAACCGCAACCGGGTTGAGACCGAGCGCCTGATCGGCTTTTTCGTCAATACCCAGGTACTCAAGGCCGATGTGAAACCGACCCTGGCGTTCGCGGATGTCGTGCAGCAAGTCCGGCAGACCGCCCTTGAGGCCCAGGCTCACCAGGACCTGCCATTCGAACAGTTGGTTGAAGCGTTGCACCCTGAGCGCAGCCTGAGTCATAGCCCGCTGTTCCAGGTGATGTTCAACCATCAGAGCGAGGCGGCGCGCGGACAGCAGGCGACGCGCTTGCCGGGCCTGGCCATCGAAAGCCTTGAGTGGGCCAGCCACACGGCCCAGTTCGACCTGGTGCTCAATACCTTTGAAACCGGGCAAGAGTTGGCCGCCACGCTGACCTACGCCACCGATCTGTTTGCGCCGGCGACGGTCGAGCGTCTTGCCGGCCATTGGCAAAACCTGCTGTGCAGCATTGTCGCGGATCACACGCGGCCGGTTGCCGAGCTGTCGTTGCTGGGCGGTCATGAGCTTGAGCTGATTGAGCGGACCTGGAACGCCAACACCCTGGACTTCCCGCGTGAGCGGTGCATCCATCAACAGATTCAGGACCAGGTGCAGCGTACGCCCGACGCCCTGGCGGTTATCTGGAATGATGAACAACTGACCTACCGCCAGTTGAACGGCCGGGCGAATGCCCTGGCCCACAAGCTGGTGGCGCTGGGTGTTGGCCCTGAAGTGCGGGTTGGCGTGGCCATGCCGCGCAGTGCGCAGATGGTTGTGGCATTGCTCGCGGTACTCAAGGCGGGCGGCGCGTATGTGCCGCTGGACCCGGATTACCCGGCCGAGCGCGTGGCCTACATGCTCAAGGACAGCCAGGCGCGGGTGTTGTTGACCCAGGTTGCGGTGGCGCTTGAGGTGGATGCTTCGATTGACGTGCTGCTTGTGGATGCTCAGGAAGTTGATGATCAGGATCTGGACGTTGCGGTCCACGCCGGCAACCTGGCCTATGTGATCTACACCTCCGGCTCCACCGGCCTGCCCAAGGGCGTGGCCATTACCCACCGCAACGTGGCGGCGCTGACCCAGTGGTCGCAGCAGGTTTACAGCCCTGAAGACATTCAAGGGGTGCTGGCCTCCACGTCGATCTGCTTCGACTTGTCGGTGTGGGAGCTGTTTGTGACCCTGGCCGGCGGCGGCTTTATCGTCGGTGCCCGCAATGCCCTGGAGCTGCCGGAACTGGCGGCCCGAGACCGGGTGCGCCTGATCAACAGCGTGCCTTCGGCGATGGGAGCCTTGCAGCGTGCCGGGCAAATCCCGCAAAGCGTGCGCATCATCAATCTGGCGGGCGAACCGCTGAAGCAGTCGCTGGTGGATGCGCTGTACGAGCATGCCCATGTGCAGCACGTTTACGACCTGTATGGCCCGTCGGAAGACACCACTTACTCCACCTGGACCCGCCGCGAAGCCGGTGGCCAGGCCAATATCGGCAGGCCGTTGGCCAACACCGCCAGCTACCTGCTCGACGCCGAGTTGCACTCGGTGCCGGTCGGCGTGGCGGCGGAGCTTTACCTGGCCGGTGAGGGCATCACCCGTGGTTATCTACTGCGTCCGGGGCTGACCGCCGAGAAGTTTGTGCCGAACCCGTTCTCGACCACCGGCGATCGTCTGTATCGCACCGGCGACCTGACCCGTTACCGCAATGACGGCGTGATCGAATACGTTGGCCGCATCGACCACCAGGTGAAGATTCGTGGCCTGCGCATCGAGCTGGGAGAAATCGAAAGTCGCCTGCTGGCCCACCCAGGTGTGCGTGAAGGGGTGGTGCTGGCCCTGGACGGCGCGAACGGCCAGCAACTGGTTGCCTACGTGGTGCTGTCGCAGGCCACAACGACCCAGCAAGCCCTGCGAGCCAGCTTGCGTGAACACTTGCCGGATTACATGGTGCCCACCCAGTGGTTGTTCCTTGAGCAACTGCCGCTGACCCCCAACGGCAAACTCGATCGCAAGGCCTTGCCGCAACCGGATCTTGAGCCGCAGCACAAACTCTATATCGCGCCCCATAACGAGCTGGAACAGCGCATCGTCGCCATCTGGCAGGACGTGCTCAAGGTGCCGCAGATTGGCGTCAGCGATAACTTCTTCGAGCTGGGCGGCGACTCGATCATCTCGATCCAGGTGGTCAGCCGTGCGCGCCAGGCCGGGATTCGTTTTACCCCCAAAGAGCTGTTCCAGCACCAGACCGTACAAGGCCTGGCCTCGGTGGCGCAGTTGGGCGAGGGCGCACTGCTGATCGATCAGGGCCCGGTGACCGGCGACAGCGTGTTGCTGCCGATCCATCAGGCATTTTTCGATACGGCGATTCCCGAGCGGCACCACTGGAACCAGTCGGTACTGCTCAAGACCACGCAGCCGTTGAACCCTGAACATCTGGAACAAGCCCTGCACGCCTTGCTGGTGCAGCACGATGCCTTGCGCGTGAGCTTCGTCCGGCAGGCCGATGGCTGGCGAGCGACTTACCAGCCGGTCAGCGAGCAACCTTTGCTGTGGCAACGCAGCATCGTCGACGCTTCGGCGCTGGAGCAACTGGGCGACGAAGCCCAGCGCAGCCTGGACCTGGGCAATGGCCCACTGCTGCGCGCGGTGCTGGCGACCCTGGCCGATGGCAGTCAGCGGCTGCTGCTGGTGATCCATCACCTGGCGGTGGATGGCGTGTCGTGGCGCATCCTGTTCGAAGACCTGCAAACCGCCTACGAGCAACTGCAGCAGGGGCGTGTCGTGGCACTGCCGGCCAAGACTTCGTCGGTCAAGGCCTGGGCGCAGCGTCTGCAAGGTTATGCCCGAACCGAACGCCTGCAACAGGAGTTGCATGACTGGCAAACGCTGCTGGCCGACGTCGACAGCGCCTTGCCGTGCCTCGATCCCGAAGCCGGCTTGCGCAATGATCAAGGTGCCACGGTGCACAGCGCCTTGACCCCGACGCACACCCGCCAACTGCTGCAAAACGCCCCCAAGGCCTATCGCACCCAGGTCAACGACCTGCTACTGACCGCGCTCGCGCGGGTGGTTTGCCGCTGGACCGGCCACGCCGATGCCTTGATCCAGTTGGAAGGCCATGGTCGCGAAGACTTGTTTGACGACATCGACCTGACCCGCAGCATCGGTTGGTTCACCAGTGTGTTCCCGGTCAAGCTGACGCCGGCTGCGGACCCGGCTCAATCCCTCAAAGGTATCAAGGAGCAACTGCGCGCCATCCCCGATAAAGGCCTGGGTTTTGGCGTGCTGCGTTACTTGGGCGACGCGCAGGCGCAAGCGGCGCTCAAGGCATTGCCGACACCGCGGATTACCTTCAACTACCTGGGGCAACTGGACGGTCATTTTGAGGACGACAACGGTGCGCTGTTTGTACCGTCGGGCGAAGCCCGTGGCGCCGAGCACAGCCCGCAGGCACCGCTGGATAACTGGCTGGCACTCAACGGCCAGGTGTTCGATGGCGAGCTGCGGTTGAGCTGGACGTTCAGCCCGGCCATGTTTGCCACCGCGACCATCCAGGGCCTGGCGGATGACTATGCCTGTGAACTGGCAAGCCTTGTGGAGCATTGCTGCACGTCGGGTGCCGCGGCCGTGACCCCGTCGGATTTCCCGCTGGCCAACTTGAGCCAGGCGCAACTGGATGCGCTGCCCATTCCCGCGCAGGCGATTGCCGACATCTATCCGCTGGCGCCGATGCAGCAAGGCATGCTGTTCCATACGCTGTACGAGCAGGCGTCGGGCAACTACGTCAACCAGATGCGCCTGGATGTCGAGGGGCTGGACCCGCAACGCTTCCGCCAGGCCTGGCAAGCAGTGCTGGATCACCACGATATCCTGCGCACCTGCTTTGTCTGGCAGGGCGAGTTGGCGCAGCCGGTGCAGGTCGTACTGGAGCAGGTCGAGCTGCCTTTTGTCAGTCATGACCTGTCCGGCCACGCCGATCTGGCGACGGCCCTGGATGCCTTGGCGGCCGATCAACAGCAGCAGGGCTTCGACCTGGCGCAGGCACCGCTGTTGCGCCTGGTGCTGATCCGTACCGGTGTCGACCAGTACCATTTTATCTACACCCATCACCACATCCTGATGGACGGCTGGAGCAACTCGCAGCTGCTGGGCGAGGTATTGCAACGTTACAGCGGGCAATTCGAAGCCGGCCGTGGTGGACGTTATCGCGACTACATCGCCTGGCTGGACAGCCAGGACCGCCAGGCCAACCAGCGGTTCTGGACCTTGCAACTGGCTGACCTGCAAGAACCGACCCGCCTCGCGCAGGCACAGGCCCAAGGCGAAGTGCCTGGCAGCACGGGCTATTCGGATCACTACCAGTATTTTGACGCTGAGCGCACCATGCAGTTGAGTGAGTTCGCACGCCGCCAGAAAGTCACCCTCAACACCTTGGTGCAAGCGGCCTGGGCCTTGCTGTTGCAGCGCCAGAGCGGCCAGTCGAGTGTGTGCTTCGGCGCTACCGTCGCCGGGCGTCCTGCGCAATTGGCCGGTGTCGAGCAGCAGGTCGGGTTGTTTATCAACACCTTGCCGGTGGTGGTCAGCCCGCGACCGGAGCAAACCATCGCACAGCTGTTGCAAGCCTTGCAGGCGCAGAACCTGGCCTTGCGTGAACATGAGTACACGCCACTGTTCGAGATCCAGCGCTGGGCGGGGCAGGGTGGTGAGGCGCTGTTCGACAGCCTGCTGGTGTTTGAAAACTACCCCGTGTCCAAGGCCCTGGAGCAAAGCTCGCCAGACGGTTTGCGCTTCGGACGGATTGATAGCCATGAGCAGACCAACTACCCGCTGACCCTGATGGTCAACCTCGGCGAGGCATTGTCGCTGCAGTACAGTTTCGACCAGCGTTTCTTCGCCCCGGGGCAAATCCAGGCGTTGGCCGCGCAACTGCATAACCTGTTGCAGGCAATGACGCTGAATGCCGATCGTCCGCTGGGGACGTTTGACAGCCTGGACGACGGTGAGCGCAGCCGTGTGCTTGAGCAGTGGAACGCCACCGACGCCGATTTTTCGGCGCTACGGGTGCACAGCATGATTGAGCAACAGGCCCTGCATCAGCCGGACGCCGTGGCTGCGGTGTTCAACGAGCAGACCTATACCTATCGTCAACTCAACGAACAGGCGAACCAACTGGCGCACAAGCTATTGGAGCTGGGCGTAGGCCCGGACCAACTGGTGGGGATATGCGTGGAGCGCAGCCTTGAAATGCTCGTGGGCCTGCTCGCGGTGCTCAAGGCGGGTGCTGCGTATGTGCCGCTGGATCCGGATTTCCCGGTGGATCGCCTGGAATACATGATTGCCGACAGCGGCATCGGCCTGTTGCTGACCCAGGCCCGCTTGAAGGATTTGCTGGTGCTTCCTGCGGGGCTGACGACGGTGGATCTGGATCCTCGGCATTCAGGGCTGGCGTCCTACCCGCAGAGCAATCCGCACGTGTCGGTAAAGGCGGCCAGTCTCGCCTACGTGATCTACACCTCTGGTTCTACGGGCAAGCCCAAAGGGGTGATGGTAGGACATGCGGCACTGAGCAACTTCCTCGCCAGTATGGCGAAGGCTCCAGGCATGTCAGGCAGTGATCGGGTGCTGTCGCTGACGACGTTCTCGTTTGATATTTTCGGGCTGGAAATTTACCTGCCGCTGGTGCTCGGGGCACGTGTGGTCCTGGTGGGCAAGAGTGCCGCCCAAGACCCGGCCCAAGTCTTGGAGCTGGTACGCCGCGAGCATATTTCAGTGGTGCAGGCCACCCCGTCTACCTGGCGGATGTTGCTTGATAATCCCGAGGCGCGCGCGCTGCAAGGCTGCAAGATGCTCTGCGGTGGCGAGGCGCTTGCCCAGGATCTGGCGGACCGCATGCTGGCGCTGTCGGACCAGGTGTGGAATCTCTATGGCCCCACTGAAACCACCATCTGGTCGGCGCAACACCCACTCAGCCAGGCGTTGCCGCAGGCCTGGCTTGGCCGGCCCATCGACAACACTCACCTGTACATCCTGGGCAGCGATTTGCAGCCAGTGCCAGTGGGTGTGGTGGGTGAACTGCTGATTGGCGGAGAAGGCCTGGCCCGTGGTTACCATCAGCGTGCCGGGCTGACCGCCGAACGTTTTATTCCCCATCCGTTTTCCAGCTCCGGGCAACGGCTGTATCGCACCGGCGACCTGGCGCGTTATCGCGCCGACGGTGTGATTGAGTATGTCGGCCGCCTGGATCACCAGGTGAAAATACGTGGCTTCCGCATCGAACTGGGAGAAATCCAGGCACGCCTGCAGGAGCACCCGGCCGTGCGCGAAGCCGCCGTTATCGCCCGAGAGGGCGGTGTCGGCCTGCAACTGGTGGGGTATGTAGTGCCAGGCGAACCGCTCGGCCACGACCGGCAAGTGCTGCTGCGCGATGAGCTCAAGGCCCGCCTGATGGAAACCCTGCCGGCCTACATGGTCCCGGCGTTTCTGGTGATGCTCGACAGCCTGCCACTGACCCCCAACGGCAAACTCGACCGCAAGGCGCTGCCGGCGCCGGATGCCAGTCAGTTGCAACAGGCCTACGTTGCGCCGCACAGCGATCTGCAACGGCAAGTCGCCGGCATCTGGCAGCAGGTGCTGCAACTGGAGCAGGTAGGACTTACCGATAACTTCTTCGAACTGGGCGGGCATTCGCTGCTGGCGGTAAATGTCGTGTCGCGTATTCAACTTGAGCTGGGCTTGAAATTGACCCCGCAACTGCTGTTCCAGCACCCCCTCCTGGAAGACTTTGCCCACCATCTGGAACACGCCGGCGGGCAACAAATCAATGAATCGAAACTGAGCAAGCTGGAATTTCTGCTTGACGAAATGGAGGAAGTTTAATGGACATCCACGCCGCCCAGAGAATCGCTCGGCGTTTCATTACCTTGCCCCTCGACAAGCGTCGCCTGTACCTGGAGAAAATGCTTCAGGAAGGTGTTTCCCCGGCGAACTTGCCTATTCCCGAAGTCCAGTCGGCCGTTGAAGCGATTCCCCTGTCCTTTGCCCAGGAACGCCAGTGGTTCCTGTGGCAGTTGGACCCCCAGAGCACGGCGTACAACCTGCCCATGGTCCTGCGCTTGCGCGGGAACCTGGACCTGCTGGCGTTGCAGCAGTGTTTCAATCAACTGATCGCCCGTCATGAAAGCCTGCGCACCCGCTTTGTGCAGCGTGACGAAGGGGTAAGCCAGAACATCCTCGCCGAAGCGCCCCTGGACATTCCCTTGACGGTGCTGGCACCACAGGCCGATATCGAGGCGGCAATCACCGGGTTTGTCGAAGCGCAGACCGGGCAGCTGTTCGACCTGAACGAGGGGCCGCTGCTGCGGGTCAGCCTGCTGCAGATCGATGGGCAGGATCACATCCTGACGTTTGTGCAGCACCATATCGTGTCCGACGGCGGTTCGATCCAACTGATGGTCAATGAGCTGGTGCAGCTGTATGACGCCTGCCAGCGCGGCGAAACCCTGGTGCTGCCGGCGTTGCCGATCCAGTACGCCGACTATGCCATCTGGCAGCGTCACTGGATGGAAGCCGGCGAGCGCGAACGGCAACTGGCCTATTGGTGCGAGCAGTTGGGTGACGAGCAGCCGGTGTTGGCGCTGCCGACCGACCGTGCGCGGCCGGCCGAGCAGAGTTATCGCGGCGCGCGTTTTGAAATTGCACTGCCGCATGCCCTGAGCCAGCGCCTCAGGCAATTGGCCCAGCAGGAAAAGGCCACGCTGTTCATGGTGCTGCTGGCGTCCTTCCAGGCGTTTTTGTATCGCTACAGCGGGCAGCGTGATATCCGTGTCGGGGTTCCGACCGCTAACCGCAACCGGGTGGAAACCGAACACCTGGTGGGCTTTTTCGTTAACACGCAGGTACTTCGCGCCGAGGTAGTGGGCGAGCAGCCGTTCAGTGTTCTGCTGGACCAGGTCCGCCAGGCTGCCCTGGGGGCGCAGGACCATCAGGACCTGCCATTCGAGCAGTTGGTCGAGGCGTTACACCCGCAACGCAGCCTCAGCCATGCACCGCTGTTCCAGGTGATGTTCAACCACCAGCGCATGGCAGCCGCCGGCACTGGCGCGCTCGCACTGCAGCTGCCGGGCCTGTCCATCGAAGGCGTGGCCTGGGAGAACCGCACTGCGCAGTTCGACTTGACCCTGGAAACCTACGAGTCCGATGACGGCATAGCAGCGGCCCTGACCTATACCACTGACCTGTTTGATGCGCTGACGATAGAACGTCTGGCGCGGCATTGGCAGACTCTGCTGCAAGGAATCGTCGAGCAGCCCCACGCCCGTGTCGGCGAGTTGCCGTTGCTTGATGTCGCCGAGCGCGAGCAGATGGTGCAGGACTGGAACGCCACCTCACAGCCTTTTGGCGGCCTGACGCATCAGGTGATCGCCGCCCAGGCCGAGCGTACGCCCGACGCGGTTGCGCTGGTATGCGAGCAGCAACAGCTGACGTATCGCCAACTCAACCAGCGCGCCAACCACTTGGCGCATCGCTTGATCAACATGGGGGTTGGGCCTGACGCGCTGGTGGGTATCGCCGTTGAGCGCAGCGTGGAAATGGTCGTCGGCCTACTGGCCATTCTCAAGGCCGGTGGCGCTTATGTACCGCTGGATACCCAGTACCCGGCCGACCGCCTGGCTTACATGCTTCAGGACAGTGGCGCGCAGTGGTTGCTGACCCAGGCGGCAGTACGTGATCAGTTGCCCATCCCGCCGGGCGTCCAGGTGCTGGTCCTGTCCGACACTGACGAAACGTTGCAAGCCAACCCGCAGGTTGCCGTGCAACCCGACAACCTTGCCTATGTCATCTACACCTCCGGTTCCACCGGCCGGCCCAAGGGTGTCTCGGTTCGTCACCGAGGGTTGGCCAATCACATGGCCTGGATGTGCAAGACATTGCCACTGCAAAGCAGCGATCGGATCCTGCAAAAGACCGCGTTCAGCTTCGATGCTTCGGTATGGGAGTTCTGGCTACCGTTGATGACGGGTGCACAGTTGGTGATGGCCCAGCCAGGGTTGGCCGAGAGCCTGTCACTGTTGTGGGAGCAGGTCGAGGCACAGCGGATCACGGTCCTGCAGTTGGCGCCTTCACTGCTGCAAGCCTTGCTGCCTGAAGCGAGCGATGCCCAGCTGGCGTCGCTGAACGTCGTGTTGTGCGGTGGCGAAGCCTTGAGTGCCGAGCTGAGCCGACAGTTGCAGCAGCGTTGGAGCGGGCGCTTGATCAACCTGTACGGCCCGACCGAAGCGACCATCGATACCAGCAGCCATGAAGTGCCTGTCGACCCTGCCGGCCCGATCGTGGCGATCGGCAAGCCGATCGACAACGTACGCACTTATGTCCTGAGCGAAGCGTTTGAGCCGTGCCCGCCGGGTGCGGCCGGTGAGTTGTATATCGGAGGGGATTCCCTGGCCCGTGGTTATCACCTGCGCCCGGGAATGACCGCCGAGCGATTTATTCCCGACCCGTTTGCTTCCCGTAGCGGCGCACGACTTTATCGTACCGGCGACCTGGTGCGTTATCGCCAGGACGGTGTGATCGACTACATCGGACGCATTGACCACCAAGTGAAGATTCGTGGGTTGCGCATCGAACTGGGTGAAATCGAAGCCCGCTTGCTTGCCCTCGACGGTGTGCGTGAAGCCATGGTACTGGCGCAGGGTGACGCCGGTGCCCAGGTGTTGGTGGCCTACATCATCGCGGCCGCAGGCGACCTGCAACCCGCGCCGTTGCGCGAGCAGATCTGTGCCGGGCTCAAGGCCCGCTTGCCGGATTACATGGTCCCGGCCCATTTGCTGTTTCTTGAGCAATGGCCACTCACCGTCAATGGCAAGCTGGACCGCAAGGCCTTGCCACTGCCGGATGTCAGCCAGGCCGAACACGCCCATGTGGCGCCGCAGAGCGAGCTTGAGCAACGTATCGCGGTGATCTGGCAGGACGTGTTGAAACGTCCGGCCATCGGTGTCACCGACAACTTCTTCGAGCTGGGCGGTGATTCGATCATCTCGATCCAGGTGGTCAGCCGTGCGCGCCAGGCCGGGATTCGTTTCACCCCTAAAGAGCTGTTCCAGCACCAGACTGTCCAGGGCCTGGCCCAGGTTGCGCAATTGGCCGCCGGGGTGGTGATCGACCAGTCGGCAGTCGTCGGTGAGGCTCCCCTGGCACCGGTACAGATCGCCTTTTTTGAACAGCCGGTGCCTGATCGCGCGCGCTGGAACCAGTCCGTCATGCTCACGCCGAGGGTCACGTTGGACGTGGCGCTGCTGGAGCAGGCGCTCAAGCATCTGGTGACTCATCACGATGCGCTGCGGATGGCGTTCACTGCTCAGGCGCAAGGCTGGTCGGCGCGCTATCAGGCGCCGGGTGAGTACTCCGGGGCGCTGGTCCGGGAGGCTCGGAACATTGACCTTGAGGCGCTGGAGCAATGGGGCGACCAGGCCCAGGGCAGCCTGAACCTGGAGCGCGGCCCGCTGTTGCGGGCGGTGCTGGCGAACTTGAACGATGGCAGCCAGCGTTTGCTGGTGGTCATTCATCATCTGGTGGTGGACGGGATTTCCTGGCGCATTTTGTTCGAGGACCTGCAAAAGGCCTACCAGCAGCTCGCCAGCGGCCAGCGTTGCGTGTTGCCGGCCAAGACCAGTTCATTCAAGGCCTGGGTAGAACGCCTGGGGCAGGCGGCGACTGCGGATACGTTGCGCGCCCAGCTCGATTACTGGGAAGGCTTGTTGAGCGGTTCGTCGACGGCCCTGCCGGTGGACCATCCCCATGGTTCGCTCTCCAATCGCCACGCGATGACGGTGCACACCCAGCTTGATGCCCAGGCCACGCGGCAACTGCTGCAAGAGGCGCCGGCGGCCTATCGCACCCAGGTCAATGACCTGTTGCTCAGCGCACTGGCACGGGTTATTGGTCGCTGGACCGGGCAGGACAGTGCGCTGATCCAGCTCGAAGGCCACGGCCGTGAAGACCTGTTCGATGACGTTGACCTGACACGTACCGTGGGCTGGTTCACCAGCCTGTTTGCGGTCAGGTTGCCGGTCGAAAGCGATATCGCGCACTCGATCAAGGCGGTGAAAGAACAACTGCGGGCGATTCCAGACAAGGGGATTGGCTACGGTGTATTGCGCTACCTGGGCGATGAACCATCCCGCAGCCGCTTGCAGGCGCTGCCGGCGCCGAGGATTACGTTCAACTACCTGGGGCAGTTCGATGGCAGTTTCGATGACGAGCAGGCTTTGTTCGCTCCCTCGGGTGAGGCGCGCGGGCTGGAGCAAAGCCCGGAGGCGGCGCTCGGTAACTGGCTGACCCTCAATGGCCAGGTATATGGCGGCGAACTGAGCCTGGGCTGGACCTTCAGCGGGCAGATGTTTGACGCCTCGGCGGTACAGCGCCTGGCCGATGAATACCGTCTTGAGCTGCTGAGCGTGATCGCTCATTGCACGGCGCCCGGCAACAGCGGCTTGACGCCTTCGGATGTTCCGCTGGCCGGGCTCGGTCAGCGTCAACTGGATGCCTTGCCGCTGGCCCTGTCGGCTGTCGAAGATATCTACCCGCTATCGGCCATGCAGCAAGGCATGCTGTTTCACACCCTGTATGAGCAAGGTGGCGGCGACTACATCAATCAAATGCGCCTGGACGTTACCGGGCTGGATCCCGAGCGCTTCCGCCAGGCCTGGCAGGCGTGCGTGAACAGCCATGAAATCCTGCGTACCGGCTTCCTGTGGCAGGGTGATCTGGAGCGACCGCTGCAAGTGGTGCACAAGCACCTGGAGTTGCCATTCACTGTGCTCGACTGGCAGGAGCACCCGGCACTTGATGGCGCACTCGATACCCTGGCCGACGCTGACCGCCAGCGTGGTTTCGACCTTGTGCAGGCGCCTCTGCTGCGCCTGACCGTTGTGCGCACGGCGCCGGATCAGTGCCATTTGATCTATACCTCCCACCACATTCTGATGGATGGCTGGAGCAATTCCCGGCTGCTTGGTGAGGTGCTGCAACGCTACAGCGGGCAAGAGCCCGAGCACCAGCCGGCGCGCTATCGCGACTACATTGGCTGGCTGCAATCCCAGGACCAGACGCTGCGAGCAGCGTTCTGGACGCAACAGTTGGCACCGCTGCAAGCGCCGACACGGCTGGCCCAGGCGGTGGCCGCGCCGCTGTCCGCAGATGCCGGCTACGCCAGTCATTTCGAGGTGCTGGACTCGCGCCAGACGCGCCTGCTGAACGAGTTTGCCCGCCAGCAGAAAGTCACCCTCAATACCTTGCTGCAAGCCGCCTGGCTCCTGCTTTTGCAGCGTTATACCGGGCAATCGACGGTGTGCTTTGGCGCCACCGTGGCCGGGCGTCCGGCCGACCTCAAAGGCGTCGAGCAGCAGATCGGCCTGTTCATCAACACCCTGCCGGTGATCGCCAGCCCGCTTGCCGGGGAGACGGTCAGCCACTGGTTACAGACCGTTCAGGGGCAAAACCTGGCGCTGCGCGAGCATGAGCACACGCCGCTGTTCGAGATTCAGCGCTGGGCCGAACACGGTTCCGAGTCATTGTTCGACACGCTGTTGGTGTTCGAAAACTACCCGATCTCCGAGGCGCTGGCTCAAAGTGCGGACGATGGGCTGTCCTTTGGTGCCGTTGTGGCCCATGAGCAGAGCAATTATCCGCTGACACTTTCCGTCAATGCCGGGCAGACGCTGGGGTTGCACTACCACTATGACCGCAGTCAGTTTGCGGCCGGGACGATGGCGGGCATTGCCCGTCATCTTAACCAGTTGCTTGCGCGCTTCATGGCCGGCAGTGAACAGGTGCTGGCGCAACTCGCCACCCTTGAGGGCGATGAACGTCGGCTGGTCGAACATACCTGGAACGCCAATGGCCTGGACTTCCCGCGTGAGCGGTGCATCCATCAACAGATTCAGGATCAGGTGCAGCGTACGCCCGACGCCCTGGCGGTTATCTGGAATGATGAACAACTGACCTACCGCCAGTTGAACGGCCGGGCGAATGCCCTGGCGCGCAAGCTGGTGGCGCTGGGTGTTGGTCCTGAAGTGCGGGTTGGCGTGGCCATGCCGCGCAGTGCGCAGATGGTCGTGGCATTGCTCGCGGTGCTCAAGGCGGGCGGCGCGTATGTGCCGCTGGACCCGGATTACCCGGCCGAGCGCGTGGCCTACATGCTCAAGGACAGCCAGGCGCGGGTGTTGTTGACCCAGGCTGCGGTGGCGCTTGAGGTGGATGCTTCGATTGACGTGCTGCTTGTGGATGCTCAGGAAGTTGATGATCAGGATCTGGACGTTGCGGTCCACGCCGGCAACCTGGCCTATGTGATCTACACCTCCGGCTCCACCGGCCTGCCCAAGGGCGTGGCCATTACTCACCGTAACGTGGCGGCGCTGACCCAGTGGTCGCAGCAGGTTTACAGCCCTGAAGACATTCAAGGGGTGTTGGCCTCGACGTCGATCTGCTTCGACTTGTCGGTGTGGGAGCTGTTTGTGACCCTGGCCGGCGGCGGCTTTATCATCGGTGCCCGCAATGCCCTGGAGCTGCCGGAACTGGCGGCCCGAGACCGGGTGCGCCTGATCAACAGCGTGCCTTCGGCGATGGGAGCCTTGCAGCGTGCCGGGCAAATCCCGCAAAGCGTGCGCATCATCAATCTGGCGGGCGAACCGCTGAAGCAGTCGCTGGTGGATGCGCTGTACGAGCATGCCCATGTGCAGCACGTTTACGACCTCTATGGCCCGTCGGAAGACACCACTTACTCCACCTGGACCCGCCGCGAAGCCGGTGGCCAGGCCAATATCGGCAGGCCGTTGGCCAACACCGCCAGCTACCTGCTCGACGCCGAGTTGCACTCGGTGCCGGTCGGCGTGGCGGCGGAGCTTTACCTGGCCGGTGAGGGCATCACCCGTGGTTATCTACTGCGTCCGGGGCTGACCGCCGAGAAGTTTGTGCCGAACCCGTTCTCGACCACCGGCGATCGTCTGTATCGCACCGGTGACCTGACCCGTTACCGCAATGACGGCGTGATCGAATACGTTGGCCGCATCGACCACCAGGTGAAGATTCGTGGCCTGCGCATCGAGCTGGGAGAAATCGAAAGTCGCCTGCTGGCCCACCCAGGTGTGCGTGAAGGGGTGGTGCTGGCCCTGGACGGCGCGAACGGCCAGCAACTGGTTGCCTACGTGGTGCTGTCGCAGGCCACAACGACCCAGCAAGCCCTGCGAGCCAGCTTGCGTGAACACTTGCCGGATTACATGGTGCCCACCCAGTGGTTGTTCCTTGAGCAACTGCCGCTGACCCCCAACGGCAAACTCGACCGCAAGGCCTTGCCGCAACCGGATCTTGAGCCGCAACACAAACTCTATATCGCGCCCCATAACGAGCTGGAACAGCGCATCGTCGCGATCTGGCAGGACGTGCTCAAGGTGCCGCAGATTGGCGTCAGCGATAACTTCTTCGAGCTGGGCGGCGACTCGATCATCTCGATCCAGGTGGTCAGCCGTGCGCGCCAGGCCGGGATTCGTTTTACCCCCAAAGAGCTGTTCCAGCACCAGACCGTACAAGGCCTGGCCTCGGTGGCGCAGTTGGGCGAGGGCGCACTGCTGATCGATCAGGGCCCGGTGACCGGCGACAGCGTGTTGCTGCCGATCCATCAGGCATTTTTCGATACGGCGATTCCCGAGCGGCACCACTGGAACCAGTCGGTACTGCTCAAGACCACGCAGCCGTTGAACCCTGAACATCTGGAACAAGCCCTGCACGCCTTGCTGGTGCAGCACGATGCCTTGCGCGTGAGCTTCGTCCGGCAGGCCGATGGCTGGCGAGCGACTTACCAGCCGGTCAGCGAGCAACCTTTGCTGTGGCAACGCAGCATCGTCGACGCTTCGGCGCTGGAGCAACTGGGCGACGAAGCCCAGCGCAGCCTGGACCTGGGCAATGGCCCACTGCTGCGCGCGGTGCTGGCGACCCTGGCCGACGGCAGTCAGCGGCTGCTGCTGGTGATCCATCACCTGGCGGTGGATGGCGTGTCGTGGCGCATCCTGTTCGAAGACCTGCAAACCGCCTACGAGCAACTGCAGCAGGGTCGCGTCGTGGCATTGCCGGCCAAGACTTCGTCGGTCAAGGCCTGGGGCGAGCGGCTGGCTCGCTTTGCCCGGGAGGAGGCGCTGGAGCAATTGCCTTACTGGCAAATGCAGTTGCACGATGTTCAAGCCCAATTGCCCTCGGACCATTCCGGTGGTCGGCAAACCAACCAGGACGGCCTCACGGTGTACAGCCGTCTGGACTCGGTGCAGACCCGCCGCCTGTTGCAGGACGCCCCGGCGGCCTATCGCACGCAAATCAACGACTTGCTGCTGACGGCACTGGCGCGGGTGATTTGCCGCTGGACCGGCCAGGCGAGCACCTTGATCCAATTGGAAGGCCATGGCCGTGAGGACCTGTTTGATGAAGTTGACCTGACCCGCAGCGTCGGCTGGTTCACCAGTGCTTTCCCGGTCAAGCTGACCCCGGCCGGTGACCCGGCGGGTTCGCTGAAAAACATCAAGGAGCAACTGCGCGCAATCCCCGATAAAGGCCTGGGTTTTGGTGTGTTGTCTACCTTTGCCGAGACAGAGACGCGGGAGGCGATGGCGCAGTTGCCTGCACCGCAGATCACCTTCAATTACCTGGGCCAGTTCGACAGCAGTTTTGACGATGGCGATGTACCGCTCTGGGCACCTTGCGACGAAGCCCGTGGGCCGGAGCAAAACGCAGAGGCGCCGTTGGCCAACGGCCTGATCCTCAATGGCCAGGTGTTCGCCGGCGAGCTCAGCCTGGGTTGGGCCTTCAGTGCCCAACGTTTCGACGAGTCGACCATCCAGCACCTGGCCGATGACTACGCCCGTGAGTTGGCTGGCCTGGTCGAGCATTGCTGCCTGCCGGGCGCCGGAGCGGTGACGCCGTCGGACTTCCCGCTGGCGACCCTGAGCCAATCCGCGCTGGACGGCTTGCCCATGACGGCACACAGCATCGAAGACATTTACCCGTTGTCACCGATGCAGCAAGGCATGCTGTTCCACACGCTATATGAACAGGCCTCTGGCGATTACATCAACCAGATGTGCCTGGACGTCGAAGGACTGGACCCGGACAAGTTCCGCCAGGCCTGGCAAGCCACCCTGGATGCCCATGACATCCTGCGCACCGGCTTCGTGTGGTTGGCTGAACAGGATCAGCCGTTGCAGATCGTGCGCAAGCAAGTGACCCTGCCTTACGCGCTGCACGACTGGCGCGGGCGTACCGGGCAGGCGCAGGCCTTGCGCCAACTGGCCGAGGCCGAACAAGCCAGGGGCTTCGAGCTTCAAGAGGCACCGTTGCTCAGGTTGACCCTGGTGGCGCTGGATGATCGTCGCCATCACCTGATCCTGACTCATCACCATATCCTGATGGATGGGTGGAGCCACTCGCAGATGCTCGGTGAGGTGCTGCAACGCTACAGTGGTCATAACCCGCCGGTATCGACCGGGCGCTATCGTGATTACATTGCCTGGCTGCAAGGTCAGGACCAAACGCTCCGGGAAGCGTTCTGGAAGCAGCAGCTGGCCTCGCTGCAAACACCGACGCGCCTGGCCCAGGCGGTCGTTGCGCCACGTGTCCTGGGTACAGGCTATGCCAGCCACTTCGAGGTACTGGATGCGACTCAGGCGCGCCTTCTGAACGAGTTTGCCCGCCAGCAGAAAGTCACCCTCAATACCTTGCTGCAAGCCGCCTGGCTCCTGCTTTTGCAGCGTTATACCGGGCAGTCGACGGTGTGCTTTGGTGCCACCGTGGCTGGGCGTCCGGCCGATCTGAAGGGGGTCGAGCAGCAGATCGGGTTGTTCATCAATACCTTGCCAGTGGTTGCCAGCCCGCTCGCCGGGCAGAGCGTCAGTCATTGGTTGCAGGCGGTCCAGGCGCAAAACCTGGGGCTGCGTGAGCATGAACACACGCCGCTGTTCGAGATTCAGCGCTGGGCCGAACACGGTTCCGAGTCGTTGTTTGACACACTGTTGGTGTTCGAGAACTTCCCGATCGCCGAAGCGCTGGCCCAGGGCAGCGACAATGGCCTGGTGTTTGGCGCCGTTGCAGCCCATGAGCAGAGCAATTATCCGCTGACATTGTTGGTCAATGCCGGGCAGACGTTGGCCCTGCACTATCACTATGACTGCAGCGTGTTTGGTGCAGAGGCGATGGCAGGTATCGCTGGTCACCTCAACCGGTTGCTGGTCGAGTTGACGACTTCAAGTGAGCGGGTACTGGCTGATGTGGTGATGCTCGGTGGCGACGAACGTCAACTGATTGAACAGACCTGGAACGCCAATGGCCTGGACTTCCCGCGTGAGCGGTGCATCCATCAACAGATTCAGGACCAGGTGCAGCGTACGCCCGACGCCCTGGCGGTTATCTGGGGTGATGAGCAACTCACCTACCGCCAGTTGAACGGCCGGGCGAATGCCCTGGCGCGCAAGCTGGTGGCGCTGGGTGTTGGCCCTGAAGTGCGGGTTGGCGTGGCCATGCCGCGCAGTGCGCAGATGGTCGTGGCATTGCTCGCGGTACTCAAAGCGGGCGGCGCGTATGTGCCGCTGGACCCGGATTACCCGGCCGAGCGCGTGGCGTACATGCTCAAGGACAGCCAGGCTCGAGTGTTGCTGACGCAATCTGATGTGCTGGCGGCGGTGGAGGTGACTGCATCCATCGAAGTACTGCTGGCTGAGACTCAGGACACCGATGATCAGGACCCGGCCGTTGTGGTCAGTGCGAATAACCTGGCCTATGTGATCTACACCTCCGGCTCCACCGGCCTGCCCAAGGGCGTGGCTATTACTCACCGCAACGTGGCGGCGCTGACCCAGTGGTCGCAGCAGGTTTACAGCCCTGAAGACATTCAAGGGGTGTTGGCCTCCACGTCGATCTGCTTCGACTTGTCGGTGTGGGAGCTGTTTGTGACCCTGGCTGGCGGCGGCTTTATCGTCGGTGCCCGCAATGCCCTGGAGCTGCCGGAGCTGGCGGCCCGAGACCGGGTACGCCTGATCAACAGCGTGCCTTCGGCGATGGGAGCCTTGCAGCGTGCCGGGCAAATCCCGCAAAGCGTGCGCATCATCAATCTGGCGGGCGAACCACTGAAGCAGTCGTTGGTGGATGCGCTGTATGGCCGTGGGCATGTGCAGCATGTCTACGACCTGTATGGCCCGTCGGAAGACACCACTTACTCCACCTGGACCCGCCGCGAAGCCGGCGGCCAGGCCAATATCGGCAGGCCGTTGGCCAACACCGCCAGCTACCTGCTCGACGCCGAGTTGCACTCGGTGCCCGTCGGCGTGGCGGCGGAGCTTTACCTGGCCGGTGAGGGCATCACTCGTGGCTATCTACTGCGTCCGGGGCTGACCGCCGAGAAGTTTGTGCCGAACCCGTTCTCGACCACCGGCGAGCGCTTGTACCGCACTGGTGACCTGACCCGTTATCGCCCGGAGGGGGTGATCGAGTACGTCGGGCGCATCGACCATCAAGTGAAAATCCGCGGTTTCCGGATTGAAATGGGCGAAATCGAAGCTCAATTGATGGCCCAGGGCTCGGTACGCGAGGCCGTGGTGCTGGCGGTGGAAGGTGTGAGTGGCTTGCAACTGGTGGGTTATGTAGTGCCCGACCAGCCAGGCCTTATCGACGCCGACGCGCAAGCAGACTTGCAAGACGACCTCAAGCGCCGCCTGCATGAAGTGTTGCCTGCCTACATGGTGCCGGCGCAGTTGCTGGTGCTTGAATACCTGCCGCTGACCCCCAACGGCAAGCTTGATCGCAAGGCCTTGCCGGCCCCTGGCGCGGTACAGCGTCGCGACCAGTACACACCACCGCAGACCGACACCGAGCAGCAATTGGCGCAAATCTGGAGTGAGGTACTTAACGTCGAGCGGGTCGGCCTGGAGGATGACTTCTTTGCCTTGGGCGGGCATTCGTTGCTGGCCACCCAACTCATCGTGCGTATCCGTGAGCGAATGGACCTGCAAGTGCAGCTCAAGACGCTGTTCGCTGCCAGCACCTTGCGCACCTTCAGTGCCGAAGTGGCGCAGTTGGGATCGGCCAGTGAACCGCTGATGGATGAATTGGCTAAATCTTTGGAGGCCCTCAAACGTTTAACAGGGGATGAGCTTGAAAAGCTAATTTCAGAGTGAAGGGGATAGGTGTGAAAGAGTTGATCGGAGCAGTGGGCGAGCTTTCGCCAAAGGAACGCAAAGCCTTGGCGGTGCTGCTTAAACACAAGGGCATCAATCTCTTCAGTGTCGCGCCTGTTTTCAAGAGAAACGCCAGTGAACCGTTGTTGCTGTCCTACGCTCAGGAGCGGCAGTGGTTCTTGTGGCAGATGGATCCGCACAGTACGGCTTACCACATCTCCAGTGCCCTGAGTTTGCGTGGGGCGCTGGACGTGGCAGCCCTGGAGCGCAGCTTTTCGACGCTGATCGAGCGTCATGAATCGCTGCGTACCCATTTTGTCCAGGACGGTTCACAGCGGCTGCAGGTCATCAGCCCGGCATCGGGCGCGAGCATCGACTTGCACACCCTGGCATCGGCGCACGCGCAACAGCGTGGCGCTCAGATCAAGGCGTTCGTGGAGGATGAAACCCGACAGTTGTTCGATTTGCAGCAAGGCCCGTTATTGCGGGTCAAGCTGCTGCGAGTCAGTGCCGATGAGCATGTATTGGTGCTCACTCAGCACCATATTGTTTCCGATGGCTGGTCGATGCAGGTGATGGTCGACGAGCTGGTGCAGTGCTATGCCGCCTACAGCGAGGGACGTTCGGTCGAGTTGGCGCCGTTGCCGGTGCAGTACGCCGACTATGGGCTGTGGCAGCGCCAGTGGATGGAGGCGGGAGAACTGGAGCGCCAGTTGGGCTACTGGACCGAACGCCTCGGTGGCGAGCAGCCGGTACTGGAATTGCCGTTCGATCATCCGCGTCCCGCCGAGCAGAGCTTTCGCGGCAACACCCACACCCTCAACCTGGGCGCGGAACTGGTTGCCGGCCTCAAGCGGCTGGCCCAGCGCGAAAACGTCACCCCGTTCATGTTGTTGCTGGCCTCGTTCCAGGTGCTGTTGTACCGCTACAGCGGCCAGGGCGATATTCGGGTCGGGGTGCCGGTGGCCAACCGGAACCGTGCCGAAACCGAACGGTTGATCGGATTCTTCGTCAACACGCAGATTCACAAGGCCGACGTCGACGGGCGCACGTCCTTCCGCGAGTTCCTGCAACAGGTCAAGCAAAATGCCGTGGGCGCGCAGGCGCATCAGGACCTGCCGTTCGAACAACTGGTGGAAGCCCTGCGGCCCGAGCGGACGTTGAGCCATAACCCTTTGTTCCAGGTGATGTTCAACCACCAAAGTGAAGACACTCGCGGGCGGGTCGAGGTGACAGGCCAGGCCTCGCGCCTGGAGATCGAACGCCTGAGCTGGGAAACCCATACCTCGCAGTTCGACCTGACCCTCAATACGGTTGAACACAGCGAGGGCCTGTCGGCGCAATTGACCTATGCCACTGACCTGTTCGAGCCGGCCACAGTCGAGCGCATGGCGGGGCACTGGCAGGCTCTGTTGCAAGGGATTGTCGCCCAGCCTTCCCGGGCGATTGCCGAGTTGCAGATGCTCGACACGGTGCAGTTGCGCACGCTGCTACAGGACTGGAATGCCACCAAAGCCGCTTACCCGTTGGACCAAAGCGTACAGGCGCTGATTCAGGCCCAGGTGGACGCTACGCCGCAGGCCATCGCCCTGGTGTTTGCCGGCCGGCAACTGACCTATCGCCAGTTGGATACGCTGGCCAACCAATGGGCGCACAGGTTGATCGAAGCCGGTGTCGGCCCGGACGTGCTGGTGGGTGTGGCGGTCGAGCGCAGTATCGAGATGGTGGTCGGGTTGCTGGCGGTGCTCAAGGCCGGCGGTGCTTATGTTCCGCTGGACCCGGACTATCCCGAGGAGCGCCTGGCCTACATGATCGAGGACAGTGGCATTGGTTTGCTGCTGACCCAGCAGGCGCTGCGGGAGCGCTTGCCGATCCCGGCGCAGGTGGTTTGCCTGCTGCTGGATCAACCGCTGGCCGGGTACGCTTCGACCTGCCCGCCGATCAGTGTGCAGCCGGAAAACCTGGCGTATGTGATTTACACCTCCGGTTCCACCGGCAAGCCCAAGGGCGCCGGCAATCGTCACTCGGCGCTGACCAACCGCCTGTGCTGGATGCAGCAGGCATATGGCTTGAGTGAAGTGGACACGGTGTTGCAGAAAACCCCCTTCAGCTTCGACGTGTCGGTGTGGGAGTTCTTCTGGCCGTTGATGACGGGCGCGCGCCTGGTGGTTGCAGCACCCGGCATTCACCGCGAGCCGGCAAAGCTGATTGAACTGATCAACCGTGAGCACGTCACCACCCTGCATTTTGTACCGTCGATGCTGCAAGCGTTTGTCGCCGATGTAGCGGTCAACAGTTGCACCGGCTTGCAGCGCATTATCTGCAGCGGCGAGGCCTTGCCGGTGGACGCGCAGCAGCAAGTGTTCGCCAAGCTGCCTCAAGCCCGGCTTTACAACCTGTACGGCCCGACCGAGGCTGCTATCGATGTCACCCACTGGACCTGCCGTGAAGAGGGGCGCGACAGCGTGCCCATCGGCCAGCCCATTGCCAACCTGGGGACCTACATTCTTGATGCGGGCCTGGGGCCGGTAGCTGTCGGGGTGGTGGGTGAGTTGTACCTCGGCGGTGAAGGACTGGCGCGGGGTTATCACCGTCGCCCGGCGCTGACCGCCGAACGTTTTGTCGCCAGCCCGTTTGGCGGCGGCCAGAGGCTGTACCGCACTGGCGACCTGGCGCGTTACCGGGCAGACGGGGTGATCGAATACGTCGGGCGTATTGACCATCAAGTGAAGATCCGCGGCCTGCGGATCGAGTTGGGGGAAATCGAAGCACGCCTGATGGAGCAGGACGCGGTGCGCGAAGCGGTAGTGCTGGCGGTGGACGGCGCGAGCGGCCTGCAACTGGTGGGCTATGTGGTACCTGCCCAAGGCGATGTGGCCGAAGCGTCGCTGCGCGAAATGCTCAAGGCCCGTTTGCGCGAAGTGCTGCCGGACTACATGGTGCCGGTGCACCTGTTGTTCCTCGAGCAACTGCCCCTGAGCCCCAACGGCAAACTGGAGCGCAAGGCGTTGCCGAAGCCGGACGTACGCCAGGCTCAACAAAACTTCATTGCGCCGCAAAGCCCGCTGGAGCAGCAGATTGCCGCGATCTGGCAAGACGTGCTCAAGCTTGAGCGGGTCGGTTTGTCGGATAACTTTTTCGAGCTGGGTGGCGACTCGATCATTTCGATCCAGGTGGTGGGGCGTGCCCGCCAGGCCGGGATTTTCTTCACACCTAAGGAGCTGTTCCAGCACCAGACCGTACAGGGGCTGGCTGGCGTCGCGCGCATCGATGCCGCCGGGCTTGAAGTCGAGCAAGGCGCAGTAACGGGCAACCTGCCATTGTTGCCGATTCATCAGGGATTCTTTGAAGAACCCATCGCCGAGCGTCATCACTGGAACCAGTCGGTGCTGCTCAAGCCGACTCAGGTTATCGAGGCTGCACTGCTGGAGCAGGCGTTGCGTGCGCTGCTGGTGCATCACGATTCGCTGCGCCTGGTGTTCAGCCAGGGCGAAGAGGGCTGGGCCGCAACTTATCGCAGTGTCGAGGCCCTGTTGCAGGGCCGGAACGTGTTGCAGGAGGTTCAGCTGTGCGATACGCAAGCGTTGCAGGCGTTTGGCGAGCAACTCCAGCAGAGTCTCGACCTGCTGAACGGGCCGCTGCTGCGGGTGGCGCTGGTCGCGTTGGCGGATGGTTCGCAGCGGGTGTTGCTGGTGCTTCACCATCTGGTGGTGGACGGTGTTTCCTGGCGCATTCTGTTTGACGACTTGCAACTTGCCTATCGCCAGGTGGCGAGCGGGCAGGCGCTCAAGCTGGCGCCCAAGACTCATTCTGTGCGGGCCTGGGCCGAGCACCTGCAGGCTTATGCGCAGCGCCCCGAGGCGCAAGCCGAAGTGCAGTACTGGCAGCAGCAGTTGCAGGATGCCCGCCCGGACTTGCCGGTGGATCATCCAGGGGGTGGCCTGCAAAACAAACATGGCCTCACGGTCCATTCGCAGTTGAGCAAGGAACTGACGCAGTTGCTGCTGCAGGAAGCGCCCGCGGCTTATCGGACACAGGTCAATGACCTGTTGCTGACTGCGCTGGCCCGAGTCATGGTGCGCTGGACCGGCCACGACCAGGCGCTGATTCAACTTGAAGGGCATGGCCGTGAAGATCTGTTTGCCAGCATCGACCTGACCCGCACGGTCGGTTGGTTCACCAGCCTGTTTGCGGTGAAACTCACGCCGGCAGCGGGTATTGGTGAGTCAATCAAGCAGGTCAAGGAACAACTGCGAGGCGTTCCCCAGCGGGGCATCGGCTTTGGGGTGCTGCGTTACATGGGCAGCCCCGTGCACCGCAAGGTACTGGGGCAGTTGCCCGCGCCGCGTGTGACCTTCAACTACCTGGGGCAGTTTGACGGCAGTTTTGATGTGGATGCCGGTGCGCTGTTTGTGCCTTCCGGCGAATCCATCGGCCTGGAACAAAGCCCGCAAGCGCCGCTGGGCAACTGGTTGACCATCAATGGTCAGGTGTACGGCGGTCAATTGAGCCTGAACTGGGTGTTCAGTCGGGAGATGTTCAATGAGGCGACGATCGAGCATCTGGCACAGGCGTACATCGCCGAACTCCAGGCGCTGGTCGAACATTGCAGCCAGTCGCAAAACCTGGGCGCGACGCCCTCGGACTTTGCCCTCTGCACCTTGACCCAGCAACAACTGGACAGCCTGCCCGTGCCGTTGGAGCAGGTCGAAGACCTCTATCCGTTGGCACCGACGCAGCAAGGCATGCTGTTCCATACGCTGGACCCGTCGGCGGCGCACCTTTATATCAACCAGACTTGTGTGCCTGTCGAGGGGCTGGACGTACCGGCGTTTATCGCCGCCTGGGATCAGGTGGTCGCTCGCCATGAGATTCTGCGCACCGGCTTCTGGTCGTCCAGCGACCTGCGCGAACCGCTGCAGGTGGTGTACAAGACCGCCCAGGTCTCGGTGCAAATCGTCGATTGGCGCGATCGCCAGGTTGATGCTGACGCCTTGCAAGCCTTGGCGCAGGACGATTGCGCCAAGGGCTTTGACATGTTGGCGGCCCCTCTGACGCGCCTGACCCTGGTGCACCTGGATGAACACCGCCACCAACTGATCTGGACCAGCCACCATATCCTGATGGATGGCTGGAGCAACTCGCGCTTGATGGGTGAAGTCTTCGAGGTGTACGCCGGCCGCGCCTTGCCTGCGCGCAAAGGGCATTACCGCGATTACATCGCCTGGCTGCGCCAGCAGTCCCCGGACACGGCGTCGCTGTTCTGGAAGCCGCAACTGCAAGCCCTTGAAGGCCCCACCAGCCTGGCGGCGAGTATTCATCCCCAGCCCGAGCCTGGCTTGGAAGGGCACGCGGCGCTGTACCTGAACTGGGATGTCAGCCAGACCCGGCGCCTGCGCGAATTTGCCCAGCACTGGCGTATCACCCCGAATACCTTGATCCAGGCGGTGTGGTTGTTGCTGTTGCAGCGCTATACCGGGCAAGCCAGTGTGTGCTTCGGCGCCACTGTGGCCGGACGTCCGGCCAGCCTGCCGGGTGCCGACGAAATGCTCGGGTTGTTCATCAATACATTGCCGATCGTCCAGCAACCGGATCCGGCCAAGGCGCTGTGCCAGTGGCTGCTTGAATTGCAGGCGCTCAACCTGGAAGTGCGCGACTACGAACACGCAGCATTGGCCGATATCCAGCGCTGGTCGGGGCAGGGCGGCACGCCGTTGTTTGACAGCATTATTGTGTTCGAAAACTACCCGGTGGATGAGCGCCTGGCCGAGGTCGGCAATCAACAACTGCAGTTTGGCCAGGTCAGTACCCGGGATGTGACCAACTACGCGATGGACCTGGCGATCAACCTGGGCCAGACCCTGAAGATCGAGTTCCTGTATTTGCGCAACGCGTTCACCGAACAGGCGTGCGACCAGGTTCGACGCAGTTTCGAGACGCTGTTGTTGGCCATGCTCGATTCGCCTCAGGCCCGGGTGGGCAGCTTGCCGACTCTGGCGTGCGACGAATACGCCGGCTTGCTCGCCGCGAACCCGCTGCGCCAGGTGCCGGCCACGCAACCCTTGTTGCCGCAATTGATCCGGCAACAGGCCCAGGCGCGAACCGAGGCGGTGGCGCTGGTGTGTGACGGCGTGCAACTGACCTATGGGCAATTGGAGCAACGTGCCAATCGCCTGGCCCATTACCTGATCGGCCTGGGCGTGGGCCCGGAGGTGTGCGTCGGAGTCGCCCTGCAGCGCAGCGTCGAGGTGATTGTCGCGTTCTACGCGGTCATGAAGGCGGGTGGAGCCTACGTGGCGCTGGACATCGATTACCCTCGGGAGCGCCTGGACTGGATCGTCAAGGATGCGAATGTCTCGGTGTTGTTGACCCACAGTGGCGTCAGCGAAGGCTTTGGGGCGTTGGACGCGACCACCCGGGTGTTGCTGGACCGCGTGTATCTGGACAGTTTCCCGGATGCATGCCCGCCATCGCGCCTGCAACCGGATAACCTCGCCTACCTGATCTATACCTCAGGGTCCACGGGGCAACCCAAGGGCGTGGCGGTGAGTCACGGTCCCATTGGCATGCACTGCGCCGCGATTGCCGAACGCTACGAAATGGATGGGGCGACGCGCGAACTGTTGTTCATGTCGTTCGCCTTCGACGGCGCCCAGGAGCGCTGGCTGTCGACCCTGCGCAGTGGCGGGGTGCCTGGTGATTCGCGACAATAACCTGTGGACCCCGCAGGAAACCTGGCAGGCGCTGCACGAGCAGCGCATCAGTATTGCCTGTTTCCCGCCGGCGTATCTGCAGCAACTGGCGGAGTATGCCGAAGGCCGGGAAGCCCCGCCGGTGCAGGTCTACTGCTTTGGTGGCGATGCCGTGGCGCAGGCCAGTTTCGAACTGGTCAAGCGCACCCTCAAGCCGCGCTATTTGACCAACGGTTATGGCCCAACGGAAACGGTGGTCACGCCCCTGTTGTGGAAAGCCGCCGCAAGCGAAACCTGTGACGCGGTGTATGCGCCGATCGGAAGTCGAGTGGGCGAACGCAGCCTCTATGTGCTGGATGCATGCCTCAACCCCGTACCGCAGGGTGTTGCCGGTGAGTTGTACATCGGTGGTGAGGGGCTGGCACGCGGGTATCGCCAGCGTCCGGGAATGACTGCCGAGCGTTTTGTCGCGGACCCGTTTTCCACGGACGGCGGGCGGCTCTACCGCACTGGCGACCTGGTGCGTCAGCGGGCGGACGGGGTGTTCGATTACCTCGGACGTCTGGATCATCAAGTGAAGATCCGTGGCTTCCGCATTGAACTTGGCGAAATCGAATCAAGGCTGCGTGACATGGCCGAGGTGCGTGATGCGGTCGTGGTCGCACGTGACACCAGCGCCGGCAAGCAGTTGATCGGGTACGTGGTTGCCGATGAGCATCCGGCGCTTGCCGAGCGTTTGCGCCAGGACTTGCAGGCGCAACTGCCCGACTACATGGTGCCGTCGCAGATTCTGGTGGTGCCAGCGTTTCCCGTCAGCCCCAATGGCAAGCTGGATCGCAAGGCATTGCCAGACCCCGAATTCAAGGGGCGCCATTACGTTGCGCCACGCACCCCGGTCGAACAGGCGCTGGCCGCGATCTGGCAGGAGGTCCTGGAGGTCGAGCAGGTGGGTGTCACCGACAATTTCTTCGAGCTGGGCGGCGATTCGCTGCGCGTGCTCAAGGTGCTGGGCAAGGTGCGCGGCAACACGCAGCTTGGATTGGACCTGAAATTGCGCGACATGATGAGCAAGCCGACCATCGCCCAGCTCAGTGGCCATGAAGAGGTCGAAGCTCCGCTTGATCCGCTGTTGCTGCTCAACAGTAACGTGGCGAACCGCCGTCCACTGTTCTGCCTGCATGCCGGTTTCGGCACCGTATTTGACTATGAGCCACTGGCACGCCTGCTGGAAGGCGAATGCAGCGTCTATGGGGTGCAGTGCCGCATGCTGCTGGACCGCCAATGGCAGGATGAATCATTGCCGGCGATGGCGATCGATTACGCTCAGTACATTCGCCAGAAGCAGGCCTACGGGCCGTATCGTTTACTGGGATGGTCACTCGGTGGACCCTTGGCGCTGCTGGTGGCCAAAGAGCTTCAGGAGCAAGGCGAGGCGGTGGAATTTGTCGGGCTGGTAGACAGCTACATGCCCACCTCGACGCCCGCCACCTCGGATTGGCGCGATGACCTGCAGGATTTCCTCACCGCCACCCTGGGCCAGACCTGGCCGCAGGCATTGCCGGTCACCCTGCAGCCAGCGGCCGTGGAAGTGATCATCAATAGCTTGCAAGCCGGTCAACGGGCGGGGGGGCGTTATGGCCAACTGGAGGCGACCGACCTGGCACAGGCGTTTATGGTCGGCATGCAACTCAAGGCCCTGGCGCAGGCGTTCAGCGTCTTGCCGTGGGTGGCAGTCGACACGTGCTGCTGGTGGGGTAACGGCGTAGGCACGCTGGAGCGCCAAGCCTTCGAGCGGCTGCTGCCACAACTCACCGGCGCCGAGCAGATCGATGCCGGCCACTACGACCTGCTGCGTAACCCTCTGTTGTTGCAGCGCCTGGCGGGCCTGCTGCACAGCGCCGAGCTGATTGCCGATTGACCCTGGCGCCGGCCCCGGGGACGGGGCCGGCGTCGTACCTCACTACTTTCCAAGGAAAACATGATGCCCTTGCACCCCGACCTGGCTGCGTTTCTGGAGCTTGTGGAAATGGGCCGTTGGAGCGGAAAAAGCCAACCCCTGCATGAATTGTCCGTGGCGCAGGCCCGTAGCGAATTCGAAAATACCTCGCTGATCCTCGATCCCAGCCCACCTGACGCTATTGAAGTGCAGCCGTTGACCTTTACCGGCGCCGACGGCAATCCGCTGCCGGCCCGCCTGTATCGCAAGCCTGGACGCGGCCACGCAGCGCAGCCGGTGATTTTGTACTTCCACGGCGGCGGCTATGTGGTCGGTAGCCTGGATTCACACGATTCGGTGTGCCGACGCCTGGCAGGTACCAGTGACTATGCGGTGCTGGCCCCCGCCTACCGCCTGGCGCCCGAGGCGCCGTTCCCGGCGGCGGTGGATGATGCACTGGCGGCAGCCAACTGGTTGGTCGAACAGGCACCTCAGTTGCAACTCGATGCCGGCCAAGTGGTCGTCAGCGGTGACAGTGTCGGCGCCACGCTGGCGATGATTGTCGCCATGACCGCCGTGCAGGACCCCCAGCGGCTGGCCTTGCGGCCTGCGGCGCAATTGCTGTTTTATCCGGTCACCGATATCACGCGGCTGCGCGATTCCCACCGCGCTTATGCAGAGGGTTACCTGCTGGAAACCAGGACACTGGAGTGGTTCTACCAGCACTACATGGGCGCTGCCGGTAACCGCCATGACTGGCGCGCTTCGCCGCTGCAGAGTACGACGTTGCCCGCACTGGCGCCGGCCTGCGTGATGCTGGCCGAATTTGATCCGTTGCTGGATGAGGGGCGTGAGTGGATTGCGCGTCTTGAGGCGAGCGGCACACCGGTGACCGCAGTCATCCAGCCGGGGCTGACCCACGACTTCCTGCGTATGCAGGGCCTGGTGGCGGAGGTTGAGGGGATTTACCTTGAGGTGGGCCGGTGGTTGGCCAGTCGCTGAGACCTTGCGTCCCGGTTGCTGCCTTGCTGCGTTGACAACACCCTGCCGTGGCAGGGTGTTGTTGTTTCAGGGGCTGTGTTTTACATGCTCCACTTCATGGTCACGGCCACGTTACGCGGGTCGCCGAAGATGTTTGCGCCGGCCGGGTTACTGATGCTCTGGTAGTAGTGCTTGTCGAACACGTTGTTCAGGTTGGCTTGCACCTTGAGGTTTTTGTTCACGTTATAGCCGGTCATCAGGTCGACGATACTGTAGCCGCCCTGAGACACGCCGTAGGTTGTGTATGTGCTGCTCTGGCTACGGAATGAACCGCCGATCGACCATTTTTCGAGATCGCCCGGCAATTGATAAGTGGTGGACAGCTTGAGCAGGTTGTAGGGCGTGTCACTGTCGAAGCGACCGCTGCCGCCCTTGACGTTTTTGGCACCGGCATAGGTGTAGCCGGCCGAGGCCTGCCAGCCGCGGGCAAGCATGCCTTGCAGTTCAAGGTCGACGCCTTTGGTTTCAACTTCGCCGGAGGCCACGGAGCAGGAAGCAACACCCGGTGCACAGGCATCAAGCCCTTGGGCGAGGTTTTCCTGGTTCAACTGGAAATAGGCCAGGCTGGCGTTCAACGCGCCGTCAAAGTACTCGCCCTTGATCCCGACTTCACGGTTGGTACCGGTGACTGGCGGCAGCAGGCTGCCCTGGAAGTCCACGTTGGCTTGCGGCTGGAAGATTCTGGTCCAGCTGGTGTACACCGAGTAGGTGTCGTTGATGTCGTAGATCAGGCCGGCATAAGGGGTGTACTCCCGAGTCGCCTTGTAGTCGGCGCCGAATGTGTAAGCGCCGGAAATAGTGTTCTGTTCGTATTCGTACCAGTCCAGGCGTGAACCGAGGATCAGTTTCAGGTCGTCGCGCAGATGGAAGCGCACGGTGGCGTAGGTGCTGTATTGATCGACCTTGCCCTTGCGCGACCAGTTGTAGTTGATGGCCGGTTTCTCTATGCCGTGATAGTCGAAGTTTGATGGGTCGAGGACGATGTTCGGGTCGTTGAGGAAACCACCGCCGGGGCCATCGTCGGTTTTATCATTGCGATAACTGCCACCGAGCACCAGTTCGTGGGTCGCACCAAACAGGGTGAAGGGGCCGGAAACGTAGCCGTCGACGCTTTTTTGCGTGTGCTGGTAGGTGTAGCGGCCCACGTTCAGGTTCAGCTGGTCTGCACTGGGGTCCAGTCGATAGAAACTGGTGCCCAGCATGTCCAGGTCGCCTCGCAGCCACGTGGTATTCAGGCGCAGTTTCCAGTCGTTGTCGAAGCGGTGCTCAATTTCGGCAAATGCGCTGGTGTTTTTCTTGTTCCAGTAGGTCCAGTTCGGGCTCATGCGCGTCGAACGGGATATCGGCAGGAACGTGCCATCGGCACGGGTCGGAATGCCCGACCAGTCGGCACCCGGGTTGTCCTCACGGTTGTAATACGCGCCGAGGGTCAGGGTAGTGGCTTCGCTCAGGTCAAACTCGGTGATGCCGTACAACAACTGGCGCTTGCTGCTGTAGCCATCGGTAAAGCTGTCTTTGTCCTGGAAGGCACCGACCACGCGGCCCCTGATCGAACCGCTGGAATTGAGGGCGCTGCTGGCATCGATTTCGGTGCGGTAGTTGTCCCACGAGCCGGCACCCACGGTGACAGACACTTGCGGCTCGACGGTGGGGCGCTTGCGGATCAGGTTGAGGGTGCCGGAAGGGTTGCCGGCACCGATCATCAGGCCCGATGCACCGCGTACCACTTCCACCCGGTCGAACATCGCCAGTGTCGAGGTGCCGAGGGTGTCGCTGTCATACGCGACGGGCAGGCCGTCAATCATGATGTTGTCGATGGCGGAGCCGCGGGAGTAGAACTCCGGGCGTTCACCGCCGGTCTTGCGCATGGTCAGGCCTGGGGTATAAGTCGAAATATCCTCCAGGGACTGCATGTTCTGGTCATCCATGCGCTGGCGGGTGATCACCGTGACCGACTGCGGCGTCTCGCGCATGGAGGTCGCCAGTTTGGTCGCGGTGCTCATGGAACCGGTGGTGTAGGAGCCGGTGCCTTCGGTGGTCTCGCCCAGTTGTTGGCCGGTAACGCTGGTGGCCCCCAGCTCCAGGGCGCCGCCTTCGCTGCGGCCGGTGATAGTGACGGTGTTGCCGGAAATGCCGTACGCCACGCCACTGCTCCCCAGCAGCTTCTGCAGCGCCACGGTGGGCTCCATGGAGCCGCGCACGGCGATGCTTTTCAGGCCCTTGAGCTGGTCAGGCGAATACAGCACCTGCAATTTGCTTTGTTGGCCAAAGGCTTGAAGTGCGCTGGTCAAGGACTGGGCGGGAATCTGGAAGCTGATTTCCTGGGCTTGGACCTGGCACGCCAGCGGTAGCGCAGCCATCAGCCCGAGCAGGCTGGGTGCCAGTCGGGGCTTGAGCAGGTGGCGCATCCAGATGGCTTTTGAAAGGGGTGTCAACGTTGTCGGCGCGGGCATTGGCTGGGCTCTTATGGTGGCGATGCTAATGGTAATGATTGTTATTAATGAAAGTGAGACGCAGCAACACACCAGAACCGGAAAAAATCTTCCGGTTAATTTCAGGTATCAGGCCGGAACCTGTTCGATTGCGACTTTTCCAGCTTCCAGCCGTACCAGTTGATCGGCGACATCGAAGTAGCGGTCGTCGTGGGAGATGACGATGATGGTCTTGCCCAGGCGCTTCAGGTCCGGCAGCAACTCGGTGTAGAAAATCCGTCGGAAGGTCGGGTCCTGGTCGGCGGCCCATTCGTCGAACACCAGTACTGGACGCTCCTCCAGCCAGGCGTTGACCAGGGCCAGTCGCTTGCGCTGGCCGGTCGACAGGTCGGTGGTGGTGAACTTGCCGTCACGCACGCTGACTTTGTGGGCGATTTCCAGGCGTTGCAGGTATTTTTGCGCGTCTTGTGGCAAGTGGCTGTCACCCTGGACGACGTCATCGAACAAGTAGTAATCGGCAAAAATGGTGGTGAACAACTGGCGATACTCATCGCGGCCCTGGGCGGTTACCGCTTGCCCATTGAGGCTGACGTCACCTTGTTGCGGAGCATACAGGCCCAGCAGCAGCTTGATCAGTGTGGTTTTGCCGCAGCCGTTTTCACCCACGATAAACACGATGTCGCCTTGCTTGATCTGCAGGTTGACCGGGCCAAGGCGGAAAGGGTCCGCGCCTTCAACCGGAGGGAATGCATACGACACATCCCGCAGTTCGATGCTTTGGATGCTGCGCTTTTGCTGTTCGGTATCACTGAGCAACAGGTGCGGCTCGGGCGAGGAGAACTGATCCGACAGTTCCGAGATGCGGCGAAAGGCGATCTTCGCGCGGCTGACAATCGGCAACGTGCCTACCAGATGTTCCAGTGGGCCTTTCATGTACAGCAACACCAGTACGAAGCCGCTCATTACTGCCTTGTCATGGCTGGGCCACACGGTTTGCAGCACCAGCGCCAAGCCGATCACGATGAAAAACAACATGGAACCGAAGGTCTTGGCGATCACGAATGTGTTGATCGAGCGGATCTGCGTCTTGCAGATAAAGTCGGCGGTCGCCTGGATCCCGTGCACAAACATGCGGTGGCGGCGTGGGCGATGGATGCGCAGTTCCTTGGCGCCATCGGCAATTGCGTTGTAATGACGTTGCAAATCGTCCTCGGCTTCCCGCGCAGCCTCGAAGCCCTTGACCCCGCTGGACTGCGCGATGAACTGGGCGCCGGTACCGATGGCGATGGCCACCAGCATCAACAGGAACATCGGCCATGACAGCAGCGCCAGATAGCCCAGGCAGCCCAGCGTTACGGTCATCGAAATGGCCAGGGGCGCAAAGGCGAAGGCGAAGTCGCTGATGGTGTCGACGTCGTGGGTCAGTACCGGGATCAGTCGGTGGCTGCGATAGCGCTCGATCTGATCGATGGGCGCGGCGAGAACCTTCTCCCCCAGGGTCTTGCGCAACGTGGCGATGATGTTCTGGCCGACGAAGTTGGTGCCGATGTCGGAAAAAATCGAGCTGAGCAGGGCCAGCAGGCACAGGCCGGCAAACAGGGCCACCACACTGCCGGTGGGGCTGCTGTCGGCGTGCAGGGCATTGTTGATGGTCGCCAGCAATACCGTCACGCTCAAGCCGCCGATCATGCCCAGCAGGATGGAAAGGGCGACGATTAACCTGAAGGGTTTGAGCAGGGTAAACAATTCATGAATGGCGCCGCGCGTTGGCTGGGTCATGAGGGGACGGTTCCTTGGGTGGAATAGGCAGATACCCTTTAGAACGTCTGGTCACGCGCTTAATTTAGACGGTCGCCGATTGACGGCGACCTTGCTGGAGCGGGAGGTTGCGGCAGGCCTCAGAGATCGCGCACAACCCGAAATCCGATCCAGTCGCCGCGGGTTTGCGGGTAGATGTTGTTGCGGTTGCCCGAGCGGGAAAACACCGGTGCTTCGCCCCAGTCATTGCCACGAATCTGGCGGGACTCACAGCCCGGTTCCACCCAGGCGCTGCCATCGGTCGGCGCCCCGACATAGTTGGTGTGTTCGCAGTCGGCCAGCCACTCGTAGACGTTGCCGTGCATGTCGTACATGCCAAAGGCGTTGGGTGGGTAACTGCCCACCGGCGACGAATAGCTATAACCATCTGCCGGGCCGTAGGTGTTGGCGTGCTCGGCGATGCTGTAGCCCTTGCCCGCATCAAACGGGAACGGGAATGGCCCGGTGGAGCCGGCGCGGGCAGCGTATTCGCGTTGGGCTTCGCTGACCATCTGGTAGGTGTGGCCGGTTTTTTTCGACAGCCAGGCGACGTAGTTCTTCACGTCGTCAAAGTCCATGCACACCGCAGGCTGGCGCGGGCCCTGGGGGTAGCGCGGCTTGCTGGCGATGCATTCGCGGCCCGGGCGTTCATCGCCGTTGGCGATCTTGACCCCGGTCTGGCGCACGTAGCTGTCCCACTCACCGGCGGTGACCTGGAAGCGGCTCATGGCAAAGGGTTTGGCAAAGGTGACATCGTGCATCGGGCCTTCGTCGGGCTCGCGGCCGACTTCATCTTCCGGCGTGCCCATGGTGAAGGTGCCGGCGGGCAGCACGACCATTTCGGGGCAGTCCTTGCAGTCCTTGAACACCTTGCCCGGCTGTGGCGCGGCGGCTGCCTGGGCGAGGCCTGGCAGCAAGGCGCCGCACAGCATCGTCAGGGCCAGGGCGGCCAGGGGTTTGAGGCGGGACGGAGCGGGAGTGTCACTGTTCATGGGGCATCTCGATCAAAAGGAAAAAGGGGCGTCAAAACCGTTGGCTGAGCAAGGTCATGAAGCGCTGGATCTCGGTTGATGTGTTGAGCAGGCCGGGAGAGGTGCGTACCACGGGGCCCACGTCGCGCTCCACGGCATCGATCACCACGCGGTTCTTCATCATGTGCGCCGCAACCTCGCCGCTGTCCTGGCCCTTGACCCGGAAGAACGTAAAGCCTGCCGACAGCGCGGGGCTGCGCGGCGTCACCAGTTCGATTTGCGGGTGGGCCAGCAACTGGCCTTTGAGTTCGTCGTTGAGTTGGTGAATGCGCGCCTGCACCTGTGCCTTGCCCAGTTGCAAGTGCAGCTTGAAGGCCTCGTCTAGCGCCCAGCGATGTTCGAAGGCGTGATAGCCGCCGGGGGTCATGGTGGTCGCGAAGTTATTGTCCTGGGAGAACGTCGGCACCATCGGCGTCACGTAGGTGTTTTGCTCGGAACGGGCGCAGATCAGCCCGGTACCGCGGGGGCCGAACATCCATTTGTGGGTGCCGGCAATAAAGAAATCACAATGCATGTCGGGGAAGTCGAGGTTTTCCACGCCGAAACCGTGCACACCGTCGACCACGTAGAGGATGCGATCCTTGTCGTCACGGTTGCGGTTGTGTTCATCCACCAGTTTGCCGATCTCGCCAATCGGCAATTTGACGCCGCTGCCGGACTGCACCCACGTCATGCCAAGTACACGGGTGTTGGGGCGGATATTGCGCTTGATCGAACCGAGCACCTCGTCGACCGACACGCGGTTGGCGTCCTCGAACAGCTTGATCTTGCGCACCTGGGTGCCTTGTTTGCGCACCCTGAAATCGAGGCTGTATTCGGTGGCGTAATGTTCGTGGACGGTGGTGAGGATCTCCTGGTCAGGGCGCACCTGGATTCCGCCATAGATCATCGCCAGGCCTTCGGATGTGCTGCCGGTCAGTGCGATCTGGCCAGGTTTCGCGTTCAGGTAGCGGCCGGCCCATTCGCGCACCTGGCCTTCACGCTTCCAGGTTTCCTGCAGGTCCCAATCCATGGCCAGGCCCGGGTTGCGGTCGATCTGCGCGCGGTAGCGGTCAATCGCATCGCGCACCGGCTTGGGGTGCGAGGTCACCAGGAAGTTGGAAAAATGCAGGTAGTCCGGGTCCTGGGTGAACAACTGGCGAAAGCCTGCCCATGAGTCGCCGGGTGGCGCCGCATTGCCTGCCAGGGCCTGGGGAATGATGGCGGTGCCCAGCGGCAGGCTCGCGGCGAGAAGCCCGGCCTGCTTGAGAAACGTACGGCGGTCGGTCATGAATTCACTTCATTCATTGGGGGTGGTTCAGCGATTGGCCAAGGGCTTGGCAGCTTTTTGTACCTGGTCCCAGACCCGCAGGAAGTTACCGCCCCACAGTTTGGCGATATCGGCTTCGGAGTAGCCGCGCTGGATCAGTTCCGCGGTGACATTGCGCACCTCGCCGACGTTCTCCCAGCCCTGGACGCCGCCGCCTTCGTTGAAGTCTGAAGCGATGCCGACGTGATCGATGCCGATCTTGCGCACGGTGTAGTCGATGGCGTCGCCCAGGTCCTTGAGCGTGGCCTTGGGTTCCTCGTCGAGAATCGCGTACAGCGCGCTGGCGTACTGGCCGAATTTTTGCTCGGACCAGGCCGAGATGATCGGATCGCCTGGCATCAGGGCCATGGCCAGGTTGGGTAGCGGGGGTAGATCAAAGCGTGCCCGCAGGGCGTTGAGCTTGTCTTGGGTGGGCTGGCTGAGCGGGCGCAGGTAAGCCGAGAAACCGACGACCTGGACCACGCCGCCGCTGTTTTTGATCAGTTGCATTTCCTTGTCGCTGAGGTTGCGCGGGATGTCCACCGAGGCGCGCGGTGCCGAGTGCGAGGCAACCATCGGCGTGCGACTCAGTTGGGCGACTTGCTCCAGGGCCTTGGTCGACATTTGCGAAACATCGATGATCACCCCCAGGTCATTGAGGCGCTGTACCGCTTGTTTGCCCATGTCCGAGAGACCGTCGAGGGCATCGGGCGAATCATTGAAAAACGGCAGTGGGCGTGACGAATCGGCCCAGGCGTTATTGCCAATGTAGCTGAAGCCGAACATACGCATGCCGCGTGCGGTCCACAGGTCCAGTTGGTTCAGGTCGTTGCCCAGCGGGTAGGCGTTGAGCATGCTGATAAACACCGCAAACTTGCCTTCGCCGTGCAGGCGCCGGAAGTCATCCGGCGTATAGGCAATGCCCACCTGATTGGGAAAATCGCGGACCATGCCGGTGATGATCTTGTAGCGGACTTCCTGTTGGTGACGGGCTTCTTCGACAAAACCTTCGGTGGGCTTGTGCGGGGCATTCGGACCGTTCCACATTTCCGGCCAGCCGAAAATCGTCAGTGCAGCACCGGACAGTCGGCCACGGCTGGCCTTGGCCAGGTCGAACTGGCCGGCACCGTCCTTGTCCGCCTCGTTGCCGGTGGCGCCGAAGTCGAGCATCACGGTGATGTGACTGTCGAACGACAGCAAGCGGTCCTGCAACTCATCGGCTTGCTTGATGACCTCCAGCGGGTAGCCGGCGTTGCCCTTGAACCAGTGATCCCAGACCAGGAAGCCCGCACCTGCGCCAATGGCCAGGACCAGCGGCAGGCCCAGGTACAGCGCCTTTTTCGAACGTGGTTTTGTCATTGCCATCTCAGTCAGTTGAGGCCTTTGCTATCAGGGAGGAACGAGTGATGGCTGCACAAATTTAGGCGGTGGCCACTGACGGTAAATTTCCCCCTGCCGGGAACGTTCTAGCTTGGATAAAGCCTGCTTGATGGCTGACACAGGTAAAGCAATGACGATTTCTCGACGAGGGTTCATCGCAGGCTTGGCGCTGACCGGCGCCGTGGTGCCCGCGGCCTATTACACCCATCGTGAGTTGACGCGTGAAGAAGAGTTTCCGATCACGCCGGGGGAGGCCACGGTCGACCTTGCGGACACCGCTGGCCAGCAGTTGGCGAACAGCCTGAGGGGTGTCTGGAGCCTGCGGTTCAAGGGGCGGGATGCCGGGCTTGCGGGCTTGCCGCTCAGCGGGCTGGAGCTGCTGCTCGACGTCGCTCCACGTGGTCGTGGCCTGCGGGGCTATCTGGACACCGCCGAACAACTGCGCTCGGACGAAGAACCACGCTACCGGGTGATCGGTGACCTGGCGCCTGGCAATGGCGCTCGACTGTACGTGCGGTTGATCGACCGTGATGCGCCGGACGCCGCGCCGACCCATGAACTCATCATGATCCTTGATGAAGTGTGGGGCGAGTTCGGGAATGCCGGTGGTGGAACCCTCAGCGGGCAAATCCTGCGCCTGGATCGGCCATTGGCGTTGCTTGAGCTGGACAACCATTTTGTCGCCACCAAGCAGCTGTTTCCCGAGGCCCGGGAGCGTATCGGCCTGCATCCGACGTTGCTGGCCTGGTTGATTGCTCCCGAACATCGCCTGTTTCACCAGCTCTGGCACGCCTCCCGTGATCAGTGGCACAAACTCTCCGAAGAGAAGCGCAACGCCCTGCGCGGGATTGGCTGGCAACCCGGGCCACGGGACAAGGAGCGCGACGCCCGCGGCCCGCACAAGGACCGCAATGGCTCGGGTATCGATTTCTTTTTCATGCACCGGCACATGCTGGGCACTGCACGGTCCATGCAGGACTTGCCTTCATGGCCGTACTTTCCCCAGCCGCAGCCTGCACTTGAGCGTGACCGGCAGGGGTTTATCCGGTACTTCGACAACCAGGACGGCTTCGCACTGCCGCCGACCTGGATGGCCAGTGACGATGCCGAATACACCCAGTGGGTCAGCGATATCAAGGCGGCCGAGACCTACCACAGCAACTTCGAAGTCTGGGAGTCGCAGTACCGCGACCCGCGCTACCTGGCCAAGTTGACGCTGGGGCAGTTCGGTTCAGAAGTCGAGCTTGGCCTGCATGACTGGTTGCACATGCGCTGGGCGTCGGTGCCGCGGGACCCGTCCAACGGTGCGCCCGTACCGTTTGCCCGTGACCCTGCGGACTTCGCTGCGCGCTGGTACACGGCGCAGAACGACTTTCTCGGTGATCCGTTTTCATCCCATGTGAACCCGGTGTTCTGGCACTTTCATGGGTGGATTGATGATCGGGTCGAGGATTGGTTTCGGGCCCATGAGCGTTTTCATCCGGGTGAAGTGAGCCGGCTGGAGGTCAACGGCGTGCCGTGGTTTGCGCCGGGGCGTTGGGTGGAGGTGGATGACCCATGGTTGGGGCCGGACACCCACGGTTGCAGTACTGTGCCGGGTTTGCAGATGGGCAAGTCGATGGAGATGGACCCGGAAACCATGAAGCTGGCGCTGCGGATTACCTTCGGGGCGGATGAGGACAAGCTGGCCGAGCTGTTTCGCAAGGTGCCGAAGCGTCCCTGGTATGCGCGGCATTTGAAGGTCAAGGAGCGGGTGCTCTAAAGGGCGCCGCTCAACGGTGGGAGCCGGGCAAGCCCGGCTTTCATTCAGTTGATCGTGCTTGCTGGCACCTGCCAGCCGCCCCCCAGCGCCTTATACAGCGCAATGCTTGCGTTCAGCCGTGATCGGCGCAATTGCACATTCAAATCCTGCGCCGCATATAACGTGCGCTGCGTCTCCAGCACCGTCAGCAAGTCCTCCGCCCCGGCTTCATAGCGGCTCTGGGCAATCTCAAAGGCAGTCTGCGCCTCCCTCAGTTCCTCGCTCTGCCACTGACGCTGCGCATCCAGCCCGCGAATGCTGCTCAGGGCTTTTTCCACATCGGCAAAGCCATTGATGATCGCTCCCCGGTACGTCTGCAGCAGCTCATCCTGGCGCGCCCGGGCCTTGTCCCGCTCGGCGCTCAGGCGGCCATTGTTGAAGATCGGTGCGACCAGGCCGGAAGTGAGGTTGTAGAACGGGCTGCGCACTACGTCGGCGAGCTTGTTGGCACCCGAGCCAAGGTCGGCACTGAGGGTGAGGGTGGGCAGCATGGCCGCCCGGGCCACGGTGACGTCTGCCTGGGCTGCTGCCAGCCGGGCCTCGGCACTGGCGATGTCGGGACGGCGGCTGAGCAGTTGGCTGGGAACACCGGCGGCGATGCCCGGCCAGTTCAATTGGGCGAAGGGTTGCGGGGCCAGGTGCAGGTCCTGCACCGGTGTGCCCAGCAGTGCCGCGAGGCTGATCAAGGCCTCGTCGGCCTGTTGCTGTGCCAGCGGCAGTTGGCGTTGTTGTGCGGCCACGAGGCTTTTTTGCTGGGCCAGTTCCAGGGCGGTGGCGGAGCCTGCATCGTGGCGAGTCTGCACCAGCTTCAACACGTTTTGGGCGTTGTCCAGGTTGAGTTGGGCGATGCGCAGTTGCTCACGCAATGACAGCCACTGGGTATAGCTGGTCGCAACACCGCTGAGCAGGGTCAGTTCCACGGTGGCCTGGTCGAACTCGCTGGCGCGCACCTCTTCCACGGCGCTGTCTCGGGCGGCGCGCTTGCCACCCCAGAAATCAATTTCGTAAGTGGCGCTCAGGCGCGCATCGAAGTAATCCACGGCCTTGTTGCTGCTGGTAGCGTCCAGCTGGCTGTAGCCCTTGCCCCGCAGCAGCTTCTGGCGGTTTGCATTGAACGCGCCGGTGAGTTCAGGCAGCAACGGTGCGCCGGCTATCACTGCGCTGGCCTGGGCCTGGCGCACCCGGGCCATGGCGCTGGCCAGGTCGTAACTGCCGCTGCGGGCCTGTTCGATCAGTTGGTTGAGCTGGGGGCTGTCGAAACTTGTCCACCATTGCTGGTTGGCCCGCAGCGCCGTTGCGTCGCTTGCGCTGTGCCAGGCGGGCGGTGTTTGCATGCCTGCGCCCGGACGCGGTGCGGGGCTGCTGCAGGCGGCCAGCAGCAGGCTGGCGGCGAGGAGGGTCAGGGACACTTTCATAGGGCGATCATTCACTGGTAAGGGCCTTGACCGGGTCAAGTCGAGCGGCTTTGCGGGCCGGCATGAAACCGAAGATAACGCCGGTGACCAGGGCGCAGAAGAAGGCCCCCACGGCGGCCGGAATCGAGAACGCGACGGCCACGTTGCTGAGGATGAGTACGCCACCCACCAGCAGGGCCAGGCCGATGCCGGTGACGCCGCCGACCACAGAGAGCATCACCGCCTCAGTGAGGAACTGGCGCAGGATGTCCCGCTGCCGCGCCCCGGTGGCCATGCGAATGCCGATTTCCCGGGTGCGTTCACGTACGGTCATCAGCATGATATTCATCACCCCGATACCTCCCACCAGCAGCGAAATCGCGGCAATCGAGCCGAGCATCAGTGACAAGGTATTCTGGGTGCGTGCCTCGGCCTGGATCATCGCGGCATTGTTGGTCAGTTCAAAGTCGTGCTTGCCGTTGTGCAGGCGCAGCAACAACTGATTGATAGCCTGTTCGGCGTCGTGCACGTTGCGCGCGTCGGCGGCGGCAATCACTACGTATTCGGGGTTATAGCTGCCGAACAAGCGCACGCTGGCGGCAGAGTAGGGGATGGCGATACGGTCGTCGCTGTCTTTGTCGCCGGAGCTGGCGCCTTTTTCGGCGAGCACACCGACCACCTGGAATGGAACGTTTTCGATCAGGATGTATTGCCCGATCGGGTCGGTCACATCCTTGAACAGCTTGTCGCGTACCCGTTTGCCGATCACTGCCACCGTGGCTCCGGCGCGCTCGTCGGCCTCGGTGAAGTAACTCCCCTCGACCACTGGCCAGTTGAAAATGGCCGGGAAATTGGTGTCATTGCCCCCGACATACGCCATATGGTCGACGTTGCCAAAGCGAACGCCGGCCTCTGCGCCGTTCACCGGCATGATGCGCTTGACCTGAGGCAGGGCCGCCAGGGCGGCCACGTCGTTGAGGGTGATCACGCCGGGTGGTGTGCGCGGGTTGGGCGCCGACCCGCTGACGTAGAGGATATTGGAGCCGAAAGCGCCCATCTGCGCCATCACCTGGCGCTTGCTGCCTTCGCCCACCGCCAGCATCACCACCACCGACGCCACGCCGATGATGATCCCCAGCAGCGTCAGCGCCGTGCGAAAACGGTTGATCCACATCACCCGCCACGCGGCTTGCACGGCATCCAGCAGCTCGGCTTTCCAGGCGCCGTTGTGCTCGGCGCCATCGGCCAGGCGCTGGCGCAGGTCCACGGCTTGCAACGCGCCGGAGATGGCCACGGGGGGCGTCTCGCTGGTCTCGGCAGAGTCGCTGATGATCAGCCCGTCGCGGATCTCGATGATGCGATTGGCCCGCGCCGCGACTTCGCGGTCGTGGGTGATCAGGATGACCACGTGGCCCTGGCTGGCCAGTTCGTCCAGCAGGGTCATGACCTCCGCGCCGCTGTGGCTGTCGAGGGCGCCGGTGGGTTCGTCGGCGAGGATGATATGCCCGCCGTTCATCAACGCCCGGGCAATCGACACCCGCTGTTGCTGGCCGCCGGAAAGCTGGTGCGGGCGGTTGCCGGTGCGCTCGGCCAGGCCCAGGCGCGTGAGCAGGGCCTTGGCGCGGGCATGGCGTTCGGCGGCGCTGATGCCGGCATAGATCGCCGGCATCTCGACGTTTTCCTGGGCCGAGCCGGATGGGATCAGGTGATAGCCCTGGAACACGAAACCGAAGGCCTCGCGGCGCAGCCAGGCGAGTTCGTCGCTGTCGAGCCGGGCGACGTTTTCCCCGGCGAACAGGTAGTCGCCCTCGGTGGGGCGGTCGAGGCAGCCGAGGATATTCATCAGCGTGGATTTGCCGGAGCCGGAGGCGCCGACAATCGCCACGAATTCCCCGGCATGGATCGCCAGGTCGATGCCGCGGAGCACATCAACCTGCGGCGTGTCGCCGCCGCCGTAGGATTTGCGGATGCCCTTGAGTTCGATCAGTGGGGTCGACATTCAACCTCCGCTGCCATCGGCCGGGCCGATCAGCAGGTGATCGCCTTCGTTCAGGCCTTCCAGCACCTGGACCCGCAGGCGGTCGCTGAGGCCCACGCGGATTTCGCGTTGCTCGATGCTGCCGTTTTTCGCCACCACGCGGGCGATCTGTTTGTCGCCGCCGAGGCTGCCTTGCAGGGCGGCGACCGGCGCGGTCAGGGTGTCCCTGGCCTGGCCGGCGACGAAGAATACCTGGGCGGTCATTTCCGCCATCAAGGCGTTATCGGTGTTGTCGACGTCCAGCAGCACCGTGTAAAGCACCACTCGCCCGGTGCCGCTTTTGCTGGCGCTGCTCGGGCTGCCACCGCCCTGGCTGGTTTCGTTGAGCGGCTTGGGCGGGATCGGCAAAATCTGCCGTACGGTGCTGGTCCAGCGCCGGCTGCCGCCGCTCAGGGTGGTGAAGTAGGCCGTCATGCCGGGTTTGACATGGCCGATGTCGGCTTCCGAGACTTCGGCCCATACGGTCATCGGCGAAAGCTTGGCGATCCGCAGGATCAGCGGGGTTTGCTGCTGGGCGTTGAGTGTCTGGCCTTCCCGGGCGTCCACCGCGACCACGGTGCCGCTCATTGGCGCATAAATGCGCGTGTAGCCCAACTCTGCCTCGTCACTGCGCAGGCTGGCCCTGGCCTGGCGAATCTGCGCCAGGAACATGTCGACCCGCGCCTGGGTGGCGCTCAGTTCGGCCCTGGCAGTTTGCACGTCTTCCTCGCGGGTGGCGTTGCCGGCGACCAGGCGTTGCTGGCGCTGGTACTTCTGGCGGGCCAGTTCGTGCTGGGCCCGTTGCTCCTGCAACTGGGCCTGCAGGTTCTCGATGGCGTAGCGGCTGGCATCGAGCTTGGCTTTTTGCGTGGAGGGGTCGATCTCTACCAGCAATTGGCCTTCCTTGACCTGGGCACCGGCCTCGACGTGAATCTTCTGGATCTGTCCGGACGCTTGGGCGCCCACGTCGACGTAGCGCCGGGGTTGCAGGGTACCCAGGGCCGTGACGCTGCTTTCGATATCGCCCCGGGTCACGGTGACGGTCGCCAGCTTGTCCCGGCCCGACGGCAGGACCTGCCAGGCTGCTAAAGCGATGATGGGGATGAGGCACGCGACCACAAGCAGGGCGCGTCGGGCAGGTCGAGGACGTTTCATGCACAGTTCCAGCCAGGAAAGATCGGCCCGCAGGAGCGGGAAGCTGACAGGTAGACGAGGAAATTGCCCAGGGATTTAGGCCGTTACATATGCCGTTACAGGTGTGTCAGGCAAAATAATTGGCCGGCGTTGCAAGTCTTGTTTAAAACTAGATGAGAATTACTATAAATTACACGCACCTCAAACTGCCATCATCGAATCGGCCGTTATCTTCGTAATCAAAGGACCTAATGCCGCCTACAGGCGGTCGGGAGTCATGTTGGAAAACTACTATCGCGAGCTGGTGTGTTTCCTCAACGCCAAGCTGGGCAACCGTCAGGTGGCCGAAGATGTGGTGCATGACGCTTATGTGCGGGTGCTGGGGCGTGCCAGTGAGGTCCCGATCGAGCAGCCCCGGGCGTTTCTCTATCGCACGGCGCTGAACCTGGTGATCGACGGTCATCGGCGCAACGCCCTGCGCCAGGATGAACCCCTGGAAGTACTCGACAGCGAGGAGCGTTTTTCGCTGTCTTCGCCCCATCACTGCCTGGACCACGGCCAGCGCCTGGAAATGCTTGAGCGCGCGCTGGCCGAGTTGCCGCCGCTCTGCCGTGACAGCTTCCTGCTGCGCAAGCTCGACGGCCTGTCCCACCTGCAAATCGCCGAGCGCCTGGGTATTTCCCGCGCGCTGGTGGAAAAACACATCGTCAATGCCATGAAGCATTGCCGGGCGCGCATGCGTGAGTGGGATGCGCACTGATTCCAGCGTTAGCTAAATTTTATTTCATTGTCCTCGTCTCCTATCAACACACGACCTGTTGCTGTGCCTTCAGGTCTCTGAGGCTTTCCCGCCCCACTGCCACGGGGCTTATCCAGAGGACACTGGAATGACACAGGCAATTGCATCGCCCGCCGTTCACGACCTGATCGGTATCGGGTTCGGCCCTTCGAACCTGGCGCTGGCCATCGCCCTGCAGGAACGCGAGAAAGCCCAGGGCAAACTGGACGTGCTGTTCCTCGACAAACAGGCCGACTACCGCTGGCACGGCAACACCCTGGTCACCCAGAGTGAGTTGCAGATTTCCTTCCTCAAGGACCTGGTGACCCTGCGCAATCCCACCAGCCCTTATTCCTTCGTCAATTACTTGAAAGCCCACGGGCGCCTGGTGGATTTCATCAACCTGGGTACCTTCTATCCGTGCCGCATGGAGTACAACGACTACCTGCGCTGGGTTTCCGGGCAGTTCCAGGCGCAAAGCCGCTACGGCGAGGAAGTGCTGGCCATCGAGCCGATCCTGCATCAGCAGCAGGTAGAGGCGCTGCGGGTGATTTCCCGGGACGCCCAGGGTGAACAGCACGTGCGCACCACCCGCTCGGTGGTGGTCAGCGCCGGTGGTACGCCGCGTATTCCGGCGTCGTTCAAGGCGCTCAAGGATGACGGTCGGGTGTTCCATCACTCCCAGTACCTGGAACGCATGGCCCAGCAACCGTGTGTCGACGGCAAGCCGATGCGCATCGCGATCATCGGTGGTGGCCAGAGCGCAGCCGAGGCGTTTATCGACCTCAACGACAGCTTCCCGTCGGTGCAGGTCGACATGATCCTGCGCGGCTCGGCCCTCAAGCCTGCGGATGACAGCCCGTTCGTCAACGAAGTGTTCTCGCCGGAGTTCACCGACCTGGTGTTCCAGCAGAACGGCAGCGAGCGCGAGCGCCTGGTCAACGAATACCACAACACCAACTATTCGGTGGTGGACCTGGACCTGATCGAGCGCATCTACGGGATCTTCTACCGCCAGAAAGTCTCCGGCATTGCCCGTCACGCGTTCCGTACCCTGACCACCGTGGAAAAAGCCACGGCCGGGCCGCTGGGTGTGGAGTTGGCGCTGCGCAACAACGCCACCGGCGAAACCAGCCTCAACCATTACGATGCCGTCGTACTGGCCACCGGTTACGAGCGCCAGATGCATCGTCAGTTGCTCGCACCGTTGGCCGACTATATGGGCGACTTTGAAGTCAGCCGCGACTACCGCATCGTCACCGACGAGCGCTGCAAGGCCGGCATCTACATGCAGGGCTTCAGCCAGGCCAGCCATGGCCTGAGCGATACCTTGCTGTCGATCCTGCCGATCCGTGCCGACGAGATTGCTGCATCGCTGTACGAGTACGACCGCAGCCGCGGCAAGAGCCGTTCGGTGCAGGACGTGTTGCTGGCCACCGCCAGCTGACAGGCTGCACTTGAACCGCGGGGGCGGCTGCTGATACTGTACAAAAAACCAGTATCGGTAGAAGCCCCATGCAGTTGATCGAAAAACTCAGCATCCTCGCCGACGCCGCCAAGTACGACGCGTCCTGCGCCAGCAGCGGCGCACCCAAGCGCAGCTCGGAAGGCAAGGCGGGGCTGGGTTCCACCGATGGCATGGGCATCTGCCACAGCTACACGCCCGACGGTCGCTGCGTGTCGTTGCTCAAGGTGCTGCTGACCAACTTCTGCCTCTACGACTGTCAATACTGCGTCAACCGCCGCTCCAGCGACGTGCCCCGTGCACGCTTCAGCCCGGAAGAGGTGGTGACCCTGACCCTCGACTTTTACCGGCGCAACTGCGTCAGCGGGCTGTTTCTCAGCTCCGGCATCATCCGTTCGGCCGACTACACCATGGAGCAGCTGGTGCGGGTGGCCAAACTCCTGCGCGAAGAGCATGACTTTCGCGGCTATATCCACCTCAAGACCATTCCCGAAGCCGACCCGGCGCTGATTGCCGAGGCGGGGCGGTATGCCGATCGCCTCAGCGTGAATATCGAGTTGCCAACGGACAAGAGCCTGCAAACCCTGGCGCCCGAGAAGCAGATCGTCTCGATCAAGCAGGCCATGCAAACCATCTATACCGGTGAGCAGACGGTGCTCAACGAACCCCGCGCGCCGCGTTTCGCGCCGGCCGGGCAGAGCACGCAGATGATCGTCGGCGCCGATGACACCGACGACAGCACCATCCTCCACAGCGCCGAGGCGTTGTACGGCAATTTCAAACTGCGCCGGGTGTATTACTCGGCGTTCAGCCCGATCCCCAACAGCCCGAAAAGCGTGCCCCTGGCCGCGCCGCCGCTGATGCGCGAGCACCGCTTGTACCAGGCGGATTTCCTGTTGCGCAGCTACGGGTTCAGCGCCAATGAACTGTTTGAAGGGCCGGGCGACCTGGCCCTGGATATCGACCCCAAGCTGGCCTGGGCGCTGGAGCACCGCGAGGTGTTCCCGCTGGACTTGAACCGGGCCGAGCCGACGCTTATTGCGCGCATTCCCGGAATTGGCCTGCGCACCACCCAGCGGCTGGTGGACCTGCGTCGCCAGCGCAAGATCCGCTTCGAAGACCTGGCGCGCATGCGGTGTGTGCTGACCAAGGCCAAGCCGTTTTTCATCACCAGCGACTACCACCCGCAGCAAGCGGAAAGCACCAGCGTGCTGCTGCGCGAACAACTGCGCGACCGCCCGCAGCCGCAGCAAATGGGGCTGTGGGGATGATCAGCCTGGAATGCGACAACCTGTTCAGCACCTGGCGCGAGCAGGCGCGCTGGTTGCTCAGCCATCAGATCGACCCCAGCCACGTGAGTTGGGGCGTGGCCGAGGTGGCGGACCTGTTTGCCACCGACGAGCAGTACCCGGCCGAGTGCGGGCCGTTCCAGGCGCGGATTCCCAAGGCGCTGCTGGAGCTGCTGGAGTCTGCCGCGTGTTATCACGGTGAACAGCGCTGGAGCCTGCTGTATGAGGTGCTGTGGCGCGTCAGCCATGGGGACCGCACGGCGATGATGTCGGGGGACAAGCTGGGCAGCGAATTGCAGCGGCGGATCAAGCAGGTGCAGCGCGAGGCCCATCACCTGCATGCGTTTGTGCGGTTTATCGCATTGCCGGCAGAGGCGGGGCCGCAGTTGCCGGAGTACGTGGCGTGGCATGAGCCGGCCCACGATATCTTGAAGGTGGCCAGCCAGCATTTTGTCGGGCGCATGGGGCGTCATCGCTGGATGATCGCCACGCCCCTGGATGGGGTTTATTACGACGGGGAGCAGTTGATTCACCAGCGGCAATGCCCGGTGGAATGGCAGGCGTTGGCGCAGAATGTCGAGGATCCCCACAGTGCGATGTGGTTGACGTACTACAGCCATATCTTTAACCCGGCGCGGTTGAATCCGAAGGTGATGGAAGGGCATTTGCCGAGCCGGTTCTGGAAGAATCTGCCGGAGGGCAAGTTGATTCCGGGGCTGATCAGCGAGGCGCGTACGGGCAAGCAGCGGGATGGGCAGGCGAAGATGATTGGGGCGCGTCCAGGCAAGCGAATTTCAAGCGGGCACGGTTAAATGTGGGAGCGGGCTTGCTCGCGAATGCGGTGTGTCAGCAGCACATCCAGCGACTGATACACCGCATTCGCGAGCAAGCCCGCTCCCACATTTGATCTCTATTGCCTGTAGGGGCGGATTCAGGCCAGTTCGGTGGCGGTGTTTTTTACGACCGCCAGCTCGGGATGCGCCACCAATTTATCGATGTGCAATTCATCATTGTTCAGCCAGGTTTCCGTCAGCACGCGGTAGTGCTCCATGTCCCGGCAGCGCATGCGCAGGCTGTAGTCGAACGGCCCGCTGATCAACTGGCACTCGAACACTTGCGGGCAGGCTTTGACACATGCCTCGAACGCCTTCTGCGCCGAGCGCCCGCTCTGGTTGGAGAGGGCCACCAGCACCAGCAGTGACAGCCCCGGCGAGACCATCTGCACGTCGATGATCGCCCCATAACCCCGGATGACCCCGCGTCGTTCCAGCTTGCGTACCCGTTCCAGGCACGGCCTGGGCGTCAGGTGCACCAGCGACGAGAGTTTTTCGTAGGTGATGCGTCCCTGGTGCCGTAACACGTCGATGATGGCTTCATCGATGCGGTCCAGCACAGGTGAGGCGTTCGGTCCGGTGGCCTTGGTATCCATGGTGTGTGGTGTTCACTTCAATCGGTTGGAAAGAAATTGCTGCAAGCGTTCGCTGTTCGGCTGGTCGAGGATATCCGCTGCGCCTTGTTCCTCGACGCGGCCCTGATGCAGGAACAGCACTTGGCTGGACACCTGGCGGGCAAAGCCCATTTCGTGGGTGACCATGAGCATGGTACGACCTTCCTCCGCCAACGTCTGTATGACTTTGAGCACTTCTCCTACAAGTTCAGGGTCGAGGGCCGAAGTGGGTTCGTCGAACAGAATGATCTCCGGTTCCATCGCCAGGGCCCGGGCGATGGCCACGCGCTGTTGCTGGCCGCCGGAGAGGAATGCCGGGTATTGGTCCGCCACCCGGCCCGGCAGGCCAACCTTGTCGAGGTACAGGCGTGCGCGTTTTTCCGCCTCGGCGGCGCTCACCCCCAGCACCCGGCGCGGCGCCATGGTGATGTTTTCCAGCACGGTCATGTGGCTCCACAGGTTGAAGTGCTGGAACACCATGGCCAGGCGGGTGCGCAGGTTCTGCAATTGCGCCTGGTGCGGCGCGCGCGTGCCGGCGCGGCCTTGCTGCATTTCGATGCTGATGCCATCGAGGGTGATAACCCCGGCGTCCGGCTGTTCGAGGAAGTTGATGCATCGCAGCATCGTGCTCTTGCCGGAGCCGCTGGCGCCGATCAGGCTGATCACGTCGCCGTTGCGCGCGTTCAGTGAAACGCCCTTGAGCACCTCATGCTCGCCATAGCGTTTGTGCAGGCCTTCGACCTGGAGTTTGACGTTGGCGTTTTCGGCCACGGCGACCGGCTGGGTAGCGGGGCGTACATCGGTGGGATAAGCGGCCAGGGCCTGCGCGGACTGATTCATGGGTTAGCCTCGGGTAGGAACAAGAAAACGCATCCAGCGACGTTCGGCCAGTCGAAACAGGCCCACCAGTGCAAAGGACAGCAGCATGTACAACAGGGCAGCGATGCCGAAGGCCTGGAACGTCAGGAACGTCTCGGCGTTGGCGTCGCGGGCCACCTTGAGGATGTCGGCAATGGTGGCGGTGAACGCCAGGGACGTGGCGTGCAGCATCAGGATCATTTCATTGCTGTAGGCCGGCAGTGCGCGACGCAGTGCGGCGGGCACTACCACAAACAGGTTCAGGCGCCAGCCATGCAGGCCGTAGGCCTTGGCGGCTTCGATCTCGCCGTGGGGGATGTTGCGAATCGCCCCGGCAAAGATTTCCACGGTGTAGGCGCACGTGTTCAGTACAAACGCCAGCAGCGTGCAGTTCAGTGCATTGCGAAAAAACTGGTTGAGCAGGGCGTTGTCCTGCACCACGTCCAGGCCGTAGAGGCCGGTGTAGCAAATCAGCAACTGGATATACAGCGGTGTGCCGCGAAACAGGTAGGTGTAGACCTCCACTGGCCAGCGAATCCAGAAGTGTTCCGACACCCGCGCGATCGCCAGCGGGATCGACAGGATGAAGCCCAGCACCACCGAGATAATGAACAGCCACAGGGTCATCGCCACCCCGGAAAAGCCGTTACCGTCGGTGAACAGGTAGGCCAGGCCGTATTGCTGGATCAGTTCGATCATCGCGCCATCCCCTTGATGCCCACGTTGTAGCGCCGTTCCAGGCGTTTGAAGATGCGGTTGGAGAGGGTGGTGATCACCAGGTACACCAGGCCCGCGAGGATCAGGAAATACAGCGGGTCATTGGTGGTCTTGCCGGCGTTTTGTGCGGCCTTGACCAGGTCTGACAGGCCGATGATCGACACCAGCGCGGTGGACTTGAGCAACACCAGCCAGTTGTTGCCCAGGCCCGGCAGGGCAAAGCGCATCAGTTGCGGGAACAGCACCAGGCGAAAGCGCTGCCAGCGGCTCAGGCCGTAGGCGGTGGCGGCTTCGAGTTGGCCGGCGGGCACGCTGAGAATCGCCCCGCGAAAGTTTTCGGTGAAATACGCACCGTAGATAAAACCGAGGGTGATGACACCGGCGGTGAACGGGTCGATTTCGAAGTAGGCCCAGCCGAGCATTTCACTCAGGTCGTTCAGCCACAGTTGCAGGCTGTAGAAAATCAGCAGGATCAGCACCAGGTCCGGCACGCTGCGAATCAGCGTGGTGTAGAGCGTGGCCGGAACCCGCAGCAGCTTGACGCTGGAGAGCTTGGCGGCGGCGGCGATCAGTCCCAGGGACAGGCTCAGCAGCAGCGCCAGGAACGCCAGCTTGACCGTCATCCAGGCACCCTGGGCCAGCAGCGGGCCGAAGCCTTGCAGGTTGAGGAGTTCATTCATGGGAAGTATCTCGATGGCGCGAGTTTTACGGTGGGAGCGAGCTTGTGTGGGAGCGGGCTTGCTCGCGAAGACAGAGTTTCAGTCAATACATGTGTGACTGACCCACCGCTTTCGCGAGCAAGCCCGCTCCCACACAAGCTCGCTCCCACAGGAGGCGTTACTCGTTGTAGATATCCTGATCGCCGAAGTATTTCTTCTGGATCTGTGTGTAGGTGCCATCGGCCTGGACGGCGGCGATGCCTTTGTTGATCAGCTCCACCAGGTCCTTGTCGTTCTTGCGCAGGCCCATGGCGATGTCGAGCGGCAGGGTCGGGTCCTTGAAGGCCGGGCCGGTCTTGAAGTCGGCACCTTCAGGCTTGGACAGGAAGTTGAGCTGGGCTTCGAGCTTGTCGGTCAGGGTGGCGTCGAGGCGACCGTTTTGCAGGTCGGCGTAGTTCTGTTCCTGGGACTGGTACGCCTTGATCTGCGCGCCAAGTTTTGCCAGGTGCGCACGGGCGTAGGCTTCCTGCAGCGAGCCTTGCAGCACGCCGACCTGTTTGCCTTTCAGGGATTCGGGGGTGTCGCCGAAGTCGGCGCTTTTGCGGGTGATCACCGAGGTCGGGCTGAGGAACAGCCGGTCGCTGAAGTCGATGACTTTCTGGCGGGCCGGGGTCACGGCCATGGAGGACATGATGGCGTCGAACTTGCGGGCGCGCAGGGCCGGGATCATGCCGTCGAATTCGTTGTGGACCCACACGCATTTGACTTCCAGCTTGGCGCAGATGGCGTTGCCCAGGTCGATGTCGAAACCTTGCAGGCTGCCGTCGGCGGCGACGGATTCAAACGGTGGGTATTCGGGGAAAACCCCAAAGCGGATTTCTTTCCATTCCTGAGCCTGGGCAGCGGTTGCGGTCAATGGCAGGAGCAGCGCAGCGAAAAGTGATCGGAGCGGAGTCATGTGTATTCCCTATATTTTGTAATTGATGTCAGGGCAGTAGAAAAGTTGAAAGCTAAGGCGAGCTGGCTTTTGTGGCGAGGGAGCTTGCTCCCGCTGGGCTGCGCAGCGGCCCCAAAATCCCGGGAGCGCTACGCACTCCAGCGGGAGCAAGCTCCCTCGCCACATTGGGCTGTTTGTTGTCAGAGAGAATGCTTCAAGATGGTGCGTTTTTTGTGTCGTTTACCCCTGCCGCGGCGGGCGGAATGTGCTGTTAAAACGCGGGTCACAGCGGAAACGGCTGCGGCACCCGCTGAATCGGCTTGTTGACCGGGTTTTTCCGGCCTGCGTTTCACGCAAAGCGGCAGGCCAGAGCGGTCTCAGGCGCGCTTTTTCTGCTGTGCCACCGGTGCTTGGGCCAGGCGGGCAAACAGGTCCTTGGGGTCGGCAAGGTCCGGCACCAGTTCCAGTTCGCTGCCCACGTCCAGCGCCTTGGCCACGTCCAGTACGTAACGCAGGGCGGAGTAGTCTTCGATGGCAAAACCTACCGAGTCGAACAGGGTGACCTGGCGCGCGTTTTCGCGGCCTGGCGCCTGGCCGTTGATCACTTGCCACAGCTCGGTGACCGGCGAATCCTCCGGCATGTGCTGGATTTCACCTTCGATGCGGCTTTGTGGCTCGTACTCGACAATCACGCGGGCCCGTTCGACGATTCGTCGGTCCAGTTCGGTCTTGCCGGGGCAGTCGCCACCGACGGCATTCAGGTGCATGCCCGGTTCGATCATCTCGTCCGTGAGGATGGTGGCGTAGGCCTTGTCGGCGGTGACGGTGGTGACGATGTCGGCGCCTTTCACGGCTTCGGCCACGCTGCCTGCCAGGATCACCTTGATCGCCGGGAAGGCTTTGAGGTTGGCGGCCAGTTTGGCGGTGGCCTTGGCGTCGATGTCGAACAGGCGGATTTCAGTGATGCCCAGCATCGCGTGGAAGGCCAGGGCCTGGAACTCGCTCTGGGAGCCGTTGCCGATCAGCGCCATGCTGCGGCTGTTGTCCCGGGCCAGGTAGCGCGCCACCAGGGCCGAGGTGGCGGCCGTGCGGATCGCGGTGGTCAGGGTCATTTCCGCCAGCAGCACCGGTTTGCCGGTGTCCACATCACCCAGGGCGCCGAAGGCCATGACGGTGAGCATGCCGCTCTGGGTGTTTTTCGGGTGGCCGTTCACGTATTTGAAGGCGTACAGCGACGCGTCGGACACCGGCATCAGCTCGATCACGCCCTCGGGGGAATGGTTGGCCAGGCGTGCGCATTTTTCAAAGTCCTGCCAGCGCAGGTAGTCGGCGCGGATGTACTCGGCCATCTCGGTAATGCAGGTTTGCAGGCCTTTTTGCGAAACCAGGTAGCTCAAGTCGTTGACGTCGATATAGCGGGTCATGGGAAGACTCCTTATTGAAATGAGGGGCGGGCGGGCAGATGTACTTCCGCCAACATGCAGCGGGCACTGCCGCCGCCGATGCGTTCGATGTTGTCGATGTTCACCACCACCGGCCGGGTGTGACGCTCCACATGCTGACGCTGGGCGGGCTTGAGCGAGCCCCAGGCGCTGGCCGACATCACCAGCAGCGGCTGGCCGTCGCGGTCATGGACTTCGAGCATGTTGCCGGCGAAGGCTTCCAGCTGGTCGAAGTCCAGGGCGACGATGTCTTTGCCGGTGTCGCGCAGGGAGCGTTCAAGGGCCTGGCGCTCGTGGTCATCGGGCAGGGCTTGCAGGCACACCACGGAGAGGTCGCGGCCGACACTCATCATTACGTTGCTGTGGTAGATCGGCGCGTGGTGACGGTCGACGGCGTGGAATACGCAGACCTGGTAGTCCAGGCGTTCGGCGAACTGGCGCAGGGCATCCTGATGGGGCCGTCCGGAATGGCAGGCGTAGCTGATGCGGTGCTGGCGGTCGAGGACCATGCTGCCGGTGCCTTCGAGGAACATGTTCTGTTGTTCGAGGTGGCTGAAGTCGATGGTGTTGTGGATCGCGAAGCGTTGCTCCAGCACTTGCAGCACGCCTTTGTCGCGTTCCAGTCGTCGGTTCTGGCCTTCCATCGGGTACAGCACCAGGCTGCCATCGGCGTGGCTGCTCCACCAGTTGTTGGGGAAGATCGAATCCGGGGTATGGGGAGCGGCGGTGTCTTGTACCACCAGCACTTCCACGCCGTGGTGGCGCAGGGTGTCGACGTAGCCGTCGAACTCTTCCAGCGCTTTCTGCTGTGCGGCCAATGGGTCGAGCGGCGCGCGCTGGAAGCGGTTGTTGATCGCGGTGTCCGGGTTGAAGGCGAAGTGCGCCGGGCGGATCATCAGGACAGTGTTGGTGGTTTGCATGGGGGCACGGGTCCATGGGTTGGGCAGTGAGGCTATTTTGTGCGGTGTGAAGGAAGAATCCCGGCTGAAGTGAGGGGGTGGCTCAGCCGGGAAAGCTGAAAAGTGGGGTGGGGCAGCCGAATCGGCTGTGGAGGTGAGTGGAGATCAAAATGTGGGAGCGGGCTTGCTCGCGAAAGCGGTGGGTCAGTTAATAAATTCGGTGGCTGATACACCGCCTTCGCGAGCAAGCCCGCTCCCACATTGGTATTGTGTTGCCTGAGGTTTTTTGTCTGGATGGAGAAACCATGCCCACTGAAGTTCGTCTCGCCCAAACTACCGATGCCGAGGGCATCAGCCAGGTCATCCTGGCGGCCCTGCATGACAGCAACGCCCGGGATTATCCGGCGGATGTGATTGCGCGGGTGGCGAGCAACTTTACTCCCGAGGCTGTCGTGGCGTTGCTCGCGCGTCGAACGGTGCTGGTGGCCATTCAGGATGAGGTGATCGTTGCCACGGCGGCACTTGACGCCAATGTGGTGCGCTCGGTATTCGTCAATCCCGCGCTGCAAGGGCAGGGCATCGGGCGCTTGCTGATGATTGAAATCGAGCTGCGTGCCCGGGAAGCCGGGGTGACCATGTTGCATGTGCCGTCTTCCCTGACGGCAGAGCCGTTCTACACCAAGCTCGGTTTCCACACGGTGCGCGATGTCTACCATGGCAATGAACGCACGCTGGTGATGGAGAAGGCGTTGTCATCCCGCCATCCCATCGGCGTCTATCACGATCGGGCGCATCGGGCGCAGGTGGTGGCGTTGTGGCAGGCGGCGTTTGGTTATGACGCGGCGCATAACCTGCCGAGCCTGGCGATCGACAAGAAGCTGGCGGTCAACGATGGGTTGTTCTTCGTGGCCACCGACAAGAAGGCGGTGATCGGCACTATCCTAGCCGGCTACGACGGGCATCGTGGCTGGTTGTATTCAGTGGCGGTGCACAACGACTATCGCCGCCAGGGCCTGGGCGCCTCGTTGGTGCGGCATGCGGAGCAGGCGTTGACGGCGCTGGGTTGCATGAAGATCAACCTGCAGATCACCAGTGGCAATGACGCGGTGATGGGGTTTTATGAGGCGCTGGGTTATGGCGCGGAGCCGCGGATCAGCATGGGCAAGAAGATCCTGGAAAACATCCCGATGGATAAGGCCTGAAGCCCGGTTTTCCAAGCACTGAAAGCAAATGTGGGAGCGGGCTTGCTCGCGAATGCGGTGGATCAGCCAATAAATCTGTCGACTGACTTTCCGCTTTCGCGAGCAAGCCCGCTCCCACAGTTTGGTTTTGCAGTGTTGCTTAGACCTTGACGATCCAGCCCTCAGGCGCTTCGACGTCGCCGGACTGTACGCCAGTCAGCTCTTTGTAGAGCTTCTGGGTGACCGGGCCGACTTCTTTTTCGCTGTAGAACACGTGCAGCTTGTCTTTGTACTCGATGCCGCCGATCGGGGTGATCACGGCGGCGGTGCCGCAGGCGCCGGCTTCCTTGAAGTCCGACAGCTTGTCGATCAGCACGTCGCCTTCAACCACTTCCAGGCCCAGGCGGGATTTGGCCAGTTCGATCAGCGACAGGCGGGTGATGCCTGGCAACACCGACGGCGAGTTCGGGGTAACGAACTTGTTGTCGTGGGTGATCCCGAAGAAGTTGGCCGAGCCGACTTCTTCGATCTTCGAGTGGGTGGCCGGGTCGAGGTAGATGCAGTCGGCGAAGTTGGCTTTTTTCGCCAGGGAACCGGGCATCAGGCTGGCGGCGTAGTTGCCACCGACCTTGGCGGCGCCGGTGCCGTTGGGAGCCGCACGGTCGTAGCCGGAGATCAGGAAGTTGTGCGGGGTCAGGCCGCCCTTGAAGTAGGCGCCGACCGGGATGCAGAAGATCGAGAAGATGAATTCCGGCGCGGTGCGCACGCCGATGTTGTCGCCGGTGCCGATCACGAACGGGCGCAGGTACAGCGCGCCGCCGGTGCCGTACGGCGGGATGAACCGCTCGTTGGCGCGGACCACTTCCTTGCAGGCTTCGATGAAGGCGTCGGTCGGCACTTGTGGCATCAGCAGGCGGCCACAGCTGCGCTGCATGCGCGCGGCATTCTGGTCGGGGCGGAACAGGTTGATCGAACCGTCCTTGCAGCGGTAGGCCTTGAGGCCTTCAAAGCATTGCTGGCCGTAGTGCAGGGCGGTGGAGCCCTCGCTGATGTGCAGCACGTTGTCGTCGGTCAGGGTGCCTTTTTGCCACTCGCCGTCTTTCCAGGTCTGGAGGAAACGCTTGTCGGTCTTGATGTAGTCAAAACCCAGCTTGTCCCAATTGATGCTTTCGTTACCCATGACACCCTCTATCTTTTGTCAACCGCCTGGTCGAAGGCAGGCTTATGGTTTATTTCTGGATGGGCGCAACAATACTTCATTCTTGGCTTGTGTGGGAGCGGGCTTGCTCGCGAATGCGGCGTGTCATTCGATGCATTCGGTGCTGATCCACCGCTTTCGCGAGCAAGCCCGCTCCCACATTTGAACTTCGCCATTTTATAGATGCAATGCATGCCCCAGGGCCCGCAGGGCTGCTTCCTGTACCGCTTCGCCGAGGGTCGGGTGGGCGTGGATGGTGCCCGCCACGTCTTCCAGGCGTGAACCCATTTCCAGGCTCAGGCCGAAGGCCGTGGACAGTTCCGAGACGCCAACGCCTACCGCCTGCCAGCCGACGATCAGGTGATTGTCGCGGCGCGCCACTACCCGCACGAAGCCGGTTTTCGACTCCAGGGTCATGGCCCGGCCATTGGCGGCGAACGGGAAGCTCGACACGATGCAGTCCAGCCCGGCCGCCCTGGCTTCGTCCGGGGTCTTGCCGACCACTACCAGTTCGGGGTCGGTGAAGCACACCGCCGGGATCGCGGCCGGGTTGAATTCGCGGGATTTACCGCTGATCAGTTCGGCGACCATTTCGCCCTGGGCCATGGCCCGGTGGGCGAGCATCGGTTCACCGCTGAGGTCGCCGATGGCCCACACATTGCGCATGCTGGTCTGGCAACGGCTGTCGATCTTGATCGCCGAGCCGTTCATGTCCAGGTTCAAGGCTTCGAGGTTCCAGCCCTGGGTGTTGGGTTTGCGACCAACGGCAACCAGCACCTGGTCGGTTTCCAGCGACAGCGTCTCGCCGCTGGGGTCACGCACTTGCAGGGTGTTGTGCTCAAAACCGCTGACGCTGTGTTTCAGGAACACCTTCACCCCCAGTTGCTTCAGGGATTCGGCCACCGGTTGGGTCAGTTCGGCGTCGTAGGCCGGCAAAATCCGGTCCTGGGCCTCAACAACGCTGACCTCTGCACCGAGCTTGCGATAGGCAATCCCCAATTCCAGGCCAATGTAGCCGCCGCCCACCACGATCAAGCGTTTCGGGATGCGTTTCGGCGCCAGGGCTTCGGTGGAGGAGATGATCGGCCCGCCAATCGGCAGCATCGGCAGGTTGACACTTTTCGAGCCGGTGGCCAGCAACAGGTGTTCACACTGGATGCGCTGGTCGCCGACATCGACGGTCTTGCCGTCCACGACCTTGGCCCAGCCCTGGATGACCTGGACCTTGTGTTTTTTCAGCAGCGCGGCTACGCCGGTGGTCAGGCGGTCGACGATGCCGTCTTTCCATTCAACGCTTTTGCCGATGTCCAGGGTCGGCACATCGACTTCGATACCCAACGGCGAACCCTGGCTGTGGTGCACGGTTTGCTGGAACTGTTCGGCGACATGGATCAGCGCCTTGGACGGAATGCAGCCGATGTTCAGGCAGGTGCCGCCCAGCGATTGGCCTTCCACCAGGATGGTCGGGATGCCCAGCTGGCCGGCGCGAATCGCTGCCACGTAACCGCCTGGCCCACCGCCGATGATCAGCAGCGTGGTGTGCAATGTTTGAGACATGGGTTACTCCAGGAACAGGCTGGCGGGTTGTTCGAGCAGGCCACGGATGGCCTGGATGAATTGCGCCGCGTCCATGCCATCGACCACCCGGTGATCGAAGGAGCTGGAGAGGTTCATCATCTTGCGGATCACGATCTGGCCCTTGATCACCATCGGCCGCTCGACAATGCGGTTGACCCCGACGATGGCCACTTCCGGCAGGTTCAGCACCGGGGTGCTGACAATCCCGCCCAACGCACCGAGGCTGGTCAGGGTGATGCTCGAGCCCGACAGCTCATCGCGACTGGCCTTGCCATTGCGCGCCGCATTCGCCAAGCGATTGATTTCTTGCGCCGTGCCCCACAGGTCGCGGGCTTCGGCGTGACGCACCACCGGCACCATCAGGCCGACATCGCTCTGGGTGGCGACACCCACATGCACCGCGCCGAGGCGGGTGATGACCTGGGCTTCGTCGTCATAACGCGCGTTGATCTGCGGATAGTCGCGCAATGCGACGACCATGGCCCGCACCAGGAACGGCAGCAGGGTCAGCTTGCCGCGGGTAGCGCCGTGTTTCTCGTTGAGGTGCACGCGCAACTCATCGAGGGCGGTGACGTCGATCTCTTCCACATAGCTGAAATGCGCGGCGCGCCGGGTGGCGTCCTGCATGCGCTGGGCGATCTTGCGGCGCATGCCGATCACCGGGATTTGCTGCTCGTCGTTGCGTTCGGCGTACGGGTTGGAGGCCCCGGAATTTTTCGCCGGACCCTGGAGCAAGTAAGCGTCCAGATCTTCATGCAGAATCCGGCCGGCCGGGCCGGAGCCCTGGACCAGTCGTAGCTGGATGCCAGCATCCAGCGCATGTTTGCGCACGGCCGGGGAGGCCAGCGGGCGGTCATCGGCCTCGCGGGCCACGGGCGCTTGCGCAGCCGCCACCGCAGGTTTGGCTGCCGGTTTGGGTTCAACCACCGGCGCGGCCCTGGCTTCGACTTTCGGTGCAGGAGCCGGTGCCGGCGCGACCTCTTCAACCACCGCCGACAACGCCGACTCCCTGGTATTGCCCGCGCCTTCCACTTCGATACTGATCAAAATACTGCCCACCGCCATAACTTCCCCCGGCTCGCCGCCGAGGGAAATCACCTTGCCGTGCACCGGCGACGGAATGTCCACCATGGCCTTGTCGGTCATCACGTCCGCCAGCACCTGGTCTTCTACCACCAGGTCGCCGACCTTGACGTGCCATACCGACAATTCAACTTCTGCGATGCCTTCGCCAATGTCCGGCATCTTGATAACGTGCGTGCCCATTCAGACCTCCATAACCCGATGCAAAGCCGCGCCCACACGGGTCGGGCCAGGGAAATACGCCCACTCTTGCGCGTGGGGATACGGGGTATCCCAACCGGTGACGCGCTCGATCGGCGCTTCCAGGTAGTGGAAGCAATGCTCCTGCACCAGCGCCACCAGCTCGGCGCCGAACCCGCAGGTACGGGTGGCTTCGTGAACGATCACGCAGCGACGGGTTTTCTTCACGGAATTGACGATGGTTTCCAGGTCCAGCGGCCACAGGCTGCGCAGGTCGATGACTTCAGCGTCGATGCCGGTTTCTTCGGCGGCGACTTGCGACACATACACCGTGGTGCCGTAGGTGAGGATGGTCACGTCCTTGCCCGGGCGGGCGATGGCGGCCACATCCAGCGGCACGGTGTAGTAACCGTCCGGCACCTGCGCTTGCGGGTGTTTCGACCACGGGGTTACCGGGCGGTCGTGGTGGCCGTCGAACGGGCCGTTATACAGGCGCTTGGGTTCGAGGAAGATCACCGGGTCATCGTTCTCGATGGAGGCGATCAGCAGGCCCTTGGCGTCGTACGGGTTGGACGGCATCACCGTGCGCAGGCCGCAGACCTGGGTGAACACCGCTTCAATACTCTGGCTGTGGGTCTGGCCGCCGTAGATGCCGCCGCCGCAGGGCATGCGCATGGTCAGCGGTGCCGTGAACTGGCCGGCCGAGCGATAACGCAGGCGGGCGGCTTCGGAAATGATCTGGTCGGTGGCAGGGTACACGTAGTCGGCGAACTGAATCTCGGCCACCGGCCGCAGGCCATAGGCGCCCATGCCGACCGCCACGCCGACGATCCCGCTTTCGGAGATCGGTGCGTCGAACACCCGCGAGGTGCCGTACTTGTTCTGCAGGCCTTCGGTGCAGCGGAACACGCCGCCGAAGTAACCGACGTCCTGGCCGAACACCACCACATTGTCGTCTCGCTCAAGCATCACATCCATGGCCGAGCGCAAGGCCTGGATCATGGTCATGGTCGTGGTGGTCATGGCAGTTTCCAGCTCGATATTGTTGTTGTGATCGTTCATGTCAGATCCCCAACTCTTGACGCTGGCGCTTCAAGTGCTCCGGCATCTCTTTATAAACGTCTTCGAACATGGTCGCGGCGCTTGGAATCTGGCCACCGGCCAGGGTGCCGTACTGTTCGGCTTCTTTCTGGGCCTTGAGCACTTCGGCTTCAAGTTCGGCACTGACCGCCGCGTGTTCCTCTTCGGACCACTGACGAATCTTGATCAGGTGCTGCTTGAGGCGGGCAATCGGGTCGCCCAGCGGGAAGTGGCTCCAGTCGTCGGCGGGACGGTATTTGGACGGGTCATCGGAGGTGGAGTGCGGGCCGGCACGGTAGGTCACCCATTCGATCAGGGTCGGGCCCAGGTTGCGGCGGGCGCGTTCGGCGGCCCAGGCGGAGGCGGCGTACACCGCGACAAAGTCGTTGCCGTCCACCCGCAGGGAGGCGATGCCGCAACCCACGCCGCGTCCGGCAAAGGTCGTGGCTTCACCGCCGGCGATGGCCTGGAAGGTGGAGATCGCCCACTGGTTATTCACTACGTTAAGGATGACCGGCGCCCGGTACACGTGGGCGAAGGTGAGGGCGGTGTGGAAGTCGGACTCAGCGGTGGCGCCGTCGCCGATCCAGGCCGAGGCAATCTTGGTATCGCCCTTGATGGCCGAGGCCATGCCCCAGCCCACGCCTTGTACGAATTGGGTGGCGAGGTTGCCGGAAATCGTGAAGAAGCCGGCATCTTTTACCGAGTACATGATCGGCAACTGGCGGCCCTTGAGCGGGTCGCGCTCGTTGGACAGCAGTTGGCAGATCAGGTCTACCAGCGGCACTTCCCGGGCCATCAGGATGCTTTGCTGGCGGTAGGTGGGGAAGCACATGTCGTCGATGTTCAAGGCCAGGGCCTGGGCGCTGCCGATGGCTTCTTCGCCGAGGCTTTGCATGTAGAACGACATCTTCTTCTGACGCTGGGCGACCACCATGCGGTTGTCGAAGATCCGCGTCTTGAGCATGGCGCGCATGCCCTTGCGCAGAATCTCGACTGGCACGCCTTCAGCCCATGGGCCGAGGGCCTGGCCCTGATCGTCGAGCACGCGAATCAGGCCCTTGGCCAGGTCGGCGGTGTCGGCGGGTTCTACGTCAATCGGAGGTTTGCGCACCAGGCCAGCGTCAGTCAGGCGCAGGTAGGTAAAGTCGGTCTTGCAGCCTGGGCGGCCCGAGGGTTCGGGAACGTGCAGGCGCAGTGGTTCGTACTGCTGAGTCATGGCTTTCTACGCTCTATCTTGTGAATTTCTTGTAGTGGGCGCGGTAGCTGACAGTCCTTCTTCGGGTAGAAGAAATCTTGTCCTACAACAATCATAGGCTCGGCTCAGGAGAATATTTATCTCTGTTTCGTTGCGTTGGAGATCATTTGGGGATAAAAAAACTGCATAAACATAATAAACAGGTGGTTTTGTCTCATGCGCAAACTGGACCGTATCGATATCGGCATTCTGAACGCCCTTCAGGAGAACGCCCGCATCACCAACGCCGACCTGGCCCGCTCGGTCAACCTGTCGCCCACGCCGTGTTTCAACCGGGTCAAGGCCATGGAAGAACTGGGGCTGATTCGCGACCAGGTGACGCTGCTGGACGCCGACCTGCTGGGGCTGCACGTCAATGTGTTCATCCACGTCAGCCTGGAAAAGCAGAACGAATTGGCATTGCAGCAATTCGAAGGGGCGATTTCGGATCGCCCCGAAGTGATGGAGTGTTACCTGATGGCCGGCGACCCCGATTATCTGATTCGGGTGCTGGTGCCGACCATCCAGTCCCTGGAGCGTTTCATGATGGACTTCCTGACCAAAGTCCCGGGTGTCGCCAACATCCGCTCCAGCTTTGCCCTCAAGCAAGTGCGCTACAAGACCGCACTGCCGCTACCGGCCAACGGCATCAACCTCGGCTAACGAACGACACAAAACAAATGTGGGAGCGGGCTTGCTCGCGAATGGGGAGTGTCAGTCACCGAAAATATAGACTGATACACCGCATTCGCGAGCAAGCCCGCTCCCACATTTTGTAGTGCATTTCAAAGCTGGTTGAGGGGAATCTTCAAATAAACCACCCCATTTCCTTCCGCCGGCGGCATCACCCCGGCCCGCACATTCACCTGAATCGCCGGCAACAACAGCGTCGGCATGCCCAACCCGGCATCCCGCGTGGTGCGCATCTCGACAAACGCCGCCTCATCCACCCCGTCATGCACATGAATATTCCCCGCCCGCTGTTCAGACACCGTGGTCAGGCACTTGGCTGCGCGGCCTTCGGGCGGATAGTCATGGCACACATAAAGGCGGGTTTCAGGCGCGAAGGCCAACAACTTGCGCATCGATGCATACAGCTGGCGCGCATCCCCACCAGGGAAATCGCAGCGCGCCGTGCCCACATCCGGCATGAACAGCGTGTCGCCCACCAGAATCAACTGGTCATCAATCAGGTAAGCCATATCCGCCGGCGTATGCCCCGGCACATGCAGCGCCTGGGCCTTCAGGTTGCCGATGTGAAACACCTCATCCGGCGCAAACAGATGGTCGAACTGCGACCCATCCACCCGAAACTCCGCCTCCAGGTTGAACAGGTTCTTGAACACTCCCTGCACCTTGCTGATGGACTGGCCAATCGCGATCTTGCCCCCCAGCTGGCGACGCAAATAAGGCGCAGCCGACAGATGATCCGCATGGGCGTGGGTTTCCAGCAACCACTGCACCTGCAAGCCATGCTCGCGCACAAACGCGATCACCTTGTCCGCCTGGCCGGTGCCGGTGCGTCCGGAGGCCGGGTCGTAGTTGAGCACCGAATCAACGATGGCGCATGGGCCACCGTCCGTTTCATAGACGACGTAGGTGTAGGTCGACGACGCCTCGTCCAGAAAGGATTGAATCAACGCTGACATGAAGGGTTTCCCAGATAGCTAATGGCGACTTACATTCAGTTAGGTTTCCACATAACCTTGTGAGCTTAAGTGAATTAAAGGACCCGAGGCAAAGGATGGCATCGTGGTGGCAAACAGCTAGGGCGTGGTGCCATACGGCAACGACCCTTGCGTGCATTAACTGAAAAAGGCCATAGACCATGAACGACCAACACTGGGGACCTACCATCAGTGGCGATATCGTTGTCATCGGTGGCGGCTCGGCAGGCATCGGCCTGCTGGCCAGCCTGCTCAAGCGCGACCCGCACCTGAACATCATCCTGATCGAGCCCAGCGACCACCACTACTACCAGCCGGCCTGGACCCTGGTGGGCGGTGGGGCTTATGACGTTACCAGGACCGTGCGCCCCATGGCCGACGTGCTGCCCAACGGCGTCACCTGGATCCAGGCCGCGGTCAGCGAATTAGTGCCCGACGAGCAAACCCTGGTGCTCGACAGCGGCCAGCGCGTCAGCTGGAAGAACCTCATCGTGTGCCCGGGCCTGCGCCTGGCCTGGGAGAAGATCGAAGGCCTGCAAGAGACCCTCGGCCGGTATGGCGTAACGTCCAACTACAGCTATGAGCACGCCGCCTACACCTGGCAACTGGTGCAGCAACTCAAAAATGGCAAGGCGATCTTTACCCAACCGGCCATGCCGATCAAATGTGCCGGCGCTCCGCAAAAAGCCATGTACCTGTCGTGCGATCACTGGCTCCGCCAGGGTGACCTGAAAAACATCAAGGTCGAATTCAACCTGGCTGGTGCCGCCTTGTTCGGCGTGCCGACCTTCGTGCCGCCGCTGATGAAGTACGTTGAAAAGTACTCGGCGCAACTGGCATTCAACTCCAACCTGGTCAAGGTCGACGGCCCCGCGCGCAAGGCCTGGTTCGAAATCAAGGACGCCGAAGGCAATGTGCGCGTCGAAGAGAAAACCTTCGACCTGCTGCACGTCGTCCCGCCACAGGTCTCGCCGGACTTCATTCGGCACAGCCCCCTGGCCGATGCCGCCGGCTGGTGCGAAGTGAATCCCCAGAGCCTGCAACACCTGCGCTACCCGCACATCTTCGGCCTGGGCGATGTGTGTTCCACCACCAACGCCAAGACCGCCGCGGCGGTGCGCAAGCAAATCGTGGTGGTGGCGGAAAACCTGCTGGCCCTGCGCAGACAGGCACCGTTGCCCCTCAAGTACGACGGCTATGGCTCCTGCCCGCTGACCGTGGAGAAGGGCAAGGTGGTGCTGGCCGAGTTCGGCTATGGCGGCAAGTTGCTGCCGACCTTTCCCCTCGACCCGACTGTGGCGCGGCGTTCGGCGTGGTTCCTCAAGGCGAGTTTCCTGCCGTGGTTCTACTGGAACGGCATGCTCAAGGGCCGCGAGTGGCTGACCCGTCTGGCCAAGGTGGATTGAGGCAACCCTATGCTGCTGGCAAGTTTTCTGGGCGTGTTGATGGGGTTGGTCATGGGCTTGACCGGTGCCGGAGGCGGCATTCTTGGTGTCCCGGCCCTGGTATTGGGGCTGGGGTTGACCATGACCCAGGCCGCGCCCGTATCGTTGTTCGCGGTGGGCGCGGCCGCTGCCGTGGGGGCTGTCGACGGTTTGCGCCATGGCCTGGTGCGTTACCGCGCGGCGCTGCTGATTGCGCTGCTCGGCGCGCTGTTTTCGCCGCTGGGAGTGTTCTTCGCCCACCAGATGTCGGAGAAAGTCCTGATGGGCCTGTTCAGTGCGCTGATGGTGCTGGTGGCCTGGCGCATGCTGCAACGGGAGAAGCTTGAGGCCGGGCCGAGCGACCACGGCACCGCGTCGTGGGGCCAGAAGAACTGCATGCTCGACCAGCAGACCGGGCGCTTTTCCTGGACCGCCAAATGCACCGCCACCCTGGCAGCACTCGGCGCAGTGACCGGTGCGGTGTCGGGGTTGCTCGGCGTGGGCGGCGGCTTCCTGATCGTACCGGCCTTCAAGCAACTGACCGATGTGCAGATGCGCGGCATCGTCGCCACCTCGCTGATGGTGATCAGCCTGATCTCGTTGATCGGTGTGATCGGCGCGTTTCATGCCGGGGTCAGTATCGAGCCGATGGGCTGGGTGTTTATCGGTTCGAGCATTGTCGGCATGTTGGCGGGGCGGCGCCTGTGCTCGGTGATCAAGGCGCGCACCTTGCAGGTGGGTTTTGCCACCCTGTGTGTGCTGGTGGCGGCGGGCATGCTGTTTCGGGCCCTCATTCAGGTGCCTTGAAATGCGGTCAGCATCCCGCCCCTACGGGTATCAGCGCCGCAGGTAGGCACCAAAGTCGATGTCCCCGGCGCTGAGAATCGCCTGCACCCGATTGTGCACGTTCAACTTGCGCAGGATCGCCGAGACATGGGCCTTCACCGTGGTCTCGGCAATCTCCAGGCTATAGGCGATTTGCTTGTTCGAGTCACCCTTGGTCATCCGCTCCAGCACCAGCAATTGCTTGCGGGTCAGGGCCTGCAGCAGCTCCGGCGCAAGCCCCAGGCAATCATTCATGCGGCGTTGCCCGCCGATTTTCTGGCTGCGAATAATCTCCGGCGGCAAATACACATTGCCGTTGAGAATCTGTTGGATTGCCTCGGTCATCTGCAGCCTGGGCGAGGACTTGGTGATGAACCCCACCGCGCCATAGGTGATGGCTTGCAGCACGACCTGCTTGTCCTGCTCGGCAGACACGATCACCACCGGAATCGTCGGCGACTCGTTGCGCAGGTTGATCAGGCCATTGAGGCCGTGCATGCCCGGCATGTTCAGGTCCAGCAGGATCAGATCCAGGTCGTCGTGCTCCTGGCTCAGGGCCAGGGCGCTGTCCAGGTCGCCGGTTTCCATCACTTCGCTGCCCGGGAACCCGTCGCTGATGACGTTGTGGATCGCCTCGCGAAACAGTGGGTGATCGTCGGCTATCAGAATTTTGTACATGGACGTTCGCCTTATTATTTTTGCTTATTCAAGCAGGTCCGATCCATAGGGTCATGCGCCCATTACATGCCAGTCTCGATGCCTTGGGAATGCGACGATAGAGAGGGGAATCAGTACCAAAGTAGTAGATCGTGCCGTACGTCGCGGTTTCAGCGCCCCCCATTGGTCTGATTGCAATCAGTGTCGGATGGGTTAGTGTGGAGCGCATCTTCCAGAATAATAAAAACAGGCTTACCAATGAGCCCGAACCTGAGTCTCCTGCGTAAATTCGTTTCCCCTGAAATCATCTTTGGCGCCGGCTGCCGGCACAACGTAGGCAACTACGCCAAGACCTTTGGCGCGCGCAAGGTGTTGGTGGTGAGTGATCCCGGCGTGGTTGCTGTCGGCTGGGTGGCCGATGTCGAGGCCAGCCTGCAAGCGATCGGCATCGACTACTGCCTGTACACCGCCGTTTCGCCCAACCCCCGGGTTGAAGAGGTGATGCTCGGCGCCGAGGTCTACCGTGAAAACCATTGCGACGTGATCGTCGCCGTCGGTGGCGGCAGCCCGATGGACTGCGGCAAGGCCATCGGCATCGTGGTCGCCCATGGCTGCAGCATCCTCGACTTCGAAGGCGTCGACACCATCCGCGTGCCGAGCCCGCCGCTGATCCTGATCCCGACTACCGCGGGCTCCTCGGCGGATGTCTCGCAGTTCGTGATCATTTCCAACCAGCAGGAGCGCATGAAGTTCTCCATCGTCAGCAAGGCGGTGGTGCCCGATGTTTCACTGATCGACCCGGAAACCACGGCGAGCATGGACCCGTTTCTCTCGGCCTGTACCGGCATCGATGCGCTGGTGCATGCCATCGAGGCCTTCGTGTCCACCGGCCACGGCCCGCTGACCGATCCCCACGCGCTGGAAGCCATGCGCCTGATCAATGGCAACCTGGTGCAGATGATCGCCAACCCCGGCGACATCGCCCTTCGGGAGAAAATCATGCTGGGCAGCATGCAGGCCGGGCTGGCGTTTTCCAACGCGATCCTCGGCGCGGTGCATGCCATGTCCCACAGCCTTGGCGGCTTTCTCGACCTGCCCCATGGCCTGTGTAACGCAGTGCTGGTGGAACATGTGGTGGCGTTCAACTACAGCGCGGCACCGGAGCGTTTCAAGGTGATTGCCGAGACCTTCGGCATTGATTGCCGGGGCCTCAACCACCGGCAAATCTGCGGCCGGCTGGTGGACCATTTGATCGCGTTGAAGCATGCGATCGGCTTCCATGAAACCCTCGGCCTGCATGGGATTCGAGTGGCGGACATTCCCTTTCTGTCGCAGCACGCCATGCACGACCCGTGCATCCTTACCAACCCGCGTGAGTCCAGCCAGCGTGACGTCGAGGTCGTCTATGGCGAAGCTCTCTGACGATCAGCAACGGGCACTCGCGGGGCTGCTGGGGCTGGGCAACCACTCGGCGCGCAAGAGTCATTACCCCGAACTGACCGCGCGCCTCGACGAGCTGGAAGCCGAGCGCAATCGCTACATCCGCCTCAACGACGAATTGGAACAGCGGGTCGCGGCGCGTACCGACGAGTTGCTGGAAGCCAACCGCAACCTGCAACAGCAAATCGCCCAGCGCGAGAAGATCGAGCAGGACCTGCGCGATGCCCGGGATGCCGCCCAGGCCGCCAACCGCAGCAAGGACAAATACCTTGCCGCCGCCAGTCATGACCTGCTGCAACCCCTCAACGCCGCACGCTTGCTGATTTCCACCCTGCGCGAGCGCAACTTGCCCAGCGTCGAACACGTGTTGGTGGAGCGCACCCATCAGGCCCTGGAAGGCGCCGAGGATTTGCTCACCGACTTGCTGGACATTTCCCGACTCGATCAAGCGGCGGTCAAGCCGGACATCGCCCTGTACCGTCTCGACGAACTGTTCGCACCGCTGGTCTCGGAATTCCAGTCGGTGGCCGCGGCGTCCGGGCTGAACCTGCGGGCGCGTACAGGCCATTACGCAATCAACACCGACCTGCGGCTGGTGACGCGGATCCTGCGCAATTTCCTCAGCAACGCCTGCCGCTACACGAGCGCGGGCTCCATCCTGCTGGGCGCCCGCCGCCGGGGTGAGCGGTTGCGCCTGGAGGTGTGGGACACCGGGCGCGGAATTGCGGCGGACCGTCTGGACGCCATCTTCCTGGAGTTCAATCAACTGGACGTGGGCCGCGCCGCCGACCGCAAGGGGGTGGGACTGGGGTTGGCGATTGTCGAGCGTATCGCCGAGGTCCTCGGTTATCCGGTGGCGGTGCGTTCGTGGCCGGGGCGCGGTTCGATGTTCAGCATCGAAGTCCCCATCAGCGAGGACATGCCGCTGCCCATCAGTGTGGTGGCCGCGCAACCGAGCACCGGCAACCCGTTGCCGGGGAGGCGGCTGCTGGTGCTGGACAACGAAGTCGGCATCCTCGACAGCATGAGCGCGCTGCTTGGGCAGTGGGGCTGCGAGGTGGTCACTGCGACCGATCAGGCCGGCGCACTGGTTGCGTTGCAGGGCAGGGCACCGGAGCTGATTCTCGCGGACTATCACCTGGACCATGGCGTGGTGGGCTGTGAGGTCGTGCACCAGTTGCGCGAGCATTTTGGCTGCAGGATTCCGGCAGTGATTATCACCGCCGACCGCACCGACCAATGCCGCCGTGCATTGCAGCGCCTGGACGTGCCATTGCTGAACAAGCCGGTCAAGCCCGGCAAGTTGCGAGCGGTGTTGACCCAGTTATTGGCCTAGCCACTTGATACCCGTCAACACCGGGCGTGACGCTTTGCCTCATGCTGTGGGCCAGATTTCACGGCCGACGGAGAACCCCATGAGTGCCCCCGCAACAACAGCTGCTTCATTCAAGTTGCCCCTGGGCCTGGTGGTCGGCGTACTGGTGATGGTCGGCGTGCTGCTGTTGCCGCTGCCGGCCGACTTGCCGGTGGCCGGGCACCGGATGCTGGCGATCCTCGCGTTTGCGGTGGTGGTATGGATCACCGAAGCGGTCTCCTACGAGGCCAGCGCGATCATGATCACCTCATTGATGGCTTTTTTGCTCGGCACTGCGCCGTCGCTGCAAGACCCGACGCACCTGATCGGTTCCAGCCCGGCCATCAGCATGGCGTTGACGGGGTTTTCCAACCCGGCGCTGGCGCTGGTGGCCGGCGCGCTGTTTATCGCCGCAGCCATGACCCATACCGGGCTGGACCGGCGCATCGCGTTGGTCACCCTGACCCGGGTGGGTACCAGCACCCGGGGCATTCTCGTCGGGGCAGTTGCCGTGACCATCCTCTTGAGCCTGGTGGTGCCCAGCGCCACGGCCCGTAGTGCGTGTGTGGTGCCGATCATGATGGGGGTGATTGCCGCGTTTGGCGTGGACAAGCGTTCGAATATTGCGGCCGGGATCATGATCGTCGTGGCCCAGGGTACGAGCATCTGGAACGTCGGTATCCAGACGGCGGCGGCGCAGAACCTGCTGACGGTTGGCTTCATGGACAAGATGCTGGGGCAGCGGGTGTCGTGGATCGACTGGTTGATCGCCGGGGCGCCGTGGGCGCTGATCATGTCGGCGGTGTTGTTGTTTTTGGTGTTGAAGCTGCTGCCGCCGGAGAGTGACAGCATTCCCGGAGGCAAGGAGGCGGTGGCGCAATCGCTGGTGGACATCGGGCCGATGAAGGGGCCGCAGAAGCGCTTGCTGACGGTGTCGGTGTTGCTGTTGTTGGCCTGGGCCACGGAAGGGCGGTTGCACAGCTTTGATACGACCTCGACGACGTATGCCGGGCTGGTGTTCTTGCTGATGCCGGGGATCGGGGTGATGACCTGGAAGGATGTGCAGTCGCGGATTCCGTGGGGCACGGTGATTGTGTTTGGGGTTGGCATCAGCCTGGGTACGGCGTTGCTGACCACCCAGGCGGGGCAGTGGCTGGGGTCGCAGGTGGTGGCGCATACCGGGTTGGACCAGGTGGGGCCGCTGGGGGTGTTTGCGATTCTGGGGGCGTTTTTGATCGTGATTCATTTGGGGTTTGCCAGTGCCACGGCGTTGACCTCGGCGTTGTTGCCGATTTTGATTGCGGTGTTGCAGACGTTGCCCGGGGAGTTCAGTCGGCTGGGGATGACCATGTTGCTGGGGTTTGTGATGAGCTACGGGTTTATCCTGCCCATCAATGCGCCGCAGAATATGGTGTGTTTGGGGACCGGCACGTTTACCGCGCGGCAGTTTGCCAAGGTCGGGATTTTGGTGACGTTGATTGGATATGGGTTGATGTTGGTGTTTGCGGCTACGTATTGGAGTTGGTTGGGGTGGATTTGAGGTGGGGGGCATATCCGTTATTTCGGTAACGGCCGCTTATGGTTCCGCTCTTACAGCGGCCCGCTTCGCACTGCCTGCGTTCGGCCTCGGGCTCATTGGGGCAGTCAGATCAAGGTCAAAAGCAAAAGCACAGCGGCCTACCGGCCGGCTTGAGTGTTAAAAACAGAGGCAAGATCCAGGGCGAAAGCAGAGCTGCTTTTCTGTGGGAGCGGGCTTGCTCGCGAAGAACCTGAGAGCGCCGCGTTCATTCAGGATGCCCGCGTCATCGTTAACGACCTTCGCGAGCAAGCCCGCTCCCACATTTGACCGTGCCCGCTTTAGCTGTTGATTTACAACACTCAAGCCGGCGGGGAGGCCGCTGTGCTCTTGCTTTTGATCTTGATCTTAGGCGCCCCGTTAAACCACGCTGGCCGGAGTGCGGGCACACCGAGCATTAGCGAGGTGCCGAGTGGTGGGGCAAGAGCGTTTTGCTTACTTTTGCGCTGTTAAGAAGTGAGCCGATGTAAGAGCGGAACCATAAGCAGCCGTTACCGCAGCAACGGATATGCACCCCAACCGCCCAAATCCCTCCCAAGATGGCAAGTTGAACTCCACTCAGGTTTACTACTCCCTGAGTAACCGTTCCACCGGCCCCAAACGCCGGTCATCAAGGCCACCGAATGGACAAATACACCCCCCACACCTGGCAGCCCCACGAGCGCCCGAGCCTGCCGGGCTCGCCGTCGACGCCGCTGCATTCCACCCGCAAGCGCTGGGCCTACGCCCTCGTCGGCGTACTCGTGGCAATCACCGGTGGCCTCGGCAACTCGCTGGTGATCGCCAACCTTGTGTACCTCCAGGGCGCCCTGGGCGCGACGACGGCCGAGATGGCCTGGCTCCCCGCCGCCTACGTCATGACCAACGTCTCCATGAACCTGCTGCTGGTAAAATTCCGCCAGCAATTCGGCCTGCGTGCGTTCACCGAAGTGTTCCTGGTGCTCTACGCCCTGGTCACCTTCGGCCACCTGTTCGTCAACGACCTCAGCTCGGCCATCGCTGTACGCGCGGCCCACGGCATGGTCGGCGCCGCCCTCAGTTCCCTGGGCCTGTACTACATGATCCAGGCCTTTCCCGCAAAGTGGCGGATGAAAGCCCTGGTGCTCGGCCTGGGCACCGCGCAATTGGCGTTGCCCCTGGCCCGACTGTTCTCCGAAGACCTGCTGCAAATCGCCGAATGGCGCGGCCTGTACCTGTTCGAACTGGGCATGGCGCTGACCTGCCTGGGCTGTGTGTTCCTGCTCAAGCTGCCACCGGGCGACCGCTTCAAGACCTTCGAAAAACTCGACTTCCTGACCTTCGCCATCCTCGCCACCGGCGTCGCCTTGCTCTGCGCCGTGCTGTCCCTGGGCCGTATCGACTGGTGGCTGGAGGCCCCGTGGATTGGTATCGCCTCGGCCTGTTCACTGGTGCTGATCATGGCCGGCCTGGCCATCGAGCATAACCGCTCCAACCCGTTGCTGATGACCCGCTGGCTGGGCAGCGGGGCGATGATTCGCCTGGCGCTGGCGGTGGTGCTGATCCGCATGGTGCTCTCGGAGCAGTCCACCGGTGCCGTGGGCTTCATGCAGATGCTGAACATGAGCAACGAGCAGATGCGCACGCTGTATTGGGTGATGCTGGCGGGGGCGATTGCCGGCCTGGCCGTGAGCGCGCTGACCATCAACCCCGCGCATTTGCTGATGCCGCTGATCATCTCCCTGGCCTTCATGGCAGTGGGCTCGGTGATGGACAGTTTCTCCAGCAACCTCACGCGTCCGCAAAACATGTACATCAGCCAGTTCCTGCTAGGCTTTGGCGGCACGTTCTTCCTCGGGCCGACCATGGTCCTGGGCACGAAGAACGTACTGACCAACCCCAGGAACCTGGTGAGTTTCTCGGTGCTGTTCGGGATCTGCCAGAACCTCGGCGGCCTGATTGGTGCGGCATTGCTCGGTACGTTCCAGATCGTGCGGGAGAAATTCCATTCCAGCATGATCGTCGAACACCTGACCTTGCTCGACCCGCGTGTGGCGGCGCGTGTTGCCAGCGGCGGCTCGGCCTATGGCGGGGTGATCGCCGACCCCGAGTTGCGCAACCTCATGGGCATTCGCAGCCTGGCCACGGCCGCCACCCGCGAGGCGAATGTGATGGCCTACAACGATGTGTTCATGCTGATCGCGATCATCGCCATACTCACCATGATCTGGATCTTTATCCGCAGCCTCTGGCTGATGAGTACCACTAAAGCTGCCGCCAGTGCAGCGCCTCCCGTTCAACCCAGCGGCGCACTTTCTTCATGACCGAACCGACGACGACCACCACCAACGCCATCGCTTCCACGCCGGAAGGCACCGCGCCGCCGAGCATGCCGGCCACCGAACCGCGCTCCTTGCGGGTGCGCATCATCTCTTCCATGGGCTTTGCCGCGATTGCGATTATCGGCGTGCTGATCGTGCTCTACGCCTGGCAGTTGCCGCCCTTCAGCAGCGCCGTGGAAACCACCGAAAACGCCCTGGTGCGCGGCCAGGTGACGATCATCGGGCCGCAGCTCAGCGGCTACGTGTATGAAGTGCCGGTGACGGACTTCCAGTACGTCAAGGCCGGGGATTTGCTGGTGCGCCTCGATGACCGTATCTACAAGCAGCGCCTTGATCAGGCCCAGGCGCAACTGGCGGTGCAGCAGGCGTCCCTGGCCAATGTGGTGCAGCAACGCAACAGCGCCGAGGCGACCATCAAGCTGCGTCAGGCGGCCTTGATGGACAGCCAGGCCCAGGCCCGCAAAAGCACCGCGGATTTGCGCCGCAATGAGGAGTTGATCAGCGATGGGTCGGTGTCCAAACGCGAGCTGGACGTGACCCGCGCCGCCAATGCGCAAACCATCGCGGCCGTGGCCCAGGCCCAGGCCAACCTGGAAATCGCCCGGCAGGATTTGCAGACAGTGATCGTCAATCGCGGTTCGCTGGAGGCGGCGGTGGCCAGTGCCGATGCGGCAGTGGAGCTGGCGCGTATCGACCTGTCGAACACCCGGATCATCGCCCCGCGTGACGGGCAACTGGGCCAGATTGGCGTGCGCCTCGGGGCCTACGTCAACAGCGGCGCGCAGTTGATGGCGCTGGTGCCGAACCAGCTGTGGGTGATCGCCAACATGAAAGAAACCCAGATGGACAACGTGCAGGTTGGCCAGCCGGTGACCTTTACCGTGGATGCCCTGGACCACCGCAAGTTTCACGGCACGGTGCAGCGCATTTCCCCGGCGACCGGGTCGGAGTTCAGCCTGTTGCAGGCGGATAACGCCACCGGCAACTTCGTGAAGATCGCCCAGCGGGTTCCGGTGCGGATTACCGTGGACCCGGGGCAGGAGCAGAGTGAACGGCTGCGCCCGGGGTTGTCGGTGGTGGTGAGTATCGACACGGCGGGGCGCCTGAAAAACACCCCTCCCTAAGACACAATGGAGATCAAAAATGTGGGAGCGGGCTTGCTCGCGAATGCGGAGTGTCAGTCGCAGATGTGTTGACTGATCCACCGCATTCGCGAGCAAGCCCGCTCCCACATGGGTTTTGTGTTGTTAGAGGGTTTTGTATTGCAGGCTGAAACTGAGTTCTGCCGACTGGCCTTGTTCCAACAGCTTCAACCCTGGCCTGCCCGGCAGGTGATGGGCATTCACTGGATGGCTCACCGGCTCGAAGCAGAAAAAATCCAGCCCCGGCGGGCAATACAGCAGGTAATAGTCGCTGCCGGTGGCCTGGCATTCCAGGGTGTAACCCAGGTCTGGCTGCTGGATGACGCAGTGCCCATCCCACGGGCAAAAACCGTTGTCCACCAGTGTCTCGGGCAACGATTCTGGGTGTTGAAAATCCCACTCGGCGGGTACGGCAGCCAGCCCTGTCGGCAATTTCGCCGCATCACTCATCCATACCTGCGAAGCCTTTGCCTGCAATTGCGTGCCCGGCCTGCGGGGTAGATACGGATGCAATCCCAACCCGTGCCACGTCGCCGTTTCCGCCAGGTGCGTGACGCGCAAGGTGATGCTCAACTTGCCGCCCTTCAACTGAACCCGCTGCTCGGCGCGATACGCAAAGGGTGTGCTGCTGTCCAGTTGCAACACCACTTCGTCTGACGTCTGGCTGACCACCTGCCACACCTGTTGCCAGGCACTGCCATGAATTGGCAGCGGGTCCAGCGGGCTGTTGGGCTCAAGTCCCAACCACCCTGATGGGTTATCAAAGCCACCTTCGGCAACCCGGTTCGACCAGGGCGCCAGCGGGAAGCACGCAAGCTTCCCCGGCAAGCCGCTGGCCAGCGCCTGTCGATCGGTGTGGCGTAGCAACGGCTGGCCGCTGCTGCGTACTGTCCAGTTGACGATACTCCCGCCCAACGCTGGCGCCAGCGTCAGGTGGGTCAGGTTGTCTTCGAGTTCAAGCATCATGAGTGTCAGCAGACCTATTGAATGATGAATGCTTGTGTGGCGAGGGAGCTTGCTCCCGATGGGCTGCGGAGCGGCCCCAAAAAAGCGGGAGCGCTTCGCACTCCAGCGGGAGCAAGCTCCCTCTCCACAGAAAGCTCCCTTGCCACAGCAGCTCCCTCTCCACAATAGCTCCCTCGCTACACGCAGTGTGGGGCTTATAACACCAACCCCGGCAACCACAACGACAACGCCGGAATGTAGGTCACGGCCATCAGCACCAAAAACAGCACGCCATAAAACGGCAGCAACGCCTTCACGGTCTTCTCGATGCTGACTTTGCCCACCGCCGCCCCCACAAACAACACCGCACCCACCGGCGGGGTGATCAGGCCGATCCCCAGGTTCACCAGCATGATCATGCCGAAGTGCACCGGGTCGACGCCAATCCCCAGGATCACCGGCAGCAAAATCGGCGTGAGGATCAAAATCAGCGGCGCCATGTCCATCACCGTGCCCAGCAACAGCAGCATGGCGTTGATGCACATCAGGATCACGTAGCGGTTGTCCGACAGGGTCAGGAACATCGTGGTGATCTTCGCCGGGATCTGCATCAGGGTCATGATGTAGCCGAAGCTGGCGGCGAACGCGATCAGGATCATCACGATGGAGATCGTGCGCACCGTGCGGTGCATCAGCTTGGGCAGCTCGCTCCATTTGTAGTCGCGGTAGATGAACATGGTCACGAAGAACGCCCACAACACCGCAATCGCCGCCGACTCGGTGGCGGTGAAGATGCCCGACAGAATCCCGCCAAGAATGATCACCATGGCCATCAGGCCCCACAGTGCATCGGCGCAGATTTTCAGTGCCTGTTTCAGGGGGATCACTTCGCCTTTGGGGTAGTTGCGCTTTTTCGCGAAGATCAGGCACAGCACCATCAGGCAGGCGCTCATCAGCAGGCCCGGGACCACGCCGGCCATGAACAGCGAGGCGATGGACACGGTGCCGCCCGCCGCCAGGGAGTAGAGCACCGAGTTGTGGCTGGGAGGCGTCAGCAAGGCTTGCACCGAGCCGCTCACGGTGACGGCGGTGGCGAATTCGCGGGGATAGCCCTGGCGTTCCATTTCCGGAATCAGCACCGAACCGACAGACGCCGTATCGGCCACCGACGAGCCGGAGATCGCGCCAAAAAACGTCGAGGCCATGATGTTCACCAGGGACAGGCCGCCGCGCACAAACCCCACCAGCACCCCGGCAAACGCCACCAGCCGGCGCGACATGCCGCCCTCGGCCATGATCGCCCCGGCCAGCACGAAGAACGGAATCGCCATCAGCGAAAACTTGTTCACCCCGCCGGCCACCTGAATCATCAGGGCCTGGAACGGAATGTCGATCCACCACGCGCCGATCAGCGCAGAAAGCCCCAGGGCGTAGGCCACCGGCATGCCAATCAGGATCAGGGCGATAAAGCTGCCCAACAGAATCAATGCGTCCATTCAGGCAGCCCCTTCACTTTCTTCAACCAGGTCGAAGCGCACGACCCGACGGTTGCTCTGGTCACCCAGCAGGAGTTTTTCCAGCACAAAAACCAGGGTCAGCAAGCCACCGATCGGGATCGGCATATAGGTGATGCCCACCCGCAAGGTCGGCATGGCGCTCATGAACTGGTTCCAGGTCGACAGGCACAATTTGCTGCCCCAGATCGTCATGAACAGGCAGATGGTTGCCATCAGCAATTGCGAGACGATGCCGACGATTCGGCGTTGGCCGGGCGGCAGGCGGTCGGTGACCATGGCCACCGACATGTGCGCCCCGGCGCGGTAGCTGGCGGCGGCGCCGACAAAGGTGAACACCAGCATCAGCAGGATGGCGGTGGGCTCCGGCCAGCTGGAGCCGGTGCCGAGCACGTAGCGGGCGAAGATGCCCCAGGGGATGATCAGCGCGACGCCGAGAACGGCGAGGCCGGCGATCCAGATGCAGCTCATGTAAATGCGGTCGTTGATGCGCAGCAGTAAATTCTTCATGGCGTTCACCGTAACCGGGCGCGTCGATGCCGACCGCGCCGGGCCTTATCTATGAGGGGAAGGAGGGTTACTCGACGGCTTCGATGCGCTTGATCAGGTCGGCGTAAGGCGCGCCGTACTTGTCGCGAATCGAAGCGGTGGCCTCATAGAACGGTTTTTTGTCGATGTCGATGAACTCGACGCCAGCAGCCTTGAGCTTGGCTTCACTGCTGGCGGACTTGGCGTCCCACAGCTCGCGCTCCTGGATCTGCGCGGCTTTGGCGGTGTTCTTCACCAGCACCTGTTGCTCGGGGGTGAGCTTGTTCCAGGTGATTTTCGACATCACGATGGGCTCGGGCAGAATCAGGTGGCCGGTCAGGCTGTAGAACTTGGCGTTCTGGTAGTGGTTGTGTTCCAGCAGGGTGGGCGGGTTGTTTTCCGCTCCGTCAATCACGCCGGTCTGCAGGGCGCTGAAGATCTCGCCGGTGTCCATGGCAATGCCGTTGCCGCCCATGGCGTTGATGGTTTCGATGAAGATCGGGTTGCCCTGCACGCGGATCTTCATGCCCTTGAGGTCTTCGATCTTGCGCACCGGTTTCTTGGTGTAGAGGTTGCGCGTGCCGCCGTCCATCCAGGCGAGCGCCACCAGGTTGAATTCGGAGTCGGTGATCTTGGCGAGGATTTCATCGCCGATCTCGCCGTCGATGACCTTGCGCATATGCACCTGGTCGCGGAACACGAACGGCATGTTGAACACGTTCACGTCCGGCACCACCGGGCCGACGATGCCGAGGCTGACCCGGGCCATCTGGATCGCGCCGACCTGGGCCTGTTCCACCACTTCCTTTTCCGAGCCCAGCACGCCGCCGGGGAACATCTTGAAGGTCAGGCCGCCGTTGCTTTCGGCCACCAGGGTTTTACCCAGCTGTTCTTCGGCGACGACGGTGGGGTAGCCGGCGGGGTGGATGTCGGCGAATTTGATTTCCAGCGCGTGGGCGGCACCGGCGAAGACGAAGGTGAAGGGGAGTGCGGCGAGGAGCAAAGTGCGTTTGAAGTCCATGGGGTGTCTCTCCAGTCTTGTTATTGTTTTATTCAAGGCACAGCGATGCAGCTAGAGGATGAAGGTGGGCTCCGGCAATCCGGTGACCCCGGGGTTGAGGGCAAACACGCCGCCGGCCAGCGACTGGGCACTGTGGTCGTCGCGGATCGAGGTGACGAACAGGGTGTCCAGGCGGCTGCCACCGAAGGCGCACATGGTGGGTTTTTTCACCGGCACGGCCAGTGAGCGGTCGAGACGGCCGTCGGGGGTAAAGCGGTGGACCAGCCCGGCATCGTTGGCGCAGATCCAGTAGCAACCTTCGGCATCCACGGCGGCTCCGTCGGGGCGGCCGAGGAACTGGTGCATATCCACAAACAGCCGCTGATTGGACGGCGTGCCGCTGTCGATGTCGTAGTCGAAGGCCCAGACCTGCTGGACCAACGGGTGCGAATCCGAGAGGTACATCGTGCGCCCGTCCGGGCTGAAGGCCAGGCCGTTGGGGGTGATGAAACCGTTGAGTGCGGTGTGAACCGCCCGGCCTGTTTCGTAGCGGTACAGTGCACCGTCGGCCGCATTCTCGGCCATGTTCAGCACCATGCTGCCGGCCCAGAACCGGCCCTGGCGATCACAGCGGCCATCGTTCAGGCGCATGTCCGGGCGGGCGTGCTCGACGCTGGCCAGGGGCGCAGTGTCGAGCCTGCCATCGTTGTGGGGCGTCAGCCGGAAAAACCCGGTTTGCATGCCCGCAACCCAATCGCCCGCCGAGGTGCGGGCGATGCAGGCGAGCATCTGCGGAGCTTTCCAGGCCTGCGCCTGGCCGCTGGTGGCGTTCCAGCGTTGCAGTTCGCCTGTGGGAATATCCACCCAGTACAGGGCGTTTTCCCCGGGTACCCACACCGGGCATTCACCCACGGCGTTGCGGGCGTCGACAATCAGTTCTGCTTGCATGGCCACTCATTCCCTTGGGTTGGTCTGTGGTCAGTCACCGAACGGGCCGGCGGCGCAAAACGCGCCACCCTGGTACACCCGCGCCGGGTCGTCGGCAGCGGGCATCGGCTGGGCTTCAACCTGTTTGCGGAATACTTCGGAAGAGTCCCGCGGGGTGAAGCCCAGGTGCGCGGCGAAGCGGTTGTCCCACCACACATCGAGGTTATCCGACATGCCGTAGACCACGGTATGCCCGACATTCGGTGTGTACAGCGAGCGTTCGAGCAGTTGGGTGAGGTCGTCGAAGCTCAGCCAGGTGTGCATCATCCGGCGGTTCTGGGGTTCCGGGAACGAGGAGCCGATGCGGATGCTGACGGTCTCGATGCCATAGCGATCGAAGTAGAAACTGGCCATGTCCTCACCGTAGGATTTGGACAGCCCGTAGTAACTGTCGGGGCGGCGCGGGGAGTGGGCGTCGAGGGCTTCGTCCTGCTTGTAGAAGCCGATCACGTGGTTGGAGCTGGCGAAGATGACGCGCTTGACCCCATGGCGGCGCGCCGCCTCATAGATGTGGAAGATCCCGCAGATGTTCGCGCCCAGCACTTCCTCGAACGAGCGTTCCACCGATACGCCGCCGAAATGCAGGATCGCATCGACGCCTTCCACCAGTTGGTGCACGGCTTGTTTGTCGGAAAGATCGCAAGGCAATACTTCTTCGCTGTCGTCAGCGGCCGGGGCCATGTCGGCGATATCCGACAGGCGCAGTACCTTGGCGTAAGGACGCAGGCGTTCGCGCAAGACTTTGCCCAGGCCACCGGCGGCACCGGTGAGCAGCAAGCGGTTGAACGGGGTAGGGGCGGTTGTGGTGGTCATGGTGATCCCGTTATTGTTGTAGGTTGTCGTATGACTGATCCGAAGTATCCTTAGGGTTTCCTACACTTGTCAACGCACTATTGGTCGAAGTTGATAGAGGCTCATCGCTGTCCTGTGGCGAGGGAGCTTGCTGTGGCAAGAGGGCTTACTGTGGCGAGGGAGCTTGCTCCCGCTGGAGTGCGAAGCGCTCCCAAGATTTTGGGGCCGCTGCGCAGCCCAGCGGGAGCAAGCTCCCTCGCCACAGCAATCTACCTCCCCACAGCAATCTCTCCCCACAGCAATCTCCCCCGCCACAAAAGCCTTTCCGGTTGTTTGTAAACCGCTATAACAACGACAGCGGGTAACTGATGAATATCCGGTTTTCATCAAACTCGTTGGTACTGAAATCCCGGCGCATCGTTGCGTTGCGCCAGCGCACATTCAGGTCCCGCAGTGGACCGCTTTGTACCGTGTAGGCCAGCTCCGACTCACGGCCCCACTCCTTGCCATTGGTGATCGCCCCGGTGTGCACGTTATCGCCACTGATGTAGCGGTTCATCATGGTCAACCCGGGAATGCCCAGTACCACGAAGTTGAAGTCGTGCCGCACCTGCCAGGACTTTTCCTTGGCGTTGTCGTAGCTGGCGTTGTAGCTGTCGTTGGCCAGGGTGCCGCCGCTGGTGCCGTTGACCCGCATCCAGGCGCTTTCGCCGCTGAGTTTCTGCAGGCCGATATAGAAGCTGTTGCCTTTGTATTTGGCCGAGAGCAGGGCGAACGCGGTTTTGTTGTCGAGGTCGCCGGCCAGGGCCTTGCCGTCTTCCTTGCCGGTGAAGAACCCGAGGTTGGCGCCCAGGGTCCAGTCGCCCACGGGCTGGCTGTGGGTCAGGTTGAAATACTGTTGCTGGTAGATGTCACTGAGTTCGGCATACCACACGCCAACCTGGGTGCGCTTGTCGTTGAAGGTGTATTCGCCGCCGCCGAAGTTGAAGCGGTCCGAGGTGAATGCGGCTTTACCGTTGAGAAACATGTCATCCATGCTCGCGTCGTTGCGCGGGCTGTTGCCGCGAAACTGGCCGCCATACAAGGTCAGGCCGGCGATTTCCCTGGACGTTACCTGGCCGCCGCGGAACGTTTGCGGCAGTGAGCGGCCGTCATCCGAGCGCAGGATCGGCAGTACCGGCATCCATTCGCCGACTTTCAATTCGGTGTTCGACAGCTTGGTTTTCAGCGCCACGCCCAGGCGCCCGAAGTTATCGGCAGGGCGGCCATCGCTGCGGGTCGGCAGCAGTTGGGTGCCGGCGGTACCTTTGCCGCCGTCGAGTTTCTGCGAGTACAGGCCCAGCACGTCCAGGCCGAAACCGACGGTGCCTTGGGTGAAGCCGGACCTGGCATCGAGAATGAAGTTTTGCGTCCACTCCTCGGCCTTGCCCTGGGGGTAGGCGGGGTTGGTGAAGTTGCGGTTGAAGTAGGCGTTGCGCAGGTTGAGCGTGGCGGTGGCGTCATCGATGAAGCCTTCTGCCGAGGCGGTGGCGGGGAGGGTAAAGGCCAGGCTGCTCAAACCGATGGCGGCAAAACGGGTGGTGCCGGAGAACTGGCGGACGTGTTGGCTCACAGTGACGCTCCCTTGTCTTTTTGTTGTTTTTATTTTTTGTTATACGTTGTCGTACAACATTGAGGGCGATATTTGCGAGGTTTCAGGGGGTTGTCAATCGAAAGTTATACGATGACTCCCTGCGTGAAGGGAGTCAGTGGGGAAGGAGTTATCCCGCTGCAACCATGGGCGGCAGGGTGCCAAGCAGCGAAACGGCGGCTACCGCTGAAACACCTAGTAACCATTCAATCATCACGCTGGCCTTCAAGGCAGGCAGCCGCTGCTCACAGTTGTGAATCCGCAGGCGGTTCAGCAGCGCCAGGGCGAGCATGCCGAACACCAGCAGCACCTTGATCAACAGGATCAGGGCGAACCCTGTGAACAAGGGCGTCGGCCAGAACTGCCCGGTGAGCACCCGCACGTTGATCAATCCGGTCACCAGCAGCCCTGTCACCAGGCCATAACCGATGCCACTGAAGCGCTTGAGGATCGGTTCCAACGGATAGCGGGGCGACTGCCTGAGGATCAACACCAGAAGGAGCAGGCCGCCCAGCCAGGCACCGACACACACCAGGTGCACCACCTGATTGAGGATCAGCAGCTGTCCGGCCATGCCATTGAGCATGGCGCCATGGCCCACCGGTGCCAGTGTCGCCAGCAGCAATGCACAGAGCGGCAGGCGCAACGCCTTCCACGGCGTCATCAGGCCCAGCACCAGCAGCACGTTCAGTAGCAAGTGCCAGGTCCAGACCTGGCCGAAGAAGGTTTTGCCCAGCACCAACTGCACGGTCGACCATTCCAGCACGCCCAGCCCGACACCGGCCATGCTCGCGCTGATCAACAGCAGCCACGCCACCCCCGACACCAATGCCAGCCACGCCAACCCTTGGGTGATGCGCGACAGTTGGCGGTCCAGCACCGGTTGCGGTCCCGCGCCCAGCAGCCAGGGCCTGAACACACAGGCCCCGAACATCAACAGCACGACGATGAAATGCAGGAAACGGCACAGCACCAGCAGGGTGGCCATGGATTATTGGCCGACCTTGAAGCTGTATTCACCGTTGCTCTTGTGGGTATCCACCGAGACCGCGTTCCACACCACTTTGTAGGTGCCGGCGGCCAAGGGTGCGGCCGGTGTCACCACCAATACTTTCTTGTCGGCGTCCGGGGTTTCCAGGCCCTTGATCGCGACTTCGGTGCCGTCCTTGCTCAGGGATACCTTGGTGAAGGTCGCTTCAACGCCTTCGCTGAACGTCAGGCGCAGGTCCTTGGGCGCGGCGACGCTGCTGTCGGCGGCAGGCTCCGAGCTTTTCAGGTGGGCGTGGGCAAACGCGGCCGAGGCGCCCAGCAGGGAAGCGAGCAGGGCAACGGTGGTGAGGGTCTTCTTGATCAACATTGTTCAATACCTTCAGGTGAGAGTCAGTCGTTCGGTAGTGCCATGTGCAACAAGGGGAAGGGCTTGCCTTCGCCATCGACGGGCGAGCGGCCGGTCTGGATAAAACCATAGTGCAGGTAGAAACCCACGGCCTGTGGATTCTGCTCGTTCACGTCGACCCGCAGGGTGTCGTGGCGGGCGCGGACGAAGTCCAGCAACTGGCGACCGATGCCCTGGCCGCGTCGGTTCGGGTCGATAAACAGCATCTCGACATTATTGCCGCTGGTGCCGACGAAGCCGCCAATGCCTTGGGCATCTTCGTACACCCACACTTCAAGTGCGGGCATCGGCAGGTAGCAGTCGCGTACCAGGGGCAGCAGGCGCTGGATGTCGTCTTCGCTGAGAAAGTCATGGGTGGCGCGCACCGAGCGTTCCCACAGTGCACCCAGCACCGGGTCGTCACACGCGCTTCGCTGTCGAATAGTCATGGGGGATGATCCTTCGAGGGGATGGCGATGCTAACCAATCCGCTATCGACGGGGAAGGTTCTTGTACGAAGTTTCACAGTGGCGTGTCGCCGCGATCTAGAGCGGATGGTAGTCTTGAAGCCATGTTGTTGTCAGGGAGCCCTTATGGGCAATCACAAGATCGGTATTCGTCGGGTCAACGTCGAAAAGATTCTGCTGGCGGCTGAAAAGGTCTTCGCCGAGAAGGGCTATGGCAGCACCGCCATGGCCGACATCGCTGAAGAAGTGCAACTGCCGCGCTCCAACCTGCATTACTACTTCAGTACCAAGAGCGAGCTGTACAGCGCGGTGTTGTTCGACCTGCTCGAGGTGTGGAAGCAGGACGCCCTGTGCTTCGAGATGTTCGACGACCCGCGGGTGGTGCTCAGCAGCTACATCCGCGCCAAGATGCAACATTCCCGCAGCCGGCCTTATGGTTCGAAAGTCTGGGCGAATGAAATCATCCACGGCGCGCCAACCCTGGGGGAGGCGCTGGATGTGAGCCTGTATGACTGGGCCAAGATGAAGGAAGCGAAGATCCGCCAGTGGGTGGAGGACAAGCGGATTTTGCCGGTGGAGCCGTCGAGCCTGCTGTATATGATCTGGGCGTCGACCCAGCACTATGCCGACTTTGACCATCAGGTGAAGATCCTGAATGACCATCAGCCGTTGTCGGACATGCAGTTTGAGCGGGCGGTGCAGACGGTGACGAGTGTGATCCTGCGGGGGATCGGGTTGGAGCCCTAGATCGTTCCCACGCTCCGCGTGAGAGTGCCGCCCTGGACGCTCTGCGTCCGCTCTTAAGGTCGTGACGCGGAGCGTCAACGGATGCATTCCCACGCGGAGCGTGGGAACGATCATTCAGGCTACACCGCCTCGCGGTAGGGGTTCCTCGGATCCTGCGTCCAGTTCAAAAACGGCTTTCCGGTATCCACCGGCACCATCTCGATACAGTCCGCCACCGGGCAGGTGATCTGGCACAGGTTGCACCCCACGCACTCATCATCGATCACCTCGTATTTATGTGTCCCATCCGCCTGCTTCAAGCTGGCAATCGCTTGGTGCGACGTATCTTCACAGGCAATATGGCAACGCCCACAGCCAATACATGCCGCCTGGTCAATTTTGGCGATCACCTGGTAATTGATATCCAGGTACTTCCAATCCGTCGTATTGCCCACCGCCCGCCCGGAAAATTCCTGCAGGCTGCTGTAACCCTGGCTGTCCATCCACCGCGACAGCCCGTCCTTCATTTCTTCGACAATCCGAAACCCATGCAGCATCGCCGCCGTGCACACCTGCACCGCGCCGCAGCCCAGCGCGACGAATTCCGCTGCATCGCGCCAGTTGCCAATCCCGCCAATCCCGCAGATCGGCAAGCCTTGTGTCTGTGGGTCCCGGGCAATCTCCGCCACCATGTTCAGTGCGATGGGTTTCACCGCCGAGCCGCAGTAACCCCCGTGGGTGCTTTGGGTGCCGACCATCGGCAGGGCGACCATGCGCTCCAGGTCGACACTGGTGATGGAGTTGATGGTGTTGATCAGCGACACCGCATCCGCGCCCCCGCGATACGCTGCCCGCGCCGCCACGCGTATGTCGGTGATGTTCGGCGTGAGCTTGACGATCACCGGCAGCGAGCAATAGGTCTTGCACCAGCGCGTCACCTGTTCCACATACTCCGGCACCTGGCCCACCGCCGCGCCCATGCCGCGTTCCGGCATGCCGTGGGGGCAGCCGAAGTTCAGCTCGATGCCGTCACAGCCGGTGGCTTCCACCAGTGGCAGGATGTGCTTCCACGACTCCTCAACACACGGCACCATCAATGACACGATCAGCGCGCGGTCCGGCCAGTCCTTTTTCACCTGGGTGATTTCCCGCAGGTTGATCTCCAGGGAGCGGTCGGTAATCAGCTCGATGTTATTGATGCCGAGCACTTCACGGTTGGCACCAAAGTGCGCCGAGTAGCGCGATGAGACGTTGACCGCTGCCGGGTCTTCGCCGAGGGTTTTCCAGACCACGCCGCCCCAGCCTGCTTCAAAGGCGCGGACCACGTTGTAGGCCTTGTCGGTAGGCGGCGCGGAGGCCAGCCAGAACGGATTGGGGGCTTTGATACCGGCGAATACAATCGAGAGATCGGCCATTACGCAGCCTCCACATTCAGCATGAGTTGGGCGTGCATGGCTTCAGCGGCCAGCTTGCCATGTTGCACGGCCTGGACGGTGAGGTCCTGGCCGAGGCTGACGCAATCGCCGCCGGCGTACACACCGGGGATGCTGGTGCGCAGCTGTTCGTTGACGAAGATCCGATCGCCTTGGCGTTGCAGTTGGTGGGCCAGCGGGTCGTGCAGCGCCTCGTCGTCGAAGCCTTGGCCGATGGCCTTGAAGATCGCGTCGGCGGCCAGTTCGAAGGTCTCGCCGGTGGCTTGCAGGCGGCCATCGACCATGCGGGTGCGGGCGAAACGCATGCCGCGCACATGGCCCTGGTCGTCGAGCAACACTTCTTCGGGCTGGGCCCAGGTCAGCAGGCGTACCTGGTTGGCCTTGGCGATGTCCTGCTCATGGCCGGTGGCGCCCATTTCAGCCAGGCCACGGCGATACACCAGGTTGACGTCACGGGCACCGAGGCGGGCCATTTGCACCGCCATGTCGATGGCCGTGTTGCCGGCGCCGAGCACGATGCAACGGTCGGCCAGGGGCAGTTGACTGAGGTCGTCGGCCTGGCGCAGTTCACGGATGTAGTCGGTGGCGGCGAGCAGGCCGGGGGCGTCTTCGTGTGGCAGGCCGAGCTGTTTGCTGGCAGCCAGGCCAAGGCCGAGGAACACTGCATCGAACTGCTGGTGCAGTTCGCTCAAGGTCAGGTTGTCGCCCAGGCGCTGGCCGTGACGGATCTCGATGCCGCCAATTTGCAGGAGGAAATCCAGTTCCTTTTGCGCGAAGTCATCCACCAGCTTGTACTTGGCGATCCCGTATTCATTCAGGCCGCCGGCTTTTTCCCGGGCTTCGAAAATCACCACGTCATGGCCGTGCAGGGCGCTGCGATGGGCGCAGGACAACCCCGCAGGCCCGGCGCCGACCACCGCGATGCGCTTGCCGGTGGGCGCGGCGCGCTGGAACGGGTGTTCGCTGAAGTGCGCGTTGTCCACCGCGTAACGCTGCAACAGGCCGATCAGCACCGGGGCGCATTCCTCGGCATTGTTGCGCACGCAGGCTTGCTGGCAGAGGATTTCCGTCGGGCAGACCCGGGCGCAACTGCCGCCGAGGATATTCGCCGAGAGAATCTTCTGTGCGGCGCCCTGGACGTTCTCCGTGTGGATATTGCGGATGAACGACGGGATATCGATCTCGCTGGGGCACGCGTTGACGCACGGTGCGTCGTAGCAGTAGAGGCAGCGCGAGGCTTCCAGTTGGGCTTGCCGGGCATTGAGCGGCGGCGCCAGGTCGGTGAAATGCGCGGCGAGGGCCGCCGCATCTTCATGGGGGTGGGGAAGATGGTTCAGGGTCTGGATCACGGTATTGGCCTCACGGTTTTTGAGGTGCTGCCTCTGGTGGGCAGTGGTTTTTTTTGTTGCCTGTACCGGCCTCTTCGCGAGCAAGCCCGCTCCCACATTCGACTGCATTTATCCTGTTGGAATGGGGGCGAATGTGGGAGCGGGCTTGCTCGCGAATGGCGGCCTCAGCGTTTCACAGCAACCGGCCTGGAACGCTCCGCCCGCTTGCTCAACTGCTCAAACACCGGCGGATACGTCGGCCGTTCGATATACCGACCCGCACCCCGTTCGGCGCGCAAATCCCCATCCGCCCAGACCAGCTTGCCCTGGCTGATGGTATGGCTCGGCACGCCGCGCACGGTCTTGCCTTCGAAGATGTTGAAGTCGACTTTCTGGTGGTGAGTCTTCGCGGAAATGGTCCGTGTGCCTTGCGGGTCCCACAGCACTAGGTCAGCATCGGCCCCCACGCGGATCGCTCCTTTGCGTGGATACAGGTTGAAGATCTTCGCCGTGTTGGTAGACGTCAGCGCAACGAATTCCTGCATCGACAAGCGCCCGGTGTTCACGCCCTCATCCCACAACAGCGCCATGCGGTCTTCGATACCGGCAGTGCCATTGGGAATTTTGCTGAAGTCATCCCGCCCGGCGGCTTTTTGCTCGGCGCAGAAGCAGCAATGGTCGGTGGCGGTGGTGTGCAGGTTGCCCGATTGCAAGCCATGCCACAGTGCCTCCTGATGCCCGCGCGGGCGGAAGGGCGGGCTCATCACATAGCCGGCGGCGGTCTGCCAGTCGGGGTGTTGATACACGCTGTCGTCCAGCAGCAGATGCCCGGCCAATACTTCGCCGTACACCGGCTGGCCCTTGCTGCGGGCGTAGGTGATTTCATCCAGCGCTTCCTTGGTGGACACGTGCACCAGGTACAGCGGCGTGCCGATGGTTTCGGCAATCCTGATCGCCCGGCTGGCGGCTTCACCTTCCACCTGCGAAGGCCGCGACAACGGATGCGCTTCAGGCCCGGTAATGCCCTGGGCCATCAGCTTGCGTTGCAGGTGATACACCAGCTCGCCGTTTTCGGCATGCACCGTCGGTACCGCACCCAGTTCCAGGCAGCGTTCGAAGCTCGCCACCAAGGTGTCGTCGGCGGCCATGATTGCGTTCTTGTACGCCATGAAATGCTTGAAGCTGTTGATGCCGTGTTGGCTCACCAGCTCGGCCATTTCCTCGCGGACCTGTTCGCTCCACCACGTAATGGCGACGTGAAAGCCGTAGTCGGACGCCGACTTCTCGGCCCAGCCGCGCCACTGATGGAAGGCTTCCAGCAGGGATTGCTGCGGGTTGGGAATCACGAAGTCGATGATCGACGTGGTGCCGCCCGCCAACCCGGCGGCCGTGCCACTGAAAAAATCTTCACTGGCCACGGTGCCCATGAAGGGCAACTGCATATGGGTATGGGGGTCGATGCCGCCGGGCATCAGGTATTGACCGCTGCCGTCGAGTATCTCGGTGCCGGCGGGAATATCCAGATCAGTGCCAATGGCGCGGATTAGACCGTCTGCGCATAAAACATCGGCTCGGTAACTTTCATCATGGGTAATAACGGTAGCGCCACGGATCAACAGCGACATGTCGAGTTCCTCACAGGCTTGACCGGCTTGTGCCAGTTCTAAGTGTTGTCATGCATCGCGCCGCTGGAAAATTAATTCCTGTCAGCGGTGACAGGAATAGAAACTAGCCCGAGTTTTTCGAATGAGCAAGAATATTTTTTATAAGCTTATATCTTTATTAAGTAATTGAATTTTAACGATAAAAAATCAAAATCACCAAAATGTAGCGGCCTCTCACCATTTTGACGCACTTGACAGGTTCACAATATGAGCAACATTTCCTATTGCAAATCAGACGCTTGAGACATGCCTCTTGACGGGGCCGGTAAATAAAAATAATTGTGTTGCACCAGATTGAGTCCTGAGGGTTCGGACAACTTCTGCGTTAGTTGGCCTGAGTAACGCTGAAAGTAACGAGGGGCTCTTCGGTCGAGACAATAAAGCTGATAAACATCAGCAAGTTATACAAGCGGTGCGGGCAGGTTGACGGTTTACGGCACGGTTATTGAGTGCGGTGGCGGTTGGCCGGGTCCCGGATGTCATGTTGTCAACGAGGTACTCCGGCCATCCCGTGCACGTCACGGGATGAGCAAAAATAATTCGAAAAAACCGTGGAGCGGCCATGCAACAGAACAGATCGCAAGTCATTGAGCGCAACGGCCTGTACGAACTCGACGCCGGCCCCGACGTCCTCGACAGCCCCCGCTACAACCACGACATGGCACCGACCAAGGTGCGCGAACGCACCTGGAACAAGTGGCATATCACCGCGCTGTGGATCGGCATGTCGGTGTGTGTGCCGACCTACACCCTGGGCGGCGTGCTCACCGCGTACTTCGGGTTGTCGGTGGGCGAGGCGCTGATGGCGATCCTGCTGGCCAATATCGTGGTGCTGATCCCGCTGACCCTCAACGCCTTCCCCGGTACCAAGTACGGCATCCCGTTTCCGGTGTTGCTGCGCTCGTCCTTCGGCGTGCTCGGCTCCAACGTGCCGTGCCTGATCCGCGCGTTGGTGGCGTGTGGCTGGTTCGGTATCCAGACGATGTTTGGCGGCCTGGCGATCCACCTGTTCCTGGGGTCGATTTTCGAGGGTTGGAAATCCCTTGGCGGCACCGGTGAAGTGATCGGCTTCATGATCTTCTGGACCCTGAACCTGTGGGTGGTATTGCGTGGCGCCGAGTCGATCAAATGGCTGGAAACCCTGTCGGCACCGCTGCTGGTGGCGGTGGGTATCGGGCTGCTGGTGTGGGCGCTGCCGAATGTGTCGCTGACCGAGCTGATGGCGATCCCGCCCAAACGTCCCGAAGGCGCCAGCCTCACCGGCTACTTCATGGCGGGCCTGACCGCGATGGTGGGTTTCTGGGCCACCTTGTCGTTGAACATTCCCGACTTCAGCCGCTACGCCAAAAGCCAGAAAGACCAGATCCTCGGGCAGATTTTCGGCCTGCCGCTGACCATGTTCCTGTTCGCCGCCCTCGGCGTAATCATGACCGCCGCCTCGGTGAAACTGGTGGGCGTCAGCGTCTCCGACCCGGTCACCCTGATCGGTCATATCCAGAGCCCGGTGTGGGTGGCCGTGGCGATGGCGCTGATCATCATCGCCACCTTGTCCACCAACACCGCGGCGAACATCGTCTCGCCCACCAACGACTTCCAGAACATCGCCCCCAAGCTGATCAACCGCACCACGGCGGTGGTGCTCACCGGCCTGGTGGGCCTGGCGTTGATGGCCCATGAGCTGCTGAAAAAGCTCGGGCTGATCATCTCCGACGTGAGCCTGGAAACCGTCTATTCCAACTGGTTGCTGGGTTACTCAAGCCTCTTGGGGCCGATCGCCGGGATCATGGTGGTGGACTATTTCATCATCAAGAAACAGCAACTGGACCTCGCCGGTTTGTATCGCGATGACGTGTACCCGGCGTGGAACTGGCATGGCTTCCTGGCGTTTGGCGTGCCGGTGGTGCTGACCTTGCTGTCCCTGGGCAGTGATGCGTTCAGCTGGTTCTACAGCTATGGCTGGTTCACCGGCTCGGCGCTCGGTGGCCTATTGTATTACGCCCTCTGCATGAAACGCGGGGCTCGTGTGGTCGCCGTGAAAACACCGCTTTAATCGATGTGGAATGCAATCAAATGTGGGAGCGGGCTTGCTCGCAAATACGGTGTGCCAGTCGCCAGATGTGTTAGCTGAATCACCGCCTTCGCGAGCAAGCCCGCTCCCACATTTTTGATCGCAGTCCTCCAGTGAGAGTCTGGTCAAATTCATAAGAACTACTGCCTGAGGAGATCCCCATGAACGCTGCCATAGACGTTCTGCAATCCACCCATCAGCACATCAACCGCGATCGTCTGTGGCTGTCCCTGATGGAACTCGCCAAGCTCGGCGCCACCCCCAAGGGCGGCGTCTGCCGCCTGGCCCTGACCGACCTCGATCGCCAGGCCCGCGACCTGTTTGTGAAGTGGTGCGAGGAAGCGGGCTGTACCGTGACCATCGATGGCGTCGGTAATATCTTCGCCCGCCGGCCCGGGCGCAATCCCCAGTTGCCGCCGGTGATGACCGGCAGCCATATCGACACCCAGCCCACCGGCGGCAAGTTTGATGGCTGTTTTGGTGTGCTGGCAGGCGTTGAGGTGTTGCGCACCCTCAATGACCTGAAGGTGGAAACCGAAGCGCCGCTGGAAGTGGTGGTGTGGACCAACGAAGAAGGCTCGCGCTTTCCTCCATGCATGATGGGCTCCGGGGTGTTTGCCGAGAAATTCACCCTGGCCGACACGCTGGCCAAGACGGATGCCGACGGCGTGACCGTGGGCGATGCGCTGAATGCCATTGGGTATGCCGGATCACGCCCGGTGAGCGGGCACAAGGTGGGCGCATATTTCGAAGCACATATCGAGCAAGGTCCGATTCTTGAGGATGAAAAGAAAACCATCGGTGTGGTGCTGGGCGCCCTTGGCCAGAAATGGTTCGACCTGAAACTGCGGGGTGTCGAGGCGCATGCGGGGCCGACCCCGATGCACCTGCGCAAGGATGCCCTGGTCGGTGCCGCGGCCGTGGTGGCTGCAGTTAACGCGGCGGCGTTGGGTCATCAGCCTCACGCCTGCGGCACCGTCGGTTGCCTGCAAGCGTATCCGGGCTCACGCAACGTCATTCCTGGCGAAGTGCGCATGACCCTGGACTTCCGCCATCTGGAACCGGCGCGGCTGGATTCGATGATTGCCCAGGTGCGCAAGGTGATCGACGAGACCTGCGCCAAGCACGGCCTCACATTCGAGATGACACCCACCGCTGACTTCCCGCCGCTGTACTTCGACAAAGGCTGCGTGGATGCCGTGCGTGATGCGGCCAATGGGTTGGGGTTGTCGAACATGGATATCGTGAGCGGGGCAGGGCATGACGCGATTTTCGTCGCGGAACTGGGGCCCGCGGGGATGATCTTTGTGCCGTGTGAAGGTGGCATCAGCCATAACGAAATCGAGAACGCGGCGCCGGATGATTTGGCGGCGGGGTTGTGCGGTGTTGCTGAGGGCGATGGTGGCAGCTTCGGTGGCAATCGCCAGCGGCAAGTTGGCTGCCTGAGTACGTCCAGTCACTGCGATAAAATGTGGGAGCGGGCTTGCTCGCGAAGGCGGTGTGTCAGCCAGCATATCCGGTGCTGACCCACCGCCTTCGCGAGCAAGCCCGCTCCCACAGTTGATCACTGTCGTTCTTGAGACAGGTATCAGGCGTCGGGCTTCCAGCCTCCGCCCAGCGCCGTCACCAACCCCACACTCGCCTGCAACTGCCGCGTCTGCACCGCCTGCAACGTGCGCTGCGCCTGCAACGCTGCGGTCTGCGCCGTCACCACATCCAGATAACTCAGAGCCCCCGCCAGATAACTGTTCATCCAGCGCTTTCTGCTGCAAATCCGGCAGTTGCCCCTAGTTATCTTTAACCTTGCGCACGGCGCGTAAAACCTGGCTGAGGTAGTGGGCCGAGGCCTCTTCAAACTCGGCCTTGGCTTGGCACTCAGGCGCCCGCCGTTGAAGATCGGCCGGTTTACCAAGGGCCCCAGAGCCCAGTGGATACTAGTAACTGCAGATAATGGGTTAAATAGTATGAAGGTCACATCCGAGCAGCTTGTGTGAAAGTTCCCTTTTTCATTTTTCCGTTATCGGTGCTACCTGAAGGTGTTAGTTTTTTTTGCAAGCACCTAACCGTTTTGCTAGCTATTTACTTTTGCAATGTTTTGATAGGGTCAAATGCATCGGAATAAATGCTTGGGTTAAAGGAGGAATAATGAAGCTAGGTGATATAGGAGATACGCCACTTGTGGAGGTTAAAAGCGACAGCGGAAATCGGGTGTTTTCAAAGTGCGAGTTTATGAACCCGTCGGGCAGTCATAAGGATAGAACCTACTTGAGTATCATTACCAAGCTAGAGGCATCGGGGGTTATTCAACCTGGCATGATACTGGTGGATAGTTCCACAGGGAACGGAGGTGCCGCGCTCGCATGGATAGGCAGAGAAAAAGGTTATTCAATAAGAGTTTTTATGCCAGAGGGCATGACGCAGGAACGCAAAGCACAAATTTTATCTTATGGGGCACAAATAACCGAAACTCCAAAAGAAGAGTTTTTAGCTGGAGCGGCAACGATGGCCAAAAAGTTTTCCTCAGAAGCACTAGAAGGAAATACCTACTTTCTGGATCAGTCCAATACGCTACTAAATAAAGAGGCATGGCACGGCTGTGGCGAAGAAATCGTCAATGCACTAAAAAAGATGAATGTCATACCTGACTTTTTCATATGCTCCATCGGTACAGGGGGAACGTTTTCCGGTATTGCAGAAGTGTTGAAACGAGAATACAAAGAAATTAAAGCTATAGGTATAGAGGTCAAAAGTTCGGCACCTCTCTACGCGATGAAGAAAAATACGGCTTTTAAGCATCGTCCTCATAATCTTATGGGGTTGGGGGCTGGAGTATTATCCATTAATACGATACCTGAACTTGTAGATGAGGTGCGGTTAGTGGATGGCGCCCGGTCTTGGCAGCGCATGAAGCAATTTATCGTTGATTCGGGTATCCAGATTGGACCAACTTGCGGCGCAAATTTATTGGTCTGTGACGAGATTATTCGGGAGTGTAACAATCAAAATATCGTGACTCTATTTTTTGATAGTGCGTGGAAATATAGAAGTCGCTGGGATGGTATTTATCCAGAATACAGGGAGGATTGAAAAAATGTTACTTGAAGATGTTTATAGGAACGCCGATGTTGTGAATTCTGGAAAAGCATTGACTACGGTTAATGAATTTGCGGATCAGATTCCCGCGCTGCGGCCACAAGTTTTGATGGAAGTCGCTCAGAGGTCAATTAGGCTTATGGATCTGACTGCTACTAAAATTGTTACTGAGGAGGATAAAGGGGCACCTCTCGCCACAGCGGTTTCGTTATTGACTGGCATTCCTCTTGCGATGGCGCGCTGGTATCCCTATAGCCTGGGTTGTCTAAATGAGCAGGTTGTGGATATTAGTTCAGAATACTTTGACGGGAAACTATATCTCAACGGAATAGGTCGCGATGATCGAGTTGTCATCGTTGATGATACGTTGAGTACCGGGGGGACGATTGTTTCATTGGTTGACGCCGTTAGAGCAAGTGGCGGGGAAGTTTTAGGTGTTATCTGTGCAGTAGAAAAAGTAGGCAGCGGAGGAATCGGGGAAGTGTTTGAGAAAACTGGGATTTTGGTAAAAACTATAATAAAAATCAATGTGAGGGCTGGAGGTGTTGAGGTGATTGACTGATGTGGATTTTAGATGGCATCAAGACGATGAAGCAATTCGAAGCCCGTCAAGGTTGCACACCATCTGGTGATTTAAATGAGTAGCTTGATGCGGCGCGGAATGGTGCTTGGGCTGATTTTTTGCTTTATCAGTGCTGCATTTGACGTGTATGTGGCTTTTGTTACCCAAATGATAAATCCCTTGGTAGTCATTTTTTACTGCTTCAGTTTTTCAGGAGCGTTTTTTCTAAGTTTTACGCTCTTGCGAAGTAACAAAAAACTTATCTTAAAACTGTGCGAAAACATATTGTTAGTTTTTTTAGTCAATGTTGCAGTTCTATTGAACTGGGGCGGCCTATTCTACGCACTCCGTTATCTGGAACCTGCCGTTGTCGGCGTGGCCTCAGTGGCATGCGGGCCGGCGCTAACGCTCATCCTCTCTGCTCTTGATAAAAACAGAGTTAAAACCGCGTTGGCGGATACATTGATTTCCTGGCTGGTACTGATTTCCGTGGGAATCATGTTGTTCAAGTCATTCATGGGTGACAGTGGTGTGTCTTCCACCACTACCGGGCAGCGAATGCTTGGCATCGTCAGCGTTCTGGTGTGCGCGTTGGGCACCGTGATGTATACGATCGTCTCGAAAAAGCTATTCGCTCGACAGTGGGTTGTTTATGAAATTCTGGCGGTCCGAAATGTGGTGATGATCATTGCCTGTGTCGTCTTGATTCCCGCGACGGGTGTCGGTTTTGCCTTGGGCCCTGAGCTGTTCTGGCCGATGCTGACGTTAGTGGTGATTGGCCATTTGCTGCCGATTTATCTGATTCAAAAAACCATTCATTATCTCAGTGCTATCCATGTATCGCTGTTACTGCTGACACTGCCGGTGTTTGTCCTGCTGCTTCAATATCTCGACACACGAGTGGAGTTTTCGGCAGCCAGTGTCACGGCGGTTGGCGTCATTATTTTTTTACTCTCTGGACGAGCAATCGCAAGTCTGTATCTCGAAAGGCGGGGATTGAGATGAGCAGAGTCGTGATAGTCGATGGTTTTTCATCCGGTAAGTTTGTCGCGAAAGCGTTGCGTGAGCGAGGCTGTACGTTGATCCATGTGGCGTCGTCCGCGACGCTCGATGATTATTACTACATGGGTTTCGATGCCTCGATTTATGAATGTCTGATCGTCAATAAGCAGTTGGAAGCGACGGTCGAACGCGTTGCGACGTTCGATCCCCAGTACATCATCGCTGGGGCTGAAACCGGTGTGTTGTTGTCTGATTGGCTCAACGAGCAGCTCAATCTTCCTTATCGCAACCAATTCAACCGAACTCAAGCGCGCAGGAACAAGTTTGAAATGATCCGTTGTGTCGCCGACGCTGGGCTGCCAGCCGCGCAACAGGCTATCGTTGAGTCATGGAATGCGGCCAAGGCCTGGATCCTGGGGCATGGCAGGTTTCCCGTGGTGCTGAAACCTCTGGATAGTGCAGGCGCGGATGGGGTTTATATTTGCGATGATTTGCAAGATTGTGAGGTCGCCTTCGGAAAGGTTTTGGGAACGACCAATCGACTCAATATTAGGAACGCTCAGGTCCTGATCCAGGAATATTTGGTTGGTGTGGAATATGTTGTGAATATGGTCTCCCTGGGCGTGAGGCAGATGGTCACTGAAGTGGTGAGATACCGAAAGGAGCGGCTGGACAGCGGTAGCGTCATTTACGACATTGATGAACTGGTCAGCCCTGCCGAGCCTGAGTGTGAGCTGCTGGTCGACTACACCCGCAAGGTCGTCAGAAGCCTGGGCATTGAAAATGGCCCTAGCCACGCGGAGGTTATGCTGACCGAAAAAGGTCCCAGACTTGTGGAGATCGCAGCGCGCACCGACGGAATTCTTCGTCCTGAAGTATCCGAACAGACGACAGGACTGGGGCAGATTCGCGCCACGGTTATGTCCATCGTTGAGCCGGAACAATTTGAGCGCTTGCTTGACGCCCAGGTAGGTTATGAATTGTTGCTGCACAGCTATAACGTCTGCCTAATCAATCGTTCGCCGGGTTGTTTCACCAAAGAGCTGTTTTTAAGCGAGCTTCTGAAGCTCGAGTCCTATTTTTATTCGGTGTTCTACGTTGGCAGCGGGCAGCCGATTGGCATGACCAAAGACGTATTCAGCCAACCGGGTACCATTTATTTGGTGCATGCCGACAACGCGGTCATCAAGGCGGATTATTTGAAGCTTCGAGCACTCGAGGCTGTGGGAGCCTACTTGGCGCCCTGACGTCCGGATCAACAAAACTCCCGTATGTGATCCCGGTTGTAGGAAGCAACCTCACGCCCCAGGCAACCAGCCTCCGCCCAGCGCCGTCACCAAATCCACACTCGCCTGCAATTGCCGCGTCTGCACCGCCTGCAACGTGCGCTGCGCCTGCAACGCCGCCGTCTGCGCCGTCACCACATCCAGATAGCTCACAGCCCCCGCCTGGTAACTGTTCATCGCCAGTGCCTGTGTGTGCTCGGCGGCATTCGCGGCGGCTTGTTCGTCCATCGCCTCCTGCTGCAAGTCGCGCAGTTGCCCAAGGTTGTCTTCCACCTCACGCACGGCTCTTAACACCTGGCTGCGATAGTGCGCCGAAGCCTCTTCAAACTCTGCCTTGGCCTGGCGCTCATTGGCGCTCAGCCGACCGCCATCAAAGATCGGCAGATTCACCAGCGGCCCCAGCGCCCAATACCGATTGGCGGCGGAGAACAAGTTGCCCACACCTTGGGTCTGCCCGCCAATCAAGCCGGTCAAACTGAAATCCGGGTACCACGCCGCCTTGGCCACGCCGATATTCGCGTTGGCCGCAAACACCCGTCGCTCGGCTGCCGCGATATCCGGCCGGCGTTGCAGCAGGTGGCTCGGCAGTTGTTGCGGAATCCCCGGCAGCGCGATCAATTGCTGGCTCGGCGGCAGCTGGAATTCACTGGCGGATACGCCCACCAATTCACCAATCGCATGCTCGGTGAGATTGCGTTGACCGCGCACATCGTCAAGCTGCGCCTGTGCTTCAGCCAGCTGATTCTGCGCCCGGGTCAGGTCGAGCTCCGAGGCGATCTGCCCCTCGTACCGGCTGCGGGTCAGTTTCAGCGCCTGGCCAAAATCATCCAGCGAACTGCTGAGAATCCGGCTCTGGGCATCCAGTCCGTTGAGCTGCACGTACAGCGTCGCCAACTGATGCTGCAAGCTCAGGCGTGCCACCGCCAAATCATCCCCGGAGGCTTGGGCCTGTGCATCGCCAGCCGCCACCTGGTTGCGGATTTTGCCCCACAGATCCAGATCGAAGCTCAGCGCAAACCCCGCCGTGTTGCTGTTGTACACCGAAGGCTGGGTATCACCCCGCAGTGGCCGATTGTCCGATTGCCGCTGGCGCAACGGTTGCGCGCTGGCGGTTATTTGCGGGAACAGCCCGGCATGCAGTTGGCTGGCATACGCTTGTGACGCATCGAAATGCGCCAACGCTGCGGCCAGGTCCGGGTTGGCCTTGAGCAGTTGTTCCTGCAGGTCGTTCAGGCGCGGGTCCTGATACAGCTGCCACCACTTCGGCGCCAGTTGGTCGGACGGTTGCGCGCTGTGCCACGGACCGTCGCTGGTCTGTTCGCGGTACTTGGCCGGCAGGTCGATGGTCGGCGCCTTGTAGGTGGGCGCCAGCGAGCAACCGTGCAGTGCCACCAATACCAGGGCCGCGAGGGGGTTAAGCCTTGGGCGCATGGGCACCTCCGGCATCGGCCATTTGCACGGCGTCGCCTTCGCGCAGGGCGTCGGGTGGGTTGTCGACTACGCGATCGGCGGGTTTCAGGCCCTGGTCAATCACCAGGCGCTCGCCGAGGTCGAGGCCGATGTGGATGTCTTGCAGGTGCACGTGGTTCTTGGCGTCCAGTACCGCGACCTGGGTGCCTTCGGCCCGGAAGATCAGGGCGCTGGCCGGGATGCTCACGCCATGGGTATCCGCCGGAATCGCCAGGGTGGCTTCGGCGTAGTCGCCGGGCAGCAACTTGCCGTCCGGGTTGTCGGCCACGAACTGTGCGAGCAGGGTGCCGGAGCGGCGGTCGATGGCGGTGGAGTCGCCCATCAGCTTCGCGCTGAAGTGTTCGCCGGGGTGCTCGGGTACCGTCAGTTGGGCGGCCAGCCCGGGATGAATCACCGCGGCGTAGTTCTGCGGCACCGGCACGTAGAGGCGCAGTTGGTGGGTGTCGGCGATGTCGAACAGTTCCGGATCGCTGTCGCTGTCAGCCTTGATCAACTGGCCGATGTCGGTGTTGCGCGCGGTGATCACACCGGCGAATGGCGCGCGAATGGTCTTGTAGTCTTCCAGCGCCGAGAGCCGCGCATAGTCAGCCTCGGCGGCCTGGGCGTTGGCCTTGGCGGCCAGGGCATTCGAGGTTTTTTCATCGGCCTCCTGGCGCGATACCGAATGGCTGTCCAGCAGGTTTTTCCAGCGGGTGGCGGTGGTTTGCGCCAGGCGTGCGTTGGCCTGTTCCTGCACCATGCGGGCGTGGGTTTGCGCCACTTGCTGGTCGAGGTCGGGGCTGTCGATCTCGGCGAGAATCTGCCCGGCCTTGACCTGGCTGCCGATGTCGACTTTCCAGTCTTTCAGGTAACCGCTGACCCGCGCATGAATCGGTGCCTTGCTCCAGGCTTCCAGATGCGCGGGCAGGCGCAGGGTGTCGCCGGCCGCGTTCTGTTTGGGCTGGAACACCAGCACCTGCGGCACGGCAGCGGTTTCGGTCCAGGCGGTGACGGATTTTTCATGCATCGTACGGGCGTGCAGGCCGTTGGCGACCAACAGGGCGGCCAGTGTCAGGCCGCCGACACCCATGAGCATCAGACGCTTGCGCGAGGGTTTGTGATCAGACGACATGTGAAGTTTCTCCAGCAGCAGCGCGAGTAGGGTGACGACCGTGGACCAGGCTGAAGACCACGGGTACAAACAGCAAAGTGGCAGTGGTGGCGAGGATCAGGCCGCCGATCACGGCACGTCCCAGCGGCGCGTTTTGTTCTTCGGACAAGGCCAGCGGCAACATGCCGATGATCATCGCCAGGGCGGTCATGCAGACCGGGCGGAAACGGGTGTAGCCGGCTTCCAGTGCGGCCTTGAGTGCATCGCCATGTTCGGCCAGACGCTCTCGGCAGAAGCTCACCACCAGGATCGAGTTGGCGGTGGCCACGCCCATACAGAGGATGGCCCCCGTGAGTGCGGGCACCGACAATGACGTGCCGCTGAGGAACAGCATCCAGACGATTCCCGCGAGCGCTGCCGGCAGTGCGGTGATGATCACGAACGGGTCGGTCCAGGACTGGAAGTTGACCACGATCAGCAGGTAGATCAGCACCACCGCACCGAGCAGGCCGAAGCTCAAGCCGTTGAACGCTTCATGCAGCGCATCGATCTGCCCGTGCAGGCTGATGGTCGCGCCTTTGGGGCGCATCGGGGCCATGTCGTTCAGCACTTTTTGCACATCGCTGGCGACGCCGCCGAGGTCGCGGCCTTGCACGTTGGCGTACAGGTCCAGGGTCGGCTCGATGTTGTAGTGGGTCACCACCGCCGGGCTTTGTACCCGCGAGATGGTCGCCACGCCGCCGAGGATCTGCGACTGACCATCGGCACCGGTTACCGGCAACGCTTCCAGGGACGGCAGGCTGTCGAGGCGGTATTGCGGGGTGGCTGCCACGATCGAATACGACACGCCGTTAGCCGGGTTGAGCCAGAACGTTGGTGCGGTTTGCGAGCTGCCGGCAAGGGACGCAACCATGCTGTTGGTTACGTCACGCTCGGTGATGCCCAGGCCGTTGGCACGCATGCGGTCCACGTTGACTTGCAGTGACGGGTAGCCGGTGGACTGCTGGATGCGCAGGTCGGCAATGCCCGGTATGTGTTTCAGGCGACGTTCCAGTTCGATGGCGTAGGCGCGGTTTTCTTCATCGCTGCGCCCGGAGATTTTCACGTCCAGCGGGGCCGGCGAACCGAAGTTGAGGATCTGGCTGCTGATGTCGGCCGGGAGGAATGCGAACTGGCTGCCGGGGAAGCTTTCGGGCAACGCTTCACGCAGTTTTTTCACGTAGTCGGCGGTGGGCGCATGGTCCTTTTTCAGGGTGACCTGGATATCGCCGTCCTGTGGGCCGATGGTGCCACTGCTGCTGTAGGCCATGTCGATGCCGCTCAGCGGGATGCCGATGTTGTCGACGATGGTGTCCAGTTCGTCGGCCGGAACGATCTCGCGAATCCGCGCTTCGATCCGGTCAAATGCTGCGGCGCTTTCTTCGATGCGTGTGCCCAGCGGCAAGCGCACGTGCAGGGCCATGGCACCGGCGTCGGTGGCCGGGAAGAAGTCCTGGCCCAGGCTTGGCAGCAGCAGGAACGAGGCGAGGATGCACGCCAGGAAGCCGATGATGAAGCGCTTGCGGGCGCCGAGGGCCAGGGTCAGCAGGCCGTGGTAAACGTCCCGCACGTTGGAGAAGTGACGCTCAAAACCCTGCTGGAAATTCAGCACCGATTGCAGCACCGCGTTGCGCTGCGGTTTGTGCTGGTCGCCCTCGTGATGGTTGATGAATTCATCTTCCGGGTGATGACCTTCACCTTGCTCCGGCACGTGCGGCTTGAGCAGGAACATCGCCAGGGTCGGCACCAGGGTTCGCGACAGAATGAACGAGCTGGCCATGGCGAAAATCACCGCCAATGCCATCGGGCGGAACAGGTAGCCGGCGATGCCTTGCAGCATGAACATCGGCACAAACACGATGCAGATACACAGCAGGGACACGAACGCCGGGCCGACGATTTGCTTGGCGCCGTCGAGGATCGCGTCCTTCACCGCCTTGCCTTGTTCCAGGTGCCAGTTGATGTTCTCGATGGTCACTGTGGCGTCGTCCACCAGGATCCCCACCGCCAACGCCAGCCCGCCGAGGGTCATGACGTTGAGGGTTTGCCCGGTGGCCGCCAGCAGGGCGATGGCCGACAGCACCGCGAGGGGAATCGACGCGGCGATGATGATGGTCGAGCGCCAGCTGCCGAGGAACAGCAGGATCATCGCACTGGTCAGCAAGGCGGCGATGATGCCTTCCTGGGCCACGCTGCCCACCGACTGTTTGACGAACACCGAGGCGTCGCCGAGCAGTGAGGTCTTCAGCGACGGCGGCAGGGTTTCATTGATGCGCGGCAGCATCTGGCGGATGCCGTCGATGATCGACAGGGTGGAGATGCTGCCGTTTTTCAGGGCCGGCATCAGCACCGCACGGTGGCCGTCGACGCGCACGATGTTGGTCTGCGGCGGCGAGCCGTCACGCACGTGGGCCACCTGGCCGATGGTGATGATCGCACCGTCGACTGTCTTGATCGGCAAGTCGTTGAGCTCATCAATCGCCTTCGGGCTGTTGTTGAGCAAAATCGTGTATTCGTTGGGGCCGAGTTTGGCGGTACCCACCGGGATAATCTGGTTCTGCAGGGCCAGGGCGTTGCCTACGTCCTGCGCCGAGAGACCTTTGGCGGCCAGCGCCTGTGGGTCGAGGTCGAGGGTGATCTGGCGTTGCTTGCCGCCCATTGGCGTGGGCATGGCCAGGCCGGGCAGGGCGCTCAGGGGCAAGCGGATGTTGTTCTGCACCAGGTCGCGGATCTTCGCTTCCGACAAGCTGGGGCTGGAGAACGCCATCTGCAGAATCGGCACCGTAGAGGCGCTGTAGTTGAGGATCAGCGGCGGCGTAATGCCCGGTGGCATCTGCTTGAGCACGGTTTGTGACACCGCTGTTACCTGGGCGTTGGCGGTGCGGATATCCACGCCGGGCTGGAAGAAAATCTTCACGATGCCCATGCCGGGTAACGACTGCGATTCAATGTGCTCGATGTCGTTGACGGTGGTACTCAGGGAGCGTTCGTAGGTGTAGATCACGCGACCGGCCATGGCGTCCGGAGACAGGCCGTTGTACTGCCAAACCACCGCAACGACGGGGATGCCAATATCGGGAAATACGTCAGTGGGGGTACGCAAGGCCGCCATGGGCCCGATGATGCAGATGAAAATTGCCAGCACGATAAACGTGTAGGGCTTGAGCAGTGCGGTCTTTACCAGCCCGAGCATGCCGTAACCTCCAAAGGAGTTGGATTGCAAACGCTCGCAGTCTTGACGGACCCACCTAACACGCACCTTTCAGCCAGGTGAAGGAAGATTTAGTTAACGGCTGAAGATCCTTTCATATGTATTCATTTGTTCAACAATGGTGACAGTAACAAGCTGGATACCGATCGAACGGGAGCTGTTTCGCCTGTTCACTCTTTATCCATTTGGAGTTCTGCCATGTCTCTTAAACCCTTGTTGTTGATCCCGGCCTTGAGTGCGGTCCTGTTGTTGTCGGCATGTGCCGGCCCGATGCCGAAGGCGGACCCGAGCGAAGCCTGGATCGGCTTGCAAGAGGAGGCACCCAACGACCTGATGGCCGAGCGGGTAGACGGTAAAAACATTAATGATGGCCGCTACTTCGAAGTGAAACCCGGCGCGCATCGCCTGGACGTCACCTTGTTTGAAGAAGAGGCGGGGGATGATAACCAGCAGGATTGTCGCGGGCATGTGACCTACGGCAACTTCAAGGCCGGCGAGCATTACACCCTGGTGGAATCCAGCCTGGGTACGTCGGTGCGTGCCGAGTTGAAGGATAGCCACGGCAAGGAATTGGCGCAGACCGAAGACTTCAGTTGCATGCCTGGCTAAGGCGTCAGGCGTGGTGCCCGGCGGGTTTGTGCAGCTTGCCGGGTGCTGCGGGTTTTACGTGTGGGTGATGGTGCCGGCGGGTCACGCGCATCACGCCCCACAGCATGGCGGCGGCGACGGCCAGCCAGCCACAGATCAAAAGCAGAATCGTTGTTGTCAGGCTCATAAGTGCCTCCTTTCGCCCGGTGCCGGGCACACACTGTCTTCTCAATGGACAGTCTAGCTATCCGCAGGTTGCCTGCTATTGACCAATGGTCGTGTGCGTCCAACTTGTTTGCTCTATCGCCGGCCTTTTACTGCGCTGCAAGGCTATACCCGCGCCCCGGAGCGTCCTATGATCAGGGCCCACGTCGACCGTTGATCAAGTGAGTGAAGAAGTTGCGGTTTCCCTCGAACATTAAAACCTCCTGGTGGGTCGCCGCCTGTTTCATGGGGCTGGCGGCCTGTTCCTCGCATCCAAAACCCACGAGCATCCCGGGCCTGCCGGAGAGTGTCGAGCTCAAGGGCGTGCCGGCGTTTCGCGGTGAGACTTACCTCGGTGGCCCAGCCGCTCTGGCCAGCATGCTGTCTCAACAAGGCATTGTGATTACACCGGGGCTATTGGATAAGCCACTGCATTTGCCGGGCGCTGAAGCGGACCTTGAGCGCAACATGCAGGTGCTGGCCCGTGAATACGGGATGTTGGTGTACCCGCTGGAAGATCAGCTGCCGGCGCTGCTGGCACAGGTCGCGGCCGGGTACCCGGTGATGGCGCGTATCACCCAGGGCTCGACCTTCTGGGCCGGGCCGCGGTATGTCGTGGTGGTGGGTTACAACAAGCAGAAGAGCATGGTGTTGCTGCGTTCAGGCTTGGCGCGGCGCATGCCGATGGATTTCAGTGCGTTTGAGTCGGCGTGGAAAGACGGCGGCAAGTGGGCGGTACTTATTCAGCGGCCCACCCAGTTGCCGGTCAAGGTCGACGCCCAGCGCTGGCAGCAGGCTGCCAGCGCCACGGCCCAGGCGGGCCAGGAACAGGCGGCGGCCCAAGCAGTCAAGACACTGGCCAGCCAGGCCAAATAAAAAAAACGGCGCTCAAGGGCGCCGTTTTTTATGTGTCTGTTTACGAATCAGCGGGATTCGGTGACCTGAACATTCGCCCGTGGGCGGTTCTTCAGGTTTTTGTCAGCCTTGTAGCGCAATGCGACGTCTGGCACCGAGCCGCTCTTGCCGGTTTCGACCCAGCTGCGGATGCGCCCGGCATCGGCAAAGTGGGTGAATTTGCCGAAGGCATCGAGGATCACCAGCGACACCGGGCGATTACCCATGCTGGTCACCAGTACCAGGCAATGGCCGGCCTGGTTGGTAAAGCCGGTCTTGGTCAGCTTGATGTCCCAGTTGGCGCGGTTGATCAGGTGGTCAGTGTTGGAGAAACCCAGGGTGTAGTTGGGTTTGCGGAACGAGACGGTCTTTTCCTTGGTGGTGCTCAACTGGCTGAGCATCGGGTACTTGCGTGCGGCGGCCAGCAGCTTGCTCAGGTCGCGGGCGGTGGACACGTTATGGATCGACAGGCCGGTAGGTTCCACATAATGGGTACTGGTCATGCCCAGTGCCTTGGCCTTGGCGTTCATCGCTGCAATGAAGGCCGGGTAGCCGCCCGGGTAGTGGTGGGCCAGGCTGGCGGCGGCGCGGTTTTCCGAGGACATCAGGGCAATCAGCAACATCTCCTTGCGCGGCATCTCGCTGCCGATCTTGACCCGGGAGAACACGCCTTTCATCTCTGGCGTGTCCTTGATGTTGATGTCGATGTATTCATCCATGTTCTGCTTGGCTTCCAGCACGATCAGGCCGGTCATCAGTTTGCTCACCGAGGCGATCGGCACGATGACATCCGGGTTGCTGGCATAGATGACTTTGTTGGTCTGCAGGTCTACCACCATCGCACTGCCGGAGGCGATGTGCAGGGTGGACATGTCGCGGGGAGCGGTGGTGGTTTCGCTTGCGCTCGCGAAGGTGCCTGTCAATGCAAAAAATAGGCTGACAATGGAAAGATGAATTTTCACGCGGATGAACTCGCTAAAAAAAGTAGGGATATACCGTTCTGCAACGGAGGTTCTGACAAATAACGTTACATTCTAGAAGTATGGATCAGAAACTGTCGAATGTTCTTCTAGAAACAGATGAAACCCCTTAAAAACAAAGAAAAAACTACTTTTTTTCGGCCAATAAAAAGCCCTGCGATAAGGCAGGGCTCTTTCAGAACGGCTGGTTATTAGACGTGCAGGGTTTCGGCGGCGTACAGGGTGTTTTCCAGCAGACAGGCACGGGTCATCGGGCCGACACCACCGGGTACCGGGGTGATCCAGCCGGCACGGGGCAGGGCGGTTTCGTACACCACGTCGCCCACGAGCTTGCCATCGTCCTGGCGGTTGATGCCCACGTCGATGACGATGGCGCCTTCCTTGATCCACTCACCCTTGACCAGGCCCGGCTTGCCGGCGGCGACGACCACCAGGTCGGCGCGGCCAACGTGGCCGGCCAGGTCCTTGGTGAAGCGATGAGTCACGGTCACGGTGCAGCCGGCCAGCAGCAGTTCCATGGCCATCGGGCGACCGACGATGTTCGAGGCGCCGACGACGACGGCATCCAGGCCATACAGATCGACGCCGGTGCTTTCCAGCAGGGTCATGATGCCCTTCGGGGTGCACGGGCGCAGCAGCGGGATACGCTGGGCCAGGCGGCCGACGTTATAAGGGTGGAAACCGTCGACGTCCTTGTCCGGACGGATGCGTTCGAGCAATTTCGACGCGTCCAGATGCTCGGGCAATGGCAGTTGCAGCAGGATGCCGTCGATGGCCGGATCGTCGTTGAGGCTGTCGATCAGGTCGGTGAGGGCCTGTTGGGTGGTGTCTTCAGCCAAGTCGTAGGCTTTGGAAATAAAGCCGACCTCTTCACAGTCTTTACGCTTGTGCGAGACATAAACCTGAGAGGCAGGATCGCTGCCGACCAGGATCACCGCGAGGCCCGGCGTGCGCAGGCCTTGTTGGCTGCGCTCGGCGACTCGTTTGGCGATCTGCTGGCGCAGGCTGGCGGCGATTGATTTGCCGTCGATAAGTTGTGCAGTCATTACGCGTGATTAACCATCGAGAGGGGGAAGAAAAGTGCGCGCATTCTCGCATGCCATGGCGTGAGGGCAAAGGCGCTTGGTCTGCAAATTCCCCTAACCCCTTAAATAAAATGAATTTTTTATAAAAAGGATTTGACGGGTTTCGGGTCCATCTATACTATTCGTCGCACTTGTCGGGCACAGCCTAGCACTGGTTAGTTTGTAATCCTCCAAGAGTACAGATTAATAAGGCGCCCGTAGCTCAGCTGGATAGAGCATCCGCCTTCTAAGCGGATGGTCGCAGGTTCGAGTCCTGCCGGGTGCGCCATTAGGCAGCTTTGGCACAAGTAGCGCAATATGGTGGGCGTAGCTCAGTTGGTAGAGCACGGGATTGTGACTCCCGTTGTCGAGGGTTCGATCCCCTTCGTCCACCCCATATTTAAAAAGGCGCCAGATTAATAGTCTGGCGCCTTTGCTTTAAAAGCTTCAAGCGCGGATGTGGTGGAATTGGTAGACACACTGGATTTAGGTTCCAGCGCCGCAAGGTGTAAGAGTTCGAGTCTCTTCATCCGCACCAAATAAAGTTTCGTGAAGGCCTGCGGGTCGGCGCGAAGCTCAACAAATAGCCTTTTTGACGGGCTTTTTGGTCACGCAATATGGTGGGCGTAGCTCAGTTGGTAGAGCACGGGATTGTGACTCCCGTTGTCGAGGGTTCGATCCCCTTCGTCCACCCCATATTTCGAAAGGCGCCAGATTAATAGTCTGGCGCCTTTTTTGTTTCAGCGGTTTGAGTTTCAACGCAGTCGCAGGTGTTGGGCTGCAGGGCAGGGCGTTTCGTCGTATTTATGTTTCGCGATGATGCGGCACTGCCTGCCGGCCTTGTCCGCAGGGTCGGTTGTCAGGGAGATGATTGGCAACCGCTTCTATATATAGAAGGGTTGGCGCAGAGCCCTGGCATGATGGGATGTATTTGCCACCGGGGCGAGCTGCACTCGTGCATTCGCACCTATAAATTGCCTGCTGTTTTTTTACCCGTTTTCAGTAGGGTGACTTCTTGAGTTTGACCCACTAGAATGCATGCCCTTGATTCTGGGGTCGGAAACGGCCAGCTAACGTCTGTGCAACGAGGAATATCCATGCAAGTTTCTGTTGAAAATACTTCTGCTCTTGAGCGCCGCATGAGCATCACCGTGCCGGCCGAGCGCATCGAGACCCAGGTCAACAAGCGTCTGCAGCAGACTGCCCAAAAGGCCAAGATCGCTGGTTTCCGTCCAGGCAAAGTGCCAATGAGCGAAATCAAGCGCCGCTTCGGTGCTGATGCACGTCAGGAAGCTGTAGGTGACGTGATCCAGGCTTCCTTCTACGAAGCCGTTGTCGAGCAAAAGCTGAACCCGGCTGGCTCGCCTTCCATCGAGCCCAAGTCCCTGGAAGCAGGCAAGGATCTGGAATACGTTGCAATCTTCGAAGTGTTCCCTGAGTTCGAAGTTGCCGGTTTCGATTCGATCGCCATCGAGCGCCTGAGCGCTGATGTTGCTGACTCCGACCTGGACAACATGCTGGAAATCCTGCGCAAGCAGAACACCCGTTTTGAAGTGGCCGATCGTGCTGCCCAGAACGAAGACCAGCTGAACATCGATTTCGTTGGCAAGGTTGACGGCGAAGCATTCGCTGGCGGCTCCGCCAAGGGTACTCAGCTGGTGCTGGGTTCCAACCGCATGATTCCTGGTTTCGAAGACGGCCTGGTTGGCGCCAAAGCCGGCGAAGAGCGCGTTCTGAACCTGACTTTCCCGGCTGACTATCAGAACCTGGACCTGGCTGGCAAAACCGCCGAGTTCACCGTGACCGTCAACACCGTTTCCGAGCCCAAGCTGCCAGAACTGAACGAAGAGTTCTTCAACCAGTTCGGCATCAAGGAAACCGGCATCGAAGGTTTCCGCACCGAAGTTCGCAAGAACATGGAGCGTGAACTGCGCCAGGCGATCAAATCCAAGGTCAAGAACCAGGTGATGGACGGTCTGCTGGCTGCCAACCCGATCGAAGTGCCGAAGGCCCTGCTGTCCAACGAAGTTGATCGTCTGCGCGTGCAGGCTGTTCAGCAGTTCGGCGGCAACATCAAGCCTGACCAACTGCCGGCCGAACTGTTCGAAGAACAGGCCAAGCGCCGCGTTGTACTGGGTCTGATCGTGGCTGAAGTGGTCAAGCAATTCGACCTCAAGCCTGACGAAACCCGCGTTCGCGAAATGATCCAGGAAATGGCTTCGGCCTACCAGGAGCCTGAGGCTGTTGTGTCCTGGTACTACAAGAACGACCAGCAGCTGAACGAAGTGCGTTCGGTTGTGCTGGAAGAGCAAGTTGTGGATACTGTTCTGCAGAAGGCTAAGGTGACCGATAAAGCGGTCTCTTACGAAGAAGCAGTCAAGCCGGCTGAAGCAGCACAAGCCGACTGATCGCTCAACTCGTTTGAAAATACACCCATAAGCCAGCCTCGCGCTGGCTTATGCGTATTCAAGACATGACTATTTGGGAGTAACTGCAGAGCATGTTCCGTAATTCGTATATTCAGCAGAACTCTGATATCCAGGCCGCTGGCGGCCTGGTCCCGATGGTTGTCGAGCAATCTGCTCGTGGCGAACGCGCCTATGACATCTACTCGCGCCTGCTCAAGGAGCGAGTGATCTTTCTGGTTGGTCCGGTAGAGGACTACATGGCCAACCTGATTTGTGCGCAGCTGCTGTTCCTTGAAGCGGAAAATCCGGACAAGGACATCCATCTCTACATCAACTCCCCGGGCGGTTCGGTGACAGCGGGCATGTCGATCTACGACACCATGCAGTTCATCAAGCCGAACGTATCGACCACCTGTATCGGTCAGGCGTGCAGCATGGGTGCTTTCCTGCTGACCGCTGGTGCTGAGGGCAAGCGTTACTGCCTGCCGAACTCACGCGTGATGATTCACCAGCCACTGGGCGGTTTCCAGGGCCAGGCATCGGACATCGAAATCCATGCCAAGGAAATCCTCTTCATTCGTGAGCGTCTCAACACGCTGATGGCCAAACATAGCGGGCATACCCTGGAAGAGATCGAGCGCGATACCAACCGTGACAATTTCATGAGCGCCGAAGCGGCTCGTGAATACGGGTTGATCGACGCAGTGATCGAAAAGCGCCCCGCTTAATATAAGCAGCTCAAAATAGGGCTGGTCGGCAGGTCCGACCACCAGTGGACTTGAAAAAGCCCTCAATAGCCTTCATCTTGTGTTGCAAGCCTATCGGATTTGGATCGAACGAATGACTGACACCCGCAACGGCGAGGACAACGGCAAGCTGCTCTATTGCTCCTTCTGTGGCAAAAGCCAGCATGAAGTACGCAAGTTGATTGCCGGCCCCTCGGTCTTTATCTGCGACGAGTGCGTCGACCTGTGCAATGACATCATCCGTGAGGAGGTGCAGGAAGCCCAGGCCGAAAGCAGCGCGCATAAATTGCCTTCGCCTAAAGAAATCAGCGGCATCCTTGATCAGTATGTGATTGGTCAAGAGCGTGCAAAGAAGGTTCTGGCCGTAGCGGTGTACAACCACTACAAGCGTCTGAACCAGCGTGACAAGAAAAGTGACGACGTCGAGCTCGGCAAAAGCAACATCTTGCTGATCGGCCCTACAGGCTCGGGTAAAACCCTGCTTGCAGAGACCCTGGCTCGCCTGCTGAACGTTCCCTTCACCATCGCCGACGCAACCACTCTTACCGAGGCCGGTTACGTAGGTGAAGACGTCGAGAACATCATTCAGAAGCTGCTGCAGAAATGCGACTACGACGTGGAGAAGGCCCAGATGGGCATTGTCTACATCGATGAAATCGACAAGATTTCGCGCAAATCCGACAACCCGTCGATCACCCGGGACGTTTCCGGTGAAGGCGTGCAGCAAGCGCTGTTGAAACTGATCGAAGGCACGGTTGCTTCCGTACCGCCACAAGGCGGCCGCAAGCACCCGCAGCAGGAATTCCTTCAGGTTGATACGCGCAACATCCTGTTCATCTGTGGCGGTGCGTTCTCCGGCCTGGAAAAGGTTATTCAAAACCGTTCCACCCGTGGCGGCATTGGCTTCAGTGCAGAAGTACGCAGCAAGGAAGAAGGCAAGAAAGTCGGTGAATCCCTGCGTGAAGTCGAGCCTGACGATTTGGTCAAGTTCGGTCTGATCCCGGAATTCGTTGGCCGTCTGCCGGTCCTGGCGACGCTGGACGAGCTGGATGAGGCTGCGTTGATGCAGATCCTCACCGAGCCGAAAAACGCCCTGACCAAGCAATACGCCAAGCTGTTCGAGATGGAAGGTGTGGACCTCGAGTTCCGTGCTGACGCGCTCAAATCGGTGGCCAAGCGGGCACTGGAGCGCAAGACCGGCGCCCGTGGTTTGCGCTCGATCCTCGAAGGCGTACTGCTCGACACCATGTACGAAATCCCCTCGCAGTCCGAGGTGAGTAAAGTGGTGATCGACGAAAGCGTTATAGAAGGCAAGTCCAAGCCACTGTATATCTACGAAAACAGTGAGCCGGCTGCCAAGGCTGCGCCAGACGCGTAAGCGTTGCACCGCCGAGCTGTACAAAATAAAGGGGCCTTAATGGGCCCCTTTGTTTTTACTGCGTTTAACTGATGCCATTACGCTTGTTTTTTTTGCAGGCAGCCCCCATCTTGGTTTCAAGCTTACTTTCATCTGTCATAGAGGCGAAATCATGAAGACAACCATCGAATTGCCTCTCCTGCCGTTGCGTGATGTCGTCGTCTATCCGCACATGGTTATCCCGCTGTTCGTGGGGCGCGAGAAGTCTATCGAAGCCCTCGAGGCCGCGATGACGGGCGACAAGCAGATCCTGCTGCTGGCCCAGAGAAATCCTGCTGACGATGATCCGGGCGAAGATGCCCTGTATCGCGTTGGTACCGTTGCAACTGTCCTGCAACTGCTCAAGCTGCCTGATGGCACCGTCAAGGTGCTGGTGGAAGGCGAGCAGCGCGGTGCGGTCGAGCGCTTCATGGAAGTGGACGGCCACCTGCGTGCCGAAGTGGCGCTGATCGACGAAGTCGACGCCCCTGAGCGCGAATCCGAAGTGTTCGTTCGCAGCCTGCTGTCCCAGTTCGAGCAATACGTGCAACTGGGCAAGAAAGTCCCCGCAGAAGTCCTCTCCTCCCTCAACAGCATTGATGAGCCAAGCCGCCTGGTCGACACCATGGCCGCGCACATGGCGCTGAAAATCGAGCAGAAGCAGGACATTCTCGAGATCATCGATTTGTCGGCCCGGGTCGAACACGTCCTGGCGCTGCTGGATGCCGAAATCGACCTGCTGCAGGTTGAGAAGCGCATTCGCGGCCGTGTCAAAAAGCAAATGGAGCGCAGCCAGCGCGAGTACTACCTGAATGAGCAGATGAAGGCCATTCAGAAAGAGCTGGGCGACAGCGAGGAAGGCCACAACGAAATCGAGGAGCTGAAAAAACGCATCGATGCCGCCGGCCTGCCGAAAGACGCGTTGACCAAGGCCACTGCCGAGCTGAACAAGCTCAAGCAAATGTCGCCGATGTCGGCCGAAGCCACCGTGGTTCGTTCGTACATCGACTGGCTGGTGCAGGTGCCGTGGAAGGCCCAGACCAAGGTGCGCCTGGACCTGGCCCGCGCCGAAGATATTCTCGATGCCGATCACTACGGCCTCGAAGAAGTCAAGGAACGCATCCTCGAATACCTCGCCGTGCAAAAGCGCGTGAAGAAGATTCGTGGTCCGGTGTTGTGCCTGGTCGGTCCTCCTGGTGTGGGTAAAACCTCGCTGGCGGAGTCGATTGCCCACGCCACCAACCGCAAATTCGTGCGCATGGCCCTGGGCGGTGTGCGTGATGAAGCGGAAATCCGTGGTCATCGCCGGACTTACATTGGTTCGATGCCAGGAAGATTGATTCAAAAGATGACAAAGGTGGGTGTGCGCAACCCGCTGTTCCTGCTCGATGAAATCGACAAGATGGGCAGCGACATGCGTGGCGACCCGGCGTCTGCTTTGCTGGAAGTGCTCGACCCCGAGCAGAACCACAATTTCAACGACCATTACCTGGAAGTCGACTACGACCTGTCCGACGTAATGTTCCTGTGCACCTCCAACTCGATGAATATTCCGCCAGCCTTGCTGGACCGGATGGAGGTGATTCGTCTGCCGGGTTACACCGAAGACGAGAAGATCAACATCGCCGTCAAATACCTCTCGCCCAAGCAGATTGCGGCCAACGGCCTGAAAAAAGGCGAGATCGAATTTGATGCCGACGCGATCCGCGACATCATTCGTTTCTACACCCGCGAGGCCGGTGTACGGGGCCTTGAGCGTCAACTGGCGAAGATCTGCCGCAAGGCCGTGAAGGAACATGCGCTGGAAAAACGCTTCTCGGTGAAGGTCACCGCTGACCTGCTGGAACACTTCCTGGGCGTGCGCAAATTCCGCTACGGCCTGGCTGAGCAGCAGGACCAGGTAGGCCAGGTCACTGGCCTGGCGTGGACCCAGGTGGGCGGCGAATTGCTGACCATCGAGGCCGCCGTGATCCCGGGCAAAGGGCAACTGATCAAGACCGGTTCCCTGGGTGACGTGATGGTTGAATCCATCACCGCCGCGCAGACCGTGGTGCGCAGCCGCGCCAAGAGCCTGGGGATCCCCCTGGACTTCCACGAGAAGCACGACACCCACATCCACATGCCGGAAGGGGCGACGCCGAAAGACGGTCCTAGCGCAGGCGTAGGCATGTGCACGGCACTGGTATCAGCCCTGACCGGCATTCCGGTGCGCGCCGATGTCGCCATGACCGGGGAAATCACCCTGCGTGGCCAGGTACTGGCCATTGGTGGCCTCAAAGAGAAATTGCTGGCTGCACACCGCGGTGGTATCAAGACTGTGATCATTCCTGAAGAGAATGTTCGCGACTTGAAGGAGATTCCTGACAACATCAAGCAGGATCTGCAGATTAAACCGGTTAAATGGATTGACGAGGTCCTGCAAATTGCGCTGCAATACGCGCCGGAGCCCTTGCCGGATGTGGCTCCGGAGATAGTTGCAAAGGATGAAAAACGCGAGACTGACTCTAAGGAAAGAATTAGCACGCATTAATACGTTTAAGCCTGGGGGCTTCCTTGACAGCTTTTTAGAGCCCTTGTTATAAAGCGGCTCTTAAGTGTCTGTAGGCCATTCAGCACTGGTTTTTGCTTTCACCAAAAAACTTAGAATCATACTCAATAGATATAAGGGGACTTAGAGTGAACAAGTCGGAACTGATTGATGCTATCGCTGCATCTGCTGATATCCCGAAAGCCGCTGCTGGCCGTGCGCTGGACGCAGTAATCGAATCCGTCACTGGCGCTCTCAAGGCCGGCGACTCTGTGGTACTGGTTGGTTTCGGTACTTTCTCTGTGACCGATCGTCCAGCTCGCACTGGCCGTAACCCACAGACTGGCAAGGCTCTGCAAATCGCCGCTGCCAAAAAACCAGGTTTCAAAGCCGGTAAAGCCCTGAAAGAAGCCGTTAACTAAGCTTCGCTCAAGCCTTACCCATCCGGGTCGGACGCAGGTCTGACCTGGCAGCGGAGCGGCAGCTGACCCGAGTATCCATCGGGTCGCCACGCCGGGGGTGTGGGTTCAAACCCCCGTCCGCTCCGCCAGTTACGAGAAGGCGCATCCTCGGATGCGCCTTTCTTCTATCCGGACTCTACCCACGCTCCACGGTTGCCTAATTTTGAAGTTCAACCGTTTCTGGGGGACGCATGCTGCAGAATATCAGGGACAATTCACAAGGCTGGATTGCCAAGACCATTATCGGGATCATCGTCGCATTGATGGCGTTCACCGGTATCGAGGCTATTTTTCAGGCTTCGACCAACAACAAGCAGGACGTGGCCAAGGTCAACGGTGAAGAAATCACCCAAAGCGAACTGGGCCAGGCCGTCGACATGCAACGTCGCCAGCTGATGCAACAGCTGGGCAAGGACTTCGATGCTTCCTTGCTGGACGAAAAGCTGCTGCGCGACGCCGCACTCAAGGGCCTGATCGATCGCAAGCTGCTGCTGCAAGGCGCGGCCGATTCGAAATTCGCTTTCTCCGAAGCTGCGCTGGATCAAGTGATCCTGCAGACGCCGGAATTCCAGGTGGATGGCCAGTTCAACGCTGAGCGTTTCGACCAGGTGATCCGTCAGCTGGGCTACAGCCGTATGCAATTCCGTCAGATGCTGAGCCAGGAAATGCTGATCGGCCAGGTGCGTGCAGGCATTGCCGGCAGCGGTTTTGTGACTGATGCCGAAGTGCTCGCGTTCGCCCGTCTGGAAAAACAGACCCGCGATTTCGCCACCGTCAGCGTCAAGGCCGACCCTGCAGCAGTGAAGATCACTGACGACCAGGTCAAGGCTTACTACGACCAGCACGCCAAGGAGTTCATGACCCCGGACCAGGTGGTCATCGACTATCTGGAGCTGAAGAAGGCTTCCTTCTTCGACCAGGTCGCGGTCAAGGACGATGAGCTGCAAGCCCTCTATCAGAAAGAAACCGCCAACCTCGCTGAACAGCGTCGCGCGGCGCACATCCTGATTGAAGTCAACGACAAGACCACTGACGAGCAGGCCAAGGCCAAGATCGAAGAAATCCAGGCGCGCCTGGCCAAGGGCGAGAAGTTCGAAGCCCTGGCCAAGGAGTTCTCCCAGGATCCGGGTTCTGCGAACAACGGCGGTGACCTCGGTTTCGCTGGCCCTGGCGTCTACGACCCTGCCTTCGAAACAGCGCTGTATGCACTGAACAAGGACCAGGTTTCGGCACCGGTGCGTTCCAGCTTCGGCTGGCACCTGATCAAGCTGTTGGGCGTTGAAGCACCTGAAGTGCCATCGTTCGCCAGCCTGAAAGACAAGCTGACCCGCGAGCTCAAGACCCAACAGGTTGAACAGCGTTTCGTCGATGCGACCAAGCAACTGGAAGACGCTGCATTCGAAGCTTCCGACCTGGCCCAGCCGGCGTCGGACCTGAAGCTGACCGTGCACACTTCCGCGCCGTTTGGCCGTGAAGGTGGCGAAGGCATCGCTGCCAACCGTGCCGTAGTGACCGCTGCATTCAGCCCTGAAGTACTGGATGAAGGTGCCAACAGCACCGCCATCGAGCTGGATCCGGAAACCATCGTGGTGCTGCGTGCCAAAGAGCACCTGAAGCCTACCCAGCTGCCGCTGGAAAGCGTTGCCACTGCCATCCGTGCCCAGTTGACCAAGGAGCGCGCGAGCGCTGCGGCGAAGATTCACGCGGACGAGCTGATTGCCAACCTGCGTGATGGCAAGACACCGCTGAACCAGCCGGTGGATGGCCAGGCCTGGAAAGTCACCGAAGCGGCCACCCGTGGCCAGGAAGGCGTCGAGCCGGCCGTGCTGCAAGCCCTGTTCCGCATGCCAAAGCCTGGCGGCCAAGGACAAGCCGACCTTCACCAGCGTGACCCTGCCAGACGGTAGCCTGGTGATCGTGCGCTTGAACGCGGTCAATGAAGCCGCTGCACCGACCGATGACGAGAAGGCTCAGTACCGCCGCTTCCTCGCGTCCCGTGTCGGCCAGCAAGACTTCGCCGCCTATCGCAAGCAGTTGGAAACCAAGGCTGAGATCAAGAAGTTCTGATCTCGTAACAGCCTGAATAAAAAGACCCCGGCCTGAAGAGGCCGGGGTCTTTTTTTATCCACTAATCAGCTGACTCAACCAGTCTTGATTCAACGCGCAAACTTGAGCTTGCCCCAACTCAGGCCAATCACAGCCGCCAGGGTCGAAGCGCTCAGCACACTCAGCTTGGCAGCCGACAGCAGCGTCGGATCGGAGAAGGCCAGCGACGAGATGAAGATCGACATGGTGAAACCAATTCCCGCCAGCAGGCCCACCAGGGCGACGCCGTTCCAGGTCACGCCCTCCGGCAGTTGGCAGATGTTCAGTTTGACCAGCACCACGCTCGCCAGCATCACACCGAGCGGCTTGCCGAGCACCAGGGCCAGGATGACCCCCATGAACACGCCGTGGGGCAGTGGATCGTCCAGGTTGAACCCTTGCAGGCTCACTCCGGCGTTGGCCAGGGCAAACAGTGGCATGACGCCAAAGGCCACCCAGGGGTGCAAGCCCGCTTGAATACGTTGCACCGGCGGCAGCATTTCCCGCTGGGCCTGTCTCAATTGCTTCAACGGTTTGGCGACTTGATGGGCACTTTCAGCCGATTGTGAAAGCCGCTCCATCAGCTCGTTGAACGTGCGCCCGATGGTGTCCAGAGGGCGTTCCCGAGTCGGTCTGGAAGTCACGGGCGTTATCAGGCCAAGCATTACGCCCGCGAGCGTCGGATGGACGCCGGTCTTGAGCAGGCCAAACCAGACAATCGCCCCTGGCAACAGGTACACCACCGCCTTGCCAATTCCCATCCGCTGAAAAACCAGCACCAGCGCCAGCCCGCAGGCCGCGATCACCAGGCCCATGTAGTCCAGGCTGGCGGTATAGAAAATCGCGATGATCAGGATGGCGACGATGTCATCAATGATCGCCAAAGCCAGCAACAGGATGCGCACGCCAGCCGGAATCGATTTGCCCAGCAGCGCCAGCACACCCACGGCAAATGCGATGTCGGTGGCTGTGGGCACCGCCCAGCCACTGGCCGCTACGGTGCCATGGTTGAGCAGGGTGTAAATCAGCGCCGGCATCAGCACGCCACCCAGTGCCGCGCCGAGGGGCAGGGTGGCCAGTTTCAGGTTGGCGAGTGCGCCGTCCCTGATCTCCTGGCGAATCTCGGCGCCCACCACCAGGAAGAAGATGGTCATCAGCCCATCGTTCACCAGGAAGTGCAACGAGCGCGAGACCGTGAAGTCTCCCAGTCCGATAGTGAGTGGGGTGTTCCAGAAGTGTTCGTAGGAATCTGCGACGGGGCTGTTGGCCCAGACCAGCGCGACGATCGCTGCCAGCAGCAACACGATACCGCTGACTGCTTCGATCCTTGAAAACCGCTCCAATGCGGACAGGGCGCCTTCGACCAGAACCTGGGGGCGCGGAATAGCAGGGTGTTTATCAGGCACGACAAGTCTCCATTGGCGGCCCGACCAATGCTTATCCTTTAACCTGCGCTGTGCCGTATGCAGCAGCGCACCCGGTGCGATCATAAGAGTTAAGAAACATCACGTCACGTTTCGTTTAAACATCGGTTAAACGCAGCGTCGCGATCAGTGCCAGTACGACCAACGCGGCGACCGCCCATGGAAACGATGTCACTCCCCACCCTTGCAACAACATGCCGCCGAGTAGTCCGCCACCGGCGATGCCCAGGTTCCACACCGTCACCAGCATCGACTGTGCGGCATCGGCTGAATCCCCGGCCGACTTGGCCAGCGCCGTTTGCAGCAATGCCGGCAAACCGCCAAACGCCAGCCCCCATAAGGCCACCGTGGTGTAGATCACCGTCGCCGAGGTGATCCAGAACGCCAGCGCCAGGGCCGACAGCGCGAACATTGCGCAGCTGATCACCAATAACGCGCGCAGCCGCTGATCAATCAGCGCGCCGACGATCCAGATACCCAGCAGCGCCGCCAGGCCAAACACCAGCAGCACCTGGTCGATGTCCGCTGCAATCCCGGCAGGTACCAGGAACGGCGCGATATAGGTGTAGAGAATGTTATGAGCCAGCACGTAGGTGAAAGTCACCAACAGCACCGGACGAATCCCTGGCAGTGCCAGCACCTGGCGCAGCCCCAGGCGTTTTTCCGCCTGTTGCCCGGCAAAGTCCGGGACCTGCCAGCGCACCCAGGCCAGCAGCACAACCGTCAGGCCGGACATGATCGCGAAGCTCAGGCGCCAGCCAACCGTTGTGCCCAGGAATGTCCCGGCCGGTACACCCAGTGACAGCGCCAATGGCGCGCCGAGCATGGCCACGGCAATGGCCCTGCCTTGCAGGTGCGGCGCAACCATGCGGCTGGCATAACCGGCCAGCAGCGCCCAGAGCAATCCCGCGAACACCCCGGCGAAGAACCTGGCCACCAGGGTCAGCAGGTAATCGCTGGAAAACGCCGTCACACTGTTGACCAAGGCAAACCCGCCGATGGCAATCATCAGCAATGGCCGCCGGCGCCAGCCCCGGGTGGCGATGGTCAGGGGAATCGCGGCCAACAGCGAGCCCAGGGCGTACAGGGTCACCAACTGGCCCACCAACGCTTCGGACACCCCGAGGCCGGCGCCCATTTGCGGGAGCAAACCCGCCGGCATGGCTTCGGTGAGGATAGTGATGAAACCGGCGGTAGCCAATGCCAACAGACCGCCCAGAGGCAGTCGTTCACGGCTCACCGCGCGGGTCGTGGAAGATAGGGCGCTGTCACTCATGTTTTCTGGGCTCCGGTTTTCAGACGAAAGGGCAGGGAGCCAGAGTAGGGTGCTGCACGGTGGAGAAAAACAGGCTAAGGTTCCGAACTTATCGGACGCCAATGTCCGCAATCCTCGGGAGCGAGACGATGGACAGCCTGGGCAGTATTTCAGTGTTTGTGCAGGTGGCCGAAACCCGCAGCTTTACCGAGGCCGGGCGCATGCTGGGGGTGTCGTCCTCGGCGATTGGCAAAAGCATCGCGCGCATCGAAGAGCGCCTGGGGGTGCGGCTGTTCCATCGCAGCACCCGCAGTATCACGTTGACCAGCGAGGGCGCACTGTTTCTCGAACGCTCCCGGCGCATCCTGGCGGAAGTCGAAGCCGCAGAACAGGAACTGAGCCAGGCATCCGCCACCCCCAGAGGCAAGTTGCGCGTCAGCCTGCCGCAAGTGCGCGGCTTGTTGATGCCGGTACTGACGGATTTCATGCGCGCCTATCCCGAGATCGAGCTGGACGTGGACTTCTCCGACCGCATGGTGGATGTGATCGAGGAGGGTTTCGACGCGGTGATCCGCACCGGCAAACCCGAGGACTCACGCTTGATGGCGCGCCACCTCGGGTATTACCGCCTGGTGCTGGTGGCGTCCCCGGAGTACCTGCGCCTGCACGGTACGCCGCGCCAGCCCCGGGATTTGAGCGACCACGCCTGCCTGCGCCACAAATTCTGCGCCACCGGCAAACTGGAAACCTGGCCACTGCGCCCGGAGCCGGGCCTGCCGGAGCCGACCCTGCGTGCGCCGCTGGTCTCCACCACCATCGAATCACTGATGCACGTGGCCCATGAAGGCCTGGGGATTGCCTGCCTGCCAGACTTCATGGTCCGCGAATCGGTGGAGCAGGGCCGGCTGCAACGGGTGCTGGACTATTACCTGGAGCACAGCGGCAGCTTCTGGATGCTCTGGCCATCAAGTCGCCATGCCTCGGCGAAATTGCGCGTGTTTATCGACCATATGGGCGAGCGGCTTTTTCCTGCGGACACCGTCCCGTAAGGCTGTGACGTTTTACCGACAGGAATTCGCGCGCCGAGGCCACGTTCTGTTGCACAATACCGCCCTGACTGTTTTCCTCAGGATTTTCGATGTCGACATCATTTCACTTGCGTAGCCTCGGGTTGGCGCTGGTGCTGGCGGGCGCTGCGGGCTGCTCGTCACCCAAGACCGCTATTTATGAACATGAGAACTTCGACGACTCCGGCACGTTTTCCCGTGATTACCCGGTCAGTGACACGGCGGCCTGCGAAGCGGCGCGGCGTGCGCTGTTGAGCCAGGGTTACATCATCACCAGCAGCGATCCAAAGCTGGTGGCGGGTAACAAGAGCTTCCAGCAGACCGGCGAAACTCACCTGCAGATCAGCTTCAACGTGGTGTGTGCCGACGATGGCAGCGGCAATCATCACTCGACGATGTTCGCCAACGCCTTGCAGGATCGCTACGCCTTGAAGAAGGTCAACAACTCCGCCAGCCTCGGTGTGGGTGTGTTGGGTTCGGTGTCGATGCCGATTGGCTCCACCGACGACTCCATGGTCAAGGTGGCCAGCGAGACGGTGTCTGCGCCGAAGTTTTATGAGCGTTATTTCGCCCTGGTGGACGTTTTCCTGCCCCAGGAAGTGAAAAAGGCAGCGCATATTCCAGAGAAGCCCAAGGCTGACCTGGGCATCCCGGAACCTAAGGCAGCTCCGGCGGCCGATAAGGCCGATAAGGCCGATAAGGTTGAAGCGCCGAAAGAAGTGCCAAAAGAAACGCCGGCCACACCGGCAGCCCCAGTGACGCCGGCGGTAGAGCCAGCGGCATCGGAGCCGGTGGTACCACCGGCGGAACCCGCGCCGATTGCACCAAAGGAAGCCCCGGCACCTGCGCCAGAGGCCACCACTCCTGCGCTGCCGGCGCCGACCGAAGCGATTCCGCCTCTGCCGACGCCTGCGCAGTAACTACACCGCTACGGGGTTGGCCTTGTCGACGTTGATCCCGTAGCGGCTGATCGCCTCCGCCACCCTGGCGCGGCTGATCAGGCCGTCATCCGCCAGCGCCTTCAAGGCCGCCAGGGCAATGAAATACCGGTCCACCTCGAAGAACTCGCGCAAGGTTTCGCGGGTATCCGATTGCCCGAAGCCATCGGTGCCCAGCGCCACAAAGCGCCGGCCCGGTACAAACGGGCGAATCTGATCGGCAAAGATTTTCATGTAGTCGGTGGCGACCACCACGGGCCCAGGCTGGCCCTCAAGGCACTGCTCGACATAGCTGGTACGCGGTTCGCTTTCAGGATGCAGCAGGTTCCAGCGCTCCACGGCATGACCTTCCCGGCGCAGCTCGGTCAGGCTGGTGACACTCCACACATCGCTGGCCAGGGCAAAATCATCGCGCAGCAGGTCCGCGGCGGCGATGACTTCCCGCAGGATCGAACCGCTGCCCATCAGTTGTACCCGTGGTTGCGTGGTGTCTTCAGCCGCCTTCAACCGATACATACCCTTGAGAATCCCGTCCTCGACGCCTTCGGGCATCGCCGGGTGCGGGTAGTTTTCGTTGAGCAGGGTGATGTAGTAGTAGATGTCCTCTTGCTCGACGTACATCCGGCGCATGCCTTCGCGAATGATCACCGCCAGCTCGAAGGCAAACGTCGGATCGTAGGAAATGCAGCACGGGATCACCGACGACAGCACATGGCTGTGGCCATCGTCATGCTGCAGGCCTTCGCCCATCAGCGTGGTGCGCCCGGCCGTCGCCCCCAGCAGAAAGCCCCGCGCCCGTGCATCACCTGCGGCCCAGGCCAGGTCGCCGACCCGCTGGAAGCCGAACATCGAATAGAAAATGTAGAACGGTACGGTCATCAAGCCGTGGTTGGTGTAGGACGTACTTGCTGCGATCCACGAGGAAATGGCGCCGGATTCATTCAGGCCTTCCTGCATGATCTGTCCGTCCTTGCTCTCCTTGTAGTAGGACAGCTGGCCGGCATCTTGTGGGGTGTAGAGCTGGCCGACGGCGGAGTGAATGCCGATCTGGCGGAACAGGCTTTCCATGCCAAAGGTGCGGGACTCGTCCGGCACGATGGGCACGATCAGTTTGCCCAGGTTCGGGTCCTTGAGCAGGGTGCCGAGGATGCGCACAAAGGCCATGGTGGTGGAGATCGCGCGTTCGCCGGTGTCCTTGAGCTGGGTGGCGAAGGCATCCAGTTCCGGGATCTTCAGCGACTCGACCGCGCTATGGCGAGCCGGCACGTAGCCACCCAGTGACTGGCGGCGGGCGGCGAAATAGCGGGCCTCTTCGCTGTTGGCGGCCGGTTTGAGATACGGGATTTCAGCCAGTTGGTCGTCGGCCACTTCCAGCCCGAAGCGATCGCGGAAGGCTTTGACGGCTTCAGCGCCCATCTTTTTCAACTGGTGGTTGATGTTCTGGCCTTCGCCGGCCTCGCCCATGCCGAAGCCCTTGACGGTTTTCGCCAGGATCACCGTCGGCTGGCCGCTGTGACGCACGGCGGCGGCATAGGCGTTGTAGACCTTGTCCGGGTCATGGCCGCCCCGTGAGAGTTTCCAGATATCGTCGTCGGACATGTCTGCCACCAGCGCCAGCAACTCCGGGTATTTGCCGAAGAAGTGTTCCCGCACGTAGGCGCCGTTTTGTGATTTGTAGTTTTGATAGTCGCCGTCCACGCACTCCATCATGCGCTGGCGCAGCAAGCCGCTTTTATCCTTTTCCAGCAGCGCATCCCAGCCGCCGCCCCAGATCACCTTGATCACGTTCCAGCCGGCGGCGCGGTACAGGCTTTCGAACTCCTGGATCACCTTGGCATTGCCGCGCACCGGCCCATCCAGGCGTTGCAGGTTGCAGTTGACCACGAAGATCAGGTTGTCGAGCTTCTCGCGCCCGGCCAGGGAAATGGCTGCCAGGGATTCCGGCTGATCCATCTCGCCATCACCGAGGAACGCCCACACCTTGCGGCCCTGGTGCTGCTTGAGGTCGCGGAACTCCAGGTAGCGCATGAAGCGCGCCTGATACGCGGCGGTAATCGGTCCGAGGCCCATGGAAACCGTAGGAAACTGCCAGAAGTCCGGCATCAGGCGAGGGTGCGGATAGGATGACAAACCGTCGCCACCGGCTTCCCGGCGGAAGTTGTCCAGCTGGGCTTCGCTGATCCGGCCTTCGAGGTACGCCCGCCCGTAAATGCCCGGCGCGGAGTGGCCCTGGATGTACACCAGGTCGCCATCGAAGCTTTCAGTTCGGCCACGGAAGAAATGGTCGAAGCCTACGTCATACAGCACCGCAGCCGACGCATAGGTTGCGATATGCCCGCCCACGCCGGAATGTTTGCCCGCGCGCAGCACCATGGCCATGGCGTTCCAGCGGATAAACGCATTCAGCCGGCGCTCGGTGGCCAGGTTGCCGGGGTAGGGCAACTGGCGGTCTACCGGGATGGTGTTGACGTACGGGGTGGTCACCCGCCCGTAGAAGTCGCCATGCCGCGCCACGTCGAAATCCAGCAACTGATCAATCAGGTAATGCGCGCGCGGGCGGCCTTCGGTGGACAGCACCGATTCGATGGACTCCAGCCATTCGCGGGTTTCCTGTGGATCGTCGTCGAGGCGTACTGCAGTGTTCGGGGTCATGTCAGGCTCCAGGGTGGACGGGTTTCAGCGTGTGGGCTCCTTGTGGGAGCTTTGCGAATGTAGTTGCAATTGCAACTACATGGCTGAATCTAGCGCGGGATGAGCTACTATTGCAACCTTCTTGAAATTCCCCGGATGGTGTTGCATGTCGTCGAAAGAGCCTGATGTCTGGTTCCGTTTTGTTCGGGCCCACAGGACGGTCATCCGTGAAATCGAACGGCGCCTGGCGGATGCCGGTCTGCCGCCGTATGCCTGGTACGACGCTTTGTGGGGCCTGGAAAGTGGCCCCGATGGCACCCGGCGCATGCACGAATTGGCCGATGTGCTGGCCATCGAACGCTACAACCTGACGCGCCTGGTCGACCGCCTGGAAAAGGACGGCCTGGTGGTGCGTTCGCGCTCCGACGGTGACGGGCGTGCTGCCTTTGTCTCGATCACCGACGCGGGCCGGGTATTGCGTAAAAAGATGTGGAAAATCTACGAAAGCAGCGTGGATGAATTGTTTTTGTCGCAGCTCGACAGCGAGCAACGCCGGGTTTTTGCCGAGGCATTGGAACGTACCGCGGGGCTGGCGATGGAGGCGGGCGTGCAGACCCGCGGGCGACGTAAGACCTGAAGCAAAGACTCCAGGCGACGCGGATTCCGTGTGGGAGCGGGCTTGCTCGCGAAAGCGGTGTGTCAGCAACAGTAATATCAACAGGCACACCGTCTTCGCGAGCAAGCCCGCTCCCACATTTGATCTGCGATGGATTGCAGATCGTCATTTCAGGTGATATCGATTCAGGGCGGTCTCCACCTGTTCTGCTTCGATCCAGCCGTCATCCGCCAACGCCTTCAATGCCAGCACCGCTACCCAATATCGACTGGGTGCTGACGTTTCCACGGAGCCCGCACCCAATGCTACAAAACGCGCATCCACATGCCCCGCCAATTGATCGACGATAGGCTGCGGATACCCGGTGACCGCGACCACCGGCGCGCCATCCCCAGCCAGGCAATCCCTTAGATGACAACTGCGCTTCGGTTCCAACGGGTGCAGGCGGTTCCAGCGTTGCGCTGCATCCGCTTCGCGGGCCAGCCGTGTATAGCTGGGGCAACTCCACAGTTGCGCCTCGACGTTCCAATCCGTCTCGAGCAACTGCGCGGCGTGCACGACTTCTTCAAACGCTCGACCCGCACCCAGCAACCGCACCCTCAATTCACTCGTGTATGAGCGCCGGACCCGGTACATGCCCCTGAGCGCATGGTCACTATCCTGCGGGCTCAGCCCTGGCCCTTCGTGTTGATCGTGCAGTGCCAGGTAGTAGAACCCCGGCTCGCCGTCGACATAAAGCGCCTGCAAACCCGCCAGCACAATCGCCCGGGCTTCCTCGCCGGAGGCCGGGTCATAAGGTGTGCAGTGAGGATTGCTGGCCAGCCATAAGGGCAGTGAAGGGGAGGGCTGGGTTGCATTGTCGTTGCACAGGATGCCCCGCTGACGGGTCTCGCCGGACAGCGCGCGCAACTGCGCCGATGATGCGGCCGTGTGCAGGTACAGCATGGGTTTTTCCCCGGTATTGCGCGCGAACCAGGTGGGCCAGCTCACCACTCGGCGTGAGCGCGACTGGCCGCGAATCACCCACGCCTGCCGGCTGGACTCCAGGGTGTTGGCCATGGTCATCACGCTATACAGGGGCGAGCAGCGGGGCTGCTGCGTTGCATTCAGGGCGTCGATGCAGATCAGGGCAGAGCGTTCGGTGCTGGCAGTCATGAGCAGGGTCGCTTGGCAACGGGTGCCCATACCCTAAAGGAATTCGGCTTACGATTGCAATTGCAATGATTGCAGTTGCATCTAAAATTCATCCGGCTAAATCAAGGCAATCCTGCTACGTTTAATCCTGAAGTGCAGGAACGTCATGCCACGGACATTTTTTCGTCATGACGGCACTTTAGGCTGGTTGTGCAGGTCACTAAGCAACCCCTTTTCATAAAACAAGGAGTCAACCATGGACGATTACCAGGAAGAATTGCTCGAGTACCACGCCTTTGAACTGGATCCGCTGGATCCGGCCGATGATGCCACCGAGCTGTAAGACAGACGTCAGGCGGAATGCCGCTGACTGCGGCGAAATTCCCCTGGGGTCTGGCTGTTCCAGCGCTTGAACGCCCGTTGAAAGGCTTCCGCTGAAGCAAAACCGAGCAGATAGGCAATTTCACCGAACGCCAGTTCGGTATCGCGAATGTAGGTCATGGCCAGGTCGCGGCGAGTGTCGTTGAGAATCGCCCGGAACTGAGTCCCTTCTTCCGCCAGCTTGCGCCGCAAGGTCCAGGTCGGCAGTTTCAAGCGTGACGCCACTTCTTCCAGGTCGGGTTCCCGGCCACCATTGAGCATCGGCCCGAGCAAGCGGGTAATGCGCTCGCGCAGGCTGCGGGTGCGCGTCAACTGCTCCAGTTCCCGTTCACACAATTGCACCAGTAATTGCCAGGTACTCGGGCAATGTTCCGGGTTGCGCATGGCCAGGGTTTTCTGGCTCAGGCGCAGTTGGTTGTGCTCGGCGCCAAACTGGATCGGGCAGTCCCCCAGCACGCTGTAGCGCTCGCTGTAGTCCGGTGCTTCGAATTCGATTTCGATGCGTTGCGCCTGCACCGGTTGCAGGCTCAGGCTCGACAACTGATGCAGCCACCCGGCGATGATCGAATCCACCACAAAGCGGTTGTAGGCGTTGTAGGGGCTGATGGAATAGAAGCGCAACCAGGCGCCATCCGTGTCCTCGTGAAAGCTCGACTGGCCGCGATAGTTGGAGCCGTACAAGGCTTCGAAGCGCGTCAGGGTACGGGCGGCTTCGCGCACGGTGGGCGCCTGGGCGGCGGTGACCCCGGCGAGCCCGGCCTGGCTCAGGCGGCTGAGCTGGCCCATGCGCAGGCCCAGGCTGGCGTCGCCGGTCAACTGGATGGCCGCAAAGCCCAGGCGCATATAGCGCGGGATCGACAAGCGTGCACCCGCCTCGGCCAGGCGTGCCGGGTCAAGGCCGTATTGCAGCAGCAACGGTTGCGGGTCCAGGCCATGGCTGTGGATCGCATCGGCCAAGGTGTGGACGAAGCCCACCGACAAATCCCCAAGCCGCACCGGCTTCATTGAGTTACAGCCACACGTTCAGCAGGCGCGCGCCACGGGCATTGCCGTCGGCGAACACCTGGCCGTTGCTGCTGAGGAAGCTTTGCCCGGCGCTGCCCATGTCAAAGAACTGCCCGCGCAGGAACACGCTCATGCCGGCGGTGGCCTGGCTGATGGGTTGCTGGCTGATCAGGGTCAGGCGGTGCCAGGCTTCGCCTTCGCTGAGCTCTTCGGGCTTGAGGCTGATCTCGGCTGGCGTCGACACGCTTTTGAAGCCGCGCCACGGCTTGTCCCAGGTCTCGCGGCCAATCACGAAGGCCGGCACCGCCACCAACTGGGCGCCTTGCTCGTTGAGCTTGCGGTAGTTGTCCGGGTACCAGCTGTCGCTGCCGATCAGGATGCCCAGGCGCCCGGCCGGGGTGTCGACCACGCTGACGCTGTTTTCATCGCCCGGCTCAATAAAGCCGCGCTCGTCAAAAATCGGATACAGCTGGCGTTGCGGCTGGCCCAGCGGCAAGCCATCGCGGTCGAAGACCACACTGGTGTTGTACAGCGCGCCATGGCCGATCTGCAGCTGGCCCTGGCTGACGCTCGGGTTGGGCAGGGCAATGGAGCCGGCCACCAGGGTCACGCCGAATTCCTTGGCCAGGCCACCGAACAGCACTTGATAGTCGCGGGCCATGGCCGGGGCCTTCATGCGCAGGTAGGCGTCGTCGATGCGGTCGTCACCCTTGGCGCTGATCAAGGCCCGCAGGAACAGCAGCGGGTTGCTCGCCGACAACCAGTTCATCGCTTCCTTGAGGTTGGTGGCCTGGTACAGCTCGTTCTTTTCGCCGCTGACCATCAGCCAGGTGCCGATATGTTCCGGCAGTACCACGATGGTCTTGTCGTTGATCAGGCCCTGGTCACGGGCGTTTTGCAGATAGGCCGCCAGCTTGAGGTGCAGGCGTTCCAGGCTCTGGTAGTCGGCGGGAAACAGTTCCGGCTGGATGCCCAACAGGTTGCCGCGGTCGGCGGGCACGCCCTGGTCGACGGCCAGGTTGATCCGCAGGTCGGACAGGTAATGGCCCACGGGGCGCTCCTGGGTCCAGACCAGATAGGCGGAAACGGCGGCGACCAGGGCCATGATGAGGGTGAAGCCAAGAAGTTTACGCATGGGGCAAATGACAACGGACCGTGTGCTGGGTTTGCATTTTCTCTCAAATTTCTGGGCTGGGTACGAAAAACCGTGGTTTGGCACGAAAATCTCAAAAGCCTTGAGTGCGTGTTTTCGCCGCGGGCCGGATCTTCCAGGGTCGACAGTAACGGGTTGTGACCACAGGTGCACGCGCGCGGGTCAATGCCGTGGGATGTTACTCGTGCGCGCACCAGCTTCTGGCAGATTGTTACTTTGTGCCTCAATACCGTGCGCAAGTTCCTCGCCAAGGTTGATTCGCGCGATGGGTTCGCGGAGGGCTGGCCGCGCAACTCAGGTGTTTCAGCGCCTTACAGGCCTCTCTGTTCAACGACGCGTCGAGTTGGCAACAACCTTGCATATGCTTGTATGTACAAGTAAAGATGTGTGCGTAAGAGTCCATGAACATCCTCTTCGCACCCATCAATGTTCGCGCATTGATCGTTGAGGATTTTTTTGTGACCAAGCCTACCCAATACCGTGACGTTGAAATCCGTGCCGCACGCGGCAACACGCTGACCGCCAAAAGCTGGCTGACTGAAGCGCCGCTGCGCATGTTGATGAACAACCTCGACCCGCAGGTTGCCGAAAATCCGAAAGAACTGGTGGTGTACGGCGGTATCGGCCGTGCGGCACGTAACTGGGAATGCTACGACAAGATCGTCGAAAGCCTGACCAACCTCAACGACGACGAAACCCTGCTGGTGCAATCCGGCAAACCCGTCGGCGTGTTCAAGACCCACAGCAACGCCCCGCGCGTGCTGATCGCCAACTCCAACCTGGTGCCGCACTGGGCGAGCTGGGAGCATTTCAACGAACTGGATGCCAAGGGCCTGGCCATGTACGGCCAGATGACCGCCGGCAGCTGGATCTACATCGGCAGCCAGGGCATCGTGCAGGGCACCTACGAAACCTTCGTCGAAGCCGGTCGCCAGCACTACAACGATGACCTCAAGGGCCGTTGGGTCCTGACTGCCGGCCTCGGCGGCATGGGCGGCGCACAGCCACTGGCCGCGACCCTGGCCGGTGCCTGCTCGCTGAACATCGAATGCCAGCAGGTCAGCATCGACTTCCGCCTGAGCAGCCGCTACGTCGACGAACAAGCCACCGACCTCGACGACGCCCTGGCGCGCATCGACAAATACACCAAGGCCGGCCAGGCGATCTCCATCGCGTTGCTGGGCAACGCGGCGGAAATCCTGCCGGAGTTGGTGAAGCGCGGCGTGCGCCCGGACATGGTCACCGACCAGACCAGCGCCCACGACCCGCTCAACGGCTACCTGCCCGCCGGCTGGACCTGGGACGAATACCGCGCCCGCGCCAAGACCGAACCGGCCGAAGTGATCAAGGCCGCCAAGCAGTCGATGGCCGTGCACGTCAAGGCCATGCTCGAGTTCCAGAAACAAGGCATCCCGACGTTCGACTACGGCAACAACATCCGTCAGATGGCGCAAGAAGTGGGCGTGGAAAACGCCTTCGACTTCCCGGGTTTCGTCCCGGCCTACATCCGTCCGCTGTTCTGCCGTGGCATCGGCCCGTTCCGTTGGGCTGCGCTGTCGGGCGACCCGCAAGACATCTACAAGACCGACGCCAAAGTCAAAGAGCTGATCCCGGACGACGCGCACCTGCACAACTGGCTGGACATGGCCCGCGAGCGCATCAGCTTCCAGGGCCTGCCGGCACGTATCTGCTGGGTTGGCCTGGGCCAGCGCGCCAAGCTCGGCCTGGCATTCAACGAAATGGTGCGCAGCGGCGAGCTGTCGGCACCCATCGTGATCGGCCGCGACCACCTGGACTCCGGCTCGGTGGCCAGCCCCAACCGTGAAACCGAATCGATGCAGGACGGTTCCGACGCCGTGTCCGACTGGCCACTGCTCAACGCCTTGCTCAACACCGCCAGCGGCGCGACCTGGGTTTCGTTGCACCACGGCGGCGGCGTCGGCATGGGCTTCTCCCAGCACTCGGGCATGGTGATTGTCTGCGACGGTACCGACGAAGCCGCCGAGCGTATCGCGCGCGTGCTGCACAACGACCCGGCGACCGGCGTGATGCGTCATGCGGATGCGGGCTACCAGATCGCGATTGATTGCGCCAAGGAGCAGGGTTTGAACCTGCCGATGGTCAAGTAAACCAGGCAGCCAGTTGCACCCTTTGCTTCATGGACGTCGGGCAGGTTGAGACGGATTTCAAGGTTCCGGTGCTTTATGTGTTTTCGGTAGGAGTGACTTGATGAGTCTCATGCAGATGCTCAGTTTTGGCGACACGGGCTGGGGGATGGCCTTGCTCAAGGCCGCCCTCATGACCGTGTTGTTGACCCTTGCGGCGCTGGTGGTCGGTGCGCTGGTCGGCAGCCTGGTGGCCATGGCCAAGCTTTCCAAAAAGCGTGCCTTGCGATACCTGGGGGATGCCTATTCCATCCTGTTCCGGGGGATTCCGGAGCTGTTGGTGATCTACCTGTTCTATTTCGGCGGTGCCAGTGTGGTGACGGCCGTCAATCACTGGTTTGGCGGTGAAGGCTATGTCGATGTCCCGCCGTTCATGGTGGGGGCCATCGCCGTCGGATTGATCTCGGCGTCGTATCAGGCTGAGGTCTATCGCGGTGCCTTTATCGCGGTGGCCAAGGGTGAGCTTGAGGCAGCACTGGCGATCGGCATGAACCGCGCAACCCGGATTCGCCGGGTGCTGATCCCGCAGATCTGGCGGTACGCGCTGCCGGGCCTGGGCAACGTCTGGCAAATGAGCCTGAAAGACTCCGCGCTGATTTCGGTGATTGGCCTGGTGGAACTGATGCGCGCCAGCCAGGTGGCGGCGGGTTCCACGCGCCAGTACTTCACGTTCTACATCGTCGGCGGCGTGTGCTACCTGATTCTGACCGGGCTTTCGGGCCGTCTTTTCAATATTGCCGAAGCGCGCGTACAGCGTACGCAGCGGCGCAATCCTGCACAGTCGTGAGAAGGGACCGTTTGCCATGATCGATTTCGCCTTTCTTGCCGACACCATGCTCAAGTTGCTGGGTGCCTTGCCCATCACCCTGGCCTTGTTTTTTTCGTCCCTGACCCTGGGGTTGCTGCTGTCGCTGGGCGTGGTGTCCATGCGCGTCAGCCGCTGGCCATTCCTCAGCTACCCGGCGCGTTTCTACATCATGCTGTTTCGCGGCACGCCGCTGATGATCCAGATGTTCCTGATCTATTACGGCCTGGGGCAGTTCCCGGCGATTCGCGACAGCTTCCTGTGGGTGGTGTTGAGGTCGCCTTATGGCTGCGCCGTGGTCTCCCTGGCGCTGTGCACCGCCGGTTACACCGCTGAAATCATTCGCGGTGGCCTGCTGAGCGTGCCTCAAGGGCAGATCGAAGCGGGGCAGGCGGTAGGCATGGGGCGTTGGACCCTGCTGTGGCGAGTGATCGGCCCCGTCACCTTGCGCCAGGCGCTTCCGGCCTATTCCACCGAGGCCATCTTGCTGGTCAAGTCCACCGCGCTGGCCAGCCTGGTCACCGTGTGGGACGTCACCGGCGTGGCGCAACAAATCATCCAGCGTACCTACCGCACCATGGAAGTGTTCATTTGTGCGGCGCTGATCTACCTGATCCTGAATTTCCTGGTGGTGCGTGTGGTGGCCTGGATTGAACATCGTCTGTCGCCCCATCTGCGTGAGCGGCCGAAAGACGTGCCGGTCAAGCAAACCCCCGAACCTATTTCTCATTCTTGATTGCAGCGGAGCTTGTCATGAGTACTCAGATTCAGAGCGCCCTTACGGTAAACAACATTCACAAGGCTTTCGGTTCGGCACAGGTTCTCAAGGGGATTTCGCTGGAGGCTCACAAAGGTGACGTGATTTCCATCCTCGGTGCCAGCGGTTCGGGCAAGAGCACTTTCCTGCGTTGTATCAACCTGCTGGAAACCCCGGACGAGGGCAGTATTGTGCTCGACGGCGAAACCATCGAGCTCAAGCGCCAGCGCAACGGTCGGTTGTTGCCTGGCAGCACGCGGCAGGTGGAGACCATGCGCAGCAAGCTGGGCATGGTGTTCCAGAGTTTTAACCTGTGGTCGCATATGACGGTTTTGCAAAATGTCATCGAGGGGCCGATGCGGGTGCTCAAGCGTTCGAAGGCCGAGTGTGTGGAGGAAGCTGAGCAACTGCTGCACAAGGTGGGGCTTTATGATCGCCGTGATTATTACCCGGCGCATTTGTCGGGTGGGCAGCAGCAGCGGGTGGCGATTGCCCGGGCGTTGGCGATGAACCCGCAAGTAATGTTGTTTGATGAGCCGACTTCGGCGCTGGACCCGGAGTTGGTGGGGGAGGTGTTGCGGGTGATGCGGTCGCTGGCCGAGGAAGGGCGGACCATGTTGGTGGTGACCCATGAGATGGGGTTTGCGCGGCATGTGTCCAATCGGGTGGTGTTTATGGCCAATGGGTTGATTGATGCCCAGGGCACCCCGGCGGAGTTGTTTGAGGGGTTGCCGACGGAGCGGTTTCGGCAGTTTGTATCGAGTCATACGCAGCGTAGTGCGGAGTAGTGGTTGGGTGTTGGTTGGGTTTGGGTATATATCCGTTGCTGCGGTAACGGCCGCTTATGGTTTCGCTCTTACAGCGAGTCACTTTGCAAAAGCGGCAAAATAACCAAAGCGCTCTGCCCCGCCTGTCGGCGCCTCGCTGTGGCTCGGCGTTCCCTCACTCCGGCATTACTCCGCGGGCCGCCGCGACGGGCCATCCATGGCCCGGCGCGGCTAAACCGGCGTCCTGCCGGTTTAGCCGCTGCGCAATACCTACGTTCGGCCTCGGGCTTATTGGGTATGCGCCCGGTTAACCCACCTTGCGTGATTTTACGCGGCCTGCTGGCACAAACTTTCGCCTTTATTAGTGGTTGTGTATTATCAGGGCTGGCCGATGCTGCCAGCCGCTCGCTCCGTAAAGGAAAGGTGAAAGCATATTTTTACAAACCACATCGTATCTCTCTTGATGGTCGAGGTTTGGCAAGGCGAGCACCAAAATGCTTCGACTCCAGGAGAAATAATGTCTTCAATCCAGAAAGCCAAACAGATGGCCAAGAGCCTGCGTGCTTCGTTGGAGAAGCGCAATCAGGAAGTGTCGCACTCCGTTGCACTCGAACTGGTGGCACAGCAACTGGGCTATAAGGACTGGAACGTAGCATCAGCGATGCTTCCGGATGAGAAATCCTCAACCCGCTGTCACATTCGACAAAGCAATTCCCATATTGCGAATATTTGACGAAACCAAGGCCCGCGAGTTTTATATTGATTTTCTGGGCTTCAGCGTCGAGTTTGAGCACCGATTCGAAGCGGATCTACCGCTGTATTTAGGGATCAATCGAAACGGGTTACAGCTCCACTTGTCCGAACATCATGGTGATGCCAGTCCAGGGTCGACGATATTTGTTCCGATGCAAAATATCGAAATGCTTCGTGATGAGCTACTTGGCAAACGGTATGGATACGGTCGTCCGGATATTGTCCAGCAGGGGTGGGGGCAGGTTCTGGAGGTTTATGACCCTTTCGGTAATCGGATAAGATTCTGCCAAAGCTGAATCCGCTGGACGCTAGATTGGATCTGATCCGTCTCGGATCCTATAGCTAGCGGAATAGCGCCTACCTAAATCCACTTACGTGGTTAGGTAGGCGTCCACCAATGTGGCAACAACTGATCAACCTCACTCGCCCGTTGCGTCGGCAGGCGTGTAAGAACATCCTTCAGGTATGCATATGGATCATGCCCATTGAGCCGCGCAGACTGGATCAAACTCATGATCGCTGCGGCACGTTTGCCACTGCGTAGCGAGCCTGCGAACAACCAATTCGAGCGGCCAAGAGCCCACGGCCGGCTTAGGTTCTCGATTTGATTGTTGTCGATGGGCACAGCACCATCTTCCAGGTAGCGCGTCAGCGCTATCCAGCGTTTGAGGCTGTAATCCAGAGCCTTGGCCGTAGCCGAACCCTCGGGCACAAGTTCGCGTTGGGCCAGCATCCACTTATGCAGTTTTTCGGCGATGGGCACCGCTGTTTCCTGGCGTAATCGCCAGCGATCTTCGTCGCTCATTTCCTTGGCGTTTCGCTCGACTTCGTACAGTCCGCCAATCGAGTGAAGAGCCTGTTCCGCCAACTGGCTTTTATTGGCGATATGCAAATCGAAGAACTTGCGGCGCGCATGGGCCATGCAGCCGATTTCGGTGATGCCCAGCTCGAAGCTGGCCTTGTAGCCGGCGAAGTCGTCACAAACCAGCTTGCCGTTCCAGGTGCCCAGGAAGTTACGCGCATGTTCGCCGGCACGGCTGGGGCTGAAGTCGTAGACCACGGCTTTGAGTGCCGAAAACGGCGTCGTGCTGTAGGCCCAGACATAGGCGCGGTGGGTTTTCTTCTCGCCGGGCGCCAGCATTTTTACCGGCGTTTCATCGGCGTGAACCACGCGCTGGGCCAGCACCACTTCGCGCAGCGCATCGACCAGGGGCTGAAGCTGCACTCCAGTTTGGCCCACCCACTGCGCCAGTGTCGAACGCGGGATGGCTAGACCGGCACGACCGAAGATCTTTTCCTGTCGATACAGCGGCAGGTGGTCGGCGAACTTGGCCACCATCACGTGGGCCAGCAGGCCCGCCTTGGGGATACCCTTGTCGATTACCTGCGGCGGCACCGGCGCCTGGATCAGCGTTTCGCATTGGCGGCAGGCCCATTTCCCACGAACGTGCTGTTCGACAGTGAACACCCCCGGCGTGTAGTCCAGCTTCTCACTGACATCTTCGCCGATGCGCTGAAGTTGGCAGCCGCAGGTGCATTGGGTGTTGTCTGGCTCGTAATGGATCACGGTACGCGGGAACTGCGGCGGTAACGGTGCACGCTTGGGTTGCTGGCGTGGTTCTGTCTGCGCAGGTGCAGGACGAAGTGCTCTTAACTCCGCCTCGATGGCTTCTAGGTCGGTATTGAGCAGGTCATCGAGCAAGCTGCCTTGCGCCGGGCTGATCTGCTCGCTGCGCTTGGCGAACTTGTGGCGTTTGAGAATGGCGATTTCGTGAGTGAGTTGCTCGATGATCGTCTCATCACGATGAATCTTTCTGTCCTGCGTGTCGATCTTGGACATCAACTGCGCAGCCAGTGCGCGCAGTTGTTCAGGAGTCATTTGGTCTAGATCGGGCAAGGAAGTCATGCCGTGGATTTTACCAAAGCAGCCCGAGTGCTACAGCTGAAAGGAGCGTTTAAAGCAATGTGATTGCGCCGCCCGCACCGACTCGTTGCCAGGGCAATCCAAGTACCAGTGCCTGAAGTTGTTCGGGGTCGAGTTCGACCTCCATCCCACGATGGATGCCTGGCCAATGAAACTTACCTTGGTTCAAGCGCCGCGCCGCCAGCCAGATACCGACGCCGTCGTGCACCAGGACTTTCATCCGGTTCGCCCGGCGGTTGGCAAAGAGGTAAGCGCAGTGCGGCATCGCCGCACCGAACACCGCGACCACTCTGGCCAACGCGGTCTCAGTGCCGGCGCGCATGTCCATGGGCTCGGTGGCGAGCCAGATGGCATCGACACGAATCATTGGGCCAGGCCACGAATAAAACACGCGCAGCCGTCCGGATCCGAGGCTGGCCACTTTACGGTGATGGATTTATCACCCAGAGGCAGCGAGATGGTGACCATCTCTTCTGTTGCTCGCCTTGGTATCACTTTTACTGGAACGAAAGCCGGCAAGGTTGCAGGCGATTGATCCCGGTAAGCAGGTAGCCACTTGCGGATCACGTTAGCGTTGATGCCGTGATGGATGGCCACGCTGGAAATCGTCGCTCCGGGTTGCAGACATTCCTGGACGACCTGGGCTTTGAATGGTTTGGGGTAAGAGCTTCGTTGGCGCATGAAAGTCCTAGCGATAAGGGCGATGGTGTCCGCTTAAAAATACGCGGACACCATCGCCCTTAATGCTGGAGTTCGGTAGGTGACTTGGCCGCACGGTTACCTTATTGGGGCAGTCAGAGCAAGATCAAAAGCAAGAGCACGGCGGCCTGAGAGCCGACCTGAGTGTTAAAAGCAAAGGCAAGATCCAGAGCGAAAGCAGAGCTGCTCTTCTGTAGGAGCTGGCTTGCCGGCGATGCAGACACCTCGGTGCATCAGGCACACCCAGTTGATGCCATCGCCGGCAAGCCAGCTCCTACAGTGGACCGTGCCCGCTGTAGCTTTTGATTTGGCTTTTAAACACTCAAGCCGGGCGGTAGGCCGCTGTGCTGTTGATCTGCTTTTGATTTTGATCTTAGGCGCCCCGTTAAACCACGCTGGCCGAACGCAGGCTTTGGAGCGTGGGTAACCCGGCAGGACGCCGGGTTAGCCGTCCTGGGCCAGGGATGGCCCATGACGGCGGCCCACGCTCCAAAGCCGGAGTGAGGGCACACCGAGCCTAGGCGAGGTGCCGAGTGGTGGGGCAAGAGCGTTTTGCTTACTTTTGCGCTGTTCAAAAGTGAGCCGCTGTAAGAGCGGAACCAATCTCAGCCATCACCCAAATAACGGATATGCCCCCACCCCAACCAGGAACGCCTCAGGACTTAGGCGTCAAATCCACCTTGAACCATTTTTCGCTGAGTTTCTTAACAGTCCCATCAGCAATCGCTTCTTTCAACGCCGCATCAAACTTGGCCTTCAACTCCGGATCGCTCTTGCGAAAACCCAGGCCCTCGCCATCACCCCAGATAGGGCCCTTGATCTGCGGCCCGGTATACGCCAGCCCCTTGTTCTCAGGCTTGGACATGATCGAATCAAGGAACGTAACGTCATCAAAAATCGCGTCAATACGGCCCGATTGCAGATCAAGAATCGCATCGGCCGACGTGTTGTACTCACGAATCGTCGCCACGTCCTTGAAGTTCTCATCAATGAACTTGGTGTAAATGATGCCTGAAGCGATCCCGATGGTTTTACCCTTCAGCGCCTGACGCAACGGCTCGATCGCATCGTGAATCGCCTTCGGATCAGCACTCAGCGTAATCGCATTCGCCGCCCCGGTTTTACCCGGCAGCAACGCCGCATCCTGCGCAACAAAGTTGGCCGGCGTCTGCGCGTAGGGAATCGAAAAATCCATGACCTGCTTACGGTCGTCAGTGATAACGATCGCATCCATCAACACATCAAACTTCCCTGCGTTGAGACTGGCAATCATGCCATCCCAGTTCTGCACGGTGATCTTGCACTGCAGCTTCATCTTGGCGCACAGGTAGTCCATCAGCTCAGGCTCGAAACCACTGATCTTCCCGCCTGGCAATGTCAGGTTCCAGGGCTCGTACGCGCCCTCGGTCGCGATGTTCACGGACGTCCAGTCCTTTGCCTGCAGTCCGGAAGCACTTGCCATCACTAGGGTCGCTACAGCAACAGAGCCTAACCAATTCGATTTTTTAGCGGTCATTTCTATTTCCTACCAATGTTTTGATGTGGGCTTAGGACTTTTTTCTCGAACGCATACAGGTTTGGGGACTGGCCGATTCGCTCTCCAGTCTGCACATGACTCCACATGTACATACATGTCATTGCAAAATATTTGCCAGCTTTTGCAAATAAATAACCTGTTGATTTTAAAGGAAATTAAACATCGTTAGAAAATTCGCGCGGTTTTTTCGCCCTGTTTTGGGTCGATAGGTAGCGTTTTGCACTCACCCGTGCGCTGTCAGGCGTCAGGCGTGGGGGCAGGGTTCGCGGTGAGTATTGGCGTGAATCCCAGGTGCTCAAGCAGTCGCGCCATATCGCGGACTGCGATCGACAGGGTCGCGGTATTCACCAGCGGATGGCAGAGAATCCTGTCGCCGTTCCACACCTCTTCGGCGATCACAACCTGGGTGGCGCGCTGCACGTCATTGCACAACCCCAGCAATGACACCGCTCCCGGCTCCACGCCCAGGGTTTCCATCAGGCGGCGCGGCGAGGCGAATCTCAGGCCCTTGAGGCCGAGGGTTTGCGAGAGTGCACGCAGGTCCAGGCGCTGCTCGCTCTTGAGCACCACCAGGGTGGGATTCAAGCCTTTGGCATCGCACAGGAAGATGTTCTTGACCGCCTGCCCGCTGATTCCGATGTCCAGTTTGTCGGCTTCTTCGCAGGTGCGCACGGCGCTGTGTTCCACGTATTCATAGGCAATGGAGCAGGTGTCGAGCAGGTGTAGAACGTCTTTGGGTTGAAGCATTGGCAAGGTCCCCGGGTATCGCTTTGTCTGCGCCAAAAATGGCAAAGGCCCGCCGTCCGAAAAGGAGGGCAGGCCGTTTGACGGCGTGGTTGTCAGTTCAGGTGATGGGCCACCAGGTCGTTGATTTTCCCGCTGCGCACCTGGTCAATCACACTGGCCATGTCAGCGTAAAACGCGCGGTCGTTATCCGCCACCGGCACTTCACTGCGCACCAGGTCATAGACCGCCTTGGTCGCGGTCGATGCCTTGTTCACATCGTGGAAATCCAGGGCCTGGCACGCGACCAGCACTTCGATGGCCACCACCGACTGGAGTTTTTGCGAGACTTTGTAGGCCTTGATCACCGCGTTGTAGGCCAGGCTGACCGGGTCTTCCTGGTTGCCGCAGGTCGAGACGCTGTCGATCGACGATGGCATCGACAGGGTTTTCATCTCGGCGTACAGCCCGGCGGCGGTGTACTGGACGATCATGTAGCCGCTGTTCAGGCCCGGGTTGCGCACCAGGAAGGCCGGCATTTCGCTGAAGTGCGAGTTGATCATGCGGTCGGTCCGGCGCTCGGAAATTTTCGCCAGGTTGGTCAGCGCCACACACAGTGTGTCGGCTGCAATCCCGATGTAGGTGCCGTCGAAGTTGGCGCCGGAAATCGCGATACCGTCACCGTCGTCCAGCGGGAAAATCACCGGGTTGTCGCCCGAAGAATTGATTTCGCGCTCGATGGTTTCCCGCGCGTAGTTGATGAACTGCCGGGAAGCACCATGCACTTGGGGGATGGCACGCAGGCTGTAGACGTCCTGCAGGCGGTAATCGATGTTGTCTGCGATGAGCTGGCTGTCGTGCAGAATAGCCTTGATATTGGCGGCGGTTGCGGCCTGTGCGGGGTGAGCCTTGATCGAGTGGTAGCGCGGGTCGAACGCGCGGATGGTGCCCTTGAGCGCCTCCAGCGACATGGCCGCCGCCATGTCCGCCAGGTCCGCAGCCTGCATGGCGTTGTACAGCGCCAGTGTGGCGATGGCGGTCACCGACGTGGTGCCGTTCAACATCGCCAGGCCTTCCTTGCACTGCAGGTCGGTCGGTTGCAGGCCGACCTGTTGCAGGGCGGTTGCGCCATCCACCAGTGCACCGCCCTTGACGCTGGCGCGGCCTTCGCCGAGCAGCACCAGGGCCAGGTGGCCTTCTACCGCGAGGTAACCCACCGAGCCTTCGCCCGGCGCAAAGGGCACCACGTCGTGGTTGAGCAGGCCGGCGATCAGTTCCAGCAGTTCCAGGCGCACCCCGGAGTAGCCTTTGCCCAGGCTGATCAACACCATCAACTGGATCGCCCGCACCTGTTCACGCACCAGCGGTTCGCCGACGGAAACAGCGTGGGAACGCACGATGTTGACTTGCAGTTCCTTGGCGTTTTCCGGCGAGATCACATGCCGCACGTTGTCGCCAAAACCGGTGGTCACGCCGTACACCAAACGGTTTTCATCGAGGAATCGCTCGATCAACCCACGGGACTTTTTAACCCGGTTCTTGTAACTGTCGGCAAACGAAACAGTGGCCGAATAGCGGGCGATCGCCACGAACTCTTCGATGCTGGGTTCTCTGTCGCCTAACACGACATGGGTAATTTGTTCAGGCAGGGTTTTCATCAGCGACTCCAGCAGGGCGTAACGCAATGGGGTGGGAAGTGGTTTCACTCTACGGGTTGCACTGACTGAAGAAAATATGCGGTTTTCTGTTACTTTTAGTAGAAAATCTAAACTACTGAAGTAGCGAGATTCCCCCATGAGCCGTTTACCGCCGTTGCGCGCGTTGCAAGTGTTTGAAGTGGTGGGCCACTGCGCCGGTATGTCCCAGGCGGCGATTCGCCTGGGGATCTCGGTGGGCGCTGTCAGCCAGCAAATGAAACTGCTCGAAGATGCCCTGGGCATGAAGCTGACGCTCAAGGACGGCCAGCGCCTGCGCTTGAACAGCGTCGGCGAACGCCTGCACGCCCGCTGCACCGCGGCGTTCGAAGAACTCAGGCTGGCGGTGGCCGAGGCCGAGCGGGCGAAGAATCCCAACAACCTGTATATCAGTTGCCTGCCTTCGCTGATGACCAAATGGCTGTCGCCGCTGATCGACGAGTGGGGGCAGGACGAAACCGACCTGGACATCTACCTCGACAGCACCCTCGATGATGCATCGGGGGAGGAAAGTGCCGACTTTCGCATCGGTTATGGCGAGCACCCCGAGCACGCGGGGCATAGCGTGCCGCTGTTCCGCGATTGTGTGGTGCCCACCTGTTCACCGCAGTTGCTGGAACGGGTTGCGTGCGCGCGGGACTTGCTCGATTACCGCCTGATCGGCATCGACTCGCGGCCCAAATTCGATTCGCCGCCTTCGTGGACCCAATGGTTCAGCGAGCTGGAAGGGCAAACCGGCCAGCCCATCGTGATCCGCCGCAATTATTCATCATCGATTACCGCGATCCAGGCGGCCATCGACCGGCAAGGCATCGTGCTGGCGCAGTTCTCAATGATCGCCGGAGACCTGCGCGCCGGTCGGCTGGTGATTCCCTGGCGGTTCGCCGTGCCGCTGGCGGCGCCGTACTACCTGAGTTGGCACCCCAATACCCTGCACAAACAGCAGTGCCGCGGGTTTCAACGCTGGATGATCGGGCAGGGGCAGAAACAGGAGAAAATTACCGCTGCCATGCTTTCTGCTGCGCACTTTGATCATTAAGTTGTCACTTACGGTCATTGAGCGCCAGCCGGTGGACTCTTAGTCTGTGGGACATAAACCGATGGAGTGCCATTCGAGCGCTCCACGTCCCGTGATGATCCGTTGTGGAGCTGTACCATGACCGCTGCTGCCTACCCGCACTTGCTGGCCCCGTTGGACCTGGGTTTTACCACCCTGCGCAACCGCACCCTGATGGGCTCGATGCACACCGGCCTTGAAGAAAAACCCGGTGGCTTCGAGCGCATGGCGGCCTATTTTGCCGAACGTGCCCGTGGCGGCGTGGGCCTGATGGTCACCGGCGGCATTGGCCCCAACGATGAAGGCGGGGTGTATGGCGGTGCGGCCAAGCTGACCACCGACGAAGAAGCGCAGAAGCACAAGATCGTCACCCGGGCGGTGCACGAGGCGGGCGGCAAGATCTGCATGCAGATCCTCCACGCCGGGCGTTATGCCTACAGCCCGAAGCAGGTGGCACCGAGCGCGATCCAGGCGCCGATCAACCCGTTCAAGCCCAAAGAGCTGGACGAAGAAGGCATCGAAAAACAGATCAATGATTTCGTCACCTGCTCGGTGCTGGCCCAGGTCGCCGAGTACGACGGCGTGGAAATCATGGGTTCGGAAGGCTACTTCATCAACCAGTTCCTCGCCGCCCACACCAACCACCGCACCGACCGTTGGGGTGGCAGCTACGAAAACCGCATGCGCCTGCCGGTGGAAATCGTGCGCCGGGTGCGCGAAGCCGTAGGCCCGAATTTCATCATCATCTTCCGCCTGTCGATGCTCGACCTGGTAGAAGGCGGCAGCACCTGGGAAGAAATCGTGCAGTTGGCCAAGGCCATCGAGCAGGCCGGTGCAACCATCATCAACACCGGCATCGGCTGGCACGAAGCGCGGATCCCGACCATCGCCACCAAAGTGCCGCGTGGCGCGTTCAGCAAGGTCACCGCGAAGTTGCGCGGTGCGGTGCAGATTCCATTGATCACCACCAACCGGATCAACACCCCGGAAATCGCCGAGCAGATTTTGGCCGAAGGCGATGCCGACATGGTCTCGATGGCTCGCCCATTCCTCGCCGACCCGGACTTCGTCAACAAGGCTGCCGAAGGCCGCGCCGATGAGATCAACACCTGCATCGGCTGCAACCAGGCCTGCCTGGACCACACCTTCGGCGGCAAGCTGACCACCTGCCTGGTCAACCCGCGTGCGTGCTACGAGACCGAGCTCAACTACCTGCCGGTCAAGCAGATCAAGAAAATCGCCGTGGTCGGTGCCGGTCCTGCGGGCCTGGCGGCCGCCACCGTCGCCGCCGAGCGTGGGCATCAGGTGACGCTGTTCGATTCGGCCAGCGAGATCGGCGGTCAGTTCAACGTCGCCAAGCGTGTGCCGGGCAAGGAAGAGTTCTTCGAGACCCTGCGCTACTTCAAGCGCAAGTTGCAGACCACTCACGTCGAACTGTGCCTGGACACCCGGGTCGACGTTGAGCAGCTTGTTGCGGGCGGTTATGACGAGATCATCCTCGCGACCGGCATCGCGCCGCGTATTCCGGCGATTCCCGGCGTGGAAAACGCCAAGGTATTGAGCTACCTCGACGTGATCCTGGAGCGTAAGCCGGTGGGCCATCGCGTGGCGGTGATCGGTGCCGGCGGTATCGGTTTTGACGTCTCGGAATTCCTCGTGCACCAGGGCGTGTCCACCAGCCTGGACCGCGAGGCGTTCTGGAAAGAGTGGGGCATCGACACCCACCTGGAAGCCCGCGGCGGTGTGGCCGGGATCAAGCCCGAGCGCCATGCGCCGGCGCGTGAAGTGTTCCTGTTGCAGCGCAAGACCTCCAAGGTCGGTGACGGCCTGGGCAAGACCACCGGCTGGATCCACCGCACCGGCTTGAAGAACAAGCAGGTGCAGATGCTCAACAGCGTCGAGTACCTGAAGATCGACGATGAAGGCCTGCACATCCGCATCGGCGCCGAGGGTGAACCGAAGGTGCTGGCGGTGGACAACATCGTGATCTGCGCCGGGCAGGACCCGCTGCGGGAATTGCAGGATGGCCTGGTGGCGGCCGGGCAGAACGTGCACCTGATCGGCGGCGCGGACGTGGCGGCCGAGCTGGATGCCAAGCGCGCCATCAACCAGGGTTCGCGCCTGGCGGCCGAGCTGTAAACAGGTAAAAGGGGCGGTGGTAGACTACCGCCCCTTTTCTTGTGCAGAACCGCCCTCATGGGTCCTTTCGACTGGCTTCCCCACGCGCCCCTTGAACCCCTGAAGCTGGACTGGATGGGGCCGGTGGAAGTCGCCGTACTGCGCCTGGATCGCATCGACCCGCTGATCAGCGGCAACAAGTGGTTCAAGCTCACCGAGCACCTGGCGCAAGGCCGGGCGGCGGGCGCCAGCGGGATCATCAGCCTGGGCGGCGCTTACTCCAATCACCTGCATGCACTGGCGGCGGCCGGGAAACGCTTCGGCTTTCCTACCGTTGGCTTGCTGCGTGGCCATCCGCAAGACACACCCACGGTGCTCGACCTCAAGGCCTTCGGCATGCAACTGCATTGGCTGGGGTATGGCGGCTATCGCGCGCGCAACGAGCCGGACTTCTGGCTGCCCTGGCGCGAGCAGTATCCGCACCTGCACCCGGTACCTGAAGGCGGCGGGGGCCTGGCGGGCGCGTTGGGTTGCGGGGTTTTGGTGAATCAGGCGCAGGCGCAATTACACGGCCTGGGCTGGACGGACTATCACGGTTGGTGGCTGGCGGCAGGCACCGGTACTACATTGGCGGGATTGGTGCTGGCGGAGGCGGGCGCGCATCCGGTATATGGCGCCCTGGCGGTGCCCGACGACCACGGGGTGGCGCAACAGGTGCAGGCGCTTGTGCAGCAGGGTTATGAATTGCTGGAAGCCAGCCGGGGCGGCTTTGCCAAGGTTGATCCGGAGTTGCTGGCCTTTATCGACGCTACCGAGCAAGCCTGTGGCCTGCCGCTGGAGCCGCTGTACACCGGCAAGGCGTTATTGTCGTTGAAACAACAGATTGAAGCTGGGAGATTTTCCCCCGGCACCCGCCTGATCTTCGTCCACACCGGCGGCCTGCAAGGCCGCCGGGGTTTCCCTGTTGCACCCGGTTAATGTAGGAGCTGGCTTGCCTGCGATGCAGACACCGCGGTGTATCAGTGGCACCGAGGTGATGCTATCGCAGGCAAGCCAGCTCCCACACACGCCAGCTGCCACATTCAATCCGTGGGCTTACTGAAGGTTCCCTCTCTTGCCGGGCATCATCCTCAACGCAGTGTTGTCTCGCAGCACATAGTGATGGGCCAATCCGGCCAACGCATGCAGCCCGATCAGCCAGTAGCCGATCTTGCCGAACAGCACGTGCCAGCTTTCAATTTCCTTGGCCAACGCCTTGTTCTCGGCAATCAGCGGCGGCAACTCGATGCCGTAGAACATCACCGAATGCCCCTCGGCGCTGACGATCAGCCAGCCGGCGATGGGCATGCCGATCATCAAGGCGTACAGCGCCATGTGCATCAGGGTGGCGAGGAGGGTTTGCCATTGCGGCGGGGCCGGTACGATCTTCGGTGCAACGCCCAGGCTGCGGGCGAACAACCGTAGCCACACCAGCACAAACACCGTCAGGCCGAACATGAAGTGCATTTCCACAATCAACGTACGGCCGCCGCTGCCTTTGGGAAACTGCCCGCGTAACTCAATGCAGGCGTAGACCACCGCCAGCAGCACCACCATCAGCCAGTGCAACGCAATCGACATGGTGCTGTAACGCGTATCGGAATTTTTCCAGGGCATCGCTTTCTTCCTCACTCATCAGGGCAAACCTCCGTTCTTTGCGACGGAGTCCTTTCAATGTAAGCCTGTTTTACGAGGTTTGCCCGTGAGAGGAGGGTGTATAGGCGATCTTTTGATCTCGATCAGTTGCCCTGCGGCATTTCACCCCGTGCCAGGCGCTGGTTGATGTCGGCGATCACCGCAGGCAGGTCGGTGATGGTGTCGATCATGTAGTGTGGGCGCGAGCCTTCGAACATGGCCTGGATACGCGTGCGTTCGCTGGCGAGTGTGCCGGCGTCGAGGGCGCGGAACTGCTCGTAGGTCAGGCCCAGGGCGTTGCCCGAGCAGGTCAGCGCCACGGTCCACATCCCGGCGCGACGGCCTTCGAGGATGCCCGGCACGGTGTCGTCGATCTTCACGCAGGCCGCTACGTCATCGATCCCGAGGGCGATCACGTTGGCCAGGGCCTGGGCCGGCCATGGTCGGCCGTTGGGTACTTCGTCGGTGGCGACCACGTGGTCGGCGATATAGCCGTTGGTGGCAGCCAGTTCGACCACCTTGTCCATCACCTGCTTGGGGTAGCCGGAGCACGAACCGATCTTGATCCCTTGCTGGCGCAGGTTGGCGATAGTGTCCAGGGCACCGGGGATCAATGCCGAGTGCTCGGCGATCTTCTCGATCTGCAGCGGCATGAAGCGCTGGTAGATGGCGGTCACATCATCGTCAGTCGGTGTGCGGCCGAAGGCCTTGCGGTAACGCTCGGCCAGCTGCGGTTGGTCGCACAGGGTGCGGATGTGGTCCCACTTGCCCATGCCCATCGGGCCACGGGCTTCTTCGATGGAGACCTGCACGTCGAACTCGGCGAAGGCTTCGACAAAAATCTGCGTGGGCGCGAACGAGCCGAAATCGACCACGGTGCCGGCCCAGTCGAGGATCGCGGCTTGAAGCTGGGTTGGGTTTGCGTAGTTCATGGTTCAGATCCTGTGAGTAGTGGGCAGTCAGATGTCGAGCACGTTCATTTCTTGCAGCACCTCGGCCACCGCCGCGACGGCGGCTTGCATCTCGGCCTGGTTCACATGGCCGATGCAGCCTACGCGGAAGGTTTCCACCTGGGTCAATTTGCCGGGATAAAGGATGAAGCCCTTGGCCTTGACCCGTTCGTAGAACTCCTTGAACTGGTAGCGCGGATCTTTCGGCGCGTGGAAGGTAACGATGATCGGCGCCTGGATCGCGGCGGGCAGGAAGCTGCGCAGGCCCAGTTCGGCCATGCCGTCCAGCAATGCCTGGCAGTTGTCGGCGTAGCGCTGGTGCCGGGCGGGCAGGCCGCCTTCTTCGTTGTATTGCAGCAGCGCTTCGTGCAGCGCCGCCACCACGTGGGTCGGCGGTGTGAAGCGCCATTGGCCGGTCTTGGCCATGTAGCTGTGCTGGTCGAAAAGGTCCATCGCCAGGGAGTGGCAGTTGCCTTGGGCTGCAGCCAGCGCCTGCTTTTCAGCGAACACAAAACCCATCCCCGGTACCCCTTCCAGGCACTTGCCGGAGGCGGCGATCAGTGCGTCGAACGGCACCTCGCGGGCGTCGATCGGCAGCGCGCCGAAGGAACTCATGGCGTCGATAATCAGGCGCTTGCCGTGGCGGGCGATGACCTGGGCGATCTCGGGCAACGGGTTGAGAATCCCGGTGCTGGTTTCGCAATGGATCAGTGCGACGTGGGTGATGCCCTTGTCGGCGTGCAACAGGCGTTCGACGTCGGCGGCGGTGGTGGGTTCGTCCTCGGCAGTTTCAAAGGTACTGAACTCGCGGCCGAGCACTTCGCAAATCTTCGCCAGGCGCTTGCCGTAGGCGCCGTTGATCAGCACCAGCACCTTGCCGTCCCGTGGCACGAGGGTGCCGATGGCCGCTTCCACGGCAAAGGTGCCGCTGCCTTGCAATGGCACGCAATGGTGGCTGGCGGTGCCGTTGACGATCACCAGCAGTTGCTCGCAAAGACTGGCGGTCAGTTGATTGAAGCGGTCATCCCATGAACCCCAGTCGACCATCATGGCCTGGCGGGTGCGGGCCGAGGTGGTCAAGGGCCCCGGGGTCAGCAGGATCGGCGCGGCAGTGCTCATTCGTGTGTCCTCGCAAAACATTGGGATGAAGTTACGGCGCCTAAATTGCAGTTTGGCTTGTTATCAATCAAATTGTTTGTTGTTATGCGAGCTATCAGTGAGGCCGATAGCTATGAACCTGTTTCAACTGCGTGCGTTTGATGCGGTGGCCCGCGAGGGCAGTTTTACCCGGGCGGCCGAGCGCCTGTTCATCAGCCAGCCGGCGGTGACCGGGCATATCAAGGCGCTGGAGGAGCACTACCAGATCGCGCTGCTGCGGCGTACCGCGCGGCGGGTGGAGTTGACCGAGGAGGGCACCAAACTCGCGGCGATCACCCGGGCGATCTTCGGCCTGGTGGAAGAGGCGCAGACGTTGCTGGAGGCCAACCGGCAATTACTTACCGGGCGCCTGGAAGTGGCGGCGGATGGGCCGCACATGGTCATGCCGATGCTGGCCAGCCTACGGCAGCGGTATCCGGGGATTACTGTCAATTTGCGCCTGGGCAATGCGCAGGAAACCCTCGCGGCGCTGTTGTCGGAGCGCGCCGATGTGGCGGTGTTGACCGAGGTGGAGCCGCGCAAGGGCCTGCACTTGCAGCCGTTGATCGAGTCACGGATTTGCGCGTTGGTGCCGGCCGGCCATCCGTGGCTGGCGGAGCCTGCGGGGATTCGGCTGGAGCAATTGGATCAGGTGATCATGGTGTTGCGTGAACCCAGCTCGATCACGCGGCGGACCTTTGACGATGCCTGCGCCCAGGCCGGCGTGCAGCCCCGGGTGTTGCTGGAACTGGACAGCCGTGAGGCGGTGACGGAAGCGGTGGCGGCCGAGTTGGGGGTTGGGGTGGTGTCGTCGATGGAAGTCAGCCGGGATCCGCGGGTGCACGCGATTCCGATCCAGGGCGAGGGGCTGGTGAACCGGCATGTGATCGGGTGCATGGAGCGGCGGCGGGAGTTGCGGTTGATTCAGGCGTTTTTCGAGTTGGCGCCTTAGAGGGTGTTGGCTTGAGATCTAGTTGGCCCCTTCGCGAGCAAGCCCGCTCCCACATTCGACCGCGTTCCATCGGTAGAACTCGGTCGAATGTGGGAGCGGGCTTGCTCGCGAAGGGGCCCTCAACTTCACCGCAAACTTTCCCGCACAATCTCCAGAAAAGTCGCCACCACCCGCCGCGAACTCTGCTCCTTCAAGCACACCAGTGTTTCCTTCATCCGCTGCGTACAGTCACGGATCGGCATCGCATACACCCGCGAATCTGCGCCAAACTCCGCAGCCGACACCACCCCCACGCCAATCCCCACCACCACCGCCTCCCGCGCGGCTTCGCGGCCTTCCACCTGGATCGCCGGGCGAATGCGCAGCCCGGCCTGGTGCATTTCCTGCTCCAGGGTCTGGCGGGTCACCGAGCCGATTTCCCGCAACACCAGCGGCGTATCGTCCAGGTCCGCCAGGCAGATCGACTCGCGGCCCGCCCACGGGTGGTTGCGGGCGACAAACGCGAGCAATTGGTCATCGGGCAGCGGCAGTGACAGCAGCCGCTCGTCGTCCACATCGCGCCCCAGCAGCGCGAGGTCGGCCTGGTAGTTGTACAGGCGAAACAGTGATTCATCGGTGTTGCCGGTTTCGATCTTCACGCTGATGCCCGGGTACAACTGGCAGAAGCGCGCAATCTGCGGCAGCACATGCACCGGGGCGTCCACCGCGAGTGTCAGGGTGCCGGTTTGCAAGGCGCGGGAATCCTGCAACAGCTCTTCGGCTTCCGCCGCGACGGCAAACAGACGCTGGGTGATGCTCAACAGGCGCTCGCCGAGGTCGGTCAAGCGCACCGAACGTTTGTTGCGATGAAACAGCAGCACGCCGAAACGTTCCTCAAGCTTGCGCACCTGGTCGGAAATGGCCGGCTGGCTGAGGAACAAGCGTTCGGCGGCGTGGGTAAAACTGCCGTGTACGGCCACCGCATGGAAGGCTTTGAGTTGCGCGTGAGACACCGACATCGCGAATCCTCTTACAAGCTCAGCTTATATTTGAAATACGATAAATCGATTTTACCTATTAGTCAGCCATTGCTTTGATAGCCCCAGTCGCCGTAGGTCGAGTCCTACACCTTCGGCGGCCATGGGTTTTCTGCGTGCTCACCAGCAGGACTCATCTGACCAGCACCGTCGCCTCCCAAGCGCCGGTACTGCAGTGCTCAACAATAAAAATACAGGCGTTTGCTTTTCATTCTGCCGGCACACTCACACCCGAGGTCAGAACCACCATGAATACTCCCTTGAGTCACATCAAGCGTTGGCGCGTGCAGATTTTCGCCATCACCTGGCTGGCGTACGCGGCCTTCTATTTTACCCGCAAGGCTTTTTCGGTGGCCAAGCTGGGGATCGTCGACGACCCGAGTTTCCCGCTGGACAAGATGATGATGGCCAACCTGGATGGCATCTACCTGGCGGCCTACGCCGTTGGCCAATTCACCTGGGGCATGCTCGCCGACCGTTTCGGGCCGCGTGTGGTGGTACTCGGCGGGTTGCTGATTTCAGCCGCCGCCGCCCTGGTGATGGGCACGTTTGCCACGTTACCGATCTTTGTCACGTGCATGTTGATCCAGGGCCTGGCCCAGTCCACCGGCTGGTCCGGGCTGTGCAAGAACCTTGGCAGTTTCTTCCCGGCGCAGCAGCGTGGCCGGGTGCTGGGTTTATGGAGCTCGTGCTACGCCTTTGGTGGCCTGGTGGCGTCGCCGTTTGCCGGATGGTGGGCGTATACGCTGATCGGCACCTGGCATGCGGCATTTATCTCCAGTGCGGCTGTGGTCTTCGTGGTCGCGGTGCTGTTTTTCATTTTCCAGCGCAACACGCCACAGGATGTGGGGTTACCGGCAGTGGAACCGGAACCGGAACAGACTGCCGCCGAGAAGAACGCCAGTGTGCTGGAGCCGCTGCGGGCCATTTTGCGCAACCGCACGGTGTTGACCCTGGGGCTGGCGTACTTTCTGTTGAAACCGGCGCGTTACGCGATCCTGTTGTGGGGGCCGGTGATTGTGTATGAGCAGATGCCGTCGGTGGGCAAGGTCGGTGCAGCGATTGTGCCGACGGCGTTCGAGCTGGCGGGGTTGCTGGGGCCGATCATGATCGGCATGGCGTCCGACAAACTGTTCGGCGCCCGGCGCATGCCGGCCTGTGTCCTCAGCCTGCTGGCGCTGACCGTGGCCCTGGCGTTGTTCATGGGCGCCTTGCACACCGGCAGTGTGGCGCTGGTGATGGCGCTGCTGTTTGTGATGGGCCTGACCCTGTACGGGCCGGACTCGATGATCAGCAGCACCGCCGCCATCGACTTCGGCACCGCCAAGGCCGGCGCGACGGCGGCGGGGTTCGTCAACGGCTGCGGTTCGGTGGGGGCGATCCTTGGCGGCTTGCTGCCGGGCTACTTCGACACGGTCACGGTGTTTATCGTGTTTGCCGGTGCCGCGCTGTTTTCCTCCCTGGTGTTGATGCCGTACTGGAACGCCAGGCCGGCGGTGCTGGCGCAGGTGGGCGACTTCGTGCCCGACCGTGAACGCGCCATCAATCCCTTGCGGACCTGAGGGGCATGGCCGGTTTTTTGGTGGATTAGAGTGTTTCAGCGCTATAAACTCTGCCCCCAAAGCGCCGGCCAGTAGACGTTTCGGCGCGATGGACAGAAGAGAGTGAGTCATGGGCGCACAGTGGAAAGTCAAACATAAAGAAGCGGCATCCAATGCCAAGGGCAAGATCTTCGGCAAGCTGGTGAAAGAGATCACCATTGCCGCCCGCAACGGTGCCGATACTGCTACCAACGCACATTTGCGCCTGGTGGTGGAGCAGGCCAAAAAGGCCTCGATGCCCAAGGAAACCCTGGAACGCGCGATCAAGAAAGGCGCCGGTCTGCTCGGTGAGACCGTGCAATACCACCGCGTGACCTACGAAGGTTTTGCCCCGCACCAGGTGCCGCTGATCGTTGAATGCGTGACCGACAACATCAACCGCACCGTGGCGGAAATCCGTGTGGCGTTCCGCAAGGGGCAACTCGGCGCGTCCGGCTCCGTGGCCTGGGACTTCAACCATGTAGGCCTGATCGAAGCCTCGCCGGACAGCCCGGAAGCCGATCCGGAAATGGCCGCGATTGAAGCCGGTGCCCAGGATTTCGAGGCAGGCGAAGAAGAAGGCACGACCTTGTTCATCACCGAGACCACCGACCTGGATGCCGTGCAGAAAGCCTTGCCGGAGCAAGGTTTCACCGTGCTGTCGGCCAAGCTCGGCTACATCGCGAAGAACCCGGTAAGTGGCTTGAGCGATGAGCAGATGGCCGAAGTCGAAGCCTTCCTGGAAGGCCTGGACAACCATGATGACGTGCAGGACATGTTCGTCGGGTTGGCGGGTTGATTCTGATTTGATGTGAACCCGGTCCAAATGTGGGAGCGGGCTTGCTCGCGAATACGGTGTACCAGCCAAGTATCTATTGACTGACACACTGCATTCGCGAGCAAGCCCGCTCCCACATTGGGTTTAGTGGAGTTTGGAAGACTGCAACAAGCTTGTGATTTCCTCGAACCCAGGCCGGGCCAACACATCCGGCTGGCAGCAGTTGTCCCGCAAGGCTTCCAGTGCCACGCGCTGTTGCTCGTTCAACCCCGCATCAATCCTTTCCAGCAATTCCCCCAGCAACACCCCGAACGCCCTGACTTCGATGCGCTGCAACGCGCGGGTTTCCTGGCTGTCGACCGTGGCGTGAAACGACGCTGCACCAAAGTCCCCAAGCAGACATTCACCGGCTTCATTCCACAGAATGTTGTGGCCGTACAGATCACCGTGGGTGATGCCTTGCGCGTGTAGGTGCGCCGCCACCGAAGCGATGCCCCGGGCCATGCGCAGCGCCACATCCGCGCTGAAACGGGTGGTGGGCTCGTAGATATCCCGGGTGCACGACACCAGGCTCGGCAGGGCCGCGAGGTTGCGGTAGCTCGGTTCGATCAGTTGCATCACCAGCGCCGCCTGGCCTTGGGGATGCTCGACGACCCGGCCTTCCACCTTGATCAAATTGGCATGCAATCCGGCGGCAATGCAGGCATGCATTTCGTGCAACGGCGAGCCATCGCTGGTGATGCTGCCTTTGTACAGTTTGACCGCAACCGCCTTGGCCGGCCCGCCTGCCGGGGTCCAGGACGCCTTGCGGATGATGCCGGAGGCGCCTTCGCCCAACACTTCGCCCAGCACCAGCTCGGACCAGGGAATATTTGGCGTCGCGTCATGCCGGGCCTCTTCCACGGCCATCTCTACCGGATTACCGGCGTAGGCCAGCCAGGTCAGGCTCGGCAAGGCCAGCAACCAGTCCGGCAGGCGGGTCATGCGGTTGGAGGCGATGCGGATCAGTTCGAGGTTTTTGCACTGGGCGAGGCTTTGCGGCAACTGCTCCAGGTGGTTACCGGCCAGCATCAGTTTTTGCAGCAAAGGCCGTTCACCCAGTTCGTCCGGCAATTGGCTGATGTGGTTATCGGTGAGGATCAGCCAGCGCAGCAAGGGTGGCAGCGACGTCGCCGGGACACTGCTGATCTGGTTCGACTTGAAGCCGATCATGCTCAACTGCGCGCACTGGCCCAGGCATTGCGGCAGTTCGGTAAAGGCGTTTTCCGAACAGAACAGCACGCGCAAATGGGGCAGGCGGTGCAGGTCATCCGGCAGGCTGCTCAGGGCATTGCCGGTAAGGTTGAGGATTTCCAGGGAGTCGGCCAGGTCGAAGATTTCCCGGGGGAACTTGGTCAGCCCACAGCGCAGGTCCAGGCGTTTGATACCGGCCAGTTGGCCGGCCTTGAGTTGGGCAAGGGTATCCATGAACGGCGCGTCACTCGGCAATAGGGGCGTGAATGGCGCTCATGATAGCGGGTTGCGGCCCGATCTTCTGCAACTGCCCCAGGCGGCTGGCGGTGCGCGCCAAATCGATGGCCTGGCCGCTCAGGGATTGCTCCAGCGGCTGCTCGCCGATCAGCACCAATTGCTTGTCCTGGTCGTAGAGCACGTCCACCAGGTTGATGAACCGTTGCTGGGCGGCAATCGGACAGTCCGCCAGGTGCGGCAGGCCGTCGATGATCCAGCGTTCATAGTCGCGGCACAGCTGCAGGTAGTCCATGACGGCGGTCGGTTGTTCGCACAGGTCGCTGAAGGTAAAGGCAATGCTGCGGTCCTGGTGCCAGCGGGCAGTCAATTGCCGGGCTCCGACGGTCAGGCTGACCGGGGCCTGATCCGCTGACGGCAGGCCCAGGGCTTGGCGTTGCGCGGCAGTCCCCGGCCACACGAACTGGCCAGCGCTGAACCGCTGATCGCCATGGGCCTGGGCCAGGCTGCGAAAATCCTGGGGGGCGCTGACTTCCATGACGTCCATGCGCGCGCTGATCAGCTCGATCACCGGCTTGAACCGCTGATGGTACAAGGGGTTCGGCAGCAACCCGGCGGGCGGATAATTGGAGGTTACCAGCACCCAGACTCCACGCCGGAACAGGGCCTTGAACAGGCGGCTGATCAGCATCGCATCGCCGATATCATGTACGTGAAACTCGTCGAAGCACAGCACGCGGCAGCCATCGAGCAACTCATCCAGGGTCACGGCCAAGGCATCGCGCTGCTGGCGATGGGCAAACATTCCCTGGTGCAGACGGGCGAAAAAGTCGTGGAAGTGCACGCGCTGTTTCTCGGCAATCGGCAACGCCTGGAAAAAGCCGTCCAGCAACCAGCTCTTGCCCCGGCCGACGGCGCCGTGCAGGTACAGGCTGCGGGTAGGGCGCCCGGCCAGCAGATGGTCGGTTTGCCGGGCCATGGTCTCGATCACCTGTTGCTGGCTTGGGCTGAGGGTATAGCCCTGTTGCCGGGCCTTGCCCTGGAAGAATGCGCTGATACCGGGGGCGGCGGTGGTCGCCGCGGGTTTACCCAGCAACCGTTTGAGCAGGGGCGGTAAAGCAGCCAATGTCAGTCACTCTGTGTTTCGGTGGTCGCTCACTTTAGAGCGCCGGTTGCGGTTTGACCAATAGAGAAGCACGGCGCGAGCTATCTGGAAAAGGCATGGGTCAATGGATCCAAAACACCGACCTGACTGGCGGATTCCCTTCAAGTGACTAACCTCATACACAGCAGTCACCCCTGTATAAGGATTTGGGGCAGTGAAGGGACACGCAGTCTTGGCAATCATGAGCGCGATGCTCTGCAACACGGTTTATGGTGCACAGCTCCAGGTTGAGGTGCGTATCGACGTGCAGCGGGGGTGCCAGTTGGTCGGCACCACGCGTGAAGCAGGGATCGAGCAGCTCGGCGTACTGGATTTCGGCAGCGGCTCCCGGCTGGATGACCCGGCAGGCCCGTTGAGTGCAGCCTTGATCAGCCAGCGCCAGCCACGCCTGGAGTGCAACCCGGATACGCCTTATCAGATGCGTGTCGACGGCGGCCTGCATGGCGGCACCGGCGAAGTACGTTACCTGGGCGCTGCTGCCCCCTCGATCAAACCGATTCCCTATCGAATTTATGCCGATGCCGCACGCCGCATCCCCTTGGCCGTGGACGTACCGTTGAGCGGCCGCGTGCCCGATTCCGGCACGGTGGACTTGCCACTTTATGGACGCATCGAGCCGCTCAAGGAAATACCGGCCGTGGGGCGTTATTCCGACCTGCTCAAAGTGACGGTGACATGGTAAGCCGCGCCCTGGCCTGCATCGCGCTGGGCGGCCTGTTGCTCCTGGCCGAGGACGCCCAGGCGGCGGTCGCCGGGCAGATTCACGCACGGCTGGTGATCACTGCCAGTTGCCAGGTAAGCAAAGGCAACGACAGCGCGCCGGTGAGCCCGGATGGCGGCTCGGCCTTGCTGGATTTCGGCAGCCACGGACCCACCTGGGACAAGGGCCTGGGCGCCGGCATCAGTGATAGCGACAAGGCCGCGCTGGCGGTGTCCTGCAACCCGTCGGTGGTGAGCAGTTTCACCGTGACCATCGACGGCGGCGCCCACGGCGACGGCGTCACCCGGCGCTTGAGCAATGGCCGGCAAACCATACCGTATCGGCTGTCGGCCGATCCTGCGGGCCGAAGCACCTACAGCATCGGCCAGCAACGCAATTTCGTCGTGACCAAGGGCGCACAGGTACCGATCCCGGTATTCGGCTCGGTGGTGGCGAATACCAGGGCCCTACCGGCCGGCATCTACACAGACACCCTGACGGTGACTCTGGATTGGTAATTCATGAGGATGGACATCATGCATGCACTTGTATCTAAAGCAGTTCTCCCATTGGTCGCACTGGCCTGGGTATCGGGTGCCCAGGCGGCTACGACGGTCACCGGGCAGATCAGCTCCACGCTGATCCTGACCAACAGTTGCCTGGTCAACGGCGTGGGCGGCACCACCGGTTTGAACTTCGGTACGATCAATTTCGGTACCACCAACAGCCAGTTCACCACGCAGTCCGGCCAGGTGCTGGGTGGCGGTGGAGGCGCGTTGTCGATCCAGTGTTCCTCGGGCACCTCGCCGGTGATCACCGTGGGCGCGGGCTCCCATGACGGCCAGTCCACGGGCGGCACCCGGGCGCTGTACGACGGCGTGGCCAACTATGTGCCGTATGACTTCTACACCGACACCGGGCATTCGACGCTCCTGGCGATCAACGGAACCATCAACGTAGGCGCGAGCACGGGCGTTGCGCAAACCGTGAACATCTACGGCCAGGCCGTGGGCAAGGCAGGTCTGCCGGCGGGTACCTACACCGACACGGTGTCCGTGCAACTGACGTTCTAGTGCCATGAAGCGGGCCTGCTGGGCGACGCTGGCGGTCATCACGGGTTGGGGGATGCCGTTGTCGTTGCTGGCGGTGACCAGCCAGACGATCCAGGTCAGCGCGACGATTGCCGCAGGCTGCCTGGTGGTGGGCGGCGGCACGAACTACGGCAGCCTGGCGTTCGGCAGCTATTCGTCGTTGTCCACCAGCACGGTGTCGGTGGCGCTGAGCAGCGGGGTAACGCTGCAATGCACCCCGGGAGTCACCTTGAACATGAGCGTCAACGGCGGCTTGTACAACGCCAGTGGCCGGCACATGCAGCTCAATAGCGGCAGTGCTCAAGTGGCGTACCAGCTGTTTCAGGACGCGGCCCTGAGCCAGAGCCTGGGGATCAGTCAAAGCGTCAGCGTGGCCTACAGCAACGCGAACAATATAACCCTGCCGATTTACGGCCGGGTGGTGTTACCGGGTAATCAGCCTGGGGGGACGTACAGCGATGTGCTGCAGGTGCAGCTGTCCTGGTAAGGCGATTGGCATGAGGAGTGGAATCTATGTTTGCAGCTTCCCGGCGGTATTGGGTTGCGGGTTTTATCGGTCTGGTGGCGTTGGGCGGTGGGCAGGTCCAGGCTGCCAGTTCGGTGCTGATCTGGCCCATTGACCCGGTGCTGGAGGCCGATCAACAGGCCAGCGCCTTGTGGTTGGAGAACCGCGGTACAGAGACTGCCAACCTGCAGATCCGGGTATTTGCCTGGAGCCAGGGCGGGTTTGACGAGCAGTACCAGAACCAGCGCGACGTGATCGGCAGCCCGCCGGTGGCGAAGATCGAACCGGGGCAGAAGCAATTGGTGCGCCTGACCCGGACCCGGGAAGTGCCGCCGGGCCAGGAGTTGGCCTATCGGATCATCATCGACGAAATCCCCGCCGCCACCCCTGAAACCCCCGCAGCCGATGGCAAGACGGCCGCCGCCATCCGCTTTCAGATGCGTTATTCGGTGCCGTTGTTCGCCTACGGCGCAGGCCTGTGGAGCAAGGAAGATGCGACACGCCAGCGCGACCCCAAGGGCGCGGGCAAGCCTGACCTGAGCTGGAAAAAAGTCACCGTCGGCGGGCGCAACTATGTGGAGATGCGCAACCAGGGCGCGGTGCACGCGCGGCTCACCGATGTGGCGTTCAAGCAGGGCGGGCAGACCCGGCCGCTGGTTGACGGCCTGCTCGGCTATGTGCTGCCGGGCGCAACCATGCGCTGGCCGGTGCCACAAGGTGTCGCGGGCGATCAGCCGCTGCAGGTGCGAGTCAATGGCGCAACGCAACTGGAGAACCTTGCGCCGGGACGGTAACGCAATGGAATAGGGCATGGAGCAGCCCTTGGTCTTAACGGATGGAGATGTCCATTGATGGACACAATGCCTTGGTGAGCCATGGTCAGGCTCGTAGTCGATGGCGATCGGTGTGGGTGGTGGGCGGCCTGTCGGGCCTGGTGCTTGCGCCGCTTGGCGTGGCCGCGCCGTTGCCGCCGCCGCCCAGCAACATGGAGGCTGTTGCCGATGCACAGTTGTTCCTCGAACTGGTGGTCAACCAGATGGACACTGGCCGGGTGGTGGCCGTGGATCAGCGCGCCGGCGGCCTGTTTGTGCCGGCGGCCACCTTGCGGGACGTGGGCATGAAGCTGCCGGCCGAGATCACCACCGAGGTCGCGCTGGACCACCTGCCGGGCCTGCACACCGATTACGACAGCCAGGGCCAGCGCCTCATGTTGACGGTACCGCCGGCGTGGTTGCCGGCGCAGTTCATCGGCAGCCGCAACAACTACCCGCGCGCCCAGGCACTCACCAGTTTTGGTGCGTTGCTCAACTATGACGCTTACCTGAACGACACCGATGACGCCGGCACATACCTGGGCATTTTCAACGAAGTGCGGCTGTTCGATACCTGGGGCACCTTGTCCAATACCGGCCAATACCGCACCACCTTTGGCGGCCAGGCCAGCGGCAGCACGTTGAACAATGGCTACCGGCGCTATGACACCACCTGGCGCTTTTCCGACGATGAGCGCCTGCTGACCTACGAGGCGGGCGACGTGATCAGCAGCGCATTGCCGTGGAGCAGTTCGGTACGCCTGGGCGGGGTGCAAGTGTCGCGGGATTTCGGCGTACGCCCGGACCTGGTGACTTACCCCTTGCCACAATTTGCCGGGGAGGCGGCGGTGCCGTCGTCGGTGGACCTGTTCATCAATGGCTACAAATCCAGCAGCGCAGATCTGCAGCCGGGCCCTTACACCTTGACCAACGTGCCGTTTATCAACGGCGCCGGCGAAGCGGTGGTGGTCACCACCGATGCCCTGGGCCGGCAGGTGTCGACCACCGTGCCGTTCTACGTCACCAGTACGTTGTTGCAAAAAGGGCTGTCGGATTTTTCCGTGGCGGCCGGTAATTTGCGCCGCGACTACACCATTCGGGATTTTGGCTACGGGCCGGGCGTGGCCAGCGGCACGTTTCGTTACGGGGTGTCGGACTACTTCACCCTGGAAAGCCATGCCGAAGCCTCAGGCGACCTGACCCTGGGCGGGCTCGGCGGCAACGTGCGGCTGGGCAACTTCGGGGTGCTCAATACCGCCCTCAGCCAAAGCCAGTTTGATGGCGAGACCGGCCAGCAACTGAGCTTCGGTTATCAATACAGCAACCAGCGCTACAGCCTGTCATACCAGCGAGTAGAACGCCGCGACCAATACGCCGACCTGACCCTGGTCGACACGCCTTATGCGAGCCTCAGCAAGCGCAGCGAGCAGGTGACCCTGAGCCTGAACCTCAACGATTTCGGCAGCATCGGTGCCGGCTATTTCGATGTACAGGCGGCCGATGACTCCCGCACCCGGCTGATGAACCTCACCTGGAGCAAACAGCTGTGGCGCAACACCAGTTTCTATCTGTCGGCCAACCGTGAGGTCGGTGACAGCAACTGGGCCATGCAGGCGCAACTTGTGATCCCGTTCGACGTCTACGGGAGCCTGGCCTTGAGCAACGAGCGCAGCCAGGCCGGCGAAAGTCGCCAGCGGGTCAACTACAGCCGGGCGGTGCCGTCCGAGGGCGGCGTGGGCTACAACTTGGGGTATGCCAGTGGCGACGGCCCGGCCTATCGACAGGCCGACCTGACCTGGCGCATGCAGTCGGTGCAATTGCAGGCGGGCGTGTACGGCAGCAGTGACGCCGAGACCCGTTGGGCGGATGCCAGTGGCTCGCTGGTGTGGATGGACAATCAGGTGTTCACGGCCAACCAGGTCAATGACGCGTTTGTGGTGGTGAGCACCGACGGCTATTCCGGGGTGCCGGTGCTTTATGAAAACCAGCTGGTGGGTGAAACCGACCGCAACGGGCACTTGCTGGTGCCGTGGAGCAGCGCGTACTACCGCGGCAAGTATGAAATCGACCCGCTGAACCTGCCGGTCAACGTGCAGACCCCGAATGTCGAGCAGCGCGTGGCGGTGCGGCGCGGCAGCGGCTACCTGCTGGAGTTCCCGGTGCGCCGGGTGATCGCGGCCAGTATCACCCTGGTGGATGCCCGGCATCAGGACCTGCCCCTGGGCAGCCAGGTGCGTCATGAGCAAACCGGGGCGCGCGCGGTGGTGGGGTGGGATGGCCTGGTGTACCTGGAGAACCTGGCGGCCCACAACACCTTGCAAGTCACTGTGGGTGAGGGCCGTACCTGCCAGGCAACGTTCGACGTGGATATCAACGAGGAGCAGGTGCCGCTGATCGGGCCGCTGGTTTGCCAATGAGACAAGGAGTGTGGGTGTGCGGGTCAAGGAATGGATAGTTGGACTGCTGGTGCTGGCGGGCCTGGGTTTTTCGCTACAGGCAATGGCCGCGTGTTCGGCGCCGGGAGCTACGTCGCCGGCCAGCTTTGGCTCGATCAGTTCGATGACGGTGCGCACCGCTGCCCAGACCAGTTCCACCACCAACGCTGGCTTGAACTGCGGGGCCACGTTGATTTCGCTGCTGGCGGCGAGTGATCACTTCTATGCAACCATCACCTCGGCCACCAGCGGCATGGTCGGCCCTACCGGGGATGTCATCGGTTATACGATTTACGCCAATAACAGCACCAGTTACCCGATCAACCGTGGCACCCAGTTCGATTTCGGTGCGACGGGCATTGCCCAAAGCGTTGGCCTGGTTTCCGGGCCGGGCACGAAGACCTTGCCGCTTTACCTGAGATCGATCACCGGCAGCAACGTGGCTGCCGGCCTTTACACGGAGACACTCAGCATCGCCTGGGTCTGGAACTACTGCGCGGTGCTGGGGGTTGGGTCGCTGTGTGTCTTCCGGGATTCCGGCTCGGGCACCTCCTCCCTGACGGTCAGCATGACGGTGAGCAACGACTGTCAGATCACCGCGCCCAACATCAGCTTCGGCAGCGCGCCGGTGATCAGTGGTTTTTCCAGTGTGAACGGGCAAGCCACGATTGCCTGCACCAAGGGCAGTGCCTACACCGTGGGCATCAGCGATGGCCAGAACCCGGTGAGTGTGGGCGGGCAGCGGCGGATGATCTCGGGGAGCAATTTCCTCAATTACGACATCTTCAAAAGCGCCACCACCACTCGCTGGGGCAGCGTGACCACCGCCCGGCGCGCCAGCTCCACGGCTGAGGTGAACCCCGGGAATGGCCTGGGCACCGGCAGCCAGGTGTTCAACTACAACGCGGCGATCTATAGCAACCAGGCCACGCCGCCGGCCGGTACCTACGTCGATAACGTGGTACTGGATGTGGGTTTCTAGAACCGCATCGTCTGCTTGAGCATCTGTGTGGTCGAGGCGTCCTGCGGGCTGACCATCGCATAGTTGTAGCCCGCGCCCGACCAGTATTCGGCCTGCAGCCCGTCGGCACTGCGGCTGCCCCGGGGCAGGAACTTGTTTTCCGGGCCCGGCGGGCGGATATAGAAACTGATGCGCCGCCCTTGGGGGTCTTCATACAGCACCATGGCCGCCGCGCCTTGTTCGGTACTGAGCAGGCGCCCGCTTACCGCCTTGAACCCGGCCTGGCTCAGGTCCGGCAGGCGGTAGGCCTGGTTGAAATAACGGTCGAGCCAGCCTTGCATGTCGCCACCGCTTTGTACGTGGTAGTCGGCGGGCAGGATGCCGTCCTGGGCAAATAGGCGGTAGGCCTGCATCGCGTCGCTCATGGGCGCCATGCTCTCGAGCAGCGTGGCCTGGCGGGCCTGCCAGCCGCCGAGGCCGCCGACACTGACGGCAATCAACAGCATGGCGGCGGTTGCGAGATGGCGGCGTGACTGGCGCTTGACCCGCTGGCGAATCAGGGCCGGGTCCAGCTCGGGGTTGGCGGGTTGTTGCAGTGCGCCGCTCAACGATGCCCGCAGGTGCTGCGCGTCCTGTTGCCAGGCGTGCACCTGGGCGGCGACGTCCGGGTGGGCCGCCAGCCAGGTGTCGAGCTGGCGGCGGTCGGCGTCCAGGAGTTGGTGATCGACGTAGGCATGCAAATCGCGTTCGCTGGGAGGCAGGCTGATCATTTGAGTATCCGCAGGGCAGGGCTGGTGATTTCGCCGTCGCTGAGCTGGCGCAGGGCCTGGCGCGCGCGCGACAGGCGAGACATCACGGTGCCCACGGGCACCTCGAGGATGTCGGCGACTTCTTTGTAGCTCAAGCCTTCCACCGAGACCCACAGCAGCAAAGCGCGCTGTTCGGTGTTCAATTTGTCGAAGGCTTGCAGGGTCGATTGCGCGATGACGGTGCGCTCGACCGACGGCTGCGAATCATCGCGGCCGGTGAAAAATTCCAGCATGCGTGTGTACCGCCGGGAGCGCCGATGGGCGTCGAGGAACTGCCGGTAGAGGATCGAGAACAGCCAGGCGCGCAAGTCGCCTTCGAGGCGTTTGTCGGCCCAACTGATGATCGCGCGCTCAAGGCTCGCCTGCACCAGGTCGTCGGCGCTGCTGGTGTTACGCGTCAGGGACACGGCAAAGCGCCGCAACCTGGGGATGAGTTCACGTAACTGTTCGTCGAGTTCGTGCATGGGATTCTGGCTAGTCACTACGCTGGGACTAGGAAGACGTCCGGCGTTGAAGGTTATTCCAGGCCAATAAAAATAAACAGCAGGCCAGGGAATAGAGTGCGCTGGCGTTCGTCCCAAGTGTTCCGACCTTATGTTTCACCCACTCAAGGCCTTGGGCCCTGGAGTTATTTCATGGTAGATCACTCATCACCGCCCCGTCCGCCGTTGAGCACCGCAAGCCTGATAATTCGGTTGGCCAGCATCGGCGTGGTGGTTGCCGTCTTGGCCGGGGCGTTTGCCTACGTTAACGGGAGCCTCGACCCACAGCGGTTGCGTCCCAAAACCCTGGTCAATGCCTTGGAAACCAACAACGGCTTGCACCCTGGCTACCGGCGTAACCATGCCAAGGGCGTGTGCGTGGCCGGTTATTTCGAGAGCAGCCCCGAAGCGCGCCAGTATTCCAGTGCCCAGGTATTCAGCGAGGCGCGTACCCCGGTTATCGGGCGTTTTGCGCTGCCCAGCGGCAACCCGTATGCGCCGGACAGCAGCGTGCCGATCCGCAGTTTTGCCTTGCAGTTCAACTTGGCCAACGGCCAGCAATGGCGCACCGGGATGAACAGCATGCCGGTGTTCCCGGTGGGCACGCCCGAGGCCTTCTTCGAGATGCTCAAGGCCGGCGCACCTGACCCGGCCACCGGCAAGCCGAACCCGGCAGGCATGCCGGCGTTCTTCGCGGCGCACCCCGAGACCGCGCCGTTCCTGGCCTGGGTCAAGACCGCCAAGCCGTCTGCCAGCTATGCCACTGAAACCTATAACGGCATCAACGCGTTTTACCTGGTAAACGCCAGCGGCCAACGCCAGGCCGTGCGCTGGGGCGTCGTACCGCAAAGCCAGGATGCTGCGGGAGCCACGGCGCCCGCCGGCAGCGACTTCCTCGAAAAAGACCTGGCCCAGCGCCTGGTGGCCGGGCCGTTGCGCTGGCAGTTGAACCTCACCCTGGCCAACCCGGGCGACCCGGTGGATGACGCCAGCAAGACCTGGACCGGTGAGCACAAGGTGCTGAATGCCGGGACCCTGGTGCTGGACAGCAGCCAGCCGCAAATGGACGGTGATTGCCGTGACATCAACTTTGATCCACTGGTGCTGCCGAGCGGTATCGAAGCCTCGAATGACCCATTGCTGGCCGCCCGTTCGGCGGCGTACGCCAGTTCCTACCTGCGTCGCACCAGCGAAGTCAGCCAGCTGCACAGCGCCCCTCAGGAGTCGAAGCCATGAATGCCCAACCCCGGTTTTTCGCCCCGCTGGCGCGGCTGCTGCATTGGCTGATGGCGTTGATGATCATCGCCATGTTGTTTATCGGCGCGGGCATGGTGGCCTCGGTTTCCGAACGCCATGAGTGGCTGATCCACCTGCACAAGCCGCTGGGCATTGCGATCCTGGCGCTGGTGATCGTGCGCCTGGTGGTGCGTTTTTCCACGCGCCAGCCGCCGCTGCCTGCCGACTTGCCGCTGTGGCAAGTGCTGGCGGCCAAGGCCTCCCACGTGGTGCTGTATGCGTTGATGCTGGTGTTGCCGCTGCTGGGCTGGGCGATGATTTCAGCGGCCGGCGACCCGGTGATGCTCAGCAGTTCGGTGCAGTTGCCGGCGCTGGTGGGGGCGAATGCGCCGTTGTTTGCCGTGTTGCGCAAGGCTCACGGTTACCTGGCGTATTTGCTGTTTCTGACGGTGTTGTTGCACCTGGCGGCGGCGCTGTTCCACGGTTTGATCCGGCGTGACGGTGTGTTGCAAAGCATGACCGGCAGCAAGGACTGAAGCCTTCCCCGGCGGCGGTTGCTGTGAGGCAGCCGTCGCCGGGATCGTGGATGTTTAGCGCAATACGCCGACGATATCCGCCACGCTGCTCAACACGTCCTTGCCCAACTGCATCGAGCGTTTGCCCGACCAGCCGGTGTGCGGGTTGGGCGCGTCGTCGTTGTCCTTGAAGGGCATTTCCAGGGTCAGCGACAGGCAATCGAATTTCTCGCCGACGCTGTTGCACGCCAGGGTCATATTGGCTTCGCCCGGCAAATCGCGGGTGTAGCCATGCGCGGTCTGAAAATCCCGGGTGAGGTTGCTCAGGTGGCTGCGGAAGTGTTTTTCCAACTGCTCGATACGTGGCGTGTAGCCCGGGTTGCCTTCACAACCGGCGGTGAACACATAGGGGATTTCCTCGTCGCCGTGGATATCCAGGAACAGGTCAACGCCGTACTTTTCCATTTGTTGCTGGACGAACAGTACTTCGGGGCTGATCTCCTGGCTCGCACTCTGCCAGGCGCGGTTGAGGTCCTGGCCCATGGCGTTGGTGCGCAGATGCCCATGGAACGCACCATCGGGGTTCATGTTCGGTACCAGGTACAGGTCGGCGGCGGCCAGGAGCTTTTTCAGCTCGGCGTCACCGTCCTGCTGCAGGCGCTCGATGATGCCTTCCATAAACCATTCGGCCATGTGCTCGCCGGGATGCTGCTGGGCGATGATCCAGACCTTGCGCTTGTTGGCCTCGCCCTTGCCACGGCGCAGCAGTTGGATATCACGGCCTTCGACACTTTTGCCGGTGGCCAGCAATTGCGTGCCGGCGCGGTTCAGCGCCTGGTCGATCAGCCAGTCGTGGCGTTCGCGGCTGTAGGGTTCGAAGTAGGCGAACCAGGCCTGTTTTTCACGGGTTTCGAGGGTGATGTGCAGCGTCTCGCCATCAAAGCGGGTGGGTACCCGGAACCAGTTGATATGGTCGTAGGACGCCACGGCGTTGTAGCCGCTCCAGGCGTGCTTGTAGGACGAGTGGCCGGCATTGCTCAAGCGGAAGGTGTGGGTGTGACCCACATGCATGCCTTCGGCCTTGAAGTGGAACCACTGGTAGTGCTGGCTGCGCGTATCGGGCTTTATCGCCAGCAGCAACTGGTGAGCATCACTGGCGTCGAGCACCTGGATATTGCCACTGTCGAAGTCGGTGCTGATCTTGATGGAGGTCAAGGCCACGGTCATAGTCTGGTTGCCTGAATATGAGTGTTGTGGCGGCATTTTACACCGGAGCGGGGCAAAGCCTGGATGCAATTTTTGCGGGTGAAGAGGGGGGCGTCGTCCATGACGCCGCCGCAGCTTAGAATCTATGAGATTGATTCTCAAGTGCTATTTTTGAAAGAACCGGCCTAGAGCGCTCGATCGACTTTCTTTTGGCGATGGTCTTTTGCTACCATGCGCGCCATCAAGCAACACACAGTCTTCATTAGCCTGAAGTCACGCCAGGGAAAAACTGGCAAAAAAAAGACCCGGCCAAAGAGCCGGGTCAAAAACCGTGATTAGCCTGATGAGGAGATATTCCAAGAGTCCGACCTAAGGTCTCTTGGGCTATCGACTGATCTCGCGATCAGCTAGGTCCAATAATAATCATTATCATTTGCAAGTCAAATGTTTTTATCCCTCGGATAGAAATATTTTTCCCGCGTGCCTGTTACAGGCTGGCCGGCTGTTCGGCGCCCCTCGCCGAAAGCCGCAGTGACCGCTCCACCATCACCTTCGCCATATCGATCAAATAGACCACTGAAAACGCCAGGTCCCGGCTATTGCCGTGGGCGCTGTTTGCCGATTCGTACGCAGTGGCCGCGGCGCTGCGCAGCAGGTCGGAGGCGTGGACCAGGGCCTCCTCGTCGCTGATGCCGGGCTTGACCTCGAACAACGTGTCGTCAACGGAGGGCGGTGCGGCATCCTCTTTCAGGTAATAGTCCAGCGCGCGTTGGGCGGCGCCACTGCTGCGCAGGAACAGCCGCTCGTCTTCATCGCAGGTGTCGGGCAGGGTATACGGGGTGGTCGTCATAAGGGCAGTGCTCTGTGTGGGTGTCGAAAGCCTGCAATCGATATTAGTACTAATCGTATTTATGGCGTTTTATTGATTACTACAAACTGTTTATTGTCGTGGTGAGTACACAACGTATTGTCAGGGCCCATGGATAAATGGATAGCGTTGGTCAAGGCCAACATGAAAGACCGCAAGGTCACGCAGGACCAACTGGCGTCGCGCCTGGGCATGTCTCAGGGCGGGGTCGGCCACTGGCTGAACAAGCGTCGGGTGCCGAGCCTTGCCGATATGAACCGGGTGATGCAGGAGCTGGGCCTGGATGGGCTCGAGGTCGCGCTGGTGGTTCGCGAAAAAGCGCTCGCGGCGGTTGCCGAGGAACTGCAGCCGGCGCCGCACTACAACCCGAATTACCGTTACCCGGTGAGCGAAGGGAAGGGAGGCTACCCATTGCAGGAAGAACCTCGGCCGTACGGCGTTACTCGTTTTCAGATGAGCGACTATCACGCCCATGGCAAGGCGTTCTGGATGCGCGTGACTGGCGACGCCATGACCGCCCCCAGCGGCTTGAGTATCAATGAAGGCACGATGATTCTGGTGGACCCGGCCATCCAGCCCGAGCCCGGCAAACTGGTGGTGGCCCAATGGGCATTTGATTCCCAGGCGATCTTGCGCAAATGGGTCAGGCAGAGCGGCCAGCTTTACCTGGTTCCGCTCAACCCTACATACCCGAAGATGCTGTTCAGTGAAGAGTGCCGGATCATCGGCGTGGTGGCGCAGGCGGTCACGAGGTTTTAACTCGCGGCTTCCAGCTCCACCAGTGCGCTGCCTTCACCGACCATTTCGCCTTCCTGGCAGTACAGCGCCTTGACCACGCCGGCATGGGGCGCGCGAATGCTGTGTTCCATCTTCATGGCCTCCAGCACCACCAACTGCGTACCGGCTTCAACCGTTTGCCCGACTTCCACCAGCACTCGCACGATGCTGCCGTTCATCGGTGCGGTCAGGCCGCCCTGATGGGACTGGCTGGCGTCGACGGCGGCAATCGGGTCGAACAGGCTGACACTGTGCACCTCGCCGTCCCAGCGCAAAAACACACTGCCGCCCTCGCGTACCGCCAGATGGGAGCGGCGCACGCCGTGCTGCTCGATCAGCAATTGTTCGCCGTGCAACTGGGGCGGGTTGATGCCGGCTTGCAGCATTACCAGGCGATCCTGGCCGTTGCAGCTCAGGTGCAGGGAAACCTCGCCCGGCAAGCCTGCGCGAAAACCTCGGGTGTCGGCCCAGGGCGAACGGGTGTCAGTGCTCGGTTGGGTCTGCATGAACGCCTGGCCGGCGGCCTGCCAGAACTCATCGCTCAACTCCCCTGGCACAGGTAGCAGCTCATCCTGATAACGCGGGATAAACCCGGTATCGAGCTCGGCAGCGGCAAACGCCGGATGGCCGATGATGCGTCGCAAGAAGCCCAGGTTGGTCTTCAGCCCGCCTACGGCAAACTCATCGAGCATGCTTAGCAGCCGCAGGCGCGCCTGTTCGCGGTCTTCGCCCCAGGCAATCAGCTTGCCCAGCATCGGGTCGTAGAACGGCGACACGTTGTCGCCTTGTTCGACGCCGCTGTCTACCCGGCGCCCGGGCCCTGGCGTGGATTCGCGGTACAGCGCCAGGTGCCCGGTGGCCGGCAGAAAATCGTTGGCCGGGTCCTCGGCGTACAGGCGCACTTCAATCGCATGCCCCAGCAGTGGCACTTGCTCCTGAGTCATCGGCAGCGGCTCGCCCTGGGCCACGCGAACCTGCCAGGCCACCAGGTCCAGGCCGGTGATGGCCTCGGTCACCGGGTGTTCCACCTGCAGCCGGGTGTTCATCTCCATGAAGAAAAACTCGCCCCGGGCGTCCAGCAGAAACTCCACGGTGCCCGCGCCCACGTAGCCGATGGCCTGGGCCGCACGCACGGCCGCTTCGCCCATGGCCTTGCGCTGCTCGGCACTCAGGCCCGGCGCCGGGGCTTCTTCGACGACTTTTTGATGGCGGCGCTGGATCGAGCAATCGCGCTCATTGAGGTACAGGCAGTGACCGTGCTGGTCGGCGAACACCTGGATCTCCACGTGACGCGGCTTGAGCAAATACTTTTCCACCAGCATCTGCGCATTGCCAAAGGAGGACAGTGCTTCACGCTGTGCCGAGGCCAACGCTTCGGCCAGTTGGCTGACGTCCTCGACCACTTTCATGCCCTTGCCGCCACCGCCTGCCGTTGCCTTGAGCAGCACCGGGTAACCGATACGCTCGGCTGCCTGGCGGAAGGTCTCCAGATCCTGGGCGTCGCCGTGGTAACCCGGCACCAGCGGCACGCCGGCGGTTTCCATCAACGCCTTGGCGGCCGATTTGCTGCCCATGGCATCAATGGCCGAGGCGGGCGGGCCGAGGAAGATCAACCCGGCGGCTTCAATGGCGCGGGCAAACCCTGCGTTCTCCGAAAGAAACCCATAACCCGGGTGAATCGCCTGGGCGCCGCTGGCCTGGGCGGCGGCAATCAGTTTGTCGATTTGCAGGTAACTGTCGGCGGCCTTGCTGCCGCCCAGGTCCACACGAATATCAGCCTCGCGGGTGTGCCGCGCGTCACGGTCGGTGGCGCTGTGCACGGCCACGGTGGTCAGGCCCATGGCCTTGGCGGTGCGCATCACCCGGCAGGCGATTTCGCCACGGTTGGCTACCAATACGGTAGTAAGCGTCTTCATGAACGCGGCTCCTGAGGCTGCCAGTTGGGCGCGCGTTTTTGCAGAAAGGCACGCAGGCCTTCCTGGCCTTCGGCGCTGACGCGGATCCGGGCGATGGAATTTTCGCAGTAGCGACGCAACGCTGGCGTCAGCGCACCGTGGCCGACTTCCCGTAGCAGGTCCTTGCTGGCGCGCATGGCCGCCGGGCTGTTGAGCAGCATATTGGCAATCCACAATTGGACTTGAACGTCCAACTCATCAGCGGGATAACTCTCCGCCAACAACCCGATTTCCCGCGCCCGCTGGCCGCCGAAGCGATCTGCCGTGAGGGCATAGCGTCGGGCAGCCCGCTCACCGATCGCCTGCACCACGAAAGGGCTGATCACCGCCGGCGCCAGGCCAATGCGCACTTCCGACAGGCAGAACTGCGCATCATCGGCGCCAATCGCCATGTCGCAGCAACTGATCAACCCCAGGGCACCACCGTAGGCCGCGCCCTGGACTACCGCCAGCGTCGGGATCTTCAGCTTGGCGAGGTTGTACATCAGCTCAGCCAGTTCTCGGGCATCGTCCAGGTTGGTGTGGTAATCCAGTTCGGCCGACTGCTGCATCCAGGCCAGGTCGGCGCCGGCGCTGAAGTGTTTGCCGCGCCCGCGCAGTACCAGAAAGCGCAGGGCCGGATCGCCTTGCACCCGGTCCAGGGCAATGATCAGTTCGCGGATCATTTCGGCATTGAACGCGTTGTTCTTGGCTTCACGACTGAGCCACAGCGTGGCAAAGCCACGGGGGTCGGTGATCAGTTCGAGGGTGTTGAAATCGCTCATGGGGTGCAGCTCCATTTACATGCGGAACACGCCGAAGCGGCTCGGCTCGATGGGGGCGTTCAGCGCGGCGGACAGGGCCAGGGCGAGCACGTCGCGGGTCTGCAGCGGGTCGATGACGCCGTCATCCCACAGCCGTGCGCTGGAGTAGTAGGGGTGGCCCTGGGTTTCGTACTGGTCGAGGATCGGCTGCTTGATCGCCGCTTCCTCATCGCTGCTGAAACCCTGGCCCGCGCGCTCGGCCTGCTCACGCTTGACCTGCACCAGCACGCCGGCGGCCTGTTCGGCGCCCATCACGCCGATGCGTGCGTTGGGCCACATCCACAAGAAGCGCGGGTCGTAGGCGCGTCCACACATGCCGTAGTTACCGGCGCCGAAGCTGCCGCCGATGATCACGGTGAACTTCGGCACCTTGGCACAGGCTACCGCTGTCACCAGTTTGGCGCCGTGCTTGGCGATGCCGCCGGCCTCGTATTTCTGGCCGACCATGAAGCCGGTGATGTTTTGCAGGAACAACAGCGGAATCCCGCGCTGGCAGGCCAGTTCGATAAAGTGCGCGCCTTTTTGCGCGGCCTCGGCGAAGAGGATGCCGTTGTTGGCCAGGATCGCAATCGGATAGCCGTGCAGGTGCGCAAAGCCGCACACCAGTGTGGTGCCAAACAACGCCTTGAATTCATCGAACACCGAGCCGTCCACCAATCGCGCGATCACCTCGCGTACATCGAACGGTTGCTTGGCGTCGGCCGGAATCACGCCGTACAGCTCTTCGCTGCTATAAAGCGGCGCCAGCGGCGTGCGTTGTTGCAATTGCCCCAGCTTGCGCCAGTTGAGGTTGGCCACACTGCGCCGAGCCAGGGCCAGCGCATGTTCGTCGCTGTCGGCATAGTGGTCGGCCACCCCGGAAATCTTGCAGTGCACATCGGCACCGCCCAGGTCTTCGGCGCTGACCACTTCACCGGTCGCCGCCTTCACCAGCGGCGGGCCGGCGAGGAAAATGGTGGCTTGCTGGCGGACCATGATTGCTTCGTCCGCCATCGCCGGTACATAGGCGCCACCGGCAGTGCAGGAGCCCATCACCACTGCGATCTGCGGGATGCCCTGGGCGCTCATGTTCGCCTGGTTGAAGAAGATCCGTCCGAAGTGCTCGCGGTCCGGGAACACTTCATCCTGACGCGGCAGGTTGGCGCCGCCGGAGTCCACCAGGTAGATGCAGGGCAGGCGGTTCTGCTCGGCGATGGTCTGGGCGCGCAGGTGTTTCTTGACGGTCAGCGGGTAGTACGAGCCGCCTTTCACCGTGGCGTCGTTGGCGACGATCATGCATTCGACGCCTTCCACCCGGCCAATCCCGGCAATCACCCCGGCAGCGGGCACGTCTTCGCCGTACACCTGATAAGCCGCCAGCTGGCTGAGTTCAAGGAACGGCGAGCCAGGGTCGAGCAAGCGATTGATCCGCTCGCGGGGCAACAGCTTGCCCCGCGACGTATGCCGCTCCTGGGCCTTGGCGCCGCCGCCTTGCTGCACCTGGGCGAGCAGGGTATGCAGGGCGTCGACCTGTTGGAGCATCGCCGCGCTGTTGGCGGCGAATTCCGCCGAGCGCGGGTTGAGCTGGGTGTGCAGGGTAGCCATGGTGCGCGCTCCGTTCAGCGGGTTTCGTTAAACAGTTCGCGACCGATCAACATGCGCCGGATTTCACTGGTGCCGGCACCGATTTCATACAGCTTGGCGTCACGCAATAGACGGCCAGCCGGGAATTCATTGATATAGCCATTGCCGCCGAGAATCTGGATCGCGTCGAGGGCCATCTGGGTAGCGCGTTCGGCGCTGTAGAGGATCACGCCGGCGGCGTCCTTGCGCGTGGTTTCGCCGCGCTCGCAGGCCTGGGCCACGGCGTACAGGTAGGCGCGGCTGGCGTTGAGCTGGGTGTACATGTCGGCGACCTTGCCCTGGATCAGCTGGAACTCGCCGATGCTCTGGCCGAACTGCTTGCGGTCATGGATGTAGGGCACGATCAGGTCCATGCAGGCCTGCATGATCCCGGTCGGGCCGCCGGACAGCACAACGCGTTCGTAATCGAGGCCGCTCATCAGCACTTTCACGCCGCCATTGAGTGCGCCGAGGACGTTTTCTTCCGGCACTTCGACGTCATCGAAAAACAACTCGCAGGTGTTGGAGCCGCGCATGCCGAGCTTGTCGAACTTGTTGCTGCGGCTGAAGCCCTTCGAGTCGCGCTCGACGATAAACGCGGTGATGCCGTGGGCACCCTTTTCCAGGTCGGTCTTGGCGTAGATCACGTAGGTATTGGCATCAGGGCCGTTGGTGATCCAGGTCTTGCTGCCGTTGAGCACATACACACTGCCGCGTTTATCGGCGCGCAGCTTCATGGAGACCACGTCGGAGCCGGCGTTCGGCTCGCTCATGGCGAGTGCGCCGATGTGTTCGCCGCTGATCAGCTTGGGCAGGTATTTGAGTTTTTGCTCATGGGTGCCGTTGCGGTTGATCTGGTTGACGCAGAGGTTGGAGTGCGCGCCGTAGGACAACGCCACCGAAGCCGAACCCCGGCTGATTTCTTCCATGGCCACCACGTGGGCCAGGTAGCCCAGGCCGGCGCCGCCGTATTCTTCCGGCACGGTGATGCCCAGCAGGCCCATATCGCCGAACTTGCGCCACATATCGGCGGGGAACAGGTTGTCGATATCGATCTGCGCAGCGCGCGGCGCCAGTTCCTTGGCCACGAAGGACTGCACCTGGTCGCGCAGCATGTCGATGGTTTCACCGAGGGCGAAGTTCAGGGAGGGGTAACTCATGGACGGGCACCTTCTAGCGTTGTTTTTGTATGGCCAATACGCCGGGGAGGGCGATCACCTTTACGTTAACGTAAACTTGCGTTGCGGGCCTGTCAATCGTAGTTTACGTTTACGTCAACCTACAAAAAAGACAACAGGGGTCGTTATGGATCAATCGAATCAGAGCTACAGCCGCGGCTGTCAGGACAAGGCCTTGCTGGCCATGACTATCGGCCAGGCCTTTGATCAAACGGTTTCGCGCTACTCCGACGGCGAAGCCTTGGTCGTGGGCCATCAACAGCGTCGCTACACCTGGCGGCAACTGGCAGAGACGGTTGACTTGCATGCACGTGCGTTCCTGGCCTTGGGGATGCAGGCCGGCGACCGCTTGGGCATCTGGGCCCCCAACTGCGCCGAGTGGTGCATCAGCCAGGTCGCCAGCGCCAAAATCGGCGTGATTCTGGTCAATATCAACCCGGCGTATCGCAGCAGTGAATTGGAGTACGTACTCAAGCAATCCGGTTGCCAGTGGTTGGTGTGCGCCGGGTCGTTCAAGACCTCCGATTACCACGGCATGTTGCAGGAGCTTCAACCTGACCTGCGCGGCATCATCAGCCTTGATCCCAGCCCGCCCCCGGGGTTTACGCCCTGGTCGCAATTGGCGGCCCTCGGGGCAGGCGTCCCGCCCGAGCAATTGCAGATCCGCCAGGCCGGCCTGCACTTCGATCAACCCGTCAATATCCAGTACACCTCCGGCACCACCGGCTTCCCCAAGGGCGCCACCCTCAGTCACCACAACATCCTCAATAACGGCTACATGGTTGGCGAAAGCCTGGGCCTGACGGCGCAAGATCGCCTGGTGATCCCGGTGCCGCTGTATCACTGCTTTGGCATGGTGATGGGTAACCTGGGCTGCATCACCCATGGCACCACGATGATCTACCCGAGTGACGGTTTCGACCCATTGCTGACCCTGGCTGCCGTCGCCGAAGAACAGGCCACCGGGCTATACGGGGTGCCTACCATGTTTATCGCCATGCTTGATCACCCGCGCCGCGCCGAGTTCGACCTGTCGCGCCTGCGCACTGGGATCATGGCGGGCGCCACTTGTCCGATCGAGGTGATGCGCCGGGTTATCGGCGAGATGCACATGAGTGAGGTGCAGATTGCCTATGGCATGACGGAAACCAGCCCGGTGTCGTTGCAGACCGGGCCGGATGATGACCTTGAGCGGCGTGTTACGACGGTTGGCCGGACCCAGCCACAGCTGGAAAGCAAGATTATCGATGACGCCGGTAACACGGTTGCTCGGGGCCAGGTAGGGGAGCTGTGTACCCGGGGCTACAGCGTGATGCTCGGTTACTGGAATAATCCTGACAGCACTCGTGAGGCTATCGACGAGGCGGGCTGGATGCACACCGGCGACCTGGCGACCATGGATGAACATGGGTACGTGTGCATCGCCGGGCGTAACAAGGACATGATCATTCGCGGAGGTGAGAACGTGTACCCGCGCGAGTTGGAGGAGTTTTTCTTTACTCATCCGGCGGTGGCGGATGTGCAGGTGATCGGGATTCCGGATGAGCGTTACGGTGAGGCGATTGTGGCGTGGATCAAGTTTCATCCGGGGCATGTGGCTAATGAGCTTGAGCTGCAGACGTGGTGCAAGGGGCGGATTGCGCACTTCAAGATGCCCAAGCATTTCAAATTTGTGGATGAGTTTCCGATGACGGTGACGGGGAAGATCCAGAAGTTTCGGATGCGGGAAATTATGATTGAAGAGTTGAAGGGGGGGTGAGGGAGGGCGGGGTGTTTATCCGTTATTTAGGTAACGGCGGCTTATGGTTTCGCTCTTACAGCGAGTCACTTTGCAAAAAAGCGGCAAAGTAACCAAAGCGCTCTGCCCCGCCTGTCGGCACCTCGCCTAGGCTCGGTGTGCCCTCACTCCGGCATTACTCCGCGGGCCGCCGCGACGGGCCATCCATGGCCCGGCGCGGCTAAACCGGCGTCCTGCCGGTTTACCCGCTGCGTAATACCTGCGTTCGGCCTCGGGCTTATTGGGGCAGTCAGAGCAAGATCAAAATCAAAAGCACGGCGGCCTGAGAGCTGATCTGAGTGTTAAAAGCCAGATCAAAAGCCAGAGCGAAAGCAGAGCCGCTTTTATGTGGGAGCGGGCTTGCTCGCGAAAAACCTGAGAGCGCCGCGTTGAATCAGGATACCCACGTCATCGTTAACGACCTTCGCGAGCAAGCCCGCTCCCACATTTGAACCGTGCCCGCTTTAGCTTTTGATTTGGCTTTTAAACACTCAAGCCGGCCGGGAGGCCGCTGTGCTCTTGATCTGCTTTTGATCTTGATCTTGGGCGCCCCGTTAAACCACGCTCCAAAGCCGGAGTGAGGGCACACCGAGCCTAGGCGAGGTGCCGAGTGGTGGGGCAAGAGCGTTTTGCTTACTTTTGCGCTGTTCAAAAGTGAGCCGCTGTAAGAGCGGAACCAATCTCAGCCATCACCCAAAAAACGGATATACACGCAAATCACCTTCCCCGAGAAAGCACAAAGGGGACCCGAAGGTCCCCTTTAATTTGTCGTTGCGTGCTCTTTTTTTATTATTGAGGGGCGGTCTATTGTTGTTTTTGGCAACCGTGGCCCTTTACCGCTGTTTTTGGCGACCCCCATCCGGGGTCAAGAGCAAACGTATTTTTTTGAGCGCTGATCTGCTTCTTCGCACGCGATCCAACCAGTGGGTAGCTACCTTGAGGTAGTTTTTTGTTCTTCTCTATCCGGTTGCGGGTTTCGGCAAGCCGTACCCTGCGAAGCACATCTTCTCCAAAAAAATCTGTTAGCTGCGTCTCTGCCGTGTTGTTTTTGTTATGTCAGAGTCGTTACGTCTTATTTTTATTAGGTTTGGTGCTTTTTATTCTTGTTATGCAATAGAGATAGCAGAAGCCGTGCCAACTTTATAAAGTCCTTTAAAATCAATGTCTTGATTTTTGGGCGAGAAATTTCCTTCAGGAAATGCGACAAAATATGTTCCCGTGTTACCCGATGTGTAGCCGCGAGGTAACACATCGTCACAAGCGCACTACTCAACCGGCACTGCGAGCCTTCGCCACGCGCGAACCGGTGGGGCGGCCGAGTACCGTACAAATCTGCTGACCCGCCAGAATCAGCTTGTCCATGTCGATACCCGTCTCGATGCCCAAGCCATTGAGCAGGTACAACACATCTTCAGTGGCAACGTTACCGCTGGCCCCCTTGGCATAGGGGCACCCGCCGAGGCCCGCAATAGAGCTGTCGAACACCTGGATACCTTCCTCAAGGCTGGCGTAGATATTGGCGATGGCCTGGCCATAGGTGTCATGGAAGTGCCCGGCCAGCTTGTCCCGTGGCACCTGCGCGCCGACCACCTCGAACATCCGGCGTGTTGCGCCTGCAGTGCCGGTGCCAATCGTGTCGCCCAGGGACACCTCATAGCAGCCCATGGCGAACAGCTCGCGAGCGACTGCCGCGACCTGTTCCGGCGCGACCTGACCTTCATAAGGGCAACCCAACACACACGACACATAACCCCGCACACTCACACCGTGCTGCCTGGCCGCGTCCATGATCGGCACGAAGCGTTCCAGGCTTTCGCTGATGGAGCAGTTGATATTGCGCTGGGAAAACGCCTCGGAAGCCGCCGCAAATACGGCCACTTCTTTTACGCCCGCCGCCAGTGCATCTTCAAAACCCCGCAGGTTTGGCGCCAGCGCGCCATAGGTCACGCCCGGCTTGCGCTGGATCTGCGCAAACACCTCGGCCGACCCGGCCATCTGCGGTACCCATTTGGGCGACACAAAACTGCCGACTTCGATGTAACCCAGGCCGGCGGCACTCAGGGCGTCCACCAATTGCACCTTGTCGGCGACGCTGATGGGTTGCGCTTCATTCTGCAGGCCGTCGCGGGGGCCCACTTCCACCAGGCGCACATGAGAGGGGAGGGACATGGCAGCTACCTTTTATGAATGGCCAACCTGGCCCTGAATGGTCTGTTCCAGCGCCTGGATGCAACGCTCTTCGGCGGTGTCCAGTTCGAGCTTCATCTGTTCGATGTCGAGCAACTGTTGTTCCAGCTGCTCGCGGCGCTCGGCGATTTTCGCCAGCATGCTGTGCAGCTGTTTCTGGTTGCCGCTGGTAGGGTCGTAGAGTTCGATCAGTTCCCGGCACTCGGCCAGGGAAAAACCGATGCGCTTGCCCCGCAGGATCAGCTTCAGGCTGACTTTGTCGCGGGGCGAATAAATGCGCTCCTGGCCCCGGCGTTCCGGGGACAGCAGGCCTTGTTCTTCATAGAAGCGAATGGCGCGGGTGGTGATGTCGAGCTCGCGGGCGAGGTCGGAGATGCTGTAGGTCGTGCTCATGAGGGCGCTCAAGGAGTGTCTTGAGCGTTAAGCTAATGGCTGGTTGACGTTAACGTCAAGCTCGCTCCTACAGTTTGTCCAGCTTCTTCTCATGGGCCGTCACCTGCTGGCACAACTCGATCATCTGCTCGCGCATCCAGCGGTTCGCCGGATCCTGGTCGGTGCTTTCATGCCAGTACAGATGGGTTTCCACCATCGGCACATCATTCACCGGCAGGTTGAACCAGTGCAGTTCATGGCGCCGTGCGAAGCGCTCCGGCACGGTCATTACCATGTCGGTTTGCTGCAGCACCTGCGAGGCCATCAGGTAGTGCTGGGAGCGCAGGGCGATCTTGCGTTGCAGGCCCATCTTGCCCAGCGCCAGGTCGACATGGCCCAGGCCGTTGCGCCGGCTGGAGATATGAATGTGGGTCAGCGACAGGTAGTCATCCAGCGTCAGTTTGTCCTTGCCCGCCATCGGATGGCCCTTGCGCATGGCGCACACGTAGCGGTCTTCCATGAGCTTGACGTGGCGCACTTGCGGGTCGGTGTTGAGCGGCGCATCCACGGCAAAGTCCAGGCGACCGGCCGCCAGTTCCTTGGTGGTTCCCCGGCGCTTGGACAGGAAGCTCTCGATTACCACCGTAGGTGCCAGGCGGCGCAGGCGCTGGAACAGCGGCGGCAGAATCACCGCTTCGGTGAGGTCGGTCATGCTGATGCGGTAGGTCTTGGCCGCCTGTTGCGGGTTGAAGATCCGGCTTTCCTGTACCGACACCCGCAGCAGCGAAAGCGCGTTACGCACCGGGCCAATGATGTTCTGGGCCATGGGCGTGGGCACCATGCCTTGGGCTGTGCGCACGAACAGCGGGTCGTTGAAGGTCTCCCGCAGGCGGGCCAGAGCGTTCGACACCGCAGGTTGAGTAATCCCGACAATCTGCCCGGCGCGGGTCAGGTTGGCTTCGGTGTAGATCGCGTCAAAGACGATGAAGAGGTTGAGGTCGACCTTGCTCAGATTCATTTCGCTGCGCTCTTATTGTTAGGTGTCCATACGCCGATCATATATCGGTGATGAATGTTAATACACGCCGAGAATAGGCTAGGTAAATTATCAACGCTGTTCTAGCATCGATTCATGACATCAACAACCTCCATTGAGAAGGTGCTGCCCATGGATTTCGCCTATTCGCCCAAGGTTCAGGAACTGCGTGAACGCGTCACCGCGTTTATGGACGCCTACGTTTATCCGGCCGAGCCTGTGTTCGAACGCCAGGTTGCCGAAGGTGACCGCTGGCAGCCCACCGCCATCATGGAAGAGTTGAAGCTCAAGGCTAAAGCCGAAGGCCTGTGGAACCTGTTCCTGCCGGAATCCGAATTGGGCGCCGGCCTCACCAACCTGGAATACGCACCCCTGGCCGAAATCATGGGCCGCTCCTTGCTGGGGCCGGAGCCGTTCAACTGCTCGGCACCGGATACCGGCAACATGGAAGTGCTGGTGCGCTACGCCAACGAAGAGCAAAAACAACGCTGGCTCGAACCGCTGCTGCGCGGCGAAATCCGCTCGGCATTTGCCATGACCGAGCCGGACGTGGCTTCCTCCGACGCCACCAACATGGCCGCCCGTGCAGAACGCGACGGCGACGAGTGGGTGATCAACGGTAAAAAATGGTGGACCTCCGGCGCCTGTGACCCGCGCTGCAAGATCCTGATCTTCATGGGCCTGAGCAACCCGGATGCGCCGCGTCACCAGCAGCACTCGATGATCCTGGTACCAGTGGATGCGCCCGGTGTGAAGATCGTGCGCCCGCTGCCGGTGTTCGGCTACGACGACGCACCCCATGGCCACGCCGAAGTGCTGTTTGAAAACGTCCGCGTGCCGTACGAAAACGTCCTGCTGGGCGAAGGCCGGGGCTTTGAAATTGCCCAGGGGCGCCTTGGTCCGGGCCGTATTCACCACTGCATGCGTTCCATCGGCATGGCCGAGCGCGCGCTGGAACTGATGTGCAAGCGTTCCGTCAGCCGTACCGCCTTCGGCAAGCCGCTGGCCCGCCTGGGTGGCAATATCGACAAGATCGCCGACTCGCGGATGGAAATCGACATGGCGCGCCTGCTGACCCTGAAAGCTGCCTACATGATGGACACCGTGGGCAACAAGGTCGCGAAAAGCGAAATCGCCCAGATCAAGGTGGTGGCGCCGAACGTGGCGTTGAGGGTGATCGATCGCGCCATCCAGATCCACGGTGGCGCCGGCGTATCCAATGACTTCCCGCTGGCCTACATGTACGCCATGCAGCGCACCCTGCGCCTGGCCGATGGCCCGGACGAAGTGCACCGCGCAGCAATCGGCAAGTTCGAGATCGGCAAGTATGTGCCGCGGGAAATGATGCGCAGCGGGCAGTAAAACCGAGGTGTCTTCATCGCAGGCAAGCCAGCTCCCACAGGGGAATGCAGCCAACTGTGGGAGCCGGGCTTGCCGCGATGAGGCCAGTTGATCGTTTCCACGCTCTGCGTGGGAATGCTGCCCCGGACGCTCCGCGTCCTCAATACACCCAGACCTCCACCCGCCGGTTCTTGATCCGTCCCTCATCCGCCGTATTTGCCGCCACTGGCATCTCGGCACCGAACCCCTGAATGTCCCTCAGCACCACGCCGCTTTTAACCAATTCCCGGCGCACCGCCATCGCCCGCAACTTCGACAATAGCGCCGCCCGTTGCGCATCACTCTTGGCATCCCCAAACCCCACCAGCGTCACCTGCTTGTCCAGCTTGCCGTGGCTCTTTATATAAGCCACTACCCGCATCAGGTCCTGGCGCGCCTTGTTGTCGAGGCTGGCACTGCCTTCCTCAAACCGGAAATTTACCGTCAGGCGCTGCGCTTGTCGGGCAATCGCCTGGTAATCCCCGGGCATCGGCGCCCGTGGTTCCACCGCCATGGCCTGCACCTGCTGTGCGATAAAACCGTTGGAGGCGACGATCGCCTGGCCCTTGCTGCTTTGTGCAAAGTCCACCAGGGCCTTGGCCCAGGGGTTTTGTGCAACAGGTGGCAGGTAGAAGAACAACCGGCGTGACAGCGGGTAGTCCTCGGTGGCGATCAAGCTGTTCAGCGGCAGCATCGGCTGCGAGTCGCCATCGACGATGGCCACCGCCTTGGCCTGGCGCACATAGGGCAATCCGATAAAACCGATGCCCTGGGGGTCATGGCTGACAGCATCCGACAACTGCTCGCTGGATTCGAAGCGCTTGGCGCTGCCATCCAACGACTTGCCGCGCCGGCTGAGCACCAGTTCCTTGAAGGTGTCATAGGTGCCGGATTGATCATCCCGCGCGTACAGGTGAATTTGGCCACCGATGCCGCCCAGTTGTTCCCAGGTCGAGACTTCGCCGCTGAAGATCTGCGCCAGTTGCGCGGTATTCAACGTCCCCAGCGGGTTGCGTGGGTTGAGGATGATCGCCAGCCCGTCAATGGCGATGACCTGTTCGGCGTCGGGGCTTTTCAGGTCGCCGAGGGCTTCGAGGTCCACCAGTTCGCTGTCCTTGATCGGCCGGGAAGACGCCGCGAGGTCGGCGCTGGCGTTTTTCAGGGCTGCGAACCCGGTGCTGGAGCCATGGGCCGCCACTTCCACCGTCACCTTCTGGCCCTGGCGAGTCTTGCCGACGATGTGCTGTTCGTTGGCCTGGTCAGATGGCTCGCTGTGCACCGCTTGCAACCCCTGTTGCTCCATCAGCCCCTTGACCAGCGCCGGGCCAAGTGCCGCGCCGATGGTATTGGAACCCTGGATGCGCAAGGCCGGGCCATGTTCGGGGAAGGGCAGAGGGGTGGAAAAAGCGGCGAGGGGAAATGCGCTGAACAGTGCCAGCAGGGATAGAACGCGCAGCATCATGCCGGCACCTTCTCAAGCCAAAGGGAGTGCCGCGAGATTAAGTCAGAGAGGTTTCAGCAATATGACCGGCATCACGCCGTCAAAAAGTGTGGGAGCGGGCTTGCTCGCGAATACGGTGTGTCAGTCGACGTATCCGGTGACTGACACACCGTATTCGCGAGCAAGCCCGCTCCCACATTTAACGGCGCTGCTGTTAAGAAATCAGCTCAATTCCAGCCAGATCGGTGCATGATCGGAGGGTTTTTCCATGCCGCGCAGGTCGTAGTCCACACCGGCATCCTTTACCCGGGGCAACAAGCCCTGGGAAGCCAGGATCACGTCGATCCGCAGCCCGCGCTTTGGCTCGTCTTCAAAACCACGGCTGCGGTAATCGAACCAGCTGAAGCGGTCTGCCACATCCGGGTTGAGGTGGCGGAAGCTGTCCACCAGGCCCCAGTTCTTCAGGCGGGCCATCCACTCGCGTTCTTCCGGGAGGAAGCTGCACTTGCCGGTCTTCAGCCAGCGCTTGGCGTTGTCGGCACCGATGCCGATGTCGCAGTCTTCCGGGGAAATATTCACATCCCCCATCACCACCACGGCCTGTTCATTGCTGAACTGCGACTCCAGGAGGGTTTGCAGGTCCTCGTAGAAGCGCTGCTTGGCCGGGAACTTGGTGGGGTGGTCGCGGCTTTCGCCCTGTGGGAAATAGCCGTTCATGATGGTAATCGGGTTGCCGTTGGCGTCGGCGAAGGTGCCCCAGATAAACCGGCGCTGGGCGTCTTCTTCGTCACTGGCAAAGCCTTTGTGCAGCGCCAGCGGTTCCTGGCGCGAGAGCAGGGCAACACCGTAGTGGCCTTTCTGCCCGTGGTAATACACGTGATAGCCGAGGGCCTTGATCTCATCCAGCGGGAACTGGTCGTCGTGGACCTTGGTTTCCTGCAGGCCGATCACGTCCGGCTGATGTTTCTCGATCAGTGCCGCCAGCTGATGAGGGCGGGCGCGCAGCCCGTTGATATTGAAAGACACGATTTTCATGGTCGGCGGTCCAGTCTGGCAAAAGGGCGATGCTAGCCGACAATGCAGGACGGGAGCCAGCCTTGTAGCAGCTGCCGAGGCACAAGGCTGCGTTGGGCTACGAAGCGGCGTCCGGTGGCTACACTGAACGAAACAGTGCCGCAGACGTTCGTAATAACAAGAGCGCGACCTTTTGAGTCAGCGCCCAGGGGAGATTCACTGTTATGCCTGACACCTCGACTGCCATCGCCCAGATCCACATGCTCGACAGCGGCTATTCCCGCGAAGCCCGTTCGCTGTTGTACCAGGCCTATCGCCATGAGCCGACGTTCGCCTACATCTTCGAAGCCGAACGTCCCGGCTACGAACAGCGGGTGCGCGCCACGGTGCGTGAACTGGTCAAGCAGCACTTCTTCCAGAAACTCCCGGCGATTGGCCTGTTGGTCAACGACCGGCTGATCGGCATCGCCCTGATCGCGCCACCGACCCGCCGCCTGGGCATCACCGAAAGCTGGGCCTGGCAGTTGCGCATGTGGCTGAGTACTGGTGTGCGCGGTACCCGGCGTTATCTGGAATACCATCAGGCAGTGCTGGCGTGCCTGCCCTCGGATTCGGTGCATGTGCTGCCGTTGCTGGGGATTCACCCGCAATTCCAGGGCAAGCACTACGGTGAGCAACTGCTGGAAGCGGTGCACAACTGGTGCGCCGAAGACCCGCATTCCTCGGGCGTGGTGCTGGACACGGGGAATTCTCGCTATCTGGAATTCTATAAGCGCCAGGGCTATGAAGAGATCGGCGAGGTCGCTGTAGGACCGGTACTGGAACACGTGTTCTTTCACGCAAATCCGCAGGTGTTACAGGCTGCAACGGTTTAAGACAGAATTATTCAGACAAATCCGGGTTCTAACTCGCTCCCAAGCTCGTGTAGCATCCCGGCCTATGAAGTTTCCAGGAAGATTTACCAGCGGCTTGATTCTGCTGTTCACGAGCTGCGGCGCCTTGGCGCAAAGCGAATTGGATGTGCGCATCAAGCCTTCAAACGACGCGTTGAAAGCCAACATCGAAGGCTATATCGGCGGGGTCGGCGATCGTGACGAAGAAGCCCTGCTGCGGTTCAGCCGTGGCGCCGAGGAGCAGGCCCGCAAGGCCGCCCAGGCGCTGGGCTACTACCAACCGCAGATTGCCAGCGATGTGAAGGGCGGCAAGAACCCGCGCCTGATCCTCACCATCGACCCCGGCGAACCGGTGCATTTGCGCAATGTGACCATTCGGGTCGACGGCCAGGCCGCCGACCTCAAGGCCTTTCGCGTGCCCGCCAGCGACCAACTCAAATCCGGCGCCGTGCTCAACCACGGCAACTACGAAGACGCCAAGCGCGTCATCCAGAACCAGGCGTCACGCTACGGCTTTTTCAGCGGGCGCTTTACCAGCCAGAAACTCTCGGTCGACCCCAAGGCGGGGGTGGCCGATATCGAACTGATTTATGACAGTGGCCCACGCTACACCTTGGGCAAGGTCAGCTTTGCCGGCGATACGCCGTTTGATGAAGACCTGCTGCAACGCATGGTGCCGTTCAAGAGCGGCGCGCCTTACGACTCCGAACTGATCGCCGAACTCAACCAGAACCTGCAATCCAGCGGCTTTTTCGAGGGCGTGCGCGTGGACGCCGCCCCGGCGGCCTCGACCAATGACGTGATCCCGGTGGCCGTGCAACTGGAAACCCGCAAGCCGCGCACCATGGGCCTGGGCCTCGGTTACTCGACCGATGTCGGTCCACGGGGCAAGGCCAACTGGACGCGCCACTGGGTCAACCCCCAGGGCCACAGTTATGGCTGGGAAGCCGAGCTTTCCGCGCCTCGGCAGAACGTCGGGTTGTGGTACGACATTCCCATGGACCCGCCACTGACCGACAAACTGCGCTTTGCCGGCGGCTACCAGAATGAAGAAATCGCCAACACCGACACCCTGAGTAAACTGCTCACCCTCGGCCCCGAGTGGCACAGCAAGTTGCCCAGCGGCTGGACGCGGGTGATCTCGCTCAAATGGCAGCGCGAAGAATATCGCCTGGGCAACGACTCGGGCCTGAGTACGCTGCTGATGCCGGGCATCAGTTATTCCTACCTGCGCAGCGACAACCGCATCGACCCGCACAATGGCTATCGCCTGCTGTTCGACGCCAAGGTCGCCAAGGAAGGCCTGGGTTCCGACACCAACCTGCTTTACGGCACGGCGACCATCAAGGGCTTGACCACCCTGTGGGACAACCACCGTTTCCTGGCACGGGCGCAGTTTGGCGGCAGTGCCACCAACGGCTACAAATCCGTGCCGCCGTCGTTGCGCTTTTTTGCCGGTGGCGACCAGAGCGTACGGGGTTACGAGTACCAGACCCTGTCCCCGGAAAACGATCGTGGCGACCGCATCGGCGGCCGCTACATGGTGGCCCTGAGCGCCGAGTACCAATATTCCATCGCCGAAAAATGGCGGATCGCGACCTTTATCGACCAAGGCAATTCGTTCAACACCCTGGAAATGCCAAGCCTGAAAACCGGCGTGGGTGTGGGTGTGCGCTGGGTGTCGCCGGTTGGCCCGATTCGCCTCGACCTGGCCCACGCCCTCGAAGATCCGGGCGGCATTCGTTTGCACTTTTCCATGGGGCCTGAGCTGTGATGCGTGGTTTGAAAATAGCGGGGCTGGCCGTGCTGGCGGTCCTCGCAGTGATAGTGCTGGCACTGTGGACGGTGCTGGGTACCCAAGCCGGCAGCCGGTGGGTGCTGGGCCAGGTGCCGGGTTTGACCGTGGAGAATTTCCAGGGTCGCCTGGGCGGGCAGTGGAGTGCCAACCATCTGTTATGGCAGCAGGACAGCAGCCGCGTGGAGCTTCAGTCGCCAAAGTTCGACTGGTCGCCGGCCTGTTTGATGCGCATGACCTTGTGCATCAACCAACTGGATGTGGAGCAGGTGAGCCTGCAATTTCCACCCGGCACCGAAGAAAGCAGCGGCCCGATTACCCTGCCGGACCTGAAACTGCCGGTCGCCCTTCAGTTGGGTGACATCCGCGTTGGCAGCCTGCTGTTCAATGGCAGCGAAGAGCTCCAGGGCCTGCAGCTGGCGGCGCACTGGACTGCCGCCGGGATGCAGATCGATTCGGTGCACCTGCAACGGGACGGTTTGGTCCTTGACCTGTCCGGCCTGCTGCAACCCACCGGCAACTGGCCGCTGGCCGCCAGCGGCAACCTGAGCCTGCCTTACGCGCCGGGCGGCGCGCCCTGGACGCTGGCGCTGAAGGTCGATGGCGATTTGCTCAAGACCCTCAAGCTCGACGCCGACAGCAGCGGCTACCTGCCGGCCAAGCTCAGCGGCGAACTGCAACCGCTGGTGGAAAACCTGCCGGCGCAACTGCGCATCACCGCCGACGGCTTCAAACCCAGCGCCGATTTGCCCGATACCCTGCAACTCAATCAGCTGGACCTGACCGCCAAGGGCGACCTGAGCAACGGTTACCAGTTGCTGGGCAAAGCCGTACTGCCCGCGGAAAAAGGCCCGGTGGACCTGCTGCTGCAAGGTAAGGTCGACGCCAAGGGCGCGCAGATCGCCGGGCTGGATTTGAATGCCGGTGACAAGCAAAGCCTCAAGCTCAGTGCCAATCTGGACTGGCAGCAAGGCTTCAGCGCCGACGCAAAAATCGACTGGCTGGATTTCCCGTGGCATCGCCTGTACCCGGTGATCGACGAACCCCAGGTGGCCTTGCGTACCTTCAATGGTGAAGTTTCCTACAAGGACGGCAACTACCTGGGCAACTTCAAGGCCGACCTCGACGGCCCTGCGGGCAAGTTCAGCCTGGCCAGCCCGTTCAGCGGCGACCTCAAGCAAGTGTTCCTCCCCGAGCTGAAACTCGCGGCCGGTCAGGGCAAGGCCGAAGGCCACCTGAACCTGCAATTTGCCGATGGCATCGCCTGGGACACGGCGCTGGACCTGTCGGCCATCAACCCGGCGTACTGGGTCGCGGAACTGCCGGGTACTCTGGCCGGCCCGCTGCGCAGCAAGGGCGAAATGAAGAACGAGCAACTCAAGCTCAATGCCGACCTCGACCTCAAGGGTCGTCTGCGTGGCCAACCTGCCGTGCTCCAGGCCAAGGCCGAAGGCGCAGGCGAGCAATGGACCCTCGGCACCCTCGACATTCGCCTCGGCGACAACCGCATCTATGGCAGCGGCAGCCTGCAACAGCGCCTCGCCGGGCAGATCGACATCAAGCTGACGCGCCTCGCCCAGCTCTGGCCGCAACTGCGCGGGCAGATGAATGGTCGCCTCGACGTCGCCGGCACCCTGAAAGCGCCGCAAGGCAAGCTCAACCTGGTTGGCCAGCAACTGGCGTTTGAAGATAACCGCCTGCAAAACCTGACCCTGGACGCGAACCTGGATAATGCCCAGCGCGCCAAAATCGACCTGAAAGGCAGTGGCATCCAGGCCGGTGAAACCCAGCTCGGCACCTTCACTGCCAGCGCCCAGGGCGATATCAAAAGCCAGAAAGTCCAGCTCGACCTGGCCGGCCCGTTGCTCAAGCTGGCCCTGGCGCTGGACGGCAACCTCGACAAAGGCAACTGGCGCGGGCGCCTGGCCAGCGGCGATGTGCAAGCCGGTGGCCAGGACTGGAAGCTGCAAGCGCCGGCTAAAATCGAGCGCCTGGCCGACGGCAAGCTGACCTTTGCGGCGCACTGCTGGGTCTCCGGCCCGGCGAGCCTGTGCGGCGAAGACCAGCGCCTGATGCCCGAGCCGAAGCTGCGTTACCACCTCAAGCAGTTCCCGATCGACAGCCTCGCGCAGTGGTTGCCCAAGGATTTCGCCTGGCAGGGCAAGCTCAATGCCGACGTGCAACTCGACCTGCCGGCCAGCGGCCCTAAAGGCGTGGTCTCGGTGGACGCCAGCGGTGGCACCCTGCGGGTCAAGGACAAAGACCAGTGGCTGGATTTCCCCTATGACACGCTGAAGCTGGAAACCACCCTCAACCCCACGCGCATCGACACCCAGCTCAATTTCCGTGGCGGCAAGCTCGGCGAGTTGCTGTTGCAGGCGCAGCTCAATCCGCTGGCAAAGAACAAGCCGATCACCGGCAACTTCACCCTGACCGGCCTCGACCTCGCGGTGGCCCGCCCCTTTGTACCCATGGTCGAGAAGCTCAACGGCAAGCTCAACGGTAACGGGCGAATCGCCGGCAGCCTGCTGGCGCCTCAGGTCAACGGCAGCGTCAACCTGGTGGGGGGGGAAATCTCCGGCCCGGAACTGCCCACCAGCATTGAAGGCCTGAATATCCAGGCGTTGATTGCCGGCGAAAGCGTGCAGCTCAATGGCGGCTGGCGCAGCGGCAAGGCCGGGCAGGGCACTATCAAGGGGCAGATCGACTGGGGCCAGGCCCTGGCGGTGGATATCGCGCTGCAAGGCACGCAGCTGCCCGTCACTGTGGAACCCTACGCGGCCCTGGAGGTGGCGCCCGACCTGAAGATCAGCATGAAGAACGACAAGCTGGCGATCTCCGGCAAGGTGCAGATTCCCAAGGGCGAGATCACCGTGCGGGAATTGCCGCCATCGACGGTCAAGGTCTCGGATGACACGGTGATCGTCGGCAGCCAGACCGAAGAGGGCAAGCCGCCGATGGCCATGGCGATGGACATCGATGTGGAGGTAGGCAAGGACAAGCTGAGCTTCGCCGGGTTTGGCCTCACCGCCAACCTGCAAGGCCATGTGCACATCGGCGACAACATGGACACCCGTGGCGAACTGTGGCTCAACGACGGCCGCTACCGTGCCTACGGCCAGCGCCTGACTGTGCGCCGCGCGCGATTGCTGTTTGCCGGGCCGATTGACCAGCCGTTCCTGGATATCGAGGCCGTGCGGATCACCACCGAGCCGTCCCGGACCGTCACCGCCGGTATTCGTCTGAGCGGCAGTGCCGAGCAGCCGACTACGCAAATTTTCTCGGAGCCGGCCATGGCCCAAGAGGATGCATTGTCGTACCTGGTGTTGGGGCGTTCGCGCACCACCAACGGTGAGGACAACAACATGCTGGCCGAAGCGGCACTGGGTCTTGGGTTGATGGGCAGTGCCGGGGTCACGTCGGACATCGCCAAGAACCTGGGCATCCAGGACTTTGAACTGGACACCCAGGGCAGTGGCAACAACACCGCCGTGGTGGCCAGCGGCAAGATCTCCGAGAAGCTCAGCCTGCGTTATGGCGTGGGGGTGTTCGAGCCGGCCAACACCATCGCCTTGCGCTATTTGCTGAGCAAGAAGGTGTACCTGGAAGTGGCCAGCGGCGTGGCCAGCTCCCTGGATATTTTCTACAAGCGCGATTTTTGATCCGTACACCTTAAGGGTGGGAGCCCGGCTCCCACCCTTTATCGGCTAATTACCAAGCAACCTAACTATTCGTTTGACATTCGCTGCCTAGGCAGTAACATCGTGTCACACATTCACTGCTTAGGCAGTTAATAGGCTGGTCACGATGAAGCACTTCACCCCCGAAAACTTCCACAACTGCCACCTCGGCTTGCTGCTGGGCCGGGCTGCGCTGCTCAAAGACAAGATCATCGACACCCACATGGAACCCCACGGCATCACGGCCGCGCAGTTCAAGGTGTTGATCATCATGGCCCAGTACGGCGTCGACACCCCGGCCGAGCTGTGCCGCAACCTGTCGTTGGACAGCGGCTCCATGACCCGCATGCTCGACCGCCTGGAACAAAAGGACCTGCTGGCGCGCAAGCGTTCCGAGCAGGACCGGCGCCAGGTGCAGTTGGTGCTGACCGCGGAAGGCCAGCGCGTGGCCGACATGCTGCCGCACATCGGTGCCCAGGCCCTGAACCAGTTGGCGGGCGCCCTGGAGCCGGGTGAATTGCAAACCCTGGAAAAAATCCTGAAGAAAATTCTGATAGCTGCGGGTGACCCCATCACCATTCAGCGGGTAGGTAGTGCATGAACAATCGCTCCTTGCGTGCCGGCCTCAGCCTTGTGCTGGTGGCCATGACTATGGCCGGTTGTGCCAATTTCAGCGGCTTGGACACAGAAGGCAAACGCCTCGAAGCCAATAACCTGCAAACCGGCAAATCCCTCAGCGGCGTGACCCTGTCCACCGCTGCCTGGCCCACCGCCGACTGGTGGAAAGGCCTTGGCGACCCACAGCTCGACAGCCTCATCCAGGAAGCCCTGCAGAACAGCCCCGACATGCAAGTGGCCAGCGCCCGTGCCCACCAGGCCGAAGCCGCTGCCTATGCCGCCGACGCCGAGCGCATGCCGACCCTGGATGCCAGCGCCGGTGTCAGCCGTTCGCGCCTGGCCAAGGACCAGGACCCGTTGGGCCAGGGCGATGCCTACGCCACCGTGCGCAACATCGGTGCCAGCTTCAATTACAACTTTGACCTGTGGGGTGGCCAGCGCGCCGCCTGGGAAGCCGCGCTGGGCCAGGCCCGCGCTGCCGAAGTCGACCAACAGGCCGCGCGCCTGACCCTGGCAGCCAACGTCGCCAAGGCCTACAGCGACCTGGGCCAGGCCCATATCGTGCGTGACCTGGCCAATGATGACCTCAAGCGCACCCGGCAGATGCTCGACCTGGGCCAGCGTCGCCTGAACTCCGGGATCGACAGCCAGTACCAGTACCAGCAAACCGAAAGCCTGGAAGCCAGCTCCCAGTCGCAACTGATCGATGCGGAAAAACAACTGCAGAGCGCGAAGATCGCCCTCGCGGTGTTGCTCGGCAAAGGCCCGGACCGTGGCAGCGAACTGGTACGCCCCAACGTGCTCAAGCCGAGCGCGGTTGCGGTGCCTTCGGTGTTGCCTGCCGAGCTGGTGGGCCGTCGCCCGGACCTGATCGCCGCACGCTGGCGGGTGGAGGCGGCGAGCAAGAACATCGCGGCCAGCAAGACCCGTTTCTACCCCAACCTCAACCTGAGCGCGAGCGCCGGGGCCGAGTCATTGCTGGGGGATGCGATGTTTGGTTCGGCCAGCCGCTTCTTCAGCATTGCGCCGACCGTCTCGCTGCCGATCTTCGACGGCGGCCGCCTGCGCGCCGACCTCGACGCTCGCGACGCCGACTACGACCTGGCCGTGGCCCAGTACAACAAAACCCTGGTGCAAGCCTTGGGCGATATCGGCAACACACTCTCGCAATTGCGCGAGACCGGCCGGCAGATCCAGGCCCAGCAACACGCCGCTGACATTGCCCAGCAGTCCTACGACACCGGCGTCCAGCGTTACAGCTCAGGTATCGGCAATTACCTGGACGTGCTCAGCATCGAACAGCAACTGCTCCAGGCCCAGCGTCAGTTGGCCACCCTGAATGCCGAGCAAATCGATCTTTCGATTCAACTGATGCAGGCCCTGGGCGGCGGTTTCCACGCCGATAACGTGGCCTCGACCACCCCAGCCACGCGCACTGAATAATTCAAGGTACTTGTCATGGCCACTGCCGAAACCAGCAACAACGCTCCTGAAACAAACAAGGCTGAACAACCCAACAACAGCAACCCGCGCAAACGCAAAGTCATGCTGTTTGTGCTGGCGCTGATCGTCATCCTCGGCGCCTTGGGCGTGTGGGGTTGGTACGAATTGTATGGTCGCTTCAGCGAAAGCACCGACGACGCCTACGTCAATGGCAACGTGGTGGAAATCACCCCGCTGGTGACCGGCACCGTGGTGAGCATCGGCGCCGACGACGGCGACCTGGTGCATGAAGGCCAGGTGTTGATCAACTTCGACCCCAACGACGCGGCCGTCGGCCTGCAAAGTGCCCAGGCCAACCTGGCCCGCACCGTGCGCCAGGTGCGTGGCTTGTACAGCAACGTCGATGGCATGAAAGCCCAGGTGCTGGCGCAACAAGCCAACGTGCAAAAGGCCCAGGACAACTACAACCGACGCAAGAACCTCGCTGCCGGCGGGGCGATTTCCCAGGAAGAACTGTCCCACGCCCGTGACGACCTGACCTCGGCGCAAAACGCCTTGGCCAACGTGCAGCAACAGTTCAAGACCAGCAGCGCGCTGGTGGATGACACGGTGATTTCGTCCCACCCGGACGTGCAGGCTGCCGCCGCACAGTTGCGCCAGGCTTACCTGACCAACGCCCGCAGCACCCTGATCGCACCGGTGACCGGCTATGTGGCCAAGCGTACCGTGCAACTGGGCCAGCGGGTCCAGCCGGGTACTGCACTGATGGCGGTGATCCCGCTGGATCAACTGTGGATCGACGCCAACTTCAAGGAAACCCAGCTGCGCAATATGCGTATCGGCCAGCCGGTGGATATCGAATCCGACATCTACGGCAGCGACGTGAAATTCAGCGGCACCGTCGACAGCCTCGGCGCGGGGACCGGCAGTGCATTTGCCTTGCTGCCGGCGCAGAACGCCACCGGTAACTGGATCAAGATCGTGCAACGGGTGCCGGTGCGTATCCATGTGAACGCCGATGAGTTGGCCAAGCACCCGCTGCGGGTGGGCCTGTCCACCGTGGTCGACGTCGACCTGCACGACCAGAGCGGCCCGGTACTGGCCCAGCAGGCGCCGCAGAAGGCGTCGTTCACCACCAACGTTTACGACCGCCAGTTGGCCGAAGCCGACGCGATGATCACCCAATTGATCCATGACAACAGCGTCGCCGCTCCCAAGGCTGCCCAGCGCTGATTCGCCAATCCATCAGCTGCGGCCCCGGCGGCCGTAGCGCCAATCATGTTGCACAGGATTCGCGATGAGTAACGCTAACGCCTCCTTCACGCCGCCCAGCTTGCTGATGGCCACCATCGGCCTGTCCCTGGCGACCTTCATGCAGGTGCTCGACACCACCATCGCCAACGTGGCGCTGCCGACGATTTCCGGCAACCTCGGCGTGAGTTCGGAGCAGGGCACCTGGGTCATCACCTCGTTTGCCGTGAGCAACGCCATCGCGCTGCCGCTGACCGGCTGGCTGAGCCGTCGCTTCGGCGAGGTGAAGCTGTTTCTGTGGGCCACCATCCTGTTTGTGCTGGCCTCGTTTCTCTGCGGTATTTCCACCTCGATGCCCGAGCTGATCGGCTTTCGGGTATTGCAAGGCCTGGTTGCCGGCCCGTTGTACCCGATGACCCAGACGCTGCTGATCGCGGTCTATCCCCCCGCCAGGCGTGGCATGGCCCTGGCGTTGCTGGCGATGGTCACGGTGGTGGCGCCGATTGCCGGGCCGATCCTCGGCGGCTGGATTACCGACAGCTACAGCTGGCCGTGGATCTTCTTTATCAACGTACCCATCGGCATCTTTGCCGTGATGGTGGTGCGCTCGCAACTGAAGAAACGCCCGGTGGTCACCAGCTACCAGCCGATGGACTACGTCGGCTTGCTCAGCCTGATCGTCGGCGTCGGCGCCTTGCAGATCATCCTCGACAAGGGCAACGACCTGGACTGGTTCGAGTCGAACTTCATCATCATCGGCGCGGTGATCTCGGCTGTCGCCCTGGCGGTGTTCGTGATCTGGGAAATGACCGACGAGCACCCGGTGGTCAACCTGCGGCTGTTCGCCTATCGCAACTTTCGCATCGGCACGATTGTGTTGGTACTCGGGTACGCGGGTTTCTTCGGGATCAACCTGATCCTGCCGCAATGGCTGCAAACCCAGATGGGCTACACCGCCACCTGGGCGGGCCTGGCGGTGGCGCCGATCGGGATTCTGCCGGTGTTGATGTCGCCATTTGTGGGCAAGTACGCGCACAAGTTCGACCTGCGCTTGCTGGCTGGCCTGGCGTTCCTGGCGATTGGCTTGAGTTGCTTCATGCGTGCCGGGTTTACCAATGAAGTGGACTTCACCCACATCGCCCTGGTGCAGTTGTTCATGGGGATCGGCGTGGCGTTGTTCTTCATGCCGACCTTGAGCATCCTGATGTCCGACCTGCCGCCGGCGCAAATCGCCGACGGTGCAGGCCTGGCGACCTTCCTGCGGACCCTGGGCGGCAGCTTTGCGGCATCGTTGACCACCTGGATCTGGATTCGCCGGGCGGACCAGCACCATGCCTACATGAGCGAAAACATGACCACCTACGACTCGGCCACCCGGGACGCCTTGCAGGCGCTCGGCGGGGCAGGGCACAAGGCGTATGCGCAGTTGGACCAGATACTGACGAGCCAGGCGTACATGATGTCCACCGTGGATTACTTCACGTTGCTGGGGTGGATGTTCATGGCGTTGATCGTGATTGTATGGCTGGCGAAACCGCCGTTTGCAGCGAAGGCGGGGCCGGAGGCTTCGGGCCACTAAGCCTCAATCCATGATCGTTCCCACGCTCCGCGTGGGAACGCCGCTTTGATGATCGTTCCCACGCTCTGCGTGGGAACGCCGCTCTGGACGCTCTGCGTCCGCTTTTGAAGGTCGTGACGCAGAGCGTCACAGGATGCATTCCCACGCAGAGCGTGGGAACGATCTGGGTCAAGCGCCGGGCAGTGCCAACTGCGGGTTGACGAAGTCAAACGCCGCCAGTTGAAACCCTTGCTCATCCACCTGCAATGCCCACCCTTGCTTGTCCCAATCCCCCAGCACAATGCGCTTGGCCGCTTGCTCGCCAATCTGCAACTTGTGAATCGCCGGGCGGTGGGTGTGGCCATGCACCAGCGTACGCACGCCGAACTGCTGCATCACCCTCGGCACTTCCTCGGGCGTTACATCGACAATGTCGTTGGTCTTCATCCGCGTCTGCGCGCGGCTTTCACTGCGCAGCTTGCGCGCCAGCTTGTGCCGCGTGCGCAAGGGCAGGTGGCGCAGGATGAACAGCGTGATGGGGTTACGCAGGATGCGCCGCAGCTTCATATAGCCAAGGTCGCGGGTACACAGGCTGTCGCCGTGCATCAACAGCACGGGCTCGCCTGCGAGTTGCACCACACTCGGGTCCTTGAGCAAGGTTGCGCCTGCGGCTTTGCAGAACGCCTTGCCGATCAGGAAATCCCGGTTGCCATGCATGATGAAAATCTGGGTGCCGCTGTCGCTCAGCTCGCGCAGAGCCTGGCAAATCGAACGCTGGAAGGGCGTCATCCCATCGTCGCCAATCCAGGCTTCAAAGAAGTCCCCCAGAATGTACAACGCCTGGGCAGAACGGGCGCGGCCGTGCAGTAAATCCAGAAACGCCCGGGTTATGTCCGGGCGCTCCTCTTCCAGATGCAAATCTGAAATCAGCAATATCACTCAACGATCTCGGCTTTCTCGACGATAACGTCTTCTACCGGAACGTCCTGGTGACCTGCCTTGCCGGTGGTTTGCACACCCTTGATCTTGTCGACAACGTCCTGGCCTTCGGTGACTTTACCGAATACCGCGTAGCCCCAGCCCTGCACGTTCTTGCCGCTGTGGTTCAGGAAGGTGTTGTCGGCGACGTTGATGAAGAACTGCGCGGAGGCCGAATGCGGCTCCATGGTACGGGCCATGGCGACGGTGTACTTGTCGTTGGAAAGGCCGTTGTCCGCTTCGTTCTGGATGCTTGGACGCTTGTCTTTCTTTTCTTTCATGCCCGGCTCGAAACCGCCGCCCTGGACCATGAAGTTGCCGATGACACGGTGGAAAACAGTGTTTTCGTAGTGGCCGGCTTTAACGTACTCGATGAAGTTGGCGACGGTGATCGGCGCTTTCTCGGCGTTCAGCTCGATGACGATGTCACCGTGGTTGGTGGTCAGTTTGACTTGAGTCATGTTCACTACTCTTTCAAGGAATTCGTGGGTTTGGGCGTTTTGCGCCTTACCTGCTTGGCAAAAACGGCAGCCAAGGCGCGCAGTTTAGCGTGACCTGCGGGAATTTCGAGGTGGTTTTTTACCGCCCATGCAATAAATGCAGCAGTTTTTGGCCACGCTCTGTCAGGGCCTTGACAGCATCGGCTATGATAAGCCCTTTGTTTGTCGGCCTCACCCGGCCAAGTACTTCGTCTGTTCAAGGATCCTATGAGCAAGCCCACTGTCGACCCTACCTCGAATTCCAAGGCCGGACCTGCCGTCCCGGTCAATTTCCTGCGCCCGATCATCCAGGCGGACCTGGATTCGGGCAAGCACACGCAGATCGTCACCCGCTTCCCGCCTGAGCCCAACGGTTACCTGCACATCGGCCACGCCAAGTCGATCTGTGTGAACTTCGGCCTGGCCCAGGAGTTCGGTGGCGTCACGCACCTGCGTTTCGACGACACCAACCCGGCCAAGGAAGACCAGGAATACATCGACGCCATCGAAAGCGACATCAAGTGGCTGGGCTTCGAATGGTCCGGTGAAGTGCGCTATGCCTCCAAGTATTTCGACCAGTTGTTCGACTGGGCCGTCGAGTTGATCAAGGCCGGCAAGGCCTACGTAGACGACCTGACCCCGGAGCAAGCCAAGGAATACCGTGGCACCCTGACCGAGCCGGGCAAGAACAGCCCGTTCCGCGACCGTTCGGTGGAAGAGAACCTGGACTGGTTCAACCGCATGCGCGCCGGCGAGTTCCCGGACGGCGCCCGCGTACTGCGTGCCAAGATCGACATGGCCTCGCCGAACATGAACCTGCGCGACCCGATCATGTACCGCATCCGCCACGCCCATCACCACCAGACCGGTGACAAGTGGTGCATCTACCCGAACTACGACTTCACCCACGGTCAGTCGGACGCCATCGAAGGCATCACCCACTCCATCTGCACCCTGGAGTTCGAAAGCCACCGTCCTCTGTACGAATGGTTCCTCGACAGCCTGCCGGTACCGGCGCACCCGCGTCAGTACGAGTTCAGCCGCCTGAACCTGAACTACACCATCACCAGCAAGCGCAAGCTCAAGCAACTGGTCGATGAAAAGCACGTGTTTGGCTGGGACGACCCGCGCATGTCGACGCTGTCGGGCTTCCGCCGCCGTGGCTACACCCCGGCATCGATCCGCAATTTCTGCGAGATGGTCGGCACCAACCGCTCCGACGGCGTGGTCGACTACGGCATGCTCGAATTCAGCATCCGTCAGGACCTCGACGCGAACGCCCCGCGCGCCATGTGCGTGCTGCGTCCGTTGAAGGTGGTGATCACCAACTACCCGGAAGGCCAGGTCGAAAACCTCGAACTGCCACGTCATCCGCAGAAAGAAGAACTCGGCGTGCGCAAGCTGCCGTTCGCCCGTGAAATCTACATCGACCGCGATGACTTCATGGAAGAGCCGCCAAAAGGCTACAAGCGCCTGGAGCCGAACGGCGAAGTACGCCTGCGCGGCAGCTACGTGATCCGTGCCGACGAAGCGATCAAGGACGCCGATGGCAACATCGTCGAACTGCGTTGCTCCTACGACCCGGACACCCTGGGCAAGAACCCGGAAGGCCGCAAGGTCAAGGGTGTGGTGCACTGGGTGCCGGCGGCGGCCAGCGTCGAGTGCGAAGTGCGCCTGTACGATCGCCTGTTCCGCTCGCCGAATCCCGAGAAGGCCGAAGACAGCGCCAGTTTCCTGGACAACATCAACCCTGACTCGCTGCAAGTTCTCACGGGTTGTCGTGCCGAGCCATCGCTTGGCGACGCACAGCCGGAAGACCGTTTCCAGTTCGAGCGCGAAGGTTACTTCTGCGCGGATATCAAGGACTCGAAACCTGGTCAGCCGGTATTCAACCGTACCGTGACCTTGCGTGATTCGTGGGGCCAGTGATTCTGTTTTAAGGAACTGTCGTGCTAACGATCTACAACACACTCAGCAAGACCAAAGAAGTCTTCAAGCCGCTGGATGGCAACAAGGTGCGCATGTACGTGTGCGGCATGACCGTGTATGACTACTGCCACATCGGCCACGGCCGCAGCATGGTTGCCTTCGACCTGGTGACCCGCTGGTTGCGTTTCAGCGGTTATGACCTGACGTATGTGCGCAACATCACCGACATCGACGACAAGATCATCAATCGCGCCAACGAAAACGGCGAGTCGTTCGATGCGCTGACCGAGCGCATGATTGCTGCGATGCACGAGGACGAGGCACGCCTCAACATCCTCAAGCCGGACATGGAACCGCGCGCCACGGACCATATCCCGGGCATGCACGCGATGATCCAGACCCTGATCGACAAGGGTTACGCCTACGCCCCGGGCAATGGCGACGTGTACTACCGCGTCGCCAAGTTCATGGGCTACGGCAAGCTGTCGCGCAAGAAAATCGAAGACCTGCGCATCGGTGCGCGGATCGAAGTCGACGAAGCCAAGCAAGACCCGCTGGACTTCGTGCTGTGGAAAGGCACCAAGCCCGGCGAGCCGAGCTGGGAGTCGCCATGGGGCGCCGGGCGTCCGGGCTGGCACATCGAATGCTCGGTAATGTCCACCTGCTGCCTGGGCGAGACCTTCGACATTCATGGCGGCGGCAGCGACCTTGAGTTCCCGCACCACGAAAACGAAATCGCCCAAAGCGAAGCGGCCACCGGCAAGACCTACGCCAACGCGTGGATGCACTGCGGCATGATTCGCATCAATGGCGAGAAGATGTCCAAGTCCTTGAACAACTTCTTCACCATTCGCGACGTGCTGGAAAAGTACCACCCGGAAGTGGTGCGCTACCTGTTGGTGTCGAGCCATTACCGCAGCGCGATCAACTACTCGGAAGACAACCTCAAGGACGCCAAGGGCGCCCTGGAGCGGTTCTACCACGCGTTGAAAGGCCTGCCCTCCGTGGCGCCTGCGGGCGGCGAAGCGTTTGTCGCGCGGTTCACCGAAGTGATGAACGACGACTTCGGTACGCCTGAAGCCTGCGCGGTGCTGTTTGAAATGGTGCGTGAGATCAACCGCCTGCGCGAGAGCGATCTCGACGCAGCGGCGGGGCTTGCTGCACGTTTGAAAGAGCTGGCGAGCGTGCTGGGCGTATTGCAGATGGAAGCCGATGACTTCCTGCAGGCAGGCGCTGAAGGGCGTGTGGATGCCGCTGAAGTTGATGCGCTGATCCAGGCACGTTTGACTGCCCGGGCCAACAAGGACTGGGCGGAGTCCGACCGTATCCGTGACCAACTGACCGCGATGGGTGTGGTGTTGGAAGACGGGAAGGGCGGTACGACGTGGCGGTTGGCTGATCAGGCTTGATCGGTGATTGCTGAATGAAAAACGCCCCGACTGGTTCGGGGCGTTTTTTTTTGCCTATCTATCCGTTATTCGGGTGGCGGTTCTTACAGCGTGTCTTGGACGGGACACCTGTGCGGGGACACGGTTGACGCATCGAGGGGCGAGCAAGCCATCTCAAGATCAAACGCAGAGCTGCTTAATGTGGGAGCGGGCTTGCTCGCGAAGAACATGAGGGCGCCGCGTTGAATCAGGACGCCCACATCATCGTTAACGACCTTCGCGAGCAAGCCCGCTCCCACATTTAAACCGTGCCCGCTTCTGATTTTGCTGTTGCTTCACCACACTCAAGCCGGCCGGTAGGCCGCTGTGCTCTTGATCTGCTTTTGATCTTGATCTTAGGCGCTAGCCTAAGCGAGGTGCTGAGTGGTGGGGCAAGAGCGTTATCGATTGTTCCCATGCTCCGCGTGTGAATGCCGCCCCGGACGCTCTGCGTCCCGCCGTCAATGCGAGGTTGAAGTTCTGCACGAGTTGATGCGGGGCGTCACGGTATGCATTCCTACGCAGAGCATGGGAACAATCAAACGTCCAGGTGATCATCTTTGGGACTTTCCGGGTAAGCGCTGCCACCACCACTTCAAGTCACGTTTGACAGGAAATGCTAACGCATGTAGGAAAAGACAAATAAATGCAAGCCAACCAACGGATTCGCAATTATTAATGATTTCCGGGTGATGTCCGAAGTACAGGAAGTTATCAAATTTGACGATATTCATATGCGCTCTCATAAAAAACATATTTTATCGCTAAGCCTAGAAAAAACTTGGCATATCCTAGGGTTTTACTGGAGAGCACCACTTTAAGGTAGTAGGCAAAAAAAATTCCAAATAACGAAAATATAATAAAAGCAAATGTAATCACTTTTTTGTCTCTTGATATAGCTGCTCTAGCGTTATGCTGTCTGATATCGCCTCAAATGCCAATGAACTGGGTCCCATTGTCTTGTAAGCTCGTATCTTGTCCGTGCTGATATACCTGAATAAGCGCCAGCTATCTGGTTTGAATACACGTCTTGTAACGCTGTAGGCAGAAAGCCCAATATCAACAGAGCCATATGCCATATTTGCTTCACGCTCGCCATATCCCATCGCAGATGATACCGAGTGATACCCCTTGCGCAGAGGACCAGTCGTATCGGATTGCCCTGTCACAAGGTTGCGTCCATTTTCATATAGGTTGTTTGCCCCATGTGCCATCAGTGGCATCCCTGCGATAAGGCAAAGTGTCCCAACTGAGGCGTAGCAAATACCTGCACCTGTTGCGACTTGCATAGCGCCAGCAACGACTCCCAGTCCCCTTAACGCTATTTCTCTAGACTGATGAGACAAACTGCGCTGCTCTGTCTTTATCTCCATCAACCCTTGCGCAATAGTCTTCTTACCTTGTTCAACATCCCTGACAATACTGCGCGCGTAATAAGCAACCTCCCGGTTGAATATGGACCGTGTTATCCCGTCCTTGAGATGCCGTGCACTGATCGCACAGGCGTGATTCGTCAGCTTTGCTGCGGCTTGACTAACTTCCCACAGTTCATGAAACGTTGGCGTCGATGGTTCTTGATTTAGTTTCATAGATCGGTCTCGGGCCATGAACTGTAGCCACTGGTACCGGCCAGATGGTGAGTCCAGATGATTTCCCGATACCGGATGGAGAGATGCTCTTGTGCATCTACATCGTGCATCAGTACTGCGTGGGGCACGTCAAGGGAAAGGTCCGCGATGATGCAACCCCGTAGGTCGACGGTGTAGTACTTCTGGTGTTGGCCAAACTGAGAAATACGGTAGAAATGGATGATGCAGTTAAGCTCTTCTCTTTTGGAAAGTGCCATCGCCAACAGAGGTGAAGCTTTATCGACGTTTTTTGTGATGACCACTGGCCCATGAGTCGCAGCTCTGACATTCCCTTCATTGAGCATGTTGTGGTTATAGGACATCACCATTATTTCGTCGCGATGCCCTTCCTGGCATTTGTTACCGATAGAGTCTTGTGTAGAGCAGCCTGCGGAAATAAGACCCTGGGTTTTTCCGTTGATAGTCATGTAACCGTGGTTAGCCATAAAGAAGCATCCTGATCTATTGGTTTTCAGAATACAAAAAATGGCAAATAGGAAATATCGGAAGATTCTCTTTGAAGTGTGTGAGCAATATGTAGGATTTTTCTCTAATGGAGGGGCGGGTCTAGTTGAAATCGAATAGATCCACCCCGTTGTGTTTTTTCCTCTTTAACGTAGTTGGTGGTGTGTTGCGCCGTATTGATCAAGGGTGCTATCGACCAATAACTGAATCCCCTCCAACATCCGGCAAATCCCCAACGCCGCACTCCGGGACGGCCCATCGATTTCAAATGCCAGATTCGTAGCTAACACCTGCACCGACGCCAAGTCCTCCGATGCATTGACCAACAACGTCTCCGCGTCCAACCCTTCACGCACGACAAAGAGCCTGGAGCTCTCGTCAGGCGAATCAGGTTCAGAAGAGGGATTCAGATAATGATTAATCGCCCGATGAGCAGCCGCGTGAAGCGAGGGTGAATCGAGTGGCGGGTTTGGACTGTCTTTGATCATGACGACGCTCCTAGAGTAATGGAGCCGCCACCCATCGCTGCGAAACGACAATCGGGTGGCAGCTGTACGCAGGTTCGCAGACCGGGACTCTAGGCACCCGGCATACCCGAAGGTATCCCGCGCACAGCCGCCATAACATCAGGCATAAAAAAGCGCCCGCTATCTTGTGGTGGACGCTGTGCGTCTAGAGTTTACCCGGGCTGCGAAACCCGGTCGCTGAATTTGCAGCGACCACCGAAGAGTAGGGAGCCATCTTCTGAGCGACAACCCTAAAAAGCTGTCGGAAATTTCCGGGTGTTAGCCCGCGACCATCAGCGCTTGCCACTCACCTCATACCGGCTTTGAACAAACCCGTTATCCGACGCATACGTGCCGATATGCCGAAGCTCATGCTCGCCACCCAACTGGCTGAACAAGGGGATCCCCTGGCCCAGCACAACCGGAATACGCGTGATGATCATCTCGTCGATCAACCCTGCCTCAAGAAACGCCTGAATCGTCTGGCCTCCGTCGATATACAGGTGTTTCATCCCGCGCTCGGCCAACGCTGCCACGAGGCTGGTGACATCCTGGCTCACCACCTCAACCTTGCCCTTCAAAGCTGCAGGTAGCTCAACCGATTGGTGAGAGAGTGCTATGACCGGCGTGCCCTCATAGGGCCACTCCGGAAAGGACAACACTTTTTCCAGGGTCTTGCGGCCCATCACCAGCGCATCCACGCTGGCGATGAAGTGTTCATAGGTCACGCCGTTCAATTCGGCGCCTTCGTACTCAGGGCGATGAAGCCACTCGATATCACCGTCTGGCCTGGCAATAAAGCCGTCGACGCTGGCTGCGATAAAGACCGAACATTTGCTATCCATGGGGCGTGAAACTCCTTTTCTGTGTGCTTGAAAATATCGACTGTCATGGGTCGGCAACGCTAATGTTAATTTAATCTTGCGATGCAATAAGCGAGCATTGCCAAAAATCACCGTGGGTACCCGGCGCAGGCCGGTGTGCCTTTTCGTATTGCGAGGATCTATGCGCCGTTGGTTAATCCGCTACCGTTACGCGATCATTTTCTGGCTGTGCTTCGGGGTTTTCCGCACCTCCCTGGCTGACTGGAATCCCATCCCGTCCGGTTCCATGCGCCCGACGTTGCTTGAGGGCGATGTGGTGCTGGTCAATCGCGTCGCGTACGACCTCAAATTGCCCCTCACTGATATTTCCCTGGCGAGACTGGATAACCCCCAGCGCGGAGATGTCGTCACGTTCTCTTCGCCCAAGGACGGCACGCGCTTGATCAAACGCATTGTCGGTATCCCCGGCGATACCCTGGAAATGCGCGACGAGGTGTTGTGGGTCAACGGTACGCCGGCCACCTACAGTAATGGGCAGGACATCAGCGAGCCCATCGCGCCTGGCCAAACAGTTCCGGGGATCAAGGTGACGGAGCGTGCGAACAGCAGCCAGCGCACGGTGCAGTTCATGCCGACAGTACGGGCGCTGCGCAATTTCGGCCCGGTGGTGGTGCCTGCCGACAGTTACTTCATGCTGGGCGACAATCGCGATAACAGCGATGACTCCCGTTATATCGGGTTCGTGCCGCGTCGGCTGTTGATCGGGCATGCGCACCATATCCTGGCGTCAGCGCAGATCCTGGACCATTGGATGCCACGATTGGGTCGATTTGGCGCGCCGATCCTGTAGTGGGCTGATCACGCGTTTGCGCTGAGCGCCCGCAGTGCAAAACCCGCAATGCGCTCCAGCTGCTCAGTGGTGGCGCCGCCCTTGCTGGCGACTTTCATACCGCTGAGGGTGGCCATCAGAAAATCACACGCGCCCGAGCGATCGGTGCCGACGGTCAATTCGCCTTGTTCCTGCGCACGCTCCAGCGTCTGTTCGAATGCATTGCGCAAGCGTTCGGCGCTGTGGGCGGTGAGTTGATTGATTTCTTCATCACCCATGCCGAACTCGCAGATGGCATTGACCCCCATGCAACCCGCCGTTCCTTCCCGCAGGGCGCGGGTGGCGAAGGATTGCAGGGTATCGTGCAGTGCCTGCAACGGCGTCGGGCCCTGGTTCAGGCGCTCGATCAAGTCGTCGACGCCGGTGCGCTGATACTCGGCCATCGCCAGCAGGTACAACTGGCGTTTGTCGCCAAAGGTGTTGTACATGCTCTGGCGGCTCAGTCCCATGGCCTGCATCAGTTCTTCAGTCGAGGCCGCGGCAAAACCCTTGTCGCAGAAAACCCGGATGGCCTCGCGCAGCACCTGGTCGCGGTCGAATGCTCTGGGTCTTGCCATGGTTACCTCGGGGGAAAATGCAGGTGAAGGCTCAGGCCAGGTAGCCGCCATCAATGGTCATGCTTGCGCCGGTGACAAATGCCGCTTCTTCGGACGCGAGATAAGCAACCATGCCGGCAACATCGTCGGCGGTACCTACGCGGCCCAAGGGGATCAGGCTTTTGATCATGTCCGCATGGGGCCCGTCTGCCGGGTTCATGTCGGTGCTGGTCGGGCCCGGCTGCACGTTGTTGACGGTGATGCCGCGCGGCGCGAAATCAATCGCCAGGCCGCGGATCATACCGGCGATCGCCGACTTCGTCATGCTATAGACGCTGGAGCCCGGGAAGCCCGAACGTTGGGCGACCACGCTGCCGACGGTGATTATTCGGTCACCCGTGTGCATCACCGCCGAGCTGGCCTTGGCCGCCGCAAACGTGGCCCGCACATTGACCGCAAACATTCGGTCGAAGTCTTCCAGGCTGAAGGTGTCGACGGTGCCCATCAGCAGGATCCCGGCGTTGTTGACCAGGATATTCAAGGCGCCGAAATGCTCGACAGTGGCCGCGACCGCCCGTTCTATTGCCGCCACATCGGCGCTGTCGGCCTGAATCGCCAAGGCTTTTCCGCCCTTGCTTTCGATCAGGCCAACCAGCGCTTGCGCCTTGTCGGCAGAGGAGGAATAGGTAAACGCGACCGCTGCACCTTCAATTGAAAGCCGGCGGACAATCGCTTCGCCGATACCGCGGGAACCGCCGGTGACCAGGGCGACTTTGTGGTTGAAGCGAGGGGTGTGAGCTGTCATGGGGGAGGCCTGAAGTTTAGTGGATTAAATAATCCACTAAACCGTACCAGTCTGGAAATACTTAGCCAAGCTGTTTTTGGATTAATTAATCTTTAACTGCCGGATGTGCTCTCGAATCCGTCATCAGACGCCGGTCATTTCAGGTCGCTGTAGGTCAACCTGAACTCCGACAGCGCCGGGTGCTCGGTTTTCCACTGGCGGCCATACGCCTTGGCTGTTTCCATTTCTTCGGCAGTCAGCGCGCTGGCCAGTTGTTGCAGGTAGCCTGCGGCATCGGCGTGCCGTGGGTTTTGCCGGGTACTGTCCATGACCAGCCAGTAGAGCCCATAGGCGTGGATTTTGTTCTCGGGGTAGTGATAGCGGTTGGTGCCACTTTCATCGATATCGAACCCGCCGAGCGCACCGGCATAGGTCATGACGCCATCAAGGTCATTCAGCGCCAGCCGTTTTTCCAGGTGTATGCGCTGGTAGGAGAGGTTGCGGTAGTAGGTCTGCATGTTGGCCAGCCACTTCATCGCTGGCGGGAAGCCCTTGAAGGCCGCATACCTGAGCATGGAGTCGCGGTTGTCACTGGCCTCCGGGTTTTTGTCGTACAACAGCGCCGCAATGTAATAGGCCTCGGCGCAGCCGGCATCACCTGCCTTTCTCAGCCACGAGCGATCTTTGGTCAGTTCATACAGCTGCAGCATCGCTGCGCCGTCGCCAGCATCGGCACCTGCCTGGGCGAGGGCCTTGGCCTTGGCCAGGTTGGTTTCGCCACCCAGGCGCATCAGGGCGTACACATGATCCTGGGCAGCGGCCAGGCGGTACCACGCCTGGGCCTCGGGGTCGACACTGCCGACCCGGCGCCGGATGGCTTCGCCCAGGGCGTATTGGGACGGCGCATCGCCGGCCGAGGCGGAGATGGTCAGGTGGATTTCGCACTCTTCGAATTCACCGAGTTGATACAACTCGAGACCCCGCTGCTTGGCTGCCTGTTGCTGGCTCGTCAAATGTGAAATCAGCGCATTCAGCGCGTTGAGCAAATCAAACAGCGTGGTCAGTGCATCGGAATGGGTATACATGATCATTACCTGTATCGGGATACGTTGTCCGATAAAGGTAGGTGGGGCGGTGGGGCCCCAGGTGACAGATAGTTATCGGCAGGAGCGCTGCCTTTCCCGCGCTCTGGGCAACCCCTCAAGCGCTACGGCTGCCACGTATTGCCTGGTCCAGAAACAACGCCGCATTCGCCACGGCCTGCATGCCTTCGGGCAAGATTGCCGCAAACAAATGCCAGACATGAAACATCCCGGGCCAAACCTCCAGCGACACGCGTACCCGGTTTTCCCCCAGGTGGGTGGCCAGGCGCATGGCGTCGCTGAGCATGACTTCGTTTTCGCCGATCTGCACCAGAATGGGCGGCAATCCCCGGACGTCCGCGAACACCGGCGATGCATCGGGATCATTCGGCAGCGCGCCGTTGAGAAACGCTTTTGCAAGCAGCGTCAGCCCCAGTCGTGAGGCTTGCGGGTCGAGGCCGTCACGGTTGTCGATGGAGGCGCCGGTGTGTTCCAGGTTGGCCCACGGCGACAAGGCGGCGCCCCCGGCAGGCAGTGGCAGGCCTGCGTTGCGGGCCTTGACCATCACCGACACCACCATTGCGCCGCCGGCCGAATCGCCCGAGAACACGATGGACCTAGGGTCATTGCCCTGGTCGAGCAGCCAGCGATAAGCCTGCAAAGTGTCATCAACAGGTACGGGGAACGGATGCTCGGGCGCCAGGCGGTAGTCGGGCAGGTAGACTTTGGCACCCAGCAGTTTTGCGAAGTGGCCGGCAAGGCCCAGGTAGCCCCGCGGACTGCCGCCGACATAACCACCGCCGTGGATGTAAAGCAGCACCTGGTCACCCTCAAACCCATCCGGCACGACCATCATGCCCGGTACGCCACCCATATCGACGTCACAAAAGCTGACACCGGCGGGAATCGGATGGGAACAAAGCACCTGCTCATAAGCCTTGCGCTGCTCATTGAGGGTGAGGGTGGTTTCCTGGCCCGTGAGAAATGGGCCGAAGTCAGCGGCGCAGGCAACCCACGCGTCGAGATGGGCCTGGACAAGGGGAGTGAATGCCATGGGGGAGAACCTCATAAAGTGATCCCGATACCGGGATTAGCGATTGAGGTTCTATTTTATGGATTCTATTGGAGAACGAATTTCACCACTGCGGCGCCTGTGGGGATCAGCTGCCGCTGTCAGTGCGACGGCTGCTGACTTCAGCCGGCACATCATCCCCGGCCATGCGCTTGCGGAACAACGCGGTGCGTGCCAGCAGCAATGTGGTCACCGGCACTGTGATCGACAGCAGGATCGGGATCAACCAACCGTGCAACACCGGCCCGGACTTGAGCACCGAAAAGTAGATGATCGAGGCCAGCGCCACACACCAGGCGCCCAAGGTCGAGGCCAACGCCGGCGGGTGCATGCGCTGGAAGAAGTCTTTCATCCGCAACAACCCAATCGCCCCAATCAGCGCAAACAGGCTGCTAAGCACCAACAATACCGCGACGATCACTTCAACCCACAGCGGCAACACATCGACATTGATCATTCGATCACCTCCCCACGCAGCAGGAATTTCGCCAGGGCAAACGACCCCACAAAGCCAAACAGCGCAATCAACAGCGCCGCTTCAAAATACGTGTCACTGGCATACCGAATACCCAGCACCAGCATCATCAGCATGGCCAGGATGTACAGGTAATCCAGCGCCAGGACCCGGTCCTGGGCCGACGGGCCTTTGAACAGGCGCACCAGGGTCAGCACCATGGCCAGGGAGAACAGGAACAGGCTGAACAGGATCGCATTGGAGAGCAGGGCGCTCATTCGAAGATCTCCATCAGGGGCCGTTCGTAGGCGTGTTTGAAGTGCTCGATAAACTGCGCTTCGTCATCCAGGTCGAACACGTGGATCAGCAGGACGCTGCGGTCCAGGGCCAGTTCCGACCATACGGTGCCCGGCGTCACGCTGGTGATCATCGCCAGCACGGCCAGGCCGTTGGCATCCCGCAGGTCCAGGGGGATCTTGATAAAGCGCGAACGCGGTGGGCGCGAGCCGCAGGTCAGGATGCCCCAGGCCACGGCGAGGTTGGAGATGATCACGTCACGCCCCACCAGGAAGAACAAACGGATGATCACCCCCGGGCGGCGGATGCGAATCGGCAGCGGGCGCAACGGCGCCATCATCAGCGGTGCCGCAAAGCCGAGGATCGCCCCCAGCAGCAGGTTGCCGGGGCTGACGGACAGGTTCAGCACCAGCCACAACAACCACAATGCCAATGACAGCCACGGGGCAGGGAACAGGCGCTTCATGGCTGCACCTCCAGGGCGGCGGCCTTGGCTTCAGGGCTCGGCACCGGACGCGTCGCCATGACCGCCATCACATAGTGTTCCGGGTTGTTCAGGCTCTCGGCGGCCGCCTGGGTATAGCGCATCAGCGGCTCGGCCTTGAACGTCAGGGCTATGCTCAGGCCCAGCAGGAAGAAAATCGGCACGCATTCGAAGCGGCGCAGCAGCGGCGATGGACGTTCTTCCGGGGTCCAGAAGCGCTGGATGCCGAGGCGGGCGAAGGCGATCAGCGAAGCCAGGCCGGAGAAGATCAGCAGTGCCACCAGGCCCCAGGCGGCCGGACGCACCGGTTCGTCGATGGCATTGCCCAGGCCCAACGGGTTGATCAAGGCGCTGAGCAGGCTGAGCTTGCCGATAAACCCGGACAGCGGCGGCATGCCGATGATCAGCAGGGCGCAGGCGATAAAACTCAGGCCGAGGAACGCCACCGTCCAGGGAATCACCTGGCCGACCACGGCTTTCTGTTCATCGTCGAGGTTGGTGCCGGGCGGTGGATGCAGGGATTCCATGGCCTTGGGCAGGGCTTCGATTTCGTCGTCCAGGGGCATGTCGTTGGCCGAGCGCGAACGCTCGATCAATTCGGCCAGCAGGAACAGCGCACTCAGCGCCAGGGTGGAGCTGACCAGATAAAACAGCGCCCCTGCGGTCAGGCTTGGCTGGGCAAAACCCACCGCCGACAGCAGGATCCCGGCGGACACCAGGATGCTCAGGCTGGCCATGCGTTCCAGGCGTTGCGCCGCGATCATCGCCAGCGCCGCGCAGACGATGGTTGCCATGCCGCCGTAGATCAGCCAGTCGCCGCCAAACAGTGCCGAGGCACCCGCCTGGCCGGAGAACAGCAGGTTCCACAGACGCAGCACGGTGTACACGCCGACCTTGGTCATGATCGCAAACATCGCCGCCACTGGCGCACTGGCCGAGGAGTAGGCAGGCGCCAGCCAGAAGTTCAGCGGCCACATCCCGGCCTTGGCCAGGAAGGCGACGGCGAGGATGCCCGCACCGGCATGCAGCAGGCCGCGATCGGCTTCCGGCACCAGGGGGATTTTCAGTGCCAGGTCGGCAAAGTTCAGGGTACCGGTGACGCCATAGATCAGCGCCGCGCCAATCAGGAACAAGGTCGAGGCCAGCAGGTTGATCGAGATGTAATGCAGCCCCGCCGACACCCGCGCCCGGCCGGAACCGTGGAGCATCAGGCCGTAGGACGCCGCCAGCAGCACTTCGAAAAACACGAACAGGTTGAACAGGTCGGCGGTCAGGAAGGCGCCATACAGGCCCATCAGCTGAATCTGGAACAGCGCATGGAAACTGGTGCCGGCGCGGTCCCAACGGGCCATGGCGAACAGCAGGGCGCTGACGCCAATGATCCCGGTGAGCACCAGCATCATCGCCGAGAGTTGGTCTACCACCAGCACGATGCCGAACGGCACCTGCCAGTTGCCCGGCAGGTACACACCGATGGAGCCGGGGCCGCCTTTCTGGGTCCAGTACAGCAACAGCACGGCGATGCCCAGGCCCACCATGCTGGAGAACAGGTTGATCCGCGCCTTGAGCGGGCGGTGCTTCTCGCCGAGCATCAGCATCAGCGCGGCGGTCAGCAACGGCAGCAGGATCGGCGCGATGATCAGTTGATTCATCCAGGTCATTCCTTGGGCTCCCGGCCGTCCACATGGTCAGTGCCGGTCAGGCCCCGGGATGCCAGCAGCACCACCAGGAACAGTGCGGTCATGGCGAAGCTGATCACGATCGCCGTCAGCACCAGGGCCTGGGGCAGCGGATCGGTGTAGTTGAGCAAGTCTTGCGGCACGCCATCCTTGATGATCGGCTCCTTGCCGATAAACAGGCTGCCCATGCTGAAGATGAACAGGTTGACCCCGTAGGAGAGCAGGCACAGGCCCATCACCACCTGGAACGTCCGTGGCCGCAGGATCAGCCAGACGCCGGAGGCCGCCAGGACCCCAATGGCAATTGCGATGACTTCTTCCATCAGGCGGCTCCTCCTGGGCTGGCAACGGCTTTCGCCTGGTTACTGGGTTTATGGGCGCGCACCGATTGGTGGCCGAGGGCGGTGAGCATCAGCAAGGTCGAGCCGACCACCATGGCGTACACACCGACGTCGAAGAACAGCGCGCTGGCGACGTGGATGTCCCCCAGCACCGGCAGGCTGAAGTGCCAGGTGTGCGTGGTGAGGAACGGGTAGCCGGCGAGCAGTGCGCCCAGCCCGGTCAGGGTTGCCGACAACAAGCCAAAACCCATCCAGCGCATCGGCCGCAGGCTCATCTGCGCCTCGACCCACTGGGTACCGGCGACCATGTATTGCAGGATGAACGCGACGGACATCACCAGACCGGCGACAAACCCGCCGCCCGGTTGGTTGTGCCCACGCATGAACAGGTAGAACGAGACAACCAGCGCAATCGGCAGCAGCAGGCGCACCAGCACCGCCGGCACCATCATGAAGCCCAGGGCGGTGTCGCTGGCCTGGCGCGGGTTGATCAGGTCGGTGGCCACGTCGGGTGCCAGTTGGCGCTGTTGCGCGGGCAATTCCATGCTTTCCTTCGACGGGCGGAAGCGGCGCAGCAGGGCGTACACGGTCAGCGCCACGGCGCCGAGCACGGTGATTTCTCCCAGGGTGTCGAAGCCCCGGAAGTCCACCAGCATCACGTTCACCACATTGCTGCCACCGCCTTCTGGCAGGGCACGGCTGAGGTAGAAGGAGGAGATGTCGTTGGGGGTCTGGCGGGTCAGCATCGCGTAGGAGAGCAGCGCCATGCCGCCACCGACCACGGTGGACAGCAGGAAGTCCCGCAGGCGGCGGATGCGTGCCTTGCGCAGCGAGCTGGGCAGTGGGGAAACTTCTTCGATCCGCCGTGGCAGCCAGCGCAGGCCCAGCAGGATCAGCACGGTGGTGACCACTTCCACCACCAGTTGCGTCAGCGCCAGGTCTGGCGCCGAGAACCAGACGAAGGTCACGCAGGTCACCATCCCGCACACGCTGACCATGGTCAGGGCTGCCAGCCGGTGGTACTTGGCTTGCCAGGCGGCGCCCAGGGCGCAGGCGATTGCCAGCAGCCACAGGGTGACGAACACGATGGAGCCCGGGATCTTCGGCCGGTCGCCCCAACTGATGCCGCTGTAGAGCATCGGGATCAACCCGGCGATCACCGCCGCCAGCACCAGCAGGAACAGCTGGGTTTGCAGGCGTTTGGTGCTGATGCGTTTTTCGATCTTGCGCACCCCGCGCATCATTACCACCAGGCAGCGCTCGAAGCCGCGCTTGCCATTGAAGTAGCTGATGATCGGCGGGTATTTGAAGCGGCCCAACTTGAGTTGCTTGCGCAGCAGCAGATAGAGCACCACGCCGCCGGACATGGCCACCAGGCTCATGATCATCGGCGCGTTCCAGCCGTGCCAGATGGCGAGGCTGTATTCCGGCAGTTCGCCGCCGACCACCGGCAGGGCCGCTGCGGCGAGGATCGAACCGACCACCTGGGCCGGGAAAATCCCCACCAGCAGGCAGGTAAACACCAGCAACTCCACCGGCGCACGCATCCAGCGTGGCGGCTCGTGCGGGGTGTGGGGCAGGTTGGTGGCCTTGGGGCCGAAGAACACATCCACGGTAAAGCGCAGGGCATAGGCCACGCTGAAGGTACCGGCGATGGTGGCGATGACCGGCAGGGCGATTTCCACCCAGGCGGTGGCGGAGATGAACACGGTCTCGGCGAAGAACATTTCCTTGGACAGGAAACCGTTGAGCAGCGGCACGCCGGCCATGGACGCACTGGCGACCATCGCCAGGGTGGCGGTAAACGGAATCAGCTTGAACAGGCCGCTGAGCTTGCGGATGTCACGGGTGCCGCTTTCGTGGTCGATGATCCCCGCCGCCATGAACAGCGACGCCTTGAAAGTGGCGTGGTTAAGGATATGGAATACGGCGGCGACAGCGGCCAGCGGGCTGTTGAGGCCCAGCAGCAAGGTGATCAGCCCGAGGTGGCTGATGGTGGAGTAGGCCAGCAGGCCCTTGAGATCGTTCTGGAACATGGCGCAATAAGCGCCGAGCAGCAGGGTAATGGCGCCGGCACCGCCGACAATCCAGAACCACTCTTCGCTGCCGGACAGCGACGGCCACAGGCGGGCCAGCAGGAACACGCCGGCCTTCACCATCGTTGCCGAGTGCAGGTAGGCCGACACCGGCGTCGGTGCAGCCATGGCGTGGGGCAGCCAGAAGTGGAAGGGGAATTGCGCGCTTTTGCTCAGGGCGCCGATCAGCACCAGGGCGAGCATGATCGGGTACAACGAATGGGCACGGATCTGATCACCGGCAGCCAGGACCTGGTCCAGGTCGTAGCTGCCGACGATATGCCCGAGCAGCATCACCCCCGCCAGCAGGCACAAGCCGCCCGCGCCGGTGACCATCAGCGCCATATAGGCGCCACGCCGGGCATCGGCGCGGTGGTGCCAGTAGCCGATCAGCAGGAACGAGAACAGGCTGGTGAGTTCCCAGAAAAACACGATCTGGATCAGGTTGCCGGAGATCACCAGGCCAAGCATCGCACCCATGAAGGCCAGGAAAAACGCGAAGAAGCGCGGCACCGGGTCTTCCGGCGACATGTAATACCGGGCGTACAGCGACACCAGGGTCCCGATGCCCAGCACCAGCATCGAGAACAACCAGGCAAAACCGTCCATGCGCAATACGAAGTTCAGCCCGAGGCTGGGCAACCACATGAATTCTTCACGTATCACGCCACCGTGGGCGATCTGGGGGTAGAGCAGGGCGACTTGAACCGTCCCGACCAGGGCCACAAGGCCGGCCAGCAGGGACTCTGTGTTGCGTGCGTTGTGCGGCAGCAAGGCCGCCAGACAGCTGCCGATAAAAGGCAGAAGCAGTAGAACTATCAGGGACATAGGCTTCTAATCTGCGGGAGTTTGGGATGCATCATACGTGCCGGAATCTTGATCACCAAACGGCAAGATGTGGCAGGATCCTACAAGGTAGGCTGAAAAAGGCTGTTTGGCATTGTTTCAGTGCCCGTATCCAGGACAGGTATGCTGTTCAAAGGTTTTTTTCAGCCTGTTGCATAAGGACGTGTGATGACCCAGCGATTGCTCCACCTTGACCATGTCGCCTGCAGCCTGCCGGATGGACGCAGCCTGTTCGACAACCTGAACCATGCCTTCAGCGCCCGGGCGACCGGCCTCGTGGGGGCCAACGGGACTGGCAAGTCCTTGCTGGGCGCAATGCTCGCGGGCACCCTGCAGCCCACCCGCGGGCATGTGCGCCGCGAGGGCAGTGTGTACGCGGTGACGCAACTGCTGGAGCCCGAACGCTATCCCAGCGTGGCGGCGCTGGCAGGTGTCGACCAAGTGCTGGCAGCGTTGGCGCGCATCGCCGAGGGCAGCGTGGACGAACACGACCATGCACTGGCCGTTGATCAATGGGATTGCGCGCCTCGACTGGCGGCGGCCCTGGAGCAAATCGGCCTGGGGCACTTGACTGCCGACTCGCCAACCGCGGCCCTCAGTGGCGGCGAACGCCAGCGCGTCGCTTTGCTGGGCGCCTGGTTGTCGAGGGCAGACTGGTTGATCCTCGATGAGCCCAGCAACCACCTGGACATTGATCAGCAGCACAAGCTTGCCCAGCAGATTGATCGCTGGCCCGGCGGCCTGGTGCTGATCAGCCATGATCGCGGGCTGCTGGAGCACATGGACGAGATTGTCGAACTGTCGCCCAAGGGCTTGGCGGTCTACGGCGGTAATTACAGCCACTATGCGGCGACACGGGAGCAGGAGCAGCAGGCGTTCCAGTCGGCGTTGCAGGGGGAGCGCGCGCACGCCAAACGTGAGCAGCGTGAAGCGGTCATCCAGATGGAGCGTCAGCAGCGCCGCAATGCCCGGGGCGACCGCCAGGCCCGGGATGGCAACCAGACCAAACTGATCACCAACGCCCAGAAAGAGCGCAGTGAAAACAGCCAGGGCAAGTTGCGCCTCAACCAGCAGCTGGCGCGTGAGCAGCAACAGCAACGGATCGCCGAGGCGCGTGCGCGGTGTGCGCCCGAGATCCAGCGCATGATGCTGTCGCCGGAAAGCGTGGTGCCCCAGGGCAAGCTGGTGCTGCAGTTGAACGACGTGGTGTTGCCGTTTGGCAGCCCGGCACCGATCAATCTGACCCTGACCGGCCCGATGCGCATGTCGATCCTGGGAGCCAATGGCAGTGGCAAGTCGACCCTGCTGCGGGTGATTGCCGGCCAGTTGCCGGTGGCTGCCGGTGAGTTGGCGCGCAGTTGCCATATCGGCTGGCTGGACCAACACGCCGGGCTGGAGCACCCCAAGCGCACGGCGGTGCAATGGCTTTACGAAAGTAATCCGCTACTGGCGGAAAGCGAAGCGCGTACCCGGCTGGCGCAAATGGGCATCGATGCCGACCGGGCGGTCCTCGATACGCGCCAACTGAGCGGCGGCGAGCGTCTGAAAATTGCCCTGGCCGCACAGCTCTACGCCGAGCATCCGCCGCAATTGTTGTTGCTGGACGAACCCGACAACCATCTGGACTTGCCCAGCCGGATTGCCCTGGAGCAAATGCTCAATCAGTACCAGGGCGCGCTGATCGTGGTGTCCCATGACGAGGCGTTCCTGCAGGCCATCAACCTGGACGGTGAGTTGCGCCTCTGAGGCCGCTTAACCCTGGTTTTCATGTTCCAGTTCGGCCTGGGGCTCGGCGAGCCGCTGCCGGCGGGTTTTCATCTCACTGACAATCACCGCCGCCACGATCAACGCCGCGCCCACCATGGCAATCGGCGGGAAGCGCTCCCCGGCAATCCGCCCGACTACGCCGGCCCACACCGGCTCCCCGGCATAAATCAGCGTGGCGCGAGTCGGCGAGACGCTTTTCTGCGCCCAGTTCATCGCCACCTGAATCACCGCGCTGGTCAGCCCCAGGCCCACCGCGCTGAACAGCAGCAACCAGGAAAACCCCGGCAGCGCCTCGCCCATCGGCACCACCATCAGGAACGACAGCACCGACGCCGTGGCCAGTTGCACCACCGTTACCCGGCGTACATCCACCTGCCCGGCAAAGGCGCTGATCAGGATGATCTCGGCGGCAATTGCTACCGCACCGATCAACGTGGCGATTTCACCGGGTCTGAAATTCAATGATGCCCCGGCCGGGCCGGTCAGCAGCATCAGCCCGGTAAACGCGAGCATGATGCCGATGCTCGGCATCAACCCCGGCCGCCGTCCCAGTACCAGCCATTGCAGCAGCGGCACGAATGGCACATACAGCGCAGTAATAAATGCCGACTGGCTGCTCAGGATCGTCTGCAAGCCAATGGTCTGCAAACCGTAGCCGAACATGATCGCCACACCGATAAAGCAGCCAGCCTTCAATTCAAACAGCGTCAGGTTCCGCAGGCTGCGGAATGAGAACGCCCCGACGATGAGCGCCGCTGCAGCAAAACGCAGGCCGACGAAAAACATCGGGCCGCTGACCGCCATGGCGTGCTGCACCAGCAAAAAGGTGCCGCCCCAAAACATGGTGATCACCACCAATACACATTCGGCTTTGCTGAAACGGGAAAACAATGGGGAGGTGGTCATGGCGGCTCGGTCTTGCACAGGAAGGGCGCGGACCGCACAATGCGCCGCAAGCTGGGCAGTATACTGCGCAACCCCACCCTGTGAGCAATATAGTGCACAAAGAAAATCCGCAACGGGCCTCGGTCCTGCAACACGTCAGCCAGAACGTTCGGCGCCTGCGCCATGCGGCTGAGTTGAGCCAGACGGCGCTGTCCGAAAAATCCGGCGTCAGCCGGCGCATGCTGGTGGCAATCGAGGCGGGGGAGAAAAACGTCAGCCTGTCGACCCTCGACCGGGTGGCCGAAGCCCTGGACGTGGCCTTCAGCGACTTGATCCAGGCCCCGGATGCCGCTGATCACAGCCGTATCAACGAACTGGCCTGGGCCGGTGACATCCCCGGCAGCAAAGCCGTGCTGCTGGCCAAGGCCACCGCGCGTCGCGAGGTGGAACTATGGGAGATGCGCCTGGAGCCCGGCGATCGCTACATGCCTGAACCGGACCCCGAGGGTTGGAGCGTGCAGTTGTTTGTGTTCGAAGGCACCCTGACGCTGGTGCTGGGGGATGAGGAAAAAAACGTCGCCACCGGTGAGTTCCTGATGTTCGCCAGCCGCTACCTTCACGCCTATCGCAATGACGGCGACGTGGCGGTGCGGTTTGTGCGCAACGTGGTGATTTAAGACTCTTGGCTTTGAGTGTTGTCAACTGTCAGATTTCACAGCTTACATCAGCGTTGGATTGAATCTAGTGTGGGAGTTACTGCTCAGAGAACTGGCTCAATCGGAGCGCGGGCGGAAGGGGCAGTTGGCTTCACTAAATGGAGAGCACACTGATGACAGCGCAAGACTCAAAGCACATCAAGAGTAGTGACTTGCTTCCCCGTCCACGCATTAATCCCTCTCACGGGAACCATGTGAATTATCCCGAGATGCAGGGTGGGCAAGCCTCGATCATTATTCCCGCGTATCCGGGACTGGCTATCGGGCAAACAATCAGGTGGACGGTCAGGGGGAACGGCTTGCTGTTTGGTCACATCGAGGTAAAGTCGCTGGAGCACCAATACAAAGATGTTGTGAACGGTATTGTCTTCCGCCGTGAGGTGGTGGAGGCAAAATATGGCGTGCGTCAAGATGGACATGACGAGCGCCTTTCTGACCATAGTTTTTATATCGTGGACGACCGTCCTGCCGATGACTGAGTGGTAGTGAGTTGGCTTTCAATACCGAAGTCAGTGTCGCCGGTATTGAAAGCCACCACGGGGCCTTGCTCCCGGATGATCAACTGTTGGCAGTGCAACAGTGGTTGGACACTTTGCTGTTTTGAACCGCCAACGACTTCCCTGATATACCGGCAACCCGCTGATTTCATTGCACATTGCATTCGGGCACGACTCCTGCAATCACTCCAGTATCTCTCTGGAGCCTGGAGTCGGCCCATGTCAGCCCAACCCCTACAACCTGCCCACATCATCCGTTCGGACGCCGAGGCCATTGCGGTTGCCACCGAGTTGGCCAAGCGTTTTGCCGTGGACGCCGGCGTGCGCGACCGCGAGCGACGCCTGCCGGTGGCCGAGCTGGATGAATTTTCCGCCAGCGGCCTGTGGGGCATCACCATTCCCAAGGCCTACGGCGGCGCGGGAGTGTCCTATGTGACGGTGGCCGAGGTGATCAAGCTGATCTCCGCCGCAGACCCGTCCCTGGGGCAGATTCCGCAGAACCACCTGGGCGTCGTCGACATCCTCCTGCAAACCGCCAGCGAGGAGCAAAAGCAGCACTACTTCGCCAAGGTCCTGCAGGGCTATCGGTTCGGCAATGCCTTCTCCGAAGCCAAGAGCAAGAACGCCGGCACGTTTGACACACAAGTGCGCTTTGACGGCGACAGTGCGTACATCAACGGCGAGAAGTTCTACTGCACCGGCGCACTGTTCGCCCATATCGTGCCGACGGTGGGCGTCAACGAAAAAGACCAGGCGTTCATCGCCTTTGTCGAACGGGACGCGCCGGGCCTGCAAGTGATCGACAGCTGGGACGGCTTCGGCCAGCGCACCACCGCCAGCGGCGGCGTGACCCTCGACGGTGTGAAGGTGCCGCTGAGTGCGGTGATCCCCGCGCACCAGGCCTTCGACCAACCCACCGCCAACGGCCCGATTTCGCAGATCATCCAGGCGGCCGTCGACACCGGCATCGCCCTCGGTGCCCTGGAACAAGCCAAGATTCATGCACGCCAGGCCCGGCCCTGGATCGACAGCCAGCAGGATCACGGCTGGCAAGACCCGTTCACCATCGCCGCCATCGGCGACCTGGAATGGCGGGTCCACGGCACCGAAGCGATCCTCGCCAAGGCCGGCATTGCCGTCGACCAGGCCCTGGCCAACCCCAACGAAGACACCGTGGCCAATGCCTCGTTGGTCGTCGCCCAGGCCAAAGTGCTGTCGGCGGAAACCGCCTTGCTCGCCAGCAGCAAACTCTTCGAACTGGCCGGCACCCGCTCGGTGTCCGGCAAGCACAACCTCGACCGCTTCTGGCGCAACGCGCGTACCCACACCCTGCACGACCCGGCCCGCTGGAAATACCACCTGATCGGCAACTTCGTGCTCAACGGCGTCAAGCCCGCACGCCATGCCTGGAACTGAGGAGCTGCATCCATGACCGCACTGAATCAGGCGCGCCAACTGCTGGAAAGCACCCGGCGCTTTGTCGAGAAAAGTGATGACCCCTACGTGATCAGCCGCTTTGGCGATTTGCAGATTCGCGTGGAGGTAGCGGCTGCTTTGTTTGAGCGTGCCGAAACCCACCCAGGCCCGGTGGCCCTCACAGAAGCCCAGATAGCGGCTGCCGAGGCCCTCATCGCTGTCAGCAACGCCGAATTCGAACTCACCGGCCAGCGTACTGCGCTGCCGCCGACCCTTGATGATCCCCTGCGCTGGAAATACCAGATTGTCGGCAACTACCACCTCAACGGTGTCGCCCCCCGGAGTAACGTTTAATGCCTCGTGAAATCCGTTTGAATGCCTTCGACATGAACTGTGTCGGCCACCAGTCGCCGGGCCTGTGGGCCCACCCGCGTGACCGCTCATGGCAGTACAAGGACCTGGAATACTGGACCGACCTGGCAAAAATTCTCGAGCGCGGCAAGTTCGACGGCCTGTTCATCGCCGACGTGCTGGGCATCTACGACGTCTATAACGGCAACGGTGACGCAGCGATTCGCCAGGCGACCCAGGTGCCGGTCAACGACCCGCTGTCGCTGATCGCACCCATGGCGCTGGTCACCCAACACCTGGGTTTTGGCCTCACCGCTTCACTGTCCTTCGAACACCCGTACCCGTTCGCCCGGCGCCTTTCCACCCTCGACCACCTGACCAAGGGCCGCGTCGGCTGGAACATCGTCACCTCGTACCTGGAAAGCGGCGCGAAGAACCTCGGCCAGAAAGCCCAGACCGAACACGATGCGCGCTACGACTACGCCGAGGAATACCTGGAGGTTTGCTACAAGCTCTGGGAAGGCAGCTGGGAAGAGGGCGCGGTGTTGCGCGACCGCGAACGGCGGATCTTCAGCGACCCGAGCAAGATCCACGAGATCCGCCACGTCGGCAAACACTTCCAGGTGCCCGGCATTCACCTGTGCGAACCGTCGCCACAACGCACGCCGGTGCTGTACCAGGCCGGGGCGTCGAGCCGTGGCAAACAGTTCGCCGCCGAACAGGCCGAATGCGTGTTCGTTGCCGCACCGTCGAAAGTGCTGCTGAAGAAAACCGTTGCCGATATCCGCCGCCGTGCGGCCGAGGCGGGGCGTGACCCGAAGAAAATCCTGATCTTCAACTTGCAGACGGTGATCGTTGGCGAGACCGATGCCAAGGCCAAGGCCAAGTTCGACGAATACAAATCCTATGTCAGCTACGAAGGCGCGATGGCCCTGATCTCCGGCTGGACCGGCATCGACTTCAGCCAGTTCAAGCCCGATGAACCCCTCAAGCATGTGCATACCAACGCCATTCAATCGGCGGTGGAAGCCTTCTCCACTGCCGACCCGAACAAGGTCTGGACCCCGAATGAACTGGCAGACTGGGTCGGCATCGGCGGCTTCGGCCCGCTGTTCGTCGGCGGCCCGGAAACCGTGGCCGATCTGTTGCAGGAATGGGTTGAAGAGACCGATGTGGACGGCTTCAACCTGGCCTATGCACTGACCCACGAGACCTTTATCGACGCGGTCGAGTTGCTGGTGCCGGAGTTGCAGAAGCGCGGCGTGTACAAGACCGAATATGCCCAGGGCACCCTGCGGGAGAAATTGTTTGGGGACGGCGCGCGGTTGGCGGACAACCATCCGGGGGCCAGCTATCGTGATTTGTCGGGTGTACATAAAACAAATGTGGGAGCGGGCTTGCTCGCGAATGCGGACTGACATTCAGCATTGATGTTGCCTGACGCACCGTTTTCGCGAGCGAGTCGAGCCGTCCCACCGCCGCCCACATAAATCCGGCCAGCGGACCACCGCATGCTTGTTTCACCAATAGGAGCATCACCCTATGAGCGTGCATGAACTTGAACTTGCGCTGGATGTGGAATGGCCCGCCGAACGGGTTACGGTGTTGCCCGAGGCGTTGGCGCAGTTGCGCCATTGGGCACAGGTGACCCCGTTGCACAGCGCCCTGCGCCACAAGCGTGACGGCCAGTGGTATGCCTGGCGCTGGATCGATGCGTTGCGGGATGTCGAGCGCCTGGCTGATGGCTTGCGTCAGCAGGGCTTTACCGAGCAGTCGCGGCTGGCCCTCAGCGGTGCCTTCGAACCCGGCCTATTGCTGCTGGCCCTGGCCGCCCAGGTGATCGGTGGCCAGATCCTGACCCTGGCGGATGACCTCGAGCCCGCTGCCCTGCAGCAACAAGTGTGGCGCATCCGGCCTACCCACGCGTATGTCCCTGGGCTCCAGCCGTTGGCGATGGTGCGACGGATCGACCCTGTGGACACCTCACAACGGCTCTGTCGCTGGTGGCAGCCTTCGGGCAAGACCGAATTGTGGAGCGGGGAAAGCACCCATTGGCAAGGCGGCCTGGCGACGGTGCTGGAGCAATGGCTGATTAGCGGCCAGAGCCTGGGCTTCCCGCAGTCGGGCTGAACTAGGCGTCCCGGGTCGATGTGCTGGATACTGCACGGGGCGATTTTTACCACAACCATTCAGGCAGACAGTAAGGGCGCAATTTCATGAGTGAAACCGAACGCGGACAGGCGACGAGCGCCATTCGCAACGCCGATGTGCTGATTGTCGGCGGCGGCCTGAGCGGGACGATGCTGGCGGTGCAGTTGCTGCGCCTGCCGGGCACGCGGCAGATCCTGGTGATCGAGCCGCGCGAGGAACTGGGGCGCGGCGAGGCCTACAGTGCGGTAGAGCTTGGGCACACCTTGAACGGCAACGCCGCGCGCATGAGCGTCGACCCGGACAACGCCGATGACCTGACCCAGTGGCTGACCGCCTACATCGCCGGCGGCGGCTGGCCCGAGTCGGACCAGCAGCACGTGCCCATCAGCGAACTGTTTCCGCCCCGCGGGATTTTTGGCCTGTACGCGCAGCAGCGGCTGGCCGAGGCCAAGGCGATTTCCGCGTCGACCGTCGAGCACATTCGCGCCGAGGTGACAGACCTTGAGGTGGATGAACACGCCACACGGCTGACCTTGAGCGACGGCCAGCAACTGCGCGGTGCCTGTGCGGTATTGGCCACCGGCATGTTCCCGGCGGCACGCACGCCACAGACCGAATCCAGCGGCTTGAATGCCGCTGCCGTCGACCCGTGGGATGTACCGGCCATGACCCAACTGGACCCGCAATCCACCGTGCTGATCATCGGTTCCGGGCTGACCATGGTGGACGCCGTGGTGTCCCTGGAACAGGCCGGCCATCGCGGGCCCATCGAGATTTTTTCGCGCCACGGCCTGTTGCCCCATGTCCGTCGGCAGCCGCCGGCCTGGGTCGACTTCCTGGGAGAAGACCACAGCCTGCGCAGCCCCCGGCAATTGCTGCGGGAGGTGCGGCGCCAATGCCGGCTCGCGCTGGAGCAGGGGATTGACTGGCAAGCGCCGCTGGACACCGTGCGTGCCAACATCGGGCGGTTGTGGCGCCAGGCCAGCGAGGGCGAGAAACGTCAGTTCGTGCGGCATGTGCGGCCCTGGTGGGAAAGCCACCACCACCGTTCGCCGCCGTTGAGTGCCGAGTTGGTGGCGCGGTTGCATGGAGAAGGGCGGCTGCGGATCCGGGCGGCTTCGTACAAGGGGCTGGTGCCTTCGCAAGGTGAGGTGACGATCCGCCTGCGTCATCGTGGAGAGCAGGACGTGGTGCAGGTGTCGGGGGCGGCGCTGATCAACTCCAGCGGGATTGAATATGACTGGCGGCGCGTGGCCCGGCCGTTGCCCCGGCAGTTGCTCAAGCGCGGGCTGATTCAGCCCGGGCCGTTGGCGTTGGGGATTGCGGCGGATGTGTCGGGGGCGGTGCTGGATGCCCACGGGAATGTCAGCCAGCGGCTGTTTGCCATGGGCCCGCCGTTGCGCGGGATGTGGTGGGAAAGTACCGCAGTGACGGATGTGGCGATTCAGGCCAAGGCGCTGGCCGCGAGGTTGGCACACCTTTAAATCTAATGTGGGAGCTGGCTTGCCAGCGCCTACAGGTCGGGTTCATGGCCCGACCTTCACAAACCCCGGCTTCAACCCAAACACTTCAACCCCCTGGGCCGTCGACTGCCCGGTGGTCACCGTCACCCGCTCCACCGGCTTATCCATCGCGGCCCGATATTCCACCGTCATTGCACCGTCCCCGCGACTGATCGCCTGGGCCGGTACGACAATCGCCTGGTCATTGTTGTAGGTCACAATGGTCAACCGCGCACTCATCCCCAACCTTACCCGCTGCAACTGTCGCGGGGTCAGCTTGGGAATCGACAGGGTCACCGGAAACTGCGCGCTACCCTGGCTGTCGCTGGCAATCGCCAGGCCACTGACCACGCTGACCGACCCTGTCAGCCGTTCCCCATCAAACCCGTCGCCCATCACCTCCACCGCCTGCCCCTGGTGCAACTGGTTGATGTCCAGTTCCGAGACCTTGGCGACGATTTTCAGTTTCTCGATGTTCGCCAGTCCAAACAGCACCTGGCCCTGGTTGACCTTGCTCCCGGCCTGCACCGGCGCGTTAGTGCTCCCGCTGCCCTGGGTCGATGAGTTACTGCCCGGCGCCGGCACCACAATGCCGGAGAACGGGGCCTTGACTTCCTTGCCGTCGAGCAGGGTATGCAGGGCGTCATATTTCACGGTGGCATTGGTCAGCTCCATATCGGCGATCTGCCGGTATTCGCCCTGGCCTTGTTCAACTGCCTGTTGCAGCTCAGCGCGGGCGGCCGTCAGGTCGAGTTGTTGCTGGGTGGCCTGTTGTTTCAGGTCGTCGAGTTCGTTGCGCGGGATGATGCCGCGCTTGAACAGGTTTTCGCTTTCGGTGAGTTTGCGCTGGGTGTTGCTGGCGGTCATTTCGGCAGTGCGCAGGGTGCGGCGGGCGCGCCCGACTTGCTGGCCGCTGTCCCAGTCCTGCATTTCCTGCACCGTGCGCCGGGCCTTGAGCTGGGCGGAGAGGGCGTCGCGCAGTTGCACTTCGAGGGTGGCCGGGTCCATGCGCAGCAGCACCTGCCCGGCCTCGACCCGCTGGCCCTGTTCCACCAGGTTGGCCTGCACATTACCGTCGAACGGCGCGGTGAGGGTGATGGTGGTGTCAGGCTCGATCTTGCCCACCAGGCCGATCTGATGCACCAGCGGGTCGACCTTCACCGCCAGCCACTGCTCGGCGTTGCCGGGCTGGTTGGCGGCCGGGCTTTGACGGCTGAGCAGCGAGACGCCGACGCCGGCCACCAGCACAATCAACACGACGCCCAACAGGCGCTTCTTATTAGTAGTCATTGAGGGCGATTTCCCAACTTTCCAGCGTCATGCCCAAGGTCAAGTCGAGCTGAGTCTGGGCGTTCAAATAGGCAATCAGCGCATTGAGCCGCGAGTTCTCGGCGTTGCGCAGGTCGGTTTCGAAACTCAATACCTGGAAGTTCGTGGAGCGCCCGGCGCTGAGTTTTTCCCGTTCGATTTCGATCTTGCGCTTGGACAACTCTACCGCCCGCTGGGAAATTTCATACTGGCGCCAGCGAGTGCCCAGGTCGCGCACCACATCGTTGACGTCGCGCTCCAGTTGCTGGCGGGCGTCGGCGATGATGATCTCCTGGTTTTCCACATCGACCCGCGCGTGCACCTCGGCCTGGCGAGTGCTGATGTCGCCGATGGGAATCTGCACCTGCACGCCCGCGTAGCTGTCCCAGCGCCGGTTGCTGTTGTAGCCGTTATCGTCATTGGTGGCGGCCCGAATCTGGTTGGCACCGGCCACCAGGTCCACTTGCCAGCGGCCGGAGTCCTTGGCGATCACCAGGTTGAGGTCGGCCTGCTGGCTGCCGAGCAGGGTGGCGAGGTATTCCGGCTGCTGGTTCTGCGCCAGCACGAAAGCCTGGCGTTTATCGATGTCCATGGGCCTGGCTTCAAGGGCCTCGGTGGCGCGGATCGGTGTCGACAGGTCGAGGGCCAGCAGGCGCAGCAGGGCCAGGCGGCTGGTGTCCAGTTGGTTCTGGGCTTCTTCCACCCCCAGTTGCTGGGTGGCGATATCGGCTTCGGTCTGCACAATCTCGAACTCGGCCATGCGCCCGGCACTGATCAGTGCCTTGTTCACTTCAAGCAAAGTGCCGGAGCGCTTGAGGGCGTCCTGCACGATGCTCAGTTGTTCCTGGGCCCGCAGCAATTCGCGGTAGGTGGCGATGATGTTGCTGATGGTTTGCGCCACGTTGGCCTTGAGGTTCAGGCGGTTGGCCTGTTCCGACAGGCGTGACAGGCGCAGCGGGGCGGTGGTGGCGTCCCAGCCGGCACCGCGCATCAGTGGCTGGATCACTGACAGGTCGAGGCCGTCGCTGCGGTAGCGCCCGGCGCGATCGGCGTTGTTCAGTTGCTGGGTCCAGTTCATGCTCAGGCGCGTGCCGTACTCACTGAGCAAGGTGGCATTGGGCGCCAGGTTGGCGTTGCGGGCGCTGTCGTCGGTGCCCTTGGTGGCGCGGTAGTAGCTGTTCAGGGTCAGCTTGGGGTTGAACGTGTCTTCAGCCACCCGCAGGTCGAATTTCTGCGCCACCCGCTGCAGGTAGGCGCTGCGAATCGCCGGGTTGTTGCGCAGGCCCAGGTACACCGCATCCCCCAGGGTCAGGGTGGTGGACTGGGCATTCAGCGACACGCTGCGTTCATAGCCACTGCGGGTGGTACTGGGCGCGGAGGGGCGAATCACCACGTCGGCGGCCACGCTGTGCAGGCTTACCAAGGCGGTCAACAACAGCAGGCGTTTATTCATCGCGCAGGGCCTCCACCGGCTGCAGCCGCGAGGCCGACACCGCCGGATAGATCCCGAAAAACAACCCTACCAGCAACGTGCTGCCGACCCCGAGCGGCAGCGCGGCCACCGCCAGGGAAAACTGCCAGCCGGACAGCCTGGCATACAGGTACGCGGCGGTCATGCCCAGTACCGCGCCGCATACCGCACCCACGGCGGTCAGGGTCACGGCTTCCAGCAGGAACAGGTTGCGAATGTCGCGCTGGCGCGCCCCGAGGGCCATGCGAATCCCGATTTCCCGGCGCCGTTCCGAGACGTTCATCAGCATCACGTTCATCACGCCGACGCCGCCGCCCACCAGGGAGATCGCGCCCAGGGCCAGCAGCAGGTAGGCGAAGGTCCGGCTTTGGCGGGTCATGCCATCGATCATTTGCTGGGGTACCTGAATGTCGACATCGTGGTCGGTGAGCTGGGCTCGCAGTGCCACGGCTGAGTCCTGGGCGAGGCGTTCCATATCCTGGCCGGGGGTGGCACGGATGATCACGTTGCCGATTTGCGGGCTGGCGTAGATCCGGCGCATGCCCGGGGCGGGGACGAACAGCGATTCGTTGGCCTGTACGGGAATCAGCATTGCCCGGGGCTGGCTGTGCAGAATGCCCACGATCAGGAACAGGTAATCGTTGATACGTACCCGGTCGCCCAGTTGCAGCGGGTCGCCGGGCACGCTCAAGGCCTGGACGACCTGGTCACCGACGACCGCATAGGTTTCCCCAGCATCGAAACTCGACAGGAAGCGCCCGTCGCGCACCGACAGGCGCATGGCATCCTTGAGGTCCGGCGTACTGCCGACGAGGCTTGCGTTCCAGGTACGGCCATGGAACACCACTGGCCCGCTGAACAGCGAGACCGCACCGATATGGGCAATGCCTGGAACGCTGCGGCGCACGGCTTCCAGGTCCAGGCTGGCGGGCATTTGCGCAGTGCTGGCACCCCTGGGCGGGAATTGCGCCACCAGGGTGTCGGTGCCCATGTCCTTGAAAATCATCGCCGCGTCTTCGGCGGCGTTGTGCCCGATATTGATCAGCGCCACCACCGACGAACTGCCGATGACGATGCCCAGCAAGGCCAGGATCGAGCGCTTGCCCAGGGTGCGCAGGCTGACAAACGCCTCGTGCAGCAATTGGCTCAGGCTTTGTTCGACCCGCAGGCTCATAGGCGCCCGGCCTCTTGCACCACGCCATTGCGCACCAGGATCTTGCGATTCAGGCGTTCGGCAATGTGCGGGTCGTGGGTGACGATGATCAGCGTCACCTGCTGGTCGCGGTTGAGCGCCAGCAACAGGTCCATGATCTCCTGGGCGGTGGTGCTGTCGAGGTTGCCGGTGGGTTCGTCGGCGAGGATCACCGACGGGTTGCCGACCAATGCCCGGGCGATGGCGACCCGTTGGCGCTGGCCGCCGGAAAGGTCGGCCGGGCGATGGTGGGCGCGCTCGGCCAGGCCCACCTGGTCGAGCATGCGCAGGGCCTGTTCCACCGAGTCGTGGCGTGACACGCCGCGGTAGCTCAGGGGCAGGGCGACGTTGTCCAGGGCACTGAGGCGTGGCAGCAGGTTGAAACTCTGGAAGACGAAACCGATCTGCTGATTGCGGATCGCCGCCAATTGATCGGGGCTGGCGCTGAAGATGTCATGGCCGGCAAAGCGGTACTGGCCGCAGTCGGGCAAATCCAGCAGGCCGAGAATATTGAGCAGGGTACTTTTGCCGGAGCCGGAGGCGCCGAGGATGCCGCAGCTGTCACCGGTTTCGATGGCCAGGCATACATCATTGAGAATCGACAGGTGTTGACCGGCCAGCTGATAGCTTTTGCCGATGCCTTGCAAGGAGATAAAGCCTGGGTGCGCGGGGGTATCTGTCATCATGACTACGCCTGCAGCCTCGACAGCGCCGTGCTTCCCCCGAAAATCCTTGTAACAAGTTCAGGAGCTGCCTGGTACACGTCACGGACTGGTTTTATTTCTTGTTTTTAAAATATTGTTTGAATACTAACCGCGATCCAGCCGTTCCGCCAGCCATGGATATAGAGCGGTTTTACCCTTTGAAACGATTCTTCAAAGGGACGTTTCCGGCGCTGAAAAAATCCATCAGCTACCCTCAATGAGCCCGTTGCTGTTGGCTTTGAATAGTATGGCGCTGTGTCACTACTTGCTTTCAGGCAGCGGCCCCGGTATAAAAAATCAAATTAATTTTTAAAACAATATTTCCGCAGTGGAACCCCAATCCCTATGGTCGCGAAGAAACTCAGCGCTCCAAACGTTACCAAGACCCGATTGCTGGATGCGACAGAGGCTCTTTTCATCAAATACGGCTATGACGCTGTTTTGTTGCGGCAGATAACCGAGAGGGCCCAGGTCAATCTCGCTGCGGTGAATTACCACTTCGGGGACAAGGACTCCCTGATGAAAACCCTGCTGATGCAGCGCCTGGAGCCGCTCAACGAGCAGCGCCTGGAGTTGCTCGCCCGGTGCGAAGCCGAATCCGACGGCCCGCTGGATTGCGACACCTTGCTCGGGGTGCTGTTCGCCCCGGCCATGGGCCTGGAGCGCAGCGACCCGGCGAGTGGGGAAGGGCGTTCATTCATCCGTTTCCTGGGTCGGGTCTACAGCGACACCTCGCCGTTTATCCAGGAGTACCTCAAGGTGCATTACCAGCCGGTGTTCCAGCGTTTCTTTGAAGCGTTCGCCCTGGCGCTGCCGGACTTGCCGCGCAACGAATTGGGGGTGCGGCTGCAATTTGCCCTCAAGGCGATTTCCGGGGTGATGGCCGGCACCGAGCTGCGCTTGCTGATGAACTCCATGAGCCTGGGACGCCCGGCCACTGATGCCGAGGTGATGGCCAAGCTGATTACCCTGGTGTCCGCGGCGATTCGCGTGCCACAGCAAAGCCCGGAAGCCGAAACGGCCCTGGCGCGGGTGCTGGATACGCAACGTGCTATCCGCGAGCAGGCCGCGTCGCCTGTCAACAAGGTGGCTCGCTGAACCCTTCAAGACCGGCTTGCAATGAGCCGGTCTGCCTTTGCACCCTCTATACAAACAACCTTGCGAACACTCAAATCCCGGGCAAAAAAAACCCGCTGGGGCGGCGGGTTTTTAAGTGCAACGTTTGTAACGGATGAGGCTTTACCCTACGTCTCCGGATGTGAATAAAACGTGAAAAATATGTAAGAAAAAGTGTGAATGTGCGGGGTTTGTATTGACTGCGCTTTCTCTGAAATAGCTCATCGACTTCCGCCATTCGTCGCCACTGTCAATTCTGACAGGTAGACGCTAAGAAGGGCCGGGTGTTTGATTTCTTCAGTCGCGTGTTCTGTCTGCACGCCGTCAAACCTGGAGATTAACATGTCGACCAAGCCTGCCGCCTCGAGACCCACTCCCAGCACCAAGCAACCTGCCACGCCGAAGCCATCGCCTACACGCCCTGGTGTGATGATCATCGAGGACTTGGATCCTCCCCATGTTTCTCCAGCGCAGACAACACCGATAGATGGTGCGGCATATGGATTGGGGGTTCGCCATTTCCCTGCTTCGGGGGCTACCGGCGAGAAATATATTACTTTTATTTTTGAGCGTTGGACCGGACTCCGCGAGGGGGACGAGTATGGAGTAACGATGGGGGGCATCACGCCGCCACCGAAAACTGTCGAGGCGGGAGAGGTAGGCGAACAGCGCTTTTTCTTCGATTTCCCTTACGCCAGTTTGAACGTGGACCCCGCCAAAGGCTTTGCATTCATTCCCGATGTATACGGTGAGGTTGTGAGGGTCGCCTCCGGGACTCCCAGCACCTCGCCACCCCAGACCGTATTGGTCAAGGAAACCTACCCCGGTGGGGAGGACGATCGGCCCTTCGAGCCTTGGCACTCCAAGTTGCAGTTGACCCTGTCAGACACGATTATCGGTGCCGGACAACGCATTACGGCCACCATCAAGGCTTGGGAAAACATGCGTGTGAACGACTTGGTGATGTTCTTTTGGGGACCTGCGCGTCTTGAGGTTCCGCCGATCACCGCGGCGCAGGTAGGCAGTGACCTGACGTTCGATATTGACGAGGCATTTATCCAGGGCGCTGGCAGCGGTCACTATGCCGTGGCGTTCTTTCTCTATGACGAGGTAGCCAATAGCTCGGGTCCGGTACAGCCCTGGTGCAAGCCGGTGGCAGTAGAGGTAAATCTGAACGTGACGCTGCTTGACGAGCCTTTCATTATCGAGGCCGACCAAGCGCTGATGGTGCTGGATGCCGATGCGCTGGGCAGAGAGCCAGCACATGCCGAGGTAGAGATCCCGCGCGGCGTTACCTTTCGGGTAGGTGATACCATTTTGCTGACGGTTCAGGGTACGACGCCTGATGGCGTGTTCGTCAGTGATTCGCAGGATATGCCTGTAACCAGGGTTCCTAGTTATCTCGAATTTCCCATCCGCAACGAGCTGGTCAGGTCTCTTTTGCTGAGCTCGATGACAGTCTACTACGTGAGACAAAGGGCTGGGGAAGATGACCTGCCATCCAGGAGGGCGACAGTCTCCATTATCGGTCTGCGTTACGACCTGCCCAGGCCCAGCGTCAGGGAGGCCCACGGCCCCTTCATTGAGCCGGACCTGGAACGCATTACCGTGGAGATGCCCGACTACCAGCCGCCAGGCACGCCGGGAGATAACCTGGAGGTTGTCCTCCAGGGTTTCCATGTGGATAACACCTCCGAGCGGGTGTCCTCTTCGCGGCTGGCGGGCAATCCTCCGCGCACCCGTGATTTCCCGAATGGCGACTACGTGCGCCTGGAAGGTTTGAGAGACGCCAATGTGCACTACATCGTCACCGGGGCGATTGGTACCCGTGAGTCGGAACGCCGGTGGGTGCAAGTCGGTCGTCCACCCCGGGATCTCGCCGCACCGGTTATCTGGGAAGCGGTTGATGGCAACGTAGACCCCAGTACCCTCGGCAGTGTCGGTACCCTTGAATTGCGTGCGGACTTCAAACGCAGCGATATCGTGGTCATCCGCTACACAGGCTCGCTCAGTGGGGTGGTACAGGAAGAATATACGTTGTTCGTGGAATCCAACCCGCTGTACGTGGATATTCCGAAGCAACTGTTCCTCGATAATCTCGACGGTACCCTCACCGTCAGTTATTTGATTGATCGTTTCGGTGCTTATCGGTATTCCGAAGAACTGGTGGTGACCGTAGGGACCGCCTTGGGCGAGTTGTTCTTGCCCGAGGTGCTGCTTGCCACTACCGAGCCTGATGAGCTGGATCCGCTGGTGGTCTGGCCGGGCGGCGCGACGGTAAGGGTGCGCTATGACGAGATCAAGGCCCGTGACCGGGTCGAGGTCAAGTGGGAGGGGGTACCCGGCGCGGGCTCCCACTACGAGGTCAAGGACAACCAGAGCGGCGCCTACATCGACTTCACGATCCCCACCGAGGTGATCGGCTACAACATCCATCCCGATGGGCGGGACATCGCGGTGTCGTTCGTGGTCATTCGTAATGGCTTCCCCACCGACTCCCCCGTGCTGATATTGCGTTTGCTGAGCTTGCATCATCTGCCAGGCCCGCTGATCGACAGCATTGGTGACGCTGCGGTGCTGGAAATACCTCTGCTTCAGGACTTCGACGAAACTCGCGTAGCAGCCTGGCCGTATGGCCACGCCGAGCAGCGTATGTGGCTTCGTTATCAAGGTATCCGTAATACGGGCGCGGTTTATGATAACGAGGTCTATCGGGCACGGCCTGTAAGCGAAAGCGAAGCGTTGAACGGTATCGTCAGCGACACTCCGGTGCTGGCGTTGCGCAACCTGCAAGAATGGTCCGCATTGACCATCAGCTTCTGGGTGACGTTCGACCACAGCGGTGACATCAACAACGCGGTGCTGTTCGAGGTCAGACACCACGTGATAGAGCTGGTGAGCGCTACGTACCCCCACCCGCAAATCCAGGATTCGGTTCCCGCCGATGAGCAGGAGGTTGCCATCGATCCGTTGGTGGTCGAAAACAAATGCGTGGTGTTGGTGGCTTACCCGAACATGAACCAGGGGGGGACGGACCTGATTACCCTGCACTGGATCCACGCGGACGGGACCATTGTGGAAGTCGCGACCCAGGATGGGCTGGACGGTGGCACGGTGACGTTCCATGTCAACAACGACATCCTCGCTGCCAGTGTCAACAGCACGATTCACCTGCAGTACTCGGTGGTGCTGGGCAGGGGGGGCACCGGCATTTCCCAAGAGCAAACGGTGAACGTGGGGACCATCCTGCCAGCCAATCTGCCCCGGGTGTTGATCAATAGTGTGGCCAATGGCGGCAGTCTTAATCCTCCGGGCCTGGCCGGCAATGCTGTCGCGGCCTCTCCAAAATGGCGCCTGAGCCTGGCGGGCCAGCGTGTATGGCTGCGCGTCACCACAAACAGCCCCGGCATTGCACCCTTGGAGTTACTGGCAAACCATTCGCTCACCTTGCCGGAAGCAACACACGGCTTGGCGAATATTCAGGTCAGTCGTGACTGGCTGCTAGGCCTGCCCAACAATGCGCGCATCACGGTGCACCTGAGTGTGACGTTTAATGGCAGTGAGGATGCGTACGATGCGGTGGAGTTCCCCACCACCGAATACACCATCAGCCTGACCAGCCCGCTGGTCCTTAGCCAGACAACGCTATACTTTTCTGGCCGTACCTATATTTTGGCCAACTATCCCAACAATCTGCCCATCTATGATTCCTACAACTCGGCTCGGCTTTCGGTATCAGGAGGAACACCGCCCTATCGGTACTATTCGAGTAACACCGGGGTTGTCCACGTCGACACGACCGGGTACGTCACCGTAAGAGGGAATGGAGGCGCGACGATTACAGTGTCCGATTCTTCGTCGCCCGTTCAAACGCGGACTTGCGGAGTCAGTGTCGGAGGCGTCGTGAGGTGTACTATTTTGGGCAACAACACCCAACAGGCTGTCGCCAGTGCAGCTCAGGGATCCACTTCATGGCTGGCCGACCTGGGTGAGTTGCAGGCCATACGGGCCGCTTATCGCAACACTTGGCCGGTGGGAAGTACCTACTATTGGTCGAGGACGTTCTCCCATAGCTTTTTCTTTTTTAATTACTACTACGTCTATAACTTCATCGGGCCGCAGCAGGATGTGCAGAAAGATGACGGCATCAATCGCTGGGGCGGTATCCAGTTAAGAACGTAAGCGTCGGCTTGGAAACAACGCTGCAAAGGGACAGCCCTACCTAACCGTAGACTGTCCCTATTTTTGCGATTCAAATCCTCCAATGTCCGGACGTTTTCGCCAGCCGCTGGCGCATCCCGTCGACATTCGCCGCCAGTTGCAGGGTCAATAACCGGTAACCGTCCAACGCGTTGACCACGGGCACTTCAAAGGTCTGCTGGTGGGTAGGCGTGTTGCTTGGCCGTTCCAACCGGTCGGTTGCCCCGGACTGCAACGCCCGCGCCATGCCGATCAGTTGCACCCGAATCTGCCGATGCTCGGCCTTCAAGGCCACCTGCATACGCGCCAGGGCTTCCTTGTCCCGTGGATCAGGCCGGGTGTTGCCGAGGATCTCCAGGGTGCTGATGCACATCCGCAAATGCCGCTGCAGGGTGTCCAGCTCGGTCATGGAAATCCGCACTTCCTTGGACACCGACGGCATCAACGAACGCAGTTGCAGCATCGCGGCGTTCAGGCGATTCAGCAGCTTGAGGTGCTCATCGTCAGTAACCGACTGGCCGCTGATGATCCGGCTATAAATCGCCGCGCAATCGCGCAAGGCACTGGCCAGGTTGTAGCGCCAGGAATACACCGCATACAGCGGCAACGCGAAGGAAAACGCCAGGGCCAGGACGATGCCGATCAGGATATCGACCGTGCGCCACAACCCATCCGACAGCGGGTTGTCGCCATGGCCGGCGACGATGAATACCGTGATCGCCGACAGCAACGCGATGTACCCACCCTTGCCGATGGCGTGATAGGAAAAGAACCCGCACACCACCGACATCAGCAAATAAGTCAACAGCGGTTGGCCCAGGTACGTCTCCTGCACCACCAGCAGCAAACCGACGCTGGCGCCGATCAACGTGCCGTAGGCGCGCTCGACGGCTTTCTTGCCGATATTGCCGTGGTGCTGCAAACCGCCGATCACGATCAGCATCGTCACCGAGGCCCACTCACCATGGGGCAGGTTGATGCCGGTGGTGAGCAGGATCGTTGCGAGCAACCCGATGGAAACCCGTACTGCGTGGATCAACTTGGCGTGACGGTAGCGCCGATACGGGTCCAGCAACGGACGCAGCAAGCGGCGGGCGAAGAGAGGGAGATTCATTGGTATCAGGGTAACCTCGTTGTTCAGGCTTCACTCAGTTCCAATGTGGGAGCGGGCTTGCTCGCGAAGGCGGCGTGTCAGTCAATACATCCGGCGACTGAACCACCGCTTTCGCGAGCAAGCCCGCTCCCACATTTTTAGATCGGTGTCGGGCTCAGAAAATATAGTCAGTGGTCAGAAAGCTCGACGTGCGTTCCTGCAGGATGTCACTGACCAGTTCCTTGTTGCTCGCCTGGAACTTGGTCGCCACCAGGGTACGGATCGAAAACACCCGCAACGCATCATGTACCGACAGCGTGCCCTCGGCCGAGTTCTTGCGCCCGTTGAACGGGAAACTGTCCGGCCCGCGCTGGCACTGGGCATTGATGTTGATCCGGCCCACCTGGTTGGCGAACGCGTCCACCAGGCGCCCGACTTCCCTCGGGCTGGTGCCGAAGATACTCAGTTGCTGGCCGAAGTCCGACTCCAGCACGTAGTCGATCACCGTCTCCAGGTCGCGGTAAGGCACGATCGGCACCACCGGGCCGAACTGCTCCTCGTGGTACACGCGCATCTGCGGGTTCACCGGGTACAGCACCGCCGGGTAGAAAAACGAGCCACGGCTGGCGCCGCCATTCTCGTTCACCACCTTGGCGCCGTGGGCCAGGGCGTCGGTCACCAGGCCGCCGAGGTAATCCACCTTGCCCTGCTCGGGCAGTGGCGTCAGCGACACACCGTCTTCCCACGGCATGCCAGGCTTGAGGGTCGCCAGCTTGCGGTTGAATTTCTCGATAAAGCTGTCGACCACGTCCTCATGCACAAACAGGATCTTCAACGCGGTGCAACGCTGGCCGTTGAACGAGAGCGAACCGGTGACGGCTTCGTTGACCGCATTGTCCAGGTCGACCTGCGGCAGCACGATCCCGGGATTCTTTGCATCCAGGCCCAACGCCGCGCGTAGCCGGTGCGGTTTCGGGTGCAGTTTCTTCAAATCGCTGGCGGCCTTGTTGGTGCCGATAAACGCAAAGATATCGATCTTGCCGCTGGCCATCAGCGCGCTGACCGTCTCGCGACCGCTGCCGTAGATCACGTTGATCACGCCGGCCGGGAAGCTGTCGCGGAACGCCTCCAGCAACGGGCGAATCAGCAGCACACCGAGCTTGGCCGGCTTGAACACCACGGTGTTGCCCATGATCAGCGCCGGGATCAGCGTGGTGAAGGTCTCGTTCAGCGGGTAGTTGTAGGGGCCCATGCACAGTGCCACGCCCAGCGGCACCCGGCGGATCTGCCCCAGGGTGTCCTGTTCCAGCTCGAAGCGGCTGGAGCGGCGGTCGAGTTCCTTGAGGGCGTTGATGGTGTCGGTGATGTAGTCGCAAGTGCGGTCGAACTCTTTCTGCGAGTCCTTGAGGTTCTTGCCAATCTCCCACATCAGCAGCTTGACCACTGCGTCACGCTGTTCGCGCATACGCCGCAAAAACGCTTCGACATGCTGGATGCGATCCACCACGCGCATGGTCGGCCACGCGCCCTGGCCGCGGTCGTAAGCGGCTACGGCGGCGTCGAGGGCAGTCAAGGCGGTGTCGGCGTCCAGCAGCGGGGTGCTGCCGATGATCACCGGCGTATCACCGTCGGTGCCGCGCAACTGCACCGGGCTGCGTACTTCGGCCAAAGGGCCGTTCCACACATGTAACTGGCCGCCGACCAGGTAATCGCGTTGTTCGATGGGCGCCGCGAGCCGGAATTGCTCGGGAATCTCGGCGGCAGTGGGAAACAGCTGGGCGAGCAGGTTGTCGGTGGTCATGTCGCTACCCCTGGAATGGTTGCAAAACGTGACTAGAGATTCACCCATCAACGCCCCGTGTGGCAAGGGCAACTCAAGGCACAGTTGTACATCGCCCCGCAAACCCTGGAAAACCTAGAGCACAACCCCGTACTGGCCGGGTAAACTGCGCGGCTTTCTTGAAGGAGTTCACATGAGTCAGTACCAGCCGGGCATTCTTGCCGCACCGGTGCCGTTGCAGGCACGCCATCTGTTTTTTGCCATTGAGTCCCTGGATGCCGTACCTGCCGCACTGGATGCGCTGGTGCAGTGGGTGGACGCCAGTGCGGTGGTCGGTTTTGGTGAACCGCTGGTTCATGCCCTTGGCGCTCGGATTGACGGGCTGCGGGCGTTCCCTCATGTGAGCGGGCCGGGGGCGGAGAATCCGTCGACCCAGCAGGCGCTGTGGGTCTGGTTACACGGTGTGGATCGCGGTGAGTTGCTGTTGCGCAGCCGGGCGTTCGAGAAGGCCCTGGCGCCGGGGTTTGGTCTGGTGCAGATGACCGAGGGGTTTCGCTACAAGACCGGGTTTGATCTGACCGACTATGAGGATGGCACTGAGAATCCGCATGATGATGCGGCGGTGGAGGCAGCGGTGGCGCAGGGTGGTGCGAGCTTTGCGGCGATCCAGCAGTGGCAGCATGATCTGGATGGGTTTGCGGCGTTGCCGGCTCTGGAGCGGGACCACATTATTGGTCGGCGCCATGGTGATAACGAGGAGCTGGAGGACGCGCCGGAGTCGGCGCACACCAAGCGTACGGCTCAGGAGAGTTTTACCCCGGAGGCGTTTGTGGTGCGGCGGTCGATGCCATGGGCCGAGAATGGTCAGGCGGGGTTGATGTTCCTGGCGTTTGGGCATTCGTTTGATGCGTTTGAAGCGCAACTGCGGCGGATGAGTGGGCTTGAGGATGGGATTGTTGATGGGTTGTATCGCATTAGCAAGCCGTTGACTGGGGGGTATTACTGGTGTCCGCCGGTGCGTGATGGGCGGTTGGATTTTAGCTTGGTGCTCTGAGGTTTTTGTTCGGGGTACATATCCATTATTTAGGTAACGGCCGCCTATGGTTCCGCTCTTACAGCGGGTCACTTTTGGCAAACGCCCGGAATGCCGGCCCAGCCAAAAGTAACCAAAAGGTCTCTGCCCCACCACTCGGTGCCTCGCTTAGGCTCGGCATGCCCGCACTCCGGCCCGGTTCCGCGGGCCGCCGCGACGGGCCATCCATGGCCCGGCGCGGCTAAACCGGCATCCTTGCCGGTTTACCCGCTCCACCGTGCCTACTTGCGGCCATCGTGGTTGACGGGGCTCGCAGATCAAAATCAAAAGCAAAAGCACGGCGGCCTGAAAGCCGACCTGAGTGTTAAAAGCCAGATCAAAAACCAGAGCGAAAGCAGCTCTGCTTTTCTGTGGGAGCTGGCTTGCCTGCGATGCAGACAACTCGGTTTTTCAGATACACCGAGGCGATGCCATCGCAGGCAAGCCAGCTCCCACATTTGAACCGTGCCCGCTTTAGCTTTTGATTTGGCTTTTAAACACTCAAGCCGGCCGGTAGGCCGCTGTGCTCTTGATCTGCTTTTGATCTTGATCTTGGGCGCCCCGTTAAACCACGCTGGCCGAACGCAGGCTTTGGAGCGTGGGTAACCCGGCAGGACGCCGGGTTAGCCGTCCTGGGCCAAGGATGGCCCATGACGGCGGCCCACGGTCCAAAGCCGGAGTGAGGGCACACCGAGCCTAAGCGAGGTGCCGAGTGGTGGGGCAAGAGCGTTTTGCTTACTTTTGCGCTGTTCAAAAGTGAGCCGCTGTAAGAGCGGAACCGATATAAGCCATCACCCAAATAATGGATATGCCCCCGATCCAAATCCCCCTCAACTGTTAAGCCTCTCCTGCCGCACGCCGTGCATCGGCCTCACCTCATCCCCCAAACAACGCCGACAGCTATAAACCCCCAACACCACCGGCTTTTTCTGCGCCCCACGCTCAACCCAGGTCGGCGCAACAAACCGATACCCCTGGCCCGTCGCCGTCGCGATATACACCGAATCATCATCCCCCAACGCCCGGCGGATCGCCTTGATCTGCGCCCGCAGGTTGCACTCTTCCACCACCAACCGTGGCCAGGCGATGTCCAGCAATTGGGTCTTCTCCAACAGCTCACCAGGCCGCGAAGCGAGGGCAATCAGCAACGTCAGGGCCCGACTGCCCAGGCTCACCGGCTCACCGTTTTTCAGCAGCAGATGACGTCGGGGCAGCAGTTGATAAGGGCCAAAGTGGATTTCAATAGCGCTGTCTTCAAGGTGGCCGCGGTGTGAATACGTCATGTGATTAACCTTTGTGCATGTTCAAAAACACAACCTCGCGCGGCTCCCTTCGCGCAAGGCTGCAAGGGAAGGTCAGGTGTTGATCGCCGGGATCGGGTCTTCAGGATAATCACCCGGCTCCGTAGGCCCGCCAGTCAACCCGTATTGCTTGAGCACCGGCGCAAGCTGGCCATAGAACGCGTCCTGCGCCTTGCCATGGGCATCAGCCAGGGCGAAGGGCAGGAACGCGCTGCCGATCCCGCCAAGGATCGCCGTAGCCCCGCCGAGGATCCCGCTGATGGTCCCGGCCACCGCGCCGATTTCCGTGGCCCCGTACAACCCGGCCCCGGCTTCCACCAACCCGGCCACCGCCGCACCCGTACCCAGCACGCCGGTGGCAACCGAGAAACTGCCGCTCAGGTAGTCGCCTTTTTTCAACGAGTCGACACCGCCAATCACCCCGATCACACCGCCGATAATCCCGCCCGCCGAACCGATGATCTTGCCGGCCGCACCGAGGTTGGCGATTTGCTGCGGACTCAGCGGACCCTTGCCCACCGGCACCTTGCCGGGGAAGTCACCAATGGTGCCGCCATCCGGGCGGTTGACCCAGGTGATACCGTAACCCGCTTCCTTGGCGTATTTGGTGCCGCCCTCCATCAACAGCCCGGCAAATTGCAGCCCGGCGGATACCCGGTTCGCGTCCGCCACCGGCGTGTTGCTGCCGCTGGCCGAACGGGCCATCAGCACGCCGCTCATCAACACCGCACTGCCGATGTGCAACAGGCCTTGCTTGAATGCCGGGCTGACGTCGCCGAACTTCATGCCTTCGATGGCCTTGGGCAGCGCGTCGGCGATCTTGTTGCCCTGGCGCCCGATATCCCATACCGAACGCAGCATCGACACCACTTGCGCCGGGTCGATCTTGCCGCCATCCGAGGTGACGAACATCTCTGGATCTTTTTGCTGGGCGTCGTTGATCGCGGCAGTGACCTTGGCTTCGTCGAAGTTGCCCTTGCCGTCCCCCAGGGTGATGTTCAGGGTGTCGGTGGTGGCGCCGCCGAGCAGGGCGTCGCCAAGGGCTTCGTTGAAATTCACTTGCAAGGTGGCGGCGTCATCCGCCGAGGCCTTGTCGCCGAGGAAGGCCTGGGCCGAGGCCGTGCTGGCGGCGAAGCTGCTGGCCGCCACGGTGGGGTCCATACCGCCGGCCACCGCGTCGGTAAAGGCCTTGCCGGTCACCAGTTGGTTTTTGTAGTACTGCTGGATGTTGTCGCTTTGCCCGGCCTTGTCGGCGATGCCGGTCAGGTCCACATGGCCGTTGCCCCCCAGCGCCAGGTTGGCGATGGTCGTATCGTTGGCCGCGTTTTGCAGGCCCATGCCCATGTCGATCTGCTTGCCGTTCTGGTCCTTGGCGTTGAGATTGTCGGTGAGGTTTTTGCCGGTCTCGATGTCGTCGGTGTAGTAGTTCTGCATCGCGATTTTCATCGCCGGGTTGCTGTCGACGATGTCGGCCAGTGCCGGGCCGCGATTGTTTTGCAGGAAGCCTTGCACGTCCGGGTCGGCCGAGAGGGTTTCGATGCCGCTTTGCAGCTGTGCCTTGATTTTGTCTTCGTTGGGGTTCAGGCCGTAGTGGGGCGAGGTGTACTTGTCCATCAACCCGGCGTGGGGCACGTAGTCGCTGACCAGCAGGCGGGTTTGTGCATCGGTCAACTGCACCAGCACCGCGGCTTTCTGTTCGCCGCTGTAGTTCTGCGGGTTGGCCAGGATGTCGGCGGTCAGGCCCGAGGTGTCGACGCCTGCGACCGCATCGCGGGTGGCGGCACCGTCGAGGAAGGTCAGGGTGTCGCTGTCGGTTTTCGGCGCCTGTTTTTCGAGCCAGGCGCCGATGTTGTCGCGGGTGCCGATGCCGTCCGACTTGCCGGTGGCGGGGTTGTCGCCGCCGGTTTCCAGGGCGTGGAACATCCCGGGTCTGGACCACATGGCCGCCGCGCCGGTCAGCTCGGTGCTCAGGGCCGAATCGCTGCCCAAGGCTTGCAGGTTGTCGCTGCGCAGCATGCCGTCGTTGCTGCGCTGGTTGGCGTCACCGGGGCGCATCGCCGGACCTGCGCCAGCGGCCAGGCTCTCGTTGGCCATCAGGATTGCCGCCGACTTGGCATTCGCCTTGGCCAGGTCACCGGGTTTGCTGCCGAGGAAACTGCCATAGGATTTCGACGCGGCGCCGAGGTCCTTGCCGGCGTTGTCGATGAAATGGTCGACATCGGAATGGGTGATCACATTGTCGGCCTTGCCACGCCCGCCGGTATCCAGCGCGGCCATCAGGCTCGGGCTGCTGGCCACGTACTTGAGTACGGCCTGGGCCTCGGGGGGGAGTGTCGTGGGTGGGTTGGCGAAGTCGATCGGCGCGCCATGCAGGCCCCAGGCGTCCCAGTTTTGCGAGAGCAATTGCGCGGCCGCCTTGGGCCGGTTCAGGTCGAGTTCTTCCTTGGTCGGCGTGCCGCTGGTGTTGCCGGTGATGGTGTCCCAGTCCTTGGCACCCGACACGCCAAACGATGAGGTGTCGATCCAGGACGTGTCCGAGGCGCCCGCCGCGCCGGTGCTGCCGGCATACAGTTTGGCCACCTGGTCGTACAGCGCGGGGGTGATGTCCTGGGACACGATCACCTTGTCGCCCGACGCCGTGGTATAGCGAATCAGGCCCGGGCCGACTTCTTCGGGCGGGCCGATATTCGCTGCCGGGTCCATGGTTTCCATGGGGCCGGCCAGGCGGTAGCCCTCGGCCTGGCTGGCATTGATCGCAAAGAGCTTGGCCGAGTCGCCGCTGACCTGGGCGAACAGCGCGGGTGTTTCCTTCTGGCTGACCACGATTTTGTCGCCGGCACTGGTCTCGTAGCGGATCAGTCCCGGGCCCAATTCGGTGGTACTGCCGATCGCCTTGTAGTTGCCCAGGCCAGGCGCCACGGTGCTGGCGTCGGCCTCCTTGTAGCCGGCGCCTTTGCTGTCGGCCAGATTCTTCTCAAGGGTCGCGTCGCTTTGCTGTGCGTTGTACTGGTTGACCAATTGCTCAAACAGCCTGGGGTTGTCGATCTGCTTGAGGGTCACCGGTTTGTCGCTGCCCAGCGGGGTGTAGGTGATGCTGTTGTTCACCGGTGCCTGCACGTTCTGGTACGGCAGCGGAATGGACGGCCCGCGGATTTTCGAGGGGTCGAATACCGGCTTGTCGACGGCGGTGAACAGGGCTTTTTCGAACGTGCTCCGGGAGCCATCCGGGCCCTTGTTGTCGGCAGGGTCAAGGCCATTCGGGATCGCAGTCATAGATCACCTGGAAGTTGTTTTATATCAGTCGATATTTAGTGCAAGTGCACTAACTGGGGCGGGCGAAAGTTGCGAAGTGTTATTGGGTTAACCCGCGCCGAGCTATCAAACGCGATGATCAAGTCGGTTTTGTTACAAATGGAAATATCTGCAAAGTTGGGCAAATGGCTATTAGTTAAAAGTGTGAAGTTGTCGGATTTATTTTCTGGAATTGTTGAGTGATCAACGTTTTTACCCAGGGGTAACGGGCTCGTAAATTGTTCGAGTTGGTTCGTTTTTCAGGTTGTGCCCCCGTAAACATTGGGTCTCGTCGTGTATTGGTTTTTTAACAAAAGTTCCACGCCCGCGCGGCGATGAGATTTTCTCAACGGCACGTTGAGCCGGATTTTTCACAGCACCTGCCATGAACGTTTCACAAGCTTTCACAGCGAAGGCGTTTTGTTCGTGAGTAGTATGGTTCCCATGCAAACCGACGGCTGCATGGCCAACTCACTGTCTGACGCTGGGAGTTTGTTTCGGTTTGCATGCGGCTTAACTTCCCTATCGATGCAAGGAGATTGAACATGGCTACTACTCCACCAGTAAGTGCAGGCGGCGCCGACGACGCTATCGCGAAGATGGAAGCAACTTTCAACATGGCCATCGAGAAGTCGGCCAAGATCACCGAGATCAGCACCGCGAAAAAAGCAGAGCTCGACGCCACCAAACAGCGTCCGCAGAACTGATTCGCCATGCGGGCAGCGCCGGCGCTGCCCGTATACCTGCCTTACCCCGTTGCACCGTTGTTGATCGGCACAGGCGTCGTTGCGGCCTGTGATTCTCAAGGGGGCAAACCCAACCATGACAGCCTTGATTTCCCTGGGCCTGCCCGCCGCGAACGGCGCGCCGACCCTGCTTGTGACCCACGGTTTGCACCAGGGCAGTTCCCTGATGCTAGACCAGCCGGTCTACACCCTTGGCGCCGCCCTGGCGGCCGACCTCCAGCTCAGCGATCCCGGGATTGCCGAGTTGCACCTGCGCCTGCGTTTTGAAGGGGCCCAGGTGGCCGTCGAGGCCCTCGGCGGCGATGTACTGATCACCGGCACTGCCGGCGATATCCGTATTCCCCAAGGCAGCGGCCATCGCGCGCGGCTGCCGCTGCAACTGCGTATCGGCACGGCGGGTGTGAGCCTGGCGCTGCCGGGCAGCCCTGAAAAAACGCCTGCGACGACACGCACGTTAACGCCCTGGATCATCGCCACCGCGTTGCTCTTTGTATGCGCTGGCGCCCTGGCATTTCGCAATGATCCACCGCAAGCGCAAACCGTAATGCCGGTTGCCGAAACAACCGCAGCCAAGCCTTCCCGTGCCGAGGCCAAGGCCTGGTTCGAAGGGCAATTGCAGGCCGCCCACCTGGACGCCGTGAAGGTCAACGACATCGATGGCCAACTCAACGCCGTCGGCTCCTTTGAGCGCGCGCAAAAGCCTCAATGGGTCGCCCTGCAACAAGCCTTCGACCAGCGTTACGGCCAGCAGATCGTGCTCAACCCGCGGGTCGCCGTGCGTGCAGATGCGGCCCGGCCACGGGTGCGCTTTCAAGCCGTGTGGTTCGGCGCCAACCCCTATGTGATCAATGACAGCGGCAAGCGCCTGTACCCCGGCGCGGCCCTGGCGGACAACTGGGTACTGGAGCGCATCGAGAACAACCAGGTGATCCTCGCCCGTGGCGAAGAACGCTTCACCTTCACCCTATGACGCTGCTTTTTTCAGCTAAGGCCCCGGGATGAAAGTCGAACCCCGTCCGTTGATTCCAAGTGACGTGCGCAGCGCGCCGGTCGAGGCGATCCGCCCGGTCAACTCGCGCCAGGCCACGGCTTTCGAAGCGTTGCTGAAAACCCGCAAGGTCCAGTCCCGCCGCTCCCTGCGCAGTGACCTGGAAGAACTCACCAGCGCCGCCGGCGTCGACTCGCTGCTGTTCGGCAGCGCACGTTCCCTGGAACTGCTGGAACACGTGATGCAGCACCTGTTGCCGAACCTCGACGCCGAGCCGCAGATCAAGGCATTGGCCCACGACCTGATCAGCGAGGAAATCGAGATGCGCCGCACCCTCGAACAACAACGCTCGGAGGTCCAGGCCTGATGCCCCGGGACAACGACGACGCGGTGCAATTGCTCAAGGGCATTGGCGAGCTGTACCGGCGCAACGGCCAGTCCCAGCGCGCGCTGGTGATGTTGCTGATTGCGGTGAGTGTCGCGCCCGACGATGGCCAACTGTTGCGCTCGCTGGTGCTGGCGTTCACCGACAGCGGCGACTTCACCCGCGCACTCGCGGCCCTGGATCGGCTGGTCGCGCTGGAGGGTGAGTCTGCCAGCCTGTTGCTGCTGCGTGCCCGGGCGCTGTGGTACGGCGAACGCAAGGACGAAGCGCGCCAGTGCTTCAAACGCTACCTCGCTGCACGGAGAGCCGCGCCATGAACCTGCTCAATCGCCTGAACGGCATCGCGCGCATGGCCGCCCAGCGTACCGACGTGATCATCGTCGCGTTCATGCTGATGGCGATCGTGATGATGATCATCCCGCTGCCTACCTACCTGGTGGACATGCTGATCGGCCTGAACATCGCCCTGAGCATCCTGATCCTGATCGTGGCGTTCTACATCGGCCACTCGGTGGAATTCTCCGCGCTGCCGCCGCTGATCCTGCTCAGCACCCTGTTTCGCCTGTCGCTTTCGATCACCACCACCCGCTTGATTCTGCTGCACGGCGACGCCGGCCATATCGTCAAGGCCTTCGGTGACTTCGTGATTGCCGGCCAGGTGGTGGTGGGCATGGTGGTGTTCCTGATCATCACCGTGGCGCAGTTCGTGGTGATCACCAAAGGCGCCGAGCGGGTCGCGGAAGTGGCGGCGCGCTTCACCCTGGATGCGATGCCCGGCAAACAGATGAGCATCGACAACGACCTGCGCAACGGCGATATCGACCAGGCCGAAGCCCGCCGCCGGCGCTCACGCCTGGAGCGCGAGAGCCAGATGTTCGGCGCGATGGACGGGGCGATGAAGTTCGTCAAGGGCGATGCGATTGCCGGGTTGGTGATCCTCGCGGTCAACCTGCTGGGCGGCATGCTGATCGGCATGATCGAGCGCGACATGGCCTTCGGCGCGGCGGTGCACACCTATTCGCTGCTGACCGTGGGCGACGGTTTGATCGCACAGATCCCGGCGCTGCTTATCTCGGTAGCGGCGGGCACCGTGGTGACGCGGGTCAACAGCGACGGCGAAGCGGGTGACCTCGGCAGCGAGATTCTCAAGCAGTTGGGTACCAGCTACCGCGCCCTCGGTTTGACCGCACTGATCATGGTCGGCGTCAGCGTGATACCGGGCTTTCCGACCTGGGTGTTCCTCGGGTTGTCGCTGGTGTTCGGTGGTGCGGCCTTCGTGATGTACCGCCGTCATACCCGTGAAAACCAGGTAGAGCCTGAAGCACTGGTCGAGACCCTGGAACCGGTGGTTGAAGTGCAGGCCGAGCAGGATTATGGCGTGGCCCCCGACACTCGGGTATTGCTGACCCTCGGCAGTGCGTTGGCCCTCAGCGCCCCGCGCCAACTACTGAGCCAACGCATCGAAGCGCTGTGTCACGACATTCGCAGCGACCTCGGCGTCGATATGCCGGTGCCGGGCATTCACATGGACGCCAAGGCCACGCCGGGCAGCTACCGCGTGTCACTGGAAGGCGTACCCGTCAGCGAAGGCGAGATGCCGATCAACTGCCTGCTGTTGCAGGACGATCCGGTGCATGTGCAGTTGCTGGACATCGCCACCCTGCAAGCCGATTCGCCGCTCAACGGTCGTGCCGCGCACTGGATCGAGCGTCAGCACGAAGACGCGTTGCGCAACGCCGGCATCGGTTTCCTGCTGCCGGACGAAGTCCTGCGTGGCGTGCTGGAACGCAGCCTGCGCCGCTATGCCGCAGACTTCCTCGGCATCCAGGAAACCCGCCTGATGCTCGAACGCACCGAAGCCACCTACGGCGAACTGGTCAAGGAAGCCCTGCGCCTGGTGCCGTTGCAGCGGGTGGCCGAGACCCTGCGCCTGCTGGTGGGAGAGGGCGTGTCGATCCGCAATCAGCGGGCCTTGCTCGAAGCCATGGTGGAGTGGGGCGCCCGGGAAACCGATGCCGGCCGCCTGGCCGAACACCTGCGTGCAGGGTTGGCGCGGCAGATCAGCCATCAGTACGCCGACCGCAATCGGGTGATTGGCGCCCTGGTGCTGGCGCCGGGATTGGAAGACCAGTTGCGTGCATCCCTGCGTCGCCAGGAGCCCAGCCGTGAAGTGATCCCCGAGGAAGTCAACCGCGCGTTGCTCGCCCAACTGCGCCAGGCCTGCGACAAAACCACTGAAGCCAACAGTGCGGTATTGCTGGTGCACCCGGAACTGCGCCGCAGCCTGCGGCGCCTGGTGCTGCGCGGTGAACTGGAGCTGGCGGTGTTGTCGTTTCGCGAACTGGCCACCGAATACAACCTGCAAGCGCTGGTGACCATCAGCCTTACCGATATCTCCAACCGCCGTGCACCTGCCGCGGCTTCCGTCACTTCCCTGGCGTCTGCCTCATGATCCGTTTTTGTCTGTTGTTGCTGACGTTGACCTCGTTTTTCTGCAGTGCCCAGGACATCGCCAACGGTGCCCAGGGGGCTATCAACCTGGCCTCCGGTGAAGGCCGGATCCTGCATTTTGTGGCCCCGGTGGAGTCGGTACTGGTGGCCGAGCCGGGGATTGCCGACCTGCAAGTGGTGTCGCCCGGGGTGATCTATATCTTCGGCAAGGCGCCGGGCAATACCAGCCTGATTGCCCTCGGCAGCGACGGCAAACAGCTTGCCAGCCTGAGCCTGGCGGTCAGTAGCGCGACCCAGGCAGTGACTGCGCCGATGCAGGAATTGCATCCCGGCAATGGCGCGCAGATCAGCGGTGCCGGTAACCGATTGATCGCCAAGGGCACGGTGCGTTCGGTTGGAGAAGCGACGGATTTGAATGCCTTGCTCAACCCACAGGGCCAGGGCTTCCAGAGCGCGGTCAACACCACTGAGTACGCCGGTGCCGCCCAGGTCAACTTGCGTGTGCGCTTCGCCGAAGTGTCCCGCTCGGAACTGCTGCACTACGGGGTTAACTGGAACGCCATGTTCAGCAACGGCACGTTCTCCTTTGGCCTGATCACCGGCGGACCGCTGGCAGCCGCCACCGCCGGTGGCCTGGCGGCGGCGGGCAGCGGCTCGGGCAATACCAATATCGACGGCATGCTCGACGCGTTGCAGGCCAACGGGATCCTGCAAATCCTGGCCGAGCCGAACATCACCGCCATGACCGGGCAAACCGCGAGCTTCCTGGCGGGCGGCGAAGTGGCGATCCCGGTGCCGGTGAATCGGGACCTGGTGGGGATCGAATACAAGTCGTTCGGCGTGTCGCTGCTGTTCAACCCGACGCTGTTGCCCAACGGCCGGATCGCCCTGCAAGTGCGCCCGGAGGTCAGCAGTGTGGTGAGTGGCGGCACGGTGGATTTCGGCAATTTCCATGTGCCGTCGTTCAGCGTGCGCCGCGCCGATACGCGGGTGGAAGTGGGCAGCGGGCAGACGTTTGCGATTGCCGGTTTGTTCCAGCGTGAGAGCAGCCAGGACATCGAGAAGCTGCCGTTGCTGGGGGACTTGCCGATCCTGGGCAACCTGTTTCGCTCCAAGCGTTTTCAGCGCAATGAAACCGAATTGGTGATTTTGATCACGCCGTACCTGGTGGAGCCGGTGCGCAGTCGCACCCTGGCCACGCCGCTGGATGCGCAGCCTGCGACCGCCGCAGCGGCGGGGCCGCGCAGTGGTGGGGCGTTTGGTTTCTACATGAATTGATGAGGGGGCATGGCATGAAAGTTTCGCGTTTGTTGATGTGTTTGCCCCTGTTGGTGGTGGGCTGCAAGACGCATCTGGCGCCGGTGTATTACTCGCCGCAGTATCAGGCGGACGGGGTGCCAAGCCAGTGCCAGCAGCCGCCGGCCAAGGACGAGATTGGGCTGGACGAGGATTTCAAGGCGACCTTGCCGTTGGGCTGCGCCAACAATCTGAATTTGATGCAGATGGTGGAGCAGCGCCAGGATTTGAATCAGGGGCGGGCGACGGGGCCTGCGATGGCGGCGCCGGTTGGGCGGGCGGCGCAGGTGTATATCGAGGGGTTTGATCGGGAGCAGTTGCAGCGGCGTCAGGCTCAGCAAGAGGCCAAGGCGGGCGCTCCGGGAGCGGAGCAATGAACCTGCGTTCACATGTCCTCTGTGGGAGCTGGCTTGCCTGCGATAGCGGTATTCCAGGCCCAGCAGATCCATCTGCCACACCACCATCCAAATGTGGGAGCGGGCTTGCTCGCGAAAGCGGTATTCCAGCCCCAGCAGATCCATCTGTCACACCACAGACCCAATGTGGGAGCTGGCTTGCCTGCGATAGCGGTATTCCAGGCCCAGCAGATCCATCTGTCACACCACAGTCCAACTGTGGGAGCTGGCTTGCCTGCGATAGCGGTATTCCAGGCCCAGCAGATCCATCTGTCACACCACAGACCCAATGTGGGAGCTGGCTTGCCTGCGATAGCGGTATTCCAGGCCCAGCAGATCCATCTGTCACACCACAGTCCAACTGTGGGAGCTGGCTTGCCTGCGATAGCGGTATTCCAGACCCAGCAGATCCATCTGTAACACCACCATCCAAATGTGGGAGCGGGCTTGCTCGCGAAAGCGGACTGGTAGGCGACCGGGATCTTGAAGCTTACCGCGTACATATCCATTCCTGCGGTAACGGCCACTTAGGGTTCCGCTCTTACAGCGGGTCACTTTTGGCAAACGCCCCAAAAGTAACCAAAAGGTCTTTGCCCCACCACTCGGTGCCTCGCCTAGGCTCGGCATGCCCGCACTCCGGCCCGGTTCCGCGGGCCGCCGCGACGGGCCATCCATGGCCCGGCGCGGCTAAATCGGCTTCCCTGCCGATTTACCCGCTCCACCGTGCCTGCTTGCGGCCATCGTGGTTGACGGGGCCTGATAGATCAAAATCAAAAGCAGTGCAACAGCAACAGCAAGATCAAAAGCAGTTGGATTTAGTGCGTATCCACCAGCCCCAATTCCCGCGCTTGCGCAATCGGATCGCTGATGGCTTTGATGCGGTTGGCTTCCGTGATCAGGCGTGCGCGCTCAGCCGCCGGTATATCGTCCAGCGGCAAGCTGGCCACCCGTTGTTCGTATCCCGCCAATACCAGCACCAGCAGCTCATTACGCTGATGCCGTGGCAACGCGCGGGGCGATTGGGTGACGGGGGCGATGGTGTCCAAGGCCTGCTGCGCCTGGCCGCCAAGGGCGTAGGCCAGGGCCAGGTTGCAGCGGCTGTCGAGGTCGTCGGGTTGCAGGCCCAGGCTTTTGGCGAACGCGGTTTGTGCCGCGACGGCCTGGCCGTTCAACACCTGGGCAATGCCCAGTCGGGTGTAGGCGACCGGCGACTGGCTGGCCTCGGCGGCCTGGCCCAGGGCCGTCACGGCGCGTTGGCTTTTGCCCAGGCGCAGTTGCGCGGTGCCCAGTCCCAGCAGGGCGTCGGCGTTGTGCGCTTGAAGGCCGAGGGCCTGTTGGAAGGCGCGCTCGGCACCGACCGCGTCGTTGCCGTCGAGCCGTGCCTGGCCGAGTTTGAGCCACAAGTCGATGCTTGCGCCCGGTTGCTGGGCCGCACGTTCGTACAGCGCCGCCGCGCTGGCGTAGTCGCCGCGTTTGTTCAGGTCGTCGGCCAGCTTCAGCGAGCGGTCGGAATCGCTCGGCGCAGTATTGGAACAGGCAGCCAGCAACAGGCTGCCGGCAAGCAAAAAGTGTTTGGTCATCGTCACAACTCGTTGGGCGAAGGCGGACGTCATGTAAGCATATTTTCCATGGCGCTCCTATGTCTGTCGGTGCTGTTGGGTGCCTCGATCGCCCACGCCGACGAAGAGCCCGAATGGTTCGCCAAACCCTACGCCTATGTGCTGGTGGACCAGGACGTGCGCGCCGCCCTCGAAGAGTTCGGCCACAACCTCGATATCCCGCTGGTGCTCTCCGACAAGGTCCGCGGCAAGGCCCGCAGCACCGTGCGCGCCGCCACCGCCGGGGAGTTTTTGCAGACGTTGTGCAGCACCAACGGCCTGACCTGGTACTTCGACGGCAACCTGCTGTACCTCAATGCCAGCGATGAAATCACCACCAAGCTGTTCAAGGCCAACGCCCTGAACCTGGATCAGTTGCAGGCCTATCTGAACAACCTCGATGTGTTCGGCCAGCAGTTGTCGATGCGTAACGGCCCCGAGGGCGATGAAGTCTTCGTCTCCGGGCCGCCGCCGTACCTGGCGCTGGTCCAGCAGCATGTGGATCACCTGCAACCTAAGGCCAACCCGCCTGTCGTGGCGCGCGAGCACGGCGTGCGGGTGTTTCGCGGCGCCCAGGTGAGCACTGAAACCCCTTGATTCACCCCAACCCCAGTAAAGGAGCATGACCATGTCCGTAACCGCCGTAGACAGCAGCCTCGCCCCCGGTGGCGCCAGCCCTGAAGCCAAGTTCAACGCCGCGGTGGACAACGCCAAGAGCGCCGATAAACCGGAGATGACCGACGCCGAATTCACCGATGCCCTGATCACCCAGGCGGTCACCATCGGCGGCCAATTCATCATCATGCCCAAGGCCCAGGAAATGCTGAATGACGCCATGTCCGATGACGACGAAGAGTAGGGCACACCCATGACCATCAGTCTCGCTGCCAGCGCCACGGCCTTGCCGCCGTCCGCCGGCGCGGGGCCCGCCGGGGCCTCGCAGAATCTGTTCGAGCACATGGCCAATACGGCCAAGGGCATGCCCGAGGGCGCCAGCCCCCATCAGATCGGCTCGGGGCTGATGGAGCGCCTGAACAGTTTTATCGACCGCTCCCGGACCTTTTCCGAGCGCGCCGATTTGCTCACCAATAACCCCTCGGCGCCGCCGCAAGTGGCCGCTGCGGATATCCGCACCTCGGGTGCCTCGCCCACCGCAGAACCGGGCAAGAAAGTCGCCGAGCAGCAGGTCGACCAGATCGTCCATTCACTGGGCAAGATGTTCGACTACTCCATCGAAACCCAGATGGTGGTGCGCGGTGCGACGCAGATTTCCGGTTCCGCCAACACGCTGCTCAAGGGTCAATAACGCTATGCCAAGCCCGAATCGTGCCCTGCGCCTGCTGCTGATCGGCGTGCTCGCCAGCCTCTTGCAGGCCTGCGACATGGACCTCTACACCAACCTCAGCGAGCGCGACGCCAACGCCATGGTCGCGGTGCTGCTGCGCGACGGCATCCCGGCGACGCGCAAGGTGCAGGACAACGGCCAGTTGAAAGTGGTGGTCGACGAACAGCGCTTCGCCGAGGCCATGACCCTGCTGGACAACGCCGGCCTGCCGCAGCAGAGCTTTTCCAACATGGGCGAGGTGTTCAAGGGCAATGGCCTGGTGTCGTCGCCGGTGCAGGAGCGGGCGCAGATGATCTATGCCTTGAGCGAAGAACTGTCCCACTCGGTGTCGCAGATCGACGGCATCGTCTCGGCGCGGGTGCACGTGGTGCTGCCGGACAATGACCTGCTCAAGCGGGTGATTTCGCCGTCGTCAGCCTCGGTGCTGGTGCGCTACGACCCGGGCACCGACATCAACACGCTGATCCCGCAGATCAAGACCCTGGTGGCCAACGGCATTTCCGGCCTGAGCTATGACGGTGTGTCGGTGACGGCGATCAAGGCCGCGGTGTCCATCAGCCAGAACCCGGCGCAACCGCGACTCGCGCGTTTCATGGGCCTGTGGCTGTTGGAAGACAACCTCAACCAGGCGCGGTTGCTGTTCGGTGGCTTGCTGCTGCTCGCCCTCGGCGCGGGTGGTGTGTTGGCCCGCCAGCAATGGGCGCGGCGCCAGTCCCAGGCGTTGTATGTGCTCAAGGAGGGTGAATGAGCCTGGTTGAGCGTTGGCAGGGGCTGATCGCCCAGCCGTTGCAGTTTGTGCGCGAGCAAAGCCTTGGCGAGTGTTTTGGCGAAGGCCTGCCGGTCGAGGTGCTGCAAGCCCTGCATGGGCAGCCGCGTTTTCGCTCGCGGCTGGAGCAACTGCTGGCCAGCCATTATCAGCTGGCGCCGCTGACGCATCTGGTCACGCCGCCCGCCGCTGATTTGCCGGTGCTGCTGCTGAGCCCGGCGCAATTTGCGCGTCTGCCCAGGCTGTGTGGTGCGATCTGGCATGGCTCGACCCTGAGCCGGGAGATCCGCCGCGAAGTGGTCAATGAATTGCGCGAGGGCCTTGGCCAGGAAGCCTTTGCCCTGGCCCTCGCGCACCGGCAGTTGGGCGGCGCGGCCGACCTGCTGCGCGAGCCCGCCGAGTTGATCGACGCCATCGACCGCGATGGTCTCACCTGTGTCGCCGCCTGGCTGCAAGCCCAGCCTGCCGAGTTGCAAGGCTGGCTGCCCCTGCGGTTTGTCGCGCCCAAGGGCTACAGCGGACGCTTGCCCCGCGACCTGGAGATCGTCCAGACCGTCGCCGCCCGGTTACTCGCCGAGGAGCTTGCCCATGAGTGAATTACCCAGCCGTCCAGCCGCGCGGATTTTGCGCGCCGATGAAGCGGCGTTATGGACCGATGGCTTTGCCTTTGTGCAAGCCGCCAGGGCGCACGCCGAGCAGATCAAGGCCGACAGCGACCAATGGCTGCACACCGCCCGCGCCGAGGGTTTTGAAAGTGCGCGCCGCGAAGGTGCCGAACAGGTTGCACAGTTGCTGCTGGAAACCCAGGCCCAAGTCCAGCATTACCTGGCCGGGCTTGAGGCGTCGCTGGCGGACCTTGCCCTGGGCATCGTGCGTGAAGTACTCGGCGAACTGGATGACACCGACCGCGTGGTGCGTTGCACACGCCAGGCCCTGAGCGCGTTTCGCCAGGGCCAGGCCTTGACGTTGTGGGTGCCGCCCGCAGACGTGAATGCCCTGCGCCCACAGTTGCTCAAGGACGGCATCGCCGTGGAGGCCGATGCGCAACTGGGCGCCGGCCAGGCCCGCCTGAGCAGCCCGGCGGGTTCGGTTGAGCTGGGACTGGAGGCGCAACTGCAAAGCTTGCGCCGCAGCCTGTTGCCCTTTGCCGAAGAGGGCGTGGCATGAACCTCGATCAACTGCTGCCGCGCCTGACCGAGCGGCTGTCCCAGGCCCGCTTGCGTCCGATGCAGGGCACGGTGCTGAGCATTCGCGGGGTGTTGCTGCGGGCCAGCGTGGCGGGCGCGAGCATCGGTGAACTATGCCACCTGCGCGACCCGGTCAGTGGCCGCAGCCTCAGCGCCGAAGTGATCGGTTTTGATGGCGACGAAGCGATCCTGTCGCCCATCGGTTCCATGGAAGGCCTGTCGACCCGCACGCAAATCATTGCCACCGGCGAAAGCCTGGGTGTGGCCGTGGGCGATGCGCAATTGGGGCGAGTGATCAGCCCCATGGGCGAGTTTCTCGACGGAGACGGTGTACCGCCAACCCTGAACCTGCAGACCTACCCCTTGCATGCCGAGCCACCGGCCCCGTTCTCCCGGCAATTGATCGTGCGCTCCATGGCGTTGGGCATCCGCTCCATCGACGGCTTGCTGACCCTCGCCCAGGGCCAGCGCATGGGCATCTTCGGCGAGCCCGGTGTGGGTAAATCCTCCTTGTTGGCGAGCATCATCCGCAACAGCGAGGCCGATGTGATTGTCATCGGTTTGATCGGCGAGCGGGGCAGGGAAGTGCGCGAACTGCTGGACGTGCAACTGGACGCCACGGCCCGCGCACGCACCGTTGCTGTCGTCGCCACCTCCGACCGCCCGGCCGCCGAGCGGGTGCGCGCGGCATTTGTCGCCACCACCCTGGCCGAGTACCACCGCGACCAGGGCCGCAATGTACTGCTGTTGATGGACAGCCTCACGCGGTTCGCCCGCGCCCAGCGCGAAATCGGCTTGGCCGTGGGTGAACCGCCGACCCGCCGCGGTTATCCGCCGTCGTTTTTTGCCACCTTGCCCAAGTTGCTCGAGCGCGCCGGCCCGGGCCCTGCCGGCAGCATCACCGCGCTGTACACCGTGCTCACCGAAGGCGACGCCGCCAGCGATCCGGTGGCGGAGGAAGCGCGTTCGATCCTCGACGGGCATATCGCCCTCAGCGCCGAACTGGCGCAGCGCAACTATTTCCCGGCGGTGGACGTGCTGCGCAGCCGCAGCCGCTTGATGGAGCAGGTCGCCGGTGATGAACACAAGCGCCTGGCGATGCGCATCCGTGAATTGATGGCGCGCTACGGCGAGATCGAAATGCTGATCCGCGTCGGCGAGTACTCCGCCGGCAGCGACCCGCTGGCCGACGAAGCGATCACCCGCCATGGGGCAATCGAAGCCTTCCTGCGCCAGAACGCCGACGAACCCAGCAGCCCCGAACACACCTTGATCCGCATGCGCCAGGTGCTGGCATGAGCCCGAAAGCGCAGCAAGCTCCAGTGTGGGAGCTGTCGAGCCTCAGCGAGGCTGCGATGGCGTCAGCACAGCCAACATCAATGTTGCCTGACCCACCGCTTTCGCAGCCTCGCCGGGGCTCGACAGCTCCCACATTTGATCTTCATGCACACCTTGATCCGCATGCGCCAGGTGCTGGCATGAGCCCGAAAGCGCAGCAAGCTCCAGTGTGGGAGCTGTCGAGCTTCAGCGAGGCTGCGATGGCGTCAGCACAGCCAACATCAATGTTGCCTGACCCACCGCTTTCGCAGCCTCGCCGGGGCTCGACAGCTCCCACATTTGATCTTCATGCACACCTTGATCCGCATGCGCCAGGTGCTGGCATGAGCCCGAAAGCGCAGCAAGCTCCAGTGTGGGAGCTGTCGAGCTTCAGCGAGGCTGCGATGACATCAGCACAGCCAACATCAATGTTGCCTGACCCACCGCTTTCGCAGCCTCGCCGGGGCTCGACAGCTCCCACACTTGATCTTCATGCACACCTTGATCCGCATGCGCCATGTGCTGGCATGAGTCCGAAAGCGCAGCAAGCTCCAGTGTGGGAGCTGTCGAGCTTCAGCGAGGCTGCGATGGCGTCAGCACAGCCAACATCAATGTTGCCTGACCCACCGCTTTCGCAGCCTCGCCGGGGCTCGACAGCTCCCACATTCGATCTTCATGCACTCAGTGAGTGCGCTGTTGGTATGACGATGGAGAAAAGAACCGATGAAGACTGAACAACTGCGCACCCTGCAAACCCTGCGGGTGCTGCGCGAACAGCGGGCGGCGAGCCAGTTGGCGGCGCAACAGCAACGCTGCGCGCAAACCCACGGCGCCTTGACCGACGCCAAGGAACAACTGCGCCTGCACCGTGAGGCCGTTGCCCATGAAGCCGGCGAGATTTACGCTTCCCTCACCGAAGGCCTGTCGGTGGCCAGTTGGCAGGCCGCCCAGGATCGCCTGCGGGGCTTGGCCGACGATGAGCAGGTGCTTGAAGGCGACGTCAGCCACGTGTCCAGTACCCTGCAAACCCAGGAGCGCGAGCGTGAGCTGTTTCGCCAGGAGCGCCTGAGCCGCCAGCGCCAGTCCGATGCCTGGCAAAGCCTGCTGGACGGGCGTGAAAGCAGCGAACGGGTGGCCGGCGAGCTGCGTGAAGAGCAAGGACTCGGCACATGATCGTGGCCCTTGCCGACCCGTTGGCGCCCTGGCTTGAGCACTACGACCCGGCGCTGCTCACGCTGCATAACCAATTGCACCGCCGGCGCCATGCGTGGCAGGGCCGCTGCGCCGGGCAGCATCTGAGCGTCGCCTGGGCCGCCGATCCCCAGCCGCTGAAAACACCCCGGGATGTGTTGCTGTTGCTCGGCCAGTCACCGGTGCGCTTGCGACTCTCGGCTGCCGCCCTGGAACACGTACTGGTGCCGCTGGCGTTGCAGTTCGATGCGCAAGTGCTGCCGGCATTACCGCGTTCGCTGCTGCTGGAACTGGCCGTGCTGGACCTGATCGAGCGCCTCGAACCGTTGCTCGGCCACCCCGTGCAACTGCTCGAAACCAGTGACGACCTGCGGCCTTATGCAGTGCATCTGGCGCTGACATTGACCTTCGGCAACCACCCGCCAATGGCCGCCCAACTGGACTTGAGTGAAAGCGCTGCAGTGCTGGTGGGCCAGTTGCTGGACCAGCACGGCCAGATCGACGCCGACCCGTTGCCGGCGTTGCGCCACACGCTGTCAGTAGTGGCCGGGCGGCAATGGTTGAGCCTCGGCGAGCTGCGCAGCCTGCAGCCCGGCGATGTGCTGATGCTCGAGCCCGGCAGCGGCTGGCTGCTGGACCTTGAGGGCCGCCTGCAAGCCCGCTGCCAGCGCGACGGCTCGTCGCTGCAGGTGCAGGAACCTCTGAACACGCCCCTTTTGGACATGGAGAACACAATGACTGACGTCGATGCCGCCGCGGCCCTGGACGATTTGCCCCTCAAGCTGGTGTGCCAGGTCGGCAGCCTGGAACTGACCCTGGCGCAACTGCGGGAACTGGGGGCGGGCAGCCTGCTGCAACTGAATACGCCGACCGTGGATGGCGTCGACCTGATGGTCAACGGCCGTCGCGTCGGCCAGGGCCAACTGGTGAAAATCGGTGACGGCCTGGGCGTGCGCCTACTGAGTTTCGCCACCCCATGACCGGTTATCAGCCGAACCTGATCGAGATCATCCTGGTGGTTGCCACCATCGGGTTGATCCCGTTGGCGGTGGTGACCCTCACCGGCTTCATGAAAATCTCGGTGGTGCTGTTCCTGATCCGCAACGCCTTGGGCGTGCAGCAGACGCCGCCGAACCTGGTGCTGTACGGCATCGCGCTGATTCTCTCGGTGTACGTCACCACGCCGTTGATTGGCGACATGTACCGCCAGGTAGAGGGCCGCGACCTGAATATCGAGCACGTCGAGCAACTCAAGGACCTCGGCGACGCCCTGCGCCCGCCGCTACAGGCGCACCTGGCACGGTTTGCCAACGAGTCCGAGCGCGGCTTTTTTGTGCAGGCCACCGAGACCATCTGGTCGCCGGAAGCCCGTGCCGACCTGCGGGATGACGACCTCGTGGTGCTGATCCCGGCGTTTGTCAGTTCGGAGCTGACCCGGGCCTTCGAGATCGGGTTCCTGTTGTACATCCCGTTCCTGGTGGTGGACTTGCTGGTGTCCAACGTGCTGATGGCGATGGGCATGTCGATGGTCTCGCCGAACCTGATTTCGATCCCGCTGAAAATCTTCCTGTTCGTGTCATTGAGCGGCTGGTCGCGCCTGATGCACGGTTTGATTCTGAGTTACGGCTGAGGCACGACCCATGGGCCAGGACGTTTTCCTGTCATTGATGAAACAGGCACTGATGACCGTGCTGATGCTCTCCGCGCCTGCGCTGGGGGTGGCGATCATCGTGGGTTTGAGCGTGGGCCTGTTCCAGGCGCTGACCCAGATCCAGGACCAGACCCTGCCCCAGGTGGTGAAGCTGGTGGCGGTATTGTTGACTATCGTGTTTCTCGGCCCGGTGCTGGCCGGGCAAGTGGCGGAACTCGGCAGCCAGGTGCTGGACAATTTTCCCTTGTGGACGCGCTGACCGCCCATGGATGCCAGCCTTACCGCACAGTTTCTCGAAGTCGCCTACCCGGTGATCAGCTCGGCCTCGCTGGCGGCCTGCCGGGCCATGGGCGTGGTGGTGATCACCCCGGCGTTCAACCGCCTCGGGCTCACCGGAATGATTCGCGGCTGCGTGGCCGTGGCGATTTCGATCCCGATGTTCATGCCGGTGTTCGACGCCATGACCTCGATGCCCAACCACGGCAGCCTGTTTATCGCCGGGTTGCTGATCAAGGAATTCCTGATCGGCATCCTGATCGGCCTGTTGTTCGGCATTCCGTTCTGGGCGGCGGAAGTGGCGGGGGAGTTGATCGACCTGCAGCGCGGTTCGACCATGGCGCAACTGGTGGACCCGTTGTCCACCGGGGAGTCGAGTGTGATGTCCACCTTGCTGACGGTGATGTTGATCACGCTGTTCTTCATGTCCGGCGGTTTTATCCTGATGGTCGACGGTTATTACCACAGCTACCAGCTGTGGCCGGTGACCGCGTTTACCCCGGTATTTGCCAGCTCGGCGTTGCTGGCGGTGTTGTCGATTCTCGACCAGATCATGCGCGTCGGGGTGCTGATGGTGTCGCCGCTGATCATCTCGCTGCTGGTCACTGATTTGATGCTGGCGTACCTGTCGCGGATGGCGCCGAACCTGCATATTTTCGACCTGTCGTTGCCGGTGAAAAACCTGTTTTTCTCGATCCTGATGGTGATCTACATCGGCTTCCTGATTCCGTTGATGCTGGACCAGTTGGCGGAATTTCGCGGCACCGTGGAGCTGCTGAAAACCCTCGCGGGCATGGAGTAGCGCATGGGCGATACCAGCGAAGAGAAGTCCCAGCCGGCCACGGATAAAAAACTCAAGGACGCGCGAAAGAAAGGCCAGGTCGCCAAGAGCCAGGACCTGGTCTCGGGCATGGTCATCCTGTTCTGCACCCTGTGCATTTCCATCCTCGCGCCCCGGGCCCAGGCCCAGGTCACGGCGCTGATCGACCTCACTGCGCAGATCTACATCGAACCCTTCGCCACGGTTTGGCCACGGGTGCTGGACCATGCCGAGCAACTGGTGATCGGTATTACCCTGCCGGTGATGGCGGTGACCACCGGGGTGGTGATCCTGACCAATATCATCACCATGCGTGGCTTTGTGTTTTCCGTGGAGCCGATCAAGCCGGAGTTCAAGCGTATCAACCCGGCGGAAGGCTTCAAGAAGCTGTTTGCCCTGCGCAACTTTGTGGAGTTCATCAAGGGCCTGATCAAGGTGCATGTGCTGGCTGTGGCGTTCTACGTGGTGGGGCGGCATGCGTTGCAGGCGTTGATGGAGTCGTCGCGGTGTGGCGCGGGGTGTATCGAGTCGACGTTTTTCCTGGTGCTCAAGCCGCTGGTGTTTACCGTACTCGCGGCCTTCATCCTGGTGGGCGGGGTGGATGTGTTGATGCAACGCTGGCTGTTCGGCCGCGACATGAAAATGACCCGCAGCGAGACCAAGCGCGAGCGCAAGGACATTGACGGCGACCCGTTGATCAAGAGCGAACGGCGACGCCAGCGCCAGGAGATGCAGGCGCTGGCCACCAAGCTGGGGTTGGGCCGGGCGTCGATGATGATCGGCACCACCGATGGCTGGGTGATAGGCGTGCGTTATGTGCGTGGTGAAACGCCGGTGCCGGTGGTGGTGTGCCGCGCTTCGCCGGAGGAAGCGTTGGGGATGTTGCAGGAGGCGTTTGATTTAGGGATACCGCAAGCGCCGGACAAGGGCTTGGCGGAAGCGATTGCGCGCAAGACGGTGCCGGGGGATCCGGTGCCGGATGCTTCGTTCCAGGCGGTGGCGGACTGGTTGGTGGCGGCGCGGTTGATCTGACGATCTTGAGCCGAACACCGATCAAAATGTGGGAGCGGGCTTGCCTGCGATAGCGTTGGGTCAGGCACTGAAGAGGGTGCCTGATATGTTGCGATCGCAGGCAAGCCAGCTCCCACATTGGATTTAGGGTGTGTCAGTCGGATCAGGGCTTGTCCACATCATGGTACTCACCCCCATACCCATCCCCCACCCGCCAGATAATGTCGTGGTTCTCATTGGTCCATTCCGACGGTTTCAGCGAGTACTTGTAGTCCTCCGAGTTACGGTTATTCCCGTCCCCGATAAAGTCCGGGTGGTCCCGCCGATGGTCACCCCCACGGATACTCGACCGCGCATCCCACTCTTCCTTGCGGAAATCAAAAATGCTCTGGTCCTGCGGCGCATCCCGCTGGCCCCAGTCGGAGAGGTAGGTCTGCAACCACACGTACGCTTCATCCCCGTTGGGCTTGAGCAGCCCGTCCTGCTTGAAATCCTGGATCTGGTCCCAGTTCTGCATCGAGATCTTGTGCAGCTTGTGGGACTGCACCGTGCTCAAGATCGCCCCGACAAACGACAACGCGCCGGAGATCAAGAAACCCACCGGCCCCAGGAACGGAATGATCCGCCCGGTCACCCCCAGCGTGCCCAGCACGCCGCCGGCCGCGCCCACCAGGCTGCTGACACCACCGGCCATCGACAGTGAGCCCGAGGCGATTTTCACCGGGTCTTTCTCGCGCACACCATCACGCAAGGTAAACGCGGCCTGCACCACACTGATCACGCCGCCTGCCACGTCGGTGGCCATGCCGATCACCTTGATCGCGCTGCTGGCGAATTTCGCGCCAAACCCGGCCCCGGCCACGCCGCCGCGGCTGGCGATGCCTTTTTCAATGCCTTCCTGGATCTTCGCCGCGCCTTCGTCGCTCCAGCCGCCGCTGTTGAGGGCCTTGCCCACGTCCTTGCCGTCGTCCATGGCCTGGTCGACGATCTCGAAGTACTTTTTCTGCACCGCCTCGGCGTCCTTGGGCAGCGCGTGGTACCCCTCGCCGGGCTTGGCCCACAGGTCGGGCAGGGAACGGTCGAAGCCCATCAGCTTGTAGGCGTTGGTGCCGCGCAATTTGTCGTAGACCTTCAGGCCCAGCGTGGCGAAGTGCGAGCCGGTGCCAAGGAAGCCAAGGAAGTCGTTGGCGATGCCCAGGCGTTTCATCGGCGTATCCGCCAGCTTGCCGCCTTGCCCGGCGAGTTGGTAGACGATACGGCCCATGCCGATTGCGCCGCCCACAGAGCCGAGTACGCCGTTGTCCTTGAGGAAGTTGAGGTTCTTCACGAACGCGCTGCGGTTCTCTTCGCTGAGGCCCGGCATGATCTCCTTGCTCACGGCCTTGTCGATGTCGCTGAAGCTGATCACGCCGTTTTTCTGCCAGGTGTCGCCGAGGGAAATCATCGCCTTGCCGAAATCGGCGGCGGCGTTTTTGTCCTTGAGCAGTTGGTCGACGAACTTCGAATAAACCCCCAGCGCCTGGCGCGGCAGGCCGTCGGCACTGCCCTTGAGCATCGACAGGATTGCCATGGTGTTGTCGGTGGTGGCCAGGGCGGTGTTGTCGTCGGAGATCTTGGTGGGATCGTCCATCAGCTTTTCAACGGCATCGGTGTAGCCGTCGATCTGCAGGTTTTGCAGGAAGTTATCGGCCTTGGCCGGGTCGATATCGGCCAGGGCGGTGTAGGCGGTCTGGATTTCCTGGGTGGCCAGTTCGGTCTTGCCGCTGTCCTGCAGGGACTTGATGTACTGGGTGAAGTTCTCCGAGGAGGTGCTGTCGATCAGGCGCTGCCTGGTCTCATCGACCTTCGCCTGGCCGCCGTCGACCTTGCCCAGGGCTGCGTCGTGGTTGGCCTTGATGTCGTGCTGGATGGTCGAGTCGCCGAGCAGGTCGTTGATGGTCTGGTCGATGGCCTTGGTGTCGAAGATGTTGTCGCGTACATCCCGCGAGGTCACGTCGATGGGCGTGGTGGCGATGCCCTGGTTGCCGAAGCCGTGCTCGGGAATGATCGACATGCCATTGTCGGCCATGCTCCTGGCTTCCACCGCCCGCAGGAACTTGGCGCGCGGGTCGTCCTTGCCGATGCTGCCGTCCTTGACCCCGGCGCGGTAGCTGTCCACCAGGGTTTTCATCGACAGGTCCTGCACCGACAGCGGGTTGCCGCCTTCATCTTTTTCGGTGGTGGTGAGGTTGTCGACGGACACGTCCTTGAGGGGCGGCAGGCCGTTATCGGTGCGCAGCTTGTCGACGTCGGTGGTCTGCGCGGCGATGTCGCTGCGGTAGCTGGAAATTTGCTCGAACATCTGCGGGTTGCTGTCTTCCGACACCACGATTTTCTCTTCGCTGCCCCCCGGCTTGTGCTGGGTGAAGGCGATCAGGCCCGGGCCATAATCACCGGCGCCGCCGACGCTCATGATGTCTTCGGTGGAGGCCAGGTAAGCGTCCGGGGCGGCGAGGGTGTAGCCGTCGCCCTTGGCCTTTTCGATGCCGGCCAGGGTTTGGCCCTTGCTGGTGTAGGCGGCGAAGGCTTCGGGGGTGATGTCCTTGGACACCACCAGCAGTTTGCCGTCGGCCTGGTTGACCACCAGGATGCCGTCCATGGGCGCGTCGACCTTGCTGATGTCGCCCAGCTTCAGGCTGGCCTCGTCCTTGCGCAGCAGTTCCTGGCCGGGCAGGGACTGGGCGTTCTTGATGTAGTCGAAGGCCTGCGAGCCTTCGCTGGCGTGCACGGCGTGGAGGAAGTTGTAGAAGGTGCCGCCCGCATTGGGGTTGGGGTTGCCGAGGTCGGCGCCGGGCTGCGGCAGGTCGGCTTCGGACTTGCTGATCGCGTACTTGTGGCCCTGGTGTTCGAACAGGATCACTCCGGCGCTGCTGTCTTCGGACACCACTTTCAACTGGCTGAAATCGAGGTCGCCCGGCAGGCTGGTGACTTCTTCATAACCTTTGGATTTGCCGTCATTGAGGGCTTCCTTGGTCACCCCGGCCTGGGTGTAGGTGCTGAACGCCTGGGGCGTGAGCAATTCGGAAATGACCAGAGTCTTGCCGTTTTCAAGACTGATCTTGAGGATGCCGTCTTCAGCCTTGCCCACGGATTTGATGTTGGCCAGGCGCACGCCGTCGCCGTCTTCGCGCAGCAGTTGCTGGTCGGGGTTCTTCAGGCTTTCGACGATGGCCTTGCCGGCCGGGGTGCCCTGGGTTTCGGCCAGGGTCTGGAGGAAGGTGTACAGCGGGGTACCTTCGTCGGGCCCGCCCTGGTTGACCGGGGCTACGGCATGGCCGAAGCGCAGGTTTTTCAGCGCGTCGAAACCGTCCTGGGCGTTGGCTGCGCCCTCGGCGCTGATCTTGTATTTGGCGCCGTCCTGTTCGAAGTAGATCACCCCGGCGTCCTTGTCTTCGGAAATGACCTTGAGCTTGTCGATGTCGAGTTTGGCCGGGAGGGCGGTGACTTCCTTGTAGTCCTCGGGCTTGACGGTTTTGTCGCCCAGCCCGGTGCTGGCAAGGATTTTGGCTTTGTTCAGGACGGCGTCGAAAACCCGCTCGGGAGCGTTGGGTTGATCGACGCGGGGCGACGCGGATTTTTCGGGGCGGGTGATCATCGGTTCAGTCCATGTGAGGGGCGCACGAGGACTCGATAGTAGGGGCTGCAAGCGAGTGAAAACGGGTTCGTTGGCAACAAGTCACAAGCTTTCACAGGTGTGAAATTCACGTCCCGGGGTAGCGCGTCTCCATCACGACGGACAATGCATCCGGACGCCAGAATTCCTGGTCGAACTCCACCGGCTGGTCATCCTCGCCGAAGTTCAAGCGTTCCAGATACACGCTGGTGGAACCGGTGGACAATTGCAGCAACTCCGCCTGTTCTTCATTCACCGTGCCAATGTGCATCTCCAGCTCACACCGCGACAGCACCCGGGAAAACCGCTCCCGCAGCAGTTGGGTCAGCGAGGTATTCAAGTCGGCGTCCAGCAGCCCAGGGCACCAGCTAGCCAGCAGCGCGTTGAACTCCAGCAACACCGGCCGCCGGTCGATCCAGCGCCGCCGTTGCAGGAAAAACACCGGCTCATCCGCCGACGCGAGGCCCATCCGCCTGGCCAGCCAGTCGCCCGCGGGGCGCAGCTCTGCGTGCAGGCATTCGGTGCGCGGCGTACGGCCTTGGGCACTTACGTAATCCATGAAGCCGCTGATGCGTGTTGGGTCATAGCGGATGCGCCGGGGGCTGACAAACCAGCCGCGACGGTTTTCCCGGTACACCAGGCCTTCGGCTTCCAGCTGCTGCAAGGCCTGGCGCAAGGTGACCCGGGTGCAGCCGAAGCGCTCGATCATCTCCCGTTCGGAGGGGAATTTCTCATCCGCCTGCGGCACACCCGCCGCGATATCGTGGGCGATCTGTTCGCGAATGCGCTGGTAGTGCGGTGAAATCGGGTCGAAAGGCATCCTGGGGTTCCGTGTGCAGGCCGGGCGTGGGCGTGACTCTACCGTTCCTGTTGGCGCAGGTCACCACCACTTCCATTTTCCCTGTTCTTTGAGCGTCGCAATGATCGCTTCGCGTTTGTGCCGGATCTCAAGCATTTTCTGGCGCATTTCCCGGCAGCGGTTGCTGTTGAGGATAAGCAAGCCCACCAGAGGGCCAAGAAGGGCCATGGAGTAGAGGTAGGTGTTGGGGCGGTAGGTGATGGCAGGGAGAGATATCAGCAGACAGACGAAATAGATCCCTACGTTTATCCAGACCCAATGAGGCCGCCCGTACACAACCTGAATCTGCGCCAGGGAAAACAATATGCTCACAGCCAATCCGCCAAAAAACCAATTACGTAACGTGCGATCTTCGAGGGCACTGTCAAGGTAGGTCACTAAAACCAGGATCCCCATCATTGCGATGGAAAAACATCCTGCAAGCATCCAGCTCGCAATGGTCGGCATATAGCGCTTCAGCAGTGGTCGCGGATCCTCAATGAAAAAAAATGAATAGTAGAGGTCTTTTCCGCTCATTGTTTTCCAGTCTTTAACGTCGCCGTTCACATTGCTCAGATCTTTTGTCTTTTTGCGTATGTTCACTGGCTGACCTCTTCATAGATTCCGATTGCCAGCGTCTTGACGTTTCCCGATACCGCGCTGCTGGTGAAACCCAGCGTTGCAGCCAAGGCGTCTCTGATGTGGTTGGTGGCGGCGCCTTTGATCATCAGGATGAAGCGGGCATGGCACGCTCACTTATTGTTCCTGTTGGCGCAGGTCACCACCACTTCCATCTTCCCTGTTCTTTCAGCGTCGCAATGATGGCTTCGCGTTTGTGCCGAATCTCAAGCATTTTCTGGTGCATTTCCCGGCAGCGGTTGCTGTTTAGGATCAGCAAGCCCACGAGTGGGCCAAGAAGGGCCATGGAGTAGAGGTAGGTGTTGGGGCGGTAGGTGATGGCAGGGAGAGATATCAGCAGGCAGATAAGATAAACCCCTATATGTATCCAGACCCAATGAGTTCGCCCGGCCAACACCTGCGCCTTGGCGAGAGAAAACACCACGCTCAACGCCAACGCTCCGAAAAAAACGCTTTTGGTGACCACGTCTATTTGGAGTCCGGAGAGATAACTTACTGCCACCAAGAGAGCGGCCATCGCAATCGAAAAACAACCAGCAAGAAGATCTCCCCCTATGACCGGCATGTAACGCTTTAGCAGAGGGCGCGGGTCTTCAATGTAAAAAGCCGAGTAATAAAGATCTTTCCCGCTCATTGTTTTCCAGTTTTTTAAGTCGCCACTCAGGTTGTCCAGGGGGGCTGTCTTTTTATGCTTGTTCACTGGCTCACCTCTTCATAGATACCAATAGCCAGTGTCTTGACGTTTCCTGACATGGCGCTGCTGGTGAAACCCAGCGTTGCTGCCAAGGCATCTCTGATGTGGTTGGTGGTCGCTTTCTGCATTTGTGTTGCACTGATGCGCTTGGTGGCCGCACCGGAAGCCTGTTTTAACTTGAGTAGCTTCGGTGTCAGGCGTGGGTCCCTGATCTTGAGCAGCTCATCATTCAGCTTCGCTCGTTCTTGACGGGTAAGTCCTCTCAGCACTTGTCGTAAGGGCTTGCCGGTTACTTTTGTGGTCGTATTGATCGCTTTTATCGTGGTCAACGTTGAGGTCGCGATGCCCAGCAAGGCAACGCTGTCCAATAAAACCATTACGGCCCGATACCAGGCTTCGTTGTCCAGGTAGTCATAAGCTGCAGGAAGCGCAACTTCAAATCCAGTTCGAAGCACTCCCGCAACGCACTGCGCGATACTCGCTGTTGCAGCCGCTTTCCCAATAAACGTAATCACCGCACTGGTCCCGGCCGTAAACGGCATCAGCGCAATCCCACTTGAAATCACCACCCAGCTCAGTATCGCTCCGGTGCACGTCACTGCCGTATTCAGCGCCTCGGCCATCCGTTTTGACTCCCGAGGTTCATGGGCCAGCATCCGCTTGAACTCTGAAGGCCCCACGTACCTGGGCGCTTCGCGCAATACCACCTTCTTGGGCACTACGCTGCAAATCGGCTGGAATTCGCGCAGGGTCACCACGTTGAACTGCTCATCGATGTACACCACACCGGCGCCGATCAGTGCCGGATCGCTGTCGATGGCGAAGAACAACCGGTGCAGGTCGAGGCTGCTTTCAATCCGTTGGCGGGTGGTGAGATGGGCTGAAGGGAATCCGTCTTTCAGCAGGGAGGCAGCCATTCCTTAACTCCTGGAGTTTGCGAGAGCCGAGAGAGTAGAGAGGGCGTGACGCAAATGAATGTAGGAGCGTTCGTCTTTTCAGGACAGGCGCTTCCTGATCCCTCTTGGGCGTCTTGTGAATACCACACCGCATAAGGAAGAGTGCGCCCCCTCGCCACTAACGGTGAAAACCAAGACAGGGAGTAAGCATGGCCACTGATATGTTTTTGAAACTGGGAGATATCAAGGGTGAGTCGCGGGACCAGACCCATCGCGACGAGATCGATATCGCCAACTGGGCATGGGGTTTATCTCAGGAGGGTTCCATGCATGCCGGCACCGGCGGTGGGGCGGGCAAGGTCAGCGTTGCCAACCTCAATCTCAAGAAAGCGCTGGATAAATCCAGCCCCAATCTGATGATGGCGTGTGCCAGTGGCAAGCATTATCCGGAGGCGCGTCTGGTGGTGCGCAAGGCTGGTGGTCCAAGCGCGGTGGAGTATTTGATCATCACCCTGAAGGAGGTGCTGGTGTGCGGCTACGACATCCGTACTGAAGATGACAGTGAACTACTTCAGGAAAGCATTGCCCTGAATTTTGCCAGTGTGGAAGTCAGCTACCAGGCGCAAAAAACCGACGGTGGCAAGGAAGGTGGCCCGGTAAAATTTGGCTGGAACATCCGGCAGAACGTCAAGATTTAAAGGGTGAAGCGGGCTTGGCCCGCTCACTCACTGCTCCTGTTGGCGCAGGTCACGCTGCCACGACACCAACCCATACGCCGCCAGCACCACAAACCCGGCATACAGCGCAGCGGTCAGTTGCAGGTCCTTGTACACAAACAGCCCCACGTAGACCGTATCCAGCACGATCCACAGCCACCAGCTCACCACATACTTGCGCGCCGCCCACAGGCTGGCCACCAGGCTGAAAGCGGTGAGCAGCGAGTCCAGCCACGGCAGTGCGGCATCGGTGAAGTGGTGCATGGCGGCGCCCAGCAGCAGCGCGCCGATCACCCCGGCGAGCAGGTGCCGCCATGCTTCCTGGACCGGCAGCCGTTCCACCCGCACCTTGCCCGCGTCGATGCGCCCGGTGCTCCAGCGCCACCAGCCGTAGCCCTGCAACACAGCGAAGACCAGTTGCAGGAGCATGTCGGAATACAGCTTCACGTCGAAGAAGATCCAGCCGTACAGCAACACCGCGACCACGCTGACCGGCCAGCACCAGCGCACCCGTCGGGCGGTGAGCCACACCCCGGCAATATTGAAGATCACAGCGACTATTTCCAGCGGCGTCATACGGTCCTCTCAGGGTCAGTTTTGCAGGTGCAGCGCCTGTTGCTTGAGCTGGCGCTTGCGTTCAAAGGGCAGTTTTTCCTGGTCGCCATACGGCGCGCTGTACCAGTTGCCGTAAGTCGGGTTGGGCAGCACGAACCAGCGCTGGCCGAGCCAGCCCAGGTAGGGTTCGGCGGCCTTGCGCTGGGCGTCCAGGGTGTTGTGTTCGGCCTGCACGAAATCCCCCAGGGAATCACCCGCCAGGATCAGCACGCGGGCGTGTTGGGCGACCCATTGGCGTCGGCAGTTCTTGCCGTAGCCGGCGTGTTCGCAGCCGCCAATGGGCGTGCCGGCAGCCAGTACCTGCTGCTCGCTGTCCACCGGAAAGCCCCGCAGGCGCAGGTTGTTGACGGTGGCCTGGACCTGGCTTTGCTCGCGGTTGGTGATGTAGTACACCGTGATGCCTTTGTGTTTGGCGGCCTGCAGGAACGTCACGGCGCCCGGCAGCGCCTGGGCCTTGGCCTGGTCGACCCAGGTGTTCCAGCGGTCGTAGGAGTAGACCTGGTTGTTGACGACGTCCCGGGCATTCAGCGGGATGTTGTCGAGCACGGTCTCGTCGATGTCGACGATCACCGCTGGCGGCAGCCCGGCCAGATTGCGCGGTGGCAAGGGCAGGGCGTCCCAGTCCGGGGTCTTGAGGGCCACGTCCAGTTGGCGAGTGGCGTTGGCGAACACCTGGCGGTAGATCAGCTCGTGCTCGATGGAGGTCTGGGTCCACAGCACCGCATCCAGCTGGTCGTTGGCGGGCGGTTGCTGCTGGCAGCCGACGAGGGCGGTGGAGAGCAGGCACACACTGGCAAAAATCAGATTACGCATGAACAGTCAGCCTCAAAAATTGACGGTGGCGGATAACCGCGCGGTGCGTGGCGCGCCCAGGAACAGGTAGCCATCGCCCGCCGATTCACCCACATCGCGCCAGTAGCGTTTGTCGAACAGGTTGTCGACGGTCAGGCGCAGCACAGTATCGTAATCACCGACTTTGGTGCTGTAGCGTCCGCCGACATCGAACACCGCATAGTCGTCGACCTTCACGCTGGCCTCGCGGTTCGCGTACTTGCTGCCGCTGTATTGCACGCCGCCGAGCAGGGCCAGGCCCTTGATCCCGGGAATGCTGTAGTCGCCGTGCAGGCTGGCGCGCAGCTTGGGTACGTTGATCGCCTGGTGGCCGTCGTAGTCGTCGGTGCCGCTGCCGCTCACCCGGGCGCGAATCGCCGCCACGCTGGCGGACACTTGCAGGTTGTCGGTCACCCGACCATTGGCCGAAAGCTCCAGGCCGACGTTCTTTTGCTGGCCTTGCTGCACGAAGGTGATGCTGCCGTCATCGTTGGGCCGGTTGTATTGCAGGTCCTGGGTGATCTGGAACAGCGCGGCGGTCAGGCTCAGGCGTTGGAAGTCACGCTTGATCCCCACTTCCAGCTGGCGCGAGGTGGTCGGCGGCAATACCTCATCGGCGTTGCTGCTGAACCATGCCGCGGTGCCGCCCAGGGACAGGCCCTTGCTGTAGCTGGCGTACAGGGTGGTGTCCGGGCGCGGCTTGTAGATCAGCGCCACCTGGGGCAGGAATACGCTGCGCTGGGTATGGCGGGTGGTGTCGCCGGCCTGGTCGTAGGTTTCTTCGTCGAGGCGCACCTGGCGCCCGCCGAGAATGGTTTGCCACTGCTCGTTGAAGCTGATGCGGTCGCTGGCGAACAGCCCGTATTGGCGGCTGTCCAGGCGCCGGTAGGTATGGCCCAGCGGCCCCTCGTAGGGGTCAAGCACCGGCGGCTTTTCGTAGATATTGCCCTCGCCGATGTATTCGTTGACCGATTCACGCCGGTCCACCAGGCGGCGCAAGGCAGTGGTGCCGAAGGTCAGGTCATGCTTGAGAAAACCGGTGTCGAACTGGCCGTTGAGGGCGGCCTGGGCTTCTTCGTTGCTGCGGGTGTCATCGGGGCTGCGGTAGTCCGAGATGTCGTAGTCGCCCTCGGCGCTGAAGTGGTTGGGCACTGCGGTGTTGGTGCAACTGGCGGCGCCGTAGCAACCCCAGGCGAAGGTGCTGTAGTCGTCGATCACCACGCGGCTGCGGGAGGCGCTGAAGCTGGCTTTCCAGGCCTCGTTGAAGCGGTATTCGAACAGGCCGTCGAGGTTCAGCGACTTGATGCCCACCGGGTTCGACCAGCTCTGGTAGCCCAGCAGATCCCGTGGCGACACGTTGTGGGGCACGGTGGTGCCGCCGAGCAATTGGTATCCGGGCACCGAGCGTTGCTCGCGGTTCTGGTATTCGGCGTTCAGTTGCAGCAGGGCGTTGGGGCTGATGTTCCAGTCGAGGGCCAGGGAGGCAAAATCCCGCTGGCCGTCGGCGTGGTCGACGTAGGAACGGATGTCTTCGTGGGCCAGGTTGACCCGCACCCCCACCTGCTGCTCGGCACCGAGCCAGCCGCCGACGTCGGTGGCCAGGTAGCGCTCGCCGTGTTCGTTGGTGGAGACAGTCACCGAGCGCACGTTCTCCGGGCGCTTGCTTACGTAGTTGATCAAGCCGCCGGGTTCGGACACGCCGCTTTGCAGCCCGGACAGGCCCTTGAGCACTTCCACTTGCTGCTTGTTTTCCAGTGCGACGTTCTGTTCGCCGGTGATGGTGCGACCGTTGATCTTGTAGCTGCTGGCCGGGTTCAACGAGAAACCGCGCACCACGAAATTCTCGTAGTAACCCACCGGCGCATAGCTGTCGCCGACCGAGGCGTCATTCTTCAATACTTCACTGAGCAGGCGGGCTTGCTGGTCTTTCAGGCGAGCCTCGGTGATCACCGCCACCGAGGCCGGGGTGTCCAGCAGCGGGGCGTTATCGAAGCCGGCGACAGCGGCCTTTTTCGCCTGGTAGTCGGTGGCCTGTTCACCGACTACGGTGACGGTGTCCAGGGTCGCGTCCTGGGCGTGGGCGGCCGTGGCGGCGAGGGTGATGCTCAGGGCGAGCAGGGTGTGACGGTACGGTGTTGCCATAAAAGGAGCGCTCCAAGGGCCTGCCCGCTGGCGCCTCGCGCTTTATTGGGCGCAAAGGGGCCCTGCGCTGCGCAACGGACGGGTTGCCAGTACGAAATTAAAAAGCCGGGGTCGCCGCAAAAGGCGTCAGGCCGGAGCTGCTCCGGTAGTCATTGGTAAGCGTGCGTCGGCGGCCCATTCCTGCAGCGAGCCGTCGTAGAGTGCGAGGTCCTGGCGACCCAGCAGGGTCAGGGCCAGGGCGTTGGCCGCCGCGGAAATTCCGCCGCCGCAGTACAGAATCAATGGACCGTCGCTGTGCAGCAGCGTGGGTCCGATAGCCACGGACAGGGCGTCCTTGGGCAGGTAGCGACCGTGTGCATCAAACAGCGTGCGTGCCGGCAGGTTGTGGCTGCCGGGAATGTGCCCGCGCCGGGCGTAGCGGGTGGCTGCGGTGCCGTCGAACAAGGCGCTGCCCAACGCGCAGACGAGTACGCCGGGTGCTTGGCCTGCGGCCACCGCCTCAACGCCTGCGCGGTCGATCCACAGTGGTGCGTAGGTGCTGATCGGCCAGGGTTCGACGACGGGTGTGTTTGCAGGCTGCCCGCTGTGCTGCGGTAACCCCGCCCGTTGCCAGGCGTTGAAACCACCGTCCAGCACGCCGGCGTGAATGCCCAGCCCGCGCAGCATCCACCACAGGCGTGCGGCCCAGAAACCGTCGGCGCGATCGTAGATCACCACGTTGCTGTCGGCGCCTGCACCCAGATTCGCCAGTGCCTGAATCAGGGCTTGTGGTGTTGGCAGGGCGAAGCTGTAGCTCGCTTGAACGTCGGCCAGATCGGTCAGCAAGTCGGCATGCCGTGCGCCGGGGATATGTGCGTGCAGCCAACCGGCATGACCGCTGGCGACCCGGTAATCACCGTCAAAACGCGGGGACGGCAGGACGACGGTGGCGTCGAGTATCACCAGCCCGGGCTCCCCGAGGTGGGCATGCAGCCAATCGGTATCGACCAGGATACTCATACGGATTTTCGCCGCAGGTGGTTGAGCAATCGTTGCCCCTGGGCACCGGCAAACCACTGCAGATGGCCCAGCAGGTAGGCGTGATAGGCCACGTCGGCACTGCGGGTGGAACCCACTACGCCTTGGTAGTACGCGATTTCGGACAGGGCAAAATCCACATGCACCAACGGCAGCAGGGCGCTCAGGGTGTGCAGGTCCTGGGCGCTCAATGGCCGGCCCCGGTGATAGCCGGTGAGCAATGCGTCGACGCTGTCGAGGTCCGCTGCTGCCAGGCCACCGCTGTCCAGGTCCAGCCAGGGCACGGCGTTGCGTTCGATGGCGGTCGCCAGGTCGTAGAGGGCGAAGGTGCGGTCGGCGAGGCCGAAGTCCAGCACGCTGGCGACGTTGCCGTCTGCATGCCACAGCAGGTTCGAGGCGTGCCAGTCGTTATGGGTCCAGAGCGCCGGTTGTTGGTGCAGCAAGGGTTGCAGGGGCGCGTGCCAGGGCAACAGCAGCTCGGTCAGCCGTGTGTGCCAATCCTTGTCGGCAAGGTACTCGGTCAGCGCCGGGGTATTGGCGATCGCGGCCAGTGGCGCGGGTTGTTCGATCACCCGGGCATTGGCCAGCAGCACTTCTGTTTGACGGCGGGGTGCGCTGTAGTGCTCGGCTGCGATGTGCAATCGAGCCAGCGCCACACCCGCCGCCTGCGCATGTTGAGTGCTTTGGAAGGGCGACCACGACAGCGCATCGCGGTACAGGTCAAGGCCCTCGGCGACATGGTGAATCTCGTAGGTCCATTCACCTTGCGTCGTGGCCGTTGCACCGTGGCGGTTCGGCACCACTGCGGCAACCGGTGCGCCGTGGCGATGCAGGTGGGCGATCAGGCGGTGTTCTTCTTCCAGCCATGCGGCTTGGCGCACGTGTCGGTGATGCCGTTTGACGAACAGGGTGGCGCCGCCGGTATTGATCAGCCCGGCAGCGGAGAACGGTCGCGGGCTGTGCCAATGCAAACTGCGCAGTTGACCCAGTTGCGGGTACTCGTGCAGCAACTGTTGGATATCTGCTTCGTGCAGCGCTGGCCAGTCGGCAGCTACCGGATCAAGCCCCAGGCCATGGGCGGTGCGTTGTGGATTCATGCCGTCGCCCCGGGCAGATAGGCGTTGCTGGTTGCCCCTTGCCACACCTGCGGATTGTCGAGCACCGCGTGCTCGTGCAGCCACTCGGCATAAGGTTTCAGCAGCGCCTGGCGTTGCTCGCCCCAACGACCGTCATGCAGCCAGGTCGGAGCGATTTTGTGCAGGGATGCGCTGAGCAATTCCGCCGGGAAATACGGTGTGGTGTGCTCATAGGCCGCCAGCGCGATGGCTGGCTCTTCGGCCACGGCGAGATAGCCACGGGCGGTGGCCGCGAGGAAATCACGCACCAACCCGGGCTGCTCGGCGAGGGTTTGTTCGTGGGCGCCCAACAGGTAGCTGTGATACGCCGGTGCGCCAATCTGATCCACCGGCAACACCACCCGGCGTTCCGCTTCGATGGGGCTGTGCATCAACGCTTCCCAGGCCCAGTAGCCGCCGAAACTGGCATCGGCGATGCCTTCGGCCAACTGTTCGGGCCGCAACTCACGTACGCCGCTGTCCACCAGGATCACGCCATCAGGGTCGCCACCGTCGTTGCTCACAAGGTGACGCACCATCGCCAAACCCCGTGGCGTGGGGTTGAGCGCCAGGCGCTTGCCCACCAGGTCTCGTGGGCGGCGGATGCCGGAGTCGGTCAGGGTTTGAATCGACTCAAGGCCCGCATGATTGATCGCCGCGATGCCTTGCAGGGCTTGCCCCTGGCCGCGCCGGACCAGCAGGCGGTTGCTGGGGAAAATGCCGAAGTCCGCCGCGCCGGTCAGCAGGTGCTCAAGGGTGTCGCCACGGTAGGGGTCGTGCACCACCAACTCCACATCCAGGCCCAGCTCGGCGTACCAGCCGCGTTCCCGCGCCAGGTACAAACCCGCCGAATTCGGCCAGGGATGAAAGTACTCCAGCATTACCTTTACCGACACCATCGCTTGCTTCTCCAGCCTGCAGTCTTTTGATGGGGGCGATTTATAAGGGAGCAATCTGGTATATACCAATATCGTTTATTGCTATGGATATAACCGGGACCAAAAAAAACCGCGGCCCAAGCCGCGGTTTTTTACTCATCGCCTGGGTCAATCGGCAACGATGGCGTACGTTTCGATTTCGACTTTCTGCCAGGGGCGCAGCATCGAATCCACCTGAATCAGGCTGCTGGCCGGGCGAATGGCGTCGAACACCTCGCTGTGTGCCTTGGCGACGGAGGCGGCATCGTTGATATCCCGCAGGTAGACCACGGTGCGCACTACGTCTTCAGGGCCCATGCCCGCCTCGGCCAACACCTTGTTGACGGTGACGAGAATGGCCTGGGCCTGTTCGTAAGCATTGCTGTGTTCGTAATCGGGTGAGGCGCAGGTGCCGGAGATGTGCAGGTGGTTGCCAACGCGAACGGCGCGGGAATAACCGAACACGTTTTCGTACTGACCGCCCGAGGAAATAGTTTGCCGCGCTGTGGTTTTACTGGTCATGGTGGTTCTCATGTTGGGAGGGGTTTACCGGTGGAGTCCTTGACGAACAGGATCGAAATCAGGCCGACCACGGCACCGCCGATCAGGTACCAGGCGGGAATCATCTGGTTGCCAGTGATCGATATCAGCCAGGTATTGATCAGCGGGGCCGTGCCTCCGAACAGCGAGACCGCGACGTTGTAGCTCAAGGCGAGGGCGCTGTAGCGCACGCGGGCCTTGAACAGCGAAGTCATGGTGGCCGGCATCGCTCCTTCAAAAAACAACTGGGCGAGGGTCAGAATCAGCAGGGCGGCCAGCAGCAACCCGACACTCTGGGTATGCAGTAGCATGAAGCAGGGGAACGCCATGACGATCAGCAGCACGCAGCCGGTAATGATCATCCGGTTCCGGCCCAGTCGGTCGGCCAGCAAGCCTGAAACCGGGATCAACACCAGCATGAACAGCGTCGCGGCCATCCCCAGGTTCCTGGCGAACGTATTGCTGTACCCGAGTACGTTTTCCAGATAACCCGGGATGTACCCGAGGATGATGTAGTAGGTCACGTTGAACACGGTGACCAGGCCCATGCATTGCAGGATTTTCGGCCATTCGTTGACCAGTAAGCTGAACAGGCTGGGTTCGGCGCCCGTCGCCTTTCGCAGTTTTTCGTTGGCCTGGATTTCCTTGAACACTGGTGTTTCTTCCAGGCCAAGGCGCAAGTAGAGGGCGATCAGGCCGAGCAGGCCGCCAATCGCAAAGGGCACGCGCCAGCCCCAGTCCTGCATGGCTTGTTCGCCCAGGCCCAGGGTAAACAGGCTGACCACTGCACCGCCCAGCAGGAACCCGGAGATATTGCCGAATTCCAGCCAACTGGTGAAAAAGCTGCGTCGCTCGTCCGGCGAATGCTCGGCGATGAACGTGCAGGAGCCGCCGTACTCGCCACCCGCCGACAGGCCCTGGAGCAGACGCATGAGAATCAACAGGACGGGCGCAAACAGGCCGATGCTCGCGTAACTCGGGATCAAGGCAATGGCGAAGGTTGCGACGGCCATCAGCGTGATGCTCAGCGACAGCGCCGTGCGCCGGCCAAACTTGTCGCCAATGGGACCGAATACCAGGCTGCCCAGTGGCCGAATCAGGAAGCCCGCCGCGAAGGTGGCGTAGATCGCCATCAACTGGGTGGTCGGGTTGTCGTTGTGGAAGAACGTCTTGCCGATGATGCCGGCGAGAGAGGAGTAGAGCGCAAAGTCGAACCATTCGACCATATTGCCCAGTGTCACGCCGACGACCGCTTTGGTCAGCCGTTTGCGTGAGGGTTCAGCCGATGCACGGTCGGCGGGAAACCCTTGATGAATCGAGGAAGCGTGAACTTCGCCCATGATATTGCCCTCTGGAATAATTGTAGTGAGGCAGCAGTCAATAGGGAGTGGCAGGCCCACGTCTGATGCGCGGGGCCTGCGGAGGCTGGGGTCATCGCATATACACGCCCCCGGCGATGCACAATGATTCGCCTGTTATGTAGGAGGGTTTGGCGCTCAGTTGCCAGACCCAGTCGGCGATTTCTTCGACCCGCGCGGCGCGTTTCAAGGGGATCGATTCGATGGCGGCCTCGATGCGCCCGCCGGCACGGGTGCCTTCGGTGTCCACCCAGCCCGGGGCCAGTGCGTTGACCACAATATTGTCGCCGGCCAGTTCGATGGCCAGGGAGCGGGTCATCGACACCACAGCAGCCTTGGAGGCGCTGTAGAGCAACTGGTTTTTCGACACGGTGAACGCATCCACCGAGGCGAAGAACACGATAGCGCCTCCGCCGGCGGCTTTCAGGTGACGGGTGCCGATACGTGCGATGTTCAGTGAGCCCAGCACGTTGATGTCAAATATCTTGCGGTACAGCGCTTCGCTGAAGCTATCCAGGGATGACGTGGGAAAGATCCCCGCCGCATTCACTACGGCTCGCAGCGGTGCCTTGCCGTCCAGGGCGGCATCGAGGGTACGGGCCAGTGTGGCCTCCTGGGTGATGTCGCCGACCACTGGCGAAAACAAGGGGCTCGCCGGCTGTGTGCTGGGTGTTACGTCCACAGCGACGACGTGCCAGCCTTCGGCCTGAAAGCGCTGTGCGACGGCCTGGCCCATGCCCGAGGACGTCCCGGTGACGATAACGCTGGAGTGCGGTGCAGTGTTCATAAGGGCTATCCGATCAGGCGTATTGAGGAAGAGGGGTGCCGGGTTGCAGAGCCAGTTCCAGCACATCCAGTTGGCGCTGGGTGTCCTGGTAGTTGCTCAGCCATTCGCGCTTGACGATATCGATGCGTGAGTCGGCCGGCTGCAACTGGGCAAACTTCGCCGCCAGGCTTTGCATGCCACGCTCGCGCAGGGTGAGAAAGCGCATCACTAGCCGGGTCTGCTCGCAATACACCGGCCATTGCGGGCCACGTGGGGCGCCCAGGCCGATGTAGAACAGGCCTTCCAGGTTGGTCGGCAAGGTCATCGCGGCGGTACGCAGCGGAACACCGTCACGCCATTGCAGCAGGCGTTCATCGAGGAACGGCAGGCGCGTGTTGAAACCGGTAGCCCAGACGATGGTGTCGTAATCGACCTGGCTGCCATCGGTGAACGTGACAGTCTTGCCCTGGATGCTCTCGATACCCGGTGCGACCTTGATTCGGCCGTGCTGGATCCAGTACAGCAGCAAGGTGTTGACCACCGGCGGTTGCGCATCCAGGTCGTAGGTATCCGGTGCCGGTAGCCCGGGGTAATTCTTGTGGGTGCCGACGCTGGCCATGATCAGCATGTTCATGAGCATGTTCTGCTGTTCTGGCGGCAATTGCCCCAGCAGCGGCAGCTCGCCCCGGGGCAGGCCGAACAGGGTCTTGGGCTGGAACAGTTGGCCGCGTCGGATCGCAATGGTGGTGTCCAGGCGAGCCTGGGCGGCATCCACTGCGAGGTCGCATCCGGAGTTGCCAAACCCCACCACCAGCACCTTGCCTTGCACCTGCTGCACGTTGCGGTATTCGCCGGAGTGAATCGACACGCCGGTGAACCCCTTGCTTACTTGCGGGATCTTGCAATCCCACAGGTGACCGTTGGCCACCAGCACGCCGCTGTAGTGTTTGTGGGTGCCGTCTGCCAGGGTCACCTGCCAGCCCGCTTCGCCGTTCTCGTCCAGGGGCTTCAGGCTGCGCACTTCGGTGTTGAAGGTGATCTTTTCGCGCAGGCCGAAGGTGTCGGTGTAGGCGTTCATGTACGCCTTGACCTGATCGCGGCTCGGGTACACCGGATAGTCAGCGGGCATCGGGAACCCGTCAAAGAAGGAACTGCTCTTGGGGGTGATCAGGTGCAAGGCATCGTAGTCGCTGTTCCAGTGACCGCCGATGTTCGCGGACTTTTCGAAGCAGTCCACCTCGAAACCGGCGTCGGTCATGGTCTTCAGCGCCGCCAGCCCTGCGGCCCCGGCACCAATGATGCAGTAGTGATTGGACATGCTGGCTCCCCATTCAAGCGCCTGTTGTGGCGTCGGTGGCTGGAGTATCCCGCTCGGCAAGAGGTGGATGAATGGGCTAAGTCATGTGTTTCCTATAGGTGATCCCTATGGCTAGAGCGTCTCCAGGTGCGCATACAGGTTCTGGATGCGGCTCAAGTGGCTGCGCATCAGGTTGATCAGCACCCGGGTGGGCGGCGAAATAGGCGTGTCGTGGCGATGGATAAAGCCGAATACCTCGAAGATCGCCGGGCTGATCGGCACCCAGCCCAAGCGATCATTGAAGCCCAGCTGATGCAGGATCGGGCGCGTGGCAATCACATCGCCGAGTCCGCGCGCAGCCAGCTCGAAGCCGGTGATCTGGTGCTCCACTTCGATGATCGGGTCCAGCACCTCGCCGCCCTTGGACGCCAATTGCCCCAACAACCGGCGAATCGGGTCGGCGGTGCGCCAGCGCGCCTCGGTGAGAATCAACGGTGCCACCGCCAGGTCGCTGATGGTTTTCGGGCCCTTGAGTCGCTCCGGGTCGGCACTGATATAGCCGACCTGGGCCGACCAGACCGGCTCGCTGACGGTCAGGTTCTGCTGCTTGATCGGCAGCATCACCAGCCCCGCTTCAATTTCGCCCTGGCTCACCAGCTCGGCGATTTCCGAGGAGTTGTAGCCGACGATCTTGATCCGCATATCCGGGTGCTGGGTGCGGAACTGCTCGATCAGGTCTGTGAGGAAATAGTGGTGGGCGGTGCCGAAGGTGCCAAAACTGGCCACGCCACCGGACAGTTCACGCACAGCCTGCACCGCTTCATAGCCCTGGCGTGCTGACGTCACCATGCCTTGTGCAAATGGCTGCAGGCGGCGTCCGGCTTCGGTGAGCATCAGTCGGCGATTGGTGCGGATGAACACGTGGGTACCCAGGTGCTCCTCCAGCCGCAGGATCTGCTCGGACAATGAGGGTTGGGAAATATGCAGGCTTTCCGCCGCCTTGGAGAACGTACCGTGCTCGATGGCGGCGAGAAAGTAGTTGAGCTGTTGTAAGGTCATCGCGCTGAACCGTTACCTGTTTGGCTCAACATGACACAGATCAAAGCTGTCGCGAAGAATCAATCACGCCATACGGGCATGCCATGTTCGTCAATTGTCCAGTGCGGGTGGCGCGGTCGCAGGCAGACGCCACCTACCCAGCGTTCTTCCGTTGCATGATCCGGCCAGTAGGCTGCGCCGTTCAGAACCTGGCGACCCAGCGCAGTCAGCGCCAACACCCGCTGTGGCCATGGCAACTGGGCCCCGGACTCGATCAACAGGGGATTCTCGCCATCGATCAACGGCCGCATCAGCGCATGAAACATCATGTCTCCCAGGTACGGCAGTGGTTCACGCTTGCCCATCAGCTCGGCGAACACCCGGCCAAACGGCACCGGCCCGGCTTCATCCACGTATTGCAGGGACAGGCGCTCGGTCAGGGACAAACCGTCCTGCACACCTGGTAACTCCTGCAACTGTCGGCGCAATGCCGGGGCCAGGAAGGGCAGGGAGGTGGAGCTACTCCGGGCCAGTTCCGCCAGCTTGATCGGCGAGCTGGCGCAATACGCCAGCCAGGCCTGTCGCGCCAGTTGCAGCATGTCCTCGTCGACCTGTCGGCGCTGCGGCCACAGCCACGCCAATACTTCAGGCGCCAGTTGGCCGATGCCGATAAAACGCTGCACGCCGGGGATACGATCGACTTCGATCAACTCCAGTTTTTCAGGCAGATGCTCAAGCCCAGCCAGCGCGCGAATCAGGAACAATTGATCGTACGCATCCGCCTCACACCACAACACGCTGTGGCCGGCGCTGCCCAGTTGTTCAAGATGGTGATATTCGTCCGCATGCCGGCGCGCCACTTCGGCCTCATCCATGGCAAACACCTGGCTGATATAGCGGCTGCGAACGGCCTGGTATTGCTCGGCAGGCAGGTCCTGCACCGGGCCCATGCACAATGGGTCAATCAGCATCCGGAAGCGGCCCTTGAACCCCGCCACGCCCAGGCTGTGGGCGATATCGTTGCCGCAGCGCCAGTGGGTGGTGCGGGCTTCATCGCTGGCGTCGAAACCTGGATGGCGGGCGGCAAAATCCACCGCATCGACGTGGGCCTTGAGCTTGGGCCAGCTGGGAAAACCGAGTTCCTTGGCGATCGACCATTGGGCATCGGATAAGGTCGGGGTTGCGGCGGCATCGGCGCTTTTCAGGCGCTGCAAAAGTTCCTTGGCGCGCTTGCGCTGCTGCTCAAGGTTGATACGGCCGTTAGTGGACGAGAATGATTGCGACATACGATCTCCTTGTACAAACCTTGTCCGCTTTAAGGTTGGGAGTCGTAGAAATGTGATATTCAGTCAAGGTCTTGGGCGCAGCCCTTTCCGCGGATGGTGGCGTAGATGGCGCCAGGCGGGAAATATAGGCAGTGCAATGATTGATTGCAAGCCACCCGGTGGATCGCGCCGGGGTTTTGCACAGGAGACGTTCATGAAAGTTGGTGTGATTTCCGATACCCACGGCTTGCTCCGTGCCGAGGCCCTGGCGGCCCTGGAAGGGTGCGAGCAGATTGTTCACGCCGGGGACATCGGTAGCCCGGAGATCCTTGAGTTGCTGGCCTCGATTGCGCCATTGCATGTGGTGCGCGGCAATAACGACCTCGATGCCGCGTGGGCAGAGCATTTGGCCGACCGGCTGGATTTTGACCTGAACGGCTGGCGGGCGTTGCTGGTGCATGACGTTGCCGATGTGCCGAAGGAGCTTGATCCGGGCATCCGGCTGGTGATCACTGGCCACTCTCACAAACCATTGATCGAGTGGCACGGCGAGCGGCTGTTTCTCAACCCTGGCAGTGCAGGGCGGCGACGTTTCAAGTTGCCGGTGACCCTGGCGTTGCTTGAGGTGCGCGAGAAATCCATCAAGCCGCGCCTGGTGTCGCTGGAGCCCAAGCGCTGAAGAACGCTGAGGCGAGGGAGCTTGCTGTGGCGAGGGAGCTTGCTCCCGCTGGGCTGCGCAGCAGCCCCAAGAAATTAACGGTGTTTTTTCAGGTGTATCGCAGTGGCTTTATTGGGGCCGCTTCGCAGCCCAGCGGGAGCAAGCTCCCTCGCCACGGGGGACGTGCCCTGTCTTACCATTTGCGTCTGAATCAGGAACAAGGATCATCAACGCCATGAGCGTATTAGTCGAAACCCGGGCGCTCACGCGGATGGACGAGCGCCGCCAGCTGCAACTGCTGCAGCCCACGAACTTCCAGCTGCACCGCGCCGACCGCCTATCCATCACCGGTTCATCCGGCTCCGGCAAAAGTGTATTCCTTCGGGCACTCGCCTTGCTCGACGCGCCGACCTCAGGGGATATCCTCTGGAACGGGAAGGTCATCGCCAACGCGCAAGTCCCGCAGTATCGCAGCCGCATCAGCTACCTCTCCCAACGCCCGGCGCTGATCGAAGGCACGGTGGAAGACAACTTGCGTTTCCCCTACAGCCTCAAGGCCTTGCATCACCTGAGTTTCGACCCGCAGGCGGTCAAGGCGCTGCTGGCCCACGCGGGCAAGGAATCGGGTTTTCTGGCAAAAAATGCCGGGGATTTATCCGGTGGTGAGTCCCAGGTGGTGTCACTGATCCGTACCCTGCAACTCAATCCCGATGTGCTGTTGCTGGACGAACCTACCGCCGCTCTCGACCCGGCCTCGTCCGGGGAGGTCGAGGCGTTGATCAGTGCCTGGGCCGAAGCGGATAGCGCTCACGCCTATATCTGGGTGTCCCACGACCTTGAGCAGGCGCAACGCATGAGCACCACCCATTTGCATATGGACGCCGGCGTGCTGACGGGGGCCGTGCAGCCATGAATTATCACGACCTCACGGCACTGGACATGGCCATCGCCGCCTCGCTGATCCTGATCAACGGTGCGCTGTCGCTGTTGTTGCGGCTGGGGCTGGAGCGTCAGCTGTTCTGGGCGGCTGTGCGCACGGTGGTGCAGTTGTTGGCGATCGGTTACCTGCTGGGCTGGGTCTTTGAATTTGCCTACTGGTATGTGGTGCTGCCGCTGATGTGCCTGATGACTCTGATCGCCGGGCTCTCGGCTGCCGGGCGTGGGAAGCGGACCTATGCGGGGCAGCGGGCCGACAGTATTGTGTCGGTGTGGGGCAGTTCCTGGTTGGTGACGGCTGTTGGCCTGTTCGCGATTATCCGGATTCACCCGTGGTACGAGCCGCAGTATGCGATTCCGATCCTTGGGATGATTCTGGGTAATACGCTTACCGGGGTGTCTCTGGGGATTGAGCGTATGACTCAGGAGCTGACCTCCGGCCGCAATACCATCGAGATGATTCTGGCCCTCGGTGGTTCACGCTGGGAGGCGGCGCAGGATGCGATTCGCCAGGCTGTGCGGGCCGGGATGATTCCGACGCTGAACCAGATGACGGTGGTGGGGATTGTGAGCTTGCCGGGGATGATGACTGGCCAGGTGCTGGCCGGGGAAAGTCCGGTGGACGCGGTGCGTTATCAGATTGTGATTATGTTTTTGATCGCTGCGTCGTCGGCGTTGGGCACGGTAGGTGCGGTGTTGCTGACCTACCGTCGACTGTTTTCAGCCAGCCATCGTTTCCTGCGGTTCAGGCTCGAAGAGCGGGTGTAGCGCAGGCGCTATCGGATCCCCAAAATGCACCGCAACCCTGTGGGAGCTGTCGAGATCCGGTTCAATCACCCACACCAAAATCCAGCAACACCTTCATCGCCTGGCTCTTGTCCGCCGCCAGTTCAAACGCCTGCACCGCCTCGCTGAACGGCACGGTGTGGGAGATCACCGGACGCACATCAATCACCTGGCGATTGAGCAAATCCACCGCCTGGGCAAACTCCGAATGGAAGCGGAAGGTGCCCCGCAAGTCGATCTCCCTGCTCACCAGCATATTCAACGGCAGCGAGACCTCGCCACCCAGACCGACCGTCACCAGCACGCTGCGCGGGGCCATGCACTCCAGGCCGTTGCGCAGGGCCTGGGCGCTGCCGGAGACTTCGAACATCACGTCGAAGTAGCCTTTTTCGGCGGTATACCGCTTCAACGCGTCGGCGTCTTCCGCCAGGTTATGAGTACGGCTGGCGCCCATTTTTTCGGCGCAGGCCAAGGGCCCGGCGGACAGGTCCACCGCAACAATTTCCCCCGCGCCCGCTGCCCGCAGGCTGCCGATCAACAGGTTGCCGATGGGCCCGCACCCGGTGACCAATACCCGTTTGCCGAACACCACCCCGGCACGCTGGATGGCATGCAAACCCACAGACAACGGTTCAGCCATTGCACCCTCGGCAAGGCTCACATGATCGGCCAACGGGTGCGCCTGGTGCGTTTCGATCACCAGGCTTTGTTGAAACGCACCCTGCACGTGAGGGAAGGGCATCGCGCTGCCGTAGAAACGCATGTTCAGGCAATGGTTCGGCAGCCCTTGATGGCAATAATGGCAACCCCCGCAAGGCCGCGACGGCGAGACCGACAAGCGTTGGCCAATCTTGAACGGCCCGTCTTCACGGCCTACCGCCTCGATCACCGCCGATACTTCGTGGCCGAGCACCATCGGCTCGCGCAACCGCACGGTGCCGAAGCCGCCGTGCTGGTAGTAATGCAGGTCCGAGCCGCAGATCCCGCCCCGGGCAATGCGCACCCGCAGTTGGTCGGGCGTCAGTGCCTGGGGTTCGGTTTGCGGTTCTACCCGCAGGTCTTTCGAGGCATGGCAGACAATCGCGTGCATGAAATTCTCCAGGTTACAGCGAGGCGGTGATGCCACCGTCCACGTACAGGATATGACCGTTGACGAAACTTGCCGCGTCGCTGGCAAGGAAAACCGCAGCGCCCGCCAGTTCGGCGACGTCACCCCAGCGCCGGCTCGGTGTGCGCTGCACCAGCCAGTCGCTGAATTCGGGGTTGGCCACCAGGTTGGCGTTCAGTTCGGTCTTGAAATAGCCAGGGCCGATGCCATTGACCGTCAGCCCGTGGGGGCCCCAGTCGATGGCCATGCCTTTGGTGAGCATTTTCAGCGCGCCTTTGCTGGCGGCATACGGGGCGATGCCCGGGCGCCCCAGTTCGCTTTGCACCGAGCAGATATTGATGATGCGCCCCCGCTTGCGCGGGATCATCGCCCGGGCCACGGCCTGGCCGACCAGAAAGGCGCTGTCCAGGTTGGTGCTCATCAACTCGCGCCAGTGGGTTTCGCTGTAGTCCTCCAGCGGCCCGCGACGTTGCATGCCCGCGTTGTTGACGAGGATGTCCAGCGGGCCCAGGCGCTCTTCGATCTCCGCCACGGCGGCCAACACCGCCGCGCCGTCGGTGACATCGAACGTCTGAGTGTGCACCTCCAGGCCTTCCGCCGCCAGCAACGCGGCACTGTCACGCAAGGTGCTGCGGTTGCGCCCGTTGAGCACTACCCGTGCGCCCGCCTGGGCCAGGCCACGGGCGATGGCCAGGCCGATGCCGGCGCTGGAGCCGGTGATCAAGGCCAGGCGGCCATCGAGGCGGAAACTGTCTAAAACACGCTGCATGGGGCGATCTCCGAAGACTGAGACAGGTGATCAACACTATCAATCCGAGTGCGGGGCGCCGCTCTCATTGTTATACGTCAAACCCTGTCATATCGTGCATCACGGGCCTTACTTCAGCGCAGCCAGGGCCCGGCGTCCAATTTTCATTTGTGATGGGGTGATCAATAATCGTGATAACCGGAGCCAACCTGATGGAACTCAAGCACCTGCGCGCCTTTGTCGTGCTCGCCCAGGAACTGCATTTCGGCCGGGCGGCCGCGCAGTTGTCGATCGTGCAACCGGCGCTGAGCATGCAGATCAAACTGCTCGAAAGCGGCCTGGGCGTGCGCCTGCTCGACCGCAACCGGCACTCGGTCACACTGACGGAAGCCGGGCGGGTGTTTCTGCCGGAAGCCCTCGCCACCCTGCACCAGGCTGCCCGCGCCGCCGATGCCGCCCGGGCTTCGAACCGCGGGGAGATCGGCCGGGGTGCGCCTGGGATTTGTCTCGTCGGTATTGCCGCAATTGCTGCCCGGGTTGATTCGTGCGGTGCACCAGCGCTACCCGCGAATTGAACTGGAGCTCAAGGACATGCCCGGCCCGGATCAGGCGGCTGCGTTGAAAAACGGCCAGCTGGATTTCGGCCTGATGCGTTTGCCGGCGGCCTATCCCGGCGTGCAGACCCTTGAGGTGCTGCAGGAAAGCTTCGTGGTCGCCTTGCCCGGCGAGCATCCGTTGGCGACCCAGGAAACCATTCAGCCGACGGACTTGCTCAAGGTGCCGGTGTTCATCCTGGCCCGGCGTTATGCACCGGGTTTCTACGATGAATTCGTGCAGGCGATGGGCGTGCCGCTGGAGATCGCCTCCGAACTCGGCGAGTTCACCACCATGCTGGCGCTGGTCTCGGCCGGGCTGGGTGTGGGTGTGTTGCCGCTGCAGGCGGCCCGGGCGCTGCCGGCCAATTGCGTGTCCAGGCACCTGGCGTTGGGGGCGTTCCGGGCCAGGACCGGCCTGGCGTGGACCGAGCTCGACAGCCCGGTGAAAACCACCCTGTTCAACCTGATCGACGAGTTGTTTGGTGATTGATTGTTTCATCCGGCGAAATGCTGGATTGTAAAAACTGGCTATTCTGCTGCGTGCCGTAGCGGTGGAACATAAGCGTCATCGACCCGATCACCGGGTCGAGTCCCTGGCACATCGCGGAGCCCGTCATGATCAAACTGTACCGTTACCCCTTGTCTGGCCATTCCCACCGGGTTGAGTTGATGCTGTCGCTGCTGGGCGTGCCCGCTGAGCGGGTGCACGTCGATCTGAAGCAAGGCGCGCACAAAACCCCTGAGTTCCTGGCCACCCTCAACAGCTTCGGCCAGGTGCCGGTGATCGATGATAACGGCGTGGTGCTGGCAGACTCCAACGCGATCCTGGTGTACCTCGCCGGCCAATATGGCACCGCCCAGTGGCTGCCGACCGAGCCTTTGGCCCAGGCCCGTGTGCAGCGTTGGCTCTCGGCTGCGGCAGGGCCGCTGCACACCGGGCCGGCTGCGGCGCGATTGATCACTGTGTTCGGTGCCGCGCTGGATGCCGAGGCGACCATCAGCCGCTCCCACGCATTCCTCAAAGTGGTAGAGCACCAGTTGGAGCAGAGCCGTTTTCTCACCGGTGACCTGCCGACGATTGCCGATATCGCGCACTACACCTACATCGCCCATGCGCCGGAGGGGAATGTCGCGCTGGACGACTATCCGCAGGTTCGCGCCTGGCTGGGCAGTATCGAGGCGCTGCAGGGGTTTGTGGGTATGCAACGCACCGCTGTGGGCCTGGCGAAGGTTTGAAGATTTTGTGGCGAGGGAGCTTGCTCCCGCTGGACCGGGTTGGCGCGCCAGTGCGCAGCGCTCCCAGGATTTTGGGGCCGCTACGCAGCCCGGCGGGAGCAAGCTCCCTCGCCACAACCGCTCCCAAGCCACTGGTTTGGTGGACCACATTCGATTAAGGGGACTCATGGACCGTTTCCAGGAAATGCAGATTTTCCTCGCCGTCGCCGAAGAACAGGGCTTTGCCGCGGCGGCCCGGCGCCTGAACATCTCGCCCCCCAGCGTGACCCGCGCGATTGCCGCGATGGAGGCGCGTATAGGCACCCAGTTGCTTTCGCGCACCACCCGCAGCCTGCACCTGAGCGAGGCCGGCCAGCGTTACCTGGACGATTGCCGGCGCATCCTCGCGGAGTTGACTGAGGCCGAAGAAGCGGCAGCAGGCAGCTTCTCGATCCCGTGGGGGCACCTGACGGTCACCGCGCCGGTGTTGTTCGGCGAGTTGTTCGTCGCGCCAATCCTGGGGGAGTACCTGGACCTGTTTGCCCAGGTCAGCATCAACGCCTTGCTGGTGGACCGTGTGGTCAACATGACCGATGAAGGCGTCGATGTGGCCGTGCGCATCGGGCATTTGCAGGAACCCGGCCAGCAGGCGATCAAGGTCGGCGAGGTGCGTCGCGTAGTGTGCGCGGCGCCGGCTTACCTTGAGCGGCACCGGCCACTGCACCCCGGGCAACTGCGTGAGGCGAAGATTGTCACGTCGTCTTCCAGCCAGTTGGTCAGCGAATGGCAGTTCAGGGAAGGCGGCCAGCCGTTGAGCGTGGCCGTTGAGCCGCGCCTGGTGGTCACCGCCAACAACGCGGCGATCAACCTCGCGCGCCTGGGCTGGGGCGTCACACGGGTGTTGTCTTATCAGGTGGCCAGCGATGTGCGTGCAGGCGCACTGGAAATCATCCTGCAAGACTTCGAACCGCCGGCCTTGCCGATCCATGTGGTGTTCCAGAACAACGCTCGGGTACCGGCGAAGGTCAACACGTTCGTGGATTTTCTGGTCAGCCGGCTGGGGCAGGATGCTGCGCTCAACCCATCGATGCAGCGGCCGGCCTGATGGACCGTTATCGCGACATGCAGATCTTCCAGGCGCTGTCCCGGCAGCCGAGCCTGTCCGCGGCTGCCCGCTCCCTGGGCCTCTCGGGGCCCACTGTGATCCGCGCGATTGACCGGCTGGAGACGCGCTTGCGGGTGCCATTGGTACAGCGCAGCACCCGGGGCATTCGCCTCACCGAAGCCGGGGCGACGTTCATGGCCGACTGTTCGCGGATCCTTGACGGCGTGAGCGCCGCCGAAGCATCTGCCCAGGGTGCGCACGCGCAGGCCGAGGGAAACCTGCGGGTGTTTTTTCCGTTGCTGTTCAGCCGTTATGTGATGGCGCCGCTGTTGGCCGGCTTCCTGGAGCGCTATCCCGGAGTCCGCCTGTTTGCCCATTACCACGATCATTATCCGAACCTCAATGAAGACGGCCTGGACGTGGCAGTCCTGGTGGGGGAACTGCCCGGTTCATCCCTGATTGCCCGGCCCGTGGGCCATGTGCGCAACATCGTCTGCGCCAGCCCCGGCTATCTGCAAAGCCATGGCGAACCGGTGCAACCGGAGGCGCTCAAGGAGCATCGGCTGGTCGCCAGCCAGGCGTATTCGAATTGGGTGCAGTGGGATTTCCAGGGCGCCAGCATCAAGGCCCGGGCGCGTCTCGGTTGCACCACGGTGCAGGGCGCGATCAATGCGGCGGTGCAGGGCGCAGGGTTGATCCGGTGCTTGAGCTACCCGGTGCACGAGCACCTGGCGAGCGGGCAACTGTGTCGAGTATTGCAGGCCTATGAACCGCCGCCGCTGCCGGTGCATGTGGTCTACCGCGAAGGGCGCAACGCTTCGATGCGGGTGCGCAGTTTTGTCGATTTCAGCGTGGCGGCATTGCGTGAACATCCGGCGTTTCATTCACCGAGGGCTTGATCATGAATCACCAGGACGCGTCCCCCGTTTCGCCATGGCATGCCGGCGAGCGGCAGTTGCAGCAAAGTGCCGGCGTGGCCGAGCGCATGGAGGTGATCGGCGCGAAGGTGATACGGGATCACTTGCCGGAGCAGCATCGGGCTTTTTATGAGTTGTTGCCCTATCTGGTCGTGGGGGCCGTGGATGAGCAGGGGCTGCCCTGGGCCACGCTGCTGGAGGGCACGCCGGGGTTTGCGTATTCGCCGGACCCCTACAGCTTGCGTATCGACAGCCTGCCTGCGGAGAGTGACCCCGCCGGGAGCGGGCTGAAACAAGGCGCGTCGGTCGGGCTGTTGGGCATTGACCTGAATACGCGGCGGCGTAATCGCATGAACGGGGTTATTGGGGCTGCCGGCGTCGACGGTTTTACCGTGGCGGTGGTGCACACGTTTGGAAATTGCCCGAAGTACATCCAGTTGCGTGCGGTGGACCCGGGGGCCCGGGGGCAGCGCGCTGCTAAAGGTATTGTGCGGCGCGCGAACTCGCTCGATGACGCTGACCGGGCGCTGATTCGCAGCGCTGATACGTTTTTCGTCGCCAGCTATGTGGACCTGGAAGGGGATGCGGCCAAGCGTTCGGTGGACGTTTCACACCGAGGCGGCAACAGTGGGTTTGTGCGCGTGGAGGGAGAGGTGCTGACGATTCCCGATTTTACCGGCAACTCGTTTTTCAACACCTTGGGCAATGTGCAGGTCAATCCGGTTGCGGGCTTGCTGTTTGTGGATTTTGCTACGGGTGATGTGTTGCAGATGGCCGGGCGGGCCGAGGTGATTCTTGAAGGAGATGAACTGGCCACGTTCGAGGGGGCTGAGCGGTTGTGGAAGGTGACCGTGGAACACGTGGTCCGACGGGATGCGGCGCTGGCGCTGCGTTGGCAGTTCGAGGGGTTTTCTCCCTACAGCCTGGCGTTGGGGCCTTGGAAAGCCTGAGGGGGGTGCTGCACCCCTCGCGCAGTTGAGCTTTAACTCAGCCGCACGAGGGGGAGTGTATAGGCGGGCCTAGCGAGGCCGGCCGATAGGTCTGTCGAGTTTGTCACATCGGATGGGTACGCAGGCCGTGCCAGGCCCAGCGCCTGCTCCTGGTTTTCCAGGCCGGTGCCACGCCTCTTTCCAGCCATTACAGCATTCAGCATGTCTGCTCCTTGACTCGATTGCATTGATTCATGGCGATAATTTATTCCGCGAGGATCTCGCGATAACGTTTCTGGTAATCGTCGTAAGACGTGCTTTCCTGCATCAACTGCTCAAGCTTTTTCTTCTTGTAGGCTGCTTTGTCGAGTGCGGGTGGTGCATTGGAACTGGCCGCTGGTGGTGTGCTTGCCCGGTATACCGGGTTGGGAAAGAGTTGATCGGTCAGCTCGATGATTTTGTTCTGCGCATCGATAAACTTGTCGAGGCGACCACCGCCCCACGACGCGTCGTATTCCGCCTGGCCGACCTGACGGCCCTGTTCATACACACGGATATCGGCGTAGTACATGTACAGCGCCATGTCCCATGTCCACTTGCCAATGTAGGTCGTCGACAGCGTGCATACGGAGGGTGGACTGCCGGCTGCCACCTCGCGTGTCTGGAAACCTTTGCTCCTCAGCTGTGCCGTGTAGGTGGTATTGAATCCGGCACGCAGGCCTTCGGCAGGAATCAGGCAAATTTCCGGTGGCTGATCGTTGGACAGGGTGGCCGGGGCGACGGTTTGCTTGATGCTGCAACCCGTGATGGTGAGGGTCATAGCGATCAGTATCGGAGCGAGCGGTATGCGCATAGCGGCCTCCATGTCATCAATAGTGGCTGGATGATAGCACTGCTTTCCCTCCTTATCTCGTAAGGACTATTCGTGCCTCTGCGGCAAATCTGAATTGCGCTGTACCCTGTGTTTGGTGCGGCCCGCGGGCGCAATACTGCAGCGGTTTTTGCCTGCCCGATAAAGGGCTGTCCCGAGGTTTCCCAATGAATGCACCAAGCCGCCTTGCGCTGCTGATCACCGCCACGGCTGCCCTCAGCGCCTGTGGCGATTCCTCCAAACTGCCGTTTCAGGCCGGTGTGGGGCCAAGCCCGCAACTGCCCGAACCCACTGCATCACTGATCCCGACACTCAAGGTCTCCAAGGCTGTCGGCTGGCCCGGTAATGCCCAGCCAACGGCGCCCGATGGGTTCACGGTAACGGCGTTGGCCGCGGACCTTGACCATCCGCGCTGGGTGTACACCATGCCCAATGGCGACGTGCTGGTAGCCGAGAGTAACCATCCGCCCATGCCTGAAGGTGCCACGGACGGCGGCACGGGTTTGCTCGCCTGGGCGCGTCGTACCGCGATGGGGTTTGTGATGGGGCGGGTCGGTGCCGATACGCCGAGCGCCGACCGGATCACGCTGCTGCGGGACGCCGACGGTGATGGGCGTGCCGAGGTGAAGAGTGAGTTTCTCGGTGGGCTGACGTCGCCGTTTGGCATGGCGTTGGTGGGGGATGAGTTGTATATCGGCAATGCCGATGCGGTGGTCAAGGTACCTTATGTTCGGGGCCAGACTCACATCGATGCCGTGCCGGTGAAGGTCACTGATCTGCCGGCCGGGATCAATCATCACTGGACCAAAAACGTCCTGGCCAATCCTGAGGGTACCAAGCTTTATGTGACCGTCGGGTCCAACAGCAATGTGGGTGAGAACGGGCTTGAAGCCGAGGAAGGGCGTGCTGCGATCTGGGAGTTGGATCTTGCCAGTGGGCAGAAGCGTCTGTTCGCCAGTGGGTTGCGCAATCCCAATGGGCTGGCGTGGAAACCCGGCTCTACGCAGTTGTGGACGGTGGTCAACGAGCGCGACGAGATCGGCAGCGATCTGGTGCCGGATTACCTGACGTCGGTGCGGGACGGCGCGTTCTACGGTTGGCCGTGGAGTTATTACGGGGCTCACGTTGACAGCCGGGTGCAGCCGCCGCGTCCGGACAAGGTCGCCCAGGCGATTGCACCGGACTACGCGCTGGGGACTCACGTTGCGCCGTTGGGCCTGACTTTTTCCGATGCGCGGGGGATGCCAGCGGTGTTTGCCGATGGGGTATTTGTGGGGGAGCATGGATCCTGGAACCGTAATCCGCAGGCGGGGTACAAGGTGGTGTTTATTCCGTTCCGGGACGGAAAGCCGTCGGGTGTGCCTGTTGATTTCCTGACTGGGTTTTTGAATGGTGATGGAGAGGCTCAGGGGCGTCCGGTGGGTGTAGCGTTGGACGGGCAGGGCGCGTTGCTGGTGGCGGATGATGTGGGGAACAAGGTGTGGCGGGTGGCGCGGGTAAGGCCTTAGGGTTTTGCTCTTACAGCGGCTCACGGTCCAAAGCCTGCGTTCGGCCAGCATGGTTTAACGGGGCGCCCAAGATCAAGATCAAAAGCGGGCACGGTTCAAATGTGGGAGCTGGCTTGCCTGCGATGGCATCACCTCGGTGTACCTGGAAGACCGAGTTGTCTGCATCGCAGGCAAGCCAGCTCCCACAGAAAAGCAGAGCTGCTTTCGCTCTGGCTTTTGATCTGGCTTTTAACACTCAGGTCGGCTTTCAGGCCGCCGTGCTTTTGCTTTTGCTTACTTTGGGGCTTTTCCAAAGTGAGCCGCTGTAAGAGCGGAACCATAAGCCGCCGTGACCGAAGAAACGGATATGCCCCCACCCCCAGCAGAATCACCCTCCCACCCCCCACCCAACGCCGTATACAAATTCACCTCCGCCACCAACTGCGCCAACCGATCAACAATCAACGCCTGCTGCGAACTGAACAACGACCGCTGCGCATCCAGAAACACCAGATTACTGTCCACCCCACTGCGATACCGGTGCTGAGCCAGGTCGTAATACGTCTGGTTGGCCCGAACAAAATCCCGCTGCGCCGCCAGTTGCTCGTTATACGTTTGCCGCGCCGCCAGCCCGTCCGAGACTTCCTGGAACGCGGTCTGAATCGACTTCTCATACTGCGCGACATAAATGTTCTTCTGAATCTTCGCGTAATCCAGGCTGGCCCGCAGGCTGCCCGCGTTGAAGATCGGCAGATTGATCTGCGGCTGGAACCCCCAACTCCCCGAGCCCCCCTGGAACAATCCCGACAGATCCTTACTCGAGGTGCCAGCGTTGGCCGTCAGCGTAACCGAAGGAAAAAACGCCGCCCGCGCCGCGCCAATATTCGCGTTGGCCGCCTGAAGCTGATACTCGGCCTGCACAATATCCGGCCGCCGTTGCAGCAGGTCCGACGGCAACCCGGCCGGCACCCGGGCTACCAGGTCGTCGGACAGCGGCTGTGCCGGCAAAGAATCCGGCACCGGCCCACCCACCAGCAATGCCAGGCTGTTGAGGTCCTGGGCCACCTGCCGCTGGTAGCGCGCAATGCTTGCCCGGGTACTTTCGACGCTGGTCCGGGCCTGGATCACATCAATCGACGTCGCCTTGCCCGCCGTTTTACTGCGCGACGTCAGACGCAGGCTGTGCTCGTCCGAGGCCAGCGTCTGCCGGGCCAGGGCCAGCAGTTCCTGGTCGGCGCGCCAGGTCAGGTAAGCGTTGGCGACGTTGGCCACCAGGCTCAGTTGCGCGCTGCGCCGAGCTTCTTCAGTGGCCAGGTATTGCAGCATCGCCTGCTCACTGAGGCTGCGTACGCGGCCGAAAAAATCCAGCTCGTAGGCGCTGACGCCCAATGTCGCCGAATAGGTAGAGGTGATCGCAGACTTGCCGGTGGTAGTGGCGCGTCGCGGGACTTTCTGGCGGTTTTCGGCACCCGTGGCAGACACCGCCGGGAACAGGTCGGCACGCTGGATGCGGTACTGCGCCTGGAACGCTTCGACATTCAGCGCCGCCACCCGCAGGTCACGGTTATTCACCAGGGCCTGGCCAATCAACTGCCGCATCACCGGGTCACGGAACAACTGTTGCCAGTCAGGCCCGGCGGCCGATGGCCCCACCCGGTCCGCGTTATACACCGGGTAGTGCGCCGGGGTCGGTGCCTCGGGCCGCTGATAGTCCGGGATCAACGAACACCCGCCAAGCACACACGCCACGCCGAGCATCAGTTTTTTCATCACGCGCCAACCATCCATTTGGCCAGGCCATGCCGGCCACTCACGCCCAGTTTGGCCGCCGCGCGCTTGAGGTAGGTTTCGATGGAGCTGTTTTTCACGCTGAGTTTCTCGGCCATCTGCGGTACGGTTCCGCCGGTCAACAACCCCAGGCAAACCTCCTGTTCCCGCGCCGATAAGGTGATGTCACTGAGTGACAGGCGTTTATAGAATTCGCGCTGCAATTGCGACTGCTCCAACGGAGTTTTAGAGGGCTCGGGCGCTACCGGCGGGGCCTGTCGATTGATCTGCGCGTGGCGCTCGATCAACGGCAGCAAGGTTTCCGAAAGGCTCTTGAGAAACGACAGCTGCGCCAGGGAAAAGGCGCGTTGGGTGTGGGGCCGGTAGAACGAAATCACGCAGCGCCGATTGGCCTGGCGCGATACCAGGTTGCACTGATGGGAGGTGCCGCGGGTGTGGGTGCTGTCGGCCTTGGCATTCATCTGGATCAACAGCGGGTCGTTCATGCCGAGCATTTTTTTCAGCAGCGGATGATCGTCGCGGTGATGCAGGGTGCGCGGTGGCGGCAGGTCCTGCTTCAACCCGTCGCTGCCAAGTAACTTGATATCGAGCACGCAGGCCTGGTGCTCGTCGAGGGTCCATTCACTGAGGTCCACCAAGTGAACCGGTACCAGCTTGTTGACCAGTTGCAGCATCTTCGCTGCGAAGTGTTCAGTGCCGGTGCTTGAAATCAACTCTCCCAACTCGAAATAAAAATGCGGATTTTCCATATTCCGAATACTGCTGGTCAGACTCATAGCCATCTCATCCTTGATGTCGAAAACCGTCAACGGTTGCCCGTACGTGTGCAGGCCTCCCGTTCTCCTTGAACCTGGGTCGGTGCTCGAGGCTTCATTTAGCCACGTGGATTTGTCCTACGTATGTAGCGGAAACGAGGGACACAACCTGCCATAAAAAGCGCGCCATTATTTCGTCATTTCCGACAGGGATATAGGCTGAAGCTGCAGGGTAAAAGGATTTAGAGTTTGTTAACTAGTTGATATAAAACATATTTACTCAATTTTCTCGACATGCCCGGCTATATGGCATCGGCCAGATGTAGCCAATCTCCTACATCCATTTAATCGTTTCAGCACTGAACCATCAGCCAACCCCGGCGCGGTACCCAGGCTGTCCGGGTTTCGGGTGACATACGGCCCTCCGGGGCGATGCTTAAATCCCGTTGATTTCGCCTCAATGGGGCGTTGTGCGCTTTATCGACACCTCACATGAGAAGGATCTTATGACGTATTTCCCCCTGACCGCCGCCCAGCGGGATATCTGGCTCGACCAACTGCGCCTCGGTGACTCGCCGCTGTACAACATCGGGGGTTATATCGAACTCACGGGCACCGTGAATCCCGCATTGATCCAGCGAGCCATCGAGCACCTGGTGGCCAAGCACGACGCATTGCGTACGGTGTTGCAAGTGGCGGCCGATGGCTTGCCACGGCAGGCGTTTGCCGGGGCCATGGCGGTATCGGTGCCGCAGCATGACGTCTCGCGCCAGCCGGATCCCCACGCGGCCGCCGAGGCCTTGTTGCAGGCGCAGATGGCGCGAACCTATGCGTTGGTCGACGAGCCGTTGTTCCGCTTCTTCCTGGTCAAGCTCGATGACCAGCATTACCGCCTCGGCACCCAGGCTCACCACCTGATTCTCGATGGCTGGGGCTTTGGCCAGATGCTGCAATCCCTTGCCGGGATCTACAGCGCCCTGGAGCAGGGCCGACTACCGGACCTGTCGGCGCCGTCCTATATCGACTTCATCGACAACGATGAACGCTATCGCGAGTCGGCCCGTTACGCCCGGGACCGCAGCTACTGGCTGGACAAATACCAGGCGCTGCCAGAGCCGCTGCTGACGCGCCGTTACCAGGCCAAGGGCGATGCGCCGAGCAACACCCTGGTAGCACCGTTTCCGGCGGCGCTGCTCAATCGCATGGCGCGGGCGGCGAACCATTACCAGGCGTCGGCGTTCCATGTGTTATTGGCGGCGATGTACCTGTACTTCAGCCGCACCGGCCAGCGCCAGGAGTGGGTGGTGGGGCTGCCGATACTCAACCGTTCCAATGCACGCTTTCGTTCGACCCTGGGGCTGTTCACCCAGGTCAGTGCCGTGCGCTTGCAGTTCAGCGACGACCTGCCTTTCAGCGCCCTGGTGCGTGGCGTGCGCGACCAGCTCCAGCAGGATTTCCGACATCAACGTTTCCCGCTGAGCGAGATGAATCGCGAGCTGGGTTTGCTGCGCGCCGACCGCGGCCAACTGTTCGACCTGTCGGTGTCCTATGAGCAGGACGACCATGAATTTCGCTACGGCCAGGCATCGGCCCGGGCGATCAAGGTGTCCAACCACCATGAGCCGTTGCCGCTGGCGATTCACTTGCGCAGCAATCGCTACCACGACACGGCGTGCCTGCACTGCGTCTACAACGAGGCGTACTTCCAGGTACACGAGGTGCAGGCCCTGGCCGATCGCCTGGTGTATGTGCTGGAGCAGGGGCTGGAAAACACCGCGCTGCCCCTGGCTGACTTCTCGCTGATAACGCCCGAGGAAACCGCGCAGTTGCAACGCTGGAACGCCACCGCCCAGGCCTATCCCGCAGCGCAAACCCTGCATGGGCGTGTCGAGGCCCAGGCCGCGGTGACCCCGCATGCGGTGGCGGCGGTGTATCAGGGGCAGCGATTGACGTATGACCAGTTGAATCAACGGGCCAATGCCCTGGCGCGGCAGCTATTGGTGCTCGGGGTAAAGCCCGACGACCGTGTGGCGATCGTCGCCCGGCGCGGCCTGGAGACGCTGGTGGGCTTGCTGGGGATTCTCAAGTCCGGCGCCTGTTATGTCCCGGTGGACCCGGCCCATCCTGCCGAGCGCCTGCACTACCTGCTCGATGACAGCGCGCCGGTGGCGGTGCTGACGCAGACGGATTTGCTCGAACGGCTACCGGTATTGAGCGTGCCGGTCATCAATCTGGATCACGCCACGGCGCAGTTGGCGCGCAACCCGCAAGTGGCGATGACACCCGCCAACCTCGCTTATGTGATCTACACCTCGGGCTCCACCGGCCTGCCCAAGGGCGTGATGGTGGAGCACCACACCGTGGCCAACCTGGTGGACTGGCATTGCCAGGCCTTCGATTTGCACGCGGGCAGCCATACCGCCAGCGTTGCCGGTTTCGGGTTTGACGCCATGGCCTGGGAGGTCTGGCCAGCGCTGTGCGTGGGCGCGACCCTGCACTTGCCGCCGGCCCACAACGGCGCCGAAGACATCGACGCGCTGCTGGCCTGGTGGCGCGCGCAACCGCTGGACGTATGCTTCCTGCCCACGCCGGTGGCCGAGTATGCGTTCAGCCAGAATATCGAACACCCGACTTTGCGCACGCTGCTGATCGGTGGCGACCGCCTGCGCCAGTTCAACCAGGCGCGCAGTTTCGCGGTGATCAACAACTACGGTCCCACTGAAGCCACCGTGGTTGCCACCTCGGGCCTCGTTGAGGCCGGGCAGGCGCTGCACATCGGCAAACCCATCGCGAATGCCGCGGTCTACCTGCTGGATGAGCAACAGCGGCCGGTGCCCATCGGTACTGCAGGCGAGTTGTACGTCGGCGGTAAAGGCGTGGCGCGGGGCTATTTGAACCGCCCGGACATGACCGCAGAGCGCTTCCTTGATGACCCATTCAACCCAGGCCGCATGTACCGCACCGGCGACCTGGCGCGTTGGCTGCCGGGTGGGAATATTGAATATTTGGGCCGCAACGACGACCAGGTAAAAATTCGCGGCGTGCGTATCGAGCCGGGGGAAATCGAGTCCGCCCTGGCGGGTTATGAAGGGGTCACCGAAGCGGTGGTGCTGGTACGCGAGGGGCAGCTGTTGGCCTGGTTCACCGAGCACGCGCCGGTTGCGATTGAAGCGCTTCGCGCCCATCTCAAGTCACGCTTGCCGGATTACATGGTGCCGCAGGCCTACGTAAAGCTGGACGCGCTGCCCCTGACGGCCAACGGCAAACTCGACCGCAAGGCCTTGCCGGCACCCGGTGCCGATGCATTTGTCAGTCGAATTTACGAAGCCCCCGAAGGGCCTACGGAAATCGCCCTGGCGCAGATCTGGGCCGATGTGCTGCACGTCGAGCGGGTGGGGCGGCATGACCATTTCTTCGAGTTGGGCGGCCATTCGCTGTTGGCGGTCCAGTTGGTGCAGCACATGCGCCAGGTCGGGTTGCAGGCCGACGTGCAGGTGCTGTTCGGCCAGCCGACCCTGGCCGCACTGGCGGCAGCGGTCGGCCAGGGCACCGAGCTTGAGGTGCCGGCCAACCGTGTTCCGGCAGGTTGCCAATTGATTACTCCGGACCTGCTGGCGCTGGCCGAACTGGACCCGCCGACGATAGAACGCATCGTCGCCGCGATCCCCGGTGGCGCCGCCAATGTGCAGGAGATCTACCCGCTGGCGCCGTTGCAGGAAGGCCTGCTGTATCACCACATCACTGACGAGCGCGATCCGTACCAGCAACACGCGATGTTCAGCTTTTCCCGCCGTGAACAGCTGGAAGCGTTCGCCCAGGCGCTGCAACAGGTGATCGACCGCCATGACATCCTGCGCACCAGCCTGGCGTGGGATGCCCTCGAACAACCGATGCAAGTGGTGTGGCGCAAGGCGATTCTGGACGTGCAACCGGTGGCCCTCCAGGGCGATTCAATCCTCGAACAACTGCGCGAACGCCAGCGGCCACTGGACTTGCGCAAGGCGCCGCTGATGGCCCTGGATTATGCCGAAGACCCGCAGAACCGCCGTTGGGTGGGCATGCTGCGTTTCCATCACCTGGTGAACGACGCCACATCGACGCAAGTACTGATGGCGGAAATCCAGGCGCATCTGCTTGGCCAGCAACAGCAATTGCCGGCGCCGGTGCCCTATCGCAACGTGGTCGCCCAGGCCCGGTCAGCGGAACGCCAGGCCGGGCACGAAGCGTTCTTTCGCGGGCGGCTGGCGGATGTCGACGAGCCGACCCTGGCCTTCGGTTTACAGGAGCGCCAGGCGGATCGCCGTGACACCGAGGAAGCCGACGTGCTGCTTCCCGACGCACTCGGCCAGTTGTTGCGTGAGCAGGCCCGCACCTTGGGTGTCAGCGCGGCGAGCCTGTTTCATCTGGCGTGGGCCCAGGTATTGGGTCGCGTCTCGGGCCGTGACGATGTGGTGTTTGGTACGGTTCTGCTGGGGCGTTTGCAAGCAGGTGAGGGCGCCGACCGTGCCCTGGGCATGTTCATCAACACCTTGCCGCTGCGGGTACGCCTGGCCGGGGTGACGGTGCGCGAGGCGATCAGGCAGACGCAGCAGCAACTCAGCGCCTTGCTCGCCCACGAGCAAGCGTCCCTGGCGTTGGCCCAGCGTTGCAGCGGCGTCACACCACTGTTCAACAGCTTGCTGAATTACCGGCATGTCTCGGTCGAGGCACTCCAGGAGCTGCAGCCCGGCATCGAATTGCTCAGCAGCGAAGACATCCTCAGCTACCCGCTGATGCTGACGGTGGACGACCTGGCCAGCGGTTTCCGGCTCAAGGCCAAGGCGCCCCGCAAGGTCGGTGCCCAGCGCCTGCTGGACTACCTTGGCACGGTGCTGGCGGGATTGGTGGAGACGCCCGAGGCGCCGCTGTTCGATGTGCAGGTGCTGCCCGCGACCGAACTGCAACAGCAACTGGTGGACTTCAACGCCAGCGAAACCGACTACCCCGTGGACCAGACCGTCCACGCCTTGTTCGAAGCCCATGCCCGGCACACACCTCACGCGGTAGCGGTGCAGGCCGGTGAGCAGCAACTGACTTACCGCCAGCTCAACGAGCGCGCCAACCGCCTGGCCTATCACCTGCGCGAGCGCGGCGTGCAGCCGGATTCGCGGGTGGCCTTGTGTGTCGAGCGCGGGTTGGACCTGGTGGTGGGCTTGCTGGCCATCCTCAAGGCGGGGGGCGCCTATGTACCGTTGGACCCGGGCTACCCTCGCGAGCGTCTCGCCTACATGCTGCAAGACAGCGCGCCGGTCGCCTTGCTGGTACACGGCGCGACCCGCGATTTGCCGGGGGAGGTGTCGATACCGGTGATCGACCTCGACCACGGCGCCTGGCAGCAGGCGCCTGAAGGCAACCCGCGAGTGCCGGGGCTGAGCGTGCGCAACCTGGCGTACGTGATGTACACCTCCGGCTCCACCGGCACGCCCAAGGGCGTGATGATCGAGCATCGCGGCCTGGGCAACCTGATGCACTGGGGCTCGCAACTGTGCCCGAATGCCGAGGGTGGCGCGTTGTTGCAGCGGGCGCCGTTCAGTTTTGACGGTTCGGTGTGGGAGCTGTTCTGGCCGCTGACCAATGGCATGCGCCTGGTCCTGGCGCGTCCCGATGGGCACCGTGAGCCGGCGTACCTGGCGCAGGTGATTCGTGAGCAACAGGTCAGCGTGATCAAGTTTGTGCCGGCGATGTTGCAGCAGTTTCTGGAGCTGGAGGAGTCTGCGCTTTGTACCAGCCTTACCGACGTTTTATGCGGTGGTGGGGAGCTGACAGAGGCCTTGGCCCGTGGGGTTCAGGCGCGGTTGCCCAAGGTGCGCTTGCATAACGTCTACGGACCGACCGAGGCGACGGTGGACAGCAGTGCCTGGACGCTGGAGCCGGGTGCGCCGGTGCCGGGGGTGCAGTTGCCGATTGGGCGGGCCATCAGTAATACCCGGCTTTACGTATTGGATGAGCATGATCGGCCGGTGCCGCTGGGGTGCAGTGGGCAGTTGCATATCGGCGGGGTGGGCGTGGCTCGCGGGTATCTGGGGTTGGAGCAGATGACGGCGGAGCGGTTTATCGATAGCCCGTTTGTGGCGGGGGATCGGTTGTATCGCACGGGGGATCTGGTGCGGTATTTGCCGGACGGGAATCTGGAGTTTCTGGGGCGCAATGACTTTCAGGTGAAGCTGCGTGGGGTGCGGCTGGAGCTGGGGGAGGTTGAGGCGCGGTTGGCGGCGCATCCTGCATTGCGCGAGGTGGCGGTGTTGATCCGGGATGAGCGGTTGGTGGCGTATTTCACTGTTCGTGATGCGGTGCCGGGGCTTGAGGCGTTGCGCAGTTACATGGTGGAGGGGTTGCCTGAGTACATGGTGCCTTCGGCGTTTGTGCGGGTGGAGGTGTGGCCGCTTAATCCGGCGGGGAAGCTGGATCGCAAGGGGTTGCCGGAGCCTGGGGTGGAGGCGGTGTTGAGTCGCGCCTATGAACCGCCTCAGGGGGAGGTGGAGACGGTGATTGCTGGGGTTTGGGCGCAGGTGCTGAAGCTGGATCGGGTGGGGCGTCAGGATCATTTCTTTGAGTTGGGGGGGCATTCGTTGTTGGCCGTGGGGGTGGTGGCGCGGCTGCGTAAGGCGGGGTTGGAGGTGGATGCCCGGTCGTTGTTCAGTCAGCCGACGGTGGTGGGGTTGGCGGGGGTGGTTGGGAGGAGGGTGGAGCGGGTGGATGTTGTGCCTCAGGGGGGGATTCCGGAGCTTGGGCGGCGGCGGCGGATTTGAGGATTTTTACGGGGGGCATATCCGTTATTTAGGTAACGGCCACCTATGGTTTCGCTCTTACAGCGAGTCACTTTGCAAAAGCGGCAAAGTAACCAAAGCGCTCTGCCCCGCCTGTCGGCGCCTCGCCTAGGCTCGGCGTTCCCTCACTCCGGCATTACTCCGCGGGCCGCCGCGACGGGCCATCCATGGCCCGGCGCGGCTAAACCGGCGTCCTGCCGGTTTACCCGCTCCGCAATACCTGCGTTCGGCCTCGGGCTTATTGGGGCAGTCAGATCAAGATCAAAAGCAAGAGCACGGCGGCCTGAGAGCCGACCTGAGTGTTAAAAGCCAGATCAAAAACCAGAGCGAAAGCAGAGCTGCTTTTCTGTAGGAGCTGGCTTGCCGGCGATGCAGACACCTCGGTCTTCCAGACACACCGAGGTGATGCCATCGCCGGCAAGCCAGCTCCTACAGTGGGCGGTGCCCGCTTTAGCTTTTGATTTTGCTCTTCAACACTCAAGCCGGCCGGTAGGCCGCTGTGCTCTTGATCTGCTTTTGATCTTGATCTTGGGCGCCCCGTTAAACCACGCTGGCCGAACGCAGGCTTTGGAGCGTGGGTAACCTGGCAGGACGCCAGGTTAGCCGTCCTGGGCCAAGGATGGCCCATGACGGCGGCCCACGGTCCAAAGCCGGAGTGAGGGCACACCGAGCCCAGGCGAGGTGCCGAGTGGTGGGGCAAGAGCGTTTTGCTTACTTTTGCGCTCTTCAAAAGTGAGCCGCTGTAAGAGCGGAACCAATCGAAGCCATCACCCAAATAACGGATATGCCCCCCATCCAACAAATACGAAAGTTCCCCCACGCCAGCCGCTTTGTCCCCGCTTCCCATGTCACCCCCCACCCCCCGAATCCTCTAATTTCCCAACCCTGCGGGAAGCCTCCCGGCCCACGACTGCGCCCGCGCTTTAAACCGGGCCTCCCAGGCACTTACGCGACAGCTGAAAACGGACTTTCTCCTCAACCGTATCCGACTCAAAAAAGCAGGTTACCCCATGCAGTTCAGCAAATTACTGGCAGCTCTTTCCACCCACCCGATCCGCCTGCAAATGGACGAAGGCGACCTGATCATCCTGGGTGACGACGACGCGCTGGATGACGCCCTATGGGACCAACTGATCGCCCACAAACCCCAACTGCTCGACCTCGTCGCCCAACACGGCGGCGACTGGCTCAGCCCGGCCTATCGCATCACCCCGGACATGCTGCCCCTGGTCAACCTCGACCAACCCGCCATCGACCGCATCGTCGCCGCGATCCCCGGCGGGGCGGCGAATGTGCAGGATATCTACCCTCTGGCACCCCTCCAGGAAGGCATGCTCTACCACCATCTGTCAGCGCACCAGGGCGACCCCTACGTGCTGCACGCGCAGTTCGTGTTCGACAGCCGTGCCCGTCTTGAAACCTTCGCCCAGGCCTTGCAATGGGTCATCGACCGCCACGATATCCTGCGCACCTCGATGGCCTGGGATCGCCTCGACGAACCCCTGCAAGTCGTCTGGCGCAAGGCCTCGCTGGCCTGCGAAGAAGCCCGCCTCGACGGCGATGTACTGACCCAACTGCAAGCCCTCTACGACGCACGCAACTACCGCATGGACCTCGGCCAGGCACCGCTGCTGCGCCTGGTGTTTGCCGAAGACCCGCGCAACCAGCGTGTGGTCGCCATGCTGCTGTTCCACCACACCATCCTCGACCACACCGCCCTCGACGTAGTGCGCCGGGAGATCCAGCTGCACCTCGCCGGCCAGACCGAACAGGCCGGCGCTCCGGTACCGTTTCGCAACTACATCGCCCAGGTCCGCCACGGCGTCAGCGAACAGGCTCACGAAGCGTTCTTCCGCGAAATGCTCGCCGACATCGATGAACCCACCCTGCCGTTCGGCCTCCAGGATGTGCAGGGTGACGGCCATGGCATCGATGAAACCCGCATCACCGTCGACAGCGATCTAAGTCGCCGTCTACGGGCCCAGGCCAGACCGTTGGGTGTCAGTCCCGCCAGCGTGATGCACCTGGCGCTGGCCCGGGTGCTGGGCAAGGTCTCGGCTCGCGAAGCCGTGGTATTTGGCAGCGTGATGCTCGGCCGCATGGGCGCAGGCGAGGGCTCCGACCAGGCCCTGGGCATGTTCATCAACACCCTGCCGCTACGGGTAGATGTAGGCGAACAAAGCGTGCGCGAGGGCGTACAAACCACCCATAAACGCCTGACCGAATTGCTCGATCACGAACACGCCTCCCTGGCCCTGGCCCAGCGTTGCAGCGGTGTGGCCGCACCCACGCCGTTGTTCAGTGCCATCCTCAATTACCGTCACAGCGATGCCTCGGACACCCAGGCGGTGATCGACATCGCCGAAGGCATCCAGGTGTTGGGCGCCGAAGAACGCACCAACTACCCGCTGACGGTCAACGTCGATGACCTGGGCGAAGGCTTTGCCTTTACCGTGATGGTGGACGCCTCCATCGGCGCGACGCGCATTGCCGGTTACCTGCACACCGCCCTGGAAAACCTGGTGCTGGCCCTGGAACAAACGCCAGATGCACCGTTGCACAACCTGGGCATCCTGCCTGCCGCCGAACGCCAGCATCTGCTGCATGGCCTTAACGCCAGCACCCAGCACTACGCCGATTCAGCCCTGATCCACCAGCAAGTCGAAGCTCATGCCGCCAGCCATCCCGAAGCCATCGCGCTGCGCTTTGAACACGAACACCTGAGCTACCGCGAGCTGAACGAGCGCGCCAACCAGGTTGCGCATTGCCTGCTCAAGCATGGCATCCGCCCGGACGACCGGGTGGCGATCTGTGTCGAACGCGGGCTGGAAATGATCATTGGACTGCTGGGGATTCTCAAGGCTGGGGCGGGTTATGTGCCGATCGATCCGGCCTACCCGCTGGGCCGTATCGCCTACACCCTGAAAGACAGCGCGCCGCTGGCGGTGCTGGTGCAGGACGACACCCGCCACCTGGTGGGCGACGCCACGTCGATCGACCTCAACAGCCTGCAGCACGAGCCCATCGTCAACCCCAACGTTGCAATCAGCGCGTCCAGCCTGGCCTATGTGATCTACACCTCCGGCTCCACCGGCCTGCCCAAGGGCGTGATGATCGAACACCGCAACGTCGCGCGATTGTTCAGCGCCACCGAGCACTGGTTCAAGTTCAACGCCAATGACACCTGGGCGCTGTTCCACTCGTTTGCCTTCGACTTCTCGGTGTGGGAGATCTGGGGCGCGCTGATGCATGGCGGGCAGTTGCTGGTGGTGCCGCAGCTGGTCAGCCGCTCGCCGGACGAGTGTTACGCACTGCTGTGCGAAGCCGGCGTCAGTATTCTCAACCAGACGCCGAGCGCGTTCCGCCAGTTGATCGCGGCACAGGGCCGCAGCCAGCAACTGCACTCGCTGCGCCAGGTGATCTTCGGCGGTGAAGCCCTGGAACCGGGGATTCTCAAGCCGTGGTACGCCCGGGTGACCAACGCTGGTACGCGGTTGGTCAACATGTATGGCATCACCGAAACCACCGTGCATGTGACCTACCGTGCCCTGGAGGCGGCGGATGCACAGCGGGTGGGCGTGAGCCCGATTGGCGTGCGCATTCCCGACTTGCAACTGTATGTGCTGGACGCCCGCCGCGAACCGGTGCCGAGCGGCGTAGTCGGGGAGTTGTACGTCGGCGGTGCCGGCGTGGCGCGGGGTTATCTCAACCGCGATGAGCTGACGGCCGAACGTTTTCTGACGGATCCCGCAACCGGCCTGCGCCTGTACAAGACCGGTGACCTCGGCCGGATGCTGGCCGACGGCAGTGTCGAGTACCTGGGGCGCAACGACGACCAGGTTAAGATTCGCGGTTTCCGTATCGAACTGGGGGAAATCGAAGCACGCCTGGCCACCTGCGAAGGTGTGCGCGAAGCCGTGGTGATTGCCCGCGAAGACGAACCGGGCGACAAGCGCCTGGTGGCCTACGTGATTGCCCAGCCTGAACACACGCCCACTGCCGCTGAGCTGCGTGACCACCTGCTGCTGTCCCTCGCCGAGTACATGGTGCCCAGCGCCTTTGTGCTGCTCGACGCGTTCCCGCTTACCACCAACGGCAAGCTCGACCGCAAGGCCTTGCCGGCACCGGACGCCGATGCCCTGGCCCGTCGTGGTTATGAAGCGCCACAAGGCGCGGTGGAAACCGCGATCGCGAGTCTCTGGCAAGACCTGCTCAAGGTCGACCGGGTCGGGCGCCAGGACAACTTTTTCGAGCTGGGCGGCCATTCGTTGCTGGCGGTCAAGCTGATCGAGCGCATGCGCCAGCTCGAGCTGAGCGCCGATGTGCGGGTGCTGTTCGGCCAGCCGACCCTGGCTGCGCTGGCCGCTGCGGTGGGCGGCCAGCATGAAGTACTGGTCCCGGCCAACCTGATCAGCGAAGCGACCCGGCACATCACCCCGGATATGCTGCCGCTGGTGGACCTCGACCAACAGGCCATCGACCATATCGTCGCCAGCGTGCCCGGCGGTATCGGTAACGTGCAGGACATCTACGGTCTGGCCCCGTTGCAGGCCGGCATCCTCTATCACCACCTGGCGACCACCGAGGGCGATCCCTACGTGTTGCAGGTGCAGTTCAGCTTCAGCGGCCATCAGCCGGTCGAGGCGTTTATCTGTGCGCTGCAAAGCGTGATCGAGCGCAACGATATTCTGCGCACCGGCATCATGTGGGAAGGCCTGGACGAGCCGGTGCAGGTGGTGTTGCGCCAGGCACTGCTGGTGGTTGAGCAGGTCGACGTGGATCCACACAGCGACGTTCTGGCACAACTGCAAGCACGCTTCGACCCACGCCACTATCGCCTCGACCTGTCCCGCGCCTCGCTGATGCGCTTTGCCTACGCCGAGGATCAGGGCCGTCATGTCGGCATCCTGCTGCTGCACCACATCCTGCTGGACCACACCGCGTTGCAGGTGCTGGTAGAAGAAATGAGCGCCAGCCTCGCAGGCGAAACCGGCCTGCTGCCGGACGCCGTGCAATACCGCAATTACGTGGCCCAGGCGCGCCTCGGTGTGAGCGCTGCGCAGCATGAGGCGTTCTTCAGCGAAATGCTCGGCGACATCGACGAGCCGACCCTGGCCTTCGGCTTGCAGGACGTGAACCGCGACGGCAGCGGTGTGCGCGAAGCGCACGTGGCATTGGAACCGGCCCTCAGCCTGGGCCTTCGCGAGCAGGCCCGGCAACTGGGGGTGAGTGCCGCAAGCCTGGTGCACCTGGCATGGGCCCAGGTCCTCGGCCAGGTCTCGGGCCAGGACGACGTGGTCTTCGGCACCGTGCTGCTGGGCCGGCTGCACGGCGGCGAGGGCGCCGACCGGGCGCTGGGGATGTTCATCAATACCTTGCCGTTGCGGGTCAGTGTCGGCGCGGTGGGCGTGCAGGCTGGCGTGCGCGCCACCCATGCGCGGCTGGCACAGTTGCTGGGGCATGAACATGCGTCCTTGTCCCTGGCCCAGCGTTGCAGTGGCGTGTCCGGTGCGCTGCCATTGTTCAGCACCTTGCTCAACTACCGCCACAGCGCGCCGGGTGAAGCGCCGGGCGCCAGCCCGTTCGCCGACGCCGGGATCGAAATCCTCAGTTCCGAGGAGCGCAGCAACTACCCGCTGGTGCTGAACGTCGACGACCTCGGCGCAGGCTTTGCCTTGACCGTGCAAGGCGTGGCGGAGGTGGATGTGCAGCGCGTCGGCGACTACATGCTCAGCGCCTTGCGCAACCTGGTCACGGCACTGCAACAGGCGCCGACCACACCGCTGCATCAAGTGTCGATCCTGCCACCCGCCGAGCGGCATCAAGTGCTGGTGGATTTCAACGCCACTGCTCGCGCCTACCCGGCTGCGCACACCGTGCACGGGATCTTCGAAGCCGGCGTCCTGACCAGCCCCGACGCGCTGGCGGTGGTGCACGGCGACGTGTCGCTGACGTACCGCGAACTCAACCTGCGGGCCAATCGCCTGGCCCACTATTTGATCGACCAGGGTGTAAAACCGGGCGACAGCGTGGCCATCGCGCTGCCACGTTCCATCGACCTGCTGGTCAGCCAACTGGCCATCCTCAAGTGCGCGGCGGTGTACGTGCCGCTGGACATCAATGCGCCGCACGAACGCCAGGCGTTCATGGTGCAGGACAGTCATGCCGGGCAGGTGCTGCGTGATCTCGACGGGCTGAACCTCGACAATCAGCCGACCCATAATCCGAACCTGTCCCAGTCTGCCGAAAGCGTGGCGTACATCATGTACACCTCCGGCTCAACCGGTGCGCCCAAGGGCGTGCAGGTGCCCCATCGCGCCGTCTCTCGATTGGTGATCAACAACGGCTACGCCGACTTCAATCACCGCGACCGGGTGGCCTTCGCCTCGAACCCGGCGTTCGACGCCAGCACCCTCGATGTGTGGGCGCCGTTGCTCAACGGCGGCTGCGTGGTGGTGGTCGAGCATGCCACGTTGCTTTCCCAGGCCGCGTTTGGCGCCCTGTTGCAGGAGCAATCCGTCAGCGTGTTGTGGATGACCGCCGGGCTGTTCCATCAGTACGCCGACGGGTTGATGCCGATGTTCCGGCAACTGCGCTACCTGATCGTCGGCGGCGATGTGCTCGACCCGCAGGTGATCGCCCGGGTGCTTGAGCACGGCGCGCCGCAGCACCTGCTGAATGGCTATGGCCCCACCGAAGCCACGACGTTTTCCACCACCTTCGAGATCAAGTCGGTGGGTGAGGGCGGTATTCCGATTGGTCGACCGATTGGCAACAGCCGTGCCTACGTGCTGGATGCACGGCAGCAGCCGGTGGCGTTGGGCGTGGTTGGCGAGCTGTACATCGGTGGCGCGGGTGTGGCCAAGGGTTACCTGAACCAGCCGCAATTGACCGCCGAGAAATTTATCGTCGACCCGTTCGGCGATGGGCTGCTGTACCGCACCGGCGACCTGGCGAGCTGGCAGGCGGACGGCACCTTGCTGTACCAGGGCCGCAATGACCATCAACTGAAAATCCGGGGTTTCCGTATCGAGCCGGGTGAAATCGAAAGCTGCCTCGCCAGCGTTTCCGGCGTCAAAGACACGGTGGTGCTGGCCCGTGAAGATGAGCCCGGCGACAAGCGCCTGGTGGCTTACTACACCGCCCAGGCGCCGCTGAGTATTGAAGCGCTGCGCGCGCACCTGCAAAGCCGGCTGCCGGACTACATGGTGCCGTCGGCCTATGTCTGGCTGGAACTGTTGCCGCTGACCGCGAATGGCAAGCTGGACCGCAAGGGCCTGCCTGCGCCGGATCAGGCGTCGCTGCTCAGCCGTGGTTTCGAAGCGCCGGAGGGCGAGGTGGAAACCCTGCTGGCGCAAATCTGGCAGGACGTGCTGAAGGTCGAGCGTGTCGGGCGCTATGACCACTTCTTTGAACTCGGTGGCCATTCGTTGCTGGCGGTAAGCCTGATCGAGCGCATGCGCCAGGCGGGCCTGAGCGCCGATGTGCGGGTGCTGTTCAACCAGCCAAGCCTGGCGGCGCTGGCGGCGGCGGTGGGCAGTGGCCGGGAAATCGTGGTGCCGGCCAACGGCATTGCGCCGGGCTGCGAGCACATCGCGCCGTCGATGCTGACCCTGGTCAAGCTGGACCAGCCGGCCATCGACCGCATCGTGGCCACGGTGCCCGGCGGTGCGGCCAACGTGCAGGATATCTACCCGCTGGCGCCGTTGCAGGAAGGCATCCTCTACCACCACATCAGCGCCGAACAGGGTGACCCCTACCTGCTGCAATCGCGCATGGCGTTTGACAGCGTCGAGCGTTTGCAGGCCTTCATGGGCGCGCTGCAAAAGGTCGTGGCGCGCCACGATATCCTGCGCACCGGCGTGGTGTGGGAAGGCTTGGACAGCCCGGTGCAAGTGGTGTGGCGTCATGCCGAATTGGTCGTACAGCACATCCCGCTGGACCCGGCCGATGGTGATGTGATCGAACAACTGCACGCGCGTTTTGATGCCCGCCACTATCGCCTGGATATCACCCAGGCGCCGCTGCTGCGCATGGTGTATGCGCAGGACCCGGCCAACCAGCGGGTCGCGGCGATCCTGCTGTTCCATCACCTGGCACTGGACCACACCGCCATGGAAGTGGTCGGCCAGGAAATGCGGGCGTTCCTGTTCAACCAGGCCGATGACTTGCCGGCCGCGGCACCGTTCCGTCACTACGTGGCCCAGGCTCGCCTGGGTGTCAGCGCCCAGGAACACGAGCAGTTCTTCCGTGAAATGCTCGCCGATGTCGACGAGCCCACGCTGCCCTTCGGCGTGCAGGATGTGCAGGGCGATGGCCGGGATATCGAAGAGGCCGAATTGCCCGTCGATGCAGGGTTGGCGCTGCGGGTTCGTGAACAGGCGCGGCAACTGGGGGTCAGCGCTGCGAGCCTGATGCACCTCGCGTGGGCCCAGGTCCTCGGGCTGGTGTCGGGACGTCAGGACGTGGTGTTCGGCACCGTATTGATGGGCCGCATGCAAGCCGGCGAAGGTGCCGACCGGGCATTGGGCATGTTCATCAACACCTTGCCGCTGCGGGTGGAGGTGGGTGCCGGCGCGGTACGTGCCGGCGTCAAGGCGACCCACGCCCGGCTCAGTGCCTTGCTGGGCCATGAACATGCGTCCCTGGCGCTGGCCCAGCGGTGCAGCGGCGTGCCGACCTCGATGCCGTTGTTCAGTGCCTTGCTCAACTACCGCCACAGCACCCCGGGCGAAATGGCCCGCGACGGCCACGGTATCTGGGAAGGTGTGCAGTTGCTCGGCGGCGAAGAGCGCAGCAACTACCCGCTGACCTTGAGTGTGGATGACCTCGGTACGGGCTTCGGCTTGACGGTACTGGCGCTGGAATCCATCGGCGCGCAGCGCCTGTGCGACTCCATGCATAGTGCGCTGGAGCAACTGGTGGAGGCCCTTGAGCACGCGCCGCAAACGCCGCTGCATCAGTTGCCGGTACTGCCTGCCCGCGAACGCGAACACCTGCTGCGCAGCTTCAACGCCACCGCCCGCGACTACCCGCAAGGGCAGACCCTGCACGGCGCTTTCGAAGCCCAGGCCCTGCGCCTGCCGCAGGCGATTGCCGTGAGCCAGGACGGCCAGCACCTGACGTACCAACAGCTCAACCAACGCGCCAACCAATTGGCCCATCACTTGCTGGCGCTGGGCGTACAGCCCGACGACCGTGTGGCGATCTGCTGCCGACGCGGCCCGCAGATGCTGGCGGGCCTGCTGGCGATTCTCAAGGCGGGCGCGGCCTACGTCCCGGTAGACCCGGCCTATCCGGCCGAGCGCATCGCTTACCTGCTGCAAGACAGCGCACCGGTCGCGGTCCTGGCCGAAGAGAGCACCCGTGGCGTGCTCGGTGATATCGCCATCGTCGATCTGCATGGCGCCTATCCCGACGGCACCAATCCCCACGTCGCCAGCCTGACCCCGGCGAACCTCGCCTATGTGATCTACACCTCCGGCTCCACCGGCCAGCCCAAAGGCGTGATGGTGGAACACCGCACCGTGGAAAACCTGGTGCATTGGCACTGTGAAGCCTTCGACCTGCAGGCCGCCAGCCACACCAGCAGCGTGGCCGGCTTCGGTTTCGATGCCATGGCCTGGGAAGTCTGGCCGGCATTGTGCGTGGGGGCGACCTTGCACCTGCCACCGGCCCATGTCGGCAATGAAAACATCGACGAACTGCTGGCCTGGTGGCTGGCCCAGCCGCTGGACGTGAGCTTCCTGCCCACCCCGGTGGCCGAGTACGCGTTCAGCCAGGACCTTGAGCACCCAAGCCTGCGCACCCTGTTGATCGGCGGTGATCGCCTGCGCCAGTTCAGCCATGAGCGACGTTTCGCGGTGATCAACAACTACGGCCCCACCGAAGCCACGGTGGTCGCCACCTCTGGCCGGGTGCGCGCCGGCCAGCCGCTGCATATCGGCAAGCCGATGGCCAATGCCACGGTGTACCTGCTGGATGCACAACAACGGCCGGTGCCGGTGGGTGTGGCCGGTGAGCTGTATGTAGGCGGCCGCGGCGTGGCCCGCGGCTACCTGAATCGCCCGGACCTGACCGCCGAGCGATTCCTCGATGACCCGTTCAACCCGGGCCGCATGTACCGCACCGGCGACCTGGCGCGCTGGCTGCCGGATGGCAACATTGAATATCTGGGCCGCAACGACGACCAGGTAAAAGTCCGGGGCGTGCGCGTCGAGCTGGGAGAAATCGAAACCCGCCTGGCCGCCGTCGACGGCGTCAAGGAAGCCGTGGTGCTGGTGCGCGACGGCCGCCTGGTGGCCTGGTTCACCGAACAAAAACCGCTGGTTATCGAAACCCTGCGCGCCGAGCTGCACAGCCAACTGCCCGAGGCCATGGTGCCGGTGGTCTACGTCAAACTCGACAGCTGGCCGTTGACCGCCAACGGCAAGCTTGACCGCAAGGCGCTGCCGGCACCGGATCAGGCCGCCGTGCTCAGCCGGGAATATGAAGCCCCACGCGGCGAAGTCGAGACCACCCTGGCGCGGATCTGGGCCGAGGTGTTGCAGGTGGAGCAAGTGGGCCGCCATGACCACTTCTTCGAGCTGGGCGGCCATTCCTTGCTGGCGGTAAGCCTGATCGAGCGCATGCGCCAGGCCGGCCTCAGCGCCGATGTGCGGGTGCTGTTCAGCCAGCCGACGCTGGCGGCATTGGCAGCGGCAGTGGGCAGCGGCCGGGAAGTGGTGGTGCCGGTGAATGCCATCGCCGCCGATTGCCCGCGCATCACGCCCTCGATGCTGCCATTGGTGGAGCTGGATCAGCCGATGATCGACCAGATCGTCGCCAGCGTGCCGGGTGGCGCCGCCAATGTGCAGGATATTTACCCGCTGGCACCGTTACAGGAAGGCATTCTTTACCACTACATCACGGCGGAGCAGGGCGATCCGTACCTGCTGCAATCGCACCTGGCATTCGATACCCAGGCGCGCCTGGACAGCTTCGCCCAGGCCTTGCAGCAGGTGATCGACCGCCACGACATCCTGCGGACCGGCGTGGTCTGGGAAGGCTTGGCGCAGCCGGTGCAAGTGGTGTGGCGCAAGGCTCGATTGACGGTCGAAGCGCTGCATCTGGACGGTGATGTGCTGGCCGGCCTGCATCAGCGTTTCGACGCCCGGCGCTACCGGCTGGACATCGCCCAGGCGCCGCTGATCCGCCTGATGTACGCCAACGACCCGGCCAATCAGCGGGTGGTGGCGGTGCTGCTGTATCACCACATCGTGCTGGATCACACCGCGTTCGACGTGGTGCTGCGGGAAATGCAGGGCTACCTGCTGGGGCACCCCGCACCGCAGGCCGCGCCGATGCCTTATCGCAATTACGTGGCGCAGGCGCGACTGGGTGTCAGCGAGCAGGAGCATGAAGGGTTCTTCCGCGAGATGCTTGGCGATATCCACGAGCCGACGCTGCCGTTTGGCTTGCAGGATGTGCAGGGCGATGGTCGGGATATCGAAGAATTCACGCATCACCTGGACGCTGCCGTCAGCCGGCGCCTCAGGGCCCAGGCACGCCTGCTGGGCGTGAGCACCGCGAGCCTGTTCCACCTGGCATGGGCGCAGGTGTTGGCGGTGACGTCGGGCAAGCCGAATGTGGTGTTTGGCACGGTGCTGGTCGGCCGGATGCAGGGCGGCGAGGGCGCGGACCGGGCCCTTGGCGTGTTCATCAACACCCTGCCATTGCGCCTGGATATCGACGGGCAAGGCGTGCGCGACAGCGTGCGCAGCACCCATGCCCGGCTCACCGCGCTGCTGGGCCATGAACATGCTTCCCTGGCCCTGGCCCAGCGTTGCAGCGGGGTGGCGGCGCCGCTGCCGCTGTTCAGCTCGATGCTCAATTATCGCCACCGGGGCGGCGCCACCCGTTCACAGGACGCGCAGCACGCCTGGGAAGGCATGCAGACCCTGACCAATGACGGGCGCACCAACTATCCGTTGACCCTGAACGTCGATGACCTGGGGGATGGTTATGACTTCACCGCGTTGACCCCGGCCCAGGTAGGCGCACAACGGGTCTGCGGTTATATGCAGATGGCGTTGACCCAGTTGGTGGAGGCCCTGGAGCACGCGCCGCACCAGGCCCTTGACCGCCTGCCGATCCTGGGGGATGCAGAGCGTCAGCAACTGCTGTTTGATTTCAATGCCACCGAGGTTGACTACGACCTGGCGCAGACCCTGCACGGCCTGTTCGAGGCCCAGGTCGAGCGCACGCCGGATGCATTGGCGGTGAAGGCGGGTGAGCAATGCCTGACCTATGCCGAGCTGAACCAGCGCGCCAACCAACTGGCGCACCACCTGCGGGAACTGGGCGTGCAGCCGGATGCGCGGGTGGCGATTTGCGTCGAGCGTGGTCTGGAGATGGTCATCGGTCTGTTTGCGATCCTCAAGGCCGGTGGTGGTTATGTGCCGCTGGACCCGGCGTACCCGCTGGATCGCCTCGCCTACATGCTGCAAGACAGCCAGCCCGCAGCGCTGCTGGTGCAGGGCGCTACCCGTTCGTTGCTGGGCTACGTGACGGTGCCGGTGGTGGATCTTGACCAGAACACCTGGGCGCACCAGCCGCTGTCCAACCCACAGGTTCCCGGGTTGACCGCGCAGCACCAGGCCTACGTGATCTACACCTCCGGCTCCACCGGCCAACCCAAGGGCGTGATCAACGAGCACGCGGGTGTGGTCAACCGCCTGCTATGGATGCAGGACGCCTACGGCCTGAACGCCACTGATGCGGTACTGCAGAAAACCCCGTTCAGCTTCGATGTGTCGGTGTGGGAGTTCTTCTGGCCCCTGTTCACCGGTGCGCGGCTGGTCATGGCACGCCCCGGCGGGCACAAGGAGCCGGCTTACCTGTGCGAGGTGATCGCGGCAGAACAGATCACCACCTTGCACTTCGTGCCGTCGATGCTCGATGTGTTCCTGGCCCACGGTGATGTCAGCCAGGGCGCCGGGCTGCTGCGGGTGATGTGCAGCGGCGAAGCCTTGCCCGGCAGCCTGGTGCGGCGCTTCAAGCAGCAATTGCCCGGCATCGGCTTGTACAACCTCTATGGCCCGACGGAAGCCGCGGTGGACGTGACCGCCTGGAACTGCGCCAGGCCCGTGGTGCCGGACAACACGCCTATCGGCAAGCCGATTGCCAACACCCGCATGTACCTGCTGGATGCCCGGTTGCAACCGGTGCCGCTGGGCGTGGTGGGCGAGCTGTTTATCGCCGGTGTGCAAGTGGCTCGCGGTTACCTGCACCGTCCCGAGCTGACGGCCGAGCGCTTCCTCAAGGACCCGTTCAACCCAGGCCGGATGTACCGCACCGGTGACGTCGGGCGCTACCTGCCGGATGGCAATATCGAGTACCTGGGCCGTAATGACGACCAGGTAAAAATCCGTGGCCTGCGTATTGAACTCGGAGAAATCCAGGCGCGGCTGACCGAGTACCCACAGGTGAAGGAAGCGGCCGTGTTGGCCCGCGACGAACGCCTGGTGGCGTACTACACCGGCGTGCCAGCCGATATCGAACAGTTGCGGACGCACCTGCTGGCGCGCTTGCCGGACTACATGGTGCCTGCGGTATTCGTGTATCTGGACGCTCTGCCCCTGAGCCCCAACGGCAAGCTCGACCGCAAGGCCTTGCCGACGCCGGGTGTGGAATCACTGATTGTGCGCGAGTACGAAGCCCCGGTGGGCGCTACCGAAATCACCCTGGCGCGGCTGTGGGCCGAGCTGCTGAAGGTGGAGCGGGTCGGGCGTCACGACAACTTTTTCGAGCTGGGCGGGCACTCGTTGCTGGCCGTCAGTTTGATCGGACGCTTGCGTCAGGAAGGCATGGAAGCCGATGTGCGGGGCCTGTTCGAACAGCCGACCCTGGCCGGCTACGCCGCAATTACCGAACGAATGGAGATCGTCCTGTGAGCATCATCGAACTGTTGGCGACACTCAAGGCCAAGGATGTGCAACTGGCGCTCAAGGGCGATCAGTTGTCGGTGCAAGGCAACAAGCAGGCCCTGAGCGACGCGGCACTGGTGGCCTCGCTGCGGGAACACAAGCCGGCGCTGATCGAGCTGATCAAGGCCGGGGAGTACTCGGCCACCAAGGCCGGTGAGGTGCAGGTGCCGGCCAATGGCATTCCACCGGGCGCTACCTCGATTACCCCGCAGATGCTGAGCCTGTCGACCCTCAGCCAGGCGTCCATCGACCGTATCCTGGAGACCGTCGAGGGTGGCGTCGCCAATGTGCAGGACATCTACCCGCTGGCACCGTTGCAGGAGGGCATCCTCTACCACCATGTGAGTGCCGAGCACGGCGACCCGTACATCATGCAGTCGCTGTTTGCCTTCGACAGCCTTGAGCGTTTCGAGGGCTTTGCCCTGGCCTTGCAACAGGTGATCGACCGTCACGACATCCTGCGCACCGGCGTGGTCTGGGAAGGCCTGGAAGAACCGTCGCAAGTGGTCTGGCGCACCGCGCGCCTGCCGGTGCAGGCGATTGAACTGGACCCGGCAGACGGCGATATCGCCGCCCAGTTGCATCGCCTGTTCGATGGCCGCCACTACCGCATGGACGTGACCCGCGCGCCGCTGCTGCGCCTGGTGCGGGCCTGGGATGAAGCCGGCCAACGGGTGGTGGCGATGCTGTTGTTCCACCACATGGCCCTGGACCACAGCGCGCTGGAAGTGGTCTGCCACGAGATGCAAGCCTGCCTGCTGGGCAGGGCGGGTGAACTGGGCCAGGCGGTGCCGTTTCGCAACTATGTCGCCCAGGCGCGCTTGGGCATCAGCGAGCAGGAGCACGAAGGGTTCTTCCGGCAGATGCTCGGCGACATCAGCGAGCCGACCTTGCCCTACGGCCTGCAGGATGTGCAGGGCGACGGCGACAACATCCAGGAGATCAGCCTGCCGCTGGCCCCGCAGTTGAGCCGGCGCTTGCGCGCCCAGGCCCGGCAGTTGGGCGTCAGCGCCGCGAGCCTGTTCCACATGGGCTGGGCCCAGGTGCTGGGAGTGCTGGCGGGCAAGGAACAGGTGGTGTTCGGCACGGTGCTGATGGGCCGCATGCAGGGCAGCCACGACACCGACCGTGCCCTGGGGATCTTTATCAACACCTTGCCGTTGCGGGTGGATGTAGGCGCCGAAGACGTGCGCACCGGGGTCAAGGCGACCCATGCCCGGCTGACCACCTTGCTGCGTCACGAACACGCGGCGCTGGCCTTGGCCCAGCGTTGCAGCGGTGTAGTGGCGCCGACGCCGCTGTTCAGCGCGTTGCTCAACTACCGCCATAGCGCTGGCGGCGCGAGCGCCGAAGCGGTCTCGGCCTGGCAGGGTATTCAAGCGTTGCGCTCCGAGGAACGCACCAACTACCCGTTGACCCTGAGCGTCGACGACCTGGGCGAAGACTTCAGCCTGAGCCTGTTGGCCTGCGCCCAGGTTGATCCGCAGCGGGTGTGCGCTTATCTGCAAACTGCCCTGGGGAACCTGGTTCAGGCGCTGGAAGATGCACCCGAAACACCCTTGAATCGCTTGTCGGTGTTGCCCGAGGCGGAGCAGCGGCACTTGCTGGAGCAGTTCAACGCGACAGCCATCGACTTCCCGCAAGGCACCACCCTGCACGGGCGTATCGAGGCCCAGACCCTGCTGACCCCGGACGCGGTGGCCGCCGTGTATCAGGGCCGCCAGCTGACCTACGCCGAGTTGAATCAACAAGCCAACCTGCTGGCCCATCACCTGCTGGCGCTGGGGGTAAAACCCGACGACCGCGTGGCCATCGTCGCCCGGCGCGGGCTGGACACCCTGGCCGGATTGCTGGCGATCCTCAAGTCCGGCGCCTGCTATGTGCCGGTGGACCCGTCGCACCCGGCCGAGCGCCTGAGCTACCTGCTCGGCGACAGCGCCCCGGTCGCGGTACTGACCCAGCATGCACTGCTGGAGCGCCTGCCCGCGCTCGATGTGCCGGTGATCAACCTGGACCGTTTTACCTGGCATCACCATACGGCCAGCAACCCGCACGTCGCTGTCACGCCGTCCAACCTGGCCTACGTGATCTACACCTCCGGCTCCACCGGCCTGCCCAAGGGCGTGATGGTGGAACATCACACCGTGGCCAACCTGGTGGACTGGCACTGCATCGCGTTTGACCTGTGCGCAGGCCGCCACACCGCGAGCGTTGCCGGGTTTGGCTTTGACGCGATGGCCTGGGAAGTCTGGCCGGCGCTGTGCGTGGGGGCCACCTTGCACCTGCCGCCGGCCCACGACGGCGCTGAAGATATCGACGCGCTGCTGGACTGGTGGCGCGCACAACCGCTGGACGTGTGTTTCCTGCCCACGCCGGTGGCCGAATATGCGTTCAGCCAGAACATCGAGCACCCGACCCTGCGCACCTTGCTGATTGGCGGCGACCGCCTGCGCCAGTTCACCCGGGCCCAGCGTTTCGAGGTGATCAACAACTACGGCCCCACGGAAGCCACGGTGGTGGCGACCTCCGGGCGGATCGAGCCCGGGCAGCCGTTGCACATCGGCAAACCCATCGCCAATGCCACGGTTTACCTGCTGGACGAACAGCAGCGCCCGGTGCCCTTGGGGGTTGCCGGTGAACTGTATGTGGGCGGCAAGGGCGTGGCGCGGGGTTACCTCAATCGCCCGGAAATGACCGCCGAACGTTTCCTGGATGACCCATTCAATTCGGGCCGCATGTACCGCACCGGCGACCTCGCGCGCTGGTTGCCGGACGGAAATATCGAGTACCTGGGCCGCAACGACGACCAGGTGAAAATCCGCGGTGTGCGCATCGAACTGGGGGAAATCGAAACCCGCCTCAACCAGCTGCCCGGTCTCCAGGAAGCCGTGGTGCTGGCCCGTGAAGACCAACCGGGCCAGCCCCGGCTGGTGGCTTACTTCACCGAAAACCCGCAATTCGAACCGCTTGAAGTGGGCGCGATTCGCGCCCACCTGGTGGCGCACCTGCCGGACTACATGGTCCCGGTGGCCTACGTGAAACTCGATGCGTTGCCCCTGACCGCCAACGGCAAACTGGACCGCAAGGCGCTGCCAAAGCCGGACCTGGCCGCCGTCTTCACCCGCGAATACGAGGCGCCCCACGGCGACATCGAAACCGTCCTCGCGCAGATCTGGGCCGATGTGTTGCAAGTGGAACGTGTTGGGCGCCAGGATCATTTCTTTGAGTTGGGCGGCCATTCGTTGCTGGCCATGCGCATGGTGTCCCAGGTTCGCCAGCAACTGGGGGTCGACCTGGCTCTGGGCGAACTGTTCGCCAACGCCGAACTGGCGGCGGTGGCGCAGGTAGTGGCCCAGGCCGGGCGCAGCACCTTGCCGGATATCCTGCCGGCGGCGCGGGACACGGAGTTGCCGTTGTCGTTTGCCCAGCAACGCCTGTGGTTCCTGGCGTTGATGGAGGGTGCCAACACCGCCTACAACATTCCCATCGGCCTGCGCCTGCGCGGGCAGTTGCACGTCGACGCGCTGCAACGGGCCCTGGCGCGGATTGTTGCGCGGCATGAGACCTTGCGCAGCCGGTTTGCCCAACAGGATGACGACGCCCAGGTGCTGATCGTGCCGCCTGAAGAAGTGATGCCCCTGCAAGTCCAGGACCTGCGTCGCCACCCCGAAGCACAGCAGGTGCTGGACGCGTTGATCCAGGGCGAAGCCTCGGCGCCTTTTGATTTGCAGCGCGGCCCGCTGTTGCGCGGGCGCCTGGTGATCATGGCCGACGATCACCACGTACTGCTGCTGACTATCCACCACATCGTGTCCGATGGCTGGTCCATGGGCGTGCTGACCCGCGAACTGATGGCGCTGTACCAGGCGTTCAGCCACGGTGAGGCTGACCCACTGCCGCCGTTGCCGATCCAGTACAGCGACTTTGCCGTATGGCAGCGCCTGTGGCTGAGCGGCGAAGTGCTGCATCGCCAGAGCCGCTACTGGCAACACACCCTGGCCGGTGCGCCGGCGCTGCTGATGTTGCCGACCGACCGTCCACGCCCGGCCCAGCAGGACTACGCCGGCAGCAGCGTCGACGTGCACCTGGATGAGCACCTGAGCGCCGGGCTCAAGGCCCTCAGCCAGCGCCACGGCACCACGCTGTACATGGTGATGATGACGGCGTGGGCCTCGTTGCTCGCGCGTTTGGCCGGGCAGGAGGAAGTGGTGATCGGCTCGCCGGTCGCCAACCGCCAGCGGGCCGAGGTGGAAGGCCTGATCGGGTTGTTCGTCAACACCCTGGCAGTGCGCATTGATACCTCGGGCGAACTGAGCGCCGAGGCGCTGCTGGCGCGGGTCAAGGGGCTGGCGCTGGACGCCCAGGCTCATCAGGATCTGCCGTTTGAGCAGGTGGTGGAAATCACCCGGCCATTGCGCAGCCTGGCCCATAGCCCGCTGTTCCAGACGATGTTGACCTGGCAGGACAGTGATGCGCCGGTGCTGGCCCTCGGCGACCTGAGCCTTGAAGGAATCGTGGAGGACAGTCACTTTGCCAAGTTCGACCTGTCCCTGAACCTCGGCGAGACCCGGGGCGAAATTCGCGGCACCCTGGAATACGCCATCGCGTTGTTCGACGAGTCGACCATGCAACGCTATGTCGGCTATTTCACCCGCGTGCTGCAGGCCATGGTGGATAACGATCAGGCGGTGCTGGAGCAGGCTGACTTGCTGGACGATCAGGAGCGCCAGCATCTGCTGTTCGACTTCAACGACACCGCCGTGGGTTACAACCTCGACCAGACGCTGCACGGTATGTTCGAAGCCCAGGTGGCGAGAACGCCGGATGCGCTTGCGGTGAAGGCAGGCTCGGAGTGCCTGAGCTATCGCGAGCTGAACGAACGGGCCAATCAGTTGGCGCACCATCTGCGGGAGCGGGGTGTACAGCCGGATTCGCGGGTGGCGATTTGCGTCGAGCGCGGCCTGGAGATGGTCATTGGCCTGTTCGCAATCCTCAAGGCGGGCGGCGGTTATGTGCCGCTGGACCCGGCGTATCCGCTGGAACGCATCGCCTACATGCTCAAGGACAGCGCCCCGGCCGCCGTGTTGGTGCAGGGCGAAACCCGTTCGTTGCTGGGCGACGTCACGGTGCCGCTGGTGGACCTGGACCGGAACACCTGGCAGCACCAATCAACGTCCAACCCACGAGTGGATGGGCTGACCGCGCAGCATCAGGCCTACGTGATCTACACCTCGGGCTCTACCGGCCAACCGAAAGGCGTGATCAACGAGCACGCGGGCGTGGTCAACCGCCTGCTGTGGATGCAGGACGAGTACGGACTGACTGCCCAGGACAGGGTGTTGCAGAAAACCCCGTTCAGCTTCGACGTGTCGGTGTGGGAGTTCTTCTGGCCGCTGTTCACCGGCGCGCGGTTGGTGATGGCGCGTCCTGGCGGGCATAAAGACCCGGCCTACCTGTGTGAGGTGATCGAGGCGGAGCAGATCACCACGCTGCACTTTGTGCCTTCGATGCTGGACGTGTTCCTGGCCCACGGCGATGTCAGCCAGAGCGCCGGGCTGGTGCGGGTGATGTGCAGTGGTGAAGCGTTGCCCGGCAGCCTGGTGCGCCGCTTCAAACAGCAGTTGCCGGGCATCGGTTTGTACAACCTTTATGGCCCGACGGAAGCGGCGGTGGACGTGACGGCGTGGGATTGCGCCGGGCCCGTCACGCCGGACAACACCCCCATCGGCAAGCCGATTGCCAACACCCGCATGTACCTGCTGGACGGGCAGTTGCAGCCTGTTCCATTGGGTGTGGTGGGCGAGCTGTTCATCGGCGGTGTGCAAGTGGCCCGGGGTTACCTGCACCGTCCTGAGCTGACGGCCGAGCGCTTCCTCAAGGACCCGTTCAGCGCGGGCCGGATGTATCGCACTGGCGACGTCGGGCGCTACCTGCCGGACGGCACCATCGAGTACCTGGGCCGCAATGACGACCAGGTGAAAATCCGTGGGCTGCGCATCGAGCTGGGTGAGATTCAGGCGCGACTGCTGCAATTCCCGCAGATCAACGAAGCCGCCGTGGTCGCCCGCGATTCACGGCTGGTGGCTTACTACACCGGCACGCAGGCCGACATCGACGCCCTGCGCAGCCATCTGCTGGAGCAGTTGCCGGACTACATGGTGCCGGCGACCTTCATGCACCTGGAGGCCTTGCCCCTGAGCCCCAATGGCAAGCTTGACCGCAAGGCACTGCCGGCGCCGGGCCTGGAATCGGTGAGCGCCCGGGAGTACGTCGCGCCTGTGGGGGAAACAGAAATCACCCTGGCCGGCCTCTGGGCGGATTTGCTCAAGGTGGAGCGTGTCGGTCGGCACGACCATTTCTTCGAGCTGGGCGGCCATTCGCTGCTGGCCGCCAGCCTGATCGGCCGCATGCGTCGGGTCGGGTTGCCGGCGGATGTGAAAGTCCTGTTTGGTCAACCCACCCTTGCAGCCTTGGCGGCTGCCGTGGGTGGTGGCCGCGAAGTGGTGGTGCCGGCCAATGGGATTGCCGCGGATTGCACGCGGATCACCCCGGACATGCTCCCGCTGGTGAACCTGAAGCAACCCGCCATCGACCGCCTTGTCGCGAGCATTCCCGGTGGCGCGGCCAACGTTCAGGACATTTACCCGCTGGCGCCGTTGCAGGCCGGGATCCTGTATCACCACCGCGCAGTGCAACAGGGTGACGCGTACCTGTTGCAGGCGCAGTTTGCCTTCGCCAGCGTCGAGCGCCTTGAAGCGTTTGCCCAGGCGTTGCAAGCGGTGATCGAGCGGCAGGATATCCTGCGCTCGTCGATGCACTGGGACGGTCTGGAAGAACCGGTGCAGGTGGTGTGGCGCCAGGCTTCGCTGCGGGTTGAGCCGATTCAACTGGCGGGCGATGTGCTGGCGCAATTGCAGGCGCGCTTCGAACAGCATCGGCTGAACTTGGCTCAGGCACCGCTGATGCGCCTGGTATACGCCGAGGACCCGGCCAACCAGCGGGTGGTTGCGTTGTTGCTGTTCCATCATCTGGTGATGGACCACGTTGCGCTGGAGGTGCTGCAGCACGAGATGCAGGCGTGCTTGCTCGGCCGGCGCGAGCAATTGGGTGCGGCGGTGCCGTATCGCAATTATGTGGCGCAGACGCGGTTGGGCATGCGCGAGGAAGAGCACGAAGCGTTCTTCCGCGAGATGCTCGGGGAGGTCGATGAGCCGACGCTGGCATTGAGTGCACCGGGTGAAGCGCAACAGGCACATTTGCGCGTCGACCCGCTGTTGAACGGGCGCCTGCGCACCCTGGCACGGCAGCTTGGGGTCAGTGCTGCGAGCCTGATGCACCTGGCCTGGGCGCAGGTGCTGGGCAAGGTTTCCGGCCGCGAGCAGGTGGTGTTCGGCACCGTATTGCTGGGCCGGCTGCAAGGCGGCGAAGGCGCCGAACGTGCCTTGGGCGTGTTCATCAACACCTTGCCGCTGCGGGTCGACCTGGGTGAGCGCACGGTGCACGCAGCGCTGATGGCAACCCACGCAAGCCTGACCCGGTTGCTCAGTCACGAACATGCGCCACTGGCCCTGGCCCAGCGTTGCAGTGGGCTGCCGGCCAATACGCCGCTGTTCAGCGTGCTGTTCAACTATCGCCACAGCGCCCCGCACGCTGGCGGCGTAGCCGAGGCGTGGCAGGGCATGCAGGTGCTCAAGGCCGAGGAGCGTACCAACTTTGCACTGTCCCTGAGTGTCGATGACCTGGGCGACGGGTTTGGCTTTGACGCGATGGGACAGGGCGCGCCACGCCTCTGCGAGTACCTGCATGTTGCCCTGGAGCAACTGGTGCAGGCCCTGGAACAGAATGCAGGGGGCTCAATCAGCCAACTGTCGATTCTGCCGGCGGCGGAGCGTGAAAAACTGCGGATGGAATTCAACGCCACCCAGCGCGAATTCCCTCACGAACATACGGTGCAGCGTTTGTTCGAAGCCCAGGCCCAGGCACGCCCGGGTGCTATCGCAGTGGTGCATGGTGAACACACCCTGAGTTACGGCGCGCTGAACACCCGCGCCAACCAGTTGGCGCACCACCTGCGCAACCTGGGCGTGCAGCCCGGCGACCATGTGGCGATCCTGTTGCCGCGCTCGATTGACCTGTTGCTCAGCCAACTGGCAATCCTCAAATGCGCGGCGGCCTACGTGCCGCTGGACATCAACGCCCCGGCCGAGCGCCAGGCCTTTATGGTGCAGGACAGTGGCGCGGTGTGGCTGTTGACCCACAGCAGCGAGCCTGTCGCTTACCCGGCCCGACGTATCGACCTCGACACCCTGGCGCTGGACCCGCAGCCGAGCCACAACCCGGACCTGTCGCAGTCCTCGGAGCGCGTGGCGTACATCATGTACACCTCCGGTTCCACCGGCACCCCCAAGGGTGTGCTGGTACCGCACCGGGGCATCACGCGGCTGGTGATCAATAACGGCTACGCCGATTTCAACGCCCATGACCGCGTGGCGTTCGCTTCCAACCCGGCGTTCGACGCGAGCACCATGGACGTGTGGGGCCCCTTGCTCAACGGCGGCCAGGTGCTGGTGATCGACCATGCGACCTTGCTCGACCCCGGCGCGTTTGGCCGGGCACTGAAGGCGGGCGGGGCGACGATCCTGTTCGTCACCACTGCGCTGTTCAACCAGTACGTGCAATTGATTCCCGACGCGTTGGCCGGGCTGCGCATCCTGTTGTGCGGCGGCGAACGGGCCGACCCGGCGGCGTTCCGCAGCCTGCTGGCCCAGGCGCCGGCACTGCGGCTGGTGCATTGCTACGGCCCGACGGAAACCACCACTTACGCCACCACGCATGAAGTGCAGGCCATCGCCGCCGATGCCGAAAGCGTGCCGATCGGCAGGCCGATTGCCAACACGCAAATCCACCTGCTGGATGCGCACTTGCAGCCGGTGCCGCTGGGTGTGGTCGGGGAAATCTGCATTGGCGGGCATGGCGTGGCCAAGGGGTACCTGAACCGGCCGGAGCTGACGGCCGAGAAGTTTGTCGATGATCCGTTTGGCGATGGCTTGTTGTACCGCACCGGCGACCTTGGGCGCTGGTCGGCGGCCGGACTGCTGGAGTGCATCGGGCGTAATGACGACCAGGTGAAGATCCGCGGCTTCCGCATCGAGTTGGGCGAGATCGAAGCACGCCTGGCCACCTGCAGCGGCATCAAGGATGTGGTGGTGCTGGCACGAGAAGATGCGCCGGGGGACAAGCGCCTGGTGGCGTACTACACCGGCGAGCCGCTGGCCATCGAAGTGTTGCGCAGTCATCTGCTGCAGCACCTGCCGGACTACATGGTGCCATCGGCCTATGTACCGCTGGAAAAAATGCCCCTGACAGCCAACGGCAAGGTCGACCGCAAGGCCCTGCCGGTGCCCGCGCTGGAGGCATCGGCGAGCCGCGTGTTCGAGGCGCCGGCGAACGAGCTGGAACAGACCCTGGCACGCCTCTGGGCCGAGGTGTTGCGGCTGGAGCAGGTCGGTCGGCATGACAGTTTCTTTGAACTGGGTGGCCATTCGTTGCTGGCGATCCGGCTGGTCAACCTGATGGAAGAGGCGGGGCTTGAGGTGTCGTTGGCCGAGCTGTTCCAGCACGCCAGCGTGGCCTCGGTCGCCTCGATGCTCGGTCAGCGCACGGCGCGGGAGGACAACAGCTCGCTGATCACCGTACGCGCCAGCGGCAGCCAGCCGCCGTTGTTCCTGGTGCATGAGTTCAGCGGCATGGACGTGTATTTCCCGGCGCTGGGCCGGCACCTGCCCGGGGACTACCCGATCTATGGCTTGCCCGGTGCACCCCTTGGCGAGGTGCAGTTGCAGACCATGGAAGGCCTGGCGGCGCGGCTGGTGGGGATTATCCGCTCGGTGCAGCCCCATGGGCCGTATCGGCTGGCGGGTTGGTCGTTCGGCGGGGTGTTGGCCTATGAAGTGGCGATGCAACTGCAGGGGCTGGACGAACCGGTGGCATTCCTCGGGTTGATCGACAGCTACGTGCCGCGCATGACCGACCAGGGCAAGGCGCGCTGGAGCGGGCCGGATGCCCTCAAGCGGCATTTGCTGTTGCAGTGCACGGCGTATTGGAAGGCACAGGGAGGTGTGGATGAGTTGGCGAGCCTTGAGCAACTGGAAGCGGACATTGGACAGCTGGACTTTGCGGGTTTGCTGCAACGCTGCCGCGATCGGCATTTGCTGTACGCGCAGATGGCGGCGGCTTCGGACGCGGACCTGTTGAGTTTTATCCAGCGGGAAGTCGGGCATGGGCATGCGTTGGCGCATTACAGCCTGTTCCCGATGCCGTTGGCGGTGCACCTGTTCAGCGCCGCAGAGCGGCCGACGGAGCTGTCGCGACGCAGCCTGGATTTGGGTTGGGATGAAGCGTTGGCCCCTGGGCAACTGCGCCGGGTTGAAGTGCCGGGGGATCACCAGAGCATGATGCAGGCACCGCATATCCAGGCGTTGGGGCAGGCGATGGTTGAGGCCCTGGCGTTGAGTGAGGCGCCGGCTGTGGCGGTGCATCAGCCGTTGTTGCGGATCCAGAGTGGTCGCGCCGGGCAGGCACCGATCTTCTGTGTACCGGGGGCGGGGGATAGCGTGACGGGGTTTGTGGGGTTGACCGAGGCGTTGGGCCGGGACTGGCCGATCTTTGGCTTGCAGCCCCGTGGGCTGGATGGGGAGGTGGTGCCCCATAGCCAGGTTGAGGCGGCGGCGCGCTGTTATTTGCAGGCGCTGGAGCAGGAATGTCCTTCGGGGCCGGTGCATTTGGTGGGGCATTCGTTTGGCGGCTGGGTGGTATTCGAGATGGCCACGCGGTTGCAGGCTCAGGGGCGTGAGGTGGCGTCGTTGACGTTGATCGACAGCGAGGCGCCCGGGGGCAATGGGGTGGTGGGCCGGCCCTATACCACGACGGCGGCGTTGTTGCGGTTGGTGGAGTCGATGCAGGTGGCTTCGGGTAAGTCGCTTGGGATTGATGCGGTGGATTTTGCCGGGCGCGATGAAGTGGAGCAGCGGCGGTTGTTGCATGGGGGGATGGTGGGGGTTGGGTTGTTGCCGGCGCGGTCTTCGGTGGAGGCGATGGATGGGCCGGCGCGCACGTATGCCTCGGCGTTGCGTACGGTTTATCGGCCTGCCCGGCGGTATGAGGGGGTGGTGCGGTTGGTGTTGGCGGAGGACCCGACCCTGGATGCGGCGGGGAATCAGCGGGAGCAGGGGTTGATGGTTGAGGGGTGGCGCGGGTGCGTGGGGGTGTTGGAGGTTTGGTATGGGCCGGGGAATCATTTTTCGCTGCTCAAGGCGCCGAACGTCTTTAGTTTGGCGGCTTGGTGGCGGGATGGGGTTGTGATTGGGGAGCGGGTTTCGTGAGTGTACATATCCGTTGCTGCGGTAACAGCCACTTAGGGTTCCGCTCTTACAGCGGGTCACTTTTGGCAAACGCCCCAAAAGTAACCAAAAGGTCTTTGCCCCACCACTCGGTGCCTCGCCCAGGCTCGGCATGCCCGCACTCCGGCACGCTTGCGCGGGCCGCCGCGACGGGCCATCCATGGCCCGGCGCGGCTAAATCGGCATCCTTGCCGATTTACCCGCTCCACCGTGCCTACTTGCGGCCATCGTGGTTAACGGGGCCCGCAGATCAAGATCAAGATCAAAAGCACGGCGGCCTGAAAGCCGACCTGAGTGTTAGAAGCAAAGGCAAAAGCTGCTTTTCTGTAGGAGCTGGCTTGCCTGCGATGCAGACACCTCGGTGGATCAGGCAGACCCAGTTGATGCCATCGCAGGCAAGCCAGCTCCCACATTTGACCGTGCCCGCTCTTGATTTGGCTTGTGCCTTTGCTTCACCACACTCAAGCCGGCTCTCAGGCCGCTGTGCTTTTGCTTTTGCTTTTGATCTTGATTTTGATCTTGGGCGCCCCGTTAAACCACGCTGGCCGAACGCAGGCTTTGGAGCGTGGGTAACCCGGCAGGACGCCGGGTTAGCCGTCCTGGGCCAGGGATGGCCCATGACGGCGGCCCACGGTCCAAAGCCGGAGTGAGGGCACACCGAGCCTAAGCGAGGTGCCGAGTGGTGGGGCAAGAGCGTTTTGCTTACTTTTGCGCTGTTCAAAAGTGAGCCGCTGTAAGAGCGGAACCCATATCAGCCGTTACTAAAAAAACGGATATGTACTCCGAGCCAAAAGCCGGACCAACTTCAACGTCTTCTGTGGTCACTTATGGAAAAGTCAAAGCTTCGCAAAACAGGAATGGCCCTGGCCCTGGCAATCGCCGCCGCCCTGACCATCTACACCGTGCAGGCCCCCGCAGACGCGCCGCAATACCTGACCGCCACCGCCGAGCGCAGTGACATCGAAAACGCCGTCCTGGCCACCGGCCTGCTCGAAGGCGTCAAGCAGGTCGATGTCGGCGCCCAGGTTTCCGGCCAACTCAAATCCCTGAAGGTCAAGGTCGGCGACAAGGTCAAGAAGGGCCAATGGCTGGCCGAAATCGACCCGTTGATCCTGCAGAACACCCTGCGCAAAGCCCAGGTCGACGAAGAAAAACCTCCAGGCCCAACGCCGCGCCACCGCCGCGCAACTCAAGGAAACCAAATCCGTCTACGAACGCTATCAGGGCCTGCAAGAGGACGAATCCGTGTCCCGCCAGGACTTCGAAACCGCCGAGTCCAACTACGAGGTACAGCGCGCCAACCTGATGTCCCTCGACGCCCAGATCAAAAGCGCCCACATCCAGATCGACACCGCCAAGATCAACCTGGCCTACACCCGCATCGTCGCGCCAATCGACGGCGATGTAGTGGGCATCGTCACCCAGGAAGGCCAGACCGTGATCGCCAGCCAACTGGCACCGGTGCTGCTCAAACTCGCCGACCTGGACACCATGACCGTCAAGGCCCAGGTCTCCGAAGCGGACGTGATCCACATCAGTCCGGGCCAGCAGGTGTATTTCACCATCCTCGGCGAGGCCGACAAACGCTACTACGCCAAATTGCGCGGCACCGAACCCGCCCCGCAGAATTTCCTCGAAACCCAGACCGCCGGCACCCCCAAGCAAAACACCGCGGTGTTCTACAACGCGCTGTTCGACGTACCCAACCCCGACCACCGCCTGCGCATCGCCATGACCGCCCAGGTGCGCATCGTGCTCGACACCGCCAAGGCCGCACTGACCGTGCCGGTGGCCGCACTCGGCCCGCGCAATGCCGATGGCAGTTTCCCGGTGCGGGTGCTGGACGCCAAGGGCAAGGCCAACACGCGGCAGGTGCAGACGGGCATCAACAACAACGTCAAGGTGCAGATCCTCGATGGCCTGGCCGAAGGCGACAAGGTGGTGATCGGCGACCCATCGCCTGCCGTGGCGGGGGGCTGATTGATGACTCAGCCACTGCTGGAGCTTAAAGGCATCGTGCGCAGTTTCATGGCCGGTGACCGCGAATTCATTGCGCTCAAGGGCATCGACCTGACCATCCACGCCGGGGAAATGGTCGCGATCACCGGGGCCTCGGGTTCGGGTAAATCGACCCTGATGAACATCCTCGGTGGCCTCGACTACGCCACCGCCGGCAGCTACAAGATCAATGGCATCGAAACCCGCACCCTGGGGGATGAGCAACTGGCCGAGCTGCGCCGCGACTACTTCGGTTTTATCTTTCAGCGTTACCACTTGCTGGCGCACCTGAGCGCGTTGCACAACGTGGAAATGCCAGCGATCTATGCCGGTACGCCGGAAACCGCCAGGCATAGCCGCGCCGGGGAATTGCTGGCACGCCTGGGGTTGTCGGGGCATTTGACCCATCGCCCGAGCCAGCTGTCCGGCGGCCAGCAACAGCGCGTGAGTATCGCCCGGGCCTTGATGAACGGCGGCGAAGTGATCCTCGCCGACGAACCCACCGGCGCCCTCGATACCCACAGCGGCAAGGAGGTGATGCGCATCCTGGCCGAGCTGCACGCCGCCGGGCACACGGTGATCATCGTCACCCACGACCCGAAAGTCGCGGCCAATGCGCAGCGGATCATTGAGGTGCGCGATGGCGAGATTGTCAGTGACCGCGCCAATCAGAGTGTCGGCCTCGACCTGCCCACCGAAGCGCCCATCGAGCCCAAGCGCAGCGGTGCGCGCAAGTTGGTGGCGAGCCTCGGGCTGTTCAAGGAGGCCTTCAACATGGCCTGGGTCGCGCTGATTTCTCATCGCATGCGCACCTTGCTGACCATGCTCGGCATTGTCATCGGCATCACCTCGGTGGTGTCGATCTCGGCCATCGGCGAAGGCGCCAAGCGCTATGTGCTCAAGGACATCCAGGCCATTGGCAGTAACACCATTGATATCTTTCCCGGCAAGAGTTTTGGTGACAGCCGTGCGTCAGCCATCGAGACGTTGTTGCCGTCGGATGTGGATGCGCTGAACCAGCTGTATTACGTCGACAGCGCCACGCCGGTGGTGGGGCGCAACCTATTGCTGCGTTACGGCAATATCGACCTGGACGCCCAGGTCAATGGGGTCAGCGATCGCTATTTCCAGGTCAAGGGCCTGAAGCTCGAAGCCGGAATTACCTTCAGCGAAAGCGACGCCCGGCGCCAGGCCCAGGTGGTGGTGATCGACCACAACGCGCGCCATCGACTGTTCGCGCCCGGCGTGGATCCGCTGGGTCAGGTGATCCTGGTGGGCAACCTGCCCTGTACGGTGATCGGGGTGACGGCCGACAACAAAAACATGTTCGCCGCCAGCAAGGCGTTGAACGTGTGGGTGCCGTACGAGACGGCAGCGGGGCGGCTGTTGGGCCAGCGTCATCTGGACAGCATCACGGTGCGCATCAAGGACGGCCAGCCGAGCAAGGTGGTGGAAGAGAACGTCACCAAGCTGATGTTGCAACGTCACGGCACCAAGGACTTCTTTACCAACAACCTCGACAGCATCATGCAGACGGTGCAGAAAACCAGCCGTTCCCTGGCGTTGCTGCTGTCGTTGATTGCAGTGATTTCGTTGCTGGTGGGCGGCATCGGGGTGATGAATATCATGCTGGTGTCGGTGACCGAACGCACCCGCGAAATCGGGATTCGCATGGCAGTGGGCGCGCGGCAATCGGATATTCGCCAGCAGTTCCTGGTGGAAGCGGTGATGGTCTGCCTGATTGGCGGGATGATCGGCATCTCGCTGTCATTCGCCATCGGCTACCTGTTTTCGTTGTTTGTGAAAGAGTGGGAAATGGTGTTTTCCCTGGGCTCGGTGGTGACGGCGTTTGCGTGTTCAACGTTGATCGGGATTGTGTTCGGGTTTGTGCCGGCGCGGAATGCGGCGCGGTTGGATCCGATTGAAGCCCTGGCCCGGGATTAGGCCGGGAAGAGATCAAAAAATGTGGGAGCGGGCTTGCTCGCAAATGCGCTGGATCAGTCACACATGTATTGACTGACACTGCGCATTCGCGAGCAAGCCCGCTCCCACATTTGTTCCTCGGTGTTCTAGAGAGTGGCGTTTTCTTCTGTGGAATACATCCACCGCATCAATGAATGCCGGCCACTGATGCCCATCTTGATCGCTGCCCGCTTGAGGTAGCTCTCGATGGTATTGACCTTCAGTGCCAACTGCTCTGCCAGTTCCGGTGCGGTACGCCCGGCCAGCAGCCCCACGCACACCTCAAGCTCCCGGCTGGACAGGGCCAGCCCCGATTGCGCGAGGCGCTCTTCAAAGCGCCGGCGCAAGGTGTCGATGCCTTGTTGCTGCGGCGCTTCGCTGTCCGGACCGCTGGGTTGCAGGGCGCTGATGTGTTTTTCAACCATCGGCAGCAGCAGGGAGGAGAAGTCTTGCAGGATGATCCGCTCCTGCTGGGAAAAACTTTCGCAGGGGTTGGAGCGATACACCGACAGCACGTAGCTGACGTCATCCTTGCGCCGGGTCAGGTGCAGTTGGGCGGCGGCCTGGGCCTCTTCCTGCCCTGGCAGCGGGTCGGTGTACACCGGGCTGATCCCCGTCATTCGCGAACTGCCGCCCTTGCGCGGTGAACTCACAGGCATTTGGGTGATGTGCGTCGCGTCGACCGCCAGTTGGGTGAGGATCAGGTCGTGCAGCATGCGCGGGAAATGCCGGCTGCCGGTGCTGGCGATGACTTTGCCAATGTGGGGGAACAGGTGTGAGTTCATCATTTCATCCATGAGTTTCAATGAGGGCGGCGTACAGGGCAGTGATCTCCATGACTGCCGCCTCGTATGCTAGTACAGGCTTTCGCAAACGGGCCAATGAATGGATCAAATTTTTTGCGGTGCAGGGCGCAACGGGAGAAGCCCGACCTTTTCAGGCCGGGCTATTGATAAACGTCGCACCTGCCTGTGAATTTACTTCAAGCGTGATGAACGTTGTGTTGCACCGCCCGGGATTTCGGCTTTACGGCACAGGCCTCCAGGGCTTGGGCAACGTCGGCCAGCAGGTCGGCGACATCCTCAAGGCCCGCCGAGAGTCGCACCAGCCCTTCGGAAATCCCGTGGTGGGCGCGCTGCTCCGGGGTGTAGGTGGAATGGGTCATGCTGGCCGGGTGCTGGGCCAGTGACTCCGCGTCCCCCAGGCTCACGGCCCGGGTGAACAGCTTGAGGGCGTTCATGAAGCGTCGGCCCATGTCGATGCCGCCCTTGAGTTCAAACGCGATCATGCCGCCGGATTGTTTCATCTGCCGCGCGGCCAGTTCGTATTGGGGGAAGGAGCGCAGGCCGGGGTAGGTCACCCATTCCACCAGGGGATGGGCCTGCAAGGCTTCGGCGATGGCCAGGGCGTTGCTGCAATGGCGGTCCATGCGCAGGGCCAGGGTCTTGAGGCCGCGCATCAGCAGGGCGGCGTCCTGGGGTGACATCACCGCACCGGTCAGGTCCTTGAGCCCTTGCAGGCGAATGCGCTGGGCCAGGGCCTGGCTGCTGACGGCGATGCCGGCGGTGATATCGCCGTGGCCACTGAGGTATTTGGTGGCCGAGTGCACCACCACGTCGGCGCCCATTTCCAGCGGGCGTTGCAGGTAGGGCGTGCAGTAGGTGTTGTCCACCACCACGGTGATCCCGGGTTGCCGGTGGGCGATCTCGGCGACGGCGGCGATGTCCACCAGTTGCAGGTTGGGGTTGGCCGGGGTTTCGAAGTAGATCATGCGCGTGGCCGGGTTGATGGCCTCGCTCAGGGCGTTCAGGTCGGTGAGGTCGATGTGGCGCACCTTGACGCCGAATTCGCCGATGCCGTGATGCAGCAGGGCGAAGGTGCAGCCGTAGAGGGTCTGGCTGACGATGATTTCATCACCTGGGCGCAGCAGGGTCCAGAACGTCGCGGCAATTGCGCCCATGCCGGAGCTGAAGGCGACGGCGGCTTCGCCGTTTTCCAGGGTAGCCATGCGCGATTCCAGCAGGGCCAGGGTGGGGTTGGAGATGCGGGTGTAGAAGTGTCCGCTCTCTTCGCCGGCGAAGCACGCGGCTCCGTATTCGGCGGTGGGGAAGGCGAAGGTTGCCGTCAGGTAGATGGGCGGCACGAGGGCGCCGTGGTGGTCCTGGGGGTCATAGCCGTGGTGGATGGCGCGGGTGGAAAAGCCGAACGTGTTGTGTTTATTTTTCATGGTCGGACGCTCCTTATTTCCTACAATGCTATGCTTATAACGGCGGCCGAACGTTCCATAGTTTGCTGGGAAAGGCCGGTAGATTGGGATGAAAAACAATAAAAACGACGTTTTGAGGCAAGATATGCCCATGCATCTGGATCGGACTGACAAGGCACTTTTAAACGCCTTGCAGGGTAATGCGCGGTTGACGGTGGCGGAGTTGGCGGAGCGGGTGTCGCTGACCACTTCGCCGTGTTGGCGGCGGGTGAAGAACCTTGAGGACAGCGGGGTGATCGGCGGTTATCAGGCGATCCTGTCGCCCAAGGCGCTGGGGTATGGGGTGACGGCGTTTGTCAGCATCATGATGGATACGCACTCCCGGGAAGTTGCCCGGGCGTTTGAGCAAAGGTTGCTGGAGATTCCCGAGATTGTGGCGTGTCATAACGTTTCGGGGCGGTATGATTTTTTGTTGGAAGTGGTGGCGAAGGATCTGGAGTCGTTTGGGGAGTTTGCGCGGGAGGTGTTGCAGGGGTTGCCGTGTGTTAAGGAGATTTACTCGAGTTTTTCTTATAAGTCGGTGCGGCCGTTGCGGGTGATTCCTTTGCCGGAGTGATGGTGTGTATATCCGTTATTTGGGTAGCGGCTGCTTATGGTTTCGCTCTTACAGCGAGTCACTTTGCAAAAAAAGCGGCAAAGTAACCAAAGCGCTCTGCCCCGCCTGTCGGCACCTCGCCTAGGCTCGGTGTGCCCTCACTCCGGCATTACTCCGCGGGCCGCCGCGACGGGCCATCCATGGCCCGGCGCGGCTAAACCGGCGTCCTGCCGGTTTACCCGCTGCGCAATACCTGCGTTCGGCCTCGGGCTTATTGGGGCAGTCAGATCAAGATCAAAAGCACGGCGGCCTGAGAGCCGACCTGAGTGTTTAAAAGCCAGATCAAAAGCCAGAGCGAAAGCAGAGCTGCTTTTCTGTGGGAGCTGGCTTGCCGGCGATGCAGACAACTCGGTGAATCAGATACACCGAGGTGATGCCATCGCAGGCAAGCCAGCTCCCACATTTGAACCGTGCCCGCTTTAGCTTTTGATTTGGCTTTTAAACACTCAAGCCGGCCGGTAGGCCGCTGTGCTCTTGCTTTTGATCTTGATCTTGGGCGCCCCGTTAAACCACGCTGGCCGAACGCAGGCTTTGGAGCGTGGGTAACCCGGCAGGACGCCGGGTTAGCCGTCCTGGGCCAAGGATGGCCCATGACGGCGGCCCACGGTCCAAAGCCGGAGTGAGGGCACACCGAGCCTAGGCGAGGTGCCGAGTGGTGGGGCAAGAGCGTTTTGCTTACTTTTGCGCTTTTCAAAAGTGAGCCGCTGTAAGAGCGGAACCGATATCAGCCATCACCCAAAAAACGGATATGCCCCCCAACCCCAAAGACGCATACGTCATCCAACGTATTCCCCGCCCAACCCCATCCCCGTGAGACTGCTCCCGACAGCCAACCCACCCTCCGGGAGCACCTCGATGACCGACACCCTGATCAAAGTCGACCTCAACCAACCCGTCACCGAAAACGAACAGATCCACAACCGTTGGCACCCGGACATCCCGATGGCTTGCTGGGTCAAACCCGGCGATGACTTCATCCTCGAAACCTACGACTGGACCGCCGGCGCCATCAAGAACAACGACGACGCCAGCGACGTGCGCGACGTCGACCTCTCCACCGTGCATTACCTCTCCGGCCCGGTGGGCGTACACGGCGCCGAACCTGGCGACTTGCTGGTGGTCGACCTGCTCGACATCGGCGCCAAGGCCGACTCCCAGTGGGGCTTCAACGGCTTCTTCTCCCGCCAGAACGGCGGCGGCTTTCTCACCGATCACTTCCCCAGCGCGCAAAAAGCCATCTGGGATTTCAAGGGCATGTTCACCAGCTCCCGGCACATCCCGGGCGTCAATTTTGCGGGCCTGATCCACCCCGGCCTGATCGGCTGCCTGCCCGACCCGGTGATGCTCGCCGACTGGAATCGTCGCGAGCAGGAGCTGATCGACACCAACCCGACCCGCGTCCCACCCCTGGCCAACGCCCCGCTGGCTGCCACCGCGCACATGGGCAAACTCAAGGGCTCGGCCCGTGACGATGCCGCCGCCACCGGTGCCCGCACCGTGCCGCCCCGTGAGCATGGCGGCAACTGCGATATCAAGGATTTGTCCCGCGGCTCGAAGATCTATTTCCCGGTGTACGTCAACGGCGCCGGCCTGTCGGTGGGCGACTTGCACTTCAGCCAGGGAGACGGCGAAATCACCTTTTGCGGCGCCATCGAAATGGCCGGCTGGGTGCACATGAAGGTCGAGCTGATCAAGGGCGGCATGGCCAAATACGGGATCAAGAACCCGGTGTTCAAGCCAAGCCCGATCACCCCGAACTACAAGAACTACCTGATCTTCGAAGGCATCTCCGTCGACGAACAGGGCCAGCAGCATTACCTGGACGTCAATGTCGCTTACCGCCAGGCCTGCCTGAATGCGATCAACTACCTGACCAAGTTCGGCTACTCGCCGGCCCAGGGGTATGCGTTGCTCGGCTCGGCGCCGGTGCAGGGGCATATCAGCGGCGTGGTGGACATCCCCAACGCCTGCGCGACGTTGTGGCTGCCGACTGAAATCTTCGAGTTCGACATCAACCCCAATGCCAGCGGCCCGACCCAATTCCTCGACGGCAGCATCGACCTGCCCATCGCTCCGGACCTGTAGCCATGCCGACCTACGAATATGCCTGTGAGTCCTGCGGCACCTTCACGATGCTGCGGCCCATGGCCCAGCGTCACGAACCCAGCCAATGCCCGTATTGCGACGGCCCGGGCGGGCAGTTGCTGCTGTCGGCGCCGGCGCTGACCACGCTGTCGGCCAATCAGCGCAAGGCCATAGCCGGTAACGAGCGCAGCGCCCATGCGCCGCAAACCGTCGGCGAATATCAGGCAGCGCGCAAGCACCCGGCGGGCTGCAGTTGCTGTGGCACCAGCAAGCCGGTGGTGCCGAGCAAGGCCAACCCGCTGGGGCTCAAGACCAGGACCGGGCCACGGCCCTGGATGATCAGTCATTGACCGAGGAGATTTGCAATGCGCCATGGCGACATTTCCAGCAGCCCGGATACGGTCGGCGTTGCTGTCGTGAACTACAAGATGCCGCGCCTGCACAGCAAGGCCGAGGTCATCGATAACGCGAAGAAGATTGCCGAGATTATTGTCGGCATGAAGCAGGGTTTGCCCGGCATGGACCTGGTGGTGTTCCCCGAATACAGCACCATGGGGATCATGTACGACCACGACGAGATGATGGCGACCGCCGCGAGTATTCCCGGCGAGGAGACGGCGATTTTCTCCGCGGCCTGTCGCCAGGCCAATACCTGGGGCGTGTTTTCCCTGACCGGTGAACGCCACGAGGAGCACCCGCACAAGGCGCCGTACAACACGCTGGTGCTGATCAATAACCTCGGCGAGATCGTCCAGCGTTACCGCAAATGCATTCCGTGGTGCCCGATCGAGGGCTGGTACCCGGGCGATCGCACCTACGTATGCGACGGGCCCAAGGGCATGAAGGTCAGCCTGATCATCTGCGACGACGGCAACTACCCGGAGATCTGGCGTGACTGTGCGATGAAAGGCGCCGAGCTGATCGTGCGCTGCCAGGGCTATATGTACCCGGCCAAGGAGCAGCAGGTGCAGATGTCCAAGAGCATGGCCTGGGCCAATAACTGCTACGTGGCGGTGGCGAATGCGGCGGGGTTCGACGGGGTGTATTCGTACTTCGGGCACTCGGCGATCATCGGCTTCGATGGCCGTACTTTGGGCGAGTGCGGCGAGGAAGAGATGGGCATTCAGTACGCGCAGCTGTCGGTGTCGCAGATCCGCGATGCGCGGGCCAACGACCAGTCGCAGAACCATCTGTTCAAGCTGCTGCACCGTGGCTACACCGGCATGCATGCCTCGGGCGATGGGGACAAGGGCGTGGCGGATTGCCCATTCGAGTTCTATCGCACCTGGGTGCTGGACGCGCAAAAGGCCCAAGAGAATGTCGAGGCCTTCACCCGCAGCACCGTCGGTGTCGCCGAATGCCCGGTGGGGCAGTTGCCCCATGGCGGTAAAGAAAAAACGGCGGGTTGAGGCATGCGGTTTACTTTTGAACCGGCCCAGGTCATGGCCTTGCTGCGCAGCCGTATCGTTGGCCAGGACGCAGCCCTGGCCCAAATGGAAGGGTTGCTCAAGGTGGTCAAGGCCGATATCGGTGAGCGTGAGCGGCCGTTGAGCGTCAACCTGTTCATGGGGCCTACCGGGGTCGGCAAGACGGAAATCGTCCGGCTGCTGGCGCAGGCGTTGCACGGGCGTGCCGACGGGTTCTGCCGTATCGACATGCACACCCTGGCCCAGGAGCATTATGCCGCCGCACTCACCGGTGCACCGCCGGGTTATGTCGGCAGCAAGGAGGGCATCAGCCTGTTCAACAGCGAATTGATCCAGGGTAGCTACAGTCGCCCTGGTATCGTGCTGTTCGACGAGTTGGAAAAAGCCAGCCAGGAAGTGGTGCGCAGCCTGCTGGGCATCCTTGAAAACGGCCAGCTGACGCTGGCGGGCGGCGCTCGTACGCTGGACTTTCGCAACAGCCTGATCTTCATGACCAGCAATATCGGCGCCCAGCAGGCGCGTCGGCACCGGCAACGCTTTGCCCCGTTGCGCTGGTGGGGGCGCGGTGAAGCGGGGGTGTTGGAGGACGCCTTGCACCGCCACTTCGAGCCGGAATTTCTCAATCGCATCGACCGTATCCTGATGTTCGAGCCCATCGACCATCAGTGGCTTGAGGCACTGCTCAAGGTGGAACTCGGCAAACTCAATCAACGCCTGGCGGCGCAGCACCGTTCATTGGTGCTGGATGAATCGGCACGTGCCTGGCTGTGCCGCGACCATGACGTACGGTTCGGCGCCCGCGCCTTGGGCCGCCGATTGCGGGTGGAGCTGGAGCCGGCGATTGCCGAATGCGTATTGCGCGACCCGGGTGTGGGCCCCATGGGCGCGACTGTCGACAGTGATCGTTTGGTGGTTTCGCAACAAGCGGCTTGCATCCAATAAATTTCAGACTAATATAACCCGGGTAAAACAAAATAATCCGGGTAAAAGTCATGAGCGCATCACAGTGCACCGCCTTCCTTGGCCACCAACGCGTGGCTGCCGGCTCTTATGCCGACGTCGCCAAAAACCTGAAAAGCCTCGACCTGGCGACGGGCAGCTTGCTGGTGTTTGATGACGCCAGCGGTGTTCAAGTCGACTATCCCTGGCCCGCCGGTTACGCACCGCAGCAACCGACCCTCGCGGTGACGGAGGCCGACGTGCCGGCGTCACCTACTGTAGGCCGTCCGAAGCTGGGGGTGGTCGCCCGTGAAGTGACCTTGCTGCCGAGGCACTGGGAGTGGCTGGGACAACAACGCGGCGGCGCCTCGGCGGCCTTGCGCCGGTTGGTGGACGAAGCGCGCAACGCCCATGCCGAGCACGATGAGCGGCGCCAGGCGAAGGAGTCCAGCTATCGTTTCATGAGCGCCATCGGCGGCGACCTGCCAGGTTTTGAAGAAGCCTCGCGGGCGTTGTTTGCCCAGGACGGCGCGGAATTTTCCAACAGGATCGCGCACTGGCCGGTGGATGTGAAGTTGTACCTGGCCTGGTTGTCACGCAACGCTTTCCCTGCCTAATTGCATTGAGATCCGAACCTTCATGGAAGTCACCCAGCAACGACCGTTGTGGCAGATCTACCTGATCTTTCTGGCACCCATGGTGCTGTCCAATTTCCTCCAGAGCTTTTCCGGCACGCTGAACGGGATCTATGTCGGGCAGATGCTCGGCACCCAGGCGTTGGCGGCGGTGTCGGGGATGTTCCCCATCGTGTTTTTCTTTATCGCCCTGGTGATCGGCCTGGGGGCGGGTGCTTCGGTGCTGATCGGCCAGGCGTGGGGCGCGCAGGAAACCTCGATGGTCAAGTCGATCACCGGCGCCACCCTGACCCTCGGCGCCCTGATCGGGGTGATCGCGGCGGTGCTGGGCAGCGTGTTTGCGCGCCCGGCAATGCAGGCCCTGGGCACACCGGTGGATGTGCTGGATGACGCGGTGGGTTATGCGCAGATGATGATGCTGATCATGCCGCTGTTGCTGGTGTTCATCCTGTTCACCCAACTGCTGCGGGGCGTGAGTGACACGGTGTCGCCCTTATTGGCGCTGATGGTGTCGACCACCGTGGGCCTGGTGCTGACCCCTGCGCTGATCAAGGGTTGGCTGGGCCTGCCGCCGATGGGTATCCAGAGCGCGGTGGTGGCGGGGTTGGTGGGTAATGCCCTGGCGATGACGTTCCTGGTGCTGCGCCTGCGCCATAAAAACCACGTGATGGCGCCGGATCGCCAGTTGATGGCGGCGCTGCGGCTGGATCGGATGATCCTGGGCAAGGTCCTGCGTATCGGGTTGCCCACCGGGTTGCAGATGGTGGTGCTGTCGTTGTCGGAGCTGGTGATTCTGGCGCTGGTCAACAGCCATGGTTCCCAGGCGACGGCGGCGTATGGGGCGGTGACGCAGATCGTCAACTATGTGCAGTTTCCGGCGTTGTCGATTGCGATCACGGCGTCGATTCTGGGGGCGCAGGCGATCGGGGCGGGGCGCCTGGAGCGGATCGGGCCGATCCTGCGTACGGGGATTTTGATCAACCTGTGCCTGACGGGTGGGTTGATAGTGCTGGGGTATGTGTTGTCGCACTGGCTGTTGGGGTTGTTCATTACCGACGTGGATGCGCGGGTCAAGGCCGAGCACCTGCTGCATATCATGCTCTGGAGCATCCTGGTGTTCGGCTTCCAGGCCGTGGTGGGCGGGATCATGCGGGCCAGCGGGGTGGTGCTGGTGCCGGTGGGGATCTCGATCGTTTGCGTGTTGGGGGTGGAGTTGCCGGTGGCGTATCTGCTGAATGCGCGGTTTGGGTTGGAGGGGGTTTGGATGGCGTTTCCGGTGACGTATCTGGCGATGTTGGGGTTGCAGACGGCTTATTACCGGCTGGTTTGGCGGCATAAGCAGATCAAGCGGTTGGTGTGAGGTTTTTTTGGCGGGGCGGGGTGTACAAAAAGCGGCAAAGTAACCAAAACGCTCTTCCCCGCCTGTTGGCACCTCGCCTGGGCTCGGTGTTCCCTCACTCCGGCATTACTCCGCGTGCCGCCGCGCCGCACTGCCTGCGTTCGGCCTCGGGCTGAGTGGGGCAGTCAGATCAAGATCAAAAGCAAGAGCACGGCGGCCTGAACGCCGACCTGAGTGTTAGAAGCCAGATCAAAAGCCAGAGCGAAAGCAGAGCTGCTTTTCTGTGGGAGCTGGCTTGCCTGCGATGCAGACAACTCGGTGAATCAGATACACCGAGGTGATGCCATCGCAGGCAAGCCAGCTCCCACATTTGAACCGTGCCCGCTTTAGCTTTTGATTTTGATCTTAGGCACACAGCGCCAAGGCGAGGTGCCGAGTGGTGGGGCAAGAGCGTTTTGCTTGCTTTTGACTGGGCCGGCATTCCGGCTGTTCAAAAGTGAGCCGCTGTAAGAGCGGAATCCTAGGTGGTCGTTACCTAAATAACGGATATGTACCGCGACCCATCCCCCGCAACTCCCTGGTGAAATAACGGCTCGGTACCTCACCCAACACACGCTTGAACACCGTGGCAAACGCACTCGGGCTGCTATACCCCAGATCCAGCGCCACCCTGGTCACCGGTTCCCCATTGCCCAGCCGCACAATCGCCGCCAGCAAACAGGCTTGCTGGCGCCATTGCAGGTAACTGATCCCCGTGGCCTGGCGGAACTGGCGGGTAAAAGTCCGGCGGCTCATACCCGCGCCGAGGGCCATGGCATCAATGTCGATTTCCAACGAAGGCCCGGCCAGGAACGCTTCGCAGGCCTTCGCCAATCGAGGCTCGGCCGGCAACGGCGCACACAGCGGCAGCACCGGCATCCGGGCGATCTCGTGCAGCAGCAAGCCCATCAAATAGCTGTCGCGGCCACCCATCGCGTAACGCGCAGGTACCTCGACGGCCTTCTCCAGCAACTGCCCAAGCAGCGGCGACACATCCAGCACCTGGCACTGTTGCGGCAACTCCAGCCGCCGCGCCGCCTGCGGGCGAATGTAGGTGTTGAGCATCGTCACCGGCCCGCGCATCAGCATGGCGTGGGACACATGCGGCGGCACCCAGATCGCGCGGCGGGGCGGCACGACCCAGTTACCGGTAGCGGTGTAGACCGTGATGACGCCCCGGCTGGCATACGCAAACTGCCCGCGTGGGTGCGCGTGGTCGGGGAACAACTGGCCGTCGGCATAGTCGATGGCGGTCACGACCACGTCGCGGGGGGTGTTTTCGTAGGGATGAATATCGGGCATGGCCTGATTCTAGCCTTTGTTGACCCACAATCGCAGGCGGGCCATCGCAGTTTGCGAAAAAATCTGCCGGATGCACGGCCTCTTGTCGTGCCAACCAGCAAATGGACCCCGTCACCATGAAGCACAAACACCTGTTACTGGCCGTCCTGGTGACGGCCGTGTGGGGATTCAACTTCCCCATTACCAAGCTGGGCCTGGCCGAGATCAACCCATTGTTGCTGACGGCCCTGCGTTTCACCCTGGCTGCGTTGCCTTGGGTGTTTCTGGTGAAACGGCCCCAGGTGGCGGTGAAGTGGCTGGCGGCCTACGGCTTGATCTTCGGGGTGGCGATGTGGGCCTTGATCAACCTCGGGATCGCCATGGGCGTGCCGCCCGGCAGCGCGTCATTGCTGATCCAGTTCAGCGCATTTTTCACCCTGGGCTGGGGCGTGCTGCTGTTTCGAGAAAGCCTGTCCCTGCCGCAATTGATCAGCGTGGCGCTGGCGGCCATGGGCTTGGTGGGCATGCTGTTGGGTGTGCAGGGGGCGGCGACGATGCTGGGGTTTGCCCTGGTGCTGTTCAGTGCGCTGGCCTGGAGCATTGGCAATATCATCATCAAGGTCTCCGGGGTGCGGGAGATCTTTGCCTTCGTGGTCTGGGCCAGCCTGTTTGCACCGCTGCCGCTGGTACTGTTGACGTGGCTGCTGGACGGCCCGCAAGCCTTTATCGCCTTGCCTGCTCAGTTGAACCGCGTGGCGTTGTTCTCGCTGGCGTTTCAGGTGTATGGCGCGACGCACTTCTGTTATTGGGGCTGGAACCTGCTGCTGCGCGAGTACCCGGTTTCCCGGGTGGCGCCCCTGTCACTGCTGATCCCGGTGTTTGGCGTCGTCAGCTCAATGCTGATTCTGGGGGAGCGCCCCGGGGTTTCCCAGTGGCAGGCCATGGGCTTGATTCTGTTGGCCTTGATCGTGGCAATGAAGAAGGGACGCCCGTTGTGGGTCAGGCAGGGCGGTCACGCTTGAGCAGGCCATACAGCGCGCTGTCCGAGATCTCATCGCCGACCACCCAGCGTTCGCGCAACAGGCCTTCGCGCACAAAACCCAGGCGCTCGAGCAATCTTGCGGAGCCCAGGTTGCGTGGGTCGATATCGGCTTCAAGGCGGCGCAGCCCGACGGTGTTGAAGCCGTGGTCGATCACGGCACGGGCCGCCTCGCTCATGTAGCCCTTGCCCCAATGCTGGCGGTTCAGGGTAAAGCCGATTTCGGCACGACCGCATTGCTCATCCACATTGAACAGGTCGCAACTGCCGATCACCTCGCCGGTGGTCAGCAACTCCACCATGCACACCAGGTCTTCACCGGCAATCGAGGCTTCCATCAGTTGGCCGAAGCGTTCAACGGCCTGCTCGGCGCGGGTCATGGTGGGAAAGGAAAAGTAGCGCATGGCTTCGGGATCGGACCAGATGGCAAACAGCGCGCGCCAATCATCCTGATGGGGAGGGCGCAGGCCCAGGCGCTCGGTGGTGAGGAGAAAGGGGGCGAAAAAAGGCAGGGTCATAAGGTGCTCGTCCGTGAAAGTCACGGGCGAATGCTGCCGGGATTGGGCGGGATGTACAAGGGTCAAGGAAAGAGGACGACGGGAAGCAATTGCTCCACTTAATAGGAAGCATTACTATTCACGCCCCGCCTCCCCAGTGCACCCAGATGACTCCTCAGCCGCCCCGCAGAACAGGCTTTTTCGAGCACTACGAAGAGTTGATCGGGACCTGGACGCGCCGCCTGAGAAACCGTCAGCAGGCCGAAGACCTGGCCCACGACACTTTTGTGCGGGTGCTTGAATCCAGCGCCACCAAGGTTGAGCAACCTCGCGCCTATCTGCATCAAACGGCGCGCAATATCGCCGTTGACGCCTATCGCCGCGAGGACCGGCGGGAGGCGATGGCCCTGGAAGCCTTTGATCAGAGTTCGCCCCACAGTGGCGACCCGGAGCATTTCATGCACGCGATCCAGCTGGCGGATTCCATCGAGCGAGCCCTGGCCGAGCTGCCGCTCAATTGCCGCAAGATTTTCATCTGGCAGAAAATCGAGGGCCTGACCCAGCAGGAAATCGCCGAACGCCTAGGCCTGTCTAAAAACATGGTGGAAAAGTATATGATCCGCACCCTGCGGCATCTACGTGACCGCCTGGATGCGATGGCACCATGACCAATGCCCGCTTTGAAACAGGATCTTCCATGATGGATACCCGTGAGTGTGCCTGCGGCAGCGCGACGGCCCGCGACGAGGCGGCGCAATGGTTTGTGCGTGTGCAGGACAGCCCATTGAGCGCAGAAGAACGCGAGCGTTTTGATGCCTGGCGTGCAGAGCATGCCGAGCACCAGTACGAATTTGATGTGCTGCAAGGTTTGTGGAGTGCCACCGACCTGGTGCCCAAGGCGCGCTTGCAGGCGTTGTGCGATGCCCCGCAGCCGCGTGCGAAGCGCCGGCCCGTGCTGCGTTATGCAGTGGCTGCAAGTGTGCTGGCGGTGGCCCTGGGCCTGGGGTTGTTCAGTGGCCTGGATCATCCGGCGACGTATAACGCCGAGTTCCGCACCGCACTGGGGGAGCGCCGGCAGGTGGCGTTGCCCGACGGCTCACTGATGGACTTGAACAGCCGCAGCGTGGTGGCCGTGCACTATGTAAAAGGCCAGCGCGGCATCGAGCTCAAGCAGGGCGAGGCCATGTTCAGCGTCGAGCACGACACCAGCCGGCCCTTCGTGGTGGACGCCGGGGCAGGGCAGGTGACGGTTACCGGTACGCGTTTCGACGTGCGCCGCGATGACGACCAGACCCGCGTGGTGGTCGAGGCCGGTACGGTCAAAGTGCAAGGGCGCTCATCCGATGACATCGTGATGCTCACGGCTGGTCGGGGCACCCATGTGGATACCCGGGGCCAGGTGGCGGCTGCCTACGCCGTCAACCCTGAAGAGCTCACGGCCTGGCGCACCGGCAAACTGGTGTTCAACAACGCCACTCTCGGCGAAGTGGCTCGGGAGGTCTCACGTTACCGCGAGCAACCTTTGCGGGTCAGCGCGCCCGCGGTGAGCAACCTGCGCTTGACCAGCGTGTTCAAATCCACCGACACCGACGCCTTGCTCAAGGCCTTGCCGCACATTCTTCCGGTGGCCTTGCGCACCTTGCCGGACGGTAGCCAGGAAATAATTTCGCGATAGATTCAGGTTTTTTTCGAGTTCTTCGTCTTCTTGTGCAACTGCAACTGGTTTGCATTAACAGCCGCACTCTCTTGCGATCACAGGACTACGTTCGACGTGAAAAAACTCGCCATGAAAAACAATAAATCATCCCGCTGGGCACCCCTCGCCCTGGCGCTGGCCTTCAGCGCCGCACTTCCGGCGGCCTATGCTGACGATGGCATTCATATCCAGGCCCAGTCCCTGGGTTCGGCCTTGAGCCAATTGGGTCAGCAGACGTCGCTGCAAGTGTTCTTCAGCCCCGACATGGTGGCCGGCAAACAAGCCCCGGCCGTCGACGGCAACCTTTCGCCCGAACAAGCGCTGCGCCAGTTGCTGCAGGGCAGCGGCCTGGATTACCAGATCGATGCGGGCTCCGTGACCCTGCGCCCGCTGGGCAAGGGCACCGGCGAAGCCGGTTCGCCGCTGGAGTTGGGTGCCACCGACATCAAGGTGGTCGGCGACTGGCTCGGCGACGCGAATGCCCAAGTGGTGCAGAACCACCCGGGGGCGCGCACCGTGGTGCGCCGTGAAGCCATGGTGGAGCAGGGCGCGATGAACGTCGGTGACGTGCTGCGGCGCATTCCCGGGGTGCAGGTACAGGAGGCCAACGGCACCGGTGGCAGTGATATTTCCCTCAACGTCGGGGTACGCGGCCTGACCTCGCGTCTGTCGCCACGCTCCACGGTATTGATCGACGGCGTACCGGCAGCGTTTGCACCCTACGGCCAGCCGCAGTTGTCGATGGCGCCGATTTCCTCCGGCAACCTCGACAGCATCGACGTGGTGCGTGGCGCAGGCTCCGTACGTTATGGACCACAGAACGTCGGCGGCGTGATCAACTTCGTCACCCGGGCCATCCCGGAAAAATTCTCCGGCGAAGTCGGCACCACCCTGGAAACCGCGGCCCACGGCGGCTGGAAACACATTGAAAACGCCTTCATCGGCGGCACCGCCGACAACGGTATCGGTGCTGCGTTGCTGTATTCCGGGACCAAGGGCGATGGTTACCGCGACCGCAACAACTCCAACGACATCGACGACGTGATCTTCAAGACCCACTGGGCGCCGACCGATCAAGACGATTTCTCGCTGAATTTCCACTACTACGACGCCAGCGCCGACATGCCCGGCGGCCTGACCCAGAAGCAGTACGACGCCAACCCGTATCAATCGGTACGTGACTGGGACAACTTCAATGGCCGGCGCAAGGATATGTCCTTCAAGTACATCCGGCAGATCGACGACCGCACCCAGGCTGAAGTGCTGACCTACTACTCCGACAGTTTCCGCGGCAGCAACATCGCCAACCGCGACCTGAAGACCCTGGGTTCCTACCCGCGCACCTACTACACCTTCGGCATCGAGCCGCGTGTGTCCCATGTATTTGACCTGGGGCCGAGCACCCAGGAAGTCAGCGTCGGTTATCGCTACCTCAAGGAAGGCATGCACGAGCAGGCCACCAGCCTGGCGCTGGTCAACAACGTGCCGACGCCCGTGGGCCAGAGTGACGGCCACGTGTACCAGGACCGTACCGGTGGCACCGAGGCCAACTCGTTCTATATCGACAACAAGATTGATATCGGCAAATGGACCGTCACCCCGGGCATTCGCTTTGAGCAGATTCGCACCGAATGGCACGACCGTCCGGTGGTAGGCCTCAATGGCGCCACGGTTCAGGAGAAGCGCCGCGAGATCCACAACAACGAACCGCTGCCGGCCCTGAGCGTGATGTACCACGTCTCCGATGCCTGGAAGCTGTTTGCCAACTACGAAACCTCCTTCGGCAGCCTGCAATACTTCCAACTGGGCCAGGGCGGTAACGGCGACCAGACCGCGAACGGCCTGAACCCGGAAAAAGCCAAGACCTACGAAATCGGTACCCGCTACAACGACAACGTCTGGGGCGGCGAAGTGACGTTGTTCTACATCGACTTCTCGGACGAGTTGCAATACGTCAGCAACGATGTGGGCTGGACCAACCTCGGCGCTACCAAGCACGAGGGCATCGAAGCGTCGGCCCATTACGACCTGTCGAACCTCGACCCGCGCCTGGACGGCCTGACCGCCAACGCCGGCTTCACCTACACCAGGGCTACCTCCGAAGGCGACGTTGCCTTCAAGGGCCGCGACTTGCCGCTGTACTCCCGTGAAGTGGCCACCCTGGGGCTGCGTTACGACATCAACCACTGGACCCACAACCTGGACGTCTATGCCCAGTCCGGCCAGCGTGCGCCGGGCACCGGTACCACCTACATCACCCAGCCGACTGCTGATGGCCAGTACGGGGATATTCCCGGCTACGTCTCGGTCAACGTGCGCAGCGGTTATGACTTCGGTGCGCAACTGTCGAACCTGAAGCTGGGCGTCGGGGTAAAAAACGTGTTCAACCAGGAACACTACACCCGCTCCAGCGACAACAACTCCGGGATCTACCTGGGTGAACCGCGCACGTTCTTCGTGCAGGCCAGCGTCGGCTTCTGATGCGTGCCTGATCCCAGGTATCGACAGTGACGAGGGGGCGCAAGCCCCCTCGCCATAGCCCTTCTTCCTACTCTTTTTCTAACGATTTTCTGCGTCCGCAGGAACTGAATCCGACAGGTCTACCACACAAGGAGGTGCCCACTTTCCATGGGATACCTTGTATCGCCGAGGTGTCTTTGAGCCGGGAGTGAATCGTGTCAATACGCCGAACTGGAGATGCCTATGTCGGTAACCTTATCCAACTCAACTGTTGCCAACCCCTCTGATAACGCCGCGCAGCCGCATACTGATGCCGCCACATCGACGCAGTCACGCTCACGCTCCGGGCAGGGGTCGATCCACATCAGCTTCAACTTGCCACAGAATGGGATCGGCCCGGGATATTCGAATTGGACGACGACGCAGAGCACGATGGATCGCCATGGTGCCGCCAACAACTCATTCCGGGCGTCCTATGCAAACTCGTTCCTGGGCGGGCTGATCGGACAGCTTCAGGACTTTCTGCACAAGCTGTTCAATCCGTTCCGGCCTCACCCCGGTTATGGTCGTCCTGATCCTTCCATTCCACTCAGGCCTCTTCCCGGACACTGCCGTCCGACCCCCTGCAAGCCTGACCCGGGATACGGTCGCCCGGACCCACACTTTTCGAGGCAAACCCCCGATCAACTGGGGAACCTCCTCAAGAACAAATTTGATGCGTTCACGGTGCCGGGCCAGCCCTTCATCACAAAACAAAGCCTGGAGGAGATGGCGGGCAGACGGTTGACCAACGACCAGGACCGTAATGAGAACATTCTGTTGGCCCGGGAACTGCTGCGACGCCCAGACGTAATACAAGCCTTTGACCGAGCCGGCAGGACCGGTGATCTGGATGGTCGAATCTCCCGGCGGGACCTCAACGCCGTGCTCGACTCCGGCAACGCCTTGAAGTACAAGACCGACAAACAGCTCGCCGAACAGATGTTGAAGGACTTCGACGCCCTGAAGGGTATCTGGAGCCGCTCCATCAGTATCAAAGATTTGAAAAAATTGGCCGCATCGTCGTCGAGCGACCCAAAGCAACAGCGGCTCATCGAGTTGGCCAAGGAAGTCACTCAGCGCTCAAGCCTGTTAACGCTGATGGACTCTCTTGACCGGTATGACGGCAAGATCGGCAGAGCCGCCCTGCGCCACCTCTCTCTGAACCTGTTTTAGCTCGATCACGCCGCGACCCTCTCGCGGCGTGATGACCTGCCTTGATCAATCCGCTGCTTTCAAACTCTCAGCCAGGGCTCAGACATGGCTACACCTTCGTGTGGATCGCAAAATCCTGGCTATCAGCCAGCCTGTCTTGCGCCGACGGGCAGCGATACCCTGCAACCGCCCCCCGTTGCCGCACCGGGCAAACGGTGCGAAGAGGGCGCCGAAGCCCGGCGAGTGAAGAACTTCACCGGGCAGCACACATTCCAGGCCCCGGCGGCTGACGACTTCATCAAAGGCATGTTGCCGCACGGGCAGTTGCCTGCCTCCCACGCGCCTGGGTTACGCCCGTTGCGCGCGGTGATGGGCGCTATGGTCGCAGCGATCAAAGACCTTTGGCAGGAGACAAAACCGACCTCGCCAGGGTCTCGAAAAGCCGACTGATTCTTCGGTTTTTACATGTTGTCATTGGAACGCTGCTCTATCTCGGAACCATTGCCACCGGCACACCACACACCTTTGGCCTGTTTTCACCTGAGCGATACGGCGATTGCCGGGATGATGACCAGGTCAATGTGGAACCGGAAAATGGTGGAGATGAATCATGACAATCAACGGCGGGTCGGTCTGCCAGCACCTCGGTGCTACACCCTGTATTGCCCCGGCACTGGACGGCGGTACACGGGCAATTCACGCCGCTTCAAGTGAACCCGGTGAGGCTGCGCGAAAGCACAGCCATCAATCCGGCGGGGCGCCTGTCCGCTCATCAGGCTATCGGCCTCCTTTGCGGGGGGAGAGTCACTGCAGGAGTCTGCTGCAACACCTGGGGCTTCAGAACGAAGTGGCCAGCCGCCTCCGCGGGCCCAATCCCTACATTCGTTTGCCGGACAGCGATTTGGTGAGCGCGGCGAACGCCCAATTTGCCATGCTGAAAAAACTCCATGAGAACTGACGGACTGAAGCTGTCTTCACTGCAACGAATCGCCAGTAAAAAGCTCGGTGCCAGCCGAGAGGCCGACAGCGCTATCCTGCTTGCCAAGGCGATCATCCAGCGTCCGCGCCTGATCGATGCGATCCTCGACCAGGACGGCTACATCACCCGCGAAAGCCTGGCACAGGCCGAGAACGTCGTGTTCGGCAACAGCGATCCCAGTGCCTTCAGCCCGGACCCTTTCCACACAAAAAACAATGCCGATCTCGTCCGCCTGTTCAAGGAAATGTTCACCGAGTTACGGGACCGGTCGCGGGACCGCATGGGGTTTTTCGAGCAGATCTGCTACGTCAATATCGAGGTGCTGGCGATGATGAGCAAAGACCCGGATGAGCTCGACAGCCATGGCCAAGTTGTACTGGACCCGGCCACGGGGCTACCGAAGAAGAAATACGACGAACAGCAGGTGTATATGGCGAAAAACCTTGTGGACCGGCCGGGATTGTTGCGGTCGCTGGAAAACACCGCCGACAGCGGTCGGCGAATTTTCGGCAGCCATCACCAGGCGGGCTGGCTCAGCAACAAAACCCTTGATCGCTGGCTGGAACTCCAGAAAGTCAAATGACCCCGGGTTGACGCCTCAATATACGAGGCGTGATGGGGCTGGGTGGTCAGACCCGCAGTATTTTCCCGCTGATCGCCACACCGATCAGCAGTACGGCAATCAGCACAAAGGCAGTGCTCAAGCTGCTGCCATGGGCGATGAAGCCGATCACCGCAGGGCCGGCGAGAATGCCGGTGTAGCCCAGGGTGGTGATGGCGGGCACCGCAATGTGTTCCGGCATGACGGTCTGCTTGCCGACGGCGGTGTACAGCACCGGTACGATGTTCGAACACCCGGCACCGACCAACGCATACCCCAGCAGGGCGGTTTCCCACGCAGGGAATAGCGTCGCCAACAGCATGCCGCCGGCGGCGAGCGCGCCACCGAATACAATCACCCGGGTTGCGCCCAGGCGGCGAACTATCCTGTCGCCGGTAAGGCGCCCGACGGTCATGGTCAAGGCAAAGGCTGCGTAGCCAAGGCCCGCATAGGCTTCGTCAAGGCCGCGCTCGGCGCTCAGGAACACCGCGCTCCAGTCCAGCACGGCGCCTTCGGCAAGAAACACGATGCAGCACAGGCAGCCGATAAACAGCACCACGCCGTGGGGCACGGCAAAGGCCGGCCCGGAGCTTTCACTGCCGTAAGGCAGCAGGTGTGGCCCGGCCTTGAGCAAGGCCACTACGATGACGACGATCACGGCGAGGGTGGCCTGCAACGGCGACCAGCCCAACCCCAGCAGCCCGCTGACACCTGCCGCCCCGACGATCCCGCCCAGGCTGAACAGCCCGTGGAAGCCCGACATCATGGTCTTGCCGCTGGCCCGTTCGACCATCACCGCTTGCAGGTTGACCGTTGAGTCCACCGTGCCCAGGCCGGCACCAAACACAAACAGCGCGGCCATCAGCAACGGAATCGAGGTGACGGTGGCCAGCATCGGCAGGCCCAGGCAGATCAGGAGGGTGCCGCCGGTGGCCACTCGCCGGATACCGTAGCGCGACGCCAGGGCCCCGGCGACCGGCATTGCGATCATCGAGCCCACCCCCAGGCACAACAGCAAAAGGCCGAGGGTGCCCTCATTGAGTTGGGCGCGGGCCTTGGCATAAGGCACCAGTGGTGCCCAGGCGGCGATGCCGAAGCCGGCGATGAAAAACGCGATGCGGGTCGACATTTGTTCCAGCCGCCCGGGTACCACGGGCGCTGGGGTGCTGATGGCGGTCATGAAAAATCCTTGGTTTTGCGTTCAACGAACGATGTGCAGCGCAACATCCTTGCACATCAGGCCGTATCGAGCGAGCCGGGTTCCCTTGGCATGCCTGAACACAGGGCCAAACATTTTTTCCAGGATCATGGAACGCGACGGGCCTTTCCAACCACTATCAGTTCGTAGGACAAGTAACAACTTGAGGTGCGAGGTGGCCTGGAAGGTGCGTAATCCCCGCGAGAACTGGTGAACCCCGGGCTTCCAGCGACGGATTACCACCTTCCAGGCCGATCCTCTCACTTCAGCAGCCGCGCCAGTTTCGCATCCCGCACCTGCAACACTTCAAACAAGCCCAGGGCCTGCAGGGCGGGGAGGGCTTGCAGGATGTCCTGTTCGGCCAGCAAGCGCTGCTCGTCCGGGGTGGCCGGATCGCACCAGGTTCTGGCGTTGGCGAGGAATGCGCCCACCGTGCCTTTGCGCACGGTCACGCCATTGAATTGGCCTTGGTCGAGATGGTCGGGAAGCACGTCTTCTGCACGCATGGCGGAGCCCTCAATGAATGAATCCGCAGTCTGGGCGTGCGCAAATGGCTACACTGCCTTATCCAGGTCATTCAATACGGTAAAGCTGCCATATGCCGTCAACACTCGTTTCAGCCCAGCTCGCCAATGCGACCGGCGGTCCGTTGCTGGTGGCGACGTTGCGCAGCAGTCCGGTAGCACGCACCACGGCCCTTCATCAGCATGCCCGCGGGCAATTGCTCGGAGCCCAGCGCGGGTTGTTGTCGGTGCAGGCGGCGCACCAGCATTGGGTAGTACCGGCCACCCACGCGGTGTGGATTGCCCCCGATTGTTCCCACGCCTTGCGTTCCCACGGGCCGTTTGATGGCTGGAGTGTGTATGTCGAACCCCAGGCATGCGCAGGGCTGCCCCGACAGACGTGCGTTATCGCCACGTCGGCCTTGTTGCTGGAAGCCGTCAGGCGCGCGGCAACCTGGAGCCAGCCGCTGCTCGAGCCGCCTCAGTCACGGATCGCCCAGGTGATCCTTGATGAAATCGCCGGGTTGCCTCAGGAGCCATTCGGCTTACCGCTGCCCCGGGACCCGCGTCTGTTGCGCATCGCCCAGGCGCTGGCCGACAGTCCCGACGACAACCGCCTGCTGGAACACTGGGCGCAGTGGGCCGGTGTCTCGCCGCGTACCCTGGCCCGGCGGTTTGTTGCCGAGACCGGGTTCACCTTCAGCCAGTGGCGCCAGCGCGCACGGTTGTTGCGCGCCCTGGAGTTGCTGGCGGCGCATGCACCCGTGACCCGGGTTGCGCTGGACCTGGGTTATGAAAACGTCAGTGCCTTTATTGCGATGTTCCGGCGTACGTTCGGGACGACGCCGGGGCGGTACTTTACGGATGGCGCAAGCGACTACGGGCATATACCGCCACAATCACGAAACACCCCATAGGCAACAGGTAAGCCAGTGCCACTGTGCTGTTGTCCGCCACCTTGCCCATCAAGTAGGGCATCAGGGCGCCGCCGACGATCGCCATGATCATGAACGAACTGCCGCGCTTGGTGTGCGGCCCGAGGTTCTTCACGCCCATGGCGAACAGCGTCGGGAACATGATCGACATGAAGAAGAACACCGCGATCAGCGCGATCACCGAGATACCTTCCAGGCCGATCACCACCAGGCCGCACAACGCGATATTGATCAGCGCATAAATCAGCAGCAGCTTCTGCGCGCTGACCCGGCCCATCAGCCAGGTACTGAAGAAGCGCCCGAACATGAAGGCCAGCATTGCGATCGACAGCAGGTAGGCGGCTTGCTGATTGCCCATCTGTGCCCAATGCTCGGTGACGTAGTTGATGAAAAATGCGCCGACTCCGACCTGGGCCGCCACATAGAAAAACTGCGTGATCACCCCACCGACAAACTCCCGGTGCTGCCACAGACCTTTGCCGGCCGTCGGTTGCAGTGCCTGTTCCTGGGCGCGCAAATCCGGCAGCGGCGTGCGGGCGATCAGCAGTGCCACCAGCAGTACCAGAACCGCGATCACCACGTAGGTGGTCTGCAACGAACTCATGTCCGAGGCCGGTGTGCTGCCGGCGCTGAAGAACATCGCGCCGCCAATCAGCGGGCCGAAGAACTGGCCAAGGCCATTGAATGATTGCGCCAGGTTCAACCGCCGCTCGGCGCCCTGGGGTTCGCCCAGCACGGTGGCATAGGGGTTGGCAGCGGTCTCCAGGCAGCCCAGGCCGCAGGCGATGACAAACAGCGCGAACAGGAAAAACGGAAAGCTCGCCGCCGCAGCCGCCGGCATGAACAGCAGCGCGCCCGCCGCATACAGGCACAGGCCCAGCAGGATCCCGGCCTTGTAGCCGTGGCGGTCCATCAACAACCCGGCCGGCAAGGCGATCAGGAAGTACGCGCCGAAATAGGCGCTTTGCAACAGCCCGGACTGGGGCCTTGCTGACGTGCAGGACTTCCTGGAAGTGCTTGTTCAGTACGTCGAGCAAACCGTAGGACAAGCCCCAGAGGAAAAACAGACTGGTCACCAGCATCAGCGCCCAGCGATAGGTCGGCACGGCACGGGTGCCTGGCAGGTGTGTATCTTTGCTTAACATGACGCTTCTCCTGTTGTTTTTATGGGATCAAGGCGTGCGATGCAGCGGTTATCAGGGTTGGTCGGTGAGGCAGAAAATCTGCTCCAGGGGCTGCCATTTGCCGCCGGGGTCAGTCCACGGCGTGGGGGCCTGGAAGCGCCACATCAGGGTTTCCCAGGCTTGCACGTCGGGGTTGGCGCGTGCAGCGTGGTCCAGCCCTTCGAAGCTGAACCCGGCCGCGGTGTCCATGACCATGAACAGCCGCGTGCCCAGGCGCCAGATCTGCATTTCCAGGATTTGCCGGCTGCGCAGATGCTCTGCCACGGCAGGCCAGATGCGTCGATGCAGCTGCTGGTACTCGGCGATCAATGCCGCATCGTCGATCAGGTCCAGGGCCAGGCAGTAACGTTGGCCGCTCATGTCAGCGCCCGGTCGAGGTGGGTGTAGCCTCCATCCACCACCAGCCACTGTCCGGTGGTGTGGGAGGCGCGGGGTGAGAGCAGGAACAGCACGCTGTCGGCAATTTCCTCGGGAGTGGTCATCCGTTTGCCCAAGGGGATTTTTTCGACGATGGCGGCGAGCTTGGCCTCGGGGTTGTCGAAGCCGTCGATCCAGCGTTGATACAGCGGCGTCAGCACCTCGGCGGGCACCACGGCATTGACCCGGATGCCGAACTCCAGCAAGGAGGCGGCCCATTCCCGGGTCAGTGACAGCTGCGCACCTTTTGCGGCGGTATAACCGCTGGTACCGCCCTGGCCGGTGAGGGCCGTCTTGGAGCTGATATTCACGATTGCCCCGCGGCTGGCCTTGAGGGCATCGAGGCACAAGTGGGTCATCAAGTAGTAATGAATCAGGTTCTTTTCCAGGGATTCGACGAACGCTGCACGGCCCGCATCCAGGCCCACGCCGTCGTTGACCCCGGCGTTGTTCACCAGGCCGTCGATGCGTCCGAAACGTCGCAACACTTCGTTGACGGCTGCGCGGCAGGCGTCCTCATCGCGCAACTCGACACGGATGAAGTGGCTTTGACCGTGCTGCTCAAGCTCGGCCGCGAAGGCCGGCGACAACGGTTGATGGCCGAAAATTACCGGGATTGCGCCTTCGGCAACCAATCCCAGGGAAATGGCGGCGCCAATCCCCGAGCCGCCGCCGGTGACGATGATCACGCGGTCCTGCAAATGCAGATTCATGGGCAGTTTCCTTCAAGGTGATAGACCCGCTGGGCCGTGCCGCCCCAGATGGCCTGCTGTTCATCGGGCGACAGTGGGCCGAGGGTCTGTTGCAGCAATTGGCAGGTGCCCTGGTATTCCCCGGCCAGCAGGCACACCGGCCAGTCCGAACCGAACATCAGGCGCTCGGCGCCGAACAATTCCAGCGCCAGTTCGATGTAGGGGCGCAGGGCTCGGGCGTTGCGTTGCTCGGGCCCGGCTTCGGTGAGCAGGCCCGACAGCTTGCAACTGACGTGGGGCAGGGCGGCCAGTGGCGCCAGGTGTTCGGCCCAACCGACGGGGCCGTTGGCGATGTCAGGTTTGCCCAGGTGGTCCAGCACCAGATGATGCCGGTCGTGGCGCTGGCACAGGGCTGTCGCGGCGTCGAGGTCGGCGCAGCGGATCAGCACTTCGTAGACGTAGCCTTGTTGCTGCAGGTGTTGCAGGCCACGGGAGAACTTCGCGTCAGCCATAAAGCTGGCAGGCGTAGGCTCATCCTGAATCTGATGCCGAAAGCCCTTGAGTCCCGGTGCGTCGCGCCACTGTTCCAGGTGCTGTTCCAGGCGTGGGTCGCACAGGTCGACCCAGCCGACGACGCCGAGTATCCATGGGTGCTGCCGCGCCATTTCCAGCAGCGCGTCGGTTTCCTGCTCACCGGCGCGGGCTTGCACGGCAATGCAGCCATCCAGGTCGGCAGCGTCGAGCAACGGCCGCAAGTCCTGTGGGAGAAAGTCCCGCCGCAGGTCAGCCTCAGCCGTACCGATCCACGGATAATCAGCGGCCCGGTAGCGCCAGAAATGCTGGTGCGCATCGAGCCTCAAAGGTGATGGGGACGACATTGTTATTGTGCTCCGTCCATTCAAATTGCGGTTCAGCTCACGGCCGGTGGCGGTATTGCTCCCGGGACGCGGCTTTCATCTGGATCGAAAAGCCCGGCGCCTTCGGCGGCAGATAGGCCGCACCGCGCACCACGCAAGGTTCCTCGAAATGCTCGTGCAAATGGTCGACATACTCGATCACCCGGCCTTCGTGGGTGCCGGCAATGCACAGGTAGTCGATCATCGAAAGGTGCTGCACGTACTCGCAAAGCCCGACACCGCCGGCATGCGGGCACACGGGCAGGCCATATTTGGCCGCCATCAGCATCACTGCCAGCACCTCGTTCACCCCACCCAGGCGGCAGGCGTCAATCTGCACCACGTCGATGGCTTCGCGCATGATCAATTGCTTGAAGATGATCCGGTTCTGGCACATCTCGCCGGTGGCGACCTTGACCGGCGCCACGCCCAGGCGAATCTTGCGATGGCCTTCGATATCGTCGGGGCTGGTGGGTTCCTCGATGAACCACGGCTTGGCAAACGCCAATTCGCGCACCCAATCGATGGCGGTGTCGACTTCCCACACCTGGTTGGCGTCAATCATCAATTGGCGGTCCGGGCCCAATACTTCGCGGGCGATGCGTACGCGCCGCAGGTCATCCTGCAAGTCGTGGCCGACCTTGAGCTTGACGTGGTTGAAGCCGGCATCTACCGCTTCCTGGCACAGCCTGCGCAGCTTTTCGTCGCCGTAACCGAGCCAGCCGGCGGAGGTGGTGTAGCAGGGGTAGCCGTTGGCTTGCAGGTCGGCCAGGCGTTCAGCCTTGCCTTCGGCGCGTTGGCGCAGCAAGGCCAGGGCTTCGCTGGAGGTGATGCAGTCGGTGATGTAGCGGAAATCGATGCAGCGCACCAGCTGTTCCGGGCTCATGTCGGCGACCAGGCGCCACAGGGGTTTTCCTTCGGCCTTGGCCCACAAGTCCCACGCGGCATTGACGATCGCGCCGGTGGCCAGGTGAATTGCGCCCTTGTCCGGGCCGATCCAGCGCAACTGGCTGTCACTGGTGACATGCCGCCAGAAGCGGCCCATGTCTTCGGCGATCCATTCCAGGGTCAAGCCCACCAGCAGCGGCTGCATGGCCTGGATCGCCGCGCAGCAAATCTCGTTGCCACGGCCGATGGTGAAGGTCAGGCCATGGCCTTCAAGGGCCGGGTTGTCGGTCTGCAAAATCACATAGGCGGCCGAGTAGTCCGGGTCCGGGTTCATGGCGTCGGAACCGTCCAGGGACTGGGACGTAGGAAAGCGGATATCTTCGACGCGAATCGCGGTAATGGTAGTCATGAACGGCTCCTAGTCTCTTGTCAGGCGTCGACCGTGGTCTGGTTCTGTTCGCCGAGGCCTTCGATACCCAGGCGGATTTTTTGCCCGGGCTTGAGGTAGACCGGCACTGGCTTGATCCCCAGGCCGACACCGGGCGGGGTGCCGGTGGAAATCACATCCCCCGGTTGCAGGCTCATGAACTGGCTGAGGTAGCTGATCAGTTTGGGGATTTGGAAAATCATCGTGCGGGTGTTGCCGTTCTGGTAGCGGTGGCCGTCGACTTCCAGCCAGATCGACAGTTGGTGCGGGTCGGCGATCTCATCGCGGCTGACCAGCCAGGGGCCGAGCGGGCCGAAGGTGTCGCAGCCCTTGCCCTTGTCCCAGGTGCCGCCGCGTTCCAGCTGGAACTCGCGCTCGGAGACATCGTTGATCACGCAGTAGCCGGCCACGTGCTGCATGGCCTGGCTTTCCTCGATGTAGCGGCCACCCTGGCCGATCACCACGCCCAACTCCACTTCCCAGTCGGTCTTGGTGGAGTGGCGGGGGATTTCGATGTTGTCGTTGGGGCCGACGATGGCGCTGGTCCACTTGTTGAAGATGATCGGTTCGTCAGGGATGGGGGCGCCGGTTTCGGCAGCGTGATCGGCGTAGTTCAGGCCGATGCAGATGAATTTTCCTACCTGGCCGACACAGGCGCCCAAACGCTGATTGCCCGGTACCAGGGGCAGGCTCGCGGGGTCGAGTTCTTGCAGGCGAGCGAGGTTTTGCGGGAGCAGGGCGTCTCCGGCGATATCACTGATGTGGGCGGACAGGTCACGCAGACGTCCATCAGCGTCCAGCAGGGCCGGGCGTTCCTGACCTTTTTCACCATAGCGCAGCAATTTCATGAGCAATCCTCTTATTGGAAGTGGGCGGTCAGTTGCTCCAGCCGCCGTCAATGATCTGGGTGGTGCCGGTGGTAAACGCGCTGGCATCGGAGCCAAGGTACAGCGCCAGCTGGGCAATTTCCTGGGGCGTGCCCAGGCGTCCCATCGGCTGGCGCGCGGTGAAGGCGGCGTACACCTCGTCCTGTTGACGGCCTTCATGGCGGGCTTGTTCGACGATGCGTTGCTGCAGCGAAGGCGACTCCACGGTGCCCGGGCAGATAGCGTTGCAGCGGATGCGCTGGGTGACAAAGTCGGCCGCGACGGATTTGGTCAGGCCGATGACGGCCGCCTTGCTGGCGCAATAGGCAAAGCGGTTGGGCACGCCCTTGAGGCTGGAGGCCACCGACGACATGTTGATGATCGAGCCGCCGCCCGCCGCCAGCATCCCCGGCAGAAACGCGCGGATCATGCGGTACATGGCGGTGACGTTCAGGTCCAGGGCAAACGTCCAGTCGCTTTCCGGGCATTCGAGAATATTGCCGGCGTGCACCACGCCTGCGCAGTTGAACAGCACGTCGAGCGGGCCGATCTCGGCAGCAAGGCGTTGAATAGCGCTGGCGTCGGTGACGTCGAGCAAGACCGTTTGCGCGCCCGACAAGTCAGCGAGCGCCTGTTGATTGATGTCGGCTGCAATCACTTCGGCCCCTGCCGTCAGATAGGCTTCGACGCTGGCGCGGCCAATGCCCTGGGCGGCGGCGGTGATCAGCACGCGTTTACCGGTGAGGTCCATGACAGACTCCCTTGATTATTGTTATTGGCTCAATGGTCAGGCCATTGAGGGCGTGAAACACCTGCATCTGCGGCATAGCGAACCCTGGTGGGTTTGCTATGATCAGCACACTGGAAACGATCCAATGGTCAGGCCATTGATCCAATTTTTAGCATGGGTCATCCCGGTCAACAAGCGGCTTTTTTGCGGGTTGATCGCTTTGACCGTGCTGTGCATGAATCGAGCTGAGCCTAGATGCCATTTCAAGTGATTGATAACCAACGTCTTTATCGACAGATTGCCGACCAGTTGCGGGCGTTGATCGACAGCGGAGAATTTCCGCCGGGCAGTCGACTTCCCGCTGAGCGTGAACTTGCCAAACTGCTGGGCGTGAGTCGCGCTTCCGTGCGTGAGGCGATGATTGCCCTGGAGGTGATCGGCCTGGTAGACGTGCGGGTGGGCAACGGCGTGCTGGTGTGTGAACCCGTGCAACCGACAGTCAGCCAGGAACCGGTGATGGCCCAGGCCACCCGGGATCAATGGAAAGAGTTCGATCCGGAACTCAACCTGCACGTCGACTTCAATGCCGAGATTCCACCGTTTTCCCTGCTCCAGGCCCGTCGCCTGATTGAGCCGGAAGCCGCCGCCCTGGCCGCCAAACATGCCACCGACGAAGAGCTGGCGGGGATCCGCGAGGCCTTCGAGCGTAATGTGCAGGACAACCGCGACGGTTCCCATACCCATCCGGGCGATCGCCTGTTTCACATTCGCATCGCCCAGGCCTCGGGCAATCCGGCGTATGCGTTGATGATTGCGCATTTGCTGGGGCATCGTTACGGCAGCATGTTCCAGCGGTTGCAGGCGCATTACACCTCGGACGACATGCCCCATCGCTCGGAAGACGAGCACCGCAAGATCCTCGATGCACTGGAATTGCGAGACGTGGAGGGTGCGCGACAGGCGATGCGCAAGCACCTGGAAGAGGTGGTACGAATCTTTATGCGGACTGCGCAATGAGCGTTTTCTATGACGCCCGCGGCAATATCTACGGCGTAGTGAGCCCGGAGCATTTACGCAGCAAGGGTATCGACGTGCCGGACCGTGCCGACTTGGCCGCTGGCACCCGAGGTGTTTGGGCATTGGCGGCGATTGCCGCCGAGTGCGGTTGGGATGAGTTGCCGCGCCCGGCAGAGGCCAAGGCGCATCGCTGTGACGGCTTGTTGGTGGGGCCGTTCCAGGCCGCGCCGCCTTTTGACCTGTTGATCGTCAACACCGACGGTTCCCTGGCCGAACGCAGTGGCAATGGCCTGACGATCTTCGCCCAGTCGTTGACCGACCAGGGATTGATGGCGCAAGGCTGTGAGTTGCGGGTGCATCACGACAAGACAGACGCACTGTCGCCGGTGGTTACGCGGGTTGAGCCGGCGGAGTACGAACAGGTGCAGGGCTTTTGGCTGGCGCTGGGGCGTCCCGAGTTCGGGCCTTTGGCGGTAGGGGCTGTTGGTGTGGGCGCGGTCTCGCTTGAGGGAACTGAGGTGAGCCATGTTTCGCCACTGGCTGCGCTCAACCCCGAGTGGAATCACAGCCAGTTTGTGCGTGTGGGCAACCCGCATTGTGTGACGCTGGTACAGGACGCGTCAGCGTTGCCGGACAACGCCCAGTTGCATCGATCAGCCTGGTTCGATCCGCTGAGGGCGATTGCTTTCGCACCACCTGCCGGGGCCGGCCAACCTTGTATTTCCGGGGTCAACCTGCAATGGGTCGCCCGGGATTCAGGCAATCGCGTGATCGCGCGGGTGTTTGAGCGTGGTGAGGGGCCCACGGCGTCCTCCGGGACCAGCGCCAGTGCGGTGGCATGCGCCGCCTGGTCTGTAGGATGGGTGACGGCGGGTCAGGTGGCGGTGGTGATGCCGGGCGGTACCGCACCCGTACGGTTGCAAGCAGAGCCGGGTGAGTTGCTGAGCGTTAGCCTGTTCGGGACTGCGCGGCTGCAGGAAGTTTGAAAAAGGCAGTGGCGGGCTTAATCATCTTTGTCAGCTGTTTCTCTATAAATAAGCAGCTCTGGTGAATGGTGGTGTAAGAGTATTCTCGTTAGTCAGTACTGGCTGTTTAACTGCATTTCTGTATTTATAAAAGACCCTTCCAATATCAATGTACGAATCTTCTTTTTTATTTTGAGGCGGCCGAATTTCGCCTGAAATCGCTAGTATTCCTGGGGTTCAGGCACTTTTTATCGGCTTCGAATTGAGTGGCTTTATCTGCGTTTTACGGGAGAAGTTATTTCAGCTCGACAATGAATGGCGGGTAACAACGGATGTTCAATACGCTTGTTTCGTCACGTTTCAAACTGGTCGTTGCAGGAATGAACCAGGCATTTCAGGTGCTGGCTTTTAAAGGCAGCGAAACGATTGACCAGCCTTTTTTCATTGAAGTGCAGTGGGTCAGTGAAAACCCCAGCCTGGATCTGGAGAAGTTACTTCACCAACCGGCCTATCTGGATTTTGGCGAGCCCGGTGAAGGCCTGCACGGGCAAATCTACAGCATTGGCCGGGAAGGCCCGGGGCAGCGGCTGACCCGCTACCACCTCACCCTTGCACCGCGCGTGGCGTACCTGGCCCATCGTTGCGACCAGCGGATTTTCCAGCAGCGCAGCGTGCCGCAAATTATCGCGGCAGTGCTTGAGCAGCACGGCATCCTTGCTGATGCCTATACCTTCGAACTGGGGCCGGTGGTTTACCCACCGCGTACGTTTTGTGTGCAATACGCGGAAACCGACCTGCACTTTATCCAGCGGCTGTGCGAGGAAGAGGGCATTCACTACCACTTTCGCCACAGTGCAGACGCCCATGTACTGGTGTTGGGTGATGACCAGACGGTGTTTCGTCGTTTGCCGGCGCAACGCTACTGCCCGGCCGGTGGCCCGACTGCCGAAACGCTGGTGATCCAGCGTTTCGATGTGCGCCTGGCCACGCGCAGTGCTCAGGTTGTTCGGCGTGACTACGACTTCGAACATCCGTCGCTGCGCTTGCAGGAGCAGGCCGGATCTTTCCCGGCACTTGAAGACTATCAATACCCTGCGGGATTCACGGGGCATCTGCGAGGTTCGCAGTTGGCCCGGCGTGGCCTGGAACGTCATCAACGCGACCGCCATCGGGCCCTGGGCCGCAGTGACCAGCCGGCTTTGCGCAGCGGGCATTTCCTGGAACTGCGCGGCCATCCGGACCGCACCTGTAATGACTTGTGGCTGATCACCGGCGTGCGTCACGAAGGCTATCAACCGCAGGTGCTGGAGGAGGCGGTGGTGGATGTCGAGGCATTCCACGGCTATCGCAATCGATTTACCGCAACGCCCTGGCGCGCCGCTTACCGCCCGCCGCTCAAGCACGTCAAACAGCGTATCAGCGGCAGCCAGACCGCAACCGTCACCGGGCCCGAGGGTGAAGACGTGCATTGCGACGCTCACGGCCGGGTGAAAATTCGCTTTCATTGGGACCGCCTGGACCAGCACGACGACAAGAGCAGCTGCTGGGTGCGTGTGGCGTCCGGATGGGCGGGTGACAGCTATGGCGCGGTGATGATCCCGCGTGTGGGCATGGAGGTACTGGTGACGTTCCTGGAAGGTGATCCAGACCGGCCAGTGATCAATGGTTGCCTGCCCAATACCTTGCAGCCTGTTGCCTATCCGTTGCCCCAACACAAGACCCGCAGTGTGCTACGCAGCCGCAGTTCGCCGGGCGGGACGGGGGCCAACGAGCTGCACCTCGAGGACCGCAGCGGCCAGGAACTCATCTACCTGCGCGCCCAACGCGATCTGGAGCAGCAGGTCGGCCACGACAGTCGGCTGGAGGTGGTGGGCGAACGTCGGGAAACCATCCACGGCTTGAGTGCCACCACCCTGGAAGACGAGGAACACCGCAGCATCGCCGGCGACCGCAAGGTTCGGCTTGGGGCTGATGATCACTTGCACGTGCAGGGCAACAGCCAGACCCTTGTCGGCCAGACCCTGGTGATCGAAGCGGGGCAACAGGTCCATCTGAAGGCGGGGGCCAACCTGGTTATCGATGCCGGTGCGCAGTTGAGCTTCAAGGCCGGTGGTGAGCATTTGCTGATTCAGGCTGGCGGGATTTTCAGCAGTCGGCCGATCACGTTGGGCGGTGCGCCTGCCGTGATTCGCACAGCCAACCCAGTTGGACCGGGTGACGTGGCTGCTTCGTCCGCATTTGCAGCGGATGGGCCGAAGGTTTCGGTTATCCAAGGCGTAGTCATGGAGCTGGCCAGAAGACTGGATGCGGACTTCTGTCCAGTGTGCGAGCGCTGCCGTGAAGGCCTGTGCGAATCCACGGGGAGGGCGGCTTGATGGAGATCGCGCCTGGCCAGTGGATGGCTGAACAGCAGCAGGCAGGGCGCCGGCTGTGCCTGGTTCTACAGGGTGAAAGCGATGCGCGTGGGGTACTGCTGGCGACACGTACGGTCGCTGAGTATCGCTGCCTCTATGGTGAAACCGTCGCATCGGAAATGGCAGCGGATGGGCCGATGCTCCTGTTGCTCGACCATGTCAGCGAGCCCGTATTGGTGGGTTTGCTGCAAAACCCCCAGCGTAATTGGGGCTGGTTGGGCAGCCTGCCTGGTGATGATTTATCGGGTGTTACCCGGCACTGGCGCGACAGGTTAGTGGTGGGAACGGCGGGCAGTCAGGCGCTGTACCGCTTCCACGATAACCGCACCTTGGCGCGGGCCTTGGTTCACCTGCCTGCTAGGGACTGGCCTGTTTTTCTCGGGCCGCTGATCGGCGTGTGTTACTGGCAGGGTGAGCGTTGGAGTTGTGTCGATAACCCGGCTCCGGGGGCGTATCCGGTACCCGATCCTGCGCCGTGGCTGGAGGTGCCGAATCCCCAGGCGGGAGTGATTCTGCAAGCCAATATCCTGCGTTACCTGCTGGCCGAGTACAGCGAGGCGTTGAGCGCACTGGTTGAGTTTCAAGACCCGAGAATCTGGTTGGCGCAGGTGCTGGAGCAAGCGCGGGCCTGGCAATGGGACAGGCCGGAACAGCTGGAGTTTTTGGTCGTGCGGCGGTTGTTGGAAGCCACTGGGGACGTGCTTATTCGATGGCAGCCGATGCGTGGGGAAGTGGCGGAGGATCATTTTCAGCGGGTGGTTGGGGAGTGGCGTCGGGTGGAGCGGGAGCAGCAGGATGCGTAGGGGAATTATGTCGGGCGTGTGGCGAGGGCTGTTCGTTTGCAGTGTGCTGGGTGTTTCAGGTTGTGTGATGAAGCCTGCTGATAGTTTCACTTTGGAGGTCGATTTACCGGCGAATTACAGACTCAGAGGTGATGCAACTTACGTCCCCGGAACAGGTGAGACTTGCACTTTACGATGGCGTCCAGGTGATCTGCCAGAGATCAAGATATTCGACGCTCTTGAGAAGTCGGTGGCGAATCGGGCGAGCTTCGAGTTGCCTCTGACGGAGACGGTGAACGGGTGTGCGTTAGTGCTGCGTTACATGACGTTTGATGTCTATGCGAAGTCGGCTGAGCACTTGTCGGACAGTGGGGGGGATTTTGCGTTTATCGGTGTGCATGATTGGGTCGAACCCCATATGTCTCGAATGCCGGGTGCAGGTACCTTGGAGGTGCCGGGGGCCTGTCAGTGGTTACTCAGGCCGGCAGGGCCAACGCAGGCGACTGATAACGTATTTCAATGCAACCTGGTGGATGCAAGAGGACTGCCGCCAACGACTGCAACGGGTGGCCGTGTGCAGCGTGATGAGCTGAACGGTAAAACGGTGAGGCTCGTGTTTGGGGAAATCTGATGGGGAGCGTACTTATCTTTAACTTTTACTGAATAAGGATATTCAGCGATGGCGCTTACAGAATGGAAACAACCCTTTTTCAGCGGGAAAATGCCGGCTTGTGCAGTGCGTGGATGTTGGCTGAGTTTTTGTCTGGTGGACGAATCAGGTGACGGAAACGCTTATGGGGGTCTTGCGTACAAGGTTTTTGACAGCACAGGTCAACAATATGCAGGTCGTTTGGATGGAAACGGTTTCGCAAAGTTGGACAACCCATATCGAGGGCCTGTGGTTCTGATCTTCGATGCGCCGTATGAAATGAGCGGGGATTACTACGCAACGTTGCAAACGCGTGGTTGTTACCCACTGCCTATCACCGAGCTTCAGGTGCGAGCCGAACAGACGCGGTTTTCACGTGTAGACGGGGAGCGCGTCGAGCGAAACCCGGCAGGGCGGGAAACAGGCAAATTCTATCAAGTCGAGGTCAGTGACTTGGTCTTGCACACTGCTCATTTGCCTCCCTTGGCGCCCAGAACCCATCGACCACCGCGGCATGCGCTCCGCATGCTGGCTGAACTTGGGTTTGGTCCCCCTCAGCCCAAGCTGACAGGGCTGGTTTTATTTCCTGACCTGCACACTGTGCTGGAGGTACGGCCGCTGCGTGCGCTACGCCCGTTGTTATCGATTGAAGACCAGTTCTGTGCCTTGAACCTTTATCAGTTGGCGCTTATGGCTACCTTGAGTTATTGCGATTTTGGGCAGGAACCGTCGACTCCGCCGATGGACCAGGTCAGCTTTCCCATAGAGCCCAGTGTGGGCAATTTTTTTTCCGAACAACTGTCGGGCTATCAGGAGGCTTGGAAGTTCGATTCCGACCAGGTGGAACACTTTTATCCCGTGTATGAAGACGTGCCGTACTCGCAACGATTCGAGGTGTTGCCTTTTGATCCTGAGTTGTATGAGCAAAATCGATCGGGGCAAGGAGAGTCCCCGGCCCACCCAGCGAAGCTGCATTTTTTTGATGACGAGGAGAATGGCACTGATACTCAGGCGTTTATCAGCCATCACGACCATGTGATCCTGATCGCAGTGCGGGGGCACTGCAAGCCGTTCCGATGGGCTGAGGGATGCCAATGCTCACCAGGTCGCTTTTGTCGAGGGTGTTGGTAAGGTTCATGAGGGCTTTTATGGCGCGTATCGGGCGATGCGTGATTTTGCGCTGCATTACCTCGACCGGTTCTACATAGGCCAGCGCATCATAATTTGTGGCCATAGTCTCGGCGGCGCCATAGCACTGCTGCTGGCAGAGTCTCTTAGGCGAATTCCAGGTTACGACCGCAACATCCTTCTTTACACCTATGGCGCTCCCCGCGCTGCCGACTCTGAGTTCGCTGACGGTGCTTCATCTTTGGTGCATCACCGCATCGTCAATCATAACGACCCGGTACCCAGCGTCCCGGCACCCTGGATGAACACAACTGCCAAACTCTGGATTCCCGGGCTTGTTACCCTGTTCAGCAATCCTGCACCTGCTGGCCTGCTGTTCGCACTTGGGTTGGTGCGGGTGGGCGGGAACGCCTATCAGCATCACGGCTCCCAGCAGCATTTCATGCCGATTGCCTTGCCCGACGGCACACAGTCTTCAATATTGTGGAACCCCGGGTGTGAGTCGATCGAAGAAGCTGCATGCAATCGCGCGATTCAACTCAGCGGTGATATGCCGGACCGGGCCAACCTGATCAAGCAGCTAGTCCAATACAAGCAGCACTTTATGACCGCAAGCTACATCCCGGCAGCCTGGGCGACGTTACGCCGCTGGCAGCAAACCGTGGACGCCGACGGAACACTGGTGACTGCGAGTGAATTTGAGCTGATCGAAAAAGCGCTGATCAGCATGCGGCAACAACTGCGGGAGAAAAAACGAGAACTGGACCGCTATCGACCGACCAATCAGCGTGGTTATGAAGATATCCAGGCATTGAGCATCGAAGCTGATCGTCTGCAAAGTAGTCGCGACCGCCTGGCAACCCTCCGCTGGCGCCGCCTCCAGGCCCGCGACGTCTACGGCAGCCACGCTTCATCCCCAACCCTGCAATCCAGCCTGAAACGCTGGTTCGCTCACCCGCAAAATCGCGTACTCACCCAAGTGGCGAGCATCCCGCCACAATCGGATGATGGCTGGGGAAAGCCACAAACCCTCGATATAGATTCAATCGTATGAGCCTACAAAAACTCCACCTGCGCCGGCCGGCGTTTCATCAACACTTTGCCCGCTCGAATCGAATACAACGGCAAGCCCTGGCTGCGAATCACTTCATAGTCGCTGTCTGCAGACAGGATCAACAGGTTCGCCGGGCGTCCCGGTTCCAGGCCATAACGATCCCCCAGGGCCATCGCCCGGGCGCTGTTGTCGGTGACCAGGTCGAGGGCACTTTGCAGGTTGCGGTAGCCAAGCATGTGGCAGATATGCAACCCGGCTTCCAGCACCCGCAAAATGTTGCCGTTACCCAAGGGATACCAAGGGTCGACGATGGAGTCCTGGCCGAAGCAGACGTTCATGCCAGCCTCCAGCAGTTCGTTGACCCGGGTCACGCCGCGGCGTTTGGGGAAAGTGTCGAAGCGGCCCTGCAGGTGGATGCTTTCGGTAGGGCAGGAGACAAAGCTTATGCCCGAATGCCCCAGCAGGCGGAAGAGTTTGGCGCAGTAAGCATTGTCGTAGGAGCCCATGGCCGTGGTGTGGCTGGCGGTCACGCGGGCGCCCATGTCACGGCTGCGGGCCTCTTCGGCCAGCACTTCAAGAAAGCGCGAGTGTGGGTCGTCGGTTTCGTCGCAATGCACATCGACCAGGCAACCGGTGCGTTCGGCCAGGTCCATCAGGAACTTCACCGAACTCACCCCTTGGTCACGGGTGTATTCAAAGTGCGGGATGCCGCCGATCACGTCGGCGCCCAGGCGAATGGCCTCTTCCATCAGCTCGCGGCCATTGCGGTAGGACTCGATGCCTTCCTGGGGGAACGCGACGATTTGCAGGTCGATCAGGTGGCCGCTTTCCTCGCGTACTTCAAGCATGGCCTTGAGCGCGGTGAGGTCCGGGTCGGTGACGTCGACATGGGTGCGCACATGCTGGATGCCATGGGCGGCCAGGGTCTGGATGGTTTTTTTGGAGCGGGTCTTGGTGTCTTCCAGGGTGATGGTGGCCTTGCGCTCGCCCCAGCACTCGATGCCTTCAAACAGGGTGCCGCTCATGTTCCAGCGCGGCTCGCCGGCGGTCAGGGTGGCATCGAGGTGAATGTGCGGCTCGACGAAAGGCGGGACCACCAGGTTGCCGGCGGCGTCCAGGTCGTCGGGGCCTGCCAGGGGGGCAGCGCCTTGTTGGGTGATGCTGGCGATCCGGCCGTGTTCCAGGTGCAGATCATGCAGGCCTTCGCGGTTGCGCAGGCGGGCGTTGATGATGTGCATGGGCAAGTTCCTCTTGGCAAAAAACAGTCAGGCAGACAGCCGCCAGATCATCAGCGCGATGCCGATGTCCAGGCGGTCATAAGCATTGTCCAGCGTCAGCCCGCACAGGGCTTCGATACGCTGGACGCGATGCGTCAGGGTGTTGCGGTGAACCGCCAGCCGTTGGGCTGCGGCCACAAGGTTACCATTCTCGTGGAACCAGGCCTCCAGGGTCGGCATCAGGCTTGGGCCATGGTGCAGGTCGTGGCGCAGCAGCGGCCCCAGGCGTTCGTTGAGGAACTGATCGAGCAGGGCGCGATCACGTACGCCACTGAGCAGCTTGAGCACGCCCAACTCATCGTAGACACACAGCCCGGCGCGTTCACTGAACCGTCGCGCAGCGGCCAATGCCTGGCGCGCCTCATCCAGGGCCTGGGCCAGGCGCGCGGGTGGGTGCGCGGCAGCACTCAGGCCGATAAACAGTTTCAACGGTGCCAGGCGCAGATTCAGTGCCTTCAACCAACCCGCCAACGACTGACGGTTGGCCAATGCCGCACCCGCGTCTATCGCAGGCAGCAACAACGTCCATTGTCCGGCACGCCCCAGCACGGGCAGGCGCGACGGATGCTGCGCAGCAAACTGGCGCAGACGGCGGGTAATCGCATCGTGTTGTCGGGCAAGCTGCGCCTCGACCACTGGCGCCTCACCTTGGGCAAACAGCGCGTCGCTGCCGTCCAGTTGCAACTGGACGAGTTGCCAATGGCCGGCCAGCGGCATGTCCAACTGCGCAGCGCGGTGCAGCAGCAAATCCAGGGATTGGTAATCACCGGCCAGCAGGCGCTCCAGCACATCGTGTCGCGAGCGCCCCAACTGCTGCGACTGGATCAACGCCGAACCGATGGCCTGGGTCACCAGTACCATCTTCAACGAGTAAGGCTGTTCGATCAGCGGCATGCCCGCCGCTTGCGCCGCTTCCAGCAAACGCTGAGGAATCGCCTGGATATAGTCCGGCCCCGTGAGGATCACCAGGCCGGCGACCTGGCGCTGACAGGCTTCGTCCAGCAGCACCAACAGATTGGCCTCGTCCCGTGGATGATTGATGCCGGTGACGAACACCAGTTCGCCCCCCAGCACCCATTCGGCGATCCCGCTGTTTTCTGCGACATAGGGCCAGCGCACCGTGTTCTCCAGGCCGGCTTCCCCGGCCCGCAGGCACATCGATTCAAGGCCGGGCAAGGCCAGCACATCGGCGACTGTCAGGCTCATGCCTGGACGTCAGCCAAAGGTGCCCGCACCCGCAATACGCTGGTCAGCACGATGTAGGTCAGGGACGCCGCCACGATCCCCACCAACGGCGCCACCAAGGGTGAATGAAAGGCCAGCACCGTACCCACGGCATAGGCGATCAGCCCTGGCCAGTTGAAGGCCGGCAGGCGTGTATCGGCCAGGCGCGGATAGTGGCCGCGGTAGCGATAGAAGAAATCCGCCATGATCACCCCGCCAATCGGTGGGATCACCGTGCCCAGCAGGATCAGGTAGGGCACCAGCATGTCGTACATGCCCAGCAACGCCAGCAGGGTGCCGATCACCGCACCGGCCAGGGTCACCGTTTTGCGGCGCTTGGTGCGCAGCAGGTTGCAGCCGGCGACGGCGAAGTTGTAGATGGTGTTGTCCTGGGTGCTCCAGATATTCAGCAACAGCATCGCCATGGCCGCCATGGCGAAGCCTTGTAGCAGCAACACTTCGACCACGTCGGGCTGCTGGTAGACGATGGCGCCATAGGCACCGATCAACACCATCAAGCCGTTGCCGATAAAGAAGCCGATCAGGCTGGCCAGCACCGCGACCCTGGCCGAGCGTGAGAACCGCGTCCAGTTGGTAGCCTGGGTCGCGCCGCTGACAAAGGTGCCGAACACCAGCGTGATAGCCGTGGACATGTCCAGCTCACCGGTCGGCACCACTGCCAGCAGTCCATCGAGCCCGCCGACCTTGACGGTGGCGACCCACATCGACAGAAACAACAAAATACCCATGGCCGGCACGGCGATGTAGGACAGAATCTCCAACCCGCGATAGCCCACGTAGGCCGTCGCGCAGAACACCATGCCAAACAGCACCATCAGCCCGAGTACGCTGCCCTGGCTCAACTCGAAATACTTGCCCAGTACTACGGCTGCGGTGGCGGTGCCCCAGGCGTACCAGCCGATCTGGGTAAAACCGAGAATCAAGTCGCTCAGCTTGCTGCCCACTTCACCGAAGCAGAAACGCCCCATCAATACTGAATTCAAACCGCTCTTGAACGCGATGTAACCCAGGCCTGCGGCGTAGATACCCAACAGCAGGTTACCCAGGGCCACGACGCCGAGCATCTGGGTAAAGCTGAAGGCCACCCCCAGCTTGCCGCCGGCGAACATGGTCGCGGTAAAAAAGGTAAAGCCCAGCAGCACCATGGCGGTGGAGGCCAGGCCTTTGCGGGCATGCATGGGCACCTCGCTGAGAGGGTAGTCATTGCCCGGTTCGTTCTGCGTCATGTGCCGTTCTCCCTGAATGAGTGACGCAGGCCTGTTGCACCCGTCGTGCCAAGTGCGAGGCAGTGACGGGCGCACGGTCAGGACTGTGCAGGTTGCACAGTATTTATAGCCAAACAGGGGAAACACGCAGGCGGGATTGGTCTTTCTGCCCACTCAGGCGCGAAAGCGGTGCAGGGTGATACAAATTGGATCACCCGTTATTCAATCGAACAGGGTGTGAGTGGTCTGCCCGCGATGAAAGGCAAAAGCGGCCTCAAGGTCGCTTTCAATGGTGCGGCCACGGGACAGCGGCGGCAGATCGTCCAGACTGAAGAAGCCAACTTCGGTGGTTTCGAAACCGGCCGCCGGCGCCAGTTGATCAACCCGTTCGCACAGAAAGTAGAGTTTGTAGAAGTCCCGGATATCCGGCCGGTACAAGCCTTTGGCCTTGTGGGTGACGCTGTACAGCGCCTTGGCCGTGACCGTCAGCCCGGCCTCTTCGCGAATTTCCTTGACGATGTTTTCAGCCGCCGACAAACCAATATCCGCATAACCGCCGGGCAATGCCCAGCAGCCATCCGTGAGCTCGCGGACCAACAGGATCCGGTCACCGTCAATCACTGCGCCCCGCACATCAATCATGGGCGTCGAATAACGTTTGGCAAAATCCGGCACCAGCCCGGTGATGCGCTCCAGCGGTACTTCGCCCAATTGCGCCAGCATGCTGTGGGCAATCTGGGCGATTTCCTCGAGGCGCTCGCGCTCGAAGTCATCGGTGCAGAAGTGCAGCCCCGTGGAGGCCAATGCTTGCAGGCGCTTGGCCTGGGCCAGCCAGATGTTTTCCATGGGAGCTCCTTCAGTGCGAGGCGGTGAGGTCTTTTTGCATGTAGACCCGACGCAGGCCGTTTTCCTCGGCCCGGTGGGTTTCCACATAGCCTTTGCGGGTGTACAGCGCGATGTTTTCGGTCATCGCTTCATTGGTGTAGAGACGGATGGAGCCATGCCTGGCCTGGCGTTCCGCGAAGTCCAGCAACAGGCGCCCGTAACCCAAGCCCTGGGCGCCGGGGTCGACGGCCAGGTTATCCAGCAGCAGGTACTCATCGTGATGAATCAGTACGACAAAGCCGCGGACCTGGCCCGCACTCTCCAGCACATGCACCCGTTCGGCAGCGACCTGCTGGCGATAGTCATCCAGCATCGGCCCTGGCTTGCGCCCGATTCGCTGGATGTAAGGGGAGTAGGCGGCGTGGACGATCGCTTCAATAGCGGCGATATCGTCGACGGTAGCGGGGCGGATATGGGTTGGCATCGCAGCGCTTCCTGTACAAGAGGCCACGACTGTAAGGGAGTCACTGGCATAAAAAAACCACCGCAAGGGTGGTTTTTTACATCGCCGGCTTATTCGCCGCGATAGATGCAGCCGCTGGTGCAGGTCTCATGGATGCGAATCGCGCTGAGTTCCGGCAACAGCGGTTTCAGTTCATTCCAGATCCACTTGGCCAGCACTTCGCTGGTCGGGTTTTCGAGGCCCGGGATGTCGTTGAGGTAGTTGTGGTCGAGGCGTTCGTAGAGCGGCTTGAAAATCGCCTTGATCTCCGAGAAGTCACGGATCCAGCCGGTGTGCGGGTCGAGGTCGCCGCTGAGGTGGATCGCCACCTTGAACGAATGGCCATGCAGGCGCCCGCATTTGTGGCCTTCCGGAACATGGGGCAGGCGGTGGGCGGACTCGAAGGTAAACTCTTTGAAGATTTCCACAGGGTTTTTCAGCTCGGTGAGGTGTCTGGCAGGCGGCGAGTTTAACAGTTTGTCGCGGCCGCGCGCATACCGCGTAGCAGCTGTCGAGCCATGGCGAGGCTGCGTTTGCGATTTGTCTGGCAAACCGAGGTGCTGCCGACGCAGCCTCGCTTGGGCTCGACAGCTGCTACGGAGAGGGCGCTAGAGAGCCAGCAGGCGTTCGCCCAATTGGCCATTGTCGGCCAGTTGCAGAAACTCATCCCCCAGCCGCTGGCTTTCGCTCATTGCGGTTTGCCAGTACTTGTTGCGGCCCGGGTCATCCCCCATGAAGCGCTTGAAGTCACTGCGGTCCGGCAGTTTGCCGTGGGGCAGTCGCGCCAGGTATTCCTTCGACGGCGCCAGCAGCAGGACATCCTGCAAACCCTGTTGATTGGCGCGGCGCCACGGCAAGCCTTTGTCGAACCAGCCGGGAATGACCCGGTCGGTGAAGTGCGGGTACAGCACGATGTCATCGCCGTGGTAGGGCAGGTCGAGGTGATAGTCCAGCAGGCCGCCATCGCGGTAAGTGCCTTGGCCTGCACCCGGCAGGTCGCGTACGCCTTGCATCACCATGGGGATCGAGCCCGACGCCAGCAAGGCCTGGCGCAGGTTGCCCAGTTCCAGATCAAGGAAGCGCGACGGGAAATCCTTGAGCGCATGCAGCGGTGGCGGCTGGCGTGGGTCGTGGACGATCAGCCGTTCGAAGTGCCGGGACAACCGCGCGCGGCCCCTCAGGTTGTCGGCGATCACCGAGGACAACCCCAAACCAAGCCGACCGCGATGATCGTCGGCGAGCAGGCCATGGCTTTTGACCACCATGATGTTCAGCCGGTAGTGCGGGTTGTCGAGCACGCGGGCATCGCGGCCGGCCAGCAAGTCATCGAGCATGCGCACGCAGCTCTGGCTGACTTCGGCCATGGTCACGCCTTTGGCAAAGCTTTGTTCGTTGTACAGCCGGCCCAGGTCGAGCAGGCCTTGCATCGGGTCGGGCAGGCACGCACTGGCAAACCGCCAGGAGCCTATCGAGGCGCCGATCAGCGCACGCTCGCGGGGCGCCCGGGGCAGCCAGTCACCAAACAGCGCCAGGTCCAGACCCTGGATGCCCAGCGCCTTGGGCCCGCCGGCAGCGCCGGGAAGGATGCCGACGTCCGCAGGCGCAAGCCACTGCTCACGAATGCGTGCAAAAGCGCGTTTACCGGCCTTGAGGGTCAAGGCGGGGAACTTCATATGGATAGCAGTCATACCGGTCTCATTTACCGCGAGCAGGGCAGTATAGAAAATCTTGCCCGGTTGCAGGCAAAGGTCTCGCAGAGAATTGCCATGGTGGCAATTCAGTTTCAGTTAAGTTGGATCCAGTACCGTGAGCCCCGTAGGCAAAATATCCCGAAACGGAGACTCACCATGAAAACCCTCACAGCCTTGATCGCCAGCAGTATCATCGCCCTCACCGCAGGCGTCGCCCAGGCTCGCGACCTGGGGCCGGACGAAGCACTGAAGTTGCGCGACGCTGGTACCATTGTGTCTTTCGAGAAGCTCAACGCCACGGCGTTGGCCAAACATCCCGGCGCCACCGTGCATGAAACCGAGCTTGAAGAGGAATACGGCAAGTACCTTTATCAGGTTGAACTGCGCGACGCCCAGGGCGTCGAGTGGGACCTGGAATTGGACGCTGTCACCGGCGCCGTCCTCAAGGATCATCAGGATACGTAATGAAGGTAAATCTACGCACCAGCGTTCAAGTGGCGCTGGTGCTCCTGGCATTTTGCTCAGGCCTGGCCGCTCGTGACCTGGGCCAGGACGAGGCGCTTCGCCTGCGCCAGGAGGGTGTGATCGCGCCGCTTGAGCATCTGCTGGGCCCGGCTTTCGAGCGCTACCCCGGGCGCCAAGCTGCTGGACGCCGAGCTTGAAGAGCACAAGGATCGCCCTGTGCGCTATATCTATGAAATCGAACTATTGACGGTGGAAGGCGTAGTGCGCGAGATCGAACTCGATGCCAACACCGGTCAACTGCTCAAAGACAAGGAAGACGACTGATGCGCCTGCTGCTGGTGGAAGACCACGTACCCCTGGCCGATGAGTTGATGGCCGGGCTCAATCGCCAGGGCTATGCCGTCGACTGGCTGGCGGACGGGCGCGATGCGGTGTATCAGGGGCGCAGCGAACCCTACGACCTGATCATCCTTGACCTCGGCCTGCCGGGTTTGCCCGGGCTTGAGGTGTTGACGCAATGGCGTGCCGCCGGCCTGGCCACGCCGGTGCTGATCCTCACTGCCCGCGACTCCTGGGCCGAGCGCATCGAAGGGCTCAAGGCCGGGGCCGACGACTACCTCAGCAAACCGTTCCATCCCGAAGAGCTGCACCTGCGTATCCAGGCCTTGCTGCGTCGTTCCCATGGCCACGCCAATCAGCCCACCTTGCAGGCTGCCGGCTTGCACCTGGATGAGGGTCGCCAGTGTGTGATGCGTGATGGCGAGGAGATCCAGCTGACCGCGGCCGAGTTTCGGCTGCTGCGTTACTTCATGCTGCACCCCGAGCAAATCCTTTCAAAAAGTCACCTGGCCGAACATTTGTACGATGGCGAGACCGAGCGTGACTCCAATGTGTTGGAGGTCCACGTTAACCACCTGCGCCGCAAGTTGGGCCGCAGCGTGATCGAGACCCGGCGCGGCCAGGGTTACCGGTTTGGCGCCAGCCCGGCATGAAGTCGATCCAGCGGCGCCTGAGCCTGGGGCTGATCAGTGTGATGGTGATCGTCGGCCTGGTGCTGGCGCAGACCAGCCTGTGGCTGTTCGAAATGGGCCTGCAACGTTACCTGGAGTCCGGCTTGCGCAACGACAGCGAGAACCTGCTGGTGGCGCTGGTGCGCGGGCCGGCGGGGGTGCAACTGGATGAGCAGCGGTTGTCTCCCGCGTACCAGCGTCCGTTTTCCGGGCACTATTTCCGTATCGACTTTGCCGACACCCATTGGCGTTCCCGCTCGCTGTGGGACCAGGAACTGCCGCAGTTGCCCCACGCCGGGCTCAAGGGCAACCTGCAGTTGGGGCCGGAAGGCCAGCAGTTGCTGGTACTGCGTTCGGACTACAAACGGTTTGGCCAGTCGATTTCCATCAGCGTGGCCCAGGACTACACACCCGTCAGAGAAAGCTTTCGGCTGATGCGCCAGATCGGCCTGGTGCTGGGGCTGGCGGCGCTGTTGCTGATCCTGATTCTGCAACGGGTCACCGTGCGCCGCGCCTTGCGCCCGCTGGAGACCGCACGCAACCAGATCGCCCAACTGCAGCAGGGCCAGCGCTCGCAACTGGATACCCAAGTGCCGGTGGAGCTGGAGCCGCTGGTGGCGCAGATCAACCATCTGCTGGCCCACACCGAAGACAGCCTCAAGCGCTCGCGCAATGCCCTGGGCAATCTCGGCCATGCCTTGAAAACCCCGTTGGCGGTGTTGTTGAGCGTGGCATCCAGTGAACAGCTCAAGGACCATCCGCAACTGAGCAAGCTGCTGCGGGAACAGTTGGAGCAGGTGCAGCAACGGCTTAATCGTGAACTCAATCGTGCCCGCCTGGCCGGAGAGACACTGCCGGGTGCCTTGTTCGATTGCGACGGCGAATTACCGGGGTTGCTTGCGACCCTGAACATGATCCATGGCGAACACCTGGATTTGAGTTACCGCGTGCCGCCCGGTTTGCAATTGCCGTGGGACCGCGAAGACCTGCTGGAACTGTTGGGCAACCTGCTGGACAACGCGTGTAAATGGGCGGACGCGGAGATTGTGTTGAGCATCGGCGAAACCCCGGAAGGCTTTCGGTTGGCTGTCGAAGATGACGGGCCGGGGATTCCCGAGAGCCAGCGTGATCAGGTGTTCAGCCGAGGCACGCGGTTGGATGAGCAGACTGACGGGCATGGTCTGGGGCTGGGGATCGTGCGGGATATTGTCGAGGTGTGGGGCGGGGTGCTTCTGTTGCAGGAGAGCGAGCTGGGCGGGTTAAAGGTCATCATCGACCTGCCACGCCGCCAGTGAACACAAACGTAGCAGCTGTCGAGCCTCGCCAAGGCTCGACAGCTGCTACGGGATACTCGGGCTGATTGCCGGAGTATCCCGCAACTCATCAAACCCTGAACTGATCCATCAGGCCCTGCTGCTGATTCGCCAGGCTGTTCAACGCCTGGCTGACCCGCGCCGATTCATTCGCTTGCTCGGACAACGACTCCGTCACATCTCGAATCGTCGCCACGTTGTTGTTGATCTCCTCGGCCACCGCACTTTGCTCTTCGGCGGCGCTGGCGATCTGCAGGTTCATGTCGCTGATTACCGTTACCGCATCGCCGATCTGGCGCAAGGCGGTCACGGCCTGGCCCACTTGTTCGACGCTGCCCTGGGCCTGGCGATGGCTGTTGCTCATGGAACCGACCACTTCCTGGGTACCGCTTTGCAGTTGCTCGATCACCAGGCGGGTTTCTTCCACCGACTCCTGGGTACGTCGCGCCAGGTTGCGCACTTCATCGGCGACCACCGCAAAACCACGACCGGCTTCACCCGCGCGGGCGGCCTCGATAGCGGCGTTCAGTGCCAGCAGGTTGGTCTGCTCGGCGATTGCACGAATCACTTCCAGTACCGAACCGATCTTCTCGCTGTTGGCCGCCAGTCCTTCAACCTGGGTCATCGCGGTGCTCATATCCGCCGCCAGGTGGCCGATGCTGGTGGTGGTGCGGTCGATCACGGTCAAACCTTCACGCGTCGCCTGATCGGCATCGCGGGCAGCCTGGGCGGCTTGCGCGGCACTGCGGGCGACGTCCTGGGCGGTGGCGCTCATCTCGTGGGAGGCGGTGGCCACCTGGTCGACCTGACGGTATTGCTGCTCCATGCCGGCACTGGTTTCAGTGGCGATGGCGGCCGACTGGTCGGCGGTGCCACGGGCGTCCTGCACTGAGCGTTTGACCTGGGCAATGATCGGCTGCAGCTTGTCGAGGAAGCGGTTGAACCAGCCGGCCAATTCGCCGAGTTCGTCGTGTTTGTCGTAGGCCAGGCGGCGGGTCAGGTCACCTTCGCCACTGGCAATGTCTTCCAGCATGCGCGCCACACCGAGGATCGGCCGGGTCACGCTGCGGGCCATCAGCCACACCAGCAACAGGCCGACGATTGCTGCCAGCAGGCCCAGGCTCAGTTCCAGCAGAGTGCCCTTGGCGTTATCGGCGTCCAGTTTGGACTTCAGGGCTTCAGCCGGAGCCACCAGGACTTTTTCCGGAACATCCAGCAACACGCCCCACGGCTTGCCATCGGGGATCGGCTGGAACGGCGCGAGCACCTTGAGTTGGTGGTCGGTGCGCACGCTGCGGGTCTGGGTGCTGGTGGAAAGCGAACTGATCAATTGCGCGCCGTTGGCGGTGTCGACGGCATCCAGGCGCTGGCTGAGTTTGCCGGCGTCCGGGCTGTAGCCGGCCAGCAGGCCCACAGGGCTGATGATGCTGACGCTGGTCTGGCCGTCGTAGAGTTTCTGGCTGGCGCCCTGGCTGACGGCTTGCAGGCTGTTGAGGTTGATGTCCACCGACAGCGAGGCGATGACTTTGCCGTTGACCATCAGCGGGAAGACGATGCTGGTCATCAGCACCTTTTGCCCATCGATCACATAGAAGTACGGCTCGATCACGCAGGGCTTGAGTGTGGTGCGCGGGCAGGTGAACCAGGCGTTGGCTTTTTCGCCGCTGGGTCCGACGCTGGTGTCGGACATGTCGCTTTCGGGCAGCGACATTGAAGTCAGCTTGCCCGCAGTCGGCTGGGACCAGTACAGCGCAAAGCGGCCCTTGTCGTTGCTGCCCAGTTCTTGCTGGTTGGCGAACAGTTCGTCCTTGCCATCCAGTGCGTTGGCCTCGAATACCAGGGACAGGCCCAGCAGGTCAGGGTTGGCCTGCAGCGCGGCCTTGACCTGGCGGGTCAGGTCTTCGCGCAGGTCGAAGGCATCCAGGAAGCGTTTCTCGGCCTGTTCGCGCAGGAACAACACCTGCCGGGAAAAACCGTGGCCGTATTGATAGGCGTCCATGAACTGCTGGCGAATGCCCAAGGCCTGGACCTCACCCTGGGCTTCGATGCGCGCCTGGGCGGCTTCGTCGAGCATTTCCATACTGGAAGCCTTGACCAGGTCGGAGCTCTGCGCCATGCGGTACAGCGAGAGACCTACCAGCAAGGTCACGATGCCCAGCAGGCAAAGACCGGCCAGCAGGGTAATTTTCCATTGAATGGACAGCTGTCTGAGCGACATGGAGCCTTCCTTAACCTTTCGATACGACAGAGACGATCTGCCTGTATCGGCCGCTCGGAAATTTTCTTTATTCAAACGATCAATTTAAAGCTGTTTGTGTGGCGAGGGGGCTTGTCCCCCGTTGGGCTGCTTAGCGGCCCCAAGAAAAGCGGGAGCGCTGCGCACTCCAACGGGGGACAAGCCCCCTCGCCACAGACAAATCCCCTAACCACTGACAAACCTTCTCCCCACTTTTTTGACAAGGCAGGCCGGGTGCTGCAAAGTGCGCGCCCTCTAATAAAACTCCCTTAAAACCTGGTTTGCGGCAGCCGTTCCCGACAGCAGCCCGGGCAGGTGCGTGCTTTTTTCATGTTTTCTGTCTTGAGGTAACGATGATTAATGCAGTAATCGCCGCGGTCGGCACCATGCTGGTGCTCAGCTTGTCCCGCGTGCATGTGGTGATCGCGATCATTGTCGGCGCCCTGGTGGGTGGCCTGACCGGCGGCCTGGGTATCGACGCGACGCTCAAGGCGTTCAACAGCGGCCTGGGTGGCGGTGCGACGGTGGCGTTGTCCTACGCGCTGCTCGGCGCGTTCGCCGTGGCGATTGCCAAATCCGGCCTGGCTCATGCGCTGGCCGATAAAGCCCTGCTGCTGGTGGATCGGCAGGAAGCCACGGGCGGCAGTCACGTCAAATGGCTGCTGATCGGTCTGCTCTGGGTGGTGGCCATCGCCTCGCAGAACATCCTGCCGATCCACATCGCGTTTATCCCGCTGCTGGTACCGCCGCTTTTATATGTGCTGACCAAACTGCAGCTGGACCGCCGTCTCATCGCCTGCGTCATGACCTTCGGCCTGATCACGCCCTACATGTTTCTGCCGGTGGGCTTCGGCAACATCTTCCTGAATCAGATCCTGCTGGCCAACGTGGCCAAGAGCGGTGTCGACATCAGCCAGGTCAATGTCACCCATGCCATGGGCCTACCGGCGCTGGGCATGGTGGTCGGTTTGCTGGTGGCGGTGTTTGTCAGCTACCGCAAGAAGCGTGTGTACGACCTGGAGAAGATCGAGCGAGTCGAGCAGGTGGCGGTGCACTACAACCCGCTGACCCTGCTGGTGGCCGGCCTGGCGATTGCGGCGGCGTTCATTATCCAGCTGTGGCTGGACTCGATGATCATTGGCGCCCTGGCCGGTTTCCTGATCTTTTCGGTGTCGGGCATCGTGCGCTGGCGCGACACCGATGACCTGTTCACCGAAGGCATGAAGATGATGGCGATGATCGGCTTCATCATGATCGCCTCGTCAGGCTTTGCCGAAGTGCTCAAGGCCACCGGTGAAGTGCAGACACTCGTGCAAGCCTCCGCGGCGTTTATCGGCCATAGCCGCGGTGTGGGCGCGCTGCTGATGCTGCTGGTGGGCTTGCTGGTGACCATGGGCATCGGCTCGTCGTTTTCCACGGTGCCGATCCTGGCGGCGATCTTTGTGCCGCTGTGCGTGCAGCTGGGCTTCAGCCCGCTGGCGATCGTGTGCATCGTCGGCACGGCCGGGGCATTGGGTGATGCCGGCTCGCCTGCGTCGGACTCCACCCTGGGCCCGACTTCCGGTTTGAACATTGACGGCCAGCACCACCATATCTGGGACACCGTGGTACCGACCTTCCTGCACTACAACATTCCGCTGCTGGCGTTTGGCTGGTTTGCCGCGATGACGCTCTGACGGGATTGTCCTACAGATTTATTGTAACTAGCCGTTAACCTCTTGAGTTGTCCCTCAAGAGAGAAGAGCCATGCGTCTGAGTCTAAAGGCCAAAGTACTGTCCCTTGCTGTCCTGCCCGTGTTGTTGTTTGCCGTGATCATCAGCCTGACCACGGTGTGGATCCTTCGGGAGCAGGCCCGCAACGAGGTCGAAGAAACCCGTCAGAACCTGCTCAACGACGCCAAGACCACCTTGCGCGGCTACGTCGAGGTGGCGATGACCACCATCAAGCCGCTGTACGACGCTGCCGCCCAAGGCGATACGGCCGCACGGGCGCAAGTGGTCAAGCTGCTGTCCAACATCAGCTATGGCAAGGACGGTTATTTCTTCGGCTACGACTCCGAGACCATTCGCCTGTTCAAGGGCAACAGCCCGGACGGCGTCGGCAAAAGCTTCAAGGACAACCGCGACCCGAACGGCGTCTACGTCAACCGCGACCTGGTGAAAGTCGGCAAGGACGGCACCCACTACCTGCAATACAGCTCGACGCAGCCCGGCCAGACCGAGCTGGTGCCCAAGCTTGGCTACACCGAATACTTGCCCAAGTGGGACATGGTGATCGGTACCTCGGTGAACCTGGATGGCATCGACGCCCAGGTTGCCGAGGTTCAGGCCAAGGTGGAGAAACGCATGGAAGGTGTGCTGCTGAGCATCATCGGCATTGCCGTGGTGGTGCTGTTGGTGATTGCCGCCGTGGGCATGCTGGTGGCCAATACCATCCTGCGGCCGTTGCACCTGATGAAGATCAACCTCGACGACATCGCCGCCGGTGAGGGTGACCTGACCCGCCGCCTGGCCATCACCAGCCAGGACGAGCTTGGCGAACTGGCAGGCTCTTTCAACCGCTTTGTCGACAAGATCCACAGCCTGGTACGCCAGATCACCGAGATGACCTCCCAGCTTACCGGCCTGGTGAGCCAGGTCGCCGAGCAAGCCAACCGCTCGGAAAAGGCCATGGAGCGCCAGCGTCACGAGACCGACCAAGTGGCTACCGCGATCAACGAAATGTCCTCCGCGGCCCATGAAGTGGCGCGCAGTGCCCAAGGCGCAGCCGTCGCTGCGCAGCAAACCGACGCCGAAGGCCAGGCCGCGAAAAAAGTCGTGGATGGCAGCATCGCGCAGATTCACGCGCTGGTGAACGACATCCGCAGCAGCGGCGTGTCCCTGGACAGCTTGCAGCAGGATGTGTCGTCGATTGTCAGCGTGCTTGGCGTGATCCGCTCGATTGCCGAACAGACCAACTTGCTCGCCCTCAACGCCGCCATTGAAGCCGCGCGGGCAGGGGAGGCCGGTCGTGGTTTTGCCGTGGTCGCCGACGAAGTACGGGCGTTGGCCAGCCGCACCCAGCAAAGCACCCAGGAGATCCAGGGCATGATCGACCGCCTGCAAAAAGGCACCGAAGCCGCCGTGGAGTCCATGCGCCGTTCCAGCGATGCCGGCGACGGCACGTCCGCCCAGGCCAACGAAGCCGGAGCGTCCCTGGACACCATGGCGCAACTGATCGGCACCATCAACTCGATGAACGCGCAGATCGCCAGCGCGGCGGAAGAACAAACCGCCGTGGCCGAAGAGATCAACCGCAGCGTGCATCAGATCGCGGTGGCGGTTGACAGCGTGGCCGATGAAACCCAACAGGGTGCCGAGACCTCTCGCAGCCTGGCGGACCTGGGGCAGCGGTTGGGTCAGTTGGTGGGGCAGTTCAGGATTTGATTGCAGGCTTTCGCCCATCGGCAACGTCCTGTTGCCGATGGGGTTGGCTGGATTGATCGATCAGGTCAACAGCGCCAGCCGCTCCACCGTCTCCGGAAACCTCGCCACCAGCCGAATCAAGGTTGCCGCCTGAGCATTGGGTGTGGCCCGGCCTTGCTCCCAATTTTCCAGGGTCCGGGTGTTGGTGCGCAGGTACATCGCAAACACCGAGCGCGACAGATTGAGTTGTTGACGCACAGCGACTACTTCGTCGGCAGTGAGCGGTGCCAGCTTGCTCAACTGCACCTTGTGGCTGCGCAGCGTTACCTTGCCTTCTCGTTCATCTGCCAGCGCGTCGAAGCCTTCGACCAGTTCGGAAAAGATGTCACGTTTCATAAGATTTTCTCGCTTTGATTTCCCTGTCCAGCAGGTGTTTGAGCGCCGTTTTGTGTTGAACGCTCAGGTCGTCCTGTTCGTGTTTGCCATAAAGGGTGAACAGCCAGAACTGCGTACCGCCCGACCACCAGTAATAGATGACTCGCAGGCCACCCCGTTTGCCCTTGTTGTGTCGCTCGTCGACAAAGCGCACCTTGCGTAACCCGCCGGTTCCCTCTATCACGTTGCCCGCTTGCGGGTTTCTCATCAACTCTTGTTGAAAGCCGTGAAATAACTCATCACTCAGATAATCCCTGCGGTGCCGCTCAAAGGCTGGCAATTCGATAAATAGAGCATCCATGTTCTGTACGTAGCCTGCGTATAGTTTGGTGGCCCATCTGCGGTGGGTCAAGTGACCCTGCTGTGGGATGTTTCCTAAAACGCAACCACGATACGAGCGACCCAGGCAGGGTGATGCCGGAAGGGGAGGCATCTCGACGAGGAAAATTCCCTTTGTGTGTCAGACAACAAATTAATACGCCAGAAACGCAAAACGGCGCCCGAAGGCGCCGTTTTGCTTGCTGCGTTTAACTAAGCGATCAACCCGCCATCACCGCATGCTGCACCAGGGTGAGCAACGGTTGTGGGTACACACCCAGGAAGAACGCCAGCAGGGCGATTGCCAGCAGCATCACGCCGCCTGCTTTCTGTTCCCAGTGCAACTCGGCGTCCACACGGCGCAGGTTTGGCTCGATCAGGTACAAGGTCACCATCACGCGCAGGTAGTAGAAAACGCCGATGGCGCTGCCCAGTACCAGGGAAGCAACCAACCACCATTCGTGCGCTTCAACACCGGTGGCCACGATGTAGAACTTGCCGATGAAGCCCGCAGTCAGCGGGATACCCGCCAGGGACAGCATCATCACGGTCAGTACGGCGGTCAGGTACGGACGGCGCCAGAACAGGCCGCGGTATTCGTACAGGGCGTCGGCGTCGCGGCCTTTGTAAGGCGAGGACATCAGCGTGATCACACCGAATGCACCCAGGCTTGTGATCACGTAGGTGACCAGGTACACGCCGATGGCTTCCATCGCCAGGCCCTTGCTCGCCACCAGGGCGATCAGCAGGTAACCGAAGTGCGCGATGGACGAATAACCCAGCAGACGCTTGAGGTTGTTCTGGGTCAGCGCCAGCAGGTTGCCGAACAGGATCGAAGCGATGGCGATGATGGTCAGCACGTTGCTGAGTACACCGGTGTTGGCCGCAGGGGAGATCTGGAACAGACGCACCATCACGGCAAACACGGCGACTTTCGACGCGGTAGCCAGGAAAGCAGCCACCGGCGCCGGGGCGCCTTCGTACACGTCCGGGGTCCACAGGTGGAACGGCACCAGCGACAGCTTGAACGCCAGGCCGATCAGCATCATGGCCAGGCCCAGTTGGGCAATTGGCGCAGGGCTGCCGGAGGCTGCCAGGGCGTGACCGATACCGCTGAAGCTCAGGCTGCCGGCTTCTGCGTAGAGCAGGGCCATACCGAACAACAGGAATGCCGAACCGGCAGCCGACAGCACCATGTACTTGATGCCGGCTTCCAGGGAGCGCTTGTTGAAGAAGGCATACGCTACCAGGCCGTAGACCGGGATCGACAGCAGTTCCAGGCCGATGAACAAGCCGGCCAGGTGCTGCGCGCTGACCAGCACGATACCACCGGCCGCAGCCAGCAGGATCAGCAGGTACAGCTCTTCGCGGTTGCCCGGGTAGCCGGTGCCGCCTTCGCCGAGGTAGGCGTGGGCGAGCGTGACGCAGGCCAGGGTGGCAACCAGGATCAGCGCGATATACAGCAGCGCGAAGTCATCGACCATCATCAGCGGGGTCACGGCCAGTGGCGCGACCTTGAGTGCCGGGATAATCGACAGCAGGGCCAGGTTCAAGCCCGCACAGGACAGCAGGAACGTTTGCGAGTGATTGCGGCGCCAGGCGATCGCCAGCATCACCACCACGATGGTGAGGCTGGTGATCAGCAGCGGCGCAAGCGCGATAAAGTGTTGGATCGTGAATTCCATAGCGCTCTTACCGGGCCGAAGCGAGTTGAGAGAAGGCGGTGCCGAACCACTGCTGCACGCCATGCATCGTTGCGGCAGAAGTATCCAGGAACGGTTGCGGGTACACGCCGATAAACACCAGCAGTACCGCAAGGCCGAGCACCATGATCAGTTCGCGACCGTCCATGCCGTGCAACACGGTGTCGGACTTGGCCGGACCGAAGTATGCGCGGTGGATCATGATCAGCGAGTAGACCGAACCGAACACCAGGCCAGACGTAGCGATTGCACTGACCCACGGCGTATGCACGAAGGCACCCATCAGGATCAGGAACTCGCCGATGAAGTTACCGGTACCCGGCAAGCCCAGGGATGCGGCGGCGAAGAACAGGCTGATGGCCGGCAGGTAGGCGATACGTGACCACACGCCACCCATCTCGCGCATGTCACGAGTGTGCAGGCGCTCGTACAGTTGGCCGCTGAGGATAAACAGTGCCGCTGCCGACACACCGTGAGCCAGCATCTGGATCACGGCGCCTTGCAGCGCCAGTTGGCTGCCGGAGTAGATGCCGATCAGTACGAAGCCCATGTGGGAAACGGACGAGAAGGCAATCAGACGCTTGATGTCGGTTTGGGCGAAGGCCAGGAACGCACCGTAGAAGATCCCGATCAGACCGAGGGTCATGGCGATCGGCGCGAACTCGGCCGAGGCATTCGGGAACAGCGGCAGGGCGAAACGCAGCAGGCCGTAGGCCGCCGTCTTCAACAGGATACCGGCCAGGTCGACGGAACCTGCAGTCGGCGCCTGGGCGTGAGCGTCAGGCAACCAGGAGTGGAACGGCACCACCGGCAGCTTCACCGCGAACGCGATGAAGAAGCCCAGCATCAGGATGTACTCGGTGGTCAGGGACATCTTGGTTTTCAACAGGTCGGCGTAGTTGAACGTGATCACGCCCGTGCTGTTGAAGTTGACCAGTACCAGGCCCAGGATCGCCACCAACATGATCAGGCCGGAAGCCTGGGTGAAGATGAAGAACTTGGTCGCCGCGTAGATCCGGGTTTTCTTGCCGTCCGAAGAACTGTGACCCCAGAGCGCGATGAGGAAGTACATCGGCACCAGCATCATTTCCCAGAAGAAGAAGAACATGAACAGGTCGAGGGCGAGGAACACGCCGACAACGCCGCCCAGGATCCACATCAGGTTCAGGTGGAAGAAGCCCACGTGACGCTGGATCTCTTTCCAGGAGCAGAGTACCGAGAGGATACCCAGCAGGCCGGTCAGCAGGATCATCAACAGCGACAGGCCGTCGAGGGCCAGGTGCACGTTGATGCCGAAGCGCTGGATCCACACGTGCTTGAATTCAAGCGCGAAGGTGGGATCGACACCCGGTGCCGGAGCAAATGAATAGTCACCGTGGGCCCACAGCCAGAGGCCGAGCGCGAGTTCCAGGGACATGGTCAGCAACGCAATCCAGCGGGGGAGGGTGGCGCCGAAGCGTTCACCCATCCAGCAGAGCAGGCCGCCGATAAAGGGGATCAGGATTAGCCAGGGCAGAATCATGACGGGCTCGTTTCCTTTCGCAAGTTCGCAAAGTTCGCAATGTGCATAGTCAGACCGCGACCACGATGATGGCGCCGATTACCAGGACGGCACCGGCCGCCATGGAAGCTGCATACCAGCGCAATTGGCCGGTCTCGCTGCGGCTCAGGGCGGTGTGACCGGCCTTGGCGGCACGCGGGATCAAACCGATGGTCTGGTCGAGCGGGTCTTTGCGCAGTACGTGGCTGATCGCAAGGTACGGCTTGACGAACAGTTTGTCGTAGATCCAGTCGAAGCCCCAGGCAGCGAACCACCAGGCCGAAAGGAAGCGGCCAATGCCACTGTTGGCGATGGCAGTGACGAAGCGGCGCTTGCCGAGGAACAGCAGGGCCGCCAGCAGGATACCCGCGATGGCGATGGCGCCCGAGGCGATTTCCAGGCTGTGCTTGGCTGCACCACCGGCATGGCCGGCGCTTTCCGGCAGAACACCGGCCAGTGGCGGGGTGATCATGGCGCCGACGAAGGTCGACAGGATGATCAGCACCGACAGTGGCAGCCAGTGGGAAATGCCATGGCCTGCGTGGGCTTCAGTCTTGGCTTCACCGTGGAACGTGATGAAGATCAGGCGGAAGGTGTACAGCGAGGTCATGAACGCACCTACCAGGCCGGCGTACAGCAGGCCGTGGTTACCGCTGGCAAAGGCTTCCCAGAGGATTTCGTCTTTCGAGTAGAAACCTGCGGTCACCAGTGGCAGGGCCGACAAGGCCGCGCCGCCGACGATGAAGCTGGCGTAGGCCAACGGCAGTTTCTTCCACAGGCCGCCCATCTTGAAGATGTTCTGCTCGTGGTGGCAGGCAACGATCACCGCACCGGAAGCAAGGAACAGCAGGGCCTTGAAGAAGGCGTGGGTCATCAGGTGGAAGATCGCGCCGTCCCAGGCGCCAACGCCCAGGGCCAGGAACATGTAGCCGATCTGGCTCATGGTCGAGTAGGCGAGGATACGCTTGATGTCGGTTTGAACCAGGGCAGCAAAACCTGCCAGTACCAGGGTCACGCCACCCACCAGGCCCACCAGGTGCAGAATCTCCGGCGCCAGGGTGAACAGGCCGTGGGTACGGGCAATCAGGTAGACACCGGCGGTTACCATGGTTGCGGCGTGGATCAGTGCCGAAACCGGGGTAGGGCCGGCCATCGCATCCGCCAGCCAGGTTTGCAGCGGCAGTTGTGCGGATTTACCGACAGCGCCACCCAGCAGCATCAGGGTCGCCAGGGTGATCCAGAAGTCGCCGACCTGGAATTTCTGCGGTGCCAGCACCAGCAGTTCCTGGATGTTCAGCGTGCCCACCTGTTGGAACAGGATGAACAGGCCGATGGCCATGAACACGTCACCGATCCGGGTCACGATAAAGGCTTTGAGTGCGGCGTTACCGTTGTTGCGGTTGCTGTAGTAGAAACCGATCAACAGGTACGAGCACAGGCCCACGCCTTCCCAGCCGAAGTACAGGAACAACAGGTTATCGCCCAGCACCAGGAACAGCATGCTCGCGATAAACAGGTTGGTGTAGGCGAAGAAGCGCGAGTAACCGGCTTCACCGCGCATGTACCAGGACGCGAACAGGTGGATCAGGAAGCCTACACCGACGACCACGCCGAGCATGGTGATCGACAGGCCGTCGACGTAGAGGGCGAAGTTGGGCTTGAAGCCCTCCACCGACATCCACTGCCACAACACCAGGGTGTAGTGACCGCCTTCAGGCGGTGCGACGTTGAATTGCCAGATGACGTAGGCGGCGACAATTGCCGACAGGCCAATGGAACCCACACCCACCAGGGCCGAGAGGTTTTCCGACCAGCGTCCACGGGAGAACGACAGCAGCAGGAAACCGATCAGGGGAAATACGAAAGTCAGAAAGATCATGTTCATCCGCGCATCTCACTGGCAGCGTCGATATCAAGCGTGTGGAAGCGACGATACAGTTGCAGCAGGATCGCCAGGCCAATACTGGCCTCGGCGGCTGCCAGGCTGATCACCAGGATGAACATCACTTGTCCATCCGGCTGGCCCCAACGGCTACCGGCCACGATGAACGCGAGTGCCGCGGCGTTCATCATGATTTCCAGGCTCATCAACACGAACAGAATGTTGCGGCGAACCATCAGGCCGACCAGGCCAAGGCAGAACAGGATGCCGGCGACCGCCAGACCATGCTCCAAAGGGATAGCAGGCATCGTCATTGCTCCTTGGCTTCGTTGCGGCCCAAGTGGAAGGCGGTGATGGCTGCAGCGAGCAGCAGCATCGAAGCCAGTTCGACCACCAGCAGGTACGGGCCGAACAGGCTGATGCCCACGGCTTTCGCGTCTACGGTGGTGTGGCCGATGGCCTGGCCGCTCTGGTGAGCGAACAGCACATACAGCAGTTCACCCAGCAGCAGGGCTGCGAGGATCACCGGGCCGAGCCAGATGCCGGGCTTGAGCCAGACGCGTTCCTGGGCGACAGACGCCGGCCCCAGGTTGAGCATCATCACCACAAACACGAACAGCACCATGATGGCGCCGGCGTAGGCGATCACTTCCAGTACACCGGCGAACGGTGCGCCGAGGCTGAAGAAGGTCATGGCCACGGCGATCAGCGAAATGATCAGGTAGAGCAGGGCGTGCACGGGGTTAGTGTTGGTGATCACGCGAAGCGTGGACACCACTGCAATACCCGATGCGAAATAGAAAGCGAATTCCATCTTTCTTCCTTAAGGCAGCAAGCTCTTCACGTTGATCGGCTCGGCTTCGTTTTGTGCGGCGCCTTTCGGCTTACCGGCAACGGCCATACCTGCAACACGATAGAAGTTGTAATCAGGGTTTTTACCGGGACCAGAGATCAGCAGATCTTCTTTCTCGTACACCAGGTCCTGACGTTTGAACTCGGCCATCTCGAAATCCGGTGTCAGCTGGATCGCGGTGGTCGGGCAAGCTTCCTCGCAGAGGCCGCAGAAAATGCAGCGCGAGAAGTTGATGCGGAAGAAGTCCGGGTACCAGCGACCGTCTTCGGTTTCAGCTTTCTGCAGCGAGATGCAACCCACCGGGCACGCCACGGCGCACAGGTTGCAGGCCACGCAGCGCTCTTCGCCGTCGGGGTCGCGGGTCAGGACAATGCGGCCGCGATAACGCGGCGGCAGGTACACCGCTTCTTCCGGGTATTGCAGGGTGTCGCGTTTGCGAAAGCCGTGACCGAACACCATCACCAGGCTTCGCAACTGGGTACCGGTACCCTTAACGATGTCGCCAATATATTTGAACATGGGTCAAATCCTCACTGAACCGCGCCCGCTGGCGTGTTCAACAACACAACGGCAGCAGTCACCAGCAAATTGATCAGGGTCAGCGGCAGGCAGAATCGCCAGCTGAAATCCATCACCTGGTCATACCGTGGACGCGGGATGGAAGCGCGCAGCAGGATGAACAGCATGATGAAGAACGCGGTCTTCAGGAAGAACCAGAAGAACGCCAGCTGCGGCAGGATGCCGAACGGACCGTGCCAGCCGCCGAAGAACAGCGTGACCAGCAGGGCCGAGATCAAGATGATGCCGATGTATTCACCAACGAAGAACATGCCCCATTTCATGCCGGCGTATTCAATGTGGTAACCGTCGGCCAGTTCCTGTTCTGCTTCCGGCTGGTCGAACGGGTGACGGTGAGTCACGGCGACGCCAGCGATGAAGAACGTACAGAAGCCGAAGAACTGCGGAATGATGAACCACAGGTTCTGCGCCTGGTACTCGACGATGTCGCGCATGTTGAACGAGCCCACCTGCACCACGATGCCCATCAGCGCGAGGCCCATGAACACTTCGTAGGACACGGTCTGGGCCGAGGCCCGCAAGCTGCCCAGCAGGGCGAACTTGTTGTTGCTCGACCAACCGGCGAACAGCACCGCGTAGACCGACAGGCCGGCCATGGCGAAGAAGAACAGCAAGCCGATGTTCAGGTCCGCCACGCCCCAGGTCGGGGTGATCGGGATGATTGCGAAGGCAATCAGCAAGGCGCTCATGGCCACGACCGGTGCCAGGGTGAAGATCACCTTGTCGGCAAACGGCGGGGTCCAGTCTTCCTTGAAGAACATTTTCAGCATGTCGGCGGCGATCTGGAACATACCAAACGGGCCAACGCGGTTCGGACCGTAACGGTCCTGCCACCAGCCCAGCAGGCGACGTTCGACGAAGCTGAGCAGGGCGCCCGCCACGACCACGGCCAACAGGATCACGATGGCCTTGACCACCGCGATGATCACGTCGATCACTTCAGGGGTGAACCAGGTCATTGAGCTGCCTCCTGCAGACCGTCAACGGTAAGGCCGAAGATCGCCGGAGGAATCCCCGCGAGGCCTTTTGGCAATGCAACCAGGCCAGCACCCAACTCTTCGTCGATGCGCAGCGGCAGACGCAGGGTCTTGCCGGCGACGTTCACGCTGAGCAGGGCACCGTCGTTGACGCCCAGGCGGTCGGCTTCGGACTTGGCTACGGACACGTAGGCGGCTGGAATGCGCTCTTGTACCGGCGCGGCTTTGGAAGAAGTCTCTTCGCTGCCGAACAGGTGGAAGAACGGCACAACCTGCCAGGTACCCTGGGCCGGGTTGAACGGACGCGGAACGCTGGCGAACCAGTTCAGCGAGTCACCGGTGCTTTCGATCAGGCGGGTGCCCGGGTCGCCGGCACGGATGTGGCCACCGACTTCGTCCTGGAACTTGTTCCAGGCCTGCGGCGAGTTCCAGCCCGGCGACCAGGCGAAAGGCACCTGCTGACGTGGCTCGACCGAACCCGAGTAACCTTCCATGGAGAAGGCAAACGCGGTGTCGTTGTCTTGCGGTGTACGTGGCTCATGCACGCTGATGTCAGCCCGCATGGCGGTACGACCGGAGTAACGCAACGGTTCACGGGCGAGTTTCATGCCCTTGATGCGGAACGCGGCGGACGGTGCAGCGTCGACGATGCGTGCCAGTTGCGGTGCAGCGGCAGCGGCGGCAGCGGTCACGTGGTCGAGCTGGGTCCAGTCGATCGGCTGGTTCAGCAGGGTAGCGCGCAGGGCATGCAGCCAGCGCCAGCCTTCGTGAACCAGGATGCTGGCGTCCATGTACTTCGGATCGAATACCTGGAAGAAGCGCTGGGCGCGGCCTTCCTGGCTGACCAGGGTACCGTCGCCTTCAGCAAAGCTGGCGGCGGGCAGTACCAGGTGGGCACGGTCGCTGGTGGCGGTTTTCTGGTGGTCGGCAACGATCACCACTTTGGCCGCGTTCAGCGCTGCGTCGACCTTGGCCGAATCAGTGCGGGTGTACAGGTCGTTTTCCAGCACCACGATCGCATCGCTGCTGCCGTCGGTCACGGCTTGCAGGGCGGCGTCCAGGGACTCGCCACCGAGCATGGCCAGGCCAAGGCTGTTGGCCTCTGGCACGATCAGGCTGATGGAACCGTTCTTCTCGCGCAGCTTCAAGGCTTTGGCGATGTTGGCTGCGGCTTCGATCAGCGCCTTGGAACCCAGCGAGGTGCCGGCGATGATCAATGGACGCTTGGCGGCCAGCAGGGCGTCGGCGATGCGCTTGGCCAGTTCAGCGGCTTCAGCGTCCAGGCCTTCTACGGCAGGCGCGCTGGCGTCGAGGGCGTGGGCCACGGCGAAACCGATGCGGGCCAGGTCGTCAGGCGCGGCGTGTACGCATTCTTCTGCGATGTCGTCGAGCTTGGTGGCGGTCAGACTGGCGATAAACAGCGGGTTCAGCGCGTGCTGGCCGATGTTTTTCACCGCAGCGTCGAGCCATGGCTGGACGCGCATGGCGTCGGCCATGTCTTCGGCCTTGCCTTTTACCGACTGGCGCAGGGACAGGGCGACACGGGCAGCGGTCTGGGTCAGGTCTTCACCGAGGACGAAGATCGCGTCATGGTCTTCGATGTCGCGCATGTTCGGAACCGGCAGAGGGCTGTCGTTCAAGACTTGCAGCACGAGGCGGATGCGCTCCAGTTCACCGGCTTCGATACCCGAGTAGAAGTGCTCGGCACCCACCAGTTCGCGCAACGCGTAGTTGCTTTCGAGGCTGGCGCGGGGCGAACCGATACCGACGATGTTGCGACCGCGCAGCAGGTCAGCGGCTTTATCCAGTGCTTCGTCGAGGCTCAGCTTGGCGCCGTCGGCCAGCAGTGGCTGACGCGGGCGGTCTTCGCGGTTGACGTAGCCGTAGCCGAAACGACCACGGTCGCACAGGAAGTACTGGTTGACCGAACCGTTGAAGCGGTTTTCGATCCGACGCAGTTCGCCGTAGCGTTCGCCCGGGGAGATGTTGCAACCGCTGGAGCAGCCATGGCAGATGCTCGGCGAGAACTGCATGTCCCACTTGCGGTTGTAGCGCTCGGAGTGAGTCTTGTCGGTGAACACACCGGTCGGGCAGACCTCGGTGAGGTTGCCGGAGAATTCACTTTCCAGGGTGCCGTCTTCAACGCGACCGAAGTACACGTTGTCGTGGGCGCCAAACACACCGAGGTCGGTACCGCCGGCGTAGTCCTTATAGAAGCGCACGCAGCGGTAGCAAGCGATGCAGCGGTTCATCTCGTGGGAAATGAACGGGCCCAGTTGCTGGTTCTGGTGGGTACGCTTGGTGAAGCGATACCGGCGCTCGTTGTGGCCGGTCATCACGGTCATGTCTTGCAGGTGGCAGTGGCCGCCTTCCTCACACACAGGGCAGTCGTGCGGGTGATTGGTCATCAGCCATTCGACGACGCTGGCGCGAAACACTTTCGCTTCTTCGTCTTCGATGGAGATCCAGCTGCCGTCGGTGGCAGGGGTCATGCAGGACATGACGATACGACCACGGGTGTCGTTCTCGTCGGTGTACTGCTTGACCGCGCACTGGCGGCAAGCGCCAACGCTGCCAAGGGCGGGGTGCCAGCAGAAATATGGAATGTCGAGGCCTAGCGACAGACACGCCTGTAACAGGTTGTCTGCCCCATCGACTTCGAGCTCTTTGCCGTCTACGTGGATAGTGGCCATGGTTCAAAGTTCTTCGTTGGCCCGGTGTCAGCGGGCGTGGCTAATGGAATCTTGTTATTCATGTGCATCAACACAGCCTTGAAGGCGTCAGCACATGAGAAAGCTGCGGGTGCGGACCCTTCGCCTTTTTTAACGTTACGCGCCGACTACGATCGGCCTTGCCAGAGGCGGGACGGCGGCGCTGGTAGGCGCGATGCCGGCTTCGAACTCCGAGCGGAAGTATTTGATCGCGCTGCCCAATGGCTCCACGGCGCCCGGTGCGTGAGCACAGAAGGTCTTGCCTGGGCCGAGGAAACCGACCAGACCCAGCAGGGTCTCGATGTCGCCCTCGCGGCCTTCGCCGTTTTCCAGGGCCATCAGCAGCTTGACGCTCCATGGCAAACCGTCGCGGCACGGGGTGCAGAAGCCACAGGATTCGCGGGAGAAGAACTGCTCCATGTTGCGCAGCAACGACACCATGTTCACGGTGTTGTCCACGGCCATGGCCAGGCCGGTACCCATACGGGTGCCCACCTTGCCGATGCCGCCGGCGTACATTTGAGCGTCCAGGTGTTCTGGCAACAAGAAGCCGGTACCGGCGCCGCCTGGCTGCCAGGCCTTGAGGGTGTAGCCATCGCGCATGCCGCCGGCGTAGTCCTCGAACAGCTCGCGTGCGGTCACGCCGAAAGGCAGTTCCCACAGGCCCGGGTTCTTGACCTTGCCGGAGAAGCCCATGAGCTTGGTGCCCATGTCTTCGCTGCCTTCGCGGGCCAACGATTTGTACCACTCCACGCCGTCGCCGATGATTGCCGGCACGTTGCACAGGGTTTCAACGTTGTTCACGCAGGTCGGCTTGCCCCACACGCCCACGGCGGCAGGGAAGGGCGGCTTGGAACGCGGGTTGGCGCGGCGGCCTTCGAGGGAGTTGATCAGTGCGGTTTCTTCACCGCAGATATAACGCCCGGCGCCGGTGTGCACGAACAGTTCGAAGTCGAAACCCGAACCAAGGATGTTCTTGCCCAGCAGGCCAGCGGCCTTGGCTTCTTCCACGGCACGGTTCAGGTGCTTGGCGGCGGTGGTGTATTCGCCACGCAGGAAGATGTAGCCACGGTAGGTTTTCAGCGCGCGGGCACTGATCAGCATGCCTTCGATCAGCAGATGGGGCAGTTGCTCCATCAGCATGCGGTCTTTCCAGGTGTTCGGCTCCATTTCATCCGCGTTGCACAGCAGGTAGCGGATGTTGATGGATTCGTCTTTCGGCATCAGGCCCCACTTGACACCCGTGGGGAAGCCTGCACCGCCGCGGCCCTTAAGGCCTGCGTCTTTCACGGTCTGGACGATGTCGTCCTGGGCCATGTCGGCAAAGGCTTTGCGCGCGGCCGCGTAACCGTTCTTGGCCTGGTACTCGTCAAGCCATACAGGCTCGCCGTCGTCACGCAGGCGCCAGGTCAGCGGGTGAGTCTCGGCCGACCGCTTGATGCGGTTGGCAGGACCGAAGGAAGTCAGGGTCATGGGTAGCCCTCGAGCAATTGGGTGACGCCAGCAGGCTGCACGTCGCCGAATGTGTCGTCGTCGATCATCAACGCCGGCGCCTTGTCACAGTTGCCCAGGCAGCACACCGGCAGCAGCGTGAAGCGCCCGTCCGGAGTGGTTTGGCCCAGGCCGATGCCCAGCTTGCTCTGGATCTCGCTGACCACGGACTCGTGGCCACCGATGTAGCAGACCATGCTGTCGCACACGCGAATGATGTGGCGGCCGACCGGCTGGCGGAAGATCTGGCTGTAGAACGTCGCCACGCCTTCAACGTCGCTGGCGGGGATGCCGAGGATCTCGCCGATGGCGTAGAGGGCGCCGTCCGGCACCCAGCCACGTTCCTTCTGGACGATCTTCAAGGCTTCGATCGACGCCGCGCGCGGGTCTTCGTAGTGATGCAGCTCGTGCTCAATGGCCGAGCGCTCGGTTTCACTCAAGGTGAAACGGTCTGTCTGGATAAGCGTGCTATTCATGCTTAGCGGTCCACGTCGGCCATAACGAAATCGATACTACCCAGGTACGCAATCAAGTCCGCGACCATTTCACCTTTGATCACCGAAGGGATCTGCTGCAGGTGCGGGAAGCTTGGCGTACGAATCCGGGTGCGGTAGCTCATGGTGCCGCCATCGCTCGTCAGGTAATAACTGTTGATACCCTTGGTCGCTTCGATCATCTGGAAGGATTCGTTGGCCGGCATCACCGGGCCCCACGAAACCTGCAGGAAGTGCGTGATCAGGGTTTCGATGTGTTGCAGCGTGCGCTCTTTCGGCGGCGGCGTGGTCAGCGGGTGATCCGCCTTGTACGGGCCTTCCGGCATGTTGCGCATGCACTGTTCGATGATCTTCAGGCTCTGGCGCATTTCTTCGACGCGCACGATGCAGCGGTCGTAGGCATCGCCGTTGGCCGCCAGCGGCACTTCGAATTCGAAGTTCTGGTAGCCGGAGTACGGGCGTGCTTTACGCAGGTCGAAATCGCAACCGGTGGAACGCAGGCCAGCACCGGTGACGCCCCATTCCAGGGCCTCTTTGGTGTTGTACTGGGCGACGCCGATGGTCCGGCCCTTGAGGATGCTGTTGTCCAGGGCGGCTTTCTGGTACTCGTCCAGACGCTTGGGCATCCAGTCGATGAATTCCTTGACCAGGCGTTCCCAGCCACGCGGCAGGTCGTGGGCGACGCCGCCGATGCGGTACCAGGCCGGGTGCAGGCGGAAACCGGTGATGGCTTCGATGACCTTGTACGCACGCTGACGGTCGGTGAAGGTGAAGAACACCGGGGTCATCGCGCCGACGTCCTGGATATAGGTACCCAGGAACAGCAGGTGGCTGGTGATCCGGAAGAACTCGGCCATCATGATGCGGATGGTGTCGACCTTGTCCGGCACCTTGATGCCGGCCAGCTTCTCGACCGAGAGCACGTACGGCAGGTTGTTCATCACGCCGCCGAGGTAGTCGATACGGTCGGTGTACGGGATGAAGCTGTGCCACGACTGACGCTCGGCCATCTTCTCGGCACCACGGTGGTGGTAGCCGATGTCAGGCACGCAGTCGACGATTTCTTCGCCGTCCAGTTGCAGGATGATGCGGAAGGCACCGTGAGCCGAAGGGTGGTTCGGGCCCAGGTTGAGGAACATGTAGTCCTCGTTGGTGCCGGAGCGCTTCATGCCCCAGTCTTCCGGACGGAAGCGTGCAGCCTCTTCTTCAAGCTGTTGCTTGGCGAGGGTCAGGCTGAAGGGATCGAATTCGGTGGCGCGGGCAGGGAAGTCCTTGCGCAGCGGGTGACCTTCCCAGGTCGGCGGCATCATGATGCGCGTCAGGTGCGGGTGGCCCGGGAAGTCGATGCCGAACATGTCCCACACTTCACGCTCGTACCAGTTGGCGTTGGGCCAGATACCGGTCACGGTCGGAACGCTCAGGTCGCTCTCGGAGAGGGCCACCTTGATCATCACGTCGCTGTTACGTTCCAGCGACATCAAGTGGTAGAACACGGTGAAGTCGGCGCCGCTCGGCAGCCCCTGGCGCTTGGTGCGCAGGCGCTCGTCCACGCCATGCAGGTCATAGAGCATGACGTACGGCTTGGGCAGGTTGCGCAGGAAGCTCAGGACTTCGACGAGCCTGGCACGCGCCACCCACAGCACCGGCATGCCGGTGCGTGTGGCCTGGGCGGTGAAGGCGTCAGGGCCAAAACGGTTGTTGAGTTCGACGACCACATCCTGGTCGTCTGCCTTATAAGGCGGGATGTACAGAGCACTGCCTGTAGTCATGGTTTTTTATCGCTTTCGGTCAACGTAAAGAATGAAGCCAGGTTTTCGTTCTATAAAAGAAGCGGTTCTGGATCAGACTTCGTCGGGGCTGCGCAGGTTGGTTACCTGAATACGCTGTTCGCGGCGCTGTTCCTTTTGTGACGGCATCTCGGCGCGGTATACGCCTTGATCTCCGACAACCCAGGAAAGTGGGCGACGCTCCTTGCCAATCGATTCCTGCAACAGCATCAAGCCTTGCAGAAATGCTTCAGGGCGGGGCGGGCAGCCAGGCACGTAGACGTCCACGGGCAGGAACTTGTCCACCCCCTGAACCACGGAGTAGATGTCGTACATGCCACCGGAGTTGGCGCACGAACCCATGGAGATAACCCACTTTGGCTCGAGCATTTGCTCGTAGAGACGCTGAATGATCGGCGCCATCTTGATAAAGCAGGTACCGGCGATAACCATGAAATCCGCCTGACGCGGCGATGCCCGGATAACTTCGGCGCCAAAGCGCGCGATGTCGTGGGGCGCCGTGAAGGCGGTGGTCATTTCCACGTAGCAGCAGGACAGACCGAAGTTGTACGGCCACAGGGAGTTCTTACGTCCCCAGTTGACCGCGCCACTCAGCACGTCTTCCAGCTTGCCCATGTAGATGTTTTTGTGGACTTGGTCTTCTAACGGGTCGGAAACGGTTTCCCGTTCGCCGATTGGGTACTGCTCGTTAGGAGCATCCGGGTCGATCCTGGTGAGATTGTATTGCATCGCCAAAGCCTCATTGTTTCAGCTTCGCTTGCCGCTTGCGACGAGCTTCCGGAGCCCAGTCAAGGGCGCCCACTCGAAATAGGTAGACAAGGCCTGCCAACAGAATTGCTATGAAAACGAGGGCTTCGACGAATCCGGTCCAGCCGCTTTCGCGGACGGACACAGACCAGGCAAAGAGAAAAAGGGCTTCGATGTCGAAGATCACGAAGAGCATCGCGACCAGATAGAATTTGGCTGAGAGCCGCAAGCGGGCGCCACCTGTAGGTAGCATGCCGGACTCGAACGGTTCGTTTTTGCTGCGGCCCCAGGCTTTTGACCCGAGGAGGCTGGAGACGCCGAGCATGAAGGCGCAAAGGCCGACTACACCGAGGAGGAAAATGGCAAAGCCCCAGTTGTGGGCCATGAGTCCTGTCGCTTCGGTCATGCTGGAAATCCTTAACAGAGAGCAAAGGTCTCTGAGCTCGAAAAAGTAACGATGCAGTGACGATATGTCGCAGCGCAATCAATCGCGGTGATTTTATGGCTAAACACCGGGCAAGTAAAATTCCTATAGCGAAATTATTCGATGGAATAAGGACATAGTGCACCTTCTTGGGGCTGTAGCCCTTGTGCTGCGGGCATTAGCGGGCTTTTCACGAATTGTGTTTTGTTTAACCGGTAAAGAAGTTTTCATGCTCTAAATGATAATGAATATTGTTTGCGTGGGGTTTAAGCGAATGTTTCTCGTGTGGCGGGGGAAGTTGCCGTTACTTGCTAGATTGTCGCTTAGTTGCTGACGGAGATCTTTTAACCGATCTGGTTGATGCAGATACCGCTCTAGATCAATGTTTTGCACAAATTTTCAGAATGCACACATTCCCCTTGTGGGAGCGGGCTTGCTCGCGAATGCAGTGGGTCAGCCAATGAATCTGTTGACTGATACACCGCATTCGCGAGCAAGCCCGCTCCCACATTTTGATCTGTGTTGTGTCAGGCAGGGTTTCATCAGTGCAAAAAAACGCCCCGAACCAGTCGGGGCGTGATTGCTGTGCGGCACTGCGGTTAGGTCTTCCGTGGGGCCGCAGTGGCCGTGTACTCAGTATTTAGTGGAACTGCTCTTCTTCGGTCGAACCGGTCAGCGCAGTCACGGACGAGGTGCCGCCCTGGATCACGGTGGTCATGTCGTCGAAGTAACCGGTGCCCACTTCCTGCTGGTGCGCCACAAAGGTGTAACCCTTGGCAGCATCAGCGAACTCTTGTTCCTGCAGCTTCACGTAGGCAGTCATGTCGTTGCGGGCGTAGTCGTGCGCCAGGTTGAACATGCTGTGCCACATGTTGTGAATGCCGGCCAGGGTGATGAATTGGTGCTTGTAGCCCATGGCAGACAGTTCACGCTGGAACTTGGCGATGGTCGCGTCGTCCAGGTTCTTCTTCCAGTTGAAGGAAGGCGAGCAGTTGTAGGACAGCAGTTGATCCGGGTATTCCTTCTTGATGGCTTCGGCAAAGCGGCGGGCTTCGTCGAGGTCCGGCTTGGCAGTTTCGCACCAGATCAGGTCGGCGTACGGCGCGTAGGCCAGGCCACGAGCGATCGCCTGGTCGAGACCGGCGCGCACTTTATAGAAACCTTCCTGGGTACGTTCGCCAGTCACGAACGGCTGGTCGTACGGGTCGCAATCCGAGGTCAGCAAATCAGCCGCGTTGGCATCGGTACGGGCCAGGATGATGGTCGGAGTGCCAGCAACGTCAGCAGCCAGACGAGCAGCCGTCAGCTTTTGAACAGCTTCCTGGGTTGGAACCAGTACCTTGCCGCCCATGTGGCCGCATTTCTTCACCGAAGCCAGCTGGTCTTCGAAGTGAACGCCGGCAGCGCCTGCCTCGATCATGCTCTTCATCAGCTCGTAGGCGTTCAGTACGCCACCGAAACCGGCTTCAGCGTCTGCAACGATCGGTGCGAAGTAGTCGATGTAGCCTTCATCGCCCGGGCCTTTACCGGCTTTCCACTGGATCTGGTCGGCACGGCGGAACGAGTTGTTGATGCGCTTGACCACGGTTGGCACGGAGTCCACCGGGTACAGCGATTGGTCGGGGTACATGGATTCAGCGGAGTTGTTGTCCGCTGCCACTTGCCAGCCAGACAGGTAGATCGCCTGGATACCGGCTTTGACCTGTTGAACCGCTTGGCCGCCAGTCAGGGCGCCCATGCAGTTGACGAAATCTTTTTCGGGACGGAAGGACGGCTTGGCACCCTGGGTGACCAGCTTCCACAGCTTCTCGGCGCCGAGTTTTGCAAAGGTGTGCTCAGGTTGAACCGAGCCACGCAGGCGGACGACGTCAGCAGCGGAATAAGCGCGGGTCACGCCTTTCCAGCGTGGGTTTTCAGCCCAGTCTTTTTCAAGGGCTGCAATTTGCTGTTCGCGTGTCAGTGCCATGGGGAAAAACCTCGTCGCATAGGTCTAGGTGGAAAATTCCATTTGCCAGCCACGTAATCAGTGCGTGGTTATGGCTGCTCGCTGACCAGAAGCTTAGGCGGTCAAGTCAGGCTTGGCGGGGAAGGCGACGGGATGAACGAGTGGCTCAAGGGGGAGTTGAGCAGGTAAGGGCGAACTGCGAACAGTCTTCGGGCGTCGTGGGCCTTTGTACGATCCATCAGTGTGTTGCCGGGTTACCTGGTTAGCTTCCGTCCCTCGGGACAACTTCGTTCCAGTCGCAACCTCGTCAAACACACCTTGTGGGCGGTACAGACACGAATCGGCTCAGGTGGGTGGCTTTGAGCGACGATCCGAAGGCCCTTGCCAGGGCCCCTGATTAGCGGGAGCGAGGCCATCATGCCCATGCTTTTTTGGATCGTCAAATGTTTTGTAGTGCTTTTTTTCAAGCACTACATCTTTAGTCTAATACGACTTGCCAGTCAGTTTTTGGTGCTTCAGTTCAGGGTCTCGACTTTGACCCGCAAGGTCAGGTCATCGCGCCCCTGAGTAGAGTAGCTGCGGGTTGTAGTGGTTTTGTCGGCCTGGGTCTGGCGATTGATCCCGGCCAGGGTGATCCACTCGCCCAGGCGTCCGCTGACAGTTGTGTCGGTACTTTGCACGTTCACTACATCGGGACGTTCCTGGCTCATGCGGTCACGATTGGTACTAATGCTCAGGTGAACGGTCTCGCCGGTGACGCTGGCCGTCACGTAAAAGCCCTGGGTTACGTTGCGATACTGGGTCTGGTTCTGCGGGCGGCCGTAGGCATCGGGCTGGGTGGTGGTGAGGGGCACGCTCTGGCCGACCTGGATCAGCGCGGGCACGCCTTCGCTGGCCTGGATCTGCTGGATCCCGCCGTCACGGCTTTCGGTGCTGTAGGTGATGACCTGTGTTTGATTGTTGCCGTTGCTCTGCTGGTTGTTTTCGTTGGTGTCGACGGTGATCAACAGGCGTTTGGAAGGCGTATCCAGTTGCGCGAGCAGGGCGCGCAGGCCCTGGATCTTGTCGGGCTCGGCATTCACGATCAGTTGGTTGCCGTAGGCGCTGACGGTGCCGTCCTTGCCGATAAAGTTCTGCGCCACCGGCAGCAGGTCGGCGCTGGTGCGGTTGCTCAGGGGCACGACTTCGGTGGCGGCCATCACCGAGAAACTGGTGGCCAGGAGCAACAGGGTGAGCAGGGTGCGTAGGGACATGTCCGTTATCTCTGCGAGTCATTTAGGCTAGATATTGCCAGTTTGTCGGCCTGGCGGGGCGCAAGTTGAATCCTGGACGGCAAAAGGCCCTGGCATCGGGGGATGGCAGGGCCTTTTGAGGTGTTGCTGATGGCGCCTTCGCGAGCAAGCCCGCTCCCACATTTGACCTCATTCCAAGGGATGTACTGGATCGAATGTGGGAGCTGGCTTGCCTGCGAAGGGCGCGGCGCGGTCTCGGATCAGCCCTCGCGCACCATATCAACGTGAGGAATCCCGACTTCCAGGAACTCATCGCTGACAATCTTGAAGCCCAGGCGCTCATAAAACGGCGCCGCATGGACCTGTGCACTGAGGATCTGCCGGGTCTGGCCGCGTTTCTCGGCCACGCCGATCACCGCTTCCATCAGCTTGTCGCCGACCTTCAGGCCGCGCCAGTCCTTGAGAACCGACACGCGGCCGATCTCGCCGGTAGGCAGCAGGCGTGCAGTACCGATGGGAAAGTCGCCTTCGAACGCCAGGAAATGCACGGCACTCGCGTCGTCTGCATCCCATTCCAGCTCCGGTGGAACCGATTGTTCAGCGATAAATACCGCTTCACGAATGCGCCGTATCTCGGCGATATCCTTTTGCCAGTCCGCGACACTTACGTGAATCTTATTCATCGGCAAACCCCAGGCTCCCTTGCTTGACCAGTTCCCACAGCAGGGCGCAGCCATCTTCATCCGCCAGCCATGGGCCGAGGTTGTCGATGTGCAGGGCGTCGGCGGCGCACACCAGCTTCAGCAGTTCCCGCAGCTTGCCCGGCAACAGGCGGCTCTGGCCGCTGGCGAACAGCAGCAGGTCGTCGTCGACTTCGGACCAGGCCAGGCGGGCGCTCGGGTTGCGGATCAGCACGGCGCCGTTTTCCAGGCTGCCCAGCAGGTCTTCTTCTTCCACTTCCGGGCCGGCGACCAGTTCCGGGTAGCGCGGCTCGGTCATGAACTGGCCGAACCAGGTCAGCAGCATGCGCTCGTCGCTCATGTGCTCGGCCAACAGGCTTTTCAGGCGGTCGAGGGCGTCGCCCTGGATCTGGTGCGGGTCGCTGACCGGCTGGGCATCGGCGTCGGTGTAGCGCTCTTCGTCAGTCAGGTACTGGCTGAGGAAGTCGGTGAAGTGGGTCAGCACTTCAGCGGCGCTCGGGGCGCGGAAGCCTACGGAGTAGGTCATGCAATCATCCACGGCCACACCGCAGTGGGCCAGGCGGGGCGGCAGGTAGAGCATGTCGCCCGGTTCCAGCACCCATTCGGCGGTCTCTTCGAATTCAGCGAGGATGCGCAGGTCCGCGTGTTGCAGCAGCGGGCTTTCGGAGTTGCACATCTGGCCGATCTTCCAGTTGCGCTTGCCGGAACCTTGCAGCAGGAACACGTCGTAGTTGTCGAAGTGCGGGCCCACGCTGCCACCCGGGGCGGCGTAGCTGATCATCACATCGTCAATGCGCCAGCTTGGCAGGAAGCGGAAGTTTTCCAGCAGTTCGGCCACTTCCGGCACGAACTGGTCGACCGCCTGCACCAGCAGGGTCCACTCGCGCTCGGGCAGGGTGCTGAAGGCATCTTCGGCGAACGGGCCGCGGCGCAACTCCCACGGGCGTTCGCCGTGTTCGATGATCAGGCGCGACTCGACTTCTTCTTCCAGCGCCAGGCCGGCCAGTTCGTCGGCGTCGATCGGGCTTTCGAAGTCAGGGATGGCCTGGCGGATCAGCAGGGGTTTTTTCTGCCAGTAGTCGCGCAGGAATTCCCGTGCCGTGATGCCGCCCAGAAGTTGAAGAGGAATGTCAGGATTCATGTGTAACCTATTGAAAAAAATCACTTTTCAGACGGGAATAAAAACGCCCGGCGCTGCCGGGCGTCTCAAGGGGTCAAGCTTCTATCAGATGCGTTTGGCTTGAGCCACAGCGTTGCCGATGTAGTTGGCCGGGGTGAGCAGTTTCAGCTCGGCCTTGGCGGCGGCTGGCATGTCCAGGCCGTCAATGAAAGTTTGCAGCGCTTCGGAGGTGATGCCCTTGCCGCGGGTCAGCTCTTTGAGCTTCTCGTACGGGTTTTCGATGTTGTAGCGGCGCATCACGGTCTGGATCGGCTCGGCCAGGACTTCCCAGCAAGCGTCCAGGTCAGCGGCGATCTTCTGCTCGTTGAGCTCCAGTTTGCTGATGCCTTTGAGGCTGGCTTCGTACGCGATCACGCTGTGGGCGAAGCCCACGCCGAGGTTGCGCAGTACGGTGGAGTCGGTCAGGTCGCGCTGCCAGCGGGAAATTGGCAACTTGCTGGCCAGGTGCTGGAACAGGGCGTTGGCGATCCCGAGGTTGCCTTCGGAGTTTTCGAAGTCGATCGGGTTGACCTTGTGCGGCATGGTCGATGAACCGATTTCGCCGGCAATGGTGCGCTGCTTGAAGTAGCCCAGGGAGATGTAGCCCCAGATATCGCGATCGAAGTCGATCAGGATGGTGTTGAAGCGCGCAATCGCGTCGAACAGCTCGGCGATGTAGTCGTGGGGTTCGATTTGCGTGGTGTACGGGTTGAAACCCAGGCCCAGTTCGTCTTCGATGAAGGCGCGGGCGTTTTCTTCCCAGTCGATCTCAGGATAGGCCGACAGGTGGGCGTTGTAGTTGCCTACGGCGCCGTTGATCTTGCCCAGCAGCGGTACGGCCGCGACTTGAGCGATCTGGCGCTCCAGGCGGTACACCACGTTGGCCAGTTCTTTACCCAGGGTGGTCGGCGAAGCCGGCTGGCCGTGGGTGCGCGACAGCATCGGAACGTCGGCGAAACGGATCGCCAGTTCGCGGATGGCGTCGGCAGTCTGGCGCATCAGTGGCAGCATCACGTCATCACGGCCTTCGCGCAGCATCAGGGCGTGGGACAGGTTGTTGATGTCCTCGCTGGTGCAGGCAAAGTGGATGAACTCGCTGACCTTGGCCAGTTCCGGCAGCTTGGCCGCTTGCTCTTTGAGCAGGTATTCGATGGCTTTAACGTCGTGGTTGGTGGTGCGCTCGATCTCTTTGACACGCTCGGCGTGCTCCAGAGCGAAGTTTTCCGCCAGGGCGTTCAGCACAGCGTTGGCTTCGGCAGAGAACGCCGGCACTTCGCTGATGCCAGGGTGAGCGGCCAGGCGCTGGAGCCAGCGCACTTCAACCAGAACACGAGCACGGATCAAGCCGTATTCGCTGAAAATAGGGCGCAGGGCCTGGGTTTTGCCGGCGTAGCGGCCGTCAACAGGGGAAACCGCAGTGAGCGAAGAAAGCTGCATGGGGTGTTCTCGGACAGTCGGGCAACGAAATGGGGCGCGTATCATACATGAAAAAATCCGCCGGTCCGTTGCCAACTGACCGGCGTATTACGCGTGGGGCTATAAAAAAATCGGTTGCTGCGACTTATTCGTTGCGCATCAACGGGTAAAGCTCTTTCAGCAATTTGCGTCGGCTGACCACCAACTGCCAGCGATGACCGCCCAATTGGCGCCATAACCGCGCCGAACGAATACCGGCCAACAGCAGGGCGCGGATTTTCGAGGCGTTGTTCGGTTGTTGCAGGTTGCGCATATCGCCGTGCACCTGGATCCGCTGGCGCAAGGTGCTCAGGGTGTCCTGGTACAGGGCGCCACAGGCTGCGATCACGTTTTCGTGGGCCGGGCCAAAATGCTCGACCTGGGACTGGATCTGCGGCAGGCGCTTGCCGATGGTGTCCAGCAGGTCGTCGCGCTTGGCCAATTGACGCTCCAGGCCGAGCATCGACAGGGCGTAGCGCAGCGGCTCGCGCTGCAAGGTGCTTGGGTCGCGCTCGAGGGCGCCGACCAGTGCGCGATAACCTTCGCGCAGGGCCAGGTCGTCGCCGCCGTACACTTCCAGGGTGTCCTTCGGGTCGCGGATCAGCAGGCTGCCGAGCATGCAGGTCAGGCCGGCCTCGGTGACCTGGCCGGTCTTGGCGATCTTGTCCACCAGCACCGCGGCGAGAAACACGCCGCCCAGTGCCGTCAGTTGCTCCTGGGTCGGGCTCATGCCTGGCTGCTCCAGGGTTCGGCAACTTCGATCACACCGCCCCCCAGGCAAATCTCTCCGTCATAGAACACTACCGATTGGCCCGGCGTTACGGCGCGCTGCGGGTCGTCGAAGGTGGCGCGATAGCCGGTGGCGGTTTTTTCCAGGGTGCAGGGCTGGTCGCTCTGGCGATAGCGCACTTTGGCCGTCAGGCGGCGCGGGCTGCTGAGGTCCACCGGGTTGACCCAGTAGATGTCCGAGGCCAGCAGGGCACGGGAGAACAGCCATGGGTGGTCATTGCCCTGGCCCACGATCAGCTCGTTGTGCTCCAGGTCCTTGACCAGCACGTACCACGGCTCTTCGCCGGCGTCTTTCAAGCCGCCGATGCCCAGGCCCTGGCGCTGGCCGATGGTGTGGTACATCAAGCCGTGGTGACGGCCGATGATCTCGCCTTCGGTGGTCTTGATCTCGCCCGGTTGCGCCGGCAGGTACTGTTTGAGGAAGTCGCTGAAACGGCGCTCGCCGATAAAGCAGATCCCGGTGGAATCCTTCTTCTTGGCGGTGGCCAGGCCGTGTTTCTCGGCAATGGCGCGCACTTCGGGTTTTTCCAGCTCGCCCACCGGGAACAGGGTCTTGGCGATCTGTTCGCCGCCGACGGCGTGCAGGAAGTAGCTCTGGTCCTTGTTGGCGTCCAGGCCCTTGAGCAGCTCGGTGCGGCCATCGATGTCGCGACGGCGCACGTAGTGGCCAGTAGCAATCAGATCGGCACCGAGGATCATCGCGTAGTCGAGGAACGCCTTGAACTTGATCTCGCGGTTACACAGGATGTCCGGGTTCGGCGTGCGACCGGCCTTGTATTCGGCCAGGAAGTGCTCGAACACGTTGTCCCAGTACTCGGCGGCGAAGTTGGCGGTGTGCAGCTTGATGCCGATTTTGTCGCAGACGGCCTGGGCATCCGCCAAGTCGTCCATGGCGGTGCAATATTCCGTTCCATCGTCTTCTTCCCAGTTCTTCATGAACAGGCCTTCCACCTCATAACCCTGCTCCATGAGCAGAACGGCGGAAACGGAAGAATCCACGCCGCCGGACATACCGACGATGACGCGCTTCTTTTGTGTGTCAGAAGGGGCTGGATCACGCATAGGATTTCAACGGGAGTCTTTAAAAAGGACGCGATTCTAGCAGGCTCGCGTCTGCAAGGCTAAAGAGAAGGGCGGATCAATTCGAGGCTGTGGCGTTGGCCGGCCAGATAATCGTCGATGCAGCGGATAATCAGCTCGCTGCGCCAGTCTTCGCGCAGGGCCATCAATTCGTCACGGGTCAGCCAGCGGGCGCGCAGAATACCGTCGTCCAGTGGGTAGTCCGGGTGGTGTTGCAGGGCCTTGGCGATGAAGCATACGCGCTGATAGGTCACGCCATTGCTGGGAGCGGTGTACAGGTAAATCCCGACAATCCCGGTGGCTTCGACGTCCCAGCCGGTCTCTTCGAGGGTTTCGCGCACGGCGGCCTCGGTCAGGGTTTCGTTCGGGTCGAGGTGGCCGGCGGGCTGGTTGAGCACGGCGCGGCCGCCCTTGAGTTCTTCGACCATCAGGAAGCGGCCGTTGTCTTCGACGATGGTGGCGACGGTGATGTGGGGGAGCCAGGTCATGGGAGAGTCTCGAGAAATCAGAGAAACATCATACAGGGGCGCCCGCCGAGAGCGCCCCTGTCGGTTACTTCGCGGCCTTGGTGATCGCGTCGAAGGCGACCATGTCATCAATCACTTCACCGCCGGTGGCTTTGGTTTGCGCTTGCCATACGACGATCACCACGTTCTGCGTGGGATTGATGTAGACAAACTGCCCGAAAATGCCGGCAGCCGTGAAGGCCTTGTCCGCCTTCGAGGCGGCGGTCCAGGCGGGCCACCACATGGAGGCAAAGTCGCCGTACGCCGGGTCGGTGCCGGTGGTGGCGCTGGCGAAGCTCATCCAGCCCTGGGGCAGGACCTGTTTGTCGCCGGCTTTGCCGCCGCTGAGTACGAACTGTCCGAAGCGCCCGTAATCTTCCAGCGTTGCACTGATGCCGCTGCCGCCGACTTCGTTGCCATTGGGGCCATCGAGCCACCAGTTGGCGTCGGTTTGCATGCCGTAGGGCGCCCAGATCTTCTCGCTCAGGTATTGCGCAAGTGGCTTGCCCGTCGCGGCGCTGACCAGTTGGCCCAGCACTTGGGTCTCGCCGGTACTGTAGTTGGTGCGGGTGCCGGGCGGCGCGGCGCTGGGCAGGCTGGCCATGAACTTGAGGGCGGAGCCGGGCACCTGTTCGGTTTGCAGCTTGAGCATCATGCGCCGGTCTGACGTCGGGTCGGCGTATTTCTCACTCCATTTGACCCCGGAGCGCATCGCCAGGACCTGGCGTACGGTGGCCTGGTCGTAACCACTGCCGGCGAGTGCGGGCAGGTATTGGGTGACTTTGTCATCCAGGCTTTTGATCGAGCCGTCCTGCAGCGCGGCGCCCACGAGGGTCGAGGTGATCGACTTGGCCACCGACATCGACATCCACCGGGTGTCCGGCGTGTTGCCTTTTTCGTAGCGTTCAGTAACGACCTGGCCGTTCTTGATCACCAGCAGGCCTGTTACCCGGTTGAGGGCGACGTAGTCGTCGAGGCTGTAGCGTTTGCCTTCATAGTCGAAGGCCACTGGCCCCAGCGGTTGGCTGCTGTGCGGCAGTGGAAACGGGTGGCCACCGGCCTTGATGGTGCGTACCGGGAACAGGCGATCAATGTTGCGGAAGGTGCTGACAGCGTCGGGTTCACTGAGTTTGCCGTCGTACATGGTCTGTACGTCGCCGATCGGTTCCTGGGCGTGGGGGTAGGGGCTTGAAGTGCCTGCGCAGGCCGTCAGCAGGGCCAGGACCGAGGAGCAGGTCAGCGCCTGTAGGAGGTTTCTTGGCATGGGAACGTCCTTATTTATTGTTCTTTGAGGGTTGGAACAATAAGAAGACAAAGCAAGGACTGCGCCCGTTCCTGAAAAACAGGCAAAAAAAATCCGGAATCCTTTCGAATTCCGGATTTTCCTGCCGCACGAGGATCAGTCAGCGATCCTCGTGCGGCGGCACCTCAAGGCATCACACCAGCGCAGCGATTGCCGCGTTGAGGGTGGCGCTTGGGCGCATGGCCTTGCTGGTCAGCTCGGCGTTCGGTGCGTAGTAGCCACCGATGTCCACTGGCTTGCCCTGGACAGCGTTGAGCTCGGCAACGATGGTTGCCTCATTCGCGGTCAGGGTCTTGGCCAGTTCGCCAAACTGCGCTTGCAGTGCAGTGTCTTCGGTCTGGGCCGCCAGGGCTTGAGCCCAGTACAGCGCCAGGTAGAAGTGGCTGCCGCGGTTGTCGATGTTGCCGACTTTGCGCGATGGCGACTTGTTGTTGTCGAGGAACTGGCCGGTGGCCTGGTCCAGGGTCTTGGACAGTACCAGGGCTTTCGGGTTGTTGTACGTCACACCCAAATGCTCGAGGGATGCGGCCAGGGCGAGGAACTCGCCCAGGGAATCCCAGCGCAGGAAGTTCTCTTCAACCAGTTGCTGCACATGCTTCGGAGCCGAGCCGCCAGCGCCGGTTTCGAACAGGCCGCCACCGTTCATCAGCGGCACGATCGACAGCATCTTGGCGCTGGTGCCCAGTTCCATGATCGGGAACAGGTCGGTCAGGTAGTCGCGCAGAACGTTGCCGGTCACCGAGATGGTGTCCAGGCCCTTGCGGGTGCGTTCCAGGGTGAACTTCATCGCGTCGACCGGCGACATGATGCGGATGTCCAGGCCTTCGGTGTTGTGGTCTTTCAGGTAAGCCTGAACTTTCTCGACCACGACGCCGTCGTGCGCGCGCTGTGGGTCCAGCCAGAAGATGGCCGGGGTGTTGCTGGCGCGGGCGCGGTTGACGGCCAGTTTGACCCAGTCCTGGATCGGCGCGTCTTTGGTCTGGCACATGCGGAAGATGTCGCCGGCTTCAACAGCCTGTTCCATCAGCAGGTTGCCCTTGCTGTCGGTGACGCGGACTACGCCGTCAGCCTTGATCTGGAAGGTCTTGTCGTGGGAGCCGTACTCTTCGGCTTTTTTCGCCATCAGGCCAACGTTTGGCACGCTGCCCATGGTGGTTGGGTCGAAGGCGCCATTGGCCTTGCAGTCTTCGATCACTGCCTGGTAGATAGTGGCGTAGCAGCGATCCGGGATCACAGCCTTGGTGTCGTGCAGCTGGCCGTCGGTGCCCCACATCTTGCCGGAGTCACGGATCATGGCAGGCATCGATGCGTCGACGATGACGTCGCTCGGCACGTGCAGGTTGGTGATGCCTTTGTCGGAGTTGACCATCGCCAGGGAAGGGCGAGCAGCGTATACCGCCTGGATGTCGGCTTCGATCTGCGCTTGCTGATCGGCCGGCAGGGCCTTGATGCGAGCGTACAGGTCGCCGATGCCGTTGTTCAGGTTGAAGCCGATCTGCTCCAGCACCACAGCGTGCTTGGCCAGCGCGTCTTTATAGAACTCGGCAACGATCTGGCCGAACATGATCGGGTCGGAAACCTTCATCATGGTGGCTTTCAGGTGAACCGACAGCAGCACGCCTTGTTTCTTGGCGTCTTCGATTTCAGCGGCGATGAAGCTGCGCAGGGCTTTCTTGCTCAGCACGGCGGTGTCGATGATCTCGCCAGCTTGTACGCTGGTTTTTTCCTTCAGCACGGTAGCAGTACCGTCCTTGGCGATCAGTTCGATCTTGACGGCATCAGCGCCTTCGATCTGAACGGCTTTCTCGCTGCCGTAGAAGTCGCCGGTGCTCATGTGGGCAACGTGGGACTTGGAGTCGGCAGCCCAGGCGCCCATTTTGTGCGGGTGCTTGCGAGCGTAGTTCTTGACCGACAGCGGGGCGCGGCGGTCGGAGTTGCCTTCGCGCAGTACCGGGTTCACGGCGCTGCCCTTGACCTTGTCGTAACGTGCACGGGTTTCTTTTTCCGCGTCGGTGGTTACGGTTTCCGGGTAGTCCGGCAGGGCGTAGCCCTGGGCCTGCAGTTCCTTGATCGCAGCTTGCAGCTGAGGGGTCGAGGCACTGATGTTCGGCAGCTTGATGATGTTGGCTTCAGGGGTAACGGCCAGGTCGCCCAGTTCGGCGAGGTGGTCCGGCACGGCCTTGGCGCCCAGTTGCTCGGGGAAGCTTGCGAGGATGCGCGCGGCCAGGGAAATGTCGCGGGTTTCCACGGCAATATCAGCGGAAGCGGTGAAGGCCTCTACGATAGGCAGCAGTGAATAGGTGGCGAGGGCTGGTGCTTCGTCGGTGAAGGTGTAGATGATCTTCGAGCGGGTGGGCATATTCGGATTAACTCTCTTCTTTGCTGAAAGCATGCGCAGAAACTCGAGATGCGCCGGGTAAAGCGCGTTCGTTCAAAGTCATCCATGAGCGAAATGTCGAAGTTTCTTCGCGGTGATGTTGGGTTGCATCAGTCGAGCGTCAAGCGGGTGAGCTACTGTAGTAGCTCGGCTTTTCTGGCGGAGGGCGTCTGTCTAGAGCGGTCGGCCGTCGTGACTCTTTGGTCAGCGGCGGCATTATACATAGGTCGCTATGCTTACGCCGAGCCTTCATACAAAAGGTGTGTCGTCCATTGGTCTAAAGGTCGCAGGCAGCGGGTTGCGCCTAAAGTCGCATGATGTGCTCAAGATTGGCGCTTTTCCCTTTGCTTTCAAGCTTGTAGGCCGCTAAATATGCTGTTTTCGACGCAAATGTGCAGGGCCTGAGGTTTCAGTCCTCATTTATCTGGAGTAGGCTCGAACGCAGCCAGATGTTCAATCCATAGATGGAGTTCAGCATGGGATACAAGAAGATTCAGGTTCCGGCAGTCGGCGACAAAATCACCGTCAATGCAGACCATTCTCTCAATGTTCCTGACAACCCGATCATCCCCTTCATCGAGGGTGACGGTATTGGCGTCGACATCAGCCCGGTGATGATCAAGGTGGTCGATGCAGCTGTTAACAAGGCTTATGGCGGCAAGCGCAAAATCTCCTGGATGGAGGTGTATGCCGGCGAAAAGGCCACCCAGGTTTACGACCAGGACACCTGGCTGCCCCAGGAAACCCTGGATGCGGTCAAGGACTACGTGGTTTCCATCAAGGGCCCGCTGACCACCCCAGTCGGTGGCGGTATCCGTTCGCTGAACGTTGCCCTGCGCCAACAGCTCGACCTTTATGTGTGCCTGCGCCCGGTGCGCTGGTTCGAAGGCGTGCCAAGCCCGGTCAAGAAGCCAGGCGATGTGGACATGACCATCTTCCGCGAGAACTCCGAGGATATTTACGCCGGCATCGAGTGGAAAGCCGGCTCCCCGGAAGCGATCAAGGTCATCAAGTTCCTGAAGGAAGAGATGGGCGTCACCAAGATCCGTTTCGACCAGAACTGCGGGATCGGCATCAAGCCGGTGTCCCTGGAAGGCACCAAGCGCCTGGCGCGCAAGGCCTTGCAGTATGTCGTGGATAACGACCGCGACTCGCTGACCATTGTGCACAAAGGCAACATCATGAAGTTCACCGAAGGTGCCTTCAAGGAATGGGCCTACGAAGTGGCGGCCGAAGAGTTCGGTGCGACCCTGTTGGATGGCGGCCCGTGGATGCAATTCAAGAACCCGCGCACCGGCAAGAATGTGGTGGTCAAGGACGCCATTGCCGACGCCATGCTCCAGCAGATCCTGCTGCGCCCGGCCGAATACGACGTGATCGCCACCCTTAACCTTAACGGTGACTATCTGTCCGACGCCCTGGCGGCGGAAGTGGGCGGTATCGGTATTGCGCCGGGCGCCAACCTGTCCGACACCGTGGCGATGTTCGAAGCCACCCACGGTACTGCGCCGAAGTATGCCGGCAAAGACCAGGTCAACCCGGGTTCGCTGATCCTGTCGGCGGAAATGATGTTGCGCCACATGGGCTGGACCGAAGCGGCCGACCTGATCATCAAGGGCACCAACGGCGCAATTTCGGCCAAGACCGTGACCTATGACTTCCACCGCTTGATGGACGGCGCCAAGTTGCTGTCGTCGTCGGCGTTCGGGGATGCGCTGATTTCGCATATGTAAGCTGATACAGGGGCGTAAAAAAACCGGCCTGATGGGCCGGTTTTTTTTAGAGCGTTTGCTCAGTGGCTGATCAGGCCAGCTGTCTTTTTGATTTTTGAGCGACGCCCTCTTTGGGGGTAGTGGCGCTGACTGGAGCGCTGATATTCACTGCGTGCAAGCCCTTGGGTCCCTGAATGATGTCGAAGGAAACCGGTTGCCCTGCCTTTAGTGTCTTGTAGCCATCCATTTGGATAGCCGAGTAATGCGCAAATAGGTCGTCAGTCTTGTCGTCTTCGTTGATGAAGCCGTAACCCTTGGCATTGTTGAACCACTTGACCTTACCGCTCGCCATGCCCATATCCCTCTGCACCAGACTCCATCACTGGAGTATCATCCAGTTTATCCGTCCTAACCCGAATAAATAAGGTTGACTGCGCGGACCTTTTTTACCCACTGTGGGTTCTATTGGTTGTAACACTGATTTGCCGATAGTCAAGGCGACCAGTCGGTCAGAGTTGAAATTCTGACAGGTCGCCCCCACCACTGTATTTGAACCACTGACGAACCTTTCTTTCCATGCATGCAATCAGCCAGATTCGACTAACATTCAATCAGGATCGCCCGGATCATCAAGAAGACGACGACGGTTCTGCAGGCATTGCTGTCCAGGAGGCCAAGCCTGCTTTACAGGCGCCGCCGATGTACAAGGTGGTTTTGTTCAATGATGACTACACACCGATGGATTTCGTCGTCGAAGTGCTCGAGGTGTTTTTTAACCTGAACCGCGAGTTGGCGACCAAGGTAATGCTGGCCGTTCACACAGAAGGACGGGCAGTATGTGGAGTGTTTACCCGCGACATCGCCGAGACAAAGGCCATGCAGGTCAACCAGTACGCCAGGGAAAGCCAGCATCCGCTACTCTGTGAAATCGAGAAGGACGGTTAACTCCGACCACTTGGGTATGAGGTGAAGCTATGTTAAACCGCGAGCTCGAAGTCACCCTCAATCTTGCCTTCAAGGAGGCCCGTTCGAAGCGTCATGAATTCATGACCGTCGAACACCTGCTGCTGGCACTTTTGGATAACGAAGCTGCCGCCACCGTACTGCGTGCGTGTGGTGCCAATCTCGACAAACTCAAGCATGACCTGCAGGAGTTTATCGACTCCACCACGCCGTTGATCCCCGTTCATGACGAGGACCGCGAGACCCAGCCAACCCTGGGCTTCCAGCGGGTACTGCAGCGTGCCGTTTTCCACGTACAGAGCTCCGGCAAGCGCGAAGTCACAGGGGCCAATGTGCTCGTGGCGATCTTCAGCGAGCAGGAAAGCCAGGCTGTGTTCCTGCTCAAGCAGCAAAGCGTTGCCCGTATTGATGTCGTCAACTACATCGCCCATGGCATTTCCAAGGTGCCGGGGCATGGCGATCACTCGGAAGGTGAGCAGGATATGCAGGATGACGAGGGCGGTGAGTCTTCTTCTTCGAGCAACCCGCTGGACGCTTATGCCAGCAACCTCAACGAACTGGCGCGCCAGGGGCGGATCGATCCGCTGGTGGGGCGTGAGCTGGAAGTTGAGCGCGTGGCGCAGATCCTGGCGCGTCGCCGCAAGAACAACCCGTTGTTGGTCGGTGAGGCAGGCGTGGGTAAAACCGCGATTGCCGAAGGCCTGGCCAAACGCATTGTTGATAACCAGGTGCCCGACCTGCTGGCCAACAGCGTCGTCTACTCCCTTGACCTGGGCGCATTGCTCGCCGGGACCAAGTACCGTGGCGATTTCGAGAAGCGCTTCAAGGCGTTGCTCGGCGAGCTGAAAAAACGCCCGCAGGCGATCCTGTTCATTGACGAAATCCACACCATCATCGGTGCCGGTGCGGCTTCCGGTGGCGTGATGGATGCGTCGAACCTGCTCAAGCCGCTGCTGTCTTCGGGCGATATCCGTTGCATCGGTTCGACCACGTTCCAGGAATTCCGCGGGATCTTCGAAAAAGACCGCGCCCTGGCGCGCCGCTTCCAGAAAGTGGATGTGTCCGAGCCTTCGGTAGAAGACACCATTGGCATCCTGCGCGGGCTCAAGGGGCGCTTTGAAGCGCACCATGGCATCGAGTACACCGATGAGGCGCTGCGTGCAGCCGCCGAGCTGGCATCGCGCTACATCAATGACCGGCACATGCCGGACAAGGCCATCGACGTGATCGACGAGGCGGGTGCCTACCAGCGCCTGCAGCCGGTAGAGAAGCGTGTGAAACGCATCGACGTGCCTCAGGTCGAGGATATCGTGGCGAAGATCGCGCGGATTCCGCCAAAACACGTCAACACCTCCGATCGGGAGCTGCTGCGTAACCTGGAGCGCGACCTCAAGCTGACCGTGTTTGGTCAGGATGCGGCGATCGACTCGCTGTCCACCGCGATCAAGCTGTCCCGCGCTGGCCTCAAGTCGCCGGACAAGCCGGTCGGTTCGTTCCTGTTCGCCGGGCCTACCGGCGTCGGCAAGACCGAAGCGGCGCGGCAATTGGCCAAGGCCATGGGTATCGAGCTGGTGCGTTTCGACATGTCCGAGTACATGGAGCGTCACACCGTGTCGCGCCTGATCGGTGCGCCTCCGGGCTACGTCGGCTTCGACCAGGGCGGCCTGTTGACCGAGGCGATCACCAAGCAGCCACATTGCGTACTGCTGCTCGATGAAATCGAGAAGGCGCACCCGGAAGTCTTCAACCTGCTGTTGCAGGTCATGGACCACGGCACCCTGACCGACAACAACGGGCGCAAGGCGGACTTCCGCAACGTGATCGTGATCATGACCACCAACGCCGGTGCCGAAACGGCCGCGCGGGCTTCCATTGGCTTTACTCATCAGGATCACTCTTCCGACGCCATGGAAGTGATCAAGAAGAGTTTCACGCCGGAATTCCGCAACCGCCTGGACACCATCATCCAGTTTGGTCGCCTCAGCCATGAGGTCATCAAAAGCGTGGTGGACAAGTTCCTCACCGAGCTCCAGGCGCAGTTGGAAGACAAGCGCGTGCAGCTGGAAGTCTCGGACGCGGCGCGCAACTGGCTGGCGGAAGGTGGCTACGACGCGGCAATGGGCGCTCGGCCAATGGCTCGCCTGATCCAGGACAAGATCAAGCGCCCACTGGCGGAAGAGATCCTGTTTGGCGAACTGGCAGACCATGGTGGCGTGGTGCACATCGATCTGAAGGACGGCGAGCTGACCTTCGACTTCGAAACCACGGCTGAAATGGCCTGATAGCTGACGCAACAAAACAAAGAGGCGCCGAGAGGCGCCTTTTTGCTGCCTGGATAGACGGGTGGGGTCGATATCTATCGACCGGTGAAGATCAACTGTGGGAGCTGGCTTGCCTGCGATAGCGGTGGGCCAGCCAAGCATGCAGTTACTGAGAGACCGCTATCGCAGGCAAGCCAGCTCCCACAGGGTCAAGTGGTGACTGTTAAATAGCGCGCACACAAAAACGCCCGGCATAACCGGGCGTTTTGTATTGACTTGATTAACGGGCGCGGTAAGTGATGCGCCCTTTGCTCAGGTCATAGGGCGTCAGTTCGACGCGCACTTTGTCACCGGTAAGAATACGAATGTAGTTCTTGCGCATCTTGCCGGAGATATGCGCGGTTACGACGTGCCCATTTTCCAACTCCACACGAAACATGGTGTTGGGCAGGGTGTCGACGACAGTGCCTTCCATTTCGAAGCTGTCTTCTTTCGACATGCAGTAAAGCCCTCGGTATCCAGTGAATGGCCCGGTGCAACTGCGCCAGGCAAAAGCGGCGTGCATTGTGCCCGAAAAAGGGTGTTTAAGCCAAGAGGTTCTAGTTCAACGTGACCCATCTTTGGTTAATTAGCAGCTCAATGGGCCGATATTGGGTCTTGTAGTTCATCTTTTTGCAGTTTTTTATCCAGTATCCGAGGTACACCGCCTCCAATTCCAGGCGCAAGGCTTCACCGATCTGCCACAGGATCGCAAAGCGTCCCAGGCTGCGCCGTTCCTCGGCGGGCTCATAAAAGGTGTAGACCGCCGACAGGCCATTGGGCAGCAGGTCAGTCACGGCGACCGCCACCAGTCGTCCCTCGAGCCGAAACTCATAGAAGCGCGAGAAGGGCAGGTCGCGCACCAGGAAGGTGGAAAACTGGTCGCGGCTGGGCGGGAACATGTCGCCGTCGGCGTGGCGCTGTTCGATGTAGCGTTGGTAAAGGTCGAAATATTCTTCGCTGAAGCCGGGTTTGGTGGCGGTAACGGTCAGGTCGGCGTTGCGCTTCAGGATGCGTTTCTGGTTGCGGTCCGGCAGGAACTGCGCCACCGGGATGCGCGCCGGTACGCAGGCGTTGCAGTTCTGGCAGTGCGGCCGGTAAAGGTGGTCGCCGCTGCGCCGGAAGCCCATTTCCGACAAATCGGCATACACATGCACGTCCATCGGCTGGCTGGGGTCGAGGAACAGCGTGGTGGCCTGCTCATCGGGCAGATAGCTGCATGAGTGGGGTTGAGTGGCATAAAACTTCAAACGCGCCAGCTCGGTCATGATCAACCCTCGGATAAGCTTTGAAATAAGTGTAAGCCAGGTGCGGGGAAGTCGCCTAGGAAACCCACGGAGCAGAGCTGGTTTGGTCCAAATGGTCGCGCAGGTAGTTGGCGAAGTCGCTGCGGGGAATGGCGCGGGCGCCGAGGCTGTGCAGGTGATCGGTGGGCATCTGGCAGTCGATCAGCACAAAGCCCCAGGCCTGTAGTTGCCGAACCAGGGTGGCAAAGCCGTATTTCGAGGCGTTGTCGGCGCGACTGAACATGGACTCGCCGAAAAACAACTGGCCCATCGCCAGGCCGTACAGGCCGCCCACCAGTTCGCCCGCGTCCCACACCTCCACCGAATGCGCATAACCGCGCTGGTGCAGTTGCAGGTAGGCGTTCTGCATGGCTTCGGTGATCCAGGTGCCATCGGCATAACTGCGCGGCGCCGCGCACGCCTGGATGACCGCAGCGAAGTCCTGGTCGAAGGTCACTGTGTAACGCTGCTGGCGCAACAATTTGCCGAGGCTGCGGGAAACGTGCAGCTCATCGGGGAACAGTACGGTGCGTGGGTCGGGCGACCACCAGAGGATGGGCTGGCCTTCCGAGAACCAGGGAAAGCAGCCGTGGCGGTAGGCCTGGATCAGGCGGTCGGCCGACAGGTCGCCACCGGCAGCGAGCAGGCCATTGGGTTCGCGCATGGCCTTGGCCAGCGGTGGGAAGGTCAGGGTGTTGCGTTGTAACCAGGTCAGCATGGCATCCAGGCTTACGGAAGGGGAGGGCGGTAACGGCGATGTTGTCCGTTGCAAGAGCTGTGATTATTGTCGACGAAACGCTCTGGGGCTACCCCGAACATGGGATCGATGCAGATAAGCATGAACGGGTGTTTCTGCAACTCTATGCCGGGGGCGTGGTCGTAATCGCGTACGTCGGTCGGCAAGCTAGCCTGGATTGGCAAAAACAGCTCATAAGCCTTTGTCAGTAAAGACAATGCATGCTCAAATTGAACGTTATGAAATTGAACATTGGCTATGCTGTGTAACGTAGGGCCAAGTGCGTGGCATCGCGCACACAAACCCGTACAATGCGGCCATTGGGGCGTTATCGCCGTTTCATGAATCAGTAGCAGGGTGTTAAAAGTAGCTCCACTGGCACTCGTTCATTTTTTACCTGCCCGGATTGGGCAGTGTTTTGCAGTCATTCAACAGATGGACGCGCTAAAGGCGCAGGAAAAGACCCGTTTTGAAGAAATCCGCCGCAACACCTAAAGCCGCAGTCGTGCCCGCCTGGCGCCAGCACCTGCACTACCGACTCAAGGAAGGTGCACTGATCGCCATCGGCGCGCTGTGCCTGTTCCTGATGATGGCCTTGCTTACCTATGGCAAGGACGATCCAGGCTGGAGCCACAACAGCAAGATCGAAGACGTGCAGAACTTCGGTGGTCCCGCCGGCTCCTACAGCGCCGACATCCTGTTCATGGTGCTGGGTTACTTCGCTTACATCTTCCCGTTGCTGCTGGCCATCAAGACCTGGCAGATCTTCCGCCAGCGTCACGAGCCGTGGCAATGGAGCGGCTGGCTGTTCTCCTGGCGCCTGATCGGCCTGGTGTTCCTGGTGTTGTCCGGCGCGGCCCTGGCCCATATCCATTTCCATGCACCTACCGGTCTGCCGGCCGGTGCCGGCGGCGCTCTGGGCGAAAGCCTCGGCGACCTGGCGCGCAGGACCCTGAACATCCAGGGCAGCACCCTGATGTTCATCGCGCTGTTCCTGTTCGGCCTCACCGTGTTTACCGACCTGTCCTGGTTCAAGGTCATGGACGTGACCGGCAAGATCACCCTCGACCTGCTCGAACTGTTCCAGGGCGCCGCGAATCGCTGGTGGTCGGCCCGGGTGGACCGCAAACGCATGGTTGCGCAACTGCGCGAGGTGGATACCCGCGTCAACGAGGTGGTAGCCCCGAGCACGCCGGACCGGCGTGAGCAGGCCAAGGTCAAGGAACGCCTGATCGAACGCGAGCAGGCCCTGACCAAGCACATGTCGGACCGCGAGAAGCAAGTGCCGCCGGTGATTGCCCCTGCGCCGCCGAAGGCCCCCGAGCCGAGCCACCGCGTGCAGAAAGAGAAACAGGCGCCGTTGTTTGTCGACAGCGCCGTGGAAGGCACCTTGCCGCCGATCTCGATTCTTGATCCTGCGGAAAAGAAACAGCTCAATTATTCCCCTGAATCCCTGGCGGCCGTCGGCCACCTGCTGGAAATCAAGCTCAAGGAATTCGGCGTCGAAGTCTCGGTGGATTCGATCCACCCGGGCCCGGTGATTACCCGCTACGAAATCCAGCCGGCTGCCGGCGTCAAGGTCAGCCGCATTTCCAACCTGGCCAAGGATCTGGCGCGTTCGCTGGCCGTGACCAGCGTGCGGGTGGTGGAAGTGATTCCGGGCAAGACCACCGTCGGTATCGAGATTCCCAACGAAGACCGGCAGATCGTGCGCTTCTCCGAAGTGCTGTCGACCCCGGAATACGACAACTTCAAGTCGCCGGTCACCCTGGCCCTGGGCCACGACATCGGCGGCAAGCCGGTGATCACCGACCTGGCGAAAATGCCTCACTTGCTGGTTGCCGGTACCACCGGTTCCGGTAAGTCGGTGGGTGTGAACGCGATGATCCTGTCGATCCTGTTCAAGTCGGGCCCGGATGACGCCAAGCTGATCATGATCGACCCGAAAATGCTTGAGCTGTCGATCTACGAAGGCATTCCGCACTTGCTGTGCCCGGTGGTGACCGACATGAAGGATGCGGCGAACGCCCTGCGCTGGAGCGTTGCCGAGATGGAGCGGCGCTACAAGCTGATGGCGAAGATGGGCGTGCGTAACCTGTCGGGCTTCAACGCCAAGGTCAAGGAAGCCCAGGACGCCGGCACGCCACTGACCGACCCGTTGTACAAGCGTGAAAGCATCCACGACGAAGCGCCGCTGTTGACCAAATTGCCGACCATCGTGGTGGTGGTCGACGAATTTGCCGACATGATGATGATCGTCGGCAAGAAAGTCGAAGAACTGATCGCCCGTATCGCCCAGAAGGCGCGGGCCGCCGGGATCCACTTGATCCTCGCGACCCAGCGTCCGTCGGTGGACGTGATCACCGGCCTGATCAAGGCCAACATCCCGACCCGCATGGCGTTCCAGGTGTCGAGCAAGATCGATTCCCGGACCATCATCGACCAGGGCGGCGCCGAGCAACTGCTGGGCCACGGTGACATGCTCTACATGCCGCCGGGCACCAGTTTGCCGATCCGTGTCCACGGCGCGTTCGTCTCCGACGATGAGGTGCACCGTGTGGTGGAAGCCTGGAAACTGCGTGGCGCGCCGGAATACAACGACGACATCCTCGCCGGCGTCGAAGAGGCCGGCAGCGGCTTCGACGGTGGCAGCGGCGGTGGCGACGACGATGCCGAGACCGATGCGCTCTACGACGAAGCGGTGCAGTTCGTGCTTGAAAGCCGCCGCGCCTCGATTTCCGCCGTACAGCGCAAGCTGAAGATTGGCTACAACCGCGCTGCCCGCATGATCGAAGCCATGGAAATGGCCGGCGTGGTCACCTCGATGAACACCAACGGCTCGCGCGAAGTGATTGCGCCAGCGCAGATGCGTGACTGATTACGTGCCGCGTGGCAACACGCGGCACGCCTTGCAACCGAATCTAAGAGGACTCCCATGCGTCTTATCCGCATGCTGTTGTTGCCTGCATTGGCCCTGACTGCTGTTTCGGCTCATGCTGACCCGGCTTCCGTCGCCAGCCTGAAAAACCTGTTGGACAAATCCCAGACCCTGACCGCGCGCTTCTCCCAGCTCACGCTGGATGCCGGTGGCACCCAGTTGCAGGAAACCGCCGGCGAGATGGCTGTGCAGCGCCCAGGGCTGTTCTACTGGCACACAGAAGGCAAGGCCGAGCAGACCATCGTCTCTGACGGCCAAAAAGTCACCCTGTGGGACCCGGACCTGGAGCAGGCGACCATCAAGAAGCTCGACCCGCGCCTGAACCAGACGCCAGCGCTGTTGCTGTCGGGCGATGTGTCGAAGATCAACGACAGCTTCGACATTACCTCCAAGCAGACCAGCAACGTGATTGAATTCACCCTTAAGCCGAAATCCAAGGACACGCTCTTTGACACGCTGTCCCTGTCGTTTGGCAACGGCGTGATCAACAACATGCGTCTGATTGACAGCGTCGGCCAGCGCACCGATATCCTGTTCTCCGGGGTCAAGGCCAACCAGCCGGTACCGGCATCCAAGTTCAAGTTCGACATCCCGAAGGGTGCCGACGTGATCCAGGAATAAACTGCCCAGAGGTTTCAAACGCTGCCCATGGACCTGTTTCGAAGTGACCCGATTGCTCAGCCTCTGGCGGCGCGCCTGCGCTCGACCAACCTGGACGAGTACGTCGGGCAGGAACACCTGCTCGCCCGCGGCAAGCCTTTGCGCGAGGCCCTTGAGCAGGGTGCGCTGCACTCGATGATTTTCTGGGGGCCGCCGGGCGTGGGTAAAACCACCCTGGCGCGGCTCCTGGCAAAAGTCTCGGATGCACACTTCGAGACGGTCTCGGCGGTGCTGGCCGGGGTCAAGGAGATCCGCCAGGCGGTGGAAGTCGCCAAGCAGCAGGCCGGGCAGTACGGCAAGCGCACCATCCTGTTCGTCGACGAAGTGCATCGCTTCAACAAGTCGCAGCAGGATGCGTTCTTGCCGTATGTCGAAGACGGCACGCTGATCTTTATTGGTGCCACCACCGAAAACCCGTCTTTTGAGCTGAACAATGCCTTGCTGTCCCGGGCGCGTGTCTATGTGCTCAAGAGCCTCGACGAAGCCGCGATGCAGAAGCTCTTGCAGCGTGCGCTGAACGAAGACAAGGGCCTGGGCAAGCGCCAGTTGAGTGTCAGTGAGGAAGGCTTCAAGATCCTGCTGACTGCTGCGGATGGCGACGGTCGACGTTTTCTCAATCTGCTGGAAAACGCTTCCGACCTGGCCGAGGATGGCAGCGAAATCGGCGTCGACTTGCTGCAGAGCCTGTTGGGCGACACCCGCCGGCGTTTCGACAAGGGCGGCGAAGCGTTCTACGACCAGATTTCCGCGCTGCACAAGTCTGTGCGCGGCTCAAACCCAGACGGTGCGCTGTACTGGTTTGCGCGGATGATCGACGGCGGTTGCGACCCGTTGTACCTGGCCCGGCGCGTGGTGCGCATGGCCAGCGAAGACATCGGCAATGCCGACCCGCGTGCGCTGAGCCTGTGCCTGGCCGCCTGGGAAGTGCAGGAACGCCTGGGCAGCCCGGAAGGCGAGTTGGCGGTGGCCCAGGCCATCACCTATCTGGCCTGCGCACCGAAGAGCAACGCGGTGTACATGGGCTTCAAGTCCGCCCTGCGTGCTGCCGCCGAGCATGGCTCCCTGGAAGTGCCGCTGCACTTGCGCAATGCGCCGACCAAGCTGATGAAGCAACTCGGCTACGGCGATGAGTACCGCTACGCCCACGATGAACCGGACGCCTATGCGGCTGGCGAAGATTACTTCCCGGATGACCTTGAGCCGCAGCCGTTTTACCAGCCGGTGCCCCGCGGCCTGGAGCTGAAGATCGGCGAAAAGCTCAATCACCTTGCCCAACTTGACCGGCTCAGTCCGAAACAGCGGAGAAAGTAGTGCTCAGAACGATTCTTGCCGTGTCCGTAGCCGGCATCGCTGGTACATTATTGCGTTTCGCCACCAGCACCTGGGTCAGCGCCAATTGGCCGAAGCATTTTTATGCGGCGACCCTGGCGGTCAACCTGGTGGGCTGTTTGATCATCGGCTTGTTGTACGGGTGGTTTCTGCTTCGCCCGGAAGTGCCGATTGAGATTCGTGCCGGCTTGATTGTCGGTTTTGTAGGCGGTCTGACGACCTTTTCATCCTTTTCACTGGACACGCTACGCCTGCTGGAAAGCGGGCAGGCACCGGTCGCCTTCGGGTACCTGGCCATCAGCGTGTTCGGCGGGCTGCTCGCCACTTGGGCTGGCCTGTCCTTGACCAAACTTTGATAAACGAGAGACCGACATGCTCGATTCCAAACTGTTACGTAGCAACCTTCAGGACGTAGCGGACCGCCTGGCATCCCGTGGCTTTGCCTTGGATGTTGCGCGCATCGAAGCGCTGGAAGAACAGCGCAAGACCGTCCAGACCCGCACCGAAGCACTGCAGGCTGAGCGTAATGCGCGTTCCAAATCCATCGGTCAGGCCAAGCAGCGCGGCGAAGACATCGCGCCGTTGATGGCGGACGTCGAGCGTATGGCTGGCGAGTTGGCTTCCGGCAAAGTCGAGCTGGACGTTATCCAGACCGAACTGGACTCGATCCTGCTGGGCATCCCGAACCTGCCGCACGAATCCGTGCCAATCGGCGAAGACGAAGACGGCAACGTCGAAGTCCGTCGCTGGGGCACGCCAAAAGCCTTCGATTTCGAGATCAAGGACCACGTCGCCCTGGGCGAATTGACCGGTGGCCTGGACTTCGAGACAGCGGCCAAAATGTCCGGTGCGCGCTTTGCCTTGCTGCGTGGCCCGATTGCACGCATGCACCGCGCCCTGGCGCAGTTCATGATCAACCTGCACACCGGCGAGCACGGCTACGAAGAGGCTTACACCCCGTACCTGGTCCAGGCTCCGGCGCTGATGGGCACCAGCCAGCTGCCGAAATTCGAGGAAGACCTGTTCAAGATCAGCCGCGATGGCGAAGCCGACTTGTACCTGATCCCGACCGCCGAAGTGTCGCTGACCAATATCGTGGCCGGGGAAATCCTCGACGCCAAGCAACTGCCGATCAAGTTTGTCGCCCACTCGCCGTGCTTTCGCAGCGAAGCCGGTGCATCGGGCCGCGACACCCGCGGCATGATTCGCCAGCACCAGTTCGACAAGGTCGAGATGGTGCAGGTTGTCGAGCCGTCGACTTCCATGGAAGCGCTGGAAGGCCTGACCGCCAACGCCGAACGCGTCCTGCAACTGCTGGAGCTGCCGTACCGCGTTCTGGCCCTGTGCACCGGCGACATGGGTTTCAGCGCCGTGAAGACTTACGACCTGGAAGTGTGGGTGCCGAGCCAGGACAAATACCGCGAGATTTCGTCGTGCTCCAACTGCGGTGATTTCCAGGCCCGTCGCATGCAGGCGCGTTTCCGTAACCCGGAAACCGGCAAGCCCGAGCTGGTCCACACCCTCAACGGTTCGGGCCTGGCAGTAGGCCGTACCCTGGTGGCCGTGCTGGAAAACTACCAGCAGGCTGACGGTTCGATCCGCGTGCCTGAAGTGCTCAAGCCGTACATGGCGGGCGTTGAGGTCATCGGCTAAATGGAATTTCTGCCGCTGTTTCATAACCTGCGCGGCAGTCGTGTGTTGGTCGTCGGTGGCGGGGAGATTGCCTTGCGCAAATCCCGGCTGCTGGCCGACGCCGGCGCGTTGTTGCGGGTGGTTGCTCCCCAGATTGAAGACCAGTTGCGTGAACTGGTGCAGGGCAGTGGCGGTGAACTGATTTTGCGTGGTTATCAGGAGGCCGACCTCGACGGTTGCACCCTGATCATCGCGGCGACCGACGACGAGCCGCTGAACGCGCAAGTGTCCAGCGATGCCCGGCGTCGTTGCGTACCGGTCAATGTGGTGGATGCGCCGGCCTTGTGCAGCGTGATCTTCCCGGCGATTGTCGACCGTTCGCCGTTGGTGATCGCAGTGTCCAGCGGCGGCGATGCGCCGGTGCTGGCACGGCTGATCCGCGCCAAGCTGGAAACCTGGATTCCGTCGACTTATGGCCAGTTGGCCGGGTTGGCGGCGCGGTTTCGCAGCCAGGTCAAAGGCTTGTTCCCGGATGTGCAGCAACGTCGCGCGTTCTGGGAAGATGTTTTCCAGGGCCCGATTGCTGATCGGCAACTGGCCGGGCAGGGTGATGAAGCCGAACGTTTGCTGGTGGAGAAAATCAACGGCGCGCCGCCGCACGCACCGGGCGAAGTCTACCTGGTGGGCGCAGGCCCGGGTGATCCGGACCTGCTGACGTTCCGCGCCTTGCGCTTGATGCAACAGGCCGACGTGGTGCTGTACGACCGCCTGGTGGCGCCGGCGATTCTTGAATTGTGCCGTCGCGATGCCGAGCGGGTGTATGTCGGCAAGCGACGCGCTGACCATGCGGTGCCGCAAGACCAGATCAACCAGCAGCTGGTGGACCTGGCCAAGCAAGGCAAACGCGTGCTGCGGCTCAAGGGTGGCGATCCGTTCATCTTTGGGCGTGGTGGTGAAGAGATTGAAGAGCTGGCGGCCCATGGCATCCCGTTCCAGGTGGTGCCAGGTATTACCGCGGCCAGTGGTTGCGCGGCGTATGCCGGTATTCCGCTGACCCACCGCGACTATGCGCAATCGGTTCGTTTCATTACCGGGCACTTGAAGGACGGGACTTCGGACCTGCCATGGAGTGACCTGGTGGGGCCTTCGCAAACCCTGGTGTTCTACATGGGGTTGATCGGGTTGCCGATCATCTGCGAACAACTGATCCAGCATGGCCGCTCGGCGGATACGCCGGCGGCGTTGATTCAGCAAGGCACTACGTCCAACCAGCGGGTGTTTACCGGCACCCTGGCTGACCTGCCACGCATGGTGGCGGAGCATGAAGTTCATGCGCCGACACTGGTGATTGTGGGAGAAGTGGTGCAGTTGCGTGAGAAGCTGAAGTGGTTTGAAGGCGCTCAGTCGCAAGTCTGACACGTCTCCTGTGGCGAGAACGTCTCTGGGGCGAGGGAGCTTGCTGTGGCGAGGGAGCTTGCTCCCGCTGGAGTGCGAAGCGCTCCCAGGATTTTGGGGCCGCTGCGCAGCCCAGCGGGAGCAAGCTCCCTCGCCACAGGGTTTGTCAGCTCAAGATGCCTTTTCCGCTCAGTCTCGCGCGGTCATGCTCCGCCTCAAACGTCTGCAACGGCCCCTTCGGCACAATCCCCGTCGGATTAATCGTGCGGTGACTGGCGTAGTAATGCCCCTTGATGTGAGCAAAATCCACCGTCTCGGCAATCCCCGGCCACTGATACAACTCCCTTAGCCAGTTCGACAGGTTCGGATAATCCGCAATTCGCCGCAGGTTGCATTTGAAGTGGCTGTAGTACACCGCATCAAACCGAATCGCCGTGGTGAAAAGCCTTACATCGGCTTCAGTCAGGTATTCTCCCGCCAGGTAACGATGCTCACCCAAGTGCTGCTCAAGGTGATCCAGTTCGGCAAACACATCATCAAATGCGGCCTCATAAGCCTTTTGTGACGTGGCAAAGCCTGCGCGGTACACACCGTTGTTCACGGCGGGATAAATTCGATCGTTCAGTGCATCAATGGTCGAGCGCTGGGCTTCGGGATAGAAATCCAGTTGATTGCCGGTCAGTTCATTAAACGCACTGTTGAACATGCGAATAATCTCCGCCGACTCATTGCTGACAATCCGCTTGAGCTTCTTGTCCCACAACACCGGCACTGTGACCCGCCCGGTGTAGCTGGCGGTGTCGGCGGTGTAGCGTTGGTGCATGAAGGTGAAGTCGTCAAGCTTGTCGCCGCTGGAGCCATGGGCCTTGTCGAAGGTCCAGCCGTTTTCCAGCATCAGCCAACTGACCACCGACACGTCGATCAGGCTCTCCAGGCCTTTGAGCTTGCGCAGGATCAATGTGCGGTGCGCCCAGGGGCAGGCGAGGGATACGTATAAATGGTAGCGACCGGCTTCAGCCGCGAAACCGCCTTCGCCGGTCGGGCCGGGTTCACCATCGGCGGTCACCCAGTTGCGGCGTTGCGCCTGCTCCCGTTGGAAGGCGCCGTCTGCGCTACTTTCGTACCACTGGTCATGCCAGCGTCCTTCGATCAGCAAACCCATGACTGACTCCTTGGCTAATAAGCGTTGGAGTGCAGTCTAAAGGTCTGAGTTCGAACAAAAAGCGCAAAGGCTGGGGGTTAATGATCGACTAAATCGATTTGTCCCGGGCATCCCAGTACTGCTGGGCCAGTTCGAACGCCTGTTCCCGCGGGTGGCCGAGGCCGCGCAAGGCCAGGGCCATGGTGGCGATCAGTGCCAGTTGCGGGTAGCTGTCCTGCACCTCACCGCGCCATAGCGCCTTGAGATGCTCGGGCTCCAGCGCGGCAGGCTTGACGTGACGCTGGGCGGAGAGGGCGGGCCACTCTTCATCCCAGCTCTCGCCGCCGGTAGTGCCGTACAGGTGGCTGATGGTGTCCGGGTTGATCTCGATCTCGCCGCCGTCGCCCTTGATCACGATGGTGTTGTCGCCAAGCAGGCCGCTGGCATCGCGGTGTACGCCCTGGTAGCCCGGATGGAAGATGCTTTGCAGGCCGCAGCGGGCGCTCAACGGGTTGAGGATGCGCGCCAGTGAATGGATCGGCGAGCGCAGGCCCAGGGTGTTGCGCAGGTCGATCATGCGCTGCAGTTGCGGCGCCCAGTCCCCCAGGGGAATAAACGCCAGGTTGCCCTGTTCAAGGGCCGCTTCCACCTGTTGCCAATTGCGGCACAACGGAATCTGCAAGCCATCCAGCAACTGCTCGGTGTAGAGCCGGCCTGCCGTATGCGCGCCGCCGCCGTGCATCAGGATACGCACGCCGTTCTGTGCCAGGCACTTGGCTGCCAGCAGGTACCACGGCAGGTGGCGTTTTTTACCGGCGTAGGTCGGCCAGTCGACATCCACATTGAGCGACGGTGCATTCAGGCGCTCGCGCACGGCTTCGGTGAAGCCTGCGAGTTCTTCCGGGCTTTCTTCCTTGTGCCGCAGCAGCATGAGGAAGGCGCCGAGCTGGGTGTCTTCGACCTTCTCGTCCAGCAACATGCCCATGGCTTCGCGGGCTTCCTCACGGGTGAGGTTGCGGGCGCCGCGCTTGCCTTTGCCGAGGATGCGCACGAACGGCGCGAACGGGTGCTCAGCAAGGGTTTCAGTGATCAACGGGGCAAAATCAGTCATAAGCAATTCGTCGGCCTGGGCAGGCCCGCCAACTTGGCGGCGAGTTTGGCGGGAGTGCCTTTGAACAGTCGGTTGAGGTGCAGGCTGTTGCCCTTTTCCGGGCCCAGCTTCAAGGCGGTGTACTTGATCAGCGGGCGGGTGGCGGGCGACAGCTGGAATTCGGTATAAAAGCCGCGCAGCAGTTCGAGGATTTCCCAGTGTTCCGGGGTCAGCTCCAGCGCTTCGGCGGTGGCGAGGGCGTTGGCCACGTCGCTGGACCACTCGGTCAGGTCGACGAGGTAGCCGTCCTTGTCCAGTTCGAGGGTGCGTTCACCTACGGTCAAAGTGTTCATAGCCAGGTATTGACCTTGTCATAGTCGATCGACAGCTGGACGAACGCCGGGTAATCGACACTGCCGGCCCATTCAGGCACGGCGAGGTTACGCGCCTGGCTGTCTTCGGCCAGTACAAACACTTTCACGCCCCTGGCCTGCAGGGCCTGGCAAGGCGCGCTGGCGGGTTGCAGGGCGTAGGCGCCGTCGCCGCACAGCAGGATCGCATCCTGGGTGCCACAGAGGCGCAGGCAGCTGTCCAGCCGGCTGTCGGTAAAAGGCGAGTGGGATACCACATGCAAGGTCGACATCAGAGGGTAATCACCTGGTCGTAACGGTCAATCATCTGTGAAATTTGTTCACTGCTCAGCGGCTGTGCGTTGCCGGAGGTGGCCAGCCCGCGCACGGCGAGGCTATGGCTGCAGGCAAACACCTCTTCGACGCCAAATAATTCCAGGGCCTGGAGGTTGGCGCTCAGGTCTTTCTGTTGCACGGCCCTGGCGTCCTGGCTCGCGGCCAGTTGAAACACGCCGTCATCCAGAAACAACAGGCCAATCGGCAAATCAAACGCGCCGCCAGCCAATACGATATCCAGCGCTTCACGGGCGCCGGGGCCGGACCACGGCGCCTGTCGGCTGATCACCAGCAAGGATTTCGACATGTCACGGCCCTCCGAAGCAGATCAAGCGGTCAGCGGACTGGGCGGCGTCATGCAACTGCCCAAGCCCGGACAATGCCCAAGGCGCGTCCAGGTTCACCGCGCTGCGCTGATAACGGGTGGCCTCTTCGGCATTCAGCACGCCACGGCGCAGGGCCGCGGCGATGCACACCACGCCATCGAGCTGATGCTCGCTGACAAACTCGCGCCACTGACGGGCGATATCCTGCTCATCCTGCGGCGCAACAATGTTAGTGGACGCGCTGTAGACGCCATCCTGATAAAAAAACAGCCGCACAATCTCATGTCCACCCGCCAGCGCCGCCTGGGCGAACAGCAAGGCACGGCGCGAGGAGGGCGCATGGGCGGCGGAAAAAAGCGCAATCGCGAACTTCATGGAACACTCTGAAGGCAAAACCTGTGGCAATGATAAAGCCGCAGGCAACAAAAAGCCCGCCGAAGCGGGCTTTTTGCATGCGGCTGCGATCAGTCGTCGCGGCCCATGATGCCGAAGATCTGCAACAGGCTGATAAACAGGTTGTAGATCGATACATACAGGCTGATGGTGGCCATGATGTAGTTACGCTCGCCACCCTGGATGATTGCGCTGGTCTGGAACAGGATGCAGGCCGAGGAGAACAGCACGAAACCTGCGCTGATCGCCAGTTGCAGGCCGCTGATCTGGAAGAACATGCCTGCCAGTACTGCAGCCAGCAACACGAAGAAACCGGCGGTGATGAAACCACCCAGGAAGCTCATGTCCTTGCGGGAAATCAGCACGTAGGCCGACAGGCCGCCAAATACCAGGGCAGTCATGGCAAATGCCGAGCTGACCACTTCCGCGCCGCCGGCCATGCCGAGGTAACGGTTAAGGATCGGGCCGAGGATAAAGCCCATGAAACCGGTCAGGGCAAACGCCGACACCAGGCCCCAGGCCGAGTCGCGCAGCTTGTTGGTCAGGAAGAACAGACCGTAGAAGCCGATCAGCACGACGAAGATATTCGGGTAGCCGACGCGCATTTGCTGGGCTACGAAGGCCATCACGCCGCTGAACGCGAGGGTGAGAGCGAGCAGGCCGTACGTATTGCGCAGGACGCGGCTAACTTCTAGCTGCTCAGCCTGCGCGTTTCCATTCACTGCGTAATTTTGTTCGCGCATGGCGACACTCCTTCAGTTTTGAAACATTCAGTCGCAAGGATCATAACAGACGCTCTGTAACAAGCTATGGCGAGAGTTTGACAGTGTGTTTCATTCGGGTATTATGGCGCCCGCTGAGGCAGGATGAGCTACGCTAATCCTGTGTTGCACAAGGGAAATTGGCAGAGTGGTTGAATGCACCGGTCTTGAAAACCGGCGGACGTTAATAGCGTCTCCAGGGTTCGAATCCCTGGTTTCCCGCCAAGATTTACTCAAGAGCCCCGCTATTGCGGGGCTTTTGCGTTTCTGGGGTTCAGGAATACACCTCCAATCGTTTCCGCATCATTTCAGGCAGTTTTCGCAACTCTGCAAAAAGTGGGCGTCAACGGGTAGGGTTCACTATTTCACCCACGCGCCGATAACCGTCTCGGTTATCAGTTCACTCTGGATAAGTCAGGCGCCCAAGCCGGGCGCGCTGACTGGCGTGATTCGTTACTGAGAAAAGGCGCAATTACAGGTGGAAGTCGCCCGCAGCCTCCGGCTGGTAAAGCACTTTCTTGATCTCAATCCGGCGGGTCCGGTCAGCAATTCGCCAGTCGATGGCGTCTCCCTCCTGATAGCCAAGGATGGCGGTGCCTATGTCGGAATACACGGAATGCTTTGCTGCGTTGCTGTCCGCGTCTTCAGGGTAGACCAAGGCCACTTCGAACTCTTCATCGTCCAGTTGCAGCAAGGCCCTGGAGTTCATCGTGATTACATTGCACGCCACCTGCTGCGGCTTGACGACAATGGCCCGCTCAAGCTCATGTTCGAGTTCAACAACCGCCGGGCCTTGCTCGAACGCGATCAGATCCTCGAGCCTGGCCTTGTCGACTTCAGTGATGTAGATCCTGGTGGAGTCGCCACCGGCGCCTTCGCGCAAGAACTGGAAATAGCTCGCCGCCGTCATGGAAAATGACGTCAATGTCGGCGTTTCGCTCTCCAGCATAAAGCCGCTGCGCAGAAAGGCTTTCAGCGAGCGCGAGTTGTCCGGGTGAATCTTGGCGATGAGCTTCTCGGCCCGCATGTCGAGGAAGGCCAGTTTCATGCCTTCGCGGATCGTGCTGGCGCCCAGGTTCCGGCCCCATTTGTCGCTGTCTCCGATGACCAGGACAATCTCGCAATTTGAGCCGGTCTTGATGAGACGGACAAAGCCCACCGGGGCGTCATGCCGGTCATAGGCCATAAAGAATCTGCCGCCCTGGTTGAATAGATGAGTCAGGATCGGCAACTGAGTCCGATCAATGACTTGCTCAATGGAGCGGGAGACATGACGCGAATCGCTCAGGTAGCAGGTGATGCGCTCATCCTCTAACCAATCCATCAACGTCAGCGCGTGCGCCCGCGTAATTTCAGGGCACAGCGAAATGAAAGGCTTATTCATCTTGACCACACTTACTTGTAAAGGATTGAAGCCCTTCATGGATATGTCATGGCGGTTCTTCGGCAACCGGATATTTTAAGACATGCCGTGAGTAATGGCGAACATGCCAGAGAGTTCCAAGAAGCCACCGCTTGCTGAACCCGACCCAGGCAAGCACTCAAGAGAAAGGTGGGCTGACTACGCATCGCAGCCTGAGGGCGGCCTGTCTATCCAACCGAGCAAGCCGTTCCCGGCTGGCACTCAAATGTAAAAAATTTTATCTGCCCTCTTGAAAATTTTCCCGGCGAACATAAATTTTTATCACGCGACGCCGAATGCGGGTCGCGCACTTAATCACTTGGATTTAATCAGGAGATTTTGAGATGGCTACTACCCTTTCGTTGGCCCCTTTGTTCCGTCAATCCGTGGGCTTCGATCGCTTCAATGACCTGTTTGAGTCGGCGCTTCGCAGCGAGGCTCCGAACACTTATCCGCCTCACAATGTGGAAAAGCACGGTGATGACGAATATCGCATTGTCATTGCTGTCGCTGGGCTTACTGAAGCGGATCTGGATATTCAGGTCGAGAAGGGCGTTTTGACAGTCGTTGGCGACAAGCGCGAAACCGAGAAAGCAGTCACTTATCTGCACCAGGGCATCGCGCAACGAGCATTTCGGCTGTCGTTCCGGCTGGCAGATCATATCGAGGTGCGCGGTGCTTCGATGAACAACGGGCTGTTAAGCATCGACTTGCTGCGCGTGGTTCCTGAAGAGGCCAAGCCCAAGCGCATCACGATTGGTAGCGGGAAAGAGCCCGAACTGCGTCAGGTTAGTTTGCAATAAGTCAGCGGTAACAAAAAAGGCGCTCTTGGTAGCGCCTTTTTTTGTGTGTGGAATCAAGACGCCTACCGATCAATACCTGGCTACGCAGAGTACCCGGTAGATCCATCAACCGGGCACTCCCGCCTGTTTAGAAGATATTCAACGGGTACTCGGTAATCAGGCGTGTCTGCACCAGATGCCCCCCGGTGGACGCATCACCATCGTGCCAGGCTTCCCTCAGGCGGAAGGACAGCTTCTTGGCCGGGCCACTCTGCACGACGTATTTCACTTCGGCGTCGGTTTCGTGTTCCTGGTCGTTGGCGCCATAGAACCCGGTGTAGGCCGAATTGCCGGGGGTATGCGTACCGTCGATGCCGGCACCGCGAATATGGCGGGCCATGAAGCTCAGGCCGGGGGCGCCAAAGGCTCCCATGTCCAGGTCATAGCGCATCTGCCAGGACCGCTCGCCCGGGCCGTTGAAGTCGGAGTATTGCACCGAGTCAGCCAGGTTGATCGAGTTGCCGTAGCGCCCGGCACCGACGCCGGCATTGGTCTCCCCAAAGCCGACATAGTCGAACGGCTCGTCACCATGCACTTTCTGCCCGGCCAGGGTGAAGGTCTGTGCACCCAGGGTGTAGGCAGCCGCCAGCGAGGCTGCGGTGGTGTCGATGGTCCCGGCCTTGGCGCTGCCGTCGTCCAGTGTGCGATAGAGGTTGAAGTCCAGCGCGACGGACTGGTCATCGGTCAGTGGATGAACAAGGTTCAGGTTGACGTAGTACTGATTCCACACGTCTTCCAGATGCGCTCCGTACAGCGACGCGGTGAATTCCTTGCTGAACTGGTATTTGCCCCCCGCGAAGCTGGCCGACGACGCTTCCACGCCTGCATAGCTGGCGAGAATGTCGCCGCTGCGCGAGGTGGTGGTGGTACCGGTGCCGGAGGTGTAATGGCCGGCCTCCAGGTTCAGGCCGGTGATTTCATGGCTGTCGATCTGGAAGCCTGTTGCGGTCTGTGGCATCAGGTAGTTATCGGCGGTGGCGAACACCGGCGACGTAGGCTGCAGGTCGCCGACCTTGAGCGTGGTATTGGAAATACGGAACTTGACGTCACCACCGGCCTTCGCGAAGCCATGATCCGGATTGCCATTGGCGTCGGACGGTATGTTCGGGCCACCGGCGCGGTCGGTGTCCCCGTCGATGCGCAACGCCAGGTCGGCAAACGCATCAATGCCGATGCCAATGGTGCCTTGAGTGAAGCCCGAGCTGTAGGTCGCCATCAGCGCCTGGCTCCAGTCACGGGTGTGGGCGCCGTTGCCGTTCTGGTTCCAGAACAGGTTGCGGTTGAGGATATTCAAGCTGCTGTCGGCGACAAAGCCCTTGGAGTCGGACTGATCGCTGGCATAGCTCATGGCCGGCAAGGCAAATGCCAGCGCCACGGCCAAGGTATTGAGCTGAAGTAACGGTTGACGTTTTTTCATTATATTTTGCTCCTGTGCACGAGTTCGTGTGGGAGCATTAAGGCGACAGCCCAGGCCATCAACAAATGAAACTGGATGAAGGTTTTGATATCCCTTTTACCAAATTCCAGGCAAAGAAAAGCCCGCGATGGGGAGTGCGGGCTTAAAGGTGTTCACTTAGGAGCTGGAGTGACGATAAGCGCTCGAGTGTGAAAGGGATGTGAAAGGTTGTTGGGTGCGTAGCGTATTTATCACGAGTGATCCTCTCCTCGCACAATCCTTCCGGCCTTCACCTCATCCGCGTACCCGCTGAGCTTTTCCTGCTGAGCCGCGAGCAGTGCACCCATCTTCATCAGGGCGACTGCTTCGTCGGGTGATTTGGCGACCCCGGCGATAGTGGCCAATTGATTGACCGACCAGGCGATAACGGCCGTCGCATCTTCGAGGTCGTAGAACAGTTCCTGCTGTGCGGTCCTTGGGCCGTCGAGCATTTCCATCAGTTCTGCCATTTACCCGTGCTCTCCAAAAAAGTGGTTCAGTGCGATCAGCTCAAGCACCGTTGCGCCAATCCTCCTGTAAGCCGGCGGACACGGCAATCGCGATTTTCCCTTGAATGCCGTTGTTGGGGCTTTCCAGGCGGGAATGGGCGAGCGGGATGTCGGCAAGGGAATAGACCGCGCCAACGTGTGGCCGCAGTTGACCGTTGGCGATCAGTGCGCTCATTTCATCCAGCTTGCCGCGGTTCTGTCGTGTGAAAACGAAGTGATAACTCGCGTTCCTGCCCCAGGCCTGGACGAGGTTCTGGGGGTGCGCCGTGTCCACAATCGTGACCACGCGACCCAGTTGCGCAAGCGCGTCCGGGCTACGGGACAATGTGGTGCCGCCGATGGTATCGAACACCACATCAACGCCACGGCCACCCGTTTCCCGCAGGATGGCGTCGACGTAATCTTCCTTTTCGTAGTCGATGATTACGTCCGCACCCAGGCTTCGCGCGAACTCGACATTGACGTCGCGTACGGTGGTGAACACCTGGGCGCCAATGGCTTTCGCCAGTTGGATCGCCACATGGCCGACGCCGCCCGCGCCGCCGTGCACCAGGATGCTTTCTCCCACCCTGAGGGCTGCACGCACCACCAGCGCTTCCCAGGCGGTCCCGCCGACCAGGCTCAGGCTTGCTGCTTCAAGGTGACTCAGGGCAGGGGGCTTCTTCCCGATAATGCCTTCGGCCGCCACGTGGTATTCGGCATAGCTGCCGGGTCCGTCAAATATTTGCGGGGTGTACCAGACTTCGTCGCCTGGCGCGAAGGACGTAACCCCTGGCCCGACTTCCTCAACGACCCCCGATACGTCATGCCCGGTAATCGCCGGTAGCGGCACCAGGTCAGCGTAGTCGCCACGTCGGACCTGGTAATCCAGCGGGTTGATGGAGGTTGCGTGTACGCGGACCAGGACTTGCCCCGTGTGCGGAACGGGCTTGGGAACGTCGCGAAGTTCGAATGATTCCGGGCCGCCAAATGACTTGAGTATCAACGCCTTCATTGCATTTCCTCGTTTCGACAAAAAGGGATATCGCGAAATCTCGATATTCTGTGGTAAAAAAACTACAAATCTTTCCCTATGATCTCGGCAAGCCTGCGGATGGTGGCTTCATTGCGCTTGTAGTAAGTCCACTGGCCGATGCGCCTGACTTCGACCAGACCCACCCGTTGCAGCGTTGACAGGTAACCGGACACCGTCGACTGCGAGAGCCCGATGCCTTCCTGAATACTGCTGACGCACACGCCCACCGTGTGAACGTCCCCTTCATCTTGTGCAGGGAAGTTCTTCTCGGGGTCCTTCAAACCTTTCAGGATTTCGAGGCGTGTCTGGTTTGAGAGGGCTTTGAATATTTCGAGTAAGTCCATGGCGCGATCATATCGAGAATTATCGATATGTCAATGTGTGTCAGATATAAAGGGTAGTCAGTTTCAGGCCTCACCGTAGGCGGCGACCAAGGACCTGTCGCGCTGCGGGCCTCTGAGCTATAACAGTGTAAAAGCACAAAAAACAAACGTGTTTCCGGGCTGTTTTCAGGAGAGAACTCATGAGTGCCATGGACGCGGGGCAAGTGGTGCCTGGCTACGTAACCTTCGTCGGGCGTGAGGCATCGTGGGCCGGACGCCAATTCATGAGCTTCAGCTATAGCGTCAATGGGCAGCACTTTCACAAGTCTCTCAACGAGACGGTTGACGCTTGGTCAACGACGACGCTTCGTAAAGCTTCGTATGGCTTGCGAGTGGGAGACCCGGTGTCTGTCTGGTGTTCTCTCACCGACCCGGAGGTGTGTTGCATTGGCGAAAAACCAGCAGAGAAACCCGCGATCCTGCGGTGGATAGAGTCTCTCGGAGCGTTAGGGCCGTTATGAAATTGATCCCCACCGTTCGTCCATCGTCCGGCACTCGCGACACCGCACCGTTTCTCATGTTCAAGCACGGACATCCCGCGCTAGAACGGAGAGCCAGCATGGAAATTGACGAGAAGGCCCCTGGAAACGTATCCCAGCAGGGCGTAACGCGCGGTACAGACAATGAAACCGGGCATGATCCTCGGCGCGATCAACCTGAAGCGCCTCTACCGCCGGACGATGACGCCCCTCTGGAAGAGGATATGTCGGATGTGGATGCCGCTGATTCTGTCGCGAGTGAACACCCCGACAACTGAAGCATCCGAATCAGCCCGACGCACACTGCGTCGGGCTTTTCGGTGTCAAGCGACGATTACGGCATCAGCACCGAATCAACCACATGAATCACGCCATTGGACTGCATCACATCCGCAATGCTGATGCTGGCCTTGCCACCCTTGGCATCCACCACCCACAGTTTGCCGTCATGCAGCTTGATCGTCAGCGACTCACCCTGCACGGTTTTCAACATCACGGTACCGCCGTTCTTCTTGGCGTCGGCCATCAGTTGTGCAGAGGTATGAGTGCCAGCCACCACGTGATAGGTCAGGATTTTTGTGAGATCGGCTTTGTGCTCAGGTTTCACAAGCGTATCCACGGTGCCTGCGGGGAGCTTGGCGAAAGCTTCGTTGGTCGGTGCGAATACGGTGAACGGGCCTTTGCTGTTAAGGGTATCCACCAGTCCGGCTGCCTTGACCGCCGCCACCAGAGTGGTGTGGTCCTTTGAGTTGACTGCGTTTTCGACGATGGTTTTCGTCGGATACATCGCCGCGCCGCCCACCATTACGGTGTCGGTGGCAAAACTTAGGGATGTGGTGACGGAGAGGAACGTAAAGCAGGCAACGGCAGCAATTTTTTTGTAGATGGCGTGCATGATGTATCTCCTTGGTGCTTGTGCCCTCCGGGTGAGGGTATTGAATCTACGTACCAAGGATCAAAGTGGATGCACCTCTGGAAAAATTATTGGTTTGCCGCCCTCACTGCACTTTTTCCCGTTCTTCCGATCTATCTCTGTCCCGACCACACTAATTTCCGGCGTGGACAGCAGACCCAGACCTGGTGCAGATGGATCGCACGTTACCTGTTTTTATAACCCGATGGATGCGTCAGCCGCTGTTGCTGGCTGCGGTTTTGATGCTTTGCGCCAACGGTTGCAGCCAGCAGCAGGGGCGCGATATTGCCACGCAGTTCAGCAACGGCAAGCCCGATGAATTCTTCCAGACCAGCGTTGATCGCATGGCCACCCTGAGTATGCGCGACAACCTGCAAAGCCTGTATCTGCTGATGAGCAAGCTCTACCTGCGCAACCCCAACCAGTGGCGTCAATCGGGTTACACCGACGCTGTGACCGCCGCCCGGCAAATCCGCCAGGCCATCGAACTTCGCCAACCGCTGCCTGCCCTGGGCGATCGTCGCGACCTGGCGGCGCTGAGCTATTCCCTGAGCCCGGAGTTTCGCGGCGACCGGGTAGGCGCCTTCATCTACGCGATCGGCAGCATGCTGGTGACGGCACACGGCGGGCGCACCGAGTTTTATATAACGGACTCGATCAACCCCCAGTTCGTCAGCAATGCCGCGCGCAATATCGAGAAAGCCACCTGGCTGCTCAGTCAGCGCCAGGATGCCAATGGCTCGCTGTTGCTGTTCTCCAACGAGATCTCGGAGGCGGGCAGCAACCTCAGCTTTGCCGTGGAGTTCGGCAAGATCGTCGCGCGCCTCGACCTGTTGACCCAGATGCTCGACGAACGCTACCGGCGCATCGGGCTCAACTACGCGCAAAGCTTGCTGCTGATGAATTTCCTGCCGGTGCAGTAACCGGCTGGCGCCCTCAGCGACGCCCCGTCCGCGTACTCACATCCACCCACACCGCCAGCACCAGGATGCTGCCCTTGACGATCATCTGCCAGTAGCTGTCCACGTCGAGCATCGACATGCCGTTGTCCAGGCTGCTGATCACCAGTGCGCCGAGCAGGGCGCCGTACACGGTGCCCGAACCGCCGCGCATCGATGTACCGCCGATAAAGCACGCCGCGATAGCATCCAGTTCGCCCATGTTGCCCGCCGAAGGTGAACCCGCCGCCAGGCGCGCGGTGTTGACCAGCCCGGCAAGGGCGCACATCACGCCCATGATCCCGAAGATCCACAGTTTGACCGCCTGCACGTTGATCCCCGACAGGCGCGTGGCTTCCATGTTGCTGCCCACCGAGTAGATGCGCCGGCCAAAGACGGTCTGGCTGGTGACGTAACTGAACACCCCCAGCAGCACCAGCAGAAGCAGCACCGGCACGGGAATGCCGTCGTAGCTGTTGAGGGTGTAGACGAAGCCGGCCAGCACAAAACCGATCAACACCACGCGCACGCTGTCGCGCAGCATCGACGGCAGCGCCAAGCCGTGCAGGGCGCGGTTGTGGCGTTGGCGCCAGGTCAGGAATATCGCCAGCCCGAACAGCAACACGCCGAGAATCACCCCGACCACCGTCGGCAGGTAACCCTGGCCGATGTACACCAGTTGTGGCGAAACCGGTGCAATCGTGGTGCCGCCGGTAATGCCCAGCAGCACCCCGCGAAACGCGAGCATGCCGCCCAGGCCGACGATGAAGGAGGGGATGCGCAGGTACGCGGTCATGTAGCCGTTGCCCAGGCCAATCAGCAAGCCACAGAGGGCGACGATGGCCAGGTTCAGCGGCAGGGGAATGTGATAAACCACATCCAGGATCGCCGCGACGCCGCCGAGCAAACCGAGCATCGAGCCCACCGACAGGTCGATCTCGCCGCTGATGATCACCAGCACCATGCCGCAGGCCAGGATGCCGGTAATGGACATCTGCCGCAGCAGGTTCGACAGGTTGCGCGGGGTCAGGAAACCGCCTTCGGTCTGCCAGCTGAAAAACACCCAGATCAGCACCACGGCGATCAACAGGGCGAGCATTTTGTAGCGGGTGAAGAGCTGTTTGACCTGGTTCATTTACGCGGACTTCCGATCATTATTATTGTCATGCCCGTTCGGTTGGCTGAGGGCGGCGGCGAGCACCTGTTCCTGGGTCAGGCCCTGGTTGATGAAGTCGCCGCGCAACTGGCCCTCGCCGATCACCAGCACCCGGTCGGAGACCCCCAGCACCTCGGCCAGCTCCGAGGACACCATGATGATCGACACGCCTTCGGCCGCCAGCGCGCCCATCAATTTGTAGATCTCATATTTGGCGCCCACGTCCACGCCACGGGTCGGTTCGTCGAGGATCAGCACCCGGGGTTTGGTCAGGAGCATCTTGGCCAGTACGGCCTTCTGCTGGTTGCCGCCGGAGAGGCTGGTGATCGGCAGGAACGGGTTCGCCGTCTTCAGGTGCATGCGCTTGATTTCCTGCTCGATGCTGCCCAGTTCCGCCTCGGCATCGATGCGCGTCAGGTGCGAGAAACGGTCCAGCACCGCCAGGGTGATGTTTTGCCCAACGCCCAGGTCCGGGACGATGCCCTGGCGCTTGCGGTCTTCCGGGACCATGCACAGCCCGGCGCGAATCGACTTCAGCGGCGTGCGTGTATCAATCGGTTTGCCATCCAGCCATACCTCGCCTTGGTAGCGCCCGGGGTAGCTGCCGAACAGCGCCGACACCAGTTCCGTGCGGCCGGCGCCCACCAGCCCGGCGATGCCGAGGATTTCGCCACGGCGCACGCTGAACGAGACATTGTCCACCCGCTTGCGGCCCGGGTTGTCGACGTCGTAGCAGGTGACGTTGCGCGCCTCGAACAGCACCTCGCCTACCGCATGGGGTTCGGTGGGGTAGAGGTTGCTCATCTCACGGCCGACCATCTGCGTGATGATGCGCGACACGTCCATCTCGGCCATGGCCGTGGTCGCGATGTGTTTGCCGTCGCGGATCACCGCGATGATGTCGCAGATGGCCGAGACCTCATCGAGCTTGTGGGAGATGTACACGCAGGCGACGCCCTTGGCCTTGAGCCCACGGATGATGTCCAGCAGCACCTCGATTTCCGAGCGGGTCAGCGCCGAGGAGGGTTCGTCGAGGATCAGCAGGCGCGCCTGCTTGTTCAGGGCCTTGGCGATTTCCACCAGTTGCTGGTAGCCGCCGCCGTATTGCGAAACGGGCAGGGCGACGTTCATGTCCGGCACTTTCAGCTCGCGCATCAGGGCTTCGGCACGGTGCATCATGGCGGGGTAGTTCATGCGCCCGCCGGGCAGTGTCAGCTCGTGGCCCATGAAGATGTTTTCGGCCACCGAGAGGTCGGGTACCAGGGTCAGTTCCTGATGGATGATCACGATGCCGCAGGCTTCGGTTTCGGCGATGGAGTGGGCGCGCAACGGCTGGCCGTCCCAAAGGATTTCGCCGTCCCAGGTGCCATGGGGATACACCGCCGACAGCACTTTCATCAGGGTCGATTTGCCGGCGCCGTTCTCGCCGCACAACCCTACGCATTCCCCGGGTTTTACCTTGATGTCGATGCCATTCAGGGCTTTGACGCCACCGAAGGTCTTGACGATGTTGTTCATTTCCAGCAGGTAGTCGGACATGGCGGGCACTCATTCCACAGCGAAAAGGCAGGAGCGGCCTCATACCGCCCCTGCAGTGAGCCGTACGCTTACTGCCCGGCGATTTGCGCTTTGGTGTAGAACCCGTCTTCTTCCAGCACGTTGACGTTGTCCTTGGTCAACGCGGTCGGCTTGAGCAGGATGCTCGACACCTGTTTGCTGCCGTTGTCGTACTGCGAGTTGTAGGCCGGTTTCTCGTCACGCACCAGTTGTACCGAGAGCTTGGCCGCCTCGGACGCCAGCAGCTTCAGGGGCTTGTAGACGGTCATGGTCTGGGTGCCGGCGATCACGCGCTTGATCGCGGCCAGGTCGGCATCCTGGCCCGAGACCGGCACCTTGCCCGCGAGTTTTTGTGCCGCCAGGGCCTGGATCGCGCCGCCGGCGGTGGCGTCGTTGGAGGCGACGATGCCGTCGATCTTGTTGCTGTTGGCGGTCAGGGCGTTTTCGACAATGCTCAGGGCTTCGGTGGGGTTCCATTCCTTGACCCATTGCTGGCCGACAATCTTGATGTCGCCCTTGTCGATCGAAGGCTGCAGCACCTTCATCTGGCCCTGGCGCAGGATCTTCGCGTTGTTGTCGGTAGGTGCGCCGCCCAGCAGGAAGTAATTGCCTTTAGGCTGCGCGTTCAACACGCCCTGGGCCTGCATCTCGCCGACCTTTTCGTTATCGAAGGAGATGTAGGCGTCGATATCGGCATTCAAAATCAGCCGGTCGTAGGACAGCACTTTCACCCCGGCTTTCTTGGCCTCGGCCACCACGTTGTTCAGCACCGTGGCATTGAACGGCACGATCACAATCACGTCGACGCCCCGGGAGATCAGGTTTTCAATCTGCGAGATCTGCCGCTGTTCGTTGGCGTCCGCCGACTGCACATAGACCTTGGCCCCCAGTTGTTCGGCGGCGGCGGTGAAATAATCGCGGTCGCGGGCCCAGCGTTCAAGGCGCAGGTCGTCGATGGAAAAACCGATTTTCGGGTGGGCCGCGTCAGCCATGACCGAGTTGGAAAGCAGTGCCAGAACGCTGGTGAGCAAGACGGTTTTCAGGTGTTTCATGATGGTGAGTCCCTTTTATTGTTGTTTAGACGCACTGCTGGACCTGGAGCGTAGCGGTCATGGGTAGATAAAGCGATTCACTACGCCTTCGAGCATCTCCTGGCGGCCACTCACGGCTTGTGGGTTCAGTTGGTGGCTGAAGGCATGCTCGGCCAGCGACGCCAGGCTGAAGTCGCCGCCAAGCACGGCACGCCCGAAGGATTGGTCCCAGCCGGCATACCGCTGGGCCTTGAACTGTTCGAGGGCGTCGTTCTGCACCATGGCGGCGGCGCGTTCCAGGGACAGCGCCAGCACGTCCATTGCGGCCACGTGGCCATGGAACAGGTCCACTTCGTCGAGGCTTTGGCGGCGTACCTTGGAGTCGAAGTTGTAGCCACCTCCCTTGAAACCACCGGCCTTGAGTACCTCGTAGGTGACCAGGGTCAGCTCCTCGACGCTGTTGGGGAACTGGTCGGTGTCCCAGCCGTTCTGCGGGTCGCCACGGTTGGCGTCGATGCTGCCGAAAATCCCCAGGGACGCGGCGGTGGCGATCTCATGGTGAAAACTGTGGCCGGCGAGGGTGGCGTGGTTGGCCTCGATGTTGACCTTGATCTCTTTCTCCAGGCCGAACTGATGCAGGAAGCCAAACACGGTGGCGCTGTCGTAGTCGTATTGGTGCTTGGTGGGCTCCTGTGGCTTGGGCTCGATAAACAGCTCGCCGGTGAAGCCGATCTTGTATTTGTGCTCGACCACCATGCGCATGAACCGCCCGAGTTGCTCGCGCTCGCGCTTGAGGTCGGTATTGAGCAGGGTCTCGTAGCCTTCGCGGCCGCCCCACAACACATAGCTGGAGCCCTTGAGACGGTGGGTGGCATTCATCGCGCTGAATACCTGGGCCGCCGCATAGGCAAACACTTCCGGGTTCGGGTTACTGGCGGCGCCGGCGGCAAAGCGCGGGTTGCTGAAGCAGTTGGCAGTGCCCCACAGCAGCCGGATACCGGTCTGTTCCTGATGGCGTTCGAGCTGGTCGACCATCCGCGCAAAGTTGTCGCGGTACTCCGCCAGGCTTGCGCCTTCGGGAGCCACGTCGGTGTCGTGGAAGCTGTAGTAGTCGATGCCCAGCTTGGAGAAAAACTCGAACGCCGCTTCGGCCTTGCCGCGTGCCACTTGCAGGGCTTCCCCCGGTTGCTGCCAGGGCCGCTGGAAGGTGCCGGAGCCGAACATGTCGCTGCCGGGCCAGACAAAGTTGTGCCAGTAACACGCGGCCATCCGCAGGTGCTCGCGCATCGGTTTGCCGAGGATCAGCTTGTTTGCATCGTAGTGCCGGAAGGCCAGGGGAGAGTCGCTATCGGGGCCTTCATAGAGGATTTTTTCGACCGCGGGAAAGTAGGGCATCGCCAGATCCTTGTTGTTATGAGTGCACGTTAACCTTGCCTCGATACTAGCAACGGCCCCCGGCCAACCGATTATGAAAATCACCAGAGCGGGGTTCGATTTTGAGTGGTTTTACGCGCATAGTGGCTCGACATATCGCATGGAGCCGCCCCTGTGAAAACTGTCCCGCCTGTGCACCGGATTGCCCTGCTGTTCAATGGCAACAAGATCTACGATCGCGGCATCATCACCGGGATCGGCAACTACCTGAGCAGTACGCGGGTGTCGTGGGATCTGTTCCTGGAAGAGGACTTCGTCTGCCGGCTCAAGGGTATCGAGCGCTGGCATGGCGACGGGATCATTGCCGACTTCGACGACCCGGCGATGGGCCCCGCGTTGGCGGGTGTGCATGTGCCGGTGGTGGCGGTGGGCGGGTCTTATGAGGATGAGCGGGCTTACCCCCGGCATACTCCGTACGTGGCCACTGACAATTTTGCTTTGATCAAGCTGGCCTATGAACACCTGATCGAAGCCGGGCTGACACGCTTTGCCTGTTTCAGCCTGCCTGAAGCCGATATCAACCGTTGGGCCCAGGAGCGCGAAAAAGCCTTCCGCCGCCTTCTGGAGCGCGATGGCTTGCCGGTGGAGGTGTATCGCGGGCTCGGCACCAGCGCGCCGCTGTGGGACTCGGCGGTGGAACAACAAATTGCCTGGTTGCACAGCCTGCCCAAACCCATCGGCATCATCGCGGTCAGCGACGCCCGTGCCCGCCAGTTGCTGCAGGCCTGCCTCACCGCCGGCATCCCGGTGCCGGAGCAAGTGGCACTGATCGGCATCGACAACGACCCCTTGACCCGCACCCTGACCCGCGTGCCGCTGAGCTCGGTGATCCAGGGCACTGAAAAAATGGGCCGCACCGCCGCGCGCCTGCTGCACCAGATGCTGCACGGTATGCCTTCGGCAGGCAGCCAGATCCTGGTGCCGCCGGAAGCGGTCAACGTGCAGACCTCAAGCCTGCACCAACCCCTCGGCCATCCCTACGTGATGCAAGCGCTGCATTTCATTCGCCAGTACGCCTGCCAGGGCATCAAGACTGCCCAGGTCGCCAACTACGTCGGCGTGTCGCGGTCGTCCCTGGAAGCGCATTTTCGCAGTGAACTGAACCGCAGCGTCCACGATGAAATCCTGCGCTTCAAACTCGCGGCTGCGGTTTCCAGCCTCGAAAATACCAGGGCCGCGATTGCGGATATTGCCTATGACTGCGGGTTCAAATCCGCCCAGTACCTGCACACGGTGTTCAAGCGCGAGTTCGGGTGTACGCCGAGGGAGTACCAGGTGGGGCAGGTCGAGCGCGATTCGAGCGATGTCATTTCTTTGTCGCCTTGAGTCCCTATTTTGTCCTGAGCCTCGCTCCAGAACTTCAAGGGATTGAATCGTCTTATGCCGACTCTTACACGCAGAACGTTGTTGCAAGCAGCTGCCATCGGATCCGCCTACACCCTGTTGCCCGACTCCATTCGCCAGGCCCTGGCGATCCCCGCCAACAACCGCACCGGCACCCTGATGGACGTCGAACATGTGGTGATCCTGATGCAGGAAAACCGCTCCTTCGATCACTACTTCGGCACCTTGCCGGGTGTGCGCGGGTTCAGTGACCGCTTCACCATTCCACTGCCGGGCGGGCACCGGGTGTGGGAGCAGCAGGGCGTTGGGCGGCGGATCCTGCCCTATCACCTGGACAGCTCCCGTGGCAACGCGCAGCGGGTCAGCGGCACGCCGCATTCCTGGGGCGACGAGCACGCCGCCTGGAGCAGCGGCCGGATGAACGCCTGGCCAACGTTCAAGACACCCACCTCGATGGGTTACTACCGTGAGCAGGAAGTGCCGTTCCAGTTCGCCCTGGCCAACACCTTTACCCTATGCGACGCCTACCACTGTTCGGTACACGCAGGTACCAATCCCAATCGGCTGTTCCACTGGACCGGCACCAATGGCCCGACCGGTGCAAATGTGGCGGCGGTGGTCAACGAATGGGACGGCCCCGGCGCGGTGGGCGTGGGCTACACCTGGAAAACCTATCCCGAGCGCCTGGAAGAAGCGGGTGTGAGCTGGAAGGTTTACCAGTACTTGCCGGATAACTTTGGTGACAACCCCTTGGCCGGGTTTCGCCAGTTTCGTGCGGCCAGCGTCGCGGCCGGCAACCCCGCCGTGCCACCGAAAGACTTCAAGGATTTTGTGCCCTACAGCGATCAATTGAACGCCCGCGTGCCGTTGTACAAAGGCAATGGCAACACCCTGCCGGCGGTCAGCGGCAGCGACCTGGAATCGATCATCCAGGGCTTTCGCAAGGACGTGAACGACGGGCGCCTGCCACAGGTGAGCTGGCTGGTGGCGCCGGCCGATTACTCCGAACACCCCGGGCCTTCGAGCCCGGTGCAGGGTGGCTGGTTCACCCAGGAAATCCTCAAGGCACTGACCGCCAACCCGGACGTGTGGAGCAAGACCGTGCTGTTGGTCAACTACGATGAAAACGACGGTTTCTTCGACCACGTGCCGTCGCCGTCAGCCCCGTCCAAACGCCTGGATGGCAGCTTTGCCGGCAAGTCCACGGTGAAGTTCGACAGCGAGATTTTTACCCACCCGGCACCGCCCGGCTCTAGCCAGCAACCCGCGCCGGACGGCGGGGTGTACGGGCCCGGGCCGCGAGTGCCAATGCTGGTGCTGTCGCCGTGGAGCCGTGGTGGCTGGGTCAATTCCCAGGCGTTTGATCACACCTCCGTGCTGCAATTTCTGGAGAAGCGTTTCCACGTGCGCGAACCCAATATCAGCGCCTGGCGCCGGGCGGTGTGCGGCGACCTCACCTCGGCCTTCAACTTCGTCAACCCCAACACCGAGACCCTGCCACCGCTGCACACCATCAGCCGCCAGGCCGCCGACTCCCTGCGTCAACGCCAGGAGCAACTGCCCCAGGTCGCCCTGCCGACGGTGGGCCAGCAACAGGCGCCGTTCCAGGCGCGAATGGCGCGGCCATCCCGGGCGCTGCCGTACCAGTTGAACGTTGAAGGCTCGGTTGACCGTCGCGCCAGTTCGGTGAGCCTGGACTTCTTCAACAATGGCGAACAGGGCGTGGTCTTCCACGTCTACGACCGCCTGCACCTGGACGAGGTACCGCGCCGCTACACGGTGGAAGCCGGCAAACACCTCAGTGACACCTGGCAAGTCGCGGGCGCCTACAAGCTCTGGCTGTTGGGGCCGAATGGGTTCCACCGTTCGTTCAAGGGGCACCTGCAGCGTCGCGAGCCGGAGTTATCCCTGGCGTATCACGGTGACACCTTACTGCTGACCCTGGTCAACCCCGGCAAGCGTGCGGCCTCAATCACCATCGAGCGTTGCCCTTACACCAAGCAGGGGCCGTGGCTGCTGGAGATTGCGGGCGGCAGTACCGTGCAACGAACGTTCTCCTGCCAGCCGAATGGGGGCTGGTATGACTTCAAGCTACGTGACGAGCATGGCTGGGTGCGACGAGTGGCGGGGCGCATCGAGACGGGAGCGCACAGTATCAGTGATCCGTTGATGGGTAAGCGCGGGTAGGGGCTTGGTTCATAGGTGCGTGGTCTCGTTACGCTTGAAACGGAGTGCCAATACCTGCGTTGCCAAATAGGAACGCTGGGGTGTCGTTGCTGAACTTGTCACCGAGAATAGGTTCAGCACTTCACCTTGTAATTCCAATGAACCACAAAGGCTGCTTACGCTCGATTCCTGCGTTTGCGCTGCGGTGAGACTCACCGATTGCAGCGCTAGTCTGCTCGCAAGCGCGTTGATATCGGTGAAACCGGACACCTCAACATTACCCTCCGGTGTGGATAGCTGCCCACGGACGTGACCCGATCGCCGCTGGCTGGACGCGTACACAATCAGTTCAAGTGTCGTTCCGTTGTCAGCCACCCACGTACCGTTCAACGCGTCCTCAATCGGTAGCATCTCTAACGGCTCCGCACCCGAATCATCGAGCGCCGCTGTATCCACTCGCTGATAAGTAAGTTTGTCAATGTAAGTTCCTTGTCCCGCAAGCCCGGGAAAGTCGCTGCTTGCTACCAATAAGTGCGATAACTGCAACCTGTCTCCTGCTGGTGTAACACTCATTTGCCCGTTCAGTCCTGAGCACCAATTCCAGCTCGGATCTGCTGGGTCATCGCCAGTGGAGTGCCATTCAATAGCCAATGTCACCGGCTGACTCAGAGCGGGAGACGCAGGGGGGCCCAGTTGAAAGCCTGTCACTTCGTACTTGCCTGTTGAGCCGGTCGAAGACTGATAGGTGCCGCGAATCCGATTGCCCGTCACTGCCAGGGTCATGACTGATCCATATTCATTTTTCCAGGTGCCTGCTACCGATTTTTGCCTGGTGGCAGGGACTTCAACCGCTGGGCCGGGGAGTATGACCTTTGTGTTCACCACCGGGCGAGGGCCGGCGTTGAATGAGCGTGACGAAGATCGGGTAATGATCTGGGGCCCATCCGGGCGATTGAACAGCCACATCCCAACCGGGGCGAGTGAGTAAACCTCCTGCCCGCATTGCACTACCTGGTATTCATAAACGGTGTAGCAATGCTCCATGACCAGTGATCCCACCAGCACAAGGTCAGGCAAGCCCAGCGGGGCAAACTGCGGGACGGTCTGCCCCTTTTGTGGGCCTTCTTCAACCAGCAGGTCGTACAGGTCAGCGCCCAGGGTGATTTCACCCTCGGCAAATCCCAACACAACATCAGGTCGTGCGCCACGAGCGATAAGCGCCAGGGTGCGCCCCATGATCTTGTCATCGCCCTTGAATTGCGAAGATCCAGAGTCCAGGGCAAAGCTTACGTTGTTCGCCAGCGTTTCACCGCCCACCGAGTAGGATTTCAGTTCGGTAGACCAGATGTATTCCACGCCCGGCAATCGGCTATAGAGGGACCAAGGGAGAAACAAACCTGGGCCCCGGGTTTTGGAGGTGTCGAAAGCACCCATCTGGCAGGTTCCGCTGCGATCTCTGGAGTTCCAGTCGAACGCTACGTAAGGATGCATCGGGTCGAGCCGACCACTACCGATCAAGTCCTGAAACAGAAATGAGCTTCGTCCTTCGATATAGGCGCTGCTGCACGGCAGGCCGATACCGCCGTCCCAATCCAGCTGCTTGAACTGGTCGCCGTCGTAGTTGGCTGCCAGAAACAACTTGATCGGCTGCACACTTCCTGTAGGAACGGTTAACACGTCCGAAGCGCTTTCAACCTGCATCGTGCCCCAGGGGCCAAAGCTATAGGGGCGTTGCAGGCAATCAGTAAATTCAAAGGTGCTGGAAGCCCGGTAGTCAAACCGGGCACCGGCGAAATGCGCGCATTTACCGGGTGGACAAAGTGTTGAAGTCACCCAACTGATATTGGTGCCTGAGTCGATTGCCAGCTTCAACGGTTGACCTGGACTGCCCAGTGCCATCGTTGAGTACCACGGCGATGCCCCGTTGTTCTGGAAGGGGCCCCGTTGCATAGGAAATACCAGCCCATTGGCCGGCGATTGTGTGTCCATGATGAATTCCGTTTCTGGGGTGATGTACAGCGACATCACACAGTAATAGAGCTTCCCGGTTGTTTGGGAAGCCGATGCCAACTGCATGCATTCAAACCGACTTGTCTCGAGGCTGATGTCGGGCAGCTTCTTGTTGTCTTGACCGAAATGGCGGCAACGGTTGGCGGTTCATTGCAAGGCCCTGCCTTCGGTCTCCGGAATAAATGCCACTAACATCACGGTAACCAGCATGAAGGCGTTGATGAGGGTGGTCGTAACATTGAAAGACGCGCCATAAGCCACCAGTGCACCGATCAGTGAGGGCGCCAGAACGTTGGCTACCCGCTGGGCGAAAATCGCCCAGCCGTAACCAATGGTACGTAGTGGCGTCGGGTACAGTTCGGCGATCCAGGTGCCCCAGACACCCCAGGCGCCAAGGCTGAAAAAAGCCAGGGCAAAGTTGCTCAGGTAGAGCATTTCCAGGGTGTGTGCGTTGGCAAAACCGTAGCCGGCTACCACTGAGGCTCCGATAAAGCCGATGATGATTTTCTTGCGCCCGAAACGATGGGTCAGGAAGGACGCGGCGACGTAACCGGGGATCATGCACAGCGCTGATAGCGCAATGAAGCCGTAGCTTTGCGGCAAGCTCAGACCCCGTTGCTGCAATAGGGTCGGTAGCCAGGTCTGCAAACCCCAATAGCCCCATGAGAACGTGAAGTTGACGAGGATTTGCAGGGCGCTGACTTTGAGCATGGCGCCTGCAAACAAATCGCGCTGGCAGCCTCGGGTGCTCTGGTCGACTTGCAGCTGGCAACTTTCAGCTATTTGCACGGCGCCGCGACTCAGTCGCTGGATCACCCTCTTGGCCTGCGCTTGCCTGCCCACACTCGCCAGCCAATAAGGCGATTCCGGAACCCACAGCGCCACTACCAGCGCCCAGAGGCTTCCCATGGAACTCAGCACGATAATCGCGCGCCAGCCCCAGGGCATCAGCCATACCGTGGCTCCCAGCGCCAGTAGCATCCCGATCGGCCAGCCCGAGGCAAGGTACACCGTGAGCGCGCCGCGATGGCGCACCGGCAGCAGTTCCTGGTAGTGGGCAAAGGTGACGACCATCATGCCCACTGCCGCTACGCCCGACAGCAAGCGCAGCACATAGAGGCTGAGGTAGTTCGGGGCGAACGCACTGGCCAGCGAAATCACGCCGTAGAGCGCCAGGCTCCAGAGAATCGCGCGTTTGCGCCCAATCCGTTCGGCCGCTTTGCCCCAGGCCAATGACCCAAGCAGCATGCCAATGAACATGGCACTGATCAGATTGCCGACCGCGAGCGCGTCGAGGGCCATGTCTTCTGCTATCAGCGGCGCGGTGTAGACGATGATCATCATCTCCCACGCCTCGATGGCAAATACAAAGAACAGCGCGAGGCAGCATTTGAGGTGCTCGCGCGTCAAGGGAACATTTCTGAACACATCGCCCACCTGCTGGATGGACGCGTTGCTGCCCAGCGAGGGCGTCTCGGTGACGTTGCTCATGCTCATGGAGGATCATCCAAGTGAGGGAGGGTTATGCCTTGACCCGATTGCCGATCGGCACCGGCCCCTGGAACAGGCCGAAGGCCTTGATCTCGGTTTCCGGTGGCGGTTCACAACTGCCGACCCGGCTGGGTGACCAGCCGAAGCGCCGTTTCATGCCTGCCATGGCCTCGGCCATCTTGAAGGCCGCAACCACGGGGTCGATTACCGGTACGCCGACTTCCCGCTGCACCTGCTCAAAGAAACCGAACTCGATGGTGCAGCCGAGCACGATGGCTTCGGCCCCGTCCTCTTCGACGGCCAACATGGCTTGTTCGATGATTCGACTGCGGGTGAGAGCGGGGTCCTTCTGGAATTCATCAACCCCCATACCCAGAGGCCTCATCGATGCCAGCCGGTCCGCCGCGCCGTAGTTGCGGACCCGCTCATGCATCTGCTCCATCCACTTGTTGCGCCCGACGATGATCGAGAACCGGTTGGCCAGCTGTGCAACTATTTGCAGGCTCGCCTGGCAAGGGGCGACGACAATCGTGTCGCCTGAGATTTCCCGGGCATCTTCCAGTGCCGGATCGTAGAAGCAGCCGATCACCAGCGCGTCGATGTTCTGTTGCCCGCAGTCGCGGGCGATACGGAGGGTGCGCTCGTAGGTGAGTGCTTCGTACGCGCGATATTCCAGGTGTGTCGGGCTGTGTGCCATGTCGAAGGACACGACTTCAATCTGTGTCGATGGTTGCTTGATGCCGTGGAGCAGATCGGCGATGGGGGCGTCGAATGTGGAGCAACCAATCGGGTTCAGCCAGCGCACCGTTACGGGTACGTCCTGCGGCTGGGGAGCGGTTGTTGTAGTGTGCATGCAATAGTCCTCGGAGATTTTCGCAAGCGCGATTAGAAGAACTTCACCAGTGCCATGGTCAGTTCATTGGCACGGGTCAGGTTGGCGCTGCGGTAGTACTCGAAGTTCATATTGGCGGAGAGGTAGAACCCCTGTTGGGCAAACCCGGTATAGGTCATGGACGGGCCGATCTTTGCAACGCGTGACTCGGCGAAGTCCGACGCGGCTTTATTGTTGATGTGATAGACGTGATGCACGCCCAACCACAGGTCGTCGGTGACGAGGTATCCGGCGGCAACATTCGCCAGCCACAAGCTGACCCCGCCGCGCAGGCGCTTGGGGTTGTCGGTGCCGAGGTCGGTGGTATTGCGATTGCGCGCGGCGTAATGGATGCCCGCTGGGGTAAAGGTCGCGGCAAAGTTCCCGACGCGCACGTAATTGGCGAGGCTGAAACTCACTGCGTATCGATTGGCAAAGGCGCCGTAACCGGCGATGTCGTCGTTGCCATTGGGGAACTCGACCATCAGGGTCGGGTTGGTCCAGAACGTGGTGTAGTCAGCAGAGCCGGGTTCGCTGGTGGGCTCCACCACGTTGTAGTAGTAGGCAAAGCCCAGGTTGGGTGAAGCAATGCCCCAGGGGCTGGTGTCCCGTGCACCATTGGTGCTGGCGTAGCCGGGGACGGCGCCTACCCAGAACTGCAACTGGTCACGGGTTGTGTCGGTAAAGCCCGTTTCGGAGAAGTACGCCAACACCGTATTGCCACCGGCGCGGACGTTACCGTCTGCCGTGCGATTGAACACCGGGAATGACTCCAGTGCCCATTTGCCCGGGATGCCCGGCTGGCCAAAACCAATGAACTGCTCGGCGTTGGCTGATGCGCTGAATCCCAAAATCAAGGCAAGCGCGGGCAACACCCAAGGACGTGATGGGGTGTACGGTTTCATATCAGTTCTCGCTTTTTTGTTGTTGTTCTTAAGTACTGAGGGCTGGTGCGCTCGGCGTAATCGCCGTCAGCAGCTCCTGTGGTTCAAATCTGCACGCCGTATATCGTTCTGGCCGTTTCGGTATCGACATAGCCGTTCTTCAGGTCATCCAGTACGGCTTGTCGGTTGCGCTCAGAGGGCGACCCGTAACCACCACCGGCTCCGGTGCGCACGCGTACCAAATCGCCTGCGTCGAGGCTGATGCTGCTGGCCATGGCATAACGCTGTTGTGTGCCGTCGCAGCGGGTGACTTCGACATAGTTGGGCGTACCGTCCAATCCTTGTTCAAGCCCCCAAGGTGGTATGACGGCGCGGGTGTAGCCGCAGGTCAGGAAGCTGGCATCGGAGCGAATGCGGTAGTCGATCAGCAGGCCTCGCCCGCCACGGAACTGGCCGTGGCCGCCGGGCTCGTCATTGAGTTCCATACGCTCGACGTACAGGCCATAGCGGGCTTCGCACACCTCAACCGGGCAGTTGTAGGTTTCCCCGTGCAGGCCCGAGTACACCGCGTTGTTGCCGTCGCGGCCGGGTTCGGCCCCCCAGCCACCAATCTCGGGCTCCACCAGGGTGAATACGCGCCGGGTATCGGGATGCACACCGCCGATGATGGTGGCGCACACCGAGGCAAAATTACCAGCGGGCAGGCGATCGGGAAACCGCTGGGCCAGGCAGCGCAGGATCAGGTCGTGCACGCGGATCAGGTTCTCGAAATAGAACCCCTCGGCTGCGGGAGGCTGGGCATCAAACAGCGACCCGGGCCGGGTCAGTACCCGGAGGGGGCGGAAGGTGCCTCCATTGGTGACGCCTTGTGGCGCGGTCAAGGCCTTGAAGGCCATCTGCGCCGCGACGACTGCGCCATCTCGGCTAAGGTTGGTGGGCCCGGCACATTGGTCAGGGTTGTCGCGCAGGTCGATGATCAGCTCGCGTTCGGATATCTGAATCGACACATTGAAGAGCCTGCCGTCGTCCTGCATCTCCTCTTGATGAAGGTGGGTGGCGGGCAAGTCACGCAGTGCGCGCAAGGAGACCTTTTCGCCCAGGTTCATAAACTCCTGCATGGCCGTGAGGAACACCTCGATCCCGTACTTCGCGCTCAGTACCTGCAAGCGCAGGGCGCCACTGCGCACTGCGGCGACTCCTGCCCATAAATCCCCTTCCATGAAATCCGGCATGCGGGTATTGCAGCGCAGGATCTGCAGCACCGAACGAATCGGCTGGCCCCGACTGATGAGTTTGACCGAGGCCAGGCGCAGGCCTTCCTGAAAAATCTCGGTTGCCTCCGTCGACAACGAACCCGGGACCATGCCGCTGATGTCGTTCCAGTGGGCGATGTTGGCGGTCCAGGCCAGCAACCGACCCTCGGCGAACACCGGCATCGCCAGTACCACATCATTGAGGTGGGTGACGCCGCCACTGTGGGGATCATTGGTGATGAACACGTCACCGTCCTCGATTTCCCCGGGCGCGGGGTGCTGAATCAGAATCTGCTTGACCGCTTTATCGAGCACGCCGACAAAGGCTGGAATGCCGGCGCCCGAGCTGGCGATTTCGCCATGGGCATCGGTGATGCCGGTGCCCATGTCCAGGACCTCATAGATCACCGGGCTCATGGCAGCCTTGCGCATCGCCTCGAACATTTCATCGGCGATGGCTTGTAGAGAGTTCTGGATGATATCCAGGGTGAATATATCGATTTTGCTCATGGGGGCTGCTCCTTCAGGCGCCGAGGGTGATATGCAGGTTGCCAAGGCGGTCGACGAGTACCTGATTGCCGGGATGGACCACTACGGTGGAACCGGCGTCCTCGATGATGGCTGGGCCGCTGAAACTCATCTGCGGCTCCAGGTGGGCGTAGTCGTAGATGGCCGTGTCGTGGATGCCTTCGAGGGCGAAATCCACCGGGCGTTGGCCTTTGTGAGCTTCTGCCAACGTGCGGCCGGTGATGGGCAGTGCCTGCAGGTTCAACTTGCCAATCTGCGCGACGGCCACCAGATGGAAACCGACAATTTCCAACGGTGCCTGTAAGCGGTAGGAGTACTGCTGCTCATAGAGATCGTGGAAACGTCGGGCTATCGCCGGCCAATGCTTTGAGAGCGATTCTTCTTGACCCAAGGCGACCTCGACGGCGTGCTCCTGGTTCTGGTAGCGCAGCTTGCAGGACACCTGCACGTCGACCTGATCCGGAGCAATGGCTTCGCCGATAAACTGGGCCCGGGCGTTGTGCATCAGTTCCTCGAGAAACACTTGGGTAAGCGCCAGCGCGTCCTCGCGGTCGGTTTCGACAAAACGATTGATGAACAGGTCGCGACGCAGGTCCGACATGGTCATGCCCCATGCTGAGAATACGGAGGCGCCTCGGGGCACAATGACTTTCTTGACCCCAAGTTCCTGCGCCAGGGCGACTGCATGCATGGCTCCGCCGCCGCCGAAGGCGATCAGGGTCAACTCCCGGGGATCATGGCCACGGCTCAATGACACCAGTTTCAATGCGTTGACCATGTTGTCGTTGGCAATTCGAATGATGCCGCGGGCGATCTCGTCGGCGGGTAGCTTCAGGCGCCTGCTCAGTGGGCCGAAGGCCTGCCTGACAGCGGCCATATCCGCGACCAGCTCTGCGCCGCAGAAGTAGTCAGGGTTGATCCGGCCCAAAGCCAGGTTGGCATCTGTCGTGGTGACCTGCGTACCGCCGTTGCCATAGGCCGCGGGGCCGGGCAGGGCGCCAGCGGATTCAGGGCCGACGTGCAGTTTTTCGAACTCATCGACCCAGGCGACGGAACCACCGCCGTTGCCGATTTCCACCAGATCCACCACTGGCACCATGATCGGGTAGCCCGCATTGAGTCGATTACGCTCAATCCAGTAATCGGTCTTTATCGACACCTGGCCGTTACGTACCAGCGAGCATTTGGCGGTGGTGCCACCGATGTCCAATGCCAGCAGGTTGGGCTCATCAAGCAGGCGCCCCAGCTCGGCGGCGGCCCAGAAACCGCTGGCAGGCCCCGACTCGACCATGGTGATGGGAATGTCCCGCGCATGAGCCACACTGTCGACGCCGCTGTTGGACTGCATGATGTACAGCGGTGCTTCGTAGCCGCCTTCGCGCAGGCCCGTTTCCAGGTTCTCGAGGTAGCGTGCGGCGATGGGTTGGACGTAGGCCGAGAGCACTGTGGTGCTGGAGCGTTCGTATTCGCGCCACTCGCGAGTGATCTGGTGTGAGGCAACGACTGAGACCTCGGGCCAGAGCCGCTGTACTTCTTTCAGTACCGCCTGCTCATGGACCGGATTTGCATAGGCGTGCAACAGGCAGATGGCAATGGCTTGCACGCCATCGGCGCGAAACGCATCGAGTATGTCGACCAGGCCTGAAAGGTCCAGGGCTTCACGCTCACTGCCGTCGGTATGCAGGCGACCACCTACCTCGCGCCTCAGGTAGCGAGGCACGAAGGGTGCTGGCTTGACCCATTTCAAGTTGAAGTAGTCGGGGCGATTGGCCCGGGCAATTTCGAGGATGTCGCGAAAGCCTTGGGTGGTGATCAAGGCCGTCTTTACGCCTCGACGCTCGGTCAAGGCGTTGATGACCACGGTGGTGCCGTGGGCGAGATAGTCGACAGTTTCCAGTGCAATGCCCGCTTTCTGGATGACATTGAGCACACCCTTGGCGAAGTTCGGCGGTGTGGTATCGACCTTGGCGGTGCGAATGATTTGTTGGCCGGTGGCCGGGTTGCTTTCGAAATAGACCAAGTCGGTAAATGTCCCACCGACATCGGTCGCTACACGCACAGTTTTACCGTCCATACCCACAGGGTATCTCCTGATGTGATTGTTGTTATCGGAGCTAGCAGAGCGTTGGGGCTCTCGCTGTTTAGACGGATGCTAGAGGACGGTGAGCGGGGGTTACTACCTGCGGCACGGGTAGTTCATGGCGCGATTTCCACACCGCCTACCCGGATGGGTAGGCGGGTGGGCTCAGAGAGAGGAATCAAGAACACCGAGGCGCAACGCTGCACTGATGGCGGCCGTGCGATTGTCTACCGAGAGCTTGGCGAAGATGTGTTTAAGATGAAATTTCACGGTGTTTTCAGAGATGTTCAACCCTTGAGCGATCGTCTTGTTTGGCTGGCCGCTGGCGAGCAAGGTGAGGATTTGTGTCTCCTTGGCGCTGAATGGCATATGGGCGCGCACCGGGTGTGCCCGCCAGCCCCGTAGCCGCGTAAGGATGGCTGCCTGACCAGGAAGGGTTTCAGGGCAGGCTTCCAGAGCCGGCAGCAGACTTGGCCCCACTTCCAGCAGCAGGCCCGGCAAGATCTGTTGAGGTATCGATGCCAGGATCGGTGTCAGATCCTTGGTTTCCAGCGTTGACTGGCCTTTGCCATAGGCGACTAACGCCAGCAGTTGCAGGCGCCACGCAGGGAGGCACAAACCTTTGTCTTGCAGCACTTTGCCTTCTTGATACAAGCGGGTCAGCGCGGCGGCGGAACGTCCCGAGGCCAGTTGCAGGCGGGCCAGTGCCAAGGTGGCTGCTTCATGGTTACGCCAGTCATCGCGGTCACCTGCAATATGTTCAAGGTCGACCCGCAATGCCTCCTCGCGAGCCTTTACCAGGGAGCCGCACTGCACCAGCAAATCGACCCGCCATGCATTGACCAATCGTGTCAGCCGCAGCCATTCACGGGTGTCCGCCAACTGTGCCACCTGTTCCAGTTCACGTAGCGCCAACTGCATGCCTTGACTGCGCAGCGTCGTGCGCCACGCGACTTCCGCTGTTGTGGCGGCAATATCCAGCCAGCCATCCGTCTGTTCGAGGGATGCCCAGCCGTCCCGCCACCAGGCTGTCGCCTCGGACCATGCACCTTGCCAGTAGCAGTGCTGTGCCTTTAGGCAGCCGACTAGCGCGTTGACTGAGCTTTCATGGCCAAACTGATCGCTTGAAATGGCCAGCGCCTCGTCGACCATGCGACTCGACTGGGTAATGTTGCCCATCAGGGAAAGTACTTGTGCCTCATGAATGCGGCAGTAATTTTCACCGCGCGGAATGTCGACCAAACGCATCTTGATATGGGCTGCCCGGATGGTTTGCAGCGCGCGGGGCAGTTCTGCGTGAGTCATGGCTTTTAAAGCCTCTACACAGGCAAGGGTTGCCTGGGCCAGCACTTCGTCGCCCTGCAACCGTACTGGGTCGAACGGACTTTCGTGGTTCTCTGCGAAACGATCGACGTAGGCGTTCACCAACGTTTGAATAACCTGGAAGTCTCGCTTCAGGCGCCTGTCGTCGTGGATGACGCCTTGCGCCAGCTCTAGTAGTTGAGTGGCTAACCTGTGGTCTCCAAGCTTGGCGTGCAAATACGCTTGGAGCAGCAAAAGGTCAGGTTCGCTGCGCCGTGTTGGCTCATCGAACTGCTGCAACAGGCTTTGTGCATAGCGGATCCCATGCCTCAGTACGGACTCCCATCCCCCTGCACGCACCACCATATTCACTGCCAGCGCGATATCGCTGGCACGTAACGCATGTGACACAGCCTGGATCCAGTCCTTTTCTTGTGCCAGCCATTGGGCGGCAGCGCGGTGAATGCGCTGGGCATTTTTGGTGTCACACCGTTTGCTCAGGAAATCCCGCAGCAGACGGTGGTAGCGGAACCACTGACGCTGGGCATCCAGCGGAACCAGCAGGGCGTCCAGGTGGCTTAACTGTGCAAGCAGTTGGGTACTGTCCGTGCGCTCGCGTATCGCGTCAGCGAACCCTGCGTTGAAACGCTCCAGCAATGCGGTATCGATCAGGAAGGATTGGCACGCTGGTGGCAAACGTCCCACGACTTGTTCTGTCAGGTAGGCGGCGACATTGGTCACGTGCCCGGAAAACTCGTTCAGGCAGTACAGCGAGCCGTCGCCACTGGCTCGCCACAGCCGAGCCAGTTGCACGGCCACAGGCCAACCTTCGGTTGTTTCATGCAGGTGATGCAGGTCTGACGATGAGAGATCGGGTCCCAGGATCGTGTTGGTTTCGCTCGTTGAAAGCGTCAATTCGCGAGCCGTCACCTCGCGCACCCAGCCCATGGTTTTCCAGCGTGCCAAGGGCCATTGGGGGCGAGTACGGCTGGCGACAACCCATTGCAGCCAGGGTGCAGCTTGTTCCAGCAACGCTTGCACAATGGAGTCGAGGTGTTCGTTGGCGGCTGTATGGTAGTCATCGAGCAGTAGGGTGATGGAGCGGTTTTCGCGCGCCATGGCGTGAAGCAAGGCAGTGATGGTGCGCTGTGGTTGTGCATCCAGGGATTGGGCCTCTGCCAGCCGTGGCAGGTGTCCGAGATCAAGGCCTGCGTGGTCAAGCGCCAGAATCAGATAAGCCAGGAAACGGTTAGGTTCTGCGTCTGCTTCATCCAGCGATAGCCAGGCAACGGTTGCCTGTGGGGAGGTGCAGAGAAGTTCCTGTCGCCACTGCATCAATAGCGTTGTTTTGCCGTATCCAGGGGGCGCCACAAGGAGAATCAAAGGCCCTTCAATCCTCGTCTTTAATGACGTCAACAAGTCTTGCCGGGGCATTGAGGTGAGCAACGTCAGCGGCGGTGTCAGTTTGCCTATCCAGCGCCAGGTATGTTGGGAGTTACTTGAAGAAGGGGCATGGGTCACGGCGGGGCGGCTCGTGTCGGGAGTATGCCCGAATGCTTTATCAGGAATAGGCAGGTTGCGTTGGGATGATGAGTAACGGAATGTTTACATGATGCAGCAAGCTGAGCGGCCAATAAGGGCTTACGCCCGATGAGTTTTGTGAGGTTTTGTAGGGCCTATCCCTGTTTTGTGTAGGAGCAGGGCTTTCTCCCCATGCAGCGCTTGAAACGCCACCCCTCTGGGCCATAGCCTCACGCTTTTCCTGACACTGAGGCCCGGCATTGGGTAAGCGAAAAACGGTTTGGCCCACGGAGCGGGAAGTTCGACTGCGCTTTATCCTGCTGGCAATCATTGAAACGGCCTGTATTCGAGGCGTTCCCATCGAACGCCTGCTGCTTTCATACATACTGTTGCGCAACAAGCCGACCCAGGAGCAACTTTGGGAGGCCATCAGCGATTGCCTGCTCCTCGATGAGATGCGTGGCTTTCGATTTGAACCCGGGTCGGAAGCCGATCGGTTGATGCGCAAGATCAGCAGCGAAATCAATCAGTCCTGACGAGCCACCAGCGCCGGCGTGCGCGGCGGCACCAGGCGCTTGCTGCCCGTCGACTCATAGGCCGATGCCAATCGCAGCAGCGCCGAATCGTCATACGCCCGGCCGGCAAATGTCAGCCCCACCGGCATGCCGATGTCGGCCATGACGCCCATGGGCACCGTCACTGTCGGCACGCCCAAATGGCGGATGGCGAGGTTGCCGTTGGCGACCCACACTCCGTTGCTCCAGGCGATATCCGCCGACGCGGGATTCACATCCGCATCCGCCGGACCTACGTCGGCGACTGTCGGAAAAATCACCGCATCCAGCCCCAGGTTATCCATCCAGTCTTCAAGGTCGATGCGTCGTGTCTGTTCCAGGCCGCGCAGGCCGTCGGGCACGGTGCTGATCCTGTCCCACGGCGTGATGCCGCGCTCGGCCATGCGCACGTATTCGTCCATGCCGGCGGCCAGGTCGTCTTCGCGGTTGGGCAGGGTGCCGGGGTCGTGGGGGAAGATCTTCGGGCCGTCGACATCCGCCAGGCGGTTCAGCGCAGGGTCGCCATTGGCCCGCAGGAAATCATCGAACGCCCAGGCCGACAGTTCCCACAATTCATCGTGGAGGAATTCCTTGGACACCAGGCCTCGGGTAAACACTTTCGGTGCGCCCGGGCGATCGCCTTCGCAATTGGAGACCAGCGGGAAATCCACCTCGACCACTTCTGCGCCGGCGGCTTCAAGTGCCTTGCGCGCAGCTTCCCAGAGCTCGATCACCGAGGCCCGGGTTTTGATTGGCTGGCCAGTAGGGCCGCCGATTCCCGGGGCGTCGCTGGTGCCTGCCTCGGGGTCGGCGTTGATGTACATGCGCGGCACGCCGAAGCGTTTGCCGGCGAGTGCATCGCCGGTCGCGGCCAGGTCTGCGTAGGACTGCGGGCGTACCGAGGCGACGCCGGGGATCGGCACCCAGGGTTGCATCCGCCACAGGTCGCCGCGTGTGTCGGGGTCTTCTGCGACCACGACGTCGAGCACTTCAAGCAGGTCGGCCATGGTCCGGGCGTAAGGCACGACCACGTCCATGGTCGGGGTCAGCGGCCAGTTGCCGCGCACCGAGATCACGCCACGGGACGGGGTGTAGGCACACAGGCCATTGTTGGACGCCGGGCCGCGCCCGCTGGACCAGGTTTCTTCCGCCAGGCCAAACGCCGCGAAGCTCGCCGCAGTGGCCGTGCCGGCGCCGTTGGAGGAGCCCGAGGCGAACGGTGCGGTGAGGTAGTCGGCGTTGTACGGGCTCTCGGCCCGGCCATACACGCCGCGCTGCATGCCGCCGTTGGCCATCGGCGGCATGTTGGTCTTGCCCAGGCAAATGGCGCCTGTTGCCCGCAGTCGCTCGATGGTGAACGCATCGCGGTAGGCAACCAGGTTCGCGAAAGCCGGGCTGCCGGAGGCGGCGGTGAGGCCCTTGACCAGGTAGCTGTCCTTGGCTGTGTAGGGAATGCCGTCGAGCGGGCCCAGGGTTGTGCCGCTGGCCCGGCGTGCGTCGGATGCGCGGGCTTCCTCCAGCGCTTGCGGGTTGCGCACCACCACCGCGTTGAGCGCGGTGGCAGTCGTGGGGGCGTCGTAGGCGTCGATCCTGGCGAGGTAAGCCTCGACCAGTTCAACCGCCGTGGTCTGGCCGGATTCGAGCGCAGTGCGCAACTGGGCAATGGAAACTTCGGTTACTTCGATCACGTGGTTATCGCCGGGTGCAGAAAAGGGGGAGGGCTTGAGTGCTGACTCAATCCAATCAGTGAAAGTAGCTTACTGATAGATTTTTCATAGCGCCAGAGAATGGCATCCCTTACTGTGGCGCCTCAATTTCCTTATCGATAACGGTGCTGTTTATGTCCGATGAAGTGCGGCTTGTCGTCATCATCAATACCCAGCCTGGCCGGGGTGCGGACCAGTTGGCGGCCTTTGCCGGGCTCGCTCCGCTGGTCCGGGCCGAAGCCGGTTGCATCCAGTACGACCTGCATCCGGTCGAGGGCAACAGCGACAGTTTTGTGTTGATCGAGACGTGGGCTTCAAAGGCGGCGCTCAAGGATCACCACGCAGCGCCGCACATGCTGGAAGCCGCGAAGCACAACCCGACATTCCGTGCGGGCCCCTCCAACGTATTGGTGCTGGAACCTGCCGTCCAGGCACGTTGACTTCAACCCGGCAGCTCAAGGGGTTATCATTGCCCCTTCATTTTTTGCTGCCCGGAAAGATTTCGATGTTGTTTACAAGGACTGTCATGGCGAGCGCACTGCTCGCCGTTCTGGCCACCCAGGCCCACGCGTCCAGCCTGGACCTGACCTACGAGGCACCTGTCCTCAGCGCTGTACCGCTCACGCCGCAGGCTGAGCCCAAGCCGCGCTTTCCGGTCAAAAGCCTTGCGCCGGTGACCGTGGAAAACAGCTGCACCGGCCGCGAGTGCACCTACGAAGGCGACATCAGCCTGCCCCGTGAGGAGCAGACTGTGCGGCGCATTTCCATCGGTATTCAATAAAGCCGGCTGGCGCCTCAGACAATCCCATACCGGGGCGCCGGCTTGCCTGTTTGCGTGGCCGCAAACAACGCACCACGCGCCGCATCATAGGTCTCCCACAACGAACCATCGGCCACCGACGGCCAGGTGATCGTCTCACCCTGATCCAGCCCGGCCAGTGCCGCGTCCACCAGGTTTTCGGTGGTCATGACCGACTCCTGTTCCAGGGCGGAAAGCGGAATGCCCGACGCGTCCCAGATCTCGGTAGCGGTGGCTGCCGGCAACACGATCTGCACCTTCACCCCGGTTTCCGCCAGTTCCGATTGCAAGCCACGGCTGAATGCCAGGACATAGCTCTTGGTGCCGCTGTACACCGAGCTGACCGGCAGCGAGTGCACGCCCAACACCGATGCCACGTTGATGATCAAGCCTTCATTGCGCACCAGCATGCCCGGCAGCGCCGCGTGGGTCAGGCGGGTGAGGGCGGTGATGTTCAGGGCGATCTGGGTCGTGGAATCCTCGACCGAGGATTGAGCCAGCGGATGCAGGCGGGCCAGGCCGGCGTTATTCACCAGCACCTGGATCGCCGGGTTGCCGGCGAGCAGGCTTTCAACACGGGCCAGGTCCGCGGGGTTTACCAGGTCGGCGCCGATGGTCTGGACCTGGCGCCCGTAGGCTTGAGTGATCTTCGCCGCCAGGGCTTCGAGGCGGTCTTCACGACGGGCGACCAGGATCAAGTCGTACCCGCGGGCTGCCAATCGGTCGGCATACACGGCGCCAATACCTGAAGAAGCACCCGTGATCAGGGCAATTTTTGTGGAAGCAGGGATCGACATGAACGGCTCCAATAGATGAGTACTCAACCAATATTGTTGAGGGCTCAAGTTATAGGCTTGGCGTTTGTCCTTGTCAATGGTTTAGTACTCAATCATTCTACCGGCATGGAGGATCTGAAAATGCCAACACACAAGACTGACAAGCCTGATGCCCGTGCCGACCTTTTGAGCCTGCTGGGGGACGTGGCATGCACCAACAACGCACTGCGCCGTGCCGCCCGGCGGCTGGGCCAACTGTATGACGAAGCGCTGGCGCCGATTGGCCTGAAGGCTACGCAGGTCGGCTTGCTGGGTGAAATCGCCCGGTGGGCGGCGGTGGATGAGCAGGCAGGGCCGACGTTGCAGGAGCTGGCCGGACGCCTGGCGATCCTGATGTCGGCGCTGACCCATGCGATGAAGCCGCTGGTGCGCGACGGGATTGTCGAGCTGCGCCCGGATGCCCTGGACAAGCGCACCAAACGCTGCGTGCTCACGCCCAAGGGCGAAGCGCTGTTCAGTGAGGCGCTGGTGTACTGGGCGGCCGCCAATAACCGGGTAGAGGAGGTGTTGGGGCAGGATTCGGCCGCGCAGCTGCGGGGCATGGCAGACCATGTCGCCTCCGAAGAATTTCTGGCGGACTACAACAGCCGATCCGCGCAGGCATAAGTCAGATCCTTTGGTTATTAGACAGACGCCGTTCGCCCATCCGATGCTGGGCCCCTCTCGATCAGGGGCTTTCCATGACCACTCAACGCCAACTGAAGCTGGGCGCGTTCATGCGTCCGGTCAGCATCCACACCGGCGCCTGGCGCTATCCCGGCGCTTACCGTGACGCCAACTTCAACTTCACGCACCTCAAGCAGTTTGCCCAGACCCTGGAGAAAGCGCGTTTCGATGCGTTCTTCATGGCCGACCACCTGGCCCTGCTCAACATGCCCATCGACGCGTTGAAGCGCAGCCACACCACCACCTCCTTCGAACCGTTCACCTTATTGTCGGCCCTGAGCCAGGCCACCGAGCACATCGGCCTGGTAGCCACGGCCTCGACCACCTACGACGAGCCGTTCCACATTGCCCGGCGCTTTGCGTCCCTGGATCACCTGAGCAACGGCCGCGCCGGCTGGAATATCGTCACCACTGCCAACCCGGATGCGGCGCAGAATTTCGGCCTGGAACAGGCCTATGCCCACGACGAGCGCTACGCCCGTGCGCGGGAGTTCTACGATGTGGTCACCGGGCTCTGGGACAGTTGGGCCGATGATGCCTTCATCCGCGATGCCGACAGCGGTGTGTACTTCGACCCCGACAAGCTGCACACCCTCAATCACCAGGGCCGCTACCTCAATGTGCGCGGCCCGCTGCACATTGCCCGCCCGGTGCAGGGCTGGCCGGTGATCGTGCAGGCCGGCGCCTCGGAGCCGGGCCGGCAATTGGCGGCAGAAACCGCCGAGGTGATCTTCGTGGCGCCCGGCACGCTCGAGGAAGGGCGTAAATTCTATGCCGATATCAAGCGCCGGATGCTGGCGGTGGGGCGGCATCCCGACCATCTGAAGATCTTGCCCGGGGCGTTTGTGGTGGTCGGCGATACGCTGGAAGATGCGCGGCGGATTCGTGCGCATCTCGACAGCCTGGTGCATTACGAAAGTGCGATTGCCTCGCTGTCGATCGCGCTGGGTACCGACGCGACGAAGTTTGATCCCGACCAATACCTCCCGGCGATTCCCCAAACCAACGCCAGCCAGAGCTCCCGCGAACGGGTACTGGCGCTGGCTGATCGCGAACAGTTGACGGTGCGCCAATTGGCCCAGCGTCTTGGCGGTTATGCAGGTCTCTCGTTTGTCGGCACCGCCCACAGTATTGCCGATGAGATGCAGCAGTGGCTGGAAGAAGAGGGCAGCGATGGCTTCAACATCATGTTCCCGTGGCTGCCGGGCGGGCTCGATGACTTTGTGGCCAGGGTGGTGCCCGAGTTGCAGGGGCGCAGGATCTTCCGGCGCGAGTACGAAGGCTCTACCCTGCGGGAAAACCTCGGACTGCCGCGTCCGGCGAACCGCTTCTTCGCCGAATGAGCGGGTATTTCTACCGTGGTTAGATCGTTTATTTCCTTCTGATTGGGAGCCATTCCCCAATCGCATATCCATCGCGCCGGTTTGACCCTCATAGCGGAGCCGGCCGGCGTGATCACGCCAATTCATCTGTCATCGCGGAATTATCGGCTGCCGCGTCCCGGGAAATCCCCATGCAGCGTCTATTCCTGCTGCTGGGCCAGCGTCTTGCGCCGTTGTGCGGCCTCTCTAGAATCGGCCCCAGAACTTACTCATTTCCTGTCGATTACGGAGTTTCGAAGATGATGAACGCCATGCAGATGCCAATGAACAACGCGATGCCGATGATGCCGATGATGGGCATGCCGATGATGATGGCAACCATGACCTGCAAGATGACCGAAGAGGCCATGATGTGCACCATGAAGCCGGCCGCGGGCATGGACATGGCGATGTTCAAGAACAACGCCGAAATGATGGCGATGATGATGAACTGCGGCATGCCGATGATGATGCAGTGCGCCAACATGTCGATGATGTGCATGTCTGAAGACGGCATGGCGATGATGAACAGCATGTCGACCATGAACATGCCGATGATGATGCCGATGGGCATGCCTATGCCGATGATGAAGTGCGTCATGGAATGCAAGATGGAAGCCGACTGCATGACCTGCAAGATGATGCCGATGCCTGGCATGAGCATGGACATGATGAACAACTGCTGCATGCTGATGATGAAGATGATGAACGACTGCGCCATGCCGATGATGATGAGCTGCAACGGCATGCCGATGATGTGCTGCACCTGCTGATTGGTTTGGCGTGAAATCAAAAAGCCCCGGCGAGTGCCGGGGCTTTTTGCGTTTCAGTCCAGGCGTTCCGGGTAGGTGATCACCAGGAACGCCACCGCCTCACTGTCTGCGGGGTTGCGGTAGCGGTGGGGCTGGTCGGCGTAGAACAAAATCGAGTCACCGGTAGACAGCAGGTAGCGTTCCTCGTTGACGCTGACTTCCAGCACGCCCTGGGCCACCACCAGGTTTTCCTGGATGCCGGGCCCGTGACCTTCTGAAATCTCCTCGCCGAGGGCCTTCAGGCGTATCTCGTAGAACTCCGACTGGCGCGCCATATCGTACGGAAACAGCGCCCGGCTGATGAAGCTGCCATCGGCGCTCACCAGGCGTTTGCTTTGTTGCGCCGGCAGCAGTTCAACCCCTTCGAACGCACGGTTCTCCAGGAACGCCGCCACCGACACTTTCAAGCCTTTGGCGATCTTGCAAAGCACCTTGATCGACGGCACGCTGCGCCCGGACTCGATCTGCGCGAGCATCGCCCGGCTTACGCCGCAGTTGCGCGCCAGGGCATCCAGCGACAGGTAGCGTTTACTGCGCAGGCGCTGCAGGTTCTGCGCGACGCACTGGCCGATGGCGTCATCGTCGCCGCTGTTGCAGTCCTTGGGTTTGGAGGGGAGGTCGGGCACTTCGGGTATCGCGTGCAGGAAATTCATCGCCTCACGCCCGGCGGGTATCGCTGGACGTGGTGACGTGTGCGGTAAACAGCGCGACCCCGGCCCGTGCCGCATACATCGCCCACATCAGTTCAGCCGCTGCGCGAGCCTGGCGGCGTTTGCGGTGGAGGGTGAAATCGATGACGGTGGCGGATGTTTGCATGACGTAAATCTCTGGGGACTCAATGGCTCTACAGTAATCGGTGCCGCTTATTTCCATAAATACTGAGTTTGCATTTGGTAATTCTATTTTGGACTTAACGCCGATGGGGGCCTGTGCGTTCATCAATGGTGACCCGCCGCGCTTCACGGGCTTCCCACCACAGACCTTGTGCCGGACCAAGCCCGTCGCAAAAACGAATTCCAAGGATTTACCCCCATGCCCCCCGCGTTTCCGTTCACCTCCCGAAAAGCCTGGCCCTTGCTGGGCTTTGGCGCCGCCCTGAGCTTCAGCCCGGTTTCCCAGGCCGACGACACATTGCAACTGGCACCCGTCGAAGTCAGCAGCGCCGAACTCAGCGCCGACGAACTGGCCCAGGCCCAGCTCAAGAGCGTGCCCGGCGCCACCAACTACATCGACATGGGCAGCGTCGATCAGGGACGGGTGAGCACCAACGAGGACGTGTTCAAGTACCAGGCCGGTGTTTATGCCAAGGCGGCAAACAACGAAGGGGTGAAGCTTTCGATCCGTGGCTCGGGTATCAACCGGGGCCCGGGCGCCCACGCTTCCGGCCTGTATGAAACCTTCGACGGCCTGCCACTGACCGGCCCGGGTGGCACGCCCTACGAACTCAAGGACCCGTTGTGGCTCAGCCGCGTTGAAGTGCTGCGTGGCGCCAACGGTTTTGACCAGGGCGCATTGGCCCTGGGTGGGGCAGTCAATTACGTGACCCACACCGGCTACGACGCGCCCAGGCTGCAAGTACGCTACGAAGCCGGCAGCCATGGCTACGGCCAGCGAGAGATCAGCTCGGGCCAGGTGCTGGGGGATGCCGACTACTACATCAGCCTCACCGACTCGCAATACGACGGTTTCCAGGACCACAGCGCCGGCAGCGGCAAAGGCATCGCGGCCAACTTCGGCTACCGCTTCAACCCCGACCTGGAAACCCGCTTCTACTTTCGCTACCGCGAAACCGACAACGATTCCCCCGGCAAACTGACCCGCGACCAGATCAGCCACGACCCGCGCGCCGCCGCCAGCCTCAACGTGGCGCGAGACTCGAAACGCACGCAACCGGGCTCGACCTGGATCGCCAACAAAACCACTCTGTACCTGGACGACAACGCCCGGGTCGAGGTCGGGCTGGCGTATCACGATTATCCGATGGACCTGCGCGAGGGCACCAACCGTCTCAAGGTTGCCTACACCGACGTCAGCGGCACCCTGAATTACATCCGCCAGGACACATTGTTCGGGCGTGACAGCAAGACCACCCTCGGCCTGCGCACCACCCAGGCGATGCCGAACAACGGCGGCTCGGAATTCGTGCGGATCCCCACCGGCAATACGGCGGGCTACGCGCCCGGCACCAGGACCCGCGACTACAGCTACCTGGGTTCGGACAGCGTGCTGCATATCGGCAATGACCTGGACCTGCTGCCGGACCTGTGGCTGACCACCGGGCTGGCGGCGATCTACACCCGTCGTGAAACCGAAGTCAGCTACCCGCAGACCCACACACCCGTCAGCCAGCACGATTGGGATTACGCGCCAAGGGTTGGCCTGCGCTACGACTTCAGCCCCCAATTGCAGGTGTACGGCAACCTGAGTCGCTCGGTGGAACCGCCCCATGCGTGGTCGATGATCTGGGGTTCCAACAAGTACTTCCCCGTGGGCAGCGGCCCGGCCAGCGGTTTGCAACGTGAAGGCGTGAAGCTGAAAAACCAGACCGCCACCACCCTGGAAGTCGGCGGTCGCGGTGAAGCGTGGTTCGGTCAGTGGGACCTGGCGCTGTACCGCTCCGAGGTGCGCCACGAACTGCTCAGCGTCGAAACCCAGGCCGCGACGTCCACCACATCCGCAATAATCGCCGAATCCAACGCCAGCCCAACCGTGCACCAAGGCCTGGAGCTGAGCCTGATCAGCCCGCTGTGGGACGGTGGCCGCACGGGCCAGCTCGCCCTGCGCCAGGCCTACACCTACAGCGACTTCCACTACCGCAACGACGACCGCTTCGGCGACAACACCTTGCCCGGCATCCCCAGGCACTACTACCAGGCGCAATTGCGCTACAGCCACCCGAGCGGTTTCTACACCAGCCTCAATGGCGAACATTCATCGCGGGTCGCGGTGGACTACGCCAACTCCTACTACGCGGCGGCCTACACACTGCTCGGCGCGACGCTCGGGTACGACGCGCCGAAGCACGACTGGCAAGCCTGGGTCGACCTGCGCAACCTGACCAACCGGCGTTACGCGAACACGGTCACGCCGGGTTATGACGACAAGGGGCTGGATGTGGCGCGGTCGACGCCGGGGGATGGCATGGGGGTTTACACCGGGGTTTCCTGGAGCTGGCGTTAATCCGTAAAGTGTTTGATGTTGGCAGTGGGTGATTGCTGGGTCATGCCAATTTTTTTTCAAGCCACTTGGAAAAACAACTGACTGTTGCAACCACTGGCACGGTGATTAGTGTTGCCACAATTGGAAGCAAGGTGGAAATAACTGTTGTGCATGCACTCAGGCTGAACTCGGCTTTATCCACGCCTACAAGCTCAGCACCAGGGATTTTGCTGAGCAATTCTAACGTTATGGGAATGAGGTATAGGGCTGCATAGTAGTAGTTACCTTCGGTCATGCCGTTTCTGAACCTAATGTAGCCCAGTAACAGTGTAATCATGGAAACCGAGGTGAGGAACAGGTTGCTGCTGGTGAACAACTGGTAAACGTCAAATCCTGCGCAGAGCAAGGAGTACATCAAAATACTGAATGACCAGGTTTTGATATTCAGTACATCTCTATTTAGATATTTAAGCATTGGGCATCCATGGCGTGCATTTGCAGTGGTTACAGGGCGGTGAGGCCCTGCCACAAGAACTTCCATTTTCAATAGCATTAAAAATGAAATGGGATGATGGCTATAAGGCATCACTTGTGCAAGTTTTTCTGCTGCGCTGAATTCAGTTGGCAGAGCGCATGTTCAGCGAACGAAGGCTGCATGCACCAGGCGCTGCAGCTGCGTTCGCTCCCACAGGCTCATCAGATCGAGCGGATTGGTGCCGTAACGTTGCCAGGTGTCCAGTGAACCTTGCCTGTTATCCGGTGCAATACAGCGCAGGCAGCACTCCAGAGCCGTCCCGCAGGTTGACAGCGTGACCTGCCAGCCGTCGATGTCGACAACCATTTGCTCGTCGCTGGAGCTGACGGGTTTCAGCGTTCGAACCTCTAATGCCACGTCCTTGAGCAGTTGATAGGCTTCGCGGGTGGAGACCGTGTTGGCGAAGGTTGTCATGCGTGATGTCCTTGTATGAGTCGCAGAAGTGTCGCGTGCGCACTGGTCGCTTTCAAGGTGGGCACAGCAAGTCGCAGATTCGTTGCAACCCATCACTCCATCCTTGCTCCCCCTTCGTTTTACTGTCATCGTTCGCGCAATTGGTAATCTTTCTTGTTTGAGAAATTTTTGCGCATGCATGACTTTCCTGTAGCTGATGGTGATACAACCCGTCGCCAGCAGACCATCACCACCCTCTACAGCGACCATCATTCCTGGTTGCACGGTTGGCTGCGCAAGAAACTCGGCTGCTCGCAACATGCCGCCGACCTGGCCCACGACGCGTTTATCCGCATCCTGCTGCTGGCCGATCCCCATACCATCAAGGAACCCCGCGCCTTCCTGGCCACCACGGCGGGGCGCTTGATGATCGATGGCGCGCGTCGGCGGCGCATCGAAAAGGCCTACATGGAAGCCCTGGCGATCCAGAGCGAAGATGCCGGCATGCCGGACCCGGCGGCGATTCATGTGGCACTGCAGGCCCTGGAACGCATTGCCGAAATGCTCATCGGCCTGCCCGCCAAGGCCCGCGAGGCATTCCTGCTCAGTCGCCTCGACGGGCTGACCTATAGCGAAATCGCCGAACAACTGCAGGTGTCTTCCAGCACCGTGAAGAACTACATCTCCAGTGCGTTGGTGCATTGCTATCACACCCTGCACGGGGCGGACCCGCTGTCGTGAGTTCCGAGCAGATCATCAGTGAAGCCGCCCGCTGGCTGACGTTGTTGCACGACGACCACGTGACCGAGGCCGACCGCGCGGCCTTCGAGAAATGGTGCCAGGCCGACCCACGGCATGCGGTCGCTATCGAGCGCATGCGCAGCCTGTGGGGCAGCCTCGACGAGTTGCCCGCCGCCCCGGCGCGCATGGCCCTGAACCGTGCATTTGCCCCACAGAAAACAAGGTTTGCCGCCCGCAGCACCCAGGCCGTCGCGCTGTTGGGTGTGTTGCTGTGCGGCTGGGCCGGGATTGAGCGCCTGCCGGTGTGGATGGCCGACCAACGCACCAGCGTGGGCGAACGGCGCCAGGTGGCACTGACCGACGGCAGCCAGGTGCAGCTCAACAGCAACTCGGCACTGGACGTGAAGTTTGACGGCCACCAACGGGTGATCGAACTGTTGCAGGGCGAGATGTGGGTCGAGGTGGCCAAGGACGCGCAACGGCCGTTCGTGGTGCACACCGACCAGGGCACGGCCACGGCGCTGGGCACGCGGTTCCTGGTGCGCAAGGCCGAGGATGGCGCGACCGTGGTCACCGTGATCGAGTCCACCGTGGCCGTCAAAGGCACCGTTGCGGGCGACGTGAAAGTGCCGGCGGGGCAGAAGTCCACGCTCCAGGACGGCCGTGCCGGCACCCCACAACCCATCGGCAACGCCGACCCGGACGCCTGGACCCGTGGTTTGCTCAAGGTCGACGACCAACCCCTGAGCGAGGTCCTGCAAACCCTCGCCGGTTACCGCCATGGGCTGGTGCGCTTTGATCCGCAGGCGCTGCAAGGGATGCGCGTGTCCGGGGTATTCAAGCTCGACGACACCGGCGCGGCCCTGGCGTCACTGGCAGATAACCTGCCGATCAAGGTGGAGTACTTCACCGATTTGGTGGTGGTGATCAAGCCTCTGTAAAAAGTCTGAATAAAAACTGCTCTCATTCATACCCGATTTTCCGACATGGCCGTCATGACTAATAGAACCCCCATTTCCCAGGACTTCTCATGTCGCGCCTTGCTCGTCCTTTACAGCCATTGACCCTTTCAGTGGCGATGGCGTTTGCCGCCGTACCCCTGCTGACCGTTCAAGCGTCCTACGCGGCTGAAAGCGCTGCGTTCTCCATTCCCGCCGGTGACCTGAGCCAGGCCCTCAACAGCCTCGCCGAACAGGCGGGCCTGGTATTGGCCTTTGATTCGAGCCTGACCCGTGGCAAACACAGCAATGGCCTGAACGGGCAATACAATACCGACGCCGCCCTGGCCCAAGTGTTGGCCGGCAGCGGCCTGCAAGCCCTGAAGATCGCCGACGACCGCTACCGTCTCGAAGCCATCCCGCACACCGATGGCGCCATGGAGTTGCAGGCCACCACCATCAGCGGCGCGTACCAGTCGGAAAGCCCCACCGGCCCGGTGTCTGGCTACGTGGCCACCCGCAGCCTGTCGGGCACCAAGACCGACACCGCACTGATCGAAACCCCGCAGTCGATCTCCGTGGTCACCAAAGACCAGATGCGCGCGCAGAACGCCGAGAGCCTCAACCAGATCCTGCGCTACAGCGCTGCCGTGATCCCGGAAACCCGTGGCTCCACCGCCTCGCGTCTCGACCAGTTGACCATCCGTGGCTTCACCCCGGCGACCTACCTCGACGGCCTGCGCATGCCGTCGAGCCGGGATGCCCTGCCGCAAAAAGACGCCTTCGACCTGGAGCGTGTCGAAGTGCTGCGCGGGCCGGCGTCGGTGCTGTACGGGCAGGGCACCCCCAGCGGCGTGATCAACATGGTCAGCAAACGCCCGCTGGACACGCCGTTCCATGAAGTCGGCGTCGAGTACGGGACCTTCAACAAGAAGCGCACGACCTTTGACTTGAGTGGCCCGCTGGACGACCAAGGCGTTTATTCCTACCGCGTTGCCGGCCTGTTCGACGATGCCGACGGGCAGATCGACCACACCGAAACCCGGCGTCAATCCCTGTCCACCGCCTTCACCTGGCGCCCGGACGACAACACTTCGCTGACCTTGCTCGGGCATTTCCAGAAAGACCCCAAGGGCGCCTCCTACGGCTCGATGCCAGCCTGGGGCTCGGTGCTGCACAGCCCGACGGGGCGCAAGATCGACGTGGATTTCTACGACGGCGAAAAAAGCTTCGAGAAGAGTGACCGCGAGTATTACTCCATCGGCTACGCCTTCGAGCATCACTTCAACGATGTCTGGACCGTGCGCCAGAATGCGCGCTACCTGCGCAGCGAAGGGCAATACCGCAGCCTCTACAGCAACTACCTGGAGAGCGATTACCGCACCATCCGCCGCTCGACCATCGCCAGCGACGTGAATATCGACGCCTATGCCCTCGACAACCAGTTGCAGGCCAAATTCGACACCGGGCCGTTGCAGCACACCGTGCTGATGGGCGCCGATTACCAGAACACCAGCACCGACACCAAGTCGGGCAGCGGCGTGTACACGGCAGGGCCTACGCTGGATATTTTCGACCCGGTCTACGGCGCGGCCGTGCCGGTACCGGCGTACACCAGCGACGCCACCTCGCGCAGCGAGCAAACCGGGGTGTACCTGCAAGAGCAGATGAAGTGGGACAAATGGGTGCTGTTGATGGGCGGGCGTTATGACTGGGCCAGCACCGACAACAGTACCCTGGCGATGACCACCCAGAAAAAGACCAAGTCGTCCCAGGACAGCAAGGCCTTCACCGGCCGCCTGGGCCTGGTCTACCTGTTCGATAACGGCCTGGCGCCGTATGTCAGCTACTCGGAATCCTTCCAGCCGCAATCCGGCACGGGCTACGGCGGTTCGACGTTCCAGCCGACCGAGGGCAAGCAGACGGAAATCGGCATCAAGTACCAGCCGCCGGGCAGCAACAGCTTCATCACGGCTGCCATTTTCGACCTGCGCCAGACCAACGTACCGACGCTGGACCCGGACGCTTCCCACCTGTGCAACGGCTCCCGCTGCCAGATCCAGGACGGTGAAGTGCAATCCCGCGGGTTTGAACTGGAAGGCAAGGCCAGCCTGAACGACAACCTGGATATCACTGCGGCCTATGCCTACCTGGATAACCGCATCAGCAAATCCAACAACACCGTGCGTTATGCGCCCATCAGCGACATCGGTGTCGGCCCGGCGGTGGCTGCCGAAGGCACTACTACCTACGCCGTACCACGTCATACCGCGTCGGCCTGGGCGGATTACACCCTGCACGACGGCACGCTGAAGGGCTTCGGCGTAGGCGCCGGTGCGCGCTATGTCGGTTCTTCCTGGGGCGATACCGCCAACACCCTGAAGGTGCCGGGCTACACCTTGTTCGATGCAGCGGTGCACTACGACATCCCGCACATCAATCGTCAGGGTGACAACCTGCGCCTGGCGGTAAACGCCACCAACCTGGCGAATAAAGAGTACGTCGCGTCCTGCTATTCCTACTCGTGGTGCTGGTATGGCTCGCAGCGTACCGTGCAGGCCAGTGCGACCTATCAGTGGTAAATAAAAAGGCCTTGGCGAAAGGATTCGGGAGCAGCATCGCCAAGGCCGAAAAACGTTAGTTCGCCACCGGCTCAATCAGCTTGGAAACCATCGGCGCCTGCCACTGCTCCAGGGCATCAATCAGGGCGCCGGGGTCTGCGTTGAACATCAGCATCTGGCTGTGCTCGACCTTCATGAAGCCTTCCTTCACGGCGTGATCCAACAGGGCGCGCACCGGGTTGAAGAACCCCTCCGTATTCAGGCACGCCACGCCCTTGTGGTGTTCGCCGACCTGGGTCAGCGTGGCCGCCTCGAACAACTCCTCCAGGGTTCCCAGCCCGCCGGGCAAGGCAATGAAACCGTCGGCGCAGTCGCTCATGCGTGTCTTGCGGCTGCGCATGTCTTGAGTCACTTCATGGTGGGTAAGCCCGGCGTGGGAATGGCCGCGTTCATGCAGTAACTGGGTGATCACGCCGATAACTTCGCCACCTTCAGCCAGCGCAGCATCCGCCACCACGCCCATCAAGCCCTTGTGGGTGCCGCCGTAGACCAGGCGTATGCCGCGCCGGGCGATTTCCCGGCCGAGGGCTTGGGCGCCATCCGCATAGCGCGGGTTGAAGCCGAAATTGGTACCGCAGAAAACTGCGAGGCTGCGCAGGGGAGTGGGCATGGGCATTCCAGGCGGGTGAGGACAGGCTGTCCAGCATGGCGCCACTCGCCGGTGGGCAAAAGAGCCAAGAACCGGCTGGCGGATCAGGCCATGAGTGCGTCCAGGATGCGTTTTCCAAGGGCTTCGGCGATGGCCTCGGACTCGATATTGGCAAAGCCCAGCAGCAGGCCGGGGCCGGTCTGGCCTTGAATATTCCAGTCGCTCAAGGCTTCGGCATAAATGCCGGCCTGCGCCAGGCGTTCCACGCACAGGCGGTCTGACTGTTGTGCATTGAGGCGCAGGATCAAGTGCATCCCGCCCGGCTGGGCGTCAATCGAAATATGCTCGCCCAAGGCCTTGCGCAAGCCCCTGGCGGTGGCCTCCCGACGCTCACCGTAGAGTTTGCGCATGCGCTGGATATGCCGCGCAAAATGCCCCTCGGTCATAAACGTTGCGACGATCGCCTGGGTCAACTCCGGGCAGCCCCCGAGGAAGGTCTGGCTGACATGTTCGAAGCGTTCCACTTGAGCTGCCGGCACCACCAGATAGGCCAGGCGGATGCCGGGGAACAACACCTTGCTGAAGGTTCCGGCGTACAGCACTCGGCCGTCGCGGTCCAGGCTCTTGAGGGCCGGCAGCGGGCGGCTCACGTAGCGGTATTCGCCGTCGTAGTCGTCCTCGATGATCCAGGCCTGCTGGCGACTCGCCCAATCCAGCAGTTCCAGGCGCCTGGGCAAGGACAGCGAGACACACAGCGGGCTTTGATGGGCCGGCGTGACCACTACGGCGCGGGCGCCTTTGCCCTGTTGCACGGCCTGGGATACCTGCATGCCATCCGGGTCCACTGGCACCGGTATGGCCTTGATATTCAGGTAATCCAGCAACGGTCGGGTGAACAAGTAGCCTGGGTCTTCCACCAGCACCCGATCGCCCGGTTCCAGCAGTGCATGGGCGATCAGCCCCAGCGTATTGCGATAGCCCGAGGTGACGAAGACCTGCGCCGGCGAACAGTGGATGCCCCGGGCGACCTGCAAGTAGCTGGCAATCGCCGTGCGCAGCGAGTGCAGGCCGAACACGCACGGGTTGGCCATGTCGGCGACCTGGGTGGCCCGCACGCAGCGGGCGGCGATTTTCGACCAGATCTTGCGAGGGAACGCGTCCAGTGCGGGCAGCCCCATTTGAAACGGCAACACGGCGGCCTTGTGCCGCACGGCATTCTGGTCGCTGGCCGTCATGGGGCGCTCCGGCAGGCTGGCCTTGATCCCTTCAGCCACCACCGTGCCGGCCTGGCCTCGGGCCTGGATATAGCCCTCGGCTGCCAGCAGCGAATACGCCGTGTCGATGGTGCCCCTGGCCAACCCCAGCTCCTTGGCCAGGGCCCGGGCTGCGGGTATGCGTTCGCCCGGCTTGAGCAAACCGTCGGCAATCGCGCTGCGGAACCGCCAGTAAAGTTGCCGGTAAATCGGCTCCGCGGCGCCGGCGTCCAGCGGTGAAAAGGCCTTGATCGAAGTGCTCATCCGGCGGCGGGTCCTGTTCAGGTGGCGAAATAATCGTGCAGCGCCTGGTCGGTCTGGCGGCGCGTCTGGGCCAGAGTTTCCGGGCGGGAAGCGGTGCCTTCGACGGTGAAGAAGGTCACGTCATGCAGGCCGATCATGCCCAGTATGGTTTTCAGGTACGGCGTCAGGAAGTCCGGCTGGTGCGCGCGCTCCCCGGAAAACCGCCCGCCTGAGGCGATGGCGACGAACACTGGCCGGTCCTGCAACAGGCCGATCTTGCCCTGGGCCGAGATATCGAAGGTGCGGCGCACCCGTGCGATGTGATCGAGCCATAGCTTGAGGGCCGCGGGCACCGAGTAGTTATGCATGGGGGTGGCGATCACCACAATGTCGGCCAGCTCCAGTTCCTGAACAAGCCGCTCGGACTGGGCCATCGACCCCTCGGACGAGACGTCCACGAGGGACTGCTGGGACGTTGCATAAGGCTCGTCCACCGGTGCCAGGGCATTTGCGGCAATGCCGCGCTGGATCACCTCGGCGTCCGGGTGCCGCTGGCGCAGGCATTCAATGATCTTGAGGGAGAGGGCGTTGCTCTCCGACGCTTGCCCGCGAGGGCTGGCACTGACATGGAGGATATTCATGGTGCGTTGCTTCCTGGATGGATGGCCCTCAGTCTACGAACCCCATGACCCATGCCAAAGAGCCAAGAATCAAGATTCAGAGTAGGCCATATCCGGGCATTCATGGTCTGGTGTTCAAGCCAGATCATGGATCTTTTGGGGTAGGCCATGACGCCGCAAGATGGCGGCTTCATCCAACCGCTACAGGATTTCACCATGACAACGCGTCTCGACTACTCCAAAGCTTCCCCTGAAGGTTACAAGGCGTTCGGCGGGGTTTACGTCTACCTGCAAAACAGCGGCCTGTCCAAGGAGCTGATCGACCTGGTCTACCTGCGGGTTTCGCAAGTCAACGGCTGCGCCTTTTGCATCGACATGCACTCGCGGGACCTGCTCAAGCAAGGCCTGGCCGTGGACAAGCTGGTGCTGGTGCCAGTGTGGCACGACGCTGGCGCAGTCTTCACCCAGCGTGAGCGCGTGGCGCTGGCCTTTGCCGAAGCCGTGACCGCCAGTGATGTTTCGGACGCCGACTATGCGGCAGCGGCCGCCGAGTTCAGCGACAAGGAACTGGCTGACCTGACCTACGGCATCGCCTTGATGAATGCCTTCAACCGACTGGGCATCACCTTCCGTACCACGCCAGCGGCGGCTGCCAAGGCATAGCCAATGCTGATTCGGTGTGGCGGGGCTGCTCGCCACACACTCACTGTATTTCCTGAGGGCTCATCCCATGGCATGGCTACTGCTCGGCTTGGCCGGCATCCTTGAAATCGCCTTCGCGTTCGCGATGAAGGCCTCGGACGGTTTCACCCGATTCACCCCCGGATTGCTCACCGTCGTGACCGGCGTTTCCAGCGTGATCCTGCTGTCGATGGCACTGCGCACCCTGCCGGTGGGCAGCGCCTACGCGGTCTGGACTGGAATCGGCGCAGCGGGCACCGCGATCCTCGGCATGGCATTGCTGGGCGATTCCACCGCGCCATTGCGGGTTTTGTGCATCGTGCTGATCCTGGCCGGCGTGATCGGCCTGAAACTGGTCTCCGCCAACTAGTGCTGCCTGCGAGCGGGTATTTCTCGGAGATGGCCTTTTAACATTCCCACCCACTCTTTATCATCCGCCCCCAGCAACTCCGGCCATGGAGACGCTCCATTCACTAAGGAAGTCGTAATGCACATTGGAAAAATGCTGGGGTTGGCCCTGATCACGTTGTCGATGGGCGGCTGCGCCAGCTTCACGAAGGACGAAGTGGCACCTGTCACGCTGCCGTCGAAGGCCAGCTACGCCAACAAACCGAACGTCTACGTAGACTTCAAGTTCTACCAGGGCGAGCCGACAAATGCCGCCGCGGCCGAAGTCCCACAAGCGCGTGACATGCTCAAGCCACAGCTGCAGAAAGTCCTGACTGACTCCGGCCTGTTTGGTCGCGTGACCCTGGATGAATTCCAGAAGCAGCCAGGCGATTACAGCCTGCGCCTGAAGGTCTACAACCATCCACCGGGTGGCGGCCAACTGGTACTGGCCTTTATCAGCGGCTTTACCTTCACCATCATTCCGGCGCTGGGGACTGATCAGTACACCATGAAGCTGGAATCGGTGGACGCACAAGGCCAGGCGCTGAGCACCGGCACCAACCACGACTCGATCAATACCTGGATGGGCATCTGGTTCATCCCGTTGATGGCCAACACGCCGAAAGATGCGGTGACCGATACCTTCACCCGCCAGGTCAATGCCCTGCTCAAGCAAATGGTCGACGGCAATAACCTGAAGTATTCGGCACTGGATGCCGACGTGCCACGAGCGTGACACGTAACTGAACGTTTGAAACAGCTGCGAGGGCAGGGTGGCCGATCCTCGCAGCCCAGGCCTTACTTAAGCGCCTTGATGAACAACGGGTCGCTGTACAGCGACTTGAGCAAATCCCGCACCATCGGGTTGTAGGCGTTGGCGGCATTCGGGATCGCAATGAACCCGAAGAACGAACTGGGCCAGGTGTGATTCACTTCCTTGGTCGCGTCGTACACCACGTCATTGCCCTTGAGCAGGGTAAACCGCGCGGCCAGCGTGCCGTTGCCGGAGCCCATGCCTGCCGACAGCGAATTCTTCACCACCAGCACTTGCAGATGACGTTCTGCTTGCGGGTTCAGCAGGCCTGCCAGTTGCAGTTCCTGGGTGATTGCAGCCTGGATATGCGCCGGGATGCTGCCACTGGGCGAGCGGATCGGGTTGGCACGTACAGACAACGAGCCTTCGCCCGACGCGGCCGTCACCTGGGCATTGCTGACGGGTTGCAGCGGCGCTGCTTGCTTGAGGACCTGGACGTTATCGAAGTTCGGCTCGTATTGCGTCATGGTGATGCCGCAGCCTTGCAACAGCAGCGCGAGCAATGGGGTCAACAGTAGAAGCTTTTTCACGGCGTTTCCTTGCGTGAGTGTGGGAGAGCGCCGCGATTATCGTCAGGCAATGGGCCATCGGCAACCAATAGTGGCAAAATGCCTGAGTGGCAGCGCTGTTACTTGGTTCGGTTTCAGGTCGGAAAATTCATCGAGAAGGCAATTTGCTGGCCCCTTTGTAACAAAATTCTCGCCAAAATCACTTTTATTTTCAGGTGGTTAGGCGGGATGCAAATGCGCAATGTTGGAATCATGCTGATCGCCTGTTCCCTGGCGGGTGGGGCGGTTTCGGTTGAGGCACGGGAGCTGCGGGACAACGACAAGTACATGTGCAGTTGGGGGGCTGGCACCGCCGCCCGGGCCCAGGAATTGAAGCTGTCGGGCGTCTCGCTGTACGCCGCGCGGCAGAAGCTGAAGACCTACCAGTTCAAGAAACCCTGGATGCACATGATGGCCATGGGCATCACCGAGCAGACCTACGACAGCCGTTCGCGGGTCAAGCCCGAAGTGATTCGCCAGAGTTTTTATCAGGACTGTTTGCGCTACAAGCTGGCGCGTAAATGATCGCACCGCCCAGTACAAAATCTGCGTAAGCCTGTCCAACTTCGCCCCGGAGCCAGTCCTCATACTGGCCCCAGGTAACCGAAGAGGCACATGCCATGACCCGCTACGTCATCACTCCCAACGAAACCCCGTCCCTCGCCATCCACGGCGACGACGCCCGCTTCCCGCTGCGCCGGGTGTTCTGTGTCGGGCGCAACTACAGCGAACATGCCCGCGAAATGGGCCACGACCCCGACCGCGAGCCGCCGTTCTTTTTCATGAAGCCGGCGGATGCCGTGGTGCCTGCCGAGGGCGTGATCGCCTATCCGCCATTGACCGCCGACCTGCACCATGAAGTCGAGTTGGTGGTGGCCATCGGCAAGGGCGGCGTGGACATCGCCCCGGAAGATGCGTTTGCGCATATCTGGGGTTACGGCTTGGGCATCGACCTGACCCGCCGCGACCTCCAGGCCCAGGCGAAAAAGCTGTCGCGGCCGTGGGAATGGGCCAAGGCCTTCGATGAATCGGCACCCTGCACCCCGTTGCAGCCGGTGAGTGCCGTCGGCCATCCGGTCAGCGGGCGTATCTGGCTCAAAGTCAACGGCGAGCAACGCCAAGTGGGTGACCTGGCGGACCAGATCTGGTCGGTCAGCGAGGTGATCAGCCATGCGTCCAAATCGGTGGCATTGAAGGCCGGCGACCTGATCTTCACCGGCACCCCGGCGGGCGTCGGCGCCTTGCAACCGGGCGATGTGGTGACCGCCGGGATCGACGGCCTGGCCGAACTGAGCTTCACCCTCGGCCAGGGTTGACGCTACAGTGGTGCCCAGGCCCTCCGAGAAGTACGTATGCCCGGCACCCGCATCACCACCTATGGCATGGAACAACGCAGCGACCGCTCCGACTTCTACATCCGCGACAAGCGGGGCAGGGCGGCGCTGACCAGTCCCCATCGCCACGAATATTTCCAGATCCAGATCAACCTGGGCGGCGACACCGTGCAGCACATCGGCGGTGCGGTGCGCCCGTTCCCGAAAAAGGCCCTGGCCTTTATCCTGCCCCATCGCCTGCATGTGATTCCCCATCCCGAAGACGGCGACTTCATGCTGATCAATTTCAGCCAGGGCTTTTTCCTGCCGCAACTGACCTGCGACCCGCTGGACCTGGAAGACATCCCCATCGGCCAGGCGCCGGAGCTGTCGCCGTTCCGCTTCCAGGAGCAGTTGGACTTCATCCTCGACGACGCGGCCTTCGAAGAAGTCAAAACCTGGCTGGAACACATGCGTAGCCTGGACGCCCACCGCAGCTTCGGCGCCCGGGAGCGGCTCAAGGGTTACCTGTTCCAGTTGATCGGGCTGGTGTGCCAACAGTACGCCGAACCGCTCCAGGCGTTCGCCGCCAACAACGCCACCCGGCGTGGGCGCAAGGATGCCCTGGCCCGGGTGCAAGGCTACATCCGCGAGCATTTGCACGAGCCGTCGCTGAACCTGACGGATGCCGCGGCGGCGGCATTTCTGTCGCCCAACTACCTGACCCACCTGTTGCGCAAGGAAACCGGCAAACCCTTCTCCCAGTTGGTGCTCGACCGGCGCATGCAACTGGCGCGCACGCTGCTGCTCAACAGCCCGCAGATGATCGGCGCGATTGCGCACCGTTGCGGGTTTACCGACGAGGCGTATTTTTCCCGGTGTTTCCGCAAGGCCCACGGGCTGGCGCCGGGGCAGTTCAGGCGCCGTGAGCAGGATTAACGCGCAATCCGGCTGACTGTTTTACAAATCCACCACAACCGATGTGTTTCAATTTACATACAATTGAGCGTCTCATCGGGAGGCGGTGCACATGGGTTCGGTTATACGGTTGGCAACTCCGGGCGATATCAATGCCATTTTCGACATTCGCACCGCCGTGGTGCAGAACCACTTAAGCCGCGAGCAGATGGCTGAGCTGGGCATTACCCCGCAAGTCGTCGCCGACAGCATGCGCGAGGCGCCTTGCGTATGGCTTGCCGAACTGGACGGCAGGCCTGTCGCGTTTGCAATGGTTGATCTTGCCGAAGGCGAGGTGTTCGCCCTGTTTGTATTGCCGTCTCACGAGAACCTTGGGTTGGGCCGCCAATTGATGGCAGTGGCCGAGGCCGCGCTGTTCGAGCACCACGACACGCTCTTCCTGATCACGGATGGGCGGGATCAGATCCGTGCCAACGGTTTTTACCAGCGGCTTGGCTGGGCAGTGGTCGACACAGCCGAGGGCGACGATGTTCGCTATCAGAAACACAAGGTGCAATGAGTGTATGAGTGAGCTGGAACCCCCTCAATCCAATGCCTTGCGCTATTTTGGCGTCGGCGTTCTATGTGTCGCGGTGTTGTTGGGGACTTATTTCGTTCGGCTCAATGCCCAGGTCGACCGGCAGCGGGAAGAGGCGGCGGAGCGCCTGGCGTTATGCCGCCAGGCGGCGAGTGTTTCGCGCGCCACGCCCCAGGACGAACTTGTATTGGTGGATCCGTGCAAACACCTGTATCAGCACGACTTGAAGAAGCCCACGCACTTTTAATCAATAACCTTATTTTTATCGAGGAATTAAACAGCGAAGTTTGTTTAACGATGCGCTGTTATTGCACCAAAAAGTGGCATTTCCAATTATCGGATCCATTAAAAAAGTGTGGTTATTGAATGACTTAGCGCTGTTTTAATCCGACGAAAGGTTGAAAATTATCTTGTTACAAGTTTTCCCGCTGGGTAATATAGCCGGGCGTTCACCTCCCACGGTTTATGCATTTTTAAATCCCAAGTTTCCATCAGCTACTTGGGATTTTTTTTGCCCGCGATTTGAGCGTTGTATCAATCCTCTACGTCGGCAAACTCTGCACGCATCCGGCCATTGCGCTTGGCCTGGTACAGCAACTTGTCGACGGCTTCGACAAAGGCCAGCGCCCCGCTGCCCGGCGTTACCGTGCAAGTGCCTACGCCCAGGCTCAGTGTCAGCAGGTCCGACACCGCCGAGTGCTCATGCGCGATCTGCTGCTGGCGGATCAAGTGCAGGCAGCGTTCGGCCACGCGCCGTGCCGACTCGGCATCGGTTTCCGGCAACAACCACACAAATTCCTCGCCGCCGATGCGCGCAATGAAGTCCCGTGGCCGGTTGGCCGCCTGCGACAGCGTGCGTGCCACCTGGCGCAGGCATTCGTCGCCCTTGATATGCCCGTAGAGGTCGTTGTACTGCTTGAAATAGTCGATATCCAACAGGATCAGCGACAGCGGCAATTGGCTGCGCTGGGCGCTGGTCCATTCCCGCGCCAGCACGGTGTCGAACATGCGCCGGTTGGCGATGCCGGTGAGGCCGTCCTGGAACGAATACTCCTCCAGCTGTTTTTGCAGGCGAATCAGGTGTTCTTCGGTCTTCTTGCGCTCGCTGATGTCGAACATGAAGCCGATCAGCGCCTGCACCTCGCCGTCCTTGCGCTCCACGTGCACCACGTCGCGAATCCACACGTACTCACCGCTGGCGGTCAGCGCCCGGTAATCGGCTTCATGATCGACCCCGGCCCGGGACTGCGAGACGCAGAAGTTGACTACGTATTCGCGGTCATCCGGGTGCATGCGTTCCACCCAGTCGTCCACGGTGGCCCAGCTCTGCGGCGTCCAGCCCAGCAGCGCCTCGATCTGCGGGCCGATGTAGCTGAAAGTCATGGTTGCCCAGTCGATACGCCAGGGAATGGCCTTGGTCGATTCCAGCAACGTCTTGTACACAGCACTGTCGGGTTCGATCAAAGGTTCGATGCTCATGCGGAGTGCTCTCGGTGTCGGAAAAAAACCAGAGCATCTGGCCATCATCGCCAGGAAGCAAGCCCTTCGCGCGGCATCGGATAAGAGGGTGTCGGTGTGGTTTTTTTGGCGTCAGCCGGCCAGCGGTTTTAGCCGAAATGCGCACCAAGTATCACTTTTGCATTAATTCCCGTGCAGTTTGAAAAAGCTCATCTACCCTAGACGGATCACGTCCTCCGAGCCCCGTACAGGGAAGGGTGCCCGCATGATTTCGATCGCCGAGTTTCGCCACATCATGGAGTCGGGCTTCCTGCCCCTCGCCTGTGACTGCTCATTGAACAGCGACGGTTCGCTGCGCATCAACATCTTCGACCCGGCCTCCGGGCGCGTCGACCTGCTGCTGCCCCGTGTGTCGCCCCAGGGTCTGGACAGCATCCGTTCCATCTCAAACCTGATTGGCGAACTGCGCACCGAGATCAAGGCCGGGCGCAGGGGGTTTGCAGCGGTCAGTTAGCGGATCAGGAGATCGCTTGTGCCGTCGGGGTAGTCACTACCCCGTAACCGCGCCAGCAGCAATGCTCGCGGTGCCCCGGCAGGAACACGCAGCCGCCAAGGTTCATGAGCAGGACGGCGGCAACCAGCAGTGAAATTCGACGAGACATGGTGATTTCCTCAAGGTGATGGACGTCGCCAACCAACAGAACGCGCCTGTCGATTACCAACGGTTAACCCTTGAACGCGGCCACATGGATAATTCCGTCGCGGCCTTTCAACAATTTCATCAACTCCCCGCAAACCCTGGGCAATACTGGCCCTGCCTGCCGTCCTGAGCGGTCGCGATAAAAAGTTCTTTTTGTTGCGACGGATTTTCGGACACCTGCCGTTCAACCCTACAACTGCGATCACTGGCGATCGCCGATGAAGGAGTTGTCATGAGACTTGCACGACCGCTGGCCAAATTACGTTATGCCCTGTTGATCCCGCTGGCACTGGCCGCCCTGGTCAGCACGCCGACGTTTGCCCAGACCGAAGTGATCATCCGCGAAGCGCCACCGCCGATGCGCGTCGAGGCCGTTCCCGTCGAACGCCCTGGCTATGTATGGGATCGCGGGCACTGGCGCTACGAAGGGCGCGGTTATGCCTGGGTACCGGGCCACTGGCAGCCGGTGATGCGCAACGCCCGTTGGGAACCTGGCCACTGGGAATCGCGCGGCCCCAACTGGTACTGGAGAGAAGGGCACTGGATCCGCTGAGCATTCCGTCAACCTGACCCTTAGCCACCGGACCGAGACTTGCCCTATTGAAAGACACTGATCCGGACGTTGAGCTGTTGGCCCGCATCGGTAACAACGAACCGGCGGCCATCAACGAAATGGTGACGCGCAAACTGCCGCGTTTGCTCGCGCTCGCCAGTCGGATCCTCGGGGATGCCGACGAGGCCAGGGACGTGGCCCAGGAAAGTTTTCTGCGTATCTGGCGCCAGGCTGCAAGCTGGCGCAGTGGCGAAGCGCGTTTCGACACCTGGCTGCACCGCGTGGCACTCAACCTGTGCCACGACCATTTGCGTCGGCGCAAGGAGCGCCCGTTGCGCGATGAGGAGGCGATGAGCGAGGTGGTCGACACAGCGCCTGCGCCCGATGAACAGCTGGAAGCGGCCGCCCGCAGTGAGCGCATGGCGGCGGCGTTGGCGTCGCTGCCTGATCGCCAGCGTGAAGCGATTGTGTTGCAGTATTACCAAGAGCTGTCGAATATCGACGCCGCGGCGCTGATGAACATCAGCGTCGAGGCACTGGAGAGCTTGCTGTCACGGGCCCGGCGCAACCTGCGCAGTTACCTTGACGACACACCCGGGCCCGCCCGCCCAGGAAGGGGAAAACCATGACGCCTGAACGATTTGCCCAATTGGCCAAGGCTTACGGCGGCCACTTGCACCGTTGGCCGGCCGCCGAACAGGCCGAGGCCCAGGCCCTGCTGGATGCAGGCGATGCCAGTCTCCTTGAGGTGCTGCATCAGGCGCGATGGCTCGACGGCCAGCTGGACGGCTATCAACTGGCACCCGTCGACCCGGCGCTGGCGCGGCAGATTCGCCAATCGTTTCCCCAGCGCCAGTCCTTCTGGGCGCGCTACGCCGGCTGGCTGTCGCCGGCCGGTTTTGTTGGCGTGGGCATCGCCGGGGTCGCCGCCGGAATCCTGGTGGCGTCGTTGAGCGTGCCGTTGCCCATGCTTGGCCCTGAAGTATTGCCGAGTGTCTTCGACCAGGGCGACGCCGAAGTCGTCTTCACCGTCAACGCCGAGGAAAGCGAGCAATGACCCCGTCACCCAAGTACCTGAAGCCGCTGCTGGTTGTGTCGGTGTTGTTCAACGTGTTTTTGATCGGCGGGGTCGGTGGTGGCCTGTACCACTGGCTGGCGAATACCAAGCCCGCCGAGGCGGTGGTGAACCAGCATGGCCTGCGCCAGGCGATGGTCAAGCTGCCGCCGGAACGGCGCAAGGAACTGCGCCAACTGTTGCGCCAGAACCGCGCCGACAGCCAACCGCTGGTGCTTGCCGGGCGCGAGGCGCGGCTGGACGTGATCAAGCAACTGGAGGCGCCGACTCTCGACCGTGAGGCGTTGGTGACGGATTTGGGCAAGGCCCGGGAGGCGGACATGGCGCTCAGGGCGCTGGTGGACAACACCCTGGCGCAGTTCGCCAGCACCTTGCCCCGGGATGAGCGCCAGCGGTTGGTGGAGGCGTTGTATATGAAGGGGCAGGCGAAGGGCAAGGTCGCCAAGAGCCACTGAAGATCGTTCCCACGCTCTGCGTGGGAATGCCGCCCCGGACGCTCTGCGTCCAGTTGGCGAAGCAAGGTTCAAGTCTTGCGCAGTGGTGACGCGGAGCGTCACAGGATGCGTTCCCACGCAGAGCGTGGGAACGAGCATTAATCACCGGATGGCATCGCCTGGGTCTGACTGACAGACCGAGGTGCCTGCATCGCGGGCAAGCCCGGCTCCCACATGAGCTCGCTGCGGAACTGAATATATGATGATCGTTCCCACGCTCTGCGTGGGAATGCCGCCCCGGACGCTCTGCGTCCAGTTGGCGATGCAAGGTTCAAGTCTTGCGCAGTGGTGACGCGGAGCGTCACGGGATGCGTTCCCACGCAGAGCGTGGGAACGAGCATTAATCACCGAGACGGGCGACGGATTTTCCCGGTTGGCGGCGTTTAACCCGGGTAGGCCCGCCACTCAGGCGAAGGCCAGTCTCATTGGGGAACCGTGCCATGTCCCGCCTATTCAAAGCCACGCTGGCCGCCACGTTGATGGCGGCTGCGTTGTCCGGTTGTATTGTCGAGCCTGTTCATCCGCGGCGTCCGCCGCCTTTGGTCGAGGTGGTACCGGTGGCGCCGGCGCCAGGGTATCAGTGGGTGCGGGGGCACTATCGCTGGGGGAACGGGCAGTGGTTGTGGGTGCCGGGGCATTGGCGGTACTGATCTACCACACGTTCAACTGCGACACCTAAACCCTGTGGGAGCTGGCTTGCCTGCGATGGCGTCACCGCGGTCTTACTGACAGACCGAGGTGCCTGCATCGCGGGCAAGCCCGGCTCCCACAGGTGATAGGGGCTCTGTCAGGACTTTCCTGAACGTCTCCACCAACGGCCGCAGATTGATCCGATGCCACGCCGCCCACAGCGGCGTGGTGTAGGTCAGCCACGGCAGTTCTCGCAGCACAACGCCCGGCGGTGCATTGCGGCTCAAGCCCTTTTGCACCATCGCCACACCCAACCCCGACGCCACCAACCCCAACGCGGTAAACGGCTCGCTGGCTTCCATCGGAATCTGCGGGGTAAACCCTGCCCGAATGCACGCCGCAACAAAGTCATCCGCCGGGTTTGCACCCGCTTTGCGCTGCACGCCAATCCATTGCTGCTCGGCCAGATGCTCAGGCAGCAACTCGCTGACGCTGGCCAGCGGATGCTGCTCGGGCAGCGCCAGCAGCATCGGATCGTCCAGCACTTGCAATGCCATCAGGTCCGGGTCATCCGCCGCCGGTGGTTCACCCACCAGAGCGATATCCAGGCTGCGTTGGCGCAGGCCTTCCAGCTGTTCGGCGGAGGGCAGGTTGTACAGGGCGATATGCACGTTGGGCCGCGCGTCACGCAGTACCTTCAGGGCGTTGGGCAGCACCCCCGCGTGCATGGCGTTTTCGATGTAGCCGATGCACAGTCCGCCTTCTTCGCCTTTGCCCAATCGCCGGCCCAATGACTCCAGGCGGTTGGCGTGGGTCAGCAGCGCCTTGGTTTCGGCGAGGAACGTCTGGCCGTCGCGGGTCAGGCGGATGCGCTGTTGGCTGCGCTCGAACAGGGTCAGGCCCAGGCGCTCTTCCAATTGGGCAATCTGCCGGCTCAGGGGCGATTGGGAGATGTGCAACCGTTCGGCAGCACGCCCCACGTGTTCTTCTTCAGCGACTACAACGAAGTAGCGCAATTGGCGGAAGTCGATCATGTCAGACCTTAAGGGACTCAAGTTGGTCGCAGTATGTCTTGGACGGTCCGATCTCTGCAATCTACGATCTGCTCAACGGTCAACACAGCGACCTTGAACAATCTTGAGGATTTACCCCATGAGCTTGAAAGACAAACTGCCCGGCGTGCTGGGTTTTGGCACCGCCCCCTTGGGCAACATGTTCCGTGCGATTCCTGAAGAGGAGGCGCAAGCCACCGTTGAAGCAGCCTGGAACCAGGGCGTGCGTTACTTCGACACCGCACCGTTCTACGGCTCGGGCCTCTCGGAAATCCGCCTGGGCCAGGCCCTGTCCAAGTACAACCGTGACGACTATGTGCTCAGCACCAAGGTCGGCCGGGTGATCCTGGATGAAGTGGAAGAAAGCGCCCGCGACCTCGGCGAGAAAAGCGGCGTGTTTGAACATGGCCGGCCGAACAAGATGGTCAACGACTACAGCGCCGATGCCACCCTGCGCTCCATCGAAGACAGCCTCAACCGCCTGCAAACCGACCGCCTCGACATCGTGTGGATTCACGACATCGCCCAGGACTTCTACGGTGATCAATGGCTGGACTACTTCAATCAGGCGCGCACCGGTGCTTTCAAAGTACTGACCCGCCTGCGTGAAGAAGGCGTGATCAAGGCCTGGGGCCTGGGCGTCAATCGGGTCGAGCCTTGCGAGTTGACCCTGGACCTGGCCGAAGCCCAGCCCGACGGTTTCCTGCTTGCCGGTCGCTACACCTTGCTCGATCATGAACGCGCCTTGCAGCGCTTGATGGAGGCAGCCCTGGCGCAGAACGTCGAGATCGTGGTCGGTGGCCCTTACAGCTCCGGGATCCTGGCGGGCGGCGCACATTTTGAGTACCAGAAAGCCAGCCCGGCGATCATCAGCAAGGTCGAGCAGATCAAGGCGATTGCCGCGGCCCATGGCGTGAGTGTGAAAGCCGCTGCGCTGCAATTCTCCCTGGCCCACCCGGCAGTGGCGGCAGTGATTCCGGGTGCCAGTCGTCCGGGGCGCATTGCTGAAGACGTCGCGGCGTTGTCAGAGAAGATTCCCGCAGCCTTTTGGCAGGCCCTGCGCGAGGCCCGATTGATTTCGGCCCGTGCACCGTTGCCGCTCTAACCACAGGAACGCGAACATGAAAATTGATATCAGTGGCAAAGTCGCAATCGTCAGTGGCAGCACCGCCGGCATAGGCCTGGGCATCAGCCAGGCGCTGGCGCAATCCGGCGCTACGGTGGTGGTGGTCGGGCGTGAATCGGGCAAGGTCGACGAGGCGCTGGCGACCATTCGCCAGGCCGTGCCCGGCGCGGATCTGCGTGGGCTGGTGGCGGACCTCGGTACGGCCGAGGGCGCTGAAAAGCTGTTCGCCGCCGAGCCGCGCGCCGACATCCTGGTGAACAACCTCGGGATCTTCAACGATGTCGATTTCTTTGACGCTCCCGACAGCGAGTGGACGCGTTTCTACGAGGTCAACGTGATCTCCGGTGTGCGTTTGTCGCGGCATTACACGCCGGGCATGGTCGAGCAGGGCTGGGGCCGGGTGATCTTTGTGTCGTCGGAATCCGGGGTGGCAACGCCGGCTGACATGATCAATTACGGCGTGACCAAAAGCGCCAACCTGGCGGTGTCCCATGGCTTGGCCAAACGCCTGGCGGGCACCGGGGTGACGGTCAATGCGATCCTGCCGGGGCCGACCTTTACCGATGGCCTGGAGCACATGCTCAAGGACGCCGTGGCCAAGTCCGGGCGCAGTGCGCGGGACGAGGCGGATGTGTTTGTGCGCAATGCGCGGCCGACGTCGATCATCCAGCGCGCAGCGAATGTGGATGAAGTGGCGAATCTGGTGGCGTACATTGCTTCACCGTTGTCCTCTGCCACCACCGGTGCCGCGTTGCGGGTCGACGGCGGTGTTGTCGACAGCATGGCGATCTGATTTTTCTTGAATGGTTTGGAGTGTTAATCGTGGCAAAAGCATCTGCTGTTATTGAAATCCCGGTTTCGGCCGAACAGGTTTGGCAATTGGTCGGCGGCTTCAATTCGCTGCCGGACTGGCTGCCCTTTATCGTCAAGAGCGAGCCGAGTGAAGGCGGGCGCGTGCGCCACCTGCAAACGGCGGATGGCGGGGTGGTGGTGGAACGGTTGCAACGCTTTGATGATGCGGCGCGTACCTACAGTTATTCGATCAGCGAGTCGCCGTTTCCGGTGAGTGAGTATCTGGCGACGTTGAAGGTTGAGGCGCTGGGTGACAGCTCCGCGAAGGTGACCTGGTCGGGCGTGTTTACTCCGGTGGCCGGTGTGACGGATGCGGCGGTGGAGGAGTTGTTCAGCGGTGTCTACAGCGGTGGGCTGGATGCGTTGCGGGGTAATTTTCCGGGCTGAAGTATTGGCTTGGGGTCAATGAGGTCAAATGTGGGAGCTGGCTTGCCTGCGATAGCATCAACTCGGTGTCACTGATAAACCGAGGTGCCTGCATCGCAGGCAAGCCAGCTCCCACATTTACAGTGGTGTTCTTCAGGCTTCAGGCATCAGTTGTTGGCGGCATTCGAGGATCAGCTTCGCACCGCCTCGTTCGCTGCTGCCGACTTCCAGCTTGAAACCGTGCAGGTTGATGATCGCGGCCACAATCGACAGCCCCAACCCAAACCCGCCTTGTTGCTGATTGCCTTCGTCCACCCGGTAAAACCGCTGGAACACTGCCGCACGTTCAGCTGCGGGAATCCCGGGGCCGGAGTCGAGGACTTCAATGCGGGTGCTGCCGGCATCGTTCACGCCGCGCAAAATCACTTCGCCGCCCGGCGGGGTGAACTTGATCGAGTTGCTCAGCAGGTTGGCCAGGGCTTCGAACAGCAGCGCGCGGTCACCAGTGATCCAGGGCAATGAGTCCGGCACTTGCAGCAGCAATTCCATCTCGCCTTCTTCTGCCAGGGGCAGGTAGAAGTCGTGGAGTTCCTGCAGCAAGGGCAGGGGATCAAGCACCAGGAAGCCCGAGCGGCGCTGATGGTCTTCCAGTTCGGAAATCCGCAGCAGGCCGCGAAAACGCGCCATCAAGGTGTCGGTCTCGGCGATGGCCGCGTCCAGTTGCAGGGCGTGGGGCGCGTCTTCATCAGCCTGTTGCTGGATTCGGTACAGCTGTGCCCGCAGGCGCGTGAGCGGGGTGCGCAGGTCGTGGGCGATGTTGTCGCACACGCCCTTGACCTCGTTCATCAGCTTCTCGATGCGGTCGAGCATCGCGTTGACGATGGCCGCCAGCATGTCCAGTTCGTCGCGTCGGTCGGACAATGGCAAACGGTGGGTCAGGTCGCCGGCCACGATGGCTTCGGCGCTCGCCTGGATCCCGCGAATCCGTCGCAACGGACGCCGCCTGAGCAGGTGCCAGCCAGCGGCGCCGGGAATGATCGTCAGGGTGATGCCCCACAGCAAGGCGTGCAGGATGATCCGCGTCACGCCGAACAGCGAGCCGTTGGCCCGCACCAGGATCAGCCAGCGGCCGTCTTCGGTGTGGGTGGCTACGGCGTCGCAGCTGTCGCGCGGCAGTTTCGGGTCGTCGGAGTCGATGCAGTTGGCCAGGGCGTGGATGTGCCCGTCCATTGGCAGGTCGGGCGGTATCACGCGGATCGGGCCGCTGATCGGGTTGAACTGATTGTCGAACAGGCCGTAGGCGTCAACGCCCTTCATGTCGAAGGTCATGCTGGTGGTCAGGGCTTCCACCAGCTCTTCGCCGTCAAACCGCTGGAACAGGTGCTGGCGCTGCATCAGGGAGTGGCGTGAGAGGTCGCCCAGGTAACCGGACACCTCGTAGTACAGCACGCCCATGAGGATGCAGCTCCAGGCCACGAACAACGAACTGTAGAGCGCCAGCAGCCGGCTGCTGGAAGAGCGCCAGCCTTTAGAGGGGTTCAGCAATGACATACCCGGAACCTCGTACCGTGCGGATCAGCGGCGTGAGGCCCGGCGGGTCGATTTTTTTGCGCAGGCGACCGATGTGCACGTCGATCAGGTTGGTGCCCGGGTCGAAGTGATAACCCCAGACTTCCTCGAAGATCATCATCCGCGAGAGGATTTGCCCGGTGTTGCGCATCAGGAATTCCAGCAGTTTGTATTCGGTCGGCAACAGGCTCAGGGGCTGTTCGGCACGGCTGGCTTCACGGCTGATCAGGTTCAGTTCCAGATCCGCTACGCGCAACGCAGTTTCGAACTCCTTGACCGTGCTTTTGCGCCGCAGCAGCACTTCGACGCGGGCGGCCATTTCGTCGGAGGCGAACGGTTTGGTCAGGTAGTCATCACCACCGGCCCGCAGGCCGCGTACCCGTTCATCCACATCGGAGAGGGCGCTGATCATCAGGATCGGCGTGGATACGCCGATGGTGCGCAGGGTGGTGACGATGGCCAGGCCATCCAGTTCCGGGAGCATGCGGTCGAGGGTGATCAGGTCGTAATCACCGCTGACGGCACGGACCAGGCCTTCGCGGCCATTGTCTACCCAGTCTACGTCCAGTCCATGGCTACTCAGCTCGGCAACGATCTCGCGGGCCGTTACGGCGTCGTCCTCGATGGTCAAAATGCGGGTCATAAGGATTACCTGGTGAGCGATTCACACTGAAGTGCGGGCATTTTGCCAAGAAATGATAGCCCGCTTCCTAAATAAAAATTTATGTAGGCACAAACGACACAATTCACCATAACCCGCTGAATCTGAACGAACGCTGTGTGTGTAGGATTTTTTGCATGCCACGGCGTGCGTACGGGTTATTTCCTACGAGGAATGCAATACGCCCGCCGCTCCGGGCCATTTCTTGCAAGTTGCATGGTTCAGATTAGTTCAACTTAATTAAGTTATTGAAATATATGAGGTTTTAATTTTCGAGCTTCTGGCACGTCGCCTGCACTGTCCCTTTTGAGACTTGTAACACTATTTTTCATGCCTGGAGCAAAACAACAATGATTACATCCTCATCCACGCTGCAAGAGTCGAGCACGCTCTCCGGGGTTTCCTGGGGCGCGATCTTTGCCGGGGCCGCTGCCGCGGCTGCGCTGTCCTTGATTCTGGTACTGCTGGGCTTCGGCCTGGGCTTTTCGGCGGTGTCGCCGTGGGCCGACAGTGGCATCAGCGCCAAAGGGCTTGGCATTTCTACCATTGTCTGGCTGGCGGTTACGCAAATCATCGCGTCGGGGATGGGCGGTTACATCGCCGGTCGCCTGCGGGTGAAATGGGCCAATATGCACGGCGATGAGGTGTACTTTCGCGACACCGCCCATGGCTTCCTGGCCTGGGCGGTGGCGACACTGGTGACGGCGGTGCTGATCGTCGGTTCGGTCAGCAGTGTGGTCAGCGGTGGTGTGAAGGCCGGTGCCAGTGTGGCCTCGGGTGCCGTCAGTGGCATGAGCCAGGTGGCTGGCGCTGCCTCCAAGGGCGAAGACTTTGGCTACTACGTCGACAGCCTGTTCCGTGATGATCGCCCGGCCGCCGTCAGTGATGACGCGGTGCATGGTGTGGTCGCTCGCATCTTCGCTCGTACCGTGAGCAACAATGGTCAGCTGGCACCTGAAGACCGTGCGTACCTTGCACAGTTGATCAGCCAGCGGACCAACCTCAGCCAGGCCGATGCCGAGGCGCGTGTTGACCAGGTCTATGGCCAGGCTCAAAAAGCCCTGGATGACGCCAAGTTGAAAGCCAAGCAGGCTGCCGACACGGCTGCAAAAGTGGCTGCCTACACGTCGCTGTGGACCTTCGTGGCGCTGTTGATCGGTGCGTTTTTTGCCAGCCTCGCTGCAACCTTTGGTGGTCGTCGCCGGGATGCCGTGGTGTATCTGGAAACCACTCCCCACACCACTTCCGTTCGTTAATTCAAGGAGAACGTCATGCGCTCATTACTGCTGTTTTTCCTCGGTGTGCCTATCCCGGTCATTATCCTGATCGCGATCTTCATGCACTGATCCTCAGGCTTGCTCGGTCCTCATGTGGGAGCGGGCTTGCTGGCGAAAAAAGCGGTGTATCAGTCACATATGAACTGGCTGATACACCGCTTTCGCGAGCAAGCCCGCTCCCACATTTTGTTTTGTGTCGTTGCTGCATTCCGGGCGAAGGCGAAATCTCCGGATTTTGTTAATTGTTGCTTAACCGCCTTTTGGCTAAGCTCCCGTCCCATGAGCCGCTATCTGCGTTTTTTCCTGGTCCTGCTGTTGAGTCTTGCGCTTCCCCTGACCGGGATGGCGGGTGTGCCGTCGAGCACCGAGCCGTGCCCGATGCAGATGTCCGACATGCAGATGATGAGCGACATGGCCCCTGACTGTTGCCAGGACGGCGCAGCCGCTGACCACGGCAAAAGCTGCAAGCCCGGCCAGGAGTGCAAGACTGGCGGCATGCTGCAATTGTCGATGCCGGTGCTCAAGGCCCCGGTGACTGCTTCCAATGCGCTGGTTGTCAGCGTCTCTTCTGATTTCATCCCCGACCGCACGCCGTCCGGCGTCTGGCGCCCGCCCCGTAGCTGAATCCTGTTGCACCTGAAGACTCGTCCCTGAACCGGGACGGCCTTGCTGTGGGCCGCGTAAAGCGGTGCGCAGCGCAACAGAACAGGACACTTCAAGATGAATTTCCTATGCGTGCGTGCCCTGGTGATGGGCGTGCTGGCGTGGCCGACGCTGGCGTCTGCGCTGACCCTGGATGAGGCCTTGCGCCTGGCGCAAAACAACGCGCCGTCGCTGACGGCTGAATCCTCCAAATTGCAGGCCGCGACCCAGGCGGCGATTCCGGCCGGCGAACTGCCGGACCCGAAACTGGTAGTAGGCCTGCAAAATTTCCCCGTTGGCGGGCCCAATCGCGGCACGTTGTATGGCGATGACATGACCGAGCAAATGATCGGCATCCAGCAACAAGTGCCCAGCCGCGACAAGCGCAAGGCGCGGGTTGAGTTGGCGTCGGCCAGCGTGGACACGGCGGCCGCCGAAGGCCGGATCGAGCGCTTGAATGTGCGTCAGGCCACCGCCCAGGCGTGGATTCGCGCCTATGCGGTGGAGCGTAAAGAGGCGCTGTTCAAGGACTTCTATCAGCAGAATCGCCTGCTGCAAGACACCGTGCGTGCGCAACTGGCCGGCGGTCGCGGGCAGCCTTCCGACGTGGTGATCCCGAAGCAGGAAGCGGCTGACCTGGCCGAGCGCGAGGATGAGCTGATCCAGCAACGCGCCCAGGCCCGGGCGGCCCTCAAGCGCTGGATCGGCCCGGCCGCCAGTGAAGCCCCCAGCGGGCAATTGCCGAACTGGAAAATCGACACCACCGGCTTCACCCACAACCTGCACCAGCACCCGGTTCTGCAAGCCTTTGCACCGCGCACCCGCGAGGCCGAAGCCCGGCTGAACGAGGCCAGGGCGCAAAAGACCTCGGACTGGAGTTGGGAAGTGGACTACCAGCACCGAGGCCGTGAGTACGGGGACATGGTCAGCCTGCAATTCACCTTCGATTTGCCGATCTTCCCCGGTCGCCGACAAAACCCTGGTATCGCCGCCAAGCAGGCCGAACTCGACCAACTGGACGCCGAACGCGAAGCCAAGACCCGTGAACATACCCAGGAACTCGAAGACGACCTGGCCAACTACCAGCGCCTGGACCGCGCCGTGCAGCGCTGCCAGGGCAGCCTGGTGCCGCTGGCCGAGGAGAAATTGTCGCTGAGCCTGGCGGGGTATCGCGCGGGCAAGGGCGACCTGATGAGCGTGGTCAGCGCCCGCCGCGAGTGGGTCGAGGCGCGCTTCAAACAGATTGACGCCATTGAACAGCGCGCCCTGACCGGCGCCCAGCTGTATTTCGCTTACGGGGAACCCGCCAATGAATAACCGAATCGTGAATATGGCCCTGTTGGGCGGCGTCCTGCTGCTGGGTCTGGGTGGCGGCTATTGGCTGGCGCAGACACGCGAGGCACAGCCGGCCATGGCCGGGACGATGCAGGCGCCGGACGAGAAAAAGGCGCTGTACTGGTACGACCCGATGTACCCGCAGCAGAAATTCGACAAGCCGGGCAAGTCGCCCTTCATGGACATGCAACTGGTGCCGCGCTACGCCGGTGGCGCCGAGGAGAGTGCGGCGATTCAGGTCGACCCCAGCCTGACCCAGAACATCGGCGTGCGCCTGGCGAGCGTCAGCCGTGGGGTGCTGGCGTCAAGTCTTGAGCTGTCGGGAATCCTCGCCTTCAACGACCGCGATGTGGCGGTGGTGCAGGCGCGCGCTGCGGGATTTGTCGAGCGGGTTTACGCCCGTGCGCCGGGGGATGTGCTCAAGGCTCAGGCGCCCCTGGCGGACATTCTGGTGCCCGAATGGGCCGCCGCTCAGGAAGAGTTCCTTGCTCTGCGACATAGCGATCCGGGTTTGTTGGCTGCCGCCCGCCAGCGTCTGCGCTTGAGCGGAATGCCTGCCGGGCTGATCACGCAGATGGAGCGCAGCGGCCGGGCGCAATCGGTGATGACCATCACCACCCCGCTGGGCGGCGCGTTGCAGACCCTCGACGTACGCGAAGGCATGACCGTCGCGGCGGGCCAAACCCTGGCGCGGGTCAATGGCCTGGGCACCGTGTGGCTGCAGGTCGCCGTACCTGAAGCCCAGGGCGCCGCGCTGGCCGTTGGGCAAACGGTCGAGAGCCGTTTTGTCGGGTTGCCGGGACAAGTCGTCAAAGGCACCGTCGCCGCGATTCTGCCGGCAACCGCCATGGACAGCCGCACCGTGCAGGTTCGGGTCGAACTGCCCAACCCTGACGGTATGTTGCGCCCCGGTATGACCGCCCAGGTGCGCCTGGCCCAATCCAGCGGCCAATCGGTGCTGTTGCTGCCGAGCGAGGCGTTGATTCGCACCGGCAAACGCGTGCTGGTGATGGTGGCCGAGGAGGGCGGGCGATATCGCCCGGTAGAAGTCCAGGTGGGTGCAGAAAACCAGGACAACACCGTCATCCTCGCCGGCCTGCAGGAAGCCCAGCAGGTGGTGGCCTCCGGTCAATTTCTGCTGGACTCCGAAGCAAGTTTGAAGGGAATTACCACTCAATCGTCCGGCGGTTTTTCAGATGAGGGGGCCATGGACGGCATGAGCATGCAACCGGGAGCCCGGCCATGATCGCCCTGTTGATTCGCTGGTCGGTGGCCAACCGATTTTTGGTGTTGTTGGCGACTTTATTCGTGACGGCCTGGGGTTTGTGGTCGATCCAGAACACCCCGGTGGACGCCTTGCCGGACCTGTCGGATGTGCAGGTGATCATCCGCACGCCGTACCCGGGCCAGGCCCCGCAGATTGTCGAGAACCAGGTCACTTACCCGATGACCACCACCATGCTCTCGGTGCCGGGGGCGAAGACCGTGCGCGGCTTTTCGTTCTTCGGCGACAGCTACGTCTACGTGCTGTTCGACGAGGGCACCGACCTGTATTGGGCGCGCTCGCGGGTGCTGGAATACCTGAGCCAGTTGCAGGCGCGTTTGCCGGCATCGGCCAAGCCGGCGCTGGGCCCGGATGCCACCGGTGTCGGCTGGATCTACCAGTACGCGCTGGTGGACCGCACCGGCAAACACGACCTGGCGCAACTGCGCTCGTTGCAGGACTGGTTCCTCAAGTTCGAGCTCAAGACCCTGCCCAATGTCGCCGAAGTGGCGACCATCGGCGGCCAGGTCAAGCAGTACCAGGTGCAGATCGACCCGCTGGCCCTGGCCAGTCGCGGCATCACCCAGGCCCAGGTGGTGGAAGCCATCGGCAAGGCCAACCAGGAAACCGGCGGTTCGGTGCTGAACATGGGTGAGTCGGAATACATGGTGCGTGCGTCCGGCTACCTGAAAACCCTGGAGGACTTTCGCGGCATTCCCCTGCGGCTCGACACCCACAACGTGCCGGTGACCCTTGGGGATGTGGCGACGATCCAGCTGGGCCCGGACATGCGCCGGGGCATCAGTGAACTGGATGGCGAAGGCGAGGCGGTGGGCGGCGTGGTGATCCTGCGCAGCGGCAAGAACGCCCGCGAGGCCATCGCGGCGGTCAAGACCAAGCTGGAGCAACTGCAAACCAGCCTGCCGCCCGGGGTGGAAATCGTCACCACCTACGATCGCAGCAAACTCATCGATCGCGCCGTGGACAACCTCAGCCACAAGCTGCTCGAAGAGTTCCTGGTGGTGGCGCTGGTGTGCGGGATCTTCCTGTGGCACCTGCGCTCCTCGCTGGTGGCGATCATTTCGTTGCCGGTGGGGGTGTTGATTGCCTTTATCGTCATGCGCTTCCAGGGCATCAACGCGAACATCATGTCCCTGGGCGGGATTGCGATTGCCATCGGCGCGATGGTCGATGGCGCGGTGGTGATGATCGAGAATGCCCACAAGAAAATCGAAGCCTGGCACCACGCGCATCCGAACCAGGAATTGAAGGGGGAGGCGCATTGGAAGGTCATCACCGATGCGGCAGTGGAGGTGGGGCCGGCGTTGTTTTTCTGCCTGCTGATCATCACCTTGTCGTTTATCCCGGTGTTCACCCTGCAAGCCCAGGAAGGCCGCTTGTTCGGGCCGCTGGCCTACACTAAGACCTACGCCATGGCCGCTGCGGCGGGGTTGTCGGTGACCCTGATCCCGGTGCTGATGGGCTACTGGATTCGCGGGCGTATTCCCGATGAGCAACGCAACCCGCTGAATCGCGGCCTGATCAAACTCTACCAACCGGCCCTCGACGCGGTATTGCGCTGGCCGCGCATGACCATGCTGGTCGCGCTGCTGATGGTCGCCAGTGCGCTATGGCCGGTGTCGCACCTGGGCGGTGAATTCCTGCCGCCGCTGGATGAGGGTGACCTGTTGTATATGCCGTCGGCGTTGCCTGGTTTGTCGACGCAAACTGCCGGCGCATTGCTGCAACGTACCGACCGCTTGATCAAGAGCGTGCCGGAAGTCGCCCACGTGTTCGGCAAGGCCGGCCGCGCAGAAACCGCCACCGACCCGGCGCCGCTGGAAATGTTCGAAACCACCATCGAGTTCAAGCCGCGAGACCAATGGCGCCTCGGCATGACTCCGGAAAAACTGGTGAAGGAACTCGACCGGGTGGTGCAGGTGCCGGGGCTGACCAACATCTGGATTCCGCCGATCCGCAACCGTATCGACATGCTCGCCACCGGGGTCAAAAGCCCGATCGGCGTGAAGGTCGCGGGTTCCAGCCTGATGGACATCGACGCCGTGACCCAGGCCGTGGAAAAGGTCGCCAAGACGGTGCCCGGCGTCAGCTCGGCGCTGGCGGAACGCCTGACGGGCGGGCGCTACATCGACGTGGATATCGACCGCCCGGCCGCCGCGCGTTATGGCCTGAGCATCACCGATGTGCAGTCCATTGTCTCCGGGGCGATTGGCGGGGAAAACATCGGCGAGACCGTCGAAGGCTTGGCGCGGTTTCCCATCAACCTGCGCTACCCGAAAGAATGGCGCGACTCGGTGAGCGCGATGAGCAACCTGCCGATCTATACGCCGTCAGGCAGCCAGATCACCCTGGGCACCGTGGCCAGGATCAAGGTCAGCGAAGGCCCGCCGATGCTCAAGAGCGAAAACGCCCGGCCTTCCGGCTGGGTGTACATTGACGTGCGTGATCGCGACCTGGCGTCGGTGGTGAAGGACTTGCGCGAGGCGATCAACCAGAACGTGCAACTGCAACCGGGCATGAGCCTCAGCTACTCGGGGCAGTTCGAGTTCCTGGAGCGGGCCAATGCGCGCCTGAAACTGGTGGTGCCGGCGACCTTGCTGATCATCTTCGTGCTGCTGTACCTGACGTTCCGGCGGGTGGATGAGGCGCTGCTGATCCTCGCCACGTTGCCGTTCGCGCTGACGGGTGGGGTGTGGTTGCTGTACTGGCTGGGCTTCAACCTGTCGGTGGCGACGGGTGTTGGATTTATCGCGTTGGCGGGGGTGTCGGCGGAGTTCGGCGTGATCATGCTGCTGTATTTGAAAAACGCCTGGGCCGAACGCCAGGGAGGAGGGGACCAGGCCCTGCTGGAAGCCATCACCGAAGGTGCCGTATTACGCGTGCGGCCCAAGGCGATGACCGTGGCCGTAATCATCGCCGGCTTGCTGCCGATCCTTTTAGGCGGCGGCACCGGCAGCGAAGTCATGAGCCGGATTGCCGCGCCCATGATTGGCGGCATGCTCACAGCGCCCTTGCTCTCCCTCTTCGTCATCCCGGCGGCATATAGGCTAATGCGCAAATCCAAAAGCTAACGACAATCAAATGTGGGAGCGGGCTTGCTCGCGAAAGCGGTGTGTCAGTCGCCAGATGCCGTGGCTGACCCACCGCGTTCGCGAGCAAGCCCGCTCCCACATTTAGACCTCATTCAGCCTGACCCACCGCTCCTCCTTGGCCGCCACCCGAATCGCCGCCGCCAACCGCTCAACCTCCCAAGCCGCCGCAAAATCCGTCCCGTCACTGCCCTTGCCGGCCAACGCCATCACCAACTCATGCACCTCCAGCGTCTTCAACTCGTTGTACCCCAACTGATGCCCCGGCGCCGGACTGAACGCCGCATACCCTGGCAACGAAGGCCCCGCCAACACCCGCTGAAACCCCTCCTGCCCAACCCGAAACAGCTGCAATTCATTCAACCGTTCCTGATCAAACAACAACGTGCCCCGCGTGCCACTGATCTCAAAGCTCAGGTGATTCTTATACCCATGCTTCAGCCAGCTACTGCTCACTGTCCCCCGTGCCCCATTGGCAAACCGCAACAACGCATGCACCTGGTCATCCACCGCAATCTCCCGCAGCGTCTCACTCCCGGCGGTGGCAGGCCGCTGCCCGTGCACCGTTTGCGTATCGGCACACACACTCACCACATCCCCCACCAAATAGCGCGCCATGGACAGTAAATGGCTGCCCAGATCCGCCAACGCACCGCCGGCATGTCCCACCTCACAGCGCCACGACCACGGCGACGCCGAATCCGCCATGAAATCCTCGCTGAACTCCCCCTGAAAACTGATGATCTCCCCCAACTCACCGCGGGCGATCAACTGCCGGGCCAAGCCAATCATCGGGTTGTGCTGATAGTTGTAACCCACCCGCGTCACCACCCCGGCCTTGCTCGCCGCATCACGCATCGCGGCCGCCTGCTCCAGGCTCACCGCCAGCGGCTTCTCGCAATACACCGCCTTGCCTGCCGCCAGTGCAGCCATGGCCATGGGGTAGTGCAAATGGTTGGGAGTAGTGATGGCGACAACATCCACCTTGGGATCGTCAATCAACTGCTGCCAGTCGCCATGGGCCTGGGCAAACCCCCAGTCAGCGGCGCAGCGTATTGCGCGCTCGGTATCGGCATCGGCCAGGGCGGCCAGCGTGAGCTTCACCGGCAGCTCGAACACCGCCCGCGCATTATTGAACGCCAAGGCGTGGGCACGCCCCATAAAGCCTGTACCAATCAGGCCGATTCCGAGTTCGCGCATAGCCGGGTTCCTTCGAATTATTGTATTGAGAAGCCTATTTATGGAATAAATATTCCCAAAACTCAACACATAGAATAAAAATTCATTCCAAGGCCCACACCTCCCCCGTGGCGAGGGAGCTTGCTCCCGCTGGGCTGCGCAGCGGCCCCAAAAGGCGTAGGCGCCCTGCGCACTCCAGCGGAAGCAAGCCCCCTCACCCCAACAGCCCCCCTCCACGGATCACCGCCGCTGATAGCACTACATTCAGCACCGACCCAAACCCCTCCAGTTAACAAAACATAACGTAGCGCCGATTGTCAGACGATTCCAAAGCCCGCTAGGATGGCCCAGCTTGCCCAAGGCGCTCTAGATTGCAGGTTTCAGGGCTCCCCACGGCAAGACGACCTAACAATAATAAATGGGAGAAAGGTCTATGAGTGAGCCTGTCATGGGTGTGGTGTTTTTCCGCCCGAAGGCCACGCGCAGGGTCGCATTGCTGGCCACAGCGCTCTCGTTGCTGGGGGTTGTCGCGTTGTCGACACCGGCCCATGCCGCCACAGAAACCACCGCCGCCGCGGTGTTCGCCATTGACTCCCCCAAGGCCGCCAAAAGCCTGATGATCGACGTGGTCCACGCAGGCAAGCGCCTGGTCGCGGTCGGTGATCGCGGGCACATCCTCTATTCCGACGACCAGGGTGTCACCTGGACCCAAGGCAAAGTCCCCACCCGGCAACTGCTGACCGCCGTGTTTTTTGCCGACGACCAACACGGCTGGGCGGTGGGCCATGACGCACAGATCCTCGCCACCACTGACGGCGGCGTTACCTGGACCCAACAATTCCAGGACCTCAAGCGCGAAGCACCGCTGCTCGACGTCTGGTTCAAGGACGCCAGCAACGGCTTTGCCGTGGGTGCCTACGGTGCGCTGATCGAAACCACCGACGGGGGCAAGACCTGGGACGACGTCAGCGACCGCCTCGACAACGAAGACCAATACCACCTCAACGCCATCGCCCAGGTGAAAGACGCCGGGCTGTTTATCGTCGGTGAGCAGGGCAGCATGTTCCGCTCCCATGACGAGGGGCAAACCTGGGAAAAACTCGAAGGCCCCTACGAGGGCTCGCTGTTCGGCGTGATCGGCACCGCCCAGGCGCAGACGCTGTTGGCCTACGGCCTGCGTGGCAACCTGTTCCGCTCCACGGATTTTGGCAGCACCTGGGAGCCGGTGGAGCTGAACGCCACTCGTGGCGCGCTGGAGTTCGGTTTGTCGGGGGCGACCCTGCTGGACGACGGTTCCATCGTGGTAGTGGGCAACGGTGGCAGCGTGGTGGTCAGCCACGACGACGGCCTGACCTTCAGCGTATTCAATCGCCCGGACCGCATTTCGCTGTCGGCGGTCACCGCGGCGGGCAACGGCAACTTGATTCTGGCGGGGCAGGGCGGCGTTCGCGTGGCCAGTCCAACCGGCGCCGAGCCGACAAAACAATAAGAAGGCGGGGACACAATGAGCAGTCATCACAACGACAAGGCCACGTTTCTCGAGCGCCTGATTTTCAATAACCGCCCGGCAGTCATCACGATCTGCCTGCTGGTGAGTATTTTCCTGTTCTGGCAGGCGACGTTGATTCGCCCGTCCACCAGCTTCGAAAAAATGATCCCCCTCCAGCACCCCTTCATCGAGAGGATGATGGAGCACCGCAACGACCTGGCGAACCTGGGCAACACGGTGCGCATTTCGGTGGAGGCCAAGGACGGTGACATCTTCACGAAGGAGTACATGGAGACCCTGCGCCAGATCAACGACGAGGTGTTCTACATCTCCGGCGTCGACCGCTCCGGCCTCAAGTCCCTGTGGAGCCCCAGCGTGCGCTGGACCGAAGTTACCGAAGAAGGCTTTGCCGGCGGTGAAGTGATCCCGCAGAGCTACAACGGCTCGCCGGAAAGCCTCGACCAGTTGCGCAACAACGTGCTGAAGTCCGGGCAGGTCGGGCGGTTGGTGGCCAACGACTTCAAGTCGAGCATCGTCGACATTCCGCTGCTGGAGTCCTATCCGGACCCACAGGACCAGGGCAAGCTGCTGGCCCTGGACTACCGCAAGTTCTCCCATGAGCTCGAAGACAAGATCCGCGACAAGTTCGAAGCGCAGAACCCCAACGTCAAGATCCACATTGTCGGTTTTGCCAAGAAGGTCGGCGACCTGATCGACGGCCTGGTGATGGTGGTGATGTTCTTCGGTATCGCCTTCGTCATCACCCTGGTGCTGCTGCTGTGGTTTACCAACTGCCTGCGCAGTACCGTCGCGGTGTTGAGCACCACGCTGGTGGCGGTGATCTGGCAGCTCGGGCTGATGCATGCCCTGGGTTTCGGGCTGGATCCCTACTCGATGCTCGTGCCGTTCCTGATCTTCGCCATCGGTATTTCCCACGGCGTACAGAAGATCAACGGCATCGCCCTGCAATCCAGTGATGCCGACAACGCCCTGACCGCGGCCCGGCGTACCTTCCGCCAGCTGTTCCTGCCGGGCATGATCGCGATCCTCGCCGATGCGGTCGGTTTTATCACCCTGTTGATCATCGATATCGGCGTGATCCGCGAGCTGGCAATCGGTGCTTCGGTGGGTGTGGCGGTCATCGTGTTCACCAACCTGATCCTGCTGCCGGTGGCGATCTCCTATGTCGGCATCAGCAAACGCGCCATCGCCAAGAGCAAGAAGGATGCGCACCGCGAACACCCGTTCTGGCGCCTGCTGTCGAAGTTCGCCAGCCCCAAGGTCGCGCCGGTGTCGATAGCCCTGGCGCTGATCGCCTTCGGTGGCGGCCTCTGGTACAGCCAGAACCTGAAGATCGGTGACCTCGACCAGGGTGCACCGGAGCTGCGCCCGGACTCGCGCTACAACAAGGACAACAACTTCATCATCAACAACTACTCCACCAGCTCCGACGTGCTGGTGGTGATGGTCAAGACCCCGCCCGAAGGCTGCTCGCGGTATGAAGCCATGGCGCCCATCGACCAGTTGATGTGGAAGATGCAGAACACCGAGGGCGTGCAGTCGGCCATCTCGCTGGTGACCGTGTCCAAGCAGATGATCAAGGGCATGAACGAGGGCAACCTGAAATGGGAAACCCTGTCGCGCAACCCGGACGTGCTGAACAACTCCATTGCCCGTGCCGATGGCCTGTATAACAACAATTGTTCCCTGGCGCCGGTGCTGGTGTTCCTCAACGACCACAAGGCCGAAACCCTCGACCGCGCGGTGCATGCGGTGCAGGACTTCGCGAAAGAGAACAACAAGGACGGCCTGGAATTCATCCTCGCCGCCGGTAACGCCGGGATCGAGGCGGCCACCAACGAGGTGATCAAGGAGTCCGAGCTGACCATCCTGATCCTGGTTTACCTGTGCGTGGCCACCATGTGCATGATCACCTTCCGCTCGTGGGCGGCGACCCTGTGCATCGTGCTGCCGCTGGTGCTGACCTCGGTGCTGGGCAACGCGCTGATGGCGTTCATGGGCATCGGTGTCAAGGTCGCGACCTTGCCGGTGGTGGCGCTGGGGGTGGGGATTGGCGTGGACTACGGCATCTACATCTACAGCCGCCTGGAGAGTTTCCTGCGGGCCGGCCTGCCGTTGCAGGAAGCCTATTACCAGACGCTCAAGTCCACCGGTAAAGCCGTGCTGTTCACCGGCCTGTGCCTGGCAATCGGCGTATGCACCTGGATCTTCTCGGCCATCAAGTTCCAGGCCGACATGGGGCTGATGCTGACCTTCATGCTGCTGTGGAACATGTTCGGCGCGTTGTGGCTGCTGCCGGCGCTGGCACGCTTCCTGATCAAGCCCGAGAAGCTGGCGGGGCAGAAGGGCAATTCGCTGTTCGCCCACTGATCCAACGCTGTTTGCCAAAACGCCGTGGCCTGTGCCACGGCGTTTTGCATTGCGCGGGCTTAGGCCGATGCAACGATTTGACCTATCATGAGGTCTTTCCTCTTGATGATTGATGGTTATGACTGCCGACACCGCTACCTTGCCCGACGCTTTTGAAGACTGCCAGATGGTCGAAATCGATGGCCTGCACAGCTTCGATTTCAGCCTGGATGACCAGACGTTATCGATCATCTGCATGGACGGTCGCGCCGAGAAGCGCTGGAGTTTCACCCTGGAGCAAGTCAAGGCGGCGACCTTTGATCAAACCCTGCAAAGCTGGACACTTACCGATGACAAGGGCGAACACCGCCTGGTCTGCATGAGCGGCGTCACCGGCAACAATAATGACGAGGATGAAGCGGATGATGATGCGTAAATTCTGGCCCCTGCTGATGGCCGGCAGCGTAGGCGCAATGTCGGTCCAGGCCGCGCCGGTGGACACCTATGAGTTGCTGGTGGGCAGCTACACCGCCGGCACCAGCGAAGGTATCTACCGTTTGCAGTTCGACAGCCGTACCGGGCAGTTCAGCGGCCAGCCGGTGCTCGCCGCCAAGGCGGCCAACCCGTCGTGGCTGACCCTGTCCAAGGACCAGAAGCACCTGTTTGTGGTCAACGAAAACGGCCCGGGCCAAAAAGACCCGGTGGGGCGCGTCAGCAGCTACAGCATCGACCCGAAGAACCATCAACTGACCCTGATCAACCAGGTGCAGAGCCTGGGCAACGAGCCGACCCATTCCAGCCTGGCCAGTGACGGGCGCTACCTGTTCGTGGCCAACTATTCGGTGCTGGAAGATCCGGGCGGCAGCCTCGCGGTGCTGCCGCTAGACACCGAAGGCAAGCTGTCGCCGCCAGTGCAGTTGAGCGGGCACCCGGCCAGCCGGGTCAACCCGGAGCGCCAGGCGTCCAACCACGTGCATTCGGTGGTGTCTTCGCCGGACGGCAAGTACGTGTTTGTCCAGGACCTGGGGGCGGACAAGATCTTTGCCTACCACTACGACCCCAAGGCCAACCACGAACTGCCGCTGACCCCGGCCGCCCCTGCGTTTGTGCAATTGCCACCGGGCAGCGGCCCGCGGCACCTGCTGTTCACCGCAGACGGCAAGCACGCGTGGCTGACCACCGAGATGAGCGCGCAAGTGGCGGTGTTCGACTACAACGATGGCAAGCTGACCCAGAAGCAACTGGTCAACTTCGCGGATGGTCAGCCGGTGTCCGACAAGGCCGGCGCCGCGTTGCATGCCTCAAGTGACGGCAAGTTCCTCTACGTGAGCAACCGAGGCACCGCCAACCAGATGCTGGTGTTTGCCATCGACCCGGCCACTGCGCAGCTCAAAGAGATCCAGCGCCGGTCGGTGGAAGGTGACCATCCCCGGGAGTTCGCCCTGGACCCCAGCGGCAAGTTCCTGTTGATCGCCAACCAGAAGAGCAACGAGATTGTGGTCGTCGAGCGCGATCCCAAGACCGGTCTTTTGGGCAAAACCGTGCAGAAACTGGCGATTGATGCCCCCAGCGACCTCAAGTTCCTGGTGCGGCAATAAGCCACAGGCCCCGCAGTGCGGGGCCTGACTGGTTGTATTAATACTATTAATAGCGGCTAGTGTTTCAATGAATTTCTAAGGCTAACCCCTCGGGCGTAAGTTTGGTTCCAAGGCCAACACAGGCCACCAAGCCAACCGAACACAAGGGTTACCGACATGAACTTCAATCTTTTCTCGATCATCGCCGCTTCCGCTGTTTCCGCCACCGTAGCGTTGCCAGCCAGCGCCAGTGTTGAAATCAGCAGCAAAAAAACCAGCACCAGCGCCTACACCCAGAAATACCTGCAACAAAGCGCCAACTTCTATGCAGCGCTGGACCACAAAATCCAGAACTGATCTTGAAGCTGATGAAGATCAAATGTGGGAGCGGGCTTGCTCGCGAAAGCGCCGGGTCAGTCTATACATGGGCTGACTGATACACCGCCTTCGCGAGCAAGCCCGCTCCCACATTTTGTCCTGCGACAGTCTCAGGTTTTTGCCATCACGGCGATGAACAACGGCGATTCCAGGAAGCGCTGCAACCAGTCCTGCAACCGCGGATACGGCGCCCGGGCAAACCACTCCCGATCCACATGGGCAAACTGCCGCACAAACGGTGCAAGTGCCACATCCGCCAGGCTCAAATGCCCGGCCAGCAAATACTCCCGCTCCGCCAGCAACCCCTCCAGCTTCATCAAAAACACCTCACCCTCGGCCCGATAATGCTCCATCGGCTGCTCCGGATAGCGCTCGGCATACTTGTATCGATTCAATTGATGTTTGAAGCCCTGATCATTCTCTTCAATCAGCGCCTGCGTCGCCCGATCATCCCCAAGCAACCAACCCTCAGGATCGTTCTGTGCCAGTGCCCAGCGTATGATCGCCAGGCTTTCATCGATCACCCGGCCATCCACGCTCAGCACCGGCACCGTGCCTTTGGGTGACAACGCGAGCATCTCCGCCGGCTTGGCCTTGAGGCTGACCTCGATGATCTGCACCGCCACCCCTGAATACCGCAGGGCCATCCGCGCCCGCATCGCATAGGGGCAACGGCGGAACGAATACAACACGGCCTCGCTCACTTGACCTCCAGGGTGCTCAAGCCATTGCCCTGGCGCTTGACCTGAATCTGCACCGGAATCCGCTCGTGCATTTCCTGCACATGGGAAATCACCGCCACCTTGCGGCCCTGGGCCTGCAAGCCGTCGAGGGCGTCCATCGCCAGTTGCAGCGACTCGGGGTCGAGACTGCCGAAGCCTTCGTCGATAAACAGCGACTCGATCTTCAACGTGCTCGACGCCATCGACGCCAGGCCCAAGGCCAGGGCCAGTGAGACGAGGAATGTCTCGCCACCCGACAACGAATGCACCGAGCGCAATTCGTCGCCCATTTCCGTGTCGAGCACCAGCAGGCCGAGCATGCTCCCGCCGCGTTTGAGGCGGTAGCGGCGCACCAGTTGGCGCAGTTGGACGTTGGCGTGGTGCACCAGCAGGTCGAGGTTGTAGGCCTGGGCGATCTTGCGGAAGGTATCGCCGGTGGCCGAACCGATCAGTGCATTCAGGCGTGCCCAGCGTTGCCATTCTTCGTAGGCCTTGGCGATCTCTGCTGCCAGCGCCTGGTTGGCATCCTGGCGGCGCTGGTCGTCAGCCTGGCGGGCACGCAGTTCGGCGCAGTCTTTTTCGCCAATGGCCAATGCGGCGTTGAGTTCGGCCAGGGCGTCGTCCAGCTGCTCGGCTTCAAGGTTGCCGTTGTGCAGCGCCTGGTGATCCTTGAGCCGTTGTTCGCGCTCCTGCAACAACACCTTCGCCTGTTCGACCGCTTTTTCGCTGTGTTGCAGTTGCTGGCGCAGTTCGGCCACCTGCGGTTCATCGAAGCCCACCAGCCGTGCCAGGCCTTCGTCATCGAGCTCCGGGTGCAAGGCGCGCCAGTCGTTCAGGCGCGTGCTGAGGGCCAGGTGCTCGGTGTCCAGGGATTGTTGGCGCTCTTGCAGCGACTTGAGGTCGGCAGCCAGTTGGATCAACTGGTTGCGGGTGTCCTGCAACTGCTGGTTGGCCTCGCTCTCATGCTGGCGAGCCTGCTCGACGGCCTGGTCCAGCTGCTGTTGCCAGTGCTCGGCGCTGGGGCTTTCGCCCAGCAGGCCGGCGAGTTTTTCCTCGGCCGCGTGTTGCAGGGCGCTCTGTTCGGCGAGCTGTTTGTGCAAAGTCTCCAGCTGCTGCTGGCGATGTTGCTGGCGGTCCTGCTCTTTCTCGATGGCTTGCTGGCGCTGTAGCTGCTCGGCCAATTCTTCCTTTTGGTTGTCGAGCTGTTCCAGGCGCTGGCTGACCTGCTGGTCGAGCAACATGAAGGTCGCCGCCGGCTCGCTGCGCAGGCCTTCGAGGGTCTCGGTGGGGAGCAGGCTGGCGAAGGCGTTGAGTTCTTCGTCCAGGCGTTCGCGGTCGTTGGACAGTTCCCGTTGCTGGTCGATCAGTAACTGGCGCGCCTGTTGGCTGGCGTCCTGGGCGGCTTGCAGTTGTTGCTGCAAACGCCCGGCGTTCTGTTGCAGGTTGAGCAGGGCGCCCTGGCGTTGCTCGTCCTGGGTGAGGCTCTGGCTGAGCTGGCTCAGTTGCTGGACGAGCCAGGCGTCGCGCTTGGCCGCGTCCTGGTTGAACAGCGAGGCCGACAGCGGATGGGCTTCAAGGCTTGGCAGCAAGGCCTGCAACTGGCTGGCGAGTTGCTCCTGTTGTTGCAGGAATTCCTTTTGCTGGGCGATCAGGCCGCCCACTTCGCCACGCAGGTCAGTGAGTTTTTCCTTGAGCACATCCACGGCTTGCTGCGCGTTGGCTTCTTCGCTTTCGTCGTGGCGGGTCAGGCTTTGCAGCATGGCTTCGGGCTGGTGATACGGGTGCTCGACACTGCCGCACACCGGGCACGGCTGCTCATCCTGCAGCTGGCCGCGCAACTCTTCGACGCTGGCACTGCGGGCCAGGCGCTGGCGCTCCAGCAGTTGCTTGGTAACGGTCAGGGTCTGTTCGGCGACGGCCAGCTCGGCCTTGGCCTGCAAGCCGCTCTGGTTCAACAGTTCGCGTTGTTGCTGGGCGAGGGTCTGCTTTTGCGTCAGGGCCTGGCTCTGGCTGTCGAGTTGCTGATGGCTGTCCCACAGCCGCGCCAGGTCTTCAAGCGCGCGATGTTGCTTGCGGTTGTCCTGGAGCAGGCTGCCGAGCAACTGGATCTGTTCGGCCACTGCATGGGGTTCGGCGCCGGCTTCGTGGTACAGCAGGTCAAGGGCTTCGCGTTGCTCGGTCCACTTCTGGCCGAGGCGGGTGGCGCGCTCTTCCAGTTGTGGCAGTTCGGCCTGGCCTTTATTGAGGCGATTGCCGATCAGCATCAGCTGTTGCAAGCGGTCGCGGTAGGCGCTCCAGGCCTCACTCAACGGTGCGAGGGCGGCGCTGCGTTCAAGCTCTGCGGCCAGCCTGTGCAGGCGCTCGGCGACAACTTTCTGCTTGTCGAGCAAGCCGGTCAACGTCGCCTGGCCTTCCACGCAGGCAGCTTCACCCAGCTGTTTCTCTTCGCTGCGTTTGGCCAGCTCACGGGTCAAGTGGGCGAGGGTGGTTTGCTCCTCGAAGGCCTGGCGCAGCAAGGGCACAGCGTCGGCTTGCTGCTTGAGGGCCTGGGCGAGGGCGGCTTGCACGTCGGCCTGTTGCTGTTGCAGTTGGGTCTGGCGGGTGTGCAGCGCGGTTTGTTGCTCAAGGTGCTGCTGGATCTGCGCGGCAAGGGGCTGCAGCTGCGTGGTCAGTTCGGCCTGGCGGGCGAAGTGGTGACGTTGCGGCGCCAGTTGTTCCAGGCGGCTGAGGTCCAGGCGCTGCGGGCCCTGGCTTGCCCAGTGTTGCTGGGCCTGTTGCAGTTGCTCGACCGCGCCTTGTTGGCGCTCCTGCCATTCCCGCAGTTCCTTCAGCCAGGTGTGCTGCAACTCGAGTTGCTTGAGTTGCACCTGCTGGGTCTTGAGCTGTTGCTGTGCGGAGGCCAGCTGTTCGTCGAGTTCGGCGCGGGCCTCGGGGGCCAGCGGGGTGACGCCGGTGGCCTGGTCCTGCAGGTGTTTGTGGGCGTCCCGGGCGTCCTTGGCCTTGTCGAAGGCGCGGCGACCGAGTTGGGTATAGAGCGCAGTGTCGGTGAGCTTTTCCAGCAGTTCGCTGCGCTCGTTGTCGTTGGCCTTGAGGAACGCGCTGAACTCACTTTGCGCGAGCAACACCGCGCGGGTGAACTGCTCGAAGTTCAGGCCCAGGGCCAATTCCAGCTGGGTCTTGTATTCGGTTTTCTGGCTGGCCAGCAGTTGCTCGCTGTCCAGGTCGATCAGGCTTTGCCGGCTGGCTTGCAGCTTGCCGCTGGCCTTGTCCCGGGCGCGGTTGGCTTCCCAGCGGGCGCGGTAGCGACGGCCACTGACGCCGACAAAATCCACTTCGGCATAACCGCCGCCAGTGCCCCGGCGAATCAGGGTGCGTGGGTCACCGATGGAAATATCGGTGTCGGCATCCGGCATTTTTGCCTGGCCGGTATCGCCCAGGCGCGGCACGGCGCCAAACAGCGCCAGGCACAGCGCATCGAGCAAGGTACTTTTACCGGCGCCGGTGGGCCCGGTAATCGCGAACAGCCCGGCGCTGGCCAGGGGCTCGGCGGTAAAGTCGATTTCAAACGGACCCGCCAAAGAGGCGAGGTTTTTCAGGCGAATGGCGAGGATCTTCATGGCTGTTCGCCCTCCTGTTGCACTTCCTGGAGCAGCACGGCGAAGTCCTTCAGGGTCTGTTCGTCCACTTCACTGCCGTAGCTTTCCTGCCAGGCGCGGCTGAACAATTCCTGGGGCGTGAGCTGGTCGAGTTCGATCAGGCGGTCTTCCTGGCTGTCTTCACGGCCTCCGTTGCCTGCGTATTCAGCGGCGATGCGCACCAGGCGCACGGCCTTGCCTTGCAGGGCGTTTTCCACCTGCTGGCGCAGGTCGGGTTGCGGTTCGTCGAGGCGCACCCGCACTTCCAGCCACGGTTGGCGCTGGGTTTCGGCCAGCAGGTCGATGTCGGGCAGGTCGGCCAGTTGCTTGAGGATGTCGGCCAGGGGCGCGGCTTCCAGGCGTTGCAGGTTGACCGAGCGCGGGATCAGGCGGGATTCGACGCTGACCAGGATTTCGCCGTCCAGTTGCACGTCGAGGATCTGGTGCTGGTAGCCGATTTCCGAGAATGACAGCGGAATCGGTGAGCCGCAGTAGCGAATCCGCTCCTCGCCATTCACCCGCTGGGGTTTATGCAAATGGCCGAGGGCCACATAGCTGACGCTGGCATCGAACAGGCTGGCGGGCAGCGCTTCGGCATTGCCGATGATCAGGCTGCGCTCGGAGTCTTCCGACACCGAGCCGCCGGCCATGTGCGCATGGCTGATGGCAACCAGTGCCTGGCCCGGCTGGCGCTTGGCATTGGCGGCGGCAATCAGCCACTCGTGAACCTGGCCGATGCCCCGCAGGTAATCGTCCCCCAGTTGGGCGCCGGTCACTTCGGCCGGGCGCAGGAACGGCAGGGCCAGGCACCAGCCGGCGATTTCACCGTCAGCACCGGGCAATGGAATCAGCAGGCGTTCGACATCCAGTTGTCCGTCATCCAGCCACAGCACCCGTCCCAGGGCGTGGGTGCGCAGGCGGCGCATCAACGGCGCCGGCAGTTCGATGCGCGAGCCGGAGTCGTGGTTGCCGGCGATCATCACGATGGTCAGTGCAGGGTTTTGCTCATGGGCGCTGATGATGAAGTCGTACAGCCGCTCCTGGGCCTTGAGTGGCGGGTTGACCGTGTCGAAGATATCGCCGGCGATCAACAGCACGTCAGGGCGATGCAGGCCCAACTGGCCCAGCAGCCAGTCGAGGAAGCAGGCGTGTTCGAAGTCGCGTTCCTGGCCGTGCAGGTTTTGCCCAAGGTGCCAGTCGGAGGTATGAAACAGACGCAAGGCGATCTCCGTAAAAAAGAGGGTGACCGCTCAAGACAAGGTGGCGGTACGCAGAGCCGCCAATTCTACTGTGCTAATGAACCTATTGCGCGTACGCCCTGCTTTTTGTGGCGAGGGAGCTTGCTGTGGTGAAGGAGATTGCTGGTGAAAGGAGCTTGCTGTGGCGAGGGAGCTTGCTCCCGCTGGGCTGCGAAGCAGCCCCAAAACAGGCAAATGCGCTTCTTCCTGGAAAACCGCATCAGCCGGATAAGGGCCGCTTCGCGCCCCAGCGGGAGCAAGCTCCCTCGCCACAGCAATCTCCTTCACCAAAGCAATCTCCCTCACCACAGAAAGCGGTCTCACACTCATTGAGGTGTCTGGCGAAGTTAAACGTCGCGCATCAAAAGGCCGAAGCGCAGATCCGTCTCCGCCGGGATCGGCAGATACACCGTATGGCCGTCGCCCGGCGCCACTTCGATAGCCTCGCCCTTGGCGTTGTGCAGCGTGGCCAGGTCAAAGTGGAAATTCCCCGCCGGGGTCATCAGTTCCAGGTGATTACCCACGGCAAAGCGGTTCTTCACCTTGACCTCGGCCAGTTCGCCGCGCCGTTCACCGGTGAGCTCGCCGACGAACTGCTGACGTTCAGACACCGAGCTGCCGTTCTGGTAGTTCTGGTATTCATCGTGCACGTGTCGGCGCAGGAAACCTTCGGTGTAGCCGCGCTGGGCCAGGGATTCCAGGTTGGTCATCAAGCCCCGGTCAAACTCGCGCCCGGCCACGGCATCGTCGATGGCCTGGCGATACACCTGGGTGGTGCGGGCGCAGTAAAAGTGGGATTTGGTGCGGCCTTCGATCTTCAACGAGTGCACGCCCATGCGCGTCAGTTGCTCGACGTGCTGCACCGCCCGCAGGTCCTTGGCGTTCATGATGTAGGTGCCGTGTTCATCTTCGAAGGCGGGCATCTGTTCGTCGGGGCGATTGGCCTCCTGCAGCAGGAACACCTGGTCGGTGGGCGCACCGAGGCCCAGGGTCGGCTCGGGCGCATAGTGCTGCACGATGTCGCCGGCGGCGTTTTCCACCGCAGGCGTCGCCTGGTATTTCCAGCGGCAGGCGTTGGTGCAGGTGCCCTGGTTGGCATCCCGCTTGTTCATGTAGCCCGACAGCAGGCAGCGCCCGGAATAGGCCATGCACAGCGCACCGTGCACAAACACTTCCAGCTCCATGGCGGGGACTTGCTGACGGATTTCCTCGATCTCTTCCAGCGACAGCTCCCGGGACAGGATGATCCGGCAGATGCCCTGCGCCTGCCAGAATTCGACGCTGGCCCAGTTCACCGTATTGGCCTGCACCGACAGGTGGATCGGCATGTGCGGGAAGTGCCGGCGCACCAGCATGATCAGGCCCGGGTCGGACATGATCAGCGCATCCGGGCCCATGGCGATCACCGGGGCAAGGTCCTTGAGGAAGGTTTTCAGCTTGGCGTTGTGAGGCGCTATGTTGACCACCACATAGAACCGCTTGCCCTGGGCCTGGGCTTCCTGGATGCCGAGGGCGAGGTTGGCGTGGTCGAACTCGTTATTGCGCACCCGCAGGCTGTAGCGCGGTTGCCCGGCGTAGACGGCATCGGCACCGTAGGCAAAGGCATAACGCATGTTTTTCAGGGTGCCGGCGGGGGCGAGCAGTTCGGGGGCGATAACGGGAGGCATGGGTTCGGGTCGCAAAAGGGCGGCAGGGTAGCCGGGCCGGGTGCGCAGTTTATTGATCCAGGTCTAATAAGTAGGGCACTCGCGGGATTTGCAGTGGACTAAACATCAAGGCGCACATGAGCGCCTGGTGTTTTAGACATGGACCGGACATGAACCAAACCAATCTGCAATTCAAAACCCTGCTGTTACTGCTCGCCCTGGTGACCATCGCGTTTATCTGGATTTTGCTGCCGTTCTACGGCGCGGTGTTCTGGGCGGTGATCCTGGGGATCATCTTTGCGCCGATGCAACGGCGCTTCCAGCAACGTTTTGGCTGGAACCGCAATCTCACATCTCTGGCAACCCTGACGGTGTGCCTGATAATCGCGATTCTGCCGGTGATCATCACCAGTGCCTTGCTGGTGCAGGAGGGCGCGACGCTTTACAAGAACGTCGAGAGCGGCAAGCTCGACGTTGCCGGGTATATCGAGCAGTTCAAGAACTTCCTGCCACCGTATTTCCAGCATCTGCTGGACCGCTTCGGCATGGGCAACCTGGAAGGCCTGCGGGAGAAGATCGTCAAGAGTGCGATGCAGGGCAGCCAGTTTTTTGCGACCCAGGCGTTCAGCTTTGGCCAGGGCACGTTTGATTTCCTGGTGAGCTTTTTCATCATGCTGTACTTGCTGTTCTTCCTGCTGCGCGATGGCCCCGAGCTGGTGCGCAAGGTGCGCACCGCGGTGCCGCTGGCCGAACCGCAGAAGCGTCGCCTGCAATTGAAGTTCAACCGGGTGGTGCGTGCCACGGTGAAAGGCAACGTGCTGGTAGCGGTCACGCAAGGCGCGTTGGGTGGTTTGTATCTTCTGGTTCCTGGACATTCCCAGCGCGCTGCTCTGGGCGGTGTTGATGGCGTTTCTGTCGCTGCTGCCGGCGGTGGGCGCGGGGATTGTGTGGGGGCCGGTGGCGGCGTACTTCCTGCTGAGCGGGTCGATCTGGCAGGGCGTGGTGCTCGGGTTGTTCGGGGTATTTGTGATCGGGCTGGTGGACAATGTGCTAAGGCCCATCCTGGTGGGCAAGGACACCCGCATGCCGGATTACCTGATCCTTATCTCAACTTTGGGCGGCCTGTCGATCTTTGGCTTGAACGGCTTTGTCATCGGGCCACTGATTGCTGCGTTGTTCATGTCCAGCTGGGCGCTGTTTGTGGAAACCAAACCGCGGGTGCAACTGCCTTAGGCATGAAAGCAATGCGCCATTTTGACCGACAGGGCCTGGGCGGCCGGTAGTGAAGTGAGTGGGCCGCTGATGGCTTCGCCATCGCGTACCAGGTACCAGCAGGCGAGTAGACCCAGCTCCCGGAGAGAGGCGGGAACGGCACTGCCGATGACAGACATGATTTGAATAGTGGGCATGATGACCTCCGATACGCTATGGAGGTGACATTACGGTGCGTGGGCCTTCAGGGAAAATCAACCTGCTCGATAGTCGACATCACTGTTATCGAGCGACCCTCAGTCAGTCGACCACCTGGTCGAGCATATGCACCACTTCCTGTTCACTGAGCAGGCCCTTGCGCACCAGGTTTTCCGTCAGCAAGGACAGGAACTTGGCGTTGCGATGGCCTTCCAGGGCCTTGAGCTCCGTCAGTACGCTATAGACCTTGCTCGAGGTGCAGAGGCCGGCGGTGCGATGTGGGTTTTGCGTGGGCATGGGCAATCGTCCTTGTTGTTATTGGTCGGACAGTGTTGATAGTGGAAGCCTTTTGAGACACAAACATGACAGCGCAGGCCCCGTTCGGGCAAGCGCCTATTGAGATCAATGATGTGGGATTTGGCCACAGCCATTGTCCTTATAACGACCTTGGCGAGATTTATTCAGACCTGCAGGCCAAAAAAAGGCCCCGCTTTTAGGGCGGAGCCTGTTCAGGTGTATCAGTTGAGGCTTACCAGCCGCGACCGTAATAGCCGTGTGGAGGGCCGTAGTAGCCGCGCGGTGGGCCGTAGTAGACCGGCGCCGGGCGGTAATAAACCTGTTGTTGCACATACACAGGCGGTGGCGGTGCGTAGTAGACCGGCGGCGGAGCGGCATACACCGGCTGCGGCTGGACATACACCGGTTGTTGCACGTAGACCGGCCGCGATTGACTGGCGACGATCGAGCCGCCTACCACTGCACCAACAACGGCTCCCAGTGCGAGCGGAGCACCCCAACCACCACCGTGGGCGGAGGCCTGTCCTGCCATAGCGAGTGCGCCGATCAGCAAGGCGATCTTGGGGAGTTTACGAATCATGGTCATTCCTCGGTTAGCCCCTGCGCTCATGGTCTGCAATCAATCGACTCAAGGATTGTCGCGGGGATACTTTTAAGACAGCGTATTTCTAAAAAACAGCACAGCCGATAGGTAAAGGTTGTGTAAGGTCTGTATCGGTTGGCTTACACAAGTGGCCGGGCACAGTGCGTATGATCCATGACAACCCGCCGGCGCGGGTATTCCGTCTATCCGAAACCGCCTCTGGAATGGCTTCAAGGAGTTACCGATGCAGATGAACCCCAACAAGGACACCCAACTGTGCATGTCACTGTCGGCGCGCCCCGGGAACTTTGGCCTGCGCTTTCATAACCACCTGTATGAGCAGTTGGGGTTGAATTTCTACTACAAGGCCTTCAGTAGCCAGGACCTGCCGGGCGCCGTCGGTGGCATTCGGGCCTTGGGCATTCGGGGTTGTGGCGTGTCGATGCCGTTCAAGGAAGCCTGTATTGCCCTGGTGGATGAGCTGGACGATTCGGCGCGGGCCATTGCGTCAATCAATACCATCGTCAACACCGACGGGCATTTGAAGGCCTACAACACCGACTACATCGCCATCGAGCAACTGCTGCACAAGCACCAGGTGCCCAAGGACTCGACCTTCGCCCTGCGCGGCAGCGGCGGCATGGCCAAGGCGGTGGCCAGTGCCTTGCGCGATGGCGGCTACGCCAAGGGCGTGATCGTGGCGCGCAATGAAGAAGCGGGCCGGGCGCTGGCCCAGAGCCTGGGGTATGAGTGGCAGGCGCAGTTGGGTGCCTTGCGCCCGCAGATGCTGGTCAACGTGACGCCGATTGGCATGACCGGAGGGGCGGAAGCGGATCAGTTGGCGTTTGAAGCTGACGCGGTTGATGCGGCCGAGACGGTCTTCGATGTGGTGGCGATTCCCTCGGAAACCCCACTGATCCTGCGTGGACGGGCCCAGGGCAAACGAGTGATCACCGGTTTGGAAGTGATCGCCATCCAGGCGTTGGAGCAGTTCGTGCTGTACACCGGCGTGCGGCCGACGGATGAACAGTTTCAGGCGGCGGTGGCATTTGCCCGGAGCTGAGCATCACCGCTGGCGGTGTGGAGAGTGAGCTTGCTGTGGAGGGTGAGCTTTTGTGGCGAGGGAGCTTGCTCCCGCTGGGTTGCGCAGCAGCCCCAAGAAAATGGGAGCGCTACGCACTCCAGCGGGAGCAAGCTCCCTCGCCACAGCAAGCTCCCTCGCCACAAAAGCTCCATCACCACAGCGAGCTCCATCACCACAGAAGCCCACTCACCACAAACATTATTCGAGCCGCGAAAGGCGCTCTTCCAGCGCCGCAATCCGCGCTTCCAGCTCTTCGATACGCTCCAGGGAAACCCCACTTCCCGCACCACGCTCCACCGGATTCCCACGTGCCGCCAGGATCGCTTCAATGTCCGCCGGGTCGCCCAGGGCGTGCATGTACCGATCTTCCCGCTGCCCCGACTGACGCGGCACCAACAACGCCAGCCCACGGGCAATCAGGCGTTCCAGTTGATGCGCCACCTGCTCAGCGTCTTCAAAGTCATGCATGCGCCCGCTGCGGGTCAGCAGTTCGTTGACCGTCTGCGGCCCCCGCAGGAACAGCAACCCGCTGAGAATCACCTGGGCCGGCACCAGCTCCAGCGCCTTGTCCACCCGATGCTCCCAGCGGTCGGCGCGGCTGCCCATCACCAGCCGGGTAAACCCGCGGCCTTCCAGGGCCCGCAGGCTCTGGCCAACCTGGCCCTGGCTGAGGTTCATCACCGGTTCGCGGCTGGTTTTCTGGTTACAGGCGATCACCAGCGCGTTGAGGGTCAACGGGTAGGTTTCAGGGCTGGTGGCCTGTTTTTCGATCAGGCAGCCCAGGATGCGGATTTCCGTGCTGTTCAGGCGCGGCTCTTCGGAAGTGGTGTCGTGCTCGGTGGTCATCGCGCTTTCCCTAATGCAGTGAGCTCACTAGCCTAATCCTGAAAAAATAAAAGACAAGCGGCGCCGGTGGCCGGCATGTCTATAATCGCGGCTGTTTCAAACCCTGCCACAACTGTCGAGACTGTCATGACTATTTCCCTGTACGCCGCTTCCCTCCCGGTCTTCAAGCAAATGCTCAACGCCCTGAGCGATGTGCTGAACAAGGCCGAGGCCCACGCCACCGCCAAGAACATCGACCCGAACGCCTTCCTGCAGGCACGCCTGTACCCGGACATGTTCCCGCTGGTGCGCCAGGTGCAGATCGCCGTCGACTTCGCCAAAGGCGTTTCTGCCCGCCTGGCTGAAATCGAAGTTCCGAAATACGACGATACAGAAGTCACCTTCGCCGACCTGCAAGCGCTGATCGCCAAGGTCCTGGCGTTTATCGACACCATCACCCCGGCCCAGGTCGACGGTAAAGAAGGCATCGAGATCATCACTCGCCCTGGCACCCCGAAAGAGAAGCGCTTCAGCGGCCAGTCGTACCTGCTGAGCTACGGCCTGCCGCAGTTCTTCTTCCACGTCACCACCGCTTACGCCTTGCTGCGTCACAACGGCGTGGAAGTGGGCAAGCGCGACTACATGGGAGCGTTCTAAGCCTTGTAATAAAAAGCCCGGGGCGGTTCATTCACGAACTGCCCCGGGCTTTTTTGTGCGCGCAAGGTCTACGCGGCTTGTTCTTCCTTGCCCAGGCACGCGGCAGCGGTGAACAACACATCGGTGGACGAGTTCAGTGCGGTCTCCGCCGAGTCCTGCAACACGCCGATGATGAAGCCCACGGCCACCACCTGCATGGCGATTTCGCTGGGAATGCCGAACAGGCTGCACGCCAGCGGGATCAACAGCAGCGAGCCCCCGGCAACCCCCGACGCGCCGCAGGCACACACCGCCGCGACCACGCTGAGCAGCACGGCGGTGGGGATGTCCACGGCAATGCCCAGGGTGTGCACGGCGGCCAGGGTCAGCACGGTGATGGTGATGGCAGCGCCGGCCATATTGATGGTGGCGCCCAGCGGGATCGACACCGAGTAGGTGTCTTCATGCAGGCCCAGGCGCTTGCTCAACGCCAGGTTGACCGGAATGTTGGCCGCCGAACTGCGGGTGAAAAACGCGGTGATCCCGCTTTCCCGCAGGCACATCAGCACCAGCGGGTAAGGGTTGCGGCGCAGCTTCCAGAACACGATGGCCGGGTTGATCACCAGCGCGACGAACAGCATGCAGCCGATCAACACCAAAAGCAGGTGTGCGTAGCCCAGCAGGGCGCCGAAGCCGGACGTGGCGAGGGTCGAGGCCACCAGGCCGAAAATCCCCAGGGGCGCGAAGCGGATCACCATGCGCACGATCAGCGTGACGCCGTTGGACAGGTCCCCCAGCACGGTGCGGGTGGTGTCGCTGGCATGGCGAATGGCGATGCCCATGCCGATGGCCCACGCCAGGATACCGATGAAATTGGCGTTCATCAGCGCGCTGACCGGGTTGTCCACCACGCTCAGCAACAGGCTTTGCAACACATCACCGATACCGCCGGGAGGGCTGACGGCCACATCGTGGGTGGCCAGCACCAGCGAGGAGGGGAACAGCGTGCTGGCGATCACCGCAACCACGGCGGCAGCGAACGTGCCCAGCAGGTACAGGAACAGGATCGGGCGGATATGGGTTTCCTGGCCGTGCTTGTGGCTGGCAATCGAGGCCATCACCAGCACAAATACCAGGATGGGCGCGACGGCCTTGAGCGCCGAGACAAAGACCTTGCCAATAAACCCGGTGGCTTGTGCGACGTCGGGCAACAGCAGGGCCAACAGGATACCGGCGATCAGGCCGATGACAATTTGGGTGACCAGGCTGATAGACATCAGGCGTTGAAAGAGGGAAGGGGCAGCAGTCATAAAGAGGTTGTCTCTGGTTTTTTTAATAGATGCAGCTAGGCAGCATGAATCTGGCAGGGGCGAAGTCTAACATCTGTAGGAAACGTCTAATCCGGGTGCGGCGTTCCGTCACCACGATGGGACACATTCTGTTAACATTGCCCATCCTCTTATTTCTTCTCTATCAGCGGGCCCTCCGGGCTGTCGTTGATGTCGCTGTTTTCTGGAGTTTTTGATGCTGTTTCCGATCCTGCTGTTGTCGGCAGCCGGTTTTACCGTGCTGACCACAGAGTTCATCATCGTCGGCCTGTTGCCTTCCATCGCCCGGGACCTCGATGTAAGCGTGTCCCAGGCCGGGTTGCTGGTGACGTTGTTCGCCTTCACCGTGGCGGCGTTTGGCCCGTTCCTCACCGCATATTTCGCCCGGTTCGAGCGCAAGCGGCTGTTTATCACGATCCTGATCATGTTCGGCCTGGCCAACACTCTGGCGGCGATGGCCTCGAATATCTGGGTCATGTCCCTGGCCCGGTTGATCCCGGCACTGGGGCTGCCGGTGTTCTGGGCCCTGGCCAGCGAAACAGCGGTGGACATTGTCGGGCCGGACTTCGCCGGCCGCGCGATTGAAAAAATCGGCTTCGGCATCGTGTGTGCCACGGTCTTCGGGATCCCGGTGGGCACGCTGATTTCCGATATGTTCGGCTGGCGCACCGCCTTTGGCATTCTTGCGGTGGTGGCGTTCGCCAAGGCCCTGCTGCTGTTTATCTACCTGCCGAAGACCCGGGCAAAAAACGACCAGGTCAGCCTGCGCTCGCAGTTCAAGATCTTGCGCAGCCCGCTGATGCAGGGCCATATCCTGCTGTCGATCCTGGTGTTCAGCGGGATGTTCACCGCCTACACCTACCTGGCAGACATTCTCGAACGCCTGGCGGGTTTTGACGGCACGGTAGTGGGCTGGTGCCTCATGGGCTTTGGCGCGGTCGGCCTGATCGGCAACTCTTTGGGCGGGCGCATGGTCGACCGTCATCCGCTGATTGCGTCGATGGTGTTCTGCGGTTTCATGATCGCCGGCATGGTGGCGCTGGTGCCCGCCATCCATTCCACGATCGGGTTGGCGGCGGCGATGGCGGTATGGGGCGTGACCCAGGCGGCATTGTTTCTGGTCAGCCATGTGCGACTGATGAAGGCCGCACCCCATGCGCCGGCGTTTGCCGCCTCGTTGAACATTGCCGGGGCCAACCTGGGGATTGGCCTGGGGGCGCTGGTGGGCGGGCACGTGATCGACACCCTGGGCCTGGGCAGCCTCGGGTTTGCCGCGGCGGGCTTTATCCTGTTGTCGATCCTGCTGGCGCTGTGGCTGATGACTGCCAAGACCCGCGCCGTCTGCGCCTGAGCCTTCAGGGCAGGGAAGTGAACAGCTCCCGTCTGGCACCTTCGGTAATCGCCACGATGCCGGGGTGCTTGACCTTGCGCTCCACCGAGATTGCATAAAACGATTCGGTCACCGCATCCGTCTGGCCGATCAGCGCCACGCCATACTGGCGTTCCACCTCGTCGGCAATCACGCTCGGCGCGATGAAAATCCCGCTGCCGGATTGGCCAAAGGCCTGCATCAACGCACTGTCGTCAAATTCCCCGACAATCCGAGGCTGGATCTGCTGCTCGGCAAACCAGCGCAGCAAACGGCTGCGCACCACCGTCTCCGCCCCCGGAATCAACAGCGGCGCACCCTGCAGGCATTGTGGGAAATCGCCGCGATGCTGGTCAGCCAATGCCGGGGTTGCGAAAAAGCTGATGCCGCATTCCCCGAGCTTCTGGCTGTAGCCCTTGATGTCCAGGTGCGGCGGCATCGGGCTGTCGGAGATCACCAGGTCCAGGCGCTGGATCGCCAGGTCCGCCAGCAAGCGTTCGAGTTTGTCTTCACGGCAGGTGATGCGGATCGGCTCGCTCAACTCCATGGTTGGCGCAATCAGCCGATAGACGATGGACTTGGGCACCACATCCGCGACGCCAACCCGGAACAGGATCTGCTGCTCATTGGGCTGGGTGCGCAACATCGCTTCAAGCTCATTGCCCAGCTGGAACATCTGCTCGGCATAGGGCAGCGCCTGGCGCCCGGCTTCGGTCAGCTCCAGCTGGCGCCCGACCTTCTGGAACAATGCCACGCCAAAGGTCTGTTCCAGCAGGCTGATCTGCCCGCTGATGGTCTGCGGCGTGAGGTTCAGTTGCTCGCAGGCGCGCACGATGCTGCCGGTCTTGGCGACGACCCAGAAGTAGTGCAGTTGTCGGTAATTGAGCATGGCGGCCAATACTTCGTTAAAGCCGAAGTATAAACGAAAAAAATACGAATTTTCCTGAAGTGTTACCCTGCATAGAATGCGTCGCTATCGAGGGGCCACTACTTGGACCCGAAGGTTCTAACGAGGAACGCATCATGAAACTCAATTCCCTGGGCGCAACGGCGTTACTTGGGCTTTCATTAGTCATGCTCAGTGGCTGTGACCAAGCGGAAAAAAGCGCGCAACAATTGCTGGGCAAGGCCACCGAGTCGGCCAAGCAAGTGATTGACGACACCCACCAGGCCGCCGAACAGGCGTTGAGTGACGCGACCAAGGGCTTGATCGCACCGCCGCAAGGCAAGCAGGACAAGCCGGAACAGGAAGACAGCAAGCCTGAGTCCACCTCCCAAGAAACCTGATACCCGCACACAACACCAGGAATGACCTATGGAATACCTTTTACAACTGGCCGCCAGCCCGACCGCGTGGATCGCACTGGCCACCCTGATCGTCATGGAGATCGTGCTGGGGATCGATAACCTGATCTTTATCTCGATTCTCACCAACAAGTTGCCGGTGAAGCACCGGGCCAAGGCCCGCCGCATCGGCATCAGCATGGCATTGATCCTGCGTCTGGGCCTGTTGAGCACCATCGCCTTTATCGTGCAGTTGACCGAGCCGGTCATCGACATCCTGGGGCAGTCGTTCTCCTGGAAAGACATGATCCTGATCGCCGGTGGCCTGTTCCTGGTGTGGAAGGCCACCACCGAGATCCATCACAGCATGGACCCCGAGAAGGAGCATGTGGACACCGGCGCGCCGAGCGTGACCCTGGGCTTCGCCTCGGCGATTGGCCAGATCCTGCTGCTGGACATGGTGTTTTCCATCGACAGCATCATCACCGCCGTGGGTATGACCGAGCACTTGCCGATCATGATCATTGCCGTGGTGGTCTCGGTGATCGTGATGCTGGTGGCGGCCGAGCCGCTGGCCAAGTTCATCAACGACAACCCGACCATTGTGATGTTGGCCCTGGGCTTCCTCATCATGATCGGTATGACGCTGATCGCCGAAGGTTTTGGCGCCCATGTGCCAAAAGGCTATGTGTATGCGGCCATGGCGTTCTCGGCGGCTATCGAATGCCTGAACATGATGCGACGCAACCGGCATAAACGGCTTGCTGCCAAACACTAAGGGCTGAACATAAGGGCCGACTGCATGCAGTCGGCCTTTTGCTGTCTGCTAGAATCCGCCCACTTGACGCCTTGAGGGATACCCATGAACGAGCCGATTCGCCTGACCCAATACAGCCACGGTGCTGGTTGCGGTTGCAAGATCTCACCTCAGGTACTGGAAGTGATCCTCGCCGGCAGTGGCGCACAGAACCTCGACCCCAAGCTCTGGGTAGGCAACGCTTCGCGCGATGACGCGGCGGTGTACGCCATCGACGAGGAGCGCGGCGTGGTGTCCACCACCGACTTTTTCATGCCGATCGTCGATGACCCCTTCGACTTCGGCCGCATTGCCGCCACCAATGCCATCAGCGATATCTATGCGATGGGCGGCGATCCGTTGATGGCCATCGCGATTCTCGGCTGGCCGGTCAACGTGCTGGCTCCGGAGATTGCCCGGGAAGTGATTCGCGGCGGCCGTTCCGTGTGTGACGCTGCCGGGATTCCCCTGGCCGGCGGCCACTCCATCGACGCCCCCGAGCCGATCTTCGGCCTGGCCGTCACCGGGCTGGTGGAGAAGCGCCACATGAAGCGCAACGACACCGCCACCGCCGGTTGCCAACTGTACCTGACCAAACCCCTGGGCATCGGCATCCTCACCACGGCCGAGAAGAAGGGCAAGCTGCGCGAGGCCGACGTGGGCCTGGCCCGTGACTGGATGTGCACCCTCAACAAACCCGGCAGCCGTTTTGGCAAGCTGGCCGGTGTCACGGCCATGACCGACGTCACCGGTTTCGGCCTGTTGGGCCACCTGGTGGAAATGGCCGACGGCAGCCAATTAACTGCCCGCATCGAATACGAAAAAGTCCCACGCCTGCCTGGGGTTGAGTACTACCTGGAACAGGGCTGCGTCCCCGGCGGCACCTTGCGCAATTTCGACAGCTACGCCAGCAAGCTGGGGCGCCTGAACGAACTGCACAAACGCGTGCTGTGCGACCCGCAAACCAGCGGCGGGCTGCTGGTGGCGGTCACCCCCGAAGGCAATGCCGAATTCCTCGCCGTGGCGGCGGAGCTGGGCCTGAACCTTGAGCCGATCGGCGAACTGGTTGAGCGACAGACCAACGCGGTAGAGGTGTTCTGATGCCCATCGACATCACCGATTACCGCGATATCTTTCTCAACGACCGGCCGATGATGGATACCCGCGCGCCGATCGAGTTCATCAAGGGCGCGTTTCCCGGGGTGGTCAACCTGCCGTTGATGACCGACGACGAGCGCGAACGGGTGGGCACCTGTTACAAGCAGCAAGGCCAGCAGGCGGCCATTGTTCTCGGGCACGAACTGGTGTCCGGGGCGATCAAGGCCGAACGTATCGAACACTGGGCGCGTTTTGCCCAGGCCAATCCGGATGGTCTGCTGTACTGCTTTCGCGGCGGGATGCGTTCGCAGATTGCCCAGCAATGGTTGAAAACCGAGGCGGGTATCGACTATCCGCGAGTGGGCGGTGGCTACAAGGCCATGCGGACTTTCCTGCTCGACACGGTTGAAAGCGCCACCGCGCAATGCGACTTCGTACTGTTGGGCGGCATGACCGGTACCGGCAAGACCGAAGTGCTCGGCCAGTTGAACAACGCCCTGGACCTGGAAGGCCACGCCAACCATCGCGGTTCCAGCTTCGGCAAACGCGCCACGGCGCAACCTTCCAACATCGACTTCGAAAACCGCCTGGCGGTGGACCTGCTGAAAAAGCGCGCCGCCGGTATCGAGCAGTTTGTGGTCGAGGATGAGAGCCGCATGATCGGCAGCTGCGCGCTGCCGTTGCCCCTGCACAAAGGCATGCAGGGCTTCCCGATGGTCTGGCTGGAAGACAGCGTTGAAGGCCGGGTGGAGCGCATCCTGAAGGATTATGTGGTGGACCTCTGCGCCGAGTTTGTCGCGGTGTTTGGCGACACTGGCCAGGAACTGTTTGCCGAGCGCCTGACCCAGAGCCTGGGCAATATCCACAAGCGCCTGGGCGGCGAGCGGTTTGCGCGGTTGCACGCGATCATGCAGGAAGCATTGGCAGAACAAGCCAGCAGCGGCGCGGTGGATTTGCACCGCGGCTGGATTGAAGGGCTGCTGCGTGAGTACTACGACCCGATGTATGCGTTCCAGCGGGAAAGCAAAGGCGCGCGTATCGAGTTTGCGGGAGAGCAAACGGCGGTGGTGGAGTATTTCCGGGACAGGCTCGCTCGGCGTACGTGATTGATTGAGTTTGCCGGCCCCTTCGCGAGCAAGCCCGCTCCCACATTCGACCGCGTTTATCCAGTAGGAATGCGGTCAAAAGGTGGGAGCGGGCTTGCCCGCGAAGAGGCCCTCAAACTCACCCAATCACTACAGGATAAACGCCCCGATCAGCCCACACACCACCCCCATCAGCATGGTCAAGCCGGCCACAGTCACCAGCACCCGCGCATCGAAATCCTTGCGCAGCATCAGCAGCGACGGCAGGCTCACGCTCGGCAGCGTCATCAGCAAGGCCACGGCCGGGCCGGTGCCCAAGCCGAGGGTCATCATGGTTTGCACGATGGGGATTTCGGCGGCGGTCGGGATCACGAACAACGTGCCGACAATCGCCAGAGGCACCAGCCACACCAGGCTGTTGGCCATGGCGCCGTCAACGTGGGGAAACAGCCAGACCCGCGCCGCGCCAAGGATCAGCACCGCCAGGATGTACACCGGAATCGTGCTCCAGAACAGCTGCCACAGGGTGCGCAGCCAGCGGGTCAGGAACGGTTCGGTTTCGGCATGGCTGGCCTGGGCCACGGCGTCGAGCGCGGCTTCCGGTACCTGCTCCGGCCGCGCGATGCGTTGCGCCACCAGCGAAACACCCACCACCAGCACGATCCCGGCCACCAACCGCAGCGCGGTAAAGCCCCAGCCCAGCACAAAGCCCATGAACACCAGTGTCGCCGGGTTCAGCACCGGGTTGGCAATCCAGAACGCCAGCGCCGCGCCGACCGAGACTTTCTGCCGACGCATACCGGCCGCCACCGGAGCGGCGCAGCAACTGCACATCATCCCCGGCAGGGCGAACAGCCCGCCACGCAGGGTAGATCCCAGCCCGGCACGGCCAAACAGGCGCAGCAGCCAGTCCCGTGGGATCAGCACTTGCAGCAATGAGCCGAGAATGACCGCCAGCACCGCAGCCTTCCAGATCGCCAGGAAATACACCTGGGCATAGGCCAGCGCCGCGGCCAGTGGCGCGCTTTGCTGGTCGTTGAGAATCGAGGCGCCGATGCTGTGGTTGTCTGCCGCGATAAACGCCTTGGCGTAGTAGGGCGACCATTTCACGTAGTAGAGGCCGACGCAGGCCACCAGCAGGAACAGCGCTGGTTTCCACCAGAAGGACCAGCCCCGGGCAGGCTGGGTGGAGGAGAGGTTGGACATGTAGATGATCCGCAGGTGAGTCAATAGCGCAACATCATACGCTGTACAAGGCCGCCTCCGAAGCACTGTGGCGAGGGAGCTTGCTCCCGCTGGAGTGCGAAGCGCTCCCAGAATTTTGGGGCCGCTTCGCAGCCCAGCGGGAGCAAGCTCCCTCGCCACGGGTCTTCGGGGGCGGTCAGATATCGGCGCTGACTTGCGTTGCGTCCGGGCAAGTCTGCTGGCCATTGTCCAGGCCTTGCTTGTAGTTGCGGCTGAGCAGCGAGGCCTTGCCGTTGTGCCAGGTCAGGGTCAACACATACAAGCTATCGAAATCGCTGCCGGACCAATCGTCGGTAATCACATGTTTTTCACCGACGGCCTCGCTTGCCACCTTGTTGATCAAGTCCGGCAGATACCCATGGGACCAGGCAGTGTAGATGACGGCGTTGTGGTATTTGTCTTCCACCAGTTCGTCAGCGAGGGCGCTGGTGTCATTGGCCGAGAACTTGATGTTGACCGGCAACCCGAGCTTGATCGCGCTGGGGCTGATGGTCATCAACGGGCGGATGTAGCTGTAGGAGTTGTCTTTCTCGCCTTCCTCGACATTGCGGGTCGGGTTGGGTGCGAACACGTAGTTGGCGTTGCCGAATTTTTCCGGCAGCACGGTGGCCAGGTTCATCGCACGGTTAAGCCCCTGGCAGTTGAGTTGGCCGAGGCCCCCGGCAGGTTTCTCCCCATGGCGCAGGAACACCAGGGTTTGCACGCCGTCGACCGGCTGGGCGCGGCTGACCCGCGATTCCAGGCTAAGGCCGACCGCGGCGCTCACCAGCAATACCGGCAGCAGGATGTAGGAGTAGCGTTTGAAGCGTTTCGCAAGGCACAGAGGCTTGATGGTCATGATGGTTCTAAGTCTCGGTGCAGGGATTCAGGGCAAGCAAGCCCAGCCATCGGGCGCTCTTTAAGAGTCCCCCAAGGCAGTTTGGTTCGTTTCGCGGGGGAGATGGGGCGGCATCCTTGCCGTGTGCAGGAGATTAACCCGCAGATGTTGCTGAATTAAGACGGATGCACGATAGGCACTGAACCACTACTCTCCTACTTTTATCAGGAGTCCCATGATGAACTCACTTTCAGACTTCCCCATCACCGCCAAATGGCCGGCCCGGCATCCCGAGCGTCTGCAGCTGTATTCGTTGCCCACGCCCAACGGGGTCAAGGTGTCGATCATGCTCGAGGAAATCGGCCTGCCCTACGAGGCGCACAAGGTCAGTTTCGAGACCCAGGACCAGCTTTCCAGCGAGTTCCTGTCGCTGAACCCCAACAACAAGATCCCGGCGATCATCGACCCCAATGGCCCGAGCGGCCAGGCGCTGGGGCTGTTCGAGTCGGGCGCGATCCTGATCTATCTCGCCGAGAAGAGCGGTGAATTGCTTCCCGAAGACCCGGCGATGCGTTACGAGACGATCCAGTGGCTGATGTTCCAGATGGCCGGTATCGGACCGATGTTCGGCCAGGTGGGGTTCTTCAACAAATTCGCCGGCGCGGCCTATGAAGACAAGCGCCCGCGCGATCGCTACGTCGCCGAGTCGCGCCGCTTGCTGGAGGTGCTGGAAAAGCGCCTGTTGGGCCGCACCTGGATCATGGGTGACGAGTACAGCATCGCCGATATCGCCACCTTCCCGTGGGTTCGCAACCTGATCGGCTTCTATGAGTCCGGCGACCTGGTGGGTATTACCGACTTCCCGAACGTACTGCGGGCCCTGGACGGGTTTGTCGCCCGGCCGGCGGTGATCCGTGGCTTGAACATCCCAGCATAAGGACCGGCATGGCTTCTTTCGACTTCAAACAACTGGACGTTTTCAGCAGCGTGGCCGTCAAGGGCAACCCGTTGGCCGTGGTGCTGGGCGCCGACAGCCTGAGCGACCAGCAGATGGCGGATTTCGCCAACTGGACCAACCTCAGCGAAACCACCTTCCTGCTCAAGCCCCGTGATCCACGAGCGGACTACCGCGTAAGGATCTTCACGACCCTCAAGGAATTGCCGTTTGCCGGCCATCCGACCCTGGGCAGTTGCCATGCCTGGTTGCTGGCCGGTGGCCAACCCGCTGGGGAGGAGATCATCCAGGAGTGTGAGATCGGCCTGGTGCGCATCCGCCGCCAGGGCGATGAACTGGCGTTTATCGCGCCACCGTTGCTGCGTTCCGGCCCGCTGGAAGCTGAATTGGTCGAGCGCGTGCGTCGGGCCCTGGCCCTTGAACCCGGTGCGATTTTGCGCAGCCAGTGGGTGGATAACGGCGCGGGCTGGCTGGCGGTGATGCTGGCGGATCGCGAGCAGGTACTGGCACTGCGGCCGGACTATTCGCAGTTGCAGGGCTTGGCCGTGGGCGTGATCGCCCCGTGGAATCCCGAGCGGGATGGCGATGAGGCGCAGTTTGAGGTGCGGGCCTTTATTGCCGGCGACGGCGCTCCGGAAGATCCGGCCACCGGCAGCCTGAACGCCGGTGTCGCCCAGTGGTTGCTGGGCGAGGGTTTGGCGCCCAGTTGCTATGTGGTCAGCCAGGGCACCGCCATGGGCCGCGCCGGGCGAATCCGCATTGAACACAGCGGCGAGGAAATCTGGGTCGGCGGCGCGGTTGCCGTTTGCATTGAAGGCCGTCTACGGCTCTAGATCAATGCAATTGTTACCGACACTGCAATAAACTGTTCCGCACTTGGCGTTTGTGCTCTGCGGTGCACGAGGCATAAGCTTTCGCCCCAAAGATTTTTGGCCTGCCTTTTTTCAGGAGCATCAATGTCCAGCCAGTTCCCCGAAGCCCGTCCACGCCGCCTGCGCCGCTCCCCGGAGTTGCGTGGCCTGTTCCAGGAAAGCGAATTCACCCTCAATGACCTGGTGCTGCCGATCTTCGTTGAAGAAGAAATCGACGACTTCGTGCCGATCACCAGCATGCCCGGGGTGCAGCGCATTCCCGAGTCGAAGCTGGCCGGCGAGATCGAACGCTATGCGAAAGCCGGGATCAAGTCGGTGATGACCTTCGGCGTGTCCCACCACCTGGACGCCTCGGGCAGTGACACCTGGCAAGAGCGTGGCCTGGTGTCGCGCATGTCCTCGATCATCAAGGATGCGGTGCCGGAAATGATCGTGATGTCCGATACCTGTTTCTGCGAATACACCGACCACGGCCATTGCGGCGTGATGCACGGCGCCGAAGTCGACAACGACCGCACCCTGGTCAACCTTGGCAAGCAAGCTGTGGCTGCCGCTCGTGCCGGTGCCGATGTGATCGCGCCGTCTGCCGCGATGGACGGGCAGGTCCAGGCCATTCGCCGGGCCCTGGATGAAGCAGGCTTCAGCCATATCCCGATCATGGCCTATTCCACCAAGTTCGCCTCGGCCCTCTACGGCCCGTTCCGCGAAGCCGGCGGCAGCGCGCTGAAGGGCGATCGCAAGAGCTACCAGATGAACCCGATGAACCGCCGCGAAGCGGTGCGCGAATCGTTGCTGGATGAGCAGGAAGGTGCGGACGCGCTGATGGTCAAGCCGGCCGGCGCGTACCTGGACATCATCCGCGACATCCGCGAAGCCTCGCGTTTGCCGGTGGCGGCGTACCAGGTCAGCGGCGAGTACGCGATGATCAAGTTCGGCGCCCAGGCGGGTGCGATCGATGAAGCCCGCGTGGTACGGGAAACCCTGGGCTCGATCAAGCGCGCCGGTGCGGACTTGATCTTCACCTACTTCGCGATGGACCTGGCACTCGCCGGGATCTAATTAACCTGTGGCGAGGGAGCTTGCTCCCGCTGGGGCGCGCAGCGGCCCTGAAAATGGGCCTGCTGCGCAGTCCAGCGGGAGCAAGCTCCCTCGCCACAGAAGGCTGTTCGCGGCTGCTTGCAACTTAGCGCTGGGCAAACGCCAGGTTCAGCCCCAACCCCGCAAACGCCGCTGCAAAACTGCGGCGCAGCCAGTTCTGTACACGTGGCGATTCGATCACCGCGCGGCGGAACACATTGGCCAGCAGGCCATAAATCACAAACACCGCAAACGTCATCGCCATGAATACACTGCTCAGCAACAGCATTTGCAGGGCCGGTGCGCCCGCGCCCGGGGTGACGAATTGCGGCAGGAACGCCAGGAAGAAAATCGTCAGCTTGGGGTTCAGAATATTCAGCAACAGGCCTCGCACCATCAGGCTGCGGGCGCTGGAAAGCGTCGGTGTGTCGTTCATGGCAAAGGCCGTTCGGTCCCGCCAGGTGGCGTAGGCGAGGTACAGCAAGTAGGCGGCCCCGGCATACTTGAGGGCTTCGAACGCCAGGGCGCTGGTATGCAGCAGGGCGGACAGCCCAAGCACGGAGGCCAACAAGTGCGGGACGATCCCGGCGGTACAGCCCAGCGCGGCGAACACACTGGCGCGCTTGCCGGCGGTCAGTCCGGTGGACACGGTGAAGATCACGCCGGTGCCGGGAATGAGCACGACGATCAGGCAGGTGATCAGGAAGTTCAGGCTAAGCATGGCATTCAAACTCCTTGTAGGAACGACGGGAGCCTGATCCTTTCACGTTGCGGTTTTTTTGGCGAGTGCGGCAGGTCGGCGAACCCCGGTTAGACTTACCGGTCGATATCTGCCAAGACTGGCCCATTGTCGCCCAAGGAAGCCCCATGCGTTCATCTCGCCTCATCCTGTGCCTTACCACCTTATTGGTATTGGCCGGCTGCTCCAGCCAGCGCACCCAGCAACTGCCGGAACGCAGCGAAGCCGAGGTGAAAGCGCAGATCGTGCGACTGATGCCGGCCAGCGTGCCGGATCGTGGCGGCTGGGCCCAGGACATCTACACCGCCTTCAACACGCAGAAAATCTACCCCGGTACGGAGAACATCTGCGCGGTATTGGCCGTGACCGAGCAGGAGTCCACCTATCAGGTCGACCCGCCGGTCCCGAACATGGGCAAGATCGCCCAGGACGAAATCCTGCGGCGCGCCGCTAAAGTCCATGTGCCGGCGGTATTGGTGCGCACGGCACTGCAACTGCGCTCGCCCACCGGCAAGTCCTACGCCGAGCGCTTGAACGCTGCGCGCACCGAGCGGGATTTGAGTGGAATCTTTGACGACTTCATCAGTGTCGTGCCCTTGGGCAATACGCTGTTTGGCGGCTTCAACCCGGTGCATACCGCAGGCCCGATGCAGGTCAGCATCGACTTCGCACAGAAGCAGGCCCGGGATTATCCCTACACCGTGGATGGCAGCATCCGCCGGGAAGTGTTTACCCGCCGAGGCGGCATGTACTTTGGCATCACCCATCTGCTGGGCTACCCGGTGAATTACGACCAGATGCTGTACCGCTTCGCCGATTTCAATGCCGGTTGGTACGCCAGCCGCAACGCCGCATTCCAGGCAGCGGTCAGCCGGGTCTCGGGTACCCCGCTGGCGCTGGACGGTGATTTGATCAACTACGGCTCGTTCCTGCCAGGCACCACCGAGCTGGCAGTGCGCTCACTGGGCAAGGCGCTGGACATGCGCAACCCGAGCATCCGCAGCCAGCTGGAGCAGGGCGAGCGCCTGGATTTTGAAGACACCACCCTGTACCAGCGAGTGTTCGCCCTGGCCGACAAGGCCGCCGGCAAACCGGTGCCGCGGGCGATCCTGCCGGGCATCGTGCTGAAAAGCCCGAAGATCACCCGCAACCTCACCACGGCCTGGTTTGCCAAGCGCGTGGATGAGCGTTATCAGCGCTGCATGAAGCGTTAGGCTTATCACCGGGGATTTACCGGGCTGATGTTGATGGTCCGGATGGCTGCGGTGGGATACACCTCCAGTCTTGTCCCCAAGGAAGAACCTGACATGACTGCCCATGCCATCCCCGAAGGCTTTACCCCGCTGCGTCGAAGCAGCCCACTCCTGGACCTGCTTGGCCCGGTGTATAGCCGAGGTGAAGGCTTGCAGCTGGAAATCGGCCTGCGCGCCGACAACCGCCACGCCAACGGACGCGGCACCGTGCACGGTGGCGTGTTGGCCACCCTGGCGGATGTGGGCATGGGCTACGCCATGGCCTTTTCCAGCGAGCCGCCGCTGCCGTTGATCACGGCGAGCATGACTCTGGATTATCTCGGCGCGGTGCAGGTAGGGGAGTGGGTCGAGGTGCGTCTGGAGCATCACAAGCGCGGGCGGCAGATGGCGTTTGCCACGGTCAGCGTGCAGGTCGGGGAGAAGGTGGTGGTGCGGGCAAATGCGGTGTTTGCGGTGCCCCAGGCGCGGGACTGACCGATAAAGAAAAGGCCCGGTTTTCGTGGAACCGGGCCTTTTCCATGTTGCTCTTTGAAATCAGCTGCGCTCAAGGGCCAGGGCTACACCTTGCCCGCCACCGATGCACAGGGTGGCCAGGCCCTTCTTGGCGTCACGCTTGATCATTTCATGCAGCAGGGTCACCAGCACACGGCAGCCTGACGCGCCAATCGGGTGGCCGATGGCAATCGCGCCGCCGTTGACGTTGACCTTGGCCGCGTCCCATTCCAGCTCTTTGCCCACCGCCAGTGACTGCGCGGCAAAGGCTTCGTTGGCTTCGATCAGGTCCAGGTCGCCCAGGCTCCAGCCGGCCTTGTCCAGGCAGCGGCGGGTGGCCGATACCGGGCCAATGCCCATGATCGCGGGATCGACGCCGGCGTTGGCGTAGCTGGCGATGCGTGCCAGTACCGGCAGGCCCAGGGCCTTGGCTTTGTCCGCGCTCATCAGCAGCACGGCAGCCGCGCCGTCGTTGAGGCTGGATGCATTGCCGGCGGTGACCGTGCCGTCTTTCTTGAAGGCCGGCTTGAGCTTGGCCAGGGATTCGGCGGTGGTGCCCGCCCGTGGCTGTTCGTCCACGGCGAAGGCCACCGGGTCGCCCTTGCGCTGGGGAATCAGGATCGGTGTGATCTCATCGCTGAAACGCCCGGCTTCAATGGCCGCCGTGGCTTTTTGCTGGGAGGCGGCGGCGAAGGCGTCCTGGGCTTCACGGCTGATGCCGTACTTGTCCACCAGGTTCTCGGCGGTGATGCCCATGTGGTAGTCGTTGAACGCATCCCACAGACCGTCGGTGATCATGCTGTCGATCATCTTCGCATGGCCCATGCGCAGGCCGGTGCGGGCGGCCGGCAATACGTACGGGGCCAGGCTCATGTTCTCCATGCCGCCGGCGATGATTACCTCGGCATCGCCGCAACGGATCGCTTGTGCGCCCAGGTGCAGGGCCTTGAGCCCCGAGCCGCAGACCTTGTTCAGGGTCAGCGCCGGCACGGCGTGGGGCAGGCCGGCGAGGATCGAGGCCTGGCGGGCCGGGTTCTGGCCGCTGCCGGCGGTGAGCACCTGGCCAAGGATCACTTCATCCACGAGTGCCGGGTCGATGCCGGTCTGCTCCAGCAGGCGACGAATCACCGCAGCCCCCAGCTCCGGGGCCGGGATGCTTGCCAGCGAACCTTGGAAGCTGCCCACGGCGGTGCGGGTGGCAGCAACAATCACGACGTCTTGCATGGAATCAGTCCTCACTGGAAGTGCATTTCTGGAACGTGGTCCGGGACGATCAGTTTACCGGCTGTCTTGCTGACGATCTCTTCAACACTGACGCCAGGTGCGCGTTCCTTGAGGACAAAAGCGCCATTTTCGATTTCCAGGTAGGCCAGGTCCGTCAGCACGCGCTTGATGCAGTTGGCGCCGGTCAGCGGCAGGCTGCACTGGCTCAGCAACTTGGATTCACCGTCCTTGGACGCGTGGGTCATGATCACGATGATATTCTCGGCACCGGCCACCAGGTCCATCGCGCCGCCCATGCCCTTGACCAGCTTGCCGGGGATCATCCACGAGGCGATGTTGCCTTGTACATCGACCTCAAACGCGCCGAGCACGGTCAGGTCGACATGGCCGCCGCGAATCATCGCGAAGGACTCGGCCGAGGAGAAGATCGATGCGCCAATGCGCGCGGTGACGGTCTGTTTGCCGGCGTTGATCATGTCGGCATCGATGGTTTCTTCAGTAGGAAACGGACCCATGCCCAGCAGGCCGTTTTCCGACTGCAGCATGACCTCCATGCCTTCTGGGATGTAGTTGGCCACCAGGGTCGGAATGCCGATGCCGAGGTTGACGTAGAAACCGTCCTGCATTTCGCGGGCGACGCGTTGAGCCATTTGTTCGCGGGTAAGAGCCATTTTTTGTCTCCTTATTATTTGGGCTGGTGGATTATTTGCGGAGGGTGCGCTGTTCGATGCGCTTCTCGAAGGTGCCGCAAATGATCCGGTCGACGTAGATCCCTGGGGTGTGGATATGCGCCGGGTCCAGCTCGCCCGGTTCGACGATTTCTTCGACTTCGACCACGGTGATCCTGCCGGCGGTGGCGGCCAGCGGGTTGAAGTTCTGGGCGGTGTGGCGATAGATCACATTGCCGAAGTGGTCGGCTTTCCAGCCTTTGACGATGGCGAAGTCGCCGGTGATGGATTCTTCCATCAGGTACGGGCGACCGTTGAACTCGCGGGTTTCCTTGCCTTCAGCGACTGGCGTGCCGACGCCGGTAGCGGTGAAGAAGGCCGGGATGCCGGCACCGCCTGCGCGCAGTTTTTCGGCGAGGGTGCCTTGGGGCGTCAGGACCACTTCGATTTCGCCGCTGAGCAGTTGCTTCTCGAACAGGGCGTTTTCACCGACGTAGGACGCGAAGACCTTGCTGATCTGCTTGCCTTCCAGCAGCAGGCCCAGGCCGAAGCCGTCGACGCCGCAGTTGTTGGAGACCACGGTCAGGTTGCGGGTGCCCTTGCGCTTGATTTCGGCAATGAGGTTTTCCGGGATGCCGCACAGGCCAAAACCACCGGCAAGAACCGTCATGCCATCTTCCAGGCCTGCCAGCGCCTCTTCATAGGACGCTACGCGTTTATCAAAACCTGCCATATGCACCTCTTTTATTGTTTGTGGGCCAGCCATATGAACCGAGTGTTGCGCCGACGGATTGATTTGTTAAGTTGTTTTTTAAGGTTGATTGATTTAAAAAACAGCATAGTCCTCAGCCATCGGGAGAAGCTTCATGACAGTTAAACAGATGCGCGCCTTTCTTGCCGTGGCCCAGACCTTGAGCTTTGCGGCCGCCTGTGAGCGTTTGCATCTTTCCCAGTCGGCCTTGAGCCTGACCATCAAAGGCCTGGAAGAAGGCCTGGGCGGGCGCCTGTTCAGCCGCAATACGCGCAATGTCGCGCTGACCCCTGAAGGCGAATCCCTGCTGCCCCTGGCCCGGCGCCTGATCGCCGACTGGGACAATGCCGAGGATGAGTTGCGCCAGCGTTTCACCTTGCAGCGCGGGCGGGTAACAGTGGCGGCGATGCCGTCGTTTGCCGGAAACCTGCTGCCACCGATCCTGAAGATTTTTCGCGCGCGCTATCCCCAGGTCAACGTAACGGTGAATGACGTGATCAACGAGCAGGTGCTGGAAATGGTCCGCGATCGCCAAGTGGAGTTGGGCGTGGCGTTTGAACCGTCGGAAAGCTCATCGCTGGTGTTCACCCCGCTGTATGTGGACCGCTTTGTGGCGGTGGTGCCCGGTGACTCGCCATTGGCACGCCGCTCCGATATCGCCTGGCACACCCTGCTGGAACAACCCTTCATCACCTTGCAGCGCCCGTCCACGGTACGAGTGATGCTTGAAGAACACCTGAAGGCGCTGGACCTGAAGCTGCCCGTAGCCCTGGAGAGCCATCAACTGGCGACGGTGGGCAAGATGGTTGCCAGTGGCTTGGGCGTGAGTGCAGTGCCGGCGTTGTGTGCACGCCAAATGCAGGAGGCAGGCGCCCATTGCATCACCTTGAGCGATCCGGTGATCGAACGGCCGATTGGTGTACTGACCAAGCCCGGCCACGAACTTTCAGCGGCGGCCCAGGCCATGTTTGATATTTTTTGCGATGAAGCGGGGAAGGGGCGTTTCCCGGCGTTGTTGCAATAACCGTCGGCCATAAAAAAGCCTGCTCGTTTTAAGCGAGCAGGCTTAAGTGATAAGTGCGTAGTTATCAGCAGTATCTGTCGATCACCTTAACTTGCGAATGGCCTTTAAGGTTCTGCCACTCGGTATTAAGTGTATGGAAGACCTGCTCGATAAAGTTGCGATCGGCGGCGGCTTTCTTGCCGACATAACCCTGGCCGCGGCGGTACATCTTCAGGCGCGCTGCCAGTTCACGGTTATTCCTGTCGAACTCTTCTTCCACGGTGTGGGGCGCCAGGCAGTCAATATGGACCTGGCCCGATTTACCAATCCAGAGGATATGGTCGTCGAGCGTGTCTTTCTGCGCTGCGAACATCTCAGCCAATTCATCGATAGTTGGTTGGTTGTTCAGATTCATGTGTAAGCCCCTTGACCAGTTGGCGATCTCTAGTTGATCCGTTAAAACTACTAAGTTGTCTCCGGCTCAGAAAACCGGGCGTCAGCGACTGTCTGCCGAATACGGGCAGGGTCTTGAACCGATGCATGTAGTCTTGCTGATGACCTGCTACGCAATGGTTTCATAACGAAGACAAGCAGCGTTTGAGCTCCTTGTACCGATCCTTTCGGGCCGGTCAGCTTCATCAATCTGCCTTGTGGGCAGTGCACATCCGGAAAAAACAGCTCGGCGGTCAGACGAGCTTGTTCAAAACGCGTGTTACCAACGCTCCCGATCCGGGAGACGCTTGAATCATGCAATTACAAAACGGTTACGTCAACGATTATGTAGTGATTATTTTTGAGCACTACATAAATCCTTGCAGGGCGGGGGTGTGAGCGGAAAACGTGACTTGGGCGTCACTTTTCGTGCGGGCAGGTCGCGGGATCCGGGGGCTTTTTGTGGCGAGGGAGCTTGCTCCCGCTGGGGTGCGAAGCGCCCCCACCAGGCTGACTGCGGTTCTTCAGGAATCATTCGGTTGTCGGTTTTGGGGCTGCTGCGCAGCCCAGCGGGAGCAAGCTCCCTCGCCACAGAAAAGCAGGATTGGGCTATCCCAGGCGTTCTGCCAGCAACGGCAACAAACGTTCGCAGGAGGCTTCGATCTTGAGTTGCAGCAACTCATCGCCCCGTGTCTTGCCCAGATTGATGGCAATCACGGGCTTGCCTTGCTCGACCATCGCCTTGCACAACCGAAACGCTGAATACGCCATCAGCGACGAACCCACCACCAGCAATCCTTCTGCGTCATCCACCGCCGCCATCGCCTTGGCTGCCGTGCCCTGGGCGACGTTCTCACCGAAAAACACCACATCCGGCTTCAACCGTTGCCCACCGCAATGGGGGCAGAGGGGCACCTGGAAGCGTCCTTCAAAGGTCGGGTCCAGCAAGGTGTCACCGTCGGGGGCTTGGACGGCATCCACACCCGCCAGGTACGGATTCTCCGCTTCCATTTGGCGCTGGATCAGGTCCCGTTCGCTGGTCTGCTGGCAATCCAGACATAGCACCCGGTGAAGGCTGCCGTGGAGTTCGATCACATCATGGCTGCCGGCCTGGTCGTGCAGGGTGTCGACGTTCTGGGTGATCAGCCCGGTAATGCGCTGGCGTTGCTGCAGAGTGGCCAGGGCGATATGCGCCGCGTTCGGCCGCGCGACACGCACCCTCGGCCAGCCGAGCATCGCCCGCGCCCAGTAGCGGCGGCGCGCCTGCGGGGTTGCCAGGAACTCCTGGTACATCATCGGTGCCTTGCCCCGGCGCACGCCTTCGCTGTCGCGATAATCGGGAATCCCCGAAGAGGTGCTGATACCCGCACCGGTCAGCACCAGGAAGCGCCGTTCGGCCATGGCCCGGTGCAGGTTGTCGAGCTGGTTATCGACTTGATGTTGCAGGGTATCGAGCATGGGGTCCCCAATGATTATTCGCCGCGAATGTACTGCTCCAGCTGTTTGATCAGGTCGGCCTGTTCGGCAATCGCTTCCTTGACCAGGTCGCCGATGGACAGCAAGCCAAGCAGTTCGCCATTCTCCACCACAGGCAGGTGCCGCAGATGTCGGTCAGTCATGATCGTCATGCAAGTCTCGACAGTCTGGTGAGTGTCGACGGTGATCACCGGTGAATTCATGATCTCGTGGGCTTTGGTCGTCACCGAAGACAATCCATGGAGGATGACCTTACGGGCATAGTCTCGTTCACTGATGATGCCCACCACCTTGCCGTCCTGGAGCACTGGCAAGGCCCCGACGTTTTTCGAAGCCATCACGATCAAGGCCTCAAATACCGTATGGTCGTGGGGGATGGTGTGGACTTGATGGTTATGCTGGTCTTTGGACTTCAGCACTTGGGCAACGGTTTTCATGGAGGCCACTCCGGTGTTGTTATTGTTGGGAGGTTAGCAGGCCCTACAGAATCCTGGATGGCCTGCAGCAGGGCAAGGTCCAAAGCGGCATACATCCCGTCGAAAAACGTCATTGTCGCGATTTCTTAGTGCTTCTCAGCCTTTGTTTGCCGGTTTCGCCGCCCGCTTCGGGCTGGTGGCCGTCTTGCGCTTGGCCGGTTTGCGTTTGTTTTTCCACGGTGTGGCGCCACGGCCGGCCGGGCTGGCCGGGCCGCTGATGGTCAGGCGCATGCCAGTGCAGCGGGTCACCTGTTTGCTCATCCATGCCGCCTGTTTGGCGACGAACTCTTCCAGGCTCATCTCGCCGCTTTGTACCATGTCCAGTGCCTGCTCCCAGATAGCGGTGGTACCGGGGTCGGCAATTGCCCGTGGCACTGCATCAATCAGGCTGAACGCGGCAGGCGTTGCCGACAGCGCCTTGCCGTTTTTCACCAGGTAGCCGCGGTCCAGCAGGCCCTGGATGATCCCGGCGCGGGTGGCTTCGGTGCCGATCCCGGTGGTGTCCTTGAGCTTTTGCTTGAGCAGCGGGTCTTCCACCAGCTTGGCGACGTTTTTCATCGCCTTGATCAGGTCGCCTTCGGTGAAGGGTTTGGGTGGCTGGGTCCACAGGTCCTTGAGGTTGACCTTGGCCACGGCGTAGTCCTGCCCCTGAACCAGTGTTGGCAAGGACTGCGGCGCAGGTGCTTCACGGCCCTTGGCCGGCGCCAATGCTTCCGGCAATGCGCGTTTCCAGCCAGGCTCGACGATGACTTTACCGACAGCCCGCAAGGCTTCACCGGCACAATCGAAATCTGCCTGGGTACGGTCGTATTCGTGGTTGGGCAGGAACTGCGCGAGATAGCGGGCGCGAATCAGGGTGTAAACCGCGCGATGCTTGCCGGTCAGTTGCCCGACATCCTTGCCGGCGCCGGTGGGAATGATGCCGTGGTGAGCGCTGACCTTGGCGTCGTTCCAGGCTCGGGAGCGTCGCTTCGGATCGATATGTGGCATCAATTCATTCACCGCCGGATCGGCCCGCCCCAGCGCCGCGAGAATTTTCGGCGCGTCGCCGTGCTGGCTCAGGGGCAGGTAGCCGCAATCGCTGCGTGGGTAAGTGATGACCTTGTGGGTTTCGTAGAGCGACTGGGCAACATCCAGGGTTTCCTGGGCGCCGAGGCCAAGCTTTTTCGAGCAGATTTCCTGCAGGGTGCCGAGGTCGAAGGGCAGGGGCGCGACGTCGCGCATGCGCTCGGTACGCGGTTTGACCAGCCGGGCGCTGGCGGCGTTGCTCATGGCATTGGCGGCGTCCCGGGCAAGCTGCGGATTGAGGCACCGGCCCTGATCGTCACAGGCGTCTTCTGTTGCGCGCCACTGCGCCGTAAAGGTGATGTCGTCGTGGAGCAGATCCACATCGATGGCCCAATAAGCGGCGGGTACAAAGTCGGCAATGCTACGGTCCCGGTCCACTACCAGGCGCAAGGTCGGGGTTTGCACACGGCCGACCGGCAACACGCCCTGGTAGCCGGACTGTTGGCCCAGCAGGGTAAACAGCCGGCTCATGTTCATCCCGATCAGCCAGTCGGCACGGGAGCGGCCAAGGGCCGAATGGTAGAGGCTGAAGGTTTCAGCACCGGGCTTCAACGAGGCCAGGGCCTTGCGGATCGACGCGTCGTCGAGCGCCGAGAGCCATAGCCGCTGGATGGGGCCGCGATAACGGCAATGCTCCACCAGCTCACGGGCGATCATCTCGCCCTCACGGTCGGCATCGGTGGCGATCACCAGTTCCTGGGCTTCCCCCAGCAGACGCTTGACCGCCTTGAACTGGCTGGCGGTCTTGGGCTTGACCAGCATCTTCCACTTCTCGGGGATGATCGGCAGGTCGGCCAGCACCCAGCGCTTGTACTTGGCGTCGTAGCTGTCGGGCGGGGCGGTTTCCAGCAGGTGGCCGATGCACCAGGTCACCGTCACGCCTGAGCCCAGCCAGCAACCGTCGCCACGCCGGGTCGCGCCGAGCACGGCGGCGATATCCTTGGCCTGGGACGGTTTTTCACAGAGGAACAGCCGCATGGTCACCACATTCGCTACGCAATTGAATGGGGAGCAGGATGGGCAATAAATCAGAATTGGGCAACTTTTATCTGGATGGATATACAGCAATTTGTGTGTCTGGTGTTAAACCCAATGTGGGAGCGGGCTTGCTCGCGAATGCGGTGTATCAGTCAACCTATCCGGCGACTGACACCCCGCTTTCGCGAGCAAGCCCGCTCCCACACTGAAACTCCAGCGTCGGCCGGATCGACGTTTAGTTATTGTCGATATCGACGTTCTTGGTCTCTTTCAGGCAAATCAGCCCCACGATCAGGCTCACCCCGGTAATGACCACCGGGTACCACAGCCCATAGAAAATATCCCCGGTGTACACCACCAGCGCAAACGACACCGTCGGCAGGAAGCCACCAAACCAGCCATTCCCGATGTGGTATGGCAGCGACAGCGAGGTGTAGCGGATGCGTGTCGGGAACAGCTCCACCATCAGCGCTGCCAGCGGGCCGTAGCACATGGCGGCGATCAGGATCAGCGCGACGATCAGCACCACCACCATGGTTTTGTTGACCTGGGCCACATCAGCCGATTGCGGATATCCCGCCAGGGTCACCGCGCCTTTCAGGGCGGCTTCGTCGTAACCGTCGATACGCACATCACCCACGCTCACCTGCACCGCGCTGCCCGCCGGGGCGGCCGCGCTTTCGTACGGCAGGCCCTGTTTCACCAGGAAGGTCTTGACCTTGTCGCAGGGGCTGTCAAAACGCGCCTTGCCCACCGGGTCGAACTGGAAGGTGCAGGTGGCCGGGTCTGCCAATACGGTGATCGGCGACTGGCGGCTGGCATGGTCCATCGCCGGGTTGGTGTAGTGCGCCAGGCCCTTGAAGATCGGGAAGTACAGCGCGGTGGCCAGCAGCAGGCCGACCATCAACACCGGCTTGCGCCCCAGCTTGTCCGAAAGCCAGCCGAAGAAGATGAAGAACGGCGCACCAATCACCACGCTGATGATCAGCAGCATGTTGGCCAGCGCCGGATCCATCTTCAAAAACTGTGTGAGGAAGAACAGCACATAAAACTGCGCGGCATAGAACGTCACTGCCTGGCCGGCGTTGATGCTGAACAGCGCAATCAGCACGATCTTGAGGTTTTCCCATTTGCCGAACGACTCGCGGATCGGCGACTTGCTGGCCTTGCCTTCCTCTTTCATTTTCAGGAACGCCGGCGACTCGTGCAGGCTCAGGCGGATCCAGGTGGAGATGCCCAACAGCACGATCGACAGCAGGAACGGCAGGCGCCAGCCCCACACTTCGAATTGGTCGCCGGTGAAGTAACGGCACGCCAGCACCACAAGCAGCGACAGCAGCAGGCCGAGGGTCGCGGTGGATTGAATCCAGCTGGTGTGGAAGCCGCGTTTGCCCGCCGGGGCGTGCTCGGCCACATAGGTGGCTGCGCCGCCGTACTCGCCGCCCAGCGCCAGGCCCTGGAGCATGCGCAGCGCGACGAGGATGATCGGTGCGGCAATGCCGATGCTCGAATAGGTCGGCAGCAGGCCGACGCAGAAAGTCGCCAGGCCCATCAGGATGATGGTGGCGAGGAAGGTGTACTTGCGCCCGATCATGTCACCCAGCCGACCGAACACCAGCGCGCCGAACGGGCGCACCACAAAGCCGGCGGCGAAGGCCATCAGGGCAAAGATAAACGCCGTGGTGTCGTTGACCCCGGCAAAGAACTGCTTGCTGATTACCGCCGCGAGTGCGCCATAGAGGAAGAAGTCATACCACTCGAACACCGTCCCGAGGGAGGAGGCGAAGATGACTTTCTGTGTGTCGTTGCTGTCTCGCGCCTTGGTGGCGGAGCCCAGGGGTTGAGCGTGTTCTGACATTTGGGTAGCCCTCACAGTGATTATTTATTGTTGTTCCACTGTCGGCGCCACATCGGCGCCGCTATTCCCCTGTAGGAGCCCGGCTTGCCGGCGATGGCGCTCTCAAGCTGTGCACAACACTTGAAAACGCCACCGCCGGCAAGCCGGGCTCCTGCAGGTCAAGCCGGTAAGGTCAGTTCTTTCTCCGGGGCGAGGCTCCTTGTGTTCGGCGAAAGGATAAGCTGCGCGGCTTTTTCCGCGATCATCAGCGTCGGTGAGCAGGTGTTGCCTGAAGTGATGCGGGGCATGACCGACGCGTCGGCGATGCGCAGGCCGGGAACCCCGTGCACTCGCAGTTGGGCGTCGACCACCGCGTCCTTGTCGCTGCCCATGCGGCAGGTGCCCACTGGATGGAAAATCGTGGTGCCAATGCGGGCGGCGGCTTCCTGCAGCTGTTCGTCCGTCTGCAGTTCTGCGCCGGGCAGGTACTCCACCGGGTTGAATTGCTTCAGGGCCGGCGCCGAGACGATGCGTCGGGTCAGGCGAATGGCGTCGGCGGCCACCCGCAGGTCTTCCGGATGGCTGAGGTAGTTGGGGCGGATCAGCGGTGCGTCTGCCGGGTTGGCCGAGCGAATGTCGATGCGGCCACGGCTTTGCGGGCGCAGGTCACACACCGAGGCGGTGAAGGCCGGAAAAGCGTGCAGTGGTTCGCCGAAGCGCTCCAGGGACAGCGGCTGTACGTGGTATTCGAGGTTGGCCGACGTCTGCTCCGGCCCGGAGCGGGCGAACGCGCCAAGCTGGCTGGGGGCCATCGACAGTGGGCCGCTGCGGTCATACAGATAGCGTAGGCCCATGCCCATCTTGCCCCACACGGTGCCGGCGATCTGGTTCAGGGTGCGGGCGTTTTCCAGCTTGTAGATCAGGCGCAGTTGCAGGTGATCCTGCAGGTTGCCGCCCACTCCGGGTAACTCGTGCAGCACATCGATGCCCAAAGGCTTGAGCACGCTGGAGGGGCCGATACCGGAGCGTTGCAGGATGCCCGGCGAACCGACGGAGCCGGCGCACAGGATGATTTCCTTGCGCGCCCGCCACGTGACTGGATGGCCATGCTGGCGAGCAACCACCGCCGCCGCACGGCCGTTCTCCAGGAGTACGCGGTCGACTTCAACCTCGGTCATCACCGTCAGGTTGGGCCGCTGGCGGATCGGTTTGAGAAACGCCTTGGCCGCATTCCAGCGCACGCCGGATTTCTGATTGACCTGGAAATAGCCACAGCCTTCGTTGTCGCCCTGGTTGAAGTCGCTGATGCTGTCGATACCGCTTTGCTGCGCCGCGTCACGAAACGCATCGAGGATCGGCCAGTGCAGGCGCTGTTGCTCAACCCGCCATTCACCGCCGTCACTGTGAAATTGCGAGGCACCGGCAAAATGGTTTTCGCTCTGCTTGAAGAGCGGCAGCACATCCTTCCACGCCCAACCGGGATTGTCCTCGGCCCAGCCGTCGTAATCCCGGGCCTGGCCGCGCATGTAGATCATGCCGTTGATGGACGAGCACCCGCCCAGCACCTTGCCGCGCGGGTAGCTCAGCGCTCGGCCTTGCAGGCCTTCCTCGGCTTCGGTCTTGAAGCACCAGTCGGTGCGCGGGTTGCCGATGCAGAACAGGTAGCCGACGGGAATGTGGATCCAGGGGTAGTTATCGCGACCGCCTGCTTCAAGCAGCAACACGCGATGGGCAGGGTTGGCAGACAGTCGATTGGCCAGCAGGCAGCCCGCCGGGCCGGCGCCTACCACCACGTAATCGTATTCAGCAGCTGCAGAATGCATCTGTGACCTCGCTTGTTTTTCTTATTGGTCCCATCCTAGTTGTTAGTTTTCGTCTTAAAAATGTTAGTTTTTACCCAGCTGCTGTGCGTTTTTAGACAATGCTGCTATTCAGGGGAAGAAGGGGAAGGCATGTTCGACTGGAATGATCTGCGGTTCTTTCTTGAGTTACAGCGTAGCGGACGCTTGCTCACGGCGGCGCAACGCCTGAAAACCACCCACGCCACCGTGGCCCGGCACATCGAGGCCATCGAGAAAAGCCTGGGCACTGCGCTGTTCGTGCAGCACGCCCAGGGTTACGAACTCACGCCCTCCGGCGAAGCCCTGCTCAAACATGCCGAAGCCATGGAAAACGTGGCGCTGCTGGCCGAAGAAGAACTGACCCATTCCGCCGCGCCCCTGGGCAAGATCCGCCTGGGGGTGGCCGAGGGTTTGGGCGTGATGTTCCTGGCCAGTCGCATGGGCGGCCTGTTCGAACGCTACCCGGGCCTGGAAGTGGAACTGCTGGCAGTGCCACGGTTTGTCAGCATCCTCAACCGCGAAGCGGAAATCAGCATCCACCTCGAACGCCCCAGCGTCGACCAACTGGTGACCCGCAAACTCACCGACTACCGCCTGGCGCTCTACGCCAGCCGCAGCTACCTGGACCGCACACCGCCGATTGAAAAACGCGAGGACCTGGCGGTGCACGCCTGGATCGATTACGTCGATGATTTGCTGTTCAGCCAGGAATTGAAATTCCTCAGCAGCTTCTGCCGCAACCCCAAAGTGGTGTTCCACAGCACCAGCGTGATCGCCCAGCACCAGGCGGCGCGCTCGGGGTTGGGAATTGCCGTATTGCCGTGCTTCATGGCGGCGAGCGACCCGGACCTGGTGCCGCTGCTGCCGGCGGAGAGCATCCAGCGCAGCTACTGGATCAGCTCCCGGCGCGAGTTGCACAAGTCGGTAAGGTTGCGGGTGTTGTGGGATTACCTGGTGGAACTCTGCGCGCGGGAGCAAGGTGTTTTGCTGGGGGAGGGTTAGAGCTTCACCACCTGATGCACCTGCTCACCACAGGCACGGATCTCCTTGATCATCTTTTCAAACGGCGCGCTGACAATTTCATCGTGGGTCAGCCAGCGTATTTTCTGCGTCAGGACGTAGTGATAACGCCAGTCGCCCTTGACGCGCTCACCCGTCAGGTCCAGGTCGTACCACGGCGAGCGTACCTGGCAAGCCTTGATGTCCTTGTCGATCTGCCCACCCGACAGTGTGATGGTGTAGTCCAGCGTCTCGGGGTTGCCTATGTACAAGTCGGCCAGTTGCCCATTGCGGCGGTAGTTGAGCAGACCGTCCCATTTCTCTTGCAGCAAGGCATCGTTGTAGATGTGGTCGTTGCCCAGCGGTTCCAGGGGCCGCATGTCCGTCAGGGTGGCGCTGACCTTGTAGCTGGCCGGGATCAGGAAGGCGGTGGCGGGGCGCTCGACCTGGCAGTCGGTGATCTGTTTGCCGAAGTTGTCGCAGATGTTCTGGTCGCTGGCGGTGGCGCCTTGCTGGCGGTCGGCGACGCTCAGTTGCATCAGCGGCATGCCGCGAAAATCAACGGTGGCCGAGACCCGGGCGGTGCCCTGGGCGTCGAAGCGCTCCTGTTTGTCGAGGATCAACGTGGGGGCGGCGGGTTGCAGCGGGATGTGTTCTTCACGTACCTGGCCCTCGGCGTTGGTCACCAGCACCCAGCGGTCCTGGATGTCGGGCAGGGTCTGGCCGGGGGCGAAGATCGGGTTGGTCGGGTCCAGCCACCACACCTGGCCATCGACTTCGGCGCGGACGATGGCGTGGTTCGGTGCGCCGGTGCCGGGAATCAGCAGCGGGTTAACCACATCGCCACGGCTGACCCAGGCGGGCTCGGCCTTGATTCCGCTGGCCTTGAGCATGGCCGCCAGCAGCGTCGAAAGGTCTTTGCAGTCGCCGTAGCCGTGCTGTTCGATCTCCGCCAGGCTGAAGGGTACATAGCCGCGATCCGAGGCGCGCCAGTCGCCCAGGTAACGGTAGTGGTCGTTGATGTGCTGCATCAGGCCGGCCACCTGTTGTGCCGGTGGCAAGCCGCGAACGGCGGCCACGGCGGCGGCGCCCTGGGGCGGCAGCTTGGCGCCGAGGATCTGGTTGTAGCGTTCGGCAAAGCCGCCGAAGTACTGCTGGCGATCCAGGGAGCTGCCGACTTCGATACGCGGGGCGTGGCGTATGTAGGCGTTGGCGGATTCGTTGATATAGCTGAGGTAGGTCGGGGCCTTTTGCACCACGTCCAGGGTCTTGCGATTGGCCGATGGCGTAATGCTGAAACCCTCCATCAATTCGCTGCGCCACTCGATCGGCCGCTCGGCGGTGAAGCGTGCCTTGAAGTGGTCGCGCCGTGCGGCGTTGGGGCCGAACTGCAAGGCGTAGTAGAACTCGGTCATCAGCGGTTTGGCCGGGTGATGTTCGCGCACCGTGTAGCGGATTTGCGTGCCGACCCGCAGGTTGGGAAACGCCAGCGAGGTCTGTTTTTCCCGGGAGAAACCCTGGTCCGGGTTGGGGGCGGTGCGGGTGTCGATTTGCGTCGGGTCCAGGGGCACAGGTTTACCGCCGGGCTGGGTGGACTCGGCCTTGATCAGTTCGAAGCCGTCTTCTTCCTGGTAGCTGAAGTCGATCCGCGAGAGCATTTCGCGGCCGCTTGGCTTGAGGATGGTGTAGTGAAAGCGGGTAGTGCAGTCGACGCTGGCGTCGCGGTTGAAGTGGCAATGCAGCTCGGTGTCGCTGGCCAGCGGGGCTTCGGCCATTGGTTGCAGGGCGGCAAGCGCGCTGTGACTGGCAAGCCCCCAGCTGATGCAGATCAGGGGACGGTAAAACGAAAAACGGAGCATGGGCGCCTCAGGTGGAACATTGACACAAGTACCCTAGGGGTACCGAGAAGGCGCCGGATGATAATGGATCGCAACACGAATGCCTAGCATTGTCCGACAATTAATTACGCTGTAAGGCCCGATCTAGAGCCTTCGTTAATGTTTTAAGGATTATTTTTCGAGTTCAAACTCGACGCTTCCCAGCCGCTCACCGTTCACCAGCACGTGAACCGCATGCTTGCCGGGATAGTGCTTGCGCGTGGTCAATTCACGGATAGGTTGGCCACGGCTGATGGCGTGATGTTCTCCGGCACCCAGGGTAAATGCCTTGAGCTTGAACACCTTGGACGCGCTGTGACCGGCGCTTTTCACATAGTCGATGGCGTAGTCGACCACCAGCTTTTGCGACGAATCGGCAGTGGACTCCAGGCTGAAGGACAGGTTGATCCGCTCCCCCAACTTGATCGCCGCCGGCTCGACCTTGAGCTGATGGATCTTCACTTCGGCCCTGGCCCCGGCGCCCATGATCGTCAGCGCCCGGGTGTTGCCTTGCTTGATCAGGCTGCGCAGCGCGTGGCGGGCGATCCACGCCGTGTGGGGGTTATCCAGGGACCAGCCTTCGATCAGGCCCAGCACCCAATCCGGATGGTCCTTGGTGATGTCGTTGAGGTGGTTGGCCACCGACTTGCGCACGTAGAGGCTGCTGTCGGCCTTGAGATTGTCGAGGATCGAAGCGCACAGGTTCGGGTCGGCCTGCACCTCGGCCAGGCGAAACGACCATGGCAGCCGTGGCCGTGAACCTTCGCTGGCGAGGCGTCGTACGTGTTCGTTGTCGTCCAGCGACCACTGTTGCATCACCGCCAGGGTGCGCTTGAAATCCTTCAGCAGAAAATGTCGCACGGCAAACTCGGCAGAGCCAAAGGTGGTGAAATACTTGAGGGCAGCCATGGAACGCTTGAAATCATCGCCGCCGTAGCTGGCAACGTAGTGGGGCAGGAACAGGCTGACAAAGGCGCTGTTCAGCCGAGGGGCAAGGGCATACAGCAACTTCAGGGTTTGCGGATAATCCAGCGGGATCACAGCGTTCAGGCTTTCGCTGACCCGCGCCATGCGCTGCATCACCGACAAGTCTGCCAACCCGGCCTTGGCGTGTTTGAGAAAACCCTTGGCGTCGAACGCCGGGTACACCGCCGTCATTTCGGTGGCGATGTGTTGCAGGCGTTCGGCGTTGAAGATTTCCTTCAGGGCCGGTGCGCTTTGGTCGGTCATGGGCAAATCCGCGGTTAGCCAGAGATGCCCACGAGGCTAACCATCAGTGCCTAGAGATACCAGCGATATTCCCGTGCATGAATCTCCTGCTGGAATGCCAGGTGGTCCTGGCGTTTGTTTTCGCAATACACGTCGACAAACTCCGCGCCCAGGCCTTCGCGCAACGTCGGCTGATGCTGCATGGCGCGCACCGCCTCAAGCATTTCCAGGGGGAAGTCCGCTCCGCTGTTGCGGTCTTCGTTCAGCGGGGCGATGGGCTCCTTCGCTGCTTCAAGACCATGCTCAAGCCCCACCAGAATCGCCGCCAATACCAGATACGGGTTGGCATCGGCACTCGCCAGGCGATGTTCGATGCGCAGGTTGCGCGGGTCGGATTCAGGAATTCGCACGCACGCGTCACGGTCTTCAAAGCCCCAGCACGCGCGGGTTGCCGCGTTGACCGTGCCACCAAGGCGGCGGAAGGCGTTGTGGTTGGGCGAGAAGATCGGCATGCAGTGAGGCAGCAGTTCCAGGCAACCCGCCACCGCGTGGCGCAACGGTTGCTGCTGGTGGGCCGCCAGCAGGTTATTGCCCGCCGCATCGTACAGGCTGACGTGCACATGCATGCCGCTGCCGGGATGTTGCAGGTAAGGCTTGGCCATGAAGCTGGCGCGGTAGCCGTGCTTGAGGGCCACGGCACGGGTGCTGCGGCAGAACAGGGCGGCCCAGTCGGCGGCGCGCAGGCCGTCTTCCAGGTGGCCGAAATTGATTTCGAACTGGCCGGGGCCGAGTTCGGCGGTGATCACCGTGATGTCGATGCCCTGGGCCTTGGCCGTCTCGACCATATCGTCCAACACCGGCGCAAAGCGTGACAGGCGCTCGATGTGCAAGTTGGGCTGGTCGTCCGCGTCATCACTCAGCGGGTCGCGGGCAAATTGCGGCAGGCCGTCGCTGAGCTTTTTGTCGAACAGGTAGAACTCCAGCTCGAACGCGACCACCGGGTGAATGCCTTTGCGCTGCAGGCGTTCCAGCACCTTGGCCAGTACTTCCCGGGGTTCGAATTCGATGGGCGCTTCGGTGCCGTCGGAGGTAATCAACATCTGCCCCAGCGGCTGCGCCTCCCAGCTCACCGGCTTGAGGGTGCCGGGCACCAGGCGGCGGTTGGCGTCCGGGTCGCCGTCGTGGAAGCAATAGTCGCCGATCTTGAACAGGCCGCCCTGGGCACCCAGCAGCACCGCGTTCTGCGGCAGTTTCAACGGGCTGCCGGCGGCGACCTTTTCCAGCATCTCCACCGGGTAGCGCTTGCCGTAGAAATGCCCGGGAATGTCCAGGGCAATCAGGTCGACGTAGCGCACATCGGGATGGTTCTGGCGAAAGGTCCGGACTTCGGCCAAAAGCGTGGAAGCATGGCTTTTCACGGGTGTTGCTCCTAGTTGTAGACCCACAGCACGCGGGCTGGCAGGTCGGTCAGGTTGCCGTAGCGGCAGTGGGCAAAACTGGCCAGGTGGAAGCTGTCGCCGGGGCCCAGGGTGACCGAGTCCGGCTCGCCCTCGACCCACAGCGTCAACTCGCCCTCCAGCACGTAACCGGCCTGTTCGGCCCGGTCGCTCATGGTTTGTTCGCCGCTGTTGGCACCGGGGGCCAGCAGGCTGTCGAGGATCGAGAACGCGCCGTGCATGCTCGGCGACACCAGGATGTCGGTGATGCCATTGGCGTAATACACCGTGCGCCGTTCGTTGGGGCGGGTGACCCAGTCCACCGCCTTGGGTTTGGACAGGCTGTAGAAATAGGTGGTGGGCACACCGAGCGCGTGGCTGATGGCTGTGAGGTCGGCCACGGTCGGGCGCGACAGACCGCGTTCAACCTGGGACAGGAAACCCACGGAACGCTCGATCTTTTGCGCCAGTTGCGCCAGGGTGAGCTTCTTGTGCTTGCGCAGGTCGTGGATCAGGATCGCCAGGGCGTCGAGTTCTTCTTGCTTGTCCATGGGCGCTTCGTGAAATTCTTATCAGGAAATTTCATGAAAAATTACAGGATTAATTTCACGAGGGCAATGGGTATGGAGTTGGCAGAGCATTTACGCCGCCTGGAACAGGAGCTGCACCAATGCACCACCCGTGCAGATGCGGCGCGGGTGGCGGTGCTGCTGGCGGATGATTTCGTCGAATTTGGTGCCAGCGGCAATGTGTGGGGCAGCAAGGCCGAGGTGATCGAAGGGCTGCAGGATGAGGTGTTTTCAGCCCGAAGCGTCAGTGACTTTGCAATGAAGGTGCTGGCCGAAGGCGTGGCGTTGGTGACGTATCGCTGCCAGCGCGCGGCGACGGATGCAAATGCGGCGGGGGAGTCGTTGCGCAGTTCGGTGTGGCGCGAAAGCGGCGGGCAGTGGCAGATGGTGTTTCATCAGGGCACGCCAACACGTCAGCGTGCACCTGTGTAAGCGCCGGCAGGTCAGGCCGTACGCTTGGCCTCGAACCCCGACAGGCTGACATCATCACGATGCCCGAGCAGCTCGGCCACCACCGAGGTCGGCGACTTGTGCTTGTAGGTGTTGTAGTTGTTGACCGAGTCGTGGAAGAGCTGGCGGGTGAACGCGACACGGCTTTCCAGGCTGGCGATTTCTGCGGTGGGTGACGAGGCATTTTGCGCCGCCGCCAATTGTTGTTCGGCCTCCTTGAATTGGCCGAAGGCTTTTTTGCAGCGATCGAGCAGGGCCACCAGTTCCCTGTAGGTGCCGAACACGTAGAGCGCGAGCAAGGTGACAACGGTCACGAAAATGATGATGACGTGGGTACCAGTCATTGGAATTCCTGAGCGGCTGGAAAAAAGAACCAATCTTATCTGATTAATCGCCGGCCCGGTCGCTGGCCGTCCACCCATCTGCCGCTTCCATCACGGCGCTGAATGATTCCACGCCGCTGCGGTCGGAATCTTTACGCGTCATTCATTGAAGGAAGTGCCCATGAAGTCCAAATCCCTTGTTGCCTGCCTGCTGGTTGCCGCGAGCCTGTCCGCCGCGAGTCTCACCGTCCAGGCCGCGGATACTCCGCAAAAAACCGTGCAGCCTTCGAATATCAATACCCGCGACCTCAAGACGGGAGACCGCGCGCCAGACATTCTGATGCGTAAGGAGTCGGCCATTGCCGACTGGAAGAAACGTGGCCTGAAGCAGCCGGAAGAAGACAGCCAGTGGGCTCGAGTGAACGACAAGTACGTATTGCTCAAAACCACCAACGGCACGATTCTCGACATCACCCCCGTTAAAAAATAAAGCGTTCGGCGGGATGGGTGATCGCGCTTCATCCCGCTGGATTTGATTTTTGCATAAATGCATAAATCAGCATTTTTTTCTTCTTGTTTTGCGTTAAGGTACGTCCGCTGCGGGCCGCAATGGTCCCTTTACCTTGATTGGAATGAGAGCAGGATGCTTGCCACAATAAGAAATTACCCGCGTACCGTGAACCTGTTGTTGTCGGCCACGCTGATCCTCACCCTGGCCAAGGCCATCACCTTTCCGTACCTGGTGATCTACCTCACCAACCACTTTGCCCTCGACATCAGCCAGGTCGGCCTGGTGATCGGCAGCTCGCTGATCGTCGGCTCGCTGCTGAGTGTCTACGGCGGTTTCCTGGTAGACCGCATCAATAGCTACAGGCTATTGCTCAGCTTGAGTGTGGTGTTTGCCCTGGGGTTTATCGGCACGGTGCTGGCCCGGGAAATCTGGTCGTTCTACAGTTGCCTGATCCTGATCAACCTGGCGTACGCGGTGATCGACATCGCGATCAAGTCCGGGTTTGCCAGCCTGTTGCCGGAAGATGAGCGCAGCGAAGCGTTTTCCATCAAGTACACCCTGACCAATATCGGCTATGCCGTAGGGCCGTTTTTTGGCGCGATGGTGGCCAAGCTCGATATCAGCTTGCCGTTTATCCTGTCGGCGGTCCTGGGCTTCGGTTTTTTCCTGCTGTACTGGCGTTGGGGCGACCGCACGCTGGCCACGGTAGACACCACGCAAAAGCCGGTGTCGTTCCTCGCGGTGGGGCGTGTATTGCTGCGGGATCACCGACTGGTGTGCTTCACCGTCGGCGGCCTGCTCAGTGCCGTGGTGTTCGGCCAGTTCACCGCGTACCTGTCGCAGTACCTGGTGACCACCACTACCGCCGAATACACCTACACCATCATCAGCGCGGTACTCACCACCAACGCGGTGTTGGTGATTGCCCTGCAATACGCGATTGGCCGGCGCATTTCCCACCGCTACCTGAGCCAGTGGCTGATCTTCGGCCTGGGCATGTTCATGCTGGGGGTGATTGGCTTTGCCCTGGCGAGCAACGTGTGGTGGTGGATCCTGGCGATGGCGATTTTCACCGTGGGCGAAATCGTGGTGTTTCCGGCCGAGTACATGTTCATCGACCGCATCGCCCCGGACAACCTGCGGGGCATGTACTACGGGGCGCAAAACCTCTCCAACCTCGGCGCTGCGTTGGGGCCGGTGCTGTGCGGGCTGGTGCTGGCCAACCTGCCGGCCCACTACATGTTCTACATGTTGGCAGCGTTCATTGTCGGGGGAGGGGTGTTCTATTTTATCGGGGCGTCGTTGAAAGCCCGCGACATACTGTAGGAGCACGCTTGCTCGTGAAGGTCGTTAACGATAACGCGAACGCGCCACGCCTGAATGAACGCGGTGCCCGGGCGTTTTTCGCGAGCAAGCCCGCTCCTACAAAGGGCGCAGCGGCAGGTCATCCAGCCTGAGTTTACCGACGGTGTTGCTCTGCAATTCGTACCGCAACTCGTCGACCATCTTTTCCACTTCCTGCGGGGTCTGCAGCTTGTTGACGCTGATCCCGGTGACCACCAAATCCACCCGGCCGCTTTCGGCGTCGAAGACCTTGAGCGTCAACGACGCGTCACGGCACAGGGTGAATTCGCAGGTCAGGGGCGACAGGGCCTCTTCGATGCAGTTGCGCAGTTGGGAGAGCGTAAACATCAGGGTTCTCCTCAGCGACGACGCAGCAACAGGCCCAGCAGCAGGCCGACACCGGCGACGATCGCAACCGTTGCCAGGGGTTTTTGCTTGGCGAAATCGCCGACGGTGTCCAGCGCGTCACCGTAGGTTTGCTGCAACTGGCCAGCGGCCTGGCGAGCTACACCCTCGGCCTGGAGACGTTCGTCACCGGTCAGATCACCCAGAAAACCTTGAGCCTTGCCGGCCACTTTTTCCACGGCGCCTTTGACTTGTTCGCTTTTCATGATGGATTCCTTAAAGGGCATGACATCTCAACGGCACAGGACCCGAAGCCCTGTGCCCGCCCTTCAAGGTTAAGCAGTGCACCCCCGCGCAATAAGGCGAATTTGCACCGGTCGCACTAGTGCATTTGCACTCTATTTCGGCTTTTTAACCCGCAACTCACCGGCAAACAGCCCGCGCTCACGGGCCCACACGATGGCTGCACTACGGCTATGCACCCCCAGTTTGGAGTACACCGTGGCCACATGGTTACGCACGGTGTTGGGTGCCAGTTTCAGGCGCGAAGCAATTTCCTTGTCGGCCAGGCCTTCGCAAATCAACCCCAGTACGTCGCGCTCGCGGGCGGTCAGGTCGGTAAAGGAAATGTTCGGTACATTGGGGCTGTTGACGCTCTTGGCGTTGGCCAGTTTTTCAATCAGCGTCTGGCTGAACCATGAGGCGTCCTGCATCACTTCCTCGATCGCGGCCACCAGTTCCAGCTCGGAGCGCTTGCGTTCGGTGATGTTCATCAGCACCAGCAGGTAGCAGGGCACATCCTGGATACTGACGGTGTCGGCAGACAGCACACAGTCGATCAGCTCATTGCCTTTCTTGCGGATCTTCAGGTCGAGGCCGTCGAGGTTGCCGGCTTTTTCCAGGGTGGTGAACAGTTGCGTGCAGGCCTGGGGGCTGTCGATAAAGTCGATGTCTTCGATGGATTTGCCGATCAGTTCTTCACTGGTATAGCCGGTGATGGTCATGAAGGCTTCGTTGATATCCACCACCTGGCGGTTGGCGGCGTTGCACACCAGGGTCGGCACCGGCGTCAGGCGGAACGACTTGGCGAAGCGTTCCTCGCTCTGACGCAGGGCGGTTTCGGCCTTGCGGCGAGGCTCCAGGTCGGTGAAGGAAAACAGCATGCAGTCTTCCTCATTCATGTCCAGCGGCTGGCCCGCCACGATCACCAGTTTGCTGCCGCCTTCGGGCAGTTTCAGTTCGGCTTGCATCTGTGGAATGGTCGCGCCTTCGCCCAGGCGCTTGACGGCCAGGTCCTTGTTTTCGGCCTGTTCCAGCACGTCCAGTTCATACACCGAGTGGCCGATCACCTGGTCGCGGTTGTAGCCGGTCATCTCCAGGAAGCCCTGGTTGACCTTGATGTAGCGCAGGTCGCTCAGGCGGCAAATCACCGCCGGCGCCGGGTTGGCATTGAAGGTCTTTTCGAAGCGCTGTTCGGCGCTGGCCCATTCGGTGGCGTCGCTCAGGATCAACACCAGCAATTCCGGCTCGCCCGACGCGTCGTCGAGCACCAGACTGCGCAGGCGATGCACCCAGACTTTTTCCTCGTCGCCGGTGGGGGTGACTTCCACCACCACATCGCTGAACTCTTCACCGTCTGCCACCCGGCTCAGAGGATAACTCTCCAGCACCAACGGGTGGTTGTTGCGATACCGCAAGGCAAAGCGCGCGGCGTATTCCTTGGTGTTGGCACCCAGGTCTTCGACTTTATCCACGCCATGCATCAGCAGCGCGGCTTCATTGGCCCAGAGTATGGTCTGGTCGGCCTCGGCGAGGATCACCCCATCGGACAAGCCGGAGATGATCTGCTGCAGTTGGCGGCGGTTGGTTTCTTTGGCGAGGACGGCCTGGCTCATGGTTTCTCCTGGGGTAAGTCGCATGGGAAGTACGACACCTGAGGCTCAGGATAGTGCAGAGAAAGTGCCCGGCGCGGGGTGCGAATGCACCAGTGCGCCTAGTGCAATTGTGTCGAGACCGCAGGGCAGGTGCCTCGCCAAACTGGCCACCTACCCACTGTTCAAAGGATTTAACATGACCACTGTCTATGAAACCAACCGTTCGCTGTTTCGTGTGTCCTGGGGCTCGGTATTGGCCGGTAGTGCAATTGCCCTGGTGACCTATCTGGTATTGAGCGTACTCGGCACCGCGATTGGCGCCAGCGCGATAGACCCGATGGCCGCGGGTAACCCGCTGAGTGGTTTCGGCACCGGTGCCGGGATCTGGCTGTTTGTCTCGACGCTGCTGGCAATCGGTGCCGGTGCATTCGTGGCCGGGCGTACTGCGCCGGATCGCGGCGGCCTGCACGGCGTGCTGAGCTGGACCATCACCACCTTGCTCACCACCTGGCTGCTGGCCGCGCTGGCCACCAGCGTTGTGGGAGCGGCGGGCAATGTCGTCGGCAAGGGCCTGTCGGCTGCCGGCAGCGGGATCGCCGCCGTGGCGCCGGGTATCAGCGACAGCGTCAAGCAGCAACTGAATGAGCAGGGCATCAAGCTGGACTGGAACAGCCTGCAAGGTCAGCTCGACACACTGCTCAAGCAGAGCGGCAAACCTGAACTGGACCCGGCCAACGTTGAGCAAAAAGCCGATCAGGCGGCTGCGGACGGCAAGCAGTCGGCCAACGATGCCGCGACCAACCCAGCCCAGGCTGGTGATGAATTGAAGCAGTGGTTCGAGCGGGTCAAGGCTTCCGGTGAGCCGGCGTTGAACGCGGCGGACAAGCAGGCACTGGTCAATATTGTTGCGGCCCGTACCGGCAAGAGCCAGGCTGAGGCCACCCAGATTGTCGACAACTACGCCCAGGCCTACCAGCAGGCCGTGCAGAAGGTTGACGAACTGAAGCAACAGGCTGAACAGAAAGCCCGTGAAGCCGGTGAAGTCGCGGCCAAGCAACTGTCCCGTGCTGCGTGGAGCACCTTGTTGATGTTGCTGCTGGGCGCAGCGTTGAGCTTCGGCGTGGGTCGCCTGGCGATTTCCACCCGTCGTGTACCGTTGGCCTGATCATGACCTGAGGTGATTTATGTGGCGAGGGAGCTTGCTCCCGCTGGGCGCTGCGAAGCGGCCCCAAAAAAGAGGGGAGCGCTACGCACTGGAGCGCCAGCCCGGTCCAGCGGCAGCAAGCTCCCTCGCCACAATGCTTCGCTGGCACCAAACATGCTAGTGTCAGCACTCCAACATCCACTGGCAGTGCCTGGCGATGCGCGACATCTACAGCGTCTTCAACTCCAACGGCGCCTATGAAACCGGGGCCCATGCCCACGACGAATTCATGCTGATGGTGCCCGAGCACGGCCTGTTGCGTTTCAAGGATGAAGAAAGCGGGCGCACCACCTCGGTGATCGACCGCCAGTTCGTACTGGTGCCGCCGCAATCCAGCCATTCCTCCTCGTCACTCACCGCCAGCCAGGGCCACGTGGCGTTCTACGTCGACCCCGACTACATGCACTACGCCTTGCGTGACCTGTCCGGTGACGCCAACCGCTTGCTGCGCGTGCCCACCCTGGGCATCTGGCAAACCTCCGCGCCGTTGCACCATCTGCTCCTGGCAAAAAAAGCCTTCAGCCAACCCGACCTGTACATCGACCGCCGCCGCCAGGTGGCCCAGGCCGATCACTTGCTGCTGCTCGAATGCCTGGCGATTTCCCTCAGCCAGCCGAGTCTGCAACGCTCATCTACCGAGCGCCACGGCGCCATGCTGGTGCGTGACGTCAAGGCGTACGTGGAAGGCAACCTCGAACATGCGCCGGGGCTGGATGAAATCGCCGAGACGTTTCACATGTCGCGCCGCCATCTGACCCGGCTGTTCGCGCTGCACACCGGCGAGACGGTGCTGGCGTACGTCCAGCGCCTGCGCCTGGAGCGCGCGCAGACGTTGTTGCGGCACACCCGCATGTCGGTGCTGGAGATCGCCAATAACGTCGGCTATGAGTCACCGTCACACCTGGCCCATGTGTTTCGCCGGGTGCTGGGCGTGTCGCCGGATGAGTGGCGCCGCGGCTGATACCGCCTCAACTTTTTTGATGTCCCGATCCCGCGCATGATCCGGCCCGATCCCGTGCGCCGCAAATCCGTCATCCGTTCATCCTCACCCCGTCAACAACAAACAAGTCCGGCCTACCGGACGAGGAGGGGCGGTGAGTGTAAAACCCTTTATCAGCTTCGCAGGGGTGCAAAAAAGCTTCAAAGTCGAGGGCCGCCAGTTTGTGGCCGTGCGCAACGTATCGCTTGAAGTTCAGCGGGGCGAAATCATCACCCTGGTCGGCCCTTCGGGGTGCGGCAAGTCCACCTTGCTCAACATGACCGCCGGGCTCTTCGGCCCCACGGAGGGCCAGGTGCATTACGACGGCACCGAGGTCAAGGGCGTCAACACCCGTGTCGGCTACATGACCCAGGCCGACCACTTGCTGCCGTGGCGCACCGTGGCCGGCAACATCGCCGTGCCGCTGCAAATCCGCCGCATGCCCAAGTCTCAAATCGACAGCCGCGTCGAGGAGCTGATGGCGCTGGTGGGCCTCACCGGTTTTGGCGAAAGCTACCCCAACCAGCTTTCCGGCGGCATGCGCAAACGCGCGGCCATGGCGCGTTTGATGGCCAGCGACCCGGAAACCCTGCTGATGGACGAACCCTTCGGCGCCCTTGATGCGCAGATGCGCCTGACCCTGCAGACCGAACTCTTGCGCCTGTGCCGCAAGCTCAATAAAACCGTGCTGTTCGTCACCCACGATGTCGATGAAGCCATCGCGCTGGCGGACCGCTGCGTGGTGTTCGCCGGTCGCCCGGGCACCATCGACCATGTGCTCGATATTCCCTTGGGCGGTGAACGCAACCTGGTGCAATTGCGCTCTGACCCACGCTACGTGGAACTCTGCGCCGCCCTCTGGAAACGCTTGGCGCCCGACGTCGCCGGTGCTGCCGATCCCGCCTCATTGGCTCACTCGCTGGAGGTCGTATGATCCAGGTCTATCGCTTGCTGTTCCTGATTTTCCTGCTGGTGTTCTGGGAGTGTGTGTCCCGCTGGTTCGGCGTGGAATTTTTCATCAGCCGGCCTTCGGCGGTGGCGCAAAGCCTGTGGAAAATCCTCATGAACGGGGTGTTCTTCTATCACGCCGGCATCACCACCCTGGAAGCCGTGCTGGGCTTTTTCTTCGGCTCCCTCGCAGGCTTGATCGCCGGTTTGGTGCTGGGCCGCGCCAAGCTGCTGGCGGATATTCTCGACCCGTTCCTGACCGCCTTCTACAGCTTGCCGAAAGTCGCGCTGGCGCCACTGTTCATCCTCTGGTTCGGCATCGGCTTGCCGATGAAAGTCATCCTGACCGCGGCCGTGGTGTTCTTCCTGGTGTTCCTCAACACCTACAGCGGCGTGCGCAACGTGTCCCGCGAGCAACTGACCATCCTGCGCCTGATGGGCGCCAAGGAGCGCGACCTGTTGACCATGGTGGTCATCCCGTCCGCTTTCACCTGGGTATTCACCGGCCTGCGCCTGTCGGTGCCCTATGCGCTGATCGGCGCGCTGGTGGGCGAGATCATCGCCGCCAACCGGGGCCTGGGCTACCTGCTCTCGGATGCAGCCTCGCAGTTCGATACCGCCGGTGTATTTGCCGCACTGGTGGGGATCATCGCCCTCGCGCTGATCCTGAACACGGCGGTGAAGCTGGCAGAACGCAAGTTGATGCCGTGGAAGGCCAACGAAGCGGAACGTGAAGTTGCGGTTTAACCCCTTATTTTTGCGGAGCTTGATCATGTTCAAACCACTGTTCATCGCCAGCGTTTTACTCGCTTCCTGCCTGCCCGCCGCGCAGGCCCGGGACCTGACCAAAGTCACCCTGGCGTTCCCCAGCGAAGGCTTCCTCTATGTGCCGATCTACGTCGCGCAGAAGCAAGGCTACTTCGCCGATGAAGGCCTGAATGTGGACGTCATCGTATTCCAGAAAGGCGGCTCGGCAGCGCTCACCGCCGTGCTGGGGCGTGATGCGGATGCGTACGTCGGCCTGCCCGCCGTCGCGGTGCGCGCCCGCACCAAAGGCCAGAATGTCCAGGCGTTCGCCGCCGTGCAAACCCAGTTCGGCAGCACCGTGGTGATCGACGGTGCCTCGGCGCAAAAGGCCGGCGTGTCGGCCACCTCATCCCTGGCCGCCCGTGCCCAGGCCCTCAAGGGCTTGAAGATCGGCGTCACCGGCCCTGGCAGCACCACCGACATGCTGGTGCGCTACCTGGCCAAGGATGCGGGGCTCAACCCCGACAAAGACTTCACCATCATGCCCATCGGCGGCGCGCCAAACATGCTCGCGGCGTTTTCCCAAGGCAGCATCAACGGCTTCTCGCTGTCGCCACCCACCATCACCACCGCCGAGAAGCAAGGCGGCTTTGTGTTGATGGACCTGGCCAAGGGCGAATACAAACCCCTGGACGGCTTCCTCTTCACTGCGATGATTGCCCGTGAAGACTGGCTGGCCAGCAACAAGGTCACGGCCGAAAAAATGGTCCGCGCCCTGTGGCGTGCCGAACACCTGATTGCCAGCGACCCGGACAAGGCTCGCGAGTCGGTGCGCCCGTATTTCGCCCACACCGACGCCGCCATCTTCAATGCTGCCTGGACCGCTTCGCTGCCGTCCTACCCGGCCACGCCGCGCATCGAGAAAGACGGCGTTGAGAAAAACATTCGCTTCATGAACGCTGTGGAGAGCGACCCGGTCGAACTCGACCCGCAGCAGGTCTACACCAACTCCATCGTCGACGCCGTGGCGCCGACTGTTTCCACCCTTCAGGGAGAGGCGAAATGACGCCCGAGGTTCACCTGGTCAATGTTTTTCCCGCCACCGCCCGTGGCGGCAACCCCGCGCCAACCGTGGCCGTCGCCGATGGCATGAGCGATGCCGACATGCAGCAGGTCGCCCGCGACTATGGCCATGAGTGCGGCTTCGTGTTCGCCGCACCGGTTGGCAGCGAGTTCGATTTTGCCTTGCGCTTCTGGGTGCCCAACCACGAGATGGAAATGTGCGGCCACGCCACCGTGGGAGCGGTGTGGCTGCTGGATCGCTTGGGCATGCTGCACAAGGACCGCCTGACGTTATCGACCCTGAGCGGTCCGGTGGATGCGCGGATCACCGCTGCGGGCACCCCGGATATCCAGGTGGAAATCAGCCAGCCCAAGGGCCAGGTCGAGGCGTTGAACGATGCCGAAGTCGAGGCCGAGATTCTGTCGGTGCTCGGCATCACTTCCAACGAACTGGCACCGCTGCCGATCCAGAACGCTTGCACCAGCCGGGTGAAAACCCTGATCGCGCTGAAAAGCGTGGCGGTACTGGATAGCCTGAAACCGGATTACCGGCGGATGCAGCAACTGTGCGAGCGCATCGGCTCCACCGGTTTGTACCCCTATGCGCCATCGGATCTGGACGGGCGACAATTTGATGCGCGGCAGTTTCCCAAGTCCTCGGGTTACCCGGAAGACGCCGCCACCGGCATCGCGGCTGCCGCGTTGGCGTTTGGCTTGTTGGAGAATGGCCTGGTGACGGCAGATGATCGCCCAGTGCACATCCGCCAGGGCCGGGCCATGGGCCGACCTTCGCAAATCTCCCTGCGGTTTCGCCGGGATGCAGCGGGGCAGGTGCAAGGTTGCTGGCTGGGTGGGCATGTGGAATTTGTCGAGGAACCGGCATGAGCGTGCGCGAAAAACTGCAAGCCCTCGGGCTGGAATTACCCGAAGCGCCGAGCCCCAAGGGGGACTACGTGCCGGTGACGATTCATGGAGGCGTGGCGTATGTCAGCGGGCAGGTTTGTCGGCAGGGTGACAGCGTGATTACCGGGCCGGTGACGGACCAGACCTCTACGGAGTTGGTCAACGAAGCAGGGCAGACCTGTGTGCTGCGGGCCTTGAGCGTGCTGGACCAGGCGGTGGGGCTGGAGAACGTCGAGCGCATCCTGTTCGTTCGCGGGTTTGTGTTTGGCGGGGAAGGTTTCCAGGGCTTCTCCAAGGTTGTCGACGGCGCCTCGCAACTGTTGATTGAGCTGTTTGGCGAGCACGGCCGGCATGCGCGTTCGGCGGTGGGCGTGGCGGGATTACCCAGCAACGGCCTGCTGGAACTGGAACTGACGGCGGTCGTCACTGCCTGAACCACCCACCAAAATGTGGCGAGGGAGCTTGCTCCCGCTGGGCTGCGCAGCAGCCCCAAAACCGATGATCGCAGTGCCTCGGGCATACCGCGTCAACCGGTCCGGGAGCGCTTCGCGCTCCAGCGGGAGCAAGCTCCCTCGCCACAGGATTCGTGTTGCTTTCACCTCTGCAGGAACCCCGGCGAACGAGTAAACTGCCCGCCTTTTATTCTCACGACGAGACGGTGAGCTTTTGAACGCAGGAAAAACCGCAGGGCTGTTGCTGCTCACCGCCTTATTGGCGGGATGCGGCACCTCGCCACCCCGCACCCCCAACGACATCTGCGGCATCTTCCGCGAAAAAGACGATTGGTACGACGCCGCCAAGGTGACCCAGGCGCGCTGGGGCGTGCCGATCCAGGTGCCGTTCGCGATCATGTATCAGGAATCGGGCTTCCGGCAGGACGCCAAGACCCCACGCAAGTACCTGCTGTGGATCATCCCCTGGGGTCGTGTGTCTACGGCCTCCGGCTACGCCCAGGCCAAGGACGAAGTGTGGAGCGACTACCAGAAAAGCACCGGACGCTACGGCGCCAGCCGGCAGGACTTTGACGACGCCATCGACTTTGTCGGCTGGTACATGGACAAGACCTACACCATCAACGGCGTATACAAATACGATGCCTACGGCCAGTACCTGAATTACCACGAAGGCTGGGGCGGTTACCGGCAGCGTACCTACGCGAGCAAAGCCTGGCTGATGCCGGTGGCGGGGAAGGTGCAGGCGCGTTCGCAGATGTATGCGGCGCAATATGCGGGCTGCAAGAATGATCTGGGGCGTGGGTTCTGGAGCCGGTTCTGGCATTGGCTGTGACTTTGGATAGCGGGAGAGCACGATGAGCACCGAACTGGAAATCACCGACATCCGCCTCGGCGACGGCAAAACCGTGGTCAAAGGCGCCCTGATCACCACGCAATACACCGGCACTCTGGAAGACGGCACGGTGTTCGACTCCTCATGGGAACGCGGCAAGCCGTTTCAATGCGTGATCGGCACCGGTCGCGTCATCAAGGGCTGGGACCAGGGGCTGATGGGCATGAAAGTTGGCGGCATTCGCACGTTGTTTGTGCCGGCGCACCTGGCCTACGGCGAGCGCTCGATGGGGGCGCATATCACGCCCAACAGTAATTTGCGGTTTGAGATTGAGTTGCTGGAAGTACTGACGCGGGATGATTGAGGGGCGGTGAACATGGATGTTGTTGAAGCAGCGGAGTTGCCGCGCAGTTCGATAGCGGGCATTCGGGTGGTTGAGCTGACCCTTGAGGATGAAGCCGAGTTGCAGCGCTTTTTCGAAGCAGCCCCGGAATATTTTCTCGCGGTCAACGGTGAGCCAGCCACACCCACGGAGGCTCGGGATGAGTTGACTCTTCAACTGCCCGACACCTGGAGCTACACGCGGATGTATTGGATTGGCTACCGCAATGCCGAAGGGCAGTTGGTTGCGGTGGTGAATGTGGCGTCGGATCTGTTGGCGGTCGGGGTTTGGCATATCGGGTTGCTGTTGGTGGCCACGCCGTTGCATGGCAGCGGTTTTGCGCGGCAGTTGCATGCCGATTTCCAGGATTGGGTAGTGAGCCTGGGCGCACGCTGGTTGCGGTTGACGGTGGTGGTGGGGAACGTCAAGGCTGAGCGGTTCTGGCCCCGGCTTGGGTATGTTCAGGTGCGGACTCGGGATGGCATCGAGATGGGGCGGCAGGTGAATCGGGTTTCCATTCAGGTGAAGGCGTTGGCGGGTGGGGCGATCAATGAGTATTTGGCGCTGGTGGAGCGTGATCGACCGTCTTCTGCGTAGCAGCTGTCGAGCCTGGGAGAGGCTGCGTTCGGCTACTCGGTGGAGTGTCTGGCTTGGTGATCGCAGTGTGGCCGACGCAGCCTCGCTTGGGCTCGACAGCTGCTACGGGGGGGAGAGCTGCGCAGTGGTGCGTACCTGAACCCTCCCTGAAGAACCTGCCCAAACCCATCGGGTAAATTTTCCTACGGTTTACTCTCATTAATTCGGAGCGTAAGCTTCGCGCGTTTTCATCAATAGCGGAGACCCTCAGTGGGTACTTGTTCGAGTGACAGTCGTCGGCCGGTCTCGATAACCGGCACATACTTGGCAAGATAACGCGCATTTTTCCGATGCCGTTGTCTCGCCCAGAAGCGAGAAGCGGCATTTCGATGGCGGCCAGTCCTGGCCCGATTCCGAATTCCCTCTCATCGACGCTTAACAGTACGTGATGCCTTGCATCGCGGTACTGCGGACGCGCCTGTCGTTTGCGACGGGCGGGCCTGTCCTGTCGTGCCCGTGACTCAATCACGGCCCAGGATGGTCGTACCTGGCCGAAGGTTTCCTCGCGTAAGTTTGGCTGGTCATGAATAGGGAAGACGCCTATGCAAGCAATCAACAACATCAACCTCAACTCGCTGATCGACACGCTGGTCAGCCTCACCGCGGCCTTCATTCTCGGTGGCCTGATCGGGTTTGAGCGTCAGTACCGCCAGCGCACGGCGGGGCTGCGCACCAACGTGCTGGTGGCGGTGGGAGCGGCGATTTTCGTCGACATGGCCAACCGCCTGGGCGGCGCCGAAGGGGCGGTGCGGGTCGTGGCCTATGTGGTCTCGGGCATCGGTTTTCTCGGTGCCGGTGTGATCATGCGTGAAGAAGGCAACGTGCGCGGCCTGAATACTGCGGCCACGCTCTGGGCGTCGGCGGCGGTGGGTGCCTGTGCCGGTGCCGACCTGATCCTCGAAGCGCTGCTCGGTACGCTGTTTGTGCTGGCGGCCAACACGCTGCTGCGCCCGATCGTCAATAACATCAACCGCCAGCCACTGGACGTGGTGTCGGCCGAGGTGACCAACATTTTGTATGTGGTAGCCCGGCGTACCCAGCAGAAGGCGGTATTGGCCTTGCTCGAAGCCGAACTCGCTCGCTGCAACTACCCGGCCAGTGATGTGGACGTACGTCCCTTTGGTCCTGAAGAGGTGGAAATCGAGGCGACGCTGGCCGTGACCTCGGTAGACGGCGACGAACTGGATGCGCTGGTGGCGCGTATTTCCACTTCAGCCCTTGTGGTGCAAGCGTTCTGGAGTCCGAGTACCACCGACTAGGCCGCCTTGGCGCCCCCGGGACCGGCTCTTTACTATGCTTATGGTGAGGAAAAGTCCTACATTCAGCTGGGACTATCCCTTCAGTTGTTACGCCGTTCCATTGGTAAGGTTGCGCGCTTGCGACTAGCCAGGCACGCAGGTGCCGCCTACCTAGGGTTATGCGCTGTTCAAATGGAGGGACCCGACTGCTGCTTGTAGGACTGTTCAGTTCCGTTCGTCGGAACTGTCATTTCTCACAGGTAGATAGGTCCCGTGTGATGTGTAACGGTACTGAATCCTCCCAGGGGAGCCTTATGAGCAAAGCTTTAATCGTGGATGACCATCCATTTATCCGCGCAACCGTCCGCTATCTGCTGAAGCAGGAAGGCTTCGACACGATCTTCGAGGCCGGCAACGGCGCCGATGCCATGCAGATTGCCCGGGAGGAACGCCCCGAACTGATCATCCTCGACCTGGCGATGCCGAAGCTGGGTGGCCTGGAGGTGATCAGCCGGATCAAGGCGCTGGGCCTGCCGTGCAAGATCCTGGTGCTGACGTCCTACCTGGCGGTGTTTTTTTCCACCCGCTGCATGCGTGCCGGCGCGATGGGGTTTGTCGCCAAGACCGGCGAGCTGGATGAGCTGCAAAAAGCGATCAAGGCCGTGATGTCCAACTACAGCTGCTTTCCGAGCCTGCCCACCAGCTCGGTGCGCCGCGACGATTTGCAATCCACCGAGCAGGACCTGGTGGCAGAGCTTTCCGACCGCGAGCTGACCGTACTGCAGAAGCTGGCGCTGGGGTTGGGTAACAAGGAAATTGCCGAGGACATGTTGCTCAGCCACAAGACCATCAGCACTTATAAAACCCGACTGAAGGAGAAGCTGCGGATGTCGTCGGTGGTGCATTTGTCCAAGTTCGCCCAGCGCAATCATCTGATCTGAAATGATCAACTTTCGGGTCTTGTGGCTCAGCGCAAGTGTGCTGCTGGGCGCGCTCTGCACACAAGGCCTGGCGCTTGGCGAGCCACGCACCCTGTATCTGTTGGGGCATTCAGTCATTGAAACGCCCGCCGTACGGCTGCATGAAACGCAGTGGAGCTGGCTGCGCGAACGGCGCCGGTTGTTGATGGGGATCTCTGGGCCCGACTACGCACCATTCGAGTTGAGCACCAGCGATGAACTCGAGGGGATTACGGCGGATTACGCGTCGCTGATCGCCGATGCGCTGAACATCACGATAGAAGTGCGCCGCTACGACAATCGCGATGAAGTCATCACCGCGCTCAAGCGTGGCGAGGTGGATTTTGTGGGATCTGCCAACGGCTACGAGGCGGCAGACCCGCAGTTGGTACTCTCGCGCTCCTATGCCATGGATCAACCGACCCTGGTCACCCGCACGGGTGACAGCCAGGGCCTGAGCAGCGACCTGGCCGATAAACGTGTGGCGATGTTTTATCACTACATGCAGCCTGACGCGGTGCAGGCGTTTTACCCCAATGCCCGGATCCAGCTGTTCCCTTCAACCTTCGAGGCCATCGGCGCGGTTGCGTTCGGCCATGCAGATGTTTACCTCGGCGATGCAATCAGCACCAACTACCTGATCAACAGGAACCACCTGAACAACGTCCGCATGGCCGACTTCTCGTCACTTGAGGTCAATCCCTTCGCGTTTGCATTTTCCCGGGACAACGCGCGCTTGCTGCCGATCATCAACGCGGCACTGGCGGTGATCCCGGTCAGCGAGCAGATGGAAATCCTGCGGCGCTGGAGTGCCGGCAACCTTGGGTTCCTGGGGCCGGACCGGTTGCGCTTGAGTGCCAGTGAACAGCGTTGGCTGGACAAGAACCCGAGGATCAAGGTCGCGGTACTCGACAAGTTCCTGCCGGTTTCATTTATCGACAAGCAGGGCGCGTTCGAAGGGTTGAGCGCCGAGGTGCTGGCCCGCATCAGCTTGCGCACGGGATTGAAGTTTGACTTCATTCCCGGCACCTCGATGCTCCGGCAAATCGACAGGGTCAACACCGGTGGTGCAGACATGATCGCGGTGGTCACCCCCAGCGTCGAGCGCACGGACAAGGTACGCATTACCCGGCCTTACCTGACCAATCCGTTTGTGTTGGTCAGTCGCATTGATGACGGCAGCCCCCTTACCCTGGAAGACATGGCCGGCAAGCGCCTGGCGCTGATTGGCAGCAATAGCCTGCAGGAGGGCATCGCCCAGGACTATCCGAGCATCAAGTTCGTGGACGTCGAGAACCCCGAGCACGGCATGGAGCTGGTGGCCGATGGCGGTGCCGATGCCGCCGTCAATACCTTGATCAGCGCCCGCTACATGATTGCCCGCGAGTACCGTGACCGGTTGCGGATCACCAGCACGGTCGGGTCCGAGCCGGCCCGTATAGCCTTTGGCGTCAACCGCAGCCAACTGGAGTTGTATTCGATCCTCGACAAGGCGCTGCTGAGTATTACGCCCCAGGAAATGGACGAATTGGCTGGCCACTGGCGTAGCGAGGTATTGGTTGAAGACAGCTACTGGGCGCGGCACCGCAATGCGATTATTCAAGGTTTCAGCCTGGCGGCGCTGCTGTTGCTGATCACCCTCGGCTGGGCGATTTATCTGCGTCAGCTGATACGCAAGCGCGTCGAGGCCGAACGGGCGCTGAGTGATCAGATGCGCTTTATGGGCGTGCTGATCGACGGCACACCCCATCCGATTTATGTGCGTGATCGCCTGGGCCGGCTGATGGCGTGCAATAGCGCTTACCTTGATGTGTTCGGTTTCAAGCTGGAGGACGTGACCGGTAAAACCGTGGTCGAGACCGACACCGGCAATCGCCCCCAGGCCGAGTCTTTTCATCAGGATTACCTGCGCTTGATGGAGCGGGGCGAGCCACAGATCCAGGACCGCGTGCTCAAGGTGCCGGGCGGTGCGGTCCTGACCATCTACCACTGGATGCTGCCGTACCGCGACGGTAATGAGCAGGTGGTGGGCATGATCGCCGGCTGGGTGGATGTCAGCGAAAGGCAGCAACTGCTCGGCCAGTTGCAGGAGGCCAAGGAGGATGCCGACGCGGCCAACCGCGCCAAGACCACGTTTCTCGCGACCATGAGCCATGAAATCCGCACGCCCATGAACGCCGTGATCGGCATGATCGAACTGGCCCTGAAAGCCGCCGAGCAGAACCGGGCCGACCGCGATGCGCTGGAGGTGGCCGCCGATGCGTCGCGGGGCATGCTGGAATTGATCGGCGATATCCTCGATATCGCGCGTATAGAATCGGGCCACCTGTCCCTGACCCTCGAGCCTTCGAACCTGCACGAGTTGCTGGCGTCGGTGGCGCGGGTTTTCGAGGGGCTGGCGCGGGCCAGGGGCCTGGTACTGCAGGTGGAGCTCGACCCGCTGATTGATCGGTACGTGCTGGTGGACCCGATGCGCTTCAAGCAAGTGGTGTCGAACCTTTTGAGCAACGCGATCAAGTTCACCCCTCACGGCCGGGTGCGGCTTGGCGCGTCCGGCTCGTCGGCGATTGCCAGCGGCTACTTGAACCTAAGGCTGTGGGTGGAAGACACCGGCATCGGCATCAGTGTCGAAGACCAGAAGCGCCTGTTCAACCCGTTTATCCAGGGCAGCAACACTGCGCAATCGGCGCGCAGCGGTTCGGGCCTGGGCCTGGTCATCAGCCGCAACCTGTGCGAGATGATGGGGGGACAATTGCAATTGAGCAGCCTGCTGGGGCAGGGCACTCGGGTGGATGTCACCCTGGAGCTGGCAGTCGCCGACACCACGCTGATGCCGCCCGTACCGGTTGCCGTGGAAACTCCGCCGGCCCACGCGCTGAACATTCTGGTGGTGGATGACTACCCGGCCAACCGGCTGCTGCTGGCCCGGCAATTGAGCTTCCTGGGGCACCGGATCACCACCGCCGAAGATGGCGTCGAGGGGCTTGAGTTGTGGCTGTCCGGGCATTTTGACGGGGTGATTACCGACTGCAATATGCCGTTCAAGGACGGTTATGAGTTGGCGCGGGATATCCGCACCCTTGAGGGCGAGCGTGGCCTGGCGCCGTGCCTGTTGCTGGGGTTTACCGCCAACGCCCAGCCCGAGGAAGCCGAGCGCTGCCGGCAGGCGGGCATGGATGGCTGCCTGTTCAAACCCACCGGGCTTGAGGATTTGCATGCGGCCCTGGCGCGGCGCACGGCCACACCTTCGGTGGCGCCCGGCACCACGGATGAGCTGGCGGCAGACTTTGACTTGAGCCACCTTGAGAAACTGACCGGCGGGGATATCGACGCGGTGAAGGAGTTGCTGGCGCCCTTGCTCGACAGCCTTGAGGCAGACCATGGGCAGTTGGTGAACCTGCAACGCAAGGCAGACTTTGCCGGCCTGCATGACCTGGCCCATCGCACCAAGGGCGGGGCAAAGATGGTCAAGGCCCATGCACTGATGGTTTGCTGCGAGGTATTGGAAAGCGTTTGTGAACGTCAGGCCCGCGACGAATTGGCCAGTGCCGTCGATGGCATGGATGAAGCGCTCGCGCACCTGCACCACGCGCTGTCGGGGTATTGCAATCAGACTTGACCGGTGCGGAGGGGCATTGAGCTGTTTGGGACAACTCCTACGTGAAGGTGGAACATGCCTTATTTAGTCTTCGGAATATGTCTGGAAAATAGTGCGTCCAGTCCTTCACGAGCGCTTCTTGCTCAGGTGTTCGCCATGCCAAACAAAGCACTGACCCTCCTGATCGCCGATGAACAGCATCTGCAACGACTGTACATCGAAAAAATGCTCAACCAACTGGGCTACTACCGCATCGTTCCGGTGCAGACGTTCGAAGAAGTGCGGATCCTCACGGCGATTCCGGCCAGGCCGTTCGATGTGCTGATCATCAACGCCGGGCTGGCAGACAGCGACGGCGGGGTGCTGGCCTTCCAGGAACAGCACCCGCAGATTCGCCATGTGCTGGTCTACGATATCGGCGAACTGGGCACGCCGGCCGCCGCACCAACCCTGCTGGTGCGCCTGCCGGGTACCCCGGACAGCATCAACCTTGAACACTTCATGGACATCATCGACCCGCCGTCAGCCACCGACGGGTTGCGGGTGTTGCCGTGGCTGCGGGAGTTGTCCGGCAGCCCTGCGGCTTAGTCCCAGTTCGGCGCGATGCCTTTGGGGCTGGTCAGCCGATGGCCACGCTCCAGGGCGGCGATCTGCGTCATGTCAGCGTCACTCAGGGTCAGGTCCAGAGCCTTGAGGTTGCTGGCCAGGTTGGCGCGCTTGGTCGACGACGGGATCACCGCGTAGCCCAGTTGCATGGCCCACGCCAGGGTCACTTGCGCCGGGGTTGCCTGATGACGTTCGGCGATCTGCTGGATCACCGGGTCCTTCAGCACTTCGCCGTAGGCCAGGGTCATGTAGGAAGTGATCTGGATGCCATGGGCCTTGGCAAACTCCGCCACGGTGCGGTTTTGCAGGTACGGGTGCAGTTCCACCTGGTTGGTCGCGATGTGCTCGGCACCGACGGCGGCAATTGCCTGCTTCATCAGGTCGACGGTGAAGTTGGAAATACCGATCTGACGGGTCAGGCCCTGGCGCTTGGCTTCCAGCAACTGGCCCATGAACTCGGCGACCGGTACCTGGTCTTCCGGCGATGGCCAGTGGATCAGGGTCAGGTCCAGGTAGTCGGTCTGGAGTTTGCGCAGGCTTTCCTTGAGGCTGGGAATCAGCTGGCCTTCGGCGAAGTTGGCGATCCAGATCTTGCTGGTGATGAACAGTTCGTCCCGTGGGATGCCGCTGTCGGCGATGGCCTGGCCGACGTCGGCTTCGTTTTCGTAGATTTGTGCGGTGTCGATGACGCGATAGCCCAGCTCCAGGCCGGTGCTGACGGAGTCGATGACGACCTGGCCTTGCAGGCGGAACGTGCCTAGGCCGAATGCGGGAATGGACATGAGTGACTCCTGAAGTGATGTGAACAATGGAGTCGAGTATCGGCCTCTCGTTCCTTCGGAAAAACCGCTGAATCCGAAAAGGACTCTTTACCAAAAGTCATGAGTGGCCGGTGGGTGGCCACACGATATCCCTCGAGAGCGGTCTTACCGGGTAGATGCGGGGGGCTGTCGGACATTTCGGGCGTCGCTTGATAAGGGGCGCCTCTTTTAACCAGCAGGAGCTAGCGCAAGGACCAAATGCTCAAGGCCTTACAGCACCGAGAAACCTTGAGCAGCGGTCTGAACAGTCGAGTTCAGGGTGAACCGTCCTTGAGGGTCTGGAAGGCTTTTACGCGCTTGACCAGGCTTTTCTTGCTGGCCGAATCGGCACTGTTGAACAGGAACGAAAAGTCCGAGGCCAGGGTCGAGCTGCCGGCGATGGTCGCGTACTGGTGACAGGCATTGCAGTTATCGCCCTGGACGTAGGTCTCCAGGGTGGTGTTGGCCACCGGTACGTTGCCCTGGCTGATAAACGGCCCGTAGGACAGCGGCACTTGCGCACTGACACCCGGTTCCGGCTGGGTGGGCGGGTTGGGGGTGAGGGTCCAGAGTACGTTGATCAGTTTGTAGTACTGGAACACCGACTTGCCCTGGCTCTGCTGGGCGAAATTGGCCTGCACCGCGCCGTTAAGCGCCTGCAGTTCAGTGGGCAGCGGATGTTCCCGGGTGGTCTGCACGGGTTGGTCCCGTGGAAACGGCTCGGTGCAGTCGCGGTCCGGATGCTGCTGCTTGCACTGGATACGCGCCACGTTCGGCGTGCATTCGGGGCCGGTGCCGCAGTTCGGGTTGTTGAAGGCAAAGCTGTCGGGCGGCGTTTGTTGTGGCGGCACCTGGTCGGGTTCCGGCACGTTGTCTACCTGCTCGAAGGTGGTCCAGATGAAGTTGGGCGAGGCCTGGGTCTTGTTGATGATATGCAGGCCCACCAGGCCCACCACTTGCTGGGTGCACTGCAAGGTGGCCGGGTTTTTGAGCCAGGCGACGGTGGTCAGGTAACGTCCGTAGAGCTCGGGTTTGCCGGTGAGGATTCGCCATGCTGCCTTGACCTCCAGAGCTCCCAGTTGCTCCTGCGGCACCGGGTTGGGCGGCAGCGAGCGCATGGGTTCACCGATGGGCAAGGACAGCCCGCCGGGGTTCTGGTTGTCGAGGTTCTGCGCGACTTTCAGCTGGTTGGCCGCGTCGTACAGCCCTTTGCTGACGATGTAGTCGAACTCGGCCTTGCCCACCTTGCGTTCAAAAAACACCAGGTTCTGCGACTGGTCCGTCAGCCAGCCGCCGGAGGCTTCCATGATCGGGTCCGGAATCGAGGCCAGGGTGCCGCTGGACAGGTGAAACCCATGCCGCGCGTTGATCGCGCTTTCGGAGGTGGCGGTCATGAACTTGCGCGCCCCCACCGACATCGCCCTGAGGCTGCCCTGGGTGCTGCAATTGGACGGCACCAGGGTTTGCACGCCCCAGCCGGTGGGCGCGGGCGCGCCGGGCAGGAAGATATCGTTGGCATCCTTGTAGCTGGCCCATACCGGCGCCACGCTCATCGGCTGCCCGGAGGCAGTCGGTACGCCGAATTGCGCCAGGGTACTGTTCATGTCCGGCTCACCCGCGAGGGCAGGTGTGGCTGGCCAACCGGGATTCACCGGCCAGTTCAGGGCAATGAACAACTGCCAGCCAAAGCAATTCATGAAGCTCTGGCCGGTGGCGTTGAAGTTGTTGATCGGCAGGAAGCCGCCGCTTTTCGGGTTGAACACCAACTGTTGCTGCACGCAAGCGTCGGCGTCGGAAGTGGGGGATGCGTAGGCGGCCTGCATGGCGAACAGGCTCAGCACCACACTGGTCAGCAGCGATAAAACACTCAAGCGTAACCTGGACATCATCGCGCTCCTTGCAAGCAGGTAAAGCCGCACCCTGGGTGGGTGCGGCTGATGGGCTGTATCAGTCAGGCGCCAGGCACCAGCGCCAATCCGGATTCCCATGGGTGTTCCGCCGCGCTGGGGTTATCGGCTTCGCCCGGGTTGAGGGCGCGCACTGTCACCAGCCCCGGTGCGGCAGTGGGGCTTACGGTGATGGTCAGCAGGTAGCCCTGGGTGCCACCGGAGTTGGTTTGCCCGGGGATGGCCGAGGCATCCGGCAGGAACTTTGTGACCTGCGCCGTCACCCCAGGATTGGAGAATTGCACCCGCGCCGTCTCGGCGGTGGTCTTGAGGTCGGCGCCTTGCACCACCAGGGCAAACTGCCCGCTGGTGCCGGGTGCCAGCCAGGCCGGCAGGTCGGTGGGTGACTGCCCGTAGAACAGGTCCAGCGGCAGCAGCTGTACCGGCCAGGGTTGCACGCCGTTGACCCGGTCCGTCACGCACGGGCAGGAATCCGGCGTCGGGCTGATGGGCGTGGTTGTCACACTCAGGCCCACCAGCAACTGCTGGGCAATCACCCACACGTAGTCGATCGGCTGGCCGCTGATGGTGATGTCGTTGATCGAAAACCCGGCGCTGACCGGCACTTCAAACACCGCTTGCAGAATCTGGTCGGAGCCGTTGGCGGCGGACTTGGCGGTGCCACGGGTGATTTTCCAGTACTGGCTGACGTCCTGGCCCTGGGGGCCTTTCCACGCCGAGAAGTCGGTGGGTTGTTGCAGGTACAGGCCGATGGGGTTGGTCAGCGACAGCCGGTTATTCACTGCCACGCTGTTGGCCGAGAAACCGATATGCGGATCGGAGTTGCGGTAGTTCTGCCCGTATTGCGCGCAGCAGATCAACGCCTGGGAATTCTGGCTGCTGCTCAATGGCCGCAGGATGGTCGCCGCGGCAGCCAGGTACACCTCGGCGCTCAGGGTGTTGGGGCCGGAGGTCAGGTGCATCGCGCCGCCGTACTGGCCAGGCACACAGGCGGTGCCGGCGTTCCATTTGTTGACGGTGTCGTAGGCCGGTTGACCGGTGGTGGGGTCGATGACCGGGTCGCCGGCCTTACCGGTCGGGCAGTCGGCGGTGTAGCGCAGGTACAGGTCTTCGAGTTGCACCTGTGGGTCGATGTAGTCGCGATACAGCCCCAGTACAGCAGTCGGATCGATGCGCCACATGGCCAGGAAATACGCCGGGTTTTCGCAAGTGAAGGTGATCTTGCGCATGTTGCCGTCGGCATCACGCACGATGGACCACTCGCAATATTCGTCAAGCCAGCCACGGGGGCCCGAAGGCGAGAAATCCTTGTACTTGCCTTGCCAGTCGATGCTCGGGCAGCGAGTGACGGGCAGTTGCAGCAGGGTGCCTTGCTTGTTCGGGTCGTAGAGCATGTACAGGGTGTTGTTGATCGTAATCTGGCCGTTGTCGGTCAGCTCCATCACCTGTTGCATGGACATGGCCTTGCCGCCCAACTGTGGAATCACCGCCGTGCCGTTGTTGTAGAAAAACGTCCACAGCCGATTGGGGAAGGGCGCCCAGGTAATCGCCGGCGGCGTGGTGGGGCCGTAGCCTTCCACCAGTGGGTTGTAATAGCCCGAGCGCGGCGCGTCATTGAGGCCCGACCACGGGTTGCCGATGATCGCAGACTGGGTCCAGCCGGTGAGGTCGTTGTTCCAGTCGGTTTCAAACTGCGGCAACTGGTTTTCCAGGCCCAGCTTGTTGTAGTCCTTGGGAGCTTGCCCGGCGGGAGAGGTGAATTGTTTGAAGGGTGTGCTCATGTCGATTCTCCAGGTGTTGTTGTGGTGGAAACGGAGCAGCAACCGGCACTGGGAGCAGGGCCGGCGACGGTTTGGCGCGGGTCGTCCCACACCAGTTGGGCGATAAAGCCAGGCAGCGGCGCGTACTCTTGCGGCGTCAACACCCGGGCACTATCGAGATGGGTCACCACCACGGATAACTGCGTGGTGTCAGTGGGGCGAAGGTTCAATGCGGCAGCAGTGCGCGCGGCATTCAGCGCGCGTGACACGCCATGGGTGATGCAGCGGCCCTTGTCATCCACCAGGCCCATGCCGATGCGACTGAAGCGCCCGACATAGTGCGGATTGTCGGCGCTCACCTGCTGCGGCGTGGCGTCGGGCTGGTTGAGGAATACGTCGATCAGGTAGGTGTCGTGGGTGCAGCGCACATGGTCGAACACCACCCACGGGCCCAGGCTTGCGGTTTGTTCCTGCGCTTGCATCGGCGTCGAACTTTGCTGGCAGCAGGCTTTTGCGACCGGGCGGCGGGTGCCAAAGGGCGGGGCGACGGGCACACCGTAGTCATAGCCGATATGCCGACTGTCCTGGGCCATGTCCCCCAGGGTGGTGTAGCGCCAGGCGTCGGCACTGGTGAAGGTGACATCGTCGGCCTCGCTGCCGGCAAACGGCTGGAGCAGGCACTGGGTGGTGTACTGCGCTGCCGGGTGGGCGCGGATCCAGACCTCCAGCATCCGGTCGATATTGGCGTGGTAGGAGCTGAACACCGGGTCGAACGCGGTGTAGGCGTTGTCGGCCATGTCGCCGCCGATCCAGCCGTGATAGTTGTCGTGGGGCTGCTCGTAGAGCCCGTCGAAATTCAGCGCGCGGTTGGGGTACAGGTCATCTTCCTGGGGGGGATCAAACACCGGGATGTTCGCCCAGGGATAACCTGGCACGCCCTGGGGCTGGCTGAAGGTGTTGAACTTCAGGGCATCGACCACCTGTTGCTGGAAAATCCGGCTCATGCCGTACAACTGGGTGCGTTCGACGCGCTGCGTCTCGCCCTGGGTGTAGAACAGCGGGTTGCGTTGCACGAAGCGGCAGTCCACACCGGGTACCCTGGCCTTTTCACAGACCTTCGAACAACCGTCCTTGGCAGCGGCGTAGCGCAACGGATTAGGGCGAACCTCGCCGGTGTGCGGGTGCACGTAGGTTTCATCGAGAAACGCCTGGGGCAAGCCGGCCTGGGGGCTGCCGTCGACACTGGCGTCTTCGGCCATCCAGTCCCAGTAGGGAATGGGGCAGTCGATCAGCGCTTCCAGGTACAGCAGATAGGCCCGGTGCCACAGGGCAAACGCTTCCTGGTAATGCAGGCACCAGTTGGTGTGGATATAGGCGTAACGCTGCCACGGGGAGCCGCTGTCGGCGTTGGCCACCTGCATTACGTCATCGAGGCGTGAGCGGTACAGGTTCAGTTGTTCCTGTGTCAGTGCGCGAATGTCCTGGCGCACGCGTTTGACCGGGTGGGGCAGGTCGGGTGGGGGAATGCGTTCTGCCTCGTCGAACGGTGAGGCGGGAGTGAGGCGCCAGCCCTGGTTGACCCACAGCCTGAAGGTTTCCAGCGCGTCGATGGGCCAGAACTGCTGCTGGTCGAGGGTCAGCGGCATGCTGCGGGAGGCCAGGTGCTGGTAGATGGTTTCGGACCAGGTCTTGACGGAGGCGGGGTCTTCGAGGAATACGAAGTAGGCGTTCATGCAGCCCACCCAGGAGGCGGCGACGGCGGCGCGTTGCTCTTGGGGGATCCAGTAGGGGGCGCTGAATAGGCCGTGGATATCGGTGGCCCATGTCGGTTTCGCGACTATCATAAGATCCCTCTCATGCGGCCCCGGTGCCTGATTTGGCTGGGCTGCTAAGCTGGATTGATGTTAGTGCGCCACCGCGCAGGATTTGTGCAAATTGGTGGGTGTTTACGGTGGATTCATTGCAGTTTTTTCAAGGAAGATATGGAAAAAATGACAGATGCCATGGATTTGAAGATTCTGGGGAAATTGCAAAGGGATTGCAGTCAGAGTCTGGAGTTGTTGAGTGACAGTGTCGGGCTGTCTTCAACCAGTTGTTACCGGCGTATCAGGCGGTTGGAGAGTGTCGGGATCATCAAGGCCAAGGTGGCGGTGCTGGATGAGCGCAAGCTTGGGATTCAGGTTACGGCGTTCTTCCTGATCAAGCTTGATAGGGACAGCAATGATATCGACCGCAAGATGCAGCATATCCTGGCGAGTCATCCGGAGATTCAGGACTGTTATCTGCTGACCGGGGAGTTTGATTTTGTGATGGTGGCGAAGTTTCGGGATGCCACTGAGTACACTGATTATATCTATCGGTTTTTAGAGATTTATCGGGATATTCCGATTCGTACTTATTCGTCTACTTTGGTGGTCAGGACGGTTAAGAAGTCTTATGAGTTGCCGTTGCCGGGGTCTTTGGTTTGAGTACATCTCCGTTTCTTCGGTAACGGCCGCTTATGGTTCCGCTCTTACAGCGGGTCACTTTTGGCAAACGCCCGGAATGCCGGCCCAGCCAAAAGTAACCAAAAGGTCTCTGCCCCACCACTCGGTGCCTCGCCTAGGCTCGGCATGCCCGCACTCCGTGGTTCTGCTTTTCTGTGGGAGCTGGCTTGCCTGCGATGCAGACAACTCGGTTTTTCAGATACACCGAGGCGATGCCATCGCAGGCAAGCCAGCTCCCACATTTGAACCGTGCCCGCTTTAGCTTTTGATTTTGCTTCACAACACTCCAAAAGTGAGCCGCTGTAAGAGCGGAACCAATACCAGCCCTGACCGCAGCAACGGATATGCCCACCTCACCCCGCCCCAAAAAAGAAGCTTTTATGACAAAAGTTCGGTAGTCCCCAGCGACCCCCGTCTTGGCTATGTAACGCGCTCAACACCGCCAAAAAAGGCGACGTCAGAGCCGCAAGCAGGATGCCAGGAGTGGGGCGAATGGGAACTATGGAACGTTACTCGAAAGTCGGCATGCAGGAGCTCGACCAGCGCCTGTCAAAGATCGTCGAAGCCGCACGCAAAAAACCGGTCTCGGTCTACCGCTATGGCGCACCGTGGGTATGGATCGTCTCCCAGGACGACTGGCAAGGCGCGCTCAAGGAAGTCTCCAGCTACATCCCCGCAGGCCATTCGCTGGTCTTGTTGCGCCCGCAGATCGACGACATCCTCGACCTCCACCGCGACCTGCTCCAGGCCCAACCCGGCACCCAGATCGCCCCCCAGACCGTCTTGCAGATCCTGCTGCTGCAACTCCTGTACTCAGTCCCCAACGAACAGCAACTGCACGAACAACTCAACTACAACCTGCTGTTCCGCTGGTTCGTCGGCCTCGACCTGAACCAGAAAGTCTGGGGCATCAACCTCCTGCAACGCGACATCGCCACGTTCCTGAACAACCCGCAGGCGGTGCAGTTGATCCAGAAAATCATTGGTGAAGTGTTCTGTGGCGCCTTGCTGCACATGCCGGAGTTCTCCCTGAACTTCGCCCTGCTGCACACCTGGCTCGCCCGGCATGGCAACACCTCGATATCCAGCAATTGAACGGGCCAAACGCCGGGCAAACGGCGACGGCAATCATTCTTAGTAGACCAGGGGGCGGTGTGGAGCATCTGTTCAAATCAACGCTGGCGCTGTGCTGGCTGACGCTGGGTGCACTGGCGCAACCGCTACAGGCCGAAGAGCAGGGCACCCAGCCCGAGCCTCCGGCACGGCTGGTGGACGTCAACGAGTACTTCGTGCGCGGCAACACCGTGCTCGACGCTCGTGCGATCGAAGAGGCGGTGTACCCGTTTCTCGGCCCGCAAAAGACCCTCGCCGACATCGAAGGCGCCCGGGATGCCTTGCAGAAGATCTATCAGGCACGCGGCTATCAATCGGTGTTCGTCGAACTGCCGGAGCAGAAGGTCGATGACGGAATCGTCTACCTGCAGGTCAGCGAAACCAAGGTCGGGCGCGTCCGCGTGGTCGGCGCCAAGCACTATTCGCCGGTGGAAATCCGCGACGAAGTACCCGGCTTGAAGGAGGGCGCGGTTCCGGATTTCACCAGCGTGCAAACCCAACTCGCCGGCCTCAATCGCAGCGCCGGGCGGCAGGTCACGCCGCTGGTCCGCGAAGGCCAGCGCCCCGGCACCATGGACGTCGACCTGCAGGTGGAAGACCAGAACCCCTGGCACGCCAGCCTCGGCCTGAACAACGACTACAGCGCCGACACCAAGGAGCTGCGCAGCGTCGCGACCCTGGGTTACGACAACCTCTGGCAACTGGGCCACAGCATTTCCCTGACCTACTTCACCGCGCCCCAGGACAGCGACAACGCCAAGGTCTGGTTGGGCTCCTACACCGCGCCGCTGACTGATCGCTGGAGCCTGCAGTTCTCCGGTTATCAGTCCGACAGCAACATCGCCACCATCGGCGGCAGCAACGTGTTGGGCAAGGGCCATTCCTACGGCGTGTCGGCGATCTACAGCCTGCCGGCCAGTGGCAATTGGGCCAATTCGTTCTCTGCCGGGGTCGACTTCAAGGACTTCAAGGAGCAGATGAAGTTTGGCGGCAGTACGGACGATATCCCGCTGAAGTACGCACCGCTGACCTTTGGCTACAACGGCTACCGCTACACCGAGCAGTCGCAATTGGGGCTGGGCTTGAGCCTGGTGGTGGGTACCCGCGCGTTCTTCGGCTACGGCAGCGACGCCGAGGAGTTCCAGTACAAGCGTGACAAGGCCAGCCCGAGTTTTGCGGTGCTCAAGGGTGACCTGAATTACACCTACACCTTCGGCAACGACTGGCAGTCGGCGTCCAAGGCCGGCTTCCAGCTGGCCTCGGGGCCGCTGGTGTCCAACGAGCAATATTCCGCCGGCGGTGCTACGTCGGTACGCGGGTATCTCGCCGCCGAGCGCACCGGCGACGAAGGCTACCTGTTGTCCCAGGAGCTGCGCACGCCGTCCCTGGCCAAGTTTCTCGGCAGCTACGTGCAGGAGTGGCGCTTCTACGCGTTCGCCGAAGGCGCACGCCTGCGCCTGCATGACCCGCTGCCCGAGCAGGAAGACGAATACAGCCTGGCCAGTGTCGGCCTCGGCACCCGCGCCAGTTTGAGCAAGTGGTTGTCCGGCAGCCTGGATTGGGGCTACCCGCTGCTTGAAGGCCCAAATACCCAGAAACAGGACTCGCGACTGCACTTCAGTGTGCAGGCGACTTTCTGACCCCTTTTTTCGGAGACTCCTGACATGCAACGCCTATTTCTGAGCCTGTTGATCTGCCTGGGCTTCGCGCTCCCGGCCACCGCCCATGCCTGGTGGCAGGACGATTGGCACTACCGTAAACAGATCACGGTGGACACCACCTCCCAGGGCGCAGCCATCAGCCAGGCCCTGGGCCGCACCGCGCTGCTGGTGCGCCTGCACACCGGCAACTTCAGCTTTGACGGGGTCAAGGACGACGGCGCCGACCTGCGCTTTGTCAGCGCCGACGACAAGACCGTGTTCAACCACCAGATCGAAAGCTTCGACCCGCTGATGGGCATGGCGCTGATCTGGGTCGATGTGCCCAAGGTCGAAGGCGGCCAGCGCCAGGACCTGTGGATGTACTACGGCAACCAGAAGGCGCCGGCCACCGCCAACGGCCAGTTGACCTTCGACCCGAACTACACCGCGCTCTACCACTTCGACGGCGCCAACGGCACGCCGCCCCGGGACACCACGGCCTACGGCAACACTGCCGTGAACGCTACCGGTGCGAGCATCGACGGCGTGATCGGCCGGGCCTTGCAGTTCAGTGGCCAGCCGTTGCTGCTGCCAGCCAGCCCGTCGCTGCAACACGCAGCGGGCGGCGCCTTCACTTTCAGCGCCTGGTTGCGGGTCGACCAGGCCAGCGGCGAGCAAGTGGTGGTGGCCCGTCGCGAGGGCGCCCACAGCCTGTTGCTGGGCTTGAACCAGGGCATGCCGTTTATTGAAATCGACGGCCAGCGCGGCGTCTCGACCCAGCCGCTGAACCCCGGCCAATGGCAGCACCTGGCGTTCACCGCCGAGGGCGACAAGGTCTCGCTGTACGTCAACGGCCGTGAGACCGCGACCCTCGCAGTGGCGATGCCGGCGTTCAATTCGCCACTGGCCATCGGTGCCGATTTGCCGGAAGCCGCCGGCGGGCACCTGCCGTTTACCGGGGCCATGGACGAACTGCGCTTGTCCAAGGTCGCGCGCCCGGCAGCCCTGTTGCTGGCCGATGCCACGGCCCAGGGCGCCGAGTCGAAACTGGTGGCCTATGGCGTGGATGAAGAACAGTCGGGCTTCGGCTTCGGCAGCCTGGGGTTCCTGCTCAAGGCGGTGCCGGTGGATGCCTGGGTGATCATCCTGGTGCTGGTGGGGATGATGTTCCAGTCGTGGTTCATCATGCTCCGCAAGAACCGCCAGGTCAGTCGCGTGAGTGCTGCCAACGATATCTTCCGCGAGCAATTCGCACAGATCGGTACGCGCCTGGAGATGTACTACGACGACGCGTTGCTGGCCGAGCGCCTGACCCATTCCTCGCTGTGGCGCCTGTACCGGGTCGCGGTCAAGGAAATCCGCACTCGCCGCGCCCAGGGCGCCGACACCTCGTCGGTCTCGGCAGCCACCATCGAAGCCATCCGCTGCTCCATGGACGGCGTGCGTACCCGGGAAAACCAGCAACTCGGCGCCAAGCTGTCGACCCTCTCCAACGCGATTGCCGGGGGCCCGTATATCGGCCTGCTCGGCACCGTGCTGGGGATCATGGTGGTGTTCCTCGGCACGGCGATGGCCGGCGACGTGAACATCAACGCCATCGCCCCGGGCATGGCGGCGGCCTTGCTGGCCACGGCCATGGGCCTGTTTGTCGCGATCCCCGCGCTGTTTGGCTACAACCGCCTGATTACCCGCAACAAGGAAGTCAGCGCCGACATGCGCGTGTTCGTCGACGAGTTCATCACCCGCCTGGCGGAGATGCACGGCGAGAGCCAGCACAGTGAAGCGGCGCACCGTCGCGACCACCACGCCCACGTCCCGGCCTGAGGAGAATCAGCATGGCTTCCGTGAATGCCTCCCACGACGATGACGATGACGCCCCCGTCGACAGCATCAACATCACGCCCCTGGTGGACGTGCTGATGGTGGTGTTGGTGATGTTTATCCTCACCGCCACCGCCCAGGTCTCGGGGATCCAGATCCACCTGCCCAAGGCCAGTGCTTCGGTATCGCTGTCCGAGGCCAAGACCAAGGCCATCTCGGTGAACGATGGCGGCCAGGTGTTTCTCGACGCTTACCCGGTGACCTTGCCTGAGCTGGAAGAGCGCCTGCGCATCGAGAAAGCGCTGAACCCGGACTTCCCGGTGATCGTGCGCGGCGACGCCATGGTGCAGTACCAGAAGGTCATCGAAGTACTCGACCTGCTGCGTCGCCTGGAGCTGTCCCAGGTCGGGCTGGTCACCGGCAAACCGAGCCAGGGCTGAGTCATGACCGCACAGATGCCGATCGCGCCGACGCCCCTCAAGAACAAGCCGCCATTGCGCCCGCTGAAGTGGGGCATTGGCCTGCTGCTGGGCGCCGTGGCTGCCTGGTTTCTCTGGCAGTGGGCCAATGACATGAGTGGCGTGCGCCGTGAAGCGCCCAAGGTGCCGACGATTATTCCGTTGCCGCCACCGCCACCACCGCCGCCGGAAAAACCCAAGGAACCGGAGCCCGAGGTGCAGGAAAAAATCCCCGAGCCGGAACCCACGCCGACCCCCGACGAGGTCAAGCCCGAGGAAGAGGCACCGCCTTCGCCAGCAGACGACCTGGCCAACCCGATGCAGATCGACGGCGACGCGCAGTCCGGTACCGACGGTTTCAACATCGGTGCCGGCAAGGGCGGCGGCATGGCCGGTTCCGGTGGTGGCGGGCTCGGTACCGGGACGTTCAAGCAGTACCTGGCCGGGGTGTTCCAGCGCCTGCTGCGGGAAGACCCGGAGCTGCGCAAGAAGGCCTACACGGTGCAGGCCGACCTGTGGCTGAGCGCAGACGGCGAGGTGACGCGCGTGGAGCTGGCCAAGTCCAGCGGCGACGCCGACACCGACGCCCAGGTGCTGGCCGCATTGCGTGCCACACCGCGGCTGAAGGAACGCACACCCGCCTCAATGACCCTGCCGGTACGCCTGTCCCTCAAGGGCCGGCGCCCGGATTGATCGAACCCTTTTTTGCAGTTTTCTACAGGAGTTGTGTGCAGATGATTTCCCACGTGAATCGATTGACCCTGGCGGTCGGCATGGTCATCGCGACCCTGGTCGGCCAGGCGACGGCCGCCGCCGCGCCTTCGGAAAACGCCACGATCAACCTGATCCGCCTGCTGGTGCAGCAAGGTGTGCTCAAGCAGGAACAGGCCGACGGGCTGATCGCCCAGGCTGAAAAGGAAGCCCGGCAGGCACGCCAGGCCAGCACCGCCACGGCGGTAGCGACAGGCCCAGAGGCGGCCCCCGGCGATGTGCGGGTGCAGTACGTGCCGGCCGCGGTGCGCGACCAGATTCGCGACCAGGTCAAGGCCGAGGTCATGGCCACCGCCAAGCAGGAAAACTGGGCCCAGCCCAACACCTTCCCGGAGTGGGTCTCGCGCATCAGCTTCGACGGCGATATTCGCCTGCGGGATGAGTCGCGCTATTTCTCGGGCAACAACAGCAATGAAATCGTCGATTACGCCAAGCTCAACGACAGCGGCCCCTACGACGTGAACAAGAACACCAACACCAAATTGCCGCCGCTGCTCAACACCCGCGAAGACCGCGAGAACCTGTTCCGCCTGCGCGCCCGCCTGGGCATGAAAGCCGTGATCTCGCCGGAATGGACCGCCGGCATCCGCCTCGGCACCGGCAACGACAACAACCCGGTGTCCACCACCCAGACCCTGGGCGGCGGCTTCGGCAAGAAAGACATCTGGCTCGACCAGGGCTACCTCACCTGGAAGACCACTGACTACATGACCCTGACCGCCGGACGTTTTGCCAACCCGTTCTATTCCACCGACATGATGTATTCCGGCGACCTCAACTTCGACGGTGTGGCGGCGATCTTCAACCACAAGCTCAACAGCGACTGGGGCCTGTTCGGCACCCTCGGCGCGTTCCCGGTGGAATACAGCCCCGACACCGCCACCACCAACGGCTTCGACAAGGACGAGAGCGAAAATAAATGGCTGTTCGGCGGGCAGATCGGCGCCGACTGGAAGATCAACCGCAGCAACAGCCTGAAGGGCTCGATGGCCTACTACCACTTCGGCGATATCCAGGGCGAACGCTCCAGCCCTTGCTCGCCGTGGGCCGGCCAGCCGGCGTGCGATACCGATGGCACGCGCCTGGCCTTCATGCAGAAGGGCAACAGCGTGTTCCTGCTGCGAGACATCACCCCCAACCCGGCAACGCCTGGCCTGACCCCGCAACCGCAATTCGTCGGCCTGGCGTCCAAGTTCAATGTGCTGGACCTCAACCTGGCGTGGGACAGCGAGCTGCCGGAAGACCTCAAGCTGCGCAGCCAGACCAACTTCATCCACAACCTGGCCTACGACAAGGGCGAGATGCTCAAGCGCAGCGAAGGCCAGATCGTCAACAACCTCAACAGCGACGGCCAGTTTGAAAGTGGCGGCAATGCGCTGCTGGTGCAGTTCACCCTCGGCAGTGCGCTGGAGATGCGCAAGAAGGGCGACTGGAACGTGCTGGCCGGCTACAAATACATCCAGCCGGATGCCTTGCCGGACGGCTTCAACGACTCCTCGTTCCACCTCGGCGGCACCAACGCCAAGGGCTATTTCATCGGCGCCAACTACGGCCTCGACAAGAACATCTACGCCAGTGCCCGTTGGCTCAGCGCCTCCGAAGTGTATGGCGCGCCGTTTGAAGTGGATGTCATGCAACTGGAACTCAACACGCGCTTCTGATGCGCCGGAGAAAGCTCATGAACACGCGAATTTGCGGCCTGCTTCTACTGCTCGTTACCACCGGCGCTTCGGCTGAGGGCATGGAGGAGCGCCTGCGCACTCAGCTGCGCAGCACCACCCAGCAGTTGCAGGCGCTGCAAAGCGAGCAGGCCCAGGCCAGTGCCGCACGCATCGCCGCCGAAACCCAGGCCAAGCAGGCCCAGGCGCAGGTCAAGCAACTGACCGCCGAACTGGAAAAGACCCGTGGCGTGGCCGAGCAACTGGTGGGCCAGCAACAGAGCCTGCACAGCCAGGCCCAGGCCCAGGTGGCCGCGAGCAATGAGCAGGTGGGCAAGTTCAAGAAAGCCTATGAAGACTTGCTGGTAATCGCCCGGGGCAAAGAAACCGAGCGCGCACGCTTGCAGGCGCAACTCACGGAACGTGACACACAAGTGCAGCAATGTTCAGTCAAGAATCAACAGATGTACGACGTGGCCCAGCAGTTGCTGACGGCCTACGAAAAAATCGACGTGGCCGACGTGATGAGCATCCGCCAACCGTTCGCCAGCAGCACCCGGGTCAAGTTCGAGGAACTCGCCCAGGGTTTTGGTGACGGCCTTTACCTTAATCGGTTCGATGCTCCACAGACCGTCACTAATCATTGATCGACAAGGAAGAGACCCCTATGAGCGACGTACAACTGATCACCAGCGTGACCCCGCAAGCCTTGACCGAGCTGCTGCAGGAAGCCGGCTACCGAGTCAACCAGACCGAGCAGAACGGCATCGTGCAATTGCTCAGCGCAAGTCAGGGCATCGGCTTCGCCGTGCGTTTGGGCAACCCGGCGGCAGAGCAGGGCAGCTACGTGGACTTCACCTACAGCTGCGCGCTGCGGGTGCAGGGCGAATTGCCCGAGGGGCTGGCCCAGGTCTGGAACGCTTCCCGACGTTTTGCGCGGTTGTCGTTGCAGGGTGAGTTCCTGCTGATGGAGATGGATGTGGTGGCCGCCGGCGTGGGTGCGCCGTACTTGCGCAATCAGCTGGAATTGTGGGATCGCCTGCTGCAGGAATTCATCGTCTACCTGCGTGAATACAGCCAGCAAGCCGCCCAGCTTCAAGCCCAGGCCGACGCCGCGCCTGCCGTCGATGCCCGTGAAGAGGCGCCTGCCCTGTGAAGAAACCAACCCTGGTGGTCGGCGCTGGCGCCCTGGTGGTGCTGGCGGTCGCGGTGGGGTTGAGCCTGCGGCCGGGCAGTGACCCGGTCGCAGCCCAGCAGCCGGCGCCGGTGGCCGTGAAGGACGGGCCGGCGGTGGCGCGCCTGGGCAACCAGCAGATCGACCTCGCCGAACTCAAGTCGGTGTTGGCCGCCTTGCCGGCGGAAACCCGCGAGCAGTTGCGTGGCAACCGCAGCGCCCTGGAAACCTGGCTGCGTTCGCGCCTGGCGCAAAAGGCCGTGCTTGAACAGGCCGATGCCCAGGGCTGGCGGCAGCGCCCGGAGGTGGAGCAACAGACCCGCGCCGCCACCGAGCAGATCGTGTTTCGCGACTACATGTTGTCGGTCAGCCAGGTGCCGACGGATTACCCCAGCGCCGCCGAATTGCAGCAAGCCTATGACAGCGGCAAGGCACAATGGGTGACGCCGCCGTTGTACCAGGTCAGCCAGATTTTCCTGGCCGTGAGCGACCCGCAAACCGTCGACAATGTGCGCCGCCAGGCCCAGGAGTTGAGCCGCAAGGCGCAGGCCTCGCCGGGCGAGTTTGCCGCCCTGGCCAGCCAGTATTCCCAGGACCCCGACAGCGCCCGGCGCGGTGGCGATTCCGGGATGCAGCCATTGCAGCAACTGGTGCCTGAAATGCGCGGTGTGGTGGCGCGGCTCAAGACGGGCGGGGTGTCGGAGCCGGTGCAGAGTGCGGCGGGTTTTCACGTGCTCAAACTCATTGGGCAACAACCGGCGCGCACGGCCACGCTGGATGAACTGCGTGGCCGCCTGACCGAGGCCTTGCGTGCGCAACGCCAGGAGCAAATCGCCAAGGCTTACCTGGAAGGCATGCTGAATACCGCCACCTTGAGTATCGACGGCGCCGAGCTGAACAAGGTGCTGGAGTAAAAACGTTTCACTGCATTGGATGCACAGTACCCACAAGACAGGGAGTCTCCCATGGTATTTCTTGACCCGGCTGTACCCCACGGCACCACGCCCTATCGCGGGCTGACAGAGTCCCGCGAGGCCTGGCTGGCCGTGGCAGCCACCATCGAACCCGAGGTGGCGCAGTATTTTTTGATCAGCGCCCGGTGTGGGTGTTTCATGCAGGCGGCCCGCAGCCTGAATATCAAGGCCACACAATTGCGTAAACGTCTGGCGCAGCTGGAAGAGCAACTGCGGCGTTCGCTGTTCAGCTATCAGGGCAATGTCCTGGCCCTGAGCCGTGATGGGCAGCAGTTGCAGGCCCAACTGATTGCCCTGGCCCATGAACGACGGGTGCCGGTGCTGGAGCAACCGTTGATTCGGTTGGCGGTTGCCGAGTCGGTCCTGCATGACATTTTGGGGCGCGACTTGATTGCGTTGCTGCGGCGCAATGCGAGTGTGCGGCTGGAGATCATTTCCATCGACAGCGAGTTGGGGTTGCAGGCGCTGGATGCGGATGTGGTGGTGTGGTTGTCGGGGATGGATTCGCCGGGGGCGGGGCCGAGTTTTGCCATTGGGGCGCCGGAGGTGTTGGCGCGGTTGGATTATTCGCCGCATATTGCCAAGCGGTATTCGCGGTTGGCGGTGCGGCCGGACAGCATTGAAGACCTTGCGGATTATATGTTGGTGCAGTGGCAGCCGGACCGGCAGGTGGAGGCGCTGCGGCCGTGGAATAGCCTGGTGGAGCAGCGGCTGGCGGGGGTGGTGCGGGTGGAAGCGTATCCGCTGATGCTGGAGATGATTCGGTGCAGTGCGTGTATTGGGTTGTTGCCGCGGTATATGAGTTGTTTTGATCGTGGGTTGACGGCGTTGGATGGGGTGTTTCTGGAGGGGATGCAGCGGCAGGTCTGGATGGGGGTGAATGCTGAGGTGCGGCATCCGCAGGAGGTGGGGTGGGTGGTGGAGATGATTCGGAATACGTTTCTTGAGAGGGGGGAGTGGTTTGATTGATTGAGTACATATCCGTTTCTTCGGTAACGGCGGCTTATGGTTTCGCTCTTACAGCGACTCACTTTGGAAAAGCCCCAAAGTAAGCAAAGGGCTCTGCCCCGCCTGTCGGCACCTCGCCTAGGCTCGGTGTTCCCTCACTCCGGCATTGCTCCGCGGGCCGCCGCGACGGGCCATCCATGGCCCGGCGCGGCTAAACCGGCGTCCTGCCGGTTTACCCGCTCCGCAATACCTGCGTTCGGCCTCGGGCTTATTGGGGCAGTCAGATCAAAATCAAAAGCAAAAGCAAAAGCACAGCGGCCTCCCGGCCGGCTTGAGTGTTAAAAGCAAAAGCAAGATCCAGAGCGAAAACAGATCAGCTTTTCTGTGGGAGCGTGCCCGCTTTAGCTTTTGATTTGGTTTCTAAACACTCAAGCCGGCCGGTAGGCCGCTGTGCTCTTGATCTGCTTTTGATCTTGATCTTAGGCGCCCCGTTAAACCACGCTGGCCGAACGCAGGCTTTGGAGCGTGGGTAACCCGGCAGGACGCCGGGTTAGCCGCGCTGGGCCAAGGATGGCCCATCGCGGCGGCCCACGGTCCAAAGCCGGAGTGAGGGCACACCGAGCCTAGGCGAGGTGCCGAGTGGTGGGGCAAGAGCGTTTTGCTTACTTTTGCGCTCTTCAAAAGTGAGCCGCTGTAAGAGCGGAACCATAAGCGGCCATCACCTAAATAACGGATATTCACCCACCACCGGCCGCAATAAACCGCCGCGCCAAAAACCCATACAACAGATACCCAAACGCCAACACCAGCGTCGCACCAAACACCGCCTCCTCACCACACGCATAAATCGCATACAGCGAATACCCCACGGCAATGAGCAACACCGTGGTATTGCGTGCATAAATCGAGGCCGCCACCCGCGCTTTGTGCATCATCACCAGCAGCCCAGTCAGCGCAGTGACGTAAGGAATCAAATTAGTCACCACCGCCAGGTTCACCAACTTGCCAAACTGCGCACTGGCCGTGGGCGAGACGGTCGACAGGGCAATCAAGCTCTGCAACGCCGCACAGGCAATCAGCCCCCACACGGGTGCCTGGGCACGGCTCACCCGGCTGAAGAACCGCGGAAACAGACGCTGGTCCGCCGACATCTTGGCCGTTTGCGCCAAGGTGAACTGCCATCCCAACAGCGAACCAATACACGCCACCACCGCCAGCGCCATGATGATGTCGCCCACCAGCGGCGTGAAAATCTGCGCATACACCAGGGCAAACGGCGCAGAAGACTCGGCGAGTTCAGCATTGGGCACGATGCCCTGAATCACCGTGGTCGACAGCACATACACCAGCGCCGCGCCGAGGGTGCCCAGCAGGCAGGCCAGCGGCACGGTGCGCTTGGGATCTTCCACCGCGTCATAGCCCTGGGCCGCGGACTCCATGCCGAGGAACGCCCAGAGGGTCAGCGGGATACTCGCGCCAATCGCATCCCACAGTTGCAGTTGGTTGGGGTTCCAGGCATTGCTGAACACCTCGGCCTTGAAATAGAACCAGCCGATCACGCTCAAGCCCGCCACGGGAATGATCACGCCCCATACGGTGACCACGCCGATCCGCCCGGTCAGGCGCGGCCCGCCGAAGTTGGCCACGGTGGTCAGCCAGATCAGCCCGAGGGTGCCGATGAACAAGGGGATGGGGCCGCTGCCCAGCCACGGGATGAAGGACGACAGGTAGCCCACCGCCGAAATCGCTATCGCCACATTGGCGATGATCAGCGACAGGAAATACAGAAACGAACACAGGAAGAAACCCGACTTGCCGTGGGCCTCTTCAGTGTAGGCCGACATGCCGCCGGTGCGGGTGCAGAAGAGGCCGCACTGGGCAAAACAGTACGCGATCGCCATCGAGCCCACGGCGGTGATCAGCCACGACAGCAGCGAAATCGCACCCAATTGCGCCATGCTGGCGGGCAGCATGATGATGCCCGAGCCCATCATGTTGATCGCCACCAGGGTGGTCAGGCCCATCAGGCTCATCTTTTTGCTTGGCTCGGCCATCGGCAACTCCTTGTCGTGGGGCGTGCGATGGCAGGCTAGCACGTTGTGGTCAGCGTGCCTTCGGGCTCCGGTTTTCTCCGAGGATTCGCGCGGCATCGCGAGCCGGTGGCAGGCCGAACACCCGGGCGTAATCGCGGCTGAACTGGGTGGCGCTTTCATAGCCGACTTCGAAGGCGGCGCTGGTGACGTTCCTGGCGCCGCCCACCATCAGCGTGCGCGCCTGTAGCAGGCGCACGCGCTTCTGGTACTGCAACGGGCTCAGGTTGGTGACGGCCTTGAAGTGGCGGTGAAAGGCCGACACGCTCATTGCGGCTTTCTGTGCCAGGGCTTCGACCCGGATCGGTTCGGCGAAGTCTCGGCGGATCCACTGGATGGCCTGGCTCACCCGGGCCATGGCGGTGTCCGGCGCGGCGATTTCACGCAGCATCCAGCCGTGGGGGCCTTGCAATACGCGGTAGAGGATCTCGCGCTCGTATACCGGTGCGAGGGCTGTGATCGCCTCAGGGTTGCCCATCAGCCGCAGCATGCGCAGCCAGGCGTCCATCAGTTCGGGGGTGACGGCGGCCACGGAAAAACCCGCATCGTGGTCGTAGCGCCCGGCAGGTTTGGGCAAGTCGCTCAGCAGCGTCGCGAGTACCGTCGGGTTGAGGGTCAGGCTGACCGCCAGGTAGGGTTCGCCGGTCGCCGCCGGGTGCACGGTGCCCACGGCGGGCAGTTCGATGGACATCACGAAATAGGTCGCCGGGTCGTATCGTAGCGTGCGATCACCCACCGTCATGGATTTGCTGCCCTGCAGGATCAGGTTGATCATCGGGTCGTACACCGCGGCCAGCATGTGCTCGGGAATCGCGCCCTGGACCATGGCCACCCGCGGGATGCCGGTTTCAGTGCGGCGGTTTTCAGCCTTGGCGGCCAGGGTACGCAGTTCGATCAGTTGTGTGTTCATGCCGGGCATGCTGAGCGCCCAGGTGTGCCCTGTGCAAGCAAAAAGCAGAAACAGGCAGGTTTCGAGCAGGAACGGCTGCGTCGGCGCAGGCGCGCAAGCCTACTGTGGTGACTCATTTGAGCAAGCAGTGGAGCCACACATGGGCGTTATCCTCATTACCGGCGGCAGCCGTGGCATTGGTGCCAGTACCGCAGAACTGTGTGCCCGGCAAGGCATGGGCGTGATCCTGACCTACAACAATCATCCAGAGGCCGCCCAAGCGGTTGTGCAGCGAATCGTATCGTCGGGCGGCAAGGCGGTCGCGCTGCCATTGGACGTGGCCGACATCAGTTCCTTCCAAGGTTTTGGCGAGGCGGTAAAGCAGGCGTTATCGGCCACCTGGGGTGTGAGTGGGTTGAATGGCCTGGTGAATAACGCCGGTTATGGACTGTTCAATCCCCTGGAATCGGTCACCGTGGCTCAGTTCGACGGCCTGCTGAATGTGCACCTCAAAGGGCCGTTTTTCCTGACTCAAGCCCTGTTGCCGCTGCTGCAAGCCCACGCCTGCATCGTCAACCTCACCAGCGCGACAACTCGCGTCGCCACCGCTGGCGTAGCACCTTACGCAGCCTTCAAGGGCGCGCTGGATGTACTCACCCGTTACATGGCCAAGGAGTTTGGCGAGCGGCAGATCCGTGCGAATGCCGTCTCTCCAGGCGCCATCCGCACCGAACTGGGCGGCGGGCTCAATGATGAGTTCGAAGCGCTGCTGGCTGCACAAACCGCCCTTGGTCGGGTTGGGGAGCCAGAGGACGTGGCGCGTGTGATCGCCATGTTGCTGTCTGACGAAGGCCGCTGGATCAATGCCCAGACGATCGAGGTCGCGGGCGGCTACATCATCTGAAGAGCGAGGCGACAGCATGCTGGATCATATCTTTTTGTCGGTCAGCGACATTCAACGCTCCATCGATTTCTACCAGGCCGCACTGGCGCCGCTGGGCATCACCACGCGCCACGACTACGACGGCAAGGACGGCCCGCCGGGCCACCCGGACCTCAAGGGGTTCGGCGCGAACGGGCGGATCTTCTTCTGGTTGCGCGAGGGCGCGGTCGAGGGCAGGGCGGTGCATGTGGGGTTCGTCGCCGGCAGCCGGGTCGAGGTCGATGCGGCTTACCTGGCGGCGATGAACGCGGGCGCCGTCGACAATGGAGCCCCTGGGGCACGATTGCACTATGACCCGAACTACTACGCGGCCAACGTGCTGGACCCTGACGGCTACAGCCTGGAATTTGTCTACAAGAACTGGCAGCACGTCCAATGAAAACCTTAATGATCTACGGCGCCACGGGCTACACCGGACGCATGGCGGCCGAAAACGCCAAGGCACACGGGCTGGACCTGGTGATCGCCGGGCGCAACCGCCAACGGCTGGAACCGCTGGCTGCGCAACTGGGTGTGCCGTACCGAGTATTCAGCCCGGACACCCTGGAAACGGACGCCCTGGATGGCATCGACGTGCTGTTGAACTTCGCGGGGCCGTTTGCGCAGACGGCGGGCGCGCTGATGCAGGCGTGTATTGCAGCAGGCGTCGACTACCTGGACATCACCGCCGAAATCAACGTTTACCGCTTGGCAAGGCAACTGGGCGCGCGTGCAGCTGAGGCAGGCGTCATGCTGTTGCCCGGGGTTGGCTGGGACGTGGTGCCGACGGATTGTCTGGCGATGCATGTGGCGCGCCGTGTTCAGAACCCGCAGTCGCTGAAAGTCGCGCTGCAGGTCGCCGGTCCCATGTCCCGGGGCTCGGCCTTGAGCGTGGGTGAAATCATCGGTGCGGGGCTCCTGGTGCGGGTGGACGGGCAGCTCATCGCTACCCCTGATGCACAACCGCAGTTCATGGATTTTGGCGATGGCCCGGTACTGTGTGCGCCGCTGTCCTTTGGTGATTTGGTGACGGCGTGGCATTCCACGGGCATCCCGAATATCGCCATGTTCGTGCACATCAGCGGCGATGCGTTTCCCGAGGGTGACCTGTCACAACTGCCCGACGGCCCCAGTCTTCAACAGCGTGAGGCCCATCGTGCCCGGGCAGTGGCAGAAGTCACAGGGGCCGATGGCCGGGTGGTGCGCTCGGTGATCGAGACCGTCAACGGCTACACCTACACGCCATTGGCGGCGGTGGAGGCGGCACGCCGGGTGTTGGCCGGTGAACGCCAACCGGGGTTCGCAACGCCGGGGCGAGTGTTGGGTATGGGGTTTGCCGAAACCATCGCGGGTACCACGATTATTGACGTGTAAGCCAATCACCGGACCCTCGTCACCCGCCAGGCGCCTTGAACCTGGCGGCATCACGCCCCGGCGGCAAGCCAAATAGCCGGGCATATTCGCGGCTGAACTGTGAGGCGCTTTCATAACCGACGCTGAATGCAATCGACGCTGCATCCTTGGTGTCGAACAGCAGCAACCAGCGTGCCCTGAGCAGGCGCAGGCGTTTCTGGTACTGAATCGGGGTCATGGCCGTAATGGCTTTGAAGTGCCGATAGAACGCCGCGACGCTCATGTCGGACATGGCGGCCAATGGCTCAACGCGAAAGGGTTGATTGAAATGCTGGCGAATCCACTCGGTCGCGCGGCGGATCTGCGCCAGGCGGCCGTCGGGACGGGCCATGTCCAGTAACGTTGCCCGTAGCGGGCCCTGCAAGACCCGAAACAGAATCTCCCGCTCGATCATCGGCGCCAATACCGCAACTTCGCTGGGCCGGTCCATCAGCCGCAGCATGCGCAGCCAGGCATCGATCAGCTCGGCGGGTGCAGGTACGGCGGCAAAGCAACTGTCGGTCGTGCGCTCGCCGGTTTCGATCTCGTCGGCCAATAGCGTGGCGATCACGTTGTGGTCCAGGGTCAGGCTCAGAGCCAGATAAGGCAGCCCCGGGGCGCAGGGGTGAATCTGGCCGGTGGCGGGTACCTCGACGGGCACCACGAAATAGCTGGCGGGCCCGTAGGTTTGCTCCTGGTCACCTATCCACAAGGTCTTCGAACCTTGCAGGACCAGGTGCAGCATCGGCTGGTAGACCTGATCGGCACAGGCTTCGGCCCGCACCATCGTCACACGCGGCAAGCCGGTATCAGTCCATTGGTTGCCAGCACGCATGACCAGGCTGCGCAGTTCATCGAGTTGATTGTTCATGGCGTTGAACATGAGGCACGCCGCCGGGCAACGCAAGCCAGGCGAGAAGAATAGGCAAGCACGGGAGAAGAACCGGCAACCGCTGCATCCGCTGCGGCCTGAATACTGTAGGCAAGCGGTATCACTTATCCTTTGGAAGGTCACATCATGAAGCTCGACGGAAAAATCGCAGTTGTTACCGGCGCCTCAAAAGGCATCGGCGCAGGTATCGCAAAGGCACTGGGCGCAGCGGGGGCCACGGTGGTGGTCAACTATTCATCCAGCAAAGCCGAGGCCGATGGGGTGGTGGCGCAGATCCAGGCCGACGGCGGCAACGCAATGAGTGTTCGGGCCGACATGAGCCTGGCAGCCGACGTGATTCAACTATTCGGCACCATCAGAAGCGAATATGGTCGCCTGGACATCCTGGTCAATAATGCCGGTGTCGCGGTGTTCCAGATGATCGAGGACTTGACCGAAGAGGCGTTCCATCGCCAGTTCAACCTCAATGTACTGGGGTATCTCCTGGCTGCTCGGGAAGCCGTCAAGTTGTTTGGCCAAGGGGGCAGCATCATTAATATCAGCTCGATCCTCAGCACCGATCCCTACCTGGCCTCCAGCGTCTACTCGGCGACCAAAGGCGCGGTGGATACGCTGACCTTCGCCTTGGCGCGTGAACTGGGGCCGAAGGGGATCCGGGTCAATTCGATCCTTCCGGGGCATACAAATACGCCGGCCACCGCCGGCAATTTTGCCGGTGAATTTGGCCAGCAGCTTATCGCGGGCACGCCGCTGGGGCGCTTTGGCGAGCCGGATGATATCGCGCCGGTTGCGGTGTTCCTGGCGTCCGACGACGCCCATTGGGTCACCGGCGAATCCATTCGCGTTTCGGGTGGGGTGCGTGGCGTGGGTTACTGATCAACGCAGGGCGGATCAGGCGGCCTGCGGCTGCATCCGCCATTCACCTTCCATATCCTTGACCAACCCACTGGCCAGCAACAGCGGTGCCACGCGCTTGTGCAATTGCGGCTCGACAAACTCTTTCACCGTGTCCAGCCCCAGCGCGCCGCTCAACGGCAGCTCGGCCTTGGTGTAAGACAACCAGGCTTTCTTCAGTATCAGCAGCACGTCGCTGCCGGCGGTGGAGGCGAAGCGGCGGTGGGTTTTTTTGCCGTCGAAATCGAAGGTGTGCTGAAACTCGTAGCCGGCCTCGCTGCCCTCGCTGGCGACGCAGCGGATGCAGGTGCAGGGGCCATCGCCGAAAGCGCTGCGCAGGTAGTTGTTGAAGTCCACCACGGGCTTGAGTGACAGGCGTTTGTCCACCTCGAACAGGTCCCCGGTCATTTTTTCGTCAGTGTTCAAGGTCCATTTCCTCGCAGCGGTTTTTTCAAGGGCGGCACGATACCAGCCGAAGGGCGTGGGCGGGTAGTTTTCGGTCGCCTCAGTGGGGACGTTCATTCGCCAATGCCCTTGTTACGGTGATCAGCCCGCCAGCTCATCCACCATCAGGTCGATAAAGCGCCGTACCCGAGGCTCCAGGAAGCGTTTGCTCGGGTACATCGCCAGGATCTCCACGTCCCCGGCGTCCAGGTCGGGCAGCACCTGTACCAGGCGCCCGGCAGCCAGGTCCTCGGCCACCACGAAGTCCGGCAGCAAGGCGATGCCCAGCCCGGACACGGCAGCGTCGCGCAGTGCTTCGCCGCTGTCCAGGCGCAGGCGGCTGCGCCCGTACGCCTTGACCCAGGTGCCGTCCGCTTCGCGAAAGCGCCAGCTTTGCTTGCGCGTGCGGCTGCTGAAATACAGGCAGTCGTGGTGGGCGAGGGCGTCCATGTCCCGGGGCATGCCGTGCTCGGCGAGATAGTCCGGTGCGGCGCACAGCAGCGCCTGATAACGAGCGACCACCCGGGAAACCAGTTGGCGGTCGGTGTTGGCGCTGCCGATGCGGATGGCCAGGTCGAAGCCGTCCTCGACGATATCGGCGGTGCGGTCGCTGAAACTGACTTCCACCTGCACCTCGGGCCAGGCGTGCAGGTATTTCTTCAACAACGGCAGCAACACCTTGCGCCCGAACGCATCGGGCACTGTAAGCCGCAATAAACCGCGCGGTACCCCGGTGGGCTGGCCGATGCGGCTTTGGGCGTTGTCCACTGCGGCGAGGATCTCCAGCCCCTGGTCATACAGCGCGCGGCCTTCGTCGGTGAGGCTCAAGGTGCGGGTGGTGCGGTTCAACAGGCGCACACCAAGGCTGTCCTCCAGGCGCGCCACGGCTTTGCCGGCGGCCGAGCGCGTCAGGCCCATCGCCTGGCCACCGGCGACGAAGCTGGCGCCATCGACCACCGCCATGAAGATCAGCATCTCGTTGAGGTTGGTGCGCAGCATGCAGAGTGGCTCCGGGGATGACATCAGGCACAGGCGCGCAATATAGCAGCGCCGGCGGGCAGTGTTTTTCGTATATCCATAGATCGCGATATTCTTTTTCGCACTGTACGTGGGCCGCTACGCTCGCAACCCTTCTCAACCTCGCGGCAGCGTTCTCATGATAATAAAACGACCCACCCTGACGCTCCTGGCAGCAGCCAGTGCGCTCCTCAGCCTTGGTGCACACGCCGAAGGCAAGATCAGCATCGCCCAGCAATTCGGCATCGGCTACTTGATCCTCGATGTGGTTCGTGACCAGAACCTGATCGAGAAACACGGCAAGGAACAGGGCCTGGACATCAAGGTGGAGTGGAACAGTATCTCCGGCGCCACCGCGATGAACGAGTCGCTGCTGGCCGGCGCGCTGGACGTGGTGTCGGCAGGTGTGCCGCCGATGCTGACGCTGTGGGACCGCACCAAGGGCAAGCAGAACGTCAAGGCCATCGCCTCGCTGGGCTCGATGCCCAACTACCTGCTGACCAATAACCCGGATGTGAAGACCCTCAAGGACTTCGGCGAAAAAGACCGCATCGCCGTACCGGCAGCGGGCGTGGGTTTCCAGTCGCGTACCTTGCAGATTGAAACCGCCAAGCAGTTCGGGAACGACAACTACAAGAAGTTCGACGATATCTCCATCAGCCTGGCGCATCCGGACGCCACTGCGGCGCTGATTGCTGGCGGTTCGGAGATCAACGCGCACTTTTCCAGCCCGCCGTTCCAGTACCAGGAGTTGTTGAATCCCAAGGTGCACAAGGTGCTGAGTTCCTACGACATTCTCGGCGGCCCGGCGACGTTCAATGTGCTGTACACCACCGAGAAATTCCACGACGAGAACCCCAAGACCTACAAGGCGTTCTATGACGCGTTGGCCGAGGCCGAGACAATCATCAAGGCCGACAAGCCGGCAGCCGCCCAGGCTTACATTCGTGTAGAGCAGTCGAAGCTACCGCTGGCGCTGGTGGAGAAGATTGTCCAGGACCCGGAAATCGACTTCACCATCGTGCCGCAGCGTACCTATATCTACGCCGAGAAATTGCAGGAGTTGGGCGTGTTGAAGAACAAGGCGGGGAGCTGGAAGGATTACTTCTTTGAAGAGGCGCATGGCGGGAACGGCAGCTGACTCCATTCTGAATTGAAACGCACACAAAAATGTGGGAGCGGGCTTGCTCGCGAATGCGGTGGGTCAGTCGATACATGTGCTGGCTGAACCACCGCATTCGCGAGCAAGCCCGCTCCCACATTGGATCTGCGGTGTTTTCAATTCCCCGCCAGGTTGCTCTTGATCCAGTCGTACAAGTGATTCCCCTCGCTCGACAACTCGCTGTTGGCCCGCCGGCACAGGTAGTACTGGCGGCCATCATCGACCTGTAGATCAAACAGCTTCACCAACTCCCCATTTGCCACATGCGGCGCCACCAGTGGCGCGCGCAGCAGTGAGCAGCCCAATCCGGTCAGCGTGGCCGTCAGCGCCAACTGACCATCCTCCAGCAGCAAACCATTCAACGCGGTCCCGTGATGCACGTCGGCGGCCTGGAACCATTGGCTCCAGGTGCCGCGTTCTTCGTCGTGCAACAGCGGTAATTCACTCAGCGCCTCAGGTGTGTCGATCGGCCCGTGTTGCTCCAGGAATGCGCGGCTGCAATACGGCGTCACCGCCCCGGAAATCAGCGGCTCGCTGTGGTACCCCGGCCAGTGCCCGGTGCCGAAGCGGATCGATAAATCGGCAGCGTCGCTGGGGTAGCTGCGGTGGTTGGCGTAGGTGACGTTGATGTCCAGCGCCGGGTGGTCCTTGAGGAACTGTGCCAGGCGCGGGATGAACAGGTTGATGCCGAACAGCGGGATCAGGCTGATGGTGACCTGGCGTGTGGCGCTTTTTTCCCGCACGTGTTCGGTGGCGCTGCGCAGTACGGCGAAGGCCGAGCGAATTGCGCGGTAGTACTCGCGGCCTTCTTCGGTGAGCACCAGGTTGCGGCCCTGGCGCAAGGTCAGCGGTTGCTGCAGAAAGCTTTCCAGCAGGTGCAATTGATGGCTGACGGCGGAGGGCGACACGTCCAGCTCGCGGGCGGCGGAATTCACTCCGCCGTGGCGGGCAAACGCTTCGAAGGTGCGCACGGCACGCAACGGCGGGTCATTGGCTAACTGTTCTAAATTATTCATGTGTTGAATTAAATACTAAGTGAGATGGCAAATAAAGAGCCATAAATGCCGTATTTATGGCGGTTATAGCGCTTTATGCGTTTGGCATAACCATATGAATTTCTGATATTTGATAAAAACAGAATAGATGCTTAGTGTGCCGCCCTCGTCAGTAGTGAGGTCGATGGTTTCCATGGATGCGTTTATCCAGCAGCTGCTCAATGGTTTGATGACGGGCAGTCTCTACGCGCTAGTGGCCTTGGGTTACACCATGGTCTACGGCATTTTGCGGATCATCAACTTTGCCCATGGCGATGTGTTGATGATTGGCGCTTTGGTGGGCCTCTCGGTGATTCGCCTGTTGCAGGTGACATGGCCGGCGATGCCGCCGGTGCTGGTGCTGCTGGCAGCCACTGTGATTGCCATGGCGTTCTGCGCGGTACTCGCGGTGCTGATTGAACGGGTCGCTTATCGGCGCCTGCGCAATGCGCCGCGCCTGGCGCCATTGATCAGCGGCATCGGGGTGTCGTTGTTGCTGCAAACCGTCGCCATGTTGGTGTGGACGCGTAACCCGCAGATGTTCCCGCAACTGCTGCCGCTGGAACCGATTGAAGTGCTCGCGGGAGCTTCGGCGCATCCGGCGATCACCAACGCTACCGCCCTGACCACCATTGCCGTCGCACTGTCGGTAATGGTCGCGCTGCTGGTGCTGGTGGAACGCACACGCTTTGGTCGGGCCATGCGCGCCGTGGCCGAGAACCCGCAGGTGGCGAGCCTGATGGGCATCAACCCGAATCGCATCATCGTGCTGACCTTTGCCATTGGCGGCGCCCTGGCGGCATTGGCCGGGATCATGATGGCGAGCAACTACGGCAGCGCGCATTTCTACATGGGTTTCCTGCCGGGCATCAAGGCGTTTACCGCGGCCGTATTGGGCGGCATCGGCAACCTCAAGGGCGCGATGCTTGGCGGCCTGCTGCTGGGGTTGATCGAGGCCCTGGGTACCGGCTACCTGGGCGCTGCCACCCAGGGTGTGTTCGGCAGCAATTACCAGGATGTGTTTGCCTTTATCGTGTTGATCGCGGTGCTGGTGTTTCGTCCTTCGGGGCTGTTGGGCGAACGACTGGCGACCCGCGCATGAGTGTCCTGAATACCTCCCGCCAGCGCGCCAGCTTTGGCCTTGTATTGTTCGCCGTGGCGCTGGTGCTGGCGCCGTGGATTGTCGGGCATGCCGGCGGCAATACCTGGGTGCGCACCCTCGATTTCGCGTTGCTGTACATCATGCTGGCCCTGGGCCTGAACATCGTCGTGGGTTACGCCGGGCTGCTGGACATGGGTTTTATCGCGTTCTACGCAGTGGGCGCGTACCTCGCCGCATTGCTGTCATCGCCGCATCTGTTGCAGCAATTCCCGGCGCTGATGGCGCTGCTGCCGGCGGGCATGCACACCTCGATCTGGTTGATCCTGCCCTTGGCCGCGTTGCTGGCGGCGGGCTTTGGCGTGTTGTTGGGCGCACCGACCTTGCGCCTGCGCGGCGATTACCTGGCCATCGTGACCCTGGGCTTTGGTGAAATCATCCGCATATTGCTGCGCAACCTGGATCGCCCGGTGAACATCACCAACGGGCCCAAAGGTATTTCCCAGGTCGACCCGGTCAACCTGCTGGGGATCAACCTCGGGCGCACCCAGGAGCTGTTCGGCCTGCGCCTGCCTTCGGTCTATCTGTACTACTACCTGTTCGCCGCGCTGGTGGTGCTGATCCTGTTTGCCTGCATTCGCCTGGAGCGTTCGCGCATCGGGCGGGCCTGGGTGGCGATTCGTGAAGATGAGGAAGCGGCCCAGGCCATGGGCGTCAACACCCTGCGCTTGAAGCTGTTGGCGTTCGCCATTGGTGCCGGGTTTGGCGGCGTGAGCGGGGCGTTGTTCGCCTCGTTCCAGGGCTTTGTCTCGCCGGAGTCCTTCACTCTCAATGAGTCCATCGCGGTGCTGGCGATGGTGGTGCTCGGCGGCATGGGCCATATCCCCGGTGTGATTCTCGGCTGCGTATTGCTGGCGGCGTTGCCCGAAGCCTTGCGCGCGAGCATGGGCCCGTTGCAGCAGGCGCTGTTCGGCCAGGTGCTGGTGGACCCGGAAATCATTCGTCAGTTGTTCTACGGGCTCGCGCTGATCCTGGCGATGCTCTATCGACCGGCAGGCCTGTGGCCAAAAGGAGTGGCGCGATGAATCAGCCGCTGTTGCAGATTGACCAGGTGAACAAGCGCTTCGGCGGCGTGGCGGCGCTCACCGACGTGAGCCTGAGCATCCAGCCTGGGGAGATCTATGGCTTGATCGGCCCCAATGGCGCCGGTAAAACCACCTTCTTCAACGTGATGACCGGCCTGTATACCCCGGATTCCGGGCGCTTCCGGCTCGACGGCGAGGACTACAAGCCGGCCAGCGTGCACCAGGTGGCCCAGGCTGGCATCGCCCGGACCTTCCAGAATATCCGCCTGTTCAACACCATGAGCGCGCTGGAAAACGTCATGGTCGGCCGCCATGTGCGCACCCGCAATGGCGTGTGGGCCGCCTTGAGTCGCCATCGTCGAGCCCGGGAGGAGGAAGCGCAAACCCGCGCCCATGCCCATCGCCTGTTGGCGTATGTCGGGCTGGCGGGGTTCGCCAATTACCGCGCCGACAGCCTGTCCTACGGCCACCAACGCCGCCTGGAAATCGCCCGGGCCCTGGCCACTGAACCACGTTTGCTGGCCCTCGACGAGCCGGCGGCCGGGATGAACGCTGCCGAGAAAGTGCAGCTGCGCGGCCTGCTGGAAAAGATCCGCGACGACGGCCACACGCTGCTGCTGATCGAGCATGACGTGAAGCTGGTGATGGGGGTGTGCGACCGCATCAGCGTGCTCGATTACGGCCAGGTGATCGCCGTGGGCGCGCCCGCCGAAGTGCGCCGCGACCCGGCCGTGATCCAGGCCTATCTGGGAGCCAGCGCCCATGTCTGAACCTTTATTGAAAGTCGACGGCTTGCAGGTGCGCTACGGCGCCATCGAAGCGGTCAAGTCCCTGGATTTACACATCGGCGAAGGCGAGCGAGTGACGTTGATCGGTGCCAACGGTGCCGGCAAGACCTCCAGCCTCAAGGCCCTGACCGGATTGCTGCCGGCAGCGGCGGGGCAGATTCACTTCGCCGGGCGTTCGATCCTCGGCCAGGCGCCGGACCAATTGCTGCGCCAGGGCATTGCGATGGTACCGGAAGGGCGCGGGATCTTTGCGCGCATGAGCGTCCTGGAAAACCTCCAGGCCGGGGCCTTCCTGCGTCGTGACACCGAGCAGGTGAACCGCGAGATCCGCCAGTTGTTCGAGCACTTCCCGCGTCTGGAGGAGCGCCTGCAGCAGTCCGCCGGCCTGCTCTCCGGTGGCGAGCAACAGATGCTCGCGCTGGCCCGGGCGCTGCTCTCCAAGCCGCGCTTGCTGGTGCTGGACGAACCGTCCATGGGCCTGGCGCCGATCATGGTGGAGAAGATCTTCCAGGTGATCGACGACGTGTGCCGCCAGGGCATGACCCTGCTGCTGGTGGAGCAGAACGCCCGGCTCGCGCTGCAGGTCACCGACCGTGCCTATGTGATGGACACCGGGCGCATCAGCCTCACTGGCCCGTCCCATGAATTGCTCGACCACCCCGAGGTGCGCAGTGCCTACCTCGGTGAATGAATCAACCCTGACGCTACCGGACGCCCGGCGTGTTCCGACCAGCCCGTAAAGAAACAGGAACCACTGATGAAGACTTTCAAGCACACCCTAGTGATCGGCCTGGCCTTGAGCAGCCTGGCGAGTGCCATGGCCCACGCCGACCAGACCGTATTGATCGGCCTGGCCGGGCCGTTGACCGGCCCGTCGGCGCGGATCGGCAAGGACCTGGAAAACGGCGCGCAACTGGCCATCGACGCGGCCAACGCCAAACACCCGAAAATCAACGGTGAGGCGGTGACCTTCAAGCTGCTGTCCGAGGACGACCAGTCCGACCCGCGCACCGCCGTCACCGTGGCCCAGCGCCTGGTGGACGAAGGCGTGGTGGGTGTGGTCGGCCACTGGAACACCGGCACCAGCATTCCGGCGGCGCGGGTTTATCACGATGCAGGTATCGCGCAAGTCGCCCCGGTTGCTACCGGGCACGCGTATACCCAGCAGGGCTTCGATACCAGCTTCCGGATCATGGGCCATGACGACGATGGCGGCCAGGTGGCCGGCGACTATGCTTTGAACACCCTCAAGGCCCGGCGCATTGCGGTGATCGACGACCGCACCGCATTCGGCCAGGGCCTGGCGGACCAGTTCGTCAAATCCATCGAGGCCGGTGGCGCCAAGGTGGTGTCTCGTGAATACGTCGACGACAAGACCATCGATTTCAGCGCAGTGCTGACCAATATCCGCAGCCAGAACCCGGACCTGATTTTCTTTGGTGGCGTCGATTCCCAGGCCGCGCCTTTGGCCAGGCGTATCAAGCAACTGGGCATCAAGGCACCGCTGATGGGGGCCGGTGGGTTTGTCAGCCAGACCTTCCTGCAACTGGCGCAGAACGAAGGCGAGGGCGTGATTGCCCTGGAGCCGGGCCTGGCGGTGGCGCAGATGCCGGGTGGCAAGGCGTTCGAGCAGGCTTACAAGGATCGCTACAAGGCGCCGATCGAACTGCACGCGCCGTTTGCCTATGACGGTGTCGGGGTGTTGGTGGCGGCGATCGAGAAGGCCGACTCGGTGGACCCGCAAAAGTACCTGCCGGTGCTGCGCGCCATCAGCTATCAGGGCGTGACCGGGACCATTGCGTTTGATACCGAGGGCAATTTGAAGAAGCCGTCGTTCACCGTGTATCAGGTCAAGGGCAATCAGTGGCAGCCAGTGAGTGTGGCGGGCGGCAAGTAAACGAATTCTGTGGAGCTGACGGAGGCACACAATGAGCAAGCTGGAAGGTGAACTGGGCATCCTGGCCCGGCGGCGGATCGAAGCCGAAATCATCAAGCCGATCTACGAGATCCTGGTGCGCGAGCAGGGCAAGGACTTTGCGGCGGCGGTGATCGGCGAGGCGGTGGGCAATGCAGCGATCCAGGCCGGCAAGCACTTTGCCGAGCTGGAAGAGCAGGGCGCCGACCTCAAGAGCTTTGTCGAGCTGCAAGTGCTCTGGGAAAAGGACGATGCGCTGAAGGTCGAGATCATCGCCAGCGACGCCGAGCACTACGACTATGACGTGAAGCGCTGCCGCTATGCCGAGATGTACCACGAGATGGGCCTGGGCGAGATCGGTCACCTGCTGTCCTGCAACCGCGACGAACTGTTTATCGTCGGCTACAACCCGGACATCAAGCTGACCCGCACCCAGACCATCATGGGCGGTGCCCATCACTGTGACTTCCGCTACCGGGCCAAACCCCAGGAGCCGCGTTCATGAACGACTTGGCGCGGGTCAATGGCGAGCGCCTGTGGGGCTCGCTGATGGAAATGGCGCAGATCGGCGGCACCGAAAAGGGCGGGGTCTCGCGCCTGGCCCTCACGGATGAGGACCGCCGTGGTCGCGACCTGTTTGTGCAATGGTGCGAAGCGGCCGGTTGCAGCATTCGGGTGGATGCCATGGGCAATATCTTTGCCCGTCGCGCCGGGCGCCAGGATCACCTGGCCCCGGTGTTGACCGGTTCCCATGGCGATTCCCAGCCGGCGGGCGGCAAGTACGACGGTATCTACGGCGTGCTGGCCGGGCTGGAGGTGGTGCGCACCTTGAATGACCTGGGGATCGAGACCGAGCGGCCAATCGAAGTGGTGAACTGGACCAACGAAGAAGGCTCGCGGTTTGCGCCGGCGATGATTTCCTCGGGGGTGTATGCCGGGGTGTTTGACCTGGAGTACGGCCTGTCCCGGGAAGATAAGGCCGGGATCACCATCGGCCAGGCGTTGCAGCAGATTGGTTATGCCGGTGCGCATCCGGTGGGTGGCCAGGCGGTGCATGCGGCGTTTGAGCTGCATATCGAACAGGGGCCGATTCTTGAGGCACTGGGCCTGACCATCGGTGTGGTCACCGGCGCCCAGGGCCAGCGCTGGTATGAAGTGGAACTGAGCGGGCGAAGCGCCCATGCCGGGACGACGCCGATGGATCACCGGCTGGATGCGTTGCTCGGGTTTGCCCGGGTGGTGGAGGCAGTCAATCAGATTGGCCTGGAACAGGGCGCCGAAGGGCGGGCGACGGTGGGCATGGCGAACATCTTCCCCAATTCACGCAACGTGGTGCCGGGCCGGGTGTTTTTCAGTGTGGAGTTTCGGCATCCGGATGAAGCGGTGCTGGGGTATCAGGATCAGCAGTTGCAGGCGGCAGTGGCGCTGATTGCCGAGGGGATTGGTTTGCAGCACAGCGTGAAGCAGATCTTCCAGTACGCGCCGATTGCCTTCGACCCTGGGTGTGTGGAGGTGGTGCGGGCTTCGGCGCAAGCGTTGGGGTATAGCCATCGCGCCATGATTTCCGGGGCCGGGCATGATGCCTGCTACCTGAACCGGGTGGCGCCGACGGCGATGATTTTTGTGCCGTGTGTGGAGGGGCTGAGCCATAACGAGGCGGAGGAGATTCATCCGCAGTGGTCGACGGCGGGGGCGGATGTGTTGTTGCAGGCGGTGTTGGCCAAGGCGCAGGCGTGAGCGAGGTTTAACTGTTCAACTGGATTCCCTGTGGGAGCTGTCGAGCTTTAGCGAGGCTGCGATGAGGCCCTGTCAGGCAATAGAGATGTCGACAGTCAGGCCGCCATCGCAGCCTCGCTAAAGCTCGACAGCTCTCACAGGGGACCGAGTTTCCACAGGGGGGGGCGAGTTCCCACAGGGGAACCAGTTCCCATAGGAAATCCAGTTTTCGCTCCGGAGCTTCTTTGTCTGATGATCAGCGGAAGAACTCGCCCGGTGTGGCGTCGAACTGCTGGCGGAAGGCGTTGATGAAGGCCGAGGTGGATTCGTAGCCGCAGGCCAGCGCCACATCGGTCACGCGTTCGCCTTGTTCCAGGGCGGGCAGGGCGCTCAACAATCGCAGGCGCTGGCGCCATGCGCGAAAGGTCAGGCCGGTGTCGCTCAGGAACAGCCGGCTGAGGGTTTTCTCGCTGACCGCCAGTTTCTGGCTCCACTGCCCCAGGGTGGTTTGCTGCTCCGGGTGCAGGTTCAGGCTGCGGTAAATCTGCCGCAAGCGGCTGTCGGCGGGCAGCGGCAACATCAGGTCGACCTGGGGCGCGGCGGCCAGTTGGTCCAGCACCACTTGGGCCAGCCGTCCATCCGGGCCATCCTCGGCGTATTCCACCGGCAATTCGCTGAAGCTGCGAATCAACTCGCGCAACAGGCTGCTCACCGCCAGCACCTGGCAGCGGTCGGCCGCCCAGGCGGTGACGCTGCAATCGAGGTACAGGCTGCGCATCTCGGTATGGGGCGAACTGAACACCCGGTGTGGCATGCCGGCCGGTATCCACACGGCCCGCTGGGGTGGCGCGACGAAGCGTCCTACGCTGGTCTGGATCTCCAGCACCCCGGATATTGCGTAGGACAACTGCACCCACGGGTGACTATGGCGGCGGGTCAGCGCGCGGTTGGGCAGGGATTCGGTGCGGCCATACACCGGCCTGGGCAGGCTGGAAAGCCCGGGCACGCTGCGGCGCACGGTTTTGTCATGTCCTTTTGGCGGCATTTACTGGCTCATTGGCGTTAGTCGGTAACAAGCCGTTACGTTAGAGTCGCGACGATGCTCTTGGCAACCCCTGGAAGATTGGCCTATGACCCGTCCACGCTTTTTACCTGACAACTTCACCCTGACCCTGGTGGCCACGGTGATCCTCGCGTCCCTGCTGCCCGCCAGCGGCCAGACCGCCGTGGCCTTTGGCTGGGTGACCAACCTGGCCATCGCGCTGCTGTTTTTCCTGCACGGCGCGAAACTGTCGCGCCAGGCCATTGTTGCCGGTGCGGGTCATTGGCGCTTGCACCTGCTGGTGTTCAGCCTGACCTTCGTGCTGTTTCCGTTGCTGGGCCTGGCGCTCAAGCCGGTGTTGTCGCCGCTGATCGGTAAAGACCTGTACATGGGCATGCTCTATTTGTGTGCGTTGCCCGCCACCGTGCAGTCGGCGATTGCCTTTACCTCGCTGGCCCGGGGCAATATCCCGGCGGCGATTTGCAGCGCGGCGGCGTCGAGCCTGTTCGGGATCTTCCTGACGCCATTGCTGGTGACGTTGCTGCTGAATGTGCATGGCGATGGCGGCTCCACCGTCGATGCGATCCTGAAAATCAGTGTTCAATTGTTGCTACCGTTCATCGCCGGGCAAATCGCCCGTCGCTGGATCGGCGAGTGGGTAGGGCGTAACAAATCCTGGCTGAAGTTCGTCGACCAGGGGTCGATTTTGCTGGTGGTCTACGGCGCCTTCAGCGAAGCGGTCAACGAAGGCATCTGGCACCAGATTCCGTTGTGGGAACTGGGTGGCCTGGTGGTGGCGTGCTGTGTGTTGCTGGCGCTGGTACTGGTGGCGTCCACGGTGCTGGGCAAGGCTTTTGGCTTCAGCCAGGAAGACCGGATCACCATCCTGTTCTGCGGCTCGAAGAAAAGCCTGGCCACCGGTGTGCCGATGGCCCAGGTGTTGTTTGCCGGGGCGAGCATGGGGGTGCTGATCTTGCCGCTGATGCTGTTTCACCAGATCCAGTTGATGGTCTGCGCGGCGCTGGCCCAGCGCTATGCCAAGCGTCCTGAGTCGATTCCCGAGCTGATGGGGCAAGTCGATCCCTGAATCGTCGTGTTACTATTTTTTGCGCGCGGCTCAAGGCCCGGCATCGGGCCGGCTTGATCTGCGCGCAAACGAGTACGACGACCTGTAAATGAGCATTTCCGCCGCAACACCTCAAGCCAACTGGCAACCGGTCTTCGCTCTCGCGTTGGCCGCTTTCGTTTTCAATACCACCGAATTTGTACCGGTCGGCCTGCTGAGTGCCATCGGCGCGAGCTTCGACATGCCCATCGCCAGCGTCGGCCTGATGCTGACCATCTATGCCTGGATCGTGTCCCTGACCTCGCTGCCGGTGATGCTGCTGACCCGTAACGTCGAGCGGCGCAAGCTGCTGATCGTGCTGTTCGGCATGTTTATCGCCAGCCATATCCTGTCCAGCGTGGCCACCAGCTTTGGCATCCTGATGCTCAGCCGGGTCGGCATTGCCCTGTCCCATGCGTTGTTCTGGTCGATTACTGCCTCCCTCGCGGTGCGTTTGGCGCCGGAGGGCAAGCAGGTGCAGGCCCTTGGGTTGCTGGCTACCGGTACTTCCCTGGCGATGGTTCTGGGTATTCCGCTGGGCCGCTTGCTGGGCGAAGCCATGGGCTGGCGCACCACCTTCCTGGTGATCGGCGCGTTTGCCGCCGGGCTGGTGTTCTGGCTGGCGCGCACCTTGCCGCTGCTGCCGAGCCAGAACTCCGGTTCGCTGCGCAGCTTGCCGCTGTTGTTCAAGCGCCCGGCGCTGGTGGCGTTGTATGTGCTGACGGCGATGGTGGTGACGGCGCAGTTCACTGCCTACAGTTATGTTGAGCCGTTTGTTGAAGGTGTTGCCGGTATGAGTGGCAATACGGTGACCCTGATCCTGCTGGTGTTTGGCGGCGCGGGGATCATTGGCTCGTTGTTGTTCAGCCTGGTGCATCGCTTTAATCCGCACCGGTTCCTGATCAGCGCGGTGACTATCCTGGCGCTGTGCCTGGCGTTGTTGCTGCCGTTGAGTGGCGAGGTGTCGTACCTGGTGACCCTGAGTGTGTTCTGGGGCATGGCCATCATGGGTTTTGGCCTGGCGTTGCAATCGAAGGTACTGGTGCTGGCGCCGGATGCCACGGATGTGGCGATGGCGATGTTTTCCGGAATCTACAACATCGGCATTGGTGGTGGGGCGTTGATGGGCAGTTGGGTGGGCAGCCACTTTGGTTTTGCCTGGATCGGCGCGGCGGGCGGGTTGCTGGCAGCGGTGGCGTTGATTGGGTATTGCCTGGCGATTTATCGGTTTGGGCAGGGTGTGGCGCGTAGCCCTCTGTAGGAGGTAATTTTCATGGCAGTTCGTTTGATTAAACCGGCGGTATTCGCAGTGCTCGCCGGGTTTTCCGTGTTGTGGCTCAGCCCTGTGAGCCTGGCGGCCAGTTTTGACTGTGACCGGGCGAAGGCGCCTGACGAGAAAACCATCTGTGCCACGCGCTCCCTCAATGATCAGGACGTGACCATGGCGCTGCTTTATGACCTCAACCGGCACTTCATGGCCATGGGCGGGCGCGGTTCGTTGATGGATGATCAGGCTGTGTGGCTCAAGCAACGGCATACGTGCGGCGCCCAAGTCAGTTGCCTGAGCAAAGCCTATACGCAGCGGATTGCGATGTTGCGTAGCTTTATTGATGAGCGGGTGATGACGAAGGGGCCGTTCTGAATAACGGGCATAAAGGTACAACGCCGGCTAAAGTCAGTTTTCTCAACAGAGTCTGAAAGCACATCAACACACCGCAGCAGGTTTGCCATGGACGAAAAACCAAACGCGTTACACATAGCGGAAATTCCCTACGAGACCGGTGAGGTTCGATTCAGGTATTCGCGTTACCTGTCCGAGGACGGCACGCAATGGATTCGACATGGGCTTTTTCGCGCCTACCACCCAAACGGCAACCTGGCTTCCGAGGGGAATTACGTGGATGGCGCCGAACACGGCGACTGGCGGGACTACCACGACAATGGACAGGTGGCGGCGCAGGGCGTTTATGAGCGTGGCCAGGAAGTTGGGCTGTGGTCGTTCTGGGATGCAGATGGATCTCTGGAGGAGTCCTCATGACCACTGAGCTTGCAGCGTCGCTGCACGAAGAGATCCAGTCGTTATGCAGTGCAGGTGATCAATTGGCCGATGACGGCCGTTATGAAGAGGCCATCGAGCAATACAACAAGGCCTGGATCTTGATCCCCGAGCCGAAAAATGATTGGGAAGCCTCCACCTGGGTATTGGCTGCCATCGCTGATGCATGCTTTTTATCCGGATTCAACGGCTCAGCCCGGGATGCCTTGGACTATGCGATGACCTGTCCGGGCGGTCTCGGAAATCCGTTTTTACATCTGCGCCTGGGGCAGGTTTTGCTGGATCAGGGCCACGATGATCAGGCCGCCGATGAATTGATGCGGGCATACATGGGCGCAGGGGCCGAGATCTTTGACAACGAGGATGGGCGCTATCTGCGCTTTCTTGGCACGCGGGCAAATCTCTAGACGCGAGGGCGGGTGTTGATGTCCACGTTGGCAATGATCCGGCAGCAATGTTTGCTTTTGAATGGCGCGCGCGCCGTTGAGCCTGGGTTTCTTGATGAGGTGCAGAGCCACCTTGGCCTGGAGCTTGCGGATGATTTTCGTGAGGCTGCCGAGTTCTTCGATGGCTCTGGAATCTACGTTTTGCCCTTGCACGCAATAGGGTGGGCGCCTGCGCCGAATGTCCTGGACGAAACCAGACGTCTTCGAGAGCGTGCCGGGCTTGCGCGGCAGTTTTTGGTATTAGCCCAACCGCCGGCCAGTTTGATCGTGATGGATTGCTCGGGCGGAGGCGGTCGGGTGATTTGGTGTGATGACGTGGATGTGTGCCGCCTGGGTAGGGAGGCCTTGTTGACTGCGCCGGATTCATGGCCGACGTACACCGCGTTTCTTGAATACCTGATCAGTGAAGAGCAGCAAGATCGTGTGAATCTGCCCGACGATAAAGCTTGATGCTACGAGCCTGGCTGAAGTCCGGCGAGAGGGTGACGCGGAGCGTCACGGTATGCATTCCCACGCAGAGCGTGGGAACGATCAAATGCTCAAAATTTGTTATGGGCTGTCCCAACCATAGTGAAAAATTGTTGGCTCACGACATTCTCCCTAATATCAGAATGTTCGATCCTACAGATCTTGTAATAGTTTTGCATTGTAGGAAATTCTTGTTTCGCCTGTACGATTCAAGTCCTTTTCCCACAACAGGACCTACATGAACACCCTCTCGGAGCCTCCCAGTCGTCTTTCCCCAAGACATGCACTGTCGCCGTTCCCGCTGATCGCCTGCCTCCGGGCCAAGCATCCCGTCTTCCGATTGCCTACCCTTACCCGGTCCCTCGACCGTGCGTTGCCGTGCCCGGCATTCTGAAAAACTTGAAGAGATACTGAAAAATGGAATGGTTAGCGGATCCAACGGCCTGGCTCGGCCTGTTGACTTTGATTGTGCTGGAGCTGGTGCTGGGCATCGACAACCTGGTGTTTATCGCGATCCTGGCGGACAAGCTGCCGCCGGAGCAGCGTGACCGTGCGCGTCTGATCGGTTTGTCCCTGGCGTTGCTGATGCGTCTGGGCCTGTTGGCAAGTATTTCCTGGTTGGTGACCCTGACCCAACCGCTGTTCGAGGTGTTCGACAAGAGTTTCTCGGGCCGTGACTTGATCATGCTGTTTGGTGGTGTGTTCCTGTTGTTCAAGGCCACCATGGAATTGCATGAGCGCCTTGAGGGGCATGTGGCTCAGCGCACTGGCAACGTGGCCTATGCGATGTTCTGGCCGATCGTTGCGCAGATTGTGGTGCTGGATGCGGTGTTCTCCCTCGATGCGGTGATTACTGCCGTGGGCATGGTGGATGAGCTGGCGGTGATGATGATCGCGGTGATCATTTCCATCGGCCTGATGATCGTTGCCAGCAAGCCGCTGACCCGTTTCGTCAACGCCCACCCGACGGTGATCATGCTGTGCCTGGGCTTCCTGATGATGATCGGTTTTGCCCTGACGGCCGAAGGCCTGGGCTTCCACATTCCCAAAGGCTATCTGTACGCGGCCATCGGCTTCTCGATCCTGATCGAGCTGTTCAACCAGATCGCCCGGTCGCGCCGCAAGAAGTCGGCCCAGGGCACGCTGCCGAGGCGTGAGCGCACGGCCCACGCGGTGATGCGTTTGCTCGGCGGGCGTAATCTGGCAGTGGAGGAGGTGGGTGAAGAGGTCGCCGACCTGCTGGACAACCCCGATGCCAACGGCGGGCCGCTGTTCGACCGGCGCGAGCGGGTGATGATCAGTGGCGTGCTGCAACTGGCTGAACGCCCGATCCGTACGCTGATGACGCCTCGGGCGAAGGTGGACTCTATAGATTTGTCGGACGATCCCGACACTATCCGCCTGAAACTGATGCATTCGTCTTACTCGCGTCTGCCCTTGATCCGCGACGGTAATGTCGACGAGCCATTGGGCTTTGTGCACAAGAAGGAGTTGCTCAAGGAATACCTGGCCGGTAACGAGCCGAACCTGGAGCACCTGGCGCGCCGGGCGGTCAACTTGCTGGAGAGTTTTTCGATTCTCAATGCCCTGGAGCAGATGCGTGAGGAGTCGACTCACATTGCCTTCGTGATCAACGAATTTGGCGACTTTATCGGGGTGTTGAGCATGACCGACATCCTCGAGTCCATCGCCGGTGAGTTGCCGGATGCGAGTGAGGTCGAAGGCCCGGATATCGTCGAGGAGGAGGGTGGTTTTCGCGTCAATGGCGCCTTGAACCTCAACCTGATCCGCCAGCGCACCGGCTTCAAGGCTGTGGCGACGGAGGATTACCAGACCCTGGCCGGGCTGGTGATGAGCCTGCTGGATCGACTGCCGGTGGTCGGTGACAGCCTGGAACATGAAGGCTGGCGCCTGACCGTGGCGGCGGTGGAGGAGCGGCGGGTCACGCAGGTGTTGCTGGCCCCTCTTTAACGGGTGAATTTCATTCGACGCTGGGCTGGCCTTTGGATAGCATCGCCGCTCACTGAACCGTTAAGGAAGGGTTACCCGAATGACTTTGGACGTGCTTAAGATTTCTGCATTCTGTGACGGCAACCAGGGCGGTAACCCTGCAGGTGTTTGGATCGGTGACAGCCTGCCGGAAGCTGTAGAAATGCAGCGTATCGCCCACGAAGTCGGGTTTTCGGAAACCGTATTTGCCTGCCCGCAGGATGACGGCTGGCGCGTGCGGTACTTCGCGCCGGAGTCCGAAGTTGCGTTTTGCGGGCATGCCACCATCGCCCTCGGTGCGGCCTTGAGCCTGGCGCTGGGCGATGGCGAATTCCACCTGGCGTTGAACAACGGCGATATTTCCGTCAGCGGCCGCAGCGAAGGCGACCTGATCGAGGCCGCGCTGCAATCCCCGCCAACCCGCAGCGCACCGGCCAACGATGCCCTGGTGGACGCGGGCCTGACCCTGTTCGGTTACACCCGCAATGACCTGGACCCGAGCATTCCGCCAGCGATCATCCATGCCGGCATCTCCCACCTGGTGCTGGCGCTCGACAGCCGCGCCAAACTCAGCCAGATGCACTATGAACTGGAGGCCGGTCGCCGCTACATGACCGACGCCGGTTTGGGTACCGTGGTGCTGGTGTTTGCCGAAAGCCCGACGCTGTTCCACACCCGCAACCCGTTTGCCGTGGGCGGCGTGTACGAAGACCCGGCCACGGGTGCCGCGACCGCCGCCTTTGCCGGCTACCTGCGGGACCTGGGCTGGCCGCACACCGGGCGCATCGACATCATTCAAGGCGAGGACATGGGCAGCCGCTCGCGCTTGCAGGCGCAGATCACCGATGAGAAGGGTGCCTCGATTCGGGTTTCGGGGACGGCGCGGTTGATGTTGGAGGACTGATTCTGGTCCTGGCGAACGTCTCCCTCAGCTTTTTTTCGTCGAACCCTTTCAGCTTATTGATCATCTTGCCATTCTGGAAAACCAGCAGTGTGGGCGTGCCGGTTACCTCCGGGTGCCTCGGGGTTTGGGCAGTGTCGAGTACCAGGCTTTTCACGGAGCTGGCGTATTTCCCGGCAATCCGTTCAAACAGTGGCCCGGCTTCCCCGCAGGCCGGGCAGTGCTGCGAAACAAACAGCATGAACACCGTTCTATGCGTCTTGAGCAACTGCTGATACTGCTCGGCATCGGCAATCACCGCCGTTGCAATTCCCATGATGATCTCCTTGAGCGAAAGGCCTGGCCCACGCTAATCCCGGCGATCAAAACCGTCTACTGTCAAAACTAACAGGTACCCACCTCCAACTGGTCCATTGTGGCGAGGGAGCTTGCTCCCGCTGGGCTGCGCAGCAGCCCCAAAGGATTCAACGCTCCGCCCGCTCCCGAGCCTTCTTCGCCAACCCCACGCACTGCTTATAGTCACCCTGATCCTTGGCATCCTTGGCCCGACGATACCCATGATGATTCTGCGTGGTGTAGTTCGTACTGAACGCCGCCTTCAGCCTGACCAGCTCGGCCTTGCATTCGCGCCGGTCATCCTTGGCGAACACCTGGGTGGCAAATGCCAGCGACAACAACGTAAGGACAAGACTGATCTTCATCTGAACGCGTTCCTTGGGGGGCTCGATCATCTGCCAAGACTAGCCCAGCCACGGAATTCTTCCATTCGGCCACCGCACCGCTTTCGTGCACGGTAACGACCCGCACCCGCACCCAAATGTGGCCTGCCACCCCGGTGTGTAGCCAACGGTAGCAATCTGATTGCAGCAGCCGGCCCGGTGCCTCATCACTGATAAAAATCTATCCCATTGATTTAAAAAGAAATTAATCCCTCAATATTTTTCTGTTATCGCGTGTGGCACACTTTCTGCTGTCTATTCCGTTGTTACATACTAAGTTCCGGTATAGCGGAATACACAATCCCTGGAGTGCTTGTCATGCATCACCGACCTTCCGTGTTCAAAGCGTGTGTTTTTCTCTTCGCCGCATCGGCTTCCCTCGCCAGCGTAGTGCAGGCGGCGGACAGCAAGCTCGATACAGTGCTCAAGCGTGGGCACCTGATCGTGGGTACAGGCAGTACCAATGCGCCGTGGCACTTCCAGGGAGCGGATGGCAAGTTGCAGGGTTTTGACATCGACATCGGCCACATCGTGGCCAAGGGTCTGTTCAATGACCCGAGCAAAGTCGAATACGTGGTGCAGTCTTCCGATGCCCGCATTCCCAACCTGTTGACCGACAAGGTCGACATGAGCTGCCAGTTCATCACCGTTACCGCCAGCCGCGCGCAGCAAGTGGCTTTCACCCTGCCGTACTACCGCGAAGGCGTGGGCCTGCTGCTGCCGGCCAACAGCAAATACAAAGAGATCGAAGACCTGCAAGCCGCTGGCGACAGCGTCACCGTGGCCGTGCTGCAAAACGTCTACGCCGAAGAGCTGGTGCACCAGGCATTGCCCAAAGCCAAGGTCGACCAGTACGACAGCGTCGACCTGATGTACCAGGCCGTGAACTCCGGGCGTGCCGACACCGCCGCCACCGACCAGTCCTCGGTCAAGTACCTGATGGTGCAAAACCCGGGCCGCTACCGCAGCCCGAGCTACGCCTGGAGCCCGCAAACCTATGCGTGCGCCGTCAAGCGTGGCGACCAGGACTGGCTGAACTTCGTCAACACCGCCCTGCATGAAGCCATGACCGGTGTGGAATTCCCGATGTACAAGGCCTCGTTCAAGCAATGGTTCGGTGTGGACCTGCCGGAGCCTGCGATCGGTTTCCCGGTTGAGTTCAAGTAATTCGTAAACCCTGGGGCGTCGCTGACGGCGCCCCAATCAGGTACTGCCGACCATGAACTATCAGTTGAACTTTGCGGCTGTGTGGCGCGATTTCCCCAGCTTGCTGGCGGGGCTCGGCCTCGGCCTTGAACTGGCACTGCTGTCCATCGCCATCGGTTGCGTGATCGGCCTGTTGATGGCGTTTGCGATGCTGTCCAAACACCGTGCGCTGCGCATCGTGGCCTCGGTGTATGTGACGGTGATCCGCAACACCCCGATCCTGGTGCTGATCCTGTTGATCTACTTCGCCTTGCCCAGCCTGGGTATCCGGCTGGACAAGATCCCTTCGTTCATCATCACCCTGTCGTTGTACGCCGGTGCCTACCTCACCGAAGTCTTCCGCGCAGGCCTGCTGAACATTCCCAAGGGGTTGCGTGAAGCGGGCCTGGCCATTGGCCTGGGCGAATGGCGTATCCGCGCGTACATCACCGTGCCGGTGATGCTGCGCAACGTGCTGCCGGCGCTGTCGAACAATTTCATTTCGCTGTTCAAGGACACCTCCCTGGCCGCCGCGATCGCGGTGCCGGAGCTGACCTATTACGCCCGCAAGATCAACGTCGAAAGCTACCGGGTGATTGAAACCTGGATGGTCACGACCGCGCTCTACGTGGCTGCCTGTTACCTCATTGCCATGCTGCTCCGTTACCTGGAACAGCGTTTGGCAATTCGCCGCTAAGGAGCGCCCATGTACGAATCCCCCAGCTGGCTGCATGAGTTGTGGATCGCCCGGGAAACCCTCTGGGCGGGGTTCCAGACCAGCGTCTACTGCTCGGCCCTGGCCATTATCTTCGGCACCCTGATCGGCATCGTCGCCGGCTTGGTACTGACCTACGGCAAATTCTGGATGCGCGCACCGTTTCGCCTGTACGTCGACCTGATCCGCGGTACGCCGGTATTTGTGCTGGTATTGGCGTGCTTCTACATGCTGCCGGCGCTTGGCTGGCAGATCACTGCGTTCCAGGCCGGTGCCGTGGGCCTGACGCTGTTCTGCGGCTCTCACGTTTCGGAAATCGTGCGCGGTGCATTGCAGGCCATTCCCAAGGGGCAACTGGAAGCGGGCAAGGCCATCGGCCTGACCTTCTATCAATCCCTGGGCTACGTGCTGTTACCCCAGGCGCTGCGGCAGATCCTGCCGACCTGGGTCAACTCGTCCACCGAAATCGTCAAGGCTTCCACCTTGCTGTCGGTGATCGGCGTGGCCGAGCTGCTCCTCAGCACCCAACAGGTCATCGCCCGGACGTTCATGACCCTGGAGTTCTACCTGTTTGCAGGCTTTATGTTTTTTGTCATCAACTACGCCATCGAATTGTTGGGGCGTTACATTGAAAAGCGGGTGGCGTTGCCATGAACCAACTCTCAAAAGAAAGCCAGCCACTGCTGAACATTCGCGGCCTGCGTAAACAGTACGGCCCGGTGGAAGTGCTCAAGGGCGTCGACCTGAGCATGCAGCGCGGCAACGTCGTGACGTTGATCGGCTCCAGCGGCTCGGGCAAGACCACGCTGCTGCGGTGCGTCAACCTGCTGGAAGAATTCCAGGGCGGCCAGATCACCCTCGACGGTGAATCCATCGGCTACAGCGAGGTCGGCGGCAAGCGCGTGCGCCACCCGGAGCGGGTGATCTCCCAGCACCGCGCGATGACCGGCATGGCGTTCCAGCAGTTCAACCTGTTCCCGCACCTGACCGCCTTGCAGAACGTCACCCTGGGCCTGCTCAAGGTCAAGAAGATGGGCAAGGACGAAGCAGTTGCACTGGCGGAAAAATGGCTGGACCGTGTCGGCCTGCTGGAGCGCCGCAATCACTTCCCGGGCCAACTGTCGGGCGGCCAGCAACAGCGCGTGGCGATTGCCCGGGCGATTGCGATGAACCCGAGCCTGATGCTGTTCGACGAAGTCACCTCGGCCCTGGACCCGGAACTGGTGGGCGAAGTGCTCAGCGTGATCAAGGGTTTGGCGGAAGAGGGCATGACCATGTTGCTGGTCACCCACGAAATGCGCTTTGCCTATGAAGTCTCGGACAAGATCGTCTTCATGAACCAGGGCCGCATTGAAGAACAAGGGCCGCCGAAAGACATCTTCGAACGCCCGCAATCGCCGCGACTGGCGGAATTTCTCAAGAACATTCGTTTTTAATTCACTCGTTTCAGGAGATCCATTATGAGCATTACTCGTTACGGCACCGGTGCCACCGCTGGCGGTGGCCAGCCTCGTCCTTTCGCCCGTGCGGTGGAAGCGGATGGCTGGTTGTACGTGTCGGGCCAGGTGCCGGCGGTGGACGGTGAAATTATCACGGGCGGGATCGTCGAGCAGACCCACCAGACCATGCGCAACGTGGTGGCGATTCTCGAAGAAGCCGGCTACGCCCTTGAAGACGTGGTGCGCGTCGGTGTATGGCTGGAAGACCCGCGGGATTTCTGGAGCTTCAACAAAGTCTTCGGCGAATACTTCAACCCGGAACATGCTCCGGCGCGGGCGTGTGTGCAGGCGAACATGATGGTCGATTGCAAGGTTGAGATCGATTGCGTGGCCTACAAGAAAAAAGGCTAAATGCCCGTCTCTTGAGACCACAGGAGACCCAATGTGGGAGCGGGCTTGCTCGCGAAAGCGGTGTGTCAGTGAATACATCTACAACTGATCCACCGCTTTCGCGAGCAAGCCCGCTCCCACAGGGGGTCTGTGTTGATAGCTACATCTTCAAACGGGACCGACGACTGCCATGACCGAAGACACCATCAAACGCCGCGCCAAAGGCCTCGACCGGGCGTTCGATATCCTCGATTTCCTCAAGGAAATCGGCCAGCCCCTGCGCCCGAATGACATCGCCAGCGGCATCGGCAGCCCCAAATCCACGGTCTACGAACTGGTGGCCTCGCTGCTGGAACGGCGCATCCTCGAAACCGTCGGCAAGGACGGTCACGTCTACCTCGGCCGTCAGCTGTACTTCCTAGGCCAGGCCCACCTGCGCCATTTCGACCTGACCCGCGAAGCCGACCACGCCCTGCAGGAAATCGTCAGCCAAACCCACGAAACCGCCCAGATGTGCCTGCTCAATGGCCGCAAATACACCGTGGCCCTGATGCGCGAAGGCGAGCGGCATTTCCGCATTTCCTCAGACATCGGCGAGAACGCGCCGATCCCCTGGACCGCCTCCGGCCGCCTGCTGCTGGGCCACCTGAGCGACCAGCAAATCATCGACCTGATCGACTACGACGACTTCATCCTCCCGGACGGTCAGCGCCTGCCTCTGGAAACCTTCCTCGGGCAAATCCGTCAGGCCACCCTCGACGGATTCTTCTCCTTCGACAGTGTCGCCGACACCTTTACCCACTGCTTTGCCGCCCCGGTCCGGGACGCCCAAGGCATCAGCATTGCGACCCTGTGCATCGTCGCCCCACGGGCCGATGCGATCAAAAACTACAACGACTACCGCCGGGTGCTGATCGACAGTGCGAACAACCTGGCCCGTCGCATCAACGAATAGGAAACCCTTATGTCTGCCTTCAATGCCGTTGAAAAAGGCGCCGCCGCCGTCGGTGCACATCTGGTCCGTGACGTCAGCCTGCCGGCCCTGGTGTTGCACCGCGACGCCCCTGGAACACAACATCCGCTGGATGCAGGATTTCGTCAGCAACAGCGGTGCGCAATTGGCGCCTCACGGCAAGACCAGCATGATGCCCGCGCTGTTCCAGCGGCAGATCGAGCAGGGCGCATGGGGCATCACCCTGGCCAACGCCGTGCAGACCCGCGCTGCGTACGCCGGTGGGGTTCGCCGGGTGTTGATGGCCAACCAACTGGTGGGCGCGCCGAACATGGCGCTGATCGCCGACCTGCTGGCCGACCCCGAATTCGACTTCCACTGCATGGTCGACCACCCGGACAACGTCGCCGACCTGGGCCTGTTCTTCGCCGCCCGTGGCCTGCGCTTGAACGTGATGATTGAATACGGCGTGGTCGGCGGGCGTTGCGGTTGCCGCACCGAACAACAGGTGCTCGACCTGGCCAAGGCGATCAAGGCCCAGCCAGCGCTGGCCCTCACCGGCATCGAAGGCTACGAAGGGGTCATCCATGGCGAGCACGCCATCAGTGGCATCCGCGAATTCGCCGCCTCCCTGGTACGCCTGGCCGTCGACCTGCAAAACAGCGGCGCCTTCGACCTGGCCAAGCCCATCATTACCGCCTCGGGTTCGGCCTGGTACGACCTGATTGCCGAATCCTTCGAAGCCCAGAACGCCGCCGGCCGCTTCCTCAGCGTATTGCGCCCGGGCAGCTACGTGGCTCACGACCACGGCATCTACAAAGACGCGCAGTGCTGCGTACTCGACCGTCGCAGCGACCTCAACGAAGGCCTGCGCCCGGCGCTGGAAGTCTGGGCCCACGTGCAATCGCTGCCGGAGCCGGGCTTCGCGGTGATCGCCCTGGGCAAGCGCGACGTCGCCTACGACGCCGGCCTGCCGGTGCCGCTCAAGCGCTACAAGGCTGGCGTGCTGCCAGCCGAGGGTGATGACGTGACCGCGTGCAAGGTCACCGCCGTGATGGACCAGCATGCGTTCATGGTCGTCGCACCGGGGGTTGAGTTGCGCATTGGCGACATCATCTCCTTCGGCACATCCCACCCGTGCCTGACCTTCGACAAGTGGCAAGTGGGTAATCTGGTGGATGAGCAGTTGCAGGTGATCGAAAGCCTGCATACCTGCTTCTAGACCGAGTCGCGCCCATCGCAGGCAAGCCAGCTCCCACATTCGACTGCATTTCGACTGAAGAAACTCGGTCAACTGTGGGAGCCGGGCTTGCCCGCGATGAGGCCCTCAAGTACACATAGAGCCCCCAGACATGAACACAAAACCCCGCATCGCCCTGATCGGCGAATGCATGATCGAACTGCAACACCGCGCCGACGGCAGCCTGCAACAAAGCTTCGGCGGCGACACCCTGAACGCCGCCGTCTACCTGCGCCGCGAGCTGGGTGAGCCGAGCACCGTCGACTACGTCACCGCCCTGGGCGATGACAGCTTCAGCGATGCCATGTGCAAGCACTGGGCCGAAGAAGGCCTGGGCCTGGGCATGGTCCAGCGCCTGCCCGGGCGCCTGCCGGGTTTGTACTGCATCCAGACCGATGCCAACGGCGAACGCAAATTCCTCTACTGGCGCAATGAAGCGGCCGTGCGCGACTGCTTCACCACTCCGGCGGCCGAGCCGATCCTGGCAGCGTTGCCGACGTACGACGTGGTGTATTTCAGCGGCATCACCCTGGCGGTGCTGGGCGAAGTGGGCCGTGCGCGCCTGCTGGAAACCCTGGTCGAAACCCGCAAGCGCGGCGGCAAGGTGGTATTCGACAACAACTACCGGCCACGCCTGTGGGCCAGCGTGGACGCCGCACGCGCGGCGTATCACGCGGTGTTGGCCGAGGTGGATATCGCCTTGCTGACCGAGGATGACGAACGGGCGTTGTTCGGCTATGAAGACAGCGAGCAGGTGTTTGCGGCGTACCCGACGATTGCCGAGGTGGTACTCAAGCGCGGGGCGGATGCGTGTTTGATTCGCTGGGAAGATGAGCGGTTCGAGGTGCCGGCGTTGGTGGTGGACAAGGTGGTCGACACTACGGCGGCGGGGGATTCGTTCAGTGCGGCGTACCTGGCCAGTCGGCTCAAGGGCGGCTCGCCGCAGGATGCAGCACTGGCCGGGCATCGGTTGGCGAGCCGGGTGATTCAGGTGCCAGGTGCACTCATTCCCCGAGACTGACGCTGATCGTTCCCACGCTCCGCGTGGGAATGCAGCCAGGGACGCTCTGCGTCCCAAGAGCGGACGCAGAGCGTCAGGTGAGGCATTCCCACGCGGAGCGTGGGAACGATCAGCCATCAATCGCGGTAAAACACTTGCACCAGGTGATACCCGAACTTGCTCTTGATCGGCCCATGAACCACCTTCACGGGCTTCTTGAAGATCACCGCATCAATCACCCCCACCATCTGCCCCGGCCGCACTTCACCCAAATCACCGCCGCGCTTGGCGGAAGGGCAGGTGGAGTACTTCTTGGCCAACACATCAAACGCTTCGCCCTTGGCAATACGCTGCTTGAGCTGTTCGGCTTCCTCACTGGTTTTCACCAGAATGTGACGGGCTTGGGCTTTCATTGATCGGTCCTGATGTGAAACGGCGCGCGATTATGCCTGAAGTCAGGCCTCTGAGCTGATCATGCTGCGGATTTTGTTGGCCAGCAGGTCAATCGAAAACGGCTTGGCCACCATGTCCATGCCTTCCTCCAGGAACCCCTGGCGCTCGGCGGCTTTCTCGGCGTAACCGGTCATGAACAGCACCTTCAGGTCCGGCCGGTGTTGCCGGGCGATTTCCGCCAGTTGCCTGCCGTTCATCCCCGGCAAGCCCACATCAGTCACCAGCAAATCCACGCGCAAGTCGGACTCCAGCAACGGCAGCGCCGCCCGTGCATCCGCCGCCTGGTGTGCGGTGTAGCCCAGTTCATCCAGTACATTCACCACCAGCATCCGCACTGCCGGGTCGTCCTCGACCACCACCACGGCTTCGCCTTCCAGCGCTACCGGGGCTTCGCCCTGGGTGGCGGGCGTGGTCCGCTCCAGTGCCGTGCCATGCAGGCGCGGCAGGTACAGGCGCACGCAGGTGCCCTGGCCCGGTTCGCTTTGGATGGTCACGTGGCCGCCGGATTGCTGCGCAAACCCATAGATCATCGACAGCCCAAGGCCGGTACCCTGGCCGATGGGCTTGGTGGTGAAGAACGGGTCGAAGGCCTTGGCGAGGATTTTCGCGGTCATGCCGGCGCCGTTGTCGCTCACGCCGAGCATCACATAGTCGCCGGCCTTGACCGGTTCCAGGGTGGTGATGTCGGTGCCGTCGAGGTAGCTGTTGGCGGTTTCGATGCACAATTGCCCACCGTCGGGCATCGCATCGCGGGCGTTGATCACCAGGTTGAGCAGGGCGTTTTCCAGCTGGCTGGCGTCGGTGTTCACCGGCCACACGTCGGTGCCCAGTTGCACCTTGAGTTCGATGTGCGCGCCCTTGGTGCGGCGGAACAGGTCTTCCAGGGACGCCACCAATTGATTCGGGTCGACCGGCTTGCGGTCCAGGGATTGGCGGCGGGAGAAGGCCAGCAGGCGATGGGTCAGCGCAGCGGCGCGATGAGCCGAGGATACGGCGGCGTCGGTGAAACGGCCGATCTCGTCGCTGCGCCCGGCGGCGATATAGCGTTGCATCAGGTCCAGGCTGCCGATGATCCCGGTGAGCATGTTGTTGAAGTCATGGGCGATGCCGCCGGTGAGCTGGCCGACCGCTTCCATCTTCTGGGCATGGCGCAGGGCGTCTTCGGCACGCTCGCGCTCGAACATCTCGTTTTGCAGGCGCTGGTTGGCTTCGGCCAGGGCCTGGGTGCGCTGGCTGACGCGCTCTTCGAGGTTTTCGTTGAGGTGGCGCAGGGCTTCTTCGGTAAGTTTGCGCTCGGTCTCGTCGATTACAAAAATATAGAAACCGTTGACTGAACCGTCAGCGCTGAAGCGCGGCAGGTACTTCATCAGCGCGTGGCGTGGCCGCCCGTCATGATGCGGGGTGACGGTAACGAAACTGCAGGCCTTGCCCTTGAGTGCCGCCTCGATCTTGTCGACGCGCCCGGCATAGATTTCGTCGCCCAAGACTTCGCGGATGGTCTTGCCGTACAGCTCCTGCGGGGTCATGCCGTACCAGTCCAGGTAGGCACTGTTGTTCAGGCGAAAACGCTGCTCGTGGTCGACATAACCGATCAACACCGGCATGGCGTTGATGATCAGTTGCAGCTCGGTCTGGCTTTGGCGCAGGGCCTGTTCGGTGTGCTTGCGTTCGGTCAGGTCGAGGGCTGCGCCGAGAAAACGCGCCGGTCGGCCATGGTGATCCTTGTAGCAGCGGCCCCGAGCAAACACCCAGCGCACTTCGCCGTCGGCGCGCTGCAGGCGGTATTCCTCGGCGTACTCGGTGCCGTGGGTGATGCAGTGCTTGATGCTGCGGGCCACCATGCCACGGTCTTCGGGGTGCACGCCTTGCAGGTAGTCGCTGATGGGCAGCAGGTCGGCGTCGCACGGGTCAACACCGTGCAGTTGGGCGAAATGGGCGTCGGCGATAAAGCGGTCTTCACCGATATCCCAGTCCCAGGTGCCCACGGCATCGGTGGCGGCCAGGGCCAGCTGCAGGCGTTGCTCGGTGTTGCGCTGGGCCTTGAGGCTGTTCTCGGTGCGCTGCTGCAGTTCCAGGGCGATGCGCCGGCGCTCGTTGGTTTCGATGGCGGTAATCAGGATCCCGGCGACCTCGCCACGCTCGTCGCGGATCGGGCTGTAGGTCAGGTCGAGCCAGATCTCGGTGTCGCGGTCGTTGCGCTGCAGGACGAAACGCTGCTCGGTGAAGGTGCGCACCTGGCCCATGAGGACGGCGCTGTAGATCGGGTCGGTAAACGGCTTGAGCTCAGGCCAGATCAGGTCAGCCGGTTGGCCGAAGGCGGCCGGGTGCTTGTTGCCCGCCAGCATTGCGAAGCCGTCATTGTAGATCTGGGTGAGTTCGGCACCCCACAGCAACAGCATCGGCATCGGTGAATGGATCACGATGTCCACGGCTGTACGGAGGCTTTGCGGCCAATCAATGGCGTCACCGAGGGGGCTTCGTGCCCAGTCCAGCCGCGCAATCAGTGCTGCGGCCTCGCTGCCGGTGGGTGATACGTTCATGTAAATGCCCTGCGCGTAACGCTTGAAGAATGACAAAAGCCGATTATCCCGCGACCCGGGGCCGGCTTTCCACCCTCGAAAAATAGCATGCTTGAGGGGTTTGTCTTCAAATGAGTGCTTAAAGGCTAAAACGTTTCATCTTTCTGCCAGCTCCCGGCGATCACGAAATTGCTCCAGCGCCTCGGGGTTGGCCAGTGCGTCGGTGTTCTTGACCGCCTCGCCATGCACCACGTTGCGCACCGCCAGCTCGACGATCTTGCCGCTGATGGTGCGCGGGATATCCGTCACCGCGAGGATCTTCGCCGGCACGTGGCGCGGCGTGGTGTTGGCGCGGATCACCTGGCGGATCTGCTGCTCCAGGCCGTCGTCCAGTTCAATGCCGTCGTTGAGGCGCACAAACAGCACCACCCGCACGTCATCCTGCCAGCGTTGGCCGATGGCCAGGCTTTCCAGGACCTGAGGCACTTTTTCCACCTGGCGGTAGATCTCCGCGGTGCCGATGCGCACCCCTCCGGGGTTGAGCACCGCATCCGAGCGGCCATGGATCAGCAGGCTCCCATTGGGCCGCTGTTCGGCGTAGTCGCCCTGGGCCCACACGCCGGGGAACTGGCTGAAATACGAAGCCCGCAGTTTTTCCTGGTGCGGGTCATTCCACAGGCCGATGGGCATTGCGGGGAAGTGCCGGGTGCACACCAGTTCGCCTTTTTCGCCCACCAGCGGGTGGCCCTGGTCGTCCCACACTTCGATAGCCATTGCCAGGCTCTTGCACTGCATCTCGCCACGGCGCACCGGCAGCACCGGGTTGCCGATCACGAAGCAGGACACGATGTCGGTGCCACCCGACATCGACGACAGGCACAGCTCGGGCTTGATCTCGCGGTACACGTAGTCGTAGCTCTGGGGTGACAGCGGCGAGCCGGTAGAAATCAGGCCCTTGAGGCTGCCCAGGTCATGGCTCAGCCGCGGTTGCAGCCCGGCTTTCTCCAGGGTGGCGAGGAACTTGGGGCTGGTGCCGAACACGCTGATTTTTTCCTGGTCGATCAGGTCCATCAGGCGTTCCGGCCCGGGGTGAAACGGCGAGCCGTCATACAGCACCGCCGTGGCGCCGATGGCCAGTACCGACACCAGCCAGTTCCACATCATCCAGCCGCAGGTGGTGTAGTAGAACAGGCAGTCGTCCCGCGACAGGTCGGCGTGCAGGCCGTGTTCCTTGAAGTGGGTGAGCAATACGCCGCCGGTGCCGTGGATGATGCACTTGGGCACGCCGGTGGTGCCGCTGGAATAGAGGATGTACAGCGGATGATCGAAGGGCACGGCGACGAAATCGGGCTCGCCGCCGGGGGTGTAGAAGTCGTCCCAGAGCGCGACGTGGGCCCGGGTCTGATACTCCTCGGGCCGCGCCTGCGGGCGGGCATACGGCACGATGATCAGTTGTTGCAGGGACGGCAGCCGTTCGAGGATTTCATTGAGCTTGCTGCTTTGGTCGATGACCTTGCCGGCGTAGCGGTAACCGGCGCAGGTGATCAGCACCTTGGGTTCGATCTGGCCGAAGCGGTCGATCACGCCCTGGGTGCCGAAGTCCGGCGAGGAGCACGACCAGATGGCGCCGAGGCTGGTGGTGGCGAGCATGCCTACCAGTGTTTGCCAGGTGTTGGGCAGGCACGCGACCACCCGGTCCCCTACGCCCACGCCGGCCGCCCGCAGGCTGCGTTGCAGGCCGCCGACATGGCGGGCCAGTTCGGCGTAGGTCAGTTGCTCGCGCTGGCCGTCTTCGCTGATCGCGACCACGGCGGGGTGATCGTCGCGGCGGCGCAGCAAGTGTTCGGCAAAGTTCAGGGTAGCGCCGGGAAACCACTGGGCGCTGGGCATCTCGGCGTCTTCGATCAGTACCGCGCTGGGCGGCGTGCGGAACTGCACGTCGAAGAACTCGACAATCGACTGCCAGAAGTCCGGGCGCTGGTCGATGCTCCACTGGTGCAGGGCCGGGTAGTCGCTGATCTGCAAGGCATGGCGATCATTGATGAAGCGCCGGAACTGGTCCATCCGGGTGTTGTGGATGCGTTCGGGGGAGGGTTGCCAGAGTATTTCGGACATAAGGAAATCTCTTTTTTATTATCTGATCTATCTAACGACACCGATCAAAATGTGGGAGCGGGCTTGCTCGCGAATGCGGTGGGTCAGTTCCAGATGTGTTAACTGATACACCGCATTCGCGAGCAAGCCCGCTCCCACATTTGAGCTGCGGTGTCTTGGGAATCGTCGTTTACTGGGCCAGCCAGCCACCGTCGATATTCCACGCCGCACCGCGCACCTGGCTGCCGGCTTCGCTGCACAGGAACAGCACCAGCTCCCCCAATTGCGGCGGCGTCACGAACTCCAGCGACGGCTGCTTCTCCGCCAGCAAATCCTGCTGCGCCTGCTGCGGGTCAACCCCGCTGGCAATGCGGTCATCAATCTGCTTCTGCACCAGCGGCGTCAGCACCCAGCCCGGGCAGATGGCATTGCAGGTGACATTACTCTGGGCGGTCTCCAGGCCCACCACCTTGGTCAGCCCGATCACCCCGTGCTTGGCAGCGACGTAAGCCGCCTTGCCCACCGAACCCACCAGCCCATGCACCGAGGCGATATTGACGATCCGCCCCCAACCCTTGGCTTTCATGCCCGGCAGGCTCAAACGCGTGCTGTGGAACACCGACGACAGGTTGATCGCAATGATCGAATCCCAGCGCTCCACCGGGAATTCGTCCACCGGCGCCACATGCTGGATCCCGGCGTTGTTCACCAGAATGTCGATGCCGCCAAACTCGCGCTCGGCGTAGGCGATCATCTCGGCGATCTGCGCCGGGTCGCTGACGTCGGCCGGATGATGCCCGACCTTGCCGCCGAAGGCCTGCACCTGGGCGATCACCGCGCTGGCATCGCCGAAGCCGTTGAGGATCAGGTTGGCGCCGGCCTTGGCCAGGCTCAGGGCGATGCCCAGGCCGATGCCGCTGGTGGAACCGGTGACCAGGGCGGTCTTGCCGTTCAATGTCGTCATATCAACCTCACACAATGCCGGTGGCGTAGAAAGTACCAATCACCACGAACACCGCGAGGGTCTTGATGATCGTGATGCCGAAAATATCTTTATAGGCTTCGCGGTGGGTCAGCCCGGTGACCGCCAGCAGCGTGATCACGGCGCCGTTGTGGGGCAGGGTGTCCATGCCGCCGCTGGCCATGGCCGCGACCCGGTGCAGTACTTCAAGGGGGATATTGGCCGCATGGGCCGCTGAAATAAAGCTCTCCGACATGGCCGCCAGCGCGATGCTCATGCCGCCCGAGGCGGAACCGGTGATGCCGGCCAGCAGGGTCACGGTAATCGCTTCGTTGACCAGTGGGTTGGGAATGCCCTTGAGCCAGTCCGCCAGCACCAGGAAGCCCGGCAGCGAGGCGATCACCGCACCAAAACCGTATTCCGAAGCGGTGTTCATCGCCGCCAGCAGCGCGCCGCTGACGGCACTCTTGCTGCCCTCGGCGAGCTTGCTGCGAATCGCCGAGAAGCCGAACACCAGCACCACGATAATCCCCACCAGCAACGCCGCCTGCACCGCCCAGATTGCCGTGAGCTTGGCGACTTCGGTCTGCACCGGCGCGCTCATGCCCGGCAGGCTGAGGGTGTGGGTCTTGCCGTACCACAGCGGAATCCAGTGGGTGAACAGCAGGTTCATGAGGCCCACCAGCAGCAGCGGCGACAGGGCGATCCAAGGGTTGGGCAGCTTGATGTCTTCGGCGGTTTCCGGCTCGTTGCGCAGCTCGGTCCCATAGCCTTCACCGGCGCGCTGGGCCTTGTTGCGCTGGCGGGCCAGGTACAGCATGCCGGCGCAGAACACGAAGATCGTGCCGATCAGCCCCAGCCACGGCGCGGCCCAGGCGGTGGTGTTGAAAAAGGTGCTGGGGATGATGTTCTGGATCTGCGGCGTGCCGGGCAAGGCGTCCATGGTGAACGAGAACGCGCCGAGGGCGATGGTCGCCGGCAGCAGGCGCTTGGGGATATTGCTCTGGCGGAACATCTCGGCGGCAAACGGGTACACCGCGAACACCACCACGAACAGCGACACGCCGCCGTAGGTCAGCAGGGCGCACACCAGCACGATCACCAGCATCGCCTGGCGGGTGCCGAGCAACTGGATCGCGGCGGCGACGATGGAGCGCGAGAAGCCGGAGATTTCAATCAGCTTGCCGAACACCGCACCGAGCAGGAATACCGGGAAATACAGCTTGAGGAAGCCGACCATTTTCTCCATGAACACCCCGGTGAACGCGGGAGCGACGGCGGAAGGGTCGGTGAGCAGCACGGCGCCGAGGGCGGCGATGGGGGCGAACAGGATGACGCTGTAGCCACGGTAGGCGGCCAGCATCAGCAGCGCCAGGGCGGCGAGGGCAATGATCACACTCATGGTGTGTCTCCATCTGATTGTTATTTTTGTGGGGGTGAGGCGGTGGGGAGGGTCTTTAGCGAGATGTGTGCCAAGTTATTAACTTATTGAAATATATAGATAAATTCTTGATCTGTGAGGGCGTTCTCAAGTTTTGTCCCGAATTTGAGACTGTTGGAGATCAAATGTGGGAGCGGGCTTGCTCGCGAATGCGGTGTATCAGGCAGTAATTCAGGCACTGACACACCGCATTCGCGAGCAAGCCCGCTCCCACATTGGATTTTCTCTGTATTTGGAATTGTGTCTCTTTTTTGAGACTAGGCGATGCCCAAGGCAACCATTTTCTTGTACAAGGTCGACCGGCCCAGCCCCAGCCGCTTCGCCGCCTCCACCACATTCCCCTCACAGTGCTTCAACGCCGCCCCAATCACCTGCCGATCAAACCGCTCCCGGGCCGCGCTGAAACTCTCGCCCTCAACGGTCTCTACCGAACTCTGCTCAACCGGGCTGAATGTACCAATTGCTGCGCGAATTTCACTGGCATCCAGCACCAGGTCATCACTCAACAGTGCCGCCCGCTCCAGCACATTGCGCAGCTCGCGGATATTCCCCGGCCACGCATGCTGCGCCAATAACGCCAAGGCCTCGCGGTCCAGCTCATGCTGGCTGCGCAACTCCTCCAGAATCGCCTCGCTCAACGCCGGCAAATCATCCAGCCGCGCGCGCAACGGCGGCACCTGGATCGGCAGCACATTCAGCCGGTAATACAGGTCCGCCCGAAACTCGCCGCGCTTGATTGCCGCTTCCAGGTCCATGGACGTGGCCGCAATCACCCGCACATCACTGTGGATCATCTCGTTGGAGCCCACCGGCTCGAACTCTTTCTCCTGCAACACCCGCAGCAATTTGCTTTGCAGTGGTAGCGGCATGTCGCCGATCTCATCGAGAAACAGCGTGCCGCCCTGGGCGATCTGCAACTTGCCGGGGCGGCCCTTGCGGTCGGCACCGGTAAATGCGCCGGGCGCGGTGCCGAAGAATTCCGCCTCCAGCAAATCATGCGGGATGGCTGCGCTGTTGATGCTGACGAAAGCTTTATGGGCGCGAGGCGATGCACCATGAATCGCCTGGGCCAGCAGCTCCTTGCCGGTCCCGGTTTCCCCCAGCAGCAACACTGGCGACTCCGCGCTCGCACTGCGCCGCGCCCGACGTTTGACTTCCAGGCTGGCCGCGCTGGTGCCGATAAAGTGCGCGAAGTTGTATTTACTCTGCCGCGACCTCAGCAGCGACCGAGTGGAAGCCAGTTCCCGCTGCATGCTCAGGTAGCGCTCGATCAGCGGCGACAGGTTGCGCAGCTCATCAAACAGCGCAAACCCGATCGCACCGATCACCTTGCCGGCGTCGTCATGGATCGGCAGGCGCATCACCACCAGCGGGCCTTTGGGCGTGTCCTGGATATCCAGCAATATCGGCTGGTCGTTACGCACCACCTGGCGCAACAGGCTGTTGGAAATCACCTGCTCGCAGGGTTGCCCGATGGCTTCGTCGGCGCTTTTCAGGCCGAAGCGCTTGGCGTAGCGCTCGTTCATCCAGACGATGTTCGCGTCACCGTCGACAATCACCGTGCCTTCGCTGGACTGCTCGATGATCTCGAACAGCGACTGGATCGCCAGGCCGCGAACGTATTGGTAATCCTTGAGGCTGCCAGTGGTGCTCATGGGTGCGCCGCCGCGAGGAGTTCCCGGGTGTAAGGGTGTTGAGGCGCGGCAAACACTTCATCGCTGGGCCCGTGTTCCACCACCTTGCCGTCCTTGATCACGATCATGTCGTGGGCCAGGGCCCGCACCACCGCCAGGTCATGGCTGATAAACAGGTACGTCAGGCCGTACTTTTCCTGCAACTCAAGCAACAGGGCGACCACCTGTTTCTGCACGGTACGGTCCAGTGCAGAAGTGGGTTCGTCCAGCAGGATCAGCGCCGGCTTGAGCACCAGCGCACGGGCGATGGCGATGCGCTGGCGCTGGCCGCCGGAGAATTCATGGGGGTAGCGATGGCGGCTGGCAGGGTCCAGGCCCACGTCTTCCAGCACGCGGATCACTTGGGCTTCGCGGTCCTTGAGGCTGCACGGGGCATGCACTTCCAGGCCTTCGCTGATGATCTGCGCCACCGACATCCGCGGGCTGAGGCTGCCGAACGGGTCCTGGAACACCACCTGCATCTGCTTGCGCCACGGTTGCATCTGCTTTTGCGTCAGGCCGTCGAGGGCCTCGCCCTGGAAGCGAATCGCGCCGCTGGAATCCAGCAGCCGCAGAATCGCCTGGCCCAGGGTGGATTTGCCAGAGCCGGACTCGCCGACAATCCCCAGTGTCTTGCCGCGCTGTACCTCCAGGCTGATGCCGTCCACCGCTTGCAGGTACTGCTTGCGCCGGAACAGCCCGCCGCCCAGCGGGAACTGCACACTCAGGTTATCCACCTGCAACACCGTCTCCCGCGCCTCGTGGTTCAAGACGATGCCTGCCGGTTCAGCATCCAGCAGCAGGCGGCTGTAAGGGTGCTGCGGGGCGCAGAACAGGGTTTCGCAATCCGCCTGTTCGACAATCTCCCCGGCCTTCATCACGCACACCCGCTGGGCAATGCTGCGCACCAGGTTGAGGTCGTGGCTGATCAGCAGCAGCGACATGCCCAGGCGTTGTTGCAGGGACTTGAGCAGCAGCAGGATCTTGCGCTGCACCGTCACATCCAGTGCAGTCGTCGGCTCATCGGCAATCAGCAGTTCCGGTTCACAGGCCAGGGCCATGGCGATCATCACCCGCTGGCGCTGGCCGCCGGAGAGTTGGTGGGGGTAGGCCTTGAGGCGTTCCCGGGGCTTCTGGATGCCCACCAGTTCGAGCAATTCAAGGATCCGCGCCTGGGCCTGTTTGCCGCCCAGACCCTTGTGCAACAGCAGGGTTTCGCCGATCTGCTTCTCGATGCTGTGCAGCGGATTCAGGGACGTCATCGGCTCCTGGAAGATCATCGCAATCCGGTTGCCCCGCAGTTTTTGCAGGGTGGCGGGCGTGGCGCCGAGCAGTTCCTGGCCGCGATAGCGCACCGAGCCGGTGGTTTCTGTGCCGGCTTCGGGCAGCAGTTGCAGGATCGAATGGGCGGTCACCGATTTGCCCGAACCCGACTCGCCCACCAGCGCCAGGCACTCGCCGGGGCGCACGTCCAGGCACAGCTTGCGCACCACCGTCTGGCCGTTGAAGGCGACACTCAGGTCGCGAATCTCGATCAGGTTTTCAGTCATCTCAACGGCCTTCATGAGCGTGGGTCGAAGGCGTCACGCAACGCCTCGCCGATAAACACCAGCAACGACAGGATCAGCGCCAGGGTGAAAAACGCGGTCAGCCCCAGCCATGGTGCTTGCAGGTTCTGCTTGCCCTGGGCGATCAGCTCACCCAATGACGCGCTGCCGGCGGGCATGCCGAAACCGAGGAAATCCAGGGCGCTCAGGGTAGAAATCGCCCCGGTCAAAATGAACGGCAGGTAGCTCAGGGTAGCGGTCATCGCGTTCGGCAGGATATGCCGGCGGATGATCTTGCCGTCCCCCAGGCCCAACGCCCGCGCGGCCTTGACGTACTCCAGGTTGCGCCCCCGCAGGAACTCGGCGCGCACCACGTCCACCAGGGCCAGCCAGGAAAACAGCGCCATGATCCCCAGCAGCCACCAGAAATTCGGTTCGACAAACCCTGACAGGATGATCAACAGATACAGCACCGGCAGCCCGGACCATACTTCCAATATTCGTTGCCCGAGCAAGTCGACCCAGCCGCCGTAATATCCCTGCAACGCACCGGCCGCGATGCCGATGGCGGCGCTGATGGCGGTGAGAGCCAGGGCAAACAGGATCGACACCCGGGCGCCGAAGATCACCCGCGCCAGCACGTCGCGGGATTGGTCATCGGTGCCCAGCCAGTTCACGCTGGAGGGCGGGCTGGGGGCAGGGCGGGTCAGCTCATAGTTGGGGGTGTCGTCGCTGAACGGGATTGGCGGGAACAGCATCCAGCCGCCGTCCTTCTTGATCAGGTTCTGCACGTATTCACTGCGGTAATCCGCCTGGAACGGCAGTTGCCCGCCGAACTCCTGCTCGGTGTAGCGCTTGAACACCGGGAAATACAGCTCATTCTGGTAGCTGAGCACCAGGGGTTTGTCATTGGCGATCAACTCGCCGCCGAGGGTCAGGATAAACAGGCCGATAAACAGCCACAGCGACCACCAGCCGCGGCGGTTTTTCTTGAAGCGTTCAAAGCGCCGACGGGCCACGGGAGAGAGCTTGAGCATCAGGCGTTCCTCGCGGCGAAGTCGATACGCGGGTCCACCAGGGCGTAGCAGAGGTCACCGATGAGTTTTATCAAGAGGCCAAACAGCGTGAAGATAAACAACGAACCGAACACCACCGGATAATCCCGTGAAACTGCAGCTTCGTAGCTCATGCGACCGAGGCCGTCGAGGGAGAAGATCACCTCGATCAGCAGCGAACCGGCAAAGAACACCGCGATAAATGCCTGGGGAATCCCCGAGATCACCAACAGCATGGCGTTGCGGAACACATGCCCGTAAAGCACCCGGCGTTCACTCAAGCCTTTGGCCCGGGCGGTGACCACGTACTGGCGGGTGATTTCATTGAGGAACGAGTTTTTGGTGAGGATGGTCAAGGTGGCGAAGCCGCCGATCACCAGGGCGCTGACCGGCAGTACCAGGTGCCAGAAGTAATCGGCGATCTTGCCGACGGTGCTCAACTGGTCAAAGTTTTCCGAGACCAGCCCGCGCACCGGAAACCAGTTCAGCGAGGTGCCGCCGGCGAATACCACGATCAGGAACATCGCAAACAGGAACGCCGGCATCGCATAGCCAATCACGATCGCGGTGCTGCTCCACACATCGAAACTGCTGCCATGGCGCACCGCCTTGCGAATCCCCAGCGGGATCGACACCAGGTAGGTGATCAAGGTGGCCCACAGGCCGAGGGAAATGGTCACCGGCATCTTTTCGAGGATCAGGTCGGTCACGCTTTTGCCACGGAAGAAACTGTTGCCGAAGTCCAGCTGGGCGTAGCTCTTGAGCATCAGCCACAGGCGTTCCGGCGCGGGCTTGTCGAAGCCGTATTGTTTTTCGATGTCCTTGATCAGTTTCGGGTCCAGGCCACGGCTGGCCCGTGAGCCGCTGCTGAGGCTTTCGGCAGACGAGCCGCCGACGCCACCGCCGCCGATGCCTTGCAGGTGGGCGATGGCCTGTTCCACCGGCCCGCCGGGCGCGGCCTGCACGATAACGAAATTCACCAGCAGGATAATCACCAGGGTGGGAATGATCAGCAGCAGGCGCCGCACGATATAGGCAAACATCAGCGGGCTCCCGGGCGTTTGGTCAGTTCGGCTTTCATCTGTTCATTGGTCAGCGGCGTGGGGCTGATTTCCCACCAGGTTTCCAGGGCCTCATCGGTCTTGGCTTCCACGGCCGGGCGGCCGAAGCGGTTCCACCACGCGGCGGAGGTGCCCGGCGGGTAGTAGTTGGGGATCCACAGGTAATTCCATTGCAGCACGCGGTCCAGGGCGTGGGCGTAACTGAGCATCAGCGACTGGGTATCGGCCTTGACCAGGCCGTTGATCAGGCTGTCGACGGCCGGGTCTTTCAGCACCATGTAGTTGTTGGCGCCGGTATCAAACGCGGCGGCCGAACCGAAGTAGTTGTACAGCTCCATCCCCGGCGAGGTGGTAACCGGGAAGCCGGTGACGATCATGTCGTAGTCCCGGGCCATCAGGCGGTTGACGTATTGCGAGGAGTCAATGCGGCGGATGTTGAGGGTGATGCCGATCTGCGCCAGGTTGCGCTTGTACGGCAACAACAGGCGCTCAAGGCCGTTCTGGGCGTTGAGGAAGGTGAACTCCAGCGGCTCGCCCTCGGCATTCACCAGCTTGTCACCGTCGGGCTTCCAGCCGGCCTGTTCCAGCAGGGCCAGGGCTTGCAGCTGCTTGTCGCGGATCATCCCGGTACCGTCGGTGGTGGGGGCCTTGAACACCTGGGTGAAGACTTCGTCGGGAATCTGCCCGCGCAAAGGTTCCAGGATCGCCAGTTCCTGGGCGTCCGGCAGTTGGGTCGCCGCCAGCGGGCTGTTGGAGAAGAAGCTCTGCTGGCGGATGTACATGTTGCGCATCATCTGCCGGTTGGCCCACTCGAAGTCCCACAGCATGGCCAGGGCCTGGCGCACGCGGCGGTCCTTGAACATCGGTTTTTGCACGTTGAATACGTAGCCCTGGGCCGGCTGCGGTGCCTCCTTGGCCAGGTGCGCGCGTTGCAGGCGGCCATCATCGAGGGCCGGGCCGTTGTAGCCGATGGAGTAGCCGGTGGCGGAGAATTCGCGGTTGAAGTCGTAGGCACCGCCCCGCAGGACCTGGCGCGCCACTTCGGTGTCGCCGAAGTATTCCAGGCTCAGATGATCGAAGTTGTACAGGCCGCGGCTGATGGGCAGGTCCTTGCCCCACCAGTTCGGGTCACGCTTGAACGTGATGGTGTTGCCGGCATCCACCTTGCTGATGGTGTAGGGGCCGCTGCCGAGGGGAATCTCGTAGCCGCCGCCGTCGGCGAAGTTGCGGGTCTTCCACCAATGTTCGGGGAACACCGGCAGGGTCGCGACATCCAGGGGCAGGGTGCGGTTTTCATTGCTTGCGAAATCGAAGCGCACCTGGCGCGGGCCTTCGACTTCGACGTGTTTGACGTCGGCGAACAGCGTGCGGTAGCGCAGGCTGCCCTGGGTCATCAGCAGGTCAAAGGAGTAACGCACGTCTTCGGCGGTGATCGGTTGGCCATCGGCGAAACGCGCCTTGGGGTTCAGGTAGAAACGCAGGGACAGACCGTCGTCTGACCGCTCCATCTTTTCCGCCACCAGGCCGTAGACCGTGTAGGGCTCGTCCAGCGAACGCAGGGCCAGGGGCGAATACAGCCAGCCGTCGACCTGGCTGACCCCGATGCCTTTGTCGCCATAAGGCAGTACATGGTCGTAGCGCCCGATTTCGATCGCCGAACGCCGCAGGCTGCCGCCCTTGGGGGCATTGGGGTTGGCGTAGTCGAAATGGGTGAAGCCGGGTTGGTATTTGGCCGGCTCGCCGTACACGGTCAATGCCGATTGCGGCGCGGCGATCACGGCGGTGCTGGCCAGCAACAGGGCCAGGGTGGAGCAAAACAGGGTAGAAAAAGCGACTCGCATTATCAGCCTTGGGCGCCGGGTGAAGAGGTAAAGGGATTTGTACGCTATGCGCGTACGCCTCGCCAGTCATCACACTGTCACAGATGCACAACGGCCCACCAAAGGGTGGGCCGTTGTTTTAAACATTAGCGCGGACTGGATCAGTCCTGACGGCTGGTTACTTCCAGCAGGTGATAACCGAACTGGGTTTTCACTGGGGCTTGCACGGTGTTGACCGGGGCGCTGAATACGACGGTGTCGAATTCCTTGACCATTTGGCCCGGGCCGAACGAACCGAGGTCGCCGCCTTGACGGCTGGACGGGCAGGACGAGTTGGCTTTGGCAACTTCGGCGAAGTCGGCGCCGCCTTCGATTTGCGCTTTCAGTTCGTTGCACTTGTCTTCGGTGGCAACGAGGATGTGACGGGCGGTGGCTTTGGCCATGAGGGGTATCTCCTTGGGTAAAAATGCTGAGCGTACCGGATTCAGGTGGTTATTTCCTGGCAAAGTTCCCCTGGGTTGCCTGGACGGTCAGGATCGGGCCATTACGCCGCTGTGGGTCAGCCAATCGATAAACAGCGCAAACAGCTCCGCCTGGGAGTTGATTTCAAGCTTGGTATACAAATGCTTGCGGTGCATGCGCACGGTTTCCGGGGAAATACCCAGCACCTGCGCGGTGGATTTCACCGAGTGCCCACGCAATATAAGGTGGGCGATTTCCCGTTCGCGCACGGTCAATACACCGCTGCCAAAATGCATGAACGCCGCTTCAATCTGCTGATGCACCTGGGTCTGGGTGAAGGCCTCGTCGCTGATCACCTTGCACAGCCCGCCCGTGGTGCCGAAGCGGCGCAGCAGTTCGCGCACGATGGGTTGGGCGGTTCGTTGCAGTGCCAGTTGTTCGTCGCTGAACTGGCCGGCACTCAGCCCCTGGAACATGCACAACGAAATCTTGCTGTTGGGGCACAGGTCGACGATGTAGTAGCTCTCCTGGGCGCCGCCGCTGCGCAGGTAGTAGGTTTTGTAGTACTCGCTGTTGAAGAAATCGTCCGGGGCGATCTGCGCCAGATGGTAGAAACCTTCGGCCAGGCCCTTGTCTACCGCGAGGCAGAACGGGTCCAGCAGGTAGCCCCGGGAGAAGTAACGGTTGATGATCTCTTCGTAGTGCGGCCGGGGGATGCCTTGCTGGTAGAGCAAGTGTGGCGCCTGGCCCTGGCGCTCCAGGCTGATCATCATCGATTCGATAGGGGTCAGCGCACTGAGGGCGCAGGCCAGGTGTTCAAGGAATGACGCTTCGTCGACGCTGGCGAAGGCGTGGGCCAACGCACCATTCCAGGCGTCAAGCACCTGGAAGGACGGGGCAGGGCAGTGATCGGCATGCTCGTTCATGCCGGCCAGTCTACCCGCCGGCCAGGGCCCCGGCAAAAGCACCGGGGCGCCCAGGCTCATCGGCCTTGATACTCGCCGCTCTGGCGCAGCTCTTCGGCGGTGTCGAGGATGCACTGGCGCAGGATTTCCACCACTTGATCCACCTGGGCATGGGTGATGATCAGCGGCGGCGACATCACATTCAGGTGGCCAATGGGCCGTACCAGCAAGCCTTTGGCCTGGGCCCGCAGGTGGATCTTCTCGCCGATGTTCACCGCGTCCGGCAGCAGCGCCTTGGTGTGCTTGTCGGCGACGAACTCAATGCAGGCCATCAGCCGCTGGCAGCGCACGTCGCCCACCAGCGGCAGGCTGGCCAGGGTTTGCAGGCGCTGTTCGAGGTACACGCCGACGTCTTCGACATGGGCCAGCAGGTTTTCCCGCTCGATGATCTCGATGTTCTTCAGCGCCGCCACGCAACTCACCGGGTGGCCGCTGTAGGTGAAGCCGTGGGTAAAGCAGCGGCCCTTGCCCGGCTCGCCGATCACTTGCCAGATGCGGTCCGAGAAAATACACGCGCCCAACGGCAGGTAGCCGGACGTGAGGCCCTTGGCGGTGGTGATGATGTCCGGTTGCATGTCGAACACTTCCTGGGAGGCGAAGAATTTTCCCAGCCGGCCGAAGGACGTCACCACTTCATCCGCCACGTAGAGCAGGTCATAACGTTGGCAGACTTCCCACATGCGCCGGTGGTAACCCTTGGGCGGAATGATCACGCCGCCCGAGCCCATGATCGGTTCGGCAAAGAACGCGGCCACTTTGTCGGCGCCGATGGTCAGGATCTTGTCTTCGAACTCATCCACCAGGAAATCGAGGAACTGCGCCTCGCTCATGCCCTGCGGCGCCCGGTAGTAGTTGGGGCACGAAATGTGGTGGAACAAGTCGCTCATGAAATCGAATTCCGGCGCGCGGTCGGCGGCCTTGTTGCCGATGGACATCGTGAGGAACGTCGAGCCGTGATACGCACTGAAGCGCGAGATGATGTGTTTCTTCTCATGCTTGCCGCGACTGTTCTGATAGAACTGCACCAGGCGGTAGGCAGTATCGACGGCGGTGGAGCCGCCGGTGGTCAGGAACACATGATCAAGATCGCCGGGAGCCAGGCTGGCAAGCTTGGCGCACAGTTCGATGGCGGTGACGTTGGCCATGTCGCAGAACGGGTTGGAGTACGCCAGCTGGCGAACCTGGTTGGCGATGGCGTCTGCCATTTCCTCGCGGCCCAGGCCGATATTCGTACACCACATGCCGCCGACCGCATCCAGGTAGCGGTTGCCGGCGGTGTCGTAGATGTAGGCGCCGTCACCCGCCGCGATATTCAGTGAGCCTTGTTCACGGTGTTCGTCGAACATATGAAAACCGTGCATGTAATGGGCCTTGTCGGCGGCGTCCAGTTGGTCGTGGTCGAACTGGGCGAAAAAGTCAGGATTTGGCAGGGTCATGGCGTTTACCTTCAATGGCTGGGTTTCACTTGCCGGTCTTCACGGCATTCCAGGTACGGGTGATCAGGCGCACGGCAGCTTGGGACTGGCTTTTCTGGGTGAACAAGCGCTGCATCGTCGCCGGGTCCGGGTAGATGGCCGCGTTGTCGCGTATATCGGCATTTACAAAGGGCTTGGAGGCCAGGTTGCTGTTGGCGTAGTGAATGGTGTTGCTGACGCCGGCGATAACCTCGGGTTGCAGGAGGAACTCGATGAACTTGTGGGCATTCGCCACATGGGGCGCGTCGGCCGGGATGTAGAAGTTGTCGAACCAGATCAGCGAGCCTTCCCTGGGGATGAAGTAACTCAGGTTGACCTTGGCCCCGGCTTCCGCCGCCCGGGCCTGGGACGTGGCGTAGTCGCCGGACCAGGTGGTGGCCATGCACAGCTCGCCATTGGCCAGGCCGTTGATAAAACCGCTGGAGTCGAATTTGCGGATGTACGGGCGCACGGCCATCAGCACGTCCTGAGCGGCCTTGAGGTCTTTGGGCGCCACGCTGTTGGGGTCCAGGCCGAGGTAGGTCAGGGCCAGCGGGATCATGTCGGTAGGGGAGTCCATGAAGGTGATGCCACAGTCGGCGAAGCGCGAAACGATCTTGGGATCGAAGATCATCGCCAGGGAGCCGATGGGCGCATCCGGCATGCGTTCCTTGATCTTGTCGATGTTGTAGGTCACGCCATTGCTGCCCCAGGTGTAAGGCGCGGAATAGGTCACGCCCGGATCATGGGTTTCCAGGCTTTTCAGCACTTGCGGGTCGAGGTTGTTCCAGTCCGGCAGCAGCGCTTTGTTGAGGGGCTGGAAGGCCTTGGCCTTGATCAGCAGCGGCACCAGGGACGCGTTGAGCACCACCAGGTCATAACCCGAGCGCCCGGACAGCAGCTTGCCCTGCACGGTTTCGTAGGAGTCGTAGGTGTCGTAGATCACCTTGATGCCGGTGGCTTTCTCGAAGTCGGCGAGGGTGTGTTCCCCGATGTAATCGGCCCAGTTGTAGATGCGCAAGGTGTTGCCCGGGTCGTCAGCGGCCTGGCTGACGGACGTTGATGCAAGCAAGACAGCGCTGAACAGGGCGATAACGGCTTTATGCATGGCGAACCCACCTTGATGTTGTGCTTGTTGTCAGGCCGAGGGGCTGATTGCACTTTCAGGCAGGTGGCGGGTGGGGCGCCATACCCCGTTCGGGTAGGAGGCGGTCAGGGCAGTACGATGTAGTCGTTTCGCGTGACGACCGGGCGGTGTACGCCGGGTTCCAGGTGGATGTAGCGCCCGTCTACCAGGTCGATGGGCAGGCAGTCGTCGATATCCAGTACGCCGTCGGTGTGGGATTGCGTCCAGTGCGTGAGCATCTGCTGTTTGCCTTGGGCTGCCGCCTCCCTGACCGTGCGCGCAACCACCAGCAGGTAGTGGTGTGCCTCGCCAAAGACGTTCGATTCATACCCGCCCAGGTTGATGAAGTACAGGCGCGGCGCCCCGGCGTTCGGCGCCAGGTGGCTGAGCTGGACTTTCCAGCCGTCAACGCCATCCACCGTCATCCAGGAGTCGATATGCACACCTTTCTGGCTGCCGAACCAGCCCTCGCGCAGTTGCGGGTAGGCGGCTTCCAGGGTGTCGGCGACGGCGAACACCACATCATGCACTTCGATTTTCGCCCGGGGGTGCTTACCCCCCAACATGACCACAAACAGCATTGCAGGCCCTTTCTATGGCTGGGATGGAAAGGGCCACCTTCCTTCGATTGAACCCTTTTGTCCAGTCGGTGCCACACTGTTAATTCGCAAATTCATCAGGAGGTTGTCATGCGCACCATTGATCTGGCCGGCGTACCCGTCCCTGTCATCGGCCAGGGGACCTGGCGCATGGGCGAGGATCCCGGCAAGCGCAGCGCCGAAGTGGCCGCGTTGCAACTGGGTATCGATGAGGGCATGACCCTGATCGATACCGCTGAAATGTATGGCGAAGGAGGTGCCGAAGAAGTCGTCGGCGAGGCGATTCGCGGCAAGCGCGACCAGGTGTTCCTGGTCAGCAAGGTGTACCCGCACAATGCCAGCCACAAGGGCATTCCACGTGCATGTGAGGCCAGTCTCCAGCGCCTGGGCACCGACTACATTGATCTGTATCTGTTGCATTGGCGTGGGCAATACCCCCTTGAAGAAACGGTAGAAGCCTTCGAGCGCTTGCGTGAGGCAGGCAAGATCGGTCGTTGGGGTGTGTCCAACTTTGATGTGGCAGACCTGCAGGAGCTGGCTTCCCCGGCCTGTGCCACCAATCAGGTGCTCTACAACATCGAGGAGCGCGGCATCGAGTTCGACCTGCTGCCATGGTGGCAGCAACACAATTTACCCTTGATGGCCTACTGTCCCATCGCCCAGGGTGGCGAGCTGTTGGCCAGCCCGACCCTCAAGCAAATTGCCCGTCGCCACGAGGTCACACCCGCCCAGGTTTCCCTGGCCTGGGTCTTGCGCCAGGACGGTGTGATCGCGATTCCCAAGGCGGTTACGCCAGAGCATGTCCGGCTCAATGCCGCAGCGGCGAAGCTGGTGCTGGATGAGCACGACCTGGACGCGATTGACCGGGTTTTTGGGGCGCCGAAGCGCAAGCATCCGCTGGCGATGGTCTAGTGGCCGACAGAAACGGTGCCGTCCATGGCGATGCCGTTTCTGTTTCGGTGGCTGCTTAGCCGGCTACCGGGCTGCGCCAGTCATCAGAGCCAGAGGTACCGGAGACCTCATGGGTCCAGACGATTTTCCGGTAAGTGAAATACACATCCTCCAGGTGCGTGAAGTGTGCGTTGTTCGGGTCCTGGCAATTGGGCATCTGTGACTGGATGTCCACCAGGATCGCGTCTTCCAACTCGATGGTGAAGTAGTGTTCCTGGGTTCCGGCTGAAGAGGTTCGGTACCACTCAAGGCGGCACTTGACCATTTCCCCGGAGGTCAATGCGCTGAACAGCAATGGCGACGATTTATCGAATACCTTGCTGATCATCAGGGGCTTGTGCACACGCTGGCCGGTGGGCTGGCCGGATTGCGGGTCACGGGGAATGATCACCTGATGCTGGAATGCTTCCACCAGGATCTGGTCTTCATGGCCTTCCTGGTAAATGTTGCCGACCGAGTCCTGAGTGAACGTGCCTGCCGTGATCAAGCCTTGCTTGGTGCCGGTGATGGATAGATACGCGGGTGTTGGCATGACGGTTTTCCTTGCCTGATAAATGAGGTCGTCCCGGCCGACGGACTTGCCGGCCGGGTAATGCTCGATATCAAGAAGCGTGCCGGAAAGTTCGAGCGTCAATGAAAGCAGGGGGGTAAGGTTTTATCGGTTTTTATTTTGAGCGGCATTAAAGGTTTTAATTCGATTTAGTTGTATTTGTTTGCGCAGGGGTGTGCAGTTAGTTGCTCATGTTGATGGACGGTGTTATTCGCAGAGTTCACGTCATTCATGATGATGCCTGGCGCCTTGGCTGCGCAAATTCTTGCGCGTCGGTGATTTTTCTATTCTTGTAGGAAACTCCTTAACTGCTATTTGGTGGCTTGAACAATGCTTTTTGCATGGATAAGGTTCGTGCTCTTCTCGTAGGGAAGGCAAACTTTAATCAATGTCCTGATGTGCGCTTGAATGGCCATTAGTTCACTGGACATGTTCAGGAAAGTAAAGTGCGGCCCATAATGGTTTACTCAGACAGGCTTTCCGATTATTACCTCGAACTTGCGCAGGCACCCCACTCGAAAACGAGTTATGCGGGGGCCGATATGCGTTTTTCGACCGAGTATGAGGCGCTTGAAACTGAACTGGGCAAGGCGTACTCCATTCACGGAAACAGTCAGCCTGACTGGCAATGGGTCGTGGAAAAAAGCGAGGCGCTGTTACGCCACCAGTCCAAGGACTTGCGGGTCGCTGTCTGGTTGACCTGGGCCTTGCATCAGCGCGAGTCCTTCCCCGGGCTACTCGCAGGCCTCGGATTGCTGCGCTACCTCTGTGAGCATCATTGGGCGGTCGTTTATCCGGGCAAGCTGCGTACCCGCAGTGCCGCCTTTGGCTGGCTGGTCCCGCGCCTCGAGCAGGTGCTTGCACAACCTGTTTCGCTCAAGGATCAGCGGCCCTTGTTCCACTGCATGCTCGAACACCTGGCGCGGCTGGACGAGTTGTGGACCGAACACCTTCTCGAAGATGCGCCACTGTTACTGCCGGTTCGCAGGCAGCTGTCGGACCGATTGCAACAGTCCACCGAAAGCGAACCTCCAGCAGGCGGTAGCACAGGGGTGATCGCCCATATCAAGCAGGTCGCGACTCAGTTGATGGCGCCCGAGCCCATTGTGGAAAACGAAAAGGACGCCCACAAGCTGCTGCGCACGCTGCAGGAACATGCCCGGCCCTTGTCGGCCTGGTGGCAGCGTCAGAATGCCACTGACCTGCGCGCACTGCGTCTGAACCGAACGTTGACCTGGCTGACGATCACCAGTCTTCCGGACTGTGACAGCGAACAGGTAACGCCTTTGCGCGGGCCGGCGCCCGACAAGCTCAAGCGGTACCAGGAGCGCTTTGCCCAAGGGCAGCATACCGACCTGCTGCTGGAGCTTGAGAGCAGCCTGGCCGGAGCACCTTTCTGGTTCGACGGCTTGTACCGGGTGTGGGAGTGCCTGCAGGCACTCCAGGCCGACCTGGCCATGACCGAGCTGGAAGTGCACTTCGCGCTGTTGCTCCAGCGCTTGCCGGGGCTTGCACAGCTGCGCTTCCACGACGGAACACCCTTCGCCGACGACGTCACCCGTGGCTGGATCAACACCCAGGTTGCCCGCCATTTGCAAGCCCCGGTCCCACTCAGGTCGGCACCTGATGCCCCGGCTGCGCCTTGGGACAAAGCGTTGCACGACGTCATGCCCGTGCTGCGCAAGGACGGGTTCAAGGTGGCTGTGCGGTCCCTCAAGCAGGGCATGCAAACCGCAACAGGTGATCGTGCCCGGTTTCATTGGCGGCTTGGCCTGGCCAGGTTGTGTTTGCTGGCAGGCAAGCATGACCTGGCCAAAGTCCAGCTCGATCACCTGGACCACGAGCTGCAGCACTCAGGCCTGCAGCGCTGGGAGCCCGAGCTGGCGGTTGAAGTGCTGCAGCTCTTGCATGGCTGCTGTGACGTATTGCCCCAAAGCCATTCCGTGCGTGAGCGCAAGGAAGATGTCCATCGCAGGCTGTGCCACTTCGATCTCGAAGCGGCACTTGAATAGGCTTTCGAGCCCCCCGAAAAAGGAGAAACACCATGGCGAAAGAAGGTTCGGTAGCCCCCAGGGAACGCATCAATATCACGTTCAAACCCGCCGTCGGCACTGCGCAGGAAGAGGTCGAGCTGCCGTTGAAATTGCTGGTGCTTGGTGACTTCACCCAGCGTGAAGACCTGCGCAAGCTCGAAGATCGCAAGCCCGTCGGCATCGACAAGAACAGCCTCGACGAGGTGCTGGCCAAGCAGGCCTTGAGCCTGGCCTTGAGCGTCCCCAACCGGCTGCAGGATTCAGCCGAACCTGACGAGTTGGCGATCCGGGTCAGGATCAATTCGATGAAGGACTTCAATCCTGCACAGCTGGTTGAGCAGATACCCGAGCTGAAAAAGCTCATGGACCTGCGCGATGCACTTGTGGCGCTCAAGGGGCCGCTGGGCAACACGCCGAGCTTTCGAAAGGCCATTGAAAATGCCCTCGCCGATGACGATTCGCGCAAGCGGGTATTGGCTGAATTGGGGCTGGACAGCTCCGCCGTATGACGCTCTCAGTTAAAAGGACACTGACACCATGACTACCAGCCAAAGCCCGTCGCATGCGCCCATCACGGATGAGTACAGCATTCTCGACAACATCATTGCCCAGACCCGCCTCAGCGCCGACGACGAGGCCTACAGTATTGCAAAGCGCGGAGTCTCGGCATTTATCGAGGAGCTGATCAAGCCGCAAAACAAGGGCGAGCCGGTCAAGAAGCGCCTGGTTGACCGGATGATTGCCGAGATTGACGCAAGGCTCAGCCAGCAAATGGATGAAATCCTGCACCATCCCGACTTCCAGGCACTGGAGTCTTCCTGGCGTGGCCTGCAGTTGCTGGTTGATCGCACCAATTTTCGTGAAAACATCAAGATCGAACTGCTCAGCGTCTCCCGCCAGGATCTGCTGGATGACTTCGAGGACTCACCGGAGGTGACTCAGTCCGGACTCTACAAGCACATCTACAGTGCCGAATACGGTCAGTTCGGCGGCCAGCCCGTAGGGGCAATCATCGCCAATTATTTTCTTTCCCCCAGTGCTCCCGATGTCAGGCTGATGCAGTATGTTTCCAGCGTGGCCTGCATGGCCCATGCACCGTTCATTGCGGCGGCCGGCCCTGGTTTCTTCGGCCTGGAGAGCTTTACCGGCCTGCCTGACCTCAAGGACCTGAAGGACCATTTTGAAGGGCCGCAGTTTGCCAAATGGCAGAGTTTTCGCCAGAGCGAAGATGCCCGCTACATCGGCCTCACCGTACCGCGCTTTCTATTGCGTACGCCGTACGATCCCGTTGATTGTCCGGTCAAGACGTTCGCCTACCAGGAACATGTGGCCAGCAGCCACGAACACTATCTGTGGGGTAATACGGCCTATGCCTTTGCTACCCGCTTGACGGACAGTTTCGCCCGGTATCGCTGGTGCCCGAACATTATCGGCCCGCAGAGTGGTGGTGCAGTTGAGGACTTGCCGCTGCATCACTTTCACAGCATGGGCGAGATCGAAACCAAGATTCCTACCGAGGTGCTGGTATCCGACCGACGCGAATACGAGCTGGCGCAAGAGGGCTTCATTGCCCTGACCATGCGCAAGGGCAGTGACAATGCAGCGTTCTTTTCCGCCAGTTCGGTGCAAAAACCCAAGTCTTTTGGAATCAGTGCCGAAGGCAAGGCTGCCGAGCTGAATTACCGGCTCGGTACCCAATTGCCGTACATGATGATCGTCAATCGCCTGGCCCACTATCTCAAGGTCCTGCAGCGTGAACAGCTGGGGTCGTGGAAGGAGCGCACCGACCTTGAGCTGGAACTCAACAAATGGATTCGCCAATACGTAGCCGACCAGGACAACCCCAGCACCGAAGTGCGTGGACGGCGCCCGCTTCGGGCTGCGCGCATTGTTGTCAGTGATGTCGACGGGGAGCCTGGCTGGTATCGCGTCAACCTGAGCGTTCGCCCGCACTTCAAGTACATGGGGGCAGACTTCACTCTGTCGCTCGTCGGCAAGCTCGATAAAGAATGAGCCGCCGCCACGTGATTACCCAAAACCGCAGCCTTTTCGAGCGCCTGGAGTCCGGCGTGGGGCGCAGCCCGCAAGGTTGCGTCGTGGAATCCGTGGCGGGTCATCTGGCGAAAATGCTCAGCACCCGTGCGGGCAGTGTCCAGACGCTACCTGATTACGGGTTACCTGATCTGAATGACATGCGCCTCAGCCTGCATGACGCGTTGAGCCAGGCTCGGTTCCTGATTGAGCGCTTTATCCAGGCCTACGAACCCCGTCTGAAGGATGTCCGTGTCAAGGCATTGCCACAGGACCGTGACCCGATGGTGCTGGCTTTTTCCATCGAGGGGGCCATGGAAGTCAATGGCATGACGCAAGCGGTCGCCTTTTGCGCCAGCCTGGCTCACGGCGCACGGGTCGAGGTCAAACCGGATGTCGTTTAACCGCTACTACCAGGGCGAGCTGAGCGCACTGCGACAGTTGGGGCGACGGTTCTGCGAGCGCAACCCGGCACTCGCGCCGTTTCTTGGGGACGCTGGCCAGGACCCGGATGTAGAACGGTTGCTTGAGGGTTTTGCATTCCTCACCGGTCGCCTGCGGCAGAAGCTTGATGATCATTTGCCGGAGTTGAGTCACTCGTTGATGCATCTGCTGTGGCCCAACTATATGCGGCCGCTGCCGTCGTTCAGCATGCTGCAGTTTGATCCGCTCAAGCGCGCAGGGCCGGCCATCAGGGTCGAGCGGGATACACCGGTGGAAAGCATTGCGATCGACGGTGAACGCTGCCGTTTTCGTACCTGTTACCCGACGCAGGTCTTGCCGCTGCAACTGGCCGCCATGGAGTACTCGGTACAGGGTGAGGGCGCTTTGCTCTGCCTGCGTCTGGAGATGACGGCCGAGGGCAACTTCAGTGAGCTGGAACTGAACTGCCTGCGTTTGCATCTCGCGGGGGAGCAGCCCGTCAGCCAGGCGCTTTACCTGGGGCTTTTGCGTCACCTGGACGGGTTCGAGTTGCAGCCTTTCGGGCGCGACGGGCTGCCGGTCATCGGTGCCGACGGCGAGCCTGTTTCATTGCGTCTGTCCAGCAACGATATCAGTCCTGTGGGCTTTTCCGAGGATGAGGCACTGATCCCTTATCCGTTGAATACCTTTCGTGGCTATCGCCATTTGCAGGAGTACTTCGCCTTTCCCGACAAATACCTGTTTGTCGATGTGAGTGGCCTTGGCGCGCTGAGCAGGTTGCCTATTGACGTACTCAAGCAGGTACATGGCGTGACGTTACGCTTCGACATGCGTGGTCGCGGTATTGAGCGAATGGCGCCTACCCTGGACAACGTGAAGCTGTACTGCACGCCCATCGTCAATCTGTTCAGGCACGACGGTGTACCGATTCGCCTGGACGGCAAGCAGGACGAATACCTGTTGTTGCCTGGCGAATACGCCAGGGGGAACTGCGGTGTATTTTCCGTCGACAAGGTCACGGGATGGCGGCCGGGAGGCCTCGGGTACCAGGAATATGTACCGTTCGAATCGTTTGAGCACGATTTTGGCAGCGCCGCGCCCAGCTATGGCGTTCGCCAGCGGCCATCCCTGCAACATGCCGGCCTGGATACCTGGCTGAGTTTCGACCGGTGTCCAGTGCATGAACAGGAAACCCTGTCGATTGAACTGACCTGCACCAACCACAACCTGCCATGCCTGCTGCAGGTGGGCGATATCAATCAGGCGTGCGAACAGACGCCCGAGTTTCTCTCGTTTCGCAACATCACCGCGGCAACCCCCAGCTTTGCGCCACCCCTGGACAGCGACTTCCTGTGGCGACTGATCAGCAATATGTCGCTCAACTATCTGTCATTGACCGATATCAACGCCTTGAGGGTGATCCTCGAAACCTACGACCTGCCGCGTTATCACGACCGCCAGGTGGAAAAGGTCAGCAGGCGAAGGCTGGGCGCCCTCCGTTCGATCAGTCACCAGCCCGTAGACCGGCTGCACCGAGGCCTGCCATTTCGCGGCTTGCGGGTTGACCTCACCATCGATCCTGAAGGCTACCTGGGGGAGGGCGACGTGTTCGTCTTTGCCTCGGTGCTCAACGAGTTCTTCGCGCTTTACGCCAGCCTCAACTCGTACCACGAACTGCGAGTCATCAGCACACAAGGAGACGTGTACCTATGGCCACCCCGGATGGGCCAGCAGCCCCTGCTTTAACCGCCCTGTCCCGAGTGATTCGCGAGTACTCGGTGTTTCAGGCGGTTGCGCAGATTATCGAGCGCCTGCGCGAGGCGCATCCCTCGCTGGACGATGAGGCGCTTTACGATCAATTGGAGTTCCAGGCCAACCCAGGCTTTGGCTTTCCCGGCAACGACATTGATCGTGTGGAGTTTTTTGTCGAGCACGGCCATTTGCGGGCACGGCTTCGCCTCAATGTGCTGGGCCTGTTTGGTACAGGGTCACCGCTGCCGGCGTTCTATGGCGAGCAAGCCTTTGCCGAGGTAGCGGGCGGTAATCCGACGCGGGAATTTCTTGATCTTTTTCACCATCGCCTGCACCGGCTGATAGTGCCGATCTGGCGAAAATATCGTTATCAGGCGAGTTTTCAAACGGGCGCCCGCGATCCCTTTTCCGAGCAGATGTTTGCATGGGTGGGCCTGGGTGGCAGCGCGATTCGCAGCGCGGCTCAACTGAACTGGAAACGCCTGTTGCCCTACCTGGGGCTGCTGAGCCTGCGCGTGCACTCCGCCGCGCTGATCGAGACCGTGCTGCGTTATTACTTCAAGCACAACCGGCTGGTCATCGAGCAGTGGGTCGAGCGCAGGGTAGTGATCGACCAGGAGCAGCGCAATGACCTTGGTCGCGCCTATAGCTCGTTGGGGTCGGACCTGGTGCTGGGGGAGTGCCTTATCGACCGCAGTGGCATGTTCAGGGTTCATGTATTGGCACTCGATTGGCAGCGTTTTCACGAGTTTTTGCCCACCGGGGCGGGTTACGAGCCGCTGTGTGCGCTGGTGCGTTTTGCCGCCCGGGACCCCTTGGAATACGACGTGCGACTGGTGTTGGCGGCGGGCGAGGTCCGGCCGTTGCACCTTGGCGAGCACAACGTCTGCCGCCTGGGCTGGACCAGTTGGCTGGGGCATGAGCGGGCAGACGGCGTGGTCATCCTGGCCAGTAAAAATCATTAGGGATTGATGGATATGATGAATGTGGATCTGCAACAACTTATCCAGGCATTGACGGCGTCCACGCGGCGCGACCTGGAACGCAGCGCCGAGCGTTGTGTCACCCGGGGCGGCGGCGAGGTCCTGGTGGAAGACTTGCTGCTGACGCTCCTGGAGCCTCCCGAGGGTGTTCTTATGCGAGCGCTGCAGGACGCGGGCGTGGATGCCGGGGAATTGCAGGCCGTGCTGCAACCTCGGGTCGACCAGAGCGCGTCCCGCAATCCGGTGTTTTCGCCCGCCCTGGTGCAATGGCTGCAGCAGGCGTTGCTGGTTGCCCATCTGGAGCTGGGCCGACGGGAAGTGGACCATGGCGCCTTGCTGCTCGCCTTGTTGCGCAACCCGATGCAGCACGCTGGCAGCCGTTACCAGTCGGTGATAAGCACGCTTGATGCACCGCGTGTGCTCGGATTTCTCTTGAGTGAAAACGCGCAGGCGGCTCCAGCTGAGGCGGGGAGTTCCTTGCTGGAGCGCTTTACCCATGACCTGACTCGCCAGGCCCGGGACGGGAAACTCGACCCCGTGCTCTGTCGCGATAACGAAGTCCGGCAAATGATCGATACGCTCGCGCGGCGGCGCAAGAACAACCCCATTCTGGTGGGCGAGGCGGGTGTCGGGAAAACCGCGATAGTCGAGGGCCTGGCCCTGCGGATCGTCAGCGCGCAAGTGCCAGAGGTGCTCAGGAAGGTGCGCCTGCTGACCCTGGACATGGGCCTGCTGCAAGCCGGTGCCAGTATCAAGGGTGAGTTCGAGCGCCGCCTCAAAGGCTTGATCGATGAGGTCAACGCCTCGCCGCAACCGGTCATCCTGTTCATCGATGAGGCCCATACCCTGGTCGGCGCAGGCGGCTCGGCCGGCAGCTCCGATGCCGCCAACCTGCTCAAGCCAGCGCTGGCACGAGGTGAGTTGCGTACCATCGCCGCGACGACCTGGTCGGAGTACAAGAAGTACTTCGAGAAAGACCCGGCGTTGGCGCGGCGTTTCCAGCCGGTGCAAGTGCACGAGCCGACGGTTGACGATGCCGTGACGATTTTGCGTGGGTTGGTCCCGGTGTATGAGGCCAGCCACGGAGTCTACGTGCGCGATGACGCCGTGGTCGCCGCCGCGCAGTTGAGTGCCCGCTACCTGGCCGGCCGCCAGTTGCCGGACAAGGCTGTGGACGTGCTGGACACCGCTTGTGCCCGGGTGCGGATCAGCCTGGTCACGGCGCCGGACGAACTGCAGCAGTTGCGCGCCGAACTGGCCGAGGGCACGCGCCAGCAACGTGCCGTGCGCAGGGATGCCGACGCGGGGTTGGCCATCGATGAACAGGTGCTGCAGCACCTCACCCGGAGACTGGAAGAAGTAGAAGTCGCACAGTTCCAGCTTGAACAACGCTGGACCCAACAGCGCGAACTGGCCGAGAAGGTACTCTCGCTGCGCCAGCAACTGGCCGACGCCGGTAACGTTGGCGAAAGCACTGAGGCTCTCGCTCCGCTCCTGGCCCAGAACCATCAGGCGTTGCAGGCCATACAGCACGAACAGCGATTGGTCAGCTTCGAAGTATGCCCACGGTTGGTGGCACAGGTTATCAGCGCCTGGACGGGTATTCCCCTGGAGCAGCTTGCCCGCGAACACAGCGCGAAGGTCCTGAACTTTGCGGATGATCTGCGTGGTCGCATCCTCGGCCAGGAAGGTGCCGTGCAGGTCCTGGACCGTTGCCTGCGGGCTGTCGCGGCCGGCGTGAACAGGCCTGATGCCCCCGTGGGGGTATTTCTGTTGGTGGGCCCCAGTGGTGTCGGCAAAACTGAAACAGCCCACGCCCTGGCCGACCTGTTGTATGGCGGCGAGCGCTTTGTCACCACGATCAACATGTCTGAATACCAGGAGAAACACTCACTGTCCCGGCTGATCGGCGCACCACCGGGTTATGTCGGTTACGGGGAGGGCGGGGTGCTGACTGAGGCGGTGCGGCAAAAGCCCTATTCAGTGGTGCTGCTCGATGAGGTGGAGAAGGCCGATCCGGATGTCCTGAACCTGTTTTACCAGGTGTTCGACAAAGGGGTAGCCAATGATGGAGAAGGACGTGAAATCGACTTTCGCAATACCCTGATCCTGATGACTTCCAACCTGGGCAGCGATCTTGTCACCGGGCTGTGCGCCGACAGTCAACGACCGGCTGTCGAAGTACTGCACGCCGCGATCCGGCCGGTACTGACAGCTCATTTCAAGCCGGCGCTGCTGGCCCGTATGCGAGTCGTGCCGTATTACCCGGTGGCAGGCGCGGTGCTGCACCAACTGATTGAACACAAACTTCAGCGCCTGGGCCAGCGTCTGCTTCAGCGCAAGCTCGCATTCACTCACGCAGGGGATCTTGTCGCACACATGGCCGAGCACTGTAGCCACAGTGGGAGTGGCGCGCGGTTTGTCGACCAATGGATCGAGGAAAACCTGTTGCCGCAGGTGGTGGATCGCCTGCTGGATGCGATGGCCGTTGGCAAGTCCCTGCAGTTCGTCCATGCCAGGCTGGATGCCAATGGCACCGTAATCTGTGAGTTCAGCTGATGGCGGACAATCCGTTTACCCAGTTGCCAAGCCCGCTGGACTACGCCGCTGCCTTGCTGGGATGGTTTAGCCGGTTGGGCATCAATAGTGACGAATCGACATTGGCCGATGACTTTGCGGCAGGCGCCGCGCAACTGAGCGGCTGCGAGCTTGGCCAGTTGTACCTGCTCGACCAGGCCACCGGCCGCCTCGAACTGGCTGCCCAGTATTTGCCGGGCCTGTCGCCGCCAGGGGCGGTTGTGAGCTCGGGCGCGGATTTGCGGAACGAGCAACTGTTGCAGTACGTGCTGCAACAGAACCGGGTGTTTAACCTCACCGAGGCAGGCAGCAGTGTGTATGACACGGGGTTTCTGCCAGCGGTCGCGGCGTCCTGGCAATCACTCCTGTGCGTGCCGTTACCGGGGCCGAGCAAGCAGGTATCCGGGATGGTGTTGTGTGCCAGCCTGCGAGCGACGGAGCTGGCTGGCTACGGTGCGTCCCTGGGCCAATTGGGCAGTTTTGTCTTGAGCCAGTTGGCCCTGTTGCGGCGAATGCGCCGGGCTCCCGGTGCGTTGAAGGTGGTTCGCAGCACCCGCAGCACCAGCGCCTACGGCTTGATCGGAAACAGCACGGCCATGGACGAGACGTGCCGCCTGATCGGCAAGGTGGTGCATAGCCCCTACACCGTGCTGCTCCGGGGCGAGACCGGCACCGGTAAAGAGGTGGTCGCCCGGGCCATTCATGCTGCCGGCCCGCGCAGCAGCAAGGCATTTGTGGTGCAAAACTGCGCAGCGTTTCCCGAAGGCTTGCTCGAAAGTGAGTTGTTCGGTTACCGCAAAGGCGCGTTCACCGGGGCCGAAAGAGACCACGCCGGCCTGTTTGACACCGCCCACGGCGGCACGCTGCTGCTCGACGAAATCGGTGATATGCCGCTCTCACTGCAGGCCAAGTTGTTGCGGGTCCTGCAGGAGGGCGAGATTCGGCCGTTGGGTGCCAACACGTCCCACAAGGTCGACGTGCGAATCGTCGCGGCGACCCACCGGGACCTCACCAGCATGGTGGCTGAAGGAAGCTTTCGCGAGGACCTTTATTACCGGCTGGCGCAGTTTCCTATCGAGTTGCCGGCGCTGCGCCAGCGGGACGGGGACGTGCTGCAACTGGCCCGGCATTTCGCCGACAAGGCCTGTGCACTGTTGGGGCGAGCCACGGTGGGCTGGTCGAGTGCGGCCCTGGATCAACTGTCCAGCCACCACTTTCCCGGCAATGTTCGTGAGCTCAAATGCATGGTGGAGCGGGCGGTTCTGCTGTGCGACGACGAGGTGATCCTGCCTGCGCATTTATCGCTGCCATCAACCCTGTCCGCGCCCGCTGTCGACGCAACGCTGCGCCAGCGCATGGAGCGAGTCGAGCGGGTAGTGCTGATCGACTGCCTGCGCAAGAACCGTGGCAATCGAACCCGCACCGCCCGTGAACTGGGCCTCGCCCGGCGCACGTTGTTGTACCGCCTTGCACGCCTGGACATTCCGTTTGGCGAAGTCCAGGGAGAGTGCTGAATGGCACACCCTTTCAATTCCGGGAGATACCTGATGCCTGTTAGTCAGTGGCAAGCCCTGGTGCTTGTGTTGTTTTTGCTGAGTGGCTGTAACACCAATCATGTCTTTGACGACGATGACTACCGTCCGCTGGGTGATCCGCGGTCCACCGGTCGTGGCCTGTGAGCGCGGAGGAGTCCTGCCATGCAGCTAGTGTTTGAGGTGTGCCCTGCGGGGCCAGCAGAGTCCGCGCCGGCGCTGCGCAAAGTCTTTGACGGAGTGGGGGGCGTCATCGGTCGGGGGGGTGGTTGCGACTGGACCCTGCCTGACACCAGTCGCCAGGTTTCCGGTCGTCACGCGGTGATCAGTTATCGTGACGGCCGGTATTTCCTGACGGATATCAGCAGCAATGGAACCCGCCTGGCAGGCCGCAGTGAGCGTCTGCATGAGGGGCAGCAGCAACCGATAGATGACGGCGCGGTATTTCAGCTGGGGCCGCTGAGTATTCGCGCACGACTGGTCAGCCCACCGCTGGGACAGGGCCAGGACGGATTACACAGGCTGATTCCCGATGATGCATTCCTTGAGCTGGACCCACTGCGGGCAATGGCCAGCGAACTGCAGCGCGAGGACGGGTCGCAAGAGCTGGCGGCCCTGAACATGACCACCTACGAGACATTGCGCTGGACGGACCACGCGGCGGCGGACCGGGATCACCTGACGGTTCCCGAGCTTGTGAAGCCTGCGCGCCAGGTTGCCCCAAGTCCGCAATCGCCCGTTCCAGGTCACGGCTCAGGGCCATTCTGGTTGGGGTTTGCGCAGGCACTCGGTATTGATCTGGGCGACCTCGATGAGTCGGCAAGAGAAGTCCTGGCGATCAAGGCCGCGAGCTTGCTCCGGCAAATGACTGAAGGGTTGCAACAGAGCCTGGGCACCCGTAACGAGCTCAGGCAAGAGCTGAAACTGGCACTCACCCAGACGCCGCTCCAAAGCCCCAACCCACTTAGAGACAGCGCAGACGCCAGTGCGGCCTTGGGGTCGCTGCTGGGTGTCGGGCAGCTGGGGCAGGTTTCCGCCGAGATGCTTGTCATGCGGGCGTACCGCGACATGCAGGCTCACGAGGTGGCCTTGCTGGCGGCCTGCCGCGCGGCAGTACGCGGCGCTCTGGCAGCCTTTGCGCCCGGCCATTTGCTGCTGTGCTTCGAACGCCAGGCAAGGCCGCCGCTGATCCCCCGGTGTGGCGCCCGCTGGCGCGCGTATCAGCGCCATTACCAGGCACTGATCGAGGACGAGCACTTGAGCGAGCGCCTGCTGGGCAGCGACTTCGCCAAGGCGTACGAGGAACAGATTCGCCTGATCTCAACCCTTCACCGTTATCCAGGATGATCTTCATGTCCCGAGTCACCGTTGCATTGTTGTGCGCTGTAATGGGTTTGCTGGGTGGTTGCTCCCTGTCGCCCTTTTCGAAGTTGACCAAGCTGGACCTGACACTGACCGCCAGCGAACGGGTCAACCCTGATCTCCATGGTCGCCCGTCGCCGATCGTGGTGCACCTGATGGAGCTTCGACACCCCGTGGCTTTTGAAAATGCGGACTTTTTCAGCCTTTATGCTCATGCCGAGCACACGTTGCCCAAGGACCTGGTGAACCTCGAAGAGCTGGAGTTGCGCCCCGGCGATCACTCCACGCTCAAACTCAGTCTCGAGCCCGGCAGTCGTTATGTCGGCGTGCTGGCGGCGTACCGTGATTTGCCTCACTCGCAATGGCGCTATGTGCTGCCGGTGACCGCGCAGCGATTGACCGGCGCTGAACTGATCCTTGATCAGGCCGGCATTCGGTTGGTCAACCCGCAACCCGCGAAGGCGGGCGACTGACATGTACAGCCAAAAAGTCATCTGGCAGGAAGGCATGTTGCTGCGCCCTCAGCATTTCCAGCAAAACGATCGGTACCACGATCAGCAACTCACGCGCCGCACCCAGCTGTTGTGCCGTCACGCCTGGGGCTTCCTGGCCCTGGAAATCGATGTGCAATACCTCAATATGGGCAAGGTCGTTATCAGCCAGGCCAGCGGCATATTGCCGGATGGCAGCCTGTTCGAGCTGGGCGGCGCGATGGAGTCGCTGGTGCTGGAGGTTCCGGTCAATACCGGGAAGCAGTCGATCTACCTGGCCTTGCCGCTGGCCACAGGTAACTGTGTTGAAGCCCGTCGACCCGAGCAGATTGATGTGTTGGCGCGCTACAAGACTCTTGCGGTAGACGTCAGCGACTCCAACGCCGGGGAAGAAGCTCGTCGTCAGGTCAATTGCGGGCAGCTGGATTTTCGCCTGTTGCTGGGGGAGCAACACAGCGACCCGCACTACGTGAAGCTCAAGGTTGCCCAGGTGCTCAGTTGCACCGAGGAGGGCGTCAGCCTGGACCCCGATTTTATCCCGAGCTTCATTCACCTGCATGGCTCCGGCTACCTGCTGTCTTGCCTCAAGGAAGTGATCAGCCTGCTCGCTTACCGGGGGGATGCCATCGCCGAGCGGATTCGCGCCAACGGTACCGCCGCCGGCGCGGAGGTTGGCGACTTCCTGATGTTGCAATTGATCAATCGCACCGAACTGGTCTTGCGTCACTACCTGAGCCTGAGCCAGGTCAGCCCTGAAACGCTGTATCGAACATTGCTGTCGATCCTGGGTGAACTCGCGACGTTTGCCAGCGACAGCAAGCGTGCGCACTTCGAGGGGCATTACCGGCACAGCGACCAGGGCGCCAGCTTTCGTGGATTGATGGAGCCGATTCGCAGCCTGCTGTCGATGGTGCTTGAGCAGCATGCCATTGAGCTGGCGCTGCAGCCTCGCCAGTACGGGGTGCTGGTGTGCCCGGTGAGCGATCTCAACCTGCTGGGTTCGGCGACCTTCATTCTGGCCGCCAGCGCCCATTGTGACGCCGAGGAGCTTCGTCACCGGCTGCCGGCGCACCTCAAGGTCGGCCCTGTGGAGCGGATTCGCGAGTTGGTCAACCTGCAGTTGGCGGGCATCAAGGTCAAGCCGCTGCCGGTGGCTCCCCGGCAGATACCGTTTCATGCCGCCAACACCTATTTCATGCTTGAACTCGGTGCCCGGGACATTGAGCAGTTGAAGCAGTCGGGAGGATTTGCCTTCCACGTCAGCGGTGAATTTGCCGAACTGGAACTGAAATTCTGGGCCATCAGGAACTGAGACCATGGACAGGGAATACCCGCAGGACGAGAAAACCGTCCTGCTTGATCGACAGGGACGCGGACCGGCGCAGGGACCGATGACCGACTTCGCATCGCCGCCGCGTTTCGAACAACTGGAAGACCGGATGATCTACGCGGCCCGCTTGCAGGGCGCGGAGCATTTCGACATTGGCCTGAACAGTTTGGTGGCGCCTGCCTGGGAGCTTCTGTCCGAGGTGGTCCGCCTCAAGCGCAGTACCGCCGAGGAAAGCCTGCGCGCCCTGAATGAACGACTCTCGGCGGCAGTCACGCTGTTCGAGACGCGGGCCCGGCATGACGGGGCCCAAGGCAGCGAGGTCATGGCGGCGCGGTATGTGCTGTGCAGCGTGATCGACGAGGCAGTGGTCACCACCTCATGGGGCAGCCAGAGCGATTGGTCGAAGATGAGCCTGCTGAGCAGTTTTCACAACGAAACCTTCGGCGGCGAGAAGTTTTTCCAGTTGCTTGAGCGCATGTCGAGGGACCCCTTCAAGCACCTGGCGATGCTGGAGTTGATGTACCTGTGCCTGTCCCTCGGGTTTGAGGGCAAGTACCGGGTCATGGAGCGTGGGTTGTTGCAGCTTGAACAGGTTCGGGACGCGCTGTATCGGCAGATCCGGCATGTGCGGGGTGATACGCCTGCGGCGTGCGCGCCGTCGCCCAGGCCGGAACAGCCGCGCCGGAAACGGCTGAGGGTCGTGTCGCTCACCTGGATTGCAGTGTTTGTCGCCGCCAGCCTGTTGAGCCTGTATGCAGGATTTGCCTGGGTGCTGGGCCAGCAGCGTGAAGCGGTGTTGCAACCGTATCAACTCGTGGCGCCGGATATGTTCCGGGCGCTGCTCTAACGCAGGGAGCAACGCATGAACGCATTCTTCAGGAGCGCGGGCGCCGTGCTGGGCAGGGTTTGGGTCTGGAGCCTGCTGCTGGTGCTCGCGGTCGCAATGACCGTGTGGTTCTTCGGGCCACTGCTGGCTGTCGACGACTATCGATTCTGGCAAGCGGCGGTATCGCGCTTGCTGACAATCAGCGGGCTGTTTTTGTTGTGGGGCCTGGCGATGGTGTATGCCAATTGGCGCAGTATGGCTCGGCAATCAACCGTCGATGACGGCGAACCACGCCCGCGCAAAGGCCAGGTTGAAAACGAGCAGCGGCACCTGCGCGGTCGCTTCAAGGACGCTTTGTACACCCTGAAACACTCACGGATTTATGGTGAACGCAGCCCGCGTTGGCGTAATGCATTGCCCTGGTATTTGCTGATCGGCAAGGAAGGCAGTGGCAAGTCCCGGATGTTGGCCGCCAGTGGCTTGCAGTTGCTCCAGGATCAGGGCGCGTCGGTAGCGACGCAGGGCGGTGCCACGCGGGACTGTGACTGGCATTTCGCCGAGGACGGCGTGTTGCTCGACGTCGCCGGCCGCTACCTTACCCAGCCTGACAGCCAGGTGGATGGCGCGGGTTGGTCGACGCTGCTGGAGCTGCTCAAGGTGCGGCGCCGGACGCGCCCGCTCAATGGTGTGGTGGTGGCGCTGTCCACGGACACATTGCTCCATGGCAGCGAGCGTCAGCTGGAGAATGAGGCGCGGGCAGTCCAGAGTCGGTTGCTGGAGATCCGCCAGACGTTGCATGTGGAGGTGCCGATCTACCTGGTGGTGACCCAGGCCGACCGCCTGCCGGGGTTTGCGGAGTTCTTCGACCGGCCGTTGGGCGAAGGCAGTGATGCGGTGTTGGGCGAATCTATCGTCCCAGGCAAAGCGGGTATTGGCATTGCCCAGGTACGACAGGCGTTTGAAGCACTGCTGCAGCGCTTGAGCGGTGAGCTTGTGCAGCGCCTGCACCAGGAACGCAACAGTGATCTGCGCGGACGGATGCTCGACTTTCCCCATCAGGCGGCCCGGATTGGCGAACGCCTGAGCCTCTATATCGACGTTGCTTTTTGCGGCCCGCGTTATCAGCACACCAACGGCTTTCGTGGTTTCTACTTGACCAGCGCCGACGGTGGCCCACAGGCACTTGAACCACGTTCGCACTTTATCCAGGGCTTGTTCAGCCGGGTGATTCTGGCGCAAGCCGACCTGGCGGACCTCGATAGCCAGGAGCGCCGTCGAATCCGCCGGCACCAGGGGGGGCTGGCCCTGGGCGCACTAGTGGTCGTCGTGGCGGCGGGCTTGCTGTGGACCCACAGTTACTCCTCCAATCATCAACGTCTGGAGCAACTGCAGGCGCTGGCACGGCAGCCCGCACCCGTGCAGCCTGGGTCAGACGCTACCCAGGCACTCCTGCCGCTGCTGGACAGCCGCCTGGCGGCCACGCGGATTTTCCCCTTGCCGGGCGAAGCCAGGCTGGTTGAGCGGATGGGGTTGTATCAGGGCAGTATCAGCCGTCCGGTGCTGGAGCAGGCCTACGAGCGTGCCTTGGGCCGGCTGTTGCTGTCCCACGTCAGCGAGATGCTGCAGGAACAGGTTCGCGGCAGCCTGGAAGATCGTGAGCGGCTGCTGGATAACCTCCGGGCATACCTGATGCTCAACCTGCGGGAGCGGCGGGATGTCGGCTGGCTGCGTGAGCGGGTGGCGGGGCATTGGTCTGTACGGTTTGCCGGTGAGCCCTCCGTGCAAAACCGGTTGAATGAACATTTCGCGCGCTTGCTTGAGCAACCGTTCGTGCAGCCGCTCGATGACGAGATGGTGGCCCGCGCGCGCCACGTGTTGCGGGGCGAATCGCTGGTTGACGTGGTGTACCGGGTGCTGCGCGAACAAGCTCGCGGCCTTGAACCGTTGCGCCTTGCACACGGGCGGGTGTTTGAGGGGGGCGAGCGTTCCATTCCGGGGTTTTATACCCGCACGTACCAGCGGCATTTTGAAGCGCAGGGCGCGCGGCTGGTGAATACCATCGTCCAGGACAACTGGGTGCTGGGAGAGGGCGCCGACCTGAGCGCCATGGATTTGCAACGGTTGATGGTGGAGCTTGAACAACGCTACTTCAGCGAGTATGCCGATGCCTGGAGCGAGGCGCTTGGGCAGGTTGGCCTGCGTGAAACTGAAAACTCCAGGCAAGGCGCCGAGCAGCTCGCCAGCTTGACGTCGGCCCAGTCGCCGTTGTTGCAGTTGTTGCAGCAGGTTCGTGACCACACGCGCCTGCCGTCGGCCAGTGAGCGCCTCGACGAGCTGGCTGCCAAGCTGCCTGGGCCTGCGGCAGAGCGGTTGCCGACCGCCGCCGGGCTGGTCAATGCCTTGCCCGACAGCGCACGGCGAGCCATGCAGCGCCGCTTCGAGCCCTTGCACCAGTTGCTGGACAACCATGAGAACCCGGGAGCCGAGTTGACCGGCGTGTTACAGGCGCTCAACGACTTGCACCTGCAGTTGGCGAGCTTGAATCGCGAAGGCGCGCCGGAGCCGGTCGCGTTCGAGATGGTCAAGCGGCGGATCCAGGGGCAACAGGATGCGCTGAGTAACCTGCGCAACGTGGCCGCGCGTTTGCCGCTGCCGCTGGCGGGCTGGTTCGAAAGCCTGGCCGACGAGCATTGGCGCCGCCTGCTCGACCAGGCCTATCGGCATGTGAACCAGCGTTATCAGAGCGAGGTATATGGTTTCTACAGCAGGGCGATCAAGCTGCGTTTCCCGTTCAATGCCCACGCCAGCAGCGACGTTTCCCTCAACGACTTCCAGGAGTTTTTCAAGCCTGAGGGGATCATGGCGCGATTCTTTGACAGCTATCTGAAGCCTTTTGTCAGCGGTGATTCCGGGCGCTACAGGCTGCGTAGCCTGGATGGGCGCAGCTTGCCGATGTCTCGGGCGTTGCTCGACCAGCAGGCGAAGGTGCAGGTGATCAGGCGCGGTTTTTTTGCGGATGAGCCGGGGGACTTGCAGGTTCGTTTCACGCTCGCACCCTATAGCCTGGACCCGTCGGTGAGTCGCGCGGTCTTGCGTTTGGGTGGCCAGCAGATGGAGTACCGGCACGGGCCGATTGTCCCCATGGCGATGCAATGGCCAGCCGAGGCTGAGAATGGTCGCAGCAGCCTGGTACTGGAGCGTGGCCGCGAGCGGGCGCTGGGGCTCGAAAAAAATACCGGGGCCTGGTCCCTGTTTCGCTTGTTCGACTTGATGCAGAGCGAACCCTCCAGCGGGCAGGATGAGCTGATCCTCAAGGCTGACCTGGCAGGCTTGCGCGCCAACTACCTGCTGACCAGCCGACGCACACCCAATCCATTCCAGATGGCGCAGTGGCGAACTTTTCGCCTGCCGGAGCAGTTGTGAGCCAACCTCGCGACCGCTGGCACAGCGCCGGTCGCACAGACCGTGGAAAGGTCCGTTTACGCAACGAGGATGCCTTTCTCGATTGCCCCGGGACGGGCTGCTGGGCCGTGGCGGACGGGATGGGCGGGCATCAGGCGGGGGACATCGCCAGCCAGCTGGTGGTCGATGGCCTGGCGTCATTGCCCGGCCAGGGCAGCCTGGATGAACGCGTCGAGGCGACCCGTCGTTGCCTGCAATGGCTCAACCGGCGGCTGGGCGATGAATTGACGCTGGCCTCCCATGGCGCCGAGGCCATCATGGGAAGCACGGTCGTGGCGTTGTTGCTTCAGGGCGATCGCGCTGCGTGTGTCTGGGCCGGTGACAGTCGTTGCTATCTGTGGCGCGGGCAGACGCTGTACCAGCTGTCGCGAGACCATTCGCTGTGTGAGCAATTGATTGACCAGCAGGTGAGCCCGGAACAGGCCAGGGCCCATCCAGACGCACGGGCCTTGACCCGGGCCATCGGCTCGCGGGCACCACTGAGCCCGCAGGTCCTGGAACTCGGTACCTTGGCAGGGGATGTGTTTCTGTTGTGCAGCGACGGCCTGTACCAGGCGCTTAGCCACTCTGAGTTGGGCCAGGCCTTGAGCCAGGGAAACCCGCAACGTGTCCTGGACCAGCTGTTTGCAGGTGTCTTGCGCGGCACGGCGGGCGACAACCTGACCGCCGTGGTGGTGCAGTCATGCGCGACCTGACCCACTTTGCCTTTGCCAAGGCCCCGGTAAACCCACCGCGCGACGGAGCCCCCGAGTTGCTGGCCGGGCGATACCTGATCGAGCGCGTGTTGGGCGCAGGCGGCATGGGCGTGGTCTATCGTGCGCGGGACCTGCTGCACGAACAGTTTGGCGAACCCTGTTCCAGTGTCGCGATCAAGGTGTTGGGCGAAGCCATTCGCGAGTCTGCGGATGCCCACGTGTTGCTGTACAACGAGTTTGCCCTGACCCGCAGCCTGCGGCATGAGCAGGTGGTGCGTGTGTATTCATTTGAAGTGGATGCTCCCGGCCAGATCGCATTCTTTACCATGGAACTGCTCCAGGGCATGACCCTGGACCGGTTGCTGCTGGAGTGCCCCGGCGGTTTACCCTGGCAAGCGCTGCAAGGCATCGCCATGCAATTGCTCGACGCGTTGCGCCATAGCCATCAGCAGGGTGTGCTGCACGGGGATGTGAAACCCGCCAATGTCATGGTGGGAGACGGCGGCTTGCGCTTGTTCGATTTCGGTCTGGGCGAGGCTTGCGGACAGGCCCCGGTGGGTTCTCCAGGCTTGAGTCGCAGCCGCTTCAATGCCTGGACGCCCGCGTACGCCGCGCCGGAGTTGCTGGCTGGCGGAGCACTGTCGGCCAGCGCCGACCTGTATGCAGTGGCCTGTGTGTTGTACGAATTGGCACAAGGCCGGCGCCACGCCAGTGACAGGCCGGCCCGGCCCAGGCAACTGCCTCGTCATTGCTGGCCTGTATTGCGTACGGCGTTGACGGCTGACCCTGAACGCAGGGCCGTTACCCTTGATGAATTACGCGCGGTGCTCGCTGATCGCAGGAAGGGCCTGGGCCGCTGGTTCTAGACGGGCAAGTCGTGCAGCTGGCAATACTCCGACCAACTCAGGCCTGCCATTTGCGCCACCTCCTTGTGCACCTCAAGGCGTTGCGCCTCGAACTCCGCCGGGGAATGCGCCGTCAATTTCAGCGTCAGTTCCCAGGCGAACAAGCCCTGTTGCTCCGCTTCTGCCTCGAAGGCTTCATGCAGGCGCTCGGCGCGGTACTGCTCCATGGTTTCCCCTTTGGCCTGGGCCGCCAGGGGGTTCAATGTATTCAGTTCCGCGGCCAGGGCCGGGTGTTCACTCAAGAATCGGTCCAGGGCTAGCTGGTGGTTTTCGCCGGGTTGGGACAAAGGTTTACTCCACGGTAAGAGAGACGGTCAGTCTGGCTTGGACATTAAAAAAGCCGCCATGGCTGCATAAGCGGGCAAGGTCACCCCATCATTGGCGGCGTTGCCGGCCACCGGGTGGGAGGCATAGCGAACAATCACCATTTCGGCCTTGGGGTCGATGTAGATGCTCTGGCCATGCACCCCGCGGGCCATGAAGGCGCCGTCGGGATTGTGGGTTACCCACCACATGTTGCGATAGCTCCAGCCCTTCAATTGAGCGTAGCCGGCCTGGGCGAACGCCTGCTTGTCGCCGCCCTGGCGAATATCCGTCACCACGTTTTCGGGCACGATCTGCTGGCCATTGAAGCGCCCGCCGTTGCGCAGCATCTCGGCAAACCGGGCCAGGTCCCGCAGCCCGGTGTTCAGGCCGCCACCGGCGAAGGGTGTGCCGATGGAGTCAACGGTGAAGTAGGCGTCCTGTTCGGCGCCAAGCCGACTCCAGATGCGTTCGCTGAGCAGTTGCGCGACATTGCGCCCGGTCGCGCGGGCAATCACCCAGCCGAGTACGTCGGTATTGACGGTCTTGTAGCCGAAGGCACGCCCGTGTTCGCCGCGCTGCTTAACCGTTTGCAGGAACTCGTAGTAGCTGCGCGGCCCGGTGTAGTCCTTGGGTTTGGGCAGCGGGTTGCCGGCCTGGGCGTGGGCCCAGACTTCGGCGTTGGGGTCGGCATAATCTTCGCTGTAGTCCAGGGCGGTGGTCATGTCCAGCACCTGGCGCAAGGTGGCGCTGCCAAAGGCCGAACCGCCGAGTTCGGGCACGTAGTCGACGATCTTTTTCTGTGGGTCCAGGGTGCCATCGGCCACCAGCATCGCGCCCAGGGTACCGATCACCGATTTGGTGACCGACATGGCCGCGTGTTGCCCATCCTCCTTGAGCACCCCGAAATAACGCTCATAAACCACCGTGCCGCGATGCATCACCACGATGCCATCGGTGTAGGTGGCGTCCAGGGCCTGGCGCCAGGTCAGCGGCTGGGCTGCACCCACTGGCTGCACGGGGATTGCGTCGAGTGCCGGGTCGAGTTTGCGTGGCAATGCCAGCGGTGCGCCGAGCCCGCGGGAGACGTTAACCGTGGGCATCAATTGGCGAAAGTTGGCGACACTCCAGCGCATCGCCGGGAAGCGGAAATAGCTGCCGTCTTCAAAGCGTACGGTGCGGTCGGCCGGCGGCGGTGCGCCGACCATCCATTGCAGCCTGGCCGGGTCGCTGGCCTGGGCATCGGCGAAGGTCGGGGTGGCGGCGCCGGCCAACGGGCTGGTCAGCCCAAGCAGCGCACAGGCCATGAGGGGAGTGAATCGCAGCATCAGTCGAGTCCGTTCGAGGGGGGCGTCGTTTTTTACGACAACCAGTGCGCCAAAGGATGGGCCAACCCGAGCCAATCGACAAGCAGCAAGCCCCTGCGGTGATTCTGAATAAATGCGCCAGGGGCGGCAAAAGCCTTTCGCTTGCGGTGTCAGGGCGTGTAGCGTTACCCCGTGATAAGGCGACAGCCAGGTGTTATTTTGCGACCCTGGCATCAGGGACCGAGGGACAGGTGATGGCGCAAACGCTGTTCAAGCTTTTCTTCACCCAGCGGCTGGCGGCCCTCGCCAGTACCGAGTCGTTGCGGGCCATACGCGAGGGGCTGTTGTGGATCCTGCCGTGCCTGCTGGTATCGGCCGGTTTCCTGATCCTGTCCGAATGCGCCCGAGTGCTGGGTTTCGACCCTCAGGTGGTGGCCTTCCTGGCGGGGTTGCACAACCAGATCAGCTCGGTGATCCCGCTGCTGGTGGCAGCCTCCATCGGTTACATGCTCGCGATCCAGCACCGCCTGCCGCAACTCCCGGTAGCGTTCCTGTGCCTGGCCCATGTAGTGATCGCCACGTTTGTGCTGCGGGATTTTCCCCGAGCCTCGGCGACCTTCGTGTTGTTCATCGCCATCGCCTCACCGCTGATCAATGTGCCCGCCATCGCCTGGCTGCATCGGCGTCGCTGGACGCGGTTGATCAACGAAGACCTGGTGGGGCACAACCTCAAGGGCACCCTCAATATGGTGGTGCCGGGGGCGATCACGGCGCTCGGGCTGGTGCTCGTGCTGTCGTTGCTGTTGCAGATTCCGCAGGTGGCACAGCTTCAGGGGCCGCAGGTGCTCGATGCACTGGAGACGCCCTATGGCAGCGGCCTGTTTGTGACCCTGATGAATTCGCTGCTGTGGTTTTTCGGGATCCATGGGGTCTACGCCATGCAGCCGTTTTTTGATGTGCTGGACCAGGCGGTCGGACTCAATAATGCGGCGGTGGCCGCGGGCGAGCCGGTCAAATATCTACTGAATGGCGGCTTGCTGGGCAGTTTCGCGTTTATCGGCGGTTCGGGTGGTGCCCTGTGCCTGCTGCTGGCGATCCTGCTGTTTTCCAAAAGCCGGTCCATGCGATTGGTGGCGATGGCGAGCCTGCCGTTGTCGTTGTTCAATGTCAGTGAAGTGCTGTTGTTTGGCTTGCCGATCATTCTTAACCCGCGGCTGTTCATTCCCTTTCTGGTGGTCCCGGCGTTCAACGTGATACTGGCGTTGATGGTGGTGCAGATTGGCTGGGTGTCGCCTGCGGTGGTGAGCGTGCCATTTACCGCGCCGGTGTTGCTCAACGCCTACCTGAGCACCCACGGCGATCTCGCGGCAGTGTTGCTGCAGGTGGTGTTGCTGGGGGTTGGCATGCTGATCTATGCGCCCTATGTGCGTGCGATCAACCGCCAGGCCACGGAGGGCGGCACGGTGTATTTGAAGTCGCTGGACATGACCTTTCGCGGCCTGGAAGAAAAAGGCCGCTTGCTGGAGCTGGACCCGGTGATGGCGTCCCACAAGGCCCAGGCGCGCCAGGTCAGCGAGTTGAGTCATATCCAGCAGATCAGCGACTACGAGTTCTACCTCGAATTCCAGCCGCAGATTTCCACCCGGACCGGGCTATGCACCGGTTGCGAAGCGTTGATGCGGGCCCGGGACGCCGAAGGTACGGTGCATTCACCCTGGGAGTTCCTGCAATGGCTGGCCCATGCCAGGTTGATGCCCGACGTGGATGTGTGGGTGGCATCCCAGGCTGTGCGCCAGTACCAGAAGTGGCAGAAGGTCGGGTTTACGTTGCCGATGACGATCAATATCTCCAGCGCCACGCTGACTACCCCGGCGTATGGTGATCGGCTGGTGGAGATACTGGCCCAGGCCCACGGGCAGGTTTCGGTGGAGATCACTGAGGATGCGCTGGTGGGCGATATCCAGGGCACGCGGCAGATGATCGAGAAGCTCCAGGCGATTGGTGCCAAGGTGTATATCGACGACTTCGGCACCGGATTTTCAGCGCTGAGTTACCTGCACCAGTTCCCCGTAGATTTCATCAAGATCGATCGCAGTTTCGTGGTCGCCCAGCATGATCCAAAGGGCGCCCAGGTGTTGACCGGGATGCTGCGGTTCTGTGAGGCGTTGAACCTCGGGGTGGTGGTGGAGGGCGTGGAAACCGCCGAGCAACTGGCGTTTTTGCAGTCGGGCTCGGAGCTGATCATCCAGGGCTGGTATTTCAGCAAGGCGCTGCCGGGCGATGAACTGGAGCGGTTCGTGCGCGGGCGGTATACCCAGATGCAATCTAACGCTCCAGAACCCCTCTGAAGGTTGCGCTCAACGCCCGCAATGTCTCGCGGGAGCGGCCGTCGCTGATGCGGCTGTGCAGCACGATTTCACTGACGGGCAATGCCGGTAATCCGTACTGTTCGCTGACGTCCACGGCGCCCGCCGGCGCCACTCGCCGGGCCAGCGCCGCCACACCCAGGCCGGCGCTGACTGCCGCACCTACCGCCATTACGCCGCCGCCGACAAACACTTCGGTCCAGTCAATCCGCGCCTCATCCAGCGCGCGCACCGCCAGGTGTCGCACGCCGCAGGGCGAGGCCATTGTTGCCATGCGCAGGGGCGTGCCGGGCGTGTGCTGCCAGCTAGGCGCGGCGAACCAGCCAAAGCGCTCCACCACCAATACCTCACCGTCCTGGCGATCGCCTTCGTTGCGCACGATCACCGCGTCCAGTTCGTTGCGGTCGAACGCCGCCACCAGGTCGCGGGACGATGCAATCCGCACCTCCAGGATCACCAGCGGGTCATAGGCGGCCAGGCGGCTGAGCCACAGTGGCAGGTCCGGCCCGGCCACGTGGTCGCTGATGCCGATCACCAACCGTCGCGGGGCGCCATTGCCCATGTCACCCAACGCCCGTTCGTGGGCATTGAGCAATGCGCGGGCGGCGACGATGAACTGCTCGCCCTGGGGCGACAGCCGCACATGCCGCGGTGTGCGCACCAGCAGGCGATAACCGAGGCGTTCTTCCAGGCGCTTGAGCTTGAGGCTGATGGCTGCCTGCGAGGTGTCCAGTGCCTGGGCCGCGCGGGTGAAGCTGGCGAAATCGGCGACCAGGACAAAGGCGTGCACGGTGTCGATATCCAGCGGCTTGAGCGCGTCGGTCATTTCAGTTCCTTATCACATCTATATCCGGTGATATCTTGCTGAAATCATGGGCGCTGCGCAAGCTGGGCACTCATCTGAACAGGAGCGCCATGATGTTTGCCAAACAGTATTCACACCGCTTGCCAGCCGATTACGACATGGGTGTCATCCGTGAGCGGGCCGCTCGCCTGGGGCCGTTGTGGGATCATGCAGAGGGTTTGCTGTTCAAGGCGTTTATCGCCCAGGAGCGAGGGCAGGGGCCGGGGGTGGGTAACCTGTATTCGTCGGTTTATCTGTGGTCGGATCCTTTGCAGGCTGCGGATTTCTTGCTCGGCGAGCGCTTCCAGAAGGTCCTCGACAGTTTTGGCCAGCCGCACATTGAGTCCTGGTTACCGCTGGACGTGCAGCGAGGTCCGGCGCAAGACGCCTTGAGCCTGTATCGGGAGGAGTGGGCGCTGGCGCCGGGGGCGGACCGCGGGCAAATCCTCGCCGCAGAAAAGGCCCGCAACCAGCAGCTCGCTGACAGTAGCGATAACTTCGCGGTGTTTCTGGCGCTGGATGTGCAGGCGTGGAAGCTGGTGCGAATTACCTTGTCGGCCAAGGTGCTGGATGTGAACCATCCGGGCAATGGCTACGAGGTGTTCTACCTGGCGCGGCCCGGGGTGTGAATGCCGGTAGCCGCCGATGCGTCGGCGGCTACCTGTACCGTCAGGAATTGAGACGCGCCTGAGGCTGGCTCAGCTTGCGCTCGGCCACGGCGCCGAACACCAGGCCCAGGGTGGTCCACAGCACCAGTTGAATCCCCAGGGAGGCCACGCGGAATTTCCACAGCAACACTGCCGAGAACTGTTCCGGCACTTCGTTGATGGTCGGGAACAAGCTGCCGGCCACCGACACGATCACGATATACAGCGCCACACCGAGAATCGCGCCTGCCCATAGGCCACGGCTGGCAATCAGCTTGCGCGCCGCGTTGATCGCAATCACCGCAGCCGCCACCGACACCAGCAGCATCAGGAAGAACAGCTTGGTGCGTTGCGCGATGGTGGCCGGGTCGCCCACCGATGGCGGGTTGGCCGGATACTTCAGCCCCGGCACCACGATGATCGTCACAAACGCCGCCAATGCCAGCAGCGCTGCCAAGCCACGGGGGCCGACCTTGCCGATGCGGCCCAGGGAGTAGGCGAACACCAAGGCGAAAATGCCACCCAGGGAGACGCTGTACACCACCACGCCGGTGAACAGGCCGAAGGTACTTTGTACTTCGCGGCTCACCAGTTCTTCTTCCGGCGCGTCGCCGTGCATCTGTGCCATCTGATCTTCGAAGGCGATGGCCTTGTCGATCTGCGGCTCACCAAAAGTCTTGGCGAAGCCGAAGGCCAGGATGCCCGCGAGCAGGCCCACCAGCATCCCGCGAACGAGTAAATGCCCTGTCATGTCGTCACGCTCCAATCAATGGCAGGGGAAACCCAGCAGGTGGCGACCGTCATGCACAAACTCATGCACGTACATGCCTTTGAACACGGCCGTCGCGCCTTGCTCGGCGCCGACGAAGTAAATCGCGAGCAACAGCAGCAGGCCGCCGAAGATCGCCCAGGGCAGGATTTCGCCCAGGGGAATGGACGGTATTGAAACGTCGGAGCCAGTTGCAGCGGTATAAGCCATGAGAACCTCCAGGGATGACGCGTCCCGAAATGGATAGCGAGTTGGCTGAAACAGGGTCTGGCTTACGGCTAGAAGGCCGAATACAGTGGCGCGACCGCGCCGGCATTGAACCGGCTTCCTGTTGCAGAATAGTTGAAACATGTTGAAACAACTTCGCAAGTCTACGCTGACTGCACCTTAAAACCAGAGCGATTTGTCATGCAGGCCACCCGTTTGACCCTTGTTGCCCACGCCAGCACCCGTGCCCAGAAACAGGCACGCTTTGCGCTGGATGAGTCGGTGGAGATGGACTGGCAGCAGGCGGCGCTTTCCCAGGGGCAACGCTTCAAGCGTGCACCCCGGGTGCTGTGCGGCCCGGAGGCGCGGACCCGGCAGACGGCGGCGCTGTTTGCCGACGATGCTTTGGTTGAAACAGCCCTGCGCGATTGTGATTTTGGCCGCTGGCAAGGGTTGGCGATCGAGGAGGTTCAGCAGGCCGAACCCGAAGCGCTTCAGGCCTGGTTGACCGACAGCACCTCGGCGCCCCACGGCGGCGAGTCGGTAGTGCAACTGTGTGAGCGGGTAGGGCAGTGGTTGCAGTCCCTCGAGCAATCCCCGGGGCATGTCGTGGCGGTGACGCATCCATTTGTGATCCGCGCAGCGCTGCTGCATGTCATGCAATGCCCACCCGCCATGTTCAACCTGATCGACGTGGAACCGCTGTCATCCACCGAGTTGCGCTTCAATGGGCGTTGGCGCCTGCGCCTGGAAACTCACGCCTGACGTCCCGAACATGGCAAAATCCGTTCCCCGCACCGAGACCACCCATGAAGACTTTCCCATGAAACGCATCCTGATCATCGGCATTGGCGCCGGCAACCCTGACTACATCACGATGCAGGCGGTCAAGGCGCTCAACCGCACCGACGTGTTTTTCCTGATGGACAAGGGCCAGAGCAAGGACAAGCTGATCGACCTGCGCCGGGAAATCTGCGAGACCTACATCACCGATCACGCCTACCGCTTTGTCGAGGCCGATTGCCCCGAGCGGGTGCGCGGTGATATCGACTACACCACCGCCGTGAAGGACCTGAACCGCGACAAGCAGCAGACCTTCGAACGGATGATCAATGAAGAAATGGCCGATGGCGAAGTGGGCGCATTCCTGGCCTGGGGGGACCCGGCACTGTACGACAGCACCATTCGTATCCTGCAGGCGATCCTCGCCAGCGGCAGCTGCGAATTCGAGTTTGAAGTGATCCCCGGGATCACCAGCGTCCAGGCGTTGGCGGCGCAGCACAAAGTGCCGCTGAACCGCATCGGTCGCTCCATCGAAATCACCACCGGGCGCCGGTTGGCGGCGGGGCAGGCGAGTGATGCCGACACCCTGGTTGTCATGCTCGATGCCGAAGATTCCTACCGCACCGTGGCCGATCAGGACCTGGATATCTACTGGGGCGCCTACCTGGGCACACCGGATGAAATCCTGATCAGCGGCAAAGTGGCCGAGGTTGCCGAAGAGATTGAACGTGTGCGCAAGGCGGCGCGCCAGGCCAATGGCTGGATCATGGATACCTATTTGTTGCGCAAACCCTAGAGGTTGATGCTCATGCTCAAACTGATTGCCCTGACGGTAGCGCTGTTTACCGGCGCCGCACAGGCCGAAGACGTATTGCACACCGACCTGCCGCTGCCTTACCTGGAACAGACTCAAAGTGATGCCCGCAACGAGCCGCTGGTGATCTTCCTGCACGGTTATGGCAGTGACGAGGCCGACCTGTTCGGGCTCAAGGACCGCTTGCCGTCAACCTGGACCTACCTGTCTGCACGGGCACCGATGCCGGTGGAGGGCGGTGGTTATCGCTGGTTTCGCAAGAAGCCGGGCGATGGCGATTTTGATGGCGAGACCGCCGACCTGCAGAGCAGCGCCAAGCTGATCGAGGCCTTCGTCGCCCAGGCCACCACCAAGTACCACACCCAACCTGAGCGGGTGTTTCTGGTGGGGTTCAGCCAGGGTGCGATCATGTCGTACGAAGTCGGGTTAAGACATCCCGAAACCCTGCGCGGGATTGCGGCGTTGAGCGGCAGCCTGCTGCCGGTACTCAAAGCCGAACTCAAGCCGGATGCGCGACTGGGCAAGCTGGCGATTTTCATCGGTCACGGGACGCTGGACCAGGCGCTGCCGTACTACTCAGCAACGCGGGCCAACGAGGTATTGCAGGGAATTGGCCTCACCCCGGAATTCCACGGCTACCCGGGGATGATTCATACCGTCGGTGAGGCGGAGTTGCTGGACTTGAAGCAGTGGCTGGAAAAGAGCCTGCGTTGAATCCTGCGATGTGAACGCGATAAAAAATGTGGGAGCGGGCTTGCTCGCGAAGACGGTGTTGCAGTCAGCACATGTATTAACTGACCCACCGCATTCGCGAGCAAGCCCGCTCCCACATTGGATTTTCACTGCCAGATAAAACCGGTTATTTACCGCCGATAATCTGCTTCACCAACAGTGCATGACCGGCTTCATCATCCGCCCGGGAAATGGCCTGCACCACCAATTGGTGGCTGCCGGAGCCCGTCAGGAAGGTGGAACTCAGTGTCTTGCCACCGCCCATGGTCGCGGTGCTGTCGACCTGGCGCAGGGCCAGGCCTTTCACGGTGAGTTTCTTCTCGGCGCCTTTCTTGAAGTCCGGCAGGGCGGCGCTTTGTTCCTTGACGAAATCCGCCACGGCACCGTCGAGGAACTGCGGGTCGTTGTCCTTGATCAGGCCGGCGACACTCGGTTTTTCGACGACGAAGATCACGCTTTTGGTGGCCTGGTCACTGTACATCGTGCCGCTGGCGCCTGCGGTGCCGTGCTCGGCATCACCGCCCGGCAGTGGGTCGGCCAGGTAGGACTTGGGCAGGTTGAAGCTGAACTTGCCATCCAGGGTGGAGATGGTCTGGGTGGCGGTCTTCTGCGCCGCTGGCTTGCTGGCGGCGAGGACTTGGCTGGCGCCGAAGCCGGCGGCCAGCGCTAGGGCCAAGAGGGCTGCGGTCTTGCTGAGGGTGGCCATGAAGCTCTCCAGGGATGAACGAAATTGCGCCGTATTCTGTCAGAAAACTCGCAAGATCGTTCATCTCCATCCCTACACCTTGTCGGACTCTTCCTCGATCCGGTCCATCTCAAACAGCCGTGCCAGTTCCGTCCGGGCTTCCTGGGCAGACTGCATCACCTTGGCCGCGTCGTCATACACGGCGTGTTGGGCCGCCAGCAATTGCAGGTCATGGTTTTTGAAGCGGCTGATGCGCGCGTCGGCCTGGGCCTGGGTCAAGCCAAGGCCCACCAGGGTGCGGCGGCTCATTTCCAGGCTGGAGTAAAACGTCTCGCGCACCGGTGACGCGTCGAGGTCCACCAGGCGGTGCACATGCTGGCGGTTACGGGCGCGGGCGATGATCTTCATGTGCGGGTAGAGGCTGCGTACCAGCGCGGCGGTCTTGATGTTGATCTCGGGGTCGTCCATGGCGATCACGAAAAACTCGGCCTGGTCGACTTTCGCTGCGTGAAGGATTTCCGGGCGCTGCGGGTCGCCGTAGAACACCGGCATGCCGCCGAAACTGCGGGTCAGTTCGATGGTTTCCACCGAGGTGTCGAGGGCAATGAACGAGATGTTCTGTGCCCGCAGGATCCGCGCCACGATCTGCCCCATGCGGCCCATCCCGGCGATCACCACCCGTGGCGCATCGCTTTCGATGGCACGGTATTCCTCGGGCACTTCCACCGGCTTGGCCTTGGGCTTGAACAGCTTCGGGCAGAGCAACAGCAGCAATGGCGTCACGGCCATGGACAGGGTGATGGTCAGCACCAGGATGTCGTAGAGGTGCGGCTCGAACAGGCCCTGGTCGCGGCCGATCTTGAACACCACGAATGCGAACTCACCACCGGCTGCCAGCACCACGCCCAGGCGCAGCGCGCTTTCAGGGTTCAGGCCGCCTGCCAGGCGACCCACGCAAAACAGCAGCGGCAACTTGATGGCGATCAGCAGCAGGGTCAGCCCCAGCACGATCACCGGCGCGCTGAACAGCAGGCTGATATTGGCGCCCATGCCCACGCTGATAAAAAACAGACCCAACAGCAGGCCCTTGAACGGTTCGATCTGCGATTCCAGCTCATGCCGGTATTCGGAGTCTGCCAGCAGCAACCCGGCGAGGAAGGCGCCGAGGGCCATGGACACGCCCACCAGTTCCATCAGCCATGCGGTGCCGATCACCACCAGCAACGCGGTGGCGGTGGAGACCTCCCGCAGGCCGGTCTTGGCGACGATGCGAAACACCGGCCGCAACAGATAGCGCCCGCCGATGATCACCACGGCGATGCTGCCCAGTACTTCCAGGCCGTGTCGCAGGCCCTGGGAGGTGGTGGCGGGATGATCGCTGCCCGCGAGCAGCGGCACCATGGCGATCAACGGGATGGCGGCGATGTCCTGGAACAACAGAATCGCAAAGGCCAGTCGCCCGTGGGGCTGGTTGAGTTCCTTGCGCTCGGCGAGGCTTTGCAGGCCAAACGCGGTGGAGGAGAGCGCCAGGCCAAGGCCCAGCACAATCGCGCTGTTCCATGATTGGCCAAACACGAACAGCGCGACCACGCCGATCACGGTGCCCGTCAGCAACACCTGCGCCAGGCCTACACCGAACACTGCCTTGCGCATCACCCACAGACGCTTCGGTGACAACTCCAGGCCAATGATGAACAGCAGCAATACCACCCCAAGTTCGGAAAACTGGCTGACGCTTCGCGGGTTGCCCACCAGGCCCAGCACCGATGGGCCGATGATCACTCCGGCCAGCAAGTAACCCAGCACGGCACCCAGTTGCAGGCGCTTGGCCAGGGGCACGGTCAGGACGGCAGCGAGCAGGAATACAACGGCCGCTTGTAACAGGTTGCCTTCATGGGGCATTGGGAACTCCGGGATCGTTTTGCTGAATCAACAGGTTTTACTGTAGGAGCGAGCTTGCTTTGCAGGTCCCAAGGCCTTCGCCTCCGGGTTCATTGGATGTCGTCCGGTTCTTTCGCGGCACTCTCCAAACTATTAATACCATTTATTTCAATGAGTTTTATGCACGTGGCGGTCGGGATCATCCGTGGTGCCGGCGCTATGGTCGTGTCTTCAGCCGCGCGAAAGGGTGGTTTTTTATGGGCTGAGCATTGTGCGGGAATAATCTACAAACACTTTTCCGGGACAAACGGAAGCCTGTACAAGCCAGGAACTCCTACAGTTATGCCCTTGAGTTTATATTCCATGGATGGCATATTTGCATGAGTTGGGACGTTGAATACACGGACGAGTTTGGAATCTGGTGGGGCGGTCTGGATGCAAAGGAGCAATCCTCAGTATCGGCCAGTGTGGATTTACTGGGCCTTCTGGGGCCAGGCCTTGGCTTCCCCCACAGCAGTGACATCAAGGGCTCCAGGCATGGCTGCCTGCGAGAGTTGCGGGTGCAACATGCCGGGCGGCCTTACCGCGTCCTGTATGCATTTGATCCGCGCCGGTGTGCCTTGTTGCTGATTGGCGGGGATAAAACCGGTCGAGGCCGTTGGTATGACGAATACGTCCCGCTGGCTGAGAAGTTGTATGACGAACATTTGGAAACACTGCTTAAAGAGGGCCGTCACCATGGCTAAAAAATTCAGTGAGCTGCAGGCTCGCATGACACCGCAAGCCCGGGCCGATGCAGAGCGCATCTTCCAGCAACACCTGAAAGAAATGCCCCTGCATGAACTGCGCAAGGCGCAACAGATGAGCCAGGATACGCTGGCCAAGGCGCTGAATATCAATCAGGCGGCAGTGTCCAAAATGGAGCGGCGTACCGACATGTATATCAGCACGCTGCGTAACTATATCCGCGCCATGGGAGGAGAACTGGAGATTGTCGCTACGTTTCCTGATGGCCAGGTAAAGATCGAGAACTTTGCCCACTGAGTCATCCGCTCCGTCAAAGCCCGGCCATGCGCCGGGCTTTTTTGTTCGCTGAATGCCTGTCGTCATTGTGCAGCTTAATGGACAATACTCGCCATTCTTGCCCTCATCGGACATCAACGTGAACCAACTCCTCGCCATGCGTGCCTTCGTCCGTGTCGTCGAAACCGGCTCCTTCAGCCGCGCGTCCGACCAGTTGGCACTGCCGCGTTCCACCGTCAGTAAACTCATCACGGACCTGGAGAAGCACCTTGGCGTCAAGTTGATGCATCGCACCACCCGTGCGCTGGCGGCGACGCCGGAGGGGTTGGAGTACTACAGCCACGCGCTGTGCCTGGTGGCGGAACTCGATGAACTGGACAATGCCCTGCGCGGGCAGAAGCTCAAGCCCGGCGGCCACCTGAAAGTGGATGCGCCGGCGTCCTTTGCCAATTGCCTGCTGATCCCGGCGCTGGTGGATTTTCATCGTGAGTACCCTGAGATCACCATCGCCCTGGGCATCAGCGACCGCGCCGTGAATATCGTGGGGGAGGGTGTGGATTGCGTGCTGCGCGCTGGCAAGCTCGATGACATGGCAATGATCGCCCGCAAGGTTGTCGACCTCGAGTACGTCACTTGCGCGGCCCCCGGCTACCTGGAACGCATGGGTACGCCCGTGTCTCCCGAGGACCTCGAGAAGAACCACCTCAAGGCAGGGTATTTCTTTGCCGGGTCGGGTAAGCCGGAGCCGTTGATTTTCGAGAAGGGCGCGACTCGGTATGAGGTAGGCAACTGCGCGTTTTCCACCAACGAAGGCAACGGCCTCAAGGAAATGCTGCTCGCCGGCCTGGGCGTCGGGCAGCATTTCAAGACCATCGTTGACTACTACGTCGAGGCAGGCCAGTTAGTCCCGGTACTCGAAGACTGGACCCGGCCCGCCACGCCCTTGCACATCATCTATCCACCCAATCGCCATCAGAACGCCCGGCTGAAGGTGTTTATCGACTGGGTGATCGAGCGGTTCGGCGTCAGGCAATAATCGCTGTCACGCGGATTTCAATGCGCATTGCCGGCAGCCCCAGGGCTTCTACTCCCAGCTCAGTCCAGATGGGGGCGTGATTGGGCATGTAATGGCGGTACCACTTGACCATCTGCTCGTTCACCTCTGGCGGGAAACCTCCCACGTGGTAGGAATTGACGTGTACCACATGCTCCCAGCCGGCGCCGGCTGCCGCCAGGGTGCGTTCGAGGTTTTGAAAGGCCAGGGCGATCTCGTCGGTGAGGGATTCGGGAATCTGGAACTCGTCATCCCAGCCGCCCTGGCCCGAGGTTTCGACGCGGTTGCCGATTTTTACCGCCTGGGTGTAATGCAGGGTCTCGCGTGCAATGTCGCCGTAACCGGGTGTGATGAAAAACTCGGGCTTGCTCATGGTGTTCCTCGGTTTCAGTGGTTGACCCGACAAAGGTTAATGGACTGAATCTGCGAACAAAATCCGCGTTTCTTGTCATCACTGTGCAGGGATATGGATAGTCCGAGTATCAGTTTTTCACATTCCCGTAGCCCGCCCTTTGTTACTATCGCCCTCCGTCGTCGCCAGGAGTCACCGTCACATGCAACACCAGTGGGATGAAATGCACCGCACCCGCAAGCCCACGTTTGTATTGTGTGGCGAGCCCCAGGGGGATGTGCTCAATCTCTACGTGCATGGTTATTCGGCGTTCTTCAACCAGCAACAACTGGGTAGTTTCTCCCGGCAACTGGCAACCATCGAAGGCTCCACCAACCTGATGCTGTTCTGGCCGGCAGGGCATTTCCTGGAAAACCTGTTTGCGCCGTTCAAGGATGTGATTACCTCGATGTTGGGTGGCGGTAGCCTGGGTGCCGCAACCATCGGGGTGGGCAAGGCGATTGCCTATTTCCTCGACCACTACAAAAGCGTCGAGGCGCGGGTGGATGAGGTCGCCAAAAGCCTGCTGCCCGAATTGGCCAACTACCTCCATGGCGAGTCGATCAAGGTGCGGCAGATCAACCTGATCGGCCACTCCCTGGGCGCGCGCATCCTGGTCAAGAGCCTGCTGGCCAGCCCTGAGGTGGCCCGTGAGTTGCCGCTGAACAACCTGCTGCTGATGGGCGGTGCGATTTGTACCTCCAGCCCCTGGGACCTGGTCTCGGCGCCGCTCAGGGGGCGAGTGATCAACTGCCACTCGAGCAAGGATTGGGCGCTGGCGCTCAAGCCGGACACCGAGCGCTGCATCGGTCGTTATGCGATCCCGCTGACACCGGCGCTCAAGGCCAAGGTCGCCAACGTGCACCTGGCCACGTTCGACCACGCCGCGTATTGGCCGCAACTGAAGACGGTGGTGCAGTACACCGACCTGCTGCAGGAACGCCGGGGCATGATCCGCGCCGATCAACGCAGCAGCGAAGTGCGCTTTGCCGAAGAGGATGTCGAGCTGTTCCCGCTGCTGGTGCAGGCGCGGCCGGAGGAATTGCAGTTTTTCGCCGAGCTGATGGCGCAAAAGCGCAGTGCCTCTATCGACGCCACCGTGCGCGAGCCCTTGAAGCTGGCCATCGAGTTGCAGCGCATGGGCGGCGACACCTTTATGAACCTGGCCCGTGGTCATGGCGTGAGCTATCGCGAAATCGCCCAGGACGTGGCGCAGCGGGTGGGTATCAAGTTTGATCAACCGATCGAGAAAGTGGCCCTTGCTGATCTGGAACTGCAGGTTGCCGAGCGGCTGATCGAGCAATACAAGGACAGGCTCAGCCAGGCTGATCGCCAAGTGTTCGAGGCAGAGTTGAACGCCGCGGCACAAAAGGAACAGGGTTTTTTCAATCGTTTCGATGTCGGGCGCTCAGCCACCACTGCCCTCAGCGGGACCGCGCTGGCCGGGTTGACCGGGTTTATCCTGCGCCGGGGCGCGGCCACGGCCATTCCGGTGGTGGGGCAGGCGCTCGCGGCGGCGATGCTGCTGGTGACCGGCGTGCGGGCGTTTTCCGGCCCCGCGTATTCCATCACCACCCTGGCGGTGCTGGTGATCGGGGTGATTCGCGAGCGCCTGGAGCGTGAAGCACTGAACCAGGAGATGGATCTGGTGGTCCAGGTGGTAGAGGCATTTGATCTGCCCCGGGAGACGGTGATGCGTACCGTTGCGTCTGACTGATAAGCTGCGTTCACGTCTTGTGTGAAAGCCTGGTACCCCGCGTGAAATTCAGCCTGCCCAAAATCGCTACCGCCCCGTTCTGCCCGCCGGAAGTCGCCGGCTCCATCGTCGTTGATCCCCGTGCCTCGTTTTTCAAACGTGCGCTGATGTTTGCCGGCCCTGGCTTGCTGATCTCCATCGGCTACATGGACCCGGGCAACTGGGCAACGGCCATCGAGGCCGGTTCGCGCTACGGCTACAACCTGTTGTTCGTGGTGCTGCTGGCGAGCCTGGCGGGGATGGCGGTGCAGTGCCTGTGCTCACGGCTGGGCATCGCCACCGGCAAGGACCTGGCGCAACTGAGCCGCGAGCGCTACAGCCGGCGCTCGTCGTTCGTGCAGTGGATCCTTGCGGAAATCTCGATCATCGCCACCGACCTCGCCGAAGTCCTCGGCTGCGCCCTGGCGTTTCACCTGTTGCTGGGCGTGTCACTGACCACCGGGATTGTCATCACTGCCTTCGATACCTTGCTGATCCTGGCCCTGCAAAATCGAGGTTTCCGCCGGCTGGAAGCGATCATGCTGGCACTGGTGGCGACCATCGGCGTGTGTTTCTTCATCGAGCTGGTGCTGATCAAGCCTTACTGGCCCGACGTGTTTCGTGGTTTCACCCCGTCGTTGTCCGCCATCAGTGATGCCGCACCGTTGTACCTGGCCATTGGCATACTGGGGGCCACGGTGATGCCCCATAACCTCTACCTGCACAGCTCCATTGTGCAAACCCGGCTGGTCGGCAAGGACCTGGCCAGCCGCCAGGACGCGGTGAAACTGGCGCGTATCGATACCATCGGTTCCCTGTCCCTGGCACTGCTGGTCAACGCGGCAATCCTGATACTGGCCGCCGCCGCGTTCCACCAGACCGGCCACACCGATGTGGTGGAAATCCAGGACGCCTATCACTTGCTCGACCCGCTGGTGGGTGGCGCGTTCGCCAGCGTGCTGTTCGGTGTTGCGCTGTTGGCTTCGGGCCAGAGCTCCACGTTCACCGGCACCATTGCCGGGCAAGTGATCATGGAAGGCTACCTCAACCTGCGCATTCCCTGCTGGCAGCGACGCCTGATCACCCGTGGCCTGGCGCTGATCCCGGCGTTCCTCGGGGTGTGGCTGATGGGGGATGATGCCATCGGCAAGCTGCTGATCCTCAGCCAGGTGGTGTTGAGCCTGCAGTTGCCGTTTGCGTTGTTTCCGCTGATCCGCATGACGGGTGACAAGCGCCTGATGGGGCCGTTCGTCAACAGCTTGCCTACGCGGCTGCTGGCCTGGAGCTTGTTTGTGGTGATCAGCGGGGCGAATGCCTGGCTGATCGGGCAGTGGTTGTTTTGAGCGAAGTGAATTAAGTCAAAACGGCCAATGATGTGTATTTCGCCACCATCGGGTCGGCTGTCACTAACTTCATCGGCTCAATGATAGCCGTTGCAATGATGAGCCGATCAAACGGGTCCCTGTGATGGTGTTCAAGGTCCTTGACCGCGATGGCGTGCTCCGAGGTGATGGGCAGTTCCACGTAGCCGCTTTCCAGGCAGTATTCGCGAATTTCGTCCAGGTTTACGTTGAGCTTCCCGAGCCCGACCTTTATCGCCAGCTCCCAGAATGTGGCGGCACTGACGTAAATTTCAGCCGCGTTCTCGATCAGCTTTCTGGCCTTCGCTGGCAGTTTTGGATCATCGCTCAGGGCCCAAAGCAGGATGTGGGTATCCAGCAGTATTCTCATGGGTGGTTTCCCTCAAACGCATCCAGCATGTCGTCTGGCAATGGCGCATCGAAGTCATCCGGCACCACCAGTTTGCCCTTCATTGCGCCGATTCGCCGGCCTGTCGGTTTCCCGACAGGAACAAGGCGAGCCATCGCGCGCCCATGCTTGGCTATGGTGATGATTTGGCCGGCGGCGGCATCATCGACCAGTTTTGATAAATTATTTTTTGCTTCACCCAACGGTACGGTAATCATTTGGTCTTCTCGAGGTTTTGGCCAAATATAGCCAAAATTTCGTAAGCAGGCAAAGATCAACCGACTGCTGGCGGAGGGTGATTTTTGCGGGGACGATTGCAGGTTTCCGAACGGGTAATGACTGGCATCCATGACGTCTCTCCTGAAGGAATTCCTCGAAGTCTGCCCGAGTGCAAGCGGTTTTTGACCCGTGTTGTGGAAAATCAGATCGGACTTACTTGAAGGGGGATTTTTCCCGACAGTGCGGGCCGAATAGTTTCCCACAGTTGCTCAACGGTCCCAGTAAGGCACTGCCCCAAAACACTCGACGAAGTAATCAATCACGGTCCGCACCTTCAACGACAGCCGCCGGCTACCCGGCCACAGCGCAGCAATCTGTTGCGGCTCCAGGGTCGTCGCCACTTCATAGTCGCTGAGCACCGCCTGCAGCGTGCCGGCGCGCAGGCCTTCACCGATCAACCATGACGGGAACACCACCAGCCCCAGGCCTTGTTCGGCAGCGTGGGTCAGGGTGTCGGCGTGGTTGCCGGTGATCGGGCCCTTGACGCTGTAGGACGTCCAGTCGCCCTGGTCCCGGCGGAAGAACCAGCGCTGCTGGCCGGTGACGCCCTTGTAGGCCAGGCACTGGTGGTTCACCAGTTCGTCCGGATGCCGGGGCGTACCGAAACGCTCCAGATAGCCGGGGCTGGCAGCGAGACGAAAGCGCTGGGGGGCGAAGATTCGCGCCTGCATGCCGGAATCGTTCAGCACGCCGATGCGAAACAGCAGGTCTGTGCCGTCTTGCAACGGGTCGACGTAGGTGTCGGTTTGCTGGATATCCAGTTGCAGCTTCGGGTAACGCCGACACAGCTCCCCAAGCCACGGCGAGAGGTGGCGTTGGCCAAACACCATCGGCGCATTGATGCGCACCAGGCCGCTGGGTTCGCTTTCCTGTTCCTGCAACGCCTGGCCGGCGGCTTCCAGTTGCTCCAGCATCAATCGCGCATGCCGGCCCAGCAGGCGACCGGCTTCGGTAGGGCTGACCGCACGGGTATGGCGGTACAGCAACTGTTGGCCCAGGGCCTGCTCCATCAACTGGATCTGCCGGGAAATGGAGGAGGGCGCCAGGCCTTCGCGGCGTGCGACTTCGGAGAAACTGCCGTAGTCCAGTACCGCGACAAACAGGCGAAGCGCCTTGAAGCTCAGTTCGTTCAAACCCTGCATCATCACTCCATGCTGTGCGTATTGCGCAAAGGTGTTGTCGGCATGCTCCCATTTATCGCACAGCAGTGCCACCGGATAATACGCGCCATTGTTCCTCTCTCTAACGCGCAGGTGATGTATGCAGGCTTCTTCAGTGGCGGGTGTGGCTCAGGCCAAGCCCAAGACGTTTCTTCGGTTGTTGCTATTGCCGCTGGTGATCTTCGCCGGCATGGGCTTGTCGGTGGAGGCCGGCTTGCTGGGCCCGCTGGGTGTGCAGGTCGGCCACTTGTGGGCGACCTTGAGCATCTTCGGCGTCGGCTCGGCGATCCTGTTCCTGCTGTTGCTGTTCAGCGGCCCGCAAAAGGGTCCGGCGTTGACCGACCTGCCGCGCTGGCAATTGATCGGTGGCTTCCTGGGGCCGATGTACGTGGTGGTGCTGACCCTGGCGACCCCGCATATCGGGATCGCGATGACCATGATTGCGATCTTGTCGGGCCAGGTGGGCAAGAGCGTGCTGATCGACCACTTCGGCTGGTTTGGCACTGCCCGCAAGCGGGTCAACGTGGAGCGCTGGATTGCACTGGCGTTGATTGTGGTGGCACTTGTTCTGATTGCGCGAGGTTAAGGCGATGAACCTGATTCTGTTGTTGGTATTGGTAGTGGCCGCTGGTGCGGTATTGAGTGTGCAGGCCGCCATCAATGGCCGCCTCGGGCAGGCGGTGGGCGTATTGCGCAGCAGCCTGCTGACCTTTGTCGTGGGCGCGATCAGTACCGGATTGCTGATTCTGTTCTTTGAGCCCGCCCACGCGGTCAGCCTGCTGGACGTGCCGAAGTGGCAACTGACCGGGGCGTTGTTCGGGGTGGTGTACATGATGGTGATGGTCGGCGCGGTCCCGATTGTCGGCACGGCAGTGGCGACGGTGGCGGTGATTGTCGGGCAGTTGGGCATGGGCATGCTGATCGATAACTTCGGCTGGCTCGGCAACCCGGCGATCGAACTGTCCGGCAGCCGCATCGTGGCGATGCTGTGCCTCGCGCTGGCCCTGGTGTTCATGTACCGCAGCAACGCTCGTCGGGCTGACTGACGGGCCTTTGAACCTTGAATCGTTGCCTATAGTCATTGCTTGAGGTGTCGGCGTTCGCCGCACCTGGACGACCACGAAAAAGGAGTCTGACCATGCAAGAGAAAACATGTGCCTGCCCCCACTGCAACTGCCAGTTGGGGAAAAACGCGGTGATGAAGGATGGCAAGGGCTATTGCTGCCAAGGCTGCGCCGAGCATCATGCCCATGGCGAGCCTTGTGCTTCGGCGACCGGGTGCGAGTGTGCCAAGTCGGCGCACGGCTAACGCTGGCTGCCTCCTGTAGGAGCGAGCTTGCTCGCGAAACACCCGAGAGCGACGCGGAGCACCAGGTGCCCCGCGTCATCGTTAACGACCTTCGCGAGCAAGCTCGCTCCTACTGTTTCACGCGCTGGGGCGCGCATCCGAGCGGCGCCATTGCACGTTTTCGATGCCGAATTTCTCGGCCTGGGGCTGGCTCGTCTTCTTCACCTGCTCACGGGCAAAGCGCCCGATGCGGCCTACGCCGGCGTCGCAGCTCGCCCAATGCCAGGCTTCGGCGTTGTCGAGTTTTTCCAGGCGGATGATGAATGACTTGGGCTGGCCATGCAGCGTGTAGTCGATCACGAAAAGTTTTGCGTTAGTCATGGATCCGTAAACCCTCCTTGTGTCTTTAAGTGACCCTGCGCAGGTGGTAAAAATTCACTCGGATCATCCGGTTCACGTCTTATCATGGCGCTCCATCCTTGAACGATGTGTCTTCCATGGCCCTTGCCGCGCCTCCCGACCTCAGTGATCACGCCGTCCCCGTGCAACCCTTGGCGCGCACCTACCCGCGTGGGTTGTATGTCGAGCCCCATCAACACGATTGGGGCCAGTTGCTGTATGCCATGAGCGGCGTGATGTGGGTCGAGACACCCCAGGAAGCGCTGGTGGTGCCGCCCCAGCGCGCGGTGTGGCTGCCGCCGGGTGTCGAGCATGGGATTCGCGTGGTGTCGGACTTGCAGATGCGCAACATTTACCTGCGCCCGGCGCTGGCAGCGACCCTGGACAGCCAGGTGCAAGTGATCGAGGTCGGCGGGCTGCTGCGCGAACTGATCGTGGCGCTGGTGGAGCAGGGCGACAAGGGGGACCAGGCCTATTACGAAGCCGTGGTCGGCCTGGCCCTGCTGGAACTGCAACGGGCCCGGCGCTCGCCGATCCGTATCGCCTTGCCCGTGGGCGCCGACCGACGCCTGACCAGCGCCTGCCAGGCGGTGATGGCGTCACCGTCCCTGGACATTCCCTTTGAGCAGCACGCCGAAGCCGCCGGCGCCAGCGTACGCACCCTGGCCCGGCTGTTCCAGAACAGCCTGGGCATGGGCTTTGCCGAGTGGCGCCGCCAGGTGCAGTTGGCCACCGCCGTGGCCGAGTTGATCCAGGGCCAGTCGGTCAGCGCGATCGCCCGTTCCCTGGGTTATTCGCCGAGCAGTTTCAGCGACATGTTTCGCCGTGAACTGGGGATGGCGCCGTCGCAGTATCCCGTCTGAGGCTTGGCCGAAATCCTGAAGCACTTGGCCGATGCTTCGGTTTCAGGCCCCCTACACTGACCGCCTCAACCCTTGCTGCGGAGTGTTCCATGAATTACCTGATTTCCTTGGCCATCGGCCTGTTGGTCGGCGTGATTTACGGTGCCCTGGACTTTCGCTCGCCTGCGCCTCCTGCCATCGCCCTGATCGGGCTGATGGGCATGCTGATGGGCGAGAAGCTCTGGCCCATGGGCCGGCAAATGGTCAGCGCCTGGTTCTCCTGAAACCCTTTTTAACCTCGATGGATATTGGTCATGAAAGCACTGCAATTTTCCGCCACCGGCGATCTCGCTGCCCTTGCTTACGTTGATGTCGCCACGCCGGTGCCGGCGGCCGGTGAAGTCCTGGTGCAGATCAAGGCTGCCGGGCTGAACCCCAGCGACGTGAAGAACGTGCTCGGGCGTTTCCCCTACACCACCTTGCCACGCATTCCCGGGCGGGACTTTGCCGGGGTGGTGGTGGAAGGTCCGCAGGAACTCGTTGGCCAGGAAGTCTGGGGCACCGGTCGCGACCTGGGTTTTTTCGCCGACGGTTCCCACGCCCAGTACCTCACCGTGTCGGCCAAGGGCGTGGCGCACAAGCCCAGCCATCTGAGCTTTGCCCAGGCCGCCAGTCTCGGCGTGCCGTACACCACGGCGTGGGATGCGCTTGAGCGCAGCGGTGTAACCAAAGGCACGCGCTTGCTGGTGATTGGTGCCAATGGGGCTGTAGGCAGCGCGGCTTTGGCCCTGGCGAAGATTCGTGGGGCCCAGGTGCTCGGGGCCGTGCGTCGCCCGGAACAGGTCGAGGCCTTGCGCGAGCTGGGTTTCGAGGGGCTGTTACTGGGCCAGCCGGAAGCGCTGGGAGGGCAGGTTAATGCGCTGTTCGGTACGGGCGCCGATGTGATCTTTGACACCACCGGCTTCTGGTTGCCGGCAGCGGTGGCGGCGCTGGCACCTTTTGGCCGTATCGCAATCATCGCCGCGCCGGTTGACGGGCACGTGCAACTGCCGGCCCTGGCGTTGTATCGCAAGGGTGGTTCGGTGGTGGGGATCAATTCGCTGCTCTACAACTGCGAGCAATGCGCCGTGATGCTGGAGCAGTTCGGGCGGTTCTTCGATGAGGACTTGTTGCCGCTGCCGACCGGTTTGCGAGAAGTGTCGCTGGCGGACGGTGTGAAGTGCTTTGAGCAAGTGAACCAGGGCAGTGCCGACAAGATTATCTTCCTGCCCTGACCCGCTTATTGTGGGCGCGGGCTTGTGTGGGAACGGGCTTGTGTGGGAGCGGGCTTGCTCGCGAATACGGTGTGTCAGCCAATACATTCGGCACTGATCCACCGCTTTCGCGAGCAAGCCCGCTCCCACATTTGATCTTTGTTCAGGCTTCGGGAACGCCTTTTTCCCACGCCGACCAGTTCTTCAGAATTGCCTGCACCAGCGGATTACCAGTGCGATACAGGTTCTCCAGCGCCGGTACAAATCCGCCCTGGTCCGCATACTTCAGCAGGTTGTCCACTTCGCTGTAGCCCGGGTATGGCCGGTCAAAGTCGGAACCCGCCCGCACGACGGCCAACCGCTGGATATCCACCAAACCTTCGCGGCTGGCTCGCAGCAACGCTTCATAGGTGGAGTTGTCTTCCTGCTGGGTGGTGCAGTACACGCCTTTATTGTCCGTCAGCAATTTGGTCCAGACCTCGGCGCGCTCACTCAGGCGCGTCCCGGAGAACCAGGTATTGCCCGCCAGGGTGTCGCACTGGGTGACCTGCGGCGGCTGATTGGCCGGCGCGTACGGATAGTGTTTGCGCCAGGCCGTGGACTCCTTGCTTTCACTGAGCTCGACTTTTTGCGACAGCGCAAACGCCTTGGCTTGCAGCTTGGGATTGAGCTCGAACACTTCGGTCTTGTAGTCCAGCGGCGGCTTCTCGTTCGGCCCCTTGGTATTGATGCCGATATAGCCGGTCGGCCAGTCCTTCGGCGCGTCCCGTGAATCCAGTTCCCATTGGGTTCCGAATTCCACCAGGTAATGGGCCCACGCGGCGGTGCCGATGGTGCCATGGTGCGGGTTGATCCCGGCGATCCCGGCGATCAGGAAGTAGCTCTGGCGCAGATCGAACTTGGGCGACAACGCTAGCGCCAGGGTCGAGGCGGCAGCGTTGGTCTGGCCCATGCCGGTCACCAGCAGGCACACGTCCTGGGTGTTGCAGCGGATCACTGGATACTCGGCCGACAGGCCTGGCACGCGAACTTCCTGCTTGAGTTCCAGGCGATCGATCCAGTTCTGCGCTTCGGGGGCGAACATGGTGATCAGCATCACCTTGGGCTTGATCGGTGCCGGGGCATCAGCCAGCACGACGTGCGGCAACAGCGCCCCGGCGGCCAGTCCGATGGCGATTGAAAGGCGGGTAAAGGTCTTCATCTACTGCTCCTTGTTCACACTCAGAATTGATAGCCCACACCGGCGTAGTAACCCCAGCCGTTGGAGCGGGCGCGGAAATTACCGTCGCCAAAGTTCAGCTCGCTGCCGTCTTCCCAGTTGCCGCCGTTGTGGAAGTAACGGCCTACCAGGGTGAAACGCAGGTGAGTGAACGAATACAACAGCACGTTTGTTGCAACCAGGGCGTTGGCGGTGCGCGCGGGGTTGTCTTTGTGCAGATCCGAGCCGAAATCGTAGTTGGTGAAGCCGATATAGGTCAGCGACGCACCATTGTCGAAGCTGCCGATGGGCACGATGTATTTCATCTGCGCACGGTAGCCGTCCCATGAGTATTCGTTGCTGGCGCCGTAGTTTTCCCACTGGTAACGGCCATAGAAGTTGGCCGACAGGTTGACCCGCGAGTGGGTCTCGATGTCGGTGCCCAGGCCGCTGTACAAGGTGTTGGCACGGTTGTCCTTGTTGCTGCCGTGGTCGTAGATCCAGTCAAACGCCACATACCATTCCTTGAACGGGCCGATGGCCAGGCTGCGACCGGCCAGGTAGTCGATGGAGATGCGCGGTTCGTGCTCCATGAACACCGGCGAGCCGTGGTCCCACGCGCCTTTGTCATTGCTGTTGCCGATCCCGAAGATCTTCGGGATATCGACGTAGCCATACAGTTCGAACGGGCCCTTGCGGCCGAAGTATTCGTACTCCAGGTACACGTCATCGGCGGGTTTGGGGCCGAAGCTGATGTCTTTGCTGCCGATCACCGTCAGGTCCTGATTGAACCAGTCCGACAGGTACACGCCTTTTTTCGACGGGCTGGCTTCCGGGGCCAGGGCTTCGCCCTGTGCTGAGTCATCGGTGGGTTTTTCCTGCGCCAAAATGGGTCCGCTGAGTACTCCCGTAACGGCAGCCAGTAGCAGGGAAACAGCAAAAGGGGTAGCCGACGCGGATCGTCTGGAAGTGGGTTGCATTGAAAATCCCTGTTCGTACGCGGTTGGGGCCCGATTCTTCGGGTTGAGGTGAACCTGGTTGCCAAGTTCGTTCCGCAAACGTTTGCACAGGTTGTACCAATTTGTGTCAATTGCATGAAGGAATTGAGAAAAGTGGGAAATAGTCGGCCTTTTGGTCAGAAACGTAACGGACCGGGTAAAGGCGTGTGTGGCATCCTGCAGGACCTCGCACTGGGAGCCGCCCGATGTTCGATCACTATTTGAAACGCTGGAACCTGACACCCGAGGATGACGCCATCATCACCCCCGGCAGCGACCTGCTGCCGGTGCGCTGGGATGGGCAGCCGGCGATGCTCAAGATCGCCCGCGAGCCCGAGGAAAAGCTCGGCGGCGAGTTGATGACTTGGTGGGCCGGCAAGGGCGCCGCCCGCGTGTTTTTCCATGACGGCGATGCCGTGGTGATGGAGCGCGCAACCGGCCCGGGTTCGCTGATGCACATGGCCCTCAACGGTCAGGACGATGAAGCCAGCCGCATTGCCTGCGCCACCGTGGCGTTGTTGCATGCGCCGCGCCCGTCGCCACCGGCGGGCTTGCACTCATTGGAGCTCTGGTTCCGCTCCCTGTGGCTCGCCGCTGAGGGTAAAGGCGGGCGGATACGCGAGTGTGCCGCCACGGCGCGCAGCCTGCTGGCGTCACCTCAGGAACCGGTGGTGCTGCACGGTGATGTGCACCACGACAACATCCTCGATTTCGGCCCCCGGGGCTGGCTGGCGATTGATCCCAAGCGGGTGGCCGGCGAGCGTGGCTATGACTACGCGAATTTGATCTGCAATCCGGATTTGCCCACTTGCACCGATCCGGCGCGATTTACACGCCAGGTCGAGATCATCGCCGGGGCTGCGGGCCTGGAGCGCCAGCGCCTGTTGCAATGGGTGGTGGCGCACGCCGGTTTGTCGGCGGCGTGGTTTCTGGAGGATGACCAGCGACACCGCGCCGATAGGGAGCTGGAAGTGGCACGCCTGGCTCAATGTGCCTTGGTAAACGGCAGCGCCTGATCATCATTGCGGTTAAACAGGTACATCGCGGTTTCCCGGCGATATTCGCTGGGCGTCTGGTTCATCTCGATGCGAAAGTGCCGGTTGAAGTTGGAGAGGTTGGCGTAACCCACTTCAAAGCAGATATCGGCCACTGACATTTCGCTTTGCAGCAACAGGCGGCAGGCGCGCTGCACCCGGAACTTGCGCATCAGGTCGATAAAGCCGTGACCGGTGACGCGCTTGAAAAAACGCGAGAAGCCCGGTTCGCTCATGTCCAGCCGTTGGGCGATCACCGACAGCCGCAGGTCGCCGGTCAATTCCGTCATCAGGTATTCGAAGGCCTTGTGGATACGCTCCGAGCTGCGGGCATCCAGGCTTGGCGTGTAGCAGACACTGGCCAGGCAATGGGCTTCCCCGGAGGGCGCCTGCCCTAAGGTATGCAGTAACTGGATGAACAGAATCAGGCGCGCCAGGCCCTCGGCGGGGCCGATGGACTCCAGCAGGTGCGCAGCCTTCAGGGCGGTTTCACCGGTGAATTCCAGGCCGCGCCGGGCCCGGTCAAACAGGCCTTGCAGGTCGCCCAGCTCGGGCAGCGTGGTGCGCAGGGCCAGCAATGCGGCGCCGTCGAACTGCAACACCACATCGCGCCCCGTCAGGTACTCGCCGGGGGCCAGGTCGCCGATCCAGTCGTGGGGCAGGTCGGGGCCGATCAGTGCGACATGGCCGGCGCCAAACGCACCGATATAGTCGCCCGCCACGAGCTTGCCGCTGCCCTGGCGGATCAGGTGGATTTCAAATTCGGGGTGATGGTTCCAGCGGGCCAGCTCGAACGGATAGTCATGTTCGTACCAGCGAAAGCCATGCTCGGGCTCGGCCAGAATCACTTCCAGCTCGGCGGGGCGTTGCTCGAAAAGGGCGGATCGGCTTGCTGGCATGGGCTTGGCCCTTCTGGGCTTTTTAGAATCGCACCAAAATACGCCCTTTGTCCAAGTAGCCGCTACCCCGGATTTTGCCCGCCACTGATACTTTTTTGATCTTGGCGATGCGGTTAAAAAAGTATCAGCCAGGCATCCGCCATTCGTTTGTCCGGCTCCGGGCAAGCTGCTGTAATCGGGCCGTCAACAACAAAAACAATAAGTGGAAACCGCCATGCTCAAGATTCCGAAAGCGCTGTTCCTGCTCTCCGGCCTCACGCTCGCGATGGCCGCACATGCTGCCGAAACCGTGACCATCGCCACGGTCAACAACAGCGACATGATCCGCATGCAGCGCCTGTCCAAGGTGTTCGAACAGCAGCACCCCGAGGTGAAACTAAACTGGGTGGTGCTCGAAGAAAACGTCCTGCGCCAACGCCTCACCACCGACATCGCGACCCAGGGCGGCCAATTCGACGTACTGACCATCGGCACCTACGAAACCCCGTTGTGGGGCGCCAAGCACTGGCTGGAACCGATCACGCCGCTGCCCGCCGACTACGACGTGGAAGACATCTTCCCCGCGGTACGCCAGGGCCTGTCGGTGAACAACACCCTCTACGCGTTGCCGTTCTATGGCGAAAGCACCGTCACCTATTACCGCACCGACCTGTTCAAGCAGGCCGGCCTGGCGATGCCCGAGCATCCGACCTGGACCCAACTGGGCGAGTTCGCCGCCAAGCTCAACCAGCCCGCCAAGGACCAATACGGCATGTGCCTGCGGGGCAAGGCCGGCTGGGGTGAAAACATCGCGTTGCTGAGCACCATGGCCAACGCCTTTGGTGCACGCTGGTTCGACGAACAATGGAAACCCGAGCTGACCAGTCCCGAGTGGACGGCGGCGGCGAACTTCTACGTCAACACCCTGAAAAACTATGGCCCGCCGGGCGTCTCCAGCAACGGTTTCAACGAAACCCTGGCGCTGTTCAACAGCGGCAAATGCGCGATCTGGGTCGACGCCAGCGTTGCCGGCTCGTTCACCACCGACAAAACCCAAAGCAAAGTCGCCGACAGCGTGGGTTTTGCCGCCGCACCCACCGAGGTCACCGACAAGGGTTCGTCGTGGCTGTACGCCTGGTCCCTGGCAATCCCGGCCACCTCCAAACACAAGGACGCCGCCAAGGCCTTCATCACCTGGGCCACCTCCAAGGAATACATCCAGCTGGTAGCGGATAAGGACGGCATCACCAACGTACCGCCGGGCACGCGCCAGTCCACCTACAACGCGGCGTACCTGGCCGCGGCGCCGTTCGCCAAGGTGACCTTGCAGATGATGCAACACGCCGACCCCGCGCACCCGTCGGCCAAACCCGTGCCGTACGTGGGCATCCAATACGTGACGATCCCCGAGTTCCAGGCCATCGGCACCTCGGTGGGCAAGCTGTTTTCGGCAGCGCTCACCGGCGGCATGGCGGTCGACAAGGCACTGGCCGAGGCGCAGTCCACCACCGAGCGTGAAATGAAACGCGCCGGCTACCCGAAATAATCACCTCAGGGACACTGCATTGATGAAACGACTGGAAGGTAAAAGTGCGCTGGTCACCGGCAGCGCGCGGGGCATTGGCCGGGCGTTTGCCCAGGCCTACATCAACGAAGGCGCGACCGTCGCCATCGCCGACATCAACCTGGAGCGGGCGCGGGCCACCGCCACGGAGCTGGGCCCGAAAGCCTACGCGGTGGCGATGGATGTCACCGACCAGGCGTCCATCGATGCCGCGATTGCCGCCGTGGTGGCGCAGGCCGGCAAGCTCGACATCCTGATCAACAACGCCGCCTTGTTCGACCTGGCGCCCATCACCGACATCACCCGCGAGAGCTTCGACCGGCTGTTCTCGATCAACGTCGCCGGTACGTTGTTCACCTTGCAGGCGGCGGCCCGGCAGATGATCAAGCAGGGGCATGGCGGCAAGATCATCAACATGGCCAGCCAGGCCGGGCGCCGGGGTGAGCCTCTGGTGGCGGTGTACTGCGCGACCAAGGCGGCGGTGATCAGCCTCACGCAATCGGCGGGGCTGAATCTGATCAAACAGGGCATCAACGTGAACGCCATCGCGCCGGGAGTGGTGGACGGCGAACATTGGGACGGGGTGGACGCGATGTTTGCCAAGCACGAAGGGCTGCCGCTGGGCGAGAAGAAAAAGCGCGTAGGAGCAGAGGTACCGTTTGGGCGGATGGGGACTGCCGAGGATTTGACCGGAATGGCGGTTTTCCTCGCGTCCAAAGAAGCCGACTACGTGGTTGCCCAGACCTACAACGTCGACGGCGGCAACTGGATGAATTGAGCGGGACGCAGCTCCTCGAACCATCGCAGATCAAAAACTGTGGGAGCGGGCTTGCTCGCGAAAGCGGTGTATCAGTCAATCTATCCGGCGACTGACAGTCCGCATTCGCGAGCAAGCCCGCTCCCACAGTTGATCTTCATTGTTCTGGGAAGGGGGCTTGGTCTTATTCGGCAAAGCTGCGATCAAAGAAGTACACCGCCCCAGGCTTCAGATTCTCCACTGTCGCCTGCGGCCGTCCGCCCTCGCCATGCTTCTTGCGCCCCGTCTCCCGCAAAAAACCGGCCTCGGTCAACTTCAGCAACCGCTGGCGAATACTGGTCTTCAGCACCGGCCGCGCCAATACCAGCGAAAAGATCGTAGTCGCCTCCGGCGCACTGAACTCATTGCCCAAAAACATCAATGGCAAGCTGCTGTACAGCGACTTGGAAAACAGCCTTTCCTGTACCGCTGCCACAATCGCGTTGTGATCGAAGGGCAGCTTGACCCCGCCAGTCGCCACGGCATCAACAGAGCACCACTTTTGATGCCCCCCCAGCTCCACCTCATCAGCCACGATCGCCAGGTAATAGGTCGACGACGACCAGCAGCGCGGATCGCGAAACGCATCGCCCACCGTCCCCACTTGCTCATACCAGGCCAGCGGCAACCCAACCTTGTCACTGGCCCGCAACCGCTCCACGGCATCCTGCAGGCTCAGATCTTGCACGCCGCCATTCACCACTACACCGGGCAAGGCCCAGTGCCCGGCGAAGGGCTCGGCGTCGCGCTGGTTGAGCAATATCTTCAGTTCCCCGGATGCACGGCAATAGAACAGCACGCACAAGTCCACGGTGTGCAGGTAGGCGCTAAGGGTTGGGGCGTGGTCTGGCATGTCGGGTCCTGTTGGCAGCGGTGGGGCACAGTCTAACGGATCAAACGGGTGTGTCGTGTACTTGATCCAGCATAGATAACAAAATGTTTGTTGCCATGAAAGTACATGACGTGTACTTTTATATCCAGGCCACAGGAGAACACGACCATGACCGTCTCTAAGAACGCTATCGCCTCATTCGACGTTGACGCCCAGAAGAGCTTCACACCGCTGTGCCCCAACGAATTGCCGGTCGCTGGCGGTGACCAGATCGGCGCCGAGCTCAATTACATGGCCAGCCTCGCCGCGCGCCGTGTCGGCAGCAAGGACGCCCATACCCCGCACGCGCCCTGGGTGGTGCAACAGCACAGCCAGATGCTGCAACCCACCGGGCTGGTACATGCCGATGTCACCTGGGTCGCCCACTGTGTGCCCGGCACCGAAGGTTTCACCCTGTTGGACGAATTGCCCACGCCCTATGACTACGACTACTTCATCTGGAAGGGCGTCGAACCCGACCTGCATCCCTACGGCGCCTGCTACCACGACCTCCACGACAAACTCTCCACCGGCGTTATCGAATACCTCAATGCCCAAGGCATCCAGCGTGTGATTGTCGGCGGCCTGGCCCTGGACTACTGCGTCAAGACCACCGCCTTGCAACTGCTCAAGGCCGGTTTCGAGGTGATCCTGCACCTGCCGGCATGCCGTGGCATCAGCGAGGAGGGCGGTGTGCAGGCGGTCAGCCATCTGCAACAAGCAGGCGTTGTAATTACCCGCAATCGGGAAGAACTGGTCGCGATGGCCGCGCGTTAAGGAGTACCTCATGGAAAGTGCATACGACTACGAAAACGCTGTGATCCAGGGCCTGCTGGACACCGACTACTACACCTTCACCATGATGCAGGCCGTATTGCACCAGCACCCGAATGTCGATGTGGAATACCAGTTCATCGTCCGCTCCAGAGAGAAACTGGGGCACCTGATTCCCGAGCTGCGGGTGGAGCTGGAAAAACTCGCCGGCCTCAGCATGCGCGAAGGCGAGCTGCGCTTTCTGTTCAACCAGCGCCGTGAGTACTTGACCCCGGATTTCGAGCGCTTCCTGGGGCTGTTCCGCTTCAACCTGCGCTATATCCACGTCAGTGAAATCGACGGCCAACTGAACGTACGCGTGGTCGGCCCGATGCTGCACTGCATCATGTTCGAACAGCCGGTATTGGCCCTGGTCAGCGAGCTGCGCAACCGCGACAAATACCCCGACGTCAGCCTCGAAGACGTCACCCGCAAGCTCTACCAGAAATTCGACTGGCTGGAGAAAAACCTCACCCGCGACGAACTGGCCGACCTGCGTGTCTCGGACTTCTCCACCCGCCGACGGTTGTCGTTCAAGGCCCAGCGTGAAGTGGTCGACATCATGCGCCGCGACTTTCCCGGCCAGTTCATCGGCACCAGCAATGCGCACCTGGCCTACGAATTCGACCTGCCGCTGATCGGCACCATGGCCCACCAGTGGCTGATGGTGCACCAGCAACTGGGGCGGCTGCGGGAAAGCCAGAATGCGGCGCTGGAAAACTGGGTGCGCGAATACCGTGGGCGCTTGGGTATCGCCCTGACCGACTGCATCAGCACCGACTTTTTCCTCAAGGATTTCGACCTGTACTTTGCCAAACTGTACGACGGTTTGCGCCAGGACTCCGGTGACCCGATCGTCTGGGCCGACAAGGTGTTGGCCCGCTACAAGGAGCTGGGCATCGACCCGATGACCAAGGACCTGATGTTCTCCGATGGCCTGAATTTCGAGAAATGCCTGCCGATACTGCGGCACGTGCGGGGCAAGGCCAAGTTCGGCTTTGGCATGGGCACCAGCCTGGCCTGTGATGTCGACGGAGTGGAGCCGCTGAGCATCGTGATGAAACTGGTGCGGGTGCACGGCGAGCCGGTGGTGAAATTCTCCGATGACCCGATCAAGAACGTCTGCGAAGACGCCTCGTTCCTGCAGTATGCGGCGCAGGTGTTCAACGTCGGCAACGTCAATCCGCAACTGGGGGTGTGACATGGACACTCAGGCACGTATCGCACAAGAACTGAAGATCAACCGGCTGCTCGGCAAGGGAGGCGAGGGCGCTGAGCTGCAACGGCGCATCGACTTCATCAAGGGCACCTTGCGCCAGTCCGGCTGCCATGCGCTGGTGCTGGGCATCAGCGGCGGTGTCGACTCACTGACCGCCGGGCGCCTGTGCCAACTGGCAGTGGAACAACTGCGCAACGAAGACTACGAGGCGCGGTTTATTGCCATGCGCCTGCCCTATAAAACCCAGGCGGACGAGCGCGACGCCCAGGCTTCCCTGGACTTTATCGCACCGGACCGGATCGAGACGCTGAACATCGCCGCCTGCGTCGACGGGCTGATGGGCAGCCTGTCTGCCGCGCAAGCCAGCGCTGAACGCATCGACTTTATCAAGGGCAACGTCAAGGCCCGGGCGCGGATGATGGCGCAGTACGCCGTGGCGAACCTGCACAACGGCCTGGTGGTGGGCACCGACCATGGCGCGGAGGCGCTGATGGGATTTTTTACCAAGTTCGGTGACGGCGCCTGCGACCTGGCGCCGCTCTCAGGGCTGACCAAGACCCAGGTGCGCCTGCTGGCCAGCGCCCTTGGCGGGCCACGGCAGTTGGTGGCTAAGGCACCGACTGCCGACCTGGAAGAACTGGCACCGGGCAAGCCGGATGAGTTGGCGTATGGCTGCAGCTATGACGAGATCGACCGCTACCTGATGGGCGAGGCAGTGAGTGAGCGGGTGAGGGCGATTGTCGAGAGCGCCTACCTCAAGACCGCCCACAAGCGAGCATTACCGGCTGTTCCCGACTAAGACTTCCTGCTCCTTCCCGGCACTGTTGACGTTGACCGTTCGCGCCACGCTCACGCGGTCACCGTCAAACCCGCACACCACCCGATCGCGAAACGCGGTTTGCGGGTAGATCCAGGTCATCTCCAGCGTCCTGGTATCCAGCCAGCGCGCGCCGGCAACGATCTGCGCATCCTTGAACTCATAACCGTGGTGCAACGCCCGGCCCGGCATGTTGGTGGTGCCGGCGATCCAGTGATCAATCCCCACCTCTAGGGCATGAGTCGCCTTGCTGTCGGTCAGTTGGAAGCGCAGTACATTGCCTTCGACGGCGAACGCCAATTGCTGCACATCCAGCCCGTTGGGCTCTACCTGATACACGCCCGTGAAATCTCTCGGCCCTGCACACGCTGAAAGCAACTCAGGCCGCTGTGCCATGCTCGCCAGACGTTGCTGCAACCGTGCATCCGCTTCGGGTTTGACCGTGCAATCATCGCCAAACGCCGCCGGAAAATGCCGCTCGACAAACGGAATCAGCTCCGCCGAATTCTTCATCCCGCCGATCACCACCAGCGTTGCACCGTACTCGCGGAACACCATCGCCATCTGCACAAACACCCCGACAGCGCTGAAGGCGTGTGCCGGTTTCATCATCCAGTGATAACCGTAGCGGCTGTCCGGCCCGCCTTGTGGTCGGGTGGCCGCTGCAACCCAGGCCGCCGGTAGAACCTGCTTGCCATGCCACACGCCGCCTTGTGCATGCAGCACACCGAGCTTGAGCATGGCCGAGGTCGGCGCCTTCAAGCCATTGCCGCCGGGATTCACGCCATCGGGGCCGATGTCCCAGCTTTCATTATGGATATCCAGCGGTACAAACAGCCGGGGCTTGAGGTACGCGTGCAAGGTTTGCCCGGTGACCTTATTGATCAGCGCCGAGAGCATGTAGCTGGCCGCACTCGTATAGACGTAGGTGGTGCCCGGTGCATAGGCCAGCGGGATTTTGAAGAACTCGGCAATCCAGCTGGTCTCGATCCCCCGCCACACTGAACCCGAGGTATTGGCGGCGTGGCCGGTGCGCATGGTCAGCAGGTGTTCTACGGTCATGTCCGCCAGGCGCGGGTCGGCACCCACCGGCACACACTCCGGAAAGAACGCCACCAGCCGGTCATCCAGTTTCAGCAAGCCTTCATCCACGGCCAGGCCAATGGCGCAGGCGGTGAAGCTCTTGGCCACGGAGTGCAATACCCGTGGCTCGTTGGGGTCCACCGGCCAGCTCCAGCCTTCGGCGACTACGTGGCCGTGGCGGTGCAGCATCAGGCCTTGCAGGTCGAGGCCGGCCGCTTTCACTTCATCGAGAAAGGCAATCAGGTGCTCGGGATCAACGCCGACGCTGCTGGCGCTGGCGCGGGACAAACCATCGTAGGACATGGGCATAAACAGGCTCGTAGGGGGAGGGAAATCAACGACTGCGGTGCACCAGCCGCGAATAGGAAATCAGCATGCTGGTCAGTTCCTGGCTGACGCTGGTGAGCGGCGATGAACGGCGGCTGATCAGGCATACATCACGGGTCGCCAGCGGTTCTTCGATGGCGATGGTGGTCAGGGCGCTGGAAAACAGCTTCATCCCCGGCAGCATGCGCGGCTCGATGGTCAGGTAATCGGTTTCCGAAACGATGTGCAGGGTTTCCAGCAACGAATCAGTGGTGATCGCAATCTTTGGCGGCGCCAGGCCCTGGGTACGGAACAGCTCGATCAAGCGGTTCTCCGCGCCGCCCACTACGCCGGCCGGGCGTACGCTGATCCACTGGCAGTCGGTGAGGGCTTGCACGGATTTTGCGTGGGCCTGCGGGTGGCCCTTGCGCGCAATGATGCCGGCGTTTGAGCTGTAGAGGCGGTCGATGGCCAGGTCGATATCGGCCACGTTGGGCGCCAGCGGGCACAAGACGAAATCCAGGCGGCCATCGCGGACTTTTTCCACCAGGCCCTTGGTGGTGCCGCTGGCCACGTGCACCTGCATGCGCGGGAAGCGCTGGGTGAAATTGCTCAATACCGGCAGCAGCAATTCGGCCAAGGGTTCGGAGGTGACGCCCAGGGCGATATGGCCTTCGGGCTCGCCTTTCCAGGGTTGCAGGTCGAGCAGGGCACGTTCGCAATCGAGAGTGATGGAACGGGCACGAGCCAGGAACACCTCGCCGGCCGGGGTCAGGTTGATGCCTTGGTTGGAGCGTTGCAGCAGCACCACCCCGAGTTCCTTTTCGAGGGTCTGGATTGACTGGGTCAATGTGCTTTGGGCCACATCCAACTGGCGTGCGGCCGAGCGGAAGCTGCCTTTTTCAACCACGGAGCAGAACGCGCGAAGATGGGTGAGGGTCATGACGGTGGGCTCGCTCAGTGCTGCATTTAAACCATTGAATGCCAGCCAGCTTATCTGATGACTATAGGTGAGCACAGATCGGTCTGGATGATCGCGATCATTATTTCTGATCAGGAAAACCCCATCTTTTCCAGCTCAAGGCCCTGATTTCTCGGTACGGTAACGCCAGGGCAACCCACGGATGGTTGATGATCGGATAAACCGAGCCCGATCACTCGGAGCGTTCTTCTCAAGTTGATTGGGTGGCGAATAAGATCGGTCCAGGAACATTCGCAAACCGTAATCAGCGACTAAAACAACAACAACTATTCAGGTGTTCGGCCGTGCCTCTTTTTGGGTCCTGCCAGCGTCCGAACCCAAGCGTAAGGATCATTCAAGGTGCATTTATCATGAACAAGACTTTATTCCTGGCTGGCGCCTTGTCCGCCGCGCTGGTGGGCACTGCCCACGCCGAGAATCTATTGAAAGTCGCGTTGAACGCCGACATTCGCAGCACCGAGCCAGGCGTCAACCGTGACACCAACTCCGACGCCGTCATCTTGCACATTACCGAAGGACTGGTGGCCTTCCGTGAAGATGCCACCGTCGGCCCGCTGCTGGCCAAGGACGTGCAGGTGTCCGACGACGGCCTGCGCTACACCTTCCACCTGCGCAACGGGGTCAAGTTCCAGAACGGTGCGCCGTTGACCTCCGCCGAAGTGCTGTGGACCTGGAAACACTACCTCGACCCGAAAACCCAATGGCGCTGCGCCCCTGAGTTCGACGGCCATGGCGGCGCGAAAATCGTCGACATGAGCGCCCCGGACCCACTCACCGTGGTGTTTACCCTGGACAAGCCCAACGGCCTGTTCCTCACCAGCACCGCGCTGCCGGAATGCGGTGGCAGCGGCATCCTGCACCCCGACTCGGTGGTCGACGGCCAGTGGAAAGCCCCCATCGGCACCGGCCCGTTCCGCCTGGGCGAGTGGAAGCCCGGCCAATACATCGACCTGCTGCGCAACGCCAACTACACCCCGCGGGACGAGAAAGAGCCGGATGGCTACACCGGCAATAAAACCACGACCCTCGACCGCGTGCGCCTGCTGGTGATCCCGGACCCGGCGGCGGCCAAGGCGGCCTTGCTGTCGAAGAACGTCGACCTGCTGATTGACGTCACGCCGCTGGACGCCACCGAACTGGCTGCCAACCCCGGCATCAAGGTCACCTCCAGCGGCACCATGTCGGTCAACGCGTTGCTGTTCCAGACCCGCGACCCCTTGCTCAAAGATGTGCGCCTGCGCCAGGCCATCGCCCATTCGCTGGACTCCGCACAAATCGTCGCCGCCCTGACCGGTGGCCGTTCCCAGGCCAACAATTCGATGGTCGCCAGTGGCAGCCACTACCACCAGGCAATCGAGAACCAGGGCTTCGATTTCGACCTGGCCAAGACCGCCCAACTGCTGCGGGAAGCTGGCTATAAAGGCCAGCCAATCAAACTGATCGTCAACAAGCGCTACGCCGCGATCTTCGACATGGGCGTGTTCGTGCAAGCCATGGCCAAGGCCAGCGGCATCAACCTGGAACTGGAAACCCTGGAGTGGGGCACCCAGCTGGAGCGCTACCAGACCGGCAACTACCAGATGATGGCGTTCCCGTATTCCGAACGCCTTGACCCGGCCCTGAGTTTCGACTCGATGACCGGCGACAAGGACAAGGAAGCGCGCAAGGTCTGGGACAACCCCCAGGCCCAGGAATGGCTGCGTGAAGCCCAGCGCGAAGGCGATATCAGCAAGCGCCAGGCGCTGTTCGACCAACTGCATCAGCAGATGCTCAAGGACGTGCCGATGATCCCGATGTACAACGGCAACGCCATCGCCGCCAGCCGTGATTACGTCAAAGGCCTGCGCACCTGGCCGGTGTCCAAGCCGCGCCTGTGGACCGTCAGCGTGCCTGCGACCGGGAGTAACTGAGGATGTTGCGTTTCATCTTTCAACGGCTGGCGATGTCGATCCCGACCTTGCTGCTGATCTCGCTGATGGTGTTCGCGATCATCCGCCTGGTGCCCGGTGATCCGGCGCTGCTGATGCTCGGCGACATGGCCGATGCCCACAGCCTGGAGGTCGCCCGTGCGTCCCTGGGCCTGGACCAGCCGCTGCCGCTGCAGTTTGTGATCTGGCTCAAGGCGGTGCTCAGCGGCGACCTCGGGCATTCCATCACCACCAATGAAGCCGTGTTGCCGCTGATCCTTGACCGCTTCCAGGTGAGTGCCGGGATCGTGCTGGTCTCGGTGTTGCTCGCGGCGTTGATTGCGGTACCGGCGGGCTTGCTCTCGGCGTGGAAACAGAACAGTTCCCTGGACTTTGGCGTGGTCTCCACCGCGACCCTGTTGCTGTCGATCCCGAGTTTCTGGCTGGGCCTGCTGTTGCTCTACGCGTTCGGCATCAAGCTCGGCTGGCTGCCGGTGGTGGGTTACGTGTCATTCGGCCAATCGCCGTGGCAGGCCTTGAGTTTTATCGTGCTGCCGATTGTCACGCTGACGTTGGTGGAACTCGGCGCGATCACCCGCATGGCCCGGGCCAGTGCAATTGAAGTGCTGCGCCTGGAATACATCACCCATGCCCGCGCCAAGGGTTTGTCGGAGCGGGCGGTGTTGTGGCGCCATGCGCTGCGCAACTCGTTTGCACCGACCCTGACCCTGATCGGCCTGATCCTCGGCAACCTGCTCAGCGGCATCGCGGTGCTCGAAACCGTGTTCACCCTGCCAGGTATCGGCCGGCTGATGGTCGACGCCATCTACGCCCGGGACTACCCCGTGCTGCAAGGCTGCCTGCTGCTGGTGACCTTTGTTTATGTGCTGGTCAACCTGTTGGTGGACCTGCTGTACCCGCTCTTCGACCCCAGGGTTAAGTTATGAATAAGCCTCTACCTGCCGCACCCGAGGTGCTGTTGCCGGCACCGGCGCGTGCCCCCAGGGCCTGGCGTATGCCGCCGCTGAACGCGCTGATCGGCGCGCTGCTGCTGGCCTTGTTGTTGATCATGGCCTTGCTGGGCCTGGTCTGGACGCCCCATGACCCGTTGGCCTTGAACCTGCTGGCGCGCTTGCAGGCGCCCACCGCCGCGCACTGGCTGGGCACTGACGAGTACGGTCGCGACGTGCTGAGCCGCCTGATGATCGGCGCGCACACCAGCCTGTGGGTGAGTGTGTTGACGGTGACGCTGGCGATCACCGCCGGCACGGTACTGGGCCTGCTGGCCGGGTTCCTGCGGGGCTGGGTCGACCGGGGCTTGATGATGGTCAACGATGCGTTGCTGGCGTTTCCCGGGATCCTGCTGGCCCTGGGCTTGATGGCGATCATCGGCCCGAGCCTGTACGGCATCGTGTTCGCCTTGAGCCTGGCCTACACACCGTCGGTGGTGCGGGTGGTGCGCGGCACGGTGTTGTCGTTGCGCGAGAAAGAGTTTGTCGAAGCCTCGCGGGTGATCGGTAACTCCGAGCTGTACACCATGCTGCGGCACATCGCGCCGAACTGCGTGGCGCCGGTGTGCGTGCTGGCCACCAGCATGTTCGGCTGGGCGATCCTGGCGGAAAGCTCCCTGAGCTTCCTCGGCCTGGGCGTCCCGCCGCCGGCCGCCACCTGGGGCAACATGCTCGCCGCCAGCCGGCCGTATATCGCCACGGCCAGTTGGCTGGGGCTGTTTCCCGGTGTCTGCATCGCCATGGCGTTGCTGGCGTTCAACCTGTGCGGCGATGCCTTGCGCGATCGTCTCGACCCGCGGATGAGTAAATGACCATGACTGACATCCTTCTGGCAGTCGACAAGCTGAAAATCCGCGTGGGGGCCAACGGCCCGCTGGCGGTCAACGACCTGAGCTTCACCATCGCCCCCGGCGAAATCGTGGCGCTGGTGGGCGAGTCCGGCAGCGGCAAGACCATGGCCGCCCGCGCCGCCATCGGCCTGTTGCCACCGCCGCTTGCACAATGCAGCGGCCAGGTGCGTTTCCAGGGCCATGACCTGGGCAGCCTTGCGCCGGAGCAATTGCGCCAGTTGCGCGGGGCGAAGATCGGCATGGTGTTCCAGGAACCCATGGTGTCCCTCAACCCGTCCATGAGCATCGGCGAGCAAATGGCCGAGGGCCTGCGCCTGCACACCAGGCTGAGCGATGCGCAGATCCGCGAGCGCAGCCTGGAGATGCTCGGGCATATCGGCATCAAGGACGCCGAGCGTTGCCTGGCGGCGTTTCCCCACGAGTTCTCCGGCGGCATGCGCCAGCGCATCATGCTCGCCTCGGTGATGCTGCTGCGCCCGGCCTTGCTGATTGCCGACGAGCCCACCACGGCCCTGGATTGCCTGGCGCAACTGGACGTGTTGAAACTGATGCTCGACCTTACCCGCGAGCAGGGCACGGCGATCCTGTTTATCAGCCACGACCTGTCGCTGGTGGCGCGCTACGCCGACAAAGTGGTGGTGATGCGCGAAGGCCGCGCGGTGGAGCAGGGCACCATCGAGCAGATCCTGCTGGCGCCCAAGGCCGAGTACACCCGGCAACTGCTCGAGGCCCTGCCGCGGCGCGGCACCCTGGCAGCCTTGCCCAAGGCGGACCGGCCGTTGCTGACGGTCAAGGACGTGTGCATCGAGCACCCGGGGCCGCGCAGCCTGTGGGGCCGCAGCCAGTTCAAGCGGGTGGTGCATTCGGCAAATCTGTCCATCGCCCCGGGGGAAACCCTGGCGCTGGTGGGCGGCAGCGGCTCGGGCAAGACCACCCTCGGCCGGGCGATTGTCGGCCTGAACAGCCCGTGTTCCGGTGCCATCGAGTTTGAGGGCGTGGACATTCTCAAGGCTGGCAACCGTGACCATCGCCTGCAATGCCAGATGATTTTCCAGGACCCGTATTCGTCCCTCGACCCGCGCATGAAGATTGGCGACATCCTCGCCGAACCCCTGCGCCATGTGCCCGGCATGACGCCCGCGCAGCGTCGTGAGCGGGTGGCGAAAACCCTGGTGGACATCGGCCTGGCGGAACAGTTTGTCGACCGCTTCCCGCACCAGTTGTCCGGTGGCCAGCGTCAACGGGTGGCCATTGGCCGGGCGCTGGTGCGGCACCCGCGACTGGTGATTGCCGATGAGCCGATCTCGGCGTTGGACATGACCATCCAGAAGCAGATCCTCGAGCTGTTCGAACGCCTGCAGGCGCAGTACGGCTTTGCCTGCCTGTTCATCTCCCACGACCTGGCAGCGGTGGAACGCATCGCCCACCGGGTGGCGGTGATGAGCGAGGGCAGGGTGGTGGAAATGGGTGCCCGCGACGAGATCTTCGACCGCCCGCAGCACCCCTACACCCGCAAGCTGCTGGCCGCCGCCAGCCCCTTGGAGAAACTTGAAAACGGTGGCTACCGCATCCGCCAGGGCCCCGTACCGCTAGCGCTGTAACCCAGGACTGACGTCACCCGCCGCGCAAATCGCCGATTTGCGCGAACGGCGAAGCCATGCCCGAAGAACAATAAAAACACCAACCCCCACCCCACTGCCAGGAGCTAAAAAAATGAAAAAATCCCTGACTCAACTCATCACCGGCGTCGGCGTTGTCAGCAGCGGGCTGGTCCCGTCACTGGCCCATGCAGACTTCATCAAGGACAGCAGCGGTACGCTGGACTTGAAGAACTACTACTTCAACCGTGACTACCGCGAGGCCGCTTCCCAGTCGATGCGCGCCGAGTGGGCCCAAGGTTTTATCCTCGGTATCAAGTCCGGTTTCACCGAAGGCACCGTGGGCTTCGGCCTGGACCTGACCGGCATGCTGGGGGTGAAACTCGACTCCAGCCCGGGGCTGTCCGGCACCGGTTTGCTGCAGCGTGACAGCGACAAGAATGTCTCCGACGAGTACTCCAAGCTTGGGGTGACCGCCAAGGCCCGCTTCGCCAAAAGCGAGCTGCGTGTGGGCTACCTGGTGCCGGACCTTCCGATCCTGCAACCCAACACCAGCCGTCTGTTTCCGCAGTCCTTCAGCGGCACCCAGCTGGTGTCCAACGATATCAGCAACCTGAAAATCACCCTCGGGCAGATCGACCAGGCCAAGGACCGTGACTCCACCAACTACGAAGACATGAAGCTGACCACGGTGAGCAAGGTCTACAAGAGCACCGCCCTGAGCGACCAGTTCCGCTTTGCCGGTGGCGACTACTCGCTGACCCCAAACACCTTGCTCAGCTACCACTTCGCGGCGCTGGACAGCATCTACCAGCAGCAATACGTGGGCTTCAAGAACAACTTCGGCCTGGGGCCGGGCACGCTGAAAACCGACGTGCGCTACTTCAAGTCGGACAAGGACGGCGCGGGCCTGGCGGGCAAGGTCGACAACAGCGCCTTGAGCAGCCGCCTGACCTACCAGTACGGCGGGCACAGCATCGGCGGCGGCTTCCAGCAGCAATACGGCACCACGCCGTTTACCTACCTGGACGGCTCCATCACCTACCTGTTCACCGAGTACCAGTTCAGCAACTTCACCCAAACCAGGGAGCGAGCCTGGCACGCCCGCTACGACTACAACTTCGCCGATCTCGGCTTGCCCGGCCTGTTGTTTGGGATCAAGTACGCCAAGGGTGATTCGGCTGAAGTGCTCGGCTTCAACCGCGAAGGCCGCGAGTGGGAGCGCGACCTGGACCTGGGCTACGTGGTGCAGAACGGGCCCTTCAAGGGCGTGTCGATGCGCTGGCGCAATGCGCTGAGCAAAGGCAACTACTTCAACGACGTTAACGAGAACCGCGTGATGCTGGGTTACACCCTGGCGCTCTGGTAACCACCCACTGTGGGAGCGGGCTTGCCCGCGATGGCGGTGGGTCAGTCACGGAATAGGCTGGCTGACCCACCGCCATCGCAGGCAAGCCAGCTCCCACACTGATCGGATTGCCAGATCAAGATAGTGTGGGCCGCCCTTACAGACGATCACGCCGGCTCGTTAATATTTCTTCAGCGTTCATCACTCGAATATCGAGATTTCCGGTTTATGAAACTTAAATCACACCCCTTGCTGCAAGCGACACCAGGTACCCACAGGCACGTGGACAGTGAGCATTACGGTGCAATGGGTGCAAGTCGAAAAATCTATATCCAGGCGGCGCTGCATGCCGACGAAACTCCGGCGCTGCTGGTGGCCGCGCACCTGCGCCGGCAATTGGTAGAACTGGAAAATGCCAACCGGCTGAATGCGCAAATCGTGCTGGTGGCCGTGGCCAACCCCACCGGACTGAGCCAATACATCATGGGCGCGCCCAGCGGGCGTTTCGAACTGGGCAGCGGGCGTAATTACAACCGGGGCTTTCCGGTGCCGTACCAGGCAATCGCCGACAAGATCGAGCACCTGCTGGGCCAGGACATCGACGCCAACCGCCAACTGATCCGCCAGGCCTGGGGCGAATGTCTGCTGGACGCGGCGCCGCTGGACGAATTCCAGTCGCTGCAACGCACCCTGATGCTGCTGGCCCACGATGCCGACATCGTGCTGGACCTGCACTGCTCCCGCGAAGCGGCGATGCATGTGTACACCGGCGAGGCAGTGTGGGCGACCGTGGAGCCGCTGGCGCGCTACATCGGCTCTGAAGCCTCGTTGCTGGCCACCGATTCCCAGGCCAACTCGTTCGATGAGGCGCTGTACCTGCTGTGGGTCAACCTGCGTGAGCGGTTTGGCGATCGGTTTCCGATTCCGGACAGCAGCGTGGCGGTGACCGTCGAGCATCGTGGCCAGCGGGATGTGTCCTATGAACTGGCAGAACATGACGCCACGGCGATCATTGATTACCTGACCCACCTGGGCGCGGTTGAAGGCGCGCCACGGCCTTTGCCAGCCCTGCGTAACCCGGCGACGCCGTTGGCCGGCAGCGAACAGTTTTATGCGCCGTGCGCCGGGGTGCTGGTACACCGGGCGGCGGTGGGCAGTCGCATCGAGGCCGGGCAGGCGTTGTTCGATATCGTTGATCCCCACAGTGGGCAGGCCACCACGGTTTGCAGCCACAACACCGGCGTGTTGTACATGCGCCGTGACGTGCGCTTTGTGAAACCGGGCGACCCGCTGGGCCGGGTGTCCGGTGCCACGCCGATTCGCAGCGGCAAGCTACTCAGCGCCTGATTTGCCAGCTATGGAATACGGTCAAAATGTGGGAGCGGGCTTGCTCGCGAATGCGGAGGGTCAGCCAACATCTCCGGCGACTGACCCTCCGCATTCGCGAGCAAGCCCGCTCCCACATTGGGTCTTTGTTGTTCATTCATTATTTATTCGGCAGGACATCCCCACCATGCACCCCAACCCGGCAATCACCCTCGAAAACCAATTCTGCGCCCACAACTATTCCCCCTTGCCGGTGGTGATCGTCAAGGGCGAGGGCGTCTGGGCCATTGGCGATGATGACAAGCGCTACCTGGACATGATGTCGGCCTATTCCGCCGTCAGCCACGGCCATGTCCACCCGCGCATCCGCGCCGCCGCCGTGGCGCAGATCGACAAGGTCAGCGTGGTGTCCCGGGCGTTCTACAGCGAACCCTTGGGCAACTTCCTCAAGACCTTGTGCCGCATCACGGGCTTCGACTCGGCCCTGCCGATGAACAGTGGCGCCGAAGCTGTGGAAACCGCGATCAAGGCGGCGCGACGCTGGGGCTACCGGATCAAGGGCATCCCGGCCAATCAGGCCAACATCGTGGTGGCCGACAACAATTTCCACGGCCGCACCTCGACCATCGTCGGCTTCTCGTCGGAGGCGGACTACAAGGCCGACTTCGGCCCATTCTGCAACGGTTTCACCGAGGCGCGCTTCGGTGACATCGAGAGTTTCCGCCAGGCCATTACCGCCGACACCTGCGCGGTGCTGATCGAGCCGATCCAGGGCGAGGCCGGCATTCGCGTGCCGGCCGCAGGTTTCCTGCGGGAACTGCGCCAGCTGTGCGACCAGACCAACACCTTGCTGATCCTCGATGAGATCCAGTCCGGCCTGGGCCGTACCGGCAAGTGGTTTGCCTTCCAGCACGAAGGCATTCGCCCCGATGCATTGATCCTCGGCAAAGCCCTGGGCGGCGGGATCATGCCGGTGTCGGCGTTCGTCGCTGATCATTCGATCATGGACCTGTTCGACGCCGGCAGCCACGGCTCGACCTTCGGCGGCAACCCGTTGGCGGCGGCCATTGGCCTGGAAGCGTTGAAGGTGCTGGAAGAGGAGGGCTTGATCGATAACAGCGCGCAACTGGGCCACTACCTGGTGGAGCGCCTGAAGGCCATGCACTCGCCGGCCATCCGCGAGATTCGCGGGCGTGGCTTGTGGGTCGGCGTGGAACTGGACCGCGATGCGCGGCCCATCTGCGAAGCGCTGCTGGCCGAAGGGCTGCTGACCAAGGAAACCCACGAAAACGTACTGCGCATCGCACCGCCGTTGTCCATTACCCGCGAAGAACTGGACTGGGGCCTTGAGCGTATCGAGCGGGTATTCAAACAGCTATGAGTGAGTATCTCAGTCACCTCGACATCGACGGCCAGCGCTTTGCCTGGATCGACCTGCACCAGTTGCTGACCCCGACGCAACTGCAGCGCCTGCCGTATTCCGTGCGCATTCTCCTGGAAAACATTGCCCGCTGCGCCCCGGCTTCGTTGCCACAGGTAGTGGCGCGGGCCATCGGCGAAGGGCCGGATTGCGAGGTGCCGTTCCAGCCCAACCGGCTGATGTTCCACGACACCACGTGCCTGCCGGCCCTGGCGGATTTCGCCGGCATGCGCGATGTGGTGGCCGAACTGGGCGGTGATCCACGGGCGGTGAACCCCTCGATCCCGGCGGTGCTGACCATCGACCATTCGGTGATCGTCGAGCACTACGCCGAGGCGGGCGCGGTGGATGCCAACCTGGACATCGATTTTCGCCGCAACAGCGAGCGCTACCGTTTTATCAAGTGGGCCCAGGCCAGCCTGGATAACTTCAAGGTGATCCCGCCGGGCACCGGGATCATCCACCAGATGAACATGGAGTCCATCGCCCAGGTGGTGTGGGAAAGCGCGCCGCGCAACGGCCACGTGCTGTTGCACCCCGACTGCATGGTCGCCACCGACAGCCACACGCCGATGATCAATGCCATCGGCGTGCTGGGCTGGGGCGTTGGCGGGCTGGAAGGGCAGGCGGCGATGCTCGGCGAACCGGTGCCAATTCCTTATCCGCAGGTGGTGGGCATTCGCGTCACCAATGCGTTGCGCGACGGCGTGACGGCCACTGACCTGGCACTGACGGTGACTGAACTGCTGCGCCGGCGCAGCATGGTCGGCAAGTTTGTCGAGTTCACCGGGCCGGGCCTGGCGTCCCTGAGTTGGGCGGCGCGGGGCACCGTGGCGAACATGGCGCCGGAATACGGTGCCACCGTGGTGTTTTTCCCGTTTGATGACGAGACGCTGGCGTACCTGACCCTGAGTGCGCGCCCGCAGGCCTTGATCAACAAGGTCTCGGCCTACATGTCGGCGCAATCTCTGTGGCGCCGGGACGACGATCCCGAGCCGGTGTTCGATGAGTTGATCGAGCTGGATCTGGCGCAGGTTGAACCGAGTGTCGCCGGCCCGCATCAGCCCCATCAGCGCCAGTCCCTGGCCCAGGCCGGGGCGTCGTTTCATCAGCATGTATGCGCGCAAAAGCAGGATTTCTTCGAGCCGTCATTCCAGGTGCCGATCACCCATGGCGCGGTGGTGATGTCGGCCATCACCAGTTGCACCAACACCGCCAACCCGGCGCAGATGATCCAGGCCGGGCTCTTCGCCCGCAATGCCCATGCCCGTGGGCTGACGCGCAAACCGTGGGTCAAGACGTCGCTGTCGCCAGGCTCACGGGTGGTGGCCGATTACCTGGAAGCCGCCGGCTTGCTGGAGGATTTCGCCGCGCTGGGTTTCGACCTGGCGGGCTTTGGCTGCATGACCTGCATCGGTAATTCCGGCAGCCTCGAACGCCATGTCGAGACCTTCGCCGAGCAGGGCTTGAAAGGCGTGGTGGTGCTCTCGGGCAACCGCAATTTCGAAGGCCGGGTCAACCCGAAAGTCCCTGCCGGCTACCTTGCCTCGCCCGCGTTGTGCGTGGCCTATGCGATTGCCGGCAGCATCGACACCGACCTGTCGGCCCAACCGCTGGCGATGGATGCCCAGGGCCAGCCGGTGTTCCTGCATGAGTTGATGCCCAGCGAAGCCGAGGTGGCCGCGCAAGTGGCGGCGGTGGTGCGCCCGGCGCTGTTTCACCAGCGCCAGGCACTGCTGTGGCAAGGCACTCACCATTGGCAGGCGCTGGAAGCCGACGCCAGCGTGCAGTTTGCCTGGCACCCGGCCTCCACTTACCTGCGCCGCCCGCAGTACCTTGCCGGGGTAACGCCGGTGCCGGCCGCGTCCTTGGCCATCAGCAACGCCCGAGCTTTGGTGGTGCTGGGGGATAACGTCACCACCGACCATATCTCCCCGGCGGGCACGATTCCGGCCGACAGCCTGGCCGGGCATTGGCTGCGGGAGCGCGGTGAAGCGCTGGCGGACCTCAACCAGTATTCGACCCGGCGCAGCAACCACGAAGTGATGGTGCGCGGCGCGTTTACCAACCCGCGCCTGAACAATCTGCTGTCCTGCGACCAGCCCCCGCGCCAGGGCGTCTGGGCCTGGAATGCCGACCGCAGCGACTACCTGCCGCTGTACCTCGCCGCGCAAAGCTACGCCGGTACACCCACCGTGTTGTTCGCCGGGATCAACTACGGTGCCGGCTCCAGCCGCGACTGGGCAGCGAAGGTCCTGACCCTGCTGGGGATCAAGGTGGTGGTGGCCCGCAGCATCGAGCGAATCCATCGCAGTAACCTGATCGGCATGGGCGTGTTGCCGCTGGTGTTCGATGAGGGCGCATCGGTGCAGGACTTGAACCTCGACGGCAGTGAGTCCCTGAGCTTCCTCGGCCTGGACGCGTTGCAGGTCGGCGAGAACCCGATCACCTTGCAGATTGACCGCGCCACCGGTGAAACCACGCGTACCACCCTGACCTTGCGCCTCGACTCGTTGCAGGAGGTTGGTTACCTTGAACACGGCGGCGTCTTGCCCTTCGTCATTCGCAAGACCGTGCAAAGAACTGTTCTAGGAGCGCGTAATGATTGACCCGCAGGTACTGCAACAACTGGCCCCCGAGGGTGTGCTCAGGGCTGCCATCAACTTTGGCAACCCGGTGCTGGCCCAGCGCGGCGAGGACGGCCAGCCCCCAGGGCGTGTCGGTGGCGCTGGCCAGGGCCCTGGCCGATGAGTTGGCGGTCGGCCTTGAGTTGATCACTTTTGATGCGGCGGGCAAGGTCTTCGCCGCGCTGGGCGATGACCGCTGGCGCGTGGCATTCCTGGCCATCGAACCGGTGCGCGAGCAGGAAATCGCCTTCAGCGCGCCCTACGTGATCATCAAGGGTACGTACCTGGTGGCGGTGGATTCACCCCTGGGCAGCGTGACCCAACTCGATGCTCCGGGCCAACGCATCGCTGTCGGCCAGGGTGCCGCGTATGACCTGTACCTGAGCCGCACGGTGCAGCATGCCGAACTGGTGCGCGCGCCGACCTCGGCGGGTGCCGTAGACCTGTTTATCGAGCAAGGCCTGAACGCCGCGGCCGGGGTTCGGGATTACTTGCAAACCCGGCTGGATGAGCGCTGGCGCCTGCTGGAGGATGACTTCATGAGCATCAGCCAGGCGGTCGCAGTACCGGTAGCGCACGCAGCCGCTGCCGCGTTCGTCAAATCCTTTGTCGAACGGCAGAAAGCCAATGGTCTGGTAAGACAGGCGTTGTTGCGCAGCGGGCAAAGCCCGGAACTGGCGGCGCCTTAGAGACGGCGCAGGAAGGATTTGACGATTTGCTGGGTGGCCTGGGTGGTATCCAGGTCTTCCAGGCGTGTGTAGGGATGCCACTGGCATTCCTTGATTTCGCTCAGCGGCCGGGCTTCGTCGATATTCACCACCGACGCCTCGAACACATGGTGCAGGGTGTCGCTGGCCTTCAGCTCCTGCAATAACAGCAAACCGTCCACGTTCAGCCCGGTTTCCTCTTCCAGTTCTCGTGCGGCAGCACCTGCCGGGCGCTCATGGCGCTCGACCTTGCCGCCGGGCAATGCCCATTTCGATCGGGCTTTACGCACGAACAGGATGTGCCCGTCGTGCTCGCAAATCACCGTGGCCCTTATTTTCATCGTCTGTGCCCCCGCAGCTGGATGATTGTCATAAAAGTGTAATGCAATTGTCATGCTCAGTCTTTATCCGGCAGGGTGGAGAGGGGGCCGGAAAACACCGATACTGCCCCATCGAAAAAAACTCACCTGAAGGAGATGCAGATGAACACCGTACGCTGGGGCATGATCGGCTGTGGCGATGTCACTGAACTCAAGAGTGGACCCGCCTTCTACAAAGCGCCAGGTTCTGCGCTGGTGGCCGTGATGGGGCGGCGCGAGGAGGCCGTGCGCGATTATGCGGCACGCCACGGCATTGCTCGTTTCTACACTGACGCCCAGGCGCTGATCGACGACCCGGAAGTAGACGCGGTCTACATCGCCACACCGCCCGACAGCCACCTCGAATACAGCCTGATGGTGGCCGCTGCCGGCAAGCATTGCTGCGTCGAGAAGCCCATGTCCCTGAATGCCGAGCAAAGCGCGCTGATGCAGCGCACCTTCGAACAGGCCGGGCTGCACCTGTTTGTCTCCTATTACCGGCGTTCCCTGCCACGCTTCCAGCAGGTGCGCGACTGGCTGCAGGACGGGCGCATCGGCGAATTGCGTCATCTGACCTGGACCCTGTGCAAGCCGCCTTCGGAAGACGATGCCAGCAGTGCCAACTGGCGCACCGACCCGGCGATTGCCGGCGGCGGGTATTTTGCCGACCTGGCCAGCCACGGTTTTGACCTGTTCCAGTACCTGGTCGGGGATATCGTCGAGGTGGCCGGGTTTACCGCGCGCCAGGCGGGGCGCTATGCCGCCGAAGATGCCGTCACCGCCTGCTGGACGTTCGCCTCGGGCGCGCTGGGCATGGGCTGCTGGAACTTTGTCGCCGACCGGCGCGAAGACCGGGTGGAGATGATCGGCAGCAAGGGCCGCATCACGTTTTCGGTGTTCGATGAGGCGCCGTTGCGGCTTGAGGGCGAGACCAGCGAGGTGCTGGAGGTGCCCAACCATGCACATATCCAGTGGCATCACGTGCTGGGGATGAATGCGCATATTCGCGGCGAGAGCAAACACCCGGCACTGGCGATCGAGGCGTTGAAGACCGACCGGGTCATGGACCGGGTGCTACAACGTAACCCCAACCTGGCGGTCTAGCGGTGCTTTAATTTTGTCTTTTTAAGGAATGAACGGATGAAAATGAAAGCAGCCTGGATTGTGCTTTGCCTGGCGTTGGCCGGGGCCGCGACAGCAGCGCCGCGGGCCCAGGGGCAGGCCGGGGAGTTTGACTTTTATGTGTTGTCGCTGTCCTGGTCGCCGACCTTCTGCCTGACGCACCCGGACGACCAGCAGTGTTCGGGCAAGGGCTACGGGTTTGTCCTGCATGGGCTGTGGCCGCAGTACGCGAAGGGCGGCTGGCCGGCGTCGTGTGAGCCGCAGTCGCGCTTGTCGGATGCAGACTTCGCCCGGGGCAGAACGCTGTTCCCGTCGCCCAAACTGCTCAGGCATGAATGGGCCAAGCACGGCACCTGCAGCGGCCTTGAGGCTTCGGCTTACCTGGACAAGACCGATGCAGCGCTCAGCGTGGTCAAGATTCCGCAGCAGCTTGAGCCCTTCAATGTCCGAAGCGGCCTGGGCGCGCGGGACATCGAAGCGCTGTTTCGCGCGAGCAACCCGGCCATGGGCAACCATGGCCTTGCGGTGATCTGCAAGGGTGCCGTGCTGACCGAGGTGCGGGTGTGCCTGACCAAGGACCTGGCGTTTGCCGGCTGCCCGCGCAGCGTCAAGAGCCAGTGCCGGGATGGCGATATTCGGATCCCGACCCAGCGCTAAGCGGACTCAGGCGGGCCCATAACCTTTATGGGCCTGCTCGATCTCCTCCACCAGGCGGTCAATGCCCGCCAGGCGTGCCCGGTTGTCGTGGTCCCAGGGATGGAACCCGGGCTTGAAGTAATGCAACCAGGGCAGCGCCATGCGCGGGAACACGCCCTTGGGCCCGTACAGAAACTTGAGCATCCGCCAGAAGCCCTTCAAATGCCCGCCCGAACGCCGGTCGGCAAACAACAGGCGCAAGTGAAAGTCCAGGATCGTCAGCCAGAACAGCCCCGTGGTGATGAGCATGGTGGAAGTGCGCAGCAGATAACGCTTGGGCCCGGGCTTGATCACGCTGTTCCACACATCAAACGCCACCGCCTTGTGCTCGGTTTCTTCCAGGGCATGCCAGTACCACATCTGCTGGTAACCCTTGACCGAATCCCCGAACCGCGACGGGTCGCTGAGGAGGATTTCCGCGAGCATCGCGGTGTAGTGCTCCAGGGCAATGGTCACCGCCAGGTTGAAGGAGGCGGGCAGGTATTTCTTTTGCGCGTCGAGGATCATCTTCAGCCGACGGTCGAGGGTATTCGCCGGCAGCCCTGCGGCCTGCAGCAGATCGTTGTAGGCCACGTGCTCGCGGCTGTGCATGGCTTCCTGGCCGATGAAACCCTGGATTTCTTTCTTCAGCTCCGGGTCTTCGATGCGCTGGCGGTAGTGACGCACGCTGTCCATGAAGAACAGTTCGCCCTGGGGAAACAGCAACGACAGTGCGTTGAAAAAGTGGGTAATGAACGGGCCTTGTTCATGCCAGTCCTTGATGCGTTCGGCCGGCAGGGCAAAACGGAGGTCGCGGCGAATCGGCAGCATGGTCGGTACTCCAGTTCAGAGACGGTGCTCTTCGTTGGTTTCAAGGACGGGCGAGGGCGCATTGCGTTGCTTGGGCGCCATGCGTTTGCTGGCCAACACCACCAGCGCTTGATAGGCGGCAGGCAGGCAGCGCGCGAGCAGGTCCAGAAAATAGGCGTCGCGGCCAATCAGCACGCGGCGTTTGTTTTTGCGTACGCCTTGCAGGATCACTTTGGCGGCCTGGTCGGCGTCGGTGATGAACAGCTTTTCGAAGTCGGCCCGGGCCTGCTGTTCGCTGTGAATCAGGAAGCCGGTCATGTTGGCGTCGATCCGGCTGCTGCGACAGATGTCGGTGCGGATCCCGCCAGGGTGCACGCAGGTGGCCGAGACCCCGCTTTTCTGCAGGTCGAGTTCCTGGCGCAAGGACTCGGTAAAACCACGCACGGCGAACTTGGTGGCGTTGTAGCCGCTCATGCCCGGCTGGGCGAACAGGCCGAACACGCTGGATGTGTTGACCACATGCCCATCGCCGCTGGCCTTGAGGTACGGCAAAAAGGCCTTGGTGCCGTACACCACGCCCCAGAAGTTGATCCCGACGATCCATTCCAGGTCGGTGTAGTCCACGCCTTCGACGGTGCTCGACAGCGCGACGCCGGCGTTGTTGAAGATCAGGTTGATCTGGCCATGTTCGGCGGCGCAACGGGCGGCCCAGTCTTCCACGGCCTGGCGCTCGGAAACGTCCAGCACCTGCGAGGTGACCAGCACCGGTGCAAGCACCTGGGCCTTGATCAGTGCGACGGTCTGCTCCAGGCCCTGGCTGTTTTTATCCGCCAGCGCCAGGTGGCAGCCTTCACGCGCCAACGCCAGGGCCAACGCGCGACCCATGCCGGAAGCGGCGCCGGTAATGGCCGCCACGCGGCCGTTGAATGACTTCATGACAGGCTCCCTTCTGCGGTGGTGTGGGGCGTTTCGGCCGGGCGCGCGGTGGACGGTATCGACACCAGGCTGGCGACGTAGTCCTTGAGGGCGAAATGCCGGGTGACCTGCTTGAAACGCCAGGTGGAGCCGGGCCACAGCGTGGTGTTCTTGCCAGTGCGTGGGTCCAGGTACCAGCTCTTGCAGCCGCCGGTGGACCAGATGGTGCCGTTGAGTTTTTCCTGCAGCCTGGCGTTGTAGGCCAGTTCCACCGTTGGCTTGACGTCCACCGTGGCGATGCGATGACGCTGCATTTGCTGCAGGGCATCGAGGATGTAGGTGACCTGGGCCTCGATCATCAGAATCATCGAGTTATGCCCCAGCCCGGTGTTGGGGCCGACGATCAGGAACAGGTTCGGATAACCCGGCACCGTGGTGCCCAGGTAGGCGTGGGCGCCATCTTGCCAGGTGTCCATCAGGTCGATGCCGTGGCGCCCGATGATGCAGTTGCGGGGCAGCGGATCGGTAGCCTGGAAGCCGGTGCCGAAGATGAGGCAGTCGGCCGGGTGCTTGATGCCGTCGGCGGTGATCACCCCGTCGGCCTCGATGCGCAGCACGTTGTCGGTTACCACCTGCACATTGCTGCGGGACAGGGCCGGGTAGTAGTCGTTGGAGATCAGCACGCGCTTGCAGCCGATGGTGTAGTCCGGCGTCAGGGTCTTGCGCAGGGAAGGGCGGGCCACTTGTTTGTGCAGGTGGCGCACGGCGATTTTCTGCACCATTTTCATCAGGCGCGGGTGCAGGGCAAAGCCCACCACGCGGCCTTCCAGTGCCCAATAGAACGCGCCGCGTACCAGGCGCTGGGTGAACGGCAGGTGCTTGAAGGCCCAGCGCTCGAAGCGTGAAATCGGCCGGTCGGGCTTGGGCATGATCCACGGCGGGGTGCGCTGGAACAGGTCCAGGTGGGCCACCTGCGGCGCAATCTGCGGCACGAACTGAATGGCACTGGCGCCGGTGCCAATCACCGCCACGCGCTTGCCCTTCAATGAATACTCGTGGTCCCACTGTTGGGAGTGGAAGCGCTTGCCCTTGAAGCTGTCCAGGCCCGGAATATCCGGCAGTGCCGGGCGCGACAGGCCGCCCATTCCCGACACCAGCACCCGCGCACTCACCTGGCGGCCATTGCTGAAGCTCAGGCTCCAGCGCTGTTGCCCCTCATCAAATACCGCCTTCTCCAGGCCCATGCCAAAGCGCAGGAACGGCGCCAGTTCGAAGCGCCGGGCGCACTGCTCCAGGTAGGCGCGAATCTCCGCCTGTGGCGCAAATTGCCGGGTCCAGTCCGGGTTGGGCGCAAAGGAAAACGAATAGACATGGGATTGCACGTCGCAGGCGCAACCGGGGTAGTGGTTGTCCCGCCAGGTGCCGCCGAGAGCATCGGCCTGTTCGGCAATAAAGAAGTCGTGGAACCCGGCTTCCTTGAGTTTGATCGCCATGCACAGTCCGGCAAATCCGGAACCGATGATGGCGATGTCGATGGTGTCATGGGCATTCATAGGCTGTCCCTCGTGGGCCGGTGGCGCCTTACGGGTGTCGACATCGGATGTGCTCCTTGTTTTTGTTTTGGCTTTTTAGATAGAACACCATTGCAAAGGAAAATTGAATTATTTATTTTAAAAAAGATTTTAAATAATCTACCTGAAAATATCGTCTAGGCTACGACCCAGTTCCTCATGTGCGACTTATCCGACGGACGAGAGCTTGTACGCACACAGTTAAGGTCCAGGGTGGACGATGGCTGAGGCCTTGACCAATACCGGTCGGGCCGCCAGCAACGCAGGGATGCAGAGGACCGAGCTATGGCTGTCGAGTGGGTTGTCGCTGCGGGTGTGTGTGTAGGGTTAAGCGTAGTGTTGTGGGCTTTCAGTGCCCGGATGACACGGCGTATAGAGGCTGCTGTTCCGATCAACGGGCGCTTTCTGGAGATCAACGGCGAGCGCTTTCATTATGTAGACGAGGGCAAGGGCCCACCGCTGGTGATGATCCACGGGCTGATGGGCAGCAGTCGCAACTTGACGTACGCCTTGTCTGCCCAATTGCGTGAGCACTTTCGAGTGATCACCGTGGATCGTCCGGGGTCGGGTTATTCCACCCGGCATGCCGGCACGGCCGCGGACCTGCCTGGCCAGGCCCGGCAAGTCGCCAGCTTTATCCAGACGCTTGACCTGGATAAGCCGCTGGTGCTGGGGCATTCCCTCGGCGGGGCGATTTCCCTGGCCCTGGCCCTGGACCATCCCCACGCGGTGTCCGGATTGATCCTGGTGGCGCCCCTGACCCATCCCCAGCGCCTGCTGCCGCTGGTGTTTATGTCGTTGGCGATACGCCCGGGATGGCTGCGACGCTTTATGTCGCACACCCTGACCATGCCGATCGGATTGCTGACCAAAGGCTCGGTGGTCAAGGGCGTGTTTGCCCCCGACCCGGCCCCGGAAGACTTCGCCACCCGTGGCGGCGGCTTGTTGGGCATGCGGCCCGAGAACTTCTATGCCGCCTCCACCGAGATCAACCTGGTCAACGATTTCCTGCCGGACATGGTCAAGCGCTACCCGCAGCTGACGTTGCCGATCGGGCTGATTTATGGCGCGCAGGACAAGGTGCTGGATTTCCGCAAACACGGGCAGGCCCTGGCCAGCCTGGTGCCGGGCCTGAAGCTGCAGCTGGTGGAAGGGCGCGGGCATATGTTGCCGATCACGGCCACCGAGCGTGTCGCGGCGGTGGTCGAGCAGATAGCCAAGCGCGTCCGGCCGCCGGAAAGCGCCACGGTGTTGCACCCGCCGTTTGCGTTGGCGAGTAAATAATTGTGCGACTGAACTCGCGGTTCGAACTCGTCAATGCTTGCCCTAGACACCTGACCAAACGGCTGAAAAAGAGACTGCCCGGTCACGTTCAAAAGGGTTCAAGAAACTAGTTGACGACCTAACGATTCCGCGCTATTTATTTAAAAAAATTATTTCAATGTATAATTTGAAACAATTTTTGAAATGCCTAAGAGCGAATAAAATAATGAAAAAAACGCCTTTTATCGCATGGTTGAATTCTCGGGGCAGTCACCGCTCCGTGTACCTGTCCAGTGTTGATTTTTGCTCCCTGCCTACCTGCGTCGTGCGGAGGCTGCCATGAATCAGACCCTGGCTGCCCCGAACGTCTGGACCGACGGCAAGCGCCACCTGTGGTGGCTCGGCATCATGCCCCTGGCAACCCCAATTCTCTCTGGCGCCCTGGCCATCACTACCGGCGTGCAACAACTGTGGTGGGTCGGTGTGCTGGTGATCTTCGGCCTGATCCCGCTGATCGACGGCCTGCTGGGTGAAGACGTCAGCAACCCGCCCGAGTCCGCCGTCAGCAACCTCGAATCCCAAAGCTACTACCGCTGGATCGTCTACACCGGCGTGCTGTTTGTCATCTCATCCCTGGTGGTCACCGGGTGGCTGGCCGCAGGCGGTATCGACTGGATTATCAATGGCGGCCTGTTGCATGCCACCGCCACCCTGGACCCGTCGAGCTGGCTGGCGAAAACCGCCGCCTTCATCACCGCGCGCACCGAGCTGCATGGCCAGGTGAGCTGGTTCACCTACCTGGGCATGGCGATGTCCACTGGCGCTGCCACCGGCATCGCCATCAACACCGCCCATGAGCTGGGGCACAAGCCGCGCCTGCTGGAAGTCGTGCTGGCCAAGATCACCCTGGCGCCGACCTTCTACGGGCACTTCTACACCGAACACAACCGTGGCCACCACGTGCGCGTCGCCACCCCGGAAGACCCGGCCAGTTCGCGGTTGGGGGAGAGCTTCTGGGCCTTCCTGCCGCGCTCGGTATGGTTCAGCGCCCGCTCGGCGTGGAACCTGGAGCGTGAACGCCTGCGCAAACTCGGCCTGCCGGCCTGGCACTGGAAGAACGCCGTACTCAGCGCCTGGATGTACAGCGTGGTGTTGTGGGGCGCGATGATTGCCTGGCTGGGCGCGGCAGTGATTCCATTCCTGATCATCCAGGGCATCTACGGTTTCTCGCTGCTGGAAGTGGTGAACTATGTCGAGCACTACGGCCTGAAACGCCAGAAGTTGCCCAACGGTCGTTATGAGCGTTGCTCGCCACGGCATTCCTGGAACAGTAATCGGATTGTCACCAATATCTTTCTGTTCCAACTGCAGCGGCACTCCGACCATCACGCCAACCCAACCAGAAGTTATCAATCACTGCGTCATTTTGATGAGTCGCCGCAACTCCCATACGGTTATGCCAGCATGATTGTCTGGGCGTATGTACCGTACTTGTGGCGACGACGCATGGATCACCGGGTACTTAATCATTACGCCGGGGATATTACCCTGACCAATCTTCAACCTTCACAGCGTTTGAAGTACCTGGAGAAGTACAGCAACACCACCAGACCCTTCTAACGAAAGCAGTCAGTTGTAGGGCGTACTCGGGATCTGTGCATCGCGCAGGTTTTCATCGCCCAGGCTTTACCGGTTTCGAGTACGGCTTAGTTGCAAGACAGTTGTTTGACCCGAACAAAAATAAAATTAAGGGAAGGACGTACACCATGCAAACCCCTGCCAAGTTCACCACGCACATTGTATTGGCTGCCCTGGGCCTGATCGTTTACCACCAGGCCCAGGCCGCCCGTATCGAACCCGCCGGCAGCGCGTTTACTGCCCAGGGCCCCATCAGCTTTTCCAAAGGCGCGCTGATCAGCGCGGATTGCACCATCAAGGTCGCCGGCAAAGTGGCGGCGGATGGCTCGTCGGTGAATGTCGACAAAGTTGAATTCGACGGCGGGCTCAAGTGCAGCCGGGTCGAAGCCATCAACTTGCCTTGGGTATTAGTGGCTAAAGATACCAGGAGCGGCTCGATGTCGAAGATCGCCGTGGATGTGCATGCCTTTGGTTTGGGCGGCAAGTGCGGGCCTTCTACTGCCGATGGAACCTGGGATAACGCCACCGGCAAGCTGGAAGCGTCGAATGTGCCTATCGGCGAAGACTGCAAGATCAAGATGGTGTCGATCAAGATGCCGCCGAGTTTCAAAGTTGTTGAGTAACAGTGGGATGTTACAGCGGTAATTGAATTGAGATTTGGCTGGAAAGGGAAGTTCTGCTTGTTTCACCGTGACCTCTCGATCATGGCCATTACCCCGGCGAAATGATTCGCCATAACATGTGAGGAAAAAACAATGAAAAGCCTTAAAACCCTCGTTTGTGTAACTTCGTTTGCTCTGTGCTTCGGCGCTGCTTCGATGGCCACCGCGGCGACTATTGGCCCGGTAAATACAAACTTCACCACCCCTGGCGGTACCATCACGGTTAAGTCTCCTTCTTCGCTACAGGCGCCGGTTACTTGCACTATTAACTTCGCCGGGAAGGTAAATGCCAACGGTACAGCCTCGATTACTAACGCAACTGTTTCGGGTTCGAGCCCACTGTGCAGCCTGCCGAAAATGAAATTCCCTGCAGGCGGATGGCTGTTAACTGCCACCAGTACTTCTGCCGGTAATGTGCAAAGCGTGGGTTATACCATCGACTCTGCGATCGACACCGACTGCGGGCCTAGCACTATTCAGGTCGGTTGGACGGGTACTGCCTTGACTGCAACCAACCAGGCTCTGGCGCCTAATTGCACTGTGACCAATCTGTTGGTGACACCAACTCCTGCACTGACCATTACGCCATAAGAGTTACCGGAACACCGGGCTGATCACCCGCAAAAAGGCAGGCGCCTGAATAAGGCGCCTGTCGTTCAAAACTGGTCTGAACCACGCGCGGACGAGAACTTGCTTTAAAGGGCAAGCCGGTTATGCCGGGGCTAAAAATAATAAGGAGTGGTAAATGAATAATAAAAAACAACACGCTCGCACATTATTGGGGTTGGCAATACTGGGGGGATTGATGGGTGCCGGATCCGCCCAAGCTGGTGGCTTTGCCACGCCAACGTTTGGGGCCGAAGGTTGGGGGCGTGCGTTCGGCGGTGGTTCGATGTTCAAGGACGATCCGTCAGCGGCGTATAACAACCCTGCGGCCATGGCGTTCATTGATCACAATATCGCGCAGTTCAACATCGACTACGCGCGCATCAACATCAAATATAAAGGGACCGCGAAAGATTACATGGGGAAAGACCCCTCCGTAACGACGTTTGATCCAGACGGTAATACGACCTCCGTTCCCCGCACAGGCGATGGTGGCCAAGGTGGTTTCACTGCATGGCTGCCCACTGGCTTCATGGTGATGCCTATCGGCGATCGCTTCGCGTTTGGTCTCAGCCAGGTCGTCCCGATGGGCGCACGCACCACTTGGGATGATGATTGGATCGGCCGGGATTTTGCCGTTGATACACGCATCGAAACCGTTGGCGTGACCGGCTCGCTTTCGTTCAAGGTCAACGATCAGTTCTCCATCGGTGGTGGTGCCATCGTTCAGCACACCAAAGGTTTCGTCAGCCAGAACATCGACCTGTATGCCGCTGCAGGCAGCGTTCCGGACATTGGTGTTCCGTTTCCTTCGGGGGTGGGGCATTCGTTGATGCGAGTCAAAGTGGACAATACTTCGGTTGGATGGTTTGCCGGCCTGGCCTGGAAGCCCACGCCGCAAGATACCCTTGGCTTGAACTATCACGCCAAGATCAAGAACAAGCTCGAAGGTAAATACAGCATCTATTCAGACCCGGGATCCAAGGCGCTGATTGACTCCGGTCTACCAGGCCTTTTGTATCCTGGCCTGAGCCTCAATTCCGACGGCGCCAACGCCAGTACCCAGCTGGACATTCCTGCCAATGCGTCGTTTGACTGGGTACACCAGTTCAATGATCGCCTGACCCTCGGTGCCAGTGTTACCTGGACCCAATGGTCTTCGTTCAAGGACCTGACGTTGAAGTCCGAGGGCTCGACAATCGTTTCGATTCCTTACAACTACAAGGACGCGTGGATGGTCTCCCTCGGCGGCGACTACAAGTTGACCGACGATTTCACCCTGCGTGCCGGTGTGGCCACCGACCAGACGCCGACTCGTAACTCCACCCGGGACCCGCGTATTCCGGATGGCGACCGGATCTTCACGTCCCTGGGTTTTGGTTACAAGATTCGGGCGATTCCGGGCTTGGGTATCGACGGTTCCTACTCTCACCAGTTTGTTGAAAAGGCCAAGCTGCAAACCCACAACCAGGACCGCCTGGGCGGTGCAACCCTGGATGGCAAGGCCGATGCTTATGGCGACGTGGTTAGCCTGGGCATGACCTACGAGTTCTGATCCGCTGCGGCAACGCCAAGAGTGGTCGGCAGTCAGCGCATCTTTCTGGCCGGCCTGATACGGGTGTTGCATCGACGGGTCGCCCACGCGACCCGTTCCGATCCCTTTTTCCACTAACCCACCCGGCTGACCCATTCAGCCCGCTTTTTTTTCGCCCAAGCATTAAATAAAAATTTCAAAACAAAATTTGAATTTATCTTTTCAAGTTTGTAGTGTGGCTTTACGTCACAGGTCATTCCGATCTGCTCGGGCGTTGGCCGTACCCTGAATTGAGTAGAGGTATCCCCATGGTTATCTGGTTATTGGCGGGACTCGCAGCAGCGATCGCCCTGGCGTATCGACAAGCCGCTGCCACCCTCTGGCTGGGTGCCGGCCTGGTCTGGCTGGCGGTCGGTTACCTGTTCAACGCAGTCGCCGGTTTCGGCGCCGGCGTGGCGGCGGTGCTGGTGGTGTTGCCCGCGCTGCTGCTGACAATCAAGCCCCTGCGCCGCGCGCTGTTGACCAGCAAGGCCCTGGGCCTTTTTCGCGGCATCATGCCGGCGATGTCCGACACCGAGCGTGCTGCCATCGAGTCCGGCACCGTGTGGTGGGACGCCGAGCTGTTCAGCGGCAAACCGCGCTGGGAACGCCTGCTGCAAGCCGCACCCGCCAGCCTCAGCGCTGAAGAACAGGCCTTCCTCGACAACGAAGTGGAGACCCTGTGCGACATGTCCAACGACTGGGAAACCACCCAGGTCTGGCAAGACATGTCCCCCGAAGGCTGGCAGTACACCAAGGATGCGGGCTTCCTCGGCATGATCATTCCCAAGCAGTACGGCGGCAAAGGCTTCTCTCACTATGCGCATTCGCAAGTGGTGATGAAGCTCTCTACCCGCTGCTCGGCGGCGGCGATTTCAGTGATGGTGCCCAACTCCCTGGGCCCGGCCGAACTGCTGCTGCACTACGGCACCGACGCCCAGCGCAACTACTACCTGCCACGCCTGGCACGGGGCGAAGACATCCCGTGCTTCGCCCTGACCAGCCCGTATGCCGGCTCCGACGCCGGCGCGATTCCAGACCTGGGCATCGTCTGCAAGGGCATGCACGAAGGTGAGGAAGTGCTGGGTTTCCGTGTGACCTGGGACAAGCGCTACATCACCCTCGGCCCAATCGCCACCGTGCTCGGCCTGGCCTTCCGCGCCGAAGACCCGGACGGTCTGCTCGGCCAGCCGGGTTCCCTGGGCATCACCTGCGCGTTGATCCCCACCACCCATCCGGGGGTGAACAGCGGCCGGCGTCACTGGCCACTCAATGCCGTATTCCAGAATGGCCCGACCACCGGCAAGGATGTGTTTATCCCGCTGGAATGGGTGATCGGCGGCCGCGAGCAAGTCGGCAACGGCTGGCGCATGCTGATGGAATGCCTGGCGGCTGGCCGGGCGATTTCCCTGCCGTCGGCCAACGTCGGCCTGGGCAAGGTGGCTGTGCGCGGCACCACCGCTTATGCGGCGATGCGCAAGCAATTCGGCCTGCCCATCGGCAAGTTCGAAGGCGTGCAGGCGCCCCTGGCGCGCATGGCCGGGCATCTGTATGCCTGCGACGCGGTGCGCAAGGTCTCGGTAGCGTCACTGGATGCCGGTGAAAAACCCTCGGTGATCTCGGCCATCGCCAAATACCACGTTACCGAGCGGGCACGCATCATCGTCAACGACGGCATGGACATCGTGGCCGGCAAGGGCATCTGCATGGGGCCCAACAACTTCCTCGCCCGGGCCTACCAGCAAAGCCCCATCGCCATCACGGTGGAGGGCGCGAACATCATGACTCGCTGCCTGATCATCTACGGCCAGGGCCTGATCCGCTGCCATCCGTATGTGTTCCGCGAGATGGAAGCGGCGCGCAATAATACGGACCGGCGCAAGGCCCTGGTGGATTTCGACAGCGCAATGTTCGGTCACCTGAGCTTCGTGCTGGCCAATACCGTGCGTGCCGCAGTGCATTCGCTGACGGGCGGACGGCTGATTTCCGTGCCGGGCAAGACCGATCCGGCGTTGGCGTCCTACTACCGCCAGGCCAATCGGCTGTCGGTGGTGTTGGCGTTGATCTCGGACATTTCCATGGGCGTGCTGGGCGGTGCCCTCAAGCGCAAGGAAAGCATCACCGGGCGGCTGGGAGACATTCTGTCCCAGCTGTACATCCTGTCCTGCGTGCTCAAGCGTTTTGAGGATGATGGCCGGCCACAGGCAGATTTGCCGCTGGTGCATTGGGCGGCCCAGGACGCGTTGCTGCGCGCCCATGAAGCCCTGGCCGAAGTGCTCGACAACTACCCGTCGAAAGCGGCGGCGGCGGTGGTGCGTGGCTTGACGTTCCCGTTCGGTATTCCACAGCGCAAACCGTCGGATCGCCTGTTGGCGCAAGTGGCGGAACTGGTGCAGGTGCCGGGGGAAACCCGCGACCGCTTGCTGGGCAATTCCTACATTCCTCGGCCGGAAATCGACAAGCTGGCTTACGGCGAGCTGGCCTTGCGCCTGTTGCCGCAAGTGGAGCTGATCGAGGCGCGGCTCAAGGGGGCGATCAAGCAAGGCCTGATCGAGCCAATGCCGATTTCCAGTGCGGCGTTTACTCCGTGGCGAGTCAAGGCGCGGGCGCTGGACCTGATCAGCGAGGAAGACGACAGCTTGCTCGCGCGCTATGTGGAATATGGCGATCACGCGATCCAGGTGGACGACTTTCCGCAGGACTTCGGTTTGCTGGAAGCCTTGCAACAGCGCCAGCAGGCGTTGGAACAGGCCGCCAAACCGAGCGCAAGACGCCGCGCCAACCAAGGCGAAAACGCGCCGGTCAACTGACTGGAACTGGAGGAACACGACCCCTGTAGGAGCTGGCTTGCCTGCGATAGCGTTGGTTCAGTGCCAGATGTGTTGGCTGACACACCGCAATCGCAGGCAAGCCAGCTCCTACAAGGATCGGGTTTCCATGGCAACACCGTGTTGTGAGTGAGTTTATCCATGAGTGACAGCTACCTTTCTTTCGTCAACTCCCCCTGGGGAGCCTGGCTGGCCCGCACTGCCGGGCTGCCCCAACCCCTGGCATTGCAACGTCACCGCAGCGGCCAGCAAGGCCTGGCCAACCCGGTAATCGTCGCGGGGGTAGGGCGCCTGGGGGCGCAAATCCAGCGCATCTTCACCGCCACCGACACAGTGACCGCCACCGCTGCGACCCTCAAGGCGCCCTCCACGGTCAAGGTCCAGGGCGCGGTGTTCGACGCCAGCGACATCGCCGACCTCAAGCAGTTGGACGAGCTCTACGAATTCTTCCACGCCAACGCCAGGCGCCTTGGGCAGCACGCCCGGGTGGTGGTGCTCGGCACCGCGCCGGAGTTGTGCAAGGACCTGCCCCAGGCCATTGCCCAGCGTGCCCTTGAGGGCCTGGTGCGTTCGTTGGCCAAGGAGTTGCGCCGGGCGATCACCGTGCAGTTGATCTACGTCGCACCGGGTGCCGAGGACGGGCTGGAAAGCAGCCTGCGGTTCTTCCTGTCGCGGCGCTCGGCCTATGTCTCGGGGCAGGTGGTGCGCCTCGAAAAAACCGTCGATAGCCCAACCGAAATCAACTGGGACAAACCCCTCGGCGGCCGCCGTGCCCTGGTCACCGGCGCCTCCCGTGGCATCGGCCTGGCAATCGCCCAGGTGCTGGCCCGCGATGGAGCCCATGTGGTCTGCGTGGATGTGCCCCAGGCCCAGGATTCGCTGCGACAGGCGGCCGGCAGTGTCGCAGGCACCGCACTGGCGCTGGACATCACCGCCACCGACGCCGCGCAGCAGTTGCACGCCCATGTCAGCCAACACGGTGCATTCGACGTGGTGGTGCACAACGCCGGGATTACCCGCGACAAGACCATCGCCAAGATGACTGAGACCGCGTGGCGCAGCGTACTGGCGGTCAACCTGGAAGCACCGTTGCACCTGAGCACAGCGCTGCTGGAAAGCCAGGGCCTGAATCCGGGCGGGCGGATCGTGTGTGTCTCATCGATTTCCGGTATCGCCGGCAACCTCGGGCAAAGCAACTACGCCACCTCCAAGGCCGGGGTGATCGGCCTGGTACAAGGCCTGGCCCCGCAGGCGGCGGCGCAGCAAGTGACGGTGAATGCCGTGGCACCGGGCTTTATCGAAACCCAGATGACCGCGAAGATCCCGCTGATGATTCGCGAAGCGGGGCGGCGGATGAACTCGATGTCCCAGGGCGGGCAACCCATCGACGTGGCAGAAACCATCGCCTGGCTGGCGCATCCGGCATCCGGCGGGGTCAATGGCCAGGTGGTGCGGGTCTGCGGCCAAAGCCTGTTGGGAGCCTGAGCATGGACTATGTGACGCAGATTATTGACCCGCCGCCCTCGCGCTCGCGGCTGTTGCTGGACGGGGTATTGGGGCTGCGCAAACCGAAGCTGGAAGGCGAGCCGACGTTGCCGAAAGAACGCCTGGTGCGTTCGGCCGTCGAGCTGTCTGCCCAAGGGATCGCGGCTTACGGTCGGGCCTGTGGTTTCCGCCATGAGCAAGGCGTGCCGCTGTCCTATCCCCATGTGCTGGCGTTCCCCTTGCACCTGATGCTGCTGACCCGGCCGAGTTTCCCGTACCCGGCCAGCGGCATGGTGCATTTGGCCAATCGCATCCGCCAGCATCGACGGCTGGAGGCGGGCCAGGCCTTGCGCCTGGAGGTGTATTGCGAACGCTGGGTCGCCCATCCCAAGGGCCAGGCCTTGAGCATCGCCACCCGTGCCTACAGTGCGGGCACCCTGGTGTGGGAGAGCGACAGCCTGTACCTGCGGCGTGGCGTAAACGCGCCGGTCGGCGAACCGTGGGACGACGCGTTGCCGTTGCAGGAAGAAGGTTTGCTGCGCACTCAACGCTGGATGCTGCCGGCGGATCTGGGGCGGCGTTTCGCCAGGGTCTCGGGGGATTTCAACCCCATTCATACCTCGGTGATCGGCGCCCGATTGTTCGGTTTTCGTCGGGCCATCGCCCACGGCATGTGGACCCTTGGCCGCGCCCTGGCCGCCCAGCAACCCCCCGGCGGACTGGACCAGGCCGATGCCCATTGCGACTTCAAGCTGCCGATCTTCCTGCCCGGCCAGGTGGCGCTGTGGAACGTTCCGCCAACCGGCCCGCGCCGTGAGTTTGAAGTGCGTAATTTCGCCGGTGACAAACCCCATATGCGTGGGCTGTTTATCTGGAATGAGACCGATCGATGAGTGACTACAGTTTCAACCCGGCCCCGACGCGCCGCGTGGCGATTATCGGCGGCAACCGTATCCCGTTCGCCCGCTCCAACACTGTGTACGCCCATGACAGCAACCAGGATCTGCTGGTCGCCGCCCTGCAAGGCCTGGTGGACCGCTACAACCTTCACGGCCTGCGCCTGGGCGAGTTTGCCGCGGGTGCGGTGATCAAGCACTCCCGGGATTTCAACCTGGCCCGGGAAAGCCTGCTGTCTACCACACTGTCTCCCGAAACCCCGGCCTACGACCTGCAACAAGCCTGCGGCACCGGCCTGGAAGCGGCGTTGCTGGTGGCGAACAAGATCGCCCTTGGGCAGATCGAAGTGGGCGTTGCCGGTGGTTCCGACACCACCTCCGACGCGCCCATCGGCATCAACGAGTCCCTGCGCCGCACCTTGCTTTCAGCCAATCGCGCCAAGGGCACTGGCGCCAGGTTGAAGGCCTTGATGGGTGTGCGCCCGTCGATGTTCTTCAAGCCGCTGCTGCCGCGCAATGGCGAGCCGCGCACCGGCTTGTCCATGGGTGAACACTGCGAGGAAATGGCCAAGCGCTGGCAGATCAAGCGCCTGGCCCAGGACGAGTTGACCCTCACCAGCCACCAGCGGCTGGATGCGGCGTACAAGCAGGGTTTCTTCGACGATTTGATCAGCCCGTATCGCGGCCTGGCCCGGGACAACAACCTGCGGGCCGACGCCAGCCTGGAGAAACTTGCCGGCCTGTCACCGGCCTACGACCGCCAGAACGGCACGCTCACCGCCGGCAACTCCACGCCCCTGACTGACGGCGCGTCGGTGGTGCTGCTGGCCAGCGAGGAATGGGCCGCCGAGCGCGGCTTGCCCGTATTGGCGTACCTGCGAACCGGTGAAACCGCTGCGGTGAATTTCGTCGACGGCACCGAAGGCCTGTTGATGGCCCCGGCCTACGCCGTGCCACGCATGCTCAAGCGCGAAGGCCTGACGTTCGCCGACTTCAATCTGTTCGAGATTCACGAAGCCTTCGCCGCTCAGGTGCTGTGCACCCTCAAGGCCTGGGAAGACCCGGATTACTGCCGCGACCGCCTGGGCCTCGACGCGCCGCTGGGCAGCATCGACCGCAGCAAGATGAACGTCAACGGCGGCTCCCTCGGCTGCGGCCACCCCTTCGCCGCCACCGGTGGCCGGCAACTCGCGGCACTGGCCAAGGCGATCCACCAGCGTGGCGGCGGCCGCGGCCTGATTTCGATCTGCGCGGCGGGTGGGTTGGGCATTACCGCTATCGTCGAAAAGTAGTTCCCACCATAAAAACAACAAGGAGACTGCCATGAACGCTGTAAGCCTGGAACAGACCGAACGCCTTTGGTTGAACGCTTACCTGCCCGGCGTACCGGCAGACATCGATGCGGGCATCGAGGACTACCCGTCGTTGCGCGAGGTATTCCTGGAGCACCTGCACAAATTCCGCGACCGCGTGGCCTACGTCAGCATCGGCACCGAAATGACCTACGCCGACTGGGAGGTGCAGGGCATCGCCTTTGCTGCGTGGCTGCAAGCCCAGGGTGTGAAGAAGGGCGACCGGGTGGCGCTGATGATGCCCAACTGCTTGCAGTACCCGATCTGCCTGCTGGGCACGATCCTCGCGGGCGCGGTGGTGGTCAACGTCAACCCGCTGTACACCGCCCGGGAGCTGCAGCATTTGCTCAAGGACAGTGGCGCAGAGACCCTGGTGATCTTCGAAAACTTCGCCCACACCCTGGAGAAGGTGGTGGCCGCCAGTACCGTCAAACGTGTGGTGATCGCGGCCATCGGTGACCTGCTCGGCACCTTCAAGGGCGCGGCGATGAACTTCATCCTGCGCAGCGTGCAGAAGCAGGTGCCGCGTTTCAACCTGCCGGGGGCCGTGCGTTTCAACCAGGTGTTGAAACAGGGACGCGGGCAAACCCATCTCGCCGTGCCGATGAACCGCGAAGACCTGGCCTTCCTGCAATACACCGGCGGCACTACCGGCGATGCCAAGGGCGTCATGCTCAGCCACCGCAACATCATCGCCAACCTGTTGCAGGCCAAGGCGTGGGTCGGTGATCAGCTCGATCAGAACCAGCAGGAAACCAACGTCACCCTGCTGCCGCTGTACCACATCTTTTCCCTGACGGTGAACTGCCTGATGTTCATGTGCCTGGGCGGGCGCAACATCCTGATCGCCAACCCACGGGATGTGAAGCGGGTGCAGATGATCCTGCGCAAGGAGCGTTTCAACGGGATTGCCGGGGTGAATACGCTGTTCAACGGCCTGCTGGAAAACAAGGAATTCTGCGCCCGGGATTTTTCCGATTTGCGCATGGTGATCGCCGGCGGCATGGCCACCCATACCGCTGTGGCCAAGCGCTGGAAGGAAGTCACCGGCTTGCCGATCATCGAAGGCTACGGCCTCACTGAATGTTCGCCGGTGGTGAGCATCAGCCCCATCGACATCTCACGCATGCGCGAGATGGAATTCACCGGCAGTATCGGCGTGCCGTTGCCGTCGACCTGGGTGCGGTTCATTCGTGAGGACGGTGAGTTGGCGGAACTGGGCGAGCAGGGCGAACTGCAAGTACGCGGCCCGCAGGTGATGCAGGGTTACTGGAAACGCCCGGCGGAAACCGCCGAGGTGCTGGATGCCGAAGGGTGGCTGTCTACCGGGGACATCGGGGTGATGAATGAGCAGGGCTTCATCCGCCTGGTGGACCGCAAGAAAGACATGATCCTGGTGTCCGGGTTTAACGTGTACCCCAACGAGATCGAAGACGTGGTGGCGTTGCATCCGGGCGTGGCGGAAGTGGCGGCGATCGGGGTTGAGGATGGGGTGACCGGCGAACGGGTCAAAATCATCGTGGTGCGCAAGGACCCAAGTTTGACCCAGGAGCAGATTCTGGCGCATTGCCGGGAATATTTGACGGGGTACAAGGTGCCGCGGTTTGTCGAGTTTCGTACTGAAGAGTTGCCCAAGACGACGGTGGGCAAGGTGTTGCGCCGGGCACTGCGCTAAGCCTGAGTGAACGCGGTCAAAAATGTGGGAGCGGGCTTGCTCGCGAATGCGGCGGAACAGTCGATGGAGATGTTGACTAACAGACCGCATTCGCGAGCAAGCCCGCTCCCACATTTGATCTTTGGTGGCTGAACGGTCGCCATCAGTCGTCGAACCCCACCTGCTCATGAATCTCATCGACCTTCAATTCCAGCCGATACGCCACGGCAATGAACAACGCCTGGCACAGGCACAGCGTCGCACTCAGTGATCTGAACGCAAACGACGAGCCCTCATTCACCAGCAGCACCGTGCTCGCCCGCTTGGCCAGAGGCGACAGGTTGCTGTCGGTAATGATCAGGGTCTTGGCCTGATGGTGCTGGGCAATCCGCAGGCAGTGCTGGGTTTCCTTGCCGTAGGGCGTAAAGCTGATGGCAATCACCAGGTCGTTGGCCCGCACACTGCGCATCTGCTCGCGATAGCTGCCGCCCAATCCCGAGACCAGATGGATGCGCTTGTTGGTGTGCTGCAGGTTGTACACCAGGTAATCCGCCACGGCGAACGAGCGGCGCACGCCCACCACGTAGATATTGTCGGCATTCACCACCAGGTCCACGGCCTTGTCGAAGGCTGCGTCATCCAGTTCCAGCCCCAGGCGCTCGATCCCGGAGAGGGTGGCATTCACGCACTCACGCGCCAGGTCGCCGCCGCTGGCTTTCTGCGACTTGTTGGCGATCATGCTGCGGATGCGTTGCTGGTAGTTCTGCACCGGCGTGGTCTTGTGGGTGTAGGCCTCGCGGAACAGCGCCTGCATTTCACTGAAACCACTGAACCCGAAACGCTGGGAAAACCGCACGATGGCCGACGGGTGCACTTCGCATTCACGGGCGATGTCGCTGATGCGGTCGACCATGATCCGGTCGCTCTGCTGGCTCATGTAGCTGGCGATGCGCTTGAGCTGGCGCGGCAGGCTCTCGTATTCATCGGTGATCAGCTGCAACAACCGCTCGGCGTTCAGCGGCGGGCTGGCGAGTGCGTCTTCCGGGGCGCTCTGGGACATAGGGAATCCTTCTGGCTTGTTCTTATAGGACGCGTCGAGGCGCCCCTGACAATAAGTCGATGTGCGCAAGTCTACAGCGTAGGCGCAAAAAAATACCTCGGCATCCCGCCCCACGGTGCAGCTGAAACGATGCACTGCGGCTGGAACATACCGACGATGGCGTATTGGAAAATATATTCCACAAAAAATATTTATAGAATAAATATTGATTGGTGTCACCAGACGTTCTAGTCTGCTTGCACCAAGAGCGTATGCCGCCACCGCGACGGCATACGCAGGCTGATAAAAATAACAGGAGCCAGCATGGGCCAGACTCGTTTTGCCAGTGGGCGTCAATTGGATCTGATTTGCCTGGGACGCCTGGGCGTCGACCTTTACGCACAACAAGTGGGTGCACGGCTGGAGGATGTCTCGAGCTTCGCCAAGTACCTCGGCGGTTCCTCCGCCAACATCGCGTTCGGTACTGCGCGGCTGGGGCTCAAGTCGGCGATGTTGAGCCGGGTAGGGGACGACCACATGGGGCGTTTCCTGCTGGAGTCCCTGGCCCGCGAAGGCTGTGACGTCAGCGGCATCAAGGTCGACCCGGAACGCCTCACCGCCCTGGTGCTGCTGGGCCTCAAGGACCGCGAAACCTTCCCGCTGGTGTTCTACCGCGAGAACTGCGCCGACATGGCCCTGCGCGCCGAAGACATCAGTGAAGCGTTCATTGCTTCCAGCAAGGCGTTGCTGATTACCGGTACCCACTTCTCCACCGACGGCGTGTACAAGGCCAGCATCCAGGCCCTGGACTACGCCGAGAAGCACAACGTCAAACGCGTGCTCGACATCGACTACCGCCCGGTGCTCTGGGGCCTGGCCGGCAAGGCCGATGGCGAAACCCGGTTTGTGGCCGACCAGAATGTCAGCCAGCACGTGCAGAAAATCCTCCCGCGTTTTGACCTGATCGTCGGCACCGAAGAAGAATTCCTGATTGCCGGTGGCAGTGAAGATTTGCTCACGGCATTGCGCACGGTGCGTGGCCTGACCTCGGCCACCCTGGTGGTCAAGCTTGGCCCCCAGGGCTGCACGGTGATCCACGGCGATATCCCGGCCCGCCTTGAAGACGGCGCGATCTACCCCGGGGTACGGGTAGAAGTACTCAACGTGCTGGGCGCCGGCGATGCCTTCATGTCCGGCTTCCTCAGCGGCTGGCTTGAAGACGCCAGCGACGAGCGCTGCAGCCAGTTGGCGAATGCCTGCGGCGGCCTGGTGGTGTCGCGCCATGCCTGCGCGCCGGCCATGCCGACCCGCGCCGAACTCGATTACCTGTTCAACAGCCCGGTGCCGATTACCCGCCCGGACCAGGACGCAGTGCTGCAACGCCTGCACCAGGTCAGCGTGCCGCGCGAGGTCTGGAAGCAGCTGTTTGTATTTGCCTTCGACCACCGCTGGCAGTTGGTGGAACTGGCCCAAAAAGGCGGCCAGGACCCGGCGCGCATCAGCGCCCTGAAGCAACTGTTCATCCAGGCCGTGGAACGGGTTGAAAGCAAACTGGCGGAGCAGGGCGTCGAGGCTGACGTCGGGATTCTGGCCGACCAACGCTTCGGCCAGGACGCGCTGAACGCCGCCAGCGGTCGCGGCTGGTGGATCGCCCGTCCGGTGGAAGTCCAGAATTCACGGCCGCTGGCCTTTGAACACGGGCGCTCGGTGGGCAGCAACCTGATTGCCTGGCCCCGGGAGCAGATCATCAAGTGCCTGGTGCAATTTCACCCCGATGACGAGCCATTGCTGCGCCTGGAACAGGAAGCGCAACTCAAGGCCCTGTATCAGGCGTCCCTGGTCAGCGGCCATGAGCTGCTGCTGGAAGTCGTGCCCCCCAAGGATCACCCGTCCACCTATCCCGACGTGCTCTATCGCAGCCTCAAGCGCCTGTACAACCTGGGCATCTACCCGGCGTGGTGGAAGATCGAGGCGCAGTCGGCCGCAGACTGGAAAAAGCTCGACGAGCTGATCCAGGAGCGCGATCCCTACTGCCGGGGCGTGGTGCTGCTGGGCCTGAACGCTTCCGCCGAATGCCTGGCCGATGGCTTCCAGCAAGCCAGCCAAAGCCAGACCTGCCGCGGGTTCGCCGTGGGTCGCACGATCTTCCAGGAACCGAGCCGAGCCTGGCTGGCGGGGGAGATTGACGATCAAGCCTTGATTGAGCAGGTGCAGTGCATCTTTGAGCAATTGATTAATGCTTGGCGCAGTTCTCGAAGTTAAACACGCAATCAAATGTGGGAGCTGGCTTGCCTGCGATGGCATCACCTCGGTACACCTGTTGGACCGAGTCGCGCGCATCCCAGGCAAGCCAGCTCCCACATAAAACAGATCTCAGGCAACTCTGAAAAAACAATAATAGGTGCAGCCATGCCCGCTATCCGAATTGGCATCAACCCGATCTCCTGGAGCAACGACGACCTGCCGGCCCTGGGCGGTGAAACGCCGTTGAGCACGGCCCTCAGCGAAGGCAAGGACATCGGCTACGAAGGCTTTGAACTCAACGGCAAATTCCCCAAGGACGCCAAAGGCGTCGGCGATGTATTGCGCCCCTACGACCTGGCGCTGGTCTCCGGCTGGTACTCCAGTCGCCTGGCCCGGCGCTCGGTGGCGGAAGAAATCGAAGCCATCGCCAGCCACGTCGAACTGCTGCGTGAAAACGGCGCCAACGTGTTGGTGTATGGAGAAGTCGCCGATTCGATCCAGGGTTCGCCGGTGCGCCTGATCGAACGCCCGCGTTTTCACAGCGAACAGGCCTGGCAGGAATACGCCGACAAACTCACCGAACTGGCGCGTTTCACCCTGTCCCAGGGCGTGCGCCTGGCCTACCACCACCATATGGGCGCCTACGTCGAATCCCCGGAAGACATCGACCAACTGATGCGCCGCACCGGCCCGGAAGTCGGCCTGCTGTTTGATTCGGGCCACTGCTACATGGGTGGCGGCGAGCCTATCGAGGTGCTGCGCAAACACATCGCCCGCATCTGCCACGTGCACTTCAAGGATGTGCGCAAGCCGGTGGTGCAACTGGCGCGCAACCAGATGTGGAGCTTCCCGGATTGCATCGTCAACGGCACCTTCACCGTGCCCGGCGACGGCGATATCGACTTCGCCGCGCTGCTGGACGTGCTGCTGGCTGCCAATTACCAGGGTTGGCTGGTAGTGGAGGCCGAGCAGGATCCTGCCGTGGCGCCGAGCTACATCTATGCGAAGAAGGGTTACGACACCCTGCGCGCACTGTTGAGCGAGAGGACTGGACAATGAGCCTGTTGGTCAAAAGCAGCAAACGCGGGCAAACCATGGTGGCGCTGGAAGAAGGGCGCCTGGAATACGTGGGCTTCGCCGCCTACCGCCTGAGCCTGGGTGAAACCTTGCCAGTCACCGCCGGCGACAAGGAACTGTGCCTGGTGCTGCTCAGCGGCCGGGTGACGATTCAGGGCGAAGGCTTCAACTGGGAAAACCTCGGTGATCGCCACTCGGTGTTCGAAGACAAGTCGCCCTTTGCCGCTTATTTGCCGCCAGGCACCGACGCTCAGGTCACCGCGCTGAGCGACGTACAAATTGCCGTCTGCGCCGCTCCCGGCTCGACTGACGCAGGTCTGGCACCCCGTCTGATTCGCCCCGAGCAATGCAAGCGCAGCGTACGCGGCAAGGGCGCCAACACCCGCTACGTGTGCGACATCCTGCCCGACAGCGAGCCTGCCCATTCGCTGCTGGTGGTGGAAGTGCGCACGCCGTCCGGTCACTCGTCGAGCTACCCGCCCCACAAGCACGACACCGACGATCTGCCGCACCAGAGCTTTCTTGAAGAAACCTACTACCACCAGATCAACCCGCCCCAGGGCTTTGTGTTCCAGCGGGTCTACACCGACGACCGCAGCATCGACCAAGCCATGGCCGTGGAAAACAGCGACCTGGTGGTGGTGCCCAAGGGGTATCACCCCGTCAGCGTGCCGTATGGCTACGAGTCCTACTACCTGAACGTGATGGCCGGCCCCAAGCGTGCCTGGCATTTCCATAACGACCCGCAGCACAGCTGGCTGCTGGATCTTTAAGCACTTTCGACGGAGAACAATAATGAGCAACGCCCCGGTAATCGGCCATTACATCAACGGCCAGGTGCACGACAGCGCCAGTGAGCGTTTCAGCAATGTGTTCAACCCGGCTACCGGCGAAGTCCAGGCCCGCGTCGGGCTGGCCAGCCAGAAGACCGTCGATGAAGCCGTCGCGTCGGCACTGAAAGCCTTCCCGGCGTGGTCCGAGCAATCGTCCCTGCGCCGTTCGCGGGTGCTGTTCAAATTCAAGGAATTGCTCGACCAGCACCACGATGAGCTGGCTGAAATCATCAGCCGCGAACACGGCAAGGTGTTCTCCGACGCCAAGGGCGAAGTCACCCGCGGCATCGAGATCGTCGAGTTCGCCTGCGGTGCGCCAAACCTGTTGAAAACCGATTTCAGCGACAACATCGGCGGCGGCATCGACAACTGGAACCTGCGTCAGCCACTGGGCGTGTGCGCCGGCATCACCCCGTTCAACTTCCCGGTGATGGTGCCGCTGTGGATGATCCCGCTGGCGCTGGCCACCGGTAACTGCTTCATCCTCAAGCCGTCGGAGCGCGACCCGTCCGCCAGTTTGCTGATGGCCCGCCTGCTGACCGAAGCCGGGCTGCCCGACGGTGTGTTCAACGTGGTGCAGGGTGACAAGAGCGCGGTAGATGGCCTGTTGCAGCACCCGGATATCGAGGCGATTTCGTTCGTCGGTTCCACCCCGATTGCCGAGTACATCCACCAGCAGGCCACCCAGCGCGGCAAGCGTGTGCAGGCATTGGGCGGGGCGAAGAACCATATGATCGTGATGCCCGACGCCGACCTGGATCAGGCGGCTGACGCCTTGATCGGCGCAGCGTACGGCTCGGCCGGCGAGCGCTGCATGGCGATCTCGATTGCCGTGGTGGTGGGCGATGTCGGCGACAGGCTGATCGAAAAACTGCTGCCGCGTATCGACCAGTTGAAGGTCGGCAACGGTATGCAAAAAGACAGCGAGATGGGCCCGCTGGTTACCGCCGAACACAAGGCCAAGGTCGAAGGGTTTATCGACCAGGGCGTGGCCCAGGGCGCGAAGCTGATCGTCGACGGTCGTGGCTTCAAGGTGCCGGGCGCGGAGGGTGGTTTCTTCGTCGGTGCGACCTTGTTCGATAACGTCACCACCGAAATGAGCATCTACCAGCAAGAGATTTTCGGGCCGGTGCTGGGCATCGTGCGGGTGGCGGATTTTGCCAGTGCCGTGGCCTTGATCAACGCCCATGAGTTCGGCAACGGCGTGTCGTGCTTTACCAGCGACGGCGGCATTGCCCGTGCCTTTGCCCGCACCATCAAGGTCGGGATGGTCGGCATCAACGTGCCGATTCCGGTGCCGATGGCCTGGCATTCGTTCGGTGGCTGGAAGCGCTCGCTGTTCGGCGACCACCACGCCTATGGCGAAGAAGGCATTCGTTTCTACAGCCGCTACAAGAGCGTCATGCAACGCTGGCCCGACAGCATCGCCAAGGGCCCTGAATTCAGCATGCCAACTGCCAAGTAACGTTTTCGAGTGTGGAGCACAACAATAATGAAGTCGCCTCTACGTTTTGCCCTGAACCGCATGGTCGCCCCCAGCCTTTCCCTGGCGGATTTTATCCAGCTGGCGGTGACCCTGAAATGCGACGCCATCGAGATCCGCAACGACCTCAAGGGCATCGAGATTGAAGACGGCACCCCTGCCAGCCGCGTGCGCGAATTGTGCGCGGTGCATGGCATCACGGTGCTGTCGATCAACGCGCTGTACCCCTTCGATGTGTGGAATGACGAACGCCGCGCCCAGGCCATCAAGCTGGCGGCCTACGCCCGCGAATGCGGCGCGCAGGCGTTGGTGATGTGCCCGTTGAACGACCGCGCCGACTCGCGCAACGAAGCCCAGCGCGCGGCCGGTTTGCGTACCGCCTTGAGTGAACTGGCGCCGATCCTGCGGGAATACGGGATTCTCGGTTTTGTCGAACCCCTGGGGTTTGAAGAATGCTCGCTGCGCCGCAAACGCGTGGCCGTGGATGCGATCAAGTCTGTCGGCGGCCTGGATGTGTTCCGCGTGGTGCATGACACCTTCCACCACCACCTGGCCAGTGAACATGAGTTCTTCCCCGAACTGACCGGGCTGGTGCATATCTCCGGTGTGGAAGATGCCGACGCACCGCTGAACTCGATCCGCGACGGCCACCGCGTGCTGGTGGGCGAGGCTGACATCCTCGGCAATGCCGCGCAGATCGACACGCTGCTCAGCACCGGCTACAGCGGCCACCTGTCGTTCGAACCGTTCGCCGCAAGCGTGCACGGCCTGGCCGATATCAAGCAGGCGTTGGGGGCGAGTATCGCCCACCTGCAGAAACGATAAGGAGCACCCCATGACCACAACCCGATTGACCATGGCCCAGGCCCTTGTGAAGTTTCTGGATAACCAGTACATCGAAGTCGACGGTGTGCAGAGCAAGTTTGTCGCCGGCATCTTCACGATTTTCGGCCACGGCAATGTGCTGGGCCTGGGCCAGGCCCTGGAGCAGGACAGCGGCGACCTGGTGGTGCATCAGGGCCGCAACGAACAAGGCATGGCCCACGCGGCGATTGGTTTTGCCAAGCAGCATTTGCGCCGCAAGATATACGCGTGCTCCTCCTCGGTGGGGCCGGGTGCGGCGAATATGTTGACCGCCGCAGCGACCGCGACCGCCAACCGGATTCCGTTGCTGCTGTTGCCCGGTGATGTCTACGCCAGTCGCCAGCCCGATCCGGTACTGCAACAAATCGAACAGTTCCACGACTTGAGCATCAGCACCAACGACGCGTTTCGTGCGGTCAGCAAATACTGGGACCGCATCAACCGCCCGGAACAGCTGATGACGGCGGCGATCCACGCCATGCGCGTGCTCACCGACCCGGCGGAAACCGGCGCCGTGACCCTGGCCCTGCCGCAGGATGTACAGGGCGAAGCCTGGGATTACCCGGATTACTTCCTGCAAAAACGCGTGCACCGTATCGACCGTCGCCCGGCGACCGAAGCGATGCTGGGGGATGCCGTGGCGGCGTTCAAGGGCAAGCGCAAACCGCTGATCGTGTGTGGCGGCGGGGTCAAATACTCCGGGGCGAATGCCGCGCTGCAAGCCTTTGCCGAACGCTTCGACATTCCTTTCGCGGAAACCCAGGCGGGCAAGAGTGCGGTGGTTTCAAGCCATCCACTGAACCTCGGCGGTCTTGGTGAAACCGGCTGCCTGGCGGCGAACCTGCTGGCACCCGAGGCGGATCTGATCATTGGTATCGGCACGCGCTATACCGATTTCACCACGTCGTCGAAGTCACTGTTCAAGCATCCTGAGGTGCAGTTTCTCAACCTGAATATCAGCCCGTGCGACGCACTGAAACTCGATGGCGTGCAGTTGCTGGCGGATGCCAAGGTTGGCCTGGAAGCACTGGCTGAAGCCTTGGGCGACTACCGTTCCAGCTGGGGGGATCAGCCACGGGATGCCAAGGCGCAATTGGACGTCGAAGTCGACCGGATCTACCAGGCGGAATACCAGACTGAAAACTTCGTCCCTGAAATCAACGACCACATGGACCCGGCGGTGCTGCGTGAGTTTATCGAGCTGACCGGTTCCTGCCTGACCCAAAGCCGCGTACTCGGTGTGCTCAACGAAGCCCTGGCCGACGACGCAATCATCGTCGCCGCTGCCGGCAGCCTGCCGGGTGACTTGCAGCGCAGCTGGCGCAGCAAGGGCGTCAACACCTACCACGTCGAATACGGTTATTCGTGCATGGGCTATGAGGTCAACGCCGCGCTGGGCGTGAAGCTGGCCGAGCCCGAGCGTGAGGTGTACGCACTGGTGGGCGACGGCTCGTACATGATGCTGCACTCGGAGCTGGCCACCTCGATCCAGGAGCGGCGCAAGATCAACGTGGTGCTGCTGGACAACATGACCTTCGGCTGCATCAACAATTTGCAGATGGGACATGGCATGGACAGCTTCGGCACCGAGTTCCGCTTCCGCAACCCCGAGACCGGCAAGCTCGACGGCGGTTTTGTGCCGGTGGACTTCGCCATGAGTGCGGCGGCCTATGGTTGCAAGACCTACAAGGTCAACACCGTGGAGCAGTTGCAGGCGGCGCTGGCCGATGCGCGCACGCAAACCGTGTCGACGCTGATTGATATCAAGGTCCTGCCGAAAACCATGATCCACACATACCTGTCGTGGTGGCGCGTCGGTGTGGCGCAGGTGTCCACCAGCGCGCGCACCGATGCGGTGGCCAAACAACTCAATGAACGCCTGGCCAAGGCCCGGCAGTACTAATAACAAGAGGAGTGTTTTCATGTCTTTGAAGTTGGGTGTTATCGGTACTGGCGCCATCGGCCAGGATCACATTCGTCGCTGCAGCCAGACCTTGCTCAACAGCCAGGTGGTGGCCGTGACCGACATCAACCTTGAGCAGGCGGCCAAGGTCGTCGCTGACCTGAAACTCACCGCCGAGGTGTACCCGGACGGCCACGCGCTGATCAATTCGCCGCAGGTCGAGGCGATCCTGGTGACCTCATGGGGCCCGAGCCACGAAGAATTTGTGTTGGCGGCGATTGCGGCCGGCAAACCCGTGTTCTGCGAAAAACCCTTGGCGGTGACTGCCGAAGGCTGCCGCAAGATCGTCGAGGCCGAAGTGGCCCACGGCAAGCGCCTGGTGCAGGTGGGTTTCATGCGTCCGTATGACCAAGGCTATCGCGCCTTGAAAGCCGTGATCGACAGCGGCCAGATCGGCGAGCCGCTGATGCTGCACTGTGCCCACCGCAACCCGAGGGTGGGTGAGAACTACAAGACCGACATGGCGATCACCGACACCCTGATCCACGAGCTGGATGTGTTGCGCTGGTTGCTGGCCGATGACTACGTGTCGGTGCAGGTGGTGTTCCCGCGTAAATCGAGCAAGGCGCTGGCGCACTTGCGTGACCCGCAGATCGTGCTGCTGGAAACCGCCAAGGGCACGCGCATCGATGTGGAAGTGTTTGTGAACTGCCAGTACGGCTACGACATCCAGTGCGAAGTGGTGGGGGAGACTGGCATTGCGAAATTGCCGGAGCCGTCCCAGGTGCAGATGCGCAGCGGGGCCAAGTTGTCGAATGCGATCCTGATGGATTGGAAAGACCGGTTCATCGCGGCGTATGACGTTGAGCTGCAGGCGTTTATCGACGGTGTAAGGGCAGGGCAAGTGGGGGGGCCGTCGGCGTGGGATGGTTTTGCAGCGGCGGTGGCGGCGGATGCGTGTATTGAGGCGCAGAACAGTGGGCAGATTGTGAAAGTGGGCCTGCCACCCCGTCCGCATTTCTACGGCTAACCACCTGTTCCACTGGAGTAACCCGGTCAGTGTGGGAGCTGGCTTGCCTGCGATGACGGCGGCACATTCAACATCACTGTCGCCTGATACACCGCTATCGCAGGCAAGCCAGCTCCCACATTTGATCGGGTTCCACCCTCAGATTCGGGAGAGCTTCTGACATGCGCATCGCATTAGACCCCTACATGTACCGCCACCTGCCCCTCGGCCAAATGGTCGACAAGGCCGCCGAATTCACCGGCCAGTCCGACAACCCGTTGGTGTGCGAAAACCGGTTCATGCGCTCCATGGATGAGCTGATGCCGGAGTTTGAGGGCGAAGGCATCAAGCTGGAACACCGGCCGGATGAGTCCAACCGGATGATGCTGGAGCGGGTGACCCGCGAACTTTGCTCTTAGATAGATCGTTCCCACGCTCTGCGTGGGAACGTCTCGCTGGACGCTCCGCGTCCGCTCTTAATGTGACGCAGAGCGTCACGGGCTACATTCCCACGCAGAGCGTGGGAACGATCAAGGAATCGACCCATGCGAATCGGACTGGTTGGATACGGCAAAGGCGGCCGTGTATTTCATGCACCCCTGATAGCCAGCCTGCCGGGGGCGACCTTTGTCGGCGTGGTGACACGGTCACCCGAACGTCGCCAGCAACTGGCGACGGATCACCCCGGTGTGAAGGCCTTCGACAGTATCGGGCAGATCACCGAGGCCGGTGTCGACGTGCTGGTGATCTCCACCACCCTCAAGGGCCGTCCGGCCCTGGTGCTGGAGGCCATCGAACACGGTGTGGCGGTGGTCAGCGACAAACCCTTTGCCAGCAATGCCGAACAGGCCCAGGCCTTGATCACCGCCGCCGAGCGCCAGGGCGTGCTGCTCAGCGTCTACCAGAACCGGCGCTGGGATTCGGACTTCCTGACCCTGCGCAAGCTGATCGACGCCGGAGCCCTGGGCTCCGTCACCCGCTTTGAATCCCGGGTGGAGCGCTACAACCCGGGCTCGGTGGGCAATGCCAGCGGCGGCGGCTTCCTGCGGGACTTGGGCAGCCACTTGGTGGACCAGGCCATGCAACTGTTCGGCCCGGTGGACCGGGTGTTCGCGCAGTTGCACTACACCGCCGATGAGCGGAGCGTGGACCACGGCTTCTTTGTATCGCTGACCCACGCCAACGGGGTGATTTCACACCTGTGGGGCAGCGCCCTGCAAAACAGCCAGGCCCCGCGGTTTCGGGTGAATGGTACGGCCGGTTGCTACACCATCGAAGGGCTGGACGGCCAGGAAGAGGCGCTGCTGGCCGGCAAGACCCCGAAAACCGAAGGCGAGCACTGGGGCGCTGAAGAACATCGACGCTGGGGCTGGTTCGAGCAGGGGCCGGATCGTGAGCGGGTGCCGTCGGAAAAGGGCCGTTGGAATCAGTTCTACAGTCAGCTGCAAAGCGCGGTGGAAGGCCACGGCGAGTTGCCGGTGAACGTCCTGGATGCGCTGGCAACCACCCGCGTACTGGATGCCGCGCGCCTGAGTTCAGAGCGCCAGCAGGTAGTGGAAATGGCGGCTATGGAGCCTCATGGATGAAAAATAGAATAAAATTCTAAAACAGGTTGATATGGAAATTATTTTCCAATAAAGTCATTCCAGGTTGCATAAAGTACGTTCGGACTCGATTCGGGCGACTCGACAAAAACAAGATCAAAACAACCAGGTACCGTCAGATGAAAATCTTCAACGCTGTACTGCGAGTTTTACGTCCTGCCCTCCAGCCACGCGGTCTGCCCCGCGCCCGGCCGTTTTACTTTTCCCTCCTGAATGTCCTGTGCGTCGAAAGCAAGGGTTCCCTGGTGTGCTGCATTCCGGGGGCGCCGATCGTTCGACTGCCGACCGCTTCGCTCTGAAAAACGCAACGTCCACAAAACCAACAAGAAATTGGAGACAGACCGTTCATGAAGACCCCGATCCGTTTTACCGCGCTGGCCCTGTCCATGATGCTCGCCAGTGGTTTCGCCACGGCGGCCGATATCAAGATGGGCGTGAGCATGTCGGCGTTCGATGACACCTTCCTGACTTACCTGCGTGAAGACATGGACAAGCAAGCCAAGTCCTACCCCAAGGGTGACGGCGTGCAGCTGCAGTTCGAAGACGCCCGCGCCGACGTGGTCAAGCAACTGAGCCAGGTCGAGAGCTTTATCAGCCAGAAAGTCGATGCCATCATCGTCAATCCGGTCGATACCGCATCGACCAAGAACATTATCACCGAAGCTACCAAGGCGGGGATTCCGCTGGTGTTCGTCAACCGGCGTCCCGACCAGAAAGAATTACCCAAGGGCGTGGTGGCGGTGACCTCCGATGATGTCGAGGCGGGCCGCCTGCAAATGCAGTACATCGCCGAAAAGCTCGGCGGCAAGGGCAAGATCGTGATCCTGCTGGGTGACCTGGCGAACAACTCCACCACCAACCGCACCAAGGGGGTGAAGGAAGTCCTGGCCAAATACCCAGGCATCACTATCGAGCAGGAACAGACCGGCATCTGGCTGCGTGACAAGGGCATGACCCTGGTCAACGACTGGCTGACCCAAGGCCGTGAATTCAACGCGGTGCTGGCCAACAACGACGAGATGGCCATCGGTGCGTCCATGGCGTTGAAGTCGGCGGGCACCAAGCCGGGCACCGTGTTGATCGCCGGGGTGGATGGCACACCGGACGGTTTGAACGCGATTACCAAGGGCGACATGGCCGCGTCGGCGTTCCAGGACGCCAATGGCCAGGCCGTGGGTTCGGTGGAAGCGGCGCGCAAGATGGCCAGGCACGAGCCGGTCGAGCAGAACGTGGTGATCCCGTTCAAGCTGATCACCCCGGACAACGTCAAAGACTTCAAGTAGCCCTTAATAACAACAATAAACCGGCAGGGCAGCCACGGCGGCCCTGCTGACGGAGTACCCGATATGTTTGCTCAAGCGACTGCTTCCCAGCCTCCCGGTATCCAGCCCTTGGTACTGGAAGAACCCTATCTGCTGGAGATCTCCAACATCAGCAAAGGCTTTCCCGGCGTCGTGGCCCTGGCCGATGTGCAGCTGCGGGTGCGCCCCGGCTCGGTGCTGGCGCTGATGGGCGAGAACGGTGCGGGCAAGTCGACACTGATGAAGATCATCGCCGGCATCTATCAGCCCGACGCCGGTGAAATCCGCTTGCGTGGCAAGCCGATCAAATTCGAAACACCGCTGGCGGCGCAGAAGGCCGGGATCGCGATGATCCACCAGGAACTCAACCTGATGCCGCACATGAGCATCGCCGAGAACATCTGGATCGGCCGCGAACAGCTCAACGGCCTGCACATGGTCAACCATCGGGAAATGCACCGCTGCACCGCCGAACTGCTGGCGCGGCTGCGGATCAATCTCGACCCGGAGGAACACGTCGGTAACCTGAGCATTGCCGAGCGGCAGATGGTCGAGATTGCCAAGGCGGTGTCCTATGACTCCGACATCCTGATCATGGATGAACCGACCTCCGCCATTACCGACAAGGAAGTGGCCCACCTGTTTTCGATCATTGCCGACCTCAAGTCCCAGGGCAAAGGCATCATCTACATCACCCATAAAATGAACGAAGTATTCGCCATCGCCGATGAAGTGGCGGTGTTCCGCGATGGCGCCTATATCGGCCTGCAGCGGGCCGACAGCATGGACAGCGACAGCCTGATCTCGATGATGGTGGGGCGTGAGCTGAGCCAGCTGTTCCCGGTGCGCGACAAGCCCATTGGCGATCTGTTGCTGTCGGTGCGCGACCTGCGGCTGGATGGGGTATTCCAGGGCGTGTCGTTCGACCTGCATGCCGGGGAAATTCTCGGTATCGCCGGGCTGATGGGCTCCGGGCGGACCAATGTGGCCGAAACCATTTTCGGCATCACCCCAAGCTCCGGCGGCGAGATCCAGTTGGACGGCAAGACCGTGCGCATCACCGACCCGCACATGGCCATCGAGAAGGGCTTCGCGCTGCTGACCGAAGACCGCAAGCTCAGCGGCCTGTTCCCCTGCCTGTCGGTACTGGAAAACATGGAGATGGCTGTGCTGCCGCATTACTCCGGCAACGGCTTTATCCAGCAAAAAGCCCTGCGTGCCTTGTGTGAAGACATGTGCACCAAGCTGCGGGTGAAAACCCCGTCGCTGGAGCAATGCATCGACACCTTGTCCGGTGGCAACCAGCAAAAAGCCCTGTTGGCCCGCTGGCTGATGACCAACCCACGGCTGCTGATCCTCGACGAACCCACTCGCGGTATCGACGTGGGCGCCAAGGCCGAGATCTACCGGCTGATTTCCTACCTGGCCAGCGAAGGCATGGCGGTGATCATGATTTCCTCGGAGCTGCCCGAGGTGCTGGGCATGAGCGACCGGGTGATGGTGATGCACGAAGGCGACCTGATGGGCACCCTGGACCGCGCGGATGCGACCCAGGAAAAAGTCATGCAACTGGCTTCCGGTATGACGGCGGTCCACTAACGAACAGACGGCGCCGGCCCGTTGTGGCCGGCGCAACGCGATAAAAAAGGTGAGTGGTTATGAACGCGATACTGGAAAGCAAACCCGAGGAAAAGAAGCCCGCTGCGGCGCCGGTCAAGCACCGTCGACGCATGCCCACCGAGCTGAGCATCCTGCTGGTGCTGATTGGCATCGGCCTGGTGTTTGAGTTGTTCGGCTGGATCGTGCGCGACCAGAGCTTCCTGATGAACTCCCAGCGCCTTGTATTGATGATCCTGCAGGTGTCGATCATCGGCCTGCTGGCGATTGGCGTGACCCAGGTGATCATCACTACCGGTATCGATTTGTCCTCGGGCTCGGTGCTGGCGTTGTCGGCGATGATCGCCGCCAGCCTGGCGCAGACTTCCGACTTTTCCCGTGCGGTGTTTCCGTCATTGACTGACCTGCCGGTGTGGATACCGGTGGCGATGGGCCTGGGCGTGGGGCTGCTGGCGGGGGCGATCAACGGCAGTATCATTGCGGTCACCGGGATTCCACCGTTTATTGCGACCCTCGGCATGATGGTCTCGGCCCGTGGCCTGGCGCGTTACTACACCGAAGGCCAGCCGGTGAGCATGCTCTCGGACTCCTACACGGCCATCGGCCACGGCGCGATGCCGGTGGTGATCTTCCTGGTGGTGGCGGTGATCTTCCATATCGCCCTGCGCTACACCAAGTACGGCAAGTACACCTACGCCATCGGCGGCAACATGCAGGCGGCGCGCACCTCGGGCATCAACGTCAAGCGCCACCTGATCATCGTCTACAGCATCGCCGGCCTGCTGGCAGGCCTGGCCGGTGTGGTCGCATCGGCACGGGCGGCCACCGGGCAGGCTGGCATGGGCATGTCCTATGAGCTGGACGCGATTGCCGCCGCGGTGATCGGCGGCACCAGCCTGGCGGGCGGGGTAGGGCGCATCACCGGCACCGTGATCGGCGCGCTGATCCTCGGGGTGATGGCCAGCGGGTTTACCTTCGTCGGCGTGGATGCCTACATCCAGGACATCATCAAGGGCCTGATCATCGTGGTGGCGGTGGTGATCGACCAGTATCGCAACAAGCGCAAACTCAAGCGCTGACACGGTCCTCAAGGCCGCATCGGTCAAAATGTGGGAGCGGGCTTGCCCGCGAAGACGGTGTATCAGTTAAACATTCTGTGACTGACACACTGCCTTCGCGAGCAAGCCCGCTCCCACATTTAACCGTTTGTCTTCTATATAGCTCCACAACACTGAATTTCTTGCTATAAACGCACTCCGATGACCATTCGCCGAGCCCGTCCTGGTGCCTTTGCGGGTTATCTTGGAAAAAATGCCTGTCATTTCAGTTGCTGAGCCCTCAAGTCGGCCTTAGACTGCCGCCCCTCGTAAATTGAGTGCCGGGTGGCGCTTGAAATGGACGGCGCCTTTCCGAGACCTGCAGAGGTCGGCCGGAACGCTCCCTTATTCGCCTTAATGCACGTATTTTTTATAGAGAAATCAATGACAAAGGAAAAGTTGCTGGCCATGCCGGCGGATGACTACATGAATGCCGAGCAGCACGCTTTTTTCGAGAAGTTGTTGCAGGACATGAAAGTGGAACACCACGAGCGCATCGAGCAGAACCGCATCGCCATTGAAAGCCTGGACACCCCGGCAGACCCGGCCGACGCTGCTTCTGTCGAAGAAGAGCGCACCTGGCTGGTGAACGCCATCGACCGCGACCAGCGCATGCTGCCGCAACTTGAGCAGGCCCTGGGCCGTATCAAGGAAGACTCCTTCGGCTGGTGCGATGACAGCGGCGAGCCTATCGGCCTCAAGCGCCTGCTGATCAGCCCGACCACCAAGTACTGCATCGAAGCGCAAGAGCGCCACGAGCAAATCGACAAGCACCAGCGTCAAGCCTGATGCGGTGAACTGCTGGAGCCGGGTTACCCGGTTCCCAGCAGAAAACAGCCGTTTCCCCCCGTTTATTGATCTGCTGCAAGCCCCCCACTAAAGGCCCATGGATAATGGCCACATAGTGGCGTCTAATGCAGTCACAATAACGACAAGCAGTGGGGTAACGAACATGGCTGGAGACGGATCTCTCATGGGCGCAGCAGTGTCACCACCCGTGGTGGCGCGACAGTTGCCCGGCTGGTTGACGCCGCTCCTGCAAAGTACCGCCCTGGTGCTGTTGCTGCTGGGCCTGGCGTTCGCCCAACTCTCGATTTACCTGTGCCTGCCGGTGGCCCTGCTGCTGATCTGGCTGCCCCGCCTGAAACATCGCACCCACAATGCCGCACCGGCCGAAGCCACCGATGCAATCGGCGAGCTGACCCGCGACCTGTCCTACACCACCAGCCATAACGCGCTGTCTGCTGCCGGCGTGGCCTATTCGGTCAAGCAACTGGCGGCCAGGCTGCAATCTCAATTGGGCGCGGCGAAGCAGATCGTCAGCAGTGCCGAAGTGATGATCGGCACCGAGCAGGTCACCTCGCAACTGAGCCGCCAGGCCCTCGGCGCGGCCAGCCAGGCCCATCAGCGCAGTACCGAAGGGCGCGAGGTGCTGGCGCAATCCATCACCCGTATGCACCAGCTCAGCCAGCGCGCCAACGACAGCCGTCAATTGATCGAGGCCTTGAGCCAGCGCAGCGAAGAAATCCAGCGCGTCACCCTGGTGATCCAGTCGATCGCCAGCCAGACTAACCTGCTGGCCTTGAACGCGGCGATTGAAGCCGCGCGGGCCGGTGAGCATGGTCGCGGGTTTGCGGTGGTCGCCGACGAGGTGCGTGGCCTGGCTGGGCGAACCGCCACGGCGACCGATGAAGTCGGGGTGATGGTGGCGGATATCCAGCAGCGTACCGCCCAGGTGGTGGAGCAGATCCGGCAATTGTCGGCGGATCTGCAATCCGGTGTAGAGCAGGTGGAGCACGCCGGCGAGCAACTGGACAGCATCGCCAGCCTGGCAGCGGATGTCGAAGGCCAGGTCAATGAAATCGCTCAGGGCACCGACACCAACCGCGCCCAACTCGACAGCCTGTTCCATGCGGTGGAGCAGATGCGCAGCGATTTGACCGTCAGCGACCAGCAGACCCAACAGTTGGCTGCCGCCGCCGTACAAATGGAAGGCCAGGCCGAAACCATCAGTGAACGCCTCGCCGAGGTCGGCCTGGATGACTACCACCAGCGCATCTATGACCTGGCACGCGAAGGCGCGAGCCGCATTGCCGCGCAGTTTGAAGCCGACGTCCTGCAAAACCGCATCAGCCTCGATGACCTGTTCGACCGCAGCTATACCGCCATTCCCAACACGCGGCCAAGCAAGTACCACACGCGTTTTGACGGCTACACCGACCAGGTGCTGCCGGCCATACAGGAAGCCCTGTTGCCCCGGCATGAGGGCCTGGTATTCGCCATCGCCTGCACGCCACAGGGTTATGTGCCAACCCACAACAAGGTGTTCTCCCAAGCGTTGACCGGCGATGCCCAAGTGGACGCGGTACAAAATCGTACCAAGCGCAAGTTTGAAGACCGCACGGGAATCCGCTGCGGCAGCCACCAGCAGGCGGTCTTGCTGCAGACCTACACCCGCGATACCGGGGAGTTGATGCACGACTTGTCCGTGCCGATCACGGTCAATGGCCGGCATTGGGGTGGCTTGCGCCTGGGCTACAGGCCTGAGGGCCGCTGACCCACGAGGGCGATTGTTGCAGGTAATGCAAGGGAGCTATTCCGGGGATAGCTTTTTCCAACTGGAAGAAAACCGTAGCATGGCGAACATTGTTAGCCAGCTAACTAATTTTCCGGAGGCGCTCCATGCAAACCAAAGTCGATGTGGCTGTGATGATTGGCAGTGGCGTACCGCCCACCCTGCGTGCGCTGGGGCAAAAGGCCTGTTGGGTAGTGTTGCTCAATGGCGAGCAGCGCGGCACGGCGTTCGCCAGTCGCGATGAGGCTGAAGAGTGCAGGGCTGCCTGGGAGGCGCTGTTGCACCTGGAGCAGTCAGACAGCCTGCATTGAAGGCTCAGGGTTGCTGGTGCAGGCGCTGGTTCAGTTCGTCGACCGCGATCGCCCAGACTGCGTCTTCACGCAGTTCATCCTTAAGGAATTGGGCTTGTTGCGGTGACCAGAAATCCGCGTCAATCAGCTTTACGTCATTGGGCAGGGTGTGTTTGCCGATAAAGGCGTCAATCGCCTCGGGGGACGATTCCAGTCCAAGTTGTTCAAACAGGTCTTCGAGGGTGTAGGTCTGCGCTTCCATATCGTTCTCCATGCGGGCTGATCATCGTATGCATGGGAGGGTTGTTGCGGGACAGAGTTCGATCGGATTGTCGCGCCGGGTAATCAGGAGGTCAGCGCGCCGGAATCAACGGCGGCCTTAAGGGCTTTTGCGGCTTCCTTGGCAGCCGTGTTGGCAGCGTCCACGGTTTTGAACCAGCGGTCCTTTTCTACCTGGTGAGTCGTCACGGTGGTCAGGGGAGCCTTGGCCCGCATCACAATCACGGCCTGGAACTCACCGTCTACTTCCCTGGCTTCGCCATGGATGAAAAATTCGCCAATATCAAATTCCGTCACGTATAGCCTTCCCTTGGAGGTAATTGCGCTGATGAAACCTGAACCGCAAGGGCACAAATCTCAATGGACGGACCAGTATGGCAGTTGTTACGCGCTGGCGGCGCAGTAAAGTCAACCAGATGACGAAACGCCAGCCGCGCCTCAGCCGTGTGGCGCTTGCAGGATGGCTTCCAGCTGTCGGGCCAGTTCGCAGGCCTGGCTATGGCCGCTGCGAAAACCTTTGATCCGCCCACTGGGCACTTCAAGGATATGGAAAAAGTTTCTCCCGGCGGGGACTACCCGATAGAGCGCCGAATGCAGGCAACTGTCGTGGGTGTATAGGGAGTAGAATTGCCCGTCATCGATAAAAGATGAACCTGTGTTCGAAGGTGTGGCAATCGGTTGAGGTCGTTGCATAATCAGCTCCTGTCGATCGACATTGCGTACCCGCTTGCAGTATTTCGAGTGGTTTTGACCCGTGTTGCTGTTTTAGTATTGTCGTCAGTGTCCGGCGTCCGGTTCCATCCAAAGCATTAGTTTCTGTGTTGGATGTCGGAAACTGCATTTTTTAAAGGGTTATTGTCTGAAGTGGGTCGGCCAGTATTCTCTGGTCGTTAAACCTGTGATTTCCTGCAACGCCTGGCGACCTGCGTAAGGTGCGTCGGGCACGCCTGTACTAGTCTCATGGCCTGGCAGCGTGATCTTCTTCAGTTTTTATCAGTGGATTTGTTGTGTGATCGTGCCGTTTCCGGCCGTTTTTTTGTGCTGCCCGCTTGGGCGGACAGCACCCTTTTGATGTGGGGGCGTTTCCTTGGCAGTCAGTAATCTGGATATGCACGCGTTATTCGTGCTGGGTGATTTGCGCGCAAAGTTGGTCAAGCAGTTTCAATCCCGTTTCGTCTACGTCACTGAGCAGACACCTGAAGGTATCTACATCGCCGAGATCGATACCGAAGCGGCATTGGTGGTGGACGACAAGCCGCGCCTGGAACTCAAGGTCGGTGATCATTTCCGGGCCGCTGTATTGCCCAGCCGCGAAGGCGGCAAGTTCGAACTGAAGTTTCGCGATATCAAGTTGACGGTGTATGGCCTGGGCGAATACGCCTTTGTGTCCTCGGCCGAAGGCCAGGGCATCGTGTTCAAGGAAGGCCACAGCGTGATGCTGGTGTTTGCCGCCAATGAGCAATTGGTAGAAGGCCTGACCAAGACCCTGAAGGCCGTCACCGGCAAGGCCGCCAAATGGCGCAAGGGTGAACTCGTGACCTTCAAGGCCAGCGAGTAATGAGCCAGGGTAGGGCACAGTTCCACGAGCAGCACCTGCTCGATGCCCAAGCCACGGCGGCTCAATTGTTTGCCCGCAAGGCCGAGTTGCAGGGCGCCTGGTTGAGCTGGGTCGCCGGCCAACTGTATGAACTCAAGCCCGCCGAATTCGCCAGCATGGTGCGCCGCGAGTTGCAGCGGCTGAACAATCCTGCGTAAAAACCGGCAACCTGCCATGTTCCCCGGAACCTCTACTACAGTTGAGTTGACTTAAGTATTCAGAGGCTTCGCGGTGTTACAGCAAAGCCATTCGCGATTGCTGTAAGGCATGAGGTGCAAAGCATGAAAGGAATTCGAGCACTGTTGGCAGCCTCACTGACGACCCTGAGTCTGTCGGTGGCGTCGCTGCCGGTATCAGCGGCCCAGGCGCCGATTCATTTTGCCGACCTGAACTGGGAAAGCGGCAGCCTGATCACCGAGGTGCTGCGGGTGATTGTCGAAAAGGGCTATGACTTGCCCACCGACACCTTGCCCGGCACCACCATCACCCTGGAAACCGCCCTGGCGAAAAACGACATCCAGGTGATCGGCGAAGAGTGGGCCGGCCGCAGCCCGGTGTGGGTCAAGGCCGAGGCCGAAGGCAAAGTGGTGGGCCTTGGGGATATCGTCAAGGGCGCCACTGAAGGCTGGTGGGTGCCGGAGTACGTGGTCAAGGGCGACCCGGCCAAAGGCATCAAGCCCCTCGCGCCGGACCTGCGCAGCGTGAAGGATCTGGCGCGCTACAAGGACGTGTTCAAGGACCCGGAAGCACCGAGCAAGGGCCGTTTCCTCAACAGCCCGATTGGCTGGACCTCGGAAGTGGTCAACAAGCAAAAGCTCAAGGCCTACGGGCTTGACGACAGCTATGTGAATTTCCGCAGTGGTTCGGGTGCTGCGCTGGATGCCGAGATTGCTTCCTCGATCCGCCGGGGCAAGCCGGTTCTGTTCTACTACTGGTCGCCTACACCGTTGATGGGGCGCTACAAGCTGATCCAGCTGGAAGAGCCGCCATTTGATGCCGAGGCGTGGAAAACGCTGACCGATGCAGACAATCCTGACCCGAAACCTACACGTTCCCTGGCCTCCAAGCTGAGCATCGGAGTGTCCACGCCGTTCCAGAAGGAGCATCCGCAGATCGCCGAGTTCTTTGCCAAGGTCGACTTTCCGATCGAGCCGCTGAACAAGGCGCTGGCCGAAATGAGCGAGAAGCACAGCCAGCCGCGAGAAGTCGCCCAGGCATTCCTCAAGGATCATCCGGAAGTCTGGAAGGCGTGGCTGACTGAGGATGTGGCGCAGAAGGTCGAAGCCAGCCTGAAGTAACACCGATATAACAGCCCGATTGCGATCAAAAATGTGCGAGCGGGCTTGCTCGCGAAAGCGGTTTTTCAGCCAACATTTGTATTGACTGACTCACCGCTTTCGCGAGCAAGCCCGCTCCCACACTGACCTCATTCTTGCCTTGAAACTTGCTGGGCTTTAGAACTTCGTCTGCACCGCCAGCTCGAACGTCCTCGGCGACCCCAGGTAATACGCCGGCGACACATGGGCAAACTCGGCGTACACCTCATTGGTCAGGTTGCGCACCCGGCCCGTCACGGAGGTGTGTTGATCGACCTTGTAAGTCAAAAACGTCCCGAACAAGGTATAGGCCGGCACCGTCAGGGTGTTGGCGTTATCGGCATACACCGACGCCACATACCGCGCATCCACACCTCCTTGCCAATCCTCCGCAAAGTCATAGGTCAGCCACAAATTGCCGACCTGCCTGGGCACATTGGTCGGCGTATTGCCCTTGCGCGACACCACGGCACCGCTGGCGGTTTTCTCGTTGAAGTCCTCGTATTCGGCATCGACCCAGGCGTAGTTGCCCTCCAGCAATAGCTTGGGCGTGACCCGCAACGAACTGGCCAGCTCGATACCCTTGGACGTCTGCGCGCCCACCGGAATGCTGTTGGTCGGGTCCTGCGGGTCGGTGACGGCGAAGTCCTTGCGCTCGATCCGGTAGGCGGCCACCGTGGCGGAGCCGCGACCGTCCATGTAATCGAACTTGCTGCCCACTTCCCATTGCTTGCCGGTGGACACATCGAACACCTGGGTGGTGCTGCTCGGCTGTTCGGCAGCGGTGCTGTATTGCACGTAGACATTGGCTTGCGGGATGAACTGATACGTCAGGCCAATCCGCCCGGTCACCGGCTCCCAACTGCGTTTGACATGCCGCGGATTGCTGGCGGTGATATCCCGGTGGTTGGTGACTTCCAGGTCAATCGCGTCGTAGCGCAGGCCGGTGAGCAACGACAGCTTGTCAGTCAGGCCCAGGCGGTTCTCGAGGAACAATGCCTTGGTGGTGACGGCGTTGGTCTTGTCCGGATCGAAACCGGGCTTGGTGCCCGGGATGTCATAGAAATGCCCGGGATCATAGTTGTTCGGGTCCACCGTACTGTTGCCTGCCACATTCAACGGATTGTTGGTGGTGCTGTTGACCCTGTACTCGAAGCCGCCCGACCACGTGGTGCTCAAGCCGAAGAACGTGTCGTCATGGCGCAGCTCGAACTGGTTGCCGTTCTGCTCACCCTGGTGCCGTACCTGATAGGCCGTCGAGCGATTCACTGCGCTGTTATCAGCGTTGTACTGGTAGGTTTCCAGGTTGCGATAGTCGCGCTGGCTGTCGAGGTGATAGAGGGTATTTTTCAGCGTGGTGCTGTCATTGATCCGGTAGTCGATGATCGAGCGCACCCAGATCGTGCGTTGCTCATAACGACCGTCGGCCACGTTGTAGTTGTTGAAGCGGTTGTGTTTGTCGATCTTCAACTCGCCCGACTTCGGGTTGAGCACCGGTGTGCCCCAGTAGGGGCTGTCCTCGTGTTCGTCCTGATATTCCAGGGCCAGGGTGTGGGACAGGTTCGGGGTGAAATCACTCAGCAGGGAAAACGCCACGCTCCAGGCATCGCGCTGTTGGCGATCGATATAGGTGTGGTTGGTGTTGCGGCTTACGTCCAGGCGCGCGTAATGCTGGACCTCGGCGCCCGGCTCGGTCAGGGCGTGGTTCAGGCCGAAGGCCATTCCGGCAGTGTCGTAGCTGCCATAGGTGAGCTGACCTTCGGCGGCCTGTTCCTCACGGGTGGCCAGCTTGGTCACGTAGTTCAGCGAACCACCGACGGAGCCGGCGCCGTTGATCAGCGAGGAGGGCCCGCCCACCAGTTCGACCCGGTCATAAATCCACGCATCCACGGGGCGAGCCAGGCCGCCGGACACCGCGACGCCATTGAACATCTGGGTAATCTGGCTGCTGGTAAACCCTCGATAGGAAATGAAACCGCCAAACCCCGGCGGCGCACTGGCGTTGACCCCGGGCAGGGTATTGGCCGCGTCCTGGAAGGTCTTGGCGCCTCGGCGCTCGATGTCATTGCGGTTGGCAATGCTGATGGACGCCGGGGTTTCCCGCACGCTCAGCCCCAGGCGCGAGGCCATGCCACTGGACTGATCCAGGGCCAGGCCGGCATCACCGGTTTGCTCGCCATCAATGGTGGTCGGTGCCAGCTCAGTCGCCCAGGTGCTGACAGGCAGGCAGCCGAACAGGCCCGCCAAAAGGGGTAAATGTTTCATGGTTGAATCCTGAAAAACTTGGCTTGAAAACAACCCAGTGCTGTCCGCACTCCCGGGGGAGGCAGCCGCGTGGGCCAATCAGAAAAGCGCAGGTATCAGGCGAAGGCGGGCGGGGCGCGCGGATTAGCCGCAGGCCAGGTGAAGCGGGCAGGGATGTCGGCACTGGCAACGATGGCGGGCGGCGGCGCATGGGGTTGCGGAAGCACCGCCACGTTGAGGCTGGAGTTGAGCGCCGGGCCCATGCCGCCGGTGGAGCACAGCGGGCAACCGAAGGCTTTCGAGAGCGTGGGCAGGGATTCATCGGTGGACTTGTAAGGCGCCGGCGCCTGGGTGCGCGGGTCCACCGTACAGAACTGGCCGCCGATGCCGTTGAGCTGCATCCCGACCATTTGCCCGTGGCCGATGCTGCAGGCGAACACATTGAACAGGACGCAGCAGTAGAGCATCCAGGCAATGAGCGAGCGGTCGGTACGGGCGAGTTTCATGGGGCGGCACTTTACCATCAGCCGCCGACGAATTGCCTGCAAAAAATCTCAAGAGGGCTATCCTCTCTCGGACTTTTCCAAGGATATCCAGCCATGAGCTTTTTAGTCGCGCGATGGATCGTCGGGGTTTTTGGCTTTATCAGCCTGGTGCATTTGTACTGGGCGGCCGGCGGCAAATTGGGTGTGACGGCGGCTATTCCGCAGCTGCCGGGTGAATTCGCCAGCGGGCCGCGACCGGCGTTCAAGCCGTCGGCACTGGGAACGTTGCTGGTGGGTGTGGGGTTGGTGGCGATTGCGGTGCTGGTGTGTTTGCGGGCCGGGCTGTATTTCGAGCCGGTGTCCAACCATGCGTTGCAGTGGGGGATTAGTGCAGTAGCACTGGTGATGTTTGCCCGGGCGATTGGGGATTCAGAGCTGGTGGGTTTTTTCAAGAAGGTCGGCGGGTCGCGGTTTGCGCGGCTGGATACATTTTTTTACTCGCCGCTGTGTTTGGTGTTGGGGGCGGGGTTGTTGGTGGTGGCGTGGAGTTGAGGGGAACGTTTGCCGCAGTAGAGTGAGGGCTGCGTTGTATAAACTACATGCCCGCCTGATGATACGACGTCAGGTGGCCCACAGAAATCAAAGGCTTAGGAAGTAGTTCGTAGGGTATAGGTTAGGTGATCCGTCCGGGCTGCAAAATTTTGTTGTTACACCAGAGCTGGATTTTTTTGTTTCGAATCTGTACTCAAATAAGTCGATAGCATTTTTTTCCGATCTAGATATTAAAATATTTAATTTCTCGGTTTTAAATTTTCATTGTGTTACATGCGCAATGGCTAAATTTTTTTGAGCGTTGGTTTGAGTAAGGCAATCGGTATTTTTATCTGTTTGTTGCAATGTCAGTGAAAGCTCACGTCAATTCTCTCTACTTCCAATCTGATAAGTTGTTCGTTTAATTCTGGATGCTCGTAGTGCAAGTCTTGATCGTCAAGTGGCGTAAACGTGTGAAAAGTCTCGTTGCAAAGCCTTCCAAACAGAAAATAAGCATAGCCATGGCCTGTTTTTTCAACCAGACAATCGACTGTGTCGATCCTGATGACTTCTTAGTCGTCGGATAGATTTATTGTCAGATCTACATCATAGGTTTTTCCTACTTCGATCTCATAAGGGCAAAAGCTGACGAAGCAATTCAATATGGTGCCGTCGATGAGCAACGTCGCATCCTCTTCAACGTGCTCGCTGAGCGCCACCACCTGTGTTTTTTTGTGATTATTCGATGTGAAGCCTGATGGTTTTTTCAGTGAGATCGCCATTTATCGTCCTCCAAATACGTTTCCGCTTTTGGTGTGTAGTATTGTTTTTTTGGTCACGGCAAGTAGTCGCAGTAAAGAAACAGAGTGAGGCGGATTTATTTGGTTAAAATATCCTGCGTCAAGAGGAGAGACTTTTTTTGAGTCGAACGTTTAGGTACGTCGCAATTCATGATGTTTGGTGGAAAGTTTGGCTTTCGGCTATTCTTCATGTGTGAATATAACTGTAGACCTCTCGTTGAGTGATTTCTCGGATCTCATTTTTTTGAATTGCGCTGACTAGTTTCTCTTGAACATCAATCATGCTTATAAATTGAGCGGCGGCATGTGTTTCTGAATCAAAGAACCTGCAAAGCACGGTTTGTGGATGAATCTCAAGGAAGGTTTTTATATTTTTGGTAGTCACTTTTTTTTCGAAAATAGTCATGTCGGTCCAAAGCTGTTCTATTGAAGGGACTGACTTTTGCATAATCAAAATTGTTTCGCTTGAACCTTCCAGTGCGGAATTTGTTATATCTCTGGGCAAGGTTGGAATGTTTTTTATTATCGAATATATGTTGGTGCTATCATTTTTTCCGAATAGATCTCCATTTTTTATCTGACCAGCCAATTCCTTTTTTAGTAGGTATTCCTCGGTCCTGGAGTAAAAATCTCCCCACCCTATCGACCGCCATTCCCGCTTGATCGGCCATTCTTCTACTAAGCACTCCGCCACGTTGCACCAGGAATCCCAAACGCAGCGAAAGTCATGGTCAATTAAGGTTAATGTGGAAAACTGAGAGTCATCTATCTGTTCTACCCCGTTCCAAGGTTTTACTCCAGTTTCATTTATATATGCGGTTTTCATGGCTTTCCCTTGAAATATGTATGTGAGTCATCGCCAATCCTCAAAGGCACCTTTATTCCTCCAATCGTGTTTTTTGTGTTGAAGTGTGGACCGTGATTGCCCTCTACATGACCTAGGGAGTGTTCATAAATCTTAGTGACATGACCTTTTTTAAGGCTGAAAACATATATCCTGCCCGATATGTATATATCTTGATCACGGATCTTATCCCTTTCAACCGCTATAGGCTGTGCGCTTCGTGGAATACCACCAATCTCTTTAGCTCTTCTCAGCGCTCCATTTCTTGAGAGCTTACTATCGAATCCTTTAGGTGGCTCTACGTCGCCTTCGTTTACCTTGGCTTTGCTCGTGGGATCTTCAGCGTGGTGCGTCGGCTTGCATCCATCCCCACCCGGACAGGTATTCAACCCCAACGGATCCACCCACCTCGTCGGGTTGGGCACGTACTGGTATCCGTTCAGCCCGCCCGCCAGCTTCACGGGATCGGGCGTCAGGTAGCGGCCAATGTCCGGATTGTAGTAGCGATGACGGTTGTAGTGCAGCCCGCTTTCCGGGTCGAAGTATTGGCCCTGGAAGCGCAGCGGGTTGGTGAGGGTGTTGACGTCCAGCTTCGCGATTTGGCCGTAGGCGCGGTAGTGCGCTGACCACATTATTTCGCCATCGGATGCGGTGAGTTCTTGCGGGGTGCCCAGGTGGTCGAGTTGGTAGTGGAAGGGTTTTACGTCTTCCGGGCCGTAGCCTTTCAGCAGCGCTAATGGACGAAAGCTGTTGGGTTCGTAGATATAGCTCTGGTGGTGATCGGCGCTGTGTTCGGCGATCAGCGTGTCGCCTTGCCAGAAAAACTCGGTGGTTTGGCCTTTTGTAGTTTTGGCGATACGCCGACCAAACGGGTCGTAGCGATAGCTGGCCTGGGTGCCGTCCGGTTGGGTGACGCTGATCAGGCGGTGCTGACAGTCGTAACTGTATTCGGTAACTAACTGCTGCGCCCGACCCCGGCGTTCCCGCAGGAGGTTGCCGAAAGCGTCGTAGTCGTAATGGCGGTCACCTTGCATCAACAGGCGATTGCCTTTGACTACGCTCGGACCGACGCGGTCTTGCATCAGCAGGTTGCCCGCCGGGTCGTGGACGAAGCGTTCCTGCAGATCGTGCGAGTGGTTGGCGCGGGTCAGGCGGTCGAGTGGGTCGTAGTGGTAGTCGTGCTGGCCTTTGCGGGTGTCGAGGATGCGGGTCAGGTTGCCGCGTTTGTCGTAGTCGTATTGGCGGCGCTGGTGGCGTTGTTCCTGTTGGGTGATCGCGTGGGCGTGCAGGCGGCCCTGGTCGTCATAGTGATAGTGGCTGAGGAGTTGGCCTTGCTGGCGCTGATGTTCGCGGCCGGATTTGAACAGGTGCGAGGTGAGCAGGTTGCCGTTGAGTTCGATGGTGGCGAGGTCGCCGCCTTTTTCGTGGTGGAAAGCGAGGCGGTTGTTGTCGGGCAGGCGCAGGTAGTTGAGTTGCCCGCATTCGTCGTAGCGGTAGCGCAACGTGCCCCAGCCCTGGTGTTCGGCGGTGAGGCGGTTTTGCAGGTCGTATTCGTAATGCAGCGGCCAATGACAGTCGTCGACGCTGAGGAGATTGCCGAGGCGATCGTAGGTGTAATCAACCGTGCTGCAGTCGGGCAGGGTTTTTCTTACCAGGCGACCGGCGCTGTCCCGCTGATAGCCAGTAACCAGACGACTGCCATCGTCGCCGTACTCGGTCTTTTCCAGCAGATGCCCGGCGAGGTCGTAGACATAGGCGGTGCGGCGACCATCAAACCCGGTTTCCTGCTGGATCAGGCCGTTGGCGTGGTACTCAAGTCGATAGGTCTCTCCGACCTCGTTTTCAATCTCGGTCAGTAACAGCCGAACATTGTCATAACGGTATTTAAGCTGCGTGCCGTCCGGATTAATCCGGCGGCTGATCAGGTGCAGACCATCGGCGTATTCGTAGCGGGTGACGCGGCCCAACTCGTCGCGCTCAGCAGTGATTTTTCCGTACGGGTTGTAGCTGAATTCGCGTGTGGCCCCGTCAGGCTGAATCACTTTCAGCAAACGACCTACGGCGTCCCACTGATACTGGGTCAGTGCACCATGCTCATCCTCGCAAGCCACCTGCCGCCCCAGCTCGTCATAGCGATAACGCCGCACACCGCCATTCGCCAGTTTTTCCTCAATGAGCTGGCCGCGTTCGTTCCAGATAAAGCGTTGGCTGCTGTTGTCCGGATACCAAACACCCGTAAGCTTTCCGTGTGGGGTGTAGGTGTATTCGGTGTAATTGCCGTCCGGATCAGTCTTGCGAGTGATATCGCCTTGATCGTTACGCTGGTATTTCCACACCGCATCACCACGGCGCACAACCCGTACGAACCCGTTGTCATGCTCGTAGGACGTCGGCGTATCGTCCCCGGGAAACAGCGCAATCAACCGACCGGCTTCGTCGTACTGATAGGCCGTCACCGCTCCCAGCGGATTCTGCTCGACCGTCAGCCGGCCTTTTTCATCGTAGGATTTGAAGTGCTGCGCGCCGTCCGGATCGATCCGCTGTACCAGCCGTGCGCGCTGGTCGTGTACGTAGACTTCCTGGCTGCCATCGGCGTTGTGCACGGTGACCGTGCCGTTGTCGTCCCACACATACCGCGTGTCCATCTGCGAAAAGCTGGCCCAGTGCCGGACGCACCTTGCCGCCTTGCCGGACCGTTCCCACTCCCAGAAGAAACTCGCCCCACCGGCCAGTTCCCGCTCCAGGATCACCTGCTGATCGTCGTACCGATAACGCTCGCTTTCGCCGACAGCGTTGGTCGCTTCAATCAATCGACAGGCGTCGTCATACCTGTAGGAAACAACGTTCTGCTCGGTAACCCAGCCGAGTTCCCGCTGCACCTGATAGTCGACCGCAACGATATGGCCGCGCTCATACCGCAGCAGCAATCCCTGGCCAACATGGTTATCGATCCGCTGAATCCGCCCGGAATAATCGCGAGCAATGCGCAGCCGGTTGTCGTAAGCGTCGCTGATCGCCGTCAGCACACCGTCACGGAAGTGGTAGAAAAGCGACGCCTGAGCCAGTACCCATTCATCCGGCAAAGCACCCAGATAAATCGCCGCTTCCGCCAGGCTATTGGTGATCGCCGGCCGTGCAGCAGAGGGCAGGGGAAAGGTGGTGCTGCGGTTTTCGTGATCGGTCCACACCACCGATCCGCCGCTCACCACCAACCGCTGCGCCAGCGCATGACTCCAGCCAAACCCCAACCCGCAATCCACTTCCACGGCACTGCTGCGATACAACCGCGTCCAGGCAAATGGCAGGACACCCTCCAACGAGCCGTCTGTGAGGGTCAGCAGTTCCTCACCAGTAACCATCGAAACCGGGCAGCCATTGGTACAGGTATTCGCCGAACAGACCGAAGCATCTCCATTGGGGTTTTTCGCCGAAGCCGGGGCATCATCCACATGTTCTTGCTTCACCAGCGCCGTGCGCGCTGCTTTAGGCTTTCGGACCAGCGCTGCCGGATTCGAAACCTCGTTTACACCGGCCTTCAACGGCACGGCCGCTGCCTTGATCGACACTGGGTCATTTTTAAGCGACACCGGCTTAAGCACACTGGGGTGCCAGTCCAGCCGTGGTGCCTCGCCCAACTTGGCCATCTGCTCGAGTAACACCCGTGCCCGGCCGGACCTGACCTTGCCCAGCACCTGCGGGCCCAAACGCACCGCCACACCCATGCCGCCAGTGGCCAACAGCAACAGCAGGTTGAGCAGTACCTCGGAAGTCATTTCCCCCAGCAGCTCGTTCATGTCCGGCGGCGGAAGCAATTGCGCCCAACTGAGCATCGCCGACAAATAGATGAACAACAGCGGTTCATCGCTCAGCACCAGAAGACCGTTGGCAATGGCCTCATTGCTGAGCTTCAACAGCTCTTCAAGCTCGCCTTGGGAGAGGTACTGCAGCAACTTTTCGCTATTGGGTTTGATGTCCGCCAGCCAGTCGTACAGGTTTGGAATACCGTCCCAAAGGCTGTACAGCGTGTTCGTAATCCCTCGCACAAACGCGGCGTCCATCAACTTGCGACGGTCGAGGGCGCTGGCGTTTGAGTACTGTTTCCACTGCTCTTCGAAGGTGCTCGTCCATTCACTGCGCAAGCTGCTTTCCAGTGAGCTGATCACCGACTGATAGGAGGCGTAGAGCGCCTTGACGTGATCCTTGGAAACATCGGGGTAGAAGCTGACCTGATACTGCTGGTCGCGCGTGCAGTCGGTGATTTCGAGGATGCCGCTGGGGCCGATGGTTTTATGAATGGGGGGACCGATCAGGCTGCCGTCCTCGGCGATGGCCTGGAGCATGACCGGCGTGTTGCCGATCGGCACAAACCGCTTGCTCTCAAACATATGCACCAGGGTCAGCGCACCATTGGGTTTGCACATTGCAACGGTGGTACTGGGGGCTTTAGAGGAAACAGGCGCGACCAGCGCGACCTCATCCCCAACCTTGAACACCTGCTCGACTTCCAGCGACGAAAAGCTCCAGAAGCTCTCAGCCCAATCGTCAAACGAGTTAAGGCACTCCCTGAAATTACGAAAGACCGCTTCAACGTCCTTCGTCTCCACATCCATGGGAGCCAGGGCCAATCTGCCTATGGCGGGATTCAAGAGGCAGCCCCATCGGGCAGGGCATTAATCGAAAAAAACATCGGCGTTCCCTCGCGCTGTGTGATCAGGCGAGGGACTTTGCAGAGGTTTGTAAGAGAAAGAAGTCAGAGCTATCCACTGCTACTGATAGGACGTTTCGCCAAATCCCCGGCTAAACCGACCCGTTTTCGTAAGCCAAATCTCCGACAAAAATAAATCCCACAAAACCCACATACGCAACAAATCCAACTTGACAGCTTCCATTCCCTTGGCGTCTATTGACGTACCCGCTGGATCATTTCGCAGATGTCCCAGGATGCTCAATGAAGACTGATACCTCACTGACCCACATGCCCAGCGTCCTGCACGCAGCCGAAAGCATCCGCCAAGGCACACTGACCCCTGTGCAACTGGTCGAGCAAAGCCTCGAAGCCATCAAAACCCACAATCCCACACTGAATGCCTTCGGCGACGTCTACACCGAATCCGCGCGGGAGCAGGCTGAAATCCTGACCGCAGAAGCGCAGGCCAACCAATTTCGTGGCCCGCTCCACGGCATCCCCTTCGGCATCAAAGACCTGTTCTCCACCGCCAATCTGCGCACCACCCGCGGTTCGCTGACCGGCCTGGACAACGTCCCCACCCAGGACGCCCCGATCATCCGCCGCCTCAAGGAGGCCGGCGCGATCATCCTCGGCAAGACCGCCACCACCGAATTCGGCTGGACCGGCGCCAGCACCTCCCGGGTTTTCGGCAATGGCCGCAACCCCTGGAACCCCCAGCTCACCAGCGGAGGATCCAGTTCCGGCTCGGCCATTGCGGTGGCAGCACGCATGGTCCCGGCCACGCTGGGTTCCGACGGCGGCGGTTCGGTGCGCATTCCCGGCGCCTTTTGCGGTGCATTCGCTCTTAAAGGCTCTCTGGGGCGCATCCCCACCTGGCCCTGGTCCGCCACTGAAATGCTCAGCCACGCCGGCCCGATCACCCGTACCGTGCGCGACAGCGCGTTGCTCTTCGATATCCTCTCCGGGCCCGATCCGCTGGATCACCAGGCCTTGCCCGCGCCCACCGAGTCCTACCTGGCACGCTGCGACCAACCGCTGGGCCCCGTGCGTGTGGCGTATTGCCCGACCTTGTTCGATACGCCGGTGGACCCGGTCATCGCCGCCACCGTCGAAGCGGCGGTGCATTACCTTGCGGATGAGCTGCCGGTCACCGTCACCACCCTGAACCTGGACTGGCAAGACCCGCTGGCCACCTTCGAAACCCTGTGGGTCGGCGGGCGCGGGATCGCTTATGGCAAATCCCTGGCCGATCGCCTCGACCAACTGGACCCGGGTTTCGCTGCGCTGATCAAGCGCTCCGCCGATTACGATCTGGCGGCCTACCTCAAGGCCGTGCAGCAACGTGCACTGTTCGCCAATCAGGTACACGCGCTGTTTAATGACTACGACGTACTGCTGATGCCGACGATGCCGATCCTGCCGTTCGCCGCCGACCGGGTTGCCCCCGAGGGCTGGCCGGGCGAGGAGGGCGCGGTGCCCTGGGCCCGCTGGACGCCGTTTACCTATCCGTTCAATATCACCGGCAACCCCGCTGCCAGCCTGCCCTGCGGCTTCAGCCCGAGCGGTTTGCCGATTGGCCTGCAGGTGATCGGCCCACGTTTTGCCGACGCCCAGGTGCTGCAATTCTGCGCGGCCGTCGAAGCCATCGCCCCCTGGGATCAGCACCTCCCCCCGATGCTGATGCCCTGATTGATTGCACCCGGAGTGGGCTCAAAAGAAGCCCGCCCGTGATAAACGCTTTGTGTTGTCCTGCCCTTTCACACCCTGATGAGTGAGAGGTACCCGTGACCCTGTCCATGGCTGTATTACGTTCTATGCTCCCCGCTGGACCGGCTCGCGCCGCGTTTCGCCGTGGGGCGCGCAATACCGGCCGCCTGAACCTGCCCTGGAATACCTCTTTTATGCTCAACCAGCCACGTCTCGACGAAATCATGCTCCTGCTCACTCAACACCAGCGCGTCAAGGCGTCGGACCTGGCGCAGGTACTGTTCGTCTCCGAAGAAACCATCCGTCGCGACTTCAAGTACCTGGAAGAAGCCGGCAAGCTGCGGCGCATCCACGGCGGCGCGATCCTGCCGCGACTCAACGAAGAACAGCCGCTGCAGGTGCGCAGCCGCATCAAGCCCCAGGCCAAGACGCGTATCGCGGTGTGTGCAGCGAAGCTGGTGAGCGAAGGCATGGTGCTGTTCCTCGACACCGGCACCTCGACCCTGGCCCTGGCCCAGCAACTGACCGCGTTCAGCCAGTTGCGCATCATCACCAACTCCCTGGACATCGCCCGCCTGATCACCGAGCAAAGCGCCAACCAGGTGCTGGTGGTGCCCGGCGATGTGCGCCGCAACGACAACGCGCTGATTGGCGCCCACACCCTGGAATTCGTCCGACAGTTCCACTACGACATTGCCTTCATGGGCATCGGCGCTGTCGACCTGGAGCTGGGGTTCATGGACTACCAGGAGCCCGAGGCGCTGCTGCGCCGGGAACTGACCAAACACAGCCTGCGCAGCGTGATCCTGGCCGATGACGCCAAGTTCGGCCACCGCACCTTTATCAATACGCTGCCGTTCAGCGCCATCACGACCCTGGTCACCAATCGTGCGCCGTCCAACGACTTTGCGACCCGCCTGGAGCAAGCCCATGTCGATATCCTTTACCCCTGAGTTGCTGGTGCCCAGTGAACAGGACCTTGAAACCTTCGAGGCGCTGTTCCGCGACACCTCGGCCATCGGCGCGACCAAGGCCGGTGGGCTGCATCGCCTCGCCGCCTCGGCCGAAGACGGCGCCGTGCGCGACCTGTTCGCGGCCTGGCTGACTGAACGCGGTTTTGACGTGCGTGTGGATGCAGTGGGTAACATGTTCGGTTTGATCACCTTTAATCCAGAAGCGCCCTACGTGCTGTGTGGTTCGCATCTGGACAGCCAGCCGAGTGCCGGGCGTTTCGATGGGGTCTATGGCGTACTGGCCGGCGCAGTCGCGGTGGCCAGCCTGGCTCGCCAACTGCGCGAGCGCGGCGAAACGCCGGCGTGCAACCTGGCGGTGGTGAACTGGACCAACGAGGAGGGCGCGCGTTTTCAGCCCAGTCTGATCGGCAGCAGCGTGTTCACCGGTGACCTACCACTGCAGGACGCCTGGGCCTGCCGCGATGGCGATGGCATCAGCCTCAAGCATGCGCTGCAGCAGATTGGTTATCTGGGAGAGGGCCGCGTCGAGCTGGACGTCGCCGGTTATGTGGAAATCCACGTCGAACAAGGTGATGGCCTTGAGCGCGACGGGCTGGCCATCGGTGTGGTGCGCGACACCTGGGCCGCCCTCAAGCAACGGATTCGGTTCATCGGTGAACAGAACCACACCGGTCCTACACCCATGGCTGCACGCAAGGATGCCTTGCTGGCCGCCGCCCACGCGATCACTGCGGTGCGGGCCGAGGCCGACCTGCACGGCGTGCAACTGCACAGCTCGGTGGGGCGCCTGGAGATCTATCCCAATTCCCCCAACGTTGTGCCTTCCAGCGTGACGTTGCATGTCGAGTACCGCTCGCCCGACACCGAATTACTGGCCGCAGCCGGTGCGCGCCTGGACGCCAGCCTCAAGGCCACCGCCAGCGCCACGTCGACTGACTACAGCATCGAAAGCCGCGCCCTGCGTGAGCCGACCCACCTGCACCACGGTTTTGCCGAGTTGGCCTACGGCGTCGGCCAGCAACTGGGCTTGCCCATCGGCAACAGCGTCACCGTGTCAGGCCACGACGCCATCAGCCTGAGCCGGCATTACCCGGTGTGCCTGCTGTTTATCCCGAGCAGCAATGGCGTGTCCCACAACGAAGCGGAATTCACCAGCGAACAGGACATGCGCAACGGCCTGCACATGCTGACCGCGTTGCTGCACCGCGCCTGTTCCACCCCCAACGCCTACCGCTGAGGTCTGCCATGTCGAGTCGTTTGCAAGCAAAGTCACGGCTGCTGGGCGCCCTGGAGGCCGCCGGCTTGTCCGCCCATGTGGTGGTCGAAGAGGGCACCGCCGGGATTGCCTCGCCGGTACGCCTGGCCACCGAGTGGGCCGGTTTTACCGTCAGCGCACCGTGGGGCCAGTGTTACGCCAAAGTCTTGCATGACGACATGCGCGCGCTGATCGACATTGAACGCACTGCCCGCGCCACCCAACTGGCAGCTGATTGCGACGTGACGCCGGGTGTGCGCCTGGTGGATGCCACGGCCGGCGTGTTGCTGCTGGATGCGTTGCCCGCCAGCGAATGGCGTTGGGCCCGCCTCGACGAATTGATGCAGCCCCGGCGCCTGCAAGCGCTCTGGGCCCTGAAGAAACAATTGCACCAAGGCACCTCACCGGGCTTCGCCCGCTCGCCGCTGCAAGACATCCAGCACCTGCACGAATTATGCGTGCGCTACAGCGTGGCCTTGCCCATCGACCACGCCTGGATCAGCACCTGCATTGACCTGGCCTGGACCTCGCTGCAACTGAACGCCAGCGACTCGGTGCCGCTGCACGGCGACGGCGTGGCGAGCAACGTGATGATCGGCCCGGACGGCGCCTTGCAACTGATCGACTTCGATTACGCCGGCAGTGGTGATCCCTGGTACGACGTGGCCATCAGCCTTAACGAGTTGTACGTCTTCGAAAACGACTGGCGCGAAGGCATCCATGCCTGGGCCGGCGAGTGCCGTGAAAGCGACTATGCGCGCTGCCGCTTGTACGCCTTGATCAACGATTGGTACTGGACGCTCTGGGGCCTCTGGGTCGGCGCTACCTCGGCGCGGCCGCTGGAGTTTTCCAAGGTCGGGCAGTGGACGCTGTTGCGCTGCCGCCAAAGTCTGCAAGACCCGCGGTTTGAAGGTTGGCTACGTCAGGTACAGGAGGGACAGGCATGAAAGCGTTAGGTGAGGCGTGTACGCCACAAGAGTGTCAACTGGAAGCGGCGGTGCGCGGGGTTGCCAGTTGGGGCGGCACCGGCATTCGTTATGAACCGGTCAGCGGCGGGATCTCCAACACCAACTGGCGGGTGGAAGTGGCCGGGATCGACACTGCGTATTTCTTCAAGGTGCCGGGCGTGGGCACCGAGATGTTCATCGACCGCCGCACGGCCCACGACGCCAGCCTCAAGGCGGCGCAAACCGGCTATGGCGCGCCGGTGTTCGCGTTCCTTGAAGAGTTCGGCGTGGAAGTCTTCGAGTTCATGGAGGGCTGGCGCGCCTCCTCCAACCACGACTTCCTCGACCGCGACGTGCGCCACCACAACGCGCTGCACGCCCTCAAGGCGTTCAACGACCAGCCGCCACTGGTGCAGACCAAGACCGTGTTCGACATGATTGCCGAGCACCAGCGGCAGGTGGAGCAACTCAACGGCTGCAAGCCCGCCGACGACGCCTGGCTGCGCCGCCAATGCGACCGCGCCCGGGGCGTGCTGCAAGCTTCCGGCATCGACCTGGCTCCCTGCATGAATGACACCCTGGCGGGTAATTTCATGCTCAACGACCGTCGGCAAATTCGTCTGGTGGACTTCGAATACGCCTCCAACAACGACCGGCATTACGAACTGGCGCTGTGGTTCGGCGAGATGTTTTTCACTGATGAAATGGAACTGGCCCTGATCGAGGATTACTTCGGCCAGGTCACCCCGCAGAACCTCGCGCGCATCAAGTTGCACAAGGCCCTGGCGGACATCAAATGGTCGACCTGGGCGATGGTGCAGCACGCGGTGTCGCAGCTGGATTTCGACTTCTACAAATACGGCACCTGGAAGCACATGCGTGCCCGCAGCATCATCAACGATTCGCAATGGGAAACCTGGCTAAGACAGGCTTGAGCCTGCGCCAGACAACAATAATGCATTGAATGAAGTCACTTGGGCGCTGATTGGTGCCTGCGTTTTCACTGCTTGATTTTTGTTTGATCACACAAAAAAACGATCCACAAATTCAAGGAGCACCCGACTCATGAAATCTGATAGCGCACCACCCGGACGCCTGAAAAGCCAACTCTTCGGCGTGTACTTTTTCCTGTTGCTGATGCTCGCCTTATTCCCGCCGTTCTATTTGAGCGTGAGCGGCAGTACCGCGTTGGTACTGGGCATACCGTTGCCGATCTTCTACTGGATCGCCATTGCAGTCCTCGCAGGCCTGGGCCTGTGGGCGTTGTACGTCGCCGAATTGAAGGCCGGCGAAATACCCGAAGAGGGGGATGCGCAATGATCAGCACCGCCAGCGATGCCAACCTCTTTATCACCTTCGGCGTCATCGGCCTGTTCCTGGCCGGGATGATCGCCGTGCTGTACGCCACCAACCGCGAGAGCACGAGTTTTTCCGATTACGCCGTAGGCGGGCGCTCCTATGGGCCGTGGTACATCGCCATGTGTTACACCAACTCGTGGTGGCCGGGCTCGACCTTTACCGCGTTTTTTGCCCTGACCATCGGCGGCGCCCTGGGCTTCTACGGCATGGTCTACGCCACCCTTGGCGTGACGGCAATGTACCTGATGGCCCGCCGCGCGTGGACCTGGGGCCAGCGTTTCAACCTGCGCACCCAGCCGGACTTGCTCGGCATGCGCTTCAACAGCCCGGTGGTCAAGCGCGTGGCCTCGATCATCGGCATCATCTCGGTATTCCCGTGGGTGGTGATGGGCATCCAGGCCTTGGCGATGCTGTTCCAGTTCGCCAGCTTCGGCCGCTGGGGCGTCACCACCTGCCTGGTCGCCGGCGTGGTGGTGGTGCTGGTGCGCCAGTACTGGACCGTGAGCATGGGCATGCGCGGGCTGATCATGACCGACATGTTCCAGGGCCTGATCGCCTATGTCGTGTGTGCGGCGCTGTGTGTATTCCTGCTGTTCGGCGACCAGGCGTCGTTCTCCAACCTGGCGCACCTGCCGGCGAAAATGTTGCTGATTCCCGGCGCCAGCGGCACCGGTTACGGCCCGCTGTACATGTTCAGCCTGATCTTCACCGGCGTGATCGGCTCGATGTGCTGGCCCATGAGCTTCCAGCGCATCTACACCGCCAGCGGCGTCAAGGCGGTGAAGAAAGGCACGCTGTACACGATCCTGTTGGTGGGTGGTTTCTACGGGATTCTGATGCTGTTTGCCGCGGCCATCAGCCAGGACCCGAACGTCATCGCGCACCCGCAACAAGGTTGGTTCCTCTCGCTGTTCGACATCGGCGGGCCGTGGATGCTGGCGCTGGCGATCGTCATCGTACTGGCGGCGAGCATCGGTCACGTCGACGGCTGCGTGCAGGTCTGCGGCACCCAATTCGCCAACGACCTTGCCACCTGGAACACCCCGCGTACCGACCGGCAACTGACGCTGCTGGCCAAGTCCGGGATGGTGGTGTTTATCGTTGCCGCCTCGGTGCTGGCATACCTGACCTTTGATTACGCGCGACTGCAATTGCTGGCGCAGATTTCCTACCAGGGGATTATCCAGTTGGCGGTGCCGCTGTTCTTCGGCATTTTCAGCCGCCGCGGCAACAAGGAAGGCGCGATTGCCGGGATGCTGGCGGGGATCGTGGTGGCGATTGTGCTGACGACGATGTATCCGGACGACATTCCCGGGCTGGGGTCGTTGACCAGCGGGATTGTGGGGCTGGTGGTCAATGCGGGGATTTTTGTGGCGTGTGCATTGGCGATCAAGCCGAGTGCGCAGGAGAGTGCGCGGGTGGAGCAGTTGTTTGAGATGGCGGCGCCGGGGCACAAAGTGCCAATGGGGGCAAGGCCGGTCCTGAACTGAACCCACTTCTCAAAAACCAATGAAGATCAACTGTGGGAGCTGGCTTGCCTGCGATAGCGATGTGTCAGTGACAGAGATGTTGGCTGACACTCCGCTATCGCAGGCAAGCCAGCTCCCACAGTTTTACCCGTGTTCCTGATCAGAGTCCTCGTTTTGCCGCAGTCGCTTGTACAGGGTATTGCGGCTGACGCCGAGCTCCCTGGCCAGGTGAGAAATATTGCCGCCCGCTGCCTTCAACCGCTGGGCAAGGTCCATGCTGTCATCCAGCCTCTCACCGGCTGGCTCTGGCACCACCCCATTCAAATCCACAAAAAAATCATCCGGCAAATGTTCCACCCGAATCGGCTGCTCTTCCGCCATGGCCAGCGCCACCTGCAACACGCTACTTACTTGGCGCAGGTTCCCCGGCCACGGATGCTGTTCAAACAAGGCCAGCACCTCGTTACTCAACCCGGCCCACTGCGTCGGCTCGCGATGCTGTTGCCACAGCTGCTTGAACAGCGCCTGTTTATCCGTGCGCTCCCGTAGCGGCGGGAGCTCCAGGGTCAGGCCGCCGATGCGGTAATACAGGTCTTCGCGAAAACGCCCGAGCTGTACCTGTTCGCGCAGCGAGCGGTTGGTGGCGGAGATGATCCGCAAATCCACCGGGTACAACTCGCTGCTGCCTACAGGCTGCACACAGCGTTCCTGCAATACCCGCAACAGCCGGGCCTGGGTCGGCAGGGGCATGTCGCCGATCTCGTCGAGGAACAGCGTGCCTTTGTCTGCCTTGCGGATCAGCCCGATGCTGCCTTTCTGGTTGGCGCCGGTGAACGCGCCTTTTTCATAGCCGAACAGTTCCGACTCCACCAGTTCGGCGGGGATCGCTGCGCAGTTGACCGCGATAAACGCTTGTTGGCTGCGAGAGCTGGCCTGGTGCAGGGCTTTGACGAACACTTCCTTGCCGACACCGGTTTCACCGTGGATCAGCAACGGAATATCCTTTTCCAGCAGGCGCTCGGCCTGACGCACGGCCTTTTCCACGCGGGCATCGCCGAAGTGCAGGGTCTTGAGACTGATGGCCGTGGGGCCGGGTTCGCGGGGCTTTTTCGTTTCCACGAACACGCGAGCCTGCACTGGCGCCTGTTTCGGCCGTTTCAGCAGGCACTGGAAACGGTTGCGCCCGGCGGCTTGCAGCGAGAAGGGCAGGCCTTCGGGCTGGTTGAGCAGTTCCAGCAGCGAGACCTTGAACAGGCTGTCGATCAATACCCGCGACAGGCTGATGCCCAGCAGGTTGTCCGCCCGGCGGTTGGCTGACAGTACCTGGCCGCTTTCATCAAAAATCAGCAGCCCGGCCCACTGGCTGTCGAGGTTGTTCAGCCCGGTGTTGAACGTCAGCTGGAAATGCTCACCGCGAAACAGGTTGAGGATCAGCCGGTTCTCGACGGTCTGGCTCATCATCTTGACCATGCCGAGGGTGTGGGAAGGCGGCAGGTAGCTGTCGCTGGACACATCCAGCACCGCGATGATTTCCCGCTGCGCATCGAAGATCGGCGCTGCCGAGCCGGTCATGAAACGGTTGGCCTTGAGGAAGTGTTCGTCATGTTCAATATGCACTGCCTGGGCACAGGCCAGGGCGGTGCCGATGGCGTTGGTGCCGCTGGAGCGCTCCATCCAGCTGGCGCCGGCGCTGAAACCACGGGCCAGCTTGGGGTCGATAAAGCGTTGGGTGCCCCACGAAGTCAGCACCTGGCCCTGGTTGTCGGCAAGCATGATCAGGCAGTTGGAATTGCTGAGGATGTTTTCGTAGTAGGGCAGCACTTCCTGGTGGGTGGTCTGCACAAGGGAATGCTGGCTTTCCAGCAACTGGCTGACGCCGTCTGCGGGCAGTTGGTCGAAGCTCGGTGTGCTCTGGTGATCCAGGCCATAGGCCCGGCAGCGGCGCCAGGAGTCCTGGATGATGGCATCGTGCGCCAGCGGTGTGCTCATGGCGGTGACCCTTGCTTTGTTGTTGTTCTGGGGTGCGGAAGGCCCGTTCAGTGTTGTTCAGAACTGTTCATTGTCAACCCGCCGATTGTTCAGTTGTTCAGCCTGACCTGTTCATTTCTGTTCAGAGGCGAATCGCTGTTTTGCCTAACTCGTTGACCAGCCTGAGGTTTGGGTTGTTGGCACGGAACTCGCTCTGTGCTCCTGCCAGAACCATTCCAATAATAAAAAGGTCGTGTCATGTCATTGACCCTGGAGCACGTCACTCGCGTTGTCGAAGGCCAAACCTGGATCGACGACGCCAACCTGCGTTTCGAAGCCGGTTCCTTCAATGTATTGCTGGGCCGTACCCTGTCCGGCAAGACCAGCCTGATGCGCCTGATGGCCGGCCTGGACAAGCCCGACAGCGGGCGCATCCTGATGAATGGCGTGGACGTCACCCAGAAGCCGGTGCGCCTGCGCAATGTGTCGATGGTCTATCAGCAGTTCATCAACTACCCGACCATGACCGTGTTCGAGAACATCGCCTCGCCGCTGCGCCAGGCCGGAGTCTCTGCCGAGCAGATCCAGAGCAAAGTCCTCGAAACCGCGAAAATGCTGCGTATCGAGAAATTCCTCCAGCGTCACCCCCTGGAACTCTCCGGCGGCCAGCAGCAACGCACCGCCATGGCCCGGGCGCTGGTCAAGGATGCCGAGCTGATTCTGTTCGATGAACCCCTGGTGAACCTGGACTACAAACTGCGCGAAGAACTGCGCCAGGAAATGCGCGAGCTGTTCAAGGCACGCCATACCATCGCGATCTACGCCACCACCGAACCCAACGAAGCCCTGGCCCTGGGCGGCACCACCACGATTCTCCACGAGGGCCGGGTGATCCAGAGCGGCAAGGCCGCCGAGGTCTATCACCAGCCACAGACCGTGCTGGCGGCCGAGCTGTTTTCCGAGCCGCCGATCAACCTGATGCCCGGGCGCATCAGTGGCAACGAAGTGAGCTTCGCCAACTTCGTGCACTTCCCGCTGAACGTCGACCTGCGGCCCATCGGTGAGGGCGGAGTTTCGCTTTGGCGTGCGTCCCAGCCATATCAGCCTGGTGCCGAGCAACGACGATGACCTGGAATTGGCCGTGACCGTGGAGGTCGCCGAGATCAGCGGCTCGGAAACCTTCCTGCATGTGCGCAGCGAACACTTCCTGCTGGTGCTGCATTTGCCAGGCGTGCACGAGTACGACGTCGACGCGCCGATCCGCATCTATATCCCCACCCACAAACTGTTTGTGTTCGATGGCCAGGGACGGCTGGTCCAGGCCCCCGGCCGACGTGTCGCGAGGGTTGCCTGATGGCCGAGATCCATTTGCAGAACCTGGCCCACAGCTACAGCTCAAAGCCAAACGGCCCTGAGGACTACGCGATTCGCGAGATGAACCACGTCTGGGAGCAGGGCGGCGCCTACGCGTTGCTGGGGCCGTCGGGTTGCGGCAAGTCGACCTTGCTCAACATCATCTCCGGCCTGCTCAGCCCATCCGAAGGCCAGGTGCTGTTCGACGCCAAGGTGGTCAACGAGCTGACCCCGGAAAAACGCAACATCGCCCAGGTGTTCCAGTTCCCGGTGGTGTACGACACCATGACCGTGTTTGATAACCTGGCTTTTCCCCTGCGAAACCAGGGCATGGCCGAGGCGAAGATTCACAGCAAGGTGCAGGAAATTGCCGAGGTGCTCGACCTGCAAAACCTGCTGGACAAAAAGGCCCGCAACCTCACTGCCGATGAAAAACAGAAAGTCTCCATGGGCCGCGGGCTGGTGCGGGATGACGTGTCGGCGATCCTGTTCGACGAACCGCTGACGGTGATCGACCCGCACCTGAAGTGGAAGCTGCGGCGCAAGCTCAAGCAGATCCACGAGCAGTTCAACATCACCATGGTCTACGTGACCCATGACCAACTGGAAGCCTCGACCTTCGCCGACAAGATCGCGGTGATGTATGGCGGGCAGATCGTGCAGTTCGGCACGCCCCGGGAGTTGTTCGAGCGGCCCAGCCACACCTTTGTCGGCTATTTCATCGGCAGCCCTGGGATGAATCTGATTGAGGTGCAGGCAGAGGCGGGCGGTGTGCGCTTTGCCGGGACACATCTGGCGTTGCCCGAGGCGTTGCAGCAGCGCATTGGCGAAATGCCTTACAAGAAGCTGCAGGTCGGCATCCGCCCGGAATTTATCCATGTGTGGGATGAGCACAATCCCGACGCGCTACAGGCGCAAGTCACCCATGTGGAAGACCTCGGCACCTACAAGATCATGACCCTCAACCTCGATGGCGCACCGTTGAAAGTGCGCCTGGCCGAAGACAAACCGGTGCCCGAGGGCCAGGCGTCCATCAGCTTTCCGGGGCAGTGGCTGATGGTGTATGCCGATGACTACTTGCTGGAGGTGCAGCCATGAACAAGGTGCAGAACAACAAGGCCTGGTGGCTGGTATTGCCGGTGTTCCTGCTGGTGGCCTTCAGCGCGGTGATCCCGATGATGACCGTGGTCAACTACTCGGTGCAGGACATCTTCGACCAATCCAGCCGCTACTTCGTCGGCGCCGACTGGTACAAACAGGTGCTGCTGGACCCGCGCCTGCATGACTCGCTGCTGCGTCAGTTCATCTACTCGGCGTGTGTGCTGTTGATCGAGATTCCGCTGGGCATCGCGATTGCCCTGACGATGCCCACCAAGGGCCGCTGGTCGTCGCTGGTGTTGATCGTGATGGCGATTCCGCTGCTGATTCCGTGGAACGTGGTCGGCACCATCTGGCAGATCTTTGGCCGTGCCGACATTGGCCTGATGGGTTCCACGCTCAATGCGATGGGCATCAGCTACAACTACGCCGCCAACACCATGGACGCCTGGGTCACGGTGCTGGTGATGGACGTGTGGCACTGGACGTCCCTGGTGGCGCTGCTGTGTTTCTCGGGGCTGCGGGCGATCCCGGATGTGTACTACCAGGCGGCGCGGATTGATCGGGCGTCCAGCTGGGCGGTGTTCCGACATATCCAGCTGCCAAAACTGAAGAGCGTGCTGTTGATCGCGGTGATGCTGCGCTTCATGGACAGTTTCATGATCTACACCGAACCGTTTGTGCTGACGGGCGGCGGGCCAGGGAACGCCACCACCTTCCTCAGCCAGACGCTTACCCAGATGGCCGTAGGCCAATTCGACCTGGGCCCGGCGGCGGCGTTTTCGCTGGTGTACTTCCTGATCATCCTGTTGGTGTCCTGGCTGTTCTACACCGCCATGACCCACTCCGACGCCAACCGCTGAGGCCGCCAACATGAGCAAGCGCAAGGTAATCCCGCTGCTGGTCTACATCCTGTTCCTGCTGGTGCCGATCTACTGGCTGCTGAACATGTCCTTCAAGAGCAACACCGAAATCCTCGGCGGCCTGACCCTGTTTCCGCAGGACTTCACCTTCGCCAACTACAAGGTGATCTTCACCGACCCGAGCTGGTACACCGGCTACCTCAACTCGCTGTACTACGTCAGCCTCAACACCGTGATTTCCCTGAGCGTGGCGCTGGCCGGCGGCCTACGCGTTCTCGCGCTACCGCTTCCTCGGCGACAAGCACTTGTTCTTCTGGTTGCTGACCAACCGCATGGCGCCGCCGGCAGTGTTTTTGCTGCCGTTCTTCCAGCTGTATTCGTCCATTGGCTTGTTCGATACGCATATCGCGGTGGCCTTGGCCCATTGCCTGTTCAACGTGCCGCTGGCGGTGTGGATTCTCGAAGGTTTCATGTCGGGCGTGCCCAAGGAAATCGACGAAACGGCCTACATCGACGGGTACAGTTTTCCCAAGTTTTTCGTGAAGATCTTCATCCCGCTGATTGGCTCGGGGATCGGCGTCACGGCGTTTTTCTGTTTCATGTTTTCCTGGGTTGAGCTCCTGCTGGCACGCACGCTGACGTCGGTGAACGCCAAACCCATCGCCGCAGTGATGACCCGTACGGTTTCGGCCTCCGGCATCGACTGGGGCGTGCTGGCGGCGGCGGGGGTGTTGACCATTTTGCCAGGCATGCTGGTGATCTGGTTCGTTCGCAACCATGTGGCTAAGGGCTTTGCCCTGGGCCGGGTCTGAGGAGTCGATGATGGAATGGATGGCCTGGACCACCCCGACTGCACTGTTCTTTGCCGCGATCGGCCTGCTGCTGGTGGGCATGACGACCTGGGAATTGCGCTCGCCGAGTATCCCCCGGCGCGGCTTTTTACCGATCAGCACCACCCGTGGTGATCGCTTGTTTATCGGTCTTCTCGGCAGCGCCTACCTGCATTTGTTGGTGATCGGCGTAACCGGCTGGAGCATCTGGGTGGCGTCCGCGCTGTCTCTGGTGTGGCTGTTGTCTGTGATGCGTTGGGGCTAGCTGCCCCTTTTGAACCCCAAAACCAGGAGGTCTCTATGTTCGATAAAAACAATAAGCTGCGACATAGCATTTCATTGGCGGCCGTGCTGGCGCTCAGCGGGCTCAGTGCTGCGGCCTGGGCGGATGCTTATGAAGACGCTGCGAAAAAATGGATCGGCAGTGAGTTCAAACCGTCGACCCTCACCGAAGCCCAGCAGCTTGAAGAGCTGAAGTGGTTTATCAAGGCCGCGGAGCCGTTTCGCGGGATGAAGATCAACGTGGTGTCGGAAACCCTCACCACCCACGAGTATGAATCCAAGGTGCTGGCCAAGGCCTTCAGCGAAATCACCGGGATCAAGCTGACCCACGACTTGCTGCAGGAAGGCGACGTGGTGGAAAAGCTGCAAACCCAGATGCAGTCCGACAAGAATATCTATGACGGCTGGGTCAACGATTCCGACTTGATCGGTACGCACTTTCGCTATGGCAAGACAGAATCCATCACCGACCTGATGGCCAACGAAGGCAAGAACTTCACTTCACCCACCCTGGACATCAAGGACTTCATCGGTATTTCGTTCACCACTGCGCCCGACGGCAAGATCTACCAATTGCCCGACCAGCAGTTCGCCAACCTGTACTGGTTCCGCGCCGACTGGTTCGAACGGGCAGACCTGAAAGCCAAGTTCAAGGAGAAGTACGGCTATGAACTCGGCGTGCCGGTGAACTGGTCGGCCTACGAAGACATCGCCAAATTCTTCAGCGAAGACGTCAAGGAAATCGACGGCAAGCGCGTCTACGGGCACATGGACTACGGCAAGAAAGACCCGTCCCTGGGCTGGCGCTTCACCGATGCCTGGTTCTCCATGGCCGGTGGCGGCGACAAGGGCCTGCCCAACGGTTTGCCGGTGGACGAGTGGGGCATTCGCGTGGAGGACTGCCACCCGGTGGGCTCCAGTGTCACCCGTGGTGGCGACACCAACGGCCCGGCGGCGGTTTATGCCACGCAGAAATACGTGGACTGGATGAAAGCCTATGCACCACCGGAAGCGGCGGGCATGACCTTCTCCGAATCCGGTCCGGTGCCGTCCCAGGGCAACATCGCCCAGCAGATCTTCTGGTACACCGCGTTCACCGCCGACATGACCAAGCCGGGCCTGCCGGTGGTCAACGCCGACGGCACGCCGAAATGGCGCATGGCGCCATCGCCCGTCGGGCCTTACTGGGAAAAGGGCATGAAGAAGGGCTATCAGGACGTAGGTTCCTGGACGTTCCTCAAGTCGACGCCCGAGAAGCAGAAACTGGCGGCCTGGCTGTACGCGCAGTTCGTGACCTCGAAAACCGTGTCGCTGAAAAAGACCATCGTTGGCCTGACGCCGATTCGTGAGTCTGACATCAACTCCCAGGCCATGACCGACCTGGCGCCGAAACTCGGTGGGTTGGTGGAGTTCTACCGCAGCCCGGCCCGGGTGGAGTGGACCCCGACCGGCACCAACGTGCCGGACTATCCACGGTTGGCGCAATTGTGGTGGAGCCATATTTCGGAAGCGGCCAGCGGAGAGAAGACGCCGCAGCAGGCGCTGGATGGGTTGGCCAAGGATCAGGACGCGATCATGACGCGCCTGGAGCGCTCCAAGGTGCAGCCGATTTGCGGGCCGAAAATGAACGAGGAACGGGACGCGCAATACTGGTTTGACCAGCCGGGTGCGCCGAAACCGAAGCTGGCAAATGAGAAGCCGCAGGGTGAGACGGTCAGTTATAACGAGTTGCTGAAGTCGTGGGAGGCGGCGCGCAAGTAACCCAGACGCCGCAGATCAAAATGTGGGAACCCGGTTTGTGTGGGAGCCGGGCTTGCCCGCGATGCAGGCACCTCGGTCTGTCAGTCAGACCGCGGTGATGCCATCGCAGGCAAGCCAGCTCCCACACAAGCCCGGTTCCCACATTGGGTTTTGGGTGTTTCTGAGAGGGGCTATTTGGGATACAGCGGCGGCAAGCTGGTGCTGTCCCCCGCAGGGTCCTGCTCGCGCTCCGCCATCGGAATCGCCTTCACCGCCCGCCACAATTCCTCTCCCTGCCAATACTGCCCACTCTCGCTGTACAGCGCGCCGTTCAACCCATCCAGCGCATCCGACAACGGCACAAACCGCGCCGCCATATCCGCCAGGGTCTCCGGCTGCTGTCGCGCCCAGGCATCCAGCGCCTGACGCGTAGCCTGCGGGTCATTCGCCTGGCTCGCCCGCTTGAGGTCGTCCAGTAGGGTTCGCGGGCTCGGGCCGGTTTGCGCGGCACGCAAAATCGCCGGCTGCCAGCGTGCACGCCACCACAAACCGAAGCCCAGCAGGGTGGTGCAGGCCAGGATCAGGCTGGTCAGTTGCCAGATCCACAGGCTGTCGTTGTCCGGCGCGGTGATCACGGTCGGGCTGGCCGGCGTGTCCACGATCAGGCTCGGGTTGGTCGCCACCTGCAGGGTGCGCGCCGGCAGGCTGGTGCGTTCCAGATGGTCTTCGTGGGTGTTCCACCACACCACTTCCACCGCCGGCAGTTCAAGCGCGCCAGCGCGGTTGGGCACCAGCGCTTCGCGGTCTTCACGGCTGCCGATCAGGCCACGGTCGTTGTTCTGGTTGCTCAGCACCGGCTGGTCCGGGTAGCGGCGCAGGCCGGGGATGTCGCTCAGTGCCAGCGGTGGCAGTTGCGCGCCGGCCAGGCCTTCGGCTTTCAAGGTCAGGCTGCGGGTCAGGGAGTCGCCCACCTGTACATGATCGGGCTCGGGGTTCCAGCTTTCCGTGAGGGTCAGGCTGCGGGCCGGCAGCCAGGGAGCATCCGCCGGGTACAGCGCAGGCTTGGCCTTGACCGTCAACGACAGCTCCGGCGAACTGACGTGAATCAGCTTGCCGGGCTTGGAACCCTGGGGGTTGTTGTCCTGGGCGGGCCGTGGCTCTACCAGGGTGGCGCTGAACGTCTGCGTCGGAATGGTCAGCGTGCCGCTGTGCTGCGGGTAGATGGCATAGCGGGTTTCGATCACACCGTGGCGGATGCCGTTGATGACTTTCTCGTAGGTGCGCGACTCGCCCAACTGCTCGATGCGCGTATCGGCGACCTGCAACGGCGTGAGGCTGCTGTCGTCATACAGCGATACCGAGTGGTAGACGCGCACGGTCAGCAACGCCTGGGCCTGGACGTAGACGCTGTCCTGGTCGAGGTTGGTTTCGATGAACACAGGAGCCAGTTGGGCCTCGGTGTTCTGGCTGACGGTTTCCACCACTTGCAGGGTAATCGGCTGGGTCTTGAGTTCGCCGATCTGCAACGGTGGAATCACCACGGTGCCGTTCTCCTTGGGCAGCAAGGTGATGATCCAGCGGGTGGTGGCGTGGTTATCGCCACCCAGGGTGGTGAGCTGGTTGATCTGGCGCGTGCCGCTCACTTCAAACAGCGGGTCCAGCGGCGCCAGGTCCGGTTTGCCGAACAGCGTGACATCGTTGGACTCCACCGTCAGTTCCACCGTCTCCCCGGAATTGATGCGGCTGCGGTCGACACTGGCCACCAGGCCGGCGGCCTGGGCCTGGCTGGCCCACAACGCGAGGGTGAGAAGTAAGGCGGTGCAGCGGTTCATCGAGTCTTGTCCTGATGTTGTTGCTGTTCGTACCAGAATTTGCGTCGCAGCAGCTCGCCGGGGTTGTCCGGGATCTGCCGCAGCCATTGTTCCAGGGCCTGGCGCTGCTCGCCTTCAAGCGTGCCGTCGACCGGGCGCAGGGGCGGGGTGGTGGTTTGTTCATCACCCAACTCGCTGCCAGGTACCTCGTTGCTGCCGGCGTGGGGCGTGGCCCCGGTTTGCGTGTCGGTCGCGCCGGGCTGGCCCTGGACTTGGGACGTCTGCTCGCCACCGGTGGCGGTCTGGCTGCTGGCGCCCGGTTGCGCAGTCTGGCCGGGTTGGGTGGTTTCGTCATCCTCGTTTTTTGCAGGCTTGGCCGGCTCGGTTTTTTCCGGTTCCTGTTGCATCAGGCTTTCCACCAGCGCCTTGTTCTTCAGCGCCGGCTGCAAGTCTGGCTGGGCTTCGAGGGCTTGTTCGTAGGCATCGATCGCCGCTTCCAGCTCGCCGCTTTTGGCCAGGGCATTGCCTCGATTGTAGTGGGAATAGGCGTCGCTGCCTTCGGCAAACCGCTTGGCGGCTTCGGCATAGTTGCCCGCTTCATACAGTGCGACGCCTTGCCATTGCGGGTCTTCGAAATGTTCGGCTGCTTCGGCCGGGCGTTTTTTCTTCAGCAGCAGTTGGCCCTGTTGGTCGGGGCGCAGCCACAGGTCCTGGAAGTCGAAGGCATAGCTGGGCTGCGGCGCGCCCAACAGCAGCAACGGCAGGAAGAACAGCCAGCCCCGGCGCCCGGCGCAGGCAGCGAGCAGCAGCAGTGGCAAGAGCAACCAATAACCCTGGTCGGCCCAGGTATCGAGGTGCAGCAGTTGGCCGTCATTGCGCAGGTTTTGCGGGCCATCCAGCAGGCCGAGGTGGCGCAGGTCCTTGTCGTCCAGGCGGGCCTGGCGGTAGCGGCCACCCATTTCGCTGGCGAAGGCCTTGAGGGTCGGGCTGTCCAGGCGCGGTACGAGGATTGCGCCCTGGGCGTCCTTGAGGAACTCGCCGCTTTCCTGGGTCACCGGCGTGCCTTCGCGGCTGCCAATGCCGAGGATCGACAGGCTCGGCGCCTGGTTGCCTTGCAGCTGCAGGCGGATCCCCTGGCGTTCCTGCTTGGACAGCGACGAACCGATCAGCAGCAGCCGACCCTGGCCGAGGCCGCCATGCTTGAGCAGGCTCAGGGCCTTCTCCACGGCCAGGTCGGCGCGGTGGCCGGGCTCGGGCATGATCGAGGGGCGCAGGGCTTCCAGCAGGTTATGGCTGGTGGCCAGGTCGTCCGAGAGTGGCACCAGCGTATGGGCGCTGCCGGCGTAGACCACGATGGCGGTCTGCGCATCGCTGCGGGCCTGAAGCAGGTCGAACAGCTTGCGCCGTGCCTGTTCGAGGCGGCTGGGCGGGCTGTCGGTGGCGAGCATTTCCGGGGTCAGTTCCAGCAGCACCACCAGCGGGTCGGCGGGCTTCTGGCTGGACTGTTCGACGCGTTCCCAGCTCGGCCCCAGCAACGCTAGCACGGCCAGCAGCCAGGCAATCCCGAGCACCACCCACGGCGATTTGCTCTCCCGGCCATTGCCGCCACTGAGCAATGCGGCGTGGAACGCCGGCGGCAGAATCATCTGCCAGCGCCCGGCGCGTTTCTGGCGGTGCCACAACTGCCACAGCAACCAGCCGAGCAGCGGCAGCAGCAACAGCCACCAGGGGCGGAACCAGTGCGGCCACAGGGCGATCATCGACGCCTCCGCAAACGCAGGCGTTTGAGGCGTTCACGCCATTCAGGATTGGGTTGCAGGAAACGGCCCTTGCTTGAGAGTTTGTTGAACAGGCGTTGCAGGGCGTTATCCGGCCAGCGTTCCTGGATCACCAGCAGCATGCTGAGGATCAGCGCCAACGCCAGCGGCGCGCTGTACAGCGCCTGGGCGGGGCGGGCCTGGGTGGGTTGCTGGGCCACGGGTTCGAGCTGGTCGAGGGTTTCCTTGATCTTCAGCAGTTCGTTGCCGTCGCGGGCGCGGAAGTAGCGGCCGCCGGTGGCCTCGGCGATGGCCTTGAGGGCCGGTTCGTCGAGGTCGAGGCTCGGGTTGACGCCGAGGATGCCCAGGGAGCCGGTTTGCTCGGGGTCTGCGCCGATGCCGATCGGGTAGATTTTCACGCCTTCTTCGGCGGCCAGGCGGGCGGCGGTCAGCGGGTCGATTTCGCCGGCATTGTTGGCGCCGTCGGTGACCAGGATCAGCACCCGGCTTTGCGCCGGACGCTGGCGCAGGCGCTTGAGGGCCAGGCCGATGGCGTCGCCAATCGCGGTGTTTTTACCGGCGATGCCAATCCGTGCCTCATCCAGCCAGGTGCGCACGGTGCGCCGGTCAAAGGTCAGCGGCGCTTGCAGATAGGCCTGGCTGCCGAACAGGATCAATCCCACGCGATCACCTTCGCGGCCCTCCAGGAAATCTCCCAGCAGGTGCTTGACCAGGCTCAGGCGGCTGACGTCTTCGTCTTGCCATTGCATGTCGGGGAAGTCCATCGAGCCGGAAACGTCCACCGCCACCAGCAAGTCGCGGCCGCTGGCTGCAATCGGCAAGGGTTCGCCCAACCATTCCGGGCGGGCGGCGGCGGTCAACAGCAGCAGCCACAGGAACACAAACGGTGCTTGCTGGCGCCATCCCGGCAGGTTGACCCGCGCGCGGCGGCGGGCCAGGCCTTCGAGGTCGCTGAGGAAGCTGACTTTCAGCGCCGGTTCGCCGCTGTCGGCCACCGGCAGGATGAGGCGCAGCAACCAGGGCAATGGCAACAGGGCAAAGATCCACGGCCAGGCGAACTCAAACATGTTTGCGAATCCAGGTGTCGACGGCCTGGGTCAGGCCGGCGATGGCCTTGTCGTCGAGTTTGCATTCGGGCTTGTAGGCGCCTTCCACCAGCACCATCCAGCGGGTCAGGCCGGCGGCGGGGCAGCGGTTGTCGAGGAACGCCAGCCACTTGCGGCCGTTGAGGGTGTGGCTCTGGCTGTAGGGGTAGTCGTTGCGGCACAGGCGCTTGAGCAGGCCGTTGAGCTGTTGCAGCCAGGCACCGGCCGGTGCGCCGTCGTAGGGTTTGGGCATCAGCGCCAGTTCGGCGAGGGCGGCGATGCGCAGCGGGTCCAGGGGTTGTTCGGCACGGGCCAATGGGCGCTTGGCTGGCAGGAAACGGCGCAGCCACCACAGGCCCCAGCCCGCCAACGGGATGATCAGCAGCAACAGCCACCAACCCGGCGCCGGCGGCCAGAAGCCGATCACTGGCGGGGCGATCAGGGGTTGCAGTTGGTCGAGGCTGCTCATTGCTTTTTAACCGGACGTTGCGGGTTCAGGTATTCGCGCAGTTGCTCGACCATTTCACCCTGGGTACTCAAGGGCATCAACAGCACCCGCAGCTTTTGCGCGAGCAGTTCCCAGCGTGCGCTGCGGGCTTCGGCCTGGGCCTTGTAGGCCTGGCGCAGATCAAAATTCAGAGTGTCCAGTTCCAGCTGTGCGCCGCGCTCGGCGAAGCGCAGCAGGCCGGCGGCGGGCAGGGCGTGGTCCAGCGGGTCGGAAACCGGCAACAGCAGCAGGTCGCAATGCCGTGACAGCAGGCTCAGCTGTTGCTCGGCGCCTTCGGTCAGGGCGCGCTCGTCACAGATCACAATCACCAGGCTGCCCGGGCGCAATACTTCCCGGGCTCGGCGCAAGGCCATGCCGAGGGCGTCGGCTTCGGGGCGGCGTTCGGTGTTGAGGCTCTGGTTGACCCGTACCAACCGGTTGAGCAATTGCAGCAGGCTTTGCTTGCTGCGCCGGGGTTTGATTTCGTAGTGCTCGCTGTCACCGAACACCAGCCCGCCGACCCGGTCGTTATGGCCCAGCGCCGCCCAGCCGATCAGGCTCGCCGCCTGGGCCGCCAGCACCGACTTGAACATCTGCCCCGAGCCGAAAAACAGCCGGCAGCTTTGCTCCACCATGATGAAGATCGGCCGTTCGCGCTCTTCATGAAACAGCTTGGTGTGTGGCTCCTGGGTGCGTGCAGTGACGCGCCAGTCGATGGTGCGCACATCGTCGCCGGCCTGATACACCCGCACCTGGTCGAAGTCGACCCCGCGCCCGCGCAGTTTCGAGTGGTGCAGGCCGATCAGCGGGCTGCGCTGGCTCGGCGTGGAAAACAGCTGCACTTCCCGCACGCGATGACGCATCTCGATCAATTCGCTCAGGGTGACACGGGTTCCATCGCCAGCGTTCATAGGCGTCAAGCGACGGCAACGACGTCGAGAATGCGTTGCACCACGCGGTCCTGGTCGATGCCGGCCGCTTCGGCCTCGAACGACAGAATGATGCGGTGGCGCAGCACGTCGAACAGCACCGCCTGGATGTCTTCCGGGCTGACGAAATCGCGGCCGGCCAGCCAGGCGTGGGCCCGGGCGCAGCGGTCCAGGGCAATCGAGCCACGAGGGCTGGCGCCATAGGCAATCCATTCGGCCATTTCCGGATCGAACTTGGCCGGGGTGCGAGTGGCCATGACCAGTTGCACCAGGTATTCCTCCACCGCATCGGCCATGTACAGGCCGAGGATTTCCTTGCGCGCGGCGAAGATCGCCTGCTGGCTGACGCGCCGCTCGGGCTTGGTTTCACCGTTGAGGGCTTCGCCACGGGCCTGCTGCAGGATGCGGCGCTCGACGGCGGCATCGGGGAAGCCGATTTTCACGTGCATCAGGAAACGGTCGAGCTGGGCTTCGGGCAGCGGGTAGGTGCCTTCCTGCTCGATCGGGTTTTGCGTGGCCATCACCAGGAACAACGGCGACAACTCATAAGTGCTGCGCCCCACGCTGACCTGGCGCTCGGCCATGGCTTCGAGCAATGCCGACTGCACCTTGGCCGGGGCACGGTTGATTTCGTCCGCCAGCACCAGGTTGTGGAAGATCGGGCCTTGCTGGAACACGAAACTGCCGGTTTCCGGGCGATAGATCTCGGTGCCGGTGATGTCGGCGGGCAGCAGGTCGGGGGTGAACTGGATGCGATGGAACTGTGCCTCGATCCCTTCGGCAAGCTCCTTGATGGCCTTGGTCTTGGCCAGCCCGGGAGCGCCTTCAACCAGCATATGGCCATCGGCGAGCAGGGCAATGAGCAAGCGCTCGATGAGTTTTTCCTGGCCGAGAATCTGCGTTGAAAGAAAGGTTCGCAGCGCAAGCAGCGCTTCACGATGTTCCATCGATGACGGTTCCTGGAGAGGTGAGACTGGGCATTGCGAAAAATGCCAGGCCTGGGGGCGTTACTTTAATGCATCGGAGGGGGTGGAGACTAACGGCGCGGGGGGTATTTTTCGGGAAATGTGGGAAATGTCTGAGGTTTTTTCCGATAGGCGCCTGCCTTTGTGGCGAGGGAGCTTGCTCCCGCTGGGTTGCGCAGCAGCCCCAACAAGGCTGCCGAGTTTTTCCAGGCAGAACGCAGTTGGCTGGATTGGGGCCGCTGCGCAGCCCAGCGGGAGCAAGCTCCCTCGCCACATTGTGCGGATTTGGCAACTAGGCCCGGATATAGGTCCCGGTGCCCTTGAGAATGTTCTGCAGGGTTTCTTCCACTTCGGCCAGATCCGACTCGGCGGTGCCGTGGGTGATTGCCAATTGATCGTGGCCGCCCAATGCATCGGCATCCGCCGCGCCAATCTCCACCAACAGTGTCGTGGCACTCAGGGTGATCTTCAGCCCGTCCAGGGTCGACGGCTCGTAATCCCAGGTGACTTCCACCTCGTCCTCGTCCGGATAACGGGTCACCATGAACATCTCGCCCTTGTCGCCGTGGCAGCAGAGCATGGCCATGTTGTCTTCTTCGTCATCGCACGGGTTGACGATCAGGTGGGCGGTGGTGAGTTGCAATGGCATGGTTAATCCTGTCTGGGGGAGGGCGAAGCAGGGCAATTGTGCCATTGCGGCGAATTTTGTGCTGCATCGTGTATGAGGGGCTCCTAGCTGTTGCCGGTTTGGTTTTCCAGATCAAAGTCACTTAACAGCGTCAAGATCGACGTTTTGTTAGCCAACTCGCTCCAAGGGCCTTGATCAATGATTGCTCCGTTTGACATGACAATAACCTGATCAAAACGGTGCAGGTGGCGGACATCATGTGTGACGCATATCAATCCGCGTTTGCCGAAGGTATCGAACAGCAGATCCCACACAGGCGTGGCCAGTTTTTGTTCAATGGACGCGCTGGGTTCATCGAATAAATTGAATTCCCCGGGCCTGTTGACGAGGCGCAGCAGGGACAGACGCTTTGCTTCGCCTCCTGAAATATTGGACGCGTTTTCGCTGAGGCTGCGGTTTAAAACGATTTCTTCCAGGTTCAGTTGTTCAATTGCGTGGTTCAAGTGTGGGGAGGGGGGGATTCCAAACAGTACGGAGTGATCAAAGTAGCCTTCCAGGAACTGGGGCGACTGGGGGCAATACCTCAGGTACCTCAAATGCGCTTGGGCACTCAGTTCGCAAATGGGCTTGTCGTCGATAAGCAACCTGCTTGTCAGTGAGGGGTTCAAGCCTGCCAGCACTTCCAGCAAGGTAGATTTCCCCGCTCCACTTGGCCCAGTGATGGCAACTGACTGACTTTGGGTAAATTCGATGGCTGTCTTGATGGTCAAGCGGATGGAGCTGGTGTCAGTCACGATGCAGGGATTAAGTATTAACGTTGATTTGGGCTGTAGCGGTATTTCGAGTTGGCCGTTGTCGTCGCCAAAATTTGGTAACGACAGTAGGTGCAGGAGTCGGCGCTGGTCTGCGAGAAATTGATCCAGTACCCGGTAGCCTTCTGTAAGCGCAGTAATGTTGATTAAGAAGCTGCCAGCGATTGAGAATGTCGCAACTAATTGCCCAAGACTAATAACGGGTTGTCCTGAAAGCTGATCCAATACCCCCCAGCCAAGTAGCCCTCCGGTGGCAAGGCTGATGAATAGGATCTTTATACCGTTTAAAAAACCGCCGGAGCTTGTAACTGTTACCGCGGCATTGGCGTATTGGGTGAAAGCTTCATTCAAAGGGTGTGTGGCAGTATGTTCTGCTCCTTCCAGTTTTATAGACTTCCCCGATTTTAAAGTGTTGAACAGAATGGCACCCAGCTCATCTTCTTGTTCGTTGATCCTGTCAATGTGCTTTCTCCGCCATCTTATGATTTTGTGGGCTGTAAAAAGATAGATAGCACTCAGGCCGATCACAGCGAGGAACACTCCGCTACCACCCATATACAAAAAGGCTCCCCCAACAATTAGCAACTCCAGGCACATAGGAAATGCGACAGTGACGAAAAACGTAAGCAATTTTTCGTGAGCCGTGATTCCGCGTTCCACAGACTTTATGAAGTGGCCAATGCGCCATGAGCTAAAGTGATGAAAGTCTTTGTGCAGTAATTGCCCGATCCAATTGATCGAAGCATCTCTTACGATTTGTTGGATTAGCTTGGATAATAGGAATATTTGCGCAGGGTTTACTAAGGCCTGAATGCATCCGGCCAGAATGAAGCCTGCAATCAGTATGAATAAGGTGTTCATTGTTGGCTGGTTGTTGCTAAGTGCGTCTACGACTTCTCCTAGCAGTAAAGGTGGCGCGAGCGCTATAAGTTTAAGCCCTATTGTGGTAAGGATGGTAGACGTAAGCAGAGCTGTATGCTGTTTGCATGCTATTTTAACAAGTGTTTGCATTTGGTCGCCTATAGGCATTCTTCGCTGCATTCATACTTATAGTGTAGGGGTGGGGTAGCTGAGTAGAGTGTGCTGGGGCGCTACCAAGTTTCCACTTCTAATAATGTTGAAGCGCTCAAGGCTGGGGATGTAGATTTGTATAACGCTACAGCCGTTGGCAAACTTGGTGAGTGTTCTGAAGAATATTTTCTTTCCGTCATTGGAAAGGCTGTTTTGTAATGTTTGCAGCTGATGCGGAACGCTTGCTGAGAATTGTTTGTGTTGATGTTTAATGAGGGGCAGTCTCAAGTTCTTTATTGAGGAGAACTCAATGAGAGGTTTGAGCTTTTCTGAGCTAGACAGCAGCTCCAGGGTTTTCTTGTCCAGCTCCTCTCCTGCAGCGTCATACAGTTCGTTTGCTTGGAATTGCTCCGTCACCGCTCGCTGCAAAGCTACGTTAACGTCCAGCGAGCAACCTGAGCCAACAGATGCAATATGTAGATCGCCTGCGCCCGCTCTGGGGAAAGCTGCTGCAAAATAAACGCCTAAAAAATCTTTAATGACCACGATCTGGAGACGTTGGGCAGATTTTATTGCATACGGATTGTTATGTAGTGCCATCGCAAGGAGGGATGTGGACGGGGAGTATAAATTTATGGGTGGGCCGATTTTGCAAATTGCCATATAAAAAAGCGATAGAATGTGTCGCTCAATGACTTCGAGAATGCCGTGTAAGAGGGCCTCGTCTTCCGTACATCCGAATGCCATACCTGAATTGGATGAGTAGCGGGCTAGAAAATTTAAGTGAGAGTTTCCTTTGGGATGTTTGTTTTTGGCGATGGCTGGGCAGAGGAGCGCGTGTGGGACTAATAATTTTTCCTTTTTATCAAGGGTTGTGAGCGTTAAGCATTCAAGAGGCTCCTTGATTTGAGAACAGTTGAAGAGTAAGCCATCGATTTTTGCTGGCGCTTGTGCAGCAACTGCCTTGCAGTGACATGTCGTAATACCAAGGACGATTGGTTGGCCCGCGATAAGGTGCTCTAAGCTTTCAGCGAGTGCTCCAATAAGTGATTCGGGCCCTTTGCCTGCGCCCGATGCGACTAGTTGGCTATTTGCGTCGTACAGTTCCGTCGTCGCTACTAGGTTTTCTTTGTTTGCATACTGCGTAATCGCAGTTAGGCCAAGGCTATGAATGGTCTCTTTTATTTTTGATAGAGCATTGGTTGGGCTTAGTTCTCGCTCTGACATGCTTGCCTCGTTATTTTTGAATGCCGAAAGGATTTCCTTTCGGCATTTTTTAGCGGGTGCTTCATTTGTATGGAATGTCAGTTTGTGAGTGTGGCGAAGAAGTGGACCTCGGTCGCTAGTAAGCTTTCGGATGCGCCTGCGTTTTGCGGAAAGCCAGTCGGGATGGTTATTTCGGAGCGTTTATTACCCATTTCAATCACCTCGTTTCTATTTTGAATTAGAGGCACTCGATAGTGAGTTCCCCACTTGCGCGTAATTTCGCAAGTGATCAATTAATAGCAGTGGCCCTACCTCGATTCAATTGGTGTGAAGGCGCGAGCGTCCTGTGTTTGTGTAGGAATTATCTCGTCGGGGCGTGGGATGATAGTTGTCTATGTTTGATTTTTTGGCTTAGCTGCGTTTGTACGCAGCTGTTTCAATGGTTTGTGATGTTTATAGTTTTATGAGAGGTAGGCAAACTAAGAGCGGTTCGACAAATTACTCATTTAGCTTTTGATGTGATTGGGAGTTCAGCCTCTCAATTGGGAAGGGGGCGACCGCCGAGAATTTACCCTGATGATTCACTTTCTCAGGAGGCGCGCGGCATGCTGGCGAAAATGCGGCGAATTTTGTGCTGCATCGTGTGTCAGACCTTGAGGCATGACCTGGCGGGCAATATCAGTCATTTCCGGTACTCGGCGCCCCGGGATTTCTCCGAAAACACCCGGTTGCCCAAGTCGCAACCCGCCGGCAGCGTGCCGATGACCGAATATGTCGCAGCGTCGCAAGCAGCTTGCTTCCTACACTCGTTAAGCTGCGCAACGGATGTGCCTCGCCAGGAGTCTGACCTGCCCGTCGTACCGTCACCTGGCAAGGTGCGCATCTTATGGAAGTTGAATGTGACCTCATTGTCTTGTCCAGCTTCACCCACCTGTCACTCTGAATTCGTTACTGTAGACCGCGAACAGAGCTGACGGTCTCCCCGCAAGGGGATAACACGCGACGCTTCCATCAATAACAAGCCCAAGCGGAGTACCACAGATGGCGTTCTTCACCGCAGCCAGCAAAGCCGACTTCCAGCACCAACTGCAAGCGGCACTGGCGCAGCACATCAGTGAACAGGCACTGCCACAAGTGGCGCTGTTCGCTGAACAATTCTTCGGCATCATTTCCCTGGATGAACTGACCCAGCGTCGCTTGTCCGACCTGGCCGGTTGCACCCTGTCTGCCTGGCGCCTGCTTGAGCGCTTTGATCACAACCAACCGCAAGTGCGGGTCTACAACCCCGATTACGAACGTCATGGCTGGCAATCGACCCACACTGCGGTCGAAGTGCTGCACCACGACCTGCCATTCCTGGTGGACTCGGTGCGTACCGAGCTGAACCGCCGTGGCTACAGCATCCACACCCTGCAAACCACCGTACTCAGCGTGCGTCGTGGCAAGAAGGGCGAACTGCTGGAAATCCTGCCCAAAGGCACCCAGGGCGAAGACGTTCAGCAAGAATCGCTGATGTACCTGGAAATCGACCGTTGCGCCAACGCCGCCGAGCTGAGTGTCCTGAGCAAGGAACTTGAGCAGGTACTGGGCGAAGTGCGCGTTGCAGTCGCCGATTTCGAACCGATGAAAGCCAAGGTCCAGGAGCTGCTGGCCGGTATCGACGCCAGCCCGTACGTGATCGACGGCGAAGAAAAAGCCGAGATCAAGAGCTTCCTGGAATGGCTGGTGGGCAACCACTTCACCTTCCTCGGCTATGAAGAGTTTGTGGTACGTGACGAGGCGGACGGCGGTCATATCGAATATGACGCCAACTCGTTCCTCGGTCTGACCAAACTGCTGCGCCCGGGCCTGACGGCCGACGAGCTGCGCATCGAAGACTACGCGGTGAACTACCTGCGTGAGCCGGCCGTGCTGTCGTTCGCCAAGGCTGCACACCCAAGCCGCGTGCACCGCCCGGCCTACCCGGACTACGTGTCGATCCGCCAGATCGACGCCGACGGCAAGGTCATCAAGGAATGCCGCTTCATGGGCCTCTACACCTCCTCGGTGTACGGCGAAAGCGTGCGGGTGATTCCTTACATCCGTCGCAAGGTGACGGAAATCGAGCGTCGCTCGGGCTTCCAGGCCAAGGCGCACTTGGGCAAGGAACTGGCCCAGGTGGTCGAGGTTCTGCCCCGCGATGACCTGTTCCAGACCCCGGTGGACGAGCTGTTCAGCACCGTGATGTCGATCGTGCAGATCCAGGAACGCAACAAGATCCGCGTGTTCCTGCGCAAAGACCCGTACGGCCGTTTCTGCTACTGCCTGGCCTACGTGCCGCGCGACATCTATTCCACCGAAGTGCGCCAGAAGATCCAGCAAGTGCTGATGGATCGCCTGAAAGCCTCGGACTGCGAGTTCTGGACGTTCTTCTCCGAGTCCGTACTGGCTCGCGTGCAGTTGATCCTGCGGGTAGACCCGAAGAACCGCCTGGACATCGACCCGCTGCAACTGGAAAAAGAAGTGGTGCAGGCCTGCCGCAGCTGGCAGGACGACTACTCCAGCCTGGTGGTGGAAAGCTTCGGCGAAGCCCATGGCACCAACGTGCTGGCTGATTTCCCGAAAGGTTTCCCGGCCGGCTACCGCGAGCGTTTCGCCGCGCATTCGGCCGTGGTCGACATGCAGCACTTGCTCAGCCTGACCGAAGCCAACCCCGCTGGTGATGAGCTTCTATCAGCCGCTGGGCCAGGTTTCCGGCCAGCGCGAGCTGCATTGCAAGCTGTATCATGCCGATACGCCGCTGGCGCTGTCCGATGTGCTGCCGATCCTGGAAAACCTCGGCCTGCGTGTCCTGGGTGAATTCCCGTACCGCCTGCGTCATGCCAATGGCCGCGAGTTCTGGATTCACGATTTCGCGTTCATCGCCGCCGAAGGCGTGAACCTCGATATCCAGCAATTGAACGACACCCTGCAGGACGCATTCGTGCATATCGTGCACGGCGATGCCGAAAACGATGCGTTCAACCGTCTGGTGCTGACGGCCGGCCTGCCATGGCGCGACGTGGCGCTGCTGCGTGCCTACGCCCGTTACCTGAAGCAGATTCGCCTGGGCTTCGACCTGGGTTACATCGCCAGCACCCTGAACAACCACACCGACATCGCCCGCGAGTTGACCCGGTTGTTCAAGACCCGTTTCTACCTGGCACGCAAGCTCACCGCCGAAGACCTCGAAGACAAGCAGCAACGCCTGGAACAAGCGATCCTCACGGCCCTGGACGACGTTCAGGTGCTCAACGAAGACCGCATCCTGCGTCGCTACCTGGACCTGATCAAGGCCACCCTGCGGACCAACTTCTACCAGGCTGACGCCAACGGCCAGAACAAGTCGTACTTCAGCTTCAAGTTCAACCCGCACGCGATTCCTGAGCTGCCCAAGCCGGTGCCGAAGTTTGAAATCTTCGTCTACTCGCCTCGGGTTGAAGGCGTGCACCTGCGCTTTGGCAACGTCGCTCGCGGCGGCCTGCGTTGGTCCGACCGTGAAGAAGACTTCCGCACTGAAGTATTGGGCCTGGTAAAAGCCCAGCAAGTGAAGAACTCGGTAATCGTGCCGGTGGGCGCCAAGGGCGGTTTCCTGCCGCGTCGCCTGCCGTTGGGCGGCAGCCGGGACGAGATCGCGGCCGAGGGCATCGCCTGCTACCGCATCTTCATTTCCGGCCTGTTGGACATTACCGACAACCTGAAAGACGGCGCCCTGGTGCCACCGTTGAACGTGGTGCGCCACGACAACGATGACCCGTACCTGGTAGTAGCAGCGGACAAGGGCACTGCGACCTTCTCCGACATCGCCAACGGCATCGCCATCGACTACGGTTTCTGGCTGGGTGACGCGTTCGCTTCCGGCGGTTCTGCCGGTTACGACCACAAGAAAATGGGCATCACCGCCAAGGGCGCGTGGGTGGGGGTGCAGCGTCACTTCCGCGAGCGCGGCATCAACGTCCAGCAAGACAGCATCACCGTGGTGGGCGTGGGCGACATGGCCGGCGACGTGTTCGGCAACGGCCTGTTGATGTCCGACAAGCTGCAACTGGTCGCCGCCTTCAACCACCTGCACATCTTCATCGATCCAAACCCGAACCCGGCCAACAGCTTCGCTGAACGTCAGCGCCTGTTCGACCTGCCGCGCTCGGCCTGGACCGACTACGACACCAGCATCATGTCCGAAGGCGGCGGTATCTTCTCGCGCAGCGCGAAGAGCATTGCCATCTCGCCACAGATGAAAGAACGCTTCGACATCCAGGCCGACAAGCTGACCCCGACCGAACTGCTGAATGCCTTGCTCAAGGCGCCGGTGGACCTGTTGTGGAACGGCGGTATCGGCACCTACGTCAAGGCCAGCACCGAGAGCCACGCCGATGTGGGCGACAAGGCCAACGACGCCCTGCGCGTCAATGGCAACGAGCTGCGCTGCAAGGTGGTGGGCGAGGGCGGTAACCTCGGCATGACGCAGCTGGGTCGTGTGGAATTCGGCCTCAATGGCGGCGGTTCCAACACTGACTTCATCGACAACGCCGGTGGTGTGGACTGCTCCGACCACGAAGTGAACATCAAGATCCTGCTCAACGAAGTGGTGCAGGCCGGTGACATGACCGACAAGCAGCGCAACCAGTTGCTGGCGAGCATGACCGACGAAGTCGGCAGCCTGGTGTTGGGCAACAACTACAAGCAAACCCAGGCCCTGTCCCTGGCTGCCCGCAAAGCCTTCGAGCGCGTGGCCGAGTACAAGCGCCTGATGAGCGACCTGGAAGGCCGTGGCAAGCTGGACCGCGCCATCGAGTACCTGCCGACCGAGGAGCAGCTCAACGAGCGCGCCGCTGCGGGCAAGGGCCTGACCCGTCCGGAGCTGTCGGTACTGATCTCCTACAGCAAGATCGACCTCAAGGAAGCGTTGCTCAAATCCCTGGTGCCGGATGACGACTACCTGACCCGTGACATGGAGACCGCTTTCCCGCCGAGCCTGGTGGCGAAGTTCTCCGAAGCCATGCGTCGCCACCGTCTGAAGCGCGAGATCGTCAGCACCCAGATCGCCAACGACCTGGTCAACCACATGGGCATCACCTTCGTTCAGCGCCTCAAAGAGTCCACCGGCATGAGCCCGGCGAACGTGGCGGGCGCCTACGTGATCGTGCGTGACATCTTCCACCTCCCGCACTGGTTCCGTCAGATCGAAGCCCTGGACCACCAGGTCTCGGCCGACGTGCAACTGGAGCTGATGGACGAGCTGATGCGCCTGGGCCGCCGTGCCACGCGCTGGTTCCTGCGCAGCCGTCGCAACGAACAGGATGCCGGACGTGATGTTGCGCACTTCGGTCCGCACCTTGCCGCGCTGGGCCTCAAGCTCGACGAACTGCTGGAAGGCCCGACCCGCGAAGGTTGGCAGAACCGTTACCAGGCTTATGTCGAAGCCGGTGTGCCGGAGTTGTTGGCGCGCATGGTTGCAGGCACTACCCACCTGTACACCCTGCTGCCGATCATCGAAGCCGCCGACGTGACAGGCCAAAGTGCGGCAGACGTCGCGAAGGCTTACTTTGCCGTCGGCAGCGCCCTGGACTTGCCGTGGTACCTGCAGCAGATCAGCAGCCTGCCCGTGGGCAACAACTGGCAGGCCCAGGCCCGCGAAGCCTTCCGCGATGACGTGGATTGGCAGCAACGGGCGATCACCATTTCCGTACTGCAAATGGCCGATGCGCCAGAAGACATGGAAGCCCGCGTGGCCCTGTGGCTTGAGCAGCACCAGGACATGGCTGATCGCTGGCGCACCATGATGGTGGAGATTCGTGCTGCAGTCGGCACGGACTACGCCATGTACGCGGTAGCCAACCGTGAGTTGCTGGACCTGGCGATGAGCGGTCAGTCGGTGCTGTAATGGGTCTGATTGAGCGTTAATACAAAAAGCCCGGTATCGAAAGATACCGGGCTTTTTGTATTCAGGATGCCTAATTCATACTTCTTAAAATTAGAGTGGTCTATATTGTTGCTGGTTTGGATAGGTTTTCATAATACCAACCTCTCGACGATATAAGCTGCGCTGGTGAGCCGGTCTCCACTATTGAGCCGTTTAATAAGACAATAATGTGGTCAGCTAACCCGGCATCCTCAAGGTCGTGAGTGATAATTATCCTTGTTGTATGGTGTTTGAGGGTTTGGAATATGTAGTCATTTATTATTTTTTTTGAGTTGACGTCCAAAGAGTTTGTAGGCTCGTCTAGAAGTAGCAGTTTGGAATTTCTTGCAACTGCTCTTGCAAGAGAAATTCTTTGTTTTTCTCCACCGGACAAGCCTTCAAGTGTTCGCTCAGTTCCATCTTCTTCCATCATGGGGGGCATGTTTGAGCTGTGATAAAAACTGATTGTCTTGTCGTAGTGCTGGTTGGAGGTGGAAAATATATTGTTTTTTATTGTTCGATTAAACAGGCAATGTTCTTGAGGAACATATCCCAGGCGGCAACGCAATTTTTTTACGTTGGTATGGGATAAGCGTTCCGAGTCTACATATATGTGGCCTGAGTGGAGGTTGTAGAGTCCGGCAAGTGATTTGAGCAAGGTACTCTTTCCAGAGCCGGAACTGCCCACGATGGCCATAGATTCACCTGGAGGAATTTTAAATGATACATTTTTTAGGATGAATGAGTCATCAAATCCTTTTACGTAAATATTGTCCACTTCTATTGATGGCGCGGATAACGCTGTACAGTCTATTTTATGTTGCTTGTAATCGAGTGAGCGGGTGAGCAAAAAAGCCGAATTTTCTGCAATGGTAACGGACGCTCTTTTAATGCTGCTGATGACTAGGCCAAAATAGCTGACGGGTAAAACAAACTGTAGCAAATAGGCATTGATCTGTACAAAGTCACCCACCGAAATCACACCCTTCGATAGATCTACGGCGGATAAAACGGTGATTATTGTAAGGCCCGCACCCATTACCGCTATCTGCGCCCCTCCGATGAATTGGTTTGTTATGGTATTTTTTACTTCGCTGGTATTAATTTCATTTAAGTTTCTTTCTATGTTGAGTTTTTCGGTGTTTTCGTTTGAATGGGCGATTACTATTTCGCGGTTCTTAAGAAGGTCTAAAATTACTTCGTAAGCGGTTTGTGAAATTTTGTTTGAAGTAGTCTGTCTTTCTCCAATGAGTTTGAATGTAAAGTAAGAAATGGTGCCAAAGGCAAATACGACTAAGGCTAGTGTGAGGGAGTAAATGACTGGCAAAAATTGTATGAGGATGCCTATTGATAAGAAAAATCTTACAATTAGTGGTAATACTTGCGAAAGTACACCGTCTAAAAAGATAGGTAAGGCAGAATTTATTCGAGAAAATTTGTTGGCAAAAACTCCGCTCGACATCGCTGGCTGGCTGGAATCCCATATGAAAATCGTATTTAAGCAGAAACGAATGCTGGCCTCTTTTTTGATTTGCTCAATTAAAATGCTGCTAAATACGGCTCTGAGCCTGAGCATAAGTTCAGAGGCTAACCAGACCAAACCATACGCTGCGCCTACCCATGCAAGATTATAACTGGGCAGGTTTTCGCTGTAAGAGTCAATCAATGTTTTTAGCAGTGCGGGCGCTGCCACCGAAAAGACCACGGTTAAAATATCCATTACTAATGAAAGCGCAAAAAAAAGCTTTAACTTGTGCTCGGCGACTCCCATTATGCTGAAGCAGATTCTAATGCAAGTAAAAAAATCTTTTCCTATCATCCAGTTGCACCTATGGAAACGATAATGGCGAGATCTTGAGGTAGTTCGGCTTTGTCGAGAATGACTCCGTATGGCCCCTCAGTCCATGCGTGAGAAATAAATGGGTGTGTTTGAACACCAATGTTGAATGAACATCTAAGGCTTTCTTCGAATGCAATCCTAGATAGGCTGTATGCGAATTCGAGGCATTTTACTTCGACGCTCAATAATTTAATTGCAAAATTAATGTTATTCCCTATCTTTACCAGTCGCCGTTGGCTCGTTTTTTTCTGGTGAGCACTGCTTGCTCTAAGGTCGTTTAATAATTTCGAAAGCTTGCCTGCTTCGGTGAGTGTTTTAGCGCGTTTTAGATAAATAAATGCTTTGATAAACAATGTAGGAGTTAGATCTCCCAGTCGCCAGGAATCGTCTCCGTTACGCCACTCACAGGTAAATGCGCCTAGGCTATTTTTTACATCGGCAAATGGTTTGCCAGGATTCCGTTCCTCAATGGACAAGATTCCACACTCAGTTAGTTCGCTTATAAACTCCCTGTCCTTTGATGTTAGATGGTTAGGCGATTTGTGAATTATTGACTCTATGAATTTTCCCTGATCAGGTTCAAAAAAAATAAACCGATCCTTTGTTTCGTCCAGGCTCACAATTTGTGAGTTGTAAATTACGCTGTGCAGGCCTTTTGCCCACTGTACTACTGGTTCTTTATTAGCCATTTATATAAGGCTCCCAGTGCTTTATGAACATGTTTGCTGTGTATAAGTGTATAAGCGCGTGTGGGCACTGTATTGCGCCTACAGCGATCCCGCTTATCAGTCTTTGAATGCGGTCCGTGTCAACAATGTCCAGTTCCACGAGTGGTCCATTTAAAATAAGTTGTTCGATTTCAAATCGGTTCGCCAATAAAGATTTTTGTGTCAGGCCCATCGCACTCCCTTTTCTGGTGTTCCATAAGGAGTTATCGCTATATCGATCAAATGCAGATTGCCGTAGAAAATGCCTGTCGAATTTTCCTTTTATTAATTTATGCGAATGTACCTGTAAAGCAGTAGCTAACGACTCAGGCGATAGGAATGGATATAAATAGCGGCCAGGTACACCCGAGAGTGGTGAGGTAAGCATTTCATACTTGTTTATGAGCGCATTTTGCGTTCGGTCTCGTAAAGATATCCGATGATCATTGTTGTCTACTTCGTAAGAAGACCTGTTGTTGCTTTCTTTGTCTATATGTTCTGGTTTTAGAATTAGATTTGCACCGTAGTCAATAGCTAAACATTTTTCTGGGTCATTCACTCGGTTAAGTGTTTGGTGGTAGCTGGACTTTGAGGCGGCGTACATGCTCGCGATAGGTGATCTAAAATACTCTGAAAGATTTTTCAGTGTTATGGCTGCGGTAATGTAGCGTCTTTCTTTGATGAGTTCTATAACAAGCCCTTTCTGAGGTAGCGCACAAAACAGCGCGTCTCCGCCGGCGCCGTTGATAAGTGTAGTATTCTGATTAGTGATTAAATCATTAGAAAAGTCTAGATAGGCAGTGTTGACCAAGCCGGTATGAGGAAAGCTAGGTAACAATGTCGTGCAAGGCTGACATCCAAATGGTAGGGAGTCATCATAGTTTAGTATGGTGATATCGCACTTGTAACGCTCGGCGGTTTTTATTACTGATTGGGTATCGTCTCCTGATGCGCAAAAATGGTCTGTAATATGATAAAGTTTTAAGCGTTCGGGACAGAGTCTTAGAAGTATATGCAGTAATATAGTGGATTCCAGTCCGCCGGAATATTCAAGCCCAATAGTGCCGGTACTTGGAATGCTTTTTTCCATATGTGTTTCTAGAATATCCAAAAAATTTACACGTCTGGCAGTATCCCAGTCGCGGTTGATTACGACCCAGTTGACAATGTCGAGTGCGGTTCCTGGTGGCAAATACAATACGCCCGCAAACGGTGAGCTAAAGCACGGTTGTGTTCCATACATGAGGTATTTTATGAAGTGTTCTTTGTTTATTTTAGGTGTCTCATGAGATTTTTCGATTGTTGTCTTCAAATCAGAGCTGATGTGGATATGCTCAGGTGAACGCTTGTTAACGTATAGTTGGTGTTTGCAGTGGTGGCCGGTTTCTATGAAATTGCCTTTAAGCGAGAGTATTGGTTTGCCTCTTTCGCTCAGTATGTGTTCATTTGGATCCTTGGGGTTGGGTAGTAGGGTATATCCAACGTTGGTAATATCTGGGGTTTTTACGAGGATTGCTACTCTGTCTTTTATTTCAATCATGAAGTGCATCCAATGCCTCCATCCCTTTGAATCGTTATTAAATGATTAAGCATCCAGCGACTCTTCGCTCGCTGGACGCTTAATCAGTTTATTTTACGATACTGGGTACTTGGCCCATTGAGGGTGTTCCAAGTTTGGCCCGCCCGGTGGCCCTTGGATATTTTTTGCTGCAGGTAGTTGAATCAGGTTTTTAAAGTTCATAGCAAATCTCCTTTATCAAACGTGATTTGGTACTGACTTTGAATCGAAATGATTCAAGAGCAAATTTAGAATCTTGAGTCCAAAAGTACAGACTCAGAATTCCTCAAATATCGTAGGAAAGTTCCCGAGCGAGAGGTGTCCTAGCGAAGCCAAACGCTGGCATGCGCAATCGGGGCTGTAACCAGCTTGATTGAGCGTTAAAACAAAAAGCCCGATATCGAAAGATGCCGGGCTTTTTTGTGTGCGCCATTTACAGGCTCGACAGCTGCTACGTGATAAGGAGCTTGGCTTCCAGATGGTCCAGATGTTGAGTCATCAAGGCTACGGCTTTGCCGGCATCGCCATGCTCCACCGCATCCACAATCGCCCTATGTTCCTGCCATGCGCAATACGTGCAAGCCTTGGCCTCAAACTGCGCAATCGCCAATGAGGTCAGCGGCACCAGGCTGTTGAGAAACTGTGCCAGCGGCGCGTTGCCCGCAATTGCCGCCAATTGCAGGTGAAATTCCCCGGAAAGGCGAATCGCCGGGCCACGTTCGTCACGCTCGATGCAGTCGCGCTCCCGTGCGATCAACTCCCGCAGTTGGCGGATCTGCGCCGGTTTCGCCTGGGCACACGCCAACTGCACCACGGTGATTTCCGTCAGGCGCCGCGCCTCGAGAATCTGCTGGGTCTGTTGTGCATCCGGTGCCGCCACCTGGGCCCGATGGTTGGGCCGCAGGATGATCACTTGCTGGTGCGACAGCCGCGCCAGCACCCGGCGAATCACGCTGCGGCTGACGCCAAAACTTTGCCCGAGGCTCTCCTCGGTAAAACGGCTGGCGGGGGCGATGCGTTGTTCGAGAATGGCGTCGAACAGTGCCGGGTAGATGTCGTCCACCGAGAGTTTCGGCTTGCCCACCAGGCGCAACGGCGTAAAGGGGAAAGGGGTGTGCAGGGCGTGAGCGGTCATGCGCGGTCTCCTGGAAGTCAGCTACCCAGATGGTCATCCGGGATGTTCAAGCGAATGCCCATGCGTAAGCCTTCCTGCAGGATGTGCCGGCGCATTTCGGCGCTGGCCAGGGCGCTGTTTTTGTTGCGGATCGCGCGCACCACGGCGTCGTTTTCCTGCAAGCGTTCCGCCAGGTGTTCGGGGGAGTTGCGCAGCACCTGGGCGCTTTGCTTGAGGGCGTTGCTGGTCTGTTGCACCACGTTCTGGAAGATCGGGTTGGAGGTCAGGGCGAACAGTTCTTCGTGGAACGCGATGTAGGCGTTCATCCCGGCTTCGCTGTCGCCGGCGTCGAGGGCTTCGCGCATGTCCATCAGGGTCAGGCGCAGTTGCCCGACTTCCTTGCTGCTGATGGATTGCGCCACTAAACCTACGATAAAGGGCTCGAGGGTGTAGCGCAGTTGCAGGATGTCTTCGAGGCTGGCGTCGGCCACGCCGCTGTCCTGGGCCTGGGATTCGCTGAGGGTGGTCTCCAGCACCACCACGCCCTTGCCGGGCATGGAACGTACCAGGCCGAGGGTTTCCAGCACGATCACCGCTTCGCGCAGGCTTGGGCGGCTGATGCCCATTTGCTCGGCCAGTTCACGCTGGCCGGGCAGCATCTCGCCGCGCCGCCACTGACCCCTCGCCAGGGCGGCGCGCAGTTTTTCTACCACTGAATTGACGACGGTTGACGAGGTGATCACGTGTGGCTCCCTTTAAATTGAACTGTCTGCTTGGTGTGGCGAGGGAGCTTGCTCCCGCTGGACTGCGCAGCAGGCCCATTTTTTGGGGCCGCTTCGCGCCCCAGCGGGAGCAAGCTCCCTCGCCACAGGGGGTGAGTCTGTCTCATCAGAACTCTTGGTGGGCGGGCAGCACCGGTTTCTTGGCCTGGAAGGCATACCCTTGTTGCCCGTCCAGCACCTTGTTGGCGCGCTGGATATCGATGTCTTTTTCCCAGCGGGCGATGGCAACGGTGGCGACGCAGTTGCCGATCAGGTTGGTCAGCGCCCGGCCAATGCCCATGAACCAGTCCACCGCCAGCACCAGCACCAGGCCCACCACCGGAATCGCCGGGATTGCGGTGAGTGTCGCCGCCAGAATCACCAGTGCCGAACCCGGAATCCCGTGGGCGCCCTTGGAGGTGATCAGCGACACCAGCAGGATGGTCAGCAGGTCGGTCATCGACAGCGGTGTGCCGGTGGCATTGGCGATAAACACGATGGCCAGGGTCAGGTAGATCGAGAAACCGTCGAGGTTGAACGAGTACCCGGTCGGAATCACCAGGCCCACGGTGGAGCTGCCAATGCCAAGGTGTTCCAGTTTACGCATGATCTGTGGCAACACGGCATCGGAGGACGCGGTGCCCATCACGATCAACAGTTCTTCCCGCAGGTACTTGAGCAGCGGCATCATCCGCAGGCCCGACAGGCGCATCACCAGCCCCAGAATCACCGCGACGAACAGGAAGCACGTAAGGTAGAACAGGCCCACCAGGCTGCCCAGGTGTTGCAGGGAATCCAGGCCATACGTGCTGGTGGTGAAGGCGATGGCGCCGAACACGCCGATGGGCGCCAGGCGCACGATCATGCCCATGATGCGGAAGATCACGTGGCTCAGCTCGTTGATCAACCGCGAGATGCCGGAAGCGGCTTCGCCCACCAGGTTCAGTGCGCTGCCGAACAACACCGAGAACAACAGCACTTGCAGCACGTTGTTGTCCGCGAAGGCGCCGATCACCGAGTTGGGGATCAGGTCCATCAGGAACTGGCTGGTGCCCTTGATGTGTTGGCCGCGGTCTGCCAGTTCATTCAGGCCGGCAGACGACAGTTGCTCCAGGTGGATATTGGCGCCGGTGCCGATCCCGGTGCTGAAGGCCATGATCAGGCCGATCACCAGGGCCACGGTGGTCAGTGCTTCGAAGTAGATCACCGACTTGAGGCCGATGCGCCCGACTTTCTTCAAGTCGCCGGCACCGGAAATACCGCTGACCACCACGCAGAATACGATCAGGCCAATCAGCATTTTGATCAGCTTGATGAAGCCGTCACCCAGGGGTTTGAGTTGCGAGGAGAATTCAGGGAGGGCGAGGCCGCAGATTATGCCGATCACCAGGCCAATCACGACTTGCAGGAAAATCGAACGCGAGCACCATCTGAGCATGGGAAGGATCTCTATTCGGTGCCCTGGTGGGTCCAGGGCTTAATTGTTGTGGTCTGACCGGTATGTCCAGTGCGGGACCAGTCTACGCTCGGTTTTTTTCAAGTCGCAAGTAAATATTACGCGGATGGCAGGTCCCGGTCTGACCAGTTGGTCCGCAAGGTTCGTGCTTGAGCGGTTGGCGGCCCGGAATTTTTTTCGCTTATCATCCCGGGCTTGGTTCACAGGGTGAGTTATGGATATTCCAGGATTGATCACGGACGCGGCGGGCGTCACCAGCTGTACGTGGCGCACGGCGGCGCCGGAGTACCCGGATTACCACGACCACGAATGGGGCGTGCCGGTGGCCGATGACATTGCGCTGTACGAGAAGATTTGCCTGGAAGGTTTTCAGGCGGGCATGGCGTGGATCACCATCCTGCGCAAGCGCGAGGCGTTTCGCCGGGCGTTCGAGGGCTTTGATTTTCGCCGGGTGGCGCAGTACACCGAGCAGGACATCGAGCGATTGATGGCCGACCCGGGCATCGTGCGCAATCGCGCCAAGATCGTGTCCACCATCAACAACGCCCGGCGCGCCTGTGAGCTGGTGGATGAGACCGGTTCGCTGGCGGCGTGGCTGTGGTCGTTTGAACCGGCCGCCGATGAGCGCCCGGCGGTGGTGGACATGGCGTACTGGACGGCCAACCCCACGTCAGCCGCGTCAACACGTTTGTCCAAGGCCCTGAAGAAACGTGGCTGGAGCTATGTGGGCCCGACCACGATGTATGCGTTCATGCAGGCGATGGGCATGGTCAACGACCACCTTGAAGGCTGTACCTGCCGGCCTCGAATCGAACACCTGCGCCACCACTTCAAACGACCCTGAGCCACTGACTGTGCGCGGTTATAACTGTGGGCGCTGGCTTGCCGGCGATGGCGGTGGATCAGCAAACACAACTGTGTCTGATGCACTGCCATCGCCGGCAAGCCAGCTCCCACAGGAGGGTGCGGTGGTGCGGGTTAGTGGGGCAGCGGCGTGAGCACGTCGGCCTTGTCATCCATCACCATCACTACCAGCAGTTTCGCCGGTTGGGTCTGGCTGGCATTGCTGGATTCAAAGTGCCGCGAGCCGGCGGGCTCGTAGAACGATTGGCCGACCTTGTAGGTGATCGCCTTCTCATCGTTGACCCGCGAGGTGATTGCACCTTCCAGCACATAGGCCACGGCCGTGCCGGTGTGGCTATGGGGCACGGTGGCCTGGCCCGGCGCATAGTCCACGGTGAGCATCACGGTTTTCTTGCCGGGGACGTTGGCCAGGGCGTGTTCCTGCAACACGTTGATCTTTTCCTGGTTGTACACCGGGTCGTGGGCAAAGGCGCTTAACGAGGCCAGCAGCAGGGTGGTGCCGAGCAGTACTTTCATGGTGAGGCTCCGAGTGAGTCGAGACCCGTTCACCCTAGGCCCCGATCCGGATTTGACCAATAGCCAATCCGGCGGAAATTCCCTCAGCCAATCTGTCGCAGGATATCCCGCACCACGTCCAGCGCCGGGTCAATGTCCAGGGTTTCGATCGCGCCAAACCCGATCTTCAGTCCCTCGCGTACCGGTGTGTCGTGGAAAAACACGCTCAGCGGATAGAGCCCCACGTCAGCCTCCCGTGCCAATTGGGTGAGCTGCGGAATATTCACCGGCACCTTGCACAGTGCGGCCAGATGGAACCCGGCCACGGTGGGCACCACGTCGAACCACGGCGAGAGGTCCCCCGCCAGGCGCTGCAGAATCCGTTCCCGGCGCCCGGCATATACCCCATGGCAGCGCCGAATGTGCTTGAGCAGGTAGCCTTCGCTGATGAACTTGGCCAGGGCCCATTGCGGCAGGGTGGAGCTGTGCTGGTCGGTGAGTTGCTTGGCCTTGAGCACCGCGCCGAAAATCGCCGGCGGCAACACCGTGTAGCCCAGGCGCAACTCCGGCAGCAGGGTTTTCGAGAAGGTCCCGACGTAGGCGACCACGCCGCGGGTGTCCATGCTTTGCAGGGAGTCGGTGGGGCGGCCCTCGTAGCGGAATTCGCTGTCGTAGTCATCCTCGATCACGATGGCGCCCAACGCCAGCGCACGTGCCAGCAACGCCTCACGGCGCGGCACGCTCATGGGCATGCCCAGGGGGAACTGATGGGACGGTGTCACGTAGATCAGCCGCGCGCCGTCGGGAATCAAGTCGACCCGCAGGCCGTGTTCGTCCACCGGCACGCCCACCACGGTCGCCCCCATGGCGTCGAACATCAGTCGCACCGGGGTGTAGCCGGGGTCTTCCATGGCGACGACGGTGCCCGGTTCCAGCACCACGCGGGCGATCAGGTCAAGCGCCTGCTGGGCGCCGTTGGTGACTACGATGTCGTCTTCGCTGCACCTGACCCCACGGGAAAATGCGATATGCCCGGCGATTGCACTGCGCAGGGCCGGCAAGCCTTCCGGCCGGCTGTAGAAGCCGCTGTCCTGTGAGATACGGCGCAAGGCATCGAGGGTGCAGCGCCGCCATTCATCCTGGGGGAACTGGCTGCGGGCGGTGGCACCGCCGATAAAGTCCCGGCTCGGGCGGGTTTCACGGTTGGGGTGACCCATGGGCGCGGGAAGGGCTTGCCACTTGGCCAGGTTGGCGGCGCAGGCAAGGTCGGCGGCACTTTGCAGGTGTTCGCGGCGCGTGGCCCAGGCGTTGACGAACGTGCCACGGCCGATCCTGCCGACCAACAACCCTTCGTAGGTCAGCGCCGCGTAGGTGTCTGAGACTGTCTTGCGCGACACGCCCAGTTGCAGGGCCAGCAAGCGGCTGGGAGGCAATTGCGACCCGGCCACCAGTTGTCCCGACTCAATGGCCGTGCGCAATTGCTGGTAAAGCTGTTCGGCCAGGTCCTTGCGGCCCTTGATAACGACGTGCAGTTCCATGTTTCATCCAGAGGCAAGCAATCACCCGCAAGATTACCGCAAGTCACCCGCCAGCCGAATCAGGACAGGAAACCACCGTCCACATTCAGCGATACACCGGTGGTGTAGCTCGACGCATCGCTGGCCAGGTACAGCACCGCGCCGGCCATCTCGCTCGGGTCGGCCACGCGCTTGAGGGGGATCTGCGCCAGGGCCATTTTCAGGATCGAGTCGTTCTTCACCAGTGCCGAGGCGAACTTGGTGTCGGTCAGGCCCGGCAGCAGTGCGTTGCAACGAATGCCGAACGGCGCGCATTCCTTGGCGAAGACTTTGGTCATGTTGATCACGGCGGCCTTGGTCACCGAGTAGATGCCCTGGAATACGCCCGGCGAAATCCCGTTGATCGAGGCCACGTTGATGATGCTGCCGCCACCGTTCTCGCGCATCAGCTTGCCGGCTTCCACCGACATGAAGAAGTAGCCGCGAATGTTCACGTCGACGGTCTTCTGGAATGCGCCCAGGTCGGTGTCCAGCACGTTGCAGAACTGCGGGTTGGTGGCGGCGTTGTTGACCAGGATGTCCAGGCGGCCGAACTGTTCGCGGATCGCGGCAAACACGTTGGTGATCTGTTCCATTTCGCCGATATGGCAGGCAATTGCCGTGGCCTTGCCGCCGTCGGCGATGATCGCGTCGGCCACGTGCTGGCAGCCGTCGATCTTGCGGCTCGACACGATCACGTGGGCGCCTTGCTGGGCCAGCAACTTGGCGATGGCCTCACCGATACCGCGGCTGGCGCCGGAAACGAAAGCGATCTTGCCGTCGAGGTCGAACAGTTGGGTCTTGGACATGGTTTTTCCTTGAAGAGGGTCAGAGGGAAGACTGTTTGATGACATTCAGGCTCATCTGCTCAAGCAGCTTGTTCATGTGAATGAACTGCGCAAAGCGTTTGTCCTGGGTCTGGCCATGGAAGAAGCGGTAGTAGATCTGCTGCACGATGCCGGCCAGGCGGAACAGGCCGTAGGTGTAGTAGAAGTCGAAATTGTCGATCTGGATCCCGGAGCGTTCGGCGTAGTAGTCGACGAACTGGCGGCGGGTAAGCATGCCGGGGGCGTTGCTCGGCTGGCGGCGCATCAGTTGCACCGGGGCCGGGTCGGCCGCTTCGATCCAGTAGGCGAGGGTGTTGCCCAGGTCCATCAGCGGGTCGCCGAGGGTGGTCAGTTCCCAGTCCAGCACGCCGATGATCTGCATCGGGTTATGCGGGTCGAGGATCACGTTGTCGAAGCGGTAGTCGTTGTGGACGATGCTCGAGGTGGGGTGGTCGGCCGGCATCTTGTCGTTGAGCCAGGCACGTACCGCTTCCCAGCTTGGGGCGTCGGGGGTCAGGGCTTTTTCGTAGCGGTCGCTCCAGCCGCGAATCTGCCGCTCCACGTAACCTTCGGGCTTGCCCAGGTCGGCCAGGCCGCAGGCGCTGTAGTCGACCTGGTGCAGCTCGACGAACTTGTCGATAAAGCTTTTGCACAAGGCTTCGGTTTTCGCCGCGTCCAGGCCCAGTTCCGGCGGCAGGTCCGAGCGCAGGATGATCCCGTTGACCCGCTCCATCACGTAGAACTCGGCACCGATCACTGACTCATCGGTGCAGTGCACGTAAGCCTTGGGGCAGTACGGGAAACCGTCCTTGAGCTGGTTGAGAATCCGGTATTCGCGGCCCATGTCGTGGGCGGACTTGGCCTTGTGGCCAAAGGGCGGGCGGCGCAGTACGAATTCCTGGCGGGGGTATTCCAGCAGGTACGTCAGGTTGGAGGCACCCCCGGGGAACTGGCTGATTTTGACGCTGCCGCTCAAGCCCGGGATATGGGCCTTGAGGTAGGGATCGATGAGGCTGGCATCAAGTTCTTCGCCGGGGCGAATCTGGGTCGATTGGTCATTAAGCGCCATGCTTATCCCTTCTGCTTATTCTTAAGGCCTTGGACTATTGGCTAATCTAATGCGCGCGGCCGCCAAGCCACAAGGTTGGGGCGGCTTAATAGGTTAGCGTGTTGGCCGATGATCAGCGGGCTTGATGTGCTCAGATCACCAGAACTGCGCGCCCGCCGGGGTTGCAGGACAGGTTGGCACCGATTTCGACTTTTGCCAGGTCGATGCCCAGGCCGGCGAGCAGGTTATTGACCAGCGGGTCGAGGAGCGGGCTGAGCAGTCCGGAGATGATGCCGCTGAGCAGATTCAGTACGCCGGTGACCAGGCCGACCACCAGGTTCAGCACCAGCCCAATCAGTCCGCCCTGTGTCGGTGGATGGTTGATCAACTGGATGCCATTGAGGGTGTTGCTCAAGCTGCCCACCACGTTGTTGGAACTGAAACTGAAGTAGTCCGGAGGGCTTTTCACCTCGGGCGGCGACAGGTAGGTGTGGTTCCGGACGGTCTTGGCCACGCTGCTGTCGATCTTCAGGCTGATGCCACCCACGCCATACGGTTGCCGGGGATCGCAGACACCGTTGCTACAGGTCTTCACCCCAAGGTCGAGTAATGGGAATTCGTCAACGTTCAGTGGTGCTGTGGAGGAAAACAGGTTTTTTGGGTCGATCTGGCCCACCATCAGCCTAACCGCCGAGGTGGTACCGAGCACCGACAAGGCTTTGTCCGCAGGCCCGTTGCAGCGATATCCGGTGACCGTGCTGCTGCCGCTGGCGGCTTCCAGTGCTACATCGATTTGCTGGCCGATTTTGGGGTCAAAGGAGCTGCCTAACAAGATGCCCACCAGCGCCGTTACCCCGCCCAGTAAATCGTTCACCGCGCCGATTGCCGGCAGTTTCACCGAGATCAACGTCCTGACTTGCGCGGTCCTGACGTAGATCGGCTGGGTGGCGATCAGCTTGGGGTTACCTATGGCGGAAACCTGTGCCGGTTCAATGACCTTGGTCTTGACCGTGATATTCAGCAGTCCCAGCACATCCACCGGCAACTCCACCGCGACCGCGTTGTACTTGTTCGACAGTTGCACAAACCCCTGGATCAGGTTGAACAGTTGCAGGTTAACGTCCAGGGCGCTCTTGTCGGTGCCGTTCTGGATGGTCAGCAGGTCGCCCAGGTGCAGGATCTTGGTGCCGGGTGCAATCAGCTTGATCGCTTCCAGGTTATTGATCACCACCTTGACCGCATCGCCCCCCAGCTTGAGTACATCTATCGCGGCCTGGATCAGATCGCCGACGCTGGCGTCGGTCTTGAGCAACTCGTCGTAGTTGCCGGCGCTGACCTTCAATTGAATCGCCAGCGCGTCCAGGTAACTGAGCAGGTTGATATCGGTATTGATCAGGCCCTTCCAGCCCACCGCGTCGAGTTGCAATTTGCCCCCCAGCAGTCCGCCGATCAACGCATTGAGTGCGGCGGACTTGGTGCTGTCCACGGTCAGCAAGGTGCTGCGGATGGTCAGTACGGCCACCGGTGGCGCGGGCACGGCGGCCACGGCCACTGCCTGCAACCGGATGGTCGGCTCGAAAGGGCCGGTGGAGAGCAGCATGAACAGGCGGTTGGCGATACTGGTGACGACGCGGTGGGTGGCGATGACCTGGATCGCATCGGACCTTGAGGGATTGGGGCTGAAGGCGCGCATGAAGTCAGCCCCGGTGACCAGGGTGCCACAGGTGGTCGCCAGGGTACGGTCTGCGTTGAGCGGGAAATCATTGCGGGCTGCGCTTTGGATCGCGAATTGCGCGGCGTTGGTATTCGGCGTCACGCAGGCGCCGCCGCGGGTGACCACTTCCAGGGCCGCGGTGTCGGCAACCCGTTGCAGCTTGCGCTTTTCCAGGTACAGCCGGCCGCTGTCGACCACCAGCAACAGGAACAACAGTGCGATCCCCAGGGTCATCGCACCCATCAGTCCTATTGCGCCGCGTTGGCGGGCCGAGCCGGGTCCTTGGCAAACCATCCTGCGTTCCTTCGCCGGTCCAGTACCGGCATCCTGAGTATCCCCTCAGGCAGTGTAGTCAGGTTTTGGAGAATTTATGGCTATTGGCCATTATTTTCGCGGAGGCAGTGCCACGGGCGTCAGCACAGGGCGGCCGGCAAAGTATTCCAGCAGGTTGTCCGCCACGCGCTGCACGGTGTCATGGGCGGCTTCCGGTGACAGGCCGGCGACGTGGGGCGTGAGCACGGTATTGCTGAGGCGCTTGAGCGCGTCGGGCACGTTGGGTTCATCGTCGAACACGTCCAGTGCCGCGCCGCCGATGCGCCGTTGCTCCAGGGCGGTAATCAGGTCGGTGGTGACCACCACGCTGCCGCGCCCGATGTTCACCAGGAAACCGTTGGGGCCCAGTGCGTCGAGGGCCTGGCGGTCGATCAAATGTCGCGTGCTGGCGCCGCCCGGGGTGGCCAGGATCAGGAAGTCCGAGGCCCGCGCCAGTTCCACGGCGGTGGCGCAGTAGGTGTAGTCCACGTCCTCGCGGGGCTGGCGGTTGTGATAACTCACCTCCATGCCAAAACCCAGGGCGGCCCGCTTGGCGATTTCCAGGCCCACGGCGCCCAGGCCGAGAATGCCCAACTGTTTGCCGGCCAGGGAAGGGCGCATTATCTTGGGCCATTCGCTGCGCCGTACTGCTGCGTCCGCCCGGGGAATGTCCCGCACCAGGCACAGCAGCAAAGCCATGGCGTGGTCGGCCACCGACGGCGCATTCACCCCGGCGCCATTGGTGACCACGATTCCACGGTTGCTGGCGGCTTGCAGGTCCACGTGTTCATACCCGGCGCCGATCACGCAGATGATCTCAAGCAGCGGCAGCGCGGCGATTTCCTCGGCGTACAGGCCCAGCGGGCCACGGGTCAGCACCGCCTGGACCTGCCCGCCGTGGGTCTTGATGGCCTTGGCGCGTTCGGCCGGGGTGGGCGCAAGAATCACGTGAAAGCCATTGCCTTCGATGATCGGCAGGTAGTCGTTGATGGTTTCAACCAGGACCAGAACGGTGACGGGCATCGGAAGGTTCTTCCTGAAGGATTAGAGGCTTGGATTATGCGGGATTTGTAGTCCCGATCGTTTCTTTACCGCAGAAAAATTTCATTTCTCACCAGCCTAATCTGATTTTCCAGACCGCTCGTCCCAGGCCTTTTTACTGCAGCAGACTTCGACGACTTTCCTTAGCAGAGACGTCATGGATGCATGTTCCTGCCACCCCCGAAATCGTCGAGTGGACCCCTTATGGCTACAAGCACAGCCCATCAAAAAACCTAGCTTGGGAAGATATTGTCAGCAGCACCCGATACGGCCCGGCCAAATACAAGCCCGGTATAAATATTGAAAAGCTTGAGCGAGAAGCCTATAAAAATGGAGTGCCAAGCACTCATGCAAAACCCTGGAAACTCAGGGAGTATCCGCAAGTCATAGGTGCCAGTGATGGCAAGCCCAGTTACTGGGTTCGAATTGAGTTAAGCGCGGGCGTCATACATGGTCATCCGATTTCCGAGCAGGAATTCAGGAGGTTAACAAGTTGATCTCACTAGGCTTTATTGACGGAAACGTCACCCATGATGATCTCTCCATCTTGCAGGATGGGGCGATGGAGAGTCAGGTTCACCTGTTGAAAGAGGACATGCTTCAGGTTGAATACGCCGGTGGGCTTATATTGGATGTCGGCTGGTACCCCTCCTTCGATACCCATGGTGGGTTCCGCATCAATGTAATAAGAAATTACGACTGGGACCGCCCAGTGATTGCGTTAACGGCGCACGCAGCCGGTGATCTGGTGGACCAACTGGCTGTTGCGCAGAGCGCGATCAATGGCGAACTGCGCAACGTATTGAGAACCTCGGCTTAGGTAAAGCTCCAGGCTTTAGAAGCAGATATCGTCAGCTTTCACACGCTGCACAAATGCCCCGGCCAAGGTTGCGTTATGGTGCTCGATAATCGATGCGGCCGATAACGCCGGAGTGTCCATACAAGTATGGGCATCCTCCGGCAGCAGCACCGAGAACCCCAGCTCTACGGCCACTCGGCACGTCGTGTCGATGCAGTACTGGGTTTTCATCCCGACGATCACCAGTTCATTCACCTGTGCCGCCGCCAGTTGCTGCGACAGCCCGGTGCCGAGAAAACAGCTGGGCCGGGTTTTATTGAAAACCGCGTCGCGAGCTTCATCAACCTCCAGTGCTGGCCATAGTTGCCAAAACGGGCTGCCCACCTCGATGGGCGAACCCGCAGGGCCGGTGTGACGTGCAGCGAAAACCGGCACGCCAACGTGTCGGGCGCGCTGAATCAGCTGGTTGATGTTGTCGAGTACGCGCTGGCGTTCGTAGGGTTTTTCCGGACCATCGTACAGACCGGTCTGCATGTCGATGATCAGCAGGGCGGGGCGCTTGTTGTCAGGCATGGTACTGCTCCTTGTGTTTGCCAGATGGCGGAGCAATAAAAAGGCCCCGTCCATTGCTGGCGGGGCCTTGGGTAAATCCGGGTGGCTTAGTTTGCGCGCCACTCACCGCTACCACACGACCCGCCGGAAGCGGTCGTGGTGGTGGTGCGGGTGAGGGCCAGCTGAATAAGGTTCATGGGCCGATCATGCTGGCGCTGGCGTTTGGCTGTCAACGCGTCAGCCGAGGTTTTTTTTCGGGATCAGGAGATTCCTGGCGGCAGCGAGGAATTCATCAGACAGGCCGTTGCCTTTGGTCGCACGGGCCAGGGCGAGGGCGCCTACCATCATCGCGTACTGGGCAATGGCGGCCTGCCGGTCACCTTCGGGGGTTCCGGTGGCCTGGGTAGCGGCCAGGATGCCCATGGACGCTTCAAAGCCCCGGATAAAGCTGCGTTGCAACGCGCTGTCGGCGGCTTCATGGCACATCTCCCCGGCAAAAGCCGCAACCGGGCAACTGTCCCCGGGGTTGTCACGATTGGCGGCCGACAGATACGGATCAATCAACGCCAGGCGAGCAGCCTCGGGATCAGGGCTTTGCTCGACCCTGGCCTGCCAGCGCTCGCTCGATTGTTCGAATGCCCGGTTGCAGGCTTCCGTGGCCAGCGCCTCACGGGACTCGAAGTGCCCGTAGAAACCGCCATGGGTCAGCCCGGCGGCGGCCATCACGTCCGACACGCTGATGCCATGGATGCCCCGTTCACGAAACAGCCGCGTGGCGGCCTCGACGATGATTTCGCGGTTGAGTTCGGCTTGTTTGCGGGACACGCGTGGCATCGAGGGCTCTCTGGATCAGGTGGTGGCAGGGATGGGTGGCATCATAAAACGTTTAGCTGGCGTACTGCGCGATCCCGTTGCCGAACGACCAGTTTTCCTTCTTGACCTCCACCAGGCTGATAAACACATCTTCCAGGCGCACCGCCAGTTCACGGTTCAAGCTCTCGGCGATGGTCTTGTACAACAGCTTTTTCTGCTCGGTGCTGCGGCCTTCATTCAGGGTGATCTGGATGATCACCAGGTTGTCGGTGCGCTGGATGCCCAGGTACTCCGGGTCATAGATGAAGTGGTGTTCATCGTGCTCGGTGAGGATCTGGAAGTTGTCGTGTTCAGGCACGCCGATGGCCGTGTGCATGGCGTTGTAGATCAATACGCCGACGCGCTTGGCGTAGGTGACGTCGGGGTTTTTCCGAAGGTCGATGCGCACGATTGGCATGGCAGGTAGTCCAGTGAGAGGCGTGCTTTAAAAATACATGACGTGATGAATTTATAAAATAGATTTCTTGTGAAATGTAAAATTGACCCTGCCGGAAACGTCTTCAATCCTCTGCACTGCACAACCATTCCTCAGCTAAGTCTTTGCTTCTTCAAGCGAATCCCGGACAATCGCGCCCCTGTTTCGGTCGTGGCGCTGCCTGTCAGGTTTTTCTGACTCGTCTCGACTGAGTGAATGCGGAGATCCGAACGGATGAATGATCAGGCCAATAGCGTCGACGAACGCTACGCAACGACACCTGCAACCCTCACAAGCTGGAGCCGCCAGGACACCACCTGGATGCTCGGGCTGTTCGGTACGGCCATCGGCGCCGGCACCTTGTTCTTGCCGATCAACGCGGGCCTTGGCGGCTTCTGGCCGTTGGTGATCCTCGCGCTGCTGGCATTCCCGATGACGTTTTTCGCTCACCGTGGCCTGACCCGCTTTGTGCTCTCGGGCCGTGAAGGCTCGGACATCACCGACGTGGTCGAGGAGCACTTCGGCCTCAAGGCCGGTGCCGCGATCACCTTGCTGTACTTCTTCGCGATCTTCCCGATCCTGCTGATCTACAGCGTGGCGCTGACCAACACCGTCGGCAGCTTCATGGAACATCAACTGCACATCGCGCCGCCACCGCGGGCGATCCTGTCGCTGGTGCTGATCCTCGGCCTGCTGGCCGTGGTGCGTTGCGGCGAGCAGGTGATCGTCAAGGCCATGAGCCTGATGGTGTATCCGTTTATCGTTGCCTTGCTGTTCCTGGCGGTGTATCTGGTGCCACACTGGAACGGTGGCATCCTCAGCACCGCGACTACCGTGCCGGCCCCGTCGGCGCTGCTGCATACCCTGTGGCTGGCGATTCCGGTGATGGTGTTCTCGTTCAACCATTCGCCGATCATCTCGGCCTTTGCGGTGGACCAGAAGCGCCAGTACGGCGAACACGCCGAGGAACGCAGCTCGCAGATCCTGTCCCGGGCACACATCCTGATGGTAGTGATGGTGCTGTTCTTCGTGTTCAGTTGCGTACTGACCCTGTCGCCGGCGCAACTGGCCGAAGCCAAGGCGCAGAACCTGTCGATCCTGTCCTACCTGGCGAACCACTTCAGCAACCCGACCATCGAGTTCGCCGCGCCGCTGATCGCGTTTGTGGCGATTGCCAAGTCGTTCCTGGGCCATTACATCGGCGCCAGTGAAGGCCTCAAGGGCCTGGTGCTCAAAAGCGGCCGTCGCCCGGCTGCCAAGACTCTGGACCGCATGACGGCTGCCTTCATGCTGGTGGTGTGCTGGATCGTCGCGACCCTCAACCCTAGCATCCTCGGCATGATCGAGACCCTGGGCGGGCCGATCATTGCGTCGATCCTGTTCCTGATGCCGATGTACGCGATCCGCAAGGTACCGGCGATGGCCAAGTACCGTGGCCAGGCGTCCAACGTGTTCGTCACGGCGGTGGGCCTGGTGGCGATTACCGCGCTGATTTATTCGCTGGTGTCCTGACAGCACCCGGTTTCAGTGCAATGATCACGGCCAATTCGCAGACAGCGGATTGGCCGTTTTTTTTGCCAGGGAATTAGGGATTGAACACCAAGCCTGAGAGCGACACCACGCCGAACCGTGCACAAGACTTGCTGGCCGGCCTGTCCATCGCCGGCCTGTTGCTGCCCGAGGCCGTGGCCTATTCCAGCATCGCCGCGTTGCCGCCCCAGGCGGGCGTGATCGCCTTGTTTGCCGGATTGTTGTGCTACGGCCTGTTTGGCACCAGCCGCTTCGCGATTGTCTCTGCCACATCGTCCTCGGCAGCGGTGCTGGCGGCGGCCACGGCAACGCTGGCGGGGGATGACCCGGCACTCAGGCTGAGCCTGGCAATGGGCCTGGTACTGGTGACGGGGGCGTTTTTCCTGTTGGCCGGGATGCTCAAGCTGGGCGGGCTGACCTCGTTTATCGCCAAGCCGGTGTTGCGTGGCTTTGCCTTTGGCCTGGCGCTGACGATCATCCTCAAGCAGTTGGCCAGCGTGGTGGGCGTGCACCTGACCGATAACAACCTGATTCGCTTCCTGCCCCAGCTCCTGGAGCAACTGCCGCGCTGGAACTGGGCCGCCGCTGCCGTTGCGGGCGTCGCGTTGCTGCTGCTCTGGCTATGCGCGCGAGTTCGGCGCCTGCCGGGCGGGTTGCTGGTGGTGATCCTCGGGATTGCCGCCGGCCAGTGGCTGGATCTGCAGGCCCATGGCGTGGCGTTGATCGGCGTCATCGACCTGCGTCTGGAAGTGGCGCATTTGCCGGTATTGCCGTTCGCCGACTGGCTGCGCCTGGGAGAGTTGGCGTTTGCCATGGTGATGATTCTTTACGCCGAGTCCTACGGCTCCATCAGCTCCTTCGCCCTCAAGCATGGTGATCGCGTGTCATCCAACCGTGACCTGCTGGCGCTGGGGGCCGCCAACCTGCTGTCCGGGCTGTTCCAGGGCATGCCCACCGGCGCCGGGTATTCGGCGACATCGGCCAATGAGGCGGCGGGCGCCAACTCCCGGCTGGCGGGCGCCGTGGCGGCGCTGGTGGTGTTGGCGATCGTGCTGACGGTGCTGCCGCTGGTGGCATTGACGCCGGAGCCGGTGCTTGCCGCCATCGTCATTTACGCCTTGGGCCGTGGCTTGAGCCTGCAGCCCCTGGGCCGCTATTTCTCCTGGCGCCGCGATCGGTTGCTGGTGATCTGCGCGGTGGCAGCGGTGTTGGTGCTGGGGGTGCTGGATGGGTTGTTGGTGGCCGTCGGAATCAGCGTGGTGTTGATGCTGCGGCAGATGTCGTCGGCGGACGTGCGTGAGCTGGGGCGCATTGACGGTGGGCATGATTTTGTCGACTTGCTGCATCACCCGAGCGCCGAACGGATCCCCGGTGTGCTGATCGTGCGGCCCAGTGAAGCGCTGTTCTTCGCGAATGCCGAGCGAGTGTTTGGGGGCGGTGTTGAGCCTGATGCGGCACGCTACGTTACCGGTGCACACGGTAGTGCTCAGCCTGGAAGAATCCCCCGACCTGGACGGCACCAGCATCGAGGCGTTGCAGGCGTTTTTCGTACAGGTGCGAGGGGAGGGCAAATGCCTGGTGCTGGCCCGCGTACGGCATGAGGCGCAGGAGGTGTTGCAGACGCTGCCTGAGGCGTGTGCGCCCCAGGTGCTGATCAGCGGGTTGAGTGTCGATGGTGCAGTGCAACTCGCGTTGCAACCCACCGCCTGAATGCAAAAAGCCCCGACTGGTCGGGGCTTTTTATTGACGCGAGCTTACCGGCGGCGGAACAACGGCAACGGTTCATCCGTCGCGGCCTGGTACGTCACCGAGAAATCCTTGAGGCTTTCCAGCGCTTCGTACGGGTCTTTGTCCGCGCGCAAGGCGAAGGCATCGAACCCGCAGCGGCGCAGGTAGAACAACTGGTCGCGCAGCACATCGCCAATCGCCCGCAGCTCGCCCTTGTAACCATAACGGTCACGCAGCAGGCGGGCGTTGGAGTAGTTGCGACCGTCGGTGAAGGCCGGGAAGTTCAGGGCGATGACCTGGAAGTGCTCCACGTCATCACCGATCTCTTCGGCTTCTTCATCGGCGTCCAGCCATACACCCAGGCCGCCGTCGCGGGCCTTGAGGGCGTGAGCGTGCTCGCGCCACAGGGCCAGTGGCACGATCAGGTCGTCGCAGTTGGAGATGCCATCGAAGCTCGCATCCTTGGGCAGCAGGTGCCAGGTTTCGTCGAGGACTTCGTTGTTCTTAATGATTCGCTGCATAGACGCGCTCCTTGAACAGGTCAATGCCGATGCGCTGGTAAGTGTCGATGAAACGCTCATCTTCGGTGCGCTGTTCGACGTACACGTCGATCAGCTTGCCGATCACGTCAGGCATGGCTTCCTGGGCGAAGGACGGGCCGAGGATCTTGCCCAGGCTCGCATCGCGGCTGGCGCTGCCACCCAGGGACACTTGGTAGAATTCTTCGCCTTTCTTGTCCACGCCCAGGATGCCGATGTGGCCGACGTGGTGGTGACCACAGGCGTTCATGCAACCGGAGATGTTCAGGTCCAGCTCGCCGATGTCGAACAGGTAGTCCAGGTCGTCGAAACGGCGCTGGATCGATTCGGCAATCGGGATCGACTTGGCGTTGGCCAGGGAGCAGAAGTCGCCGCCCGGGCAGCAGATGATGTCGGTCAGCAAGCCGATGTTCGGCGTGGCAAAACCCTGCTCGCGCAGCTCGCCCCACAGGGTGAACAGTTGAGACTGTTCAACATCGGCGAGGATGATGTTCTGCTCGTGGGAGGTGCGCAGTTGGCCGAAGCTGTAGCGCTCGGCCAGGTCGGCGACGCCGTCCAGTTGCTTGTCGGTGATGTCACCCGGTGCAACACCGGTAGGTTTCAGCGACAGGGTCACGGCCACATAGCCCGGCTTTTTGTGGGCCAGGGTGTTGCGGGTGCGCCAGCGGGCGAAACCCGGGTGCTGCGCATCGAGCTCGGCCAACGCGGCGTCCTGATTGCTCAGGGCCTTGTAGTCGGGGTCGACGAAATGCTTGGCAACGCGGTGCACTTCGGCGTCGGTCAGGGTGGTCTGGCCGCCGCGCAGGTGTTCCATCTCGGCGTCGACTTTCTGGGCGAACACCTCGGGGGTCAGCGCTTTTACCAGGATCTTGATCCGGGCCTTGTACTTGTTGTCACGACGGCCGTAGCGGTTGTAGACCCGCAGGATCGCGTCGAGGTAGCTCAACAGGTCCTGCCACGGCAGGAATTCGTTGATGAAGGCACCCACTACCGGCGTACGACCGAGGCCGCCGCCGACGAGCACACGGAAGCCCAACTCGCCCGCCGCGTTATGCACCGGCTCCAGGCCGATATCGTGCACTTCGATGGCGGCGCGGTCCGAGGTCGAGCCATTGATGGCGATCTTGAACTTGCGCGGCAGGTAGGCGAATTCCGGGTGGAAGGTGGTCCATTGACGGACGATTTCACACCATGGGCGGGGGTCGATCAGCTCGTCAGCGGCAACGCCGGCGAACTGGTCGGTGGTCACGTTGCGCAGGCAGTTACCGCTGGTCTGAATGGCGTGCATCTGCACGGTGGCCAATTCAGCCAGGATGTCCGGCACGTCTTCCAGGGCCGGCCAGTTGAACTGAACGTTCTGGCGAGTACTGATGTGGGCGTAGCCCTTGTCGAAGTCGCGGGCAATCTTGGCCATCATGCGCGTCTGACGGGAAGTCAGTTGGCCATAAGGCACGGCAACCCGCAGCATCGGCGCAAAGCGCTGAACATAAAGGCCATTTTGCAGGCGCAGAGGGCGGAACTCTTCTTCGCTCAGTTCACCTGCCAGATAGCGTCGGGTCTGATCACGGAACTGCTTGACGCGGTCCTCGATGATGCGCTGATCGTATTCGTCGTATACGTACATATAGGTCCTGTTCTCGGCAAATCTGCGCGCACGGCCGCGCACTCCCAACGGAGCCGGCGCACGATACCAGTTTGCGTTTATGCGCAAAAGTGATGTTTGAGTATATGCAAATAACCAAATGGCCTAATGAGAACGGTTATCGCGATACCCACATTTGTCATGCGGGCAATCATGAACTTTACTGTGCTCGTGTCTTTGTGCAATCACCTATAAAACCGACAAGAGGCGATGCTATGAGCAATCCGACCAAAGCGCGCAAAAGTGACAGCAGTGTCGATGCGTGGGCCATTCTGTTTTTGATTATCCTGGTGGTTTCCACTGCCGTGTTCTGGGTCAGCCATCAATAAAAGGGCGTTATCGAGCCTTGTTGTCGACAATCGGCAATTAGCCGAGATTGACCGGCCTGATGCCATTATCATGGGCCGTCATTCCGAAAGGCTCAGGCAACGATGTTGAAGGTTCTCTGCAAGTGCTTGCTGGTGCTGAGCATGCCGTTCTGGGCCATCGCCCAGGCGACGTCGGTGGTGTTTCTCAACCCTGGCAATTCGACCGAGACCTTCTGGGTCAGCTACGCGCAATTCATGCAGGCCGCCGCAAGGGACCTCGGCCTGGATTTGCGTGTGCGCTATTCCGAGCGCAATCCCGAGACCACGCTGGTGCAGGCCCGTGAAGCCCTGCAAGGCGCCGAGCGCCCGGACTACCTGGTGCTGGTCAACGAGCAGTACATCGCCCCGCAGATCTTGCGCCTGGCCCAGGGCAGCGGGGTCAAGCTGCTGATCGTCAACAACGCGCTGACCGCGGACCAGACTCAACTGCTGGACGCCGGCAAATACCCTGACTGGATCGGCAGCATGGTCGCCGACGACGAACAGGCGGGCTACTTGATGCTCACCCAGTTGTTGCGCCTGCATGGGCCTGTCGCCCCCGGCCAGACCCTCGACCTGATCGCGTTCTCCGGGGCCAAGACCACTCCCGCCGCGCAACTGCGCGAGCAAGGCTTGCAGCGCGCCCTGGCGGATCATCCGCAGGTGCGCCTGCGCCAGTTGGTGTATGGCGAGTGGAGTCGCCAGCGCGCTTTCGACCAGGCCACGCAGTTATTCAAACGCTACCCGCAGACCGCGCTGGTGTGGGCGGCCAACGATGAAATGGCGCTGGGGGCAATGGATGCACTCAAAGGCAGCGGGCGCACGCCGGGCACGGACGTGTTGTTCAGCGCGGTCAACAGTTCGCCCGAAGCGTTGCAGGCGCGCCTTGAGGGACGCCTGAGTGTGCTGGTGGCCGGGCATTTCACCCTTGGCGGCTGGGCGATGGTGGTGCTGCATGACGATGCCCGCGGCCTGGGCATGGCGCAGTACGGTGGGCGTGAGCGCAAGCTCGGGCTCTTTCGATTGATTGATCCGCCACAAGCCAGGCGCCTTTTAGAGATGCAGGGGCGCGAGGACTACGGCGTCGACTTTCGAGCACTGTCAGCCCAGGGCAAGCCAGCCACCTATCGCTACCCGTTCAGCCTGCAACTGCTGATGCATTGACCGGCTTCAAACACCGGCCAGGTGCAGCACCAGCTTGACGATGGCAAGCAGGGTCAAGGCAAACACGGCGGTAAACACAATACCCAGGATGACAAAGTGGCTGGGCTTGCCATGGGTAAAGTCGCGGGCGCGATTCTTCCCGCTCTGCACCCCGAAGGCGGCTGCCATCACGCTGTGAAGCATCTGCCAGAAAGTCGGTGGCTTGTTGTTGGAATCGTCCATAAAGGCCTCGCGGTAGGGATCAAACCCATGGATGAGGATAGCCAAGTTCCCGCAAAACACCGGCTGTAGCTATCTACCGCCCTGGCGGTTGGCCCGTTCGCTGTACTGGGACTCCTTAACAGAGTCATCAGGAACGAGCGCATGCCAACCTTACCCGCCCCGACAGAGCAGGGGCTACACACCGCATTGATCAAGAACAGCTTGCCCGGCTGGATTGCCCGCAGCGCGGCTGCGGACATCCGACGCTTGAAGCCGGGCCTGCTGCCCGGGCGCGTCCCCGAGGATGCACCACCTGCCTGGCTCAGTAACGCGCCCCAGGGGTTGCGCCAGGCCTTCGCCGACAGCCAGTTGGCCCGTCGCCGCGCCCACGAGCGGCTGGCCAAGACTCTCGACGGCCTCAAGGGCATCACCGAGTTTGCCCAGCCGCTGCTGGAAGACGCCTGGCGCAAACGGTTCGGTGAGGTACCGGACGTCCACAAGCACCAGTTGCACTACCTGCGTTACCGTCAGGTGCCGCAACAGCATTCGCTGTTGCAGGCAGCATTGCTCAACTTTGAAGGCAATGAAGACTTTGCCGATATCGCCCTTGAGCAAACCAGCGCGCTGGCCCCCGAAGGGGCGTTGTTCACCGAGTACTACGGCGAAATTCTGAACGACCATTCACGCCGGGCCCGCTATCGCTACCGCGAAAAGCTCGCCGTCACCCCGGACCAGTTTGCCGTGCTCTGCCGCACGCTGGACCTGGGCCGGCAATACCAGGCGCATTTGCAACAAGTGTTCGAGGAGGCGGGCACCAAGGCCGTGGTGCGCGAGCAGATGATCGACGCGCACAAGAAACTGCTGGCCGTCAGGCTGCACACGGCGCGGATGAAGAACGAAGTCAGCGACAGTGCCTATGCCATGCTCAACGCCTTGCTGGCCGGTACCGAACGGCCGCAGTTGGATGGCAAGCCCGTTGCCTGCAGCCAATTGGCGATTCTCGGCTGCAAGGTGGGTGAAGTCGTACTGATCGGGCCGGGCGTCGGCGCGATGGCAGATGCCCGGCAGCCGTTGGGCTGGGGCACTGTGCTGGTGCCCGGCGCCTCGCTAGGGGAGTTGCTGGTGCCGGCCGCGGCCGACCAGCGGCTGGTGGCGTGGATCCCCGGTGCGCCGTTGTACCCGCTCAAGGAATACCCGTCGATAAAGGCGTTCGAGGCGGAACTGGCGATCAACCTGCGCTCCCCGGAGTATCAGCGGCTGTTTGCCAGCCTGGTGCCGCAAGACGAAGCCCCGGCTTTCCTGCAACGACTGAAGACCAAGCTCTTTACCTTCGAGTGGAACTCCAGAGGCTACATGGAGCAGATCTACGACCCGAACATCAACCTGGCGCGCCGCGAAAGCCTGATCAGTGGCGAGCTGTTCGGAGCGCTCTATGACAACCACCTGCAACGCCTGAAAGATAACGCCAGAACGCTCGCCGTACCCACCGCCGAGGCGGATCGCAAGGCTGCCCAGGAACGCCACGAACATTGGCTGAGTATTGGCTTGAATGTGCTGAACGTGGCGGCCTTTGTCGTGCCCGGCCTGGGGGAGGTGATGCTGGCGGTTACGGCTGTGCAGCTGGGCCTGGAGGTCTACCATGGCATCGAGGCGTGGAAGGAAGGCGACATCGATGCAGCCTGGGGACATCTGGAGTCGGTGGCGCTGAACGTGGCCTTCATGGCCGCCCTCGGCGGTTCGACGGCCCTGGCCGGTCGCGCGCCGAAAATCCAGGTGTCCCGCTGGGTGGATGGCCTGGTACCGGTCAAACTGCCCAGTGGTGAGGCTCGGCTGTGGAAACCGGACCTGGCGCCGTACCGCAGCGAGGTGGTGCTGGCCCCGGCTCTCAAGCCCAATGCCCGGGGCCAGTACGAGACAGGCGGCAAGATTTACGTGCGTATCGGCGAAAACCTGCATGAAAAGGTCTTCGACAGCCGAATCCGCAAGTGGCGGATCAAACACCCGGAAAATCCCGAGGCTTACCAACCGATCCTTGAACACAACAACGCCGGTGCCTGGCGGCATGTGCATGAGCAGCCTTTCAACTGGGACCGCCTGACCCTGCTGCGACGACTGGGGCCTGCCACTGAAGAATTCTCTGATACGACACTGGGCATTATTGGGGATATCAGTGGGGTCCAGGATGACGTGTTGCGCAAGGCGTATATCGAAGGCAGGCCGCTGCCCGCCGTGCTGGCCGATACCCTGGAGCAGTTCCGCAGCCAGCCAGTGGCGGATACGGCGCCGCTGGCTGGCGAAGAGGCGGTGCTGCAACGGCGCTTCCCTGGATTGTCGAGGCGAGCCATCCAGGAAATTCTTGATACCGCCAGCGAACAGGAGCGCTTGCAACTGCGCAGTCAGCGTGGAGCCTCGGCGCGCCTGGACAATGCCGCTCGCCGCGCAGTCCAACAAGGCCGCCTGAGCCGTGCCCTGGCGGGGCTGCATCGCCAGGCCGACGCCGGTGCCGACACGGACCGCCTGGCCCTGCATTGCCTGCAACACTTGCCGGGCTGGCCCACCAATCTGCGCCTGGAAGTGCGCTTTCAGGCTGTCGAAGGACCGTTACTGAACAGCATTGGCCCGCAAGATGCGCCGCTGCGCAGATACCTGGTCAAGCAGGGCGAAGCCTTCCAGGCCTACGACGAGCGCGGTTGTCGCGCTGAACAGCCGGACCACCGGGCGGCGTAATTTCTTCCAGTCCGTCGTGCATGCGATCCCCGCTGCGGCCCGACCTGGCCTGGACATGCCCGTGGCGACCCTGGACCGGGAACTGCAACAGGCGGTGGCCAGTTATGCCACCCGCCGCCGTAGCCAAATGTCCAATGTGCTCGGCCTGCGCGCACCGCGTTCGCGACCCGTGTTGACAGGGGCGGGGGGCGTCCTGGGTTACCCGTTGAGCGGTCGGGGCAAAGGCTTTGACGTGGATGCATCGCTGACGGCGAGGGTGCAGGCGCTCTATCCGAACCTCAACGCCGGGCAGGCCAGCGAGTTTGTCCTGAGCCGATTGCAGGCCGGTGAAAGCGCCCAACAGATCTTCACCCTGTTGGGAAACCGCCAGCGTGAGTTCGACCTGTTGCAGGCAGAGCTTGATCAGTGGACCGCCGCTGCGTTCCCACAGCCGGGTAGGGTCAGTGATCAGCAACGGATGGCGGCCGACATCATCAGTTGCTGGCGCCAGGGCATTTACCGCGAGCGGCCGCCGCTGAGCACCCTGTCGCTGGGCAGCGTGACGGACCTTCCGCGGCTGAGCGCAGACTTTTCCCATGTGCAGTCGCTGAGTGTGCGAGCCGAGGCCTTATCGGGTGAGCAGGGTACAAGGCTGGCTGAGCAATTCTGCGGCGTGCAACGCCTTGATGTATTCCTTGAGGCAACGCCAGGCATCGAGCTGGTCGACAGACTGAACCGCTTTACCGGGCTCACCCAGTTGACGTTAGGCGGCCGGAATATGGCCTATCCGGCTGCGTTTATGCAACGCCTGGGGGGAATGGAGCGTTTGCAGCACCTGAGCATCGAGGGCATTTCGCAACGCCTGGACGTCAGCGCCCTCACGCACCTGCGCTCGCTGCGCATGGAGGGCTCGGTGCAGGAGTGGCCACAGGGGGTGGCGTCACTTGAGCACCTTGAGAGGCTCGACCTGTGGCGAACAAACATCCGTTCGGTGCCCCCGTCGATGCTCATCGGGCATGAACGCCTGTGGCGCGGCTTGAACCTGCGGTGGGCCGCGTTTGACCGCCGGGAATTCATGGCGGTGTATGAACATGTGCGGGGCAATCCGGCTCACCTGCTCAATGAGCAAGCCCTGGTGCGGGGTTACTGTGAGGGCGTGATGGATCGTTTGAAAGACGTGCGCTGGGGGTTTGGCATAGACGTTGTCTCTCAGTTCCGGCAGCAGGGTCTGACCACTGAACAGATACTGGCCCGCACTCACCAGGTACTCGACGAACAGCTCGCCCTGAGCCGGGACCTGGAGGAGTGGGCGACCAGGGAGTTGCGGGTTGACCGCCGGCAGGTAGATGTCTTTTACCGCCAGCGCGCCGCCGAGCGGCTCCTGGACAGTTGGCGTGAAGGCCTGGGGCCGCGGTTTGCGCCGTCGGGCATGTCGGCGCGCTCCAACCTGCCGACCGCCACACTGAACCTGTCGGGGGGCGTGCTGGGCGACTTGCCCGGGTTGCCGGCGGCCGCGTTCGCCCATGTCAAACAGGTCAACCTGAGCGGCACCCGGGTTTCCATTGAGGCGCTGAATGACTTTCTCGGCGCATTCAACGCCATTGAAGACTTGAACCTCAGTGCCAGCAACCTGGCACAGCTGCCTTCGGCCCTGGACAACTTCACCGCCCTGCGCCAGTTGGATCTTTCCCACAACCAACTGAGCATCATCCCGTCCATCCAGCAACGCTTGAGCCGCCTGACGGCTCTTGAAACCCTGGACTTGCAATACAACCGTGTCGCGAGCCTGGATCTGCGTGGCCTCAACGCCTTGCGCCACTTGAACCTCAGCCGCACTGGAATCACCGAATGGCCCGAGGGTGTCCTGGACTTGCCAGTCCTGGAGAGCCTGGACCTGAGCCACAGCGCTATCACCCGGGTGCCCGCCCAGGCGCTCACCGGCCACGACACGCTGATGCTCAAGAGCAACCTGCGGGGTTGCCGACTGAATGCCCGGGCCTGCGCCGACATCCTGGCCTTTGCGCAACGCACCCTGCGGGAAAATCCATTGGGCCTTGATGTGGAATTACTGCCGTTGGTGGGGCCGGAAATCTACCTGCACAAGCCGCTGGGCATTCCCCAGGAACAGCTGCGCATCGGCCGGACCGGCGGCGATCCGGAGTATTTCCCGGTCAGGGTCACGGACGACCCCGGCCAGTTGCTGTTGCCCCTGCACGTCGAGAACGTCGACGCGCAAGCACGCCTCACTCCGGCGGCGCGCCTGCAACAACTGGATCCTGCCTTGAGCAGTGCCCAGGCGGTGGCGCGCATTGATGAATGGCTGGTCGCCGGCCTGGGCGCCACCGGCGTCGACACACGCCTGGTGCAGTTGCACGCCGAGCATCAACGCTTGAGCCGGGTGTTGAACAGTTGGATCGACATCGAGGGTTATCGCGAGGGGGGCGGCTGGGTCAGTGCCCTCGACCGTCGTCGTGCCGCCGGCCGGCTCCTTGAAAGCTGGCGCCACAACCTGCGTGCCCGGCCCGAGGTGCCGCCGGTGGACGGGCGCGAGGTACTGGACCTGTCCGGGTTGTATCTGGGCGACCTGCCGACGTTGCCGGCTTCAATGAGCCACGTCAGCGTGCTCGACCTCACCGAGGTGAAGCTGACGGAGCAGGGGTCCAATGGGTTCCTGGGCAGTTTCCCCCACCTGCGCCGGCTTGTGCTCAACAAGAATGGCCTGGCGCACCTGCCCGAGGTGATCAGCCAATACACGGCGCTGACTCATCTCGAAGCCACCTACAATGATTTGCGCGACGCTGCGCAGCTACAGGCACTGCTTGGCCCGTTAAACGCGCTGGAATGGCTCGACCTCGGCGAAAACACCCTGGCCAGCCTGGATGTCAGCGGCCTGCGCGGGCTGACAAACCTGGACCTGCACAACAACGTCCTGGAGGAATGGCCGGCCGGGGCATTGGAACTGCCGCGACTGCGCACCCTCGACCTCAGTAATAACCAGATCGAGACCATCCCGGACGATGCCCTGTTGCCTCGCCACAACCTTCTGATGAGCAACACCAACCTGACGGACAACGGGCTGGAAGAACGCGTGTTCGAGCGCCTGAGCGACTTCCTCGAGGAAACGGGGTTCGGCCTGGGTTATACCCGGGAGCAAATTGATCGCGAGCTCGATGGCTTCCTCCTCAGTACCAGTCACGAGGAAGCGGATCTGAGCGGTGAGCTGCATCCGGAGCTGCTGACGCCCGCAGCACAGAAAGCCCAATGGTTTGCTGGCGTGGCGGCCGACTCCAGCAAACACGCAGTCTGGGAGTCGCTCAAGAGCGCTGACGACAGTGAGGATTTCTTCTACATCATTTCCCAGCTGAAAAACGCCCAGGACTTCATCACCGACCGCCCTGAGTTGACGCGCCGGGTATGGGAGGTGCTGGAGGCCGCCGAGCAACGTCCGGCGTTGCGCGAGCAACTGTTCGGCAAGGCTCGCGGCATGCGGATCAACGCGACCTGCGGTGACGGCTGGATCCTGCTGTTCAGCGACCTTGAAGTCAGTGTCTATGAGTTCAAGGCCCTGGAAACCGTGGAGCCCGGAAAAGAAGGCGCGGCGCTGTTCAAGCTGGCCAGAAGCATGATCCGCCTGGAACAGACTGAAGCCACCGCCAGCCGCGTGGTCAGCCTAAAGCCCAGTGTTGACCCGGCGGAAATTCGCCTGGCCTACCGCATCGGCCTGGCCCAACGCCTGGAGTTGCCGCGCCAGCCGTCCGGCATGCTGTACCGCAACCTTTCCCAAGTGAAACAGGCCGATATCGACCAGGCCTACGCCAGCATCATCGCCCGGGAGGCGACCGAGGCGTTCACGGCCGATCTGGTCACGCGCCAGTACTGGGTCGACTACGTGCAGAAGCAATACGCGGCTGACTTTACGACGCTGGCCCAGACCCAGGCCCGCGAGGCTGAAGCCCTGGAGGATCGCTATCCGGCGTTTGGTGCGCAGTACGAGGCGCAAGCCGTGGTATTGGCCAAGCAAAGGATTGAGCAACGCCAGGCCCTGCTGATTCGCCTGTCCGAGCGGGAGAGAGCAGCACTGAGGCTATAACAGCCTGTGCCCCGGCGGCAGGTCCGGAAACGGGCCTGCCGCGCCTCAGTGGTCGTTACCCAGGTTCGGCGCCAAGGTGCACAAAAACATTTATCTACCTGCGAAGGCGCTCGCCTGTTCGCTGTACTGGGCCTCCCAAAAGCGTTCTCAGGAAGCCGCACATGTCTACTCCACCTAATGCCCTCGCGGACGAAAGCTTGCACACCGCCCTGATCAAGGCACGTCTGCCCACGTGGGTTGCCCACATGGCCCCCGTCGATGTGCGCCGGCTCAAACATGGACTGTTGCCCGGCAGGGAGCGGCCTGCCACCAAGGTCCCGCTCTCGCCCGCATTGAACAAGGCACTCGATGACAGTCGCAAGGCCAGCCGTCAGTCCCGCGAAGCCTTGGCCAAGGGCCTTGGCGCGCTGCAAGGCATTGTCGAATTCGCCCAGCCCAAGCTGGAAGCGGCGTTGCGCGAGGCGATGGGCGAGGCCCCGGACGTCAACAAAAACCAGCTGCATTACCTGCGGTATCGCCAGGCCCCGCAGCAGCATTCGTTGTTGCAGGCAGCGTTGCTGAACTTCGAGGGCGATGAAGACTTCACCGATATCGCCCTCGAACAGACCAGCGCCCTGGCGCCGGAAGGTGCGCTGCTGACCGAGTACTACGGCGAGGCGCGGGCGGATGGCTCGCGTGCGGCGCGTTATCGCTACAGCGCAACCCTGTCGATGACTCCACAAACCTTTTCCACCCTGTGCCGCACCCTGGACCTGGGGCAGCAATACCAGGCCCACCTGGCGCAGGTGTTCGATGCCGCTGCCACTCGGGCCGTGGTGCGGGAGCAGATGATTCGCGCGCAAAAAGACCTGCTGACGGTACGCCTGTATGCCGCATGGGCGCAGGGCGACATCGGTCCGGCGGTGTTTCTCATGTTGCGTGAAGTGCTGGCAGGTACTTCGCGGCCGCTGCTGGATGGCGAGGTCGTACGTTTCGGTCAACTGTCGATCCTGGGCTGCGAGCTGGGGGAGGTGCTGCTGATCGGGCCGGGTGTCGCACCGACCCGGTCCGTGATCCCGCCCTTGTTTCCTGGGGCAGGTGTGAGCGGGCTGCTTCCCGTGGCGCCTGATACGCGGGTGGTGGCCTGGATTCCGGGCGCGCCGCAGTGCCCGCTCAAGGAATACCCGTCTATGCAGGCGTTCGACAAGGAACTGGCGGTGAACCTGCGCTCACCTGCCTATCAGCAGTTGTTTGCCAGCCTGGTACCTCAGCAACAGGCGCCGCAGTTCCTTGAGCGCCTCAAGGAAAAACTCTACACATTCACCTGGAACCCGCGAGGCTACAAGGAGCAGGTCTACGACGAGCAAATCAACTTGAACCGGCGAGAACGGTTGATCGAGGGGGAGTTGTTCGGCGCGCTCTACGAGCGGCATGTACAGCGCCTCAAGGACAATGCTAGAGCCCTGGCGGTGCCCACTGCGGAGGCTGATCGAAAAGCCGCACAGGCACGCCATGCTCACTGGTTGAGCATGGGTTTGAACACATTGAATGTGGCCGCATTCATGGTGCCCGGCCTGGGGGAGCTGTTGTTGGCGGTCACGGCGATTCAGTTGGGCCTGGAGGTCTATCACGGCATCGAATCCTGGCAGGAGGGCGATATGGATGCGGCATGGGAGCACCTGGAGTCGGTGGCGCTGAATCTCGGGTTCATGGCCACCCTGGGCGGGGCGGCAGCCCTCGCTGGCCGGGCGCCCGCTATCCAGGTGTCGAAATGGGTCGATGGGCTGGTGCCGGTGAAGTTGCCGAACGGCGAAAGGCGCCTGTGGAAACCCGACCTTGCGGCCTACCGCAGTCATACCGTTCTGGATGCATCACTCAAGCCCAATGCCCAGGGTCAGTACGCGCAGGGCGGCAAGATGTACGTGCGTCTGGGTGAGGGCCTTTATGAAAAGGCTTTTGATGCGCGGACTCGAAAATGGCGGATCCAGCATCCGAACAATCCGGCTGCGTACCAGCCGATCCTCGAGCACAACCAGGCGGGTGCCTGGCGCCATACCCATGAACGCCCACTGGAATGGGACCGCCTGACCTTGCTGAGGCGCCTGGGTCATGAAACCCAGGGAATCAGCGATGCAACGTTGAGCGCCCTTGGCGACATCAGCGGCATCAGTGATGACCTGTTGCGCAAGGTCCACATAGATGGTTTGCCGATGCCTGCCGTGCTGGCCGATACGTTGCAGTTGTTTCGCGGCGCGCCGCCACAGGCTGTACTGCTGTCCCCCGAGGGCGCAGTGTTGCAGCGCCGCTTTGCTTCTTTGTCCCGAGGCGCGATCAACGAAATTATCAGTACGGCCAGCGATAAGGAACGCCTGCAGATACTGGGCCGAACCGGTGTTGCGCCGCGCCTGGATAACCTGGCGCGGCGTGCGGTACAGCAACGTCGCCTGAGCAGTGCGTTGGCCGGCTTGTACCTGCCGGCGTTCGCCAGCCTGGACAGTGACCGGCTGGCGTTGCATTGCTTGCAGCAATTGCCGGGTTGGTCTCCCACGCTGCGCCTGGAACTGCGCGCCGACAACCCCAGTGGGCGCTTGCTGGCTGAGGTTGGGCCTGAAGACGCGGCAGTGCGCCGTTACCTGGTCAAAAAAGGCGAGACATTCCTGGCTTACGACCTGCAGGGGGCTCCTCTTTACAGTCCGGTCCCCGGCAGTCGTAATTTCTACCCATCAATCGTCCATGCCTTGCCCGTGACCCTGCGCCAGTCACTGGGTTTGCCGCTGGCCAGCGCGGACGTCGATTTGCAGCAAACCCTGGCACGGTATGCCACGGCACACCGCCTCGAAATGGCCGCCGTGCTGAAGATACGCGCGCCCATGGCTCGCCCGGCGTTGCGTCTGGCGAGCGGGTCATTAGGTTATGCCCTGAGCGGCCGGGGTACGGTCCAAACACCTGATATCGCCCTGGCGGCCAGGGTTCGCGATGTTTACCCCAACCTCAGCGATGAGGCGGCCCAGCTGTTTGTGCAAAGTCTGTTGCAGGCCGGCCAGCGTCCCCCACAGATCTATGAGTTGATAGGCAACCGCGAGCGCGAACTGACCCGGTTACGCATGACCCTGGATCAGTGGGTGACGCAAAACAGTGCTCAGGCGGGGGCACAACATACGGCAGACACCCTGATCAATTGCTGGCGCGAAGGCGCGTACCGGGGCCTGAAGCCCCATGCCTATCTGTCACTGGGCAAGGCCGGTAACTTGCCGGCGCTGGATGCTGATTTTTCCCATGTGCGAGGGTTGGGCGTAAGCGGCGAAACCCTGGCGGGCGCCCAGGGCACCAGGCTTGCGCAGCAGTTCTCCAACGTCGAAGTCCTGAATGTGTTTACCGAGCCCGCCCATGTCGAAGCGATTGCCGCGGGCCTCGGGCTGTTTCCCAAGCTTGAAGAGTTGTCGATCGACGGCTGGGGCTTGACCTACTCGCCGGTCTTTTTGCAACGCCTTAACACGTTGAGCCAATTGCGCCGGTTAGTCCTGACGGGCGCGCTGGACGCGTTGGATGTCAGTGGCTTGAAACAGCTGCTTGCCTTGCGGGTGGCGGGCGCCCTGAAAGAGTGGCCGGTGGGCGTTCTGACGTTGGACAAACTGGAGACGCTCGACCTGTTGGGCACCGGGATAAATACGGTGCCGGCGGCAATGCTTGAGGGCCATGAGCGCCTGTGGCGTGGCCTTACCCTCAATTGGTCAGCGTTTGAGCGACGTGCGTTCATGCCGGCGTACCAACACGTGAAGGGCCACCCGGGGCATTTGGTGGATGAGGTGCTGATGGTGGACGCTTATTGTGAGGGCGCGTTGCGACGCCTGAAAGACAGCGACCCGGCGTTTGCGCCCAGTGCCTTGGCGTACCTGCGGCGCCATCGGTTGACCAGTGACGCCAAGTTGACCCGTGTGCATGCCTTGCTGGATGAACATGCAACGTTGCAACAGGCGCTGGAAGAGTGGCAGGGCAGAGAAGTGGAGGTCGACCGGCGACCGGTGGACCCGCTCAATCGTCAACGTGCGGCAGACAAGCTCATGGCTTACTGGCGTGATGGGCTCGACCGGCGTTTTGCCTCCCCCCGTGAGGTGGCCGGGCCTTCTTCGCCAGTCGCCTCGGAGGGCGTCATGCTGGACCTGTCGGGTACGATACTGGGGGATTTGCCGCTGATGCCGGCCGCAGCGTTTGCACACGTGCAGCGCTTGAACCTCGCAGGCACCCGGGTTTCAGTGGCGGCATTGAACGATTTTCTCCTGCAGTTTACCCAGGTCGTTGGCCTGGACTTGAGTCGCAGCAACCTGATGGACCTGCCTGAGTCCCTGACGCAGCTGAGGTCTCTCAAGCAGCTGGACCTGGCGCACAACCAACTGACGATCACCGACGCGATACAGCGGCGCCTCAGTGCCCTGGTCACGCTTCGAGGGTTGAACCTGGACTACAACCGTGTGGGTACCCTGGATGTCAGCGGGCTTAACCAGTTGCGCAGCCTGAGCCTGAGCCACACCGCGACCACCGCCTGGCCGACAGGTTGGCTGACATTGCCCGAACTGCGTCAAGTGGACCTGAGCTATAGCGCAATTACCACGATCCCCCAGGCGGCACTGACCGGCCATGACCTGCTGATGCTCAGCAGCAACGTGCGAGGTTGTCGCTTGACCTTGCCCGCCTGTGCCGACATACAGCGTTTTGCCCTGCGCACCTACCACGACAACCCGTTGAACGTCGCGCCGGCAATGCAACCGGTTTTTGGTCCGAGCGTTTACCTGGACAGGCCCTTGGGCATTCCTCGCGAGGGGCTGGCGGAGGGTAGAACGGGAGGCGACCCGGAATATTTTCCCCAGGAGGTAACAGACAGTCCCGATCTGCTCCTTGCACTGGAGGTGGACGTATCTGCCAGCGAAGTTCGGTCGACACCTGCGCAACGTTTGCGACAAATAGACCCTGCGCTGTCCACCCGCGATGCGGTGCGGCGCATTGACGAACTGCTTGCCACTGGCCTGGGCGCGCTGGAGGTCGAGGCATGCCTGGTTCGGTGGCGCACGGGCTACCGGGGTATGGTGCGGGTGTTGAACGAGTGGATCGATATTCGTGCTTATCGCCTGGGCGGCGGTTGGGTCAGCGCCGTGGACCGTCGTCGCGCGGCCGACAGGCTTATCGACAGTTGGCGCCATACCTTGCGGGCGCACCCCGAGGTTGCGCCGGGCGACGGGCGCGAGGTCCTTCAATTGAACGACCTGTATCTGGGTGACCTGCCGGCGTTACCCGAGCCGTTGGCCCATGTGAGGGTGTTGAACCTCAACGCAGTCAAGCTCACTGAGCAGGGCTCCAATGCGTTCCTGCGGGCGTTTCCCAAGCTGCGTACCCTGACCCTCAACAATAATGGCCTGATGAGCCTGCCCGACGCCGTCGGCGAATGCTCGACACTCACCGAGCTGCGCCTGAGCCATAACGAACTGCGCTATCGCAGCGAGCTGCAGGGCCAGCTCAATCGGCTGACCGCGCTGGAGCGCCTGGACCTGAGTGAGAATGTCCTCGATTCTTTGGACATCAGCAGCCTGCCTCAATTGCAGTCATTGGAACTGCGTGGCAATAACCTTCTGGCGTGGCCGCAGGGTGTCCTCCAGGCTGCACAGTTGCGCCACCTGGACCTGCGCAGTAACCGTATCGAAACCATCCCTGAAGACGCGTTGCTGCCCCGGCACAGCGCCTTGATGTGGGGCACTGACCTGTCCGATAACATCCTGGTCGAGGAAGACCTGGCACGCCTGTGCGCCTACCAGCAGCAGACCGACTGTGGCCTGGGGTTTTCGGCTGAGGAGTTGGAAGACGCACTGGAGGGTTACCACAGTACCGAGAGCAGTTCCGGGTCGGACATCCACCCTGAACTCTTGACCCCGGAACAACAGAAGGCCCAATGGTTCCCGGCCATTGCCGCCGATTCAGCCCGTCACCGGGTATGGAGCGTGCTCAAACAGGCCGAAAACAGCGAAGACTTTTTCTACATCATTTCCCAGTTGAAGAACGCCCAGGATTTCTTGCACGACCGCGCCGACCTGACTCGCCGGGTGTGGGCGGTGCTTGAGGCGGCGGAGCAATACCCGCACTTGCGCGAACAACTATTTGGCCAGGCCCAGGCGATGCGGGTAAGGGCTACCTGTGGTGACGGCTGGATCCTCCTGTTCAGTGATCTTGAAGTCAGCGTGTATGAGTTCAAGGCCCTGAGGGCCCTTGCACCCGGGCAGGAAGGCACCACGCTGTTCAACCTGGCCCGGCGCATGATCCGTCTCGATGAAGCGGAGCGCATTGCTGGCGAAGCGATCAACCGCAGCCCCGGCATCGATCCGGCGGAAATTCGCCTGGCCTACCGCATCGGCCTGGCCGAACGCCTGGATCTGCCTCACCAACCGTCCACCATGCTGTACCGCAACCTGTCCCGGGTGACCCAGGCCAATATCGATCAGGCGTATACCGCCATTATGGCCAGAGAGAGCACCCCGGTGTTTATGCAAGAGCTGGTCAAGCGCCCGTACTGGGTCAGCTACTTGCAGAAGCTGTACCCCGAAGAGTTTTCGGTGTTGGCCCAGGCGCATCAGGTCAAGGTCGATGCCCTGGAGGAGCTTCACCCGGACCTCAGTGCCCAGTACCTGAGCGAAGTTGCAGCCTTGGATACCGAAAACCTCGCCGAGCAACAGGCACTGGCGCTCAGGCTTTCGGGGCGGGCGAGGAGGGATCTGGGGATCTGACCCGGGCGCCCAGCCGGCTGGACGCCCGGGTCAGCGCGCCACGACTTAGTTGTCGTAACCCAGGTTCGGCGCCAGCCAGCGTTCGGTCACGCTCAGGTCCTGCTCCTTGCGGGCGGTGTAGCTGGCGACCTGGTCCTTGTCGATCTTGCCCACCGCAAAGTACTGCGCTTGCGGGTGAGCGAAGTACCAGCCGCTGACGGCTGCTGCCGGGAACATCGCGAAGTGCTCGGTCAGGAACACGCCGCTGCGGCCGGCGTGCATCTCCTGGGCCTCAGGGTCCAGCAGTTGGAACAACTGGGCCTTCTCGGTGTGATCCGGGCACGCCGGGTAACCCGGGGCAGGGCGGATACCGCTGTACTGCTCCTTGATCAGCGCTTCGTTATCCAGCACTTCGTCCTTGGCGTAACCCCAGTGTTCCTTACGTACTTGCTGGTGCAGCCATTCGGCGCAGGCTTCGGCCAGGCGGTCGGCCAGGGCCTTGACCATGATCGAGTTGTAGTCGTCGCCGGCGTCCTGGTAGGCCTTCGCCACTTCTTCAGCGCCGATGCCAGCGGTGGTGATGAAGCCACCGATGTAGTCGGTCACGCCGCTGTCCTTGGGCGCGACGAAGTCGGCCAGGGAGAAGTTCGGCTTGCCGTCGGTCTTGATGATCTGCTGGCGCAAATGGTGCAGCCTGGCAATCGGCTGGCCGTCATCGCCGTAGACTTCCAGGTCATCGTCCTGCACCTGGTTGGTCGGCCAGAAACCGAACACCGCGCGGGCGCTGATGAGTTTTTCGTCGATCAGCTTCTTGAGCATTTCCTGTGCGTCGGCGTACAGCGCCGTCGCCGCTTCACCCACCACTTCATCGGTGAGGATGCGCGGGAACTTGCCGGCCAGGTCCCAGGAGATGAAGAACGGTGTCCAGTCGATGTACTCGGCCAGGACGTTGAGGTCGATATTGTCCAGCACCTTGGCGCCGGTAAACGTCGGCTTGACCGGCGTGTAGCTGCTCCAGTCGAACTGCGGCTTCTTGGCGATGGCGGCCGGGTAGCTCAGGCGCTCGGTGCGCGCGCTGCGGTTGGAGGTGCGCTCGCGCACGTCGATGTATTCCAGGCGGGTTTTCTCGACGAATGCCGGCTTCAATTCCTTGGACAGCAACTGCGTCGCCACGCCCACGGCGCGGGAGGCGTCGGTGACGTAGATCACCGCGTCGTTGCTGTATTTGGGCTCGATCTTCACGGCCGTGTGGGCCTTGGAAGTGGTGGCGCCACCGATCATCAGCGGCAGGTGGAAATCCTGGCGCTGCATCTCGCGGGCGACGTGCACCATCTCGTCCAGGGACGGGGTGATCAGCCCGGACAGGCCGATGATGTCGCACTTCTGTTCCTTGGCCACCTGCAGGATTTTCTCGGCCGGGACCATCACACCCAGGTCGACGATGTCATAGCCGTTGCAACCCAGCACCACGCCGACAATGTTCTTGCCGATGTCGTGCACGTCGCCCTTCACCGTGGCCATCAGGATCTTGCCCTTGGCTTCCGGCTTGTCGCCTTTTTCCAGCTCGATGAACGGGATCAAGTGGGCCACGGCCTGCTTCATCACCCGGGCGGACTTCACCACCTGGGGCAGGAACATTTTGCCGGCGCCGAACAGGTCGCCGACGATGTTCATGCCGGACATCAGCGGGCCTTCGATCACCTCGATCGGGCGCGCGAACGACTGCCGGGATTCCTCGGTGTCTTCGACAATGTGGGTGGTGATGCCCTTGACCAGCGCGTGTTCCAGGCGCTTGTTGACTTCCCAGCCACGCCATTCTTCGGTCTCGGCTTCCTTGACGCTGCCGTCGCCCTTGTACTTGTCGGCAATGGCGAGGAGGGCGTCGGTGCCTTCCGGGGTGCGGTTGAGCACCACGTCTTCCACCGCGTCACGCAGCTCGGCCGGGATCTGGTCGTAGATCTCCAGCTGGCCGGCGTTGACGATACCCATCGTCAGGCCGTTGCGGATCGCATACAGCAGGAACACCGAGTGGATCGCTTCACGCACCGGGTTGTTGCCACGGAACGAGAACGACACGTTGGACACGCCGCCGGAGGTCAACGCATACGGCAGCTCGTCGCGGATGTAGGCACAGGCGTTGATGAAATCAACGGCGTAGTTGTTGTGCTCTTCGATACCGGTGGCGACCGCGAAGATGTTCGGGTCGAAGATGATGTCTTCCGGCGGGAAGCCGACTTCATTCACCAGGATGTCGTAGGAGCGTTTGCAGATTTCTTTCTTGCGCGCTTCGGTGTCGGCCTGGCCGGCTTCGTCGAACGCCATCACCACTACCGCCGCGCCGTAGCGCTTGCACAGCCTGGCGTGGTGAATGAACTGCTCCACGCCTTCCTTCATGCTGATGGAGTTGACGATGCCCTTGCCCTGGATGCACTTCAGGCCGGCTTCGATCACTTCCCACTTGGAGGAGTCGATCATGATCGGCACGCGGGAGATGTCCGGCTCGCCGGCAATCAGATTGAGGAAGGTCACCATGGCCTTCTTCGAATCCAGCATGCCTTCGTCCATGTTGATGTCGATCACCTGGGCGCCGGCTTCCACCTGCTGCAGGGCGACTTCCAGGGCTTCGGTGTAGTTGTCTTCACGGATCAGGCGGGCGAAGCGGGCGGAACCGGTGATGTTGGTGCGCTCGCCGACGTTGACGAACAACGAGTTGCGATCAATGGTGAACGGTTCCAGGCCCGATAGGCGGCAGGCCTTCGGAATGTCCGGGATCGGGCGCGGTGCGTAACCGGCCACGGCCTTGGCGATGGCTTCAATATGGCCCGGGGTGGTACCGCAGCAACCACCGACGATGTTCAGGAAGCCGCTCTGGGCGAATTCTTCGATGACCTTGGCGGTTTCCGACGGCAGTTCGTCGTACTCGCCGAATTCGTTGGGCAGGCCGGCGTTCGGGTGGGCGGAAACGTGGGTGTTGGCCTTGTTCGACAGCTCTTCCAGGTATGGACGCAGCTCGCTCGCCCCCAGTGCGCAGTTCAGGCCCACGGACAGCGGCTTGGCGTGGCTGACCGAGTTCCAGAAGGCTTCGGTGGTCTGGCCCGACAGGGTGCGGCCGGAGGCGTCGGTGATGGTGCCGGAGATCATGATCGGCAGTTCGACGTTCAATGCTTCGAACACGCCCTGTACGGCGAAGATCGCGGCCTTGGCGTTGAGGGTGTCGAAAATGGTTTCGATCAGGATCAGGTCGGCGCCGCCTTCGATCAGGCCTTTGGTGGCTTCGGTGTAGTTTTCCACCAGCTCATCGAAGGTCACGTTGCGGTAGCCGGGGTTGTTTACGTCGGGCGACAGCGAGCAGGTACGGCTGGTCGGACCGAGCACGCCGGCGACGAAGCGCGGCTTGGCCGGGTTTTCCAGGGTCTTGGCGTCGGCGATCTTGCGCGCCAGGCGCGCGCCTTCTACGTTTAATTCGTAGGCGAGGTCTTCCATGCCGTAGTCGGCCATGGAAATGCGCGTGGCGTTGAAGGTGTTGGTTTCCAGGATGTCGGCGCCGGCATCCAGGTAGGCTTTTTCGATGCCGCCAATCACGTCCGGACGGGTGATCACCAGCAGGTCGTTATTGCCCTTGACGTCGCTCGGCCAGTCGGCGAAGCGTTTGCCACGGTAGTCCTGCTCTTCCAGTTTATAGCTCTGGATCATCGTGCCCATGCCGCCGTCGAGGATCAGGATGCGTTCCTTGAGGGCTTGGTGGAGGGCTTGCAGACGAGCGCTACGATCGGGCATGGGACTACTCTGGTCAGGTATTACGGAGGGCGAAGATCATAACAAACCTGTGCGCTTTTAGAGCATGTGCTGGGTTTGCATGAATATCGCTCATGTTGGCGGGGGCGTTACATCGGTAGAATCGACGGGTTTTTCACTGCACGCATTGAATCGGGACCGGAAACATGTCACTTCGCCTCATCGTCAGCGCCGCGTTTGCGCTGTTCGCCCTCACCGCACAGGCAGAAGGTCCCGCCCCGGCGATCTCTTATACCCGTGACATCCAGCCGATCTTCACCGAGAAATGCGTAGCCTGCCACGCCTGCTACGACTCGGCCTGCCAGCTCAACCTGGGCAGTGCCGAAGGCGCCGCACGTGGCGCGACCAAGGTGCCGGTGTACGACGGCGAGCGCAGCCAGGCCAGCCAGCCCACCCGTTTGTTCTATGACGCCTTCGGCAAAGCCGCCTGGCAGCAAAAGGATTTCTACTCGGTACTCGACGCCCAGGGCAGCCAGGCCGCACTGATGGCGCGCATGCTGGAGCTGGGGCATAACGCGCCGCTTGCGCCCAACGCCAAGCTGCCCGACGACATCGTGCTGGGCCTGAGCCGCGAAAACACCTGCCCGATGCCGGGGGAGTTCAACGCCTACGCAGGTAACCACCCGAAGGAAGGCATGCCCCTGGCCGTCACCGGCCTGACCGACCAGCAGTACCAGACCCTGCAACGCTGGCTGGCCTCCGGCGCACCGATCGACGAACAAGGCCTGGCCCCGAGTGCCAAGGAAGCCTTGCAAGTGCAGCAATGGGAAAACCTGTTCAACCAGCCCGGGGCCCGGGAAAGCCTGGTGGCGCGCTGGTTGTTCGAGCACCTGTTCCTTGCTCACATCTACTTTGAAGGCGGCGAGCCGGGGCATTTCTTCCAGTGGGTACGCTCGCGCACCCCGAGCGGGCAGCCGATCGACCTGATCAACACCCGCCGCCCCAACGACGACCCGGGCACCCAGGTGTACTACCGCCTGTGGCCGGTGCAGGGGGTGATCGTGCACAAGACTCACATCACCTATCCGTTCAGCGCCGAGAAGATGGCCCGGATCAAGTCGCTGTTCTATACCGATGACTGGCAGGTGCAAGCCTTGCCGGGCTACGGGCCGGGCCGGCGTGCGAACCCGTTCGAGACCTTCGAGGCGATTCCGGCCAAGGCGCGCTACCAGTTCATGCTGGATAACGCCGAATACTTCGTGCGCACCTTTATTCGCGGGCCGGTATGCCGGGGCCAGATCGCCACGGACGTGATCCGCGACAACTTCTGGACCCTGTTCCAGGACCCCGACCACGACCTGTATATCACCGATGCCCGGTACCGCGGCCAGGCCACGCCGTTGCTGGCGATGCCGGGGCAGATTGATGATGTGGGCAGCGTGCTCAGCCTCTGGCTCAAATACCGCGACAAGCGCAACGAGTACGAAGCGTTGCGCCGGGACAGTTATGCCGACCTGCCGCCGCCGAGCTGGTCGAGCCTGTGGGCGGGCAACGACAACGCCTTGTTGAGCATCTTCCGTCACTTCGACAGCGCCTCGGTGACCAAGGGCTTGATTGGCGAAGTGCCGCAAACCCTGTGGCTGTTCGACTATCCGCTGCTGGAGCGCACCTACTACCAGTTGGCGGTGAATTTCGATGTGTTCGGCAACGTTTCCCATCAGGCCCAGACGCGCCTGTATTTCGACCTGATCCGCAACGGTGCCGAGCAGAACTTCCTGCGCCTGATGCCGGCGGATTCGCGGGATGACTTCCTTGACGATTGGTACCAGAACAGCGGCAAGGTCAAGCTGTGGCTGGACTATGAAGCCATCGACGATGACAAGCCCACGGGCCTCAAGCTCGATGAAAAGGACCCCAAGCGCGACTTCGCCAACCAGTTGCTGACCCGTTACGGTGACCTGAACGCCAGCCCGGACCCGATCAACCGTTGCGTCAGCGCCTATTGCTCGCGTCCGGGCATTGACCCTGCGTTGCAGGACGCCGAACAGGCCCTGAGCCGCCTGACCAACCGCCCGGCGGCGGGGCTCAAGGTGATCGACCTGTTGCCGGAAGCGACCATGCTGCGCATCGAAACCCGCAGCGGCAAACGTGAGATGTACAGCCTGTTGCGCAACCGCGCCCACAGCAACGTGGCCTTTATGCTCGGTGAGGCTTATCGCTATCAGCCGGGCCTGGACACCGTGACCATTTATCCCGGCGTGCTGAGCAGCTACCCGAACTTCATGTTCAACATTCCGGCGCAGCAGGTGCCGGAGTTTGTCGCTGCCATGGAGAATGCCAAGGACGCCAATCGCTTCGAGAAGATTGTCGACCGCTGGGGCATCCGCCGCAGTCACCCGCAGTTCTGGCAGTACTTCCACGACCTGTCGCAGTACATCCGCGAAACCACGCCGGTGGAAGAGGGCGTGCTGGACATGAACCGCTACGAGAATCTTTGATCGACCTTTGACCGTCGACGGCTGTCCCAAGCCATAGGCACCTGAATAACCGGTGTCGAGGGTTGGGAGAGTGGGTCGACGATGTTGATTTCAGTACAGGCACTGCGCGCCCTGGCGGCCTGGACCGTGGTGGGTCATCACTTCATGCAGATTTTCTTTGGTTTCCAGGCTGATTCGGCGCTGGGGCATCTGTTTGTCGACAAGGGCGCGGCGGGCGTGGATGTGTTCTTCGTGATCAGTGGTCTGGTGATCTTCCTTTCCACCGAGAACAAACAGCTGCCGCCCTGGCGATTCCTGGTGTATCGCCTGCTGCGGATCGTCCCGGCGTACTGGTTCTACACGCTGTTGATGGCGCTGCTGGTGGTGTTTGCGCGGCCGGTGTTGCCGGACCAGAGCGTCGATGCGGCCCATGTGTTGATGTCCTTGCTGTTCATACCTTCCGAAAATCCCGGTGGTTATGGGGTGTACCCGACCTTGAATGTCGGCTGGACCCTGAACTACGAGATGCTCTTCTACGTGCTGTTTGCGTGGGCGTTGCTGTTTCGCCGGCAGTGGCGGGTGCTGGTGGTGGGCGCGTTGTTGTTCGCGGTGTGCCAGGCGTGGACGTCGTTTGGCTGGATCAGCGATTTTTATCGTTCGGACATCGTGTACGAGTTCTTGCTGGGAATTGGCATCGGCATGCTGTATCGCAAGGGCTGGATTCGCCCCGGGCTGTGGCTTCCATTGCTGGGGATTGCGGGGGCATTGTTGGCGATCTATCACTGGCCGGCATCACCTCGCGCCCTGACCTGGGGCTTGCCGAGTGCGGTGCTGGTGGTGGCCTGTATCTCGATGGAACGCTATTTCGAGCGCAGCCGGCTGCTCAAGGTGATGGGGGATTGTTCCTATTCGGTCTATCTGATGCACGTGCTGGTGCTGTCGGCGGGTGGTTTTGTCGCCCAGCGTTATGGGGTTAACGCCTACGTGATGCTCGGCGTGTGCGTGGTGCTGATCGCCCTTGGGTCGTTGGCCAGCTATCACTGGCTGGAAAAGGGCAGTTATCGTCGGCTCAAAGGCTGGTTCGATGGCGACGAACGGTTGGTTCTTTCCCGACAAAAATACTAGGACTTTGTACCTCGGTAATAATTTGGCGTAAACTGCCGGCAAGCCTGCGAGGAGTTTCCATGACCGCCATAACCATTACCGACGCCGCCCACGATTACCTGGCTGATCTGCTGTCGAAGCAGAACACCCCGGGCATTGGCATCCGCGTCTTTATCACCCAGCCCGGCACCCAGTACGCTGAGACGTGCATTGCCTACTGCAAGCCGGGAGAAGAAAAACCTGAAGATACCGCGTTGGGGCTGAAAAGCTTCACCGCGTATATCGATGCGTTCAGTGAAGCGTTCCTTGACGATGCGGTGGTTGATTACGCCACGGATCGCATGGGCGGCCAACTGACCATCAAGGCGCCGAACGCCAAGGTGCCGAATGTTAATGCGGATAGCCCGATTAACGAGCGCATCAACTATTACCTGCAGACCGAGATCAATCCCGGGCTGGCCAGCCACGGTGGTCAGGTGAGTCTGATTGACGTGGTGGATGATGGTATTGCTGTGTTGAAGTTTGGTGGCGGTTGCCAGGGCTGCGGCCAGGCGGACGTGACCTTGCGTGAGGGGATTGAGCGTACGCTGCTTGAGCGGGTTCCGGAGCTCAAGGGTGTGCGGGATGTGACTGATCATACGCAGAAAGAAAACGCCTACTACTAAAGGGTGTTCGCTGCGGATGTGAAAAACGGCGCCCCGTGAGCGCCGTTTTTTTATGGTTTGGATTCAGTGGGTTGCGTTAGGGTTGTGAGGTTTTGGGTTAGGTATGTTGTGTACATATCCGTTATTTAGGTAACGGCGGCTTATGGTTCCGCTCTTACAGCGGGTCACTTTTGGCAAACGCCCCAAAAGTAACCAAAAGGTCTTTGCCCCACCACTCGGTGCCTCGCCTAGGCTCGGCATGCCCGCACTCCGGCCCGGCTCCGCGGGCCGCCGCGACGGGCCATCCATGGCCCGGCGCGGCTAAATCGGCATCCTTGCCGATTTACCCGCTCCACCGTGCCTGCTTGCGGCCATCGTGGTTGACGGGGCCCGCAGATCAAAATCAAAAGCAGATCAAAAGCAGAGCACAGCGGCCTACCGGCCGGCTTGAGTGTTAAAAGCAAAAGCAAAGACCAGAGCGAAAACAGAGCTGCTTTTCTGTGGGAGCTGGCTTGCCTGCGATGCAGACAACTCGGTCCTCCAGATACACCGAGGCGATGCAATCGCAGGCGAGCCAGCTCCCACAGTGGACCGTGCCCGCTTTAGCTTTTGATTTTGCTCTTCAACACTCAAGCCGGCCGGTAGGCCGCTGTGCTCTTGATCTGCTTTTGATCTTGATCTTGGGCGCCCCGTTAAACCACGCTGGCCGAACGCAGGCTTTGGAGCGTGGGTAACCTGGCAGGACGCCAGGTTAGCCGTCCTGGGCCAAGGATGGCCCATGACGGCGGCCCACGGTCCAAAGCCGGAGTGAGGGCACACCGAGCCTAGGCGAGGTGCCGAGTGGTGGGGCAAGAGCGTTTTGCTTACTTTTGCGCTCTTCAAAAGTGAGCCGCTGTAAGAGCGGAACCAATAGTCGCCGTTACCTAAATAACGGATATGTACACCATCACCACCGCCACCACCCTCAGGGCCGATACAAATGCGCATGCCCCGCACGATACAACGACGACTCACCAAAACTGTCACTGGCCAAAACCCGACCCACCAGAATCAACGCCGTACGCCGAAACCCCTTGGCTGCCACCTTCCCGGCAATATCCGCCAGCGTACCAATGGCCCAATCCTGATCCGGCCAGGTCGCCCGATGCACCACCGCAATCGGACAATCCTCCCCATAGTGAGGCACCAACTCAGCCACGATCTTCTCCAGATGATTCACCCCCAGGTGAATCGCCATAGTCGTCCCATGCTGCGCCAGGCTACTGAACACCTCACCCTCAGGCATCGCCGTCTTATCCGCATACCGCGTCAAAATCACACTCTGCGCAATGTCCGGCAACGTCAGCTCAGCCTCCAACAACGCCGCACAAGCCGCCACCGCCGTCACTCCGGGAATGATCTGAAACCCAATCCCAAGCTCCCGTAAAAGCCGAATCTGCTCCCCAATCGCCCCGTACAAACTCGGGTCCCCGGAATGCACCCGCGCCACATCCTGGCCTTTCCCATGGGCCGTCTTGATCAGCTCGATGATCTGCTCCAGATGCAACTCGGCACTGTTGACCACCAGCTCAGCCTGATGCCCCTCAAGCACCGCCGCCGGCACCAGCGAACCGGCATAGATGATCACCGGGCAACTGCGAATCAGCCGCTGCCCCTTGACCGTGATCAATTCCGGATCGCCTGGGCCTGCGCCGATGAAAAAGACAGTCATGGATTCATTCCTGTGAAAAAAAGCACGCGAGCAGCCCTCCAGATGAAGATTACTCATGATCAAAGCTGACGATTATCGGGAATTCAGCCGGCGCAAGCCAATGCAAAGGTGGCCTGGGCGGTTTTTTTGCGGGTGATCAGCAGGGTGGCAGGGCTTTGAGACAGCTGTTCTGCCAGGGCCAGGGCGGCACTTTCAGCAATGCCGTAGCAGCCGGTATGAGCAAAAACCGTCTCGGACTTATGGCTCAGTCGATCTTCATAGGGCGCCAATTGCTCCGCACTGAAAAATACCAACGGCAAATCCAGAACCTGAGCCAGTGCCAGCAACCCCGGCTCATCCCGCTTGCGATCAAGGCTGGCCAGCGCAGTGATGCGCTGACGCTCAATGCCACCCTCGGCGAGGGCGGCGTTGAACAGTTCACGCAGGATGTCGACAGAACAACCCCGCTGACACCCCAGGCCAACCGCCAGGATCATGCCGAATACTGACCATCACGGTTACGGCGAAACAGCCAGGCACTGATCAAGCCCAGCGCCAGCCAGAAGGCAACGTTGGTCAACTGCGAGGCGATCTTGAATTGAGCTTCCAGAGCCTCCGGCGCCAGCATCGAGTGGACTTCCGGCTGTGGTGCGCCAATCACATGGGGCACAGCCAGGATCGCCACGCCCAGGATTTTCAGCAGCCAGTTACGACCGAACACGATCAGCGCGATACCGGCAGCGGTAGAGGCGGCAGTGCCGATCCACCAGATTTGCCGTTGCGCCAGGTCTGCCGCCGCAGTCCCCGGCAATTCAGGCGGCAAGCCCAGGGTCGGCGCCAACACAAAGGTGGCGTAACCGGCCAGGCCCCATAGCAGGCCTTGGGCCGTACGGGTCGGTGCACGCAGGGTGTACAGGCCGGCAAGCATCAGGGCAAAACCTACGGCGACCACCAGGTTACCGCCCGTAGTCGACAGCACACGCTGCCAGCCATCTTCCGGCTCCCAGGCTTCAGCGTCGTGGGTGTGGGCCGTGGCTTCGACATGTTCATGCACTTCGGTCGCGGCCGGGGCGTTTTCGAAGGTTTCCGCCTGCAGGATCAGCGGGGCAACCCAGAAGCTTTGCAGCAAGGTCAGCAGCAAGGCGGCCAGGAGGCCGGTGAAACCTGCGGTTTGGGCAATACGCTTGATCATGTCGGCAGGTCTCAGTGGCACGGGAACGCAGCGCTGTGGCGGGTATCGTGGGCGGCGTTGTGCACCGCTTCGATGTGCGAGAAACCGGCGAAATACACCAGGCACGCGCCGAGGATCGACGCGCCGATGGCGGCAGTCAGGCGTTGGCTCAGGGTGGCGGTGGTGCTGGCGGTAGAGGCGGTGCTGCTGATGATCGACATGGCGCGTCCCTTCAGGGTTTCAGGGTGACACGAGCGCATGAAAACCCCGCGAGCCAGGCACGCAGGGTTCTGAACAGCGCCCGCCCACCGCGGGTTTGTTATCTGAATTTTTCGGGCCGGTCTCCGGGCTTGCGAGGGGCCTGGGCCTTGAAAGCATCACCTTCCCATGCCGTAGAGGCACAGTGGTTTTGATGCTTCACTCGCTTACCGTTGCGGGGGCAGCACCGGACTCGTCACGCCCTTGAGTAAAGGAACATGACTCACCGGTTTCCCGTTTCACCCTGTGAAGGGCACCCGAAACAAGATGTGTAGGAGAGCATGGGCGGGCGATGGGCGTCAAATCGCCGGGTTATTGCCAGCGTTTGAACAGCACGCTGGCATTCACGCCGCCGAATCCAAACCCATTGGAAATCGCGTATTCAATCGGCAACGACCGGGCTTGGCCTCGGACCATATCCAGTCCTTCGGCAGCGGGGTCCGGGTTGTCCAGGTTGAGGGTCGCCGGGGCAATCTGGTCGCGCAGGGCGAGCACAGTGAAGATCGCCTCGATCCCGCCCGCTGCGCCCAACAGATGGCCGGTCGCCGACTTGGTGGCGCTGATCGCGACGCTGGCATTTGCACCGAACAGCGTATTGATCGCTGCCAGTTCGCCGTTGTCGCCTACGGGGGTCGACGTGGCATGGGCGTTCAAGTGCTGGATCTGTGCGGCGCTGATCCCTGCCTGCGCGATCGCCAGTTCCATTGCCCTGCGTGCACCCGAGCCATCTTCCGGGCCCGAGGTCATGTGATAGGCGTCGGCGCTGGTGCCGTAGCCCACCAGCTCTGCGATAGGCGTCGCCCCGCGAGCCAATGCATGCTCCAGTTCCTCGATCACCAACAGCCCGGCACCTTCGCCCATCACAAACCCGTCGCGGCCTTGATCAAACGGGCGGGAAGCCAATGCCGGCGTGTCGTTGTAATCGCTGGACAGCGCACGCGCCGCAGCAAAACCGCCGAGGCTGACTCGGTGGATACAGGCTTCGGCGCCGCCACACACGGCGATGTCGATTTCGCCGGCACGGATCATTCGCGCAGCATCACCAATCGCCTGTACGCCGGCGGCGCAAGCAGTGACGGGGGAGCCCAGCGGACCTTTAAGTTGATGCTGGATCGACACGTGCCCGGCCGCCATGTTGCCGAGGAATGACGGGATCGTGAACGGCGACAGGCGGCGAGGCCCTTTGCTGTCAGCCGTACGAACGGCCTCGGCAATCGCGGGAAAACCACCCACGCCGGAGGCGATGATTGTCGCGGTACGTTCCTGCTGCGATGGCGTCTGCGGACTCCAGCCAGCCTGGGCCAGGGCCTCTTGCGCGGCGGCCAGGGCAAACACGATGAACCGGTCCATCTTGCGTTGTTCCTTGGCCGGGATGACAGTGTCCGGGTCAAAGCCGGCTTCAGGGTCCTGGATGCGGTCCAACACTTGGCCGCCGATGCTGATTGCCAGGTCGCCGATCAATGCCTCGGGTAGCCTGCGAATCCCGGATTCACCGGCCAGCAGGCGCTTCCAGGTCTGTTCCACGCCGGTTGCCAGCGGTGTCACTGCACCCATGCCGGTCACAACAATTCGCTTACTCATGATCGCTTAGCTCCGCAAATTTCAGGTTGGTAGCAATGCATGGACGAAACTATCATTATGAAAGTAACATCCGATAGCTGAAATTTCCGTAGCCGCCCCACAGAGGAACTGCAATGCAACGTAAGTCGCTGGTGAATGCCGAATGCCCGGTAGCCCGTGGAGTGGAACGGGTAGGCGAGTGGTGGAGCATCCTGATCATGCGCGACGCGCTGCAAGGGTTGCGGCGTTTTGATGAGTTTTCCCAGAGCCTGGGGATCGCTCCGAACATGCTCACTCGCCGGCTCAACAGCCTGGTGGAAGCGGGGCTGCTGGAGCGCCGGCAATACAGCGAGCGGCCGCCCCGTTTCGAGTACGTACCGACGCCGGTTGGCGAGGATTTCCGGGTGGTGATCATGGCGTTCATCGGCTGGGGCAACCGCCATTTCGCCAACGAAGGTGAAAGCCTGCAATTGGTCGACCGGAAAACCCGGCGCCCGGTGGAAGTGGCGGTGGTGGACGCCGACGGTGCACGCGTGTCCGTCGAGCAATGCAGCGTCCAGGCCGGGCCGGCGGCGAGCGAAGGCATGCTGGAGCGCCTGGCGCTGCTTAGTGCCAAACGCTCGGACATTGACCCGTCCCCGCGCACTGCGTAGCCTTGCACCTTCGAGGTTCTTCGGCCCAGGCCGAAGCTAAGAAGGGAACGCGGTCAATGCCGCGGCTGCCCCCGCAACTGTAAAGGGTTTATCTGACTGCCACGCCACTGCCTGAACAAGGCGGGAAGGCGCAGCCAGCGCCGGCATCACCGCCGGCAAGCCCCAAGCCAGGAGACCTGCCTCGCAACCGATTTTCTACTTCAACCGGGCGGGGTGATCCGGTGGCGAATTCTGCTTCTGCGCACCCGCGCAGGGCCACTCGTCCCGTATGCCCGCCCCAAAGGGCATCCGATGAAAACACTGGCCAAACTCCCCGTCACCATCGTTACCGGCTTCCTCGGCTCGGGCAAGACCACCTTGCTGCGCCACATGCTGGATAACGCCCAGGGGCGCCGTATCGCGGTGATCGTCAACGAGTTCGGCGAGCTGGGCATTGACGGTGAAATCCTCAAGCAATGCTCCATCGGCTGTACCGAGGAAGAAGCCAACGGCCGCGTCTACGAATTGGCCAATGGCTGCCTGTGCTGCACGGTCCAGGAAGAGTTCTTCCCGGTGATGCGCGAACTGGTGGCCCGTCGCGGCGACCTCGACCATATCCTCATCGAAACTTCGGGCCTGGCCCTGCCAAAACCCTTGGTCCAGGCATTCCAGTGGCCGGAAATCCGCAGCGCCTGCACCGTTGACGCCGTGATCACCGTGGTCGACAGCCCGGCCGTGGCCGCCGGTACTTTCGCCGCCTTCCCGGACCAGGTTGACGCCCAGCGCAAACTCGACCCGAACCTGGACCACGAATCGCCGCTGCACGAGCTGTTCGCCGACCAACTGGCCAGCGCCGACCTGGTGATCCTCAACAAGTCCGACCTGATCAGCCCTGAAGACCTGGCCCGTGTGCGCCTGGAAGTGGCAGAAGAACTGCCGCCGGCGGTAAAAATCATCGAAGCCAGCAGCGGTCGCCTGCCGCTGGACGTATTGATCGGCCTGGGCGCGGGCTCGGAAGAACACATCGACGGCCGCCACAGCCATCACGATCATCACCACGAAGGTGAAGACGACCACGACCACGATGCCTTCGACTCCATCTCCATCGAACTGCCCCAGGCCGACGAAAGCCTGCTGCTGGACGCCCTGACCCAACTGGTGGTCAAGCACGGCATCCTGCGGGTCAAGGGCTTCGCGGCGATCCCGAACAAACCGATGCGCCTGCTGATCCAGGGCGTGGGCACGCGTTTCGACAAGCACTTCGACCGCGCCTGGCGCGCCGATGAGCCGCGCGCCACGCACCTGGTGCTGATCGGCCAGGAACTCGACGCCGCCTTGCTCGAAGCGCAACTGCGCGCTGCCCTCAGCGTTTAAACCATGCATCTGCTCAGGACCCAGCCCGGCGGTTTCGTTTCGGATGACAACATCGCCGACCTTGGGCAAACCCCCGCCGAGCTGGTGATCCTGTGCAGCGGTGATTCCAGCCTGGCGCTGCTGGCCGAAGCGGCCCAGCAGTTGCCCGAGGATTACCCGAGCCTGCGCCTGGCGAACCCGATGCAGGTGCAGAACCATGCTTCGGTCGACCTGTATGTGGATGAGGTGCTGCGCCACGCCAAGGTCATCCTGATTTCGCTGCACGGCGGCATCGGTTATTGGCGCTACGGTATCGAGCGCCTGGTGGAGTTGGCCGAGCGCGGCGTGCAGCTGATCCTGGTGCCGGGGGATGATCGCCCGGACCCGGAACTCAGTGGCCTCAGCACCGTGGGCGCCGAGGAACGTGACCGGCTCTGGCACTTCCTGCGCCAGGGTGGTTTGGGTAATGCGCTGGATTTCTATCGTTGCCTGGCCGCCGGCTACCTTGGCCGCGATTACGCCTGGAGCGAGCCGCAAACCCTGCCGCGCACGGCGATTTATCACCCGCATAAAGCCAATGCCCGTCTCAACGATTGGCAGGCTGACTGGCAAGCTGATTTTCCCGTGGCGGCGGTGCTGTTCTACCGCTCCCATTTGCAGGCGGCCAACACCGGCTTTATCGATGTTTTTTGCCAGCGCTTGCAGGCCGCGGGTCTCAACCCGCTGCCGATGGCGGTGGCCAGTTTGAAAGAGCCCGGCTGCCTGACCGTGGTCGAGGATTTGCTGGACGAGGTGCACGCCTCGGTGATTCTGAACACCACCGGTTTTGCCCAGTCCAGCCCTGAAGCGCCGCACCTGCGGCCGTTTCGCCGCAATATCCCGGTGATCCAGGCGATTTGCGCCCAGGACAACGAGCCCGGCTGGCAGGCCAGCGAGCAAGGCCTCGGCCCACGTGACCTGGCGATGCACATCGCGTTGCCGGAACTGGACGGGCGCATCATCAGCCGGCCCATCAGCTTCAAGGACCTGGCCTGGCGCAGTGAGCGCAGCCAGTCGGATGTGGTGTGCTATCGCGCACAGCCGGAGCGCATGGACTTTGTCGCCGAACTGGCGCGGCGCTGGGTCGAACTGGCGCGGGTGCCGAATGGCGAAAAGCGTATCGCGCTGATCCTCGCCAACTACCCGACCCGGGACGGACGTATCGGCAACGGCGTAGGTCTCGACACCCCAGCCGCCGCGCTGAATATCCTGCGGGCACTGAAAATCCAAGGTTATCCGCTGCCGGACGAGCTGCCGGAAAGCGGAACGGCACTGATCCAGGCGCTCTTGGGCGGCGTCAGCAACGACCTGGACAGCCTCGACTTGCGTCCGTGTCATCAGAGCCTGGCGCTGGATGACTACGAGGCGATGTTCAACCGCTTGCCCGAGTCCAATCGCCAGGCCGTGTTGGCACGCTGGGGTACACCTCATAGCGATCCGATGTTCCGCGACGGGCGCATGATGATCGCGGGCCTGCGTTTGGGCCTGACCTTCGTCGGCATCCAGCCGGCCCGGGGTTACCAGGTCGACGCGAGTGCGGTCTATCACGACCCGGACCTGGTGCCGCCCCACGGTTACCTGGCGTTCTACTTCTGGTTGCGCCACACCTACGGCGCCCACGGCGTGATCCACGTTGGCAAGCACGGCAACCTGGAATGGCTGCCGGGCAAGGGCGTCGGGCTTTCCGAGAACTGCTGGCCCGACGCACTACTGGGGCCGCTGCCGAATATCTACCCGTTTATCGTTAATGACCCGGGCGAGGGCGCCCAGGCCAAGCGCCGCACCCAGGCCGTGATCATCGACCACCTGATGCCGCCGCTGACCCGCGCCGAAACCTATGGGCCGCTGCGCGACCTGGAGTTGCTGGCCGACGAGTATTACGAGGCACAACTGCTCGACCCACGGCGTGCCCGCGAGCTGCAAAAGGACATCCTCAAGCTGGTGCGCGAAACCCGCATCGACCAGGAACTGGCCCTGGACGAAAACCTCGACAGCGACGCCGATGCGGCGATCTGGCTGCCGCGCCTGGACACCTACCTGTGTGACTTGAAGGAGTCGCAGATTCGCGATGGCCTGCACATTTTCGGCGAGTCACCCGAGGGCCGCTTGCGCATCGACACCTTGCTGGCGTTGTTGCGTATTCCGCGTGGCGATGGGCGGGGGCCGCAATCGAGCCTGCTGCGGGTATTAGCCAAGGCCTTCGACCTGGGCTTCGATCCGCTGGACTGCGCCCTGGCCGAGCCGTGGACGGGGCGCCGGCCAGTGGTGTTGCAGAAGATCGACACGCAGTTGTGGCGCACCGCCGGCGACACCCGTGAACGCCTGGAGCTGTATGCCGCACGCCTGATCGAGCAGGCCCTGGAAGGTGCGGTGGAACAACTTGAAGAGCCCGGCTGGGAAGACGTCAAGGCGGTGATCGAGAGCTTGCGCATCGTCGTCGCGCCACGCCTGGATGCCTGCGGCCCGGCGGAAATGCGCGGGTTGCTGGATGCCTTGAGCGGGCGCTTCGTCCCGGCCGGGCCCAGCGGCGCGCCGAGCCGGGGCCGTCTGGACGTGTTGCCTACCGGTCGTAACTTTTTCTCGGTGGATGTGCGCAACCTGCCCACCACCACTGCCTGGCGCATCGGCTTCCAGTCGGCGAACCTGATTCTTGAGCGTCACCTGCAGGATCATGGCGACCACTTGCGCCAGCTCGGCCTGTCGGTGTGGGGCACCGCCACCATGCGCACCGGTGGCGACGATATCGCCCAGGCCATGGCGCTGATGGGCGTGCGCCCGGTATGGGCCACGGGCAGCCAGCGGGTGGATGACTTTGAAATCCTGCCCATCAGCCTACTGGACCGGCCACGGGTGGATGTGACCTTGCGCGTGTCGGGGTTCTTCCGCGATGCATTCGCCAACCTGATCCGCCTGTTCGACGCGGCGGTGCAAGCCGTGGCTGCGCTGGACGAACCGGATGACCTGAACCCGCTGGCGGCCAAGGTGCGCAGTGAGCGCGAGGCCTTGCGCCTGTCGGGCCTTGACGAGGACGCGGCGGCGAAGCAGGCTGGTTGGCGGATCTTCGGTGCCAAGCCCGGTGCCTATGGTGCCGGCGTGCAGGGCGCGATTGATGGGCGCTTGTGGCAGAGCCGCGAAGACCTGGCCGAGGTTTACCTGAACTGGGGCGGCTACGCCTATGGCGGCTCCGACGAAGGCACCGCCGCCCGCGAACAGTTTGCCCAGCGTTTGAGCCAGGTGCAGGCGGTGTTGCAGAACCAGGACAACCGCGAGCATGACCTGCTGGACTCCAATGATTACTACCAATTCCAGGGCGGCATGCTTGCAGCCGTGGAAACCCTTAGCGGCGACAAGGCCGCCAGCTATCATGGTGACCACAGCCAGCCGGACTTGCCGAAAGTCCGCACGTTGAAGGAAGAGTTGAACCGGGTGATTCGTGCCCGTGCGGCCAACCCGAAGTGGATCGAAGGGGTGAAGCGCCACGGCTACAAAGGCGCGTTCGAGATGGCGGCCACCGTGGATAATCTGTTCGCGTTCGACGCTACGACGGCGTTGATCGACGATCATCAATACGCGTTGCTGGCGGATGCCTACTTGCTGGACCCGGACACCCGCGCCTTTGTGCAGCAGCACAACCCGGATGCCCTGCGGGACATGACCGAACGCATGCTTGAAGCCCAGCAACGCGGCATGTGGCAGGAGCCTGGGGCGTACCGCGAGGCGTTGGAAAACCTGTTGTTGGATATAGAAGAAGGCAGTTGATGACCGACATCCCGCATTTCCCGCTGTCCGCCGTGGTCGGCGCCGACGACTTGAAACTGGCCCTGTGCCTGACGGCCATCGACCCGAAGATCGGTGGCGTGCTGATTGAAGGCCCGCGGGGCATGGCCAAGTCCACCCTGGCCCGTGGCCTGGCGGACCTGCTCGCCAGCGGCCAGTTCGTCACGCTGCCGTTGGGCGCCACCGAAGAGCGGCTGGTGGGCACACTCGATCTGGACGCGGCACTCAGTGAGGGCCGCGCACAGTTTTCCCCCGGCGTGCTGGCCAAGGCCGACGGCGGCGTGCTCTATGTCGATGAAGTCAACCTGCTGCCCGACCACCTGGTGGACCTGCTGCTGGACGTGGCCGCCAGCGGCACCAACCTGATCGAGCGCGACGGGATTTCCCACCGGCATTCGGCGCGTTTTGTACTGATCGGCACCATGAACCCGGAAGAGGGCGAGCTGCGCCCGCAATTGCTCGACCGGTTTGGTTTCAACGTAGCGCTGAGCGGGCACACCCAGCCGGCCGAACGCGGGCAGATCATCCGTCGCCGCCTGGATTTCGACAGCGACCCTCAGGGTTTCTGCGGGCAATGGGCCGACCGGCAGGCCGCGTTGCGTGAGCGCTGCACCCGGGCCCGCGCCTTGCTGGATAGCATCCCGTTGGATGACCAGGCGCTGGCGCAGATTACCGAGCGCTGCTTTGCCGCCGGCGTCGATGGCTTGCGCGCCGACCTGGTCTGGCTGCGTGGCGCACGTGCCCATGCGGCCTGGCGGGGCGCGACGGCTATCAGCGAAGAAGATATCGAAGCGGTCGCGGAATTTGCCCTGCGCCATCGTCGTCAGGAGCAATCCCCGCCTGCAACGCCGCCCGCTGGCGGTCAATCACCCAAGCCCAATGATGCACCTGAAGGCCAGGGCCAATGGGGCGACATGCCCGCACCCGCCTTGCCGATAGGTGCTCGCCGTGATGTGCCCACCTGGCCAAAAAAGCCCTAGGCATCCGCCCCAAACCTGACGCGGGGGCGGATGCACGGCCCAAGGCGGGTCGACTGAACAAGGGCCGGCGAGGCCAGGCGCGCAGCGCGGCCGAAGGTTCGATCAACTGGCCGGGTACCTTGCTCGGCGGGCGGCCGCAACGCCGCGAAGATTTGCTGTATCAACTGCGTAGCCGTACGCCCCATGAGCTGTGGCTGGTGATTGTCGATGCTTCGGCCTCCACCCGGCGGCATCAGGCGCTTAGCGATGCCAAGGGATTACTGGCCCAACTGTTCGACGATGCCTATCGACAGCGGGCGCGCATGGCGTTGCTCACCGCGAGCGGGCAATCGCCAAAGTGGCAGGTGCAGGGATTAAAGGCGGCAAAAGGGCTTGGTCATTGGCTTGATGGCCTCGGTGCAGGCGGTGGCACGCCATTGTTGCCAGCGCTGAACGAAGCGGGGCACTGGTTGGCGGCTCGTCGCAAGCGTTACCCGGTGGAGCAGCAGCGGTTGCTGGTGATCACCGATGGGCGGCTGAAGGATGTGGCGGGTTTGCCGCCGCTGGACTGCCCGGGTTTGCTGGTGGACATCGAGCGCGGCCCGATTCGGTTGGGCCGTTCAAAGCAGCTGGCTATGGGGTTACAGATTGACTATCGGCATATCGATAACCTGTAAGCGCCGGCACGTTCGGCCAAAGATCCGCCACCAGAAACAACCGTTCGGCTTCTTCCCATTCGCCTTCGCTGTTTTCCACCAGGCGCACCAGCAATTGCGCGGGCGCCATGGGGTCCAGCTCGGTCAGCCAGTGTTGCATCCGGGCCGCGTCCCAGGCTTCGTTCGCCGGGTAGTGCGCCGGCGCCAGCCATGCGTGGCGGGGCAGCGGTTGCCAGCGTCCTGCCGGGCTTTGCTCGATAAACCTCGACCAATCGCGCTGATGCAGCCAACGGCCATTCAGGTGTTGGGGATGCGCGCCCTGCGGCGCCTGCGCCATGCCCGGCCATGGGTAGAGCAGATACCCGCCCAGCCACAGATGGGCATCAAAAGCCTGGATATCCAGCGCGGCCAGGACTTCGCGGCTCTCCGGCCGGGCGGAAATCGGCAGTTGGTGCTGGGCCAGGTGGGCCAGCTTGCGGTCGAGCCGGTCGTGGCAGCCGGGGCCGAGCCATTGCGCGGTGTCCCGGCCATTACCGTCCTGGGGCCCGAGGTAGAGTTTGATCGCCAGTTCCAGATGATGCACACCATCACGGTCGCGCAGCAGCATGTCCAGCTCGCCCAGGGTATGCCCGGCCTGGCGGATCGGCAGGTTGGCCGCCAGCAGCTCCACGCCCGGCGCATGTTGCACGGCGAATTGCCACAGCCGTTCGTAATACAACCCCAGCCGGCGGGTGCGTGCCTGGCTCAGCCAATGCAGCAAGGCACTGCTGTCCTGGTCCAGTTGGCGCAGCCACTGCTCCAGCAAATGCGGCGCCTGCACCCAGTCGCTGCCGGTCAGCGGGTGGCGTTGTGGCCACGGCGTTTGCGCGAGCATCGGCGGGGCGAGCATCACCCACGCGAGATCGCGCACCTCGGGGTGACGCAGTTGGCGGGGCAGGTGCTGCAAATCAGGGAACAGAGTCATGGTCCGAGCATAGCCTTTTACAGCCGGGAAGGGGGCTGAGAACCGTTGTCGTCTGGGGTTTGCGGCGACAAAGGATTTTGTGTAACGCCGGCTTTCGCCCATAATCGTTCTTTTTTGCAGAACCCGAACCCCGCAGGAGCCCCATGGAGCAATTTCGCAATATCGGCATTATCGGTCGCCTGGGCAGTACCCAGGTGCTGGACACCGTCCGCCGACTGAAAAAGTTTCTGCTCGAGCGCCACCTGCACGTGATCCTCGAAGACACCATCGCTGAAATCCTCCCGGGCCATGGCCTGCAGACCTCGTCGCGCAAGATGCTCGGTGAAGTCTGCGACATGGTGATCGTGGTGGGCGGCGACGGCAGCCTGCTGGGCGCCGCCCGGGCGCTGGCGCGGCATAACGTGCCGGTGCTGGGGATCAACCGTGGAAGCCTGGGGTTCCTCACCGATATTCGCCCCGACGAGCTGGAAGTCGAAGTGGCCAAGGTGCTGGACGGCCACTACCTGGTGGAAAACCGCTTCCTGCTGCAAGCCGAAGTGCGCCGCCACGGCGAAGCCATCGGCCAGGGCGACGCCCTCAACGATGTGGTGCTGCACCCCGGCAAGTCGACGCGGATGATCGAGTTCGAGTTGTACATCGACGGCCAGTTCGTGTGCAGCCAGAAGGCCGACGGCCTGATCGTCGCCACGCCGACCGGGTCCACGGCCTACGCGCTGTCGGCCGGTGGGCCGATCATGCATCCCAAGCTGGATGCCATTGTGATCGTGCCGATGTATCCCCATATGTTGTCCAGCAGGCCTATCGTGGTCGATGGCAACAGTGAGCTGAAAATCGTGGTGTCAAAAGACATGCAGATCTACCCGCAAGTCTCCTGCGACGGGCAGAACCATTTCACCTGCGCCCCCGGTGACACCATCACCGTGAGCAAAAAGGCACAGAAGTTGCGGTTGATCCACCCGCTGGACCACAACTACTACGAAGTGTGCCGGACCAAGCTGGGCTGGGGCAGCCGCTTGGGGGGTGGAGGCGACTGATGCTCGATCCCGCGCGTAGCTACGACCTGATTGGTGACGTGCACGGTTGCGCTCATACCCTTGAGCACTTGCTCGACCGATTGGGTTACCACAAGCAGGGCGGTACCTGGCGGCATCCGTCGCGAATGGCCGTGTTCCTCGGCGATATCATCGACCGTGGCCCGCGCATTCGCGAGGCGCTGCATATCGTCCACGACATGACCGAGGCCGGCCAGGCACTGTGCATCATGGGCAACCATGAGTTCAACGCGCTGGGCTGGAGCACGCCCGCCGCCCCGGGCAGCGGCAAGCAGTTTGTGCGCGAGCACACGCCACGCCACGCGCGGTTGATCCACGAGACCCTGACCCAGTTCGAACAGCACCCGGCAGACTGGCACGATTTCCTCGGCTGGTTCTATGACATGCCGCTGTTTGTCGACGCCGGGCGATTCCGCGTAGTGCACGCTTGCTGGGACAACGGCTTTATCGAGCCCCTGCGCGCGCATTTCCCGGATGGCTGCATCGACGAACACTTCCTGCAAGCCGCCGCCGTGCCCGGCAGTTTCGCCAGCAATGCCTTCGACCGCCTGTTGCGCGGCACCGACATGCGCCTGCCGGACGGCTTGACCCTGACCGGCGGCGACGGCCTGACGCGTTCGTTCTTCCGCACCAAGTTCTGGGAAGACGACCCGAAAACCTACGGCGATATCGTGTTCCAGCCCGATGCGCTGCCGGAACCTGTGGCCGCCACGCCGCTGTCGTCCACTGAAAAGAATTCCCTGCTGCGCTACGGCGTCGACGAGCCATTGCTGTTCGTCGGCCACTACTGGCGCAGCGGCAAACCGGCGCCGATCCGCCCGAACCTGGCCTGCCTGGACTACAGCGCGGTGCTGTACGGCAAGCTGGTGGCGTACCGGCTGGATCAGGAAACCCGCCTGGACCCGCGTAAATTTGTTTGGGTCGATGTCGAGCGCCCTGAGGTTATTTCATGAGTACCGTTGCTGTATTACGCCTGCCGCTGGCGGTGGATTTGAGTGGTTTCGTCAAGCTTCTGCAACGCATGCAAGTGCCCCATCGCGTCAGCGAAGAAGCCGGGGAGCAGGTGCTGTGGGTGCCTGACTCCATCAGTGAAGACGTGAAGGTCCTGTACCAGCGCTTTCCGGCCGGTGACCCGGACCAGCAACTGGATATTCCCGAGCAGGCGACGTCGACCAGGCGTCCCGGGTTTGCCCAGCAGCTTCGCCACAGCCCGGTGACCGCGTTGGTGTTGCTGCTGAGCATCATCGTCGGCGCCGTTACGTTGCTGGGGGATAACCTGCAAGCCATGAGCTGGCTGACGTTCCTGCCGTTCAGCGTGGCAGGCGAGTACATCCGTTTCACGCCATTGACCGACAGCCTGGCGTCGGGACAGTGGTGGCGCCTCGTCACGCCGATGTTGATCCACTTCGGCATCCTGCACCTGGCCATGAACGGCATGTGGTACTGGGAGCTGGGGCGACGCATCGAGTTGCGCCAGGGCAGCGTCAACCTGCTGGGCCTGACCCTGCTGTTCAGCCTGGTGTCGAACTACGCTCAATACTATTTTGGTGGTCCCGGCCTGTTTGGCGGGTTGTCCGGCGTGCTGTATGGCTTGCTCGGGCATTGCTGGATCTATCAGTGGGTGTCGCCGAATCCGGTGTATCGCCTGCCTCGCGGGGTGTTGGTGATGATGCTGGTGTGGCTGGTGCTGTGCCTGTCGGGCCTGGTCTCGATGATCGGCTTCGGCGAAATCGCCAACGCGGCCCACGTGGGTGGCCTGGTGATGGGTTGCCTGACCGGTTTGTTGGGTGGCTTGTACAGCCGCCGCAAAATGTCTCCTATTTAGTTAAGGAAGAGTCTTATGTCCTCTTTTGTCGAAATGATCGAAAACATCACCCCGGACATCTACGAGAGCCTCAAGCTCGCCGTGGAAATCGGCAAATGGTCCGATGGCCGCAAGCTCACCGCCGAGCAGCGTGAATTGTCGTTGCAGGCGGTGATCGCCTGGGAACTGCAGAACCTGCCGGAAGACCAGCGCACCGGCTACATGGGCCCGCAGGAATGCGCCTCGAAGTCGGCGCCGGTGCCGAACATCCTGTTCAAGTCGGATGCCATCCATTGATTGAGATTGGCCGTGGTGCAGTCAGCAAGATGTCGGCGCAGTTGGGTGAGCCGACCGTTCAATACGCGTTTCGCCTGGGCGATACCGAGGTGCCGGTCAATCCATTGATCGGCACTACCGTGCGCCTGGAATACCTCGGTGCGATCCATTGCACCCATTGCGGTCGCAAGACCAAGACCAGTTTCAGCCAGGGTTACTGCTACCCGTGCATGACCAAACTGGCCCAGTGCGACCTGTGCATCATGAGCCCCGAGCGCTGCCATTACGACGCCGGCACCTGCCGCGATCCGGCCTGGGGTGAAAAATTCTGCATGACCGACCACGTGGTGTACCTGGCGAACTCGTCGGGGATCAAGGTCGGCATCACCCGCGCCAGCCAGCTGCCGACCCGCTGGCTCGACCAGGGTGCCAGCCAGGCGCTGCCGATCATGCGCGTTGCCACGCGCCAGCAGTCGGGCTTCGTCGAAGACCTGTTCCGCAGCCAGGTGGCCGACAAGACCAACTGGCGCGCGTTGCTCAAGGGCGATGCCCAGGCCGTCGACCTTGCGCAGGTGCGCGACGAACTGTTCGCCAGCTGTGCCGAAGGCATGCTCGGTTTGCAGGAACGCTTTGGCCTGCAGGCCATCCAACCGGTGACCGACATCGAACCGATCGAAATCCGCTACCCGATCGAGCAGTATCCGACCAAGATCGTCAGCTTCAACCTGGACAAGAACCCGATTGCCGAAGGCACGCTGATGGGGATCAAGGGCCAATACCTGATCTTCGATACCGGCGTGATCAATATTCGTAAATACACGGCCTACCAGCTCGCCGTGCATCAGTAGAAGGACGACAGACATGCGCACCGAACAGCCGAAGATGATTTACCTGAAGGACTATCAGGCGCCGGACTACCTGATCGACGAGACGCACCTGACCTTCGAGTTGTTCGAGGACCATAGCCTGGTCCACGCGCAGTTGGTGATGCGCCGCAACCCCGAGCGCGGCGCCGGCTTGCCGCCGCTGGTGCTGGACGGGCAGCAGCTGGAGCTGCTGTCGGTGAACCTGGCCGACCAGGAACTGACCGACGCCGACTACCAGTTGAGCGACAGCCACCTGACCGTGCACCCCACCAGCGCGACCTTCACCCTCGACACCACGGTGAAGATCCACCCGGAAACCAATACCGCCCTGGAAGGCCTGTACAAATCCGGCGGCATGTTCTGCACCCAGTGCGAGGCCGAGGGTTTCCGCAAGATCACCTATTACCTCGACCGTCCGGACGTGATGAGCGTGTTCACCACCACGGTGATCGCCGAGCAACACAGCTACCCGGTGTTGCTGTCCAACGGCAACCCGATTGCTTCCGGCCCTGGCGAAGACGGCCGGCACTGGGCGACCTGGGAAGATCCGTTCAAGAAGCCGGCGTACCTGTTTGCACTGGTGGCCGGTGATTTGTGGTGTGTCGAAGACACCTTCACCACCATGACCGAGCGCACCGTGGCGCTGCGTATCTATGTCGAGCCGGAAAACATCGACAAGTGCCAGCACGCCATGAACAGCCTGAAGAAATCCATGCGCTGGGACGAGGAAGTCTATGGCCGTGAGTACGACCTCGACATTTTCATGATCGTCGCGGTCAACGACTTCAACATGGGCGCCATGGAAAACAAGGGCCTCAACATCTTCAACTCCAGCGCCGTGCTGGCCCGTGCCGAAACCGCCACCGACGCCGCGCACCAGCGGGTCGAGGCGATCGTTGCCCACGAATACTTCCACAACTGGTCGGGCAACCGCGTGACTTGCCGCGACTGGTTCCAGCTGTCGCTGAAGGAAGGCTTCACGGTGTTCCGTGATTCGCAGTTCTCTGCCGACATGAATTCGGCCACCGTCAAGCGCATCCAGGACGTGGCTTATCTGCGCACTCACCAGTTCGCCGAAGATGCCGGTCCCATGGCCCACGCGGTGCGTCCGGACGGCTTTATCGAGATCTCCAACTTCTACACCCTGACCGTGTACGAAAAGGGCTCGGAAGTCGTCCGTATGATCCAAACCTTGCTCGGCGCCGAAGGGTTCCGCAAAGGCAGCGACCTGTACTTCGAACGCCACGACGGCCAGGCTGTGACCTGCGATGACTTCATCAAGGCCATGGAAGACGCCAACGGCGCTGACCTGACCCAGTTCAAGCGCTGGTACAGCCAGGCAGGTACGCCACGTCTGGCGGTGAGCGAGTCCTACGACCCGGTGGCTAAAACCTACAGCCTGACCTTCCGTCAAAGCTGCCCGGAAACCCCGGACAGGGTGGAAAAACTGCCGTTCGTGATTCCGGTTGAGCTGGGCCTGCTGGACGGGAAGGGCGCGGGCATCGCCTTGCGCCTGGCCGATGAAACCGCTGCGGGCGCCACGTCCCGCGTGATCTCGGTGACCGAAGCCGAACAAACCTTCACCTTTGTCGACATCGCCGAGCACCCGCTGCCGTCGTTGCTGCGCGGCTTCTCGGCGCCGGTGAAGCTGAGCTTCCCGTATAACCGCGACCAACTGATGTTCCTGATGCAGCACGACAGCGATGGCTTCAATCGCTGGGACGCCGGCCAGCAGCTGTCGGTGCAGGTGTTGCAGGAGCTGATCGCCCAACATCAGCAGGGCAAGGCGCTGGTGCTGGATCAACGCCTGATCACTGCACTGCGCAGCGTATTGAGCGACGAAAGCCTGGACCAGGCGATGGTCGCCGAGATGCTCTCGCTGCCGAGCGAAGCCTACCTGACCGAAATCAGCGAAGTGGCGGATGTCGACGCCATCCACGCGGCCCGCGAGTTTGCTCGCAAGCAGTTGGCCGACAACCTGTTCGAGGGCCTGTGGCTGCGTTACCAGGCCAATCGCGATCTGTCGAAGAAAACCCCGTACGTGGCCGAGGCGGAACACTTTGCCCGTCGCGCCTTGCAGAACATTGCGCTGTCGTACCTGATGCTCAGCGGCAAGCCGGAAGTGCTGGCGGCGACCCTTGAACAGTTCGACGCGTGCGACAACATGACCGAGCGCCTGACGGCCCTGGCGGTGCTGGTCAACTCGCCGTTCGAAGAAGAAAAAGCCAAGGCGCTGGCGGTGTTTGCCGAGAACTTCAAGGACAACCCGCTGGTCATGGACCAGTGGTTCAGCGTGCAGGCGGGCAGTGGTTTGCCGGGCGCGCTGGAGCGGGTCAAGACGTTGATGCAGCACCCTGCGTTCAACATCAAGAACCCGAACAAGGTGCGGGCACTGGTGGGAGCGTTTGCCGGGCAGAACCTGATCAACTTCCACGCGGCGGATGGTTCGGGTTATCGGTTCCTGGCGGACCTGGTGATCCAGTTGAATGGCTTCAACCCACAGATTGCTTCGCGGCAATTGGCGCCGTTGACCCGCTGGCGCAAGTACGACAGCGCGCGGCAGGCGCTGATGAAAGGCGAGCTGGAGCGGATTCGCGCTTCGGGCGAGCTGTCCAGCGATGTGTTTGAAGTGGTGAGCAAAAGCCTCGCTTAACTGAGGCTGAGTACTGCATCTGTGGCGAGGGAGCTTGCTCCCGCTGGAGTGCGCAGCGCTCCCAAGATTTTGGGGCCGCTACGCAGCCCAGCGGGAGCAAGCTCCCTCGCCACAACGGGTCTTAGATAACCGGCGGCCAGCGCAGGTCTTGTGCATCATCGTCCGTATAACGTGGGAAGCGCTCCGCGATCATCTCGTGGGGCACGCCCAGCGCAATCGCGCTGGCAGTGTCCAGGCGGGCCACTTGCTCGGCCGAGAGTTGCACATTCAGCGCACCCAGGGTGCCGTCCAGTTGTTCGCGGGTACGCGGCCCCAGGATCGGGATCAGCGCGGTGGTAGAACGACGGGCCTTTTCCCGCAGCCAGGCGATGGCGATGTGAGTTGGCGTGGCGTCCAGTTCACCGGCAACCGCCAGCAGGGTGTCGAGCACTGCCGTTTCCCGTGCGCTTTTTTCAGCGTGGACCAAAATCCCCAGCTTGCTGGCGCGGGTATCGTCCTGGCTGTTGCGGTACTTCCCGGTCAGAAAACCACCCCCCAGCGGTGACCATAAAGTCGCGGCCAGGCCCAGGGCCTCGGCCATGGGCAGCAGCTCGCGGTCAGCGGTGCGTTCGGCCAGGCTGTATTCGGTCTGGATCGCTACCAGGGGTGCAAAGCCGCGCACTTCAGCGAGCAGGTCGGCGCGGGCAATGCGCCAGGCGGGGAAGTTGGACAGCCCGGCGTAGTGGATCTTGCCGGCACGCACCAGGTCATCAAACCCCCGCAGGATCTCTTCCATCGGCGTGACGTTGTCGCTGATATGCGCCCAGAACAGGTCGATGTGGTCGGTGTTCAAGCGTTTCAGGCTTTCTTCGACGGCGCGCACCATGTTCTTGCGGTTGTTGCCAAGCTTGAGGGTGCCTTCGTCTTGAGGCTGGGTGCGCAAGGTGTATTTGCTGGCGATCACCAAGCGGTCGCGTTCCGAGGCAATGAACTCGCCGAGCAGTACTTCCGATTGGCCGAACTGGTAGCCGTTGGCGGTATCGAGGAAGTTTCCGCCGGCCTCCAGATAGCCGTCGTAGATTCGCTTGGACTCGTCGCGCTCGGCGCCGTGGCCCCAGCCTGTGCCGAAATTGGCGGTACCCAGGGCCAGCTCTGAAACCCGCAGGCCGCTGCGACGGCCAAAGACTTTATTGCGCATACCGAAACTCCTGACGCTGTGATTGGTTTAAATGTTTTGCAACATCTATTAAATATGATGTGAGTCATATATTTCGTCAAGGGGCTTTTTTGGCGGCTGAAGGGAAGGGTGCCTGCTCCTGACACTTTCTGACGGAGACCTCTGCTAAGCTGCGCCACCTTTCTTTTTCGAGCATGATCAACGTGTCGCGTACCAGTCGTCTGTTGACCTTGTTGCAAGTCCTGCGGGGCAAAAAGCGCCCGGTGACGGCCGCCGTGCTGGCGGCAGAACTGGAGATTTCCGAGCGCACGCTGTACCGCGATATCGCCGAACTGACCGCGTTGGGCGCACCGATCTACGGCGAGGCGGGCGTGGGCTATGTGCTGCGTGCGGGCCTGTTCCTGCCGCCGCTGATGCTCAATGCCGACGAGACCGAAGCCATCGTGCTGGGCTTGCGGTATGTCGACCAGCGCGGTGATGACGTACTGAGCCAGGCGGCGGCCAATGCGCTTGCAAAGATCGCCGACGTGCTTGACCCGGCTGCCCAGGAAGCCTTGCGCAATCCGACGGTGCTGCCGGGCCCGCCAGGCTTCGGCTACCCGGAAAACCGCGTGCCGTTGAATGTGTTCCGCGAGGCCATTCGCGGCCAGGCCAAGCTGCACATCGACTACGCCGATGCCAGCCAGACCGCCAGCCAGCGCCTGATCTGGCCCCTGGCCCTGGGCTTTCTCAACGAAGTGCGGGTGATCGTCGCGTGGTGTGAATTGCGTGGGGCCTATCGCACCTTCCGCACCGACCGAGTGGCCGCCGCGCGCTTGCAAGGTGAACGGTATCCGGGGCGCCGCAGCGATTGGTTGCGGGGCTGGCGCAAGCTGATGGAACAGAACGAATCCGGGCCGTTCACTCCTGACAAGAACTGACACAACGCTGCTTTAGCATGGCTCCATAAATCACTAAAAAGGAGCTGTCACCATGTCCCAACCCATCCCTGAACTGGCCCCGGCGATTGCAACCTACATTGCCGCGGCGAATGCCGGCGACACCTCGCTGGTGGCCGACTGTTTCGCCGAAGATGCTAACGTGTTCGACGAAGGCGAGCACCGGGTCGGTACCGCCGCCATCGCCCGCTGGATGGAAGACACCGGGCGCCGTTACCAGCCCAGGGTCCAGGTGCTGAATGTGCAGCACCGCACGGGCAAGGTGCTGGTCAGCAACCTGATCACCGGCAGCTTTCCCGGCAGCCCGCTGGAGCTGCGCTATACCTTCCGCCTCAATGAACACGGCAAGATTGCCCGATTGGATATTTCCCTGTAGCCGTCATGGCATACTGCCGGGTATGACTTTCGACTCGCCACTTGCCGCCTATCAGCACGCCATCACCGAACAGGGTTTTGTCCCCGACGACGCCCAGCGCGAGGCGGTGCAAGCCCTGCAGGACTGCCATCAGGCCTTGCACCACGGCCATGGGCCCATCATCGGGGTGTACCTGTGGGGCCCGGTCGGCCGGGGCAAGACCTGGCTGATGGACCAGTTCTACCAAAGCCTGCGAGTGCCAGCGCGGCGCCAGCATTTTCATCACTTCATGGGCTGGGTGCACCAGCGTTCATTCCAGCTAACGGGCACCCACGATCCCTTGCAGGCCCTGGCCCGCGAACTGAGCTGGGAAGTGCGGGTGCTGTGTTTCGATGAGTTGTTTGTCAACGACATTGGTGACGCCATCATCCTCGGCCGGCTGTTCCAGGTGATGTTCGAGGAAGGCGTGGTGATGGTCTGCACGTCCAACCAGCCACCGGACCAGCTGTACGCCGACGGTTTCAACCGGGATCGTTTCCTGCCGGGAATCGAAGCGATCAAACAGCATATGCGGGTGGTGGCAGTCGATGGCGGGGAAGATCATCGGCTGCACCCGGGCACCGCACTGCAGCGTTACTGGGTCGACCAGCCCGACGCGTTGGCCGAGGTGTTTCGCCAGTTGAGCGCCGGGCAGGCAGTGAGCAGCGACCCGGTTGCGGTCGGCTACCGCTCCATCGTGGCAGTGCAGTCCAGTGAAACCGTGCTGTGGTGTTGCTACGCCGACCTGTGTGAGCGGCCGTTGGCGGCGATGGATTTCATGCTGCTGTGTGATCGGTTCAAGGCCATTTTGCTCGGCGAGGTGCCCAACCTCAGCGCGCAAAAGCGCCCGGGACGAATCGCCCGGGGCACCGAAGACGCTGCCGAACGGGTGGACGCCGGGGACCGGGAACTGCCGGAACTGTCGGTGCATGACGACAGCGTCCGGCGTTTCATCGCGCTGGTGGACGAGTGCTACGACCGCAAGGTGCCGCTGTACATCGAGGCCCGGGTGCCGCTGGAAAGCCTCTACACCGAGGGTTACCTGGAGTTTCCATTCCGCCGCACCCTGAGCCGCCTGCAGGAGATGCAACTGGCACGGTTTGGCGAGCCTGGCGCGCTTTCACGCGGGCAAATGTAGTTAATCTCCTTCATCTAATGCCTGCACCGCGCTTACAATCGAGCCCTTTTATGGGGACCGAGTCCCTGTCGCACCGTTAACGAGGAAGGAAATGGACAGCGCAGACATCCTGGTGCTGCAAGCCAGCTACACCAATCCGGTACACGCCGAGGCCATTGGCCTGGTGCTCAATCATTACGCCGAAGACCCCATGGGCGGTGGCCACAGCCTGCCGGCCGACCGCTTGCAGCAACTGCCGGCAGAGCTGGCCAAGCGCGCCCACGCGTTCAGTGTGCTGGCCTTTGTCGGCGGTACGCCGGCCGGCCTGGTGAACTGCTTTGAAGGGTTTTCCACCTTTGCCTGCCGCCCGCTGGTCAACGTGCACGACGTGGTGGTGATGGATCAATTCCGTGGCCTGGGGCTGAGTCAGAAGATGCTGCAAAAGGTCGAGGAAATTGCTCGCCAGCGCGGTTGCTGCAAGATCACCCTCGAGGTGCTTGAAGGCAACGCCGTGGCGCAGTCGGCGTATCGAAAGTTTGGGTTTGATGATTCGGTATTTGATCCGCAACATGGCCGGATGTTGTTCTGGAGCAAACCGCTTTAATTAATGTTTATTTAATTAAAGGCAAAAAAAGGCGCCAGCAAGTGGCGCCAAATTGACCTTGGCTATCAGAGCGGAATAGCACAGGTATTGCGGGTAAATCAGCTATTCGGTGTGTTGGTAGTTTGGTCGGCCGTTGCCGGCTTTTCGGTCTTGCCGTCAGCCATTGCGGTTTGCTGGGCAGCACCGTGAGTCTGTTGCTGAACGAAGGTGAAGTTGTTGTAGAACTCCTTCGAACGCTCTGAGCCGCCTTCTGCAAAGGCGGCTACGGAAGTCATGGTCATCAGGCCGGCAAGGATAACAGTCGAAAATTTCATGGCAGTGTCTCAGTAAGTGTGTTGGGTCCGCGCGTTGTCATCAGCGGCGGGATGGGGAGACTGTGGGCCAATGATATTAAGTAAGGGTTAACCTTGCGCTGACCGAAAGTTAACGATTTCGTTAACTTCCAATCTTTAGCAGAGATGAATTCAGAGCTTCCAGTCCAGTGCAACGCTGATAGAACGCGGGTCTCCCCAATACACGCCGTTATAGAAGCCGACGCGCTCGTAATATTTTTTATCAAATAGGTTGTTGATATTAAGTGACGCCGACAAGTGGTCATCGAACTCATAGCGCGACATCAGGTTGACCACGGTATAGGCCTGCTGGGTGATCCGGGTGCGCTCCCTGATCAGGGCTCCATTGGTGTCCCGGCCAACCGGGCGATAGGCGAAGTCGTAGAAGTCACTTTGCCAATTCACCGCGCCGCCGACCGTCAGCGCGTGCCATTCGCCGGGCAGGCGGTAGGCCGTGGACACGCGCAGCAGGTTCAGCGGCAGGTGGGTGTTATTGCGCTGCTTGTCCCCGTTCAGGGAGTGGGTGTAGGTGTATCCGGCGGTCAGGTTCCAGTCGGGGCGCACCTCTCCGGACACCTCTACCTCGAAACCCTGAACCTTGTTGCCTTTGCCGCCGGATGTGAAGAACTGCTCACCGGTCTCCGGATCCGGTGGGGTCAAACTGTCCAGTTCCGCGACGTTGTCCTGTTTGCTCCAGAAGTACGCGGCCGCCAGGTTCAGGCGCTCTTCCAGCAGGCTGCCCTTGATGCCCACTTCATAGTTGCTGCCTACCACTGGCTCCAGGTATTGCTTGCCGGCGGTGCGTTCTTCCTGCGGGTTGAAGATATCGGTGTAGCTGGCGTAGACGGTGTACTCCGGGGTCAGGTCGTAGAGCAGGCCGGCGTAGGGTGTCCACATGTCGTTGTGGGTCTGGCTGGATTTTGACGTACCGAGGAACTGGTCAGTGTCCCTGTTGTAGTTGTAGGTGGTGCTCTCGATCTCCCAGCTGCCGTAGCGGCTGCCCAATACCGCATGCAGGCGATCGGTCAGGCTCAGGCGGGTGGCCAGGTAGCCGGCCTTTTGGCGGGTGCTGCCTTGTTCGCCCTTGAGGCCGGTGTTGGTGTCGGGGAATTTGCCGATCCCGCCCATGTGTTTCCAATCGTCGATGCTGGTGTAGTCCTTCGGCACCGTACCGCTGCGCAGGTGTGGCGAAGCGTCACGCTGCTCGGACTCGCCGTAACCCACCATCAATTCGTGCTCACGACCCAGCAGGGCATAGGACCCGGACAGGTTCAAGTCGACCACGTCCATTTTCGAGGTGCCGAGCATGTGGCTGGTCCAGGCGGTCATGCCGCTGCGGTCGGCATTCGGGAAGCCTGAGCCGCCGTAATAGACCTTGCCGTCGGTGTCGCTTTCACGGTGGGTATAGGCGGCCTTCAGGTGCCAGTCACCCGCCAGGCGGTGGTCGAGGGTAGCGAAGGTGGTTTCATCTTTCAGCGGCCAGGAACTCCAGTGGGCCGCGATGTTGGCGGAGCGGGGCAGCCTGGCTTTGCTGCCGTCGCTGTTCCAGTAGGGCAAGGTGCCCCACGCGGTGCCCTGCACATGCTTGTTCTGGTAATCGAAGCCCACCGCCAGCACCGTGTCGTCGGTCAGGTCGCCTTCGAGGATGCCGTAGCCGACTTCCCGTTGCAGCGCGTAGTTGTCGCGGTAGGACTGGGTGTCACGGTAGGCGAGCACCGTGCGGCCGCGCAGGCGCCCATCAAACGCCAAGGGGCCGCCGACATCCAGGTAGCTGTAGTAATTGTCATCGGAGCCGCCACTGATGCCCGTCTTTGCCTGCCATTGGGCAGTCGGACGTTTGCGCACCATATTGACCGTGGCCGAGGGGTCGCCGGCGCCGGTGGTCAGGCCGGTGGCGCCGCGGACCACTTCGACCCGGTCGTAGATGATGGTGTCGGCATCGGACTTCATGCGGCCGAAGGTGTTGAGCATGCCGTCAATCTGGAAGTTGGTGATGCCGTAGCCGCGCGAGGAATAGCCGACCCGGTCGGAGTCCAGGTGCTGCACCACCACGCCGGTGGTCTGGCGCATCACTTCGGTCAGGGTGTTGAGGTTGAAGTCGTCCATCTGCTGGCGGGTGATCACCGAGACCGACTGTGGGGTTTCCTTGATGGACAGGTTCAGCCGGGTGGCGGTGCCCATTGAGCCTGTGGTGTAGGCACCGGTGTGTTCGGTGTTGGCGCCAAGGCCTTCGGCGGTGATGCTGGTGCTGCCCAGTTCCAGGGCTTTGGCCGGCGCTTGGGATTCCTGGTCGGGGTCGTTTTCGGCCAGCAGGTCCGGGCTCAGCACCACGCTGAAGAGGCCCAGGGTCAAGGTCATGGAACGGGTAATAGGCGCGAACATCGCGGCGAACTCCTTGTCGTCTATGAAAAATGCCATTGGCTCAAAGACGAAAGGAGGCGGGGAACTTTAGCGCTAAACGAGAATAATTATTAGCTTTGCGTTGCAGCCAAATCGGGTTTCACCGCATTGCGCGGATGAAACCCGGGCGATTCAAGCTACTTGACGACCACGTTGACGGCGTCTGGCTTGGGCTTGATCAGGCTGAAATCAATCAGCGGTTTTTGCTGGCGTGCATACGGGTCGCCAATCATCCGTGGCCGAGGCTTGAAGCTGTCACTGACCAGGCTCTTGCTGTGGTCCAGTTCGTCGAAGCTCAACCCGGCCATGTCGGCCCAGGTATGGATCAGCTGCGAGCTGGTGTAAGGGCGCTGCAAGTCACCGGCAAAACTCCAGTCATGGCTTTCACGCCACTTGGGTGATGCGTAGGCCATGAACGGAATGGTGTACATCGGTGCCGTCGGCTTGCCTTCGTTGCGGCCCAGGGTGTTGTGGCCGGCCGAATCGAACACGTCTTCGCCGTGGTCGGAAAGGTACAGCAGGAAACCGTTCGGATCGGTCTTGGCGTAGTCCTTGATCAGGCTCGACACCACGAAATCGTTGTACAGCACCGCATTGTCGTAGCTGTTGTAGGTCGGCAACTGTGCGTCGCTGACCCCCTCAGGCACGCCCTGGCGGTCGGTGAACTTGTCGAAGGTCGGCGGGTAGCGGTACTGGTAGCTCATGTGGGTACCCAGCAGGTGCACCACGATGAATTTGCGTTCGGCGGTGTCGGACATGGCCTTGGCAAACGGCTCCAGCACGTCGCCGTCATACTGGCGCGCATTCTGGTTGCGGTTGTTGTTCAGGTACACCTGCTCGTCGGCCTGTTCGGAGAAGGTCGTGAGCATGGTGTTGCGCTTGGTCATGGTCTGCTGGTTGGTGATCCAGAAGGTCTTGTAGCCGGCCTGCTTCATCACGCTGACGATGGACGGGGTCTTGAGGTACAGGTCCGGGTTTTCTTCGTCGGCGAAGGTCAGCACCTGTTGCAGCGCCTCGATGGTGTACGGGCGCGGGGTAATGACGTTGTCGAACACCGCCAGTTGGTCCCGCAGCTTGTCCAGTTCCGGCGTGGTGTTGCGCGGGTAGCCATACAGGCTCATGCGCTGGCGGTTGGTGGACTCACCGATCACCAGCACCAGGGTCGACGGCTGGCCGGCCATGCTGTCCTTGAGGTTGGTCAGGGGCGGGATCTTGCTGGCGCTGGTCAGCATGCCTTGCATGTTATCCAGTTGTTCGGTGTAGCGGCGGTAGGCCACGATCATCTGCCATGGCACTGCCGGCTCTATACGGGTTTCGAAGCGGTCGATGGCCAGTTCCATGGTCTCGCTCTTGGCGATCTGCTTGACCAGCGGGTAGCCGACGATGGCAATCACGATTGCGGCAGCCGCCAGCATGGCCTGGCCACGTGGCAGGTACACCGGGCGCACGCGGGTCCACAGGAAAACGGCCATGGCGGTGTGGGCAATAAACGCCAGCACGATCCACCAGGCAAAGTATTGGGTGGCGTATTCGCCGGCTTCAGAGATGTTCGACTCGAACATGATGAAGATGACGCTTTGAGAGAATTCCTGCTGGTAGATGAAGAAATAACCCAGGCTGGCCATGGAACAGGCCCACAGCACCACGCCAATCAACCCCGCCACCAGGCGCGCGCGACGCGGGAACAACAGCATCGGCGCCAGCCACAGGGCGCTCATGAAGAATGCCTGGCGGAAACCACTGAAGCCGGAGGTGCCGGTCAGTTGGATCAGCAGTTGGGTAATGCCCGAGAAATACCAGAAGAACAGAAACATCCAGCCGAGGCCGGCCCAATCAAAACCTTTCGCAGACGTAGTGCTGCGTTTGAACATCGCCATCCAGCGCTCCAACCCGATAATTTTCAGTGTCAACGCGCAGGGACGCACGCAAACAGAGGGCCTGCGCGCGTAGCGCGGCCCTATTCGGCGGGAGTATCGGGAGGGGGACGTGAAAACTTCGTGAGTTATTCCTGAACGGTTCGTTCAGCCCACGTTCAGCAAAGTGCGGGCTGGGTGCCGGACGGCTGATTGAGCTGGCCCTGCAGGTGCGAGCGCAAACGCATGACTTCCTGCTGCAGTTGGTCGCGCTCGTTTTTCAACTGGCGCAATTCATCGCGGCGAATGGTGACGTAGAGGGTCTGTGGCGGACGGGTCATGTGTGCAGTGCTCATTGCTTACCTCGCAAATAGCCGGTCTATCGCGGTGCCAGAGCGCTTGAATCGAGGCTCTCGGCAACAGTCGGGGCAATTCTGAATTCTTTTTTTAATGAAGGGAACTTTTTTATTTTTGATGGTCGTTGTGACTTTTAACCCACTGAAGGCGAAAGGATGGCCACTTTTTGTCATGAAACTATGCCAATCCGCTCTGGACTAACCCTCATTAGCCTCATTGCGCTATAAACTGTGACACACATTTATTCGTAGTAAGGAGCATCAGCACATGCAACTGGGGATTATTGGACTAGGCCGCATGGGTGGCAACATTGCGCGGCGCCTGATGCTCAATGGGCATACCACCGTGGTTTACGACCGCAATGAAGCATTCGTAAAAGGTCTGGCAGGCGAGGGCGCCACGGGCGTTGCTGACCTGGCAGGTCTGGTGGCCGGGCTGCAAAAGCCCCGGGCGATCTGGGTGATGCTGCCGGCAGGCGACCCGACCGAAAACACCATTGAAGAATTGAGCCATCTGCTGGAAGACGGTGATGTGATCATCGACGGCGGCAACACCTTCTATAAGGATGACATCCGCCGGGCCAAGGCCCTGTCGGAAAAAGGCTTGCACTACGTCGACGTCGGCACCTCCGGCGGCGTCTGGGGCCTGGAGCGCGGCTACTGCATGATGATCGGCGGCGACGCCGAGACCGTTAAGCTGCTGGACCCGATTTTCGAAAGCCTGGCGCCGGGCCTGGGCACCATCCCGCGTACCAAGGACCGTTCCGCCGCAGCGGACAGCCGTGCCGAGCGCGGCTATATCCACGCAGGGCCTGCCGGTTCCGGGCACTTCGTCAAGATGATCCACAACGGCATCGAGTACGGGATGATGCAGGCCTTCGCCGAAGGTTTCGACATCCTCAAGACCAAGAATTCGGAGAACCTGCCGCAAGACCAGCGCTTCGACCTGAATGTTGCCGATATCGCCGAAGTCTGGCGCCGCGGCAGCGTGGTGTCGTCCTGGCTGCTGGACCTGACCGCCGACGCCCTGGCCACCGATCCGAAGCTCGACGGGTATTCCGGCTCGGTCGCCGACAGTGGCGAAGGCCGTTGGACCATCGAGGCCGCCATGGAACAATCGGTACCGGTTCCGGTGCTGTCGAACTCGCTGTTCGCGCGCTTCCGCTCCCGCCAGCAAAGTACCTACGGTGACAAAATGCTTTCTGCCATGCGCTTCGGCTTTGGCGGCCATGTGGAGACTCCCAAAAAATGACCGCCAACGGCAAGAAACCCAAGGCCGAACCCGCTCCGCCCACCACACTGTTTCTGTTTGGTGCCCACGGTGACCTGGTCAAGCGCCTGCTGATGCCGGCGCTGTACAACCTCAGCCGCGACGGGCTGCTGGGCGATGGCTTGCGCATTGTCGGCGTTGATCACAACGCCATCAGCGACGCCGATTTCGCCAAGAAGCTCGAGGACTTCATTCGCACCGAGGCCGCCAGCAAGGTCAAGGGCAATGCCGAGAACGCCCTGGACCCTGCATTGTGGGAACAGTTGGCCAAAGGCATCAGCTACGTCGAGGGTGATTTCCTCGATGACGGCACCTACGCCGATATCGGCAAGAAGATTGCCGACAGCGGTACTGGCAACGCGGTGTTTTACCTCGCCACTGCGCCGCGTTTCTTCGCCGAAGTGGTGCAGCGCCTCGGCGCGGCCGGCTTGCTGGAAGAAACCCCGGAGGCGTTCCGCCGGGTGGTGATCGAAAAACCGTTCGGCTCCGACCTCGCCACCGCCGAAGCGCTGAACGCCTGCCTGCTCAAAGTGATGAGCGAAAAGCAGATCTACCGCATCGACCATTACCTGGGTAAGGAAACCGTCCAGAACATCCTCATCAGCCGTTTTTCCAATGTGCTGTTCGAGGCGTTCTGGAACAACCACTACATTGACCACGTACAAATCACCGCCGCCGAAACCGTCGGCGTGGAAACCCGTGGCAGTTTCTTCGAACACACCGGCACCCTGCGGGACATGGTGCCCAATCACCTGTTCCAGTTGCTGGCGATGGTCGCCATGGAACCGCCGGCTGCCTTTGGCGCCGACGCAGTGCGGGGCGAGAAGGCCAAGGTGATCGGGGCCATCCGGCCCTGGTCGCTGGAAGACGCACGGGCCAACTCGGTGCGTGGCCAGTACACCTCGGGTGAAGTCGGCGGCAAGCAGTTGCCGGGTTACCGCGAAGAGGCCAATGTTGCGCCCGACAGCAGCACCGAGACCTTCGTTGCCCTCAAGGTGTTGATCGACAACTGGCGTTGGGTGGGGGTGCCGTTTTACCTGCGCACCGGCAAGCGCATGAGCATCCGCGACACCGAGATCATCATCTGCTTCAAGCCGGCGCCTTACGCGCAGTTCCGTGATACCGAGGTCGATGAACTCAAGCCGACGTACCTGAAGATCCAGATCCAGCCGAATGAAGGCATGTGGTTCGACCTGCTGGCGAAAAAGCCCGGGCCGACCCTGGACATGGCCAACGTGGAGCTGGGGTTTGCCTACAAGGACTTCTTCGAGATGCAGCCGTCGACGGGTTACGAAACCCTGATCTACGACTGCATGACCGGCGACCAGACCTTGTTCCAGCGCGCCGACAACATCGAGAACGGCTGGCGTGCGGTGCAGCCTTTTCTCGATGCGTGGAAGCAGGACGACGGCATCCAGGCCTACAAGGCGGGTGAGGACGGCCCGGCGGCGGCTGATGCGTTGCTGGCCCGCGATGGCCGTACCTGGCACAGCCTCGGATGAGTGACTTGCCGAGTCAACCCATCCGTTTTGTGTTGAGTGATATGGATGGCACGTTGCTGCATCCGGATCACAGCCTCAGCCAGCGCACCATTGATACGGTTCGCGCCTTGCGCGCGGCCGGGGTGTTTTTCAGCCTGGCCAGCGGGCGACCGCCCAAGGCCATGCGTCAGCAGGTCGAAGCGCTGGGCATCGATGTGCCGATTGCCGGCTTCAACGGCGGCACGCTGGTCAATCCCGACGGCAGTATTCTGGTGGCGCATCACTTGCCGGCAGAAGCGGCGCTGGTGGCGTTGGCCTTGTTTACGCCGCAGCCGGACGTTGAAGTCTGGCTGTTTGCCGACGGCGACTGGCTGCGTCGCGATCCCGGCGGACCGATGGCGGTTCGCGAGGAGCACGGCCTGGGCTATGGGGCGATCGTGGTGGAGAGCTTCGAGCCGTATCTGGATCGGGTCGACAAGATTGTTGCTGCCAGTACCAATACCCAGCTGCTGATGGAGCTCGAGGCGCAGTTGCAGCCCAGGGTCGAGGGATTGGCCCAGGTGTCGCGTTCGCAGCCGGTGTTCCTGGATGTCACCGCCATGAAGGCCAACAAGGGTGAAGCATTGAGAACCCTTGCGGCGCACCTCGGTGTGCCACTGCAACAGACCGCAGCCATCGGTGATGGCGGCAATGACCCGGCGATGTTTCATGTGGCGGGGTTGTCGATTGCCATGGGCCAGGCAGAAGAGGTGGTCAAGCGCCAGGCCAGCGTCGTGACCGGCAGCAATGTCGATGACGGTGCGGCGGAAGCCATCGAGCGGTTTATTCTCTCGGCCTATTGATCGGTAACCACACTAATAAGTAGTCAGCTATGCAAAGTTGCAACTTGCATGGCTGACTGTCCACTTGAGTTAGTGCGGGTCAATATATTGCGCAGCCGGGCGGCACACTTTCGGGTGCCGTCTCACGCACGCTTCAGTTACTTGGGCATTGCCCAGGATTGCAACTGGTAGCCATCTTTGTCGAGTTCGGCACGGGCCTGCAACAGCAAGTTCTCAAGCTGTGCCGGGTCGGTATAAGTGCTGGAAGACAGCTGCTTGCTACCGATACGGGTATTGGTGCGGTCGATGACGCTCAGGCTCAGGGCGCCGTTGCCATCGTGCCAGGCCACACATTGAAAGGGCTGGAAGGCACGGTCTGCGATCAAAAGAGCTTCGTTGATGCGGAGCGGGGCGTTCATGGGGTCTTCTCTCTAAATGCCCATTCAAGTGGAAGCCGTTGGTTGGGCGTGCCTAACGACTGGTTACTTGTACTGATGCACGATCACCGGGTGCGGGTCACATGTTAGAAGAAGATTTTTTAACTTTCCCTGATTAAAGTCATGTAAGGGGCTATTTTGAAAGCCTCATGAAAGTTATGCCGCGGCAATTGACCGCACCCGACTGACATAAAAGACCCGGTTCGTTCGCGACTTATAGCGAATCGGTACAAAGGGTGCGTCAAGATCTTGCTAGGGTTACCAGCAGACTTTGCAAATAGTTGTTTTTAAATAACTTTAACGATTTTGACGCCAAGGAATAGTCATGATTGTTACACCTGCCCCGCGCCGCCTGCTTGTGGTCGATCCCTGTGATGACTGCCACCGGCTATTGCCCGGTTTGCGCGCAGCGGGGTGGGACGTGGACAGCTGCGCCCTCGAGTCGGTGGGTGAGCGCTCCTGTGACGTGGGTTTGTTGCGCCTGCAGCCGTTTCACCTGGAGCGACCCGAAGCGGTCAAGGAACTGATCAGCCGCAGCGGCACCGAGTGGATTGCGGTGCTTAACCAGGAAGTGCTGCGCCTGCAGAATGTCGGCGATTTTGTCTGTGAGTGGTTCTTCGACTTCCATACCTTGCCGTTTGATGTGTCACGGGTGCAGGTCACCCTGGGCCGCGCCTTCGGCATGGCGCGCCTGCGGGGCAAGGGCAACAACGCGCCTGCGGGCCAGCCGGAACACGAGTTGCTGGGGGACAGCCGTCCGATCCGGGAATTGCGCAAGCTGCTCGCCAAGCTGGCGCCCACTGAATCCCCGGTGTTGATCCGTGGCGACAGCGGCACCGGCAAGGAATTGGTCGCGCGTACCTTGCATCGCCAATCCCAGCGCCATGCCAAGCCGTTTGTGGCGATCAATTGCGGGGCGATTCCCGAACACCTGATCCAGTCCGAACTGTTCGGCCATGAGAAGGGCGCCTTCACCGGTGCCCATCAGCGCAAGGTGGGGCGGATCGAGGCGGCGCACGGCGGCACCCTGTTTCTCGATGAGATCGGCGACTTGCCCATGGAGCTGCAAGCCAACCTGCTGCGTTTTCTCCAGGAAAAACAGATCGAGCGAGTCGGCGGCAGCCAGCCGATTGCGGTGGATGTACGCGTGTTGGCGGCCACCCACGTCGACCTGGAAGCCGCGGTGGCAAAGGGCACTTTTCGCGAAGACTTGTATTACCGGCTCAACGTCCTGCAAGTGGTCACCGCGCCGTTGCGCGAGCGCCACGGTGACGTGGCGATGCTGGCCAACCATTTTTCACACTTCTACAGCCAGGAAACCGGCCGCCGTCCCCGCAGCTTCAGTGAAGACGCGCTGGTGGCCATGGGCGAGCACGGCTGGCCGGGCAATGTGCGCGAGTTGGCCAACCGCGTGCGGCGTGGCTTGGTACTGGCTGAAGGGCGGCAAATCGAAGCCGTTGATCTGGGATTGCAGAGCCAGCAGGCAATCGCGCTGCCGATGGCTACACTGGAGGATTACAAGCACCGTGCCGAACGCCAGGCACTGTGCGATGTGCTCAACCGGCACAGTGACAACCTGAGTGTCGCAGCGCGTGTGCTGGGGGTTTCCCGGCCGACGTTCTACCGGTTGCTGCACAAACACCAGATCCGCTAGGGCGGGTAAACCGAAAAGCCCCGCAACGACCCTTATCGTTGCGGGGCTTTTCCCGTTGTCATGCCTTAAAAATAATACGGGAACTTCAGGCTGAAGCTGAACGACGGCGCATCCGGTGTGATCCCGATGGCCAGGTTCGGCACGATGGTCAGGTTGTCGCTTGCCGCAATCGTCATGCCCACGTTGAAGTAACCCGCGTTGGCGTCGCTGGAAACCACCGACTGCCAGTCGCCGCCATCCGGCTTGAGCTTGCTCTTGCGTTGCACCAGGTCGGACACCGAGAACGACATACTCATCTTCTCGTTCAGCGCAAACGCCACGCCAGCGCCGATCTGGAAGCTGTCGCCCAACTGCACTTTCCCCGGGGTCTTCTGGCCGACCTGGGAGCTGATATCGCTGAACGAGTCTTCGAAGTTGTGGGTGTACGACAGCGAGCCAAACAATACCGCCGGGTCGAAGGTCTTGACCAGCGAGATACCCGGCGTGATCGACCACACACCGTTGCCGGTGGGCAGGCTTTCCGGCACGAAAAGGTTGGTGTTGCTGGATGACTGGACCAGCTTGATCCCAAACGGATCTTCGCCGGTGGGCGCCTTGACCCGCACCGACACCACGGCATCCGGCAGGTTGACGCTCTCGTCGAGGAATTTGTAGGCAATCCCGAAGTTGACGTCGCCGATAGTCGGGTCACGCGTGACCGATTGTTCCGAGGTCGCGGTGCCGCTGCCACCGTTGGCACCACCGGACTGATAGGTCGACTCGCGGTAAACCACCGGCACGTTTATATCGAACTGCCAGCGGTTGTCGAGGTTGTAGCGGCCCGTGAGGTCGACGGTCCAGTTATCCGACTTGATCCGGTCCAGGTTGATGTTGCCGAGAAAGATCGAGTCCAGCGCCAGGAAGCCGTTGAGGGTCAACTGGCGGGCATCGTAGCGGGAATAGGTGACGCCGGTTTCAAAGCTGAACTTGCCGTTGCCAAAGAACCCGCTGGCCTCGTTATACAAGTTGCTCACGCTCTGTGCCGGGGCCGAATCATCCTTGAGGGACTGGCCGTAGGACGCACCACCGGCTGCACCGCCCGAGGCCGCAGCCGCGCCGACGCCCGGCGTGTTGCCGGCCACTGTGGTGCCGCCTTTCTGGAAGTCTGCCGGGGATTTGGCCAGGCGTTTGGGCGGCGGCGCCACCGGTTGTTCTTCCACCTGGCGTACCCGTTGCTCCAGCACCGCCAGTGCTTTTTGCTGCACTTCGTAGCGTTGCTTGAGCTCCAGCAATTCCTTTTTCAATGTGTCTATGTCGGTGTCCGGCGCGGCATACAACATGGATGCGGGCAGGAGCGTGCTTAAACAAATTACGGCACGTAACGATAGCGATCGATGCATGGAATAAGCCGTCCCTTTCTAATGCGCAAGTGTCGAGGCACAGCGTAGTTCAATAACCGTTAGGGCGTAGGCCCCTGAGTTGATTCAGGTTCAGGTTCTGCCCCAAATTGTTCAAACCGTTGTTGCCCAGCACCACATTGAGTTGGGTCATGTTGCTGACGAAGTTGCTGTTACCCTGCAAAACCGTGCCTTGCAGGACATTCCCGGCGCCGATCTGCTGCAACGAATTGCCCTGATTGTTGTTGGCCAGGATCGCCATTTGCAGCCCGCCATTGGCGGCCGACACCGTGACCTGGCCGGCACCCGTGCTGCCGGTGACCGACTGGCCAGCCACCAGGGCTTGTCCGGACTGGACGACATTGGCCGGCGACAAGCCATTCTGGTTCACATTGATATTCACGTTATTGCTGGCGGTGTTGCCATCGCCGGCGGCGCGCACGCTTTGGGTCACGCCCTGGCCGCTGCCCAGGCCCGCGCCACCGACCACCGTGCCAGTGCCATTCGGCTGGTTGGGCGAGACTTTGGTGGGGCTGTCGGTTACCTGCACATAAAACTGCGGGGTGACGGTCGACGCGTTGACGTTCATGCTGGCCGAGCCGGTCACGCTGTCGCCGGCGGCATTGGTCCAGGTACTGCTCATCACGATGCCAAAACTAATGATCCGCCCCGGCATTACGTAGCGACCACGCAGGTCAGCCAGTTCCGAGTCCTTTATTTCAATCGGCTTGAACACCGATGACGCATAAGCGGGCATTGAGGCTGCCAGGCACATGACCGTCAGCCAACGGTAAGTGTTCATCGTTTGCTCCTGGAGCGTCCTGCCCCTTATTGCGCTTCTAGAAGAAGTCGCTCTGGATAAAACCGAAGTCCATCAATTCACTGTCGCGCACCGGACTGAACTCATTGATTCTGTTTTTCGCCGTCAGTGGGGTGGGCGGGTCGAGCAGCACGTTGGTCTTGTCATAACCTTCGCCCAATACCGCGAAGACGATGCCATTCCAGCCTTTGACGAAGTCGTCGCGGGCATAGCGTTTATGGCCCAGTACCGGATCGCCGATGTACACCCAGTCCTTGTCGGCGCGCTGCATCACCACGAAGTGCTTGTAGCCGCGAATCTCCAGCAACACCACCACCGGGATTTTCACCGTGAGCAGGGTGTCTGCATTGATCCGGTAACCCCGGGCGCGCATCCCGATGCTTTCCAGGTAGCGCTTCATGTCCAACATCGAAAAGCCCTGGGTACGCACCAGGTCCTGATCGGCGTTGACCAGCATGCCCTTGATGATGTGGTCTTCATCCACATCCATCCAGTAGGCCTGGCGCAGGATGGTGGCCAGGGCGGCGGCACCGCAGCTGAAATCGGTTTTCTGTTCCACCAGGTTGGCGAACTTGCGTTCACGGATGCTCTCGACCTTCTTGAAGATCACGCCACCGCCGGGCATGGCAGCAATCGCCATTTGCCCCGCCCAAGTCGGGCCGGTGAGCAATAACAGGAGGGTGAGGGCGATGATCCGCATGATCGAATGGCCTGGAGGACACTGGAATAAAAAGGGGCCTTGTCGCCAAGGCCCCGTTGCATCAGAAACGTACGCCGGAGGAAATCACAGTGGTGTTGCCCTGCTGATTGCCCACGCCTGCAGCAATGTTGGCGCCCAGGTTGCCCGAAGAGCCATTAAGCGAGTTCTTGGCGCTGGCGTTGTTCACGACAGGCAGGTAAGTGTGGCTGCCCCATGGGCCAGACTGAGTGGCCACGGTATTGAGGAAGGTGTTGTCGACGCTGGTTTGAGTGGTGTTGCTCGAGGCAGCGGCGGCGGCACCACTGGCAGAAGCAATTGTCAGTTGGTTTTTCTGTTGGTTGAAGTTACCCGCGGCAACGCTCACACCCAGGTTGCCGGAGCTGCCGTTGGCCGAGTTGTTGAGCGAAGCGTTGTTGTGGGTAGCCACTTGCACCGAGACGTTGTTGCGGTTGTCTTGGGTAATGGTAGCTTGGGCAAACACGGTATCTGCATCACCGGCCGCAATGGCGGTCTGGTTGTCTTGTTGGTTGCCATCACCGGCTGCGATGTTGGCCTGGGCGTTGCCGCTGCTGCCGTTCAACGAGTTGTCGGCCGACGCGTTGTTCTGGGTGCCCAGGTTGAGCACGCCATTGTGGTTGCTCGATTGCGCATCGGAAACGGCGGCTACTGCAGCGGTAGGCTGATGAGTAGGTGGGTTGGCATGTGCGGCGGCAGCCATGATTGCAGCGAGAGCGAAGGCCAGTGGTTTAAGAGCCATTGTAGTTTTCATGGTATTTCCCCTTGCTTCTAATTAGTTGGTTAAGTGTTGGTACGGTCCAGCTTCGAGCTCCAATGAATCATTGGATCTGTACGTTCAGGGCGTTAGCCATGCGGTTCCCCACCCCGGCACTCTGATTCACCTGTACCACTCCACGGCTGCCGGTGAAGGCCTGGTCGCTTGTGACGACCTGGCGGCTGCCAGTGGTAGAGGTGAACCCTGAGTTTGGTGACAGCGCCACGTTCTGTTGCGACATGACGCTGTCGTCGATGCTTTGCGGGCCAGCATTCACGCTGATCCGCACCGCATTGATCATCTGGTTGCCGGCCCCGGCCGACTGGTTGACGCCCAGTACACCGTTGCCATTGCTGAAAGAGTTGCCCTGGATCGCCACCTTGGCGTTCTGGGAGCGATCGGCCGGTGCGTCGCCGATGGTCTGGCTGAGGGCGCCGCCCGCCTGGGAGTTGCTGCCCGCCGAAATCGCGCGGCTGTTGAGCTGTTGTTGCTGATTGCCGGCCGCCTGGTTGATCGAGACGATGCCGTTGTATTGCTTGCCGGAGTTGTCGATCACTGCGCTGTTGTCAGCCATGGCCGCCGAGCAGCCCAGGATCGCCAGGAACAACCAGGAATGGTTCATCTCACTGGCCTCCCATCAGGCTGCCGATATTGTTCAAAGGCGCCATGCCGCGGGAGATTGAGCCATTGATCTGCCCCGAGAGGCTGGAGCCGCCACCATGGCCGGCCGCTGCGCCGCCACCGAGGCCTACGCCACCCCCGTTGTTGGTCAAGCCGGGAAGGTTGCCGCCGGGCAGGATGGCGCGAGTGATGCTGGAGCCGCTGCTGATGTTGGCGTAGTCGTTGTCGCTCAGCTCGCTGGTGGCCCGCAGGATCTGTGGAGAAGAATTGGCATTGACGGTGACCGGGTTGGGGTCGACGCCAGCGGTGCGGCCAGCCATGTGGCCCTGGACGGTGCGCTGAATCACGATCACACCGTCGCCTGCCGCGAGCACCGGGAGGCTCACGCTGGTACTCAGTACACAGCTGATCAGCAGAAGGCTCAATGAGCCTGGATTAAGTGTCTTCACGACGGCATTCCTTATTCTTGGCGCTGACCCTAAACAGCGCTGTCAGGAAGAGAGCAGGAGCTGTGCCGCTTTTGAATTTGGGATGACATTCATGGGGTTATGAGCGCGGGGGATAGAATGCACAGTGGATGTGTTTCAACTGTGAGACAGCGGGCCTTTGTCCAGCCCGCCTGGCAGGTGTCTCAGGGATGAAACACTGCGCGCCGTAAACCCGGCACTCCGCAGCCGGCTGTCAGCTCAGCCGGTGCAAGTGTTTCAAAAATGGACGATTTGACGCAGGCAGCATTCGGGAGGAGGGCGCAGGCCCATGACCCTGGCTCAGCTCTTTGGGGTTTTGCGCGGAATCGAATTGAGTACAGGGTTGCCGTCCTGGTTCTGGGTCAGGTAGACCGGCAGGACCTTGGGCAGAGAGGGGACGAGGTTGGACACCTCGTTGATGTTGTAGATGCCGCCAATGCGAATCGCCCCGGTGCCGGCGTCGGCCAGCATCACCGGTTTGCTCAGGTAGCGGTTGATCAACGGCAACGCGTCGGCCAGGGCCAGATTGTCGAGGATCAGCTTGCCGTCACGCCAGGCCAGGGCGGTGTCGCCCGGGGCAATCGGCTGGGCCAGGGGGCTGGCGTCGCCACGGTTGTAACTGGCCTGCATCCCGGGTGACAGGCGCAGGCCGCTGTGGGCGTCGTCGCTGCTCACCAGCACCGAGCCTTGCAGCAGCATGACCCGCACATGGTCTTCGTATTTCCAGACATTGAACTGAGTGCCGGTCACTCGAACCTGGCCGTCCCCGGCGTGGACGATAAACGGATGTTGCGCGTCATGGCTGACCTTGAAAAACGCCTCGCCTTTTTTCAGGGTAACCCGGCGCTGATCCTTGAAATTGCTGTAGACCAGTTCGGTGCCCAGGTTAAGTTCAACCTGGCTGCCGTCGTCAAGGGTGACCTGGCGCAAGCTGTTTTCAGCTTCGTAATGGTTGTACGAGCTGGGCAGCCAGCCTGCTTCCCAGCCGGTAAAGGCCGCCAGTGGCAAGGCCACCAGGCATATCGCCGCCGCTACCGCGTAGTTCCTCAAACGGCTGCGAGGTTGTCGCCCCGCCATGACGGGGGCCGGCTCGCTGCGGGGCAAGTGATCGGCAACGTCCCAGATTTCCAGCATCGCGGCGTATTCGAAGGCATGCAGTGGATGCGCATCGTGCCATTGCTCGAAGGCCTGACGCTCCGCCGTCGTGCAATCGCCGGCGTGCAGACGCATGCACCAGTGCGCAGCGGCATCGGTGATGGCGTCGTATTCGGCTTCTGATAGGGACTTATCCGTCATTAACTCATCCTGATTTCCGACATTCTAACCTCCACAGCAGGACGGCGAGAACAGCCATCATGGCGAATGCACATCAATTGGAACTAATTCTCGTCTGCAGGGCCCTAAAAAATTCAGGACAGGTAACACTCATTCCCTAATGGAGCACGAAAATGCTTAAGAAAACCTTAGCCGCCGTTGTCGCAACCACCGCCTTGCTCAGTGCTGGAGCCGCCCTGGCGGACAAACCGGGCGCAGGCTGGATCACCATTGAAAAAGCCATCGAGACCGCCAAGGGCAAGGCCGGCTACGTCGAGATCTTCAAGATCGAAGCCGATAACGATGGCTACTGGGAAGGTGAGGGGCGCAAGGCCGATGGCGTGGTCTATGAGTTCCGCATCGACGGTGAGTCGGGCAATGTGTTGCGCGATCAGAAAGACTGAATGAACTGACGGGTGCGGGCGTTCGGCCCGCACCCTGTCTGTTACGGTGTGGCTTCGGCAATCGAAGGCACGGGGTCCAGCTGGCGCCCCAGGGTGGTGATCAGCAAGGTCAGTGAGTCGGCGTTATCCATCTGTGTGTTGAACCGCCGCGTCAGGTTGGTTTTGAAAATTCCCCGCGCATTGCTCAAGTCCACGCCTCCGGTCGTGGCAAGAATCTGCTGCTTGATGTAGTCATCTTCCGGGTCGGTCCCCAGGTCGAATCCGGTAGGCCCCCACGCGTCCGTTGATTTGAACAATTGCCCAACAGGCGTGTTGATCGAGTACGCATTCTCCTGCACGTTGCGCAGCCAGTCCTGAAGATCGCGACCGGCTTGGGTCTGTACTTCAATCAGGTCGGAAAAAGGTGATGTGGAATTGAGGTAGGCGACGTCGGCGGTATTGCTCACGATATGGGTCAACTCATGAATCAACGTAGTCGCGCGGGCATGGGCTCTTTGATCGAAGTGATTGATCAGGTGCCCTTCGAAATCGGCTGTGGGCGGGTTGAAGAAGTTTTCGGTGAGATAGATGCGACGATCCGGGTCACCGTCAATGGTAAACGCCCAGTGCCGTTCGGGTTCGGCAATATGCGCACCGGAGACGAAACGCCGGGAATTGAGCGAGTAGAGTGCCGGCTCCAGCGCCTCATCGAGGAGGGCGGTCACCGTGTCCATGAGCTTTTGCGCGAGGGTTGGCGGAAATTTGGCCGGGCCGGTGTCGGCGTCTATCGGGATGCCGAAGAAGCGGTTGATGAAGCGGTGCACCCGGGTCACGGGCGGATACTGGTGGTCGAGCAGCTTCAGGTTCTGCTGGCAGTTGTGCAGGTAGAAGGTTGCCAGGTCCAGTGCCTCGACGATCGCCTGGGCCCTGGAGGGCGACACACGCCGAATCTCGGCCAGGCCGCGGGCCTCGACGTTCATCACCTGGTCCACGGCTGTCCGCACCTCACGGCGGTCCATCATTGCACTCCATCCGGGGCCGTGGCGGCGAACCGATGCGCCCGGGTCCAGGGTCCATTTGCGGTTGGCATCCAGGCGCACAAACGGTCCTTTGGACCGTGCACTGAAAAGCCGCCAATGGCCTTCGACCTGCCTGGCGCGGTAGACCTTGCCTGCGCACGGCAGGTAATGCCGGTTGTCCGTCGCTGTGTAGACGCCCGTGTTGCCTGCCGTCAGGCCCTCCAGGCTGATGTCGCAGGCTTCGTACGCTTGCAGCCGGGTTCGGGCCCGGGCGGTGACGTCGATGTCGTGCCAGGCACTGGCCGTTTGCGTCGGCGCGGGTTGCGCGGGGGCGGTGCCTGGTGTCGAGGGTTCATCCATCAATGCGCGGATCGAGGCCATTTGCGCGACACCGCCGATGAAGGTTTGCAGCGCCTCGCGCCAGCGGTGTTGCTGCAAGTCTTCGGCAGAGGCCTGGAACAGTTTGTAGCTTTGCCAGATCACCAGCGGCACCATCAGTTTGCCCGGCAGCAACGCCTGCGCGTGCTGCAGTCCGCTGCTGAACAAGGCTTTGAGGGTGTCCCAGGCTGACCGGCCGTTGGCCTGGGATTGCTGTTCAAACAGGTTCGAGATCAATCCGATGTTGTCGCGGTACAACTGCTTGAGGGCGTGGGCCCTGATCGGATTGGCCCCCAGGGTGATTTCCGAGGTTCCCCCGACCGTGCTGGCCCAGAGGTGTCTATACGTGGCTTGCTCAGCCTCTGGCAGGCGACCGATCACCCAGTCCTGCAAGGGGCCGGGCAGGTTGAGCCGGCGAATCAGATCCGCCTCGTTGTCGAACTCCTGGAACGCCTGTTGCGGCCCATAGGGCGCATACATCACCAGCGGAGTGCTTTCGACGGCACTGATCAAGTAGACCCCAAGGGCCTTGATGGACCGGGCCCCCGCCGTGGCGATCAACTCCAGCGGACGCACTGTCGAGGTCGCGCCCTCGACCGCTGCGCGGGCGAGCGCGTCCGGCATGTCGAGGACCTGTTCGACCAGGCTCAGGCCCGCAGGTGATAACAGTTCCTGCAGCCTCAGCGCGTGGGCATTTTGCAACAGTTGCCAGGGCAGTTGCCGAATAAACCGGCGCTCCCGCACATCTGCGCCCGGCTTGCCCGGGGTGAGTTTTTCGACCAGGCAAGCCTGGTGGTCCTGCTTGAGGGGCAGGCGCGCGAGGATCTGGCGCACCACAGCAGGTGTCAGGCCGGCGGCTGTGGACTCGACATCGAATGCAGCAGCTTGCTGGCTGACGTGATTGAGGGCGTAGTCCACCAGGTTCTGCCGCTGGCCGGCCAATACCAGCTTGGGCAGGATGTAGACGTCTTGCGGGCGCACGTCATAGGGCTGCAACAAGTCGATGAGCTTGCTGCCGAGATACGCTGGCAGCGGCAGGAAATCGTCAAGGTAGTCCTTGTCGTCCGTGAGGCTGTGGCGGTATTGCTCAAGGATTTCGACATGGCGACGCTGTTGGCTGACAGACGCCATCCCCAGCCAGGCGGGCAGTGATTGTTGTGCCATGAAGGTCTGGGCGATTTGTGAGGCATGGCCCAGGTCGTTGGCCGGCAAGGCCTTTTCCAGCCCCCCGAGACGCTTCAGCAAGGCGTCCCCTGAGAGCGTCAGGGTGAGGCAGTGAGCCCGTTGTGCCCGGTAATGATCAATCCAGGACTGCTGGCAGTGCTGTGCGACCGGGCCGTTGATCAGCATGAACTGACCGAGTGCGCAGGCCTGGTGCGGTTTGAGATAGCGCGGGTCGAGATTGGCCAGTAGCTGCCTGCGAAGGTCCGGGGCGGCCAGTCGTCGTTGCAGTTCTGTCTGCAACTGGCTGACATTGGCGAAACTCTCCAGGCCGCGCGCCGGCGTCCACAGCACGGCCCGGCCTGAGTGGGACGGGGCCAGGCCACCGCGTTCGGTGAGCATCAAGCAATGCGCCAGGGGCACCCGTTGCGTCAGGCCCTCGGGTTCGACGGTCAACGCATAGGCATCCGGGATGAATCCACCCAGGCCCTGGCGCCGGCGGCGATCAGGGTGTTGAAGATCAAACACCGTCTGCGCGATCGCCTCATCACGCGCGTCCAGGCTGTTGTTGAGGCGCCTGAGCCTGGCTTCGCCCTGGATCGCCACCGCCATGGCATGGGCCATCGGCGCCTTGAGCTGTTCCAGGTATTCGCGGGGAATATCGGCAATGTTGGAGTGATGAAACTTGACCAGTGCGGCATCGAGCACTGCGTTGGCTTGCGCTATGTCCAGGCCGCCCAGCGGTGTGACAGCCCCATCGACCTGGCTGGCGTAAAGGCCATAGTGCGGCGTTTGCGGAATCGGCCCGCGCTTGTGTATCAGGCGCGCAAGAAAGTAACTGCGCAGGCTCTGGCTTTCCAAGGGCGCAGTGGCGGGTGTCGCGCTTGCGCTGGCGGCGTAGCGATTGACGTAGATCTTGCCGGGATCGTGGCCAGTCAAGCCGCGGCCGTTGAACTCGGCGGTGAGCGCCTGATTGACGGTGTTGGCCAATGTGGGTTGCGCTCGCACCTGGGTTGCCAGCGTGTCCTGGATATCGGTCATCTGCTTTTGCAGCAGGGCGGCACGTTCGGCGGCCAGCGACACCGGGCGAGTCGGGTCGGCCAGTACCGAATGAGGCGTCCAGCGTCCCGCGGTATCCAGGCCCGGGAGGTGGCTGTCGACCATGTACCGCACATCCAGCGCGTAGTCGAGCAAGGCGGAGGGGTCAATGCCGGCGCGGGTGCGTCGGTACAGGTCGAGTGCGTAGCGTAGGTTCTGTTGCTGCTTGCCGATGATCGTTTCGAGCACCTGCTCAAACAGATTGCCGGCGATGGGAGTGCCGGAAAACTGCGGCGTCTTGAACCCCACAAACAGCGCCCGCTCCTCCAGGGACATCAGGTTGTAGAGGTCGTCTTCATAGCCTGGTGCCTTGACCATGGCCTTGAGGGTGTCCATCAGATCGTCGTAGGTCCCGAGCACCTGCAGGCCCTTCTCGGGGGTGTAGAGAAAGGTCTGCGAATTGCCGATCATCAAGGTGCTGGCCAGCTCGACGGCGTTGCTCGGCTGCTCCCAGATCTGTACGTTCTCGACGCGCAGCGTCTGGCTGTTCGGGGGGGCCTCGTTACCCCGGGAAGAGTACAGCGCTGCCAATGCGCGGCTTTGCTCCGGACTGATGATGGATTGCTGGCGCTTGAACAGCAGATCCAGTTGCGCATTGGCGGCCATGGCCCGGGCGAACCAGGCCCGACGCGACACGCCCGGTGCGATCTCGCTGTTCCAGAACGTCTCCAGTGCACTGTGCAGGAACGGGATCAGTTGGCCGGCTGCTTGTTTGATCGCGCTTTCCCAACGCTGCGTGTCGCGGGCTTTGGCGTCGGCAGGCCGCTTGGGGTGGAAAAACTCCCGGGTTTGCCCGGCGGGCCAGGCTTGTTCACGGTAGTACAACAGCACCGCGTCATTGAGTTGCAGCGAGTCGAGCCAGCGAGGCACCGTGTACCCAACGGGCTGTATGGCGAAAAAACTCACGTGGGCTTCGCCGGGGCTGAGCCCGGGGAACAGTGGGCGGCAGACGCTTTCGAGCAGTTTTGAAAGCAGGGCGCCGAGGGGGGGCAACTGTTTCAACGCCGCCAGCAGCGCCTGGCGATTATTCTCCTGATAGCGCCTGAGGGTTTTTTCCTGTTCACCCAATACGTCGTCGAGCATGGCCTCCGGTGTCAGCACCAGTCGGTTGTCGAGTAGCGGCGATGGTTGTTGCTGCAAGGGCAGGAAGTACAGCAGTTGCGTGGCGCTGTCCGGGGTTTTCAAGCGCTCGGTCAGTGCTGTCAGCAAGTGGGCGGGGCTGTCGAATTTTTCCAGGCCGCCGTACGGGGTGTAGAGCCAGGCATGTGGGTAGGCGCTGGTTGAACTCATCATGAAGCTGCCGGCCAGTTCGACGGCATTGGCAGTGCTTTTATTCAACCAGATGCGCTGCGCGATCATTGGCGGCGACTGTTGGCGACGGCCTGCATCGCTGGCAAAAAACACCTTGCCGAGAAACTCGATGTCCCTGCTGTCGATGTTCAGCTGGCGCTCACGGTCCAGCGCCCTCCAGCCCACGCGCATGGCTTCGGGGAAAAAATACGGGAGAGGGGTGTGGCTCATCATCCTGATCCTTGAAGAGTTGCGTGCCTGCAACCTATCCAGGCCTGGCGCCACGAGGGGCTAGATATGTCTGGCGCTCCCTGTCGACAGCCATGGGGCAAACCCTGTCTAATCGACGGACCGATTCTTGTACGCTGTTGCCCATTCCAATAATTAAACGGGAGCTTCAGATGTCTGCATCGCCTTTGGATGTCGAGTCTTCATCAGAGCGACTCAGTTATGCGCAATTGACCGACCTGCTGCGCCAGGTGTTTGTCCGCCACGGTACGTCGGCCGATGTGGCCCAGGTGCTGGCCGAGAACTGCGCCAGCGCCGAACGCGACGGTGCCCACAGCCACGGTGTATTCCGTATCCCCGGTTACGTCTCGACCCTGGCCAGTGGCTGGGTCAACGGCAAGGCGGTGCCGGTGGTCGAGGATGTGGCCAGCGGATTTGTGCGAGTGGATGCCGGCAACGGCTTCGCCCAGCCCGCACTGCAAGCCGCCCGTGCGCTGTTGGTGGAAAAGGCCCGCAGTGCCGGGATTGCCTTGCTGGCGATCCATAACTCCCACCACTTCGCGGCGCTTTGGCCGGATGTCGAGCCTTTTGCTGAAGAAGGCCTGGTGGCCTTGAGCGTGGTCAACAGCATGACTTGCGTGGTGCCCCACGGCGCCGACCGCCCGCTGTTCGGCACCAACCCCATTGCCTTCGCCGCGCCCCGCGCCGATGGCCTGCCGATCGTGTTTGACCTGGCCACCAGCGCCATCGCCCATGGCGACGTGCAGATTGCCGCGCGCAAGGGCGAGCGCTTGCCACCCGGCATGGGCGTGGACAGCCTCGGCCAACCGACCCAGGACCCCAAGGCGATCCTCGAAGGCGGCGCACTGCTGCCGTTTGGCGGGCACAAGGGGTCGGCCCTGTCGATGATGGTCGAGCTGCTGGCGGCAGCCCTCACGGGCGGTAACTTCTCGTTTGAGTTCAACTGGTCCGATCACCCCGGCGCCCGCACCCCATGGACCGGCCAACTGCTGATCGTGATCGACCCGAGCAAGACCGCCGGGCAGAGCTTCGCCGAGCGCAGCCAGGAATTGGTGCGACAGATGCATGCGGCAGGGTTGCGGCGTTTGCCGGGGGATCGGCGCCATCGCACACGGGCGAAGTCGCAGGCAGGCGGGATCGAGATCGAAACGCAGGAATTGAGTCGGTTGCGGGTGTTGGCACAGGCCTGAAGCGCGCTGCGCCCGGGGAGGGCGCAGCCGTTGCATCAGATCAGTTGCGGCGGCCCAGCAACAGGCCGACTACCAGGCCAAACCCGGCGGAAATCGCCACGGTCTGCCATGGGTGGCCACCGATATAGGTTTCGGTGGCATCCACCACCGGCTTGCTGCGCTCGCGCACATTGGACACCGAGTCCAGCGCCTGCTTGAGCTTGATGGCGACCTGTTCACGCAGGGTTTCACCTTCTTCTCCCACCAGTGACGCGCTGCTTTTGAGCAGCTTGTCCGATTCTTCGATCAGTGCGGTCAGTTCACTGAAGGCTTGGTCCTTGATTTGGTCTTCGACGGCTTGGGCGGCAGATTTGCGAGCCATTGGGTTAACTCCTTGCGGGTGAATGTGGCAATGAATGCGCTTGATGAAGAATGGAGTGTTTGAAGCGGGCAAAAGTTGCAGTTTTTTTCCTGTGGTCAGCTTAGGAGAAATCCAGGCCAGGAAATTTCAACCTACAGTGTAAGATGTCACCTATTTGTGCAGCAGGTAATTCAACATGAGCTTCAATCTGGCCAACAAGCCCCTCGCCGAGCGCGCCGCGCTGGAAGATGAAAAGTCCCGTCTCTACGACCTCTGGCAAAGCAACCTGGGCAAGGCCAAGGGTGAGGCCGCCCGCCTGTTTGGCGAACGCGCCAAGCGCAAGGGCAAATGGGCCGAATGGGTGCGTGCAGAACTGGACGGCATGTCACCGCCGGAGTTCTCGAACATGGTGCGCAGTGAAGTCAATCGCCTGATGGCGGCGAAGTAAAACAAGCCTCGATTGCCTCGCGCACCTTGAGCAGCAACGGATCCAGTTGCGCCTGGGTGCGCCAGCCCAGCTCCACCGGGTAACGCGGCAGCGCCAGCGGGCAAGGCAGCTCCCTCAGTCCGGTCATCTGCGCGATGGCCTGGGCCGCATGGCCGGGGATGGTCGCCACCGCCTGGCTGCCCTTGAGCAGGAACGGCAGCGCCGCGAAGTGCGTGGTCGAGGCACCTACGTGGCGGCTCAGCCCCTGCGCGGCCAGGCCCTCGTCGGTGATCCCGATAAACCCGCCGGATGACACCAGCACATGCTCGCGCCTGACGAACTCGTCGAGGTCGATGGCCTGTTGTCCCGGCGCCAGGCTGTCGGGGTCCACCAGGCACGCGTAATGGCCTTCCCCCAATACCTGCCGGCTCAACCGGCGCTCGGCAAACCCGCCGGCGGTGATTGCCAGGTCCAGGCTGCGGTCGAGCAGGGCGTCGGCAACGATCTGGCTGTGGGTCTGGCGGAACATCAACCGCAGCTTTGGCGCACGCCGGGCAATCTCTTCAATCAGCCGCCGGCCGTAGGCGATTTCGAAATCATCCGATAACCCCACCACCACCGAACGGCCCCGATAGTGATTGCCCAGGGGATCCACCATCGCCAGGCTCTGGCGGCAGCGATCCAGGGCTTCGCTGATCACCGGCTTCAACTGATTGGCCCGCAAGGTGGGCGCCAGGCCCCGGCCGGTACGCACGAACAACTGATCGCCGTACACATCGCGCAAGCGGCGCAGGGCTGCACTGATCGCCGACTGCGTGACGCCAAGGCGCAGGGCGGCACGGCTGGCACTGGATTCGTCGTGCAGGGCCTCGAAGGTTTTCAGCAGGTTGAGATCGACGTTGGCGATATTCATATGGCTCATATCAGTTAGCAGCGAAGCGGGCTTTATTCATGATTGCCGCTGGCCGGAGAATGGGCAACCCCCATTGATACGGAGTGATCGTGATGCCTGTTTCTACCGTGGCTGCGCTGCAAATCGGTTCCTTGCCGGGTGGCAAGGCTGAGACCCTGGAACAGATCCTGTCCTACGAGGACGAAATCCTGCGCAGCGGTGCGCAACTGGTGGTGATGCCGGAAGCGTTGCTCGGGGGTTATCCCAAGGGTGAGGGCTTCGGCACCCAGCTGGGTTATCGCCTGCCTGAAGGGCGTGAGGCCTTTGCGCGATATTTTGCCAATGCGATTGATGTGCCGGGCGTGGAGACCGAAGCGTTGGCCGGCTTGTCGGCGCGTACCGGGGCGAGCCTGGTGTTGGGCGTGATCGAGCGCAGTGGCAGCACGTTGTATTGCACGGTGCTGTATTTCGAACCGGTGGGCGGGTTGGTGGCCAGGCATCGCAAATTGATGCCTACCGGCACTGAGCGGCTGATCTGGGGCAAGGGTGATGGTTCGACGTTGCCGGTGGTTGATGCCGCGGTAGGGCGCATCGGTGGCGCCGTGTGCTGGGAGAACATGATGCCGTTGTTGCGCACCGCGATGTACGCCAAGGGTGTTGAAGTGTGGTGCGCGCCGACGGTGGATGAGCGGGAAATGTGGCAGGTGAGCATGCGGCATATTGCCCATGAGGGGCGGTGTTTTGTGGTGAGTGCGTGTCAGGTGCAGGCGTCACCCCAGGCGTTGGGTGTGGAGGTGGAGAACTGGCCGGTGGATCGGCCTCTGATCGCGGGGGGCAGTGTGATTGTCGGGCCCATGGGGGACGTTCTTGCCGGGCCATTGCTCGGTGGGGCGGGGTTGCTGGTGGCGCGGATTGATACGGATGATTTGGTGCGGGCGCGGTATGACTATGATGTGGTTGGGCATTATGCCCGGCCGGATATTTTCGAATTGATCGTGGATGAGCGGGTTAGGGCGGGGGTGCGGTTTATTGTTGACTGAGTACATATCCGTTTCTTCGGTAACGGCGGCTTATGGTTCCGCTCTTACAGCGGCTCACTTTGGAAAAGCCCCAAAGTAAGCAAAGGGCTCTGCCCCGCCTGTCGGCACCTCGCCTAGGCTCGGTGTTCCCTCACTCCGGCATTGCTCCGCGGGCCGCCGCGACGGGCCATCCATGGCCCGGCGCGGCTAAACCGGCGTCCTGCCGGTTTAGCCGCTCCGCAATACCTGCGTTCGGCCTCGGGCTTATTGGGGCAGTCAGATCAAAATCAAAAGCAAAAGCAAAAGCACAGCGGCCTCCCGGCCGGCTTGAGTGTTGAAGAGCAAATCAAAAGCTAAAGCGGGCACGGTCCAAATGTGGGAGCGGGCTTGCTCGCGAAGGTCGTTAACGATGACGCTGGCATCCTGATTCAACGCGGCGCTCTCAGGTTTTTCGCGAGCAAGCCCGCTCCCACAGAAAAGCAGATCTGTTTTCGCTCTGGTTTTTGCTTTTGCTTTTAACACTCAAGCCGGCCGGTAGGCCGCTGTGCTTTTGATCTGCTTTTGATCTTGATCTTGGGCGCCCCCCCCCGGTGTCAGGGTAGTTGTCGTGCCCCCACTTTTTTAAAAACATTCCGGGGGCGGCAAGAGTATGGTCATGCCTTTCTACTCAGAAGAGCGCAAAGCTGCGCTGCTAAAAATGATGCTTCCGCCCCTGAGCCTCTCGGCGGCGGAGGTCGCTCGCCGCGAAGGTTGCAGCGATATGTCTCTCCATTATTGGCGCAAGCAAGCCGCTGCCAGAGGAACGCAATTGTCCGACACCAAACAACCTGTTGAGAATTGGTCAGCCGAATCCAAAATGGCGGTCATCATAGAAACAGCAGCTCTGTCAGAGCTGGAACTGGGTGAGTACTGCCGGCGAAAAGGGATTTTTCCTGAGCAAATCACTGATTGGCGCAATGCATTTATCGCCAGTAGCACCCAGCAAACAAAGGTTAAAAATGTAAACACCGGCCAGTCGAAGAACGATAAAAACCGTATCCGCGAGCTTGAGCGCGAACTGCGGCGCAAGGATGCGGCATTGGCTGAGACAGCGGCGTTACTGGTGTTGCGAAAAAAGCTCAATGCCTACTGGGGGAGCGACGACGAGGGCAACTGACCTTGTTGCCAGAACGGTATTTACTCGTTGGTTGGCTCAATGAAGCCATCGCGGCGGGCGCCCGCAGGGCGCCTGCTTGTCTGGAGGTCGGCATTTCGCTACGGACACTGCAACGCTGGAGTTTGCCTGAAAAAATACTGGCCGATGGGCGTACCACAACCTCAAGACCCGTGCCCAGCAACGCGCTCAGCGAGTCCGAGCGCCAGGCCATCGTAGCGCTGTGCAACAGCAAGGCTTACGCGCATCTGCCCCCGAGTCAGATCGTGCCACAACTGGCGGACGAGGGGCGTTATGTAGCCTCAGAGGCGACGTTTTATCGTGTGTTGCATGCCGCAGGCCAGCAACATCGTCGTTCACGTGCCAAGCGACCTCATCGTCATCCGGCACCCACCACTCATGCGGCGACAGCCGCTAATCAGGTGTGGTCGTGGGACATCACGTACCTGCCGTCACCCGTTCGAGGGAAGTTTTACTACCTCTACCTGATCGAAGATATCTACAGCCGAAAGGCGGTGGGCTGGGAAGTTTACGACGTAGAAAGTGGTGAAAAAGCAGCAGTATTACTGCAACGAAGCGTGACCCGGGAACAGTGCTGGCGCCAGCCGCTGGTGCTGCACTCTGACAACGGCGCGCCGATGAAGTCGGTGACGCTGCTGACCAAGATGTACGATCTGGGCATCACGCCATCTCGTGGTCGACCGCGGGTCAGCAATGACAACCCGTATTCGGAATCACTGTTCAGGACGCTGAAATACTGCCCGCAGTGGCCACTAGATGGTTTTAGCAGCCTGGATGATGCGCGTGTTTGGGTGAGGGACTTTATGACCTGGTACAACACCGAGCATCGTCATAGCCGAATCCGTTTTGTGACACCGGCTCAACGTCACGAGGGAAAAGACCGGGAAATCCTGGCCCGGCGCGATGCAATCTACGGGCAAGCTAGAGAAAAGAGACCGGAGCGTTGGTCTGGTGAGACACGCAACTGGAAGCCAGCCGGAACGGTATATCTGAACCCCGAAAGGGAGCTGGCAGTGAGCATCAAGGTCGCGTAGCACGATGGTGGACGCGACAACTACCTTGAAAAACGCCGCCCCGTTAAACCACGCTGGCCGAACGCAGGCTTTGGAGCGTGGGTAACCTGGCAGGACGCCAGGTTAGCCGTCCTGGGCCAGGGATGGCCCATGACGGCGGCCCACGGTCCAAAGCCGGAGTGAGGGCACACCGAGCATTAGCGAGGTGCCGAGTGGTGGGGCAAGAGCGTTTTGCTTACTTTTGCGCTCTTCAAAAGTGAGCCGCTGTAAGAGCGGAACCCATATCAGCCGTTACCCAAATAACGGATATACACCCAAAACCCACCTCAGCCCCGCCGACTCCCCAGCCATTCCTCCCGGGTAATCTCCCAGATATCCTTGGGCAAACTCCCAGCGACAAACTGCCCCTCATCGGTCCTGACCAACCGCATCCCCGTCCGCTCGGAAATCCTGCGAGACGCCACGTTCGGCGCCGCCTTGGGCACCCGCATGACCGGTCGCCCCAGCACCTGGAACCAATACTCGGTCACCGCCGCACTGGCCTCGGCCATCAACCCCTGGCCCTGCCACTGCGGCGCCAGCCAAAAGCCGCGGTTGTTATCCACCTCATCCATCAGGCTGACATTACCAATCAACACCCCAGGCGCGCTTTTCAGGCGAATCGACCAATGCCACTCCTCACCCCGAGCCATCGCCGGCAATGCAACATGCTCCAGATAGCTGCGCGCACCATCCGCCGGGTACGGCCAGGGCACCAGGGCATTCAGGTAACGCACCACTTCCCAGTGCGGAAATTGCTGCTGGACACCCTCGGCATCCTCCAGCGTCAACGGCCGCAGGATCAGCCGTTCGGTATACAGCGTAGGTTGCGCATCCATGTCGTTACCAAGTGGCAGTGTTGGGAAAGTCCAGGGTCCCGCGATCCACAAAACGCATGGTGCCGAACAGGCCACCCGCGAGTTTCCCGCGCAACACGTACGGCAGGTTATTCAAACTCTGGGTCTGGCTCAAGCCAAGGGTCTGGCGCAAAACGGAAAACGCCGAAACGCTCACCGGCACCGTCAGCACCGTCTCCGAAAAGCGTGGGATCGAGCCACCCTGGTCACTCACCCCGGACGCCAGCGGCCGGCCATTGACCTCCAGGTCCAGGGCCACGCCGCTGTAGTCGATGGCTGTTTCATTCGGATTTTGTATCCGCAGCTTCACCGCGAAACGCACTTCCAGGTCCTGGCTCTGCAGCGGCTCGATGCCCACCACGTTGATGTTCACCGGGTCGCGATTGGGAAACAGCGCGCACGCGCTCAGGGTGAGTAGCAGCAGTGACAAAACCATGAGCTTGCGCATAAAACGGGTTCTCCTATTTCGTGACGTCCGGGTCCTGCATCACTTTGAGGGTGGAGGCTTCCGGATCAAATTCATCTTCTTCCAACTCTATGAACTCCTCAGGCAGGAAGATGTTCAGCACGATAGCGCAGAACGCCCCCACGGTGATCGGCGACTCGAAGATGTTGTGCAGTGCCTTGGGCAGCTCGCGCAGTACTTCCGGCACTGCTGCCACACCCAGGCCCATGCCCAGGGAGATCGCCACGATCAGCACATTGCGCCGGTGCAGCCCGGCTTCGGCGAGGATCTTGATCCCGGCCACGGCCACGGTGCCGAACATGATCAACGTGGCGCCACCGAGTACCGGCTTGGGCATCAGTTGCAACACCGCGCCGATCATCGGGAACAGCCCCAGCAGCACCAGCAGCCCGGCAATGAAGTACGCCACATAACGGCTGGCCACGCCGGTCAACTGGATCACCCCGTTGTTCTGGGCGAAGGTCACCATCGGCAAGCTGTTGAAGGTGGCCGCCATCACCGAGTTGAGGCCGTCGGCCAGCAGGCCGGACTTGATGCGCTTGATGTACAGCGGGCCCTTGACCGGCTGTTGCGAGATCATCGAGTTGGCGGTCAGGTCACCGGCGGCTTCCAGGGGCGAAATCAGGAAGATCACCGCCACCGGGATAAACGCCACCCAGTCGAACGAAAAACCGTACTTGAACGGCACCGGTACGCTGATCAGTGGCAACTGGGGCAGGGCGCCCAGGTCGACGCGGCCCATCCACCAGGCCACCACAAAACCCAGGGTCAGGCCGATCACGATCGAACCCAGGCGCAGGAACGGGTTGTTGAAGCGGTTGAGCACCACGATGGTCAGCAGCACCAGGGCCGCCAGGCCCATGTTGCCGGCGGCGCCCAGGTCGCTGGCGCCATAACCGCCGGCCATGTCGGTGACGGCCACCTTGATCAGCGACAAACCCATCAAGGTAATGATGGTGCCGGTGACCACCGGGGTGATCAGCTTGCGCAGCTTGCCGATGAACTGGCTGAGCACCACTTCGATAAACGCCGCGAAGAAGCAGATGCCGAAGATCGTCGACAGGATCTCATCGGTGCCGCCGCCCCGGGCCTTGACCATGAAGCCGGCACTGAGGATCACGCTGATAAACGAAAAACTGGTGCCTTGCAGGCACAGCAGGCCCGAACCCACCGGACCGAACTTGCGGGCCTGCACAAAGGTGCCGAGCCCGGACACAAACAACGCCATGCTGACCAGGTACGGCACTTCGCTTTCCAGGCCCAGCACGCCGCCGACGATCAGCGTCGGGGTGATGATCCCGACAAAGCTGGCCAGCACGTGCTGCAGGGCGGCAAATATCGCCGCGCTGAAGTGCGGACGGTCGTCGAGGCCGTAGATCAGGTCGGATTTATAACGGGGGCGAGGGGTTTGAGTGTCAGACAAAATACGGGCCCGGGTAGGAAAAAGGAGGCGCAGGATGCCAGAAAGTGCCAGTTGTCAGAAGTGTGAAAAAATATTTCGAAACATCCCCCATTAAATCCTCAAGCCGGCCGATACCGTTTATAGGCCCACATACCTATTACAACAGTGGCGCCAGCCGGTCAGAGCGGCGCGTTGACGCCCACTGACCGTGTCGCGGCAGGGATGCTCGCAGCCACTACTTCTAAGAGCGCCCCCTATGTCCCTTCGTAACCTGAATATCGCACCTCGAGCTTTTCTCGGTTTCGCCTTCATCGCGTTGCTTGTCGTTATTCTTGGGGTGTTTGCGGCGAACCGCATGACCCTGATTCGTCAGGCATCGGTCGACATGGGCTCCAACCAACTGCCCAGCGTCGGGTATCTGGCGACCATGACCGAAAACGTCCTGCGCCTGCGGATTCTCTCTTTTCGTGTGCTGGTAAACCGTGAGCCGGCGGCTCTGGATGAGGCTCAAACCCGCATGGGTGTGCTGGTGGACAAGGTCAAGACGGCACAGGCCGCTTATGCAGGCATGCCAGCCGGGAACGAAGAAGCGGCGCTGTACAAAACGTTCTCCCTCACGCTCGACAATTATCTGAAGGCCCAGGCCGAGATGGTTGCCCTTTCACAGCAGAACAAGGTCGAAGAGATGCGTGCCTTGATCAATAGCCGTATCAAGGACGGCACCGACCAGATGGGCGAGCAGTTGAATAAACTGATCGCCATCAACGCTGCTGACGCGAAGCAGGCCGACACCGAGGCCGGGCAAAGTTATCAGGATGCAATCACTGGCATCATCGCAGTCTCCGTGATTGCTGCGTTGATGACCGTACTGCTGGCCTGGCTGCTGACGCGCAGTATCGTGACGCCCTTGCGCAAAGCGCTGGAGGTTGCTGAAACCATCGCTGGCGGTAACCTGAGCAAAGCGATCGAAGACGACGGCAAGGACGAACCGGCCCGCCTGATCGGCGCCTTGGCCGCGATGCAGAACAACCTGCGCCAGACCATCCAGCACATCGCCGGCTCAGCCACGCAGTTGGCCTCCGCCGCTGAAGAGCTCAGCGCCGTCACCGAAGAAGCCTCCAAAGGCCTGCAACAGCAAAACAACGAAATCGACCAGGCCGCCACCGCGGTCAACGAAATGACGGCCGCCGTGGAAGAAGTGGCGCGCAACGCGGTGTCCACCTCCGAGGCCTCCAGCCAGTCCAATCAGGCTGCGCGGGAAGGGCGCGACCGAGTGGTGGAAACCGTCGGCGCAATCCAGACCATGACCCAGGACGTGCAAAACACCTCGGTGCTGATCGAAGGCCTGGCCACCCAGGGCCGTGACATTGGCAAGGTACTGGATGTGATTCGCGCGATTGCCGAGCAGACCAACCTGCTGGCACTCAACGCGGCGATTGAAGCGGCGCGTGCCGGTGAAGCCGGGCGTGGTTTTGCGGTGGTGGCGGACGAAGTGCGGGCCCTGGCCCATCGCACGGCGCAGTCGACCCAGGAAATCGAGAAAATGGTCGCCGGCATCCAGAGCGGTACGGGAGAAGCGGTGCAGTCCATGCAGCAGAGCAACCAGCGCACCCAAAGCACCCTGGAAATGGCGCGGGCTGCCGGTGTGGCCCTGGAGCAGATCACCCAGTCCATCAGCCTGATCAACGAGCGCAACCTGGTGATCGCCAGTGCCTCGGAAGAACAGGCTCAGGTGTCCCGCGAAGTGGATCGCAACCTGGTGAACATCCGCGACCTGGCGACGCAGTCGGCGGCGGGTGCCAATCAGACCTCAGCCGCCAGTCACGAACTGTCGCGCCTGGCAGTGGATTTGAACGGGATGGTGGCGCGCTTCGTCATCTGACCTGAAATACGATCAAAAATGTGGGAGCGGGCTTGCTCGCGAAAGCGGTGTATCAGTTGATGCATTCGGTGGCTGACACACCGCCTTCGCGAGCAAGTCGAGTCGTCGCACCGCCGCTCCCACATTGGGTGCTGTGGTGTTTCAGGAATCAGTGTTTCCAGGCGGCAGGGTTCACCAGGTTCTTCGGCTTCTCACCCGCCAGCGCCGCCAGCAGATTGTCCACCGCACACTTGGCCATCGCCTCCCGCGTTTCATGAGTCGCTGAACCGATATGCGGCGTCGCCACCACATTGTTCAAACGCAACAACGGCGAGTCATGCTGCAGCGGCTCGCGCACAAACACATCCAGTCCCGCCGCGCGTATCGTGCGTTGTTGCAACGCCTCAATCAGCGCCGGCTCGTCCACCACCTTGCCCCGGGAGATGTTGATAAAGATCGTCTCCGGGCCCATCAGCGCGAACTCTTCAGCGCCAATCAAACCTTCGGTTTCAGCCGTCAGCGGCAAGGTCAGGCACACAAAGTCGGCTTCCCGGAGCAGGTCCGGCAGGCTGCGGTATTGCGCGTCAAACCGCACCTCCACCGCAGGTTTTGGCGAGTGGCTGTGGTAGATCACCGGCATGCCGAACCCGAAGTGCCCACGCTGGGCCAAGGCTTCGCCAATCCGGCCCATGCCGATAATGCCCAGGGTCTTGCCATGCACGTCGCTGCCGAAATGCAGCGGGCCGATGTTCTGGTTCCAGTTGCCGGCACGCACCATATTGGCCAGTTCCACCACTCGCCGGGCGGTCGCCAGGATCAGGGCGAAGCCGGTATCGGCGGTGGTTTCGGTCAGTACGTCTGGGGTATTGCTGAGCAGGATGCCGCGCTCGGTCAGGTAGTCGATATCGTAGTTGTCGACACCAACCGACACGCTGGCCACCGCCTCAAGGTTTGGCGCCAGATCCAGCAGTTTGGCATCCAGGCGCAGGCTGGCACCGAGCAAGCCCTGAGCGGTCGGCAAGGCTTCACGCAGTTTGGCCAGGCCGCTTTCATCCAGCGATTCAATCAGCGTGACCTCGGCCTGTTCATGCAGGCGGGCCATCAGCGGTGCAGAGAGTTTCTTGTAGAGCACGACAGACTTTTTCATCAGGTCTTTACCTTCAATTCAAGGGAGTGCAGCGGGGCGCGCTCGCGGTCACTGGCGCCGGGCTTGAGAAAGATCGTCAACACCACCGACACCAGCAGCGCACCGCTCATCAGCAAGTACGAGGCGCCGGGCGATCCGGTGCTGCTGTTGAGGTAGCCCACCAGGTACGAACCGCCGAACGAACCGAGGGCGCCCATGCTGTTGATCAGCGCCATGGCGCCGCCGGCGACGTTGGCCGGGAGAATTTCCGGGACGATTGCGAAAAACGGCCCGTAAGGCGCATACATACAGGCCCCGGCGATCACCAGCAGGGTGTACGACCACCAGAAGTGTTCGGCGCCGAGCACGTAGGACGCATAAAACGCGATGGAGGCGATCAGCAACGGTGGCCACACAAAACGTTTACGTTTTTGCAGTTTGTCCGAGCCCCAGGACACCGCCAGCATGCCGATCACCGCCGCCAGGTACGGCAGCGCCGAGAGCCAGCCGGCCTCGACCATGTCCATTTTCAAACCGGCCTTGAGGATCGACGGCAGCCACAGCACGAAGCCATACACGCCAATGCTCCAGCAGAAAAACTGCAGCGCCAGGATGATCACCTTGGGTGAGCGAAAGGCCTCGGCGTAGTTCTTCACCGCCTTGATGCCCACTTGTTCTTCGGCGAGGGCGGTTTCCAGGTCCTGCTTGTGCTGGGCGCTCAGCCATTTGGCGTCGGCCGGTTTTTCATCCGCCAGCTTCCACCAGATAAAAGCCCAGATCACCGCCGGCATACCTTCGATGATAAACATCCAGCGCCAGCTGAAATGCTGCACCAGGTAGCCCGAGACCACCGACATCCACATCATGGTCACCGGGTTGCCGAGGATCAGGAAGGTGTTGGCCCGCGAGCGTTCCGCGCGGGTGAACCAGTGGCACAGGTACACCAGCATCGCCGGCATCACGGCGGCTTCGACCACCCCGAGCATGAAGCGGATCACGATCAGCATGTAGGCGTTGGACACCATGCCGGTCAGGGTGGCCAGGCCGCCCCACAGGATCAGGCTGACGAAAATCAGCTTCTTCACGCTGCGTTTCTGCGCGTAGATCGCACCGGGCACCTGGAAGAAAAAGTAGCCGAGGAAGAACAGCGCACCGAGCAATGACGACATGCCCGGGGTGATCATCAGGTCTTCGGCCATCCCGGAGGCGGCGGCAAAGCCGTAGTTGGCGCGATCCAGGTACGCCAGGCTGTAGGTGATAAACACGATGGGCATGATGTACCACCAACGGCGGGTGGCGAGTTTCAACGGTTCCATAAGGTTGCTCCTGAGCTTGTTGTAGTTGTGGCAACAGGTAACGGGTAACTCTGATTAGCCGGCTTTTTGCGTGTGGGGCAGATCGGTCCTGAACGGCAAGCCTTCCATGTCGCCACGACTTTGCACCGCGCGGCTGCCGATCCAGTTGCCGCGCTGTACGGCTTCGCTGAAGCTCAGGTTTTCCAGGAGCGCGCTGATCATGCCCACGGCAAATCCATCGCCGGCGCCGACCGTGTCGACCACCTTGGCCACTGGCACGGCGGCGACAAATCCCTGGTCCAGCTGGGTGCGGTAATACGCGCCGTGGGGCCCGAGCTTGATGGCCACGGCTTCCACGCCCTGGTCCAGGTAAAACGCGGCGATGTCGGCCGGGTCTTCAAAACCGGTGAGCAAGCGGCCTTCGCCCAAGCCCGGCAACACCCAGTCAGCCAGGCAGGCGAGGGCGTTGATTTCGCTGATCATGCGTTGCTCGTTCGCCCACAGGGACGGGCGCAGGTTCGGGTCGAAGGACACGCTGCGCCCGGCCTCGCGCATTTGCGTCATCAACTGGCGCGACAGGTCGCGGGTGGCGTCCGACAGCGCCGGCGGAATGCCGGTGGCGTGCAGGTGCCGGGCTTGCAACAGCTCAGGCTTGATCGCCTCGACCGACAGATGGCTGGCGGCCGAGCCACGGCGGAAGTACTCCACCTGCGGATCATCGCCGGCTTCCTCGCGGGACTTGAGTTGAAAACCCGTGGGGTGCAGCGGGTCCACCGCCACATGGGTGCAGTCCAGGCCTTCGTTCTGCAAGGTGTCCACCACGAAGCGCCCGAGGGAATCGGCACCCACGCGGCTCAGCCATGCGACGTTGAAGCCCAGGCGTGACAGGCCGATGGCGACGTTGCTGTCGGCGCCGGCAATGCGCTTGTGAAACTGGGCAACCTGGGCCAGGTCGCCGGTCTGTTCGGCGACAAACATCGCCATGGTTTCACCAAACGACAGGATATCGATCTCAGACATGTGCGTTCTCCACGCGTGGCTGGCCGAGGACGGCGAGGGCGGCGACCTGCTGGGCGGTGACCTGCACCAGGTCATTGCCTTGCAGCGGAAATTCCACGGCCCGGGTAATACCTTGAGTCATATGCCGCAGCAGTTGTTCCCACAGATGCAGGTCGGCGGCGCCCGGCGGCAGGGCCACCAGCTTGCCGTCGGCGCGCCGGGCCACGGCCTTGCAGTGCAGGTAGTCCACATGCCGGCCGAGCAGGCGCGCGGCGGTGGCCGCGGATTGGTCCTGCCATTGCCAGTTGCCGATATCGAAGGTCATTTTTACCGGCACGGCCAGGCGCTCGACTTCGTTGAAAAAGCGCTGCATCGGCTCGATGCGCCCGCCGTGCAGGGTCTGGTCGTTCTCCACCAGCAGCTTGACCGGATGCCGGTTGAGCAGGGCGCTCAAGCTGTCCAGGTCGTTGGTGTCGGTGAAATAGCCCAGGGAGACTTTCAGCCAGCCAGCGCCAAACGCTTGGGCGCGGTCGAGGGTGGCGGCCAATTCGGCATTGGGCTGCGAGCGACCGGCCACCCAGAGTTCCAGGGGCGAGGAGAACACGCATTCCAGGCCTTGATCGGCCGCGGCTTGCGCCAGTTCCAGCGGTTGCTCGGTGGTCAGCAGTTCTTCGCGCCATTCGATGCGCTGGGCGCCAGCGGCGGCCAGTACCGAGACGAAACTCAGCTGACCTTGCTGGCGGACCAGGTCGGCGCCGTAGCTGGAAAGGCTGATGGAGACGGGGTATTTATGCATTGTTGTGGACCTCTGAAACCGGTTTCATTTTTATTCGCAAAATAAACGTGTGGGAGCTGGCTTGCCTGCGATGGCGGCGTGTCAGCCGCCTACTGCTTCGCCGGAGAAACCGTTATCGCAGGCAAGCCAGCTCCCACAAGGGATTGTGTCGAGCCCCGGACAATCAGTTGTGGCCAGAAATCCAGGGTGCGCGTCGGCTCGGTATCGCCGCGCAAACGCTTGAGCAAGCAGTCGAAGGCCTTGGCGCCGATGGCCTCGGTGGGCTGGGCGAGGGCGGTGATGCCGTTGCCCACCAGCGGGTACCAGTCGAGGTCATCCAGGGCGATCAGGCCTACGTCATCAAACAGGTCGCAGCCTAGATTTTTCAATGCACGGGTACACGCCAGTGCCGCGATACCGTTGGCGCAGAACAACGCCTTGGGGCCGGATTTGGCCAGAAACTTTTGCAGACGCTGTTCCAGTTCGCCGTCCAACTCCAGTACGGCGCCGGTCAACGTCGGACGGTTGGCAATTTCCGCCTTGAAACTGTCCAGGCGCTCAAGCCGCGAACTGGTGCCGTCGGTGGCTTCAGTCACCAACAGCAGGTCGCGATAGCCTTGCTGTTCCAGGTGCTCCACGGCCATGCGCACCGCCACCGGGTTATCCAGCCCCACCAGGTCGCTATGCAGCGGCTCGACCTTGCGGTCCACCAGCACCAGGGGCATTTCCCGTTGCAGTTCCAGCAATTGGTCCAGGTGATGGCCGAGAGTATTCACGATCAGCCCTTCGATATTGTAAGCACGCAGGGCCGCCAGGTGCTGGCGCTCCTGCTCGTCATCGCGGTCGGTGTTGCACACCACCAGGCTGTAGCCGTGCTGGCGGCAGGCGGTTTCCACGCCATGCATCACGGCAATCGAATAGGGATTGCGGATATCGGCCACCAGCATGCCGATCAGGCGGGTACGCCCGCGTTTCAAACCACGGGCCATTTGGTTCGGGCGGTAGCCGAGTTCGTCGATGGCCTGTTCGATGCGCAGGGCGATGGCATCGGAGAGCAGGGCGCGGTCGTCGCCGATAAAGCGCGACACGCTGGCTTTGGAAACGCCGGCACGCTCGGCCACGTCAAGCATGGTCACGCGGCTGCGCTGGGCGGCGGAAAATGAGGTCACGGTGACGGCCTTTCTTATTGGAGGTGTGAGTGACAGTGGAATTAACACTGAAACCGGTTTCAGAAAAACATCCGGGCATCCACCTCGTCAAGAAAATTTTGGTTGTGCAACCGCCCGCCGGATGAGTGAACCCGACGAGCGGTGGCCTAACCTGTAAGTTCTGACAGTATCCCGAGGCTTAAACCAGGAGTTCAATGGCTGGCAGGCGGATCGCTTTGCGGAGCCACATCGCAGCGACGGTAAACGGGTGTTGGATCATTGCCGGGAGAGTCGGATGGATATTTCAAATGCGGGTCAATCTGATGGCGGTGCGCCAGGTTTGCTTGCCACAATAGCAGCGCCCGTCGTAGTAAACGCGTTGCCTGACGGATTGATCCCTGTCCGGTTCACCTTCTTTCCCTTGCAGATAGATATCGTGGAACCCTGGGCGGCTCTGCCCGTGGCGGGATTCAGCGCTTTTGTGATCTTTATCTGGGATGTCGACGGCGCTGCTCCCACTGAACTCCCTCCTATAGAATTGCGTGGCCCCATCACCCGGGCCGACTTTCCCTATCGTGTTGAGATCCCCGAATCATGGCTCTTGAGCAGTGCCGTGGTTAATCTTTCGTTCCGTGTTCACAACGTCAGGCCTGACAGCCCGACGTTCGATCTATCGGACAGTGTGAGGATTACCATTGACCACGATGCGCCCGGCCGCAGCCGCGAGCTAGACCCGGCGATTTTTCCGGAGGACCCCATCACTGAAGGCTACCTGAACGCTACTCCACTGGTGCCTATCGAAATCCCGGACACCTATTTTGATCGCAAGGTCGGTGACGAGGTACTGATTTACCTGAGTGACAGAGATGCTTTGCCCACCGGCGCGCCGACGTTGATTTCATCGCCGCTGCCCACTGACACCGGCCCGATCTACGTTGACGTCCCCCGTGACTTTTTTCGCCGGTTCCCCGGCGCCCGCCGGCTCTACTGTTTCTACCGGTTGAGAGACCGCGCCGGCAACCTGAACCTGGCATTTTCGCGAGTGGCAGAAGTCGAACTGCTGCTGACTACGCCACCCTCCGACCTGCCGGCGCCGCAGGTTCCTGCCTATGACGCAGACCTTCTGATCGACCGCGCGGACGCACGCCGAATCGTTACCGTCAGGGTGCCCACGGAGTACCTGGACTGGAATCCAGGCGACCAGTGTTATGTCGAATGGGATGGTATTTTGCTGCCGCCCGTGGAGGTGGTGACCTTTCCCTTCTCTGTCCCGGTCAGTTGGTCGGTGCTGATCGCCAATGGCGCCGATTTGCGCCGCCTGGTGAACGTGGGGGTGCGTTACTTCATTCGCCGGGCGGGTGACACGGTGGGGCCGGGCGAAGTTTCGCCCTGGACCCTGGTGACAGTGGACATGACCATTGCCGGTCAGGATCACGTCGATGCGCCTGCATTGTTGAATCGGACGCTGGCGCTGGTTGACGTATTTGGCCGTGTTTCCAATACCGCCAACTTCCTGGACTCTCGCGACAGTATCGGGCCAGTGAGAGTCACCTTCCCCTTGTTCAACAATCCCCAGGTGGGTGAAGTCGCTTACCTTTACTGGCCGTCCCGCCTGGACCCGGTCGCCACGTATACCGTCAAGCCTGGGGATGTCGGCGGCACAACGGTGACCTTTGACAACGAGGTTGACTGGCAGGTGATTGTGGACGGTGGCACTAACGCCCGCACATTGGTGCACTACCGGACCAGCAATTTCGTCAATGAGCAACTGTCGCCGGACCAGGTGGTGAGCGTCAACGTTGCGCCGCCAATCAGCTACCTCCGGCCCAGCTTCCCGCAATCCACGGAGGCCACGCGGTTTGTTCTCACCTGTGCCACCCAACCGCCCATCTGGGAAGGTGTTCAAGTGCTCGTCAGCGACCCCCGGATACAGCATGGGGATTTGGTCAGGTTGAGTTGGCAGGGGTACAGGCAGAGCCCGGATATCGATCCCGATCCCGATACGGCCGAGACCTTTGATCATACGTGGGACGAGGTTGCCGATGCGGCGGGTTACACCTTCCTGGTCCTGCCCTACGAGCAGTTGATCAAACCGTTGAAAGTCAACGCGGGGGCGGAGGCGAGGTACACCGTGTTCCGAGGGGGGATCCCGACAGGCACTTCCGCTTCCCGGTTCGTGCAGGTCGATCGTCAGGTTAATTCAACACCACCGAACCCCACTTTTTGCGGGCCGGACGGTACGGGTCCTGAGTGAGGGCCGATACAAACCGGTCAACGGCAATCAATGATTGCTGACCGGTCAAGTATTCCTTAGTGGGTATTTGCACGTTTTCGTAGGCCGAACGTTAATCGGTCGAAGAGTCCGTTGCCCGAAATCAAGGGCGAACGATTTAAGGAACGACAACTGGATGGACAAGTGCGTGTTGATGCGGCGCTTATATTAAACAGCAATGGAGAAATTGAAATGAGCAACAGGTCTCAGGTCAACGACATAGTAATACTCGATCCGACTTTGAATGCGCCCACGATTGCGGAGGCGCTGGATGCAACGGGGCTCATTACCGTCCGAGTTGCCAACGTTGGTATAAATGTACAGTGCACTATGGGCACTGCCAGTCTTGGCACTGACTGGGTCAAAATCGATATCAGAACTGCCGGGACTATTCCTGGACCCTGGTCGGAGTTTTTACCGCCGAGACAATTCAGCACATCAATTACTCCAGTTCCACCACGTATATGGACTATTCCCGTTGCTGCTGGCCCTGAGGGTTTCGCCCATGGCCTATATCAACTCAGGAACATCCAATACCGAGATTTGGGAGGCCGCCCCGGTAATGCGATGGACGAATCGTTCCCGGGGGCCTTCAGGGTCGACAGAATTGCACCGTATGCCACGGCCGATACGCGCGAACAGCCGTTAGTGCCAATCCTGGTGAATGCGCCACCGGGTACCCTAATCGATAATGCGTTTCTGATAGCGCAAGGCGGCCTGGACGTCGCCATTCCTGATAACACCTACCTTCCGTTATCCGGCGCATGGGAAGCGGGTGACGAGCTCAACTTCTACTGGGCCCTCGGTGTGATGGACCCCCGGGATGCGTTTTTGGTGGGGTCGCAGCCGATGTCTCGAACGGGCAACACGTTTTTCCTGCCGGCGGCCGATATCGTCCTCAACGGGTCGTTTTATTTCTTCTATACCATCACTGACCGAGCCGGCAACACCAGCCGGCCCTCGTTCCCTGAAAACCGCAACGTTGCGTTGCTGGACGACCCTGTGCTGGAACCGCCGTTCCTGCCATTGGCGGACGCCCCAAAGGACGGCAGCACCGACAATCTGATCGACATCAAGGATTACAGGCAGGGTGTCGACGTCTGGATTGAAGCCTATACGAACCCGGACCCTCTGGTGGATCGGGGCGAAGTGCAGTGGGGTACACAGCCCCCTGGCCCGCTGCAGGGGCCGATTGCGGCGTATCCGGAGGTGTTCCGGAACATGAACGCTGCAATCAGGGCCTCCTATACACAGGATATTGGGCCGCAACCGGTGAGTGTGCGTTACCGGATCGATCGTGGTGGTAGACTTTTCCCCTCTCCGAATAAAGACATTCTGCTCGACCTGTCGACCGAAGGGCCGGAGTTGCCGACCCCGTTGGAGCCGGGCGAGGATAATCCACTGCTCAACCTCGTCCATCTGTTTGGTGCGGTTTCAGATGAAGAAGATGTGATTCGGGAGGTTGATGCAAATCAGCCAGTTAGAGCGGAGATCGTGTTGTGGAACGTGCCGCGACCGCCCACCCCCGACCTTGATATCACCTTGTTGTACGGTACCACTGAGGAGCGAGTCGGGCCTTTTTCAATAGGCACCAATGGGCCGGGCGCAACGGTCACATTCGAGATTCCTTGGGACGTAATAGCCAGGCATGGCAATGGCCCGCAGATCGTCCGCTACGTTGTCACCGGCCCGCGCACGGATAACGAAAACCGCTCCGGCCCGACGACGGTTAACGTGATTGACGCGGTGTCGGTGATCTTGAATCCCGTGCAGTTCCTGCATGCAGGGGCGGGCAATATTATCGAATGTTCGGCGCTACGTCAGAGAGGGAGCCCTCCGCAGTACTATCTTGAAATCTTTATGCCGGGCGATCCGAGGTTGCTCGCGGGGCGCGTTGTGACATTGACGTTGACACTCCAGGGCATTCACCCGGACTTCCCGCCAGGCCCATTCACGGATGACTTTACTCACACCCTGACGGGAGACGAACCGACAAATGGCTACATCTTCCAGATCGATTACCGTCCGTTCCTGGCCCAGATAGTGGTGGCTAGTATCAACGCGACGTATAGCGTGCCGGTCGCAGGGGGCGCCTTGGGGCAGGGTCAGCCGGCTGACGGGGTCTTGATATGGAATAGCAACACTTACTGTGACGGGGTCATTATCCCTCTACCTTGACGCTATCGGTGGTTGCTACTGCAAAAGGGGAAGCTTGGCTTCCCCTTTCTGCTTTTAACGGCTCTGGATTCCCCGTATTCAGGGGAGTTGTCGCCTTCGGACTTCTACTGTGTCCTTTTCTCTAGCCAGCATTGGCAAATACTCGCACCTGCTCAGATTAGTCCTACAGCTGTAGGGCTGTTCACTACGTACTCTTTGCGCCGCACAGGTAAGGCTCCATTCCAAGGGAACGAGCCAAACCGTTTTCAGAGGCTCTATCCCCAGAGAGTGAACAAGCATGTCAGTGTTAAGCAACTTCGAGCTCAAGCCCTTGAGCAAAATGATGAAAATTCCAACCATCACGTTTTTCATGTTTGCAGCGGCCCAAGGCACCGTTCAGGCTGATGAACAGTTGGTTGGCGAGAAACGTACAATTGACGCCGGTGAGACCAGCAAGAATTGGCAGTTGAACCAAAAGTCCGAACTGACGCTTGATGGCGCACGTGCGCAAAGTATCCTGGTCAACGATTCGGCCTTGATCGTCAACGCCGGCAGCCAGGTGTCGGATATTCGCGCCACCCAGGGCTCCACTGTTAACCTCACGGGTGCCAATGTTGAATCGAGCCACCCATTGTTCGGCGCGCTACGCCTGGACGACAGCGTAGCGACGGTCAATGGCAGCACCCTGACCAGCCACACCAACTTTGGCCTGCAGGCGTTCCAGAGCAACGGCTCTGCCAAGGGCGGGATCGCTGAAGTGTTCAACAGCACCATCCGTGGTGCCTTGGGTGGCGCGCTCGTGCAAGGCAACAGCGAGCTGCACTTAAAGAACTCCCGGGTGGAGGGCACCGACGCTGACAGCACTGGTGTATGGCTCAATGGTGGTACGGTGACTGCCAGCGACAGCACCCTCATCGGTGGCAACAACGGTGTGATAATCACTGATCAATATGCCGATGGCGATGTGGGCAAACTGCTGCTCGATAACAGCCGCGTCGAAGGCCGCAGTGGCTCGGCGATTGCGGTCAATGGTGGCCACTTCGGCCCCGCTGTGGCTGAAATCGACGTGCGCAATGGCTCGACCTTGATCGGGGGCAACGGTGTGTTGCTGGAAGTCAACGACGGTTCAACCGCGAGCATGAACGTCGACAACAGCCGCCTGACCGGCGATGTGATCATCGAGGCTGGCAGCACTGCCCATTTGAACCTGCAGAACAATGCCGGGTTGACCGGCCAGTTGCACAACGTGACCAGCTTGAACGTGGGTGACAGCTCCTATTGGGAGTTGACCGGCGACAGCCAGGTTGGCGATCTGACCCTGGCCGGCGGCACTGTAAAGTTTGGCGCCACCGACGCGTTCTATCAGTTGGACCTGGAGACGCTGGCGGGCAACGGCACGTTTGTGATGGGCACCGATTTCGCCCAGGGCAAGACTGACTTCCTGAACATCACAGGTGACGCCACCGGTAACCACAGCCTGTTGCTGGCAGCCAGCGGCGCCGAGCCGGTGAAGCCGGAAGAGATCCGCGTCGTGCATACCGGAGGCGGTGACGCCGAATTTTCCCTGGTAGGCGACAAGGTGGATGTGGGAGCCTATTCGTACGGCCTGAAAAAAGACGGGACTGACTGGTTCCTTGACCCAAGCAATCGCTCCATCAGCCCGGGCACCCGTTCGGTGCTGGCGTTGTTCAACACCGCACCGACCGTGTGGTACGGCGAAGCAACCTCGTTGCGTACCCGTATGGGCGAACTGCGCTTCGAGCCGGGGCAGGCTGGTTTGTGGGTTCGTGGTTATGGCAACAAGTACAACGTGGCCGACGGCAGCGGTGTGGGCTACACCCAGAACCAGCAGGGTTTCTCCCTGGGTGCCGACATGCCGTTGGCCGACAGTCAGTGGCTGATCGGCGCCATGGTTGGTCACAGCAGCTCCGACCTGAACCTCAAGCGCGGTACCTCGGGTAACGTCAAGAGCTACTACATAGGGGGTTACGCGACCTGGATGGACGAGGAGAGTGGCCTGTACTTTGACGCAGTGGCCAAGCTCAACCGTTTCCAAAACGAGTCCAAGGTCGGGCTGAGCGATGGCACCAGCTCCAAGGGCAAGTACACCAATACCGGTGGCGGCCTGTCGGCAGAGTTCGGGCGTAACATCAAACTGGGCGACGACTTCTTTATCGAGCCTTATGCCCAGTTGTCCACCGTGGTCATCCAGGGTGCTAATTACAACCTGGACAATGGTCTGCAAGCGAAAGGTGAAAGAACCCGTTCGATTCTGGCCAAGGCCGGTGCCACCGTGGGACGTAACATCCAGCTCGACAGCGGCAGCGTGGTTCAGCCGTACCTGCGTGCCGCGAGGGTGCATGAGTTTGCCAACAACAACAAAGTCGCGGTGAACAACAACGTGTTCAATAATGACTTGTCCGGTTCGCGTAACGAGTTCGGCGCAGGCGTGGCGGTAAAACTGTCGAAAAACCTGCAGTTGCACGCCGATTTTGAGCACAGCAGCGGTCAGAAAATCGACCAGCCGTGGGGCGCCAACGTGGGAGTTCGCTACTCCTGGTAAACCTTCCCGCCAGGCATAAAAAAGCCCGTATCGAGAGATACGGGCTTTTTTGTATGCATTACGTGTTCAGCTGCAGGTTGAGCTCGATGTTCTGTTTATGAGGGTTGCCGTGCGGATCGGTATCCGTGTTCCCAACCACGGGCCAGGCGCGTGTTCAGCTGCAGGTTGAGTTCGATGTTCAGGTTATGAGTGTTGCCGTGCGGATCGGTATTCGTGTCCCCAATCACGGCACAGACGATTTTGAGGTCCTTATGATTGAGCTCCCTAACGGTCAGTATCCCGTTGATGCACTCCACGGCGTAATGGTCCGTGGGTGACTTGACCGTGTACCAGACCCTGATCTTGGTGAGCTCGGAATCCTCCAGCCTGAATATCTTGTCTACTTCGATATTGTCCGGGAGCTGGATATAAAACTCCTTCACGGTCACTGAATTATCCGCGTGCCGGCCGGTGATGCCGTAGATAGCCCGGTCAAAGTCGTGTGTCAGCGTTTTTGTCTGGACATCAAGGGGGATATCATCGACCTTCGCGTTAAACTTGCCGGTCGCGTTGAGGGGTTTGGGGTACAGGATTTTTTGCTGAGCGCTGGTCAGTTGTTGCTGTTGTGCCGTCATGGTCGCTTCTCCATCGTCGATGATTATGCGAAAACCAGGGGTTAAAGCCATTCTGGTTTGGGTATGAAATAGCAAGGTTGCCGTGCCTGTAAACTGTCAAAAGTAACAGTTTACAGGGCCTGTTTTCTGCGAGTGATGACCCACTGCGTTGTGGTGAGACTTGTGGTTATTAGACGCCATTCCTGCGGCCTGTCTACTGGTATAAATGACAGTCTAATCCGCCCGTTTTTAACTTCCTTTAATGCTAAGGCACGCCATTCCATTGCCGGTCAGATCATCACGCTCAACCAGGTAGAGCCCAGCAGCAATAACGCCATGCATTGATTGAAACGCTGAATTGCCCGGGGTGAGCGAAACAGCCGGCTTGATCCCGCACCCAGCAATGCCCACGCGCCGAGGCAAGGCAGGGAAATCAGGAAGAACGCCAGGGACAGGTACAGCACGTGGCTCTGGCGCTCGTCTCCATCGCCGGCGAACACACTGACCACCGCCACCGCCATCATCCAGGTCTTGGGATTCACCAGCTGCAGGCTGGCGCCGCCCGCCAGGCCCACGGGTTTTTTCTGCGTGGTGTCCGGTGTAATGGCCTTGGCCGGGGCGCTGAAAATCTGCCACGACAAATAGGTCAGCCAGGCCACCCCGGTCCATTGCATGGCGGTTTGCACCTTCGGCAACTGTGCGAGGGACTGGCCGAATCCCGATCCCACCACCAGCACAATGCCCGCTGCCCCGGCACACGCGCCCAGTACGATCGGCAAGGCGGCCTTGAAACCATGGCGGGCACTGTTGCTCAGCACCAGGATATTGGTCGGGCCGGGGGTGATGGAGGCGACAAAGGCGAACAACAGAAAAGGCAGCAAGGTGGGGAACATGGCAATGCGACTCCGGTACGCAGATTAATGGAGTCGATCTTCACAAGCCGGGCGGTTACCTGTCTGGAAGATTTGAGCAACGCTTGCGGTAGGCCGCCGGAGTGAGGCCATAGGCCCGCACGAACCAGCGGCCCAGATGGCTTTGATCGGCAAACCCCAGGGCGGTCGCCACCTCGGCGGGCGCTTCGCCCCTGGCCAGGAGGTACCGTGCGCGGGCCAGGCGCAGTTGCACCAGATACGCATGGGGCGGCAAGCCGAAGGCACTCTTGAAGGCGCGGGTCAGGCGGAAGCGGTCGACACCGGTGGCCAGCGCCAACTCGTCCATGCCGATGTCCTGATGCAGGTGGGCGTGCAGGTATTCCCGGGCCTTGTGGGCCACCTGCGGCAAACGTGGATCTTCGCGATAGCGTTGGCGCCAGTGCAACTGGCCGGTCAGGCGTTCCAGCAAATGGCCGAGGGCGCTCTGGCGCACGATGCGCAGTTCGCCGTCGTGCAGGCTTTGAAACGCTTGACTGGTGGCGAGCGCCAGGTGCGGATCGCTGGCGAGGGTGGTTGCAAATCCCAGTTGCCTGTTCGCCGGGGCTTCCTCGAACACCGCCGTCACTTCGCGCTCCAGCCAGACAGGGTCGAGGTACAGCATGCGGTAGGTAAACCCGGCCTCGGTGGGGGCGTGGCCGTCATGGATTTCCCCCGGCTCCAGCAGGAATACCTTGCCCGGTGTGCTTTGATGGCGGGTACTGCGGCAATTGAATTGCTGCACGCCTTGCTCCGTGACGCCCACCAGGTAGCTGTCGTGCCAGTGCGGGTCGTAGGCATGGCCTTCGAAATGCGCGCGCAGGGTCTCGATGCCGGTGTCGGCGTCCTGAGCCAGATCGATCCAGTTGTGAACGGCCATAAAACACCTATGGAGTGGAACCTTGCAGGAGCGAACAAGCTCGCTCCTGCAAGGGTTAGCGTCTAGAAGGTTTGTGCAGCCTCATCCAAACAATCCGGCGGCGATGTTGATCGAGAACCCCAGGATCGCGGTGTTGAACAGGAAGCCGATCAACGATTGCCCCAGCACCACCTTGCGCAGGCCGCGGGTGGCCACGCCGACGTCCGCGGTTTGCACCGCCACACCGATGGTGAACGAGAAGTACAGAAAGTCCCAGTAATTGGGCGTGCGTAAATCCTCGGCAAAGCGCAGTGCCGGCTCGGGGCCGTCCCAGGTGTAATACAGGCGCGCATAGTGCACGCTGAAAATCACCCCGATCAGCAGCCATGAGCCAACCACCGTCAGGCCGGTGAAGCCGTAATGCAACAGGCGCTGGCTATCGCTAAGGTCCTTGGTGCCCACCAGGTTCAGGGTGATGGTCGCCAGGCTGGCAATCGCCGCAATGCACACCATGAACAACACCAGGCCGGCGTTTTCGTCCTCGATCTCGGCGATGCGTTTTACGTCGTCGGCCCGGGAATGGCTGGTGAGCCACAGCATCAGCACCAGGTAGGTCCAGACCCCGGCGTTCCAGCCGATGAGGATTTTGCTGATGATCGTGTCGGCGGGAGCCAGGAGCCCCACCGCCAGGCCCAGGACGGCGGCGGAGGACAGGCGAGGGTGGGTGCGTGCGAGGAAGGGCATGGCGCTCACAAATCAGGGATGTGTAAGCACCATAGCGCATTTATTACGTGTGGCGCTTGCGCACCAGCTTCATGACCACGACGAAGAACACCGGCACAAACACCACCGCCAGCGTCGCGGTAATCATGCCGCCGATCACCCCGGTACCGATGGCCTGCTGGCTGGCCGAGCTGGCGCCCGTGGCAATCGCCAACGGCACCACGCCGAGGATGAACGCCAGGGACGTCATGATGATCGGCCGCAGGCGCAGCCGTGCGGCTTTCAACGTGGCGTCGATCAGGTCTTCACCCTGGTCATACAGGTCCTTGGCAAACTCGATGATCAGGATCGCGTTCTTTGCCGACAGCCCAATGATGGTAATCAGGCCGACCTTGAAGAACACATCGTTGGGCATCCCGCGCAAGCTTACGGCCAATACCGCGCCGAGCACGCCGAGGGGCACCACCAGCAGCACCGCGGTCGGAATCGACCAGCTCTCATACAGCGCCGCCAGGCACAGGAACACGATCAGCAGCGACAAACCGAGCAGCAGCGGGGCCTGGGAGCCGGACAAGCGCTCCTGCAACGACAGGCCGGTCCATTCCTGGCCCAGGCCGGCGGGCAGTTGGCTGACCAGGCGCTGGATTTCCTCCATCGCCTCGCCGGTACTGTGGCCCGGTGCCGATTCACCGGAAATCGCGATGGCCGGGTAGCCGTTGTAGCGGGTCAACTGGGCGGGGCCCTGAATCCAGCGCGCCTCGACGAAGGCCGACAGCGGCACCATCTTCCCGGCATTGTTGCGCACATGGATCTTCATCAGGTCGGCCACCTGGCTGCGCTGATCACCTTCGGCCTGCACCACCACCCGCTGCATGCGGCCCTGGTTGGGGAAGTCGTTGATATAGGCCGAACCGATGGCCGAGGACAGCACATTGCCGATATCGGCAAAGGAAATACCCAGGGCATTGGCTTGCTTGCGGTCCACCTCAAGCTGTACTTGCGGAGCTTCGGCCAGGGCGCTTTCACGCACGTTGGCCAGGATCGGGCTTTTCTCGGCAGCGGCCAGCAGTTCGGTGCGGGCCTCCATCAACGCGGCATGGCCGACGCCACCACGGTCCTGCAGGCGGAACTCGAAACCACTGGAGGTGCCCAGGCCATCCACCGGCGGTGGCAGGATTGCATAGGCAATCGCGTCCTTCAGCTCACTGAAAGCCGCGTTGGCACGGTCCGCAATGGCCGCGGCGGAATCCTTGCTGCTGCGCTCCGACCAGTCCTTGAGCGTGGTAAACGCCAGCGCGGCGTTCTGCCCCGAACCGGAGAAGCTGAAACCCATGATCATCGTGGTATCGCCCACGCCTGGCTCGCCGGCGTTGTGTGCCTCGATCTGCTCGGCCACCTGCACCGTGCGGTTTTTGCTGGCACCCGGCGGCAGCTGGATATCGGTGATGGTGTAGCCCTGGTCTTCCACCGGCAGGAAGGACGAGGGCAGGCGGGCGAACAGCACCCCAAGCCCCACCACCAGCACCAGATAGATCAACAGGTAACGCCCGCTGCGCTTGAGGGCGTAGGCCACCCAGCCTTCATAGCGGTCGGTGAACTGCTCGAAGCGCCGGTTGAACCAGCCGAAGAACCCGCCTTTCTCATGGTGCTCGCCCTTGGCAATCGGCTTGAGCAAGGTCGCGCACAGGGCTGGGGTCAAGGTCAGGGCGAGGAATGCCGAAAACAGGATCGAGGTGGCCATCGACAACGAGAACTGCTGATAGATCACGCCTACCGAACCCGGCATGAACGCCATCGGCAGGAACACCGCCACCAGCACCAGGGTGATACCGACAATCGCCCCGGTAATCTGGCCCATGGCCTTGCGGGTGGCCTCCTTGGGCGACAGGCCCTCGGTGACCATGATCCGCTCGACGTTCTCCACCACCACAATCGCATCGTCCACCAAAATGCCGATGGCCAATACCATGCCGAACATGGTCAGCACGTTGATCGAGAAGCCCAGCAACAGCATCGTCGCAAAGGTACCCATCAAGGCGATCGGCACCACCAGCGTCGGGATCAGCGTGTAGCGGATGTTCTGCAGGAACAGGAACATCACCGCAAACACCAGCAACATCGCTTCGCCCAGGGTGTACACCACCTTGGTGATCGAGACCTTCACGAATGGCGAAGTGTCGTAAGGGATCTTGTATTCGACGTTGGCCGGGAAGTAGCGCGCCAGTTCGTCCATCTTCGCCCGCACCAGGGTCGCGGTGCTCAAGGCGTTGGCGCCCGGTGACAGCTGCACGCTGACGGCGGTGGACGGCTTGCCGTTCAGGCGGGTGGAGAACTGGTATTCCTGGCTGCCGATTTCCACCCGCGCCACGTCACCGACGCGCACGGTGGAACCGTCCGGGTTGGCCTTGAGCACGATGTCGGCAAATTCGGCCGGGGTCGACAGTTGGCCTTTCACCAGGATCGACGCGGTGATTTCCTGGGTTTTGGTGCCCGGCAAATCGCCGATGCTGCCGGCCGACACCTGGGCGTTCTGCGCCGTAATCGCCGCGTTGACGTCGGCCGGGGTCAGGTTGAAGCCGATCAGCTTCTGCGGGTCGATCCAGATGCGCATTGCGCGTTCGGCGCCGTACAGCTGGGCCTTGCCCACACCGTCCAGGCGCTTGAGTTCGTTCATCACGTTGCGCGCCAGGTAATCGCTGAGCGCCACGTCATCGAGCTTGCCGTCACTGGAGGTCAGGGTCACCAGCAGCAGGAAGCCGGCGGAGACTTTCTCCACCTGCAAGCCTTGCTGCGTCACGGCTTGGGGCAGGCGCGGCTCCACCGCCTTGATGCGGTTTTGCACATCGACCTGGGCCATTTCCGGGTCAGTGCCCGGCTGGAAGGTGGCGGTGATGGTGGCCGAACCGAGGCTGCTCTGGGATTCGAAATACAGCAGGTGATCGGCGCCGTTAAGCTCCTGCTCGATCAGGCTGACCACGCTTTCGTCCAGGGTTTGCGCGGAGGCACCCGGGTACACCGCATAGATCTCGACTTTTGGCGGCGCGACGTTGGGGTACTGCGCGACTGGCAACTGCGGGATGGCGAGGGCGCCGGCCAGCAGGATAAACAGGGCGACCACCCAAGCGAAGATCGGGCGGTCAATAAAGAACTGCGGCATGTTTAACGATCCTTATTGGCCGGATGCCTGGGCGATTGGCGCGGGACTGTCGTCGACCTGGACTTTCTCGCCAGGGCGGGCGTGTTGCAGGCCTTCGACGACGATGCGGTCACCGGCCTTCAGGCCGCGGGTCACCACCCAGCGGTCATTGACCACCGAACCCAGTTCTACCGGCTGCTGGCTCACGGTTTGCTCGGCGTCCAGCAGCAACACCATCGGGATCCCGGCGCTGTCGCGGGTGATCGCCCGTTGCGGCACGCTGATGCCTTGCTGGTCGACGGCTTGCTCCAGGCGCACGCGGATAAAGCTGCCGGGCAGCAGGTCGAGGTCCGGGTTGGGGAACTCGCTGCGCAAGATGATCTGCCCGGTGCCCGGGTCGACGCTGATCTCGGCGAACAGCAACTTGCCCGGTAGCGGATACAGGCTGCCGTCATCCTGGATCAGCGTGGCCTTGGCCTGGTCCTGGCCGACTTGCTTCAAGTGCCCGGCGCGAAAGGCCCGGCGCAGGTCGTTCAGCTCGCGGGTGGATTGGGTCAGGTCGGCGTGGATCGGGTCCAGTTGCTGGATCAGCGCCATCGGTGTGGCTTCGTTCTGGCCCACCAGCGCACCTTCGGTCACCAGCGCACGGCCAATCCGACCGGAAATCGGCGCAGTCACGGTGGCATAACCCAGGTTCAATTTGGCGCGCTGCACGGCGGCCTGGTTGGCGGCCACATCGGCGGCGGTTTGCCGGGCGGCGGCGCGGGCGTTGTCGTATTCCTGGCCGCTGATGGCGTTGCCTTCCACCAGTTGGCTGTAGCGCTGCTCTTGCAGGCGCGCCTGGAATGCATTGGCCTCGGCCTTGCGCAGGCTGGCCTGGGCGCTGTCGAGGTCGGCCTTGAACGGCGCCGGGTCAATCCGGAACAGCACATCGCCCTGTTTGACGTCATGGCCTTCCTTGAACACCCGTTGCAACACCACGCCGGCCACCCGGGCGCGCACTTCGGCGATGCGTGGCGCGGCAATCCGTCCGCTCAACTCGCTGGTGATGGAGAGGGGCTTGGCTTCCAGGGTTTCGATCCGCACCTTGGCCAGCGGCGCCTCGGCGGCGTCGTCCGCCGACTTGCCACACGCGCTCAACGCCAGTGTCAGGGCCAACAGGCAAAACGGCGCAAACAGATTCTTCGACATGCTCATATCCCAATATTGACTGGCGCATCCTACGGGCGCCCCCGCCACAGTGCTGTGAAGCTCTGTAGGTGGTGTGTGAAGAAATGTAAGGTGCGACCCACAGATGCACGCGCGGCGTATATCCTTCATAGCCGCCGAACCTTACACGATCTTCCTGACACCGAAGATCAAATGTGGGAGCGGGCTTGCTCGCGAAAGCGGTGTGTCAGTCGCCGTGTGCGTTAACTGAAACACCGCTTTCGCGAGCAAGCCCGCTCCCACATTGGATTTGCGTACTACTCAGAAATTGTATTATTTGGAAATACCATGCCCAACATTCTTCTGGTGGAAGACGACGCCGCGCTCTCCGAATTGATCGCCAGTTACCTGGAACGCAATGGCTATCACGTCAGCGTGCTCAGCCGGGGTGACCACGTGCGCGAGCGTGCGCGACTCAACCCGCCGGACCTGGTGATCCTCGACCTGATGCTGCCGGGCCTCGACGGCCTGCAGGTCTGCCGGTTGCTGCGGGCCGACTCGGCCACGCTGCCGATCCTGATGCTCACCGCCCGCGACGACAGCCACGACCAGGTGTTGGGCCTGGAAATGGGCGCCGACGACTACGTCACCAAACCCTGCGAGCCGCGGGTATTGCTGGCGCGGGTGCGAACCTTGCTACGCCGCAGCAGCCTCACCGAACCCCAGGTGGCCAACGACCAGATCCTGATGGGCAACCTGTGCATCGACCTGTCGGAACGTACCGTGACCTGGCGCGGCCAGCCGGTTGAGCTGTCCAGCGGTGAATACAACCTGCTGGTGGTGCTGGCCCGGCACGCCGGCGAAGTGCTCAGCCGCGACCAGATCCTGCAACGCCTGCGCGGCATCGAGTTCAACGGCACCGACCGTTCGGTGGACGTGGCGATTTCCAAGCTGCGGCGCAAGTTCGACGACCACGCGGGCGAGGCGCGCAAGATCAAGACGGTGTGGGGCAAGGGCTACCTGTTCAGCCGTTCCGAGTGGGAATGCTGAGCCATGTTTCGCGTCCTGATTCGGCTGTACCTGATCACCATCGTCACCTTCGCCGCCGCGATTTACCTGGTGCCCCGGGCGGTGATCCAGCTGTTTGAACACCGTTACATGAACTACAACATCGAGCAGTCCCGAGGCATGCAGAGCCTGATCGTCAAGGAGTATCGACGGGTGCCGATGGAGCAGTGGGCCAATGTCACCGTGCGACTGTCGGCGGATTTCGCGCCGCTGAAGGTGCAACTGCTGCGTATCCAGGACGCCAGCTACACCCCTGAAGAACAGCGCCTGCTGGAAAAAGACCAGATGGTGATTCGCCTGGGCGAGTGGGGCTGGGCGGACGACGTCAGCTCGGCCCTGGACGACCAGTTGGTGGTCAAGGTCTCGGTACCGCCGGACCCGCTGGACATGAACCTGCTGTACTGGAGCATGAACGTGCTGATCGGCGCGGCGCTGCTGGCATGCCTGCTGTTCTGGCTGCGGCCCCACTGGCGCGACCTGGAGCGCCTGAAAAGCACCGCCGCGCAACTCGGCCAGGGCAACCTTGCGGCCCGCACAAAAATCCCGCCCAGCTCCAACATCGGCAGCCTGGCGGCGGTGTTCGACACCATGGCCAACGACATCGAACAGCTGCTCAACCAGCAACGCGACTTGCTCAATGCCGTCTCCCATGAACTGCGTACGCCGCTGACGCGCCTGGACTTCGGCCTGGCCCTGGCGCTGTCCGACGACCTCCCGGCGGCCAGCCGTGAGCGGCTGCAAGGGTTGGTGGCGCACATTCGCGAGCTGGATGAGCTGGTGCTGGAGCTGCTCTCCTACAGCCGTTTGCAAAACCCGGCGCAAACACCCGAGCGGGTGGAAGTGGTGCTGGATGAGTTCATCGACAGCATCCTGGGCAGCGTCGACGACGAACTGGAAAACCCGGATATCGTGATGGACGTGGTGCTGGACTGCGCCGTGGAACGCTTCACCCTGGACCCGCGCCTGACCGCCCGGGCCCTGCAAAACCTGCTGCGCAACGCCATGCGGTATTGCGAGCGGCGAATTCAGGTGGGGGTGAAGGTGTGTCCCAGGGGGTGCGAGATTTGCGTGGATGATGACGGCATTGGCATTCCGGTTGACCAGCGAGAGCGGATTTTCGAGCCGTTCTACCGGCTGGATCGCAGCCGGGATCGAGCCACTGGCGGTTTTGGCCTGGGATTGGCCATCAGCCGGCGGGCGCTGGAGGCGCAGGGCGGAACATTGACGGCCCAGGCTTCACCATTGGGTGGTGCACGCTTCCGGCTCTGGCTGCCGAGTTAAAGAACACCACAAAACCATTGTGGGAGCTGGCTTGCCTGCGATGGCGGTGGGTCAGCTTGCATCTTTGCTAACTGATACACCGCCATCGCAGGCAAGCCAGCTCCCACATTTGATCTTCATCGTTCTTCAGTCCCGAATTTGGCGTTTGCACAGCCTTACCACCTCACGCGGTGCCTTGTTATAGTTCGGCCCCTATTCCAGCCGCCAGTCAAGGATCACTGCCATGTCCGAATACCAAGCCTTTGTCGTCGAACTCAGCGGCAACGTCGCCCATGTGCAGCTCAATCGCCCGGAAAAGATCAACGCGATGAACGCGGCGTTCTGGACCGAGATCATCGACATCTTCCAATGGGTCGAAGACACCGACGCGGTGCGAGCCGTGGTCATCAGCGGCGCCGGCAAGCATTTCTCCTCCGGCATCGACCTGATGCTGCTGGCCTCGGTGGCCAATGACTTCGGCAAGGACGTAGGCCGCAACGCGCGCCTGCTGCGGCGCAAGATCCTCGAACTGCAAGCCTCCTTCAACGCCGTCGACAACTGCCGCAAGCCGGTACTCGCGGCGATCCATGGCTACTGCATCGGCGGCGCCATCGACCTGATCAGCGCCTGTGACATGCGTTACGCCGCCGAAGATGCGCAATTCTCCATCAAGGAAATCGACATCGGCATGGCCGCCGACGTCGGCACCCTGCAACGCCTGCCGCGCATCGTCGGCGATGGCATGCTGCGCGAGCTGGCCTACACCGGCCGCCAGTTCGGCGCCGAAGAGGCGCGCAGCATCGGCCTGGTGAATCGGGTGTACAGCGATCACCAGAGCCTGCTGGCCGGCGTGCTGGAAATCGCCCGGGAAATCGCCGCCAAATCGCCGATCGCGGTCACCGGCACCAAGGCGATGATCAGCTACATGCGTGACCACACGATCAATGACGGTTTGGAATACGTTGCCACCTGGAACTCAGCTATGTTGCAATCCAACGACCTGCGCGTGGCCATCGCGGCCCATATGAGCAAGCAGAAACCCGACTTCGTGGATTGACTGAACATGACCCCAGGCTGGATTACCACAACGCTGCTGGACAACGACGCCCCGGGCGGCTGGGCCGTGGCCCGCAGCCGTGAAGGCTTTTTACACGACCAGAACGGCCCGCTGTTTCCCCGGGAGTGGCTCAAGCGCCAGGACCTCTCGGTGTTCGCCGAGCATGGCATCGGCCACCTGGACGGCGAGCCGGTGTACCTGCTGGAACTCAACAGCCCCGCCGACGTTCCGGGCTGCGGCTGGCAGGGCCTGCGGGCATTCATGCTGCAGGGCGATCACACGCTGTACAAAGTCCTGGGCTACGCCGCGCAAATCGGCACCTGGGCCCGGGAGCATCGTTTTTGCGGCAGTTGCGGCCAGGCGATGGTGCAGGTGCCACGGGAGCGCGCGATGTTCTGCCAGGCCTGTGACCTGCGCAGCTACCCGCGGATCTCGCCGAGCATGATCGTGTTGGTGACCCGTGGCGACGAGATCCTGCTGGCCCGTTCGCCGCGCTTTGTCACGGGTGTCTACAGCACCCTGGCGGGGTTTGCCGAGCCGGGCGAGTCGGCCGAGGACTGCCTGATTCGCGAAGTGCGTGAAGAAGTGCAGGTGGAGGTCAAGAACATCCAGTACATGGGCAGCCAGTGCTGGCCGTTCCCGCACTCGATGATGCTGGGCTTTCACGCCGAGTACGCCGGCGGCGACATTGTGCCCCAGGCTGACGAGATCGAAGACGCGCAGTGGTTCAACATCCATGAACTGCCGCCGTTGCCGGCGTCGCGCTCGATTGCGCGCTACCTGATCGACCTCTACCTGGCTCGTCGCCTAGGTCACGCTGAACCAGTGCTGCCAGGCTAGGCGCACCGTCAGGCCGAGCACCACGGTGATGAACACCGGGCGAATGAACTTGGCGCCGCCGCTGATGGCGCTGCGTGCGCCAAAAAACGCGCCGCACATCACCGACACGCCCATGCACAGGCCGACAATCCAATCCACTGAGCCATTGAAAATGAACACCGTCAGCGCCGCCGCGTTGCTGACGAAGTTCATGCTGCGCGCCACGCCGCTGGCCTTTACCAGGTCGATGGGGTGCAACAGCATGGTACTCACGGTCCAGAACGCCCCGGTGCCCGGGCCGGCGACGCCGTCGTAGAAACCCAGGCCAAAGCCCTGGGTGGACTGCCATTTCTTCTTGATCGGTGCGTCGTTGTCCAGCGCCGCCTTGGGCGTGCCGCCGAACAGCAAATACAAACCGCAGCCGAACACAATCACCGGGAGCATCTTGTTCAGGGTTTCTGCCGGCAGGTAATGGGCCACGACCGCGCCGGTGAGTGCACCGACCAGGGTGCCGACGATGGCATGCACCCACTGGCGCGGATGAAACAGCTTGCGCCGGTAGAAGGTAAAGCTGGCGGTGGCCGAGCCGAAGGTGGAACTGAGCTTGTTGGTGCCCAGCACCAGGTGGGGCGGCATGCCGGCGGTCAGCAGGGCAGGCGTGGTGAGCAGGCCGCCACCGCCGGCGATGGCGTCGATGAAACCGGCGATAAAGGCAACCACGGCGAGGATCGCCAGGGTGGTGAGGTCAACGCTGAGTTCGAAGGGCATGGGCAAGACTTAGTCGGCAGGGCGCAGCAAGGGCTGCGCGAAAGGCCGGTATCTTACCGATTAGCGTGGGGGCCTGCGACTATGATCGTTCCCACGCTCTGCGTGGGAATGCCGCCTTGGACGCTCCGCGTCCTGCTGCCGCAAGGGTGACGCAGAGCGTCACGGGATGCATTCCCACGCGGAGCGTGGGAACGATCCCAATGTGGGAGCGGGCTTGCTCGCGAATGCGCAGTGTCAGTCACCGGATAGAGTGGCTGATCCACCGCATTCGCGAGCAAGCCCGCTCCCACATTTCAACCGTGCCCGCTTGGCTATTTATGTGTTTCGACCCACTCCAGTGCGGTCCGCCAGATGCAGATCCCCAGGAAGTACGCCGACATCAGCAACCACAGGCCCAGGGTCAGGCGATTGGTGTACGGGAAGTCGATCACCAGCAGCAGGCTGCACAGCAACCAGATGGTGGTCACGGCAATATTGATCGGCATGAAGCGCTTGACCCGGAACGGGTGCAGGAACTTCATCGGCGTCACGGTCAGCAACGCTAGGCCGATCACGGTGAGCAAGGTGACCCAGGCTTCCGGCTGGATGATATAGACGCACAGCGCCACCACGTTCCATGCGGCGGGGAAGCCGACGAAGTAGTTGTCCTTGCTCTTCATGTTGACGTTGCAGAAGCAGAACAGCGACGACACCAGAATCACCGACACCGTAAACAACGGGGTGAAGTCCGGCAGGGCGATATAGCGATAGATAAACAGCGCCGGAATAAACACGTACGTCAGGTAATCAATCACCAGGTCCAATACCGAGCCATCGAAGCTTGGCAGCACTGTTTGCACATTCACCCGTCGCGCGAGAGAGCCGTCGACCCCATCGACGATCAAGGCCAGGCCCAGCCACAGCAGGCAAGCCTTGGGCTGGTTGTCGAGCAGTGCCAGGGTGGCCAGGAAGGCCAGCACCACGCCGGTGGCGGTAAAACCATGGGCGCCCCAGGCCTTGAGACGGGCTACATGCAGGGTCGATATCACAGGGGCGTTCTCCAAAAGGTGAAACAGGGCAGCCGACGGGGTAGCACCGTCGAATCTGGCCAGAGTGTGCAGGTATCGACCGGGAAGGGTGGGATAAGGTTCACCACCCGGCGTAGGTTAAGCGTAGCAAGCGCAGGACGTTTCGGCATCAGCCTTGGCGAAACACCAGTGCCTTTAATCCGCTTTGCGGGTCGATATCGGGGAATTCCGGCGGGTTTTCCAGCCGCTGGTCAAAGCGCAGGCCAGGCGCTTCGCGGGTTACGCCGTCGATCAGGAAGTCTTCGCCGAACGCCGGGTCGTTCATGCACGCCAGCACCGTACCCTGGGCCGTGAGCAAATCCGGCAGGCGACGCAGCACCCGCTGGTAGTCCTTGGTCAAAAGGAAACTGCCTTTCTGGAACGAGGGCGGGTCGATGATCACCAGGTCGTACGGGCCGCTGTTGGTGACCTTGGCCCACGACTTGAACAGGTCGTGGCCGAGGAACGTCACCTTGCTCAGATCGTAGCCGTTCAGGCGGTGATTGTCACGGCCACGGCTCAGGGCGCCTCGGGCCATGTCCAGGTTCACCACATGCTCGGCGCCGCCTTCGATGGCCGCCACGGAGAAACCACAGGTGTAGGCGAACAGGTTCAGCACCCGCAGGCCATGAGCCTGTTCGCGTACCCAGTTGCGGCCGTAACGCATGTCGAGGAACAGCCCACTGTTCTGCTTTTTGCCCAGGTCGATCAGGTAGCGCAGGCCGCCTTCGGTGATGGTCAGTTCGTCGACCACCTCGCCCAGCAACCATTCGGTGGTGCTTTGCGGCAGGTAGCGGTGTTGCAGCGCCACGGTATGGGCGCCAAATGACCGCCAGTCGATCTGCCCCAGCATCTGCTTCAAGGCCTCAAGCTCCGCGGCTTCTGGCTCCTTGAACAGCGAGACCAGCACCACGCCTTGCAGCCAGTCCACCGTCAGTTGCTCCAGGCCCGGCCAGCAGCGGCCACGCCCGTGAAACAGGCGCCGGGTCTCGGCGGGGACGGTTTGCAGGGTGGTCAGCAAATGGGTGTGCAGAGTGGCGAGTGCGTCTGGGTTCATCGGGCAACGTCGGTCATTGAGCGGGCGGCATTTTAAACACAATTGCGGGGTGTTCGGGAGTTGAAGCACAACGTGCTCTGAATTTGCTGATTGGCAGTGATTTATGCTCAAAAGGCCCCGAGAGGCGGCGCACAACAGTCAAAAAATCCCTTGGCACCGACATAAACTGGAAAAAAAGCCCGGAGGTGCCCATGAACGGTTTCGCGAGTGCAGTGAGTCAGACAGCGATGGACCAGGAAGAACTGGCCGAATGGCGCGATGCCCTGGCCTCCCTGGTGGCCAATGCCGGTGCGGCGCGCGCACGGGAAATCCTCGACATGCTGGCGGATGCCGGCGGCGCGCCGCACATCGCCTGGAAACCCCGGCACGGCACGCCCTACATCAATAGCATCGCCGTGGAGCAGCAACCGCCGTTTCCCGGCGACCTGGCCACCGAAGAGCGCCTGGCTTCAGTGGTGCGCTGGAACGCCCTGGCCATGGTAGTGCGCGCCAACCAAGCCTATGGCGAACTGGGCGGGCATATCGCCAGCTACGCCAGCGCGGCGGATTTGTTCGAGGTGGGCTTCAACCACTTTTTCCGGGCCCGAAGCGACAGTTTTGGCGGCGACCTGGTGTTCTACCAGCCGCATTCCGCCCCCGGCATCTATGCTCGCGCCTTCCTTGAAGGGCGCCTGACCGAGGCCGACCTGGCCCACTATCGCCAGGAAATCGGTGCCGGCAAGGCGGGTGCCCGAGGTTTGTCCAGCTATCCCCATCCGTGGTTGATGCCGGACTTCTGGCAATTTCCCACCGGGTCCATGGGCATTGGCCCCATCAGCTCGATTTTCCAGGCGCGGTTCATGCGCTACCTGCAACACCGCGGCTTGCAGGACACCACCGACCGCCACGTATGGGGCGTATTCGGCGACGGCGAGATGGACGAACCGGAAAGCATGTCGGCCCTCACCCTGGCCGCCCGTGAAGGCCTGGACAACCTGACCTGGGTGGTCAACTGCAACCTGCAGCGGCTCGACGGCCCGGTGCGTGGGAACGGGCGAATTATCGACGAGCTGGAGGCGTTGTTCGCCGGTGCCGGCTGGAACGTGATCAAGCTGGTCTGGGGCTCGGACTGGGACGCCTTGCTGGCCAAGGACACCGACGGCGAGCTGGCGCGCACCCTGTCGCAGACGGTGGACGGACAATTCCAGACCTTCGCCGCCAAGGACGGCGCCTACAACCGCGAACATTTCTTCGGCCAGAGCGAGGCGCTGTCCAAACTGGTCGAGGGCCTGAGCGACGAGCAGATCGACCGGCTCAAGCGTGGCGGCCATGACATGGTCAAGATCCACGCGGCCTATCACGCGGCGCGCCGGGTCGCCGGCAAACCCACGGTGATCCTGGCCCAGACCAAAAAGGGCTTTGGCATGGGCGAGGCCGGGCAGGGCAAGATGACCACCCACCAGCAGAAGAAGCTCGACCGCGAGGCCTTGATCGCCTTCCGCAATCGCTTCCAGTTGCCGCTGTCGGATGAACAGGCCGAATCCCTGAGCTTCTACAAACCGGCCGAAGACAGCCTCGAAATGCGTTACCTGCACCAGCGCCGCGCCACCCTCGGCGGGTATGTGCCGAGCCGTGGCCAGCAGGCGCCCACCGTGAGTGTCCCGCCGGTGTCGGGCTACGGCGCGTTTGCCACCCAGGCGGAGGGCAAGGAAATGTCCACCACCATGGCCTTTGTGCGCATGCTGACCAATCTGCTCAAGGACAAGGCCCTCGGCCCGCGCATCGTGCCCATCGTCGCCGACGAAGCGCGCACCTTCGGCATGGCCAACCTGTTCAAGCAGATCGGCATCTATTCCAGTGTCGGCCAGCGCTACGAGCCCGAAGACATCGGCTCGATCCTCAGCTACCGCGAAGCCACCGACGGGCAGATCCTTGAAGAAGGCATCAGCGAAGCCAGTGCCATCAGTTCCTGGGTCGCGGCGGCCACCAGTTATTCGGTGCATGGCCTGCGGATGCTGCCGTTTTACATCTACTACTCGATGTTCGGTTTCCAGCGCGTGGGGGACCTCATCTGGGCCGCCGCCGACCAGCGTGCCCGAGGGTTTTCTGCTGGGCGCCACTGCCGGGCGCACCACCCTGGGTGGCGAAGGCTTGCAGCACCAGGACGGCAGCAGCCACCTGATGGCCGCCACCGTGCCCAATTGCCGTGCCTACGACCCGGCGTTTGCCGGCGAGTTTGCGGTGATCCTCGACCATGGCATGCGCCAGATGCTGGAGCACGATGTGGACGAGTTCTACTACGTGACCCTGATGAACGAAAACTACCCGCAGCCGAGCCTGCCGGAAGGCGTCGAAGCGGCGATCATCAAAGGCATGTACCGGCTGAGCGGGCAGCCTGGCGGCAAGGTCCGGTTGCTCGGCTCCGGCACGCTGGTGCGCGAAGCCCAGGCAGCGGCGCAATTGTTGGCGGAGGATTGGCAGGTTGACGCTGAAGTGTTCAGTGTCACCAGCTTCAGCGAACTGGCCCGGGACGCCCGTGACGTGGAACGCTGGAACCGCCTGCATCCGCAACAGCCGGCGCGGCGCAGCCACCTGGCGGAGTGTTTGCCCAAGGGCGCGCCGGTGGTGGCGGTATCTGACTATGTAAGGGCGGTGCCGCAGATGCTTGGGTCGTACGTGGATTCGGCTTACACCGTGCTGGGGACGGATGGCTTTGGTCGCAGCGATACCCGGGCGGCGTTGCGGGATTTCTTTGAGGTGGACCGCCATCACATCGTGCTGGCGGCGCTGACGGCGTTAGTAGAGCAGGGGAGTCTGGGCAGGCAGATTTGCCAGCAGGCGATAGAGCGTTATGGGGTGCAGACCGATCGCGAGCCGTCCTGGACCTCCTGAGCGACAAAGATCTAAATGTGGGAGCGGGCTTGCTCGCGAATGCGGTGTGTCAGTCAATATATCCGGCAACTGATACACCGCTTTCGCGAGCAAGCCCGCTCCCACACTGGTTCTGTGTGGTTGTCTAAATACTGGCTATCAACGGCGCCCCAAACGATTCACGCAGAAACCCCGGCGCGATATACCGCTCGTAATGCGCCTCGGACAACAGGAAAAACTCCCGGTCAATCGCATCCCGCAAATCTGCCAGATTGCGCTCGCGAAACTCCGGCAACAGCGCCAACCCATACGCATCCAGCTTCGAAATCACCCGCGCGCCCCGGGCAATCAACTGGTACGCCCAGCAATACGGCGACTGGTGGGGCACAAAGCGGATCTTGCGATCTTCCAGTTGCTGGCGCAGGCGCTGCGGGTCCAGCACCTGCAGCTTGCTGGTCATCACCTGCACCAGCAGTTGTTCCAGGCGCAGCCACACCGCCTGTTTCTCCTCGGCGTTGTAGCCGTTCCACTGAATCACCTCATGGTGATAGCGCTTGCAGCCCCGGCATACCAGGTCTCCGTAAACGGTGGAGCACAGGCCGACGCAGGGTGTCTTGATGGTTTGATTGGGCATAAAAAAACATCGACAGGTGAAACAACACGGCCCCCGAAGGGGCCGCTTTAAATCAATCCCAGCTCAGCGCGCCGCCAGTCTGGTACTCGATCACACGGGTCTCGAAGAAGTTCTTCTCTTTCTTCAAGTCCATGATTTCGCTCATCCAAGGGAACGGGTTAGTCGTCCCTGGATACTCTTCCTTCAACCCAATCTGCGACAGACGACGGTTAGCGATGAACTTGAGGTAATCCTCCATCATCGCCGCATTCATCCCCAGCACCCCACGCGGCATGGTGTCACGCGCATATTCAATCTCCAGCTGAGTCCCTTGCAGGATCATCTGGGTCGCTTCTTCCTTCATCTCGGCATCCCACAAGTGCGGGTTTTCGATTTTGATCTGGTTGATCACATCGATGCCGAAGTTCAGGTGCATCGACTCATCCCGCAGGATGTACTGGAACTGTTCCGCCACGCCGGTCATTTTGTTGCGACGGCCCATGGACAGGATCTGGGTGAAGCCGCAGTAGAAGAAGATACCTTCCAGTACGCAGTAGTACGCCACCAGGTTGCGCAGCAGCTCTTTATCAGTCTCAACGGTGCCGGTTTCGAACTTCGGATCGGAGATCGAACGGGTGTACTTCAAGCCCCAGGCAGCCTTTTTGGCGACCGATGGAATCTCGTGGTACATGTTGAAGATCTCGCCTTCATCCATGGCCAGCGATTCGATGCAGTACTGGTAGGCGTGGGTGTGAATCGCTTCTTCGAAGGCCTGGCGCAGGATGTACTGGCGGCACTCCGGGTTGGTGATCAGGCGGTACACGGCCAATACCAGGTTGTTGGCAACCAGGGAGTCGGCGGTGGAGAAGAAGCCGAGGTTGCGCATCACGATGCGACGCTCGTCGTCGGTCAGGCCTTCCGGGTTTTTCCACAGGGCGATGTCGGCGGTCATGTTGACCTCTTGCGGCATCCAGTGGTTGGCGCAGCCGTCGAGGTACTTCTGCCAGGCCCAGTCGTACTTGAAAGGTACGAGTTGGTTGAGGTCGGCGCGGCAGTTGATCATGCGCTTTTCGTCAACGGCGACGCGGGCGGCGGAGCCTTCGAGTTCGGCGAGGCCTTCGGCGACGTCAAGCTTGTCGAGGGCGGCCTTGGCCCGGATGATCGCGGCGGAGTCGCTGGCGGTCACGTTGCGGGCTTCAAGGGCGGCGGCAGCGCCGGCACCGTCGAGGCGGTCCATGTTGGCTTCGGTGGCGTGGCCGGCGTTGGCGCCCCGGATGACTACGTCACCGGTGTCTGGTTGATCTGCTTCATCCCAACTCAGCATTGAATTGCTCCTTCGTGGTCCGTCTGACGGCGTGGGCTTCGATTCACCCAGCGTGTTCAAAAATGTGCGTTTTGCAGGCTTCAAGGCATTGAAATACTGCGCATAGTGTGGTCGGTGTTCAGCGTTCTTGCACACTATGTAGTGGTTGTCTGTGTTCGTGGGCACACTATATGGGGTGTAACAACGATGGTCAACGCACAAGACCAGGCCGATGGTCGCAGGGCCATGACTAAAACTCACAGCCCCATGACTTTTAATGGTTACGGCCGCTACCCGGGCCAGTGCTAAAAATTCGCCAACCAGCTCCCCATAACAAAAAAGAGCGTTTGCGAAATGAAAGCACTTGATCTGTACATCGGCGAAGGCTTCGAAGGCCCAGGCGTCAATGCTGCCCACATCAACATCCTCATCGGCCCGCGCAACGGTCCGGCCGGCCAGGCGTTTGCCAACAGTTTGGCGTCGCCAAGCCAGGGCCATTGCCCGTTCATGGTGATTGCCCAGCCGAACATCCCGGTCAAACCCATGACCCTCTACGTCAACAAGGCCGCCATCGGCAGCGACCTGCACGGCAATGCCACCTGGGGCGCGTCCCAGGCCGGGATCGCCAAGGCGGTGCTCGAAGCCCTGCTCGACGGCACCCTGCCGCCGGAAGCCGAGGACGAGTGGGCGATTGTCACCGCCAACTGGGTCAACCCGGCCTGCGACGACCTGGATGCGGTCTACCTCAACAACTACAACGCCTGCCGCACTGCGATCCGCGCCGCCCTCACAGGCTTGCCGCACACCGCGCAACTGGCGGATGTGGTCAACCACATCAGCAACCCTTTCTACACGCCAAAAGCCTGAGGACATTCCCATGCAATACATCCGTTTGGGCAACTCCGGCCTGCAAGTCTCGCGCCTGTGCCTGGGCACCATGAACATGGGCACCCCGGAATGGAAGCCGTGGATTTTCGACGAGAAACAAAGCGAACCCATCGTTGCCCATGCCCTGGCCAACGGTGTCAACTTCATCGACCTGGCGGACTTCTACTCCGCAGGCGTCGGCGAGGAAGTGGTCGGGCGCATCCTCAAGCGCGTTGCGCGCCGTGAAGACATCGTGGTCACCACCAAGGTCGGCTACGGCACCCGCAGCGGCATCAATGCCAGCGGCCATTCGCGCAAGCACATCATGGACAGCATCGACGCCTCCCTGAGCCGCCTTGGCATGGATTACGTCGACGTGTTCATGCTGCATTACTTTGACGTGAACACCCCGGTGGAAGAAACCATGGGCGCCCTCAACGACATCGTGCGTTCCGGCAAGGCGCGCTACATCGGCGTGTCGACCATGCTCACCGGGCAACTGGCAAAAATCCTCATGGCCTGCGAGCGCAACGGCTGGGTCAAGCCGATCAACATGCAGCTGCAACTGAACTGCGCCTACCGCGAGGAAGAGCGCGAGATGATCCCGTTCTGCCGCGACCAGGGCCTGGGCGTGTCGGTGTTCAGCCCGCTGGCCCGTGGCTTGCTCACCGGCGAAGTGCAGTCGACCCGCAACCAGACCGACTTCTTCACCCAGCAGATGTACAGCGACCAGGCGTCGTTCGACATCGCCCACTCGGTGCAACGTGTGGCCCGTGCCCGTGGCGTGTCCAACGCGCAGATTGCCCAGGCCTGGGTGGCCAATCATCCGGGTGTGGACGTGATGCTGGTGGGCGCCGACACCACCGCACAATTTGATAGCGCGCTCGCCGCTTTGGACACCCAACTGGATGCCGAAGAACTGCACGAGCTGGAACGCAACTACACGCCGTGCGATGTGATCAACGACTACACCGCCGGCAAACGCATCCTGCGCAGCGCCCGTCCGGGCCTGGACCGTTTTAACCTGATAGAGGCCGTGGCATGAACCCGCTGATTCGCACAGGCAATTTCATTGATGGCCAATGGTCCAGCGGTGGGCCGGTCTACCCGGTGCGCAACCCGGCCAATGGTGCGCAGATCGCCGAAGTCCAACGCGCCGGGGCTGAAGAAACCAACCTGGCCATTGCCGCCGCCAACCGCGCGTTGCCGGCCTGGCGCAAGCTCACCGCCAAGGAACGCAGCCAGCGCCTCAAGCGCTGGAGCGAGTTGATGCTGAGCAACCAGAAGGACCTGGCCCACCTGCTCAGCCTGGAACAGGGCAAGCCGCTGGCCGAAGCCATGGGCGAAGTGGTCTACGCGGCGAGCTTCCTCGAATGGTTTGCCGAAGAAGCCAAGCGTGCCTATGGCGACGTGATCCCGAGCCACAAGGCCGACGCGCGGATCATCGTGACCAAGGAAGCCATTGGCGTGGTCGCGGCGATCACCCCGTGGAACTTTCCCCTGGCCATGGTCACCCGCAAGGTCGGCCCGGCGCTGGCGGCGGGGTGCACGATGATTCTCAAACCGTCGGAAGAAACCCCGCTGTCGGCCTTTGCCCTGGCGGTGTTGGCAGAACAGGCCGGGATTCCGGCGGGCGTGTTCAACATCGTGTCCGGCGATGCCGTGGCCATCGGTGGCGCACTGCAAGCCTCCAGCATTGTGCGCAAGCTGTCCTTCACCGGCTCCACCCGCACCGGCAAGCTGCTGATGCGCCAGGCCGCCGACACCCTGAAAAAGGTCTCCCTGGAACTGGGCGGCAACGCACCCTTTATCGTGTTTGACGATGCCGACCTGGACGCTGCCGTCAAAGGCGCCATGGCTTCCAAGTTTCGCAATACCGGGCAGACCTGCGTCTGCGTCAACCGCTTCTTCATCCAGGACGCTGTGTACGATGCGTTCACCCGCAAGCTGGCCGAAGCAGTCTCTGCGATGCGCGTCGGCAGCGCCCTGGACGGCGAAACCGAGCAAGGCCCGCTGATCAATGCGGCCGCGTTGGCCAAGGTTGAAGCCCACGTCGGCGACGCCCTGGAGAAAGGCGCCAAGCTGCTGTGCGGCGGCCGTCGCCATGCCTTGGGCGGGACGTTCTTCGAACCGACCATCCTCACCGAAGCCCACGGCGAGATGCTGATTGCTCAGGAAGAAACCTTCGGCCCGGTGGCGGCCTGCTTCCGCTTCAAGGACGAAGCCGAAGTGCTGCAACGGGCGAATGACACGCCGTTTGGCTTGTCCGCCTACTTCTACAGCCGCGACATCGGCCGCGTATGGCGCATGGCCGAAGGCCTGGAAGCGGGCATGGTCGGGATCAACGAAGGGATCATCTCCACCGAAGTCGCACCGTTTGGCGGGATCAAGGAGTCGGGCCTGGGCCGTGAAGGTTCCAGGTACGGCCTGGAGGATTACCTGGAGATCAAATACCTGTTGATGGGCGGTCTCTGACCCCACTCTCCCAAACAACACAAAACCCTGTGGGAGCTGGCTTGCCTGCGATAGCGGTAGGTCAGTCCCCCATTATCCAACTGACCCACCGCCATCGCAGGCAAGCCAGCTCCCACAATAAAGCTCACACATCACCATCGGCTTGCCCGCTGTTACTCCGTCAAGAACAAAAATATGGAGAACACCATGTCCACTCAACCCATCAAAATCGACGACCTGCCCATCGGTCGCTTCCACCTTAAAATCGCCGGCCTGACCTTCGGCGCCCACTTCACTGACGGCTACATCCTCGGCCTGATCGGCATTGCCTTCACCTTGCTCAGCCCACAGATGCAACTGGACGCCTTCTGGCAAGGCCTGATCGGCGCCTCGGCCCTGATCGGCCTGTTTATGGGCAGCCTGTTCTTTGGCTGGATCTCCGACACCCTCGGCCGGCAGAAAATCTTCCTGGTCAGCTTCGTCCTGATCACCGTTGCCTCGGTGATGCAGTTCTATGCCGAAACCGCCATGGGCCTGTTCCTCTGCCGGGTGTTGATCGGTATCGGCCTGGGCGGCGACTTCAGCGTCGGCCACGCAATGCTCGCCGAGTTCTCACCCAGGAAACATCGCGGGGTACTGCTGGGCTCCTTCAGCGTGGTGTGGACGGTTGGTTACGTGGCCGCGACTTTCGTCGGCACCGCCATGCTCAGCCTCGGCGATGATGCCTGGCGCTGGATGCTTGCATCGTCGGCAATTCCTGCCGGGCTGATCCTGATCGCGCGCATCGGGACGCCCGAATCGCCGCGCTGGCTGGTCAACCAGGGCCGGATTGCCGAGGCCCGAGCCATCGTCAAGAAACACCTCGGCGAACACGTGGTCCTCGATGAAGAACCGTCGACGCAAACCCGTTCCGGCTACGGCGTGCTGTTCAGCCGTGAATACCGCAAGCGCACCGCGTTCAACTGCCTGTTCTTCGTGTGCATCGTGATGCCGTACTTCGCCATCTACACCTTCCTGCCGTCGATCCTGCAGAAGATGGGTCTGGCCGAAGGTTTTGGCACCGAGCTGATGCTCAACCTGCTGCTGATCATCGGCGCCTTGATCGGCATCTGGTGCACCGTGAAATTCTCCCGGCGGGGCTTCCTGATCAACTCGTTCATCATCCTGGCGGCGGCGCTGTTCCTGCTGGCGGTATTGCCGGGCAGCATGGCGTGGTTGATGGTGCTGACGTTCGGCGTCTTCACCCTGGTGCTGTCGGCGGTGAGCAACCTGGTGGGCGTATTCCCGGCGGAGAGCTTCCCGACCGAAGTGCGGGCCAGCGGCATCGGCCTTGCCACAGCCATCAGCCGCCTGGGTTCGGCGGTGAGTACCTTCCTGTTGCCGGTGAGCGTAGCGGGGATCGGCCTGAGCCCGACCATGGGCATCCTCGCCGCGATCCTGGTGCTGGGGGCGATCATCTCCTGGGCCTGGGCGCCGGAAACCAAGGCGTTGACCTTGAGCCAGGCGTGCAAGGCCGAGCCTGCGGTGTCAGGGATTGCTCACCCGGTTCAACCACTGCGTAAACAACCGAACCTTGGATAAACCCTGCTTGTCACTTGCCACATCCAGCCAATAGCCATACGGGCCGATCACCTCCACCGGGGTGATCGGCAGCAGGCTGCCATTCGCCAGTTCACGCTCGATCATCTGCCGGTCGATCACCGCCAGCCCACCGCCGGCCAGGGCGGTGTGGATCACCTGGTCCAGGGTGCTGAATTCCAGGCCCTGGCCTGCATCGATATCTTCCCGGCCCATGGCCGCCAGCCAGTTCTCCCAAACCTTCAAGCGCTTACCATCGTGCAGGATGTGCAGCAGCGGAAAGCGCCGCAGGTCGGGCGGCTGACCGTCGCTGAACAGTTCCGGGCTGGCGACGGCGATGTGGCGTTCCATCACCAGCAGTTCACTGCTGCACTGCGTGGCCGCTTCCAGGCCGAAGCGGACTTGGCAGTCGATTTCCGCCAGGCTCGCATGGGTGTTCTGGTGGGTGACGCTGAGGTTGATGTCCGGGTAACGCTCGCAAAACCGGCGCAGGTGGGCGGACAGCCAGCGGGTGGCCCAGGTGGGCGGGGCGACGATACGCAGGCGCTGGCGCAGGTTGGGCACGCGCACGGCGTGCAGGGCGCGCTCGATATGGTCGAAGGCGTCGCTCAGGTGCGGGGAGAGGGCGAAGCCGGCTTCGGTCAGGGACAGGCCCTGGGGGGTGCGGATGAAGAGGGCGACGCCGAGGTAGTCTTCCAGTTGTTTGATCTGGCGGCTGACGGCGCCCTGGGTGACGTTGAGGCCCACGGCGGCCTGGCTGAAGCTGCGGTGGCGGGCGACTTCTTCGAAGACACGGAGCATGTTGAGGGAGGGCAGTTGGCGCATGAAATGGATTCCACACCTGTTGTTTTTATGGTGTTTTTGGCGGCCTCTTCGCGAGCAAGCCCGCTCCCACATTTGATCGGCGCCGCGGTCAAAATGTGGGAGCGGGCTTGCTCGCGAAGGCGTCAGTGAAGACGCCGCCTATTTTAGAAGTAGTAGCCAATGTTCATATACAACTGATTCTCCCACTGGTTACTCCCCCCAGCTCCCAAGCTCTCGGTATAGCTGCTCCCACCAATATACGGATCGTTCTTGCCGATCAACCACTCCGTGGCCACCCACAGTTTACTCACCGAAAACGACGTGCCCAGGATCACCCGCTGTGAGGTCTTGAACTGATCCTCGGACTTGTCAAACGCACTGTAGTTGGCATACAGCTTCACACCGCTGACCTGGTCAAACAGGTACTTGCCGCCCACGTCGTAGCTCAAGTCCGCCACATACAGATTGCCGCGGCTGGCCACGTTGAACGTGCCGTCATACCCGCCCAGGGTCACCACTCTGTCGGTGCCCGGGTTGCGCGGTGACATCTGCTGGCGTGCCGCCTGCAATTGCACGCCCCACGGGCCGTTCTTGCCCAGGTAGTGGATCGCCACCGCGTTGCGCCGGCCATCGTCGTTGGTGTCCTTGTTCTCCAGGGTGGAGGTCAGGCCGGACAGCCCGACTTCCGATTTCCACCCGCCCAGGTCCATGGCCTTGGCCACCCGCACCACCACGGTGTTGCGTTCCTGGTTGTTGCTGCCGTCGCCCACGTAGCTGTCGGCCTCGGAGATCACGCTAGAGTAGGTCACGCCCTTGCTCGTGCCTTTGCCTTGCCACGCCGGGCGCAGGTAGTAACCGGCCTGGATGTTCCAGTCGCCGCTTTGCTGGATGTACTTGGCGCCCACCTGCTGCACATCTTCCAGGCCGATCACGTTGCCCAGGGTTTCGTAGAAGGTGCTGCCGAAGTACGGCTGCAAGCCAAACGGCACGGTGTTCAGGCCCACTTGGACCTGCTGGTCGGGGTTGAACTTGTAGCCCACCCAGGCGAACTTGGCGAACTGGATATCGCCGTAGTTCTTGGTGTACTGGTACGGATAGGAGCGCCCGTAGAAACGGTACTGCGCCTCGCCGATCCAGGTGTCGGAGTTGTACTTGGCGCTGAGGTACGCGGTGTCGAGGCCGAACTTCTGGATGTCGCGATCCGGGTCGTAGTCCCAACGGGCGCGCACGGCGCCGCCGAGGTCGAGGTTGTCGGTGACTTGAATGGCCATGGCCGGTGCCGCAAGGGCGCCAAGCACAGGGACCAGAGCGATGTAACGGAAGGTTGGTCGCATGGTTTTGCTCTCGTTATTGGTTATTTTTTGGCAACAGCAGCCCCTTGCCGCAACGAACGCTGCGACGCGGGGTAAAGGGTTGACTCAGTGCGCTTGCGGGCGAATCAGCCGCAACGGCGGGCCTGCCGTGGGCAGCTCCGAGGCGCCGGGGGCGGCGGCCAGCAAGGTCTGGGTGTAAGTGTTCTGAGGTCGCAGCAACACTTGCTCGGCAGTGCCGTATTCCACGACTTCGCCCTGGCGCATCACCGCGATGTAGTCGCTGATCTGCGCCGCCACCCGCAGGTCGTGGGTGATGAACAGGATGCTCAGGTTCAGGCGCTGCTGCAGTTCGGCCAGCAGTTCCAGCACCTGTTTCTGCACCGAGACATCCAGGGCTGACACGCTCTCATCGGCGATCAACACTTCCGGGCGCATCGCCAGGGCGCGGGCGATGCCGATGCGCTGGCGCTGGCCGCCGGAGAACTGCCGGGGCTTGCGCTTGAGGGCGTCGCGCTTGAGGCCCACCTGTTCCAGCAAATCACCGGCTTCAGCCCACGCATCCTTGGCCGACAACCCGCGCAATTGCGCGGCGCGGGCGATGATGTCGCCCACCCGGTGCCGAGGATTGAGCGAGCCATACGGGTCCTGGAAAATCATCTGGATGCGCCGACGATTCGCCGCCAGCGCCGAGCCGCGCAGGGCCAGGAAGTCGGTGTCACCGACCCATACGTGGCCGCTGTCGCTGTCCACCAGGCGGATCGCGGCTTTCACCAACGTGCTTTTGCCCGAACCGGACTCGCCGACAATCGCCAGGGTCTTGCCCCGTGGCAGTTGCAGCGAGACATTGCGCAAGGCCGCCACCGAGCTGCCGCCGACGGTGTAGGTCTTGGTCAGGTGCTCGATGCGCAATGCCAGCTCGCCGTCGGCACTCGGCTTGTGCAGCTCCGGGTGCAGCGCCGGCACGGCCGCAATCAGCTTGCGGGTGTAGGCGTGGGCCGGGGCATTCAGCACCTGGTCGCGCTCGCCGATTTCCACCAGCCGGCCGCCTTCCATCACCGCGATACGGTCGGCAATCTGCGCCACCACGCCGAAGTCATGGGTGATAAACAGAATGCCGTGTTGCCCGCGGCCGCGCAGTTCGCGCACCAGCTTCAGCACTTGCGCCTGGGTGGTCACGTCCAGCGCCGTGGTGGGTTCGTCGGCGATCAGCAGGTCCGGGTTCATCGCCAGCGCCATGGCAATCACCACCCGCTGGCATTGGCCACCGGACAACTGGTGGGGAAAGCTGTTGGCGATGCGTGGCGGGTCCGGTAGTTGGGTGGACTCCAGCAGCGCCAACATGCGCTCGCGACGCTCCGCCGCCGGCATCTGCGGTGCGTGAATATCGAAGATCTCTTCCACTTGCTTGCCAATGCGAATCGCCGGGTTCAGCGCCGCCATGGGCTCCTGGAAAATCATCGCGATACGGTTGCTTCGCAGCTGGCTCAAACGCTCCTCGTCGAGGGTGCAAATGTCATCGCCGAGGAAGTCGATCACGCCTTCGGTATGCCGCAAACCCTTGGCGTAGTCGCCCATGATCGCCGCCGACAGCACGGACTTGCCGGAGCCGGACTCGCCGATCACGCAGAGGATTTCGCCCTTGCGCACTTCCAGGCTGATGCCTTGCACCGCGTGGCTGCGGTCGGCGCCGGCGGGCAATTCGATGGACAGGTTCTGCACCCGCAGTACTTGCGTGTGGTTCATGCTCAACTCCTTGCGCCTTTCTGGGCGTGTTCATCCAGGCCGTCCGCCAACAGGCTCAGGCCCAGCATCAGGGTGGAGATGGCGATGCACGGGAAGATCACCAGGTGCGGGAAGGCGATGGCCATGGCGCGGCCGTCATTGATCATGCCGCCCCAGTCCGGTGTGGGCGGCGGCAGCCCGAGGCCCAGGAAGCCGAGGGCGCCGATCATGATCGCGGTGTAGCCGATGCGCAGGCAAAAATCGACAATCAGCGGCCCGCCGCAGTTGGGCAGGATTTCCACCAGCATGATCCGCAGCGAGCCCTCGCCCTGGGTGATGGCGCTGAGCACGTAGTCTCGCGAGCGAATATCGATGGTCAGGGCGCGCATGATCCGGAAGATCGCCGGCGCGCTGGTGAAGGTCACCGCAATCAGGATATTCAGCGCCGAAGCACCGAGGGCGATGATGATCACGATGTACAGCACCAGCACCGGGAACGACAGCACCGTGTCGGCCACATACGACAGCACGCTGTCGACCCAGCCGTTGAAGTAGCCGGCGCACAGGCCCATGGCGATGCCCACGGCAAACGCGGTGAGCGTGGCGAGGATCGACCAGAACAGCACGGTACGAGTGCCCCAGATCAGCCGCGAGAGAATGTCGCGGCCAATCATATCGGTGCCCAGCAGGAAGCCCTGGCCGTTGTCGCCGACGGTCATTGGCGTGAGCAAGGGCGTGAAGCTTTCCAGCGGATCATGGGGCGCGATCCACGGTGCGAACAGCGCGATCAGCACCCAGCCGCCCACCAGCAGCAGGCCGAGCAATGCCAAGGGATGTTTGAACGAGTGCAGCAGGTTCATTGGGCACCTCCGCCGAGGCTGCGCAGGGTGATGCGCGGGTTGAGCCAGGTGTAGGCCAGGTCCGAGAAAATCTTGGTGATGCCCACCACCACGGCACTGACCATCGCGCAGGCTTCGATCAGGTACACGTCATGGTTCAGCGAGGCGGTGTACAGCAGCGAGCCGAAGCCCTTGTAGGCGAAGAACACCTCCACCACGATCACGTTCGACAGCAGCCACGGGATGTACAGCATGATCACCGTGACCGGCGCGATCAGCACATTGCGCAGGGCATGCCGCAGCACAATGCGTGAGGTCGACGCCCCCTTGAGCCGCGCCGTGCGGATGTACGGCGCCTGCATCACTTCCACCATCGAGGCCCGGGTGATGCGCGCCAGGTAACCGATGCCGAACAGGCACAGCACCATCAGTGGCAGCACCAATTGCACGACGCTGAAGCCTTCGCTCATGCTGCTCACACCGGGCAGCCAGTTAAGCCAGAACACAAAGATCGCGGAGACGAACACCGCGCTGGCGAAGTCGGGAATCGAGGTGGTGACGATCGACAGGAACGACACCAGGCGGTCCAGCGCCGAGCCCTGGCGAATCCCGGCCAGAACGCCGAGGGTCAACGCCACCGGCACCATCACCAGCAAGGCCAGGCCGGCCAGGGTCAGGGTTTGCGCAAGGTTCGGCAGCAGCAGCTTGATCACTGATTCGCGAAAGTACACCGAGGTGCCCCAGTCGCCGCTGACAAAGTCCTTGAGCCACACCAGGTAGCGCCACACAAAGGGTTGGTTGTAGCCATGTTCCACCAGCCACGCGGCGCGCTGGTCGGCGGCGGAGTAGGGGCCGAGGACGTTGATCGCCACGTCTTCGATATTCAGTTCCAGGGCCAGGAACACGATCAATGACACCGACAGCAGGGTCGCCACCAGCGCCAATAACTTGCGCATCAGAAAATGAGCCATGGGTGCATGCTCCGACTGTTCAAGGGATGCCTGCCCGTGTGCGGGCAGGGAGGAGGGCGTGCGCTAAATCAAGCGCTCATCCACACACTGTCCATCGGGTAGAAGTCGGAAGGGTGCACCTGGAAGCCCTGGACCTTTTTGCTCACGGCGGTGAACTTGTCGCCCCAGAACGGCTGCACGATCACGCAGGCGTCCTGCAGGATGCGTTCGACATCTTCCATCGCCACGGCGCGCTGTTTCGGGTCGATGATGCCCATGGCCTTGTCCAGCGCGGCATCGAACGCCGGGTCGCTGTAATGGCTTTCGTTCCAGGCACCACCGCCACGGTAGGCCAGTTCCAGGGACATTACGCCCAGCGGGCGGTGGGCCCAGTAGGTCAGGCTGAAAGCAGCCTTGTCCCAGATCGGCCAGTACTGTGCAGCAGGGATCACCTTGAGGTTGATGCGGATCCCGGCTTCCAGGCAGTTCTGTTGCAGGATCTGCGCGCAGTCCTGTTCATAGCGGCCCTGGGTGTTGCCGACGATCAGGTCAATGTCGATGCCGTTGGGGAAGCCGGCTTCGGCCAGCAGCTTCTTGGCCGCCGCCACGTCGCGGTTGCGCTTGGGCAGCGGGAAATATTCGGGGTGGGAAGGCGCCACATGATGGTCTTCGCCGAGGGTGCCCATGCCGCGATAGGCGATCTTCAGCATCTGCGCGTTGTCGGCGCACAGCACCACCGCCTTGCGGATGCGCAGGTCGGTGAACGGCTTCTGGTCGCAGGCCATGCGCATCACCACGGTTTGCGCCGACTTGCAGGTCAGCAACTGGGCCCCGGGCAAGCGCTTGGCCAGGTCCAGTTCAGCCACCGTCACGCGGTACAGCACGTCCACTTGCCCGGCTTGCAGGGCGGCGAGGTGGGTGGACACGTCGGTGCCCATGTCGACGTAGCGCAACTCGTCGAGGTTGGCTGGTTTGCCCCAGTAATCGGCGCGCTTGGCGAAGGTCGCCTGCTTGTTCACGGCGAATGAAACCAGCTTGAACGGCCCGGTGCCCAGCGGGTTTTTCGCCCAGTCGTCACCGGCCTTGAAGCTGCGGTGCACGATGGCGCAGGTGAAGGCGTTGAGCATCTCCGGGATCGCCAGGATCGGCCGCTTGAGCACCAGGCGGAACTGGAACTCGCTGACTTTTTCGAAGGCCTTGATGTCCTGGAACGCGGTGCGGTTCACCGACTTGGAATCGGCGGCGATCCAGCGTTCGATATTGTGCTGCACGTCGTCGACGTTGAAGGTGTCGCCGTTGCTCCACTTCACGTTCTGGCGCAGGTTGAAGGTCCAGGTAGCGAGGTCTTCCGACGGGCTCCAACTCTCGGCGAGGTAAGGGTGGGTGATGTTGTCGGCGTCGACCCAGGTCAGGTATTCCACCGAGTTGCGCAGCAGGTTCGAGGCTTCGATCCAGGTGATCAGCATCGGGTCCTGGATTTCCTGGATCGCGCAGGCAAACCGCAGGCTGCCGCCCTGGCGTGGCTCGGCGGCCTGGGCGTGATTGCCCAGCAGTGCGGAACCGAGAAAGGTGCTGGCACTGGCGACGGTGATGCCCAGCAGCGCGGCCGTGCGCAGGAATTGGCGGCGGTTGATTTCGCCGCTTTGCACTTGGGCACACAGATCATTTACGGCTGGATGCGGCGCGGCGCCGTCCAGGGTAGTCAATTCTTTCATAAGCCTCTCCGGTACTTGCGAATATGCGTTTTTTTGTTGAACCGCAAGGGTCAATGGCAAGCGCCGCGAAGGCGTGACCGTGACCGCTGTGAAGCCGGCAGAAGAACAAGGCGCAACGAAGTCGGGAGGGTGGCAATGGGACAGGACATAGGGCAGCTCTCATGTTGTTTTTATTAGAGATGCCCGCAGTTTTGTCATTTGCGCAAAGATCGACAAACGACAAATTCTGCGTTGGAACGTTCTATAAACGCATGTTACATGTCGCTCCCCACCGACCGATCGTTCCCACGCTCTGCGTGGGAATGCCGCTCCGGACGTTCCGCGTCCCCTCTGCGAAACGGTGACGCAGAGCGTCACGGGATGCATTCCCACGCAGAGCGTGGGAACGATCAGTACCTCAACAAGCGCGGGTCGAACGGGTAGTCGGAGAGCAACTCGATGCCGTGTTCGTGGATGTAGATCTGCTCTTCGAGCTTGACCCCTTCGCCGCCGTCGTCGTGGCCGATATAGCTTTCCACGCAGATGGTCATGCCGGCTTCGAACACGCCGTCGTAGCCCAGGGCATCAATGTCTTCGCGATGCACCACGTAGGGGTATTCACCGGTCATGCCAACCCCGTGCACCAGGGCGAAGTAACGGTTGTTTTTGTAATGCTCGGGAATCTTCCAGGCCAGTTCCGCGTACTCCTTGAAACTGCGCCCGGCCTTGAGCATTTCCATGTTGGTCTGCACTTGCTCGTAGGCCAGTTTGTACAGCTCCTGCTGCTTGGCGGTGGCGGCTTGTTCCCCGCACAGGAAGGTCCGCGAGAAGTCGGCGTAGTAGCCGAAACGCCCGACCACGTCAGTGTCCAGCGCTACCAGGTCGCCGGCTTCGATGGGCCGGGTGCTGCACTCCTGGAACCACGGGTTGGTGCGTGGGCCGGAGGACAGCAGGCGGGTCTCGACGTAATCACCGTCGGTGGCGATCACATGCTGGTGCAGGTGCGACCACAGCTCGTTCTCGCTGATGCCGGGGGTGAGTTTGCTTTCCATCAGGCGCACCCCGGCTTCAGTGGCACGCAGGCTGGCGCGGATCATCTTGAGTTCGTTCGGCACCTTGATGCAGCGTGCACGTTCCAGCGGTTCCTGGGCATCGAAAATCTGGTAGCCGAGCTTTTGCAGTTCGAAGGCCGCGGCCGAGGTGGCGCTTTCAATGGCGATGCGTTTGCCGCCGCCGCATTTGCGCACCAGCTCATCGATTTCCGCGGCCCAGTCGGCGGTGACATTGCCCAGGAAACTTTCGCAGAAGTAATAGGAGATGGCTTTGGCCGGGCGCACTTCATCGACGGTGTTGAGGGTTTCGGCCAGGTGCAGGCAGCCGCCGAACTCGAACACCACCACCGGGCCTTCTGCCGGGATAAACGCATAGCGGGCCGGGTTGCGCGCCGAGTACACCTGCATGTTGCGTGAGCCGGTGGCGTAGCGCATGTGGGTAGGGTCGAACAGTACGCAGGCGGCGTAGTCGCGTTTTTTCAGCTCGTTGCGTACCCGTTGCAGACGGTCCAACTGGATCTGCTGGATCTCGTCATGGGTAGGTTCGCAGTCAGCGGGGTTGCGGTTGGGGCCGGACAGACTCATGGGGTGTTCCTCGCAGGGCACATACGGTTTTTTGGTTTTTTTAGGTGTGAATCAGTCGAGCAACTGGTCGCTGCGGACCAGGTTGCGTTCGGCTTGCAGATGGGCTTCGGACAGGCGTCCGTAAAGCTGCTTGGTGCGCCGGGCACGGCCAATGATTCCGGGCTTTTCGGAGTAGGCGAAGATCGCCGTGTTGCGCTCGGTGGCGCCTTCCACGCGGGTCACCCGGTGCACCGAGAAACGTCCTTTGAAAATCTGCAGGTCGCCGGGGTTGAGTTCCAGTTCCTGCACCCGCGAACGGTCCTCGCCACGCACCACCTTGCCGACGGCGCCGAGGTTCTCCTGGGTGCGCGAGCGAATCATCGGCGCGTACTCGAACAGGCCGCCGGCCTCGGGCTTCTGGGTCATCATGCTGACGATGAATTCGTTGGTATCGAAGTGCCAGGGCTGCTCGGTGCCGTCCGGCATCACGTTGATCACCAGCCCGGCGAACGGGTCGGCGTACTCGAAGATTTCCGGCTCATTCAGGCAGGCACCGATAAAGCGTTTCATCATCGGCGACACGTACAGCCGGTGGATGATCGCGTCCGGGGCGATCATGTCGCGGGTCACAAAGCCGCTGGTGCGCTCCATGAACGTGCGGCGCGGGTCATCGTGGGGCAGGGAGGTGTCGTCCTCGGTGAAGTAGGCGTTGACCTTGCGCACCGAATAAAACGTCTTGCTCGACAGCGCCAAACCTTCCAGGCGCGCCTGCTCAAGCGCTGCGGGGCGCAGGAAGTTCTTCAGCAGGCAGCAGCCGTCTTCGGCCAGTTCGGCCCGGGCGTGTTCGATCAGGGCCTGTAATTGAACATGGCCCGAATCATGTATGGGATACAGCTCGGTATTAATAATGTCGCTGATATCGCCCACTTCAGCGTCAGCAAGTTGAAGGCTCATGCAAGACTCCCGGAACTATCAGTTGGTGTTTTTTGGCTGACCCGATAGTTGCTGAACGAGGTGCAAAGTGGAAATTACAAGTTGTGATCGAATCCATCGGCGAGGGCGATAGTTATGTCGGGCGAACTGGATGGCACCCTGCTTAAAGTGTTTGTGGCAATTATCGAGTGCCAAGGGTTTTCGGCGGCCGCCGAGCGCCTGCACAAGACCCAATCCACCGTCAGCCAGAGCCTGCAACGCCTGGAAGACATCGTCGGCACGCCACTGATCCGCCGTACCAGCCGCTCGGTGGGCCTGACCCCCGGTGGCGAAACCTTTTTGATCTACGCCCGGCAGATCCTCAAGCTGCACAGCGAGGCCGTCAGCGCCGCGCAATTGCCCAATCAACAGGTGTGTATCCACCTCGGCATGCCCGAGGACTACGCCGAGTACTGCCTGGGCGGGATGCTCAAGGACTTCCAGGCGCAGTTCTCCCAGGTACGGCCCGATGTGTGCTGCGAGATGTCGACGGCCCTGGTGGGGCGCCTGCAACGGGGCGAGCTGGACCTGGTGCTGGGGGTGGAACACGCAGGTTTGCAGAGCGGGGAATACCTGTGCGACGAGCCGTTGGTGTGGGTCGCGGCGCCCAGCTGGAGTTGCGTGGGGCGTCAGTCGGTGCCGTTGGCGGTGTACGCCGAGGGCTGCGCGTTCCGTGCGAACGCCGTGCAGGCGCTGGCCCAGTCCGGGCGTTCGTGGCAGGTGGTTTACACCAGCCAAAGCCCGCGCGGCATTGCGATTGCGATCGAGCAGGGCTTGTCGGTGGGCGTGATGGCGCGGCGCCTGGTGCCACCCGACTGGCAGATTCTGGACGAGCGCCAGGGCTTCCCGCCGATTGCCCCGGCGCGCCTGATGTTCTGGCGTTCAGCCGGTTGCCAGGTGCCGGAAGTGGATGCCCTGGTGGAGATTCTGCGCCGGCAACTGGGCCACTCAGGGCATCTGGGCGGCCAGCGCTTCACGGGTGTGTCGCTGGGCCATGCGCTTGAGCAATAACAGGCTGGCCAACACCCAGGCCGCGATCCAGCCGTGCACCACCGCAAATTCGCCAGTGACTTGCAGCAGCCAGCCGCACAAGGCATTGCCGGTGGCACTCGCCAGGCCGTAGCTGACCATGCTCAGGCTCACCACTTGCAGGCTGTGCACCGGGCTGAGCCGGGCACCGACGTAGGCGGCCATCAAGCCCCAACACGGGAAATAGAACAGCGCGAACAGCCCTGCCGCCAGCCAGCTCAGTACCAGGCTCGGGTGCCCGAGCAAGCCGAGCATGCTCAGACCAAACGCGCCGATACTCAGGGCCATCACCCGCAACGCCCCCCAACGATCTGCCAGCGTGCCCAGCAGCAAGCCGCCGATCACACCGCCGATCCCGATCAGCGTCCACATCGAGCCGGTGACGGAAGCGCTGGCCTGTAGCTGCTCGCTGACGAACGCCGACAGGAAATTCAGAAACGGCCCGCTGATGGCGCCGATAAACGCGCTGAGCAAGACGATCTGCATTGCCACCGGTTGTGCCATGCACAACTTCAGCCATTGGCGCAGCACTTGATTCAGCGCCGGCGCCATGGTCTCGCGTGGTGCCGGTTGCTTGATCGGGGCCAGTGCCCACAGGGTCAACAGCGTGACAACCAGCGTCAACCCGGCGCAGATCAGCCAGAACTGGCGCAACGACAACCCCTGCAACAGCGCGATCAACAGCCCGTTCAAGCACAGCGCAAAGGCTGAGCCCGAGGACGCCAGCCCCAGCACCCGGCTGCGATGTGTAGTCGGGATCACCTCTTGAGCGAGGGCCGAAATCGCGTTCCAGTTCGACACCGCGCACGCCGACACCAGTGCCAGGCACAGGGCAAACGGCAGCACCCACGGCGTGGCGACGGCCAGGGCCAGCAGGGCGGGGCTGAGGACGATGGTCAGGCGCACCATATTGCGCGGGCTGATCCACGCCGCCGCCAGGCCGCTGGCAATCGAGGCACCCATGTAGAACAGCTGCAACAGCGCGGCAATCAACGCGGCCTGGCTGTAACTGAGCTCAAAGGCCAGGCGGATCTGCGGCAACAGCGCCGAATACAGGAACACACTGAAACCGTGGGTGGTGGCGTTGCAGGCGGTAAACACCAGTGCCAGCAAGCCAATACTTCGCCGGGATGAAACGGGTGCGTTGGACATGGCGATGACTCGATAAGTTAATCGCGAAAGAGAGGGGCGAAGTTACAGGAAGTACATCGGCAGACTAGCGTTTATAGCCTGGCAACGACCAATGCTTAATTGTCTTAGTGTGCATGCGTTATACGCAGGCTATTTATTCGTGAGCGACGGTCTGTAGCGATAAACGACACTTTCAGCGTTTGCGACGATTAATTGTTTGTCAGGCTGGGGTGCTACCGCTGACCCAATACAAAAAGGTATGTTGTGCAGGTTATTTCCCCTGTGCTCCCGAGTGTCGTCCATGAAACGCAAAATGCCCGGTCTCAACGCCCTCAAAGCTTTCGAAGTCGCCGGCAGTACCGGCAGTTTTACCCGGGCCGCCGAGCTGTTGAACGTGACGCAGAGTGCGGTCAGCCGCCAGGTGCGCCAGCTTGAAGAACAGTTGGGCGAGGCCCTGCTGGAGCGTCGTCACCATCACCTGGAATTGACCAGTGCCGGGCGGGTATTGCTGCGGGCGTTGCATCAGTCGTTCGACAAGATCGAGTTGACGGTGCGCAGTATCCAGCAGAAGTCCCATGCCAATCGGCTGCACATCAATGCGCCGCCGACGTTTACCAATCGTTGGTTGATGCCGCGGTTGGGGCGCTTGCGCGAGCAGCATCCGGAGTTGGAGTTGAGCATTACCACGCGGTTGCAGGACAGCCTGGCGGAGACCAGTACGCTGGATTGTGCGATTCGGTTTGGCGATGGGGAATGGGATGGGTTGGACAGCTCGCTGTTGATTCAGGAGCGGCATATCGCGGTGTGTGCGCCGTCGTTGTATGCCCGGGAGTGGAGTGACGGGATTGATCTGAATCGCATGACGTTGCTGCATGTGCTGGCGCGGGAGGATCAGCGGTATCTGACGTGGAAGCATTGGCTGGATGCGGCGCGGATCAGTGGGGTTGATATCGAGGGGGGGTATGAGTTTGACCTGCTGGATTTGGCGATTCGGGCGGCGATCGATGGGTTGGGGATTACCATTGCGGATTGGCATATGGTCGCTTCGGAGTTGGCCAGTGGGCAGTTGACGCAGGTGCTGAATGTGCATGTGGAGGGGCATCAGTCGTATTGGCTGGTGACCCGGCCGGAGCAGACGGATACGCCGCAGTTGCAGGTGTTTGCGCAGTGGTTGCAGGAGGAGATTTGGTTGGCTCAGCGGCAGTTGGAGCCTTCTTTGGCGGCTGTTTGATTCGGTGTACATATCCGTTATTTAGGTAACGGCGACTTATGGTTCCGCTCTTACAGCGGGTCACTTTTGGCAAACGCCCCAAAAGTAACCAAAAGGTCTTTGCCCCACCACTCGGTGCCTCGCCTAGGCTCGGCATGCCCGCACTCCGGCCCGGTTCCGCGGGTCGCCGCGATGGGCCATCCCTGGCCCGGCGCGGCTAAATCGGCATCCTTGCCGATTTACCCGCTCCACCGTGCCTACTTGCGGCCATCGTGGTTGACGGGGCCCGCAGATCAAGATCAAAAGCAAGAGCACAGCGGCTACCGGCCGGCTTGAGTGTTAAAAGCAAAAGCAAAGACCAGAGCGAAAACAGAGCTGCTTTTCTGTGGGAGCGGGCTTGCTCGCGAAAAACCTGAGAGCGCCGCGTTCATCCAGAATGCCCGCGTCATCGTTAACGACCTTCGCGAGCAAGCCCGCTCCCACATTTGGACCGTGCCCGCTTTAGCTTTTGATTTGGCTTCTAAACACTCAAGCCGGCCGGGAGGCCGCTGTGCTCTTGCTTTTGATCTTGATTTTGATCTTAGGCGCCCCGTTAAACCACGCTGGCCGAACGCAGGCTTTGGAGCGTGGGTAACCCGGCAGGACGCCGGGTTAGCCGTCCTGGGCCAAGGATGGCCCATGACGGCGGCCCACGGTCCAAAGCCGGAGTGAGGGCACACCGAGCCTAGGCGAGGTGCCGAGTGGTGGGGCAAGAGCGTTTTGCTTACTTTTGCGCTGTTCAAAAGTGAGCCGCTGTAAGAGCGGAACCAATCTCAGCCATCACCCAAATAACGGATATTCACTCACTCACTCACTCAATCAATCAACCCAACCCCAACCGCCCATGCCACTCGGCAATCGACTCCTCTGGATACTCCTCAAACTCCAGGTCCCCCGCGCGAACACTCACCTCAACCCACGGCGCCTTCGACCCCAGCATCAAATGCGTATGCTCCGGCGGCACCGGCAACGGCGTATCAATCGCCGAAGCAAACGGATGAATCAACTCCGGCCACTGCGGACTGAACAACCACAACCCCGACCCACACTGCGAACAAAAATGCCGCTCAGCCGTACTCGCATGCGCCCGGCTATCCCCCGCCTCTTTCATCCGCGCGTGATAAATCGAAATCAACTTGCGCCCCCGCACCTTGAGGCTCCTGGCATCCCCCCCAAGGTTGATCGCATACCCGCCACCCCCCTGGGTCTTGCGACAAATCGAGCAATAACACCGCTGATAAGGGTAGGGATGCGCACTCTCAAGACTGAACGAAACCGCGCCGCAATGGCAGGAACCTTCAAGCTGCATGACCAGATCTCCTTCGCAAAAGGGCAACGTTAGCTTAGGCGCCCGGCAGCCGGGGCGGTTCCATCTCGGGCATCAAGGTCGCGATCAACGCCCGAATCGTACCCGGCAACGCCTCCAGTTCCCGCACCAGAATACTGCGCTCACGCACTGCCCAAACCTCATCCAGCTTCACCGTCACCAGTTGCATGGTCCGGCTGTGCCGCACGGCGGCCGACTCGGGAATGATGCCGATCCCCACGCCCGCCTCAACCATCCGGCAGATCGCCTCGAAGCTCGACATTTGAATGCGCAACGACAAGTGCTTGCCCAGCCGCTCCACATGCTCACGCAGGAAACTCAGCAACGTGCTGCCGTCATGCAAGCCGATATGCTGATAAGCCAGGGTTTGCTCCAGCGTCACCGAAGGCAGGCCCGCCAGCGGATGCCCCACCGGTACCGTCAGCACCAGGTGGTCGGTGCTGAAGTGCAGCACCTGCAAACCCGACGCTTCCACAGGCCCGGCGATGATGCCCATGTCGCTGGTGCCATCCAGCACGCCCCGCACGATATCCCGCGACAGCCGCTCCTGCAGGTCCACCGTCACGCCGGGTCGCTGGGACAGGAAGCCGGCCAGCACCTCCGGGAGAAACTCGGTCACGGCGGTGGTGTTGGCAAAAATGCGGATATGTCCGGCCGAGTCGATGCCGTATTGGGTGAACTCGCTTTTCAGGTAATCCACCTGGCGCATGATCAGCCGCGCATGGTGCAGCAGCCGTTCGCCCGCCGGGGTGATCTCCACGCCACGGCTGTCGCGGTACAACAGGCGGGTGTCGAGCTGGCCCTCCAGGGCCTTGATCCGCGCACTGGCGGCGGCCGGCGAAAGGAACGCGCGCTTGGCGCCCTGGGTCAGGCTGGGGGATTCGGCGATATGGATAAACAGGCGTAAGTCAGCCAGATCAAAGTGCATGCAAGGCTCCGGGGCAGCGACGAAGAACCCATGTGGGAGCAGGCAAGCCAGCTCCCACATTGATCATCCGGGTTCTTGAGATCTTTTTATGGGCGATGGCGTTCAGCATAGCCGAACGCTGCTTTATTGAAATGCAAATTCTCAGAACGGCCAGGGCCCAGCATGATCCGGTTCAGATTCCCTGCCCGAGGACATGCACCCGATGAGCGCCACAGACTGGATCGGCCGTAGCGAAACAGCCCACGACCACTTGAGCCACAACCTGCTCAAACGCATCGCCGCCACCTTTGGCGAAGCGGCACCGGCAGATGGCGAGCCGGTTCCGCCCTTGTGGCAATGGTGCTTCTTCCAGGACCCGCTGCCCGAATCCGCCCTGGGCGGCGACGGTCATCCGGCCCGTGGCGGCTTCCTGCCGCCGGCCGATAACCGCAACCGCATGTGGGCCGGCGGGCGCATCGAGTTCTTCCATGCATTGCGTGCGGGTGAGGCCGCCACCCGCGTTTCGACCATCACCCGGGTGGAAGAAAAAACCGGTCGCACTGGCTCGTTGTTGTTCGTCACCGTGCGCCACGACTATTCCCAGGACGGCCGCCTGGCCCTGCGCGAAGAACAGGACATCGTCTACCGCGAACCCACGCCGCCCAAGCAGGGCAGTGGTGACGCGCTCCTCGAAGGCGCCTGGCGTGAAGCGGTCGACCCGACGCCAACCCTGTTGTTCCGCTACAGCGCCGTAACCTTCAACGGCCACCGCATTCACTACGACTACCCCTATGTCACCGGCACCGAAGGTTATTCGGGGCTGGTGGTGCACGGGCCGCTGATCGCCACCTTGAGCCTGCGCGCATTTTGCCGCGCCAACCCCGCGGCCACGTTGCGCCGTTTCTCGTATCGCGGCGTGCGCCCGTTGATTGCCCCGCAAGCCTTTGAAGTGGGCGGGCACGTCACCGCGCCGGGCGTCGCGGAACTGTGGGCGGGCAACGCCGACGGCCTGGCCCAGCGCGCCGAACTGCATTTCGAATAAACCTCCAAGAACAACAGGCGGAGAGCCGTTAATGAACCCGAATGACAACGAAGAACTGAATGCCATCCGCGAAGGCGTGCGCGCACTCTGCGCCGAATTCGACGCCGCCTACTGGCGCAAGGTCGATGAAGAAAAGGGCTTCCCGGAAGCCTTCGTCAAAGCCCTGACCGACGCCGGCTGGCTGTCGGCAATGATCCCCGAAGAATACGGTGGCTCCGGCCTGGGGCTGGCGGAAGCCTCGGTGATTCTGGAAGAAGTGAACCGCTGCGGCGGCAACTCCGGCACCGTCCACGGCCAGATGTACAACATGTTCACCTTGCTGCGTCACGGCAGCGAAGCACAGAAACGCTTCTACCTGCCCAAGCTCGCCAGCGGCGAATTGCGCCTGCAGTCGATGGCCGTGACCGAGCCCACCACCGGCACTGACACCACCAAAATCAAGACCACCGCAGTCAAGCGCGGCGACAAGTACGTGATCAACGGCCAGAAAGTCTGGATCTCGCGGGTGCAGCATTCCGACCTGATGATCCTGCTGGCCCGCACCACGCCGTTGGCCGAGGTGAAGAAAAAATCCGAAGGCATGTCGATCTTCCTGGTGGACTTGCGGGAAGCCATCGGCAACGGCCTGACCGTGCAGCCCATCGCCAACATGGTCAACCACGAGACCAACGAACTGTTCTTCGACAACCTGGAGTTGCCGCTGGACAGCCTGATTGGCGAGGAGGGCAAGGGCTTTCGCTACATCCTCGACGGCTTGAATGCCGAGCGGACGCTGATTGCCGCCGAGTGCATCGGCGATGGCCGCTGGTTTATCGAGAAAGCCAGCGCCTATGCCCGCGACCGCGTGGTATTTGGTCGGCCCATCGGACAGAACCAGGGCGTGCAGTTCCCGATTGCCGAAGCCCATATCGAGATCGAAGCGGCCGACTTGATGCGCTGGCGTGCCTGTGAGGAATACGACAGCGGCGCCAATGCCGGGGCCAGCGCGAACATGGCCAAGTACCTCGCGGCCAAGGCTTCCTGGGAGGCGGCCAACGCCTGCCTGCAAACCCACGGCGGCTTCGGGTTTGCCTGCGAATACGACGTGGAGCGCAAGTTCCGCGAGACCCGCCTGTACCAGGTTGCGCCGATCTCCACCAACCTGATCCTGTCCTACGTGGCCGAGCATCTGCTCGAACTGCCACGCAGCTTCTGAGGGCCCGACCATGAGCCATACCCAAGCGCTGTGCCGGTTCCTCGCCGAGTTGAATTACGCACAATTGCCGGACGCCGTACTCGCCCGCACCGAAGACCTGTTCCTCGACTGGCTCGCCTCGGCGCTGGCCAGCAAGGGCGCGCATCCGATCCCGCTGTTCGAACGTTATGCCCGCAGGATGGGCCCGGCTGATGGCCCGGCGCAGATCATCGTCAACGGCGGCAGCAGCAGTGCCTATTTCGCCGCGCTGGTGAATGGCGCGTCGTCGCACCTGGTGGAGCAGGATGACCTGCACAACAGCTCGGTATTGCACCCGGCGACCGTGGTGTTTCCGGCGGCATTGGCGGCGGCGCAAGACCTCGGCAAGTCCGGTCGCGAGCTGCTGCTGGCCTCGGTGGCCGGCTACGAAGCCGGGATTCGCATCGGTGAGTTCATGGGCCGTTCCCATTACCGGATCTTCCACACCACGGCCACCGTCGGCACCCTCGCGGCGGCGGTGGCCGTGGGCAAATTGCTCGACTTCAACCAAGAGCAATTCATCAACCTGCTGGGCAGTGCCGGCACTCAGGCGGCCGGGCTGTGGGAGTTCCTGCGGGATGCCGCCGACTCCAAGCAACTGCACACTGCCAAGGCCGCTGCCGATGGTTTGCTGGCGGCGTATCTGACGGCGGACGGGCTGACCGGTGCGCGCAATATTCTGGAAGGTGATCAGGGGATGGCGGCGGGCATGTCCACCGACGCCGACCCAGGCAAATTGGCGGATCGCCTCGGCAGTCGCTGGGCGCTGCTGGAAACGTCGTTCAAGTTCCATGCTTCATGCCGGCATACCCATCCGGCCGCCGATGCGCTGCTGGATCTGATGCAGCGCGAAGGGCTGGGCCATGAGCAGATCGCCCATGTGGAAACCCGCGTTCACCAGGGCGCCATCGACGTTTTGGGCCGGGTGACGCTGCCGCAGACCGTGCACCAGGCCAAGTTTTCCATGGGCACCGTGCTGGGGTTGATTGCCGTGCATGGCAAGGCCGGGCTGACCGAGTTTCACGAGCTGGCGCTGAGCGACGGGGACGTGGCGGCGTTTCGCGACAAGGTCTCCATGACCCTCGACGCCGAAGTCGACGGTGCCTATCCGCAGCGCTGGCTGGGCCGGGTGATCGTGACCACCGCCGATGGTCGCACCCTGCACGGCGCCATCGACGAACCCAAGGGCGACCCGGGCAACACCCTGAACCGCTCGGAGCTGGCCGACAAGTTCCAGCGCCTGACTCAATTCAGCGGTGCCCGCACACCCGCGCAAACCACCGGGCTGATCGAAAAAGTCTGGGACCTGCGCAACGCCGCGTCCCTGGCTCACTGGCTTTAAGGAACTGTCATGACCGCTAATCAACGACCGCTGGACGGCATCACCGTTGTCAGCCTGGAACACGCGATTGCCGCACCGTTCTGCACTCGCCAGTTGGCCGACCTGGGCGCGCGGGTGATCAAGATCGAACGTCCCGGGGCGGGCGACTTTGCCCGGGGCTATGACGAGCGCGTGCGCGGCCTGGCCTCGCATTTCGTGTGGACCAACCGTTCCAAGGAAAGCCTGACCCTGGACCTCAAGCACGACGATGCCGGGAACATCCTGGAAACCCTGCTGGCCGATGCCGATGTGCTGGTGCAGAACCTCGCACCGGGCGCGGCCGCGCGCATGGGATTGTCATTCGAGGCGCTGCATGAGCGCTTCCCGCGGCTGATCGTCTGCGACATCTCCGGCTATGGCGAGGGTGGCCCGTATGAAAAGAAAAAGGCCTACGACCTGCTGATCCAGAGCGAAGGCGGCTTTCTCTCGGTCACCGGTGGCCCGGGTGAAGACCAGATGGCCAAGGCCGGCTGCTCCATCGCCGATATCTCCGCCGGGATGTACGCCTACAGCGGCATCCTCTCGGCGCTGCTGCTGCGGGGCAAGACCGGGCAGGGCAGTCGCATCGACGTCAGCATGCTGGAAAGCCTGGTGGAGTGGATGGGCTACCCGATGTATTACGCGTTCGACGGCGCGCCCCAGCCACCGCGCGCGGGTGCGGCGCATTCGACGATCTACCCCTACGGGCCGTTTCCCACCGGCGACGGCGGCACGGTGATGCTCGGGTTGCAGAATGAGCGGGAATGGGCGGCGTTCTGCGACAAGGTGCTGCTCACCCCGGAATTGGCCACCGACGAGCGTTTCTCGGCCAACTTCAAGCGTTCGGAAAACCGCGACGTGCTGCGCCAGATCATCGTCGACAGTTTTGCGCAGATGAGCGCCGAGGGCGTGATCCAGCGCCTGGAAGACGCGCAAATCGCCAGTGCACGAGTCAACGACATGCAAGGCGTGTGGGACCACCCGCAGCTCAAGGCCCGGGACAGTTGGCGTGAAGTCGACAGCCCGGCGGGCAAGTTGCCGTCGTTGCTGCCACCGGCGCGCAATGCCGCGTTCATTCCGCGGATGGATGCAGTGCCGGGGCTGGGGCAGCACAGCCAGGGGATTCTCGACCAGCTGGGTTACTCCGCTGAAGCCATCGACGGCCTGCGTGCACGCGGCGTTATCTGACAAGGAATCGAACGATGCCAACCTCTCTTGTGCGCTCTGCGCTGTTTGTACCGGGCAGCCGACCGGAACGTTTTGCCAAGGCCCTGGCCAGTGGCGCCGATGCGGTGATTGTGGATTTTGAAGACGCGGTGGAAGAGCCGCTCAAGCGTCAGGCCCGGGACAACCTCGGGGTGTTTTTGCAGGCGACGCCAGCGGCGCGGGTGTGGGTGCGGATCAACGCGCCGGAGCATCCCGAGCATTTTGCCGATGTGGCGTTCTGTCAGGCCCACGCCGGGGTCGCGGGGGTGTTGCTGCCCAAGGTTGAAAGTGCGGCCCAGGTGGCCGTGGTGGCTGCAACGGGCAAGGCTATCTGGCCGATTATCGAGAGTGCGCGGGGTTTGCTGGCAGTGGCGGAAATCGCCCATGCGCCGCTGGTGGAGCGCCTGTCGTTTGGTGGCCTGGACCTGGCGCTGGACTTGAACCTGAGCAGCGGCTCCCCGGCCGCGCAATTTGCCCTCGACCAGGCCCGCCTTGCCTTGATCGTGCATTCCCGCGCCGCCGGGCTGGTGGCGCCGCTGGACGGCGTGCACCCGGCCATCGACGACCCCGAAGGCCTGCGCCGTTCGATTCGGCATGCCTATGAAATGGGCTTTGCCGGCGCGCTGTGTATCCATCCCAAGCAGGTGGCGGTGATTCACCAGGCGTTGGCCCCCAGTGCCGAGGATCTGGCCTGGGCCAAACGGGTGGTGGATGCCGGTGCCCATGGGGCCGGGGCGTATCAACTGGATGGGCAGATGGTGGATGCACCGGTGCTGCTGCGGGCCCAAAGATTGCTGGCTGCACAACTCTAAAGTGTGGGAGCTGGCTTGCCTGCGATAGCGGCGGTTCAGCCAAGGATGTGTTGCCTGACACGCCGCCATCGCAGGCAAGCCCGCTCCCACATTGGATCTCTGTCGTTTGCAAAATCGGCGTTCGTCCACGCCGAACGCAGGTATCTAAAATTCGAAATTCTCTATACGCGTGACATCAGGCACCTTGCCCTATAACACAACAATAAGAAGGTGATTTTCCATGCTCAAGCTTTCTCGGGCGCTGTTCTGCGCCGCCACCTTGTTTGCCGCGGGCCTGGCCCAGGCGGCCGACCCCATCGTGATCAAGTTCGCCCACGTCGTCGCGGAAAACACCCCCAAAGGCCAGGGCGCCTTGCTGTTCAAGAAGCTCGCTGAAGAACGCCTGCCCGGCCGGGTGAAAGTCGAGGTGTACCCCAACTCCTCGCTGTTCGGCGACGGCAAGGAAATGGAAGCGCTGCTGCTGGGCGACGTGCAGATGCTGGCGCCGTCCCTGGCCAAGTTTGAGCAGTACACCAAGCAAGTACAGATCTACGACCTGCCGTTCCTGTTCAACGACCTGGCGGCGGTCGACCGTTTCCAGGCGGCCCAGGGCAAGGCGTTGCTGACCTCGATGCAAGACAAGAACATCCTCGGCCTGGCCTATTGGCACAACGGCCTCAAGCAACTGTCGGCGAACAAGGCATTGCGTGAGCCCAAGGATGCCCGTGGCCTGAAGTTCCGCGTGCAGGCCTCCAGCGTCCTGGAAGAGCAGTTCAAGGCGATCCGCGCCAACCCGCGCAAGATGAGTTTTGCCGAGGTGTACCAGGGCTTGCAGACCGGCACCGTCAACGGCACCGAGAACACCTGGTCGAACTATGAAAGCCAGAAGGTCAACGAAGTGCAGAAGTACTTCACCGAATCCAACCATGGCCTGATCGACTACATGGTGATCACCAACGCCAAGTTCTGGAACGGCCTGCCGCCGGATGTGCGCACCACCCTGGACCAGGTCATGGTTGAAGTCACCGTCGAGGTGAACAAGCAGGCCGAGGCGCTGAACCAGTCGGCCAAGCAGAAAATCATCGACGCCAAGACCAGCGAAATCATCGAGCTGACACCGGAGCAACGCCAGCTCTGGCGCGAAGCCATGCGCCCGGTGTGGCAGAAGTTCGAAGGTGAAATCGGCGCTGACCTGATCAAGGCGGCCGACGCGTCGAACCAGTAATTTGGAGAGCACCGAGATCAAATGTGGGAGCGGGCTTGCTCGCGAATGCAGTCTTTCAGTTGATGCATTCGGTGACTGACACACCGCATTCGCGAGCAAGCCCGCTCCCACATTTTGATCCGGTTCCCGCCTCCAAGCCTTGCACACACCTATCTCCGCTTCGCGAGGTTTTGCCATGCAAACGCTAAGGCGCGTCTGGGAGCACCTGGAGGAAGGCTTTATCGCCATCCTGCTGGCCGCCATGACCCTGGTGACTTTCGTCTACGTCATGCTCAACAACATCTACACCCTGTTCTTTGCCCTTGCCGACAAGTGGGCGTGGAGCAGCGGTTTCTTCAACGCCCTGGGTGACCACACCATGGGCTGGGCCCAGGACATGACCTGGAGCGTGGCGCTGACCAAGGCCATGTTCGGCTGGCTGATTTTCTTTGGCATCTCCTACGGCGTGCGCACCGCCGGCCACCTGGGGGTGGATGCCCTGGTCAAGCTGACGCCGCGCCGGGTGCAGCGCCTGCTGGGCATGCTGGCTTGCCTGTGCTGCCTGGCCTACGCCGGGTTGTTCATGGTTGCCAGCTACAAATGGCTGAGTGCGGTCACCACCGCGCACATCGGCGCCGAAGACCTCGACAAGTTCGGCATCGACGTCGACGACATCGTGGTGATCGTGCCCATCGGCTTTGCCCTGGTGTTCATCCGCTACCTGGAAATTTTCTACCGCATCTTCACCCACCGCCAAACCGGGCTGGGCCTGGCCGACGAAGCCGGTGAAGCCAGCAAGTTGGCCGGCAGCCATGAGGAGCGTCACTGATGGCCGTTCTGTGTCTGTTTTTGCTGCTGTTCGTGTTCATGTTCCTCGGTGTGCCCATCGCGATTTCCCTGGGGTTGTCGGGCGCGGTGTCGATCCTGATGTTCAGCCCGGACTCGGTGAGTTCCCTGGCAATCAAGCTGTTTGAAACCTCGGACGCCTATACCTTCCTGGCGATTCCGTTCTTCCTGTTGTCGGGTGCGTTCATGACCACCGGTGGCGTGGCGCAGCGGCTGATCGACTTTGCCAACGCCTGCGTCGGGCATATCCGCGGCGGGCTGGCGATTGCGGCGGTGCTGGCATGCATGCTGTTTGCCGCACTGTCGGGCTCCTCGCCCGCGACAGTGGCGGCGGTGGGTTCGATTGCCGTGGCGGGCATGGTGCGCTCGGGCTACCCGAAGGAATTCGGCGCCGGGATCATCTGCAACGCCGGTACCCTGGGCATCCTGATTCCGCCGTCGATCGTGATGGTGGTGTACTCGGCCGCCACGGAAACCTCGGTGGGCAAGCTGTTCATGGCCGGGGTGATTCCGGGCCTGCTGCTGGGCTTGATGTTGATGGTCGCGATCTACATCGTCGCGCGCATCAAGAAACTGCCGGCCCAGCCACGGGCGACCTTTCGCGAGTGGCTGACCTGCGCCCGCCGGGCATTCTGGGGCCTGTTGCTGCTGGTGATCATCCTGGGCGGGATCTACAGCGGCATGTTCACCCCGACCGAAGCGGCGGCGGTGGCGGCGGTGTACTCGGCGTTTGTCGCGCTGTTCATCTACAAGGACATGAAGATCAGGGATTGCCCCAAGGTGCTGCTGGAGTCCGGGCGCCTGGCGATCATGCTGATGTTTATCATCGCCAACGCCATGCTCTTCGCTCACGTGCTGACTACGGAGCAGATTCCCCAGGAAATCACCGCGTGGGTGATCTCCGAGGGCCTGACGCCGATTGGTTTCCTGATCATGGTCAACGTGGTGCTGCTGGTGGCGGGCAGCTTTATGGAGCCGTCGGCGATCGTGCTGATCCTGGCGCCGATCTTTTTCCCGATTGCGATGAAGCTGGGGATCGACCCGATTCACCTGGGGATTGTGATGGTGGTCAACATGGAGATTGGCCTGGTGCATCCGCCGGTGGGGTTGAACCTGTTTGTGACCTCGGCAGTGACAGGGCTGACCCTGGGGCAGACCATCCGCGCGGCGTTGCCGTGGCTGATGATCCTGCTGGTGTTCCTGATCATGGTGACTTACCTGCCGTTCATATCGCTGGCCTTGCCGCATTGGCTGGGGATGTAAACCCAGCTTGAATCACGCCACAAAACAATGTGGGAGCGGGCTTGCCCGCGATGAGGGCGTGTCAGCCAGCACATGTGCCGACTGATACACCGCCATCGCGGGCAAGCCCGCTCCCACATTTGAGGTATGCAGGGATTTATTTATCCATCGCACTCAAGATCGCATGGGCCACTTTCACCCGTTCGGCATTCGGGTAGTTCTTGTTCGCCAGGATCACCACCCCCAGGCCTCTGCTCGGCACGTACGCCACATAGGCGCCAAAACCACCGGTGGCGCCAGTCTTGTTCACCAGCGTGTCGGCATGGGGCGCTTGCGGTGGTGTCAGCCAGTTGACCTTGTGGGGCTGAAAGGCCATTTGTGCCGAGTTGCCTTCCGTCAATGCATCCAGCGTGATCGGGTAGGGGTACATCTCCCAGCCGAGGCCCTGGGTCATGCCATCCACCGTGTAGTAGCCGGTGTGGGTTGCGGCAATCGCCTGTTGCAGCGGCTTCTCCAGCTTCGCCGGGTGCATGTTCACTTCAACGTACTGAATCAGGTCCGAGGTGCTGGTCTTGATGCCGTAGGCCTCGGCGTCCAGGGCGCCAGGCCCGACGCGCACCGGTTTGCCGGACTTGTCGTAACCCTGGGCGTACAGGTTCATTTGTGACTTGGGTACGCTGATAAAGGTGTGCTTGAGGCCGAGTTTCGGCAGCAGGGTCTGCGCCATCAACCGGTCAAACGGCTGGCCCAGGCTTTGCGCTGCCAGGTGGCCGAACAAGCCGATGCTCGGGTTGGAATACAGGCGTTGGGTGCCGGGAGCGAAGTCCGGTTTCCAGTGCTGGTAGTAGCTGATCATCTTGCCGGCGTTATCGGACTCATCGGGGAATTGCAGGGGCAAGCCACCTGCGGTGTAGGTGCCGAGGTTGAGCAGGCTGATGTGGTCAAACGTGTCGCCGCGCAATGCCGGCAGGTATTGGCTGGCCGGGTCCGACAGCTTCAGCTTGCCGTTAGCCAGGGCATAGCCGGCAAGGGTGGCGGTGAAGGTCTTGCTCACCGAGCCGATTTCAAACAGGGTGTTTTCGGTGACGGGCTGCTTGCTCTCCTTGTTGGCGACGCCGTAGTTAAAGTATTGCGCCTTGCCGTTCTGTACGATCGCCACCGACAGGCCGGCGATGTCCTGTTGCTGCATCAGGGGCTGGACCGTACTGTCCACGACCTGGCGCATGTCGGTAGCCGCCATGCAGTTGCCTGCGCCGAGCAATAAGGCGAATATCGCGGTGTTGCGCACGGTTGGAAAAAGGGATGTGTACATGATGACGTGACTTCCATGAAGGTGATCGGGTGAATACCGTTGCCTGCGCAGGCGCCGCAAATCTAGGCAGTTTGTGATCCCGCGGCAAACGATGATATCTCGCAACAGCCATTAGAAAAATTAGGGTCAAGCCATGCTCCGTTCCCATTTGCCACTCAACGCGCTGCGAGCCTTCGAGGCGTCTGCGCGGCATTTGAGTTTTACCCGGGCGGCGATTGAACTGTGCGTCACCCAGGCGGCGGTCAGTCACCAGGTGAAAAGCCTGGAGGCCCAGCTCAATGTCACGCTGTTCAAACGCCTGCCCCGGGGCCTGATGCTCACCAGCGAGGGCGAGACCCTGCTGCCGGTGTTGCGCGAATCCTTCGACCGGATAGCTCAAACCTTAGGCCAGTTTGAAGGTGGGCATTACCGCGAAGTATTGACGGTAGGCGCGGTGGGCACCTTTGCGGTGGGCTGGCTGTTGCCGCGTCTTGCGGATTTCCAGGCGCGCTACCCGTTTATCGACTTGCGCCTGTCCACCAACAACAACCGCGTCGACGTGGCGGCCGAAGGCCTGGATTACGCAATCCGGTTTGGTTCCGGCGCGTGGCACGGCACCGAGGCGTGCCAATTGCTGGAGGCGCCGCTGACGGTGCTGTGCGTGCCGCAACTTGCTCGGCAATTGCAGGCTCCGGCGGACCTGTTGAAGCACACGCTGCTGCGCTCATATCGTGCGGATGAGTGGACGCAATGGTTCCAGGCCGCGGGCTTGCCTGCCGACACGCTGGTGCCGCGCAGTATCGTTTTCGACTCGTCCCTGGCGATGATGGAGGCGGCGCTGCAAGGGGCGGGGGTGGCCCTGGCGCCGGCGATGATGTTCAGCCGGCAGTTGGCGACGGACGTGATTCGCCAGCCGTTCGAGATCGGCATCACCACCGGCAGTTATTGGCTGACGCGCTTGCAGTCACGGGCCGAGACGCCGGCGATGCTGGCGTTCAAGACGTGGTTGCGTGAAGTGGCCATGAACTGAGGTTGGGTCGACGCTGTGGCGAGGGAGCTTGCTCCCGCTGGGCTGCGTAGCGGCCCCAAAGAAGCGACGGTGTTAGTTCAGCAAGAACGCGGCGGATGGTTTCAGGGTCGCTGCGCAACCCAACGGGAGCAAGCTCCCTCGCCACAGGTTATTCTCCCACTCGGTCTGCCCATTGATCATAAGAGGCTGCAATGCAAACTTCCGGCGTAGACATCCGTCAACTCAAGGCCTTCGTGGTGGTGGCCGAGGAGCTCAGCTTCGTGCGCGCCGCGACCCGTCTGCATGTCTCGCAACCGGCGCTGTCCCAGACCATCCGCCAGTTTGAGGCGCTGCTGGACGTACAACTGTTCCAACGCAACACCCGCAACGTAGCACTGACCGAAGCCGGCCTGGCCTTGCTGGTAGAGGCGCGGGAAATCGTCAATGGCGTAAGCCGCCTGGTACGCACCGCCCACGAACATGCACGCGGCGTACGCGGCTCATTGAATATCGGCTTCCTGATCGGCGCGGGTGTGGACTTGATGCCGCAAATCCTCAGCGTGTTCGCCAGGCGCTACCCGGAGATCGAACTGGTGGTGCGCGAGTATGACTTCGGCTCGCCCCATGCCGGGATCGACGAGGGCATGGACGTATCGGTGCTGCGCCCGCCACTGGGCCTGCCGGACATCGAGTTGCACACTCTGGTGACCGAACCCTGCGTGGCGTGCCTGGCGTCCAGCCACCGGTTGGCCGGGGAGAGCAGCGTGAGCATCTACGACGTGCTGGATGAGCCGATCATTGCTGCACCGGGAGTGGGCGTGTGGCGCAGTTTCTGGACCGCCGACGCGTACCGCGATGGCCAGCCGGCGCGGATCGTCCATGAAGCTTCGACGGTGGAGACCGAGTTGCAGGCGGTGGCGTCGGAGCGCGGGATCAGTATCACCGCGCTGTCCACCGCACGTTTTTATGCACGGCCCGGCCTGGCCTTCCCGGTGATCAGCGATATGCCGATGTGTGAAGTGGCGGTCGCCTTGCCGCCACAACCGAGTGTGGCGGCGCGCAACTTTGCCGAGTTGGCGATGGAAGTGGCGAGCAGCCGGGGTTAGTCAGGACAGGTCGTGCAGGGATTTGCCGTTGGGCGCACTTACCTGAAGCTCGGAAAACTCCACCTCCAGCCCGCCACGTTCCGGCGTGCAGCAATAAGGCCCCACCTGATACGACGCAGCCACGGGGAACGGCGCCAGGCGCACCAATGGCCAGCTCACACCATCCACCGACACCTGCACGCGCAGCACGCCCTTGGCCACGGTGGCGCGAATCCAGAACGCCTCGGGATCACCCGGGAACACACCGGTGGCCCAGTCCGACACACCATCGGTCAATACGCTGCTCAACAGCGTCACACCGTCGGACAGCTCTGCACCGATCTTCACCCAATGCGCTTCATCCACCCGCACCATCAACCCGGCCTGGTCATACAGGTGGGTAAACGCGCTGTGGATCTTGACCTGGGCGGTGAAGTCACCGTCGGTTTCAACAAACAGGAAATGCCCGTTGTCGCGCACAAAACCATAGTGGGTTTCGCGCCAGAAATCGGTGCTGGCATCGGTGCGCACCTTGAGGCGCTGGCCTTCTCGGCTCCATTGCTGGGGTTGATTGAGCCAACTGGCCTGTTCAAACATCGGGAAGCTCCTTGAAGGTGACAAGACAAAACCCCGGCGTCCGGGGTTTTGTTGTTTGGCTGCAATCAGCGGCTAGTGGTCGAGCAATTTGCCGCTCGGCCCGGCGGTGCCATTGTTAAGGCGCGTGCGCAGCGAAAACAACCACCACAGCACGCCGACCCCGAGTGTAACCCCGGTGGTGATGGCGCCGGTGTGGCTTTCTTCGGGCACGCTCAGGGTCAGGATCACCGCGATGGCCCACAGGCCGCCAAGGACGATCATCGGCAACAACCACTTGCCCAGGCTGAACACACCCGCAGGCGCCCCCGGCATCCGGCCATTTTTATAGGCCAGGTACGCGGCAATCAGCGTCAGCAGGTAGGTGCAGTAGTAGGTCAGGCCGACCATCGAGTAGATCGCCGTGACAAACCCGCCGCTCGCCAGGTTCAGCAGCACGGCAATGGCGGTGATCAACACGATGGCGGCGACCGGCGTACCGAAGTGCGGGTTGATCTTCGCCAGCACCTTGGAGCCCGGCAGCATGTTGTCCCGGGACAGGGCGAAGGTCATGCGCGTGGCCACCGCCATGTTGGCGATGAGGCAGGCGAGGATCGAGGCGAAGGCGATCACGATCATGCCCACGCCGGCGGCGTTGCCCAGTTGCAGGCGCACGATATTGATCACCGGGTTTTCGCTGTGGCTGAGCAGCTCGCTGACCGACCCCGGGATCGCAATGCTCAGCAAGGCGAACACCACGAAGCCCAATACACTGGACACCAGCACCGCTCGCAGCATCGCCCGGGGCGCGGCGCGGCGTGGGTCCTTGGTTTCCTCGGACAGGTCGGCGGCGCCCTCCCAGCCCAGCAGCACCGAGACCGGCAGCAAGGTGGCGAGGGCGAGGGTGGTGAAGCTGAGGGTGCCGCCGCTCACCGGTTGTGCCGAGGTCAGGATCGCCACGCCCTGGGTGTGCTCGAAGAAGAAAAACACCCCGAAGAACAACGCAATCGCCAGCAGCACCGTGCCGATGATTTCGATGATCGCGCCGATGTCGTTGATCCGCGTGGCCAGGCGAATCCCGCAGATGTTCAGCAGGCCTACCACCAGCGTGGCACCGATGCTCAGGCCCTGGATCTGGCCCTGTGTCGGGTTGGCCCAGATCTCCGGCGCGAACACCGTGCCGATGGCCGCCGAGGTGGCGGCTGTACCGGCGACAAACGAGGTGAACGCGACCCAGCCGGTAAACCAGCCGAAGTGATTGCCCGCCAACCGGCTGGACCATTGGTAGGCGTAGCCGGTAAGCGGAATGCGCCCGGCCAGGTGGCAGTAGACCATGACGATGCAGCACACCAGCGGGATCACCAGCAGCCACAAAAGGATGCCGATACCGCCGACGCGGTTGAACGGGTCGGCGAACAGCGTGACCACCCCGGTGTTGATCGAGACCATGGAAAAGGCCAGGGCAAACGAGGTGAACGAACTCATGGTGCGGTGCATCTTTTGCTCGTAGCCGAGGTTGGCCAGGTCGGCGTCGTCGCTGGACAGCGGGGCCTGGGCATTCGGCGGGGCGGTCACGGTGTTTTCAACGAATGTGCTCATGGCCGTTGCTCCTCGATGATGCCGATCACCTCGTCCAGCACGTCGAGGGCCTTGGCCAGCAACGGGCGTTCGATATCCAGAGGAGGCTTGACCTTGATCAGGTTACCCAGCCCGGCGTAGCGGCTTTCGCCAAACAATACGCCGCGCTCCACCCCAAGGCGATACACCTCCTGGGATTCCCGGCAGGCCGGTTCCTTGGTGGTGCGGTCCTTGACCAGCTCGATGGACGCCATCAGCCCGGGGCAGCGCACGTCGCCGATCAGCGGGTGGCGGGTTTGCATGTCCTTGAGGCGGGCGGTGATGTAGTCGCCGGAGTCGCGGGCCTTTTCGCAGAGGTTGTCGGCGACGATCGCTTCCACCGTGGCGTAGCCGGCGGCCAGCGAGACCGGGAAGTGGCCGAAGGTCAGGGCTTCTTCACCTTCGTCGAACCACTTGAGCTTGTCATCGGCGAGGATCCCGGCCAGTGGGAAGCCGCCGCCGACGCCTTTGCCGAACACGATGATGTCGGGCAGCACGTCGTAATAGTCCGCAGCGAACATCGTGCCCATGCGCCCGAAACCGGTCTGCACTTCATCAAAAATCAGCAGCACGCCGAGGCGGTCGCAGATCTCGCGCACGCCTTTGTAGTAGGAGCGGGGGAACTCGATATGCCCGCCATTGCCCTGGATCGGTTCCATCATCACTGCTGCCACGCCACCGTCGACGCCCTTGAGGATGGTTTCTTCCAGCAGGCCAAGGCACAGCTGCGACTCGGTTTCCGGGTCCATGCCCAGGCGCGTGCGGTACGGGTTGGGGTGGGGTACGCGGGTGAAACGTGGCTGGATCGCCAGGAACGGATTGTTCGGGTGTGGCCAACTGGCGCCGAGGGTGGCCAGGGAGCGGCCGTGGTAGCCGTCCTGCAGCACCAGCAGGTTCTGTGCGCCGGGGCGGTTCTTGAAAGCCAGTTTCATCGCCATTTCACCGGCGAGGCTGCCATGCAGGGCAAAGCCCATCTGGTTGAGGGTGCCCGGGGAGACTTCCCGCAGCTTCTTCACCAGCCGGGTGTGGGCCGGTGAGCCAAAGTTGGGGCGGATGTGAGTCATTTCGCGCAATTGCGCGACGGCGGCTTCCACCACCCGGGGGTCATTGGCCCCCAAATTGTTCGACCAGGCCTGGGCGGTACAGTCGATGTATTCCTTGCCCTGGTCGTCCCATACCAGCGAGCCTCGGGCCTTGACCAGGTTGATCTTGGCGGGTGCGGTGTTCATCACTTCATTCATCTGCGTTATCTCTTTTGTTAGGGCGGCAGTGTTTGGGGATGTGTGCAGTTAGGGTTGTGACTCGCTGCATCGAGTTGACCCGATGCTAGTGCCGGGGACGGGAGGAATAGAAAGACCGATTGCAGTGGGATTGATTGGCGTGGCTTATTAATAGAATCCTCTGAAACAAAATGAAACATTTGTCGCGGGCCAGCCTCTACCGTATCTCCACGACGAGTACCTCTATGAAAATTCCGCGTCCCTCTTCGCGAATGCCCCACCTCACGCAACTGCGCAACCTGAAGATGGCGCGCTCCGCCCACGCTTATGTGCGGGGCAGTACGATTCAGTTTTACGAGTGGCTGCACAGCCAGCGCGGCCGGCGCTTGCCCCACGGACCGGAGATCTGGATCTGCGGCGACTGCCACGCCGGTAACCTTGGGCCCACGGGCGATACCAAGGGCCGGATCGATATGCATATCCGTGACCTTGACCAGGCGGTGATCGGTAATCCGGCCCATGACCTGGTGCGCCTGGCCTTGTCCCTGGCCACCGCTGCGCGGGGTTCGGACCTGCCGGGGGTGACCACCGCCCGCATGCTTGAAGAGATGATGGTGGGCTACGCGCAGGCGTTTAAGGACAAGCCCGACGAGGCACCGCCGCGCCCGTCCCAGGTCAAGGCCGGGATGCGCAGTGCGGTGGAGCGCACCTGGAAGAATCTGGCTCGCGAACGTATTGAAAACACCCGGCCGACGATTCCATTGGGCAAGCATTTCTGGTCGTTGTCGCGGGCAGAAAAGTCAGCCCTTGAAACGTTGTGCGCGTCGGATGAAATCCACCGGCTGGTGACTTCGCTCAAAGGCCGCTCCAACGATGCTGAGGTTGAGTTGCTGGACTCGGCCTATTGGGTCAAGGGTTGCAGCTCCCTTGGATTGCTGCGTTATGCGGTGTTGCTGGGAGTAGGGGACAAGTCTGATCAGGAATACTGCCTGCTCGACATCAAGGAAGCGGTAGGCGCTGCGGCGCCGCGTGCGGCCCGGGCAAAAATGCCTCGGGATAACGGCCGGCGGGTGGTGGAGGGCGCGCGGCACCTGTCACCGGCGTTGGGGGAGCGGATGTTGGCCACGCGGTTTCTGGATCACGGGTTTTTCATCCGCGAACTGCTGCCCCAGGACATGAAGCTGGAGCTGGATGAGCTGAGCGAGATTGATGCGATGCACGCGGCCGGGTACCTGGCGCGGGTGGTCGGCGTGGCCCATGCGCGGCAGATGGACCGGGATACGCGCAAGGACTGGATGGCGCTGTTGCAAGAGAACCGCTCCAAGCAACTGGATGCGCCTTCGTGGCTCTGGACCAGTGTGGTGCAGTTGGTGGGGAGCCATGAGGAAGGGTATTTGAATCATTGCCGGCGGTATGCGCTGGAGCACTGAGCTCAAGAACGCTGAAAGTCCCCTGTGGGAGCGGGCTTGCTCGCGAAAGCGGTGGATCAGTCAAATATCTGCTGACTGACACACCGCTTTCGCGAGCAAGCCCGCTCCCACATGAGTTGGGTGGTGTTTTGGAGGGCGGGTTACACCAGGTATTTCTTGAACCAGCCCAACGTCCGCTCCCACGCCAGATTCGCCGCCGCCTCGTCATACCTCGGCGTCGAATCGTTGTGGAAGCCGTGATTGGCGCCCTTGTAGATAAACGCCTCATAGGTCGTGCCGGCCGCCTTCAACGCTTTCTCATACGCCGGCCAGCCCTCATTGATCCGCGTATCCAGCTCACCGTAATGCAACATGATCGGTGCCTTGATCCGTGGCACATCCTTGGCTTCCGGCTGGCGCCCATAAAACGACACCGCCGCACCCAGTTCCGGATAAGCCACGGCCGCCGCATTCGTCACGCCGCCGCCATAACAGAACCCGGTAATGCCCACCTTGCCGGTGCTCGCATCGTGGTGCATCAACCATTCGATGGCCGCGAAAAAGTCGTTCATCAGCTTCTCGGGATCGACTTTCTGTTGCAACTCCACGCCTTTCTCATCGTTGCCGGGATAGCCGCCCACCGAGGTCAGGCCATCCGGCGCCAGGGCAATGAATCCGGCCTTGGCCAACCGACGGGCGACGTCTTCGATATACGGGTTCAACCCCCGGTTCTCATGCACCACCACCACCGCCGGCACCTTGCCGCTGGCCTTGGCCGGGCGCACCAGGTAGCCGCGCACCGTGCCGTTGCCCTTGGGTGACGGGTAGGTGATGTAGTCGGCGACGATATCCGGGTCGGTGAATTTCACCTGCTCGGCCAGGGCGTAGTTGGGGCTCAGGGCGGCGAGCAGGGCGGAGGCCGTCAGCCCGCCGAAGGTGAACAGTGCTGCGCGGTCGAGAAATTCCCGGCGGTTGATCTTGCCGTGGGCGTAGCCGTCGTAAAGCTCCAGCAGTTCAGGGGCGAAGTCTTTGGCGGTCAGACGAGTCATCGGTAGCGTCCTCGATTAGCGGTGGGACTGAATGTAGACCAGTATCAGGCTTCCCGGCGATGGGCCGCGGCGGCCAGTTGCCCGGTGTCGACCCGTACGAAGACCGAATCGCCAATCGCCGTCAGCACGCCATCGGCGTACACCTCGCACACCACGCGGCTTTTGCGCCCCACGTCACCTTCGACTTTCGCGCGCAAGGTCAGCGGCACGCCCATCGGTGTCGGCTTGATGAATTTGATTCCCAGGTTGCCGGTGACGCAGTCGATACGCGGCAGGCTGCCGGGTTCGCGTTGCTCGGCCCGGTAGTGGTAGGCCATGGCGGTCCAGTTCGAGTGGCAGTCCACCAGCATCGCGATCAGACCGCCATAAACCAGGTCTGGCCAGCCGCTGTATCGGGCGTCGGGCTGGTGCTCGGCGATCACGTGGATGCCGTCGGCGTCCCAGCGGCTCTTGATGTGCAGCCCGTGGGGGTTGCTGCTGCCGCAGCCATAACAGACGCCTTCGGGGGCGGTGGTGTCTTGCAGGGAAAGCGCGGGCATCGTGGCTCCTTGTTGTTTGAGTTCCGTCGAGGCACGAGCCTAATGCCAGGCGCGTGAATAAATCCAGCGCCTACGCTGTTAGCAGTGCACAGCGTGTTCATTCCCGGTTGAGAATCCCATGAAATCTCGATTGCCAGCGGTCTTCCTTGCCTTCGCCACCTTGTCTAACGCGTACGCCGTGGAATACACCGACGTGAATCCGACGGCCAGCACCATCAGCTTCACCTATGACCAGATGGGCCAAGAGGTGTACGGCACGTTTGGCACCTATTCGGCGACCCTGAATTTCGACACGCAAAACCCGGCTGCCGCCAGCACCGTACTGACCATCCAGCTGCCGAGCATCAATGCCGGCAGCGACGACGCCAACACCGAACTGCCCAAGCCCGGTTGGTTCGACATGACCACCTACCCGGTGGGCACCTTCACCTCGACCCACATCACTGACCTGGGCGACAACCGTTACCTGTTCAGCGGCAACCTGACCCTCAAGGGCCAGACCCGGCCGGTGGAGGTCAAGGTGGCCCTCAAGGAGCAGAGCGGCATTGGCATATTCGACGGCGAATTCGTGCTCAAGCGCGACGACTTCAGGATCGGCGCGGGGGAGTGGGCGGACAGCGTGGTGTCCAATGCGATTGTCATCAAGTTCAAGATGGTTGCGCCTGAACGCTGATGGTCAGCGGGCGAACTTCTTGGCCCCCGCCACGCACGCAATCACCGCGACGGTCACCCCCAGCATGCCCAGGCTCACCTGCTCATGCAGCAGCGTGGCCGCCAGTGCCAGGCCGAAAAACGGTTGCAGCAATTGCAATTGCCCGACGGCGGCAATGCCGCCCTGGGCCAGCCCGCGGTACCAGAACACAAACCCGATCAGCATGCTGAACAGCGACACATAGGCCAGGCTCAGCCAGGCCGGCAGGCTGATGCTCACGAAAGTGCCCGGGGCGAGGATCGCCGTCAGCGGGGCCACAATCGGCAGCGAGATCACCAGCGCCCAGCAGATCACCTGCCAGCCACCCAGGGTGCGTGAGAGCCTGGCCCCTTCGGCATAACCGAGGCCGCACACCAGGATTGCCAACAGCATCAGCAAATCCCCGGCGGGCGCAGCGCTCAGGCCCTGGGCAACCGCGTAGCCCACCACCAGCAGGCTGCCCAGGATCGAAAACAGCCAGAACACCAACTTGGGCCGCTCGCCGCCGCGCCATACGCCGAAGACCGCAGTGGCTAAAGGCAGCAGGCCGACAAATACGATGGAATGGGCACTGGTGACGTACTGCAAGGCCAGTGCGGTGAGCAAAGGAAAGCCGATCACCACGCCCAGCGCGACGATTGCCAGGGGCAGCAACTGACTGCGGGCCGGGGTTTTTTCCTTGAACAGCCACAGCAGGCACAGGCCGAGCAGGGCGGCGATGGTGGCGCGGGCGACGGTCAGGAATACCGGATCGAACTCCAGCACCGCCAGGCGCGTGGCCGGCAGCGAGCCGCTGAAGATCACCACGCCGATCAGACCGTTGATCCAGCCGCTGGCGTTGTTTTCCCGGGTGTTGAGGTGGGTGGTTCGTTCCATGAGTGTAGGGCTCGATAGGGATAAGTTGCGTCCTGCGCATCCTATGATTCACTATCAAGACAATCAAAAAATTGTCATGGATACATCGCCTATGCCCCGCGCCCGCTACAAGACATTGGTGGACACCTTCGCCCGGGATATCCGTTCGGGCGCGCTGGCGGCGGGCACCCGGTTGCCGACGCACCGCCAGTTGGCCGCCAGCCATGGCCTGGCGCTGGTCACGGCCAGCCGGGTATACACCGAGCTGGAGGCCATGGGCCTGGTCAGTGGTGAAACCGGGCGCGGAACCTTTGTGCGGGAAATCGCGTTGTCGCCGGGGCAGGGCGTCGGCCAGATCGCGGTGGCGGCGGGCATGATCGATCTCAACTTCAACTACCCGTCGCTGCCGGGCCAGACCGACCTGCTGCGCACCGCATTGCGCCAGTTGGCGTTGTCCGGCGACCTGGCGGCGCTGCTGCGCTATCAGCCTCACGCCGGTCGGCTGCATGAGCGGGCAGCGGTGGCGCGTCATCTGCTGAGTCGTGGGTTGACGGTGCAGGCCGAGCAGGTGCTGATCGTCAGCGGTGCCCAGCATGGGCTGGCGGTGACCATGATGTCGCTGCTCAAGCCCGGCGATGTGGTGGCGGTGGATGCGCTGACCTATTCCGGGTTCAAGGTGTTGGCCGAGACGCTGCACCTGGAAATCGTTGCGATCCCGGTGACCGCGACGGGCCCCGACTTGGCCTTTCTTGAACAACTCTGCGCCCGGCGCCCGGTACGCGCCGTGTACAGCATGCCGACCCTGCATAACCCGTTGGGCTGGGTGATGAGCATAGAGCAGCGCGAGCACCTCGTGGCGATTGCCCGTCGGCATGACCTGATCCTGATCGAGGATGCTGCCTACGCGTTTTTAGCCGAGGACCCGCCACCGCCCGTGGCCGAACTGGCGCCGGAACGCACGGTTTACGTGTCGGGGCTGTCCAAGAGCGTCGCCACCGGCCTGCGGGTGGGTTACGTGGCTGCGCCGCTGCCGTGGATGGCGGCGCTGGAACGTACGGTCATGGCCACCACCTGGAACACCCCGGGGGTGATGACCGCCGTCGCCGTCGCGTGGATCGATGACGGCACGGTGCTGCAACTGGAAGCGCAAAAGCGTGAAGACGCCCAGGCGCGCCAGGCGGTGGCCGATGAGGTGTTGGCGGGGCTCACTGTGATCCGCCATCCGTCTTCGTATTTCTTGTGGTTGCCGTTGCCGGAGGATGCCCGCGCCGACCAGATCACCATGGCGCTGGCCCGGGAGAATATCTCGGTGTCCACCGCCGAGCCGTTTGCCGTCTCGGCCCACGTGCCCCATGCCTTGCGTGTGGCGCTGGGTTCGGTGGACCGGGAGGTGCTGCGCGAGGCGTTGGTGAAAGTGCGCTGGGCGGTGGAGGCGTACTAGATCGCGCTTGAGATTACTGTGGCGAGGGAGCTTGCTCCCGCTGGAGTGCGCAGCGCTCCCAAAGATGTTGGGGCCGCTACGCAGCCCAGCGGGAGCAAGCTCCCTCGCCACAGGGCAAGCATCTGTCGCTATCAGAATCGGCCCACGTGCCCCATGCCTTGCGTGTGGCGCTGGGCGGTGGAGGCGTACTAGGGGGCCGGATCGTTCCCACGCTCTGCGTGGGAACGCCGCCTTGGACGCTCCGCGTCCCGCTGTAGATTTGCGCGATAGTGACGCAGAGCGTCACCGGATGCATTCCCACGCAGAGCGTGGGAACGATCCAGGCGGGACTCAGAACTTGTAGGCCTGGCGCCCGATCAGCAGCCATTTGCCTTTCTGCTTCTGCCAGACCTGGAAGTTTTCAATTTCGGTGGGCACCTCGACGCCACTGTTCACCGCCTGCGCGGAAAAGTGGTTGCGCACCAGGGCGGTGTCGCCATTGAGGGTGATGGTCTGTTTCTGCATTTCCAGGGTCTTGAAACCACTTCTGCCGGTTTCAATGTCGGCGATAAATTCCTGCTTGTTCTGGACCTTGCCGCTGGAATGGCCGTAGGTGAGGTTGTTCGCGGTGAGGGCCTGCAGTTGCGGGATGTCCTTGTGCAACATGGCCTGGGTCAGATGATCGACCGCAGCGGCTACATCCTTGTCAATTGCGGCGGGCGCGGCGGCCGCGTAGCCGCTGAACAGGCACAGAAAACCAATCAGAACCTTGACGTTTTGCATGGGTGTTTCCTTGTTGTTGTGGGTACCGGGACGACTCGGATTGTGTTTTTAAGTCGTCGTACAACCATGCCGTATTTACCGGGATCAAGGAAAGTGAAATTTGTTCTTGGCTAGAAGATAAGCGCTGTTTGCCAGTATTAGTTGTCGTATCACTTGCGAAATAGCGGTCGGCACTTCCCGTGGAAATGGCACATGGCTATGCTGTGGCCGGCGACTTCATGGCGTGGATTCGCAACGACTGAGGAAAACAAAAAAATGACACCGGATCAAAAGTATGCGGCGGCCATGGTGCGCCTGGGTTATCAACTCAACGAGTTCAAGATCGGCGGCAACTACACGCCGCTGCTGAGGGACGGCAATCACGTCTACATCAGCGGCCAGATTCCGCGGGTGGGTGACGCCATCGTGTTGCCCGGCAAGGTCGGCGAAAGCCTCAGCCTGGCCGACGCACAGATTGCCGCGGGCGTCAGCGCACTGCGTTGCCTGGGCTTGCTCAAGCAGGCACTGGGTTCGCTGGACCAGGTCAAGGCGATCCTCAAGATCAATGTGTACGTGCGCAGCGCGGATGACTTCGACCAGCAAAGCGAAGTGGCCAACGGTGCGTCGGACCTGTTGAACGAGATCCTGGGGGCCGCAGGATCCCATACGCGCACCTCGGTGGGCGTGCTGCAATTGCCCAAGGGCGCGGCCGTGGAAATCGACATGATCGCCGTGGCACGGGACTGAAACCGGGTGATCGCCGAGGCGTTTGCGGTACTGGTCCACTATGGAATCTACCTGCTCCCGGGACTGATCCTGTTTGGCCTGTGGTTTGGTCTCACGCCAAAAACATTGCCGGGCTTGCGCATCGTTATCCTGCTGCTGGCCTTTGTGCTGATGCGCGATGCGATGACGCCACTGGGCATGTGGTCGCTGAGCCGCGAGGTGCAGATCGAGTTCACGGCCAACCCGTGGGTGCTGGCCGCGCTGGGCGGGTTATCCCTTGGGCTGATTGCACTGCTCGCGCGCCTGGCACCGGAGTTGTGGCAACTGACGGTGCTGTTCAAGGGCAATCGTTGGGCGGGCCTGGCGCTGGGCCTCGGGGCCGGGTGTCTGATCGGCCTGCCATTGCGGCTGTATCAAGGCATTGAGCCGGTTTACTGGGCCTGGCTGATGGGCATGCTGGTGCTTGCCTACTGCGCCAATGCGCTGGAAGAGGTGCTGTTTCGCGGCTTCCTGCAGGGCTATCTCGAACAGCACGTTACGCCGCTGCGCGCGGCGTTGCTCAGCGGGTTGGCGTTCGCCGCGTGCCATTCATTTCTGGCGTTGAGCGTGACGCAACTGGGCTGGCCAGTGTTGGCCTTTACCCTGATTGAAGGCGTGGCCTGCGGGCTGGTGCGGATGCGCTACGGTGTGGTGGCGGCGACGGCCACCCATGGCACGGCGATCTTGCTGATTGCCGTGCCGATGGTGTGAACCGTCTCAGGCCTGTACATCAACGCCGATGTGGGCCTGGAGCCAGTCTTTGTAGACCGCGATGTTATCGGTCGACTGGTCGCCATTTTTCGCGGTGACAGTCTTGCCGTCCAGGCGCCCGATATCGAGCAGGTACTGAAGACCGTTGGCCACATGGGTGGCGTCGCTTTTGCTGAGTGACTGAACATCGGGCAGTTCGACGGCGTTGCCTTTATCGTCGAAGGTCGCCCATGAAGGGTTGGCCCTGGCGGTGGCAACGGTTTGCGCGGTCGAGCGCACTTGCTCCTGATAGCTGGCTTCCAGCTTGGTCTTGATCTCGGGCGTGGCGTTGGTGACTTCAATCCTCCCGGCCCGCAGGGTGCCGTTTTCCATGGATTGTGTAAAAGTCTTCTGTCCCAGCGCTAACAGACTTGTCGTGCTTCCTATCATGGTGCCGCTCCCTTATTGGTAGCAGCAACAGAGCAAAACCCGGGCCATGTGCTGCATGCCTTGTGCGGCGCGGGCTGGGTGGTATTGCCGGGGCAGGGCGCAGGCCAGGAGTTGCCGGGGCTGGCAAAGGGTTGCCACGTCGGCTCGCGCGAGCGCATTTCAGAACGTTGGAAACTAAGTTCAGAATCTCCAGTCTGTAATAGCGTATCGCCACCTCTACAAGGAATTAACATGAAGCTTAAGGTCGTTTTGCTGGGCACGGTTTTGTTGGCTGCGCCGCTTTACCAAGCGGTTGCCGAGACGTGCAGGGCGAACAGTTATGGTGGGTCCGATTGCGAATACGACAATGGCACCTCTTCCAAGAGTCGCGCCAATAGCTACGGTGGGCAAGACACCCAATACAGCGATGGTACTTCCTCCAAGAGCCGCTCCAATAGTTATGGCGGGCAGGATATCCAATACGGTGACGGCACCTCGGCCAAGACCCGTTCCAACAGCTATGGTGGGCAAGACACTCAATACAGCGACGGCACCTCAGCCAAGAGCCGCTCCAATAGCTACGGCGGGCAAGACACCCAATACAGCAACGGCTCCTCCTCCAAGAGCCGCGCCAATAGCTATGGCGGGCAAAATACGACAAATAACTAATGGCCCCGCCGCGGCTTTCTACCTCACCAATGACCGCTCATACGCCGCGGTCATCACCTGCCACGTCTGCGCATCCGCCGGAATCAAATGCTCGATGCGCAACGACGTTACCGTGATGTCCTGAGGCATGCCGAAGGTGGTGAAGGTCGACATGAAGTTCAGCTCACCTTCACGGGAGTTGACGCGTGTCAGCACCAGTGGCGGCGGTTCATTGACCAAGGCTTCGGTACTTTGCGGGGCCGGCAGGCTGTCCAGAAGCCTGGCAAGTTCGGAGTTGCCCAACGCCTCGCGCGTCGCCCGTTGCCAGGCGATGGTGCGGATTTCGTCAGCGTTGATCAAATGATCACCCAGGCCGCCAGGCTGTAGCAGGGTGACCAGCAAATTCAGCCCATCAGCCGCCTCCGGTTTGATCCCCACCAGCTCGAACAGCACCTGGGTACTGGCGTTGGCGGCGAGCACTTCCCAGTGGCTGCCCAGCACGATCGCCGGTGCAGGATTGTTCGCGTGGAGCACATGGCTGATTGCCTCGCGAATAGCCTCCATGGAGGGCGAGGAGAGCGGGGTTGCCTCATAGCGCGGGGCGAAGCCGGCAGCGAGGAACACGCTGTTGCATTGCTCCAGCGGAACCTCCAGCGCCATCAGCAAATTATGCAAGGTGCCCGGGCTCGGCTTGGCGCGCCCGGTCTCGATGCAGCTCAGGTGGCGTTGGGAAACCCCGGTGATCAGCGCCAGTTCCAGCTGGCTCAATCTGGCGTGCCGACGCAGCACGCGCAGTTGCGTGCCGGCGGTGGTGTCGGGGTTGGCGCGGGGGAAAGGTTGGCTGCTCATGGGTTGACTCTGGCCGTGCGGGTCGGTGGTGTCGATGACCTTCGAGGTCATTGAGAGGGGAACGACGTTATCACTAATGTGCAGCTTCCCGAACCGTTGTCTCCAAGGAGGAGAACATGCGCAGACCCTGGATTGCCCTGGCCGGGCTGTTGGCTTTTGCCCTGTACACATTGATCACGATGCTGATCGCCGAACAATCGCTCATGGCGTTCGGACGTGAATTGATATCGAGGCCGGATACTGCCCAGGTGGTGATTGACTTGTATCTGATGGCGGCCTTGGCGGGCGTATGGATGTACCGGGATGCGCGGGCCAGGGGCAAATCCCTGGCGTCGGTGTTGCCCTATTTACTGGTAACGGCGGTTTTCGTATCCATCGGTCCGCTGCTGTATATCGTGGTCAACGGGTTCCGCGAACCTTCAGGGGGCCGGTGATGGAGGTTTATGCGTTGTGCGTACTGGTGCTGTTCTTGAAGATGCTGGCGATCTCCTGTTACCAGGGTTTCTTTCGACTCAGATTCCGTGCATTCACTAACCACGAGGATGCAGCTTTCTTCCATCGCGATGCGAATCCCCAGGAGTTACCGCAAGTCTCCCGGGCCGAAAAGGCTTGGGCCAATGATCTGGAAAATATTCCGTTGTTCTTCATTTTGGGTGGCCTGTGCCTGGCGATGGAAACGCCAGGCACCGCTACCGCGGGGTTGTTCTGTTTGTTCACCGCTGCCCGTGTGATGCATACGGTGATGTATCTGAGCGGCCGCCAGCCCTGGCGCACCCTCGCTTATGGAGTGGGAGTGCTCTGTTTGTCGGGGCTGGCCGGTCTGCTTGGCGCTGGGCTGATAACAATCAAGGGGTGAGAAAGGCCTGATAGTTGTCCTTGGTGATCTGTTGATAGGGAATGGTCAGCTCCGCCGTGTAGGGCTGCTTCCTGATCATCTTCAGCGCCAGGTCAATCGAGCCGACGGCCTGGCCCTTGTTGTCCTGATAGGCCGTGACTACCAATAGATCTTTCTTGATCGCATCCAGGCCGGCGGGGCCGCCGTCGCTGCCGCCCACCAGGATGTCCTTGCCAGGGTGCATGCCGGCCTGGGTAATCGCCATCGCGGCACCGATAGCCATTTCATCGGCATTGGCCGCCACGGCGTCGATTTTCTTGCCCGAGACGATCCAGTTGTTCATCAGGTCCATGGCCTTGCTGCGCTGCCAGTCGGCGCTTTGTTCTTCGACGATATGGATGTCGGGGTAATCCTTCAGTACGTTTTTCACGCCCTGTGTGCGGTTGTGGGTGGCGTTGTTGGAGAGCAAGCCGAGCATGATTGCGAGGTTGCCCTTGCCGTTCATTTTTTCCGCGAGGTAGCGCATCTGAATCTCGCCCGCTTTGATCTCGTCCGAGCCGACATAACCCACCCCGGCCGGCAGGCCCGGGATGTCAGGGCGACGGTTGACGTACACCAGCGGGATACCCGCCTGCTGGGCATTTACGGTCATTTTCTGGGTGGCGGCGGTGTCGACCGCGTTGACGATAATCGCGTCCATGCCTTGGGCAGAAAAGCTCTGCACCTGGTTCAGTTGGCGCACCACATCGCCTTGGGCGTCTTCGAATTGCAGGGTCACGTCGGTGAGGTCCCTGGCGTGGGCCGCCATGTAGTCACGCATCTGGGCGAGGAACACGTCGTCCACCTGGGCGATGCTGACGCCGATGCGTGTCTCGGCGAGGGCGAGCGGGGTAACGATGAGGGTCAGGAGCAAGGTCAGCAGCTGTTTTTTCATGGTGTCAGTCCGTTTTTTGTTGTTTTGAAAGACGTTGAAAACATTCCTCAGCCTTGGCGTTTGGCGTGTAGTTGCGCAACGCGTTCGGCAAAGGTCTCGCAGGGCCAGCGTTCGTTCAGTGCCTGCAACATCAGTTGCTGCCCGGTTTGCGGAGCCAGGCCCTGTAAGGGTGGGTCGGTATCCAGGTTGGTGGGAAAGGAATAGCCATCGGCGGTGCAGGCGATCACCGCGTGCAGCGCCTCGCCATCCATGACGTTGTCCGCCAGGCGCTCCAACAGGCAGGGGTAGAGCGCCAGCATCATCCGGTCGCGGTCCACAGCTTCCATCGTTTTGCCGAACGCCGAGGAGATTTGCAGCAGGTTGGCCATGCGCTGGCGGTCCGGTGTGCGATTGGTGCCAGCGGCGTGAAACAGGGCCGGGTTGAAGAACAGCAGGTCACCTTTGTTCAGCGGCAATTGCACGGCATGCTGCTGGAAGTACTCGATGAATTCAGTGCGCCTCCAGGCCAGGTAGCCCAGTGGGTATTGCTGGGAAAACGGCAGCAGTTGGGTCGGGCCGGTTTCCAGGGGCATGTCGCTGTGGGCCACGGCCCCTTGCAGCGTGAGGTATTGGGACAGCGTGTGCAGGGGCAACGGAAAGCGCTCCACCACGTCGATGGTCTGGAACCCGAGGTGATAATCACGGTGCGGTTGCTGGGCTTGGCCACCGGGGTGCACCACGTTGACCTGGGCCGTGACTTGGTAGCCCGGGCCGAGCCAGGCTTGTGCGATCAACCCCAGCAGTGGGTTGGAGTAATATTCGACAAAGGATGCCGGCGACTGCAGTGCCGCCTTCTGTAATGAGTTCCAGATACGTCCGTTACTGCCGGCCTTGGCGAAGTGGTCGGCGGCTACACCTTGCGCAGCCTCTTGGGCAAAGATCGCTTCGAATACCTGGCTGTGACGGTCCACCACGTCCAAGTCGGCATAGCCCTGGCGCACCACCATCACTCCCGGCCCCTGGCTGAACAGGCGATGCAGTTCGTCCAGCACGGCGTGACGATCGCCTTTGCGCAGTGCCTGGGCCTGATAGATCGGGATGTTGCTGCACACTTCGGCGCAGTGCGGGTAGTCCTCGGCAGCAGCCTGCTGGGCACAGATCGAGTGAAAATCTTCCAGTTGCACCGCATCGGCGCTGACAAAGGCAGGCATCACGCACCCTCCACCAGGCTCAAGGCCTGATCGGGGCGTGGGGTGCCGCCGTCGCCACAGCCGATGACGCCTTGCTCCAGGTCGATCACCGTGCCGGTCATCATTCCCGACTCGCGTGACAATAGAAATGCCACGCTCCGGGCCACCTCTTCAGGTTTGAGCAGGCGGCCGAAGGGCTGTGCGGCTTCGGCGGCCTCCAACCAGGCATCCCCGGCACCGTGGTAGTGCCGCTGGATTTCATCCTCGTGCGGTGTGTCCATCCAGCCGATGTTCAAGCCGTTGACCCGAATCCGGTTGCGCAGGGCGCTGAACGCCACGTTTTTGGTCAGAATCGCGAGAGCGCCCTTGGACGCCGCGTAGGCACTCAAGAACGATTGCCCGCCGTGGCCGGTGACACTCTGGATATTGACCACTGCACCTTCAACCCTCTGGCTGATCATCAGCTTCAAGGCTTCCTGCATCAGGAAAAACGGCGCCCTCACATTGACCGCAAATAGTCGATCAAACAGTTCGGGGGAGGTGTCGAGAATGGTGCCGCGATCCGACATCCCGGCGCAGTTGATCAGCCCGTGGAGGGTGCCGAAGTGGGCACGGGCCGCCTCGATCACGGCGCGGCAGTCGCCGATCTGTTCCAGGTCCGCCTGGACAAACACCGCGCGGCAATCGAGCGCTGCCAACTGCCGTACTTGCTCCTGGCCCTGGTCCGGGCGGCGTCCGCAGATGATCAGGCCGGCAGCACCGCGCCGCGCCAGGGTATGGGCGACGGCAGCCCCCAATCCCTGGGTGCTGCCGGTGACGACAAAGTATTGGCCTTTGAAGGTATGGCTGAGGTCGGTTGAAGGCATCGGGGTCTCCTGGGTTTTTGTTGTTTTGAAGGCCGGGCTCGACGCCGGGCAAAACTGAGACTAGCATTGCGGTCACCTCAATGAGTCTCAAAAAGACCTCAAAAAAACCTCAGGCTCAACGGCATGCTCGAACGCGCTAAACACTTTTCCATCAAGCAACTGGCCACCCAGGCGGGCGTCAGCAAGGCGACAGTCGATCGCGTCTTGCATGAGCGCGGCAGCGTGCACGCCCAAACCCGGCGGCGTATCGAACAGGCTCTGGATGAGCTGGAATCCCAGGAAAAAAATGGCCTGGCAGTAGGCCGTACCTTTCATGTCGATGTGATCATGCACACGCCCAAGCGCTTCAGTGCGGCGGTGCAGGCCGCCATCACCGCCCAACTGGGCAGCCTGGCACCGTTTCGTATCGCCCCGCGGTTTCATGTGTTCGAAGAGATCGAGCCTCAGGCGATGCACGACCAATTGCTGCGCTGCCTCGAGACCGGCAGCCAGGGTGTGGTGCTCAAGGCCGCGGACGAGCCGGCGGTGAATCTGGCGGTCAAGCACCTGGCGGCCGCAGGTATTCCGGTGGTGACCCTGGTCACCGATCTGCCCCACAGCGAGCGCATCGGCTACGTAGGCATGGATAACCGCACCGCCGGACAAACCGCCGCGTACCTCCTGTCCCGCTGGCTGTCACCCCAACCCCAGGAAGTGGCGGTGGTGATTGGCAGCGAATTGTTCCGGGGCGAGGAAGAACGCGAAATGGGCTTTCGCATGTGGCTGCGCGGCCGTGCGACGCACCTGCGGGTACTGGATATCAGCGGTGGGTACGGCGTGTATGACCGAACATTTGCCCGGGTCACCGATGCGTTGAAGCAGCATCCCGAACTGAAGGCGGTGTACAGCGTCGGCGGTGGCAACCGGGCAATTGTCGACGCCTTTGCGGCTCTGGATCGCCCGTTGGACGTGTTTATTGCTCACGACCTCGACGAAGAGAATCGCCAGCTGTTGGCTGAAGAAAAAGTCGCCGCGATTATCGATCACAACCTGCAGATCGATGCGCGCCATGTGTTTCTGCACATCCTGCAATTTCATCGGCTGTGGAAGGCTGGGCCGATTGCGCCGTCACAGGTACAGATCGTCACACCGTTCAACCTGCCGGACTGAATCTCCACACCCAATAACAATCCCAGGAGTTCGACCATGCTACGTATCGCTGTCCTTGGTGCAGGGCGCATCGCCAACATTCACGCGGCCAATGTCGCGGCCCATCCTGATGCCACTCTGGTGGTGGTCGCCGACCCCTGGCGGGAGGGCGTCGATGGCTTGGCTGCGCAGCTGGGTTGCGAGGCGGCCTATGACTGCGCAGCAGTGCTAAGTCGGGACGATATCGACGCGGTGGTGATTGGCACACCCACCGACACTCATATCGATTTGCTGCTGGCGGCCGTGTCCCAGGGCAAGGCCGTGCTGTGCGAGAAGCCCATTGACCTGGATTTCGCCAAGGCGCGGGCGGCGGCGCAAGCTGTGGAGCGCGAGGGCGGCAAAGTCATGCTGGGCTTCAACCGCCGCTTCGATCCCGACACGCTGCGCCTGCGCCAGGCCATCGACGCGGGGCAAATTGGTGCTGTGCGGCAGGTGATCATCACCAGCCGCGACCCGGGGTTGGCGCCACGGGATTACCTGGCACATTCCGGCGGCATCCTGCGGGACATGACCATTCATGACTTCGACATGGCGCGGCACCTGCTGGGTGAAGAGCCCATTGAAGTCGGCGCGATAGCCAGCCGGCTGGTAGATCCGAGCCTGGCGCAGATTGACGACTTCGACAGCGTGATGGTGCTGCTGCGCACCGCATCCGGGAAACAGTGCCATATCAACTGCTGTCGGGAGGCGGTCTACGGGTATGACCAGCGACTTGAGGTATCCGGGGCCAAGGGGGTGCTGCTCACGGATAACCATCGACCCAGCACCTTGCGCCATTGGAACCACGAGCACACCGAGGCGTTGGAGCCGTTGCAGCATTTCTTCCTGGAGCGTTATGCGGATGCCTACCGCAATGAGTTGGGGCAGTTTATCCAGGCACTGAGCGCGGGGCGCGCGCTGCCCACCAACATGCGCGATGGGCTGTATGCGTTGCACTTGGCGGACTGTGCGCTGGAGTCCATCAAGACCGGGCGAATGGTTGAGGTCAATTACGCTATTTAAGGTGTTGCCGGAGCGGGCATGCTCGCTCCGGCAGATTGCGCGTTAGATTTTTGCCAACGCCTGCGCCAGATCCGCCCGCAGGTCTTCCACGTCCTCAACCCCCACCGACAACCGCACCAACCCGTCACCAATCCCCAACTGCGCCCGGGTCGCTGCCGGGATGCTCGCATGGGTCATGATCGCCGGGTGCTCGATCAGGCTTTCAACGCCCCCCAGGCTTTCAGCCAACGCAAAGATCTTCACGTTTTCCAGGAAGCGTGTGGCGCCCGCCAGGTCGCTTTTCAGGTCCACCGAAATCATCCCGCCAAACCCGCGCATCTGCCGGCGTGCCAGCTCATGCTGCGGGTGTGATGCCAGGCCTGGGTAATAAACCCGCGCCACTTGCGGCTGTTGCTCCAGCCACGTCGCCAGTTCCAGCGCATTGCTGCAATGGCGCTCCATGCGCAGCGCCAGGGTCTTCACCCCGCGCAAGGTCAGGAATGCGTCGAACGGCCCGGCAATCGCGCCCACGGAGTTCTGCAGGAAGCCCACGCGTTCGGCCAGTTCAGGATTCTGGCCGACCACCGCAATGCCGCCGATCACATCGGAGTGGCCGTTGAGGTACTTGGTGGTGGAGTGCACCACGATGTCGAAACCCAGCTCCAGCGGGCGCTGGATCCAGGGGCTGGCGAAGGTGTTGTCGGCCACGCAGATGATGCCCCGGGCCTTGCAGATGCGGGAGATGGCACTGAGATCGGTCAGGCTCAGCAGCGGGTTGCTCGGGGTTTCGACCCAGACCATCCGCGTGTCGTCCTGCAGCGCGGCTTCGAAGGCCGACAGGTCGGTCAGGTCGACGAAGCTGAAGCGATGCCCGGCGCTGCGCTGGCGCACTTTGTCGAACAGGCGGAAGGTGCCGCCGTACAAGTCATTGCCGGAAACCACGTGGGAACCGGCGTCGAGCAGTTCCAGCACGGTGGAAATCGCCGCCAGCCCGGAGGCGAACGCGAACGCCTGGGTGCCGCCTTCAAGGTCGGCCACGCAGCGTTCCAGGGCAAAGCGCGTCGGGTTGTGGGAGCGTCCGTAGTCAAAGCCTTTGTGAACGCCGGGGCTGTCCTGCAGGTAGGTGGAGTTGGCGTAGATCGGCGGCATCAGCGCCCCGGTGGTCGGGTCCGGGGATTGCCCGGCATGGATCACGCGGGTGGCGAAGGCGCTTTTATCGTGCTGGGTCATGCAAGGGATCTCCGTAGGTGATTGAGCAGGTCGACGCGGGTGATCAGGCCGTGAAAGCCCGAGGCGTCGGCAATGATTGCCACCAGCCCGCGATCCAGCTCGGCCTGCAATTGCGCAAGGCTGGCGCTGGGTGCGAGGGTGTGAAGGGCGTTGGTCATGGCGCTGCCCACGGTCATGGAAAAGTGCGCGGCGTTCTGATGCAGGCCGAGCAATACATCCGACTCGTCGAGCACCCCCACCAGTTGCTTGCCGTCCACCAGCACCGGCAGCTGTGAGACGTCGGCCAGGCGCATGCGCTGGAAGGCGGTGAGCAGGCTGTCGTCGGGGCCGACGCTGATCACCCGGCCGTCCTCGAAACGACGGGCGATCAGGTCGCGCAGGTCGCCGTAGTGTTTGTATTGCAGCAGGCCGGCGTCGTTCATCCATTGGTCGTTGTAGACCTTCGACAGGTAGCGCGTGCCGGTGTCGCAGACGAAGGTGACCACGCGCTTGGGCTCGGTCTGTTCGCGGCAATAACGCAGGGCGGCGGCCAGCAGGGTGCCGGTGGAGGAGCCACCGAGAATGCCTTCGGCCCGCAGCAGTTGGCGGGCGTGGTCGAAGCTTTCTTCGTCGCTGATGGAATAGGCGTGGCGCACGCTGGAGAGGTCGGCGATCGAGGGGATGAAGTCTTCGCCGATACCTTCCACGGCCCACGAGCCGGGTTCGGTCATGGTGCCGCTGCGGCTGTACTCGGCCATCACCGAGCCGACCGGGTCGGCCAGCACCATGGCCAGGTCAGGTTGCACGCGCTTGAAGAAGCGCGTCAGGCCGGTGAGGGTGCCGGCCGAGCCGACGCCAACCACGATGGCATCCAGGTCATGTTGGGTCTGGGCCCAGATTTCCGGGGCGGTGCTGGTCTCATGGGCCAGGGGGTTGGCCGGGTTGTTGAACTGGTCGGCGAAGAACGAATCGGGAATGTCCTTGGCCAGTCGCGCCGCCACATCCTGGTAATACTCGGGGTGGCCCTTGCCGACATCCGAGCGGGTGATGTGCACCTCGGCGCCCATGGCTTTCAGGTGCAAGACTTTCTCGGTGGACATCTTGTCCGGCACCACCAGCACCACCCGGTAGCCTTTGGCGCGTCCCACCAGGGCCAGGCCGAGGCCGGTATTGCCGGCGGTGGCTTCGATGATGGTGCCGCCGGGGCGCAGGCGGCCATCCCGCTCGGCGGCGTCGATCATGGCCAGGCCAATGCGGTCCTTGATGGAGCCGCCGGGGTTCTGGGATTCAAGCTTGAGGAACAGCGTGCACGGGCCGGTATCGAAGCGGCTGACCCGCACCAGCGGGGTATTGCCAATCAGTTCGAGCACGGCGGGGCGGGAAGCGGTGGGCATGTCGTCACCTGGCTACGGAAAGGGCGTATGGGATGGACAGCAGCGTTTACAACATGGTTTCGAACATAGGCCGGTATCGGGCCGCTCGCAACCGCGCGGCCGCCAGAATGTCTTTTTTTGGCGCATTGCTGCTTCATGACGGAGCACGGCTGGAGGCGATCCATCGGTGGGTTTTCTGTCAACCTCACGTATTCATTGGCTTGCAGCTGATTGGCCCAGGGTTTGCTAAAAGAAATCCAAACTTGGATACAAGATGGAATCCTCAATGCGCAACGAACAACTCGGCTGGACCCTGGGTGAATGGCAAGCTGCCTACCGCAGCCAGGCGCTGACTCCCGACATTCTGTTGACCCTGGCGAGCACGTTTCCCGCCGAGGACAACGCCTGGATCAGCCAGGTGCAACCGCAGCAGTTGCGTGACCAGTTGGCGCAGTTGGCCGAGCGGCTTGCGGCGGTCAATGGCGATATCGACCAGTTGCCGTTGTATGGCGTGCCGTTTGCCATCAAGGACAACATCGATGCGGCGGGTTGGGAAACCACGGCGGCGTGTCCTGAGTTTGCCTATACCGCCGCGGCGGATGCCTCGGTGGTGGCGCGGTTGCGGGCGGCCGGGGCGATCCTGATGGGCAAGACCAACCTCGATCAGTTCGCCACCGGCCTGGTCGGTACACGCTCGCCCTACGGCGCGGTGAGCAACAGTTTTAACCCGGACTATGTCAGCGGCGGTTCCAGCTCGGGTTCGGCCTCGGTGGTTGCCCGCGGGCTGGTGGCGTTTTCCCTGGGCACCGACACCGCCGGTTCCGGGCGGGTGCCGGCGGGCTTCAACAATATCGTCGGGTTGAAGCCGACCAAGGGGCGCTTGTCCAACACCGGACTGGTGCCGGCCTGTCGTACCGTGGACTGTATTTCGGTGTTTGCGCTGACGGTTGAAGATGCCGAGACGGTTGCGGGCCTCGCTGCTGCTTACGACGCCAGCGACGCCTATTCACGCGTCAATCCCAACACTGCTCCCGTAGCGGTCGGCGCCACAATCAAGCTGGCGGTTCCGGCCAGCCTGGAGTTTTTTGGCGACGCGCAGAACCAGGCCGTATTTGAACAGGCGCTGCTCAGGTTCCAGTCCCTCGGCGCCGAAATCACGGCGGTGGATTTCAGCCCGTTTCAGCAACTCGCCGAGCAGCTCTATTACGGCTCCTGGGTTGCGGAGCGCACGGTGGCACTGGAAGGCATGCTCGCCAGCAACGCCGAAGCGATCAACCCGGTGGTGCGTGGCATTGTGGAAAACGGCCACACGTACAGCGCCTGCGATGCCTATAAAGCCGAATACCTGCGCGCCGAACTGAGCCGCCGCATCAACGACACCCTGGCCGGTTTCGACGCCTTGCTGGTGCCGACATCGCCGACGATCCGCACCCTGGCGGAAATGGCCGTGGAGCCGGTGCTCTACAACTCGCAGTTTGGCTTCTACACCAACTTCACCAACCTGGCCGACCTCTCGGCACTGGCCGTGCCCGCCGGGCTGCGGAGCGACGGCCTGCCGTGCGGCGTCACCCTTATCGCACCGGCCTGGCACGACGCCGCCCTGGCGCATCTGGGCAAGCGTTGGCAGGCCGGCCTTGATCTTCCGCTGGGCGCTACCCAACGCAATCTGCCGCAACCGGCACCGGCGCGACAGGCGCCCGGCAGCGTGCGGGTGGCGGTGGTTGGGGCGCATCTCACCGGGATGCCGCTGAACTTCCAGCTGACCAGCCGCAACGCCGTGCTGGTGGAGCAAACCCTGACGGCGAGCAACTACCGCCTGCATGCACTGCCGGGCACGGTTCCGCCCAAGCCGGGGCTGGCCAGGGATGACTCGGGCCGCTCGATCATCGTCGAGCTGTGGGACATGCCTGTCGCCCGCTTTGGTGAGTTCGTCGCCGAGATTCCCGCGCCGCTGGGCATCGGCAACCTCACCCTGGCGGACGGGCGCAGCGTGAAGGGTTTTATCTGCGAGCCCTGGGCCCTGGCAGGCGCCATCGACATCACCGAATTCGGCGGCTGGCGCGCCTACATGGCGAGCAGGAACTAGGCATGCAGCTCTCAACCATGAGAAAACCCGGCGAACGGCCGGACAGCCTGGCGGAACGGGTCTACCAGCAGGTGAAGGACGACATCTTCGGCTTTCGCCTGCTGCCGGGTGATCGCTTCAGCGAAGGCGACGTGGCCGAGCGCATGCAGGCCAGCCGCACGCCGGTGCGCCAGGCGCTGTATCGGCTGGAGCGGGAAGGGTACCTGGAGGTGTTTTTCAGGAGTGGCTGGCAGGTGCGGCCGTTCGACTTCAACTATTTCGAAGAGCTTTACGACGTAAGAATCGTGCTGGAGTTGGCCGCCGTCAGCCGCTTGTGTGGCATGGCGGAGCAGGGGCTTGAACGGCTTGAAGCGATCTGGCGGGTGGACGAAAGTGCCCGGCTGGATGACGCACAGGTCGTCTGCGCGCTGGATGAGGAGTTCCACTGCGGGTTGGTGCAAGCCACGGGCAACGCTGAAATGGCGCGCATGCATTACGAGATAACCGAGAAAATCCGCATCATTCGGCGGCTGGATTTCACTCAGCAATCACGTATCGCAGCGACCTATGAGGAACACGCAAGCATCCTCGATGCGATCTCGGCACGGCACCGCGATCTGGCGCAGCAACTGCTCAAGACTCACATCGAGGTGAGCAAGCAGGAGGTGCGCAAGATCACGTTGCATCGGTTGGCGGTGGCGAGAGGATAAGCCCTCGTATCGACGAGGCAGCCCGCCCCCTGTGGCGAGGGAGCTTGCTCCCGCTGGGGTGCGAAGCGCCCCCAAAACCGGTCACCCCATTTTACCTGGCGAAAACGCGGTGCCTGAATTGGGGCTGCTGCGCAGCCCAGCGGGAGCAAGCTCCCTCGCCACGGGTTATTGCCGCACGCCTAATACTTGCTGCAACCGATTTGTCACCGTCTCACTCGCCCCCAACATCGGCGCCCGCAACTCACTGCCGATCAAACCCTCCATCGCCAGCGCGGCCTTCACCGGCGCCGGATTGGGCTCCACGAACATTGTGTGAATCAACGGCAGCAGCCCGAAAAACGTCTCGCGAGCCGCCAGCAACCGGTTGTCGCGAACCTGTCGATGCAGCGCCACAAAATCCGCGGTACGCACATGCGCCGACGCGGCAATCGCGCCGGTCGCTCCCAGGCACAGCGCGTTGAATATCTGCACATCCTCGCCACACAACACATCCACATTCCCGCTGGCCAGCAGCGCCAGGGTATTGGCCAGGTTGCCGCCACAATCCTTGATCGCGACGATCCGTTCATGGGCAACGATGTTCAGCAACGTCGCCTGTTCGAAGGCGATACCGGTGCGGTAGGGAATGTCATACAGAATGATCGGCACACTGGACGCATCGGCCACGGTGCGGAAGAACGCTTCAAGGCCCGCCTGGGACGGGCGGATGTAGCTCGGCGGCGGTACCAGCAAACCGGCCACTGCGCGTTGCAGGATTTCACTCTGGAACTGCAGCAGCTCAATCTGGTTATACCCTGCCAGGCCCATCACCACCTGCTGCGGCGGTACCAGTTCCAGTACGGCATCCAGCATCGCCAACTGCTCACGGCGGCTCAGTGCTGCGGCTTCGCCGGTGGTGGTGCAGACCATGATCCCGGCCACGCCTTGTTCCAGCAGATGGCAGACCAGGCGGCGCAAGCCGATGAAGTCGATGGCGCCGTTATGAAACGGTGTAACGACGGGAACCCAGATACCTTGAAACGATGACATGCGCTTTCTCCTGATGGTTGACCGATTTCGTCACCGTCAGAAGGGCAGAGGGAAGTAAGCAAGAGGAGGGGGCCTTCGCGCTCAATGTCCTGTCAGCTCATCTGACGGGACAGCGCGCCCCGGTCACATGAGCGACTGTTTCTTCGATTTGAGGGCGTGCGCAACGCAACCTTGCGCCTTGGCAATCAAGCCAATGACGGAAAAGTTGAAGGTCGTTGCAGACATTGAGGACACACCCTGAAGAAGGCGCTTATCTTTATGGATTATTACAGGGTGTGTCAACTCACGGCGATCAGTCGCGGTTCAACCAGTGGCGCACGAAACGCACCTGCTCTGCCGACAGTTCTGCGTCTTCCGGCGCGCCCATGAAACCGCCGTGGGGCATTGCTTCAAAGATGTGCAGTTCCACCGGTACCTCGGCCCGGCGCAGCGCCCGGTGCAGGCGTACGGCGTTGGACAGGAACAGGTCGCGGGTGCCGCTTTGCACGAACGTCGGCGGGAAGCCCGCTGCGAAATCCCCGAACAGCGGCGACAGGTACGGGTGAGACAAATCCGCGCCAGCGGCGTACAGCAGGTTGGTGCTCATCAGCGGGTTGGGCAACACCACGTCGACGGTGCGGTTGACCTGGAAGCTGTCGCCCGATTCGGTCAGGTCCACTTCAGGTGACAGCAATACCAGCGCGGCCGGCAGCGGCAAGCCTTCGTCGCGGGCGCGCAGCACCATGGCAGCGGCGAGGTTGCCTCCGGCCGAGCGTCCGCCGATCACGATCTTGTCCGGGGTGTGGTGCTTCAGTACATGCCGGTAGGTGGCCATACAGTCATCGAGTGCCGCCGGGTACGGATGGTCAGGCGGCATGCGGTAGTCCACGCCGTAGCAGGCCAGGTTGTGCAGGTCGGCGTGCTTGCCGGCGGCGAGGCGGGCGTTTTCGCCGCCGCCGAACACCAGGGCGCCGCCGTGCAGGTCGATATAGGCGAACTCGGCCCCGTATGCCGGCGTCGCCCGGTACACGGTGGCGTCTTCCACGGTGAATGTCTCAACGTGGTCTGCCGTCTGTCCTGCCTGGGACGCCGCGTACTGTTGGGCAACTGCGGCCTGCATGCGGCGCCAGCCAGCGTGGTCATCGGGTGCGGGCAGGGTGTACAGGCTGTTCAGCGGCACGCCATCGGCGTTCACCATGCGTTGCAGCATCGCCTGGGCCTCGGGGCTGATGGACCGCGGAGCCGGGATGATTCGCGGGTCGATCCTTACACCATTACTCATTCTCTGCACCGTTTGGGTTCATGTCAGGACGCGAACGCATTCTTGTCGGTAGCGGTACTACACTGCAAGTCCGAACCTCCACGCTGGAGAACACTCATGCTCAGCAAAAACACGGTGTGCCTTTGGTACGACGGCAGTGCACTGGACGCTGCCAACTTCTACGCCAGGACCTTCCCGGACAGCGCAGTGACCGCGGTCCATCACGCCCCCGGGGATTATCCGGCGGGCAAACAGGGCGATGTGTTGACCGTGGAATTCACCGTCATGGGTATTCCTTGCCTGGGGCTGAACGGCGGCTCCGGCGTGCAGCACAACGAGGCGTTCTCGTTCCAGGTGGCCACCGACGACCAGGCGGAAACCGACCGCTTGTGGCACGCGATTGTCAGCCATGGCGGCCAGGAAAACGTCTGCGGCTGGTGCCAGGATAAATGGGGGGTGAGATGGCAGATTACCCCGCGTGTACTGAGCGCGGCGATCACCCACCCCGACCCGGCAGCGGCCAAGCGGGCGTTTGATGCGATGATGGGGATGACCAGGATTGATATTGCGGGGATTGAGGCGGCGCTCAAAGGTTGATGCACCGATTGAGTCAATCGGCGCCCACCGCCGTCCGGTCCACCAGACGAATACGGTTGCGTCCACCGCGCTTGGATTCATACAGCGCCGCGTCGCCTTGTTCGATCAAGGCCGCGAGGCTGGCGGGGGGCGTGTCGAACAGGCTGGCGCCGATGCTCAATGTCACCGCTTCGGGCGTGGCGAACGCCTGCGAGGCAGCCTGATGAAACTGTTCGCGCAGGGCGCTGCCCAGCGCGACAATGCGCGCGTTCGAGGTGTCGTTAAGCAGGATCACGAACTCGTCGCCACCCAACCGCGCCGCCAGCGAATCATCGGGCAACTGCGCGCGAATCATCTCGCTCAGGGCCACCAGCAGCCGGTCGCCCGCGGTATGGCCGTACAGGTCGTTGATCAGCTTGAAATTGTCGATGTCGATCAACAGCAGGGCACCCGGCCGGGCCTGCGAGACCTCGCTCAGCAGGTTCGGCGCGCGCATTTCAAGGGCGCGGCGGTTATACAGCGCGGTCAACGGGTCGCGGGCGGCCAACCGTGCAATCTGTTCCTCACGGCGGTAGCGCTCGGTGCCGGTCATCGACAATGCAATCAGCATGATCGCCATGGCGCCTTCCACCAGCGACACCTGAATGATCTCGCCACGAAACGCCGTCAGGTCGATCAGTGTCCCCGGCACGATCGCCACCAGCGACTTGGCCAGATAGAACAGCCCGTGGGCCAGCAGCACATAGCGCAGTTGCACCGCGCCCACGCTGAGTGATCGGCCATGGGGGCGCAACAGGAAACTGGCCCGCAGGGTCGGCAGGGCAACCAGCAGCGAGTTGGCCAGCAGCATGGCCCTGGACCACGACTGTCCTTCCGGCAACAGCAGCATGGCAAACCAGGCCACGAACATCAGGTACCAGGCGCGAGACAGGCGCACCTGGGTGAAACGCGCAACGCCCAGCAGGAACAGCCAGTGGGCGGTGATCAGCAGCCCGTTGGCGAACCAGATGCCGATCAACAGCAGGCCGCTGGCCCGCAACAGCGCCAGGGTGCTGCCCACGCTGATGATGGCGAAACCGGCGGTCCAGTACAGCAGCGATGGCTCGCGGACATTGCGCCACTCGACGGCCAGGTACAGCGCGGCGGCGCCTGCCAGTGCGATGGTGAGGACCAGTATGGTGATGGGGTCGAGCGCCATGGGCGAGCTGGCCTGCCTGAGTTGCGGTGAGACGGCGATTGTAAGCGTTTTCGCCGGTTTTTCGCAGTGCTCAGGCCCTGCGCGCCATCAGCAATACCGTCGCGGCGGCCGACAACAACCCCGCACAGCAGCGGTTGAAAATCCGCTTGCCCCGAGGCTGCGCGAACCAGCGGCGCATATGCAAACCCATATAGGCGTAGGCGCTGATGGCGAACCATTCCAGCGCCAGGAACATCGCTCCCAGCAGGGCAAATTGCGGCGTGATCGGACGTGCCGGGTCGACGAATTGCGGCAGGAAGGCGGTAAAAATCAGGATTGCCTTGGGATTGCCGGCGGCCACCAGGAACTCCTGTCGCGCCAAGGCCCACAAGCCCGCCTTGGGCGCTGTCGACTCAGCCTCCGCGTGCGGATTGGACCGCCACAGTTGGTACGCCAGATAAAATAGATACGCCGCCCCCAGGATCTTGATCCCGTAGAACAACAACTCCGAGGTTTGCAGCACCACCGCCAGCCCGGCGGACGCGAGGGCGATCATCCCGGCAAAGGCCAGCAGTCGCCCGACGCCTGCCAGGCACGAAGTGCGGTAGCCGTAGCGGGTGGAGTTGCTCACGGACAGCAGGTTGTTCGGGCCTGGCGCCATGTTCAGGGCGAAGCAGGCCGGGAGGAAGAGGGTGAGGGTGGCGAGGTCCATGGGGGGCTCCGGCGGGCGCTGGCAGGTAAGGCCACGAGGATAAGGGATGTGAGGCGGTTGAACAATTTGCGCTAATGGGTAGAACCGATGGCGCTCTGGCCATGTCTGTGAATCGCGGGTAAATAGATCGGTCACCATGACGCTCATTCGTTAATATGCCCGGCATGCCAATCGGGTAAAGGAAGTTGGCGTGAAGCACGAAGTACTTTTCCCGGGAATTAAAAATAGAGTAGGCAGGGAATGGAATATCCTTCATTTGAAAACAAATCAAAGATAAGAACCTTGTTGTTGGTGGTGTGTCTGGTATTTGGAGCATGGATTGCTTATATACTCTGGGCCGGTCGCATTGTAATGCGAACGGTTTTAATGCCATCGATTCCCGAGTGGACGACCTATATAGTCATTGGTTGTCTGGTTGGACTCTTTTTTGCTGCAAGGGCCACCTACTATCGTCCGGCTGTAAGAAACCCGAACCGTGTTGGAGAATCTTTTTTTGGTGGTTTTTGCCTGGGTCTGATTTTGTCCTTGCACAGTTATGACGTCGTGACGTACCTGTTGCCCGGCGACATTGTTCAGTATGCGTCACCATACGAGCTGGTGACTCCGGGGCCCTACGTTGGAAAGTTCAGTCGTTGTGAGGCGGGTCTGCGGATTAAGGATTTAAAGACTGAGCGCTGGGTTGCGCTTTGTACCACTCAGTCGGAATTCAACGATCAAAGAAAGACAGGCATGAATGCAGTGTGGGTGACTGCTCATTCAAACGAGATAGGTTCTTATATTGAGGCGTATGAATTTATTTATAAATAAATCATGTCGTCGTTGTACCAGCCTTCGTTCATAAGCCAATGACTCATTGTTGGCCGGGAGGGGAAGGTTTCGGTTTGCCATCAGCCACTTGTGTCTTGCCACAAACTTGCTGCGTTGCATTCGGCAGTATTGCGCCCCCTTGAAAGCCTCAGATGAACAGATCCGCCCCTTGCCTTCAAAGCGCCGCATAGACAAGGGATGAAAGTCGGCGGGGGCGTGGATCAATCATCGAATGGCTGCCCGAAGTCGTGGTGACAAAACCGAAGCTCACTTGTTTTTCGGGATCAGCGAAACTGATCGGGCCACCAAGCCCGATATGGCCAAAGGTGTTCGGGCCCATTGCATGGGAAGCCGTCGGGTCGCGTTGCTGCTCGAGCATGCAACCCAATCCATAACGCATGGGGCGCATCCATACTCGATCCATGCCATGACTGTGCTCACGGCTGAATTCAGTAAGCAGCTCGGGACCGATAAAGTTTCCTGCCATCAATGCACTGTAGAAACCGGCCAGGCCGTGAGCCGAACCGTGTCCACACACGGCGGGTTGCCGGTAGGCCCACCAGCGAGGGTCACTGGTTCGTCTGGGCACCATTCCGGGGTTGGTGAAGGCGAGCGTCGCGATATGCGACGGCTCGTTTTTCACCACGGTTCGCAACGCCTGCGAGTAAGGGTCACCGACTCGTCCCGTGGCACTGTCGAAACGCGCGATACGGTGAAAGTGTTCTTCGCTCACGCCAAGGTGCACGTCCAACTCATGGGGATCGAGAATCTCTTCGTGGATAAACACACAGGGATCTCGTCCGTCCACCCGGCGAATCAACTCGCCGAGGATCCAGCCAAACGTGGTGGTGCCGTAGCCCAGGTCTGTTCCCGGTTCCCACCACAGCGGCTCGGCCTCCAGCAGTCGCAGCATGTGCTCCCAGTCATACATCATGGGGTTATGGTCGGGCCCCCGCAGCGCCGGCAGGCCTGCGGTATGGTTCATCACCTGGCGCAGGGTGACCTTTGTTTTCCCGCTCCGGGCGAACTCGGGCCAGTAACGGGCCACGGGTGCATCCAGCTCCAGCTTGCCCGCCTCAACCAACATCAGGACGGCCACCGCGACATAGGGTTTTATTACGCAGAAGGTATTGGCCAGCGTATCGCGGGTCCAGGGTTTCGTGCCCGCCTGGTCTGCCATGCCGGCCCACAGGTCGACAACGATCTCTGCGCCTACCTGCACGCACAGGCCGGCCCCACGTTCCTGCGGATCATCGAACATGTCCTCGAAGGCCTGCTTGACCGCTTCAAACTGCTTCGCACATATCCCTTGCGCTTTCATACCTCAACGTCCTCGTATTTGAAGTGCGGCCCTTGATACTTGCCGAACACCGATAATGGTTGTGGAGGAATTCACCCACGAGACCGAGTTTGGGAGTGCTCCATGGAAAAGCGATTGGCTCGTTTGTAGGTGCCGAAGTCATTGAACCTGACACCGGCCTGGGCCATGACTTTATGAGCATGAGGTGCCGTCATCTGACGCAGATAAAACGGGTCTCTCACCACGAAGTGATGGATGCTGTGAGTGCTGCCAAAGTTAAAACAGAACAACTGGAACGGCCACAGCCACCAAGGGTTCATCACCTGGGTTTGTTGTAATGCGTTACGCGGGGCAACATCGCCGTAATAGTGCATATTTGAACTTATAAAGAACAGGCAGAACTGCCGTATCATATTGGGCGCTATAAGAATAACCACTGCGCTATTGACGATATCCATTAATTCCAGCGTCGTAGCTGAACTGTGAACCTCCATCCCGGTAATTGACCCAAGCCAGACATACAGGTGGTAGCCGAGGAACACATACCAGCACCCCCAATACAGAAGCCCGAATGGTGTATTGAGCCGAATGATCTTGCCTAACAATTTTACCTTTTGCCTCCATCCAGGGGCAAACACCGCATTTAGAAAACCAAATACAAATCCGTCCACCAGTTTGAGTAATCGCAGTATTCCCCAAGGACTGCCGCTCGTGGTGATCCAGGCTTCAACATCAGAATCAGTTCCGGACTCCTTATGGTGATGAAAGTGCAGACTGCGTCTTAGCCACGGGCTGGGCATACCCGGGCGTGCCAGCCAGCAGAAGAGCATCATGGCATTATGGGCCAGCGGCTGTTTTCTAAAATAAAGGCGATGAATCAGGTCATGTTCGATTTCATGAATGAACGAAGTCAGCAGCGCATTGACCAGAATACACATCCATGCGGGGATAAAACCCTTTAGATAGAGCCCTCCCGTAATGACCATCCCTATCAGGGAAAACGCCATGACACTCGCGCCCAGAGCATCCTGGTGCTGCAGGATCGGATAACGCTTTCGCAGGTAGTTCCCATGATCGGTAATACTGCGGGTTACCTTATCAATCTTTTCCTGATCGGCAGTTGGGCGATCAATTTCGATGGCGCCTTCCAAGACATTCATCCATTCATCCTCTGATTGCATCGAGAAATTAACAGCCGCGTCAAGCCGGTCATGTCAATTATTTGAGCTGTAAAACAGTAGATACTCATATGGGTTGCTTGAATTGCACGGGGCATTCAAGGAGTACGAAATCGACTTTTTTGCGAAAAGCTTGTTAGAATTCCATACTTCAAAATGATAAGGGAAGTTCAACTCTTTGCGACTGTGTATTTTGGGTGGGTTCAGTGTTACAAGTGCGGTGTAAGGAATTGATGATTTAGTTACAGTTTGTACAAGTATAAAATGACGCTGTACAAGTATTGCCAAGGAGGCACCATGAGATTGCATCGCATCAAATATGTCCGGCGCGCTCTAAAAGAGCCCGAGGGTGGCGTAGAGAAAATAACAAGCGACGATGTATTTGATGCCGTGTTTTGCGATGAGCCGGCAGACAATGCCGCGAATCCTGCAGGCCTGGAAAGGCTACTCCGCTACCTGCAGTGCGGGGATACCGTGGTGGTGGACAGCATGGCAGCGCTGACTTCAAGCACGGAGGAGCTGTGCGCCATCATTCGCCGGTTGATTGAAAAGCAGGTCACGTTGGAGTGTTTGAACGAAAACCTGGTTTTCCGGCATGACTGTCTTGAAGTCGTGGAGTCGATCATTGCGGTAATGGAGCTGATTGCAGAGTTCGAGCGCGCTGCGATGAGGGAAAGACAGGCGGCGGGAATTGCCAGTGCAAAGAATCGTGGGACTTATAGAGGTCGCAAGAAAAAGCTGTCTGACAATCAGGTTGTAAACTTGATTGACCGGGCCGCTGCTGGAGAAAGTAAATCCAAGTTGGCGCGTGATTTTGAAATCAGTCGGCAGACGCTCTATCGGTACTTGAGATCCAGATAGGGGCTTCTTCGGGTCGCACGAGGGAGCGGCTGCCAACAAGATCCTACAGTTGAAAAAACCTGTAGGACGGCATGGCGCGAAAGCGGTGGAAGTCTTGCCATCAATGATTTCTTCACTGGCAAGACGACCCACTATCGCGGCCAACGCTCCTGCTCCCTCTATTCAAGGCAGCCTTCAGATGCTGCGGGCAAGCGCTCGAGAAACTCGGCGATCTGCTGGCCACCGCGCAAGTGCACCACGGGCACCGACGGGCCTGCCGCCAACCGCACCGCCTCGATACCTGGCCGGTGGCCGCGATCAAACGTCCACACGTACTTCAGGAATGTCAGGAACTCCCGGTCGAGTTTCTCGGTACAGCCGGCGGGAATATCCGGGCGCGGGCGGTTCAGCGCACTGCGCAGGATCACCCGGGTAAAGCAGGTGAGCCGTGGCGTGTCGAGCCAGATGATCAAATCGGCACGGGGCAGGCGCAGGTCGAACGTGCGCCGCGCATAGTTGCCTTCACACACCCAGCCATCGGCGGCAACGGCGTCGCGCACGCGGGTACGGAACTGCTCGGCGTCGGGCTCGACCCAGCCGGGCGACCAGAACAGGGTGTCCAGGTGCACCACGGGCAGGCCCAGGCGTTGTCCGAGGGCGCGGGCGAGGGTGGATTTTCCGCTGCCCGCATTACCGAGAATCACGATGCGTTGCATGAAGGGACGTCCTGTCGCGGGAAAGCCCACAATTGTGCAGGTTTTACATGACCGACAAAAGCCATATGAGGTAGGTTGGGCGCCCCGGAATGAACCCTCTCGACCAAGGAAGCGCCTGTCAATGCCAAATGCCTTTTGCCAAATCAGCGAACGCCTGGACAACCGCCGGTTTATCGTCGCGGGCAACACCCATGGTGTGTCCGGTACAGGCACCGTGTTTCATTACCACGTCGATGAAAACGCCATATGGGGCACCTACCAGGGCGGCCGGATTCGCATGGGCAATCAAGTCGGGCGCGCCACAGGCCCCGATACCATCGAGTTGCTGTACCAGTGCCTGACCACCGAGGGCGAGATTCTTGCCGGCTGGTCCCGGGGCACGCTAGGCGTGGATGACGCCGGGCGTACCACCCTGGCCTTCGTCTGGGGCTGGTTGTCGGGCGCGACGGGAGGCGGGGAGTCGAACTACGTCGAACTCGTTGCCGAGTAATCATGCAATTTCGCGCCTACTGGAACCGCTCAACCAGGTAGTCGACAAAACACCGGACCCGCGCCGGCGTGTGGGTACCGCCGAGGAACACGGCATGGATCTCTTCGCCATCGCCTGGATTGAATGCCTCCAGCAGCGGCACCAGCCGACCCGCCTGAATGGCGTCCGCCACGGTCTCGGCGCAGACCCGCGCGATGCCGATGCCCTCGGCCGCCAATTGGCCCTGGGTGTCACCGTTATTGGTTTCGACATGGCCCTTGATCGTCAGTGAATAGTCGTGGCCATCCTTGCGAAACGGCCAGGTGGGCGCCGCACGCTTGAAGTTGAAACCGATGCAGTCGTGATCCAGCAGGTCTTCCGGCACCTGCGGCGTGCCGCGTCGTGCCAGATAGCTCGGCGCAGCAATGATGACCTTGTGGGTGGCGCCCAGCCGGCGGGACGTCAGGCTGCTGTCGGGCAGCGGGCCCAATCGCACTGCGACGTCGGCTTGCCCGGCGGCGATGTCGACCACGGTGTCGGTCAGGTTGATGTCCACCAGGATGTCCGGGTAACGCTGAATGAACTCGCCCAACAACGGGATCACGAAGGTCCTGCCATACAGCAGCGAACTGCTGACCCGCAGGCGCCCGCGGGGTGAACTCTGGTCGGTAATCTGCTGTTCGGTTTCCCGCAGGTCCGTGAGGATCCGCCGGGCGCACGACAGGTAGGCGGCACCCTCCGGGGTCACGGTCAGTGAGCGCGTGGTTCGCAGCAACAGGCGTACGCCCAGCCGGGCCTCCATGCGGTCCAGCACCCGCGCGATGGAGGAGGGCGCAAGGTTCAAGCGACGCGCGGCCGCCGAGAAACTCGCGGTCTCGGCCACGAGGGTAAAGATTTCCAGTTCGTCCGTTATGTCCACGGGAAACTCACTTGTGCGTTTTTCGCAAAGGCCTTGAGCGGCGTAATGGGGTTCACATCGGTTTTTGTCGGGTTCAGTATTGCGTAAAGCAATGCAATACGGAAACTCACCAGGAGAATCCCATGATCTTGCCCTACACCATCAATGTCCCCGACGAACGTCTTGTGGCCATCCGCGACAAAGTCGCCGCCTACGATTGGACCCGGCTTCCCGATTTGGGAGGGTGGAAGTCGGGCGTTGGCGTGCGCGACCTTCAGCGCCTGGTCGCTTACTGGCTGGAATCCTATGATTGGCGCCGGGTCGAAAAACACCTCAACCAACTGCCCAACTTCATCACCGAGATTGAGGGCGAGCACCTGCACTTCGTCCATGTGCGGGGCGACGGTTCCAGGCCGCCGATCCTGCTGCTCCATGGCTGGCCAGGTTCGTACCTGGAATTCGAGGCGCTGCTGGAACCGCTGGCGGCTGACGGACACGATGTGATCGTGCCGTCGCTTCCGGGGTTTGCATTCTCCAGGCCGATCACCGGAGTGATTGGCCCCCGTCGGGCGGGCGAACTCATGCATGGGCTGATGGCCCGGCTGTTCGGGCCAACCCGCTTCATCGTTCAGGGCGGTGACTGGGGTTCGGGCATCGCCGGTTGGATGGCCCACGATCGGCCCGAGGCGTTACTGGGGATTCACCTGAACATGGCCGACCTGCTGGCCCAGGGCACCGTTGCGACCACGCCGGAGGAGGAGGCTTTCGTCGCCCGGCGTGACGTGCTGATCGACTGGGAAACCGGCTACAACCACCAGCAGGAAACCCGCCCGCAGACCCTGGGTGTCGCGCTGGCCGACAGCCCTGTGGGGGCCGCGGGATGGATCCTCGAAAAAATCGGCACATGGGCCGATCTGCCCACTACCGCCGATGGCAGCCCGGATCTCTGGGGCACCTTTACCGAGGAGCAACTGCTGACCAACATCATGTTGTATCTCGCGCCATCTTCCATGGTCACCGCGACGTGGATGTATCACGGCAAGCGCCTTGAGGGATCGTCAAAATTCCCGGTCGGCACCCGCATCCAGGTGCCGACCGGATTTGCCGCCTTTCGTGATCCGGTGTTCGTGCCGCCGCCGCGCTCATTTGCCGAAAAGACCTTCAACATCGTGCACTGGAGCGAGATGCCCGCCGGTGGTCACTTCGCGGCCTGGGAGCAGCCGGCGTTGATGCTGGCGGACCTGCGCGCCTTTATCGCTACGGTCTCGGCTTGATCATCAAATCCAGGTTCTGCACGGCGGCACCTGCGGCGCCCTTGCCGAGGTTGTCGAATATCGCCGCCAGCAGGACCTGGCCCGTCTCGTGGTTTTCACACACGATCAGGCGCACATCGTCCGTGCCGTTCAGCGCTTGAGGGTCAAGGTAGGTCAGCTCCTTGGCGGCCTGCATCGACAGCACCTGGACGTGATTCGTATCGCGGTAGTGCTGAGTCAAACAGTCATGCAACCGCGAGCCATTCACACCCGGCGCCAATAACCGAAGTTGCAGGGGGATGGTCAATACGATCCCCTGGCGAAAAGCCCCGTAGGCCGGCACAAAGGTCGGCCTTTCCGTCAGCCCGCTTTGCTGCTGAATCTCCGGCACATGCTTGTGTGCCAGCCCAAGCCCATACACCAGGAAGGCGGGCGCCTGTGAGGCGTCGGCGCCCTCATGCTCCTGCACCCCGGCGCGGCCCTTGCCGGAATAGCCCGAGACGGCATGAATGGTCGTCGGGTAGTCCCCGGGCAGCAGCCCGGCCTCAAGCAACGGGCGCAGCAACCCAATCGCACCGGTGGGATAGCAACCGGGATTGCTCACCCGCTGCGCCGTGGCAATGCGTTGCGCCTGTTGCGGGTTCATCTCGGCGAAACCGTAGGTCCAGTCGGGATGAGTGCGGTGTGCCGAACTCGCGTCGATCACCCGCACGGCCGGATTGTGGATGCTGGCGACGGCGTCCCGTGCGGCGTCGTCGGGCAGGCAGAGAATCGCGATATCGCAGGCGTTGATCATCTCGGCGCGCTGCTGCGGGTCCTTGCGGTGTTCAGGGCTGAGGGTGATCAGTTGCAGATCGGTGCGGTCGCGCAGGCGTTGATGGATCTGCAGCCCGTTGGTGCCTTGGTCGCCGTCGATGAATACAAGAGGATTTGCCATGGGATGCACTCGGATAGGAAATCAGGTGTTCCAATCTTCGGCCAGCCGCTAGGATAGGAAAAGTTGAATTTCCAAACGATGAAGTTCAGTTTTTATGAATGAGGATTGACCCATGCGCGAAATCAGCCTGGACCGCCTGCGTACGTTGGTGGCAATTGCCGACCTCGGTTCGTTCGCCGAAGCAGCCCGCATGCTCAACCTGGCGCCACCCACCGTCAGCCTGCATATCGCCGACCTGGAGGCGCGAGTGGGCAGCAAGCTGCTATCGCGTACCCGTGGGCGGGTGCAGCCTTCAGCGATTGGCGAAACCCTGGTGGAGCGCGCGCGCCGCTTGTTGGCGGATGCCGAGCAGGCGCTTGAAGACGTGGAGCGACAGGTGCAGGGGCTGGCGGGGCGGGTGCGCCTGGGAGCCTCAACCGGAGCCATCGCACAGTTGCTGCCGCAAGCCCTGGAAACCTTGAGCCAACATCATCCCGCCATTGATGTGCAGGTGGCGGTGCTCACGTCGCAGGACACATTGAAGAAGCTGGCCGAGGGCGCCCTGGAGATCGGCCTGGTGGCGCTGCCCCAGGCACCGGTGAAGGGCTTGCGGATCGAGCCCTGGCGGCGCGACCCGGTCATGGCGTTTTTGCCGGCGCGCCGGGAATGCCCCGAGGTGGTAACACCCGCCTGGCTGGCTGCCCAGCCGTTAATCCTGAATGACAACACCACCCGGCTTTCGCGCCTGACCTCGGAGTGGTTTGCCAATGACGGCTACCAGCCGACGGCGCGTATTCAGCTGAATTACAACGACGCAATCAAAAGCCTGGTGGCCGCCGGTTACGGGGCCACGTTGTTGCCCCATGAAGCGTCCACGCCCTTGCACGACACCCGGATTGCGATGCGACCGTTGCAACCGTTGCTGTGGCGCCAACTGGGGATCGCCCATCGCGCCGGGGAGGTTGAGCGGCCTACGCAACATGTGTTGGACGTGTTGTGGGGATTGAGTGCGGGGTAGGGCGTTATGGAACGACTCATACGATCAGCCTATGAATACCTTCCCGAATCAGGAATTTACAGAAACCTGAATACCGTTGAAATTAACGGCTTTTGAGCCGCCAATCGGTTTTTCAGGGAGTCTTCACCATGCCATTCACCCACACACAACTCCCCATCGTCGTCGCCGATGTGCCGTTGAACATCGCCACGATCCACCGCGCGGGTACCCTGGCGCCAATCGTGTTCCTGCATGGCTTTGGCTCGACCAAGGAAGATTACGCCGACATCGTCCAGCAACCTGCCTTCGACGGTCATCCATTTTTGGCTTATGACGCCCCGGGTTGCGGTGAGAGCCATTGCGATGACCTGTCGAAGATCTCCATCCCGTTCCTGCTGCAAACCGCCTTGCAGGTGCTGGAGCATTTCAACATCGAGCGCTTCCATCTGGTAGGCCATTCCATGGGCGGCCTCACCGCGCTGATGTTGGCGCACCAGTTCCCGGGCCGGGTGCTGAGCTTTGTTGATATCGAAGGCAATATCGCCCCGGAAGACTGCTTTCTCAGCCGGCAGATCGTCGACTACCCGGCGGACGATCCCGAGGCGTTTTTCAGCGCCTTTATCGAGCGCACCCGGCAGGCACCGGCCTACGCCAGCGCGCTGTATTCGGCGAGCCTGCGGCACAAGGTGCGTGCCAGGGCGGTGCGGGGGATCTTCCAGTCGATGGTCGAACTGTCGGATAACGCCGACTTGATGGGCAAGTTCCTCGGCCTGGAATGCCCGCGCATGTTCATGTACGGCGAGCAGAATGCCCATTTGTCGTACCTGGCGCATATCCAGGCGCAAGGCGTGCGGTTGGCGCCGATTGCCCGGTGCGGGCACTTCCCGATGTACTCCAACCCGATCGCGATGTGGCAGCAGATTGCGGACTTTCAACACGGCTGATACCCATCGCCAACGATCGGCCAGGCCCGAAAGCACAAGACTTACGCCTCGAAACCCGGATAATGGCGGCCATATTTTGCTCGCTATTCTGGTAATCCCGCATGGAAATCAAGGTCAATTTTCTCGACAACCTTCGACTTGAAGCCAAGTTCGACGACTTCACCGTGGTGGCCGACCAGCCTATTCGCTACAAGGGCGATGGCTCGGCCCCCGGTCCGTTCGATTACTTCCTGGCGTCGTCGGCGTTGTGTGCGGCTTACTTTGTGAAGTTGTACTGCGAAACCCGCAACATCCCTACCGACAATATTCGCCTGTCCCAGAACAACATTGTCGACCCGGAAAACCGCTACAACCAGATCTTCAAGATCCAGGTCGAATTGCCGGCGGACATCTCCGATAAAGACCGCCAGGGCATCCTGCGTTCCGTCGACCGCTGCACCGTGAAAAAAGTCGTGCAGGCCGGGCCGGAGTTTGTCATCGAGGAAGTGGAAAACCTGGATGCCGATGCCCAGGCATTGCTGATGCCGAGCGCGGCGTCCGACGCGGGCACCTACATCGCGGGCAAGGACCTGCCGCTGGAAACAACCATCGCCAACATGTCGGCCATTCTCGCGGGCCTGGGCATGAAGATCGAGATCGCTTCGTGGCGCAATATCGTGCCCAACGTATGGTCGCTGCATATCCGCGACGCGCACTCGCCGATGTGCTTTACCAACGGCAAGGGCGCGACCAAGGAAGGCGCATTGGCGTCGGCATTGGGCGAGTTTATCGAGCGGCTGAACTGCAACTTCTTCTACAACGACCAGTTCTGGGGTGAAGACATCGCCAACGCGGCGTTTGTGCATTACCCGGACGAGCGCTGGTTCAAGCCGGGCCGCAAGGACGAACTGCCACCGGAGATACTCGACGCGCATTGCCTGCACATCTACAACCGTGACGGCGAGCTGCGCGGCTCACACCTCTACGACACCAACTCCGGCAACGAAGAGCGCGGCATTGTTTCGCTGCCGTTCGTGCGCCAGTCCGATGGCGAGGTGGTGTATTTCCCGTCCAACCTGATCGAGAACCTGTACCTCAGCAACGGCATGAGTGCCGGTAACACCCTGGCCGAAGCGCAAGTGCAGTGCCTGTCGGAAATCTTCGAACGCGCGGTAAAACGCGAAATCATCGAAGGTGAATTCGCGCTGCCGGATGTACCGCAGGAAGTGCTGGCGAAATTCCCCGGTATCCTGGCCGGTATCCAGGGCCTGGAAGCCCAGGGCTTTCCGGTACTGGTGAAGGATGCGTCCCTGGGCGGTGAATTCCCGGTGATGTGCGTGACGTTGATGAACCCACGCACCGGCGGCGTATTCGCCTCGTTCGGCGCGCACCCCAGCCTGGAAGTGGCGTTGGAGCGCAGCCTCACCGAACTGCTGCAAGGCCGCAGCTTTGAAGGCCTGAACGATCTGCCGCAGCCGACGTTTGAAGGCCATGCGGTGACCGAACCGAACAACTTTGTCGAGCACTTCATCGACTCCAGCGGCGTGGTGTCGTGGCGCTTCTTCAGCTCGAAGTCGGATTACGAGTTCGTCGAATGGGACTTCTCCGGCCAGGGTGAAAACTCCAATGCCGAGGAAGCCGCCACGTTGTTCGGCATCCTCGAAGGCATGGGCAAGGAAGTCTACATGGCGGTGTACGAGCACATCGGCGCGACCGCCTGCCGCATCCTGGTGCCCGACTATTCGGAGATCTACCCGATCGACGACCTGATCTGGGACAACACCAACAAGGCGCTGTTTTTCCGCGAGGACATCCTGAACCTGCATCGCCTCGACGAAGCGGAATTGAAGGGGTTGGTTGAGCGTCTGGTGGAAAGCGAGCTGGACGACTACACCGACATCACCACCTTGATCGGCATCGAGTTCGATGACAATACGGCGTGGGGTCAACTGACCATCCTGGAATTGAAGCTGCTGATTTATCTGGCCCTGCAGCAGTTCGAAGAAGCCAAGGAACTGGTGGAGATGTTCCAGCAGTACAACGACAACACCGTCGAGCGCGGCTTGTTCTATCAGGCTGTGAATGCGGTGCTGGAGATGGAGCTGGACGAAGACCTGGAACTGGCGGACTACGAAGTGAATTTCCGCCGGATGTTTGGCAACGAGCGGATGGACGCGGCGATTGGGTCGGTGAATGGCAGTGTGCGGTTCTATGGTTTGACGCCGACGAGCATGAAGCTGGAAGGGCTGGACCGGCACCTGCGGTTGATCGACAGCTACAAGAAGCTGCACGCGGCGCGGGCCAATACCGCGCGCTGATCCATACCTGTCAGGGAAGATATTGACCTGTGGCGAGGGAGCTTGCTCCCGCTGGGTCGCGAAGCGGCTCCAGAAAATGGGACTGCTACGCAGTCCAGCGGGAGCAAGCTCCCTCGCCACAGGTTATTGGTTGCTTGCTCTGGCTCTTACAACGTCCATCCCAACCCCAGCGCCTTGTGCAACGACGCAAAGTCCTTGAGCAACAGCGCATCCCCGGAAATCCGGCTTTCCTGCGCCTGGTACCGCGTACGTTCCGCGTCCAGCCAATCCAGCGTGCTCGCCGTACCTGCCTTATAACGCTGGCGCGTCAGGTCCGCAGCCCGTACTGCCGAAGATTCCACGTTACGCAGCAGCACCACGTTCTGCCGCTGGTTGCCATACCGCGCCAGGGCCACATCCGCATCACGCAACGCACTCAACACCACGCTTTTGTAATGGGCCAGGGCCTCGTCGCGCCCGGCTTCCGCACCTTTGACACTGGCCGCCACCCGGCCGAAATCCAATGCGTTCCAGGTCAGCCGCGGCAACAGCAGCCAGGTGCCGCTGTCCTTGCGCGCCAGGTGCCCGGGATCGGCCGCCGAGAACGACAAGTCGCCCATCAGGCTGAGCTTGGGAAACCAGTCGGCGGTTTTCTCGCCGATCTGCGCGTTGCTGGAAGCCAGTTGGCGCTCGGCCACCCGGATATCCGGGCGTGCTTTCAGGATCGCCGCCGGGTCTGCAAAGGGTACCTGGCTAGGGATAGCGGGCAGGGCGCGGGGAGTGTTGAGGCTCGCGTCCAACTCGCCCGGTTCCAGGCCGCAGAGCAGGTTCAACTGGTCAATCGCTTCGACGATTGACGCTTGCAGCGGCAGGCGTTGGGCCCGGGTGTTTTCGGCCTGGGTCAGGACCTGCTCCAGTTGCAACTGCGAGGCCACGCCACGGCTGCGTCGCTGCTGGGTCAGGTCCAGCGCCTGTTCCTCAATCTCGACACTGGCGTCCACCAGTGCCAGTCGCGCCTGCTGGTCACGCACGTCGGCATAGGTCTGCACCACCTCGGCTGCCAGTTGCACCTGGGCATCGGCCAGTTGCGCCTGCGAGGCGTCGTTCTCCGCCTGGGCCGCCTCGATTGCACGCCGGGTGCCGCCGAACAGGTCGGCCTCCCAACTGGCATCAAAGCCGGCGAGGTAAAGGCTCAATGGCCCGCGACCACCGCCACTGCTGCCACCCAGCGCCGAGGTGTCGGGGGAGCGCAGCTTCAGCATCGCTGCATCGCCGGTGATCTTGGGCAGGGCGTTGGCGTTGGCGCCACTCAGGCTGGCTCGCGATTGCTTGAGGCGCGCCTGGGCGGTCGCCATGTCCGGACTGTTTTGCAGGGCCTGGGCCACCAATTGGTTGAGCTGCGGATCGCCCAGGGCTTGCCACCACTGGGCGACCGCGGGTGTGCGCGGCAGGCCTATGTCGGCGTGGGGCAAGCGTCCGGCCGCGAGGGTCTTTGGTGAGGCATCCGGCGCACCCTGGTAGTCCGGCCCCACGGTACACGCCGTCAGCAGGCCGACGGTGAAGAGCAAGGGAAGTGAGCGATAAATCATGTTCGTTGGCCTGCCTGCGCCGCGCGCTTTTTCAGGATGAAGATCAGGGGAAGGCACGCCAGCATGGCGAGTCCCAGCACGTAGAACGCGTCGTTGTAGGCCATCACCGCCGCTTGTTGGGCGATGTCGTTGGCCAGATGACTGAGGGCCTGCAGCGAGGCGGTGGACGGGTCGCCGGTTTGCGCTAGGTAGCTGGCGGTATCGCTCGCCATTTGATCCTGGGTCAACTGGGTGTTGGCCTGGATGCCTTCGCGCAACATGTCGTCGTGGAAGTGGCTGCGCCGGTCCATCAGTACGCCGAGCAGCGCCAGCCCCAAGGTGCCGCCGAGGTTGCGTGACATGTTGTAGAGCCCGGCCGCGTCACCCGCATCGCGGGTTTCCACCGAGCGCATCGACAGTTGGCTGAGGGGCATCATCACCAGGATCTGCCCGAAGCCCCGCAGGATCTGCGACCAGTAGAAATCATGGCCGACGCTCTGGGCGGTGAGCTGGGTGTCGAGAAAGCAGCTGGCCCAGTACATCAACAAACCCACGCCGACCATCATCCGCAGGTCCAGGCGGCCAAGCATTCGCGGCAGGATCGGCATCAGCAGGAACGCCGGAATCCCCGACAGCAACATGATCGAACCCGACTGTTGCGCGTTATAGCCCGACAGGATGCCGAGGAACTGCGGCACCAGGTACGCCGTGCCATACAGCCCGGCGCCGACCGCCGTGGCGATCAGCAGCACGCTGCCAAAGCTGCGGTTGAGCACCAGTTGCAGGCGCAGGATCGGCGTACTCGAGCGGACTTGCCCGACGGCAATCAGGAAAAAGCCGATCACCATCGTGATGCTCAACCAGATGATCAACTTCGAGTCGAACCAGTGTTCGCGCTGGCCTTCTTCCAGCACCACGGTGAGCGAGCTCAGGCCCATGGCCAGGCCAATGATGCCCAGCCAGTCGGCCTTGATGAATTGCTGGAGGTTCATGCGGTCGCTGGGCAGGCCGGTGATCAGCAAGGTGATCAAGGTGATGCTGACGGGCAGGTTGATGAAGAAGCACCAGCGCCAGTTGATGTTTTCCGTGAGCCAGCCGCCAATCACCGGGCCCAGCAGCGGGCCGAGGATCACCGTCATGCCGAACATCGTGGTGCCGATTGCCAACTGATGGGCAGGCAGGCGGGTGCGCACGATGGTCTGTGCGGTCGGGATCATCGCGCCGCCGGCAAAACCCTGGCCGATACGCCCGGCGATCATCGCGCCGAGGCTGGAAGACAACCCGCAGAACATCGAGAAAAACGTGAACATCAACGCGGTGCCGATCAGGAACCGGCGCAGGCCGAATACCCGGGTCAGCCAGGCGGCGAGGGGAATCATGACGATTTCCGACATCAGGTAACCGGTGGCGATCCACGTGCCTTCGGTACCGGTCGCGCCGATCTGGCCCTGGATCTGCGGCAGCGCCGAGTTGGTGATCGAGATGTCCAGGGTCGCCAGCAAGGCGCCCAGCGAGCCGGCGGCGACTGCGATCCAGTCTGTCAGCGAAGCGTTGCGCGGTTTGTCCGCGGGCACTTCGGTCAAGATGGCTTCAGCCATGGTTGGCGTCTGCCTTGTGGGTGCGGGTGTCGACTTCCACGGTGGCGGACAAGCCGGGCACCAGTGCCTGGCGCACGTCGTCATCCGGTACATCCAGGGAAATCCGCACCGGCACCCGCTGCACGATCTTGGTGAAGTTGCCGGTGGCGTTGGACGGCGGCAGCAACGCGAACTGTGCGCCGGTGCCTGGGGACAGGCTGTCGATATGGCCCTGAATATCATGGCCTGGCAGTGCGTCCACATGCACGGTGACGGTCTGCCCGGCGCGCATCTCGCCGATCTGCGTTTCCTTGTAGTTGGCGGTCAGGTAGATCGCGCTCACCGGCACCACGGTCAACAAGCGTGTGCCTGGCTGCACGTATTGGCCGACGCGTACACCGCGATCAGCGACGCGGCCATCGAGCGGGCTGCGAATCACCGCGTCGTCCACGTCCAGCTGGCTCTGGGCTTCGCTGGCCTTGGCCACGCCGAGTTGCGCCTGGGCTTGCTTGAGCTGGGCTTCGAGGGTGCCGTAGCGGGTCTGGCTGGAGCGCAACGCGGCCTGCTTGGCGGCCACGGTGCTGCGGGCCTGGGCGAGTTGGTTGTTGAGCTGCGCCAGGCGTTCTTCCGGCTCGGCCCCGGAACGCGCGAGCGGCGCATAACGTGCGACTTCGGTTTGCGCGTGCTGGGCGTCGGCCTGGGCGCCTTGCAGTTGGGCGCGGGCTTCGGCGATGGTCGAGTCCTGTTGCACGAGGTCGGCCTGGGCCTTGGCAAAGTCGGCCTCGCGGGCCGCAATCGTCGCCGAGGCTTCGTCACTGACTGCCTGGTATTTGCGCGCATCCAGGCGCACCAGCACGTCGCCATGCTTCACGTTCTGGTTGTCGGCCACCAGCACCTCGGCGACGTAGCCGTTGATTTTCGGCGCCACGCTGATGCTGTCGGCTTGCAGATAGGCGTCGTCGGTGGTCTCGATAAAGCGCCCGGTGAGCCACCACCAGGCGCCCCAAGCCAGCCCGGCCAACAGCGCCACGCCGGCGAGTGACAGTAGAATCCGTCGGGCTTTGCCACGTTGGCCGTTGACGGTGGTTTCAGGAATGACCTGAGGAGAGGGAGGTGCAGCGGACATCAAGTCACTCCAGTTTTATATCAGTTGGAATAAATTCGTTTTTTCGCGAATTTTTGTCAACTGGTATATTTTGGTTACGTTAAAAAAATGGAGTGGCACATGGCACGACACAAACCGGCCGCCGAAGGGGGTTATCAGCGGGGTGAAGAAACCCGCGCACGCATTATCGAGGCGGCTGTCGAGGTATTTGGCGAGCGTGGCTACGACGGCGCGTCCACGCGAGACATCGCGAATGCTGCCGGCGTCAATGCGCCCGCAATCCAGTACTACTTCGATGGCAAGGAAGGCGTGTATCTGGAATGCGTCGAGCACTTGATCACGCTGTTGTGGCAAAAGATGGCGCCTACCGTTGAAGCCGCAGAAGGTGCGCTGGCCGATCCCGGGGTCGACGATCAGAGGTTGATCGACGCCTCACTGGGCATTCTCGGCGCGGTGGTTTCAACGATCCAGGACAGTCCCCAGACCACCGCGTGGCGGGCGTTTCTTGATCGCCATCAAGCCGGGCTCTGCCCTGAAAGCGCGACCATGGCGTTCGAGGAACGCTTCAAGGCGCGCATCGCCAACGTGATCCGCCTGCTGATCGCGCGCGTTGCCGGCCTTGCCGTTGACGACGAACGCACGGTGATCCACTCGATGGCGCTGTTCACCCAGGGCCTGGCGTTTCGGGTGCAGAAACCCAAGCTGCTCTCCGCCTTGAACTGGACCGAAGTGAGCCAGAAGGAAATGGAACTGGTGCGGGATGTGGTGCTGATGCAGGCGCGGTTTACCCTGGAAGGCCTGGTACGGCATCGGGACCGGCGCTGACTTCAGCGCTTGCTGAAGGCCAGCCGGGCCGCGAACAGCACGAATATCATGCCGGTGGTGCGGTCCATCCACTTGATCACCTTTTCACGCCGCAGCATGCCGGCCAATGGCTGCGTGGCACCGATCAGTATCAGTGACCAGGCCAGGCTGATCACCACGTGGATGCTCACCAGCCCGAACGTCCACGCCACCAGCGGATGCCCCTGGGGAATGAACTGCGGCAGGAAAGACACGTAGAAAATCCCGATCTTGGGGTTGAGCACGTTGCCCATCATGCCTTTCAGGAACCAGTTGGCACCGGGCTTTCCATCGGCCTCGACGGACGCCAGCGAACTGCGCGGACGCAGCAGCATGTTCAAGCCCAGCCACGCCAGGTAAGCCGCGCCGCAATACTTCAAGACGTTGAAGGCCACCTCGGACACGGCAATCAACGCGCCCAGCCCAAAGGCCACCGCTGCACCCCACAGCAGGCAGCCGGCATTGATGCCCAATGTGGCGCGCAAGGCTTGTTGCTTGCCTTCGACCGTTGCGGTGCGCAGCACCAGGGCCGTGTCCAGTCCTGGGGTCAGCGTCAGCAACGTGGCGGCGAAGGTGAAGGCGAGCAGGTTGTCGGTGATGGACATGGATATTTACCTGAGATCAGAAACGCTCAAGACAGGCGTTGATACCGGCGACACGCGCCAGTTCGATGGTTCATCGTTCGTGGGGCAGATTACGGTCATGGGCGCGCGGCTGTCGATATTTAATCAAGAGCGTTGTGGCTTTCTGGAAAGGCTCATGACGCACTACACCGTCACGCCACGCGATTGCGCCCCGACGACTTGGCCCGATACAACTGCTGATCCGCACGCTTGATCAGCACTGTGGTGTCGCTGTCCGAAGCTTCAACGAGCCCGACGCCAATACTCACCGTGACCTGCCCAACGGTCTCGAAATGCGCTCCGGCAATTGCCGCGCGAATCTTCTCGGCCACCACGTCCGGGCTGTCCGGCGCTTCGATTTCCGGCAACAGCACCGCAAACTCTTCACCGCCGTAACGGGCGACGAAGTCAGTGGCGCGGGTGGCGTCCTGAATCAACTGCGCGAGCTGGCGCAGTACATCGTCCCCGACGGCATGCCCATGGGTATCGTTGATCCGCTTGAAATGATCAACGTCGATCAGCATCAAGGCAAACGCGCGCCCGCTGCGCTGGAACAGCAGGCTGTACTCCGCCAGTTTTTCATCGAAGCGCCGACGGTTGTAGACGCCGGTCAGGGCGTCATGGCTGGCCAGGTTCAACAGCTCGGCATTGGCCTGGGTGAGGGCGGCAGTACGCTGGGCGACGGTGGCTTCCAGGGACGCATTGGTGTCCTGCAGCTCGCGCTCCTTGCCAAGCAGCGATTGGGTCATGCCCTTGATGGAGCGCCCGAGCTGGGCGATTTCCAGTACGAAATGGTCTTGAGGGAAATACGCGCCAGGCTGTTGGTTTTGGACCTGCTTGGCTGAACGCGCGAGTTCTTCGATGGGCCGGCTGAGGTACGACGCCAGGTAATACGCCACGAAGCCGAAAATCACCGCGGCAATGACGCCCAACAGCAGCAGTTTGTAGAGCAATACGCGGGCAGGGTGCAGGGCGATTTCCAGCGGCTGGCGCATCACGATGTACCAGGTCAGGCTGGAATTCGACGGGCTGGGCACCGCCACGGCGCTGGTCACGTAGCCGTTGTCGACCGACCAGCCGGTGTCATTGGCCAGGCGGTCCTGGGGCAGTTGCTGGCCGGCCAGTTGTTCCGGGTAGAGCACCTTGCCGTCGTTGTCGATGATCAGCGCCTCGATGTCCGGCGTATTGCCTTTGGCCGCTTCGACAATTTGTGTCACCCACGTCCAGTGGGCGTGAGCCCCCAGTACGCCGATCACCTGGCCCCCGGCATTGCGAATCGGTGCGGCAAAGTCGATGAAGCGCCAGGGCTCACCGTTGGAGCCCGGCAGCAACTTGGCAAGCAGTACCGCCTCGTGGGGATCGCCGGTGTAGTTGCCCTGCAAACCGGCCTGGAACCAGGGCCGTGCCGTTACGGATTGGTTGACCAGCAGCCCATTCACCGCCTGGCGCACACGCCCGTCGGTGTCGGCCACGCCCATCCACGCGTACTCGGCGCGGGACTGGGTGCGTTGTTCCATGGAGGTCAGTATGTCCGGATCGTCCAGGTTGCCCCGTCTGAACAGCGGTGCGCGGCTGAGCAGCGACACTTCGAGCTGGCGTTCACGCAGCTGCACCGCCAATAGCGCGGCGGTGGAGCGGGCAGTGCTCAACAAGGCATTGCCACTGGCCAGTTTCAGTTGCTCGGTAGCGATGTGCCCAACGTAGAACCCTACGCTCACCAGGGTGAGCAGCGACAAACCGGCAAACCAGAGGGTCAGGTGACTACGCAGGCTGGCTTTGATCATTGGGGGCTATCTGAAAGGAGTGTGACTACATGGTAGACGTACCATTCGGATAGTTGCCATAGCCTGATGATTTATACGCGCATTGATTTCCCACCTGCTTTCCCATTACGGGCATGCCAGAATATGGCGCTTAGCCACTTAGGGAACTCAAGGATGAAAACGCTGTGTGCTGCGCTGTTGTTGATGGTTGTCACCGGGCTGGCTCAGGCCAATGAGGTTCGGATCGGCTTCCAGGAAATAGTGATTCCCGACGCGGAGCACGGCAGGCCGTTGCAGGTGGCGGTGTGGTACCCGACCCATGCTGCCGGCACGCCGCAACTGATCGCTGACAATCCGGTGTTTGTCGGCGCGCCGGCCTTGAAGGACGCCGCGCCGGCTGCTGGCGAACACCCGTTGGTGGTGATCTCCCACGGCATCTTTGGCAACTGGATCAACCAGTCGTGGCTCGCCAACGCGTTGGCCGGGCAGGGTTACATCGTCGCCTCGCCCAACCACCCCGGCACCACCAGCAAGGACCGCACCCAACCCGCGGCCTCCGAACTTTGGAAACGTCCCCTTGATATCCATCGGGTGATTGATGCCGTGATCGCACAGCCAAAACGCTTTGGCGCGGTGGCCGAGCGCAAGATCGCCGTGGTGGGGCACTCACTCGGCGGCTGGACCGCGATGGAAGTTGGCGGCGCCCGCTTTGATCCCCAGCGCTTTACCGAGGACTGCAAGGTGCATTCCGAGATCGCCCCTTGCAAAGCGTACGACCTGATCGAGGTGGGTCGCACGGACCAGGCCAAACAGCTCCTGGCCGAGGACCTGAGTGACCCGCGCGTGGCGGCCATCGTTTCCCTGGACCTGGGCTTCGCCCGCGGCTTCAGCGACGAAAGCCTCGCGGCGCTGAACCGCCCCACACTGGTGATTGCAGCAGGCACACCGTCCCCGGAATTGCCCGCCGCGCTGGAGTCGGCCGACATGGCCAAGCGCTTGCCGCAGGCCACGTCGCGCTTCGTGGAAATCAGCGACGCCACGCACTTCAGCTTCCTGCCCCTGTGCAAGCCGGGCGCGGTGGAGCGAATTGAACAGAGCGACCCCGGCGAAGGCTTCATCTGCCTGGATGCCAAGGGCGCTCGTCCCAAGCCGCAGATCCAGCAGCAGATACTCAGCTTGATCAGTGAGTTCCTGCAGCAGTCCCTGCGCTAGCCGTCAGATATCCTTGGGTAGCACCATCCCCCTGCACATTCTGAAGTCGCCGAACAACCTGTGGCGAGGGGGCTTGTCCCCCGTTGGGCTGCGGAGCAGCCCCGGCAATCCGTCAAACATCATTGCTCTGCCAGGAAACCACTAACCCCGTGGCGAGGGAGCTTGCTCCCGCTGGGGTGCGAAGCGCCCCCCCAAAACAGGACTGCTACGCAGCCCAACGGGGGACAAGCCCCCTCGCCACAGTCGTTTCGCGTTGCTATCTTGCGGAGTCGGTCGCGGCCTCAACCTGTTCCCGCAAACGCCGGCCAATTACATCCATCAAGTCACACCCATCGCGCAATGGGATAGCCAGCAACTGGGCGAAGTCAGAGAGCACGACAGTGTCGCTTTGCAGTTCACTACGAAAGGCGATGTTTTCCAGGACTTGAGTCACCGTTCGAATTCGGTAATCGGCCATGGCGTGAAGGACGTCCAGCGGGGCGTGAGTGTCGATGAGCAGGGAGGCTGGAACCAGGTCGATTCCAGTGAGGGGCATGTATCTATCCATATTTGAAGCTCCGATAGCGCAACGATTGACCGCCACTTATTCGTCGCCAAACGATAGGTGGCAGCTGTACGCAGGTTGGCGAACCGGTATCGGAAAACCCGGCAGACCCGAGGGTCTCCCGCGCACAGCCGCCATAAGACAGCTTTGCGAAGGTGCAACAGCATCTGCAAAAAAGCGCAGTGCTTTTGCATCCGATAGACAGGTCGCCAAACCTGATCGCCATTTGGGCGACGGGGCGGACTATAAGCTCCATAGCGTTGAGGAATCAAGCGAACACTCAAATAGCCAAGCCTGTCCTTGAACGAGCAAAGAACAGGCTTGTAAATCTTTTATATGGCTATCGCTTTTTCCATTCCTGCGTAGTGCGTACCATCTAATCTACGAATCTCTTCAAATATGTCTCGAACAATAAATTCTGACTCTGCGGCTATGTTGTCAGATGCGCTGTCATCAAAGTCGATTACTTGATTGTGAGAGTATTTATTTATAAATCTATATATTCGCTCGCATTTTGCTGGGTCGGAAATTGCTTGATCCATTAGGCTGCGAAAGTCGCCTCTGCCATGAGGATATTTAAATGTTAAAAAGGATTCTAGTATTTTTCGAGACATGTTTGCGACAGAGAAAGAGGCTTCCATTGATAGTGTTCTTTCTTCTGTGTATTGCTTTAGTGTGGAATATAGAAAGTGGTATTCTGAGTTAAAGTTTGTTAGTGTGTTGGGTGCATTTTTTATCGCTGATATGCGTGGGGTAGTCAGGGTGGCGTCAATACAATAAAATCTCGATTTGATTTTTGGTGGGGCAGATGGATCTGATCTCTTGTTTTTTGCTGCCAACCAATCGCGAGCTAACTTAAAATAGTTAAAGCTATGGGTGAGAAGGAATAGTTGTTTCGCGTTTTGGCAGTGTTCACGCAAAAAAGAGTGCGCGTTAAAGAGGTTGTTTGAGTCGAAACTAGATACTGGGTCATCGAAAACTATAATGGAGTTTTTGATGTCCCTTTCGTTCTCTGAAAGCTTTGTCAGGAAGTATATTAGGCCGATAGCATTTTTTTCCCCTTCGCTTAAATTTTTTGCGGGTAAATCTTCGGGAGTTCTAAGTATCCGGTATCCTTTCTGTGTGGTATCAAAGTTCAGAGAAATGCTATCTCTTCCCAAGAAACGATGCAGTGAGCGGTTGAAATCATTGGCGCCAATGCTTTCGTTGTTTAATAGCTTCTCTAGACTGGCAATTTCCGCTGTCAGATCTCGCAGCTCTTTTCCAATATTGTCGATTGGAATATCTAATTTTTTAGAGGTTTCTTCTGACTTTAGATACTCTGAGTCACGTATCTCTTCGCTTAGAAAGTGTAGTTCTAATGCCGACTTCGCGAAGGTGATTTCATTATTGAAATTTTCCGCTTTCTCATTATGAGAACGGATTTTTTTCTGAATTTCCCTAGAGGACCTATTGTAGCTCTCGAAAAGAGTCTCCAAAGGCGTCGAAATGGCGAGCGTTATATCGAAAGGGTTTTCTATTTTTTGGTCTAACGTTACCTTCCAAGCTTGAAGATGATTGTTTAGACTTTCTACTGCAGCTTCAGCCTCGGCTTCCAAGCTGGGTATGTCGAACGCGAATTCTTCATATAATTCTGAGATGGCTATTTTGGGTGGCGCGAGGATAGTTACCCCTTGTATCCATTGCACAGCATCAGTAAGACGTGCTTTGAATGCTCTAAAGGATTCATTGAAGTGGTCATTTAGTGAGCTTAGTCTGTCGGCTGAGATTGGGTTTCCACAGAATTCACAATCCGCCTGACTCTTGTGAATCGCAAGGCCGGTTTCGATCCATGATTGTATAGGTGGATTTTCGAGTAAATAGTCGATTGATGTGGATATCGCTGTTTCACGAAATAGTGAGTTCAAACGTTCGGCTAACTCTTTGTACTTCTGATGACTTGCCGTGTCTAGAGTGTATTGTATGGTGGGTTTAAATTTTGGAGAGATCGCCTGTTGAGTTTTCTTAAAAGCCTCCTCTGTTAATAGTAAGCTGCCAGCTTTTATTTCTTCATGGTGTGAGTTTATTTTTGTTTGAACTTTGCTTCTGTTGTAACTAACATAGTAGTTATCTGTGCTGTCTAGTATTTGGAATCGGCTTTTGATGTTTTTTGCTATCGCGCTAAGTTGTTTTTGTATGTTGTCATCTGTTCTTTGTTTTTCTATGATTTTGTTTTCTAATAAATCGCTTTTCGTCTTGTGGGTTTCTTTTTTTTCTTTCCATGTTTTTTTCTCTTCGATCTTTTCTTTGGATATTAGGAGGATGCTTTTAACTAAGCTGTCCCAATTTATATTTTCCTTTATAAAATTTGAATTGAAGACGCAAACGTCAAGATCTCTTCTTATTAAGTTTTTGTTGTCGATGCTACCTATGTCTGTATCTATTTTTAGGGTGGCATCTGGGAAGTCAGATATTATATGTCCCTTGGATAGGCATTCAAATACTTTTGATAGTGTCGATTTTCCGCTTCCGTTCCAACCATAAATCAGATTGAATTTAGAAAATTCTTCAAGTTCGGGGGGCTTGGAATAATTTTTAAAAATTCCAAAGCTTTGTAGGGTTGTTATAGACTTGATCATTGAAGTTCCTTTTCTATGTGGTTGGCTTGTTAATTGTCAATGTCCTGGCGTCATTTTAGTGGTTTTTAAAGTTTTTTGATTTTGATCGCTGCTAGCAAGATAGTAGTAAATATTGAATTAAGTAAAGAGAATTTATTGGGAAATAAAAGTTTATCTAAGAGAAGGCTCTAGACCCTATGTCTAGTACCAGCTGAAATACTTTTTCATCATCCCGTCCTACCCGGAATCGCCACCCGACTCGTCGCCTTCACCTCCCTTAACGCCAAACTCGACTGAATCGACGCAATCCCCAACTGCCGCCGCAACACGCTCTCCACAAAATCGCTGTACGCATCCAGATCCTCCGCCAACACCTGCAACAGATAATCCGCATCCCCAGTAATCTTGTGGCACGCCTGCACCTGCGGCAGTTCCTTGATCACCGCTTCAAAATCTTCCGGCGTATGGTCGGAATGCACCGCAAACCTCACGTGCACAAACGCCATGATTTCCAGGCCCAGCATCTTGCGATCGAGGTTGGCCTGGTAATCCTTGATCACGCCTTCTTCTTCCAGCCGCTTACGCCGTCGCCAGCACGGCGTGAGGCTAAGGGACAGGCGCTCGCTGAGTTCGGCGTTGGAGATACTCGCGTCTTCCTGCAGCAATGCGAGGATGGCGAGATCGGTGTCGTCAAGTGCGACCTGTTTGGTTTTATTTTTCTTCATGGCGGCTCATCGGGGTAAAAATGCCCGATTACACTAGCATCGGCGCACATAAAAGCAAAGAAAGCCCACCGCAGCCAGAACAAAATAATCACCTGTCTTTCACGGGTGGATGTCTTTCATGTTGACTGTTTTCAGCGACTCTCATCGTTTGCACCATGGCACCGAACTCAAGGATGGCGTGCTCAAGCCGTCCTTCGAACAACCCAGCCGCGCCGACACGGTGCGTGATCGGGTCAAGCACGTTGGGCTGGGCGATATCATCGTGCCGCGCACGTTCGACCGGGCCTGTTACGTCAATGCCCACAGCGAACGCTACGTGTCCTTCCTGGAAACCGCCTGGGCCGAATGGACGGCGATTGGCCGTGCCCATGACGCCTTGCCGCTGGTGTGGCCGGTGCGGGACCTGGCCAATGAGCAGGTGCCGGAATTCATCGACGGCAAGCTCGGGTTTTTCGCGATGGATGCCGGTTCACCGATCACCAGCACCACCTGGGAAGCGGTGAAGACCAGCGCCGATATCGCACTCACCGGCCTGGCATTGATTGATGAAGGCCACAACAGCGCCTTCGCCCTGTGCCGGCCACCGGGCCACCATGCGGCGCGGGAATATATGGGCGGTTATTGCTACCTGAATAACGCAGCCATTGCCGCGCAACAGGCGATCACCCAAGGCGCCAAACGGGTCGCGGTGCTGGACGTGGATTTCCACCACGGCAACGGCACGCAGAACATCTTCTACAACCGCAATGACGTGATGTTCGTCTCGCTGCATGGCGATCCGTCCGTGTCGTATCCCTACTATTCGGGCTTCAGTGTCGAGCGCGGTGCCGGGGCGGGCGAGGGGTTCAACCTGAACTACCCGCTGGCGAAAAACACCGGGTGGAGCACCTACAAAGAAGCGTTGCTCGACGCCTGCAATCAACTCAGAAAGTTCTCGCCGCAAGTGCTGGTGATTTCCCTCGGCGTCGACACCTTCAAGGACGATCCCATCAGTCATTTCCTCCTGGAAAGCCGCGACTTCCTCGGCATCGGCGAGATCATCGCCAGCGTCGGCGTGCCCACGCTGTTTGTGATGGAAGGCGGCTACATGGTCGATGAAATCGGCATCAACGCGGTCAACGTGCTGCACGGTTTCGAGAACAAACACGCCTGATCCCGATGCCATTCCAACAATAAACAACGCCTGACTTTTTTCTGCCAAAACTCAAAAACATAACAAGAGGTTTTGTGATGAAAACAACCGTGCCCGGGCTGATTGAAAAGCCCGCTTTGCAACGCACCCTCAACAACCGCCATATCCAGCTGATGGCCATGGGCGGTGCGATCGGCACCGGCCTGTTCATGGGCTCGGGCAAGATCATCGCGCTGTCCGGCACTTCGATCATCCTGATCTACATGATCATCGGGCTGTTTGTGTATTTCGTGATGCGCGCCATGGGTGAGCTGCTGCTGTCCAACCTGAACTTCAAGAGCTTCGCCGACTTTGCCGGTGCCTACCTGGGGCCGCGTGCGGCGTTTTTTCTTGGCTGGTCGTATTGGCTGAGCTGGAGCGTGGCGGTGGTGGGGGATGCGGTGGTGGTCGGGGGCTTTTTCCAGTACTGGTTCCCGCACGTGCCGGCCTGGATACCGGCGATTGCAATGCTGCTGACCCTGTTTGCCTTGAATGTGCTGACGGTGCGGCTGTTCGGCGAGGTGGAGTTCTGGTTTGCGATCATCAAGATCATCGCCGTGGTGACCCTGATCAGTGTGAGCGTGGTGTTGATTGCCAGCTCGTTTGTATCGCCCACCGGCGTCACGGCTTCCCTGAATCATTTGCTGGATAAACAGGCGGCGTTTCCCAATGGCGTGTTCGGCTTCTTTGCCGGGTTCCAGATGGCGATCTTCTCGTTTGCCGGTACCGAGTTGATCGGCACGGCGGCGGCCGAAACCCGTTCGCCGGAGAAGACACTGCCCAAGGCAATCAACTCGATTCCGCTGCGGATCATCCTGTTCTACGTGCTGGCCTTGGCCTGCATCATTGCGGTGACATCCTGGGAGCAGGTGTCCCCCAGCAAGAGCCCCTTTGTCGAGCTGTTCCTGGTAGCCGGCTTTCCCGCCGCCGCCGGGATTGTGAATTTCGTGGTACTGACCTCAGCGGCTTCTTCGGCCAACAGCGGGGTGTTTTCGGCGAGTCGCATGTTGTTCGGCCTGGCGGACCTGGGAGACGCACCCGGGATATTCCGACGGCTGTCGAAAAACAGCGTGCCGTTTATCAGCCTGGCGTTTACCACCTTCCTGATGCTGCTGGGCTTGTTGCTGCTGTTTGTAGTCCCGGAAGTGATGACGGCCTTTACCATCGTCTCCACTGTTTCGGCGATCCTGGTGATCTTTACCTGGTCGACCATCCTGGCGTCCTACATCGCCTATCGGAAAAAGTGCCCGGAGCTACATGAAAAATCCCTCTACAAAATGCCCGGAGGCGTACCGTTGGCGTGGGTTTCACTTGGCTTCCTGGCGTTCGTACTTTGCCTACTGGCACTTCGCCCAGATACCCGCCTGGCCCTTTGCGTGATGCCTGCATGGTTTATGTGGCTGGCGGTTGCCTACCATTTCTCGCATTTTCGCCACCGACTCCAGCCTGATCAGCGCACGGCGCAGTAGCGGTTGTCGTACAACCGCACGCCATTCAACCCTCGAAAAAGGCCGGCTTGTACGGCCTTTTCATGACGGTTTTTTCATCGGTACATGACAAAAATTTCACATTCTGCGCCATCAGCCCCATGCCACAATCCGCAGCGTTTGCAGGGCCGCAACGGTATTCGCTCGAAGGACAGTAAAAAAATAATGTTCACAGGGGCGCAGTAAATGAAACTCTCTACATTAGCGTTGGCCATCACGGCGGCTGTCCTTGCACAACACGCCAGCGCAGACGGCTTTGGTCTTGGCTCACTCGGCACGGGTGACGGCCATAGCGGCTTCCTCGAAGACAGTCATTCTTCGATCAGTTCGCGCACCATGTACTACAACGCCGACGTTCACTCCGGCACGGCGAACGACCTGCGGGAAGCGGCTCAAGTACTGCGTTTCGACTATAAATCCGGTTACACCCAGGGCACCGTCGGCGTAGGTTTCGACGTGATGGCTTTCGGCGCGTTGCGTCTGGACGGTGGCGATGGCCACGCAGCGGGCAATGGCCTGTCGGGTAACGGCAACAGCTTCTTCCCGGTGAAGAACAACGGCACCGAGCCTGCTGACAGCTTCGGTCGCGCAGCCGGCAACGTTAAATTCCGTATTTCCCAGACTGAATTGCACGTGGGCGGTGGCCTGGCCCCGATCCTGCCGATCCTGGTGTCGAACGACAGCCGTGCCGCGCCGCAAACCTTTGACGGCGGCATCCTGACCTCCAAGGACATTCCCAACGTCACCTTCACCGGCGGCGAGCTGAACAAGGCTGAAGGTCGTGCATCGAGCAACTCCACGGGCTTGAGCGTGGCCGGTGCCACTCGCGACAGCGACAGCTTCCGTTTCGGTGGTGTCGACTACCAGCCGTTTGGTTCTTCTGACAACGTCATCGCTAAAAACCTGACGTTGCAGTACTACTACGCCAACCTGGAAGACTTCTACAAACAGAACTATTTTGGCCTGGTCCATGTATTGCCGTTGGGCAATGACCAGTCGTTCAAGACCGACCTGCGTTATTTCGACAGCACCAGCGACGGCAAAAACGGTTCGGCCGGCTATGCGTTCAACAACAACGGCGGCTATGCCAAGCACGCCGGTGAAGTCGACAACAAAACCTACAGTGCTGCCTTCACCTATCAGTTGGGCGGCAGCCAGTTGATGCTCGGCCATATCGGCGTGAGTGATGACGGTGGCTTCGTCTGGGTCAACCAGGGCAGCATCGCCGATCCAACCGCCCAAGGCGCGGCCGGTTCCGACTTCTACCTGTTCACCGACGCGGTGGTTGGCCAGTTCTCCCGTGCGGGCGAGCAGGTCAATTTCGGTCAGTACCTGTATGACTTCAGAACCCTGGTGCCGGGCCTGAAAGCCTCGATTGCCTACCTGAACGGCAGCGACATCAAGGCCAAGGTTGCCGGTGGCAGCGATCAGTCGGAACGCGAAACCGATTTCCGTCTTGATTACGTCGTGCAGGAAGGCCCGCTGAAAGGCTTCGGTACTACGTTCCGTACCGGCAGCTACCACGGCCATAACACCGGCACCGCCGACCAGGATCAGACCCGCCTGATCTTCAACTACACCTACGCGCTGTTTTAATCAGTCGTCGGTAACTGCTCCAGATGAAGGCCGCCCATTGGGCGGCCTTCTTTATTGGCGTGGGGTTCCAGCCAGAGCAGGGCGCTACAGTTGTTTTTACACAAGGCAACGTTTAACCATGCGCGGCAATTCCCAACCTACAAGTCAAGACAAGAACCGTTTCCATGAAAGTCAGTGCACGCAACGTATCCAAAGGCCAGGTCAGCCAGGTCCAGCACGGCGCGGTCAATGCCGAAGTGGTGTTGACCCTGCCCGGCGGCGAGCAGTTGGCGGGCGGTTCGAAGGTGTTTTCCATCGTGACCCGCGACGCGGTGGCCGAGTTGGGCCTGAAGCCGGGCGTGAGCGCCACGGCGTTTGTTGTTGAAAAGGGCTATTGCGCTAAGGCGCCAGCCGGGTGAACACATAATCGTGGTTCTTCACCAGCGCCTGATGGCAGGCAAAGCACGTCTCATGCTGCGCCTGGTCCACCGGCTTGCCATTGATGAACCGTCCAAAGCCCCAGCCTCCGGTCGCTGCGTATTTCTTCGAGTCCTTGACCATGAACTGCACGGTGGTCGCCGCGCCGGGAATCGACGCGGTCTTGAACTCCGGCGATTGCACATGTTTCCAGGCCAGTTTCGCCAGCACAGTGCCGTCGGGGAAGGGCAGCGTGCCGTCGCGGTACGCCTTGAGCGCCACTTTATTGCCCAGCACCACCCGCAGTTCATTCAGCGGGTCGGCTTCCTGGGCCGGCGCGATCAGCTCCCATTGACGGTAGCCGTCGGGAATGGTCACGCCGTAGATCGGCGAAGGCTCGCTGGTGGCCGGGCCGCCAAAGGCGAACCCGGTAGCGGTGGCCACCACGGCAGCTGTTGCAGCGACGAGTGCAGCAAGATGCAGGCGCTTCATCACAGGTGGTCCGCATCGATCACAGCCTTGGCAAAGGCTTGCGGTGCTTCCTGCGGCAGGTTGTGGCCGATGCCGCCGCTGATCAGGCGGTATTCGTACTTGCCGGTAAAGCGTTTGGCATAGTCCTCTGCGGCCGGGTGCGGCGCGCCGTTGGCGTCGCCTTCCATGGTGATGGTGGGTACGTTGATGGAGGGTGCAGTGGCCAGTTTCTGTTCCAGCGCAGCGTATTTTTTCTCGCCCTGCACCAGCCCCAGGCGCCAGCGGTAGTTGAAGATCGATACGGCGACGTGGTCGGGGTTGTCCAGGCCCTTGGCGCTGCGGTCGAAGGTGGCGTCGTCGAATGCCCATTTTGGCGAGGCGATCTGCCAGATCAACTTGGCAAAGTCGTGGGTGTTTTTCGCATAGCCGGCGGCGCCGCGATCGGTGGCGAAGTAGAACTGGTACCACCATTGCAACTCGGCCTTGGGCGGCAATGGGTTCTTGCCCGCGGCCTGGTTGCCGATCAGGTAGCCGCTGACCGATACCAGCGCCTTGACCCGCTCAGGCCACAACGCCGAGACGATGTCGGCGGTGCGCGCCCCCCAGTCATAGCCGCCGAGCACGGCCTGCTTGATCTTCAGCGCGTCCATGAAGTCGATCAGGTCGACGGCGAGGGCGGCCGGCTGGCCGTTGCGCAGGGTCTTTGCCGACAGGAAATGGGTATCGCCATAGCCGCGGGCGTAAGGCACCAGCACCCGGTAGCCCTGGGCGGCCAGCAGCGGCGCTACCTCGGAGTAGCTGTCAATGTCGTAGGGCCAGCCATGCAGCAGGATCACCACCGGGCCATCGGCCGGGCCGACTTCGGCGTAGGCCACATCCAGCAAGCCGGCTTTCACATGCTTCAACGGGCCGAGCGCGCTGTGGGCAGTTGCGCTGGCAGCCGCAGGTGCTTGCGCGTCCTGTGCACTGGCGACGCCGAGGGCACCGAACTGCAACAGCGCAAAGGCCAGCAGCGACGCGCCCATCAGGCGGCGGGGTGGGATGTTCAACTGTGTGTGCATGGTGAGTCTCCGGCGGCGGGTGGTGTGCCTGGCTCACAGTTGAACGTAGTTGTGTATCCCGTCTGTTTCGAGAAAACCCGTGGGTTAAAGGTTTTGTATCGCAGCGGTGTTTGGACACACTGCGATACAAAGGTCAGAGGGCCCGCCGGGCCACATACACCTGGCTCGGCGCCTGACCGGGTACATCGTCCAGCTCATCGATGTACTGCATGCCGATTTTCTCCAGCACCTTGATCGATGCTATATGAGCCGGACGCACCACGCCGTACACCTGCGGCTGGTCCAGCTCGACAAACGCAAACTGCAACGCCGCCCTGGCAATCTCGGTTGCAAAGCCCTGGCCCCAGGCGCTGACCGCAAAGCGGTAGCCCAGGTTGATCCGCTCAACGTCGTTGTAGGGGTACAAGGTGATGCCACCAAAGCCGATCACGCGGTCCGGCGCCTCTTGTGTAGCAATCGCCCATTGGCCGAAACCATGTTCTGCCCAGTGCAGCAGCCAGCGAGCCAGGGCGGCCTCGGCTTGGCCCAGGTCCGTCAACGGGCCGGCCGGGTTGTAGCGGTTGGTCTCGGGATCGCCATAAATGGCAAATACACTGGCCACATCGTCGGCCGCTGCGGGCCTGAGAATCAGGCGTTCGGTGGTAATCGGGTGGGTATTCATGGGTGGACTCTGATCCTTGGAGCGAGCGAGACGGTGTTCACCTATATTTATCCTGCTTTCGGCGCTCTAGCACGCTTGATTCAGTTGTTAGGGCTACTGGCAGGATGCCACAATGGCACTTTGTCGCGGCAGTAAGATCAGGCGGACCAAATGAATGGCCTTGGGCGTGGGCAGGACCAGGATTGCTTCATCGAGGAGCAGGTACGAACAGATCGATTGCACCAGCTGTTTCGCCAGTCATTCTCTGCAGTGTTCGGCAGTTATATGGCGGCCGCCATGCTGTGCTGGCTGTGCTGGGAACGTTTTGATCACCGGGTAATGCTGGTCTGGCTGGTGGTATTGGCCGGGACGTCGTTGCTGCGGGTGTGGATGTTCATGGACTGGTTTCGCTGCCCCAACAGTGAACGCACCCCCGCGCGCTGGGAGCGGCGCTATTGGGTAACGTTGATGTTGTCGGCCGGGGTCTGGGGAATCGGCGCATTCGTCCTGATGCCCACCGACGACCGCCTGTCCCAGGCCCTGGTGATGTTGTTCACCGTGGGCATGTCGGTCAGCGCAGTCTCGTGTTATTCAGCCTATCGCTACATGACCCTGGTCTCCATGGGCCTGGTGCTGCTGCCGTGCACCCTGTGGCTGCTGTTTCAACCGTCGTCGATGCAAGTCGGCATGGCCCTGGCGGTGCTGGTGTTCTCTTCGTTTGTCGGTGGCGCCACGCGCAAGCTGTCGGATGCCCTGGAAAAAGCCTTTCGCCTGACCCGGCAAATGGAACGAGCCCACAACATCTCCGCCCGCGCCGCGCAAACCGACGAACTCACCGGCCTGATGAACCGCCGGGCGTTTTTCGAGCATGCGCAGTTGCTCTACGAACAGTGCCGGCATAACCAGCAGCCGTTGTGCGCGCTGATGATGGACATGGACCACTTCAAGGACATCAATGACACCTACGGCCACCAGGCCGGGGACCAGGTGCTGCGCCAGATCGGCGGGGTGATCAGCGCGTCGTTTCGCCAGGCCGATGTGTACGGGCGGCTGGGGGGCGAGGAGTTTGCGGTGTTGCTGCCGGATACGTCGCTGGAGACCGGGCGGGACATCGCCGAGCAGTTGATCAAGGCCATTGCCGGGCTGACCAGCGAGCCGGTCAAGGGGTTGACCGCAAGCCTCGGCGTGGCCTGGGCTCGCGCGGTGGACCAGGACCTGCACGGCCTGATGAACACCGCAGACAAGGCGCTGTACCGCGCCAAGGCCCTCGGGCGTAACCAGGTGGCCGTCGCGGAATAGGCCTCAGCCCTTGAGCAGCGCCTTGGCCAGCACCTGTGAGACCTGGTCGGCCGAGTAGGGCTTGGGCAGGAACACCAGGCCTTCATAGCCGCTTTCCGCCAGTTCCTCGCTGTAGCCCGAGGTCAGTACCACCGGCAGGCCGGGCCGGCGGCGTCGCAGTTCCCTGGCCAGGGCCACCCCGGTGATGCCGGGCATCACCACGTCGGAAAACACTGCATCGAACCCCAACGCGTCTGCGCCGGCCAGTTCCAGCGCCTGTTCGGCATTGGTTGCCCAGGTGGTCTGGTAGCCGAGGTCCTGGAGGATCTGATTGGCAAAGCGGCCCACTTCCAGGTTGTCTTCCACCACCAGGATATGGCGCTGGGCGCATTCGGTGATCAGCCCGCAGGTGTCCGGGGCGTCACGTTGGAAGGTCTCTTCAGGTACCACTTGCGGCAAGTACAGGGTAAACACCGTGCCCTGGCCGACCTGGCTGGCCACATCGACGTTGCCGCCCGATTGCTTGGCGAAGCCGAACACCTGGGACAGTCCCAGGCCGGTGCCCTTGCCGACTTCCTTGGTGGTGAAGAAGGGTTCGAAGATGCGCTCGAACGTCTCCCCGGGAATCCCGCTGCCGGTGTCGGTGAGTGAAATGGCGATGAACGCCTGGCGTGAACCGGCGTCACCACGGATGCTCGGCAGTGCTTGATCGGCGTCCAGTCGCAGGGTCAGGCTACCCTGGCCGTTCATCGCGTCCCGGGCGTTGAGGGCGATGTTGATCAGGGCGGTTTCAAACTGGCTGGAGTCGGCGCGGATGTAGCACGGCTGCCCGGGCAGTTCGACGTGCACATGAATCCGCGCGCCAGTCACCGTCTCGAGCATCTCGCCGATGTTTTTCACCCGCAGGCCTGCATCGAACACTTCCGGGTTCAGCGGCTGGCGCCGGGCAAATGCGAGCAACTGGCTGGTCAATTTGCCGGCCCGGTCCACGGTGTCGGTGACCGCGCTCATGTAGCGCTGGCGACGCTCTTCGGACAGGCTCGGCATCCGCAGGAAGTCGACGGATGAGCGAATGATGGTCAGCAGGTTGTTGAAGTCGTGGGCCACGCCACCGGTCAACTGGCCGATGGCTTCAAGCTTTTGCGATTGACGCAAGGCGGCTTCGGTCTGGGTCAGCAGGGTGGTCCTTTCGGTGACGCGCTGCTCCAGGCTAGCATTCAGCTCGGCCAGGCGCTGGGACAAAACCACGGTGGCGGTGGTTTCGGTCACGGTGTCGAGCATGCCGACCACCTTGCCCTGTACGTCGCGGATCGGGCTGTAGCAGAAGGTGAAGTACGCCTGCTCCGGCGCGCCGCCGCGTTCGATCGTCAGCGGGAAGTTTTCGATAAAGGTGGCTTCACCCGCGAAGGCAGCATCCGCGATCGGGCTGATTTCGGGCCAGGCTTCCTGCCAGATCTCGTTGAATGGCCGCCCGAGGGCATCAGGCTTGTCGCCGAGAATCGGGATAAACCCGTCGTTGTAAAGCGTGATCAGCGCAGGCCCCCAGACGATCGCCTGGGGGAAACTGGAGGCAAGGCACAGGGCGACGGTGGTCTTCAGTACGTCCGGCCAGTGTTCCAAAGGCCCCAATGGCGTATTGGCCCAGTCGTGATGCCGGACCCGTTCGGCCATTTCGCCGCCGCCTTGCAGCCAGTTTGTCATTCGGTGAACGCCTTCTTGCCACGGTTCGCTGAGGTAGGGATGCCAAGCTACAGACATCCCGGGACTCAGCCAGTTCAGCGGGATTATCCACTAGATGGCACTTTAGTGTCTCGGCCGGATAATGCTTTGCTGAGCTCCCTTCAGGCCACCGTAATCGTTACCGCGATATTGCCGCGGGTGGCCTTGGAATACGGGCACGTCTGGTGGGCACGGTCCACCAGTGCCTGGGCGGCCGAGTGTTCGATACCCGGCAGGCTGACCCGCAGGCGCGCCTGCAGGTAATAGCCATCTTCCGGGCTGTTCACCAGGTCCACTTCGGCACTCACTGCCGTGTCGGCGGGCAGGCGGATGTGAAGGGTTTGTGCGGCTTTGCCCATTGCGCCGATAAAGCAGGCGGACCAGCCGGCACCAAACAGTTGCTCGGGGTTGGTGCCGGGCGCCTTGGAGCCGGGCGGCGACAGCTTGATGTCCAGGTGCAGGTCATCGCTGTGGGACGCGCCTTCACGCCCGCCGGTGGTGTGGGTTCTGCCGGTGTAGAGCACGGTGCTGTTCTGGGACATGACGGTTTCCTCGCAAGTGGCCCGGGGTGGGCCGGTGTGCACAGGAAACCGCGCCGGCGTATCCGCAATGTGTCATCGCCGGGGGCCTGCACCTCGCAGTGTGTCGCCTCGCCGGGAAGATACGTTGGGATACAAACCGTTATTGCTGCTGCACGCCAAACAACCCGGTCCAGTAGATGCCGGCATCACTTTTCGGGTCCATGGCGTAGGCGGCGCCCATTTCGCGGAACTGCGGGTTCATCAGGTTGGCACAGTGCCCGGGGCTGGCCAGCCAGCCGTCGACCACCTTGCGTGGGGTGTCCATGCCGGCGGCGATGTTCTCGCCGATCTGCTGGCCGATGTAGCCTGCCAGTTCAGCCCGGTCACCCGGGGTGCGGCCATCGTGGTCCAGGTGATCGAAGAAGTTGCCGTTGGCCATGTTGCGCGCGTGGCCGGCGGCGGCGTTGGCGAGTGCTTCGTTCCAGCTCAGGGGTGTGGTGGCGGCAAAGGCCTGGGCGCCACATTGGCGTGGTTGCTGGCGGGCGGTGTTGATCAGGTCGAGCACCTTCTTGCCTTCGGTCTGGGTCTCGCCCAGGCCGCTGGTCAGCAGCGGGCGGGCCAGCACGATGCGCCAGTCCTGGCCGCTGTTGCTCACGCCGATATCAATGAACTGCGGGTCGAGCACCACCCGGCAAAAACTTTCGCGCACGGCTTTCATCGCGGCTTCGGCGTTCCTGGGCCCGGACAGGCTGATGGCCTGGACGTTGACCATCGGGTACGCCGCCCGCGCCAGCGCCTGCTGCAAGTCGCCGACACTGTTGACCGGCAACACCAGCCGCGTGTCGCTGGCCAGCGGTGGCAATTCCTGGGAACCCTGGTTGCCGCAGCGCTGGACCTGGCTGCGGTATTGATTGATCGAGTCGACCAACAGGCTTTCTTCACCCGCCTGCGCCTGGGCGGTAAACACCAGACTGGCGGCCAGCGTCGTAAGACCCATCATCAATGACAGAACGCGCATGGACGTTTCCCTTGAGCTTGAAAGTGCCCATGATGCGCGATGAAGGGGCATCCATGCACCCGTTGGTCCGAACTTTTTGCCTCAGTTCTTGAATGCCGAGTGTTTACGGCCCTGATCGCACAAGGCGAACACCACCACCAGCAGGGACGAGATCGCGAGGATTATCACAACGCCATCAGTGGAGTGAGTGGCCGACGCCGCCACCATCGACAACGCCCCTAATGGCGCCAGGCCACCTGCGATCGCGGTGCCGATTTCCCGCCCGGTGCCAAAGCCCGAGGAGCGGGTCTGGGTCGGGAACTGGCGGCTCAGGAACGAACCCTGCGGCGCAAACATCATCGGCGCGAGGATGCCGGTGCCCACGCCAATGGCGACGTAGATCATCAGGCTTTCACCGGTATTGAGCAGCGCAAGGAACGGGTAGGCAAACAGCAGCGACAGCAGGCCGCCGAGCATCAGCACGGTCTTGCTGCTCCACTTGTCGCACAACCAGCCGAAGCATGGCACGGCGACGATGGCGATCAGGCTGGCAATGGTCACCGACAGCGACGTGACGTGCACATCGACACCCTTGAACTGGGTGAGGTAAGCCAGGGAAAAGGTCTTGAAGATGTAGCTCAACGCGTTGTAGCCAATCGCCACGAAGAACACCACGGCCAGGCCCTTGAGGTCGTTCTTGAACAGCGCCTTGAGCGGCGACGCCTTGGCCTTTGCGGTTTCCTTGCTCAGTTCCTTGAATTCCGGGGTTTCCGGGATGCTGTTGCGCACCCACAGGCCCACACCCACCAGCGCGATGCTGCAAATGAACGGAATCCGCCAGCCGCCGGCCAGCAGGAATTCATTGCCGTTGATGGTCAGCAGGTACACGGTCAGCGAAGACAGCAGCAAACCCAGGTTCAGCCCCAGCGCCGGCCATGCACCCTGGCTGCCGCGCTTGCCTTGCGAGGCGTGCTCGTAGGAAGTGACCGCCGCGCCGGACAATTCGGCCCCGGCGCCCAGGCCCTGGATGATGCGGATAAACACCAGCACGATCGGCGCCCAGATGCCGATGGAGGCGTAGCTGGGGATCAGCCCGATCAGTGTGGTGCACACGCCCATCATGCAGAAGGTCAGCACCAGCACTTGTTTACGCCCGAACTTGTCGCCCAGGTAGCCGAACAGAATGCCGCCGAACGGGCGCGCGATGAAGCCGATGGCAAAGGTGGAAAACGCCATCAGCGTAGCGGCTTTCGGGTCGCTGTTATCGAAGAAAATCTTCGAGAACACAATCGCCGCCATGGTGGCGTACAGGTAAAAGTCATACCACTCCAGCATCGAACCGAAGATCGTCGCGGCCGCGACTTTGCGCAGGCGTTTCCTGGTTTGCTCGGGGGTTTCAACGTCCGGGGTGCGGGCTGTAGCCGTCATTCTGTACTTCCTTATGAGTCATTATATTTATTGTCAAAGTGAGGCGTGGTGCGGTGCGTCAGTGGGGCTTGAACATGCGGTCGGCGATCATCGAGCCGATGGGAATCGCGGAGGTGGCAGCGGGTGAGGGCGCATTGCACACGTGGAGCATTCGCGGGGTCTGGGCGAACAGGAAGTCGTGCACCAGGGTGCCGTCGCGCATCACGGCCTGGGCGCGGATGCCGGCTTCATAAGGCAGCAGGTCTTCGATGTTGAGCGATGGGCAGTACTTGCGGCACTGCTCCAGGTAGCCGGACTTGAACAGCGAGTTCTTCATCTCGACGCTGCCCGAACCGAGGTTCTGCCAGATGGTTTTCCAGAAGCCCGGAAAGCTCGCGTACTGCGCCACGTCGCGCCAGTTCACCGAGAATTTGCGGTAGTTCTCGCGACCCAGGCCGAGTACGGCATTCGGGCCAACGGTGACGCTGCCGTCGATCATGCGGGTCAGGTGCACGCCGAGGAAGGGCAGCTCCGGGTCGGGAATCGGGTAGATCAGGTGGTTGACGATGGTGTTCTTCGATTCCGGCAAGCGGAAGTATTCGCCACGGAACGGGATGATCTGGTGGTCGATCTTGACGCCGGCCATCACGGCCAGGCGGTCCGATTGCAAACCTGCACACACCACCAGATGCCTGGCCTGCCAGCTTTCGCCCCGGGTGCTGACGGTGACTTTGTCGGTGTCCTCGACGATCACAGTGACGGTGCGTTCCAGGCAGATTTCCCCGCCGGCGCGACGAATCACCCGGGCCATGGTTTCGCAGACTTCGCGGTAATCGACAATGCCGGTGGCGTCGAGAAACAGCCCGCCCAGCCCGACGATGTTCGGTTCGCGCTGGCGCAACTGGTCGGCGTCCAGGCGTTCGACTTTCATGCCGTTGAGCTGCGAGCGGGCGTACAGCGCTTCCATCCGTTGTACTTCCAGATCAGTCGAAGCCACCAGCAACTTGCCGCACACCTCGAACTTGATCCCGTGCTCGGTGCAGAACTGCTTGGTCGCTTCGGCGCCACGCTTGCACAAGTCGGCCTTGAGGCTGCCCGGCGCGTAGTAGATGCCGGCATGGATCACGCCGCTGTTATGGCCGGTCTGGTGTTTGGCCAACAGGCTTTCCTTCTCCAGGATCACCAGCGAGGCGTTGGGCTGGCGCTTGAGCAACTCCATCGCGGTGGCCAAACCGACGATGCCGCCGCCGATGATGCAAAAGTCATAAATCATTATTTTGAATACCTACGCATTTCAGTCTGCTTATCAGGTTGTCAGACTAATGGTTTTGTTAAAAAAACAGCGCGCCATCGGCACGCTTTAAACGGGTTCGGATCGGTCAATTGATAGCGGGCAGTTCCAGATGCAGGCGCCTTGCTGCGGCGCGCAAGTGAGCCTCGGCACAGGCGGCAGCGCCTTGGGCATCACCGTCGACGATGGCCTGGTAGAGCGCGGTGTGTTCCTGGGTGGCATCGGCCGAGCCGCTGACAAAGCGGGTGGCGGAGTTTTCCCAGGCGGTCTTGCGGGCGCTGGCCAGTTGGCTTCTGAGGAAGTCATGGAAGGCCACGAAATAGTCGTTCTTGCTGGCCTCGGCGATGGCGCGATGGAATTCTACATCGGCCAGGGCGGCGGCGTCGAAGTCGGCGCGCTTGTCGTGCATTTCCTGCAGGGCGGTCTTCATGCGCTGCAGGTCGGCGGCGTCGCGGCGTTGGGCGGCAATCGAGGCGGCCTGGGTTTCGATCCACAGGCGCACTTCGAACATTTGCGCCAGGTCCGGGCGGCGACCGTTTTTTTCCGGGAAGCGGAACACGGTGCCGGCCGGGGTTTGCGAGATAAATGAGCCCAGGCCACGCCGTGCGGTCAGTACGCCGTCGGCCTTGAGCTGGGCAATCGCTTCGCGCACCACCGAACGGCTGACATTGAGTTGTTCAGCCAGTTGCTGTTCGGTGGGCAGGCGCGCTTCGGGCGCCAGTTGGCCGGAGTCGATTTCTGCACGAATGGCGCTGACAACGCGCATAACGAGCGAATCAGGGCGCTGGAGCTCAAGCATGGGAAAACCTTGGTAATCAGGTTGTCAGACAATAGTCGTTACGATTTTACCTTGTCAAGACAGGTGTTACGCGGAACCGGACGCGTAGGGCCAGGAAAAGACCTGCACCAATCAGTGCCAATGCCACGCCGAACGTGGCTTGCATCCCACTTCCCACGTCGCCGGGAGTGGCCGTGGAGAGGTCACCTGAAACCTGCGAAAACACTGCGCCCAAGGCCGAAGCCCCGGCGATCAGGCCCAGATTGCGCGACAGATTAAGCAAGCCGGCGATCACGCCACGGCGGTCTGGCAGTACGTCGCTCATCACGGCGGTGTTGTTGGCGGCTTGAAACTGGGCGTAGCCGAGGGTGAGGATGATCAGCGGGGTGATATACCCGGCAACCCCAAGGTTCAGCGGCGCCAGCGAGAGCAGCAGGCAGCCCGCCAGCATCGCCAGCAGCCCGGCGATGGTCATCGGGCCGCTGCCGAAACGGTCGGTCAAACGTCCCGCAGGGATGCCCGTCAATGCCGAAACGCAGGGCCCGACTGCCATTGTCAGGCCCATCCAGGCGGGGTTGAGGCCTGCACCGTGGGTCAGGTAGAAGGGCCCGACCACCAAGGTCGCCATCATCACCGCCGATACCAGGGCGCTCATGGCCAGGCCAGCGCTTAGCGTTGAATCCCGTAGTGTCGACAAGAAACTGAACCCGGATTGCGCGGGCTGTAGCCCATGGCGGTCGACGCGCAGATAACGCCGGGCGAGGGCAAATGTCAGCAAACCCAGCGGCACGGTGATGAAAAACAGCGCGCGCCAGCCAAACCCCGCGATCAACACCCCGCCAAGGCTTGGCCCCAGCGCGGTACCCATGGCCGACATCGTGCCCAGCAACCCCATGGCGCGGCCGGTGCGTTCCTTGGTCACGGTGGCGCCCACCAGCGCCATGGTCATCGCCATCATGACCGCCGCGCCCAGGCCTTGCAGGGCGCGGGCCGCAATCAACAGCCCGAGGGACGGAGCCATGCCGCACAGGGCCGAGGCAACGGTGAAGAGCAACAACCCGGCCAAGAGCAGGCGGCTGCGGCCCATCAGGTCGCCCAGGCGCCCGACGCTGACGATCACCGTGGTAATCGCCAGCAAGTAGGCGAGCACCACCCACTGCGCCGCCTGGAACGATGCATCAAACGCCTGCACCAGGCTCGGCAGGCCGACGTTGGCGATGCTGGTGCCCAAGGACGCCAGCAACATGGACAGTGACAGGGCGACGAGAGCGCCACGGGGTGCAGGTGATTTCATCAAGAGGCTCCTGGGTTTGACCGCTGTCAGAAATCTACGCCGTCACCTAACATGGCGGAAGGCGCAGCATTTGCACTTTATACGTGCGCCAAACGCCCTATGAGGTTTGCCGTGTCGACACCTGATTTCAATCTGCTGGTCACCCTCGATGTGTTGCTCGCCGAAGGCAGCGTCGCCCGTGCCGCTCAACGCTTGCGCCTGAGCCCGTCGGCGATGAGCCGGGCGCTGGCGCGACTGCGGGAAACCACCGGCGATCCGTTATTGGTCCGTGCCGGCCGCGGCCTGGTACCCACGCCGCGCGCTCTGGCGTTGCGCGAACAGGTCAGTCAGTTGGTGCAGGACGCCGAAGCGGTGTTGCGACCCGCTGCGACGCTGGATGTGAGCCAACTGGTACGCACCTTCACCTTGCGCACCAGCGACGGATTTGTTGAAAACTTCGGCCCGGCGCTGTTGACGCGGATCGCCCGGGAAGCGCCTGGCGTGCGGTTGCGCTTCGTGCACAAGCCGGACAAAGGCAGTACGCCGCTGCGCGATGGCAGTGTCGACCTGGAAACCGGCGTGGTCGACAGCAGCGCCAGCCCCGAGGTGCTGACCCAGGCGCTGTTCCGCGACCGGTTTATCGGCGTGGTGCGCAAGGGCCATCCGCTCAGCCAGGGCGAAGTCACGCCGCAGCGCTTCGCCGAAGGCCAGCACATCTACGTGTCCCGGCGTGGCCGTGATCAAGGCCAGATCCATCAAGCCCTTGAAGCGCTCGGGCTGACCCGGGACGTGGTGACCATCGTCGCCGGCTTCTCGACCGCCCTGGCCCTGGCCCGCAGCACCGACCTGATCGCCAGCGTGCCGGAGCGGCATACCGCCAACCTGCACAGCGACCTCTACCGCTTTGCGCTGCCGTTCGTGTTCCCGGACTTCACCGTATCGATGCTCTGGCACCCGCGCCTGGACGCCGACCTGGCCCATCGCTGGCTGCGCGGTTGCCTGCGGGAGGTATGTGCGCAATGAGCCGAGCAGCCCCCTTGTGGCGAGGGAGCAAGCTCCCTCGCCACAATGGGTGCTTGCGGGTCCACGGCGGCCCTTCAGCAGGTACAATCCGCCGGGCCTTAAAATGAAACACCAGGAATTCAAATGTTCAGCCTTACCCATTACGAAACCCCATGCCCCGAGCCGATCAACGCGCAGATCCTGCAGATGGTGGTCGACTACCTGACGGACATCAGCATGGTCGCCATCCCGCCAAGCAACCTGCTGTACAACGTCTACCAGTACGCCATCGGCTACGAGGTGCACCTGTACCTGGAAGCGCTGGGCGGGTCCAAGGGCATTGCGGTGGAATTGATCGTCGCGCTGGACGCGCAGGAGCAGGTGATCGGCTTCCTGCTGTACCTGCCGGTGAAGGACGATCCCGAGGCGTGCGGCGTGGCTTACATGGCGGTGCACGCCAGCCATCGGCGCAAAGGCGTGGCGCGGGCGATGATGCAGGACATGCTCGCTCGCTACCCCCATGCCGAACTGACCTGCGCAGTGGAGAAGGTCCCGGCGTTCGAGTCCATGGGCTTTCAACTGCGCGGTGTGCGCGGTACCCAGGTGTTGATGAACACCCGCGACTACAGCACTGACGGCTTGATGGGGTTGCTGGATGTGGCGTCGATCTACAGCTCGCTGGAGGTGCGGCAGATCCACACCTACCTCCTGCAAAAGCACGGCAAGCGGGCGATGGTCGATGCCGAAAAACAGCGTGATCGTCACTTCGACCAGATGACCCACAAGGCTCGGATGTTTGTGCACGCAAGGCTGGGTTAACGCGCGCCTCGACTCACCATCGACTTGATGCTCGCAAACAGCTCCTCCTGTGCCTCCAGCGCGCTGATTTCCCCGCTCGCTACGGCATGGGACAAGGCTTCCGCTGCGCCCAGCATCCCCCTCAAACCGGCCTGGGTTATCACACCGTCCACGGCAAAAGGGGCGAGGGCATCGCGGCACTTGCCGAGGAATATCACGTCGTACTCACGCTTGATGCTTTCCAGTTCCGGGCTGCCAGCCAAGGCGGAAATCACGCCCGGAATTTCACGTCCCTGCAGCAACACACAGTCGACATAGCACGAGGCGATCACCCAGGCGCGGTTGTCCAGGGTGGGTTCGCTGGCCTCGATTGCGGCGGCAAATACCTGGTTCTGACGGGCGTCGAAATCTTCATACAGCGCGGCCAACAGCCCCGCGCGATCGCCAAAATGGTCATACACCACCGGCTTTGTAACGCCGGCCAACTCAGCCAGATGCCCCAGGGTCAGGGCATCGGTGCCTTCTTCTCGCACCAGTTGCCAGGCCACGTCGAGCAGCTGGCGCAACCGGTCATCCCGGGACAAGCGGCGGCGAGGGGCAGGGGATTGATCGCTTGACATGCTTATATACCAAAAGTAACTTACCAACGGTAACTTAGCTCAAGCCTACTCAATTTGCCTTCTCATCGCTACCCCGACGGAGTCACTGCCATGCACGCGCTGATCGTTGTTGCTCACCACGACTCACACTCCCTGACCCACAGCCTCGCCAAACAGGCGGCTGCCGGCATAACCGCCGCCGGCCACACCTTTGAAATCGCCGACCTCGCCGCTGAAGGTTTCGACCCGCGTTACAACGCCGCCGACCATAAAGTGCACCGCACCCGCGCCACGCCGCCGGCCGACGTACTGGCCGAACAGGCCCGACTCGACCGCGCCGACGCCTTGGTGCTGGTGTTCCCGATCTTCTGGTGGTCGATGCCGGCCTTGCTCAAGGGCTGGATCGACCGGGTATTCGTCAACGGTTGGGCGATCGACTACAGCCTTGAGACGAAGGTGGTGAAAAAACTCGGCCACTTGCAGGTGCACTTACTGGGCGTTGGCGGGGCGGACGAAGGGGTGTTTGAACGCCACGGCTATGCCGACGCCATGCGCACGCAAATCGACCATGGGATCTTTGATTACTGCGGTGCGAAAGTGCTGACATCCGAGCTGCTGCTGGACTCGGAAAGCGGCGCTGCCGAACAGCATCTGGAGACGGCGGCGAAGTTGGGGCGACAACTGTTCGTCACCCTGCAACCCTGCGAAACCGCCTAAACCAGGCTGCTCTGTATGAGCGCTGCAAGCTGTGCGACCGCAGCGCCTGGCGCTGGATGGCTGCAATGCAATTCATAGCCAAGGGACGGCACCGGCGGCAGACCGTCGAGTACACGCAGGTGCGCAGGCAAACCGATACGGGTGCGCAAGGTCACACCCAACCCGGCATCGACCGCCGCCCAGATCCCACCCACGCTGGGGCTGGTCAAGGCAATGCGCCAGGCAATGCCGGCGCGGTCCAGGGCTTCGGTGGCGGCGCTGCGCAATACGCAGGGTGCCTCGAACATCACCAGCGGCAGCGGCGCGTCCTCGGCGCGCAGTAGTTGGGGTTTGTCCCGGGGCCCGATCCAGTGCATGGGTGTTTGCCCCAGGCGGGTGCGGCAGGACGATGTCTGACCGGTTTCCCAGGTCAGCGCCAGTTCCAGGCTCGCGCTGTCGATCAGGGTCAACAGCTCGGCATTGCGGCCTATCCGCACTTCAAGGCTGATCATCGGATAAAGCCTGGCGAAGCGCCGCAGGATGTCACTGAGCACATGCTCGCCGAAATCCTCCTGCAAACCGAGGCGCAAAGTGCCTGCGGTTTGGGTTTCGTTAAGGCTGCTGAAGACAGTGTCATTGAGGTCCAGCAACCGCCTGGCGTGGCCGAGCAGCGCTTCACCCACCGGCGTCAGCACCAGCCCGCGCCCGGATTTGCTCAGCACCGGCGCGCCGACCTGTTCTTCGAGTTTCTTTAATTGCGCGCTGACGGCTGAGGTCGAACGGCCCAGGCGATCCGCCGCCTTGGCAAAGCTGTTCAGCTCGACGCCGGTGACGAAGGTGCGCAGTACATCAAGGTCGAAGGTGGGGCGGCGCATTGAATGGTCCATTAAAACGGGATGGTGGATGCTATTGAATCTGATATTCGGAATGATCCTGGCTTGCTAGTTTTTGCCCGTCAACTGAATTGTCGGAGCGAGCGTCCATGAGCAACAAATTTACCGAGCTGACCCGCGACGTGCTGTTCGCCGATATCTGGGAGCGCGAGGGCCTGTCGCCCAGGGAGCGCAGCCTGATCACCGTGGCGGCACTGGTGGCGATGTACCGTCTGGAGCAACTACCGTTTCACTTGCAGCGGGCGGTTGGCAATGGCTTGAGCGTCGAGGAACTGGGTGAAGTCATCACTCACCTGGCGTTTTACTCCGGCTGGCCGACAGCGGCGTCGGCGCTGAACCTGTTGGCAGCCATCCATCCTGCGGAGTAACCCCATGCCTTACGCTCGAATCTCCCTGCACCGCGGGAAATCCCCTGAATATCTGCAAGCGCTTTCACAGGGATTGCATGATGCCCTGGTTGAGAGCTTCAAGATTCCTGACGCGGATCGCTTCCACGTGATCCACCAGCACGAAATTGGCGAGATGATCATCGACCCCAACTATTTGGGCGGCCCGCGCAGCCACGACTATGTACTTATCGCGATCACGGGCGGTAAACCTCGTGATACCGAGACCAAACGGCGGTTTTACCAGGTGTTGGTGGAGCGGCTGGAGGCTGCGATTGGGCTGAGCCCTGAGGATGTGATGGTAGTGATTACGACGACGGCGGCGGATGAGTGGTCGTTTGCGGGGGGAAGAGGGAATTAGTAGCACGGGCGTACTTTTCCAATTGGAATGATTGCCCACAAGGTATGGAGAGGTGATCGGGAAATGTCAGTCTGGAAAGGAGGACCTTTCTGACAACCTTTCAGGCGGCTCAGTCTTACTCTTTGCGCTCTCGTGGAATCCAGGAGTAAAGGAATGACTTCCAGCGTCTTGAAGGACGGTTTTCCAGCTGCCTATCGCACCACCCGCAAACGGATCGAAGGCAGTATCGACCTCGGCCGGTTGTTTGCCGCGATCGATGCTGACCCGGCGATTGCGGGGGCAGGAGTGGGTGCAACCATGAGTGTCATAGGCAGCGGCGTCTCCGGGAATATCCGGACACTGGCCATCGGCCTATACGAAGAGTTTGAATAATGGAACTGAGAAATTCCCCTAGAGCTTTTATGGCTCACTATTTTCCGGTTTTAGTCTGTGCTTTTATGTTTGCGCTTTTTGCTCTTGCGGTAGCGGGGTCGTCGATGGGTAGTACCTACATGCGAGGCGTGCCTGCTTATCGTAGTTACACGGGGCTGGATGTGGGTATCGCTTCCATTATCTTGTCAGCGGGCAACTTTCTTATCCTCCGAGGTCGCGACTGGGGCGTCTGGATACTGGCAGGCAGTTGTGTGATGAGCTTTTTCATTGTGCTGTTCACCTACAGCTATCAGCCCCATGTTTTTATCTACACAACGGGGCTGCTGTTCCCGCTGCTAAGCCTCTACCTGCTCAATACCCACCGCCACCGCCAAATGCGCGCAGAACTCGTCCTGCTTCGTCATGAACGCAAGCGCTACAAAGCCGGCTTTCGGCCCCCGCGTACTCAGGAGATGGCCCAGGCTCGCCTCGAATACAAAACGGCCCGCAGACTCAAGCGAGAAAATCGCCGCAAATGGAAGGCGGCCCTCAACCCTCGCGAAACAAGTCATGAGCATCCAGCAACCGATACGCAATCTCCGGGCGCTTCTCCATGCCCTTGCGAATCGCCGCTGGAATCGACTGCCGGGTCTTGCGACACAACCCCGGCAAGTCATCGATAACGATCTGAATCCCGCGCATCGTCTTCACTTCCGTATGACCCGGCGCGATATGCACGCGAATGCCCAGTTGCTGGTACATCAGCTGTTGCATGCGCTCAAGATCGGGCAGGCTTTGCAGGTTTTCGAGGCGTTCGAGCAGGCGTTTTTCTTCCTGGCGGGTCAGTTGCAGGATGCGCGCATCGGCGCCGGGAAGGTCGAGCAGTTGCTCACGATTGCAGTCGCAGACGCCGGGTGGGCAGGGTTGGCGAATCGTCATGCAGTCTCCCTCCCGTTATCGGCGCCGGCGGCTTACCAGGTCAAATGGACCCCAAGGCTTTCCAGCTCTTTCCAGTACTCGGGATAGGTCTTGCCGACGCAGTCCGGGTCCTGAATCCTGATCCCCGAGACCTTCAGTCCCGCCAGGGCAAAGCACATGGCGATGCGGTGGTCGGCGTGGGTGTCGATCAGCGCGTTGCAGCTGGTACCCGCCAAGGCCGGATCGCTGGCTACCAGCAAGTCATCACCTTCAATGGTCGCCAGGCCCGGACGGATTTCATTCAGACCGTCATGCAGGGCCTGCACCCGATCACATTCCTTGACCCGCAGGTTGGCCAGTTCGGTGAAGCGCACCGGCGTGTTGTTGAACGCGGCGAGCACGGCGAGGGTGGGGATTGCGTCCTGCATCTGCGAACCGACAACCACCGGTTGCATCTGCGGAAATTGCGCGATCACTGCCTGGGCCTTGGCGTCGGGCTGGGTGAAATCCTGCGGGGCGACACCGAGGTCGATGCGGCCACCGGTCAGCACTTCGGCGGCCCACAAATAGGTGGCGGCGGAAGCGTCAGGCTCGATCAGGTAGTCGTGGGCGGTGTAGCCGGTCGGGGCCACGCGCCAGGTGCTTTCATCGACGATGTCCACCTGGGCACCGAAGGCGCGCATGCAGTCCAGGGTCAGGTCGACATAGCCACGGGCGCCGATGTCCTTGCCGGTCAGCGCTACTTCAATCGGCGCTTCGCCGCACGCCGCCAGCATCAGCAGCGCCGACACGTACTGGCTCGACAGGCCGCCGTCGATCTCGAAACGCTTGGCTTGCACGCGGCCAGTGCCATGGACGGTCACGGGTGGGCAACCGGTAGGGCTGTCGACCTCGATGCCATTCTGGCCGAGGGTCGCCAGCAGCGGGCCGATCGGACGCTTTTGCATGTAGGCGTCGCCATCCAGCACCACGGTGCCTTGTACAGTGGCCACGGCAGCGGTGAGGAAGCGCATCGCCGTGCCGGCGTTGCCGAGGAACAGCGGCTGCGCCGGCAATTGCAGCTTGCCCAGGCTGGTGACGACGAACGTGGTGTCGTCCGGTTCATCGATCACCACGCCCATCTGCCGCAGGGCCACCGACATGTGGCGAGTGTCATCGCTTTTCAGCGCGCCGCTCAAGCGACTGGTGCCCTTGGCCAGGGCCGCCAGCAGCAAGGCACGGTTGGTAATGGATTTGGAGCCGGGGGGCGCTACCTTGCCGTTCAATGGAAAGTTGGGCGGTGTAACGGTCACGGTTTTCTGCGAACTCAAGGTACAAGGCTCCTGCTTCAAGGCGGGTGGCGTTTGGCGGACACGAATAATCGGCCAAACACGCTACCGTTGTCGAGCGTGGATCTACGCCTCCAGCCCTGCCACCGGCTTCCAGGCGGCCAGTGGTGTCAGGAAATGCAGCTCAAAGCGCCGCTCTCTGAACGCCCATTGCCCTTGCCGGCGTTCGAACCGATCGTGATAAAGACCGCTGATCTGCACCTGCCCCAGTTCGTTATGGGTGCACAGGCAATCCACCGCAACCCTCGCGCTGGCGGTATCGCCGCTGATGTCGATCAGCGGGTTGGCCATCCAGTGATGCATATGCGGCATGGCTGCCCAGTTGAGGTGGGCGGAAGCTATGATCGCGGCGACGCCGTCATGGCAGCCAAACGCGGCACCCAGGTCCAGCCGTGCGTCGTCGTGCCAGATGCTGCGCAGCAGTGTTTCGTCGCGGGCGTCGAAGGCGTGGGCGTACTCACTGATCAGGCGCTCCAGGGCGAAGCGGGTTTCCAGCTGTTCTACGCGGGTGATGAGGTCAGTCATGACAGAGGCCTTTATTGAGGAAAATCGGTGGAGGTGGACAGCGAGCGCCAGCGTTCAAGATCGGCGCGAACCTGGCCCAGCTTGGCTTCGACGACACTCAGCGCATCGCTGCCAGCGACGAAGCGCAACGGCGGTGCTGCCAGAGCCGCCAATTGCACAACCGCCAGGCCGAGTCGGTACGGGTCGCCGATTTGCCGGTGATTACGAGCCTCGAAGACCGCCAGCGTGCGGGCGCGAAATTCGGCGTAATCCTCAAGTGCCCGGGTGCCGAGCTTGAGCGTGCGGCTGTCGAGAAAGTCAGTACGAAACGCCCCGGGCTCCAACAGCGTCAGGCGGATGCCGAACTCGGCGACTTCCTCGGCCAGGGCTTCGGAAAACCCTTCAATCGCAAACTTCGACGCCGAATACATCGAGGCCCCACGCACGCCCTTGAAGCCGCCATTGGACGACATCATCACCAGGTGCCCGCTGCGCTGGCGGCGCATCACCGGCAGCACTGCGCGGGTTACGTTGAAGGTGCCGAACACGTTGGTCGCGAACTGACGCTCGATGGCCTCGGGCTCGACTTCCTCGAATGGCCCGAACTGTCCGTAGCCTGCGTTATTGACCAGCACATCGATGCGTCCGAATCGCGCCACTGCTGCGGTCACCACCGTTTGGGCCTGTTGCTCATCGCGGATGTCCAGCGCGGCGGTCATCACCTGGTCGCTGCTGTAGGTCTGGTCCAGACGGGCCAGGTCAAGGTCGGTGGCTACCACCTGGTCGCCGTTAACCAGCGCCGCGCGGGCGATGCCGGCACCCAGGCCGCCGGCGCTGCCGGTAATCATCCAGACTCGGCTCATAGCGGCATCTCGCTGCCGATCCAGTCGAGGATCGAAGCGTGACGCGGCGCCCAACCCAGCTCGGCGCGAGCGCGCTTGGCCTTGACCCGGCTATTGGTGCCGAAGGTGTAATGCACATGCATCGGGTCCCAATGTTGCTCGGCTTCTTCGGCTGGCCATGACTGCACCGCGCTCAGGTTCATGCGCTTGGCCAGTGCGGCGGCCATATCGATAAACGACGCCTCACCGTTTTCCAGAAAGTAAAACGCGCCGGCCGGGGCTTTTTCCACGGCCAGCAGGAACAGTTTCGCGACGTCATCAATGTGCACGTTGGACCAGCGATTGACCCCGGCCCCGACGATACGCATCACCCCGGTTTCCCGGGCACGGGCCATCAGGAACGGCAGTTGGAAGCTGTGATCGGTCAATCCATGGCCCACGCCATAGATGTTGCTCGGGCAGATCACCACGCTGCGAATACCTTGGTCGGCGGCAGCCATCATGCGCAGGTCAATGTCGTAGCGGGCTTGCTTGGGGGCCTCGATGATGAAGGGGGTGTCTTCGTCAAAGATGTGTTCGGACAAGGTATTGCCCAACGCGTCATCGCCGATGATGCTGGAGCCGCTGGTGTGGATCAGCAGTTTGCCCGAGCCACGCAGCGCCTCGATGAACGCGTCGACGGCACCGGCGTGGTCGCTGTTGGCGGCATCAATCACAGCGTCGGCCTGGCGTGCTTCGTCGATCAGTAATTGGCGGTCATCCAGGCTGCCGATCACCGGGGTGATGCCCTGGGCCTGCAAGCGGCCGGCTTTCTGCGGGTCGCGCAGCAGGCCGCGCACGCTGTGCCCTTGGGCGATCAAGTGATGGGCAACGCTGCCGCCGACGAAACCATTGGCACCGGTAAGGAAAATCTTCATGGGAAAAAGCCTGTGGCTGGGGAACGAGCCACCACCATAGGCGTGAACAATTAGCGGAAAAACAGGCCTTAGTTCTGTTTAGAATGGACTCCAGAGTCCTTAATGGGTAAGCGTATGGAAAGCCTGAATGCCATCGGCGTGTTTGTCGCGGCAGCTGAAGCCCGCAGTTTTGTCGGCGCTGGCAGGACGCTGGGCATCTCGGCGTCGGCGGTGAGCAAGAGCATCGCCCGGCTGGAAGCAAAGTTTGGTGTGCGGCTGTTTCATCGCAGCACCCGCAGCATCACCCTCACGGCCCAGGGCACGCAGTTTGTCGAGCGCTGCCGGCGGGTACTGGCGGAGCTGGAAGTGGCGGGTGAAGAGCTGTCGCAAACCCTTGTCGCGCCCCAGGGCCCGCTGCGGGTTGGCCTGCCGATGATTGCGCGGCCGTTCCTGGCGATGTTCGGCGAGTTCCAGGCGCTGTACCCGCAGATCCAGCTGGACCTGGATTTCAACGACCGCCTGGCGGACGTGATTGCCGAAGGTTTCGACGCGGTGATCCGCAGCGGCGTGCCGAAGGATTCCGGGCTGTCGGCGCGTCCGCTGGGCACCTATCGAATGTTGGTCGTTGGCTCCCCGGATTATCTGGCTCGGAACGGAACGCCGCGTTGCCCGGAAGACCTGCACGCACATCGCTGCATCCATTTCCGCTTTCCCGCCTCCGGCAAACTCCAGGCCTGGCAGATGCGCCGCGACGAGCGAGCGCTGGAGCTTGAGCTGCCGCGCTCGATGATCTGCAATTCGGTGGAAGGACGCATGGAGCTGGCGGTGCAAGGCCAGGGCCTGACTTATGCGGCCGACTTCGTGGTGCGCGAGGCACTCGCGGCCGGGCATCTGGTGGAGGTGCTTGGGGATTACACCTGTGAGGGCGGCCAGTTCAACCTGCTGTGGCCGTCGGGGCGGCAGGTGCCGCCCAAGCTGCGGGTGTTTATTGAATTTATTGTCGCCAATATGCCGTTGGTACGTGGGACGTCTTAACCCGGCATCGCAATCGTGAAACCACCACTGGTCGACATTTCCCACGTTGATGTCGATTGAGCGCCTGATGGATCGACTACAGGCACAACAACCCGTCGAATCAGGAGAGTGATCATGTCTTACGTAGATGGCTGTGTGATCGCGGTGCCCACCGCAAAACGCGAACAATTCATCCAGCACGCCAAGGCCGCCGCCGTGGTGTTCAAGGAACATGGTGCGCTGAATATCATCGAGTGCTGGGGCGATGACGTACCCCAGGGGCAGGTGACCTCGTTTCCCATGGCGGTCAAGCTCAAGGAGGATGAAACCGTGGTGTTTTCCTGGATCGTCTGGCCGTCGCGGCAGGTGCGTGACGCCGGGATGAGCAAGGTGATGGAAGACTCGCGCCTGAAGGCAGACGTCAATCCGATGCCGTTTGATGGGCAGCGGATGATCTATGGCGGATTTGAGATGATCCTCAACACCTGAGGCCAGGCGTTCATGGACGGCGGCTGTAGTCCGATCGCCTGTCGCAGGGTAGGACCGACGATAACTCTGGTGCAAGACCAGTACGAAAGCTACGCAAAACAAGGACATGACGCGATTTGTCTGACAGAACCGTCGGGTAGACAACCCGGCGAGGTGGGCTAAGTTCAAGGCGCTTCCCATGAGGGGAAGTCTTCAATCAAGGAGTGACTGAAATGAACAAACCCCAGACTCAACTCAGGCATGGTCGCGTCGTGACACCCGCCAGCCGTGGCTCGGTGGCGGTAGAGCGTGGCCTGCTGGAAAACTGGCAAGTCAACGAAATGGAAGGCGGCAAGAACTTCCCGGCCCTCAACGCCGGGCCGTTTCCGGCGCCTTATGAAACCGACGATCAAAGCGTCACGCCGCCCGCCGACGGGCACATCCTCAGCGGCGGCAAGACCGATGCCCGCGACTGTGTGAACTTCACCGACGAAGAAATGGCTAAAAAGCTCAACACTCCGTTTAACTGGCCGTTGTTGAATGTTGAAGCCGGCCAGGTGTTCAAGGTGCAGTGGGATTACACCGCTGCGCACGTGACCCGTGGCTATCGCTGGTTGATCACCCGGGACGGTTGGGATCCCAGGCAGCGCATCAGCCGCGCCCAACTGGAGGCCAAGCCGTTCTTCGAGGACTTCTATACCCAGGTGCCGTATTACCAGCACTCGGCCGAACTGAAGGCCAAGGTTGAACATCAGGTGACATTGCCCAAGGGCAAGAAGGGCCGGCATGTGCTGGTGTTGATGTGGATCGTGGCCAACACCGGCAATGCGTTCTATCAGGCGTTTGACGTCGATTTCAACTAGCGGCAACTGAACCCGGAGGCAAAACAAATAAATGTGGCGAGGGAGCTTGCTCCCGCTGGGCTGCGAAGCAGCCCTAAAAATCGGGGGCGCTTCGCACCCCAGCGGGAGCAAGCTCCCTCGCCACAGGTGTTGCGTTCAGCGCTGGGCCAACCAGTAGTCGTGCAACGCACGGGCGGCCGGTTCGATAGCGGCTACCCGTTGCTGATGGGCATTTACATCCAGGTCTGCCGGCAGTTCAAAGTTGTCCTGCTCGGCGCACCAGGAAATCTTCTCCAGTTGCCCGGCCTGTTCGGCAGGCAGCTCTGGCCAGTTGCCGATAGCGGCGCCACGGATATAACCAAAGCACCATTCTTCCGCCAGGGTCAGTGGCTGGTCCTGATGCTCGGTTTCCTCGAAACGTGCCTTGAAACCCTGGGCGTCGGTCGCCAGTTGCGTGGCAATGGCGTTCATATGGCGCACGCACAGTTCAAGGAACTGCCCGGCTTCTTCCGGGCTTTCCCAATCCGGGTTCTGCCCACCAAAGATACCGGGGAACCATTCGGCAACCTCCACCTGCGCGGGGCTTGAAACCAGGGCGGTGAAGTAACCGTCGAGCTCGGCCAGGTTCAGCACCGAATGGTCGTCGCCGTACTTGAGCAGGGTGTCGTCGATGAACTCGAAATCGGCGGGGGCGAGGGGTTGGTCGTGCATGGGCATATCCTTTGTGCGTGGAACGCCGCTGATGGGGCGGCTTAAAGCGCGGAGGATGGCGCGTGTCGGGGTTTTAATCCAGCTTCTTCAACGCTTTTCCCACAGGACGCACAGCTTGCTCATGCACATCGAACCTGCCACCGCGAGAATGATCGGCACCAGGAAGTCATGGTCGATGCGGGTGAATTCCGCCACCAGCACGATTGCCGTCAACGGCATGCTCATGCTCGATGCCAGGAACGCCGCCGCACCGATGATCGCGAAAGCCCCCAGCGGCACGCCGGGCCACAACAGGCTCCAGGCGCCGCCGAGGATGATGGCGAGCAGGGCGCCGTTGGCCAGCGCCGGGGTCAGCAAACCGCCTTCGGCACCGGCGCGCAGGCTGCTCGCCGTGATCAGTACCTTGACCACCAGCAGCACCGCGGCAAGGCCGATGGTCAGCTCATTGTCAAAGCCCAGTTGCGCCGGGCCCTTGCCGTTGCCGAGGATCTGCGGCAGGAAAATCGCCAGGCCCCCGATGATCGTGAAGTTGATCAACGACAGTACCGGCAACCGCCAGCCACGGGCGGCGTTGCTGCGGGCCGCGCCGGTCAGCCGGGTGAATCCGTAGGCGGCCAGGCCAAACACCGGCCCGCAGGCCAGCGCCCAGGCGATCAAGCCTGGGCTGAGCACAAAGTGCGGCACTACGTATTGCGCCTCTGCGCCCAAGCCAATCCAGGCCACCGACGCGCCGATGGCCGAGGTGGCCAACGCAATCACTGCCGCCGGCCAACTGAACACACCCACCAACACTTCGAGCACAAACACCGCGCCGCCCAACGGCACGTTGTACACCGCCGCCAGCCCGGCGCCCGCACCGCAGGCGACGATCAGCCGGTGCATGTCCGGCGCCAGTCGCGCCCGCTGTGACAACCAGGTGGCGGCCAGCGCGCCGACTTCCCGTGGCGCCACTTCACGGCCCAATGGCGAGCCGAGGGCCACAGTGATGATTTGCAGCACGGCGTGGGCGAGGGTGGTCTTGGGCGGCATGATCGGTGCCTGGGCGGAGACCGCTTGCTTGATGCTCACCAGCGGGCGGCCATAGCGGTAGATCAACCACCAACCCACACCGGCCACCAGGCCACAGGTGATCAGCACCAGCACCCGGCGTTCGGGCGCGGCGGCGGTGACACCGAGCAAAAAGGTTTCATGGCTGATCAGGCTGTCGAGGCTGTAGCCGTAGGCCAGATGCTGGATGCCGTGCAGCAGCAAGGCGAGGAGCATGCCGCCCAGGCCGGCGCCGATGCCGGTGAAGATGACGACGAGTGCGAGAATCAGCAGCGAACGGGTTTTTGAGGGCATGAAGGGTCCAGGGAGCCGGGTTTCCGAGCCCGATTCTATAGCGCAATGGTGACGCCATAGCCCCGAGATGTAATGCATATGCGCGAACTGGCCTTCCACAACATTGCATTACGTTCAGATTACTTTAACGGCCCGGCCAATTGCCTGAATCGGACCTGTCGGCTTGCCGGTTTTCGACCCGCCGGGATTTTCCAGGGTCAGCTCAAACAGCTGGTTCGGCGCCAGTGGCGGGAGTTTGTCCAGGGGCACAGATAACGTCTGTCCAGGCTTGACCAAGCCCAGCGACACCGGGCCTTGCCAGTCTTCGCCCTTGGTCCAGAACTGCAGCGTCTTGTCTGCCGGTACTTCCATGATGCCCAGGGGAATCAGCTGGATTTCCTGGGTATTGCTCGCCTGGATTACCCAGCCCGGCGCCTGGTTTTGCGGGGCTACCAGCACCACTACATAAGCGGTCGGGTTGATGGCGGCCGTACGGGTCAACAGCAGTGTCGCCAATACCAGGCTCGCCGCGATGCCGGCGCCGGCCAGTCCGCGCCACAACGCCAGCCTGTTCCACCACGAGACCGGCGAGTTCCGGGTGGCAGAATGCCCCAGGCTGCGCTCGATGCGTCGCCATAAATACACCGAAGGCGTTGCAGGCGGGGCCTGTCCAGTCAGTGGCAGCAGGCGCTGTTCCCAGGCGTCTACTGCCGCACGCAAGTCGGCATCGGTGGCCAGGCGCTGTTCCACCTCGGTGCGTTGCTCGGTGGGCAAGGTGCCCAGCACATATTCGCTGGCCAGTTCGTCGATGCTGTTCATGCCATGCACTCACGCAATGCCGCGAGGCTGCGTTTGATCCACGCTTTCACGGTACCCAGCGGGGTGCCGAGTTTGTGCGCGATTTCGCTGTGGGAATAACCGTCTACATACGCATGCAGGATGCAGTTGCGGCGGGCCGGGTCGAGTTGTTCGAGGCAGCTGTAGATCCGCGCCGAGTGCGCCTGATAGTCGAAGGTGTCAGCGCGCTCTGCGCTTTCATGCTCTTCGCTGAGGGGCACTTCGCGTCCATTGCTGCGCACGGCATTTAGCGCCAGGTGCCGGGTCACGCTGTATACCCAGCCGCGGGCCGAGCCTCTGTGCGGGTCAAAACTGGCCGCGCCGTTCCAGATCTTGATGAAGGCGTCATGCACGATATCTTCGGCCACCGCCTTGTCACGCACGATGCGCAACGCGACCCCCAGCAGCCGGCTGCTTTCCTGTTGATACAGCCGGCGCAAGGCCGGTTGTTCGCCACGGGCGCAGGCCAGCAGGCAGGCTTGATAGTCAAAATCGGCTTCAGGCAAAGACAGGTTTCCAGGTGGAGGCCCCGGCGGTGAGCCCGGGGCGCTTTCGCAGCAGCGTAGACGAATCTGGTCAGTTGGCCGCCCAGAAGATGTAGTCGGCCTGGTATTTGACCACTTCCTGCTTGCCCTTGTTGGCCGCCGTGCATTCCGTGCCTGGCGCCACGCCGCCCTTGAGGGCCACCCGCTGGATATACGCGACGCCACTCATCGCGCCCTTGCCTTCGGCGGGGTTGGCCTTGACCAGTTGATAAGGCAGGTTGCCAGGGCTGGACGGCGCCACGGCCAACTGGGTGCCGGTGACTTTCGAACCATCCTTGGCCTGCCAGGTGGCCGGCGGGCCGAAGTAGCTACCGACCTGCTGGCCGCTGCGGTCATTGAGCACCGCCTTGGGCCCGACGAAAAACCATTCGGTCTGGCCGGCAGCATTGGCCTTGTCCCGGCATTCGTAGGTGATTTCGCCGACTCCGGTGGTTTCCATGGTCACCTTGTGGCCGTCCGGCACCTTGATGCTGTCGGGTAAACCGGTCTGGGCAAAGGCAGTCGGTGCAGCGGCGAACAGGCAGGTCACGCAGAACAGGGCTTTGGCGTTCATCGGTGTCTCTCCATAAGGGCAGCAAGGCGCTGCTACCTGTACTACCCACGGCACGCGCAAACGGATGCAGCGATTAGAAAATAAATCTTCAAGGGCGCACACTGTGGGCCCCCGCACTACCAGAGGAGAGATTGACGATGACCGGTGTTCACAAGTCTGCTCAACAGGGTTTCTCTACTCAGGCCGTCACGTACGCCCAAGGCCGGCCGGACTATCCACGGCAACTCACGGGTTGGCTCACCGACGCCCTGCAGATCAATCCCCACTCCACGGTCATCGACCTGGGCGCCGGCACCGGCAAGTTCACCCGCTTGCTCAGCACCGTGGCGCCGACGTTGATCGCAGTGGAGCCGGTGGAGGCAATGGGGGCGCAGTTGCACAAACTGCTGCCCCAGGTGCGCCTGCTGTCGGGCACCGCTGAAGCCATCCCCCTGGAGGCGGCCACCGCTGATGCCCTGGTGTGTGCCCAGGCGTTCCATTGGTTTTCCACGGAAGCGGCCCTGGCGGAAATTCACCGGGTGCTCAAGCCGGACGGTCGCCTTGGGTTGATCTGGAATGTGCGGGATGAGTCGGTGGACTGGGTCGCGGCCATCACCGAAATCATCACGCCCTACGAGGGCGACACACCGCGCTTTCATACCGGACGTTGGCGCGAGGCCTTTACCGGCGAGTATTTTTCCGCCCCCGAAATGACCTGCTTCCCCTACAGCCATGTCGGCAGCCCCCAGGAAGTGATCATGGACCGCTTCCTTTCCGTGAGCTTTATCGCCGCATTGCCACCGGCAGAAAAGGCGCAGGTGACTGAGCAGTTGCAGTCGCTGATCAACACGCATCCGGCCTTGCGCGGCCGTGAGACGGTTGCGTTTCCGTACCAGACCCAGGCTTATCGCAGCCAGCGGCTGACCAGAAAGGCATAATGTCAGATCGTTTTGATATAAGTAGTTATAAGAAAAATCGCTATGCTGCGGCCAGAATTTTATAAGGCCGCAGGTAGTGGTAATGGATGTAGGTAATTTTGGTTTCTCGATTGCTGGCCTGATTGTTGGATTTATCGTGGGAATGACCGGTGTAGGCGGGGGCTCGTTGATGACGCCGATCCTGCTCTGGTTCGGCATCAACCCGGCCACCGCCGTGGGCACCGACCTGTTGTACGCCGCCATCACCAAGTCCGGCGGGGTGCTGGTTCACAGCAAGAATCGCAACATCGACTGGACCATCACCGGCTGGCTGACCCTGGGCAGCGTGCCCGCCGTGTTGCTGACCTTGTGGTTTCTCAAGAGCCTGGACACCGACCCCGCCGCCTTGAACGCGGTGATCAAGCAGTCCCTGGGCGTGGTCTTGCTGCTGACGGCCACGGCGATCCTGTTCAAGAACAAGCTGTTGGCCTTTGCCCAGCGGCATGCCGGCGACGACTACAAGATGGCGCCGCGCAACCTTAATGCGCTGACCATCATCACCGGCGCTGTCCTCGGTACCATGGTGGCCCTGACCTCCATCGGCGCCGGTGCCCTGGGCACGGTGGCGCTGTTTATCCTGTACCCGTTCCTGGCCACCAAGCGCCTGGTGGGTACCGAAATCGCCCACGCCGTGCCGCTGACCCTGGTCGCCGGCCTCGGCCACGCCAGCATGGGCAACATGGACTGGACCCTGCTGGGCTTCCTGTTGCTGGGCTCGCTGCCGGGGATTTATGTCGGCAGCCACATGGCCGGCAAGGTCCCGGACGGGATATTGCGTCCTTGCCTGGCGTTCATGCTGGTGATGATCGGCTTCAAGCTGGCGTTTTAACGCGCCGGCCCATTGCCGATCTGCCACACAAACGGCGGCTCGGTGCGGTTGATCACCCAGTCGCCGACAATCCGCGCCTTGTAGATCACCGGGTTGTGGGACGACACGGTGCGGGCGTTGCGCCAGTGCCGGTCGAGGGCTTTGCCCTGGCGTACATCCGAAGCCCCCAGTGCGTTGAACAGTTCAGTGGTGGCGCGCTGGATCAGTTCCGAGACCACCACCTGCGCCGTGGCTGATTCGATTTCGGCGGCCACATTGGCTTCGTGCTCCACGGCATCGTCCCCACCGAACCGCGCCACATAAGCCCGCTGCGCTGGAACTGCGGTTTTCAATGCGCTGGCTTCGGCCGCATACACCAGCGCTGCAACTTCACCCACCACCTGCTGAATCTGCGAGTCCTGGCTCACATGGGCGGCATTGCCATGGCTGTAGATCCGTTCACGGCTGCGCACCTGATGCGCCACATCCTTGAGGGCCGCGCGGCCGATGCCGGCGAGGGTGGCGAGCAGCACCAACTGATAGAACGCAGTCTGATATTTGAAGCGCGTGGCAAAGTCGATGACGTTTTCCGCCTCCACCACCGCATCGGTAAAACGCGAGGTGCCGCTGCCGGTGGTGCGTTGGCCAAAGCCGTCCCAGTCATCGCTTTGCACCACGCCGGGCTGGCGGGTGCGGGTGGCGGCAATCACGTCGCCGCCGGTGTCGCTGCGTTGGGCGTAGACGTCGATCCAGTCGGAAAACAGGCTGCCGGTGCTGTAGAACTTCTCACCGTTGAGTTTCCATTTGTCGCCGTCAGGGCTGACTTTAGTGACGACATCGCCGATGGCCACGCTGCCGATTTCTGTCCAGGCGCAGCCCACGATGTCACCGTCGACAAAGCGTTTGAACCAGAGGTCTCGCGCCGCGCCGGGGGCGGCATTCAGGCGGTCTTCGGCAAACGCGAAGTGCCCGCGCAGGGCCTGGGGCACGTTGGAGTCGGCTTCGGCCAGTTCGATCAGCAGTTCGAATAGCTGGGGCAGGGAGGCGCCGCCACCGCCGTATTCCACCGGGACGCGCACGGCGCCAAAGCCGGCTTGCTTGAGCCATTGGATCGGCTCGTAGGGCAGGGCGCGGGTTTGTTCGCGCTCTACGGCACCCTCGGCGATGCGCTGGAAAATCGGCCGGAAGCGTTCGGCCAGGGCGTGATAATCGACGCCGGTGGACAGTGGATTGATCACGTGATGTTCGGTCATGGGGACGGTTCCTGGGCAGTGAGATAGGTGAGCTATTGCACGGTCCATGCCGGGCGCGAAGGCACGTATTTACGGGACGGGTGACGATTCAACTGTTGTTCCTGCAACAGCAAAACGACAAACCGCTGCAATCCACGACAGCTCGGAACAGGCTGCTTTTCGCCTGTTTCCGCGCTCGAAGGCCGGTAGTGCGGGCCTCTCACGCCCACTGGCACAGTTGCTGCTCCACACCTCGTACATGCCAATCCGCGAGGTACAGTCCAATGAGTCAGCAAGCCGTCAAATTTGCCTACTGGGTGCCCAACGTCAGCGGGGGGCTGGTGGTTAGCAAGATCGAACAGCGCACCCATTGGGGCATCGACTACAACCGCAAGCTGGCGCAGTTGGCTGAAGAAGCCGGCTTTGAATACGCCCTGACACAGATTCGTTTCACCGCCGGTTATGGCGCCGAATACCAGCATGAGTCGGTCGCGTTCAGCCACGCGTTGCTGGCGGCCACCACCAAGCTCAAGGTGATCGCGGCAATCCTGCCGGGCCCCTGGCAACCTGCGCTGGCGGCCAAGCAACTGGCAACCATCGACCAACTCACTAACGGCCGCGTTGCCGTCAATATCGTCAGCGGCTGGTTCAAGGGCGAGTTCCAGGCCATCGGCGAACACTGGCTGGAACATGACGAGCGTTATCGCCGTTCCGAGGAATTCATCCGCGCCCTGAAAGGCATCTGGACCCAGGACAACTTCACCTTCCGGGGTGATTTCTACCGCTTCGACAACTACAGCCTCAAGCCCAAGCCCCTGGGCGAGCCCCACCCGGAAATCTTCCAGGGTGGCAGTTCGAGGGCCGCGCGGGACATGGCGGCACGGGTATCGGACTGGTACTTCACCAACGGCAATACCCCGGAAGGCATCAAGGCCCAGGTCGATGACATTCGCGCCAAGGCGGCGGCCAATAACCATTCGGTGAAAGTCGGTGTGAATGCGTTTGTGATCGCTCGCGACACCGAGGAAGAAGCCCGCGCCGTGCTCGCGCAAATCATCGAACAGGCCGACCCGGAAGCCGTCAACGCGTTTGGCGATGCGGCGAAACAGGCGGGCAAGGCGTCACCGGAAGGTGAGGGCAACTGGGCCAAGTCGACCTTCGAGGATCTGGTGCAATACAACGACGGCTTCAAGACCAACCTGATCGGCACCCCGCAGCAGATTGCCGAGCGCATCGTCGCCTTGAAGGCGGTCGGCGTGGACCTGGTACTGGCCGGCTTCCTGCACTTTCAGGAAGAAGTGGAATACTTCGGCAAGCGTGTATTACCGCTGGTGCGCGAACTGGAAGCCAAGGCCGGGATCAAGCAAGTCGCCTGAACACCACCACCGCTGCCCGCAATTTGTTATTGCCGAACCGGCACATTCGCTCGAACTCCCCATGGCTGACCGGCAGATGCTGGCAGTCCATGGGCTGGCGGTGCTGGCTGTGATCCACGTCCGGGTCGTGCAGGTACACGAAGTCTTCGTCGCAGTCGGTGACGATTACCCAGTGGGGTGACTTGGAGCGGGTCAGCCGGTAGCTGCTGATCAACACCAGCGGCTGGCCGCCGTCGCGCAGCACCTGGGGTAAATCCAGCGGGCCGCCGAGCACTTGCTCAACGTCGCTCAAGGCCAACTCTTCCTCGAAGGCGTCATGCACCAAACGCATGACGTCTTTTTTATGCTGATCACGCACCCCGTCGAGAAACAACGGCCCGCTGACATTGACCTGCATGCGCACGCGAAAGCCCCGGCGCCAGGCGGCCAGCGCCAAACCCTGGGGGCTGCAGCCGCCATGTCCGGCGGTCATGAACACGGTGGTTGCCTCGCGCCAGATCTGCAGTTCTTCCCGGCGCTGGGCCACCCGCGCAGGTTCCAGGGCACCCATGGCCATCAGCAGGCTGGCGGCTCCGCAGGTGAAGTCGGTGGTTTGCTGGTAATAGGGCACGCTCAAGGCGCGCGCGTCCTGGTGCTGGAGGATGCGTTTCTCCAGGCGCAGGGCCGGGGCGTGGTCTTCGTAGTAGTCGTTGACCAGGGCAAAGCGCCGGTAGCCGTTGCGCTCATACAGGGCGATGGCGCCGGGGTTGTCGGTACGCACTTCCAGGCGCAGGTAGGCGCAGTCATGCTCCACCGCACAGGCTTCGATGCGCGTCAGCAGTTGTTTGCCCAGGCCCAGGCCCCGGGAAGACTCGGCGATGGCGATGGAGTACAGGCGCGCCAGGGAGGTGCCACGGTGGAACAACACCAGGGCGTAGCCCAGCAATTCGCCGTGTTTTTCTGCCACCAGCAGTTGCCCGTGGGCGCGACTGACCATCCACTGGAAGCTGCGGGTGGAGAGCCGGTCCGTGGTGAAACAGTGCTGTTCCAATGCCACCAATGCAGGCACGTCATCGGGTGTTGCAACGCGAAAGGAAAGAGCCATGTGACCGCCGTAAAAGTTGCGTAACGAAACGGGACTTCTCTAAAAGATCGTGCTTAATAGAAAAGGTCTAGTTCTCTAAAGCGGATCAATCAATATGTCAGCGGTACAAGGTCATTGGCGTGAAGTATCCGAGCAAACAGTGGCGGCGACAATAACTTCCAACGGTTATTTTTCCAGCCCTCCCAAGAGTGCAAGTCAAGTCGTGATCATTGTCGAGCGCAAGGAAGACTGGGCCTCGTACTTCCCCAGCGAAGACATCGTCACCGCCCAGGAATACCTTGAGCAAACCCGGGAAAACGAGACGGGCAAGCGCGTGCAGGTGATCAACCTGTGCCGCAGCTACAAGTACCTGGGGCACGGCTATTACTGCTCGCTGCTGGCCGAGGCGCGGGGGCACAAGGTGATTCCGTCGGTGCGCACCATCAGCGAACTGACGAAAAAGTCCCTGTACGGCCTGGCCCTGGATGACCTCGATAAAACCCTCGATAAAGCCTTGAGTCATCATCTCTACAGCAACACCGAAGGCTTTACCCTGACACTTTACTTTGGCCGGACCAATATTGAACCCTTGCAGGATCTGGCCCGCCAATTGTTTGAAGCGTTTCCCTGCCCGATCCTGTTAGTTGAGTTTCGCAAGAATAACGGCTGGCACATCGAAGGCATCAAGTCTGGCGTATTGCACAAGTTGCGTGATGACCAGGAAGACCAATTCGCGAATGCCCTGGACAACTTCAGCCGCAAGATCTGGCGTCAACCGCGCTCCCGCCGTCTGGCCCGCTATGACCTGGCGATCCTGCACGACCCGCAGGAACAACTGCCGCCGTCCAATGCCCGCGCCCTGGAAAATTTCGTCCGGGTCGGCAAGGGGCTCGGCATCGACGTGGAACTGATCGAACGCAAGGACTACGCCCGCCTGGCCGAATACGACGCCCTGCTGATCCGCGAGACCACCAGCGTCGACAACCACACCTACCGCTTCGCGAAAAAGGCCGAAAGCGAAGGGCTGGTGGTGATGGACGACCCGGCCTCGATCCTGCGCTGTACCAACAAGGTCTACCTCACGGACCTGCTGAAAAGCCATCAACTGGGCATGCCCGCCACCGAAATTCTCTACAAGGAGCGACCCGAAGATTTCGAAAGGGTGGGTGAGCGCCTCGGCTTCCCGCTGGTGCTGAAGATCCCCGACGGGTGTTTCTCCCGCGGCGTGATCAAGGTCGAAAGCCAGCAAGCGCTGCTGACCGCCACCGCCGAACTGTTCGAGCATTCCGTGTTGCTGCTGGCCCAGGAATTTTTCTACACCGAGTACGACTGGCGCATCGGCGTCCTCAACCGCAAACCGATCTTTGCCTGCCAGTACTTCATGTCCAAGGGGCATTGGCAGATCTACAACCACAAGGCCATCGGCCAGGACATCAACGGCGAGTGCCGCACCCTGGCGGTTCACGAAGCCCCCAAGGCGGTGGTGGAACTGGCGGTAAAAACTGCCAACCTGATCGGCGACGGCCTGTACGGCGTCGACCTCAAGCAATCCGGCGACAAGGTGGTGGTGATCGAGGTCAACGACAACCCCAACATGGACGCCGGCATCGAAGATGCCTACCTGCAAGACGACTTGTATTCCCTGGTACTGGAAGAGTTCGTGCGACGCCTGGAGTTGAAGCGTCAAGGCCAGGTGTGGTGACGCGCGATGATCCAGCGCTTTGAATTAACCGATGGCAAGTTGTACAACAGCCTGGGGGACGGCGGGGATGTCTTGCTGTTCAGCAATCCTGACCCCCACGAGCGCAAGTACCTGCGCGACTGCTACAAGCTCGATGAACACGCCCTGGCTTCGGCGCTGGACCCGGACGAAGTGTCGCGCATCGAGTTCCACCCCGATAACCTGTTCCTGATCTGGAAGCGCCCGGAGAACTATTCCGGCGGCGGCAACCTGGTGTTTGAAGTGTCGTCCTGCGGCCTGTTGTTTTCCGGGGACCAACTCCTGGTGATCGCCACCGACGACAGCCAGCTCTCCGGGCTGGGTGCGCGCCGGCCATTGCGCACGCCGCTGGATGTGTTGCTGGACTTGCTGCTCAACAACATCCATCACTACCTGGGCCACCTCAAGGTGATCAAGATGGTCGCCCGGGAACTGCAGCAGCAGTTCAATGCATCGATGAGCAATCGCCACCTGATGCAGATGTTCAACCTCAGCGAAAGCCTGATCTATTACATCAACGCCCTGCACAGCAACGGCGCGGTGCTGACGCGCCTGCGCAACCATGGGGAAAAGGAACATTTCAGCGCTGAAACACTGGGCCTGATCGATGACCTGATTATCGAGAACAACCAGTGCTACAAGCAGGCGGAGATTTACTCCAACGTGTTCTCCGGGCTGATCGACGCCCGGGGCAACCTGATGAACAACAGCATGAACAACCTGCTGCGCAAGCTGACGCTGATCAACGTGGTGTTCCTGCCGTTGAACCTGATTGCGAGCGTGGGCGGGATGTCGGAATTCAGCATGATGACGGCGGGGACGCCGTGGTGGATTTCGTATCCGTTGTTCATGGCGGCGATGGGGCTGGGAGCGGGGTTGATGGTGTTGGGGTTGAAGCGGATTGCGGGGAATGGCGACAAGGCAGTATGACCAAAATCCTGAATATCACTGAGGTCTGAATGTGGGAGCGGGCTTGCTCGCGAAAGCGGTGGATCAGTCGCTGTAGATGGCGACTGTCACACCGCTTTCGCGAGCAAGCCCGCTCCCACAGGGGATTTGCGCCATTCAGACGTCTGGCTGCAACGTCAACACCTCAAACCCGTCCCGCGTCACCGCCACGGTATGTTCCCACTGCGCCGATAGGCTGTTATCCCGCGTCACTACCGTCCAGCCATCCTTCAAGCTGCGCACCTTGGCGCTGCCCTGGTTGAGCATCGGCTCAATGGTAAACACCATGCCTTCGCGCAGTTCCATTCCGGTACCGGGGCGGCCGAAGTGCAGGATTTGCGGTTCTTCGTGCATCTCGCGGCCGATGCCGTGCCCGCAATATTCACGCACCACGCTGTAGCCGTTGCTTTGGGCATGGCTCTGGATGGCGTAGCCGATATCCCCCAGGCGCGCGCCGGGTTTGACCTGGCGGATCCCGGCCCACATGGCCTCAAACGTCATTTCTACCAGGCGCCGGGCCTTGGGCGCGACGTTGCCGATCATGTACATCTTGCTGGAGTCGGCAATGAAACCGCCTTTTTCCAGGGTGATGTCGATATTGACGATGTCGCCATCCTTGAGCACGGCCTTGGCGCTCGGCATGCCATGGCACACCACCTCGTTGATCGAGGTGTTGATGCAGAAGGGGTAGTCGTACTGGCCCAGGCTCGCCGGCCGTGATTGCAGGTCGTTGCGGATGAAGGCTTCGACGGCGCTGTCGATCTCCAGGGTCGACTGGCCGGCGGCGACAAAGCCGTCAAGCATGGTAAACACCTGGGCCAACAGGCGGCCGGATTCGCGCATCACCGCGAGTTGTTCCGCCGTCTTGATCATTGCGCGCGCCCTCGGATCAGGTCGGGTTTGTCCAGCAACAGCTTGTTGATCAGGTCGTTATAGGCCAGGTGCGGATTGAGCTCGGCGAGCAGGCCGATCTTGATCCAGAACTCGGCCTGGGCGTTGATGGAACGGTCCATGGTGGCGCTGGCCAGACGGAGTTGTTCGTGCAATTGGTCGGTGATCTTGACGATGCCCATAAGCTTCACTGTGCAGGGTTGATATACAAAGCGTATACGTTTCGTATGCTCCCCGTAAAGCCTGGCGTTTCGCCATTGACTTGCCCGGTGACGCCGGTTAATTTTGATTCATGACATTTCAAACCTTTCGTTGCCAGCCAAGCATTATTACCGCCATTCCTCATTTGGCGGGATAGCGCTCGGCTGTACCCAAACCCGCCCTAGAGGCGGGTTTTGTTTTTCCGTCTCCAGGGCCCTGCAAACACCCAGGAGACATCCATGAGTACCCGCCCCGCGAGCCAGCCCCAGGATTCGGGATTGCTTGAGCACTACGTGAAGAAGATCCTGGCCGCCCCGGTCTACGACCTGGCGGTGCGTACGCCGTTGCAGGTGGCGCCGGCGCTGTCGGCATTGCTGGGCAATCAGATCCTGCTCAAGCGCGAAGACCTGCAACCGACCTTTTCCTTCAAGATTCGAGGCGCCTACAACAAACTGATGCAGCTCAGTGCCGAGCAAAAGGCGCGAGGCGTGATCACTGCTTCTGCGGGTAATCATGCCCAGGGCGTGGCATTGGCGGCGCGGGAGTTGGGGATCAAGGCGACGATTGTCATGCCGTGCACCACCCCGGAGTTGAAAGTGTTGGGCGTGCGCTCCCGAGGCGGCGAGGCGGTGTTGCATGGGGCCAGCTTTCCGTTTGCCCTGGCCCACGCGTTGCAACTGGCCGAGGCCACCGGCAGCACCTTTGTCTCGCCGTTCGACGACCCGGACGTGATTGCCGGGCAGGGCACCGTGGGCATGGAAGTGCTGCGTCAACAGCAGGGCCCGCTGGACGCGATCTTTGTCCCCGTGGGCGGCGGCGGATTGATCGCCGGTATCGCGGCCTACGTCAAATACCTGCGCCCCGAAGTGCGCATCGTCGGCGTCGAGCCCGAAGGCTCCAGTTGCCTGCTGGCAGCCTTGCGCGCAGGGAGCCGGGTGGTGCTGCCGAGCGTCGACAGCTTTGCCGACGGGACTGCCGTGGCCCAGATAGGCGCCCATGGTTTTGAAATCTGCCGACACCACGTGGATGAGGTGATCACCGTCAGCAATGACGAACTGTGCAGCGCCATCAAGCTGATCTACGACGATACGCGATCAATTACCGAACCTTCGGGGGCGCTGGCGGTGGCGGGTATCCGCAAGCATGTCGCGAAGACCGGGATCCAGGGACAAACATGGGTGGCGATCAACTCGGGGGCCAATATTAACTTTGATAGTTTGCGACATGTTGCCGAACGAGTGGCGGCTCAAGCAGATTAAACGTTTAATCTAATGAAAATTTAATGTTAGTCGCAGCCACCCGTTTGGAGGGTGTTTATTTCCGCTGGAAATAGTTTCGGGAAGGCGCTTGTTTTACAGTCTTTCAATTTGCATGACGCCAACCGGTGCTTATTGCAGGATGCATGAGTCGGTGGCCAGTATTTCGTTCGAATATGCCGATTTTCCTGGGCCTTGGCAGTCCATGCCCGACGGCATGTTTAATGCTTCATAAGATCCTGTTACAACTCTGAATGAGCAACAAATACCGCTGCTGATCCCCCAAACGAACGGGTTAATGGCGGTCTGCCACGTAACTTATATAAGTAACGTTGTCGCTTATGAGGAAAGGATCCAACGCAACTCTGAACGGCCTAGTAGGCTGGGTACGTGAAGCCGTCTGCCAGGGCTGGCAAGGCGCAAAAAGGTGAACGTCTCATCACGGTCGCCAGCAATAAGAATATTGATAACAATCGATTGGCAATCTCATAAAAGGAGAGGTCGGCCATGCTTTCGGATCTGGAACTACGCGGCATCATTGAAGGAAGTTTTCTGCCCAAGCGCTGTGAAGTCACCAAGGCGTCGGACGCCTCGCTGACGGTCAAGGTCTATCACGAGATCGATCATGACCGGGTCGACCTGGTGGTCACCGGCATTTGCGCCAACAAGCTCGACAGCAGTCGGGCGATCTGCAACTTGATTACCGAGTTGCGTGAAGACCTCAAGCATACCCACACCCAGGCCCCGGCCCTCAAACGAGCCGGCGCGCGTCCTTTCTATTAAACGGACGGTTGAGCTTCAGTCAGTGAAGACTTGCGGGCCTGGATAAATGCCAGGCCCAACGCCGTTTCCGTGATCCTTTCGGCCGTGAAGCGGCCGGCAAGGGTAACGCCTGGCGACCGCAGGAGCGAGCTCGCTCCCCCCTGCAACGGCGCTGCAATCACATCAGTTCTGGAAATCACACGCCTCGGACATTTTGCGATAACCCACGTCCTGGACTTTCCCTTGGCTGTCCACGAACTTGATATCGGCATTGATCACTTTGCAGACATTGGTGTCGGGTTCGTGCATGGCAAGTACCTTCTGCACATCCATCTTCTCGCCGTAGTGGTAAGGCGTGATGACGGGTGCGGTGTCAGCCTGCGCCATCCCCGTTACAGCCGTCAGGGCCAGTGCAGCGCCGAGCATTAACGTACGCAGTTTCATGGTGTTTCTCCGCAAGTCGTTCGCAGGCTCAACAACGTGATGAGCCGCGGCCGCCCTGGGCAACGGCTGGAGCCGTGCGAGTGCGGTCGATTCAACTGTCGTCCCGGGGGATTAACCATCGATTAAGTGAGGCTTTACTGACAAAAGCTTCATCTTCAGCACCGTCGATATCTCGCGCGCTTTAACCGGAAAAGTCTGATACGAGCCGGTTAACCCCGCTTGCTACCGTCGCCGCCGGGTCCATCAATCGGATGGCGTTGGCATTGGGTGGAGTTGGTTTGCAAAAGAAAATCGCAGCAGAATTTCTTGGGACGTTCTGGTTGACCTTCGGCGGGTGCGGCAGCGCGATACTGGCCGCGGCGTTTCCGGAGCTTGGGATCGGCTTCGCCGGTGTCGCCCTGGCCTTTGGCTTGACGGTGCTGACCATGGCCTACGCGGTGGGCAGTATTTCCGGTGCGCACTTCAACCCGGCGGTGACCATCGGCTTGTGGGTGGGGCGCCGGATGCCGGGGGGTGACGTGGTGCCGTACATCATTGCCCAGGTGGCTGGTGCGATTGTCGCCGCCGCCGTGTTGGCGCTGATCGCCAGTGGCCGTCCGGGGTTTGAAGTGGGTGCTTTCGCCGCCAACGGCTATGGCCAGTTGAGCCCCGGGCAGTACAGCCTGCTGGCCGCGTTGGTGGTCGAGGCGGTGGCGACGTTCTTTTTTGTGTTCATCATCATGCGTGTCACCGGCCCGGGTTCGGCGGTCGGGTTTGCACCGATTGCCATTGGCCTGACCCTGACGCTGATTCACCTGGTGGCCATCCCCGTCACCAACACCTCGGTCAACCCGGCGCGCAGCACCGGGCCGGCATTGTTTGCCGGCGGGGAATACCTGATGCAGTTGTGGCTATTCTGGGCGGCACCGATAGCGGGTGCGGTGGTGGGCGCCATCGTTGCCCGCGCGGTTACCTGCCCCCGGGAGGCGTGAGCCTACCAGCTCATGCGTACCCCGGCGTTACCGCTGAAACCCTCCAGCGTGTTGCTGTCCAGTTGGGTGTTGTAGTCCGCCGCCAGGTACACGCTGACGGTGGACGACAACTTGGCGACAACGCCCACACCGAGGTCGGCAGTGGATGACTTGTGATCGGTTTTAATCCGGTCCACGTCGTCGTAGGTCACCGTGTCACTGCCACCGAAGGTGCGCCAGGCGTTGGCTCGCAAATACGGTTCGATCGGGGTGTTCTGCACCAGGTAACGCCCCTTCAGGCGTGCACCGAGGCGGCCGGTCCAGTAGTCCTGGGAGTCGAATGAAACCTTGGAGATGCCGTCATTCTGGTGGTCCATGTCAATCTGCTGGTTGATCACCTGCACCTGGGGTTCCACCACCCAGTGTTCGGAGACGGTAATCGGGTAGCCGGCTTCCGCCGAGAGGGCCAGGGCGTGGCCCTTGTTGTCGATCTTCACGTCACGGTCGGACTTGCTGTCACCGTCGAAGCGCGTGCCCATGGCCACCAGGTCAACGTACCAGCCCTTGGGATCGGTGAGGGTCCAGTAGGCGCCGAAGTTATCGCCATCCAGCTTGATCCGCCCGGAGCGGTTGTCCTGGAAGCCCATTGAAAAGCCCTTGATGTCACCTTGCAGGCGGCTTTGGCCGATGAACAGGCCGAAACGCTGGAGCTGTCCGCCGCTGGTCTCGGAGGCGTAGAGGTCATGGCCCACTTGATAGCCCTTGATGGAACCGTCGAAGCTCGGCGATACCGTACCCGACCAGCTCTTGTTGAAGTCACTGCCATAGGCACGGCCCCAGCCCGCCGGAACCGGTCCGGTCTCGCTGAGCAGGCTTTGTTCGCCCTGGCGGTCATGGAAGGTGCCGAGGGCTTGCAGGGTCATCAACTGCGCGGCCGGGACGACCACCGAGTACACCGGCACCTCCAGGCGATACAACGGAATCGGCTCGGCCCCGGCGATGGCGGCAGGCAACACCGGGTTGCTCGCTGCCGACTCCGGCGAGGTGGCAGCCGCGACCTGGCTGGGCGGTGGAGCAGGGGGCTCGACCGGGGCGACGGGTTGCGAGGTCGGTGGCTCCACGGGCGGTTCATCCGGCGCGACCACGGGCGGCACTGGCGGAATCGGCGGCACGGGAACCACCACCGGTGGCGTCGGCGGGACAGGTGGCACCACCGGTGGCTGCACGGCGACCACCGACGAACGCAAGTACCAGTTATTTTCCGTGCCGGCAGTGACACCCCCTTTGAACAGCAGATACTCATAAGCTCCGGCGGATACCGAGCCTTTCAGGGCAAATGCATCGGTGCTGCTGGTGGCGCCGTTGAGGGCTTGCACCACTTCGATCCCGCTGTTTTGTGTGAGACCGCCCAGGCCGCCGAGATTGCTCACGGTCATTTGTGTGTGCCCGCTGATGGTCCCGTCAGACACTACCAGTTTGTCGGTGGCCGAGTTCTCGTCGCCCAGCACGGTTTGCAACCAAAGCTGCCCATTGTTGCCGACGTAGTTGCCGTACACCGTCAACGTATCGGTGGCGCTGTTGCTGCGGCTGGTCATGTCGATGGTGCCGGCATTATTCAGGGTGGCCAGTGCGCCTGCGGTGTAGGGGCGGATACTGCCTTGCGTCACGCCCAGGGTGCTGCTGCCATCGATGTTGAAGGTGCCGGTATTGCTGGCACTGTCGCCGAGGAAAAAGTCGCCGGCCAGGTCGAAACGCGCATTGTTGTTGAGGTTGACCGTTTCCCAGCCGATATAGCGCGCGGCTGTGCTGGAAGTGGTGTTGTCGAAGGTCAGTTGGTCGTTGCCCAGGCCGCCGTCAATCGAAGGCGTCGTGCCGAGCAGGTTTTCGTCGAGGCCGCTGAGCAGTGCGGTGTCATCGCCATCGCCCATCAGCACCGCGGACTTGATCTGGCCGCCATTGAGCCAGTTGAGTGTGTCGTTGCCGACACTGGCGCGGATCTCGCCGTTGATCACGCCGCCACTGACGGTAATGCTGTCGTTGCCGCCACTGGTGCTGATATTGCCGCCGATGCTGCCGCCGGAGACGATGATGGTATCCGTGCCGAAGCCGGTCACCAGGTTGCCGAGGATCGACCCGCCGGACATGTCGTAGATGTTGTTGTCGAGCTTCATGTCGACCCGGCCGATGGTGCCTGCGGTTTGCCGGGCCACGTCGCCATCCTCGAAGGCGCCGACGATGGTGCCGCCGGTCATCAGGAACGTGTCGCGGCCATCGCCCTGGGCCAGGGACTGGATCTGCCCGCCGCTCATCACGAAATCATCGATGCCGTTGCCCTGGGAAACCGCACCGGTCACGGTGCCGGCGCTGATCTGGAAGCGATCGGCACCGTCGCCCTGGGTGATACTCCCGACAATGCGCCCGGAATTGATGTCGACGAAATCAGTGCCGGCGCCGAAAGTGATATTGCCGTTGATGGTGCCCGTGCCGCCTGCGGGCAGGGTCAGGGTGTTATTGCCGGCAAGGTCCGTAAGCCCAGTCGGACTGCTCCCGCTGTCGCAGGTGTAGGCATCGTTGCCAGGACCCGGGGTGAGCACGCAAGCCGCCAGGACTTGTTGGGGGGCCAGGTAATGCAGTGAGAGGATGCCGACAGCCAACACGGCGCGAGACTGAAAAGTCCGTTTATTGCGCATGGATCTGCCCTGTTTTTGTTATAGAAACTGCACATGTTTCTTGGGTCTAGTACAGTTTTTTACACAATGCAGGATTTTCGGACAGATAACCGCAGGGCTGTAAGCCACGTGATACGTGGCTTACATAGTGACATATTGATTTCTACCGTGTTTTTTCAGTCCAACTGACGACGATAGGGCAGGTCCGGCCCGGTCTTGCTGCAGGTGAGTGCCGCAGCGCGGATAGCGAAGGTGAGCATGCTGCTAATCTGATCGCGGGACAGCTGTTGCAGGCCCTCCACCGAGTCCAGTTGCTGCTCGGTCAGCCAGGCAATCAACGCGGCCTGGAAGGTATCGCCAGCACCAACCGTGTCCGCCATGACCACCTTGACCGCTGGCGCCGACCAGCTGCCGTGCTGGCGGCTGAACACCGTGGCGCCGTCGCCGCCGCGGGTCAGGAACACCAGCTGGCAACGGTGCTGCAACCAGCCTTGCAGGACGCTTTCCGGGGTTTGGCCGGGGTAGAGCAGGTGCAGGTCTTCGTCACTGACCTTGATCAGGTCGGCATGCTTGACCAGCTCGGCCACACGGGCGCGCCACAGCTCGATGTTCGGCTCCGGGTTCAGGCGTACGTTGGGGTCGAGGCTGATCAGGCGCTTGCCGCTTTCCCGGCGTACCAGGGCCAGCAACGTGTCGGCAATCGGCTGCACCACCAGTGAGAACGAGCCGATGTGTACGCCACGCACTTCGTCGCCCAACGCCGGTAGATGCTCAAGTTGCAACTGGCGGTCGGCGCAACCTTCACCGCGAAAGCTGTATTGCGGTGAGCCATTGGCACCCACTGCGACCATTGCCAGGGTGGTGGGCGCTGAGAATTCCACGAGGTAATCCTCGCCCACGCCTTCGTCCTTGAGCACCTGCAACAGGCGTCGGCCCAGGTAGTCGTCGGAGATCCCGGCGAAAAAGCCCGCGTCGATTCCCAGTCGACGCAAGCCTACCGCGACGTTGAACGGCGAGCCGCCGGCAATCGCCTTGTAATTGACCCTGGATGCCTTGCCGCTGGCATCGTCCTCGCTGAAAAAATCAAACAGCGCTTCGCCACATACCAAATACATATTCGTTCGCTCTTAAAGGGATGCCACGTGCTGTTGATAACGCTCATAAGCCTGCTGGTAGGCGCTCACGCTGCCGGCATCCGGCAGTGTGCGGCTGGCTGCGTCGACGCTCACGCAGCGCTGGCACAACTGCGCCAGGCTTTCACCGGACTGGCACCACGCGGCCTGGATTGCCGCACCCAGGGCTGCGGCTTCGCTTTGTTCGGTGCAGACCACTTCGGTGTTCATGATATCCGCGACCATCTGCCGCCACACCGGGCTTTTCGAGCCGCCACCGATCAGGCGGATACTCTGGCTTTGCAGGCCGGTCTGGCGCAGCAGGTCCAGGCCATAGCGCAAGCCGAAGGTAGTGCCTTCGACCACGGCGCGGCACAGGTTGGCGCGGGTCAGATTGGTCATCGTCAGGCCGTGCAGGCTGCCGGTGGCGTGGGGCAGGGCGGGCACCCGCTCGCCATTGAGGAACGGCAGCATGCTCACGCCGTCTGCGCCGATCGGTGCCTGGGCCACCAACCCGTTGAACGCGGCCAGGTCCAGGTCGAACAGCTCGCGGATGACCCCGGTGGCGTTGGTCAGGTTCATGGTGCAGATCAACGGCAGCCAGCCGCCGCTGGATGAACAGAAAGTCGCCACCGACGCCTGCGGGCTGACATTGGCCTGATCGGCAAAGGCATACACGGTACCGGATGAACCCAGGCTCATGGTGATCACGCCGGGGGCGATATTGCCGGTGCCGATAGCGCCCATCATGTTGTCGCCGCCGCCGCTGGACACCCGGGCGTTCGGGTTGATGCCCAGGCGCTCGGCGATGGCTGGCAGGAGGGTGCCCACTGGCTGGTTGGCCTCGATCAACTCGGGCAGCGCAGCTTCCAGGCGCCCGTCGGGATCGATGTGGCGCAACAGTGCCAGGTCCCATTCACGGGTGCGCACGTTGAAATAGCCGGTGCCGGAGGCATCGCCGTATTCGGCGCAGGCGCGGCCGGTGAGCCAGTAGTTGAGGTAGTCGTGGGGCAGCAGGATATGCGCGATGCGCGCGAACACCTCCGGGTGCTGTTCGCGGGTCCACAGCAGCTTGGACACGGTGTAGCCCGGCGCGATGGCCACGCCGAGGCGCTCCAGGGAGCCGCTTTCACCGCCCAGGTGTTGCAGCAGGCGATCATTTTCCGGCGCGGTTTCGGTGTCGCACCACAGCTTGGCGGGGCGCAGCACCTGGCCTTGGTCATCCAGCAACACCAGGCCGTGTTGCTGGCCGGAAACGCCGATGGCGAGGATATCCTGGCCGTCCACCCCGGCCTGTTGCAAGGCGCGGTGAGTGGCTTCGGTAAACGCGTCCAGCCACTCCTGGGTGTGCTGTTCGCGGCGGCCATTGGCACCGCTGATCAGCGTGTGGCTGGCGGCGCCCAGGCCCAGGACTTTGCCGCTGCTGGCGTCCAGCACGATGGCCTTGGTGCCCTGGGTGCCGCAGTCGATGCCGAGGTAGAGGTTTTGCTGGGTCATGGTAGGTCGCTCAGCACATTAGGGATGTGGAATGCGATCAATGTGGGAGCTGGCTTGCCTGCGATGGCGCCTGTTCAGTCGGTAATGGTGTAACTGATACACCGCTATCGCAGGCAAGCCAGCTCCCACAGTTTGATTCGGTTCCGTCAGTTGAGATTGGCGAGCAGCCGCTCCAGCGTTTTGCTCACACCCACATCCTGCAGGCTCTCGAAGCACCGCTCAAACGCTGCCACAAACTCGGGCGAGTTGGGAATAGCCGTACCAAAAATCTCTTCCACCCCCAGCAGTCGCTTGCTGATCAACGCATCTTCCGTGACCAGCCCCTGGCAAAACTCGGCGCGAGGGTCTGGAATGCGGTAGATCACCCCATTCTCATCCACGCCTTTCAAGTACAGCGCCCAGGCCGCCACCACCAGCGCGGCACGTTCAGTCTCGCGACCATCGGCAATCAGGCGGTTGATGGTCGGTACGGTGAACTTGGGAAACTTCGACGAACCATCGGAACACACGCGCTCCAGCTGGTCGGCAATCGCCTGGTTGGAAAAGCGGTCCACCAGGGTCTGCTTGTATTCGGTCAGGTCGATACCCGGTACCGGCGCCAGGTTGGGCGTGACGTCCAGGTCCATGTAGGCGCGCATGTAGGCCACGAACAACGGGTCGTTCATGGTCTCGTGGACGAAGCGATAGCCCTTCAGGAAGCCCAGGTACGTCAATGCCAGGTGGCTGCCGTTGAGCAGGCCGATCTTCATCTCTTCATACGGTGTCACGTCATCGGTGAACTGCACGCCCACCGTCTCCCACGCGGGGCGGCCGTTGACGAACTTGTCTTCCAGCACCCATTGCACAAACGGCTCGCAGACCACCGGCCAGGCGTCGTCGATGCCGTGATCGTCATGCAGTTGCAGGCGGTGCGCGGTGCTGGTCATTGGCGTGATGCGGTCGACCATCGCATTCGGGAAGCTCACGTTGGCCTTGATCCACTCGTGCAGGCCAGCGTCATGCAGCGCGGCGAAGGCCAGCAACGCCTTGCGAGTCACGGCGCCGTTGTGGGGCAGGTTATCGCAGGACATCACGGTAAATGCCGGCACCCCGGCGGCCCGGCGCTGGGTCAACGCCGCGCAGATAAACCCGAACACGGTTTTCGGCGAGCCCGGGTTGGCCAGGTCATGCTGGATCTGCGGCAGGTGGGCCATGAACTCGCCGTTGCTGTCGTCGATGCAGTAGCCGCCTTCGGTGATGGTCAGCGAGACGATGCGAATCTGCGGGCTGGCCAGCTTGTCGATCAACGCCTGGGCGCCGTCTTCGGCCAGCAGCATGTCGCTGATGGAGCCGATCACGCGCACTTCGGTGTCGTCGGTGTCGCCCAGTTCATACAGGGTGAACAGGTAGTCCTGGCCGGCCAGGTCGTCCCGCGCCTTGCGGTCTTCAGCCCGCAGGCCCACGCCGCAAATGCTCCAGTCCAGGCCCACGCCGGTATTCATCAAGGCATCGGTGTAATACGCCTGGTGGGCGCGGTGAAACCCGCCAACGCCGATGTGCGCGATGCCCTGGCTGGTATTGGCAATCGCATAGGCCGGCAGTTGCACTTCGGGCGCCAGTTGCGTGAGGTTTTGCTTGTTCAGTTTCATCGGGAAATTCTCGCGAAATCAGGCGGCGGCGCGCAGTGGGCGGGCCACGGCAACACCCTCAGCGTCGAACAGATGGCATTGGGTCGGGTCCAGGTACAGCTGCAGGGTCTCGCCATACTGGCTGGCCATGTCGCCACGGATCCGCAGGGTCAACGGCTCCTTGCTGGCGGTAATCACATGGCAGAAGGTGTCGCTGCCGAGGCGCTCGCCGACGTCGGCGGTGACGGTCAGGGTGGCTTGCCCTGGCGCGGCGATTTCCAGGTGCTCCGGGCGAATGCCCAGGGTCACGGCGCTGCCGACGCTCAAGGTTGCGCTGCTCAGGGGCAGGCTGATGCGGCCGCCGGCGTCCAGTTCGACTTCGCAGCTCTGTGGGTCAACGCGAGTGACCTTGCCCTTGAGGAAACCCATTTTCGGCGTGCCCAAAAAGCCTGCGACAAACAGGTTGGCCGGCTGGTGATACAGCTCCAGCGGCGAGCCCACCTGTTCCACGCGGCCGCTGTTGAGTACGACAACCTTGTCGGCCAGGGTCATGGCTTCAACCTGGTCGTGGGTCACGTAGATCATCGTGGCTTGCAGCTCTTTATGCAGGCGCGACAGCTCCAGGCGCATCTGCACGCGCAGGGCGGCATCGAGGTTGGACAGGGGTTCGTCGAACAGGAAGATCTTCGGGTTACGCACAATCGCACGGCCAATGGCGACACGCTGGCGCTGGCCGCCGGACAACTGCTTTGGCTTGCGCTCAAGCAAAGGGCCCAGCTCCAGGATACGTGCTGCTTCGTTGACCTTGCTCTCGACAATCTTCTTGTCGACGCCGGCCAGGTCCAGGGCAAACGACATGTTCTTGCGCACGCTCATGTGCGGGTACAGGGCGTAGGTCTGGAACACCATCGCCAGGTCGCGCTTGGCCGGGGTGACCTCGGTGATGTCGCGGCCATCCAGCTCGATGGTGCCTTCGGTGACTTCTTCCAGGCCGGCAATCAGGCGCAGCAGGGTGGATTTGCCGCAGCCCGACGGGCCGACGAACACCACGAATTCCTTGTCGTTCACCTCAAGGTCGATGCCCTTGATGATGGAGAAGCCTTCGAAGCCTTTTTGCAGATTCTTGATTTTCAGGTTGGCCATGATGGGCCTCCGCTTCTAAATATTTTTGAAGGAGCCGTTACTTCACGGCGCCGAAGGACAAACCGCGGACCAGCTGTTTCTGGCTGATCCAGCCAAAGATCAGGATCGGCGCACAGGCCAGGGTCGACACGGCAGACAATTTGGCCCAGAACAAGCCTTCGGGGCTGGAGTAGGAGGCGATCAGCGCGGTGAGCGGCGCGGCATTGGACGAGGTCAGGTTCAGCGACCAGAACGCCTCGTTCCAGCACAGGATCAGCGACAGCAGCACCGTGGAAGCCAGGCCGCCCTTGGCGATCGGCAGCAGCACCCGGACCATTTCCTGCCACAGGGTGGCGCCGTCCAGGCGGGCGGCTTCGAGGATGTCCTTGGGGATGTCCTTGAAGTAGGTGTAAACCATCCAGACCACGATCGGCAGGTTGATCAGGGTGTAGATGATGATCAGCGCAATGCGCGTATCCAGCAGGCCGAAGCTCTTGGCCAGCAGGTAGATCGGCATCAGTACGCCCACCGGCGGCAGCATCTTGGTGGAGAGCATCCACAGCAGCGTGCCCTTGGTGCGCTTGGTCTCGTAGAACGCCATGGAGTAGGCGGCCGGTACCGAGATCAGCAGGCACAGGGCGGTGGCGCTGAAGGAAATCAGTACCGAGTTCCAGGCGTAGCTGAAGTAGTTGCTGCGCTCGTTGATGTGCAGGTAGTTCTCCAGCGTCGGCGTGAAGATGAACTGCGGCGGCGTGGCGAACGCGTCGATTTCGGTCTTGAAGCTGGTCAACACCATCCAGAAGATCGGGAAGAAAATCAGGATCGCGATGGCCCAGGCCAGGGTGCCGAGCAGTACGCTTTGCAGGCGGCGGGATTGTTGAAGCGTCATGGCGCGGCCCTCAAGGCTTGTCAGTCAGGTTTTTGCCGATCATCCGCACCAGGATGATCGCCGCGATATTGGCGATGACCACGGCAATCAAGCCGCCGGCCGAGGCCATGCCCACGTCGAACTGCACCAGCGCCTGGTTGTAGATCAGGTAGGCGAGGTTGGTCGAGGCGTAGCCGGGGCCACCGTTGGTGGTGGTGAAGATTTCGGCGAACACCGAGAGCAGGAAGATCGTTTCGATCATCACCACCACGGCAATCGGACGTGCCAGGTGCGGCAGGGTCAGGTGCCAGAAGATCGCGATGGCGCCGGCACCGTCGAGGCGGGCGGCTTCCTTCTGTTCCTGGTCGAGGGACTGCATGGCGGTCATCAGCAGCAGGATCGCGAAGGGCAGCCACTGCCAGGACACGATGATAATGATCGACAGCAACGGGTAATGGGCCAGCCAGTCCACCGGCTGGGCGCCGAACAGCTTCCACACGTAGGCGAGGATCCCCGACACCGGATGGAAAATCAGGTTCTTCCAGATCAGCGCACCGACGGTGGGCATGATGAAGAACGGTGAAATCAGCAACACCCGCACCAGGCCGCGACCGAAGAACTCGCTGGCTTCCAGCAGGGCGCTGATCAATACGCCAAACACCACGCTGATCAGCAATACGCTGCCCACCAGCAACAGGGTGTTGGTGGCGCCGGGCAGGAAGCCCGAGTCGGTGATGAAGTAGGTGAAGTTCTCCAGCCCCACGAATTGGTTTTCGCCGGGGTAGAGCAGGTTGTAGCGAATCAGCGAGAAGTACAGGGTCATGCCCAGCGGCACGATCATCCACAGCAGCAACAAGGCCACCGAGGGGCTGACGAGGAACCAGCCGGGGTTGATCAGGCGGCTTTTACGCGGCTTGTCCGGCGTAGCGGTTTGCACTTGGGCAGTGGTGGTATTCATGGTGATCAGGACCAGTCAGGTACATGCAGAGCGAGAGTCGAAGCGCGGTCAATGTGGGAGCTGGCTTGTGTGGGAGCTGGCTTGCCTGCGATGGCATCCCCCGGTTTAACTGACAGACCGAGGTGTCTGCATCGCAGGCAAGCCAGCTCCCACCAAGAGCCTCCCACATAAAGCATTTACGGTGGTGTGCCCGCTTTACTTGGGATAACCGGCCCGCTTCATTTCGCGTTCGGTGAAGGTCTGTGCATCCGCCAGGGCTTTTTCGGCAGTGGAGCCACCGGTCAGTGCGCTGGAGAAGAACTTGCCGACCTGGGTACCAATCGCCTGGAATTCAGGAATGGTCACCAGCTGGATGCCCACATACGGCACCGGCTTGGCCGACGGGTCTTTCGGGTCGGCGACTTTCAGCGATTCCAGCGTCACCTTGGCAAACGGCGCGGCCTTCATGTATTCGTCGCTGTAGGTCGATTTGCGGGTGCCTGGCGGTACGTTGGCAATCCCGTCGGTCTTGGCGACCAACTGGCTGTATTCCTTGGAAGTGGCCCAGGTGGTGAACACCTTGGCAGCGTCCTTGGCTTTGGAACTGGTTGGAATCCCCAGGGACCAGGAGTACAGCCACGAAGTACCTTTGTCGGTCTTCTCGTGCGGTGCGAAGGTGAAGCCGACGTGGTCAGCCACTTTGCTTTGGGTCTTGTCGGTCACGAACGAGCCGGCGACGCTGGCGTCGACCCAGATCGCGCACTTGCCGCTGTTGAACAGCGCCAGGTTTTCGTTGAAACCGTTGCTGGAAGCGCCCGGCGGGCCGGATTTCTTCATGTTGTCGACGTAGAAGTTCAGTGCGTCTTTCCACTCTGGCCCGTTGAATTCCGGTTGCCACTTCTCATCGAACCAGCGTGCACCGTAGCCGTTGGCCAGGGTGGTGATCAGCGCCATGTTCTCGCCCCAACCAGCCTTGCCCCGCAGGCACAGGCCGTACTGCTCTTTGTCCTTGTTGGTGAGTTTGGCGGCGAATTCGCCGATCTGGGTCCAGGTCGGGTGCTCGGGCATGGTCAGCCCGGCGTCCTTGAACAGGTCGGTGCGGTAGTAGGTGATGGAGCTTTCGGCGTAGAACGGCAGGGCGTACAGCGAGCCCTTGACGGAAAGGCCGTCACGCACGGACGGGAAAACGTCGTCCAGATCGTAGGAAGCAGGCAGGTCCTTCATCGGTTCCAGCCAGCCTTTGGCGCCCCAGAGTGCAGCTTCGTACATGCCGATGGTCAACACGTCGAACTGTCCGCCCTGGGTGGCGATGTCGGTGGTGAGGCGTTGGCGCAGGACGTTTTCTTCGAGTACCACCCAGTTCAGCTTGATCTCCGGATGCCCGGTCTCGAAGGTTTTCGAGAGCTTTTGCATGCGGATCATGTCGCTGTTGTTGACGGTGGCAATGGTCAGGGTTTGCGCGCCAAGACTGACGGCGCTGAGGGTCATGCAGGTGCAGGCAAGCAGAGCTTTGGCTGTGAACTTCATCGCGCACTCCATTTCTGCGCCCAGGGGCTGCAGAAGGACAGTTATTGTTGTTGTGTCTTCCACGACAGCTGGAAGAGTGTGCGTTGATTACAGCCTTCAATTGACGTGCTGACAAATCCTTGGGAGCACTTTTACTGATACTTTTTTGCACTGCAGCGGAAAATTGCTGAAACGATTCGCTGGGAGCGATCGCCTTCCTGCGTGAGCGCGATGCAAATGTGGGAGCGGGCTTGCTCGCGAAGGCGGTGAATCAGCCGACATTTGCGCTGCCTGACACACTGCATTCGCGAGCAAGCCCGCTCCCACACAAGCGGGTTCCCACAGGAACGCGCGTTTTCAGGCCAGGTTCTGCTCGGTTAACCGCTGCACCGCCAGGCGCCGGTAGTGCGAGGGGGTCATGCCCTTGAGCTGCTGGAAGCGGCGGTTGAAATTGGAGATGTTGTTGAAGCCTGACTCGAAGCACACATCGGTCACGGCTTTGTCACCATCGGCCAGCAGCTCGCAGGACTTGCTGATACGCAGGCGGTTGACGAATTCGATGAAGGTGCGGCCGGTGGCTTGTTTGAACACGCGGGAGAAATAGGTGGGTTTCATGCCGAGGTATTCGGCCACCTCTTCCAGGGACAGCTCCCGCGCGTAGTGGGCAAAAATGTAGTCCACCGCGCGGTTGGTGCGGTCGATGCTGTGTTCGTCCGCCAATTGCGGCGTGGTCACGCCGGAGAGCAGCTGGTAGTCCTCGCAGGCACTCAGCACTTCCATCAGGATGAAGAAGTGCCCCAGGCGCGCCATGCCCTGGGCGTCCTCGATGCGCTGCATCAGGGTCATGGCCTGTGCGATGGTCTTCTTGCAGCGAAATTCGATGCCGTATTGCGCCCGTTCCAGCAGTGGCGCCAGGGTCTTGAGCTCGGCAAAGACATGGCTGCCGCCGTCGAACAGCTCGTCGGTGAAGTTCACCAGCATGTCGCGCTTGGGCACCACTTCGTCCTCGGCCACCTGGCTGATCCAGTTATGGGGCAGGTTGGGGCCGGTGAGGAACAGGCTTTCCGGGTAGAAGTTGCCGATGTAGTCGCCGATAAACACCTTGCCGGAGCTGGCAACGATCAGGTGCAGCTCGTATTCCTTGTGGAAATGCCAGCGCACCAACGGGCACGGGAAGCCGTGTTGGCGATAGATGATGGACAGACCGTTGTGATCGTCCATCAGCTCGTAGGAAGGATCGGTGATTCTCGCTGCTCGGGTCATGCTGCAGTCGCTTTATTGTGGTTGCGAAAAGGATAATGCCCCCTTGCGCGCCACCTCGCCAGCGTCTGTGTCTACAGCGTACGGTTTTTCGCCTCGATCCACTGCGCCATGTACTGGGTACTTTTGTGCAGGTGGTGGCGCAGCATGCTGCCGGTGAAATTGTTCCGACGGTACTCGGCCAACTGGCGGCGGCACTGCTCCAGGCGCTCCACCAGGGCCGGGCCGTGGAGGTCGTGGGCGTAACGGCGGGCCAGTAACTGCCGGCCATCTTCCTGGGCCTGGGTCCAGCGTGGCGGGTCTTGATACAACGCAACCGCCGCAGCCGCCAGTGCACTGGCGCTGTGTTCGACCACGCCGGGCCACGGTTCGCCCATGGCTTCGGCGCCAATCGGTGTGGTAACGCTGGGTGTGCCGCAGAGCATCGCGTCGGCCAGCTTGCCCTTGATCCCGGCACCAAAGCGCAGTGGCGCCAGGCAGATACGCGCAGCGCTCATGACCTGCAATGCATCCTCGGCCCAATTCATCACGTGGAAGCCCTGGGCCGGGTTGTGCAGCGCGGTGGCCTTGGGTGGCGTATAGGCGCCGTACACGTGGAGTTGAGCGCCGGGCAGTTGCTGGCGGATCAGCGGCCACACACTGTTCTTCATCCACAACACCGCATCCCAGTTCGGCGCATGGCGGAAATTGCCGATGCTCAGGAAGTGGGCACGGTCCTCAAAGGGGGCAAAGGCTTCGGTGGGCGGCGCCAGCATCAACGGGCACCAGTGGAGCAGGGCAGCGGGCACCTTGAAGTGTTCGGTCAGCAACTGGATTTCCACGTCGGAGATCATCAGGCTGATGTCGCAGCGGTAGATCGCGGCGATCTCGCGCTTGGCCAGGTCGGTGTCGGCCATGTCATCGAATTCGGCGGCCAGGTCCCGGCTGAACAGCGCGTCGAAGTCATCAGCTTCGGGGTGCGCCTTCAGGAAATCCTTGAGGCGCTGGTGGCGGGCGTCCCGCAGGCTTTGCAGGTCGGATGCTTCCAGCACCCGAAGAGCATTCGGGCAGGATTTTTCCACGCGCCAGCCGAACTGTTCTTCCATCATGAAACGGTCGAACAGCACGATATCCGGAGCCAATTGCTGGATAAACGCGTCGAAACTGCTGTTATTCAACTCGATCGCGCATTCGCGAATGCCCAGGGCGGGCAGGTCGGCCTTGTGTTCGCCGGTGACCGCCGGGCTGCTGAAGGTGATGTCCCAGCCTTGGGCCAGGAAACTCTCCAGAATCTGCATCATGTGCCCGCTGGCCGCCGAGGAGCGAGGCTCTGGCCAGACGTAGCCAATGACCAGGACTTTGGTGGCGGGCTGATTCATCGACAACGGATTCCTTGAAGGGCTGGGCAACGGCGCGCAATTAAACCACAGCCCCTCAAGTTCCGGCGCACTCAGCGGAAGATGTTGACCGGCGTCGGCAGTGTCACCAACCCTACATAACCGTCCCAGAACTGCTTCTGGTCCACCGCGAAGACCACCTTGGCCTTTTGCGTGCCGACCGGCGCGCCTTTCTTGTAGCCCAGTGCCCGGCCATAGTCGGCGCCGAAGGTGGCATCCACGTCCACCCACAGCTCGCGGGATTCGGTGACGATCCCGGGGTTCACGAGAAACAGTGCCGGCAGGCTGTCCCAGGTGAAGCTGTGGTAAGCCGGGTCCTTGGCGAACAGTGGCCCGAACTCGTGCTTGTACAGGTCGGCAATCGGGCCTTTGTGTGCGATCACCCGCTCATACACCGACTTGTCGAAGGTGACTTTCTCACAGACATCGTTGGGAAAAATCACGTGTTCGATGGGCGAGCGCAACACGATCTTCGCCGCCTCCGGGTCGAACCACCAGTTGAACTCCGCCGCCGGCGTGGTGTTGCCCGGAATCTCCAGCGCGCCGCCCATGTACACGATGCGCTTGATCAGCGGCACGATGTCCGGCGCCGAGCGAATCGCCAGGGCAATGTTGGTCAGTGGGCCGACCGCCAGGATCGTTACCTCGTGGGGGTTGGCCCGTACGCTGTCGACGATGAACTGGGCGGCGGTTTCCTTGCGCAGCCTGGTGTGGGTCGCCAGGCCGTCCGGTGGCGCGACCAGTTGTGAGGCACTGGTTGGCCGCGGGTTCTTGAACGCACCCGGCCAGCCGGAACCGAACAGGGCTTTTTCCGCCTCATAGGTGGCGTAGTCATGCAGCAGCGGGTAGGCGGCGCCGGAATACACGCCGACTTCCTTCTCCACACCCATGCGTTCCACCGCCTTGAGGGCGTCGACCTGTTCCTGGTCGACCCAGGCGTTGCCGCTGACCAGGGTCATGCCCAGCAGGTCGATGCGTTTTTGCCCGTGCAGCTGGGCGAGCATGATAAAGGCCTGGCCGTCATCGTTGAGCACGTTGAAGTCGGTGTCGAAGATGACCTTTTCTGCGGCCTGCGCCGTACCGGCACACAGGCCCACGGCGACAAGCAGGGCACAGCGCTTGATGAAACCTTGCATGGAGACTCACCCGAAAAATTGTTGTTGTTAGCGGTTTACCAGCTTCGCCGGCAAGGCGATCACCAGGAAGCTGCTGAGAATCAGGCAGCCGGCAAAAAACCACAAGGCCCCTACGCTGCTGCCGGTGACGTCAATCGCCACGCCCATCAGCGAGTTGCTCACCAGGCCTGCGATGTTCGCCAGCGAGCAGGCCAGGGCAAAGCCGGTGGCCGCTGCGGTGCCTTTCAGGAAGGTCGCCGGCAGGCTGAAAAACACCGGCACCGCACCGATGATCGCCGCCGAGGCAATCGCAAACAGCGCCACGGTGGCGACCACGTTATGGGTGAAGAACGTACTGGTAGCCATCGCCGCCGCGCCGATGAAGAACGGCACGATGATGTGCCAGCGGCGTTCGCGGTGTTTGTCGGAGCTGGCGCCGATCAGCAGCATGCCCAAGAGGGCCGCCACGCTGGGCAGGGCCGTGAGGATGCCGATGTGGAAAGTGTCGGTAATCCCGGCGTTGCGGATGAATGTGGGCATCCAGAACCCCATGGCATAGGCACTGAGCAGGATCGAGAAGTCGATACCGCCGAGCATCCACACCTTGAGGTTGAAGAAGCCGTCGCGGAAGCTGTGTTTGCTGCCGGCACCGTCGGCGTCGTCCTTGCGCAGCTCGCTTTCCAGCAGGGTTTTTTCTTCCGGCGACAGCCACTTGGCTTGCTGATAGGTATTGGGCAGCGCCCAGAAGGTCCACACACCGAGCAGCACGCTGGGCACCGCTTCGATCAGGAACAGCCACTGCCAGCCGCGCAGGCCGGCCATGTTGTCGAAGTGGCCCATGATCCAGCCCGACAACGGGCCGCCGATCACGCTGGACAGCGGCAGGCCGATCATGAACAGGGCGATGATCCGCCCCCGGCGATGGGTGGGAAACCAGGTGGTCAGGTAATACAGCACGCCCGGCAGAAACCCGGCTTCGGCCGCACCCAGCAGGAACCGCAGGATGTAGAACTGGGTGGTGGAGGTGACCAGCATGGTGCAGGCCGACAGCAGGCCCCAGGTGATCATGATGCGGGCGATCCAGATCTTCGCCCCGACCTTTTCCAGGATCAGGTTGCTGGGGACTTCGAAGATGATATAGCCGACAAAAAACAGCCCGGCACCGAGGCCGAACGCGGTTTCGCTGAAGTGCAGCTGGTCGAGCATCTGCAGTTTGGCGAAGCCGATATTGATGCGGTCCAGGTAGGCCGCGAGGTAGCAGAAACACAGGAACGGAATCAGCTTCCAGGTGATCTTGTGGTAGAGCGTGTGGACCGGATCGGCGACCGTAGTCGCGGGCGCTGCATTCGCAATGGGCATTGGGGTGTCTCCTGGCGGTGACTTATGGTTTTTATACGGCCGCTTTTTCAGCACTTCGGAGTGCTGTGAAAGCGACTTCCAAAGGCAGTGACAGAAGACTGAGGTGGCCCTGTTGGAGGTGATCAAGTGTGGGAGCGGGCTTGCTCCCACATTCGACTGCATTCCAGCGTGGGCGCTCAGTTTTTTCCGGACCACGCTCTTTGTCGTGGTTCCTGTTGACGCGTTATTGCTCCTTGAACTTGCTCATCGCCTCCTGCTTGCTCACCACGTCGCCGTACTTGCTGTCGATATCAAACAAGTTGGCTTCATGGGGCGCCGGGTGGCGGTCGCCGACGCATTCGCGCACGACGATGGTACGAAACCCGTGTTGCACCGCATCCACTGCGGTGGCCCGGATGCAGCCGCTGGTGGAACAGCCGGCGAGCACCACGGTGTCGATGCCCTGGGCGTGCAGCATCGGGGCCAGGCTGCTGCCGAAAAACGCGCTGGCGTATTGTTTGGTGATGACTACTTCATTGGCCAGGGGCAGCACTTCGGTGCAGAAGGCGGCGAGGGGGTTACCCTCGACCATGTCTTTCATCACCGGGGCCTTTTTTACCCAGATACCGCCGTCGGCGAAATGGCCCGGATGGTAGCGGATATTGGTGTGCACCACGCTGATTCCGTGACGCCTGGCGCAGGCCAGCAGCTCGACGCTTTCGGCCACGGCGATGCGCACTTCGGGGGCAAACAGTGGCGCGCCTTCGGTGGTATAGCCTTGCATGAAGTCGATCATCAGCAGGGCGGATTTTTTGCCGAAGCCGATTCGGTTACCCCAGACGCCCTGGTAGTTGGCGTCGGCGGATTGTTCGCTCATCTTTCAGTCCTCGGTAATGGACAGTGCACATAACCTTGTGGCGAGGGAGCTTGCTCCCGTTGGGCTGCGTAGCAGGCCTGTTTTTTTGGGGGGCGCTTCGCACCCCAGCGGGAGCAAGCTCCCTCGCCACAAAAGCGTTTTTAGTAGGCTCCCGACAGGAGGGCGCCGGCGCCGGGGACGATGGGTTCCAGGTCCAGGGCCTTGAGCATGGCGTAGGTGGTGGCGATGGCGGCGGTGAGCACCGGCAGGCCGGTCTGGGCTTCGACCTTCGCGACCACGGGCAGCGACTGCATTTGTACGCAGGCCGACAGTACGATTACGTCGACACCTTCCAGGTTCATCCCGGCAACAATCGCCGGCAGGTTGGCCGGGTCGTGGCGGGCCACTTCGAGGTTGTCGGGGATTTCCAGGGCGCGCCAGTCCACCACTTCAAAGCCTTCTTCGCGGATGTAGTTCACCACCAGTTCGGTCAGCGGTTTCATGTACGGCGCAACAATGGCGATGCGTTTGGCGCCCATGACTTTCAAGCCTTCGATCAGGGCGCCGGCGCTGGTGATCACCGGGGCGTTGGCGTCGTTGTCGGCGGTGGCCTTGCGCAGGCGTTGCTCGGACTTGCGGTGGTAACCCAGCCCCATGGCCATGATCGCTACCAGGCAGGCGTAGCCCAGCACGTCGACCTTGGCGTCGGACAGTTCGATGGCGCAACGGTCGGACTCACCGTCCATGGCCGCCAGTTCTTCCTTGCGCACTTGCTTCATGCGCATGCGGCTGGAGTGAAAGGTGAAACGTTCCGGGCGGATCGCCTGGCGCGCGTTAAGCATCGCCGGGATCTCGGTTTCCATGGTGGTGTTGGAGCTCGGCACGATCTGGCCGATGCGGTAAGGCTTGAGCATGGTGGTCTCCGTTATGCAGTCAGGGGCTGGCCGAGGAAGTCGCCGAAGGCAGCGAAAAAGCCTTCAAGGTCGTCCCAGGGGATCATGTGTCCTGCATTTGGCACATGGGCGACCTGTAGGGTCGGCTGTAACTGTCGGACTTCCGCGACATCTTCGGCCTGAATTACACCGCCGCGTCCGGCAACAATCAGCAGGGCAGGAGCCTCCAGGTGAGGCAGGTCCTGATGGAAATCGACGGTATGGAAGTCATTGAACGCACGCACGATCGCCGGCTCGTAGCAGGTGTGCAGCCATTCGGCGCGCAGTTGCAGTTGTTCGTCGGTCCAGGTGGCGCAGAAGGCGCGCATCGCCTCCGCATCCATGCCGACCTGGGATTGACGAATCGAATCGACGTACCACGGCAGTTTGCTTGGGTATTCGCGGCGACCCGGTCCGGACATCGGCGGGTCGATCAACACCACGCGGTTGACACCTTGTGGATGGCGCACCGCACTGCGTACGGCAAACCGCGCGCCCATGGAATGGCCGACCAGGTGATAGCTGTCGAGCTTCAGGGCGTCGGCAAACGCGCCAATGTCATCGGCGCAGGTGTCGGCGCTGTAGTCCAGCTCCGGGCCGGTGGACGACAGGCCGCGACCGCGCACGTCCAGCACGTAGGTGTCGAAGTGCAAACCCAGGCGTTCGGCGACAAAACCCCAGGTAATCGCCGGGCTGGTGATGCCGGGAATCAGGATCAGTGCCGGGCCCTTGCCGCCGTAACGCAGGTAATGCTGGCGGATACCATTGGCCTGGACGTTGCCGCCATAGAGAAAGCTGCTCACGCCGCCACCCCCGATTTCAGTTGCTGGGCGTAGAGGTCATAGCCGTAGACCCAGTCCGGATCTTCCTGGGTGCGCAGCCAGGTGTTGGCGTTGGACACGGCCTGCACCCGGGACGCGCGTTCCTTGCGGTTGGCTTCATACAGCTCGAACGCGGTGCGGTAGTCGCCGATCCCTGTTTCCTGCAGGCAGCGCGTCAGCATCGCGGCGTCTTCGATGGCCATGCCGGCGCCCTGGGCCATATGGGGTTTCATCGGGTGGCAGGCATCGCCCAGCAATACCAGGCGACCACGGCTCCACAACGGCAGCGGGTTGCGGTTGCGCAGCGGCCATTTGGTCACGCTTTCGGTGGATTCGATCAGGGCCTGGACGGTCGGGTGGTAGCCCTTGAAGGCGTCGAACATCTCCTCCCGGCTGCTGTCGACGAAGGCGCCCTGGAAGTCCCATTCCGGGTGCGGCACGCCGGTGACGTAGTAGTACTCGTCGCGCTTGCCGGTGGTGTAGTAGACCATCATGTGCCGGTCCTCGGTCCACCACTTGATGCAGTCTTCGAACTTCAGGTCGTACTTGGCCAACTGGTCGCCACGGATCAGCGCACGGTGCGCGACCCAGCCGCTGTACAGCGGTTTTTCGGCACCCAGCAGCTCTTCACGAATGCGCGAGTTGATGCCGTCGGCACCGATCACGATGTCGGCGTAGGTTACCTCGCCGTCGGCGAAAGTCAGGCGCACCTGGGTATCGGTTTCTTCAAGGGTTTCCAGGCGCTTGTTGAAGTGCAGGGTGCCGGGCTTGAGGGTGGACATCTGCAGCGCGTGCAGATCGCCGCGGTGCACGGTGATGTAGGACGCGCCGTAGCCAGTCAGGGGAATGCGTGACAGGTAGTCGCCGGTTTCACCATCGCGGCTGAACCAGTGCTCGGGGTGCGACCCCATCAGGTCCAGCTGTTTTTCGATGCCCATGCGGCGGAAGATTTTCATGATGTTGGGGCCCATGTGGATCCCGGCACCCAGGCGGGAAAACTCCGGCGCCTGCTCGTAGATGTCCACGTCGAACCCTGCCTGTTGCAGCAGGGTGGCAGCGGCGGCACCGCCAAGGCCGGCGCCGACGATTGCGATTTTTTGTGTGCTTCCCATGGGGCGTGGTCCTCTTTTTCGAATAATGGCCGGCGGCGTCTGTCCGCAAGGTTTTTAAAGTGTATACGCTCATTTTTTCAAATGAAAAGCCCACGCCTGAAAAATTGTTTTTTTGGCCATATCGATCCCCTGTAACCGGTTATCTCCCTATATCACTGGGTTTGTGTGGATTCGTAACGTTTTGGCGTGGTGCTTGCAGTCCATGCTGAAATCAGTTCTTATCGTGATTAATTGGCGTATACGCTATAAAGACGCACTAGAGTGAAGCGCCCTGCAAGATCTTGGTGCAGCAGCTGAGGAGACAGGAAATGCCGGTAAGTGATTGCGAACTGACCCAGATGTTTGAGCACGTGTTGAAGCTCTCGAAGGTCGACCCGACCCAGAGCGTCGCCGTGCTCAAGAGCCATTACTCCGACCCGCGCACCGTGCGCGCCGCGATGGACGCGGCGCAGCGCCTGGGGGCCAAGGTGTATGCGGTGGAGTTGCCGTCGTTCAACCATCCCCGGGCGATGGGCAATGACATGACCGCCTACTGTGGCGACACTGCCCTGACGGGCAATATCGCGGCGCAGCGGGCGCTGGAAGCGGCAGACCTGATCGTCGACACCATGATGCTGTTGCACTCGCCGGAGCAGGAACAGATCCTCAAGACCGGCACGCGCATCCTGCTGGCGGTGGAACCCCCGGAAGTGCTGGCGCGCATGCTGCCGACCGAAGAGGACAAAGTGCGCGTGCTGGCCGCTGAAGAGCTGCTGAAAAAAGCCCGCTCGATCCACGTCAAATCCCGCGCCGGCAGTGATTTCCGGGCGGCGCTGGGGCAATACCCGTCCGTCACCGAATACGGCTTTGCCGACGAACCGGGACGCTGGGACCACTGGCCGAGCGGCTTCCTGTTCTCCTGGCCCAATGAAGAAACTGCAGAGGGCGTGCTGGTGCTGGATATCGGCGACATCCTGCTGCCGTTCAAGACCTACACCCGGGAGAAAATCACCCTGGAGATCGAGAAGGGCTTCATTACCAGAATCCACGGTGGTTTCGAGGCCGAATACCTGCGCGACTACATGAAATACTTCAACGATCCCGAGGTATATGGCATCTCCCACATCGGCTGGGGCCTGCAGCCACGGGCGCAATGGACGGCCATGGGCCTGCACGACAAGAACGACGGCATGTGCATGGACGCCCGCGCGTTCTACGGCAACTTTCTGTTCTCCACCGGGCCCAACACCGAAGTCGGCGGCACCCGCAAGACCCCGTGCCACATGGACATCCCGCTGCGCAATTGCGACGTCTACCTCGATGATGAGGCCGTAGTCATCGCCGGCGACGTTGTAGCCCCTCAAGCCTCCCTGGCCCACTAAAAATCCAATGTGGGAGCGGGCTTGCTCGCGAATGCGGTACGTCAGTCACACATGCGCCACCTGACACACCGCATTCGCGAGCAAGCCCGCTCCCACATTTCAACCGCGTTCCGGCAATGAGATCCTTGAGTCATTTCCACAACCCCGCCATCATGCCACCCCATCGACCACCGCCTTCCCGAGCCCGCCGTGCCTGATTCCTACGTTTTCTCCGAGCAAGTCGGCCACCTGCTGCGCAAGGCCTACCAGCGTCACCTGGCGATCTTCCAGCAGAACGTCGGCGACTCCCAGCTCACCGCCGTGCAGTTCGTCACCCTGTGCGCCCTGCGCGATCACGGTGCAAGTTCGCTCACCGAACTGGTCAAGGCCACCGCCGTCGACCAGGCGACCATCCGTGGCATCGTCGAACGCCTCAAGGCCCGCGAACTGATCACCCTCGAACCCGACCCGCAGGACAAACGCAAAGTCGTGGTCAACCTATCCGACTCCGGCGCCTCCCTGGTGCAGCAAACCGTGCCCTGCGCCGCCACCATCACCGAACTGACCCTGAGCAACCTAAACCCCGCCGAACGCGTCGCCGTACTCTTCCTGCTCCGCAAAATGATCGAAGACCCCCAAACCTGACCCCGATCCCCTGTGGTGAGGGAGCTTGCTCCCGCTGGACTGCGCAGCAGGCCCATCTTCTGGGGTCGCTTCGCAACCCAGCGGGAGCAAGCTCCCTCGCCACAGCTATTCATCCATCTTCTGGCACCGTTTTTGCTCTACGTTGATGTAGTAACCACTTCACCCGTCAAGTGTGTCGCGAGACCCCAGGTACGCGACGCTTTTTTTTGACTGTTTGATGTAGTGGACACTTCACCAAATCCAACGGGCGAAGCGAATGACCAGCCAGAACATCACGGTAACGCTTGAGGTCAACGGCCACACCAGCGAAGTCAGCGCAATGGCCGACACCCCGCTGTTGTTGATCCTGCGCAATGACCTGCAACTCAACGGCCCCAAATACGGCTGCGGCCTGGGGGAGTGCGGCGCCTGCACGGTGATCATCGACGGCGTGGCTGCACGCTCCTGCGTCTTCCCCCTGTCGGGTGCCGTGGGCCGCAACATCGTCACCCTCGAAGGCCTCGGCATCCGCCAGACCCCGCACCCGGTGCAGCAGGCTTTCATCGATGAACAGGCCGCCCAGTGCGGCTACTGCCTCAACGGCATGATCATGACCGCCAAGGCCTTGCTCGACCGCAATCCCAACCCCAGCGAAGCCGAGGTGCGCAGTGAGCTGTCGGGCAACCTCTGCCGCTGCGGCACCCATATCGAAATCCTCCGCGCGGTGCTGCGTGCCGCCCGCCAAATGCCTTGAACGTGGATCGATGACCATGACTGATGCAATCCCTTCCCGTGACCAATGGCTGGCCAAGGCCGGCGTCCTGCTGATCGTCGACGATGTGCTGCCACCTTCGGGGCCGGTGGCCAAGGGCGGTACACCGACGGTCAAGCCCAAGGAACTGGGGCTGTTTATCGCAGTGAACGATGACGGGCTGGTGTACGCCTTCAACGGCCACGTGGACCTGGGCACCGGCATTCGCACCTCCCTGGCGCAGATCGTCGCTGAAGAACTGGACCTGACCATGGACCAGGTGCGCATGGTGCTGGGCGACACCGAGCGTGCGCCGAACCAGGGCGCGACCATTGCCAGCGCAACCTTGCAGATCTCCGCGATTCCGCTGCGCAATGCCGCCGCCGAAGCCCGGCGTTTCCTGCTGGCGCGGGCGGCGCAACGCTGGTCCGTAAATGCTCAAAGTCTCAAGGTCGACGCAGGCGTTATCCGCGGCGAAGACGGGCGCACCATCACTTATGGCGAACTGGTGACGGGCGAGCATGACCAACTGCGCATCAGCGGCGATGCACCGCTCAAGGCCACCGCCGATTACCGCCTGGTGGGCAAGGGCGCAGCCCGGGTGGATATCCCGGGCAAGGCCACCGGCGAACTGACGTACGTGCACGACATGCGCGTGCCGGACATGCTCCACGGTCGGGTGATCCGCCCACCGTATGCGGGCCTGGATTGCGGTGACTTTGTCGGCAACAGCCTGCTGAAGGTCGACGAGTCTTCCATCGCCCATATCCCGGGCATTGTTGCGGTGGTGGTGATCCGTGATTTTGTCGGCGTGGTGGCCTTGCGCGAAGAGCAGGCAATCAAGGCCGCCCAGGAACTGCAGGTGCACTGGAAACCCTGGAACCACCCACTGCCGGACATGAGCGATGTGGAGCAGGCAATCCGCGACAACCCGCGGGTACGCCGCACCGTGCTCGACCAGGGCAACGTCGACGCAGCCCTGGCCGCCGCCAGCCAGCGCATGCCGCGCACCTACCTGTGGCCATACCAGATGCACGGCTCCATCGGCCCGTCCTGTGGCGTGGCGGATTATCAGCCCGGTGGCAGCCGCATCTGGTCGGGCAGCCAGAACCCGCACCTGCTGCGGGCCGACCTGGCCTGGTTGCTGGAATGCCCGGAAGCGTCGATCGACGTGATTCGCATGGAGGCCGCCGGCTGCTACGGCCGCAACTGCGCCGATGATGTATGCGCCGACGCCGTGCTGCTGTCGCGTGCGGTGGGCAAGCCGGTGCGGGTGCAACTGACCCGCGAACAGGAGCACCTGTGGGAGCCCAAGGGCACCGCGCAATTGATGGATGTCGACGGCGGCCTGAACGCCGACGGCAGCATCGCCGCCTATGACTTTGAAACCAGCTACCCGTCCAACGGCGCGCCCACCCTGGCGCTGCTGTTGACCGGCCGGGGTCGAGCCGGTGGCGGCGATGTTCGAGATGGGCGACCGCACCTCGATCCCGCCCTACGACATCGCGAACATGCGCGTCACCATCAACGACATGGCGCCGATCGTTCGCGCCTCGTGGATGCGCGGTGTGTCGGCGTTGCCCAACACCTTCGCCCATGAATCCTATATCGACGAACTGGCGTTTGCCGCCGGGGTCGACCCGGTGGAGTACCGCCTGCGTTACCTGAAGGACGAGCGCGCCATCGACCTGGTGAAATCCACCGCCGAACGCGCCAACTGGGCACCGCGTACCGCGCCGATGCAAACCGCGAATGAGGACCACCTGCTGCGTGGTCGGGGCTTTGCCTACGCGCGCTACATCCACAGCAAGTTTCCCGGCTTCGGCGCGGCGTGGGCGGCGTGGGTCGCGGACGTGGCCATCGACAAGCAGACCGGCGATGTCTCGGTGACGCGGGTGGTGATCGGGCATGACTCGGGGATGATGATCAACCCCGCAGGGGTGCAGCATCAGATCCACGGCAATGTGATCCAGTCCACCAGCCGTGTGCTCAAGGAACGCGTGACCTTTGAAGAGTCGACCGTGGCGAGCAAGGAGTGGGGCGGTTATCCGATCCTGACCTTCCCGGAAGTGCCGCAGATCGACGTACTGATGATGCCGCGCCAGGACCAGCCCCCGATGGGCGCCGGTGAGTCGGCCTCGGTGCCCAGCGCGGCGGCGATTGCCAATGCGATCTATGACGCCACCGGCATCCGTTTTCGCGAGCTGCCGATTACCCCCGAGCGGGTATTGGCGGCGCTGAATGCAGGCACCCTGGGCGAGCCGGCGAAGTCCCCGGAAAAGCGCCGCAAATGGTTGTTCGGCTCATTGTTCGCCGCCTTTGGCGCGGTGCTGGGCATGGCTGCTACCGCGTGGCCGTTTCACAGCGAAATTGCCCCGATTGCACCGCCCAGTGCAGGCACCTGGTCCAAGGCCACCCTGGAGCGCGGGCGCTTGCTGGCCGCCGTGGGGGATTGCGCGGTGTGCCACACGGCACCGGGCGGTGCCACCAATGCCGGCGGGCTGGCGATGCATACGCCGTTCGGCACCCTTTACAGCAGCAACATCACCCCGGATGAGAAAACCGGGATTGGCAACTGGTCCTACCCGGCGTTCGAGCGGGCGATGCGCGACGGCATTGGCCGCGACGGGCGCAACCTGTACCCGGCGTTTCCCTATACGGCGTTTCGCAATATCAACGATGCCGACATGCAGGCGCTGTATGCCTACCTGATGTCCCAGGCGCCGGTGAGCCAGGCACCGGTGCCGAATGCGATGAAGTTTCCGTTCAATATCCGGCCGTTGATGGCCGGCTGGAATGCGCTGTTCCTGCGCCGCGGAGAAATCAGCGTGCAGCCACAGCGCAGCGAGCAATGGAATCGTGGCGCTTACCTGGTCAACGGTTTGGGGCACTGCGCGGCGTGCCATTCGCCGCGCAACCTGATGGGGGCGGAGAAGGGCGGCAATGCGTTCCTCGCGGGCGGCAGGGTGGACGGTTGGGAAGCGCCGGCCTTGAATGGCTTGTCCAAGGCGCCGACGCCGTGGACCGAAGACCAATTGTTCAGCTACCTGAGCACTGGTTATTCCGATGCCCATGGCGTGGCAACTGGGCCGATGGGACCGGTCGTGACTGAACTGGCGAAACTGCCCAAGACCGACATCCGCGCGATGGCGGTGTACCTGGCTTCGCTGAACGACAGCGGCGCCGCCGAAGCGCAGGTGGTGGCAGCTGCGACGGTGCCCAATGCCAATGGGCGACGGGTATTCGAAGGTTCATGCAAGGCCTGCCATGCCGACGGACAGGGCCCGAAGCTGTTCGGCGTCAGCCCGTCACTGGCGACCAATACCAATGTGCACAGCGATCAACCGGACAACCTGATCAAGGTGATTTTGCAGGGCATCAGCACCCCGGCTACCCGGGATCTGGGTTACATGCCGGCGTTCAAGGACAGCCTGTCGAACACCCAAGTGGCGGAGTTGGCCGCATACCTGCGCGGGCGCTTCGCACCCCATGCACCGCAGTGGGAAGGCCTGGAGCAAACCGTGGCACACCTGCGAGCCAATCCCGGTACCCATTGATTCACACGGTCAAAAAATGTGGGAGCGGGCTTGCTCGCGAAAGCGGTTCGTCAGTCGCCAAGTATATTGACTGATACACCGCATTCGCGAGCAAGCCCGCTCCCACATTTAGATCCAGGTTCTACCGTTGGATGGGCGGTGTCACGCATACCCCGCGCAACACCAGATCACTGATAAACCCCAGCCAATCCCGCTGCTGGGTCTTATCCGCCAAATCCTCCCCCAAAAACGAACTCAGCGTGTGCTGGTTGGAGTTATAGAAGTAGCACAACGAAGCAATCATCAAGTACACATGCTTGATGTCCACATCTTCACGAAACAGCCCCTGGGCCTGGCCCGCTTCGATGATCGGCCGCAACACCCCAACCGCCTCCCCGGACAACCGCCGCAGTTCACCCGACTGCTTCGCATGCTTGCCCTGGTGCAGGTTCTCGATGCTCAGGATCGCCACAAACTCGGGATGCTTGACGTAGTAATTCCAGATAAACCCCACCAGCGCCTGCAACGCTTGCACCGGTGCAGTCAGGTCGAGCTTGAGCTTGCTTTCGGCCTTGTTGAACTGTTCATAGGTGTGCTCCAGCACACACACAAACAGGTGCTCCTTGCTGCCGAAGTAGTAATACAACATGCGGTCGTTGGAGTCGGCCTCGCGGGAAATGCTTTCCACACGCCCGCCGGAATAGCCGTCGCGGGTGAAGACCTTGACCGCCGCCTGGAGAATCCGCGCGCGGGTCTGGTCGGCTTGCTGGGCGCGGATACCGGTCTTCTTGATCACCATCGAAAAGCCTCTGCTGCGCGGCGTAAAGGCCCGGAATATAGCATGGGCATTATTCCGTTACCGACAGGCTCTGTCACAAACGCGGCATAACGCTGGGGCTTGGATCGGAAACGTATTACTTTCGAGTTCTTCTAATAAACAGAGTAGCCAGGGATGAAATACCAACCGTTTACCCGAACTTTGATTGCCACCGCGCTGGTGCTGACTGTCAGCGGCGTGCAGGCGGCTTCCCAGGCCCCGGTGGCTGGCGAAAATGGCATGGTGGTCACCGCCCAGCATCTGGCGACCCATGTGGGCGTGGATGTGCTCAAGGCCGGTGGCAATGCGGTGGATGCGGCGGTGGCGGTGGGCTACGCCCTGGCCGTGGTGTACCCGGCGGCCGGCAACCTGGGCGGCGGCGGCTTCATGACCGTGCAACTGGCCGACGGCCGCAAGACCTTCCTCGACTTCCGCGAAAAAGCCCCGCTGGCGGCGACTGCCGACATGTATCTGGACAAGGACGGCAACGTGGTCCCGGACCTCAGCTCCAAGGGCCACCTGGCGGTCGGCGTTCCCGGCACTGTGTCGGGCATGGAACTGGCGCTGAGCAAATACGGCACCCTCAAGCGCGCCCAGGTCATCGCCCCGGCGATCAAGCTGGCCGAAGACGGTTTTGCCCTGGAGCAGGGCGATGTCGACCTGCTGCACACCGCCACCGACGAATTCAAGAAAGACAAAGACCTGCGCGGCATCTTCCTGCACGGCGGCGAGCCGATGCTGGTGGGCCAGAAGCTGGTGCAGAAAGACCTGGCGAAAACCCTGCGGGAAATCTCCGCCAAGGGCACCGATGGCTTTTACAAAGGCTGGGTAGCCAAGGCGATTGTGGATTCCAGCCAATCAGGCAAAGGCATCATCACCCAGGCCGACCTGGACAAATACAAGACCCGCGAACTGGCGCCCATCGAGTGTGACTACCGTGGCTACCACGTGGTGTCCGCGCCACCACCGAGCTCGGGCGGGGTGGTCATCTGCGAAATCATGAACATCCTCGAAGGCTACCCGATGGCCGATCTCGGCTATCACTCGGCCCAGGGCCTGCACTACCAGATCGAAGCGATGCGCCACGCGTACGTCGACCGCAACAGCTACCTCGGCGACCCGGACTTCGTGCAGAACCCGGTCGAGCACCTGCTGGACAAGGATTACGCCGCCAAACTGCGCGCCGCCATCGACCCGCAGAAAGCCGGGATTTCCCAGGACATCAAGCCGGGCGTTTCGCCCCACGAAGGCAATAACACCACCCACTACTCCATCGTCGACAAGTGGGGCAACGCGGTGTCGGTGACCTACACCCTCAACGACTGGTTCGGCGCGGGCGTGATGGCGAGCAAGACCGGGGTGATCCTCAACGACGAAATGGACGACTTCACCTCCAAGATCGGCGTGCCGAACATGTACGGCCTGGTGCAGGGCGAAGCCAACGCCATTGCTCCGGGCAAGACGCCGCTGTCGTCCATGAGCCCGACCATCGTCACCAAGGATGGCAAGGCGGTGATGGTGGTGGGTACGCCGGGTGGCAGCCGTATCATCACGGCCACCTTGCTGACTATCCTCAATGTGATCGACTACAAGATGAACATCCAGGAAGCCGTGGACGCCCCGCGTTTCCACCAGCAATGGCTGCCTGAGGCGACCAATATCGAGCGCTTTGCCCTGAGCCCCGACACCCAGAAAATCCTCGAAGGCTGGGGCCACAAGTTTGCCGGCCCGCAGGACGCCAACCACCTGGCGGCGATCCTGGTAGGCGCGCCGTCCCTGGACGGCAAGCCGGTCGGCAATAACCGTTTCTATGGGGCCAACGACCCTCGGCGCAATACCGGGTTGTCGCTGGGCTACTAAAGCCCGCGGATCAGCTCCAGCACCTCGGCCTTCTTCAGCGGGTGCTTCAGGCGTTGCGAGAGCAGCGCCATGGCCCGCTGATGTTCACAGGCAACTACCGCTTCCACTTCGTCGCCCTGGCAGAGCAGGGCGATGAAGTCGTGGCGCTGCAGGTCGCCTTCCACGTGGAGCTGATTCCAGTGGCGGGGGTGGCCCAGCAGTTCAAAGGTCTTGCCGAAGTGATACGTCCAGAAGAACGGCACATCGGCAAACACCTGTTGTGCGCCCAGCATATTGCGCGCCGCCAGCACCCCGAGTTGCTGCGCCACACGCCAGTGTTCGATGCGCACGGGTTGGCCGTTCCATGGAAAGGTCACCATATCGCCCGCCGCCCATAGTCCGGGCGCGACAGACAAACCGGCATCGGCTTTCAGCGACTGGTCCTCGGCTTTTTCCAGCCCCTCGACAAACCCCGTGGCAGGCGTGACGCCGACGCCTATCAGTACCAGGTCTGCGGCCAATCTGTGGCCGTTTTTCAGCACCACCGTCGTCACGTCCATGTGGCCTTCCAGGCGTGCAGGCTCGCTGGCGGTGTGGAATATCACGCCGTTGGCTTCATGCAATTGGCGCAGTGAGGCACCGATGCGCTTGCCCAGTTGGGCCGCCAGCGGAATCTCGTGACGGCCCACCACCTGCACCGTCAACCCGCGCTTGCGTAAGGCGGACGCAGCTTCCAGGCCGATAAAACTGTCGCCGATGATCACTGCACATGTGCCCGGTTGAGCCGCCTTGACGATACGCGCCGCATCGTCCCGGGAGCGCAGCACGAACACGTTGTTGAGTACGGTGCCTGGAACATCCAGCGGCCTGGCTTCGCCGCCGGTGGCCAGCAGTGCGGCGTCGTAGTCGAAGTGGCGACCGTTCGCAAGCTCGAGGCGCTTGGCTTGAGGGTTGAGGTGGCGCACTTCGCCGTGGATCCGCGACGCGTGGCAGGTGGCCTCGTCCAGCAAGGGCGGTGTTTCCTGCGGCGGCATCTCGCCGCAGATGACGAATTTGCTCAGGGCGGTGCGGTCGTAGGCGGGGTCCTGTTCCTGGTCGATCCACAACAACCGGCCGCTGAAACCCTTGCGGCGCAGCGTGGCCACGGCCGCCGAACCGGCTGCACCGGCGCCAATCACGATAAAGCAGCGCGAATCGTTGGTGTGCGGGGCAACGGGCGAGGGCAGTGCCTCGTCGCCCACACTGACCACGCCGTCGTGAATCTCCACCGGGTACTGCTTGAGCTGCACCAGCGCGGGCGGCTCGCAGACCTGGCCGTCATCCACCCGGAAGGCCGCCTTGTGCCACGGGCAAATGATCCTCCCGTCACAGACCACGCCTTGCTCCAGGGGCGCCCCGGCGTGGGGGCAATCCGCCTGATAGGCACGAACCTCGCTACCCGAACGCACCAGCAGGATGTGATGGGCGGCGGTTTCAACACGAACGCCACGGTCTTCGGGCAAGTTGATCAAGCGGGCAACGATGCGCATGTTCATAGGCCAATCTCCTTTTAAGGATTGACCGGTGCCCCGGGTAGAGGACTGCGTTGACCCGATAACCGGTCTTCAGCCCTGCGCGCCAGAGCGTTGAAAGTGGGCCATGCGTAACGAGCGGTGCATGAAAACCGTCCCCGCCGGTCAATCCAGCAGTTGTTCCACAGCTGAAAAGGCCTGGTCCTGGCGTGCTTGCCAATCCCCACGGATGACCCGTAGCGGTAGATGATGTTGCTCCAGCCAGTCACGACTGGCCTGGAAAAACGCCAGGCGATCGGCAAACTCCGGCTGGCAGCGCTGGCCATCGGCGGTCCACTCCACGTCTTTCGGCGACAGCAGCAGGTGCAGGTCGTAGTGGCGGGCGAGCAGTTCGCTGTCGAGCCACGCCGGGTAGTCGCCAAACAGGGTCTGGCTCCACAGCTTGTTGGTCAGCAGGTTGGTGTCGAGGATCAGCAATGCCGGCTGCGCGGCGCGGGCGGCATCTTCCCAGGCCAACTGGCCCCGGGCGATCTCCGGGATATCCGCCAGGGTGGTATCGCGCTGGTGGTGGTCGATGAAATCGCGCACGTATTCGCCCACCATCACCCCGCCAAAATGTGCCTGCAACTGGGCGGCCAGCCAGCTTTTACCGCTGGATTCCGGGCCGGCCAGTACCACCACCTTCATGCGTGCAGCGCCGGGTCGGCGCGCCATTCACGCCAGCCCTGCACGGCGATCACGGTGAACAAGGCGTAGAGCGCGGCGGTGAGGTACAGGCCTTTGTAGAGGAACAGCCCGACGAAGATCACATCCACTGTGATCCACAACGGCCAGCACTGCACGCGTTTTTGCGCCATCCACATCTGCGCCACCAGGCTGAAGCCGGTCAGGGCCGCGTCCAGCCAGGGTTGGGCGGCGTCGGTCCAGTGGGCCATGGCTGCGCCCAGCAACAGGCTGCCCACAGCACCCACAGCCAGGCCTTGCAGGATCGGTTGCAGGCCCAGGCTGGTGACTTGCCGGCCTTGCTTGACCTCACCGGCGCGGGTCCACTGCCACCAGCCGTAGAGTTGCAGGGCGGCGTAGATCACTTGCAGGAGCATGTCGGAGTAGAGCTTCACATCGAAGAAGATCCAGGTGTACAGCAGCACCATCACCAGGCCGATGGGCCAGCACCACGGGTTCTGTTTAACCGTCAACCAGACAGCGATCACCCCCAGGGCGGCGGCAAACAGTTCAAGCCCGGACATGGCGGTTCCTTGGGGGAGTCGAAGAGGGCGCTGATTGTAACCAATGTGGGAGCGGCGGTGCGACGATAGATCGTTCCCACGCTCTGCGTGGGAATGCAGTTCCGGACGCTCCGCGTCCCGGCTCTGCGCAACGGTGACGCAGAGCGTCACAGGATGCGTTCCCACGCAGAGCGTGGGAACGATCATCGGCGTCAGACCTTGAATTGGCGCAGAAGGCTGTCGAGTTGTTCGCTCAGGCCTTTCAAGTGCGCACTCGCGACGCTGGACTGCTGCGCCGCCAGTGCCGTGCTGTGGGACAAACCGGCTGCCTGGGTGACGTTCTGGTTGATGTCTTCCACCACATGCGCCTGCTGCAACGTGGCACTGGCAATCGAGGCGTTCAGCCCGTTGAGATTACGCAGCGCCTGGCCGATGGCAGTCAGGCTCGCGCCCGCCTGGCCTGCTTGTTCGATGGTCAGTTGCGAGGCCTGGTGGCTGTCGCTGATGACCTTGACCGCTGCCTCCGAATGGCCTTGCAGGCGCTCGATCATCGCCTGGATCTCTGCCGTGGATTTTTGCGTGCGCTGGGCCAGCAGCCGTACTTCGTCGGCCACCACCGCAAAACCACGGCCTTGCTCCCCGGCGCGGGCCGCTTCGATGGCGGCGTTGAGGGCCAGCAAGTTGGTCTGGTCGGCAATCGAGCGGATCACTTCCAGCACGCCGCCAATCTGCGTGCTTTCAGTCGACAGCGTACGGATCACCTCCACGGCCTGGCTGATGGTGCCGGAGAGCTGGTCGATCCGTTGCAGGCTGCCATCGATATTGAGCTGGCCCTGTTCGGCCTGCACCTGGGCATCGCGCATTTCGCTGGCGGCATGCTCGGCATTTTTGGCCACGTCCTGTACGCCATAGGTGACTTCATTGATCGCCGTCGCCACCAGTTCCATCTGCTGCGATTGCTGCTGGCTGCGGTCATGGGCATCGCTGGCGTTGCTGCCCAGCTCGGTGGACGACTGGCCCAAGGCGTTGGCGCAGGTCTGCAACTGGCCCACCACCTGCCGCAGCTTGGCGGTAAAGCTGTTGAAGTGCCGCGACAATTGAGTGACTTCATCCTGGCCATGGGTGTCGAGGGTGCGGGTCAGGTCGCTTTCGCCACTGGCGATATTGGCCATCGCATTCACTGCCTGCTGCAACGGGCGCACGATGCTGCGGGCGATCAGCACCACCAGCAGGGCCATGATCAGCGCGATCACCAGGCCAACCACCGAGGCTTTCCACACCTGGCCGCGGAACTCGCCTTGCACGTCATCGACATACACGCCGGAACCGATGATCCAGCCCCAGGGTTCAAACAGCTGTATATAGGAGGTCTTGGCCACCGGCGCATCGGCGCCGGGCTTGGGCCAGCGGTAATTCACCATCCCCGCGCCCTTGGCCTTGGCCAGGATCACGAACTCGTTGAACACCGCAAAGCCGTCCGGGTCACGGATGGCCGACAGGTTCTGGCCGTCGAGCTTGGGGTTGGCCGCGTGCATGATCATCACGGGCGTGAGGTCGTTGATCCAGAAGTAGTCGTCCTTTCCGTAGCGCAAGCCACGTACCGCGCTCAAGGCTTGCTTCTGCGCCGCTTCACGGGTCAGGACGCCGCTGGTTTCGAGGCTGTGATAATAAGTCAGGATCCCGCTGGCGGTTTGCACCACGCGCTGGGTCTGCTCACTCTTGGCCTGGTACAGGTCGTCATGAATCTGCTTGAGCATAAGCAGGCCGAGGGTTAGCAGCATCAGCACGGCGACGATCAGGATCAGCCAGAGGCGCCGGCTGATAGACATATTGCGCAAACTGTTCATGGTCCTGTCACTCCGTGTTCTTATAATTTTGGGTGCTGCATCGACATTTCCGGCTTGTCTGATAGGCTTTCGGCCCAGAATCAAAAAACCTGAGTCCTGCCTGATTTTTCACGGAATTTTCGCAGTTCGGCCTTGATTATTTGCGCTGTGCTTGCAGCGCACTCTTCGTTAGTGAACGTCTAAAAAATATCAACGAGGCATGCCGTGGGCATGACCTTTGGGGGAATCGATGGATCTTTGGACCGCCGTACAGGCACTGATACTCGGCGTTGTAGAGGGGCTGACGGAGTTTTTGCCGATCTCCAGTACCGGGCACCAGATTATCGTGGCCGACTTGATCAACTTCGGTGGCGAACGCTTTGAAGCGTTCAATATCATCATTCAGCTGGGCGCGATCCTGGCGGTGGTGTGGGAGTTTCGACGCAAGATCCTCGACGTGGTCATTGGCTTGCCGACCCAGCGCAATGCCCAGCGTTTCACCGTCAACCTGATCATTGCCGTATTGCCGGCGGTGGTACTGGGGGTGATTTTCGCCGACCTGATCAAACACTACCTGTTCAACCCGATCACCGTTGCGGCGGCGTTGGTGGTGGGCGGCGTCATCATGTTGTGGGCCGAGCGCCGCCAGCATGAAGTGCACGCCGAAACCGTCGACGACATCACCTGGAAGGACGCGATCAAAGTCGGCTTCGCCCAGTGCCTGGCCATGATCCCGGGCACCTCGCGCTCGGGCGCTACCATCATTGGCGGCCTGTTGTTCGGCCTGTCACGCAAGACCGCCACCGAGTTCTCGTTCTTCCTGGCGATGCCGACCATGGTCGGCGCAGCGGTGTATTCGGGCTACAAGTACCGTCACCTGTTCCAGCCGGATGACCTGCCGGTGTTTGCCATCGGCTTTGTCACCTCGTTCATCTTCGCGATGATCGCGGTCAAGGCGCTGCTCAAGTTCATCGCCAGCCACAGCTACGCGGCGTTCGCCTGGTACCGGATCGCCTTCGGCCTGGTGATCCTGGCCACCTGGCAGTTCGGCTGGATCGACTGGTCGGCCGTCAAGCCATGATCATCCAGCATCCGCGCTTCAAGGCGTTGGTGTTTGCACTGTTGTGCGCCGCGCCGCTGTTTGGTGCGGCGCTGCTGGGGTACCGCGGGGTTTCGCTGATCCCGCTGGTGGCCTATGGCGTGGTCAGCGTGGTGGCGTTCCTGCTTTACTGGAGCGACAAGCGCAAGGCGCGCGAAGACAGCTGGCGCACCCCTGAAAACGTCCTGCACGCGGTGGAGCTGGCAGGCGGTTGGCCGGGGGCGTTGATTGCCCAGCAGGTGTTCCGCCACAAGACGCGCAAGGTGTCTTATCAGGTGGTGTTCTGGCTGATCGTGTTGCTGCACCAGGTGTTCTGGATTGATCAGCTGTTCCTGGGTGGCACGCTACTCTCGATCTTCTAGCAACAAGCCGACCTGCGTGCGCTTGGGCAGCTTGCTCACCACCAACTGGTGGGAACGCTGCAACAGGCCACGCAGTTCCTCGGCGCCCAGCGGGTAGGGCGTTTCCATGATGATCCACTGCGCCCGCGCCAGGTACGGCGCCGGGTGGATGCCGGGGCGATCCACATGGCCCAGGAACAGCTCCTTGTCGACCTTGAAGGCCAGCGAGTCGCCCCGCAGGTTCTGCAAGGCAAACATCTTGTTGCCGGCAATCGAAAACACCCGCACGCCACCCCATTTGTAATCTTCCCGCGCGCCGGGCAAGCCCAGGCAAAACGTGGCGACTTGTTCTTCGGTCATTCTCATAGCAAACGGTCTCCGCAACCTTTGAAGGCGTTATCCAGGTGGTCGATCCAGGCCCGCACGGCCGGCAACACACCGCGCCGATGTGGGTACACCGCCTGCAACCAGCCACCCGGCAATGACCATTGCGGCAAGAGCTGCACCAATTGGCCGTTGGCCAATTCCTCCTCGCAATACATCATCGGCAGCACGGTAAACCCCAGGCCGGCGAGGGCGCAGGCCTTGCGTACCAGGAAATCATCGATCCCCAGCCGCGCTTCCATCACCAGGTCGTGGCTGCTGCCCTCCGGGCTGAGCATGCGGAAGTGCACCATGCGGTCTGCTTCCAGGGCGCCCAGCACCGGCAGTTGCTTGAGGTCTTCCAGGGTGTCGATCTGCCGCTCACGCACAAAGTCGGGGCTGGCGACAATCGCGGTCTGGGCCTGGCGCAGGCGCTTGGTCACCAGCAGCGGGTCTTCATCCCCAAGCTCGCGCACGCGCAAGGCCACATCAATGCCTTCGGCCACCAGGTCGACGCGGCGGTTGACCAGGTTCATCTCCAACTGCACCAGCGGGTTGGCGGTGAGAAACTCCGCCACCACGGTCTGCAGGAATTGGTGAGCCAGGCCCACGGGGCTGCTGACCCGCAGCCGACCGCGGGGTTCGCTGGACATGCTGGCCACTGCCTCATCGGCCATTTCCGCCTCCAGCAGCATTGCCTGGCAGTGGCGCAGGTAGCGTTCACCCACGGCGGTGAGGGTCAGTTGGCGGGTGGTACGTTGCAGCAAGCGGGCGCCGAGGCGTTCTTCCAGCTCGGCAATGCGCCGCGACAGCCGCGACTTGGGAATCCCCAGCAGTCGCCCGGCAGCGGCGAAACCGCCGGCTTCCACCACCTTGGCGAAGTAGTAGAGGTCATTCAGATCTTGCATGGTGGGCCTATTGTCCTGTCAGTGGGACGAATAATCGCATATTGCCTGACTAATCGCTGATTGGTTTCATCTGTAGCCTTATTTCCATTCCGTCGCCCTTGGCGATGCTTACTTGGAGATTAACCATGAAACTGTTGCATATCGATTCCAGCATCCTCGGCGACAACTCGGTTTCCCGTCAGTTGAGCGCAGGTGTCGTCAAGACCTGGCAGGCGGCCGAGCCAGGCGTTGAAGTGACCTACCGTGACCTGGCCAGCGAAGGCATCAACCACTTTTCCGGCGTGACCCTGGGTGCACTGGGCACCGCTGCCGAGCTGCGTGATGCCGTACAGAAACATGAAGCCGAGCTGAGCGCCAACACCCTCGCCGAATTCCTCGCGGCCGACGCCATCGTCCTGGCTGCGCCGATGTACAACTTCACCATCCCGACCCAACTCAAGGCCTGGATCGACCGTATCGCCGTCGCCGGCCAGACATTCCGCTACACCGAAAACGGTCCTGAAGGCCTGGCCGGTGGCAAAAAAGTCATCATCGTGTCGACCTCCGGCGGCCTGCACGTTGGCCAGCCTACCGGTGTGGCTCACGAAGACTACCTGAAAGTACTGCTGGGCTTCCTGGGCATCACCGACATCGAAATCGTCCGCGCCCACGGCCTGGGCTATGGCGATGAAGTGCGCAGCAAGGCGATCAGCGACGCCAACGCAGTGATCAGCGAACAATTGTTCGCTGCAGCGTAAGACTTGTGTAAATTTTGCTGTTCCTCGATATCAATCTGATTCGAGGCGCCTAAACTCTGTATTCTGCTCGCCTGAAAAGCGATCGGAGTACGGAGTTTTTTCGTTTACCCGCTGTCACTACTTTGGCCCAGGTTATGCACGCATGGGTAAACCCTGCCAGTCCGAGCGCCTGAACCATGGATACTTCAACAGCTACGCGGGCTTACGCAACAAAGGTGGACATCCCCATGATGCGTCTTTGTGCAGTCTTGGTTCTCTCCCTGCTCGGCGGCCTGATTTCAGTGCAAGCCGCGCCCGCGCCGCACCCCCATTGGAGTGTGGGCTTCCACCGCATGACTTTTCTCGACCCGCTGGATCTGCAGCCGATGAAAGCCGTCGCGTTCTACCCGTCCACCGGCCTGGAACACACCACCCAGGTGGGCGCTTATCACATCGCCGCCACTGAAGATTCGAAGATCGCCATCGGCCGCTTTCCGATGCTGATGCTGTCCCACGGCAATACCGGCACGCCCCTGGCCCTGCACGACCTCGCCACCTCCCTGGCGCGCAAGGGGTTTGTGGTGGTGGCGGTGCTGCACCCTGGCGACAACTACAAGGATCACAGCCGGCTGGGCACCTTGAGCAACCTGTACGGTCGCCCGATCCAGATTTCCGAAGCGATCACCGCCACCCTCGGCGACCCGATGCTGTCGCCATTCGTCAACGTCGACCAGGTAGGCGTCATCGGTTATTCGGCTGGTGGCGAAACCGCGCTGATCCTCGCCGGCGCCAAGCCGGACCTCGACCGCCTGCGCCGCTACTGCCAGCAACGCCCGGAAGATCGCGACGCCTGCACCACCAAGGGCGAGTTGATCGTCGACCGCGACGACCTGCAACCGCAGGCCGACCCGCGTATCCATGCCTTGATGTTGATGGCGCCGTTGAGCCTGATGTTTGGCCGCCACACCCTGGCGGACGTGCATGTACCGGTGCTGCTCTACAGCGGCGACGGCGACAAGCTGGTGGCCGTGGACAAGAACGCCGAGGCCCTGGCGCGCAAACTGCCGGAGCCGCCGGACTTCAAGCTGCTGGCCGGGGCCGGGCACTTTGTGTTCATGGCGCCTTGCGACGAGAGCCAACTGGCCGCGATGCCCGCCATGTGCACCGATGCCGACGGGGTTGACCGTGAAAGCATACACCGCGACCTGATTTCCGAGGCCGGGCGGTTCTTTAATCACACCCTCGGGCAATCCACCCGGGCGGGGCTTGCAGACGGCTGATCAGTAAGCGCGGCGCTTGAGCAGTAACGTCAGGCCCAGGCCGGTGACCGAGAGCAGGGCGGCGCAGAAGAAGATCCACGAGTAGCCCAGGTTCAGCGCCACCGCACCCATCACCGGCCCGGCAATGGCCAGCGCCAGGTCAAAAAACACCGCATATGCACTCAACCCGGCGCCCCGGCTGCTGTTGGGCACCTGCTTGATCGCCTCCACGCCCAGCGCCGGGTACACCAGCGACAGACCAAAGCCGGTCAGCCCGGCGCCGATCAAGGCCACGCCGGTGGACGGTGCCAGCCACAGCAGCGTCAGGCCCAGGGTTTCGATGGTCATGCAGGCAATCGCCGCGGTGAAGCCGCCGAAGCGGTTGATGGCAGAGATAAACACCAGCCGTGACAGGATGAAACACACGCCAAATACCGTCAGGCACCAGGCTGCGCCCGTCCAGCCACGGCTCAAGTAGTAGAGGGTGATAAACGTGGTGAGGGTGCCGTAGCCAATCGATGCCAGGCACAGGCTGGCGCCGAACGGCGCGATACGCCCGAATACCGCCCAGAAGGGCAGCCGCTCGCCGCGCACCACGGGCACCGAAGGTTTGTTGCGAATCAGCAGCAGGCCCAGGGCGGAAAGTGCCGTGAGGGCGATTCCGAGGCTGGTGTAGCCGTAGTCGGCAACCATCACCACCCCAAGCGGTGCACCAATGGCAATCGCGCCGTAGGAGGCGATGCCGTTCCACGAGATCGATCGTGCCGTATGTTCGGCACCGACCGCGCCCATGCACCAACTGATGGTGCCGACGCCGATCAGGCCCTGCGCGACGCCGAGTAACAGCCGGCCGACAATCAATATGCCGAGGCTCAGCAACGGCAGGCTTTGCACCAGCGTGGCGATGAACGTCAGCACCCCGCTCAGCAGAATCCCGCTCAGGCCCAGCACGATAGCGCGCTTGGTGCCCACGTTGTCCGACATGCGCCCCGCCATGGGGCGGCTGAGCAGCGTGGCCAGGTATTGCGAGCCGATGGTTATCCCGGCGACCACCGCGCTGAAACCCAGCTCACCGTGGACATAGCCGGGGATGACGGCAATCGGCAGGCCGATACAGATAAACGCGATAAACGTGTAGAAAACGATGGAAACGATCTGCAGGGTGATCGACAAGGAGCTGGGGGTGGCAGGCTGTGTGGCAGGCATGGGGACTCGTTCGCGGGCGGGCGGTGAGGGCATCATGGCAAGGGCTTGGGGTAAAAGGAAGCAGGCTAACTATATTTGATGATATTGCGGCCCGTGCCTATCCGGCTTTGGATCCATGGGGCCTCCCTGGCCCGGGACGACTAAAGCGGACGCGGTAAAGTGTGGGAGCTGTCGAGCTTTAGCGAGGCTGCGAAGGCGGCGGCATGGTCAATAAAGATGTTGCCTGGCACACCGCTATCGCGGCCTCGCTAAAGCTCGACGGCTCCCACAGAAAAGCAGAGCCATATCCCAAAAAAAAGCCCCATCACACTGGACGGGGCTTTCGCATTTCAAACTACCGGCGGCTCTTAGAAAACCACACCCTGACTACGCAGGTAATCGTCATAAGTCCCGCTGAAGTCGATCACCCCACTCGGGCTCAGCTCGATGATGCGGGTGGCCAGGGACGACACAAACTCCCGGTCATGGCTGACAAAGATCAGCGTACCCGGGTAGTTCTCCAACGCCAGGTTCAGCGCCTCGATGGACTCCATGTCCAAGTGGTTGGTCGGCTCGTCCATGATCAGCACGTTCGGCTTTTGCAGGATCAGCTTGCCGAACAGCATGCGACCTTGTTCGCCACCGGAAATCACCTTCACCGACTTCAGGATCTCGTCGTTGGAGAACAGCATGCGGCCCAGGGTACCGCGAACCACTTGCTCGCCTTCCTTGGTCCAGCGGCCCATCCAGTCGAACAGGTTGGACTCGTCTTCGAAGTCCGAAGCATGGTCCTGGGCGTAATAGCCCAGTTCAGCCGCGTCGGTCCACTTGACCGTACCGGCATCCGGGGTCAGTTCGTTGACCAGGGTACGCAGCAGGGTGGTCTTGCCGATACCGTTCGGGCCAATGATCGCCACGCGCTCGCCGGCTTCAACCTGGAAGCTGAAGTCCTTGAACAGCGTCTTGCCGTCAAAGCCCTTGGCCATGCGATCGACGATGACCGCCTGGCGGTGCAGCTTCTTGGTCTGGTCGAAGCGGATGAACGGGCTGACGCGGCTCGATGGCTTGACTTCGGCCAGCTGGATCTTGTCGATCGCCTTGGCACGGGAAGTGGCCTGCTTGGCTTTCGAGGCGTTGGCCGAGAAGCGGCTGACGAAGGATTGCAACTCGGAGATCTGCGCTTTCTTCTTGGCGTTGTCCGACAGCAACTGCTCGCGGGACTGGGTCGCCACGGTCATGTATTCGTCGTAGTTGCCCGGGAACAGGCGCAGCTCGCCGTAGTCCAGGTCGGCCATGTGGGTGCAGACGCTGTTCAGGAAGTGACGGTCGTGAGAGATGATGATCATCAGGCTGTTACGCTGGGTCAGGATGTTTTCCAGCCAGCGGATGGTGTTGATGTCCAGGTGGTTGGTCGGCTCGTCGAGCAGCAACACTTCCGGATCGGAAAACAGCGCCTGGGCCAGCAATACACGCAGCTTCCAGCCTGGTGACACTTCACTCATCGGGCCGTTGTGCTGCTCGATGCCGATACCCAGGCCCAGCAGCAACTCACCGGCGCGGGATTCGGCGGTGTAGCCGTCCATCTCGGCGAAGTCGGTTTCCAGCTCGGCCACGGCCATGCCGTCGTCTTCGGTCATTTCCGGCAGCGAGTAGATGCGGTCGCGCTCGGCCTTGACCTTCCACAGCTCTTCGTGACCCATGATCACGGTGTCGAGTACGGTGAATTCTTCGTAGGCGAACTGGTCCTGGCGCAGTTTACCCAGGCGCACGTTCGGCTCCAGCATGACCTGGCCGCCCGACGGGTCGAGGTCGCCACCGAGGATTTTCATGAAAGTCGACTTGCCGCAACCGTTGGCACCGATCAGGCCATAACGGTTGCCTGCGCCGAACTTGACCGAAACGTTCTCAAATAGCGGCTTGGCGCCGAACTGCATGGTGATGTTAGCTGTGGAGATCAATTACTTTACCTATCAATAGCTTGGAGTGCGCTAATTTGAGCCGGGCCCATTTTGTGGCCCAGGCCAACGGGCATACGTCGGCAGCGACATCAAGGCTTGGGGCCCAGTCGCTGAGCAGAAAAATGGGTGCATGTTGGAATTTGGCGCGCATTGTCGCATATGTCAGGCGGGAGTTGTATGGCGCTGCACGGATGGATTCGCCCGAGTCTCCGGCATTGCCACCCACACCAGCCCCAATGCGACGGCCGCCACGCCGGCCAGGGTCAGGAACGCGGCGTTGTAACCCGCCCACTGCACGACAAAACCTGCCAGGCTGCTGCTCAAGGCCGCCCCGAGGCCGAATGCCGTGGACAGCGCGCCCAGGCTGACATTGAAGCGTCCGGTGCCCTGGGTGAGGTCTTTGACGATCACCGGAAACAGCGCGCCGAACACCCCGGCGCCGACCCCGTCAAGCATCTGCACCGCCACCAGCCAATAAGGATCACTGGACAGCGTATACAACACGCCCCGTAGAGGCAGGATCATGAAACCGGCGAGCAGCAACGGCTTGCGCCCCCACACGTCGGCCTTCACGCCCACCAGCCAGGCCACCGGCACCATCACCAACTGGGCCGCGACGATGCAGGCCGAGGTCAGCGGCGTGGCCATCTGCAGGTTGATCTGCGACAGCTTCTGGCTGACCAGCGGCAGCATGGCCGCATTGGCCAGGTGAAACAGCGCGCAGCAGATGGCAAACAGCATCAAGGGCCTGTTCGCCAGAAGCACGGCCAATCCCGACGGTTGTTCATGGCCGGTGCCATGCGCAGGGTCGAAACCCCGTGCGACTTCGTGGTCGATTGCCTGGGCTGACACGCAGCTGACCGCGATGACACTCGCCGCAGCCATGACTGCCATCAGATAGAACACCGCCACCGGGCCGAACAGGTAGGCGAACCCACCAGCGAGCAGGGCCGCCACCGCGTTGCCGGCGTGGTTGAAGGTTTCATTGCGGCCGGTGCGCCGGGTAAAAGCGCGCGGCCCGGTGATCCCGAGGGAAATCGCCGAGATGGCCGGCGCAAACACCGAGGCCGCCGCTGCACTGGCCGCCTGGGTCAGCGCCACCAGGCTGAAGGAGCTGACGAAGGGCAGGAGCAGGCAACTGGCAGTCACCAGCAGCGCGGCGATCACGATCACTGCCCGTTTGCTGCGGGTTCGGTCAATCAATGCGCCGGCCGGGGTCTGGGTGAGCAGGGCCGCGATGCCGGCCAGGGTCATGACCACGCCGATGCTGGCGGGGTCCCAGTGGTGCACGGCCAGCAGATAAATCGCCAGGTACGGCCCCAGTCCGTCACGCACGTCCGCCAGGAAGAAGTTCAGGCTGTCCAGGGACAGGGTGTTGCGCAGGTCAGAGCGAGTGGCCATGGCACGGTCTTCAGGCAAGAGGTCGGTAGCAGTAGTGACCCATGGCATGAAGGTATAGTTTCTGAAGGCGGCGTTGCACTCATATGGCAATACAAGCAAAAACATTTACAAAGTGGAGCCATTTGCATCGAAAAATAGCGCTGATCGAGGCTTTTTCAGGGCTTTTTATTGTTAACAGTTGAACATCCAATAAGCCTGGCTTATTTTCCGTCCGTTCGCCCTACAGTGAAGGCTCTTTACCGGTTCAAGGATGGCGAGGCTTTCGGTGTAGGGCGGACTTCTTTTGTCGCAATGACCGGAACATATTGGAGACGCAATGGACATGCTGTCAGCCCAGGTATCAAAACCAGCCCGCTCAACTGCCCCGTGCTACACCCTCACCGCCATCAAGCGCCCGTGCTGATTGGCTGCCGTGCAGGCAAAAAAAGGCCCGTGGGGTAGACGGGCCAAGGTGTTCACTGGAGTAGGTAGCCTTCACCCTATAGGTCAACACGTGAAGGCCATGTGAAAACCATGTCGTAGGAACGGATGTATCTCCGTGTCAGGGTTTGCGCACGAACGTGCGCATGGTTTGCCCTGGGCCGGTACTGAAGCGGGTAGGGCGGGGCATGCCTTCATCTGCCGCAATAAACACGAAGTGATCACCTTCCAGCCGGTAACTCGCGGGTAACTGCTTGCCGGCATCCTCTCCCATCGAGTCAACCCAGGTAATGCTTTTGGGTGCCGTGCTGGCATCGAGCGTGAAGCTGCCTGCCAGTAAAACCTCGCCGTCGACCGTCACCACCTGGAATTGATCGCCCGAGATTGTCGTGATCGCGCCTGGCGCGCTGTGTTCATCCGTGGGATTGAGCACACCATTGTCTTCCAGCGCCGTTTGTTCCCATGCCCCCTGGAGCGCCTGGAAATCCGCATTTGAAGCAGGTGTCATATAAATTCCTTTTTGGTTAAAAAACGAGCAGTCAATACCTTGGTGTGTAGATGCCTGACGGATAAGCTGAATCGATTTTGTGAGAATTGTCTGGTTTCTCATTGTTGCGTACGAATTTTCCCAGTATTCACGGGTATTTAGCGCCATTTTGTGCGTTGATTCGGAATCGGTTCTTTACAAGTTCGTCTACGCTCAGCACCAGGGTAGGGGCTCCTGCGTAATCTGAACGAAAACAATCTACGGTGATGTGGGATTTTTCCATGACCGAGGTGGTCCGATGACCATCGGTAGACCGTTCGTGTCTTGTGTACAGGGCGTTGTCCCTGATTTTCAAGCGGCCATTCAGTATTTGATGAATATGTGTGACCGCTGACTGTCGACTTTTTAAGGTGCATCAGTTTTGAATAAAACTCCTCGGCTCCACGCTCATGCGGCATCGGACGAAATTGATCTGTTTGAACTGTGTCATGGTATCTGGCGGCAAAAGAAGTTGGTGCTGGGGTGTACGATTCTGGCGGGGGTGCTGGGGGCGGGCTACGCTTTTCTGGCCCCGCGGGAGTATCAGGTCAGCAGTGTGCTGCGCCCGGCTGCCATCAATGAGCTGGATGCTCTGAACCGCTCCGAAGTCTATAAGTTGCCGCCGGCCGACGCCCTGAACAAAGTGGGGGCGCAACTGGACTCATACGAAGCGCGCCTGGGGTTTTTCAAGTCCCATGAGGACCTGTTCAAGGCGTTCCAGAAAACCGGGCAAAGCCTCGAGCAGAGTTTTGAAGAATTCAATCGAAACTCCATCAACCTGAGCCTGCCCGATCCCAAGAAGTCCGACTCCCTGAGCAGCTATATCAAGCTTGAGCTGGAATACCCGGCAGACATCGACGGGGTAGCGATTCTCAACGGCTTTGTAGACTACGCAATTGATTCGGAACGTGCCCAGGTCGGTGCTGACCTTAAAGTGATCGTCAATAACCGCTTGAACGAACTCAAGGGCAAAATCGACGCGGCGCGCTCCAATTACGAAACCGACAAGGAATCGAAGATTGCCAAGCTGCTTGAAGCCGACAGGCTCAAACGGGCCAAGCTGGAGGACGAACTGGGTGCCCTGCGCTTACAGATGAAAATGGAGCGCACGGACCGGCTGGCAGAGCTGGCGGAGGCCATTTCCATCGCCAAGTCGATGGGCATCAAGACCCCGACCACTCCTTCGTCCATGGCAGATGCCTCGCGTAGCGGCTCGAATCAAGTAATGCGCACCGAGGTCAACAACCAGAAAATCCCGCTGTACTTCCTCGGTACAGAGGCGCTTGAGGCGGAACGTGCCGCGTTGCAGGCGCGTACCAGCGACGACTTTACCAACAGCCGCATTGCACAGATTGGCAAAGAGTTGCAGATGCTGGAGGTCAACCGTGAAGTGGAGGTGCTGAAAAATCGCGGGAATGAAGACATTTTCTTGCAGGATGTTGAACCGTTACGAGCGGAAGTCGCGCGTTTGCGAGGCCTGAATATCGACATGAGTGGCCTCAAGCTGGTAACCATTGACCGTCGTGCCCAAGAGCCGCTGAGCCCGATCAAGCCCAAGAAAGCCCTGGTTATGATACTGAGCCTGCTGGCAGGGTTGACCGTGGGTGTACTGATTGCGCTGGGCCGCCATCTGCTGGCACGACGCGAAGCCGTACCCTACTCGGAGTTGGATGAATATCGGCTTTCTCTGCGTACACGCAAGGATGACGAACCGAAAAGCTGACGCCTTCAGCAGCGGGCAGGCCGCCCGGCAAGCCCGCTGCTGCTCTTCCTGGCACACTCACTGGACACCTTTTCACAAATCTTGATTAACCTTTGGTTACAAAGTGTGGCTAAAATAGCTGCCAATGGCCACGACCGGATTGTCACCCAGCCGTTCGTGTTGCCGGTTTTGTGAATTGTGATTTCAGGTGCTGCATCTTCAATCCTCGGCCGTTGTGGGCACGCGGGAGCAGCCTGTTCTCTTCTGACTTGTGACGAATACCTTGAAACTCATCATTGTTGCTCTCTACGTTGCCTCTATTGCGTATGTCCACCTGCGTGGCCGGGTGCGCCACAAGCTGGGGCGCCAGCTCAGTGATCACTCGACCTTCCTGGCTCCGGTGAACTGCTTTCTCTACCTCTTTTCCAAACTGCCCAGCCGACCGTACCTGTCCCCCAGCGACTTTCCCGACCTGAGCCCGCTTCAGGAGCATTGGCAAGAGATCCGCGAGGAAGGCCAGAACCTGCTGCGCGCAGGCGAGATCAAGCGCTCCGACCAGTACAATGACGTGGGTTTCAATTCGTTCTTCAAGTCGGGCTGGAAGCGTTTCTATTTGAAGTGGTACGGCGACAGCCATCCTTCGGCGATGAAGCTGTGCCCGCGCACCACCGAGCTGGTGCAAAGCATCGGCTCGATCAAGGCCGCGATGTTTGCCGAGCTGCCACCGGGCTCAAAGCTGGTACGCCATCGTGACCCGTATGCCGGTTCCTACCGTTACCACCTGGGCCTGGACACGCCCAACTCCCCGGGCTGCTACATCAACGTGGACGGTGAAAACTACTACTGGCGCGACGGTGAACCGGTGATGTTTGACGAGACCTTCATCCACTACGCCGAAAACACCACCGAGCAGAACCGGATCATTCTGTTCTGCGATATCGAACGGCCGATGAAGTACCGCTGGGCGGCCGCGTTCAACCGTTGGTTCAGCCGCAACGTGATGGCTGCGGCCGGTTCGCCCAACGATGCCGGTGACAAGACCGGCGGCCTGAACCGTGCGTTTACCCGCCTGTACAAGATTCGCCTGCGGGGCAAGGAGTTGAAGAAACGCAACCGCACCCGTTACTACCTGGAAAAATGGGCGATCTTTGCCGGCCTGGCCGCGATCTTCATCCTCATCTGAACCGGGCAGCGGAGCGCATCAGCCTGGCGGATGCGCCCCCAGCTTCTCCCACATCTTCTTGCTGATCTTCTGCCGATTGGCATAACCCGCCCACGGGTCCTTCTTCAAACCCTGCAAACGCTCGTGCAGGTTAGCCACCGTCCATTGTTGGGCGCTGTGCAAACTCTTCAACTCATCACGACTCACCGGTACCGATACCGGCAGGCCGGGCCGCGCCCGCACCGAGTAGGCGGCTACCGTGCTGGCGCCCCGGGCGTTGCGCAGGTAGTCGATGAAGATCTTGCCCACGCGATTCTTCGGGCCCGAAGTCGCGGTAAAGCGTTCAGGCAACTGCAGCGTCATGAACTGGGCGATGGCCTTGGCGAAGGCTTTTACCGAGTCCCAGCCATCGCGGCGCGCCAGCGGCACCACCAGGTGCAGGCCTTTGCCGCCGCTGGTCTTGACGAACGCTTCAAGCCCCAGTTCATCGAGTACCGACAAGGTCAGTTGCGCCGCTTCAAGCATGCTTTTCCACGGCAGTGCCGGGTCCGGGTCGAGGTCGAGCACAAACAGGTCCGGGGTTTCAATCTTGTCAGCGGTAGCGCCCCAGGTATGCAACTCGACGGTACCCATCTGCACGGCACCGATGAGCGCGGCCGGGCTGTCGATTTCCATCAGCCGCGCATGGCCCGGGTCCAGGGCCTGGTCCAGTTGCTTGATATTCGGGATCGCCAGGCGCTCGGAGTGCTTCTGGAAAAACTGTTCGCCGGCAATGCCTTCCGGTGCCCTGAGCAAGGACACCGGCCGGTTGCGCAGAAAGGGCAGGAGCCATTCGCTGATGCCCTCATAGAACTGTGCCAGTTGCAGTTTCTGTGTAGCGCTCTGGGCATCGATGACTCGGTCCGGATGGGTAATCCTGACCCCAGCCACGGCGCCGGTGCCCGCCGTCTTTTTGCGGGGTTTTTCCTTCAGCGATTTGGCCGTCCGCGGCTGCTCATGCACAATCTGCTCCGCCGGCTTGTCGGTGCGCAGCCCGACAAACGCCGCCTGGCGCACCACACCTTCGCGGGTCCATTCGGCAAATTGCACTTCGCCCACCAGCTGCGGCTCGACCCAGTGCACGCCGCGTGCCTGGGCACTGGTCAGGGGCTTGGCCAGCGGTGAAGTCTGGCGTTCCAGCGCCTTCAACTGTGCACTGATCTTTTTCAGCGCGGCCTGATCGAATCCGGTACCTACGCGCCCGGCATACACCAGGTCGCTGTCATCATTGACCGCCAGCAACAGCGCGCCAAACCCGCTGCGTGAACCTTGCGGGCGAGTGAACCCTACGATCACGAATTCCTGGCGCAGCCGGCACTTGAGCTTGATCCAGTCCGGGCTGCGCCTGGAAACGTAGGGGCTGCCGGCACGTTTGCCGATCACGCCCTCCAGCGCCAGGTCGCAGGCACTTTCGAAGATATCCCGCTGGTTGGCAGCAAAGGACTCGGAGAAGCGCAGCAGCTTGCTCTTGCTGCGGCTAACCGCGTCCTTCAGTGCGGTGCGGCGCTCTTCGACAGCGGCTTCGCGCTGGTCGCGGCCGTCCAGGAACGGCGCATCGAACAGGTAATAGACAATGTCCAGGCTGCGGCCGATATCAAAGGCGTTTTGCAGCGCCTGGAAATCCGGCAGCCCGTCGGCGTTCAGGCTGACCACCTCACCGTCAAGCCAACTGTCCTTGAGCTTCAGGGCTTCCAGGGCCTTGGCCTGGCGTGGCAGGCGATCGGTCCAGTCATGGCCATTGCGGGTGAACAGCCGAACTTCGCCATCGCGAATCCGCGCGAGGATGCGATAGCCGTCGAATTTGATCTCGTACACCCAATCGCCTTCCGGTGCACGGTCCACCAGTGTCGCCAGCTGTGGCGCGAGTTGATCGGGCAGGTCGGTTGAGGGCTTGCGCCTGGCTTTCTTCGGCGCTGCGGGCTTTTTCGCAGCCCCCACCGTTGCGTCGCTCAGCACGCTTTTCGGTTCAGCCTGGACCACATCGTAGTCAGCCACCGGGCGTGCCTGCTGATCGTTCTCCTTGATCAACAACCACTGCTCCTTGTCGCCGCTGCCCTTGAGTCGGGTGCGCACCAGCGTCCAGTCGCCTGCCAGTTTTTCGCCGATCAGGCTGAACTTCAGCTTGCCGGCCGCGTAGGCCTTGTGCGGGTCATCGTGGGGCTGCCATATACCGCGATCCCACACGATCACATCGCCAGCGCCGTATTGGCCTGCCGGAATGCTGCCCTCGAAACTGCCGTAGCCCAATGGATGATCTTCCACATGCACCGCGAGGCGCTTCTGGCTCGGGTCGAGGCTTGGGCCCTTGGGCACCGCCCAGCTTTTGAGGACGCCGTCGAGTTCCAGGCGAAAGTCATAATGCAGGTTGCGCGCATCGTGCTTTTGAATCACGAACGACAGGGCATGCGCCCGGTTCCTGGCGCGAGGCGCACTGCCGGCGGGTTCGGCGGTCACGTCGAAGTCGCGCTTGGCGTTGTATTCACTCAGGGGCTTGGCCATGGCGGTCTACCTCATGAAGCCTTGCTGGTCTTTTTCGCGGCAGGTTTCTTGGCTGCAGCCTTGGTCGCGGGCTTGCCGGCCAGGCTGCGCTTGAGCAACTCCGTCAGGTCTATCACGTCCGCAGATTTGCGCTCGTCGACACCTTCGCTGGATTCCACGTCTTCGATCTTGCCGGCCTTGGCCTTCTTCGCCACCAGCGCCATGATCTTTTCCTGGAAGCTGTCGCGGTATTCGTCCGGCTGCCAGTCGGCACTCATGTCTTCCACCAGACGCTTGGCCATGTCGAGTTCGCCCTTGGCCAATGTCGGTTTGGTCACGTCGCTGCCCAATTCCAACTCGTCCAGGCCACGCACTTCGGCAGGCCAGCGCAGCATCACCAGCACCAGCGCCGACTCCAGCGGCATCAGTGCCGCCAGGTGCTGCTTGGTGTGCAGCACCACGTTGGCCAGGGCGACCTTGCGGGTTTTCTTCAGGGTTTCGCGCAGCAGGGCATACACCTTGCCGCCGCGCTTGTCGGGGGCCAGGAAGTAGGGCGTGTCGATGTTCTGCAACGGGATCTGGTCGCTGGCCACAAACGCGATGATTTCGATGGTCTGGGTGGACTTGGGGTGGGCAGAGCGGATTTCATCTTCGCTGAGGATCACGTAGCGACCTTTCTCGTAGGCCACGCCCTTGACGATATTCTCCTTGGTGACTTCCTTGCCCGTGGTCTTGTTGATGCGCTTGTAACCCACCGGGTCCATGCTGCGTTTGTCCAGCCAGTCGAAGTCGACGCCCTGGGAGGACGTGGCCGAGACCAGTGACACGGGGATGTGCACCAAGCCAAAACTGATTGCGCCTTTCCAGATAGCCCGTGGCATGTCGGTATTCCTGAAGTGTGTGGTCTTCAGGTGACAGGGCGGATTCGGCAAAAGTTTCCCTGGCCAGCCGGCTGGCACCAGGGTTTCAGACAGATCGTGTTACACCTGATGAGAAACTATTTAGTTACCAACGTCGAACCCAAGGCGTAGCGTGTTATCGAAAGCACGTATTACTTGCGTCCAGAGAGGCTTTGTCATGAACACCCGTTTGCGCAACCTTGCCGTATTGGCGTTGGGCCTGGCCTTGAGTTCGTTGGCACAGGCGCAAAACCTGCCCGGCACCAGCAACAACCCCTACAACGGCCCCATCCACCAGGCCAATCCCAACAGCATGCAGGGCACCCAGCCCAACGCGCCGGCAGCGCGAGGCACCTATATTCCGCCGGCACAGCGGCCGCCGACCCTGCAAAACGGCGGTATCGGCAACAGCGTCCAGCGCCGTGACGGCGCGCAGACCCCGCCGGCTATCCAGCCCAAGACTCCCACCCGTGACGCCAATGGCAATCGCGGCGATTGAGTGTGTAAAGACGACAAGGAAACCCACCGTATGCTGTTACGCAAAACCCTTCTAGCGACCTTCTGCGCCGCTGCCTTGCTGCCCCTGGCGCTGCCTGTCTCGGCGGCCGCCACCCAACAGTTTCCCAGCGAGCAAGGGAGTATCACCGTCACCCCGATTGCCAAGGGCCTCGATCACCCGTGGGCGGTGGCGTTCCTGCCGGACAAGCAAGGCTTCCTGGTCACCGAACGTCCCGGCAACCTGCGGTTTGTCAGCCCGGACGGCAAACTGTCCGCGCCCCTGAGTGGCGTGCCGAAGGTGTTTGCCAAAGGGCAGGGCGGCCTGCTGGACGTGGTGCTGTCACCGGACTTCAAGGAGGACCGCCTGGTGTACCTGTCCTACGCCGAGGGCGGCGGCACGAATGGCACTGCAGGCACCGCAGTCGGGCGTGGGCGCTTGAGCGATGACCTGAGCGGCCTGCAAGACTTCAAGGTGATCCTGCGTCAGGAGCCCAAGCTGTCCACGGGCAACCACTTCGGCTCGCGGCTGGTGTTTGACCGCGATGGTTACCTGTTCGTGACCCTCGGGGAAAACAACGACCGCCCCACCGCCCAGGACCTCGACAAGCTGCAAGGCAAAGTGGTGCGGATCTTCCCGGACGGTCGTATACCTGAAGACAACCCCTTCGTCGGCCAGGAAGGCGTGAGGCCGGAAATCTGGTCCTACGGCCAGCGTAACCCCCAGGGTGCGGCACTCAACCCGTGGAGCGGCACACTCTGGGAAAACGAACATGGCCCGCGCGGCGGGGATGAAATCAACATCATCGAGCGGGGCAAAAACTACGGCTGGCCCCTGGCAACCCATGGCATCAACTATTCCCTGACGCCGATTCCCGAGGCCAAGGGCAAGACAGTCGAAGGCACCGTTGCACCGCACCACGTCTGGGAAAAATCCCCGGGTGTGAGCGGCATGGCGTTCTACGACGCTGACCGGTTCAAGGCCTGGCAGCACAACGTGTTTATCGGGGCATTGGTCAGTCAGGAGTTGATTCGCTTGCAGTTCGATGGGGACAAGGTCATCCACGAAGAGCGACTGCTGGGTGGCCTGAAAGCGCGGATCCGCGATGTGCGCCAGGGCCCGGATGGTTACCTGTATGTGCTCACGGATGAAGATAACGGCGTGTTGTATCGGGTGGGTTTGAACCAGGACTGACGGATACGGCAAATACCAATGTGGGAGCGGGCTTGCTCGCGAAAGCGGTGGGTCAGTCGCTGGAGATGTTGGCTGAGCCATTGCCTTCGCGAGCAAGCCCGCTCCCACAGTTGTGTAGCGTCGAGCCTACAACCCAAGCTCCGACAACCCCGGATGCTCATCCGGACGCCGCCCCAGCGGCCAGTGGAACTTGCGCTCGCTTTCCTTGATCGGCATGTCGTTGATGCAGGCAAACCGGTTCGCCATCAAGCCGTTCTCGTCAAACTCCCAGTTCTCGTTGCCGTAGGAGCGGAACCAGTTGCCGGAGTCGTCATGCCATTCATAGGCATAGCGCACCGCAATGCGGTTGCCGGTAAACGCCCACAACTCCTTGATCAACCGATAATCCAGCTCTCTGGCCCATTTGCGGGTCAGGAAGGCCTTGGCCTCTTCGCGGTTGTGGGCGAACTCGGCACGGTTGCGCCATTGGGTATCCAGGGTATAGGCCAGGGACACCCGTTGCGGGTCCCGGGAGTTCCAGCCGTCTTCGGCCAGGCGAACTTTCTCAATCGCCGACTCACGGGTAAACGGCGGCAACGGCGGGCGTATTTCAGCAGTGGATGACATGGGACGGCTCCTTCACAGGTTTAAAGGTCAGGTCAAAGTTGCAATAGGGTTCGCGCCATGGATTGCGCATTATCGGCAGCGGTGGTGTCGCCCATCACCAGGGCAACGGTAATGGCGCCATCAATCAGGATCAGCAGGTGCGCGGCCTGGCGTTCCGGGTCGGGGGTGCCATGTGCTTGACACAGTTCGAGGGCGTACTCGAACAGTTTCTGTTTATGGGCCTTGGCCAGTTGGCGCACCGGGTTGTGCGGGTCGCCGGTCTCGCCGCTGGTGTTGATGAAGGCGCAGCCGCGAAAGTCGTCGGAGCCGAACCAGGTTTTCAGCGCACTGAACACACCCAGCAGGCGCTCGCCCGTGGTGGCATGGCGTTCAACTTCGCTGCGCAGCCAGTGCATCCAGCGCTCGTCGCGGCGTTGCAGGGCGGCAATCACCAGTTCGTCCTTGTTGGCGAAGTAGCGGTAGACGCTCTTTCTGGAGACGCCGGCGGTTTTCACCAGAAGATCCATGCCGGTGGCAGCGATGCCATTTCGGTAGATCAACTTTTCGGTAACGTCGAGGATAATGTCGCGAGTGATATCGTTCATGGAGATTACAGTAGAACGATCGTTCTCCTTGGTCAATTAATTATTTTTAACCCTGGGCGGGAAGACCTGAGCCAGCCCATGGTGTAAGCTCTGGAGTCCTTCGGATTCGACCCATTGCGAGCCCTATGCCGTCGTTATTCAAACGCTCCCTGTTGCCCAAGCTGCGCGGTTTTCCCCTCACGCCCGACGCGATCGAGGTGCTGTCCGGCGCCGCCGAGTACCGCCGTTGCCTGCTGGAGAAAATTTCCCAGGCCACCCAGCGCATCTACATCGTAGCGTTGTACCTGCAGCAGGATGAGGCGGGGCAAGAGATCTACGACGCGTTGCACGCTGCCAAGGCCGCCCGGCCTGGGCTGGATATCGTGGTGGTGGTCGACTCGCTACGGGCCCAGCGCGGTTTGATCGGTGCCGGCAAGCAACCGGGCAACAGCGCCTGGTACCAGGCAATGACCGAGTCCCACAGCACCGAAGTGCCGGTGTACGGCGTGCCGGTGCAAACCCGCGAACTGTTCGGCGTGCTGCACCTCAAGGGCTTTGTGATCGATGACAGCGTGCTGTACAGCGGCGCCAGCCTGAATAACGTGTACCTGCACAAGTTCGACAAATACCGCTACGACCGTTATCACCTGATCCACAACAAGGCGCTGGCCGACTCGATGCAGCACCTGGTGGAGCACGGCCTGGTGGCCGCCAAGGCGGTGCATCGCCTGGACCTGCCCAACCCGCCGACCACCCGCAGCCTGCGCAACGACATCGGCGACCTGCGCAGCCGCCTGAAACACGCGGTGTATGACACCACGGCGGGGCAGTTGCCCAACGGCAGCCTGACGGTCAGTCCGTTGCTGGGCGTGTGCAAGAACAACCCCCTGAGCCGGGTGATCTGCGAGCTGATTGCCAGCGCCCAGCACCAGCTGACTATCTGTACGCCGTACTTCAACCTGCCGCTGCCGGTGACCCGGGAAATCAACCGCGCCCTGGCGCGCGGGGTGAAGATCGACATCATTGTCGGCGACAAGACCGCCAACGATTTCTACATCCCGCCGAGCGAGCCGTTCAAGGTCATCGCCGCGCTACCGTATCTCTACGAAATAAGCCTGCGTCGCTTCGCCAAGCGCCACCAGCGCATGATCGACAGCGGCCAGCTGAACCTGCACCTGTGGCGCGACGGCGACAACACCTACCACCTCAAGGGCATGTGGGTCGACCAGCGCTACACCTTGTTGACCGGCAACAACATCAACCCGCGAGCGTTTCGCCTCGACCTGGAAAACGCCTTGCTGATCGATGATCCGAAGTGGCAGTGGGTAGGGCCACGGCGCACCGAGCTTGCCGAGATTTTCCAGCACACCTCGCGTATTGAACGCTACCAGCAGCTGGAAACCCTGGTGGAGTACCCGGCGGCCGTCGGCAAGTTCTTGCGCCGGGTCAGCCGGGTGCGGATCGAGCGTTTGCTGTATCGGATTTTGTAGGGCCCGTGACCTTGCAGGTTAATCCGGAATCGACCTGACAAGAATGTTGTCCAAGTCGTAGCGATGGGGTTCGCTGCCTGCACTTCTTGACCAGAGTCTGATTGAGATTGGGTGAGTGCCTCCGTCCTCTTTCACGTACGGAAGAGGGACAGTCAGGCGCGTCCAGCCGGGAGACGGTGGATGTGGCCCGTATGCTTGCTCCAAGCCTCCCGCCAACACGATGATGTCCGTTTCCGATAGGGTCCGGTATTCAAAGATCACTGTGTATTCAGTGCCCTTTATGAATGAGTAGGACTTGGAGATACCCATCTCATGAACCGCATCGGATGCATTGGTGAGGTAGAACTCGTGATCGTTCCCAGGCGTCCGTGGCTCAAGCTTTGCGGTGTCTGGGCGGTCCGGGTGCCAGCCATTCCAATTTCTGTCAGTAAATGTCGTCAAGTCATTCAGGTCGTCGCTCATGGTGCTTGTCTTCAGAAAAGGTAGGTGGCCTCAGCTAATGCTGTGGCCACGCGCTTTATCAGAGGCTTTTCAGGGATGGACGTCTACTTTCAGAAATAACAGGTAGCTCAACCTGGGGTGTTACCTGGTTGCCGTGCCGCCGGCCAGCACGCGATCAATAGCAGCAGCGCCGCCGCCACCAAGTAGGGCAGGCGAGGTTCGATCGCGTAGATCAAGGTCCCGGCCAACGGCCCGACCACCACGCCCAGGCCTTGGGCCGCACCCACCGAACCTGCCGTGGCGCCTTGCTCCGACGCATCCACCGCATTCGCCGCCAGCGCCGCGAAAGACGGGAAGATCCAGCCCATGCCGGCCGCGGACACAAAAAAGCACAGCCACAGGATCCAGGCCGTATCAGCGAACATGCTGCCGGCAAATCCCAGGGCTGACACCACCGCACCGATGCGAATCATCCGCAGCGGCGGCCACTCCAGTTTGCGCACTACCAGTTGCGAACAGATCAACGCCAGCCCGACCATGGTCAGGGCGATACCGGCAGTTTGTGCCGCATCGGCCGGGTTCATCTTCAAGCGATCCAACGCGAAAAAACCCACGGTTATCTGCGCGATCGACACACACAGCATCGCGACAAACGCCACCACCAACGGTCGACGCAGGCGTGGGTCCGAGAGGTTGACCGGCTTGGGCGGCTGCTTGAGGTGCAGCTCCTGGCGCGGCAATTTGGCCAGCAGCAACAAGAATCCCAACAGCGGTAACACCGCCATCGCATAAAACGGCAGGCTCAGGCTGTGACGCGCCAACAGCGCAGCAATCGCCGGGCCCAGCACCAGGCCGCAGGCGTTGGCGGCGCCCAGGGAAGCCATGGCCTTGGCGCGGTGCTCAGGCTCAATGTTGTCGGCCACCAGCGCATAGCCGCCCACCGGTATCGCAGCGTAGAACACGCCGATCAGGCCACGACCCAGAATCAGCCCGATAAACGCCAACATGGCCGATGGCAGCAGTTGCAGGGACGCATCGATAAACACGCACAGCGCCCAGTAGGCCAGGGTGAAACCACCGGTGCCCAGCAGCAGCACACGGCGCCGGCCCAGTCGGTCACTGGCCTGGCCCCATGGACGAGCCAGAAGCATCCAGATCACCCCGGACACGGTGACCGCCGCACCTGCCTGCCAGGTGGCCAGGCCAAGCACCCGAGCGATCGGGCCAATCAGCGAGACAAATGCCATCATCGCCATGGTGCAGGCCATGTTGGCCAACAGCAGCGGCCTCAGGTTGAATGGGCGGTCAGTGTGCAAAGTCGCGAGTGCAGCGTCTTGGGAGCTGTTCATCGGTTATCCAAGGGCAGGAGAAAAGGGCAGTCGTGCATCCACCATCACCAGCGGGCGGCCATGCACCTGTTCCAGGCGGCCACTCACACCATAGACGTTTTTCAGCAACGCCTGATTGATCACCACTTGCGGTGGCCCGGCAGCGGCCAACTGACCGTTGTGCAACACCACCACCTGATCACTGAAGCCCAGGGCGAGGTTGATGTCGTGCACCACCACCAGGGTGATCAGGTTGCGTTCGCGGGTGGCCTGGGTGATGGCTTCCACCACCTGGCACTGGTGATACAGGTCCAGGGCGCTGGTGGGTTCGTCCAGCAGCAACACCCGAGGCTGGCGCACCAGGGCCTGGGCCAGGCCCACCAGTTGGCGCTGGCCACCGGAAAGTGCATCGATCGGGCGGTCGGCGAGGGCGGTCAGGTCGAGGTCGGCGAGGATTTTTTCCACGCCCTTGAGCACCGTCGGGCTCGGCCGCCCAGGCGCAAAACCCGCGCCGCGATGGCCGGCCATGGCCGCACTCAGTACCGCTTCGAAGGCGCACAGGCGCGTACGCTCCGGCAGGCTCTGAGGCAGGTACACCACTTGTTGCGCGCGCTCGACTTGCGGCAGGCGATTGAGATCGACACCCTCCAGCCAGATCTGGCCGTGCGCCTTGTGCAGTCCGGCGATGCCACGCAACAAGGTCGACTTGCCGGCAGCGTTGGGGCCGATCAGCGCGGTGATGGTGCCGGGCAGCAACGCCGGCAGATGAATGTCCTGCAGCACGCTGCGACTGCCGTAGTGCATGCTCAATGCTTGTGTGCTTAATCCGGTCACAGAGCACCTCGGCGGTTACGCATCACAATCGCCATGAAAAACGGAATTCCCACCAGTGCGGTGACAATCCCCACCGGAATCAACACGCCGGGCATCAATGCCTTGCTGGCAATCGACGCCATCGACAGGATCAAGCCACCGCTGAGCACGCTCGCTGGCAGGAACAAGCGGTGATCTTCACCCACCAACAGCCGCGCGATATGCGGAGCAATCAGCCCGATAAAACCGATAGTGCCGACAAACGAAACCGCCAGCGCCGACAGCAGGCTGATGCGCAGCAACGACAGCACCCGCAGGCGGCCGACATCAATCCCGAAACTGCGGGCGCGTTCCTCGCCCAGGGTCAGGGCAGTCAACGCCCAACTCTGACGCAGGGAAAACGGCAGGCACAGCAGCAACGCCGCAGCGAGGATCGCGAGCTTTTCCCAGGACGCCCGGGCCAGGCTGCCCAGGGTCCAGAACACCAGTTGCTGAAGGCTGTCCTGGCTCGCCACAAACTGCAGCAGTGCCACCAGCGCATTGAACGCAAACACCAGGGCAATCCCGAACAGCACCAGGCTCTCCACACCAAACCCACGCCAGCGTGCCAACAGATACAGCAATGCCACCGATGCCAGTGCGAACAGAAAGGCGTTGGCCGAAATCAGGTACTGCGCCGGCACGCCAGGAATGCCCATCCCGAGCACAATGGCCAGGGCTGCACCGAAGGCGGCGGCGGCGGAAACGCCGAGGGTGAACGGGCTGGCCAGCGGGTTATCCAGCACCGTCTGCATTTCGGCGCCGGCCAGGGCCAGTGCCGCGCCCACCAGTACCGCCATCAACGCGTAAGGCAGGCGCACATTCCATACGATCACCGCCTCCACCCGCGGCATCGAAGCCGGGTCCCACAGCACTTGCAACAGGCGCGTCAGGCTCATGCCGGAAGGCCCGGTGGTGATGTCCACCGCCAGGGAAACCACCAATGCCAACGCCAGCGCCGACAACAGCAATACCCGTCGTCCATGGCGGTGGCGATAGCGCTCACCTGCGCCATCGGCGCTCGCACAGGCTTGCACCTGCGTCACGGCACAAGGCTCGTGGTGAATACGCCGCTGGCCGGAATTGGCATAAAGCGCCGGTACAATTCGGCTCGGGTCTGTTCCGGATCCAGGTCGGCGAACAACTCAGGATGCAGCCACTTGGCCAGGGCCTGCACTGCGATCAAGTGTTCCGGCGAGTCATAGAAAATATGCCAGAGGCCATGCACGTTGCCTTCACGTACCGCCCGCAGTTCATTCAGCGGCGCGCGCTGGGACACTTGCTTGAGGCTGTCGTTGGCCTGCTGCGGCGTGGCCGAATAGCCGAGGGTCACACCGCCCTGGCCGTGGCCGAATACGCCGGTGGCGACGTACACATCCGGATCGCTGGACAGAATGTATTCGACGTTCAATGTGCCGATCGGGCCGGGAATGCGCCCGTCGGCGATGTTCCGGCCACCCGCGAGCTTGATCATTTCCCCGAAGTTGCCGGTGCCCGGCGAACCACAGCAATCCTGCAGGCCGGCGAGCATGTCGATGAAGATCTTCGGCCGTTTTACCGTCCCGGCCTTGGCCAGGGTATCGGTGACCTTGGCCAGCGAGGCCTGGTAAAACGCGATGTAGTCCTCGGCTTGTTGATTACGGTCCAGAGCCTTGCCCAGCAGGCGCATGCTCGGCACCGTGTTGCTCAGCGGATGGTCGCTGAAGTCGACGAAAATCACCGCCACGCCGGCCGCTTCCAGCTGCTTGACCGCCTCGCTGTCGGGGCTCGGGCCATGGCCGCCGCTCAAGGCCATGATCGCCAGGTCCGGGTGTACCGCCAGGGCCTTTTCCACACTGAAGGTTTCGGCGGAGGTGCCGCCTACCAACGGTACGTTGTCGGCTTCGGGAAAGTGCTTCTGGAACGCGGCGTAACCCTGCACGTCCAGGCCGCGAAAATCCCCTTGCCAGCCGGCGATGCGGGTAAACGGGTTCTTGCCTTCAAGGAGCGACAGCGAGTAGATCATCCGGCCTTCACCCAGCAGGATATGCGAGACCTTGTCCGGTACGTCGACCTTGCGCCCCGCCAGGTCGGTGACGGTGTGGGCGCAGGCCAGGCCGCTCATTAACAGGCCAAGACCGAGCAGCAGGCCGCGTTGCAACAACAGAGGGTGTTTCATGAACAATTTCCTTGAACAGTTGGGCGCACGTGGCGGACGCGTTTGCGCCACCACAACAACAGCCCGGTGAGATAGAGCAGCGGCAATGCCAGGCCGCAAAGAAAGGCCAGGGCCGCGCCGGGCAACCCGAGCAACAGGTGGCCGTGGGCGGCGGAGAACAGCGGTTTGATCGCGGCGGGGTTGGCGAAGAACCAGTCGGGCCGGGCCAGCCAGGCGCCGCTGCCGGCAATCACCGCCAACGGCAGGCACAGCCAGGCGGCTGCGACGTTGTGCCATTCCCGCAGGCGGCGCAGGCCCTGGCTGCCCGGGCGCAAGCTGGCGGCTTTCCACCAGCTGCGCCGCCCCGGCCACCACAGGTACAGGCCGCTGCCCACCGAGCCCAGCAGCACCAGGCCACAGGCAAACAGGGCGACGGCGCCAATGGGCGGCGGCAACAGCAGTGCCCGGTGCAGCGCCACCAGCTTCGCCAGCCACAGGTCATCGAACACAAAAAATGCCCGTGGCTCGGCACTGTAGGGATCGATCATCGCAATGCCGATGCCGGGCCGATCCTCCAGGGCTCCGAAGACGATCGCGTTGTCCGATTCCAGGAAACCCTGGCGCGGTTTTGCGGCGCCAAAGACTTTCTGAAATTGCGGGTAGGCACCCAGTGCCGCGCTGATCCACTGCGCGTCATCCAGCAGTGCGCCGTGTTCAACCGGAGCCAGGTCCAAGGCCTGGCTGCCGACCTCCCAGCGCAGGATCGGCCCCTTGAGTTCCAGCAGCGCACCGCTCAAGCCAATCAGCGCCAGCAGCAGGCCGACGCTCAGCGCCAGCCATCGATGCACACGAAGCCACCACCCACGCATGGCAGTTACCAGCGATAGCGCAGGCTGGCGATGACACTGCGGTCATACCCGGCACTGCAACTGGAGAGGGAGCAGCCTTCGTAATAGTGCTTGTCGGTCAGGTTGGTGGCATTCACCGCCAGGCGCAGGCCCTTGGCCGCCGGGATCAGCTTGTCGAAATCGTAGTGCACCGCCGCGTCGAGCAAGGTGTAGGAGGGCACGCTCACAGTGTTGGCAGCATCGGCCTCGGTGGAACCGATATAGCGTACGCCGACGCCAAATCCGAGCCCGGTGAGCTGGCCAAAGGGCAGGGTGTAGTCAGCCCACAACGACGCCATTTTTTCCGGGGTGTCGGTGGGGCGGTTGCCTTTTTCCAGCGGGTTGTTGCTCTTGCTGACTTCGGCGTCGTTGTAGGTCAGGGTTGCCAGCAGGTCCAGGCCCTTGGCGAGGCTGGCCTTGCCTTCCAGCTCCACGCCGCGCACGTTGACCTCACCGGTCTGCACGCTGTTCAGCGGGTTGCTCGGGTCGGTGGTCTTGACGTTCTGCTGGGTCAGGTCGAACAGCGACAGGGTGATGTAGCTGTCGATCCCGGGCGGCTGGTACTTGATGCCGACTTCCGACTGCTTGGCGGTGCTCGGTTTGAAGCTGGTGCCGTAGAAATCAGTGCCGAGCACCGGGTCGAACGAGGTGGCGTAGCTGATGTACGGCGACAGGCCGTTGTCGGCCAGGTAAACGAGGCCTGCACGGTAGGTGAACTTGTTGTCGTCCTGCTTCTGCCCGGTATCGGTCAGGCGGTTGTCGGTGCGCGCACTCGAATGATCCTGGCGACCGCCGACGGTCAGTACCCAACGGTCGTTGAACGTCATCTGCTGCTGGGCGTAGAGCCCGGTCTGGTCGGCGCGCTGCAAGGTGCTGGCGAACGGGGTGTTCGGCGCGAACACACCCCCGTGCACCGGGTTGTAGATGTCGATCGACGATGCCGCGCCGCCGTTGAGGTAATAGTCTTCACGGGTGCGCCGGTAATCGACCCCCAGCAGCGACACCATCTGCACCTCGCCAAGGTTCCAGCGGGCCTGGGCATTGTTGTCCAGGGAGTACACGTCGCCGACGATGCGGAAGCGGTAGGCCGACCGGTTCAAGGTGCGCAGGTCCGGCGCCAGGGACATGCCGCTGGCGGTGTTGGTCAGCAGGTTGACGTGGCCATAACGTGCGCTGGAATTCAGGCTCCACACATCGTTGATCCGGTGCTCCAACAGGTAGCCCAGCGAGTATTGCGTGCGGCCGTTGTCCAGGCCGGGTTCGTCGAGAAAGACGTTGTGTTTGACCTTGCCATTCGGGTTCGGCTTGAGCGTGCCCACCGTCGGCAGGAACACCCGGGGCGCGCCGAATTCATCCTCCGAGTAATCGGCCAGTACGGTCAGGCTGGTGTCGTCGTTCGGCCGCCAGGTAAACGATGGCGCGATGAAGGTTTTGTCGTCCTTGATGTGATCGAACTGGGTGCCGCTGCTGCGCTCCAGGCCCACCAGCCGATAGAGGAATTGCCTCTGGTCATCCAGTGGCCCGCTGAAGTCGAACTGGCCCTGGGCGCGGTCGAAACTGCCGCCCTGGAGCTGCACTTCATGGAACGACTGGTCCAGTGGCCGCTTGCTGATCTGGTTGACCACACCGCCCGGTGCGTTCTGGCCGAACAACACCGAGGCCGGGCCCTTGAGCACGTCGATGCGTTCCAGGCCATAGGCTTCGGCTTTTGGCCAGGCCTGGGTGGTGGTGCCACGTAAGCCGTCGCGCAACATGCCGGTGCTGGTCACGTCGAAGCCGCGAATCGAGAGGTTGTCGAAGCGCTGGCTGGCGGCGGTAGTGTTGGCCTGCACGCCGGCCGTGTAGCGCAACGCTTCGCTCACCGATTGCACTTGCTGCGCGTCCATCTGGTCGCGGGTCACTACGGAGATCGACTGGGGGATTTCATTGAGCGCGGTGTCGGTCTTGGTCCCGCTGAGGCTACGCTTGGCCACGTAGCCGGCCTGTTGTCCGGTGGGGCTGTCGGCTTGGGTCCCGGTGACCACGCTGCTGTCGAGCACCAGGGCGTGATCGGTGTCCGCCTCGGCGGCCTGCACAAGGTTCATCTGGGTCAGCGACAGGCCCAGGGCAACGCCATGGATCAGGGTTGCCAAGGGCTTGCGACTGGTTTTCAAGTGCGGGACTGCGGTATCGATTGGCAAATCTGGGGTGTCTCGGTACAGAACGCGGGTGCCCATGCTTCACTCCATGATGAGGTGTTCAATGCGAATGCAAACGTATCTCATCCAGGCGTTGTGACGCAGGGCTATTGCTTTGGGTCGAGCGATCATTTCTTTCGTTTGCGGGGCAGGGCGGAACTTTCACAACCCGTCAGCGCAACGCCTTGGGCGAAACCCCGAAACGCTTGCGAAACGCCGTGGAGAAATGCGCCGGGCTGTAACCCACGCGGTACGCGGCGCTGGACACATTGGTCTCACCGCTGGCGAGCAGGCGATAGGCTTCGGCCAGGCGCTGTTCCTGCAAGTACACATAGACACTGGTGCCGAATACCTGACGAAAGCCCGCGGTCAATTTGCGCGGGTTGAGGCCGACTGCGCGAGACAGCTCGGCCAATGACGGCGAAGCCTGCAACGAACCGAGCAACAGGTCGCGGGCGGCATGAATGCGTTCGATGTCCGCTGAGTTGCAATGGGCGTCCTGCACCGGGCGCGACTCGGTTTGCGCGAGAATTCCCTCCACCCCCAGCGCTGTCAGCTCCAGGGCCTTGCCGCCCAGATAGAAGGAGCGGGCAGGGCCCTGCAACGGGCAGGTGAAAATCTGTTGGGCAAGGGCGAGCAACGGTTTGCTCGCGGGCTGGCAGAACATCATCGGCCCGCCGCCGCGTTTATCCAGCAGGCGCTCAGGCTCAAGGCCGACGCTGCGGATCGACGGGAAATCCAGCTGCACGGTGGTGTAGCGCACCGGCACACCACTGGCGAACAGGTGATCGCCACAATGTTCACCCTGGTTGGCCACGGCGCACAGGGTCGGCCCGCGAATCTCCACTTCCTGCTGGCCTTCGACCCGGCAATTGAGCTGGCCGCTGAGCACCAGGATGATCTTCAAACCTTGCCACAGCGGCTCTTGCATCCACATCTGGCTGTCCATCAACACAGTCCCGGCGGACAGGGTGATTTCCGGCACGACGGTGGCGGCACCCGTGTTCAAAGTGTTGGGAAAATTGAGGGTGAAATCCCTTTGGGTCGGTAGCGGCGCAGCGTGTGGGCTGAGCATGGCGGACTCCCTGTGAACCGGAAAAGAGGGGCATACGCTATCAGGAAATTTCTTACCTGTAATTAAGAATGATTATCCTTTAGCCGAAAGCCCGGACCACGCCTCATCGCTGCAGGCCGCAGAAACTCACGCTGTAGCGCAATCAAAAGAAAAAGCCGCGCAAACGAATGTCCTGCCGGTTGCCGTGCTGCGGCTTTTGCCTATTAATAATCACTCTCATTTCCGCAGCCCTTGGCGACTCATGGATGAACCGCTCAATGACCCATTCTCCCTAGCCCTTTTCACCCTTGCCCCGCAGGCCTTTTGTTCACGGCATCGGCCCCTTATTGCCGAAAAAAACTCTGGAGACCCCATGACTATCATTGACGACTGCCCCGATTGGCCCGAAGCGTTTGCCCAACGCTATCGCGACGCAGGCTATTGGCGCGACGAGACCTTTGGCGACCTGCTGCGCAACGCCGCCCGCACCTTTGGCGAGCGTGAAGCGATCACCGATGGAACGCTGCGGGTGAGCTATCGCCAACTGGATCAACGGGTCGATCAACTGGCCGGCGGGTTCTCCCGGCTGGGGTTGGTGGCAGGGGACAACGTGGTGGTGCAACTGCCGAACTGCGTGGGTTTTGTCGAAGTGTGCTTCGCCCTGTATCGCCTCGGCGTACGGCCAATCTTTGCGTTACCGGCCCATCGTCATCTGGAAATCGGCCGCTTCTGCGAGTTTGCCCAGGCCAGGGCATACCTCTGCGCTGACGTCACGGCAGGTTTTGATTATCGGGGCATGGCCCGTGGCTTGAAGGCGGCCCATGGCGACCTTGCGTGGGTGATCGTGGCCGGTGAGGCTGAAGAATTCATCGCGCTCGAAGACCTTTATCTGGACGACCCGCAGCCAACCTTTTCTGCGCCGCCCGCGGATGCCGTCGCGTGTTTCCAGTTGTCCGGTGGCTCCACCGGCGTGCCGAAACTGATCCCGCGTCGCCACAATGAATACCTCTACAACGTGCGGACCAGCGCCGAACGTTGCGGCCTGACCGACGCCACGGTGTACCTCGCCGCGCTGCCCATGGCCCATAACTTTCCCATGTGCTGCCCGGGGTTCATGGGCACCTTGCTGATGGGCGGCCGTGTGGTGCTGAGCGGCTCGCCAAGCGCCGAAACCTGCTTCGCCCTGATCGAGCATGAACGCGTGACCCATACCGCGCTGGTGCCGCCACTGGTGCTGGTCTGGCTGGATGCCGCCCAGGCGCGCGGGCAGGGCCTGCCAGGATTGCAACTGCTGCAAGTCGGCGGCGCCAAACTGAGCTTCGAGGCTGCCCGCCGCGTGGAACCCACCCTCGGCTGCCGCTTGCAGCAAGTGTTCGGCATGGCCGAGGGGCTGATTTGCTATACCGACCCCAACGACCCACCGCAACGAGTCCTGCACACCCAGGGCAAACCCATGTCCCCGGGCGACGAAATCCGGGTGGTGGACGACAACGAACAGGACGTGATACAGGGCCAGGTCGGCCAATTGCTGACCCGTGGTCCGTACACGATTCGCGGTTACTACCGCCACCCTGCGCACAACGCCCAGGCGTTTACCACTGACGGTTTCTACCGCACCGGCGACCGGGTAATGCTCACCGACGACGGCTACCTGATGGTCGAAGGTCGCGACAAGGACGTGATCAACCGTGGCGGCGAAAAGATCGCCGCCGAAGAAGTCGAAAACCTCCTGCTCAGCCATCCTGCCGTCGCCGATGTGGCCTTGGTGGCGATGCCGGACGCCTACCTCGGCGAACGCACCTGCGCCTTCGTGATTCCCCGTGGCACGGCACCGCGCCCGCCGGAACTGCTGCGCCATCTGCGTGAGCAAGGGTTGGCGGCCTTCAAGCTGCCGGACCGCTTCGAATTTATCCCCGGTTTCCCGCAAACCGGCGTGGGCAAGGTCAGCCGCAAGCACCTGCGGGAGGCTATCCAGCAGCTGTATTTCGGGGCAAAACAACCTGAGGGAAGCGCCGCCCGTGGCTGATCAAGACTCGCTGCGTGAACTGCTCGCGCCTGTACGTGGCCGGTTGATCTGCGCCATGCTGCTGCAAGCCCTGGCGACCCTGATCGGCCTGCTGCCGTTGATCGCGGTGGCGGAGTTGGCGCCGTCGTTGCTGGACGGAAAACTCGATCTGCACGATGGGTTCTGGTGGTTGTTGGCCGGTGCGGGCGCTTTGCTGTTGCGCATGCTCGGGCTGGCTGCCGCCTTGCAGATGACCCACCTGGCCGACAGCGACCTGCAACGCCAGGTTCGCCAACGGCTGGCCGCGCATTTGGCGCGGGTTCCGCTGGCTTGGTTCAGCGCCCGTGGTGGGCAAAAAGTCGACCGTGTTTTGCTCGACGACGTAGGTGCGCTGCATCAACTGGTGGCGCACTTGCCAAACAACCTCGCCGCCGCATTGGTGGCGCCCCTGGCGTGCCTGTTGTACCTGCTGACGGTAAGTGTGCCGATGACCGTTGTGGTGCTGCTGCCTCCAGCGCTGGCGCTGTGGCGACTGCGAGCCTTGCGCTCCCAGGCTTATCGGGATGACCAGAAGGCACTGGGCGCCGCGCTGGGCAACCTGTCCCTGGCCACCCAGCAGTTTGTGCAGAGCATCGCCATGGTCAAGTCATTCGGCCGGGCCGATCGGGTGCAGTCAAAGTTCTTCGGTGCGGTGGAACGTTTCGCCAGTTTCTTTTCCTGCTGGGCCCAACGCTGGGCCGGGCTTGGGGCGAGTGTCGAGGTGCTGCTTTCGCCGTTGCTGGTGCTGGCCCTGGTGCTGTTGGGCGGTGCGTCGCTGGTGGCTGGCGGTTGGCTGATGCCGGTGCAACTGCTGCCGTTCCTGCTGCTGGGGCCGGCCCTGGCAGCGCCGGTCGCGGCCGTCGGGCATGGTGCGGATGCACTGGTGCAGGGCCGCATGGCCGCCAGCCGTATCGCCACCGTGCTCAACAGCGCGACGTTGACGCAACCTCGCGAATCCCGCGAGCCCAAGGGCCGCCAGGTGAGCTTTGAAGGCGTGGACTTTCGCTACCCCGACGGCACGCAGGTGCTGCATGACATTGACCTGGATCTACCGCCCGGCACGCTGACCGCATTGGTGGGCGACTCGGGCGCCGGCAAATCCACCCTGGCCACTTTGCTTGCGCGCTTTGCCGATGTGAGTGCCGGGGCGATCCGCATCGGCGACGTCGACCTGCGGGACATGCACAGCGCCACCTTGTATCGCCAGGTCGCCTTTGTGTTCCAGGATGTGCGCCTGCTGCGCACCAGCGTCCTCGACAACCTGCGCCTGGCGCGCCCCGACGCCACGCAAATCGAGGTGGAAGCCGCCGCCCGGGCCGCGCAGATTCACCAGCGCATCCTCGCGCTGCCCCAGGGGTATCACACCGTCCTCGGAGCCGGCGTGCAACTGTCCGGCGGTGAAGTGCAACGCCTGGGCATTGCCCGGGCGATGCTCAGTGAAGCGCCGATCCTGATTCTCGATGAAGCCACCGCCGCCAGTGATCCTGAATCCGAAGCCGCGATCCAGCAGGCGCTGTCTCGCCTGGCCCGTGCCCGCACGGTGCTGGTAATCGCCCACCGCTTGAGCAGCATCCAGGACGCCGACCAGATCGTCGTGCTGCAAGGCGGGCGGATTGTCGAGCGCGGTACGCATCACGGCTTGCTGGACCAGCAGGGCACTTACGCCGGGCTGTGGGCCGCTGAGCAGTTTTCGGCGGCCGCACTGAAGAGGGCACGGGCATGATTCGCGCGCTGTTACGCAGCCTGCAACCCCGTGAAGCCGGCTTGTTGCGGCGTGCGCTGATGGCGATGGCGTTGAGTGCGTTGGCCCAGGGCGCAGCGTTGGCGTTGTTGCCGATGGCCTTTGCCCAGTGGTTCGGCAACACCACGCCTTGGGCCTGGGCCATCGGTTTCACCGGCATGGCCTTGTTGTGCCTCTGGCTGCGCCGGTATGCCCAGCTGGCGGGCTATCGCGCCGGTGCCGAAGCAGCCCAGGCGTTGAACCGACGCATTGGTGACAAGCTGGTGCAACTGCCGCTGGAATGGTTTGTGGAGCGGCGCAGCGCTGAACTGAATCGCCTGGTGACTCACACCGTGCTGCAAATCATGAGCACCCCGGCGCACCTTTTGCAGCCAATGGCCAATGCGCTGTTGACGCCTTTGGCACTCCTGCTGGCGCTGTTTTTCTACGACCGCTCCATGGCGTTGGCGGCACTGGCCGCGTTGCCGTTGCTGGTGCTGGTGTACCACTGGGGCGTGCGCTGGGGCGGGCAAGCTGAAGCACTGAGCGAAGCCGCAGCCAATGAAGCGGCGGCCCGGGTGATGGAGTTTCTGCGCCAGCAACCGTTGCTGCGCTCCAGCGGGCGCACCGAGCAAGGTTTCGACCTGCTCACCGAGGCCCTGGCCCAGCAGCAACAGGCACAGCGTCACGCCCACTGGCGCACTTTTCCCGCCGCGCTGGGTTTGGCGGTGGTGTTGCAGGCCGGCTACAGCGCCATCCTGTTATGCGGCCTGTATGCCGTGTTGGGTGGCACCCTCGATGCGGCGAAGTTCCTGGCGCTGGCGATTCTCGCCACCTGCCTGGTGGAGCCAATGGGCGCGCTGGTCAACCTCGGTACCACGTTGCGCCAGACCCGCCACGGCTTGAATCGCCTGCGCCACCTGCTGCAGATGCCGGGGTTGCCTGAGCCTCTCGAACCCCAACCTGCCCTGGGTTACGACGTGCAAGTGCGGGACGTAGGACTGGTCCGCCAGGGCCAGGCGATCTTGCAAGGCATCGACTTCACGTTGCAGGAGCGTTCGCTGAACCTGGTGGTGGGGGCGTCCGGCTCCGGCAAGTCCAGCCTGTTGCGCCTGCTGGCGCGCTTCAGCGATGTAAGCAGTGGCGCGATTCACCTCGGCGGTGTCGACCTGCGGCAACTGTCGGCCCTGGCCCGAGATACCCAGGTCGCCTTGATGTTCCAGGACAGCCCGCTGTTGCCGGGCAGCCTGCTGGACAACCTGCTGCTGGGCCGCCCCGACGCCAGCGAAGAGCAATGGCAGCACGCCGCCCGCGCCACCGGCCTCGACCGCCTCGCCGAGCGCCTGCCCCAGGGCTGGCACACCGTGCTGGGCGAGCAGGGCGTCAGCCTGTCCGGCGGCGAGCGCCAATGCCTGGCGTTGTCGCGGGTGTTGCTCAAGGACGCGTCGCTGATCCTGCTGGACGAGCCGACCGCCGCCCTCGATGCCATCAGCGAGGCGCGGGTCAATCGGACCCTGTTGCAACTGGCCCGCCGGCACACGGTGGTGCTGGTCACCCACAAACCGACCTTGGCGCCCCATGCCGACCAGATTCTGCTGCTCGACCACGGCCAGTTGGCCCAGGTCGGCCGCCATGACGCGTTGATGGCCACGCCCGGCCGTTACCGCGAGTTGTTCCACGAGCGCGAAGCGATCAATCGCTGGCGCTTGCGCCCAGACCCTACCGTTCCCCAAAGGACCGTCCCCCATGACCGATAACCCATCACTGGCATGCGTTCATCCTGCACCCGGCGGCCTCGCACACAGCCCCGAGGCGCTGTGCGCCGGTGTCGCGCAGTTGCTCGACTATGCCCCCCAGGACCTGGAGCCCGATGCCTCGCTGATCGAGCAGGGCCTGGACTCGGTGAGCATGATGCGCCTGCCGGCCTTGCTCGCCCGCGAAGGTGTGCAGGTGAGCTTTGCCGAACTGATTGAGCAGCCGACCCTTGAGGCCTGGTGGTTGCTGATCGACCGCCGTCGCGGGCAGGCGACGCACCTCAAGCCCGTCGCCGCCGACAACGATTTCGCCCTCACACCGTTGCAGCAGGCTTATTGGTTTGGTCGCGACCCGGCCATGCCGCTGGGGGGCGTTGGCTGTCACCTGTATCAGGAGCTGGACGGGTATCAGGTCGACGCTCAACGCCTGGAAAGCGCGGTGATGCGCCTGACTCACCGCCATCCCATGCTGCGCGCCTGTTTCCCGAACGCCACTTGCCAGCGCGTGCTGCCGACCAGCCCGTGGCCTGGGTTGACCGTGCATGAACGGCCGGATGAGTTGGCCTTGCGTGAGCGCCTGGCCCACCGCTGCCTGGATGTGCGCCAGGGCGAGGTGTTTGATGTGCAACTCAGCCGCTTGCCCGACGGCCGCAGCCGGGTGCACCTGAACATCGATTTGCTGGTGGCGGACGTCCTGAGTATCAGCGTACTGCTGCGGGATCTGGCGCTGATCTACAGCGGGCAAGAGGCGCAGCTGCCACGTCTGGAATGGGATTTTGCCCACTACCTGGGCGCCACCCGAACCAGCGATGCCGGCGCGCGGGACTACTGGCTGCAACGTCTGGATGACCTGCCCGACGGCCCGCAACTCCCCTTGGCACACGAGCCGCAATCCCTCGGCCCGCCGCGTTTTCGTCGCCTGGCGATGCGCCTCGGCCGCGCGCAGTTGCGAGCCCTGGAAGACCAGGCCCGCCAACACGGCCTGACCCTGGCCAGCGTGCTGTGCTGCGCCTATACCCAAGTGCTGGGCCGCTGGAGCGCCAGCCAGCATTTCCTGTTGAACGTGCCGCTGTTCAACCGCCAGGAGCTGCACCCCTGCGTCCCGCATCTGCTGGCGGATTTTTCCAACCTGGTGCTGCTGGAGATCGACCAGCGCCAGGCGGGTTCTTTCGCGCAGCAGGCGCAAGCCCTGCAACGCCAACTGCACCGCGACATCGCCCACAGCGCCTGGCCTGGTGTGGAAGTGCTGCGTGAGTTGTCCCGCACCCGGCAAGGCGGCGCCCCCGTAGTGTTTGCCTGCAACCTTGGCGAAGCGTTTGTCGACGCCACTTGCCGGCAGCACCTGGGCGAACCGGGCTGGGCCTTGTCGCAAACGCCCCAAGTGTGGCTTGACCACCAGAGCTATCCGCTGCCCGATGGCCTGTTGCTCAACTGGGACGGGGTAGATGCGCTGTTCCCCGAAGGCCTGCTGGACGAAATGTTCACCGCCTATGGCGACCTGCTGGCGTGGCTGTGTACCGGTGACTGGCGCCAACCCGCGCCGCTGCCGTTGCCCCAAGGCCAGCAAGAGGTCCGTGCAGCGGTCAACCACACGCCCTGGGCCTATGACAAAGGCTTGCTGCACGATGGCTTTTTCCAACAGGCGCAGGTGCACCCGCAGCGGGTGGCATTGATCACCGAGGACGCTGAGTTGAGTTACGCCGAGCTGGCGGCCCAGGCCCTGCAAGTGGCAGGTGCCCTGCGCCAGTGGGGGATTGAACCGGGTGATACGGTGGCGATCACCTTGCCCAAAGGCCAGGCGCAAATCGTTGCGGTGCTCGGCATATTGGCGGCGGGCGCGGTGTATGTGCCGGTGGGTATCGAACAGCCGGCAGCCCGTCGCGACATGATCTATCAACGCGCCGGAGCCAAGGTGGTGATCACCGATACGGCCCACCGTGATCGCGGTGTATGGCTGGCGGACTTGCAAGTGGTGGACCTGGCCCAGGCGCGTTCGGCCAGGGCCCTGAAACAACCGATCGAGGTGGCGCCGGACGCACTGGCCTATGTGATTTTTACCTCTGGCACTACCGGCGAACCCAAGGGCGTCGAGGTTTCCCACCAGGCGGCGCTGAACACCGTCGCCGCGATCAACCGGCGTTATCAGGTGGGCGCGGATGACCGTGTGCTCGGGGTTTCCGCCCTCGATTTCGACCTGTCGGTGTACGACCTGTTTGGCCTGCTGAGTGTCGGTGGCGCCGTGGTGCTGCCAGCGGATGCGCGGCGCAAGGAGCCGTCCGAATGGTTGCGGCTGATCCGCCAGCAGCGCGTGACCCTGTGGAACTCGGTACCGGCGTTGCTCGACATGCTGACCCTCAAGGCCCGCGAGCCGAATGCCCTGAGCGGATTACGCCTGGCGATGGTCTCGGGTGACTGGGTCGGGCTGGACCTGCCACGCCGCCTGCGATTGGCAGCCGGCGAAAGCGCCCGGTTCGCCGCTCTCGGCGGCGCCACTGAAGCGGCCATCTGGTCCAACGTCCAGGACGTCGACGAAGTGCCGGCTCACTGGCTCTCGATTCCCTACGGCAAACCCCTGGATAACCAAAGCTTTCGAGTCGTCGACAGCCAGGGCCGCGATTGCCCGGACTGGGTGGCGGGGGAGTTGTGGATCGGCGGCGCCGGGGTTGCCCAGGGCTATCGTGGCCTGCCGCATCTCAGCGCCCAACGCTTCGTCGAGCACGCCGGGCAACGCTGGTACCGCACCGGCGATCAGGGCCGTTATTGGCCCGACGGCAGCCTCGAATTTCTCGGGCGTATGGACCAGCAGGTCAAGGTCCGTGGCTTCCGCATCGAACTCAGTGAGATCGACGTGGCCCTGGAACGCCATCCGGCCGTCAGTCGTGCCGTCACCCTGGTGTTGCCCGGGGCCAACCCGCAGTTGGCAGCAACCCTGATGGGCGACGCGCTGCCGGATGCCGAAGCCATGCGCCAGTGGCTCTGCCAATGGTTGCCGGAACACATGTTGCCGGACCACTGGCTGAACCTCACCGAACTGCCCCTGAGCGCCAACGGCAAGGTCGACCGCGCCGCACTGCTGTGGCTGGTGCAGGAGCAACGCAAGGGCGCCAGACCCGAGCATGAAGACGCGCCTCAAGGCGAAGCCGAACAACTGTTGGCCGGGCTCTGGCGCGAATTGCTCGACATTCCCCTGGTGGGACGCAACCAGGGCTTTTTCGCCCTCGGCGGCAACAGTCTGTTGGCCGCTCGCCTGATCGAACGTATCGCCCGACAGTTCGACGTCGAACTGTCGCTGAAGGACTTTTTCAACGCGGCCACCGTCGCCCGCCAGGCCCAATGGCTTGTCGCCCGACGAGAACAGGACCACGTCAACCGGAACGCAATGGTGGAGGGTGCGCTATGACACTGCAGCAACTGCAACAGGACCTCGAAGCACTGGGTGTGGAACTCTGGGAAGAGCAGGGCCGCCTGCGCTACCGGGCGCCCGCCGGGGTGATGGATGAAGGCCGCCTGCAACAATTGCGCGAACACAAGGACGCGTTGTTGCAGCAATTGATGGAACCGGTGATGCCCACCGTCTCGGCCGACCTGGCTGCCCGCAGCGAACCGTTTCCGCTGACCGACGTGCAGGCCGCTTACCTGATGGGCCGCACCCAGGCATTCAGCTACGGCGGGGTGGCGTGCCACGGTTACCTGGAATTTGAACTCAGGGAACTGGACCCGGCGCGCCTGGAGCAGGCATGGAACCATCTGATTGCGCGTCACGACATGCTGCGGGCGGTGGTGCTGGAAGACGGCTACCAACAAATCCTGCCCCAGGTGCCGCATTACCTGATCGCCCGGCATGACCTGCGCGAAGACGACGGCCGTGCACTGGCCGCTCTGCGCGAACGCATGGAAATTCGCCTGGCGTCGCCCCAGCAGTGGCCGCTGATCGAGTTGTGCGTCAGCCAGGGCCGTGAACATGCGCGCCTGCATCTCTCAGTGGATCTGCTGGTGTGCGACTACCAGAGCGTGCGCATGCTGTTGGCCGAGTTGCAGCAGGTCTATCGTGGCGAAGCCTTGCCGCCGGCGGCGCCCATCAGTTTTCGCGACTACGTACTGGGCGAGCGCCGGTTGCGGGAACAGCCGCGTTACCAGCGTGACCGCCAGTACTGGTGGGCGCGGGTCGACAGCCTGCCCGGTGCTCCGGAATTGCCCATGCAGGGCGCTCCCAGCGGACCGCGTTTCGAGCGCCGCGCCCTGAACCTGGAGGCCCGGGATTTCAACGCCCTGCGCCTGAATGCAGCGGCGGCCGGCGTGGGTGCGTCGGCGGCGATTCTTTCCTGCTATGCCGAAACCCTGGGGCGCTGGAGCCGCAAGGGGCATTTCTGCTTGAGCCTGACCTTGCTCAATCGCCTGTCGCTGCACCCGCAGGTCGATCGGCTGGTGGGGGATTTCAGCTCGGTGGAATTGCTGGAAGTCCAGACCCTGCAAGGCGGCAGCTTTGGTGAACGCAGCCAGCAGTTGCAGGAGCGACTGTGGCAAGACATGGACCACCGCCTGTGTTCCGGCATTGAAGTACTGCGCGAACTGGCGCGGCGCAAAGGCCGTGATGCGGCCTTGATGCCCTATGCCTTCACCAGCACCCTGGGCGCCGGTGGCGAAAGTGGCGGCGGGGCATTTATGCCCGGCGCAGAACTGGTGCACGGCATCAGCCAGACCCCGCAAGTGTTGATTGATTGCCAGGTCAGCGAGCGCGACAACGGCCTGTTCATCAATTGGGACATTCGCCAGGGCGTGTTCAATGAGGCCATGCTGGAAGCGATGTTCGACACCTTCGAACGTCTGCTCAAGCGCTTGGCGCGGGAGCCTTCGGCCTGGACCCTGGACGATTGCCTTGAACTGCCGGCACCCCAGCGACTGGTGCGGGAGTTGATCAACCAGACGGCGCAGCCGATTCCCCCAGGCTTGCTGCATGAACCGTTCTTTCGCCAGGCCCGGGCGCAACCCCAACGTGTCGCCCTGATCCAGGGCGCGCGACAGCTCACTTACGCGCAACTCGCCGCCCGTGCCGAGGCGATTGCCGAGCAGTTACTGGATGGCGGTTGCCAGCCCGGCGAGCGGGTCGCGGTATGCATGGAAAAAGGCATCGACCAGGTGGTCGGTGTACTCGGGATCTTGCGGGCCGGCGCGGCGTACCTGCCGCTGGACACTAATCAGCCGATGGCGCGGCGCGCGTTGATTCTTGAGAACGCCGAGGTCAGCCGGGTGCTCAGCCAGTCGTGGTTGAGCGAGGACGTGGCCTGGCCCGCCCAGGTGACCCAGTGCATACCCGTTGATCAGGCCGCAGCCAGTGCCGGACGTGAACTGCCGGCGCCGCAGGTGACACCGCAACAACTTGCCTACGTGATCTACACCTCCGGCTCCACCGGGATTCCGAAGGGTGTGATGATCAGTCACCAGGCGGCCCTCAACACGGTGGTGGATATCAATCAGCGCTTCGCCATCGGCGCCGAAGACCGGGTACTCGCCTTGGCCAGCCTGGGCTTCGACCTCTCGGTGTACGACATCTTCGGCCTGCTGGCCGTAGGTGGCGCCCTGGTGTTGCCCGACGCCGGACGCCGCGCCGACCCGTCCCACTGGGCCGAATGCGCCCGCGAGCACGGTGTGACCCTGTGGAACTCGGTGCCCGCGCAGTTGCAGATGCTTGCCCATTACCTGCAAGCCGTGCCGGCCGCGGCACCTCAGAGCCTGCGCCTGGCCTTGCTGTCCGGCGACTGGATCCCGCTGAACCTGCCCGCCGAAATCGCTGCGTTGTTGCCTGAGCTCCAACTGATCAGCCTGGGCGGCGCCACAGAAGCGGCGATCTGGTCGATTGCCTATCCAATCACCGAGGTGGACGCACAATGGCGCAGCATTCCCTACGGCGCGCCGCTGGCCAATCAACGCTTCATGGTGCTCGACGAACAAGGCCGCGATCGCCCGCAAGGCGTTGCCGGTGAGCTGTTCATCGCCGGCACGGGGTTGGCGATGGGGTACCTGGGGGACGCGGAGAAAACCGCCGAGCGTTTTATCGAGCATGCCCACAGCGGCGAGCGGCTGTACCGCACCGGCGACCTGGGGCGCTACCTTGAAAGCGGGTTGATTGAGTTCCTTGGCCGTGAGGATTTCCAGGTCAAGGTTCGCGGGCATCGCATCGAGTTGGCGGAAGTCGAAAGTGCCTTGCTCAGTCATCCTCATGTCGAATCGGCCGTGGTGGTCGCTGCGGGCGAGGGCGCGTTCGAGCGGCGTTTGCAGGCCTGCGTGCGCGGGACTTTGCGTGATACTCCATTGCCTTGGCCGACCCGGTTGGCACCCAACGCCTTGGCGGCGGCCAACGGCGTGAAAGGCCAACTGACGGAAGCGCTGATTACGCAGATGTCCGATTGCGTCGAGCGTGCCGCGTTGCTCTCCATGGGCCTGGCCCTGCAACGCCCGGGGCTGTTTGATCAACCGGGCGTCGAGCACGACCTGGCCCAGATCATGAGCCTGTGCGAAGTGGCGCCACGCAACGAACGGCTGATCCGCCGCTGGCTGCAAGCGCTGCATCGCGAACAACTGGTAGACCGCAACCCAGGCACCGGCGCCTATTCGTCACTGCGGGTCTCGGGTGCTGAATACCGTCAGCTGTGGCAGCGCATCGAGGCGCTGGAACCGAGTGTGGGCTGGGGCGGTGAAGTGCTGCGCTACCTGCGGGAAAGCCAGGAGCAATTGCCTGCCCTGATGAGCGACCGGCTCGACCCGTTGCACTTGCTGTTTCCCGAAGGCCGTACCGACACCGCCGAAGGCGCCTATCGCAAGAACCTGATCAGCCAGTACCTGAACCAGGCGGTGTGTGCGGCGGTGCAGGAAATCGCCGCACTGCAACCGGCGGGCCGGCGTCTGCAGTTGCTGGAAATCGGCGCAGGCGTGGGCGGCACCAGTGCCGACCTGATTCCGGCCCTGGACGGCTTGGCGGTGGACTACCAGTTCACCGACCTGTCGCAGTTTTTCCTCAACGAAGCGCGGGAGCATTTCGTCGAGTTTCCGTGGGTCAGCTACGGGCTGTTTGACCTGAACCTCGACCACTGGGCCCAAGGCATCGCCGCCAACTCCCTGGATGTGATTCTGTGTGCCAACGTGCTGCACAACTCGCGGCATGCCAGCCAGGTACTCGCCCGGCTGCGGGAAATGCTCGCCCCCGGCGGCTGGCTGATCTTTATCGAAGCCACCCGCGACACCTACCAGATCATGGCGTCCATGGAGTTCAAGGAGGGCCTGACCGCGTTCGAGGATTTCCGCGCCGAGCAGGACACCACGTTCATCCGCCGCGAGCAGTGGCAGCAACTGTTGCAGGAAGCCGGCGCGCAGACGCCGCTGTGCATGCCGGCAGCTGACGATGCGATGTCACAGATCGGCCAGCACCTGTTCATCACGCGCTTCAAGACCGAGCGCCAGACCCTTGAGCCGGAGGCGTTGCGCGCGCATCTGGGCCAGCGCCTGCCGGATTACATGGTACCCACCGAGTGGCGGGTACTGGATGAAATGCCGCTGACGGTCAACGGCAAAGTCGACCGCCAGGCGTTGGCCAACCTCGGCATGGCCCAGGCCACGCAACAGGCCAACAGCGGGGCTGCACCGCTGGATGCGCTGGAGCGCAGTATCGCAGAGGTCTGGCAAACCCTGTTGCGGGTGCCCAGTGTGGGCCGTGAACAGGGCTTCTTTGAGTTGGGCGGTGATTCATTGCTGGTGGCGCAGGTGGTTGGTCGCCTGCGGGAAAGCCTGCCCCAGGCCCGTAACGTGCCCTGGGGGGATTTGCTGCGCCAGTTGATCAACCAGCCCACCGTTGCGGCCCTGGCGGATTACCTGCGGGGGCAGGGCAGCGAGAGCCTGTCGCCGCTGGTGCGGATTCGTGAGGAGGCGCAAGGCCCGGCGCGGATCTTTGTCCATGATGGCAGCGGCACCCTGGCACCGTATCGCGCGCTGTTTGCTGCACTCGGGGAAGAAGCGCCACTGGAGGGGCTGGTGCTCAATGATGTACCGGGTTACCTGGCTCTGGCACCGGCTACGGCGATTCGTGAACTGGCCGAGCGTTATGCCGACACCTTGCACGCCGAAGGCCGGCGCCAGGTGAGCATCGTCGGTTATTGCCTCGGCGGGTTGCTGGCGACGGAGCTGGCGTCATGCCTCGCGGCGAGGGACATCGAGGTGCTGCAACTGACAGTGATCAGCAGCTACCGCGTGCCGTTCATGATCGAGGATGACCTGCTGGCGGAGTACGTGTTCGCCCGCGTGATGCAGGCCGACCCGCACACCTTGGGTTACCCGGTGGATGAACAGGCGATGGAGCGGGCGATTGCCAAGGTGCTGCGCCAAACTCCGGGCCGCGTGCCCCAAGGTGCGTTGCTGGCGCTGCAGGATGAGCCCGACTGTGCCACGGCCCTGGCCTGCCTGCGGGCCCTGGCATCCAAGTCGGCAGATGAGCGCTTGCAGGCAATTGCAGACGCGATGCGCCACGCCGGCTCGCAACTGAGCGACCTGGACTGGCTGCGCGAGCAACTGCAGGTGCTGCGCCACAGCCTGGCCGCCGTCGCCTTGCATCAGGCCACGCCTTACGACGGTGACATGGTGTTTATCCGCCAGTGCGGTGAAGTCCAGGTACTGCCCGGCATGCACCGCGACATGAGCCAATACTGGCAGGCCCTGTGCCTTGGCGAATTGCAGGTGGTGGACGTGCCGGGCGACCACTTCAGCTGCATGCAGAGCCCCCAGGTCGAAGCCGTGGCCCGCGCGTTCGAACGGCTGGCGCAGGTGGCGGCGTGAGAGTCGGGATTGTAGGCGGCTATGGGCATGTCGGTCGGCTGGTTGCGCGGGTGCTGGTCGGTCATTGCCGCTTGCGCCTGGGCGGTCGCGACCCTGGGCAAGGGCAGCGTTTTAACGACGGCGAGTTGAACGGGCAGGCCGAGATCCGTGAAGTGGACCTGTGGGACGCCCAAAGCCTGGCGGCGTTTTGCAGCGGCTGCGACCTGCTGATCAATTGCGCGGGCCCCAGCTACCAGGTGCTCGACCGGGTGGCGCTGGCCGCTTTGGCCAGTGGCGCCGATTACATCGATGTCGGCGGCGATGATCCGCTGCATCAGCTGCTGCCCGCTCAGTTGCCGCCGGGTCGTCGTGTGGTGTTATCAGCCGGCATGTTGCCCGGGCTGTCGGGGTTGTTTCCCAAGGTGCTTGCGGCGTCGTTCGAGCGCGTCGATGCCGTGCATTGCTATGCCGTCGGACTTGGGCGGTTGTCGACAACGGCGGCCGAGGACTTTCTATTGAGCCTCGGCAACGGCTATGGCCAGGCCTCGATGGGCTGGTGCGATGGCCGTGCAATCAAGTCCGCCGTACTCGTCGATGAACACTTCGAGCGGCCCTGGCTGGTGGGCGGTCCCGTAACGGCCCACCCGTATCTAACCACTGAGCAACAGCGCTTGTTTACTGACTTGCGGGTGCGCGAAGCCCAGGCCTACAACCTGTTCGACGGCGGCCACCTGCGGGCCGCACTCGGGCGCATTCAGGGCTCGCCACCGGCTCTGCGACACACGGCAGAGAACATTGCCGCCCTGGTACAGGCCAGTGCGCTGGACCTGGCAGGGCGCACGCCTTACCAGTTGCTCGCAGTCGAAATGGCAGGCCTGCAACACGGCGAACCGCAGCAGGCCACCGCCTGGTTGCGTGCCGCCGACGGCTCGGCGTTGACCGGCACAGTGGCGGCAATCTGCGCCCTGCAACTGGCCAAACTGCCCGAAGGCACGCACTACGCTGCTCAGGTGATGGACGCCGATGACTGCTTGCGCCAGGTGCTGCGCTGGTTGCCGCAGACCCGGATCCACGTCACCACTGAACTGGAGGAGGGCGTGTTATGAAGAAAATCCCCAGCCCATGGCTGCGACGTTACCCGCAGCATCAAACGCCGCGTTGCCGATTGGTCTGCCTGCCCCACGCCGGCGGCAGCGCGGGATTTTTCAGCGGTTGGCAGGCACTGTTGCCGGCTGACATCGAACTGGTCAGCGTGCAATACCCCGGCCGCGAAGAGCGCCTGAGTGAAACCTGGCCCGGCAGCCTGGAATGGATGGCGGGCACTATTACCCGGGCGCTGTGGGACCTGTCCGACCGGCCGCTGGTGCTGTTCGGCCACAGCATGGGTGCGGCGCTGGCCTATGAGGTGACGCGGCGCCTGAACCGCCAGGGCAAGGACCTGCAACGGCTGATCGTCTCCGCCCATCCGGCCCCTCACCGGCAACGTCACAGCCAATTGCACCAGGGCCCGGATGCCGGTCTGCTGGCGGATGTGCGGCGCCTGTCGGGTGGTGCGCCATCACCCCTGGACGAACCCGAGATGCAGGCACTTTACCTGCCCGCATTGCGCAATGATTACCGCCTGATCGAAAACTACTGCGGCGATATCAGCGAGCTGCTGGACGTGCCAGTGAGCGTATGCCTGGGCAGCACCGACCGCGAAGTCGATCGGGAGGAAGCCCATGCCTGGTCGGAAGTGACGCGCCAGGTCACCGACTTTCGAACCTTCAACGGCGGGCATTTTTACCTGCGCGACAGCCAGGCCGACCTGATCGAGCACCTGGAACTGTTGCTGGGCAGCCCCGCCGAACCGGCGTGGCAGTGCTGGCCGTCGACCCCATGACCGGAGAATCCTATGAAAACACCTGAGCAGTGCAGCGGGCTGGAAGACGTCCGCCTGGGTATCGACACGTTGGACGAACAGATCATCCGCGCTCTCGGCCAGCGGTTGGCCTATGTGAAAGCTGCGGCGCAGTTCAAGCCTGACGAAGCCAGCATCGCCGCCCCCGAGCGGGTGGCCGCCATGCTGCCCCATCGCCGCCGCTGGGCCGAGCGCGAAGGGTTGGACCCGATGTTCGTGGTCCCGCTGTTTGCGCAGATCATCCAATGGAATATCGACCAGCAAGTGCGCCACTGGCGCCAGCAGCATCAAGGAGCGGAGCATGAGTGAACGTCTGCCGGGATTGCTTCAGGCGCTGACCGAGGGCGAACGCCTGGCGCGCGAGAAGGGCGGCGCAGTGCTGGTGGTGTTCAGCCTGGCCTCGGAGCGCCTGGACCCGCTGCGGTTATTTGCCGCCAACCGCCAGGTACTCGGGCAAAGCCTGTTCTGGTCAAGTGACCGGGGCGCACTGGCCATGGCCGGCTTTGGTTGTACCGAGGAAATCAGCCCCGGGGCCGATGACCGCTTCAACGCCAGTGCCCTGGCGTGGCAGGCGTTGCTCAGCCAGGCCCATCAGGTGGGGCCGCGCCAGCCGTTGCTGTGTGGCGGCTTTGCGTTTGACCCGAAGGGCCCACGCTCGCTCAAATGGCAGTCATTCGCCGCCACCTCCCTGGTGCTGCCGCGCATCCTGCTGCTGCGGGAAGCCGAGCAACATCATGTGATCTTCAGCCAGTGGCTGGAGCCCGGGGCGGACGCGGTGCGTTGCGCCCAGAGCCTGGAAACCCAGTGGACGTTGCTTCTGTCCCGCTACGCCAGTGCGCCACGCCAGGAGATTCCCCTCGGCACACCGAGCGACGAAAACACCATCAGCGCGCAGCAATGGCAAGACACCGTGGCGACGGCCGTGCAGCGCATCAACGCCGGCGACCTGCGCAAGGTGGTGCTGGCCCGCGAAGTGCGGTTGACCACCTCACGGACGATCCCCTGTGGCCCGCTGCTGGAAAACCTCAAGGCGGCCTATCCCCAGGCGTACCTGTTTGCGTTCAGCCGTGGTGACAGCTGCTTTCTCGGCGCAACGCCGGAGCGGCTGGTGCGGGTGACTCGTGGCACGCTGAACACGGTGGCGTTGGCCGGTACTTGCCCGCGTGGTCGTCACGAGCAGCACGATGCCGAACTTGGCCAGGCCTTGATGGACAGCCCCAAGGACCGCCACGAACACACCCTGGTGGTTCAAACCCTGCGCGAAGCATTGCAGCCCTATTGCGCGATGCTCGACATTGCCAGCCAGCCGCAGTTGCACCGGCTGGCCAACGTGCAGCACCTGTTGACGCCGGTGATGGGCCGCTTGCATCCCCAGGTGCAATTGCTGCAACTGGTGCAGGCCCTGCACCCGACGCCGGCGGTGGGTGGCTTGCCGCGACGTGAGGCGATGGCCTATATCCGAGAGCACGAGCAGCTCGACCGTGGCTGGTACGCAGCGCCAGTGGGCTGGATGAATGCGCAGGGTGATGGTGAATTTGCCGTGGCGTTGCGCTCGGCGTTGATCAGAGGCTGTGAGGCGCACCTGTTCGCTGGCTGCGGCATTGTCGCCGAGTCGGATCCCGGGAGTGAGTACGAGGAAACGTGCTTGAAGCTGCGGACTATCCGCGATGCCTTGCGGCCTTCGGACGGAGTGCAGGTGGCGTCAGCCTGAGGAAGGCTCTCGCCCGGCAGGCCGGGCGAGAGCATGCAGCGTCTGGATCAGTTCAAGCCAAGCTTGCCACGCAGTGTGGACAGGTCTTCCGCCAGGGTATTGACCGGGCCAACCAGGGCTTTGCGGTCGGCTTCCTTGACCTTGTCGTAGGTCTCGAAACCGCCATCCTTGGTTTTGTACTTGGCCAGGATCTTGTCCACGGTGGCGAAGTTCTTGTCGACTTTGGCAACGAAGGCCTTGTCTTGCTTCTCGATCTGCGGACGGAACAGGTCGACGATTTTCTTCGCGCCGTCGATGTTGCCCTGGAAGTCATACAGGTCGGTGTGGCTGTAGCGGTCTTCTTCACCGGAGATCTTGGTCGCGGCGACTTCTTCCAGCAGAGCAGCAGCACCACCCACGACTTTTTCCGGCGGGAAGGTCAGGCCGTCCACGCGGGTTTTCAGGTCCAGTACGTCGCTGTTGAGCTTGTCCGCCAGGGCGTCGAGGCCTTTGGTGGTGTTCTCGGAGAACAGGCTGTACTCGATGCGGTGGAAGCCGGTGAAGTCTTCGGCTTTCACGCCTTTCTCGTGGTCGTCCACGCGGGAGTCGATGGAGGCGTCGAGGTCGCTGAACAGTTCGGCGATCGGCTCGATCGACTCATAGTGCACGCGGGTTGGCGCGTACAGCTTCTTGGCGGTCGCCAGGTCGCCTTTTTTCACGGCGTCGGTGAACGCCTGGGTCTGGGTGACCAGCTCGCCGATTTCTTCGGTGACATAGATCTTGTAGTCCGACACCGGCCCTACCAGGTCCAGCGGCGCGGTGGCGGCGAAGGCGGCCAGCGGCGAAAGGCTCATTAACAACGACAATGCGAGAGACGACTTCTTCATGGGACGATTTCCGCTCTGGGGTTTGTTTTAGGTTTTGGCAGTGGTTTGTGGATGTGTCGCATCAAGCAGCGTGCGCCCGATGAAATCCTGGGCCCCGGTGACGCCTGGCAAGGTGAAGAAGTAACCGCCGCCAACCGGCTTCAGGTATTCCTCCAGAGGCTCGCCGTTGAGCCGGGTTTGCACGCTGATAAAGCCTTTCTCCAGGTCAGCCTGGTAGCAGATGAACAACAGCCCCATGTCCAGCTGACCGTTTTTGTTGACGCCGTTGGAGTAGTTGAACGGCCGGCGCAGGATCAGGTTGGCCTGGGTCTGTGCAGTACGCGGGTTGGCCAGGCGGATGTGGGCATCGAGCTTGGTCAACTTGCCTTCCGGGTCCTTGCTGTAGTCCGGGACCTGGGTTTCTTTCTGGCCATCCATGGGCGCGCCACTGGTCTTGATCCGGCCAATGATGCTTTCTTGCTCTTGCAGCGGGGTGCGGTCCCAGCGTTCGACGAAGTTGCGGATGATCCGCACCGCCTGGTAGCTGCCGTTGGCGGCCCAGGCCGGTTCGTCGCTGCCTGGCTGGACCCACACAATCTGATCCATCGCCTTGTTGTCGTTGGAGTTCGGGTTGGCCGAACCGTCGCGAAAACCGAGGAAGTTGCGCGCGCTTTGCGCCGGCTCGCCGGGGCGGGCAGGGGCCTGGGGCGGCACGCTGCCTTCCTGCTTCCAGCGCACCAGCAGCAGGTCCGGCAGGTTTTTCACGATATCGCGCAGGGCGTGGATATTGGTGTCCGGGGTGTTGGAGCTGAACTGCAGGCTCAGGTCGCCGTGGCACTGCGCCGGTTCCAGTGCATCGTTGGGGAAACCGACCATGCGGATCAGGCGCTTGGGCTTGGCCGCGGCCAGGCCGAAGCGTTCGTCGAACAGCGACTCGCCCACCGATACGGTGATGGTCAGGTTGTCCGGTGTCACCACCGGGCCGAGGATGCCGGAGTCGGTGGGGGGCAGTTTCGGGTCGACTTGCACCACGGTGCCGCCGGTCATCAGGAACGCGATACGCTCGTTCAGGGTGCGGAACAGCCGCTCCAGGTCCTCGCGGTCGCTGGCCAACACGTCGAATGCCACCAGCATACCGCAGGCCGGGCGCGGAGTGACGATGCCGGTCTGGTGCTTGCCATGGAAATCGTGGTGGTCCTGGGTCTTTTCACTGCTTGGCGCGGTGGTCACTTGTGCCGCCGCGTTGGCAGCCATTGCCGGGCAGCTCAGGCTGCTGCCGGCAATGGCCGCGCCAGTGGCGGCCATACCCAGCAATACACGACGACGCTGGGCGGAAAATTGTTCTGAATCACTCATGTCTACGGTCGTCTTCACTTCAGGCCGGAAAGGCCAAGGGCGGGGTCGATTCCATCGAGTGCAACGGCCAGAGCCTTGGCCTTGTCGGCGATCTGCTTGCGCTGATCGGCGGTAACGCTGTCATACGAGGCGTAGCGGCCATCGACTTTCAAACCGTTGAGTTCGGCATCGAGGGCGGTGATCGCGCTGTCGATCCCCGGCAGCAATTGCGCGGCAGATTTGGTCAGCAGCGGGCGCATCAGGTCGACCACTTTGCGGGCGGCGTCCAGGTTGGCGGCGAAGCCGTTGAGGTCGGTATGGCTGTAGCGTTCTTCCTCACCGCTGGCGGCACGTACGTCGGCCAGGCTGTTGAGGTTGCGCACCACGATGCTCACCAGTTGCTCCGGCGGCAGCGACTGGGCCAGCAGCTGTTGCTTGAGGCTGGTGACGTCGGTGACCAGGCGCTGGGCAATCGGCGCCAGGCCGTCGAGATTGCGTTGCTGGAACAGGCCGTATTCGAGACGGTGGAAGCCGCTGAAGGCCGGGTCCTGCTCGCGCTTTTCAAAGTAGTCGGCGCGGGCGTTGATCGCGTTGTCCAGTTCCGCCAGGCGTTGCGAGGCCGGGGCCAGGCGCTGGTAAGCCTCGCGGGCCGGTACGTAAAGCGCCTGGGCCTGGGCGAGGTCGCCGGCTTCGATGGCTTGGTCCAGCGCGGTAACGGCCTTGACCAGGGCGCTACCCTGGCTGCTCAGGTACACGCGGAACTCCGACAGCGGGCCGATAAACGCGACCATCGACGGCTTGGCCTTGGCTTGGGCGTCAGACTCGGCAGTCGGTGTCACCTTCAAGGTGCCACGCGGGTTGCTCAGCAGGCCGCAGGTGATCTGGTAGTCGCCGGGCAGCAGGTTGGCGTTGATCACCTGGCTCAGGCCCGGGGCGATGTTCTCGCGCTCTTCGACCACCAGCACGCCGTCGAGGATTTCCCATTCCACGGCACGGTCCGAGCGGTTGATGATGCGGAAGCTGGCGCGTCCGGCCGGTACCGTCAGCGCATTCGGCTCGCAGCTGTGGGCGTGGATGGTGACGGCGATTTCATTGTGGTTGGCCTGGCGCTTGGAGGCGGCCAGTTGCGAGGCGTAGTAGAACAGGCCACCGGCGGCGATCATCACGACCACCGAGCCGCCCACCGCCCAGCGCAAGGCGCGGGAGGGCGGAGCCGGTTGAGGGGTTTGGTTGGACAAGAGGCGGTCCTTACTGGCTGGAAACGGAAGAGGTTGTGCGGGTAGCCGGCTTGCTCGGCGGCGCCGGCAGGAAGAACATCACCAGGGCCACCACCAGGTAAATCAGGTAGGCACCGAGGGTGCTGATGGTCGGGGCGTCCTGATAGCCGAACATGCCGGCCAGCACCGAGCCCAGCGGGCCATCCATCGGCAGCGTCGCGCTGAAATCGAACAGTACGGTTTGCAGGTGGTTCCATACCCCGGCTTCGTGCAGGGCTTGTACCGAGTTGGCGAGGATGCCGGCGGCCACCACCAGGATGAACAGGCCGGTCCAGCGGAAGAACGCACCGAGGTTCAGGCGCATGCTGCCGGTGTAGATCAGGAAGCCGACGATGATCGCCAGGATCAGGCCGAGCAGGGCGCCAATCGGCGCGCCCGGACCTTCGCTTTGCTGGAACACGGCCAGCAGGAAGAACACGGTTTCCAGGCCTTCACGGGCCACGGCGAAAAACACCATGGCGATCAGCGCGGTGACCTGGTGTTTGGAGCCGGCCAGGGCATGATCGAGGGATTCATGCAGGGAATGCTTGATGGAGCGCGCGACCTTGCGCATCCAGAACACCATGGAGCTGAGAATGCCCACGGCCACCAGGCCGACGATGCCTTCGAACAGTTCCTGTTGTTTCTGCGGGAATTCGGCACTCACCAGTTCCAGGCCACCGCCGACCAGCAGCGCGAGGGCCGCTGCCAGAAATACGCCGATCCACACTGCGGGCATGTACTGGCCACGGCCAGTTTGCTTGAGATAGCTGGCAATAATGCCAACGATCAAGGCGGCTTCTATGCCTTCGCGCAGCATGATTAAAAAGGGAACAAGCATTCGGCACCGAATCGTCACTAGATAGGATGCTAAGTTGTAACATAATGATACTCATTACTAAACAGGGAATATTGACCTTTACTGAACCTTGACTGAACGGTGGTGGCAAACCGCATCCGACACTAGAATGCGCGGCATCGTCCCAGCCACCGGATTGCGCCATTCCCCATGTCGGAAAAAGACACGATTTCCATCCAACTGGTCCGCGAAGCCCTGTTGCAGAGCTGTGCGCCGGGTGCGGCGAGCGATGAAGTGTTGACCAAGGTCGGGATTGATCCAGCACTGCTGGGCCAGCCAACCGCACGCGTCCCGGCAACCGCTTACGCACGCTTATGGCGCTTGCTGGCACGGCGAATGGACGATGAATTCTTTGGCATGGACCCGCGCAAGCTCAAGTCCGGCAGCCTGGAGTTCCTCTGCCGGGCCTCCATGGCACAACCGAGCCTGGCCACTGCGCTGGAAACCGGCCTGGGGTTCCTGTCACTGATGCTCGAGCGCATGCCGGCGCAACTGGTTCGCCAGCAGAGCCTGGCGGAAATCGTCCTGTTGGAGCCGGAGCCCGCACCCAGGCGCGCCTTCACCTATTTCGCCTACTGGATGATCGTCCACGGCGTCGCCTGCTGGCTGGCTGGGCGCCGGATCCCGATCCTGGCGATTGAACTGCGTTGCCCGCAGCCGGACTTCTGCGACGACTACCAGGTGATGTTTTCCGACAACCTGCGCTTTGACCGGCCGCGTACCCGGATGATCTTTTCCGCCGACTGCCTCGACCTGCCGATCAAGCGCAGCCCGGAGGAGCTCAAGCGCTTCCTGGCCCATGCGCCGGCCAACATCCTGGTCAAATACCGCGACCCGGACAGCCTTGCCACCCGCATCAAGACCGACCTGCGGCACATGCCCGCCGACACCTGGCCGGAAACCGAAGGCCTGGCCGCATCCCTGTGCATCTCGGCCTCGACCCTGCGCCGGCGCCTGGCGGAAGAAGGGCAGACCTACCAGGGCCTCAAGGACAGCGTGCGCAAGGAGCTGGCGATCGTCTGGCTGGCCGATTCCGACATCAGCTTTGCCGAGATCGCCACCCGCCTGGGGTTTGCCGATGCCAGCTCGTTCTACAAGGCGTTTCGCAAGTGGTCGGGCTCCAACCCCGGGCACTATCGCAGCCTGATATTGAACGAAGCACTGAGCCAGTAGGTCACTGCCAGGCACCCCCGGCACGTTTGCCTGCTTATCCACGCCTTTAATGATCTGGGTCACTTTCCTGCGCCGCCGTGCGTGTGATATTCGGCGCCACCGCTCCATCGTTCGTTTCCTGACGCAGCCTGATCGGCATTTGTCGCGATCAACGTCTACGCCATTTCCCTCATTCAAGAGCAGGATTTCATGGCACTTCACAGAACCGTAGAGACCCAGGACCAAGCCATCGAAGACGTCTATTCGAGTGGCTCCGCCCAGCACAAACTGCCCAAGTACCGCCTCCCGGACCACTCGACCACGCCGTCGGCCGCCTACAACCTGGTGCGCGACGAACTGCTGCTGGATGGCAATTCCCGGCAAAACCTGGCGACCTTCTGCACCACCTGGGTCGAGCCCGAAGTGCAGCAGTTGATGGCCGATGCCCTCGACAAAAACATGATCGACAAGGATGAGTACCCGCAGACGGCCGAGATCGAAAACCGTTGCGTGCACATCATTGCCGACCTGTGGCACGCGCCGAAATCGTGGCAAACCGTGGGTTGCTCCACCACCGGTTCCAGCGAAGCGGCGATGCTTGGCGGCCTGGCACTGAAGTGGAGCTGGAAGAAAACGCCGGGAAGCGGCGGGGCTGCCCACCGACAAACCGAATTTCGTGTGCGGCCCGGTGCAGATCTGCTGGAAGAAATTCGCCCGTTATTTCGATGTGGAAATTCGCGAAGTGCCGTTGCGCGGTGACGCATTGGGCCTGCGCCCGGCCGACCTGCGGGAATATTGCGACGAAAACACCATCGGTGTCGTCGCGACCCTGGGCGTAACCTTCACCGGGATCTACGAACCGGTCGCAGCCCTGGCGGCCGAGCTGGACTCGATGCAACGTGACCTCGGCCTGGATATCCCGATCCATGTCGACGCGGCGAGCGGCGGGTTTATCGCCCCGTTCATCCAGCAAGAGCTGCAATGGGATTTTGTGATCGAGCGCGTCAAGTCCATCAACGCTTCCGGCCACAAGTACGGCCTGGCGCCGCTGGGCGTCGGCTGGGTTATCTGGCGCTCCACCGAAGACTTGCCGGAAGAGTTGATCTTCTACGTCGACTACCTGGGCGGCAACATGGCGACCTTTGCCCTGAACTTCAGCCGGCCCGGCGGTGAAATCATCGCCCAGTACTACAACTTCCTGCGGCTGGGGCGCGACGGCTACACGCGGATTCAACAAGCGTGCTCCGACACGGCGCAATGGCTGGCCTCGGAAATCACCAAGTTTGCCCCGCTGGAACTGGTGTACGACGGCAAGGATGGGCTGCCGGCGGTCTGCTACAAGCTCAAGGACGGCGTCGACCACGGCTTCAGCCTCTACGACCTGTCGGAGCGCGTGCGCATGCGCGGCTGGCAGATCGCGTCATACCCGTTGCCGTCCGATCGGCAGAACGTCGTGGTACAGCGCATCCTCGTACGGCATGGCGTGAGCCGTGACCTGGTGGCGTTGCTGCTGGAAGACCTGCGCAAGGCCGTTGCCCACCTGCAGAAAAACCCGGTGGAGCATTCCGACGCGGGCCCCAGCTTCAGCCATGGCGCCATCGCCGACCCGGTCATCCCGGCCGACACCCCGAACCTCGACTGAACGCACTGAACACTCACCGGGCCTCGAGGCCCGGTGCCTTTAGCGTTGCATCGCCAGGTACGAATCATCGTGACTGCCTTCTTTACTTTCCTGCACGACAACCCCTACATCCTGCTGTTCCTGGTGGTTGGCCTGTCCGTCTGGGTCGGGCGCGGCACCATCAAGGGTTATGGCCTGGGCGCGGTGGCCGGGGCCATCGTGATCGGCTGCGCGATTGCGACGTGGGCGTCTTACTACGGCGTGCATTTCGAACTCGATAACTTTACCAAGAGCCTGTTTTATTACCTGTTCATGTACGGCGTCGGGCTGCGGGTCGGGCCTTCGTTCATCAACAGTCTCAAGGGTGATGGCCTGAAATTCACCTTCCTGGCGATCCTGTCCTCGTTCCTCGGGCTGGGTATCGTGGTGCTCGGCGTGCGGCTGTTATCCCTGCCGGTGGGCGCGGCGGGCGGGATTCTTGCCGGTTCGCAAACCATGTCGGCGGCGATTGGCTCCGCCGAACAGGCGATTACCTCGGGCGTGGTGCCGCTGCCACCGGGCACCACTGCGGCGGCGGCCACCGCGATGATCGCGCTGTCTTACGGCATCACCTACATCTGGGGCACGGTCGGCATCATCCTGATCTGCAAATACCTGCCGCGCTGGTGGGGTGTGGATGCGCGCAAGGCGGCCAAGGAATTCGAGGTGGAGCACGGTGTGCCGAACGTCGACGATGCCGGGCTCAGTGGGTATCGGCCGTTTGACCTGCGGGCCTATCGCCTGGTGAACCCGGAGCTGGTGGGGCAGAGCATCGCGCAGTTTCGCCAGCGCTTTGCGTTGTACCAGATCGAGAACGTCGAGCGTGGTGAAGAGTTGCTGGGGGCTGATCCGACGCTGGTGTTGCAACTCGGCGATGTGATCGCCCTGGGCGGCAGCCTGGATGCGCTGACCGATCACATGGGCCTGATCGGGCCGGAAGTACCGGATGCCCGGGCGTTGAATATACCGCTGGATGAGGCGGTGATTCTGGTGACTCACAAGGATGCCGTGGGCAGGGCGCTCAAGGAATTCAGCCAGTCGCCGATTGCCGGTCAGGTGCAGTTGGTGGGGATTGAGCGGGGTGGAGCGCCGATCCCGGTGGGGCTGGAAACGCGGTTGCAGCGCCTGGATGTGATGCACTTGATTGGCTTGCGCAGTGCCATCGACAAGGCCACGGCGTTGCTGGGCAAGGCGGGGCGGGCGAGTACGGCGACGGATTTGCTGACGCTGTCGCTGGGTATGGTGCTGGGGTTGTTGATCGGGCTGATTCAGGTGCCGGCGTTCGGTGCGGCGGTGGGGCTGGGCAATGCGGGCGGGTTGCTGGTGTCGGGGATTATCGTCTCGTCGCTGGTGTCGCGGGTGCGGTTTTTTGGGAATACCCCGAATGCGGCGCGCAACATTCTGGAGGACATGGGGTTGATATTCTTTGTCGCGATTGTGGGGGTGAATGCGGGGGCTAACCTGGTTTCGCAGATTAGCGCGATCATTGCGTTGAAGATCTTTTTGCTTGGGTTCGTGGCTTGTACGATTCCACCGTTTATTGTTTGGGCTGTGGGTTTTCATGTGTTCAAGATCAACCCGGCGATTCTCATGGGCGGTGTTGCGGGGGCGCGGAGTCACTCGGGGCCGGCGCGGGAGGCGGCCAAGGAAATTGATAGTACGGTGCCGTGGATCGGGTTTCCGGTGGCGTATGCGGTGTCGGGGATTTTGCTCACGGTGTTTGGGTATTTTGCCATGGTGCTGGCGCGGTAGCTGTATTGGGTACATATCCGTTGCTGCGGTAACGGCCACTTATGGTTCCGCTCTTACAGCGGGTCACTTTTGGCAAACGCCCGGAATGCCGGCCCAGCCAAAAGTAACCAAAAGGTCTTTGCCCCACCACTCGGTGCCTCGCCTAGGCTCGGCATGCCCGCACTCCGGCCCGGTTCCGCGGGCCGCCGCGACGGGCCATCCATGGCCCGGCGCGGCTAAACCGGCATCCTTGCCGGTTTACCCGCTCCACCGTGCCTGCTTGCGGCCATCGTGGTTGACGGGGCCCGCAGATCAAAATCAAAAGCAAGAGCACGGCGGCCTGAAAGCCGACCTGAGTGTTAAAAGCAAAAGCAAAGACCAGAGCGAAAACAGAGCTGCTTTTCTGTGGGAGCTGGCTTGCCTGCGATGCAGACACCTCGGTGCATCAGGTACACCCAGTTGATGCTATCGCAGGCAAGCCAGCTCCCACATTTGGACCGTGCCCGCTTTAGCTTTTGATTTGGCTTTTGCTCTTCAACACTCAAGCCGGCCGGGAGGCCGCTGTGCTCTTGCTGTTGATCTTGATTTTGATCTTAGGCGCCCCGTTAAACCACGCTGGCCGAACGCAGGCTTTGGACCGTGGGTAACCCGGCAGGACGCCGGGTTAGCCGTCCTGGGCCAAGGATGGCCCATGACGGCGGCCCACGGTCCAAAGCCGGAGTGAGGGCACACCGAGCCTAGGCGAGGTGCCGAGTGGTGGGGCAAGAGCGTTTTGCTTACTTTTGCGCTTTTCAAAAGTGAGCCGCTGTAAGAGCGGAACCGATATAAGCCATCACCCAAATAACGGATATGCACACACCACAAGCGAGCAAAAAAAAGCCCCGCGACCGAATGACGGCACGGGGCTAAAAATTGGCTGGATGCGACCAACCAAAGGAGCTCTTTAAGTCAAATCACTTGGCACTGGCAATCGTGGTACTCGGCTGCCACCCACCGCCCAACGCCTTGTAGATCGCCACAATCCCGCGATACAGATCCACCTCGGCCTGAGCCTGGGAGTCCTCGGCGGCCAAACGCTCACGCTGCGCGTCCAGCAACACCAGGAAGTCCACCGTCCCTTCGCGGTAACGAATCTCCGCCAGATCCGCAGCAGCCCGGCTCGACTCACTCTGACGAATCAGCGAGACCAACCGCTGCTGGCGTTTGCCGTAATCACTGAAGGCATTCTCCGATTCTTCCAGCGCCAGCAACACCTGCTGCTCATAAGTCGCCAGGGCGCCATCCGCTTCGGCATCCGCACCACGCAACCTTGCCCGCACACTGCCCAGGTCAAACGCCGCCCAGGTAATGCTCGGACCCAGCGACCAGGCATTCGCCGCCGCCGACCCAATCTGCGAACCCCGCCCAGCGGTAAACCCGAGGAACCCACTGAGGCTCACCCGCGGAAACAGATCAGCCTTGGCCACCCCAATCCGCGCCGTGGCGGCTGCCAACTTACGCTCGGCACTGAGAATGTCCGGACGACGTTGCAGCAGTTGCCCCGGATCACCAATCGGCAACGCCTTGGCAATCGCCGGCAAATCTTTCGGGCTCAAATCCACGCTCAACTTGTCCGGCCGCTCACCGAGCAGGGTAGCGATACGATTACGCTCGCGAACTTCCTCGGCCTGCAGCTGCGGCACACTGGCTTCTACAGCCGCCAGACGCGCATCGGCCCGTACCACATCGAGTTGATCGCCCACACCGGCGTCCCGCAGGCTGACGGTGATACCGCGCGAATCCTCCTGGTTCTTCAGGTTGGCCACCGCGATTTTCTCGCGCAGTTGCGCGCCCCGCAGTTGACCGTAAGCGTCCACCAGCTCGGCAATCATCGTGACTTGCAGTTGATACAGGTCTGCCTCGGCAACCTGTTGGTCAGCGTCGCTGGCCTCCAGGTTGCGGCGGATGCGGCCGAACAAGTCCACTTCCCAGGCCATGTCCAGGCCCAGGTCATAACGCTCACTGTTGACGCGTTTGGTGGTCTGGCCCGGAATCTGGCCTTTGCCCACGTCGCTGCTGGCGCGGCTGGTGATCACCGGCATCACGTCATTGGCAGCGTCGTCACGAATCGCCCGGGCTGCCCGCAGGCGGGCAAATGCCACCCGCAGGTCACGGTTACCGTTCAGGGACTGAGTCACCAACTGGTTAAGGGTCGGGTCCTCGAACTGTTGCCACCAGATGCCTTCGAACTTCGCGTGGTCGTACTGCTTGGCGTCGGCGGCGGCCGTTACGTTGGCCGCCTCCAGTGGCTGGGTTTTATAGTCCGGGCCCACGGCACAGGCGCTCAGCGCCAGTACCAGCAAGCTCGGCAAAAATACTTTCACGCTCATTGCTGTGTCTCCAGCTTCAAGGCCTTGGCCGCTTTGCGCGCTTCACCGCGTTCAACAAACCGGCGGATCAGTACATAGAACACTGGCGTCAGCAGCAGACCGAAGAAGGTCACGCCGATCATCCCGGAGAACACCGCCACACCCATGGCATGGCGCATCTCGGCACCGGCACCGCTGGACATCACCAGAGGCACTACACCCATGATGAAGGCGAACGAGGTCATCAGGATCGGCCGCAGACGCAGACGGCAGGCTTCCAGTACCGCAGCGAGCGGATCGAGGCCTTCCTGCTGTTTATCCTTGGCGAACTCGACGATCAGAATCGCGTTCTTACAGGCCAGGCCCACCAGGACGATCAGGCCGATCTGGGTAAAGATGTTGTTGTCGCCGCCAGAGATAATCACCCCGGTGATGGCCGACAACAGGGTCATCGGTACGATCAGGATCACCGCCAGTGGCAGGCTCCAGCTTTCGTATTGGGCGGCCAGTACCAGGAACGCCAGCAGTACGCAGAGCGGGAACACGAACAGCGCAGTGTTGCCCGAGAGGATTTGCTGATAGGTCAGGTCGGTCCACTCGTAGGTCATGCCGTTGGGCAGTTCGTCTTTCAACAGTTTCTCGATCGCCGCCTGGGCCTGGCCGGAGCTGTAGCCCGGTGCGGCGTTGCCGTTGATCTCGGCGGTGATGAAGCCGTTGTAGTGCATCACGCGGTCCGGGCCCGAGGTGTCGCTGACCTTGATGAAGGTCGCCAGGGGAATCATCTCGCCTTTGTTGTTGCGCACTTTCAGCTGGCCGATCTGGTCTTCATCCTGGCGGAACTGTTGCTCAGCCTGCACGTTGACCTGATAGGTGCGCCCGAAGCGGTTGAAGTCGTTGGCATACAACGAGCCCAGGTAGATCTGCAGGGTGTCGAAGATGTCGCTGATCGCCACGCCATGGGTCTTGGCCTTTTCGCGGTCGATGGCAGCATCGACCTGGGGCACGTTGACCGTGTAGCTGGTGAACAGGCCGAACAACTCAGGCACGCCACGGCTCTTGGTAATGATGTTCTGCACTTCTTTGTACAGCTCGTCGTAACCCAGGTTGCCACGGTCTTCGACCTGCAGGCGGAACCCGCCGATCGTACCCAGGCCCTGTACCGGCGGCGGTGGGAAGATCGCCATGTAGGCTTCCTGGATGCTGCTGTACTTGCCATTCAGTGCACCGGCAATCGCACCGGCAGACAGGCTCGGGTCTTTACGCTCATCGAACGGCTTCAAGGTCACGAACACGATGCCGTTGTTCGGGCTGTTGGTAAAACCGTTGATCGACAAGCCGGGGAAGGCGATCGCGCTTTCCACGCCGGGCTGTTTCATGGCGATGTCGGACATGCGCTTGATCACGTCTTCGGTACGGTCCAGGCTCGCGGCGTCCGGCAATTGCGCGAAGGCCACCAGGTATTGCTTGTCCTGGGCCGGTACGAAACCGGTCGGCGTGTGGGCAAAGCCCATCCAGGTCAGGACCATCAGGCCGGCGTACAGGAACAGCGCGATACCACTGCCGCGGATCACCCGGCGTACCGTGCCGACGTAACCATGGCTGGCCTTGTCGAAGAAGCGGTTGAACGGTTTGAACAACCAGCCGCCCAGCATCCTGTCGAGGAACCTGGAGAACCCGTCTTTCGGAGCGTTGTGGCCTTTGAGCAATACCGCTGCCAGTGCGGGCGACAGGGTCAGCGAGTTGAACGCCGAGATCACGGTCGAGATCGCAATGGTCAAGGCGAACTGCTTGTAGAACTGGCCGGTCAAGCCGCTGATAAATGCCGCTGGGATGAACACCGCACACAGTACCAGCGCGGTCGCGATGATCGGGCCGGTTACTTCGCTCATGGCCTTTTCAGTGGCCGGGAACGGTTCCAGGCCCAATTCGATGTTCCGTTCGACGTTCTCCACCACCACGATGGCGTCGTCCACCACGATACCGATCGCCAACACCAGCCCGAACAGCGACAGCGCGTTGAGCGAGAAGCCAAACAGGTGCATCACCGCAAAGGTACCGATCAACGATACCGGCACCGCCACCAATGGAATGATCGACGCACGCCAGGTCTGCAGGAACAGGATCACCACCAGCACCACCAGGATCAGTGCTTCGAACAGGGTGTGAACCACGGCCTCGATGGAGCCACGTACGAAGACGGTAGGGTCATAGGCGATGCGGTAATCCATGCCCTCCGGGAAGCTCTGTTTCAGCTCCGCCATCTTGGCGCGCACTTCATTGGAGATGTCGATTGCGTTGGAGCCCGGGCGCTGGAAGATCGGGATCGCCACGGCCGGCTGGTTGTCGATCAACGAGCGCAGGGCGTACTGGCTGGAACCCAGCTCAACCCGTGCAATGTCCTTCAAACGCGTGATTTCGCCGTTGGCGCCGGCACGGATGACGATATTCTCGAACTCTTCCTCAGTGACCAGTCGGCCCTGGGTGTTGACCGACAGCTGGAAGCTGGTGTCATTCGGCGCAGGTTGCGCGCCCAAGGCACCGGCCGCCACCTGGCGGTTCTGTTCGCGAATGGCCGTGACCACGTCGGTGGCGGTCAGGTTGCGCGAGGCGGTCTTGTTCGGGTCCAGCCACACACGCAGGGAGTAATCGCCCATGCCGAACAGCTGCACATCACCCACGCCGCCCAGCCGTGCCAGCTCATCCTTGATATTGAGGATCGCGTAGTTGGACAGGTAGAGCATGTTGTAGCGCTGGTCGGGGGAGGTGATGTGCACCACCATGGTCAGGTCGGGAGAGGCCTTGTCCACGGTAATACCGATGCGCGTCACTTCCTCGGGCAGTTTTGGCTGAGTCCGGGTTACCCGGTTCTGCACCTGCACCTGCGCGTTGTCCAGGTCGGTGCCCAGGGCGAAGGTGATGGTCAGGGTCAGCTTGCCGTCGGCGGTCGACTGCGAGGACATGTACAGCATGTTCTCGACGCCGGTGATGGCTTGCTCCAGGGGCGCGGCCACGGTTTCACCGATGACCTTGGGGTTGGCGCCCGGGAAGTTGGCACGGACCACGACGGTCGGCGGCACCACTTCCGGGTATTCACTGATCGGCAGCTGGAACAGTGAAATCGCGCCGGCGATCAGGATCAACAGCGACAGCACCGCTGCGAAGATCGGCCGCGAAATGAAGAACTTGGAAAAATTCATCTTGAGTCGTATCCCTTAACCGCGTGGAGTCGCTGTACTTGCGAGCTTGGGCGCGGCTTTATCCGGCGCCACTTGCTCCAGGTTGCTGGCTTCAAGCGCTTGTCGTTGTTGTGCCAAGGCGGCGAGGGTTTCCTTGCTGGCCATCGGGATGGTTTCCGGTGCAACCGGCGACCCCGGGCGAACGCGCTGCAATCCCTTGACGATGATCGTGTCGTCCTTGGTCAGGCCGCTGCGCACGATGCGCAAACCTTCGATCTTCGGACCCAGCTCCACCGCGCGGTAGGCAGGCTTGTCGCCGTCCATCACCAGTACGAACTTCTTGCCCAGGTCGGTGCCCACGGCTTCGTCGCTGATCAGCACGGCGGAGTAGGTGCCACTGCCTACCAGCTTCAGGCGCGCATACAGGCCTGGGGTGTATTCGCCCTTGCTGTTATCAAACACGGCGCGACCACGAATGGTGCCGGTGGCCGGGTTGACCTGGTTGTCGACGAAGTTCATCTGGCCCAGGTGCGGGTTGCCGTCTTCATTGGACAGGCCCAGGTACACCGGGGTGGTCGCGCCACGGCGACCCTGGCGCGCGAGTTCGGTGTACTTGAGGTACACACGTTCATCGGCGTCGAAGTAGGCGTAGACCTTGTCGGTGGACACCACGCTGGTCAGCGCGGTGACATCGGCGGTCACCAGGTTGCCGGCGGTGATCTCGGCACGGCTGACGCGACCGCTGATGGGCGAGCTGACACGGGTGAAGCTCAGGTTCAGCTTGGCCAGGTCCAACTGCGCCTGGATGCCGGCGACAGTCGCATGGGCTTCCTGGGCGGCGGTGGTGCGCGAGTCGGCCAGCTCGGCGGAGATCGCATTGCTCTGGCGCAGGCGTTCGCCGCGCTGGGCTTCGTTATCGCTGCGGGTGGCGGCGGCCTTGGTTTGTGCGAGTTGTGCTTCGAGGCGGCGCACCTCAGCCTGGAATGGGCGTGGGTCGATCTGGAACAACAGGTCGCCCTTCTTGACCAAGGCACCTTCGGTGAAGGCGACCTGATCGATCTGGCCCGACACGCGCGGACGGATCTGCACGGTTTCCGGCGCTTCGAGCCGGCCGGTGAATTCGTCCCACTCATTGACCGGTTGTTCCAGCACCTTGGCCACGCTGACGTGGCTTGGTGGCATGGCGGCTGCCTGTTCGGGCGCTTTGCCGCAGGCGCTCATCACCATCACGGCCAAAATGGCCAAGGGATAGCGCAAATGTTTGAGTGACTGTTCCATGAGGTGCATCCGCCAATGTATTTAAGATGGGCGGATCATGCTCGGCAGGGTGCTATCTCACGAATCGAATGAAACAAAGGTAACTATCATTCGGAATGATATAAGCGTAAAGCGAGCCCTCTAGCATGGGGCTTTCGTTAGGGAGCTATCAATGCTGTTGATGACAAAGGACTGTTGCGCAAGATGCAAGGAACAGCGCGCCGCATAAATTGTCGGGCGTGTCTGCTATTCAAATGTACAGAGCGCCGGGTTGGTTGCCGTGCATTCGTTGCCTGACCATGCGCTGCCCAGAGGCCTGGCATTGACCTGGTTTTTCAGGGTCATGCTTACCGGTTCATGGTTCTGATCCAGGTAGTGGCATGCCACAGACGACTGGCCCTGGCTGCTTTGGATCACCGCCTTTTCAAAGTGGACCTGGTGCAGGTCCTTCTGCTCTGTCATCGGGTTTTGCCTGGTCCATTGCCGACCGTCCGGGCCGGACGCGGTGTAGGCGACCACTTCCCCGGTCGGCGTCTTTTTGTACGTATCTTTAAGGGCATGGGTGGGCGGGCAGGCACCAGTGCCAGCGTAGACGTTGCCCATCAACGCCATCAGGGTAATCACGAGGGCTGAGGTTTTCCTGAGCTGCCTGTTCATCACGCGTGCTCCTGGTCTGGAGTAACTGTGAGGTAAAGACTAGCCCAAACAGGCAACGCCGGAAGGTGCTAAATCCACACGTCGTTGATTGCCGTGCGCTCGCCACCCTCGCTGCCGGTGTTCAGCACGCCGCAGGGTTCGATCAACAGCAACTTCACCTCACCCAATGCGTGCGGCTTGTGCTCGACGCCCTTGGGCACCACGTACATTTCCCCTTGGCCGATGGTCACCGCGCCGTCGCGGAAGTCGATGCGCAGGGTGCCTTCGAGGACGATAAAGGTTTCATCGGTGTCGGCATGGTCGTGCCAGATGAAGTCACCTTCGATCTTCACCACCTTGAACTGGTAGTCGTTCATCTGCGCGACGACCTTGGGCGCCCATTGCTCGCTGAACAGGGCGTATTTCTGGGCGAAGTTGATCGAGGCGTAATTCGTCGAAGCGTGGGAGGCGGGCATTGTAGGTTCCAGGGTTTCAGGACATTGGAGCCTTAAGTTAGGCCTAACGGCCGGCCGGATATTGAATGATCGTGCAGCGACAGCTCATCCACTATCCGCTCGATCAACACCCTGACACGGCGCGGTTGAACCCGTGTCGGCGGATAGATGATGTTCAGCGCGGTACTGCCCAAATCATAGTCAGCCAGCAGCTCGACCAATCGCCCGGCCTCAAGGTCGGCGCGCACGTCCCACACCGATTTCAGGCAAATGCCATGGCCCGCCAGGCACCACTGGCGTACCAGCGCACCGTCGTTCGCCACCCGCCGGCCCTGGACCAGCACCCGATGGGCGTGCCCGTGCCGCTTGAAGGTCCATTCCCGCGAAATATTGATGCCGAAGCGCATCACCAGGCACTCGTGGCGCGTCAGATCCTCGGGGTGTCGGGGCGTACCATTGAGCGCCAGGTAGTGGGGTGACGCACACAGCACGCGACGGTTTTCGCCAATCGGCCTGGCATGCAGGGTGCTGTCCGCCAGCTCGCCGTAGCGCACCGCGAAATCGATGCCCTGGCTCACCGGATCGGCGTAGCCGTCGCTCAGGTTCAGGTCAATGCTGATCTCGGGATGTTCCAGCATGAATGCGGCGAGGATCGGTTCGATGTATTGGCGCCCGAGGTCTTCCGGGGCGCTGAGGCGAATCGGCCCGGACAGGGTGTGGGTGCCATGGCGAATGCTGCTGTGCAGCTCGTTGGCCTCTGCCAGCAAGCGGCGGGCGCCTTCCACCAGCAAGCGGCCTTCGTCCGTCAGGTTGATCGCCCGGGTGGTGCGGTTGAGCAGGCTGGCGCCATAGAAACCCTCCAACTGCGCGAGCCTTTCCGAGACAGAGGCGGGTGACAGTCCCAGCTCTCTACCCGCTGCCGACAGCCCGCCTTTTTCCACAATCAGCAAAAACAACTCAAGGTTCTTCAGCAGCATTGTTCGGTATTTCCGAAAGTAGTTTTTGATTTCGACTCAATTATCAAGTTAAGCCAAAAGAACTAGTTTTGCATCCATCGTTAACCATCGGAGTGACTGACATGTCATCCAATTCTTCGAAAATGCCCATCCAGGTCTGGGTGCTGACCCTGGCGGCTTTCGCCATCGGCACCGCCGAGTTCGTGATTGCCGGATTACTGACCCAGGTCTCCCACAGCTTGAACATCAGCGAAGGGCAGGCTGGCAGCCTGATTACCGCCTACGCGCTGGCCATCGTGATCGGAGGCCCGGTGCTGACCATCTGGCTCTCGCGCTACGAAAAACGCACGGTGCTGTGGTTGTTGATGGCGGTGTTCGTCGGCGCCAACGTAATGACTGCCCTCAGCAGCGACTACAGCGTGTTGCTGGTCAGCCGGGCGATTGCCGGGCTGACCCAGGGGCCGTTCTACGGGATCGGCGCGGTGGTCGCGACGCGCCTGGTGGCCAGCGGCATGGAAGGCCGCGCCGTCGGCCAGATGTTTGCCGGGCTGACGTTGGCCAACGTGCTGGGCGTACCCGCCGGCTCGTGGATTGGCAATCAATATGGCTGGAGCACCGCATTCCTGGTAGTCGCCGCGTTGGGCGTGCTCGCGTTGCTGGCAATCATTGTGTCGATCAAGCGCCAGGGCACCGAGCAGTCAGTGTCGTTGATCAACCAGTTGGCGGTGTTTCGTAACCGCAACCTGCTGGCCAGTCTGATGTTCACGGTGCTCGGCTGGGCCGGGTTCATGGCCTTTTATGGCTATATCGCGCCGATTGCCGAACAGGTGGCAGGGTTTGATTCGACGATGCTGACCGCTGTGCTGGTCGTGGTCGGCATTGGCCTGGTAGTCGGCAACAGTCTCGGGGCGCGTACCGCAGACGCCAACTTGCGCTTTTCGCTGATGTTCTGGCCGGCGGCGATGATCGTGACACTGATCGCCGCAGGCCTTGTGGCGCCCTACAAGTGGCCGTTCCTGGTGACCGTGTTCCTCTTCGGTATCGCCTCGTTCGCCAACGTGCCATCCATGCAAATGCGCGTGATGAAGCACGGCGGCAAGGCCCCGGAGCTGGCTGCCACGGCGAATATCTCGGCCTTCAACCTGGCCAACGCCCTGGGCGGCATCATCGGCGGCATCGTGGTGGACAGCCACTGGGGCGCGGCGGCGATTCCGTTTGCGGCTGCGGCGATTCCATTGCTCGGTGTGCTGTTCATTGTTTCCCAGGAAGGCGCGGGTAAAGCCACCCGGCCTGCAGCGATTGCCTGACCCCCTGAATTCAGTATGAGGTGAACCAACATGGACAAAACCGATAACCCGCATCGTCGTACTTTCCTCGCCCAGGCCGGCGCAGGTGCTGCTGTTCTGGCCGCAGGATCGCTGCTCGGCCCGGCCGCTGCCAAAGCTGCGGTGACAGGGCCGGGCAACGCTGCCCCCGCGGCGACTGCCGGCAAGGCAATCGGGCGTTTCTGGCCAGGGGACACCCGGCTGGTAGTGTCCATTTCCATGCAATTCGAGGCAGGCGGCCAACCGCTCAAGGGCACTGACAGTCCGTTTCCCCACGTGGATTTTCCCGACAGTGTTCCAGAGGATGTGGCCACCAATACCTGGTTTGCCTATGGCTACCGTGAAGGTATTCCGCGGATGCTTGATCTCTGGGACCGGCATGGGGTGAAAGTCACCTGCCACATGATCGGCGACGCCGTAAAGCGCAACCCGGCGCTGGCCCGGGAGATCGTCGCCCGTGGGCACGAAGCCTCGGGGCATGGCCCGCACTGGAGCTCGCAATTTGCCATGAGCCGCGATGAAGAGCGCACTTTCCTGCGCCAGGCCGCGAGCATGTTGCAGGACGTCACCGGCCAGCCGGTCACCGGCTACAACTGCAACTGGCTGCGGCGCGGGCCCAATACCTTGTCGTTGTTGCAGGAGCTGGGCTACGTCTATCACATTGATGATGTGAGTCGTGATGAGCCGTTTATCGAGCAGGTCAATGGCAAGGACTTTGTCGTGGTCCCGTATACCCTGCGCAACAACGACATCGTCTTGATTGAGGGGCGCAATTACTCGCCCTCGAAATTCCTTCAACAGGTCAAGCTGGAGTTCGACCAGCTCTACCTGGAAGCCGGGAGCCGACGCCGCATGATGGCGATCAGTGCCCACGACCGCATCAGCGGTACGCCGCAAATGGTCAGGGTCTGGGACGAGTTTCTGCGGTACGCCAACAGCCATCCCGGCGTGGCGTTCATGCGCAAGGACGCCATCGCTCAATACACCTTGAAAAGCCCCCTCAGCCTCAGGGAAAGCGAAACCATCTGAGTTCGTTCTCTTCGACTTTAAAGGATGTGCCCTTATGCAACGTTCCATTCCCCTTATCGCCGCCGGATTCCTGGCCCTGACCCTCTCCGGCGTGGCGTTTGCCACCACCGAACTGGTGACGCCGGGTGTCCTGGTGGTGGACAAGAGCCTGACCGCCGCGCAACTGAAGATCATGGAAACTGTCGCCCGGCGTTACGACACTTTCTGGAATACCGGTGACGAGAGCCTGGCCCGTGAAGCGCTGGCGCTCAACTTCATCGATAAAACACCGCCCGCCGGGCGCAAACAAGGGCCGGAGGGACCGCTGCTGGCCTCCCGTGCGTTTCGCGGCGCGGTGCCGGACCTGAGCTGTGAAGTAGAGCAAATGATCATTGCCGGCGACCGCGTGGTGGCACATTTGCATTTTCGCGGGCACTTCACCGGTTCCTTTGGTCAGATCAAGGGCACTGGGCAGGTCGTAGACTTTATTGCCACCGACATTTACCAGATCGGCAAGGGCAAGATCGTCGCCAACTGGCACATCGAAGACAACCTGACGCTGATGAAGCAGTTGGGTGCGCGCTGACGGGAGGGCTCTGCACATGACCGTTCACTACCTTGATCACTTCACGCTCCGCACGGAGCATGTCGACGCGACGGTGAGTTTCTATCGTGACGCCCTCGGCCTGGAGGAGGGCTGGCGCCCGGCGTTTCCTTTTCCGGGCAGTTGGCTTTATTCAGCAGGTCGCCCGCTGCTGCATATCGCCAGCCTGCAGGGCAGCGCCGCGCAGCTTGAAACGTATCTTGGGGTGCGTGCTGCCGGCGACGGCTCAAGTGCGCTCGATCACATTGCATTGCGCTGCAATGACCTTGAAACTCACCGGCAACGCCTGCACACGCTAGGGCTGCCTTTTACCGAGCGGGTGGTGCCGGAGCTGTTCGAGCACCAATTGTTTGTCGAAGACCCCAACGGGATCAGGGTCGAGCTGATCTTTGCTTACCCGGCGGCCTGAGGTGGCTGGCCGGATTTCCCGGCCAACTGTTGGCTGGGCAACAGCAGTCGGACAGTTGTGGTTTGGGCGGGACAGCGCAACGTCATCCAATGTTTTCATCTGCTTGATTTTATTCGAAATAATTTATGGCATGGGCTCTGCAATGCACACAGGTGAACCCTTTCACCCGTTGCTCAGCGGAGCCCTGTATGCCTTGCACCTTTTTCTCGCGTTCACGTTACATCTTGCTCGGCGCAGCGTTGTTGCTGGGCCACGCCGCCGTGTCCCAGGCCGCCGAGGGCGATGACGCGGTGCCGTCCCTGGCCGGCAAGCGCATTGCCGTGAGCATGACCGGCACCAGCCACTACTTCGATATCAAGGCCTTCCAGGCCCAGGTCGATGAGATCAAGCGCCTCGGCGGCACGCCGATCACCCTGGATGCAGGGCGCAACGACAAGAACCTGGTGACCCAACTGCAAACCGTGGTCACCCAGAAACCCGATGCGGTGATCCAGACCCTCGGCACCCTGAGCGTGATCGACCCGTGGCTCAAGCGCATCAGCAAGGCCGGCATCCCGCTGTTCACCATCGACGCGCCGTCGCAGTACAGCCTCAACAACACCACCTCGGATAACGTCGCCACCGGCAAGGCCCTGGCCGATCAGTTGATCAAGGATGCCGGCGGCAAGGGCAAGATCCTGGTGTTCAACGGCTTCTACGGCGTGCCGGTGTGCGCGATTCGCTACGACCAGTTGAAGCTGGCGCTCAAGGATCACCCGCAACTGGAAATCATCGAGCCGGAGCTGCGGGATGTGATCCCCAACACCGTGCAGGATGCCTATTCCCAGGTGTCCGCGTTGCTCAACAAGTACCCGGCCGGCAGTGTCTCGGCGATCTGGGCGGCGTGGGACATCCCGCAACTGGGGGCAAGCAAGGCGTTGATCGACGCCAAGCGCACCGAGATCAAGACCTACGGCGTGGACGGTACGCCGGAGGTGCTGGAGCTGCTCGGCCAGGCCAACTCGCCGGTGGGCGCGGTAGTCGCCCAGCAACCGGCGCTGATCGGCAAGACTGCCGTGCAGAACGTGGCCCGCTACCTGGCCGGGCAGCGTGACCTGCCCAAGGAAACCCATGTGCCGACGCTGCTGACCACCGCCGCCAACCTGGCGCAGGTCCAGCAACTGCGGGGTGATTGATGGCCGCGTTGCACTTGCAGCACCTGCGCAAACGCTTCGGCGCCACCCTGGCGCTGGAGGATGCGAGCCTGAAGGTCGAGCGCGGCACCATTCACGGCCTGGTGGGCGAGAACGGTGCCGGCAAGTCGACCTTGATCAAGGTCCTGGCGGGGATCCACAAAGCGGACTCGGGGCAGGTGAGCATTGACGACCAGCCGTATGCCGCACTGTCGCCGCGCCAGGTGGACGCGCTGGGCGTGCAGTTCATCCATCAGGAGCGGCTGTTGCCGGCGAGTTTTACCGTGGGCGAGGCGTTGTTTTTCGGCCATGAATTACGCCGGGGTCCGTTTGTCGACCGGCGCCGGCAGCAGCGCGAGGCAGAACGTTTGCTGGCGGAATATTTTGAGCTGCAACTGCCCGCCGACGCGTTGGTAGGCGAGCTGAACAGCGCCGAGCGCCAGGTGCTGCAAATCACCCGGGCGTTGATTCGCAAGCCGAAGATCCTGGTGTTCGACGAGCCCAGCGTGGCGCTGGTCAAGCGCGAAGTCGACCAGCTGCTGCGGATCGTCAAGCGCCTGCGGGACCAGGGTTTGTCGATTCTCTACATCTCCCATTACCTGCAGGAAATCGACAGCCTGTGCGATGAAGTGACGGTGTTGCGCAATGGTCGAGATGTGGCCGTGGTTGAGCCACGGCACACCTCCAGCGCGCAGATTGCGCGGTTGATGGTCAACCGCGAGGTCCAGGAGATGTACCCCAAGGCGCAGGTCGAGCTCGGCGAACCATTGCTGCAGGTGCGTGGGCTGAACCTGGCCCGGCGCTATCGGCAGATCGACCTGGAATTGCGTCGGGGCGAGATCGTCGGCCTCACCGGGCTGGTCGGGTCGGGCGCCAAGGACCTGCTCAAGACCCTGTTCGGTGTGGTGCGCGCCGACAGCGGCAGCATTCATCTGGAGGGGCGTTTGTTGCGCCTGCGTTCACCCGGAGAAGCCATTGCCCAAGGGATTGCACTGGTGCCGGAAGAACGCCGCAGCCAGGGGATTTCACCGCTGCTGTCGGTGCTGGAAAACCTCACGCTCGCCGGGCTTGGGCGTTTCAGTCGCTGGGGGTTACTGAGCCAGCGTAAGGAGCAGGCCGAAAGCCTGCGGCTGATCGACGAGTTGGCGATCAAGACGCCGGGCCCGCAGGCTGCCGTCAGCCAGCTCAGCGGCGGCAACCAGCAGAAAGTCGCTCTGGGCAAATGGCTGAGTCGCCGTTCGGCGGTGTACTTGTTGGACGAGCCGTGCGTAGGTGTGGACGTCGGCGCCAAGGTCGAGATTTATCGCGTGATCGGGCGGCTGGTGGAAGAGGGCGCAGCGGTGCTGGTGCTGTCTTCGGATTTGCCCGAGCTGTTGGGGATCTGCGACCGCATCCTGGTGTTGCATCGCGGCGAAATAGCCGGGGAGTTCCATGCCGGTGAGGCGGACAGTGATCAACTGTTGGCGTGTGCCACGGGTGCGGTGCAGTCCACAGTGGCTGTGCAGGTGAAACAGGAGGTGGCGCATGTCCCTGCTTGAAGCTGCTACTCCTGGCTTGTCCCAACGGTTATGGGTACTGCTGTTGCGGCGCGGCTCGGTGGGCGTATTCCTCGCGATTTTGCTGGGCTTTGCCGTCGCCGCGCCGAACTTCTTTTCAGTCGGCAATATCGCGAATGTGTTCAGCCAGTCGGCGATCCTCGGCGTACTTGCCTTCGGCCTGACCTGCGTGATTATCGGCGGCGGCTCCAACGTGGTGGCCGGCGGGCTTGATCTGTCGCTGGCAGCCAATTTGGGCTTGTGCGCGGCGGTGTTCAGTCGACTCAACAACGCAGGCCTCGACCTGTGGGCAAGCCTGCTGCTGACCTTGGGTTGCGGCCTGGCGGTGGGCCTGCTCAATGGCCTGGCCGTGGTGGTGCTGCGCTTGCCACCGTTGCTCGCAACGCTGGCAAGCATGAATGTACTGGCCGGGTTGGAGCTGGTTTTGACTGAAAATACTGTGGTGCCGACGGACTCACCGTTGCTTGACCTGCTCAGCGGCGGCGCATGGCTGGGCGTGCCGGCACTCGCCTGGGTGTTGCTGGTGACGGCCTTTGTGGTGACGCTGCTGATCCAGCACACCGCCTATGGGCTGCGCCTGCATGCCGTCGGCGAGTACCCGCACGCCGCCGAGGCCGCCGGGATTCGAGTGCCGGCCTACGTACTCTCCAGTTATTTGCTGTCTGGGCTGTGTGCCGCGGTGGCGGCGTTGTGTTCAGCGGCATTTTTCAGCGGCAGCACCACCGGCTCCGGTGACATGCTGTTGTCGGTGGTCGCCATAGCCTTTCTTGGCGTGGTGTTTTCCCGGCGACTGGTGGCAAGCATCCCCGGCACCTTGCTCGCGACGCTGTTGATCGGCTTTTTGATCAACGGGTTTCAGTTGCTCAACGTATCGAGCTTCTGGGTCAACGGTGTCCAGGGCGTGCTGATTCTGCTGGTGGTCGCCGCTTCCAGCGCATTGAACCGGGGAGAACATTCATGAGTCAGGTATCCATCCTGCAAGCCCATGGCGGCTGGCGTTCGCTGTTGCCCCTGACGTTGCCGCTGGTGTTCGTGGCCATCGTGGTGGTGTTTGCCTGGCAGGCCCCGGGGTTTCTCAGTGGCGGCAACCTGAAAAGCCTGGTGCTGAATAACTTCGTGCTGCTGGCGATTGTTGCGATCGGCATGACCTATGCGGTGGCGGCCGGTGGCATCGATCTGTCGGTAGGCACCGCGCTGGATTTCGCCAGCTTCAGCTTCGTGGTGTTGCTTAACGCCGGGCACGAGCTGGGTGTGGCGATTGCCGGTGCGTTGGCCGCCGGGCTGCTGGTAGGGCTGTTCAATGCCGGCTTGATCGCGGGGCTGCGGATCAGCCCGTTCCTGGCCACCCTCGGCACCTTGTTTATCGGCACCAGTGCCCAGCAACTGCTCTCGGACGGCGGCCAGCCAATTTATATCGCCCAGGGTTTCAAGCCGGAACTGGCGAGCTTCAGCCCGTTGGGCGTGCCCTTGCCGCTGTTGATCGTGCTGGTATTGGCCGTGGTCTACGGCCTGTTGCTGGCTCGAGGACGCCTGGGGCGCGAACTGCTGGCCCAGGGTACCCAGCCGCTGCTGGCGTATTACTCGGGGTTGTCGGTGCGGCGCATCGTCACCACCACGGTGCTGGCGGCGGCGCTGGCGTGCGCGGTGGCGGGGATCCTGCTGAGTTCGACGGTGAGCGCCTACGTGCCGCTGTCGGGCAATGCGTTCCTGCTGAATGCGATTGGTGCGGTGTTTATCGGCACCACATTGAACCGCCAGGGCCGGGCGAATATTCCGGGCACGTTGCTGGGGGTGCTGTTCATCAACGTCATCGCCAATGGCTTGCTGTTGATCGGCTGGAACTTCTACTGGCAGCAGGTGGCAACCGGCGTGCTGATTTTTATCGTGCTGGCCTTCAGTTTTGTCAGCCGCAGGATTGCGCAGAACACCTGAGGCGCGGCGCCCCAGGTGTGGGTCTGCCCTTTACTTTTCCCAGTCGGCCTTGGCAATCAACAGGCCATGGTTGCCGTTATAGGTGGCGCGCTCGGGTTGTTTCCAGCCCTCCAGCAGCGCGTCGTCGAGGCGGTAGATTTCCACCCCCAGCGGACGGCAGACCTTCAACGGGTCTTCCGCATCCGGGCCCCACATCGGCAGCGACAGGTCGCCACCGGGGCAGGTGGAGAGGGCACACAGCAGGTCGATTTCGGCGAAGAACTCCAGATAGTCGCCCTGCTTGGCCGGGCAGGCTTTCATGAAGTACATGTCGTCGTGATTGAGGCCGGTGCACTGGAAAATGTTCAGCACGTCGTGCACGTCGAACTCGGTCAGGCCATGGGGCAGCACGGCGCGGGTCAGGTTGGAGTGGCAGTGGTGGTGGAAGTCTTCGCCGGTGAGCATCTTGTTCACGTAAGGGTCGCAGCGCGTGCCCAGCAAGTCGTGCAGGCGCCCGCCGTGTTCGTCGATGCCATAGTCGGCCAGGCTGTCGTCGGTGATGGTGACCATCGGCCGCAAAAACGGCAGGTTCGACCACAGGCGGTCGTAGGTGGTGACGTGCGCGCCTTGCAGCTGGCGGGTGCGTGCCGCCCACATGCGTTCGCGGGGGTCGTTGGCGCTCCACACGTTGAAGTCGCCAACCTGCGGGCCAACCGGCGTGGTCACGCGGAACACATGGCCTGCCGGTACTTTCCAGGCGCGGCCGGTGCGGATCGGCACTTCGAATTGCTCGATCAGGGTGCGGCCGTCCCGGGACTCGCGCACGCGGTCATAGAAGGCTTTGTCGACCTGCAAGGCAGCGCCTTTGCTGACTTGGTAGGCCGCTGGGTAGTCCTTGTACATGGTGGGTCCTCGCTTCAGGGTTTTGGAATGCTGCTCAGGATGTCCAGCAGCAGCGATTCGGAGTCATTGAGGTAGCTGGCCAGGGCTTCGCCGGCGGCTTGCTTGTGGCCGTCAACCAGCAAGTCGTGAATCTGCCGGTCGCGCTCCAGCCAGGGCTTCTGGAAGGTTTCCTCGCTGGGCGCGTTGGAAAACACCAGGCGCATCTGGGCTGCAATATGGGTAAAAAACTCGTCCAGCAACGGGCTGCGCATCAGCCCGACAATATGTTGATGAAAGCGCAGGCTGTGGGTGCCGAAGGCTTGCCAGTTCTCGCGGTCCTGGGCCAGTTGCGCAGCCTCGATGGACTCCAGCATCAGGTCGGACTGGTATTCGCGCAGCGGCTTGCTGGCGGCGATGGCCTGCAGCTCCAGGGTGCGTCGCACCTTGAAGATGTCACGCACTTCCTCTACCCCCAGGCGGCGCACGATCACGCCTTTGTTGCGCACGTAGCTGGTCAGGCCTTCGCGGCCCAGGTGGTGCAAGGCTTCACGCACCGTGTTGCGCGAGGCGTTGTAGGCGTTCACCAGTTCGCTTTCCACCAGCGGCATGCCGGGCAGCAGGCGGCCACCGATGATGTCTTCGCGCAGTTCGATGGCAACCTGGTCGGCCAGCGACAGGCTGGGTTCCTTGGCTTGGCTCACGTCGGGGCTCCTTGGGCTCACGCCAGTTGGACGTCTTTGAGGAACTTGGTCATGCGTTCACTGCGTTGCTCGAGCATGTCACGCGGTGCGGCGTCCTGGATAATCTCGCCGCCTTCCATGAACACCACACGATCGGAAAGCTTGAACGCGAAGTTCATTTCATGGGTGACGATGACCATGGTCATGCCCTCGCGAGCCAATTCCTCGATTACCGCCAGTACGTCGCCCACCAGTTCCGGGTCGAGGGCTGAGGTGGGTTCATCGAACAGCATCACCGAAGGCCGCATCGCCAGGGCGCGGGCAATCGCCACCCGTTGCTGTTGGCCGCCGGATAGCTGGTGCGGGTATTTGCCGGCGTGCTCCAGCATGCCGACCTTGCGCAACAGGGCCAGGCTCAACAGGCGCAGTTCTTCGCCGCTACCATGGGCATGGTAGACCGGCGCGAGCATCACGTTCTCAAGGGCGGTTTTATGCGGGAACAGGTTGAACCCCTGGAACACCATGCCGACATGCACGATGCCGCGCATATGCACCTTGTGCCCCAGCGCGCCTTGCGGCTCCTGGCTGCCACGCAGGAACGGCTGGCCTTGCAGGGTGATTTCGCCACGGTCGAGGCTCTCGAGGCCGTTCATGGTACGAATCAGCGTAGTCTTGCCCGAGCCTGACGGGCCGATGATCGACACCACCTCGCCCCAGCGCACATTCAGTTCGACGCCCTTGAGCACTTCCAGCTCGCCATAGGCCTTGCGCACCCCGCGAGCCTGCAAGGCAAACTCACCGGGCTCGGCCTGGCCGGGGGCACGACGCGTCGCCACTTGGTCGAGCACGGCGGGGGCGATGGCCTTGGGTTTGCGCCGGGTCACGTCCAGGTGGTTCTCCAGCACCCGCAACAGCCAACTGAACACCGTCACGATGAACACGTAATAGAACGCCACGGCCAGCATGGTCTCCATCACCAGGAAGTTCTGGGTGTAGAGTTGTTGGCCCACCAGCAGGATTTCCGAAAGCGAAATCACCGACACCAGCGAGGTGAGTTTGACGATGGTGATGTATTCGTTGGCCAGTGTGGGCAACGCAACCCGCAGCGCCTGCGGCACCACAATCAAGCGCTGCACGCCGCGATAACCCACGCCCAGCGCCTTGCCGGCTTCGCGCTGCCCCTTGACCACCGCCAGCAGGCCGCCCCGATGGATCTCGGCGATGTAGGCCGCCTCACTCAGCACCAGGGCGATCAGGCCCGCGGAGTAGGGGTTGGACAACACCACGCTGGTGGACGGAAACACCTGCGGCAGGTTGTAGACGAAGATCAACAGCACCAGCAACGGCAGGCTGCGGAAGAACCAGATGTAGACGCCAGCGGAGTCCCGCAGCCAGCGGCGCTCGGACTGCCGCGCCAGGGCCAGGAAAAACCCCAGCACAATGCCCAGCAGCCAGGTTTCCAGGCTCAGTTCGACCACGGTGCCGACGGCTCGCCAGAAGTCGCCGTTCCATAACAAGCCCAGGGTGTAGTGCCAATCGAATTGCATAAAGGTGCTCCGCGTTTCAGTTACCCAGTGCCGCACTGATCTCGGCGGCGTTCGGCTCGGCCAGGTTGTAGCGCGCCAGCAGCTTGCCGTAGCTGCCGTCCTGCCTGATCTGGCTCAGGGCGCCGGTCAGCGCCTGGAGCAGTGCCGGGTTTTCCTTGCGCACGGCCAGGCCGACCACCACCGGGTAGATCAACTCGCTGGAGCTGATCACGGTTTTGCCTTGCAGTTTTTCCACGGTGATCTTGGCGACCGCCGCGTCTTCCATCTGCACGTCCACCGCCTGGGCGAGCAGGGCCTGGGCGGCTTCCGGGGACGTCGGGAACTCACGCGACTCGATCGCCGGCTTGCCCGCAGGGAGGCAGTAGTCCGCCGAAACCTTGTTCAGCTTTGGCACCCACGACGCGCCCTTGATCGACCCGACGCGCTTGCCGCACAGGTCTTCCGGGCGCTGGGGCTTGAAGTCGCCGGTGCTGAGCACCATCAGCGAAGAACCGGTCTTCAGGTAGCTGAGGAAATCCACCTGTTTGGCGCGCTCGGGGGTGACGTACAGCGCCGAGGCCACCACGTCGAAACGCCGGGCGTTGACGCCGAGGATCAGGTTGGCGAAACGGGTGTCGAGAAAACGTGGTTTGAGCCCCAGTTGCTTGCCCATCAGTTGCATGAACTCCGGGTCGAAACCGGCCGGGGTCTTTTGCTCAAGGTAGGTGTAAGGCGGGTAGGTGAGGTCGGAGCCGATGGACAGCTCGCCCGGTTTCAGGGTGCCCTTGATTTCGGCAGCCGACAGCAGCGGCGTCACGCACGCCAGGGTGATCGCTAGCGCCAATGTGCGCAGGGTGTTCTTGCCCGTCAGACCTTTTTGCATGTTCGTCGCCTCGGTTGCTGGATGCAGAGAGATTTGGATTGTTCAACAATCCTGCATTAGCTAATAAGCGGTTATCGTGCCAACTAATGACTTTTCCAGGTTTTTGATGGGTTTTGACGCGTGAGACAGCCATTTTTTGTAAGCGCGCACCCCAATTCGGGGCAATTCGTTACCGGGCGCCACGTTGTGAGGCAGGCATTTCGCGGACCATAAAGGACGCACTTATTGATAAAGTGCCGGTTCGAAACCATGAGTGAACAGCAATGACGTCGACCTCCCAACGCCGCTCAACCCTGATTGCCTTGTTGGTCGCCGTCACCTTCTTCATGGAGAACCTCGATGCCACCGTGATCGCGACCGCGTTGCCGGACATCGCCAAAACCTTCGGCGTGGGCGCGGTGGACGTGAACATCGGTATGAGCGCCTACATGCTCGCCGTCGCGGTGTTCATTCCGATCAGCGGCTGGCTGGCCGACCGCTTTGGCTCGCGGCGGGTATTCGGTTGGGCAATCGTGCTGTTCAGCCTGTCGTCACTGCTGTGCGGGTGGAGCGACAGCCTGCAGACCTTCGTCGCCGCGCGCGTGTTGCAGGGCATCAGCGGCGCGATGATGGTGCCGGTGGGGCGCCTGGCGGTGCTGCGGGCTACCGAGAAAAAAGACCTGGTGCGGGCGATTTCATTCATCACCTGGCCCGGCCTGGTGGCGCCGATACTCGGGCCGCCGGTGGGCGGGTTTATCGTTACCCACGCGTCCTGGCCGTGGATTTTCTACCTCAACCTGCCGCTGGGCCTGCTGGCGCTGATCGCCACGCTGGTACTGATCCCCAAACACGACGAGGTCACGTCCCGCTCATTCGATTTCAGCGGCTTCCTGCTGGTGGGTGTCGCCAGCGCGGCGCTGTTGTACGGCGTGGAACTGCTCGGGCAAAGCCGTGGCAGCTTGTTGCAGGGCCTGTTACTCAGCGCTGCAGGCGTGATGCTCGGTGCCTTTGCCTGGCGCCATATGCGCCGGCATGCCCAACCATTGCTGGCGCTGGGTGTGGTGAGTGTGCGCACGTTCAGTGTGTGCCTGTGCGGCGGGTCGATTTTCCGGGTGGCCATCAGCACCTTGCCGTTCCTGCTGCCGTTGATGTTTCAACTGGCGTTCGGCCTTTCTGCATTCGATGCGGGGTTGCTGGTGCTCGCGGTATTTGCCGGCAACCTGGCAATGAAGCCGTTCACCACGGCGGTGATGCAGCGCTGGGGCTTTCGCTCGGTGCTGATGATCAACGGCATCCTTGGCGTGCTCGCGATTGCGGCCTGTGCGCTGCTGGACGAGCGCATGAGCTGGACGCTGATCCTGTTCATTCTGTTCGTGGGTGGCCTGTCACGCTCCATGCAGTTCACCTTGTTCAACACCCTGGGGTTCGCCGATATACCCAAGGCGCAGATGAGCGACGCCTCAACCTTGTTCAGCATGTTCTTCCAGCTGAGCATGGCCATGGGCGTGGCGATTGGCGCGCTGTTGTTACGTTTTGCCATGAATTTTCACGGCAATACCGGGCAGGCCGCCACCGCCGATTTCCAGTTGACGTTTCTTCTAGTGGCGGTGATCGCCGGCGTGGCGCTGCTGGATAACCTGCGGCTGCCGCTCCAGGCCGGCGAGTCGGTTTTGCAGCGAAAGTGAACCCACGATACCTCCGGGGTATGAAGCAACACCTATTGAATATTGGACGGTTCAAGTCCCCCGCATCACTCTGCGGTGACGTACACACGCAGGGCCCATAACAATAAAAGGCGCAACCATGACCGTGCTATTGAGTGAGCGCAGCCAGATTTTCGACCGTGCAGATGCCTATGCCGTGTCCGACTACGTCAACCAGCATGTCGGCAGCCACTGCATTCGCCTGCCGCCCAAGGGCCGCCCGCAGGCAAGCATCAGCCACCGGACCTTTTCCAGCCTGGACCTGTGCCGCATCAGCTACGGCGCGCCGGTGCGGGTGACCTCGGTGGCGCTGGAAACCATCTACCACCTGCAGATCCTGCTGCACGGCCACTGCCGCTCGAGCTCCCGTGGCGAAGAGCAGGTGTTGGGCCCCGGCGAAGTGCTGCTGATCAACCCGGATGACCCGGTAGACCTGACCTATTCCGCCGACTGCGAAAAATTCATCGTCAAGGTGCCCGTGCGCCTGCTGGAAAACGCCTGCCTTGAGCAGCACTGGACGTTGCCGCAGCCGGGCATCCGTTTTGCGGCGCCGCGCCACGCACTTGCCGAAATGGGTGGGTTCCTGCAATTGCTGGGGCTGATCTGCCATGAGGCCGAAAACGCCGCCGAACCCGAAGTGCAGGGCCTGTACGAGCGCATTGTGGCGAACAAGCTGTTGGCGCTGCTGGCCAGCAACGTCCTGCGGGTGATTCCGCGACCGGATCAGGGTGGGGGCTTTGAAGCCGTGCGTCAGTTCATCGAGGAGCACCTGGCCGACGACATCAGCGTCGAACAACTGATGGCCATCGCCAGGGTCAGCGAGCGTTCGTTGTATACCTTGTTTGAACGCCAGGTCGGCCTGTCACCCCGTGACTACATGCGCCAGCGCAAGCTGGAGCGGGTGCACGCCATGCTGCAACTGGCCACGGCGCGCAGCGTGACGGAGGTGGCGCTGGATCATGGGTTTGTGCATTTGGGGCGGTTCTCCGAGGCCTATCGCAAACGCTTTGGCGAGCTGCCTTCGCAAACGTGGAAGCGCCGGCTCGCGCCAGGCGGATAACGAATTGCAGTCAGCGGATATTGAGGGGTAGGGCAAGCACATAAGGTGGGGGGGCCTGATACAAGAACAACCGAGGGCCTACCCCATGATCAGCACATTCGACCGACTCGCCCGACAATTGCGCGACTCCGTCCAGGAAGATCCCGCCACCGGGGTGTTCCGCTGCCGCCGCGACATCTTCACCGACCCCGACCTGTTTGCCCTGGAAATGAAGCACATTTTCGAAGGCGGTTGGGTCTACCTGGCGCACGAAAGCCAGGTGCCGGAGATCAACGACTACTTCACCACCTGGATCGGCCGCCAGCCCGTGGTCATCACCCGCGACAAACACGGCACGCTGCACGGCCTGGTCAACGCCTGCGCCCACCGTGGCGCCATGCTCTGCCGCCGTAAGCAAGGCAACAAAGGCTCGTTTACCTGCCCGTTCCACGGCTGGACCTTCAGCAACGCCGGCAAGCTGCTCAAAGTGAAGGACGCCAAGACCGGCGCCTACCCCGACAGCTTCGACTGTGACGGCTCCCACGACTTGAAACGCCTTGGCCGCTTCGAAAACTATCGCGGCTTCCTGTTCGGCAGCCTCAGCGAGACGGTGCCGGAGCTGAGCGACTACCTGGGTGAGACCCGGGTGATCATCGACCAGATGGTCGACCAGGCCCCGCTGGGGCTGGAGGTGCTGCGGGGCAGTTCGTCATATGTGTATGACGGCAACTGGAAGCTGCAGATCGAAAACGGCGCCGACGGTTATCACGTCAGCTCCGTGCACTGGAACTACTCGGCGACCATGGGCCGGCGCAATTACGAAGCCGAAGGCACGCGCACCGTGGATGCCAATGGCTGGTCGAAAAGCCTGGGCGGCGTGTACGCCTACGAGCATGGCCATATCCTGCTGTGGACGCGCCTGCTCAACCCCGAAGTGCGTCCGGTGCATGCCCATCGCGAGGCGCTGGCCGAGCGCCTGGGCCAGGAACGCGCCGATTTTATCGTCGACCAAACCCGCAACCTGTGCCTCTACCCGAATGTGTACCTGATGGACCAGTTCTCCACGCAGATCCGCGTGGTACGGCCAATCGCGGTCGACAAGACCGAAGTCACGATCTATTGCATGGCGCCCAAGGGCGAAAGTGCCGAGGAACGCACCACGCGCATCCGCCAGTACGAAGATTTCTTCAACGTCAGCGGCATGGGTACACCGGACGATCTGGAAGAATTCCGCGCCTGCCAGACCGGCTACCAGGGCGCGACCACCTTGTGGAATGACCTCAGTCGCGGCGCCAAACAGTGGGTCGAAGGCCCTGACGAAAACGCCCGGGCCATGGGCATGAATCCGCAGCTCAGTGGCGTCAAGACCGAGGACGAAGGCCTGTTCGTGCGCCAGCACGCCCACTGGGCCCAGAGCCTGCAACGCGCTATCGAACGGGAGCAGCAAGGCTTGATCGCGACGGACAAGGAGGTGCTGGCATGAGTGCTTCCCGTGACCGCCTGCTGGACTTTCTGTACCGCGAAGCCCGCCTGCTGGATGACCGCCAGTGGGATGAGTGGCTCGAATGCTATTCACCCAAGGTCGAGTACTGGATGCCGGCCTGGGACGACCACGATACGCTGACCGAAGACCCCCAGAGCGAAATCTCGCTGATCTATTACCCCAGCCGCGACGGCCTGGAAGACCGGGTGTTCCGGATCAAGACCGAGCGCTCCAGCGCCAGCACCCCGGAGCCGCGCACCGCGCACCTGATCACCAACCTCGAAGTGCTGGCCGACGACGGGCAGCACGTGGAGTTGCGTTTCAACTGGCAAACCCTCAGCCATCGCTACAAGACCACGGATACGTACTTCGGTACCTCGTTCTATCGCCTCGACATCCGCGCCGAACAGCCGCTGATCATGCGCAAGAAGGTGGTGCTGAAAAACGACTACATCCATCAGGTCATTGATATCTACCACATCTGAGGACACGCCCATGACGTACTCCATTGCCCTGAACTTCGAGGACGGGGTAACCCGCTTCATCGACTGCAAGGTGGGTGAAAAGGTCCTCGACGCGGCCTTTCGCCAACGTATCAACCTGCCCATGGACTGCTCCGACGGTGTGTGCGGCACCTGCAAATGCCGCTGTGAAACCGGCGCCTATGATTTGGGCGACGACTACATCGAAGACGCCCTGAGCGAGGATGAAGCCGCTGAGCGCCAGGTGCTCACCTGCCAGATGGTGCCGCAGTCGGACTGCGTGATTGCCGTGCCGGTGCCGTCCGGTGCCTGCAAGACCGGCACCGCGCAATTTGCCGCGACGGTGGCGAGTATTACCCGGCATGCCGATGCAGCGTTGGAAGTCAGCTTCGAACTGGATCAGGCGCCGGTGTTCCTGCCGGGGCAATACGTGAATATTGGCGTGCCCGACAGTGGGCAGACCCGCGCGTATTCCTTCAGCAGTCGCCCCGGCGACAAACGCGCGAGCTTCCTGATCAAGCATGTGCCCGGCGGGTTGATGAGTGGCTGGCTGGAGCGTGCCCAGCCGGGCGACGCGGTGCCGATGACCGGGCCGCTGGGCAGTTTCTACCTGCGCGAAGTGGCGCGGCCACTGCTGTTGCTGGCAGGTGGTACGGGGCTGGCGCCGTTCCTGTCGATGCTTGAAGTGTTGGCCGAGCGCGAGGAAACCCGGCCGGTCACGCTGATCTACGGCGTGACGCGGGACCAGGACCTGGTGATGGTCGAGGCGCTGGAGGCGTTCGCCCAACGCCTGCCCAACTTCGGTTTTGTCACCTGCGTGGCCGACCCCCAGACCGCGCACCCCCGGCAGGGGTATGTCACCCAGCACATGGCCGCTGACGTGCTGAACGATGGCGACGTGGATGTGTACCTGTGCGGGCCGCCACCGATGGTCGACGCGGTACGCCAGCACTTCAAGAACCAGGGCGTCACTCCCGCCAGCTTCCACTACGAGAAGTTCACCCCCAACGCCATCGTCACCGGCGACGCCGCCTGAGGAATCCCCCATGACTCCACGTTTCAACACCCAGGTTGCGCTGGTGACAGGCGCCGCCCAGGGCATCGGCCGGCGGGTTGCCGAGCGTTTGCTGGAAGAGGGCGCCTGGCTGGTGGCCGTCGATCGCTCGGAACTCGTGCATGAATTGCAGCATGAGCGGGCGCTGATCCTCACCGCCGACCTGGAGCAGCATGCCGAATGTGCCCGTGTGATGGCCGCTGCCAAGGCACGGTTCGGGCGTATCGACATCCTGGTCAACAACGTCGGCGGGACCATCTGGGCCAAGCCCTTCGAGCACTACGCCGATAACGAAATCGAAGCCGAGGTGCGCCGCTCGCTGTTCCCGACCCTGTGGTGCTGCCATTGCGTGTTGCCCTACATGCTGGAGCAGGGCAGCGGTGCCATCGTCAATGTCTCGTCCGTGGCCACGCGCGGAGTGAATCGCGTGCCGTATGGTGCAGCCAAGGGCGGCGTCAACGCACTGACCGCGTGCCTGGCCGTGGAGACCGCCGGCAGCGGCATTCGGGTCAACGCCACCGCACCCGGTGGCACCGAGGCGCCACCGCGGCGGATCCCGCGCAACAGCCAGCCCCAGAGCGACCAGGAGCGCGTCTGGTACCAGCAGATCGTCGACCAGACCCTCGACAGCAGCCCGATGAAGCGCTACGGCAGCATCGACGAACAAGCCGGCGCGATTCTGTTTCTGGCCTCTGATGAGGCCTCCTACATCACGGGCGTCACCTTGCCGGTAGGAGGCGGCGACCTCGGCTGACCCAGCGCCGTACCTGCAGACACTGACTCACAACAACAATAATGAGAGCACTGCCATGCGTACCCATGACGTCAATTCGATTATCGATAATGCCCATTTCAATCGTTTCCACTGGCTGGTGGTCAGCCTGTGTGCTGTGCTGTTGATCTTTGACGGTTATGACTTGTTCATCTACGGCGTGGTCTTGCCGTCGATCATGAAGGAATGGGGACTATCGCCCCTGCAGGCCGGCGCTCTGGGCAGTTATGCGCTGTTCGGGATGATGTTCGGCGCGCTGGTCTTCGGCAGCCTGGCCGACAAGTTCGGTCGCCGCAAAGGCATCGCCATCTGCTTTGCCTTGTTCAGCGTCGCCACGGTGATTAACGGTTTTGCCAGCAACCCGACTGAGTTCGGAATCTGCCGGTTTATTGCCGGGCTCGGCTGTGGCGGCCTGATGCCCAATGCGGCCGCACTGATTACCGAATACGCACCGAAGAAAATGCGCAGCATCCTGATGGCGGTGATGTTTGGCGGGTACTCGCTGGGCGGCATGCTGTCGGCCGGCGTGGGGATTTTCATGCTGCCGCGTTTTGGCTGGTCGTCCATGTTCTTCGCCGCGGCGATCCCGCTGCTGCTGATGCCGTTGATTGTGTACTGGCTGCCTGAGTCCATCGGGTTCCTGATTCGCCAGGGCCGCAAGGAACAGGCGCGTGAGCTGCTCAAGCGCCTGTCGCCGCAGACCCGGATCGACCCGCAAGACCAACTGCTCGTCAGCGCCGGTAAAGGCAAGGGCGCTTCGGTGCTGGAGTTGTTCCGCCACGGCCTGGCCTTGAGGACGGCGGCGATCTGGGTCGCGTTTTTCTGCTGCCTGTTGATGGTCTACGCCCTGAGTTCCTGGCTGCCCAAACTGATGGCGGGTGCCGGTTACAGCCTGGGATCGAGCCTGTCGTTCCTGCTGGCGCTGAATTTTGGCGGCATCGCCGGGGCGCTTGTCGGTGGCTGGCTGTGTGACCGGCTTAACCTGGTGAAGGTGGTGATCGGTTTCTTTATCGCCGCGCTGCTCTCCATCAGCCTGCTGGGTATCAAGAGCCCGATGCCGGTCCTGTACCTGCTGATCTTTTTTGCCGGCGCCACCACCATCGGCACGCAAATCCTGCTGTACGCCGGCGCCGCACAACTCTATGGCTTGAACATTCGAGCCACCGGCCTGGGCTGGGCTTCCGGTATCGGTCGTACCGGCGCCATCGTCGGCCCGCTGCTGGGCGGCGCGCTGATGGGGATTGAACTGCCGCTGCACCTGAACTTCATGGCCTTTGCCATCCCCGGGGCCATCGCCGTGCTGGCAATGACGGCGTATGCGCTGAATGAACGTCGGGGCCGGCAGGAGGTGATCGCCGCCCCGGCGCAGTAACTGTCGATAACAATAACTAAGAGCAACGACATGAACACACAACGTATCTGGCTATCCCTGTTGGGCGTGCCCCTTGCGGCGACGGCGGCCGAGGGCGGGTTTTTCGAGGACTCCACCGCCACCTTGCAGGCGCGCAACTATTACTTCAGCCGCGATTTCTCGGACATCGTCGGCGCCAACAAGCAATCAAAGGCAGAGGAGTGGGGCCAGGGTTTTATCCTGACCTATAAATCCGGCTACACGCCGGGGCCCGTGGGCTTTGGCCTGGATGCCCTGGGCACCCTCGGCCTCAAGCTCGACAGCAGCCCGGACCGCACCAATACCGGCCTGCTCCCGGTCAAGGGCGACGGCAGCGCCCCGAATGATTACAGCCGTTTGGGCCTGACCTTCAAGGCCAGGTTTTCCAGGACCGAATTGAAGGTCGGCGAACTGCAACCGAACCTGCCGGTGCTGGCCTTCAGCGATATCCGCTTGCTGCCGCCGAGCTATCAGGGCGTGAGTGTCAGCTCCGGCGAAATCGCCGGCCTTGCGCTACAGGCCGGGCACTTGACCACCACCCGCCTGCGCAACGAAGCCGGCGACGAGAAAATGATCGCCATGCTCGGCCATGTGCCGCAACGCGGCGCTGAAAGTGATGGGTTCAACTACGTCGGCGGCGACTACGCCTTCAACACCAACCGCACCAGCGTCAGCTACTGGCATGGCCAACTCAAGGACATCTACCGCCAGGACTTTGTCGGCCTCAAGCACAGCCAGCCAATGGGTGAGTGGACGCTCGGCGCCAACCTCGGCTACTACGATGCCCGGGAAGACGGCGACAAACTGCTTGGCAAGATCGACAACCAGGCTTTTTTCTCGCTGCTGTCGGCCAAGCATGGCGGCCATATCTTCTACGTCGGTTATCAAGCCATGTATGGCGACAGTGCCTTCCCGCGGGTCTTCGCCAACATCACGCCGCTGGGCAACGAAGTACCCACCTACGAGTTTGCCTACACCGACGAGCGCTCCTGGCAAGTGCGGTACGACTATGACTTCGTGGCGCTGGGCATTCCGGGGCTGACCACCACCGTGCGTTATATCACCGGTAACAACGTGACCACCGGCGCGGGCTATGAAGGCAAGGATCGCGAGCGCGACCTGGATATCGGCTATGTGGTGCAAAGCGGCACATTGAGCGGCTTGGGCATTCGGGTGCGCAATGTCATGGCCCGTTCAAACTACCGCAGCGACATCGACGAGAACCGGCTGATCCTCAGTTACACCTGGAAGCTGCTTTAAACCCCGCCCTGGCACGTGCCCATGACCTGGTAGTGGACGGTATGGCTGGCGCCCTGGCTGTCGAGATACACCATGGTCGCCGGTTCTACCTGGCAACTGCCCGGCACGGGCGTGATTGAAACAACGTGTTGGATATCCAGCGCTTCATTGCTGCCGGCCGCCATGGCGCCGGCGGCGGTGAAAAACAGGAGCAGGCTGAGCCATTTGATATTCATGATGAGTTCCTCTGTGAGTAGGGTTCATTTTAGTGATTGCCGCAGCGGGATAAAGACAGGAACAGGTGAATGACTCGTACGTATCACGTAGCAATCGAGGGGCAATTTTGATGGATTTGCTCAATGGCATGCGGGTGTTTGCCCGGGTTGTCGACACTGGCAGCTTTGCCGCAGCGGCCGAGGCGCTGGACCTGTCCGGGGCACACGTATCACGGTTGATCTGCGAGCTGGAAAAACACCTGCAGACCCGCCTGTTGCAACGCACCACCCGACGCCTGGGCCTTACCGATTCGGGCGAGCGCTTTCTGTTGCGCTGTCGCGACATTCTTGAAGACGTCAGGGAGGCCACGGCAGAAGCCAGCGGCGCGCACCTCAACCCGCGCGGGCGATTGCGGGTGCATTGCATGAGCGGGTTGGGGGTGCTGATCACGCCGCTGATTGCCCGCTACAGCGAGCAATACCCGGACGTGTCCATTGAGTTGACCCTGTCCCAGCACAACCCGGACCCGCTTGAAGAGGGTCACGACGTGGTGATCTCCATCGCCCATTCGTTGCCGGATTCGGCGCTGGTCAGTCAGACGATTGGGCAGTTGTTCAGTGTGCCCTGTGCGGCACCGGGGTATCTGGCCCGGTACGGCGTGCCCGAGCATCCGCAGCAGTTGATGCAGCATCGACGGTTGCATCTGCAGGATTTCCAGGAGGATGCGTGGTTGTTCAAGGGGCAAGAGGGCGAGATTGCGATTTCGCCGGGTGACACCTTCAGGACCAATGTCGCGGATGCGATGGTCAAGGCGACGCAGGAAGGAATGGGCATCAGCTTGTTGCCGTTCTTCAGCGCCAACCCGGCGCTGCGCGAGGGCTCGTTGGTGCGGCTGTTGCCCGGATATCGGCTACGGGAGCGGAGCATTTTCGCGGTGTATCCATCAAGGCGCTTTCTGGATGCCAAGGTGCGGACGTGGGTCGGTTTTTTGCAGGCGCGATTGCCGGGGTTGTTGGCGGAGCAGTTGGCAGTGGTTGAGGCACCTTGAGGCTAGCGCGTTGCCGTACGGCGAATGTAGCGCGCCGGCGACGAGCCCAGTGTCTTGCGAAACATGCTGATGAACGAACTGACCGACTCGTACCCCAGCGCCTCGGCGGTTCGTTGCACCGACTCGCCTTCGGCCAGGCTCTGCAAGGCCACGATGATTTGCCATTGTTTGCGCCATTGGCCAAAAGTCAGGCCTGTTTCGCTCTTGACCAGGCGGGCCAGGGAGCGCTCGCTCATGGCCACCTGGCGTGCCCACTGGGCCATGGTGCAACGGTTTGACGGGTCCTGGGCCAGGCCGCGGGCGATGAAGCGCAACTGCGTAGCAGCGGGGAGCGGCAGGTACAACTGCTCCGAAGGAGCCAGTTCCAGTTGTTCAAGGAGCACGCTCGCCACGCGCGAATTGGCAGAGGCAGGCGGATAATCCTGGGGCTGGGCGCTCAGGTGCAGGATCAACGCCAGGACCAGCGGCGAAAGCACCAGCGTGCAGCATTTCTCCGGTAGCGCGGCGGCGCCGGGCTCGACAAACAGATAGCCGATCCTGCCGTTGGCGGTCACCCGGTTGCTGTGGGCGATACCGCCCGGAATCCACACGCCGAAGCCCGACGGCACCATCCACACGCCATCCTCTACGGTACACACGATACCGCCGTGATATGCCACCACCAGTTGGCCTTTGCGGTGGCTGTGCACGGGGAATTCGGTGTCGTTGCGCTGGCTGCCGAGCATCAACGCGACGGCGGGCTGATCAAAACTGTCCAGTTCGAATTGATCAACGCCCTGGAGCTTCATCTCGCCCATGTTGCACCGCCTCGATTGTCTGAAATTGATTATATCCTGGCAGCATACTCAATATCGGCACGACCTTGCAGTCCCTACCATCTTCATCAAGGCGATCAAGGTGATTGCCGACTGCGAGATTCAACCGATGCTCAGCGAAATCACGATTGCCCACCTCTACATTCCTCCGTTCTTGCTCTACGTCGGCGTTGCAGCCCTGGTGTACGGGCTACTGGAGCGGGCCCTGCGGCGCTGGCTGGATTGGGCCTGGCACCCCAGCCTGGCGCGTTTCTTTGTGTCGCTGATCGTGCTCTCGACCTTGGTTCTGAGCTTTTGAGGGCAGCGCGATGATCATCAAACACATCCTCAAGACCCTCGTCACCCTGGTGCTCGGGCTGGCCGCATTGCTGTTCTGCACGCAACTGTGGCGCGCCTATGAGTTGGCCCCCTGGACGCGGGACGGGCGTGTCAGCGCGCAAGTCATCCGTATTGCCCCCGAGGTGTCCGGCCAGGTCGAACACCTGCTGGTGGGCGACAACCAATGGGTCGCCAAGGGCGCGTTGCTGTACCAGATCGATCGCAGCAGCTACTTGCTTGCCCAGCAACAGCGCACGGCCGAGCTTGCCGAGGCGCGCAGTGTCTTCGAGCAGCGCAGTGCACAGCTCAAACGCCGCAACCAGCTCGGCGATGCGATTGCGCGGGAGGAAACCGACAACGCAGCCCGGGACCTGGCGGTGGCCAGGGCGCGCCTGGATGCGGCCCGCAGCCAACTGGCCCATGCGCGGCTGGATCTGGACCGCACGACGATTCGTTCGCCGGTCGACGGCTATGTGACCCAGTTGCGGCTGCAGCCGGGTGACTACGCGGCAGCGGGCGAGACCAATATCTTTGTGGTCGATAGCCATAGCTTCTGGGTCACCGGTTACTTCGAGGAGACCAAGCTGGCCGGTGTTCGGGTGGGGGCTGTGACGTCCATCAAGCTGATGGGTTTTTCACCGCTGCTCGAAGGGCATGTGGCGAGCATTGGTCGGGGCATTGCCGACGGTAACGAGCTGCGCAGTAACAGTGGTTTGCCCCAGGTGGCGCCTACGTTCAGCTGGATACGCCTGGCCCAGCGCGTGCCCGTGCGGATTGAACTGGACAAGGTGCCGCCCGGTGTGGAGTTGGCGGCGGGGATGACCGCCAGCATCGAGGTTGCCGAGGAGGGCACGGCGCCGCGCTGGAGGCTGGTGCAATGGCTTCAGGCGTTCATGTGATGCTCCGTGCACTGCGCATGCTGGGGGCATGGGAAGCTGCTACCTCGGGCTATGTGCTGCGTAGTCTTTTGGCGGCCTCATTGGCCCTGTGGCTGGGGTTCCAATTACACCTGGATTCGCCGTTCTCGGCCGCCTCAACCGTGTTGTTGCTGATCCATCCGCTGCAGGGGGCAGTGGTTGGCAAGGGCTTCCACCGGGCACTGGGCACCCTGGTGGGGTTGGCTGTGGCATTGGTCCTGACCAGCCTGTTCGCCCAGCAAATGCTGCTGTTTATCCTCGGGATCGGGATATGGCTGGGCCTTTGTGTCGGCGCCATGACCGTGTTTCGGCACTACCAGGCCACGGCGGCGGTGGTCGCCGGCTACACCGTGTGCCTGGCCCTGGGGCCCGCCATCGTCGCGCCGCAGCAAGGTTTCGAACATATCGTCGGACGGGGCACGGCCGTTGTTCTGGGGGTGTTGAGCCTGAGCCTGGTGGCCACATTATTCAGCCGCAAGACCGTCGAGCGCACACTGACCATGGCACTTCGCGACGTCTCGTCCCGCACCCTGCGGTTATTGGCCGTGCGGTTTGACGGTGGGCCGGCGCGTGCGCAGGACCCGCTGGCCATCGATATCAGCAAAGTGGACGACCTTCTCGGGATTGGTCGGGGCGAGTCGGTGCTGATCCGCGCCAGGCTGGCGACCCTGCAGGCAGGACTTGCGTATCTGCATGCCGTGGTGCTCGACGAATGCGCGATACCTTCGCACGCTGGAATCGGCGCACAGTTGCGCCAGCTGGCTGAAGCCATGCCCGGGTTTTGCGTGGCGGCCGATCGTGTCCGGGAGCTGCAAGCCAGCCTTGAACCAGGCGCGAGCCAGCGGCGTCTGAATGAACCATTGGCCGAACTGGCCAGCGCCTTGTCGAGTTTTGCCTGCCTTGAGCGCGCGCCCCTGCCGCCGGCCCGCGCCGTGGGGTTTCACCGACACTACGGCGCTGCACTGCGTAACGGTGTGCGAGCGTTGCTGGCCACGCTGGCGACCGGTGCTGTCTGGTACCTCACCGGCTGGGACCAGGGGCCAACCTTGCTGGCCGTACTGGGTCCGTTCTGCACCTTGCTGGCCACCAGCGCGGCGCCCGAGCAAGGCATTGCGAGCCTTGCCAGGGGAACCTTCTACGCAATCCTGGCAGCGGCGGGGTGCAAGTTCCTGCTGTTGCCGCACATCAGCGGGTTCGGGTTGCTCACGGTGGTGCTGGCTGCGTTCTGGGCGGTCGGGATTCATGCCACGACCCGGCCGCGCCATGCCCTGCAAGGCGTCGCCTACCTGATTACGTTCAACACCCTGGTCGGCACCGCCGGGACCGCCCAATACGACTTCGCTGACTTCGTGAATCAAGCCCTGGCCTGGATGGTGACGCTTGCTATCTGCCTGCTGGCCTTCCAGTTGCTGCCGGGGAAACCCGCCAGCCACGCCGACGTCCTGAGGACCGCGCTGCACAAGGACACACGCCGGTTACTGCGTCACGGGCACCGCATGGATCTTCTGAAGTGGCAGGCCACGCAACAGCACCGGATGGTTGCCCTGCAAGCGCTGTCGGGCGCCGATGAGGCCGGTGCCGTCTCGCTTCAACTGGGTCGACATTTAAGGTTGCTGCACCGCAAGACACGCGACCTGGAGCCTGATTCGTCAATCGCCAGGTGTGTGCAAGCGGGCGATCGGCGTATTGCCAGATATGCCTTCGATTCAGCGATCAGCGCGGCCCAGGCCCGGCGTACGTCGAGATCACTGTTCCGCCTTGGTGCCCTCGACCTGGCTGCTTGTTACCGGGATTTGGCGGGGTTGCTCGACCAATACCAGCGTGCCGATATCCGAACCAGTTTCAGCTAAAACAACGAAGGTGAGATGAAATGAAGCAACTCCTTATCTGGACGCTTTTCGGGATGATCGTGTCTGTGCCAATGGCGGTGCAGGCATCGGACGGGGCTGAGGCGCTGGCACGCTGGCAACAGCAATTCAAACAAGAGCAAAAAAAGCTCGCTGAGCACCGGGCGGCTGGCCGCGATTCAAGGCCCAAGGCAGATCCCCAGCGATGAGCCGGTTCCCGGTCGATTGCAATCTATTCGGAGCGAAGTGACGAGTTCGGTGTGATGCCCGGCAGTGCTGTTGCTTTATAGGCTGTCCGGGTCGCCGAAGAACATTTTGACTTGGCTCTAGAGCGGTAGTTACAGCCTGAAAAAACTAAATTGTGCCCCCAGTTTTGCCCCCATTCGCAGCGGGTGCGCGAGCGATCGCGAATGGCGATTTCTGACGCGGGCTTGGGTGGCCGTGGCTGGTATTCAATGCACCCTCGTATACCGGATGACCAACCCGCATCAGGCAAATCCTTGGTGGTTCGATGAATCGATAGCCTTAAGCGGAATTGTCTGGGCTGTCTTTCAGCACCTGTCCTGAAATTGGCATCGCCAGGTACTATGCTCTGCGCAATGTTGCAATGGCGCTGGTCATCAGGAGGATCGATCCGCGTGTTCATCGGCGGTTGGGGCGAATGCCGTCGTCTAGATACGCAATCGGCGTCAAAAGTGCGAGGCAAAGTTGAGTATCGTGTTTATGCTCGTGGATCTCGATAGTGCACTCGGGCCTAGAACCTTATGCTTCAATTGGCCGTCGAGTCGGCTAGTCGCGTGGAATTGAGGTTGAGATCTAGAGGGAGCGTCTCACCTTCGTTGTTCCTGGCCAGTTATGCCTGTGGTCTGGATCGCTGACCGGTCATCAGGCAAGTGCAACTGCACTTCCATGGCGTCATGGAGGAGTCGGACAACCTCGATCAGGTCGTCGTTTGCCATACGATAGAACACGATATGGCGTGGGCTACCGTCCCATGGGGGGCTGGCCCGCTGGCGTGCCTAGGTGAGGTGATAACTGCGAAGGCTCGGTGCAAGCTCACCGCGGTCGTAGCTGCCACTGGGATAACGCGTGCAGGCAAGAGCTTGACGCCGTGAGGATCAGCGCCTGGTAGCGCTGGCGTGCTCGATCGCCGGACTGCGTCTGGGAGAGCCTGAGGATGTCGACAATGTCGGCGCGCGCCGCGTTGGAATCCGATACCGCGGCATGCTCAGTGTTTCTCGCTCGCGAGGGGGGTCGCCTCCAGGCTCAAGCCCTCGAGGTAGTGCTCCAGATTTCCTTCGTTCAGTTCAGTGAAGCGCCCGTGTTCAATATCCATGAGGCCGATCTGGGTTGCCTGACGCAGGGCCTCAAGTTTGGCGGTGTCTTCGGCGACGCGCTGCTCCAATAGGCGCAAACCTTCTCGCATCACTTCGCTGGCATTCTGATAACGGCCGGACTGCACCAGGTCTTGGATAATCTGTTCCTGGTTAGGGGTGAGCACAACGTTTCGCGTAGCCATAATGAGCATCAGCTTTCGGTAAAAAGTTTCTTCCGGCCGTTGGCATATTATGCCATTTTGTTGTGAACACATTGTTTGAGATTTAATCTGACGGACTGTGTCATACGGGGCATTCTTTGCGTTGAACCGCGTAAATGCGTGGTCAGCCAGGAAACGGCGATAGCCACGCATTATGGGAAGGAAAATGATTAACGCAGCGAGGCGCAAAAGGTACGGATCGCCTCGCACGCCCGGCTCAATGAAACGTCATCCAAGGCGTAGGCGATAGAAAAGGAACGGCGTTGTTTGGTCATCTGACACCTCGATCTGGCGAGCATTCTCGCGTAAACGGGTGTCCGGTTCATTAGACCACAACAGATGAGCGCAAGGTTTTCTGTCCCAATTTTCCCGCGCAGTAATTTCGGCGATGGAGGGCACGGATGGACATAGTGGGCGGCTCGTCAGGGAGTCTTAAGCTTTTGCTGCGGGGGTAGCTGATGCGGCTACACTACGGCATTGAGGCGAATCATGACGGGGTGCCGGGCATCTTTCATTGATTTTCTGGTCGCTGGTCCGGGTTGTCTGGACCACATACATGCTGCTCATTTTGAGGGTCGACACCCAGCGAGAACGCCGCATCATGCTTTTACGGCACTGCGCCCATTTCTGGCCGAGGCTGTGTAAAGACATTTTTGAACAGCAGCTGCGAACGAAAACCGTCCGGACATTGCGGCCCTACGCAAACTGCAGAACCGTTGACTGAGCCAGCGCTTGCAGATCTTCCATTGCCGCGCAGACATCCAAATGACGGACGCGTTTTGACACACTATTGATAGATTTCTATGGGGGAAACAGAGGGGACCGTCTGGGTGACTTTCCTGATTCGCCTTGAGCATCGGCTAGAGGACCGTCTCGAGAACACCATCTCTTCGAGAGTTTATCGGACTAGCCTTAATGTTGGATCTCCATGGCACCTGCACCGGTTGATGTTGACTATCGTGAACTGATCAGATTCCGAACTCGTCACGTCGACTGAAAGCGCGTTAGTAGCGGTAATTGAACACGAGATTTGACAGTTCGGTAGGCGGCTGGCGAGGACCGTTTCGATTTCCAGTTTGCTTAGGGTGTCCATGCCTGTCCGTCCAATTCAAATGCGTGAATGTAGGTCCTCAGGACAGGGTGCAATGTGGCCTATAGCTCCTTGAATGCCACTCCCGCCTAGTTAAGCGAATCGATAAAACGGAGGACAGGAGCGCCCCGGCGGTATCTGAGTACTTGCTGTACTGCCACACGACAGAAATCAAATCAAGTCGAATCATTTCACGTAGCCCGAACAGAATTTCATTCTGATCGCCAATCAGACTCGTTGAATCGACACTGATGTCGGCATATAACTGGCTCGGAAGCGCGCGTATCAGTAACACTCCGGCACGCTGACGGCTGGCGAGCGGGCTACGTAACAAAGGACAGAAACAACGAGCCTGGCGCTGGTTCGGGCAAGCATGATTCAGATCAGAAATTAGTGGCGCTTATTCTTATGCTCTTGTTTGTTGTTGCCCTTGTGTTTTTTGCCGTCGGAACGATGGTCGCTATCCTTCACCGCCAAATTACGAAATCGCAAACCTTAATCTTAAAAGAGAAAATCGGGGTTTGTGGTTTTGGCCTCCGAAAAATAGCCCCATGGGACCACCATGGGACTGGCGCCCTGCTTTGGTGCGAAAAGCGCAACTGCAGAGCCACGTGAAATTCGCTATTGCGTGTGACCGCGCTAGGCAAAGTGGCCTCACTTTGTATGATGACCGGACTGCTAATGTTAGCTGGCTAACTAATATGATTAATAGTGGCAATTGAACAGCAAGTAAGCGCTTGTTTGAATTTTCATTAATTTTTGATTGAACAAATGCGGTTTACGATCGACGCTATATGTCATATCATAATCAGGGATGAGCCACTATGTTCGATATTCATGCCAATCACAGGTGCGTTAAATGCAATGCACCGTTCGAGCCAGTCGAACACGAAGCGACCTAAATGGTTCAGTCTGCGTCTGAACGGCGTTGTCCAAAGTGCCGACAGAAGTATTCAGCCCAGCTTATGAAGGATGCACTTAGCTACAACGTTGAAAGGTTATGCACCTTGGTCGATAACCGGAAAGATAGAGTCTCCAATAGCTAATAGCCATCACTCTTTGCACGGGTCGGGTTCCATCTCGCTCATTTCGGGTGGGGGCGGTACATAGGGCTGTGCGATAAAGGGGATGCTGCCTGATGGACGCCACCTCACGTTTGTAAGGCCGTAGCGCTCACCCATCGGCTTGCTGATTCGTTTTATTTTCTCTTTCCGAAACCTGGGGATGATTCCTATCCCTACGTCGCACGCTGCCCAGTGCCAAGCTTCCGCGTTGTTCATGAACTCCGCTCTTATGATGAAAGATTTAGGTACGTCATGGATTTCGTATTCGATGATATATAAAGAATTTTTCATATCGCTTCTCCCTGAACTTTTTTGTTACTTCTTCAGAAAGAAGGTTCAGAATTTTTGAGTTGTACAAGCTAGTTTGAGCTGTACAACTACCGTCTCGCTTGTTATTTGCCGTTCGTCGACATCGACAAATAAAAACCAAACTGACTCTGGTTCCTTTGGCTCTCAATACTGAGCCTGTTCGCTCAATCAGTCTCAAGGTATTACTCCTGTTTTGCCCGCATTAAGTGCGGGTTTTTTTTAGGCTTTTATATGATGACTGAATCGTATGAGGTTAACGGCGGGTATCCATCAAGCCAATGCTCCCATCCCTATATCGGAAAGGGCTACTACCTGGGGTTGAGCCCTGATGTCTACGTATGCATGCGCTGCGGAGAACAGCGTAGGCCCGAAGACTGGGAAGCGTTTCGAACGCCGGCGCATGCCCCCTGCGGGATTACTCAACCTATCGGACGCAACGGAATCCCGCGGCTAACGACGCGAAGTATTTCTGATATCGACGCTTATGTTCAAAAGGCTCCACATAGAGCAGACCTGCGGGCCTTTTTTGCGGTCTTGGAAGCCACACGACTCAAGCAATTGATCGATGGTTTTCGAACTTAGATCAGCTCGGCTTCAAGTTACTGCAGGTGGCTCGGGACGGCTAAGCACCGCTGATCGGCTTGCGCCGTGCGCCGATCGAACTGGGAGGAATTGACTTGGCTCGAACCCTATAAGCCACTTAAAAATAGCGGCATCGGGTCTCCAGCGCGCCGCGCGCCTTAACTGCCAGGTACTTGAAATGTGTGAACTCATCGCTCAACTGTCCGCCCCCGACCTCTACCTTCAATGCTTTCTAGAGGGCGCTTCCATCGATCAAAACGAAGCTGAAGCAGACACACAGGCGCAGCGCTTGCTCCCCGATCTGCGCGACCATAACCACATTATCCGACCGAATCATCTCGTCACAGCCTTGGTTAAAAAAGGCGAACAACTGCAGAGCGCCCAGGTGCGCTGGGGATGGTCGCCGTTCTGGAGCATGGGCATCCGTCCGCCGTTGACGCATTTGCCGCTTGAGATCGTAATGCGATCCAAGGTCTTCGCACGCATGCGTGACGGTGGGCGAGCGTTGGTGGCCGCAGACGGTTGGTTCGATTTCGCGCAGGACGCCGACGTATCGCAACTCGCCAGCCCTCGCTTCACTTACGTACGCCCACGCACTGCGGGGCCAGTTTACCTGGCAGCGCTGGCGCAAATCAGCGACTCGGCCAATGGCTGCAACGGCCTCGTATTGGTGACCCGTGGTGGTGGCGGTACAGCGGGGCCGTTGCAACTGCTCGTGCTCGACAGTGAGCGTGCATCGCGTTGGCTGGACCCGGGGTTGGATTGGCAACAGGCGCTGGCGCTGGCGTCAGACAGCCTTGGTGATCCACAGGCATTCGAGCAAATCAGTGTGCGCCAGCGTGCGCTTCCCCAGCATCGCTGAGCTCGGGTTGCGTAGTTGCATAACGACGGGTGTGGAGAAAAAGCATGAACATTCCAGAGCATTTCGAATTTCATTATGTAGAAAACAACGTCAAGAAAAGCGTGACGCTGTTGACGAGCATGTTGTTCAAACATCACCGATGCTGCTCTGGGCGTGAACCAGCGTGCAGCTCGGGAAAGACAGGCCGTCTGGAGTCGCAACAGCGACTCGAAGTGTTTGCCGAAGCGGCTAATCACACGACAGATTGCAGGTAAATAAAACCTAACCCATTTCCCGTGGAAGCTGCCCACGCTCCAGCGTGGCAGCGATAGTGGTGCATCAGGCTAGCGATAGGCTGGCATGACCGCCGCGTTCGCAGCCTCGCTGGCGCGCGACGCCTCCCACAGGTGTTCGGCGTCGAAGCGTTAAGCTGCGACTCACCCAACTGATCGGCTACTGAACGTGCTTATCTCTTATGCAGCTGCTCATTGTCCAGGCGGTCTAAAGCGCCGGCGGAAGGTTTGAGCTTGGCCTGAAGGCGTTGGGCCGATTCCTGCTGTTTGAGCAGGTCAGGCAGCGCTCCCTCAGCAAACGTTTTGAGCTGAGGGTTCTGTGACGACATCGCCTCCTTTTTGAACAGGAACACATGCTTTTTCAGAATTTGCACCTGGTCATCCATGTAGTGGCGATCAAACGCCGCGTCCTCTGATTGCAGGTGGATACGCTTGGCCTTACCGACCAGCGAAGGTTCGGTGGGAACCGCCATGCGTTCTTGCTTGGCCACCGCTTCGAGCCGGCTGTAGAGCGTAGCACTCTGACTGAGCGCCTGGTTTGCAAACGCTTTGACATCAACCTGCTGGCTTTTGCCCAGGGCAATTTTCGCGCTTTCATTCTGGAAAATGCAGTGTTGGGCCGCTTCTTCCACGAAGGCATCCAGCGTGACCGCGTAGCTGATGGACGAAACGCTTTGAATGCTCAAGCACAGGGCCAACAAGCATCTTTTTGGCAGTGAATTCATCGTGAGCTCCTTGCAGCGAATGGATGGCAGTCCTCAGGGTTGTTGATAATGCCCGGGGGCGCCGCTGTTATCATCGTGCCGGGTGCGTTTTTGCACCTGAACGTCACTCAGGGCAGCCTCCTTGAGTTCTGGAAATTGCTGTTTAAGCAGCGCCTGCGCCTCGTCCGGCAGGAGGGTGTCATGTGCATGTTCCAGCGTGCGGCTTTGCGGCTGGTTATCGAGGATGAAACTGACGAGGTAGTGTTTTTTATCAAACATGAGCGTGTCCTCTTTAACTGTACTGGGGGGCTTACGCGTCGAGTTAATGCGTGCCTGTGCAGATGACGTTGATGCACAGCCGATGTTCCAGCGAATGTGCTCAGTGGTCATGCCTGCCAGACCAGCTGGTTGGGCCGCCATGTAAACCCTGCTGAACTTGGTAAATACGCAAGCACTCTGAAGCTCATGGACGCCCCTGAAGGAATACGACCATGAGCCGCCGCTCGACCGAGCAAATAGAAACGATCTTCCAGCAGTTGGACACGCTGCGAACCGCCGTCAGTGCGCTTCAATGTATCGAGGAGCGTCACCCCGGTTCTCTGCGGGGAGGCCAGACAGTGGACGACGCAGGTGCACGGGACTTGTCCTTCAAACGGCTCAACGAGGCTATAACGGATATGCAGGAAGTGCTGATAACACTTGCCGAAGCAGCGGGGGACATTGCCAAGCTCTGATGTCGTGCAGCTGTTCAGCGCGTCAAGCGGCTGCCGCTCGTCGTGCCGGCCGCAAATTTTTCAAATTTCGCCACGTCTCACCCTTCAGATAGCTGTGCGAGCCGCGTAAATAAAGCGCGCCTTGTCCAACTCATGGATCCTACTGACAGGATAGGTTGATGTCCGATTCTTTATCGTCAACACCTACACCGCCGCGCAGCTGGCTGCGGCGTGTATCGAACCAAGGGTGGTCGGCCGTCGTGTTCTGGCTGGTCATCGCAGTACTGACTGTGCTGCTGCTGGCCACCGGCTACAGTGCAATTGTCGGGTCAAGCCAGACAACTCTGCGCTACGCAGTGCTCGGCGGGCTCAGCGGCTTTGCAGCGACGGCCGCTGGCGCCATGGTCGCGGTTGTCCTGCGTGATATCTCCACGCGTACACAGGACACCCTGTTGGGATTCGCCGCGGGAATGATGCTGGCCGCGAGCTCGTTTTCGCTGATCCTGCCGGGTATCGAAGCCGCCCAGGAAATCAGCGGCAACAAGTTGCTCGCCGCGTGCATCGTCGTCGCCGGCTTGGGCCTGGGCGTCGCGCTGATGATCGGCCTGGATCGCTATGTACCCCATGAGCACGCGGAGATAGGCCGTAAGGGACCGCTCACCGCACGCTTCAATCGGGTGTGGCTGTTTGTCCTGGCGATCACCTTGCATAACCTGCCCGAAGGCATGGCGATCGGTGTGAGCTTCGCCCGCGGCGACCTGTCGGTGGGCATGCCGCTGACCACGGCTATCGCTATCCAAGACATACCCGAAGGGCTGGCGGTGGCGTTGGCGTTACGGGTTATCGGGGTGCCTGCCTTGAAGGCCCTGTTGATCGCGATCGGGTCGGGGTTGATGGAACCATTGGGGGCGGTTATCGGCCTGGGAATATCGAGTGGATTTGTCTTGGGCTATCCCATCGCGCTCGGCCTTGCTGCCGGTGCGATGCTGTTTGTGGTCTCGCATGAGGTCATCCCCGAGACCCACCGCAATGGGCACGAAACCCCGGCCACGCTGGGCTTGATGCTTGGGTTTGCGGTGATGATGTTCCTCGATACCGCCCTGGGTTGAGTGCCTGAGCGGGTGGGTGACGCCATTCGTCGCAACGAATGAAAGAAAAATAAACCGTCAGCCTTGTTTCAACTTCTTAATACGGAGTCTGTTCACTCACGCAGTCTCTCAGTAACAATTCCTGTTTTGCCCGTACTGTGTGCGGGCTTTTTTTTGTTTTTTTCGCGGCTCCAGCGCGAGAGGACGTCAGTTAGCCTTGCGAACCTCGTCGCGTTTATGCTGGTTGCACTGCCAGCGCCATGCATCGGCAAGCATTTTCTCCAGCCCGTGACGGGCTTGCCAGCCGAGCTCTTCGATGGACTTTTGCGGGTCGGCCCAGCAGCAGGCGATATCGCCAGGGCGCCGCGCTTCGACGTTCAGCGGGATCGGGATGCCGGACACTTTCTCGAACGCCTTGACCACGTCCAGTACCGAATAGCCACGCCCCGTGCCCAGATTCCACAGGCTCACGCCGCGCCGATCCCGCAGTGCGTCGAGCGCGCGGATATGCCCCAACGCCAGGTCCTCGACATGGATGTAATCGCGAACGCCGGTGCCGTCCGGGGTAGGGTAGTCGTTGCCGAACACCGCCAATGCGCGGCGCTCGCCAAGGGCTACCTGAAGCAGATACGGCAGTAGATTGTTCGGGGTGCTGGTCGGCGCCTCGCCCAGCAAACCTGAAGCATGGGCACCAATCGGGTTGAAGTAGCGCAGCAAGCCTATCGACCAACGCGGGTCGGAGCTGGCCACGCTTTTCATCACGTTTTCACACATCAACTTCGACATGCCGTACGGGTTGGTAGGCTGCCCGGTGGCGCACGACTCGTTGATCGGCATGCAGGTGCAGTCGCCGTACACGGTGGCCGATGAGCTGAACACCAGCCGGAATATTCCCGCCTGCGCCATGGCTTGGCAGAGCACCACACTGCCGCCGACATTGGTGTTGTAGTAGCGCAGCGGCTCGCGCACGCTTTCACCCACGGCTTTCAACCCGGCGCAATGCACGACGGCATCGATAGGGTAGTCGCGCAATACCGAGTCGAGCAGACGCCGGTTTCGAACATCACCAAAAATGAAGCCCGGCCGCTTGCCGGCCAACACGCTTATTCGGTCGATTGCCGAGCGCTGGCTGTTGCACAAGTTATCCAGGATCAAAACCTCTTCGCCTCGAACCATACACTCCAGTGCGACATGCGCACCGATGTATCCCGTACCGCCTGTAATCAAGATCATGCGCTTGCCCTCACTCGTTCCGGCACCTGGACGCCGTTTCCCTGGTTTCGTCAGCGCCGTCGTGGCGGCTGACTCTTCAAGGTAGGGGGCGCTTTTTACGAGGAGTTCAAACCTGTCGACCGACCGGTATGTGCATTTCATCGGCTCTGCCCGACCTTCTTTTGAACGCCCGATGATTGCCATGCTTCCAACCATCAAGAGCCATACGGCCCAACCAGGGGTCGCTGTGTACTTGCTGGATCGACACGTTATGGCCGGGTGGCTCGGAGTACGGGCCGTCATCTTCTCGCTTGATAAGGACGTTGATATGAACCTTGCAGAACAGCCCGAACAGTTTTCGGTGAGTGGGCAAAGCCTGGTTGAAGCCCCTAGCCACACCCGTCCCACCTTGGTGTGCCTGTCGCATTTGCGTTGGGGGTTTGTCTACCAGCGACCACAACATGTGATGTCGCGCCTGGCGAAAGACTACAACGTGATTTTTTTTGAAGAGCCGGTTTTGTCCGATGGCGATTCGTCCTGGCTTGAAATCTCGCGCCCGTCCGCGGGGATTCAGGTCGCGGTTGCGCACCTGCCAGAGGGCTTGAGTGCCGAAGCGATGGTCCAAGCGCAGCGAAGCCTGCTGGACGAGCATCTTGCACAGGTGCTGCAGGGTGATCTGCTGCTCTGGTACTTCACGCCCATGAGCCTGGCGTTCACCGATCACCTGGAGGCGCAGGTCACCGTGTTCGACTGCATGGATGAGTTGTCTGCGTTCATGGGGGCGCCGGCACAACTGGTCGAGAGAGAGCGGTTGCTCATGGCCAAGGCCGATGTGGTCTTCACCGGTGGCGTGAGTCTTTGGGAGGTCAAACAACAACGGCACAGCAATGCGCACCCGGTGCCGAGCAGTGTCGACATCGCGCATTTTGCCCAGGCACGTGGAGCCCTGGCAGACCCTGCAGAGCAGGCGGCAATAGCGCGCCCACGCCTGGGCTTTTTCGGCGTGATTGATGAGCGCTTCGATATCGAACTGGTTGATCAGATGGCGGCGTTGCGCGGCGACTGGCAGATCGTGCTGATCGGGCCGGTGGTCAAGATTGACCCGCAAACGCTGCCGCGCCGACCCAACATCCATTATCTCGGTGCCCGGCAATACGCCGACTTGCCGGCCTACCTCAGCGGCTGGGACGTGGCCCTGATGCCTTTCGCGCTCAATGCGTCGACACGGTTTATCAGCCCCACCAAAACACCGGAGTACCTGGCGGGCGGTTGTCCCGTGGTGTCCACCCCGATTCACGATGTCATCAGTGGCTACGGCCAGAGCGGTGCCGTATTTATCGCTGACACGGCCCAGGCCTTCGTAGCCGCTGTCGAAAACGCGCTGAACCTCAAAGGCTCGCCCGACTTCCTGGCCCGGGCCGATGCGGCCCTCGAAGGCAAGTCCTGGGACGCCACCTGCCGTTTCATGAAGGAGCAGATCGAATGCCTGAGATAAGCCTTGAGACCGCCAGATCCGGCCCGACCTGCCAACCCGAGCGCAGAGTCTACGACTACTTGATCGTCGGTGCCGGGTTTGCCGGCAGCGTCATGGCAGAGCGGCTTGCCGAAGGCTTGGGCCGAAACGTGCTGTTGATCGATCGACGCGAACATATCGCCGGCAATGCATACGATCACTACGATGCAGCCGGGGTACTGGTGCACCGCTACGGGCCCCACATTTTCCATACCAATGCCCAGCGCATCGTCGACTACTTGTCGCGTTTCACTCAGTGGCGACCGTATGAGCATCGGGTGCTGGCGAAGGTGGACGAGCAGTTGGTGCCGATTCCCATCAATCTCACGACCCTCAACACACTGTACGGTCTGTCGATGTCGACCGAGGAAGCCGAAGTGTTCCTGGCCGAGCGCGCCGAACCGGTTGCTACGCTGCGCACTTCTGAAGACGTGGTCGTGAATCAGATCGGCCGCACGTTGTATGAGAAGTTCTTTCGCGGCTACACCCGCAAGCAGTGGGGCCTGGACCCCTCGGAGCTGGACAAGTCGGTGACCTCGCGCATCCCGACCCGCACCAACAGCGATGACCGTTATTTCACCGACACCTTCCAGGTGATGCCCCGTGATGGCTATACGCGGATGTTCGAAAAAATGCTCGATCACCCTCGCATCGATCTGCTGCTGAACACCGACTTCAAGGACGTGCGCAACACGGTGCAATTCAAGCACGTCATCTACTGCGGCCCGATCGATGAGTATTTCGATTTCCAACTTGGCCGCCTGCCGTATCGCTCGTTGTGCTTCGAACACGAGACGCTCGAGCAGGAACGCTATCAGCCGGTGGCGGTGGTCAATTATCCCGACCCGGACGTGCCTTATACCCGCATCACCGAATACAAACACCTCACCGGTCAAACGCATGCTTTTACCAGCATCAGCCGTGAGTTCCCGTGTGACGAGGGCGACCCGTATTACCCGGTACCTCGACCTGAAAACGGCGAGTTGTACAAGCGCTACAAAGCACTCGCACAGCAGACGCCCGATGTGACTTTCCTCGGGCGGTTGGGTACCTATAAGTATTACAACATGGACCAGGTGGTCGGCCAGGCATTGGCGCTCTACCGCGATATTGAAGCGGCGAGCAGCGAGTTCGCGGTGGAAGCGGGGCTCGATGCCTCATGACCGTCCAGCCGCAGGATAGCCCACTCAACCCTTTTGAGCGTGGCCATGCCACGCTCTTCAACAGCTTCGTGATGGCGGGCTACGAATGTTCCAGCCATCGCCGCAACGACGGCCGGCGCTTGGATTTGCTGGCTGACACCGGGCACGCGCGCTGGGCGCAGAGGGATTACCGGCAACTGGCAGGCCTGAATGTAGGCTGCGCCCGCGACGGCCTGCGCTGGCACCTGATCGAACGCAGCCCGGGACGTTATGACTGGAGCAGCGTTCTTGGAATGCTCAGGGCCGCGCGCGATCAGCAGGTGCAAGTGATATGGGACCTGTGTCACTACGGCTATCCGGATGGCCTGGACATCTGGCAACCGGCGTTTGTCGAGCGCTTCGCGCGGTTCGCTGGCGCGGTGGCCAGGTTGATGACGGAAGAAGGGATCAGTGTTCCGTTCTACTCGCCGGTCAACGAAATATCGTTCTGGAGCTGGGCCGGCGGCGACGCCGGTTATTTCAACCCGAGCGCCCGTGGACGTGGGCAAGAGCTCAAACATCAGTTGGTGCGCGCAAGCATCGCCGCCATCGAGGCAATTCGTGAGCATGCGCCCGCCGCGCGTTTCGTGCAGTGCGACCCTTTGATTCATGTGGTGCCGGCCTCGCAGCGCAGCGAGGACATTGAAGACGCCGAACGCTACCGCCTGGCCCAGTTCGAAGCCCTGGATTTGCTCACCGGGCGTCAGTGGCCAGGCCTGGGAGGGCAGGCGCACTACCTGGATATCATCGGCGCCAATTTCTACCCGCACAACCAGTGGTATTTCCACGGCGGGCGCATAGCGCGGGGCGAGCCTGATTATCGCCCGCTGGCCGGTATGCTCAAAGAATTGCACCAACGCTATCAGCGGCCGCTGCTGATCTCCGAAACCGGTGCCGAAGACCAGGAACGTGTGCCTTGGCTGAACTATGTGCTGGAACAGGCATTGCTGGCGCTCGAACGTGGGGTACCCGTGCAAGGCCTCTGTTGGTATCCCTTTCTGGATTACCCCGGCTGGGATGACGGACGTTATTGCCCCACCGGCGTCTTCGGCTATCCGGACGGAGAGGGCGAGCGCGCAGCCTTTCACCCGTTGCATCAGCAGCTCAAAGCGGTGCCTGAGCGTTTGCGGGCACGTTTTGCCGAACCTGAGGGGCGGCAAACGCAGAGGCAATCCCCATGATTTTCCAGCACCTGCGCGAGGAGCCTTTACCGGCGACACCCAGCCGTTTTTTCTGGCGTTACGTCAGGGTACGTCCGGTGCATTTTGGCGCCATGTTTTCGCTGGTGATCGGCGCGGCCTGTTGTGCCGTGGCGGTGCAGTACGGCATGAAGCTGCTGGTGGATGCCATGGCGGGCGACTCGCAGGCGGACCAGGTGTGGCATGCGTTCAGCCTGTTCATAGGGTTGATCGTACTGGAGAACGTATTGTGGCGACTGGGCGGTTGGGTCGGCTGCTACACCGTGGTCGGCAGTTGCGCCGACCTGCGCGTTGACCTGTTCCACCACCTGACCGGGCACCCGATGCGCTATTTCAACCGGCACTTCGCCGGTGCGCTGGCCAATCGCGTGTCCGCGGCAGCGGCGGCGGCCAACACCGTGTACGGCGGCCTGGCCTGGCGCATCGTTCCGCCGTGTGTGGATTTTCTGGGCGCCGTGGTGGTGCTGTTTGCCGTACGCAGCTCCATGGCGCTGGCATTGATCGTGTGTGTATTGGTGGTGGCTGCGTTGATCACGGTGGTCGGCGTGCGTGGCAGAAACCGGCACATCGCCTTTGCCTCGCAATCTGCGCGAGTCGGCGGCGAGATCGTCGACCTGGTCTCGAACGTGTGGACGATCAAGGCGTTTGCCGGACGCGAGCGCGAGCGCACGAGGCTGGAGCGTGAGATAGGCATCGAGGCCGGTGCCCATCGGCGCAGTTGGATCTACCTGGAGAAGGCGCGGGTGCTGCACGACCTGTGCCTGTCGATCATGGCCGGCTCGATGCTGGGCTGGGCCATCCTGCTGTGGCGTGAGGGTCAGGTGACGGCAGGCGATGTGGTGATGGTCAGCGCGTTGACGTTTCGGATTTTGCATGGCTCGCGTGATCTGGCTCTCGCGCTGGTGGAAGCCAGCCAGCAGATGGGCGTCATTGCCGAAACACTGAGCATCATCGCCCAGCCCCATGAACTGAGCGATACGCCTGAGGAGCTGGCGCCGACTCGGGGCAGCATCGAAATGCGCAATGTCAGCTATGCCCATCCCGGTGGACGACAGGTATTCAAATACTTTGATCTGCAGATCCCGGCCGGCCAGAGTGTCGGGATTGCTGGCACCTCGGGCTCGGGGAAATCCACGCTGCTCAGCCTGCTGCAGCGCTTGGATGATGTGCAGGGCGGCGCAATCCTGATTGATGAGCGTGACATCCGCTCGGTCAGCCAGGACAGCCTGCGGCGGCAAATCGCCGTGGTGCCCCAAGAGCCGGCTTTGTTCAATCGCAGCATTTTGGAAAACATCGGTTACGGCCAACCGCACGCCACTGAGCAACAAATCATGGAGGCGGCCCGCCAAGCCTTCTGCGATGAGTTCATACAGGCGCTGCCCACCGGTTATCAGACCCTGGTGGGTGAGCGCGGGGTGACGCTGTCCGGCGGTCAGCGACAACGCCTGGGGCTGGCACGAGCCTTTCTGAAAAACGCACCCATTCTGATCCTGGACGAGGCGACGTCGGCACTCGATTCGGATTCCGAGGCCATCATCCAACGCGCGTTGATGAACCTGATGCGCGGCAGAACCGTGCTGGCGGTGGCCCACCGGCTCTCGACCATTGCCAGCTTCGACCGGGTGCTGGTGCTGGAGCAGGGCGATGTGGTGCAAGACGGACCCCCCGATGAACTGCGCAAGCGTCCTGGACGTTTTCGCATGCTGTGGCAGATGCAGGGCATGATTTACGAGCGCTGAGGGCTGTGGTGATGGCGGGTGTTCGCACCCATTGCACCGTTGATCTACCTGCGCCGTTTGCCGAACGAACTGCGGCGAACTGGCCCGGCTCGAACCTAAGTAGCCCTTGGGAACCGGGCGAGCCTTACTTTCCAGTACAGAGGAGCGACAGACCATGTTGGTACAGGTAGACAGTAATCACATTGAAGGCGGTGCTGAACTTCAGGAATGGGTCGGCAGCACGGTGGTGGACGAGTTGGAGCACTACAGTTCATTGCTGACGCGCCACGTGGGCGATGTCAACGCGCAGAAAGCCGGACCACAGGACAAACGCTGCCAGATCGAGGTACGCCCCAAAGGTCACACTTCGCTGTCGGTGACGCATCAAGCCGAAAGCCTGGAACTGGCGGTGGCCGGTGCGGCGCGGAAAATCCACCACGCCCTCGAGCATTTGTTGGGGCGTTTGTCTCCCAAAGTGGAGTCCACTGCGCATCTCACGGCGCCGCCGGTCCAGGAAGAATCGGGCACACAGATCGACGCCTTGCTCGAAGACGATTTTCCGGCCAAGCAGGGGCAGTTGGCGAACCGCTGAGGAGAATGCCCATGGTTCACGTCCAAACCTTCACGCGCCAGACACTGGGCACGCTCCTGGCCTTGGCGGATCGCACCCACCTGAGTATCTACATGCCGGCCCAGCAAGCGTTCCCGGAACGTACGCAAAAACCCATTCGCTTGAAAAACCTGATCAAGACACTGGAGGGCCGGCTGGCCGAGTCGCCCCGGGCCCAGACGCTGCTCGCGCCGTTTCATGATCTGGTGGCTGATACAGCGTTCTGGTACACCTGCCCGCCTGGGATAGCGATCTTTGGTGGCGATGAACATTTTCTGGTGGTGGGCTTGCATCAGCCGATGCAAGAGATCGCCGTCGTCAATCGCCATCCTTACCTGCGGCCCTTGTTGCGTCAGGCGCCGGCGACCGAACGCTACCAGGCGCTTTGCCTTACCCGTGACAGCGTGCGGATGTACGAAGGGTCGGCACAAGGGTTACTGGAAGTGGAGTTACCGCAGGCGGTGCCGAGCTCCCAGGCCGATGCGCTGGGTGATGAACTGAGCCCCCGCGACCAGCAAGGGCACCCTGACGGCTTCAGTGGTGCGGGCAAGCGCGGTGACCCGATGAAGCATGAGTCCGGCGGCGGCGGTAAGCAGGACGAAGTAAATTTGGACCGTGAGCGATTTTTCCGGGCCGTCGACAAGGCAATCACCCAGCACTGCTCGCGCGCCTGCGAACTGCCTTTGGTGCTGGTAGCACTCCAAGAGAATCAAGCAGTCTTCAGGGCGGTCAGCCATAACCCGTTTCTGGTGGCGGACGGTGTGCGTACGGACCCTTCCACGCTGTCGGCGACCGAGCTTGCGCAAGCCTGCACCGCTGTGATCGGCAAACGCCGTGAGGATGCGCTGAATGCGGCGTTTGATCGCTTTGGCGGGGCGGGGGGCAGCGGCTGCATGCTTCGCAAGTGTCTGAGATCGAACGGGCGGCGCAAGAAGGGCGGGTGGCACTGTTGCTGGTCGCGGCGGATAACACCGTCGATACGGCGCCGCATAGTGATGCGGCAGGCGCTGACGATGTGGCGCTGGACGAGCTGATCCTGTCGGTTATCCGCCAGGGTGGCGAGGTGGTGGTCGTGCCGGCCGAGCGTTCGATGCCCGCCGAAACCCGCGCGGCGGCTGTACTGCGTTACTGAGCGCTGAACAGGCGTTCTGACTGAGCAGGAGTATGACAATGGAAACAAGCCAAAAAGCGATGGAAATCCGGGCGTGGCACCTGCTGCTCGAAGACGATGCTTACCGCCTAGACTGTCCGGACGACTTCTACCAGACTCTTATCAGCCGCGCCGATGAGCTGGTGCTGCGCGAAGTCATCAACCTGGAGGAGTGGCAGCGGCTCAAGAACGCCGCCGACGCGGTCCGTGCACAGACGCTGCAGAGTCTTACGGTGCTGCAACGGGATCGCGTCGACACCGTGGCGATTGACCTGTGCATCAATGCAGAGGAGTCGACGGCGCTTTCGAAATAAACCGACCGTAGTGTTCTGGAGGCAACATGAACAACCCTCGATTCAAAACTGCACTGGCCGCTCTGACCCTGTCGCTCGGCATTTCCCAGGCGTACGCCGCAGACACCAAGCGCGTCGATGTGATGTTGGTGGGCGGTGGGATCATGAGTTCAACACTCGCGGTCTGGCTCAGTGAATTGGAGCCGGGTTGGTCGATGGAAATGGTCGAGCGACTGGACCAGGTCGCCGAAGAAAGCTCCAACGGCTGGAACAATGCCGGCACCGGGCACTCGGCGCTTGCCGAGCTGAACTACACGCCGGAAAAAGACGGCAAAATCGATATCACCAAGGCGGTTGAAATCAACGAAGCGTTCCAGATCACCCGGCAGTTTCTGGCCTGGCAGGTGAAAAACGGCGTGCTAACCAACCCGCGCTCTTTCATCAATTCCACGCCGCACATGAGCTTTGTGTGGGGTGACGATAACATCCGCTTCCTGAAAAAACGCTATGAGGCCCTGCAAGCCAGCCCACTGTTCCGCCCGATGCAATATTCGGAAGATCCGGAGCAGATCAAGCGGTGGGTGCCGCTGATGATGGAGGGCCGCGATCCGGCGCAAAAGCTCGCCGCGACCTGGACGCCGATTGGCACCGACGTCAACTTCGGCGAGATCACCCGCCAGTTTGTCAGCCACTTGCAAACCCGCGAAAATTTCAGCCTCAAGCTGTCCACCGAAGTGCGCGATATCACGCGCAACGAGGATGGTTCCTGGCACGTTGAGTACAAGAACCTCAAGGACGGCACTACCGCGGCCACCGATGCGAAGTTCTTGTTTATCGGTGCCGGTGGCGCGGCGTTGCCGTTGCTGCAGAAGTCCGGCATCGAGGAGGCAAAAGACTACGCTGGGTTCCCGGTCGGCGGCTCTTTCCTGGTGACGGAAAATCCGGCAGTGGCCGAACGGCATATGGCCAAGGCCTACGGCATTGCCGCGACGGGCGCGCCGCCGATGTCGGTGCCGCACCTGGACACCCGTGTGCTGGACGGCAAACGGATGATTCTGTTCGGCCCGTTCGCCACGTTTTCCACCAAGTTCCTCAAGGAGGGCTCATATTTCGATCTGGCCGCCAGCATGACGCTGCACAACGTCTGGCCGATGGTGCGCGTGGGCGTGCGCGAGTTTGATCTGGTGGAGTATCTGGCTGGCCAACTGATGCAGTCCCACGATGATCGTTTCGAGGCACTGAGAACCTATTTCCCCAATGCCAACAAGGATGAGTGGCGCTTGTGGCAGGCCGGGCAACGCGTGCAGATTATCAAGAAGGACGAGGATAAGGGCGGTGTGCTCAAATTGGGCACCGAAGTGGTGGCCTCGAAGGACGGCAGCATTGCCGGGTTGCTGGGCGCCTCGCCGGGTGCTTCCACGGCGGCACCGATCATGCTCGACCTGATGCAAAAGGTGTTCAAGGACAAATTGGCGACGGCGGCGTGGCAGGACAAATTGCGTCAGATCGTTCCCAGCTACGGCACGCACTTGAATGAGCATCCCGACCGGGTCATGGAGGAGTGGCGCTACACCAGTGAAGTGCTGCAACTGGCGCCACCGCCGGAGATCGATCGTCAGCCCGGCGCGAAACCCGCTATCGATCCCATCAAACGGCCGCATCTGGATACTGATCCGGATCTCAATCCCTGACAGGTGGCGGCTGCCTTCGAGCGGCCGCACACCGGGCTACAGGCGCATCAGCCGCACGCCGATTTGCCCGTACCTAGTACGGGCTTTGTCATGAGGGCAGGGTCATGAAACAGCGAGGTAATTACAAGCGGACGTCAAGCCGGTGTGACCACGTTTAGAGCAGCGGCGCAGGCTGAGCTCCGGAAGGTTCGAGGGACCACGTGAAGATAGGCTGCGGCTCACGCGGTCGTTTCGGGGGTGGCGTCCGCGCCCTGCAGGGCCTCTTTCAGTTCTTGTACATAGCGCGCCAAGATGTGTATCGACCCTGCCATGTTGGCGGGATCGAACGGGATTTTTCCGCTGGCAATGAGGACCATCGCCAACTCCCAAGCCCTTGCTGTTGTGTCCATCACCTTATCTCCTGCTTGATGCAACGTCGTTATCCAGTCCGTTAGCCATGCAAAAAACGCTGTGCATGATCGGCGGGCGGTACCTGACACGCCTCGTAGCGGCCAAACAGCCGGTAACGATTCAGTGCGATTCTGTCGTAGAGCCAATCCCGGAAGGAGCCGGGAACCAGCCGCGCCAGTGTCAGCCAGCGCCAGTACCAAGGCAGGCGATCTGCTATCTGGAACATGGCTTCGGAGCGCACATAAAACTGACCGTCCGCAATCAAGACAATCGTGTTGAATTCGTGTTGCGGTAAGCCTGCCCATGCCAGTAGTGCTTGGCCCTGATCGGACTGCACCGTGGCGAGTTTGATACGGCGTGACACGTCGTGATTGATGATAAACCGTGCCCAGCCGTTGCAGAGTTTGCAGGTGCCATCGAAGAGTACGACCGCGTCGGCGGGCGTCTTCATGCCTTTGATCTTTTACTGCGCACCTTCTTTTGCGTTGCTGAAGACGCAGCCTCCATTGGTGCCAGATCCAACCCAGGTGGGCTGACGCTGCTCTCAATCGAGCCAGGCAGGCCATCCGTGTCGGACGGCTGCAACTCATCCCTGGCCTGTATCCAATGCGCAAAATCCTGGCCGTCGGGTTTACCTTGTTGTTCCCAGATACGGTAAGCGGTTTGTCGAATCGTTTGTTCGTCCATGTCTGTCTCCACAGTGAATGGGTGGCCGGCTAGGAATGAATGAACGCGCAGATATGCTCGGCCTGGATTCCGGGGAACTCAACGGCATGAATAAGGCCGGTGGCCACCGCCTGATGCGGGTCAAGAATGCGTGGCGCGGCGATCAAGTATTTTTCGGTGTCGAGTTTTTCACGCCCCTGCGCGGTGCGCTCCTCGACAATGCGCGCGTAGAGTTGCAAGTCATAGTCGAGGCTCATGGCGTATTCGGACATGCGCGAGTGGTCGACGGCCCCCTGCACATGCCAGTGAAAGGGATGAAACAGAAACTTGCTGTGCTCGCACGCCGTTCTGCGTTCACCCGCCAGGAAGATGATGTTACCCATGGATTCCACAGTGCCCAGGTTGTGGGTATGCACTGGAATCGGCAGGGCCATTAAAAAGTTGTACATGGTGAAGCCATAACTGCATTCACCGCCCATGGTCGCGATGTTAACGATCAACCCGGTAGCGTTCTGTTGGACGGCCAACGAGGTCTTTTCGATAAGTTGGCTGCAGGTCGACGCATTGACCGGGCCGGTGAAGTTGATGATATGTAAAGGCATAAAGCGCCTCTGGCAGTGTGAACAGTTGTTCAGGGTTTATCGCTGTAAGTTAATGCCTTATCGAAATAACACATACCTGCAATAAAATTTGTTCAGGTAATGCGCTCGCACACCGCTGGCGTACGCGTGACCCGGACAGTTGCCTCTGCATACTCGCTGGTTTCCATGCGCTCATAACAGTTAGGGGGTTTAGGCGATGAGAAGGAAGCACCGGCCGATCGCGTGTTGCTGATGGATGTGCGGTTGAGTTCTTGGCGTTGGGGTTCAATGGCAGCACGCATGGCATCTTCCTCTGGCTTGACTGAGGGGGCGGCAGGGCCGTCCCCGTTGGCTATATCATGATTTGCGACCGCCACCATGGCTGTTCTGGCCACCTTTGCGACCCGCTTCCGAGGCTTTTTCGCGGTCGTTGGCAATGTTTCCGCCCGATGATTGACCGCCTTTTTTCCCCGGCCTCAGAGGCCTTCTCACGATCATTGGCGAAGTTTCCAGGGTTCTTGTTACCTGTTGTCATGGCCGTTCTCCACAGTGAGTTTTCATTTCGCCGGTTCCACGTTTAGCGCAGCGAACATCTATTCCGATAAGCGCCCCCGGCATTCGTTTTGAGAAAATTCTGAAACGCCGATGAACGGTCTTAATTCGATAAAAACTTATACAAAGTCGTGAGGAAATGCTGGCTTGTATAATTTCTAAGGCGGAATGCTACTGAACTAATAGCCATTTTGTCGCTTCGCTTAGGGCGGGGCAGTGCCATTAAACAATAATGAACCCTGCTGCTGTATCGCTTACCTAAGTATTCACAATCCGGAGGTGCTCTATCTTTTGGATAGGACTGCCCGTCATCCTGGTGCTGGTCGATGTGTGGGTCACCAATAGGCGAGGGCGAGACGCCGTGGATGTCAAGTGACAACAACGGCCAGGCGGTGCTGCACCCAGGGGCGTTTCGTGTGTTCGGCTAACAGGAATAGGCATGGGGGTTTTATGCCACACCTGCCCATCATCGGCGTGACGGCTTGTTCATGGTAGATCGGTCAGCACGCGGTTCAAATTAATGACTCAAAATATTCCCAGGCCATCGTCACCGCGGCCAAGGGGCTGCCGCTGATCCTGCCGGTACTCGCGCAAATGCCTGACCCCGCGGTCGAGGGCAGCTTGGCTTTTGCCGTAGGAATCCAATGGCATCCTGAATGGCATGTCACTGCCAATGCTGACTACCGGACCATTTTCGAGGTATTCGGCGATGCCTGCCGAAAACGCGCAGCGCAACGTGCAGCCGCCGCGCAAGCGCTTTAACCGTGGCTCGTTGGGAATAGGGACGGCGAAAAATCGAACGGGTTGCGCGCTGTCAGCATCCATTTTGCGGCTGGCCGCGTTGTTCTCTGCGATGCTCACCGCCGGCTCTTACGCCGAACGCACGCGCATGCGGGCGCGGGCCTGCTCCTGCTCAGCCAGCAGGGCTTCGAGACGTGGTGCGGCGCTGCGCTGTTGGCACCGGTCGCAGCGTCGCGTTGAGCGACGCTTATGGCGAGATCGGATCACTGGCAGGAAAGGTCTCTTCGATAGCTTCGTCGAGCTGGCTGTCGCTGACGGCGCGTTCGCCCACGCTGACGCCGGATTCGCAGTTGCAGTCAGCGGCCGGGCAAGGTTGCCCTTGCGGGTGCCGGTCAGCACACGCCTGGCTGCAATAGTTTTTTCCGTCCCGTTGATGGTAGTCGGACGCCTTGCATTTACAGGTGGCGCAAGCGCATTGACCGGGCTGCGGAATACTTGACATGGTATCTCCTGAATCAGTGTGATGTAGCGACGCACGTCTGGAAAGTCGCCTTGATGGCCTTGCGTCAAAGCAGCAGGGGAGCATTGATCCCCTGCCTCATCGCGGCGTTTATTTACGCCCGCCGCCATGGCTGTTTTGGCCACCTTTTTTTCCGGCTTCGGATGCTTTTTCGCGGTCATTGGCAAAGTTGCCACCGGACGCCTGTCCGCCTTTTTTCCCGGCTTCTGAAGCCTTTTCACGATCGTTGGCAAAGTTACCCGGGTTTTTATTACCTGTACTCATGATAATTCTCCAGTCACTAAGTTAGCGCTTCGTTAGTTGTCCGTTTACGCAGCGGACATCTACTCCGATATGCGCTTGCGAAAAAGTGTTTGACGAATTTTCGACTAGCGCGACGAACGGTAGAAAGTGCGGGTAACCTTATACAAGTTCAGTGTTTGTGCGCCGCTTCGTATAAGTTTTTTTGGGCGGGTTAGATATCACCAACCGCTCTGCGCCGCCGCTTCGCTTGGCATGCAGGGTTCGACCGCTGGTCGTGTTGCAAAGAGTTCTTTTGAAATTTTTCGCCGGCGGGTTGCTTCACATAAAGGTGGGCGCGTGTTCAGTTCCGGGCGCCGCCCCTTCCATAGCCTGAGGAGATTTGTTCATGTTTCTACATAACAAGCGACTTCAATACACCGTACGCGTGGCCGAGCCCAACCCGGGTCTGGGCTGAACAGGCCATGCAGTTGCTGTCCCAGGTCGGCTCCATGGGTCAGAAAATCTATCGCCTCCAAACGGTCAATGAGCAACTCGCTCATGAGATCGCCATCCTCAAACGGCACAAGTTTGCTAAGCGCAGCGAGCAGCTGAGTCCCGACCAAGGCAGCTTGCTCGATGACCTGCCCGACACTGATATCGCGGCCATCGAAGCCGAGTTGAGGGTGGTCAATCCGCCCCTTGCACCAACCGAGCCACGTCAGAAGCCCAAGCGTGCGCGCTGCCGCTGCAGTTTCCACGCACGGTGGTCCGCCACGAGCCTGGGAGCACCCGGTGCGCCTGCGGCTGCCAACTTCAGCGAGTCGGCGAGGACATCGGCGAGAACCTCGATAACACACCTGGCGTGTTCACAATCGAGCAACATGTGCGTGGAAAGTGGGCCTGCCGCCGGTGCCTAACACTGATCCAGGCACCGGTTCCGGCGCAGATAATCGACAAGCGTCTCCCGACCGCAGGCCTGCTGGCGCATGCGATGGTGGCGAAGTTCGCTGACCACTTGCCGCTGTACCGGCAGGAGAAAATCTTTGGCCGCGCCGGGCTGGTGATCGCTCGCTCTACGCTGGCGCAGTGGGTTGGACAACCGGCGTACAGCTTCAGCCTTTGCTCGATGCGCTGCGCGAAGCGGTACTGGCCGAGGGTGTAATCCACGCCGATGAAACCCCGGTGCAGATGCTCGCGCCGCGTGAGAAGAAAACCCGCCGTGCGTATGTCTGGGCCAAGCACACCGTTTTCGGCACTCGATAAGCGACGCCGATAGCGCTGTCGAAGGAGTTCCTAGCGGGGACATTTCGAGACCGTTGGGGGGCGTGTCACTGATGCGAAAAAAAGCTGTGCCCGCTTTTTAAGCAAGTATCGGTGGGCTAAGTACTTTAAAAAAGCCCGCCAACGAAAAGAGCGCCATGAAGTGTTCTGAATACATGAACATAGACCATCGTGCAGCACCCGTGGAGCGGCACAACTAAAGCCTGGCGCTGGGCGTATTTGCGTATTAGCTTCAGGGCATCTTCTTTCGTTATGAAAGTAAAGCTGACGGGGGTAGTATTGATACTTGAGAGGGATCTAGCCTGAATTCCAACTGTTCAGGCTCTCCGGTATATCTGCTGTCGTGCAAATATTTCTTTAGCCCCAACCACCATCGAAATGCCAAGAATCTTCCGATCATATTGCAGCTTGGCCCTCGTGGAGTCAGGTCGAGCGGCTTTAATTCTTGACTGCTTAGCAGTAATGTACACTCGATGGCAGCCAAATTGATCAGATGGCGAGATTTCTATGCATTTCACGGTATCGCTGATGGCGAGATGTTTTTCTTAGCTATCGCGACGAACTCCTATCAGGTACTCGGACAACACTGGGGCAGACAGGACCACAGCACCCTTTATCGTTTGGATCCGCTCAACGAGCACCTGGGAGACGGTTTTATATCCTAAGGGGAGGGTCTTTTAGCGTCACAGGGCAGCCGGAAAAGCTAGCCCCCTTCAGACCTGATCGATGCGCTACTACTGTCAGCAGCCATTTATCTCGAAAGGGTTTTGTAGACTGCGACGGCTAACTTTTTCCCGAGTCCACCAGACACCCGCCGCACCTCATTCATCATCAGTGGGTAGGCTTTCTCCTCGACAAAAGACTTAAGTTGAGCAGATCCGGTGTCAACCCAATAAAATGGACGGAATCTTCGCATCCATAAACCGTAGACAATACGAGCAGATAGTCCAAAACCCGCTTCATGAAAAGTTGGTCAGAAGTTGGGGCTCTTGCTAAAGCGTTAACTTTTTCATGTCTTGATTATAATCATGCGTCCATTTCACTCATTACTGGCTTTCGTCGTCGATCTGCCCTCATTTTGCGTTTTCCCGCTCAACCCTTCACTTCTTCGATTCAACAGCATTTCCCTCGGACCCTCGGCTTCCTGGAACCTTTCAAACCCATGCAGATGTGGTTTCACGCGCGTAAAGAGGAGCGGCCGGGCAGAGCGCCTCGACACTTAGCCCGGACTCCCTTTTTCTACACATCCTGCAAGGCTGGTGCCCCCCACGGCGGCTTAAGATTCGGCAAGGAGATGTACCAATACTCCAAATAGAGCTATTTCACATCTGCGCGTTTTTCATTGCATTGAAAATGCGGCCTCATGTTAAACAGAGTGAGGCCCTGAGAGGCTTCCGAATTATCAGTTCGCGTCTCCGCCGTGAGTTCTGGACAGCGTCTTAGCATGCTCCAAATGGGCCTTCAGTGTAGGAAGTGTTTCTTTAGCAAACGCTTTAATTTCAGCATCCCTGCCCTCAGAGGCTTCTTTCTCAAAGAGTGCAATTGTGGCTTCATGCGCTTTCACCTGATTGTTGGCATAGGCTTGATCGAAGGACTTGGCACTGCGCAATTCCAAAATCATCGTCTTAGCCTTATCCACAAGCTCCGCACTGTCCGAAACCTTAAGATTTTTGGCGTCCGCTATGGATTTAAGCTTCGCGTTCGCTGCCGTATGATCCTTGACCATCATGTCCGCAAAGCTCTTCACATCGGCGGCACTGCCTTTTTCCTCGGCGAGCTTGCCAGCCTCGACTTCGGCGACCCCTTTGGCAGAGGCGTCGTCTACAAAACTGTCATCTTTTGCTGCGAATGCACCTTGAGTCGCCAAGCTGACAAGTAGGGTGAGCGTGCAAGTTTGTAGTATGTTTGCCATGTTAATACCCTCTTCATGTCTTGATGGGCAGTAGCGCCCATAACCTTGAGAGCGATTGCTTCGAATTACGTTCAACGTTTTTTATGACGGGGAAAATATGTCCTCGCTATGGGACGCGGTCCACGTCATGAAATTAAGATTCGGGGTGATAGTGGTAAAGCCGCAGGCACCCCTAACGTTGGCTCTGGCTAGTGGTTTCACATGGATAAGCTCTTATTGATGTCACATGCTTGTGGTGATGTGGCATCACATTTGCGCTTTGGTCCGTCGCGATCATTCCGTGGCCTGGTGCCAGAACCTGAACTGTTCGAGCGCATGGGCCATAGCCGGCATTAAGTTGCTGCTTTATCAGGATCGACGCTTGGACTGAATTCTCAACGAACTTCGTGTCCACCGACACGACACGACTTCCTCCTTGTTAGCACTGGATTTTTCCTGGGTCGCGTACCAATCGTGTACCGGGGATAGCCAGGAAATTAGAAACTAGCAACTGAACTAAAGCTTGCGCCATCCCATCGATAACCTGAACCAACCCGCCACTCATGGATATGGCCCCTTCCGTCCGCTCAATTACGGGCCGACGCGCAGTATCCGCCTCGACTTCTTAACAGAGGCCCCCGGCCGCTGAGCGATGGTCGAATGACGCTTCAGAGCGAGCTGGTTGAGTGGAGCATTCCATTCATAGCCAAGCCTGAACTCGTAGTCGCAACCGTGCGTCTCTTGCTAACAACTAGGAGGAATTTCTCATGTATGAAGACAGAAAGGCACATGCGTTGGCGGCCTGGCACCAGTTGCTGGAGCACCCGCAGACTCAAATGAGTGCGCCTGGGCGATATGACGAGTTACTACGCCTTGCAGAGGAGTATTGCGAAGAAAGGTTCATTTCTCGTGAAGATCGCAGACGGATGATTGAGAAGGCCACTGGGAGTTATCGGCGATCAGTAGAAGGCTTAGGCGAGGGCACCTAGCGTGATGTCTGTATCGCCCACGGGTTTCGTAGCTATCTCTTTTTTCGCCTTGAGCTGGGGCAATTTTAGGAGGTGCCATGAGCAATCCGCGTTACCCGAAGAATTCACAATCCAAGCGGTCAATCAAGTGACCGAGAAGGAGCTGCCTCTCGCTGATGTATCGCTCCGTCTTGGTGTGTTGACGCATAGTCTCTACGCCTAGGTAAATCGCTACAGCGAACCTCAAGAATCACCGCGTAGGGCTCATCGACACTTCTGGCTGCGCCGTCCTGCGCTGGTGCCATACGAAATCTCAATCCAGCTTCCACGCTTCGTGTCTGGTCAACGTTGCTTGATAAGATTAGGCGTTTAGCCCGAACATGAATACCAAGACGGAGTCCGCGAGCTTTTCCGGTGAGGGCTCAGACTGCCTGATCAGCTTTAAAGGCTCATTGAAAAAATGAACATGAAGTGCAAACGCCTTGACTAAATTGATAGTGCTTAGCCGCAGGAATAGCTAAGACCGCGCGGCTGAGGTAGGTCATCAAATGGAGGTGTATGATGATTTCTTTTCTAGAACTGAAACACATTTTGGAAATGGCTTTTTCCCCCACTCGTTGTGTCTGCGACATAGACACCAATCGGACGTTGACCATTCGACTGATCGATCCTACGACGCAACAAGTCCAACTGACGCTAAGCGGCATAGACGCCGGGTCCTTGACTTCTAGTAGAGCAATTGCGAGGTTGGTTGGCGAGATTAAAGATGAGGCTAGCTTACAAGCAAGCCCTCCTGTGAAGCGCACCCAGCGAAAGTGACATGAGTGAGGGACAGATTGCCTTATCCTGATTGAAAGGTGGCTCTGGCCAGAAGACAAGCGGAGCTACAAAATCTAAGGGAATTCTGAAAAAGACTTCCTGATTTGGCAAAATCCCCGTACACCAATCGCCAAGCCTCTCGATGTTGAAGCAAATGACCTTCGCCGACGCCGAGTACGCCGGTAAGCGTAAGCACACCCGCAAGGAACTGTTCCTGGTCGAGATGAATCTGGTCGTGCCCTGGAAGGGTTTATTGCCCTGAGCGAACCCCATTATCCGACAGGCGAAGGCGGTCGTCCCGCGTATCCGTTGATGGCGATGCTGCGGGTTCATCTCATGCAGAACTAGTTTGGTTACAGTGTTCCGGCGATGGAAGAGGCGCTGTACGATACGACGATATTGCGCCAGATTTCCGGCCTGAGCCTGGAGCGAATCCCGGACGAAACCACCATTCTCAACTTCCGTCGCCTGCTGGAAAAACACGAGTTGGGCACCGGCGTTCTTGGCGTGATCACTGGCTGTCTGGGCGACAGTGGCTTGTCACTGCGACAAGGCACCATCGCCGATGCCGCGTCGATTCAAGCGCCCACTTCGACCGAAAATAAGGACAGTTAACGCGACTCAGAAAAGCACCAAACGAAAAAGGGCAACCAGTGTTACTTTGATGTCAAAGCGCAAATTGGTGTCGACGATGATTCGGGGATGGTGCACAGCGTCGTGGTCACTGCAGCCAACGTCGCAGACGTGACCCAAGTCGACAACCTGCTGCACGGCGCGGAGAACCTGGTCTGCGCTGATGCAGGCTATACCGGTGTCGAGAAGCGCGAAGAGCACACGGGACGCCACGTCATCTGCCAGGTTGCAGCCCGGAGCAGCACCCACAACAAACACCGAAAACGCAGCGTATTGTACAAAGCGATACGCAAGATCAAGAAAGCCAAGGCTCAGGTTCGCTCCAAGGCTGAAAGTTCATTTCGGTGATCAAGCGTCAGTTTGGTTATACCAAAGTGCGCTTTCGAGGCTTGGTAAAAACACCGCTTAGATGGTGACGCTGTTCGCCCTGTCGAACCTGTGTATGGCGCATCGACATTTGCTCTCTGGCGCAGGAAGGGTGCATCCTTAATGGGTAGCAAAAAAGCATGAAATACGAGGCAGATTTGATCAATTTTGAACGGCTGCCGTTTTTTGAAAGCGCTGATGGCCAGTAGCCGAAAAATAGCCGTCTACTTCGGACAATGCCTAAGGGCCACAACCGTGCGCTACCTCTTGACAGTCTAGTGAATACCACTAGGCTGTAGATCGACAGCTTCTGTCTGATCACCGCCAATCAGAGATTCGTCCCTCTCAGTCGAGTCACCTCTTGTTTGTCAAAGCATGCGTTCTCATCAAGGGCCGGGTGTGTATCAGCACGCATCAACTACGCTTACAACTCCGATAGGACGGGCCAGTTCATGAATTCGTATAGAATAATGAAAAGCAAAATAGGTTGGGCACTGTTCAAGAATGGATCAGTTAAACCAAGCGCAGAGGCTCCCACGAAAGAGGGCTTGGTAAAGGTGACCGCTTCACTCATAGCTGGAAAAGCCGCGTCCGTAAAAGTGCACAACGAAAATGGCTCTTTCCAAGAGTTGAGATTCTAGAGCGTCAGAAAGTTACAGATTTAGCGGGCACGGATCAAGCCACGCCCCGTTTGATCGGCTGGCTTGGAGTGTAGGAGATAATCAACAGAGTGCTATCGCTTCTTTGTGAGGCAATTCATTAGATCGAGCAGGGCCCTACTTTCTAGCTTGGAAAGCATCGCGAACTGCTCTTGGAAGTTTAATTCGGCGATCCGCTCAACGCTGAGCTGAGGAGCAGCCCGCTGTCCGGTTACCACGTAAAGTATGTCGACACCAAGACCTGCCAGTCGCGCAAGGTATATGGCGTTAGGGCTTCGCTTGCCCCGCTCATACTTACCTTGAGCATTTGCCAGAACTCCTCCAGCAAGGGCGAAGCTACGTTGCGTCATTTCTAAACGAGTACGCTCCTCTCTCAGTCGACTGCCGATCTCGATCATGTATTGCTTCTCCTGGAACAACGTTAACAGATGCAAATGAGTGTCTACGTTAAATAATAGTATCCTGTTGGGCGGGAGAAAAAGTGAGTTGATGAGGTGGCTAGAGGGACACTTGAGGGGCGAATACTTGACCGAGCCAGTAAGGCGATCGAACAATTATTTTGACGGGGTAACGCTTTAGGGTATCGCACCGCGCCTTGGGAGAGGGATTTTTTCCGCCGAGGTCAACAGGGATCCCATAGGGCCGGCAATTCTTCCGTTCTTGAATTCACCTGTGATATTTTTAGTTCAAGAGGGCCACACGACCCGAGTAAGTTACCGCCTAGGTCGCCAGTGAGTGACGTTGACGGGCGGGCGTCAATCTCCGAGAGCTGAGGTATCAACTCTTGAGAAGGGATGAATCATTCTGAATGAGCATGGTTTTGTCTGCCTAGTCTGTCCAGCGTAGAGCCTCATATCCGGTGCATTCATTCTCACCCGAGCGAATAAATGCGCCGCATATGAGCCTAGGCGCCGCCGTACGAATTATCAAGATTGGCTTAAACCATAAATGCGCGACCCATCAGAATCATGTGACGAACACAAATGCACGCATTGATGTCCTTCACCCTGTACGCCTTGAGTCATTGCGCCGAGAAAATCGCCTCGAAAACACCATTTCTTCAAGGATTTCTCTGGCGAGTCTATTGATGCCTGCGTCGCCGTGGTACGTAGCTCGGTCGATATTAACGGCTGTGAATTGATCCCCTTCCGGTCCTGCCACATCTATCGAAAGCGTGTTGTCGGCGCTGATCGAACAGAAAATTTTACAGTTTGGCAGACGACTAGCGAGGACCGTCTCAATCTCGTTCCGGGTTAACGTATCCATACGTCCTCCGAATTCCAGTGCATGAACTCCGAAGCTTAGACACTCTGGTGGAGTTGTAAATGGTGTCAATGTGGTCTGTTTTGTGACGGACGTTCGCTCGGGAACCGCAAGGCTGGCGGCGATCTGATCGTAAGTCTTTGAGCCGCTCTGATATTTTAGACGGAGGTTGCCCAATCGGTAGGGCGCTTGATGGCAGCGAAGTTGCTGGATTTTTCAATTTATGACTTGGCCGTCGTACTGCTGCTGCTGCTCGATCGGAAGATCCACACTGACCATCGGGGCCTGCCAAACATTTCACTGCAAATGGCATCAGCGTTAGGCAGGTGGTCGTGGCAAAGCTGCCGGGGAACGGCGGTGGCGGTGGCGGTGTGGGGTGGCGCTGGTTTCGGCTCATGCCAGAGCTGAATACTCGCTTGTGATTGTATGGCTCCCCGACTAATCCTGTTGGGGATTAACCGTCACAGACGACTAAAGAGTAGCGCTAGCGAGGCGTAGGCATACCTTGCTCCAGAAGCGCTGATTTCGTCATGACGTCATTTGGTCCATTCCCCTGTCTGCATATTCGGCTTGTCTTAGCTTCCGTGATGATGTGGTGAGGCAGGTTGGCGCCAGCGATGTAGAAGCCTCTGCTCGATTCTACGATGCAGCCCTGTCTCCACTTCACTATATGAATGAGCTTTCTGAGGGGGTATTGCTGTTTTTCGATTCCTGACATGGTGGACAAATCCAATGGGCCGGGGAGCATCCATATTGCGCGGCCCTTAAATCGCGAACTCGCCTCGGCGGGCAATGGGATGATGCCGGCGCTGAGAGCTGACTCCAGAGCTCAGGTAGTTGAGATTCACGCAGCGGGACTAGCCTGTGGCGGAACAAACGCAGGGACCCCCGGCATTCGACAGGCTTATACCGCCGATTTTTATGTCGGATACCTCCGAGACCCTGTCGGGTATAAGGTCGCTGTTTTCTTTAAAGGCCAGGACAGGGGCCAGAGACGGGCGCGTGCATGATCTTTATCTCGCGTGGGTAACTACGAGAGATTCATGCCAGTGCGAATAGGGAGTGTTTTTCACCTGACAATGGCTAAAGTCGGGAAACTGTCATCCCACCACACAGGCCCGCGCTCACCCAGGTCCACCTTGGCCCGTTGAACCCTCGCCCTCGCGCCCTTCAACTGCTCGTCATTACTTAACGTTTTAGCTGACCTTTACTCCACGACGCGCGCCCATAAGCTCGTTGATTAAGCTCTGCCGAACCTTTGCGGTGCTGACAGACTTATCGGTTCATGCTTATGCCTTTTTTGGCGTAACGTAACAATAAATCTAGAAGAGGTTTCCAACGTCTAAACTCCCAGAATTTCGTCAACTCGAAAAACAGTTGGCTGAGCAACTCCAAGCACTCGGAACTCTAAAAGGCGATGCCTTTCCTAATCACTATTACCCTATCGAGCGTAGGTACGCATTCGCCTAGCACCGGCAATGAGATTTGCAGCTGATTGTAGGCGCCTGACTGGCTTAAGATACGTTCAGCTTTTCTCGCCCCATCTCGTGAGATATGAAGATCGTTCGGATGGCCAGCATTCTGCCCGCTAACACCACTGTAATATCAAAGGCTCCATATAGTGTTGGCAAACGTTCCTCGAAAAACAATCCGAATAAAGTCGCGAAAAGGGACTCGAGAGTAATCTGTTGTCACGAAAGTACCACGGGTAAATACCGAGTCGCTTTGTTCCACGCCCATGTTCCTAATACGGACGACATAATTGCAATTAGAAATGCCCAAACATAAAACTTCCAGCGTTTGCAAAGCTGGCGCCTTGAGAGGGCATTTCAAAAAGGTCATGCGCATATCCAAGTGCATTACAAGAAGCATGCCTAGCGCTCCCGACCATCATGAGCCCTGTCCACGCGCTTGTTGAATGTGCTGGGATTTTGGTCATGTAGTTGTCTAGAGTTCAATCTATGTGCTGAAGGAAACCCCCCGTCTCCGTCGCGATTTTTTGAGGGCCCGCTTTGATGAGTGTTGTTCACTACAACTTCATGGACGGCAGTTGACGGGACCACCTGCTGAAGATCGATGATTTGATCCGGGCCGGTCACGATTGCCAGGCTTCTCCTCGCTAGCGCGTTGTAGTGAACCCAATAGTCTCCAATGTATATTTCCCTAGGTACAAGGATGAATATCAACCGTCAGTGAAAGGCGGGCCTGAGCCACCATAGCGAACACGTAACGTCGCTTCTGGCAGCTCAGCCATATCCACTGAAAGTTTCGAGCATGAGTGTCCCTGTCTGGTCGACCGAACTACTCGATGCGCTCAGCTAACGCAGTGTGTACGGCTCCAGGCGTCAGGATGACCTTTCTGCAGTCCTCTTCCTTCTTGTCGAAGATCTTGTAGCCCTCGGCTGCCTGCTCTAACGACATCCGGTGACTAATAATGACCTCAGGGGCAAGGCGCCCAGTCTCTATATGTTCGAGAAGCTCAGGCAGAAATCGCTGAACATGGGTTTGTCCCATTTTGAAGGTCAGGCCCTTGTCGAACGCGTCGCCGAAGAGGAAGCCATGGATAAATCCTGAATAAACACCGGGCACGCTCACCACGCCGCCGCGTCTTACTGCTGCAATGCATTGGCGTAACGCTTTGCCGCTACTGCCTTCAAGCTTAAGCGTGGCGAGTACGGTTTCGGTAGTGCTGCCTTTGGCTTCGAAGCCAACAGCATCGACCACACCGTCAACGCCGCGCATGCCTTTAGTCTGGCGAATGATTGTGTCGGCAGGATCATCATCTTCATCGAAATTTATCGGAATGACACCGTAGGTCTCTTGTGCGTAAGCCAAACGATAGGGGTGGTGATCTACCATGAAAATTTGATCGGCACCGAGCATGCTGGCACAGGCAGCGCTTAACAGCCCGACCGGCCCTGCGCCATAGATGGCGATACTGGAGCCGGCACCAATTCCAGTGTTAGTTACGGCTTGAAAGGCCGTGGGCAAAATATCCGATAGAAAAAGCACTTTCTCATCTGACAGTGTGCCGGGCACCTTGAAAGGTCCGGTGTTGGCTTTGGGAACACGCACATACTCTGCTTGCCCTCCAGGTATGCCGCCATACATATGGCTGAAACCGAAAAGAGCGGCACCAGGTGGAATTGCCTTTTTATTGAGAATGGCACCGCGCCCTGTATTGGTTGCTTCACACGCGGCGAACAAATCCAGTTGGCAGAAAAAGCAGCTACCGCAGGCGATCACAAAAGGTATCACCACTCGGTCACCAGCCTGCACAGCGGTGACAGCTGAGCCTGTTTCCTCAACAATGCCCATAAACTCGTGACCGAAGATATCGCCGTGTTCGACGGTTGGGATCTTTCCTCGGTAGAGGTGTAGGTCGGATCCGCAAATGGCGGTGGCTGTTACTCGAAGAATGATGTCGTCGCTATCCTCAATAACTGGATCAGGGACAGTATCGACTTTGACGCTGTGCGCGCCGTGATAGGTGAGTGCTCTCATGACTTCCTGCCCCTCTCGATAGCTTGGTGGTAATCGGGGGAGCAGCAACGGAGGAGCTTAGTTCCGAGAAATAGCAGGAGACGTGACTAGCGGTCTATTTTGTGCCGTTGGTCTGTCTATCACCTATTAAATTAAACGTTATGCGGTGGATTTAAATCGAAACGCTGCCTTGCGAGGGAGCATAGAGACGGTAGTTTTAGCTCAAGGCTTTCCCTCCTAAAAATATGGAACGGCTTTTGTACGGTTTGGATCCATGGTTGAGGAGTGACCGAATGTCCAACGACAGACAAACCAATGCCGATGTCGCTGGCGTGCGTCATTTCAAATTGCCCTGTGAAGCCGATTTGTTATTCAGATCGCGCGAGCACATATTGCGGAGGGGATAACGGATGCACATGCACAACGAACTGTACCGGCGCCATGGGGCTATCGTCCTTGATACAAATCGGACCCGGTTTTCGCTGTGGGGGCCTGATGCCGAAACAGCTGATGTCGTGACCGGGGACGGCCAATCAATGGCGATGCTGCGGAAGGAGGACGGCTGGTTCGTTCTTGAAGCAAATTGTCCGACTGGCACCCTCTACAAGTATAAAATCAACGATGACCTCGAAGTGCCGGATCCCGCGTCCAGGGCCCAAGCAACTGATGTTTATGGGTTCAGCGTTGTGGTCGATTCAAACGCTCATTGCTGGCAACAATCGGACTGGAAAGGCCGGCCTTGGCATGAGGCAATAATCTATGAGCTTCACGTAGGTCTGCTCGGGGGGTATTCAGCAGTGGCCGCCATGTTGCCGGGACTGGCCGAGATAGGCTTCACTGCCATTGAGCTGATGCCGCTCGCGCAGTTTTCTGGTGATCGAAACTGGGGATACGACGGGGTGTTGCCCTATGCGCCACAGTCTTCTTACGGGAGCCCGGAAGAGCTTAAATCATTAATCGACACGGCCCATGGACTGAGGTTGGCAGTAATTATCGATGTGGTTTACAACCATTTTGGCCCTGATGGCAATTATTTAAACACCTATGCCAAGCAGTTTTACCACAGCGATAAAAAAACGCCCTGGGGAGATGCGATTGACTATAGCCGTCGTGAAGTTCGTGATTTTTTAATCGATAACGCGCTTATGTGGTTGTCTGAATATCGCTTCGATGGTTTGCGCCTAGATGCTGTCCATGCCATTGAAGACCCGACGTTTCTAGACGAACTCTCGGGGCGCGTCCGTGAAAAATGCGAAGAACCGCGCCAAGTGTGGCTCATATTGGAGAACGAGCTTAACGAGGCGCACCGGCTTACCGAAGGGTTCGATGCCCAGTGGAACGACGATGGGCATAACACCCTGCATGTCTTGCTGACAGGGGAAACCGATTCGTACTACGCAGACTTTGCCGAAGCGACGATTCAGAAATTGGCTCGTGTACTCAGAGAGGGCTTCGTTTACCAGGGATCGCTTACATGTCACGGTAAAGCGCGCGGCGAGCCAAGCGGTTATTTGCCACCGAGCGCTTTTGTGCTTTTCCTGCAGAACCACGACCAAGTTGGAAACCGCGCCTTAGGCGAACGCTTGGTGCATATCACCCCTGCGCCAGCATTACGGGCTGCAACCGCTCTATTACTTCTTTCACCAATGATTCCTCTGATATTCATGGGCGACGAATGGGGTGCGGCTCAACCCTTTCTGTTTTTCACCGACTTCCATGATGAACTTGCCGCGAAAGTCTGTGAAGGCCGTCGACGCGAATTTGAAGATTTCGCCGCATTTGCTGATCATACTCAGCGTGAGCGCATTCCTGATCCGAACTCAGAATGTACGTTCCAAAAGTCTAAGCCTGCTTTCGATGCACCAAATCGAGAGGGTGATGCAGCGAAAGGTCACCGCGATTGGCTTCAGCTTTACACTGACTTATTGGCGATACGTCGTCGTGAAATCATTCCATGAATGCACGCTTCTCGTGCGCTTGACGCGCAGGTATTAGGTGATAAATCCGTCTCTGCACGATGGCGCATGGGCGATGGATCCACTCTGCAGATCGACTTAAATCTCGGTGAGGAATCGGTTCCTATACTTGAACAACCAACTGGTAAAATTCTCTTTGAAATGCCCAACCGCGAAAATCGACGTACTGTTTTAGATTCCTTTTCGGTTGTTGTAACTCTTGGTTAATCCTGATCTTTGCAAGCGTCTGATGGCTCGAATGCCGCCGAGCGGTAACACGTGCAATCTAGCTCGATGTTTGATGGCTATCCGGTCGTGTCTTCATGGCAAGGCCCGGGCAAGCCTATCAACCTCATCGCGAGAGATGAAAGGCAAGGTCGGAGTCATACTTCGTTTCCGTAGCGATAAAATCCCCCTACCCGACGCTGCGCTGTATGTGCGCCCGTATCGGCTAAACAAGCGGTACGCCGGAAAAACACCAACGCTAGACGTTTAAAAATTCTCGGCTTATTCCCAGTATTTCTGAGAATGAGGGTATCCAAGGAAGGCGAGCCGAGCCCACCGGATTCGGCCAATACGGCTCAATGCGTATGTCACCCGAGCCGTCGAGACCTTGCCGACAAGAGCCTGACCCAATGAATGAGGGGCATTGAAGGTGTACCTGGTACGGGACAGCAGAGTCCTCTTGACGCCGACCTCGGCTCGATGCTGACCAAAGTGGCATGCCATTTATCGAAAAGCCTGAACCGTCTGTATTGCCTCGTCTCTACTGTTAACAATCAGGAGATATTTATCATGTATGAGGACAGAAAAGCGCACGCGTTGGCGACTTGGCATCAGCTCCTGGAACACCCTGAGATTCGAATGAGTGCTCCTGAGCAGTATGATGAATTGCTTCGGCTCGCAGAGGAGTATTGCGAGGAAGGGTTCATTACGCGAGAAGACCGCAGACGTATGATTGAGACGGCCACTGCGAATTATCGTAGGACAGTTGAAGGCTTGGGCCAAGGCACCTAGTGTAATGTCGGGCGCATCTTGGGCGAGAAGAATCCACCTCTTTGACGGGATTTGCAGACTCGCCCTTGGCTTCAATTGGAGAGGTCGATACAAAGCGCCGCACCCTAGCAAACGATTGGTCTGGCAAAGCGCTACCCGTGACTGCGTGTTGCCCTCGGCAAGAGGGAGCGCTCCAAAAGGCTTTTCCTGCAGGGCCGTTGCTTGTATCCCATCCCAAATATCATGGCGCTTTTTCCGAACCTTCTGCTGTTTGGATCTATCTAGAGTGGAGAACATCCGTAGGAACAGACCAGACGGTTAAATGACGTATCAGGAAAGATCAGAGGAGCTCAGCGTTTTTTAACTTGCACTGAAACGTATTCGCCAGCTAGGAATTATCTAATGCCACAAGATAACCATGTTGACCAAATCATCGTTATCGGGGCCTCAAGGGGGGGACTGACGGCGCTTCGATGTCTGCTTGGCCAGTTTCCACCTGGAATGCCTGCTGCTGTTTTTGTGACTATGCACATAGGTGCGCAGCCAAGTCTGTTACCCAGCCTTCTAGCCAACGCGACAACCCTAAAAGTCAGCTTTGCGGAATGTGGTGAGCAAATACAGAATGGCTGCGTATACGTTGTGCCGCCGGATAGGCATCTCCTGATCAAACAGGGGACGATCCGATTGAAGAGGAGCGCAAAGGAAAACTACTCCCGCCCTGCGATTGACCCCATGTTTCGATCTGCTGCCGTCAGCTATGGTAAGAAGGCAATTGGGGTCGTACTTACGGGTGAGCTTGATGATGGTGTCGTGGGCCTTCAAGCGATTAAAGCTTACGGAGGTCTGGCATTCGTCCAAGATCCGAGGACTGCCGACGCTCCCTCCATGCCGATGACTGCTACCGATAACGTCGAAGTGGATGTCTGCCTGCCCTTGGAGGCATTAGGGAAATCCTGAAGAAGACTTCCTGATTTTGGCAAAATGCCGGGACGCCACCCGCCGAGTTTTCCGATGAAGCAAATGACCTTCGCCGATGCCGAGTACGCCGGTAAGCGCAAGCAGACCCGCAAAGAGTTGTTCCTGATCGAGATGGATCAGGTGGTGCCGTGGAAGGGTTTGATTGCCCTGATCGAGCCGCATTACCCGAAGGGGAATGGTGGTCGTCCGGCCTATCCGCTGATGGCGATGCTGCGTATCCATCTGATGCAAAACTGGTTCGGCTACAGCGATCCAGCGATGGAGGAGGCGCTATACGAGACTACTATTTTGCGACAGTTTGCTGGGCTGAGCCTGGAGCACATCCCTGATGAAACCACCATCCTCAACTTCCGTCGTTTGCTGGAGAAGCACGAACTAGCCTCCGGAATTTTGGCCGTGATTAATGGCTATTTGGGCGACCGAGGTCTGTCGCTGCGCCAAGGCACCATCGTGGATGCCACGCTGATCAATGCGCCAAGCTCGACCAAGAACAAGGATGGTAAGCGCGACCCGGACATGCATCAGACCAAGAAGGGCAACCAGTATTACTTCGGCATGAAGGCCCACATCGGCGTGGATGACGAGTCGGGTTTGGTGCACAGCGTGGTGGGCACGGCGGCCAACGTGGCGGATGTCACTCAGGTCGACAAACTGCTGCACGGCGCGGAGAACGTGGTCTGCGCCGATGCCGGTTATACCGGCATCGAGAAACGTACTGAGCATGATGGGCGCGAGGTGATCTGGCAGATCGCGGCACGCCGCAGTACTTACAAGAAGCTGGGTAAGCGTAGCGCCCTGTACAAAGCCAAGCGCAAGATTGAAAAGGCCAAGGCGCAGGTGCGCGCCAAGGTCGAACACCCATTCCGGGTGATCAAGCGCCAGTTCGGTTATGTGAAGACGCGCTTCCGTGGTCTGAGGAAGAACACGGCGCAATTGGTGACACTGTTCGCGCTGTCGAACTTGTGGATGGCGCGTAGACATTTACTGACGAGTGCAGGAGAGATGCGCCTGTAATGTGGGGAATGGTTACCGGGAGGTGCTCGCGGCGGCTAAAAACACAGAAATGAGCGGGTGACCCGATTGTTTTTGATCGATTCGCCGCTTTCAAAATCGGCGGGGGCTGAAGTCAGCCAGAAATGCATGACTACTTCAGACCATCCCTAAAGGACGCATGGCCGAAGGCGTCGAAGAGGAAGGAGAGTTGTACCGCGCCATTAACGGTGCTGGTAATGACTCCCACATCACCAGCGTGCTTTACGGAGCGGGCGCACCGCTTACGAACTCTGCAGGCGTACCTTGGTCTGCCGCCTACATCGATACTATCGGAGAGCCCACTGCAGATTTTAGATCCAATATTGCTGCTGAGGCGCGAGCGAAAATCGTATATGAGCGTCTGATGAACGTCACCGATGATCCGGGAGTTAAGGAAGCTTTAGGGTTTCTAATGACTCGCGAAATAGCCCACCAGCTTTCATTTGAGAAAGCTTTGCATGCCATCCACCCCAGCTTCCCCCAAGGCAAACTTCCTGGAATGCCTGAATTTACAAACGTATATTTCAATATGTCCCAAGGCCCTGAAAGCATGCGTGGCCCGTGGAACCAAGGCGAAGATTGGGAGTATGTGGAAGCGCCGCGGCCAGCGGTAGACGGTGGAGATGGTTTCGCCAGTGTTCAACTAAGTGCGGATGAAGAGTCTGCATTGAATGATATGAAAGCTATTACTTTGTCCGATCCATCATCTAATCCAATTACGGGTGCAGATCTGGGGGCCGGCCTTCGAGGAAAGCCGGAAAAGGAATAAGAATAACCGCCGTCCCGATAGTCGGGGCGGCAATTTTGAACTTCATCATTGAGGTGATGTTATGACAATCGGAACAACGGTAGGCATTTTTACATTGAGACGGAGGATGGATAACGTCTTCGGATCTATCGTATCGTCTTTTGAAAGGGATGCTGCGCTATTTGCCAGGCAGCTATCAAACACTGGGCCAACAGCATCTAAGCGGCGGAGTGGTTGATGTCAGTACCTACATCATCCGTAAGGGCTGCGCTGCGCTATCAAATTGAACGAGCCTCAAATCAAGGATGGGCAGGCTATTTGTTCTGGTCGTCCTTGGTTGCCATAACACTGTTGTTGTTGATGAGCGGTTACAGCGCGATAGTTGAAGCTGATGAAGCTAACCTTCGCTTTGCCATGGTGGGCGGGCTTTGTGGGTTTGGCGCCACAGGTCTAGGTGCGATTTCTGCGGTTGTACTGCGCAATATTTCTGCCAGGGCGCAAGACACGATGCTGGGTTTTGCGGCAGGAATGATGCTTGCTGCGAGCTCCTTTTCTCTTATCCTCCCCGGTATTGAAGCGGCGCAGATGATTAGTGGGAATAAGCTGATGTCCGCCTGTATCGTCGTGCTGGGACTCGGCCTTGGGGTAGCGCTTATGGTAGGACTTGAGCGTTTTGTCCCGCATGAGCACTCTCAGGGCGGTCGTAAGGGGCCAAATACTCAGCGCTTTAATCGCGTGTGGCTATTTGTCCTTGCTATCACCCTACATAATTTGCCTGAAGGCATGGCAATAGGTGTCAGCTTTGCGCACGGCGATTTAACTGTGGGTATGCCTTTAACGGCAGCTATTGCCATTCAGGACTTCCCTGAGGGACTTGCTGTGGCTTTAGCCCTGCGAGTCACCGGTCTGTCATCACTCAAAGCCGCGCTGATCGGAGTGGGCTCGGGCCTTATGGAACCGATAGGCGCGGTGGTGGGTCTGGGCATATCCAGCGGGTTCGCTTTGGGCTATCCGATTTCCCTCGGACTCGCTGCTGGCGCGATGATTTTTGTGGTTTCGCATGAAGTCATTCCAGAGACTCATCGAAACGGGCATGAAACGCCTGCAACCTTGGGCTTGATGCTCGGGTTTGCCGTAATGATGTTCCTCGATACGGCGCTTGGATAGAGAACCGCCATCTCATCAGGAGAGTTTGAATTTATTGGAACACTCACCGGAAGGCTTGGTCACTTTACTAGACGCCACGTACATCGCGATGTCGAAAATGCGTGTGACGTTCAGCGACTCTTGTTCATTTGAAAGTGAGGATTCTGAAATGGCTAGAAAAACTGTCAAAGACCTATTTATCCATGAGCTTTCCGACGTCTACAGCGCAGAAAAGCAAATCACTCGAGCGTTGCCGCGTATGGCTCGCGCTGCTACTAACCCGCTATTAGCGGAAGCGTTCACTGCTCACCTCGAGGAAACTCAAGGGCAAATTGAAAGAATTGATCAGCTCGTCGAGTTGACCGGTTTCAAACTCAAGCGCATGAAGTGCGTGGCGATGGAGGGGCTTGTTGAGGAGTCCAAAGAGCTACTGGAAGAAATTGAAAAAGGTGCGGTGCTGGATGCCGGCTTGATTGGTGCTGCTCAGAAAGTTGAGCACTACGAGATCGCCAGCTACGGCACTTTAATTGCCATGGCCAAGCACTTGAATTTGCCTGAAGCGGCAGATTTGCTGGCGGCCACGCTCGCCGAAGAAAAGGCTACCGACGAAAAGCTCTCCAAAATTGCGGAGCAGGGCGGCAACCAGGCAGCCACCCTGGAATCGAAAAAGTAAGCTCCCGTTGCCCAGGAGATACGGACGGCTCGCCTTAGCGCCGTCCGTCTTTTAGACCGTTAAAATTGAAGATACGGTACGGAAAGCATGCGAAAAAATAACATGGCGAGCGACAACGCTTCGACACCCGAAAACGAGCTTCTAACGAAGTTGCTCCTTGCCAGAGGGCCCGGCGGGCAGGAGGATGAAGTTCGAGCAGTCTGCGTAGAGGAGCTAAGTTCGCGATGCGATGAGCAATGGGTCGATCCTGCTGGAAACGTAATAGGGTTGATTCGCGGCCACCAGGACGAAACTGAACCGAGACGCACAATAAAAGTCATGGTGCACATGGATGAGATCGCCATGGTCATCAAGCGCATTGATCAAGATGGCACGTTGAGAGTCACTGCTCTGGGCGGTGTCAACCCAGTAAATTTCGGTATGTGTCCTGTAGACATTCTAGGGGATCTGCAAACAATCCCTGGCGTTCTTTCTTTCGGTTCGATGCATGCCACTACCAACGCCCCGCAAGGCGCTGACGTGTTGTCAGGAAACGTGCATTGGAATGATGTGCACGTCATCACACGTTGCTCTGTTGAAACATTGCGCGCCCTCGGAGTACGTCCTGGAAACAGAGTGACTTTAAGTCGTCATTGGCGTAAGCCGTTTCGCGTACAGGATGCCATTGCGGCGCATTTTTTGGATGACAGAGCACCTATTGTTGCCGCTCTGCAAGCAATGTCAAAGGTGCAGAAGCGTAGAGAGGAATTGCGCAGTGACCTCTATTTCGTCTTCACGACGCTTGAGGAGGAGAGCAACTCCGGAGCTATGTACGCTGCGGCGTCTTTACCAGGTGACACCACGATTGCTTTGGAAGTCGGGCCGGTAATGGACGAATACGCAACCCGCCTTAGCGTGGATCCGATCATCAATACAGGCGATCAGAAGGGCTACTACACGCGCGCCGTCGTAACAGCCTTGAGCGAAGCGGCCAAGCGCTGCGGGTACGATCCTCAACTCGCTCTGCTGGTGGATTTCGCATCGGACGCTAGCGCTGTGATGAGTAGCGGCACCTCAGCCCGAGCGGGTTGTCTGGCCATTCCGACTGAAAATACCCATGGATACGAGTTGATCCTAGAGGGTGCGATACACGCCTGCGCAGCGACATTATCTGAATACCTCGTATCGGCTTAAGCAGCAGCCAGTCGGTGGAAAGATCGTGAACACGGTGTAATGAAATGGCAGATATAAAAGTACATGCCCCACCCGATCACCGCTCTCAGGAGGCGTCTGAAAGACTTCAGCTTGCTCTGGAGGCGGGAGCGATTGTAGGGACATGGGTCTGGGATATTCCCGGCGATAGATTCACTGCGGATGAGCGATTTGCGCGCACGTTTGGTCTGTGCCCTCGACAATGCCAGGAAGGGCTGCCTCTTAAGGTTGTGACCGGCTCAATTCACCCGGACGACGTCATTAGAGTCGAAGCTGCCATCGGCGAAGCAATAGCCAGAGGCGGTGCTTATCGTTGCGAGTACCGAGTTTTGTCAGCTAGCGGGACATATCGATGGATCGAGGCTAATGGTCGCGCTGAAATGGACGCGAATGGCGTGCCCCGGCGTTTCCCAGGCATATTACTTGATATTGAAACGCGTCGTGTCGCTGAAGCTGAGCGGGACAAGATAGCTGCGCTGTTGCGTACATTTGCAGAGGCCGTACCCGGCGTGGTCTACGCGAAAGACCGCCATGGCAGAATGTTGGTCGCCAATCACGGTACCACTCAGCTGATCGGTAAGCCCCAAGACTTTTATTTGGGAAAGACCGACCTGGATTACTTGGAGGACAAAGCTCAGGCTCTGGTTGTCATGGCGACTGATCGTCGGATCATGGAGTCTGGCATCGCCGAGCAAATTGAAGAAAACGTCAGTCATTCTGACGGTTCGCCAGCAACTTGGCTCTCTGTCAAAACACCGCTGTTGAACGAGCATGGAGAGGTGATTGGACTTATAGGGTCGTCCATCGACGTCACCGCCAGAAAAGAAGCCGAGTCAGCGGTGAAGGAGCTGAACCAGACCTTGGAAGAACGCATTCGAGCTGCGGTACAGGATCGCGAAGAGGCTGAGCGTGCGATGCACCACTCGCAAAAAATGGAAGCGGTAGGGCAGCTTACCGGCGGCATCGCTCACGACTTCAATAACCTGTTGGCGGGTATTTCGGGAAGCCTTGAGCTGGTGCAGATACGAATGGCCCAGGGCCGTTTGGCGGAGGTGGACAAATACATTACGGTGGCACAGGGCGCCGTAACACGCGCGGCTTCCTTGACTCACAGGTTACTGGCGTTTTCACGACGTCAGACATTGTCGCCCAGCCCCACCGATGTAAACGCGCTTGTGAGAGGCATGGAAGAGCTGGTTACCAGGTCCGTGGGCCCCGCGATACGACTGCGGATCAGCACTGCTTCGGACTTGTGGCCGGCGCTGATTGATCCGGCCCAGCTTGAAAATGCACTGTTGAATCTATGCATAAACGCCCGCGACGCCATTCTTGAGTGCGGTGAAATCCATATCCACACCAGCAATCTGGTAAACGATGGATCGGTGGACCTTGACCATCATTTGAAGCCAGGCGGGTATCTGAATATCTGCGTTTCGGACAATGGCAGCGGAATGAGTCCGGAAACAGCGGCGAAAGCCATTGAGCCGTTCTTTACCACCAAGCCCGCGGGTACAGGCACGGGGCTGGGCTTATCGATGGTCTATGGCTTCGCTCGACAGTCTGGAGGTGATCTTCATATCAAATCTGAAGAGGGTGCAGGTACGACGATCTGTCTCTATCTGCCGCGGTACGAAGGTGAGGTTGCTACGGAAATTACGCATACCGCGCACAGCGTTATTTCGCCTGGCAATGGCGAGACGGTGCTCGTGGTAGACGACGAGCCTTCAATACGTATGCTGGTGACCGAATTGCTGAGCAGCCTAGGTTACAACGTGATGGAGGCAGCAGATGGCATTTCCGGGTTGCAGCTGTTGCAATCTGACCTGCGTATCGATGTGCTGGTTTCAGACATTGGTTTACCCGGCGGAATGAATGGACGGGAGATGGCTGGGATTGCGCGCAAGAGTCGGCCAGGACTGCCTGTGCTGTTCATCACGGGGTACGCCGAAAGCGCAGTGATGGAGAAGGCCCATTTGGAACCCCGTACCCAGGTTCTTACTAAGCCCTTTGTATTGGATGCAATGAGCGCCCGGGTAGCGACGCTGGTCAAGCTATCCAAGATGCGTTCTACCCGCCAGTAACCCGACGGGTTTGACACATAGCGGACAGGCTCCGTTGGCTTCCCGCGAGTCTTTTGTCTCAGGGAAGCCCTTTAAAGTCGCGACCGTCTGAAATCGTTATTTTTGAGGACTTAATGCAGAGACATGAGGTCCAGTTTTGTCGTCCGTAGCGTGGGATTGGCTGCCCTGACCCAGCGCACTGTATTCATCGCGTAACTGTCTCAATTCTTGGGATCCCAATTTATCCAACGCTAAAGTGGCATTTTGGGCTTCCTGGTTGGCTCTGATCAGCTCATCAAGCTTCAAGTGCAGGATGTCGTTATCCCGGTTCTGAGTGTTTTGGATAAGGAAAACCATTAAAAACGTGACGATTGTCGTGGATGTATTAACGATTAACTGCCAGGTGTCGTTGTAGTGAAAAAACGGCCCGGTGAGTGCCCAGATGACAATCAGCGCGACTGCCACCAGAAAGGTTTTAGGGCTACCTGCCCGGTTCGAAAGCGATTGGCAGAATTCAGCAAATTTCATGATGACGGACTCTAGTTGTGGTTATTCAATAGACCGCAGCGGGGCCGTGAAATTCTTTTTTACAATCGCCAGACCCTACGCTGGCCGGCGTTCTGCGTCACGCATAAGTCAGTGCACGCGCGACGGCGCAAGGGTGGAGAGCACGGTCTGCAAAACTGGAAATAATCGCCTGATTAGAGGTCCAAAGGGCAGTATCCAGAGGAAATGGTCATGAGCAACCCTGTCACCACACTCGAATATTTGAAGGCGAATGGTCTTCGAATCACCACCGCTGAATCCTGTACTGCAGGGAAAATAATCTCGCTTCTTTCGGAGATTCAAGGCGCAGGTGCATGCATCGAAAGCGGGTACGTCGTGTATTCACCGGAAGCGAAGCAACGGCTTTTGTCGGTACGCGCCTATACCATCGAGACATTTAATCTGACCAGCTGTGAGGTAGCCGTTGAAATGGCGCAGGGAGCGCTGCGGGACAGCAACGCTGACGTCGCCTTGGCAACGACCGGGATCCTGGGCCCTGAAGATGTCGACGGCATAGCTGCTGGGACTGTCTGTTTTGCGTGGGCTTTCCGTACCCCGTCAGGCCTGAATGTATTCAGCCGCAGGGAGTGGTTCCCGGGTTCGCGTGATCAGGTGCAGCTGTCGGCTGCCCTGCACGCACTGAAGCATTTGCCAGGCTTTCATCAAAAAGCACTAAGAGGTGAAAAAGGCTGAATCATAAGGTTGTTCCTTTTGGTTGGCATACGTTCGTTGAAAGAATGAAAGGTCTCTCGGTTTAAACCTTTGTCCTTGGCCGAATGTCGATAGCTGAAGAGACTTAGCAAGGTTGAGGAACGCAATGATAGGCATCGTGATACCTGCCCATAACGGAGAAAGGCTTATCCGTGAATGCCCGGACTCCGTGCTGACTTCTGAAGGCGGGCGGGTTTCAGCTTCTGACTGCCCGCGAGGACTTTCACTGGTTGCAGACCTCGAAAGACCGGCGCATGCACCGTCGGGACGGCCACCAACCCGGTGGTCATCAACGCACGCCGGGACTACATGTGTCGTGCGACTACCTGGCTTCCCTAATGCCGCCTGATGCCCACGGCGGAGTCGAGCCTTCCATGCCCCAGCCCCGTAACAGGTTGACGTTTTGGACCTGATTGATTGGCTGCAGTGGCCTGCCATGGTCGTCACGGTCATCTCGGCCTGGTTTATCGGGTCTCAACAGCGACGCCGACGCAGGGTTGCCTTTTGGGGGTTCATTCTGAGCAATGCGTTATGGGTAGTCTGGGGATGGCACGCGAATGCGTTTGGGCTGATCGTGCTTGAGTGCATTTTGCTGGGGATGAACGTTCGAGGCTTCAGGAAGAATCGGGCGTAAACATCAGTCTTGGTTGAGCCTAGGTTCTGCTCCGGCCGTTACGCACCGTTTGTCTGAACGTCGGCGAAGCGTTTGATAATCAGCTGGCTTTCTCAGTTGATCATGGGAGAGGGGCGCACACGCATACACCCCCTAGAAGGTTCTGAATGCTAAGGATCACAGCCTTTAAACCCATGCGGTGCTTTTTTGAACGATCGAGCACCTGCTGAAAACTCAAGGGATCATGTTTGAATTGAAAAAAATTCGTGGCACTAGCCTTTGGTCTTCGTCGGGTCAGCACGCCGAGGGTACGTGCGCTCTCCCTGAATCGAACCGTCTTCCTTATGAATCTTCAGCGAGGCTGTTTTTCCATCAAGGAATTCACTGGCGAGCTCTATTATTTCAGCCTTCGTGGTTGCCGTTTTCGACGCGCGCTCCGTGCCCCTCTTTCTTTAAGGCCCAACCGTTTTCAGTCCGCGTGATGTGGTAGTTATCCATTTCATCTCTCCAGATGTGGGTGCTACTTGAGACCTATGCGTTTACGCATTTGGGCCGTGATGGTTTGCTTTGTTCCAGGCATGTCGGCCCACGGATCAACATCCAGCGCTCCCAGGCGTTGATGGATGTTTTGAATGTTCCAGACGTTGGCGCCTTTGATCTCTTTCAGCTCATCCCGGAAAATCGGCACTGATACTGGTAGCCCCTCGCGCGTACGCGCCGAGTAAGCGCAAATGGTGGTTGCGCCCAAGCCATTGCGCAGGTAATCGATGAAGATGCGGCCTACCCGGTTTTTAGGTCCGGAAACGGCCGAGAATCGATCTGGAAGCAGATTGGCGATGTGTTTGACAACCGCGTGGCTGAAGCTTTTTACCGCATCCCAATCTTCCTTCGGCGTCAATGGGACGACAATGTGAATACCCTTGCCGCCGCTGGTTTTCAGAAATGATGTGAGCCCTAACTCATCCAGCACCGTGAGTGTCAGTTGGGTTGCCTCCACCATACTCCTCCAGGGCAGTGCAGGGTCGGGGTCGAGGTCGAGAATAAATCGATCAGGGCGATGCAAGTCCTTGGAGACGGCGTTCCAGGTGTGCAGCTCAATGGTGCTCATCTGTACCGCGCCTATCAGCGTCTCGATAGTATTGATTAACATCACCGGGTGGCCCGTCTCTTCTTTACCGATGATCTCGATGCCGGGGATTGCCAAGCGCTCGGCGTTTTTCTGGAAAAACAGTTCCCCGCCGATACCGTCTGGCGCACGCACCAACGCGACCGGGCGGTTGAGCAACTGCGGCAAGAGCCATTCAGAGACACCGATGTAATAGTCCGCCAAGTCACGCTTGGTTGCGCTGCTCGTAGGGTCAATCACGCGTTGGGGGTGCGTGAGCCGGATACTGGTGGCGGCCTCTTCGCCGTCTTTACCCTTGGCCGCCGCCGCAGGTGGTTTTTTCCGGACGGGCTTTTTCTCGGCCTGCGGGGTTTCCGCCGGGCGCTCTTCGGTGATCGATTTCGCGGGTTTATCGTTGCGCAACCCCTGGAACACGGCGTGCCTGACCGAACCCTCTTGGGTGATTTCGGCAAAAGCGATTTCTGCCAGCAGCGATGGCTTGAGCCAATGAACGTCCTTGGCGTCGGCGCCCGTCGGCGGGTTTACGACGGCAGGCTTTTTGGCCTCAAGGGGCGTCAGTTGTGCGTAGATCGTCGTCAGTGTCGCCTGGTTGAATCCGGTGCCGACTTTGCCTGCGTATTTAAGCTCGCCGCTGTCAGCGTCATGCAGGCCCAATAACAGCGCGCCGAATTTGCTGCGTGAACCCTTCGGCTCGGTATAGCCGACGATGACAAATTCCTGCCGCCGTTTACATTTGAGTTTGATCCAGTCGCCGCTGCGACGTGAGACGTACGGGCTGCCCACGCGTTTGCCGATGAGGCTTTCCATTTGCATTTGGCAAGCGCTGTTCAGCAGCGCTTCCGGGGTTTCGGCGAAGTCGTCCGAGAATTTGAGTACCTCGTCCTCACTGCGCTCCAGCACCTTGGATAACGCTTCGCGGCGCTGCTCTACCGGGACTTCCCGTAGATCCATGCCGTTGAGAAAAGGCAGGTCAAAAAGGTAATAAACAATGTTGCCGCTACGGCCCTGCTCAAATGCATTTTGGAGTGCCTGGAAATCGGGGACGCCCTGCGCATTGGCAACAACCATTTCGCCATCGAGCCAGGCGGACTCCAGGGCGAGGCTGGCAATCGCTTCGGCCTGACGAGGAAGTTTGTGCGTCCAGTCGTGACCGTTGCGGGTAAACAACTGCACCGTGCCGTTATCGACTTTGGCCATGATGCGGTAACCGTCGAATTTGATCTCGTAGCGCCAATCGCCCTCCGGCGCGGAATCTACAAGCGTGGCCAGTTCAGGCTTTAGACTGTCGGGGAGTGTCGAGGGGCGGGCATTGACCAGTTGCGTGTGGCCAGGCTTCGTCCGCGGAGCGGGGGCCTTTTCGACGGGCTTGGGATCAGCCGATTTTCCCGAGCGCTTCTTCTGCACGATAGTGCGTTCGCTCAGCACGCTATGGGGTTCGGTGTTGACGATGTCGTATTCGCTTTCCGGTCGGGCGAATTCGTCCTGATGCTTGATCAAAAACCATTGTTCCTGCTTGCCAGGGATATGCGTCTTGACCAGGTTCCAGACGCCGCCGAGCTTTTCTCCCTGCAACTCGAATTTCAGCCGGCCTTTGGCATAGGCCTCGGCAGGATCGGATAAGGGTTTCCAGATACCGCGATCCCACACAATGACGTCACCGGCACCGTAATGGCCCTCCGGGATCGTACCTTCAAATGTTGCGTAATCGAGCGGATGGTCTTCGACATGCACGGCCAGGCGTTTGGATTTCGGGTCCAGCGAAGGGCCCTTGGGCACCGCCCAACTCTTCAGTGTTCCGTCGAGCTCCAGGCGAAAGTCGTAATGCAGGCGCGTCGCATCGTGCTTCTGGATGCAGAACTGCAGCGCAGCCGGTTCACGGGCCTTTTTCGGGGCAGATTTATGCGGTTTTGCGCTGCCCGACGGTTCCGAGGTCGCATTGAAATCACGCTTTCGGTTGTATTCATCGAGCGTGTCGGAGGGCTTTGCCGTTGAGTGTGAGTCGTCCGCGTTGCGCTTCGTGTTCCTCTTGGATCGAGTCTTTCGCGATGAGATTTCAATCCATGTCGGCGCATGATCACTGGCATGCGCTTCGCCCCGCACCCAGGCATCCACGCCCGCGTTTTTAAGGTAAGGGGCGAGCACCGGGTTCAGCAGGAGATGGTCAATGCGCAGGCCGGAATTCTTCTGCCAGTGCTGACGGAAATAATCCCAGAACGTATACACGCGCTCCTCCGGGTACAGGTGCCTCACCGAGTCGATCCAGCCTTGGGCCAGGAGCCTTTGGTAGCACTCGCGGCTTTGCGGTTGAAGAAGCGCATCCTTGAGCCAGGAACGCGTGTTGTAGATATCAATGTCGGTGGGCACCACGTTGTAATCGCCCGCGAGGACCACAGGGTGTTCGCTGGCGTGCAGTGTTTCGGCGTGCGCGATCAGTTGCTCAAACCACTTGAGCTTGTATTCAAACTTGGGCCCTGGCTGCGGGTTTCCATTGGGCAGGTATAGGCAGCCGACGACGACGCCATGTACCGCCGCTTCCAGGTACCGAGACTGCGAATCGTCTTCAGCCCCAGGCAAGCCTTTATGGATCAAGAGGGGTTCGGACTCGCGCGCAAGAATCGCCACGCCGTTCCATGAGGCTTGGCCATGGTGCAATGAGCCGTAACCCGCTGCTTCAAGGTCGCCTGCAGGGAACGCGTGATCCTGTGCCTTCAGCTCTTGCAGGCAGACGATGTCCGGGCGCTCCTTCGCAAGCCATTGCAGCAGATTGGGAAGACGCGCCCCGATACCGTTGACATTGAATGTAGCGATTTTGAGGTTCTGCATTGCCTCGGTCCTTGAATGTGCTCGGAACGCTCTTATCCGAGTGCAAAGATGCGGCCCAAGTTCTATTTATTGGCGCGTCGAGCGGCTGGCGCAGACAGCACGGGAGCGATGCGAGAGGGTTTGGGCCACCTGACATTTCGGCGCAAGTTGGCAAGCCGAAACACTAGCCTCAACCACGCTCAGGCCGGTCCCCTGCGGTCAATCAACCCGCGCGAGTGCCGGCCTGCGGTTGGCGGGCTTGCTCACACGTTCCGCGCTCGGGTAAAAATCCGGGTTGAATAACGGCTGCTCCTGCAAGGCTGCTTCCAGAGCTTGCAGGTGTTTTGCCAGGATCTTCACCGACCCCACCGGGTTGGCGGGGTCGAATGAGATTTTGCCGCTGGCAATCAACACCATTGCCAGTTCCCACGCACGCTGCGAGTTGTCCATCACGCTGTCTCCTTCTCAGCCGTTACGATTGTCGCCCCCTCAGACGTTGAAAAAGCACACGGTGGTGGGAATTCCCTGTTGAGCACACTGAGGTGTTCTATCGCTTCGCGAAAAAGTGATTCGGCCTTGCGACGCAACTGCAGGTACTCATCAAAGCGTTCACTGTCGAAATCAGGATGATCCAGGAGGTCGAACGCGTCGCGGCTGAGTGTGTTGGCCTGGGTGAAGAGTTTCTGGTTCTGCTCCATTGCGAGACGGCGGCAGGCGGTCAGTTGTGCGGGTGTAGGGTTAAATTGCATGACGGGCGTCCTTCATCGAGTAGCTCCTTTTGATAGGCAATGCCGCAGGGGAGCCGAACCTGGTACCAACCTTGGTAACGCGTACCAATAGTTGTGTGACCCGCCGAAAAAGCGTTGGTATCAAACGGTTTATCTTTGAAATATCGATGACTTAATCGATCCAGTTGGGCGAAATGATCTTCTTTTTAGATCGAGAGAGCGGAGGGTGGATTGTGGGCGTTCGTGCGGTTCAATGGGGTATACCTGAAGGACCGAGTCGTTTTGCATCGCAGGCAAGCCAGCTCCCACAGTTGACCGATTAATGCTTGAGTGACCAGTCACATCTGATCGTTCCCACGCAGCGAGGGAACGATCAATCAGGTGTCGCTTGTGATCCGTTTTTACTCGGACCACTCAGGTCGGCTCTCAGGCCGCCGTGCTGTGCTTTTGACCTGCTTGATCTTGATCTCAGGCGTCCCGTTAAACCACGCTCGCCCAACGCAGGCTTTGAAGCGTAGCTAGCCCGGCAGGACGCTGGGTTAGCCGTATTAGGTCACAAGGCCAACCCCCGAGACCAACCACTAAAACGCGACGTCACCCGACTAGGAATGAATAAAGGTGCACACCTGTTCCGCCTGGATCACAGGCAACTGAATCGCATGGATAAGCCCGCTAGCCAGTGCCTGATGCGGATCAAGAATGCGCGGGGCGGCGATCAAGTACCGTTCGGTGTCGAGCTTTTCCTCGGCTTGCGATGTTCGCTGCGCAACGATGCGTGCGTACAGTTGCAAATCATAGTCGAGGCTCATGGCGTATTCGGACATTCGTGAATGGTCGACGGCGCCCTGCACATGCCAATGAAACGGGTGGAACAAAAACTTGCTGTGTTCGCACGCTGTTCGGCGCTCGCCCGCCAGGAAGATAATATTGCCCATCGATTCCACCGTCCCCAGGTTGTGGGTATGCACCGGGATCGGCAGAGCGAGCAGAAAGTTGTACATCGTAAAACCGTAACTGCATTCGCCGCCCATGGTTGCGATGTTAACGACCAAGCCGGTCGCATTCTGCTGAACAGCCAAGGAGGCCTTTTCGATGAGCTGGCTACAGGTCGACGCGTTGACCGGGCCGGTGAAGTTGATGACATGTAAAGGCATAAGCACCTCTGAGACAGTAGGAACGAATGTTCAGGGTTAGGGCGTTTTATGAATGCCTTATTGGAATAACACGTTTTGGAAAGTGCGCGGTGGTTAGCTAACGCGCTCGCAGACGGGTGGTGACTGTGTAGCGCGGACAGTTGCTTCCGCGTGCTCGGTGGTTTCCACGCGCTCATAACAATTCGGCGTTTTCGGCGACGTCCTTGCACCGCCTGCTGGCCGGGGTTCACTGACGACGGTGCGGTGGGGGGCGTGTCGTTGCGGTTCAATGGCAGCTCGCATGGTGTCTTCCTTTGGATTAAGCGAAGGGGCAGCGGGGCCGCCCCTTGCATCACTTACGACTGGCGACCGCCGCCATGTTTTGCGTAGTTGGCGTTTCGCTAGTTGCTGATTAATACAGCGGTTATCTGTTCCGATCAGCGCGTTTTGGAAATCGTTTTGAGAGATTTGCGAAATGCCGATGAACGGCATAAAGCGCAATAAGACTTATACAAGGAGTTAGAAAAAATACCGTTTCGTATAACCGTTGGGAGTAAACGATATTGAAATAATGGCACTGTTGCCGCTTTGCTTAGTGTGGCCGTCGGCGCTTAAAAAATAATGAACCCTGCTGGTGTAACCCCTACCTAAAGATTCATAACCTGGAGGTGCACCATGCAAACCACGTACTTTTGGATCGGCTTGGCCGTCGTGCTCATCCTGATCGATTTGTGGATCATCAACAGCGTCTGGCGAAGCGATAACGCGTCAGGGAGCAAGGCCGGCTGGACGGCAGTCGTCGTGCTGTTGCCGTTTTTAGGCGCAGCCATATGGGCCATTGCCGGCCCGCGCGGCGTCACTAAGGGGCCGTCTTCGCCCGAACACAGCAAGGGGTGAGCAAAGATCGACATGAACGCCTTAAAACCTGACGACCTGAAGAGCCGCCACTGCCCGGTACAAGAAGACATGGCCTTGCAGCGCAAGGTCTGGCGCTTCGAGCGATTGGGCTGGTATGCGCTGGTCGTGTTGATGGGGCTGACGTTGGCCGGGTTGTTCTCGAAGGGGCCGCTGAGTACCGCCGATGTGCGCAGTGCCGATGGGCAGTTGCATGTGGAGTACCAGCGGTTCCTGCGCAACGGTTCCTCCGACGGGCTGGTGGTTCACCTGCAGGGCCTGGCGCGCGAAACCCTTGAGGTCGAGATCACGGGCGAGCTGCTGCGCGGTTTCAATATTGAAATGCTGCAGCCTCAGCCGCTCAAGGCCAGCGCCGCCGGCGAGGGCGTGAAGCTGTGGCTGCTGAGCGATAACGACGGCCAGGCAACTTTGCACCTGACCCTGCGCAGTGACGGCGTAGGCAGCTTTGCGACCCGGGTGTCGCGAACGGGCGGGGCTTCTGTGCGCTTCTCTCAATTCATTTATCCCTAGGGGCGCCCATGGATTCGGTCTTGCGTGCAGCCGCGATTTACCTGGTGCTGATGGTGCTGTTCAAGATCGCCGGCCGGCGCTCCCTGGCGGAACTCACCACCTTCGACCTGGTGTTGTTGATGGTGATTGGCGAGGCCACACAACAGGCATTGCTGGGCGATGATTTCTCGTTGGTCAATGCGGTGCTGGTGATTGTCACGCTGATTGCGATCGACATCGGTTTCTCATTGGTCAAGCAGCGTTCGCTGGGCTTTTCGCGCCTGCTCGACGGCGGGCCGACCATTTTGGTCGAGCAGGGCCGCGTGCTCCGCCAACGCTTGAAGCACGCGCGACTGGACGAAGAAGACATCCTTGAAGCGTCGCGATCCGCGCAGGGCATTGTTGATATAAGCCAGATCAAATTCGCGATTCTGGAGCGCAACGGAAAAATTTCAATCATCCCCTATGAGTCAGCCGAGGAGGCTATGCCGATGAATACACCATCCACCACCCCTCAATACGACGCGTCTGAACAGCTTCCGGAAAAAGACCTCGGCCAAGGGCTCAGCGACGATGAGCGCGTCTCCAGGGAAGGCGAGCGCAACCCGCATTCCAACGGTAATGGCGCGCGGGTTACCCCAGGGCCTGAAGACGAAAAACGCTTGAAGCCTTGACGCGGTTGGACGCGTTGCGGGCCAACCCATCACTTGGTCAGGTGCGGGCGAACGCCGATGGAATTTTTGCCCAGCGTGCAGCTCTTTCGTAATAGAGGCGCAAAAAAAAGCGCCCTGTAACAGGCCTTCGCAGTCGCGTAGGCCCGAATAAAAATTTGCGGATGGAGCCTGCCATGCCTGCATTGCCCGGTTGCATAGCCTTCCTGTTTTGTCCCGTTGCACTCGGCGTGTACCTGCCTGCCGGTGGCCGCTGGAGGATGCGCCTGGTCCGCCACCCAAGGAGCCGTTTATGACTGTCTTTCAAACCCTGAAAAATGCGTCCAGCCAGTGGCTGCATGAGGGTACTTTGCGCAGCCAGTACCACAGTCTGCTTACCGATTGGGACGCCAAAACTTCACAGCAGGCGGCAGATTTCCTGGAGGCGCAGCTGGAGCTCGTCGGACCCGCTGACGATGCGCCGTTGCCAACATCGCCTGACCAACTGATGGAGTGGGTTGAACACAATTGCACCGCGGTTGCCCAGGCATACGCGCAGTATCTGCAAGGTCGACAGCAAGGCGGCGACCGCCGCTATTTTCAAAATAAAGCTCACGCCCTGTATTTCCTGCAATGCGTGGCGCCGACCAAACACGTCGACGGTGCCTGGCTCTACGGGGTGCTTGCGCACTGGCCGGATTATCGCTACGACGGGCTTTTGACCACCTACCTGGAAGAGCTCGGCGACGGCGAGTCGGCGCAGAACCATGTCGCGATTTACCAGCGCCTGTTGGCCGAGCAAGATTGCGACGGCGATTTCGACTGGCAAGATCAACACTTTCACCAAGGCGCCATCCAGTTGGCACTGGGCCACAGCGCCCAACGGCACATGCCGGAAATCGTCGGCTATAACCTGGGCTATGAACAACTGCCGCTGCACCTGCTCATCTGCGCCTACGAACTCACGGAGCTGGGCATTGACCCCTATTATTTCAGCCTTCATGTGACCATCGACAACGCCAGCAGCGGCCACGCCCGCCGCGCGGTGCAAGCGGTTCTGGCGTTGATGCCCCAAGGTATGGACCCGACCGAGTATTGGCAACGGGTGCGCCGCGGTTACCAGTTGAACGACCTTGGCGTGGGCTCGACGGCCATCATTCAGGCGTTTGACCTGGAACACGAACTGGTCGCGATGCTTGAACGCAAGCGCCCGTTCGGCCAGCACATGCATTCCGATTACTGCCGCTTTGAAGGCAAGACTGTCAATCAGTGGCTGTCGCAACCGGGGCAGGTTCGCGGTTTCCTGCAAGCCCTGCAGGACAAGGGTTGGATCAAGCGACACCAGGCCCCTGAAGACAGCCGTTTCTGGCAATTGATCGACGGCGCAGGGGCCGCCATGTTCGGCGTGTTCAGTGGTTATGAAAAACAATTGCTGCGCGACTGGATCGCCGGGGATTGGTGCGATGCAAAACGTATTGCTCGCCCACGCTCAGCGCTGCCCGTGTCGCCAGACGCGAACGCAACCACGCCCCACGACCCCGAAATGCATGCACTCCAAGAGGCACTGGCGTCGCACAACGGCGAGCAGCCGTTAGCCCTGTTGTTACCGTGGCTGCGCCCTGACCGTCATCATCGCCCCGCTGGCTTGTTCGCCACTCGGCGTTTTATTGAACTGCGCGCACGCCTGCGCTGATTGACAAGGAATGCGCCCATGGCCGATCCGCTGCTGTATTCGTCGCCGCCCATTTCATCGGCCCAGTCCCGTGCCGACCGGGCGCTGCTGCACTTGGGCCGCCGCTTGCAGGCGGATGACTATCGCTTTATCACGCCCACGCCGCTGACCCACCAACGGGTCAACGCCCGTTTGGATAATGCGCCGGCCAGCGACATGCGCGGGATTTTCGGTTGGTCGCGACCCTTTGATGCGCAGGTGTTCGAGCCCACCGAATGGCGGGAGCTGCAAGAGACCGGCATTGTCGTCAAGGCGCATGGGCGTTGGCACAGCACGGTACGCTGGTCGACCCTGGGCCCGTTGCTCTTGGCACATTCGGCGTTTCCAACCGAGGACGCGGACTCGGTGTTTTTCGGCCCCGACACCTACCGTTTTGCCGGCGTCATTGACGACTGTCTGCGTGAGCGCTTTGCGCCGATCCACCGCGCCGTGGACATCGGCTGCGGCTCGGGCGCCGGTGCCTTGCTGGTGGCGCGTGCGCGCCATGACGCTGAGGTGCTGGCGGTGGACATCAACCCCAAGGCGCTACGCCTGAGCGCGGTCAACGCCGAATTGGCCGAGACGCCGAACGTCAGCGTCTATCACAGCGACGTGCTCGACAGCGTCGACGGCTGCTTCGACCTGATCCTCGCCAACCCGCCCTACATGAAGGACGGTCAACAGCGCGCCTACCGCCATGGCGGCGGCGAACTGGGTGAAGCGCTGTCGTTGCGCATCCTGCGTGAAGCGCTGCCGCGCCTGGCGCGCGACGGCACCTTGTTGCTCTACTCCGGCGTGGCGATGGTCGACGGTCGCGATGCGTTCCTTGAGGCCGCCCGTGCCATGTTGACCAGCGACGCGTTTGGCTGGACCTACCGCGAACTGGACCCTGACGTGTTCGGCGAAGAACTGGAAAAACCCGGCTACGAGCGGGTCGAGCGCATCGCCGCAGTGGCGCTGACCGTTACGCGCCTGAGCTGACCGGCCATGGACCACATACAGCGCTTTGGCATTGAAGAAGAGTATTTCATCATTGATTTGCGCAGCCGACGCCTGCTCGCCGAGCCGCCGGCGCGGGTGTTGGCGGCGTGTCGCGAGGCCATTGGCGAGGGCTTTTCCTATGAGATGTTCCAAGGCCAGGTCGAAGTCGCATCGCCGGTGTTTGACGATGCCGCACACGCTGCCACCTACCTTGGCCGCGTGCGCCGGGAACTGAACCAGGCATTGGCCGAACTCGGGCTGGGGTTTATCAGCAGCGGCGCGCACCCCATGGCCGATTGGCAGGCGCAACGGGCGACCTCGCAGGCGCATTTTCAACGCTTGTTCGATGAGTTTCAGATCGTTGCGCAGCGTAGCGTGCTCAGCGGTCTGCACGTTCACGCAGAGATCCCGGCGGGCGTAGACCGCATCGCGGTGATGAACGAGGTATTGCCCTGGTTGCCGATGCTGCTGGCTCTGAGCGTTTCATCGCCCTTGTGGCAGGGTCAACCCAGTGGCTACTGCAGCTACCGGCAAGTGGTGTGTGACGAGTGGCCGCGTATGGGTATCCCTGAATACTTGCCGGATGAGCAAAGTTTTGAGCACTACCTGGGCTTATTGAAGCGTATCGGCGCGGTAGCCAGCGATGCAAATGTCTGGTGGGGTTGCCGACCCTCTTTAAATTACCCGACGCTGGAGTTGCGCATGACCGACGCGTGCCCACGGTTGAGCGACGCACTGGTCTTGGCCGGGCTGTTCAGGGTGATGGTCAAACATGCCTGCCTGTTACCGGCACCCGGTAGCCTATATAGCCTCGAACGTCACTGGTTACTCAAAGAAAACCGCATCCAGGCTCGGCGCTGGGGCGCCCAGGGGCGCTTTGTGCTGGCGCCGGATACTGAGGCGATATCCCTCGAGCGCTGGCTGACGATCGCCGAACAGCAATTTGGATGCGCCGCCCACGCGCTGGGCGAACAAGATGTTTTCACCCAGGCACGGCAGCTGTTGCGAGACGGCACCAGCGCCGAGCGCCAACTGCGGGCCTTCAATGACCAATCGTCGATGCTGCGCGGCGGACACGCCGTTGTTGACCTTTTGCTCAAAGAAAGTTGCGGGGCCTAGACAGCCTCACGCGTTTCCCGTGTCGGTTGCACACAGCACTACAGGCCGCAAATGAATGCCGATCCGTTCGGCACAACGCTAGCGATAACACGAGGTTGATATGTCGCACCTGCCTATCATCGGCGTCACCGCCTGCTCATGGCAAATCGGTCAGCACGCGGTCCAGATTAACGACACGAAGTATTCGCAGGCGGTCTGTACCGCAGCCAAGGGGCTGCCCGTGATTTTGCCAGTCCTTGCGGACAGGCTTGACCCCGCCGAGATCATTCACCATCTGGATGGATTGCTGTTTACCGGCGCACCGTCAGATATCGAACCGCATCTTTACGGCGGGCCGCCCAGTCCGCCGGGAATGCCGTGCGACCCCGCCCGCGATCAACTGGCGCTGCCGCTCTGGCGTGCGGCCGTTAAGGCTGGCTTGCCTGTATTGGGAATCTGCCGCGGTCTGCAGGAAATGAACGTTGCCTTTGGCGGCACACTGCATCAGCGGCTCGATCCGCCCGGCGCCGAGCACGAGCCGCCGAGCAATGAACCGATTGAACAGCAATATGATCGAGCGCATGCCATTACTGTGCAGCCGGGTGGCTTACTCGCCCGGTTGGGACTGGCCGGTGTGATCGACGTCAATTCCGTTCACAGCCAAGGCATTGCCAGTGTGGGAGGTGGCCTGCGCATCGAGGCGGTCGCGGAAGATGGATTGGTGGAAGGGCTTTCCGTTGAGGACAGCGTAGCTTTTGCACTAGGGATCCAGTGGCATCCGGAATGGCAGGTCACGTCCAACCCTGACTACTTGGCCATTTTCGAGGCGTTCGGCGATGCCTGCCGATTACGCGCAGCGCAACGTGCATGCGCGTCGGAACAGGCGCAGTGATCCGGGCCTGTTGCAAAAAGTGAGCAGGCAAAGAAATCGAACTCTTTGCGCGCTGTCGGCATCCATTTTCAAACAACGCACATACTGTGAAGTGCCATCACGCATACAACGAGGAGGCGGGTCGATGGAAAGCTACCCAATGGACGACAACGACAGCGGCAAACGTAATCGTCAGGTCGGCAATGCGTTAGGTCTAGCGGCCGACGAGGTCGAACTGTGGGTGAAGGCAATAGAGGAGGACGGTAGCGGCATGGGCTACGTGGTGCATTTTTCAAAACGCACACCTGCCGAAGTGTTGGCCAAGGTTGCTGGGCTCGGCGCTGATCGTACGATCAATATCGGCCCAATCGACTGATAGGTCAGACCCCCGGTGAATCTTATCCGGTGCCGCGCCGGCTGATTGCTCATTGTTTGCGCCCTAAGAGTCGTCCATGAACGAACCCACATCAGTGCCCCAAGCTCAATCCAAACCCAGGTTGCGCCGTGCCATAACCGGGCCGATGCTGTTCCTCTTCATTCTTGGCGATGTACTCGGCGCGGGCGTTTATGCACTCGCCGGCACCATTGCAGGCGAAGTCGGCGGTGCCATCTGGGTCCCGCTGCTGTTGGCGCTGTTCTTCGCCATGCTCACCGCCGGCTCCTACGCCGAACTGGTGACAAAATACCCACATGCCGGCGCTGCATCGGTATTCGCGGAGAAGGCTTTTAAATCGCCCCTGATCTCCTTTCTGGTGGGCTTCAGCATGCTCGCCGCTGCGGTGACCAGCGCGGCGGGGCTTTCCCTGGCCTTTGCCGGGGATTACCTGGCGGCATTCATTGACGTCTCACCCTCTGTCGCTGCGCTGGTGTTCCTGGTGATGATTGCGTTGTTGAATGCACGTGGTGTCAAGGAGTCGCTGGGCGCGAACGTTGTCATGACGGTCATCGAAGTGTCCGGGTTACTGTTGGTGATCGTCGCCGCTGGGTGGTTCTTTCGGTCAAGTGAGGCCCACTTCGGCCGCGCCCTCGAGTTCAAGGCTGGCGTCAATCCCGTGCTTGGAGTGCTCAGCGCGGCATTGCTGGCGTTCTACTCATTCGTCGGCTTCGAGACGTCGGCCAATCTGGCAGAGGAAATTCAACGCGTGCGTACGGTTTACCCACGCGCACTGTTTGCTGCGCTGATCACGGCGGGAATTGTGTACATGGGGGTTGGAGTCGCCGCGTCCGTGGTGCTGCCGATGGAAAAACTGGCGGGGTCTTCAGCGCCGCTGCTTGAAGTTGTACGCGCGTCAGGCCTGAATATTCCGCCCAACGTCTTCGCATTCATTGCGCTGGTTGCGGTCGCCAACGGTGCACTGTTGACCATGATCATGGCCAGTCGGTTAATGTTTGGGATGGCGCGTCTGGAGCTGCTACCCACGGCTCTTTCAAAGGTGCTCCCAAAGCGCCGCACGCCATGGGCCGCGATTGTCGCGAGCACGCTCGTGGCAATCGGTCTTACCCTGACCGGCACGCTCGCCGCGTTGGCGCAGACAGTCGTGCTGTTGCTGCTGTTTGTGTTCTTGAGCACCAACGTTGCGGTGCTGGTGTTGCGCGGCGACACAGTCGCAGAACAGCACTTTCGTGTGCCGACCTGGGTGCCGGTACTGGCGATTATTTCCTGCTTGCTCCTGCTCAGCCAGCAGGGGCTCGACACCTGGTTGCGCGGCGCCGCATTGCTCATGGTCGGAATACTGCTGTACGGCTGCAACCGTCTGGTAGCACCCGTCGCAAAGGCGAGTTGATTGTCAGCGGAGAGCGTTTCTGTAACCGCTCCATCAAGCTGACGGTCGCTTACGGGCGTCCCGCCACCCCCGGCCTTCTGACCACCCGCTTGCCCTGTGCGCTCTGACCGCTGGTCGCGCTGCGAGTATTCTTTTGAAATTTTCGAATAGCCGGTTGTTTCACATAAATAGGGGCGTGCCGACTACCGAGCTGATTTGGACTCGAGCTCGCTGGACAAGCCTAAACCCTGACGTAAGAAAATGGCGCGCCGTAGGCGCGTGTGGAGTTTTTTCAGCTTAAAGAGGACTACCAAATGGCGACTCCCCAAGAAAACCTGCTCGACTGGCTACGTGACGCGCATGCCATGGAACAGCAAGCGGAAAAGATGCTTAAAGCGCAATCCGAGCGACTGGAACACTACCCGGCGCTTAAGGCGCGGATTGAACAACACATCCAGGAAACCCTCGACCAGCAAACCCTCATCAATGAATGCCTGACACGCTTGGGTGGTAGCTCTTCGACCCTCAAAGACTTGGGTGGCAAGTTGATGGCTTTTGGACAGGCAGTGGGGGGCTCGCTGATGAGTGATGAGGTCATCAAAGGCGCCATGGCGGGTTACGTGTTCGAGAACATGGAGGTTGCCACTTACACGGTGCTCATCGCCGCGGCGCAAGTGGCGGGCGATGCTCAGACCCAAGAGGCGTGCGAGAAAATCCTTCCGCAAGAGATCGCGATGGCCGAATGGTTGCTTGAGCATTTGCCTCAGCTCACCCAAGCGTTCATGGAGCGATCGGCCGATCCCGATAAGGAAGCCAAAAAGTAACGCTGCAAAAGCGTCCGCCGGTTGCACGGCGGGCGCAAATGAAAAAATCTTGTACGCACGTCAAGTAGCGGTCGACAAAATTTTCTTTTCCCGACGACAAACATTGGCAAACCTGGAAAAGCGTTACAAACGCCTAAGTTAGCGTGCCATCGCTTTCATCAACTTATCGATCTCTCCTGCGCGGCGATGCATGAGACCAATAGCTCTGTAATCACCGCGGTTCCCGCTAAACCTACATTCCGTATCCTCAGCCTGGGGGCGTTGTGTCCGACACGTTGAGTAATCCCGAAGGGGGCAGGCGCCGGCGCTCGAAAGTTTCCCAGTCTTTAGGCCTGCGCTGTTCTCCGCAGCGCATGCATACGTATATATCCGGGCTCAAACCTAGATAGTAGCCCTTTCGGATATACGGATGGTTGCAGTGGCTGGATGGACATCCACCGTTAACTTCATACGATTCATTTATCATATTAAAGCCTAAAAAAAGCCCGCACTTAGTACGGGAAAAACAGGAGTAATACCTTGAGACTGCTTGAGCGAACAGGCTCAGTATTGAGAGGGAACAAATGGGCAGTCAGTTTCGTTTATATCGACCTGTTCCGACGAATGGAAACTAACAGGCGAAGCGAAAAGTTGTACAAACTGAGTCGGCCGGTACTGCTTAAGATTACCAAGCCTTCAAGTTATCAAGCCTTTGATCTCATCGAGCAACAAAAAAGCCTGAAGACGCTACTATCAAAAATCCGTTATACGTTATCCACTACTACATGACCTCATTCCTGGATTTCAAAACGAACCGATAAAACGGATCAGCAAGCCGTTGGGCGAGCGCCATGGCCTCACGTCCGTTAGATGGCGTCCATCGGGTAGTTGCCGCACACACTGCCACTTACTTGGGCCGCGCGCGCCAGTAACAACCAGGCGTTGGCAGACCAAGGGCTTGAGTTTATCTGCAGCGGCGCGCAGGCCACGACAAGTCGGCAGGCGCAGAGGGTTATCCCGCAGGCGTATTTCCAGCCATGCAGCAACAGGGGGGCATAACCCCCCTGTTCGGACGTATCAATTATTTACGCCCGCCACCGTGGCTGTTTTCGCCACCTTTGCGCCCAGCCTCAGACGCTTTTTCCCGATCGTTGGCAAAGTTGCCGCCGCTGTTCTGGCCGCCTTTACTGCCAGCTTCGGAGGCACGTTCCGGGTCGTTTTTGAAATTGCCGCCGCTATTTTGGCCGCCTTTACTGCCAGCTTCGGCAGCGCGTTCCGGGTCATTTTTAAAATTCCCGCCGCTATTTTGCCCCCCTTGGCTGCCAATTTCCTGGTAGAACTCTTTGTCGTGGGTGGCCGAAGTGGCTTCGCCACCTTTTTTACCGGCTTCGTTGACTGACATACCACTTTGTTTATCCTGAGACATTTTCAATTACCTCATTATTTATTAACAACAGTAGGCAGATCACTACAAGACGTTACCCATGGCACAGTTTATAGTCTGCCGTTACAGGACGCATGACCGAGCAGCCAGTATGAAAAGTTAAAGCTTATACGGGCAACTGCTTATAACTTCTGCCCCGTCCACCGTAAACGTTCACTCCCATTTGGGCGCGGATCGATTTCAATACAGGCAATCGCTCGCGCAGGGTGGCTGCTCATTGTCAAGTGTGGAAGGGCAGCAAGGCTGCCCCCACGCGATCAATCAGGAGTCTGACTTGCGGCCGCCGCCGTGGCTGTTTTGCCCGCCTTTGCGGCCCGCTTCAGAGGCCTTCTCACGATCGTTGGCGAAATTTCCGCCTGACGATTGGCCGCCCTTTTTCCCAGCTTCGGATGCTTTCTCACGATCATTGGCAAAGTTGCCCGGATTTTTATTACCTGCAGTCATGGTCGTTCTCCCATACTAGTGAGCGCTTCGTTAGTTACCCGTTTGCACAACGGACACCTATTCTGATATCGCTCGGATGAAAAATGTTTGGTGAATTTTATTTTCTGGCGACGAACGGCATGTTGTCAGTAAAACTTATACGAGCGCGCAATTTAATCACCGCTTCGTATAAGTTTTTCAAAGGTGTCTGCGCCGGCGATATGAAATTGATAGCAACTATTCAGCGCTTCGCTTAGTTGTAAGAATTATCTTACGGTTGCTGGTAGTGTTCCGGTATGTTGTCGCCTTCATCGGGCTTCGCGCGCTTTTGCACCTGCACGTCGGTCAGCCGAGCGTCGCGCAGTTCGGGAAATGTCTGCTTGAGCAGCGCTTGCGCCTCGTCGGGTGAAAGGTTGTGGCGGTCGCAGTCAAGGGGCCGGCTCTCTGGCTGGTTATCGACGATGAAACTGATGATGTAGCGTTCGTTATCAGACAGGAGGGTCATCCTCTTCTCGGCTTCAGCCGGTCGTGGGCTCGGTCGTCGAGCACCTATCTGCAGTGACGTGCAAAAGGCAGGCGATGTTCCGGCGAGTTGACCGCATGCCATTCGTCCTTTGCATTGCACTCGAACGTCACAGGCGATTCCAAACAGTTCCATACCCTACCGACTGGAGATTTTCGCCATGAAACACGACCCCTCCAACACCGAAACAATCCTCGTAAAAAATCCTCAAAACCCGAATGATGACGGATGCGTTGTCGACACTGCCGGACGTGACGAAGACCCGAATGCAACAACCGATTGGGATCACCCGGATGACCCGCAACGGCGGCAAGGCAGGGTCGAAGGCACGCAGCCTCCGCCTAACGGCACGCCCGGCATCGACGTCGTGCCAGGGCCCGATAATGACGGCGCGGATTGAGCGCCGAAGGCCCGAGGCCGCCGTTTCGCTTGGCGTGCGGCGTTGTACCGCTGGTCGTGCGCACGCATTATTTTTCAAATTTTCTCCGTGCTGTTGCTTCACATGAAGGTAGGCGCGCGTTCAATCAAGGGCGCCGCCTCGTTCATTCGCCTGAGGAGATTTGTGATGTTTCTACATAACAAGCGACTTCAATACACCGTACGCGTCGCCGAGCCCAATCCGGGCTTGGCCAACCTGTTACTCGAACAGTTCGGCGGCGCCCAAGGCGAGCTGGCGGCAGCGTCGCGCTACTTCACCCAAGCCTTGTCCGAGGATGACCCAGGACGCAAGGACCTGTTGATGGACATTGCCACCGAAGAGCTCAGCCATCTGGAAATCGTCGGCTCGATTATCGTCATGCTCAACAAAGGCGCCAAGGGACGCATGGCCGAAGGGGTCGAAGAGGAGGGTGAGTTGTATCGTTCGCTCAACGGTGCCGGCAACGACTCCCACATCACCAGCCTGTTGTACGGCGCAGGTTCACCACTGACCAACTCTGCCGGAGTGCCCTGGACTGGCGCCTACATTGATACGATCGGTGAGCCAACGGCTGACATGCGTTCCAATATCGCTGCGGAAGCCCGCGCCAAAATCGTTTACGAACGCTTGATGAATGTCACGACTGATCCCGGCGTCAAAGAGGCGCTGGGCTTTCTCATGACCCGGGAAATCGCGCACCAGCTGTCTTTCGAAAAGGCCCTGCACGCGATCCAGCCCAATTTCCCCCAAGGCAAGCTGCCGGGCATGCCGGAGTTCACCCAGGTGTACTTTAATATGTCGCAAGGTGCGGGCAGTGTCCGGGGCCCCTGGAACCAGGGCGAAGACTGGGAGTTCGTGGAAGACCCGCAACCGGCGGTTGATGGCGGTGACGGGATGGCGAGCGTGCAGTTGGATGCCGACGACGATGCACGGTTGAGCGCCATGAAAATCCGCACGGTGTCGGACCCGCTCAGCGACCCAACCACCGGTGCCGACCTGGGCGCGGGCCTGCAGCCCAAGCCTGATCTGTAACCTGTCGCCACCGCACGCCGCGAGGCGTGCGGTGCTTGAGCAGGTGCTCGGCAGCTAACGCGCAATCGCCAACGACAGGTTGAGTACCAGTACCAGCACAATCGAAAACCCGAAGACTTTACGCGCCCAGCGTGCGGGGTTGGCCAGGCGCATGGCGCTCGCCGCCAGCGCCCACCAATAACCGCCACAACCGAGTATCGCGCAAAAATACAGCGCACTCATCTGCGCGACGACGCCCAGCAGGGTCGCGCAGGCGAGGAACATCAGCAGGTACGCCTGTATCTGAACGTTGACTTGGGACAGGGTTAATGTGGGCAGGCGTGCAGCGCGAAAATCCTCGTGGCGCATCACGGTGATTGCGTGCGAGTGGGGCATCTGCCAACTGCAGAACACGGCGATCAGCATCAGTGCGGTGAGGTCAAAGCTGCCCGTCACCGCGCAATAGCCGATGACGGGCGGCATGGCCCCAGAGAGGCTGCCGACCAGGGTGGCCCAATGGGAGCGACGCTTTAACCAGCAGGTGTAGACCCCGACGTAGATTATCAGCCCGGCCAGCGCCAGCAGGCAGGACAGTGCGTTACTGCCGGCCCACAACAGCCCGAAGCCGCAGGCACCCAGCGCAACGGCATACATTGCCGCCGTGGGCACCGTTACTGCCCGGATTGCCAGCACCCGATGGCAGGTGCGCACCATGCGCCGGTCGATGTCTCGATCAACACAGTTATTGAGCACGCAGCCGCAACCAATCACCAGCGCGGTACCCAGCAGAGTGGCGAGCAACGGCACAGGGGCCGCCAGGTGGCTGTTGGCGGCAAGAAAGTAGCCGCCCAGTACGGAGGTGAGGTTGCCAAAGATAATCCCCGGTTTGGTCAACTGGAGCCCGACATTGAACAGGCCCGCCCACTGTCTCAATGCGCCAGCATGTTGTGATGAATACTGTCCATGATCCATAGCGAGAGTCCTACCAGCAGGAGAATGATGACCGCCGAAAAGATCAGCGCGATAAGGTTCCAGCGTTGCTCGGAGGCCGTGTCCAGGTGCAGGAAGAACTTCAAGTGGGCGATGATTTGCACCGCGCCCAGCGCCACCACCAGCCAGGCGGTGACGGTGCGCGGCAACGTCGGGTACATCACGAGCGCGAAGGGGATCAGGGTCAGGAGCACCGAGACGATGAACCCGACCAGGTAAGACCGGCTGCTGCCATGGGCGGTGCCGGCGCTGCTGTGAACCGAACTTTGCTTGTACATGTCACACCACCCCTAACAGGTAGATCACGGTAAAGACGCAGATCCACACCACGTCCAGGAAATGCCAGAACAGGCTCAGGCAACTGAGTCGCGTGGCGTTGGTGCTGGTCAGCCCGCGCTGATGCACCTGGGCCATCAGCACCGCCATCCAGACCAGGCCCGTCAGGACGTGGGCGCCATGGGTGCCGACGAGGGTGAAAAAAGCAGTCAGGAATGCGCTGCGATCCGGGCCGTTCCCCTCGGCGATCAAGTGGTGAAACTCATTGATCTCCATGGCGATAAAGCCCGCGCCGAGCAGGAACGTCAGCCCCAGCCACCGCAACACATGGCTCGGCTGGTTACGGTTCAACGCGAGCATTGCGTAGCCGTAGGTGATGCTGCTCAACAGCAGCAAGAGGGTTTCGCCGAGCACATAGGGCAACTCGAAGATATCCACGGTCGAGGGGCCGCCCGCCACACTGTCGCGCAGCACCGCATAGCCTGCGAACAAGGTCGCAAACAGGATGCAGTCGGTCATCAGGTAGATCCAGAACCCGAACAGGCTCAGCGAGCCCGCGTCTTCGTGGCCCTGTTCCTGCGTGTGGGCAATGTCTTTGTCGATTACGGTATGAGACATGGATCAAGCCTCCGCCAAGTCTTTGAGGCGCGCCGTTTCGATGCGCGCGACCTCGTGTGCGGGCACGAAATAATCGGTGTCCTCGTCATAACTGCGCACGACGAAGGCGACCACCGAGGCCACCAGTCCGAAGATCACCATCCACCAGATATGCCACACCAGGGCAAAGCTGCAGATCAGCGCAAACAGGCTGATGATCAGGCCCGAGGCAGTGTTGCGCGGCATATGGATACTGCGGTAATCGGTGTGGCTGAGGGTGCTCACGCCACGTTCCTTCATGCCCCAATACGCATCCAGGTCGCTGACTTTTGGCTGCTCGGCAAAGTTGTACACCGGCGGCGGGGAGGCGGTGGCCCATTCCAGGGTGCGGCCGTCCCACGGGTCGCCGGTGAGGTCGCGATAGCGCTGGCGGTGGCGAATACTCACAAACAGCTGCAGTGCCTGGGTGGCCACGCCGCAGAGGATGATTGCCACCCCCACCAGCTCCAGCAACAGCCACGGGCGCCACTCTGGGTTATTGAAGTGGTTGAGGCGCCGCGTCATGCCCATGAAACCCAGCACGTATGACGGCATGAAGGCGAAGTAAAACCCGGTGATCCAGCACCAAAAGGCGATGCGTCCCAGTTTGTCGTTCAAGCGAAACCCAAACGCTTTCGGAAACCAGTAAGTGAGTCCGGCCATGTAGCCGAACACGGCGCCGCCGATGATTACGTTATGGAAGTGAGCGATCAAAAACAGGCTGTTGTGCAGCATGAAGTCGGCCCCGGGCACCGCGAGCAAGACCCCGGTCATGCCGCCGATGCTGAAGGTCACGATAAAGCCCAGGGTCCACAGCATCGGCGTCTCGAAACGCACTCGGCCGCGGTACATGGTGAACAGCCAGGTGAAAATTTTCACCCCGGTCGGCACGGCGATGATCATCGTCATGATGCCGAAGAAGGCGTTGACGTTGCCGCCCGAGCCCATGGTGAAGAAGTGATGCAACCACACGACGAACGACAGCAAGGTAATCGCAATCGTCGCCCATACCAGCGACACGTAGCCGAACAGGCGCTTGCTGCTGAAAGTGGCCGCGATTTCCGAAAACACCCCGAAGGCCGGCAGGATCAGGATATACACCTCCGGATGCCCCCACGCCCAAATGAGGTTGACGTACATCATCGGGTTGCCGCCGGCCTCGCTGGTGAAAAAATGCATGCCCAGGTAACGGTCCAGGGTCAGCATCAGCAGGGTGGCGGTCAGGATCGGGAATGCGGCGAGAATCAGCACTGACGTACACAGCGCATTCCAGGTGAACACCGGCATTTTGAACAGGCTCATGCCTTCGGTGCGCATCTTCAAAATAGTCACGAAGAAATTCACGCCCGTTAGTAACGTACCGATGCCGGATATTTGCAGTGACCAGATGTAATAGTCCACGCCAACGCCCGGGCTGTAGCCCAGCTCGGACAACGGCGGATAGGCCACCCAACCGGTGCGTGCAAACTCACCGACACCCAGCGAGATGTTGACCAGCGCCGCGCCGACCACGAACAGCCAGAAGCTCAGCGCATTGAGGAAGGGGTAAGCCACGTCACGCGCGCCGATCTGCAGGGGTACGACGATGTTCATCAAACCCACCACGAATGGCATGGCCATGAAGAAGATCATGATCACGCCGTGGGCGGTGAAGATCTGGTCATAGTGTTCCGGCGGCAGGTAACCCGGCCCCCCACTGGCGGCCATGGCTTGCTGGGTGCGCATCATGATCGCGTCGGAGAAGCCGCGCAGCAGCATCACCAGCGCCACGATGATGTACATGCAACCGATTTTCTTGTGGTCCACCGAGGTGAACCATTCGCGCCACATGTAGCCCCATTTGCGTTTCCAGGTGATTGACCCCACCAGCGTCACACCGATCAGCCCGACGATCGCCAGGGTGTACATCACAATGGGTTCAGTGGTTGGAATCGCGTCCCACGACAGTTTCCCGAACATTGTTAACGCTCCTCAGCCAGCAGGCTCGGATGTTGAGTGGAGCGCTCGCCTGTTTCGTCCAACTGCGTCTGGCGGCGCTTGGCCTTGTTGGCTTTATTCATGCCTTCGTATTTATCGACGATGTCCAGGAACAAGCGCGCCTGAACCGCCGAGTAATAGGTGACGGGGTGCTTGATGGTGGGCTTGGCCAGTTGTGCGTAGCTGGCCTGATCGAGGGGCTGTGCGGCGCCTTTGACTTTCGCCACCCACGCCTGGAAATCGCTGGGGCTCAAGGACAGCGTGGCAAAATGCATGTCGGAGAAACCGGGACCGTTGTAATTAGCGGCGATCCCGGTGAACTGGCCGGTTTCGTTGGCGATCAGGTGCAACCGGGTCTGCATGCCTGCCATGGCATAAATCTGCCCGCCCAGGGCCGGGATAAAAAATGAGGTCATGGCCGCGTCAGAGGTGATGGTGAAACTCAGCGGCGTGTGCACCGGCAAGGCCAGTTCGTTCACCGACGCGATGCCCAGGTCGGGGTAGATGAACAACCACTTCCAGTCGGTCGCCACGACTTGCACATTTACGGGCGGCGTCTGCGAGTCGAGCGGGCGGTAGGGGTCAAGTGCGTGGGTTGTTTCCCAGGTCACCCAGCCCAGGGCAATGATGATAAGCAGCGGCACGCCCCATACAACGGCCTCGATTTTGTGTGAACTGGCCCATCGTGGCGAATAACGCGCGTTCTTGTTGGTGGCGCGGTAGCGATAGGCAAATACAAACATGAGGACGATCACCGGAACGACCACCAATAACATCAGCCCGGTGGCGAGAATGATCAGGTCGCGCTCGTCGGTTGCGATCTGTCCTTTGGGATTGAACACAACCAAGTTGCACCCCGTTAACAGCAACGTTCCGGCGAGGTACATCAGGGAGTACCCGATTATTCGCTTCATGGCCTGCTCCTGTGGTTAAGCATCCGTCGTTTTATTTCAAGCTGCCGCACGACACCCTTGCACGGCGTACAGGTGTTTTAACGCTGCGCTTGTTTAACGCAGCCAAGAGCGTTCGTTGTTCAGGGCGCGAGCTGGCTGCGCCGGTGAAGTTGTCGCTTCTGCCGGGTGTTTGTTCGTGCTACTGATGATCGGAAGTGAAACTACGCCCCTGTCCCAATATTTTGAATAACGTCTTTGGCGTTGGTTTAACAATTTGTTACGCAAGCTGACGAACGGCTAACAAGCGAAACGGTAGTTGCCTTCTGTCGACAAAGTGGCAGCGGCGAGTTGTTAAAATCGCGGAATCATCAATCATTGAAGTGAGTCTTTCAAACACCGTATCGCGTCCGTTTAAGGAGAACAGTATGTTTATTCGAGGCGACATCTATAAGATTTGGGCCGCGCAAGCGCGGGCCGAGCAATGTTTCACCCAGGAGGTTGAAAACGGCTGCCACATTGAAGTCCGGGCGCGGGAGCGCGCGGACGCTGACATTGAAGTGCTGGTCAGTGTCTACACCGCAACAGGGCACTGCGTTGTCGAGCGGACCCAACGGTTGCCGGGCGCGGAATGGACGGTGCGCGACGCCCTCAAGCGGGGTATTGACCAGGCAGAGCGGGTTGCCGGAGGCGAGTCTGGCCGGCTGCCTTGCGCCGATGCGCACCGGCACAGCGATGATTGAAGGCCTCTACGGATGAGGGCCGGACACAAAGCGCCACATCGGTCAGCGTCGGCACTGCTTCAGTGATGGCAACTTGCCAATAACTAAGCGCTTGTTTGAATTTTTTTCACACATGGGTTGAAAGAACGCCCGCTTGTTGGTATCGCTTGTTGCAGACGTGATCTAAAAAACAGGGATGGAGCGTTTATGTCTCATCAACAAGCGGGAAAAAGCTGCGCGGCGTGTGAGGTTGAATACTTCCCCGCGCTCGATAGTCAAGCGCATACGGGTTTGATAGGACATGACCCATGGTGCCCAATTTGCAGAAAAATACAATTAGACCAGCGAGTTGAAGAGGCACTTCAGGAAAGTGTCAAAAAATTGTATTCAATGCTGGCCCGGCGACGGCAGTCATAACGCGAGAAGCGCCGAGCGCTGTTATTCAGGCGGTGGCGGCGCGTAGGGTTTGGCGATGAACGGAATGCTGCCTGATGGGCGCCACGTTACTTGAGCGATGCCATAACGTTCGGCGAGGGGTTTGCTGATGCGTCTGATCTTGTCATGACGGGACTTGGGAATAATGCCGATGCCTGCATCGCAGCATGCCCAGTGCCAAGCCTCCGCGTTGTTCATCGTGTCGGCCCAAATAATAAACGCCTTGGGCATGTTGTGTAAGAAGTATTCAATAATAAATAAAGAGCTGTTCATTGTTCCTCCGGCTATTAGTTTCGTCGGGTTACAGGAACAAAGGTTCATATTTTTTTGAGGCATTAACGGGGAGTCGCCAACCGTCTGATCAAGCGTGTAGAGACGCCGTTTGTCTGGCGATCAAAGTAAGTTTTTAACTAGCGTTAAGGGCATGTGCTCTTTCAAGTAGGCCTGTTACTCCTGCAGGCTGTCAGGTTACACTCCTGTTTGCCCGCACGGTGTGCGGGCATTTTTTTGGGAACTGGCCAGGCGCCGGAATGCCTGCCCGTTATTGTTGCGTATTGCACAAACTGTTGATCAGTTCAATCAGCGACTCATGAGCCACCGGCTTGCTGACGTGATGATTAAAGCCTGACTCGGCGGTTTTTTTCTGATCGTTTGCGGCGCCATAGCCCGTCAGTGCAATGGATGGCGTGGCCTGCAAGTGATCCAGCTTGCGAAGGTTTTTCATCAATTCATGGCCGTCCATGACCGGCATGCCGATGTCCGAAATGATCAGGTCATACCGGTTGGTGTTCGCGGCTTCAAGCGCCAGTCGCGGATCGCCGAAGGCCTTTACGTCGGCACCTTCCATTTCAAGCAGCATCTGCAGCACGAGCAGCACGTCTTCGGAGTCGTCGACCAGCAGGACTGTCAACCCGCCGAGACGGTTATCCTCATCCGGGGTTTCCGGGGTGGCCGGTAGATCATCGTGCTGCTCGCTCAGGGGCAACAGCACTGAGAATGTGCAGCCAAAGCCGAGCCCCTTGGAGTGCACGCTCACATGACCACCGTGAGCCTCAACCAATTGTCGAACCAGCGACAGGCCGATCCCGAGGCCCTCACGCTGATGCGTCTGGTGCTGGTTTTCGGCCTGGCTGAACAGGTCGAAAATCTTGTCCAGGCTCTGCTCGGCCAGCCCAATGCCGCTGTCGATGACGTCCAGCCGCGCATGCCCATCTCCATCCACGCGGCTGAGGACCAACTGCACGCGGCCATCGTCCGGGGTGAATTTCAGCGCGTTGTTGACCAGGTTCCAAATCACCTGCTCAAGCCGCGTAGGGTCGGCATCGACGAGCAGCGTGGTCTGCGGCGCGAGGGAAATATCCAGCGTTACCTGGCAACGGTGGCCGTCGATGAGCACCACGTTGTAGATGTCCTGAAGCGTTTTGGCCAGGTCGACAGGCTGTTTATTCAGCTTGAGCTTGCCGGTGCGCACCCTCGCTACATCCAGCAGGTCGTCAATGATCCGCGCCTGACTGGAAACCGCCTCGCAAATGGTATTGACCGCTTTCATCGCGGGGCCGGTCGCTTTGGTGGCCGGTAAGCGGCGCAGCAACTCGGCGTTGAGCTGAATCAGGTTCAACGGATGTTTGAGCTCGTGAGACATCACCGCGAAAAACTCGTCCTTGAGATGGCTGTTGGTCTGGGTTTCCATCAACCGCTTATGTTGCTCATCATGAATGCGTTTATGGCCGGTGAGGTCGCGAGCGATCTTGACGTAGCCGCGCAGGCTGTCGCTCTTGAGCTGGGTGACTTCGCCACTGCAGTAGAACCGGCTGCCGTCCTTGCGCACATGCCAGCGCTCGTCTTCACCCCGGCCATGTTCGCGGGCAGCGCGCAGTTCATTTTCCGGCACGCCGTCGGTGCGGTCCTCCGGGGAGAAGATCAGGTCGTAGTAAGCGCCCAGCACTTCGTCTTTGGTGTAGCCGAAGATCAATTCCGCGCCGGTGTTCCAGTCGGTGATAGCCCCATGGTCGTCCAGAATGATGATGGCAAAGTCATGGGTGCTTTCGGCCACCAGGCGCATGCGTTCTTCGCCCAGCCTGAGCTCTTCCTCGGCCAGGCGACGTTTGGTGATGTCGATAAAGGTCAGCACGGTGCCGTCGATATGGTCTTCGCTGGACCGATAAGGCAGTAGACGCGCGATGTACCAGCGCTCGTCCTTACTGCTGATCTCGCGCTCGATCATGCTCAACGACTCGAAGACGTTCGTCGCGTCACTGGCCATTTCCGGGTAGTTGAGGCGATGGGTGATGTCCATCAAGGAGCGTCCGGTGTCCACCGGCAGCATGCTGAAGATGTCCGTGGCGCGCGGGGTAAACCAGCGAATGCGCATATTGCGGTCGACAAACACGGTAGCAATGTCGGTGGACGCAATCAGGTTGGTCAGGTAGTCGTTGACCTTGTCGGTTTCTTCTACCTTGGTCTTGAGTTCGTAGTTGACGGTCAGCAGCTCTTCGTTAATCGACTGCAGCTCTTCCTTGCTGGTCTCCAATTCTTCAGTGGCCGAACGCAATTCTTCGTTGACCGCCTGCATCTCCTCGTTGGAGGCCTTGAGCTCCTCGCTGGAGACTTCCGATTGTTCGATGGTGTCCTGCAGGTGCAGCTTGGTACGCTGCAGCTCACGTTCCAGATTGCTCATCATCTGGTTTTCGACGAGGTTGACGCTGGACTCGCCCGATTGCTGCGAGTCGACCTGGGTCTCTTTGAACGTCACCAGGACAAAATCGCTCTCGGTGGCGTCATCCCGGTAGGGAAGGGCCGTGATGTCCACCATGAACAATTCCTGGCCACGCTCCAGTTGCACCTTGCGCGAGGTGACTGGCAGACCGGATTGCTGGACCTGAAACAGCGTGGTGCGAATATCCAGGCGCAGGTCGGGGTGCACCAACGCGAGCAAATTACGCGTCATTTCCCCTGCTATGTAGCGCAGGAAGCGCCCGGCACCTTCGCTGATGTGCAGGATATCGGCCTGCTGATCGACGATGACACTCGGCGGTGCGGCTTTTTCCAGGGCGCGCAGGTGAATTTCAGCAAATGAGACTTTCGTCGGCATCTTGGTTTCAGTGATGGCTGGCAGGATGTTGGGGCGCAAATAGCCACCGCGCGGCATGGTGGGTGCGCGGCGCACCGAGGTCGAGCCAGCACGCACACGAAAGATGCGATTGCGCTTGTCTACCGGCACAAACAGGTCAAGGCAGCCATCGGCTGACTCCGACGAGCCGAGGAACAGATAGCCGCCGGGGCGCAAGGCGAAATGGAACATCTGCAGGATGTCGCGTTGCACTTCCCTGTCCAGGTAGATCAGCAGGTTGCGGCACACAATCAAATCGATCTGCGAGAACGGCGGGTCGGCCATCAAGCTGTGCTTGGCAAACAATACCTTTTCGCGGATTTCCTTGCGCACCCGGTAGTGCTGGTTTTTTTCCTTGGAAAAATACTGGCGCAGGCGCGTAGGCGGGACGTCGGTGATGATTGCTTCGGGGTACACGCCATTGCGGCCATGGCTGATCGCGCGCTCATCGATATCGGTGGCGAACACTTGCATCTTGGCCCCACTGGCGTCCAGGGCCAGTTGATCGGCGACCAGCATGGCCAAGCTATAAGCTTCTTCCCCGGTGGAGCATCCGGCCGACCAGATGCGCACCTCCTCACGATGCGGCGCGGCGTCTTGAAGCGATTTTACCAAGTTAGGAATTACGTCGCGCTCCAGCGCCTCGAAGGCCTCGCGATCACGGAAAAAATTAGTAACGCCAATCAGCATGTCGGCAAGTAATGCCTTGGTTTCCTCGGGGTGTGCCTCAAGAAAATTGTAATAGCTGGCCAGGTCGGGTTGGGCGGTGACCTGCAGGCGTCGCTCAATACGGCGTAACACAGTTGCCCGCTTGTAATGCTTGAAGTCGTGGCCGGTGCTGGCACGTAGCTGGATAAGGATGTCCAGCAACAGCTGCTCCGCAACGGCAATGTCCCGTTCGGTTGCCGGTGGAGTGGTATGGATCTCTGGGTCATTGGCCGTGGGCAGGATGATCGATTGAGCGTTACGCCACAGCTCAAGCAGTTTTTGCGGCATTTCCACCACCGGAAGCGCCAGGTCGACCATCTGCGTTTCGATGGCGGCGAGCGGCATGCCGTCGAACTCGGCGTCTTCCGGCGTTTGTACCAGGGTCACCCCGCCTTGTTCCTTGATGCGCGACAACCCCACTGCGCCGTCGGAGCCGGTGCCGGACAGGATCACGCAAAACGCGCGCTCCTTATGCGTGTCTGCCAGGTCGCGGAAAAATAGATCAATCGCAATATGCGAACCTCCTTCGCGCACCGAGGAGGTTACTGCCAGATAGCCATCATTCATCGCCAGATGTTGTGCGGGAGAGATGACGTAGACGTGGTTCTTTTCGATGGGTGTGGTGTCGGTGACTTGCAGCACCGGCATCCGCGTCGATTCCTGGATGATTTTGTCCGCCACGCTCTGATGGTCGGGTGACAAATGCAAAACCACCACGAAGGCCATGCCACAATCTTTGGGCATATGCTCAAAAAACGCCTTTACCGCTTGCAGGCCACCTGCCGAAGCGCCAATACCCACTACCGGAAAGGTCAGGTTGCTTGGGGTCAGGTCCATGCGTTGCGGAACATTCGGTGACCGCGGTGGGGCAGACTTCATGAGATAAACCTTGGTTAACAGCGCGCTGAAAGTCCGGTATCACACGGTCTCGATTCAGACGGATAAGGATTGATAAAGAAGTGCGAAATATAGCCTAAAAACTGGCCAGCACAGACGTTTTTAGATCGCACGATAATCCCTGTTATTCGGTTGAGGCGCAAACCTTGCGGAAGGTTTATTCAGATCGACGGGTGGTACCTCACCACCGCAACGCTAATCCGGATTTTGCAATTTCGTCTGAACTATTGCCTGCGGTGAGTCCTCGCAAGAATAGGCAAACGAAGGAGGACCTCCGATGAGCAACTACCCAAAACCACCGTTCAAACCCCAACAGCAAGCGGTGCCCGGCGCGCAATACCGGATGGACCCGCAACCCGATTGTGGTGAAAAAACCTATAAGGGTTCGGGCCGTCTGGCGAACAAAATAGCCTTGATCACCGGCGCCGACAGCGGCATCGGCCGAGCCGTCGCCATTGCCTTCGCACGTGAGGGTGCGGACGTGGCGATCTCTTATCTTGACGAGCACGAGGACGCAAAGGAAACCGCGCGCTGGGTCGAAGCGGCCGGCCGCCAGTGCGTGCTTTTGCCGGGTGATTTGAGCCGCCAGCCGCACTGCGCGGCCATCGTGAATGACACGGTAGAAGCCTTCGGCCGCATCGACATTCTGGTCAACAACGCAGCCTTTCAGATGACCTACGAAACCCTGGAGGAAATTTCTGACGAGGAATGGGTGAAGACTTTCGACGTCAACGTCACCGCCATGTTTCGGATCTGCAAGGCCGCGCTGCCCCATATGGCCGAGGGCAGTTCGATCATTAACACCAGCTCGGTGAACTCCGATGCGCCCAACCCAACCCTGTTGTGTTACGCGGCCACCAAGGGCGCCATCGCCAACTTCACGGCAGGCCTGGCGCAGTTGCTCGGCAAGCGCGGGATCCGCGTCAACAGCGTCGCGCCCGGGCCGATCTGGACGCCTTTGATTGTGTCGACGATGCCTGAAGAGTCGGTGAAGAACTTCGGCAGCAGTACGCCCCTGGGTCGCCCAGGCCAACCGGTCGAAGTGGCGCCGATTTATGTACTGCTGGCATCCGATGAGGGCAGTTACATCTCCGGCGAACGCTACGGCGTGACGGGCGGTAAACCGATTCTCTGACGCATGGCCGGCGCAACGTGTTGCGCCGGTTTCCATTCGACCTGCTTTAAGCGAGGGTTCCAATGACAACGACAGTAGGTGACTTTCTGGTTGAACGGCTTGCTCAGTGGGGCGTCACGCGGATTTTTGGTTATCCGGGTGACGGCATCAACGGCGTGTTTGGTGCCTTGAGTCGCGCTAACGGCAAGATAGAGTTCATCCAGGCCCGTCACGAAGAAATGGCCGCGTTCATGGCTTCGGCCCACGCTAAATTTACTGGCGAGCTTGGGGTATGCATTGCCACCTCCGGGCCGGGTGCGTCGCATTTGATCACTGGACTGTATGACGCGCGTATGGACCACATGCCGGTGCTGGCCATTGTCGGGCAACAAGCCCGGGCGGCGCTGGGCGGCCATTACCAGCAAGAGCTGGACCTGGTCTCGATGTTCAAGGACGTGGCCGGCGCCTTTGTGCAACAGGCCTCGGTGCCGTCGCAGGTGCGCCATCTGATTGACCGTGCGGTACGCACCGCCGTCGGCGAGCGTCGGGTCACTGCGATCATTTTGCCCAACGACTTGCAGGAAGCTGCCTACGAGCCTCCCGCCAGGGCCCATGGCACGGTGCATTCCGGAGTGGGCTACAGCAAACCCAAGGTCGTGCCCTATGACGCCGACCTGCAACGCGCGGCTGATGTACTCAATGCCGGCAAAAAAGTTGCGATTCTGGTCGGCGCCGGGGCACTGGCGGCGACTGATCAGGTGATCGCCGTGGCCGAAGCATTGGGCGCAGGCGTCGCCAAGGCGTTGCTCGGCAAGGCGGTGTTGCCCGATGACTTGCCGTGGGTGACCGGCAGCATCGGCCTGCTCGGCACCGAACCCAGCTACAGGTTGATGACCGAATGCGACACCTTGTTGATGATCGGCTCGGGTTTTCCCTATTCCGAATTCCTGCCCAAGGAAGGCCAGGCGCGCGGCGTGCAGATTGACCTGCAACCCGACATGCTGAGCCTGCGCTACCCGATGGAGGTGAACCTGCTCGGCGATGCGGCCGAAACCCTATCCGCACTGCTGCCGCTGCTGGAACACAAGACCACGCGTAGCTGGCGCAGAAAGGTCGAAGGCTGGCGCGCAAGCTGGGAGAAAACCCTGGAGAAACGCGCCCTGGCCAAAGCCAAGCCGATCAACCCGCAGCGCGTGGTGTACGAACTTTCGCCGCGCTTGCCCGATCACGCGATTATCACCAGCGACTCCGGCTCCTGCGCCAACTGGTATGCGCGTGACCTGAAGATCCGCCGAGGCATGCAGTGTTCGCTGTCCGGCGGCCTGGCGTCGATGGGCGCCGCCGTGCCCTATGCGATCGCGGCCAAATTCGCCCATCCGCAGCAAACGGTGATCGCGCTGGTGGGCGATGGCGCGATGCAAATGAACAACATGGCCGAGTTGATCACCGTCGCCAAATACTGGCGGCAGTGGCAGAGCCCGAAATGGATTTGCGCAGTCTTCAACAACGAGGACTTGAATCAGGTCACCTGGGAGCAACGGGTGATGGAAGGCGACCCCAAGTTCGAGGCTTCGCAGAACATTCCCGACGTGCCTTACCACCTGTTTGCGATCTCGCTGGGGCTCAAGGGCATTTTCGTCGAGCGCGAAGAAGACGTCGCGTCGGCCTGGGAGCAAGCGCTCGCCTCGGATGTGCCGGTGTTGATCGAGTTCAAGACCGACCCCAACGTGCCGCCGCTGCCACCGCATATCAAGCTGGAGCAGGCGAAGAAACTCGCTTCCACATTGCTTCAGGGCGATCCGGATGAGGCCGGGGTAATTGTGCAGACCGCCAAGCAGGTACTGGCCAGCGTTTTGCTTGCACGCCCGAAAAAATAGACCGCCCGCGCCGATCACAAAAATAACGAACTCCTGCGCACCCGCGCAGCCCTAGCTGTAAGGACATGGACATGAGAATCCGGCGATGACGCAGATTTTCAGGCGCTCGGCCGACACCTGGTTGCGCGTGGGATTGCTGCTGCTAATCGTCGGCGTCTCGGGAGGCTTGCTTGTGGCATTGACCCTGGAGAGCAGCGACTACCGCACCGGGCGTAATTGGGTGGTCGAACAGCCCTTGCCCTTCAGTCATGCCCACCACGCGGGCGAGCTGAAGATCGACTGTCGCTACTGCCACAGCGCGGTGCAGTCCTCGGCCATGGCCAGCCTGCCGCCCACCGAAACCTGTATGAGCTGTCATTCCCAGGTCTGGAAAAACGCCGACGTGCTGGCGCCGTTGCGCAAGAGCCTGCGCGAGCATGAGCCGTTGCACTGGCAGCGCGTGGTCGAGCTGCCGGATTACGTGTACTTCCATCACGGCGTACATGTAAACGCCGGTGTTGGCTGTAGCGAATGCCACGGCCAGGTCGACCGTATGCAACTGACGTTCAAGGCCCAGCCGCTGAATATGGGCCAGTGCCTGGCCTGTCACCGCGACCCGGCACCGCACCTGCGGCCGGTGGATCAGGCGACCAATATGCAATGGCGCACCGACGAGGATCACCGCGCGCTGGGTGAGCGGCTGATGAAAGCGCACCCTATGGATACCAGGGGTTTGACCGACTGCGGGACATGCCACCGATGAGCGCGCCACTGGATTTTGCCGCTTTGCGCGGCCAGCTGGCCGGGCTCAAGGGCCAAGCCTATTGGCGCGGGCTTGAGGCCCTGGCGGCGTCTCCCGAGGCCCAGGCATTGATGGGAGCGGAGTTTCCGGGGGCGGCACCGTTGATGGACCGCCGCAGCTTCCTGCAACTGATGGCCGCCAGCCTCGCCATGGCCGGGCTGGCCGCGTGCGGCAAAACCCCGGAACAGGCCGTGACGGCGGTTAACCAGCCGGTTTCACTGACACCGGGTGTCGCCGCCTGGTATGCCACCGCCATACCCTTTTGCGGCGTCGCTCAGCCGGTGTTGGGCAAGACTGTCGCCGGGCGCCCGATCAAGCTGGAAGGCAACCCCGAACACCCGATGTCCGGCGGCACCTGTGACGCGTTCACCCAGGCGGCGATCCTGCAACTCTATGACCCCGACCGCTCCCAGGCGCCGCGCTTCAAAGGCCGCGAAACCAGCTGGTCGCACGTGCTTGCGGCACTGTCGGGCATGCAACAGGCGCTGGATGGCGTCCACGGCAAAGGCCTGCACGTTGCCTGCGGCGCCAGCAGTTCGCAGACCCTCGGGCGACAGCTCGATCAACTGCAAGAACGCTGGCCCGAGGCGAGGCTGTACCACGCTGAGGCATTCAACGAGACCGTCGCCCTGCACAGCAGCGAACGGGTGTTCGGCCAGCCGCTGAGCCCGCGCGTGCACTTGGAACAGGCTGACGTGCTGGTGTGCCTGGAATACGATCCGTTGGGCAGCGGTCCCCGCCAGACGGCGTTGCAGCGCGGCTGGGCCGAGCGGCGGCGGCGGGCGGCCAAAGGCGAGGGCGGCGCATTGGCGTTCGTGGCTGAAAGCATTCCAACCCTCACTGGCGCCGCCGCCACGGCACGCCTGCCGATTGCGCCATCACGCCTGCCGGACCTGTTGCTGGCCTTGAGCCAAGCCTTGGGCGAAACGCTTTCGGCCACGCCGCGCTTGACGGCAGCGCAGCAGCATTGGGTTGACGCGGCCGCCGCCGCGCTCAAGGCGCATCCAGGCCGAGGGTTCATCGGCGTCAGCCCTCAGGCGCCTGAGGCGCTGCAGGCGCAGGTCATGCACCTGAACCAGCGTCTCGGCCATCCGGACTGGCAGGTGCCGAGCCTGCTGGGTTATGCGCCGCAACGCCGTTGGGATTCGCTGGATCAACTGAATCGCGCGCTGACAGCGGGGCGCGTGACTCACTTGCTCATGCTGGATTGCAACCCGCTGCAGACTTCACAGCTTGCGCGCGAGCTGCAGCAGGTGCCGTTCCGCCTGCACGCGGGGCTCTATTACGACGAAAGCGCCGCGCAATGCCACTGGCACCTGCCCCTCAACCATGCGCTGGATGGCTGGAGTGACGCCCGCGCGGCGGATGGTAGCGCCTGCATTGTGCAGCCGCTGATCGAACCGATGTACGCGACCCGTACGCTGCATCAGGTGGTCGACATGCTGCTCAACGCTGCCGAGGTGGATGCCCTGCAATTAGTCCGCGCCACGTGGGCGCCTATCCCCGAGGCTCAATGGCGCCAGGCGTTGGCGGACGGCTGGATCGAACCGGCTGCGCCGCCCATAGAAGTCGCCGACGCGCCAGCAGCAACCCTCGCATTGACCGATATCGACGGCCTGCAGGCGGTCATCCGCCCGGACCCGACGGTATGGGACGGGCGTTTCGCCAATTGCGGGTGGCTGCAAGAACTGCCCAAGCCGATCAGTACCCTCACCTGGAGCAACGTGATCGGGCTTTCGCCGCGCCAGGCGGAGCAGTTGGGCCTTGGCAATGGTGACGGCGTTGAAGTAACCCTGGCCAACCAGACTGTGCGCGGGCCCGTGTGGATCGAGCCGGGGCAGGCCGACGAGGTCATCGCCCTGTACACCGGTTATGGCCGAACCCGCGCCGGGCGTGTCGGTAACCACCTCGGCTACGCCGTCAGGCCGCTCGAACAGCTTTCCGTCGGCGCGACCCTGCGTGCCACGGGCGAGCGTTATCGGTTGGCCGCCACGCAGGCCCATCACCACCTTCCCGGCGATGAAGACCCGCCCATCCGCGTAGTCGCGCGCGATGCGCCGCAACTGCCCACCCAATCGATTCAGGTGTCGCTCTACAGCCCGGCCGCCGACAGCGGCCCGCAATGGGGCATGGTCATTGACCTGGACCTGTGCACCGGTTGCAACGCCTGTGTCGTCGCCTGCCAGGCCGAGAACAACATCGCCGTGGTCGGCGCCGACCAGGTTGCCCAAGGCCGCAGCCTGCACTGGCTGCGCATCGATCACTACTACCAGGGCCCGCTGGAGGCACCGCGCTCACGTTTCCAGCCGTTGCCGTGCATGCATTGCGAACAGGCGCCCTGCGAAACAGGCTGCCCGGTCAATGCCACGGTACACAGTCGCGATGGTTTGAATCAGATGGTCTACAACCGCTGCATCGGCACGCGCACGTGTGCCTCCTATTGCCCGTACAAAGTCCGTCGCTTCAATTGGCTCGACTACAGCGCTGATGCGGCGCCGTCACTCCAGGCCCAGCGCAACCCCGAGGTGACAGTGCGCGCCCGAGGCGTCATGGAAAAATGTACCTACTGCATCCAGCGCATCAGCAGTGCGCGAATTGACGACAAGCAGCAAGGCGCTGACTTCGACCCTTCCGGCGTGGTCACCGCCTGCCAGCAAACGTGCCCCAGCCAGGCCATCCGTTTTGGTGACATCGCCGACCCGGCGAGCGCCGTCAGCAAGGCACGCCGGGACCCACGCCATTACCGCCTGCTCGAAGCCCTCGGCACGCGACCGCGCACCAGTTACCTGGCGCGGATCGAAGAGGAGGGCGCCGCCGATGAGCACTGAGCCGTTGCTGCACGACACCGCGCATTTCTTGCCGAAAGACCTGAGTGACCAGCAGGTGTCGCGCCAGGTGTTCGGGCCGCTGCAACAGTTCCCACGGCGTGTGGCCTGGCGCTGGTTGTTTGGCGTCGGCGTCGTGCTGTTGCTGGTCTACCTGGGCTCGGTCGCGGTGTTGTTGGCCAAGGGTGTGGGCATGTGGGGCAATAACCAGCCGGTGCTGTGGGGGTTCGGCATTCTCAATTACATCTGGTGGTTGGGCATCGGCCACGCCGGCACGTTTATTTCGGCGTTATTGCTGCTGATCGAACGGCCTTGGCGGCATACCCTCAATCGCCTGGCCGAATTGATGACGCTGATGGCGGTGATCTGCGCCGCGCTGTACCCGATCCTGCACCTGGGTCGGCCCTGGCTGTTCTACTGGACCATGCCGTACCCGAATGAAATGGGGCTGTGGCCGCAATTCAAGAGCCCCACCGCGTGGGACATGTTTGCGATCCTGTCGTACCTCACGGTGTCGGTGTTATTCCTGCTGGTGGGCGCCATACCGGATTTCGCTACCGCCCGTGACCGCGCCAGGACGCCGCTGCGGCAAGTTCTGTATGGCCTGCTCGCGCTCGGTTGGCGCGGTTCGCAAAGGCACTGGGCGTTATGGCGACGCACCACGCGGGTGCTGGCGATCCTGGCAATACCGCTGGTGTTTGCGGTCTCCAGCGGTTACTCGTTCCTGATGACCATGGGCCCCCAGAGCGGCTGGCATTCCACATTGTTTCCGGCGTATTTCGTCGCTGGCGCGGTGTTTTCCGGGTTTGCGCTGGTGGCGTTGCTGGCGATTGGCGTGCGCTGGACGCTGTGCATCGAAAGCCTGATTACCCAGCGCCATCTGGACATGCTCGGCCGCTTGCTGTTGGCCACCGGTTGGCTGACGGCCTACGGTTACCTGGCGGATCTGTTCATGCCGTTCTACAGCGGCGATGCACATGAAATCGAGGTGCTGCTCACGCGGATCAGCGGCCCGCATGCCTGGAGTTTCTGGCTGGCGATTGTCTGCAATGTCGGCGTACTTCAGGCGCTGTGGTGGCGCCAGGTGCGACAGCAATCGAGGCGCCTGGCCCTGGTCGCGCTGGCAGTGCTGGTGGGCATGTGGGCCGAACGCTTCATGTTGCTGATTCCGCCGCAGACCCGCGACCTACTGGTGTCAAGTTGGGGCGACTATTCGCCGACGCTGTGGGACTGGTCGCTGTTTATCGGCAGCTTTGGCGTGTTTCTGGTGCCCTACAGCCTGTTCCTGCGCTACCTGCCGATGGTCTCGGCGTTCGAGGTCAAGCAGGCGCTGCATCAGGAGCGTGGCGATGGTTGACTGCCTGGGGCTGCTCGCGCGTTTTTCCGCACCCCAACCGCTGGTGGAGGCGGGGTTGCGCGCCTGGGACCTGGGCTATCGGCGGCTTGACGCATTTGCGCCATTTGCCCTGGAAGCATTGGAGCCGATATTGGCGGCCAGGGCCAACCGCGTGCCCCGCATGGCGTGTGTCGGCGATGCAGTGGGCGCCGGGCTGGCACTGTTGATGCAGATCGGCTCGGTGTGGGCCTATCCGCTGAGCGTTGGCGGGCGTCCGTTGATTGCGTTGCCGCAGCTGTGGGTGGTGACGTTCTTGTTCGCGGTGGTGTTTGCTGGCGCGGCGGCGGTGCTGACCTGGTTGATGTGCATCCGCCTGCCACGCCTGCACCATCCGTTATTCGCGGTAGAAGGGTTCGACGCCGCCAGTGATGACGGGTTCTTCCTGTTTATCGACGCGCGTGACCCACTGTTCGACCTTGAAAACACCCGTGCCTGGCTGGCCGAACACGCGCTCAGCGTGCAGGCGGTGCAACCGTGAGTCGCTGGCCGTGGGCGCTCTGCCTGGCGTTGCTGTGCAGTGGCTGTGATGACATGTCGCGCCAGGCCAAGGTGCTGGAGCAGCGCGCGGGTGCGCTGTTCGCCGATGGCATCAGCAGCCGCCAGCCGCCGGCGGGCAGTGTCGCGCGTGGGCAATTGCAGCGCGAGGCGAGCGTGCAGAGCCGCCCGGCGCTGAGTGCGGCATTGCTTGCCCGGGGCGAGGCTGGTTATCAAACCTTTTGTACACCCTGCCATGGCCTGAGCGGGCTCGGCGACGGCTTGGTGGTCGATCGCGGTTTTCCGGCGCCGCCGTCATTCATCGAGCCACGGCTGTTGAACGCAACCGATGACCAACTGATGCAGGTCATCGCCCATGGGCAAGGCTTGATGTATGGCTACGAATCGCGCATCCAGCCGCAGGAACGCTGGGCCATCGTCGCCCATCTGCGCGTGTTGCAATTGAGTCAGCATGCCGACCTCGACAGCCTGCCGGAGCCGCTGCGCCAGGCGTTCGGGGCGCACACGCAATGAAACGTCTGCCACTGCTTGTCGCCATCACAGCCCTCGGGCTCGCGCTGTTTGGCCTGTGGCAGCCGGCCTGGGTTGGCGCGGGCGCCCTGGCGGCGGCGGTGAATGGCACCAGCATCGTGCTGGGCTGCGTGCTGCTTGCCGTGCTGACGCCCCTGATCAGCGGGCGCTGGCAACCGCTGCTGGAACCGGGCAGCCGCCTGGGCGCGAGCGCGGTGATCCTGATGGTGCCGATGCTGCTGCCGGTGCTGCTGGCAATGGCGTGGGTGTACCCGTGGTACAGCCAGGAGACCCAGGGTTTTCGCGGACTCTGGTTGTCACCGTGGTTTTTTGCGCTGCGCACCTTGCTGTATGCCGGGCTGGCTTGGCGGGTGCTGCGCTGGGCCGGTCGGCACAACGCCGCGGGGCTGATCCTCTACGGGTTGACGGCCAGCCTGGCGGCGGTGGACTGGCTGATGTCGCTGCAGCCGGGATTTGTCTCCAGCATTTTCGGCCTGTTGTTGATTGCCCGGCACTTACTCGATGGCCTGGCGTTTGCCGGGCTTTGTGCGATGTGCTGGAACGTGGTTCTGTTGCCGGCCCGACAGTGCGTCGTATTGCGTGGCCTGTTGGTAAGTGCCTTGGGGTTTTGGGTGTATGTGCACTTCATGCAGTACCTGATTATCTGGTCGGTGAACCTGGATCATGAAACGCTCTGGTATCGCCTGCGGGAAGCCGGGTTGTGGGGCGTGTTGACCGCGTTGTTGATGCTTGGGCAACTGGCGTGTCTGCTGGTGCTCGCGTCGCCGTGGGGCGCGCGGATGTGGGTGTTGATGGGAGGCTGCGTGGCGATCCTGCTGTTGGGGGCGCTGGAGTCTGTCTGGATCAGCCTGCCGTCGATTTTCCCTGAAGCAGGCGCTGGCGCCTTGCTGACCGCCGTGCTTTGCCAGGGGGTCTACGCGGCGGGCCTGTTCATGTGGTGGCGTCGGCAATGGCAAAGGAGGCGCCATGACACCTGATTACCAACCCAACAATTTTGACGGCAAAAAAGCCCGGCGTGTGTTCCTGCTGTTGTTCATGGCGGTTGCGCTGGCATTGGGTGGCGTGGCCTGGCTGTTGAGTAGCTATCGCCAGCATGCGCAACAGGTGCCCTTGAGCGAACTGGAAAGCCAGCGTCTGCTGCCGCCCGAGCCGCGCTTGCAAGCCAACCCCAGGCAGGCCGGCGAAGCACAACTCGCCCGCCAGCGCGTGCACCTGGACAGCTTTGGCTGGGTCGACCGCGAGCATCACATCGTGCATCTGCCCTTGGCGCACGCTCGGCAGTTGATGCTGGAGCGAGGCTGGCCCGCACCAGAGGACGATGGCCGTGGGCATTAAACCCGTACTGGCGCTGCTGGCGTGCCTGGTGTTGCAACCGGTCATGGCCCAGGGCTTCGATCCGTTTACCGCCGCTGGCATCGACAGCAGTCGCGTGGGCAGGCACCTGGCCCTGGACACGCGCTTTACCGATCAGCACGGCGGCTCGGTGCGCCTGGGCGATTTGCTCAACGGCCAGCCGACGCTGCTGGTGCCGTTGTACTTCCGCTGCCCGAATGTGTGTGGTGCGGCGCTCTCGACCTTGTTCAGCCAACTGGCCAACCAGCCTTACCGCCTGGGACGGGACTTCCAGGTCATCGCCTTCAGCTTCGACCCGCGTGAGGACGTGGGCGCCGCCCGCGAAGAACTGGCCAAGCTCAGCCAGCACTGGCCGGCATTGGCCAACGCGCCCGGCCTGCACCTGCTGACCGGCGACGCGGCTGCCAGCCAGACCCTGGCCGACTCGATCGGGTTCGGTTACCGCTTCGATCCGCAGCAACAACAATACGCCCACAGTTCGGCGGTGGCGGTGGTCACCGCTGACGGACGCTTGTCGCGCTGGCTCTATGGCCTGGGCTACCAGGCCAGCGACCTGCGCCTGGCGCTCACCGAAGCCGGGCAGGGCAAGCTCGGCGCAATCAAGGAGCAGCTGTTGTTGCTGTGCTACCACTACGACCCCCAAAGCGGCACCTATAGCAGCCGGATTATCTTACTGCTCCAGGTCGCCGGCGTCGCAACGGTGCTGGTGCTGGGCCTGTTTATCGGCGTTGCTGTGCGCCGCGAACGCCGGAGGGCGCCATGAACGAACAATTCCTGCGCCTGTGGCCGGCGCAAGCCTCGGATTATGCGGTCTCGGTGGATTGGCTGGTGATTGGCTTCACCGCCATGATGGCGCTGTTTGTGGTGCCGGTCTTCGTGGCGCTGTGGATGTTTATCTGGCGCTATCGACGCGGCCGCGTAGCAGACCGTGACCACCGCCCGCAAAGCAACCTGCCCATTGAACTGGCCTGGATCATCCTGCCGTTCATTGGCTCGCTGGTGGTCTTCCTGTTTTCCGCGCGGTTGTTTTTCATCGCGCGTACGCCGCCGGATGACGCGCTGGAAGTGCAGGTCACCGCCCGGCAATGGATGTGGAAATTCCAGCACCAGGGCGGCCAGCGCGAGATCAACACCTTGCACGTGCCGGCCCGGCGCCCAGTGAAATTGACGATGATTTCCGAGGACGTGATCCACAGCCTCTTTTTCCCCAGCCTGCGTATCAAGCAGGACGTGCTGCCAGGGCGCTACAGCATGCTGTGGTTCCAGGCCGAGCACAGCGGCACCTACGAGGTGTACTGCGCCGAATACTGCGGCACCGACCATGCGGCCATGCTGGCGCGCCTGGTGGTGCTGGACCCCGCCGACTACGAACACTGGCTGACCGAAAACGGCAGCGCCGCCGACCTCGCCAGCCAGGGCGAAACCCTGTACCGCCAATACGGCTGCGGCAGTTGCCATGACTCGGGTAACGCGCCGCCGCTGGCCGGGGTGTTCAATCGCACGGTACAGCTGGCCGATGGGAGCCAGGTGAAGGCTGATGAAGCCTACCTGCGCGACAGTATCCTGTTGCCGCAAAAACAACTGGTGGCCGGCTACCTGCCGATCATGCCGACCTACAGCAACCTGCTGGACGAAGAGGCCGTGCAGCGTCTGGTGGCCTATCTGAGCACACTGCCTGGAGATCCCAAATGAGCCCACCCAGCTACCTGCATGAACAAGGCCTGCGCTCGTGGTTCCTGACCCGCGACCACAAGCGCATCGCGGTACTGTACATGCTCACCGTGACCTTCTTTTTCTTTGCCGGCGGGCTGGCGGCGAGCCTGATCCGCATCGAACTGGTGACCCCGGAAGGCGATTTGCTTACCGCCGATGGCTACAACCGTGCGTTTACCCTGCACGGCGTGATCATGGTCTGGTTTTTCCTGATCCCCTCGATTCCCAGCGTGTTCGGCAACTTCCTCGTGCCGATCATGATCGGGGCCAAAGACATGGCGTTTCCGCGCCTGAACCTGTTCAGTTGGTACCTGCTGCTGGGCGGTGGTTTGTTCACCTTGCTCGCGCTGCTGCTGGGCGGGGTCGACACCGGCTGGACCTTCTACACGCCGTTGTCGACGATGTTCAGCAACGGTCATGTGGTCGCGGTGATTTGCGGGGTGTTTATCGCCGGGTTTTCGTCGATCTTCACCGGCGTCAATATCATCGCCACCGTGCATACCTTGCGCGCGCCGGGCATGACCTGGATGCGCCTGCCGCTGTTTATCTGGTCGATGTATGCCACCTCAATCATCCTGGTGCTGGCCACGCCGGTGCTGGCGATCACGCTGGTGCTGGTGGCCGCCGAGCACCTGTTCAATATTGGCGTGTTCGACCCGAAACTGGGCGGAGACCCGCTGCTCTTCCAGCACCTGTTCTGGTTCTACAGCCACCCGGCGGTGTACATCATGATTTTGCCGGCCATGGGCGTGGTCAGCGAACTGATCACGGCGGCGGGGCACAAGCGTATTTTCGGTTATCGCTTTGTCGCCTGGTCGAGCGTGGCGATTGCGGTCATCGGCTTTCTGGTGTGGGGCCATCACATGTTTGTGGCCGGGCAGTCGATGTACGCCAGCCTGGTGTTCTCGCTGTTGAGTTTTCTGGTGTCGATACCGTCGGCGATCAAGGCCTATAACTGGAGCGCCACGCTGTACAAAAGCGACCTGACGCTGCACGCGCCGTTCCTGTTCGCCCTGACGTTCATCGGCTTGTTCATCGTCGGTGGCGTCACCGGGCTGTTCCTCGCCTTGTTAGCCGCGGATCTGCACGCGCACGACACCTATTTCGTGGTCGCGCATTTCCACTACATCATGGTCGGCGCGGCGGTGGCTGGGTACTTTGGCGCGCTGCATTTCTGGTGGCCGAAAATCACTGGTCGGCTGTACTCGCAGCTGTGGGGCAAGATCACCGCGATCCTGATTTTCTGCGGCTTCAACCTGACGTTTTTCCCGCAGTTTTTGCTCGGCTACCTTGGCATGCCCAGGCGTTATCACAGCTATGACCCGGACTTTCAGTTCCTCAATGTGTTGTCCTCGGCCGGCGCGTCGATCCTGGCCGTGGCCTACGTGCTGCCGTTTTTTTACCTGCTGGGCTCGCTGCGTTGGGGCGAGCGGGCGCCCATCAATCCCTGGGAGGCTGCCGGGCTTGAGTGGCGCGTGGCGTCACCGCCGCCGGTGCATAATTTCGAAGCGCCAGTGACGGTGGATTTCGAAGCGTACGACTATTCGCCCGAGGCGCGTCGTGATCCGCTCTGACGAAAAACCCGCCGAGCCGTTCGTGGCCTGGGCCCAACAGCGCGACGCCGCACGCCTGGGCATGTGGCTGTTCCTGGCCAGCGAAGCAATGATGTTCGGCAGTCTGATCATGGTCGCCTGGTTGCTGCGGTTGCAGCACCCGGACGGGGTGGCGGAGGCGGTGGCAGGGCTGCATTACTGGCTGGCGGCCGGCAATACGTTCCTGCTGTTGACCAGCAGCTTGCTGATGACCCTGGCGATAGCCGCCGGTGAGCCGCGCCGGGTGCGTCACTGGCTGCTCGGCGCTGCACTGTTGGGTGTGTTGTTCCTGGGCTGCAAGGGCATTGAGTATGGCTTGGAGATTCAAGAGGGTGTGTTGCCCGGTTTCGCCCAGGCGTCGCACTGGCAAGTACCCTCGGCGCAATTGTTCATGAACCTGTATTTCATCGCCACGGCGCTGCACGGCGTGCATGTGCTGGTCGCCGTCGGCCTGGCGCTGTGGCTGTACCGTTCGCTGGGACGCGGCACGCTGGCGGTGCATCAGGCCGACACGCGGCTGGAAATGATCAGCCTGTATTGGCACTTGGTCGATGGGATCTGGATTGTGTTGTTCCCCACCCTCTACCTGGTAGGGCGCTGAGATGAGTAAGACGGGCGCACTGAAGGTCTACGCCGGGTTGCTGCTACTGTTGGCGCTGCAATTGCTGTGTGCAACGTTCTGGCCCCGGCAGGGCGGCGTGATCATGCTCGCCGCCGGTGCGCAGTTCCTGCTGTTGTTGCTGTTCTACCTGGGGCTGTACCGCCACCGAGGTTGGGCGCGCCTGTTTGGCTGGGTGTACCTGCTGTGGCTGCTGCTGATGGCGGTGTTTATCCTCGGTGAATCAGCCACCCGCTGAACTCAGGCGCACCGGCACCGACTTGGCCGCCGGCACTTTACTGCGTTCGGCGTGGTGCCAGAGCGGCACCAGCGGGTTGCATTCCGGGTAGTAGGCGGCGGCGCAGCCTTCGGGAATGTCGTAGGCAATGATTTCAAATGGGCCGACCTGACGCTTTACCTCCGGTTCGATGGCGGTGGTCAACAGCACCCGCTCGCCGACCTTGAAGCCCAGGCGCACGATGTCGTTGCAATGCATAAAAATCACTTCGCGCGTGCCACTGACCCCGCGAAAACGGTCGTCATACCCGTAGATGGTGGTGTTGAACTGGTCATTGCTGCGCAGCGTCATCAGTTGCAGCACGTCGCGCGCGGGTTCGGCGAGGTTGACGTCATCGTCTTCGGCCAGCGTCACGGGGGTGACGAACTGCGCCTTGCCCGTCGGGGTCTGCCATTCGCGTTGCGCCGCGGCGATCGGCCGGTGGAAACCGCCGGGTTCGGCCATGCGGGTTTCCATGTCATGAAAAATCTGCGGATAGATCGTGCCGATGGCGGTTCTGACCGTCGAGTAATCATCGCTCCAGGCTTGCCAGTCGATACGGTTGTCGGGCGCCAAGGCGGCCATCGCCAGGCCGGCGACGATGCTGGCTTCGGCGCGCACGTGCGGCCCCACCGGTTCGGCGCTGCCGTGCCAGCCGTGGATGCAACCGGTGCTGTCCTCGGTGGTGTAGGTTTGCGCCACGCCGTTTTGCCGGTCAATTTCTATGCGCCCCAGGCACGGCAGCAGCCACATGTTTCGGGCAGGCAGCAGGTGGGTGCGATTGAGTTTGGTGGCGACTTGCACATTCAGTTCCAGCCCTTGCCACGCCGGTTCCATGCGCGAGGTGTCAGGTATCGCCCGCAGGAAGTTGCCGCCCAGCCCGATGAACCCGCGCACGTGCCCCGACAGAATGCCTTCGCAGGCGTCCACGGTGCACAGGCCCTTGTGCGCCGGGACCTTGAAGCCGAAGTGCTGCTCGATCAGGTCTGCCGGGACTTTTTTCGGGTCTTCGGTGATGCCCACGGTGCGCTGGCCCTGCACATTGGAATGGCCGCGCACCGGGCAGATGCCGGCGCCGGGTTTGCCGATATTGCCGCGCATCAGCATCAGGTTCACCAGCATCTGCACATTCGCCACCCCGTGGCGGTGCTGGGTCAGGCCCATGCCGTAGACGAACATCACCCGTTGGCTGCTGGCGTACACCGTGGCGGCGGCTTCGAGTGCCCCGCGCGTGAGCCCGCTTTTGTGCTCCAGTTGCGCCCACGTGCAGTCACGCACGTAGGTGGTGAACGCCTCGAAACCTTCGGTGTGGGTGGTGATGAAATCGTAGTCGAGCACGGCCGGTGTGCCGCGTTCAGTAGCGCAGTCATCCATTTCCAACAGCGCCTTGGCGATGCCGGTGATGGCGGCCGTGTCCCCGCCAATCGCCACCTGATGGTACTGGGTGCTGATCAGGGTCGACTCGGGCGTGAGCATTTCGCTGGGCGATTGCGGGTTGACGAAGCGCTCCAGCCCGCGCTCGCGCAAAGGGTTGAAGGTGATGATCGGCACGTCGCGGCGGCGCACGTCCTGCAATTGATGCAGCATGCGCGGGCTGTTGCTGCCGACGTTCTGGCCAAAGAAAACCAGGCAGTCGGTGTGCTCGAAGTCGTCCAGGGTCACCGTGCCGACCGGTACGCCGATGCTTTCCTGCAAGCCGACGGAGGTGCTCTCGTGACACATGTTGGAACTGTCGGGCAGGTTGTTGGTGCCGTAGGCCCGAGCGAACAACTGGTACATGAACGAGGTTTCCAGCGAGGCGCGCCCGGAGGCATAAAACACCACGCTGTCGGGCTCCATCGTCTGGAGCTGCGCGCCAATTGCCTGATAGGCCTCGTCCCACGACGTCTCACGGTAGCGGTCGCTCTGCGGGTCGTAGCGCAGCGGATGGGTCAGGCGGCCCTGTTGTTCAAGCGCATAGTCGGGCCAGTCGCGCAATTCGCTGAGGGTGTGCTCGGCAAAAAACGCCGGGGCGGTCTTCAGCGACGTCAGTTCCCAAGCGGTGGCCTTGGCGCCGTTCTCGCAGAACTCCAACGCATGCGGGCGGCCGGGTTTGGCCCAGGCGCAGCTGACGCAGGCGAACCCGTCGGGCTTGTTTTGCTTGAGCAGCGCAACGGGCGCCTTGGTCAGCGCCTGTTCGCGCCAGAGGATCTGCATCACCGATTTAGCCGAGCCCCAACCTCCGCTCGCGTGGGTGTAGGGCTGGAAATGGGTCTTGGGATGAATGAGCATCGTGGCACTCCCGGGCGCTGGCTGGATAACCTTGGGACGGGCCGTCAGGGCAAAGGTTCGAGCGGAATGCCGGACGGGAGGTGCCGTTTGTCTGCGCTGTGCAACACCGAGTGAACCCATGGCCGCCGAGCGTCCTCCACACCCCTGTGTGCTCTGAAAAGACGAAGAGGTAAGTGGCATGAAAGCGATCAGGATTGAGCAATTTGGCGGCCCCGAGGTCATGCACGTACGCGAGGTCGAGGTGCCGGAACCCAAGGCGGGTGAGGTGCTGGTCAAGAATGTCTTTGTGGGTATCAACCCCGTGGACTACAAGATTCGCGAGGGTCAGTACCCGGAGGTCAAGCAGGACAAGTTGCCGCTGACGTTGGGCCGGGAAGTCGCTGGCGTGGTCGACAAGGTCGGTCAAGGCGTCAGTGATTTCAAGCCGGGCGACCGCGTGTTTGCCATGATCGGTGCCGACGGCGGTTATGCCGAGTACTCGCGGGTGCCTGCCGAGCATCTGGCGCGGGTCCCTGAAGGCCTCGATTGGCCGTCCGCTGCCGGCGTGCCGCTGGCCGGGCACACTGCCTGGCAGGCTTTGGTCGAGCACGGCCAGATCGAGCAGGGGCAGAAGGTGCTGATCCATGGAGGCACGGGTGGCGTCGGCCATTTCGCGGTGCAATTTGCCAAGGTAAAGGGCGCCGAAGTCTACGCCACCGCCTCCACTGACAGCCTGCCGTTCCTGCGAGAGCTGGGCGTCGACCGCGCCATTGATTACAAGACCGAACGGTTCGAGGACATCTGCAAGGACTTTGACTTGGTCATCGATTTGATCGGCGGCGACACCCAGGCGCGTTCATGGCAGGTGCTCGGCGAGGGCGGGCGATTGGTCTCGACCCTGACCATGCCCGATGCGCACCATCCCCAGGCGGCAGGCAAGACCGGCACGCGATTCACCGCCGACCCGCGCGGTGAGGAACTGACCGAAATCGCCGGGCTGATCGCGGCGGGCAATGTGCAAGTGTATGTGGCCAAGACCTTTAAATTGGAGGAAGCCAAGCAGGCGCTGGACTTCCTTGCCAACGGACACGTGCACGGCAAAGTTGTATTGCACGTCAGCGATTGAGGAGGCGGTATGAGCGAGCATTCAAAACCGGGCCCAGGCACGCATGCCGGGCAGAAAGTGCGCCCTGAAACGGCCAAGCGAAACGACAAATCGGAAAATCCGAATGTCGACCGCCCCTGGGAAGCCGAGACCGAGCAGGGCGGCGTTGCCCCTGGCGGGCCTTCAAAAGATCCTGAGTCAGGGGCTTGATAGAGCGCTCACGTGCCAGCCCTGTGTTCAACAGGGCTGGCCGTTCATTTGCGCTTCGCGCGGTTGATGCGCATCCACTCTCGATACGCGGCGGTACGTTGCGCGTCCGCGACCTTCTTGGCCTCGGTAAAGCGCGCCCAGGTGGCCGCATCACCGCTGTAGCGCTCGATGATTTCATAGGCGCGTGCGTCCAGCCGATCGGCCTCGAAGAACATCTCGGTGTTCTGTGCTATTTCGTCATCCCAGGCCTGCCTGGAGCTGTAGTTGAGTAGTCGACTGGTCATTGTGTAAGTCCTTCTGTCCACTGGATCTGTTCCGCGCCGCTCCATCGCACATGGGTGATGCCATATTTCTCAGCCATTGGTTTAGAGACGCGTTTGAGTTTTTGTTGGCCAAATTTCGGTATGACTGCCACGCCTGCATCGCAACTGGCCCAATGCCATGCCTCGCCGTTATCCATCCGTGTCGTTCGCACGATGAACGACTTCGGTTCACCGTGAAGTTCGTAGTTGATCCTGAATAAATCGTTGTGTTTCATGAGGCCCTCCCTATGCTCATGAACTACAGATATTTGACGTCAAAAAAAATTCAAAATAATTGTCCTACAATTCGATAAGCGACACGGGCCGCAGGGCCCTCAATCGTCCACCGTAAATGTCACCCACCCCGGTCCGTCATTTCGCCGTTCGATTCCGGCTATTACGCCGCTGACCGAAGTGCCGTCGGGCAAATTGATGGTGACGAAGTTGGGATTGCCGGGCCAATCGAGCGGGGTCTCGAAGCTCAGGCGCGCGAGTGTGGGTTTGCCGCTGCTGGTCAGATGGATCGAGACGGACGCATTCAGACATTCGTCCGATTGTGTTCCCAAATGCCGCGAGGCGGTGATGATGCTGGCGTTACCTTGGTAGTCGTAAGACATGTTGGTTACCTCTTCGGGTGGACGCGGTCAGGGGCGACGTTGAGGGTCCGATTGATAGCGGCGCGCAACGGCAACACCTCCCAGCAATAGCGCGGCGCCGACGGCAACGAGCAGATACGGTGCAGGTTTGCTGTTTTGCCGCCAGCCGCCCTCGACTCGGCGCTGCCCCGTTGACGGCGTAAACAGATTGCCTGAGGACGTGTCGGCCTGCGGGCTGCGACCGAGCGCGAAGCGCGTCAGCCAGCCCGACATGTGGGCAAAGCCTGGGACCAGGAAGTGAGCCACCCTCGCAGCGGTGGCGGCGGCGCCCACGGTGATGCTGTTGCGCGGCTGAAGGGCGCAGGCAACCATGGCGTCGGCCACCAGGTGCGGGTCATAAACCGGTGAGGGGGGCTTCAGCGCGTGGCCGGTGAAGTTACCGCCATCTCGAAAGCCTGGCGTGTCCATCACGGCCGGGTAAATGTCACACACGTGAATGTTCGGCAGGCCGGTCAGCTCGGCGCGCAATGCTTCACTCAGGCCGCGCAGGCCGTATTTGCTCGCCGAATACGCGACGGCATACGGCTGGGCAACCCAACTCCCGAGTGACAGCGTGTTGATCAGGATGCCGGCCTTCTGCGCCTTGAAATAAGGCCACGCCACATAGGCGCCACGCAGGTAACCGAGCAAGTCTGTCTGCAACACCTGTTCGTGGGCTTCCAAGGGCGTGTCTTCGAAGCTCCCCACGGCACCCACGCCGGCATTGTTGATCCATATGTCGATACGGCCGTGGCCGAACGCTGCGGCTTCCGCTGCCAAGGACCTCATCGGGTCGGATTGGGTAACGTCGGTCTGGACGGCAATCGCCTCGGCGCCGCGCAGGGCACATTCCTCGACGACTTCGGCCAGCGCGGTAGCGTCCCGGGCCGCAAGTACCAAGCGTGCGCCTTGCTTGGCGAAGGCATGCGCGGCCGCGCGCCCGATTCCGCTGGACGCACCAGTGATTACCACCGTTTTGCCGTGCAGTTGGCCGCTGACGGGACGGGCGACGGAGGCGCGCTCGGGCTGTGCGTTTGGCACATGCACTTGCGCGGCTTCCAGCTCGAGGCGGGCGCCATCATTCAATACCAGGGTCAGGTTTTCGATGATGCCCGCCACCCGGTCTGGGAAAACCGGCTCGCCCATGGCATCCAGCTCGTCGTACAAGAATTTCTGGCCCTCCAGCCACCCGACGGCCGTCATCAATTCCGGGCCCAGGTAGTACTTTCCATCAAGGAAGAACCCGCCGAAGTTGTGGGTTCGCTCCAGGTTGTGCACGACATAGCGTTCGCCGGGCCTCATTCCGGTGCCTGAATCGATCATGATGACATCCTCCATTCACGTGTGTTTGGGTAGAGAAGGCGGCGCAAATGATCGTTCAATCGAAATGACCGACAGGCACTGTCAATGGGCGTGCGGCGTTGCGGTCGGGTCGACGATTTGAATGATTTCACCCTGACGCCACGCATCGGCACCTGGTGCAATCGGCGGCGCAGCGATGTCTGCGCGCGCCTGCTTTTTCTGGCTGCTGTCGATACCCATCCGTTGGTCCCGCTCAGCGACCATGTGCGCATCCGCCTGCCCGTCGGCGGTGAACCCCATCATCAACTGAGGCACGCCCAACGGCAGGCGTTTGTCGAGGTCGGTATGCCAGGTGTGCCAGGTCTTGCCGTAGGTGTGCACCAGCTTTTCCATCAGCGCATGCTCGGCCACCGCCGGGATGCCTGGCGCCACCAGTTGCCCCGATTTCACCTCGTGCACATGGCTGTGCCACAACGCTTTCTCCGGCGTGGGCAGGCTGTTGAACAGTTGCTCGCTGATGATGTACTCCACGCCCATCAGCTTGGCGTCTTTGCGGTTGCCGTCATAGATCACGCACTGGATCACCTCTTCGTTGAGGATTGCGCAGTAGTGATGGGCTTCCACTTGCATCTCGGGGTGGCCGTTGTAGAAATGGAAACCATCCAGGTAAGCATTCAGTGCGTCGATTGGCGGGCGCGACTGCAACAGCGCGGCGCCGGCCTCCAGCGTCTGTGTGCCGGGGGTTTCAGGCTGGCCGGGTGCTTCGACGTTTGAGGGTGAAGTGTTGCCCGTGCAGGCGGTGAGCAGGGCCAGGGATGCCGTCAAAGAAAGTGATGGGGCGGTTCGGCGGGTTCGGGTCATCGTAGGTTCCATCCTTTTGCGCGTGTTCACGCTGAAAATTAAAGCAAGGGCTGACCGTGCACAGCGCACCGTCAGACGTGCGTGGTGGGGCGGCTGACCCATAAGCGGCGATACGTCCCGTGGTCTCTCTCCACAGGGCCTTGATCAGGAAACGGCAGCTGCTTGATGCTCGCCAGCTGCGCCTGCGTGGGCGCTCCGCGGCAGATATCCGCGTGCTGGCCTGGCGGGTAAGCGCCTACCACCAGGAAGTCATCGCTGGCCCCGATATTACGGTGACCGGTTCCGGCGGGCAGCAGCAGGACATCGCCCGCGCGCACCTCCAGAACCTGCCCGTCGGGGCCGCCCAGCATCAGTTGGGCGTGGCCTGTCGCAACACCCAGCACTTCATGGCCCTCGGTATGGTAGTGGTGATAGTCATAGACCCGGCTGCGCCATTTGGGCGGCCAGCCTTGGGCGCTGAACATTTCCTCAAACCGCGCGGCCAGGTCGCCGAGCTGTGGGGACAGTACTAGGGCGTAATGCAGCACAGGCAGGTCCGGGTTATTAGGAACCGGGTCATTGGGCTCGAGCATGAGCGACGTTGATGCCGGTGAATCAGCCTGTAAAACGTTCATGTAGACACTCCGATTGCACGTGTTGGGTTTATTGGGCCGCCTGCCACGTCCACTGGCCGCCGTCTTTTTCACAGTCGACTTTCGCTTGCTTGAGATCCTGCGCGGCGTAGTGGTACGTCACCATCCGGGCGTTGTCGGGCAGCATGGCACCTGCGTGATCAGGGGCTTTGGACGTAGCGTGAGGGTTGGCGAGCGCCTCCTGAGTCAACGTGGCCTTGCAACTGGCAGCAAAGTCGCCGGGGCACTGTGCAACCCTGGTTTTCTGTGTGGCCAGCATGTCTTTGTTTTCATTGCTGCATGACCAATCGATGGCGTCGGCGGGCACGCCTTCGTAGGCATAACAGGTGTGCTGTTCCACCATCGGGACCTGGTCAATTTGAGAACGCGTGACCACATCACAGCCAGCGGCCAGGGCCGTCGAAGAGGCGAAGCAGAGCATTAAAGCCATCGGGCCTGCCAGCGCAGCGACAGGTGAAGTGTTCATCGGTCATTCCTCGCAAGTAAGACGATTATCCGGCCTGCTGGCGCTTCACGATGCTGCACTTGAGCCGGTCCCTACACAGTGGGAGGCGTTGAGCGCGGGGAAAGTTTGAACAATCTGCACACGCTTCGACGAATGGCATTCGCCGTGTTTCATCAAGGCTCGGCGGGCAGATTGAGTTTGAACATCGAGAACGCTGCACGCTCTCAAATACACACCGGCAGTTTCACTGGAGGATGAAAAATATGAGCCAGGCACCTGAACGTCCAGAGCTTAAGGCCTGGTACCAATTGTTGAATGACGAGGGCTACCGCTTCGATTCGCCGGATGCGTACCACCGCAGCCTGCTGGACGCGGCGCAGGCATTGCTCAGCGGTGGCGTCATCGACTGGGACCAATGCGAGAGTTTGAAACAGCAGGCCGATTCGGCGCATGCCGAAGCGCTGCAACATGCCGTGGCGCGACAACTGCGCGATCCATCGGCGTAAGCCCCCCAGTTAGGGCTGGGTTTCAACCGCTACCAGCAATTCACCAGTGGGCAATGGCTGTGCGTCCTTGATGAGACCGTGGCAGGCAACGCCGTCGAACGCGAAGGTAATCGTGTGGGCATGCTGCAAGCGCGATGGCCATGGCGGGTTGAGCTGCAGCCGCCAGCCAGATGGCGTGCGAGCCACCTGTGCTGCGCATTCGCAGGAGAGCGCATTCACGCCGAAGAGCGTGTCTTGAAGGTAATCGATCTTGATGAGTTGCAGGCTTGTTTCAGAATGTTCAGGCATGAAAAGCCTCGCTTTTTTTACCCCGTGGATGACAGTCGGGAAGACTGCCGGGAAATCACCATTTCTTCCAAAATTTCACGGATGAGCCTGCTAAAACCTGGCTCTTCGTGATACTGGGCACGTTTGATGTTGGCGATGGTGAATTGGTCGGCACCCTGTACCAATACGGTTACCGACAGGTTGCCATCAGGGTTGACTGCGCATTTCACCCTACAATGAGGCAGGCGCGCCGAAAGCGCTATGTCAATCTCCGCTTTGGTTAGCGTGTCCATGTAGTTACCGTGCTGGAAGACTTTTACACAATAAGGCTAGTTCAGAATACGTTTACGTAAATACTGGCATGGCCGTAGCACTGGAGCGCGGGGTCGCTCGTCGAGATTTGGTCAAGTCCGACCATCGAGTTACGTGAAACCTCTCACGTTAACGCTTCGCGACTACCTGGCTTCCGTTGTGGCTTCCGGTCCGCACATCGGAAGCCTTCCATGAGTCCAGAAGCCAGCCGCACAGTGGGGTGACCTTTGGATTTGATCGATTGGGTGCAATGGCCCGCCATGGCAGTGACTTTAATCTCGGCTGGGTTTATGGGTTCTCAGCGGCCGCGTCAACGCATGATCGCCTTCTGGGGCTTCATCTTCAGCAATGCGTTATGGGTTGCTTGGGGATGGCATACAAATGCTTTTGGATTGGTCGTGCTCGAGTGCATTCTGCTGGGCATGAACGCCCGCGGGTTTAGGAAAAATCAACGCGCAAGCCAGGCCTCCAGATGATCGCCATTACTGATTTTGAAAATTCTTTTTTAACCCGCGCAGGTTCATCGAACAGAGGCAGATCTGTAGCACGATCAATGCGTAGGCTTCAGCGTGAGCCCCCCAAATAACCCACAGAACATTACTCAAAATAAAACAGAAGAACCCTGCCATTCTTCTTGCGGGGCGTTGAGAGCCGATAAGCCACGCTGCGACCACGGTCACTGCCATGGCTGGCCATTGAACCCAGTCAAGATAACTCAAGACAACTCCTCTAATCTCTTGGCGGTTTAAAGGAGAGAGGCGCCTAAGGGCGAATAATTCAGATTATTGTCGCGTGGCGTGCTGATTAACCGCTCGTCAGACTCGACGCTGATTTCTTGAACATACGATTCGTTCTCTCGGACAGATTAACCATGTGCTGGCGAAAATTCCCTTTCGTCTTGCTTGTGGGAGAACACTATGAAAGCCATCGTTTACAACGGCCCTCGTGACGTCAGTGTGCAAAATGCGCCTGACGCCAAAATCGAAAAACCCACCGACGTTCTGGTTCGAGTGACAGCCACCAATATCTGCGGATCTGATCTGCACATGTATGAGGGTCGCACCTCCTTTGAAACAGGCAGAGTGTTTGGCCATGAGAACTTGGGCGAGGTCATCGAAGTAGGCGCCGGCGTAGATCGGGTCAAGGTTGGAGACCGTGTATGTCTTCCATTCAACATTGGCTGTGGTTTTTGCGAAAACTGTGAAAAAGGCCTCACCGGATTCTGCCTGACGGCTAACCCAGGTAGTGCTGGTGCTGCCTACGGATTCGCTGACATGGGCCCTTATCAGGGCGGACAGGCGGAGCTGCTTCGAGTGCCGTACGCCGATTTCAACTGCCTGGTGTTGCCCGAGGACGCGCAAGAACGTGAAGAAGATTACGTCATGCTGTCGGACATCTTCCCGACTGGCTGGCATGCGACCGAACTGGCAGGCCTGCTTCCCGGAGAAAGCATTGCCATCTACGGCGCCGGCCCAGTTGGTTTGATGGCGGCCCACTCCGCCATGATCAAGGGCACCTCTCAAGTGTTCGTCGTCGATAATCATCCTGACCGTTTAAAGCTCGCTGCTCAAATGGGCGCTACGCCCATCAACTCGCTTGAGAAACAAGCAGTGGATCAAATTTTGAATCTTACCCATGGCAAAGGCACAGATCGCGGTTGTGAGTGTGTTGGTTATCAATGCTGCGACCACCATGGTCATGAGGCCAACCACCTGACGATGAACAACCTTGTCGCCTCAACCAAAGCAACTGGGGGCATCGGTGTCGTTGGTGTGTTCGTGCCGCAAGATCCTGGGGCTAAAAATGAATTGGCCAAGGAGGGCAAGATGGCTTTCGACTTCGGCGCTTTCTGGTTCAAGGGGCAGCAGATTCGAACTGGGCAGGCCAACGTCAAAGTCTACAACCGTCGCTTGGCCGAGCTTATCCATCATGGCCGAGCAAAACCTTCTCAGATCATTTCTCATCGCCTCAGGCTTGCTGAAGGCCCAGATGCCTACAAGCACTTCGACGCACGTGATGATGGCTGGACGAAGGTCGTACTCAGGCCAGCAGCCTAAATCGAACAGCCAATTTCTTGCGAGCCCGCTTCTGACTGGCGCCTTCTCATGAAGATAAACATTAATGCTCTCTGGGATGTGGCGTGTGTTACCCGCGAGTTCTTTCAGCACCGCGGCATTGGTGCAAAAAGCTTGAACGCCCGGGCGTATGCACGCTCTCGCTTGAAGATCGGCTTAATAAAATAGGCTTAGAGGGGTGTGATGATCGCTTTTGAGATCTCGCACCGTATTTGATCCATTCACTACCCGGTAAATGATCATGAAAAAGTTGAGTATGTGCTTGGCGTTATGCAGTGTATTCATGCTGCATGGATGCTTTGACAGCGCCGATAACGCAACGAAAGACAACTCCAGTGGCGCCAAGTCGTCTGTACAGATGCAAGAAGGAAAGGCCGACGAAAGTAGACAGTGATCGATGGCCCGGGCAGTCGTAGACCGCTTGGGCCAACAACCATTTACGATAGTAAAATGGTGATTGAGATGAATTGCCTGATTTCTGTGGGCACTGTCGAGTGCTTGATGTACCGACGCGGAATGGTGTGCCAACTGCGAAAGCGGCTAACCTTGGCGGTGATATTCCGGAACCCATTTATCGGGCGACCTGAACGTGGTCGGATTTGGATACTCTACAAAGGTAGGCACAGTGCTCAATAACTAAGAGGATGCGACCATGCCGCGCGGGGATAAAGATACGTACACCGATAAGCAAAAACGTAAAGCGAAAGCTATCGAAGACAGCTACGAAGCTAAAGGGGTTCCCGAAGATGAAGCAGATCGTCGTGCCTGGGGAACAGTGAATAAACAGTCAGGTGGGGGTGAGCGCAAGGGTGGTTCTGGGCAGAAAACCTCCGAAGCAACCAAGGCTAAGGCTCGAGAGTCATCAGCCCGGCGAGCTGCAGCGACACGGCAAGGTGCCCAGCATTCTCATCAACGATTAGAGGAGATGAGCAAAAATCAGCTGATGGATCGAGCTCGCAAACACCTAATAGCAGGACGTTCGACTATGCGCAAGAGTGAACTGATCGAGGCGCTGACGGCTGTGAGCTAAGGACTTCACTGAAGTAACTACGTGGCATGAACGGTTGCATGGACGCAGGCAGTCCGCTCGGAGTTCTCCTCATCAATAGTCTGCTCGTCTTCAGGTTGGGGGGCATTCGTTTCAAACCACCCAAGTTATTCCCTCAGATGTGCCCCCAATTCAGCAATCCGCTCGAATTGAATGGAGCTCTATGGCTTGTGGAGAGGCAGAAATGATCAGATAAACAACCTATCCGACGACGCCTAAAGATTCTCAGGGGCGCCAAAGAACATTTTGACAGGACTCTAGAGCGGTATTTTCAGGTCTTAAAAACTAAAATATGCCCTTAGTTTTGCGCCATTCGCATCGGGTCTAAGAGTGATTGCAAACGGCTATTTCCAACGGGCCAAAGTCTTGCTGTGCCTGGATCAGTGTATTCCGTTTGGGCTTCGGTGTAGGTTGGAGGTTTCTTCGCATAAACGAGTCTATGGTTGTTTGAGATGAAGGTTTGATCGGCCACTTTCCATAGCTGCCGGCGCCTAATGCCCGTTCTCGAGCATACGCCTGGCGTCGGGCAGCACGCCAATCCGCAAGATGCGCAACCGCTGTGTGCCGGTGAGTCTTGGGGGGATGCTGGGCTTTCAACAATGACGCCAGCATGAGCGGTGAGGTGCACCACACCTACTGTCGGAGCAGGTGGGTTTCGGCCCCCAATGCGATAACTGCATGCGACGCACCGGAATTTGGCAACCTGGGCGGTGCCAAGGAGCTCAACCCCCAAAGTATCGCCGCCTTGGCCCCGTGCATATCTGGCTACCCCATGTATGGGGTGCTAGGGGTCGAGTGTTCGAATCACTCCGTCCTGACCGTATAATTCAAGGGGTTGCGAGATTTTATCTTGCGACCCCTTTTTATTTTTCAGTGTTTTTACCCCTACAAAACGACTGGCTCTTGGTGGAATCTTTACCAATTCTAATATGGGTTTACATCCTGTATTGCGGCTTTCTCGGGTGAACTGGGCAACTTCACCGCCAGCTTTTAGCCATAGGGGAAGGTGCAGTTACTTGGCGTCTGTTTACGTAGTTGCAGCGCACCTGATCCCGTGTTTGCAATCGACCTGACCATTCAATTGCATTGGACTTGAACGCCGATTGCCGGGGGAATTGACTAGTCATAAGTCGAAGCTGAGAGGCTCATGACAAGCCAAGCGGTCATCGAGTAAGCGATTTTCCCTGTGCTTACTTCAGCCCTTTCAAGCGCACATTCGCCCTTTGCACCGCGGCCATTTTTTCAGGCCGCTTCATGCATTTCCACTTTCTGATGTCTTCCTTGCTTCGCCCACAACTCACACACAGATCCCCCCTCAGTTGGCACACCGAGATGCAGGGGTTTTCGATTTCTTTCGCCATCGTCAATAACCTTCAGCCAGACGCTTCTGCCAATCGCCACCATGAATGCGCTGGCATTCTTCCTCAGAGTCAAGGCAGACATTACGATCCGAAAGATTCAGATCGATGCCGGCCTCATTCAACGCGATGCCCGTCAGCATCAAAGATGCGAGCCTTCGCGTCAACCTGGGCGAGCTTTCTGTCAGCCAGGGTTTCGAACACCCAGGTCATCTTCAGGGTTTCAGTCAGCGCGTTCAGGTCAGCAGTGCGGGTGAGCCAGGTAAAGCCTTTGATTTCACCTTTGGCTGTTTCACACGCTTCGGTCAGCGTGGTTATCAACCGGCGTTCGATCCGCGCCAGTTCACGTTTCCCTGGAGGCATTGCAAGTCCTTTGGAGTTAATGGAGGGGAGGCCCTGAATCAGGCCGGTCGAAATTCGACCGTCAGATGGCTGACTTCGTGAACCGGCTTGAGACGTTCACGAATGCTGTCGGGGTTCGCAGTGGGCTTACCAAGGACGCTGACGATGGCCGCGTGGGCTTGCGGTCCAACCCGCCAGACGTGCAAGTCCGTGATGGTGGCATCCCCCGTTTGCTCAACCAGTTCGCGAATTTCCTCGGCAACGTGCGCGTCTGTCTGATCCAGCAATACACCAGCGGTGACCCCCATCAAGGTCCACGCCCAGCGCGCGATAACGATGGCGCCGACGATGCCCATGACCGGGTCCAGCCATACCCAACCCAGATACCGTCCTGCGAGCAGCGCTGCAATGGCCAGAACCGAAGTCAGCGCGTCCGCGATGACGTGGACGTAGGCCGATTTCAGATTGTTGTCGTTCCCGTGATGAGCATGGGCATGATCATCATTATCGTGCCCATGATTATGCCCGTGACCCAGCAGCAGGGCACTGACGATGTTGACGATCAAACCGGCAATCGCGATGAGCGTAGCGGTACCGAACTGAACTTCCGTTGGCTGAAAGAGGCGCATGACAGACTCAACGCCAATTCCCAAGGAGACCATACCGAGAATCAGCGCCGAGGCGAATCCGCCCAAGTCTCCGACCTTTCCGGTACCAAAACTGTAGCGTTGGCTGGAAGCGTGGCGTTTTGCGTATCCGTAAGCGGCCGCCGCGATGCCCAAGGCGCCGGCATGAGTTGCCATGTGAAAACCATCCGCCAGTAATGCCATCGAGCCCGTGATATACCCGGCGGTGATCTCGCCAACCATCATCACAACGGTCAGGGCTACAACCCAAAGTGTACGCTTGGCATTTTCGTCGTGCGCCGAGCCAAGGAACACATGGTCATGCGTGTAGTTGACGGTGGTGCTGTTCATGAGTGTGTGCCTGGATATGTTCACTTGGAGTAACGGCGAATGGCCTCAAGAAGCTCTTCGACCCCCTTGTTGCGTTCTTCTTCGCTGAGTGCTGGGTTCGCGACATGCTCCCGTGCGTGATCCTCGATGATTTCCTCCATCAAGCCATTGATGGCGCCACGCGTGGCAGCAACTAGGTGCAGCGTTTTGGCGCAATCGAGATCCGATTCCAATGCCCGTTCAACGGCTTGGATTTGTCCTGCGATGCGTTTGACGCGTTTGAGTAGATTGTCTTTGTTTGCTGCGATATGACCCATGGGATAAGCCCCCCTACCTATGCTATGCGTAACTTATAATAGGTATACCCCCTATACCTATGCAAGGGCCGACAGCCCTTGAACTGGACAGAAGCTTTAATTGCGAGGGAGCTCGAGAGCACCGGATTGTCCGCTTCTGGCAATGGTAGGCCCGTCGTCAAGGTCCTGGCGACGCTGCAAGCAGCTAGACGTTTAAACGAGCCCCCCTGAAAAAGGAGGAAGAATTTATCACTGGATTGTCAACGCTAGGCGCACTTCGCGGAGCCGTTGAAATTACTGAGTCATTGTTAATAGTTGGTTGAGGCATACTCAGCAATGAGTTGCGCATCGATTGGTAGAATCCCTGGATGTGGCAGCCAAATAAAGCTCGCTGCCATTCGAACAACCGGACGGGGTAACAGCATGCAGGTCGATCGAGCCAACCTTGCCGATTTTGTATTATTTTTGGCCATTGCCAGGCACAAAAGCTTCAGCCGGGCCGGACAAGAGGTTGGTATTAGCGCTTCAGCATTGAGCCATGCAATCAAAGGTCTGGAGACACGTCTCGGTGTTCGCCTTCTGAACCGCACTACCCGCAGCGTCACGCTAACAGCCGCTGGTGAAGAACTTCACAGCGTGATCAGCGTACCAATGGACGAGATCGGTCAAGCCATGGAAGCCCTCAATCGCTTCCGCGACGAGCCAACCGGCCGCATTCGACTGAACACCCTGAGCGATGCCGCCGATCTCCTCCTCGGCCCTGTTTTGCCAGTATTCAATGACCGCTATCCTGAAATCCAGATCGACTTGACGGTGACCAATTTGATTGTCGACGTGATCGGGGGCGGCCATGACGCAGGCATCCGAAATGGCGGTACGGTACCGGAGGATATGATTGCTCAGCGCTTGTCTCCGGACATCCGGTGGGTAGTGGCAGGTACTGCCGACTATCTTGAAAGGTTTGGTGTTCCCACACACCCCACCGATTTGCTCAAGCACCGCTGCCTGCGCATTCGGTTGGGAAACGGGTGCATGTACGATTGGGAGTTCGACAAGGATGGCGAGCATCTCGCCATCGCTGTGCCAGGCGTTATCACCATCGACGAGACACGTGTCGGTCTGTCGCTAGTACGCCAAGGTGCCGGCTTGATGTACGCGCCGGAGCCAGCGATGGCGGCCTTGGTGGAGTGCGGTGATGTGGTTAGGGTGTTGGATGATTGGGCCAGCATGGCACCAGGATTTCACATGTACTACTCAAGCCATCGCCAGCTTCCCATGGGCCTTCGCCTGCTCATCGACTTGATTCGTGAGCTTGATCCGTTAGGGGCGTGAGCGACTTTCCAAGTCAGGTTTTCTGGCGGCTGGAAAACACTTCGTTAACCACCGGAACTGCCGTAAACACATTTGGCCAGCCCGCGTAGAACGCGAGCTGCGTCAGCATTTCCGAGGCTTCGTCCTGGGCGAGCCCATTGTCCATGGCACGGTTCAGGTGAGCGCCAAGTTGAGCAACCTGGCCGGTGGCTATCAGCGCGCTCACTGTGATCAAGCTGCGGTCACGGGGAGCAAGGCCTGGCCGCAGCCATAAGTCGTGGAACAACGCAGTGCTGGTGTACTGCACCAGCCCCGGGGAGACCGGACCAACCGTCTTGTCGACGAAGGCTGTACGGACCTTTTCCGAGGCCTCATCGATAGGCAGCAGTTTTGGTGATACCGGTGGTAGCAGATCGGGGGTGATACGGCGCGCTGCGAATACATCCTTCGCGATGAGTACGGTGGCCGTTGCGTTCCCCCAGCCCGTATAAAAAGCAAGGTGGTTGATCATTTCAGACAGTTCGGCGGGTGTTACACCGTTATCAAGTGCCAGATTGAAGTGATAAGCCATTTCAGCCGTTTGCTGTTTGGAAATCAGCACCGCCAAAGTCACAAGACTGCGATCACGCGGCGACAAGCCGGGACGCTTCCAGACTTCACCCAGAAGAGTCGATTCAGTGTTATGCGCCAGCGCTGGTGATACTGCGCGCATGTCTGCCAGGCTTGGAACAATAGGTGAATGCGATGCGCTACTGGTCCGGCCGGAGGAGGTGCATGCCGCGAGCAGAATTGATAGCGAGGTCAAGCTCGCTTTCATAATGTTCATCGCGACGCCTCGTATTGCACTTCGGTAACAGGCTCCATCCACTCGACATTTTTTCCGTCCAGCGACTCCTGGATTGCGATATGGGCCATGCCTGTAGTCGCAGTAGCTCCATGCCAATGCTTCACTCCCGGAGGTGTCCAGATTACGTCGCCTGGCTTGATGACGATTTTTTGTCCGCCCTCCTGTTGCACCCAGCCTGTTCCTGCCGTCACCACCAGCGTCTGGCCAAGTGGGTGGGTATGCCACATTGATCGAGCGCCAGGTTGAAATGTCACCGCACCTGCTGAAACTTTCGATGGCGCGCGGACAGGAAACAGAGGGTCGATCCGAGCATTACCAACGAAGTTAGAGGGCGCGCCTTGGATAGACGCTTGCTCTCCGTTCCTGACGACGTTCATTGCCTGGTCTTTGGCGATGTCATCAGCGCACACAAGCGATGAGGTCATCAAAGCGGCGGCAAGCGCACTCATGGAGGCGAGGGTTTGCATGGTTCAGCTCCTGCTAACTAGCGATCGAACTGACAAAGCTAGTACATGGCCGATCCTTGGACTACCCGCCAAAAACCACATGAAATACTGAGCGGAATTCATTAATGGATCTGCTCTGTTAACGCTGCCTTGCAAGCTTTGCACCGCCCGCTTTTCACCTTACTGCTGAGTATTACTCAACAGATCATTCCGTTTACCCCAGGTATTCATCGCCATCGATGTTGTCTAGTTTGAAGGGATGTAATCATTAATGAACATGCGGTAGCAGCAGACTCTTCAAGCCGAGGTGTAACGATGACTCCACGACCTCTGTTAAATCAATTTTTCTATTGAGGAATCACCGATGGGCTTTTCATTTGAAAACAAGGTTGCGCTGGTTACCGGCGCAGCCTCGGGGATTGGCCTGGCCACAGCCAAGGCCTTCGCGGCCGCCGGCGCATCCGTCGCTCTGGCAGACATCAATAAAGATGCTGCTTGTGCAGCGGCTGAGGCCTTGGCCAAAGCAGGCTTTCAGGCAATTGGCATTGGTTGCGATGTTGGGGAAATCGATCAGGTGAAGGCTATGGTGGATGAAACCATCTCGACCTTTGGCCGTCTCGACGCTGCGTTCAACAATGCGGGCATCCAGAACATTCTTGCAGAGGTCGCCGATGCGACTGTGGAGGACTACGACAAAGTCATGTCTATCAACCTTCGCGGTGTGTGGAGCTGCATGAAATATGAACTTGAATACATGCGCCGACAGGGCAGCGGAACCATCGTCAACTGCTCCTCCTTGGGCGGGCTGGTAGGAGGCGCCGAGCGGGCCAACTACCACGCTGCAAAACATGGAGTTATCGGTCTGACCAAAAGCGCTGCGCTTGAATATGCCGCGCGCAACATCCGCATCAACGCCGTATGCCCAGGGCTGATCTGGACGCCAATGGCCGACCAGTTGGTCGCAGCAGGGCAGGGTGAGGCTTTGGAAACGATGGTGAAAAGCGTACCTATGGGCCGTCATGGCCTTCCTGAGGAAATCGCCGACGCGGTGCTGTGGCTGAGTAGTTCCACCTCAAGTTATGTGACTGGTCAATCCATCTCCGTGGATGGCGGTTTCATCATGCGTTAAGACGATGCAAAGGGGCCGTTGGCAGTTAAAGCGCGCAACTCTTGAGCCACAGGCATGACCCTGCCTCCATTGAGGACGGCTCTTTTACAGTCGTTGGTTGGGTTGCGCTTGAAATCCAGTTAAAGGAATAAGAATCCGATGTCACCCACCAACGTCTCGAAGATGAACAGCGTTTGCCTGATTATCCTGGGCACAGTGATTTTATTGGTAGGCCTGTTCATGCTGGTGGGCGGTGGATATCTCATCACCCTTGGCGGCTCCTGGTATTTCGCGATCGCAGGTTTGGGTCTAACCCTTAGCGGCGCCTTCGTGATACAGCGCCGTCTGATCGGGACAGTGCTCTATCTTGTTGTGTTCGCGGCATCCATCATTTGGTCGCTCTGGGATGTGGGGTTCGCGTTCTGGCCGCTGTTTTCGCGTCTGTTCGCACTAGCGGCACTCGCTGTCGTCGTGCTTGTAGCGATGCCACACTTTCATGGGCGTGAGCAACGAGTATCTGTTCCGTTTGCCTATATGGGCGCTGTGATCGTTGCGCTCGGCCTGATCGTGACTTTCTATTCTGCCTTGCAGCCGCAGCCTATACAGACGGCCGATAGTGCTCCTGAACCTGTACCAGGCAAGGCTGTGGGGACAGTCGAACCGGCTACCGATTGGCGCTATTTTGGGCATACACCTTCCGGGACCCGCCATGCTCTGTTGGACCAACTCACCCCCAGTAACGTCGCAGACCTTAAGGTTGCCTGGACTTACCGAACCGGAGAAATTCCCAAAGACAGCCAAGGCCACGTGGTAACACCGCTTCACGTCAACGGCGTTCTCTATGGCTGCACTCAATCCAGCCAATTGTTTGCATTGGATGCCGACTCGGGTAAGGAGATTTGGCACCACGATTCCAAAGCACAGGCCAACAATGTCTACCCAAGATGCCGAGGCGTGGGTTACTACGGCGTCGCGCCTGAGCCTTCATCAGTATCGTCTGATACGCCCACGGCAGCGTGTACACGTCGAATCATTGCCACTACCGTCGATGCCCGCTTGATCGCTGTTGATGCGCAGACAGGCCAGTCATGTGTGGACTTCGGTGAAGGTGGCAGCGTGAGTCTGCGCATCGGCATGGGCAGTTCTAAACAGGAGCTTTATTTCCCTACTGCGGCACCGACTGTAGTACGCGATCTGGTAGTCGTCGGTGGTCTCGTTTGGGACAACCAGACAACGGGCGAACCCTCCGGTGTCGTTCGCGCCTTCAATGTGCATACAGGGGCTTTGGTCTGGGCATGGGACTTGGGAAATCCGGCTATCACCCGAGAGCCGCCTCCTGGGCAAAGCTACACGGCCGGCACGCCTAATGTGTGGTCGACGCCCGCCTTCGATGACGCGTTGGGGCTGATTTACTTGCCGACCGGTAATGCGACTCCGGACTTTTGGGGTGGTCATCGCTCGGAGGCGGACGACCGCTACTCGTCATCCATAGTTGCGCTAGATATCGCTACGGGACGCGAACGGTGGCGTTTTCAGACCGTACATCACGACCTCTGGGACTATGACGTGCCGTCACAGCCGGCACTGTATGACGTTCCTGATGGTCAAGGAGGGGCGCTGCCTGCTCTGATCCAGACCACCAAGCGTGGCCAGATTTTCATGCTTGATCGACGTAACGGAAAACCTATAGCGCAAGTCGAAGAGCACCCCGTTCCCCAAGGCGGCGTTGCAGATGATCGAAGCTCTCCGACCCAGCCTTACTCGGTAGGTATGCCGGCCATAGGTACAGAGCCATTGAGTGAAAAACGGATGTGGGGGCTTACGCCGCTGGATCAGTTGATCTGCCGGATTGATTTTCGTAAAGCCCGGTATGAAGGTGAGTTCACACCGCCAAGCGAGCGGCTGACGATTCAGTATCCGAGCTGGCTCGGAGGTATGAACTGGGGCTCTGTTTCCATTGCCGAGAACCTCGGCTACATGATCGTCAACGACACCCGTGTTGCGATCTGGAACCGAATGATTCCACGCGCTGCCTACGACGAGAAGACCCTCAGCGGCGGAGGCCATGAAGGCAACGCTCCCCAGGTGGGAACACCATGGGGTATCGAGCAGGGGCGTTTCCTTTCACCGCTGGGCATTCCTTGCCAGGAGCCACCGTATGGAACCATCAGCGCTATCGACTTGGCCACCCGCAAAGTTGCCTGGTCGACACCGCTCGGCACCACCGAACAAACGGGGCCGTTCGGTATTGCCACACACTTGCCTATGCCTATTGGCATGCCGACACGTGGAGGCCCCATCACTACCGCCACTGGCTTAGTGTTTATGGCTGGAACCCAAGACTTCTACATTCGTGCGCTGGATGTGCGCACTGGCAAGGAGTTGTGGAAGGGGCGATTGCCGGTTGGAGCTGAAGCCACGCCCATGACTTACGTGTCGCCGAAAACCGGAAGACAGTTCGTAGTCATAAGCGCTGGTGGTAACTCGGCCACGACACAGAAAGGCGACTACGTGATTGCGTACGCGCTACCCGAATAGCAAGTTTTTGGCGTCTTGTTCGGCGAGGTTTCTAAAATCCGCGGGGGCCGGATGCCGACCGCGTAATTGCAACCATTGGAACTGTGTAGAGGAAACTATGGAACTTAAACGTGCAGGTTCTCAACCATCTGTTAAAGGCCCAGAAGAGTGGTTCACCGGAGCCGTTCGGATCGATCCGCTCAACTTCCCACCTGAGCCAGCGCGTGTCTCGGTAGCGAGTGTGACCTTTGAGCCGGGCGCTCGTACCGCTTGGCATACTCATCCATTAGGCCAGACGCTCATCGTCACCTCAGGGTGCGGTTGGACCCAATGTGAGGGCGAGCCAATTGTTGAGATTCGGGCAGGCGATGTCATCTGGTGTCCACCGGGACATAAGCATTGGCACGGTGCAACCATGACCACTTCAATGACGCATATTGCCGTGCAAGAAGCACTGAATGGCAAGAATGTTGAGTGGCTGGAGAAGGTCACCGATGAACAATATCAAGCTGGTCCAGGCGCAAGCGTTGCCCCACCTCACAACCATTGACTATGTGAGACCTGGCCGTCGGAAACGTATGGTGGGTTTCGCCCGTCAGCGAAACTCCGATGTCCTCCATCGGCCAAGGTCAGTTGCCTCGATACTTCACCGCATCCACGAACGCGGTGAAAGCGGATGAGGCTTGTCGCCGGTTCGGGTAATAAAGGTGAAAGCCCTGGAAGTAGGGGCACCACTCCGGCATCACTTCTTGTAGCCTGCCATCAGCGAGATAGGGCTTGGCCATGAAGTCGGGAACATACGCCAGCCCTATACCGTCGAGGGCACCGTTGACGACATGAATCATGCTGTTGGCGGTCAGTTGGCCGGTCACACGAATATTGAGCTTGCGGTCACCCTTCTCGAATTCCCACGCATAGCACCCGCCATCCATCGTGTGACGAATGTTGATGCAATTGTGCTGGGTTAAATCCTGCGGAATGACGGGAGCTGCGTGGCGGGCGAAGTAGGCCGGTGCTCCCACCACCACCAACCGCCAGTCCGGACTGACTCGAACAGCGATCATGTCTTTGCTGATCGATTCGCCCAAGCGTATGCCTGCATCGAAACGGTCGGTCACGATATTGGTGAAGCCGTAGTCGATGCTGATTTCTACACTGACGTCGGGGTACTGCTCAAGAAAGCTTGTAAGCATCGGTCTGATGATGCTTTCAGCTGCATCGTCCGAGCAAGTCACTCGGATCCTTCCCGCTGGTTTATCTCGCAGCTCACCGAGCCTTTCGACTTCGGCAGTGATCTGGTCGAACAGCGGCCCGATCGAGAGCACCAACTTTTCGCCAGCTTCGGTAGGAGCCACATTTCTCGTAGTTCGCGCAAGCAGGCGCACACCCAACCGCGCTTCCAGCCCTCTGATCGTGTGACTTAGTGCCGAGGGTGTAACGCCCAACTTTGCCGCAGCCTTCGTGAAACTTTGATCACGGGCAACGGCGAGAAAGGCTTGTAGATCGTTGATCTTGGGTGCGCTCATTGCTGATTTATTCTCAACACTACATGAAAACTATGGTGGCTAATCACGGTAATGGTTTCACCTTAAGCTGTCATTCAAATTCAGAATCCATCTGTCTCCCACTGACGCCGCACGGTCCACACCGTAGCTGACGTTGATGCAGATTCATCAGGTAAAAGATATATGACCACATTTGATGCCACGCTTGGGCGCGCAACGTCCGCTTCACATCCACCCGCATGGGGCGCCGTTTTCTCAATGGCGCTGTGTGTTGTTGTTCTAATCGCCTCAGAGTTCATGCCGGTCAGCCTCCTCACACCCATTGCTCAGGATCTGGGTATCAGCCAGGGCCAAGCTGGCCAAGCTATTTCGATCTCGGGTTTTTTCGCAGTACTCACCAGCTTGCTGAATACACCGCTGACAGGACGATTTGACCGGAAAAAGGTCCTGCTCGGCTTCAGTCTGCTTCTGACAGTCTCGGGTTTAATCGTCACCTTTGCGCACAATGGATTGATGTTCATGACCGGGCGTGCATTGTTGGGAGTGGCCATTGGTGGCTTCTGGTCGATGTCCACCGCAACAGTCATGAAGCTCGTCCCTAAAAATTCCGTCGCAAAGGGATTAGCGCTTATCAATGGCGGCAACGCGCTGGCCGCTACTGTTGCTGCTCCGTTGGGCAGTTTCCTGGGTCAATACATTGGCTGGAGAGGGTCCTTTTTCCTGGTAGTTCCACTGGCAGTTCTAGCATTCGCTTGGCAGTGGGCAAGTATCCCCGCAATGCGTAGCGAGCCTAGTGCCCGATCCAGCAACCCATTCCGCCTGCTGGGCAATTCTCAGGTCGCAATTGGAATGCTCGCAATCATGCTGTTGTTCATGGGCCAGTTCGCCGTCTTCACCTATCTGCGCCCGTTCCTTGAAACGATCACGCAGGTGAGCGTGACCACCCTGTCTCTCATGTTGCTGCTGCTGGGTGTTTTCGGGGTCATCGGCATCTATCTGATAGGGGCGCTCCTGCAACACCGCATGTATGCGTACCTGATCGGAATTCCGTTATCGATGGCACTGGTTGCAGCGGTTTTGATCGCCATGGGCAGTTCGACTTTGGCAGTCGAATTCCTGCTCGCCGTTTGGGGGCTGGTGGCCACGCCAGCGCCGGTAGCGTGGGGGCTTTGGTTGAGCAAAACCCTGCCAGACGATGCTGAGGCAGGCGGCGGTCTGATGGTGGCGACGATCCAACTGGCCATCACCTTGGGCGCAGGCTTGGGCGGATTTATGTTCGACGCCCTGGGCTGGTGGAGTCCATTTGCATTCGGTGTTGTTGCTCTAGCGGGCTCCGCAGCATTTGCCTGGGCCGCGCTTCGCAACGCTCACCCATAAAACAAGCTGGGCATTTGAGGTTTACAGGTCTCTGCCCATCGAGACCTGGCTGTTTGGTTATCTCTTGAATCGATATTAGAGGGACGTAGCATGAAACATATCATTGCAGCGATGGCACTGGGCGCAAGCGTAGCCACTGGTGGCAGCTATGCGGCTGAAGAAGACAAATGGGATAAAACCTTTCCGCGCAGCGATAAGGTGACTGTGCAGAAGGTTACCTTCAAAAACAGAATCAATCTTTCTGTTGTGGGTGACCTGTACTTGCCTAAAGGCCTGGATAAGACTCAGAAGCATGCGGCGATTATCGTCGGTCACCCGTTCGGCGGCGTGAAGGAACAGACCGCAGGTCTATACGCGCAGCGTATGGCTGAGGAAGGGTTTGTTACCTTGGCTTTTGATGCCTCTTTTGGTGGTGAGAGCGGCGGTGAACCCCGCCATATCTCATCACCTGAAATCTACACCGAGGACTTTAGCGCTGCGGTCGACTTCATCGGCACTCGACCGTTTGTGAACCAAGAGAAGATCGGGATTATTGGTATCTGTGGCTTCGGTGGCTTTGCTGTCAGCGCAGCTCAGATTGACCCGCGCATGAAGGCGATCGCTACTGTATCCATGTACGACATGGGCCGCGCCCGTCGCCAAGGCCTAGCGCCAAACGTCGACAAAGAACAGGTGGCAGCAACGTTGAAAGCCATTGGCGAGCAACGCTGGGCTGAGTTTGACGGCGGTACGGTTAAGTACGAGCCAGGCGTTCCTACGGCTCTGAATAAAGACTCCTACGAAGTCGAAAAGGAGTTCTTTGATTATTACCGTACGCCAAGAGGCCAGCATCCACGTGCCTCGACGGATATGTCGATGACCAGCACTGGACCGTTGCTGAATTTCTACCCGTTTGAACATATCGCCAATATCTCTCCTCGGCCGCTGCTGTTCATTGCAGGTGAGCATGCACATTCGCGGTTTTTCAGCGAGGAGGCTTACGCGCTCGCCGCTGAGCCTAAGGAGCTTTATATCGTTCCCGGAGCGGGACATGTCGATCTCTACGACAAGGTCACCCTTATTCCTTTCGATAAATTGAAAGGTTTCTTCCAGCAATATCTGGACTGATTTCGAGCGAATGCAACGTCCTCATAGACTGCGGTGACCTTGGTCGCATTGGTAGGGGCGTTGCTGAAGCCCAATGAAAAGGGGAATGACATGAAAGGAATACGAATCCACCAACACGGTGGACCGGGCGTCCTCTCCTTCGAGGACATCGACCTTGCGCCACTTCAGCGAGGGCAGGCTCTTGATTGGTATCACTGACGTAGTCGTCAAGGCTCTCGGGAAGCAAGGTGCTTTGGCCGCGATGTTCGCCTTGGATGAAGCGCTTCATTGACGATCCCTGAGTTAACTCCCTCGGAAATCATAGCAAAGGTACGTGGAGGTATAGGCTCCATGGCAGAAGCAAACTTCAGTTACCCCTCTCACCGGTGAACAATTTTTAGGTGCTGACGATGACCCGCTTACAGGTTGTAAAGATTGACTTGAGTGGGGTGGCGAGTTCCGATGAACTCCATTCCACCTTGAGGGTTGCGCTCGGATTCCCCGGCTGGTACGGCTGTAATTGGGATGCTTTCTGGGACGCAATTACAGGACTCGTGCAAATGCCCGCGCAACTGAAAATTTCAGGGTGGGATACTTTATCCAGACGTTTGCCGGGGGATGCGAAGCTCATGCAAAAATGCCTTGCAGACATGAAGATTGAGTATCCAGAACTCGCATCAGATGTGGAGTTCGACTAAACGATCTTTCAAGCCTACATTCGGCCGGGGCCACGTAAAAACGCCAGCTTCACTCAGGGAAACTTTTAGCAGATCCAGCAACGAGAACCTTGGTCCAGAGCCGTTGGCTGATCTGTTTTTACACACTCTGGGCCATTAGCGGACGTTGAACTACGTCCGCTGGACCCAAGACCTCAACGTCGGCTTGGCTCAGATTCAAATTCAGATTGAGCAAGTCGGCCTCTCACCCAACCGCGCTACCAACCTGACGAGACAACCGTCAGGATCCTGGACGATGAATTCGCGCTGGCCTACTCCAAGATGGGTTAGATCCTACAACTATAGTTCGGTGGCACGAGGGGAACGTGGCGAGGATCATGATGCAAGGACGGGCGGGAATTATCGTGATGCGTTGTTGGCTGCAATTGGTCGAACGGATTCATGCACGCAGCGCGTCTTTAAGCCGGAGGGCATCGATCAGACACGCTTGCGGATGACCGGTAATCGAAGCGCGTCAGGTCATAAAACATTTTTGGGGTGAACCTGCCAGCGGTTCGAATACACATATACTGTGCGTATTGCGAATGGTAGCCGTTTGATATTGCCGATTAAGGGTTGTGTACTCGATGAACAAGACTGATCTGCTTGAGAATTTGAAAGAGACCAGTTACGAAATGACCCGAGGCAACATAGACGAAGCTGTTCTCCTGCATTTCGATTTGGTTATGGAGAGCTATCGACAAAAGCCTTCATTCTATAAAAACCTGTTGAAATATGACCGGTTCATGGTAGCCCTGTCTTTGTTGAGCTTTAGTTATAAAGATGAGCAAGTCCCCTTATCCAAAGTGAAAGCATTTTGCCAAGAACGTGGCTATATGTCTCGCAACAGCCTGGACTCATATTGCTCGTTTTTATCTATCAGCGGATATCTGGATGTCCGGTTACATGTCCAGGACGGACGCCAACGTAGCTTCCGACCCACGGATAAAGCGCTGTGCAATACCGCGCAGCTAATCAAATCGTATCTACTGCCTTCGCAGATGATCTCTCCATACGACAGTTGGTTGTCGGGCCTGGGGAGAAGTGCGGATCTATTGCGCGTTTTTTTTCGAGGGTTTGCCAGAATACTCGAAGGCGACTTCCTGCTCGACAAGCTTTTGCCTGAAGCGAAATGGATTCTCAACCGGGATGGCGGTCACCTGCCGATGCTCGCACTCTATGCTGATGCCTTGCGCAACGGCTCGCTAGAGACTGGCTACAAAGTATCCTCTTACGTTGAGCTTTCATCGCGTCTGGGCGTATCCAAAACACACATGCAGCGCATGATAAGGGAAGGCCAGTTACACGGCTATTTCAAATGCGATAAACGCTTGGTGGAGTTGAGCCCGGCCTTTCTCGAACTGATGCGGCGGGCCATGTCAATTTACTTCGCAGTTGCACGGGTCAGCATGGAACTGGGAGTTGATGAAAGCGAAGTGTAAAACAAGTTTGGCGGTATTTGCATTGTTTGTGGACGCTAGCCCCAATGAGTTCGTTTGTTATTTAACCTTCCCTCTCGGGATCGACTTAAACACTGAGCAATGTCTTTTTCTGTTGTAATTGTTTATACCGGAGTTTAGCGTGTTTAATCGCCAGATAAAGAATGCTCTTTTTGCCTGTCAAGAGGAACTGTCCCTGTCGCTCGGTACAGTTGCCGGTATCGAAGCGGTTTTTCTTTCAATACGTGTCGATGGTGCTGGTCGGATTATCTCGGCCAACCAGCGGTTTGCGCAAACGCTGGGATACTCGCTGGAACAGCTTTCAAATATGGCAATGAGTAACATCAACGCGGAACCGCAGAATGATTTTGCACCCAACCTGTGCGCCATCCAACGGCAACGCTATCGTGCCTCCGACGGCCGTGCTGTGACACTCAATGTAGGTTGGATCGCTGCAGCGAACCGGACGTTTCAAGGCTACGGCATGGTTGCGCCACCTCTGGCGCAAGACGAACAGGAGGACATCGAAATGTTCAACGCACTGAACCGCTCGATGGCGATGATTCAGTTCAGTCTCGCGGGTGAGGTCATTTACGCCAACGAATCGTTCGTCCAGGCCATGGGTTATAACCTTGCGGAGATACAGGGCAAGCATCACCGCCTGTTCTGCCTGGCGGAGGACGTGGCGTCGGCGCATTACGCCGAGTTCTGGAAGAGTCTGAACAATGGCGTGTTTAACGCTGGTCGCTTTCGCCGGGTAGATAAAAGCGGAAAAGTGGTGTGGCTAGAGGCCACTTACAATCCCATCAGAGACGCTTCCGGTCGGGTTTATAAAATTGCCAAATTCGCCAGTGTAGTGACCGAGCAAGTTGAAAAAGCCGACCAAATCAAACAAGCAGCGACCATGGCTTACGACGTGTCGCTAGATACCGATGTAAAAGCTAACCGAGGTATGGAATTGGTCGCCGACTCCGTACTTGGAACACAGAATATCGCCCAACAGATGGCCTTGGTGACCGACAGCATGACCGCGCTTGAATCGCAGTCGCAGTTGATCGGTTCCATCGTCGACACGATTGGCGCCATTGCCACCCAGACCAATCTTTTGGCGCTTAACGCCGCTATCGAAGCTGCACGCGCTGGAGTGCATGGGCGAGGATTCGCTGTCGTGGCGGATGAAGTGCGCAAACTCGCCGGCCGTACCAGTGCAGCCACGCGGGAGATTAACTGCGTGGTCAGGCAAAACCGAGAATTGGCTGGCGCAGCAGCGTTGCATGTCCAGTGCAGCAGAGACCAAGCCGACGTTTTATTGGAACTGTCCGAACAGGCAGGTATGGCGATGGTGGCTATCCAGTCAGGCGCAAAGCAAGTCGTGAAAGCCATTGGCAGAGTCACCAGCGACCTGCATTGAATGCTCTATCTGCGTCGCGGTAACGCCTCTTCGTTGATGGTGAAAGCAATATGAAAGTTTTTGCGTGCAGTCTTTTCCGATTGATAACAGGAGTATAGATGCCGAAATACACTTAAGTCATTGGTCAGGTATTGCCCACACGTTCACGTCACATTTTGGCCGTTTCGGAAAAGGAGTTTAGGGATGCCGGCGATTTTCAAAGTTCGACCAAGAATGCGAACGCTGCTGTCACCAGCGGTTACCAAGATTGAAATGGCAGGAATTGTTTCCTGGCTTTGCGTTTTGCTGATTGAGCCTGCGACAACGTTAAATCTACCGAATCTATTGGTCACAACATTGTTGTTTGTTATTTGGTACGTCCATCGCGTAGTTGCTGATTTCCGCATATGGAGAATGCTCGGCGGCGTCTATATATTAATTTTGTCGCTCGGCTTTGCATATGTGATTGACACCAATGTGCAGTTACGCGTCTTTACGCTGCCCCTTGCTGTGATCATGGTGGTAAGCAGTGCTATCTTATTCGTCACAGTTCAGGACTATCTTCTTTCTACATTACTGGTCTGGATGCTGATGTGGCCCACTTTGGACGTTGGCTTTTACCGGGAACTGGAAGTTTATGTGGTAATTTTTTGCGTTGCTTCCATGTCCATTGGTTTTACTCTTAGCTTTACCTTTTTAAGAAGCATGCGGTCGGTATTGTTGGTCGAAAGTGAGTTCAGGACATTGGCGGAGACAGATTTTCTCACCTCCTTACTTAACCGGCGGGCCTTTATAGAGACCTTCAAAAAGATATTGGCTGAAGGTCACAGCGGCTACTTCATAATGTTGGACATTGATGACTTTAAATTAAAAAATGATCAGTACGGTCACGATGTCGGTGACAAGATTTTGTGTGCCATGGCCGGGTGCCTGAAAACCACCGCTGGCAGCCACAGTGTCGGACGGATTGGAGGTGAGGAGTTCGGTGTCTTGTTGTTGGGCGAAAATGATGCGGTTGCTAATGAATATGCGTTGCGCCTGCTGGCCAACATCCGTAGCAGCGTATTGCCTCCGCATCAATTCACTTGCAGCGCGGGCGTCGCGCCGTTCCGAGCGACATCGGACATGTCAGCGGTGCTCAAATGCGCCGACAGCAATATGTATAAGGCCAAGCATGATGGTAAGGATCGGGTGTTTCAGGATGGAAGGCAGGTCAAACCGCTACTTCCTGTAACTACGTAATTAAGGTTTGACTGGAGGACGTCTGTGAAAATCGTTTTCGAAGAAATCGAATCTCCCCCTTGCTGCTTGCTTACGCTGGGCACCTTCACTTTGATGTTCCATAACCGTTCTGAGGCTGAAAGCTTTCTAAAGCTTATTAAGGGATGAAATACATCGCTTAGCCCCCATCGCTGAGCGTCTGCTTTTGGCCGATGGCTGTGTCTCTGGGGGAGTACACTTGCAACGGAATAGACAGCCCAGTTTTACTCACAGGGCTGTCGTTGGCTGGCGGCTACTTCGCTTGCTCGATCAGCGGCGATTTCCATTTTCCGGACAGAAGTTCCGGTTTCGGCCAGTAGTAGCGCATCGTGACCATGAATGGCCCGTTTGGCGCCGGCAGCCAGTTCGCCTCTTTGTCTTTGCCCGGGGACTCGTGCTGGATGTACAGGGTGAGTCCGCCATCGCCATCCTTGGTCAGGTTCGGCAGCATTGGCGAGTTGATCAGATAGCGGTTGATCGCATTGTCCACGAGCAGTTGTTTTGGCAGATCGTACATCGTCAACGACCAGAATGCTTCCACTGGTGGTTGCTGACCCTTCGCGAATTTCAGTGTGTACTTGTGTTGACTGCCATCAAGGGACTGACCAGAAGCGTCCTTGTCGTAGATGGGGTACATCGCCTCTTCACGCGAGTTCGCGCCAATGCCCATTTGGGTACCTGTGGCGCGGACGACATAGTTGTTCTTCAGATATTCTCTGGTGCCGAATAGGGTGTCTGTTTTACCGCCCAACGAGTTGCGTAACTGATCGATTTCTTTCTGGCCGTCTTGCATACCCGCCACCAGCGCAGCTTGCTGCTCCTGCGACAGTTTCGAGGCGTTGAACGGTTTTCCCGGTTCGATACCGATCTCGGTGAAACGCTTACGCAACACAGCCTCACTCGGATGGATCGGGGCGAATTGCAGCAGGAAGGCGAACTGGTTGAAAAACTCCGGGGATGTGCGTTCGACGGCAGGCGTTATCGGTTTGATCCAGTTCACCTCAGCCGCCGCTTTTGGGGCAGGTTTGTTCTGGAATGCGGAGAGGGTTTGAACCTTGTAGTTGGCCTGAATTTTTTTAACGTCATCCAGGTCGGCTGGATTGAACAACTGAGTACGGCCCACCACCGAAACCATTTCCGTTTCGGCCTTGATGACTTTGTCCACGCCTTTAGGTTTTTCACCTTCCCAGTTGGGCCCGGCGATCATGTATGTGCCGCCTTGGTTGCCAGTGGAACGGCTGCCAATATACGCAAAGTTGAAGCTGTAGAGATCCATCAACTGGAATACGAAGTACCGATTCTTCTCCATCGGCGGGACACTGATGATCACCGGTTCTGCTCGCAGGTCCAGGCCTACGAACGAGTAGGGCGTATCAGAGTTCGGGGTGACGAACGCGGTATCTGCCGGGGTAAAAACCCGGGAGACATTGAGGATGCTATTGAACGGGCCCTTATACTGCGGGTTGGTTTTATCAACCGAGAACGCATACATGACCCGGTAGGTATCCACCATCGGTGTGCCGAAAACATAGGCGTCCTTGGCGATGCTCCGGGTCTCTTCCACGCTTACTGCAGCGTTGGCCTCGATGGGTACGGCAATCATCATGGTCGCTAACAGTGATGTAGCAAACAACACTTTTTTCAGCATGTACGACGCTCCCTGATTCCATGGCGGCAGTCTTGACTTTCATCTACCAAGCTTAAGCATCGTAGGTGCGAACTCGCGGATCGTCCACGCGCCCCCACTCATCTCATAGAAACTCGGGTACTTTTCGTACCCAAAAGATATGAACGTTTCCTTTTGGCCGATTGTAGCCTGTTGCGAAGGGCTGCGTTCTTCCCAGGCGTGCCGTTGACGAAAAGACAGCGAGCGTCTCGGGATGATTAACAGAGCGGTAAAGCGGCGAGTGTGCACTTCAGAATCAACTTGAGTTTTGATTCCTACCACGGGGCCGTTGAAAGTTAATCTCTTTCCATTTTAAGAAACGGATTATCGAGTGGCATAACTTCAAAAAATAGCTTGGGATCCTCAATCAAGTAGCCCTTCAAAGTCGTTTTCTTTCTAGGACCTTGCACTTTGCACGCCCAGATGTTCAAACCATCAACTTGCTTCCTATGGACCTTCAGTTTCTCAAACTGCTTCTGCAGCCAGCGCCATTCTTCGATCTCTTGACAGGCGCCCTGAGAGACACCAGGAAACTCCTGCGCATAGCGTTGAAAGAGGCCAGGCGTGACCAAAAATACGCTGCCAGCCACCGTGTGGATTTTAGCCTTGCTGTCGTTGATGATCAGCTTGTGGCTCTGAATGCCTTCCTTCACCCAATTCAGGAAAACCTGACCAGGGTTACACGAAAAGAGTGTTGGTATTTCGCGAATGCTTTCTGACGGCGCATCACTGGCCTCGGGTTCTGCCAACTCGAACATGTCCAGCAGCGTGCCCAGGTAGTCGGCATCCTCCAGCGCCATGGGATCTGGCTGCGATGGGTTTTGGGTTGACTTTGTATTGACAGCCTTGGGGGCTGGAGGTGATACCGGAGCGTTGGGCTGATTGTCATCGAGTGCAACGCTTACCGTTCCGCCGAAAGCGTCGGGGCGGTCTTCGTTCCCCCAGATCAATGCCGGTTGAATGCGCAAAAACGTAAAGGTCTGCTGCCAGTCCCCCTGAGCGACAAGAGCGGTCCAGATGGCTTTGCCTTCTGGAGTCGACTCGGCAAGCCCATGCGATTGCAGTTCGTCGAACACAGCAATGTTGGAGGAGGGAATGCCCTCTATCGCTTGCGACAGCAGATAGGCTCGCAGCTTGTCCGTGACCGTCTTGCTGACCAGCCAGAGTCCGTCGTGAGTCAACCAACCCGCGGCACCTGGTTGGTTCAGTTTCAGCTCGTGTTGAACCAGATGACGCAGTCCGCTGATCAAGTGATGTTGCAGCGAATGAATCGGCGCTTGCAGCGCCTTGCTCGGGTTACCACCGATGTTCTGTGCGGTGGAAACACGGTCGGCCTGCATCACCAACTCACCGAGCACGCCGGCACGTTCGTATTGGCCCGCCAGGACATACAGCAAGCTGGCCCACAGTGACGGAAATCCACTGAGCCAATCCAAGATCGGGCGGTCGAGAATCTGGGTGTAGAGCAAGCCTGCAGCGGCGCCGTGTAGGTGGTAGTCGCGACCTTTGAGGTAGCGAAAACGGTAGGGCTGATCCAGTGGTCCCAGCCAGGGGTGCCAAAGACGGCCATCCTGGCGTTCAACCAGCAGGTCCACGGCGATCTTGCCGATGTCATGCAGCAGGGCACCATACGCGATGCCGGCTGACCAGGCATCAGTCTGGGCGGCCTGGTCTTCGGGCGCGGCGCCACTGGGTAGTAGATAGGACTGGCGCAATTTTAGACTACAGGCGACCAGCTCAAGGCCATGGTCGAGCATGCCGCCGAGGTACGCATGATGGTGCGTCTCGCTGGCCGGGAGTTGCTGGACCAGTTCGGCGTAGCGATGGATCGGATTTAAATAGAGCTGGATGAACTGCGCGTGGGAGAGGGCGGTGTACTGCCAGATGCGATCGAGCAGCTGGCGGCGGTGCTCCGCGGCTAACAAGTTGTGAGCCGACTCGATGGACAGGTAACCTTCGGCGACGTTGACGGTCGGTGGCGGAGGGGGCTTCTGCCTTTTGCGGCGAAACAGGCTGAGCATCGTGACCTCCGGAAAGTGGCTGGGTCAGTGGCCTTTTAGCCTTTTCGGATAGAGCTCTTACCCTTGAGTCCCCATTCCCTTCCAACCCTTACCCGTCCTTTTGGCTCGTGTCCCTTTGGATGGCAATCGGAATATGGATACGGCTAGGCATCGTTTTGTTGGGGCTAGTACGGCAAGGACAAGAGTCGGTACACTGCGGTGCATATTTTTTGGGTCTTGCCATGAACCTCACTGACGCCACGCTCGTGCTGCTGCTCGCGGCACGTATCCATGGGACCGACGAAGCCGTCCGGGCCTCGGCGAAGAGCGTGGTCAAGAAGTTACCGCGCAGTAAACGCGATCTGATCTACAAGGTGATCGATAGCCGAAGTCCGCTCGAGCTGGTGGATTTTCTGGCGCAGAACCTGGATGCGGAATGACAGGTTGCGGGTGTGTGCCCCTCTCTTGTTCTTTGCGTGAGGGGCCCGCCGTATGATTCCGTCTGTTTTCTGGAAACATAAAAAAGGGCTCAACTCGCGTTGGGCCCTGTGAAGCGTTTGCAGCGGTGAGGTAACGATCAAGCTCCATCCTTCATGCACAGCGAGTCATCCAAGACCGCTTGCTTCAGTTGCTGCTCCAGGTTGAGTACATACTCCGAGGCGCTTCGGGCCTGGCCACTGGCACGAAAGATCGCGCGTTTGTCTGCCTTGAGCAGGCCGAGCCAGGAGTCGATATAGCCCTCGTGGCGCAGGTCCCCCTGTATACCGGCGTAGGCACATAAAAAAGCAGCGCCCATCTCGGCGATCAACTCCTCAAACGCGTAGCCTGGCGAGCCGAACGGACAGGCTGACGTCATGCCTTCGCGCTGTAACCGAGCGTGATGCCCGGTCCAGTGCGTCAGCTCATGCAGTGCCGTGGCGTAGTACCCGCCTTCATCGTGAAATTGTGCTTTTGTCGGCAGTTGGATGAGATCCCTGATCGGGTGGTAAAAGGCTTCGTCGGCAGGCCGATGTACGATGCGTGCACCTGAACTTAGCAGCAGATTTTCCGCGGCGCTGTTGGGCTGGAAGGGATCACTCTGTTCCGTCTCGAGCAGGGTGTCATTGAGCATTTCGAGCCCTTCCGTTTGCTCGATGTTGAACAGAAAGTGTGTCCTGAGAATGCCGAAGTGAGCGACCTTGGGTTGACCGCTTTCATCGAGTACGTGTTGCCCTGACTCGCTCTGTTCCTCGCGCTCCATTGGCTTGTAGAGCACCGCCAGAGTGCTGTGCTCACCCTTACGGATGTGCCCACCGTTCTTTTTGGCTTGGTTGAAGGTCAGCCAACGATCTTGAGTGAACCCCTGCAACCTGGCCTCGGCCCAGAGCAGCGGTAAATTGATGCCCGAATACGGACGTCGCGTGATGGCGTTGATGGGGTAGGGTTGATGGCCGATGTAAGCGGAGCCACTTGAGGACCAGGGTTTGATCCAGGGAGCAACGCCTTGGTCTAACGCGGTAACGATCTTGTCAGTCACGTCTTGGTAGATATCGCGCATGGCAATTTCCTCGAGAGAAAGACGGAGGAACGCCGTGCCCGTCGGGAAGGGTTCCCCGGTTGGGTGATGTGCTGGATTGATGCAGGTCTTGCATGCCGTTCGAATGTGGAATGGAACACCGCTAATTGCGCTTAGCGTTGGTGTTCTCCTGCAAGTGCTATCAGCAAGGCGCCAGGCTGACCCGGTTCTTGGAGTAAGCTCAGACTCAATTGCAGCAACGGGTCGTGGCCTAAGTGATCGGCTGGTTCAATATGCATTACCTCGAACAGCACGTAAGGCTTGTGTGGAAAGGCCAGGTGGGCTTCGAAGGCTGCGCGCAATACGTGGCTCAACCGATTGACCTGCAGCTTCTCAGCGTGATCGGATTGATCGAGCAGTACTGCGCGTTGCCACGCGCCAGGAGTGAACACGATGGGCAGCCGAAGGGTGTTCAGTGTTTCCGGTGTAAGTGATTCGGGCATGGTATGTCTCCGTTGAAAACGCGAAGAAACCTGTCCCTTGCGGGAAAAGATTTCCCCGCAGTGGGTTGAAGAAAATCAAGAGGGTTTTCCTGACGAGCAGAGCTCGAAAGACGCTCAGGAAAGCAGTAGGCGTTCATCACCGTAGAAACGGTTACCGTGCGAGCTACCGAACGCTAATCGCACTTGGGGAGAACCATCACCGAAGTGACGTAGCCTTGAAGGTTCTGGCTACCCGGGGAAGTGCTGTCGATAACAGCGATCCGTACCTTGTATTTAACTGGACGATTTGTATGGGTCAATGACTGTAGAGACGCTGTTTCACGGAGCTTGTCTTCTGTCATCCAGTGAAGATTTTTCGGCTGGGGCAAACTGATAGACGGTCAGGCACGGGCCGATTTCAGTAGTACGCTATTGCTCTTGTCTCAACCATGAAAACGCTCAGAAGAGGGCGAGACCATGCCGATTCAGCAACCTGTTCAGAGTTCACGTGCCCACCGCTGGGCGTACGTCTGTGGTATGTCGGTGAGGCGTGGTTACCGTAGGTTGAAAACGTTTGAATCCTGTGTGGTTGAGCGTGCGGAGACGGTAGGTATGCCCGCAGGTAAATTTCTTGTTCGCGGGAGTTTTTTGATTTCCAAACTGGCATTGATCGGAGGATTGCTCTTTGTCAGCGTTTGGATGGTTACTTTCATTGTGATAATGCTGGCTGTCACTACTTTGCTGTGGCTCAGGGGTTTTATTGGTGCCGATCAACGAGAGAAAAATCCAGGGCCAGACTACCTAGGTGCGGACCTCTACATTGGTGACTTCGACGACAATGGGCATTATATAGGCGACAGCAAGTCATCTAATTGAGCGCTTAGCAGCACCCAATATTTGATCCGTACCTTTGCTCGCTGAATCACTTGCGGCTTTGCTACCGTTCGCCAACATGCCTTGAATCCCGGTGCCAACTGAATATCCTGCCCAGCTCATGGCCCCTAGAAACAGCATCGGCAGCACGATAAACATCGCCCCCATCACATACTCAATTACCTGTGCCGTGACCGTCCCATCCATAAACCCGGATGTGGGCAGCGACAACAGCACCTGATTGGAAGCCGAAACCTGGTTGTACAGGGTATCGAGCATGCTGGAGTCGACCCAGCGGGCCAGTTCCCACCAGAAGGTCAACATGTGAAGCGTGAACAGTGCGAATGTCACCGTCATGACGGTCTTCAACTGATAGGTACTGACCAGCAGAATCAGCGGCAGGCTGATGATGACGCCCATGATCAGGAAGGCCTGCACCATCGGCAGGGCGGCGCGTAGTGCATTCATCGCCGGGAAGTTGCTGAAGGAGCCGAGGGCCAACCCGGTATTGGTGGCGAGGTTATTGAGCCCCTGATTGATCGAGCCGCCACGAGCGCTGGAGCCATAGTCCTGGTACACCTGTCCGGGCGACATGGACATCGATTGCTGGCGCGGGCTGACCAGCTCACGCAGGGTGGCATCCTCGATCTCGTTGCTCGAACGGCCAGTCAACCAACCTTTTAGCTGAGTCAGCAGCGAGGGATCAACCTGCTCGATCAAGCGCCCGCGCAAGCCAACACCGCTATCACTCCACCACTGCTTGCAGGTGGGGTAGCCCGCGCCATTCTCTAGCCGCGGCAAGGAAACATCTCGGCTTTCGTTATACGGCCAACTGACTCGCGGCATGCGTGAGCGATCGGTGTCGTAGTAGCCGGGTGTGTCGAGAAAGTAGCTTGAGCCTATCCAGGACGCGTCGTGACTTTGTGCTTTGTCTAACTGCGGACGGTTGGTGAACAGTCGAGAACGGGAATAGCCATAGCAGTCGCGAGTGAAGTCGGCGACTTCCTGCAGCAGTACCTGGCTGTCGATGCGCGAACTATCGATCTCCATGCGCATCTGCCGGATATCCGGTGCGCAGGGAATAGAAGCGGCTGCTGCGGCGGTCACGCCTTTGCTCAAGGCATGCACCAGAAACCACCAGATCGGTACGTTGGCGGAGCGTTCGCCGATAGTATTGAAGGTCTCCCCCCAGGCGGTTTCTGCTGGCTTTGCCACACTAATGCCGCAGCGTTGGCTCGCCGCATCATCGAACGCCATTGACGTGAGGCTCAGCGGAAAGACCGGCGCGCAGCCGAACAACACGACGATGTAGGCCAGCCACAGCCGGTTCTCGATCCGCGGCACCGAGAGCAATCCCTTGTTACCTTCATCTGCGCCTTGCTGACGGGCCGACAACCACTCTTGCAAGATGATCGCGCCGAAGGGCGCGGCGAACAGCCCGGTATCGGACAGGATGCTCCAGAGGCCGTTGTTGATGATCCAGGCCAGCAGGGAGAGGTAAAACTCCAGGTAGCTGTTGGTGCTCATGAGCATGGTGGTGACCTCACAGTCGGGTGAACTCGACGCAGGTAAAGAGCACGAGTCCTAATGCCCCGATGCGTTTCACGCGCAGTCGATTCTGTGGTCGATGTCGGTAGCGTCGAAGCAGATCCCACCAGAGTGCAAAGAGGGCGCCGTAGAGCAGGGCACGCCACCACCGCAGATAAGGTTTTGCGGATTCGAATGCCTGCTGCCAGGCCTCGAGGCTACCCAGCGCAGTGTGGCCGATCCAGGCGACCAGTGCGGCGGTCAGGACCATCGCCGCAGCAATTCCCAGACTCGAAAGCAAAGTGAGTAGTGGTGAGCGTTTCATGGCTCACTTGCGCCTGGCGTCAGCATCATTGAGTCGACCCGGCTCAGGGTCGCCTTGCTCGACGGTACGCGAGGCCTCAGCGCCGCCGGCATGCCGGTCGAGCACCAGGCTGGCGGTATTGGTGGCCAGCATTTGCCGGACCTGCAGTTCGGTCTGCAGCAGGCGTATTTCGCGCTCCAGAGCGTCGATGTTTTTCGTCAAGGCGGTTTGGGCCGGCTCGGCGGAGGCGATGTTCGGTTCGTGACTGCCCGCCAGCAAGGTGCGCAGTAGCAGCAACGCTTTGTCGAGCACGCTGGACAAGGCCGTCTCACTGGCCAGGCGCCGTGCCAACAGATCCTGATCGGGATCGTCGCGCAGGGCTTCGATCACACCACGGGTCACCGGCAGCATCGGGCTGGAGGCTTTAGCCAGATTGTCAGAAGTAGGTAACAGTGAGCCCGACAGCAACCCTTGCAGGGCCGTGAGGCGTTCGCTGTAGGCCTCCTGTATCAGCGGCGTCAATCCGCTGCCGGCGGTCGCACGCAGGGTTTCGCAGCTGTCGCAGGTTGAGACTTCGCTCTCGCCCAACACCCGAACAGCCCATTCGGATTCCTCCTGGGGCGAGGTCCATGTCTGGCAAATGGCCCCACCCAGGCAATCGCTATTACTAATCGAGGCATTGTCATCCATCGACCGGTTATGCAGCAGGTTGTAGCCCGCGCGCACTACGTCGGCGGTCACCCGAATGGGCGTCTGCCCATCACCACCAGCCTTCGAGCCGCCGACCCAGGACACCCCCTTGTTGCCGTTATGGGCCTCGGTATTTTTCACCGCGGCCACCGCATCTCCGCCGGTTTTCTCCAGATTACCCTGCATCTCCTGGTTCCTGGCCAGCGCGCCCCAGCCGGCTTGACCGACCTTGTCCGCCATCTTCTCGGCCATGGCCTGGCAGGTCAGCTTGGAGCGGTCGAAGTCGATACGCCCCTGCATCACCCCGTTGCTCAACAACTCATAGAGGCCGGGGTTGGCGCGTTGGATGATCAACGCCGGCAGCGACATCACGGCTTGGGTCGCGTTCTGCACGATGCTGCCCATGATCTGCTGGAAACCTTCGGTGACGCCGTTCAGCTGGTTTTGCAGGGTGTTGGTGAGGCTCATGTTTCCGCACATCATGTTCGCTCGCCATGACCCGCCGACACCGAGACCACTGGGTCGGTAGAGCGAGCTCGGTGAGCCCACTGCTGAGCCGCCACCAATGGTGTACATCACTCGGTCGTCGAGTACTTCACCTTGAGTGCCCAGGCGATAATCGCGTTGGACCGCGTGGGCATGAGTAGCCATGGCGAGCAATCCACAGAGCAACAGACTCATCGTGCCCAACCAGGGCCGCGCGAGAAGCCGACTCATGAAGCACCTCCTTCGAAGTCGATGCTGAACAGGAAGGTCTGTCCCTCACGTTTGCAGCAGCTATAGGGACGCCACAGCGACCAGGCATAACCGCCATCTGCGCTCTGGACTGCATCGCTGGGGAAGATGGCGCACGTGGGCTGCACCTGGGGGTAGAGCATTTGCCATTTGTGGGTCGAAGCGTCGTTTTCAATGATCGGGCCAGGTGGCCAGTAGCCGTCGTGTGGGGTGGGTGTGAGCGGTACATACACATGCGACTGTCCGTTACGAGTAATCACATCGCCGGCCCGTTGCGCCATGACTGCGGCCGCCTTGAAGTCGTGGGGCTGTACCAGAAAGCCCTGCCGGGGATAAACGTTGCCCCACATGTTTCCCGAGGCCTGACGACCAACTTCACGGATCCCCGGCATGAGCGATTCGGGGTAGAAACTTTCTGGGATGCCATGGCGCCAGGCCAGTGAGTCCAGGGTACTCAGGTAGTAAGGCATTAATGCCGTGGCGCCGCTGGCGCAGGCATAGCCGGATTGCGAGGCCAATTGCGTGGCGGCCCATCCGCCCGGGTGACCGATGCCGTCAACGTTTTTGAAACGAGGCAGGTTATCGCGCTGTGTGTTCGGCGTGATCAGGTTACCGCCACCTTCCGCACCGCTGATGGGAGAGGAGAGGGTGGCCATCTCGGTCCAGGGGTTATTGCCGGTGGTGGCGTAGCTCGAGACCACCAACTCAGGAATGAAATGACGAACCTTGGTCGAGGTATTGACTGTGCAGCCGAAGGGCGTGCAGAGCAGCCAGAAACAAATGCCGACGACCCTGTATTCGAGACAGTTTGGCGAAAGCACTGAGGACGTGATGCTGCCGGTGTCCAGCGCCACGCTTGGGCCGCACGCCAGCAGGATGCTCAGCGCCAAGGGCCGAAGCTTTGTGGGAGGGATTGACGAGCAGACAACAGGCATTTTTCCTAGGCTCTCAATGTATGGCCTAGTCAGGTTCGGTTATGGACTGAAGACTGTCAGTGGAAATTATGAAGGCGGGTCTATCGGATTTGTGAGGGGTAAGACTATTATTTGACGTGGAGGGCGCTGCGCAGGATATCGGGATCTACAAGTAACTGATCTGCGGTAATTTCGAAAATGTTGGCGAGTTTGCACAGGACCAACAATGACGGATTGCCCGTGCATCGTTCGATTTGACTGACGTAGGTGCGATCCACCTCGGCCATGAGCGCGAGTTGCTCTTGGGTCAGGTTTTTCACGCGTCGCATCAAGCGGATGTTTTCCGCCAGCTGCAGACGAAGCTGTTCGTAGTCTTGAGTCATGCGCGCAAATTGCGCCTTGAGGGACTCTCAATCCACGGGATATAGTCTACATTGGTATTGATCTAGGCTATTTGATGCTCATGCCTGTTATTGAGCGTTCATTTGGTACCGTTAAGCTTTTCGAGTTTGGATTCCACTGCTAACAATAAATCAGAAATCTAGGGTGTGTATGGACGAAAACTACATTTCAATTCCTGCGGCGGATGGTTGCCCAAGTCTTCTGACACCTTGGGGCAACGAGTTTGCCTCGATGATCGAGCGTGGCGTGCAATGCGCTCAGGCTTGGCTTGATACGCCCGGCGAGATTCCCCTGTGGTGGGAGCTGGCGCAAACCCGCAAGTCCTTTCCTGTCGGTGACTGCCAGGATGCTTTTGAAGCAGGTTTTTTATTGAGGATTCAGCAGCGGCTTCGTGGCGTGTCACAGTAACTATTGTTGCTCATGGCGATTTCGACTTGACCCCCCTTTTGCATCAGTCAGACCACATTGGGACAGATAAATGATTGCAGCGATAGAGCTATTGTCTGTCTAGTTGAGGTGTATTGGTCCAAATACTGAAAAGCTTGGTGGGGAGTCGCGCTTTCCTTAGTTGGGTGCTGCGCCAAGGGCGGTACTTGCCTCCAATGCCGCCAGTCGTGCATCGAGCGTGAAAATCTCTTGAAAGGTATGGTTCCAGACGCCATTCCTCTAGACTGGGGGCTGACAGAAGTAGCTTTCGCCCTGTTACAAACAGGTTTACGTAGCTAAGATTCTGATTAAGTGCAGATTCTGCACGCTCTGAGAACGTGGAGCGCGATATGAAAGCCGACCGAATGTTGAGTGATGATCTGGTGAGCCGACTGGAGGATAAGATTCCGGCCATGGCTGAAGGCGCGATCAATACTGCCTATATCAACGCGCTGGCGGCCGGGCGCAGCGTGATGGAAGTCATGGACGGCATGCTGGTTGAAACGACTGCCGACGGTAAGCACAAGGTTATTCGAGTGGCCAAGCCCAAGCACAAAGTGACTTTGGGTGGCGTAATCAAGGTGCGCCGCTGCTCATGACGGTTCCTCGGTTGAGGGTTTTTGCTGGACCCAATGGCTCCGGCAAGAGCACGATGAAAAGTGCCATCCCTTCCCACCTGATTGGTATCTACATTAACCCGGATGAAATCGAGAAGGCTGCCAAAGAGAGCGGCCGTCTGGAGTTCAGAGATTTTCAACTGGAAGCTGAAGGTGATGAGGTCCTCAGTTTCATTAGGGAGCATCGGCTGGTCAAGTCCGCCGGGCTCGATGAGGAGTCCGCCAAAATAGGCTTTAGCAGCAATGGTCTGAATTTCCAGACGGTCGCGATGAACTCCTATTTTGCCTCCGTGCTCTCTGACTTCATCCGGAACAAGCTTCTCGAAGAGCAGTTGTCTTTCACCTTCGAAACGGTAATGTCCAGCGACGACAAAATCGCTTTTATGCTCAAGGCGAGAGAGTCTGGATATCGAACCTACCTTTACTTTGTGGCAACTGAAGACCCTGACATCAATATCAACAGGGTCAGGAACCGTGTTGCAGCAGGTGGGCATCCAGTTCCCACAGAGAAAATTGTTCAGCGTTATGGCCGTTGTCTGAGCCTGCTGCCTGCGGCTATTGCCGCTTCGAGCCGGGCCTACATCTTCGATAACTCCGGTGCCGACCTCGTGCTGCTTGCCGAAGTTACGGATGGAACTGACCTGGAATTCAGGGTTGACGAGGTCCCCGGCTGGTTCATGGATGCCTACGTTGAAAAAGTGCTCAATGGCGAGCTGCCGGGTTGATCAACATCGGATGCGCTTTCCCTCTTTTTATTGGCTCTATTCCACGCGCCTGATCAATACGCTCAGCTACTCGATAGGCAGCTTCCAACTCCGAGCAGTCGTGCTCTTTCATCAATGTCCAGCGTTCTGCCTTTTCTTCAGGTTCCGTCATGGCAAGGGCGAGGTAGAGGCTCGGTAGGACCGCTCGGAATAACGTTTCGAGCTTTTTCGACAGCACGACCCCCTCAGTGTATTTACCCGGCTCTTTACTGGCGGAGAGCAGCAAGGCTTTCTGTGCCGGCGTGAGCTTCTTGAAGCGTGCGATTTCCTCGATCTCCGCGGGCGGCATGTTCAAACAAATCCACCATTCGATCATGTTGAGCATGGTCTGCGCAGCAGTGGGAAAGTCGGCAAGGTTTTGCGTCGCCATCCAGAACCAAGCGCCGAGCTTGCGCCACATCTTCGTCCCCTTGACCACGAAGGGCGCCAGCAGCGGGTTTTTGGTGATGATATGACCTTCGTCGGTGACCATGATGATCGGCCTCCCTAGGTACTGGTCGCGTTCGGCGAGGTTGTTCACGGTGTTCATCAGGCTTATGTAGCTAATGGACATCTGTGCCTCATAGCCTTCGCGAGCGTAAGTGGCCAGATCGACAACGGTCACATCGCTCTCGGGCCAAGGCGTGCCCTCGCGATCGAACAGTTCACCCTCGAAACCCTGGCAAAACAGGTCGATGGACTCGCCCATTTCCTGGGCACGCTCGCGACGCTTCTCCGGCAAATGCGGGTCGGCGGCGACGCGTAGCAAGGCATCGCGCACGTCGCGAGTCAGCACTCGACGGCCCGCGGTGACGCAGGTTTGCGCGGCATCGAGAATGCACTCGCGGATCAAGCTGCGATCGGCTCGGCTCAGGCGTGCCTCTTCCTTGGCCTCGCCGCCGGTGATCATCAGCCGGGCGGTGATTTCCAATTCGCCGAGAATGTCGCGCTGGTTATCGCGACTGGCTACCACCTCATCGTCAAGCTCATCGATCGACAGACTCGCCACCTGATCCGGCTGCTCGACTAGGCGCCAGGCATCGGCGAACGGGGCGAGACTGACCGAGCCGCCAGGTTTCAATTGGACTTTATTGACCGACAGGCCCTGTGTCGCGAAGTAGTCTCCCTGCAAGCCGAATGAGTTACCGGCCTCGACGATAAAAAGGCGAGGACGGTACACCGCCATGACCTGCATCAGCAGGGTGACCAGGGTGGCCGACTTGCCGGCACCGGTGGGGCCGAACAACAGCAGATGGCCGTTCATGGCCCGGTCCAGACGTGACAAGGGATCGAAGCTCAACGGCGAGCCACCACGATTAAACAGGGTGATACCGGGGTGGCCGGTTCCCGTGCTGCGGCCCCAGACAGGAACCAGGTTCGCCAGGTGCTGGGCGAACATCAGGCGTGTGTACCAGTTGCGCGTGTCGCGGGCCGGGTTGTAAGCCATCGGTAACCAACGCAGGTAACTGTTGCAGGCGGCGACTTCATCGCCTTCGCGTACCGGTTGTAGCCCCGCACCCAACAGCGCGTTGGCCAGGCTGACCGAGCGCAGGTGCAATTGCTGCTCATCGTGACCGCGCAGGTAGAACGCCAGAGTGCCGCGATACAGCTTGTGCTGGCGACCGATGATCGCACGAGCCTCTTCGACATCTTGGCGGGTCTGGGTCGAGGCTAGGTTTTCACCAATGGCTTTGCGCGCCAGGCGGTTTAATTGGTCCTCGAGTACATCCTGCGGTTTGACCACCAAGGTCAGACTCATCACCGTTCCTTCAGGCAACTGGTCGAACAGCGCGTTCACTGCATCACCTTTACGGGTTTCGCCAGTGAGTTGGCCAATAAAGGGCGCCCGCCGCAGCTTGTCCACCACCATCACCCGATGAGGCTGACCATCGAAGTACCAGAGTCCGTGCTGCACATCCGAACGCGGTTCGTTGAAGAACAGCCGCTCGGCGAAGTCATGATCGAAGGGCAGTTCCAACGACGCATCGTCGCCCGACTCCGGATAGGCCACACGGCGGTAGAACGCCTCGGGCGCTTCATCGGTGAGCTTGGGTGCGGGATTGAACCAGGGAACTAACCAGGCATAAAGACCTCGCCCATCGACTCGCGTCGATGGCACCCCACACGCCTGTAACGAAGCAGCGATACGTTCGCAAGCCTGTTGCAGGGATTGCGCCGGAGTGAGTCCCGCCGCCTCAGCGTCAGACTCAAGCCAGCGATAGACCACCAGGCGCACCCGACGGTTATTGCCACGCCAGGGCAGGCGCGTGACTGCCTTGTCCTCGAACAGACCGCCCGGCTTGGCGATGGCCTTCAGATGCTGGCGAGTAAGTTCCAGGTATGCTTCGGTGAACACCGTGCCTCGCGCTCTGTCCTGAATATAATCGGTGAGCCGGGTCAGGTAGGGGGTGAAGTCGTTGTCGTCCTGACAAAAAAACTGCGCCACCCACGGCGCTTGGTCCAGCTCGTCAAAGCTATCCTGCAGGGCATCCTCGAGGGCATCGCGGGCGGCCATCAACCAATCGGGTTCGCGACCTTCAGTGCCAATGGGTAGCAACTCGAACACGGCGCCCACCGAACGGTTGTCATCCAGTAGAAAACACTGCTCGGTGTCGAGGTATTCGACCCATGGCAGGTGATCGGTGAAGCTGGGGTTATGCGCATAGAGTGCAGCTTCATCGGCCAAGGTGGCGCGAGGGCGCAATGGATGGCGCCAGGCTTTCCATGCAGAAGTGCGGTTGCCCGCATCGCTGGTACGCACTACAAGTCTTCCTGACGTTCACCGGGGAATGCGTGCTGCACCCGTTGGTAGAACGGAAAGACGGTCGAGTAACCCGGAACCGGTGCCTGCTCGGTACCACTCAAATGTGGATACACGTACAGCACCAGATCGGGATTGGGCAAGCGCGGGAACAGGTTGCGGATCTCGTTCGCCGCGGTGCGCGTGTACGGTTCCTGGAGAGCCGCGGAGACATCTGCCTGAGCCAGCGGGCGGCGTAACTGCTGTCGAGCATCCAGCAGTTGCTGCTGAGTGCCTTGCGAACCGGCGCCGTTCCAGATGTCCAGCATGGTTTGCTCGCCATGGGGCAGCAGCGTCTCCTTGTCGGTGGAACACCCCGCCAGGACTAAGCAAAGCAAGCTAATCCAGATCAGGCAGGGAGACAGGGTCTTTTTCATGGCGAACGCTCCGGCCCTTGGGCTCGTAGTCGATGGTGATCTCATGGTCGAGGTGCAGCGCGACCTGTGCTGCAGGTGGTACGTACACGGCCGCAAAGGCTTCGCCATACAATTTGTTCACCCACTCGCGGATGTCGCTGACCCCACCACTGAAAATTGAGTTCAGTGCGCTATTGCCACTGCTGCTGGTGACTCCGAGCGTACTGCCGCCCGAACTGATCACACTGCTGTTGTTCCGCTCATCCCCGAGCAGCGCTGCGACACCGGCCCCGGCGGCAGTGATCAGGCTCTGGCTGCCGAGGTATTGCTGGGCGTTCGAGCGGCGCTCGCCAGCGATGCAAGGAATGCCATACGGATCGGACAGGTAACCGAGTTCACCGCGGATCTTGTCGGTGTTTGAGCTCTGGGTGGTGGAAGCATTGCGGCTGGCGACTGCCTTCGGCTGAGGCACCGTGCGGATGGTGCCATCGGTAAACACAAAGGTGATCGACTCGACCTGTCCGCGTACGCAAGACAGGGTCCAGTCACCGGACGCCGTACCGCTCATCACGGCTCCCGCGACGTCCGGCAGGTCGATGCCGTTGGCAGTCAGGTTCTCGGGGCCGACCAGCACTTTGAAGGGATAGGGATCATTCACGGTGCCGTCCACTGGGACGCGGCCGATCAGCGCGGTCATGGCGACTGAGCCCATCAATGTTGCGTTTTCGGGAATGGTGTAGACCGGCTTCGCGCCTTCGGTACGATCAGCGGATCGTGTCGGGTCATGCTCACCCTGGGTGACTGTACGTAGCTGTTTCTGGCTGCGATCAATAGCGTTATCGTTCAAGCCTTCCAGTGAGTTGAAGGCGGTAGGCAGACTCAATGCGGGGGAAGTCTTGGTTTTACCTCGGGCGTCGGTGGACGGAGCATCCGAGGGTTCAATCCACTGCAGCGCATCATTGGTAGAGTGTCGCCCTTCGAACTGAGCGCCGTCGCCGGGCTCAAGCCCTAATCCGATCGGCATGTCCTTGCCTTTGCCGGTCAGCCCCGACAACTGCTCCTGCAATTGCGTCAGCAGGCCGCGAGCCTGACGACTGTCTTGTTCCGCTTTGAGTCGGGCCTCGTTGGCTTGGCGGCGGCCTTCGTCGACCCGCTGGGTCACACTGCCAAGCGCGGTCTGGATACGCGAATCGACACTGTTTTCCCGCTCGCGTAGGCGGTTGTTTTCCGTCTGCAGTGAGTCATTGTGTTTCTTCAAACCGAGCATGTCGCTGCGCATGGCCTTCACCTGGCCGACCAGGGTGGCGACCGTGTCGCGTGGGGTATCGCCCGCAATGCCAAGCGAATTGGCTTGCTCGGCGGATAACTGAATCTTGCCCTGATCAACTGGGAGCTCCTGAGAGGGAGTACTAACCGCGACCCAGGTTTTCAGGATGATAAAAACCACGGCCAACAGCGCAGCCGGTACCAGCCATCTGAGCAAGGCGTTAGCTTTCATCGTCAGCACCTCGCGCAATAGGCGGGAGCAGCACGGCGTGTTCGAGGCCGGCACCGCGAGTGACGAGGTAGGCGATCGTGGTGTCTTCAGCACTGCCGACAGGCCCGAGGAACGCATGCTGAAAGGCCGCAGCGAACAGCTTGGCCTGCAGCCGACGCGGATCGAGTTGCACCGTCTCTGGACCACGGTTGCGCAGCTTCACCGCCGTCACCCAGTAATCGCCGAGTCGCCAGGCGGCGATGGGTGTGCTGGACACATTTTCGGTCGGCAGCAGGGTCGGCAATTCGGTGCGCAGCTTGAGCGGTACGCGGCGTACGCCGGGTAGGGATTCTACGGTGCGCAGCGGCGCGTACAGGCTCTGTGCGGCATAGCGCGTCAAAGCGACCGGAGTCGGCGTGCGTTCTGGAACAGGGACAGTGCTAGATTCAGCCTCGGTAGCTTGCACCTGAGCATTCTTGAGAATACGCACCGGCTCCAGAGGTTGATCGCCGGGCGTGGCCGCAATATCCAGGAGCATAATCTCGCCCGTCGTGACCGATTGCAATTGCAGTCGGGTCGGTGCAATGGCTTCCGACGCTCGCAGGTACAGCGTACCGCCAGTTGATTGCACGCGCAGCTTGCCCGTCAGGGTTGAGGGCACGCCGATTCGAACATCCTCATCGACAAAGACCACCCGCTCTTGATTGATCACCAGTGGGATCGCGAGGGGGAGGCGTTCCCAGTGCATCAGCTCGACGGCCTGCGTTGCAGCTCCCCATAACATCAGTGCGACGGTGAGTCCCAGGGTAGAAATCCGCTTCATGGCTCACCTCCAGGCAGAGCGATTTTTTGCGGCGTGCCCTGATAGCAATCTAGCGCCAGCCCCCACTTGTTGCGCTCGGGATCCAGGTCAAAACGCACCACGCGCAATGGATAACGCACCACCACCCGTTTCACCGGTTCGGCGGCGTAATATTCATCGGCGTTGAGGTCGAGCTTGACCAGCCAGCTGTCACGGTCGAGTTGCTTGACCCTGAGTTCCGGATCTTCGCTGTAGCCTCGCCCCAGAATTTCGTAGACCCCACGCACCCGCTGGCGCAGTTCGCCGGCGGCCTTGCGGTACTCGTAGTCGCCATTGAGGAAGGCCTTGCAGGCGGGTGTCAGGTAGGACTGCAAGCCATAGATGGCGCGGCGATAATCCTGCTCGCCATCTGAGGGCCATCGGTTGAGCTGACCAAAGATGTACAGGGCAAAGGCATAGACATTCTCCGAGGGGATATCCCACCACTTGCGCGTGCTGCCCGAGCGCAGATCCGGGGGGACATGCACGGTCAGATCGGTCGGTGCCGAGCGCCAGCCATACCAGAGTCCGGCACAGAACACGGCGAGGACCATCACTGCCAGACGCAGGCTGAAGATATGGGCCTGTTGGGCATCGACCTTGTTCCGAAAGCGACTCATGGTTGCCACCGGGACAGGGCAGGGCGCAGTCGACGCGAACGGCGAACCGTCCAGGCACCGGAGTGAAGGATCAAAGTCCCTCGACCTAGGCGCCAGCGGCTGGCGAGTACCCATTCGAGCTTACGGTACAACCAGGTCTCGGGGCGAGCCCGTTTGGCTCGACGCAAAAGCGTACCACCGGCAAATAACACCACCGCCATACCTGCGATCATGCTGGTCGGCGCCACGGCAATGGAAGCGGTGGCGATCGCCAGAGGAACGCCCAGCAGCAGGCCAATGACGGCGCCAGTGCCGAGCGCTACCCACATCTCATCATTGGTCAAACCACGCAATACGGCGGGATCACGATTGAGTCGCTCTGGCAGAAAGACCAAGGTGCCGTCGACAAGGCGTTCGATAGTGTCGTTCATATCGACCTCACAGAATCGCGGCAGCCTTGGTCAGGAACCAGATGATGATCACCACCAACAGGGCACCGATACCGACCACGGCGCCGAGATCCTTCCAGGTCTTGCGCTGGTTCTGCACGTCGGCATACACCGTCAGGGAATGCCAGGCCACCCCGAGAAAAGCGAGCAGGGCGATCAGCAGACCGAGCAGGATACCGCCGTCGTAGGCGTAGTTTTTGATCGTTTCGATCAACCCGGAACCTTCACCCCGTGAAGGTGCTTCCATGGTGGGGAGCTCGGCAAAAGCCAGGCTTGGACCGAGCACGAGGAGCAGGCCGATCAAGCGCTGGCTGGCACGATCACGCAGGTTGTTTTTCAGGGGGACAAGGCACTTGAGCATGACGGCGATCTCCGGGGTCAGGACAGGGTAAAGAACATCAGAACCAGCAAGATGAGCAGCACGCGCGCGGCGCTGCCGCCAAACGCGCCGAAGCGCACACTGCCTGTTGCCCATCCCCTGTAAGCCGTCCACATCACCCAGGCACACCACAGCAAAACCAGGACGAGGACCAGGGACAGCCAGAGCGTCGAACTGCTCTGCGGTGAGAAGCCGGAAGCGCTTTGAAAGGCAGCGGTCTGCGCGTCCGTCATGCTCATGGCGACGGTTCCACGGACGGGATGTCGAGGCGGTAATCGCCGACCAGCTCACCAGGATCGTGAGGTTGAGCACGGGAGGGCGACAGATAGTTCTGCATTCCTTGGCGAATGCGTTGAATGTCCTGAGACAGGCGGGGATAGTCGAAGCGATAGCGTTCGTTTAGTTCAGAGGTCCTGGCTACCTTAGCTCGCGCCGCAAGGCGCTCAATAGTGTCGAGCTGCTGCTGAACTAGGCTGAGCTGTTCGCGCTCATGAGTAGATGCGGCATAGCCACCGCTATGGAACGTCATCAATATGAACAGTGAGCAGACTCGGAAAATTGTAGTCGGCATGTGGATAGCCCATTTGGAGATGGGGCCAGCATTCAACCAACGTCCAGGACTCAGCAGTAAGAAACACGAAACACGCTGCGTCATTTTATTTCGATACAGTCTCTGATCGTGTAGCGAGTTCGAACACCGTATCGAGAGCTACGAAAGGCGGAAAATGACACGATTGGACCGCAAGTACAGCATTGGTTACTCATGGAAAACGATTAGTAGCCGTTAACGTTTGATTCCGCTAACAACATTGTTAGCGGGGCGCAGATAAGCGCGGACAAAATCAGTTAACGAAGAGTGATTGCAGAGAGTGAATCCAACAAGCAATTCGGCGGTACCGTATTTGACGGGCCGTGGGCTTCTCCTTGATGGTCTTCGGGGCTCTATTTTATTTGGTTTCATCGTTGATTTTTCTGCACCATCAAGCAGAGATTCTCGCGAGCACAAAACTTTTTGGGCATTTGGGAGGGGTTGTGCAAAATTTAGTAGCCGATGTTTACCAGGCCACATCACCCTACATCGGTTTTGTATGGGAGCACGCGCCTACCCTCAGCCAGGAAAACCCGCTCAGCTATGGAAATTTGCTGTTTTTCGGTTTGCTGGGTGTGATGATTATTGGAAAGCAAATTCTCCTTTCCGCTAGCCAACTCAAAAGGCGTGTTCAGGTTCAACTCGAACGTCTTGAGGAAGCTCAGTGGCGCAACTCGATGCAAAATGGAGCAGCCACCCAAGTCAACGCAAATCAGATCGGGCAGATCAATTTTTATCAGCAGTCTATGCCGCCGTCCCCTAGCGGTGATTGGTGGCAGCGGCCGTTGGGTATTCTTGGTTTGTCTATTATTGGCGGATACGTCGTCGCGTTTTTGGCCAAATTCACCGGAATGGTTTAACACGTCAGCATTACATCTTATCAAATGTATTTTTTAAACGTCGCCGCGGTGATAGCTGTCGTTATTCCGAGCGTCATCGCGCAAGGCAAAAAGACGGCCATAGGATTGAGCGAAAAGGGCAGGGACAGATACATGACCCAGGGCACGAGCAGCAGGGGTATCACTGCTCGCTTGGCGCGGTGATAGACAAAACTGCTTTCTCGTCCGGCTCCAAACTTGCGCAGGTCGCGGCGCATCAAACCATCAACAAAACCGGTAAGCGTGGCCAACAAAAATAGTGGTGTGGCCAGGACTAGAATCGTCAGGCGCACCACGAAGGTAAAGGTCACATACACTGCGGCCAGTACGAAATCCTCAATACTCACGTAGAGCTGGTTGATCCAGCCCCAGAAGCCGTTGCCCTGGCTCGACATCCGCGCCTGCCGTGCAAAATCCGCAAAGCCAGTCTTAACCAATAGCCATTGATTGAGAAAATCCAGCCATTGAACAATCGTCTGTCCAGGTTGTTGGAGGATGAGAGAAGATTTGAAGTGCTCACTCAGCCAGCCCAGTTCGTTCGCCAACATGGCTTGGCTGTGCCGCCAACCCTGATCGCCCCAGAACAGCAGTAAGCCGGCGAACTCGATGAGGATCGAAAACAGCAATGAGGCGATCAGCAAACCGATGATGCGTAAAACTAACCCAATCGCCGAGATAATCAATCCCGGACGCTGGATCGGTTGTGGCGGCGTGTGTCGGACGGAACTCGCCATCGTTCACTCCATTGCGCGTTGCAGTGTTGGTGTCGTCACGACGCCTTTTGGATCGTTTTCTGCTGAATCGAAACCAGTGGTGGGGTAGGGCTACCCCACCTGATCCAGATCGAAGTTGGTTGTTGGGCCGCCACCACTGGCGCTCCACCATTGCCCCGCCTGCTCGTTATAGGCGGCCCGCATTCGCTGGGTGAGCTCCTGCAGGTCCTTGGGCATGGCATCGTCGTTGGAGGGTTTTGGCAAAGGCATGCGGACTTTCAAGAGCTGCCCACCGGCCTGAAAGGAGAACATCTGCCCCTTGGGCAAACTGACGATGTGAGCAGGCTCGATCAGCGGCACACTGGTACTGCTGACACGGTCCTGTGAGGACGAGGTGAAGTCGGTGTTGGCCTCAGGATCGGAGGTGTCGGTGGCGCCCGACACTAGGGTTTTGGTCAGCACATTGACCTTGGGCAACTGCTGGGTGAGCAGCTCCGCGGTGGCGGTCTCGCGTACGCGGAGCATCTGCAAGGTGTTGAAATTACCAATGACCTGGCCGGCCTTGGCGCGATTACCAATGCGCGCTTCGATATCGCTGAGGGTTTGGGTGTAGGCGGTTACCTGGATACCGGCGCCGCCACCCTTGTTGATCAGCGGAATGAACTCATCACCCATCAACTCGTTGAACTCGTCAGCGTGCAGATTGATCGGTAGCTTGACACTGCTGCTGCCCGAGGTGGGCAGGCCATGGTCAATGCCATGTTTGTAGATGTGCCCCGCGACCGAGACCAAGTCGGCAAACATGGAGTTGCCCACTGCGGCGGCCACCTCGGCGTCGGTCAGTGCATCCAGGCCGACGTAGACGATGCCGCGTTTTCGGATGATCTGCATCCAGTCGAAGATCGGCCGCGGGTCATCCAGGTCAGTGTAGTTAGGGGCCAGTAACTGGGCGGTCTTGCCGGTAGTGAGTTTCTCCAGTAGCGGCAGTAGCGAGGCAACGATCTTGTCGAAGTAAGTACGGTCGTAGCGCACTGCCGAACGCAGTCCGTCCATTACCGGATCAAATACCCGCTTCACCGCCAGGTACTGTTCGATGGCCACCACACGCTTTTCGCGTCCTACCATATGCCGGGGAATGTTTTTCTCGTTGAGCTTGCCTTCCAGTTGGACGATCACTTCCCAGGCTTTCGGATCGGTCTTGGCGAAAAACTGTTGAGCGTATTCGATGAACAGTGCGTCGATATTGACCACATGTCGCTGGATCTGCAGGTAGTCCGGGCGCCGACCCAACTCGATCAATGCGCGGGCGATGATGTTGACGAAACGCCAGGCGAACTCACGGAAGGCCGCCGAGTTACCTTCACCATTGAGTTGCCCAGCGATGCGTGATGCGACCTCCGAGATGCGTCCGAAACGCCCCACGGCATTGTAACGCGCGGAGATTTCTGGCCAGCCCAGATGGAAGACATAAAACTCCTTCTCCCGACCGGCGCGTTTGGCTTCGACGTACATGCGCTTGAGCAGGTCGGCATCGCCCTTCGGATCGAAGACAATCACTACCTCGTGTTCGACGCGGTGTATGTCCTGGGTGATATACACCTCGGCGAGTCGCGTCTTGCCGACACGGGTCGTGCCCAACACCAGTGTGTGTCCGACCCGTTCGCCCAGCGGCAGACTGACTTCCATTTCGTCGGGCTCGACCCCATGCAACAGCGGCGAGCCACCTACCGGGGGCAAAGGGCGCAACGGATTGAAGGCACTGTCCCAAGCCGTGACTCGGGCTAATGTCGAGAGCGGAAACGGCGCGTGTTCGAGGCGTCGTTCGAGTCCTCGGGCTAGGCGGTAGCCGGTCGGTTGGTCGACATAGTGAGCGACCGCCGGATCCTGGGCCTCGACCAAGCGCTGGGTGTGCAGGCGGGTCCAGCGAAAGCCTCGGCCCATGAACAGACGCTTGCGGCTGACCGGAATCTGCCGACTGGTCAGCTCGTAGCGGGACAGCCGACGGATGTTGCGCCGATAACGCAGCACCTCCCAGGCTTGTCGCAGCCGGATAAAGCCGAACAGGGTATAGGCCAGCGCTGCAACCAGACCGATCTCGGGTGACAGGGCAACCGCCCAGGGCGAGTACACGCACAGCATTGCGGCGGCGATGCAGATCGCTACGGTGTACAGCTCAACCGCTGGCCGGAGTTTGGACTCCATCGCATGCTCGGCCATGGCCTGGACTCACTGTTCCAGTGAAGTGGCGGTGATCAAGACGGGGTAGTGCTCGATCTGCAGGCGGGTGGCGATGTCGTTGCCGTTGACCGGCAGGATGGTGGTGTCCGGAGCGGCCGCTCGAATCCGGGTCAGGCCTTCAGTATCGGCCACTTCGACGGCGAGGCCGGCCGCGCCCATTTCCTGCAGTTCAGTCGCGCGTTGACGCAACCAAGCCAGTGACTGGGGATCCTCACCCACCAGGAAAAATGGCCGTAAGCCCGGCATGTTTAAGGCGCGAGACGTGATTTGGCCGGGGCTCAAGTGAGAGCTGCGGACGGGTAGTATCCAGGCTTCATCGGCAAACGTGGACAGGTCCGCATGCATGGCCCGATTAGACTGGAGCTTGTTGTTTATTAGCGGCCTGGCAACCTGAAAATGGGGCCGGTTGAAGTCGCTAGGCTGATCCCCGGCTACGGTCAGCTCCGGCTGGGCGAAAGGTGCCAAGAGCAGGATGAAGTAGCAGGTAAGGGGCATTCGCTTCATGGTGGTGTGCCCTGTTTGAAGGAAGCCTGCAACCGTTCGAGTTGCCGGGAAAAACCGGCGCGGTAACGCGCGGCCGGCGTTCCTCCTGCCGGGCGGTGATAGCGTCCGGCCGCTGACACCCAATCACCGGTGGCGGCGTGATGCTCCTGTAGCAGCGCCGCGGTGACGGCGAGATTTCGGTCGGGGTCGAGGGCTTCGCAGGGACTGGAAAAACGTTGCCCGTGGTAGCCCAGGTTGGTTTGCCCCAATCCGGCATCGACCCGCTTGGCGTCATGTTGAGTGAGCGCCTGAAGTAAGGCGTGACAGGTGGCCTGGCGAGTGGCGAAGCGGTAGGGTGTTCCGGCGATGTTCAAGGTCCAAGGCCAGGGCAGCAGTCGGCCACGGACGCGGATACCACTCTCCTGCAGCGCAATCGCGAACAGCACCGTAGAAGGGATGCCGGCGTCATGCGCCGCCAGCTGATAGGCCGGAGGCGGAAGTTCGTCAGCCTGGACGGCGAGCACCGTCAGCGTGAGCGCAAGACCACTCAGTCGAGCCGTTGCCATTGTCCGTTCACCTGTTGAAATGTGGCGGGCAATGGCCCCGGAGCACCCAGGCTGAGCCAGCGACCACGGTCATGGTTCAGGGTGATCTGCCGGCGTTGAACCTTGGCCGGATCAATGTCCGCTTGCTGAGCCCAGTTACGGACGCGCTCATCCTCGCTTTGGCTGCCCACCAGGTAGATATCGAACGCCGTGTCGCTGCTTTGCAGACGCTGCGCTTCGGCGGTGCACGCGGGGCAGTGGTCCTCCACAAACAGGGCTGGGCGCGGGGCTACCGCTGAGCTGGTAGGGGACGAAGATGCCATGCCCTGGATCGGCAGCAGCCCGGGAAACAGCTTGGCCCACGCCACGGTGTAAGCGTTTTGATAAGCCAACTCGCGCTCGGCGCGTTTGGCTTCCAGCGCTACCTGTAATTCGGCATAGCGTTGGCGCTCTTGGTCGGTGTGGGCCTCGACTCCGAGTGCGGTTAACGGATCAAGGTTTGGGCTCCAGAAACCGCGCGGGCCGGCTTGGATCTGTTCGAAGCGTGTCCACTCCTGCTCGGTCAGCCCCCAGTTCGCCGCCTGTTCAGAGTGAGAGCGCCCCAAGGGCGCGACCTGCGTGTCCTGATTCCGCGACTGTATCGTGACGGGGGTGCTCATCGCAGCGCCCGTGGTCAGTAGCGAAACGAGGCAGACGACGGCGGGCAGTAACGCTCTGTTCATGATCGCTTCTCAAGGGCGGTGCACGGTCTGATCTGGTTGAGCGGCCACCGTGAAGATGGCTGAGTTCGGCCCCAGCACTTTCAGCTGCCAAGTTCCGACCTGCTCGCCGCTATGCAGCAGCCGAAGATCCATGAGAGCGCGACTGCCAGGAGGAGCGATCGCCAGAAAGCGCTCACCCCCGCGGGACTCGACACCCAACACCGAGAACGGTGGCGAGAGCCGAGTGGGTTTGGGGTTAGCGGTCTTTTTCGGCTTGGTCGCTGATAAACTCGGAGGTGGGGGTGATGGCTGGGTCTTGAGGTCCAGGAGCTGCTGCTCGACCTGTTCAAGGCGTGCGCGCAGCGCGGTCAGGTCTGCCTGGGTGGCGCGGGCTGCGAGACCATCACGCAGTTCCTGTATCTCTTGCGCCCACTGATCCAACTTCGGATCGAGGGTATTGGCCTGTTGCTCACCAGTATCGACCGTCTGCTTCAGATCTTTGAGTGCGTACTGCAGCTTCTTCTGGGCGTCCTTGAGGGAGCTTGAATCATGTTGCAGGGTGTCCAGGGTTTGTAGGCGTTGGGTGTCCGTGCTCTGTAGTTCTGCTATGCGCTGGTACTGGTTATACAAACCACCGCTCAGCCCGGCGACCGCCAGGCAAAGCAACCCCACAATGAGATTTTGAAACGTTGAGGCTTTCATGGGTGTGCCTCCGACTGATGGGGCGAGAGGGGTGCGATCAGCACAACCCCAGCACCCGTTTTCTGCTGTTCGAAGCAGACCGACCGATTGATTTCATCGGTCGTGAGTCGCCAGGCGGGGCCAGCCAACATTTGTAGCGCGCTGCGCAATGGGATTGGACCAACCCGGTAATGGGCCGCGGGCAGGGGCCGAGTAAACAGCACCTTCACCGCAGCGGAATCGCGACAGAGCGAATAGCCCGAGCGCTGCAATATGTACTGCAGCGCATCTTGCACCGAAGGGCTCAGGCTGGATGGGATACTCACGTCGATGATTTGGGCTAGAAGATCGCGTTGTTCCGTGGTGGGCTCGGTGCTGACCAGCGTATAGCGGCCATAACGAAGTTCTGCCGGATGGCTTTCTTCGGCTGTGCCCCTCGAGTGCTGGGCCTGATTGGAGCCACTGCCGATTTCCGGATGGGTCGGCAATGGGGCGGGGATTTGCGCGGTACAGCCGCTCAACAAACCCAGCAGACAGACAGGCGTGAAAAAACGCTCCATGGAAAAACCTCATGTCAGGTTCAGTGCAGAACCTGACATGAGGTGAAGGAGCGATTCAGTGAGAAAGTTGATTCAAGGCGGGTCGTGTTAAAGCAGAACGCGTTATTACTCATCAAAAATGGCGAGCCCATTCAAGACGGTAGCGTCGGGGTCGAAGATCAACAATCGCACATCCGCCAATGCCGCCAGATACAGTACGTTGACCAAGGTTGCCGGCGTACCGGTATCGAGTTGCTCTTGCCTCAGCGATGAGTAAGGACAGCCCTCGATTTTCTCCAGGTTATCGTCGGTCCAAGGCGTGCCGATCAGCTTACACCCGACGCCATTGCAGTCCGCCAGGGCAAAGGGTTCGAACAGCAGACCGGTTGGTCTGGAGTCGAAATCGCCAACCCGGCGTTCCAAGTAGCGCAATGCTTCTTCAGTGAGGTGTGCGGTACTGATCTCCCAGGTTCGACTGTAGTGTCCCGTTTCAAAGCTCAAGCGATGGACCATGACTTGTGCCTCTTCCAGGGAGTACAGATCACCGAGGTGATGCCGCTCGTTGAGCATTTCGCCCATCACAGCGTAGATTACTTGGCGCACTAGCCCGGTGGACGGGCAGCGTTCATCCAAATCATCCGAAATGGATTGGCCTTCGCTGATCAAGGCGAAATCGTCATTGAACAGGCAGGGGAACAGTTGCAGCTCATTGTCGGGCAGTTGGGCTTGTGAGTCGTGCAGGGGTCGAAAGCAGGGAGGGTAGTCGTTTTCGTAGGTGATCAGTAGCAGCCGTTCGATATGAAGGTTGTCGTAGCCGCGAGCAAATGGATTTGGGGCCGACAGCAGGGCTGCGGCTTGGGGGGCGGGGTTCATGAGGGTTCTCCAGGATGAAAATGAATAAGGCGCCCGAAGGCGCCTGTGATGGTTAAAGCCAGCCATATTCGGCAAGGGAGAGCGGACGACCTTCACCCACAATGAAGTGATCCAGTACGCGCACTTCGATCAAGGCCAAGGCCTCCTTCAGCCGTGCGGTCAAGATGCGGTCCGCCTGGCTGGGTTCCGTGCACCCTGAAGGGTGGTTGTGAACAAAAATGGCGGCCGCAGCGTTATGCGCGAGCGAACGCTTAACGACTTGGCGGGGGTAAACGCTGGCGCCATCAATGCTGCCGTGAAAGAGGGCTTCGAACACCAACACCCGGTGCTGGGCATCGAGAAAAATTACGCCGAAGATTTCGTGCTCTTGTTGCACAAGGTGCAGTTTTAGGTAGGAGGCCACAGCTTCAGGCGACGTCAGGTTAGGGCCACGGGAGAACAGCCGACGATCCAGAATACGCAGCGCTTCGTCGATCAGCTGGTTTTCTTGGACGATACGATCAGCCTCGACATTTGAGGTTTCAATCAGTGTGAGTTGGGTGCTCATGGTGGTACCTCCGAAGGGAACAATCAGGGGTACACGCCCGAGGGGCGTGGTGTCCCCTGGCTGGGTGTGGAGTTGCAGGCGTTTGCAGCTTATGTACGGTTTACAGCCGAGTGAATCGGTGGCGCTGACCGTGCAGAGGTGAACCACAACCGTCGCAAGGCAACGGAGAAAAGGCTCTTATTCCCCAGCCAGTTTCGGGATCGAAGTCGGCACTAATGGGCATTAACCGAACCAGTCCACGATGGATGCCGGCGATCCGTTTCTCGCTTTCATCCGTGGTGTAGTAGAGCGATAACGTGCTGAAGTCCTCGTAAGCAGCCGCGAATAGGCAGTCGTCGCATAGCCAGAAGGATTCCATGTGGATTCTCCTTTGCGGAGTGAAGAAAAGGCGCTCGAGGGAGCGCCTTGATGAGGGGTATCGTGGACTGTTCAGGCGGACTGAACGGTACGGGGGGCATCACGGCGCGCCGTGCTTGGAGCAAGTGCAGATTCAGGTTCGACCTGAGCTTCTGTTGGGTTTTCGAGCTCCTCAGCTTCGGCATCAGCCGACGTTGGGGATGCCTCACTGGTTGGCACTTGCTCAGCAGGTGCTGTTGCTTCCTGCCTAGCGGGCGCTTTGTACTCGACCGTGCCGTTGACCTTGATCCAGTCGATGAACAGCAAACGACCTTTCAGGCTGGCGCCCGGTTGGCCTTGTTTATCGCCTTTCTCGTAGAGAAACGGATCGATCCACAGGTCGCCGATACGAAACGACAGCAAGACCTTTTTCTCGGCTTTGACGGCGTCCATATAGAGACGAATCAAACGTTCTGCTTCACCCCCAGCGACTTTGCAGTCGAAGCGGGTGTATTCCACCGCATCGGTGGCACCGTGCAGGGCTGCAATATCGCAGGCCATGAATGGTTGGCCGCGGCGGACTTGTACTTCACGAACTCGGTTGAGGTAACCGATACCGACGGTGTGCAAGTTGAAGTAAGTGGTCGCTTCATGGGAGTGGTTGGCGTGGGCCATGGTAGTTCTCCTGTTTCAAGGGAAAACGGCGACGCACAATCCCTTACGGGAAGTGAGCCCCCGTCAGGGTGGGTAAGGTGAAGGCAAGCGATGAGCGATTCACCATCGGCAAGCCGATGACAATCAGAACGATGCGACTTGGGGGAATAGCGGTGCAGCAGAGAAGTGTCTGCGGAGGTGATCCGCAGGCATGGGATAGTGGGCATTCATCACCGCCGATGCGGTAAACGCGCGAGCTTCCGAATGCTGATCGCACTTGGGTGAACCACCACGAACATGGCGTAGCCTTGAAGGTTCTGGCTACCTGGGCTGGGCTGTCAACGACAGCGGACCACGCCCTTTATATAAGCCTGTCACAGGGGAGCGTCAAGACGCTGCGACCCGGTTTTTTAAGGCCGGAATACGGTGGCAGTTACTGGAATTAAGAAAATGAAAAAATGAACAGTGGGCCCGGCTGGGCGCCAGGCGAGGAAGAGAAAAGCCACCTTTGGCGAACTGACGCAGTCGACAAGCTCCTCGCAAAACTTGGTTTAACTGCGCCATGATTCGCCAACCGACCCTTGTCGTGGCCTGGGTCGGAACCTGCTGGCACGCATCCGCGCACAAAGGGAGCCCAGTGTTTCCCCGGTGGGCTCCGGGACTGAATACGATCGCCGAAGCGGATGACCGCTATTGCCGGGTAGAGGCAACAGCGGTCATCCGCCACCACGATCAGGTCGAGCATAAAACGGGAATTAAATTCCGCAGAAAAGAAGGCTCCGAACTCTAAAAGTCCGACCGAGCCACCCGGAGCAAATCGGTCTTGGGTCGCCGTTGGCGATGATCCTGAAGCACTACAGCAGAGAGGGTGGGATCACGTCAAGCCAGTGGCGAAGGGGTTATTTGCTATTGAGATGAGCGGCCAGCTGTTCGACGGTCGTCAGGATAAAGGCACGGTCGCTTTCTTGAAGGCCGCTCAGCAGGCCCGCGATCATCCGGCCCTGGTCGTTGGGGCGATTGCTCGATTCCGTCAGCAGTTCATCCATCCGGCAGTCGAAGACGTCCGCCAGTTGCATCAGCTTGACCACGGAAAGCTCCACCACACCCCGCTCAAGGCGCGAAATGGCTTCGCTGCCTATCCCCAGGCGTTCAGCCACCTCTTCCTGGGTAAAATTACGCTGAGTGCGGTGTTTCGCGATCATGCGTCCGATTTGGGCTTGGGTTGGATGTTTATGTGTCAAGTGATGAGTTCTCCAATTCAACCCGAATGGTTGAGCAAAGACCCATTGACATGAACATCCTTAACGGTTGAGTATCGACTTTTGGGGTTGCTATATTGACTGAAATACCTGTTTGTCGCGACGTGACATGTGTTCTTACAGGAAAGAAAGCACGTAGTGACCAGTGAGACTGAGCGGTCTGATAGGACCAAAGGGAGGCAAGGTTGAGCATGGGTGAGCAGCGCGAGAACGACATGGACCTGATCTGGGATCGAACAGTGGAGTTGTTCATCAAGATCCATGACTACCCTGATAGCCCCGAACACCGCGACAACCTTGTTCGTTGGCTTAACGAAGATTCTGCTCACCTGAAAGCGTTCAACGAACTGGGGCAGATATGGATAGCGGCAGGCATCGCCTTGGCGCGTGAAGTCGGACAACCGCTAGGCGACTTGGAGAAGGATCAGCCGCCGTTGATGGTGCACTGACTCGCACATCACCCCCGAGATTCATGTGAACACCAATGGCACCTCATGGACGATGCGTCGCTTTGCTGATCGGCACGGTGCCTTTGCAGTCTGGATAGTGGGAGCATGACCAGAACGGTCCTGATTTTCCCTTTCGCCTGAGCATTGAGGCGTTGCACTTGGGGCAGCTCGGGCTCGTTTCGACCGCTATTGCCAAAGTGAGCGAGCGGTAGTGTGCGACCAACTGCGCAATCCAGTTCGCCTGCTTGGCAACGAACGCATCCAGGCTCAGGCGTCCCGCTTCGATTTCATCCAGCGCCTGTTCCCAGATTGCGGTCATACCTGGATCGGCGACTGCTGCCGGTACCGCCTCAATCAGGGTATGGGCCGCGGCGGAGGCCATTAAGGCGCGTTTTTTCTTCAGTAAATAACCGCGATCAATCAACCCTTTGATAATGCCGGCTCGCGTGGCTTCGGTGCCGATACCGGTGGTGTCCCGAAGTTTCTGTTTCAGGCGTGGGTCGTTGACTAGCTTGGCCACATTTTTCATCGCCTTGATCAGATCGCCCTCGGTGAGCGGCTTGGGAACGGCGGTGCGCATGGACTTGAGTTCGACGTCGTTTAAGGCGCACTGAGTACCCTGTTGCAGGAAGGGTAAGACTTGGGACTTTTGGCCGCGCTCATCGTCCTCGGTGTTTTCGGTGAGCAAGCCTTTCCAGCCCTGTATCAGGATCTGTTTGCCGACAGCGGTCAAACGTTCTTTGCCACATTCCAGTTCGACCTGGGTTCGATCAAACTCATGATGCGGAAGAAACTGCGCCAGGTAGTGGCTACGGATCAGTTCGTAGACCTGGCGTTCTTGTTCGGACATCCGCACCAGGATTGCGGGCTCGGTGGTGGGAATTATGCCGTGGTGCGCGGTGACCTTGGCATCGTTCCATACGCGGGCGCGCAATGATCGATCGAGGCTCCCGAATGCAGGTCTGAGTGCAGGATCCGTTTTGAGCAGGGCATCGAGTACCGCGGGCGCCTCGTTGAACATACTCTCTGGCAAATAGCGGCAATCGCTGCGCGGGTAGGTGGTGGCTTTGTGGGTTTCATACAGGGCTTGGGCGATGTTCAGGGTTTCCTGGACACCGAGCCCCAGCTTACGCGAGCAGACTTCTTGCAACGTGCTCAGGTCGAAGGGCAGGGGCGGCGGTTCTCGGAACTGTTCAGTCTGCAACGAGAGTACCGTGGCGGACTTCTCGCCGGTGATTGTTTGGACCGCGTGATGGGCAAGCGCCTGTTGCAGGCAACGCCCCGATTCGTCCCGTCCTGAGCATGGTGGTAACCACGACGCGATGAATCGCTGGCCCATCGACGATAGGTGCACGTCAACGTTCCAGTAAGGCACCGGGACGAAGCTGACAATCGCACGATCCCGATCGACCACCAGACGTAAGGTGGGTGTCTGGACGCGCCCCACTGACAAAACGCCGTCGTAACCTGCTCGCCGACCGAGAAGGGTAAACAAACGACTGAGGTTCATGCCGATCAGCCAGTCAGCGCGGCTGCGAGCGAGAGCCGAGTGATAGAGCGGGAAAGTCACCTGACCAGACTTTAGCGAGGACAGGGCTTTGCGAATCGACGCATCGTTGAGGGCGGACAACCAGAGGCGCTGAACGGGACCTCGATACCTGCAGAGTTCCAGCAGTTCGCGGGCGATCATTTCACCTTCGCGATCGGCGTCGGTCGCGATGACAACACTTGAGGCTTCACTGAGCAGGCGTTTGATGATTTTGAACTGCGCGGCAGTCTTGAGTTTGACCTCGACCTGCCACTGCACAGGAATGATCGGTAGATGATCCAGCGACCAGGATTTGTACTGAACACCATAAGCTTCAGGTGGGGCCGTTTCCAGCAGGTGACCGATACACCAAGTGACGGTTGAGTCGGTTCCGACCAGGCAACCGTCACCACGCCGAGTGGCCCCGAGAGCCTTGGCAATGTCCCGACCTTGGGAAGGCTTCTCGCAGAGGAAGAGGCGCATAGAACTGCTCCGGATTGAGTTCGGAGCAGCGTTGTTGGAAACAGTAGGTGCGAGATATGAGAAACCTGAATGGCAGGTTCCTCATATTAGTCGGTAAGGGCAGCCTTGAATGGGCCGAAGCTGCTACCTTGTTGTAGCGTGGATGACAGGGCGGGGCTTCACGAGCAGTGAGTAATAACTGACCGGCGACTTCGCGCAAAGGCGCAATTTTTACCCCTGAAGTCTGTCAGGCCCTAGGTGTTTACCCGCCGCGCTTCTTGGGTTTCGACGCCGGTGTACTGGCCTGCTCTGTATTTTGAGAAGCTGCCGGTTCACTGGAGCGCTCGCGCATGACCACGCCGTTTAACCGGTGAGGCAGGATACCGACGCGACGGGCCTCGATCTTGAAGGTAACCCGCGCGTTATCTTCGCTGTCCTCCCACTCGTCGCGCACGGTACGACCTTCAACCAGCACGCGCATGCCTTTTTGGTACAGCGTGCCCCAGTGTTCAGCCTCGCGGTGCCAGAGCTCAACCGGCGCCCAATAGCCGCCTCGATCTTCATAGCTGCCCTCGCGTGGCACGGGGTTGTCGAAGTACACATTCAGCCGCAGCAAGCGCCGTGGCTCGTCATTGCCTGATGGAAATTCCTGGAACTCTGGCGCACTGCCGATATTGCCTTCACCGACGAAAAAAGTGCTCATCGTGATACCTCCACTGCGGGTGTGAACTGGCACAGCAGCTGTTCGGCGCTGGCCATTTTGATCGCGCAGGTCGAGGCCTGGCGGTAGATCGAATGCACCACGCTCATCTGCAGGTTCAGTGCAATGCGCTCGCATTCGAAACGGTGCAATTCCTCGCGTACGGCCTGCGGCAGGGCGTTGTTGCAGATCTGGCGTTCCCAGACCGCAACCCCCATGCGGGAAAAATCACGGGTGCGCCAACGCAAAAAGGTGCTACCCGCGCTGGTGTTCTGCAACGCCAATCGGATATCCAGCAGTGAATAAGGGGGCTGTCCGACCTGCTGCACCACAGCCTCCATCAGGCGACATAACTGCGCCTCAATTTCCCTCGCCACCTGCGCCAGGTGCTCCAACTCCCCCTTACCCTTAAAAGGTTTTAAAAGGCCTTTTAGGGAGGCTGCGTGTTCGAGCTGTCGATAGGCATCCGGTGTCAATACTTCGAGGTACATTGGGTGAGCCGAGGTCAGGGGATTCATGCTTCGTCCTCCGGCTCATCCACTGTCGCAGACGGTTCTTCCGCGTCCTCTGCCAACGCGTCGACGTCATCCACTGGCACAGCGCCGCGGCGAATGATCGGCGGCGCGAACTGGGAGCGGCGATGCCCCTCCAGGATGTCCATCGGGGGCAAACCCAGTTTCTCTATGGCCGCAATGGCGCGGGCGTTGTTCGCCGCCATGTCATCGCGTGTGACGCCGGCATGCCGATAGCGCTGGGCCTGGCCGAATAGGCTGCGCAGCAGATGGGCGCCATCATCGATCCAGGCTTCCATGTCGACGCGGCCGATCAGGGCGGTGTGATGGGCCAATAGGGTACGACGCACCAGGGTGTCGTAGTCGGTCAGCAGGTAGACTGCCAGAAAACCCAGCTGGCTGCCGATGTACAACGGCAAGGTGACGGGGTGGATGTTGAGGTTGTCGCCCATGTCGATCTGTGTCGGCAGGTCCTGTCTGATCCGATCCAGCTGTTGGGTCAGTTCCAGCATCCCGGCTTTGGCCTGTATGAGTTTTTCTTCGAGTTGCACGATGGCCCAATCGGCATAGGGATCGTCCTGGGCCGCGGTTTGTTTGATCAGGTTGGTGACACTGATGTAGCCAGCCATGCCCATGATTGAGTGGACGCCTTCGCGTGCGGTTCGACCTTGCCAGATACGGGCGGCGTGGTGAGTGTGCAGAGTCAGGGTGATGCTGCTGCGCAATGAACCCAGGTTGAGTTGATAGTGATCGGCCACGGTGTTGTCCTCGCATAAGCTTGGACGGGAACGTTGCGACAGATGGGGGTCAAGGGCAGCCAAAAAGCTGAATGCGGTCTATTCGGTTTTAGAGGGGTAATTTCGGAGATGTTCGTGAGCGATGCCAGTGGCATCATTTCCATTGATGGCGATGGCGCTCGGATTGCGCAGGTTCGGCCCTTTGCGATATCACAGTAGAACTCAGTAGATTTGATGCCACTGGCATCAAATCTACTGATGTCCAGGGCGTTTGCCGCGCAGTTGGCGTAGCTCATTCAGGCACGCCTGTGCAAGGGCGGAAGCGGGCTCGCCCTGTTTTCGGGACGGGCGAGACGGCGCTGTTGGGGGCGGTTCTGCAACGGGTGAGGGCTCTGTCTGACCTGCCCAAGGCCGAAAGTCGCCTTTCAGTGCACGCTGGACAAGCCCCATCAGATAGGCCGCTGGCTTGCGAATACCGCCGATCGCACAGCGTGCGCCGGCTTCGTTGAGCACCGCCTGACGATCCGCTGGTTTGAGCTTGTTCAGCGCCACGGCCACGGCCTGACGCTCGCTTGGACTCAGGTGCAGCGAGTCGGGCCAGAGCAGGTTATCCACCGCTAGGGTCGCGCGCGGTACAGTACAAGTACTTTCTTTTAATACAGTACAGGCGGCGTTCGGATTCCGAACGGTGCCGGAAACACTGGAATTCAAGCTCGGTTCGGAATCCGAACGAGGGCCTGCACGATTCCGAACGCGGTGATCGCCACCCAGTTCGGAGTCGTGTAACGCGTCAGCGGTTGCCTGATCCAATCCTTGCTGCGTCCAGTGTTCGCCCCAGCTGTCGAGCCGGGTGGGGAGTTGACCCAGATCGATATGGGTGTCCTGGCGAATTTCTTCCAGAATGTGCTGGGCGACAATACGCACCGCCTTGGTGTTATGACTGAGGCAATGACCAATCAGCTCGAGGTAGTCTTGATCCAGCTCCATGGCTTCGGCGGGGGTTAACGGTTCATCGTGCAGGACGTACAGAGAACCTTGTAGACGCCCAGTGACCTGGTCACGCCCGCGCCTCACCAAGCTGAGCCAGCGCGTTAGCCTGAGCATCGTCAAGACGCGAGCGATGGTTTCCCGGGAGGCTGACGCACCGTAGGGCACGCTCGACAGGTAAGGCTGCAAATCCTCATAGCGCGGTGTGACCACGCCTTGACCTTGCAGCATGAGTCGAAACACTTGCCAGGCATTACGTTCCAATGGCGTCAGCCGGCTATCCAACAGCAGGCGACGTGGCACGACTTCGTGTGATTGGCCACTGAACAGAAAGCCAGCCTGCAGCGCCTGATTGGAAGGTTGTTCAGTGGCAGGGCGCGCGGGCCAGCGTTCATTCAACTGCTGGGTGCATTGCTGCAGGACACGCTGCCAGCGACTGGAAGGGGCAGTGTTCATGTTCCTTTGCTGTACTGGTCGATCTGTTGCCAAACGATGGTCAAGCTGATCTGTTGCTCCTCCGCCAGCATCATCATGGCGTCGAGCTGATCCTCGGCACCGTCCTGAGCGCTTAGCTGGCACCATCGCTGCCAAAGCGCATGTTCCTGTGCTTCGCTCAAATTCTGAGGGCGGCCTTTACGGGTTTCTATCTTGAGCAGACGTCGGCGCAGGGCGGTTTCCGAATGCGCCAAGCCAAAGCACTGGTACATGATGGTGCTACTGGCACCGAGCTTGAGCGCTCGGTTGATCAATCGCTCGTTCTGCTCGTCGCGTTCGGCTTGCTCGATCAACCGATGCAGCACCGGCGAGTCAATCTTGACCTCAACCCAGGAGACGGTGGCATGGGCCAGACGCGACAGCGTGGTGGGCGGTAAGGATTGCAACAGATAGATATCATCCTCACTCAGCCCGAGTGCCTTGCAGCGTTGCAGATTACCCAATCGCAGCTCATGCAGCACCTGAGTCAGCATGGCCTGATTGAGCACATTGAAGGGCAGGTTCATGGCAGTTCCTTCTGTGAGTCGTCTTCAGGGGCAAGCGTTAAGTCGATCAAGCGACGGGCCAGGCGGATCAGGCGAAACAGCTTGATTAACAAACTGTCGGGCAGTCGCTCCAGTCCCACATCCACAGCGGGACGATCTGTCAGGGGGAGTTGATAGATGCCCAACAACAGTTGGCCGAACAGGGCTGAGGGCAGTTGCTTGCGATCCTCCCAGTTCACGTCGTCTTGAGCGCGCAACAGGGCCAGGAGCATTAGGTGAACGCCGGTCGCGCGAGGCGCGGCAAGATCAAGTCGCTCGATGTTCAGAGTGAAACCCAAGCCAAGCTGCTGATCGATGATGCTCTCGGGATGTCCGGCATAGGTCGCCATTTCCCGCGCCAGTCCGGCAATGGCTAAACGCAGTTGTTCGGGGGTATTTAGTGCTGGTGCAATGGTCCAGATGTCGTCGGTCGAGCAGGCCTCGAAGGTCGGTGCTGTTTCGGTGGCAGTTTCGCGCTCGATCTGTTTGCGAATCTGTTGAACGCGTGACGGAGGGCTGACCGCTGAAACGACATTGGTTTCAGGCGGTGTAAGCAGTTCCTCTCGCGCTGTTTCAGTCTGGGGCCTGCTCTCAGTTGATTTGGGATTGGACTCGGAGGAGGGCGATCCTGCCGCAGCTTCATCAACGCTCGGCGGATGGCTGTTCTCTGAGGGTGTGGTGACGACAACGCCAGGCGTCGAGATGACCCGTTGGGTGTCGCTCAGCTCCAGGGCCAACATGCGGTAGGACTGTCCGAGCAAACGGCTCATGCGCTCGAGCAGTTCATCCTGGATCTGCTCAAGATCGAAGGATCCGGGATCGGCATCGAAGTCGCCCAGGGTCTCGAGCCAAAATTCGGCGAACGCAATGGTGGCGGTTGGATAACGGTTCCAGGTTCGTTCAGCCTGGCTACGTAGGCCGATCAGGCGTTCGATCTGGGGCTTGCCCAAACCGGCATACAGGGTTTGTGGAATCGCGGGCAGTAAGTGTTCAAGGGTGTCGAGCATCCGACTGATATGCGACTGCGAAACCGGATAGCCTCCAGCGGCAAGGCGTCGTGCCAATTCGCGCTGCGAGAGCACTGCTCCATCCGGTTCGAGCATGGCTTTGAGTTTGGCCACAGCCAGTGCTCGCTCGATGAAGGTGAGTTGGCCGTGCAGATCGCTTTCGGCCAGATGGCCGAGCAGGGCGCTGATTTCATTGCTCCAAGGCCGGAATAGGCAGTGAATGCGAAAGAAGCTTTCGTCACGGGTTTCCTGCCACAGTTCGCCGAGAATCGCTAAGCGCGTATTGCCACCGTTGCGGATGATGAAATAGGTTTCTCCCGGCCGGCGAGTAATCGGTGGCGGATGGTCCAGCCCGCGTTCACGGATCGAGGCCTTGATATCGTCGTAAAGCGGATTACGGATGAAACGCGGGTTGTGTTCGTAGGGCCGCAACTGCTCCAGGGTGACCAGCATAGGTGTGTCGATCACTGGATCGGACAGCCGCTCCAGTTCTGGACCCCGAGGGAAGTGGTCCTGGTGCAGCTTGTCGGTGATCTGCTCCTGACTAAGCTTCTTCATCTGTACCGCCTCGGTTAATGCCGGTTACGCAAGTGGTCACCGACCTCGAACTTGACGATCTCGGCAGTCCCCGAACCTTCGAAATGGTGGGACAGTTCTGCGAGGAGCCAACCCATGGCCGAGCGTCCACCCTGCAGGCGAAAGACTACAGTGCAGTACTCCTCGCAAGGTGGGGGGTATGGTCGAATAGATGGTTGAACGATGATGGGAAGTTGATCCAACATCAAAATTCTCCTGGCCAAACGCTGTTGGCATTAAGGTCGATAAAAAATGACTTGGCGAGAAATGCCGGCTGGGCGATTTGTCTCATTGAACCTCTGCGCATCTGCTCACCGTAGAGATCGCTTCGCGCTATTCCGGAAACAGTTCGATGGCCAGTGATTGCATAGTTTTCAACGCAGATGGCGATGACTGGCGAGTCTCGATTCGGTGGACGGGTAAGCCAAGCGAGGCGGCATTGAGGTACGCCACTCGATCCGGAACTACGGTGTCTAGAACCGAGATATTGGTAGTCTCTGCGAAGGTCTCGCGAAGACCTCGGATGATCATTCTGGTGTCCACCCGAATGGCATTCACCTGGTTCAATAGCAATCGCAAGGGTGGCGGTGTAATGCCCAGGTGGCGGAACGGTCCGAGTTCACTGAGCAGCTTCAAGGTGCCGCCGCGCAGTTCGCGCGCGGCGAGCATTTCCGGCGTGATGGGAGAGAGGGCGAGATCGGAGGCCAGTAGGGCCATCTCCAGCAGCACGCTGCGCGCGCCCTGAGTGTCGATCAAAAGCAGGTCATAACTGGGGCGGAAATTGTCGAGCAAACTGCGCAGCCGTAATCGCCCATCAGGGGCGTGCAGCAACAAGGTGCTCAGATGGCCTTGATCGTCGTTGGAGATGACCAGGTCGAGCCCTGCAATCACTGTCCTGGAAACAATCTGCGCAGGCGCTGTGAAGTTGAGTGCAATGAGCTCGTACGCACCAGCAACAGCTTTCTGGCTCAAGGCGAAATAGCTGGATAGGGTGGGTTGGCTATCCAGGTCCAGCAGCAGAACTCGCAGGCCAACATCTGCCAGAAGACCGCCAAGGTTGGCGGCCACCGTGGTTTTGCCTACCCCACCCTTGGTGGAAATCACCGAGACCACACGCATGACATCAGACCTTCTGACCTAAGCGTTCAACGACCCACCGCTCGATCTCCAGCGAATCCCAGCCCACCGCGCGCAGTCCAATGCGTTTGGCTTGCGGGAATTTACCTTCCTTCATCAAGTTGTAGATGTGCGCACGCTTGAAGCCGGTTTTACGCTCCACCTCGTCACGACGCATGATGTGCCGTTCGACCTGTGGTAGAGATACTTCAGCGATGGAGGAAGGTTGGCTGGACATGATGGTCACTCCTAGCGCCAATTGGCACATGGTGGGAAGTGACCTGAATTGAATAGCAAAAACGGCAGAGATTCATTGCGCTGCAATCGTTGGGATTGCAGTGCAATGCTTCGATTTACTCGCTTTTTTTGAGGCTACGGTTGGCTGCGGCAAACTTTTCGTCCAGCGTTCGTTTGCTGAGACCGGGAACGTTTTTATGGCGAGCGGTAATAGCATCGACGATTGCTGCTTGTCTTTCGAAGACAGAGAGTGGTTTTCCAGCAGGTGATCGACCCAATAAGAGGCTGATTAAGGCTCCAATGATCTGCAGAAGTGTCAGCTCGCTGCGTTCGCTGACTCTTCCATGTGACTTGATCAGACTGTTAAGTTCTTCCCGTTCAAGTCCCACAGCTTGAAGATCAGATAGGATTTCCTGATAAAGACGCTGAAGAGTTTTTAATTCAAGTAAAAGGGCTTCTCGATCAGCTTGGAGAGAGAGGTAGGTACCAATGCTGACTTTTTCATGAGTGTCGTAGGTTGGTTCAAACAAAAAGTCGGGTTTCTGGTCGGGGTAGTAAAGAGACATCCAGAGTCGTAAGTCAGAATGACGTACCGTTAACTGGGTGTGGTCCAGCGCAGTTCCCACGGGTACCGTGATACCGAAGTATCCATAAGGTAATTCGCGATTACGAATTGCATCGTAGATTTTTTCGGTATTGGCGTAAAGGCAAGGCCACTGGGGGAAGAGCTGCGCTAGCTTTTCGGGGCAATGACAGTCAGCTTGCAGAATCTGTGCTTTGTAGCGAGTCAGGTTGCACCAACGCAAGGCGGCGTCAATAGGCCGATAAAAGGTTTTTGCGTGCGGATTGAAGTTGTGTAAAGACATGTGCGGACGGGCCTCCATTTCATCGCTGATCGTTCCTTGATAACGCAGCTCAATGATGTCCTTGCGTTCAGTATCTTTAAAGCGTCTGGACAGCGGCGTGGTCAAGGGCAACACCGCGATGACAAAGCTGACTAGTCATTCCGTGCTCATTCGATTACTCCTTGCACATCAATGGAATTCTCTGGTCGTTGTCGGTCCCATTCCTTAACAATGTAGGAATGGGACCGATGTACTTTTGCCGTTGGTGAAAGTGGTGGTCACTTCAGATGATTGCGTCGTTATCGACGACGGCTATCGCCCGTAGGGGTGAGCCGGACCCGTTTTTGATCTTCAGCGGCAGGGCCATGAAATAAAACTCACCGGGGAGCTGATCCAGACCGTGTAGACCCTCCAGAATGAGAATGTCACGCGGCAGGAAGTAAGTTTCGTGCCCGAATGCGCTGAGAATTTTTCCATCTAGCACCGCAATGTCGCAGCCGGCAGTATCGGTGCCTACGGCAGTGACCTTCTGGTCCGCAAGCCAAGCGCAAAGCTCTTCGGTAAAGCCGGGAGCATTTCCACCCCACCAACTGCCGACGCCTTGCGGGTTGTGCTCAGGGTCTATCAGGTAGATGTCCCAGCCGAACTGAACCAGCACGATGTCGCCCGCGGCGATCGTGATGCCTTGCTCGCTCGCCAGTCTGGTGTATTGGGCCAGGCTCAGGGTTTCGCCTGGCTGGAGGTCAAGCGCACGGGCATCAACTTTCTTCCCCGGTTTCAAAAGTCGGTCAACCCCATAGGTGTCGATGGTGCGATCCATGAGGTGGCGATGGACATGGGCAGGGGCATCGACATGACTGCCGGAGTGCTCGGGCATTACCAGCATTTGCAAGTAGTAACCGTGCTGATCATGGTTGCGCGCGTCCGCAATGATGTTGACGTCGGGGTGTGCGGGCCATCGATGCATGTGAGAGCAGATCTGCGGGGACAGGTCCACGAAGCGAGCGGTGGACAACAGACGATTGAGCGAGGCACTAAGTGGGCTCATGGGATCTCCTGGTTTTTTTGTTTATTGGGCGGTTTCCTCTGACTTGAGTTTACGATCATATATGATATAACACCAGTCGGCACGGTCTCGACACGCCAGCAGGCCACAGTCTCGAACCCTAACAAAAATAAAAAGAGCAACGTCTATGTCTCGAAAAAACGGTGTACTCACGAGCTCAGCCGTGATCGGTGTGGGCTTGAGTAAAGTTGGGCCAATCAACAAATATTCATGGATTGCGATGCTGCTGTTATGGCTTTTGCTGGCCATGAACGACAACATGCGGTATTGGACGACCGGCGTTCTACAGCCATCGATCATTGAAGAGTTCAAGGTTGGACCCGAGCTCATCGGACTCTTTGCCGGAGCCATGACAGTCGCCCAGGGGCTACTGGCGCTACCCCTGACTATTTGGTCTGATCGTGCAGGTCACGGGTGGGCCAGGAAGTATCGCTATATGGTCATTCTCGCGGCATATACCTTGTTCACGCTGCTGACAGGTATCTCGATTCTGACGACCACCTTCGTTGCTTTCTTCGTATTTCAAGCACTGAACAAAGTATTCAGCGGGGCTGGCGAAGCCATTGAAGTAACGGCCGTTGCGGAGTGGTGGCCGCTTGAGAAACGCGGTTTCGCGGTGGGTCTGCACCACACGGCAGTTCCGTGGGGTACGTTTCTCGGCGGGCTTGCCGTGGCGGGTGTCTTTACCTTGTTTGGCCCCGATCAATGGAGGCTAACACTGTTGATTCCGGTGATTCTGATCGTTCCGATCGCGCTTGTTTTCTGGAAGTTTTCCACTCGCGAACGGTATGAAAAGTTCGAGCAAGCCGTCGTATCGGCCGGACAGACACCACCACTTCTTGAGGTGAAGAAGGGGGGTGGCAAGGCAGCCCCGGGCGCTTTTCGTAGAGCCCTGAAGAATCCCAACCTGATGATCACACCCGTTCTTGCAGGCCTGGCGCTGGCTGTTTATACCGGCATCTCACTGTGGTTACCGCTTTATCTGGCTTTTGTTGCGCGCTATTCACTAGCCGAAACAGCCGCCTATAGCGTTCTCTTCACGCTTACCGGTGGTATCGGCCAAATTATCTGGGGCGGTGTTTCGGACCGTATTGGGCGCAAGCCGACACTAGTGATTACCTTCCTTTGGGTTGCTATTGGCGTTTTGTTGTTGCAGTTCGCCGGGGGGCATGTGCTTTGGCTCGTGGTGATTCAACTGTTTCTGGGTCTTGCAACGAATGGTATCTACCCAGTGCTTTATGCCTTGTCCTCTGATTCGAGCGAGCCAGGCGCAATCGGGCTCGGCAATGGCCTCAACATGACGGGGCAGATGATCGGGGGCATAGGCCCCATTGTGATCGGGATACTCATCGCCGCAGGCGGTGGGTTCACGGCCGTTGCCGGGTTCCAGTGGAGTCTCTATTTCATGGCCGGTCTGATGTTGGTGGGGGTTGCAACGATTGTGTTGTTCACGCGTGAAAGCGTCGGTTCCTTCAAAAAGCATGATTGGGCATTGGTCTCCCGCGATGCGTGCTTGCCCGATCCACAGATTCGCAACAAGTACCTGAGCGACTAGATCGCCGGTGATGCACGCCCAGTGCGTGATGATCCGCCGTGGCACATTGAGCATATCGACTTCACTGCAAACAACAGGAGCACAGAATGAATGGGTTAGAAAATAACACTACTATACGTAGTATCAACGGTGTCGATATTTTTGTTCGTGACACTGGTGAGCCACATCTTCCAACGGTACTTGCATTACATTCACTCTTTCTAGACGGGCGAATGTTTGAAGCGTTTGCGCAGCGTGCCAAGGGTAGGTTTCGGGTGGTCAGCCCGGATTTTCGCGGACAGGGACGAAACGCCCCGCTGAGCGTGGACCTAGTGAGCATGGAGACTCATGCTGCTGACATCGATGTCCTCATAGACAGCCTCGGTTTGAGTCAGATTCGATTACTGGCTCAGTCGATGGGGGGCGACGTCGGTCTTCGTGTCGTCCATCGCCGACCTCAACTCTTTCACTCAATGGCGTTGATTGGTTCCTCGGCACGCTCCGAGCCTGCTGAAAAAATAGAGGGCCTCGACAGCTGGGTCGATGGGATTCGTGCGAGCGGTTTTACCGGGCAGATTCTCGAAGAAACCGTCAACGTCATGTTTGGTTCGACGACCCGAAACGACCCAGCGAAGGTCGATGAAATGAAACTGTGGCGAGGCCGGATCGCTGAAGCCACCAGTGGGTTGGCTCCCCAACTTGCCGGAGTTAACGCGCGAGGAAATCTTCTCGAATTCCTTCACGAAATCCCGGTGCCGGCCTTGGTGATCTGCGGCGACGAGGACATTGCCCGGCCAGTTGCCTGGTCTCAGGAAATGGCCAGTGCACTGCCGCGCTCGGAGTTGATAGTCATGCTGGGTGTCGGGCACAGCCCAACCATTGAACAACCGGCAATTGTTCTCCCTAAAATTATGACCTTTTTTACCTGACCAAATTCTACAATCGCGAAGAATTTGAAACGGGGTTGAGGGAGTATCAAGCTGGAGCCAAGTGGCCTGAGCCTTGTTGAATATAGGACTCAGGCCGGTAGTGTTCAGCGAATCAGACTACACCGTGAAACCTGGGCAAAACGTACTCGGCAATCTCTTCAACCACCTCCACAACGGGCCGCTCGCTATGCCGCAGATGCAGGCCTACATGCTGCACACCCGATTCACGCAACGCCTCTAGCTCTGCAATGAGTGCCATTCGCCCGCCGCGACCGCCGAAACGCAGAGGTTTCATTGGCGAATGAGGATTGGCCTCAAGGTCTAGATGCAGAAAGCTGATATAGGGTTTGTCAGCACCCACTTCACGCCAGAGCCCGACACGTCGACGATGTTCCTGCGGCGTACCAGGGTAGGCGAGCCATCCATCCATGTGTTCTCCAATCCATGTTGGTGATTGTTGGCCAAGTCCGGCAACCAGCAGGGGAAAGGGCTCTTCACGCTGCGGTAATAATTGGGCTCCCTCCGGCAGACGTCCAGCGCCTTGGCTTTTCAGAAGTTCGACGGTGCTGCGAAAATGCGCTCCCCGTTGGCTGTAGTCGACACCGAACAGTGGATACTCCATCGGTCGATCGCCACTGGCCACCCCCAATAGCAGGCGACCCTCGCTCAGTTCGTCGATGCTATTGGCTGCCTTGAGGGTTAACCACGGTTGTCGTAGCGGCAACACTACCGCGGCAGTGCCGAGCATGATGTTTTGGGTGATGGCGGCCAGATAGCCCAAGTAGGAAAAGATCTCGAAAACCTGTGCAGCATCTCCAAAATTTGGGTCATAGACCGGCACATCACGTACCCACAGGGCTCGAAAACCACTGGTGTCTGCCAATCGGGCCAGTTGGGCATGTTGCTTCAGGTCAGGGACGCCAAATGGGCGTTCTTCCGTCATACGCAGACGTTGGCCAGCAGTGGACCAATCATTATCCAGAGGCAATTCCAGCCCGATGGAGAAGTTGTTGGGGCCGAGCAAACGTTGAAAATGTGAGTTCATCAGGTCTCCTGCGCCTTGCGTGATACAGGGCTACTCTACGGGTGGTTGCCAGTAGTATCTGCGTCTCCATCCGAGAGAAAAATGCATCAGCAAGCACAATAGTCTTGATCAAAATGCACGATTAGAGTGCTTTCCTGTTAAGAGGAGGGGGCGCCTTCGCTGAGGGGATTGGTTTAAAAGTGTCGAGATATTCAAGTGGCCGAAATTCCTCTGCGCAGCGTAATGGTCTCCTTTCCGCGACCGGTATATGCCTTGGAGTACATGCACATGTTCCCTGCGCTCGAAATCCGGCACTTGTTTAAGTACGGCGTTTCGGATTTATCTCGGACAACCAGGAGCGTTACGCTCTGAATAATCGGGGTGGCTTTAGCGTGAACATAGGGCAGAAACGGTGGTCTTGAAGCTAAACTTGCCTGAGTACATCGCGCATGTCTAAGGTCTGTTCTACCTCTCGCAGCACCTCATCGCTGATAGTTCCTTGATGGCGCAGTTCAATGATGGCCTTGCGTTCCGCATCAATAAGTTGGCCCTCGATTCTGGACACCGTCTCTGTTCCGGCAAACTGCTCACTTCTGATTCGATAGGCTTGTTGAAGATAAGCACGGTGATCGGCATCAATAGGTTGAAGTGCGCCAATTTCTTCCAGTTTACTGAGGGCCGCGCCAGTCGCAGTGCGATGGGCCTGGGCGATCTCCTGCTCTGTAAAGGTATCGCGTTCAACGGGAAGGTTTTTGATAAGCCATGGCATGCTGATGCCCTGAACCACCAGGGTCACCAGAATCACTGAAAACGTGACGATCAGGGCGATATCCCGAAACGGGAAATCCTCCGGAAGCGCCAGCACCATCACCAGAGACAAACCGCCGCGCATGCCGGACCAGCCAGCCACCAGACTGTCAGCCCAAGGCCAGCGCGCGCCGTCCATGCGCATGCGACGCGCAATATGGGGGATGCCCAGTCCGATTCCCATGAAAAACAGGACACGAGTCACCATCACCGCCGCAATGGCACCTGCACAGGCATAAGCAATACCCGGTAGCGTCGATACTTTTTCCAGTACCTGTGGCAGTTGCAATCCAACGAGCACGAACAGCACGGCGGACAGTAAAAAGATCCAGGTGTTCCAAAACCCATAACCGCCTAATCGGGTTTGTGGGCGGTCAACCAATGCAGAACGTGAACCGACCACTCGGCCGGCTACACCCGCCGCGAGAATCGCTGATACATGCAATGCTTCGGCCGGCAAGAAAGCAAGGTAAGCACCAGCCAGAGTGATGATGGGCGCAACCAGCGGGTCGGCAACCCGGGTGTTGATCCACGATACCAATCGACCCACGGCGTAGCCAATCATCACGCCACCGGCGGCGGTGAACATAAAGTTTCCCACTGCGCTGAAGGTCGAGAATGAACCGTGGAGCACTGCATCAATTGCGGTGAGATAAAGAACCAGCGCGGAAAAGTCGTTGATCAGGTTTTCACCGTCGAGCAATCCCACCAGACGCGGGGAGACATTCAATTGGCGGGCGACGGTCAGAAAAGCTACGGGGTCGGTGGGTGCCACAATTGCGCCAATAACCATCGCTATCGCCCAGGGTAACCCGGCGATGCAATGTAGTACGGCGGCGACGGCGAACGCGGTGATAGCCACCAGAACCACAGAGGTCAGGCTGATGGCCGCAGCGTTGGCTTTGATTTCTCTCGGGGTGACGATAAAGGCATGCCAGAACAGCATAGGGGGCAAAACCACCAGCAGCAGTAGATCCGGATCAACTTGAATCGCCGGTAAGCCAGGCAGTAGCGCCAGGCCGACACCGGCAAGCATCAAGAGAATTGGCTCGGCAATTTTGAAGCGGCTGGACAGCAGCGTAACCAAGGCAACTACAGCGATGACAAGGCTGGCAAGCCATTCCGTACTCATTCCATTATTCCTTCCGCTTCAGTGTTATTTACGGACGAAAAGCCGGGAGATGCTGCACTTGTCTGCCAACGTGCCCATAAAGACATAAGCTTTTATAGTGGTAAATGAATGCGTGACCGACTAGCCGAAGTCCTTTCACTTCATTTGTTAATTAATTTCATAAATAGAAGCGCTTCAGGCCAACGCCAATACGCTGCTCTAGCGACGGCCTGAAGCAAAGCTGTGTGGCAGTGTGTTGCTCGTGCGAAAACCAGGTTTTGAATCGATCAGCTTTTCGTTTGGCTTTGGTTCTTGAGGCGCTCGAGAATTACCTTACCCACGTCCAGCGCTGAACCAGGGTTTTGACCTGTCACCAGTTCACGGTCGATGACAACATGACTGGTCCACGGTGAAGTGTTGCTGCTGTATACGCCTCCGGCTTGTTCCAGTGCCGTTTGCGGATAGAATTTCATGGCGCCTCCGTTCAACAACCCCTTGGCCAGTTCCTCTTCCTGATTGCTGATGACCGTGAATTTGTATCCTGCGTAAGCCCAGCCTTGTGCGGAGGCTTTGCCACCGGTTTCGAGTTGCCGAGTGAAGGCGGTCGGGTCGGACAGAGCCGACAGCAGGGCAATCGGGCCATGGCAAACGAGGGCGGTTGTCTTGCCATTGTCATGGAAGTTGTTCAGCAGTTTCCCCAAGGCAGCGCTATGCAGAAGATCCTCCATCGGCGCGTGGCCGCCGGGTACGTACACCGCATCGAAATGCTCGTAACCGATCTGATCAACCCGTGACAGGCTGATAACCGGCGATTCCCCTGGCGAGGTGATTTTTAGTCGGTCCAGCAGGGCCTTGTGCTCCTGCAGCGCAACAATGTCATTGTTGAAATACATTTTATCGGTGGACGACTTATCCAGCGTCGGCGCTTTGCCCGTCGGAGTCGCAAAGGTCACCGAGTGCCCGGCATCTAGCAGCAGTTTCACCGGTTGCATCAATTCGTTCAGATAGAAACCGGTCGCGAAGACCTTCTGGTCCTTGAGGTCGAGATGGTCAGAATCTGAAAGCACAACCAATACATTGCCGGCCTGTGCGTTAAAGGCCGAGGCGGAAATGGTCATTGCAAGGGAGAGTTTGGCGATAGGGAACATGGGGTTTCCGTTTGTGGAGTGTGTGATCGATCGGCAATCGCCGGACCGGTGATACAACTGTATTCATGCCTGGCCAGGCGATAAACTAGCTAGTGAGGAAATCACTTGTTCTTTGGAGGCAAAGGTGGGCCGTCGATTCGATTATCTTGCTGACGTTGAAGTCTTTGTCACCGTGGTAGAGAAGGGCTCTTTGAGCGCTGGGGCAGTGTTTCTGGCGACCACCCCGTCAGTGGTGAGCCGGGCGATATCTCGCCTGGAAGCACGCTTGAGCGTCCAGTTGTTACGACGTACAACTCGACGCTTGAGCCTGACCGAGGCTGGGCTGCTTTATCTCGAGCAGTCGCGCGCGGCGTTCTCGCTGATCGATGATGCAGAAAGGACAATCCAGGGGCAAGAAGGGGAGTTGACCGGCCGTGTACGGCTCAGTGTGCCGACAACCTACGGACACTATCGGCTTCCAGCATTACTTTGCCGCTTTACTCGGCAGTACCCGCTGGTGCGTGTCGAATTGAGTATCAGCAATCGAAATGTGGACCTGGTGGCCGAGGGGTATGACCTGGCTATTCGTCTCGGACAATTGCCTGACAGTGGCTTGATTGGACGAAAACTTGAGGACGCCTGTTTGTGCCTGGTCGCCTCGCCGGATTACCTGTCCAGGGCGGGAACACCGCGGAGTGTGGAGGATCTGGCAGCGCATGCTTGTTTGCCGTTTCTGATGCCCAGCAGCGGCCGTGTTGGCCCCTGGCTGTTCCGCGAGCAGGGAATTGATCGGGAGTGGATGCCCGAGGCGAATGTCCAGGTGGCCGACGACGTGCTCGGCATTGTGTCCTTGGCCGAGCATGGTCTGGGTATCTGTCAGACCTACGACTTTATTGTCCGTGAGAGGATTCAAAGTGGACGTCTGGTCCCGGTGCTCGAGCAGTCAGGCGGACGGTCCAGACCGTTTTCGGTGATTTATCCGCCCCATCGCCAATTGTCGGCGACGGCGCGGGCGCTGATTGAATTCCTGACACGAGAAGTGGCTGGCCAAACCAGCACACCACTTAAATAACGTCAAACGATCGAGTAGGTCGGGTAGTCGGTATACCCATTGGCTCCACCACCATAGCTCAGTGCCCGGTCTGGTTTTAACAACGGCCAGTTATTTTTCAGGCGCTCAACCAGATCAGGGTTTGCGATGAAAGGCTCTCCGAACGCTGCGATATCGATCAACCCATCGCGCAAGAATTGCTCTGCACGTTCTTTGGTCATGCCCCCTGCGAGAACCAGTATTCCGTGGTAGCAGCTGCGAAATTTTTTCAGAAAATCGCCTGGAATCGGCGAGCTGCCACGCGACAGCTGATCCATGAAATGGACGTAGGCCAACCCACGCCTGGAAAGCTGATCGGCGACATACAGGTAGGTCTCTTCGATATCCTCGTACAGCCCCATATCGAACAGGCCACCAAAGGGCGACAGGCGTATGGCCGTGCGTTGCGCACCAATTCGCTCAATGACGCTATCGACCACTTCCAACAAGAAGCGTGAGCGGTTTTCGAGGGTATCGCTGCGGTACTCATCCGTGCGGTCATTGACCAGTGGATTGAGGAACTGCTCGATCAGATAGCCATTAGCCCCATGCAGTTCAATGCCATCGAAGCCAGCATCAATAGCATTCGCGGCTGCCTGGGCAAAGTCACGGATCACCTCTTTGACTTCGTGTGTGCTGAGGGCGCGGGGTTTGGAGACATCAACCGGCCCGGGCTCGCCACGCTCAGTCATGCCCCAGGCTTGGGAGTTGCGGGCAATCTGAGAGGTCGAGCTGACCGGCGCAATACCGTCTGGTTGAATGCTGACATGGGAGACACGCCCGACATGCCATAGCTGCGTAAAGATTACGCCGCCGGCATCGTGGACCGCCTGCGTCACTTTTCGCCAGCCATTGATCTGTGGCGTGGTGTAGATGCCGGGGATGGCCAGAAACCCCTCGGCCGTGCGCGAAATCGGAGTGCCCTCGGTAATGATCAATCCGGCGCTGGCTCGTTGGCTGTAGTAGAGCGCAGTGAGGCCGTTGGCAACACCTTCGGGTGCGCGGGCGCGGGTCATCGGCGCCATTGCGATGCGATTGCGCAGCGTCAACGCGCCGACTTGGCAGTGTTCAAATAATGAGTTCATGGGATCCCGTCCTTTCCTGATGATGCTCAAGAAAGTAGGCGCATTGATGCTGATTGATAATCCGGTGCGGCTGAAAATGATCTGTGAGGCCATTTCACAAGTTGGAAAGCTGGGTCTGTAATCGCTCAGTGTGGAATGTGCTTCACAAGTCTAGTGACTGATAAGCCCATTATCCTGAAATACTTCCCGGTATCGCTTGTGATATTTTTTCACAAATCGATGCGATGGAGAAAAAATGTGGATAACAGGGCGGGCGAGATGCTGGTCTTTGTGCGGGTCGTCGATGCCGGCAGCTTTTCGCAAGCGGCGCGTCAGATGCTGATGACACCTTCAACGGTCAGTAAACTGATTGTTCGTCTGGAGTTGCGTCTGGGCGTTCGTCTGCTTGAGCGCTCGACACGTAAACTGTCGCTGACCGATGAGGGACGTATTTACTACGAGCGCAGTAACGCTTTGCTGGCAGAACTCGATGATGTCGAAAGAGTGTTGGCACAAGGCGCACAGAAAGCACGCGGAACCGTGCGAATCAATGCATCGGTAGCGTTTGGCACGCTGGCAATCGAACCCAATTTGCCGGCCTTCTGGGAAGCCCATCCCAACATTCAGATCAATCTGTCCTTGTCCGATGATATCGTCGACATGTACCTGGATCGTACCGATATTGCCTTCCGGGTAGGTGTATTAAATGATTCAACGCTACGAGCGAGGAAGATCGGTATCGCTCGGCGAAAGATCGTTGCATCCCCGGCTTATCTGGAAAAATACGGGGTTCCTGACACCCTTGAAGACCTCGCCGAGCATAATTGTCTGAGCTTCAACTTTCGGCGTTCCAGCCCCGTGTGGCCCATGCATCAGAGTGGCCGCATCGTTGATCGGATCGTCCAGGGCAACCTGCAAGCCAACAATGGCGAGACCGTTCGGCGTATGGCTATCGCGGGGGTGGGGATTGCCCGATTGGCGGACTTTCACATCGATGAGGATCTCGCCGCTGGCCGGCTGGTCGAGGTGCTCGCGCAAACCGGTCATGACTGCGAGGAGGTCCATGCGTTGTATCAGGGAGGACAGCATGTGCCCCAGCGCATCCGAACGTTCCTCGACTTTATGGTGCCGCGTCTGCAAGCGTTCATGAATCGGGGGTGAGCCGCGTGCCGTCGTCAGTCCGTGGATTCGACGACGGCCTTCAGGCGCTCCAGCCCTGCGCGGTAGAGTGCCTCGAAATGCCCGATGACCTCGGCCTCATCTGCGCCCTGGACGAGAAACGTGCTGGACCAGGACGCCAGCGTCCCCCCTTTGCCATCGTCCTTTGCTGACATCGTGCCCACATAATCAGTGACCGGCGAGGGCCCCTCAAGCAGGGCGTAGCTGTAATGCTTTTCGTCTTCATCGAACGTGAGCAAACGCTCGAGAATGATCGCACCGTCGGCGGTTTTCAGGTGACGCAAACGTCCGCCATCACTGAGAGTGCTGCTCGCGATGACATCGAGCCAGCGGGGTAGCCAATCAAACCCGCCGAGTAGCGACCAGACCTGTTCGGCTGGACGTGCAATGCTAATCAAGATACGGACTTCACTCATGTTTTTAACCTGTATGGGAGGAGGGCATTCAAAGAATGACTGATGTAACCAACCAGAGATTGGCGGCGCTGATCAGCAGGAAAATGCACCAGGCCATGACGGCGACCGGGCGTGAGATAGCAAAATCACCCATCAGCGTTTTATCGCTGGTGAAACGAATCAACGGATACACCGCAAACGGCAGTTGCACTGACAACACCACCTGAGAAAACACCAACAGATCACCCACCGCGGCGTCGCCCAGCCAGAGAATCCCGCACAGCGCTGGCACCATGGCCAACAGGCGGGTGGCTACGCGCTGTTTCCACAATGCAACTTTCAGCTTCAAGAACCCTTCGAGCACAACCTGGCCGGCGAGGGTGCCGGTCAACGTTGCGCTTTGGCCTGAGGCGAGGAGTGCCAGGGCGAACAGCACGGCAGAGATGGCCACACCTGTCAGGGGGGCCAGTAATTGATGGGCCTGCTCGATCCCGCCAATGTCGGTGTGCCCGCTGTCGTGGAAGACGGCTGCGGCCACCAGCAGAATGGCAACTTGCACGGCTGCCGCAATTGAAAGCGCGCGGATCGTATCGTTGGAACCCCGGCGCAGGGACCGTTTTACTTGCTCGCTGTCGTGCGTAATATTATTGGATCGGGCCAGTGAAGAGTGCAGGTACAGATTGTGGGGCATGACGGTGGCGCCGATGATACCCACCGCGATGAACAGTGCCCCTGGCTGAGCCAGCGTGTCCAATGAAGGAATGAACCCTCGAAACATGGCGTTTACATCAAGCGTGATCAATGCCAGCTCAATGGCGAAGCACAGGACAATGGTCGCCACCAGGGCCAGGACGATCTTCTGCACTCGGCCATTGGCGGCACCCTTCAAGCCGAGGATGACCAGTGTGCTGACAGCCGTCAGCACGATGCCGAGGGCCATTGGCAAGTTGAACAGTAATTTGAACGCCAGCGCCGCGCCCAGGACCTCGGCAATATCGGTGGCAATGATGGCAATTTCTGCCATTGCCCAATGCGCGAGTGTGGCTGGTCGGCCGTAGCGAAGACGACAGGTCTGGGCAAGATCCTGACCCGTGACGACGCCCAGACGCAAAGCCAGTGTTTGCAAAAGCATGGCCGCCAGACTCGACAACACCACCATGAACAGCAGGCTGTAACCGAACTGAGCGCCAGCAGCGATACCGGTGGCCCAGTTGCCGGGATCCATGTAACCCACTGCAATCAACAGTCCGGGACCCATCAGCAGCGAAAGGCGCCCAGGGGCTGTAGATTGTTTATTGGCGGGCATTCCGGGGTGCTCCGACAACGAGGTTTTTGCCATCATCGATCAGTCCGCCCTTCGTGGTCTCAAAAGATGGGGCGCGCGCGCCAGCACCAAGGTATGGATGAACAGTAGAAGACCTGCAACCGACAGGGTTTGCGAAACTCGCCCGCTCAAACATTGGGCCAGCAGCAAGCAAACCAGAGCAGCCAATTGGGTCAGTAAGCGGTGGGCCAACACGGTTCGTGAGGAATTCGCCACGTCGAACAGGCAGCCCGGCCATTGGGTCGGCCTGGCTCGCGAGAGCGTTATGGCCGCGATCGCCACCACGGCGTAGATCGAAATGCCGATACCCGTACCGCCCTCAATCAGCAGCAAGCCTGCAGTGCTGGCCGTCATCAACAGCAGTGCAATAACAACTGACACAACGTGGCGCTTGCTCATAGTGTTGCGCTCAACTCCATCGGTGCGCTCACCCGCAAACGCAGAACATGGAACGGCGGCTGGCTGTCATCCTCACCCGCATTGAGCAGTGGGTGGCGGTGCAACTGGTTAGCCGTGATGTAGAGCCATTCCCCCTGGGCATCGAGCTCAACGCCGTCCGGCCAGGCGAGTAATCGATCGTCTTGGGCAAGAATGCGGTAGCCGGCAGGCGACGCTAGCCCAATCGCATTATTCGCGATGTCGGTGACATAGACGTTGCCCTCTGCGTCGACATCAAACCCGTCGCAATGAGGCTTGTCGCACCAATACTCAACGGCCTCGCTCAGCGGGGCGATGCCTGCGGGTTCTGCAAGGACTTCGGTGGCTACCCGATAGACCTTGCGTGCCGACATCGAACCGAAATAGACCCAGCGGCCCAACGGGTCGATCGCGATGGGATTGAGGCCGTAGCGGTAAGGAATGATTTCGCCTTCTGGCGTACGCAGCGAAAGGGCTTTTCCACCGATCATCAGCGGCACATCTCCAGGCATCAACCCGGGGTAGCACTCAAGCGATCGCCACGAAAGACCTGTTTGCAGGTCGACCACGACAATGGCCGGATAGTCGCTTTCACCGTTGGGGTTCATCGTCATGTCGGCGATGTAAATGCGCTGACGCCGCCAATCGATCACGAAGTCCTGAGTGAAAGAACTTGGGCGAAGCACGTTCTGCGGCAGCACGATCAGGCGGTGCAGGCGATCTTCTCGATCATTCCAGGCGATGAGGCGCGGCTGTAGGCCCGGTCCGCCCATATCGAGTATCCAGACGATCCCTTGAGGGTCGGTGCGGATGCCGATCACTGCGGACATCCCGCGACCGTCCGTACCCGGTTTGCCCGCCCAGGTTTCATTGGGGTAGGCCGGATGCTGACCCTCTAGGGCCACCGCTCGCACCGAGATGTCCGGTGCGATGATGGCGGATACCGACACCAGCACCCGCCCATCCGGCATCACCGTCGGGTTGCCCGGGCGCTCAACCGGAAACGTCGCAAAAATCTCCAGTTGATGGGTGTTCATGACAGAGCCTTGACGAAGGAAGCTGCGGTGCCCGCGGTCGGGTCGACGAAGATGATGTCGCTTGGATCGCGACGCGGAGTGTCGACCGACACCATGAACAGTGGGTGCTCAAGGATCTCTGGCATGCCGTGGATAGTGAACCTCTTGAAGAACAGCATCTCGCCGGGACCGACTTCGAACGGTTCACGGTCTCCCATGAAAAACCTGGCGCGCCCGGACATTACGATGAGGTATTCATCACAGGTCGCGTGGTAATGTGCAGGTGTCGGGTGGTAGACACGAAAGACCCGGGCGCTGGCCTCGTCTTCGTCGGTCAGTCGTGAGTCAACCAGCAGCGTGTCGGCGGTCTCGGGGAACGTCTTGACGATCGCATCGAGATCAAACGAGGCATGGGGCGCAGCCTCTACCAGTTTTTTTCGGGTGCTTGCTTCGGTCATCTTGAAACCCTTATTCAGGTGTCCTTTTCAGGGGACGCTGCGATGTTGTTTGTGGGGTCAGGATAAGCATTGAACTGATTGCGGAGAACGCTGCGAGGGGGCACAAGATTTGAGAATTGAAATAACAACTGTGCTTTAACCAGAGCGCTTGGGAGCTGATCAGACGTACCCCGACTCGCCGCTCAGTGCCTTGTGGAATCAGGCCAGAGCCGCCGGACTCTCGTTTCGAGTGCTGCGATCACGATAGCCGTCGTCGAGCCCAGTGTGACCTCCAGAAAACGCATCAGTGCTGTCTCCCAGATGGCCGAGCCCACATCCTTGCTCAACAGAATGATGACCGCAGTCCACAGCCCAACCCGCCATTGTGGACGATTGGCGATTACCGCCGCAGTCACCGCCGTGACGACCATTAGCTCGATAGGGGTCGCCAGGTGAAGATGTTGCATGAGCATCTGACAGGCGATCGCCAGTGTCGCTCCCAGCGCTGTGCCAATCACCCGATTACAGAACTCGGAAAAGGTGTCACCCAGGTTTTCCTTGCTGGTGATCAAGGCTGAGACAGGCGCCCATAACGGTTGATGGAGCTGCAAAAGGAGCGCCACACCAAAAGCCAGACCCGCTGTAAGGGAGGAGCGAGCAGCGCATACGAACACGATACGGATTCGTGTTCCGCGCGATGGGTCGGTGACGACTTGATGAGGGAGTTCTGACATGCGGCGTCCAGCAACGTAAGAGTAACAACGTCACCACTATAAGTGCATCCAGAGCGCCCGTTTTGCGAATTCAATTCCAAACAGCTGCTCCCGGCGATGCGTTTCTGACACGGGCTGCCTGCGGCATAGTGGTGGGTACTCACTATCGAGTCCAGCTGCGTCGGAGACGAAAGATGCAAGTCAGAGCTGCTGTTCTAAGACACATGAATGTCAAGCCGCCTTATGCCCAGAGCAAGCCGATTGTGATTGAGACTATCGAGCTGGCGCCTCCGGGGCCGGGCGAAGTGCTGGTGCGTATCCGTGCCGCAGGCCTTTGTCATTCCGACCTTTCGGTGATCAATGGCGACCGCCCTCGGCCGATGCCCATGGCGCTCGGCCATGAGGCTGCTGGCGTGGTCGAAGCGTTGGGCGAAGGGGTCAGTGACCTTGAGCCGGGCGATCACGTGGTCATGGTGTTCATGCCCAGTTGCGGCCATTGCCTGCCGTGCGCCGAAGGTCGCCCGGCCCTCTGTGAGCCGGGTGCAAAAGCGAATGCGGCCGGTACGCTGATCAACGGTTCAGTGCGTTTGAGCAATCCTGTGGGGCCCGTGCATCATCATTTGGGTGTCTCGGCGTTTGCCGAATACGCCGTGGTGTCGCGCAACTCGGTGGTCAAGATCGATCGCGATCTGCCTTTTGTCGAAGCGGCACTGTTTGGTTGCGCGGTGTTGACTGGGGTCGGCGCCGTGGTCAATACCGCGCAATTGCGGGTCGGTTCAACTGCTGTGGTGATTGGTCTGGGTGGCGTCGGCCTTGCGTCAGTGCTGGGTGCAAGAGCTGCCGGGGCGAGCAAAATCATCGCCGTTGACCTGTCACCGGAGAAGCTCGCCCTTGCCAAAGACGTCGGCGCCACCGCGGTGGTCAACGGCGGCGACCCGGACGCCGTTGAGCAGGTGCTGCAACTCACCGGTGGCGGCGCCGACTATGTCTTCGAAATGGCCGGTTCGATCCGGGCACTCGATAACGCCATGAAAATGACCAAGCGCGGTGGCATGACCGTGACTGCAGGTCTGCCGCCGCCAGGTTCGGCACTCTCTGTCAATGTGGTTCAGTTGGTGGGCGAGGAGCGCACCCTCAAAGGCAGTTACATCGGTACATGCGTGCCGATCCGCGATATTCCGCGGTTCATTGAGCTCTATCGCGATGGTCGCTTGCCGGTGGATCGGTTGCTGAGCGGCCGACTCAAACTGGACGACATCAACGAAGGCTTCGACCGCCTGCATGACGGCAGCGCGGTGCGTCAGGTCATTGAATTTTGAGGAGTGACAGCATGGCCGATACAAACTTCCTGGCAACGCTCGACGACCCCACGTTGTTCCGTGAGGCGAACTACATCAATGGCCTGTGGCTGGAGGTGGGTGAGGGACGCAGCATTACCGTTACTAACCCGGCCACCGGTAAGGTACTGGGGCGCGTGCCTTCATTTGGGGCCAGTGAGACCGCCCTGGCCATCGCCGCCGCCAAGCGCGCGCAACCGGCGTGGCGAGCGCTTACTGCCAAAGAGCGCGCGGTCAAACTGCGCCACTTGTTCGAATTGATGATCACCCACCGCGAAGACCTTGCGCGGATCATGACGGCCGAACAAGGCAAGCCGCTGGCCGAAAGTCGTGGCGAGATTACCTATGCCGCGTCTTTCATTGAATGGTTCGCGGAGGAGGGCAAGCGTGTTTATGGCGATACCATCGCCTCCCATTCAACGAGCAGCCGCATCATCGTTCAGAAAGAACCCATCGGGGTGTTTGCCGCGATCACCCCGTGGAACTTCCCGGCAGCGATGATCACCCGCAAGGCCGGGCCAGGCTGGGCAGCCGGTTGCACCGGTGTATTGCGTCCTGCCAGTCAGACACCTTTTTCGGCGATTGCCATTGCAGTGTTGGCCGAGCGCGCCGGTCTGCCTGCCGGCGTGTGCAACGTGATTACCGGGCCGGGCAGTGAAATCGGCGCCGAGCTGACCTCCAACCCAGACGTGCGCAAGTTGTCCTTTACCGGTAGTACCGAGGTCGGTGCCACTCTGTTGGCCCAATGCGCACCAACGATCAAAAAGACCAGCATGGAGCTTGGCGGCAACGCACCCTTTATCGTGTTTGACGATGCTGATCTGGATGCGGCGGTGCAGGGGGCGCTCGCGTCCAAGTACCGAAACGCCGGGCAGACCTGTGTGTGCGCCAACCGTCTGCTGGTCCAGGACGGTATCTACGATGCTTTCGCCGCGAAACTGAAAACCGCCGTCGAGGCGCTGAAAGTGGGCGGCGGATTTGAGAATGGTGTGACGGTCGGCCCGCTGATTGACGACGCTGCCGTGCGCAAGGCTGAGGAGCATGTCGCCGATGCCGTTGAGCGCGGCGCCTCTGTCCTGGTAGGTGGCGAGCGTCATCCATTGGGGGGTAGTTTCTACCGGCCGACGATCCTAGTGAACGTGCCAAGGGAGTCAAAGGTGTTCCGTGAAGAGACGTTCGGTCCCGTGGCACCGCTGTTCCGTTTCAGCACCGAGGCGCAAGCCATCGAGATGGCCAACGACACTGAGTTCGGCTTGGCTTCGTATTTCTACAGCCGTGATATCGGTCGGATCATGCGGGTGGCCGAGGCGCTTGAATGCGGCATCGTCGGGATCAATGAAGGGTTGATCTCGACGGAAGTAGCGCCGTTCGGAGGGGTGAAGTCGTCAGGTCTTGGTCGTGAAGGCTCCAAGTACGGAATTGAAGACTATCTTGAAATCAAATACCTCTGCCTGGGGGGGACTGATCGCTGACAGGTGTTTAGGGAGATGGCGGCCAGGCCATCTCCTTTTTTATTATTTATATAGTTCCATTCCCCTCCAGTTATTCACCCGAGTTCTCAGTTGAATACAATAATCTTTTGTTGGCGTCTTTCCCTCGCTGAACCATTAGTGAATACGCTTCACAGGTTTTTGGCGTGCCAGTGTAGCTTCGCACGGTAGAACTTTCGCAGGTCCCGTGCTAGAGCACCCGCTCTTGCTTTTTGGTCAATATTCTTTTCCCATTCATGCGGTTTATCTTCTCTCTGCGGTATCGGAAAATCCTTTCCTACTTAATCGCTACCGAGAAAACCACACATGACCTACTTCAAAAAAACCGTTGCTCTGCTCGCTACTCTGGCGGCCCTTTCTACGTCCTTGGCAATTCATGCGGAAGAATCCGGTGCCTTTGTCGAGCGTAATAAATCATACGGTGAAAGTTCGGACCAACGTTAAGTCTCCCGTTTCACATCGCTGTCGACACTTAATTAAATGAACTGAAGTTTTAATTCGTTCGATTCGTGGGCCATCAAATGATGTTTGTTCAGTGGCCAACTGTGGAGAGTACTAACGTGAACTTGCATACAACGGGGAAGTTGGCAACATCGTCCTCAGTCAAATCGAAGGTAATCAAAGGCGTGGCGTTATCCGCCATCAGTCTTTCGCTGCTGGCGGCCTTGACCGGCTGTGGGCCGGACAACGCCAGCAGTACGCCTGTTGCACCGAGTGTGACGGTCAGCCAACCGGTCAAGTCAGTGATCACTGACTGGGACAGTTTTACCGGGCGCTTCGAGGCGACCGATTCGGTGGAGGTTCGCTCGCGGGTCAGCGGCTATCTGGAGAAAGTCGCGTTTCAGGATGGCGCCATCGTCAAGAAGGGAGACTTGCTGTTCGTGATCGATTCGCGTTCGTTCCAGGCTGCCGTGGTCCAGGCGCAGGGCAAGCTGTCTCAAGTGCGCTCGCAACTGGCACTCGCCGAGCAGGAATTCGCCCGGGCCAATGTGTTGATCGAATCGAAAACCATCGCTCGCAGTCTCTACGACCAACGCTTGCAGGCGCGTCAGGCCGCGCAAGCCGAAGTCCTCAGTGCCGAGGGGGCGTTGAGCGCAGCCAAGCTGGATCTGGAATTCACCCGCATCACTGCGCCCATGAGCGGCCGGATCAGCCGCAAGCTGATCAGTGAAGGCAACCTGGTCAACGGCGGCAACAGCAGCGCCACGTTGCTGACCACCATCGTTTCGATTGACCCGATTGATATTTACTTCGATATCGATGAACAGAGCTACCTCAAATACCGTCGACAGGTGAAGACTGCTGCCAACCAGAGCCAGGTGCGAATTGCCTTGCCGGGTGAAGCCGAACCGAGCATGACCGGGCGCATGGACTTCATCGACAACCGGCTCGATCCGTCCACCGGCACCTTGCGCCAGCGTGCCCGGGTCAGCAATAAAGACCTGCAGTTGAGCCCGGGGCAATTTGGCCGGGTGCAGTTCTCCAGCCAGGCGGCTTACCCGGCATTGTTGCTGCCGGACACCGCGATCACCGTCGATGCAACCCGCAAAGTCGTTTATGTGCTTAACCCGCAGAACAAAGTCGAAATACGCCCGGTGACCCTCGGCAAATTGCATAACGGTTTGCGCGAGATTTCCAGCGGTTTGCAGGAGCAGGATAGGGTGATCGTCGATGGACTGCAGCGCGTCCGCGCTGGTGATACAGCGACGGCCCAGGATCGCGTGTTGGCCCAAGCCGCGAAAACCCCTGAAACCCAAGGGGCGCCGTTATGAGCCTTGGACGCACATCCATCGAACAACCGGTGCTGGCGATTGTGCTTTCAATCGTCTTGATGATTATCGGTGGCTTGGCTTATCTGGTCTTGCCGACGTCCGAGTACCCGGACATCGCACCGCCGACCGTAGTCGTCACTGCGACTTACCCCGGCGCTTCAGCACAAACTGTGGCCGAGACCCTGGCGATTCCCATCGAGCAGGAGGTCAACGGTGTTGAAGACATGCTCTACATGTACAGCCAGGCGACGTCCGATGGCAGCCTCAACCTGACCGTGACCTTCAAGAGTGGCACAGATGTCGACAAGGCTCAGGTGTTGGTGCAGAACCGTGTGGCGCTGGCCACGCCGCGTTTGCCGGAACCGGTGCAGCGCAGTGGTGTGACGGTGCGCAAATCATCGCCGACGCAGCTGTCGACGATCTTCATCTCCTCGCCGAAGGGCACTTACGACCAACTTTACGTTTCGAACTTTGCGATCCGCAACGTCGCTGATGTCCTCAAGCGTATCGACGGTGTCGGCGACATCAACCCGCTGGGGGCTCGCGAATATTCCATGCGCATCTGGCTCGATCCAGAGCGCGTTGCGGCCTTCAACCTGACGCCGGCAGAGATCATCGCTGCCGTGCGTTCGCAAAACACCCAGGTGGCCGGTGGGGTGATCGCTCAGCCTCCGGTGGCGTCCCAAGCGTTTCAGCCAAACCTGATTTTCGAGGGGCGACTGAAAGAGCCAGCCGACTTCGACAACATCGTCCTCAAGTCGGGTGATGCTGGGCGCCTTGTGCGTCTCAAGGATGTCGCGCGCACGGAAATCGCCGGGCTGGCATACGTCAACAACACCTATTACTTGCGTAACCCGGCGATCGGCTTGCAAGTGCTACAACGTCCGGGCGCCAATGCCCTGGCAACCATGAAAGTGGTCGAAGAGACCATGGAAAAAATCAGTAAGGACTTCCCGGAAGGCATCGAATACAGCATCGGTTACAACCCGACAGCGTTTATTGCCGACAGCATCGGTGAGCTGGGCAAGACCATCTACGAGGCCGTCATCCTCGTGGTGCTGGTGATCATGATTTTTTTGCAAGGCTGGCGGCCGTCGATCATTCCGATCCTGGCCATCCCCGTGTCGCTGGTCGGTACCTTCGCGGTCATGGCGATGCTCGGTTACTCGATCAACAACCTGACCCTGTTCGGGCTGGTGCTGGCCGTGGGGATCGTGGTCGACAACGCGATTGTGGTGGTGGAGAACGTTGAGCGACATCTGGCCGATGGCAAGAACCCGCTGGAAGCGACCATCATAACCATGCAGGAAATCGGCGGCGCGTTGATCGCCATTACCCTGGTGTTATGTGCGGTGTTTATTCCGACCGCGTTCATTCCGGGTATCTCTGGTGAGTTCTTCCGCCAGTTCGGGATCACGATTGCGGTGGCCACAGCGATCTCGCTGTTCAATTCGGTCACGCTGTCTCCAGCGTTGGCGGCGATGATTCTGCGCCGACATGATCCTGAAGCCCATCAGAAGCCGAAAAAAGGCGTCTTTGGTGTACTTAAGCGTGCCGCTGATGGCTTCAACAGCGGCTTCCTGAAACTCTCTTCAGGCTACGCCGGCAGTGTGCGTGGCCTCGTGGCAAAAACTCCGTTGATGCTGGCGATTTACGCGGTGCTGATTGCCGCGACCGCTTATCTGATGGTGTCGACGCCCAAGGGCTTCATCCCGGTTCAGGATCGTGGCTACCTGGTGGTCATCGTGCAGCTCCCTGACGGTGCCTCTCTGGAGCGGACCAACGAAATTTCTCAGCAGATCGAGGCGATTGCCCTGGATGTGCCGGGTGTGGACCGAGTACCGACGTTCTCCGGTTTCTCGATGGTGACCGGTACCAGCTCATCGAACTCGGCCGGTCTGGCGCCCGTGTTCCAGCCGTGGTCCGTGCGTAAGTTGGACGGGTTGACGTCGGACAAGATTGCCGAAGACTTGCGTGAACGCTTGAAAGCGGTCAGCGGTGCAACGGTCATTGTCGCCACGCCACCACCGGTTCAAGGCTTGGGTAGCACGGGCGGCTTCTCCATGCGTTTGCAGGATACTGCCGGGCTGGGTACGGAAGCATTGGCCAAGGCAACCGATGACCTGATTGCTGCCGCCAACGCCACTCAAGGCATGACCGGCGTCTATTCACCGTTCTCGGCCCGGACGCCACAGGTGTTCGTTGAACTGGATCGCGAACGCGCCGAAATGCTCGGTGTGCCAAGCAGCCAGATCAACCAGGCGATTGAAACGTACTTTGGTTCGTCTTACATCAACGATTTCAACCTCGTGGGACGTACTTATCGAGTGACGGCGCAGGCGGATTTGCCGTACAGGGTCACGCCAGAGGATCTGTCACGGGTCAAAGTGCGCAACGATGCTGGCCAGATGGTGCCGATTGCCAGTGTGACACGTCTGCATGAGGCTCTGGGTGTGGAGCGATTCCCGCGCTACAACCTGTTTCCTACTGCGGAAATCAACGGCGATACATTGCCGGGACTGGGTTCCGAGTTCGGGATCAAGACGATGGAGCGCCTGGCTCAAGAGACGCTGCCGGCCGGTATCACTTACCAGTGGACCGACCTCAGTTACCAGCAAACCACTGCTGGCAACATGGGCCTGCTGGTCTTCCCGCTGTGTGTGATCTTTGTCTACCTGGTGTTGGCGGCGCAGTACGGCAGCTGGAGTCTGCCGCTGGCGATTCTGTTGATCGTGCCGATGTGTCTGCTGGCGGCTGCCGGTGGCGTACGTCTGATGGGGCAGGACATCAATATCCTGACTCAGATCGGTTTTATCGTACTGGTGGGACTGGCGGCGAAGAACGCGATTCTGATCGTCGAAGTGGCAAGGCAGCAGGAGAAAGAGGGGCAAGGCATCGTTGATGCAGTCGTCGAGGCATGTCGTCTTCGCTTGCGACCGATTCTGATGACCTCGCTGGCCTTCGTCTTGGGTGTGTTGCCATTGGTGATGTCCGAGGGCGCGGGTTCCGAGATGCGTCAGGCAGTCGGTTCGGCGGTGTTCTTCGGAATGATCGGCGTCACGCTGTTCGGTCTGTTGTTCACTCCGGTCTTCTATGTGTTGATCCGCCGAATGGCTGGTGGCGAGCGTCAGGCACAGCCTAAAACCCAACATTCTGAACAGGGCGTGGCCCATGAATAACTATCTCAGCGTTCCAGGTCTGTTACTTGGGGCCGCGCTACTGAGCGCCTGTACCTCCCCGGTCATGCCGCCCAAGAGCGACTTGCCGGTCGACAGTTTCGTCAACGCTCAAACGGCTGTACCCGCCAGCGTGACAGACAATTGGTGGAAGCTTTATCAGGACCCGTTGCTCGACCGTCTGGTGGAGCGCGCCCAAGGGGAAAACCTTGACCTGCAGATTGCGTTGGCGCGGATCGATGCCGGACGTGCCCTGCGCAACATCGCCGGAGCTTCCGGCAGCCCTCAGGTCGATTTGGGGGCGAGTGTCGCTCGTCAGCGTATCTCGGCTGATCAGGCAGGTTTCACCGACGCGCTGATCACCGAGCCGACCTCATTGGGGTTAAGTGCGGCCTGGGAAATCGATCTGTTCGGCCGCATCCGTGAAGGTGTGCGTGCTGCCGACGCCGACCTCAATGCGACCGAGGAAGAGGCGCGGGGCGTGCGGGTGGCGCTGATCACTGAAGTGGTCCAGGCCTATGCCGAAGCGCGAGGGCTGGAGGAGCGCCTGGCGATCGTCAAGCAAAGTGCGGCCAGCCAGGCTGAGACTTTGCAGCTGACTGAGCAGCTGTATGCGGCGGGGGACAGTCCTGAAGCGGATTTGCTTCGCGCCCGTTCGCAGTCGGACTCCACCGCCGCCCAGGTGCCAGCACTGCAACTGAACTGGCAACGGTCGCTGCATCGCTTGTCGGTGCTGCTCGCCCAGCCGACCGAGACGCTTTATCAGCAGTTCAAGGAGAGTCCGGCGAAGATCTCGACGGTGTCGTTGCTGGACGCTGGTACGCCTGCGGATCTGTTACGTCGGCGTCCTGATATACGCGCCGCCGAAGCACGTCTGATTGCGGCCTATGCGCGAGTCGGTGTGGCCAAGGCGGATCTGTTGCCGCGCTTGAGCCTGTCAGCGGCCCTGGGGTCTTTGATTGACGGTGTGAGCGCCGCCAATCTGGCCAGTTCGGCGTTTTGGTTGGCAGGTTTGAATGCCACCGTACCGGTGTTCGACGGCGGACGTCGGCGTAACGTGGTCGATCTTCGGGATGCCGAAGCGCGTCAGGCGTTGCTGAGCTATCGACGCACCGTGCTGACGGCCGTTTCCGAGGTGGAGTCAGCCTTGGCTGCTGCGCAACGCAATGCCGAGCGACAGACCTTTCTGTCGAGTGCGGCCAGTCAAGCCAGCTCAGCTGCCGAGCAGATTCAACGGGCCTGGCGGGCTGGGGAGACGCCGTTCCTTGATGTATTGCAGGCTCAGAGGGTGCAACTGACGGCGCAGAATGCGCTGTCGCAGGTCAAGACCGCACAGTGGCAGAATCAAGCGGCGTTGGTGAATGCGTTGGGCGGTTAACCGGGTTGTAGGACCTTGTAGAAAACCTGTGTGGGAGCGAGCTTGCCCGCGAAAGCGGCCGGACATTCAACATCAATGTTGACTGACTTGCCGCCTTCGCGGGCAAACCCGCTCTTACAGGTCATTCTTTTCAGATTTTGTCGATCGGCACACCGTGGTTGTTTTTCCACATCAACACCACGGCACTGGCAATGACCGCGACCACGATCAAATAGATGTTGAACATCCAGCCAATGTTTTCCGAGTACAGCCAGGTCGTCAGATAGGAGGCTGTACCACCGAACACCGCAACGCCTAGAGAGATACACACCCCAAACATTCGAGTGCGATAGCGGGTCGGGATCTGTTCTGAGATCGATGCCGGTTTACACCCGGTGATGAAGGCCACCAACAACAAGCCCGCCGTCTGCGCCACCATCAAAGTCCACGGTTCGCTGGAAATCAGACCCCACAGCGGAAACAGCGTGGCGGCAATCCCCAGCAAGGAAATCAACGCTGAAATCTTCCGTCCCCACAGGTCCGATATCCAGCCGGAGATCGGCAGGAATACCAGGTAGATGACCTGTGCAATGCAGCTCATGGTAAACGCACTGCGTGGGTCCATGCCTTTGACACTGATGGCATAGATCGAGGCCGATGTGACCCAGGTGTAGTAGGTCAACGTGGCACCGGCTTCATACAGAAACAGACGAATGCCGTGCTGGATGATCTTGCCACGGCTCCATTCCGGCGTTGTTGATTCACCGCCAGCGCTCGGCGAGTGTTCGCTTTCCATCATGTTGCGACGTAACCACAAGGCGAAGACGGCCAACAGACCACCCGTCGCGAAGGGGATACGCCAGCCCCATTCCTGCATTTCACTTACGGACAACAGTGACGTCAGCAATGCCATGTAGAACGTCGCCAGCAAGGAGCCGCAGCCCACCGCTATAAACACTGTGCTTGACCACAGTCCCCGGCGTTTCGGCGGTGCAATTTCAGCGATGTAGGCGTAGGAGGTGGTGGTTTCACCGCCATGGGCAAAACCTTGTACCAGCCTGGCCAGCAGCAACATCCCTGAAGCCCAACTGCCAACCGATTCATAAGAGGGAATAAAGGCGATCAGCAGACTCGCGCCAGCCATCAACAACATGGTACTGAGCAACACCACGCGCCTGCCCAGTTTGTCGGCGAGGATGCCGAAGAAGATGCCACCAATCGGCCTTAACAGAAACCCCGCAGCAAATACCGCGAGGGTGTTCAGTAGTGCAGAAGTTGCGTTGCTTTTATCGAAGAGTGCGGCAGCGATATACACCGACGCGACGGTATAGATAGTCCAGTCAAACCACTCCAGCAAGTTGCCGACGCCGGTAGCCATCAATGACTTTCTGCGCAGGGAGGTACGTGTTTTGGCCTGCCCGGTCGAGTAATCGGACATGGTCTCGGTGATGTTATTCATTGTTGGCTCCGAGATACTTCATAAACCACGAGGTGTGGTCGGTGGAGGTGAATTGCGTGAGGCTCCCTGAGGAAAAGAGGTGTCCAATACGACGAAAAACCTGGAGCGAAGCTTGCCCGCCATGGGGCAAACCTCACTCTTGAAAGGTGATCAGGCCTTCAGATGCGCCAGTGCCACTTCCTCGATACCGGCGGCATCCAGTTTGTAGTGTTCGTATAAATGAGTCGGCGGAGCGATCAGGCTGTATTCGTCGTAGATGCCGTGGCGCTTGAGCTTCACGCCGACACCTTCGTCCGACAAGACTTCAGCTACCGCCGCACCCAGGCCACCCAGCACGTTGTGCTCTTCGACGGTCATCATGCGTTTGCTGCGTGCAGCGGCGCGCAGGATGGCGTCGCGGTCGATCGGTTTGATCGACGCCATGTCGATCACGCCCACTGAACGCCCTTCAGCGTTCATTTTGCGAGCGGCGGTCAGGGCCGCATGCACCGTGATGCCGCAGGCGATGATGGTCAGTTCCTCACCTTCGATGTGCTCATGGGCCTTGCCGAACTCGAAGACTACGCTGTCGTCGTAAACGATCGGATCGCGACCGCGACCGATGCGGAAATACACCGGCTTGTCGTAGGTAGCCGAGGCTTTGATCGCTGCCGCCAATTGGGCGCCGTCCGCTGGCGACACCACCGCCAGGTCGGCGATCGAGCGCATGGTGGCGATGTCTTCAGTGGCGTGGTGCGAAGTGCCGTAGAAACCCAGGGAAATGCCGGTGTGGTGACCAATCAACCGTACCGGTTGCGCCGAATAGGCGACGTCCATACGGATCTGTTCGCAGCACAACAGGCCGAGGAACGAAGCAAAGGTCGCCACGAAGGGCATCACGCCGCAGGTGGCCAGGCCGGCAGCGGCGGTAACCATGTTCTGCTCCGAGATACCGAATTGCAGGTAACGCTCGGGGTAATGACTGGCGAACTTGTTCAGGCCGTTGGAGTATTGCAAATCGGCGGAGCCGGCCATCACCGGATAACCGGCCTCGGTCAGTTCGATCAGCGCATCAGACAAAAACGACAGACCCGGGTTGAGCGCGTTAAGGCCACGGTACTGCCAGGAATTGGGGGAAAGAGGGGCATTCATGATCAGATCTCCATGGCTTCAATTTCAGCGATAGCGCGTTTGGCGTCTTCCGGATCAAGGTATCCGAGGTGCCAGCCGGGTTCGGTTTCCATGTAGGAAACGCCTTTGCCTTTGACGGTTTTGGCGATGATGCATACCGGCTTGTCGCGGGTTTCATCGGCTTTGACACGGCGCAGGGTTTCGGTCACTTCGGCGATGTTGTGGCCGTCGATGACATGCACTTCCCAACCGAACGCGCGCCATTTTTCGTCCAGCGGTTCGATGCCGATCACGTCGTCGACCGAGCCGTCCAACTGGAAGCCGTTGCGGTCGACAATCGCGATCAGGTGTTTGGCCTTGTGATGGGCGGCGCTCATCGCGGCTTCCCAGACCTGGCCTTCCTGCATCTCGCCGTCTCCGAGCATGACGAACACGTCATAGACTTCGCCGGTGAAGCGCTGGGCCAGGCACATGCCCAGACCGCCGGAGAGGGCGTGGCCGATGGAGCCGGAAGAGAAGTCGATACCGGGCACTTTGCGCATGTCAGGGTGATCGCCCAGAGGGCTGCCCAGGCGGGTGTATTCATCGAGCCATTCCTTGGGAAAGACACCGAGGTCCGCAAGAATCGGGAACTGGCCCACGGCGGCGTGGCCCTTGCCCATCAGGAACCGGTCGCGGCCCGGCCACTTCGGTTCGTCCGGGCGAATAGTCATCACGTCGTAGTACAGCGCGGAGAACAATTCGGCGGCAGAAAACACCGAGGTGTAATGGCCGGTCTTGGCGATTTCAATCAGGCGGATTGTTTCCAGGCGGACGAATTTCGCCCGGTCTTTCAACTTGATAACAGTCTCGGCGGAAGGCACAAAGTTACTGGCTTTCCACTGTTCGAGTGTTTTTCGGGGTGCAGACATCTCTACCTCCAATCACAGGCATGAATTTGTTGAAGTTGAATCTCAGTGGCGGGGTTTGAACTTCAACAGGGTGGTTGTGTGTTCAACGGAGCTTTTGAGTCATTGCTCGTGGGTCAGGCCTTCAAGCGCGCGCATCGCACCGATCAGCTCGTCACACGTGAGTGCGCCGCCTGATACCGAGGCAAAATTGCGCGCGTGAGGGGCTTTCAGAGTGGGCTCGGCCACTCGCATCAGTACCGAATCGTCGACGTTGAGTACGCCCAGTTCGGTCAAGTTGCGGGGCAAGCCGATACGTTGATAGAAGCTCAACATATCGCCCATAAGTTCGGCATCGCGGTCCTCAAGCACCAACTGCACCAGCAAGCCATAAGCCACTTGCCAGCCATGAACTTGCTGTTGTGCACCCGGGATTTTCGACAGCCCGCGCGTCATCGCGTGGGCAATGGACAGGCCACCGCTTTCGAACCCGAGGCCGCTCATCAAAAGCACGGCTTCAACTAAGTGATCAAAGGCAACCGTCACCTCGCCAGTACCAGCCTGGGCCAGCGCCGGTTCGGCGTACTTGCGAATGATGTGATAACACTCACGCGCCAGCACCAACCCCGACAGTGCCGGGCGTGCGCCAAACATATTCACGCCACCGGATTTGTAGCACTGCTCGGCTTCGAATTTTTTGGTCAGCGCATCGGCAATCCCCGCCAGCAAAAACTGACGCGGCGCCTGGGCAATCAACGAGGTGTCCACCAGCACGTAGCGAGGACTAATCAGCAGGTGACCGACTTCGCTCAGTTGATGATGGGCGTCGTAAACCACGTAGTTTTTCGAGGTGGGTGCGTCGTTGGACGCTACGGTCGGCATGGTGATCAGTGCGCGGCCGGAGGTGTGGGCGAGGGCTTTACCGGCGTCGATGCATTTGCCGCCACCGACGGCTAGGATCACGTCGAACTCGACTTGCGAGGCGGCCGCTCTCAAACCGGCAATCCCGTCGGCGGTGATCTCGCCGTCGAAGGTGATGTAGTGCAACTCGACATCGGATTGCGCACAGGTTTCATCGAGTCGTTGCCGGATAAGGCCCAGCACATAACTGTCAATGACCACCACGGCCTTGCGTCCGCAGTGCGCCAGATAAGTACCCGCCTGAGCGAGCACTTCAGTGCCCTGGACGTACCGTCCGGGCGAACCGAAAACCAGATTCATTCAGCACCTCGTTTCACTGCTTATTGTTATTCGAGGCTCGGCGGCAGGTTGCCGAGCGTTCGATCTTGTTGTGATGCATGATATATCATGTTTTTAAACGGTCAAGCACTCATGTGACTAGGTGACGTCAGGCGATCGAATACCCACCATCTACCGGCAACGTTGTACCCGTCACGTAGCGCGCGTTATCCGACACCAGGAAGGCGATCACATTGGCGATGTCTTCCGGTGCTCCCCAGCTTTTCATCGGGATGCGCGCCATGATGCCTTCTGAGCGGACCGGGTCTTCAAACGCACGACGCGACAGATTCGTCAGAATCCAGCCCGGCGCGACGGCATTGGCCCGCACGCCATCGATCGCCCACGCCACCGCCATGCAGCGTGTCAGTTCGGAGATGGCCGCTTTACTCGACGCGTAGGCCGGGGTCTTGGCGGAGCCGAAAATCCCCCACATCGAGGCGAAATTCACCACCGCACCACGAGCAGCCTTCAGGCCGGGGAGGGCGGCGTTGGTGATGCGCAGCACAGCCGTGAGATTGACGTCCATGACGCGACTGAAGCCTTCCAGCTCCCACTCACGATTGTGATCAATGATGCCGGCGGCGTTGACGATCGCGTCGACTCGCTCAAATTGCTCGAAGAAGCCATTCACCGCCTCGTCGTTGGTCACGTCCAGTTCCTGGTAATGAATACCCTCGATATGTTGCTCGGGTTCGCCGAGCCCCACGGTGAATACTTCATAACCGTCAGCGTGCAGACGTTGTGCAGTGGCCAGGCCGATGCCGGAACCGCCGCCGGTAACGATTGCAGTCTTTTTCATGGTCTTTCCTTATGTGTTGGGGGGAGGCGTCTAAACGCCGGTTTTTGAAAACAGAAACTCGGCCAGCAGATCGATCTGGCCCGTGATCATGTGCGCGCCTTTATGGATGATGCAGCCACGCTCGGCGGCGGCGCTCAGCAGCGGCGTGATGTCTGGGTTCATCACCACTTCGCCGACCACCGTGCCGGGAGCGAGTGTCTCGACTGGCAGCGGCAGAGGGTCCTGCGCTTTCAGGCCCAGGGCTGTGCCGTTAATCACCACCCCAAAACCGGTCGCGTCGGCGGGTCCGGCATTGACCTGCTGATGGGGGAACATTTGCCGCAGCTCGCCGGCCAACGCTTCGGCCTTGTCCGGCGTGCGGTTGCTGATGACCAGTTCTTGAATATCTTCGGCGAGCAACGCGTGGGCGATACCGGTGGCCGCGCCACCTGCTCCTAGCAACAACACACGTTTGTTACGAAGGTCATAGCCTTGTTTTTTCAGGCCGCCGACAAAGCCGTCGCCATCGAACATGCGTCCGCTGAAGCGCCCGTCGGGCAGGCGTTTGGCAACGTTGCACACCTTCAGCAGACTGGCGGTACCTTTGAGTTCATCGCACAATTTCGCCACCTCCAGCTTGTGCGGAACGGTGACAATCACCCCCGCCAGGTTTTCAATCCCGCGCAAACCTTCCCACGCCGTGGCCAGGTTGGCCGGCGACACTTCCCAAGGCACCAGCACGCCGTCATAACCGAGGCGTTCCAGCAGTGGGTTGAAAAATTCGGGGGTGCGCAGGTGTTTAGCCGGGTAGGTGAGATGAACGACTACTTGGGTTTTACCGCTGATAGGCATGACGAAATTCCTCTTTCAAAGGTGGGATGCGGAGGCTGGCAACGCGGATCGCCCGAGAATCATGTCCGCGGCTTTTTCGCCGATCATGATTGACGGTGCATTGGTATTGCCGGATATCAGGTTGGGCATGATCGACGCATCGACCACCCGCAAATTGCGCAGACCGCGAACGCGCAGTTGCGGGTCGACCACGGCCATGTCGTCGTCGCCCATCTTGCAGGTGCCGACCGGGTGGTAAACGGTCTTGGCGCGCTGGCCGATATAGCTCAGCAGCGCCTCATCGCTGCGCACGCTCAACCCGGGGAAGACCTCTTCACCGGTGTATTGGCGCATGGCGGGTTGCGCCAGAATTTCTCGTGACAGGTTCAACCCTTTGATCGCAACTCGACGATCTTCCGGGTGGGCGAAATAACGAGGGTCAATTTGCGGTGGCGTGTCGACCTTGTTGTCGGTCAGGCGGATTTCGCCACGGCTCATTGGGCGCAGCACGCAGGTGTTGATGGTTGCACCGGGCTTTTTGATGGTGTCCTGATCGAGGTCGAAAAACACGATGGGCACGAAATGCATCTGGGCGTTTGGCCGATCTTGCGCGTTGTCGGTGTTGACGAACGCACAGGCCTCGGTGACGTTCGAACTGACAGGACCACTGCCAAACATCAAGTACTGCAGGCCGTTCTTGACCGTGTTGAAGGCATTGTCCTGGCCGTAGTAACCGTACTTGCCGTGGCAATAGGCAATGGTGCCGACTTCCGCATGGTCTTGCAGGTTCTGGCCGACACCGGGTAATTCATGCAGCAACGGGATGCCATGGCGTTCAAGTTCTTCGGCCCGACCGATACCAGACAGCATCAACAGCTTGGGTGACTGAATGGCGCCTGCGCTGAGGATCACTTCTTTGCTGCCGCGCGCCTGTACTCGTTGACCTTTGTGGATGTACTCGACCCCCACGGCTTGATCGCCTTCGATCAGGATTCGTTGCACCGTGGCGTCAGTAACGACGGTAAGGCGATCGGATTTTTCCGCTGCGCGCAGGTACGCCACGGTGGCGCTGCAGCGGCGATTGTTGCGAGCGGTGATCTGGTTGAAGCCGACGCCGTTCTGGCGTTCGCCATTGAAGTCGGGCGTGAAGGGGATGCCGGCCTGCTGTGCGGCACGCACAAACCCACGGGACAACTCGCACACTTGCTTGAGGTCCGAGACACCCAGCGGGCCACCGGTAGCGTGGTAACCATTGTCGAAGCGCTCATTGTCTTCGGCGCGCTTGAAGTACGGCAGCACTTCGCGAAACGACCAACCGTCGCAGCCTGCGCTGGCCCAGTCGTCGTAATCCTCGTGCTGGCCGCGGATATAAATCAACGCATTCACCGAGCTCCCACCGCCCAGCACCCGACCCTGGGGAAGATTGCGCTTGCGCCCATCCATGGCCGTCTGCGGTTGGGTTTCGTGACGCGACAGCAGCGGGCTGGACAACAGCCGGGTGAATCCGGCGGGGATGTGGATCAGCGGATGAGTATCGCGCGGACCGGCCTCAATCAGCAGGACCGAAGTGCCGGCTTCGATCAGGCGGCCGGTCAACGCGCAGCCCGCAGAGCCGCCCCCAATGACAACGTAATCGTGCATGCCTTCCTCCGAACAGTGTTGTTCTTGTTTTCATGCATCATATATCTTCGTGCCCCCCAAACGTCAATCCCGGGTTTTTCACATCGGTGCGTTTCGCAAAAAAGCGCTTGGTAGTTGAAAATTAAATATGATATATCATCGATCCGCCGAGAAATGAGCCTCTCGCAAACGTCCTCAAAGCAATAACAAAAAGCCTCCACGACGAGGCCAGGATGACGATGACATGACTCAAATGTTTGCTGCACCCGGCCGCTATATCCAGGGCTACAAGGAACTCGAACGACTGCACCGGCATGTTGCCTGGTTCGGCCGACGGTTTCTGGTGATTACCACTCAGGGCCGTCTCGACAGCCTGAAACAGACCCTGAGCGCCAGTTTCGATGCCGAGCACACCCAGCTGCACTACGCGATATTTTCCGGTGAAGTGACGCGTCAGGAAATCCAGCGCCTCACCGCGAGCATCGACGCCTTCAAGTGCGACGGGGTGATTGGTGTCGGCGGTGGCAAGGTGCTCGATGCCGCGAAGGCTGTGGCCAATCAGGCCAAAGTGCCGCTGTGCATCGTGCCCACCATTGTTTCCAACGACGCACCCACCAGTTCGCTTTCGGTGCTGTACACCGAAGCAGGCGCGTTTGACGACGTGCTTTTTTATGAGCGCAGCCCGGATGTGGTGGTGGTCGATACCTGGATCATCGCCCAGGCGCCAGTACGCCTGCTGGTGGCCGGAATGGGCGATGCTCTCTCGACTTATTTCGAAGCACGCACCTGCGTCGAATCGCACCGCGACAATTTTCTCGGTAACGCCGGTGCGGGGCTGAAAGAGGGCGGCGGCGGTGCCAAATCGACGCTGACTTCCATGGCCATCGCCGAGCTGTGCTATCGGGTGCTGCTTGAGGATGGTCTGCACGCCAGGCGCGCCGCTGAAAACCAATGCGTGACCAAGGCCTTCAATCGCGTGGTGGAAGCCAATGCGCTCATGAGCGGCATTGGTTTCGAAAGCAACGGCGTGGCGACAGCCCATGCGGTGTATTGCGGGTTCAGTGAACTGGGCGCTCGGGCGACGATGTACCACGGCGAGTACGTGGCTTTTGGCGTTCTGGTGATGCTGGTGCTCGAAGGCAAATCCAGCCGGGAGCTGGATACGGTGCTGAGGTTCTGCCTGAGTATCGGATTGCCGGTCACCTTCGAGGATCTGGAGCTGGCCGACATCACTGCGCACGAACTCGACTGCGTCGCACGCACCGCCGCCGATCCCAACCAGACCAGCAACGTCGAACCGTTCGAAGTCACTTTCGATGAAATGAAAGCAGCGCTGATCGCGGCCAGCGACCTTGGCGAATTCTATAAAAAAGGCGGGTCGTTGCGAATGGGTTGAACCGTTTGTAGCGCACATTCCACAACAACAGGTGAACTGATGAAAGCATTTCTGGCAAGTCTGCCGCTGACCCTCGATTTCGAAGTCGGGGCGATCAAGCGCATGGGCGAAAAGGTTGAGCCGTTCGGCAAAAAGGTCTTTTTGATGGTCGACCCGTTTCTACAGGGCAGTGACTTGGTTGCGCAAATTACCGGGAGTTTCGCCGAGCGCGGCATTGGGTTTATCGAGTTCTACGACATCGTGCCCAACCCTCGGCATACCACGATCGATCGCGCGGTCGAGCAGGTTCGCGAGGCCGTTTGTGATGTGGTGGTGGCCGTGGGTGGCGGCAGTGCGATCGACTCGGCCAAAGCCGTCGCTTTCGTTGCCGTTCATGGCGGCAGTTGCTGGGACTATACCGAGCGCCTGGGCGAAGCCGTCACCCGCCCGCAAAGCCGTGGGCTGCCCTTGCTGGTGGTGCCGACCACCTCCGGCACCGGCACCGAAGCGACCCCGTTTGCGGTGATCAACAATCCTGAACTGGGTCTGAAATGCGCCATCGTCAACCCGTTCATTTACCCCGATGTCGCTTTGATAGACCCGCAAATTCTGGTGTCGAAACCGCCTAAGCTGACCGCGCTGACGGCTGTCGATACCTTCTGCCACGCGCTGGAGGCGTACATCAGCATTCACTGCACGCCCTGGGTGGAAATGGTTGCCTTGGAGTCGATTCGCTTGTTCGCGGCTAATGCCCTGCAGTGCGTGGAACACGGCGATGATCTGGAGGCTCGCGCCCGCATGGCCTTCGCCTCGACCCTCGGCGGCATGGCGATCGCCAGTGCCGGGGTCACGGTTTCCCATGCCTTGGGTCAGCCTTTGGGAGCGATGACCGACGCGCCCCATGGGGGCACCGTCGCGGCCAGCACCCCTTATGTCATCAGCTGGACGCTACCGGTGGGTGCCGACAAGTTCGCGCGCGTGGCCGGGATTCTCGATCCGTCGACGCTGAGTCTGACGCAGAGTGCACGCGCAGAGCGCCTGCCCGACCTCCTGAAAACACTGTTCAGCACGTTGGGCGTCACCGACACCTTCCGCAGCTACGGATTGCGCCCGGAGCAAATCGATGAATTTGCCCAAACCGTCTGGACCAGTTTCAACCAAGATCTGGCCTGTCATCCGAAGAAGATCAACAGCAAGGAGGAAGTCGCCGACATAGTGAGAATGTGTTTCTAACCGAAGTCTCTGTCACAAAGATCTGAAGCAAGTTGTTTGACCGACCCGTCAGTTGGGTTGGCGGGGTTTTGCATGCTCGAAAAACACTAAAACCAACAATAAAAATAGTTTCGGGAACAATAATAATGACCAACAAAACGATAGTTGCCGTCGGATTTTTGAGCGCCTGCGTATTGCCGGGTGCTCATGCAGCCAGTTACTCGCCGAATAATTTTCTGCTCGGGGACTGGAATGGCGAACGTACTCGCTTGCACGAGCAGGGCGTGGATTTTCAGCTGACCTACGTTAACGAATTGGCCTACAACACCCAGGGCGGCGACGAGCACAAAGGGACTTACAGCGATCAACTCATGGTTGACACAAATTTCGATTTGCAGAAGTTGATCGGATGGCAGGGCGCGAGTTTTCGTATGACCTTCAGCAATCGCAACGGCGAAAACCTCACTGCCGAGGCCGGGACCAACACCTTGTTGGCGGCCCAGGAAATCTACGGGTATGGCAGCGTTACCCGCTTGGTGCAGTTCTATTATCAGCAGGCCTTGCTGGATGATCGGTTGGTGGTGAAGCTCGGGCGCTTGCCGATGAGTGGGGATGTGTTCCCGTTTTCCTGCAAATTTCAAAACCTGACGTTCTGCGGCACGGTGCCCGGTTACATCACACCCAACTGGTTCACCTGGCCCGTCAGCCAATGGGGGGCCGCGGTGGCAGCGAAGCTGACTGACGAACTGTCCGTCAATGCTTCGCTGTATCAGGTCAACCCTCGCTTCACCGAAAACTCCCAAGGCCTGAATTTTGGCAGCCCGTCCGGCACCACCGGTTATCTGGCGGTCGGCGAGTTGGCCTGGAAGCCCATCCTGAACGGCTTGCCCGGCAGCTACCGGGCGGGCATCTGGCGCAATACCGGTGACTTCAATGATGTCTACCACGACGTCAATGGCCAGCCCATCGGCCTGACCGGCAATGCGCCGGATCAGCACGATCAGGCCAGCGGTTACTACGCCATGGCCGAGCAACGGGTGTATCAGGATCCGAATAACAGTGCCCGTGGCCTGACCCTGTTTGCCAACTTCATTCAATCGGATCGCGACGTGTCCTACGTGGAAAAGGTTTTTCACGTCGGCGCGTTTATCAGCGGCCCGTTTGCCGCGCGTCCGCAGGATGAAATCGGCCTGGCAATCGGTCGTCTCGAGGTGAATGAACAATCCGCCAAGCGCGTCCGTCAGCAAAACGCATTCACCCAACCGGCGCCGGACACCGAGTACCCGGTGGAGCTGTACTACGGCGTCAGTGTGTCGCCGGCCCTGACGCTGCGACCCAACGTGCAATACGTCGCCAATCCTGGCGGGTTGAGCGGGGATAAAAGCGTGGTGGTGTTCGGCCTGAAAACCGAAGTCAGTTTTTAAGGATTACGAGTTTTTAACGAACAGAAGTTGTGAAGAAAAACCCCTTAGTCAGGGCATTCCTTCGCTTGCGGTTTAGATAATGCATGATATATCGTCGTTAGGCGCCTACGCCTAAAACAAAAACAGGAGACGCACCAGCATGAACACTCTCGTTGATATCGCTGCGGTCCAGCAGCGTGTCGCCGCCCTAAAACTGCCAAGGCAAGCCTTCATCAATGGCCGTTTTGTCGACGCTTTGAGCGGCGAGACATTTGCCAACATTTCCCCACGCAACGGCCAGGTACTGAACCACGTAGCCTCCTGCCAGGCTGACGATGTAGACCTCACCGTCAAGGTCGCGCGCCAGGCATTCGACAGTGGAGTGTGGTCGCAACTGGCGCCGAAGGAGCGCAAGAAAGTCATGCTGCGCTTTGCAGCACTGTTCGAGCAGCACATGACGGAACTGGCCTTGCTCGAGACTCTGGACATGGGTAAACCAGTCTCTGAAAGTGCCGGGTTCGATGTGCATGCGGTGCTTGAATGCCTGCAGTGGTACGCCGAGTGCTGCGACAAGGTCTATGACGAAATCGCCCCATCGGGACCCGGTGCGCTGGGCATGATTACTCGCGAAGCCATTGGTGTGGTCGCGGCCGTGACCCCTTGGAACTTCCCGATGCTGATGGCGATGTGGAAAGTCGCACCGGCCCTGGCGATGGGCAACTCGGTGATCCTCAAACCCGCCGAACAATCACCACTGACGGCCTTGCGCATTGCCGAACTGGCAGCACAGGCGGGCATTCCGCCGGGCGTTTTCAACGTGCTACCGGGTTTTGGTCCTACCGCTGGCCGTGCGCTTGGCCTGCACATGGACGTCGACACGCTGGTGTTCACCGGCTCCGGTGAAGTCGGCAAATTGTTCCTGCAGTACTCCGGGCAGTCGAACATGAAACGGGTGTGGCTGGAATGCGGCGGCAAGACCCCGAATATCATTCTCAATGACTGCCGAGACCTGGAAAAAGCTGCCACCACCGCCGCCAAATCGATGTTTTTCAACCAGGGCGAAGTGTGCGTGGCACCGTCGCGGTTGATCGTAGAGGCGGGGATTCGCAACGAGTTTGTCGCCGAAGTCTTGAAAGTCGCCCGGACCATCGCTATCGGCGACCCGCTCGATCCGGCCACGCAGTTGGGCGCCATGGTCGACAAGGCGCAGATGGATCGCGTGCTCGGTTACATCAAGAAGGGCTCGGAAGAGGGTGCCCGCATCATCCTCGGTGGTGAGCGTGCCAGCGGCACCCTGGCCGATGGTTTCTTCATCCCGCCGACGATCTTCGACAACGTCACCAACGAGATGACCATCGCCCGGGAAGAAATCTTCGGTCCGGTGTTGTCAGTCATCACCGCCAAGGATCACCTGGACGCTGTGCGCATCGCCAATGATTCGCCCTACGGCCTGGCCGCCAGCCTGTGGACCAGCGATCTGTCGCGAGCCCATTCGATCATCCGTTCGCTGCGTGCCGGTAGCGTATGGGTCAACTGCTTCGACGGTGGCGACATCACCATGCCGTTTGGCGGGTACAAGCAATCGGGTAACGGTCGTGACCGGTCCCTGCATGCACTGGACAAGTACTCGGAACTCAAATCGGCCTGGATCGATTTTCAGGGCTGAGCCTTAACGAGAAATCGGTGCTGTTCAAAACAGCACCTGCATCACGGATCAAAAATCAGCGCACTGGAGAATAATAATTATGAAGCTGTCAGCTGTTCGTTCGATCACCACCCTGGCTCTGGCGAGCCTTATCGGCACCCACGCCTGGGCGGCTCCCAAGCATGAAATCTACAGTTTGATGCCCAACACCGCGTTGTCCGGTGTGATTGACCCCGACATGCCGGATCGCACCTCGATCAACAAAGCCTTGCCGCTGAAAAAAAAGGGCGAGCGTTTGCGTATCGGCTGGACCGAAATCACCCTCGGCAACCCCTGGTTTGTCTCGATGATCGACGACTCGAAAACCATCGCGAAAAAGTACAACTACGATATTGAACTGCAAGTCGCTGACAGTGATGTCGCCAAGCAAAGTGCCCAGGTCGATAACTTCATTACCCTCGGCGTCGATCTGATCGTGATCGACCCTACCGATGTCCTCGGCTCGGTGTCGGATGTCGAGCGGGCAGTGGCCGCCGGCATTCCGGTGATCACTGTCGGCACTGCCCCGGACGCCCGGGCGCCGGTCATCACCACCAGCACTGGCAACCCGTTCGGCAGTGGTTTCGAGGCAGGGCGTTACGTTGCTGCCAAGACCGATCCGGCCAAGGTGATCAACGCCGCCATGGTCATTGGGGTGATGGGCAACTCCACCTCCGAAAGCCGGCTCAACGGCATGATCTCCGGGATCGTCTATGCACGCTCGCAAGAGCGAAAGCTGGGCCTTTCCAAAGAAGACGCAATGCTCAAGGGCTTCAAACTGTTTCAGCAAGTCAAGGCCAAGGGCAGCTTCAACTGGCCGGAAGGTGGCTTCAACGTACTCGCCTGGGGCCGTGGTGACTGGACCGAAGAGGGTGGTCTGGCGGCCACGGAAGACATCCTTTCGTCCCAGGGTGACAAACTCAACCTGGTCTTGGCAGAGAACGACTTCATTGCCATTGGTGCGATCAATGCCCTTGAGAATACCGGCAAGAAAAACAGCGTCATGGTCGCTTCCGGGGCGGGCAGCTTTCGCGTTGCGCTGGACCTGATCAAGCAGGGCAAGTTGCTGGTAAGCGCCACCAACAGCGGTTCGGAAACCGGTGTGGCCGCCATCGAGTTGATCCACCAGATTCTCGACAAGGGACTGGATGCTAACAACCTGCCGCTGGCGTCTTACTTCCCGGTCACGCTGATCACACCGGACAACGTCGACACCTACATCAAGGCAGACAGCTTGCCGCCGTCCACCGACACCGTCCCGCCGTTCCGCTCCATCGAGCAGATCAAAACCGCGATGAAGTGATTTCGCACGGTTTAACCGGCTTGTGGCCGCTTCGTTTAACGGCGGTCACAGCTCGAATGGCGACAGTTTATAGACGGTGAACACCATGAACGCGATGTACAAACCTGCCGTAGAGATGCTCGACATCTCGAAGAAGTTCGGGGGTATCAGTGCCCTGAACAGCGCGAGTTTTTCGGCCCGTGCGGGGGAGATCCACGCACTGATGGGCGAGAACGGCGCCGGCAAATCAACCTTGATGAAGATCTTGTCCGGGGCCTACTTGCGCGATGCTGGCGGGGTCAGCCTGAACGGCGAGAACGTCGATATTCGCAAACCCGGCGATGCGCTCAAGCTGGGTATTTCGATCATCTATCAGGAGTTCGCCCTGGCGCCGCATTTATCGGTGGCCGAGAACATCTGCATCGACGATCTGGGCAAGAGCAAAGGTTTCGTCCAGTGGGCGGCGATGCGCAAAAAAGCCCGGGCGATTCTCGATGAGCTGGGTTTCAGCGATATCGATGTGCGCCAACCGGTCGGCAGTTTGCCGGTGGCTTACCAACAAGCAGTCGAGATCTGCAAGGCACTGTCACGTAACTCATCGGTGTTGGTTTTTGACGAGCCGACGGCGGTACTCACCTCTTATGAGGCGGAGAAGCTGTTCAAAATCCTCGATGAATTGCGCCGCAAAGGCGCGTGCATTGTTTACGTCTCGCACCGCATGGATGAAATTTTCCGGATCTGCGATCGCGCCACGGTACTCAAGGACGGCAAGACGGTCGGTACGCTGGAGCTGGCTGACATTACCGAGCGCGGCCTGATCGAGATGATGATCGGCCGCGAGTTGATTGACCTGTTCCCGGCGCGCACGCCACAGATCGGCGAGGTGTTGCTGAAAGTCGAGCACCTGAATGCCGGACGTCTGGTGCGCGATGTGAGCTTTGAGGTTCGAGCAGGCGAAGTCCTGGGCTTTTGTGGACTGGTCGGTGCCGGACGGACCGAAACCATGCGCACGATCTTCGGGGCTGACCGGAAAACCTCCGGCGCGCTGTACTTCGATGGCCGGGAGATCCACAACCGCACACCACGGGAAGCCATTGCCAATGGCATCGGCCTGTTGCCCGAAGACCGCAAGCAGCAAGGCGTGCTGCTGGAAATGTCGATTCGGGTCAACGGCGCGCTACGTCCCGACAGTCCTTACACCGGGCGTATGGGCTGGATCGCCAGTGGCCGGGAGACCCAGGGAATCGAAGCCTTGCGCCAGCAACTGGCGGTCAAGACGCACTCGATCGAGCAGTTGGTGGGAGACCTGTCAGGGGGTAATCAACAGAAAGTCGCCCTGATGAAATGGGTCGATGCGGGCTGCCGCGTGCTGATTCTCGACGAGCCTACCCGTGGCGTGGATGTGGGCGCGAAAACGGAAATCTACCGAGTCATCAATGACCTCGCCGCGCAGGGTGTGGCGATCATCATGGTCTCTTCGGAAATGATTGAAATCATCGGCATGTGTGATCGCGTGCTGGTGATGCGCGAAGGCGCGATCGCCGGCGAACTGGTGGGCGAGCGCATTAAAGAACAAGCAATGATTTGCCTGGCAATGGGAGTCGAGCACCATGAGTAATCCTAATTCCGAGCTGGCCACGGCCGAGCTTGTGCAGCAAAGCAGTCGAAGTCAGGAAAGCAGGACGAGCCGTCGTTCGTTGCAACGTCTGTTTCTGCAACACAATGCGTTGGTGATGTTGGTAGTACTGGTCATCGTCGCCAGCGTGCTGTCGGCGGACTTTTTGACGTACCAGAACATTGGCAATCTGTTGCGCCAATTGACGCCGTTGCTGCTGGTCAGCATCGGCATGTTGATTGTGATCCTGACGGCGGGCATCGATTTGTCTGTCGCCTCCGTCGCTGCGGTGGGGGGGATCGTGGTTGCCATGACCCTCAACGTGCTGCCGGTTGAAGGTAGCTTCGGGTTGCTGCTGGCGGTGGCGATTGCGGTGGCGGCCGGTGTCCTGATGGGACTGGTGACAGGCACGTTTATCGCGTACTTCCGCATGGCCCCTTTTATCGCGACACTGGCCATGATGACGGTCGCCCGTGGCTTGGCATTCATTCTGTCCAATGGCCAACCACAACGGCTGGATGACAGGCTGGTCAGTGCTCAATTGTTGCGTGATTTCGGTCGGCTGGCCGATGGCGTGCTGGGGATCCCGTGGCCGGTGTGGCTGGCGGGGCTGGTGACGGTGGTATTTGCCTTGATCCTGCGCTACAACGCCTATGGCCGCCTGACCATTGCCAGTGGCAGCAATGAAACCGCAGTGCGCCTGGCGGGTATTCCGGTGGAGCGCTACAAACTGGCGGCCTATGGTATATGCGGTGGCCTCGCGGCATTGGCCGGGGTGGTAATAGCTTCGCGTTCGGGTGTAGCAACACCCAGCGCCGGCATGGCCCTGGAGTTGGACGCCATTGCCGCTTGCGTGATCGGCGGGGCATTGCTGTCCGGTGGCAAAGGCACGATTTTCTACACCGTCGTGGGTGTGCTGGTATTGGGGCTGATCGGCAATATCATGAACTTGCTGAGTGTGCCTGCCTATCCGCAGCAGATTATCAAAGGTGCGATTATCGTCATTGCGGTGTTGCTGCAAGGCGTCGGTCGGCGAGATGCGCGCATTTAAGTAGAACCGCCGGTCGGAGTGGCGGGCGCAGCTTGATGATGTATGATGCGTTATCTGCGTTTCAGGGCGACACAATCCCAGGCCCGTCGCCCGATACACAGCAATCGACCATGGAGATCGAGTAACAGTGACCGTGCATAAGCCCATTGATAAAGGCAATTTGAGCGAGCAGGTGTATTCCATTATCCGCACCGCGTTGATGGACGGGCAGTACCAACCCGGAGATCGGTTGCGCATCAGTACGTTGGCCGAGGAATTCGGTGTATCGATCACGCCGGTGCGGGAAGCGATTTTCCGTCTGGTCAGCGACCACGCGCTGGACATGAAGGCCGCGACTTCGATTTATGTGCCGGAGCTGACGGTCAGCCAATTGCGGGAAATCCAGTTGATCCGCCATTTGCTGGAAGGCGAGGCGGCGGGTATGGCGGCTCAACGCATTACCAAACCCGAACTCGAAAAGCTCGAAGCCATTCAGGATGCGTTCCAGAAGGCGGTCACCGTCGACTACAGACAGGCCGCCTTGCTCAACCGGGAATTCCATTTCGGTTTGATCTCTGCGGCGCGCATGCCAGTGGTGTCGAAAACCCTGGAAAACATGTGGGTCATCATGGGGCCGCTGCTGAGCCGGTTCCACGCCGAAGTGCCCAAGCGAGAACTGGCCAGTGCCAAGCATAAGCATTTCGAAGTGCTGGAGGGGTTGCGGACCCGCGACTCGGCCAAGGCCAAAGATGCGTTGCAGGCCGATATCGCCTGGGGCGAGTTGATGATTGATTGGCTGGAGAAAAAAGAAAGCCTGGCTGAGGCGTAATCACAACTTCTCTGTCGGATCCCGCTGAACCGGTCGCCCGAGCTCCACTCCAGGAGTCTCGGGCGATGTTGTTTTCATGGCTGGGCGAACGGGTTGGGGACTGTCTCGTTCAATCGGGCAACCCATTTTCCGCCTTCTCCACCTTGTTTGAGCGCATGCAAAGCCTGTGGAAGGTTGCGGAAATCGAAGACCTGGCTTTTGGGCGTCGTCAGGTTTCCTGACAGTACGCCTTCGAGCAGATGTTCTCCGGCTTGTCTCAACAACTGCCGATCGCTCTGGCTGGCGTGGGCATGGAAACTGTTGAGCGCCACTTCGTGCAGGGAAATCGCGGTGCTGAAGGCCGGTAGCGGTGCGGTTTCCTGGCGATCCTGAATGCACACCAAATGACCGTTGTAACCCAGCAGCGGGGCCAGCGCGGCAGCATGAGTGCCGCTGACGGTGTCGAACACCGCTTTGAGTCGACGTTCACCCAGGCTGGCCTGGAGGTTTTGCTGCCAGTTATCGTCGCGGTAGTCGAATACGCCAACGGCACCGAATGCCTTCAAATGCTCGTGATGCTTTTTGGCTGCCGTAGCCCACACCCGATAACCGCGCTGTGCGGCCAGTTGCACCAACAGCAGACCGACCGCGCCACCGGCTCCGACCACCAACACATCGCTCGGTCCTGTTCCCGGCACTTTGTCCAAGGCCTGCCATGCAGTCAGGCCGGGGCAGGGCAACGACGCGGCGGCGGTGTCGTCCAGCGCGGCCGGCACCGTCAGCACGGTAGCGGCATCGAGCAAACAGTATTCGGCAAAACTGCCATCGCGCTCCAACGACTGGTGATACGCCACACGCGTCCCTGGTTTGATCGGCACCCCGACACCGGCGGCAACCACAACGCCCATGCCATCAACGCCGGGAACGTGACCGGTGCTCCACGCGGGATGACCCCACTCGATGATCTTCCAGTCCACCGGGTTCAGCGCCACTGCGCGGTTGGCCACCAGCACCTCCCCGGGGCCTGGTAGTACAAGCGGTTTGCGGATGAGTTCCAGGCCGTCGATACCTTTGCCTGCGGTCCAGGACCAGGCGGCAAAATCAGCTTGCATTGTGAGTCCTCATGAAGGGCCGGACTGAACACATTTCAATCCGGTAACGGGCCTTGAGTGCGCCACACTTGAGGCCGTCAGTATCCCTTCCTGCTTCCATGAGGAGAACGTCGATTTACGCAAAGGAGATGTGAATAAAAATCACCAATGGGTTCTACGTATTCGATGCATGGACTTGCTTAGACGACTGAACGATCGAACCTTTGATCTGAGCTGGAGTTTTCACACAGCCTTTGGGAAATGATGACAGCCCAAGGGAAACTCCCTGGGCCGCTTTACAGGGGGAATTGCTGCAGCGCGACCTTCACATCTTTCGGACTGATACGGCGGACCATCTCGGCCCGCATCCGATCAGACACGAGATTTATGATTTCGGCACCGTCCTGGCCCTTGGCTGGCCTTCGTGGCGGTTGCTCTTTACGGTGCTGGCAACGGTATTCTTACCATCGCTCGCGGTACGCTTCCGTTGGCGCTGTTTGGATCTAAAGGATATGGATCGCGAATGGGGGTGCTCGCAAGTCCTGTACTGGTTGCCCAAGCCTGTGGTCCTATCGCCGCAGCTTTCTTTCTTGAAAGTTTCGGGGCTTCGGTATTGCTTGAAGTGATGTGCGGTTTTCTTTTGCTGTGCTTCCTCGCTAGTTGGCGCCTACCAGTGTCTCAAAAAAATGAATAATGGTATTTCTACGATGGGTATGCGGGTTACGGCAGACGGGTATAGCTGCCATGAGCTGTTACCAGGTGTCGGTATGATGAAACATGTGGAAAGAAAGCAAGTGCTTACCAAGGACGGTATTGGCTGGAGGGGGAGCACATCGAGTACGTCGATGATACGGGCTTCAATGCTGATGGTGAGTTTCGTGATGGGTTGTATCACGCAGGAATGATCCTGCATCGCGAAAACCTGGTAATTTAATTTCCAGCTACGACGGGCGTCGACTTTAGCGACGCCCATCGATCTTTGAGTGCGTTTTTTATGCGTGATGCGATCCAGTTCGTGTGCTTGGCGCGCAGAGTGGATTCAGCTCGTCACATCAATAAGCAGCTGAGTTGTTTGAGCATGAGGTTTCGACGACAGCTTTAAGGCGCTCCAGCCCGGTGCGGTAGAGTGCCTCGAAATGCTCCACGACCTCAGCCTCATCGGCACCCTGGACCACAAAGGTGCTGGACCAGCAGGCCAGCGTTCCGCCTTTGCCGTCATCCTGTGCTGACATCGTGCCGATATAGTCAGTGACGGGCGATGGGCCTTCCAGCAAGGCATAACTGTAGTGTTTCTCAGCTTCGTTAAACGTGAGCAAGCGCTCGACGATGATCGCACCATCGGCCGTTTTCAGATGGCGCAAGCGACCTGCGTCAGTGAGGGTGCTGCTGGCAATGACATCAAGCCAGCGGGGCAGCCAATCAAAGCCACCGAGAAGTGACCAGACTTGTTCGACGGGGCGTTCAATAGTAATCCGGACGTGGACGTCACTCATGTTTTCACCTGTGTAGTAGTTAAAACTGACGCGACCTACCACATTGGCGGTGCTGCGCAGCAGGAAAAATCGACAAATAACGGACGAGACGCTGGCAAAGGCCTGACGGACGCACGAATAGTCTTAACTGGTGGTCGAGCGGGGGCGATGGAAGCTTGGATCTTTTCGGGTGCGCGCTACCAGCCAGACCAGCGGCAATTGTGCAAGGATCACTGTCACAACACCCGCCCAGGGTGTGAGAGCAATCTGTCCGATGTTTACCAGCGCACTGCCGCTGGTTTCTCCCAGGGCAATGCCCAGGTTGAATGCTGAAATGTTCAGCGCCGAAGCGAACGCCACTGCGTGTGGGGTATAGCGCTCGGCGGTGGCCAGCATACCGGCCTGGGCGGCGGGAGAGAGACCGAACGCCAGCGCGCCCCAGAAAAACAACATCACCACCATCGGCAGCTGATAAGGCAACAGCAGCGCGACTGCAGCCAACACGAGTGCCAGGAGCATGAAGATCATTCGCAATGCCGGTTGCCAGCCCATCGTGGCCGCGAGTCGGCCCCCGACGAGATTGCCCACCAGAGTCGCCGCGCCGAACACGACCAGTAACAAATTGGCGGTCGAGGTGGAAAAGCCACTGATGTCGGTGAGGATCGGTGTGATAAAGGTGAAGGCAGCAAAGCTTGATCCGAAACCCAACACTGTCACGGCCATCATCGCCAAAATGGCCGGATGCCGGAGTGCCGCCAACTGAGAGACAGCTTTGCCCGACGGCGGTGTCGGCACGTTGGGCAACCACCGCACGGTGGCTATCAAGGCCAGGGCGGCCAGCAGCGCGACCGCGTAAAACGGCAGCCTCCACCCCATCGCGTTACCCAGGAAGCTGCCAAGCGGCACACCGATGACCATCGCCAGCGTCAGACCGGCGAACATCACTGCGAGGGCTTTACTCGCCTGTCCCTTCGGCGCCAGGCTGGCGGCGACGGTGGCACCGATGGCAAAGAAGCTGCCATGAGCGAGCGCGGTGATGATGCGTCCTGCCAATAACCAAGGGTAATCGGTGGAGAGCGCTGCCAACAAATTCCCACCCAAAAACAGCGCAATCAGCGTCAACAGCACCGGTTTGCGCGGCAGGCGCGCTAGTGCCAGTACGGTCAGCGGCGTGCCGAGTGCCAGCGCCAAAGCGTATAACCCGACCAGGCTGCCCGCGCGCGCCAGGGGTATGTCGAGGTCAGAGGCGATAGCCGGGAGAATACCCACGACAATGAACTCGGCCATGCCGATAGCGAAGGCTGTCACCGCCAGTGCTAGCACGCCAGGGTGAATACGTTGCGTGGTCCGGTTCATGGCCGGCCCGCCGCCTGCAGGGCAATCACCTGATCCGCCTCGACGGTGGCCCCAGCGACGCCAACGGCGCCGATGACCTTGCCGTGTTCATCACGCAGCACCACGCCACCACCAAAGCTGATCAGCCCACCGTTGGTGGCTTCCAGCGAGTAGATGGACCCACCTGGTTGCGCTTCGGCGCCCAGTTCGACGCTGTTGGTGCGAAACAATGCAGCCGTGCGCGCTTTCTTGAGCGAAACGTCGATTGCGCCCGGCACAGCGTCGTCCATGCGGACGAAATGGCGCAGAAGTCCGGCATCGTCGACCACGCTGATGCAGACGGCGAAACCTTGATCACGCGCTTGCGCTTGTGCACGGTTAATGACCTGCTGGGACAATTGCTCAAACATTCGGGACTCCATTAAATAAAACGACAGAACCGTGATGATCCCGATGATTGCTTTTCAAGGGAATATGCCTCGGGCCATTGACGGCTATAGTTTGAGCATGTCGAACATTTCTCGCATGGCGTGGGTCGCCAGCTTGCACAATTCTGTTTTGGGCAAGCGTGAGGCGGGTGCGGCAACACCGAGCGCCGCCACCACTCGACCTTGCAAGCGCAGGGGCAGGGCGACGCAGTTAAGTCCAGGCTCGGCCTCTTCAAGGTCTAACGCATAGCCATGGGTGACGATACTTGCCAACTCAATTTCGAGTTCCGCGGGTAGCAAGTCCGCTCGGCGCAGGCTGCGGCGCAAGTCCTCGTCAAATGCCAGGAATATTTTACCGATGGCCGAGGTGGTTAGCCCGGCGCGGCGCCCACGCGGGCTCGCAACGCGTAGGTTGCCGCTGCCTTCTAAGGCATCCATGTAGAGGTATTCGCGGGTGCCACAGGGCGCTGCAAGGAAGCAGGTTTCGCCACTGCGTTCGGCTAACACACGTAGCGCAGGGGCGAAGGCTTCACGCATTAACGCATCCGCATCGTTCAACGGCTGGGCGATCTCACGCAGGCGCAGCCCCAGGGCGTAGTGGGTGCCGCGACGAGAAATGTAACCCATGGCGGCCAGGGTATTGAGCAAACCGTGCAAGGTGCTTTTGTGCAATCCGGATTTCGCCGCTAGATCCACCAATCGAATCTCGCCCCCTGCCGCTGCGATGGTTTCAAGGATCACCATCGCGCGTTCGACGGATTGTATGCCTTTGTTCTCGTTGATCATGTGAGGGACATTCGTTTGCCTGTAATGAATCTGAGGTCCACGAGGCGTGTCGCCTCGTGGTACGGCGAAAGCCCGGCGATCAGGTTTTCAAGGGGGCCTGAAGCAGGGACGCGCCGTGACGGCTCATGAGTCGCATGATTATCCATGCTGCCAGGTAAGAACTCGCGCACACAATAAAAATCAGATTGTAGCCGAGGGTAATATTTTCCATTGTTTTGTAGTGCTCAAGAACAAGGCCGACGATAAAAGGAAAGATCATCCCGCCCACTGACCCCGCCGTGCCACCGATGCCCATGACCGAGGCAACCTGCGAGCGTGGGAAATTGTCCGCCACAGTGGTAAACAGGTTGGCTGACCATCCCTGATGCGCAGCCGCCGCCAGGCTCAGCAGACCGACCATGATCCACATGTTGTCGACGTAGCTGGAGAATCCGATCGGTAAAACCAGTACCGCCATGATCAGCATTGCGCTGTTGCGGGCTTTTTGTGTCGACCACCCGGCGCTGATCATTCTCGACGATATCCAGCCACCACCCACACTGCCGATAGATGTCGCGCAGTAGACGATCATCAGCGGCAGGCCGAGGTGTTTGAGGTCCAGTTCGAAGCGACTAGAGAAGTAGGACGGCAACCAGAACAACATGAACCACCAGATCGGATCGGTGAGGAACTTGCCGGTGACAAACACCCAGGTCGAGCGCAGCTTCAGCAGATCGACCCATTTGACCTTGTCGATGGGTTCAACCTGAGCGCCCTGATTGATGTAGGCCAGTTCGTCAGCACTGATCCGTGGATGTGCGGTAGGGGAGTGGTAAAAAATCTTCCAGAAAACCAGCCAGACAAAACCGGTCAGGCCGGTAATGACAAACGCGGACTCCCAGCCATAAGTAGCGGCTAGCCAAGGCACGCAGGCGGGCGCCAGAATCGCCCCGACGCTGGTCCCGGACGTGAGAATTCCGACTGCCAAAGCTCGCTCTTTTTTCGGGAACCACTCGGACACGGCTTTGATCGCCGCCGGAAAGTTACCGGATTCTCCAAGCCCCAGCAGAGCTCGCATGTACATGAAGCTCAAGGTGGACTGCGCCGCGGCATGGCCGATCGCCGCGATGCTCCAGACAGTGATGCACAAGCCATAACCGAGCTTGGTACCCAGCCGATCGATCAGCTTGCCGAACACCAGCAAGCCGCCCGCGTAGCTTGCTTGAAAAACGATGACCAGGTAGCTGTAGTCCGTCTCGCTCCAGTGAAACTGTTGCTCCAGCAGTGGCTTGAGCAGGCCGAGCACTTGGCGGTCGAGGTAGTTGATGGTGGTGGCGAAAAACAACAGCGCGCAGATTTGCCAGCGGTATTGATGGGACATGGGAGCATCTCTCTTTTTATTGTTTTGGAGGGCGTACGACGTTTAACAGCAGACTTGCAAGCGTTCGGCACAGGTTTGCAGGACTTCGGCCTCGTCGCGTTTCCACCAGGTATCACGGGAAAAAATTTCCACTTCGACGGCGCCGTCATAACCGGCCGCTTCAACCTGTTGGCAAATGCCGCGCAGATCAATTACGCCATCACCCATCATGCCGCGATCCAGCAGCATGTCCCGGGTGGGCACCAGCCAGTCGGACAGGTGCAGGCCCAGGATTCGCTTTTGAGCGCCGGCGCGTTGTATCTGCTCGTGCAGTTTTGGGTCCCACCAACAGTGGTAAACGTCCACGGCGACGCCAAGGCTTTGGTAGTTTTCCGGCTCCAGCATCTCGCACAGGTCCAGTGCCTGTTCCAGTGTCGACAGGCAGGAGCGATCAGCCGCATACATCGGGTGCAGGGGTTCCAGCGCCAGTGAAACCTGATGCTGCCTGGCATGTTCAAGCAGGAGGGCCAGGCCTTCGGCCACCTGATCCCGTGCGGCCGCCAGATCCCGGGAGCCATCGGGCAAGCTGCCGACCACCATAATGAAAGACTGCGCGTGCAACTCCGCGGCTTCCTCTATGGCCTGCAGGTTGTCCGCAATGGCTGCGTCGAAGCCCTGGCGTGTGGCGGCCGGAATGAAAGTGGAGCGGCAATACGCGTTGACCTTGAGTCCGGCGTCGCGCAAGTGCCGGCGAACCTGGCCGGGCGTGCGGCCCTGCATATCCCTGCGCCACGGGGCGACATAGCCGAATCCTGCGCGGGCGATGAGGTCCAGGGTCTGCTCGATAGGCAGGCGATGGCCGAGGGTGGCGGTGTTGATCGAACAGCGATCGAGGCGGTTTTCCAGCGAGCGGTATGACATTCAATTCTCCACGATTGCCGAGGATTCGGTTGCGGAGCGCAGCCTTCGCGACGCTCCGCGGACAGCCTTAAGCGCCTAAGCCATAGAGCCCGAGGAAGGTTTTCATCCGGGCCACGGCCAGTGCCGGGTCGTTGAGCAGTCCGGCCTGATCGGCGAGGCGGAAAATCTCGCAGAAGTAGGGCAGGGGCCGCATGGCTTGCTGGCCACCCAGCATGATGAAGTGGTCCTGGTGGCCATTGAGGTAGGCCAGGAACACCACGCCGGTCTTGTAGTACTGGGTGGGGCTGCTGAAAATCAATCGCGCCAGTGGCACGGTAGGGTCAAGGAGTGCGTGGTACCGCGCCATGTCGCCTTCGGCCAATGCCGCCAGTGCATGGGAGGCAGCAGGTGCGATGGCATCGAAAATGCCCAGCAAGGCATGGGAAAAGCCTTGTTCATCGCCAGCGATCAGTTCCGGATAATTGAAGTCATCGCCGGTGTACATCTTCACTGACGCGGGCAAACGCCGGCGCAGGAGAATTTCCTTCTCTTTGTCGAGCAGCGAGATCTTGATCCCGTCGACTTTTATAGGGTTCTCGTGAATGATTTCAAGGCACGTTTCCAGGGCCTCTTCATACTTCTGACTGCCCCAGTAACCGCTCAAGGCAGGGTCGAACATGTCCCCTAGCCAATGCAGAATCACCGGTTGACTGGCATCGGCCAGCACCCTGCGATAAACCCGCTTGTAGTCTTGCGCACCTTTGGCGACTCTGGCCAGGGCGCGGCTGGCCATAAGAATGATGCGCCCGTCGAGCTTATCGATTGCGCTGTGCTGTTCGTCGTATGCCTTGAGCACATCGTCAAGGCTGCTGGCATCGTTAGCGGCCAACTGGTCAGTACCGCAGCCGGAAAAGATCACTGCATGCTTGATGTCGCGGGTTTCTTCGAGCGTGCGCTTGATCAGCTCCAATGCGGTCGGCCAGTCCAGGCCCATTCCACGCTGGGCGGTGTCCATCGCCTCCGCAATACCTAAGCCTTGCTGCAACAGGTAACGTCGATAGTGAAGGGTTTGATCCCAATCGATGGAGGATATGGTTCCGGGCTGGCTCGCGCTGAACGGATCGGCGACAACGTGTGCGGCGGACAACGCGATTCGGTTGGCGGGCAAAGGCTTGGCGGGTGGCAACAGCGGCTCGCCAATCAAGGTGTATTTCTGCAGCGGACGGTCCGTGGCAGAGGTCAACAGGTCGATTGTTAAAGGCATGTGCTTGTCTCTTGGCAGATTAGAACTTCGGAATCAGCAGACCACCGTCCACCGGCACTGCTTGACCGACGGTGTAGGGCAAGCCACCCGTGGCCATGGTGGTGACTACTCGTGCGACATCTTCGGGCTGTCCCCAGCGCTTGATAGCGGTCAGACCCTGTTCGATTTCCGTGTCGTAGCGCGCCTTGGACGGCGCCGTCATTTCGGTGGCAATCAGCCCCGGCTGTACCTCGTAGACGCCGATGCCTTCATCGGCCAGACGCACGGCGAACAGTCGCGAGGCCATGGACAAGCCAGCCTTGGAAATGCCGTATTCGCCGCGCAAGATCGAAACCGCGTGCACGTTGGAGGAGGTGATGGTGATGATGCAGCGGTGCTGTTCACTTGGTGCTTGCAGCCGCAAGCGGCGGGCGAACGTCTGGGTCAGAAAGAATGTCCCTCGGGTGTTGACCTGATGGCAGCGATCGAAACTCTGCGGGCTGATCTCCAGCAAGTCACCGCGTGACAGCACCGACACTCCGGCATTGTTGACCAGGCAGGACAGCGAACCGATCGCTGCCTGTGCCGCATCGAGCAGCGTTTCATGTTGCTCGATGGCCGAGATGTCGCCGGCCAGTGCAACAGCGTTGGCACCCCGGTCGGCCGCCAGTCGTACGGTTTCCTGCAAGGCTTCATCGACTTGCAAATCCACCACGGCCAGATCAAAACCGGCTTGCGCCAGGCCCACTGCAATGGCGCGGCCGATGCCGCCGCGTGCGCCGGTGACCAGCGCGGTAGGACGCGGCATCATGTGCGTGCTCCGTGGTTGAATAGTTCACGAGCGATGATCGTGCGCTGGATCTGGTTGGTGCCTTCATAGATCTGGGTGATCTTGGCGTCACGGTACAGGCGCTCGACTTCAAAACCACGAATAAACCCGCTGCCGCCGAATAGCTGCACGGCATTCGCGGTGTGCGCGACGGCGATATCAGCGGCGAAGCACTTGGCCATTGAACAGGCAATCGTCGCGTTGTCGGCGCGATCTAGCCGATCCGCCGCATCGAGTACCAGCAGGCGTGCTGCGCGAATGTCCTTGGCCATGTCTGCCAGAATCCACTGCAAACCCTGGTTTTGTGCGATGGGCTGGCCGAACTGTTTGCGCTGCGGCACGTACTCCAGCGCCGCTTCGAGACCTGCCTGAGCAATACCGACAGCGAGCGAGGCGATACCGACCCGGCCTTTGTCCAGAGCGCTCATCATGATGTGGAAACCACGGCCTTCCACGCCGAGCAGGGCATCGGACGGCAGTTCGACGTTATCGAAGTTCAAGCCGCCGACCTGCGACGCGCGTTGCCCCATCTTGTGTTCTTTGGGGCCTTTGGAGACGCCCGGCAGATGACAATCCACGATGAAAATGCTCATGCCACGCTTGCCCGCTTCCGGGTCGGTGCGCGCCAGGACGAATGCCAGATCCGCCACCGGCGCGTTGTGAATCCACAACTTCGAACCGTTGAGCAACCAACCGTTCTCCGTGCGAACCGCCGTGGTGCGGATACCCGACACATCTGAACCAGCTTCCGCTTCGGTGATGCAGTACGCCGGATGTTTCTGTGCGCTCAGCAGCGACGGCAGAAAACGCTCTCGTTGCGCGGTGCTGCCGTGAACCGACAGCAAAGTGCCAATGAGTTCCAGCAGGCCGCACTGGTCGGCGACCGAGGCATAGCCGCGCGACAACTCTTCCATCACTAGCGCATAGGCGGTGGTGTCGAGGCCAGTGCCGCCGAACGCCTCGGGCACGGTGATGCCGAACAGGCCCAGTTCACCCATTTGGCGGTACAGCGCAGCGGGAAAACTTTCGTCGTGATCGAGTTTTTCGGCCAGCGGACGGATCTCCTGGTCGGCAAAACGGCGGGCGACGTCACGGATCTGCACGTGCGTTTCAGAAAGCTGCATTGTTTTTTTCCTTTCTGTTGCGCGATGGGAAAGACCTTCATCGCTTGGGTTGTGTTCTTTTTTCAGCTGGATTAAAGTGGATTTAAGTAACCAACCGGTTATTTATTTAATGCGTCCTTTGGGAAGGCGTCAAGCGCTCTCTGAAAAAATCGGGTCCGATTGCAGCAAGCGTATTGATGAGGAAAAAACAATGAAAAGAAGCTGTTCATCAGCGTCAGAAGTGGCCAGCCGGATTCCCGACGGGGCCACGATCGCGGTCTGTGGTTCAGGGACTCTGCTGGAACCTGATGCGCTGCTCGCAGCCATCGAGGATTCGTTTCTGCGTACAGGCCATCCCTGCGGGCTGACCGTGGTGCATGCCTTGGGCATTGGTGACGGGCAGGGCAGCGGTCTGGAGCGGCTCGCTCATGAAGGGTTGGTGACCAGGGTCATCGGCGGGCACTGGAGTTGGTCGGCAAAGATGCAGGCGCTGGCGCGCAATAACGCAATCGAGGCTTACAGCCTGCCCGCTGGGGTGATCATGAGTCTGATGCGTGAAATCGGGGCGGCGCGTCCGGGCTTGATTACCCACATCGGCCTCGGGACGTTCGCCGACCCACTGGTTGCTGGCGGAAAATGCAACGCACGGGCAACCGAAAGCATCGTCGAGCGCCTGGAGATTGATGGCAAAACATACCTGCGCTACAAACCGTTCAAGGTCGACGTGGCGATTGTTCGCGGTAGCCTGGCTGACCCGAGCGGCAACATCTCCTTGTGCCACGAAGCGGCGGACCTGGATGCCTATGCATTGGCGCTTGCAGCCCATAACAGCGGCGGCAGGGTGTATGTGCAGGTGCGTGAACTGAGCGACAGTGCTTTTGTTCCGGCGCGACTGGTGAGAATTCCCGGTGTGCTGATCGATGAAGTGGTGGTTGTACCCGAGCAGCGCCAGTGTGTGGCGGCTGCTTACGATCCGGCCATCAGCGGCGAATGCCTTGCGCAATCGGCCGAGACCGAGAAAGCCATTCCCGACGATATTCGTCGAATCATCGCGCAACGCGCCGCTGATGAATTCATGCCCGGCATGTCCTTGAATTTCGGTTTTGGCATTCCTGGTGGCATCCCTTCATTGCTCGCTGAGCGCGGTTTGCAAGACAGTTATTGGGGCAGCATCGAGCAGGGCATTCACAACGGCCGGATGATGGGCGGTGCGATGTTTGGCGCGGCGCGTTTTCCGCAAGCGATTGTCACCTCTCTTGACCAGTTCGACTTCTACAGCGGTGGCGGGGTCGACCTGGCGTTTCTGGGTATGGGCGAGATGGACAGCCAGGGCAACGTCAATGTTTCGAATCTGGGCGGCACGCTGGTGGGGCCCGGCGGGTTTATCGATATCACACAGGGCGCGCGCAAAGTGGTGTTTTGCGGGGCGTTTGAGGCCAAGGGGCTGGAAGTGGCGAAGGTCGGCACCGAGTTGCAACTGAATCGCCTCGGCGAGGTTCCCAAACTGGTGGAGAAAGTCCGTCACATCACCTTCAGCGGTCCACAAGCAGTACTTGCCGGGCAGGAAGTGCTCTATGTGACGGAGCGTGCGGTGTTCAGGCTGTCGCCCGAAGGCATCGAACTGATCGAGGTTGCGCAAGGTATCGATATCCAGCGTGACGTACTGGATCGCATGGCATTCGTGCCCATTGTGGGTGATGTGAAAGTGGCGGGTCTGGCGTGAGGTCGGCCCCTTTCGGCTTGCGCTTGAGCGAAAAGGGGCTGCCGGGTACGGCAGTGTCAATCGGGGCGCAGCATGCCGAGGATCGTCTGGATATTGAAGTCGATACGGGTTTGCAGCGCCTCGGGGGACATCAGGTCGAAGCCGTAGATGATCTCGCCGGTGAAGCGGTTGTTGAGGTAGTAGTAATTGATCGCTGCAATCGTGATGTTCAACTGGATCGGGTCAATACCTTCGCGAAACACGCCTTGTGCGACACCGCGATCAAGGATCTCGGCGACCATCGAAACCATCGGTGCATGCATGTCATGCATCTTTTCCCGAGAGCGCTTCAAGTGCGCGGCCTTGTGCAGGTTTTCGCTGTTGACCAGGGTCAGGAAATGCGGGTTTTTCAGGTAGTACTTCCAGGTGAAGCTCACCAGTTTGCTGATCGCTTCGACGGGTTCCAGTTCTTCAAGCTTGAGTTTGCGTTCGGCCTGGCGAATGTCTTGATAGGCCAGTTCAAGCACCGCTTCGAACAAGCCTTCTTTATTGCCAAAGTACTCGTAAATCATCCGTTTATTGGATTTGGCTCTCAGCGCGATGCTGTCAATGCGAGCGCCGCCAAGGCCCAATTTCGCAAACTCGATTTTAGCCGCGTTGAGAATTCTCAGGCGCGTGGCATCGGAATCGCGAGTAGGACGTACCGACGCCTCTTCGATGAGTTTCTTAGGCATTTAAAACGCTCTCCAGAGCATAGGTGCTGATCCTTATAACGCTGAAATGGTTTGCCGCAGAGGTAAGGTCGATGAGCTTAGCCGTGGGGCTTGCGGCTGACAAATAAAGCTTAGCCTGAGGCTTGCATGTAAACAACTGGTTAGTTATATATCTTTGGCTGGCAAGTGATTCTCTCTGGGTTTTGAGTATCGGCTGCCTGAATCAAACGCTGTACAGAGGACGTTTTTGTGAATAACAACAATGGCATCACCCGGATCAATCAACTGCCAACGCAGCCGCGACACTTCGATATGTTCATCGACGGGCAATGGACCCAGGGTTCCGCGCTCAAGCAAGTCACGCGACTCAGTCCTGCGCACAATGTGCCGGTCAGCGTCTATCCATCGGGTGGCGTGGTGGATGTCAATCAGGCGGTGGCGGCGGCTCGACGGGCCTTCGATCACGGACCGTGGGCCAAGTCCGCGGCGGACTTTCGTGCCGCAGTGCTGCTGCAAACGGCCGCATTGATTCGTCAGAACAGCGAAGAGCTGGCGCTGTGTGAAACCCTCGAAACCGGAAAACCGATCAATCAGTCCCGTGGTGAAGTGCTCGCTGCCGCGGGTATCTGGGAATATGCCGCAGGGCAAGCCAGGGCGCTGCACGGCGACTCATTCAACAACCTGGGCGACAACATGCTTGGGTTGGTGACGCGCGAGCCCGTCGGTGTGGTGGGTTTGATTACACCGTGGAACTTTCCCTTCTTCATCCTCGCAGAACGGTTGCCCTTTATTCTTGCCTCGGGTTGCACCGTGGTTGTAAAACCTAGCGAGCTGACGTCCGGCACCACGTTGATGCTGGCCGGGCTATTGAAGCAGGCAGGCTTGCCCGATGGCGTGGTGAATGTGCTGACCGGGCCGGGGTCGGTGGTAGGCCAGGCGATTTCCGGGCATGCGGACATCGATATGGTGTCGTTCACCGGCTCCACTGAAGTCGGTCGCCTGACCATGGCCGCCGCTGCGGGCAACATGAAGAAAATTGGCCTGGAGTTGGGCGGCAAAAATCCGCAGATCGTCTTCGCGGACGCCGATCTGGATGCGGCGGCCGATGCCATTGTCTTTGGCATTTGCTTCAACGCCGGGCAGTGCTGTGTCAGTGGCAGCCGTTTGGTAGTGCATCGTTCAGTCGAAGAACAATTGACCCGAAAAATACTGGCGCTGATTGAAAAAGTCCGTATCGGCGATCCGCTGGAGGAGTCGACGCAGGTCGGTTCGATTACCGAGCAACGTCATCTGGAAAGAATTCTCGGTTACATCGAGCAAGGCCGCAAAGAGGGTGCCGTACTGGTTCATGGCGGTAGCCGGATCGAATCCGCGCAAGGGCTTTATCTGCAACCGACAGTCTTCAGTCAGGTGACTGCGGAAATGGTCATCGCCCGTGAAGAGATCTTTGGTCCGGTGTTGACCATTACCGCGTTTGACGATTTCGATGAGGCCATGCGCCTGGCCAACGACACACCGTTCGGTCTGGCCGCGAGTATCTGGAGTCGCGATCTGGAAACCTCATTGCAAGCGACGCGGCAAATCAAGGCGGGTCGGGTGTGGGTCAATACCACCATTGCCGGTGGTCCGGAATTGCCTTCTGGCGGCTTCAAGCAATCGGGCATCGGACGGGAAACCGGCCGCTATGGGGTTGAGGAATATACTGAACTCAAGTCTGTCCACGTACAGCTGGGAGAGCGCCCCCGCTGGATTGAAGCCTGAACTGCATCAGTACAAAAATAAGACTGGAGACAACAAAATGTACGATTTCGTCATTATCGGCGGTGGTTCGGCCGGCTGCGTACTGGCCGCGCGGCTGAGCGAGCCGGCTGATGTTCGAGTACTGCTGCTAGAAGCCGGGCCTGCCGACACCAACCCTTACATTCATATGCCGGTCGGCTTTTTCAAGATGACGGGTGGCCCCCTGACCTGGGGCTATGACACGGTGGCACAGGGCGATATCCAGAATCGCTCGATTCTCTTTCCCCAGGGGCGGGTCCTGGGCGGAGGTGGCTCGATCAACGCGATGGTCTATACCCGAGGCAACGCCAAGGACTATGACGATTGGGAGCAGGAGGAGGGCTGTCGTGGCTGGTCTTACCGCGATGTGTTGCCTTACTTCCGCAAGGCTGAGGACAACGAACGGTTTTCCAACGAGTACCACGGCACCGACGGGCCCTTGGGCGTTTCCGATCTGATCACGGTCAACGAGGTGACGAAGGCGTTTATCCGTTCTGCCCAGGAGGCTGGTATTCCGCATAACGCCGACTTCAATGGTGCCAAACAAGAAGGATGCGGCGCCTATCAAGTGACACAACGTGGTGGACGCCGCTGCAGCGCGGCACAAGGCTATCTGAGCAAGATTCGCAATCGACCTAATCTGACCATCCAGACCGAATGCCTGGTCACGCGGATTCGCATCGAAAACGGTCAGGCCACGGGTGTGGAGTATGTTCAGGGCAGCGGTTCACGGGAGGCAAAGTTCGCCGCGGCCGAGCGCGAAGTAGTGGTCGCTGCAGGCGCTATCGGCTCACCGAAAATTCTGATGCTGTCAGGTGTCGGTCCGGCTCAGGAACTGGCCAGTCTGGGTATTGCCGTCCAGCAGGATTTACCGGGTGTTGGGCAGAACCTGCAAGACCATTTCGACATCGATATCGTGTATGAACTCAAGGGCTCGCAAAGCCTGGACAAGTACGCCAAACCGCACATGATGCTGATGGCCGGGCTGGAATATAAGCTGTTCAACAAAGGCCCCGTGACTTCGAACATCGCTGAGGCGGGCGCTTTCTGGTACGGCGACTCGCGCTCCACTACGCCTGATCTGCAGTTTCATTTTTTGCCGGGGGCCGGCGTTGAGGCCGGTATTCCACCCGTTCCTTCGGGTTCTGGCTGCACGCTCAACTCTTATTTCCTGCGCCCTCGCAGTCGCGGCAGTGTCCGGTTGCGCAGCGCGGATCCGCTGCAACCGCCATTGATCGATCCCAACTACGTCAGTGACCCCTATGACCTGCATGTGTCGGTTGAAGGTATCAAGCTGAGCCGTGAAATCATGTCCCAGCATTCCTTGAGCCGGTACCTCAAGTCCGAGCATTTTCCAGGCACTAGCGTGCGCACCCAGGCGGACTACGAAGACTATGCACGGCGCTGTGGCAGAACCGGTTATCACCCCGTCGGCACCTGCAAGATGGGTGTCGACGAGATGGCTGTGGTCGACCCGCAGTTGCGGGTGCGCGGTGTGCAGCGCCTGCGTGTGATCGACTCTTCAGTGATGCCACGACTGATCAGCGCCAACACCAATGCACCGTCGATCATGATTGCCGAGAAAGGTGCCGATCTGCTGCTGGGCCGCACGCTGACACCGTCCGAGGTGCAGACCAGGATCGGTCGTCAATCCCACGATCAAACCGTATAAGGCGCGGGTTCCCCTGCATCGATCGCTGTTTTTGATGCGCGGGAACTTACTCGCAATCGACCATCCGTAGATTTTTTGACCCTGTCCAATTCCTGAGGATTGCATCCTCGCTGCAATAGATTTATAAATAACTAGTTGGTTACTAAAAATACAATAAAGCGCTAATCACCCGGTGAAGCGCACCCGGAGGTCACATGAATAACAACAATGAAAATGATCCAGTCCGTCTCCTTGAATTGAGCCGTCGCAAGTTGCTGATTGGTGCCGCCAGCCTGGCCGGTGCCGGTGCAGTGGCGGGCTTGTTTCCCACAATGCTATGGGCACAGACAACGCTGACTTTTTCCAATTCCTTCCGTTCGCTGACCAATCCCTACCACGCCATTTTCAATCGGGGTGGTGAAGCCTATGCCGCCAGCCAGAAGCTGCCGTATTCCCCACTGGTGACCGAAGGCAACAGCCAGAAGGGCATTGCCGACATTCGCGCGTTGATCGCCAAGACTGACGGCAACCTGATTCTCAACGTCGAACCGAACGACTCCGCCGACGCCCGCGTGATCATCGAGCAATGCGTCAAGGCTGGCGTCTACGTCACGACCATCTGGAACAAACCGGATGACATGCATCCCTGGGACTACAGCCCGTATTGGGTTGCACACATGGCCGAGGATGGCCAGGCCGTGGGGGAGGCGGTGGCGACTGAACTGTTCGAAGCGATGGGTGGCAAAGGCGGCATCGTCGGCTTGGGCGGTATCTTCAGTAACGTTGCATCGATCGGGCGCCGCAGCGGTCTCGACGCTGCATTGAAAAAATACCCTGACATCAAACTTCTGGATTTCCAGGCGGCCGACTGGAGCGCAAACAAAGCGTTTCCGATCGTACAGTCTTGGCTGACGCGTTTTGGCAGCGAGATCAAGGGCATCTGGTGCGCCAATGACGACATGGGCATGGGCGCACTGGAAGCGTTGCGGGGCGAAGGGTTGGCAGGTGCGATTCCAGTGGTGGGTATCGATGCTATCGAACAGGCAGTCGACGCCATTCGTACCGGTGAATACGTCGCAACCTCCAACCTGGATCCGTACTGGCTCGGCAGCATGGGGTTGGCACTGGCGCATGCGGCCAAGACCGGCCAGTTGGATCCGGCTAAAGAGCCTCACGAGCATCGCGAATTCTATGTTCGTCCGCAACTGATCACGAAGAAGAACGTCGAAGCTTTTTACGCGGCGAACTTCAAGGCGACACCGGCGCTGGATGTCAGCGATTTCTGGGGTCGAATTGCCGGGCCTATTCGCTACAACTCGTAACCATTCAGTCGCGGTCTTTCTTGTTCCTGCTGCCCCCTCGACCCGATGGTGCAGTGGTGCATGAATGCTTATTCAATGCCTGTTTCCGGAGTTATCGTCATGGTCCGCCTGCGACGGTTTTCATCACTTATTGTCCTGCTGCTCATCGGCTTGTTTATCGGTTCGGTCAATCCCGTTTTTTTTGATCCGATGAACCTGGCTCGAATCGCCACCACATCGTCAATTCCACTGCTGATGGCATTGGGCGGGTTGTTCGTTATTCAGATGGGAAGTATCGATCTTTCCGTTGAAGGGGTGGTTGCGGTCTCGGCGGTCTGTCTCGCCTTGCTGATTGGCAACACCGTTAATGCCCATGCCATTGGTTTTTGGGCTCTGCCGCTGGCGATCCTGGTCGGTGCATTGACCGGTCTTATCAACGGTCTGTTACAAGTCAAACTGCGAATCCCTTCGTTCATGGCCACGCTGGGCGTCGGCTTTGTCGGTATCGGCCTGGCCACCGCGTTACTGGAAGGCAACACCGTGCGGGTACTCGATATGAATATCCGTGCGATTGCCCTGCAGCGCTTGATGGGGTTGCCGGTATCGGTCTGGATCGTGGTGCTGGCACTTGGCGTCGCTCACTTCATTTCCCGGCACACCGTATTGGGGCGTCACGCGCTGGCGATCGGCGGCGGGGAGGATCTGGCGCGGCTCAACGGTATCAATGTCAACCGTACACGAATCACCATTTTCGCCTTGGCCGGGGCCTTTTATGGGCTGGCGGCGATCCTCGCCGTAGCGCAGTTCGGGCAAGGGCATGCGTTGATTGCGCAGGGCCAACTGTTCACCGCGATCACGGCGATCGTCGTCGGCGGCGCCTCATTGGCCGGTGGTAATGGCAGTCCGTTGGGCACATTGCTGGGGGTACTGATCGTGGTGGTAGTTAGCAACGGCATGGTGCTGATGGGTGTCGCACCTTACGTCCAGCAAGGTGTGCAGGGCGTGCTGATCATTGCCGCTGTAGCCATCGCTCTCGATCGTGCGAAAGCACGAGTCGTCAAGTGAGGAGGTTCCATGCTCACGCTCAATAATGTCAGTAAACGGTTCAATGGCGTCACGGTGCTGAAGAACATTTCGCTCGAAGTGCGCAAGCACGAAGTCGTCGGGCTGATCGGCGAAAACGGTGCGGGCAAATCGACGCTGATGAAGATCCTCACCGGTGTCTACCAACCCGATGATGGCCATTTGGAGCTCGACGGTTCGCCAATCCTGCTCGATGGTCCGCGTGGAGCAACCGCCAAAGGCATCGCCATGGTGTACCAGGAGCAATCGATCCTGCTCAACCTGTCGGTCGCTGAAAACCTGTTCATGGGGCGCGAGGATGAGTTCTCGCGCTTCGGTTGCCTGAACTGGAAAAAACTGCACAAGGCAGCTCGCCTGCAACTGGCCAAAGTCAATCTGGATATCGACCCGGGTGTGTTGTGCAGTGAGTTGAGTTTCGGTCAGCGCCAGATGATTGAACTGGCCAAAGCCCTGGCGCTGGAAGAGCGTACAGACGGTCATTTGGTCATTCTGTTGGATGAGCCGACCTCGGCACTCGAACAAAAGGAAATCGATACCTTGTTCCGCCTGGTAAGGCAACTCAAGACCCGTGCTTCGTTCATCTTTGTCTCCCATCGGCTGGACGAATTGCTCGACCTCAGCGACCGGGTCTATGTCATGAAAGATGGTGAAGTGGTGGCGCAAATGGACGCTGCCGAGGCGTCAAAAGACCGTTTGCACACTTTGATGGTCGGCCGTTCGCTGCATGCTGAGTTTTATCGTGAGTCACTCCAGCAGCCGTGCTTGGCCGAGGTGGTGATGTCGGCCCGCGAGTTGGCGCTCGATGGCAGTTTCTACAGCCTGGATTTCGATTTGCATCGTGGAGAAGTACTGGGTATTGCCGGGGTCATTGGCTCGGGCCGTGAGGAGTTGTGTCGGGTGTTGGCCGGTTTGATACCTAAAAGCCACGGTGAAATCCAGGTGCACGGCCGGCGCTTGGGCACTGGAGGTCCGGGGGCGGCAATTCGTGCCGGGATTGGCTACATCCCTCGTGAACGCAAGGTTGAAGGCATCGTTTCGATGCTTAGCGTGGCGCAGAACATGACCCTGGCGCGCATCGGTCAAGTGACCTCGCTCGGACTGCTTGATGAGCGCAAAGAGCGATCGATAGCCGAAGACTGGATCAAGCGCCTGAGCATTAAAACCCCAGGGCCGGATGCATTGCTGCTCAACCTCAGTGGCGGCAACCAGCAAAAAGTGGTGTTGGCCAAGTGGCGTAATGCGGGTTCGACGATTCTGATTCTCGATCACCCGACTCGCGGGTTGGATGTGGGCGCCAAGGAAGACGTTTATCAGTTGATCCGCGAGATCACCCGCCAGGGTGTCTCGGTGATTCTGACCGCCGATACCCTGGAGGAAATGATTGGGCTCAGTCACCGGATTCTGGTCATGCGAGATGGTGAAGTTGCTCAGTCCTTCGACTGCCTGCCCGGCGCCAAGCCGCAGCAAGTAGACCTGATCAAGTACATGGTTTGAGAGAGCGCAAATATGCCCATTTCCCTAAGCGGATTTCGCAGTCAGGCGCCTTTGCTGGCCTTGATTGTCCTGGTTGCACTGATCGGTGGATATGACCCCGGATTCATTCATCCCGGTGCAATTCTTGGCCTGCTCGCCGACACCTCGACACTGTTTGTGATGGCGACCGGCATTACTTTTGTATTGCTGATCGGCGGAATCGACCTGTCTTCCCAGGCCGTGGCATCGATGGCCAGCGTGATTGTCGCGCTGTTGTTGCCGGCATACGGATTCTGGGCTTTTCCGATTGGCCTAGGCCTGGGTATCGCGACCGGAGCACTCAGTGGGTTGTTGCATACGTGGCTGCGGCTTCCCTCGTTCATCGTCACCCTGGCGGTCGGCGGCGTCGTTACCAGCGTCACCATGCTCGCGTCGAACAACCGGTCGATCAATATCGATGCCGCAGAGCGCGATGCCTGGCTTGGCTGGGTCACTGGCCATACTGGCGGAATTCCCAATGAAGTCTGCGTGGCCTTTGTTGTGTTCATGTTGTGCATTTTCCTGCACCGCAAGACGCCTTTCGGTCGATTTGGCAATGCCATTGGGGCGGGTGAGCCAACTGCCTGGGCCTCAGGTATCAACGTCAATCGCATCAAGATCATGACTTTCGCCATCTCGGCCGGTTTGGCAGCCTTGTCCGGAATCATCATGGCCGGACGGCTGTCCAGCGGTTCGCCCACTTTGGCCAATGAATTCCTGTTACCAGCAATCGCGGCGGTACTGGTGGGGGGCACGGCATTGACCGGTGGTGTGGGGGGAGTCTGGCGAACGCTGATCGGCGCACTGCTGGTTTCCGTCGTGCGGATTGGCATGACGTTCGTGGGTGTCAGCGTGTTTGCCCAACAGATCGTTTTCGGCGTGATCCTTATCATCGCAGTGGCGTTCACCATCGATCGTTCGAAGCTTCCGGTCGTCAAGTAAGACATCCCGTTGGGCGTATCGCCCTGCATCAGGAAAACCAGCTTCCACTGCGGCTCGTGAGGGCCGTGGCGGATCTCGACATGACTTGAAAGGTTGAATCACCATGGACAAAAACACTGGACACGACATGCAAGCCATTGTTTGCCACGGCCCGAATGACTACCGTTTGGAGCGTATCGGCAAACCGAAAGCCAAACCCTACGAACTTGTGATCCGCATCGCCGCCTGCGGTATCTGTGCCAGTGACTGCAAGTGTCATTCGGGCGCGGCATTGTTCTGGGGTGGCGACAACCCGTGGGTCAAGGCACCGGTGGTTCCAGGTCACGAGTTCTTCGGTTATGTGGTCGAAACCGGCGAGGGCGCCGAGGAACATTTCGATGTGGTGGTGGGTGACAAGGTCATCGCCGAACAAATCGTGCCGTGCAACAAGTGCCGCTTCTGCAAGTCTGGCAAATACTGGATGTGTGAAGTGCACAACATCTTCGGCTTTCAGCGCGAAGTGGCCGAAGGCGGCATGGCTCAGTACATGCGCATGCCGAAGACCGCCATCGTGCACAAGATCCCCGACTCGGTATCCCTGGAAGACTCCGCGCTGATCGAACCGATGTCCTGCGCCATCCACGCGGTCAACCGCGGCGAGATCCAGCTCGACGACGTGCTGGTGATCGCCGGAGCCGGTACCTTGGGTCTGTGCATGGTGCAAGTGGCCAGGCTCAAGACCCCGAAAAAGCTGGTAGTGATCGACATGGTCGACGAGCGCCTGGAACTGGCCAGGCAATTAGGAGCCGACGTGGTGATCAACCCGTCGCGTGAAGACGCGAAGGCCATCATCCATGGCCTCACCGACAACTATGGCTGTGACGTTTACATTGAAACCACGGGTGTACCGGTCGGTGTGACCCAGGGGCTGGACCTGATCCGCAAGCTCGGGCGTTTTGTCGAGTTCAGCGTGTTCGGTACCGAAATTACCGCGGACTGGTCGATCATCGGCGACCGCAAGGAACTGGATGTGCGGGGCGCGCACCTTGGGCCGTATTGCTACCCGGTGGCCATCGACCTGTTTGCGCGTGGCCTGTTGACGTCAAAGGGCATCGTCACCCATGACTTTGCGCTGGAAAACTGGGAAGAAGCTTTTGCCTTGGCCGACTCGGTGAAGTCGATCAAGGTCCTGTTGAAGCCGGGCCAGTGAAGCGAGGGCAACGCGACCCGGTACGGCTGGGCGTCGCTGATTATCTGCGACTGTATCCGGCCTTGAAACTGATCATTTAAAAAACGGTGGAAACAACAATGAAACTCCTCGTGTCAATCAAAAGGGTGGTCGACTACAACGTCAAGGTTCGCGTCAAGGCGGACAATTCCGGCGTCGATCTTGCCAACGTCAAGATGTCGATGAACCCGTTCTGCGAGATCGCCGTGGAAGAAGCCGTACGCCTGAAAGAGAAAGGTGTTGCGACTGAAATCGTCGTCGTCTCCATCGGCCCGTCCACCGCTCAAGAGCAACTGCGCACCGCGCTGGCTCTGGGTGCCGACCGCGCCATTCTCGTCGAATCCGCTGAAGACCTGACTTCGCTGGCCGTTGCCAAGCTGCTCAAGGCTGTTGTCGACAAGGAACAGCCTCAGCTGGTGATCCTTGGCAAACAAGCGATCGACAGCGACAACAACCAGACTGGCCAGATGCTTGCTGCATTGAGCGGCTACGGTCAGGGCACGTTCGCTTCGAAAGTCGAAATCAGCGGCGACAGCGTTGCTGTAACCCGCGAAGTCGACGGCGGCGCGCAGACAGTTTCCCTGAAGCTGCCGGCCATCGTCACCACCGACCTGCGTTTGAACGAGCCGCGCTACGCGTCCCTGCCAAACATCATGAAAGCCAAGAAGAAGCCTCTCGAAGTGCTGACTCCGGATGCTTTGGGCGTTTCCACCGCCTCCACCAACAAGACCGTGAAAGTCGAAGCGCCGGCTGCACGCAGCGCGGGTATCAAGGTCAAGTCGGTGGCTGAACTGGTCGAGAAACTGAAAAACGAAGCGAAGGTAATCTAATCATGACTATCTTGGTAATCGCTGAACACGACAGCAAGGTAGTGGCTCCGGCCACGCTGAATACCGTGGCGGCTGCCGCCAAAATCGGCGGCGACATCCACGTGCTGGTTGCAGGCCAGGGCGCTGGCGCCGTGGCTGAAGCCGCTGCGAAAATCGCTGGCGTGGCGAAAGTGCTGGTGGCCGACAACGCCGCCTATGCTCATCAACTGCCGGAAAACGTCGCGCCGCTGGTGGCCGAGCTGGGCAAGGGCTACAGCCACATCCTGGCTGCTGCGACTTCCAACGGCAAAAACTTCCTGCCGCGCGTTGCCGCTCAGCTGGACGTTGATCAGATCTCCGAGATTATCTCGGTCGAAAGCGCTGACACCTTCAAGCGTCCGATCTACGCCGGTAACGCCATCGCAACCGTTCAATCGAACGCGGCGGTCAAAGTCATCACCGTGCGCGCCACCGGTTTCGACCCGGTGGCGGCTGAAGGTGGTTCGGCGGCTGTTGCAGCCGTTGCGGCTGCTCACGATGCGGGTATTTCCAGCTTCGTCGGCGAAGAACTGGCCAAGTCCGATCGTCCGGAACTGACCGCTGCCAAGATCGTCGTTTCCGGCGGCCGCGGCATGCAGAACGGCGACAACTTCAAACACCTGTACGCCTTGGCTGACAAGCTGGGCGCTGCCGTCGGTGCTTCCCGCGCCGCGGTCGACGCAGGTTTTGTACCCAACGATATGCAGGTCGGTCAGACCGGCAAGATCGTTGCTCCACAGCTGTACATCGCCGTCGGTATCTCCGGCGCGATTCAGCACCTGGCTGGCATGAAAGACTCCAAAGTGATCGTTGCGATCAACAAGGACGAAGAAGCGCCGATCTTCCAGGTGGCCGATTACGGCCTGGTGGCGGATTTGTTTGAGGCATTACCGGAACTTCAATCTTCGTTGTAAGCGATGAAGGAAAGTTAGTTAAACAATGTTGTAAACGCTGTCAGTAAATCGACGCGGTATGTTTCAAACATGCCGCGATCGAAGGCTTGTGCGCTCAAGACTCATATTAATAACAACAGAGGTCGCCACAAAATGTATAACGCTCATTTGCGCGGGAGGCTTTCCTGCGCCCTGATTACGGGTTTTATCACTACCGGCTCAGCATTCTCGATATCCAGCCAGGCCATGGCGGCCGGGCCTTTCGACCCTGATGCCGTGGGCATGACCGGAGATTGGGGAGGGACTCGCAGCGAACTTCTCGAGAAGGGTTATGACTACACCCTCGATTATGTCGGGGAGCTGGGTTACAACGCCCGCGGCGGTTATGACCAGGATCGAACGGCCCGCTGGAGCGGACAGTTCACCTTGGGGGCGAAACTGGACCTGGAAAAGATTTTCGGTTGGCACGATGCAACTTTCAAGTTGGCTATCACTGAACGCGAAGGTCGCAACATTACCAATGACCGCATTAGCGACCCGCGTGCGCCGATGTATTCGTCGTCCCAGGAAGTCTGGGGAAGAGGGCAGACATGGCGGCTGACGCAGATGTGGATCAGCCAGTCGTACCTCGACCAAAAACTCAACGTCAAATTCGGGCGCTTCGGTGAAGGCGAGGATTTCAATAGCTTCCCCTGCGACTTCCAGAACCTGGCGTTGTGCGGCTCACAAATGGGCAACTGGGCGGGTAGCGGAATCTGGTACAACTGGCCGATAACGCAGTGGGCCGGGCGAGTCAAGTATGAGCTGGCACCGCAAGTGTTCGTGCAAGTGGGCGCTTACGAGCACAACCCGTCGCTGCTGGAGGACAACAACGGCTTCAAACTGAACATGAGTGGCGATGAAGGTTTGATCTTGCCGATCGAGTTGCTCTGGACTCCGACTGTGAACGCATTGCCTGGCGAGTATCGGGTCGGCGGCTATTACAGCACGGCCGATGCTACCGACGTTAAAAGTCGTGAAGTGCCCGGTGATGTTTCCAGCAACCTGGTTTCACGCGACAGCAAATACGGTTACTGGCTGGTCGCGCAGCAGCAGGTCACCTCTCACAACGGGGACCCCAGCCGTGGTTTGTCGCTGTTCGCCAACGTCACGGTGCAGGATCGGGAAACCAGTCAGGTCGGGCACTTTATCCAGGCAGGGTTGACCTATAAAGGTCTGTTCGATGCCCGTCCCCAGGACGACCTGGGATTGGGTGTGGCGCGGATCAGCACCAACTCGCGTTATCGCAACAATCAAAAAGCGATCAATCAGGCCAACAACCAGACGGACTATGACAACCCCGCCTATCAACCGGTGCAAGGCAACGAATATGACGCCGAGTTGTTCTATGGCGTCCATGCGACGAAGTGGTTGATCGTCCGTCCCAATGTGCAGTATGTACGCAATCCGGGAGGCGTCAGCGAGGTGGACGATGCCTGGGTAGTGGGGGTGAAAGTCCAGAGCAGTTTCTAACGTTCTAGCCTGATTTATCCGCCCGCTACATGAAAGCCACGACAGTACGTCGTGGCTTTTTTCATGGGTATCAGAGCGGGGTCGGAGCGTCTTCTCTCAGCAACCCTTTATGCTTGAGCGCTTGCCAGAACTCGATGGGAATGGGATGGCTGAACCACTCAAGGTTCTTATCCAGTTGTTCCGGCGTTCGGGTACCTGCGACAAATGAAGGAATAGCCGGGTGAGCCACCACAAATTGCATGGCTGCGGCCGGTAGCGGCACGCGGAACTCTTTGCATACCCCTTCAATTGCACGAACCCGCTCCAGGATATGGGCCGGAGCAGGGGCATAGTTGTATCGAGCGCCTTCGATGGCGCCAGTGGCCAATATCCCTGAATTGAACCCGCCTCCGATCAGAACGGCGGCACCCCGTTCCTCGCACAGCGGCAAGAACTCATCGAGTGAGTCCTGCTCCAGCAGCGTGTAGCGACCCGCCAGAAGAAAGCAGTCGAAATCCCGTTGTTTCAGGGCTTCATGGCAGACTTGCCATTCGTTGACCCCCACACCAATGGCTTTTACCACCCCTTCGTCGCGCAGCTGTGAAAGGGCGCGCCAGGCGCCGTCCATCGCTTGCTTGAATACCTCGGGTTGTTCCGATCCACGCGTAAAGACGTCGATGTCGTGGATGAAGCAAATGTCGATTCGCTCCAGCGCCAATCGTTGGAGAGAGTCTTCGAACGAGCGCATGGTGCCGTCATAGCTGTAGTCGAAGGTCATTTCGTTTGGGGCGGCGTTGCTCCAGGGACTGAAGTCGATTTGCGAACGCGGCTTGGCCTTGAGAATGCGTCCGACCTTGGAGGAGATCACGAACTCATCGCGATTCTTCCAGCGCAGCGAGTGGCCCGTACGCAGTTCGGCCAAACCGTGGCCATACATCGGGGCTGTGTCGAAGAGGCGGACGCCACCGTCCCAGGCGCGTTGGAACATGGCATCGGACGTGGCTTCGTCGGTGGGACGAAACAGGTTGCCGACGGGGGAGGTGCCAAAGGCAAAATTGCTGACATCCAAATTCACTCGGCCGAGTTTTCTTTTTGTAGACGGCTGCATGAGTCAATCCTCAAATTGGTAACTGTGTGAGTTTCAATGTGGCCAGGCTTATGGCCGTCCTGCTCGCAGTGCTATGTCCTGATCTACTTCGACCGTTGCGCCCGAGATGCCGAGCCCGCCTATGGCTTTGCCCTGAGGGTCTCGCAGAACAATGCCGCCACCGAAGCTGATCAGTCCGCCGTTGGTGCCTTCCAGGCTGTAGATGTCACCTCCCGGCTGAGCCCGTGCACCGATCTCGGCGCTGTCGGTATGGAACAGTGCTGCAGTTCGGGCTTTCTTGATCGCGACTTCAATGGCACCGGGGATGGCGTCATCCATGCGCAGGAAGGCTCGAAGCAGTCCGGCCTCGTCCACCACGCTGATGCAGATGGCGAAGCCTTGCTCGTTCGCTAGCGATACTGCGCGGTGCATAATTTCCTGAGACTGTTGTTCCAGCATGTATAGCTCCTTTATCGGTTTGGGCAGGAGTCCTGATCATCCGGGGGCTTTTGGCTGGCGTGAAGGTGGTCGGAGCGATTGGCGGGGAAAGTTTGATGATGTCGGATATTTAACCCGTCGACTGCCTCCACTGTCGCGCACAATCCGCCGGGCTCCGATATTTCACCGAGCAAAGCCTATCGGTTGGGTCCGTTAGCGGAAGAGCACAACTTTATCTTGGTGGACGACGATGCTTTGGCAGGTTTCAAACCTGCATCGGCAATCAAGGTGTCTGCACTGGATCAGTTGAAACGCTCACTATACGTGAGCAGCTTTCCAAATCTGTTTCTGCGGCATTGAGGGTCGGATTTATCGCAGGCAGTAAAGACGGCATAGACGAACTGGGTAATCTGAAAATACTGCTACACACCAGCACATCGGAGCATTGTGAGCGAACCGTTGATGTCATCCCATCGACTGCTTCCGAAAGGTTTCATGATCGCTCCGGGACACATTTTTTCACCGGAGCAATCGCTTATAAATCCTCGGACGAGATTGAATGTCGCGTACTTGAATGATCCGTTACTCAACGCAGTATTGAGCGACTGAGAAGTACGCCATTTTCCGTCAGGGATGCTGTGGCTTATTGGCATAGAGGTTCTACTCGTGCCATTGAGGTCAAGCACCGAACATTATCTCGATAACCCTATAGATCCTGTGGATGGAGCTGTCAAGGATGGAATGGACAAGTCTGTAGGATCTCCACGAACAAAGGTCTGTCAGGAGGAGCGTTTCTCAGCAGTTCTTGCAAATGCTCGTGATCAGATGCGCATGCTGCGGTGCAGCTAAATTCACGTGCAATAGCAAGGAAATCAGGAGTAAATATGTTTACGCCTATAGGCGTAATATCTCGCTGCTCCATATAACGCTTTATTTCTTCATAGCCCTATTTATTCCACAGAAGAACAATGATCCCTACCTGTGCTTCTACTGCACTTGCCCGTTCAGACAACGTAAATTGCAGGCCGCCATCCCCAATCAAGTATATGACGGGCCTGCTTGAATCTCCGAGCCGAGCGCCGATTGCGGCGGGTAAGCCATACCCAAGAGTGCCGAAGCCAGTTGTCGAGTTGAACCAGCTACGAGTATCGTCCAAATCTACTCAGTGGTTGCAACTGTAAACGGGCTGCGTCGAATCTCTTACGAAGCGAACCGTGGGTAAAGTTTCCAGTATGGAGTTGAAGAATTCACGAAAGTGATTCCAGTCGATCAGCTGAAACGAATGTCCAGTGAGCGAAGATGCGTCTGCAACCCGGCATCCTGAATGGGGATCAAAAATGCTTCTTGATCCGACTCGTTGAAATGAGCGTGCCAGTAGCCCGGAGGGGTTACAAATGCCAACCCAGGAGCCCAATCCACCCGAACAGGATTGCGTATCTGGCCATCAGCATCCAGTTCAGTTCCAACCAGTGAGTAGCAACCCGTTGGGCAGTCGATGATGAAATCCAGCGCAATGGACTGGTGCCGATGCGGCTTCTGGATCGAACCAGCAGGCAGAATCCCGTACATGGCCCACAGCACGTGGGTCACGGTTCTGGTTTGCGGAAAATTACGATTGCCTAACAAGATGCTGATACGGCTGCGATCTTGAGCGCGCGGGTCATCAGCCGCTTCACGCAGCTTCGAGGTGGCGGTCCGCGCAGGATACAAGGTTGGCGCAAACCGATCGGTACTGCCGGTGACACCCAGATAACGCAGCAATGGTTCGTCATGCACATAGTAGAGGCGAGCATCCTCAGTGGCACTGAAGCAGGCGTCCTGAAGGCCTGGCAGCGCAATGAAGCAGCCTTTTGACCATTCAATGACGTGTTCACCCTGAGTCACTTTGCCTGCGCCGGCAATCACATAAAAAACCTGTGAGGTCGCATTGGGCTGAAGCGTAAGGCTGTCACCCGCATTGAGACGGATGAAGTTTGCGCACAGACCCGGCCCCGTTGCGGGACCTTCGCAGCCCAGGGCGTCACTCAGGTCCAGCGGTACAACGCGCGAGGGGCCAGTGTCATAGAGTGTCGCCGGAAAGCTGTGGTATGGAACTCGACTAATGAGGTTGGCGCTGATCGGATTCGCCGCCTTGCTGTACTCGAAGTATTCGGCTTCCCGTTCATTTGCCCGCACTACGTCAACTGTATCGTGGTTGAGTTGGCTGTTCATGGTCATCTCTGGCTGGACATCCGCATGAGCAACAACGCCCGTGCGGGATGAGAAGTGAGCGCAGCTTCTGCTGGATTGAATCCCGGAAGCTGCGACGGGTTACTTACAGAGGTTGCAGACTCATCGGTTGACCATTTTGGCTGGCACGAACACCAGGATGATCATGGCCGACAGGAACACACAGCCAGCAACGATCACCAGGCCTGTGGTCATCGATTGCGTCAGGTCCTTCAAGAACCCGAGCATCGCCGGGCCGGCGAAGCTCGCCAGGTTGCCTGTCGAGTTGATCAGTGCAATGCCGGCTGCTGCTCCTGCACCACCGAGGAAGGACGTTGGCAAAGCCCAGAACATGGGCAGCGAGGTGATGATCCCGGCCGTTGCGATGATCAGGCCCGTAATGGCCAGCCAAGGGGTCAACGGGAAGAACGCGCAGATCAGAAAACCTGGCACGGCCACCAACAGTGGAATCACCGCATGCCAACGACGCTCGCGGTGACGGTCGGAGCTTTTGCCGGCCAGGTACATGCCCAGCAGGGCGGCCAGATAGGGCACGGCCGAAATGATTCCGATCATCCTGGGATCAGTGATACCCGAGTTGCTGATGATGCTGGGCTGCCAGAAGCCGATGGTGCTGGTACCCATAACCAGTAAAAACAGAATCCCGCACATCAACCACACTCTGCCGCCAAGCAAGCCCTGGCGGACCGAACTGTGTGTCTTGGTGCTGTTGTCGTTGCTGATTTCCTCGGCTACCAGTGTTCTTTCCTCGTCGCTCAGCCATTTGGCGTCGGCGACTTTATCGGTCAGAAAGAACATCACCACGAAACCCAGAATCAGTGCCGGCGCAGCTTCAATGATGAACAACCATTGCCACCCCGCCAGGCCGTGCACAGCGTTCATGGTATGCAGGATGTAGCCCGAAACCAGGCCGCTGAGGATGCCGGAGACTGGATTGCCCGCCATCAGGAACGCAACCATCTTGCCCCGACGATGAGCAGGAAACCAAAGGGTGAGATAGAGCACTATGCCCGGAAAAAAGCCTGCTTCGGCAATACCCAGGAAGAATCGCGCGATGTAGAACTGCATCGGCGTCTGCACCAGTGCGGTCGCTGCCGAGATCAGCGACCAGGTGATCATGATGCGAGCGATCCAGCGTCGTGCTCCGACCCGGTGCAGGATCATGTTGCTGGGCACTTCAGCGAAGAAATAGCCAATGAAGAAAACACCGGCGCCCAAGCCATACACCGCGTTGCTGAAGGACAGGTCATTGAGCATGGTCAGCTTGGCAAAGCCGACGTTGATCCGGTCCAGGTAACTGACGACGTAGCAAAGGAACAACAATGGCATGAATCGCCACATGACCTTCTTGAACGTTGAGTCGGCGAGGGCAGGGACCTGCACGCCGGTGTGTTGCTGCGCTGTATTGAGAGTAGTCATCGCTGACTCCTTGTTATTGTTATGGAGTGCTCGTGATATCAATTGCCGTGTAATCGTCAGCGCAACAGTCGAAGCAGTGCTCCGCTGATGATTGTCGCAGCTCTGCAGTGATCCGGGATAATCAGGTGCCGCTGAAACGCGCCGGTCGTCGCTCCATGAAGTGCGCCACGCCTTCTTTGAAGTCGTCGCTCTGGATGCTCAGGAACATCTCCCGGTTAGCCTGCGCGATGGATTCCGTGAGTGTCTGAAAAGGCGATTCGCCTAACTGCTGCTTGATGACTCGCACAGAACGAGGCGAGACATTGATTGCCAGTTCTTCGGCGTATTTCAGTGTTTGCTCCAACAGGTTGGCTGGGGAAAAAAGCCTCTCGACCAGACCCATGCTCAATGCTTCCTGCGCTGTCACCTTGCGTGAAGAGATCAGCAAGTCAGCGGCGTGGCCTGGCCCGACAATGCGCGGCAGCAACCAGGCAATGCCGTGTTCAGCAATCAGTCCGCGCTTGGCGAAAGCCGTGGAAAATACCGCCGTTTCACTGGCAAAGCGCATGTCGCTGTACAGGGCCAACACCAACCCAAGTCCCGCGGCTGCGCCGTTGATCGCACTGATTATGGGTTGTCGCACGCCAGGAAAATACGAATAACGGCTTTGATAGTCCGCGCGCCGGTTCATGTCATAGGCACGCATCCAGGCCATTTCACTGATGTCGTCGGGTGGCAGCACCTCAAGTTCATCAATGTCCATGCCTGCGCAGAATGCCCGACCGTTGCCGGTCAGCACGATGACCCGAACGCTGTCGTCGCGATCCAGTTGAGCGAAGGCTTCACGCAGTTCAGCCTCCATCACCTTGGTCAACGCATTCATTTTGTCCGGACGCATCAGTGTCACTACGGCAACGTGCTCCCGGGTACCGAAGCGGCTGAGTTCGATTTGCTTGAAACTCATGATTTTTCCCTCCCACTGCTGACGGGCATTTGAATGGCCCGTATCTCCACAAACTCCTCGATGCCGTACTTCCCGCCTTCACGGCCCAGACCGGAATCACCGAAGCCACCGAAGGGGGCCGCCGGGTTATACGGCGCGCCATTGACGTCGACCTGTCCTGCGCGCAATTGATGGGCGAGCCTCAACGCATGATCGATCTGACCTGCCCATACGGCTGCGGCCAGGCCATAGGCCGTGCCATTGGCAATTTCGAGGGCTTGCTGTTCGCTCTCATAGGTGATGACACTGAGCACCGGACCAAACACTTCCTGTTGCGCCAGCGTTGACTGAGGCGGGACGCGACCGAAAATCGTCGGGGCAATGAAGTAACCGTCGGTAGGCACCTGTGCTCGGCTGCCACCGGCAATCAGGTCCAGGCCTTGAGACTCACCCTCGACGATCATCGCGTGAACGCGATCGCGATGCGCCGCTGACACCAAAGGGCCCATGCGCGTGGCTGGATCCAGTGGGTCGCCTAACGTCAGGCGAGTCACGGCGTCAGCGAGCAAGACGCGATAGGTGGCGTACAACTCGATCGGCACGAGTAAACGGGTCAGCGAGTTGCACGATTGGCCCGAGTTCAGAAAGCACGACCCGACCACCTGACGCACCACACTTTCAGCGGGGGCATCCGCGGAGGCGATGCAGGCTGATTTACCCCCCAGCTCCAGGGAGACACGCTTCAAGGCTTGGCCTGCCGAGGCGGCAATACGTCGGCCCACTGCGGTCGAACCGGTGAAAGACAGCAAGGCGACATCTGGATGATCGACCAGTGCCTGGCCGGTTTTGGCATCCCCCATGACTATGTTCAGTACGCCTTTGGGCAAGCCTGCGGCCAGCGCAGCTTCACCCAATGCACGAGCGGTACAGGGAGCCAGCTCGGAAGGCTTGAGTACCACGGTACAACCGGCGACTAAGGCAGCAGCGACCTTGGCCGTAATTTGGTGCAACGGGTAGTTCCATGGCGTGATCGCACCGACCACCCCTACCGGGACGTGGTTGATGGTGGAGTGTCCGAGCGGGGTGTCCGCCAGACACTCGACTGCTAGGTCAGCCGTTGCGCGCCAGGCCAGAATCGGCGCCTGCACCTGTATCCGCTGCGACAGCTTGAGTGGCATGCCAACCTCTGCGGCGACTCCTTGCGCAAGCTGCTCGACCTGCTCCTCCAATTGATTGGCGATACCGCGCACGTAGTCCGCGCGCGTGCTGACGGGCAATGTCGACCAGGACGCAAAGGCGTTTTTTGCCGCCCGAACGGCGCGGTTGATTTCCTCGCTTGTACCATGGGCGACGTGCCCCAGCTCCGCTCCGCTTGCGGAATCGTGGATTGTGGTGTTTCCGGCTGATTGCGCAGCTGTCCAGATTCCGTCGATCAGGTGATGTTGATAGGCAGTCATTGCTTGATTCCTTTGCGTGCACGCGCGTCTAGAAACGCGCTCATCAAGGTTTGTGGTTCTCCGCTGGCGTAGCATTCAAGCTGGGCGCGAATGCCTGCGGTGCAGGCATCGTCAAAGCCGGGCTGAGTCAGCGCGCGAAAGCGTTGTTTGGATAAACGGACGGCGGTTTCGGGGTGTTGTGCCAAGGTACGGGCGCGTGCCAATGCAGCGGCAATCACATCCGAGCAATCAAGCTCGGTGACCAGGCCCATCTCATAAGCACGCTGCCCACTGACGAGTTCACCGGACAAAGACAGCTGTGTGTTGTGGGTCAGGCCGACGTGCAATGACAACAAATAGGAGCCGACGATGCTGGCCAGGCCGGCTTTTACTTCCGGTTGACCGATCCGGGCATCAGGTGCGGCAATCCGCCAGTCGCCACAGAGCGCCAGTTGCATGCCGGCACCGGCGGCGACGCCATTGATGGCGACCACACAGGGTTTGTCCAGGTCGCGTACGGCCTGGTACATGGCACGTTGCGCGTTCAGCCACGGAGCAATCTGCTTCCAGTCGACGGCGCTGGCTTCTTCCAAGTCCTGGCCGGCACAAAACGCCCGGTCACCGGCACCGGTCAGGACCAGCGCTTTGACGCCCGGATCCTGATTGAGCTGCTCCAACGTGTCGATCAATGCTCTGCGCAGGTGTTGATTGACGGCGTTCAGATTGGCAGGGCGATTGAGCGTGACCAGTGCAACTTGATCCTTGATATCCACCAGGACGCTGCGCTGGTTATCGAGATGACTACTGTTCATGGTGCCTCCCGGTATTCGATAACGGCGTCGACAGCCACCACGCCTTCGGCCAGCACCATGACCGGATTGACGTCCACGCTCAGCAGATTGGCCTGGTGTTGCAGGGCGAAATTACCCAGTGCCACCGCAGCTCGGGCCAGGGCATCAACATCGAGTGCCGGCTGACCGCGAACGCCCTTGAGCACCGGGGCGATGCGCAGTCGACTGATTGCTTGCAGCGCCTGCTCCTTCGTGAATGGTGCGAGCAACGAAACGCTGTCCTTGCGAATTTCGACCAGGGTTCCACCTTCACCGATCAGCACCAGTGGGCCGAACAAGGGATCGACGACGACGCCAAGCATGAATTCATGTAAGCCCTTGACCGAGCGGGCCACGATCAGTTGTCCATGGGGGATACCCAGTTTGTCCAATGCACCCAGGCACAGGCGCGCCGCCTCCTGCGCTGCTTGCGGATCGGCGAGGTTCAGATGAACGAGGCCATGTTCGCTCTTGTGAGGGACCTGCGCTGCGCACCCCTTGATGACGACACGGCCACCGAAACTGGCGGCGATACGCGCGGCGCTTTCAGGGTCATGGCACACCAGGTGCTCGACCACCGGCACGCCGGCATCCGCCAGCAATTGCAGACTGACAGCCTCATCGAGCAGGCCGGAGTACGAGTTTGGTTTCGCGGTCGAAGAGGTGGGCAGGGGAGAACCTTGCCATTGGCAATGCCGGGCATACTGACGAAGCGCCGCCACTGCATCGCTTTCGTTACGAAAGCCCGGAACACCCGCTTGCCGGAAATGTGCGCGAACATCTGCTTGCGGCGCGGTCATGACCACGGGCTTGCCAGTCTGGGACATGAACCGGGCTGTGGTTTGAGCCAGTCCTGGCACATCGTAGCCTGGGCCTGCCACGGGGATCCCGATGAGAAACATGTCCGCCTGCGGATCATCGCCAAGCGTTTTCAGAACAGCAGGAAACATTTCTCCGTTGCCGAGCAGCGCTGCGGTGAGATCCAGCGGGTTTGCCGCGCTGGCAAAGTCAGGAATCAAGCCTTTCAAGCGCTCAGTGGTAGGCAGGGCCAATTCGGTCAGTGGCAGTCCGACACGTTCAGCTGCATCGGCGCACAGCACGCCGACGGCGCCGCTGTGACTCATCACCACCGTGCGTCCGGTACTGGGAGCAAAGCCGCTCAGATACAGAGGTGCTGCATTTACCAGTTCGTGAATATCGTGGGCACGCCAGATGCCGTGCTTCTCGAGGAAGGCATCGAGGGCGCCGTCCTGACCCACCATGGCTCCGGTATGGGAGGCAGCAGCGGCAGCGCCTTTGTTACTCACGCCGCCTTTGAGCAGCACAATGTGAGTGCCGTTTTGACGAGCTATGTGTGCGGCCTCGGCGAGCAGCAGCGGATTGGAAATGGTTTCAACGTACACCAGAATCAGGCGAATGTGCGGGTCATCCACCAATAGTCGAGTCAGCTCCGAAACGCCCAGGTCCGCGTCATTACCGGTGGCGGCCAGGTAGCGCACGCCGTAACCCTGTTCACGCAACATCGCGTAAGGCATGACACTCGCCGCGCCACTTTGACTAACAATTGCGATAGGCCCGTCCGCCGGAGGCACTTCCATGAACATGGTGCTGAAATTCAACACCGCACCGTTGGCAAAGTTGGCGAAGCCCTGAGCGTTGGGTCCAATCAGGCGCATGCCATGCAGGCGGGCAAATTCCACCAGTTCATGTTGCAATTGGCGACCGTTCTCGCCCGTCTCGGCAAAGCCTGAGGCCATGACCACCACGGTTGCGACGCCGAGCTTTGCGCAGGCCTTGATGGCTTCTACGGCTGCTAGACCCGAGACCGCGATAATGGCCGCCTGCGGGATAACGTCGAGTGCGCCCAGATCGGCATAGCAGCGCAATCCTTGAACTGATTCGCGCTTGGGATTGATGGGCAGAATGCGGCCGGCGTAACCGAATTTGCGCATGTAGTGAATGGGCCTGCCACCCACTTTGTTGGGATCGTCCGACGCGCCAATGATGGCGACGCTTGAAGGGTCAAACAGCGACAGCGCTGTTGAACCGATTTTATTGTTATGGGCCATGGGGGCTCTCGATTCTGAGGGTTGGCTTCAGGTCTGAATCGAGTCTAGGGAGGGGGGGTGGTATCCGGAAGAGTCATATAGACGATATCAGATACATCAAAAAGTGATGGATTAGACCGCGTGTGTCGTTTATGTTTCGACCCCTGGAACCGGGGCGACGAGGACGAGACTATGAATCTCAAACAACTGCAAAGCGTGCTGCTGATGGACGAGCTCGGGTCTATTTCCCGAACAGCGGTCGCGCTGGGCACCGCCCAATCGCTGGTCAGTCGCCAACTGGCGCAACTGGAGATTGAGTGGGGCGATCAGTTATTCGTGCGCACCGGGCGAGGCCTGATAGTGTCGGACTTCGGGCGGCTTGTGCTACCTGAAATCCGTTTGTTGCTCGCGCAGGCTGAGCGCCTGGAAACATTGGTCAGAGAGTCCTCGGGCGTACCGGCAGGAACTGTGCACATCGGCGTCCTGCCATCGATGTCGCGCAAGTTGCTGCCCATGCTTTTCACCGAACTGCAAACCCATGCCCCCGGCGTACGCCTGCATGTGGTCGAGGGATTCAGCGGTGACCTGGATGAGCAATTGGCGGCAGGTTCCCTGGACCTGATTGTCGTGAACCGGTACGGCATATCCAACCTTCGTGACGAAGAGACGTTGGGAGTCGTTGATACCTACTTTGTGGGTAAGGCCGGAAGCCTTACTGGAAATGGAGAACCGATTGCGTTTACTGCGTTGTCGGGTTTTCCGCTGATTTTGCCCTCTCGGCCAAATGGTTTGCGGACAACACTCGACCAACTGGCGCGTAAACATCAGGTCGCTTTGAACGTCGCTATCGAGGTCGACACGTTGAACGCAATGAAGGATGTCGCGGCTGTTGGGGGCGCGTTCACGATCCTGCCTTTTTTGGCAGTACAGGACGATGTCGAACGCGGATTGCTGGACGCTGTGAGGATCGACAAACCGGAGATTAAAAGAACGATTGCCTTGGCGTTCACTCACCAGCATCCGTTATCCAAAGCGGCCAGAGTCGTAGGGGGGTATGTCCGTGAGTTGTCCCAATCGCTTCTTGCTTAGGGATGCGCCTGGTCCTGAATCTGGTGGCCATTGCGAGCGGGATCATCTACGAAGTACTACTAAATGGTGCTTTGGATTAGTTTTGTCATGTGCTGATCACTTGATTGTTAGAGAGGGCGACACATTCGCATTCACTTTATAAAGATGTGTTAGCGCTTCCGCTTTTCGCTTGTCTTTGAACCGCATGTAGCTAAATGTGTCAGAGATGATGAAAAAACCAACCCCTGTGGAAGCCATCGTGCGCTTTAAAAAGAAAAGCCTCGTTGCTGTCATGTCCTGCGTAATGATGCTCGCCGCTGTACCATTACTTCCTGCTGAGCTGTCCATCATGGCTTCTGCCTATGCCAAAGATGGTGGTGGTGGTGGTGGTGGTGGTGGTGGTGGTGGTGGTGCTGGTGCTGGTCACTCGGCGAGTTCCAGTAGCAATATAGGCCTCGCTGAAGGCCATGAGACCGATCATGAAGGCAAGGCCGTTCGAGATCACGGTGTGAGTGGTAATCAGATTGGGCGCGACCACAAAACTGATCGTGGTCACGGCGTCGCAACTTCGGGTGTAGCGCACTCTAAAACAACACAAGGGTTGTCAAAGGCCACGGCGATCTCGGCCACTACGCCAGGAGATCACAACGATAAGGGGTTGAGTAACGCCAGCACCTCAACCTCCAAATGAAGTACGTAGTAATACTCTTCGTTATTTCTGGGTCTTTCCTGCTAGGAGGCTGCGTGCCTATCTGGGACGACGGAGGAGGGTATGGTCGTGACCGTGACAGGGGCTCTGATCAGGGGCGGAGATATGATCAGGGCGACGATAATGATCAAGGTCACGACCGTGGCTATGATCGTCGAGACAACGATCGACGGTACGAGCGCAATCTTGGTCGTGATCGAGACGACAGAGACGATTAACATTGGCATACATGATGTCGGCGCCAGAACTGCCCGGTATATACCTGGCCTGGCCCATTCAGGGCCCGGACACGTCTGCGGTGATGCGATCTGCATTAGGAGTGAGTGAGGAAGGGCGTCGAGCCCCGCGACTTGCATGAGTCCAATCTGTAGATGTTCGGCCCTATGCAGGTCTGTACGGCCCTAGCAGTACTGAGCGGCTTTGACGATGATTTTAGGGGTGGTTCGGGCTTGGGCTTATCCATCGTCAAACGTGTTGTAGATCACCTTCGGTGGGGTGTTCAACATGAACCTACCTAAATGGCGGTAGCCGTTTCACCTTACAGCCTTCAGATGTTATGTAGTTTTCCAGCGACTGTAGAGAAGCGTCGCATGCGTACAGGTGATCCTATCTGAAGTTGGCCCGTGCCCCCACCATCAGCAAGAGCACCCAATGAAAAGCATCCTTGAACACTTGCGTCGTTGGGCCAAGAATCTCAAGCGCCAAACCATGGTTCTCTGGTTTCGTTATCAGCATCCCCAAACTCCGTGGCTTGCGAAGTGGATTTCAGTTTTTGTTGTGGGCTATGCGCTTAGCCCTATCGACCTTATTCCTGACTTCATTCCGGTGCTAGGGTATCTGGATGACGTAATCATATTACCGCTTGGTATTTTGCTCGCAATTCGATTGATGCCAGCGCATGCTTGAGGCAAGTCAACTGAAGGCAAATGAGTGGGAACAAAACCATGTGAGGCGCCCCGTGAATAAAATTGCGGCCGCGCTGATTGTATTGATTTGGCTTGCCATCGCTGCCGGCGTTTGGTGGTTTTACATTCGCTGGGTCTGATTTGATTCAAGCTGGCAGCGGCAAGTTGCGTATGAATTACCCAGGATTTTGTAGACACCTCTATACCTTATGAACAGAACCCAATAGCCTGCCTCGGAGTTACGTCTTTTTGGCTCTTGAAACGTCCCAATAATAAGTCAAGAATTGAGTCTTTCCCTGCTTCGGAAATAAAATAAATCCCCTAGATTTCAATGGGTCATACGCCGGACGCGAGTCTCGTTTCCCGCTCCAATTATTTTTCTATAGACTTCCATTGAAGTATTTAGAAACTGAAAAAAGAGGCTTCGGCCTCTTTTTTCGTTCCAGTAAGTTCTTCTCGGAAGTACTGGCAGCCAAATTTTTTTAGTACATCGTTTAGTACATTAATTCGGCGCTTGATAGATCACTTTTTCGTGGAATTCGTTTCGCTGGAAACCGTACAAATCTCCTCTATTCAAACGAGACGACAAAGCATTCCGATATCGGATTTGAAATGCACCGGGCTGTCCTGGATCTTCCAGTCCATACCCGCTTCGCGCTGCCAGATTTCGATGGGTTGTTTTGGAGAAAGGCGACTACCCAGACCGTGCCAGGGAGTTGCGCCAACATAAGCCATTTGTTCAATGAGATGAGCCATGGGAATAGGTCCTTTGACAAAGGGGGAGCCCCTGTTTGCATGAGAAACAGGGGCTGACTCGAATGAGTTAGCGATTAGCGCTGAAGCTGTAACCGCACTCTAGGCATTGATAGTTATTCAGTACCTTGTCATCGATCTGTTCACCGAGCGTGGCCCCGGCGATACCGCCAGCGACCCCTCCAAACAACCCCCCTAAAATCGCCCCAGCGACGCTCCCGATCGCGATGCCTATTGGGCCTCCGGCGACACCTAAAACAGCTCCAGCTTCGGCGCCGGACAGAGCGCCAGCTGTACCACTGGCGGCGCCGCCTGCGGCACCGATCAAACCGCCTGCTTGTTTCCCAATATTTTTCGTGACGATGCGTCCAGAGTTACAACTTGGGCAAGGGCTATACATACGCAGATCCTCTCAAATGATGAGCGTGCTAAGCGAAGTGCAGGCACGCCAAAATCCCAACTGCAGTCGATACAGGTGGGCGTTCATAGAGGTGATATAGGTCTGAAATATTTTTGATTATCCACGGGCGCACAGCCAATGGTCATACAGAATGGACGGTGGAAAGGCACTGGGCTGACCTGCGCGGCCTGGCAAGATCAGCAGTTGACCAGTGCGACACTCGAGCCGGAGGGAGTATGAGGCAAACCCGCCCTACAACTGACCGCCTATCGGGTCTCTCGGACCAGAAATCCATTGATAGCGCCCAGCTTTACGACAGTAAAGACTCAGGCTAAGGTGCTGGCATAAGGGCATGATTTTCTAGCATTTGTCCATGGGAAGTTCTTGATTCGCCGTAGTGAAACTACAGCGCTCCCATCCCGAATTTGTTGTGCCCCGAAAAATGCGCCGAGCGAGGTACTGTCATTGATCGCCAGCGGGATTGGCGATTGATGCATCAATGTGAGTGCGTCGGTCGTCCTGAAAATTCAAACCCATGGTCTGCGGGTATTTGGATTTTAGTTTGCTGAGCTGAAACGACGACGGTACTCCGTCGGCGTGAGGCCAACGACCTTTCGGAATCGCGACCGGAAGGTCACCGCAGACCCGAATCCGGAAAGAAATGCCGTTTGATCAATCGATGTCTCGCTCTCCTCAAGCAATGCACGCGCTCGATCAATACGAGCGGTCAGAAGCCACTGTAAAGGAGTAGTACCGGTCTGTTCTCGAAATCGCCGAGCAAAGGTGCGGGAGCTCATGTTGGCGCGAGCCGCAAGACTATCGACCGTGTGCGAACTGTTCAAATTGTCCCGTATCCATTCGATCAAGGGCATCAAGCTCGTAGGAGAGCCTGGAAGCTCCTGACGAATAAACTGGGCCTGACCACCATCACGGTACAGTGGCGCGACCGCTAGACGGGCAGTGTTTGCCGCAACAGTCTGACCAAAATCGCGTCGCACGAGATGCAAACACATATCTAATCCTGCTGACGCACCCGCCGAAGTCACGATGCTACCTTCATCAACGAATAGAACATTAGGTTCTACTGTTATCTCTGGGTGAAGCCTGGCCAAGTCCTCGGCGAAGCGCCAATGCGTCGTGACGCGCTTTCCGCTTAGAAGACCGCTCGCGGCAAGGATAAAAGCTCCTGTGCAGATTGACGCTAATCTTGCACCACGAGCATGTGCCTCGCGAAGAGCAATTCTTACCGCCTCTGGAACCTCTCCAAACGGGTCTTCACACCCGGGAATGACAATGGTGTGGGCCAGCTCAAGACGGTCGAGGCCGTACCGCACATTCATATCAAAGCCAGTGGCCCGAATTGTCCGTTCGGGTGCGCACACCTCCACCTCGTAAGCTTTGCTCCCGTCAACCTGAGAAGCCAAAGCGAAAACCTGATAAGCGATACCAAAGTCCAACGGCACCACGTCATTCAATACCAGAACCGCAATTTTATGCACGCCGTCGACCTCCGCTCTCACAATCAAAATAACTGGCAGAAAACGATCGCTTGATGTCATTTAAGCCACTCACGTGCAGCGTCCGGCAGGAATACTCTTTTAGTCAAGTACGACGAGAGGAGACGGTAATGTCTGATGAGATGAGCAATGAGAGTGAAGGCCGCCAACTGCAGATTGGCATGGTGATTTTTCCTGGTTTCACTCTGCAGGACTTGGCCGGCCCACAGACGGCATTAGGCCTTCATGCCAAAACCCACATAATCTGGAAGACCATGGAGCCCGTTCCCACGGATATGGGCGTCACCATGAACCCCACGATCACGATTGATGACGTTCCAGATAACCTAGACGTGCTGTTCGTCGCAGGTGGCGGAGGAACCCCTGAAATCATGAAGGACCGGGAGTTGCTCGATTTCATTGCTCGCGCAGGACAGACTGCCACCTATGTAACCGCCGTATGCACAGGCTCTGTACTTCTTGCTATGGCGGGACTATTGGAGGGCTACCGTGCAGCAACCTATTGGCCTTTCTACGAACCCCTCATCGCACTGGGTATCGAACCGAGCTACGAACGGGTATGCGTCGACAGGAACCGAATCACAGGTGGCGGTGTAACGGCAGGTATCGACTTTGCGCTGAAGGTCATCGCCGAGCTTAAAGGCCAGGATGCGGCAGAGTTTACGCAGCTGGTGCTCGAGTACGACCCGCAGCCGACAATGAACTCGGGGAATCCACGTACCGCGCGGCCGGAGATCGTCGCACAGATAAAGGGTCTGTGGGGGCGAACTGACGAGGCTGTGAGAGTCGCGAATGAGCATATGAAGCGTCGAGCGCAGTTATCAAAACTAGCTCCCGCGTGATCGTTGCTCTGTAACGTTGTTCTCGGCGGACCTTGGTCAGTCATTTCTGCGCCATGCCGCGGGGTCGCTCTAGGGGCAAGTCCTGAGCTGTAGTCATCGCCAAACAAAAAGCCCCTGCACTCCTACATGCAGGGGACTTGCCGTGGGAGTACCTGAAAATTGGGGGCTCGCGCAGCTAGATCTGAATGCATCGATCCTACGCCAGGGAGCGAGCACTCGTTTTAATAACCATTGTGGTGATCGCAGTACGTGGTGCTGAGCGGCTCTAAAACTTGCACATTTCACTAAATAGCTCTCGAGGATTCAACATGACTCCGCATATAAAACCAGTCGCCACAACTGAGTACGACGATGTAATTCAGGCAGCTCAAGCTTATATTGACGGTTATCGCTCTGGGGACATCGCTGGAATTGAGAAAGCCTTCCACGAAGACGCGATAATGTGGGGCTACACCGGCGATGAGCTGCTTCAAGGTCCAGCTGTTCCGGTATTTGCGAGTTTCTTCAAAGCACTGGGTGCTTCACCGAACACCCGCAGTCGCCTGGACATCTTGGCTATCGCACCCACAGCTGCAGTTGTCCGAGTGGACATGGAGAATGACGTTTTGGGCGCGAGCTTCCACGACTTTCTTTCGCTGCTCAAGATCGACGGTCAGTGGAAAATAATCTCGAAGATATTCCAACGATACGCCTAAGCAAGCGACGGAGTCGCATCGGCTAAATTTAGCCCGCCAGATGCAAGATCCTCTTCCTCTAAACCGATGCTAAAAGGCTTGAGCGCGCTAACCTGAGGTGCATCGCAACCAGACAAGGGTCGCGCGCGAGGTCACCTGAGATAAGCCAACAATTTTTTTGTGTTACACGCACGAAGGTAGCTAAGGCAAAAAAATTCTTTGCCTTAGCTTCATGCCGAATCTACTCAATAAACGCGGCCAGCGAATCCGACGACGTGGCTGGCGGCGTCGCCCAGTTTAAACGCTCGTCACGGTCAGCCACTTTCTTCTACTGGCGCCTCATCGTTGAAACTATCGATTCATTTTGCGTCATCAGCCATATTTAAAGCTCGCGCGGTGGCCTCAACCTTGATCGATTCCTTCTCGCCGTTGGCGTTCTCTACCGTAAGCTTCACAAGCACCTGGTCACCTTCTTTTACCTGTTTCATCAGGTCAATAAGCATAATGTGATAGCCGTGGGGATCCAGGATGACTGCTTTGCCAGCAGGCAAGGCGACGAACTCTACTGGTTGCATGCGCATCACGTCGTTCTTGATTGTCGACTGGTGAACTTGCACGATTTTCGCCACCGGTGACTGGGCACTGAGCAGCTTGCTGTCGCTGCTTGCAGTTATCGTCATGAACGCACCAGTCGCTTGTTGTCCTGGCACTGTCGCGCGAACCCAGGCGCCCTCTACCTGCGTTTGGGCTGAAATCTGGAAAGCCAGCCCTAGTAGAGAAATCCCAAGTACGATCTGTTTAACGTGTTGATTTATATTGGTGAAATTTGGACCTGAATACATTAGCAAATCTCCATGAGTGTAATCAGATCTTCTGCACATTGTTGTGCCGAAAGTGCTTGAGAAAATCCAAGGCGTAGCGTTCCTTGGTAGTCATACACATAGCTCGTCGATGAATGAGTAAGTGTATATGTTGACCCAATCGGTACTTTCTCGTAAAACACGCCAAACTCTTTGGCTGTAGCCGCTGTTTCTTCTAGTGTTCCGTAAAGAGCGATAAATGACGGATCAAAAGTTTTTACATAGGCGTCTAGGACGGCTGGTGAATCCCGCTCGGGATCGAGCGTAATAAAGATAACCTGAAGAAAGTAGCCGTCCTTATCCATCATTTTTTTGATTTTAACTGCACGAGCCAAGGCGGTGGGGCAGACTGCCGGACATTGAGTGAATCCAAAAAAAATCATGGGCATCACGCCTCGATAGCTTGAAAGCGTTCTTACCTCGCCGTCGGTGTCTTTTAGCCGGAATGTGCGCCCAAGAATTTTATTGCTTAAGTCTTTGCCGTATTTGTACGATAGCTCACCTCGGGTATCGCATCCTGCCAGCATGCCGATACCTAGAAGTCCCATACCTGAAATCACCTTGCGGCGAGTCAACAAAACGCTCATTGATTCAAGCCTCTTTATACGAAAAAACCACAAATTGGATTAGCAAGTCTTCTTTGAATTATTACTTCATACATTGATCATGTGCTGCCGATGGATAATGCATCGGTTCAGGTCGAGCTGATCACTAGTGCGATTGAATTGAGGGTGTTGTCTCTAATGCTTTTGACGGCGCCTCAACTGTAAAACGTGGTTCGTCTAACTAGGCATTCGCGAAAAGGAGATGTAAGTTCCCCAGTCACCCAACTAGAATGACTGCTGGAAATCAGCCCGAACTACCAAGTTCTTTAGCCCCGTAATGGCGTTCAGTCTTACTAGCAAGGTGCCTGGGGTAACTAGTCAGAGAGTCTGTAGGTAGATAAATCAGGACTACGCGTTAACGCCCCCGTCCACGCTTAACCCGGTGCCGGTGATGTGTTTAGCGCTTGGGCTTGCGATGAACGCGACCGCCACTGCGACATCCTTCCCAGTACCGTATCGGCCTAATGCTGAATGAGCCCTCATCGCATCTGCACCATCACCATCGGCTGGGTTCATATCAGTGTCCGTAGGTCCAGGATGCACAGTATTAACGGTGATGCCACGCGGTCCTAGCTCACGAGCAAGTCCTCGTGTAAAGGAAAGTAGGGAGGACTTGGACATGGAATAGATTGTGACCGATTCGAAGGCCACACGCTCCGCCAGACAGGAACCGATATTGATGATTCTTCCGCCCTCTCCGAGATAGGTAATGGCTGCTTGAGAAGCCAAGATCACTGCTCTAATGTTTACGGCGATGATCTGGTCTATCTGATCCAGCGGCATTGTCTCTAGCGGGCAAATAAAAGCGACGCCCGCATTGTTTACCAGTATATCCAACCCTCCTAAAAGCCTAGCTGCCTCATGTACAGAACGCGTAGCTGCTTGGGGATCCGCACTATCGGCCTGGATAGGGAAGGCTTTAACACCCAATCCCTCAATTTCTCTGGCCAGTTCCTCCGCCGCATCCCCAGAGCGAACATAGCTGAAAGCAATATCAGCTCCTTTTTCTGCCAACTCGATAGCGATAGCTGCGCCAATACCACGTGCAGCGCCAGTGATGAATGCACGTTTGCCTGAAAGTTCTTTCATGACTGTCCCATTAGTAGATTAGAGATTTACCGCGACCATTCGGGGTCACTAAAACCCTGAAGCTGAAGCTTAAGCGTCACTAGCGCTTTGCAAAACGACTTAGTCCCCTCGATTTACGCCATACGGTTTAGTCGAACTTGTTTCCCCTTCCGAAATTAGAATCTACTGATGAGGCGGCTTTTAAGAGGAATAGACTTTCGGTACAGCGCTGAAATGCGCCGTTGCAACGAGGACTTCGCCGAGCGCAATGAACCCTGAGGGTTAAGACACTTCAGCCTCAACCGTAACCTCATAAGCGCTAACACCCTGATGTGCGGCCAGCCGTCTGATGCTTTGAGGAGGGTGCCCGATAACTCTGATGAAGGCTCTGCGCATCCGCTCCGGATCCTTGAAGCCAACCGAGTGTGCTATCAGTTCGATCGGTTCCGCCCCACGTTCAACGCGCAGCCTCGCGACCTCGACACGCAAACGCTCCACAGCTTTAGCGGGTGTTTCCCCCGTTTCCAGCAGAAAGGCTCGACCAAATTGGCGCAAGCTGAGGCAAGCAATTGATGCCAAATGCTCTGTTGATAGCTGTTCGTTTAGATGCTCTCGCATGTAGGAAAGCACCTCCCTCATGCGATCCGTCGTCGGCTCCATATCGGTCATGGCCGAAAATTGTGACTGCCCTCCTGGCCGACGGTGGTACACGACCATGGCGCGGGCGACCTCATGGGAAACAGCATTTCCCAGATCCTCCTCAATCATGGCCAGCGCCAGATCGATTCCCGCAGAGATGCCAGCAGACGTCCAGATGCCACCATCCTTCGTAAATATATGATTGGGCTGTACCCGCACCTTCGGAAAATTGCGTTGCAGTCGTGCGGTCTGCCTCCAGTGGGTAGTAGCCCTGCGACCGTCTAACAGGCCCGCCGAAGCCAATAGAAAAGCCCCGGTGCAAACACTCGCAACTCGCCTGGTACCTTTCGCGGCCGCATTAGCGAGGTGGTCCGACACCATGGGAAGGTCATAGGGTTTGGAAAAAGCCTTACCGCCGACCACTATCAACGTATCGTACGGGCTTGATCTGATCTTCTGACTCCTTACTTCCAGACCAGACGAACTCATAACGGGACCGCCCGACAACGAGACTACCGAACAGCAGTAGGGATCTGATACCCCGATCTCTTTGGCGATTTCAAAGGCGGCCAGCGGACCACTAAGGTCCAGAATCTGAAACTCGGGAAAGACCAGGAAAGCGATGTCACGCATGGAATTAGCTTCTCCAAAAATCATTGATCCTGTTCACAATTACTATTCCCTGCCAGCCTCCTGTTGGCGATTTTCGTACTGCTTGCCTCGGATGATCCTCTAAAAGTCGTATGGCGAAAAGAGCAAAAAACCCTCAAAAAACGTCATCCTCATTTTTCGCCTCGTAGTCCCGCTTCGCTATTTGCGTTCCTGTCTGTGACATCCGTTCACCAATGCAGCATGACGGCCAAAAAGGAGGGAAGTAAGTCCTTTCTCCCGCCATAAGTGACATAGAGAATGCTCCCGTTTCTCAACGGGAGAGTCGTCATGTCTGTAAGGGCTGTCACCTCAAATCTGCTTGGCTGGAGGCGGGTGCAATGAGTACATCAAAGTCGTCGGAAGACATTCCAGCGCCAGAAAAATCGTCAAGTCGCTCGAATGTGGCTGTGTTGGCCATAGCCCAAGGATTATTCACGGCGGCCATCGCGATCGATCTCACATTGACCGGTTTGACGGGATATCAGCTTGCCCCTGATAAATCGCTCGCGACTCTGCCTTTTGCACTGATCACCGTAGCAGGCGCCATTGCGACATATTTCGCTTCTACGCTGATGCAGAAGATCGGGAGACGGCGTGGATTTGTGCTAGGTGCCTTCACCTGCGCAATAGGCGGATCGATTTCCGTATGGGCGGTCTTCCTGAACTCTTTCCGGCTATTCTGCATCGGGACAGCGGCCGTCGGTATCTTTCAAGCGTTCGCCCAGTATTACCGTTTGGCGGCGACAGATTCGGAACCTGACCACCGCAAAGCACGCGCAATCTCGTTGGTGCTTGCGGGCGGAGTGATCGCCGCTATTCTTGGGCCTTTGTTAGCGAGTTGGAGCACGAATTTATTCGCTACCCTATTCGCCGGTTCTTATTTGATGGTATGCCTGCTCGGCGTTGCCTCGGCAGCATTACTTTGGGTAGGCTATGAAGATGCACTTCCAGAATCATTGGAGCTGCATGGCCACGAACAGCCGCCACGCAAGTTACTTACAATATTTCGACAGCCAGTTTCACTAGCGGCACTCGCGAATAACGTCATAGGCGGCGTGGTGATGATGTTCATCATGACTGCAACACCGCTGGCGGCTGTCGCCAGCAATCACTCAATAAATGATGGCGCCAGCATTATTCAATGGCATTTAGTAGGTATGTACGCGCCGTCACTATTTGCTGGACGCATGATTTCCCGATTCGGATTGCCTTCGATTTTGTTCTTGGGAATTGCACTTAGTGCAGCTTGCGGATTGATTGCACATTGTTCGGACAGCTTGGCGGCATTCTATATTGCACTTCTTTTTTTAGGCGTGGGATGGAATTTTATGTTTGTGGGCGGCACAGTCTTACTGACTGCTTCGCATCATCCCTCCGAGAAGGCCAGGGTGCAGGGAGTGGCAGAGTTTATTCGATACACGTTCACTGCATTTGCAACTTTGGCCGCCGGCCCTCTATTGCAATCACTTGGCTGGAAGGGTATGAACGATATGATTTTCCCACTATTAGCGGTATGCGCTGTTATTACCTTGTGGTGGGTATGTATCGAACGCAGAATAAAAAACGCAACCAGTGAACACGTCTCGGGCAGCGAAAACCGATCGGCGACATAATTATCCGGGCGTGCCGCACACCGTTTTAAAAAACGGTATCGCTGGAGATCCAAAAAGCTTGGCGCTTTAAGAAACGCCACCTCATGTTGCTGTGAATGAGTCATCGGAACTTTTCATTCACACAACAGCTAAGCTAGAACAGAATTAATCTTGGAGTCATGATGAGCGCTAATTCCAAACCCCGCACTAGGCTGGCACTTTATTCCGCAGGTACACTTATTATTTTCGGAGTCGTTGCCTTTGGCGTGGTCGATAACTCAGAGAAAGCTATAGCACAGGACGGCCCGCCCCCAGTCCAAGAGGTAGATGTCGTGGTCGTTAAAAAAGAAACGGTTACCGACTGGCAAACTTACTCTGGCCGATTAGCAGCGGTGGAAAAAGTTGAGGTTAGGCCGCTGGTTGCAGGAACCATAACGGACGTCAACATACATGATGGCCAATTGGTAAAAAAAGGGGACACTCTGTTCGTCATCGACCCAAGACCTTACCAAGCACAAGTCGAACGAGCTAAGGGGCAGGTTGCAGCAGCTCAGGCTCGCGCCGCGTACACGAAAAGCGACTGGGAGAGGGCACAGCGCCTGATTGCCGAAAATGCAATAGCGAAACGTGACTACGATGAAAAAAACAACGCGGCATTGGAGGCCAGTGCCAATCTTAAGACTGCTGAAGCGGCGCTGGATGCAGCTAAAATTGATCTCGGCCATACCCAGATTACAGCTCCAATTTCTGGTCGAGTATCGCGGGCAGAAATAACACTTGGAAACATCGTAAACGCCGGGGCAGGCGCGGCACCTTTAACGATGCTTGTCTCTGTTAGCCCCATTTACGCAGAGTTCAACGCTGATGAGCAGACTTATCTTAAGTACATCAACAGACTCGGCAATAAGGCTACTGTTCCGGTTGATCTAGGACTTGCAGATGAGACAGGGTATTCGCGCCGGGGAGTCATCCAATCCGTAGACAATGAACTCGACACTACCTCAGGCACTATCCGCATGCGTGCACGGTTTGACAACGCTGATGGCACCATGGTCCCGGGGCTATATGCGCGTGTAAAAGTGGGCGGCAGTGAACCATACGCGGCCCTTCTTATTGATGATGCGGCAATTGGCACCGATCAAGACAAGCGATTTGTCTTGGTCGTGGGAAAAGATGACCATATTGTTTATCGCCCGGTAGCGCTGGGAAACCTACAAGGCAATTATCGCATTATCACGTCCGGACTCGAAGAGGGCGAACGGGTGGTGGTAGGCGGTATTCAGCGAGTCCGTCCAGGGGAGCAGGTTCTAGGAAAGATAATTTCCCAAAATGATGCTCAGGCTAGAAACGCTCACTGACCCACGACAGCACTAACTAAAATTCACCAGTAAATAATGAGTGTCCCTCAGGCCCTTAGGATTTATTGATCCGTGCATTGATTGTAAAACAGAGTGCATCCTTAAGCGTCCTGTTGTCTTTTTTAACCTTCAAGCAGCGCTGAGAGCAAGTAGCCGCCTCACTTAAAGAGTCATTAATGAACATATCAAAGTTCTTCATTGATCGTCCGATCTTTGCGGGCGTACTATCCGTGGTGATCCTGCTTGCAGGGTTGATAGCAATATTTAAATTGCCGATTTCTGAGTACCCAGAGGTCGTTCCGCCCTCGGTCACAATCAGCGCACAGTATCCTGGAGCGAACCCAAAAGTCATTGCCGAGACAGTTGCTGCGCCGCTTGAGGAACAAATTAATGGCGTTGAGAATATGCTGTACATGCAGTCCCAAGCGAACAGTGACGGTAACCTGACCATCACTGTAACTTTCGCATTAGGAACTGACCCGGACTTGGCTACCCAGTTGGTACAGAACCGAGTCAATCAAGCATTGCCACGATTGCCCGAAGATGTACAACGATTGGGTGTTGCTACGCTCAAAAGCTCTTCTTCATTAGTTCTTTTTCTGCACCTCGTGTCGCCGAATGATCGGTACGACACAACGTATTTGAGAAACTACGGCCTACGGAACGTCAAAACGCGCTTTGAGCGGATACCTGGCGTTGGCCGTGTCGATATGTGGGGGGCAGGTGACTACGCAATGCGTGTGTGGCTCGATCCGCAGAAGGTGGCACAGCGTAATCTCACCGCCTCGGAGATTGTCACTTCCATTCAAGAACAGAATATTCAGGTTGCTGCGGGTGCCGTTGGTGCTGCGCCTTCTTCGCCGGGTACTGCGCTACAGCTGACAATCAATGCCCAGGGTCGCTTGAAGACCGTCGACGAGTTCCGCGACATCATTCTCAAAACTAGCCCCAATGGCGCAGTTACTTATCTGCGGGATGTCGCCCGAGTCGAACTCTCTGCGGCTGAATACGGATTGCGTGCGCTGCTGGACAACAAACCCGCCGTCTCCCTCGCCATCTACCAATTGCCTGGCGCTAACGCGCTGGAGATCTCTGATCAAATCCGCGCCGCACTCAAAGATCTCAGTGCTGATTTCCCTCCAGGCCTGGATTACAGGCTTATCTACGACCCCACTCGCTTCGTGAAGTCGAGCATTCAGGCGGTTATAGAAACACTGCTCGAAGCCATCGCACTGGTGGTCGTGGTCGTCATTGTGTTCCTCCAATCATGGCGTACAGCGATCATCCCTTTAATCGCTGTACCGGTGTCCATCATCGGTACCTTTGCGCTATTGCTGGCCTTCGGCTTCTCAATCAATGCCCTGTCGCTTTTCGGAATGGTGTTAGCCATTGGTATCGTCGTTGACGATGCCATCGTTGTGGTTGAAAACGTGGAGAGGAACATAGCCAGCGGTCTGACCCCGAGGGACGCCACGTATAAAGCCATGCGAGAGGTCAGCGGCCCCATCATTGCCATCGCACTCACGTTGGTGGCTGTGTTTGTACCGTTGGCATTTATGAGCGGTCTCACGGGCCAGTTCTATAAGCAGTTTGCGATGACCATTGCGATCTCTACAGTGATATCTGCTTTCAACTCACTCACGCTCTCTCCAGCCCTCAGCGCACTACTTTTGCGTAGCCACGACGCTAAGCAAGACGCCTTAACGCGGGTGATGAATAAGCTACTGGGCGGTTTTTTTCGAGCCTTCAACAAGGTTTTTAATTGTGGCTCGGAGCACTACTCGAAAGGCGTAACAGGCATCCTTAAGCGCAAGGGCAGCATGCTGGTTGTTTATGTGGTTCTTCTGGGTCTCACTGCGGTTATGGGGAACGTTGTGCCTGCTGGGTTTATTCCCATGCAAGACAAGGAGTACTTGGTCACCATCGCCCAGCTTCCCAATGGCGCTTCTCTTGACCGAACGGAAGAAGTGATTCGCCAGATGAGCGAAATAGTCATGAAGCAGCCGGGCGCTGCTCACGCAGTCGGCTTCCCTGGCATGTCCGTTAACGGATTCATGAACAGTTCTAGCGCAGGGATTGTCTTTGTCCCCCTCAAGCCTCTCAGCGAGCGTACATCGAAAGATGAGTCCGCCGCAGCCATCGTCGCATCCCTTAATCAAAAGTTCGCCAGTATCAAAGGAGCCTATGTCGCAGCCTTTCCACCGCCTCCAATACTCGGGCTTGGCACACTAGGTGGCTTCAAAATGCAGCTGGAAGACCAAGGTAGCCTCGGGTATGAGGAGCTTAACAAGGCCGTTCAAGCATTCATGGCCAAGGCTGCAGTGACCCCGGAGCTTGGTGGATCACTGACAAACTATCAGATCAACTTCCCGCAGCTAAACGTCGAGCTAGACCGTGTGAAAGCCAAACAGCTGGGCGTGTCTGTTACCGATGTATTCAAGACCATGCAGGTATACCTTGGCTCCTTGTATGTGAATGACTTCAACAGTTTTGGCCGTGTATATCAGGTACGAGTGCAGGCCGACGCACCGTTTCGTCAGCGAGCAGATGACATCCTTCAGCTGAAAACCAGAAACGACCGTGGAGAAATGGTGCCCCTATCGTCTCTGGTTCGTATCACCCCAACCTACGGTCCGGACATGGTGGTTCGGTATAACGGCTACACCGCAGCGGATATTAACGGCGGCCCAGCGCCGGGCTATTCGTCTGGCCAGGCCCAAGCAGCAGCAGAGCGCATTGCAGCCGAGGTGTTGCCTCAAGGCGTAAAGTTCGAGTGGACTGAGCTGACTTACCAAAAGGTTTTGGCAGGTAATGCCGGTATGTGGGTCTTCCCTGTCAGCGTCCTGCTCGTATTCCTCGTACTGGCCGCACTGTACGAAAGCTTGACCCTCCCTTTGGCGGTAATCCTGATCGTTCCCATGAGCATCTTGTGCGCACTCACGGGGGTGTGGCTCACGCAAGGAGACAACAATATCTTTACCCAGATCGGGTTGATGGTATTGGTCGCATTGGCTTCCAAAAACGCCATCTTGATCGTCGAGTTCGCCAGAGAACTAGAGCACGACGGGTACACGCCGCTGAAGGCTGCCATTGAAGCGAGCCGCTTGCGTCTCCGGCCGATTCTCATGACTTCGATCGCTTTCATCATGGGCGTTGTTCCACTGGTGTTTTCCACTGGTGCGGGCTCAGAAATGCGCCAAGCCATGGGGATCTCGGTGTTTTTCGGCATGTTGGGCGTGACCCTGTTCGGTCTCGCACTGACACCTGTCTTCTACGTGGTCCTGCGTACGCTGGCAGGTGGCAAAGTAAACGTGGCTCAAAAAGACGCGCCTCACCTGACAACGGAAGCATTGGACGCATGATCGGAGCCAAACGAATGATCCAATTACCCAAAAAGTGTATTTTTGGACTGCTAACTTCCTCAGCGCTGCTATCGCTTCTATCAGCATGCTCTGTGGAGCCGACATACAACCGCCCCGACGTCCCGACTCCGCAGGCGTTCAAGGAAGCTTCGGCTGAACAGAAGCAAGCATCATTGTCCAAAGATAGCGCCTGGAAAAACGCTGAGCCGGCCGATGCCGAGCATCGTGGGGAATGGTGGCTAGTCTTTGGCGATCCGGTGCTAAACGACCTGGAGCGGCAAGCCGCAGAGGCTAATCAGAATCTGAAGGCGGCTGCCGCACGAGTCCAGCAATCGAGAGCCTTGACCCGATCAGCCCGAGCGGGATGGTTCCCGTCCCTAGATGCGGGATTTGGTCCTACGCGTGAACGCCTGTCTCCTGCCTCACAATTGTTGTCTGACGATGCGAGTGGGTCCACGCAGACTCTTTGGCGGGCGCAGGCGACAGCCTCTTACGAGGTAGACCTGTTCGGGAAGGTGGATTCACAAGTGAACACCGCGCTCGCAAATCAAGCACAGAACGAGGCGCTGTATCGTTCTGTGCTATTAGCCCTCCAAGCTGACGTGGCTAAAAATTATTTCGAGCTGCGTGAGTACGACAACCAACTTCGACTATTTCGTCGCACGGTCACCCTGCGTGAAAACACCCTGAAATTAGTAGAGGGGCGATTCAAAGAGGGCGACATAAGCGAACTTGACCTCTCGCGAGCGCGCAACGAACTATCGACCGCGAGGGCGGACTCGGTAGGGATCGCACGGCTGCGTGCGACGTCAGAACATAGTCTTGCAGTGTTGTTGGGTAAGTCTCCTGCCGACTTCGACTTCCCTGACTCACCTATAGAGCCCATCGCGACCCAGGTGCCTATCGGGTTACCATCAGCCCTACTGGAGCGCCGTCCAGATATTGCTGCCGCCGAGAGAGCTATGGCCGCGGCTAACGCACAAATCGGATTGGCGAAATCAGCATTTTTCCCGCGGCTTAACATAAATGCCGCCGCCGGCTTCGAGTCGTCATCGCTGGGGAATCTGTTCGACTGGTCGACTCGGTCTTTTCTACTAGGCCCCCTTGCGGGAACGGCGCTGACGTTACCGATATTTGATGGTGGTCGGAGGAAAGCAGATCTCGCCTCTGCAAGGGCTAGATACGACGAGCAGGTTGCGAAGTATCGGGAGCAAGTATTGGTGGCCTTTAGAGAGGTAGAAGACAACCTTGCAGATCTGAGGTTGCTCGATGATCAGAAAGGTAATCAAAGCGAAGCTGTTGCAGCATCAAGACGGACAGAGCGACTTTCTAAAACTCAGTATGAAGAGGGACAGATCAGCTACCTGGACGTTATCGATGCTCAGCGCCAAGTCTTACAAACTGAACTGCAACTGAGCCGTCTGACGGGCACTCAGGCCATTGCAACGGTGAACCTGATTAGATCCCTAGGTGGTGGGTGGGACCGAGCCGACACTAGCATTGCCTCCAGTGGGCGTAAGCGGTGATCACGCAGCTTGGACGGCTTTGAATTGCGCTTAAAAAGCGGGTCAAGTTGACCCGCTTTTTAAGCTTCAAACCCAACGGAAACTTCCCGGCTGGAGTCAAACCGCAGTAAGCGTCGGCTCAACACACTCTACCTAATTAGACGAGTGCCTACCTGTCGCAAGATTGCACTCCAGTTGACTGCGCGTTTGCATTCGATTTGACCTTTCATTGTGAGCAACCGGCGACCTGACCTGGGTACTCGGCACCGATCGCCTGAATGCAGGATTCTCGCAATCTGTTTTCCCGGAACGCCTACGTAAAAACCCCAACCCTACAGTTCACGTACCATCACCAAGTCTCGGTGCACATCATCGCCGCATTGAAAACGGGTTTCTCCTACTGTCAAAAATCCATTACGTTGGTAGAAGCCTATTGCGCGGGCATTCTGATCATTCACCGTGAGCCGGATACGATCTGAAATACCAGTAAGCGTCGCAGTTAAGAGGAGTTGTGCGGCACCGGTTCCATGGTGTTTTGAATCGACATAGCATCGCGTCAACTCAGGGATGCCATCCGCCAGTGGGATGTTTAATCGATCTGGTTTGTAGTCGACCAAACTGAAACCCACAATATCTCCGGCTGTCTCCAACACTCGCACCTCTTGGCTTGACGTATCCAGCGCGATCTGAAAACAACGCGCGGTCAGGTTTTCGCTGATGTAGCGCTCCAATTCTTCTGCTGGAGTGTCCGCTGGGCACGCCAGTGAAAAGGTAGCCTTCGCGATTCTACTCATGCCCTCAGAGTCACCCATTACCGCTGGACGCACACGCATTCATCGCTCCTTGTATTGGTAGATATTAGCGCCTACCGATGACTGGGGAGGCAGCTACGCAACTCAAGTGTTACGAAGTGAGCCTATGGAATGCAAGCCTGTCGAGATCCCATGAGCGCGAATAATGACCAAACAAGGAGCCTCGGCCGGACTACAACAGAGCTGTGAGGTCAGTTCGTATGCGTCCGCCGAATTCACATTGCATGACTAAGCAGATATGCGCCGCCGATCCCCATCGCTCATATCCCGGGCGAGTAGCTCAACTTCGTACAAGCCGCCAATCGAGTGCAGCGCCTAACAAACCACAGCCAACCGGGACCGGTCTTGGCCCCTTCGCGAACTTACGATTCTGGGCTAGGGCCCAACTCCCCGAAGCCGCGATTCTTGACTGAAGAAACCTGCAGTTTGGTGCCGCCGTAAGTGGACCATCCTGTGACCGGTAATGAGGGAAAAATGTCGTTTCCGCCTCCTGTAGTCAGACGTAGAGTCGAACTGACTCATCCTCATCTAGGAGAAGGACGCTCATCACCGTTCAGGCGCTTCAATGCAAGGAAACGAGAAATGGCCAAAAAGTGCTTGGGATTCCAGCGGACCCCCCGATGTTTGCAGCGAACAAAAGCGGCTATGAGAGTCATGGCCTCTCATGACGCCCTGCCAAAAGGTAGCGCATTGAAGATCGCGATTTTTTTGACCTAGACCGCTTAAAAACAAAGCGAAACTTTCTAATAGGTAAATGCATGTATGAGCCAGAAGACATTGTTATTGACCGGTGCCAGTCGTGGCATAGGCCATGCCACCGTTAAACACTTTCAAGCCGCTGGGTGGAGGATTTTCACCGCCTCTCGCCAAGACTGGGTAGCTGAATGCCCATGGGCCGAGGGCTTACTCAACCACATTCATCTTGATCTCGAAGATATTGATAGCGTCAGTGACAGCCTGGCGGCCATCAGAGAAAAATTGGGCGGACGCTTGGATGCATTGGTAAACAATGCAGGAGTTTCGCCTAAGGGGCCTGAGGGGACACGCCTTGGTGTTCTGGAGTCCGACTATGCAACCTGGATCAAGGTCTTCAATGTCAATCTGTTTTCTACGGCCCTCCTTGCGCGGGGGCTGTTTGATGAGTTGAAAGCTGCAAAAGGCAGCATCATCAACGTTACCTCTATTGCAGGATCCAAAGTGCACCCGTTCGCAGGTGTCGCTTATTCCACATCCAAAGCTGCGCTCTCCGCTCTGACTCGGGAAATGGCCTTTGATTTTGGCCGACATGGCGTAAGGGTCAATGCTATCGCACCTGGAGAAATCGAAACCTCAATACTGTCCGCAGGCACTGCGGAAATCGTTGAACGGCTAGTGCCGATGAACCGGCTGGGCAAACCTGAAGAAGTTGCCTCGCTCGTCTACTTCCTTTGCACCGGTGGCGCTTCTTATGTAAACGGCGCAGAGATTCACGTTAACGGTGGCCAGCATGTCTAACGTTAATGGCCGGATCTGAATATGGCATGAGTTCAAGGGACAGCCGAAAGACCGAGTTCTCATCCGAGACCGGCCACCTTCCGTTCGAATCGGACATCCAGGGCACCTGGGGCGAGGTCAACGTGGGGATGGACTATCAAGCCAACCCCGCATTACATTCACCGTCTTGGCAGGATATCGCCAGGTTTTCGGCAGCGACAGTCATGGGTATGACGCAATGCTTAGGTTCATGCTCAATTTTTAGAGAAGATGCTGAACAGGATCGACGTTCGCTTTTGGCCGCTTAGCGACCGTCGCTCTGGCTCGACATTCTTGCCTTTCCAAACGTGGAAGACTTGTCAGGAACACTAGAGCTTGAGGTCGATGATGCCCTAGAGATGGCTGAACAGACTGAGGCTTGATCATGCATAGCGACGGTCGAAGTCAGGCCTTCGCTAACCGCGTAAAAGGGGTTAGCCAGATGAGTCTACGAAACTAGAGGCGATTCAATAGTATGCTTTTGAGTGTGCCCGAAAAAGTGAGCAGATGACGTGACAAGCGAATGCTTGACCAAGCTGACGCGGATCAGAAGGGTTATCGATGAGGCTGGAGAACATCGCGCCGCGTCTTGTTAAGGAGGATATGGACAGCCGACGTCAAAAGAAATCCTAACGGATCGGTGATCTTTCCGTATTTGAATTCACCTGTGATCATCTTCAGCTCGCGAAGGGCACGCAATCCAAGAAAATTGTCGCCTACGTTGCCCGTTAGCGAGGCTGGTGACCGGGTGTCAACGTCTGAGAGCTGAGATATCAGACTCTTGAGAAGGAATGATTTATCCTGAACGAGCATGGTTTGGGCCTGCTTAGGCTATACAACGTAGAGCCAGGTAGGTGGGCGTTCACCTTGCGTATCCACGTAAGCGCTGACGTAGGGAACTGACGTTTCATGCACAAAGCCGGTAGCGTGCGGGATTTAGGTGTGTCTCGATGATTCACCTACTGACGATTCTACGCAGTTGACGTCCAAATTTGCTCTTGAAATACCTCAAAAACAAGTCCAGCATTGAGTCTTTTCCGGCTTCGGCAAGAAAATAAACCCCTTAGATTTCAATGGGTCGGACGTCAGATGCGAGTCTCGTTCCCCCTCCAATCTCCTATGATCTTTTTCGCTGAATCGTCAATCTGCAATCGCTCGCGCTGCGTTTTGCCGCAATTGGTCTAAGTAGTTCGCCCACTGCTGAGCCGCCTCCCGGCGCTGTACCAGCAGTTGCGCGCGCGCATACACAGCCCCCAGTGCACCTGGCATACGGTGGGATAACGACAGTTCGAGCACGATGGGGTCAATACCCAAGTGCTCGTGGGCAATGGTCCTGTAGGTCGCGCGAAAGCCGTGGGCTGTGATGTCGTACTCTGGCCAGATGCGCTGAAAGGACTTGAGCATGGAGGTCGGATTTATGGGGCGCCCCGGATAGACCGGCGAGACGAACACCCAGCCTTTGCCTTCTTCATCCACCACGCGGGTTTTATGTAGCTCGCGTAACAGAACCAAGGCTTGCTCAGGCAACGGCACGATGTGTTTGCTCTTGTCCAGGTGCTTAGTCTTGCTCACCACATAACGCCAATCGGCACCCACCAAGTCGACATCTTCCCAGCGCATCTGCACCAGTTCGCCTGGGCGTACCGGCAGCATAATCAGGAGGCGCATCGCGGAGGCAACGCTGCCGTCGTTGCAGTCATCCAGACGCAGAAGAAACCTGCCTAGATCGGCTGGCCTTTCGATCGCCGGGTTGCTGGTGACGACATGGCGGATCTTCAATTCCTCAATGTTGCTGAGCGCTACGTTGCGTTCAACCCAGCCGCGTCCTTCAGCAAACCCCAAGACGGCACGGATGATGGTGCGCACGCGCCGGGCCATGGCCATTGTGCGCTGGCGGCGCAGCTCGGTAATGATCGTGGTGATGTGCTCCAGCTTGATCTCCGTGACCGGTTTTTTACCAATGGCAGGTAAGATGTGGTTGTTCAGCGCTCCGCTAAACCCTGAGATGGATTTAGTCACCAGTTCGGCAGACTTAAATGCCAACCATTGCTTGGCAACATACTCGAAGGTGCGCTCTTCGTTGAGCAACTGGGCCTCGATCTTGGCGGCCTTGGCCCTGAGAGGGGCGATGTGGTTAGCCACGTCGCGGCGTGCGCCGCGGGCGATGTCGCGCGCTTCCTTGAGACCAATATCGGGGTAAGCGCCGATGGAGAAGCGGTTTTCCTTGCCATGCAGCCGATACTTCAATCGCCAAACCTTGGAAGGGGATTTGCCGACCTTGCTCGACGCCCTGACCTCCAAGTAGAGGCCAGGGACTTCGCCATCGGCGTGTTTGCCGGGTTCGGTCAGTGAGCGGATCAGGGCATCGCTGAGTTTTCGTTTGAAAACGACGGCATTATTTGGGGGCATCGGTGGGGGCATCCATTTTAAGGAACCGAAATTTGCCCCCAATTATGCCCCCGAGAGTCGTGGAATCCATTGGATTCAGACAGACGGCAGTGGACTGAAATAACCAATAACTTCTTGTTATGAAACGGTTTTATGGAATTTAATGGAATTCCATTACAGGCTATCGGGGTCCCCGAAAAACATCTGAATCCGCGACCTTAACCACCGTTCCCCCGGATCATTGTCCTGTGACCCACGCCACGCCATGTGCAATTCAAAGGTGCGCACCGGCAGTGGCGGCTCCTCAGCCCGCAAGCCACCCGCTGAAGTCAACGCTTCAGCGGCATAGTCCGGCACGGTCGCGACAATATCGGTGCCCGCCAGCAACGTCCCCAGCCCATTGAACTGCGGCACAGCCAGCACGACATGGCGCTTGCGGCCCAGTTTTTCCAGTTCTTCATCCAGAAACCCGCTCAAATCCCCGGCGAATGACACCAGGGCATGGGGCCGCGCGCAGAAGTCATCCAGGCTCATGGAGCCCGGCATGCTGTCGGCCCGCAACAGCATCGGCTTGCTGCGGCGCAGGACTTTGCGTTTGGCGTTGGCCGGCAAATCGGTGGTGTAGCTCACGCCGATGGAGATTTCGCCGGAGGCCAGCAGGCCGGGCATCAGGATGTAGTTGACGCGGCGCACTACCAGCACGATGCCGGGGGCTTCGGCCCGCAGGCGCTTGAGCAGCAGCGGCAGCAGGGCGAATTCGACGTCGTCCGACAGGCCGATGCGGAATACCGCGGTGCTGGTGGCCGGGTCGAATTCGGAGGCGCGGCTGACGGCCGTGGAAATCGAGTCCAGGGCCGGGGAGAGCAGGGCGAAGATTTCTACCGCACGGGCCGAGGGCTCCATGCTGCGTCCGGTACGCACGAACAACGGGTCGTCGAACAGGCCGCGCAGGCGTGACAGGGCTGCGCTGATGGCCGGCTGGCCAAGGAACAGTTTCTCGGCAGCGCGGGTCACACTGCGCTCATGCATCAAGGTTTCGAATACGATCAACAGGTTGAGGTCGACACGACGCAGGTCGTTACGGTTCATCTTGTGTCCCAGGCGGCGTCAGTAAACTTGACGGGAGCGGTCATATAAGAACAATGACCGGCATGAATCTTACGGGGAAAGGCTGGTACTCTGCACCGGCTAATTCAGTTTTCCTACATGGTTTGGCACCTTTTCCGTATGTGCGGAATCAATGACAGGCATGTCGACTATTAACGGCGACCGGTGGTCTTGCCCCGAAAGCCCAGATAGAGTTCATGGCAATAGAGGTTACTTTGACGAGGTTTGCGATGTCCCGCACGATCCGTTTTCACAAGTTTGGTCCGGCCGAGGTGCTCAAATGCGAAGAGCATGCAGCCGCTAAGCCCGCACCGGGCGAAGTGCAGGTGCGCGTCGAGGCGATTGGCATCAGCTGGTACGACATTCTGTGGCGCCAGAACCTGGCGTCGTCCCATGCCCGCTTGCCTTCCGGCCTTGGCCATGAAATGGCCGGCGTGGTTGTGGCCGTTGGCGAGGGTGTCGACGACCTGGCGGTGGGTGACAAGGTCGCCAGCTTCCCGGCCGAGAGCCCGAATGACTACCCGGTGTACGGCGAACAGATCGTCCTGCCGCGCTCGGCGCTGACCCGCTACCCGGATGTCCTGAGCCCGATCGAAGCCAGCGTGCACTACACGCCGTTGCTGATTGCCTACTTTGCGTACATGGACCTGGCGCGGGTCAAACCCGGGCAATTCGCCCTGGTAACGGACGCCAGCCACTGTGCCGGCCCATCGTTTGTGCAGCTGGGCAAAGCCCTGGGGGTGCGGGTGATTGCCGCCACCAAGACCAGTGATGAGCGCGAATACCTGCTGTCCCTCGGGGCGGAAAAGGTGATCGTCACCGAAGAGCAGGACCTGCTGATGCAAGTCAACAAGTTCACCGACAACCGCGGCGTAGACGTGGTGTTCGATGGCTTGGGTGGCCCGCAGATGTCGTTGCTGGGTGATGTACTGGCGCCGCGTGGCAGCCTGGTGCTGTACGGCCTGCAAGGTGGCAACCAGACGCCATTTCCGGCCTGTGCGGCGTTCCAGAAGAACATTCAGTTCTTTGTGCACTGCATCGGCAACTTCACCGGCAAACCGGAACTGGGCATCATCCAGGACCAGGTGGCCTTGCAGCGAGCCTTGCGTGACATCAACCAACTGACCGCCGACAAGGTGCTGGTACCGCTGAAAACCACGGTATTTCCGTTCAGCCAGTTCGTTGAAGCGCACCGCTATATGGACGAATGTCCGTGCCGTGAACGGGTTGCCTTGCAGGTAGAAACTGTTTGATCTGTGGGAATATTCTCAAGCGAGTATTCCTGCCCCCGGGCGCATGGGGCAAATGCGCCATTTGACAGGACTTAACCTGCCCACCGCTTGAATCGGGATTTCAGCACTTCAGCCCGATAAACCAGATGTATGCCCCTGACGCCGCCCTGAATCCCAGCGCGGCGTTGTCGTGTCTGCACACTCGATACCCCATGCAAGCCCCCATCTGAACCGGTTTTAGCCGGCGTTCTGTATCTGTTAATCATTATTCAAGTGCCGATAATTGCCCCGTCACTTTTATCTCAAGGATTGAGCAATGATTGAATATATGAAATCACCCCGTACATCCGTCAAGCCCAATAATGTTTCCCATGGCTGTTTTGCCGGAACATCAATATTGAAGTGGGTTATGTCGGATGTTTCTCTAGTTTGTAAGTTAAAGCAGCGTAGGAAGTTGTCAGAGCGTTCCTAAGACTTTCGGTTTGGGCTGCGTGCCCCTTGGCTTGGCGCCTTTTCGGGACTGGAAGCCCCCAAAGGCAGGCTTGGCAGGTAGGGCCCGGTGCTAATCTCCATTGAATGTCACATGTTGTAACGCCCCTACAGAAACAACAGGTCAGGCAAATGCCGTCAACGATTGCCCGAAACTGATATTTCAACTCAGGTAGTAGAACTATGAGCGCTATTCACGAACAAGCCATGAACTATGTCTATCAACAAGTATTGCAACGCTTGATAGGGCATTTCTCTCGAACAGAACGTACCTCGCTCCAGTTATTGATTCAACGAATCGTGGTAGCGGCAGGCGGCATGGAGCGGATCGGTGAATACAAGGTGCTGGTCGCTCACGGCGCAGGCGCCGGCAGCAGCTATGTCCTGGCGTTGTTGCGGGCAGCCCAGCTGACGCTTGCAGGCCGGGCGCCGCGGACGTTTCAACTGCGGGTCGCGACCTTGCGCCATGCCGGCATGTCGCAAAATGCCCTGGACACGCTGCATCGCGGCTACAGCGCGCTGTTCCTGCATGACGATGCGCGTGTCGAATTGCTGATGGTCGAGAATCAGGAAGTCTTGCCGTTCAACCACCTGCGGCCGGCCTCCAGTGCGGCGCGCGACACCAGCCGGCGCAATATGCTGATGGTGGGGCACCTGACTTCGGGAGATCTTCGCCAAACCCTGTGCAACGACGCCTACCTGGCCCTCGGTGACTTTTACCAGCGCGTCACCACCTGCAATGGCGGCGTGCACGCGCTGGTCAGCGGTGACTCCGCGCGCAAGCAGCGGGAGTACCTGGCGTGGCTGAAGAAAGCTGCGCTGGCGAGCGGTGCAGAGATCCCGCCGCGCCAGCCCCTGGTGCTCAGCGGGCTGTTCGCGCGCATGGATGAGTGGAGCAACGCCTATTACTGCGACCTTTACGGCGAGCGTTACGCCGTCGCCGATAAGTCCGACACGGACAACCATCGCCACTTGGCCTATATCGGCGCTGCCGACCTTAAGGACGCGGCCGAATACTCCTCCGGGCCGCTGTTGCGTCAGTTCATGGGCTATGAACCGGACGAGTTTGGCTTTCATTTCAGCCACGCGAGCTATGCGAACCCGTTGCTGATGGCCCATCTGCGGGGCCTGCAGGCCGAGTGCCTGCGGGAACTGGATTACGAGGAGGGCGCACAGGGCTTCATGCAGCAGGCCGCGCTGTTCATGCGGCGCAAGCAGATTCCCGAACACCTGATTGCCCAGGCAGCGACCCAGGATGGCCGAGCGCTGGCGGCCGACTACGCCCAGGCGCTGTTCGGATTGGATGAAACCCAACTGAACTGCCTGATGTTTTCGCCGTTTATCCGTCACGGCGAGCGCCTCGAAAGCTTTTTGCGCCAATGCCACCCCGGCATGCTGGTGGCGCTCCCCGAGCTGCACAAGGCGCTGCAAGGCAAGCCGGTGGCCGAGATGCTGGTGCAATGGGCCATCGACACCAGCGGGTTGCCGATCGACCTGCTGCAACATCTCTATCGCAAGCGGCCAGCCACCGGCGTGCCGGGCATGGCCGAGACGCCACAGCAAGATGCTCCCGCCCTGGCAGCCTACCAACTGGCGGGGCGTTAAGCGGGTGGCGGCGGGTGACCAGCGATGAACCTCAGGGACGACCGGCAAACCGACTTCGCCTACCAGGCGGTGTATCGCTACATGATCAATCTCATCGGCGAGGTGGGCACGGATGCCCGGGTAAAACTGCCATCATTGCGGCAGCTGGCGGAGCGCCTGAATGTGTCGATCTCGACCATTCAATACGCTTATTCGTTGCTCGAGAAGGAGGGCCGGGTGTACTCGGTGCCCAAGTCGGGCTACTACGCCTGGCCGGTGTTGAATAAACCGCCAGGTAGCAGCGGTGGCGACCTGCTGGAGCGCCTCTATGCCAGTGCGCGACGTCCGGGAATGCGCGTGCTCAGCGCCGATGAGCCGGCACTTGCGGCGTCACTGGACGCAGCGCTGTTGCTGCTCGAGCGCGAACTGTTGCGGCATTACCCGCATCATCTGCAGCCATGGTCGCAGCCCTGTGGCGTGTGGGAACTGCGGGCGACGCTCGCGGCGCGCTATACCTCGTCGCCGACCCGTTGCTGGCAGGCGGACGAGGTATACATCGGCGCCGACTTGCGCGGGGTACTGGAAATCCTGATCGAGGTGCTGGGTCTCAAGGGCGCTGCGATCATCGTCGAATCCCCGTGTGACTGGCTGATCCTGCGGTTGTTGCAGGGGGCAGGCGTGAGGGTTCTCGAATTGCCATTCACGGCGGACGACGGCCTGGACCTGGCGTTGTTCGAGCAATTGCTCAGCACCGAGCCGGTGCAGCTGGCGTTGCTGTCATCCGGTGTCAGCCTGCCGTCCGGCGTAGTCCTGTCCACCCATGACCGCCTGCAGCTAGTGCGATTGCTGGACCAGCATGGCTGTTGGTTGTTAGAAAATGACAGCCATGGTGACCTCGGCTTCGGGCAGCCAATCACCGCGTTACGGGACCTGGCCAATCCCGAGCGGCTGATGGTGTTTTCCACGTTCGAGAAGATGCTCGGGCCGGAAGCGCCGTTTGGCTATTTGCTGTCGCGCCACCTCAGCGGCGAGCTGCAGCGCCAGTTCCTGTTGCGCGCATTCCGGTTGTCCTCTATCCGCCAGCGCGCGATTGCGCGGCTCTATCAAAGCGGGCGCATCGACCAGCATCTGCGGGAGTTGCGACCGCAACTCAAAGAGCAGGCCCGGCTCATGGGCCTGCGGCTGGACACGCATCTGGGCAACCAGGTGAGCTACCGAATGCCCGTCGCTGGCGCGACCTTCTGGTTGCGCTCAGAGGCCCCGGTGGATATGCGCCAGGTGTTCCAGCGCCTGCTCACCCGGCAGGTGGTGATTGCGCCGGGGGAGTTGTTCAGCCTCAGTGGCCTGCACTGCCAGCATCTGCGGCTGAGCCATGCCGTTGACGGCGCCCATAATCTGGAGAATGCCCTGGATGAGCTGGCTCTGGCGCTCAGGCAGGCACAGACCGGCACTGAATGAAATTTCGCTGATTGCTGTAGGATTTATAACGTCGCGGAGCAGTCCAAGTCCCAGTAAACTGCACTTTTTTCCGAATCCTTCTCTTTCCGAGGTTTATGCATGACTCTCAGTCCTTTTGCGGGCAAGCCGGCACCAGCTCAATTGCTGGTAGACATCCCGCGACTGGTAACGGCCTATTACACCGGCCAGCCTGATGCAGCGATCTCCACCCAGCGCGTCGCCTTTGGTACCTCCGGACACCGCGGCAGCTCGTTCGACCTGAGCTTCAATGAATGGCACGTGCTTGCCATCAGCCAGGCCATTTGCCTGTACCGTGAAGCCCAGGGCATCAACGGCCCGCTGTTTGTCGGCCTCGACACCCACGCGTTGTCCACCCCGGCCGGCGCCAGTGCGCTGGAAGTGCTGGCCGCCAATGGCGTGCACGTGATGCTCGCCGAAGGCGATGAGTACACCCCGACACCGGCGATTTCCCACGCCATCATTTGCTACAACCGCGGCCGCACCAGTGGTTTGGCCGACGGCATCGTGATCACGCCGTCCCACAACCCGCCACAAAGCGGCGGCTACAAGTACAACCCGCCCAACGGCGGCCCGGCCGACACCCACATCACCAAGTGGATCGAAGCCAAGGCTAACGAACTGCTGGCCAATAAGCTGGCCGGGGTCAAGCGCATCACCCATGCCCAGGCGCTGAAGGCCGACACCACTCATCGCCACGACTACCTCAACACCTACGTGGCCGATCTGGTCAACGTCATCGACTTCGATGCCATCCGCAACGCTGGCTTGCGCCTCGGCGTCGATCCGCTGGGCGGAGCAGGGGTGCGCTACTGGTCGGCCATCGCCGAGCATCACCGCCTGAACCTCGACGTGGTGAACACCGAAGTGGATTCGACCTTCCGCTTCATGAGCGTCGACTGGGACGGCCAGATCCGCATGGACCCGTCCTCCAGCTACGCCATGCAGGGGTTGATCGGCCTCAAGGACCGTTATGACGTGGCATTCGCCTGCGACCCGGACCACGACCGCCATGGCATCGTGACGCCGTCCGGTGGCTTGCTGGCGCCGAACAACTACTTGGCCGTGTCCATCGACTACCTGTTCCAGAACCGCCCCGAATGGCGCGCTGATGCTGCGGTGGGCAAGACCGTGGTCAGCAGCGGCTTGATTGATCGCGTGGCCAAGCGCATTGGCCGTCGCCTGTACGAAGTGCCGGTGGGCTTCAAGTGGTTTGCCGATGGCCTGTTTGACGGTTCGCTGGGTTTTGGTGGCGAAGAAAGTGCCGGCGCCTCGTTCCTGCGCAAGGACGGCAGCGTGTGGAGCACTGACAAGGACGGTTTGATCCCGGCGCTGCTGGCGGCGGAAATGACCTCGCGCAAAGGCCAGGACCCAAGCCAGATTTATCGCGGGCTGACCGATGCACTGGGTGAGCCGTTCGCCATTCGGGTGGATGCCAAGGCGACTCCGGCGCAGAAGGCCTTGTTGGGCAAGCTGTCGCCAGACCAGGTGACGTCCACGCAGTTGGCGGGGGAAAGCATCCAGCAGATCCTCAGCCACGCGCCGGGCAATGACCAGGCGATCGGCGGGCTGAAAGTCATGACTGAAAACGGCTGGTTCGCCGCACGGCCATCGGGCACCGAGGACATCTACAAGATCTACGCAGAGAGCTTTATCGGCGAAGATCACCTCAAGCAACTGGTGGAAGAGGCCCAGGTGTTGGTAGACGTGGCGATCTCGGCTAACTGATACCCAGCCTATGACTGATTAACCTGTGGCGAGGGAGCTTGCTCCCGCCGGACTGCGCAGCAGTCCCATTTTTGGGGGCGCTTCGCACCCCAGCGGGAGCAAGCTCCCTCACCACATTCAAGCTCGGTCAGGCGAGGTCGACCAAGACGATCTCGCTGTCCTCAACCGCTGTCACCCGCAGTACCTGCTCATCCTCAACCGCCACACCGTCTCGAGCTTGTGCACGCAAGCCATTGACTTCAATCACCCCGGTGGCCGGTACCAGGTACGCCCGGCGTCCGTTGTCCAGCCGATACTCGGCACTTTCACCGGCTTTCAGGTTTGCCGCTACCAAGCGTGCATCGGCCCGAATCCGCAGGCTTTCGCTGTCTCCGGCCTTGCCACTGGCCAGGGTCACAAACCCTTCGCGGTCACCCTTCGGAAACGGCTTAGCGCCCCACGACGGCGGCAAACCGGCCTCATTGGGAATGATCCAGATCTGGAAAATCTTGGTCGGCGTAGCTTCCAGGTTGTACTCGCTGTGGGCGATCCCGGTGCCGGCGCTCATTACCTGGACGTCGCCGGCCTCGGTGCGGCCCTGGTTGCCCAGGTTGTCGGCATGGCTGATGGCGCCTTCACGCACATAGGTGATGATTTCCATGTCCCGGTGCGGGTGCTGCGGGAAGCCGGTGCCCGGTGCGATGAGGTCATCGTTCCACACCCGCAGGTTGCCCCAGTGCATGCGCTTGGGGTCATGGTATTCGGCAAACGAGAAGTGGTGGTGAGCGTCCAGCCAACCGTGATTGGCGCCGCCCAGGGTGTTGAAAGGTCGAAGTTCAAGCATGATCGTCTCCTGTGGATGGGAGCCATCATCCAGCAGCGCCAGATCGATAAAAAGCGTAAAAAATGCTGGATTCCTATCGAATGCTTCGATGCCGATGCTCAGGACTTGTCTTCACTTCATCGCCTAACTGCATGAGCGCAAAGCAATTGGCTGGAACTGTGGGGCATTTGCGGCGACCATAGGGCTCTTGTCCGAGTTAAAGCATCGCAGGAGTCCGCGTGCCGCAACACACCCCCGATCTGCCTCCCGAACTGCGGCCACTGGCCGAAATGCCCCTGTTGAAACGGCTCGCCGCCCGATTATTCGGTCACGGCCTGACGCGCCTGCGGGCACAGCACCGTTTCTCATGGCTGCATGGCCAGGCCGACGGCTTTCGCAGTGGCCACACGGCCGGCGTGGAGTATGGCTATAAGGAAGGCAAGGCGGATGGTATCGAAGAAGGCCGCCAGGTCCTGCTGATTCGTGACTTCCGGCCGGATGAGCACACTGCGCCGGGTGTTGACGACAACCTGTTCGATGATTGGCGCCTGCCGCTGACCGCCGAGTTGAAAAAACGCATCAAGGCTGATGTGGCGCGCCTGCTGCCGGCCCATGCCCAGCCGAGTGCGGCGCAATGGAAGATGATCTTCAGCGATACGCCGTCCACCTCGGTGATCGCCGGCGCCGGCGCGGGTAAATCCACCTCGCTGGTGCTGCGTATCCTGCTGCTGACCCATTACCTGGGCTTCGAGCTGAGCTCGATGACGGTGGTGACCTTTACCCGTGAGTCGCGCAAGGACTTCATCAACAAGCTCATGGAAATTCTCGCCTTGTGGGGCCAACCCCTTGGTATGAAAGACGCGCAAGCGGTGGTGCGGACCTTTCACTCACGCATCCTGCCAATGGTGCGCAGCCTGCCGGGCCTTGAGCGGCTGCAGGCGTTCGAGAACCTCAATGCGCGGACCGAAGCGGACTTTGATGAGGCCGACAGCAACCCTTTCGAATTGCGGATCAACGACGCCCAGCGCCAGCAACTGAATGCCTGCTATCACCGGCTGCATGGCCGCCATGAACGCTTCCGCGAACTGATCGCCCCGCTGGCGCGCCATGCCCTGCAACTCAAGGAGCTGGAGCGCGATCACCCGGACGTGCAAAAACGCGTGGCGGTGACCGAACTGGCGGCCAAGCGCGATGAAGAACTCTGCGATGTGATCGAAGACCTGTGGTTTCGTGCCGGCGCCTGGCCGATCAAGGGCATCGAGCCCAATCGCCAGACGTTCGATATCAACGGCGCGAAGTTTCACTGCCATGGTTACATTGCCGAACTGGATGCCTGGGTCGTACTGGGCTTCGACCCGCGGGAAAATGCCCAGGTCAGTCGACCCGGGTCCAAGCTGTCAGTACGTGCCGAATGGGCTGTAAAGCGAACCCTATTTCAAGCTTTCTGCCGTAAGCCATTGATATGGCTAGAAAGCTACGAGTCTTCCAAGCGGCTTTTAAGCAGCCTGGCAGGTGACGCAACAGCGGGCCCGGGCTTCGATTACAAGGTCAAGGGCGAGCTGGGTTCGGCACCGTTGCTGGACAGCTTTGTTGCCGCCGCCGGGTTCATCGAGAACCTCGGGCTGGATGTGCCCACCGCCGTGGGCAAGATGAGTTTTGCCAAGGATGATCCAGACCGTTTTTACTTCGAGGCACTGAGCATTTTCTGGAAGGCCCTCGAAGATCACTTGCTGGACCAGTCGCCACCGGTCATGACCTACAACCGGATGTTCTCGCTGTTTGGCGAAAACACCCCGGAGAACCTGAAGTTGCTCAGCGACCCGCTGCTACGGCCGATGTCGCACCTGATGATCGACGAATTCCAGGACGTATCGCCGCAGATCGTCTCGTGGATCCGGGCCAGCCTGCGGGAGATCCGCAGCCGCGGGCCGGCCATGCACGTGGGGCGTGGGGCCCAGCGCTCTTCGCTGTTGTGCGTGGGCGATGACTGGCAGTCGATCTATGGCTGGCGTGGCAGTTCGCCCAAGTATTTCATGGAGTTCAACAAGGAGTTCCCGTCACCCACGACCACCCGGGTGATGCTGGGCGAGAACTACCGCAGCCATCAGCACGTGATCGATGCTGCCGAGCACATTGTGCGGGCGGCCCCGGCCATCAGCGGCAAGAAAGCCAAGGCCAGTGGAACCGCGAAGGAGTTGGTGCCGGTCACGGTGCGTGACCGTGACGATGCGGCGCTGGGCCAACAACTGCTGGCGCACTATCAAAAGGGTGACTCGGTATTAATGCTGTATCGAAAAATCAGCGATAAGTCATTGATGCAAGAGCATATTCAGTCGGTAGTTAATGTGGATTCTAGTTTGCCGTACGGCAGCCGTCGGCTCAAGCAACTGACTTATCACAGCGCCAAGGGCCTGCAAGCGGATGCGGTATTCCTGCTGGGCGACTGCCAGCACTTGACCAGTTCGCCGTACAAGAACCAGGTCTACCGCATGGCAGGACTGGGCAAGGACGGCGATACCGAAGCTTACGACAGCGCGCAGAAAGACGAAGTGCTGCGCCTGGCCTACGTGGGCATTACCCGGGCGGTGAGCCATTGCTATTGGTATGTCGACGGCCAGGATGGCCAAGGGGTGAATGTGCCAAGGGCTTCGGACCGGGTTGCCGGGGACAAACCGTTTTTTGACGACCAGCGCATCAGCAAATCATAAGGGGTGACGTTGAATCCTGTGGTGAGGGAGCTTGCTGTGGCGAGGGAGCTTGCTCCCGCTGGGTTGCGTAGCAGCCCCAAAATCCTGGGAGCGCTGCGCACTCCAGCGGGAGCAAGCTCCCTCGCCACAGGATACCTGCTTCTCCAGATCAAGCCCGTAGCGACAGCGGCGGCACAAACGACTCCAGTTCATCCTCAACCGCCTCGATGATCCGCTCCACGTCAGCAGCGTTCATCACCGTGGCGCAAGGGATACCGGCAATTGCAATCAGGGTTTCCCCGCTGGCGCGGTCGAACAGGCGGGCGATCATACTGCCGGGAGCATCCATGCTCGCCTCAAAGCCCATGGGATGAAAGTGCCAGCGCATCAACTGGCAGGCATTGGGGAATGTCACTTTGTTCATGTTGCCCACCTTGTTCATTGAGCGCTTCCTTTAGCTCGCTGCAGGGGCGCCATGACCGTCACTGGTCCTGGCCGTCGTGAGCATTAAAAATAGCATTCGTTCGCATCGGGCATGGGAGTTTTTTCGTCCCGTCCGGCAGTTGTTTTCAATAACGTTGATATGGGTCACGTGCTGCGTGGTATTAAGCGAAAGGCCATTAGTCGGAAATATCAAATGGCCGTTGAGCGGGTACGGGCAGTTGGGCAAGCTGCCTCTTTTTTCACCGGCGTAGAGCGCTCAATGCAAGACATCATTCCGGATGACTCCCAGAAAACCCAAGCTACGGCCAAGCTGGTACTGCGTCACCATCTGTGCTGGCGGGATCGGGACCTGCATGGAGTGATGTCGTACTACCATCCGGACATCCAGTACCACGATTTCTTCCAGAACCGCGTGGTGGGTGCCGGCGAGCTGCGCGAATACCTGCAAGCCAGCATGCCCCGTGGCGCCGACGAAGCGATCGAACACACCGACCGCATCCGCGCCGACGGCGACACCGCGTTCATCCAATACCGCATCACCTTGCGTGGCGGCCAGGGCCTGGTGTCGTTTCGCACCAGCGAAGCGATTACCGTGCGCGATGGCTTGATCTGGCGGGTCAACGAGTACGCCTCCCTGGTCCACGAGCAGTCTGCCAGCCGCCGCGAGACCACACGCCCGACCGTCAGCCGCCTGGGCCTGTCGCCGCAGCAACTGAGCTACATGGCCAACGACCTGCAACAGTACTTCGAGCGCCAGCAACCCTATCTGGACCCCGAGCTGGACCTGCAACGGGTGGCGAAGGAGTGCGGGTATAGCCGCAACCAGATTTCCTACCTGTTGAACCAGGTGCTGGGGCAAAGTTTTTATCGCTACGTCAACCAGGCACGCCTCCAGCATTTGCTGGCTGCACTGGAAATGGCCGCGCCGCCGATCCGCATCGACGAACTGGCGTTTGCCGCCGGCTTCAATTCGACGTCGGCGTTCTACAGCAGCTTCCGCCAGCACACCGGCCAGTCGCCAAAGGCCTACGTCAAACAAATTTCCCTGCGTGCACGCGCGCAAGACAGCCCCTGAGGCCAGGCTCTAGGATCACTGCCATCGAAGTGTGGTGGTGGAGCTTGGCATGCCTGCATGGCGCAATATCAGTTTATGGATGGACCAGCTGGACGAGCCGCTGCTGGCACGCGCGTCCCTGGAGCAGGACTTGGACGTCAACGTGGCCATCATCGGCGCCGGCTACACCGGGCTCTGGACCGCGTATTACCTGAAGCGCCAGGCGCCCGAGCTGAAAATCGCAATCATCGAGGCGCAAACCGCCGGGTTCGGTGCCTCGGGCCGTAACGGCGGCTGGCTGATGGGCAACCTGCTGGGAGAGGACCGCCTGTTGGCCGGCCTGACCCCGGAACAGCGCCGGGCCTCGTTCGACCTGCTGCACGCCATCCCCGACGAAGTCGCGCAAGTGATCGAGCGCGAAGGCATCGACTGCGACTACCGCAAGGGTGGTGTGCTGTATTGCGCCGCGCGCTACCCCGAACAGGAAGCCACCCTGCGTGCATACCTGGCCAAACTTCACAGCCAGGGCCTGACCGACGACGATTACCGTTGGCTCGGCCCGCAACAACTGGCCGAGCAGATCCGTATCGCCAAGCCTTATGGCGGCATCTATGCACCCCACGTTGCCACGATTCACCCGGCCAAGCTGGTGCGCGGCCTGGCGCGGTTGGTGGAGCGGATGGGCGTCAAGATCTACGAAAACAGTCCCGTCACCCATTGGCAGTCCGGCAGCCTGCGCACGGACAAAGCCTCGGTGCGCGCCTCCTGGGTGGTGCCGGCGGTGGAAGGGTATGCCACCACGCTGGCTCCGCTGGGGCGCTATCAGTTGCCGGTGCAAAGCCTGATCGTTGCCACCGAGCCGTTGCCGGCCAGCACTTGGGACGAGATCGGCCTGAATCGTGGCCAGGCGTTTGGCGAGAGCAGCCGGCAAGTGACTTACGGCCAGCGTTCGGCGGACAACCGCCTGGTGTTCGGCGCTCGCGGGGGTTATCAGTTTGCCGGCAAGTTGCGGCACAACTTCGATCTCACCGACAGCGAAGTCGAGCTGCGTCGCTACCTGTTCGGCGAACTGTTCCCGCAGCTCAAGAAAGTCCGGATCACCCACGCCTGGGGCGGCAACCTGGGCATGTCCCGGCGCTTCAAGCCGCACATGCTCTGCGATCACGCGGCAGGCATCGCCCTGGCCGGTGGTTACGGCGGCGAGGGCGTAGGCGCCAGCAACCTCGGTGGCCGCACCCTGGCGGACTTGATCCTGGGGCTCGATACGCCGTTGGTTCGCCAGCCATGGGTGATTCAGCCGGGCCGGCTGGACGGGCTCAAGGCCTGGGAACCGGAACCCTGCCGCTGGCTGGGCTACAACGCGATCATCCGCAGTTTTGTGCATGAGGACCAGGTGTTGGCCAACCCCAATACCGCCCCGTGGCGCCGCAAACTGGCCAGCGGGGTTGCCGGGTTCATGGAAGGTTTCATGCACTAAGTCGTTTCAATCACCACAGGTATGAACATGAGCATTACCCAGTTCAAAGACACACTCAGCGCCCATTTGCCGGACTCCTCGCCCGTCGCCGTGCCACTGGGCACACCGGTGGCGGTGGCCTCGACCTTGAGCGTGGAACGTAGCGACGGCGTCGAAACCGGCATCTGGGAATGCACGCCCGGGCGCTGGCGCCGGCAGATCAAAGCCCAGGAGTTTTGCCACTTTATCCAGGGACGCTGCACCTTCACCCCCGACAACGGGGAAATGCTCCACATAGAAGCCGGCGACGCACTGATGTTGCCGGCCAACAGCACCGGTATCTGGGACATCCATGAAACCGTGCGCAAGACCTATGTACTGATCCTCTGATTCTTTGATCTTTGATCGCCTGCCATAAAAACAGCCCTAAAACCGCCAGGAAATCGAACCATGAGACCCATTGCCCTGTTGCCGCTGGTATTCGTCGCCACCCTCAGCCAAGCCGCCGAGACGGTGAAGATCTACAACTGGTCGGACTATATCGCCCCCGACACCACCAGGAACTTCCAGAAAGAAACCGGCATCGGTTTCACCTACGACGTGTACGACAGCAACGAAACCCTCGACGGCAAGTTGATGACCGGCAAATCCGGCTATGACGTGGTGTTCCCCTCCAACCACTTCATGGCCCGGCAGATCCAGGGCGGGGCGCTGAAGAAACTCGACAAGAGCCAGTTGCCCAACTGGAAGAACCTCAACCCGGTGCTGCTCAAGGCCCTGGAAAACAACGACCCGGGCAATGCCCACGGCTTTCCGTACCTGTGGGGCAGCACCGGTATCGGCTACAACATCGACAAGGTCAAGGCGGTACTCGGCGACAACGCCCCAGTGGATTCCTGGGACCTGATCTTCAAGCCCGAGAACATGCAAAAACTGCAGAAGTGTGGCGTCGCCATCCTCGACAACGGCCCGGAGCTGCTGCCGGCGGCGCTCAACTACCTGGGCCTGCCGCACCACAGCAAAAAGGCGGAAGACTACAAAAAGGCCGAGGACCTGCTGATGAAAGTGCGGCCATACGTGGCGTATTTCCACTCCTCGAAATACACCGCCGACCTGGCCAACGGCGACATCTGCGTGGCCGTCGGCTTCTCCGGCGACATCCTCCAGGCCGAAAGCCGCGCCAAGGAAGCCAGGAATGGCGTGAATATCGGCTACAACATTCCCAAGGAAGGCGCCGCCATCTGGTTCGACATGGTCGCCATGCCCGCCGATGCCCCGGATGAAAAAGCCGGCTATGCGTTCATGAACTACCTGCTGCGCCCGGAAGTGATGGCCAGCATCACCAACTACGTGCATTACGCCAACGGCAATGCCGCGGCGGACAGCCTGGTGGACCCGGCAATCAAGAGCGACACCAAGGTGTACCCAAGTCCGGAAATGATGGGCAAGTTGTTCGCACTGGAAGCAATGCCACTGAACATCGACCGGATTCGTACGCGGGTGTGGAACACCATTCGTACCGGCCGTTGATGCTCGTTCCCACGCTCCGCGTGGGAATGCATCCTGTGACGCTCCGCGTCACGACTTCAAAAGCGCACGCGGAGCGTCCAGGGCGGCGTTCCCACGCCGCGGAATCAAGGATTCTCCAAGTCATGCCCCAACGACTGGATAAACAACGAAAACAGCTCCGGCTGCGACGAGATATCCAGCTTGGCATACAGGTGCCGGCGGTGAACCTTGACCGTATCCGGCGAGATATTCAGCCGTTCGGCCATGGCTTTTGACGAAAACCCACGCAACACCAATCGCGCTATTTCTAGCTCCCGTTCCGACAACACGCCACAGCCGAAATGACTCAACGCGTCCCGTATCTGGCTGGCCATTTCCGCCGGCGCGGCCACTCGCTGGGTGCTTTGCTGCCAATGCTGCTGCATCAACGGCAACACCCAGGCCGCGAGCATGGTCATCAACCCCGTTTCCTCGCCGGTAAACAACCGCTGCATTCCCAACGACAGCGATAACGTCCCCGCACCCGGCAATTGCAGGATGAATTGCACCTCGTCTTCCAGCACGTTGTCGTGGAAGTAATTGAGGAAGTATTCACTCTGGCGAAAATGATCCGGCGCCACTTCCTCAAGGCGGTACACGCCACTGGCATACCCCTCGCGACACGCCTGGAAAAACGGGTCCAACAGGTACAAGCCATTCAGATAAACCAGCATCGACGCCGGTTTGCTGCTCGGTTGTGCGTCGTATTCTTCCAGCGCTTCGGGCGGGCCATCGGCGGGGTAGAAGATCGCCAGGGCATTGTCGAAGGGCAGGCATTGGTGCAGCAACAGCACCAGTTGCTTCCAGAAACGCCCGGTGCCGATCTGTGCGACGGTACGCCCCAGGCCCGCGTGCATGCCGACTTCCCTGAACAGGCTCATGTGCAGCTCCACGCTAAGGATTCAGGCCGCAAGGGTTCGACTTTTGCCCGGCGGCGTCAAGGGGAGTACTCCAATAGGGGAATTGGCCGATCTACACAGAGTGTTTAAGTTGGCCGTCAGTCAGTGGGGAACATACCCTGCGCCGCTTCACCTTTTCGTTTCTGCCTCAAACCAAGAACAATCAAGAGGATAACGATATGAGTGCTCCTTCCACGCCCGACGGCGTGCTGAAACCCACCCTGAGCGTATTCGATGTAGTGGCCATCACCGTCTCGGCGGTCACCCCGGCCAGTTCAGTGTTCGTGATTGCGCCGTTTGCCATCCAGCAGGCCGGCAGCGGGGTGTTCCTGGCCTTTGTGATGGCCGCCTTGCTCGCGCTGATGTTCGCCTTTTGCTACGCCGAACTCGGGCGTGCCCACAACAGCGCCGGCGGCGAATACGTGTATGCCAAGCGGGTGTTCGGCGGCATGGCCGGCTACGCGACGTTCCTCACGGTACTGGTGATGCTGCTGTTTATCCCGCCGGTACTGGCCACCGGGGCGGCGACTTACCTGAATAACGCCCTCGGCACCCAATTCGATTCGCAAACCGTGGCCCTGGTGATTGTGGTGTGCAGCTACGCCCTGGGCATCCTCAATATCAAGCTGAATGCCTGGATCACCGGCACCTGCCTGCTGCTGGAAGTGGCGGCGTTGCTGGTGATCGTGTTTATCGGCTTCGGCAACCCGGTGCAGCCGGTCAGCGTGCTGTTGCAACCGCAAATCGTCGAGAACGGCGTGCTGCACCTGGCGCCCTGGGCGCTGGTCATCGGCGCGGTGGGCATCGGCCTGTTCTCGTTCAATGGCTACGGTCCCGCCGTATTGCTGGCCGAAGACATGAAGTGCGGCGGCAAGGGCGTGCACAAGGCGGTGTTGTGGTCCCTGGGCCTGGTGGTGGTCATCGAGCTGGTGCCGATCACCGCCTTGCTGATCGGTGCGCCATCCCTCAGCGCGATGATCAGCAGCCCCGACCCGATCGGCTACCTGCTGACCAGCCACGGTAACGAAACCCTGTCGCGGCTGGTCAGCGCCGGGATCTTCCTGTCGGTGTTCAACGCCATCGTCGCCATCGTCATCCAGATTGGCCGGGTGGTGTTCAGCAGCGGCCGCGATGCGCTGTGGACACCCACCATCAACAAACTCTTCACCCGGATTCATCCACGCTGGGATTCCCCGTGGTTGGCTACGCTGTTCCTGGCGGTCCCTTCGGCATTGCTCAGCTTCAGCTCCAACCTGGCGGACCTGACGTCTTTCAGCGTGCTGCTGATCATGCTGGTGTACCTGATCGTGGCGTTGAGCGCGTTGATGAGCCGGGTGTTGCTGCGTGACCGCGAGCACCCGTATCGCATGCCGTTGTGGCCGGTGCCGGCCTTGCTGGCGGTGCTGGGCGCCGGCTACCTGTTGGTGACCCTGGCGATTGCCGCCTCGGTTCGCGACATCATGATTATCATCGGCCTGTTGGCACTGTCGGTGATCCTGTATTGCATCAGTGGCCGGTTGAGTCCGGCGTTTCAGAAATTGTAAGGAGTGGTTATGCGTGCACGTCAATTGGGCATCACCTTGGGACTGGGTACGCCCGGTGAGTTGAATGCCATCACCGACGTTCCAGGGGTTCGGGTCGGCCACAGTACGATCAAGACCCGCATCGACGGCAAACAGGTACGTACCGGCGTGACGGCGATCCAGCCCCGGGCCGGTGCCGCGCGGTATCAGCCATGTTTTGCCGGCTACCACGTGCTCAACGGCAATGGCGACGCCACGGGCCTTGAGTGGATCAGCGAATCGGGGTTGCTGACCACGCCGCTGGCGATCACCAACACCCACAGCATCGGGATTGTGCGCGACACGCTGATCGCCCTGGAGCGCGAAAGCCTCGAAGACCCCGCCGTGTACTGGTGCATGCCGGTGGTGATGGAAACCTACGACGGCTTGCTCAACGATATCTGGGGCCAGCACGTCGGCCCGGAGCATGTGCGCGAGGCGCTGGCCAACGCCGAATCCGGGCCGGTGGCGGAGGGCGCCGTGGGCGGCGGCACCGGGATGATCTGCCATGAGTTCAAGGGGGGCATCGGTACCGCGTCACGGCGCTTGCCGGCGGAGCAGGGTGGCTGGACCGTCGGTGTGCTGGTGCAGGCCAACCATGGCAAGCGTCAGGAACTGCGCGTGGATGGTTACCCGGTAGGCCGGCAATTGATGGACATCCCGTCACCCTTTGCCGATCGCGGCACACCCGGCATGGGCTCCATCGTGGTGATCATCGCCACCGATGCGCCGTTGCTGCCCCATCAATGCCAGCGCCTGGCACAACGCGCGTCCATCGGGATTGCGCGCACGGGTGGCGGTACCGAGGACTCCAGCGGGGACCTGTTCCTGGCGTTCGCCACCGGCAATCAGGATTTGCCGGTGGCCGACTACGGGCGCAAGGGCTCGCCCCTCAGCACAGCCCTGCAAATGGTCAATAACGACCACATTTCACCGCTGTTCAGCGCGGCGGCGGAGGCCGTGGAAGAGGCGATCATTAATGCCATAGTGGCCGGCGAAGACATGACCACCGACCAGGGTGTGCGGGTGCCCGCGCTGGATGCCCACACACTCCTGCAGGCATTGCGCCAAACCGGCTGGCGCGGCCAGTAAGTAAACTAAGTCTTGTCCCGGTAATACGGGACAAACACTTAAATAGTGGCCAATCAATACTAACAATGACACGGTGACACTTTCTTAGTGCACCTCAGTCAATACTTTGGATCCATTCGTGGCTAAATGTCTTTAGGAGTATTTAATATTTAAATAGCTGGATTTTAATAATGCGCTATTTGCCAGTGTTTGCAGGTTTTGTTCGCCGGCCCAACTTTATCCTTGGATAAAAACCGCTGGACGAATGATTTCAGGTTGTGTCAGTTTTCTTTCGCCTTCAAAAGGGGCGAGTGATCGGACTTACTCGCCAGAGTGGGTCCGGTCGGACAAAAACTGTTCCACTTGCAAACAAGGAAGTACGTTTATGTCAAAAGTAAAAGACAAAGCTATTGTGTCGGCGGCTCAAGCAAGTACCGCTTACACCCAGATCGATAGCTTTAGCCATCAATACGACCGCGGTGGCAACCTCACGGTCAATGGCAAACCGTCGTTCACCGTTGACCAGGCCGCCGACCACCTGCTGCGTGAGAACGCCGCGTACCGGGACGTGGATGGCAACGGCAAGATCGATCTCACCTACACCTTCCTGACTTCGGCTTCGAACGCGACCATGAACAAGCATGGGATCACCGGGTTCAGCCAGTTCAACACCCAGCAGAAAGCACAGGCCGTACTGGCCATGCAATCCTGGGCCGATGTGGCCAATGTCACCTTCACCGAGAAAGCCTCGGGCGGTGACTTCCACATGACCTTCGGCAACTACAGCGGCGGCCAGGACGGCGCAGCGGCCTTTGCCTACCTGCCAGGCACCAACGCCAAGTACAACGAAAGCGGCCTTGACGGCACTTCCTGGTACCTGACGAACAACAGCTACACGCCGAACAAGACCCCGGACCTGAACAACTATGGCCGGCAGACCCTGACCCACGAAATCGGCCACACCCTGGGCCTGGACCACCCTGGCGACTACAACGCCGGGACCGGCAACCCTTCGTACAAAGACGCGGACTATGGACAGGACACGCGTGGCTACAGCGTCATGAGTTACTGGAGCGAGAGCAACACCAACCAGAACTTCAGCAAAGGCGGGGTAGAAGCCTACTCGTCCGGCCCGCTGATCGACGACATCGCCGCGATCCAGAAGCTCTACGGCGCCAACTACAACACCCGTGCCGGTGACACCACCTACGGCTTCAACTCCAACACCGGGCGTGATTTCCTCAGCGCCACTTCATCGGCCGACAAGCTGGTGTTCTCGGTATGGGACGGTGGCGGCAACGACACCCTGGACTTCTCCGGTTTTACCCAGAACCAGAAGATCAACCTCAATGAAACCTCGTTCTCTGACGTTGGCGGCCTGGTGGGCAACGTTTCCATCGCCAAGGGTGTGACCGTGGAGAACGCCATCGGCGGTTCGGGCAACGACCTGCTGATCGGTAACGCAGCCGCCAACGTCCTCAAGGGCGGTGCCGGCAACGACATCATCTTCGGCGGCGGCGGTGCAGACCAGCTGTGGGGCGGCTCAGGCAACGACACCTTCGTGTTCGGCGCCAGCTCCGACTCCAAGCCGGGTGCGGCCGACAAGATCTTCGACTTCACCTCGGGTTCCGACAAGATCGACCTCACCGGCATCACCAAAGGTGCAGGCCTGACCTTCGTCAACGCGTTTACCGGTCATGCCGGCGACGCGGTGCTGTCCTACGCTTCGGGTACCAACCTGGGCACATTGGCCGTGGACTTCTCCGGGCACGGCGTGGCGGATTTCCTCGTCACCACCGTTGGCCAGGCAGCCGTCACCGACATCGTGGCCTGATACACGCGTAAAGGAGGGTGGCGCACACGCGCCGCCCTCTGCCCTTGCATCCACCCCATGAACGGGCGAAGGTGATGACGCTATTTCGCAGTACCGTGGCCTGGAGTTTCCAGGTGTTGCTTATGTCGGCAGGAGCCACAGCAATGGCAAGCAGTCTGGTTTTACCTACTTCCGCGCAGTTGGCCGGGCATTGGGCGCTGCATCAGCAAGAGCAGGTGTGCGCACTGGACTTGATTGAGCAGGCTAACGCGTTAGGGGGCGATGTGGAGTGCGCCGGACAATGGCTGGGGGAAGCCCCCGTTAGTTGGACGCCTACTCCCGATGGTATTTGGCTGATGAATGCCGAAGGCACCGGCATAACCCATTTGAATCGCCAGAAAGAAGGCGAATATGAAGGTCGCGCAAAAAACGGCGCGGTATTGATATTGCAACGTGCACCGTAATAGTTCGTTATAACGATATAACCCGATTTTAATGTTTGCCCGCCCCTTATTGGGGCGCTCGGTAAACTATTGCGCGTCATTCGGCTCAGGGAAGATCAGGCAACATGGCGAAGACCACTCCCGTTGCACCACTGTTCAAGGCACTCGGCGACTACAAAAGTATTCTGATCAGTATTGGCTGTTTCACGGCATTGATTAACGTATTGATGTTGGTGCCGTCGATTTATATGTTGCAAGTCTACGACCGCGTGCTGTCTTCACAGAACGAAACCACCCTGGTGATGTTGACGCTGATGGTGGTGGGGTTCTTCGCCTTTATCGGTGTGCTGGAGGTGATCCGCAGCTTTATCGTGATTCGCATCGGCAGCCAACTGGAGCGGCGTTTCAACCTGCGGGTCTACAAGGCCGCTTTCGAGCGCAACCTGCAACGGGGCGAAGGCCATGGCGGGCAATCCCTGGGGGACCTGACCCACATCCGCCAATTCATCACCGGGCCTGCGCTGTTCGCGTTTTTCGACGCGCCGTGGTTTCCGATCTATCTGTTCGTGATTTTCCTGTTCAACGTGTGGCTGGGTGTCTTGGCCAGTGCCGGTGCCGTGCTGCTGATTGCCCTGGCGTGCCTTAACGAATACCTGACCAAAAAGCCTCTGGGTGAAGCCAGCGGTTATTCCCAGCAATCCACCCAATTGGCCACCAGCCACCTGCACAACGCCGAAACCATCCAGGCCATGGGCATGCTCGGTGCATTGCGCAAGCGCTGGTTCAAGGTGCATTCGCAGTTCCTGGGCCTGCAGAACAAGGCCAGCGACACCGGCTCGATCATCAGTTCCCTGAGTAAATCCCTGCGCCTGTGCCTGCAATCGTTGGTGCTGGGCCTGGGTGCGCTATTGGTGATCAAGGGCGACATGACCGCCGGGATGATGATCGCAGGCTCCATTTTGATGGGCCGGGTGTTGAGCCCCATCGACCAGTTGATTGCCGTGTGGAAGCAATGGAGTTCGGCCAAGCTGGCCTACCAGCGCCTGGACAACCTGATGCGCGAGTTTCCGCCCCAGGGCGAGCAGATGGCCTTGCCGGCGCCCAAGGGCAATGTGAGTTTCGAGCAAGTCAGCGCAGGCCCGCCGGGGCGACGTGTGCCAACCTTGCATCAAGTCAGCTTCAACCTGACTGCGGGCGAAGTGCTCGGCGTGCTGGGTGCTTCCGGCTCCGGCAAATCGACGCTGGCCCGCGTACTGGTAGGCGTGTGGCCAACCCTGGCAGGCACCGTGCGCCTGGACGGAGCCGACATTCATCGCTGGGACCGCGACGACCTCGGGCCGCATATCGGTTATCTGCCCCAGGACATCGAACTGTTCAGCGGCAGCATCGCCGACAACATCGCGCGCTTTCGCGAAGCCGACCCGGATTTAGTGGTGCAGGCCGCCCAACAGGCAGGTGTGCACGAATTGATCCTGCGCTTGCCCCACGGCTACGACACCGTGCTCGGTGACGAGGGCAGCGGCCTGTCCGGTGGACAGAAACAACGGGTCGCCCTGGCCCGCGCGCTGTACGGCGGGCCACGCCTGATCGTGCTCGACGAGCCCAACTCCAACCTCGACACCGTGGGTGAAGCCGCCCTGGCCAGCGCGATCATGCAGATGAAAGCCCAGGGCAGCACGGTGGTGCTGGTGACTCACCGTTCCTCGGCGTTGGCCCAGGCCGACAAGCTGCTGGTGCTGAACGAAGGTCGTTTGCAGGCATTTGGTCCGAGCCAGGACGTGCTGCGCGCACTGTCCGGCCAGCAGGAAGCACCACGAGAAAAGGCCGGGGTCAGCCTCAGCCGTCAGTATCAAGCCGGAAGGAATCCAGGCGCATGAGCAGCGACAGCAGCATTCAAATCAACCGCGATTACGAACAGACCCACCCCGAGCACGACGCGCGTTTCTTCGCCCGCATGGGCTGGCTGCTGACGGTGGTCGGCGCCGGCGGGTTTTTCCTCTGGGCCAGTCTGGCGCCGCTGGACCAGGGGATCCCGGTACAAGGCACGGTGGTGGTTTCGGGCAAGCGCAAGGCGGTACAAACCCTGAGCCCCGGCGTGGTCAGCCGGATCCTGGTGCGTGAGGGCGAGACGGTGAAGCAGGGCCAACCGCTGTTCCGTCTCGACCAGACGCAGAACCAGGCCGACGTGCACTCCCTGCAAGCCCAGTACCGCATGGCCTGGGCCAGCGTGGCACGGTGGCAGAGCGAGCGGGATAACCAGTCGACGATCACCTTTCCGGCGCAATTGAGCGGCAACCCGGACCAAGCCCTGGCACTGGTCCTCGAAGGCCAGCGTCAACTGTTCAGCAGCCGCCGCGAAGCCTTTGCCCGGGAACAGGCCGGGATTCGCGCCAGTATCGAAGGCGCTACGGCGCAACTGAACGGCATGCGCCGCGCCCGCAGTGACCTGACCGCCCAAGCGCAATCCCTGCGAGACCAGTTGAACAACCTGCAACCCCTGGCCGACAACGGCTACATCCCGCGCAACCGGCTGATGGAGTACCAGCGGCAACTGTCCCAGGTGCAACAGGACCTGGCGCAGAACACCGGCGAAAGCGGGCGGGTGGAGCAGGGCATCCTCGAATCGCGCCTCAAGTTGCAGCAGCACAGCGAGGAGTACCAGAGGGAAGTGCGCAGCCAACTGGCCGACGCGCAGCTGCGCAGCCTGACCCTGGAACAACAACTGACCTCCGCCGGTTTCGACCTGCAGCACAGCGAGATCAACGCGCCCGCCGATGGCATCGCGGTCAACCTGGGCGTGCACACCGAAGGCGCCGTGGTGCGTGCCGGTGAAACCCTGCTGGAAATCGTGCCCCAGGACACCCGCCTGGAAGTCGAAGGGCGCCTGCCAGTGCACCTGGTGGACAAGGTCGGTGCGCACTTGCCGGTGGACATTCTCTTCACCGCCTTCAATCAGAGCCGCACGCCGCGGGTGCCGGGGGAGGTGAGCCTGATCTCCGCCGACCAGATGCTCGACGAAAAAACCGGCATGCCTTACTACGTGCTGCGCACCACCGTCAGCAGCAGCGCCCTGGAGAAACTCCATGGCCTGGTGATCAAGCCGGGGATGCCCGCCGAGATGTTCATCCGCACCGGCGAGCGCTCCTTGCTCAATTACCTGTTCAAGCCGCTGCTGGACCGCGCCGGCTCGGCATTGACCGAGGAATGAGCATGAAGCCGATGTTCATCGCCTTGCTGCTCGCCTGCGGCAGCGCCCAGGCCGCCATGGGCCCGTTCGATGTCTACGAACAGGCCCTGCGCAACGACCCGGTATTCCTCGGCGCCATCAAGGAACGCGACGCCGGCCTGGAAAACCGCACCATCGGCCGCGCCGGCCTGCTGCCCAAGCTCTCGTACAACTACAACAAGGGCCGCAACAACTCCCAGGCCACCTTGCCCGACGGGCGCGGCGGCAATTATCACGATGACCGCAACTACAACAGCTATGGCTCCACGTTCACCCTGCAACAGCCGCTGTTCGACTACGAAGCCTATGCCAACTACCGCAAGGGCGTGGCCCAGGCACTGTTTGCCGACGAGAGCTTCCGCGACAAGAGCCAGGCGCTGCTGGTGCGGGTGCTGACCTATTACACCCAGGCGTTGTTTGCCCAGGACCAGATCGACATTGCCCGCGCCAAGAAAAAGGCCTACGAGCAGCAGTTCCAGCAGAACCAGCATCTGTTCCAGCAGGGTGAGGGCACCCGCACCGACATCCTGGAAGCCGAGTCGCGTTATGAGCTGGCGACTGCCGAGGAAATCCAGGCGCTGGATGAACAGGACGCCTCGCTGCGCGAACTCGGGGCGCTGATTGGCGTGCAGAGCGTCAACATCAACGACCTGGCGCCGCTGAACCCGGGGTTTGCCGCCTTCACCCTGACCCCGGCCAATTACGACACCTGGCACGAACTGGCGCTGACCAACAACCCCAACCTGGCCTCGCAACGCCAGTCCGTGGAAGTGGCGCGTTATGAAGTGGAGCGCAACCGTTCGGGGCACCTGCCACGCATCACGGCGTATGCCAGCTCGCGCCAGCAGGAATCCGACAGCGGCAACACCTACAACCAGCGCTACGACACCAACACCATCGGCATCGAAGTCAGCATGCCGTTGTATGCCGGTGGCGGCGTCTCGGCTTCCACCCGCCAGGCCAGCCGCGCCATGGAGCAGGCCGAGTACGAACTGGAAGGCAAGACCCGCGAAACCCTGATCGAACTGCGACGCCAGTTCAGTGCTTGCCTGTCGGGCGTCAGCAAGTTGCGGGCGTATCAAAAGGCGCTGACTTCGGCTGAAGCGCTGGTGGTCTCGACCAAGCAAAGCATCCTCGGGGGCGAGCGGGTCAACCTCGATGCGCTGAACGCCGAGCAGCAGTTGTACAGCACCCGTCGCGACCTGGCCCAGGCACGGTACGACTACCTGATGGCCTGGACCAAATTGCATTACTACGCGGGCAACTTGCGTGACACCGACCTGGCCAAGGTGGACGAGGCGTTTGGTCCTGAGAGCCGCTGATGCCTGGACGAGTAGCACTTGGTGCAAGGGAGCTTTGGTGGCATGGGCGCTTGTTTTGGCAAGGGAGCTTTCTGTGGCAAGGGAGTTTTCTGTGGCAAGGGCGCTTGTTGTGGCGAGGGAGCTTGCTCCCGCTGGGCTGCGTAGCGGCCCCAAGATCTTGGGAGCGCTGCGCACTCCAGCGGGAGCAAGCTCCCTCGCCACAGGTATTTCAACAATAAGAAAAGGGACTCTTCATGATCACTGGTTCACCTTGCTTCAAACCCTTCACCGCAGGCTCCTTGCTGCTGCTGTCAGTGGCGGCCCACGGGCAGTACATCGAAGCCGGAAAAGTCGGCGACCCCGGCAGTTGGCGCACCGCCGAGTTCCAGAGCGACTGGGGCCTGGACCGGATGAAAGCCAACGAGGCCTATGCGAGCGGCATCACCGGCAGTGGCGTGAAGATCGGCGCCCTGGACTCGGGTTTCGACCCCAACCATCCCGAAGCCTCAAAAGACCGCTATCACGCGGTCACCGCCAGTGGCACCTATGTCGATGGCAGCCCCTTCACGACCACCGGCGCGCTCAACCCAAACAATGACTCCCACGGCACCCACGTCACCGGCACCATGGGCGCAGCCCGCGATGGCGTGGGCATGCACGGCGTGGCGTACAACGCGCAGATCTACGTCGGCAACACCAACGCCAATGACAGTTTCCTGTTCGGCCCCACGCCAGACCCCAAGTACTTCAAGGCGCTGTACAGCGCGCTGGTGGATTCCGGCGTGCGCGCGATCAATAACAGTTGGGGCAGCCAACCCAAGGATGTCAGCTACCAGACCATTGGCGACCTGCACGCTGCCTATGCCCAGCACTACAACCAGAACACCTGGCTGGATGCCGCTGCGGAGGTGGCCAAGGCCGGGGTGATCAACGTGTTCAGTGCTGGCAACAGCGGCTACGCCAACGCCAGCGTGCGTTCGGCCTTGCCTTATTTCCAGCCGGAGCTGGAAGGCCACTGGCTGGCGGTATCGGGCCTGGACAAGGCGAACAACCAGAAATACAACCAGTGCGGCATCGCCAAGTACTGGTGCATTTCCACCCCCGGGGCGTTGATCAACAGCACCATTCCCGATGGCGGTTATGGGGTGAAATCCGGCACCTCGATGTCGGCGCCCCATGCCACCGGCGCACTGGCGCTGGTGATGGAACGCTATCCATACCTGAACAACGAACAGGCCTTGCAGGTGCTGTTGACCACGGCCACTCAGCTCAATGGCGCGGTCACCGATGCACCGACCACTCAGGTCGGCTGGGGCGTGCCGGACCTTGGCCGAGCAATGCACGGGCCCGGGCAATTGCTCGGGCCGATGAATGTCACGTTGGCGGCCGGGCAGGGCGATGTGTGGAGCAATGCGATCTCCGACAAGGCGCTGATCCAGCGTCAGGCCGAAGACAGGGCCGAAACTCTGGCCTGGCAGCAAACCCTGCGCGACAAGGGCTGGGAGAACGGCGTGGGCGCCGGCGCGAGTCAGCAGGACCAGACGGACTATGCCGTTGGCACTGCCCGTGCGACAGCCGCGGCCCAGCGTATCTACGAAGGCAGCCTGACCAAATCCGGTGCGGGCAGCCTGATCCTGGCGGGCGACAACACCTACCGTGGCCCGACCACCGTGAATGGCGGCCGGTTGGCGGTGAATGGCTCACTGACGTCCGCGGTGACGGTCAATGACAGCGGCACGTTGGGCGGCTCCGGTCGCATCGCAGCGTTACAGGTCAATAGCGGCGGCACCGTGGCGCCGGGCAATTCCGTGGGCACCTTGCAGGTGGCCGGGGATGTAAACCTCGCCGCCGGCTCCACCTATGCGGTCGAACTCACCCCCACCACCAGCGACCGGATTGTCGCCACGGGCAAGGCAATCCTCGGCGGCGGCACCGTGACCCTGGCCCTGGAAAACAGCCCGACCCTGCTCAGCCTGCAACAGGCGGAAAGCCTGGTGGGGCGCCAGTACAACATCCTCCAGGCGGCTGGCGGGGTCCAGGGCCAGTTCGGTGCCGTGTTGCCCAACTACCTGTTCCTCGGCGGCACCCTCGACTATGCCGCCAACGGTGTGCAACTGGGCATTGCCCGCAGTGATGCGAGTTTCGCCAGTGTCGGTGCCACTCGTAACCAGCGTTCGGTGGCGGCGGCCGCCGAGCAGTTGGGCGCCGGTAATCCGGTGTACGAAAGCATCCTGCGGTCAGACTCGGCAGCCACGGCGCAGTCGGGTTTCCAGCAGCTGTCGGGAGAAATCTACCCGGCCATCGGCACAATGCTGATCAATGACAGCCGCCAGGTACGCGATGCCGTGGGCGAGCGCCTGCGCCATACGCCGGTTACCGGTGAGAGCAACGTGTGGGTCAAGGCGCTCGGCAGTTGGGGCAAGACCGACAGCCGCAGCGACACGGCAGGCTACACCAGCTCACTGGGCGGCATGCTGGCCGGTGTCGACGGCGCGCTGGACGAGCAGACCCGTGCCGGTCTCGTGGCCGGTTACAGCGACAGCTCGCTGAACATGGGCAGCGGCACGCATTCATCGGCGTCCATCGACAGCTACCACCTCGGCGCCTACGCCGGGCATGAGCTGGGCAATTGGCGCTTGAGCGTCGGCGGTGCCTACAGCTGGCATCGCGGCGACGTGAAACGCGACTTGCAGTACGGCGAAGTCAGCGGCAAGCAGAAGACCAAGCTGGATGCGCGCAGCGCCCAGGTATTTACCGAAGCGGCCTACCGTTTGAACGTGTCCTCGGTGGCGCTGGAGCCGTTCGCCAACCTGGCTTACGTGCATCTGGACAACGAGCGCTTTCACGAGAAAGGCGACGCCGCCGCGCTGGAGCGTGGCAGCGATAGCCGCGATGCAGTGCTGAGCACCCTGGGCCTGCGGGCGGCAAAAACCTTCCCCCTCAATGACCGCCAGCAACTGGACGTTTCCGGCTCGCTGGGCTGGCAGCACAGCCTGAGTGCCGTTGAATCCGAAGAGCATCTGGCGTTTGTCGCCGGAGGGCCGTCGTTTGCGGTGCAAAGCTCGCCGTTGATGCGCGACGCGGCATTGGTGGGCGTGCAGGCGAGCCTGGCGTTGAGCAAAAGCACACGGGTCAACCTCGACTACACCGGCCAATTGGCTGGCCGGGAAAAAATCCAGGGTGTGGGGTTGAGCCTGAACTGGCAGTTCTGAGCAAGATCCTGAGACCGAAAGAGGTCAACTGTGGGAGCGGGCTTGCTCGCGAATGCGGTGTGTCAGTCGACGCACCTGTAACTGAGCCACCGCATTCGCGAGCAAGCCCGCTCCCACATGGGGTCGGCGACGCTTGGGAGAAACGTGATTTATACAAGTGCAATAAAAACTAAGGAAGGTCACCGTGAAAAAAGCAAAACGAGGGTTTCAATCCGCCATCCCAACAGGCCCGGGCTACCCGCTCAAGGCCCTGAGCTGCGTGCCATACGGCGCGTTGCTGTGTTGCCTGGCCAGCCTGGGTACCGCCCAGGCCGCACCCTACGTGGAAACCGGAAAACTGGGAGATGCTGCCAGTTGGCGCAGTAATGAATTCAAGGCCGATTGGGGCCTGGGCGCCGTGCATGCAGATGCCGCCTACGCCGCCGGCTACACCGGCAAGGGCGTGAAGCTGGGGATCTTCGACCAGCCGGTGTATGCCCAGCATCCGGAATTCGCCAGCCCCGGCAAAGTCGTCACGATCGTGACCGAAGGCATTCGCCAATACACCGACCCGTACATCCCGGTGAAGGCCGGGGATGCGTTTCGCTACGACGGCACGCCTTCCCTGGGTTCCAACGGCAAGCTCGGCAATCACGGCACGCACGTAGGCGGCATCGCCGCGGGTAACCGCGACGGCGGGCCAATGCACGGCGTGGCGTTCGATGCGCAGATTATCAGCGCCGAAAACGGTGACCCGGGCCCCGAAGACGGGATTATCCTGGGCAACGACGGTGCGGTCTACAAAGCCGGTTGGGACGCGCTGGTGGCCAGCGGCGCACGCATTATCAACAACAGCTGGGGCATCGGCATCGGTGACCAGTACGCCAAGGGTGGACGTGACCCGGCATTCCCCAACTTCACGGTCAATGAAGCCCAGGCGCAGTTCAATAACATTCGGCCGATCCTTGGGACGATCGCAGGTGGCGCTTATCAGGGCGCCATTGATGCGGCCCGCAGCGGCGTGCTGACGATCTTTGCCGCCGGCAACGACTACAACCGCAACAACCCGGATGCGATCTCGGGCCTGGCGTACTTCGTGCCGGAGATTGCACCCAACTGGCTGTCGGTGGCGGCCTTGCAACAGAATCCCGACACCGCCAGTTCCGATCCTTACGTGATCAGTACGTTTTCCTCGCGCTGCGGGTATGCCGCCAGCTTTTGCGTCGCGGCCCCTGGCACCAAGATCTACAGCTCGGTGATCAACGGCACCTCCCTGGAAAACCTGACCACCGACTACGCCAATTTCAACGGCACCTCCATGGCCGCGCCGCATGTGGCCGGCAGTGCAGCGGTGTTGATGGAGCGCTTCCCGTACATGAGCGGCGACCAGATCTCCACGCTGCTGAAAACCACCGCGACCGACCTCGGCGCACCGGGCATCGACTCGCTGTACGGTTGGGGCATGATCAACCTGGGCAAGGCCATCAACGGCCCGGGGATGTTTGTGACGGCTGAGGATATCCCGGCGGAGTTTCGTATCGACGGCGCCTACGGCTCCGGCCAGTTTGTCGCAGACCTGCCAGGGATTGGCGCCGTGGTGGATGCCGGCAAACCGACCCAGCGCACGTGCACCGATGTGCATTGCGGGCTGGATGTGTGGAGCAACGATATCTCCGGGCATGGCGGCCTGACCAAGCAGGGCATTGGCGCGCTGGTACTGACCGGCACCAACACCTACAGCGGCCCGACCCTGGTCAACCAAGGGTTGCTGGCGATCAATGGCTCGATCACCTCCAACGTTACCGTCAGCAGCAGCGGCGTAGTGGGTGGTTCCGGGCGCATTGGTTCGCTGACAGCGAACAGCGGCGGTACCGTGGCGCCGGGCAATTCCATCGGCACCCTGAACGTGGCCGGGGATGTGAGCTTCGCGGCGGGCTCCACCTATGCGGTGGAGTTGTCGGCCACCAACAGTGATCGCATCGTCGCCGGTGGCAAGGCCACCCTCAGCGGCGGCACGGTGACCCTGGCCCTGGAAAACAGCCCGACGCTGTTGACCCAGACCCAGGCGGAAAGCCTGATCGGTCGCCAGTACAACATCCTGCAGGCTGCAGGCGGGATTACCGGCAGCTTCGGTTCGGTGCTGCCCAACTATCTGTTTATCGGCGGCACCCTGAACTACGCCGCCGACGGCGTGCAGCTGGATGTGGGGCGCAATGCCAACACCTTTGCCAGTGTGGCCGCCACCCCGAACCAACGTTCGGTGGCCGCTGCTGCCGAGCAGTTGGGCGCGGGCAACGCCGTGTACGAAAGCCTGTTGCTGGCGCCGAATGCGGCCTCGGCCCAGGGTGCATTCCAGCAGCTGTCCGGGGAAATCTACCCGGCGCTGGAAACCGCGTTGGTGAATGACAACCGCTACCTGCGCGAAGCCGTGGGCGAGCGTTTGCAGCAAGGGGCAATGGGCGCATCGAGCCAGACCGTCGACAGCCGTGGCAACGTCTGGGTCAAGGCGCTGGGCGCCTGGGGCAAGACCAACAGCGGCAACGATACGGCGGGCTACACCACCTCCATCGGCGGCATGCTGGCGGGTGTGGACGGCGCGCTGGATGAAGACACCCGTGTAGGCCTGGTGGCGGGGTACAGCGACACGTCGCTGAACATGGGCAGCGACACCCATTCCCGGGCATCGGTGGACAGCTATCACCTGGGTGCGTATGCCGGGCATGAAATCGGTGCCTTGCGCTTGAGCGGTGGTGCGACCTACAGCTGGCACCGCGCCGATGTGAAGCGCGAGCTGCAATACGGTGAAGTCGCTGGCAAGCAGAAAGCCAAGGTGGATGCCCGCAGTACCCAGGTGTTTACCGAAGCGGCGTATCGCCTGAACCTGCAACCCCTGGCCCTGGAACCGTTCGCCAACCTGGCGTACGTGCATCTGGATGCCGATGGGTTTACCGAGAAGGGTGATGCGGCGGCCTTGAAGGGCCGGGATGACAGCCGCGATGTGGTGTTGAGTACCCTGGGTGCTCGAGCGCTGAAAACCTTGAATATCAATGACCATCAGCAACTGGAGCTTTCCGGCACCCTGGGTTGGCAGCACAACCTGAGCAGCGTCGATTCCGAGCGGCACCTGGCGTTTGCCTCGGGCGGCCCTTCGTTCACTGTGGAGAGTTCGTCGATGGTGCGTGATGCGGCATTGGTGGGGGCGCGGGTCAGCCTGGCGTTGAGCAAGGATGCGAAGGTGAATCTGGATTACAACGGCCTGCTGGCCAGCAAGGAGAAAGTCCATGGGGTGGGTTTGAGCCTGGACTGGGCTTTCTAAACACTGCGGTTCGAAATGTGGGAGCGGGCTTGCTCGCGAAAGCGGTGTACCAGTCGGTGGATGGGTTGACTGATCCACCGCCTTCGCGAGCAAGCCCGCTCCCACATTGATCCGGTTCCAATCGTCCATTTGTGCAGATTCGGCTTTCTCGACAATTCCGACAAAAGAGAGGCAATACCATGGGTGTTTTCGACTATAAAAACCTCGGCACCGAGGGCTCCAAAGCGTTGTTCGCCGATGCCATGGCGATCACGCTGTACTCCTATCACAATCTGGACAACGGCTTTGCCGTGGGTTACCAGCACAACGGTTTTGGCCTGGGGCTGCCCGCCACTCTGGTGGGCGCGTTGCTGGGCAGCACCGATTCACAGGGGGTTATTCCAGGGATTCCCTGGAACCCCGACTCGGAAAAAGCCGCCCTTGAGGCGGTCAACAAGGCCGGCTGGACGCCCATCAGCGCCAGTACCCTGGGCTACGGCGGCAAGGTGGACGCCCGGGGCACGTTCTTCGGTGAAAAGCCCGGCTACACCACAGCGCAGGTGGAAGTGCTGGGCAAGTACGATGGCGACGGCAAGCTGCTGGAAATCGGCATTGGTTTTCGCGGGACTTCGGGGCCTCGGGAAACCTTGATCAGCGACTCCATCGGCGATCTGGTCAGTGACCTGCTGGCGGCGCTGGGGCCCAAGGACTACGCGAAAAACTACGCCGGCGAAGCCTTCGGCACCTTGCTCAAGGATGTCGCGGCGTATGCCGGCAGTCATGGCCTGACGGGCAAGGACGTGGTGGTCAGCGGTCATAGCCTGGGTGGCCTGGCGGTCAACAGCATGGCCGACCTGAGCGGCAATAAATGGTCGGGGTTCTACAAGGACTCCAACTATGTGGCCTATGCCTCGCCAACCCAGAGTGCCGGCGACAAGGTGCTGAACATCGGTTATGAAAACGACCCGGTGTTTCGCGCGCTGGACGGCTCGTCGTTCAACTTCTCGTCACTGGGCGTGCACGACAAGCCCCATGAGTCGACCACGGACAATATCGTCAGCTTCAACGATCACTACGCGTCGACGCTGTGGAATGTCCTGCCGTTTTCCATCGTCAATGTTCCCACCTGGCTTTCTCATTTGCCCACCGGGTATGGGGATGGCATGACGCGGGTCCTGGACTCGCAGTTCTACGACCTGACCAGCCGGGACTCGACGATTATCGTGGCCAACCTGTCGGACCCGGCCCGGGCCAATACCTGGGTGCAGGACCTCAACCGCAATGCCGAGCCGCACAAGGGCAACACGTTCATCATCGGCAGTGATGGCGATGACTTGATCCAGGGTGGCAAGGGCGTGGATTTCATCGAGGGCGGCAAGGGCAATGACACTATCCGCGACAACAGCGGGCATAACACCTTTCTGTTCGGCGGGCAGTTTGGGCAGGACCGGGTGATTGGTTATCAGCCGACCGACAAGCTGGTGTTCCGGGGTGTGGAGGGCAGTGCGGACTGGCGTGACCACGCCAAGGTGGTGGGGGGCGATACCGTGCTGAGTTTTGGCGCGGACTCGGTGACGCTGGTTGGCGTTGGGCTCGCCGGGGTTTGGGGCGATGGGGTTTCCATCGGCTAAGTAGCGCCACGGATTGATCGTTCCCACGCTCTGCGTGGGAACGCCGCCCCGGACGCTCTGCGTCCAACGGCCAACCCACGGTTCATGTCTTGCGCAGTGGTGACGCGGAGCGTCACGGGATGCATTCCCACGTAGAACGTGGGAACGATCATGGCAAAGAAAAGTGGGAGCCGACGGGCTCCCACTTTTTATTTCTCCTTCATCACGGTCGCGACGTCATCGGCCTTGACGCGAATATGCTTGCCGGCGATATCGGTGAATTCGTAGAAGCCATCGGCGGTTTTCGCGTTGGGCACGTCCTTGGTCAGGTATTGAGTGCCGTTCTGCAACGTCACCACCGTCTGCGTGGAGCAACCGGCCAATACCAGCAACGTGAACATACCCACCGCCAGACCCAAATTCTTCATGCTCATAACCCTTACCCTGATCCTTCGAAAACCCCGCACCTGAGCGGTCGGGGGAGACTCATTTAATGTGGCTGACAGCCATCTGATCATTATTACGCAAAAAGTTGCGTGTGCCTTTGATCTATTACTGATTGCAACAGTCGGTCAGGGACGGCACTCTGTATGCATAAACAGTGGTTGATCCAGTGCCTGAAATGTCCAATCCCCTAGAAGATCCGCTCTATTACCTGCATAACTTCCGCCAAGTGCTCGCCTGGCTGGGGCAGCGTTATGCCGATTTGCTGGCCCCGGACGAAGAGCATTTCATTCAGCAATTTGACAGCTTGCCGCAGGCTTCCCAGGCGTTACTGGTACGCATGGTGATGCGCAAGGGCGCGCATTTCCGGGCGGGCAAGCTCAACTATGTCGAGATCGGCGCGGTACACGAGGCGGTTGTGCCTTTGCTGGAACAGGGTTGGGTGACGGATCAATGCCTGTTGTCGTTCGCCGAGTTGTTCGGCCTGTTGCAGAAAGCGGAAATCCTGGCGGCGTTCAAACCCTGGATCGAGCAACCCAAGGCCAGGAAGGCTGACTGGCTGGAAACGCTGTCAACGCAGTTTTGTGAACTGCGTCACTTCCAGCACTGGTGCCCGGACCTGGCCGATCAGCTTTACAGCCTCACCGTGATGGAACTGTGCGACCGCCTGCGCCTGATGTTCTTCGGTAATCTCTATCAGGACTGGTCGGAATTTGTGTTGGCGGACCTGGGGATCTTTACCTACGAGAAAGTCGAATTCTGCGCCGAATCCCGCGGTTTGCGCAGCCGTGACGATGTGCACGGCTTCCTGTTCCTGCATCAGTGCCAGCAGGCCTTTGAAGCGGGCGAGGCACTCGATGGCGTGCTGGAACAAATCGCTACCTTGCACACCGACAACCCCTGGCTGGAGAAACGTCGGGCCAAGCTGTTGTTCCAGGTGGGCCAGTATTGTGAGCGCAGCGCCGAGTTGGCCCTGGCGGAAGCTATCTACCGGGGCTGCACCTATCCCGGCGCACGGGCGCGGCTGATCCGGGTGCTGGAGCGCCAGGAGGATTTTGCCCAGGCGATGGGGCTGGCCCGTGAGGCGCAACAGGCCCCGGAAAGCGCTGCCGAACAGCAGCACTTGCTGCGCGTGATACCCAGGCTGCGACGCAAGCTCGGCGAGCCGGCGCTGCCCAGGGCAAAACCCCGCGAGATCGTGCGCCTGGACCTCGAACTGCCGGCCCCGGAACCGATGATGTCGGTGGAGTATTGCGTACAGGCGCACCTCAGCGACCATGGTGCACCCGTGCATTACGTCGAGAACAGCCTGATCAATTCGCTGTTTGGCCTGCTGTGCTGGCCGGCGATTTTCGCGCCGTTGCCGGGGTCGTTTTTCCACCCGTTCCAGCGCGGGCCGGTAGACCTGCACAGCGAGGATTTTCATCTGCGGCGCGCCGAGCTGTTCGCCGAGTGCCTGGGCCAACTGGACGATGGGCGCTACAAGCACACCATTCGCCAGCGTTATGTAGACAAATGGGGCATCCAGTCACCCTTCGTGTTCTGGAACGTGCTCAGCGAAGAACTGCTCGATCAGGCCCTCGACTGCCTGCCAGCGGCGCACCTGCGCCACTGGTTCGAACGCCTGCTGCTGGATATCCGCGCCAACCGCGCCGGCATGCCCGACCTGATCCAGTTCTGGCCCGAAGAAAAAACCTACCGCATGATCGAAGTCAAAGGCCCCGGTGATCGCCTGCAGGACAACCAGTTGCGCTGGCTGGAGTTCTGCGGCGAACACCAGATGCCCGTCACCGTGTGTTATGTGCGCTGGGCGGGGCAGGCCGCTTGAGCTACAGCGTTGCGGTGCGTGCGTTATGTGAATTCACCGCCAAGGTCGGCGACCTCGACCTGCGCTTTACCCCGTCTCCCAGTGCCCAGGAAGGGATTGTCGGCCACCGCACCGTGGCCTCGCGGCGCAGCGCCCATTACCAGAATGAAGTCGCGCTGGAGGGCGAATACCAGCAGTTGAAAGTCCGGGGCAGGGCGGATGGCTACGACCCGGACCGCAACCAGCTGGAAGAGGTGAAAACCTATCGCGGCGACCTGGACAAACAACCGGCCAACCACCGGCAACTGCATTGGGCCCAGGTCAAGGTCTACGGCTGGTTGATGTGTCAGAAGCTCGGGTTGTCGGAGATTGTCCTGGCGCTGGTGTACTTCGACATTGTCGGCGAGCAAGAGACGCTGCTCAGCCAACGGTTTCAGGCTGATGACCTGCAGGCATTCTTCGTGCAGCAATGCACCCTGTTCCTCGGCTGGGCCGAACAGGAAATGCACCAGCGCGAAGCCCGCAATGCCGCAGCGGTTGCCCTGGGCTTTCCCCATGCGGCGTTTCGCCCGGGCCAGCGCGCCCTGGCGGAAACGGTCTACAAGGCGGTCAGCACCGGCCGCTGCCTGATGGCCCAGGCGCCTACCGGGATTGGCAAGACCGTCGGCACGATTTTCCCGATGCTCAAGGCCATGGCGCCACAACAGCTGGACAAGGTGTTCTTCCTGACCGCCAAGACCCCGGGCCGCAAACTCGCGCTGGATGCGGCGCAGGTGCTGTATGACAGCAGCCCCGATCTGCCATTGCGGGTGCTGGAGCTGGTGGCGCGGGACAAGGCCTGCGAACACCTGGACAAAGCCTGCCACGGCGACTCCTGCCCACTGGCGAAGGGTTTTTATGACCGCTTGCCGGCGGCACGCGAAGCTGCTTCCCGCGTGCGCCTGCTGGACCAGCGCAACCTGCGGGAAGTCGCCTTGGCCCATGACGTCTGCCCCTATTACCTGAGCCAGGAAATGGCACGCTGGGCCGACGTGGTGGTCGCCGACTACAACTATTACTTCGACTTCGGCGCCATGTTGTTCGGCCTGGCCCAGCTCAACCAGTGGCGCGTCGCGGTGCTGGTGGACGAAGCCCACAACCTGGTGGAGCGTGGCCGCTCGATGTACAGCGCGGCCCTCGACCAGTACACGCTCAAGACCCTGCGCGAGATCGCACCCGAGCCGCTGAAAAAGCCGCTCCAGCGCCTGAACCGCGAGTGGAATGCCCTGCACAAGGAGCAAGTGGCGCCTTATCAGGCCTACGCCCAGAAACCCGACAGACTGCTGCAGGCGCTGAGCCTGTGCACCAGCGCCATGGGTGAATATTTCAACGACCATCCCGAAGCACTCAATGGCGAACTGCAAGCCTTCTACTTCGAGGCCTTGCAGTTTGCCAGGGTCGCCGAGCTGTTCAACGAACACTTCATTTTCGACATCAGCAAACGCGAACTCAGCGGCAAGCGCAGTTCATCAAACCTGTGCCTGCGTAACGTGGTGCCCGCCGAATTCATTCGGCCCCGGCTGACGGCGGCCCGCAGCAGCGTGCTGTTTTCCGCAACCCTGAGCCCGCGGCACTACTACGCGGACTTGCTGGGGATGCCGCCTGACACCGCCTGGGTGGATGTGGAATCGCCGTTCAAGGCCGAGCAGCTGCGGGTGCATATCGTCGACCGGATCTCCACCCGGTTTGTGCATCGCCAGGCGTCCCTGGAGCCCATCGTCGAGCTGATTGCAGCGCAGTTTGCCCAGGCTCCGGGCAACTACCTGGCGTTTTTCAGCAGCTTCGATTATCTGCAGCAAGTGGCGCATTTGCTTGCCGAGCGGCACCCGCGCATCCCGCTGTGGCAGCAGTCACGAGGCATGGCCGAGGCTGAACGCCAGGCATTTCTCGACCAGTTCACCCAGCACAGTCAGGGCATCGGGTTTGCCGTGCTTGGCGGCGCATTCGGCGAAGGCATCGACCTGCCGGGCACCCGGCTGATCGGCGCGTTTATCGCCACCCTGGGCCTGGCGCAACTCAACCCGGTGAACGAGCAGCTCAAGCTGCGGATGGGCGCGATTTTCGGCGCCGGTTATGACTACACCTACCTTTATCCGGGCATCCAGAAGGTGGTGCAAGCCGCGGGCCGGGTGATCCGCAGCCAGCAGGACCGAGGGGTGGTAATGCTGATTGATGACCGGTTTGGCGAAGCGCGGGTGCGGCAGTTATTGCCGCGCTGGTGGTCGATCACTGCGGCGGATACACCGCATCCCGCAACTGGTGGGTGAACTGGCCGGACATGCCTTCGTAAGCCGTATTGGTCAGCGCCACCACCGTAAGCTTCTGCTGTGGGTCGACAAACCAGCTGTGACCGTAGGCGCCGCCCCATTCAAAGGTGCCCCGGGATTGCGGTGTGCCTGTCAACGCCGGGTCATCCAGCACCGCCCAGCCATAACCGAACCCCCAGCCCGGGTCCTGGGTTTGCGCCTTGGCGCCGACCGAATCGGTGACCATCAACTGCACGCTGTGTGCCGACAGGATCGGAGCGCCGCCCCGGCGAATGGTTTCCAGGAACCGCGCAATATCACCTGCCGTCCCGGCCATGCCTGCGCCGCCGGAAGGGTAGGCCTGGGGATCGAGAATCCGCCGCACATCAAACAGCGCGGTGCTGTTGCCCGAAGTGATCGTGGCCTTGTCGACCATGCGCAACGGCTGCGGTGATCCATCCTGATACGCGGCGGCCAGCCGCGTGAGGTCGGTCACGGCAAACCCGGTATCGCGCAGGCCCAGAGGCCCGGTCACCGACTCGTGGATCAATTCCGGCAAGCGCTGGCCCGACGCCTCTTCCAGCACCGCACCCAGCACATCGGTGGCCATCGAATACTGCCAGCGGGTACCCGGCGGGTAACTCAAGGGCACGCTGGCGATGCGCTTCAGGTTCTCGGCAAAGCTGATTTCCGGCTCGCCCAAACCATCGGAAACCCCGGCGGTGCGGTAGGGTCCGTGCGGGCTTTCCAGAAATCCGTAGCTCAGGCCGGCTGTGTGGTTAAGCAACTGGCTGACGGTGATCACCGGGATGGTGCCATCCGCCAGCTTGGGATTGAAGTCGGGCAGCCAGCGGCTGACCGGATCGTCCAGGCCCAAGCGACCTTGTTCCACCAGGTGCATCGCGGCGGCGGATACCAGCGGTTTGGTCACCGATGCCAGGCGAAAGATCGTGTCCTCTGTCATCGGGCGCCCGTCTTCGCGGTCCGCCAAGCCGGCAGCACGGTGATAAACCAGCTGCCCGTCCCGCAGCACCAGCACCACGGTGCCCACCAGGCGATTGTCGGCAATGGCGCTGTCGACCACCGCATCCACGCGCTTGGCGAGCAGTGGGTCGTGGCTGTCGGCGCAGGCGAGGGTGGCGCAAAGGGAGGCGGCAAGGGGCACGAGGTATCTGGCAGGAGGCTGCATGGTTCAGGTCGCTCATTGGCAGTGCATGACTGCCAAATATGAACGCTGGGGTCCCGGACTACAACGTGACATTGCACAACTGCTGACTCACTGCCCATAAGCGTTCGGCCTGCTCCGGGTCGACAGCCCAGGGCCATACGCCGTTACGGCTGGTGTCATCCTGCGACCAAGCGGCCACATCGCAATCTTCGCAGTAGAGTCCGCCCATGCCCTCCAGTTGCGGGCTGACAGCGCACCACACCGAGGTCGCGGCGCCTTGCTCGGGGCTCTTGTAGTGACTGGCGCGGCGGATATTGCCGTGCTCATCCAGTGCGCCGACGAATGCCAGGTCGTCCTTGTCCAGGTAGCGGATCAGGTCGGTGAGGATTTCCCCCGGGTGCACGGAAAATGCGCGCACACCCTCCGCTTTACCTCGTCGGTCCAGTGCTACCGCGAACAGTGCGTTGGCGGTTTTTGATTGGCCGTAGGCGAGCCACTTGTCATAGGGGCGGTGTTCAAATTGCGGGTCATCGAAATGCACAGGGCTGAGACGATGGCCGAGGGATGATACCGAAACCACTCGTGCGCCATTAGCCTCACGCAGCGCCGGCCACAACCGCGCGGTTAGCTGGAAGTGGCCCAGGTGGTTGGTGGCGAACTGCGCTTCGAAACCTCGCGTATCCCGTTGCAGTGGTGTGGCCATGATTCCGGCGCTATTGATCAGAAGGTTCAATGCCCGGTCGCTGGCGAGGAAGTTTTCGGCAAAACGGTCGATGGAAATCGGGTCGAGTAAATCCAGGCTGGCGTGTTCAACACCGATGATGCCCGAGAGGTTGCGTTCGGCCTTTTCAGGATCCCGCGCGGGAACGATCACCTGCGCACCCGCGTCGACCAACACGCGAACCGTTTCCAGGCCAATGCCGGAGTAGCCACCGGTGACAATCACCGTCTTGCCTTGCAAATCGCTGCCCGCCAAGGCTTGCTGGGCGGTAGTGCCGGCATCGAAGCCGCTGCCAATTGGGGTTTGTTTGTCAGCCATGAAAGATCTCCTTATGGGAGGCCTAGAGTCTCTCGCTGGAGCCCGGACGCGGAATGCCCTAGAGTCCGTGTTTCTGTCGCGATCGTCCGGAGCTTTTATGGATACCCTTTCCGATGTGCTGGCACTGTTAAAAAGCCATCGCTCGACCTTCGCCGGCTTGAAGGCTGGCGGCACCTGGGCCATTGACTTTGCGGCGCCGGATGGCATCAAGTTCAACGCGGTGGTGGAGGGCAGTTGCTGGCTGGAGGTGGAAGGGCTGGTGGTGCCGATACGTCTGTATGAGCGCGATTGTTTCCTGTTGACCCAGGCGCGCCCGTGGCGGCTGTCCAGCAATCTGTCCCGCGAAGGCGTTGATGCGCGTGAGGTGTATGCCGATGCGGTGGGCGGCATCGCCACGTTGGGGGACACGGTGGATCTGTTTTTGATCGCCGGGCGCTTTATCTACGGGGACGACGCCCGACTGTTGCTGGATAGCCTGCCGCCGGTGTTGCGGGTGAGTGCCAACTCCGAACAGGCCGCCGTGTTGCGTTGGTGCCTGGATCGCCTGGCCCGGGAATACGCCAGCCCGTTACAAGGCGCGGCGCTGATGACCGAGCATTTGGCGCAAATGATGCTGGTGCAAATCCTGCGGCTCTATCAATCTTCCATGGGCACCCATACCACCGGCTGGCTGGGAGCCTTGACGGATCCAAGGCTGGCCCCGGTGCTGCGGGAAATTCACGCAGCACCCGCCCGGCGCTGGACATTGAGTGAAATGGCCGGCGTGGCGAGTCAATCCCGCTCCACCTTCGCCTTGCACTTCAAGCAACGGGTAGGGCTGGCACCGCAGGAATACCTGACCCGCTGGCGTATGCACCTGGCGGTACAGGCCTTGAAAGCCAGCGACAACAGCGTGTCCACGATCGGCCAGTCCCTGGGTTATCAGTCAGACAGCGCTTTCAGCAATGCTTTCAAGCGCGTGATGGCTTGTTCTCCCCGGGAATACCGCGAGCGAACCCCACACAAGGAACCCAGTGATGAGTGAAATCCAGCAGCAGAAGGTCAAGGTCAACGGCATTGAGTTGAACGTGCACATCGCCGGCCCCGAGAGCGGCCCGCCGGTGTGGTTGCTGCATGGGTTTCCCGAGTGCTGGCACTCCTGGCGCGAGCAGATTCCGGCGCTGGTGGCCCAGGGTTATCGGGTGTTTGTCCCGGAAATGCGCGGCTATGGACAATCCAGCGCGCCGCCGGAAGTGGCCGACTATGACCTGCTGACCCTGTGCGCCGATATCCAGGGCGCCATGGACCTGTTCGGGCATCGCCGGGTCGTCATGATTGGCCATGACTGGGGCGCCGTGGTGGCCTGGCACCTGGCGTTGCTCGAGCCAGAGCGCGTCAGCCAGTTGGTGACGATGTCGGTACCGTTCGCCGGACGCTCCCGCAGGCCGGTGATCGAGATCATGCGCGAGCTGTACGCCGATCGCTTCAATTACATCCTGTACTTCCGGGCCCCAGGCGTGGCTGAAAAGGAACTGGATGCCGATATCGAGCGGACATTACGGCTGTTCATGCAGGACCAGGACGTTTTCCTGCAGAAGAAACCCGCCAGCGCGAAGCTGCTGGAAGGTGTGCCGCTGCCCGGTACGCTCCCGGCCTGGTGCAGCCAGCAGGACCTCGACGTGTATGTTCAGACCTTCGCCAATGACGGCTTTCGCGGCCCGTTGAACTGGTACCGCAACTTCGAACGCAACTGGCAGCGCACCGAGTTCCTCGCCGGCAGGCAGGTGCTGCAACCGACGCTGTTCCTGATCGGCGACCGCGACCCGGTCGGCGTGTTCGAAGCCCACACCCTCAAGCGCATGCCCGACGTCGTGCCGAACCTGCAACAAAGCGTCCTGGCCAACTGCGGCCACTGGATTCAGAACGAGCAGGGGCCCAAGGTCAACGAACTGCTGCTCGGGTTTCTAGGGCGAACGTGAACGTCGCGCCGCGTCCTGGCACATCGATCAGGCGGATTTCCTGACCGTGCAGTTGCAGGATCCGGTGCACGATGCGCAAGCCCAGGCCGCCATCGCGTCGAGCCCCACCAATGGTGAAGGCGCGCAGGAACAGACCTTCGCGCAGATCCGCCGAAATCCCGGGGCCGCTGTCGCTCACCGTGACTTCAACAAAACCGGGCTTGGGGGCCAGGGTCACTTCAACTTCGCCATTGGGCGGTGTATGGCGCAGGGCGTTATCCAGCAGGTTGGTGAGTACCCGTTCGATCAGGCCCAGGTCGGCCAATACGGTTGGCACCACCGGCGGCAGGCTGGCGGTGAGGGTGATCGCCCGGGCTTCCGCGGTCAGTTCGAACTTCTGGAAAATGTCCTGCACCAGGTCGGGTATTGAAAAGCCTTCGATGACCGGCTGCACAAACCCGTGTTCCAGGCGTACCAGTTCCAGCAGCGACTGGGCCAGCCCGCCGACCTTGCGGCTCTGGTCGAGGGCGATGCCCAGGTAACGCCGGCGTTCCTGCGGGGTCAGGCTGGCGTCTTTCAGGGACAGGGTTTCCAGGTAGCCATGCAAGGAGGCCAACGGTGTGCGCAGGTCATGGGAAATATTCGCGACCATCTCCCGGCGTTCCTGCTCTTGGTGGGTGATGGCGCGCCACTGTTCACCCAGGCGGTTCTCCATCTGCACGAAGGCGTGGTCGAGCACGGCGATTTCATCCTGGCTGGCAACCTCGGGCGCCACGGCCTGCGGGACTTTCGGTGCGCCGTTGATGTCGAACTGGCCGACCTTCTCGGTCAGTTGCCGCAAGGGCCGGGTGATCCAGGCGAACGCGGTCAAACCCGCGAGCAAGCACAACAATGCCACCAGGGCGATGGACCACAGGGCGATGTTCAGTGCCATGCCGGTGGCATCCCGGGCGTCGAACACATCATGGGCTTCGCCCAGCAGCACCACATACAGGTAGCCGGTCTGCTGGCCGTTGACCCGCAGCGGCGCGGCGCTGAACACCTTGAGGCCGTCGACGCTGCGTGGGTCGTCGCCGAGGATCGGCAGCATCGCGCCGCTGAGGAAGCGGCGCACCGGTTCCAGGTTGACCTGGTCGCGGCGCAGGTGGCCGCTGGGCGCAGCGTTGCCGACCACGCGCCCGTTAATGTCCAGCAGGTACACCTCGACACTCGGGTTTACCAGCATCAACTGGCTGAACAGGTTGCGCACCGCGTCCGGCTTGAGACCGTCGGCGTCCATCAACTGCGTATCCCGGGCGATGTGCGCGGCGAGGTCGCGGGACAGGCCTTGCACCACTTCCAGTTCATGCATGTGGTTGGAGCGCACTTGCAGCCAGGCCGACGTGCCGCTGCAAATCAGCAGCAACAGCGCGAACACCAGGGACAGGCGCTGGGTAAGGGTCAGCCTCATGCCGATTGCTCGGCAAACTTGTAGCCACGGCCCCACACCGTGAGGATGCGCGCCGGGTTGGCCGGATCGGCCTCGACCTTGGCCCGCAGGCGGTTTATATGGGTGTTGACGGTGTGTTCGTAACCTTCGTGGCTGTAGCCCCACACGGCGTTGAGCAGGTCCATGCGCGAGAATACCTTGCCCGGTTGGCGGGCGAAAAAGTACAGCAGGTCGAATTCCCGGGGCGTGAGGTCCAGCCGCTGGCCTTGCAGGGTGGCGTCACGGGTCAGCGGGTTGATGAACAACTGGCCGAGGTCGAGGCTGCCGGCGTCCATCTTCAAGTTGCGCGCCATGGCGTCGACCCGGCGCAGCAGCGCCTTGACCCGCGCCACCAGCTCCGGCATGGAAAACGGCTTGGCCAGGTAGTCATCCGCCCCCAGTTCCAGGCCGAGGATGCGATGCAACTCGCTGGAGCGGGCACTGGTGATAATGATCGGCGTGTAGCGCGTCATCGCCCGGGCCCGCCGGCAGATCTCCAGGCCGTCGACGCCGGGCAGCATCAGGTCCAGGATCAACGCATCCCAGCCGCCTTGCTCCAGCAGGCGCAGGCCTTCGTCACCGTCGGCACTGTGAACCACCTCGAACTGCTCGTCCCGCAGGTGCAGGCAGATCAAATCGGCAATATGGGCATCGTCCTCGACCACCAGGACACGTTTGGGCTGATCCATTGATAAAAACCTGTCTTCTTGATTCGCGCATTGTGCGGCTTTTGCAACAGTGTAGTTATCACGAATTGTTTAACTCTGCGTGAGGATTCCGCGATCACCCCGGGCCTAACCTTACTCATCGCAACGGCAAAAGTACGCCCCCCTCATTGTGGCGAGGGAGCTTGCTCCCGCTGGGTCGCGCAGCGGCCCCAAAAAAGCCGGGAGCGCTGCGCACTCCAGCGGGAGCAAGCTCCCTCGCCACAGTTTGTTTGTCAGCCATAGGGGCTTCGCCAGCCATCCGCACTTGTGTTAGGAGCAACTCATGTATTCACGTCGACAGATCCTGCTCGCCGGCGGCGGCCTCGGCCTCGCGGTAATCGCCGGTGGCCTGCTGCAAAAAATCAACGCCGGCCCCGCCCTGATCGCCGAAGCCGAAGCCGCCGAACATTTCGAAGTCAGCCACACCGACGCCGAATGGCGCACCCTGCTGACCGCCGAGCAGTACGCGATCCTGCGGGAGGAGGGCACCGAACGCCCCTACAGCAGCGCCCTCAACAGTGAACACCGCAACGGCACCTTCGCCTGCGCCGGTTGCGCTTTGCCCCTGTACGCCTCAGCCACCAAATTCGAAAGCCACACCGGCTGGCCCAGCTTCTGGCAACCCCTGGAAAACGCCGTGGCCAGCCACGTCGACACCTCCTTCGGCGTGGTACGCAAGGAAATCCACTGCCGCCGCTGCGGCGGTCATCAGGGCCACGTGTTCGATGACGGCCCGGCACCCACCGGCCTGCGCTACTGCATGAACGGCGCAGCCATGACGTTCACCGCGACTTAATTCAATGTCTTCCTATAAGGGTCTACCCCATGTGGCTTTTGGTTCTCGCATATCTGGGCGGCGTGCTGACGATTGTCAGTCCCTGCATCCTGCCGGTTCTGCCTTTTGTCTTCGCTCGCACCGGGCAGCCGTTTTTGCGCAGTGGCTTGCCGCTGCTGCTGGGGATGGCGATGACCTTCGCCCTGGTCGCCTCGCTCGCGGCGGTGGGCGGCGGTTGGGTGGTGCAAGTCAATCAGTACGGTCGCTGGCTCGCGTTGCTGTTTGTTGCGCTATTCGGGCTGACGCTGCTGCTGCCAAGCCTGTCCGAGCGCCTGACCCGGCCGCTGGTGGCCGCGGGCAGTCGCCTGTCGGAAGCCGCCGGGGCCGATTCGCGGCCGCGTCCGGGCGCATCGTTCCTGATCGGCGTGGCCACCGGGCTGCTGTGGGCGCCGTGCGCCGGGCCCATCCTCGGGCTGGTGCTGACGGGCGCCGCGCTGCAGGGCGCCAGTATCGGCACTACCTTGCTCTTGCTGGCCTACGCGGCAGGGGCTGCCACCTCCCTGGCCTTGGCGCTGCTGGTCGGCGGTAAAGTCTTCGGTTTCATGAAGCGTTCGCTGGGCGCTGGTGAATGGCTGCGTCGTGGGCTCGGCGCCCTGATGTTGGCCGGTGTGGCGGCCATCGCCCTGGGCCTGGACACCGGGATCCTGGCGCGCCTGTCGACGGCGTCAACCGGTGGCCTGGAACAAAGCCTGGTGGAGAAACTCAGCGCCAAGCCTGAACAGAAGAGCGGGGCGATGATGGCCGGCGGCGCGATGATGGCCGCCAACCACAGTGACACGCTGCCAGTGGAAGGCCAGTTGCCGCCGCTGGACGGTGCCGTGCAATGGCTCAACTCCGAGCCACTGACTGCCGAGGCGTTGAAAGGCAAGGTGGTGCTGGTGGATTTCTGGACCTACTCCTGCATCAACTGCCTGCGCACCTTGCCGTACGTCAAGGCCTGGGCCGAGAAATACCGCGACCAGGGCCTGGTGGTGATCGGTGTGCACGCTCCGGAATTCGCCTTCGAACGCGACGTGAACAACGTCACCAAGGCCATGAAGGACCTGGGCATCACTTACCCGGTGGCCATCGACAACAACTACAAGATCTGGCGCGCCTTCAACAACCAGTACTGGCCGGCGCATTACTTTGCCGATGCCAAGGGCCAGATCCGCTATCACCATTTTGGCGAGGGTGACTACGCCGAGTCCGAGCGAGTGATCCAGCAACTGCTGCGTGAGGCGGGCGCTACCAAGGTGGCGGGCGGCTTGATCGAAGCCGATGCCAAGGGCATCCAGGCCGCACCGGACATGAACGAAGTGCAGTCGCCGGAAACCTACCTGGGCTTCCAGCGCGCCGAGAACTTCGTGACCACCGGCACCCTGGGCACCGACAAGGTGGTGAACTACCCGGCAGCCGGCAACCTGGCCTTGAATAACTGGACCCTGGAAGGCCAATGGAACGTCGGCGGCCAGCAAGCCACCCTCGCAGCGGCCAACGGCAAGATCGTCTACCGCTTCCACGCCCGTGACCTGCACCTGGTGCTGGGCCCGGGCGCCGACGGCAAGCCGGTGCGCTTCAAGGTCAGCATCGACGGCCAGGCGCCGGGGGATGCCCACGGCACCGACGTCGCACCGGATGGCAGCGGCACCGTGACCGAACAACGCTTGTACCAGTTAGTGCGCCAGCCGGATGCCATCAAGGACCGTACGTTCAGCATCGAGTTTCTTGACCCACACGTGGCGGCTTACGCCTTCACCTTCGGCTAACCCGGCGACGTAACGCTTGAACTGAAAACCCAATCAATGTGGGAGCTGGCTTGCCTGCGATAGCGATGTTGAATTCACCACCGCCATCGCAGGCAAGCCAGCTCCCACAGTTGACCGCATTTATCCTGACGTTTCGGAGTGACTGAGATGAAACTGCTTAAGTACTTACCGGCCCTGGCGTTCGCCGCCTTTGTCGGCCACAGCTCGGCGTTCTCCTTCGGCCCGTCCGACGACGCCGTGGCCATCGCGCCACCGGCCATGGACCTGCCGGCAGACGCGAACAACCTGCAAACCGCGGTCTTCGCCGGCGGCTGCTTCTGGGGCGTGCAGGGTGTGTTCCAGCATGTACAAGGGGTGAAAAACGCCGTCTCCGGCTATGACGGCGGCGCGGCGAGCACCGCGCAGTACGAAAGCGTCAGCGGCGGCGACACCGGCCACGCCGAATCCGTCGCCGTGACCTACGACCCGAGCAAGGTCAGCTACGGCAAGCTGCTGCAGATCTACTTCTCGGTCGCCCACAACCCCACGGAACTCAACCGCCAGGGCCCGGACAGCGGCACCCAGTACCGCTCGGCGATCTTTGCCCAGAACGCCGAACAGCAAAAAGTCGCCCAGGCCTACATCGCCCAGCTCGACGCCGCGAAAGCCTTCGACAAGCCGATCGTGACCAAGATCGAGATGGGCAAAGCCTTCTACCCGGCGGAGTCCTATCACCAGGACTTCCTGACCGAAAACCCGTCGTACCCCTACATCGTGATCAACGATCTGCCCAAGGTGGCCCAGCTGAAAAAACTGTTCCCTGAGCAGTACCGCGCAGAACCGGTACTGGTGAAAAACCAGTAGACCTATGATCGTTCCCACTCTCGACGCTCGACGATCGTTCCCACGCTCTGCGTGGGAATGCCGCCAGGGCGCTCTGCGTCCGCTTTTGAAGTCGTGACGCGGAGCGTCACCGGATTCATTCCCACGCGGAGCGTGGGAACGATCAGCGTGGGAACGATCATCACGATCATCAGACGACTTCAAGGTAGGAGCTATGAATCGCCCGCGCCAACTCCCGCACGGTGTCGATAAAATCCGTCAACCGGCTATGCAGCCCATCCTCCAGAATCTCATCAATCCCCGTATACCTCAGCCGCGCCTCAAACTCCGCCGCCAAACGCTGGGCCGTACGCCCATAACTCCCCGGCAGGTCCGCCAGGATATGGCTCAACTCCTCGATACACGCATGCAACGAGCGCGGCACATCACTGCGCAACAGCAACAACTCCGACACCGACCGCGCATTCAGCGCATTCGGGTACAGCTCGGTATACGCCTCAAACGACGACAGCGCCCGCAACAACGCGCTCCACTGGTAATACCCGCGTGCCGAAAGGTCGCTGACTTCCTCGGACTCTTCCCCAAACATTTCATACCGCGCGTCCAGCAACCGCAACGTGTTATCCGCCCGCTCGACAAACGTCCCCAGCCGAATAAACCGATACGCATCGTTACGCATGATCGTCCCGGACGTCGCCCCACGAAACAGGTGCGAGCGCTGCTTCACCCAGTCACAAAAGTGGCTGATGCCATGCCTCGCCAACCCGCCGGCCGCAATACTGCGCATCTCCAGCCAAGTGGCGTTGAGGTTTTCCCACATATCAGCCGTGATCCGCCCCCGTACCGCATGGGCATTACCCCGTGCAGCCCGCAGGCAATTGTAGATACTGGCGGGGTTTTCCTCGTCGAGGGCGAAGAAGTGCAGCATGCGCTCGGCGTCCAGTTGCTGATGGCGCTCAAGGTAACTGTCCAGGGTGCCGCTGCTGAGCAGCGACATGGCCAACTCGTCCAGCCCGTCACTGCGCCCGGCCTGGGGCATCAACGACAGCGAATAACTGACTTCCAGCATGCGCGCCAGGTTCTCGGCACGCTCCAGGTAACGGGACATCCAATACAGATCTGCGGCGGTTCTACTCAGCATACTCAGCCCTCCACCACCCAGGTGTCCTTGGTTCCGCCGCCTTGCGACGAGTTGACGATCAATGAGCCTTCGCGCAGCGCCACGCGGGTCAAGCCACCGGGTACCAGGCGGGTTTCCTTGCCCGAGAGCACGAACGGTCGCAGGTCGATATGCCGCGGCGCGATGCCGTTTTCGACAAACGTCGGGCAAGTGGACAGGCTCAAGGTCGGTTGGGCGATGTAGGCGTGAGGGCGGGCCTTGATACGCTGGCGGAAGTCCTCGATCTCGGCCGCGCTGGACGCCGGGCCCACCAGCATGCCGTAGCCGCCGGAACCCTGGGTTTCCTTGACCACCAGTTCCGGCAGGTGCGCCAGTACGTGGGACAGCTCATCCGGCTTGCGGCACTGGAACGTCGGCACGTTTTGCAGGACCGGCTCTTCATCCAGGTAGAACCGGATCATTTCCGGCACGTACGGGTAGATCGACTTGTCGTCCGCCACGCCGGTGCCGATCGCATTCGCCAGCACTACGTTGCCCGCGCAGTACGCCGCGACCAGGCCGGGCACACCGAGCATCGAATCGGGATTGAAAGCCTGCGGGTCGAGGAAGGCATCGTCGATGCGGCGGTAGATCACATCCACGGCCTTGGGGCCGTCGGTGGTACGCATGAACACCTTGAGGTCGTGCACGAACAGGTCGGCGCCTTCCACCAGCTCCACGCCCATTTCCCGGGCCAGGAATGCATGCTCGAAGAACGCGCTGTTAAACCGGCCCGGCGTCAGCACCACCACATTCGGGTTGTCCAGGCGGCTGGAGCTTTTCAGGGTCTTGAGCAGCAGGTTGGGATAGTGGTCCACCGGGGCGATGCGTTGCTTGGCGAACACCTCGGGGAACAGGCGCATCATCATCTTGCGGTCTTCGAGCATGTAGCTCACGCCGCTGGGGGTACGCAGGTTGTCTTCGAGCACGTAGTAGGTGCCGTCGCCATCGCGCACCAGGTCGACCCCGGAGATGTGCGAGTAGATATCGCGGTGCAGGTCCAGGCCGACCATGGCTTTCTGGTATCCCTCGTTGCCCAGCACCTGATCGGCGGGAATGATCCCGGCCTTGATGATGCGTTGGTCGTGGTAGATGTCGGCAAGGAACATGTTCAGCGCATTCACCCGCTGGATACAGCCGCGCTCGATGACACTCCACTCACTGGCGGGGATGCTGCGGGGGATGATATCGAAGGGGATCAGGCGCTCGGTGTCTTGCTCGTCGCCATACAGGGTGAAGGTGATCCCGGCGCGGTGAAACAGCAGGTCGGCTTCACGGCGGCGCTGGGCGCAGCAGTTCTGGCGGCGTGTTGGCCAGCCAGCGGGAGAATTCCTGATAATGCGCACGGCAAACGCCTTGCGCGTCATTCATTTCATCAAAGAAAGATCGAGCCATTCCAATTACCTTGTCAGTGCCGGGACTAACTGCGCTTTGGCACTGCCGCTTTAGAAAACGCATTTTTTTATGAGCCCGTGGCTGATGGTGCCAGCAGGCCTGGTCCTTACTTTCTTTTGGGGTGGGCTCTGGGTCGGGGGGTAACGATTGCTCCTGTATCCGGGCAGATAAAGGACTAAAGCAATGCCTGTGCCATCCACCTGGTGGCGAGGGAGCTTGCTCCCGCTGGGCTGCGCAGCGGCCCCAAAAAGGAATCAGACCGCTGCGCACTGGAGCGCTGTCCCGGTCCAGCGGGCCCAAGCTCCCGCGCCACCGATGCGGCCCTATCGCCTCAAAACGGTGCACTGATTACTTGAACTTTGCACCAGCCCGGTTCTTCTAAACTGCTTCAAATGCCAGCACGGAGCACGGATGTGCCCAGAATCATCTCACCCGACACCCCGGAATCGAGCCTGACCGACCACAGCGAACACAACGCGAAGATTTTCGGTTCGCCCAAGGACCGTCTCGACTTTTACCGGCGTGAAATCCAGTACGAAACCAGCATCCTGGCCAACCGCACCGACGCCTACCTCACGGCCCAGTCATTCCTGGTGATCGCCTTCGTGTCCGGCATGGGCAACCTGAACCCCGAATGGGGCAAGCTGTTCACCCTGGTGGTGCCCGTGTTCCTGGCGACCCTGGGCATTCTCAGTTCCCTCAACGCCTGGCCGGGGATTCGGGCGGCCTACGAAATCATCGACCACTGGCATTACAAGCAGAGCGAACTGCTGCGCAGCGAGCCGGTGATGGGCCTGGCCTACGATGAGTCGCCACTGTTCAGTGAGATGGAGTCGTCCCACAAGGGCTATCGCAAGTCGCTGTTGTTCTCGATGCGCGCGCCCTGGCTGTTCATGGTGTTCTGGGTGATGCTGGGGGCCTACGCGTTTTACATCCAGGTGGACAACCCCGGCTCATAAGCAATTGGAACTTCACCGACCCGCACGGGACCTTACCTTTACGCAGTCTGCGTTTTCCAACAGAGGTGAGCCATGAGCACAGACAACGACCCGCAAACCAGCAACCGTAACGATCCCGCCATCGACCGCGGCGAACCGGCCCCCGGCACCGCGGCCGACGCGCCAAAAGACCCCAAGCCTGCCAGCGACCCCAAGGCCAAGGAAAACGACTACAGTCCAGACTTCAAGCCCGAGCGCGAGCCCAAGCCTGAAACCGATGCCGATATCGATACCCAAGGCGGTTAGAGGAGACGGTGATGTCAGTTGAAATAGACGAAGACGATGAACTCAATGACCCGGGCAATGAAGACCCGGGTTCATTGATGGATGATGCCGAAGTACCGCTTAACGACCTGGATGATGCCGCTGACGTCGGCAACACTGAAAACCAGGAGTAGACGTCATTGTTGTGCCTGGGCACGTCGTTCATACCACGCCAGCATCGGCTGCGTGCTGAGACCATGAACGACGATGCTCAGGGCAATGACTGACAGCGTCAGGTTCACCGCGACCGCACTGCTGGTGCCCACCAGCCCGTGGTTGATGGCATAGAACAGGTAGTAGATGCTGCCGATCCCGCGAATCCCGAACCAGCCCACCAGCCCGCGCTGATGGCGATTCAGCAAGCCGCCCCAGGGTATCGACAGCACGCTGAGGGGGCGAATCACGCAAAACAGCGCCGCCCCCACCGCCAGGGCCCGCCAGTCCCAATGGCTGACCAGCACCACGCCCAGCAAGGTCACCAGGAACACTTCCATCGAACGCTCCACCAGCCCCCCAAAGGCGAGCATGTCGCCCATCATCACCCCGGCGGCGATTTGCGTGTCCTGCAGTTGCCCGACATCGCCATGCAACGCATGCTCCGGCTCAACTTCCATGTGGCCAACCACCGGCTGTGCCAGATGTTCCGCCGGGGTTTGTGAGTTGCCGGTGGACTTGAACTCGGCCTGGCGCAGCCCCAGGCCGGCGGCAAATACCGACAGGAAGCCGTAGCCGCCGATGGCTTCGGCCACCACATAGGCGAGGGCGATCAGGGCCAGCGTCAGGTAGTCATTCGGTGACAGGGTGCTGTCGGCATTGGTGATACGCATCTTCAGGGTGACGCGACCGATGCCACGCCCCATCCAGTAGCCCACGAGCAACCCGGCAGGTACGGCCCAGAGCAGGTTTTTCAGCACCCAGCCGCCCAGCCAGTCACCGTCGAACCCGCCGTGCTGCATGAAAAACAGCGCAAAGATCACGAACGGGAAGGCCGTGCCGTCGTTCAAGCCTGCCTCACCGGAAAGACCGAAGCGCAGCGCGTCATAATCCTGCGCGTTATTGACCTGCACCAGGCCCGCGAGCACCGGGTCGGTGGGCGCAAGAATCGCCCCCACCAGCAGTGAAACCCCCCACGACAACCCCAGCAGCCAATGCAGCACCAGGCACGTCCCGAGGATGGTCAAGAGCATCACCGGCCCGGCCATGCCAAACGCAATGCGCCAGGTTCGGTGCTTGAGGGGCAGGCGCAGTTTCAGCCCGCTGACGAACAGCGAAAACAGCACCGCGACTTCCGTCAGGTGTTCCATCCAACTGGCCGAGGCCTTGATGTCCAGATGCAGCAGGTCCATGCCCAGCGGGCCGATACCCACGCCGAGCAACAGGCACACCGCCGAGGTGGTGACCGGCATCCAGCGCAGGTAGGAGGAGGTGAGGGCGAGGGTGAGCAACACCGCGCCCAGTACGGCCATCCATAGGATGAAGGTCATTGAATAGTCCCGGGCATGGTCTGTGTGAACGTTTGAGGTTTGCCGGGAGAGAGAGGTTCAAAAAACGCGCATTGCCTGCTCGGGCAATGCGCGGTTTGTCAGGTCGCCAGGCGTGTTACGTTGGCATTGAGGGTGCTGTTTGGGGTGAAGGAGAAGGTGAACCCCGAGTCGAGAAACTTTTGCAGCCCGTCATTATCAAGACTGAATACCGTTGCACCGACCGATTGATCAAGAGTGCCAGTGGCATCGAACATGGCTTTGTCCAGGCCGGCTTGGTTGGTGTTGTAGATATAGAGCTTTCCATCACTGCTCTTTTGAATATAGGCGGTGTGTACGATATTGCCGTCTGCTCTATTGCTCATGAAATTGATAACGCCTGATTCGGTAATGTCCGCGGGCCTGAATACCGCGCTGGTATTCTCCGCAGTAATACCCATCAGATCCTTGTAGCGTTGCGTGTAATTGGAATCCCCGCTCCTGACCACACTGCCCAGCACGGCCTCGCGAGTTTTCAACGGGAGTGCATTGTCTGCCATCCCGACGAACATGGTTTTTTCGTAGCAGATTGTCCCGGTGTATCCCGTTTTGGCATGGAGCTTCTCCAGTTTGTCGCGAAGCGCTTCTACCGGCACGGCGTCAGCTTTGAAATTTTCCAGCGGCTCGCCAAAGGGCTGTCTGGTTTTCACATTCAAGGCGTGCCAATTACCGGTGGCGTCATCAAACTTCGCAAACACCTTGGCTTCTTCGGTCGCATTGGCCGCCTTGTAAGTGCCTTCGGCAATGCCGGGCTTTTTCGCCAGTGACGTCAGGTCGACACTGCGCAAGGCGCCACGCAGATGATTGACGCCGTTACGTCCAGCGGTCAGCGTGGTGCGCCCCAGCTTCAATGCACTCCGGGCCAGATCATCAGCCCCGCTCAACGGATTGAAACTCCCCAGCGCCGCGCGCCCGACAATCTTCGCGCCCTGGGCGAACTTGCTGAAAGCCGATGCGCCAGCGGCCACGGCCTTGGCCCCCCTGGCTGCCGCACCGAGGCCCACGGCAAACCCAAATATATCCAGGGCCAGGTCGCCGACACCTTCGGCGATGTTGCCGTTTTGAAAGTTGACGATTGCCGACCTCAAGGGGATCAGGTTGAGGAGGAATTCATTGACTTTCTTGTAAAAGGGAACCTCGGTATCAAGCGTGGTGAGCCCCTCGGCCTCTTTTTTGAATGACCGAATATCAACATCCTTCACCATGGCATCGGCAATATAAGACGTTCGGGCACTGCCAAAGCTCTTGGGATTGGCGGCCTAGATTTTTTCATCCGTCAACCCGGGTGCGTACTCGCCCGAAGGTATGACTTCTTCCAGGTCTTTATGGTAATGGGTGTGATTGGAAGGCTGTTTGCCTGCCGTGAAGTCACCCAGGTCCGTACGTTCGGTAATCTTCGCGGTCCTGAGATTGATTTCGTAGATGTGCACCTGGTTGTTGCGCCTGGTTTTCACCAGCAGGCAATTGTCTTCGGGCACCCGCTTGCGGGTTTCCTTGCCAAAGTTGTCCTTATCGACGTCGACTTCCCTGACCACTGTGATTTCGCCGTATTCCAGGTTTTTACGGTCTTCTTCAGGGAGCCGCGAAACCATCCACTTGACCTGGGTCGCGACGCTTTTTTCGATGCCGTCGGCGTATTCCCCGAACGCGTCCTGGAACACGTTCGGCATACTTGGCAGGTCTTTGGTTTTTTCCAGCACCTCGCTGAGGTTCAACGTACTGGATGAGGTCACCCAATGATTGTCAGCGGGGGGCGGGGGCCCAATTCCAAGTACCCCTACGGCCGGTGGTTCTTCGACGCCAGGTCGATGGTGAAGCGCGTCCTTCATATACAAGTCGAGGATCGAATAAGGCCCCGGGAAATCGCTATGGGCGGGTTCCAGCGTGATGCTCTTGTCTTCCAGGGTTGCCGTATCCATGCCCGGCAGGGCTTTGCGCAACTGCTCCAGGGCCATTTCCTTGCGTAATGGCATCGGCATGCTCTGTGTTTGACTGGCCGCGCTCAGCTCGGTGATCTGCGCATCGAATGCATCGCGTACATCATTCATTTGGCCTTCGGTCACCGGATACGGCATACCGTTCGCGCTTCCCCAATCCTTGAGCGCCTCTTGCTGGGCGGCATATTCGACATAACGCTCCTGGGCGGAGACTGGCGCCACCTCAGCGTGGAGCATGACCTGCCCGTAGGACATCCCTGCGGTTGAACCCGGAGACTGCGCTTCGATGCGTTCTACCGCGGTGACAAAACTGACCCAACTATGGGAACCCGGGGTGACCTGGTCCGGGATGTCTTTAACCAGGAACTCCGGAGCGCGGGTGGAGAGCAGCAGATGCGCTTGTAGCGCCGCTGCCTCGGGTGACGATGCCTTGCCGGTACTGACAAGATGTTCGGCCAACCGGCTGACGATACCGGATGCGGGTTTGCCCCAGGTACTGTTCCCGGTCACGGCAAAACCGGCGATGTGATGCCTGGACCTGGGGTCTGTCGCGCGGAACGAGTTGTCTTTGTCCACACTCATGGCTGCCAACAGCCAATCAGTGGCACTGCCTTTGATGGACTGCGCGTCAAATTTTGCCTGGAGGGCCTCGCCCAACGCCTTGCCCTTGGGGGAGCGGATCAGCGAGTCGAGCACCCGCTGCGGGTCAGCCAGCTCGGAAGGCGTGAACGACTTGCCCTGCATGAGGTATTCCACTACGTTCCTGGCGCCGTTCAAATCAACGTCGCCGATCTTGCCGCGGCGCAGGTCGGACCGCAGCTGATTCGCCGCCTCGGGCGCAAGCGGGGGCTGCCATTCCAGCGCACCGCCATAATTGCCATGGAGCGGCGCCTGGAGTTCAGGCCTGAGCAGATAATTCGTCAGGTTCTCCACCTCCTCGGGCGTGGTTGGCACGTCCCAGCCATTGATCTCAAGGAATTCCTTGAGGCTAATGGTGCTCCCTGAGTCGGTGCTCCCGACCTGGCGGTAAGCGCTGTCGGGGTGAAGCTCGACTTTATTCTTTTGCAGGTAGTCGAGAACGTCACCGCTCCCAATGCTGCCCGATCGAATCCGCTCAAGCAGGTAATTGAGTTCACGCCCCACGGTGTTCAGCGTCTGGGTATTGCCCACCAGGGCTTTCTGGCGCTCAACCTCGTCCTCACCACGGGTTTCGTGCAGGTCCGCAAAACGCGGGCCGCTCACGCCGGTAAAAGCTTTGTCGCGCGCCAACTCATCTGCACGCTCGTGGGCATGATCCGGCAGGATATGTTCTTGCTCTTTGTAGAATTGGCTCACCAACCACAGGGGGGCACTGTTGCTGTTTTGGGAGAGCGGCGGTTTGAAGGGGATCGGGTTACCGTCGCCGATAACGCGTGCGGCGTCCCTGACCTGTGCGCCCACCTGCGCCCAGCCTTTGTCATCGGGGCCGTTGGGTTGCGCGGCGGCGGAGGGCCTGCGCTGGTAGGTGATCTTCCCGGTATTGGGGTCAATCATCACTGAATTGGGGTTTATCCCGTTTTCCCTCATCCAGTCACGGACTTGCGGGGACTCCATGGCACGCCCCAACTGCGACCACCACTGCCCGAACGTTGAGTTCGGCGGAATGTTCTCGACCATGATCGCGTCGTCATGGCCGTCGCCCTTGACCTGACGCAGCGCGCTGGCTACCTGGCCTGCCAGTTCACCGTCGGCATCGGTACGCGGGCTGGGGATCCTGGTCCCGGGGGAGCCTGGCGCGGCATTTTCCGGCGCTGCGGCCTGGAGCCGCGCCGGGGGAAGCGGCTTGTCAGGTGCGCTCAAAGGAATAAAAGAAGCCGTAGCCTGAGTAGGAGCAATTGTCATAGGAGGGGGATCCGGTAATTTATCGAGTACACCCAAGCAGCGCTTCGCTCCAGCGGGTGTAACTCTTCGTACCCGATGCCCCCTCAGCGATTCCATCCCACTGGCATGCAGATTGATACGGCGTTTTACGCGCCCATGCTAAGGGTGCGCCGCGGTCCTCAGCCGAATCATGTCGATCAGCTGGCGCAATCCCGGCTGCGACTGACGCCGGCTGGGGTAGTACATGCACAGCGGCGCGCCGATGCAGGCCCAGTCGGGCAGCACTTCCACCAGGCGCCCGTCGGCCAGTTCCGCCAGCACGCGATTCTCCAGGCAGTAGGCGATACCCACGCCTTGCAGGGCCGCATCAACGATGGTCTGGGTGTCGGCCGCGCTGAAGTGGCCGGGCACATCGAGCCGCTGCTGGCGTACGCCATTGCCCAGTTCCCATTTGTAGGTGGTCTTGTCGCCCAGGTACATGCGTACACAGGAGTGCGTGAGCAAGTCCCTGGGCACTGCAGGTGTCCCTGCCTGTGCGAGGTAGGCCGGGGAGGCGACCATGATCCAGCGCAGCTCGCCGGTCAGCGGCACGGCCACCATGTCCTGGGGCACCGTGGCGCCATAGCGGATTCCTGCGTCGTAGCCCTCTGCGACGATGTCGAGCATGCGGTCCTCGATCATCACGTCCAGGCGCAGTTGCGGGTAGGTGCGGGTGAACTCGCCGAGCACCGGCGAAATCAGCAGCACCGCGGCATCCCGGGGTACGTTCAGGCGCAGGCGGCCAATCGGCGCCTCGCGGTACAGTTCGAGGGTGTCGAGGCCGTCCTGGATCGTCGCAAAGCCGGCACTGAGTTTTTCCGCCAGTACCACGCCGGCATCGGTAGGCTCTACGGCGCGGCTGGTGCGATACAGCAACTTGACCCCCAGGCGCGTTTCCAGGTTGCGCATGGTGTGGCTCAGGGCCGAGGTGGTGACGCCAAGTTCATTGGCAGCATGCCGGAAACTGCGGCGACGGATGATCGCCATGAAAACATTCAGGTCGGCCAACTCGGAGCGATTGAACGCAGCCATATCAAGCACCTTTTATGGGGTTTGGGTTGCACGCGGCGTTGAGCCCGATTCAACCACGGATGATCTAGAGTAATCGTTTTTTTACTGATTGTTTCTGGCGGAGGCTTTTTCATGAGTATCGAAACCATCAAGATCCCGGGCATCGACAAGGCCGTCTCGCGGATTGCCCTGGGCACCTGGTCCATGGGTGGCTCGATGTGGGGCGGCGCCGATAATGAGGTCTCGGTCAAGACCATTCGCCATGCGCTGGCCAGCGGCATCAACTTTATCGACAGTGCGCCGGTCTACGGCCTTGGGCTGTCGGAAGAACTGATCGGCCGGGCCCTGCGCGGCGTACGCCACACGGCGGTGATCGCCACCAAGGCCGGGTTGCAATGGGACGACGGCACGGTGCGCCGCAATGCCACGGCCCGACGTATCCGCAAGGAAATCGAAGACTCACTGCTGCGCCTCGAAACCGACTACATCGACCTCTACCAGATTCACTGGCCCGACCCGTTGGTAGCCCAGGAGGAAACCGCCGGCGAGCTGGAAAAACTGCGCCGTGAAGGCAAGATCCTTGCCGTGGGGGTGAGCAATTATTCGCCTGCGCAAATGGACGATTTCCGCCAGTACACGCACCTGGACACCGTGCAGCCGCCCTACAACCTGTTTGAGCGGGCGATCGACAGCGATATCCTGCCGTACGCCAAGCAAAATTCACTGGTGGTTTTGGCTTACGGTTCGCTGTGCCGGGGTTTGTTGAGCGGCAGCATGCACGCGGCCACGGGTTTTACCGGGGATGACGTGCGCAAGCTCGACCCGAAATTCAAGGCGCCACGCTTTGAGCAGTACCTGGCGGCGGTCGCGGCATTGGACGTGTACGCTCGCGAATGCCACGGCAAGTCTGTGCTGGCCCTGGCGTTGCGCTGGGTGCTGGACCAGGGCCCCACGGTTGCACTGTGGGGCGCCCGCCGGCCGGAGCAGCTCAAAGGCGTTGAAGATGCGTTCGGCTGGCAGCTCACGGCCGATGACCTGCAACATATCGACCGTATTCTGGCCAGCACGATAAAAGACCCGGTAGGGCCGGAGTTCATGGCCCCGGCCCAGCGTTAACCTTTGCGACAGGGATGTCTTGCAGCTTGCAAAACAACACAAGACATTCCTTTGGCGTTGAGGTTTTTGGCATGAAGCGCGGTCCCTTGTTCAAGATCATGGGTGGTTTGCTGTGTGTGGTGGCGGTGGCAGCCGCCTGGAAATGGCGCGGCAATCCCGATGTGCTGTGGCAGATCGTCAGCCGTCAATGCGTGCCCGACCAGAACCAGCACCAGAATCCGCGCCCCTGCCTCGAGGTTGATCCGGACAAGGGGTTCGCGCTGCTCAAGGACCTCAACGGCCCGTACCAGGACTTACTGATCCCCACCGATAAAGTCACCGGAATCGAAGACGTCGCGCTGGCCCGGGACTTGTTGCCGCATTACTTTGCCCAGGCGTGGAAACACCACGATGTACTCTCGGCCGGCCTGCAAACACCGATTGCCGACCGTTATGTATCCCTGGCGATCAACTCGCGGTATGGCCGCACGCAAAACCAGTTGCACATTCATATCGCCTGCCTGCGCCCCGACATTTTCAACACCCTCAATGAACGCGCGGCAACCCTCGACGAGCACTGGCAAATCCTGCCGGTAAAACTGCAGGGGCATACCTACAGTGCCCGTACGTTGTCGGCGGTGGAATTCGACCTGCGCGACCCATTGGCCATCCTGAATGACTACGTGCAGGCCCAGGGCGACGCCATGGCCAGTTACAGCTTGCTGTTGGCACCGGCGGCGAACGGCAACTTCGTACTGTTGACCACGCGGTTGACGCTCAAGGAATGGAACCTGGCCTCCGCCGAAGAACTGCAGGACCGCCAATGCAACCTGATGGGCAAACCACCACAACGACCTGTTTTAGCTGTTAACGACATCCGGTGAAGTTTGCCATTGAACGAGTGTTCAGTTTCAATTATGTTGGCTGCACCCCCTGCCTGGTAACAGGCGGGCTTGCGCTTTTTCTGATTGAACGAGAGGCACTGGCATGCGGTTTTCACCTTTTGTCGAGCGAATTGCAGGGCAGGGCGTAGCCGCCTGGGACATCCACCACGCCGCCTTCCAGGCCAGCAGCAAAGGCGAAGACATCATCATCCTGAGTGTGGGCGATCCGGATTTCGCCACACCCTCGTTCATCACCGACGCCGCCGTCGAGGCCCTGCGCCAGGGCGACACCCACTACACCGAAATCCCCGGCCGCCCGGCACTGCGCGATGCCATCGCCGCACGCTACAGCCAGTCCCTGGCTCGCCCGCTCGACGCTGAAAACGTCATCACCGTGGCCGGTGCGCAGAACGCCTTGTTCGTCACCTCGCTGTGCCTGTTGCAGGCCGGTGATGAAGTGATCGTGCTCGACCCGATGTACGTCACCTACGAAGCGACCCTCAAGGCCAGCGGCGCAACGCTGGTGCGGGTGCCGTGTTCCGCCGACTCGGGCTTTCGCCTCGACCCGGCACTGCTGGCTGCCGCCATTACGCCTCGCACCCGGGCGATCTTCTTCTCCAACCCCAACAATCCCACCGGCGTTGTCCTCAACCCTCAGGAATTGCAGGTGATCGCCGACCTGGCGATCGAGCATGAACTGTGGGTAGTGGTGGACGAGGTCTACGAAAGCCTGGTGTTCGATGGCGAATACCATAGCCTGGCCGCGTTGCCGGGCATGGCCGATCGCTGCATCGTGATCGGCAGCCTGTCCAAGTCCCATGCCATGACCGGCTGGCGCATCGGCTGGATCGTCGCCGCGCCTGCGATGGTGGCCCACGCGGAAACCCTGGTATTGAGCATGCTCTACGGCTTGCCGGGGTTCGTGATGGAAGCCGCGACCGCCGCCGTGCTGGCCCACGATGAAGTCACCCAGGGCATGCGCGAAACCTACCGCCGCCGCCGCGACCTGGTGGTAGCAGGTCTCGGCGGTTGCCCGGGCATTCACGTGCGGGCCCCGCAGGCAGGCATGTTCGTGTTGGTGGATGTGCGGGACACCGGCCTCGGCTCCCTGGATTTCGCCTGGCGGCTGTTCCGCGAAGCAGGGGTTTCCGTGCTGGATGCCGCGGCCTTCGGCGAGCCGGCCCAGGGTTTTGTGCGGCTGTCGTTTACCCTGGGTGAAGCGCGACTGGCCGAAGCCTGTGAACGTATCAGCCGCTTCGTCGCCAAGCTCGCCGGAGAACCGCGAATCGAGCCTGCGGCGAAAATCATCAGCGTACAGCCGGTGGCGGCGAAGAAGATGATCGAGGTGCTCGATCTGCATAAACGCTTTGGCAATATCGAGGTGCTCAAGGGCATCTCCCTGACCGCCCACGAAGGCGAGGTGATCTCGCTGATCGGCGCCAGCGGCTCGGGCAAAAGTACCTTGCTGCGCTGCATAAATATGCTCGAAGTGCCGGACCAGGGCAGCATCCACGTCGACGGTGAAAGCATCAAGCTCAACTACGGCCGGCCCGGGGCACCGCTGGTGGCCGACGCCAGGCAACTGGTGCGGATTCGCTCGACACTCGGCATGGTGTTCCAGAACTTCAACCTGTGGCCCCATCGCACCGTGCTGGAGAACCTGATCGAAGCGCCGATCCAGGTGCTGCGCGAAAGCCGGGCCGAAGCCATCGAGCGCGCCGAAGCCTTGCTCGACCGGGTTGGCCTGGCCGCCAAGCGCAATGAATACCCGGCGTTCCTCTCCGGCGGCCAGCAGCAGCGGGTGGCCATCGCCCGAGCCCTGGCCATGCGCCCCAAAGTCATGCTGTTCGACGAACCCACCTCGGCCCTCGACCCGGAGCTGGTGGGCGAAGTCCTGCGGGTGATTCGCTCCCTGGCCGAAGAAGGCCGCACCATGATCCTGGTGACCCATGAAATGGCGTTCGCCCGGGATGTGTCATCCAAAGTCGCGTTTTTGCATCAAGGCCTGATCGAGGAAACCGGCTCGCCGGACTCGGTGTTTATCGACCCACGCAGTGAACGTTGCCGGCAGTTCGTCAACGCGCATCAAACTCGCTAACTCCAAAAAAAGACGGGGCAAGATCATGAAATCCAAACGATTGGCAAAGTGGTTGAGCAGTGCTGTGTTGATGCTGGCGGCAGGTACTGCGTTGGCGGCGGAGAAACCCATTGTGTTCGCGGTGGCGGCAGAACCCTACCCACCGTTCACGGTGAAGGGCGGCAACGGGGAGTGGTCCGGCTTTGAGGTGGACCTGATCCATAAGCTCTGCGGCTTGATGAAGGCTGAGTGCCAGATCAAGGAAGTGGCCTGGGACGGGATTATTCCGTCGCTGCTGGCGAAGAAAATCGACGTGATTTTCTCCTCGATGTCGGTCACCGAAGAGCGCGAAAAACAGATCGCCTTCAGCCGCGCCTACTACGATTCGCTGCTGGGCATTGCCGGCCCCAAGGGCACCACGGTCGAAGTCTCGCCGGCAGGGCTGAAGGGCAAGATCATCGGCGTGCAGATCTCCACGGTCAGCGCCAACTACCTGAAGAAGTACTACGAGAACATTGCTGACCTGAAGTACTACGACACCCAGGAATCGGCCAACGCCGACCTGATTGCCGGGCGCACCGACCTGATGATGGCCGACGGCGTCGCCATCGCCATGATGGTCAAGACCCCTGAGGCCCAGGGCCTGGCCGAAATCGCCGAAGTGCCTTACGACCCGATCATCGGCCGCGGCGTGGGGGCCGGCCTGCGCAAGGAAGACGCCGAACTCAAGGCCCGGCTCGACAAGGCCATCGGTGAGTTGCTGGTGAGCAAAGACTACGCCGACCTGTCCCAGAGCGTGTTTGGGGTATCGGTCAGCCCGTGCAAACGCGCCGACACGCCTGCCTATGTGAGCAAAGTCTGCGACAGCCCCTACACCAACTAACCCTTTAGAGAGGGCGTTTTTGTGGTGAGGGAGCTTGCTGTGGCGAGGGAGCTTGCTCCCGCTGGGGTGCGAAGCGCCCCCAAAAAATGGGCCTGCTACGCAGTCCAGCGGGAGCAAGCTCCCTCGCCACAGGGTCATTGCGTGTCATCGAAATAGGGAGCCGCGATGTTCGATCTACTCAACTTCAGCGAACAAGGTTGGGGCAACGCATTGCTCAAGGGGTTATGGATGACCCTGCAGATCTCCGCCGGCTCGTTTGCGGTGGGGCTGCTGATCGGCCTGGTGGTGGCCTGCGCCAAGCTCAGTGCACCGCGCCCGATAGCCATGCTGATGCGCGGCTACACCACGGTGTTTCGCGCGGTGCCCGAGTTGCTGCTGATCCTGCTGCTGTATTACGCAGGCTCGATGGGCCTCAACGCATTGATGCTGTGGCTGGGGTTTGCGCAGTTCAACATCAGCGGCCCGCTGGTAGCGGTCCTGGTACTGGGGCTGGTGCAAGGTGCGTACGCCTCGGAGATTTTTCGCGCGGCGATCCTCGCGATTCCCCATGGCCAGATCGAAGCGGCGCGGGCGTTTGGCTTGAGCGGCTTTGGCCTGTTCCGTCGGGTGACCCTGCCGATCATGGCGCCATACGCCCTGGCGGGGATGTCCAACCTGTGGATCAATCTGATCAAGGACAGCGCGCTGATCAGCGTAGTGGGCACCAACGAACTGCTGTACACCGCCAAACAGGCGGCGGGCTCGACCCGGCATTACCTGTTGTTCTACCTCACGGCCGCCGCCTTGTATTACCTGGTGACACTGGCCTCCAACTACCTGTCCGGGCGCCTGGAGCGACGTATTCGTCGCTGGATGCCGGTTGTCGAGTGAGCCGCACATGCCTGAGTGGATAAGTTATTACGCAGGACTGATCGCCAAGGGCTTGCAGACGACGCTGTCGCTGCTGGTGATCTCGGCAGTGCTCGGCTTCGCCCTGGCGGTGCTGGTAGCGCTGGCGCGGCTGTCCCGGCGCAAGTGGCTGGCCCGTTGCGCACTGGGCTACACCAGTGTGCTGCGGGGCACGCCGCTGCTGATCCAGATCTACATCTTCTATTACGGCCTGGGCAGCCTGTTTGCCCAGTTCCCGATGATTCGCGGGAGTTTCCTCTGGCCGTTCCTGCGGGACGGTTACTGGTACATCGTGTTCGCCCTGGTGTTGTCGGTGGGCGCGTACGTCGGTGAAGTGATTCGCGGCGGGCTGCTGGCCGTGCCCAAGGGTGAAATGGAAGCCGCCTCGGCGTTCGGCATGACGCCACGCCAGGCACTGTTGCGGGTGCGCCTGCCACGGGCCATGCGCCTGCTGCTGCCGACCCTGGCGGGGGAGACGGTGATGCTGCTCAAGTCCACGGCGCTGGCCTCGACCATTGCGGTAGTCGACCTGCTTGGCGCCGCCAACGTGGTACGCGCCCAGACCTTGCAGATCTACCAGCCGCTGCTGCTGGTGGCCGGGGTCTACCTGTGCCTGACCTTTTTGATTGAAGCCCTGTACGCGATTGCCGAGCGACGCGGCACACCGTTGCGCAGGTCTGCCGGATGAAAACCGATCGCTCGTTGCAAGGGATTGCCTTGTGCTCGCTGGCCTATGCGTTCCTGGCGTTGCAGGACGCCGGGATCAAATGGCTGGTGGCCGACTACTCAGTGTTCACCATCCTGTTCTGGCGCAGCCTGGTGGTGGTCGCCGCGTGCGTGATCGCCGGGCGAATGGGTTTGCTCAAGCGTGCCTGGCACTCGGTCAGCCGCAAGCTGTTGATCATCCGCGGCCTGCTGTCGCTGCTGGCCTGGCTGCTGTACTACACCGCCGCCAGAGACCTGACCCTGGCGGAAATGACCACGCTGTATTTTTCCGCACCGATCATGGTCACGTTGCTCGCGGCATTGATCCTCAAGGAGCGCGCCAGTCGCGGCCAGTGGATTTCGCTGATCATCGGCTTTGTCGGCGTGGTGATCGCTTGTCGCCCCAGCAACATGCTCGATCCGTTGCCAATCGCCCTGACATTGGCGGCAGCACTGTGCTGGGCGTTTACCTATATCCAGTTGCGCCAGGTGGACGACAACACCTCGGTGCTGGAGCAGATGCTGATCACCAATGTGGTGTTTGTGATCTGCATGGCGCTGACGCTGCCCTGGACCCACACGCCATCGCCGACCCCGGCATGGCTGGGCATGCTCGGCGCGGGGCTGGTGGGCGGGATTGGCCAGTTCCTGCTGTTTGCGAGCTTCCGCCGGGCCACGGCGACGCTGCTGGCGCCGTTTGAATACACCGGTTTGATCTGGGCGTTCCTGCTGTCGAGCCTGGTCTGGGGCACGGTGATGGACGTGTCGCTGATTTTCGGCGCCGTGCTGATCGCCATCAGCGGCACCCTGGCCATGCTCAGCGCCCGGCACCCGGTGTCACAGGATGTGGTCGGCGCCGAATGCTCCGTGACGCAGCCCCTGTATCCAGCAACGGCAGATGTGCAGTCCGTTGGCGGGGCTGAAGGTGCCGGGGTTGAGGCACCACTCGAGCCAGAGTCCGTCGAGCATCGCCGATAAGCCGATGGCGGCCAGGCGCGTGTCGTGGATCACGAAGCCTTCGCTCTCGGCCAGGTCGTCGAGCAACTGGCGGATCAGTTCGAGGTAGGCGCGGTAGCTTTTTTCATGGGAGTCGTTCACGTGGTTCGAGTGGCGGATCAGGCTCCAGAACACCACCCAGACGCCCAACAGTTTCGGGTCCATGACCCGCGAGGAAAACGAGCCGGCGAGGAATGCATCGAGCCGCGCGGCAGGGCCCACGGCCTGGTCGACTTCCTGCCACAGGGCGGTGGTCAGTTCGCTGGCGAGTTTGTGGTAGGTCTCGGCGATCAGTGCATCGATGCTGCCGAAATGGTGATTGAGCAACCCCACCGAAACCCCGGCTTCAGCGGCGATGCGCCGCACGGAAATGCCGGCATGCCCGTCACGGGCGAGGCTGGTGAGGGTGGCGGCAATCAACAGGTCGCGACGGTCTTCGGCCACAGGCACACCCTCGGTGAAGATAGATGGTTGAACGTGTGTTCAATATATACCTGCAGAACCAACAAGAGGAGGGCAACGGCATGGCAAAAGACCTTTCGTGGCAAGTCCCCGGGGATTCCGGGAACACCCTGCACATTGGCGCCTGGCGCTTCGAGGGTGACGGCGACGGCCCTCGGGTGCACCTGCAGGCCGGTGTGCATGCCGATGAAATCGCCGGGATGCTGGTGTTGCATCAACTGCTGCCGCGTTTGCAGGCCTGCCAGGATCAGGGCCGGCTCAAGGGCACGGTGACGGTGGTGCCCCAGGCCAACCCGTTTGGCATTGGCCAGTTTCGCCAGGGGCGGTTGTTGGGGCGGTTTCACGAAGCCACCGGGCAGAATTTCAACCGGGCGTTTGATCATTCATTGGCCATGGAGCGGCCGGCCAGCAACCTGGCGCAATGGCAGAAAAGCCTGGTGCAACTGGCCGCCGATGCTGACCTGGTGCTGGACCTGCACACCGATGATGAAGCCCTGCCATATCTCTACATCCACCGCAGCTTTTGGCCCGCGGGCCAGGTATTGGCGGCGGCGTTGCAGGTGGATGTGGTGATTGTCTGGGACGAGGGCGGTGATGGGTCGTTTGAGGAGACCATCATTGATCACGGGCAGCCGCGGTTGGCGGCGACGATTGAATTGCGTGGGCAGGCGGATGTGAGTGATGCCCTGGCCGGGCAGGATGGCGACGGGATCTGGGGTTGGCTTTGTGCCAGTGGGGTGATTGATGAGGCGCCGGTGATTGCTCAATGGCGGGGGCAGGTGGTGGACATGGGCTGCATGGAGACCATCCTGGCACCGTGTGCCGGGGTGTTGGTGTTTGAGAAAGGTTTGGGTGAACAGGTTGAAAAGGGTGAGCGGTTTGCGCGGATTATTCGGCGGCCTGGGGATTCGGCTTCTGAGGTTGTGCTGCATGCGGCGCAAACCGGGCGGATGGTGACGGGGCATCGGGAGCGGCTGGTTTCACAGGGTTCGGTGGTGGCCAAGTTTACCGGGACGCGGTTGTCTGAGGGGTACAGCGGGGGGGTGTTGGATCCTTAGGCGGGAGTACATATCCGTTTCTTCGGTTATGGCTGGTATTGGTTCCGCTCTTACAGCGGCTCACTTTTGAAAAGCGCAAAAGTAAGCAAAACGCTCTTGCCCCACCACTCGGCACCTCGCCCAGGCTCGGTGTGCCCTCACTCCGGCTTTGGACCGTGGGCCGCCGTCATGGGCCATCCCTGGCCCAGGACGGCTAACCCGGCGTCCTGCCGGGTTACCCACGCTCCAAAGCCTGCGTTCGGCCAGCGTGGTTTAACGGGGCGCCCAAGATCAAGATCAAAAGCAGATCAACAGCACAGCGGCCTACCGGCCGGCTTGAGTGTTGAAGAGCAAAATCAAAAGCTAAAGCGGGCACGGTTCAAATGTGGGGTGGCTTGCCTGCGATGGCATCGCCTCGGTGTGTCTGATGCACCGAGGTGTCTGCATCGCAGGCAAGCCAGCTCCCACAGAAAAGCAACTCTGCTTTCGCTCTGGACTTTGCCTTTGCTTTTAACACTCAGGTCGGCTTTCAGGCCGCCGTGCTCTTGCTTTTGATCTTGATCTTGCTCTGACTGCCCCAATAAGCCCGAGGCCGAACGCAGGTATTGCGGAGCGGGTAAACCGGCAGGACGCCGGTTTAGCCGCGCCGGGCCATGGATGGCCCGTCGCGGCGGCCCGCGGAGTAATGCCGGAGTGAGGGAACGCCGAGCCACAGCGAGGCGCCGACAGGCGGGGCAGAGCGCTTTGGTTACTTTGCCGCTTTTGCAAAGTGACTCGCTGTAAGAGCGAAACCATAAGCCGCCGTTACCCAAATAACGGATATGCCCCCAAAATTCCGCCGATATTCGATCTCGAAAACCACGGCCCCCTGGGACATCCCACCCGACAAGCGATCTTACTGCCACCCGCTGGTGCATGCTCTTGATTGCATGCAGCTTTTTGTGGCGAGGAAGCTCGCTCCCGTTGACCCGCATGACAGGCCAGGCAGCCTAATCAATAGCAAGCTAGCTAATTGGCGCATTAATTGCCTTGAAATATGGCAATTAGACATCACTCCCGGAGTCCGCCATGAGCAGCCTGTCGAGCAGCACGATGCAGTTATCTTCCGCCGAGAAAAGCTGGCTGCCCTGGTGGGGCAAGACCGGCAAGTTCGCCATGGGCTGGTCCTGCCACCTCAACCGCGCGGTGTACCCGGTGATGGAGCAAACCTTCGAGGCCATTGCCGAAACCCGGGTCAAACTCCTGCAAACCTGGACCCGCGAACAGTGGGAACACCTCAACGAACTGGCCACGACACTGGCCCGCGATTCCGTGCTCACCGACAACAGCCTGCTGCTGGAAAAACTGCACCAGGCCGGGGATTTCTCCGAGCTGTTTATCGTCGACCCAAAGGGCGAATTACTGGCGAGTACCTGGAGCCAGGCCAGTCACCGCGCGCTCAATCAACAAGCCCTGGCCGCCGGGCTCAAGGCGCCATTCCTCCACGGTCCCTACAGCGACCCGCTGACCTTGCAGATCGGCCCTTCGTCTTCGCGCTTCCATGACGAAGTGACCCTGATGTTCTACCAACCATTGACCCGCGAGGGCAGGGTGGTCGGCTGCCTCTGCGGTCGGGTGCCCAACGACATACTCGGGGATTTGATCCAGCGCGAGGCCGGGCATATCTTCCCCGAGTCCGGCGATAACTACCTGTTCATGGTGCAATCGCGCTTCGACCCGGCGCTGCAGCCGGGCATTGCGCTGTCCCGCTCACGCTTCGAGGACGGCACCTTCACCCACGGTGAAAATCTCAAGAGCGGCGTGCACACACCCTGGAAAACCGTACAGATCCAGCGCCATACCGAACTGGAATTGCGGTTTATCGACCCCGCCACCCAACAACTGCACCCCGGCGTGCGGGAAACCATCCGCAAGGGCTCGAACCTGTTTGTCACCTATCCCGGCTATTCCGACTACCGTCACATCCCGGTGGTGGGCAAGGGCGTGACCTTCGAACTGCCGGGCTCGCCGGATCGCTGGGGCATGATGTGCGAGGCCGACCTGGAAGAGGTCTACCGCCGGCGCTCCCTGAGCCACGGCTTGATGAAGCCCTATCTGGCGACCATGGCCGGCCTGTTTGCCTGCAACTTCCTGGTCCGTCACTACAGTGGTTTGCCCGCCGCCTGGACCGATGCGTGCGAGGTGCTGAGCATGGTCGTCGCGGCCTTGCTGTTCAGCCGCCTGGGCCCCAGGCGCCTGGCCGCACGCCTGAATGAAATGACCGAGGTCATCCGCACCATTGCCGAAGGCGAGGGCAACCTGCGCCAACGCCTGGACAGCGGGCGCATGGTCAACGACGAAACCGGCGACATGAGCCGCTGGATCAACAGCTTCATCGACCGCCTGGATTCGGTGGTCGGCCAGGTGGTCAAGGCCAGCCACAGCGTTGGCAACACCAACCAATTGATGCTCGGCCGCAGCGAGGCGGCCGGGTTGATGTCCCATGAAGTGGCCGACGCGACCCACCGCATGATGATCATCGTTGAAGAGCAACTGGGAGAAATCCAGCAAGCCTCGGTGAGCGCCGAGCAAATGAAGCAGGCCATGGACGAGGTGGTCAGCCGGGCCCGCGAGCAATTCCTCGCGGTACAGGTCGGCACCCAGTCGATTCGCGATGTGGTGCAGCGCTCCTCGGAAAGCGTGCAACTGCTGGACAGCCGCATGGCACAGATCAGCAACATCACCGGGTTGATCAGCGACATCACCAACCAGACCAACCTGCTGGCCCTGAATGCGGCCATCGAAGCGGCGCGGGCGGGCGAGCATGGCCGCGGTTTTGCGGTGGTGGCCGACGAAGTCCGCACCCTGGCGTCACGCACTTCCAAGGCAGCGGAAGACATTCGCCAGATGGTCGAGGGCCTGCAAGGCGAAACCCGCAAGGCCGTAGGCTTCATGGAAAACGGCGTGACCAACGTCGACAGCAGCCTGCGCCTGGCCGAGGACGCCTCCTCGGAGAACGTGCACCTGCACCAGGCGGTGGAGAGCATGTTCAGCATCATCCAGCAGCTCAACGCCCGCAGCCTCGACTATGGCAAGACCATCAAGCAGGTCAGCCACTCTTCGGAGCAAATGCGCCTGACCGTAGGGGTGTTGCAGACCAGCGCGGAAACCGTGCGGGTCAATGCCAACAAGTTGCAGAAGCTGGTGGGGTTGTTCGAAGTCAGTGAGGCTGCGGCCTGACCAGGCTGCGCTTATCCAGCAGCAGGCGCTCCAGCTCCTTCATCGGCAAAGGCCGGCTGAACAGATATCCCTGGATCTGATCGCAGCCGGCTTCCCGCAGAAACTCCAGCTGCGCCTGGGTTTCCACGCCTTCGGCCACCACTCGCAGCTTCAGGCTGTGGGCCAGTTCGATGATGGTGCGGGTGATAGCCGCGTCCTGCGGGTTGCTGGTGACTTCGCGGATAAACGCGATATCGATTTTCAGCGTATCAATCGGGAACCGCCGCAGGTAGGCCAGGCTGGAATAGCCGGTGCCGAAGTCGTCGATGGAGATCTTCACCCCCATCGCCCGCAGGCGCTGCAAGCTGGCGATGGTGTGCTGGGTGTTCTCCATCAGCGAGCCTTCGGTCAATTCAACTTCCAGCCAATGCGCTTCCACGCCGGCCTGGGCGAGGGACTGGGCGATATCGGCAATCAGGTCGCCCTCGATCAATTGATGCCCCGAAACGTTGACCGATACCTCCACCGCGCCCACCGTGCCGGATTGCCACGCTGCGATCTGGCGGCACACGTTGTCGATCACCCAACGCCCGAGCGTGACGATCAAGCCCTGGCTTTCCAGGATCGGTATGAAGACCGCTGGAGACACCGCACCGTAACCGGGCCGGTCCCAGCGCAGCAGGGCCTCGAGGGCGCACACCTGACCGTTGGCCAGTTCGACCTTGGGTTGGTAATGCAGCACGAATTCTTCGCGCTCGACCGCCAGGCGCAGGGCTTTTTCCAGGTCCAGGCGCGCCAGGTCATGCACATTCAACCGCGAGGACTCATTTTGGTGGTGTTGAAGTTGCTGCTCCAACAACTGGCTATGGTTTTTCAACCGATCGCCGTGGGCCTTGAGCCGCAGCAGGTTGCGTACCCGTAGCCACAACTCGACCCGCTCCACCGGCTTGCTGATGAATTCTTCAGCACCGGTTTCCAGGCCACTGAGCCGCGCGCTGGACTCACTCAATGCCGAAAGCATGATGATCGGAATGTTCGCCGTGGCCTGGTTGCCCTTGAGCTGGTTGGCCACTTCATAGCCGTCCATGCCCGGCATCATGATGTCCAGCAGGATCAAGTCCGGCGGCCGCTGCGCCACCAACTGCAAGGCTTCTTCACCACTGGCGGCGCTCACGGTCTGGTAACCCTCGTGGCGCAGCAGGGTTTCCAGCAGCTTGCGCACCTGGATTTCATCATCAACGATCAACAGCGTTGCGGGTTGGCTGGCCATGGAGAGGACTCAAGTCGAGGGAGTAATGTTCTTTTGCAGCAGCGTGTCGATCACCTGGTACAGCTCTTTGTAGCGCAGGGGCTTGATGATGTAGGCATCGCAGCCGGCCCGCAGGGTCTTGTCACGGTCTTCCTTCATGGCCATGGCCGTCAGGGCGATCACCGGGATGTGCGCGGTATGAGGGTCCTGCTTGAGCAGTGACGTGGCTGCCAGGCCGTCCATGCCCGGCAACTGGATGTCCATCAGGATCAATGCCGGTTGTTTTTCCCGGGCCAGGGTCAGCCCGGTCTCGGCATCGGCGGCCCACAACACGCTGTGGCCGGCGTTCACCAGCAACAGGCGGGCGAGGCGCATATTGGCCTCGTTGTCTTCGACGATCAGGATTTCGGCCATGGGGCCTCCGCATCTGCGGCACGGTGCAGCGGCAGCCACACCACAAATCGCGCGCCTTCGCCTTCGCGGCTGGCCACGGCGACACTGCCGTCGTGCAGGTCGGTGAGTTGCTTGACCATCGCCAGGCCCAGGCCCGTGCCTTCGAATTTGCGCGCCAGGCTGCTGTCGATCTGGCTGAAGGCCTTGAACAGCTTGCTCATGTCGTCCCGGGCGATCCCGATGCCGGTGTCGCTCACGCTCAATTCAAGGAACTGTTGATGCTCGCTGGGCTGCAGGGCAAAACCATAGGTGGGCCAGTCGCCGAGAACCTGCCCGACTTGTGCACGACTCACCTCGCGTACCGACAGGGTCACCGAGCCGCCGTGCTCGCTGAACTTCACCGCATTGGCCAGCAGGTTGTAGATGATCTGCTTGGTCTTGCGCAGGTCCAGTTCCAGCGCGCCGAAGTCGTCCGGGCTTTCGAGTTTCAACTGGATGCGCTGCAATGCGGCCTTTTCCCGCACGATCAGCAGGCTGTTGGCCAACAGGCCGGCCAACTCCACGGCTTCCAGTTCCAGGTCCATCATGCCGGCCTCGACCTTGGACAGGTCGAGGATGTCGTTGATCAGCGACAGCAAGTGCTGGCCGCTGGTGAAGATATCGCCGATGTACTCGCGCTGGATATCGCTCATGTCGCCCACCAGGCCGTCCTTGAGCGCCTCGGAAAAACCGATCACCGCATTCAGCGGCGTGCGCAGCTCGTGGGACATGGTGGCAAGGAACTCGGACTTCATGTGGCTGGCGTGTTCCAGCTCCAGGTTCTTCTCTTCCAGGGCGCGCTCAAAGCCTTTGCGTTGCGCCTCTTCCTGCTTGCGCGCGGTGTTGTCGGTGCCGATCAGCAGGTAGCCGATGATCGCGTCGTTGCGGTTGCGCAGGGCGGTCACCGACACCATGGCCGACAGGCGACTGTTGTCCTTGCGGATATAGGTCAGTTCGTAAATGTCTTCGATGCCCCGGGAGGCCTTGAACACCAGGGCCTCAAAGCCCGGCGTGATCGGTGTGTCCAGTTCCAGGCTGAGGGCAGCGGCGCGGGTGATCAGCTCGGCGGGGTCGGAAATGTCGGCCGGTGTGACGCGGTTCAGCACATCGGCGGCGGCGTAGCCAAGCATGCGTTCGGCGCCGACGTTGAAAATCTGGATTACGCCTTTTTCGTCGGTGGCGATGCTGGAGAAGTAGGCGCTGTTGAAGATCGCATCTTGCAAGGCGCCGGCCTTGAGCAGGGTTTTCTGGCGTTTGAATTCGACGATTTTTTCAGCCCGGGATTGCGGCTCCGCCGGGCTGTCGACTGAAGAGTTGTCCATCGTGCAGTGTTCCGTGAACTTCAGGCCCGACGCTGCCAAAGGCGGCGCCGCAGAGCATGCTCACAGAAGATCGCGCAGGCGCGATGAGGAGGAGATGAGGTCTTTGGACGATAGCAGATAAACCGCAACCGACAGGGATCGTAGTGGCCAAACGCGGTGTTATTTTTAAAAAAACACTCAATCGGATAGGTGAAGGTGGAAAAACGGCGGTTTTATCTGCAATTAGTCACTCCAGGTCGCTGGATGAACATTTATTCATCAGGTGAAACGTTTAATCAAACGATAAACGGCTGACGCAAGCGCTTGCGTAAGCAAATGTATCTGATTAGAGTCGGCAGCAATCAGGTCTGCCGATGACTGCCATTGGCAAACGCCCGAACACAACAATAATAAAACCAGGAGCTCAGTCATGAGCCTTGAACCCTTGCTTGAAATGCAGGGCATCAGCAAGACCTTCAACGGCCTGCGGGTGCTCAAGAACGTCAGCCTGAAGGTCTACCCCGGTGAAATCCACGCCTTGATGGGTGAGAACGGCGCCGGCAAATCGACCTTGATGAAGATCCTCTCCGGTGCCTACCAGGCCGACGACGGCGGCACCATCCGCATCGATGGCCAGCCCGTCGCCAGCTACAACCCAGCCTCCGCCAAAGCCCTCGGCATTGCCGTGATCTACCAGGAACTGAGCCTGTGTCCGAACCTCACGGTGGCCGAGAACATTTACCTGGGCCGTGAACTGCGCCGTGGCTGGACCATCGACCGCAAGGGCATGGAAGCCGGGGTGGCCGAGGTGCTGGCAAGGCTTGGTGCGGAGTTTCTGCCCACCACCCGCGTCGCCAGCCTGTCCATCGCCGAGCGCCAACTGGTGGAAATCGCCCGGGCCTTGCATGCCCACGCAAAAATCCTGGTGATGGACGAGCCCACCACGCCGCTGTCCTCCCGGGAGACCGACCGCCTGTTCGCGCTGATCAAACAGCTGCGCAGCCAGGGCCTGGCGATCATCTACATCAGCCATCGCATGGCGGAAATCTACGAGCTGTCGGACCGGGTCTCGGTGCTGCGGGACGGCGAGTACGTCGGCGAACTGGCGCGGGACGTGCTGTCGGCCGAAGTGCTGGTGAAGATGATGGTGGGCCGCGACCTGTCAGGTTTCTACAAGAAGGAACATGCGGCCTACGACCCCGGCCAGGTGGTGATGCGCGTGCGTGACATGGCCGACGGCAAGCGCGTGCGCAACTGCAGCTTTGACCTGCACGCCGGTGAAGTGCTGGGCATCGCCGGCCTGGTGGGCGCCGGGCGTACCGAACTGGCACGGCTGATCTTTGCCGCCGACCCACGCACCTCCGGCACCCTGGAGGTGGTCGGCAAAACCGTGACCCAACTGCGCAACCCGGCGGATGCGATTCGTGCCGGTGTCGTCTACCTCACCGAGGACCGCAAGGCTCAGGGTCTGTTTCTCGACATGAGCGTGGCCGACAACATCAACGTCTGTGCGTGTGTGCCGGATGCCCATGCCGGTGGCGTGCTCGACCGTGGCCACGCCGCACAACGCTCACGCGATGCGATCAAGTCCCTGTCGATCCGCGTGGTGTCGGGCAAGGTCAACGTCGGCGCGTTGTCCGGTGGCAACCAGCAGAAAGTGCTGCTGGCACGGCTGCTGGAGGTCAAGCCGCACGTACTGATCCTCGACGAGCCCACCCGTGGCGTGGACATAGGCTCCAAATCCGAGATCTACCGCATCATCAACCAGTTGGCCAAGGCCGGCGTAGGCATCGTGGTGATCTCCAGCGAACTGCCGGAAATCATCGGCACCTGCGACCGCGTGCTGATCATGCGCGAAGGGCAACTGGTGGCCGAAGTGGGCGGGGCATCGGGGCTGGATATTTCCCAGGAGGCGATCATCGACCTCGCCACCGGCAGCGAACAGGTGGCCGCCCATGGCTAATTCAACGACAAGCGGGAGCAACACCATGACTGTGGCAACGATCGGCAAGGCTGAGCGTATTCGCGAACTGATGCGCACGGTGGGCATGTTGCCGGTGCTGGTGCTGCTGCTGGTGGGTTTTGCCCTGGCCAGCGAAAACTTCATGACGGTGCAGAACCTGTCGATCATCACCCAGCAGGCGTCGGTCAACGTGGTGCTGGCGGCGGGGATGACCTTTGTGATCCTCACGGCGGGCATCGACTTGTCGGTGGGAGCGATTCTTGCGGCTTCGGCTGTGGTTGCGTTGCAAGCGTCGATGTCACCGCAGTTCGGCATGTTCGGGATTGCCGCCGGGGTTGGCTTCGGCCTGTTGCTGGGCCTGGTCAACGGCGGCCTGATCGCCTTCATGCGCCTGCCGCCGTTTATCGTCACCCTCGGTGCGCTGACCGCCATGCGCGGTTTGGCACGCCTGTTGGCCGACGACAAAACCGTGTTCAACCCTGATTTGCCGTTTGCCTTTATTGGCAACGATTCGGTGCTGGGCGTGCCCTGGCTGGTGATCATTGCCGTGGCCGTGATTGCGCTGTCGTGGTTCATCCTGCGGCGCACGGTGATGGGGGTGCAAATTTACTCCGTGGGCGGCAACCCGGAAGCGGCGCGGCTGTCGGGGATCAAGGTGTGGAAGGTCCTGCTGTTCGTCTATGCCATGTCCGGTGCGTTGGCCGGGTTGGGCGCGGTGATGAGCGCGTCACGCCTGTTCGCCGCCAATGGCCTGCAGTTGGGGCAGTCCTATGAGCTGGATGCGATTGCCGCAGTGATCCTCGGCGGCACCAGTTTTACCGGCGGCGTCGGCACCATCGGCGGCACGCTGATTGGCGCGCTGATCATCGCGGTATTGACCAACGGCCTGGTGCTGCTGGGCGTCTCGGATATCTGGCAGTACATCATCAAGGGCATCGTGATCATTGGCGCGGTAGCGCTGGATCGCTATCGCCAGTCCGGTGCGCGGACCTGATTTCACTCAAACAACAATCACAAGAGAGTCATCATGAACTTCAAACGCATGTTTCCTGTTGTCGCCTCCCTGGGCGTTGCCGTGTTGATGTCCCAAGCCGTAGAAGCCCGTGAACTGAAAGCCATCGGCATCAGCATGGGTTCCCTGGGCAACCCGTATTTCGTGACCCTGGCCGACGGTGCCACGGCTCGGGCCAAGGAGCTGAACCCGGCGGTGAAAGTCACCTCGGTGTCGGCCGACTATGACCTGAGCAAGCAGTTCTCGCAGATCGACAACTTCATCTCGTCCAAGGTCGACCTGATCCTGCTCAACGCCGTGGACCCATCGGCCATGGCCTCGGCGATCAAGAAAGCCCGTGACGCCGGGATCGTGGTGGTGGCGGTAGACGTCGATGCGAAGGGCGTGAATGCCACCGTGCAGACCGACAACGTCGAAGCCGGCAAACTGGCCTGCCAGTTCATCGTCGACAAGCTCTCGGGCAAGGGCAACGTGATTATCCAGAATGGCCCGCAGGTCACCGCCGTGACTGATCGCGTCAAAGGCTGTAAAGCCGCGCTGGGCAGTGCGCCGGATATCAAGGTGCTGTCTGATGACCAGGACGGCAAAGGCTCCCGTGAAGGCGGCCTGAACGTGATGCAGGGCTACCTGACACGCTTCCAGAAAATCGACGGCCTGTTCGCGATCAACGACCCGCAAGCCATCGGCAGCGACCTGGCCGCCAAGCAGCTGAAACGCAGCGGCATCATCATCACCTCCGTGGACGGCGCGCCGGATATCGAGAATGCCCTGAAGACCGACACCCTGATCCAGGCTTCCGCCAGCCAGGACCCATGGGCCATGGCCCAGACGGCTGTCAACGTCGGCAATGACATTCTCAATGACAAACAACCTGCCGAAGCGGTTACCCTGCTGCCGCCAAAACTGATCACCCGCGACAACGTCGGTTCCTACAGCGGTTGGTCCAGCAAACATTAAAGCGCGCAGGAGTGAGCACCGTGGCAACCATGGAGGATGTGGCAAGAATTGCAGGGGTGTCGACGTCGACGGTTTCCCACGTCTTGAACGGCACCCGCAAGGTCAGCCCGGACACGGTGCAAGCGGTGCAGAGCGCGATCCGGCAGTTGGGCTACATCCCCAACACGCTGGCGCGCTCCCTGGCCCGGTCCACCACCAATACCATTGGCGTGGCGATCTCGGCGCTGTCCAACCATTACTTCAGTGAAACGGTGCACGCGATTGAAACCGAGTGCGCCAAACACGGCTACATGATGCTGTTTGTCGATACCCACGACGATCCCGAACAGGAACTGCGTGTGGTCACGGCGCTGCACCATCGGCGGGTGGACGGCATTCTGCTGGCGCCGTCTACCGGTTCGCTGGCCCTGGAATACCTGCAGGCCAATCAAGTGCCGGCGGTGCTGGTGGACCGGATGATGTGTGATCGTTTCGATCAGGTCGGGGTGGAAAACACCCAGTCGACCCAGGCCCTGGTGGCGCACTTGATCGGCCATGGACACCGGCGCATCGGCTTTATTTCCGGGCGCGCGGGGCTCGGCACTTCCGATGAGCGCGTGGCCGGCTATCAAGCCGCGTTGCAGGCGGCAGAGTTGGTGTTTGACCCGCAATTGCTGGTCAACGGTGGTTCCAGCAGCGAGCCGGCACGGCAAGCGACCGCGCAGTTATTGGCCCTGGCAACACCGCCCACGGCAATCATGGCGGGCAACAACCTGATGACCCTGGGTGCGATGCACGCCTTGCGTGATGCGAATATCGACGTGCCCGGGCAGATGGCCCTGGTGGGCTTCGATGATTTTGACTGGGCGGATTTCTTCGTGCCACGCCTGACCCTGATCGCACAGCCGGTCCAGGAACTCGGCGCCCGGGCGGTCAACCTGCTGCTTGAGCGCATGGCGTCGCCCAAGCGTAAAACACACAGCGTGCGGCTCGCGCCCACCCTGAAGATTCGTAACTCATGCGGCTGCCCCTGATATGAACAACGCGGTTTCCCTTGGCATTGATCTCGGCACTTCGGAACTCAAGGCGATCCTGATGGACGAGCAAGGCAACGTCCTCGCCCATGCGGGCGCGCGGCTGACGGTCTCGCGCCCGCACGCAGGCTGGTCCGAGCAGGCGCCTGAGGATTGGTGGCAAGCATGCCTGAAGGCCCTGGACCAACTGCGCACTGATCAGCCGGATGCCTACGGCCGTGTCGGCTGCATCGGGTTGTCCGGGCAGATGCACGGGGCGGTGTTGCTGGGGCAAGACGACCGGGTGTTGTACCCGGCGATTCTCTGGGATGACTCCCGTGCCATGGCCCAGGCTGAAGCCTTGGGCAGTGAGTTTGCCGACGTCACCGGCAGCTTGCCGATGGCCGGTCTCACGGCGCCCAAGCTGCTGTGGTTGCAGGAGCATGAACCGGCGGTATTCAGCGCCATTGATTGCGTGCTGTCGCCCAAGGACTACCTGCGCCTGCGCTTGAGTGGTGAGCGCGTGAGTGATGTGTCCGATGGTGCGGGGACGTTGTGGCTGGATGTGGCCAACCGCGAATGGTTTGAACCGATGCTGCAGGCCACGGGTTTGCGGTTGGCGCAGATGCCACGGCTGGTAGAAGGTGGCGCGGCCAGTGCTTGTTTGAATGCGGCTGCGGCGGGGCGACTGGGCTTGGCCGAGGGCCTGGTGATTGCCGGCGGTGGCGGGGACAACCCGGTGGCGGCGGTGGGCATAGGGGCGGTGAATGCGGGTGATGCGTTTATCACCCTCGGTACGAGTGCGGCCATCGTGGCGATTACTGATCACTCGGCGGGGAATCCGGCGAGTGCGGTGCATAGTTTTTGTCATGCGTTGCCTGGGCGTTGGTACACCATGGGGGCGATGTTGGCCGGGGCCAGTTGCTTGCGGTGGGTGACGCGGTTGACGGGGTCGGTTGATGAGCAGGCGTTGCTGAATCGGGTGCAGGCCGAGTTGCCGATCGGGCAGGGCGTGCCGGTTTCCAATCCGTTGTTTTTGCCGTATTTGGCGGGGGAGCGTACGCCCCATAACGACCCGTTGTTGCGGGGTGGTTTCATGAGCCTGGGGCATGACTGCACGCCGGCCATGCTGGGGTATGCGGTGATGGAGGGCGTCGGGTTCGGGTTGCTGGATGCATTGAATGCAGTGCAGTCGGCCGGGGCCACGGTGGGGGCTTGTGCGTTGGTGGGTGGTGGGGCGCGCAGTGAGTATTGGGCGCAGTTGTTGGCCAATATTCTTGGGCGGGAGATTTATACGTTGCATGGCAGTGAGTTGGGGGCGTGTATTGGTGCAGCGAAGTTGGGGTTCCTGTCGAGTGGGCAGGGCGCGGCGCTGTTGCAGGCGGGGATGCCGGTGAAGCAACGGTTTTTCCCGGACGGCGCTCAACAGGCTGTTTTGCAGGCACGTTATTTGAAGTTTCGGGGGTTGTTGGGGGCGGCTAAGGCTTTGCACGATTAGGGAAGTTTTGGGTGTATATCCGTTATTTGGGTAACGGCTGCTATTGGTTCCGCTCTTACAGCGGCTCACTTTTGAACAGCGCAAAAGTAAGCAAAACGCTCTTGCCCCACCACTCGGCACCTCGCTTAGGCTCGGTGTGCCCTCACTCCGGCTTTGGACCGTGGGCCGCCGTCATGGGCCATCCCTGGCCCAGGACGGCTAACCTGGCGTCCTGCCAGGTTACCCACGCTCCAAAGCCTGCGTTCGGCCAGCGTGGTTTAACGGGGCGCCCAAGATCAAGATCAAAAGCAGATCAAGAGCACAGCGGCCTACCGGCCGGCTTGAGTGTTGAAGAGCAAAATCAGAAGCTAAAGCGGGCACGGGCCAAATGTGGGAGCGGGCTTGCTCGCGAAGGTCGTTAACGATGACGCGGGCATTCTGAATGAACGCGGCGCTCTCAGGTTTTTCGCGAGCAAGCCCGCTCCCACAGAAAAGCAGATCTGTTTTCGCTCTGGTCTTTGCTTTTGATTTTGATCTGACTGCCCCAATAAGCCCGAGGCCGAACGCAGGTATTGCGGAGCGGCGGCCCGCGGAGCAATGCCGTTTGGTGGACTTTGCCGCTTTTGCAAAGTGACTCGCTGTAAGAGCGAAACCATACGCCGCCGTTACCCAAATAACGGATATGTACCCAATCACTGAGCTGGCTTGCAGGCATGGCATCAGGTTTTTGCAGCCAACTCCCGCAGCACCTTGAGCAATGTGGTCTCACCCTTGACCACGTCCGCCTGCTCAAAGCAGATCCAACCTTCGTTAAACCCATCAATCATGCGCATGCGCGGCATTGGATTCTGCGCGCCTTGCTCACGAAACATCGGCTCCCACGCATCGCGAGGCACCACCTGTGCTGTCACACCACGACCAAGCACTTCGGTCAACGTGCGAGCGATGTCGTTCGGGCTGACCCATTGGCCTTCCAGCTCAACTACCCGACGCCCGCTCCAGTGTTGCTGCAACAATTGCGCAGCGAGGCGGCCGACGTCGGCGGTGGCGATCATCGGTACGGTCTTATCCAGCGGTTGCAGGAAGCTGTGGATCACCCCGTGCTCGCGGGCGGCCAGCACGTCATAGGCCGAGTTCTCCATAAACCAGCCCGGACGCAAAAAGGTCACCGGCACGTTCAACGCGCTCAGCGCCTGTTCCATCAAGGTGCGTTGGGTCAGCAGATTCAGGTGCTCGGCCTGGGCGCCAATGGTCGACAGGCAAACAACTTTCTGCGGGGCCGCCGCTTCAATGGCCTGAGCGACGGCGGCAATCACCTTGCGCGCCTCGGGAAAACCCGGCTCCGGGTCGAAATCCGAAGGCGGCAGGATGAACACGCCGGTGGCACCCTTGAATGCTTCAGTGAGGGCCGCAGCGTCGTCCATATTGGCGATGGCGACCTCGCAACCAAGGGCGGCCCATACGGCGCCTTTGCCGGCATCGCGAATGACTGCGCGCACGGGTTGACGATCGTTGAGGAGAAAGCGCGCGAGGGCGCCGCCGACTTTGCCTGTGATTCCGGTGATGACATACATGGTGTTTACGCCTGTTGTTCCAATGTGTGGATCAAGCATAAACACCGCCCTGGATTGACAGAATAGCGATCCCGTCACTGCATCAGTGACTCAGAATCATGAATCACTCAGTGGTGGCAATCGGCGTTTTACCGGGGTTTTCTTGACGATGGCGGTGTTGGTTTCGGCGTAAGCGTTGAGCTTATCCAGCAGTGTGTCGAGTTGGTCCATGGTGCGCACATGCAGGCGTGCGATGAAGCAGTCATCGCCGGTCACTTTGTCGCATTCGGTGAACTCGGGGATCGCCTGGATCTGGCGCTCCACCTCCTGCAGTTTCCCGGGCAGTGGGCGGATGCGCACGATGGCTTGCAGCAGATAGCCAAAATGTTTGGGGTCGATGTCCACGGTGTAGTTCTTCAACACGCCACGCTCTTCCAGCCGTCGCAACCGCTCGCCGACGCTGGGGGAGGACAGGCCGGTGATACCCGCCAAGGCCTTGAGGGACAGGCGCGAATCGTCCATCAGCGCGGCGATCAGTTGCTGGTCAATGCTGTCAATCATGGTCGCTCCGAAAGCGATTGCTCAGGTTTGCCTAATAAGAATAGGCGAAATGAAAGGTTCGCCTTATTTAGAATATGGAGTCGCTACAGGCCAGATTGCCATAATTGAGCCTCACTTGAGGAGCTCAATCATGGACAAATCCATACGTCGCGGTTCATGGGAAATGGTCGCCGCCATGCTCATATCCGGCACCATCGGCTGGTTCGTGCTGGTGTCGGGAGTGCCGGTGGTGGAAGTGGTGTTCTGGCGCTGCGTGATCGGCGCGCTGACGTTGCTGGTGGTGTGCTGGCTGCTCGGCTATCTGCGCCTGGACTTGCTGGACTACACCAAACTCGGGCTGGCGATGCTCAGCGGCGTGGCGATCGTGGGGAATTGGTTGCTGCTGTTCGAGTCCTACGCCAGGGCATCCATTTCCATCAGTACAGCGGTGTATAACGTGCAGCCGTTCATGCTGGTGTTGCTGGCGGCAGTGTTCCTGGGCGAGAAAATCACCGTGCAGAAGCTCGCCTGGCTGAGCGTGGCGTTCGTGGGAATGCTGGCGATTGTCACTGCCCATGGCGATCAGTCAAATACCGGGGATGACTATCTGGTGGGCGTGGCATTGGCGCTAGGTGCGGCGTTTTTGTACGCGATTGCCGCGCTGATCATCAAGCGCTTGAAGGAGGTGCCGCCGCATTTGATGGCGTTGATCCAGGTGACCACGGGCGCCTTGCTGCTGGCTCCGCTGATGCAGTGGCACAGCCTGTCTGCATCGATGGATGCCTGGGCGGCATTGCTGACCCTGGGCGTTGTGCATACCGGCTTGATGTACGTGTTGCTGTACGGCGCGATCCAGAAGTTGCCGACGGCAATTACCGGGGCGCTGTCATTCGTCTACCCGATCGCAGCAATCTTCGTCGACTGGATTGCCTTTGGGCATCGGCTGGGCTGGCTGCAATGGCTGGGCGTAGCGGCCATTCTGCTGGCAGCGGCAGGATTGCAGCGGGGTTGGTGGTGGCGTTCGAAAACAGCGGTGAACGTCACGCCGTAGCATGACGCTCACCCGCGACTCAATGTGCGCCGCGCGGGATGGTCTTGAGCAGGTCATCCGGGCTGATATAACCCACCACGCTGCCCGGTTGCGGCAGGCCGAGGATGTGGCCCTTGATCTTGCCGATCACGTGCATCTCGCAAGGCTTGCAGTCGAACTTCAGCGTCAGTACTTCGTCGCCGTGGATCAACTGCATCGGCGCAACCTTGGTCTTCACCCCCGTCACACCCTTGGCCTGTTTGGGGCAGAGGTTGAACGAGAACCGCAGGCAGTGCTTGGTGATCATCACCGGCACTTCGCCGGTTTCTTCGTGGGCTTCGTACGCCGCGTCGATCAGTTGCACACCATGGCGGTGATAGAAGTCGCGGGCCTTCTGGTTGTAGACGTTGGCCAGGAACGACAGGTGCGATTCCGGATACACCGGCGGCGGCGTGGTTTCCGCCTTGCGGCCGCCCCGTGGATGAGCCTGGATACGCGCCTCGGTCAGCGCCTCGATCACTTCACGGCGCAGGGCCTTGAGCTGCGAGTTCGGGATGAAGAACGCCTGCGGCGCATCCAGCTCGATCGCAGTGGCGTGGTACTGGGTGGTGCCCAGTTGGCCCAGCAGGTCACGCAGGGTTTCCAGGGCCTGTTCCGGCTTGTTGGCCACGCCAAACGGGCCGGGCAGGGCAACGCTGGCGCTGATGCCTTCTTCGCTGGTGACGGTCAGTTCCAGGCGGTCTTCCTGCAGGCGAGCCGCCCAGGACACACCAATACGGCGCTCGGCGGAAGTCTTGAGCAGCGCCTGCTGCCAGTTATGGTCCAGGTTGCGGTTCAACGGATGATTCGGCCGCAGTTGGTGTAAGCCGGCCGGCATCTCATTGGGCTCGACGCGGTAGCGGTAGCGCTTCTCGCCGTCTTCTTCGAACTCGCCTTTTGGCTCGGCGATGTTCGCGCGGAAACCCACCACTTCGCGCTTGATCAGCACATTGAGACCGTCGCCATTGGACAGCGGCTCATGGGTGACCACTTGCAAGTCACGCTTGCTGGCTTTTTCCACCACACCCACCGGCAGGCCGGTAAAGGTTGGGGTGTCGAAGGCGCCGATGTCGACCTTGCGGTCGGTGACGAAGTAGTCGGTGCTGCCACGATGGAAGGTCTTTTCCGGGTCCGGCAGGAAGAAATGCGCGGTGCGGCCGCTGGAAGCGCGGGCCAGGTCCGGACGGTCTTCGAGGATCTCGTCCAGGCGCTGACGGTAATAGGCGGTGATGTTCTTCACATAGCCCATGTCCTTGTAGCGGCCTTCGATCTTGAACGAACGCACGCCGGCATCCACCAGGGCACGCAGGTTGGCGCTCTGGTTGTTGTCTTTCATCGACAACAGGTGCTTTTCAAAGGCAACCACACGGCCCTGGTCATCCTTGAGGGTGTAGGGCAGGCGGCAGGCCTGGGAGCAATCGCCACGGTTGGCGCTGCGGCCATTCTGGGCGTGGGAGATGTTGCACTGGCCGGAGAAGGCCACGCACAAGGCACCGTGGATGAAGAACTCGATGGCGGCATCGGTTTCATCGGCAATCGCCCGGATTTCCTGCAGGTTCAGCTCACGGGCCAACACCAGCTGCGAAAAACCGGCCTGGTCGAGGAACTTGGCCCGGCCCAGGGTGCGGATGTCGGTCTGGGTGCTGGCATGCAGTTCGATGGGCGGGATATCCAGCTCCATCACCCCCAGGTCCTGGACGATCAGCGCGTCGACGCCGGCATCGTAAAGCTCGTGGATCAGCTTGCGCGCCGGCTCAAGCTCGTTGTCGTGCAGGATCGTGTTGATGGTGGTGAACACCCGCGCATGGTAGCGCCGAGCGAACTCCACCAACTGCGCGATATCGCTCACGTCGTTGCAGGCGTTATGGCGCGCGCCGAAACTCGGGCCGCCGATGTACACGGCGTCGGCGCCATGCAAGATGGCCTCGCGGGCGATGGCAACATCGCGCGCAGGGCTGAGCAATTCCAGGTGATGCTTGGGCAAGGACATAGTTTTTTTAGTCAGGCTTGTCACGGAGGCGGGCATTGTAGCTGCGAAATGCGCTATCGACATCTATCAAGCCCTGCGTGTGCTCCCAAACTGGAATGCACTCAACTGTGGGAGCCGGGCTTGCCCGCGATGCAGACACCGCGGTGTATCAGTGACACCGCGGCGATCCCATCGCAGCCTCGCTGGGGCTCGACAGCTCCCACATTTGATCATCGTTGGTTTATAGAGCGTTTGACTCAGGCCTTGGCCGCCATCGCCGTGACTTCAACCCGCATGCCTTCCACGGCCAGGGCTGCCACGCCAACCGCCGCACGCACCGGCCAAGGCTTGGCGAAGTAGCGCTTGTAGACTTCATTGAAAGCGGCGCGGTCGGCCATGTCGGTCAGGTAGATGGTCAGGTGCATGACCCGGTCAATCGAACTGCCGGCACGTTCCAGGGCCACCTTGAGGGCTTGCAGGGTGCATTCGCTTTGCAGGGTGATGTCGCCAAGCTCCAGGCTGCCGTCGGCGCGGGTAGGGATTTGCGTGGAGACGAGGATGCCGTTGAAACCGATGACGTCGGAGGAGATGGAGTCCGGGTCGAGATCGGGGGTGAAGGCGAGGTCGTGGTTGGCCATGGGATTCCCTTGGGTGACATCAGAAAGAAGGCCGATATGGTCCCCGAAAAAAAGGCCCGGGGCAAACCCGGGCCTTTTCGGCGAAGCAGCAAGGTAAAACGAAAGTCCACGATCAACCGTGTTTGTTTAACTAGCCTGTTGTTTTCGTGGATAGTTTAATTGCCAATAGTTGCATGCGCAGGTGCACGACTGGTTAAACTCGATTAATTAAAATTCACTGTGCATACGCGCACGCTGCTGTAGTTTTAACCCTGTCTTAGCCGCTCTGCTTCGACAACATCCTTTGGTTTGCCGCCGCAGTTTCTGCGGCGGATTTTTTATGGGCGCTGATGTATATATATTTAACTTATTTATAAAGTGGCACTTTGATAGTTGGTTGAATCAAACTATCAGTACACCAAGAGAGGCTTGTGCCTGCCCCATTTCGCACAACTGCTGTGCAAGATGAGGGATTAATCCACCGCCGCTGAATGCCTATAGTTCTTTCACCGCCGCAGCGCCCCACGGGGCATGCGAAATCCAGTCGTAGATTGAGGTGATCATAATGAATAGCGAATTCAAGCCTGACGTGGCCGATACCCAACCGCAGCACCTGCTCGATGCCGAATACTTTGAATACAGCAAGGCCGCCAATCCCATCAGCGCCAACCTGATCACGCGCATTCCCTATCACAGCTTCCCGGCCTCGCTGTACGACAGTGGGCCCTCTCGGGTAGTGCCGCTGGACCTCAGCGATGCCTTGGGTTGCGAAGGTCCGGCCACCGGTCCGGGGCTGTGTGCGAACTTCATTCGCCTGAACGCCGGCGATACGCTGGAACTGCACCCCAACGCCACTTCACAGGTGTTTTATGTCATCGCCGGGCAGGGCAGCGTGGTCCAGGGCGAGCACCGCATCGACTGGACCAAGGGCTGCTTCATCGCGCTGCCAGGCCTGCAGCAAGCGCTGTTCAGTGCATCAGAGGATGCGCGCCTGTATTACGTCCACGATGAGCCGCTGTTGCGTTACCTGGGCGTGACCCGCAGTGCCGATCGCTTCGTACCGACGCTGTATCCCGCGGAGCTGGCCAACGCAAAACTGCGGGAAGCGGCCGATGATCCCCGCGCCCAGGACCGTAGCCGTATCAGCATCCTGCTGGGCAATCGCAACTTCCCGCAGACTCGCACCGTGACCCATGTGCTGTGGGCGATGTACGGCATCCTGCCGCCGGGGTCGATTCAGAAGCCCCACCGACACCAGTCGATTGCGCTGGATTTCATCATTGATTGCCCCAAGGGCTGCTATTCGCTGGTGGGCACCGAACTGTACGCCGATGGGCAGATCCGCAACCCGGTGCGGGTCGACTGGTCGCCGGGCCTGGCGTTCGTCACCCCGCCAGGCTACTGGCATGCTCACTTCAACGAGTCCGATACGGAAGCCTTCCTGATTCCGATCCAGGACGCCGGGCTGCAAACCTATCTGCGGTCGCTGGATATCCGCTTCAGTTGAGACGTTTCCAGTGCGGTGTTTCGCCCAGTTGCTCGACGATAAAGTCGATGAAACACCGCACTTTGGACGACACGATGCGCTTGGGTGGATAGACGAACCACACCGCCGATTCACGGCCTGCGATGCGGATATCCCACTCAGGCAACCACACCAGCAACTCGCCGGTTTCAATGGGTTTGGCTACCAGCCAGTCGGGCAGCAAGGCAAATCCCAGGCCCTGTTGTGCGGCGATCAATTGTGCGTCCAGGTCGTTGATCCGGATGCTGTCTTTATGCACCAGCGGTGACACCTCACGCCCGTTGGCAAATGCGCTGTCAGCCGCCCCCAGAATCGCCGGCATGGCAGCCAGGTCGGCAGGGTTGACCGGCGCCGGATACTCCCGGCAAAACGCCGGGCTGGCCACCAGCCGGTAGCGCTCATCGCAGATCTTGCGTGCCTTCAACGTGGAATCCGCCAGGGTGCCAATTCGGATCGCCAGGTCCGCGCCGGCATGAATCAGGTTGACGTGGCTGTCGTCCAGCACCAGTTCCAGCTTGATCTGCGGGTAGCGGGCCAGGAAGGCATTCAAGGTGGGAAGGATATGGTGGCGGGCAAAGGCGGGCGGCAGGTTGAGCTTGAGCACGCCCCGTGGTTGTTCGTTCAGTGCGGAGGTGGCGGCCTTGGCTTGTTCGAGTTCATCCAGTACCCGGCGTGCGTGCGTCAGGAATGTCTGGCCACCCTCGGTCAGGTGCAGCGTACGGGTAGAGCGGTTGAACAAGGCGATGCCGAGGTCCTGTTCAAGGTCCTTCACGTAGCGTGAAACCGTGGAAGCCTTGATGCCAAGCCGGTCGGCGGCACGGGAGAAGTTATTGCCCTCGGCGGCTTCGACAAAGGCGGTTAACGCAGCGAAGTAATCCAAGGGCGGCCTCGACTTGACGGTGAGTTGCCTGGCGCTACAGCGGCGTCAGCACGTTCATCACGGTGTCCAGCGCCACCCGGGTATCGTCCAGTTGCACCAGGGAGGCATGCCGCGCGCCGAGGGCGTCACGGTTCTTGATCGCCGTGAGAATCGCCTTGTGCCGGGGCAGGCTGAGGCCCTGGATGTCGGGGCGGCGGTTGGTGATGTTGATGGACTCGCGAAGTGGCAGCGACAGCATGTTGCACATGTAGGCCAGCAAGTCGTTGCGGGTCGCATCGGCAATCGCCCGGTGGAAGTCCAGGTCGGCCTGCAGCAACGTTTCGTGGGTATTGGCGGTTTCCATGCCGAGGTAGGCTTTTTCGATGGTGGCGATGTCGGCGTCGGTCGCGGTGGTCGCGGCCATCGCGGCGATTTCCGGCTCGAGGATCCGGCGCACACCGGCCAGGGTGTTGAAAAACTCGCTGTGGGGTGTCGACTGCATCAGCCAGGTCAGCACGTCCGGGTCCAGCAAGTGCCACTGCACCCGTGGGCGCACCACGGCGCCGACCTTGGGCTTGGAAATCACCAGGCCCTTGGCGCTGAGCACCCGGGTCGCCTCACGCAATACCGAGCGGCTGACCTTGTACTCCTCGCACAAGGTGGCCTCCATGGGCAACCGTTCTTCCGGCTTGAAGCGCCCGGAAACGATGTGCATGCCCAAGTCCTGAACGATTTGGGCGTGCATGCTCTTGCGCGGCTTGGTCGGCTGCTGATCCATAACAGGGAGGCTACTCTGGCGAAATACGCGGCATCATAGCATTGCTCCCGTCCCAATTAGTGGGAATGACGCGGCACTTCGGCGCCACGGCAGCCCACCAGGAAGTCGAAGTCGCAGCCCTGGTCTGCCTGTAATACGTGGTCGATGTACAGCTGCCGGTAACCCCCGACAATCAGTTGCTCGGGCGGCGCAAGGTCGGCCATGCGGGCCGCCAGTTCGGCGTCCGGGATGTCCAGGTGCAGGCGGCCATTGGCGCAATCGAGTTCGATCCAGTCGCTTTCCTTGACCGCGGCCAACGGGCCGCCGGCCGCCGCTTCCGGCGCCACGTGCAACACCACGGTGCCGTAGGCCGTGCCGCTCATGCGCGCATCGGAAATCCGCACCATGTCGGTCACGCCCTGGGCCAGCAGTTTGGCCGGCAAGCCCATGTTGCCGACTTCCGCCATGCCCGGATAACCCTTGGGCCCGCAGTTTTTCATCACCAGGATCGAGTTGGCATCCACGTCCAGTTCCGGGTCGTTGATCCGTGCCTTGTACATGTCGAAGTTCTCGAACACCACGGCACGCCCGCGATGCTGCATCAGCTCGGGACTGGCAGCCGAGGGCTTGAGGACTGCACCCAGTGGCGCGAGGTTGCCCCGCAGCACACAAATGCCGCCGTCGGCGCGGATCGGGTTGTCGAGGGTGCGGATCACTTCGTCCTGGCCGTAGATCGGCGCTTCCCGTGTGTTTTCGCCGAGGGACTTGCCGTTGACGGTCAAGGCATTCGGGTGCGGGATCAGGTTGGCCTCACCGAGGCGGCGCAGCACCGCCGGCAGGCCGCCAGCGTAGTAGAACTCCTCCATCAGGAAGCGCCCGGACGGCTGCAGGTCGACGATGGTCGGCATGCCACGGCCCATGCGGGTCCAGTCGTCCAGGTCGAGCTCGACGCCGATGCGCCCGGCGATGGCTTTCAGGTGAATCACGGCGTTGGTCGAGCCGCCGATGGCTGCGTTCACACGAATCGCGTTTTCGAAAGCCTCCTTGGTCAGGATCTTCGACAGCTTCAGGTCTTCACGCACCATCTCCACCGCACGCATGCCGGACATGTGCGCCAGTACATAACGCCGCGCATCCACCGCCGGAATCGCCGCGTTGTGGGGCAGGGAAGTGCCGAGTGCTTCGGCCATGCAGGCCATGGTCGAGGCGGTGCCCATGGTGTTGCAGGTGCCCGCCGAGCGGGACATGCCGCCTTCGGCCGCGAGGAAATCGTCGAGGGTAATGGTGCCCGCCTTGACCTGTTCGCTGAGCTGCCACACCACGGTGCCCGAGCCGATGTCCTGGCCCTTGTGCTTGCCGTTGAGCATCGGCCCGCCGGTGACGACGATCGCCGGCACGTCGCAACTGGCGGCGCCCATCAGCAGCGCCGGGGTGGTCTTGTCACAGCCGGTCAGCAGCACCACGCCGTCGATGGGGTTGCCGCGAATGGCTTCCTCCACGTCCATGCTGGCCAGGTTACGGGTGAGCATCGCGGTGGGGCGCAGGTTCGATTCGCCGTTGGAGAACACCGGAAATTCCACCGGAAAGCCACCGGCTTCGATCACGCCGCGTTTCACATGCTCGGCAATCTGGCGGAAGTGCGCGTTGCAGGGCGTCAGCTCCGACCAGGTATTGCAGATCCCGATGATCGGTTTGCCGTGGAACTGATGATCGGCAATCCCCTGGTTTTTCATCCAGCTGCGGTACATGAAGCCGTTTTTATCGGCGGTACCAAACCAGCTGGCGGAGCGCAGGACGGGCTTTTTCTCGGACATGGCTGACTCTCTTATTGTAAGACTATATTGATCCATTCTCGGCTTAACATAGGCGTAAATTCGGGTGTTTGGAAGTGTTGTTGATTAAATAGTATTACTATATAGTCCGATTCAACGAGGCCTGGCCCTGGCGGTTTTCCGCGAGAGGCAACCCGAAACGCTCTATAAAAATAACAATCGGAGACCGCTCACATGAGCCAGGAACAGCGGCTGATACGTCGCATCACGCTGAAACTGATTCCCTTCCTGATCTTGCTGTACCTGATTGCCTACGTGGATCGCTCGGCCGTGGGCTTCGCCAAATTGCACATGGGCGCGGATGTCGGCATCGGAGATGCGGCGTATGGGCTGGGAGCAGGGCTGTTCTTTATTGGCTACTTCCTGCTGGAAATCCCCAGCAACCTGATGCTCGACCGTTTCGGCGCGCGGCGCTGGTTCGCACGAATCATGGTGACCTGGGGCGCGATTACCATCGGCATGGCATTCGTCCAGGGCCCCCACAGTTTCTATGTGATGCGCTTTCTGCTGGGCGCCGCCGAAGCCGGGTTCTTCCCGGGTGTCCTCTACTACATCACCCAATGGTTCCCGGTAAGGCACCGCGGCAAGATCCTCGGGCTGTTCATCCTGTCCCAACCCATCGCGATGATGATCACCGGCCCCGTGGCGGGCGGCTTGCTCGGCATGGACGGGATACTCGGCCTGCACGGCTGGCAGTGGTTGTTCATCGTCATCGGCACCCCGGCGATCCTGCTGACCTGGCCGGTGCTGCGCTACCTGCCGGATGGGCCGCAACAGGTGAAATGGATGGACCAGGCGGAGAAGGCCTGGCTCACCGGCGAGCTGGCCAAAGACCTGCAAGCCTACGGCCAGACCCGGCACGGCAACCCGCTGCATGCGCTGAAGGACAAACGCGTGCTGCTGCTGGCGCTGTTCTACTTGCCGGTGACCTTGAGCATTTATGGGCTGGGCCTGTGGCTGCCGACCTTGATCAAGCAGTTTGGCGGCAGCGACCTGACCACCGGGTTTGTGTCGGCAGTGCCCTACATCTTCGGGATCATCGGTTTGCTGATCGTCCCGCGCAGTTCCGATCGCCTGAATGATCGCTACGGTCATCTCGCCGTGCTCTACGTGTTGGGCGCCATCGGCCTGTTCCTCAGCGCCTGGCTGACAGTGCCGCTGTGGCAACTGGCAGCGCTGTGCCTGGTGGCGTTTGCGCTGTTTTCTTGCACGGCGGTGTTCTGGACCTTGCCGGGACGTTTCTTTGCCGGCGCGAGTGCAGCGGCGGGCATCGCCTTGATCAACTCGGTGGGCAACCTCGGCGGCTACATCGGGCCGTTCGTGATCGGCGCCCTCAAGGAGTACACCGGCAACCTTGCGTCGGGCTTGTACTTCCTGGCGTGCGTGATGCTGTTCGGGGTGGTGTTGACCGGGGTGGTCTATCGGTTGCTGGAGCGCAGGCACGTGCTGCCGCCCGACCAGTTCGCCGCCAGCGCCCGTGGCGCCACGCGTACTTAATTGGCAATCAGGAGAACACTCATGGGGTTAGTGCAGTTTGAATTGAACAACGGCGAACGCCGAGTGGGCGTGGTCGACGGCGATCAGGTACGCGAGGTGCGGGCCGCCCGCACGGTACGCGACCTGGCACTCGCCGCCATCGAGGCTGGCGTCACCTTGCAACAGCACATAGACCACCTCGGCCTGGCCGAGAGCCACGACTACGCAAAACTGCTGGCCGCGCAGAAGATCTTGCCACCGCTGGATCACCCGGACCCGGCCCACACGCTGGTCAGCGGTACCGGCCTGACCCACCTGGGCAGTGCGTCGGCGCGGGACAAGATGCACCAGAACGCCAGTGACGAAAGCGCGATGACCGACAGCATGCGCATCTTCAAATGGGGCGTGGAGGGCGGCAAACCGGCTGCTGGCCAGGCCGGTGTGCAGCCGGAATGGTTCTACAAGGGCGACGGCAGCATCGTGGTGCGTCCGGGCCAGCCATTCCCGTGGCCGGCGTTTGCCGAAGACGCCGGCGAAGAGCCGGAAATCGCCGGGCTGTATGTGATTGGTCACGACGGCAAGCCGTATCGCCTGGGCTACGCGGTGGGCAACGAGTTTTCCGACCACGTGATGGAGCGCAAGAATTACCTGTACCTGGCCCACTCCAAACTGCGCAGTTGCAGCTATGGTCCCGAGTTGCGCCTGGGTGAACTGCCCCGGCACCTGGCGGGCACCAGCCGTATCGTGCGCAATGGCGAGGTGTTGTGGCAGCACGAATTCCTCAGTGGCGAAGCCAACATGTGCCACAGCCTCGAAAACCTTGAATACCACCATTTCAAATACACCCAGTTCCTGCGCCCAGGTGACGTGCATATCCATTTCTTCGGCACCGCCACCTTGTCGTTTGCGGACGGCATTCGTACCCGGCCAGGCGATGTGTTTGAAATCAGCCAGGCCGAATTCGGCGCGCCATTGATCAACGGCATTGCCGTGGCCAACAGCGGCGTGGCACCTGGCGGCATAGGCACCCTTTGAAGGAGACAGGCATGACCCGGATTTGTGGCCATAACTACATCGGCGGCCAGCGCAGCGCTGCCGGCAGCATCACCCTGCAGAGCATCGACGCCACCAGTGGCGAGGCATTGCCCTTTGATTTCTACCAGGCCACCGCGCAGGAGGTCGACGCCGCGGCGAACGCCGCCGCTCAGGCTTACCCGGCCTATCGCAGCCTGAGCGCGCAGCATCGTGCGTCGTTCCTGGAGGCGATAGCCGATGAACTGGACGCCCTGGGCGATGACTTTGTCGCCCTGGTCTGCCGCGAAACGGCGTTGCCCGCCGGGCGTATCCAGGGTGAGCGCGGTCGTACCAGCGGCCAGATGCGGTTGTTCGCCAAGGTACTGCGGCGCGGTGATTTCTACGGCGCGCGGATCGACCAGGCGCTGCCGGATCGTCAGCCCTTGCCGCGCCCGGATCTGCGCCAATACCGCATCGGCCTGGGGCCGGTCGCGGTGTTTGGGGCGAGCAATTTCCCCCTGGCCTTTTCCACTGCCGGTGGCGACACCGCCGCCGCGCTGGCGGCCGGTTGCCCGGTGGTGTTCAAGGCCCACAGCGGCCACATGGCCACCGCCGAGCGGGTCGCCGATGCGATCATGCGGGCGGCCGAGCGCACAGGTATGCCCGGCGGCGTGTTCAACATGATCTTCGGCGGCGGTGTGGGGGAAGCGCTGGTCAAGCACCCGGCGATCCAGGCCGTGGGTTTCACCGGCTCGCTCAAGGGCGGCCGGGCCTTGTGCGATATGGCGGCGGCACGCCCGCAACCGATCCCGGTGTTCGCCGAGATGTCCAGCATCAACCCGGTGATCGTCTTGCCCAAGGCCCTGCAAACCCGGGCAGACACCATCGCCCGCGACCTGGTCGCCTCGGTGGTGCAGGGGTGCGGCCAGTTCTGCACGAACCCGGGCCTGGTGATCGGGATTGCCTCGCCAGCGTTCACAGGCTTCACCCAACAGGTCGCCCAACTGATCGGCGGCCAGCCCGCGCAAACCATGCTCAATGCCGGCACCTTGAACAGCTACGGCAAAGGCCTGCACACGCTGCTGGCCCATCCTGGCATCGAGCACCTGGCGGGCCAGACGCAAACCGGCAATCAGGCGCAGCCACAGCTGTTCAAAGCGGACGCCAGCCTGCTGATCAACGGCGATGAAGTGCTGCAGGAGGAAGTGTTCGGCCCCACCACGGTGTTCGTGGAAGTCGCCGACCAGGCCCAACTCGCTGCGGCGTTGCACGGCCTGCACGGCCAATTGACCGCGACGATCATCGGCGAGCCGGCGGATTTCACCCAGTTCGGCGAGTTGACGTCGCTGCTGGAGCAAAAGGTTGGCCGCATCCTGCTCAACGGCTACCCCACGGGCGTCGAGGTGTGTGATGCGATGGTCCACGGCGGGCCGTATCCGGCAACTTCGGATGCCCGTGGCACTTCCGTGGGCACCCTGGCGATCGAGCGTTTCCTGCGACCTGTGTGCTTTCAGAATTACCCTGATAGCCTGCTACCCGACGCGCTGAAGAATGCCAACCCGTTGCGCATTCAGCGTCTGGTAGATGGGCAGCCGTCGCGCGACGCGCTGTAACCGGTACCACCTGAAAACAACAAGAAAGCAGGAGGTTTCATGTCGTGGACCGCAGTCACACCGCACCGGGCTCGGCTGGGCGAAGGGCCGTTCTGGGATGTACCGGGCCAGGCCTTGTATTGGGTGGACATCATCGGCCAGCAGGCCTTGCGCCTGCAGGGCGGGCAATTGCACACCTGGCAATTGCCTGAGCCGGTCTCGGCGTTTATCCCGTGCGCCAGCGGCGATGCACTGGTGACCCTGAGCAGCGGCGTGTATCGCCTGGACCTCGATTCGACGCCGAGCGATCCACGCCTGACCTTGCTTTGCGTCGCCGATCCGCAACCGGGCAACCGTGCCAACGAAGCCCGCTGCGACGCCCAGGGCCGGCTGTGGCTGGGCACCATGCAGAACAACATCGGCGAGCACGGTGAAGACTTGCCGGTGCTGCGACGTTCCGGCGGCCTGTTCCGGGTCGAGGCCGACGGGCAGGTCACGCCGTTGCTGCAAGGCCTGGGGATTCCCAACACCTTGCTGTGGAACGACACCGCCACCCACGTGCATTTCGGCGACAGCCTGGACGGCACGCTCTATCAATATCCGATTAATGAACAGGGCCAGCTCGCACCCGCGCAGGTCTGGTTCGGGCCTCACTCCCGGGGTGGCCCGGACGGTTCGGCCATGGACGCCGAAGGCTATATCTGGAACGCCCGCTGGGACGGCAGTTGCCTGCTGCGGCTGACGCCGGACGGTGAAGTTGACCGGGTCATCGAATTGCCGGTCAGCCGTCCCACCAGTTGCGTGTTCGCAGGCCCCGACCTCAAGACCTTGTACATCACCAGTGCCGCCAGCCCGCTGGATCACCCGCTGGACGGTGCGGTGCTGGCGATCGAGGTCGATGTGCCGGGGAAAATCTGCCACCGCTTTGCAGGATAACCAACAGGCTGTTTAACGCATTCAAAAACAACAACAAGGAGTCACCCTATGAATCGTCGTCGTGGTATCCGTTCCCTGTGCTGCGCCGCTGTGGCGGTGTCCGCCGTCGGCCTGAGCAGCCTGTTGCTGGCGGCCGAGCCGGTGAAGATCGGCTTTCTGGTCAAGCAGGCGGAAGAGCCCTGGTTCCAGACCGAATGGGCCTTCGCCGAAAAGGCCGGCAAGGACAAGGGCTTCGAGGTGATCAAGATCGCCGTGCCCGACGGCGAAAAAACCCTCTCGGCCATCGACAGCCTGGCGGCCAACGGTGCCAAGGGTTTTGTGATTTGCCCGCCGGACGTGTCCCTCGGCCCGGCGATCATGGCCAAGGCCAAAGCCAACGGCTTGAAAGTGATCGCCGTGGATGACCGTTTTGTGGATGCCAAGGGCAACTTCATGGAAGACGTGCCTTACCTGGGCATGGCCGCGTTTGAAGTGGGCGAGAAGCAGGGCAGTGCCATGGCCACTGAAGCGAAAAAACGTGGCTGGGATTGGAAGGACACCTATGCGGTGATCAACACCTACAACGAACTCGATACCGGTAAAAAGCGCACTGATGGCTCGGTCAAATCCCTGAAGGCCGCGGGCATTCCGGATGACCACATCCTATACGCAGCCCTCAAGACCCTCGACGTCCCCGGCAGCATGGACGCCACCAACTCGGCGCTGGTCAAGCTGCCCGGCGGCGCGAAAAACCTGATCATCGGCGGCATGAATGACAACACCGTGCTTGGCGGCGTGCGCGCCACCGAAAGCGCCGGGTTTGCGGCGGCGAATGTCATCGGCATCGGCATCAACGGCACCGATGCCATTGGCGAATTGAAGAAAGCCAACAGCGGCTTCTTCGGCTCGATGCTGCCCAGCCCGCACATCGAGGGCTACAACACCGCGAGCATGATGTTCGAGTGGGTCACTACGGGTAAGGAGCCGCCGAAGTACACGGCCATGGATGAGGTGACGCTGATCACCCGCGAGAACTTCAAACAGGAGCTGGAAAAGATCGGTTTGTGGAACTGATGGCCGCTGACGTTTCCCGGCAGCCCTGCTAACGCCGGTACTGTGGGATCTGTCGAGCTTTGGCGAGGCTGCGATAGCGGTGGGTCAGGCACCTTGGATATTGATAGTGCCGACGTCATCGCAGCCTCGCCAAAGCTCGACAGCTCCCAAAGGTTTAGTCGGCAGAGAATTTCAGCACGGTATTCTGCGTGTAGGTCTGGCCAGGATCGAGACGGGTAGAGGGGAAGCTCGGCTGGTTGGGGCCGTCGGGAAAATGCTGGGTTTCCAGGGTGAACGCACTCCAGTGGGCGTAAGGCTTGCCACCCTTGCCCTTGATCGTCCCGTCGAGGAAGTTGCCGGTATAGAACTGCACGCCAGGCTCGCTGGTATACAGCTGCAAGCGGCGGCCGGACTGCGGGTCACGAACGTCGGCGGCCAGTTTGCCGATATCACCCTTGGCATCCAGCACCCAGTTGAAGTCAAAGCCACCTTGTTTAGGTTCGGCGAATTTCAGCTGGGGATGATCGTCCTTGATGTGCTGGCCGATGGCAGTGGGCTTGAGAAAGTCCATCGGCGTACCGGCGACCGGGGCCAGTTCGCCGGTGGGAATCAGGGTGCTGTTGACCGGGGTGTAATGGCTGGCATGCAGGGTGGCGACCTGCTTGAGCACATCACCGCTGCCGGCGCCGGCGAGGTTGAAGTAACTGTGGTTGGTGAGGTTGAGCACCGTGGGTTTGTCGGTGGTGGCCTTGTAGTCGATGTGCAGTTCGTTCTTGTCGTTGAGGCTATAGGTGACATCGACTTTCAGGTTGCCGGGGAAACCCATCTCGCCGTCCTTTGACAGGTAGCTCAGGGTCACGCCCACCGAATCGTCCTGCTTGACCGGCTGGGCTTTCCACACATGCTTGTCGAAACCTTGCGGGCCGCCGTGCAGCGAGTTCGGCCCGTCGTTGAGGGGCACTTGATAGCGTTTGCCGTCCAGTTCAAAGCTGCCCTTGTCCAGGCGGTTGCCAAAACGGCCGATGGTCGCGCCGAAGAACGCAGTACCGGCCTGGTAGCCCTGGACGTCATCGAAGCCCAGCACCACGTCGGCGAACTGGCCGTGTTTGTCGGGTACTTTCAGCGACTGCAAGACCGCGCCATAGGTGATGACCGTGGCTTGTACGCCATGACTGTTACGCAATACATACTGCTCGACGGCGGTGCCGTCATTGGTTTTACCGAAGGGTTTGTGTTCGCTGGACAAGCCAGCCGCCTGAGCGCCCAGGCTGGCCACCGCCAGGGAGAGGCCAAGGCCGGTAAGCAGGAATCGGGATTGCCGCATGACTGAGCTACCTTTATTGTTGTTAATTAAATAGTTCTACTATTTATTCGGCTGCAGGGCTGATTTATAGCCAACATCGCAAAACATGCAATATAAAATAAGACTAAATACAGCGGAGTGACTGCCCCATGAACACTGAAAAACAGCCCGGCGCGCAGGCGATGTACCCGGACCTGCGGGATAAAACCGTGCTGATCTCCGGCGGTGCTTCCGGGATAGGCGAGGCCATGGTGCGTGCCTTCGCACGCCAGGGGGCCAAGGTAGCCTTCGTGGACCGGGCGCAAGGGCAGGGCGACCGATTGGCGGCGATATTGTCGGCCGAGGGCTATGCCGTCGAATTCGCCCATTGCGATATCACCGACGAGATCGCGTACAAGGCCGCGATAGCGTGCCTGGCGCAGAGCCTTGGACCGATCGACGTGCTGGTGAATAATGCCGCCAATGACGTTCGGCACACCCTGGATGAAATCGACTCGGAGCGGTTCGACCAACTGATTTCGGTCAACCTGAAGCACGGGTTTTTCGCGGCCCGGGCCGTGGTGCCGATGATGAAGGCGGCAGGCGGCGGGTCGATCATCAACCTGGGTTCCATCGGCTGGATGATGGCTTCCAGCGGCTACCCGGTATACGCCGCCAGCAAAGCCGCCGCCCACGGCATGACCCGGGCCCTGGCGCGGGAGCTTGGGCCCAGCCGTATCAGGGTCAATACGCTGGTGCCGGGCTGGGTGATGACCGAGAAACAACTGGCGATGTGGGTGGATGACGCGGCCCGGGAGTTGATCGCCCGCAGCCAGTGCCTGCCGGGCAGTGTGGAGCCGGAACATATCGCCAATATGGCGCTGTTCCTGGCCTCTGATGTATCGGCGATGTGTACCGCACAGAACTTCATTGTGGACGGTGGATGGGTCTAGGCCGGGGAAGGGTCGCCATCCCGGATGCAACGAATCGCCGCCCGGGGCCTCATACAGTAACGAACGGTGGTTCATATGCAGCCACCGCAACCGACTACTTCATGGGTGCAGGTGATTGATTTATGACGGACGCCGATAAGAAACATGTGGCCTGGCTGGTGGAACAATCAATGCTGCATGCCGCCAAGCAGCGCGCCAGGCTCTACTCGGGGCAAGGCCGGTTGTGGCAACAGCCGTATGCCCATACCCGGCCCCGTGATGCTTCAGCCCTGGCATCGGTGTGGTTCACGGCCTATCCGGCGTCCATCGTCACCCGTGAAAACGGCAGCGTACTCGAAGCCCTGGGGGATGAGACTTTATGGCACGCGCTGTCAAAAATCGGCATCCAGGGCATTCACAACGGCCCATTGAAACGCTCGGGCGGTCTATCCGGCACCGAGCACACCCCCACCATTGACGGCAATTTTGACCGCATCAGCTTCGACATCGACCCGCAACTGGGCACCGAAGCCCAGCTTCAGGCGCTGGCCCGCATGGCCGCCGCGCACAACGCAGTGATCATCGACGATGTGATCCCGTCCCACACCGGCAAGGGCGCGGACTTCCGCCTGGCCGAGATGGCCTACGAAGACTATCCCGGGCTCTACCACATGGTGGAGATCCGCGAAGAAGACTGGCCGCTGCTGCCCGACATCAGCGAGGGCCGCGATGCGCAGAACCTCAGCCCACAGCAGGTCGACGTACTCAGGGACAAGCACTACATCGTCGGCCAGTTGCAACGGGTGATCTTCTTCGAACCCGGGGTCAAGGAAACCGACTGGAGCGCGACCGATGTGGTCATCGGCGTGGACGGCAAGCCCCGCCGCTGGGTGTACCTGCATTACTTCAAGGAAGGGCAGCCGTCGCTGAACTGGCTGGACCCGACCTTCGCCGCGCAGCAGATGATCATCGGCGACGCCCTGCACGCCATCGACGTGATGGGGGCGAAAATCCTGCGCCTGGATGCCAACGGTTTCCTCGGTGTGGAACGAAAACTGGAAGGTAACGCCTGGTCTGAAAGCCATCCGCTGTCCATCACCGGCAACCAGATCCTGGGCGGCGCGATTCGCAAGGCGGGCGGTTTCAGCTTCCAGGAACTGAACCTGACGGTGGACGACATCGCCGCCATGTCCCACGGCGGCGCAGACCTGTCCTACGACTTCATCACGCGCCCGGCTTACCAGCACGCGTTATTGATGGGCGACACCGAATTCCTGCGCCTGATGCTGCGGGAGATGCACACCCTGGGCATCGACCCCGGCTCGCTGATCCACGCCTTGCAGAACCATGACGAGCTGACCCTGGAACTGGTGCACTTCTGGACGTTGCACGCCCATGACACCTACCTCTATCAGGGGCAGACCTTTCCCGGCGGCATCCTGCGCGAGCATATCCGCGAGCAGATGTACGAACGCCTGGCTGGCGAACACGCGCCGTATAACCTGAAGTTCGTGACCAACGGCGTGTCCTGCACCACCGCCAGCATCATTACGGCGGCGCTGGGCATTCGCGACCTTGAGGCGATTACCCCGGCGGATATCCAGCAGATCCGCCAGATTCACCTGCTGCTGGTGATGTACAACGCGATGCAACCGGGGGTGTTTGCACTGTCCGGCTGGGACCTGGTGGGCGCATTGCCGTTGCCGGCGCAGGAGGTGGCCCACTTGATGCTGGATGGCGACACACGCTGGATCCATCGCGGCGCCTATGACCTGGTGGACCTGAATCCGGATGCGGAGCAATCCGCCGGGCAGATGCCGCGCCCGAAAACCTTGTATGGCAGCCTGATCAGCCAGTTGGCCGACCCGGATTCGTTTGCCTCGCAACTGCAAAGAATCCTCGCGGTGCGCCGAGCCTACGACATCGCCGCCAGCCGCCAGATCCTGGTGCCGGATGTGCAGCACCCGGGGCTGTTGATCATGGTGCACGAGCTGCCGGCGGGCAAAGGTACCCAGATCACGGCGCTGAACTTCGGCTCGACGCCGATTACGGAAACCCTGCACTTGCCCAATATCGCGCCGGGCCCGGTGGTGGACATCATCAATGAGCGGGTGGAGGGCGATCTGACGCCCGAGGGTGATTTCACCATCACCCTGGATGCGTATGAAGGCTTGGCGCTGCGGGTAGTGATCTGATCCACTGTAGGAGCGAGCCAGCTCGCTCCTACACGGGGACCGGCTGTTCCGCCTCCTGATGGTGCGTTGAACCAATGAACATATACATCGCAGGCACCATGAACAGCGTCAGCACGGTACCGATCGACAACCCGGCGAAGATCACCAGGCCCATGTCATGCCGTCCCGCAGCCCCGGCACCGGAGGCCCACACCAGCGGCACCACGCCCAGCACCATGGCGGCAGTGGTCATCAGGATCGGCCGCAAACGCACGCCGGCGGCTTCTTCTATGGCCTCACGCTTGCTGTGACCGGCGCGCTGCAACTCGTTGGCAAACTGCACGATCAGGATCCCGTGCTTGGTGATCAACCCCAGCAACGTCACCAGGCCCACCTGGGTGTAGACGTTGATGGAGGCAAACCCCATGGTGATAAACGCCAGCGCGCCGAAGAGTGCAGGGGGCACCGAGAACAGGATCACCACCGGGTCGCGGAAGCTCTCGAACTGGAAGGCGAGGGCCAGGTACACGATCAGGATCGAGAACATCAGCAAGCCGAAGAACCCGCCGGATTCCTGCATGAACTGGCGAGATTCGCCGGAGAAGTCCGAGGTGTAACCCGACGGCGCAATATTGGTCAGAATGGTGTTCAGTTTCGCCAGCAGTTCGCCCTGGGCGACGCCGCTGACGCCCGACAGGGTCGCCGAGTTGAGTTGCTGGAAGTGGTTGATGGATTCCGGCTGGGTTGACGTTTCGATATGCGCCACGGTGCGCGCCTGGATCATGCTGCCGGATGGCGTGCGGATGTAGTAATCGAGAATCTGGTCCGGGTTGAGGCGATCAACCTGCAACACCTGGGGAATCACTTTGTACGAGCGCCCGGCAGTGGAGAAGTAGTTCACGTAGTTGCCGCCCAGTGCCGCGGACAGCGCCGCACCGACGTCGGCCTGGGTCATGCCCAGTGCGGCGATTTTTTCCCGGTCCACCACCAGCTTGGCTTGTGGCTTGTCGAGTTTCAGGTCCATGTCGGAGAAATAGAACAGCTGTTGTTTCTGGGCCTCGGCCACCACGGCCTGGGCGACTTCGTTGAGGTTTTCCACCGAGTCGGTGGTGGTGATCACGAACTGCACCGGCAAGCCCTGGGCGCCCGGCAGCGACGGCAGCGGGAAGGCCGCAATGGTGGCGCCCGGCACCTGGTTCCATTTCTGCTGGAGTTCCAATATCAGTTGGGCCTGGGAGCGCGAGCGGTCGCCCCAGTTTTTCAGCAGCACACCGCCCAGGCCCTGGTTGAGGATAGGCAACCCGGTCAGCTGGAACATCTGCGCGTATTCCGGCTCTTTGTTGGCGATCTGGAAGGCCTGGTCGGCGATGCGCTCCATCTGCTGCGGCGAGGCAGTGGGCGGGCCCTTGATCTGCATGAACACCAGCCCCTGGTCCTCGGTGGGCGACAGTTCGCTTTTGGCGGTCATGCCGCTGGCGGCCACCAGCAGGAACAGCACAAAACCAAACGTCACCAGCACCGGCCATACGTTCAGGCCGCCCGAGAGTACGCGGTGGTAACGGCCCCGCAACCAGTCAAAGTACTGATCGAGCTTGCGGGCGAAACGACCTTCTTCCTGCCCGGTCTTGAACAGCCGGGAGGTCATCATCGGCGAAAGCGTCAACGCCACCACGGCCGACACAGTCACGGCACCCGCCAGCGAGAAACAGAACTCCTTGAACAGCGCACCGGTAAGGCCGCTGCGCAGCCCGATGGGCACGTAGGCCGCGATCAGCACCACGGTCATCGCGATGATCGGCCCACCCAGTTCCCGCGCGGCAACCAGCGCAGCCTCCAGCACGCCTTTGCCTTCTTCCTTGATATGCCGGTCGACGTTTTCCACCACGATAATCGCGTCGTCCACCACCAGGCCGATCGCCAATACCAGGGCAAGCAGGGTCAGCAGGTTTATCGAGTACCCCAGCAGGTACATGATGAAGAAGGTCCCGACCAGCGACAGCGGGATCGCCACCAGCGGCACGATCACCGCGCGGAACGAGCCGAGGAACAGGTAGATCACCACCGACACAATGATCATCGCCTCGACCAGGGTCTTCACCACCTCATAGATCGAGGTGTTGATGAACTCCGTGGAGTCATACACGATCTCGCCGCGTACCCCGGTGGGCAACTGGGATTGCAGCTCGGGGAAGGCCTCGCGCACGCTGTCGGCCACCGTCAGGATATTTGCAGTCGGCGCCGTCTTGATGCCGATGAACACCGAGCGCTTGCCGGAAAACGCCACGCTGCTGTCGTAGCTTTCGGCGCCGAGGGTGACGGTGGCCACGTCCTCCAGGTACACCAGGGCATCGCCTTTCTGCTTGACCACCAGCCGCTTGAATTCATCCACCGTGTGCAAGTCGGTCCCGGCCGTCAGGTCGACCGTCACCGTTTGCCCACGGGTGGAACCGACGGCAGACAGGTAGTTGTTGTTGGCCAGGGCGGTGGACACGTCCTGGGCTGTCACGTTATGCGCCGCCAGTTTGTTCGGGTCCATCCAGGCGCGCAGGGCGAACTGGCGCCCGCCGAGGATTTCTGCGGTTTGCACGCCCTGGATTGAGTCCAGCTTGGGCTTGACCACCCGCACCAGGTAGTCGGTGATGTTGTTGGTGGGCAGGGTGTCGCTGTAGAAACCCAGGTACATGGCGTCTGTGGTCTGCCCGACCGCCACCGTCAGCACCGGTTCCTGGGACTGCGCCGGCAGTTGGTTCTTGACCGAGTTGACCTGGGTGTTGATCTCGGTGAGGGCCTTGCTCGCGTCGTAATTCAGCCGCAGCGTGGCGGTAATCGTCGAGACACCGGTGATGCTGGTTGAAGACAGGTAGTCAATGCCCTGGGCCTGGGCGATGGCCGATTCAAGCGGCTGGGTGATAAAGCCGGCAACGGTGGAGGCGTCCGCGCCGTAGTAGGCGGTGGTGATGGTGACCACGGTATTTTCGGTGCGTGGCCATTGGTTCACCGGCAATTCGAAGATCGAGCGCAGCCCCAGGATCAGGATGAACAGCGAGACGACAATCGCCCAAACCGGCCGCTGAATAAAGGTATCGGTAAGCTTCATGGGACACCTTTAGTGTTCTTGGGGAGTCGGCGCAGGATCGTTCAGCGGCGCGGCGCTGTTATCGACCTTCACCGGCGAGCCATTCTTGAGCTTCATCTGGCCGCTGGTGATCAGCAGGTCGCCTTCCTTCACGCCCGACAGGATCGCCACCTGATCGCCCCGGGTCGGTCCGGTCTTGATAAAGGTCTGTTGCGCGGTGAGGACTTCCTCACCCTTGTCGTTCTTGCTCGATGTGGCAATGAATACCGTGGTGCCGTAAGGGTTGTAGGTCACCGATGTCTGCGGGACGGTGAGGTAGCGCTGCGTCGCACCGGAGTTGACCACGGCGCGGGCAAACATCCCGGGCACCAGGTTCTGTTTGGGGTTGTCGACGGTGGCTTCCACGGTGACATTGCGCGTGGTGGCGTCGAACTGGGTGTCGATCGTGCTGATCTTGCCGGTGAAGGTTTGATTCGACAGGCCGTCGGCCGTTACCGAAACCCCTTGGCCGATGGCAATGGCCTCCATTTGAGTCTGGGGCACCGTGAAGTCGATGTAGATCGGATCGAAGGTTTGCAGCGTGGCGATCTTGTCGCCGGGGTTGAGGTATTGGCCAGGGTTGACGCTGGTGATGCCGATGCGCCCGGCAAACGGCGCGCGGATGGTTTTTTTCGCCACCAGCGCGCGCTGTTGTTCGGCGGCGGCGAGCTTGGCTTTGAGGTCGGCGGTGTCAGTGTCCACTTGTGCCTGGGAGATGGCGTTAACCGCCAGTTGCGCCTTGTCACGCTTGAGGACGATCACCGCCAGGTCAGCCGTGGCCTCAAGGGAATGCAGTTGCGCGATGTCCGAGTCGGCATTCAGTTGGACGAGCAGCGCCTGGGCCGCCACTTCTTGCCCGGGCGTGAAGCCGATGGTGCGCACGATGCCGCCCACTTCAGTGGTCACATCCACCCCCCTGACCGCTTTCATTGAGCCCACGGCGCTGACATTCGGTTGCCAGTCGCTGAACGGCACCTTCATGGCCGTGACCACGGAGGCGGGCAGGGGCATTTTCGACTGGGCGATCAGCGCCGAAATCTGCACGAACTTCACCCCGGCAATGATCGCCACAATCACCAGCACCACCACGATCATGATGATCATCGGCCGCCACAGTCGGCGCTTGCGCGGTGCGCCGGGCTCGGTGGGCAGGGGAGAGGCGGTTATGACGTCAGCCATGGATGTTCTCGCTGTTTCAAGAGTTCAGTTCAGTTGAACCGTGCCGAATCGGCAGGCGCTGCCTCGTTCCTGGCCGGCATGATCTCGTTCCACGAAGGCAGGCCGAACCGATCAGGCCGGCCCTTGGTGGCAGGGTCCACATCGGTACGGTTCCACCATCCGCCACCCAATGCCTGGAAGAGCGCGGTGGTGTCGCTGTAGCGGGAGGCCTGCGCCCTGACCCGGGCCAGCACGGTGTTCTGGTAGGTTTGCTGGGCCGTGAGCAGGTTGATGTACGCCACGGCACCGAGTTTGAACTGCGCCTGCACCAGGTCCAGGTTGGCTTGGGCAGAGCGCTCGGCCACTACCTGCTGGTTGAGCGCATCGGCATCCGCCTCCAGCGCCCGCAGTGCGTTGGCCACGTCCTGGAACGCGCCGATCACCGTGCCACGGTAGCGGGCTGCCGACTCGTCATAGGCGGCCACGGCAGCGCGTTTGCGATGTTCGAGTGCGCCGGCATCAAAGATCGGTTGGGTGATCGACCCGGCTAGGCTCCAGACCCCACTGCCCGCCGAAAACAATTTGGTCCCGCTGGCCACCGTGGAGCCCACCGACCCGGTAATGCTGAACTGGGGCAACTGATTGGCGACGGCCACGCCGATATTGGCACTGGCCTGATGCAGTTGCGCCTGCGCAGAGCGCACATCGGGCCGCTGGCCAACGATGGCCGAAGGCAGGCTGAGCGGCAGTTCTTCGGGCAGGTGCAGGGAGGCGAGGTTGAAGCGCTCGTCCCGGTCCTGGTTGGGAAACCGGCCGAGGTAGGCCATCAACTGGTTGCGGGTCTGGGCGAACTGCTTTTGCAGGGGCGGCAAGGTGGCACGGGTTTGCGCCAGCGCGGTCTGCTGTGTGAGCACGTCGGTGTCACCGATCGCACCCAGCCGGCGCTGCGCCTGCAGGACGTCGAGCTGATCACTCTGTAGCCGAATGATGGTTTCGGTGGCGGCGATCTGGTCGCGTATAGAGGCGAGGCTGACTGCGGTGTTCACCACATTGGAGGTCAAGGTGAGGTAGGTCGCCTCCAACTGGAAGCGTTCGTACTCGGCCTGGGCCGAGGTGGATTCAATTTGCCGGCGCGTGCCGCCGAACACATCCGGGGCGTAGGACACGCTCAGCGACGCCGAACTCACCGTGAGAATCGGCGACTCCGGCAGGCCCGAGGTGACGCCCGATACTTTCTCGCGGGCTTTCTGCACGTTGGCGCTCACCGAGGGAAACAGCGACGCCTGGTCGGCATAGACCAGCTCGTTGGCCTGGCGCAATGCCGCCTGCGCGGCGGTGACATCCGGGTTGGCGCGCAAGGCTTCCTCCACCAGCGCGTTCAGTTCCGGTGAGCGGAACAGCGTCCACCATTGCCCGGGAATATCCATCCCGGCGATCAACCGCTGCGCCGCACCGCCGGTGTCGATATCGGCCTTGGTGGTGGAGGTGAGTTTTTCTCGTGAATAATCGGCGTTCGCCGGCACCTCAGGGCGCGCGAAATCGGGCCCGACGGTGCAGCCGGCGAGGGCGATGCACAGCAGGCTCAACGGAGCCAGAAGGTGGGGTGGTCGAAAAAGGGCGCGGCTGTGCGCCACTGGTTGCCGTGCCGATGCAAGCTGCCGAGGCTGCTCTTTCATATTTACTCTGATTAATCAGTTGGTTAACTGCTTTATTTGTTGAGCAATGAGTGCGCGGGCATCGGGCCATACGGCTGAAAAAATGGCGCGAGAGTCGCCGAATTCAAATCAGTGTAGGTGGTGCAGGCGGGTACGCAATGTCCGTGCGCGCCGACCACCCACAAAAATGCATTTAACGCATTAATATCGAATTAGGTTATGCGTTATAAGTATTTTACATGCGGCCGTCAGCCCCTCATCGTAGCCCTCCCTACGAACACTGCCGAGACCGCACGCGCGGATCGACTTTCAATGCTTGAGAAGGCATCTGGAGACGAACGTGCGTTACCTGACAAAACTGGCGGCCGGGTTGGCCGCCACGCTGCTGTGCCTGACCGCGAACGCGCAAACGCTGGTGGTCGGAGACCAAAGCTACAACGCCCAGGCCGTGATGGAAGCGGCGGGGGTGCTGGATGATCTGCCCTACACCCTTGAATGGAAGCAATTCACCGCCGGGTCTCCGGTGGCGGAAGCCCTCAATACCAACAGCCTCGACATCGGCCTGCTCGGCGATGCGCCCGTGCTGTTCCTCGGTGCACTCGGCGCGCCAATCAAGGTGATTGCCATCAGCCGGCAAAACCTCGAGGGCGTGGCCATCCTGGTGAAAAAGGATTCCTCGATCCACAGCCTTGCGGACCTCAAAGGCAAGCGCGCCGCCATCTGGAAAGGCTCCTGGAGCCAGCAACTGCTGCTGACCGCACTGGATAAGGCCGGCGTGCCGAAGGACGCCCTGGAGTTGCGCTACCTCAGTGCACTGGATGCTTCCCACGCACTGGAAGGCGGTTCGGTCGACGTCATCGCCACCTGGGAACCCTACGTCACCCAACAGGAACGCCAGGGCGCACGGGTATTGGCGACCGCAGACGGGCTGATCCCGGCTCAGAGTTTCGTCGCCGCCAGCACCAGGGCCGTCGATAACAAGCGTGCGCAAATCAGCGATTTTCTCCAACGTCTGAAGAAAGCCCGTGACTGGACGCGCCAAAACCCGGCCAACGCCGACGCGTATGCAGATGCCTGGGCCAAGCGCACCCGCGCAGATGCCGACATTGCCCGCGCCTGGTTTGCCCGGGCACGCACGACGGTCGAACCGGTGACAGCCCAGTCGCCTGTAGAAGCACAAAAGACCGTGGACTTTTTCGCAAGCCAGGGACTGGTCAAGTCTTACCCGGCAGCCAAGCTGTTCGACGACTCCTTCGCGGCGTCCTTGCAACCAGCCGTCGCCAGAACCCAGCCCTGAACGTTTCCAGGAATACGTTGGACATGACTAAAAGACAGCTCAAACTCGGCGCCCTGACCATGGGCTGCGGCGGGCCCGGCCGCCACAATCTGTGGCTCGACCCGCAATTGCCGGCCGATGCCAGCGTCAACGTCGACTGGTACATCGACATTGCACGCCAGGCCGAGGCGGCATTGTTCGACTTGATGTTCATCGTCGACAGCCAATTCATCACACCGGGTTCGCCATCCCACTACCTGAACCGGCTGGAGCCGCTGACGCTGTTATCGGCACTTGCCGTAAGCACCCGGCACCTGGGCCTGGTCGGTACGCTGACGACCTCTTACAACTCGCCCTATAACGTCGCGCGGCGCCTGGCCTCACTCGACCTGATCAGCAAAGGCCGCGCCGGCTGGAACGTGGTCACCAGCGGCGACGCCGGTACCGCCGGCAACTACAGCCGCGACGAACATTATGACTACGACACCCGCTATGGCCGGGCGGCCGAACACGTCCAGGTCGTGCAGGGCCTGTGGAACTCCTATGAGGAAGATGCCTTCGTGCGTGACCGCGCCACCGGCCGGTTTCTTGACCCCGCCAAACTCCACAGCCTGAATCACAAGGGCGAGCACTTTTCCGTGGTCGGGCCGCTGAATATCCAGCGCTCACCCCAGGGCCAACCGGTGATCTTCCAGGCTGGCGATTCGGAACAAGGCCGCGACCTCGGTGCGGCCACGGCCGATGTGATCTTTACCCATGCGGCCAGCATCGAGCAGGGCCAGGCTTTTTATCGGGATATCAAGGGCAGGGCGCTGCAACATGGCCGTGACCCGGAGCAATTGCTGGTGATGCCCGGCGCCGAGATTTATGTAGGCGATACCGATGAACAGGCGCGTGAAATCGAGCGGCACTACCATCAGGCCGACCACAGTTTCGAGCTGGCGCTGAAGGAGTTCGGACGCAATTTCGGCTGGCATGATTTCAGCCAGTACGACCTTGATGCGCCGTTCCCGCAGGAGAGCCTGGAGGCGGCACGCAGCAGCTTTTTTACCGCGGCCAAACGCATTGCCGATCAGGCACGGGAGAAAGGTTTTACATTGCGCCAGGCGGTGGAGTTTGGGCGGCAACTGCGCCCGGGAGCGTTTGTCGGATCGGCGGATACCGTCGCTCGGAAAATGGCTGACTGGCTTGAAGCCCGCGCGGTGGATGGTTTCAATATCTACATCGGCCATCCGGAGCAGTTCAAGCGCTTCACGCACGAGGTCATCCCGTTGTTGCAGGAGCGCGGCGTGTATCGCACGGCTTATGAAGGTACGACCTTGCGGGAAAGCCTGGGATTGAAGATTCCACGGTTTGCGCGCAACGGCGGCGGTTGACTCAAAACAACTGTCCAGATGAATAAATTGGTGGGCCGGGGATTTTTTTAGACATACTGAGGGTTCAAGCCACTCATTTGTCCCGAGACTTTCCTGATGCCATCCCATCCTGCGCAAGGGCCTTTCAATCAGGACGACCGGTATCGACTGCTCGTCGACGCAGTGGTCGACTATGCCATCTATATGCTTGATACGAACGGCTTGATTCGCAGTTGGAACTCCGGGGCGAGAAAGATCAAGCAGTACGAACAGAGTGAAGTGCTGGGCAGGCATTTTTCGCTGTTCTACACCCCGGAAGACCTGGCCTCGGACTTGCCGGGCCGGGCACTCAAGAGCGCCGAGCAGTCAGGGCGCTTCGAGGGCGAAGGTTGGCGCATCCGCAAGGATGGGACTCGTCTCTGGGCACTGGTGATCATCGACCCGATACGCGCCGACGACGGCACGTTGATTGGCTTCGCCAAGGTCACACGGGACCTGACCGAGCGTAAGGCTGCGGAACAGGCGCTGCGCCAGAGCGAGCAGCAATTCAGCCTGCTGGTGCAAGGCGTCACCGACTACGCGCTGTATATGCTGGACCCCAACGGCGTGATCACCACCTGGAACGCCGGCGCCCAGCGCATCAAGGGTTATCAGCCGGCAGAAGTCATCGGCAGGCATTACTCCATGTTCTTCCAGCGTGAGGACGTAGACCACAATGTCCCGCAGCGCGCCCTTGAAACGGTGGTCAGGGAAGGTCGTTACGAAGGGCAGGGCTGGCGCCTGCGCAAGGACGGCACGGGATTCCTCGCCCATGTGGTTATCGACCCGATCAAGAATGAACTGGGTGAGCTGGTGGGGTTTGCGAAGATCACCCGGGACGTTACCGAAAGCGTGCAGGCTCAACAGGAGATCAAGGAAACCCGAGAGGCGTTATTCCAATCCCAGAAAATGGAGTCCCTGGGCCAGCTCACCGGCGGCATCGCCCATGATTTCAACAACCTCCTGATGGTGATTCTGGGGAGTCTTGAACTCGCCAAGAAGCGTGTCCCGCAGGACTCGAGAACCTGCGCCTTACTGAATAATGCAATCGCGGGCGCCCAGCGGGGCGCAACGCTGACTCAGCGCATGCTGGCCTTTGCCCGTCGCCAGGAGCTTGACCCTCAGCCTGTGGATGTGGGCGATCTGATCCGCAACATGTCAGACCTGCTGTCCCGCATGTTGGGCGCAGGCATCAACGTCGACACACAGTTCCCATTGATCCTGCGGCCGGTATTGGTCGACATGAGCCAACTGGAAATGGCTGTGATGAACCTGGTGATCAACGCTCGGGACGCAATGGAAGGTCGGGGCAGGATCCTGATTTCAGCGCGGGAGGATGCGTTTCCCGACGGGGCGAATGACTCGCAAAGACTGATTTGCATCTCTGTCATCGACACCGGCCCCGGGATGAGTGACGCGACCTTGCAACGGGCCATGGAGCCGTTCTTCACCACCAAGGGAGCGGGAAAAGGCACCGGGCTTGGGCTTTCGATGGTGCATGGCCTGGCGGCACAGTCACAGGGCCACTTTGTGCTGAAGAGCCGGGTAGGAGAGGGCACAACCGCAGAGCTCTGGTTACCGGTGGCGGTGACCGACACCACACAGTCTGCGGCGCTGGCATCAACTGCAGATACACCCGATGCAGCCCATCAGCAAAGCCTCGAGATTCTGCTGGTAGATGACGACCCGCTGGTGCTGATCAGCACCGGGGCGATGCTTGAAGACCTGGGCCATCATGTTGTGTCGGCAGGAGACGGGCATGCCGCGTTGGCGTTCCTGGCGCAAGGCGCGTGCTTTGACCTGGTCGTGACAGACATGGCAATGCCGGACATGACCGGGATCGAGCTTGCCGGCAACATCGAGTCGTTGTATCCCAACCTTCCCATCATTCTTTCCTCAGGCTTTGCGGAAATCTCCCTGGACCTCAAGACCACATTGACGCGCTTACCCAAGCCATTCGATCAATCTGCACTGGCCAGGGTGATCGCCGAAACCATGCGCAGCCGGACCGACAAGCCGTGTTGAGTCAGGCGGCTGGCCGTCCGTTGTTTGTTTCCATGGATGGCCCCAAGGGTACTGGCAAAACCACATTGCTGGAGGCCGTAACAAAAGCGCTTAGGGCTGACAACAGAATGGTGATCCGGCTTTGTGAGAGAAAAAGCGATCCCTTCAGAAGTGAAACAATGACCCTCGTTAACAGACTCGCCAGGCATCCCGGCCTGGATCTGGAGTGGGAGGTTTGTGAACGCTTCGCTGATAGCCGCGCGTGGATTTCCCGGCACGTGCTGGCTAGACAGCCTCCAGGCAGCATCGTCCTGATCGACCGCTGGTACCCGTCTGATGCCGCGTTTCGCCGGGAAGTCCCGCTGGCAGAAATCCTGCAGTTGAACATTGATCGAAACGTGCAAGTGCCGGACCTGCATATCGGGGTCGTCACTGACCCTGATATCTCATGGGCACGGGCCGCGGCACGCCGGCGTGGGCTGAGCAGTACCGTGATCCACACGCTGGCAGAACATGTCGCCTGTACCCGGGCGTTCGAGCGAGCGGTTGCGGATCACGGCTGGGTGTTATGCCGGAATGAAGGAACCATTGAGGGCGCGACACGGCAGGTGGTTGCCGAAATTTATAACGTCCTTGAGTCCTTCCAGTGTGATTGACCCGAGCCCTGTTCAGGCACTTGCCCCGTTGAACATGCTGACCAGGCTATAGGGTGCATCGTCACCAAACAGCAACTCATGCAGTTCATTCCCTTCGGCAGCCATTTGCGCGCTGCGCGGGAACATGGCCTGTTCGTATTCGCCCAGGGCGGCTTCGACGTCATCAGGGTATGAGGCGATGGCCTTGCCGAGTTCGGCACCATCGTACATGGCCAGGTTGGCACCTTCGCCATTCGGGGGCCGCAAGGTGTGCGGCATCACCGATCAGCGTTACGCCCGGCACCCGCTCCCAGCGGTGCTCAACCGGCAGCATAAAGAGCGGGCGCCATACCAGTTCGGTGTCGCTGTCGGTGATCAATGCCGTGAGGGCAGGGGACCAGCCTGCGAATTCCTGCGCGATCCGTGCCGCCGCCGTTGGCGTGTCGGTGAAATCGATGGCGGCAAACCAGCTTTGGGATTCGGTGAGCACTACGTAGGTGTGCAGCGTGGCGCCCGTCTCACGGTGCGCCTGGATCCCTTTTCCCGGTTGAAGTGCGAACATCGCACCGCCACCTACCGCCCTGGAGGTGGCCGGGTGCCGGGCGTCGCTGTCATACAGGTAGGTTTCGATCAACGAGCGGCCCATGTACTCGGGGGCAGCGTCGCTGAGCAGCGGCCGGACCTTTGACCAGGCTCCGTCCGCGCCAACCAGCAGGTGGGTGGCAACGCAAGTGCCGTCGGCGAAGGTCACTTCGTGGCGACCCTCGCCGAGGGCGCGCACGCTCTTGACCTTGTGGCCCCAACGCACAGTACCGGCGGGCAGTGAATCGAGGAGCATCTTGCGCAGTTCGCCACGCATGACCTCGGGACGGCCGCCTGTGCCGTCGTCGGGTTGATCCAACAGAGTGGCACCCTGCCAATCAAGCACCCGAGTCGCCTCGCGACCTTTCAGGATAAGCGCGCGGAACTCGTCCGTCAGGCCCGCTGCCTGCAAGGCCAGTTGGCCGTTGTAGTCGTGGATATCGAGCATCCCGCCTTGGGCACGTGCGGTTGCCGACGGCTCTGCTTCATAGACGGTGGCGGCAATACCGTGGACGTACAGCACGCGAGCCAGGATGAGACCGCCCAGGCCAGCACCGATGATTGTGACGGGGGTGTGCATAGGGTACCTGTTGAATGTGAGAAATCTTCCGGACTGTTTTTACGCTATTTTGTGGAAAAAATGGCCTGGTTCAAGGGGTTTACTTTCCGCAGGCGATTGAATATAAAGTTTGCTTCGGCGCACAACCGTTGTTGCGCCCCATGATGTTGACAGGAGGAAGCTATGTCACCGTTAAACGTGATGAAGTTCTAAACGATCAAACCGTCACCCCCTCGCTTGAAAACCTCGAAACACGCTGGTCTCAGCGTTGGCAGCTCGAAGGCACGTATGCCTTTGACCACAGCGCCCAACGCGACGCTGTATTCTCCATCGACACGCCGCCACCGACAGCCTCAGGTTCGTTGCACGTTGGCCATGTCTTCAGCTACACCCACACCGATATCATCGCCCGGTTCCAGCGGATGCGCGGCAAGGCTGTGTTCTACCCCATGGGTTGGGACGACAATGGCTTGCCGACGGAACGCAGGGTCGAAAATTTCTACGGCGTACGTTGCGACGCGTTGGCCGCTTACCAGCCTGGCTTCAAACCCTCCGAGTCAATTCCATTAAAACGGGCTGACTTTGCCGTCATCAGTCGGCGCAACTTTATCGAGTTGTGCCATGAGCTGACGGCCATCGATGAGCAAGCGTTCCGTGCACTGTTCGTGCAACTGGGCTTGTCCGTTGATTGGAGTCTTTCATACGCCACCATTGATGAACGCTCCCAACGAGCCAGTCAGCGCGCGTTACTGCGTAACTACCAGCGTGGCGAACTTTATAGCCAGGAGGCTCCGTGTCTCTGGGATGTGACGTTCCAGACGGCCGTAGCCCAGGCAGAGCTTGAGGAGCGCGAGGTTGCGGGTGCGTATCACGAACTCGGCTTCGACGCGTCTGATGGTGCCGAACTGAAGATTGCTACGACTCGACCTGAGTTGCTGATGGCATGCGTGGCGCTGGTGGCTCACCCGGACGACGCTCGTTATCAGGCGAGGTTCGGGCAGACCGTGCGTGCGCCGATTTTTGACCTGGACGTTCCGCTGCTGGCCCACCCTTTGGGTGACCCCGGCAAGGGTACCGGGTTGGCGATGGTCTGCACCTTTGGCGATCTAACCGATGTGATTTGGTGGCGGGAGTTGCAGCTGCCCACACGGTCAGTCCTGGGAAAGGACGGGCGCCTGTTACTTGAGACGCCCTCCTGGTTGACGACTCCGCGCAGCCAACAGGCCTACGCAGGCCTGGCCGGCCGTACCCTGTCCCAGGTTCGTACGCAGCTCGTTTCGATGTTGCGTGACTGCGGCGCCATGCGAGATGAACCACGACCGATTAACCACGCGGTAAAGTTCTTCGAGAAAGGCGACCGGCCTTTGGAAATTCTCGCGACGCGGCAATGGTACTTGCGCAATGGCGGACGCGACGCGAACCTGAGGGACGTGTTGCTCGACGCTGGCCAGGCGTTGGACTGGCATCCGCCGCACATGCTCAGGCGTTACGAGCATTGGGTAGGGGGGTTGAATGGAGACTGGCTAATCAGTCGCCAACGTACGTTCGGCGTGCCGATTCCGTTCTGGTATCGCCTGGACGCACAAGGCGAAGCCGAGCATGGCGCTCCGATTATCGCCAGTGAGGCAAGCCTGCCTGTTGATCCGGGCCTGGATACACCGCCTGGGTATCGACCCGAGCAGCGTGGTCAACCCAACGGGTTTATCGGTGAACAAGACATCATGGACACCTGGGCCACCAGTTCCCTGACGCCTCAGATTGCCGGCGGCTGGGGAGAGGACGATGGGTTGTTTGCCAAAATATACCCGATGGACCTCAGGCCCCAAGGTCACGACATAATCCGAACCTGGCTGTTCTCGACACTGGTACGCAGCCATTTTGAACACGGTTGCGCGCCATGGCGCAACGTCGCGCTTTCCGGGTGGATCCTTGATCCTGATCGCAAGAAAATGTCCAAGTCCAAGGGGAATGTGGTCACCCCTCAAGCCTTGCTCGACCAGTATGGAAGTGACGGCGTGCGCTATTGGGCTGCCTCGGCGCGGCTCGGCAGTGACACAGCCTTTGAAGAGCAGCAGATGAAAATCGGCCGCCGCCTGGCCGTCAAGCTGTTCAATCTTTCGAGGTTGGTTCAAGGCTTTGCGAAGGATGACACCGGGGATATCGACCAACCGCTGGATCAAGCCATGCTTGAACGTTTGGGTGGCGTAGTCCAGGACGCTACCGTCGCGCTGGAGGCCTATGACTACAGCGGGGCGTTGTCGCGTATCGAAGGATTCTTCTGGTGGTTTTGCGATGACTACGTCGAATTGGTCAAGCGTCGTGCCTATCGACCCGACGGCTACTCGGCGCGTAATGCATTGGCACATGCGCTGAGCGTGCAGCAGCGACTGTTTGCGCCATTTCTGCCCTTTGTGTGTGAGGAGGTCTGGCAATCCTGGAAGTGCGGCTCAGTGCACAAGGCGCCCTGGCCGCAAGGGGGCGCTTGCCCTGACGCGGCTGTTGAACAGTTATTGATGAGCCTGAGCAGCGTGCTGTCTGCGATTCGCAAAGCAAAGTCTGACGCCAGCCAATCCATGAAGGCTCCGGTAGCACGTGTTGAGCTGGTCGACAGCGCCGCGCAGCTTGAACTGATAAAAGGCGTCAGCCAAGACCTGATAGAGGCGGGGCAGGTCGAGGCCTTGGTGTTTATAGAGGGCGCGGAGCGGCAGGTCGATGTCTGGCTGACGTAACGTGGAGTGGTGCCGACCGCCTCAGTGACACCCACTGGGGCGGGCCGGACCATGCAAGCCTGTTATGCCACCCCACCTTTCAGAATTGTGCGCCGGCCATAAGCACATACTTGACGTGTACGTACTCCTCGATCCCGTAGTAACTGCCTTCGCGACCGTAACCGGACTGCTTGATACCGCCAAAGGGAATCGACACGGTACCCACGGATCCCGAGTTCAGAATCACCATGCCCGCCTCCAACTGGCGGGAAAGGCGCAATGAGCGCCCCAATGCGCTGGTGTAGGCATAGGCGACCAGGCCGAACTCAGTCTGGTTGGCGCGAGCAATCACTTCCTCCTCATCCTTGAATGAATAAATGGCGAAGACCGGGCCGAAGATCTCGCTGGTGGCCAGCGGCGAATCATCCTGCAAGCCGGTCAGCACAGTCGGCTCATAAAACAGACCGCCCTTGGCGTGAGGCTTGCCGCCCATCAGGACTTTTGCTCCGGCGGCCTTGGCTTGCTCCACCAGCGATACAACTTTGTCAAAACCCGTCTGATTGACCAACGGCCCCACCACAAAGTCTTCACGCATGCCCTGGTCAACATCGATCCTGGCTACGCTTTCCTTCAGGCGCTTCACGAAGTCTTCAAAAATAGTGTTCTGCACGAAGATGCGGTTAGGCGAGATACACACCTGCCCGGAATTGCGCAGCTTTGCACCCACCAGGCCTTTGATGGCTTCCTCGATATTTGCGTCCTGGAACACGATGAAGGGTGCATTGCCACCCAGCTCCAGGGTCATTTTTTTTACCGTCGCCGCACATTGTGAAGCCAGGAGTTTGCCTACACCGGTCGAACCGGTGAACGAGATTTTGCGAATGCGCGGATCGCCAGTCAGGATCAGGCCGATCTCCTTGGGATCACCGACGATGACCTCGAATACACCTTCAGGAATTCCCGCCTTGCGGGCATGTTCCAGCAACTTGAAGGCAGTAAGCGGCGTGTCTTCTGCGGGCTTGATCACCATGGTGCAACCTGCGGCCAGCGCGGTCGCCACTTTGCGGGTAATCATCATGAAGGGGAAGTTCCAGGGGGTGATCGCGGCGACCGGCCCGATAGCTTCCTTGGTGACAACCACATTGGCATTTTTATCGTGGGTAGGAATAGTGTCCCCGTAGACGCGCTTGGCTTCTTCGGCGTACCACTCGATGAACCCCAACCCGTAGTCGATTTCGCCTCGGGCTTCAGAAAGGCACTTGCCGTTCTCCCGACACATCAGTTCGGCGAAGGCTTCCTTATCATCCTTAACGCTGTCGTGCCAGCGCCGCAGAATATCGCTGCGCTCCCTGGCCAGTTTCGATGACCATTCCGGGAACGCTGCACAGGTACGATCTACAGCAGCCTTTACTTGTGCTGCGTTGCTTTTGGCCACGCGGCCGACTTCGCTGCCATCGGCCGGGTTGTAGACGACTAACATGGGCTTATCTCCAATAGTTGAGTATTCATCAGCGCAGAAGCTGAGCGCCCAAGGTAAGGCGCGGCAGACATGGCGCGAATACCGGTTCATCTCCTTTGCTTGCCTAATCCAATAACTGCCGGGCGATGTCACGAGGGGTGTGCCTGGACGAAGCAAGCACAGAGAGGAATGAGCAAGACCCTGATGCTTTCAGGCGTTTTCATCGGGCGATGCCTTGCCTAACGTGGCAGGCTCAACCAGGAGCGCGCCATGAAATCAACCCAACAAGCGCTGAACGCATTTGACGCCATCGTATTGTCTGTCTGCTGCGGACTGTCGGTTGCCACCGCGTACTACAACCAGGCAATGCTGCCCTTGATCGGTGCCAGCTTTACGGTGTCGCCTGCGCACACCGGCCAGGTCGCGACCGCCACACAACTTGGCTACGCGCTGGGCCTGTTGCTGTTTGTACCGCTGGGCGACCGCGTGCAACGCCGCAACCTGATCATGGCTTTGCTGGCAGGCAACATCGTCAGTTTGCTTTGGTGTGCCAGCACCGGAAGTTACAGCACGCTGTTAGTGAGCAGCGTTGCGATCGGGGTATCGGCCATCAGTGCACAAATCATTATCCCGGGCACGATGACGTGGGTGGATGCGCAGCATCGGGGCAGGGTGCTTGGCCTTATGGTCAGCGGATTGTCGGCTGGCGGGTTGCTTGCACGTACGGTCAGTGGTGCGTTGGGGCACTGGTTGGGTTGGCGAGGAATGTTCACTGCAGCGGCAGGCATGGATGTGTTGGTGCTGCTGGCGATTGCCTCGCGTATGCCGCGCAGCGAGGTTGTCATTAGCTTGCCCTACGGCGCGCTCCTGGGTTCGTTGGGAGGGCTGCTCCGGCGCTATCCGTCACTGTGGCGTTCTGCGCTGTGCGGTGGCTTGTTGTTTGGCGCACTCAATGTGTTCTGGGGTTCGATGGCAGGCTTGCTGGCGCGGCCACCGTATGGATTCAGCACCCTGCAGTCAGGATTGATAGGGCTGTCGGCCGTGGTTGGCATTGTCAGTGCTTCGACCCTGGGGCGCTGGACGCGACAGCATAGCTTGCGCCTGTCCTGCCTTGGGGCCACGCTGGTGCTGGCGGCGTTCTTGGCATTGGTGTTTGCCGCAGACGCCAAATTGATACCGCTGGTGGTACTCGCTGCCACCTGTATCGACCTGGGCAATCGTGCCAACCAGTTGGCCCATCAAACCCAGGTACTGGCCTTGCAACCGGATGCCGTCAGCCGCCTGAATACGGTATTTATGATGATTTACTTTATTGGCGGTGCCTTGGGTTCATCGTTGGGCGCTGCTGCCGCGGGGCGCTATGGCTGGCCAGGGATGGCGGCGGCCGGGGCCTTGCTGTCCATTGCGGCAGGTGTCGGCAGCGCCGCTTTTTCCAGAACTCGCCAGGGCAGCAAAGCCATTCCTCGCCAAGCAAATAGGAATAGGCAAGCCTCATAGATGATCCGGCATAGGTCGCCAGCGGTGGCTTGGCTACCATTAGCACTCAGTAACCGAGAGGAATTTCCATGAGCACTCGCAAAACCCTGTTCATCACCGGCATCAGCAGCGGCTTTGGCAAGGCCCTCGCGACCGAGGCACTGGCTGCAGGCCACCGTGTCATTGGTACCGTTCGAAACGAAGCCGCGCTGCAAACGTTCGAGGCATTATCAGCGGAGCGTGCTCATGGCGTGATCCTGGATGTCACCGACTTTGAGCGGATCGACAGCGTCGTTGCCGAGATCGAGACCCGCTACGGCCCGGTGGATGTCCTGGTGAACAACGCAGGTTACGGCCATGAGGGCATTTTCGAAGAGTCGCCGCTGGAAGAAATGCGTCGTCAGTTCGACGTCAACGTGTTCGGCGCCGTTGCCGTGACCAAGGCGTTCGTGCCGTACTTCCGCCAGCGCCGCAGCGGGCACATCATCAACATCACGTCCATGGGCGGCACCATCACGATGCCGGGTATCGCCTACTACTGCGCCAGCAAGTTCGCGCTGGAAGGCATCTCCGACACCCTGAGCAAAGAACTCAAGCCATTCAACATTTTTGTCACCGCCGTGGCGCCAGGCTCATTTCGCACCGATTGGGCCGGCCGCTCGATGCAGCGTACGCCCCGCAGCATCGCCGACTACGATGCCAGCTTTGATCCGGTACGCCAGGCGCGCGAAGCGAAAAGCGGCCACCAACTGGGGGACCCGCAAAAAGCTGCGCAAGCCATGCTGCAGTTGATCGCCAGCGACAACCCACCGGCCCACCTGCTGCTCGGCAGCGATGCCATAGGCTTTGTGCGCGAAAAGCTGACGCAATCCCTGCGAGACATCGACCAATGGGAAGCACTGACACGCTCTACGGATGGTCACGCTTCGTGAAACCGCAAGAGGGGCCTATGAATCATTTTGCAGCGCGAACCCGGCGCATGGTCCAACTGATGGAGCAGTTGGCCCCCGTGGAGGGCTACAACCTGAGCGCACTGGAAGACATACGCTTCCTGCGCTCCAATCGCCCGCTGACCCGCACGCCAGTGCTCTACGAGCCTGGCATCGTCATCCTGTGCCAGGGGCGCAAGCTCGGCTATCTGGGCGACGAGGTCTACCTTTACGACGCCCAGCACTACCTGGTGGTGTCTGTGCCAGTGCCTTTCACCATGGAAACTGACGCCAGCGAAGAGGAACCGATGCTGGCGGTATACATGCGCCTGGATTTCAAACTCGCTGGCGAACTGATCCTGGAAATTGACGAAAAATCCGGTCCGACTCACGAACGTCCCAAAGGCATGTATTCCTCGCCGATGGACGAGATGTTGCGCGAGTCCACACTGCGCTTTCTCGAAGCGATGAGCCATCCGGTCGATGGCCCGATCCTCGGCCCCTCGCTGGTGCGCGAGATTTACTACCGGATCATCGCAGGTGAACAAGGAGGGTCCATGCGGGCGGCCCTTGGCAAGCAAGGCCATTTCGCAAAGGTGACCCGCGCCATTCGCAAGATACACAGCTGTTACCAGGAGCGGCTGGACGTCGAGTGCCTGGCCCAGGAGGCAAGTATGAGCGTACCCAGCTTTCATCTGCACTTTCGAACAGTCACCGACTCCTCACCCATGCAGTACCTGAAATCGACGCGTCTGCACCAGGCAAGGTTGTTGATGCTCCGCGACGACATGTCGGCCTCATCTGCGGCTTTTAACGTGGGCTATGAAAGCGCATCGCAGTTCAGCCGAGAGTTCAAGCGCTACTTCGGCCGCACACCCCATGCTGAAGTCGAATGGATGAAAGCAACCTATTCGCTGCCAGCGCCGGTGCAGCCTTCTGTCTATGTGTCTTCGCACTGACCTGACAGCCAGGGCGCTGCCCCGTATCTGATTTTTCTGCATATGCCAATTTGACAGGCTGCTGTTATTTTTTATTCTTTCCTAACCTATGCTCCCCTCATGCAAAGTCCGCCTCCAGCGATGGCTTTCCATTGCTCATCAACCGCCAGGCTGAATGGCCTTTATTCGCATGGAGCATGCAATGGGTGTGAATCAGAACCCACATTTCGGTCTGATTGGGCAGATGTTCAAAAGTGACTACAGTTGGCTTTGCACGCGGGTAAGCCGGGCGATGGGTTGCGCCCATGGGGCTCAGGACATTGCATCGGAGACCTTCCTGCGGGTACTGGCATTGCCCGACCCTTCGCAAATCCGCGAGCCGCGGGCGTTGCTGACCACCATCGCGCGGCGCCTGATGTATGAGGGCTGGCGTCGCCAGGACCTGGAACGTGCCTACCTGGAAGCATTGGCCCAGGCGCCGATGATGGTGCACCCGTCGCCCGAGGAGCGTTTGCTGTTGATCGAGACGCTGCTGGAAGTCGACCGCTTGCTCGACGGTTTGTCGGCCAAGGCCAAGGCGGCGTTTTTGTATCACCAGCTGGACGGTTTGACCTATGCGCAGATCGCCGAGCGCCTGCAGGTCTCGGTCAGCCGGGTTCAGCAGTACATGGCCGATGCGTTCAAGCGCTGCTACCTGGCGATGACACAGCCATGAGCCACAGCGCGCCGGATGAGGCGATCATCGACGAGGCAGCACAGTGGATGGCGTTGCTGCAATCCGGGCACGCCAGTGCTCAGGAGCACCAGGCGTTCCGTCGCTGGAGTGAGGGCGACCCACGGCGTGCCGAAATCTTCAACATGATGGGCGGCGTTCCGGCCGTGCTGAACAATGACGAACTGCGCCGCATGCCCCGCGACAGCCTGTTGCACACCCTCAACGCACCGTCGGGCCGCCGGCGCTTCTTGCGCAATACCCTGGCGCTGGTTGGCGTTGTGTCGTTTGGAAGTCTGATCACGCGGCTGTCCGACAGCTGGTTGCCGTTGGGCGCCTTGCGCACCGGTACGGGCGAGCGCCTGAACCTCACGCTGGAGGATGGCAGTGCATTGATCCTGGATGCGCGCAGCAAGGTGCTGACGCATTTCGATGCTCGGCAACGGCTGTTGCAGTTGCTCGACGGCAAGCTGCTGGTCGACGTTTTCAAGGACAGTCTCAGACCGTTTATCGTCGAGACCGAACACGGCCGCATGCGCGCGTTGGGTACGCGGTTTCTGGTACAGCAGGGCGAGGATCGAACCCAAATCACGATGCTGCATTCCCAAGTGGAAATCACCACGCGCGACGGCGCTGTGCAGGTGATCAGTGCCGGCCAGAAAGCCACGTTCAATGCCCACGGCATCCTCGACCTGGAAACCGCCAGCGGCGGCGAGGCCTCGTGGACCCAAGGCTTGCTGGAAGTGCGTGACCGCTCATTGGGTGAAGTGGTGCAAGCCCTGCGTGACTACCGGCGCGGCATCATCCGCGTCAGCCCAGAGGCGGCGAGCCTGAGGCTGAGCGGGATTTTCCCGCTGGACGACAGCCAGGGCGCCCTGCAATTGCTGGCCAAATCCTTGCCGGTGCAGATCGATTATCACAGCCCTTATTGGGTCAGTATCGAGCGTCGATAAAAATAATTTTCCCAGCCCTATAAAACCCCCGCCACTGTTGCACAACCCAATACAGGCCAGGGTGTATCTGCCTGGCAGTGTTGTTTCGGGCCGTTATAAACCCATGCTTTTTTAGCCTAACGGCTGCCTATAAAAAACCCCGATCTGTTGTTCAACCCATCAACGGCATATCAATGATGGGAACCTCAACCATGCAACTCAAACCTCTCAGTCGCGCATCTCTGGCGGCACTGTCTCTGACGATTGGCCTGACTTTGGCGGGACATGGCACGGCGGTGCTGGCACAGCCGCTGTCTGCGATATCGACCGCCCAGACTTTTGATTTTGATATCGCCAGCGGCCCCCTCGACCAAGCGCTGTTGACCCTGTCACGCAGCAGCGGGCAGATCATTTCCTTCCAGCAAGACCTTGTGCAAGGCCTGACCAGCGCGCCGGTGCGGGGCACCTTCACCACCGAGCAAGCGCTGCGACAGGCACTGCGCGGTGCAGCCCTCGACGCCGTGCCCAGTGGCGACGGCGGTTGGACCCTGCGCCGGGCGGCCAAGCCACCTGCAGCGGCGGTCAAGGCTGCGCCCACGGCGGCGAAAGTCCCGGGCGATGTAGCGTTGGAAAAGGTCGTGGTCACGGGGTCACGCATTGCCCGTGCCCAGGTTGAAGGGCCGTCGCCGGTCACGGTCATCACCGCTGACGAAGTCACCCGCAGGGGCTACAAAAACGTCTACGACGCCATCGCTTCGCAAACCCAGAACACCGGCATGACCCAGGGCGAAGACTACGGCAACACCTTCCAGCCGGCCGCCAGTGCCCTCAACCTGCGAGGGCTGGGGCCGAACCACACGCTGGTGCTGATCAACGGCAGGCGCGTGGCCGACTACCCCACGGCGTACGACGGCGCGGTCAACTTCACCAACCTTGCGAACATCCCGGCGGTGATGATCGAGCGTATCGAGATCCTCAGCAGCGGCGCCTCGGCGGTGTATGGCTCCGACGCGATTGCCGGGGTGGTGAACATCATCCTCAAAGACAAGATCAGCGGCGTGGACGTCAATCTGCGTGGTGGCGCCGCCGAGCGTGGCGGCGGCGACAACCAGCGCCTGCAGATCAGCGGCGGCGAGACCTGGGGCGATTTTGACGGGGTATTCGGCCTGGAGCTGACCCAGCGCCAACCGATCTGGGCCAACCAGCGCGGCTTTATGAGCGACGGCCCGGCCAAGGATGTGGGCTACCGCCGTAACCTCGACAGCGGCGCCTACCTCGGCCCCGGCTGCGGTGCCTACGGCGGTATCTACAACGGCAAGCTCGGTGGCAGCAGCACCCGCTGCACCACCAACCAGTACTACAACGACTACTGGACCTTGCAGGCGCAAAAGGAAAACTATGACGGCTACACGCGCGGCACCTGGCACTTCAGCGACACCGGCAAAGTGTTCGCCGACTTGATGTTTGGCTTTGATCACACGCAGAACAACACGCGCGGCCCAAGCTTCACCTCGCCGGACTTTATCAACCGCAACACCGGTAACCTGGAGCGCTGGTCACGCAACTTTTCCAGCGAGGAAATCGGTGGCAAGACCAGCAACAACAGCAAATGGCGCGAAGTGTCCTGGACCGGCACCCTGGGCCTGGAAGACAAGTTCACCAACAGTGATTGGGGTTATCAGATTGCGGCGAACCGCTCCGAGTACACCAGCGACCGCACCACCCGCTACACGCCTTTGAGCGGCATCCGCGATTACTACCTCGGGCCGCAACTGGGCACGCAGGACGGGCACCCGGTCTTCGCGCCAGACCCTTCGCGGCTGGACCAGCCGCTGACTCCGGAGCAGTGGGATCAGTTTCGCGGCAACCTGGTGCAGAAGAGTAAATCGGTTTCCCAAACCTTCAGCGCCAACATCAACGGCGACCTGTTCGAGCTGCCCGCCGGGCCGGTGGGCTTTGCCGGTGTGACCGAAGTGGGGCGGCAATCCTACAGCGTCGATGTCGACGACCAACTCAATGACGGCACGTTTTACAACACCACGCCGGCCTCCAATTCAGGCGGTTCGCGTGACCGCTACGCCGCGGGTGGCGAGCTGAGCATTCCCGTCACCGACACCTTGCTCGCCTCGGCGGCCGGGCGCTGGGACCAATACAAATTCAGTGGCCGCACCGAGCAACAAAAAACCTACAACCTGGGGCTGGAATGGCGCCCGGTGACCAGCCTGCTGTTTCGTGGTAGCTACGGCACCAGCTTTCGCGCACCCGACCTCAACTACCTCTACCAGGCCGCGACCAATGGCTACACGCCTGACCAGATCGACTATTACGGTTGCAGCAAGGGCGTAGAAGGGGCGTGTGACCGAGGCCGCGTGGATTACACCCAGACCGGTAATTCGGACCTCGCCTCCGAGCGTGGCAAGTCCTGGACGTATGGCTTTGTCTGGTCGCCTTCGCATCAGTTTGATTTCTCCGCCGATTTCTGGCGCGTCGAAATCAAGGACCTGTTGACCACCGTCGACATCAACCGCTTGCTGCAACAGGAAAACCAGTGCCGCAACGGCCAGCTTGATGCGACCACTTGCGCCGACGTCCTGGCACGCATCCAGCGCAATGCCAGCACGGCGGCAGTGGACCCGAACGTGCTGCAACGGGTGCAGGTCAATGCGATCAACGCCGCCAGCGAGCGGGTCAGCGGCCTGGACCTCAAGAGTAATATTCGCTGGGGCGCAGGCCCGTACGGCGCGTTCAGTTCGGCGATTGGCTACAGCCTGGTGCTGTCCCACTACCTCAAGGAATCGGACGATGCGCAAACCCAGAACCTGCGCTCCAGCACCGATAACCACGACTGGCGCAGCAAGGTCAACGCGAGCCTGACCTGGGACTACCAGCACCTCACCACCACGCTGACCGGCATTCGCTACGGCAGCGTGACCAATGGCGCCGGCGATGGGCGCCTGTCGCCCTGGACCACCTTCAACGCCAGCGCCCGTTACCAGGTGAACGAGCAGGCGAGTGTCGGCCTGACCGTCAACAACCTGCTCAATCAGGTCAAGCACGATGACTCCGCCGGCTGGCCGTATTACCCCAGCGGCAACTACGACCCCTATGGCCGCCAGGTCTGGCTGGACGTGAGTTACCACTTCGGTAAGTAGCGCATAAGCACATGCGCTAACGGTCTAACCGGTGCTCTATAAAAACCCTGGCGTCGACGCACAACCCTGCATAAGTGAGCCTTCAGTGTTTTTGGAAAAGGAGTTGAGTTTGTGAGCCTGTTTCGCTTCATGGTGTGGGCACTGCTGGCGGGGCTTTGGGCGCCGTCACTGCTCGCTCAACCGACGCACGCTTTGACGGTATACGGCGAAGCGCCCAAGTACCCGGCCAACTTCAAACACCTGGATTACGTCAACCCGAACGCGCCCAAGGGCGGCAGTTTTCGTCGTTCGTCCATGGAAGGCGGGGCGTTTGATCACCTGATCCCGTATGTCGACAAAGGCACCGGCATCACCCAGATCCAGGGTTGGCTCTACAGCCCGTTGGCGTACCGTTCGCAGGATGAGCCGTACACCGTGTACGGGTTGGTCGCGCAAGGCATGGAGCTGGCAGATGACCATTCATGGTTGCGTTTCTACCTCAATCCCAAGGCGCGGTTTGCCGATGGCACGCCCATCACCGCGCAGGACGTGGCCTACACCTTCAAGCTGTTCACCACCGAAGGCAGCCTGGCGTATCGCCAAAGCTTTGCCGATGTGGACCAGGTGCTGGTGGAATCGCCGACCCAAGTGCGGTTCACCTTCAAAAGCGCCGACAATCGCACCTTGCCCCTGGACCTCGCTTCACTGCCGGTGCTGCCGGAACATTGGTGGCAGGGGCGCAATTTCGCCAACGGCGGCGGCTTTGAACCGCCGGTGGGCAGCGGCCCGTACCGTATCAGCAGCGTGGACAACGGCCGCAGTGTCACCTTCGAACGGGTCAAGGACTGGTGGGGGCGAGACCTGCCGGTGACGCAGGGGCAGTACAACTTCGACACCCTGCGGCTTGAGTTTTTTGCCGACGGCGACGTGTCGCGCCAGATCCTGCAAGCCCAGGGTTACGACTTCAATCGCGAATTTTCCGCCACCAGTTATTCGGTGGGCTACGACGGCGAGGCTTTGCGCGACGGTCGTCTGCAACGTGAACAACTGGCACCGAATGCCGTGCAGGGCACCCAGGGTTTTGTGTTCAACCTGCAAAAACCGCAGTTCCAGGACCGCCGCGTGCGCGAGGCGCTGAGCCTGTTGTGGGATTTCGACTGGAGCAACCGGCAGATGATGCACAGCCTGTACCTGCGTCAGCGCAGCTTCTTTTCCCGCAGCGCATTGGCGGCCACCCAGCTGCCGGATGCCCAGGAGCTGGCCATTCTGGAACCCTGGCGCGGGCAAGTGCCGGAGGAGGTGTTCACCCAGGTCTACCAGCCGCCGCGCACCGATGGCAGCGGGCGCATTCGGCCGCAACAGGCGCAAGCGCTGAAGTTACTGGCCGAGGCGGGCTGGACGCCGCGCGGCGACCAGTTGGTTAACGCCGAGGGCACGCCGTTGCAGTTCACCTTCCTGAATGCCCAGAAAGGCTTCGAGCGTTTGCTGCTGCCCTACAAACGCAACCTGGCGCAGATCGGCATCGGCTTCACGATCCGCATGATCGACTCGGCCCAATACGCCAACCGAGTGCGCGCACGGGACTACGACATGATCGTCAACGGCTACCCGGTCAGCCCATCGCCGGGCCGCGAGCTGACCAACTACTTCGGTTCCGAGAGTGCCGATGACCCTGGCTCCAACAATTACATGGCACTGCGCAACCCGGCGGTGGACGCCTTGATCGATGGCCTTGTCCGCGCCAACGACCGCCCGACCATGGTGCGCTACGCCCATGCCCTCGACCGCGTGTTGCAGTGGGGCTTCTACTGGATTCCCAACTATTACCCGCCGGGCTCGTCCTCGCTGTGGTGGAACCGTTTTGGTCGGCCCCGCACAGCGCCGCTCAATGACGTGGGCATCGACACCTGGTGGGAAGTGAGCCCGACACCGCTGACCACCGCACAGATGCGTCAACTGACTGAGGCTTCCCAACATGCTGGCCTATAGCGCGCGCCGTTTATTGCTGATCGTACCAACGCTGGTGTGCATCCTGTTGGTCAACTTTTTTATCGTGCAAGCCGCCCCGGGTGGCCCGGTTGAGCAAGCCATCGCGCGCTTGCAAGGCATCGGCAGCCAGGCGTCGGTGGCCGGCACACGGGTGGAAACCGGCAGCACTGAATCGCGCACAACTCGTGGCCTGGACCCGGCGCTGGTGGCCGATATCGAGCGCCAATACGGCTTCGACAAGCCCCTTGGCGCACGCCTTTGGTTGATGCTCAGCAGCTACGCGCGGCTGGATTTTGGCGATAGCTTCTTCCGCGGCGCCAAGGTCACCGACCTGATCCTGCAAAAACTGCCGGTGACTTTGTCCCTGGGCTTCTGGGCCACGCTGATCAGTTACCTGGTGTCGATCCCGCTGGGCATCCGCAAGGCCGTGCGCCATGGCAGCCGCTTCGATGTGTGGAGCAGTGCGGCGGTCATTATCGGCCACGCCATGCCGGCGTTTCTGTTCGCCTTGCTGCTGATCGTGGTATTCGGCGGCGGTAGCCTGTTGAACTGGTTTCCGGTGCGCGGCCTGGTCTCGGAGAACTTTGCCAGCCTGTCATGGGCGGGCAAGGTCGTGGACTACTTCTGGCACCTTGTCTTGCCGGTATCGGCGCTGGTGATTGGCGGCTTTGCCACACTGACCATCCTCACCAAAAACAGCTTCCTCGACGAGATCAGCCGCCAGTACGTAGTGACCGCGCGGGCCAAGGGTTTCAGCGAAAAACAGGTGCTGTACAAACACGTGTTTCGCAACGCCATGCTGCTGATCGTGGTTGGCCTGCCCCAGGCGCTCACCGCGATGTTGTTCGGCGGCTCGTTGCTGATTGAAGTGATTTTCTCCCTCGACGGCCTCGGTCGCCTGAGCTACGAAGCGGCAGTGGCACGGGACTATCCCGTGGTCTTCGGCACGCTGTTTATCTTTACCCTGGTCGGGTTGGTCATCAAGTTGCTGGGCGACCTGTGCTACCGCCTGCTGGACCCCCGGCTGGATTTTTCCGCGAGGTCGCACTGATGCCGGTTTTTACTCCGATCACCCGTCGCCGCTGGCTGCACTTCAAGCGCAATCGCCGCGGCTGGTGGTCGCTGTGGATGTTCCTGGCGCTGTTCGCCGTATGCCTGGGTGCCGAACTGCTGGCCAACGACAAGCCACTGGTGATGGCGTACCAGGGTTCACTGTATTTCCCGGCCTTCGAGCGCTACACCGAGCAGGATTTCGGCGGCACGTTGCCGTTTCAGCCGGATTACCGTGACCCTTACGTGCATGAACTGATTGAAGGGCAGGGCGGCTGGATGCTGTTTGCGCCCATTCCGTTCAGCTACGACACGGTCAACTACGACCTCACGACCCCTTCGCCGGCGCCGCCCAGCGCGAGCAACTGGCTGGGCACCGATGATCAAGCCCGGGATGTATTGGCGCGGGTGATTTTCGGCACCCGGGTATCGCTGTTATTTGCCTTGGCACTGACCGTGGTAAGCACTTTGATCGGGGTCGCCGCCGGCGCGCTGCAAGGCTATTACGCCGGTTGGGTCGACCTGTTGGGGCAGCGCCTGATCGAGATCTGGTCGGGGCTACCGGTCCTGTACTTGCTGATCATCTTGTCCGGGTTTGTCGAACCGGGTTTCTGGTGGCTGCTGGGGATCATGGCGCTGTTTTCCTGGCTGACCCTGGTGGATGTGGTGCGCGCCGAGTTCCTGCGCGGGCGCAACCTGGAGTACGTGAAGGCCGCGCGAGCCCTGGGTGTGGGCGATGTTCAGGTGATGTTGCGGCACATTCTGCCCAACGCGCTGACTGCCACCTTGACCTACTTGCCGTTCATTTTGACCGGGGCCATTTCGACCCTCACCGCCCTGGATTTTCTTGGTTTTGGCATGCCCACGGGCAGTGCGTCCCTGGGTGAATTGATCGGCCAGGGGAAAAACAACCTGCAAGCCCCGTGGCTGGCGCTGACCGCGTTTTTTGCGTTGGCGTTGATCCTGTCCCTGTTGGTGTTTATCGGCGAAGCCTGCCGCGACGCCTTCGACCCCCGATCCTGATAAGCGAGCTGTGCCGTGACTGACGCGTTGATTGAAATTCGTAACCTGAAAGTGGCGTTCGACGGGCACAAAGCGGTGCGTGGCATCGACCTGGATATTCACCCGGGCGAGTGCCTGGCGCTGGTGGGCGAGTCGGGCTCCGGCAAATCGGTGACCGCCCACTCGATCCTGCAATTGCTGCCGCCCCACACCACGCGTACCCAGGGCAGTATTCGCTACCAGGGCGAAGAGCTGCTCGGCGCGCGGCCGGAGCGTTTAAGGCAGATTCGCGGCGATCGCATCGCGATGATCTTTCAGGAGCCGATGACCTCGCTCAACCCGCTGTACAGCGTCGAACGGCAGCTGTCCGAAACCCTGCTGCTGCACAAAGGCCTGGGCGGTGCGGCGGCGCGTGAGCGCGTGTTGGAGTTGCTCGAACTGGTGGGCATCCAGCAGCCGCGCCAGCGCCTTGCGGCGTACCCGCATCAGCTCTCCGGGGGGCAGCGCCAGCGGGTGATGATCGCCATGGCCCTGGCTTGCGAACCGCTGCTGTTGATCGCCGACGAGCCCACCACGGCCCTGGACGTGACCGTGCAGCGACGCATTCTTGCGCTGCTAAAAGACCTGCAGCAACGCCTGGGCATGGCGCTGCTGTTGATCAGCCACGACCTCAACGTGGTGCGCAGCATCGCCCAGCGCGTGGCGGTGATGCGCGCCGGCCAGATCGTCGAACAGGCCGACTGCCAGGCACTGTTTGCCGCGCCGCAGCACGCCTACAGCCGGCAGTTGCTCGAAGCCGAGCCAGAGGGCAGGGCGGTGGTGCGTGAGACGGCGGACAACCTGCTGGAAGTGGACAACCTCAAGGTCTGGTTCCCGCAAGGCGGCCTGCTGCGGCGCAAACCTCCGATCAAGGCGGTGGACGGCATCGACCTGCGCCTGCAACGTGGCAAAACCTTGGGCATTGTTGGCGAATCCGGCTCGGGCAAATCCACCCTAGGCCAGGCGATCCTGCGGTTGATCGACGCCCAAGGCAGCATTCGCTTCCAGGGCCAGGCCCTCGACGCACTCAAAGGCAAGGCCCTGCGTCCGTGGCGGCGCAAACTACAGGTGGTGTTTCAAGACCCGTTCGGCAGCCTCAGTCCGCGCATGAGCGTGCAGCAAATCATCGAAGAAGGCCTGCGCGTACACACGGACCTCAATGCTTGCGCGCGCGAAGCTCAAGTGATTGCCGTGTTGCGCGACGTCGGACTCGACCCCGATACGCGCCATCGCTTCCCCCACGAATTCTCCGGCGGCCAGCGCCAACGCATCGCGATCGCCCGCGCACTGGTGATCAAGCCGGATTTGATATTGCTCGACGAACCCACCTCAGCCCTCGACCGCACCGTGCAAAAGCAGGTGGTGAGCTTGCTGCGCAGGTTGCAGGAGGAGCATGGGCTGACGTACTTGTTCATTAGCCACGACCTGGCGGTGGTGAGGGCGTTGGCTCACGACTTGATCGTGGTGAAGGATGGCGTGGTGGTGGAGGCGGGGAGTACCGAGCAGTTGTTCGACGCACCGGAGCATGCCTATACGCGGGATTTGCTGGTAGCGTCGTCGTTGAGGAATCGCGAGTAGTACAGCCTAGTGGGCGCTGATCTCACGCTTTACCGTCTGCTGTGCTTCTGCCAACAACCAGTCCCGGAACGTCGTCAGTTTGGGCAGGCTGGCGCACTCTGGCCGATAAATGACGTAGTAGGCCAGCTCCGATGGAACACTGATCTCTGGGAACAGCCTCACCAGGCGTCCGCTTGCCAGATCGTCGTGCGCCATGACGCTGCGGGCTAGCGCAACACCATGCCCCTCAACCGCAGCTTGCAACACGGCGGCAGAATTGTTGATTTGCATGCCTCGCAGGGAGAGGGTGTCCTTCGATCCGGCTTTCTGCATCCAGGTTTCCCAGCTCGGAAAGCCGGTATGGCTATCCATCGAAAGGTCGTGAATCAACGTCTCCTGTGCCAGGTCACTGGTTTTTTGCAAACGCGAATGCTCGCGCAACAGTTGTGGCGAGCACACCGGATACACCTCTTCGTCCATCAGCTTCTCGGCGGTCAGCCCCGGCCAACGCCCCGTGCCATAACGCACGCCGATATCGATCCGCTGGGCGACGAAATCCACCGGTTTAAGGTTGGTATCCAGACGCACGTCTGTTTCGGGGCACACCGCCTGAAAGCGGTCGATGCGAGGCAACAGCCATTTGGCGGCAAAAGCCGGGCTGACGGCCACGGTCAGTACGCCGCTGATCGAGCCTTCGCTAAGTCGTTCCATCCCCAACGCCAGCCTGTCGAAACCTGCCCGGATGTCTGGCAATGCACGCTCAGCCGCCTCAGTAGGTACAAGCCGTGCCCGACCGCTGCTACCGCGCACAAACAGCGGGCTACCCAGCCAGTCTTCCAGCGTACGGACCAACTGACCGACAGCGGCGGGTGTGACATTGAGTTCGACCGCCGCCGAAGAAAAGCTCTGATGGCGGGCGCTGGCCTCGAAAGCACGCAGGGCGTTGAGATGGACGGGCGATTTCATATCGATAAAGTTTTTCTTTCTGGGGCTGACACTTTATCTCGTTTGTCTGCGGGCCGGAAGAGGAGAAAAATCGCCTCCATGCCGACTGTTGATCTGTTTGATGGGTGAGCGCATAGGCATGCGAGTGCCATTGGAAACAATAGTTTTTCTTCCATTCAAGTCCTGCCTGGCGGCGGGCGCACAGAGAGATTTTCAAGATGAGCAATCAATTCAAGGGCAAGAAGCTGTTGGTCGTCGGTGGCACCAGTGGCATGGGCCTGCAGACGGCGCGCACCGTACTGGCCGAGGGCGGCAGCGTGGTTATCGTGGGCAACCGCCCGGAGAAAACCGAAGCAGCCCGCCAGGAATTGGCTGAACTGGGCCAGGTATGGGCGCTGACCGCCGACCTGTCCGACGACGCCGCCGTCGCTTCGCTGATCAAAACCCTGGACGAACAGCATTCGGATATCGACCTGCTGGTCAACGCCGCTGGCGTGTTCTTCCCCAAGCCATTCCTGGAGCATTCGGAAGCCGATTACGCCCAGTACATGTCGATCAACAAAGCGACCTTCTTCATCACGCAAAACGTTGCCGCCAACCTGGTCGCCAAGAACCGCCCGGGCGCGATCGTGAACATTGGTTCGATGTGGGGCAAGCAGGCGATCGCGGCCACACCGTCGTCGGCCTACTCGATGGCCAAGGCGGGCCTGCACTCGCTGACCCAGCACCTGGCGATGGAACTGGGCAGCAAGAACATCCGTGTCAACGCGGTGTCGCCTGCCGTGGTGCAGACCCCTATCTACGAAGGCTTCATTCCAAAAGCCGAAGTGCACAGTGCGCTGCAAGGCTTCAACAGCTTCCACCCGATTGGCCGTGTGGGCACGCCTCAGGATGTCGCCGAAGTGGTCGCTTTCCTGCTGTCGGACAAGGCGGGCTGGGTTACTGGCGCCGTCTGGGACGTCGATGGCGGTGTCATGGCTGGCCGTAACTGACCTGCGCCGCTGACGCACTGAGTTCTTTGCCAGGCGTGCCCCCACACCTGGCTTCAATCTGTTTTTGGAGAAAGACCATGATGCAAGACTGGAATGGCTACCGCGACGCCCTGATGGAGCGCGTGGGCGACTACGCCAAACAAAACCCCGACGTAATGCGCGGCCTGATGATGATCGACAATTCGGCGGTCAAGACGGGGCATCTGGAACCGAAGATCCACGAGCTGATCGCATTGGCGGTGGCTGTGACCACGCGCTGCGACGGGTGTATTTCCGTTCACACCAAGAAGGCGGTGGAGCACGGTGCCACGCTTGAAGAAATCACCGAAGCCCTCGGTGTGGCGATTGCCCTGAACGCGGGTGCTGCGCTGACGTACTCGGCACGCGTCGTCGAGGCCTATCAACAGCTGCCCAGTCAGTAAGCCCTATCAATAGGCACCGACCACCCACGGACGGGTTGGCCGGTGTCTTTGTCCCCGCTTGGATAACCCTCATGCTGATCAATGCCGATTTCACTCGCCGCGCCATCGTGGCGTCCCAGCAGTGTCAATGGGTGGCTTCGCCCCAGGATGGCGTCGAGCGCGTGATGCTGGATCGCGTGGGCGCGGAACAAGCCCGTGCCACCAGCCTTGTGCGGTATGCCCCTGACTCCCGTTTCCCTCGCCACCCCCATCCCGGGGGAGAGGAGATTCTCGTGTTGTCGGGGACCTTCTCCGACGGAAGTGGGGACTACCCGGCGGGTTGGTATTTGCGCAATCCCCCCGGGTCCAGCCATCAACCCTCCAGCGCCGGGGGCGCCGTCATTTTCGTCAAGCTTCAGCAGATGCAGGGACGCGAGCAGCGCCATGTGCGCATTGATACCCGTGACCCTGCCGCGTGGCGTCGGGAGGGCCGGCGCGAGGTTTGCACGCTGTTCCGTGATGAAACGGAGCAGGTCTGTCTGCAACGTCTGGCACCGCATGACGCGATTTTCGAGACGCTGCCTGATGGCGCTGAACTGCTGGTGCTGGCGGGCAACGTGACGCTGGATGGAAAGGCATACGAGTGCGGCAGTTGGGTGCGCCTGCCTGCTGGTGAGTCTGCGAACCTCTACGCTGGCGACCAAGGCGCCACCCTGTACCTCAAAACGGGCCACCTGGCCGATGTGGCGGCAGAGGAATGAGCATGTACACGGTACGCATTGCTATCGTTGGCGCCGGTTTGAGCGGCCTGTACGCCGCCTACCTGCTGGAACGCCAGGGCATCACCGATTATGTGTTGCTGGAGGGGAGGGAAGTCCTCGGCGGTCGTATTGCGTCCATCGACGCCACCGGCCAGGCCGTTACCCACATTGCAGCGAACATCGACGGCATCGACCGCTTCGACCTGGGCCCTACCTGGTTCTGGCCTGGCTACCAATACGAGCTTGGCCGGCTGGTGGAGGCCTTGGGCCTGGAGCGGTTTGAGCAGTTCGAGGAGGGCGACATGATGGTGGAGCGCTCACCCGAGGAGCCTGCTGTGCGCATGCGTGGCTACGTGAACTCGCCCGCGTCCATGCGCCTGGCCGGTGGCATGGGGCGCTTGACCGAAGCCCTGCGAGATAAGCTCGCCCCGGCAAACATCATCACCGGCCACACGGTGCGCCGACTTCGCAAACACCACGGTTGTATCGAGCTTGAGAGCGAAAACGCCGCAGGCCATGTCAGTGCCTGGCAGGCCGAGCATGTCTTGCTGGCGCTGCCGCCTCGACTGGTCGAAAGCACCATCGCATTCGAACCGGCCTTGCCTGCATCGCTGGCCCTGCAGTGGCGTGAAACGGCGACGTGGATGGCACCTCAAGCCAAGTACGTCGCCATCTATGACACACCGTTCTGGCGGGAGCAGGGGTTGTCCGGTGAAGGCCGCAGTGCACGTGGGCCACTGGGTGAAATCCATGACGCCTCCATGCCGGGTGGCAGCGCAGCGCTGTTTGGCTTCCTGGGCGTGCCGGCGCGTGTACGCAGCACGGTCTCCGACGAGGTATTGCGCACGCACTGCCGTGCGCAACTGGTCCGGATGTTTGGCCCTCTGGCGGCGACGCCCAAGGCCGAAGCCATCAAGGACTGGGCGCAAGACCCGCTTACGGCCACTGCAGTCGATGTAAATGCCGCGGCCCAGCATGCCCGGGCGCCCTCGGCCAAGGCAACTTCGGGACCCTGGCAGGGATGCCTGACAGGCATCGCCAGCGAGTGGTCGCCGCAGTTTTCCGGCTATTTGGCCGGGGCCGTCGAGGCCGCCGGCCTGGGCGTGAAGGCGTTGACTGAACATGCCAGTGCGGCTGCGTTGAATCCATCGAAGCGTTGACCTGAGATCGCAAGGCAAGACGGCACTCGTTGTTGTTTCGGCCTGACACCTTTCCGTTTTTTATCTTTTCAGGAGCCGAGGGCTATGAACGCTACATACCGTGCCATGCAAGTCACCCGACCGGGTTTTCTGGAGCTGGTTAACCGTCCAACAACTGCCCCTGGTAGTGGGCAGGTGCTGATTGCCGTGGAGGCCTGCGGCATCTGTGGTGCCGATATTGGCGACATCGAAGGGGCAGACCCTGCACTGCAGCCGCCGCGTGTGCCGGGTCATGAAGTGGTCGGCCGCATCGCCGCGCTGGGCGAGCACGTTCCATCGCTCTGGAAAGTCGGCCAGCATGTGGGCGTGGGCCGCCTGGGCGGGCCTTGCGGCGAATGTGTACCGTGCCGCCAGGGGCACTTTCAGCTGTGCCAACACCAGCCCTTTGTCGGCGCTACTTGCGACGGTGGTTATGCCGAAATGATGCTGGCGCGAGCCTCCGGGTTGGTATCGATTCCTGACGAACTCCTTGCCGAGGAAGCCGCGCCGTTGCTTTGCGCCGGCATCGCCACGTTCAATGCGTTGAAGAAGTGCGGCGCGCAAGCGGGCGATACGGTTGCCATCTTTGGTATTGGCGGCCTGGGGCATATGGCCCTGCAGTATGCGCGCCGGATGGGGTTTCGCGTGGTTGCCATCGGGCGCGGCACTGATATCGCCGACGACGCATGGAACCTGGGAGCCCATGCCTACATCGACACCCATGAAGAAGACGCGGCGACGAAGCTCAAGGAAATGGGCGGCGCTCAGGCCATCGTGAGTACTATCAGCGCCCCTGCTACCGTATCGGCGCTCATGGCCGGGCTCGCACCACAAGGCCGTCTTGTTCTGCTTGGAGCGGGCAAAGATCCGTTGCCGGTGTCGACCGGCCACCTGGTCGTGGGTGAGCGCAGCCTGCTGGGTTCGATCACCGGCTCGCCCTACGAAAACGAAAGGACCCTGGATTTCAGCGTGCTGGCTGGCGTACGCCCGAGGATCGAAGTGATGCCCTTCGAACAGGCCAATGAAGCCTACCAACGGATGAAGTCCGGCGACGTCAAATTCCGCATGGTATTGAGCATCGCAGGTGAGCACGCCGCTGCGCGCATCGACCCGTGATGACGACCTTGCGATGGGTACTCGACACCCATTAAGAACCATGACCTCAACACTGCCCCAACAGACTGCCGATGCCGACGGCTGAAGAGCTTGGAGGAGGGCGTCCGCTCGGAATTGGCCATGCACCTCTGCAGGCATTAGCAATGCCTCGGCCAATCTGGGACTGCAATTCGACGGGGCGCTGATCCTGCTCAAGCAAATCCCGGGCGCTATACGTGATTTAACATAATATACATTATGCGCAATCATATGATCCGTTATCAGGGTCAGTGCCAGCCAGATTTCAACCAGTGCACCACGCTCCTCATCGACCAAACCCAGCCTTTCTCGATTTGGTCGATGAGCCTGGATCACACCTGAGCGAAACCGCCATCCACGAACATCTCGCTGCCCGTCATGAAGCTGCTCTCATCCGATGCCAGGAACAATGCCGCATTCGCCACTTCATCTGGCTGCCCCATACGACCCAGCGGTACACGCGTAACCATCGAATCGACAATCGCATCCTTCTGGCCGGTACCTGATAGCGCTCTGTCCAAACCCGGTGTCGTTGTCGGCCCAGGTGATAGCACGTTCACGCGAATACCTGTGCCTTGCAGATCCAGCGCCCAGCTTCTTGCGAAGTTTCGCAGTGCGCCTTTCGACGCGCTGTATACGCTGAACGCTGCGGTGCCCATCGAGGCCGTCGTCGAACCTGTCAGCACAATCGAGCCACCGGCGCTCATCAATGGCAACGCGTTCTGTACGGTGAACAACGTGCCTTTCACGTTCACGCCAAAGGTGCGATCAAACGATTCCTCCGTGATCGCACCGATGGGCTCCAGATCCCCAAGGCCCGCATTGGCGAACAACACATCAACACGACCTTTGTCAGCCTTGATCTGCGCGAATACCCGCTCAAGATCACGAAGGTTTGAAATGTCGCCCTGGATCGCGATCGCGTCATGCCCGATCAGGACCAAGGCTTTGTCCAGTTCATCCTGGCGGCGTCCCACGATAACGACCTGTGCACCTTCGGCCGCAAAGCGTATGGCGCTGGCCAAGCCGATCCCGCTGTTGCCACCGGTGACGATGGCGATTTTCCCGTTGAGCCTGTTCATGAGTGTTTCCCTCAAATGTTGAGGCCCAAGCGTAGATCTGCGCTATTGTTTTGAATAGTATGCACCTTTTGGTAAGTACCCAGCCTGAGGGCAAAAACATGTCAAACAGCACCTTTAACTGCGGGCTCGACGCCGCCCTGGCGGTGATTGGCGGGAAATGGAAACCGTTGGTCCTGTATCACCTGGCCCATGAAGTTCACCGTTATGGCGAACTGCGGCGCGCCGTTGGCGGCGTGACGGACAAGGTGCTGATCCAGCAATTGAAGGAGCTGGAACGCGATGAGATCATCGCGCGCATCGACTACAAGGAGATACCGCCAAAGGTCGAATACTCCCTGACTCCCTTCGGACGCTCGCTGGCCCAGGTATTGGGGCCGCTTTGCCAATGGGGCACCGACCATATGCTGGCGGTTGAACGCATTAGTGAGCGCCGAACGACCGCCCTCGCCCAGCCTTAAATTCGCGAAATATCCAACTCGACTAAATGGATATTTAGTTGAGTTAAATCAATATCTTACGTCTATCTCCCGTATCCATTGCCTATTCACGACACCCTGCCGTTGGTGACTATGTAGCGAGTCTGTAAACACCGGCTTGTATGCGCCGAGGGCGATCACTAAGCTGGCCCCTCTTTTTTACCGCCGCCCGGAACCACCATGTCTCGAAGTATCGCCCACCTCGCCCTGCTGCTGGGGTTGATCACCGCCGTCGGCCCGTTTGCCATCGACAGCTACCTGCCGGCGTTGCCGACACTCGGCGCCAGCCTGCATGCCTCGCCTGCCGCGGTGCAGATGAGCCTGACGGTGTTCTTCATGATCATCGGTGTGTGCCAGCTGTTCTACGGCCCGATCAGCGATGTGTTCGGGCGCAAGCCGCCGATCTATGCCGGCCTGGCGATTTTCATCGTGGCCAGCATTGGTTGCGCCCTCGCCCCCTCCATCGAGGTGCTGATCGGCTTCCGGGCGTTGCAGGCCTTTGGCGCCTGCGCCGGGATGGTGATTCCGCGGGCGATTGTGCGTGACTTGTACACCGGCCATGAAGCCGCGCGCCTGATGGCGTTGCTGATGCTGGTGGTGAGCATTTCACCGATTCTCGCACCGCTGGCCGGCAGCGTGATCATTGCCGTGTGGAGCTGGCGCGAAGTGTTTTGGGTACTGGGTGTGGCCGCAGTGCTGTGCCTGATCATGACCGCCGTGCAATTGCCGGAAACCCACCCCGCCGAACGCCGCCTGGGCAAGACCCTGGGCAATGCGTTCGGCAGCTACGGCGCGTTGCTGCGTGATCCGGTGTTTACCGGGTTGTCGGTAGTGGGCGGCTTTGGCCTTGCGACGTTCTTCGTGTTCATCGGCAGCGCGCCATTCGTTTACATCGAGTACTACGGGCTCACGCCAACGCAATTCAGCCTGTGCTTTGCCCTCAACGCGGCGTCGTTTTTTGCCCTGAGCCAGTTGACCGCGCGCTTGAGTGCACGCTTCGGCCTCGCGCCGTTGATTCGCTGGTCGGTGGCGGGCGTGGCAACGGTCATGGCCTTGCTGGCGCTCACCACGCTGTGGGTCAATAGCCTGCCGTTGATGATGGCGCTGCTGTTTATCGGCTTCGGTTTTCTCGGGCTGCTGTTGCCGGCGGCCGGGGTATTGTCCCTGGAAGACCATGGCGCAGTGGCCGGTTCTGCATCAGCGTTGCTGGGCGCGATCCAGATGATCACCGCCGCCGTGTGCATGGCGGTGGTGGGTGTGTTTGCCGACCACACCCCGGCACCGATGTTGATCGGCATCGCCCTGAGCGCAGTGGCGGCGATGCTGACTGCGTGGTGGACCCTCAACCGATTGCCACCGCACCTGGCCCGCGCGGGGTCATAGCGACGCCGGGTAGGTCGTCGCCAGCCTTCGACCGAATGGCTCACGCCTGTTCCTGGGGTTGCCACACCCGGCAGTCGGGCCCCTGCTCTACCCCGCTGTCCGGGACTTTCGCACTTTTGCGTACGATCAACCGCCCCCTTACGACTTCCTGAATGGCAGGCGTATCGGGGTTTTCCAATTGCGCGCAGATGATCCCAACCGCACGACTCACCATATCGCTCACCGGTTGAACGTAGGTGGTCAACGAAAACACTGGCCAGGCGGCCAGGCCGATGTCATCGAACCCGACAATCGAGATCTCTTTGCCCGGTGTGAGCCCGAACTCCTCGCGTGCGACATTGATGGCGCCCAGGGCCATGATGTCATTCGCACAAAAAATCCCGTCAGGCGGACTGGCACTCGACAGCAGCCGGCGTACGGCCTCCATCGCGCCTTCAAAGGTGTAGTCACCCACGGCGCGTTGCGGTACCGGATGCCCCAGACGTTGCAGTGCGTCGACAAAGGCGATTTCCCGGTCACGACTGGTCGAGGAGCTTTCCTTGCCGGCGATATAAGCCAGCTCGCGATGCCCGCCAGCCACCAGGAACTGCGCAATTTCCATGCTGCCCTGGGCGTTGTCGCTGGTCACGCTGGAGATACTGGTGCTGTCATTTCGACGGTTGACCAGCACCACTGGCAACCCGGTTTGCTTGCACTCCTCGGCAAACCGCGAAGACAGGCTCGCCGACACCAGCACCAGCGCCTCCACGCGGTAGCCCAGTATCTCTTCCAGCACCGGGTCAGAGTCTTCGTGGTTGGCCGTGGAGAACAACAGTACTCGATAGCCAAGCTCTTCGAACGCCGCCGACAAGGCTTCCAGCACTGCAGAATAAAACGGGTTTTCCATACTTGGCGCGACCACGCCAATCAGGTTGGAGCGCCGCTTGATCAACGAACGCGCCCACTGGTTCGGACGGTAGCCCAATGCTGCCGCCGCCGCCTCCACCTTTTGCCGGGTTTTCGGCGAAACACTGGCGCCTTTGGTGAACGTTCGCGAGACCGCAGACTGCGAGACACCGGCCAACCGGGCCACATCATGGGCAGTGATCGGGTGTCTGGAAGGGTCGTTGGAGTCTGCCATTGAGTCTGCATCCACATTTCAAATGCCGATCATACCTGCCATTTAAAGCAAGGTGTGTCGCCCGTCCCATGCTCGCCCGTCTCGCGCAAATTTCTCGGTCTTTTTTCGCCCTCCCCCTTTTCATCTCGTCCGGGAATGGCTTAGCATCGGCTCAATTGCATACGTATGCAATATCTAAAACAACAACGCTAGGAATTCATCCCATGGCAATTTGGCTCAAAAAAGGCGCAGAAGCGTCCGTCATCAAATCAGCAGCGCGTGAGGTGCGTGACACCGTCGAAAAGACCCTGGCAGACATCGAAGAACGGGGTGATGACGCGATTCGTGAGCTGTCGATCCGCTTCGACAATCTGGACCGGGATGACTACCGGCTCTCCAGCGCCGAGATCGATGCCTGCATGGCGCAGTTGACCAAGCGCGACATCACCGACATCGAATTCGCCCAGACCCAGGTGCGCAATTTCGCCCAGCACCAGCGCAACAGCATGCGTGACCTGGAAGTCGAAACCCTGCCGGGCGTAGTGCTCGGCCACAAACACATTCCGGTTAACGCGGCGGGCTGCTATGTACCCGGTGGCAAGTATCCGTTGTTGGCCTCCGCGCACATGTCGGTGATCACCGCCAAGGTCGCCGGGGTTCCACGCATCATCACTTGCGCCCCGCCGTTCCATGGCAAGCCGGCACCGGCGATTGTCGCCGCACAGCACATGGCGGGTGCCGACGAGATCTACTGCCTGGGCGGCATCCAGGCTATCGGCGCCATGGCCCTGGGCACCCAGTCGATTGCTGCGGTGGACATGCTGGTGGGGCCGGGCAACGCGTTTGTGGCGGAAGCCAAGCGTCAATTGTTCGGCCGCGTCGGTATCGACCTGTTCGCCGGTCCGACCGAGACCCTGGTAATCGCCGATGAAACCGTGGACGGTGAAATCTGCGCCACGGACCTGCTCGGTCAAGCCGAACACGGCCCGGATTCCCCGGCGATCCTGCTCACCACGTCGGAAAAACTCGCCCGCGAGACGATGGCTGAAATCGAGCGTTTGCTGACGATCCTGCCGACCGCCGGGATTGCGCGCCAGGCCTGGGAAAGCTTCGGCGAAGTGATCGTCGCTGAAGACGAACAGGAGATGCTCGCCATTGCCAATGACCTGGCGTTCGAACACGTACAAGTCATGACCCGTGACCCGGACTTCTTCCTGGACAACATGCGCAACTACGGCGCCCTCTTCCTCGGCCCTCGCACCAACGTCTCCTACGGCGACAAGGTGATTGGTACCAACCACACCCTGCCCACCAAAAAAGCCGCGCGTTACACCGGTGGGCTATGGGTCGGCAAGTTCATCAAGACCTGCACCTACCAGAAAGTGATGACCGACGAAGCCTCCTCCCTCATCGGCGAATACTGCTCACGCCTGTGTGCCCTCGAAGGGTTCTCCGGGCATGGCGAACAGGCCAACATCCGCGTGCGTCGCTACGGCCACAAGCACGTCCCTTACGCCGGTATCGCAGAATAAAAACAGCTTGGCTACAACGGGTCGCGCCACGTGCTCGGCCCGACAACAACAAAAATCATAGCCATCGCGCAGCCCAACACTGGCCCTCTGCGCCAAAGGCCCAGCCTCGAAGGACATCCCATGAGTGTCATCATCGCCTTGCTGGCGTTGTTCGCGTTAATGCTCGCTGCATATCGGGGATACAGCGTCATTATCTTCGCGCCTCTCGCCGCACTCGCTGCCGTTCTACTGACTGACCCCGGCGCCGTTGCGCCGGCGTTCACTGATATTTTCATGGACAAGATGGTCGGCTTTATCAAACTGTACTTTCCGGTGTTTTTGCTCGGCGCCGTGTTTGGCAAGTTGATTGAGTTGTCCGGCTTTTCCCGCTCCATTGTCAAAGCCGTGATCCAGGTGCTCGGCAGCAGCCAGGCCATGCTGGTGATTGTGCTGGTCTGTGCGCTGCTCACTTACGGCGGTGTTTCGCTGTTCGTGGTGGTGTTTGCGGTGTATCCGTTTGCCGCGGAAATGTTCCGCCAAAGCAACATTCCCAAGCGCCTGATGCCCGCAACGATCGCCCTGGGTGCCTTCACCTTCACCATGGATGCGTTGCCTGGTTCGCCGCAGATCCAGAACATCATTCCCACCACGTTTTTCGGTACCACGTCCTGGGCGGCGCCCTGGCTGGGAGTCCTGGGTTCGTTGTTCGTACTGATCGGCGGCATGCTGTACCTGGAGCGCCAGCGACGCAAAGCCCGGCGCGCGGGCGAGGGTTATGGCACCGACCTGCGCAATGAGCCCGAAACGCCCCAGGACATCGCCCTGCCCCACCCGTTAGTGGCGTTGCTGCCGTTGCTGTTGGTAGGCGTAATGAACCTGGCCTTCACCCACTGGATTCCACAGTGGTACGGCAGCATTTATGAAATTGACCTGCCCGGACTGAAGGCACCGATCCAGACCCAGGTATCGAAGATGATCGCCATCTGGTCGGTCCAGGCGGCCTTGCTGGTAGGCATCGTCACGGTCTTTGCATTCGCCTGGCGCACCCTCGTCAGCAAACTCGCCGAAGGCAGCCGCACCGCCGTTGGCGGGGCCATGCTCGCTACGCTCAATACCGCCTCGGAATATGGGTTTGGCGCAGTGATTGCGGCGTTGCCTGGCTTCGTTGCAGTGGTTGAAGCGCTCAAGGTGATCCCCAATCCGCTGATCAACCAGGCCATCACCATTAACTTGCTGGCGGGTATTACCGGGTCGTCATCGGGTGGCATGAGCATTGCCCTGGCGGCGATGTCGGACACCTTCATCGCCTCCGCCAACGCCGCGCATATCCCGCTGGAAGTCATGCACCGTGTGGCCGCCATGGCTGCAGGGGGCATGGACACCCTGCCCCACAACGGCGCGGTCATCACCTTGCTGGCGGTCACCGGCCTGACTCACCGCCAGGCCTATAAAGACATTTTCGGCATGACGATCTTCAAGGTACTGGCGGCGTTTTTCGTGATTGGCGTGTACTACCTCACCGGGCTTGTCTGATCCGGACCGTGTGACGGGAAGTTATACCGCCGCGTTGTTTTAGTCCGACGGAGCCCCGGCCTGGGGCTCCATCTGTGCCAAATAAGCCCACGGGTAAATCCCCCGCTGGTGCCCATCGCTGAAAATCAACTGCACGCCATACCCCTGGGGATGGACCTCCAGCACCCGGACACGGTCCGACACCAGCGGCGGCGTGCCTCTCAACCGAAAGGCCCGGCACTGCGAGCACGGGCATTCACGGCGCAGGCGAGCGTGGTCGATCCATTGCACGCCGTCGCGCCATTCCAGCCTCAAGCGCCCATCATCATCGCGGCCAATGCCGTTCGGTGCACTGTTCATTGCAGTTGTGCCAGGGCAATGCGCACCGCCTTGCGTACTTCCGGGTCGCCATCGTCGGCCGCGTCACGCAGCGGGCCAAGGGCCTGTCGGTCGCCCAACTCGCCCAGCGCCAGGGCGGCTTCCTTGCGCAGGTTGCTGATGCTGTGGCCCAACGTCAGGAGCAGCGCCGGCAACGCCGGTGCATACCGCAGGCGCCCAAGGCTGCGGGTGGCGCGCAGGCGGACTTGCCAGTAGTCATCGGCCAGCGCCGTGATCAAGGCGTCTCCCGCGCGGGTGCTACCGACTTTGCCCAAGGTGGTCGCGGCCTCTTCCCGTACTTGCCAGGTGGCGTCCTGCAACGCTTCATACAGCGCCGGCAGTACCCGCTCATCACTGGCCAGGCCGAGGGCGCCGGTGGCGGCACGCCGGACCTCGGTGTCCGGATCGCTGCTGGCCAACCTCGCCAGGGCCTCCAATGCCGGCAGGTGCTTGAGCCAGCCGAGTACACCGACCGCTTCGCGGCGCACCCCCGCATCGGTATCGTTCAGCGCCAGCATTGCCGACGGCGCCGCCGCTTCAAGGCGCAACTCGCGCAGGGCACGGAAGATTGCCGTGCGCACGCTGACGTCGGCGTGGGTGGCCCATGGCAATAACAGCCGGCCCGCCTGCGTCGTCTTGAGTACGCTCAAGCTCTGGGCGGCGGCATCACGTACCGACGCTTCAGTGTCGGTCAGCGCCTGGCACAGCGCCTCGACCACTGCGTCTTCTTCCCACGCCTCCAGCAGGCTGGCAGCCTGGGCGCGCACGTCGGTGGCCGGGTCGTGGCGCAGGCTGTCCACCAACCACACCAGGCCGTCGGGGTCTTCCAGGTCAGCCAGGTCAATCAGGGCGATCCGGCGCATGCCGGCATCCGGCGCTTGCAGCCGGGGGCGCAGGGCTTGGATGTCGGGGTTTTCGGTTTCATAGGTCATATGGCAAATCGCGGTCTTGGGTGATCGTTGGGTAGCCCGAGCGGGTTCAGCCGTGGTAACTGGCGACCATCTTCGTGGTGCAGCAGTTCCAGGCAATGGCGCTTGAGGTGGGTAAATTCCGGCGAGGTCATCAGTTCGGTGCTGCGCGGCCTTGGAAAAGTCAGCTGGAAATCCTCGATGATGCGCCCGGGGCGCGGGCTCATCACCAGGATGCGGTCGGCCAGGAACAGCGCTTCGTCGATGTCATGGGTGACAAACACCACGGTGGTGCGGATGCGCGTCCAGATGTCCAGCAGCAAGGCCTGCATCTTCATGCGGGTCAGGGCATCCAGCGCGCCGAACGGCTCATCCATCAACAGCAGGCCGGGACGATTGATCAACACCCGGGCAATTTCCACCCGCTGCTGCATGCCACCCGACAGCTGGTTGGGCCAGCGCTCGGCAAAACCTTCCAGGCCCACCAGGTGAAGGATCTCATCGGCGGCGGCCAGGCGCTCGGCCTTGCCTACGCCGCGCATCTTCAGGCCGAAGGCAACGTTTTCGCGCACCGAACGCCAGGGGAACAGCGTGTGTTGCTGAAACACCATGCCCCGTTGCTGGGACGGCCCGGCAACCGACTGGCCATCCATTTCCAGCGTGCCCTGGCTTGGCGTGAGATGCCCGGCCAGTGCGCCGAGCAAGGTCGACTTGCCACACCCGGACGGGCCGAGGATGCACACGAACTGCCCCGGCTCGATCCTGCAATCCAGGGCTTTCACCGCCTCGAATGCCTGCTGCTGTTCGCCCAATACAATGGACAAGCCGCGTATGTCGACACGGCCTTCAAGATGACTCATCAGGCTTTACCTCGTGGTCGATGCCAGGGAGTGAACAGTGCGCCGAGACGCTTGACCAAAAGGCTGCTGCCCATGCCCAGCACGCCGATCAACAGCATGCCAACGACAATGTCGGCATAGTTCTGGATGGTGTAGGACTCCCAGGTGTAATAGCCGATACCGTACTGGCCGGAGATCATTTCCGCTGTCACCAGGCAGAACCACGAAGTGCCCATGCCAATCGCCAGGCCGGTGATGATGCTCGGCGCGGCGCCCGGCAAAATCACCTCCAGCAGGATCGCCCGGCGCCCTGCCCCCAGGCTGCGCGCCGAGGCGATCAGCCGAGGATCGACGCCTTCCACGCCATGCACCGTATTGAGCAGCACCGGAAACAGCGCGCCGGTGAAGGTGATGAAGATCATCGACAGCTCCGACGACGGGAACATCAGGATCGCCAGCGGGATCCAGGCCACCGCCGGGATCGGCCGGATCACCTCCAGCGGCGGCAACAGCAGGTCTTCCGCCCACGTCCAGCGGCCAATCGCGATGCCCAGGCCGATCCCCACCAGCGCGGCCGCCAGGTAGCCTTCGAACACCCGGGTGGGGGGGGGGGGGGGGGGGGGGGGGGGGGGGGGGGGGGGGGGGGGGGGGGGGGGGGGGGGGGGGGGGGGGGGGGGGGGGGGGGGGGGGGGGGGGGGGGGGGGGGGGGGGGGGGGGGGGGGGGGGGGGGGGGGGGGGGGGGGGGGGGGGGGTGGGGGGGGGGGGGGGGGGGGGGGGGGGGGGGGGGGGGGGGGGGGGGGGGGGGGGGGGGGGGGGGGGGGGGGTGGGGGGGGGGGGGTGGGGGGGGGGGGGGGGGTGGGGGGGGGGGGGGTGGGGGGGGGGGGGGGGGGGGGGGGGGGGGGGGGGGGGGGGGGGGGGGGGGGGGGGGGGGGGGGGGGGGGGGGGGGGGGTGGGGGGGGGGGGGGGGGGGGGGGGGGGGGGGGGGGGGGGGGGGGGGGGGGGGGGGGGGGGGGGGGGGGGGGGGGGGGGGGGGGGGGGGGGGGGGGGGGGGGGGGGGGGGGGGGGGGGGGGGGGGGGGGGGGGGGGGGGGGGGAGGGGGGGGGGGGGGGGGGGGGGGGGGGGGGGGGGGGGGGGGGGGGGGGGGGGGGGGGGGGGGGGTGGGGGGGGGGGGGGGGGGGGGGGGGGGGGGGGGGGGGGGGGGGGGGGGGGGGGGGGTGGGGGGGGGGGGGGGGGGGGGGGGGGGGGGGGGGGGGGGGGGGGTGGGGGGGGGGGGGGGGGGGGTGGGGGGGGGGGGGGGGGGGGGGGGGGGGGGGGGGGGGGGGGGGGGGGGGGGGGGGGGGAGGGGGGGGGGGGGGGGGGGGGGGAGGGGGGTGGGGGGGGGGGGGGGGTGGGGGGGGGGGGGGGGGGGGGGGGGGGGGGGGGGGGGGGGGGGGTGTGGGGGGGGGGGGGGGGGGGGGGGGGGGGGGGGGGGGGGGGGGGGGGGGGGGGGGGGGGGGGGAGGGGGGGGGGGGGGGGGGGGGGGGGGGGGGAGGGTGGGGGGGGGGGGGGAGGGGGGGGGGGGGGGGGGGGGGGGGGGGGGGGGGGGGGGAGGGGGGGGGGGGGAGGGGGGTGTGGGGGGGGGGGGGGGGGGGGGGGGGGGGGGGGGGGGGGGGGGGGGGGGGTCAGGCTTGCGCTCAAGTGCCGCACAAGCTTGCCCGAGTCCGCCAGCCCCAGGGCAGCCTGCACCACGGAGCCCGGCGTGGGCACATTGGCAAACGTCACCAGCCACAGGTTCCAGTGCTGGCTGGCCGCCAACTGCCAGAACAGCAGGCACAACAGCAAGGAAGCGGCCTTGGGCAGCCAGCGCCATGGGGTGCTTGTCATGAACACGCTCCCTCAGCGACCGGCAACGGCCTGCGCGCCGGCGTCGGTGAAATTGAACACCTTGCCGCCCTGGGCCTGGGCAAATTGCTGCGCCTGGCCCTTGAGCAGGAATGCACTGAGTTGGCCGTGCTGGTTGGTGGCAAACCAGGCCTGGCTCGCCAGCAGCTTGATGCCGCTGTCTTCGGCCTGGGCATACACGGCGCGCACCGCCTTGCCTTGTTTGTTCAGGCTGTCCAGCGCGGTGAACGCCGCCTCGGCCGACGCGTAATCGCGCACCTTGGGCTCACCCTTGACCCAGATTTGCGCGACGTGTTTCCAGTCGGTGATCGGCGCGCCGCTCAGGGCGTCGTTGGCCTTCAGCGGCGCCTGGGCGTAGTTGCCCAATTGCGCCGCATAGTCCAGGCCCGAGGCCTTGAACGCGGCACGGATGTACTGGTCATCGATAAAGGTATTGAGGTCCAGGCCACGGTCGGCCTTTTTCAGCAGCTTGAGGGTGTCGATCGCGGTGCCCACGGCCTGGCGGTATTCGGGTTTCCAGCTCAAGTCACGGGTCTGCACGCCCAGCGGGCCATGGAACAGGTAGTTGACCTCGGCTTCGACGCCGGTGACTTTTTCGATCAGCTCGCTGTACTTCTCCGGCTCTGCGGCCAGCAACTGATTGGCCTCGATACTCGCGCGCAGGTAGGCGACGACCACTTCCGGGTACTGTTTGGCATAACTTTCGTCCACCAGCGCGCCGTGGAACGTCGGGGTGTTGGATTGCGAGCCGTCGTAGATCTTGCGGGCGAAACCACGGTTGGGGAACAGTTCGCCGAACGGCACAAAGTCGGCATGGGCGTCGATCTTGTTGGCCTGCAACGCCGAGCCTGCCACTTCGGGCGCCTGGGCAATGATGTTGACGTCCTTGAGCGGGTCCCAGCCCTGGGCCGCAACAGCACGCAGCAACATGCCATGGGCCGTGGAGGCGAACGGCACGGAAATCGTCTTGCCTTTGAGGTCGGCCAGGGACTGGGCGCTGGAAGCGACCGGCACCACAATGCCGTTGCCACTGCCCTTGATGTTGCCCGACAACACGCTGATAAACAGGCTGTGCTTGCCCGCCGCCTCGAACGCTACGCCGTTGAAGGCACCGGGGAAGTCGGCCATTGCGCCAAAGTCCAGTTTGCCGGCGACCATTTCATTGGTCAGCGGCGCGCCACTGGTGAAGTTTTTCCACTGCACGTCGTAGGTAGCGTCCTTGTACTTGCCGTCGTGCGGCAGGTATTTGTCCAGCAGCCCCAGCTCGCGGATCAGCAAGCCGCCCGCGGCACAGTTGATGGTGGTGTCCTGGGTGCCGATGGCCACCCGGATCGTTTGTGCCTGGGCCGACAGGCTCAAGGAAGCCAGCACCAGGCCGGCCAGGGTTGCGCGCAATAACATTGGGTAGTTCCCCTCGAATCATGGTTGAAGGAATCGTCTCCGCCACGGTCTGGCGCGGTGGGAAACGAGGGGGTGTGGCTAGGGCTGCGTCCGGGGTTGGCGGATGGCGTTTGCGGCAGGTCTCAGCGCAACAGGTACGGAATCTCGACCTTGACTGCGCCGGTGGGGCAATCTTTTTCACAGGGCATGCAGTACCAGCATTCATCGAACGCCATGTACGCCTTCTGCGTTGCCGGGTTGATCGCCAACAGGTCCATCGGGCACACGTCGACGCAGACCGTGCAGCCTTTTTCGGCGATGCACTTGTCCTCGTCCACCGTTACCGGGGCGTTGGAGCGGAAGAATATTTCCTGGGGCTGATAGGCCATTTCACGGTGTCCTGTGGTGAGCGAGCTTGGGGGCACATTCAGGCGGCATCAGCCCCTACGCGCAGGCGGTCGTAAGCCTGCATCTCTTCGGCATCCAGCGGGATCACATAGGGCTCGACGGGTTTCTTGAAGCTGACCATCTGCCCGTCGTCGCCCTTTTTCAGGTGGCAATGGCAGAACCAGTCGGCGTCGTTGCGTTGCGGGTGATCGACCCGGTAGTGGTACAGGCCCCAGCGGCTTTCGGCGCGGTACAGCGAGGCGCGGGCAGCCATTTCGGCGCAGTCACGGATCACGCTGGTTTCCATGGCGCGCATCAATTCATGGGGGTTGTGCGCCTTCATCTGGTCCAGGTCGCGCTCGATATCGGCGAAGCGTTGCAAGCCGATTTCCATCTTGCGGGTGACCTTGGGCGGCTGCAGGTAATCGTTGACGAAGCGCCGCAGCTTGTACTCGACCTGGGCCGGCGGCAGACCGGTTTCGCGGTCCAGTGGCGCATAGACCCGAGCCTGCTCGGCGGCCACTTGCCGGGCATCCACCGCGCTGAATTCGCGCCCGGCCACAAAGCTTGCCGCGTTGGTGCCCGCAAACCAGCCATAGGTGAACGCGCCGAGCATGTAGTTATGTGGCACCGCCGCCATGTCGCCCGCTGAATACAGGCCCTTGACCGAGGTTTCCGCGCGCTCGTTGACCCACACGCCCGACGCCGAATGCCCGCTGCAAAAGCCGATCTCGGAGATATGCATCTCGACCATCTGGCTGCGGTAGTCGGTGCCCCGGTTGGCGTGGAACTGGCCACGGCTGGGGCGCTCGTTGCTGTGCAGGATCTGCTCGATGTTCTGGATGGTTTCCTCCGCCAGGTGATCGAGCTTGAGGAACACCGGGCCGTTGCCGCTTTCCAGTTCCTGGTGGAACTCCCACATCATCTGCCCGCTCCAGTAGTCGCACTCGATGAAGCGTTCACCCTTGTTGTTGGCGGTGTAGCCGCCCAAGGGGCCGGTGACATAGGCGCACGCCGGGCCGTTGTAATCCTTGATCAGCGGGTTGATCTGGAAGCACTCCAGGTTCGCCAGTTCGGCTCCGGCGTGGTAGGCCATGGCGTAGCCGTCGCCGGCATTGGTCGGGTTTTCATAGGTGCCCATCAGGTAGCCCGAGGACGGCAAGCCCAGGCGGCCGGCCGCGCCGCAGCAGAGGATCACCGCCTTGGCCTTGATCACCTGGAAGTCCGCAGTGCGGCAGTCAAAACCCATCACGCCATTCACCGCGCCTTCGCTGTCGGTCAGCAAGCGGGTGCACACCAGGCGGTTGGTGATACTGACCCGGGCGCGCTTGAGCTGGCGATACAGCACCTTCTTGATGTCGTGCCCTTCAGGCATCGGCAACACGTAGGCGCCCATGTGATGGACTTTTTTCACCGCGTAATCGCCGGTTTCGTCCTTCTCGAACTTCACGCCCCAGCGGTCCAACTGCTCGATGGTTTCAAAACTGTGGGTCGCGTAGGCGTACACCGCCGCCTGATTGACGATGCCGTCGTTGGCAATCGTGATTTCCTTGGTGTACTGCTCCGGCGTGGAGTGGCCGGGAATGATCGCGTTGTTGAGGCCGTCCATGCCCATGCTGATGGCACCGCTGCGCTTGACGTTGGCCTTGTCGATCAGCAATACGCGCAGATCGCGGTTGGCCTCCTTGGCCTTGATCGCCGCCATGGGGCCGGCTGTACCGCCGCCGATCACCACGATGTCGTATTCCAGTTCCAGGGTTTGGCGGCTCACGGGCGGCTACCTCGCTGACGGTCGATGCGCAGGCGATACTGAAACGCGTCGCCACGGTAATACAGGTGTTCGAAGTCCACGGGCTGACCGTCTGCGGTGTGGGTCAGGCGTTCGATGCGCATGATCGGCGAGCCGGCCTCGACGTTCAGCGCCTGGGTCAGCTCGCTGTCGGCGAGTACCGCGTCTATTGCCACGTCGGCGTGACCCAGTTGCAAGCCGCAGTCGTTCTCCAGGATCAGGAAGATGTCGCGGGTCACCAGGTCGGCGTTTTCCAGGCGTTCGCCCAGGGCCTGGCTGAGGTAGGTGATTTCCAGCGACACCGGTTCGCGGTTGATCAGCCGTACCCGCTTGATCTGCGCGACAGTGCTGCCCTCCTCCACGCCCAGGCGCTCGGCCACCAGCTTGTCGGCGGGCACGAAGCGGTAGCTGCGCAGGCGGTTGATCACTTCATAGCCGCGCTCGGTCATGGACTCGCCCAACCCCTGCAGGGTGCTGACGTTCTGATAAGCCTTGGGTTTGGAAACAAAGGTGCCTTTGCCGTGGATCTTGTAGATCAGGCCTTCCTTTTGCAGATCACCCAGGGCCTGGCGCACGGTGATGCGGCTGACTTTGAAGCGCGTGCCCAGTTCGCTCTCGGAAGGCATCTGGGTGTTCGGTGCGTACTCACCATCAAGGATGCGGCTGCGCAGCAGGTCCCGCAGTTGGGCATGCAGCGGAACGCTGGACAGAGGGGATAAGGCGACGGTTGATTCGTTCATCAGGACCACTTGTCATAACGAGTTATGACGTGATCATAAGGAGTCTTATGAAAAGCCTGGAAATACCGTTTTGGAATAAGGTTATGGACAGGCGAAAACCCGCTGCACCTGCGAGGCGCAGCGGATCCGTCGGTTTTATAGCGCAGTGTCTGACGCTGATGAACAATCAGAAGTTATAGCTGACCCGGGTATAGAGGATGCGGCCAAACGGGTCGGCGTATTTCGGGTCGTACCCGCTCTGGAACGCATAGGTCTGGTTGCTGAACGGCGGCGCGCGGTCAAACAGGTTTTTCGCGCCCAGCGTGACGGCCAGGGACTTGCTCCAGTTGTAGGTACCCGCCAGGTCCCAGACGTTGTAGGAGCCTACGGAGTCGTGGGTGTCGGGGTCCGAGTCGTGATAGCCACTGGTGTAGCGGTTGGTCAGGCTGACGCCCAGCGGTCCGCGGGCCCAGGTGCCGGTCAGGCTATGGCGCCAGCGTGCAACGGCGCCCGCGGTGGAGAACTCGCCGCCACGAAAATCACCGAGTTTGTCGATGTAGTCGCCCTTGAGCTCCTGCTGGTATTTGTATTCGTTGACGTAGGTGCCTTGCAGGCCGATGCCGAAGTCACCGATGGCGGTGCTCGGGAAGCGGTAGTCGAAACTCACATCCACGCCGTTGGTCTTGGTCTTACCCAGGTTGGCAAGGCCGGTAACGATGTGATCGATGGAGCCATCCGCCTTGCGAATCAGGCGGTCGCCGTAGGCATCCGGGTCATCGAATACCGACGACTCAGGAAATTCGGCAATCTGGTTGGCGATGGTGATCCACCAGAAATCCAGGCCGGCACTGAGGCGCTCGATCGGTTGGAACACGAAACCAAAGGTCACGTTACGTGCGGTTTCCGGGCTCAAGCTGCCGTTGCCCCCGCTTTGCCGGCGGAACTGCTGGGCGCAGTCGCGGTTGCCGATCCCGCCATTGGCCGGGGTGCCGCCCGGGCACAGGCGCGGGTCGTTGTAGTTGGCCACGGTGTAGCTGGTGTAGGTCGGGTTGTACAACTCGTACAGCGACGGCGCACGGAAGCCTTCACTGTAGGCACCGCGCACCACCAGTTCCTTGAACGGCTGGAAGCGGAACGAGTATTTCGGGTTGGTGGTGCTGCCAAAGTCGCTGTATTTGTCATGACGCACGGCGGCAGACAGTTCCAGGCTTTCGAGCACCGGCACGTTGACCTCGGCGTACTCGGCCGACACGCTGCGATTGCCGCGCACCGCGCCATTGGGGTCTACGCCCAGACTCTGCACGGTCTCGGCAAACTGGGCGAAATCCTGGTGGAAATCCTCCTTGCGATATTCACCGCCCAGCGCCAGGCCCGTCGGCCCCGCACCGAACCAGTCGCCGATTTCACGGCTTACGCGCCCGTCGATACTCTTCACTCGGCCCACGGCAGTGGCGTAATCGCCATCCACGCGGCTGGAGGCGAGCAACGCCCTGCCCGCTTCACTCTGGGGCCCGAACGGGTTGATCACACCGTTGGCAATCCCCTGGCTGATGGTCTGGTCGTTTACATAGCCGTCAAGAATGGTTTGCACCACTTTGTTCTGGTTGTAGGACGCGCCGACGTTGTAGTCCCAGTTCGCTACATTACCTTCGAAACTCAGCAGCAGCCGCTGGCTCGTGTTGTCATCTTCGTGCTTGCGCGCGCCGGCATCGGTTTCACGCCAGTTCACGTCTACCGGTTGTGTCGGGTCCAGGGCGAAACCCGTGGGGCCCGGGGTGATACCGTTGCCCGGATAGAAAGGCGTACCCGGATTGACCTGGGCGCCCATCAGGGTGCCTGGGCCAATCTGCGTACGGTTTTCGTTGCGCGCCCAGAAGTATTCGAGGCTGACGGTATGGTCATCGGCCAGCTTGCCGGTGGCTTTGGCAAAGGCCGAGGTTTTTTCGGTTTCCGGCACCAGGTCCAGGTAACTCCACAGGCTTTGGCGGCAGATGCCATTGCGTGACAGCAGCCCGGGGGAATTGCAACCGGAGCCGGCCAGCGGGTTGGTCGCGTTGCTGCCCTGGCTCCAGTTGGCCGGCGCGGCGGTGCCGGAGGTGAAATCCAGGCCGCGACCGGGCTGGTAGTTGTAGGTGAAGTCACGGTCCTTGGCCGCCAGGCGCGTCTGCTTGTCGTAGCTGACCACGCCGAACACGTTGAAGCGGTCCTCTTCAAGGTCGCCGAAACCGTAGCTGCCACTGAAGTTATGGCTGTCGCCGCCGCCGGAGCGTGTGGGCGAATCGTAGTTGGTGGAAAGTTGCCCACCGGTGAGGCTGGTCTTGGTAATGAAGTTGATCACCCCGCCAATCGCATCGGTGCCGTACAGCGCCGAGGCGCCATCGCGCAGGACTTCCACGCGGTCGATGGCGGCGAACGGGATGGTGTTCAAGTCCACCCCGGAACCGTTGGTGGTGTTGACGGCGTTGTTGCTCAGGCGCCGGCCATTGAGCAGCACCAGGGTTTTGTTCGCGCCAATCCCGCGCAAGTCGGCATACGCCGCACCGCCGCTGCTGGAACCCACCGAACGCCCGGAGCCAACGGCAGACTGGTTGGCCGAAATGCGGTTGATCAACTCCTCGGTGGTGCTCACACCCTGCTCGCGCAATTGCTCGACCCGCAGGATGGTCACCGGCACTGCCGTTTCCGCGTCCACCCGGCGAATCGCCGAGCCGGTCACCGTGACTTTTTCCAGGCGGTAATCAGTACTTTTGCCCTCGGCCGGTGCGACGCTGGTGGACGTCACGGGTGCTGGATGCACCGTCAGCCCCTGTTCGCTGTCGCTCACTTGCAGGCCGCTGCCCTGCAACGCCTTGTCCACCGCTTGCAGGCTACCCAAATCGCCGCGGATGGCGGCACTGCGCTTGCCCTGCACCCACTGTTGATTGAACGAAATCATCACCCCGGTCTGCCGGGAGATATCCAGCAGCACCGTATCAAGCGGGCCGCCAGCGATATCGAAGGTGAACACCTGGCCGGCCGCTTCCTGGGCCATCACCGATGTCGTGCACACGCCCATCGCCAGCGCCGCCGCCAGCGTCAGCCTTGGTAGTTGTTGTTTGAATAAAAACATCGAGGAACTCCCTGTTGTATGTGTCTACAGGGATGAGCAACGGCAGACGGATATTTATAGGGCTGCGTTTAGGCGAAGATGCTATGAGTTTATAACCGGTTATAAGAGGCTTGCTGCATCGATTTGGCTGATGTCTTCTATTGGCCCGCAAGCGTTCATCCCCGCGCCACGCGCTTTGTAGAATGAACCCCACAGTCAAGCCACCACCTTCGTGGTGTCGGAGGTTCTCATGCGTTATCTGCTTATCGCCGTGCTGGGCCTGTTCAGCACACTTGCCTTCGCCCAGGGCGAAACCCCGGCACCCACTGTGAGTGCCAACGCCCCCGCCAGCGAGGCGTACGACTATTCCCAGGACCTGGACATCGCCAAGGTGGTGCGCGTCAGTACCGAATCCTCCACCGAGTGCGGGCCGGTCAAGGGTCACATGGTCTACATCGACAGCCACGGGGTGCGTCATGAACTGGACTACATGCGCCTGGGCGATGCCTGCCAGCACGGTTGAGCGCAAACCATTCGTCGGGCTCGGCCGGCATCGATTACAACTATCCGGCAGCTGAAAATCACTAATCCATAGAACCCGTTGTGATCTATGGAGATTGAGATGACTGACTACCCACGCCCACCTTTCGCCAGCCAGGCCCAATCCGTTCCCGGTTCGCAGAAGAAGATGGACCCCTATCCCGACTGCGGCGAGAAGAGCTACACCGGCTCCGGCCGCCTGGCCAACAAGATCGCCCTGATCACCGGCGCCGACAGCGGTATCGGCCGCGCCGTGGCGATTGCCTTTGCCCGCGAAGGTGCCGATGTGGCTATCGCCTACCTGGACGAACACGAGGACGCGAAGGAAACCGCACGCTGGGTGGAAGAAGCCGGCCGCCAATGCCTGTTGCTGCCCGGCGACCTCGCGCAAAAAGCCAACTGCCAGGCGATTGTCGACCAGACCGTCGAGCAGTTCGGGCGGATCGACGTGCTGGTCAATAACGCCGCATTCCAGATGACTCACGAGACCCTCGAAGAAATACCCGACGAGGAATGGGTCAAGACCTTCGATATCAACATCACCGCGATGTTTCGCATCTGCAAGGCGGCGCTGCCGCATATGAAGGCCGGCGGGTCGATCATCAATACCAGCTCGGTGAATTCCGATATGCCCAAGCCAACGTTGCTGGCATACGCCGCCACCAAGGGCGCGATTGCGAACTTTACCGGTGGCCTGGCGCAACTGCTGGGCAGCAAGGGCATCCGCGTGAACAGCGTGGCGCCGGGGCCGATCTGGACGCCGTTGATTGTCTCGACGATGCCGGACGAAGACGTGAACAGCTTCGGCAGCGAGACACCGCTGGGCCGCCCCGGCCAGCCGGCTGAAGTGGCGCCGATCTATGTGTTGCTGGCGTCGGATGAGGCGAGTTACATCTCGGGCTCGCGGTATGCGGTGACGGGCGGCAAGCCGATTCTCTAGGGTCGAATGCAAATCCAGTGTGGGAGCGGGCTTGCTCGCGAAGGCGGAGTGTCAGGCAATGCATCTGTGACTGATCCAACGTCTTCGCGAGCAAGCCCGCTCCCACATTTGGGACTCGGTCAGCCCGGAGATCGTGTCGGGTCAGCCTTGCGCGGATAGGTTCTTTCCTCCTGAATCCGCCCATCCATGCTGTGAATCCTCAGCGACGCCGTCTTGTCGCTGAGAAACTCTTTCGCCAACTCAACGATCGCCTCCTTGGTCTCTGCCGTTTTCGACGGCCGTGCCGAGCCCTGCTTGGTCAACGCCCAACCGGTGCCGGTCTTGTTGATGTTGTAGGTATCCATGGTCTGCTCCTTCGACTGAATAAACACGGCACGCGGCAAAACCCGCGCCCTACTATTGCGAGCGCGGCTGCCGGGCAGAGTTCAAGGCAGTTGGCGGGCCAGGTTACGGGCGGCCCTACAGGTCAAACCGATCCACGGCCCTGCGCCGCTCATTGTCGTCGCGCACATCGTAGGTGGCGGTGGTCTGGATATTGGTGTGGTGCGCCAGCTTCTGGGCGATCGACAGGTCGTACTCTTCAATGACCCGCGTGATAAACGAACGGCGGAAATCATGGGGCATGATTTTCACGCCGACCTGTTCCCCACGCTGGCGGGCGATGTAGTAAATCGCGTGTTTGGTGATGCGCTCGCGGGTGATATGGCTGCCCCGGCGAATCCGGTTGAACAGGAAACCATCGTCCTGCTCACCCGGTTTCAACTGGCTGCGGCGAAACGCCAGCCACGCCTCCAGCTTGGCAAAGGCCCAGGCCGGTGCGTACTTGATCAATTGCTTGTTGCCCTTGCCGGTAACCTGCAGGCTGCGCTCGTCAAAGTTGACCTGGCCCAGCTCGATGTTCACCGATTCCGACTTGCGCATGCCCGAGCCATACAGGATCCCGATCACCGCCGCATCCCGCAGGCCCTGCGGGCGCGGATCGGCGGCGCAGACTTCCATCAACTCACGAATCAGCGTACGCCGCAGGTTGCGCCCCTGGCTCAGGCGGGTGCCGGCCATGGCCTTGACCGAACGCATCTTCAGCAGGTGGTCCTGGCTGATCAGGCTCATGCGCCAGGCTTCGTTCATCACCCCGCGCACGGCGTTGACGTACAGCGATGAGGTGTTCGGCGCATACCCGTCTTCCCGCAGCACCGCCACCAGGGCCATGACGTGTTCGGGCTGCAGCAGGTGCCAGTCGATGTCTTCGAGGTTGATGTCTTCAAAGCCCAGGCGGTCGGCAGCGTCCTGCAGCACGTAGCGCATGGTCAGCTGGCTGGAGGGCGCCAGGCGGGTGAGATAGAGGGTCAGCGGGTTGCGGGTAGACTCAGTCAAGGTAGATCAGCCTTTGGATTAAATATGTCGACTAACCATCTGTTTAATCGACATATTTAGTGAATTGGCGAGCGCCGAGTCTAGCGCAGGTCAATCCCCGGGGCTATTCCTGATCGTCTTCCGCCGGGGCTGGCGTCTGCTGCTGGCTCCAGTCGGTGTCCTGCTTCTGCATCAAGGCAAACCAGTGCTGGCGCATGAACTCCAGGTACGGTTTGGGCGCCTTGGCAAAATCTTCTTCGTCGCCGTAACAGCCAGGAAGCGGCAGCTCGGTACCCTGCTCCTTGTACTGGCTGACCAGCGCCTGTTGGGCGGCGATGCTGCAATCCTTGGGCAACGGCATGCCCTGCAGGGCGCCGGCGTCTTCATCCCACCAGCTGGCGCCATAGCGGTCGATGCCGCGCAGGCGGTACTTCTGCGACTTGCCGATGTGCATGATCAGCTTGAAATCATTGGGACTGACGTCACTGGTGCAGGTGCGGCTATACCCCACGGTGACCTGGCTGATGCCATCGCCCAGCAGGTCGGTGACCCGGGTGGCGTCGCTGTTGAAGTGCGCGCCGGCATCGAACTCGCAATGCTGCACGTCGTCGTAGAGCATCCACAGGCGCTTGGGCCGGTCACCGTCGAGCAGGTACTGGGCGGCGTAGACAAAGGCCGACTGCGCACCGTCGTCGTCGCGTTCGCTGACTTGCTCTGCGAGTACCAACAGGTTCTTGCCCTGTTTGTCGCTCCAGACGAAGGCGCCGACCTGTTTACCCCGCACTTCTACGCCATCGGGCACCTGGTCGATGGACGTCAGTGCCACGCCGTCATCGGCCCGCACACTCGTGGCCCAGGCCACCGTCATCAACAACACCATCAACATTGGCCGTAAACGCTGCACGCTATTCATCCGACTGCCCTGGCAAGAGATGGCTTACTTTACCGGCACTTGCGCGGCATTGCAGAGAAGATTCTTCAGGAACCAGCCCGCGCGCGGAAAAAGCCTACCGGCCCTTCTCCCCTCATCGGCACGGCGTTGTCCGTACTTCTGCTGTTTACCTGAACCCTAGCTGTCTACCTGCCAAAAAAACGACTTTTTCATCTGCGTTTCATATTCGTTGAACATTTTTGCGCTTAATCTTGGCGGAACGACTTGAGAACGAACCGTACTTTGCAGGTTAACTCGTTGATTCCGCTTTACCTTTGAGCATTTTGGTCTTTACTCACGAAAGCCATGGAAGACCCACTGTGACCTGTCAGGACTGTCGAATGAATGCCACAAATCAACGCTATTTTTGATCGGATGCCCGGCATCCGAGGCTGACGATAACTGCTGTCTTTACGCTCCAAGTTGCTCTAACCCCCGAGGTAATGAATCTTTGAAACCCTATCCAATTCATTGCGTGTCGATCGTTATCCCGGTCTACAACGAACAAGAAAGCCTGCCTGAACTGCTGCGCCGCACCATGGCCGCCTGCAAACAACTGGCTTACGAATACGAAATCATCCTGGTGGACGACGGCAGCCGCGACAACTCCGCGCAATTGCTGGAAGACGCCGCCGCCCTCGAAGGCAGCAACGTGGTGGCGGTGATCCTCAACCGCAACTACGGCCAGCACGCCGCAATCATGGCCGGCTTCGAGCATTGCCGGGGCGACGTGGTGATCACCCTGGACGCCGACCTGCAAAACCCGCCGGAAGAAATCCCGCGTTTGGTCGAACAGGCCGCCCTGGGCTACGACGTGGTTGCCACCGTGCGCAACAACCGCCAGGACTCGGCCTTTCGCCGCTGGCCGTCGCGCCTGATCAACCTCGCCGTGCAACGCTCCACCGGCGTGGCCATGAGCGACTACGGCTGCATGCTGCGTGCTTATCGCCGCACCATCGTCGACGCCATGCTGGCCTGCCGCGAGCGCAGCACCTTTATCCCGATCCTGGCCAACAGTTTTGCGCGCCACACCACGGAAATCCTGGTGCATCACGCCGAGCGTGAACACGGCGAATCCAAATACAGCCCGATGCGCCTGATCAGCCTGATGTTCGACCTGCTGACCTGCATGACCACCACGCCATTGCGCCTGTTGAGCATCGTCGGTTTCAGCCTGGCGGCCCTGGGTATGCTCTTCGCCTTTGCACTGATCGTGCTGCGTATCGCTTTCGGTTCCGGTTGGGCCGGCGACGGCATGTTCGTGCTGTTCGCCGTATTGTTTGTGTTCACCGGTGGCCAGTTCATCGGCATGGGCCTTCTGGGTGAATACCTGGGCCGCATGTACAGCGATGTGCGGGCCCGCCCACGGTTCTTTATCGAAAAAGTGCTGCGCAACCAACCGGCAGCACCGGCCGAGACCTTTACGGTCGACGGCCTGACGTCCTCCCACACCTCTACTTCTCCTTCCGATCAGGTTTCGTCATGAATTCAAACGCTGTTGTCTTCGCTTACCACGATATTGGCTGTGCTGGCATTGAAGCCCTGCTCAATGCGGGTTACGAAATTGCTGCCGTGTTCACCCATGCCGATGATCCCAAGGAAAACAATTTCTACGGTTCCGTCGCCCAGCTGTGCGCCCGCAATGGCATCCCGGTGCACGCCCCGGAAGACGCCAACCACCCGCTGTGGATCGAGCGCATCGCCAAGCTGAACCCGGACTACATCTTCTCGTTCTACTACCGCAACCTGCTGAGCGAAGCCCTGCTGGCCACCGCCAAGAAAGGCGCGTTCAACCTGCACGGCTCCCTGCTGCCTAAATACCGTGGCCGCGCACCGGCCAACTGGGTGCTGGTGAACGGCGAAACCGAAACCGGCGTGACCCTGCACCGCATGGTCAAGCGTGCCGATGCCGGCGCGATCCTGGCCCAGCAGAAAGTCGTGATCGAGCGCACCGACACCGGCCTGACCCTGCACGCCAAACTGCGTGACGCCGCCACCAACCTGCTGCGCGATGCCCTGCCGCAACTGGCTCAAGGCAAGCTGACCGAAACCGCCCAGGACGAAAGCAAGGCCACCTACTTCGGTCGTCGCACCGCCGCAGACGGCAAACTGGATTGGAAAAAACCGGCTGAAGAGCTGTTCAACCTGGTTCGTGCCGTTACCCAACCATACCCGGGTGCCTTCTGCGCCGTGGGCGAGCACAAGCTGATCGTCTGGAACGCCGAAGTCGTCAAGGGCAACGAAGGCCTGGCGCCAGGCCGCGTGATCAGCGTCAACCCGCTGCGCATCGCCTGCGGTGAAGACTCCCTGGTGGTCAAGTCCGGCCAGCGCAACGAGAACGGCCTGTACCTGGCCGGCCCATCCCTGGCTGATGAACTGGGCCTGGTGGACGGTTCCGTACTGCGCGGCGCCGAGTCCGGCCGCAAGCCCCGTCGTACCCGCGTGCTGATCCTGGGCGTGAACGGTTTCATCGGTAACCACCTGTCCGAGCGCCTGCTGCGTGACGACCGCTACGAAATCTACGGCCTGGACATCGGCTCCGACGCCATCGAGCGCCTGCGCAGCCACCCGAATTTCCACTATGTGGAAGGCGACATCAGCATCCACTCCGAGTGGATCGAGTACCACATCAAGAAGTGCGACGTGGTCCTGCCGCTGGTGGCCATCGCCACCCCGATCGAATACACCCGCAACCCGCTGCGCGTATTTGAACTGGACTTCGAAGAGAACCTGAAACTGGTTCGCTACTGCGTGAAGTACAACAAGCGCGTGATCTTCCCGTCGACCTCCGAAGTGTATGGCATGTGCCAGGACCAGTACTTCGACGAAGACACCTCCAACCTGGTGGTGGGCCCGGTCAACAAGCAGCGCTGGATCTACTCGGTCTCCAAGCAACTGCTGGACCGCGTGATCTGGGCCTACGGCGACAAGGGCCTGAAGTTCACCCTGTTCCGTCCATTCAACTGGATGGGCCCGCGCCTCGACCGCCTGGATTCGGCCCGTATCGGCAGCTCCCGCGCCATCACCCAGTTGATCCTGAACCTGGTGGAAGGCACGCCGATCCGTCTGTTCGACGGTGGCGAGCAGAAGCGTTGCTTCACTGACATCGCCGACGGTATCGAAGCCCTGGCGCGCATCATTGATAACGACAACGACAACTGCAACGGCCAGATCATCAACATCGGCAACCCGGACAACGAAGCCAGCATCCGTCAGTTGGGCGAAGAACTGCTGCGTCAGTTCGAAGCTCACCCGCTGCGCAGCAACTTCCCTCCGTTTGCCGGTTTCCGCGACGTGGAAAGCAAGGCGTTCTACGGCACCGGTTACCAGGACGTGGCGCACCGCAAGCCAAGCATCGACAACGCCAAGCGCCTGCTGAACTGGGAGCCTACCGTGGAGATGAGCGAAACCATCGGCAACACCCTGGATTTCTTCCTGCGTGAAGCCATGCTCGAAATCGCGGACAAGCGTTGATGCAAGCGGGTCTACGCATCGACGTCGACACCTACCGAGGCACCCGCGAAGGGGTGCCAAGGTTGTTGGAGTCGCTTGATGAAGCCGGGGTCAAGGCGACCTTCTTCTTCAGCGTCGGGCCGGACAACATGGGGCGCCACTTGTGGCGCCTGATCCGCCCGCAGTTCCTGTGGAAGATGCTGCGCTCCAACGCTGCCGGTTTGTACGGCTGGGACATTTTGCTGGCCGGCACCGCGTGGCCGGGCAAACCCATCGGTCGCGACCTGGGGCACCTGATGCGCCAGGCCAAGGCCGCCGGGCATGAAGTCGGGCTGCACGCCTGGGATCATCACGGCTGGCAAGCCAACACCGGGCGCTGGAGCGATGCACAGCTGATCGAGCAGATTCGCCGTGGCGTCGACACCTTGAGCGACATCCTCGGTGAACCCATCGACTGCTCAGCCGCCGCGGGCTGGCGTGCCGATGAGCGCGTGGTGCAAGCCAAGCAACAGTTCAATTTCCGTTACAACAGCGATTGCCGTGGTACCAGCCTGTTCCGGCCGACCCTGGCGGATGGCAGTGCCGGCACACCACAAATTCCGGTGGACATGCCGACCTTCGACGAAGTCGTGGGCCCGGTGGTGGCCGCCAAGGATTTCAATAGCTACATCCTCGACCGCTTCAAGCCGTCGAAGCTCAACGTCTATACGATCCACGCAGAAGTAGAAGGGATTCTGATGGCCAATGATTTTCGCCAGTTGCTCGCCCAGGCAGGGCAGCGCGGCATCGCGTTCAAACCGTTGGGCGACCTGTTACCCGCCGACCTCACCACCCTGCCCCAGCAACAGCTGGTGCGTGGTGCGTTGAGCGGCCGTGAAGGCTGGCTCGGAGTGCAAAAGGCATGATCCGGCGCTGGGCCCTGCCCCTGCTCCTGCTGGCCTTCGGGGTGTTCTACCTGATCCCGTTGGCCACCCACGGCCTGTGGATCCCCGACGAAACCCGCTATGCGCAGATCAGCCAGGAAATGCTGCTGACCGGCAAATGGGCCTCGCCACACTTCATGGGGATTCGCTACTTCGAGAAACCGGCGGCCGGGTACTGGATGATCGCGCTGGGCCAGGCGATTTTCGGGCAGAACCTGTTCGGCGTGCGTTTTGCCTCGGCCTTGAGCACCGGCTTGAGCATCCTGCTGGTGTATTTCGTGGCCCGGCGTTTGTGGAACGACCCGCGCAAGAACCTGGTCAGCGCCGTGCTGTACATGAGTTTTGTGAGCGTCGCGTTCCTGGCGGGCTATGCGAACCTCGACCCGCAGTTCACCTTCTGGGTCAACCTGACCGGGGCGGCGCTGTGGTTCTGCTTCGACAGCACCACCACCCGCGGCCGGCTGTGGTCGTGGGCCTTGCTCGGGTTCGCCTGCGGCATGGGGTTCATGACCAAGGGTTTCCTTGCCTGGTTGCTGCCGGTGCTGATCGCCCTGCCCTACGTGCTCTGGCAAAAACGCATTCGTGAACTGCTCACCTATGGCCTGGTGGCCGTGGTGGTGGCGATTGTCGTGAGCCTGCCCTGGGCGCTGATGGTCCATGCCCAGGAACCGGACTACTGGAATTTCTTCTTCTGGCACGAGCACATCCAGCGCTTTGCCGGCGACGACGCCCAGCACTCCGAGCCCTTCTGGTATTACCTGCCGCTGATGGTTGCGTTCACCCTGCCGTGGATGGCGTTGCTGCCGTCCACCGTGAAGCAGGCATGGCTGGAAAAACGCAACAGCAAGGTCGCCTTCCTGCTGCTGTGGCTGCTGATGCCGCTGGCGTTCTTCAGCCTGGCCAAGGGCAAGCTGCCGTCGTACATCATGCCCTGCCTGCTGCCACTGGCGCTGCTGATGGGGCATACCCTCGCCGACAAACTGGCCCAGGCCCGTGGCCGCGTGCTGCGCATCAACGGCTGGGTGAATCTGGTCATTGGCGTATTGGCGTTGCTGGCCCTGACCTGGTTCCAGCTGAAAAAACCGGTGTACGAGCACGGCCAGGAAACACTCAGCCTGGTGCTGGTGTTCATCTTCCTGTTCGGCTGGATCATCGCCAACCTGCTGCAAGCCGCCCGCCCGTTGCACATGTGGGCCGCACCGGTGATCGGCAGCTGGTTGCTGGTGGCGCTGGTGCCGGCCGCGTTGCCGCACTCGGTGGTTTATAACAAGACCCCCGACCAGTTCATCATCGACCACCTCCAGGAGCTGCAGCCGACCACTGCGTTGCTGAGCAACGACCTCGGCGCCGCATCGGCCTTGTCATGGCGCCTGCAGCGTCCTGAAGTGATGCTCTACAACACCGTTGGCGAAGTGAAATACGGCATCGCCTTCCCGGACACCGCTTACCGCAAGATCGATGCCGCCAGCGTCCAGCAATGGATGAGCGAGGCGCGCAAGCAAGGCTCGGTGGGCGTGGTGATGCGGGTCAAGGGTGACGACGAACGCCAGGAAGTGGACCTGCTGCCCAAAGACGGCAAGCGTTACGAGCAGGGCAATATCGTGATTCTGATCTTCCCGCAGAGCGCGCCATGACCACTCTGTTGCTGTTGTTAGGTGCCTGCCTGCTGACCTGCATGGGCCAGGTGTCCCAGAAGTTTGCCGTGGAAGGCTGGCGTGACCAGCCCGACGGTTGGGCCCTGAAGCTGCGCTCGCCGTGGCTGTGGTCGGCGCTGGTGTGCCTGGGCCTGGGTTTGCTGGTGTGGCTGCTGGTGCTGCAACGCCTGGAAGTCGGCATCGCCTACCCGATGCTGAGCCTCAATTTTGTATTGGTCACCCTGGTGGCGCGCTTTGTGTTCCATGAACACATCGATGGTCGCCACTGGTTCGGCGTGCTGCTGGTGATTGCCGGTGTGGTGCTGCTGGGGCGCCAGGTATGAGTCGCGCTCGCGGTTTTGCCCTGGCCCTGGGCAGCGTGGCACTGGTCAGCGGTGCCCAGTTGGGCATGCGCTGGAGCATGACGCGCCTGCCACTGCCTGCTGAATGGCTGACAGCACTCGACACGGGTGCCATCGACCTCGGCGCGCTGGGCGTGGTGATCCTGGCGATCATCGCCTATGCCCTGTCGATGCTCTGCTGGCTTGGCGCACTGAAAGACCTGCCGCTGGGCCGTGCCTACTCGCTGCTCAGCATCAGCTACGCATTGGTCTACCTGCTGGCCGCCAGCCTGCCGGTGTTTAACGAACATTTTTCGCTTTCAAAAACTGCGGGAGTGGCCTTGGTCATCCTCGGAGTCCTGACTATCAACTCTCGTCGTGCTAGCACCACAAGTCCCAGGAATGCCCCATGAAAATCAGTGTATTTGGTAGTGGTTACGTCGGTCTGGTGCAGGCCACCGTATTGGCCGAAGTCGGTCACGATGTCATCTGCATGGACGTTGACGAGAACAAGGTCAAGCTGCTGCAACAGGGCCACGTGAGCATCTTCGAGCCGGGGCTGGCGGCCATGGTCAAGGAAAACCTCGAAGGCGGACGCCTGACGTTTACCTATGATGAAAAACTCGCCGTCGAACATGGCGAAGTGCTGTTCATCGCCGTGGGCACCCCCTCCGATGAAGACGGCTCGGCCGACCTGAAATACGTGCTGTCCGTGGGCGATGCAGTGGCTCGCCACCGTATCGACCCGGTGATCCTCGTGGAAAAATCCACCGTACCCGTAGGCACCGGCGACACCTTGCGTGCGCACATGGAAAAAGCCCTGCGCATTGCCGGCCGCCACCTGGAGTTCGATATCGTCTCCAACCCGGAATTCCTCAAGGAAGGCTCGGCCGTTGCCGACTGCCGCCGCCCGGACCGGATCGTCATCGGCTGCGAACGTGAAGAAGTGCGCGAGGTGATGCGTGAGCTGTATGCACCGTTCAACCGCAACCACGACCGCATCATCTTCATGGACCTGCGCAGCGCCGAACTGACCAAGTACGCCGCCAACTGCATGCTGGCCACCAAGATCAGCTTTATCAACCAGATCGCCGAACTGGCCGAACACCTGGGCGCCGACATCGAAGCCGTGCGCCTGGGCATTGGTGCCGACTCGCGTATCGGCTACCACTTCATCTACCCGGGCTGTGGTTATGGCGGCTCGTGTTTCCCCAAGGACATGCGCGCCCTGATCCACAGCGCCAAGGCCGCCAACTGCTCCAGCGACCTGCTGGAGGCCGTGGAAGCCATCAACCAGCGCCAGAAGAGCAAGCTGTTCGAACGCGCCAATGCATTCTTCAAGGGCGACCTGCGTGGCAAGACCTTCGCCTTGTGGGGCCTGGCGTTCAAGCCCAACACCGACGACATGCGCGATGCGCCAAGCCGGGTGCTGATGGAAGCCTTGTGGGCCGCCGGCGCCAATGTACGTGCGTTTGACCCGGAAGCCATGCAGGAAACCCAGCGCATCTACGGCGACGACCCGCGCCTGATGCTGATGGGCACCCCGGAATCCACCCTGAGTGGCTCTGACGCCTTGATCATCTGCACCGAATGGCAACAGTTCAAGGCACCGGACTTCGACCTGATCCAGCAACGCCTGAAAACCCCGGTGATCTTCGACGGCCGCAACCTGTACGACGGCGAACGCCTGGCACGCAAAGGCATCCAGTACTTCCCGATGGGCCGCGGCGATTCCTGCAACTTGCCGATCCCCCAGCAAAACTGGGCGCCTCAGGCCGAGGAAGCCTGAGACGTGGACAAAGCTCATCGGCCCCTGCTCAGCCCGACGATCCGCCGACACTCATGGATCCTGGGGCTGCTGGCCCTGATCCTGTTTGTCGCGGGCAACTGGAACCAGGCAATCATCGGCTTTGACTCGCGCTTCGTGCTGTTCGCCCAGGAGATGCTGCGCCACGGGCCGGGGTTCTTCCCGACCACGTACGGGCAACCTTATGCCGATTACCTGGCCACCTCGACGCTGCTGACCTGGCTGCTGTCGGTGCCCCTGGGGCAGGTCACCAGCCTGACGGCCTGGCTGCCCACGGCCATCGCTTCGGCGCTGATCGTGGTGCTGCTCTACCGGCTGACCGCGCCCTACTCCCGGCGCTGGGCACTGCTGAGCATCGCGGTGATGCTGCTCAGCAGTACCTTCATCAGCGAAACCCGCGCGGTGTCCCTCGACCAGATGCTGGCGGCAGTGGCCCTGACAGTCTTCTACCTGGGTTACGCCCACGACCACTTCGGCGCCGGCAAGCGCCTGCACTGGCTGTTTGCGCTGCTGATCGTGGGGTTCGCGATCCGTGGGCCGATCGGCCTGGTGATCCCCACCGGCATGCTGTGCAGCTATTACCTGATCAACCGGCAATGGCGCCAGCTCTTCAGTTTCGGCCTGCTGGCGTTGGCGTTACTGGCGGCGTGCGTGGGCCTGCTGTTGCTGCTGGCCAAGCTCAGTGGCGGTGAAACGTTCATGCAGGACGTGATCCGCATGCAGTTCCTGGGTCGCATGGACGGCACCGAAGGCTCCGGCAGCGCGCTGTATTACTTCAGCAGTTCGCTGGGCAACTACGCGCCGGCGTATCCGTTGGCAATACTCGCGCTGATTGCGATTGTCGCCGGTGGCCGCGAGGACAAGGGCCCGGCGCTGAAACTGGTGCTGTACTGCCTCGCCGCCGGCTTGATCGTGATGATCGGCTTGTCGGTGCCCCAGGCGAAAAAAGCGCGCTATGTGCTGCCGATGCTGCCCCTGGCAGCAATCATCGCCGCGTATCCGTTCCAGGTGTCGCGAGGCAGACTGTTCGCCGGGCTGCGCTGGCTGATGCTGGGGTTGTGGACGGTCATTCCGGGGCTGCTGATCGCAGGCTTGTTCGTGGCGCGTCACCGCTTCCCCGAGCAGATTGGCAGCCTCAATCCGGTGTTCGGGATCCTGATCGCGCTCCAGGTACTGGTACTGGGCTTGCTGTTCAACCGGCGGCTTCGCTACGTGGGCCCGGCCTTCGCCGCGGTGTTGGCGGTGTGGCTGGCGTATATCGTGATGGTCGAGCCGCTGGAGCGCCGGTTGTATGACACGCGCACCTTTACCCTCCAGGCCCATGCGCTGACCCAGCAACAACCGGCGCCGCTGGTACTGCACGCACTGGGCAAGGACGCAAAAGCCATCAAGTTCATGGTCAACCTCGATTGCGACCGGGTGCCGTTGTTTACCCAGTTGCCTGCCGACCTGGCGCCGATCCAGGCTCCTGCATGGCTGATCATGAGCCAGTCGGACTATGAAGCGTTGAGCGACCCGCGTTTTCGTTCACTGCAGCCGGTACTGACCGGCCAGTTCGACAAGAACCCTTACGTACTGCTGCATTTGATCAAACCCGCACAACCTTGATACAGGGCGCGGGATAAGCGGAACCAACCGCTTATCCCGCGCCAGTACATTCAGTAGTTATAAATCCAAGTGTATGTAAGAAACTTCTTTGCCCATTCAACTTCGAAACTTTTAGCGTAGCAACTATCGAGAAACATCCTACGCATCTATACGCTGCTACCGATAAGACGCCCTCTTCCCGCCCCTAGCCCTCGACTGTAGACTCGCCTGCCAAGCGAGTTAATTATTTAATACCTTTTAACTATTTTCAGAAGTTCCAAAGGTGCGGTGTAAGGCATTCCTGTTACTTTCGAAAGAAACTCGACGAACGTAGCAGCAAGCCATCAATCAAGACATGCCCCGCTTAAACGAACAGTCGAAATAACAATAAAGACCTTTTAAACAGCATTCAGCGCTGCCGTTTATTTCATTTAGAGGAATGTTTTGTGTCCGACCGTCGATTGCCCGAGCCTTCAACCTCTGACGCTGTCGCGCCTTTGTCCCGCGACAGAGTCAATGCGGGTTACATCCCGCTGCCAAAACTGGATCGGCTGATGGAACTGCGTGATGCACTGGTGGTGCTCAAGGGGCCATTGGCCAACAATCCATCGCTGCGGGAAAATGTACAAAACCTGCTGATCAACGAGGAAACCGATGACCGTGTGCTGGGCAAGATCAGCAACCCCATGCCACCGCCAACCCGCCTGATACCGTTTGGCTGACACGTTTTACTGCAAAAATACTGCACTTGACCTGCATTAATATGCATTGGCAGCAGTCTTCATCGATTGGCACACTGCGCAGGTTCCTCCCCCAAATGCAGGAACTTCTTTAAAGGGCTTTTCCGGGAAACCAGGCAAGCCTTTTTTTTCGCCCGCTTTTCACGGATCGTCTGTCAATGCTCGCTCGCTGGTTACCCGCTGCCATCAATACCCGCCCTGCCGAATGGAGTCGTGCCGCCATCGGCATGGCCCTGGGCACACTGTTCAGCGTCTGGGTGTGCGCCCAGGTGTTCGGCACCGAGGTGGCCCTGCACCTGATAGGCCCGCTGGGAGCCTCGGCGGTGCTGCTGTTTGCCGTATCCTCCGGCGCGCTGGCCCAGCCCTGGTCGATCATCGGCAGCTACCTGTGTGCCGGGATTGTTGCGCTGCTGGTGGCCCGGGTATTGGGCCGAACGCTGGGCAGCGCATGCCTGGCTGCCGGGATGACCGTGATCCTGATCTGCTGGCTGCGCTGCCTGCATCCACCGGCGGGCGGCCTGGCCATGAGCCTGGTGCTGGCTGACCCCGCCTCGATTGCCATGGGCTGGCACGAACTTGCCGCAGTCATGCTGGGAGCCACGGCCTTGTTGGCCTGCGCGCTGGCCTACAACAACGCCACGCGCACGCGTTACCCCAAGGGCACCCGCGAACCGGCTGCGCCGATCTTTATGCCAATCGCCACCGAAAACCCCGGGATCAGCGCCGAGGACCTCAAGCAGGCCCTCGCCGAGCGCGAGCAGTTCCTGGACGTTACCCCGCAGGAACTGGAAGAGCTGATCCAGGCCAGCGAGCGGTATGCCCGGCGGCGCACCATCGGCGCGGTTTTCCAGCACCAGGGCCAGCCTCCTCCATAAGGCAAAAATGCAAAAACGACCTGCATGATTTCGACTTGTACTGGGCAAATTTGCACTGGTACGATCGCGAGATGGTTCGCCCGCGAACATCTTGATAAAGAACAATAAAAGCAGGGAGTTAGAGATGACTGCTCAGGTTTCATCCGAGGCAAGCAGCGCCGGGATTGTGCAAGACGAGGTCCTGGCGCACGTACGCAACCATATTGGCCACCTGACCCTCAATCGCCCCGCAGGCCTTAACGCCCTCACCCTGGACATGGTCCGCAGCCTCAGCCGGCATTTGCAGGCGTGGGCGGAGGATCCCCAGGTGCATGCCGTGGTGTTGCGCGGTGCCGGTGAAAAAGCCTTCTGCGCCGGCGGCGACATTCGCTCGCTGTACGACAGCTTCAAGAGCGGCGACACCCTCCACGAAGACTTCTTCGTCGAGGAATACGCCCTCGACCTCGCCATTCACAACTATCGCAAACCGGTCCTGGCACTGATGGACGGCTTCGTCCTTGGCGGTGGCATGGGCCTGGTGCAAGGCGCCGACCTGCGGGTGGTCACCGACCGCAGCCGCCTGGCAATGCCCGAGGTGGCCATCGGGTATTTCCCTGACGTGGGCGGCAGCTATTTCCTGCCGCGCATTCCCGGGGAACTGGGGATCTACCTCGGGGTGACCGGCGTGCAGATTCGTGCCGCCGACGCCCTGTATTGCGGCCTGGCGGACTGGTACCTCGACAGCGCCCGGCTCGCCGACCTCGACCAGCGCCTGGACCGCCTGGAATGGCACGATTCTCCCCTCAAGGACCTGCAAGGCCTGCTGGCCAGCCTCGCGGTGCAACAATTGCCCGACGCCCCCCTGGCGGCGCTACGCCCAGCCATCGATCACTTCTTTGCCTTGCCGGACGTGCCGAGCATCGTCGAGCAATTGCAGCAAGTCACCGTCGCCGACAGCCATGACTGGGCATTGACCACCGCCAGCCTGATGCAGACGCGCTCCCCCCTGGCCATGGCCGTGACCCTGCAGATGCTGCGTCGCGGGCGCCACCTGCCGCTGGAGCAATGCTTTGCCCTGGAACTGCACCTGGACCGCCAATGGTTTGCCCGTGGCGACCTGATCGAAGGCGTCCGCGCCCTGCTGATCGACAAGGACAAAACCCCTCGCTGGAACCCTCCAACCCTGCAGGCGTTGGAGGCTGATCATGTCGAAAGCTTCTTCCGCGACTTCGACAAGAACGGGAACTAAGTCATGCAAGATATTGAATTTACAGAAGAACAAGTGATGATCCGCGACATGGCGCGGGACTTTGCCCGTGGCGAAATCGCCCCCCACGCCCAGGCTTGGGAAAAGGCCGGCTGGATCGACGATGCTTTGGTCGCCAAGATGGGCGAGTTGGGTTTGCTGGGCATGGTGGTGCCCGAAGAATGGGGCGGCACCTACGTCGACTACGTGGCCTACGCCCTGGCAGTGGAAGAGATTTCCGCTGGCGACGGCGCTACCGGCGCACTGATGAGTATCCATAATTCAGTGGGTTGCGGGCCAATCCTAAACTACGGCTCACAAGCACAAAAGGAAACCTGGTTGGCGGAACTGGCCAGCGGCCAGGCCATCGGTTGCTTCTGCCTTACCGAACCCCAGGCCGGTTCCGAAGCGCACAACCTGCGCACCCGCGCCGAACTGCGGGACGGCCAGTGGGTGATCAACGGCGCCAAGCAGTTTGTCAGCAACGGCAAGCGCGCCAAGCTGGCGATCGTGTTTGCAGTGACCGACCCGGACCTGGGCAAGAAAGGCATCTCGGCGTTCCTGGTGCCGACCAACACCCCGGGGTTCGTGGTGGACCGTACCGAACACAAGATGGGCATTCGTGCCTCGGACACCTGTGCCGTCACCCTCAACCAGTGCACCGTGCCGGAAGCCAACCTGCTGGGTGAACGCGGCAAGGGCCTGGCCATCGCCCTGTCCAACCTCGAAGGCGGACGCATCGGGATTGCCGCCCAGGCGCTGGGTATTGCGCGTGCCGCCTTTGAGGCCGCGCTGGCCTATGCCCGTGACCGGGTGCAGTTCGACAAGGCGATCATCGAGCACCAGAGCGTGGCCAACTTGCTGGCCGACATGCAAACCCGCCTGAATGCGGCGCGCCTGCTGATCCTGCATGCCGCCCGATTGCGCAGTGCGGGCAAGCCATGCCTGTCGGAGGCCTCCCAGGCCAAGCTGTTTGCCTCGGAAATGGCCGAGAAGGTGTGCTCTTCAGCCATGCAGATTCATGGGGGTTATGGCTATCTGGAGGACTACCCGGTGGAGCGTTACTACCGGGATGCGCGGATTACCCAGATTTACGAGGGCACCAGCGAGATTCAGCGGATGGTGATTGCCAGAGAATTGAAAAACTACCAGCTGTAACAGGTATTTCGCATAACCCATGTGGGAGCGGGCTTGCTCGCGAAGGCGGTGGATCAGTCGATACATCGGGTGACTGTAATACCGCCTTCGCGAGCAAGCCCGCTCCCACATTTTTTGATCTTCAGCGTTTCAGGACAGTGTTTACTTGTCCTTGAACTCCGGCGCACGCTTGGCCACAAACGCCGCCATGCCTTCCTTCTGATCCAGCGTGGCAAACGCCGCGTGGAACACCCGGCGCTCAAAGCGCACGCCTTCGGACAGGCTCACTTCAAACGCGCGGTTGACGCTTTCCTTGACCATCATGCTGATGGGCACCGACTTGCCGGCGATCAGGGTCGCGACCTTCAGTGCTTCGTCCAACAGCTCATCCGCCGGCACTATGCGCGCGACGATCCCGCAGCGCTCGGCTTCCACCGCATCGATAAAGCGCCCGGTCAGGCACATTTCCATGGCCTTGGCCTTGCCCACGGCGCGGGTCAGGCGCTGGGTGCCGCCCATGCCCGGCAGCACGCCGAGGTTGATTTCCGGCTGGCCAAACTTGGCGTTGTCACCCGCCAGGATGAAGTCGCACATCAAGGCCAGTTCACAGCCGCCACCCAGGGCAAACCCGTTGACCGCCGCAATGATCGGCTTGCGGCGGTTGGCCACGCGATCGCTGTCGCTGAACAGGTCGTCGAGGTAGATCTGCGGATAGGTCAGCTCGGCCATTTCCTTGATGTCGGCACCGGCGGCAAAGGCTTTTTTCGAGCCGGTTAGCACGATGCAGCCGATTTCCGGGTTGGCTTCCAGGCTGTCCAGCGCCTGGTTCAGCTCGCTGACCAGTTGCGCGTTCAGGGCGTTCAGCGCTTGCGGGCGATTGAGGGTGATCAGCCCGACCCGGCCCTGCACGTCCAGCAAAATGCTTTCGTAACTCATAGAGACTCCTCAGAGATTGCGTGAAATGACCATGCGTTGAATATCGCTGGTGCCTTCGTAAATCTGGCAGACCCGCACATCGCGGTAGATCCGCTCCAGGGGAAAGTCGCTCAGGTAACCGTAACCGCCGAGGGTTTGCAAGGCTGCCGAGCAGACCTTTTCGGCCATTTCCGAAGCAAACAGCTTGGCCATGGACGCTTCCACCAGCGCCGGCTTGCCGCTGTCACGCAGGGCGGCGGCGTAATGCACCATCTGCCGCGCCACGGCGATTTGCGTCGCCATGTCCGCCAGGCGGAAGGCCACGGCCTGGTGCTCGATGATCGGCTTGCCAAAGCTTTCCCGCTCGCGGGCGTAGTCCCGGGCCGCCTCAAACGCCGCCCGTGCCATGCCTACCGCTTGCGAAGCAATGCCGACACGCCCGCCTTCGAGGTTGGCCAGGGCGATCCGGTAGCCTTCGCCCTCCTCGCCCAAACGATTGGCCACCGGCACCTGCACATCCTCAAACAGGATCTGGCAGGTGTCGGAAGCATGCTGGCCCAGCTTCTCCTCGACCCGCGCAACGCTGTAGCCCGGCGCGTCGGTGGGCACGATAAAGGCGCTGATGCCGCGTTTGCCGGCAGCCGGATCGGTGACTGCAAACACAATCACGATCCCGGCGTTTTGCCCGGAGGTGATGAACTGCTTGCAGCCATTCAAGACGTAGTGATCGCCCTCCAGCCGGGCACGGGTTTTCAGGCCGCTGGCGTCGGAACCGGCCTGGGGCTCGGTCAAGGCAAACGCACCGAGCATCGCGCCACTGGCCAGGGGCTTGAGGAACTGCTCGCGCTGTTGATCATTGCCGAACTTGAGGATCGGCACGCAGCCCACGGAGTTGTGCACGCTCATGATGGTCGAGCAGGCGCCGTCACCGGCAGCGATCTCTTCCAGGGCCATGGCGTAGGCCAGGTAGCCGGTATCACAGCCGCCCCATTGCTCCGGGACCAGCATGCCGAAAAAGCCCAGCTCGGCCATTTCACCAATGGCTTCCTTGGGAAAGCGATGCTCGCGGTCCCACTCGGCAGCGAACGGTTTAAGGCGTTCCTGGGCAAATTGCCGGGCGGCTTCGCTGATTTGCAGTTGTTCGTCATTCGGCAGCATAGGTGTTCCTTAGTACAGGCATTCAACGGCCATGGCCGTGGCTTCACCGCCGCCGATGCAGATAGCTGCAACGCCACGCTTGAGGCCTTTCTGGCGCAGGGCCGAAAGCAGGGTCACCAGGATCCGCGCGCCGGACGCGCCAATCGGATGGCCCAGGGCACAGGCACCGCCGTGGATGTTGACCTTGCTGTGGGGAATCTCCAGCTTGCTCATGGTCACCAGGCTGACCACGGCAAAGGCTTCGTTGATTTCAAACAGGTCGACTTCGTCGAGGTTCCAGCCGGTCTTGCTCATCAGCTTGCGGATCGCCCCCACCGGCGCTACCGGGAACAGGCCAGGCTCATCGGCAAACGCCGCGTGGCCATGGATCACCGCCAGAGGCTTGAGCCCGCGCTTGTGCGCTTCGGACTGGCGCATCAGCAGCAGCGCCGCCGCACCGTCGGAAATCGAACTGGAGTTGGCTGCCGTCACCGTACCGCCTTCACGGAAGGCCGGCTTCAGGGTGGCGATCTTGTCCAGCTTGGCTTTCGGCGGCTGTTCGTCGTGGATGATGGTTTTCTGTTCCTTGCCCACGGTGACCTGCACCGGGACGATTTCGGCGATGAAGTTGCCGTCGGTGATCGCCTGTTGCGCACGGGTCAGGGACGCAATCGCGAACGCGTCCTGGGCCTCGCGGGAAAAGCCGTTGTGCTCGGCGCAGTCCTCGGCAAAGGTGCCCATCAGGCGGCCCTTGTCGTAGGCGTCTTCAAGGCCGTCGAGGAACATGTGGTCGAGCACCCGGCCGTGGCCCATGCGATAGCCGCTGCGGGCACGGTCCAGCAGGTACGGCGCGTTGGACATGCTTTCCATGCCACCGGCGATGACCACCTCCACGCTGCCTGCCAGCAACGCGTCATGGGCGAGGATCGTGGCTTCCATGCCCGAGCCGCACATCTTGTTGAGGGTGGTGCAGCGCGTGGACTTGTCCAGGCCAGCACCCAGCGCCGCCTGGCGTGCCGGCGCCTGGCCGAGGCCGGCGGGCAGCACGCAACCGAACAGCACTTCATCCACGGCATCGGAAGCGATACCGGCGCGTTCGACCGCTGCACGAATCGCCGCAGCGCCCAGTTGCGGAGCGGTGAGGCCTTTGAGATCGCCCTGGAACCCGCCCATCGGGGTGCGTACCGCGCTGACAATAACGATTGGATCAGTCATGAAAATCTCCTTATTTGGCTGCCATGCGCAAGGCACCGTCGAGACGGATCACCTCGCCGTTGAGCATGCTGTTTTCAATGATATGCCGCACCAGCGCGGCGTACTCGCCTGGCTTGCCCAGACGCGGCGGGAATGGCACGCCGGCGGCGAGGGATTCGCGCACTTGCGGCGTCATGCCCGCCATCATCGGTGTTTCAAAAATGCCGGGGGCAATGGTCATCACCCGAATCCCGTAGCGCGCCAGCTCACGGGCGGCAGGCAGAGTCAGGCTGGCGATCGCGCCCTTGGAGGCGGCATACGCCGCCTGGCCGATCTGGCCGTCAAACGCCGCCACCGAAGCGGTGTTGATGATCACACCGCGCTCGCCATCGGCATTGGCCTCGGTTTCAGCGATAGCCGCCGCCGCCAGGCGCAGCAGGTTGAAACTGCCGATCAGGTTGACGTTGATCACCTGGGCGAAGTTGGCCAGAACGTGGGGGCCATTCTTGCCAAGGATTTTCTCGCCGCGAACCACACCGGCGCAGTTGACCAATCCGTGCAAACCACCAAAGGCCGCAACCGTGGCCTGCACCGCCGCTTCGGCGGCGGCTTCCTGGCTGATATCCGCGACCACGCTGCGGGCTTGCTCGCCGAGCTTTTGCGCCTGGGCCGCGACGGCGTCAGCGTTCAAATCCACCAGCATTACCTTGGCACCGGCTGCTACGAGCATCTCGGCCGTTGCCGCGCCGAGGCCTGAAGCGCCACCGCTGACCAGAAAAACCTTGTTCTCAATCTGCATCATTGTTTCCTTGAAGAATGGGTCACGCCGTGGCCGCCTGGGCCTTGGCAATTTCCTGATTACGCAAAATGAAGCGTTGCAGCTTGCCGCTCGGGGTCTTGGGCAGCTCGCTGACAAATTCGATTTCCCGCGGGTACGAGTGAGCGGCCAGGCGCTTGCGCACGTGCTGGCGCAGCTCTTCGGCCAGGGCCGGCTCGGCGCGGTACTGTTCGCTGAGCACCACAAACGCCTTGACGATCTCGGTGCGTTCCGGACATGGCTTGCCCACTACGGCGGCCTCCACCACGGCCGGATGCTCGATCAAGGCGCTCTCTACGTCGAACGGCCCCACGCGATAGCCGGAAGTGGTAATCACATCGTCGCTGCGCCCGACAAAGCTGATGCTGCCGTCGGGGTTCAGCTCCACGGTGTCGCCGCTGAGGTAGTACTTGCCGACGAAGGCTTTGGTCTTGACCCCGTCGTAGCCGGCGAACCAGCACATCGGCGATTGTTCACGGTCGATGGCGAGGATGCCCGGTTGGCCGGCTGGCAACTCCTGATAGTTGTCGTCCAACACCACGATGCGGTGGCCTGGCGAGGCAAAGCCGGCAGAGCCCACGTGCACCGGGTGTTCCAGGCCGTGGTGGTTGCACAGCACCATGCCCAATTCGGTCTGGCCGTAGTGGTCGTGGATGGTCACGCCGAGGTTATCGGCGAACCAGCGGATCACTTCCGGGTTCAAGGGCTCGCCGGCGCTGCTGACAATGCGCAGCTTGCCCTTGATCGACTGGGCGAACTGCTCGCCGCCGGCGATCAGCAGGCGATAGGCCGTGGGCGATCCGGTGAGGTTGGTGATCCCGTATTTGTTGATGACGCGGCAGGTGCTTTCGAGGGTGAACGGGCCGTCGTAGAAGGTGATTGGATGGCCCATGGACAAGGGGCCGGTCACGCCGAAATAGATGCCGTAGGCCCAGCCCGGGTCGGCGACGTTCCAGAATGCGTCTTCAGGGCGCAGGTCGACGGCGTCGCGGGTGTAGCTCTGGAATGCCACGATTGCCTTGAGCGGTACTGCCAGGGATTTCGACGGGCCGGTGGTGCCGGAGGTGAACATCAGCAGGAACGGGTCGTCGGCGCCCAGCAATACGGGCTCGCAGAGGTTGGAATAGTTGGGCAGTTCGGCCCAGAAGCTGAAATCACCGCGCACGATGCCTTCGCCATTGGGGCCGGCGACGGTGACGATGGTTGGGCAGTCGGCCACTTCATTGAGTTTGGGGCGGTTTACCGCGTCGGTCACCACCAGCGCGGCGCCGGAGCTGTTGAGGCGGTGTTCGATGGCTTTGGGGCCGAAGGCGGTGAACAGCGGCTGATAGACCGCGCCGATGCGCCAGGTGGCGAGTACCACTATCAGTAACTCGGCGGTGCGTGGCAGGAGGCCTGCTACCTTGTCGCCGCGCTTTACGCCTTGGGCCAGGAGGAAGTTGGCGAAGCGGGCGGCCTGGTCTTGCAGTTGGGTGAAGGTGGATGTGGCGCTGCGGCCGTCCTTGCCCTCCCAGAACAGTGCGATGCGGCCAGGTAATGCGTGGCGGTCGCAGCATTCGACGCAGGCGTTGAGGGCCTGCAGGTTGCCCGACAAGGCAGCGTCGACGGTGTGTTGGTAGTTGAACTGGGTGGTGGCAGCCGAGTAATCACGCATCGCTTCAAATCCCTGTGTGTTTTTTATTTTCAGGATGGGTACGTAGACCGGTGAAATAGTCGCTCTAGAGCGGTGGGGGGGCAATGGTCAAAGCTTTCAACTTGATTGACTGGTTTGGCCAATGGGGGGCGCTGTTTGGTGTGTGTATATCCGTTTTTTGGGTGATAGCTTGTATTGGTTCCGCTCTTACAGCGGCTCACTTTTGAACAGCGCAAAAGTAAGCAAAACGCTCTTGCCCCACCACTCGGCACCTCGCTTAGGCTCGGTGTGCCCTCACTCCGGCTTTGGACCGTGGGCCGCCGTCATGGGCCATCCTTGGCCCAGGACGGCTAACCCGGCGTCCTGCCGGGTTACCCACGCTCCAAAGCCTGCGTTCGGCCAGCGTGGTTTAACGGGGCGCCTAAGATCAAGATCAAGATCAAGATCAAGATCAAAAGCAAGAGCACAGCGGCCTACCGGCCGGCTTGAGTGTTGAAGAGCAAAATCAAAAGCTAAAGCGGGCACGGTCCAAATGTGGGAGCGGGCTTGCTCGCGAAGGTCGTTAACGATGACGCTGGCATTCTGGATGAACGCGGCGCCCTCAGGTTTTTCGCGAGCAAGCCCGCTCCCACAGAAAAGCAGATCTGCTTTCGCTCTGGTCACCGAAAAAACGGATATGTACCCAATCCCGATAGACCCCACCAATCACCCAGTCAGCCCAAGCAATTGGACGCAACGCAAACATGCTTCTAACCTGACAGCCTGCGCCACCCAAGAAGCCCGCCCATGATCGTCCGTCCCAAACCCAACCTGCTCGGCATCCTGTTCTCTCTCAAGGGCTCGATCGCCAAACGCATTGCGCTGCGCAGCCTGCTGGTCACCCTCCTGGCCTCAGTCATCGTGCTGGTAGAAACCCTGCACCCGGCCTACTTTTCCAAGGTCAACGCCACACCCTTCACACTGCTGGGGCTGTCACTGTCCATCTTCATGAGCTTTCGCAACAACGCCTGCTACGACCGCTGGTGGGAAGGCCGCAAACAACTGGGCCAGATGATCATCGAGATCCGCTCACTGATCCGCGAAACCCAGGTCCTCAACCCTGCCGAACGCAAACACGTCCTGCGCAGCCTGTGCGGTTTCGCCCATGGCCTGATCGCCCGCCTGCGCCTGGAAGACGAAAGCCAGGCGATCAAACCGTGGGCCAACCCAGAACCCGGCCACCCGAACCTGCCCGACAGCATCCTGCAAGACCTCGGCGCCCGCTGCTCGAACCTCGCCGAACAGGGCCACATCAGCGACTGGCGCTACACCCAACTGGAAACCCGGCTGTACGGCCTGAGCCAGGTCCAGGCCTCCTGTGAGCGGATCAAACACACCCCGCTGCCCTTCCCCTACACCTTGCTGCTGCACCGCACCATCTACCTGTTCTGTATCCTGCTGCCCTTCGCCATGGCCGAGCCGCTGGGCTGGCTGACCCCGGTGTTCACCGCCATCGTCAGCTACACCTTCTTCGGCCTGGACGAAATCGGCGACGACCTCGAAGACCCGTTCGGCTTCGACGAAAACGACCTGCCCTGCAACGCCATCGTGCGCACCCTGGAGCGCGAGATTCTCGCCGCCCTCGGCGAAACCACGCTGCCGCCGGCCCTTGAGCCGATTGAGTTCGTGCTGACGTGATGCGGGTTTGACACTCGCGATAACCTGACCGAAGCTGATGGCTTTGCACTAGCTGCCCAGCTTTCGGACGCCTGCATGTCAAAGTCACGCCGTTACTCCATCGTCGGCCTGTGCGCCCTGTTGTTTATTGTGCTGATCACCTGGTATTTCACCCGCACCACGCCGGTGGTGGTGCCCCCGGCCATCGCCCATGGTTACGCCAAGGCCTTGAAACAGGCGCACAACGGTGAACCCGGCGCTGCCCGGGTGCTGTATCAACAGTTGGGCCGCCCGGACCTCTCCGATGTGCGCCGCGCCGCCCTGCATGCCGAACTGCCCAACTACCCCAGCCCCCAGGCCCTCAAGCTGGCGGACAAGGACCTGGCCAACGACGCGCCAATGGTGCGCGAGGCGGCGATTCACAGCATTGTCGGCCTGGTGCCCAGCGGCCAGCGCACGCTGTTGCTCGGGCCACTGCTGGATGACCCGGAGCAAAGCGTCAGGTTTGCCGCGGCCAATGCCTTGCTCGGGCTGTCCCCGGATACCCTGGGCCTGTACTTCGGCCCGTTGCAGCAAGTGCTCGACGAATACGTAAAGCTGCTCAAGGGCCAACCCGAAAGCCCCGAAGGCTGGATCCAGCTGGCACGCCTGTACATTCACAGCGCGCTGCTGCCCGACGCACAAAGCGCCCTGGAGCAGGCGATGCGCCTGCAACCGGACAACCTGCAAGCCGTGGTCGCGCAAATTGAACTGCTGGACAAGCAGGGCAAGGTCGACGAGTCCCGCCAACTCCTGGCCAAACAGTTGCAGGCCCACCCCGATTCGGCCTACCTGCAACATGCCCTGGGCATGTGGCTGCTGCACCATGGCGAGCGCGCCTTTGCCCTGCTCAGCCTGTCCCGGGCGGTGGAGCTTGAACCGAACAATCAGGATTACCGCTACGACCTGGCCACCACCCTGCACGCCCAGCAGGAACTGGAGGCCGCCCAGCGCCAGCTGGAAGAAATCATCCAGCGCAACCCGGCCAATCGCAAAGCCAGGGTGCTGCTGGTCAATTACTGGAAGGAAACAGGCCAGTTGCAGAATGTGCAGGTGCTGCTGGCACAGCTTGAACAGCAGAATCCGGACGACCCGGCGCTGCAACAGGGCCTGTAAAAGCGGTATTTGATACAAAACGTTGAACCGCCACACGGCGCCAAGGTCAAGTAAATATGGCGCGCCCCAGACGGCGCTGCCGACTACTTATTTGTGACCCGAGGGCACTTCTTGTCTACATCCAAAGAGCTGTTCACAGCAAAGGCGGCCACCGGTATTGAAGGTCTGGACGACATTCTTGCCGGAGGGCTTTCCCGTAGCCATTTGTTCCTGCTGGAAGGTGAACCCGGCACCGGTAAAACCACCGTGGCCCTGCATTTCCTCCAGGCCGGCGCAAAAAACGGCGAACGATCGCTGTACATCACCCTGTCGGAAACCGAGCGCGAGTTGCGCCAGGGTGCCAAGTCCCATGGTTGGGACCTGGACGAACACATTCACATCTTTGAACTGACCCCCCCCGAAAGCCTGCTCAACGCCGAGCACCAGCAGAGCCTCCTGTATTCTTCGGACCTTGAGCTGGGCGAAGCCACCCGGCAGATTTTCGAAGTGGTGGAACGGGTCAAGCCTACCCGCGTCGTGATCGACAGCCTTTCGGAAATCCGCCTGCTGGCGCAAAGCTCCCTGCGCTATCGCCGGCAGATCCTGGCGATCAAGCACTACTTCGTGCGCTACGACGCCACCGTGCTGCTGCTGGACGACCTGACCACCGAGTCCCTCGACAAGACCGTACACAGCGTGGCCCACGGTGTGATTCGCCTGGAAGAACTGACCCCCAACTACGGCGCCGAGCGCCGCCGCGTGCGGATCGTGAAGTACCGTGGCCAGAAGTACCGTGGCGGTTTTCACGACTTCACCATCATGGAAGACGGCGTACATGTGTTCCCGCGCCTGGTGGCAGCCGAGCACCGTGGCGGCTACAACCGCCAGACCCTCACCAGCGGCATCCGCGAGATGGACGCCCTGTTGGGTGGCGGGATCGAGACCGGTTCCAGCACCTTGATCCTGGGCCCGGCCGGTACCGGCAAATCGCTGATCTCGATGATCTTTGCCGCGGCAGCCGTCTCCCGGGGCGAAAAAGCCGCGCTGTTCATTTTTGACGAAGAGCTGGGCCTGCTGTTCGAGCGCATGAAGAACATGGGCATCGACCTGGAGGCCCTGCAAGCCACCGGCAACCTGCTGATCGAACAGGTCGACGCCGCCGAGTTGTCCCCCGGCGAGTTCTCCCATCGGGTGCGCCGCTGTGTGGACGAACGCGGGATCAAAACCGTGGTGATCGACAGCGTCAACGGCTATCAGGCCGCGATGCCGGAAGAGAACGCGTTGATCCTGCACATGCACGAACTGCTGCTGTACCTCAACCGCCGTGGCGCCGCGACCTTCATGACCGTCGCCCAGCACGGGCTGGTGGGCGACATGCAGGCGCCGGTGGACATTACCTATCTGGCCGACACCGTGATCCTGCTGCGTTACTTCGAAGCGCTGGGCAAGGTGCGGCGTGCGATTTCGATCATCAAGAAACGCACCGGCAGCCACGAATCGACCATTCGCGAATACCGCATCGGCAGTCGTGGCATGACCATCGGCGAACCGCTTGATGCGTTCCAGGGTGTATTGCGCGGCGTACCGACCTACATGGGCACCGACAACCCGCTGCTCAAGGATGAAAGTTCATGAGTGGCCTGCCGGCCATTTTCGAACGGGCGATCATTCTGGCGCCCCTGGGTCGCGACAGCTCCCTGGCGTTGATGATGCTCAATGAGGCCGGTTTCAACGGCATCATCGCCAGCCATTTGCAGATGCTCTGCGAGGAGCTGGAGCACGGTGCCGGCTTGCTGGTCATTGCTGCCGAAGCCCTGCGCGGTATCGACCTGGAACCGCTGCTCACGTACCTGCATCAACAACCGGCGTGGTCAGACCTGCCGATTGTGCTGATGACGCACCACGGCGGCAGCGAACAGAATGGCTCGTCGCACCTGAGCACCTTGCTGGGCAACGTGACGTTCCTGGAGCGTCCGTTCCACCCGATCACCCTGATCAGCCTCGTGACCACGGCGCTGCGTGGACGTCGTCGGCAATACGAGGCCCGCGACCGGCTGATCGACCTGAGCCAGAGCGAACAGCGCCTGCAAAGCACCCTGGAAACCCTTGAGCAACAGGTGGAAGAACGCACGGCGCAGTTGCGCAATAACGAAGAAGCGTTGCGCCAGTCGCAGAAAATGGAAGCCGTCGGCCAATTGACCGGCGGCATCGCCCATGACTTCAACAACATGCTGACCGGCATCATCGGCAGCCTGGAACTGCTGCGCAGGCGCGTGGCTCGGGGCCGCACCGAAGACCTCGACAGCCTGATCGACCTGGGTGTCACGTCGGCCAACCGCGCAGCAGCCCTGACCCACCGCCTGCTGGCCTTCTCCCGCCGCCAGTCGCTGGATTCGAAACCGGTGCAGATCAATCAGCTGGTGAGCTCCATGGGTGAGCTGCTGCAACGCAGCCTGAATGAAAGCATTGCCCTGGATATCCGCCTGACCGAGCAACTCTGGACCGCCGAAGCCGACCCCAACCAGCTGGAAAGCGCCCTGCTCAACCTCGCCATCAATGCCCGGGATGCGATGCCCGACGGCGGCAAACTGGTGGTGGAAACCACCAACCGCCACCTCGACAGCGTGTTTACCGCAGCCTACGGCACACTGACTCCGGGCGACTATGTGGAATTGAGCGTCAGCGACACCGGCTGCGGCATGCCGGAGAGCGTGATCAGCCGCGCGTTCGACCCGTTCTTCACCACCAAGCCGATCGGCCAGGGCACCGGGCTGGGGCTGTCGATGATCTATGGGTTTGCGCGCCAGTCCCATGGGCATGTGACGATTCACAGCGTGGTGGGCCAAGGCACTACCGTCAGCCTGTTCCTGCCACGGTTTGTCGGCGAGGTAGTGGCTGATGAACAGGTCAATCCGGCGCTGCTGCCGTTCGCCAATGCCGGCGAGACCGTGCTGATCGTCGAGGACGACCCGGCCGTGCGGGTGCTGGTCAGCGCCGTGCTGAGTGAACTGGGCTATGCCTTCGTCGAAGCCGGTGATGCCGACAGTGCCATGCGGATCATCGAGTCCAGCCAGCGCATTGACCTGCTGATCAGCGACGTTGGCCTGCCCGGCATGAACGGCCGGCAACTGGCGGAGATCGGCCGGCAGGTGCGGCCCGAGTTGAAGGTGTTGTTTATTACCGGCTATGCAGAGCATGCGGCTGTACGGGGCGGTTTTCTGGACCCGGGCATGCAGATGATCACCAAGCCGTTCACCTTTGATCTGTTGACGGCAAAGGTGAGGGAGATGATCAAGGCTTGAAGAGGGAGTGTGTTCCCTCTTCTCAAGACGTTAAGCCAACAGCCGCTGGATATGTTCCTGCAACGTATCCAGGTCAAACGGTTTGGCCAGGATCGGCGCATTGCGCGTGATCGGGCTGTTGCAGTCGAGAATCTCCTGCGGGTAACCGCTGATGAAGATCACTTTCAATTCCGGGCGCAGCTTGATCGCAGGCTCCGCGATCTGCACCCCGGAAATGCCGCCAGGCAGGCGGTAGTCGGTCACCATCAGGTCCAGGTGCGGCTTGGTGGCCAGGATTTCAAACGCCTGCTCACCGTCAATCGCCTTCAACACCCGATACCCCAGGCCCGCCAGGTACTCGCCCAACACAAACATAATCGATTCGTCATCTTCGACGATCAGTACAACATCTTGTGCATCTTCACTCATGGGAAGCCTTTGTCCGGTCAATTGCTGCTGATACGACCATGGGGTCACGCAGAGGTTGCGTCGGATTTGCGATTGATTTCATGCCCCAGCCTCCAGGGGCAGGCAGACGCGGAACAACGCGCCCTCGCCTATCCGGCTTTCCACTTCAATGGTCCCGCCGTGGGCCGCGATAATCTGCTCGGAGATAAACAACCCCAGGCCCAGGCCCGCCACGGCATGGTTGGCCGACACGCGCTCGAACTGCTGGAAAATACGTTTCTGGTTGTCTTCGCTGATGCCGATCCCGTGGTCACGTACTTCTACCCGCGCTTCGCCATGCTCGGCGTACACCCGCACTTCCACCGGGCTCTTGGCCCCGTAGCGCAAGGCGTTGGTCAACAGGTTGGACACCACCTGTTCGATACGGAATTCATCCCAGTTGCCTACCACCGGCCCTTCCTGGACCCAGGCCACCGAAGACTCCGCCGCCGCCACCTGCGGCGCAAAATTTTCCAGCAGGTTGTGCACCAGTTGCGTGAGGTCAAAGCGACCGGGGCGGATCGACAGCTTGCCCGTGCGAATGCGCGACACGTCGAGCATGTCTTCGATCAGGCGAATCAGGCTCTGGATCTGCCGCTCATCGCGGTCGACCATGGCGTGCATCTTGTCCAGGGTAAACGCCGCGGCGTTGTCCCGGGCAAGGTGCATCTTGCGCAGCTGGGTTTCCAGGATCAGCCCGTTGAGGGGCGTGCGCACTTCGTGGGCGACGATCGACATGAAGTCATCGCGCATGCGCACGGCCTGCTCCAGTTCGGCCTGGGTGGCCTGCAAGCGCGTGAGCAAGGCTTCCTGCTCGCGCCGGCTTTGCTCCAGGGCTTCAACCTGCTGCTTCATCGCCTTGCTCTGGCGGTACAGGTCAACGAATACGTTGACCTTGCTCTTGACCGCGTGGATATCCAGCGGCTTGTGCAGGAAATCCACGGCGCCGCTTTCGTAGCCCTTGAACGCATAGTTGAGCTCACGGCCGGCAGCACTGACAAACACGATGGGAATGTTCTTGGTCTTTTCGGTGCCGCGCATCAGCTCGGCCAGCTCGAAGCCGTTCATGCCCGGCATCTGCACGTCGAGAATGGCCATGGCGAACTCGTGCTCCAGCAGCAACGACAAGGCCTCGTCGGCGCTCAATGCCTTATAGACCTGGCGGTCCTCGCGCTTGATCAGCGCTTCAAGGGCCAGCAGGTTTTCCGGCAGATCGTCGACGATCAGCAGTTTGGCCTGGACAGTACTTAACATGGGGAGGATTCCAGGGAAGCCAGCAAGGTGCCGATGCGGCTCAAGGTGAGGATATGGTCAGGTTCATGCAGCGCCAGGGCGGCCCGGGGCATCACGGCGACGCGGGCCTCCAAAGGGTCCTGCACCACCGTGGTACCGCCGCTCTGCTTGACGTGGGCCAGGCCCCGGGCGCCGTCCTGGTTGGCCCCCGTCAGCAAAATCGCCAGCAACCCCTTGCCGTAGACATCGGCGGCTGAATCAAACAGGTAGTCGATTGCCGGGCGGGAATGGTGCACGCGGTCCTCCTGGCTCAGTGACAGGCTGCGGTCGTGCTCCACCGACAGGTGATAACCGGGGCCGGCAAAATACAGGGTGCCAGGCTGGATCACTTCCTTGTCGCGGGCCTCCACCACCTTCATCGATACGCGTCGGTCAAACACTTCCGCCAACTGGCTGCGGCGCTCGTCCGGCAAATGCAGCACGGTAATGATCGGCAGGCCGAAGCTCGCCGGCAGCTCGCCAAAAATGCTCAGCAATGCCTCGACACCGCCCGCGGAAGCGCCGATCACAATGGCCTCGATCCCGGATACCGGGCTGGCAGTAGCTTCATTCATAATTTTCGGTAGATCCGTTCTTGCTTGACCAGGGGTTCGAACTGTTTGCTGTAGGCGGAAAAATCCAGGGTTTCCTTGCTGCCCAGCACCAGGAAGCCGCGATGACACAGCGACTCATGGAACAGTCCAAACGCCCGATCCTGCAACTTTTTATTGAAGTAAATCAATACGTTGCGACAGGAAATTAATTGAGTTTCGGAGAATACGCTGTCGGTCGCCAGGCTGTGATCGGCAAACGTCACGTTCTCCCGCAGGGTCTTGTCGAAGATCGCATGATCGTAAGCCGCCGTGTAGTAATCGGCAAACGAACGCTGGCCACCGGCCTGTTGGTAGTTGTGGGTATAGGCGCGGATGTTCTCGAGGGAAAAGATCCCCTGCTTGGCTTTTTCCAGGGACCGGGGATTGATGTCGGTGGCGTAGATGATGGTGCGTTCCAGCAGGCCTTCCTCACGCAACAGGATGGCCATGGAATACACCTCCTCCCCGGTACTGCAGCCCGCGATCCAGATCTTGATCGACGGGTAGGTCTTGAGCAGCGGCACCACTTCCTTGCGAATCGCCAGGAAGTGCGAGGGGTCGCGAAACATTTCGCTGACCGGAATCGTCAGGAACTGCAGCAACTGCATGAACGCCGTCGGGTCATGCAGCACCCGTTCCTGCAAGGCCGAGATGGTGGCGCAGTCGAACTGACGCAACGCATGGGCCACGCGGCGTTTGACCGAAGCGCCGGAGTAGTCGCGAAAGTCGTAGCTGTACTTGAGGTAAATCGCCTCAATCAACAAGCGCAGTTCGATGTCAGTGCTTCGTTCCAATTAAATCCGTTCCATCTTGGGTAGCCACACGCGAATCAATGAAAACAACCGGTCCAGGTCGATGGGCTTGGCCAGGTAATCGTTGGAGCCTGCCGCCAGGCAGCGCTCCTGATCGTCCTTCATGGCCTTGGCCGTCACCGCGATGATCGGCAGCTTGCGCCAGCGCGGGTCCTGGCGGATCAAGGCGGTGGCCTCGTACCCGTCCATCTCCGGCATCATCACGTCCATCAGTACCAGGTCGATGTCATCGACTTCATTGAGTTTCTCGATCGCCTCGCGGCCATTACGGCCGATCACGACAATCGCGCCCTTGTGCTCCAGGGCACTGGTCAGGGCGAAGATATTGCGTACATCATCATCCACCAGCAGGATCTTGCGGCCCTCGAACACCTTGTCGCGGCTGCGGGCAGTCCTGAGCATTGTCTGGCGTTCATGGGACAACTGCGATTCGACTTTGTGCAGAAAGAGTGTCACCTCGTCCAGCAGGCGCTCGGGGGAACGCGCGCCCTTGATGATGATCGAGCGCGAATACTTGCGCAGTTCGGCCTCTTCATCGCGGGTCAGGTTGCGCCCGGTGTAGACGATCACCGGCGGGAACGAGCAGATGTCCTCGATGGACATGCGCTTGAGCAGCTCGTTGCCGAGCATGTCCGGCAGCTTGAGATCGATGATCATGCAGTCGTAGATGTGGGTGCGCAGCAGGTCCAGGGCCTCCTGGGCGAAGCCTACGGCGGTGATCTCGATATCATCGTCGCCGATCAGGCGGGCAATGCTGTCTCGCTGAAGGTCATCGTCTTCCACCAGCAGCACACGCTTGACCTTCTGCGTCAGCTTGGCTTCCAGGCGGGCGAACACATCCTTGAGCTCTTCGCGGGTGGTCGGCTTGACTGCATAGCCCACGGCGCCCATGTGCATGGCGGCTTCGACGCGGTCCTCCACGGAAATCACGTGCACCGGGATATGGCGGGTCCCGGCATGTTCCTTGAGACGTTGCAGCACGGTCAGGCCGGAATGGTCCGGCAGGCGCATGTCCAGCAGGATCGCGTCGGGAATGTACTGTTCCGCCAGGGCGTAGCCTTCGTCTGCGCCATGGGCCACCAGGCAGTGGTAACCCAGTTCATGGGCGAGGTCGAAGAGGATGCGAGCAAAGTTGGGCTCATCTTCCACCACCAGGATGCAACGCGTGGCGAACGGAGCCTTGTCGCGGTCATCGATAAAGCGCGGGATCTGCGCTTCGTGGGCGATCGGCATCGGCGACACCTTGATCGGCGCCGGTGCAGGCACAGGGACTACCGCGCGCGGCTGTTCCAGCGCCGGGGTGTCTTCGTCACGCTCTACATAGTGCTCGGGCACCACCAGGGTAAAGATACTGCCCTGGCCAGGTTCGCTGGTGACGCTGATATAGCCGCCCAGCAGGTTCGCCAGGTCCCGGGAAATCGACAGGCCCAGGCCGGTGCCGCCGTAACGACGGTTGGTGGTGCCATCGGCCTGGCGGAAGGCCTCGAAGATGCTTTCCTGCTGGTCCGGGGCGATGCCAATCCCCGAGTCGCGTACGGTAAAGGCGATGCCCTCCCCCGGTGCCCGGGATACCGACAGGCTGACCTCACCTTTCTCGGTGAACTTGATGGCGTTGGACAGCAGGTTCTTCAGAATCTGCTCCAGGCGCTGGCGGTCGGTGAACAGCATGTGTGGCGAGCCTTCCTGCACCTCCACCTGGAACCCGAGCTTGCGGTCGGCCGCCAGCGGCTCGAACATGCCGCGCAGCCCATCCACCAGGCGCGCAACGCTGGTGTTCTCCGGGCGCATTTCCAGCTTACCGGCTTCGACCTTGGAGATATCGAGGATGTCATTGATCAGGTTGAGCAAGTCGTTACCGGCCGAGTAGATCGACTCGGCGAACTTGACCTGTTCGGCGCTGAGGTTTTCCTGGGGGTTCTCCGCCAGCAACTTGGCCAGGATCAACGAGCTGTTCAGCGGCGTGCGCAGCTCGTGGGACATGTTGGCGAGGAATTCGGACTTGTACTTGCTGGAGCGCTGCAACTCGTCGGCACGCTCTTCCAGCTCGATCTGTACGCGGTTGAGCTGGACGTTCTTCTGGTCCATGGCATCGCGCTGCTCGGCCAGGGTCTGGGTCTGTTCGGCCAATTGTTCGTTGGTCTGCTCCAGCTCCGCCTGTTGGGTTTCCAGGTGGGCCTGGGACTCCTTGAGGATGCGCGACTGTTCTTCCAGCTCTTCGTTGGCCGTCTTGAGCTCTTCCTGCTGCACTTGCAGCTCTTCATTGAGCTGCTGGGTTTCGGCCAGCACTTCCTGCAGGCGCTGGCGATAACGCGCGGCTTCGATGGAGGTGCCGATGTTGTCGGCAATCAACTCCAGCAGTTCGACATCACGGTCATCGAGTGCACGCAGGAAACCCAGTTCGATCACCCCGTTGACCCGGCCATCATCGCTGGTCGGTACCACCAGCACGCTGCGGGTCGCACCTTCGCCGAGGCCGGAACTGACCTTGAAGTAATCCACCGGCACATCGTCCAGGCGAATCAGGCGGTCCTGCCGGGCCGATTGGCCGACGATGCCTTCGTCGTTGTAGATCGACTGTTCCTGCTGCTCCTGCTCGCGGGAGAAGCCATAGGTAGCCACGCGTGTGAGGCCGCCGTGCTCTTCACGCACGTACAACGCCGCCACCGCCGAGCCCATGTACTGGGCAAAGAACTGCAAAATGTTGCGCCCCAGCAGGTTCAGCGTCAGTTGGCCAAGGACCTGCTCGGCCAGCTCGGTCTGGCCGTTGCGCAACCAGGCTTGCTGCTCGAGGCGCTTGGCGATCCTCTGCTGCGACATCAGGTTTTCGCTGTAACTTTTTGAAAGTTCTAGAAGATTCTTTCGGCCGACATACGCCAGGAAGCCACTCAGGCCGAGCACAAACACCAGGTACAAGGTGACGCTGATGATCGTGGTGCGGGTAACGTCTTCATTGCGGGTGATGCGGAACTGTTGCTCCATCGCCACCGCCCGGTCGTACTCCTTGCGAATCTCGTCCGTCAGGCTCTTGCCACGCCCGGCTTTCACGGCGGTGCGGTAATCGCCGTTTTGCCGCTGCATGTCAATCATCGACTGGGCGTAGGTGTTCCACGCCTGTTGCAACGATTCCAGACGCTTGAGCCGGTCCACCTGCTCCGGATTGTCCGCCACCAGTGCCTGCAAGTTGCGCAAGTCGGAAATGATCCGCGGCTTGGCCACTTCGTACGGGTCGAGGAAATGCTCGTCACCGGTAATCAGGAAGCCGCGCATGCCGGTTTCCAGGTCCACGGTCAGTTTCGAGGTTTCGTTGAGATTGTTGATTACCCGGTCGGTGTGTTCGACCCACTGGATCACCGACAACAGGTAGGTGATCAGAACGACGAAAAACACCGCGCTGAGCACGCCAACGCCCAACGGCAGTGCCACGTTGCGGCCCAGCAATTTACGGAAGCTTTTCTCATCGACAGACGACGCGGGAGTCATGGGCATGCCTTGGCCAATACGGAAAAACGAGGAGTTTGCCCCAAAGTTGCGCCTGAGCGCTATTTTTCTGCTACCCGTAGCGACATGGATTACATAACCCATTGATAAATAGACGAATGGATGTGTTTTTAACACTCGGCAATTGACTTTCCTTCTTACATGGGAACCGAAGTGAGCCTGGAACGTTGTGTGTGGGCCGCCCCACCCAAAGGGGTGCCGTGGGGAACAGGGAACCTCCTCGGAAAAGGCGCGTATCTCCTAATAAAACAGGTACCCACCGATGCAAAATGTCAGCCACCTCTCCGTGCAACAGCCTGCGCCCCAATTCTCTTCCTCCCCTGCTTCCGGGGCATCGTCCCTGAGCCCCCAGCCAGCCACGCCCCCTGCCGTTGCAGCAGCGCCAGCATCAGCCGCCAGCCGCTCCGATGTGCTGAAACAGCCCATGGCCGACCGGCAGAACTGGCAGAACCTGCTGGACGCCATCAACCTCGCAGCCCCGGCCCTGCAAGACTACGACACCGCCCCCTATGTACAGTCCGTCCTGAAGCTCACACAAATGGCCATTCATCCGGACTCGTCCCATCACAACACCCTGGACATGGGGACCAGGGTCAACCAAAGCCTGGAGGCATTCCTGAATGCCAACGGGGTGCCTCTGCCAACCTCCAAGGCCGAGTTGCTTAAGCTGAAACTGGAAGCGACCGTCAGGATCGCCGCCCACCCTTTCGGTGACCTGGGCGGTGCCTTGTCCTGGCCCGCACCGCTGGACCAGACCCAGCAAACTCAGTTGCGCCTGCTTGCGATGAACCACGCCCACCACCTCGGCGATCAGCCGCAAGTCACGCAGACAAAGAGCGTCCTGGACTTTCTCGCGTACCAGAATCCCATTCCTGTGGCCGCCTTGAACGACCCGGCGAAGATCCTCGAGTTTCTTTTAAGCTCGCCCGAAGGCCAACTGATGGGCCAGGCCCTGCAGCGCGGGCTCAATGGTATCGAGACCAAGAACAGCCATTACGACTACCTGCTGGCCGCCATCAGTGCACAGATGGATCCCGAGTCAATCCAGGCGCCTCAACGGAACAAACTGGCCGGTTTCGACGTGGCCAGTGAAGAACATTGGGGCAAGCCGGCCTCTACCATCGTCAACGGGCTGAGCGCACACCTGTCGAGCGAGGGCAGAACGAGCCCCGAGATGGCCCAGGCGGGTGCTTACGTATTGCTGGCAAGAACAGCCCCGGAGTTCCTGATCAAAGACATCCCGGCCAGCGTGACCTATGGCAGCCCGGCCTGGGTCAACCTGGCGGTTGCGGCGGCGTCGATTGAAGCGCAGTCGCCGGGCTCGGTACCGAACATGACTTTCGCCCAAGTGATGCTCAAGGCCGAAAGCGCTGCACTCGCCGAGCCCGCCGTGACCCAAAGCGCACAGAGGGCAGCGCTGATTGATTGGGCAGTGGCCAACGGCGTTATCAGCCAACAACCCAACGATGCCTACAGCCCCGACCAGCTGGAAGCGATACGCGTCGAGTTCACTCAGCAGGTGGATGAACGCATGAAGGCCTCCACCCTGCTGGAGACCGATATCCCGAGCCGCAAGGCCATTGCACTGGCCCAGCTCAAAGAGCGATTTGGCGAAGATGTGCCGTTTGAAAAAAAGGCCCTGACGGTGAAGGACACCCGCCAACAACAGTTTGGCGTACCGCTCTACGACCCAAACCGCGCACCTGCGGGCCTGCATTCGTTGCTGGACATCGCCATGAGTGGCTTGGGCGATTACACCTGGGAATCCAAGGATCCAGACATCACCCAGGCACTGGAAGGCCAGTCGCTCAAGTTCGACGTAAACGCGACATTTCAAAAGCAGTTTGAAGCGTCGATCAAGTCGCTGAACGACGGGGTTGCCACCACCGTAAAGCACCTGATCGCCAGCCTGCCGCTGGAAGATCGAAAAAACATCGAGCAGGGCAACCTCACTTTTTACCAGCCCTCTGTTTATCAATTGGGCCCAAACCTGGTCACCTCGCTTTTCAAACCGATTAAAAATGAGCTGCTGATACAGGTAGAGGGTGGCACGGAACCTGTTACCTATAGGCTGGACATAAAAAACGGCAGCATCAAAAAAGTAACGCCCCAGGATTTCTCTGCGAGTACCTGGGAACTGGCGATCGAGGAAAACAGAATAAAAAAATTCGACGCTTCAGAGGCCACTGAGCCCGAGCGCTCAGCCAGTACAGACACGAACCCACTGCCTCCCAACAGCTTTGCCACCGCCCGTACCCAGTACATCGCGGAGGCATTTGTCGAAAACCTCGACCTGGGCAACGAGGATGTCGTCAAGCAAGCCAAAGGCGCCACGACCTACGACAAGCAAATGGAAACCGAGCTGAAGGTGACCCATTTCTTCCTCGACCTCATTCCCTTCAAGTCAGCGATTGCCAACTTTACCAAGGGTAATTACCTGGAGGGGGCGATTGACCTCCAGCTGGACCTGCTGGGTTTTGTCAGCCTGGGTTCGTCCAAAGCGGCACAGGCGGGCACAAAAGCCCTCAGTGCAGGCGCCAAGGCGCTGAATGTTGCCAAAAAGATCGGTGTCGCCACCATCGGCGCCTTGAACCCGGTGGGCGGCTTGGGCGATTTGCTTCTGGGAGGCGCAGGACTGATTAACCGGGGCGGCAAGTTTGTAGTCGAAAAAAGCATTAACGGGCTAAACAAACTCAAGGGGGCAGCCGGCAGCCATGACCTGTTGAAAGCCGCCAGCAAGGAGCATGGCGTCGCGGCAATCGGCACCATCAAGCTGGCGGATCAAACCGTCGAAGCCTCCGCTGTATTGAACAAGGGCGAATGGTACGCGTACGACGCCCTCAAGAAACAACCCTATGGCCCACCGTTGAAGGGGTTCACGCCACAGACCGTGTCGATCCAGGACAACGTTGAAAGCTTCTGGGAGTACTTTGTCGGAGGGCCGGCCACCAAGGCGCAAAACACACCCTCCAAGCAATTATCCAACTCATTCAAGGCTACGCAGGAACACGCCAGAACAACGAGCCACGATGCGTATATGCGTGGCTATAACAACGGGGTAGTGGATGACATCCCGGGCTACTCGGGCTCCATGGATATCGCAGAGCTCATGGAACTGGCACTTAAGCCGAATCGAAGCCCCGAAGAAATCGGCGCCCTGGCACAGTCAATAGGCAAAAAGCGATCAGAAGTCGGCCTTAAAAACTATGAGTTCTACAAAGCCGAAATTGAGCGCATCCCCGGCATCAAGCTCCGGGGCATGCCCCAGAATTTCTATTTGAGCCAGGTGGACACGGTGACCGGAGGCGAATGTGGCGTGTTAGCCAACGCAATGGCCTACGCCGTGTCCGTTGGAAAACAGGACGAGTACATCGACAAGCTTTTCATTGCGGCGGCGACCAAGGAAACCAACCCAAAATCGGCGAGGTTCATCAAGGACATGAGCGAAGCCCAGGATCACTTCAGAAAGCGACCGCACTCGGCCGAAGTCGTCACGCAAAAGTCCTATCAGGCCATCATCGATGACCTGGCCAACGCGACGACGTCCAAGACACTCATCATCGCCACGCCCGTCCACGCGATGACAGCGGGAGTGATCGTGGAAGGCGGCACGCGAAAATGGTTCTATTTCGACCCCAATTTCGGATTGGTCAATTTTCCGACCGAGGACGCCATGAAGAAAGGAATGAAGGAATCGCTGGCCAACAGTAAGGCGCAGCTTATCCCGGGAGCGTTTGGGACGCCGACAAACCCGGAATATACGGTCAGCACATTCAAGGCTAGCGAGAACCAGAGCCGGGTGCATGGGTTGGTGTACGGATCCCTTTAACCGATAAAACCGGCAGCTTGAGACCATGGCCGGGGCTTGCTGGTTGTTCCAGCAAGCCCCTGGCAAGTGAGTGGCGGTGATACGCGACATTTGTAGCCGTTACCGGCACAATGTTTTGCTTATCTGGGGAACTTGCCGGGACCGACAATACTCAGGATGAAAACGGTCTTCCCATTGCCCAAGACCTGCCCCTTCCACTGTTCGGGAACCTCCACTATGTCAGCCGCCCCCTCCACCATCCTTGTAGTCGAAGACGACGCCATCGTGCGCATGTTGATCGTCGATGTCCTCGAAGAGCTGGAGTACCAAGTGCTTGAAGCGGCCGATGCCGAAGAAGCCTTGAAAATAGTTCAAGACACCGACCAGACCATCGACCTGATGATGACCGACGTCGGCCTGCCGGACATGGACGGCAAGCAACTGGCCCTCAAGGCCCGTGAAATACGCCCCGCCCTGCCCATCCTGTTCGCCAGCGGTTATGCCGAAAATATCGATTCGCCAGCCGACATGCAGGTGATCGGCAAGCCGTTCTCGATTGATCAGTTGCGTGACAAGGTCAAATCCATACTGCCCGTCTGCTGAAGCCCCCTATTCCCCAATGCCGTTACACAGGGACGGCATTCCAATGCAGTCTGCGCCCAGCGGACGCCTCCGTGATCGCGACCACAGCAAACAACTAATTCTTTCGATTGACTAGCGAGTGCGAAATTTACTGCTAGCGTCAAACGACATGTCCTACACGTAATAGTGAATAAGGACAGCCCCCTAGCCTTCGCAAACGCGCTATCGGGAACATCACCAGGGAATTGGGGAGTGGTCATGCTCAAGTCATCGTATTTTCCAGCAGTTGTGCTGGTGGCTTCGGTGTTGCCTGTGATTTCGGCCCAGGCCGACAACGCCGACACCGCCAACAAGAGTAACAACCCGCTGAACCTCGCGCCGGGAGCGAACCTGCAGGATTACTACACGCCCAGGCTGTTCGACAGCAACGCCCACACCAATGACACGCTGCTGCGCGGCACATTGCCGATTGCGCCATCGGATTTCATCGGTGTCCCTCAGTTACTACGTGCCACCCTGCCCATCAGTACGCGCCCCGACCCCCATAGTGGCTACACCACCGGGATCGGCGACCTGAACCTGTTCGATATCTTCCTGCTCAAGACCGATGGCGTGCAGTTGGGCATCGGCCCGCAAATCACCGCACCTACCGCCGAGCACGATGAATTGGGCACCGGCAAGTGGCAGGCCGGACTGGCGGCGGTGGCCATCGACGCCTCGCCCCGCGGCTTGCTCGGCGCACTGGTGCAATACCAAAGCTCGTTTGCCGGGGACAGTGACCGCGCCCATGTCGAAAGCGCGACCTTCCAGCCGTTCATCATTCACAACCTGCCCAAGGGCTGGTACCTGCGCTCTACCGGCACCTGGACGTTCGACCTGAAAAACGACACCCATTACATCCCTATCGGGTTCGGTGCCGGCAAAGCCTGGAAATCCGGCAGCAACATCCTCAACGCCTACCTCGAACCGCAATGGACCGTGGCCCGCAAAGGCGATGGCCTGCCGCAGTTCACCCTGTTTGCCGGGATCAACGTCACGTTCGGGAAATAAGGATATTTTATGCGTGTTCTGATTCGTAGTGCCGGGTTCTGCCTGTTAACCCTGACCGCCGCTGTACAGGCACAGACCCTGGACACCCGCATCGGCCCGATCACCATGGAAGGTGAACTGCCGGCCCACAGCGAAATCGCCAAACTGTATGGCGAGCTGGATTTCCAGCAGGCTACCCAAAGTTTTCTCTGGGCCCTGCCGCTGGTGTCCTACGCCCAATGGCAGGACGAATTCAGCACCAAGCTTGGCGCACGCAGCGGCGATTTGATGGTACTGACCACCTACGAAGACAAGCTCGGCGTGATCACGGCCAACGCCACCACACCGTATATCCTCGGCTTCGTCGACCTCAACGAGACCGGCCCGCTGGTGATCGAACTGCCGCCAGGCCCCACGGCCGGCGGGATTGGCGACTTCTGGCAACGGGCGATCATCGACATGGGCCAGACCGGCCCCGACCTGGGCAAGGGCGGCAAGTACCTGGTGTTGCCACCCGGCCAGGAGCCACCCGCAGATGCCGGCAAGTATTACCTGGCCAAATCGGAAACCATGAACGTGCTGGTGGGTTTTCGCGTACTCGACCCCGACCCGGCCAAGGGCAAGGCGCTGGTTGAGCAATTCAGGATGTACCCCTACGCCCAGCGCGCCAACCCGGCGAAAACCCGCTTACTGTCTCCCGGCGGCAAGCCCTGGTCCGGCACCCAGCCGCGCGGCATGGCCTACTGGGAACGGCTGCACGGGATTATCCAGAAAGAGCCCGTCAACGAGCGTGACCGCTTCTATATGGCCATGTTGTCCAGCCTGGGCATCGAAAAGGACAAGCCGTTCAACCCCAACGACCGCCAACGCCAGGCCCTGGAGCAAGGCGCACAAATGGGCGAGTTGATTGCCAAGGCCAATGCCTTCGCCAAACGCTTCCCCCAGGCCCAGTACTGGAAAGACCGGCAGTGGGACACCGTGCTCAATATCGCCGAACCGTCCCAGCGCGTTACCTACTATGACCAGCTCTGGGAACGCAGCGCCTGGTTCTATGAAGCGGTCACCAACACCAAAGGCATGGTTTCCAAGACCCCCGGCCTGGGCCAGACGTACCTCGGCGCCTATACCGACAACAAGGGCCAATGGCTCGACGGCGGCAAGGCCTACACCCTGCATGTCGGCGCCAACCCGCCGGCCAAACAGTTCTGGTCGATGACCGTGTATGACATCGACAGCCGCTGCCTGATCGACAACCCACAGCGTAAAGCGGACCTGTCTTCACGCCAGGATTTGAAGAAAAATGCCGACGGATCGATAGATCTTTACTTCGGACCGCACGCGCCAAAAGACTTCGAGAGCAACTGGGTGCAAACTCTGCCCGGCAAACACTGGTTCAGCTATTTCCGACTGTACGCGCCGACTGAAGCCTACTTCGATAAAAGCTGGAAACTCGACGATATCCGACTGATTCAGTAAGGACGCAACAACATGATTCGAAAACCGACGCGCCTGCTGTTGGCGAGCCTCTCGATTCTCATGAGCACCGGCGCCTGGGCCGATTTCACCGCTACGCCGAGTGAAGCCAGGGCCATCGCCAAGGAAGCCTACCTTTATGGCTTCCCCGTGGTGGAGATGTACAAGACCCTCTACACCCAGGCCGTCGACAAGACCGGGCCGAACTACAAGGCGCCGTTCAACCATATCGGCAACACCGCGCAGGTGTTCACGCCCAAGGACACTGCGTTCGTTACACCGAATTCGGACACGCCCTACTCCTTCGTCTGGCTCGACCTGCGCGCCGAGCCGGTGGTGCTGAGCCTGCCGAAGATCGAGGACAACCGCTACTACTCGGTGCAGTTGATCGACCTCTACACTCAGAACTTCGGCTACCTGGGCACCCGCAGCACCGGCAACAACGGTGGCCACTACATGATCGCCGGCCCCGGCTGGAAAGGTCAGCAGCCCACCAATATCGACCGCGTCGTGTACAGCGAAAGCAACATCGCCTACGCGCTGTACCGCACGCAATTGTTCGATGACAAGGACCTGGCCAAGGTCAAGCAGATCCAGGGCGGCTACAAGGTCCAGACCCTCAGCAACTATGTGAACCAGCCGAAACCGACCAAGCCGCCGAAAATCGCCTGGCCCAAGCCCACCCCGAACATGAGCGACAGCGTGCACCTGTTCCGCTACCTGAACTTCATGCTGGGCTATGCGGCGCCTCAGGACAGCGAGAAAGACGTGCTGGCGCGTTTTGCCAGGATCGGCGTCGAAGCCGGCAAGCCGTTTGACCTCAAGGCCCTCACCGTCGAGCAACGCAAGGCCCTGGAAGACGGCATAGCCGACGGCAAGGCCGAGTTTGCGGCGTTCAAAAAAGACAAGGTCGATACGCACCAGGTTACCAGCGGTGACCTGTTCGGCAGCCGCGATCACCTGCAGAACAATTACCTGTACCGCTACGCCGGCGCCAACATGGGCATCTTCGGCAACTCCACCGACGAAGCCGCCTACCTGAGCTACTTCGTCGACAGTGAGGGCAAACCGGCCAACGGCGCACGCCACAGCTACACCCTGCATTTCGACAAGGGCCAGTTGCCACCCTCCGATGCGTTCTGGTCGCTGACCATGTACGACGCCAAGACCAAGCTGCTGGTGCCGAACCTGAAGAAACGCTACCTGCTCAACTCGCGGATGCTGCCCAACTTCAAGCTCGATGCCGATGGCGGCCTGACGCTGCTGGTGGCCCACCACGAGCCACCGAAAGCCGAACAAAGCAACTGGCTGCCAGCACCGCCCGGCCCGTTCTACGCGGTATTGCGCATTTACCTGCCCAAGCCTGAAGTGGGTAACGGCCAATGGAAGCTGCCACCGCTCACACCGATCAAATAGCGCCTGGTCACGTAGTACCGTTGCACCCTGACATCAGGCATTTACAAGGAGTAGAGCCATGGTTTCACGTAGTCAATTGAGTGCGTTTACCGCCGCCACGCTGGCACTGATGCCAGGGATAGGGTTTGCCGACAATGCCAGGGATTGGCAGAACACCCCGACGGATCTGAACATGGTGTTCGGCTACTACAACCGGGTCGACACCAACACCCCGATCGACACGACATTGCCCATCAACGGCCTGTCGTTGAACGCCGACCTCTACCTGTTCCGCTACGCCCGTTCATTCGGCATCGACGGGCGCAACAGCGCCATCCAGTTTATCCAGCCGTACGCCGACGTTTCGGCGTCGTTCGACAACGCCCAGTTTTTCAGTGGGACCAAGCGCAACGGTGGCATGGGCGACACGCAGATTGTGTTCGCCCATAACATCTTCGGTGGCCCGGCACTGACCGCCGAGGAGTTCGCCAGTTGGAAGCCCGAGACGTTCCTCACCGGTGCGCTGTGGATGACCATGCCCACCGGCGACTACGATAAAGACCGCATCATCAACATCGGCTCCAACCGCTGGGTGTTCAAGCCCGAACTGGGCTTCGGCACCCCGATTGGCCCGACCTGGCTGGAAATCAACACCTACGTGTCGCTGTTTGGCGACAACAAGGATTACCACGGCGACAGCAAGCTGGAACAAAAGCCGCTGTATGCCATCGAGGGTCACTACAGCTACACCATCAACCGCGCACTCTGGGTGTCGCTGGACGCCACCTACAACCGCGGCGGCGAAAGCAGGATCGACGGCGACTGGCAAGACAACAAACAGGAAAACGGCCTGCTGGGCGCCAGCCTGGGTTTTATGTTGTCACCCCAGTTTGGCGGCCTGATCGCCTATAACGACACGGTCTCCGAGCGCACCGGTTCACCCGATGTGAACACCTGGACCTTCCGCCTGCAGTACGTCTGGTGAGAGCCACCTTCACGGAATGAACGGAGTGCGCCATGTCCCGTATTCATCTCGCGCGTCTATTGCTGGCAGGCTTGCTGCTCACCCCTCACACCGTTTTGGCCGACGAGCTGGAACCCAAGGCCCTCACCGCCCTGGAGCAGATGGGTGGCTACCTGCGCAGCCTGCAGCAGTTTCGCATCGACGCCCACAGCCACACCGACCAGGTGCTGGAGAACGGCCAGACCATCGAGTTCAGCCACCAGACCCGCCTTGCAGCGATGCAGCCGGACAAGCTGCAAGTCTCGGTGGAAAGCGACGGTGAGCGCCGCAGCCTGTTCTACAACGGCCAGCGCTTCACCCTGTACGACAGCCGCAGCGGTTACTTCGCCAACCAGGCGGCACCGGCGAATATCGGCGGGTTGCTCGACCAGCTGAGTGAACGTTATGGCATCGAGCTGCCCCTGGCCGACCTGTTCCGCTGGCATCCCGGCACCGCCAAGGAGGTGGGCATCAGCAACGCCGTACTGATCGGCAGTGAAACCATCGACGGCCAGACCTGCACCCACTACGCCTATCGCCAGCCGGACATCGACTGGCAATTGTGGATTCGCCAGGGCGCGCAACCGCTGCCCTGCCGATTGGTGATCAGCCGCCGCGACACCGCCGAACACCCTCGGCACAGCGTCAACTACCTGTGGCAGCTCAACAGCCCGCCCAAGCCTGCCGACTTTGAGTTCACCCCGCCGGCCGGCGCCCGCGCGGTGCCCCTGCAACAGTTGGAGCCTCAGGGAGAACAGCCATGAAAAGCATGGCGGCGGTGCTGACCGCGACTTTGCTGCTGACGCTGTTCGATCCGCTGGCGGCCCAGGCCTGGCAACTGCGCGGCGGTGGTGGCGCACGCACGTTTGTGGTGCCCCATGGCGGCGGTGGCGGTTATCGCCCGCCCATGCCGGCGCCGCGCCCGATGCCTGTACCACGGCCGATGCCACCGCACCCGGAGCCCCATCCGCAACCCCATCCACAACCAGGACCTCATCCTGAGCCGGGGCCGCATCCGGGGCCCGGGCCACAACCGGGGCCACATCCTTACCCGATGCCACCGCCTCCTCCGCCCCCACCGCCGCCCCCTCATGGCGATGACTGGTACCACCCATGGGCCACCGCCGCGGTGGTCGGCGCGACCACGGCGACCCTCCTCGCCATCGGTACGCGCGTCACCACGGTGCCGGTGGATTGCGTCTCGGTGGTCGCCAATGGCGTGGCCTACCAGCACTGCGGGCCCACGTGGTACCAGCCGCAATACGTCGGCAGCTCCGTGCAGTACATCGTGGTCGCCGCGCCCTGGTGACCCATCGTTTCAAGGATGATTGTGATGACGACGCTCAACGATTTAACCGCCCTGCAAGCCAGCATCGGCGAAAGCGTGCTGGGTCAGGACCAGGTCATCCGGCAGATCCTCATCGGTCTGCTGGCCAATGGTCACTTGCTGCTGGAGAGCCTGCCGGGGCTGGCCAAGACCCGCACGGTCAAGGCCCTGGCCCGGCACCTGGATGCGAAGATGAGTCGCATCCAGTTCACCCCCGACCTGCTGCCCTCGGACATCACCGGCGCCGAGGTGCTGCACCAGGTGGATGGCCAGAACCAGATCCGTTTCCAGCCAGGCCCGTTGTTCGGCAACCTGATCCTCGCCGATGAAATCAACCGCGCCCCAGCCAAGGTCCAGGCGGCCTTGCTCGAAGCCATGGAAGAACGCCAGATCACCGTAGCCGGCGCCAGCCATCCGCTGCCCGAGCTGTTTATCGTGGTCGCCACCCAAAACCCCATCGAACAGGAAGGCACCTACCCATTGCCGGAAGCGCAGATGGACCGGTTCCTGATGAAAGTCCTGCTGGATTACCCCAGCGCCGACAACGAAAGCCAGGTGCTGCGCCTGCTGCGTGAAGAAGAACAGCATCCCGCCACAGCGGCGACCCGGGGCTTCATCCTCGCCCCCGAAGTGATCTTCGCTGCCCGCAAGGAGGTCAGCGCGATCCAGGTGTCCCCCGCCATCGACCGCTACTTGATCGACCTGGTCAACGCCACCCGCCATCCCGCCGACTACGACGCCGACCTGGCGCGCTGGATCAGCCTCGGCGCCAGCCCCCGTGGCGGCATTGGCCTGGACCGCGCTGCCCGTGCCGACGCCTGGCTGCACGGCCAGGCCTTCGTCACCCCGGACAACGTGCGCACGGTGGCGCACCCGGTGCTGCGTCACCGCCTGCAATTGAGCTACGACGCGGTGGCCGATGGCGTCACGGCCGACCAGGTGCTGGAGCGCCTGCTGGATAAAGTGGCGATCCCGGCATGAACGCCGACGGCCTGGTCTACGTGTCCCTGGGGCAGTTGATGGCCCTGCAGTTCCAGACCCGTGGCCTGAGTTTCGTCGCGCGCCAGCCCCAGGGCAGCATCCTCGCCGGCAACCATGCCTCGCGGCTGCGCGGGCGCGGCTTGAACTTCGATGAACTGCGTCGCTACCAGCCCGGCGATGATCTGCGTCACCTGGACTGGCGCGCCTCCCTGCGTACCGGCAAACCGGTGATCCGCACCTTTACCGAGGAGCGCGACCGCCCAGCGCTCATCGTGGTCGACCAGCGCATGTCGATGTTCTTCGGTTCGGTGCGCAGCTTCAAATCGGCCGTCGCCGCCGAATTGGGCGCGCTGGCGGCATGGATGGTGTTCAACGCCGGTGACCGGGTGGGCGGGCTGGTGTTCAACGATGAGCACATCGACAGTGTGGCGCCGTTGCGCAGCCGCAAGCGCGTCGAAGCCTTGTGCAGCCGCATCGTCCAGCAGAACGCCGCGTTGAGCGCCGGCAACCCGGACCATGAAGCCGACGGCCAGCTCGACAAGGTGCTGCAACGGTGCCTGGCGCTGGCCGGGCATGACCACCTGATCTGCATCGTCAGCGACTTCGCCGGGGCCGGTGACCGCACTCTGCAATTGATGCGGCAGCTGTCGGCCCACAACGATGTGATCGCCCTGCAAGTCTATGACCCGCTGGCGTTGAACGTGCCGGATAGCGGTCACCTGATGGTCACCCAGGGCCAGTTGCAGGTGGAACTCGCCGTACAGAAACGCCAGGTGCGCCAACCCCTGGGGGACTTTCTTGGCGGGCGCCTAAGGGACGTCGCCAGCCTGCTGCGCCGCAGCCAGGTGCCGCTGTTGATGATCAGCACGGCGCTGCCTGCAGTTGACCAACTGCGCGATGAGCTGGGCCGGCGCAATGGAGCGCGGCGATGAACGCCAATGTGCCGAGCATCGAACAACTCAAGGAGCTGGGCCTGCCGGCGCCGGTCAGCTACTGGCCGCAGACGTGGGGCTGGTGGGTGCTGCTCGGTTTGCTGGCGATTGCCCTGCTGGTGCTGGGCGTCCGCGCCTGGTTGCGCTGGCGCCGCAATACCTATCGCCGCGAAGCCCTGGCGCGCCTCAACGTGATCGAAGACCTGCGCGAATTGCCGGAACTGCTCAAGCGCGTGGCCCTGTCGATGCCCCTTGCGCCCGAAGAACACCAGCGCGTGCCAACCTTGAGCGGGGCCGACTGGCAGGCGTTCCTGCTGCGCCATGGCGGTACGCCGCTGCCGGAGGATTTCAGCCTTCAACTGGCGAGCCTGGCGTATGGGGCAGCCGATATGTCCAGCGCGCAACGTGAACAGTTGTTGGCCCGGTGCAAAGCCTGGGTGGAGCATCACCATGTGGCAGCTTGATTACCCCTGGCTGTTGCTCCTGCTGCCGTTGCCGTGGCTGGCCTACCGTTACCTGCCGGAATACCGCGAAGCCCGCAGCGCCGTGCGCGTGCCGTTTTTTGCCAGCCTCAGCCGGGCCGTGGGCCAGACGCCCGCCGCCAGCGGCATCCGCAGCAATCGCCTGCAATTGCTGCTCAACCTGCTGGTGTGGGCGCTGCTGGTGTTGGCCATTGCCCGCCCGGTGTGGATCGAAAAACCCATCGAACGCCAACAGCCGGTGCGTGACCTGATGCTGGCCATCGACATCTCGCAGTCCATGGAGACCCAGGACTTCACCGACGCCAATGGCCAGAAGATCAACCGCCTGGCCGCCGTCAAACAGGTGGTGCAGGGCTTTATCCAGCGCCGCAAGGACGACCGTATCGGCCTGATCCTGTTTGGCAGCGGTGCCTATCCCCAGGCGCCGTTGACCCTCGATCACGCCAGCCTGTCGCTGCTGCTGGATGACAGCGGCATCGGCATGGCCGGGCCCAATACCGCGATTGGCGATGCCATCGGCCTGAGCCTGAAACTGCTGGACCAGGCCCATGAGCAAGAGAAGGTGCTGATCCTGCTCACCGACGGCAACGACACCAGCAGCGCGATCCCGCCCGATCACGCGGCCTCGATGGCGGCGGCCAAGGGCGTGGTGATTCACACCATCGGCATTGGCGACCCGGGCGCCTCGGGCGAATCCAAGGTCAACATGAGCGCCCTGCAACAGATTGCCGAGGCCACCGGCGGGCGCTATTTGCGCGCCGAAAACCGCGACACCCTGGACCAGGTCTACGCCACCCTCGACCAGATCACCCCGCATCAGGTGAACACCCTGAGCCACCAGCCCAAGCGTGATCTGTTCTGGATCCCACTCGCGGCAGCCATCGCCGTGCTGGCGCTGTATCACCTGATCGCCGCTTTGTGGCCGCATCTGGGACTGCGCCATCGGGAGGTCCGCGATGGCGTTCAACCTCAGTGACCTCCACTTCCTGCGCCCGGGCTGGCTGCTGCTGGCGTTGCTCGGCCTGTTGCTGCCGCTGCTGTGGCGCCGCAGCAAGGACCTGCAACGACGCTTGCGGGGCAATATCGCGCCGCACCTGTTGCCACATTTGCTGTTGACGCCGACTGATCGCCATCGCCTGCGGCCGGTGCATCTGGTCAGCGCGCTGCTGATTTTCGGCGCACTGGCCAGTGCCGGCCCCACCTGGGAACAGGACCGCCCCGACTTCCTGGAAAACCGCGCGCCGCTGATCATCGCCCTGGACCTGTCACCGTCGATGGACACCGCCGACGTGCCGCCTACCCGGCTGCAAGCTGCCCAGCACAAGTTGCAGGACCTGGTGCAGCGCCGCCAGGGCGCGCGTACTGCGTTAATGGTGTATGCCGGAAGCGCGCATCTGGTATTGCCGCCGACGGACGACCCGGCATTGCTCGACAGCTTTATCCAGGCCCTGGCCACCGACCTGATCAGCAAGCCCGGACGGGATGTGGCCGGAGTGATCGACCAGTCCAAGCGTTTGCTCGCGGCGGAAAACGCCCCCGGCAGCCTGTTGCTGATCACCGACGGCGCCGACCTCGCGCAGCTGCCGCAGCTCAAACAACACCTCGCGGACAGCCCGTTGCAGGTGCTGGTATTGGCGGTCGGCGTGAACTTCGATGCCGACGCCTTGAAGCAACTGGCCGCGGCCACCGACGCGCCGCTGGGCAGCCTGACCCTCAACGATGACGACCTCGACTGGGTAGAACTGCATGCCCAGCAGCACTTCCAGAACGCCGATGAACAACAGCGCAACCTGCAATGGAAAGATGCCGGCTACTGGCTGTGCTGGCCGCTGCTGCTGTTGGCGTTGTTCAGCGTGCGCCGGGGCTGGAGCCTGAACTGGCTGGCGGTGCTGGTGCTGGGGGCGTTCCTGCAACCTGCGCCCGCCGAGGCCAATGCCCTGACCGACGCGTTCTTCACCCGCGACCAGCAAGGCCGCTGGGCCTTCGAACACCATCACTACCCCGCCGCTGCCGCGCTGTTTGTCGACCCCTACTGGAAGGGCGTCGCCGCCTACAATGCCGCCGACTACGACCTGGCCCTGGCGACCTTCGCCCAACTCGACACCGCACAGGCCGCGTTCTACCGGGGCAATATCCACGTGCGCCGCTTCAAGTTCGACGACGCGATCACCGCCTACCAGCAAGCCTTGCAGCAGCAACCGCAGTTCCCCGAAGCCAGCGCCAACCTGGCGCTGGCGTTGGCCCTGAAGAAAGACACCGAGAACGCCTCGGACAACGCCCCCGAGGTCAAGCCTGATGCGGTCAAGTTCGACAAGGCCGCCGGCAAGGGCAAGAGCAAGACTATCCAGACCGAACAGGCGAGCAACGACGCGCTGTGGCTGCAGAACCTGACAACTTCCCCGGCGAACTTCCTGCGGCGCAAGTTCAGCCTGCAGGACCAGGGAGCCCAGCCATGAACCGGCTCTGCTGGCTGTTGCTGCTGATCGCTGGCCCGTTGTGGGCGGCCGAACCGCAATTGAAGGTGCAGGCGCAACTGGTGCCTGGCAACAACGTGGTGGTGGGCGAACAAGTGCAATTGCAGGTCGATGTATTGACCGACACCTGGTTCACCGCCGCCGCCAGCCTGCCGCTGCTGCAGTTGCCCGGCGCGCGGGTGCAGGCGCCGGACAGTGAATCCGAACACGTCAACCAGGTGATCGAGGGCAAGACCTTCTACGGCATGCGCTACCGCTATCGCATCACCCCGTCCGTGGCCCAGACGTTCAACATCCCGGCCCTGACGGTGCAGGCCCAGCCCGGCCAGGCCAGCGCACCGTTGAATGCGCAAACGGCGGCGCTGTCATTCCAGGCGACCCAGCCGCCGGGGTTCGAACCCGGGGAAACTGTGCTGGTGGCCGATGGTTTGCGCCTGACCCAGGCGGTCACCACTACACCGCTCAAGGTCGGCGACACCCTCACCCGCACCCTCACCCTGCAAGCCGACAACACCCCCGGCCTGTCACTGCCGCCACCTGACCAGGCCCAGGTAAAAGGCTTGCGTCGCTACCCGCAGTCGCCGGTCATCGGCAACCTGGATGATGGCCGCGGCAACATCACCGGCGGCCAACGCATCGACCGGCAGGTGTACCGCGTCGAACAGCCCGGTCACTACGAACTGCCGGCGATCAGCGTGAAATGGTGGGACAGCCGCAACCATCGCCTGCAACTCACGCGGGTGCCCGAGATCAGCATCGAGGCGCAAGCCGCAAGTGCCTACACCCCGACGTTTTCCATCGCCGAGGACCTCAAGCAACTCGGCCAGCACAGCTGGCAACTGTCACGGCACGGCATGGCCTGGAGCGCTGCCTTGGTGGTGCTGGTACTGGCCGCGTACCTCGTGCATGGCCTATGGCCACGAGTCCCACCCCTGTGGCGACGTGGCTGCGAGGCGTTGCGCTGGCGCTTTCGTCGACTACGCTTGCTACCACTGAACCCCCGTCGCGAAAAGGATTTCCCATGACGTCCCTGCGTTGCGTCTTGCCCCTTCTGCTGCTGATAAGCCTGCCTGCGCTGGCGGCCGATCCGCTGCCCTCGTGGAGCGAAGGCGCGAACAAACAACACATCATCGAATTCGTCCAGGCCGTGACCACCGAAGGCTCCATGGACTATGTAAAACCCGCCGAACGCATCGCCGTATTCGATAACGACGGCACCCTGTGGACCGAACAGCCGGCCTACTTCGAAGTACTGTTTGCCTTCGACGAAATCAAGCGCCTGGCCCCCCGGCATCCCGAGTGGAAAACCACCCAGCCATTCAAGGCCGTGCTCGACAACGATCACCAGGCCCTGGCCCAAAGCGGCATGGAAGGCCTGCTGAAAATCATCGGCGCGACCCATACCGGGATCACCACCGACGCCTTTATCGACAACGCCAAGACCTGGCTCGCCCAGGCCCGTCACCCGAAAACCGGCAAACCCTACACCGAGATGATCTACCAGCCGATGCTGGAGATGCTCGACTACCTGCGCAGCCAGCAATTCAAGACCTACATCGTTTCCGGCGGGGATACTGCCTTCATGCGTGCCTTCGCCGAAGTGGTCTACGGCGTGCCGCCGGAACAGGTGATCGGCTCCAACTTCGTCACCGCGTTCCAGATCAAGGATGGCGCCCCGCAGGTCCTGCGCACCGCCAAGCTCGCCCACAACGATGACGGCCCGGGCAAGCCGGAAAGCATCGACTCGATCATTGGCCGCCGGCCGATCCTGGCCTTCGGCAACTCCGACGGCGACCTGCAAATGCTCCAGTGGACAGCCGCCGGCCAGGGCAAACGCTTCATGGGCCTGGTGCACCACACCGACGCCACGCGCGAGTGGGCCTATGACCGCAACTCTCACGTCGGGCGCCTGGACAAGGCGCTGGATGAAGCCAGGACAAAAGGCTGGACCGTGGTGGACATGGCAACCGAGTGGAAGCGCATCTACCCGTTCGAGCCGGCTGTGCAACAGCAGGTGCAATAAGAAAAGACGTCGCGAAGGACTGTAATAAACGTTGGTCGCAGGCAATGCGACTCAAGCCGAGAAAGGAGCAAGTCATATGACTCGCCTACGCAAGTGGCTGCCGAAACTCGCCCTGGTGGCGGTATCGGTGATGGGGGTCTCGGCATCAGCCTGGGCCGCCGACAAGCCGAATATCCTGGTGATATTCGGCGATGACATTGGGCAAACCAACATCAGCGCCTATTCCATGGGCGTAGTGGGTTACAAAACCCCGAATATCGACCGCATCGCCAAGGAAGGCATGCTGTTCACCGACTACTACGCGGAGAACAGCTGCACCGCCGGGCGCTCATCCTTTATCACAGGCCAGACGCCGTTGCGCACTGGCTTGTCCAAGGTGGGCATTCCCGGTGCGCCGGTGGGCCTGCAAAAACGCGATATCACCATTGCCCAGGCGCTCAAGGGGCTGGGCTACTCCACCGGGCAATTCGGCAAGAACCACTTGGGCGACCGGGATGAATACCTGCCCACCAACCACGGTTTCGATGAGTTCTTCGGCAACCTGTACCACCTCAACGCCGAAGAAGAGCCAGAGCGCCCGTACTGGCCCAAGGACGATGCCGACTTCGTCAAGGCCAACACCCCGCGCGGGGTGATCCACAGTTTTGCCGACGGCAAGATCGAAGACACCGGCGCCCTGACCACCAAACGCATGGAGACCATCGACGACGAAACCACGGCCGCCGCCCAGGCGTTCATCAAGAAACAGGCCGAAGCCAACAAGCCGTTCTTCGTGTGGATGAACACCACGCGCATGCACGTGTTCACCCACGTGCGTGACTCGATGAAGGGCCAGAGCGGCATGCCCGGCAACGAGTACGCCGACGGCATGCTGGAGCATGACGGCGATGTGGGCAAACTCCTGCAAACACTCGACGACCTGAAGATCGCCGACAACACCATTGTGGTCTACACCACCGACAACGGGCCGAACCAGTTCTCGTGGCCGGATGCGGCAACCACGCCGTTCCGCAACGAGAAAGACTCCAACTGGGAAGGCGCCTACCGGGTGCCGGCGATCATCCGCTGGCCGGGCAAGATCAAGCCTGGTGAAGTTTCCAACGAAATGGTCTCGGGCATGGACTGGTTCCCTACCCTGCTGGCCGCCGCAGGCGATGCGGACGTCAAGGACAAACTGCTCAAGGGCTGGGCTCCGACGGCGGGCGGTACCAACTTCAAGGTGCACCTGGACGGCTACAACCAACTGCCCTACCTGACCGGCCAGCAACCCAAAGGCGCGCGTAACGAGTTCTTCTATTTCAACGATGACGGTGCACTGGTGGCAGTGCGGTTCGACAACTGGAAGGTGGTGTTTGCCGAACAGCGCCAGCCGGGCGGTTTCCGGGTGTGGAGCGAGCCGTTCGTGCAACTGCGGGTGCCGAAAATCTTCAACCTGAGGATGGACCCGTATGAGCGCGCGGATGTGGTGTCTGACCAGTATTACGACTGGAGCACCAAAAACATCTACCTGGGTGCGGTGGCGGTGACCAAATCGGCGAAGTTCCTCGAGACGTTCATCGAGTACCCGCCGAGCCAGAAACCGGCCAGCTTCAGCATCGACCAGATCCGCGAAGCCGTGGACAAGAAGATTGCGGAAAAAATGAAGGCTAACCCGGCGCAATAGCCGTCGGCGCCGCGCTTATGGGCGGCGCCCAACCCGTGGCGAGGGAGCTTGCTCCCGCTGGGCTGCGCAGCAGCCCCCATCCAGACAGCGCGGTTTTTCAGGTAAGTCGCGGTGTCTGGCTTTGGGGGCGCTTCGCACCCCAGCGGGAGCAAGCTCCCTCGCCACACTTTGATCGGTATTTCCATAAGGCTATCTGCAATGTCGTCACGCACCGCCAGCAAACCTGCCGCACTGGGTCACACCTCAACCACGCTGATTCCCGCCTTGCTGCTGTTCATCTCAGGCATGGCTGCCCTCGTGTACCAGGTGCTGTGGATCAAGCAACTGTCACTGGTCGTGGGGGTGGAGGTGTACGCCATCACCACCGGCATCAGCGCATTTTTTGCCGGGCTGGCATTGGGTGGCTTGCTGTTCGGACGCTGGGCCGATCGCCTGTCACGCCCGCTGCTGCTGTACGCAATCCTCGAAATTCTCGTCGCCGTGCTCGGCGTGGCTGCCACCGTGGCCCTGAGCATGGCCGCCAGCCCGTTTGCCTGGCTGGAACAACAGGTCGGCCTGCTGGCCTGGGTCCTGCCATTTTTGCTGGTGGGCATCCCGGCCCTGCTGATGGGCGGCACCTTGCCGGTACTGGTGCGCTCGCTGGACATCGACCCCAAGGCCCTGGGCCAGGCCGGTGGCCGCTTGTATGCGGCCAACACCGCCGGGGCAATTGCCGGCACCTTGCTCAGCGCCTTCGTGCTGATCGCCACGTTCGGCGTGCGCGGCAGTGCCCTGGTGGCCGCGATGCTCAATCTGCTGGCCGCCGTCGGCGCGCTGTTGTATGTGCGGCATCACACGCCTGCGCCGACCAGCCACACCCGCAGCGCGCAACCGGCGCGCCTGGCCCTGGTGCTGTACGCCGTCGCCGGTGGCGTGGCCCTGGGTTACGAGGTGGTGTGGTCGCAGTCCATCGTGCAGTTCATGAGCACCCGCACCTATGCGTTTGCCGTGGTACTCGCCACGTATCTGGCCGGGCTGTTTATCGGCAGCCAGTTGATGGCGCGGCGGGTCGAGCGGGTCCGCGACCCATGGGGCATCTTCGGCCTGCTGATCGCCGGTGCCGGGTTGGTGGCCTTGCTGGAGATCGCCCTGCTGGGCCGCTGGCTGGTGCTGCTGCAAACCCAGGCCGAAGCCCTGGTGCTGAGCCTGGGCGGCGCCGAACTGCCGGGCATGAGCGCACGCTTTGCGGTGGCAGCGCTGTGCATCGTGTTTGTGCCAACCCTGTTGCTCGGCGCAGCCTTTCCCCTGGCCCTGCGCTTGAGCGTGGGCAGCGAGCACGTGGGCCGGGATGTGGGTGCGGTGGTGGCGTTCAATACCCTCGGCGGGATTGTCGGGGTGATGTTGTGCGGTTTTGTGCTGATTCCCTGGCTTGGGCTGGTGCGTACCCTGGGCTTGCTCGCGGTGATCGCGGGTGCCGTGGGCTATATGGCCGTGCGTCGTGGCCACGGGGTGAAAAAAGGCCGGCGCCAGGCGGTAGTCGCTCTCGGTTTGCTGTCTCTGGCCTTAGCTTTACTGACGCCCGTGGATCGCCTGGCCAAGCTGCTGCCCGGGGCACGCAATGCGAGCCTGGCGTTTTACCAGGAAGGTCGCGGCGCCACGGTCGCCGTGGTCACCCAGGGCCAGGGCGCCCGCAGCTTTCAGCGCCTGTACATCCAGGGCGTGTCCAACACCGGCGACGCCATGCCGTCCCTGCGCTATATGCGGATCCAGGCACTGCTGCCGCTGCTGATCCATAACGGCGAGCCCCGCTCGGCGCTGGTGATTGGCTTTGGCACCGGGATTACCGCCGGGGCCTTGCTGCGTTATCCCGGGCTCGAGCACCGGGTAGTCGCCGAGTTGCTGCCATCGGTGATCCAGGCGGCGCCGCTGTTCAAGGGCAATTTCAACGCTGCCAGTGATCCGGGAGTGGACGTGCGTCTGCGGGACGGTCGCCAGGAACTGCTGCGCAACCCGCAGGCGTACGACCTGATCACCCTCGAACCACCGCCACCGTCGGCGGCTGGCGTGGTCAACCTGTATTCCCGCGACTTCTACCAATTGGCTGCCCGGCGCCTGGAGAAAAACGGCCTGCTGGCCCAATGGCTGCCCCTGCCGACGCAAAACATCGAGGACTCACAGTCCCTGGTGCGCAGCTTCCTCGACGTGTTTCCGTACGCGACGCTGTGGACCAGCGAATTCCACGAAATGCTGCTGGTGGGCTCCATGGAGCCCATCGAACTGGACGCCACGCGGATTCGCCAGCGCTTTGAGCAACCGACCGTCAGCCGCGCCCTGAGTGATGTAGGCATAGATTCCGCGGCAACCCTGCTCGCCACCTGGGTCACCGATCGCCAGGGCCTGGAGCGTTTTGCGGGCACTGCGCTGCCGGTCACCGATGACCAGCCGCGTATCGAATACGCACCGTGGGTACGCAGCAAAGAGATCGCCCGGGTGCTCCCGGCGCTGCTGGATCTGCGGGTGCCTGCGCCATTGCTGAATGCGGACCCGGCGTTCACCCGTACCCTGGCCGGCGAACAGCAGCGCCTGATGCAGTTCTATCGCGCCAGCCTGCATGCCTATGACGGCGATCGCACCGCCTGGGGCGGGGATATCCAGGCGGTGTTGCAACAAGACAGCGCCAACCCTTATTACCGCTGGTTCATCGGCCAGTAGTCGGGGGCTCATGCGGCCCGGGGCGCGAACCCCGGGCCCGGCACATCAGCGTTTCAGCTTCAGATACGACTGGTGCAGGTCCGACGCCCAACCGTCGATCACGCTTTTCACGTCATCGGCCTTCATCACCTGGGAGTCGTTCGACAACGGCTTGCCGGTGCCTTTACGCACGACCTGGGCGATTACCTTGCCGCTGTCGCCATCGAGGAATTGGGCCTCGGTGCCCAGGGTGGTTTCCTGGTCACGAATCCCGGTACCGGTGCTGACCGCAGCGGCCACCAGCGCGACAGGAATGTACTCATACGGCTTGAGGCTTTCGGTCTTGCTGCTGACGGCCGTGATGGCCGCCCGTACTACAATCACGCCCGGGCCAGGCCCGTTGGCCAGTGGCAGGGACTTTTCCAGCTCGCGCTTCAGCGCCTGGTTGTAGTAGGTGTTGATGCCCTGCAAGGTGCTTTCAGGAATCCTGGTGGTGGCTTGTGGCTTGGGGTAGAACTGCGTGGGCTCGATATACACGCCGGTATAACGGCTCAGGTTCAGGTTGGGGTCCACCCAGCGCATCACGTCAGCGCCCGAGGGGGACTTGGCTTCCTTCAGGCTGCTGTAGTCGGAGAGAAACCCGGAATACTCGTCCGGCTGCGTCACCTTGCTGGAACACCCCATCACCCCGATCGAGGCAATGCACACCGTGCCGATCATTAGTCCTAGCTTCATCGTCGAACTCCCTGGCTGTCATCGAAGGAACGTTGAGCTGTAGGTATAGCCAACTCTGGGAAAATAACCCGGCAGACAACACAGGTTGTGGGGTATTTCACAGCGACTATTTGACAGGCAAGCGCCCAACGTCAAAGCTGCACAGAGCTTAAGCGCGCCACCAGAGCGTCAATGCATCGGACATCGGAAGTCGTAATGCCCAAGCCTGACAATAAAGCCGTACCTCGCCGTGATTCCCCCAGTCGTTACCTGTATCCCGTACTGATCGCCCTGCTGCTGTTGGCCATGGCCGGAATCTGGTTTTTCCTCCAGGCCGGCACGCCCCGGCTACCGGTGGCGGCGCCTGCCCCCGTGGTCAAGCCGGTGGTCGTTCTGCCGCCTGCAAAAATGGTCGATGAGCAGCAGTGCCAGGGTTGTCACCAGGCACAGGTCAAGGACTGGCAAGGCTCGCACCACCAGCTGGCGATGCAGGTCGCCACCGCCGAGACGGTACCGGCCGACTTCAACGATGTGTCCTTCAGCAGCGAGGGTGAGACCACCCGGTTCTCGCGCCGGGGCGATGAGTTCTGGGTCAACACGCCCGGCGCCGACGGCAAGGCGGCGGATTTCAAGGTCGCCTATACCTTCGGCATCGCGCCATTGCAGCAGTATTTGATCGAGGTTGGCGAGGGGCGCTTGCAGGCCCTGGGCGTGGCGTGGGATACGCAAAAGAACCGCTGGTTTCACCTCTACCCCGGCCAGGGCGTGAACTTCAAGAACCCGCTGCATTGGAGCAAGCCCAGCCAGAACGCCAACTTCATGTGCGTGGAGTGCCACACCACCGGCTACAAGCGCAATTTCGATGCCGCCAAAAACAGCTTCGACAGCCAGTGGAACAGCCTGGGCGTCGGCTGCCAGGCGTGCCATGGCCCGGCGTCGAACCATGTGGAGTGGGCGGCGAAAAAAGGCGATCTGCTGCACGCGGGCTTTGCCGTGGACTTGAAAGACAAGGACGCCACCGTCGAGATCGAAACCTGCGCCCGCTGCCACGCCCGCCGCGCGCCACTGGGGGACGGCTATACCGTCGGCAAACGCCTGATGGACGATTACCTGCCCAGCGTGCTGACCCGCGAGCTGTATGCGCTGGACGGCAAGATCAAGGATGAAGTGTTCGAACACGGCTCGTTCGCCCAAAGCAAAATGGCCGACAAGGGCGTGCGCTGCAGTGACTGCCACAACCCCCACAGCGCCGAACTGAAAGCACCGGGCAATGGCCTGTGCCTGCAATGCCACAACACTGCGGGCAAAACCGCCGTGGCCACGGTGGATGGTCGCGGGTTGCAGGCCAAGAACTACGACTCCCCCGAACACACCCGCCACGCGGCCGGCGAGCCCGGTTCGTTCTGCGTCGATTGCCACATGCCCGGCAAGTTCTACATGGGCAATGACTTCCGGCACGACCACAGTTTCAGCATTCCCCGGCCCGGGGATAAGGTCAGCGAACAGTTCAAGCTCTGGAGTGCCAGCGAGCCCGAGCATGCACCGCGTTACGCCGAAAGTATGCTGCTGATCCGTGGTGGCCAGCCAGGCGCGGCGCAAGCGCTGTATGACCAGTTGGCACGCAACAACGTGCCGGCAATCCAGCGCGCGACGCTGCTGGCTGAACTGCCGAACTACCCGAGTGAACAGGCGTTGAAACTGGCGACCAGGGACCTTGGCAACCCGGCGCCGCAAGTACGTGAGAGCGCGGTGCGGGCGATCAGTGCATTCCTGCCGCCGCCTGAGCGGGTAGCGTTGTATGGGCCGTTGCTGCGGGACCCGGTGCTGGCGGTGCGGATCATTGCCGCCCGTGACCTGCTGAGCGCCTCGGGCCAGGGCCTTGGGCCGGACTGGGACAAGGCGATCGCCGAATACGAAAATGTACAGTTGAGCTTGCTGGAGCGGGCCGAAGCCAATCTCAACCTGGCGATGCTGTACCAGGCCAGCGGTCGCGGCGACAAGGTAGAAGCGCAGCTGCGCACCGCGTTGCTGCGGGACCCGGATTTCTTCCCGGCGCTGGTGACCCTGGCGCAATGGCTGGAGGCCAACGGTCGCGCCGAGGAGGCACGGACGCTGGTGGCGGACAACCTCAAGCAGCACCCCGATGCGGGACTGTTGCAGCACACCCAGGGGTTGATGCTGATTCGCGCCGGGAATTCGGCCAAAGCCATGCCGCACCTGCGTGAAGCGGCGCGACTGGAGCCCGCAAATCCGCAGTACAACTATGTACTGGCGGTGGCGCTGCATGACAGCGGGCACGTGGAGCAGGCCTGTGAACAGCTGGAAAAGCTGCTGGCATTGCAGCCGTATAACCGCAATGCGCGGCTGTCGTTGATCCAGTACTACCTGGAAAACGGAAAAGAGCCCAAGGCGCAGGTGGTGATGCAGTCGTGGAAGAAGCTCAACCCAGGAGATCCGGCGTTGAAATAAACCGGCCTGGCGCGGCAGCCGATTAACAGTCTTTGACAGTTTCCCGACAAAGCTCACAAAGACTCATCGACGGCCCGCCCCTAGCATTCGAGCATCCAAACCACCCCTCGGGTGCTCATCATGTTTCGCACATTGCGCAGTATTCCGCTGCTGGGTTGCCTGCTGGGCAGCCTCGGCTGCCACGGCCAGCCGCCGGCCCCGCCGCCCGTTCCCAAGGGCGACTACAGCGCAATCATCCGCTACCTGCAAAAACGCATTCCCAGCGAAATGGCCAGGCAAAACATACCCGGCCTGTCCATCGCCCTGGTCAACGGCCAGGAACTGATCTGGGCCCAGGGCTTTGGCCTGGCCGACAAGGCCCTGGGCAAACCCGTCACCCCCAACACCGCGTTCCGCGCCGGCGCCCTCTCCAAACTGCTGACCGCCACCGCCGCCCTGCAACTGGTGGAGCAACAGCGCCTGGCCCTCGACGCCCCGATCCAGGACACGCTGCGGGAGTTCTACGTACGCTCGCGCTTTCATTCCGACCAGGCTGCCGCCGACCGCGACATCACCCTGCGCCGCCTGCTCAGCCACCAGTCCGGCCTGCCCAGCGAACACCTGCGGGACGTGCGCAACACCTTCGCCATGGGCCAGATGCCAATGCGTATTTCAGGGGTTTGGCTGAGCACGCCACCGGGGACCCAGGTGGCCTATTCCAACCTCGGCTACGCCCTGGTCGGCGCCGCCATCGAACGCAGCAGTCGGCAGGATTTCGAAACCCGACTGCAAAGCAGCCTGCTCAAGCCCCTGGAGATGAACCAGTCGAGCTTCGTCGGCACCGGCGCGCAACCGGGCTTTCGCGCCCGGGGTTATGCAGACGGCACCGTCAGCGCCGACGCCCAGGTGCGCGACCTTGCGGCCGGTGGCTTGTGGAGCAGCCCCAAGGACCTCAGCCACTACGTGCGCATGCTCTTCGCCCGGGGCCTCTATAAAGACAGACAGGTACTGGGCAGCCAGTCGATTGACGAGATGTTCAGCCAGCAAAACACCGGCAACGCCCTGGACTTCGACTGCCAGATGGGCCTGGGGTGGTTTCTCGCCCCTTGCGGCGATGAGCCGGTGGGCCCCGGCATTCGCACCTTCCAGCACAGCGGTGGCGGAGATGATTTCGCGGCGCAACTGACGATGCTGCCGGACCAGCAACTGGCCGTGATCGTGATGGCCAACGACAGCAACGCCGAAGAGATGGTGGTGTCCCTGACCACCGACACCCTGCGCCTGATGCTCCAGGCCCAGACCGGCGACCCGGTGTGTGCCGACAACTGCCAGGCGCCCGCCCACGGCCTGAAAATCCGCCAGGTGCCCGCCGCGATCGACCGCAGGCGCCTGGCGGGTTTCTACGCCACGGCCTGGGGTGTCTTCCGTATCAAGGACGAAAACGGCCAGCTGTATGGCGAGTTGGCCGACACCCGTTTCGAACTGCTGCGCGACGGCCAGGGCTGGCTGCGGGCACAACAGAAATTCCTCGGCTTCTGGCTCAAGGACCTCGGCGAACTGGGCCGCGTGCAGCTGGATGTGGTAACGGTGCAAGGGCGCCAGATGCTCACCGCCCGCAGCCACGGCCAACGCGTCCCGGTGGGCGAACGCATCGAACCGACCCCGCTGAGCAATGCCTGGGCCGACACCATCGGTACCTATCAAGTGCTCAACACCCATGAGCCCGACGCGCCCCTGAGCGGCATCAGCGTGCGCCTGGAGAACGGCTTCCTGGTGATCCGCGGCCAACTGCACGACGAGCCGCTGACCGACTACATCCTGCTGCCCGTGGACAACGCCCACGCGGTGCTGGCCGGCAACGGCTATGGCCTGGGCGATACCGTGAGTCGCCAGGTCAACGGCCTGAGCGCCTCCGGCTACCACTTCAAACGTACCGATTCTCCCCACAACCCCTTGAGTCTCTGACCTCACATGAAGACCATCATGCGTTCAAAACACCTGTGCCTGTCCCTGACGTCGCTGTGCCTGCTGGCCAGCGCCGACACCCTGCTGGCCGACGACTGGGAATACACCCTCAAGGCCGGCGTGGCCAACCTGCCCCGCTACAGCGGCAGCGACGAGCGAGTCACCGCGCCGGTGCTGGGGGCGGCCATCGTCAGCCCGTGGGGGATTTTCCTCGACACCGACAAGGGCCTGGGCTGGGGTTATGACGGCGGCGGTGCGAGCTTCAGCGCCTACGTCGGCGCCAGCGGCTCACGCAAGGACGAAAGCAAGACCGGGCGCCCGGGCTCGAAGAAACTCAAGGGTATGGGCGAGATCAAGACTCGCCCCCAGGTGGGTGTCAGTGGCAGCTATAACCTGGGCGGGGTGATTCTCGGCGCAACCCTGGAGCATGCGCTTGAGGAAGATGATCACAAGGATTCCGGCAAGGCGTTCACCCACCTGGAGCTGAGCCTGGGCACCAACCTGTACGACGGCGACTACGGTTCGCTGGATGCCAGCCTCAGCAGCCATTTTGGCGACAGCAACTACCTGCAGACCTGGTACGGCGTCACCAGCGGCCAGGCCGCACAGAGTCGCTTCAAGGCCTACAAGGCCAGCGGCGGCAACATCAGCAACGGGATGAATCTGGTGTGGAGCTTGCCGATCAGCGAACACACACAGTTTTCGACGCTGCTGGATGTGCAGTACCTGGCAGACAAGGCCGGGCAAAGCCCGATTGTGGAGAGACGCTTGCAGACGTCGGTGATGGGGATGGTCGAGTACACGTTCTAACTTTGGTAACCCAATCAAAATGTGGGAGCGGGCTTGCCTGCGATACAGGCACCTCGGTCTTTCAGTCAGACCCGGGTGATGCTATCGCAGGCAAGCCAGCTCCCACATTTGATCTTCACAGCCTTCGAGATAGCTACTCGGCATACGCCCAGGTCATCCGGAACGATGCCCCGCCCCACTCCGAATCCAGCACTTCAACCTGCCCGCCATGCCATTGGCACACCCGCCGCACCAGCGCCAGGCCGAGGCCGAAGCCACCGGTGCGGCGGTCACGGCTGGCGTCCAGGCGCAGGAACGGCTCGAAAATCTTCCCTCGCCCCTCCACCGGCACACCGGGCCCGTCGTCATTGACCCGTACTTCATAGCCGGTGCCAAACTTCACCAGCGACACTTCCACGCGCCGGTCGGCATAGCGAATTGCATTGCGCAACAGGTTGATCACCGCCCGTGCCATAAAGCGCGGCTCGATACGGATGTAATCGACTTCACAGGTGCGCAGCAGCAACTGCACGCCTGCCGCCTCGGCCTCCAGGGCGACGCTGCCGATCACACTGTCGAGCCAGCTGTGGGCCTCGATGCTTTCCCGGGTGATCTGCGTGGCGCCGCGTTCCAGGCTGGCGTAGGTCAACAGTTCCGAGACCATTTCTTCCAGCTCGCCGAGGTCGGCATACATGTCGGCGATCAGTGCGCGGCTCTCCCGTGGATCGGCCTGTTGCTTGAGCTGGTCGAGCTCAAACGACAGCCGCGCAATCGGCGTACGCAGCTCGTGGGACACGGCGTTGGTCAACTCGCGCTGGTTGGCGATCAGGCTTTCAATGCGCTCGGCCATCTGGTTGAAGTGCCCCGCCAGCTCGCGCACGGTAGAACGGCGCGGCAGCAGGATGCGCGAGCCGAGATCGTTGTCACCGAAACGTTGCGCGGCCAGGCGGATATGCTCCAGGTCACGCCAATGGGGCCGAACCCAGAAGTACAGGACAATCGCCAGGCACAGGCCGAGAAAGCCATAGGCCCACATGTACAGCCACTTGGGCTCTTCCGGCAGTTTGATTTCCAGCAGTTGGTGGCCGCCGTCGATGTTGGAGATGAACTCCATGAAATCCCCACGCACCACCAACTCGCCACTGGCCAGCAGTTGCTGTTCACGCTCGGTGAGTTTCAGCCTGTCCCGCTGCACCAGCGCCAGGCGCAACCCATAGTGCGGTTGCAACTCGGCCAGGCGGGCGGCGCGCGCTTCCCCCGTCACCGGCCGCAATTGTTCCACCACCCCATACGCCGGGCCGCGCAGGGCTTCGCGGTTGTAGGTTTCGTTGGCTTCCGGCAACAGCTCATCGAAGGTGTAGTTCACCAGCCAGATCGCCCCGGCCAAGCCAATGGCCAGGATGATATACAGACGCAGAAACAGCCTTAACATCTAGACCTCCCAGGCGAACGGATTGAACAGGTAGCCCTTGCCCCAGATGGTCTTGATGCACACCGGTTCCCGGGGGTTGTCATTGAGCTTGCCGCGCAGCTTGCTGATGTACACGTCGACGCTGCGGTTGAGCCCGTCAAAGGCAATACCGCGCATGCGGTTGAGAATGTCATCGCGGGAGAGGATTTTCCCGGCGGCGCTGGCCAGCAACCACAGCAGTTCGAATTCCATGGTGGTCAGGTCGATCTTCTCCCCGCCCAGGCTCACCACCCGGCAACTGCGGTCGATGGCCAGGCGGCCGAACTCAAGGGCGCCGCGCACCGTGGGTTCCGGCGCCTGGCGACGTTGCAGGGCGCGCAGGCGAGCCAGCAGCACAGGCGGCTTGATCGGCTTGATCACATAATCATCGGCGCCGGACTCCAGACCGAGGATGTGGTCGAGGTCGTCTTCCTTGGCGGTGAGGATCACGATGGGCGTGTCGGACACGTTGCGAATTTCACGGCACACATGCAGGCCGCTCTGGCCGGGCAGCATCAGGTCGAGCACGACGATCTTCGGCTTGAACTCCAGGAACGCCGCCAGCGCCAGGTCGCCGCGGTGCACGGCCAGCACCTCGAAGCCATGCTGGGACAGGAAATGGGCGATCAGCCCTGCCAGCTTCTCATCGTCCTCCACGAGCAAGACCTTGCCGAGACCCAAGTTATCCATAAATTTCCAGTGCACGCGCGGATTGAAGTGTGCGCATTATAGGTGGCAAGCCGGCAGACTAAAGCAGCTGGCCATCACTGGCCGACGAAGCTTCATGCTTTTAAGAGTTTTTAACAGTTTCACCGCAGTCTTTAACTCGGTACCGTCCGCCAGATGCGCCCCACACGCTTTTCGGAAGTGTCGCTGATGACAACACCACAAACACAAGAGAATCATGGCCCTCTACCTACATAGCGGGAGAAAACCATGTTCGTTCGTCACAAATCAGACATTGAAAACACCGCGCACTTTGTCGAATGGGGCGCTGGCACCAGCCATCGGTTGCTGACGGAAAAGGACGGGATGGGTTATACCGTCTGCCACACCGTCGTGCGTGCCGGCACCGAGTCACTGCTGCAATACCGCAATCACCTGGAGGCTTGCTACTGCATCGCCGGTGAGGGTGAAGTCGAAGATATGGACGGTAACGTCTACCCGATCCGCCCCGGTGATATTTATGCGCTGGACCAACACGACTGCCATTATCTAAGAGGCGGAAAGGAGCAGGACCTGGTGCTGGTCAGCGTATTCAACCCGCCGCTCAAGGGCGACGAGCGCCACAATCTCACGGATAAATCCGGCTCCGGCTACTGACGACAATTTGACTCACGGACACGAGCACACCATGCGCAAGGATTACCTGGCTTTCTTCATTTCGTTGTTTCTGTCACGCCTGGCCGACCAGATTCTGTTGTTCATCGTGCCGCTGATCGTGTTCCAGACCACCAACAGTGTGTCCTGGGCGGGCCTGGCGTTTTTTGTCGAATCCTTGCCGCGGTACCTGTCGTTCCCGGTGTGCGGGGCGTTGTGCGACAAATATCCCGCCGTGCGCGTCCTGCATATCAGCCAGGTGTACCGGGCGCTGGCGTGTGTGGCGGCGGTGCTGCTGTATGGAATGTTCGACGGGATTTACTGGATTGTCATGCTTTCGGCGCTGTGCGGCGTGTTGACCACCCAGGGCATCATGGCCCGGGAAGTGCTGCTGCCGCATATCTTCAAGCATTACACCTACGCCAAGACCTTGTCCTACTCGCAGATTGCCGACCAGACCGGGCTGGTGCTGGGCCCACTGGTGGCTGCGCTGATGTTGGGCGTCTGGGCCTGGCACTGGGTCGTGCTGGCGGTTGCCGGGCTGTTCCTGCTGGCGGACCTGGCGATGCGCATCTGGCAACGCCACACCACGGTTAATCTTGAAACTTTCGAGCAGCACAACGACATCTGGCTGCAACCGTTGCGCGTTGCCTTCGGGCATATTCGCGACCTGCCGGAGCTGAAAAGGATTATCGCCCTGGCGGTGGGTGTGAACCTGATCATCGGCGTCACCCTCGCCACTTCCGCCGCGATGGTCATTGGCCAATACGCCGCCGGCAAGGACACCTACGCCGGATTGCAGGCGGCCGGCGCGCTGGTGACCATCGCCATCCTGTTTTTCCTGGCGCGCGCTTCCCTGCCGCTCAAGGTGCTGGGCGGTTTGTCGTATTCGATGATTGCCGTGGGAGCGTTGATCACGGCCATCAGCCCGAATGTGTGGGCTTATGCCGTGGGTTTCCTGCTGCTGACCGGTTTCGACAAGATGTTCAACGTGTACATCCGCAGTGTCCGACAACGGGTAATCCCGGCCCGGGACTTTGGCAAGACGGTGGGCGTGCTGACCTTGCTCAACAACCTCTCACAGCCGCTGGCCGGGTTGCTGATCGCACTGCTGGCGGCGCCGCTGGGGACACAGGCGGTGATCCTGATACTGGCCGGGATCACCGCGTTGCTCGGTGCAGCGGTTGCGTCAGGCTGGCACGCCGCTGTGAAAGCGGAACTCGACGTCCGGTGACTCGATCAGTTCCTGCTCGGCGGCGCGTACACGGTCGATGACCTGGGCGATGTCCTTGGCGTCGCCGTACTGGTAAGCCAGTTTCAGGTAACCCTGGAAATGCCGGGCCTCGCTTTTCAGCAGGCCGAAATAGAACTTGCCGAGTTCTTCGTCCAAATGCGGCACCAGTGCTTCGAAACGCTCGCAACTGCGGGCTTCGATAAACGCGCCGACCACCAGGGTATCCACCAGTTTGACCGGTTCATGGCTGCGCACCACCTTGCGCAAACCCGAAGCGTAGCGGCCGGCGGACAGCTGGCGCAGCTCGATCTTGCGCTTCTTCATCAGGCGCATGACTTGCTCATGGTGCACCAGTTCTTCCCGGGCCAGGCGTGACATCAGGTTGATCAGGTCGACGTGGGAATGGTACTTGGCGATCAGGCTCAAGGCGGTGCTGGCGGCCTTGAATTCGCAGTTCTTGTGGTCGATCAGCAGGGTTTCCTGGTCGGCCAACGCGGCCTGGACCCAGCCGTCAGGGGTGCGGCAACCGAGGAATTCGTGGATTTCTGGCAGGTTCATCGGGCTCACGGGCAAAGATTCACAAAAGGCCGGCGATTATACCGACCGCGCCGCAGACCGCCAGCTACCGGGCTTGATGTGCATCAACATGACGTGTGCCGGGCAGCAACTATAGTTGTTCCACGCCCACCCTTTTTTGGAGAACCCGACCATGCAAGCCATACGCAGCATCCTGGTGGTCATCGAGCCTGAGCATTCGGAAAGCCTGGCCCTCAAGCGCGCCAAGCTGATTGCCGGCGTCACCGGGGCACATTTGCATTTGTTGGTGTGTGACAAGAAGCACGAGCATTCGGCGATGTTGAGCCTGCTGAAGGCCGGTTTGCAGGAGGATGGCTACAGCGTCACCACCGAACAGGCGTGGAATGACAGCCTGCATGAAACCATCATCGACGTGCAGCAGGCAGAGGGGTGTGGGTTGGTGGTCAAGCAGCATTTCGCTGACAGCCCGCTGAAAAAGGCGCTGTTGACGCCTGCCGACTGGAAGTTGATGCGCTACTGCCCGACTCCGGTGCTGCTGGTGAAGACGTCCAGGCCTTGGGCTGGCGGGGTGATTTTGGCGGCCATCGATGTGGGCAATTCTGATGCCGAGCATCAGGCGTTGCATAACGCGATCATTGATCATGGGTTTGATATCGCGAGCCTGGCCAAGGCGCAGTTGCATGTGATCAGTGCGCATCCGTCGCCAATGCTGTCGGCGGCGGATCCGGTGTTTCAGCTCAAGGAGACGATCGAGGCACGCTATCGTGAGCAGTGCAAGGCGTTCCAGGCGGAGTTTGATATTGACGACACTCATCTGCATATCGAGGAAGGGCCGGCGGATGTGTTGATTCCTCACGCGGCGCACAAGTGGCAGGCGGCGGTGACCATCATTGGTACGGTGGCGCGCACCGGGATTTCCGGGGCGTTGATCGGGAATACGGCAGAGGTGGTGCTGGATGCGGTGGACAGTGATGTGTTGGTGCTTAAGCCGCAGGAGTTGATGGATCATCTGGAAGAGCTGGCTAATGGGTGATGCTTCTTTTTGGGGGCATATCCGTTTTTGGGGGATGGCTTGTATTGGTTCCGCTCTTACAGCGGGTCACTTTTGAAAGGAGCCCAAAAGTAACCAAAAGGCTCTTGCCCCACCACTCGGCACCTCGCCTAGGCTCGGTGTGCCCTCACTCCGGCTTTGGACCGTGGGCCGCCGTCATGGGCCATCCTTGGCCCAGGACGGCTAACCTGGCGTCCTGCCAGGTTACCCACGCTCCAAAGCCTGCGTTCGGCCAGCGTGGTTTAACGGGGCGCCTAAGATCAAAATCAAGATCAAAAGCAAGAGCACAGCGGCCTACCGGCCGGCTTGAGTGTTGAAGAGCAAAAGCAAAATCTAAAGCGGGCACGGTCTAAATGTGGGAGCGGGCTTGCTCGCGAAGGTCGTTAACGATAACGCGGGCATTCTGGATGAACGCGGCGCTCTCAGGTTTTTCGCGAGCAAGCCCGCTCCCACAGAAAAGCAGATCTGTTTTCGCTCTGGCTTTTGATCTGGCTTTTAACACTCAAGCCGGCCGGGAGGCCGCTGTGCTTTTGCTTTTGCTTTTGATTTTGATCTGACTGCCCCAATAAGCCCGAGGCCGAACGCAGGTATTGCGGAGCGGGTAAACCGGCAGGACGCCGGTTTAGCCGCGCCGGGCCATGGATGGCCCGTCGCGGCGGCCCGCTTCGCGGTGCCGGAGTGAGGGAACGCCGAGCCACAGCGAGGTGCCGACAGGCGGGGCAGAGCCCTTTGCTTACTTTGGGGCTTTTCCAAAGTGAGCCGCTGTAAGAGCGGAACCATAAGCCGCCGTTACCCAAATAACGGATATGTACTCAATCACCCCCCAAACGCATCCCTGAGAAACCCCGGAGCGATATACCGCTGATAATGCGCCTCGGACAAAATAAAAAACTCCCGATCAATCGCATCCCGCAACTCAGGCAACCCCCACTCCCGAAACTCCGGCATCAATACCATCCCATAAGCCTCAAGATTACTGATCACCCGAGCCCCCCGGGCAATCAACTGATAGGCCCAGCAGTACTCCGACTGATGCGGTACAAATCGAATCTTGCGCTGCTCCAGCTGCCCCCGCAGCATTTTCGGGTCAAACACCTCAAGCTTCCCGGCCATCACCTGCACCAACAACTGCTCCAGCCGCAGCCAAACCGCACGTTTTTCTTCCTCGTTATACCCGTTCCACTGAATCACCTCATGGTGAAACCGCTTGCACCCCCGGCACACAAGATCGCCGTAAACCGTGGAGCACAGGCCTACGCAGGGGGTCTTGATGGTTTGGTTAGACATGGTCGACAACGCACAAATCAGCGAAACAGTTGCACATGTTAGCCCTTTGTCTAAGGTTGATCACCCTGCAAACTTGGCGCGGCAACTTACGTTTAGAATTTTTTTGCCGTAGAATCATCCGGCCTTGTAAGGCGCCAATAATCCGTTGGAAGCTGTTTTCAAAGCGTCACGAGCACAGTCGTTCCTAAAGAACGGTGTTGGCGATGGTTATTTACCCGGTAAATAGCCAGCGCCAACCCTCATCAGCTCCGTTCTGCAGGCGTAAAACTTTGAAAGCAGCTTCTGTGAGGATTGCCGGCAGCGCTGGCTCTACGGCCCAAAAAGCCCCTGAGCGCATGCGTGCCGTGCATTTCTGGATGAGCGTCCCGTGGGACCACTGATGAGGGTAATAACTGTGCTTGAAGCCTACCGCAAACATATCGAAGAGCGTGCAGCCCTGGGTATCGTTCCCCAGCCGCTTAACGCCGAACAAACCGCAGGCCTGGTCGAGCTGCTGAAAAATCCCCCGGCTGGCGAAGAAGAATTCCTCGTTGACCTGATCACCAACCGCATTCCACCAGGCGTTGACGAAGCTGCCTACGTCAAGGCCGGTTTCCTGTCTGCCCTGGCCAAGGGCGAAGCCACTTCTCCCCTGATCGACAAGAAGCGCGCTGTTGAACTGCTCGGCACCATGCAAGGCGGCTACAACATCGTGACCCTGGTCGAGCTGCTGGACGACGCCACCCTGGCCCCCGTCGCAGCCGCCCAACTCAAGCACACCCTGCTGATGTTCGATGCTTTCCACGACGTCGCGGAAAAAGCCAGGAACGGCAACGAACACGCCAAAGCCGTGATCCAGTCCTGGGCCGACGGCGAGTGGTTCAAGAACCGCCCGACCCTGGCCGACAAGATCAGCCTGCGCGTATTCAAGGTCACCGGCGAAACCAACACCGACGACCTGTCCCCTGCCCCGGACGCCTGGTCCCGTCCTGACATCCCGCTGCACGCCCTGGCCATGCTGAAAATGGCCCGTGAAGGCATCGTGCCGGATGAACAAGGCAAGACCGGCCCGATGAAGCAGATCGAAGAAATGCGCGGCCAGGGCTTCCCGATCGCCTACGTCGGTGACGTGGTCGGTACCGGTTCGTCGCGTAAATCGGCCACCAACTCGGTACTGTGGTTCTTCGGCGACGACGTGCCTTACGTGCCAAACAAGCGCGCTGGCGGCTTCTGCTTCGGCAGCAAGATCGCTCCAATCTTCTACAACACCATGGAAGATGCCGGCGCACTGCCAATCGAGTTCGACGTTACCAACATGAACATGGGCGACGTGATCGACCTGTACCCGCATGCTGGCAAAGTCACCAAGCACAACAGCGATGAAGTCCTGACCACCTTCGAAATGAAGACTCCGGTCCTGTTGGATGAAGTCCGTGCCGGCGGTCGTATCCCGCTGATCATCGGCCGTGGCCTGACCGAAAAGGCACGTGCCGAACTGGGTCTGCCACCTTCGACCCTGTTCAAGCTGCCGGAAGCCCCGGCTGAAAGCGACAAGGGCTACACCCTGGCGCAGAAAATGGTCGGCAAGGCCTGCGGCGTGGCTGGCGTTCGTCCAGGCACCTACTGCGAACCGAAGATGACCACCGTCGGCTCCCAGGACACCACCGGTCCCATGACCCGTGACGAACTGAAAGACCTGGCGTGCCTGGGCTTCTCCACCGATCTGGTAATGCAGTCGTTCTGCCACACCGCGGCCTATCCAAAGCCGATCGACGTGACCACCCACCACACCCTGCCTGACTTCATCATGACCCGTGGCGGCGTATCGCTGCGTCCGGGCGACGGCATCATCCACAGCTGGCTGAACCGCATGCTGCTGCCGGACACCGTCGGTACCGGTGGTGACTCCCACACCCGTTTCCCGATGGGCATTTCGTTCCCGGCCGGTTCCGGCCTGGTAGCGTTCGCCGCCGCCACCGGCGTCATGCCGCTGGACATGCCGGAATCGATCCTGGTGCGTTTCAAAGGTGAAATGCAACCTGGTATCACCCTGCGTGACCTGGTTCACGCCATTCCTTACTACGCGATCCAGGCTGGCCTGCTGACCGTAGAGAAGAAAGGCAAGAAGAACGCTTTCTCCGGCCGTATCCTGGAAATCGAAGGCCTGGACAACCTGAGCATCGAACAAGCCTTCGAGCTGTCCGACGCCTCGGCTGAACGTTCGGCTGCCGGTTGCACCATCAAGCTGTCGAAAGAATCCATCACCGAGTACCTGAACTCCAACATCACCCTGCTGCGCTGGATGATCGGTGAAGGCTACGGCGATGCGCGCACCCTGGAACGTCGTGCCCAAGCGATGGAAGCCTGGGTTGCCAACCCTGAGCTGATGGTTGCCGATGCTGACGCCGAATACGCTGAAATCATCGAGATCGACCTGGCCGACATCAAGGAGCCTGTGCTCTGCGCGCCAAACGATCCGGACGACGCCCGTCTGCTGTCCAGCGTTGCTGGCGAGAAGATCGACGAAGTGTTCATCGGTTCGTGCATGACCAACATCGGTCACTTCCGCGCTGCCGGTAAACTGCTGGATCAGGTCAAGGGTCAGCTGCCAACCCGTCTGTGGCTGTCGCCGCCGACCAAGATGGACGCTCACCAACTGACCGAAGAAGGCTACTATGGCATCTACGGCAAGGCTGGCGCGCGCATGGAAATGCCGGGCTGCTCGCTGTGCATGGGTAACCAGGCACGTGTAGAGCCGAACTCGACCGTTGTATCGACGTCGACCCGTAACTTCCCGAACCGTCTGGGTGACGGCGCAAACGTCTACCTGGCTTCGGCCGAGCTGGCGTCGGTGGCTTCCATCCTGGGTCGCCTGCCGACCGTCGAGGAGTACATGGAATACGCCGCGAAGATCAACACCATGGCCAGCGACGTGTATCGCTACCTGAGTTTTGACCAGATCGCCGAGTTCCGTGAAATTGCTGCAAGCGCCAACATCCCTGTGGTTCAAGCCTAAGGTTTTGTTGCTGTAAACGAACGCCGCGTATCGTCAGATGCGCGGCGTTTTTTTATGCGCCTCGATTGAGGCCCAGACCTTGTCCTGCGCCTGGGTGCACGGCGTGCCTTCCGGGTGTGCCTGGATCGTGGCGATCACCGCGCGTAACTCTGCCTTGCTCTGGTCCATTCGGGCTTGAAGCTCTTCTATCTGCGCAATCCTGCGCTCAAGCCTCAAGACGATATCGGCGCGTTTCGCCTCGCTCGGCGAATCGTCGGGCATCAGCGCCTTCAACTCCTGCAAGCTGAAACCGGCGCGCTGAGCGCCCTGGATCAATTGCAGCGTCTGCAACGTCTGCATGGGATAACGGCGATAGCCATTACCTTGTCGCTCGACCTGGATCAGCCCCTGGGCTTCGTAAAAGCGAATCTTCGAGGCTGCCAAGCCGCTGCGTTCCGCCAGTTCACCAATATTCATCGCCAACCCCATTGACCTTAAAGTGACCTTTAAGCTTAGCCTGAGCGCTCCCAATGTGAGGAGTCAAGCATGTCGCCCTTTGAAGCGTTGCAATTGCCCAACGGCCAGCTCATCAGTAACCGCATCGCCAAGGCGGCGATGGAAGAGAACATGGCGGATGCGAACCAGGCGCCTTCCGAGGCCCTGATGCGCTTGTATCAAGCCTGGGCCGACGGCGAGCCCGGCCTGATCCTGACCGGCAACGTGATGATTGATCGCCACGCCATGACCGGCCCCGGCGGCGTGGTGCTGGAAGACGAACGTCACCTGGACAAGTTTCGCCAATGGGCCGCGATTGGCCGGGCCAAGGGCGCGCACTTCTGGGTGCAGCTCAACCACCCGGGCCGTCAGACCATGGCCAACCTCGGCCAGCAGGCCCTGGCACCTTCGGCGGTGGCCCTCGATCTCGGCGGCTTTTCGAAGATGTTCGCCCAACCCAAGGCCATGACCGAGGACGATATCCAGGACGTCATCTCGCGCTTCGCCACCAGCGCGCGTCTCGCCGAAAAAGCCGGTTTCAGCGGTGCGCAGATCCATGCGGCCCACGGCTACCTGCTCAGCCAGTTTCTCTCGCCCTTGAGCAACCAGCGCACAGACCGCTGGGGCGGCAGCGTTGAAAACCGCGCTCGGCTGTTGCTGGAGGTGATCAAAGCCGTGCGCGCCGCCGTGAGCGCGGATTTCTGCGTGGCGGTGAAACTCAATTCCGCCGACTTCCAGCGCGGTGGCTTCGACGCCGCCGACGCCCATGCCGTGGTCGAGCTGCTCAACCCGCTGGCCATCGACCTGCTGGAACTGTCCGGCGGCAGCTACGAAGCCCCGGCCATGCAAGGCGAGGCTCGCGACGGACGCACCCTGGCCCGCGAAGCCTATTTCATCGAGATGGCCAGCGACTTGGCGAAAGTCGCCAACATGCCGGTGATGGTCACCGGCGGCATCCGGCGCTTGCCGATCGTGCAGCAAGTCCTGGACAGCGGCATCGCCATGGCCGGGATCGCCACCGCGCTGACCCTGGAGCCGCACCTGATCAAGCAATGGCGCGCCGGCCGCGATCTCAACCCGCAATTGCCGCCGATCCGCTGGAAGCGCAAACCCCTGGCCAGCCTGGCGAGCATGGCAGTGGTGCGCTATCAGCTTCGCCGCCTGAGCCGTGGCCGCCAGCCGAAACCCGGGGTGACGCCGCTGCTGGCGTTGATAAAAGACCAACTGTTTATCGCCCGCCGCACTCGGCAATATCGCGCTGCGATGACCAATTCTTCACATTGAGCGGGGAGCATTCAGCGCCATGGAACTGTCCTTAACTGATCAGCAGCTTTTTACCCTCACTGACGATTGGAGTTCTTCATGGCGAAAATCACCCTGGCCCAGCAATTGGCGACCACCCTTGAACAGGCGGGCATCAAGCGCATCTGGGGCCTGACCGGCGACAGCCTCAACGGCCTGACCGACTCCCTGCGCACCATGGACAGCATCGAGTGGATGCATGTGCGCCACGAAGAAGTGGCCGCGTTTGCCGCCGGTGCCGAAGCCGCCGCCACCGGCGAGCTGACCGTATGCGCCGGCAGCTGCGGCCCCGGCAACCTGCACTTGATCAATGGCCTGTTCGATTGCCATCGCAACCACGTGCCGGTGCTGGCCATTGCCGCACAGATCCCCTCCTCCGAGATCGGCCTGAACTACTTCCAGGAAACCCATCCCCAGGAACTGTTCAAGGAGTGCAGCCACTTTATCGAGCTGGTGACCAACCCCGAGCAGATGCCTCACGTGCTGCACCGTGCCATGCGCTCGGCGATCCTCAACCGCGGCGTAGCGGTGGTGGTGATTCCGGGGGATGTGTCACTGTTGGAAGTAGAAGATAAATTCAAACCGTGGCCGGCCCTGCTGGCACCGCGCACGTTGCCGGCGGAACAGGACCTGCAACGCCTCACCGACATCCTCGAACACAGCGGCAAAGTCACCCTGCTGTGTGGCAGCGGCTGTGCCGGCGCCCACGATGAGGTGGTGGCCCTGGCCGACGCCCTCGGCGCGCCCGTGGTGCATGCCCTGCGCGGCAAGGAACATGTGGAGTGGGACAACCCGTTCGACGTCGGCATGACCGGCCTGATCGGCTTCAGCTCCGGCTACCACGCCATGCTCAACTGCGACACGCTGATCATGCTCGGCACCGACTTCCCGTATCGCCAGTTCTACCCGACCGACGCAAAAATTATCCAGGTCGACCGTAACCCGCAGGCACTGGGCCGACGTGCCACGCTGGACCTGGGCATTGCGGCTGACGTCAGCGAGACCATCCAGGCGCTGCTGCCGCGCCTGACCCGCAAGACGGACCGCAGCTTCCTCGAAACCTCGCTCAAGCATTATGAAAAAGCCCGCCAAGGGCTGGATGACCTGGCGGAACCGTCAAAGGCCGGCCGGCCAATTCACCCGCAATACGTTGCGCGCCTGCTCAGCGAACTGGCGGACGACGACGCAATCTTCACCGCCGACGTTGGCTCGCCGACAGTCTGGGCGGCGCGTTACTTGAAAATGAACGGCAAGCGCCGGTTGATCGGCTCGTTCAACCATGGCTCGATGGCCAACGCCATGCCCCAGGCCATCGGTGCGCAAGCCGCGTTTCCCGGGCGCCAGGTGATTTCGATGTCCGGTGACGGTGGGTTCACCATGCTGATGGGTGATTTCATCAGCCTGGCGCAGCTGAACCTGCCGGTGAAGCTGGTGGTGTTCAACAACTCTTCTTTGGGCTTCGTCGCCATGGAGATGAAAGCGGCGGGCTACCTGGATACCGGCACCGAGCTGAAAAACCCGGACTTTGCCGCCATGTCCAACGCCATGGGCATCCTCGGTATTCGCGTAGAGCAGTCCGAAGACCTGGAACCGGCCCTGCGCCGCGCACTGGCCCACGACGGCCCGGTGCTGGTGGACGTGGTCACCGCCACCCAGGAACTGGTGATGCCGCCGAGCATCAAGCTGGAGCAGGCCAAGGGCTTCAGCCTGTACATGCTCAAGGCGGTGATGAGTGGGCGCGGTGATGAGGTGATCGAGTTGGCGAAAACCAACTGGCTGCGTTAATAGCGCCGTAGTGGCCGACCACGCGGCCTGACCGCAGACAAAAAAGACCCCGCTTAAATAGCGGGGTCTTTTTTCGCACGGCTGATCAGCCGTGCTGTTTTTCCACCCACTTGCCATAGGCGTCGATAAACGCCTGCAAAAACGGCTTGGTCTTTTCCGAGACCTTGCCCGACTCATCGAACACGCTGCCCGCACCGCCCAGGTAGGCTTCCGGCTGCTGCATGCACGGCACATCGAGGAACACCAGCGACTGGCGCAAATGGTGATTGGCCCCAAAACCGCCGATGGCGCCGGGGGACACACTGATCACCGCACCCGGCTTGCCGCTGAAGACACTTTGGCCATAAGGGCGCGAACCAACGTCAATCGCATTCTTCAATACACCCGGCACGGAGCGGTTGTATTCGGGGGTCACAAACAACACCGCGTCGGATGAACGCACGTGTTGACGGAAAGTACTGTAGGCTGCCGGCGGTGCAGCACCGTCGATGTCCTCGTTGTAGAGCGGCAAATCGCCAATTTCGACAATGTTCAACTTGAGGTTGGCGGGCGCCAACTCGGCCAGTGCCAGGGCGACCTTGCGGTTGATCGACTCTTTTCTCAAGCTGCCGACCAGTACGGCAATCGTGTAGACCTTGCTCATTGGGGTTTCCCGATTTCTGACTTAAGGAGTTTGTAGTTATAGAGCCTGCGCGACGCTATCACCAGCGCGTTTTTGCAATCCCCAGGGACGTTTACACCGCAGATGGATTTGTAAGTAATGTCTGAAAAAGTCAACGAATAGTATTTTTTTTCAATAGGTAAACTACCCCGCTCTCCTACGGTCTACAGAACCGCAAATCGAGTGTTTATCTCCAGAGGTTCTAAACAGATGGCAGCAGTACTTGTCGGACAGTTCCATGCCAGAGACGCGGAAGGTCGCGTTTATTCGGTGCATGAGTTCCAGGAATCCAACCCGCCCCTCGACGGCCTGGCTGGCTCGGCGCCCACCACCACCTACAAGCTGGCCATTGGCGACCGCGTAGAAAAACTGGATGGCGATGAGTTCAGGCTGATTCAGTCGGGCACTATCATCACCCGCGAATCGGCAACGATCCACGCTTCATAAGACGTTATTCCCCATAGGCGATATCAACATTATCGCCGACGCCTCCCAGTGTCCGGTCCTTGCCGAACGAGAACAGATCAAAGTTGGTTTTGGCCTGGCTGGGAGGATAGTGATACTGATAGGCCACGCCCCAAGGGTCCGTCAGCATGTCCTGACCCTTGAGATAGGGGCCCCGCCACTTCCCTTCTCCCGCTGGCTGAACCGTCAACACCGCCAGCCCCTCGTCGTCGGTAGGATAACGCCCTACATCTTGATGAAAACGCTCGACTGCCTTGCCCAGCTCTTTCAACTGGACCTTGGCCGTGGCGATTTCTGACTGAGTCACGTCGCCGAAGATCCGCGGCCCCACCGCAACCGCCAACACACCGACCACCAGCACCACCACCAGCAGGTCCCACAACGAAAACCCGCGCGTGTCTGTTTTACCGAGCATCGATAAGGCTCCCCCGTGGATCCTCTGGTTGATACGCCCTTTGTATGACCTGCTGGTTGCAGGCGCCAAGGGACTTGATCGTGCAAGTCTAGTTGGCCCGCTGCCGTGGCGGGTCTTTTTTCCACGCCCGGGCCTGAGCCATTGAATCCACGTCGCGCTGAACATAGACTCCGGCCATGCGTTTACGTCATATCGAAGTCATTCAAGCGATTTTACAGACCGGACACCTCGGCACCGCCGCCGAATGGTTGCAACTGCCCGTGGCCGATGTGGACGCAACCCTCAAGGATGCCGAGCTGCAGTTGGGCTTCATGCTGTTCGCCAGTGTGCGCGGACGCTTGCAGGCCACCCGGGAAACCCTTGAGCTGCAGGCCGAAATCGCCCACCTCTATGCAGCCCTTGAGCCGGTGCAACGCCTGGCCAGCAGCCTGAAGCACCACCATGCCCCGCCCTTGCGCGCACTGTGCACCCCGCCGCTGGCCAATCAGCTGCTGCCCCAGGCGATCGCCGTGCTGCGCCGACGCTTTCAAGACACACCGTGCAACCTCTCCAGCCATTCCACCCGGGACATCGTCAAAAGCCTGCTGCTGCACGAAGCCGACCTCGGCCTGAGCCTGCACGACCCGGAACACCCGCAAATCCACAGCCAACCGCTGGCCCACGGCAAGTTGCAATTGCTCGCGCCCCATGGCTGGCTGAAGCCTCGGCAGAAGTACATTGCGCTACAGGAACTGGCCGGGCAGTCGATGATCGGCCTTGAAGGCCAGGACCCGCTGAGTCGCCTGCTGGACAGCAAACTGCAAGCCCTGCGCCCGCTGCCGGTGGTGCAAACGCGGGTGCAGACGTACCAGATGATGCGCAGCATGGTAGAAGCCGGGGAAGGCCTGGCGATTGTCGACCCGTTCACCGCCAGCGGCGCACGGGAAGCCGGGCTGGATGCGTGCCCGTTGTCACCGCCGATTGTGGTGACCTTGTATGCGTTGACCCTGAAGGGCAGCGAGCCATCGCCCGCCTTGAATGCGCTGCTGGAGATCGTCACCGAGAAGGCTGAAAACCTGCTGACAAGCACATTGCCGTGAATGTGGGAGCTGTCGGGCCTTGGCGAGGCTGCGAAGGCGGCGGCACTGTCGATAAAGAGGTTGCCTGACCTACCGCTATCGCGGCCTCGCTGCGGCTCGACGGCTCCCACAGGGGGTCGGGGGAAGTCTGGGAGTTGTGTGCTCGGTCGCAAGTACTTGGGTTGCGCAAATCGAATGTGGGAGCTGTCGAGCTTCAGCGAGGCTGCGAAGGCGGCGGCACTGTCGATAAAGAGGTTGCCTGACACACCGCTATCGCGGCCTCGCTGGGGCTCGACGGCTCCCACAGGGGGTCGGGGGAAGTCTGGGAGTTGTGTGCTCGGTCGCAAGCACTCGGGTTGCGCAAATCGAATGTAGGAGCTGTCGAGCTTCAGCGAGGCTAAGAAGACGGCGGCACAGTCGATAAAGAGGTTGCCTGACCTACCGCTATCGCGGCCTCGCTGGCGCTCGACGGCTCCCACAGGGGGGCGGGGGAAGTCTGGGAGCTGTGTGTTCGGTCGCAAGTACTTGGGTTGCGCAAATCGAATGTGGGAGCTGTCGAGCTTCAGCGAGGCTGCGAAGACGGCGGCACAGTCGATAAAGAGGTTGCCTGACACACCGCCATCGCGGCCTCGCTGGGGCTCGACGGCTCCCACAGGGGGGTCGGGGGAAGTCTGGGAGCTGTGTGTTCGGTCGCAAGTACTTGGGTTGCGCAAATCGAATGTGGGAGCTGTCGAGCTTCAGCGAGGCTAAGAAGACGGCGGCACAGTCGATAAAGAGGTTGCCTGACACACCGCCATCGCGGCCTCGCTGGGGCTCGACGGCTCCCACAGGGGGTCGGGGGAAGTCTGGGAGTTGAGTGCTCGGTCGCAAGTACTTGGGTTGCGCAAATCGAATGTGGGAGCTGTCGAGCTTTAGCGAGGCTGCGAAGGCGGCGGCACTGTCGATAAAGAGGTTGCCTGACACACCGCCATCGCGGCCTCGCTGGGGCTCGACGGCTCCCACAGGGGATCGGGGGAAGTCTGGGAGTTGTGTGCTCGGTCGCAGGTACTCGGCTTGTGCAAATCGAATGTGGGAGCTGTCGAGCTTCAGCGAGGCTGCGAAGGCGGCGGCACAGTCGATAAAAAGGTTGCCTGACACACCGCCATCGCGGCCTCGCTGGGGCTCGACGGCTCCCACAGTCGATCGGTGCAGCTCAGACTGCTTCCAATTCTGTCTTGAACAACCGATACCAGAAAATCGCCACTTCGCGCGTCTGCGGATCAATCCCGCGATAGCGCAGGTGGTCGATCCCGCCCATCACATACCCGCAGCGCTCATACAGCCGGCAGGCACCAAGGTTGTTGTTCTGGGTCTCCAGCATCATCCCCGGCAGGTTCTTCTTGCGGCTCCAGAACTGCGCCACGTCCAGCAACGCCTTGGCCACCCCGTGGCGCCGCGCGGGCAAGACCACCGCCAGCTCATCCACATGGGCAAAGCCGTTCCAGTTGGTGCTGACCACGATATGCCCCACGGGCCGGTCATCGAGGTAGGCCATGAACACCGCACTGTCGGCCGCGTCACGGAAGCTGGCGAACTCCTCTGGGTCGATGCCGTAGCATTTGCGGTATGGCACGATACGCTCCACCGCCCACTGGTCGACGCGCTTGCCCATTTCCGGCTTGCCGTAGGCGTTGACTTCAAAGCTGAAGTCGTTCCCCCACACGTAGGCGTCAAATCCTTCGTCAGCCACCCGGACACTGAGGCCCGGGTACTTCGGGTTCATTACAGCTTGCATAAACATCCTTAACCCTTGATGCAGTCGACGGTGTAACAACGACCATTGCCGTCATCTTCGTGTTGCAGTCCATGAACATCGGCAACAAAGCCGGGGAAACTGCTATCGAACGTCCTGGCAAACGCCAGGTAATCAATGATCGAGCGAGTCGATTCGGTAAAGCGCTCACCCGGCATGATCAACGGAATGCCCGGCGGGTAAGGCACCAGCATGACCGCTGCGACCCGACCTGGCAAAGCGTCGATGGACACCGCCTCGACTTCGCCCTTGACCAACAGGTCGTAGGCGTCGGCCGGTTTCATGGCGATTTCCGGCAGTACCGTGTACATCCGCTTTAGGTGCTTGGCCGTGGCGTTGCTGCGGTAACAGCTGTGCAACTGGTCGCACAGATCCTTCAAACCCAATCCCTGATACCGCGCCGGGCCCTGCTGAAACACCGATGGCAAACAGACAGCAAGGCTCACGTTGGCGTCATAACTGCGCTTGAATTCCAGCAGTTCGGTGAGCAGGGTACTCCACTTGCCTTTGGTGATGCCCATGGAAAACAGCACGAGGAACGAATACAGCCCGGTCTTTTCCACCACCAGCCCACGTTCCCAGAGGAATTTACTGACCACCGCAGCGGGAATTCCGCAATCGCTTAATGCCCCGCCGGCGTTCAGGCCAGGCATCACCAGGGTGACTTTTATCGGGTCCAGCAGCACGTAGTCTTCGGCGATATCGCCAAAGCCATGCCAGTCGGCCTGGGGTTGCAGCAGCCAGTCTGCGGTCACCACCCGGTCAATGCCCGCCACCAGCGGCGGCTGCCAGATGGAAAACCACCAGTCTTCAGCGGCGATGTGCTGGCGCAGGTTGGCCAGGGCACGGCGGAAGCTCAGGGCCTCGTCAAACATCTCTTGCAGCAACGACCGCCCCGCCGGCCCTTCCATCATTGCGGACGCCACATCCAGGGAGGCGATGATGCTGTACTGCGGCGAGGTGGAAATATGCATCATGAACGCTTCGTTGAAGCGGTCGCGGTCCAGCTTGCGCACGCCGCCATCCTGCACATGGATCATCGACGCCTGGCTGAACGCCGCCAGCAGCTTGTGCGTGGAGTGCGTGGTGAACACCAGCGGGCTGTCGGCCGTGCGCGAAGTGCCCATGCCATAGCGCCCGGCGAAGAACTCATGAAACGCCGCGTAGGCATACCACGCCTCGTCAAAGTGCAGCACCTCGACACTGTTGCCCAGTTGCTGCTTGATCAGCTCGGCGTTGTAGCACAGGCCGTCGTAGGTGGAATTGGTGACCACCGCCAGCTTGACCCTGGCCGGTCGGCCTCGGGTCAGCGGGCTGGCGTCGATCTTGGCGCGGATCGACTCGGGGCTGAACTCGCTCAGGGGAATCGGCCCGATGATCCCCAGCTCATTGCGCTCCGGGCACAGGTACAGCGGGATGGCGCCGGTCATGATGATCGAATGCAACACCGACTTGTGACAGTTGCGGTCCACCAGCACCAGGTCATCCCGGCCCACCATCGAGTGCCAGACGATCTTGTTGGCGGTGGAAGTGCCATTGATCACGAAGTAGGTGTGATCGGCGCCGAAGTTGCGCGCTGCCCGCGCCTCGGCTTCGGCCAACGGGCCGGTGTGGTCCAGCAGCGAGCCGAGCTCCGGCACCGACACCGACAAGTCCGAACGCAGGGTATTTTCCCCGAAGAACTGATGAAACGCCTGTCCCACCGGGCTCTTGCGATAGGCCACGCCGCCGCCGTGACCGGGGGTGTGCCAGGAATAATTGGAATCCGCCGTGTGCTGCACCAGGGCCTTGAAGAATGGCGGCAACAGGCCATCCAGGTAGGCGCGGGCCGCACGGGCCACTTGCCGGGCAAGAAACGGCACGGTGTCTTCAAACAGATAAAGAATGCCCCGCAACTGGTTCAGCTCGCTCATGGCATCGGCCGGGGCGTTTTCCAGGGTGACCTGCTCACCGAGGGCGAAGATCGGCAGGTTTGGCGCCCGCACCCGCGCCAGGCGGATCAGCTCCACCATGTTTTGCATCAGATGGGTATTTTCCCCGGCCCCCTCGGCGGCAATCAGCATGCAGGCCAGGCCGTGGTGGGTCGAAGCCACCAGGCGACCCTCGGCGTAGTCCACCGCCGAAAAGATACTGAAGCCCTCCTGCTCAAGCTCCCGGGCGATGCCCCGGACGCGGTCGCCGGCAACCGTGTCGGCCTTGATGTCGCGGTGTACGATCAGAACCGGGAACTTCAGGTCTTTGTACATGAGCGCTTGGCGTCCTGAGGGCTATGCCTTCAGGGTAGAAGCTCGGGGCCGATGTGGCGAATGAAGATGTTCAACCGGTGTTCATAAAGCGCCGTCGATGACCTCGCGCAACACCAGCGCCGCTTGCACCGCTTGCTGGCGAGTCGCCAGGTTGGTGAAGCCCATCAACAGACCTTGCTGACCACCGGGCTCGATACTCCAGCCCGACACGGCCTGTATCCCCAGCCCGGCACGTGCGGCGGCCACAGCGACGGCCTGATCGCAGACGTCCACCCGCAGCCGCGCCAGCAGGTTGATCCCGCCGGACTGCTCATCCACCTGCAAAAGCGCCCCGCAATGACTGGCCAGCGCCTCCACCAGAAAGCCGCGCCGCACGGTGTAGAGCTGGCGCATTTTTTTCAGGTGACGGGTGAAATGGCCCTGGTCGAGAAAGTCCGCCGTGGTGGCTTGCAACAATTCGGCGCTGCGGTTTTGCAGCACGCCGGCGCTGGCCTCAAAGGCCGGGAGCAGCGCCCGAGGCACCACCAGATAACCCAGGCGCAGCCCCGGGAAGAGCATCTTGCTGAAACTGCCGGAGTAGATCACCCGATCGGCCGTGTCCTGGCTCTTGAGCGCGGCCAGGGGCTGGCCCTTGTAGCGAAACTCACTGTCGTAGTCGTCTTCCACCACCCAGCCGCCGTGGGCCTGTGCCCAATCGAGCAAGCGATGGCGCCGCGCAGTACCGAGGGCCACCCCCAGCGGGCTCTGGTGGGCCGGGGTGACAATCGCCAGCCGGGCGCCGGGTGCACGCCGTATGCCCTCCTCCACATCAAGCCCGTCGTGGTCCACCGGCACCGGGACCAACTGCGCCCCCAGGTGCAGCAGCAGTTGCCGCGCATGCAGGTAGCCCGGGTCTTCGAACCAGCATGGCTGGCCGGCCATCTGCAGCGCATCACACACCAGCGCGAGGCACGCCGAGTAACCGGCACACACGAACACCTGCTCCGGCGAACATTCCACGCCCCGGTACAGCGCCAGGTATTGCGCGATCGCCACACGCAGCGAGCGGGCGCCACGCACATCGCCCATGGCCAGGCTGTTCACATCGACTCGGCGCACTTGCCGGGTGACCAGCCGCGCCCACAGCTTGCGCGGAAAGCTGTCGAGCGCCGGCAAGCCCAACTGCAACAAGCGCGGGGCCGACGCCGGCGCCACGGGTTCGGGTTCAACCGGCAACGACTTGATCGAGCGCTGCGGCAGCGCCTCGGCCACCACTGTTCCCGCCTGGCCCCGCGCCAGGAAGAACCCTTCGCTCACCAGCAACTGGTAGGCCGTCTCCACCGTGCCCCGGGCCACCTTCAGTTCCTGGGCCAGGCTGCGCACCGACGGCACCCGCTCACCGGGGCGCAGTTGGCCCTGGTCGATGGCCTGGCGAAAGCGCCGGTAGATCTCCTGGTATTTGGGCAGTGACGACATGGTTATCCGGCTCACAGTGAATCAGCCCTGAAGTCTGATCTTGTCCCAACCCGCTTGTCCATTCTTGGCCCTATTGAGCCGGCGACCCGGCCGCCACACTGACGGCATCACTTCACGAAACAAGGAGCACCCCATGCAACACCGTCTCGACTACGCCCTGGCGGCGCCCGTCGGCTACAAGGCCCTTGGCTCGGTGCACAGCTACATCCACGGCTGCGACCTGGAGAAGGAATTGATTGACCTGGTGTACCTGCGGGTCTCGCAACTCAACGGCTGCGCCTACTGCCTGGACTCACATTCGCGCGACCTGCTCAAACAGGGCGTGAGCCTGGAAAAGCTGATGCTGCTGGCCGCCTGGCGCGAAGCGTTGCCGTTGTTCAGCCCGCGTGAACGCGCCGCGTTAGCTTGGGCCGAGTCGGTCACCCAGGTCGCACAAACCGAGGTGCCGGACGAACACTATGCCGAGGCCAAGGCCCTCTTCGATGACAAGGAAATTGCCGACCTGACCCTGGCTATCGCCCTGATGAACGCCCTGAACCGCGTCGCCATCAGCTTTCGCAAAGTCCCTGCCGCCGTAAAAGCGCACATGGAGCACGGCAACCATGAATGACTCTGTTGAGTTTGTGCACATCGAAAGCGACGCCGACTGCCTGGCCTGCTTTGCCGTTATGCAGCAACTGCGGCCAAAGCTCGAAGACCCGCACGCCTTCGTCCAGCAGATCCAGCGCCAGCGCGAAACCGGCTACCGCCTGCTGGCCGCCCGGGAAAACGGCCAGGTGCTGGGCCTGGCCGGTTATCGCCTGACGGAAAACCTGCTGTATGGGCGCTTTATCTACGTCGATGACCTGGTGGTGGACGCCTCCCTGCAACGCCGACGCCTGGGTGCGCGCCTGCTGGACGAGGTACGCCAGCACACCCGCCGCCTGGGCTATCGCTACCTGGTGCTGGACACCGGCATGCACATGGCCCTGGCCCAACGCTTCTATTTTCGCCAGGGCCTGCTGCCACTGGGGATGCACTTTTCACAGGACCTCGACCAATGACCCGCGCCCTGCTACTGAGCTTCAGCCCCCACGGCAAGGCCGCCCAGACCTTCCGCCTGGCCCGCGCCCTGCTCCGCGAACAGGCGCCGCAAGCCGAAGTGACCGAACGCGACTACGGCGGCCAGGCCTTGCCGGCGCTGACCCGGGAATACGCCAACGCCCTGACCACGCCCGGCGGCCTGAGCGGCCCGGCAACCGAGCGCTCCGAGCAACTGATTGTCGAGCTGGAAGCCTGTGACCTGTTGATCATCTGCACCCCCGTGCACAATTTCACGGTGCCGGCGGCCCTCAAGTGCTGGATCGACCATGTGGTGCGCATCCACCGCAGTTTCACGGTGAATCCGCAGTTTGAGAAAGTTGGCCTGCTCAAGGACCGGCGCACCTTTGTGCTGGTCAGCTCCGGCAGTTCGCGAAAAAACCGCGAGCCCGACTTCCTCACGCCCTACCTGCAGGCGATCCTTGGAACCGTGGGCATTCACGCGGTGGATTTCGTCTATCTGGGGGCCATGGTGCGTGGCGCAGCCGCCGTGCAGCGCAGCCTGGAACAGGCCCACACGCAGTTGGCCGAGGCATTTGACCGGCAAGCGGGCGCCCGGGCGGCAATCAGCGCTGGCGCGTAAAATTAATGGCGCTAGAATCAGCGCCATTTCTACGCCCGCCTCCCTGATACGAGCCACCCATGAGCTTTGATTTCGACACGATCCACTCCCGCCTCGGCACCGGCAGCACCAAGTGGAGTCGTTACCCGCAAGACGTTCTGCCGATGTGGATTGCCGACATGGACATCGCTGCCCCACCGGCCGTGCTTCAAGCGTTGCACGAGCGACTGGGTCAGCAGATCCTCGGCTACAGCGTGGCCTGCGATGGCGTGCGCGAGGCGATCGTCGCCGACCTGTGGGCCAAGTACGCCTGGCGCGTACAGCCGGATGAGTTGCTGTTCCTGCCGGGGGTCGAGCCTGGTTTCAACATGGCGCTGCACGCATTTGTGCAGCCCGGCCAACCGGTGGTGTTGCAAACCCCCAACTATCGCCCGATCCGCCTGGCGCCCGGCCACTGGAACCTGCCGAAGATCGAAGTGCCGTTTGAGCTGAGCGCCGAAGGCGCGTACCTCACGCCGTTGCCGGCAATGCGTGAAGCCCTCACCGGCGCCGGGGCGCTGCTGTTGAGCAACCCGCACAACCCGATGGGCAAGGTCTTCCCCCGTGAGGAACTGCTGGCCGTGGCCAGCGCCTGCCTGGACCAGGGTGCGCTGATCGTCTCCGATGAGATCCACGCCGAGCTGTGCTTTGACGGCCGCCGGCATATTCCCACCGCCAGCCTCAGCCCCGAGATTGCCCAACGCACCATCACCCTGATGTCGGCGAGCAAGGCGTATAACGTCGCCGGGTTGAAGACCTGCTTCGCGGTGATCCAGAATCCCGAGATCCGCGAGCGCTTCAACCAAGCCCGCTGCGGCATGGTCGACAGCGTCAGCCCCCTGGGCCTGGAAGCCACGCGTGCGGCCTACAGCGACTGCGGCGACTGGCTGCAGGCGCTGGTGGCCTACCTGCAAGCCAACCGCGATTACCTGCTGAACGCCGTGCAAACCCGCCTGCCCGGCGTGGTCATGCATGCGCCTCAAGGCACCTACCTGGCCTGGCTGGATTGCAGCGCCCTGGGCCTGGACGACCCGCAACGGTTCTTCCTCGAACAGGCCAGGGTCGGCTTGAGCGCCGGGATTGAATTCGGCGATGACAGCCAGCAATTCGTGCGCCTGAACTTCGGCTGCCCACGGGCCATGCTGGAAGAAGGCATCGCCCGTCTGGAACGCAGCCTGCGTCACCGTTAAGGCGCAATTCACAACTTTTCGCAACGACCGCCGAACCCCTGCTGTTACTGTTTTTGCCGATTCGCCCCACCGGTAACAGCAGGAGTTCCATGGCATGACGACCCAGCCGCTCAACCGCTCGACCGACCCCAAAGCCCTTCCTCTCACACCGCCCAAGTCCGGCGCGGCGTTCCACGTGCTGCTCAAGAACAGCGCCAACAACAAGAAGGTGGAGGCCGGCGACAAAACCGCGCAAGGGCTCGCTGCCAGCAAGGAACAAGGCTATGAACTGGCCGCCAAGGACGCCGCACCGCCCACCACCCTGGGGGACTACAAGGCCATCGGCCCGGCGGACGAAGTCGGCCCCGGCCTGATCCGCTATGAAACCCAGGACGGCAAGAAAGTCATCGTCAGCGAAAAAGACAGCCCCGAGCTGTTCAAGCAAGTCAGCGCCGACTTCAAGGCACTCTCCGGCGTCAACGCCAGCGAAGCTGCCGGCTACCAACGCCTGGGCGGCGACGCCACGGCCCCGGAAAAGCTCGGCGACTACAAATCCCTCGGCCCGCCCGACGAAACCGGCCCCGGCGTGATCCGCTACGAGACCCAGGACGGCAACAAATTCGTTATCAGCCAGCGCGACAACCCGGAGGCCTTCCAGAAAGCCAAGGAAGCCTATGAAAGCTTCACCGGCCTGGGCAGCAGCGAAGACGCCGGCTACAAGCGCGCCAGCGACAACGAAGTGTGGCCGCCCTACGCCGGCACCACCGTCGGCCCCAAGGATGAAGTCGGCCCCGGCCTGATCCGCTTTGAAAGCAATGGCCAGAAAATGGTCGTGGCCCGCGACGACAACCCCAAGCTGTTCGACTACCTGGCAGGCCTGCACGAGGTCTACACCAACCCCGACAAAAAGGCCGCCGTAGAGTCCGCGCTCAACGACGGCTCGACCCTGGCAGACGCCAATACCAAGGCGCCGGAGCTGAACGACTACAAGGGCTTCGGCTGGATCGAAGGCCAGCAAGGCAATGTGCTGACCTATGAAACCCACGACGGCACCAAGGTCGTCGTATCGGCCGACGTCAGCCCGGAACTGTTCAAGAGCGTGGCCACCGCCCAGGACACCTGGAGCAAGATCCACTCCAGTGAAGACGCCGGCTACAAGCTGGCCGGGCCGAATGACTTCCTGAAGAACACCGAGATCACCTTCGGTTCCCCCGACGAGCTGGGGGATGGCCTGATCCGCTATGAAACCAGCGAAGGCAAGGTCATCGTCTCCAAGGAGCTCAGCCCGCAGCTCTACGACGAAGTGGTGGCGAAATGGGAAGCCTGGAGCGCCGGCACCGTCGACGAGACCCGCGCCAAGTACAACCTGCCGAGCAACGATGAGCTCGACGTGCTCAACCTCGACACCGGCGTGCATGCCGACAAGGACGACGACAAATCGCCGACCCAGAGCGTCAGCGAACTGGCCACCACCGAACTGATCGACACCTACCGCGCCGGCGTCAAGGACGGCTCGATTCCCAAGGACGACCCACGGGCCAAACTGGTCCGCGCCCTGGAAGCCCAGGCCGCCTACCAGAACGGCCATGGCATCACCGGCTACGAAGAATCCAAGCGCCCGTTCAATACCACTTGGCGCGAGTTCGATGACAAGCAGACCGAGCTCACTTCCGCCGACATGCACGACATCATCGACGGCAAGGCAGTGCAGGAGCAGATCGGCGAGTTGTTCAAGGACCCGACGGTGCAGGCCGACTACAAGACCAAGATGGACGACGCCATCAGTCACCTGCCCAACAAGGACGAGATCAAGCAGAAGCTTCTCGACCTGACCAGCAACCCCGACTATGTGCTGTACCTCAAGGACCTGCAAAAACAGGGCAAGAGCCACGAAGCCCAGCAGGACCTGAGCAACACCCTGACCTCGCTGTCGCTGTTCGATCCGGAAGCCGCCACCAAGGCCGCGCAGAATATCCAGGCCGACGGCCTCACCACCGACCTCAACGAGATTCTCTCGGACCCGAGCAAGATCTCCGACGACAACAAGGAACTGGCCACCAAGGACCTGTTCGGCCTGCTCAAGGGCGTGCTCAAGGGCAACCTGCTGGACCTGCCGCGCCGCAGCCAGGAAGTGCTGGAGAAATTCCTCAACGAGGGCCTGGAGGGCAAGGAGAAATCCTCGGCCGTGACCAAGGCCCTGGAAGAACTCGGCGACGTCTACAAGAACAGCGGCACCATCAGCGAAGCCGACGTGAAAACCGCCCTGAGCAAACCGTACATCCCGGTGGCGGATCGCGGCATGCTCGGCGAAGTGTTCAACACCCTCAACAGCAAAGGCATCCTCGGTTCGATGGGCGCCGGCGTCAGCCTGTTCTCGGGGATTTACCAACTGGTGGGCAAAGGCGGCAAGCTCGGCGAAACCCCGGCCCAACGCATGACCATCGCCAAGGACTTCCTGAGTTTTGCCGGCGGCGCGAGCCACTTCGTCAAGCTCGGCGACAAGATCGGCGAAGCCCTGGGCAAGGGCGGCCTGGTGGACTTCCTCGGCCTGGACAAGACCCTGCCGGAAATCTGGGGCAAGGAAGGTGCGGCCGGCAAAGTCATCGACTTCAGCAAGCCCACCGAAATCGACTCAAAGGTCAGCAAGGAAATCGCTGCGGCCCTGGACGCGGTTCCCGACAGCCAGTACGACGGCGTGGCCAAGCTGTTTGGCGAGGGCGACAAGGCGGTAACCGAAGCTACCGAAGGCCTCGCCACTCACCTGGATGACGGCCTCAAGGCAGCCGGTGCGGCCAAGCTTGGCGCCTCCCAATCGGCGAAGATCGCCGGTTCCGTGATCAAGGTGTTGGGCCCGGCGACGGACATTGCCGGTGGTTTTGCCGACATTGTGCTCGGCGCCCTGGCGATCAAAAGCGGCGTGGACAGCAAAGACCCGTTGGCTCAGGCCGCAGGTGGCTTGCAAGTGGCGGGCGGTGCGTTCGGCGCGTCGGCCGGGGTATTGGGTGCGGCGGCGCTGTTTGGCGCGGGCACGGCGGCGGCGCTGACCGGGCCGCTGTTCCTGGTGGGCGTGGTGTTGGCGGTGGTGGGCGGGATCATCGGTTACTTCGTCGACCACAACAAAAAACAGAAGGCCACCGAGAAGGAAAACGACTGGTACCGCGACCTGGCCGGCGACGGCTTGTTGCAGGACAACTGGGCGGACAAGGTCGAATACGCCCACTACGAGATCCACCACTACCACGGCCGCGACACGCCGACCGATGACAGCCTGTTCCGCTTCCAGCAATCGGAGTGGGAGCATTTCGACTCCACACCACAAAGCGGCGGCTCGTCGAGCAACCGGCTGGATGGGGATTTGCACAAGGACTACAAGGACCCTAGTGAAACGCCCAAGGCACTGCCGGATGCTTCGGATGAGAAGCCTGGGTCCCGGCCATCGGGAGGCGGGCCTCGACTCAACTAAGCCTCCAACGGCTGTATGCAAAACAAAATGTGGGAGCGGGCTTGCTCGCGAAAGCGGTGGATCAGTCATTGTAGATGTCGACTGTCACACCGCATTCGCGAGCAAGCCCGCTCCCACATTTGGATTGGGTTCACAACTGGATTGCAGTCACAGCTTGGCGATCGACACTTCAGTCGACTTCACAAAGGCAATCACTTCACTGCCCACCTTCAATTCCAGGTCACGCACCGAGCGTGTGGTAATCACCGACGTCACGATCCCCGACGCGGTTTGCACGTCGATCTCTGACACCACTTCGCCGATCAGGATTTCCTTGATCACGCCTTTGAACTGGTTGCGCACGTTGATCGCTTTAATGGTCATGTCGGCTTTCCTTTGGTCTGTTGGGTCAATCCGCACGAATGCGCAGGCACTCAAAGTGCCCTATTCGTGAAACCAACAAAAGGAATATATAACTCTTTATTTATTCCATAAAAACATATGCAAGCTGTTGCACAGCCAACAGTGATTCAACAAAGTGCCCGCCTCCCCACTCCCAACCACTCCCCACGTAGCAGCTGTCGAGCCCAAGCGAGGCTGCGTCAGCGGTCTGTCTGACACACCGCGAACGCAGCCTCGCTTAGGCTCGACAACTGCTACGCCAGGGTGCTGCCCTGCCCTGCAAAGACGCTGGCACAGAGACTGCATATTCCTATAACGCATGATGGAACATGCCATATGAATTTTCTGAATATAAGAATAGCCTTCTCTTTTCCCGCCTTGTCCGGAGCTGTTCCATGAAACCCTTCTTCAATACCCTGTTGGGCGCCTGCGCCCTCGCCCTAAGCCTGCAACCCCTGGCCCATGCAGCGGAAACCGACCCTGCGCAAGTCAACCTGGACTACGCCTACTACTCCCCGGTGAGCCTGGTGCTCAAGCACTTCGGCTGGCTTGAAGAAGCGCTGCCGCAAACCAAGGTCGGCTGGGTGTTGAGCCAGGGCAGCAACCGTTCCCTGGAATACCTCAACAGCGGCGGCGTCGACTTCGCCTCGTCCGCCAGCCTGTCGGCGGTGCTCAGCCGGGCCAATGGCAGCCCGATCAAGTCGGTGTATGTGTACAGCCGCGCCGAGTGGACTGCACTGGTGGTGCGCAAGGACTCAACGTTCAAGAGCGTCAGCGACCTCAAGGGCAAGAAAATCGCCGCCACCAAAGGCACCGACCCGTACCTGTTCACCCTGCGCAGCCTGCAGAAAGCCGGCCTGAGCAAGGACGACGTGGAGTTGGTGCACCTGCAGCACCCCGACGGCCGTACCGCCCTGGAGAAAGGTGATGTGGATGCCTGGGCCGGTCTCGACCCGCACATGGCCGCCAGCGAAATCCAGGCGGGTTCGCGCCTGCTGTACCGCAACAAGGACTTCAACAGCTACGGCGTGGTCAGCGTGACCGACAAATACGCCAAGGAGCATCCACAGACCATCGCCAAGGTGCTCGGTGCCTATGAAAAAGCCCGCAACTGGGCGGTGAAACACCCCGACGAATTCGCCAAGCTGCTGGCCGACGAATCCGGCCTGCCCCTGGACGTGGCCAAGCTGCAATTGTCGCGTACCGACTTGAGCAGCCCATTGCTCACTGCCCAGGACGTGGTGTCGTCCAAGGCGGCCGCGCCGATCCTGGTCTCGGAAGAACTGGTGCGCCGTGGGGTGAATGTGGATCAGGTGATCGACCAGTTGATCGACCCAAGCTTTGGCCAGGCTTTGCCTCGTCCATAAGGGGAGCGTCATGAGCAGCAAAAGCGAAACCCTGCCCGTCGCACTCGCGCCAACGCTCACCGTGCAGCGCAGCGCCTGGCCGCGGCGGCTCAAGGGCCTGGCGTTGCCGGTGTTGATCCTGGTGATCCTTGAAGTGGTGGTGCGCATCGGCTGGCTGCCGTCCTACCAGATGCCGGCGCCCAGCGAGATCGCCGTGACCCTCACCGACCTCGCCGAAGGCGCGCTGTGGAAACACATCAGCGCCAGCCTGTTACGGGTGCTGCTGGGGTTCACCATCGGCGCCGGCCTGGCCCTGGTGTTTGCCGCCTGGGTCGGCTTGAGCCGCGAGGCCGAGGCGTACCTGGAACCAACCTTCGCCGGCCTGCGCTCGATCCCGAGCCTGGCCTGGGTGCCGCTGTTGCTGCTGTGGCTGGGCATTGATGAGACCTCGAAGATCGTGCTGATTGCCATCGGCGCGTTCTTCCCGGTGTACCTCAATGGCGTCGCGGCCATTCGCGACATCGACCGCAAGCTGGTGGAAGTCGGGCAGATGTATGGCTTCAGCCGCACGCGCCTGGTGCGTCGCATCCTGTTGCCTGCCGCCCTGCCCGGCCTGTTCACCGGCTTGCGCAGCGGCCTGAGCCTGGCGTGGATGTTCCTGGTGGCGGCCGAGTTGATCGCCGCGACCAAGGGCCTGGGTTACCTGCTCAGCGATGGCCGGGAAACCTCACGGCCTGACATTGTGCTGGCGGCGATCATCGTGCTGGCGCTGCTGGGCAAGATCAGCGACGGCCTGTTGGCGGCCCTGGAAAAACGCTGCCTGGCCTGGCGCGATACCTTCAACGGCCAAGGCCCGGAGAATTGAGCATGAGTGAAGCGCTACTGGACATTCGCGTCGAGCGGAAAAACTTCGGCGCGACGACGGTGCTGACCAACGTCCATTTGGCCTTGCAGCCGCGGGAAGCCGTCAGTTTGCTGGGCCCCAGTGGCTGCGGCAAAAGCACCTTGCTGCGGATCGTCGCCGGGCTGGAAAAGGACTATCAGGGGGAACTGTTGCAAGGTGGTGGTGAGGTCGCGTTTGTGTTCCAGGAGCCACGGCTGATGCCGTGGCTGACGGTGGAGCAAAACATTGGTTTCAGCGATGACGATGGCTATGACAAGGCCTGGGTCGCGCAGTTGATCGATGAGGTGGGGCTTACGGGTTTTGGCCAGGCGTTGCCCAAGGCGTTGTCTGGCGGGATGGCGCAACGGGTGGCGATTGCTCGCGGGCTGTATTCACGGCCGCAGGTGCTGTTGCTTGACGAACCGTTCAGCGCGGTGGATGCGTTTACCCGCATGAAGCTGCAGGACCTGCTGCTGCAATTGGCCGAGCACCACGGGATCGCCCTGCTGCTGGTGACTCACGATGTGGACGAGGCGCTGTACCTGAGTGACCGGGTGTTGGTGATGGATAACCGGCCGAGCAGTATTCGCCAGGAGCTGGCGGTGGAGCTGGTGCATCCGCGGGATCGGCGGGATCCGCTGTTGGCGCGGCTCAAGGCACTGGCGTTGACTGAGCTGCAGCGGGCGCATGTGATCTGAAAGGCACGTGTTGAGTCCGCCCAAAATCAAAAGCTGAAGCGGCCACGGTTCAAATGTGGGAGCGGGCTTGCTCGCGAAGGTCGTTAACGATGACGCGGGCATCCTGATTCAACGCGGCGCTCTCAGGTTCTTCGCGAGCAAGCCCGCTCCCACAAGGATCGCATCAAGCAGCCGATTTACGCGGCGTCAACGTCACCCAATACTGCGTACGGGACTGCACTTGCAGCGGCATCGTCGACGCCAGCAACGCAAGAATTCGATTGGTATCAGCCAACTGAAAACTCCCAGTGACCCGCAGCGCTTCAAGGCTCGGGTCCCAGCGCAGCACACCCGGCCGATACCGCTCCAGCTCCCGCAAAAAATCACCCAACAGCTGGTTCTGCGCAGTCAGCACACCGTCGCGCCAACCCAATTGCAACGCATCAAACCCCACCGCAGCGCCCATCCCCGACGCCTGCAACCGTGCCTGCTGCCCCCCCTGCAATGTCGCCACTTGCCCACGCAGGTCCTGCACCTGCACCGCGCCCTTCAACACCGACACCAAACACCCGGAAGACAACTGCCGCACACACACTTCAGCCTGGCTGACGATCACCTGGCCATAACGCGTCTGCACCGTTAGCGCACCAGCCCCCGGCACCGTCAACGCCATCTCCCCTTCCACCAGCGTCACACGGCGCCGGGCCGTATCCACGTCCACCGCGCTCGCGGTATTCAGTTGCAGGCTGCTGCCATCCAACAGCGGCACTCGCTTGCGTTCGCCAGTAGCGGTGTGCAGGTCGGCGCGCCACACGTCGATAGGCAATTGCCGGCTGAGCAACCACGCGGTTGGCAACAACGCGGCGACGCCCAAGGCACGCTTGAGTACTGCACGCCGTCCCGGTTGCGGACGATCAAGGCTGGCCATGGCCAACGCTGGCGGCAAGTCGGTAAACCGTTGGCGCAGCGATTGGGCTTTTTGCCAGATCTGCTCATGCTGGGGATGGCTGTCACGCCACTGCTGCAGGCGGGCGTGATCACGTTCGGTGGCGCTGCCGGATTCCAGCAACGCCAGCCATTGCGCCGCCGCCCGGGCGAGATCCGGCGCAGTACGGCTCACAGTTCCACCAGCAGGCAATGCTCGTAAGCCTGGGCCATGTAGCGCTTGACCGTACGCTCGGACACCTTGAGCCGCTCGGCAATCTCCCGATAGGCGAGTCCTTCCAGCTGGCTCCAAAGAAACGCGCGGCGCACCACCGCCGGCAAACCGTCGAGCAATTCATCCAGGGCTTGCAGGGTTTCCAGCAGCAACCAGCGTTGCTCCGGCGACGGCACGCAAGCCTCCGGCAACTGCATCAACGCATTGAGATACGCCTGTTCCAGACTGCGCCGCTGGTGAAAATTCACCAGCAAGCGCTTGCCCACCGTTACCAGATAGGCCCGGGGCTCCTGCAATTGCGCAATCGGCTGCGCGCTGGCCAGCACCCGCAGGAACGTGTCCTGGCTCAGGTCGGCCGCATCCCAGGCGTTGCCCAAGCGGCGCCGCAGCCAGCTTTCGAGCCAGCTGCGGTGGTCGCGGTACAACGTGTGAAGGCTGGGTTCAGCGAGGTGCGTCGGCACTACAGCATCATTCATGGCAAGTAACCTGCGCGGCGCGAGTCAGTCTCAAATGAGATTCATTCTATTTAATAACCCGCCGGCGTACCACGTTCTTTTGCACACGATGTTTAAAGCATTGCGGCCTTTTGCCTGAGCATGTCGATAAACACCCCCAACTCGCGGCTCACCGGGTCGCCCTTGCGCAGCAGCATCCCGAACGGTGCCAGTTGCACCTCCAGCACCACCGGCAAGGCCACCACGAGGCCCATTTTCAAATAATCCCGCAGGGCGCTTTCCGAGAGCACCATGATCGCGTCGGTGAGTTGAATCAGTTGCTGCATGGAATACACCGAACTGCACTCGATAATGTCCGCCGGCTGCGGCAAGGCCAGGTGTTGCAATGCTTCATCAAAACCAATGCGCGCCGGGCTGGTTTGCGGTTGCAGAATCCACGGCCAGTCACTGACCAGTTCCGCCAGCGGCAGATGCTCGCGCTGGGCCAGGGGGTGGCCGGCGTGCACCACCACCAGCATGCGTTCGTTGCCCAGGGGCTCAAAGGTGTAATGCTCACTGTCGGTGGCGGCGTTGCGCCGGGCGATGGCCAGGTCGATGCGGCCTTGCTCCAGCAACTGGATCACCTGGTCGCTGGTATCGCCCATGATGCGAATGCGCATCTGCGGGTTGAGGGTTTTGATCTGCGCAATGGAGTCCATCACAAGGTCCGGCGCCGCGCCCATGATGGTGCCGATCGACAAATACCCGTAGCCGCCCTGCTGGCGCATCATCAGTTCCTCGGCGCAGCGGTCGAGGCCACTCAGCGCCGACTCGGCAAAGCGGATCAATTCCTTGCCCAGTGCCGTCGGGCGCATGCCCCGGGGCAGGCGCTCGAACAGGTCACAGGCAAACATATCCTCGATCTCGCGCAACATGCGCGTCGCCGCTGGCTGCGACATGTTCAGGCTTTGGGACGCACGGTGCAGGTTCTGGCTGGAACTCAAGGCCACCAGCATATGCAGATGCTTGTAGCGCAGGCGGTTGAACAGGCTGCGGGAGATTGCGGGACTACTCATTTTTTTCCTTGTTATCGATACCCTGAGGTTATCAGTTGTAAGCGAGATTCGATTTGTAGCGTATAGATGGAGCGCCGTACAGTCCTTCCCATAAGAACAAAACAACTGGACTGAACAATGAAGACCCTGCCTGCGTCCTTGCTCGCCAAGATTTCCTGGCGGCTGCTGCCCTTTCTGCTGTTGATGTACATCATGGCCTTCCTCGACCGCGCCAACGTCGGGTTCGCCAAGCAAGCCTTCCAGGCCGACACCGGCCTCAGTGATGCCGCCTTCGCCTTTGGCGCCGGGGTGTTTTTTGTCGGCTATGCGCTGCTGGAAGTGCCGAGCAACCTGATCATGCATCGCGTCGGTGCCCGCCTGTGGATGTGCCGGATCATGGTCAGTTGGGGCCTGGTGTCCGCCGCCATGATGTTTGCCCATAACGAAACCAGCTTCTACCTGTTGCGCTTCCTGCTGGGCGTGGCCGAAGCCGGATTCTTCCCCGGGGTGATTCTCTACCTCACCTACTGGTTCCCCTCTGCCGTGCGCGGCAAGGCCATGGGTTTCTTCTACTTTGGCGCGCCCCTGGCCTTCATCTTCGGCAGCCCGCTCTCGGGCCTGTTGTTGGAGCTGGACGGGTTCTCTGGGCTGCACGGCTGGCAATGGCTGTTCGCGGTGGAAGGCCTGATGGCCACCGCGGTTGGCATCTGGGCCTACTGGTACCTGGACAACCGCCCCGCCGATGCCAAATGGCTGAGCGTTGCAGAGCGCCGCCAGATCCAGGACCTGCTCGACCGCGAAGACCAGCACAAAACCTCCCACGGCCGTAGCCTGCTCACTGTGCTGTGCCAGCCCAGCGTGCTGTACCTGTGCCTGGTGTACCTACTGATCCAGGCCAGCGTTTACGGCGTGGTGTTCTACTTGCCAACCCAGGTCGGTGGGCTGCTGGGGACCAAGGTCGGCTTGATGGTGGGCCTGGTCTCGGCGATTCCCTGGGTCTGCGCGCTGTTCGCCGCGTGGTGGATTCCCGGCTACTCCGACCGCACCGGTGAACGCCGCAAAGCCGCGTCCCTGACCCTGTTGATGGCCGCCGCCGGGATCGCCTGCTCGGTGACCTTTGCCAACCCGCTGCTGGGCATGCTCGCCCTGTGCTTTGCCGCCTCGGGCTTTATCGCCGTGCAACCGGTGTTCTGGACCTTCCCGTCCAGCTACCTGGCCGGCAGCGCAGCGGCCGCCAGCATCGCCCTGATCAACTCCTTCGGCGCCCTCGGCGGTTTTATCGCCCCGGTGCTGAAGAACTGGGCAGAAACCGCCTTTCACTCCCCTGCGGCCGGCCTTTACCTGCTGTCCGCCACCACTGTAGTCGCAGCCTTGCTGGTACTCGGTATCCATTCCCCAGGCCATAAAGCGACGAACACGCCGGCCACTGTTTAATCAAGGAGTCACACCATGGGCAACATCACAATCAAGCACGTGCGCGCCTTTGTGCTGCGCGGCGGCGGCGCGGACTACCACGACCAGGCAGACGGCCACTGGATCGACGATCACATCAGCACCCCCATGAGCAAATACCCCGAGTACCGCCAGAGTCGCCGCAGTTTCGGGATCAACGTACTCGGCACGCTCGTGGTCGAAATCGAGGCCAGCGACGGCACCGTCGGGTTCGCCGTGACCACCGGTGGCGAGCCCGCCGCCTATATCGTCGAGAAGCACCTGGCGCGCTTCCTGGAAGGCGCCCGCGTCACCGATATCGAAAAAATCTGGGACCAGATGTACCAGTCCACCCTGTACTACGGCCGCAAGGGCCTGGTGATCAACACGATCTCCGGTGTCGACCTGGCGCTGTGGGACCTGCTCGGCAAAATCCGCCAGGAGCCGGTGCACCAGTTGCTCGGCGGCGCGGTGCGTGACGAATTGCAGTTCTACGCCACCGGCGCCCGCCCGGACCTCGCACAGAAGATGGGCTTTATCGGCGGCAAGATGCCCTTGCACTACAGCCCATCGGAAGGCGAAGAAGGCCTGCGCAAAAACCTCGAGGAACTGGCAACCATGCGCGAACGGGTCGGCCCGGACTTCTGGCTGATGCTCGACTGCTGGATGAGCCTGGACCTGAACTACGCCACCAAACTGGCAACCGGCGCCCATGAATACGGCCTGAAATGGATCGAAGAAGCGCTGTCGCCCGACGACTACTGGGGCTATGCCGCGCTGCGCAACAACGTGCCCAAAGGCATGTTGGTTACCACCGGCGAACACGAAGCCACCCGCTGGGGCTTTCGCATGCTGTTGGAGATGGGGTGCTGCGACATTATCCAGCCAGATGTGGGCTGGTGCGGCGGCCTCACCGAGCTGGTGAAAATTTCCGCCTTGGCCGATGCCCACAATGCGTTGGTGGTGCCCCACGGCTCGTCGGTCTACAGCTACCACTTTGTTGCGACCCGCCATAACAGCCCGTTCGCCGAGTTCCTGATGATGGCGCCCAAGGCCGATGAGGTGGTGCCGATGTTCCACCCGCAACTGCTCGGTGAACCCGTGCCGGTGAATGGCCGCATGCGCCTGTCGGTGCTCGACAAACCCGGGTTTGGCGTGGACCTCAATCCCGATTGCCAATTGCATCGCCCGTACAACCGCTGAGGACTCCTGCCATGAACATGCCCCACAACGCTTTCAAGGCCGCGCTGCGTAAAGACGCCGCGCAATACGGGATCTGGGCCGGCTTCGCCACCGCCTATGCCGCCGAGATCGTCGCCAGCACTGGTTACGACTGGATGCTGATTGACGGCGAACACGCCCCCAACACCGTACCCGGCGTGCTCAACCAGCTCCAGGCCGTGGCGCCCTACGCCACCGCCCCGGTGGTACGCGCGGTAAGCAGCGACGCCAACCTGATCAAGCAACTGCTGGACGTCGGCGCCCAGACGCTGATGATCCCGATGGTCGAAACCGCCGAGCAAGCCAAGGCCCTGGTGCGTGCGATGCGTTATCCGCCCCACGGTATTCGTGGCGTTGGTGGCGGCTTGACCCGCGCCACCCGCTGGGACGGCGTGTCGGATTACCTCAACACCGCCCATGAACAGCTGTGCCTGATCGTGCAGGTGGAGTCGCGCCTGGGCGTTGAAAACGTCGCGGCGATTGCGGCGGTGGAAGGCGTGGACGCGGTGTTTATCGGCCCCGCCGACCTGTCCATCGGCCTCGGTCACCCCGGCAATCCTGGGCACCCCGAGGTACAGGAGCGCATCCAGTACGCGGTCAATGCCACGCTGGCGGCCGGCAAGGCCTGCGGCATTCTCGCGCCCAACGAAGACGACGTCCGCCGCTATCAAGCCTGGGGCTGCCAGTTCATTGCGGTGGCCATCGACATCAGCCTGCTGCGCCAGGGTGCCATGTCGACCCTGGCCCGCTATCGCCCCGCCGCCGACGCCAAAGCACCGTCACGTACTTACTGAGGAGCCAAGCATGTCATCCGTACCGGTCTACCAGAACTTCATCAACGGCCGCTTTACCTCCAGCGATGCGCACCTGGATGTATTGAACCCGGCCACCGGCGCCCTGTTGTCGAAGGTCCCGGCGTCCACCTCCGAAGACATCGACCAAGCCCTGGCTGCCGCACGTCATGCGCAAAAAGACTGGGCGCGCAAACCGGCGATCGAACGTGCCGGGCACTTGCGCCGCATCGCCGCCAAGCTGCGGGAAAACGTCGCCCACCTGGCGCGCACCATCACCCTGGAGCAAGGCAAAGTCAGCGGCCTGGCGGAAGTGGAAGTCAACTTCACCGCCGACTACCTCGACTACATGGCCGAGTGGGCGCGCCGCATTGAAGGCGAGATCATCACCAGCGACCGCCCCAATGAAAATATCTTCCTGTTCCGCAAACCCCTGGGTGTGGTGGCCGGCATCCTGCCGTGGAACTTCCCGTTCTTTTTGATCGCCCGCAAGATGGCCCCGGCGTTGCTCACCGGCAACACCATCGTGATCAAACCCAGCGAAGAAACGCCGAACAACTGCTTCGAGTTCGCCAAACTGGTGGCCGAGACCGACCTGCCGGCCGGGGTATTCAATGTGGTCTGCGGCGATGGCCGCGTCGGTGGCGCCCTCACCGCCCATAAGGGCGTGGACATGATCAGCTTCACCGGCAGCGTCGCCACCGGCTCGCGGATCATGGCTGCCGCCGCCCCCCATATCACCAAGCTCAACCTCGAGCTGGGTGGCAAGGCACCTGCCATCGTCCTCGCCGATGCCGACCTGGACCTCGCGGTAAACGCCATTCGCGACTCGCGGATCATCAACAGCGGCCAGGTGTGCAACTGCGCCGAACGGGTGTACGTGGAGCGCAAGGTGGCCGACCAGTTCATCGAGCGCATCAGCGCCGCGATGGCCGCCACCCGCTACGGCGACCCCATCGCCCAGGCCGATGTGGAGATGGGCCCGCTGATCAACCGCCAAGGCCTGGACAGCGTCAATCGCAAGGTACGCACCGCCTTGAGCCAGGGTGCATCGCTGGTCACCGGTGGACAGATCGCCGACCTGGGCCAGGGCTTTCACTTCCAGCCGACGGTATTGGCCGGTTGCCACGCCGACATGGAAATCATGCGCGAAGAAATTTTTGGCCCGGTGCTGCCGATCCAGATTGTCGACGACCTGGATGAAGCCATCGCCATGGCCAACGACTGCGACTACGGCCTGACCTCCTCGATCTACACCCGCGACCTGGGCAAGGCGATGCAGGCGGTGCGCGAATTGTCGTTCGGCGAGACCTACGTCAACCGCGAGAACTTCGAGGCGATGCAAGGCTTTCATGCCGGCGTGCGTAAATCCGGGATCGGCGGCGCCGATGGCAAGCACGGCCTGTACGAGTACACCCACACCCATGCGGTGTACTTGCAGAGCTGAAGTGGTGCAACGGGCCTTGGCGCGGTAGCGTGCGGGCCCTTCCCCATCCATTGTTCCGAAGGATTGCACTATGCCCCTTACCCCTTACAGCGGGCCGATCATCGACAGCCATTTGCACCTGTTCGACCCGCGCCGCCCCCAGGGTATTCCCTGGCCCGAGCCGGGAAACGCGCTGTATGCCGCACATTTGCCGGCGGATTATTGGCCGCTGGCAGGCGAACATAACGTGATCGGCGCGATTGCCGTGGAAGCCAGCCCGTGGCGCGACGACAACCGCTGGTTGCTGGAGACCCTGCGCAGCGACCTGCGCATGCTCGGTTTCGTCGGCAACCTTGACCCGCTGCACGGCGACTTTGCGGCAGACCTCGATGCCTTGGCCCATGAACCGCTGTTCCTCGGTTTGCGCTACGGCAACCTGTGGGACCGCGATTTGCCAGACGACCAGAAGCGCCCCGGCTTTATCGAAGGCCTGCGCCGCCTCGCCGAATACGGGCGTGGCCTGGACAGCGCCAACCCCAATCCGCGCTTGATCAAAGGGCTGCTGCATTTGAGCGATGCCTTGCCCGAGCTGCGCATCATCGTCGATCACCTGCCCAATGCCAGCGTGCCCGCCGGCGAAGAATCCGCGTATCACGCCGACCTGATGCGCCTGGCAGAGCGGCCGAATGTATTTGCCAAACTGGCGGAAATCCCCCAGGTCGGCCCGCAGGGTCTGATCCTTGACCCGGCGTTCTACAACGACCGCCTGGCCGTGCTGTGGGAAGCCTTTGGCGAAGACCGTTGCTTCTTCGGCAGCGACTGGCCCAACAGCGATCACTTGGCCAGTTTCGCCACCACCCTGGGCCTGGTGAAAGCCTGCATGGCGGGCAAACCCGAGGACGTACAGGGCAAGTTCTTCCTGCACAACGCGGTGCGCATCTACAGTCCTACGCCACCCCACGGAGGCAAGTAATGCAGACCCGAGCCTTTCGCATGAACCTCAACCCCGGTCAGCACGCCGAGTACCGTCGACGCCACGATGAGATCTGGCCCGAACTGGCCCAGGCCCTGCGTGATGCCGGCGTGGTGGACTACCGGATCTTCCTCGACGAGGCCAGCAACGCCTTGTTCGCCGTGATGACCCACGAAGAGCGGCACGGGCTCGACGCACTGCCGGGCACCGCGCTGATGCAACGGTGGTGGCAGTACATGCAAGACATCATGCCCAGCCAGCCGGACGCCTCGCCCGTCAGCGTGGATTTAATCCCGATGTTCAGCCTTACCCCAGGCTGAAACAGCGCGCTACCACAACAATAAAAAAGGATTCGACTACGTGGAAATCATTCTCTTCGGTGTGATTCTGCACTTCATCGGCGGCTTCGCCTCCGGCAGCTTCTACATCCCCTACAAGAAAGTCCGCGGCTGGGCCTGGGAAAGCTACTGGATCACCGGCGGCCTGGTGTCATGGCTGATCGTGCCGCTGATTGCCGCGCAACTGACCGTGCCCGGCTGGGCCGACATCCTGCGCCAGGCCGACAGCAGCACCTTGCTCTGGACCTACCTGTTCGGCGTGCTCTGGGGCATCGGCGGGCTGACCTTCGGCCTGACCATGCGCTACCTCGGGCTGTCCCTGGGCATGTCGCTGGTACTGGGCCTGACCTCGGCCCTTGGCGCCTTGATGCCGGCGCTGTATCGCGACCTGTTCACCGACGCCACCGAAGGCACCCTGACCTCAATGCTCGCCTCCCAGGGCGGGCATTGGGTGCTGTGGGGCGTGGCGGTATCGCTGGTGGGCATCGCCGTGTGCGGCAAGGCCGGGCTGATCAAGGAACGAGAAGTGCCGGAAGCGGTGAAATTCGCCAGCATCAGCGAGTTCTCGGTGGCCAAGGGCATGCTGGTAGCGGTGATCTCCGGGGTGCTGAGCGCGTGCTTCAGCTACGGTATTTCAGCCGGGCGCCCACTGGCTGCCGCGGCTGTCGAGCATGGCGCCAACAGCCTGTTCCAGAACAACGTGACCTTCATGGTGATCATGTGGGGTGGCCTGACCACCAACGGCCTCTGGTGCCTGTGGCTGAACTGGCGCAACCGCACGTTCCACAACTACACCGACCGCAGCACTCCGCTGCTTGGCAACTACCTGTTGGTGGCGTGTGCCGGCACCCTGTGGTTCCTGCAGTTTTTCTTCTACGGCATGGGCGAAAGCCGCCTGCAGAACGACGCCAGTTCGTGGGTGTTGCACATGTCTTTCATCATCATCGTATCCAACTGCTGGGGCCTGTATTTCCGCGAATGGCAGGGCACCAGCGCCACCAACAAAGGCGTATTGGCCGCGGGTATCGCGGTGATTCTCGGTGCCATTGCCATGGTCGGTTACGGCAACTATCTCGGCTGAGGCCGCTTTTTTTCAGGAGTTCACTTATGTTACTTGCAGACAAAACCGTGATTATTACTGGCGCCTCCCGTGGAATCGGCCGCGCCGCCGCCAGGGAATGTGCACGCCAGGGTGCCCGTGTGGTCATCGGCCACAGTGGTAGCGGCCAAGGCACTGAAGCGGCGTTTTCGTTGATCGAGGAAATCAAGGCGTTCGGCGGCCAAGCGGTGGAGGTGGGCGGCGATGCGGCTGATCCGGACACCGGCGACAAACTGGTGGCCGGCGCGCTCAAGGCATTTGGCGGTGTGGATGTGTTCGTCAACAACGCCGGGATCTGTCCGTTCCACTCGTTTCTCGACATGCCGCGTGAGGTGTACCTGAAGACGGTCAACACCAACCTCAACGGCGCCTACTTCGCCGTGCAAGCGGCGGCAAACCAGATGAAAAACCAGGGCAAGGGCGGCGCGATCATCGCCGTCAGTTCCATCAGTGCGCTGGTGGGTGGCGGGATGCAGACGCACTACACGCCGACCAAGGCCGGGCTGCACTCGTTGATGCAGTCCTGTGCGATTGCGTTGGGGCCGTATGGTATTCGCTGCAACTCGGTGCTGCCGGGAACGATTGCCACCGATATCAACAAGGAAGACTTGGCCGACGAGGAGAAGCTGACGTACATGACTTCGCGCACGCCGTTGGGGCGCCTGGGTGAACCCGACGACGTCGCGGGGCCCATCGTGTTCCTAGCCTCGGACATGGCGCGGTATGTGACCGGAGCTTCGCTGTTGGTAGACGGGGGATTGTTTGTCAACTTGCAGTAGCGTTGGGAAGCGGGCCGCCGCGACGGGGCGTCCCTGCCCCGTGCTACCTGCGTTCGGCCAGCGTGGTTTAACGGGGCGCCTAAGATCAAGATCAAAAACAGATCAAGAGCACAGCGGCCTGAAAGCCGACTTGAGTGTTGAAGAGCAAAATCAAAATCTAAAGCGAGCACGGTCAAAAAATGTGGGAGCGGGCTTGCTCGCGAATGCGGTGTGTCCGTCACCCAATGCATCAACTGACAGACTGCATTCGCGAGCAAGCCCGCTCCCACATTTGGACCGTGTGCGCCCTTGATCTTGCTCTGGCTTCTACCACTCAAGCCGGCCTGTAGGCCGCTGTGCTCTTGCTTTTGATTTGGATCTGGCTCTGACTGCCCCAATAAGCCCGAGCCACAGCGAGGCGCCGACAGGCGGGGCAGAGCCCTGTGCTTACTTTGGGCTGGGCCGGCATTCCGGCTTTTCCAAAGCGAGTCGCTGTAAGAGCGAAACCATAAGCAGCCGTTACTCAACTAACGGATATGTACACCAAACCCCCCCTACCCCTCACAATCGAAAACCTCCCCACGCCTAACCACACTACCCGCCGCAAGCACCGCTCCCGGTGCCAACACACCATTGGCTCCAACCCGCGACTGATCCCCAAGCAGCGCGCCAAACTTGTCACAGCCGGTGCGCTGCAACTGCCCGTCAATGCGCACCTGCACTTCCTTGTCGTCACGCTCGTTCCGGTAGTTGGCCACGATACTGCCGGCTTCCAGGTTAACCCCGCGGCCCAATACCGAATCACCGACAAAGTTGAAATGCGCCAACTTGCTGCCGCTGAAGACAAAGGATGTCTTGAGCTCTGCACCCGGTCCGAAGATGCAATATTCATCCACCCAGCAACCGCCGCGAAGGTAGGCACCGGCAGCGATAAAACAGTGGGCGCCGATGATCAGCGGCGCTTTCAAAACAGCGCCCGCCTCCACGACCGCAGTACGGTGCACGGCAATCTCGTCATGAATCTCATAGTCGTCATCAGAAAGCCCCGCCAGCAATTTGCGAACGATTTCCGGCGCCTGGGTCACCAACTCCCACGGCGCAAGATCCACCCAGGGTGCCAGCGGCGAACGGGAAAAATCAGCGATGTAATCGGTCAGTCGAATCAACGTCGAGCCCTCTACAGATCAGAGAAGCCCGAAACGCTAGCATGAAATGCAACTTTACAGTTTGTATAGATATGGATATTTTATCCATCTAACGACATTCGAGAGGTCCCTCCCATGCCACCGTCTTCCTACCATGACGTAATCAAAGCCGCCGAGCGCCTGGAAGGCTTCGCCCACCGCACGCCGGTGTTCACCTCGCGTACCCTCGATGCCGAGACCGGCGCCCAGGTGTTTATCAAGTGCGAAAACCTGCAACGCACCGGCTCGTTCAAGTTTCGCGGCGCCTTCAATGCGCTGTCGCGTTTTGATGAGCAGCAGCGCAAGGCTGGCGTCGTGGCGTTTTCCTCGGGTAATCATGCGCAAGGCATCGCGCTGGCCGCGCGGTTGTTGCAGATGCCGGCAACCATCGTGATGCCCACCGACGCCCCCGCCGCGAAGGTCGCCGCTACCCGGGAATACGGTGCAAGCGTGGTGTTCTATGACCGCATCACCGAAGACCGCGAGCAGATCGGTCGCACACTCGCCGAGCAACACGGCATGACCCTGATCCCCTCCTTCGACCACCCGGACGTGCTGGCCGGCCAAGGCACTGCCGCGAAGGAGCTGCTGGAGTTAACCGGCCCGCTGGACGCGCTGTTTGTCGGCCTGGGTGGTGGCGGCATGCTCTCCGGCACCGCGCTGGCCACCCGTGCGCTGGCGCCCGATTGCCTCGTATACGGGGTCGAGCCCGAAGCCGGGAACGACGGCCAGCGCTCCTTCCAGAGCGGCAGCATCGTGCACATCGACACGCCCGTCACCATCGCCGACGGCGCCCAGACCCAGCATTTGGGTCAGCACACCTTCCCGATCATTCGCGAGCAAGTCACTGACATTTTCACTGTCTCGGACGCCGAATTGGTGGCCTCGATGAAGTTCTTCATGCAGCGCATGAAGATGGTCGTGGAGCCCACCGGCTGCCTTGGCCTCGCGGCCCTGCGAAACCTCAAGCATCAGTTCCGGGGCCAGCGCGTGGGCGTCATAGTGACCGGCGGCAACGTCGACCTCCAAACGTATGCGCAGTTGCTGAGCGCTCCAAAATGAACTTCATCCACACCCCCGCGGCCTCGGCGCCTGCCGGGCACTACTCCCAGGCCGTGAGCCACCAGGGCACGCTGTACATCTCCGGTCAATTGCCGGTGAGCCCTGACGGGCGTCATAACCTCGAGGCTTCGTTTGCCGAACAGGCTCAAGTGGCCCTGGACAATCTGTTGGCGATTTTGAAGGCCGCAGGCGGCTCACCCGCAGACCTGGTGAAAGTCACGGTGTACGTGGTGGGGGTAAAACACTGGCCTGAATTTGATGGCTTGTACGCCGCTGCGCTGGGAGGTCACCGCCCGGCCCGCGCGGTGGTGCCGGTGCCGGAACTGCACCACGGCTATCTGATTGAAATCGAAGCCGTGGCGCGCTCGGCATAGGTCATTTGGCGTAGGTGTAGACCGCCGCCCGCGAGACCCCAAGGTGTGAGGCAACCGTTTCCATGGCACGCCGGATGTCCATCACGCCGGCTTCTTTCAGCTCTTGCATCAGCAGCCGCCGGTCGGCGGCCTTGAGGGCACGTGGGGTGGTCGCCAGGCGTGCGGCGAACTGGTCGATGCGTGCACGAATGGCGTCGGCACCGGACGGGTCGAGAGACTCGGCGGGCCGGTCGCCGCTGACCGAGCCGAACTGTTCCAGCATGCCCTGCAAGCCACGGAACAACGAGAGGTCGACGTTCATGCACAAGGCCGCCACGTACTTGCCGGTGGAGTCCTTGATGCCGATGGAAGTGCTCTTGACCTGACGCCCGTCGGCGAACTGGTTCTGGTAGTTGGCGATCACCTGCGGGTACTCGGGATCGGCAATCCGCGCCAGGCCCAGCTCGGTGGCCGGGTCACCCGGCTGCCGCCCGGAGAGGTTGTTGTGGATGGCCATGATTGCGTGCTGGGGGTCGCGCAGGTCGTGCAGCACGACCTCGCAAAACGGGCTGAAGGTCTTGCTCAGGCCTTCGGCAATCTGTTCGAGCTGGCTGATCAAGGCCGCTTGTTCGGGAGTGTGTTTTTTCATTCAGACAACATATCCAGTACTGGATAGACCGTCAATTTACCTTTTGGAGTGTGCACGATGGAAACCCCGACAGCTTTGCTGGATGTGACCCGGATGCAGCGCAATATCCTGCGTATGCAGCAGCGTGCCGATGACTTGGGTGTGAGCTTGCGGCCCCATGTGAAGACCCATAAATGTGCCGAGGTGGTGGCGGCGCAAATCGCTGCCGGGGCCACGGGGATTACGGTTTCGACATTGAAGGAGGCCGAGTATTTTTTCGACCTCGGCATTCGGGACGTTCTGTATGCGGTGGCGATGGCGCCGCATAAATTGCCTCAGGCGTTGGCGTTGCGTCGTCAGGGGTGTGCGCTGACGCTGATCACCGACAGCCTTGCCGGGGCCCGGGCGATTGTCGAGTTTGGTGCGCTGCAGGGTGAGGTTTTTGCGGTGCTGATTGAGATTGACTGTGATGGGCACCGGTCCGGGGTGAAGCCTCAGGATCCGCTGTTGCTGGAGATCGCCAGGCTGCTGTATGGCGGCGGGATGCTTGCCGGGGTGTTGACTCATGCCGGGGAAAGTTACGGGCTGGATGCGCCTGAGGCGTTGCGGGCGATTGCCGAGCAGGAACGGGCGCGCTGTGTTGCAGCGGCCGAGGTGATTCGGGGGGCGGGGTTGCCTTGCTTGCAGGTGAGTGTGGGTTCGACGCCCACGGCGCTGTCGGCGGTGAGCCTGGAGGGTGTGACTGAGCTGCGGGCTGGGGTTTATGCGTTTTTTGATTTGGTGATGCATAACGTTGGGGTGTGCCGCATTGATGAGCTGGCGTTGAGTGTGCTGACTACGGTGATCGGGCATCAGGTGGAAAAGGGCTGGATCATTACCGACGCGGGGTGGATGGCGATGAGTCGGGATCGCGGGACGCAGTCGCAGAAGCGGGATTTTGGTTATGGGCAGGTGTGTACCGAGGGTGGTGAGGTGATTGAGGGGTTGCTGGTGGGCAGCGCGAATCAGGAGCATGGGGTGGCTTGGTTCGACGGGGTGGCGGTGGATGTGGTTGAGCGGTTTCCGCTGGGGACGCGGCTGAGGGTTTTGCCTAACCATGCGTGTGCTACGGGGACGCAGTTCGGCAGCTATGGCGCGCTGCTGGAGAATGGTGAGGTGCAGGTTTGGGAGCGGTTGCGGGGGTGGTAGATCGGGGGCATAGCCGTTATTTGGGTGATGGCCGATATTGGTTCCGCTCTTACAGCGGCCTGAAAGCCGGCTTGAGTGTTAAAAGCCAAATCAGAAGTTAAAGCAGGCACGGTCCACTGTAGGAGCTGGCTTGCCGGCGATGGCGTCAACTGGGTGTACCTGATGCACCGAGGTGTCTGCATCGCCGGCAAGCCAGCTCCTACAGAAAAGCGCTTGGCTTTTAACACTCAGGTCGGCTTTCAGGCCGCCGTGCTCTTGCTTTTGATCTTGATCTGACTGCCCCAATAAGCTCGAGGCCGAACGCAGGTATTGCGCGGCGGCGGCCCTCGCTGTAAGAGCGAAACCATAGGTAGCCGTTACCCAGATAACGGATATACACCCATACCAAAAGAGTATCAAACCATACCAACCCGATATTAGACGAAAGCAAAACCAGCAGAGGAAACTACCCGCAATTACAAAAATACCTAAAGAGTATAAAAAATGCCCACCCACTCCTCATGGATCGTACTGTCCATCACCGGCCTGTACATGCTCAGCCTGGCACTGATCAGCTACGGCGTCCGCCGCCACTCCCGCAGCGCCAACAACTACACCACCGGCGGCGGCCACTTCCCGGCGTTCCTGATCGGCTTCCTGATGCTCTCGGAATTTATCGGCACCGCAGTCAGCATCGGCACCGCCCAAACCGGTTTCAAGGTCGGCATCTCCGCCGCCTGGAACCTGTTCGCCCTGGCCCTGGGCTTCGTACTCTTCGCCTGGCTACTGGCGCGCAAATACAAGGACCTGGGCGACAACACCATCTCCGGCGTACTCGCGCGCAACTACGGCCAACGCACCCGCTTCGCCACGTCGATCATCACCATCTTTGCCCTGGAGATCGTCGCCGTCTCGATCTACGCCAGCGGCGGCGCCGTATTGGCCAGCGTGATGCAAGTAGACCGAACCCTGGCGATCGTGATCGTCGGCGTAGTCTCGGTGGCATACGTCAGCATCGGCGGCATGCGCTCAGTGATCTACACCAACTTCGTCCACGCCGCCCTGAAATACCTGGGCGTCGGCCTGGCCTTGTGGTTCGGCTTGAAGCAGGTGGGCGGCATCGGCCAGCTGCAAGCGCAATTGCCCGCCAGCATGTTTGACTGGACCGCCGTGGGTTGGGGCCAGATCATCGCCTGGATGATCGCCGGGATCGGTTCGATCTTCTCCACCCAATACGTAATCCAGGCGGTGAACACCGTCAGCCATGCAGGCAAGGCCCAGCGCGCCTGTTTCTACGTGGCGGTGCTGATGGTGCCGTTCGGCATCGGCGCAGCACTGATCGGTATGTGCAGCGCGGTGCTGTTCCCCCATGTCGACTCCCTGCAAGCCTTCCCCACCCTGATCGCCAGCATGGACCAACTGACGGCCGGGCTGGTGGTGGCAGGCCTTGCCGGCTCGCTGTTCGGCACCATTTCGGCGGTGAGCATGGGCTCGGCGACGTTGTTGCTGCGGGACTTCTACGAGCCATGGTTCAACCCGGAAAAAAGCGACGCCAAGTCCCTGCGCTTCGTGCGCCTGGCGACCATCGCTGTCGGCCTGTTGCCGATTGCCCTGGCACTGACCTCGGACAAGGTGCTGATGATCGCCTTCCTCGGCAAGGCATTACGCGCCTCCCTGGCCGTGCTGGTGTTGATGGTGTTCTACGCGCCGAAATTCGGCACGGCGGCCGGGGCATTCCTGAGCATCATTGCCTCGTTGCTCGCGACCGTGGGCTGGTTCCTCGCCGGTAATCCGTGGGGCATCGACAACGCCTACATCGCCCTGTTCACGCCGTTGATCATCATGGGCATCAGCCATGTGACGCGCCGCAGGACACCGGCCGACCCCCTGGTGGCAGCCACGAGCTGAGGTAGGATGGCAGCCTCACCCAAAAGGAACTTGTGAAATGCTGCCGATTCGCACCCCGTTGATCCTGCACCCCGGCTTGTCTACCGCTACCCGGCGGGTCTGGCTGAAGCTCGAGAACCTGCAACCCTGTGGCTCGTTCAAGTTGCGCGGCATGACCACGCTGTGCGCCTACGCGGCGAGCCAGGGCAAGACCACGGTGGTATGCCCCTCCGGCGGCAATGCCGGGCTGGCCACGGCCTTCGCGGCGCGCGGCCTGGGGTTACAGGCGCGGATCGTGGTGCCGACCACCACCCCCGAAGCCACCTGCACACGCATCCGCCAGGCCGGGGCCGAGGTGGTGGTGCACGGTGATCTGTGGGATCAATCCAATGAGCTGGCGCTGCAACTCTCCGAAGCACCCGAGGCGCTGTATGTGCCGGCCTTTGATCACCCGCTGTTGTGGGAAGGCCACAGCAGCATGATCGATGAGATTCTTGAGGACTGCCCTCAGGTGGGCGCCATCGTGACCTCGGTGGGCGGCGGTGGACTGCTCGCGGGCGTTCTGACGGGCCTGGAGCGTCATGGGCGGTTCGGCTGCAAGGTGATTGCGTGTGAAACGGCGGGCGCGGCTTCGTTTGCTGCTGCCGTAGAGGCTGGAAAGCCCGTGCGGCTGGCGAAGATCGATACCGTGGCCAAGTCGTTGGCCGCGACCCAGGTGGCGACGTGGCCGGTGCAGCATATCGGCAGGTTTGCCCATCAATGCGTGGTGTTGAGTGATGCCGACGCGATGATGGGCGTGGCGCGGTACGCCGATGATTTACGCCAGTTGGTGGAACCGGCATGTGGGGTTTCGTTGGCCGTGGCGTATCTGGAGCATGGGGCGATTGCCGGGGTTGAGGATGTGGTGGTGATTGTGTGTGGTGGGGTAAGCATCAGTGCCGAAACGGTTGCCCAGTGGCAAAACACGGTCTCTCTATGATCGTTCCCACGCTCCGCGTGGGAACGCCGCCCTGGACGCTCCGCGTCTGCTCTTGAAGTCGTGACGCGGAGCGTCACAGGATGCATTCCCACGCAGAGCGTGGGAACGATCAATTCAGGCATCCTGCAGGATCAGATCCGCGCCCTTCTCCGCCACCATCAACACCGCCGCATGGGTATTGCCCGAGGTCACGTTGGGGAAAATCGACGCATCGACAATCCGCAGTCCTTGCATCCCGTGCACCTTCAGGCGCTTGTCCACCACCGACACCAGCGGGTCCGAGCCCATGGCGCAAGAGCCACACAGGTGATAGATCGAGCCGCTGTTCTCGCGGAAGTACTGCAGCATCTGCTCATCGGTTTGCACCGCCGGCCCCGGCAATACCTCGGCCACAGTAACGCCCTTGAGCGCCGGAGCCTGCATGATCTTGCGCATCAGCCGGCTGCCCTGGATCACCTCGTCGATGTCCTTTTGGGTGCTCAGGTAGTTGGGGTCGATCAAGGCCGCGTCCCGTGGGTTTTTCGAGGCGATGCGGATCGTCCCGCGGCTGGTAGGCCGGCACGGGTTGAAGCACAGCAGGAAGCCTGAATACGGCTCGGGCTTGAGGCTGGCCTTGTTGTTTTTCGGGATCTGGTACGACAGCGGGTTGAAGTACAGCTGCAGATTGGGGTGCGCCTGCCCTTCGTTGCCGCGAAAGAACCCGCCGGCCTGGTTGACGCTCATGGCCAGCGCGCCCTTGCGGGTCAGCAGGTATTTGAGGCCAAGTTTGAACTGGCCAAACAGCGAACTGAGCTGGTCGTTCAGGGTCGGGATATTGGCCTTGTAGTAATAACTGGCGCAGAGGTGGTCCTGCAGGTTCTGCCCCACTGCAGGCAGGTCCTTGACCAACGGGATGTTGTGTTCGGCGAGCAATTGCTTGTCCGCCACACCCGACAGTTGCAGGATCTTCGGCGTATCCACCGCCCCGGCGCACAGGATCACCTCCTTGCGCGCGCTGAAGGTTCGGACCACGCCGTGCTGGGTCACGCTGATGCCGGTGGCGCGCTGCTGATCGTCGAACAGCACGCGGTCTACCAGCGCATGCAACTCCACGGTCAGGTTCGGCCTACCCAACGCCGGGTGCAGGTGCGCAAAGCTGCTGGAGCAGCGCTCACCGTTGCGGGTGTTGACGTCATAGAGGCCCGCACCTTCGAAGTTCGGCCCGTTGAAATCATCGCTCAGGCCATAGCCCAATTGCTCGCAGCCCTTGAGAAATACATCGCAGATGGCATGGGTCTGGCCCTTCATCGGGGTGATGCTGATGGGGCCGCTGCTGCCGTGGTATTCGGTGTCGCCCAGGGGGTGATTTTCCAGCTTGCGGAAGTACGGCAGCACGTCCTTGAAGCCCCAGCCGTCGTTGCCATTGGCCGCCCAGTCATCGAAATCATGGGCCTGGCCGCGCACGTAGATCATGGCGTTGATCGAGCCGGAACCGCCCTGCACCTTCCCCCGCGGGGCATAGATGGCACGGTCGGCCAGCTGTTTTTGCGGCTGGCTGTAGTACATCCAGTTGAAGGTCGGGTTGTAGTACATCTTGGCGAAACCGACCGGGATCTTGAACCACCAGGAGCTGTCCTTGCCGCCGGCTTCCAGCAGCAATACCGAATGCTCGCCCGAGGCGGAGAGTCGGTTGGCCAGGACGCAACCTGCGGCGCCGGCGCCGGCGATGATGTAGTCGTATGTCATTCACGGTTACCGCATAAGTCGTTTTTTTTAGCCCTTGGCGGGCGAAGTGTCTTTCACGTCAGCAGGCGTGGGCGCCATTTGCAGGTGCAGCCGCTCGCCGGTGTACGGCGTGTGCTTGCGCACCACGTCCATGTTCAGCTCCACCCCAAGTCCCGGCTCGGTGGACGGGATGATGTAGCCGTCCTCCCATTGCAGCGGCTTGGTCAGCACTTCGGCATGGAAGCCGCCCCAGGTCATGATGCTTTCCTGGATCAGGAAGTTCGGCGTGCACGTGGCCAACTGGAAACTCGCCGCTGCGCCGATCGGTCCGTTGTACAGGTGCGGGGCGATCTGCGCGTAGTAGGCCTCGGCCATGCTCGCGATTTTCTTGGCTTCCAGCAGGCCGCCGCAGCGGGCCACGTTCATTTGCAGGATCGATGCACCACCGGCCTGCAAGAGCTTGAAGAACTCGTACTTGGTGGTCAGGCGCTCGCCGGTGGCGATGGGAATGCTGGTCTTCGCCGCGACCTGGGCCATGGCCTCTTCCTGGCCTGGTGGCACCGGTTCTTCGAACCACAGCGGGTCGTATTTCTCCAGGCGCTTGGCCAGGCGAATCGCCGACGACGGCACCATCTGCCCGTGGGTGCCGAACAGCAGGTCGCACTTGTCGCCCACCGCCTCGCGAATCTTGCGGCAGAAGGTTTCGCAGCGTTCCAGCACTTCCAGGGAGATCTGGTGGCCGGAGTACGCGGTGTACGGGCCTGCCGGGTCGAACTTCACGGCGGTGAAGCCCTTGTTCATGTTCTCGATCGCGCATTCGGCGGCCAGGTCCGGGTCGTCGTAGTCGTACTCGCCCTTGCTGTTGACCGGGTACAGGTAGGTGTAGGAACGCAGGCGTTCGTTGACCTTGCCCCCCAGCAACTCATAGACCGGTTTGTTGGCGGCCTTGCCGATGATGTCCCAGCAGGCCATTTCCAGGCCGCTGACCACGCCCATCATGGTCAGGTCGGGGCGCTGGGTGAAGCCGCTGGAGTACGCCTGGCGGAAGAAGCGCTCGATATGGTGCGGGTCGTGGTTGAGCAGGTAGCGCTCGAACACGTCCTCGATGATCGGCAGCATGGCCTTGGGGCCGAAGGTGGCGGCGTAGATCTCGCCCACGCCTTCGATGCCGCAGTCGGTTTTCAGTTTGACGAACAGCCAATACATGCCGCCGATGTGCGGTGGCGGTACGGCGACAATATGGGTTTCAAGGGCGACGATTTTCATCTCAGGCACCTGTCTGGTTGAATTTTTTACGATTGATCCGGGCGCGCAAGGTCAGGGCCGCGAGGGTCCCGAGCACGCCGATGAAGGCGATGTAGCCGAAGTACAGGTTGTAGCCGACCTGCCCCGGGTATGTGTCGGTGAGGTAGCCATTGATCAGCGGGATAAAGGTGTCCGGCAGGTAACCCACCACCGAGACGATGCCGATGGCCAGGCCGGTGATGCGCAGCGGGATGTCGCAGCTGTCGAGGATCGCCCAGTACAGGCCGCGAATCGCGTAGGTCATCAGGCCGATAAAGATCACCGTGCCGATCAGCAAGCCGAGGCTGCCAATGGCCGGGAACACGATCAGGCCGACCATCGCCAGGGTCACCAGCAGCAACGCGACGATCAGCACCGAGATGTTCGAAAACTTGTCCCCCAGCCAGCCACCGCCGATCCCGCCGATGGGCCGCATCCACAGCTTGATGGTGGTGATGGTGCCGGCCATCACGGCGGTCATGCCGCTGCCTTGCAGGTAATCGGAGAAGCTGTAGGTGGCCCAGAACATGTGGTAACCGCAGAACACGATGGCGGTCACCAGCCACAGCTCGGGGATTTTCACCAGGGTGGTGAGGTCGGCGATCAGGTTGAACTTGCCCTTCTCCACCGCCGCAGTTTCGGCCATGGACTTGGGGTCCTTGAGCAGCACCAGCACACAACCAATGGCAATACACACGAACGAATACAGGTACACCACGTGCTTGAAGCCTTCGGCCGCAGTTTGGCTGCGGGTCTCGGTGGCGTAGGCGAACAGCCCCAGGGCCACGGTCGCCAGCAAGGCTTCCACCAGGCCACGGCCGCCGTCGAGGATGCCGAAGAAACGGCCCTGCTCACTGTGATGGGCGATCATCTTCACCCGCTTGAGCACCGAAGCCCAGAAGGTCAGGCCGGTGGTCAGGCCCCAGCAGCCGAAGATGATCATCAGGCCGGTCATCGACGGCACGGTGGAGTACCAGATACCCAGGGCCCCGGTGGCCACCAGCGAAAAGAAGATCAGGAAGCGTGGCGGCAGGCGATCGGCCAACCAGCCGCTCGGCAGGTAGCTGAGCAGGAAGATCGTACCGAGCATCGAGTACAGATAACCCAGCTGGCTGTGGTTGATCTGGAACACCTCAAGCATGGTGGTCTGGTAGACCTGGCGCAGGTAGAGGATCGGGTAGATCGCCCCGGCGGCCAGTACCAGCAACATCAATTGGAAGTAGCGACTGGCTTTGTCGCTTTTAGCCGCGGACACGGCATCGAAACCCTGGGCAACGGGTGCAGGCTTGGACATCTTGTAGACCTCGGACACCCACTGTGCAGGTGCCCCGATAATTGTTTTTATTGAGGTGAAGCCGGTGGTCGGTGAATCAGTACTTCATGACCACCAAACGGGTCTGGGTGAATTCAAGCATCCCGTGCTTGCCGTCATCGCCGCCCAGCCCTGAGCGTTTCCAGCCGGCGTGGAAACCCTGGTAAGGGTCGGCCGGGGTGCGATTGACGTACAACTCGCCGGCCTCGATGGCGTTGGCGACTTTCATGGCCGTGCGGTAGTTCTCGGTATAGAGCACCGACGACAGGCCGAACTGGTGATCGTTGGCCATAGCCAGCGCTTCGTCGATATCGCGGTACTTGAGCACCGGCAGCACCGGGCCGAAGATTTCTTCCTGGATGATTTCCATGTCCTGGCGGCAGGCGCTGAGCAGCGTCGGCGGGTAGAAATGGCCCGGGCCGTCGGGGAGTACGCCGCCTGTTTCCAGTACAGCACCGTCGGCGATGGCGCGCTCGACCATGGCGTGAATATTCTGCCGGGAGCTGGCGTTGACCAGTGGGCCCATCAGGCCCGCATCCGTGGCACGGTCACCGAATTTGACGGCGCCGATCTTGGCCTTGAGCAGGGCCAGGAATCGGTCATAGACGCTTTCCTGCACATACACCCGCTCGACGGCCGTGCACAGTTGGCCGCAGTGGGTGGTCTTGGAAGCGATGATGTCGCTGGCGGCTTTTTCCAGGTCGGCGTCGGCCTCGATGATCGCCGGGGTCTTGCCGCCCAGCTCCAGGGACGGCTTGGCGATGTTGGCCTTGCAGTAGTCGAGCACGATGCGCCCGGCGTTGACGCTGCCGGTCAGGGTGATCAGGCCCACGGCCTTGTGGGTGCACAGGGCGGCGGCGGTGGCGTGGTCCATGGTCAGGATGTTGATCACGCCGGCCGGCATGCCCGACTGCTCGACGGCACGGGCGATTTCAAAGGCGGACAACGGCGTGTTGTTGCTCGGGCGCACCACCACGGTGTTGCCGGCAATCAGCGCCGGGGCGATTTTGCGCAGCAGGGTATAGACCGGGTAGTTGAACGGAATCAGGCAAGCCACGACGCCAATCGGCTCGCGTTGCAGGAACAGGTTTTCGTCCGGGGTGTCGCTGGGGATGATTTCGCCTTCGATGCGGCGTGCCCATTCGGCGTGGTAGCGGGTGATCTGGGCGGCGTAGCGCGCCTCGTTGCTGGCGTCGTCGAGGCTTTTGCCGGATTCGCTGGCCAGCGCCCGGCCTATGCTTTCAGCGCAGGTTTCGAGGGCGGCGGCGAAAGCCCGCAGGTGTTCGGCGCGCTGGATGCTGGTGAGCTTGCCCCAGGTTTTCTGTGCGCTGGCGGCGGCATCGACGGCCGCAATGGCTTCATCAGGGGTGGCGGCGGACACCCGGCCTGCCTGGGCCTCGGTCGCGGGGTTGTAGACCGCGATTTGGGCGGTGCTGGCAGGTTCGGCGAAGTGGCCGTTGTAAAAGTTGCGCTCGATTTGCATATGGTTTTTTGCCCAATCGTTGTTGTTTTGCGAGTGACTTGCAGTTTTGTCATTGGGCGGGGGTTGGACAAACGATTTATTGACGGGGGTAACGTGCGAAAAATGCAGGTTAGTGGCTGATCCGTAGTAATGACCCGGGTCTGAGTCTGTATTGTTCTACCCATACTTCCTACAGTGCCGCCCACTTGGAACCGTGGGAGGACTAAGCATGCAACCACCATCAACCGCACAGGCCTACAACTACAAGGTCGTGCGTCAATTCGTCATTGCAACTATCGTCTGGGGCGTGGTCGGCATGGCCATGGGCGTGTGGATCGCCTCGCAACTGGTGTGGCCCGAGATGAACCTCGACCTGCCGTGGACCACCTTCGGGCGCCTGCGCCCGCTGCACACCAGCCTGGTGATTTTCGGCTTTGCCGGCAGCGCGCAATTCGCCGCCAGCTACTACGCAGTACAGCGCACCTGCCAGGTACGGCTGTACTCGGACAAGCTCGCTGCCTTTACCTTTTGGGGCTGGCAGTCGGTGATCGTGATCATGCTGGTCAGCCTGCCACTGGGTTACACCACCACCAAGGAATACGCCGAGATCGAGTTCAGCGGCGCGGTGTGGATGACCGTGGTGTGGGTGGCCTATGCGATCGTGTTTTTCACCACTGTGGTGCAGCGCAAGACCCAGCACATCTACGTCGGCAACTGGTTCTTCGGTGCGTTCATCGTGGTGATCGCCATGCTGCACGTGGTCAATCACCTGTCGATCCCGGTGGACTGGTTCAAGTCCTACCCGGTGTACTCCGGGGCCACCGACGCCATGGTGCAGTGGTGGTACGGGCACAACGCCGTGGGGTTCTTCCTGACCACCGGTTTCCTGGGGATGATGTACTACTTCGTGCCGAAGCAGGTCGGGCGACCGGTGTATTCCTATCGCCTGTCCATCGTGCACTTCTGGGCGCTGATCACCCTGTACATCTGGGCCGGTCCGCACCACCTGCACTACACCGCGCTGCCGGACTGGGCGCAGTCGCTGGGGATGGCGATGTCGCTGATCCTGCTGGCGCCGAGCTGGGGCGGGATGATCAACGGCATGATGACGCTTTCCGGGGCCTGGCATAAATTGCGCACCGACCCGATCCTGCGCTTCCTGGTGCTGTCGCTGGCGTTCTACGGGATGTCGACCTTTGAAGGGCCGATGATGGCGATCAAGACCGTCAACGCCCTCTCCCATTACACCGACTGGACCATCGGCCACGTCCACGCCGGCGCCCTGGGCTGGGTGGCGATGATCACGTTTGGCTCGCTGTACCACATGATCCCGAAAATCTTCGGGCGCGCGCAGATGCACAGTGTGGGGCTGATCAATATGCACTTCTGGCTGGCGACCATTGGCACGGTGCTGTACATCGCGTCGATGTGGGTCAACGGCATCACCCAGGGCCTGATGTGGCGGGCGGTGAACGATGACGGCACCCTCACCTACTCGTTTGTGGAAGCGTTACAGGCCAGCCATCCGGGATTTGTGGTGCGATTCGTCGGCGGGGTGTTCTTCCTCAGCAGCATGTTGCTGATGGCGTACAACACCTGGCGCACCGTGCGTGTGGCGGATTTGAAGGTGGCGCAGCTTGACGCGCAGATCGCCTGATGTGGGAGATAGCGCTGAACCTGGCGGCGGTGATCGGCCTGTATGGCGCGGTGGAGTATTGCCTGCGGGGCCAGTCGAAGGAGAGCCTGGATGAGGCCAGCCTGATGCCGTTCGCCGATGACCCGGAAGTGGCACGGCGGGTGGAGCGGGCCACGGGCAAGCGGGTCAACGCGGTGGCGCCTGAGGAAACAAAGCAGGACTGGGGCAATATAGAGATCTAATTGTGGGAGCGGGCTTGCTCGCGAATGCGGTGGTTCAGTCAACATATACAGCGACTGACACACCGCTTTCGCGAGCAAGCCCGCTCCCACACAAGCACCACATTGAGCGACTAGCCGCGTTCGCGGGGAATCAGGCTCTGCAACTGCAACGCCAGGAAGTTGGCATCGAAGCCGAACGTATCCGGGTCTTTCAAACCGTTGGTTTTCTTCCACAGCCAGTCGTTTTTCCCCGGGAGTAATACCAGGGAAATGCTGCCGTAGCGGGCGGCGGTCAAGCCCATCACCGACAGCGAAATCAAACCACCGGCGCCCATCACATCCGGCACGAACTCCACCGGTTTGCCGGCGATATGGATGGTCAGTTTCTCGGTCTTGAAGGTGGAGGTCTCCACCGGCACGCTGGGGCCGGAAGCCACGTACGCCTCGCGCTGCACTTCCAGCAAACCGACCGTCTTCACAGGCGCAAGCCACTGCTCGATCTGGCCGAACAACTCGCCGATCTTCTGCGCCCAATGGGCCGACTGCACTTCGAACTGCTGTTTCTTGTGGGCTTCGCTGTCGGCGTAATGACGCAGCATCTCGCCCAGTTGTTGTACATCGTCCATTGCCGTGTTCCTTGGGTGACCCATGTTGCGAGCCTTGATCATGGCAGATGCCGCACACCGGCGTATGACTAAAGCGCAGCGCGCGGGTAATGTGTGCCCTCGCCCGTCCAATTCAGGAGCATCGCATGCGCACCATCGGCCTTATCGGCGGCATGAGCTGGGAGTCCAGCGCCGAGTATTACCGCATCATCAACCAGAACGTGCGCGACCAGCTCGGGCCGCTGCGCTCGGCACAACTGTTGATGTACAGCGTCGACTTCGGCCCGGTGGAGCAGGCCCAGCACGCCGGGCGCTGGGACGATGCGGCGCTGATCCTCGAAGACGCCGCCCGCCGCCTGCAAGCCGGGGGCGCCGAGTGCATCGTGCTGTGTACCAACACCATGCACCTGGTAGCGCCGCGGATTGAGGCGGCGGTGTCGATACCGTTTCTGCATATTGCAGACGCTGCCGGCGCGGCGGCCGTGGAAGCTGGCACCCTGACCGTTGGCCTGCTGGGTACCGCGTTTACCATGGAGCAGGAGTTTCTCAAGTCACGCCTGGCGGCGCAGGGGCTGACCGTGCTGGTGCCGGACGCTGAAGAGCGCCAGGCCGTGCACCGGATCATTTACGAAGAGTTGTGCGTCGGGGTGATCAGCGACGCATCACGCGAGGTGTACCAGCGGGTGATCGAGTCTTTGGCCGCCCGTGGCGCCCAGGCCATCATCCTCGGCTGTACGGAAATCAGCCTGTTGATCAAGCCGCAGCACAGCGACCTGCCCTTGCTGGACACCACCGAGCTGCATGCGCAGGCTGCGGTGGCGTTTGCGTTGCAGGACGACTAGGCCGGCTTGCGGATGCGCGCCATGGTCAGCGTGTCGACGAATGCGCCGTCACGCACGGCGTAGTCGCGCAGCAGGCCTTCGGTCTCGAAGCCGAACTTGTGGTACAGCCGGTGGGCGGCTTCGTTGTCGGCATACACCGTGAGTTCCACCCGGTGCAGGTTCATCCAGTTATCCGCCACCTCCAGCGCCGCGCCCAGCAGCCGGGAGCCCACGCCCTTGCCCTGCCAGGCGGTGGCGACGCCCATGCCGAATGAACCGACGTGGCTTTGGCGCACGCGCAAATACTGTTCCAAACCCAGCTGGCCGATCACTTCACCGGCATGCAGCGCCACCAGCTGTAGCCGCCGCTCGTTGTCCTGCACCAGGCGTTTGCGCCAGGCCTCGACTGACTGGAAAGGCATTTGCAGCACCTGACGGCAGACAGCCGGGTCGTTGTAGAGCGCAGCGACGCCTTCAAGGTGGGCCTCGGTGAAGCGCGTGATAACGATCTTGGGTTCAGGTGTGTGCATGGTGTTTCGTCCTTTGAAAAACACGTGGCCGACCAGTGTAGGCGGCAAAGCCTCAGAATGGCGAGCCCTGCACTGCACTCATCGGGAACGCGAAGCCACCAATTTCCAGACCCGCGCGATGTCCGAGGCGCGCTCGCGCAACAGGCGCGGTGCCTCGCTGCAGGCCTGCTCCAGGGTAGTCGGGCCGGACGGCAAGGCGAACGCGGCATCCACACCGTGGGCGTACATCTGCTCATAGCCATCACCCAGGGTGCCGGCGATCACGATCACCGGCACGTTGTGCTGCCTGGCGATTCGCGCCACTCCAAACGGGGTCTTGCCGCGCAGGGTCTGGGCGTCGAACCTGCCTTCGCCGGTGATCACCAGGTCGGCGCCACGCACGGCTTGCTCAAGCCCAACAAGCTCTGCGACCACTTCAACACCCGCGCGAAACTGCGCGCCAAGGAACGCCTTGGCGGCGAAACCCAAGCCACCGGCGGCGCCGCTGCCGGGTTCGTCACGTACATCCTTGGGCAATACCCTGGCGCAGTGATCGGCGAAATGGCCGAGGGCCGCATCCAGTTGTTCGACTTGCTGGGGATTGGCGCCCTTTTGCGGGCCAAAAATCGCCGAGGCCCCGTGAGGACCGCATAGAGGGTTGTTCACGTCGGCGGCGATTTCGAAGCGCACTTCGTTCAGGCGGGGATCCAGTTGTTCAAGGCTGATGCGCGACAGCTTGCCCAGCGCCAGGCCGCCAAGGGGCAGCGCTGCTCCCTCGGCATCAAACAACTGCACACCCAGGGCTTGCATCGCCCCGGCGCCGCCGTCGTTGGTGGCGCTGCCGCCAATGGCCAGGATGATGCGCTGGGCGCCGGCATCCAGGGCGGCGCGGATCAGTTCGCCGGTGCCGAAGGTGCTGCTGGAACACGCATCTCGCTGACCCGGTGGCACGAGTTGCAAGCCGCTGGCTTCGGCCATTTCGATGATTGCGGTGTGGCTCTCGGCCAACCAGCCCCAATGCGCGTCGACACTGCCGCCCAATGGCCCTTGCACACGGCTGGTGCGCAGCTCGCCCTGGCAGGCGGCGAGTACCGATTCCACCGTGCCCTCACCACCGTCCGCCATCGGGCACTTGATCAGCTCGGCGTCGGGCCACACGCTGGCCAACCCCTCGGCAATGGCATTCGCCACGCCTTCAGCACTCAGGCTGTCCTTGAACGAGTCGGGGGCGATGATGATTTTCATGGGCTTTCTCCGGTTTTTATAACGCCCATGCTGCCAGTTGGCACCGGCAATAACGCCGGTCCATTGCACAAGAGTGGCTGGGGTTTGTTGTTCATTTGGACAAAGCTTGCGGCAATAGCTGCACGCCGAGGTACAACGCGAGCATGCCGTCGAGGGTCAGCGGGTCGACGCCGCTCAGCTCGGCGATGCGTTCCATGCGGTAGCGCAGGCTGTTGCGGTGGATCCCCAGGGCATCGGCGCACGCCTGGCTTTGGCCGTCGTGGTCGCACCAGCTGCGCAGGGTCGCCAGCAACTGGCCGTTGCTGTCCTTGGCCAGTACCTTGCGCAGCGGGTTGAGCAATTCATCGAGGGCGTCGTCGTTGCGGTGGCGCCAGAGCATGACCGGCAGGCGGTAGCGATTGAGGGTCAGCAATCGCGATTCGGGCAGCACATCACGGCCATAAGCGAGCAGGTCGCCGACCCGCCGGTAACAACGGCGCAGGCCGGCCAGCCCGTCCGCTTGCCCGCCGACGGCGACCCGCAGGATGTTCCAGCCCAGGCCGTCGAGCTTTTCCAGCAGGCGCGGGTTATCGACTTGCACCGACGCCGGCCGGCACCACAGCAGGGAAAACTGCGCGGAGCTGACGCACCAGCTGTCGGGGTAGCGCGAGGTCAGCCAGGCGCTCAAGGCCTCGGCCGACTGGCCGCTGCCCAGCTCGAACAGGTACGGCGTGCGCGCCAGCTGCGGCTTGAGGCCCAATTGCTGGGCTTCATCCACCAGGCGCGGCGAATCGCCAGTCTCGGCCAGCAGCAGTGCCAGCAGATCATCGCAGCGCTGGCGCCGCCATTGCTGCTCGGCTTGCTGGTGACGCTGGCTGACCAGCATTTCGGCCGTCATCCGCACCAGTTCGGCATAGGTGCGCAGCAATTCCGGCTCACCGGTAATGCCCAGCACGCCGATCAGGCGCTGGTCGTGCAGCAGCGGCAGGTTGATCCCGGGTTGCACGCCCTTGAGGTGCTTGGCGGTCTGGCCGTCGATTTCCACCACCCGCCCGTTGGCCAGCACCAACTGCGCGCCTTCGTGGCGGGTGTTGATCCGCTCGGGTTCGCCGCTGCCCAGTATCAGGCCCTGGCTGTCCATGACGTTGACGTTATAGGGCAGGATCGCCATGGTGCGATTGACGATATCCTGCGCCAGGTCATGATCCAGCTCGAACATGGGGTTAAATTCCTGAAAAAAACCGGTTGTTCATAGGCACAGCGCAAACCATGCTTCACTGTGCGCGAGCACAAAGACAGCACCCCTTGAGGTGGCCGAGACTCGTTGGGCGATCAACGTTACCCTCGCATCGCGAAAAATCATAATAAAGAGAGACTGCCATGTCACAGAGCGCCGCTGTTACCCAGGCCACCGATGACGATAAAAACGCCGTATACAAGCGCATCACCCTGCGCCTGATCCCCTTCATTTTCATCTGCTACCTGTTCAACTACCTCGACCGCGTCAACGTCGGCTTTGCCAAGTTGCAGATGCTCGACGACCTGAAATTCAGCGAGACCGTGTACGGCCTCGGTGCCGGGATCTTCTTTATCGGCTACGTGCTGTGCGGCGTGCCGAGCAACCTGGCGTTGACCAAATTCGGTCCACGGCGCTGGATTGCGCTGATGATGATCGTCTGGGGCGCCCTGTCCACCTGCCTGTTGTTCGTTACCACACCGACGCACTTCTACGGCTTGCGCCTGCTGACCGGCGCCGCTGAAGCCGGGTTCTTCCCGGGCGTGGTGCTGTACCTCTCGCAGTGGTTCCCGACCTTCCGCCGTGGGCGGATCATGGCGCTGTTCATGTCGGCGATTCCGGTATCCGGCCTGCTCGGCAGCCCGTTCTCCGGCTGGATCCTCAACCACTTCGCCGCCGGCCAGGGCGGGCTTGCGGGCTGGCAGTGGATGTTCCTGCTGCAAGGCGTGCCGACGGTGATCCTCGGCGCCCTCGCCTACTTCCTGCTCAGCGACAGCTTTGCCAACGCCAAGTGGCTCACGCCCCATGAGCGCGCGGTGCTGGAAGCCGACCAGGCGACCGACCTGGCCAACAAACCGAAGACCACCAGCGACTCGCTGCTGGAAGTGTTCAAGAACCCGGCGATCTGGGCGTTCGGCCTGATCTACTTCTGCATCCAGAGCGGTGTGTACGCCATCAACTTCTGGCTGCCATCGATCATCAAGAACATGGGCTTCAGCGATAACCTGGTGATTGGCTGGCTGAGTGCGATCCCGTACCTGCTGGCGGCGGTGTTCATGCTGCTGGTGGGCCGCTCTGCCGACTTGCGCAAGGAGCGTCGCTGGCACCTGGTGGTGCCGATGCTGATGGGCGCGATCGGGCTGGTGATTGCGGTGAACTTTGCAACCACGCCGGCCATTGCGATCCTCGGCCTGACCATCGCCACCATGGGTGCCCTCACCGGCCTGCCGATGTTCTGGCCGGTGCCAACCGCGATGCTCAGCGCAGGTGCGGCAGCGGGCGGTCTGGCGTTGATCAACTCCATGGGCCAGATGGCGGGGTTCCTCAGCCCGTATATCGTCGGGTTTGTGAAAGATGCCACCGGGTCTACGGACCTGGCGCTGTACCTGCTGGCGGCGGTGATCGTCGCGGGCAGTGTGTTGGCGTTGCGCATGACGCGCACACTCAAGGCTTGAATCAGCGCTGACCGGTGCCGCGATATCGAGGGCGGCGCCGGTCATCTATCTGCTCATATAAAGGCGTGTTTTTATAGGCAAACAACTGCCTGACAGCCGTATTAACCTCTACGCCCATTCCAGGTAACAAATAGGCTACAACCTTTACCCAGCCTTTACTTTCGTACCCCATCATCCCGTCCGAAACCGCTGTCTGAAGCCTATGCCCGGGGATATTATCAAGACCGGTTCGGTGCATACGTAGAGGACTTATCATGATCAGTCGACTCTCAAAAATGAAAGTAGCCATGTTGCTCATTGCCACCCTCGCCATCGCAGGGCAAGCAGAAGCCCGTGGAGGATATGGCTATGGCTGGGGTCACGGTTATGGGTACGGGCATGGCGGTGGTTGGGGCTGGGGTGGCCCGGCTTTGCTGGGTGCGGTTGTCGGCGGTCTCGTAGTGGGTTCGGTGGTCGCCAACTCCCAGCCTCCGGTCTATGTGCAGCAGCAACCGGTTTACGTGCAACCGCAGCCGGTGTACATCCAACAGCCGCCGCCGGTCTATTACCAGGCGCCGCCTCCAGGCTATTACTACCCGCCACAACCGGTTCCGGTGCCACGTTATTAAGCACGGCCCTATTACTGATAATGCAGGTCCCGCCTGAAAGCGGGACCTTTTTATTCAGCTGCCTTTAGAGTAATCCGCCGCCGTCGACATCAATCACGCTACCGGTAATAAACCCGTTCTCCATCGCCAACACATACCCGGCAGCCACTTCTTCGGCCTGCCCCACGCGCCCCACCGGCAACGCCCCGCCCGCCTTGGCAAACATTGCCAGTCGCTGCTCATCGGACAACCCGGCATACGCCTCGGTGTCGATCACCCCCGGGCTGACCACATTGACCCGCCGTGGCGCCAGTTCCTTGGCCAGTTGCTTGCCCAGCGCTTCGGTCGCCGCATTGATGCCGGTCTTGATGAATTGCCCCGCAACCGTTTTGCGCCCCAACTGCCCCGACGTCAGGGTGATGCTGCCGCGCTCGGCGAGAAATGGCAGCGCCGACTGGATCGCCCGCAGCGAACCCCAGAGCTTCACGTTGAAGTTGTCTTGCGCCAGGTTCAGGTCGGTCTCGATCAACGCCTTGGCCTGCACCGCAGGCCCTGCGGTGTAGACCAGATGGTCAAACGGCCCCACGGTTTCGAACAAGCGCTGTAATGAGGCTGCGTCGGTCACGTCCACCTGCTCGCTACGCACCCCGTTCTCCACGGTTGAAGACAAGCGCCGCCCGGCCAGCACCACATGGGCACCGCGTGCCACGGCCTGCTTGGCCACCTCGGCACCAATGCCGCTGCTGCCGCCAATGACGATGATGGTTTTGCCGTTGAGGGGAGATGTCATGGGGAAATACCTGGCTGAGAAAATGAGCTTTCATCTTCCCAGCTTGGCAATCGTTGAAAAATCCCGGTAAAACGACAAGATCTTTAAAGAATTTTTACAAATGAGCTCAATCCTCGACCTTGAAGTGTTCGTACGCACCGCCGACACCGGCAGCCTGTCGGCAGCCGCCCGCAGCCTCAGCCTGACCCCGGCCGCAGCGAGCATTGCCCTCAAGCGCCTGGAAACCCGCCTGGGCATCCGGCTGCTGGCGCGTTCCACCCGCAGCATGCGCCTGACCGAAGAAGGCCGGCGCTACCTCGACAGTGTGCGCGTGGCCCTGGAGGCGCTGTCGGAAGGCGAACAGGCGGTCAAGCAGCAAGGCCAGAGCCTGAGCGGGTTACTGCAATTGGCCGCGCCCTCGGATTTCGGGCGCAATGTGCTGCTGGGCTGGCTGGATGAGTTCAAGCTCGAACACCCGAACGTGCGCCTTCAGTTGCTGCTCAACGACAGCAATGCCGACCTGTTCCGCGAAACCGTCGACATCGCCCTGCGTTTCGGCGTACCACGGGACTCCAGCCTGGTCGCGTTGCCGGTGGTGCCCGACCACACGCGGGTGGCGTGCGCCAGCCCCGACTACCTCGCGCGCCACGGTACGCCACGCCTCCCCCAGGACCTGGCACAACACAGCACGCTGCGCTATATGCGCCAGGGTCGGGCGAACAACACCTGGTACTTTCGCCAGGGTGAGGTGTTGCAGGAAGTCGAGGTCGGCGGCGACTACCTCAGTGATGACGGCGAGATCGTGCGGCGCTGGGCATTGGCCGGACACGGCATCGCCTATAAAGCGCGGCTGGATGTAGCGCGCGATATCAAGGCCGGGCGCCTGGTGCCGTTGCTCACCGATTGGCAAGGCGAACCGACCCCCTTCAATCTGATGTGTCCCCATCGGTTGCAGGTGTCGGAGCGGGTCAAGGTACTGCACCGCTTCCTGCAACTGCGCTGCGCCGAACTATTGCCGCAATAACCGTCGCGGGGCTTGTTCCAGAGCCTTGCTCTCTGGTATTGGATAGGGCCTGTCTCCCCCTTTTGAGGTGTTCACGATGATTTACCGCACACTGGGCCAGTCCGGGTTGAAGGTCAGCGCACTGACCCTGGGCAGCATGATGTTTGGCGAGCAGACCAACACCGAGGACTCGCTGCGCATCATCGACAAGGCCTGGGATCAAGGCATCAACTTTATCGACACCGCCGACGTCTACACCGGCGGGCGCTCCGAGGAAATCGTCGGCGAAGCCATCGCCCGCCAGCGCCAGGATTGGGTGCTGGCTTCGAAGGTCGGCATCGGCCCGGCGGATGGCCTGCCGAACCGCAGCGGCCTGAGTCGCAAGCGGATTTTCAATGCGCTGGAAGCCAGCCTGACGCGCCTCGACACCGATTACCTGGACATCTATTACCTGCACCGCGAAGACCACAACACGCCACTGGAAGTCACGATTTCAGCGATTGGCGACTTGATCCGCGAGGGCAAGATCCGCCACTGGGGCCTGTCCAACTACCGCGGCTGGCGGATCGCTGAAGTGATCCGCGTGGCCGAGCGCCTCGGGGTGGACAAACCGATCATCAGCCAGCCGCTGTACAACATCGTCAACCGTCAGGCCGAGGTGGAGCAGATCACCGCCGCCGCCGCATATGGCCTGGGCGTGGTGCCTTACAGCCCGCTGGCCCGTGGCGTGCTCAGCGGCAAATATGCGCCGGACGTAACGCCTGAAGCCGGCAGCCGTGCCGGGCGCCAGGACAAGCGCATCCTGGAAACCGAATGGCGCGTTGAATCCCTGCGCATCGCCCAGCAGATCCAGCAATACACCCAGGGCCGTGGCGTGGGGATTGTCGAGTTCGCGATTGCCTGGGTCCTGAACAACTCGGCGGTCAGTTCGACGATTGTCGGGCCGCGCACCGAGGCGCAGTGGGATGCCTACACCGGCGCGCTGGAGGTGAAGATCACGGCGGAGGACGAAGCGTTCATCGACTCGCTGGTCACGCCAGGGCATGCGTCGACGCCAGGGTTCAATGATGTGAGCCACTTTGTGTCGGGGCGAGTTGCCCGGCCATAAGTCCCTTTTATGGGGGGACCTGAGAAATCCTCCCATAAACCGCTCCAAAACAGAGCAAACATCTCACCTCAAAAGCACTATATTCCCTCCCTGAAATCCCCCCTTCTTTTGTATCAATCGGCTTTCGTGAGGACAGTGTGTCTAAAGGTGTTGTGTTATCGGTCTTGGCCTCGGTGTTGTTTGCCGTGATGTATTACTTCACGTCGCTGCTTACGCCCTTGAGCGGCCTGGAGATCTTCGGCTGGCGCATGTTGTTGACGGTGCCCTGCATGACCGTGTTCATGATTGTCAGCGGCGAGTGGCGACGGGTGTGGGAACTGGTTCGCCTGGTTGCGGCCAAACCCGCGCTGATCGGCGGGGTCGTGGTGTCTTCGGCCTTGCTGGGGGTGCAGTTGTGGCTGTTCATGTGGGCGCCGCTCAACGGTCGCAGCCTGGATGTATCGCTGGGCTATTTCCTGCTGCCATTGACGATGGTGCTGACCGGTCGGCTGGTGTATGGCGAACAATTGTCACGCCTGCAAAAGATTGCGGTGTTCTTCGCCGGTGCTGGTGTGCTGAACGAGTTGTATCAGGTGGGCGGATTCTCCTGGGCAACCCTGGTAGTGATTATCGGCTACCCGGTTTACTTCGTACTGCGCAAACGCCTGAAGACCGACCACCTCGGCGGGCTGTGGCTCGATATGGCGCTGATGTTGCCGGTGGCACTGTGGTTCGTGCAAAGCGGCGAACAGGGTTTTGCCGTGCTCGACGCCCACAAGGGCTTGTACGCCTTGATCCCGATGCTGGGCTTGATCAGTGCCTCGGCGCTGGTGTGCTACGTCGTCGCCAGCCGCTTGTTGGCCTTCAGCCTGTTCGGGCTGCTCAGCTATGTAGAACCGGTGCTGCTGCTTGGCGTGGCCTTGTTGTTGGGCGAAAGCATCAAGGCGGGGGAATGGCTGACGTATCTTCCGATCTGGCTCGCGGTGATGGTGCTGGTGTTTGAAGGCTTCAAGCATTTGGTGCGTCAGCAGAAGGCCTGACAGCGCTTTTTTTTGCTGCCATTTCGAGCATTACAGCCGTTTGCGACAACCCCCCTCGGATGGCCCCGTAATACGGAATCCTGCCTTGGATTTCGTCGCCTATTTGCGTCAGTGCGGCGTCCATTTGCGCCTTTTCAACGCCAAACAGCTTACCGAGCCGGTTGCCATGGTTGAGTTCAAGCAAGGTGCCGGTGACGGGGTTTTTGACGATTTTTTCGATGGACTGCGCCACATCCGCAGGCACGCCCAGTGCGATCAAGGCCGTCCCAATGCCTGAACCCGGGTTCTTCAGTTGGCGGATGAACTCGTCGAACAGCCCCCATAAATCGTTGGCCCCCACATTATCCAGGCTGACACTGACGACCGTTTTCAAGTATTGCTCTCGCGAAACAGGCGACAGCGGCTGGTCATTGTTCAGGCCGTTTTTCACAAAGTAGAAGTTGCCCTTGTTACCTCCTCCATGGAAGTTGCCGTAGGCATCGTACTGATAGAGTACGGTTTCTCCGTCCGGACGTGTGCCTGCGAAAGTCACCCGGCCATCACGGGTCTCAACTTTCAGGTAGGTCCCCGTCAGCCCGTTGACCGGTACCGGCGGCACGCTTGGGTGCTTGTCCAGGCGATTGAAGATATCGCCCTTTTCGTAGCCAAAAGGCCCGACCACGGCATTGATATCGCCTGCGGCGAAGCGCGTCATCGTGTCTTTTACCCGCTTTGTCTGATCGGCAGGCGCATTGCGGGAAAAATGCCCGGCAAATACATCCAACTTGTCAGGGTCGGTGGCGACCTCTTTGAGCCAGGCGTTCATTTCTCCAAGGTTATTGAATTCGAAGAACGAATTGCCCTCCACGTCAGGAATGTACAACAGGACATTCGTTCCGGTTTCAGAGGCGGGTACGCGTTTGACCACCAGAATGTCGCTCGACTGGATCCCGTCCACCGCGAACGTGCAGACCTGCGCACCGACGGTTGATGAGGTACCCGGGGCCAATACGGCATTGGCCAGTTCGACGCCTGCGGCGGTCAGCTCGCCTTGCGCACTGCTCCATTCCACGTTCGAGGAAAACGTCACGCGGGCGACAGTGGCAGGACTTAATGGGGAGGGAGCAGTTGGGGCCAAGGGACTGATGGCCGGTTCGTCGTTGACGGCTGCTGCCTGATTCAAACCTGGAGGTGGACTACCGGTGTGCGCAAGGACTGTCATACATGAACCTCAACTGGGCATATGACACTGAGTAACGCTGGCAGTGAATTCCGTTCCTGGCCGCTGGCAACCGCCTGTGTCCCGATGTTTCTGCCGGGCAACAAAAAGCCCGGCCAGGTGCAATCCCGGCCGGGCTTTTTTGTGTATCGCCCAGGCGATCAGTCAGCGGTCAACACACCACGACGCACTTGGTCGCGCTCGATGGATTCGAACAATGCCTTGAAGTTGCCTTCACCAAAGCCGTCGTCACCCTTACGCTGGATGAACTCGAAGAACACCGGGCCCATCAGGGTTTCCGAGAAGATCTGCAGCAGCAGGCGCTTGTCCCCCGCCACTGACGAGCCGTCCAGCAGGATGCCGCGTGCCTGCAGTTGATCCACCGGCTCGCCGTGGTTCGGCAGGCGGCCTTCGAGCATCTCATAATAGGTGTCTGGCGGCGCGGTCATGAAGCGCATGCCGATCTTCTTCAACGCATCCCAGGTCTTGACCAGGTCATCGGTGAGGAAGGCAACGTGCTGGATGCCCTCGCCGTTGAACTGCATCAGGAACTCTTCGATCTGCCCGGCACCCTTGGACGATTCTTCGTTCAGCGGGATGCGGATCATGCCGTCCGGGGCGCTCATGGCCTTGGAGGTCAGGCCGGTGTATTCGCCCTTGATGTCGAAATAGCGCGCCTCACGGAAATTGAACAGCTTCTCGTAGAAGTTCGCCCAGTAGGCCATGCGGCCGCGGTACACGTTGTGGGTCAAGTGGTCGATGACCTTGAGGCCCGCGCCCACCGGGTTGCGCTCGACACCTTCGAGGTACACGAAGTCGATGTCATAGATCGAGCTGCCTTCACCAAAGCGGTCGATCAGGTACAGCGGCGCGCCGCCAATGCCCTTGATCGCCGGCAGGTTCAGCTCCATCGGGCCGGTTTCGATATGGATAGGCTGGGCGCCCAGTTCCAGGGCCCGGTTGTAGGCCTGTTGCGAGTCCTTGACGCGAAACGCCATGCCGCACACCGACGGGCCATGCTCGGCCGCAAAGTAGGAGGCGATGCTGTTGGGTTCGTTGTTGAGGATCAGGTTGATCTCGCCCTGCCGGTACAGGTGTACGTTCTTGGAACGGTGGGTCGCGACCTTGGTGAAGCCCATGATCTCGAAGATCGGCTCCAGGGTGCCCGGGGTTGGCGATGCGAATTCGATGAACTCAAAGCCCATCAGGCCCATTGGGTTTTCGTACAGGTCTGCCATTTTCGGTGCCTCATCATCATTCTTGTAATTAACAAATGTTTATTTGCGAGCAAGGATGAGGTCAGTGGGTGGCGCACAGGAGATACCCCGCACGCTGCGGGCGAGGAAGTCACCAAAGATGAGGGGGGACCCGAGTAGCTTCATGGTTACATCAGTCTCTGACGGGCGAGGCTTGCGTTAGCGCAAGTCCTTATTCTTGTATGCGTAAATCGATTCTACACAGCGTAAACAGATTTGTCCGTACTCTTATCAAATCCCCATTGCCCTGGCCCGCGCAAGGGGTTTGTTGCACAGATAGATGCCCAGCAGGATGACCGCCCCACCCAGCAGCATCGGCACGGTCAGTTGCTCGCCAAGCAGCAATGCGCCGCAGATCACTGCCGTCAGCGGATTGAGGGCGATAAATACACCCGCACGGGTGGCGCCGATGCGGCGCAGGCCATCGTAGTAGCCGATGTAGGCCAGTGCCGAGCCCAGCACGCCCAGGTACAGCAAACTCATCAGTTGGGGCAGATCAATCCGGCCCAATGCGGCCACCGTTAGTCGACCCGTCACCAGCGTGGTGATCGTCAGCATCAGCGTGCCCAGCAGGATCGACCAGGTCACGGTTTGCAATGGCCCCAGGCGCTGGTTGAGACCCCGGGAAAACAGCGAGTACACGCCCCACCCCACCACGCAGCCGAAAATCAGCAAGTCGCCGACCCACGCATCTGCCGTGCCCTGCAGCAACTGCGGGTTTCGACTGACGATCACCAGCCCTGCGCCACCCAGGCACAGCGCGATCCCCACCAGCTTGAAGCAGCCCAGGCGTTCCTTGAACAGCAGCCACGAGGCCAGGCCAATCACTGCCGGGTTCAGCGCCACGATCAACGACGCCCGGGACGCATTGATGTAATGCAGGCCGTAGAAAAAACACAGGTTGTAGAAAAAGATCCCGAAAAAGCCCAGCACCATCAATTGCACCCATTGCGCGGTGGTCGGACGCACCAGGCGAATACGCGCGGCGCCCAGGAAGGCCAGCAGCGCCAGGCTGGCCAGTGCAAAGCGCACGGTCGCCGCCAACAGTGGGTCCAGGCCTGCCGCCAGATAGCGCCCGGCAACGAAGGTGCCGCCCCAGATCATGGTCACGGCCGCCAGCTTCAGATACGTCAGACGGTCAGGGCTCGGGTTCATCAGATTTCTACTCACAAGACACGGGATTGGCTTATTGTTTGGCTAATCCCCGATCATCGTAAAATGAGTAAATACTCATGACCCTTACCCAACTGGAAATCTTTTCCCTGGTGGCCGAACTGCAAGGTTTCACCAGCGCCGCCAATCGCCTGGGCATCAGCCAATCGGCGGTGTCCCATGCGATCAAATCCCTGGAGCAGGAACTGGGTGTGGAGTTGATCCGACGTCATCAGTCCCAGGTCGAACTCAGCGATATCGGCCAACAACTGCTGTTGCGCGCCCGGGCCATGCTCGGGTTGGCCAACACGCTGCAACAGGAAGCCGCCGATGCCCGCGGGATGAAGCGCGGCACGCTGCGCATCGGCTCGTTCGGGCCGACCTCATCGATTCGCCTGTTGCCCGCGATCCTGCAGCATTTTCGCGAGCAGCATCCGGGCATCGAGGTGCATGTCGACGAAGGCCCCGATCGCCAGGTGACGCAGTGGCTGGAAGAGCGGCGCGTCGACGTTGGGTTTGTGGTGCTGCCTGAAGAGCGCTTCGATACGTTCCCGTTGATTGAGGACCAACTGGTCGCGCTGCTGCCCTTGGGGCATCACTTGGGCACGCAGCCAAGTGTCAGCCTGAAAGCGCTGTGTGGTGAACCTTTTATCCTGACCCAGGCCGGTTCGGCCGAACTGGTCTCAAGGCTGTTCGTCGGTGCAGGGTTGCAGCCGGATGTGCGTTACCGCTGCTCACAGCTGCTCAGCACCCTGGACACCGTGCGCCGGGGCGACGGCGTGACCATTGTCGCCGAGTTGTCGCTGCCTGAATCCACGCAGGCGGATTACCTGATCAAACCGCTCAAGCCTGCCGTCAAACGCCAGGTGGGGCTGGCGGTACTGGACCGTCGGCAGTCCTCACCGGCAACCCTGGCATTTATTCAACTGGCCACACGGTTGAAGCTTTATTGAACATGCACAGACGCCTGCCGCCATCTATCATGGCCAATACCAATACGCTTTGTTGGAAGGCCACCGAGGTTGTCCCGACCGCATTTGAGCGTCCTATTGCCCTCTCCCGCTACAGGCTGCGCAAATGCCACTGACCGTCAAAGGCCCCCGAAAGGCCTCCACTCGCCATCTGATCACCCTGCTCAGTGGCGCGCTGCCCATTTTGCTGGGTGTGCTTATCCTGTATTGGCAAGCCGGGCGCACCCTCGAGCACAGCACCGCGCAAACCGCCCAGGAGGCCGTGCGCCAGTTTGACCTGATGCTCGACAACACCGCCCTCGCCGCCCAGGACCTGCTGCCACTGGCCGGCCATGAATGTGATAACCCGACTCAACTGAAGCTGCGGGAACAGGTCACCCGCCGGCCGTTCGTGCGCGCCACCACCTTGTCCTGGCAGCGCAACATCTATTGCAGCTCGTTGTTTGGTGGCAACTACCAGTCCCCGGTCAACCCTGAGGACTACGTCGGCGGCCGTCTCTGGCTGATGAAAGGCAACCCGGTGACACCCGACACCGCATTGCTGGTGTATCGCCTCACCGAGGGAGACCGGGGGGCCTTCGCCTCCATTGATGGCTACCACTTGACCAACGCGTTGCGCCTGATCAGCCGATATACCGACCTGGTGTTGCAGGTGGGGCCTAACTGGCTGGCGGCGGATGGCAAGGTGCACAGCACAGCGCTGCCGACATTTTCCGTCGCGCATCATCATCTCGACTCCACGCGGTATACCTACAGCGTGGAAGCCGGGATGCCGGAGGGTGAAACTTGGCGCTACATGCGGGCGCGGTATCCCGCGCTGTTCGTTCTGGTGGTGTTTTTCGGCGTGCTGGCAGGCATCCTCGCCCACTGGCTGCAAAAGCGCTCATCGGCACCGACCCTGGAACTGCAACGGGCCCTGGGCGCCAATGAATTTGTGCCCTATTACCAGCCAGTGGTGCGTGGCGACAACATCCGGCAGTGGGCCGGCTGTGAAGTGCTGATGCGCTGGAATCATCCCAGGGAAGGTCTGGTGCGCCCGGACCTGTTCATTCCCCTGGCCGAACATTCGGGCCTGATCGTACCGATGACCCGCGCCCTGATGCGCCAGACCGCCGCACAGTTGGCGCCCCACACCGCGCAGTTTGCCGACAATTTTCACGTGGGCATCAACATTACCGCTCGCCATTGTCACGACCTGGGGCTGGTGGAGGACTGCCGGGAGTTCCTCGCTGCCTTCCCGCCGGGCAAGGTGATCCTGGTCCTGGAGTTGACCGAGCGCGAGTTGATCGAACCCACGGATATCACCCGCCAGCTGTTCCAGGCGCTGCATGAAATGGGGGTAATGATCGCGATCGACGACTTTGGCACCGGCCACTCCAGCCTGGGTTATTTGCGCAACTTCAATGTCGATTACTTGAAGATAGATCAAAGCTTCGTGGCAATGATCGGTGTTGATGCACTCTCGAGGCATATACTCGACAGCATCATTGAACTGTCTGCCAAGCTGGACCTGGGCATCGTTGCCGAAGGCGTCGAAACACAAGAACAATGCGACTATCTGGCGGCCCAAGGCGTTGATTTCTTGCAAGGCTACCTGTTTGGCAAGCCTGTACCTTGCGACGAGTTCATTAGATTCCTGAACAGCCATTGAATAGCCAGCCACTTCAACGGAAATATTGTTATTTATACAAAAGACATGATTTACTCATGACTGATTAACTACTACAATTTTTCCTGCCTGTGCTGAATTGGCAGGAAGGCCACTTTCATTGAGTCGCCTTAAGGCTCTTGGCTTATCGCTTTGTTTGCAGTAGATATCAGCCAAATACACTATTGGAGTATAGATTTTGTCCAGACTCGCCGAATTTCGCGCAGCAGAAAAAGCCCTTCAAGAGCAGCTTGCCCAGCTGGAATCCCTGAAGAACGATGCTGGTTTGAAGAAAGAAATCGAATTCGAAGAAAAGCTGCAAGGGCTGATGAAGACCTACGGCAAAAGCCTGCGCGACATCATCTCCATCCTGGATCCTAACCCGGGCAAGTCCGGCGCTTCCGTCGCTGCCGCACCCAAACAGCGCCGTGCCCGCGTCGTCAAGGTTTACCACAACCCGCACACGGGTGAACTGATCGAAACCAAGGGCGGCAACCATCGCGGCCTGAAGGCGTGGAAAGAACAGTACGGCGCAGCCACAGTAGACTCCTGGCTTCGCGGCTAATGCTTTGCGGCTAGTACAAACGCACTAAGAAAAGCCCTGCACATGCAGGGCTTTTTTATTTACAGCCATCGATAGTGAAACAAATCAGGACGCTGGCACTTTCAAAAACGAACTTTAAAAAACATTTCACTTTGTTCAAATCGACTTATTTGTCGCGATGCCTACAACGCTCAAAGTTTAAGGCTGTCACGCACCGAACTGACTTCATCCTTGCTTGATTCGTAAGCGTCGGCCTGGCCTGCGTATGAAAAAACATAGGCCTTATCGGTATCGACAGCCCCCACCAACGTTTGCGACAGCACATGCCGACCGTTCTCGGTGATTACACAGGTAGTTTCCAATGCCTCAAGCCGGCTCAATGTTGTGGGGTGCATCTTGGTGCACACACTTTGATAACCACCCTGGGCAAAGTCCTTCTGGATGGATTTGCGCATTTCCAGCAGCACGCCTTGCAGGTTGACCGTATGCCCCGCTTCGATTGGCGTGCCCGTCAACTCCATGACCATCAAGGTCGCGCCATTCTCATCATTCTTTATGGCCCGCTGGCGGGACACCGCCGACGGTTGTGCCGGGGCCTGGTCGTCGGGCGCCACTTCCTCTACCTGCCAGCCGCTGGGCCAATGAATTTCCGGGTCAGCCGCCCATGCAGCGGTGCTGCCCAGCAACAGGCCCAGGGTACTCAACAACGGTGCGCGAAATCCGGTCATTACGAAAAACACTCAAGGTTCAAGCGACAAAGTTTGGGCCCCTGCACCCGCTGGCCGCAAGGGTTGCGTCACCTTTTTCATTTGGCGCAACCGGCAGGGCTGCGTATCATGGACCGGCTGCACGGATGCCAGCCGCAAGCCAAGGGATGCTCCAACCGGAGCCACGTTTGCCCCATTTTTCTCTGGAGGGCCCATGAGCCTGCACGAACTGAACACTTTCCCGGGCGTCACCGCCCAGCCTGACGCCGCCACCACGAACTTCGTATTCAACCACACCATGCTGCGGGTCAAGGACATCACCAAGTCGCTGGATTTCTACACCCGCGTACTGGGTTTTTCCCTGGTTGAAAAACGTGACTTCCCGGAAGCCGAATTCAGCCTGTACTTCCTGGCCCTGGTCGACAAGGCCCAGATCCCGGCCGACGCTGCCGCCCGCACCCAGTGGATGAAGTCGATCCCGGGCATCCTGGAACTGACCCACAACCACGGCACCGAAAACGACGCGGACTTTGCCTACCACAACGGCAACACCGACCCGCGTGGCTTTGGCCATATCTGCATCTCGGTGCCGGACATCGTTGCTGCCTGCGCGCGCTTTGAAGAACTGGGCTGCGACTTCCAGAAGCGCCTGAGTGACGGCCGCATGAAAAGCCTGGCCTTCGTGAAAGACCCGGATGCGTACTGGGTTGAAATCATTCAGCCAACGCCGCTGTAAGGTTCCGCCGGCAATAAAAAACCCCATGATCACTCATGGGGTTTTTCATTTCCGGGCCGGAATTTACGCCGGGGCGGAAGTGCGGATCAGGTGATCGAAAGCACTCAGGGAAGCCTTGGCGCCCTCGCCTACTGCAATCACGATCTGCTTGTACGGCACAGTCGTTACGTCGCCGGCGGCAAAAACGCCTGGCAGCGAAGTCTCACCACGTGCATCGACGATGATCTCGCCACGTGGAGTCAACTCCACAGTGCCTTTGAGCCAGTCGGTGTTGGGCAGCAAACCGATCTGTACAAAGATGCCTTCCAGGTCGATAGTCTTGAACTCGCCACTGTCGCGATCCTTGTAGGCCAGGCCGGTAACTTTCTGGCCATCCCCCTTGACCTCACTGGTCAGCGCGCTGGTAATCACGTCAACGTTCGGCAGGCTGTACAGCTTGCGCTGCAACACGGCGTCGGCGCGCAACTTGCTGTCAAACTCAAGCAAGGTCACGTGGCTGACGATACCGGCCAGGTCGATGGCTGCTTCAACGCCGGAGTTACCGCCGCCGATCACCGCCACGCGCTTGCCCTTGAACAGGGGGCCGTCGCAGTGCGGGCAGAAGCACACGCCCTTTGCCTTGTATTCCTGCTCGCCCGGTACACCCATTTCACGCCAGCGGGCACCGGTGGCCAGGATCACGGTCTTGGACTTGAGGGTCGCACCGCTTTCGAAACGGATTTCGTGCAGCTCACCGTTGTTTTTCGCCGGGATCAGCGCAGTAGCACGCTGCAGGTTCATGATGTCCACGTCGTACTGACGCACGTGGGCCTCCAGGGCGCTGGCGAGTTTCGGCCCTTCGGTTTCCTGTACCGAGATAAAGTTCTCGATCGACATGGTGTCCAGCACCTGCCCGCCGAAGCGCTCGGCTGCAACACCGGTACGGATGCCTTTACGTGCAGCGTAGATAGCCGCTGCCGAACCCGCTGGGCCACCGCCGACGACAAGTACGTCGAACGCATCTTTGGCGCTGATTTTCTCGGCGGCTTTTTCGATACCGCTGGTGTCGAGCTTGGCGAGGATTTCTTCCAGGCCCATGCGGCCCTGGCCGAAGTTCACACCATTCAAGTAAACGCTGGGCACGGCCATGATCTGACGATCATCGACTTCTGCCTGGAACAGCGCACCGTCGATGGCGACGTGGCGGATGTTCGGGTTCAGTACTGCCATCAGGTTCAGCGCCTGGACCACGTCCGGGCAGTTCTGGCACGACAGCGAGAAGTAAGTCTCGAAGCTGAACTCGCCTTTAAGGGCGCGAATCTGTTCAATCACTTCGACACTGGCCTTCGAGGGGTGGCCGCCGACTTGCAGCAGCGCCAACACCAGCGAGGTGAATTCATGGCCCATTGGGATGCCGGCGAAACGCAGGCTGATATCGGCACCCGGGCGGTTGATGGAGAACGATGGCTTGCGCGCATCATTGCCATCGCTTTTCAGGGTAATCAGCGTCGAAAGGCTGGCTACATCCTGCAAGAGGGCAAGCATTTCCTGGGATTTCGCACCGTCATCGAGGGAGGCGACGATCTCGATCGGCTGGGTGACCCGTTCCAGGTATGACTTCAACTGAGCTTTAAGATTGGCGTCCAACATACGGGCGATTTCCTATTAATTCGGTTTATTGCAGACAAAAAAACGCCCGAGCGAATCTCGCCCGGGCGTTTCGAGGGCGGATGCAGCTTACTTAGGTGCGGTAACCCGCCCTTGGCATTTCACAGACTTAGATCTTGCCGACCAGGTCGAGGGACGGAGCCAGGGTGGCCTCGCCTTCTTTCCACTTGGCTGGGCAGACTTCGCCCGGGTGAGCAGCAACGTACTGGGCCGCCTTGATTTTGCGCAGCAGCTCGGAAGCGTCACGGCCAACGCCGCCATCGTTCAGTTCAACGATTTTGATCTGGCCTTCAGGGTTGATCACGAAGGTGCCACGGTCTGCCAGGCCAGCTTCTTCGATCAGCACGTCGAAGTTGCGAGAGATGGTCAGGGTCGGGTCGCCGATCATGGTGTACTGGATTTTGCCAATGGCTGGCGAGGTGTCGTGCCAGGCAGCGTGGGCAAAGTGGGTGTCGGTGGAAACGCTGTAGATTTCGACGCCCAGTTTCTGGAATTCGGCGTAGTTGTCAGCCAGGTCTTCCAGTTCGGTTGGGCAGACGAAGGTGAAGTCGGCTGGGTAGAAGAAGACGACAGACCATTTGCCTTTCAGGTCAGCATCAGTCACGTCTACGAAGTTGCCGTTTTTGTAGGCGGTAGCTTTGAACGGTTTTACTTGGCTGTTGATGATAGGCATCGTTGACTCTCCGTCAGGTTTGTAGAAGGGCTTAGTAAGTTGATGAGGTGAATCCTACCCACTCTCCCGGCCGATGGCTCATTGGCAAACCTGATGCTGACGATTGGTTTTCACTATCAAGAGACTGTATTAATAGAAGAAACCTTGAATCACTCAAGGGATGCTCGGGTCATGCCGAGAAAGGGCGTCGCTTCAACATAGCGCATGGCCGATTTCATGTCTTTCCAGCCGACGTAAGTCATCAACGACTTCAAGTCCCAGCCACTGCGATGAGCCCAGGTAGCGAAGCCCCGGCGCAGGGAGTGGCTGGTGTACTGATCGGCCGCAATCCCGGCGCGCTCCAGCGCCTGGCGCAACAGCGGGATCACGCTGTTGGCGTGCAAGCCCTCCTCGCCCAGGTTGCCCCAGCGATCAATGCCGCGAAATACCGGGCCGCGCACCAGCGCTGAAGCGCTGAGCCATTCGCTATAGGCCTGCACCGGGCACAGCCGCAACAGCGCCGGCGTCTGGTAGGTGCGGCCGATATTTTCCCGATCACTTTTGCTGCGCGGTAGATACAGGGTGATGCCCGAACCGGGCACCGCCTGCACGTGCTCGATATTCAACCGGCATAACTCATCGCTGCGAAAGCCACGCCAGAAACCCAGCAGGATCAACGCTGCGTCACGCTTGGCCCGCAGCCATCGGGGATGGTCTTCTGCGCCTCGGGCGTCGTGGCCTTCCTGTTCGAGGAACTGGATGACCTGCTCCAGGTGCTGCAGCTGTAATGGCTCCGCCTGTTTTTCCTGAGCCGGGTGCAGGGCGCGAATGCCTTTCAGGACTTTGCGCACCACTGGCGCCTTGGTCGGATCAGGAAACCCCTGGCTGGTGTGCCACTGGGCCAGCGCCGATAAACGCAGCTTCAACGTGTTGACCGACAGCACGCCCGCATGCGCCACCAGATAGCGCGCCACGCTGTCGCTGGTCGCCGGCAGGAATCCACCCCAATTCACCTCGAAATGCTCGATTGCCGCTCGATAGCTGCGGCGGGTGTTATCGCGGGTGGCCGCATTCAGATAACGGTCCAGCTCACTCATGCCTGTACTGCCATTGGCTGTGGTCCATTTCAAAACCTGTATCACACGGGATAATACGCCAATATCCCATCTGATAAATCATCAATTTCGGCTTTAAAACAATCGTGATATAGTACGTATATACATACTACGTACCACAGTACCAAATCGACGGAGACTCCATGGCTCGCGGCGGCATCAATAAAGCAGTAGTTCAAACGGCACGCCTGGCAATCCTTGCCCGTGGCGAAAACCCGAGCATCGATGCAGTACGCATCGAGATGGGCAATACCGGCTCGAAAACCACGATTCATCGCTATCTGAAGGAGCTGGACGAAAGCGAAACCCGCCAGACCATCACCGAAGCGCCCATTGACGACGAACTGGGTGAACTGGTGGCGCGACTGGCCCAGCGCCTGAAGGAGAAGGCCCAGGAGCCTATCGACCTGGCCCTGGCGCAGTTCCAGCAGCAGAAAACCGCCCTGCTCGCCCAGGTTGAGGAGCTGGAAGCGGCCCACTCCCAGGTCAAGCAGCAGTTCGATATCCAGTCCGCCGCCCTGGCCGATGAAAGCGCGGCCTTGCAAAGCACTCGCTCCAGCCTGCAAACCGAGCAAACCCGCAACGCCGGGCTGAGCCAGGCGTGCAGCGATTACGAGTTGCGGATCAACGACAAGGACGAGCAGATTCGCTCACTGGAAGAGAAGCACCTGCATGCCCGGGACGCCCTGGAGCATTACCGCAATGCGATCAAGGACCAGCGTGAGCAGGAACAGCGTCGCCATGAAGGCCAGTTGCAGCAGGTCCAGGCAGAGCTGCGCCAGGCCCAGCAGAGCGCGATGGTGCGCCAGGATGAAATCACTCAGTTGCACCGCGATAACGAGCGCCTGCTGATCGAGCATCGGGTGACCGTGAAGGAATTGAGCGCACTGCAGGAACAGGCTCGCCAGGACCGTGAACAGCAGCGTCAATTGAGCGAGCAAGTGAGTGTGATCGACAGCGAGCGTACCCTGTTGCAGGAGCGCTTGCGGGTTGCCCAACTGGAGAATCAGGCGCGCCAGGAAGCGCTGGCCGAGCATCAGAAGGCCAACAAAACCCTGGAACTGGACCTGGTCAAGGCCCAGGCCAGTATTGATGCGCTGCGCCTGGCAGCCGTCGTCGCGACGGTGCCGGAAGCAACTACCGAGGGCTGATTACTGCGCCACTGGCGTGCGCATGGTGACGAACTCTTCCGCCGCCGTTGGGTGCACGCCGATGGTTTCATCAAAATGCTGCTTGGTCGCGCCCGCCTTGAGCGCGATCGCCAGGCCCTGCACGATCTCGCCAGCGTCAGGGCCGACCATGTGGCAACCCAGGACCTTGTCGGTCTCGGCGTCGACCACCAGCTTCATCAAGGTCTTTTCCTGGCAGTCGGTCAGGGTCAGTTTCATCGGCCGGAAGCGGCTTTCGAACACCTGCACCTTGTGCCCGTCTTCACGGGCCTGCTCTTCGCTGAGGCCCACGGTGCCGATATTCGGCAGGCTGAACACCGCCGTCGGGATCATCGCGTAGTCCACCGGACGATATTGCTCAGGCTTGAACAAGCGACGTGCCACGGCCATGCCTTCAGCCAGGGCCACTGGCGTCAGTTGCACGCGGCCGATCACATCACCAATCGCCAGGATCGACGGTTCGGCGGTCTGGTACAGCTCATCCACTTCGACAAAGCCGCGCTTGTCCAACTTGACGCCAGTGTTTTCCAGCCCCAGGTTATCGAGCATCGGGCGTCGGCCAGTGGCGTAGAACACGCAATCGGCTTCCAGCACGCGGCCATCTTTCAAAGTGGCCTTGAGGCTGCCATCGGCCTGTTTGTCGATACGCTCGATGTCGGCGTTGAACTGCAGGTCCAGGCCGCGCTTGGTCAGCTCTTCCTTCAAGTGCGTGCGCACCGAGCCGTCAAAACCGCGCAGGAACAGGTCGCCGCGATACAGCAGCGAAGTCTGTGCGCCCAGGCCATGGAAAATCCCGGCGAACTCGACGGCGATATAGCCACCGCCGACTACCAGCACACGCTTGGGCAGCTCCTTGAGGAAGAACGCCTCATTGGAGCCAATGGCGTGCTCGCGCCCCGGGATGTCCGGGATCTGCGGCCAGCCACCGGTGGCAACCAGAATGTGCTTGGCGGTGAAACGCTCGCCGTTGATTTCTACCTGGTGCGGGTCCACCAGCCGCGCATGCCCTTCGTGCAGGGTCACGCCGCTGTTGACCAGCAGGTTGCGGTAGATGCCATTGAGACGGTTGATTTCACGATCCTTGTTGGCGATCAGGGTCGCCCAATCGAAATTCGCTTCACCCAGGGACCAGCCAAAACCGCTGGCCTGCTCGAAGTCTTCGGCGAAATGCGCGCCGTACACCAACAGTTTCTTCGGTACGCAGCCCACATTCACGCAGGTACCGCCCAGGTAGCGGCTTTCAGCCACCGCCACTTTGGCGCCAAAACCCGCAGCGAATCGTGCAGCGCGCACACCGCCGGAACCGGCACCAATTACATAAAGGTCAAAATCGTAGGCCATTTCACTCTCCTCGGCAGGACAACAGCATACCTGCTGCCGCGCCAGAGGTCAGCGCCTTACCAGCGATACGTCGCGCTGGCCTGCAACGAACGGGTTGCGCCCCAGTAGCAAAGGAAACCGTTGCTGCAGTAGGCCAGGTATTCCTTGTTGAACAGGTTGCTGGCGTTGAGGGCCAGGCGCCAGTTCTGCACGTCATAGTGCGCCGCGGCATCAAACAGCGTGCGCGATGACACCTCCAGCGTGTTGTCGGCGCTGCCGTAGCTCGGCCCGAAGTAGCGCGCACCCGCCGCGAAACCGACGCCCTGCAGCGGGCCGTCGTGGAAGGTGTAGTCCGCCCACAGCGAGGCACTCTTGCCCGGGATGCCGGTCGGGTGTTCGCCCTGGTCGCCGTCATTGGATTTGAGGATGCGCTGGTCCATCCAGGTGTAAAAACCGATCAGGCTGAGGTTCGAGGTGACTTCGGCATGGGCTTCCAGCTCGACGCCGCGGGAGCGGATTTCGCCTTTCTGGGTGGCAAAATTGGGGTCGACATCGTCGGTGGTCAGGACGTTTTGCTGACGCAGGTCGAACACTGCCGCGCTGTACAGGCTGCGGGAGCCCACAGGCTGGTATTTAACGCCGGCTTCGTACTGCTTGCCGGTGGTCGGCACAAATGTCGCACCCAGCCGGTCAGTGCCCAGTTGCGGCTGGAACGATTCGCTGTAGCTGACATACGGCGCAACGCCGTTATCAAACACGTAGCTCAGGCCCGAACGCCAGGTGAGTTTCTCGTCGTGCTGGCGCGTGTTGCTCAGGTTGGCGCCGGTCAACGCGCTGTCCTGATTGTCGTAGGTACGCGCCCAGTCTTGCCGCACACCGATCAGCCAGCGCCAATGGTCGAAGCTGAGCTGGTCCTGCAGGTACACGCCAAACTGGCTCTGGGTGGTGTATTGGTTGATGGACACCGGCACCCTCGGCAAGGCGCTGAAGTCGGGGTTGTAGATATTGATCGCACTCGGGAAATACTGGCCGCCCCGGTTGATGGTCTGCAACAGCCGCTGGAAGTCCGCCCCCATCAGCACAGTGTGCTTGACCGGGCCGGTGCTGAAGTCGGACTGCAACTGGTTATCAAGGGCGAACTGGCCAAGGTGCTCATGATTGACGTTGGCCCACAGCGGCGCGGTGGCAAGGTTGGCGTCCAGCGGCCCGGTGAGGGAAGTCTGGTAGTAGTCGACGTCATCATGCATATAGCGCAGGTGCTGGCGAAAGCTCCAGGTGTCGTTGAACCGGTGGCTGAACGCGTAGCCCAGGGAAAACTGATTGCGCTTGAAGCGATCGCGGTCCGGGTCGCCCAGGTAATCATCGGGGCGCAAGCGCCCATTCGGGTTGTGCAGCGCGGTGCCATACGCGGGTACCGGGTTGAACAGCCCACCTTCCGGGTCGTATTGATAGTTGGCCAGCAGGGTCAGGCTGGTGTCGTCGTCGATGTTCCAGGTGATGGCCGGCGCGATGGCGATGCGCTGGTCCTTGATGTGATCGGTCTGGGTATCGGCCATGCGGCCCAGCCCGGTCAGCCGATAGGTCACATCGCCCTGCTCGTCCAGGCGCCCGCCAAAATCGAAGCCGGCCTGATAGCGGTTGTCATTGCCCACGCTCATTTGCAACACGTGCAGTGGCTCATCCGTCGGCCGCTTGCTCTGCATGTCCACCAGGCCGCCCGGCCCGCTCTGGCCGTACAGCACGGAAGCTGGCCCGCGCAGCACGTCGATGCGCTCCAGAAACCAAGGGTCGACCCGAGGCGTAGCGAACCAGGTCGTGCGATTGAGCTTGAGCCCGTCGAGGTAGGAGTCGGCATCGAAGCCGCGAATGCTCAACTGGTCAAACCGCAGGTCGTTATCCTGGGAGTAAACCCCTGGTGTGTAGCGCAATGCCTGGTCGACGGTTTGCGCCGCCTGGTCATCCATCTGCTGGCGGCTGACCACCGAGATCGATTGCGGCGTCTCCACGATCGGCGCGCCGGTTTTGGTGCCCACGGTGGTGTTGCGCGCCACATAGCCTGGCACCACGCCGTCTGCCGGCTCGGCCTCGGCGGCTGTCACCGCGGTGTCCTTCAACACGATGGGCGCGTCATCGGCCCACACAACAGGAGCAAGCGCCAACACCACCAGCGCCAGCCTGGAAAGGTAAAACGGAGGAGAAGACAACGCACCGGACATGACGATTCCTTGAAAAGTCTTTTTGTTAATCGTTCTTATTTAATATTGAATCGCGTTAAAGATCCGGTCATTCTTCTACGCGCACGGGTCAATTAATGACCGTTCCAACCTACATCTCAGGAATCATTCTTGATTGGACAACATCTGGCGTAAACGCTTTGGGGCGCCCGCTCGCAGCACCAGCGAGGAATTACGGGTTCGGGCCCATGACTATGTCGATGGCGCACGAGAGATTTGGCACAGCCATGAATATGGCCAACTGGTGCACGCCACCCAAGGCGTGATCCGGGTGTTGACCCGCATGGGCGCCTGGACCGTCCCGCCGGCATACGGCTTTTGGATTGCGCCGGGTGTCGACCATGAATTGCACATGGTCGGTGAGGTTGCGATGCGCGCACTGTACGTGGAAAGCGATCAATTACCCACGGCGTGGCAATCCTGCCGATTGATCAGGGTAGAGCCGCTGCTGCGGGAGCTGATTCTGGGCATGCTCGCACCCGACGCCCACACTGCCCTGCTCACGCCATTGCTGCTGCACCAGTTGATATCCGCGACTCAAACCGAAGGCTGCAGCCTGCCATTGCCCCGGGACAAACGCCTGCTCAGTGTGTGTGAAATGCTTCTGGAAGACCCGGCGAACCCGGCCACCCTGGAAGACTGGAGTGAATCCATCGGCGCCAGCGTGCGCACCCTGCGCCGGCGGTTTCGGGATGAAACCGGGCTGAGCTTCAACCAATGGCGCCAGCAGCTACGGATTGCCGAAGCCGTTTGCCAGTTAGCCCAGGGCCGACCATTGGGGGCTATTGCACGGGACATGGGCTATGCCAACGGCAATGCGTTTGGTGCAATGTTCAAGCGGGTACTGGGCGAAGCCCCCAGCCGCTATTTGGGCAAGGCATAAAAAAACCTGCGGTCTTTCGACTCGCAGGCTTTTTCAACGGGCTGGCAACGATGAATCAGTAAGCCTTGCCAGTCTTGTAGAAGTGCTCGTAGCAGAAGTTGGTCGCTTCGATGTAGCCTTCAGCGCCACCGCAGTCAAAACGACGACCCTTGAACTTGTAGGCAATCACGCAACCGTCTTTTGCCTGCTTCAGCAGGGCGTCGGTGATCTGGATCTCGCCACCCTTGCCTGGCTCGGTTTCTTCGATCAGCTTGAAGATGTCAGGGGTCAGGATGTAGCGGCCGATGATCGCCAGGTTCGACGGAGCATCTTCCGGCGCTGGCTTTTCAACCATGTCGCGTACGCGGATCAGGCCATCACCGATATCGTCGCCGGCAATCACGCCGTACTTGTTGGTTTCCTGAGGATCGACCTCTTGAACCGCGACGATGGTGCAACGGTACTTCTGGTACAGCTTGACCATCTGGGTCAGGACGCCGTCGCCTTCCAGGTTTACACACAGGTCATCGGCCAGTACCACGGCGAACGGTTCGTCACCGATCAGCGGACGACCGGTCAGGATCGCGTGACCCAGGCCTTTCATTTGGGTCTGGCGGGTGTAGGAGAACGAGCACTCGTCGAGCAGCTTACGGATGCCGACCAGGTATTTTTCCTTGTCGGTGCCCTTGATCTGGTTTTCCAGCTCGTAGCTGATGTCGAAGTGGTCTTCCAGGGCGCGTTTGCCACGGCCGGTCACGATCGAGATTTCGTTCAGGCCGGCATCCAGTGCTTCTTCCACGCCATACTGGATCAGTGGCTTGTTCACCACCGGCAGCATTTCTTTGGGCATGGCCTTGGTCGCTGGCAGGAAGCGAGTGCCGTAACCGGCTGCTGGGAACAAGCATTTCTTGATCATATGAGTCCTTACAAAGGGCTGTGCGTACGAAATTCGGCGCAGTCTAATCAGGCCGCAGTCACCTTACAATGGGTCCTGCTGGCGTTGCGATGTCAACATAGAGAAAAAATGTCGGCGTAAGTTCCGCCGGCATTCAATCAAGTACCTTCGCCGCTGTTAGAAATCGTCGGCTTGTGCCCGTCATTCAAAGGGCTCCAACCTTTTTAGCACGCTTTATGACGATCGGCACTGACCTGCAACAACTTGCGCCGCCCCACGCCGTTTGGCGCTATCATTACGCCCTTGAACCAGACAACGAGATTGATAGATGTCAGAACCAAAAGGCGTGAACGGCTACCTGATCACCAAGCGAGCGGACGGCTGGCACTTGATCAACTTCCATGGCGACAGCGTTGCCGGCGCATTCGCGACCGAAGCTCAAGCCTGTGCCGTGGCCGAAGTGTTTGTGGATGAAGCCGGCCACGCGTCGAGCAAGCGTCCGAAAACCAAGTAACACCGCGGTAACGCCAATCAAGCCTCGTTTGACGGGGCTTTTTTGTGTTTGTCTGTACGTTAATGGCGGTTCGCTATAATCTCGCCTGTAACGCCCCACGACAGTGTCAGCGCTCCCCTCCAACACCCTGATGACGACTCCTACATGAACAAGATCCTGGCACTGATTGCGGTACTGGCGCTTACCGGTGGCTGCACCACCACTTCCGACACGGTCCTGAAGAACGGCGAACAAGGACTGGCCATCGACTGCTCCGGCGAAGCCAACTCCTGGGCCAGCTGTTATGAAAAGGCTGATGCGTCCTGCGCGGGCACCGGCTACCGGATTGTCGGCACCGAAGGCACACCGGCCCTGAAAGAAAGCGACAAGACCCTGGGCAAGGATGTCGGCAACTACAAGACCCGCAGCGTGACGGTGGTCTGCAAATAACTACATGTGAATTTCGGCGAACTTGATGCCCAGGCCGCGAATGGTCTCGATCAAGTCGTCCAGGCGGGAGAAGGATTCGACTTCATCCTGGTCATCCACCAGGAAGTAGCTGCGACCGCCACTCTTCTTGAAGAACACGATCCACTCGCCCGTATCCGCGGGATTTTGAATCACATGGGTCGCAGAAATATGCCCCCCTGCATGCTGTTCCCTGACTTGCTCACGTTTCATGACTGAGTTTCCGAAAAGACAATGCCGCTGATTCAGCGGCATTTTTTATGGGTTATCGACAGTTTAACGGATGCCTTGCCCGATCAGTACGCCATCGACCGTCTGCCCGTAAAGATTGACGCCGTCATTGGCATGGAACTTCACCCGGGTTTTCTCCACGGAACCGTCCACGAGGCGCGGGTCCTGAGGACGCTCGTGACGGTTGACGTAGGCTGCCACGTCCCAGGCTTGCTGGTCGGTCAGGCTGCCGCCCTGGCCCAGGGGCATGTTGTGCTTGATGAAGGACGCTGCCGTATTGATTCGATGCATCCCGGCGCCCCAGTTGTAGGAGTCTTTACCCCAGAGCGGCGGCATCACGTAGTTGTCGCCCACTTTCTGGCCCTGGCCTTCGGCGCCATGGCACACCGCGCACTGGCCCTTGTAGACCTCTGCGCCCTGGGCCAGGTCGTAACCCTTGGCGGGTGCCGGCACGTCCGGGTAGCCACGGCCCGGCAGTTCGACGCCCAAGGGAGCCTTGCTCGCCAGCCAGTAGGCATACACCGACAGCGCGGTAATCTCCGGGCTGTCTGCAGCCGGTGGCGTGCCGCCATCCATGCTGAACTGGAAACAGCCCTGCAAACGCTCGGCGAAGGTGTTGACCTTGTCGTTCTTTTTTCGATACGCCGGGTACATCGGGTAGGCACCCCACAGCGGCGCCGAATTGGCCAGGCGACCCTGGTCCAGGTGGCAATTGCTGCAATTGAGGCCATTACCGACAAATTGCGGCGCCAGGCGCTTGGTGTCGACAAACAGCGCGTAGCCCTGTTTCACCAGCTTGCCGTAGGCGTTGTCCGGCAGCTCGCTTTCTTTGGGCGGCTGGAACTGCACGGCAGCCCCATGAGCGCCGGCTGGCTGCAACTGTGACTGGTCTTCCATGGCAATAGGGGCGGCATGGACGGGTACGCCGATCAGGCTTCCCAGCAGCGGAGCAAACAAGAAGCGCTTCATGGCTTGGCCTCCTGGCCGCTCAACGAGGCAAAATAGGTGGCCACGGCCTGCACTTCTTCAGCGCTGAGGGATTTGGCGATATGGCCCATCAGATCATTCGGATCGTTATGGCGCGTGCCGCTGCGCCAGGCGTTCAACTGCGCCGCGAGGTAGGCCGCAGATTGTCCGGCCAGGGGTGGAAACCCGTCGCCGACGCCCACGCCGGCCGGGCCATGACAGCTGACACAGGCCGGAATCTGGCGCTCCCACGCACCTTGCAGGGCAATCTTTTGCGCAGCGTCAGTAGGCATCTCGCTGCGGTGCACCGACACAGGTGCGGGCGCAGGCATTGCCGCCAGCTGCCGGGTTACAGCGCTGACTTCCTCTTCCGTCAGGGCGTTGGCCAGTGGCTGCATCACCGGGCTGTTCCGGGCGCCACTTTTAAAATCCTGCAGTTGCTTACGCAAATACCCCACCGATAAACCGGCCAAACGCGGAAAACCCGCGGCTGCCAGCCCCAGGCCATCAGCCCCGTGGCAGGCGACGCACGGCGCAGCTCCCGGCTGCGAGCCGCCCTGCATATAAACGTTTTTCCCCTCCAGCGCGTGGGCATTGCCCAACATCAGCAACAACGCGCTACCCATCAGAACTCGTTCCAGAGACATCATCACGACTCCATTTTTATAGTTATATGCTTAGGCGAATTAGGCATAAGCCTACAAATGGTAGGGCAATGGCCCGGTCGCGACAACACTCATCCGCGAGCAAAAGGACGGTGTACTGAACCTCGCGCACAAAAAAGCCCGACGCTGCGGCAGCAGGGTCGGGCTTCTTGATCGGATTCGAGGTGGGCGGCTACAGACTCAGCCGGAAATGCACGCTTCCCCCGCAGCCTTCACGTCACCTGGACGAATAGGCACATTGGACATGCTCTCGTAGAGCTTGATACTGCTCCCGCTGGAGCGCTCTTCAATTTCAAAAATGGCCGACGGGTCGGCAGAAAACTTCTGCGGTACGATAACTTGAACACCATCCTTGTGAGGCTCGATCTGCGAAGGCCTGCGGGTTTTAGACAATTTCTGGACAACGCACGCCGCGTATTCCTGTGGTTTTTTCCCGGAGATCACTGCCAGCGTTGGTGGGGTCTGCTTGATATCCGCCACCGAAGCACATCCACCCAACGCCAGGGCCAGAACCAACACACTCCACTTCATATAAAAACCTCCGATAAAGACCCTACGACAGCGAAGAAGGTATTTTTCTCCCGCCCACGTAGGATTTATCCCTGATAACTCGGTAAATAACTGTTTTAAATTGTCGAAGTCGTCGACGACGGTCCGATAATAAACGTGCTGGGGCTGATAAACTCCATCTTAACCTACGTATCGTTCTGATTTTTCAGAAAAAGCCCTTCTGGAGACACCTTATGAAATTCATCCACCAGCGTGAGCACCTCAATGAAGGAGATATTGTCGTCATTGAATGCTCGCAAACCTGCAACATCCGCCTGATGAGCGATGCCAACTTTCGCAGCTTCAAGAACGGCGGCCGCCATACTTACCACGGCGGCGCGTTCGACAAGTTCCCGGCAAAAATCACTGCGCCCAGCACCGGGTTCTGGAACATCACCCTGGACGTCGTGACCCGCCGCGCCATCAGCGTGACCAAAAAGCCGACCTTGTCCCACAAGATCCGCATTGTGCGCCGCACCAATTCGAAACTGAGCTGACAGGAATGCCCGTGACTACCACCAAATATGTGATCAAGTACAAACTCAACGGTGAGCGCCGCTTCGAGTTCGCCCAACTGCAAGCAGGCAGCGTGGAGGAAGCCAAGGAAGCCCTGGCGAAAATCCACGATGCCAGCGATGAGATTACTGACATCAATGTGAGCAAGGCGCTGTAATTCGAGCGCAAGCATCGGAGTGTTCTGACGCTGACGACTTTCTAGACTGGCAGCCCTAATGCGCTGCCACAGGAACTTGTCGATGCCTTCCACTCCACTGCATGAACGCCTGGCCAAGCTGGACTGGGCCGCCATCGAGCAAGCCCTTGATGAACAGGGTAACGCACTGATTCCGGCCCTGCTGGATCAGCAGGAATGCGCTGAACTGAGCGGCCACTACCCCCGACCCGAACTGTTTCGCTCCCATGTGATGATGGCCAGGCACGGCTTTGGCCGGGGCGAATACAAATATTTCCGCTACCCGCTGCCAGCGCCGATCCGCGCGCTGCGTGAACAGCTGTATGGGTTCCTGGCGCCCCAGGCCAATCGCTGGAACGAACAGATGAACCTGCCGATCACCTATCCGGTGCACCATGCCGACTTCATTGCCCGCTGCCACGCTGCCGGGCAGCAACGCCCTACCCCGTTATTGCTGCAATACGGCCCAGGCGACTACAACTGCCTGCATCAGGATCTGTACGGGGAACATGTGTTTCCCCTACAAGTTGCCATCCTGTTGTCGCAGCCGGGAGAGGACTTTCGTGGCGGGGAGTTGGTGCTGACGGAGCAGCGGCCAAGAATGCAATCCCGGGCCCAGGTCGTCCCTCTTAACCAGGGTGACGCGGTAATCTTCGCGGTCAATCAGCGACCCATGCCGAGTGTGAGGGGGGTTCATCGGGTGACCTTGCGCCATGGGGTCAGTGTTCTGCACAGTGGTACCCGGCATACCTTGGGAGTGATTTTTCACGATGCGCAGTAAGACCCTTCCCGGATCAACCGCCGATTTGTTCGCCGATGAGGCGCTGCAACAGCCCCCGGGGCGCGAGCAAATCGGTGAACAATCCTACGTCCTCAGGGGCTATGCCCTGCCCTGGCTCGAGCGTTTGCTACCGGAACTGCGACGGGTATTGGCTCAATCGCCCTTCCGGCAAATGGTCACGCCCGGTGGTTTTACCATGTCGGCGGCGTTAAGCAGTTGCGGTGACTTGGGCTGGACGACCGACTCCACCGGTTATCGCTACTCCCCGATTGACCCGAATAACCAACAACCCTGGCCAGCCCTGCCGGCCGCATTGCGCGAACTGGCCGTGATGGCCGCAGCAGATGCAGGTTTCGACGATTTCGAGCCGGATGCCTGCTTGATCAACCGCTATGTGCCAGGCGCGAAAATGTCCCTGCACCAGGACAAGAACGAGCGGCGCTATGCCGCCCCGGTGGTCTCGGTGTCATTGGGTTTACCGGCGATCTTCCTGTTCGGCGGCCATGAGCGCAGCGACAAGACGCAAAAAGTCTCGCTGTTCCATGGCGACGTAGTGGTATGGGGCGGCGTGGACCGCCTGCGCTTTCACGGCGTGATGCCGATCAAGCCCGGCACGCATCCGGTCATGGGGCCGCAGCGCATCAACCTGACGTTTCGCACGGCCGGATGAATTTGACCGCAAGCATCGGAGTGATGGGAATGCCCCACGGGACTAACCTGGCATTCTTCAACCAGGAGCCACCACCATGACCGCGCGCCACGCCACCGAACAAGACCCGCGCTGGGCCGCGATTGTCGCCCGTGACGCCAAGGCCGACTTGACCTTCGTCTATGGTGTGAAAACCACCGGTGTGTACTGCCGCCCCAGCAGTTCCGCGCGGCGGCCGCGCCCGGAGAACGTCGAGTTCTTCGACACCCCGCAACAGGCTGAAGCGGCGGGCTACCGGCCCAACAAGCGCGCGTCGGGGGACCAGACCCAGGTGGCCGCACGCCATGCGCAACTGGTGGCAGCGGCCTGTCGGCACATCGAACAGGCCGAAACCCTGCCGCCCCTTGAAGATCTGGCCGCCCTCGCCGGCTTGAGCCCGTTCCATTTTCATCGGGTGTTCAAGGCGGTGACCGGCCTGACGCCCAAGCGCTACGGCAGTGCTCATCGCTCGCGCAAGGTACGGGACGGCCTCAAGGACCAGCACTCGGTGACCGATGCGCTGTACGACGCCGGCTTCAATTCCAACAGCCGCTTTTATGAGGCTGCCGACCAATTGCTCGGCATGAAGCCCCGCGACTACAAAGCCGGCGGCACCAATACGGATATTCGCTTTGCCGTTGGCCAATGCTCATTGGGCGCCATTCTGGTGGCCCAGAGCAATCGCGGTGTGTGCGCGATCCTGCTGGGGGATGACCCGGACAAACTGGTGCGCGACCTGCAGGACCAGTTTCCCCGCGCCAATCTGCTGGGTGCCGATCACGACTTCGAACAATTGATCGCCCAGGTGGTGGGCTTTATCGAAGCGCCGGCCCTGGGCCTGGACTTGCCCCTGGACTTGCGCGGCACTGCGTTTCAGGAACGCGTGTGGCAAGCCTTGCGTGAAATCCCGGTGGGGTGCACCGCCAGCTACGCCGAGATCGCCCAGCGCATCGGCGCGCCGACCGCCTATCGCGCCGTGGCCCAGGCGTGTGGTGCCAACAGCCTGGCGGTGGCGATTCCCTGCCATCGCGTGGTGCGCGCCGACGGCAATCTGTCGGGCTACCGCTGGGGTGTCGAGCGCAAGCGGCAGTTGCTGGAGCGCGAAAGCCCGGCAGAATCCTGAGGACGTCTACACCAGTTTGCGCTTGCGAAACTCGGCCACCTTATGCCGATTGCCACACAGCGCCATGCTGCACCAGCGGCGCTTGTGGCCCTTGGTGCGGTCGTAGAACCACAGCACGCACTCGGGATGTTCGCAGGTGCGGACCAGGCCGAAATCCCCTTCCACCAGTAACGTCGCGGCGGCTTCGGCAATCGGCGCCAGGAACTGCTCGGCAGTCTGCACCTTGCGCTGGCGCTCCAGCCGCAACTCGCCAGGCGCCGGCCAAGCCAGTTGCGGGTGACTGACCGCCTTGCGCAGGAACGCATTCAGGGCGCCGGGATCGCCCTGCTGGCCGGCCTTGCGCTGTTCCAGTAACACGCGGATCACTTCCCGCAATCCCCGCGCCGCGCCCAGCAGTGCCCCCTCCTCAAATACCGGTACTGCGCCCTCCTCAGCCCAGCCAAGCCGCACCAGCCAGCGCTCGACATCGGCATCGCCTTGCCAGAATTCAAAGGGCACACCGTCGACATTCGCCCGGGTATTGAGCATGTCCAGCACGGGATGATCAGCCAGGACGTAGGGTTCCAACGGGGATGGGGTGATGGCGGGCATGGCAAATCCTCTTCAAGTCCGCGTCATCGTAACCGCTGATTTCGCTTTTGAATAGTTACTAAATTTGCTAATCAGTAACCCAATAAATTAATTTGACAGGTTACATTTTCAAGCGCAGCCTGCAAAATCAGTAACCCAAAAAACCAATTTAACCAGTTACAAAGAGGACTACGATCATGTCGATTTCAGCCCCGGTTGTTCGCTATCAGCACGTTGATGCCGATGGTGTGCGCATTTTCTACCGTGAAGCCGGCGACCCGTCCGCACCGGTATTGCTGCTGCTGCATGGCTTTCCCAGTTCGTCCCATATGTACCGTGACCTGATCCCGCTGCTTGCCACCCGTTACCGGATCATCGCCCCGGACTTGCCAGGCTTCGGCTTCACCGAAGTCCCCGCCGAACGCAATTACCACTACAGCTTCGATAACCTGGCGGTTACCGTCGGCCACTTCGTCGACGCCCTGAACCTCAGTCGCTATGCCCTCTATGTGTTCGACTATGGCGCACCGGTGGGCCTGCGCCTCGCCGTGGCCCACCCGGAACGGGTCAGCGCGCTGATATCGCAAAACGGCAATGCCTACCTGGAAGGTTTGGGTGACGCCTGGGATCCGATCCGGGCCTACTGGGCCGAGCCGAGCCAGGCCAATCGCGAGGTGATTCGCAACGCGGTCATCAGCCTGGAAGGCACGCGTTATCAGTACCTGCATGGCGTGTCGCAACCGGAGCTGGTGGCGCCGGAGTCCTATATGCTCGACGTGCTCCTGATGCAGCGTCCCGGCAATGACGAGATCCAGTTGGACCTGTTCCTCGACTACCGCAACAACCTGACGCTGTACCCGGCGTTCCAGGCGTTTTTCAAGGCCACGCAAGTGCCGGCGCTGGTGATCTGGGGCCAGAACGATCCCTTCTTCATCCCGCCGGGCGCCCATGCCTACAAAGGCGACAACCCCAACGCCGTGGTGGAATTACTCGACACCGGCCACTTCGCCCTGGAAACCCACGCCGCGCATATTGCCCAACGGATTCATGCAGTACTGGGTGACGCCATCAACTGATAACCGCCCATGAAACACTGGATTCGTCCAGTGAATAATACAGACTGGCCTGGTGCTGCCTGGCCCTGCTAAAACGACGGAACAGCATTCCACCGTTGGAGAAGCGTCCCATGAGCACCTGGCCAGACACCCGAATTCTTGACCTGCTGGGCATCGAGTTACCGATCATTCAGGCGCCCATGGCCAATGCAACGAGCACGGCCATGGTGATCGCGGCCAATCAGGCCGGCGCCCTCGGTTCAATGCCGGCGGCGGCGCTCAGCATCGAGCAACTGCGCGAAGCACTCACCACGATTCGCCAGGCCAGTTCGCGGCCGCTGAACGTAAATTTCTTCTGCCATCAGCCACCGACGCCGGATGCTCACCGCGACCTTCAGTGGAAGAACCTGCTGGAAACCTACTACCGCGAGCTGGGCGCCGATTTTGACGCGCCGACGCCCGTCTCCAACCGCGCACCGTTCAACAACGCCGCCTGTGAAGTGGTGGAAGAATTCCGCCCGGAAGTGGTGAGCTTTCATTTCGGCCTGCCGGAAAAATCCCTGCTGGACCGGGTCAAGGCCACCGGGGCGAAAGTGCTGTCGTCGGCTACCACCGTCGAAGAAGCCATCTGGCTGGAACAGCACGGCTGCGATGCAATCATCGCCATGGGCAACGAAGCCGGTGGCCATCGCGGGATGTTCCTCAGCGACGACCTGAACAGCCAGATCGGCACCATGGCCCTGGTGCCACAGGTCGTCGATGCCGTGCGCGTGCCGGTGATTGCGGCCGGCGGCATCGGGGATGCCCGGGGCATTGTCGCGGCCTTCGCCCTTGGCGCGTCAGCGGTGCAGATTGGCACCGCGTACCTGTTTACCCCCGAGGCCACCGTCTCGAAGTCACACCACCACGCCTTGCGCGTTGCCCAGGCCAGTGAAACCGCGCTGACCAACCTGTTCACCGGGCGCCCGGCGCGGGGCATCATCAACCGCGTAATGCGTGAGTTGGGCGCGATCAACCCCACGGCGCCGGCGTTCCCGCTGTCCGGCGGTGCGTTGATGCCGCTCAAGGCCAAGGACGAAGCCGGCTTCAGCAACTTGTGGTCGGGCCAGGCGCTGCGCCTCGGCAAAGACATCTCCAGCTATGACCTGACGCTCGAACTGGCCGCGCAAACCCTGGAAAAACTCGGCCGACGCTGAACCTGAACTCCCGGGACAACTTTGCGCTGTACCGGCAGTGGCCAACCGCTATATATTCCCATACATAGCGGTAGTCCCCTTCTGCCTATAACAAGCCGCAAACCCCAAGGAGCTTCTTGATGATGATTCGCGCCTCACGCCTGGCCCCCACGGCCCTCGCTACCCTGATCGCCGCGTTTGGCTTCTTCTCGGCGAATGCCGATGAAGTACAGGTGGCCGTGGCTGCCAACTTCACCGCACCGATCCAGGCGATTGCCGCCGACTTTGAAAAAGACACCGGCCATAAACTGGTCGCTGCTTACGGCGCTACCGGCCAGTTCTACACCCAGATCAAGAACGGCGCGCCGTTTGAAGTGTTCCTCAGCGCCGACGACACCACCCCGCAGAAGCTCGAAGCCGAGGGCGACACCGTCAAGGGCTCGCGCTTCACCTACGCGGTCGGCACCCTGGCGCTATGGTCGGCCAAGGAAGGCTACGTCGATGGCAAGGGCGAAGTGCTGAAGAAAAACCAGTTCCAGCACCTGTCCATCGCCAACCCGAAAGCCGCGCCTTATGGCCTGGCCGCCACCCAGGTGCTGGCGAAGGAAGGCCTGACCGAGAAGGTCAAGGACAAGCTCGTTGAAGGCCAGAACATCACCCAGGCCTATCAATTCGTCTCCACCGGCAACGCCGAACTGGGTTTTGTAGCGCTGTCGCAGATCTACAAAGACGGCAAAGTCACCAGCGGTTCGGCCTGGATCGTGCCGTCGTCGATGCATGACCCGATCAAGCAGGACGCGGTAATCCTCAACAAGGGCAAGGACAGCGCCGCCGCCAAGGCCCTGGTTGAATACCTGAAAGGTCCGAAAGCCGCCGCGGTGATCAAGTCCTACGGTTACGAGCTGTAAATGCCGCTGTCGAGTGCCGATTTTTCCGCGATCTGGTTGACCCTGAAACTGGCGTCGCTGACCACGGTCATCCTGCTGATCATCGGCACTCCGATAGCGCTGTGGCTGTCGCGCACCCGCTCGTGGTGGCGCGGCCCCATTGGCGCGGTGGTGGCCTTGCCGTTGGTGTTGCCACCCACGGTGATCGGCTTCTACCTGCTGCTGACCATGGGCCCCAACGGCTACTTCGGCCAGTTCACCCAATGGCTGGGCCTGGGCACCCTGACCTTCAGCTTCGCTGGGTTGGTGATTGGCTCGGTGATCTATTCGATGCCGTTCGTGGTGCAGCCGTTGCAAAACGCCTTCTCCGCCATCGGCACTCGCCCGCTGGAAGTGGCTGCGACCTTGCGGGCCAATCCCTGGGACACCTTTTTCACGGTGATCCTGCCCCTGGCGCGCCCGGGGTTTATCACCGCGTCGATTCTCGGTTTTGCCCACACCGTCGGCGAGTTCGGCGTGGTACTGATGATCGGCGGCAATATTCCCAACAAGACCCGGGTCGTCTCGGTGCAGATCTACGACCACGTCGAAGCCATGGAATATGCCCAGGCCCACTGGCTGGCCGGGTCCATGGTGGTGTTTTCTTTCCTGGTGTTGCTGGCGCTCTACTCCAGCCGTAAAACCAAGGCGGGCTGGTGCTGATGTCGATGATCGAGGTACGCCTGCAACTGAAGTATTCCGGGTTTGCCCTGGACGTCGACCTGCACCTGCCCGGTCGCGGGGTGACGGCGCTGTACGGCCATTCCGGCTCCGGCAAGACCACCTGCCTGCGTTGCATCGCCGGGCTGGAGCGGGCTGAAGAGGGTTTCGTGCAGATCAACGACGAGGTCTGGCAAGACAGCCGCAAAGGATTGTTCGTGCCACCCCACAAACGCGCCCTGGGCTACGTGTTTCAAGAAGCCAGCCTGTTCCCGCATTTGTCGGTACTGGCCAACCTGGAGTTCGGCCTCAAGCGCATCCCGCGCCAGCAACGCCGGGTGGAGATGAGCCACGCCACCGAACTATTGGGCATCGGCCACCTGCTGGAACGCCATCCGCAGCACCTTTCCGGCGGTGAGCGCCAGCGCATCGGCATCGCCCGCGCCCTGCTCACCAGCCCGAGCCTGTTGCTGATGGATGAACCGTTGGCCGCGCTGGACAGCAAACGCAAAAGCGAAATCCTGCCGTATCTCGAACGCCTGCATGACGAACTGGAGATTCCGGTGCTGTACGTCAGCCATGCCCAGGACGAAGTGGCGCGCCTGGCCGATCACATCGTGTTGCTCAGCGACGGCAAGGCCCTGGCCAGCGGCCCCATTGGCGAAACCCTGGCCCGGCTGGACCTGCCCATGGCCCTGGGCGACGACGCCGGCGTGGTGATCAACGGAACGGTCTGCGCCTACGACGAGCATTACCAGTTGCTCACCCTGCAATTGCCCGCGAGCCAATTGCAGATGCGCGTGGCCCATGCACCATTGGCGCTGGGCAAACAGTTGCGTTTCAAGATCCAGGCGCGGGACGTCAGCTTGAGCCTGCAGGCCGAGGAACACAGCAGCATCCTCAATCGCCTGCCGGTGACGGTGACCCAGGAAATCCCGGCGGACAACGCAGCCCACGTGCTGGTGAGCCTGGACGCCGCCGGCACGCCGCTGCTGGCGCGCATCACCCGTTACTCGCGGGACCAGTTGCAGCTGCATCCCGGCCAGACGCTGTGGGCGCAAATCAAGGCGGTGGCGGTACTGGCCTGACTGCCCGACAGCTGCTACGGGGGAGCAAACTTGTTGGCACGACCGCAAAACCCTGCGGTCAATCAGAAATACCTGCCAAGGAATTTGCGCCATGCCCGATCCTGCGTTGCTTGCCGACCTGCCCCGCGACCTGCATTACGTCGACGATACCCAGCCCGGGATCTCCCGCAAAAAGCTGCGGGGCAAATTCCAATACTTCAAGGCCGACGGCACACGCATAACCGATGCCGACGAAATCAAACGCATCAACGCACTGGCAGTGCCGCCAGCCTATACCGATGTGTGGATCTGCGCCGACCCGCGCGGCCATCTGCAGGCCACCGGGCGGGATGCCCGGGGGCGCAAGCAGTACCGCTACCACCCGCGCTGGCGCGAGGTGCGCGACACCGACAAGTATTCCCGGCTGCAACAGTTCGGCAGCGCGCTGCCCAAGTTGCGCAAACAGTTGGAAGCACAGATCGAGGCGCCCGGGTTCAATCGGGAAAAGGTCCTGGCCACGGTGGTGCTGCTGCTCGACGCCACCCTGATCCGCGTCGGCAATACCCAATATGCCCGCGACAACCGCTCCTACGGCCTGACCACCCTGCGCACCCGCCATGTGGACATCAAGGGCAGTGAGATCCTGTTCCAGTTTCGCGGCAAGAGCGGCATCGAGCACCAGATCAGCGTCAAGGACCGGCGCCTGGCCACGGTGATCAAGCGTTGCCTGGAGTTGCCGGGGCAGAACCTGTTCCAGTACCTGGACGAGAACGGCGAGCGCCATACCGTCAGTTCCACTGATGTGAATGCCTACCTGCACACCCTGACCGGCGCGGATTTTACCGCCAAGGACTACCGCACCTGGGCCGGCAGCGCCCTGGCGCTGGCAGTGCTGCGCGAGCTTGAGTGGCAGCCGGAATCCGACGCCAAGAAACATGTGGTGGAGATGGTCAAGAACGTTGCCAAGCAACTGGGCAACACCCCGGCGGTGTGCCGCAAGTGCTACATCCACCCGGCGGTGCTGGAGCATTTCAGCCTGGGCGAACTGGCGAAACTGCCCAAGCCCCGAGTGCGCAAAGGCTTGAAGGCCGAGGAAGTCGGGCTGGCGATGTTTCTGGAGCAACTGGCCGAACGCCTGTAAGTGCGCCAAGTCATTGCAGCGGAGCACGAAGCGCCCTACGGTAGTGGCCGGATAATCTCACCGAGGAACCCGGCCCCATGCTGCCTTCATCCCTGAAGCCCTACACCAACGCCGCCTTGCTGCATCGCCACAAATGGCGCGGGCGTGTCGGGTTGCTGCTGGTGGCCAGCCTTTCCGTGCTGGCGGGCATGACCGATGCGATTGGTTTCATGGCCAGCGGGGATTTTGTGTCGTTCATGAGCGGCAACACCACGCGCCTCGCCGTGGCGATCAGCGAAGGCGACCTGGGCCTTACCGGGCGCCTGACGTTGCTGGTGGCGACGTTTATCGCCGGGAATGCGCTGGGCGTGATGGTCAGCCGCGTCAGCCGGCGCCACGCCCTGCCCTTGTTGCTGTGCATCGCCACCCTGCTGTGCGGGGCTGCGGCCTGGCCGTTTGCCGATCAATTGCCGGCGTTGCTGGCAGCGATCATCGCCATGGGCATGTTGAATGCCGCCGTCGAAGAAGTGAACGGGTTGCCCGTGGGGCTTACCTATGTCACCGGGGCGCTGTCACGCTTTGGTCGCGGACTGGGCCGCTGGATGCTCGGTGAACGCCGCAACGGCTGGCGCGTGCAACTGATCCCGTGGGCCGGGATGTTTGTGGGTGCGGTGATCGGTGCGTTGCTGGAGCACCACATGGGGATTCGTGCGCTGCTGGTCAGCGGGGTGCTGTCGGCGCTGTTGGGGCTGGTGTCGCTGAAGATTCCGCGGCGCTGGCACCTGGGGTACATGCCCCGCTAGAAAACAGTTGCCCTCCCGACGCTCCGGCCTCGACATCCCTGTACCGGTAAAGAGCCGTCACGCCGGGTGAGCGGGAAAATACTAAAACAATGCCTGCGGGACTGTCCGCAGGGCATTTCTGAACTTTTCTAACGGAATGGATTACAGGCAGGTCGCCAGTGCCGCCAGGCGGCGTTTGGCCGGATAGTCATCCTGGGCCGCGTAATAGTTGACGGAGGCGCCGGCGCCGGCACTGCGCACGTCGACAAAATAGTCACCTGCCGTGGTGTAGATGGTGAAGCCACCAGCCTGTGCAGGCTCCATGAAACCACCGGCATCCACCCCGAACACCGCTTCATCCTGCCAGCCGAACTGGATACACTGGGCAACCACCAGCGGAGCCTTGTCCGAGGCCAGGGTTTTGTAGGGCGCGCCGGTACGCGCCTCTTTCATCTTCGAGCCCGCGCAACCGGCCAGCGATGCCAGGACCAAAGCGCCAATTACCACCATCCGCATACCGAAGCTTCCTTGGAAAAAACGCGACTGTACCATTAGCAGGCGACACCGAAGGATTATTGCGTCACCCTGCCGCCTACTTACGAACCCGCTTTTACCCGGAAACCCCATGACACCCAATGCCGAGCGCTACAACCCCTCCACCGACTACGCCGACAAGCTGATCAGCCGCATCGGCCAGACGCCTTCGTGGATCGCCAAACGCATCGGCGTGACCGACAAGCGCATCCGCTACATCCTTGACGGCGAGCGCACCGTGAAGGGCGAAAGCACCCCGATCCAGATGACCTACACCGAGCAGTTTGCCCTGGAATGCCTGGCGGCCGAGGCGAAAGCCAACAAGAAAGCCGCCGCCCCGGTTATCGAATAGCTGACAGATTCATGAACTTTGTTTCACTGTGAAGGAAGACCTCGCCGCCTATAGTCGGCAGGCTCATTTTTAAGAAGTCTCCCTTCCAGCCTGCCCTCCCGCAGGCTTTTTTTTGCCTTGGTTTTGCTCCCCCCCGTAGCAGGAGTTTGCTGGTCAGAGCAGCCAGCGGAACAGATAGAACAGCGCCATGCTCAGCAACACGGTGATCAGTACGCTGCGGGTCCAGAACATCAACGCCACGGCGCTGATTCCGGCCAGCAGGTAGGGGTTGCCCACACTCAGGTTGAGCTTGTGATCAGCCAGGAAAATGATCGGACCGCAGATGGCGGTGAGCATCCCCGGTACGGCAAACCCGAGAAACTCCCGCGCCCCGCGATTGAGGCGCACCGGCAGGCGCGGCTCGAGAAACAGGTAGCGGTTGAGAAACACGATCAAACCCATGCCAAAAATCATCACGAAGATCATTGTTGCCCTACTCCCAGCCGCTTGCAGGCATACCCTGCGCTCATCCCCAACACACCGGACACCACCACCGCCGATTCCCAGTGCAGGTAGCTCAGCCAAACCGAGCACAGCAACGACACGGCTACGCAGACGATGGTCGGCACGTCGCGCACTACCGGGGTGATCAGGGCGATAAAGGTCGCTGCGATCGAGAATTCCAGGCCCAGTTGATCCAGCCCGGGAATGCTTTTGCCGAGCACGATGCCGGCGAAGGTAAAGACGTTCCAGATGATATAGAACGTCAGGCCGACGCCCAGGGCGTACCAGCGATTGAAGGTCTGGCGGTCGTACTGGCTGACCAAGGCGAAGAATTCGTCGGTCAGCAAAAAGCCCAGGCTCATGCGCCACCGTGGTTTGAGCGGCGACAGCGTGGGACGCATGTGCATGCCGTAGATCAAATGCTGGGAGGTCAGCAGCAAGGTGGTCAGCAGGATCGAAATCAGGCTGGCGCCGCTCTTGACCATACCGATGGCCACCAATTGTGCGGCACCGGCAAACACGATGGTCGACAGCCCCTGGGCTTCCAGCGGCGTGAATTGGGCATCAATTGCAGTCGAACCGGCCAGCAATCCCCACGGCGCACACGCCAGGGACAATGGAATGATCGCAATCGCGCCACGGGAAAAGGCATTCAGAGGCAGAGCGTTAGGCATACACAACAAGCTCATCGACAGTCAGTCGACAAGCATGCCAGCGGTATCAGGGATTGTCTTGAACGATCGTGCTCAAGCCAGTTTGACCGACACCCGCTCCACCGCGTCCCGGGCTTCGCGCAGTTCGTGGGCGTCCTGGTTGAGCCGGTGGATGGTATTGAGCAGGCGCTGGCGCAGCACTTCATCGCTGAGCTTTTCGACGGCGCGCATCAGGTCAAACGCCGCGGTTTCGTTATTGTCCGCGACGGAATCCAGGGTCTTGCGCAGGTTGCGAGTGGCACGGGTCACACGTTTTCTTCCTTCATCACCAATGGGCAGGCACTTTAGGACATTTGTGTTTCAGTTTAATTTCAACCACTTGTCATCGATTGTCGGGCACTTGACGCAGGTCAATCGAAACAAGGTTTGACTAATATATATGGAAATCCGTATATTCGTATTTCCATATGTATCAAGGCACTGACCATGTCAGATCTTTTCTCCCCGCCCAACGTCTTCAAATGCCTGGCCGACGCCACCCGCGCCAGGCTGACGTTGTTGATCCTGCGTGAAGGCGAACTTTGCGTGTGCGAATTGATCCATGCTCTGGACGACAGCCAGCCGAAAATCTCCCGCCACCTGGCGCAACTGCGCAGTTGCGGGTTGCTGCTGGACCGTCGCCAGGGCCAGTGGATTTATTACCGCCTCAACCCGGCCTTGCCGGAGTGGGTGACGGCAGTGCTCGACACCACCCTGCAAGCCAACCAAGCCTGGTTAAAAACAGACGCCCAGCGTCTGGAAACCATGGGTGACCGACCACAACGGGCCAGCGCCTGCTGCTGATCCTGCGGAGAGCTTTTCATGCTTGTAGCCGTTGCTATCTTTCTGTTCACCATCATTTTGGTCATCTGGCAGCCCAAGGGCCTGGGCGTGGGCTGGAGCGCCACGATGGGTGCGATCCTGGCCCTGGCCTGTGGGGTTATCAGCCTGGCCGACATCCCGGTGGTGTGGCACATCATCTGGAACGCCACCGGGACCTTTGTCGCGCTGATCGTCATCAGCCTGCTGCTGGATGAGGCGGGCTTCTTTGCCTGGGCTGCCTTGCATGTGGCGCGCTGGGGCCGTGGGCGCGGTCGGCGACTGTTCGCGTACATGGTGCTGCTGGGCGCGCTGGTATCGGCTTTGTTCGCCAACGACGGCGCGGCGCTGATCCTCACGCCCATCGTGATGTCGATGCTGTTGGCGTTGCGCTTTTCCCCGGCGGCCACCCTGGCGTTCGTCATGGGCGCCGGGTTTATCGCCGACACCGCGAGCCTGCCGCTGGTAGTCTCCAACCTGGTGAACATCGTCTCCGCCGACTACTTCAAGATCGGCTTCAACGAATACGCCGCAGTGATGGTGCCGGTGAACCTGGTGAGCGTCGCCGCGACCCTCGCCGTATTGCTATGGTTTTTCCGCCGGGACATTCCGCAAACCTACGACCCGGCCGACCTCGACGACCCTGCCAGTGCGATCCACGACCGCGCCACCTTCCGCGCCGGCTGGTGGGTGCTGGGCATCCTGCTGGTGGGCTGCTTTGCCCTGGAACCGCTGGGCATTCCCATCAGCGCAATTTCTGCCGCCTGCGCCATATTACTGCTGGTGATCGCCGCCAAGGGCCACAAAATCTCCACCCGCAAGGTGCTGAAGGAAGCGCCCTGGCAGATCGTGATTTTCTCCCTGGGCATGTACCTGGTGGTCTACGGCCTGCGTAACGCCGGGCTGACCGACTACCTCGCGACCTGGCTCGACACCTTCGCAAGCTATGGCGTATGGGGCGCGGCCTTGGGCACCGGTGTACTCACCGCGCTGCTGTCTTCGGCGATGAACAACCTGCCAACCGTGCTGATCGGCGCGCTCTCCATCGAGGCCAGCCACGCCGTGGGCGTGGTCAAGGACGCGATGATCTACGCCAACGTGATCGGCAGCGACCTCGGCCCCAAAATCACCCCTATCGGCAGCCTGGCGACCTTGCTCTGGCTGCACATCCTGGCACGCAAAGGCATCACCATCACCTGGGGTTACTACTTCAAGGTCGGGATCGTGCTGACCCTGCCGGTACTGTTGATCACCCTCGCCGCCCTGGCCTTGCGCCTGAGTTTCTGACGGAGTTCGCTTGATGAAAGTCCTGTTCATGTGCACCGCCAACAGCTGCCGCAGCATTCTCTCGGAAGCCTTGTTCAACCATCTGGCGCCGGACGGTTTCCAGGCCATCAGCTCCGGGAGCTTCCCCAAGGGCCAGGTGCTGCCACGCAGCCTGACCACGCTGAAAGCCGCCGGCATCAGCACGGAAGGCTTGTACAGCAAGGGCAACGACGCCTTTGAAGGCAGCCCGCCAGACATCGTCGTCACCGTGTGCGACAAGGCTGCTGGAGAAGCTTGCCCGGTGTATTTCGGCCCGGCGCTCAAGGCGCATTGGGGATTGGAGGATCCGTCGGATGTTCAAGGCGATGAAGCCCAAGTCGACGCCGCGTTCCGCGCCACCCTGAAAATCATTGAACGACGCTGCCGGGCTTTTTTCGAGATTCCGTTCGCCAGCCTCAGTCCCATCGAAATCAAGGCCGAGCTTGATCGCATCGCCACGCCGTAACCGAAGAGCCGGGCGAGTAGTCGATCTGAAGCCCTTTTCCGGCGTATGCTCGCGGGCAACGGTCACAGCGAGCCCCCTCAATGAGTTCCATGCAGCACGCCTGGCTGGGCAACTACGAAGTCAGCAGCACCGCCTGCACCGGCCTGACATTTGCCCGCCACAGCCATGATGAATGCGTGATCGGCGTCAACCTGCTCGGCGAGGAACAGGTGTGGCTGGATCGTCGCACCTTCGAGGCCGGCCCCGGCAGCATCACCCTCTACAACCCGGGGCAGATTCAAGGCGGAGGCGCGGCCGAAGGGCAGCCGTGGCGGTTTGTCAGCTTGTATGCGACTGCCGAGCAATTGGCGGCTGATCTGGGTCTGGCGCACCTGGAGTTCGACCGTTCGCTGTGCTTCCAGCCGGCGTTGGCGATGAAACTCGCCGGGGCGATTGAAGGCGCGTTGAGTGTCGATCCGCTGGCCCGTGAGCTGAGTGAGGAAGCCCTGGTGGTGCTGCTCGGCGAAGTCGTCGGTTGCAGCGGCGTCCGCTTGCCGGGCAGCACTGCGGTGGGACGCGGGTTGGTGATCAAGGCCCAGGAATTGCTGGCTGAAAACTTGCACCAGGCGGTGGCACTCGAGACCCTTGGTGACGAGTTGGGCCTGTCGAAATTCCATCTGCTGCGGGCTTTTCAGAAAGAAACCGGGCTGAGTCCACGCCAGTGGGCGATGCAACTGCGTACCCGGCGCGCCAAGGGGCTGTTGCGCTCAGGCGTTGCGGCGTCGCAGGTTGCCCATGCCTTGGGGTTTGCTGACCAGAGCCATCTGAATCGGCATTTCCGGGCGGCCTACGGGATCACACCGGGGCGCTATCAACGCGTGCTCAAGGGCTGAAAAGCGCAATCTGGTTCAAGACGACTTACACACCCTTCCCTAAAATGCCGGCCATCACTTGAAGGAAGGCAGGCATGTTGACGATCTTTTTTTCGGCGCTGGTGTTTGGGTTTGTGTTTTGCCTGTCGCCGGGGGCGGTGCTGGCGGAGACGCTGCGCCGTGGGCTGTTGCAGGGGTTTGCCCCTGCGTTGTTGGTGCAGATCGGTTCGCTGGTGGGCGATGCAGTGTGGGCGGTGATCGGGCTTACGGGCATGGCGTTGTTGATCCAGCATGAGTCGGTGCGGGTGCCGCTGACGGCCGTTTGTGGGCTGTATCTGGCCTGGCTCGGGATTCGCAGCCTGATGGATGCCTGGCGCTTGCCAGAGGCCGGGCGTGCGCCGGCCAGGTCCGGGCAGAATGCGCTGGTGGTGGGGGCGGCGATTTCCCTGGCGAATCCGAAGAACATTGTCTATTGGGGGGCGCTGGGGAGTGCGTTATCGGGGATAGTCGGGGCGGCGCCTAGCCATGGGCAGACGTTGATGTTTTTTGCGGGGTTTATGCTGGCTTCGGTGTTGTCGTGCTTTTTGATTGCGGGGTTGGTCAACTTGCTGCGGCGGAATGCTTCGCCCATGTGGCAGAGGGTTAGCTATGGGGCTTGTGGGGTGGTGCTGCTGTATTTGGCGATTTTGGCGTTGCGGGGGATTTGAGGGGGCATATCCGTTATTTGGGTAACGGCGGCCTATGGTTCCGCTCTTACAGCGGCTCACTTTGGAAAAGCCGGAATGCCGGCCCAGCCCAAAGTAGGCAAAGGGCTCCGCAATACCTGCGTTCGGCCTCGGGCTTATTGGGGCAGTCAGATCAAGATCAAAAGCAAGAGCACGGCGGCCTGAAAGCCGACCTGAGTGTTAAAAGCAAAAGCAAAGACCAGAGCGAAAACAGATCTGCTTTTCTGTGGGAGCGGGCTTGCTCGCGAAAAACCTGAGAGCGCCGCGTTCATCCAGAATACCCACGTCATCGTTAACGACCTTCGCGAGCAAGCCCGCTCCCACATTTGAACCGTGCCCGCTTTAGCTTTTGATTTGGCTTTTGCTCTACAACACTCAAGCCGGCTTTCAGGCCGCTGTGCTCTTGCTGTTGATCTTGGGCGCCCCGTTAAACCACGCTGGCCGAACGCAGGCTTCGGAACCCCGCATAAGTTATCCGGCTATTGTTACTTCACCTACCTTCCACACACCGGCCACTTATCAATAAGCACACTTGATATTGCAACTTCCCCCAACCTTCTATCTGAACAAACTCTGAACCAGTAACAAATTAAGTCATTAACCGTTGACATCCGGCAACTGCCTGAGTAAATTCCCCGTGCCTGCAACTCAGGGCCATTTTTCAACCTCACAAAAGAAGCCAATGGACACAGTATCTAGTCGTTGTCCGATCACCGTGAATGCGGCGAATCGGGCGCCAAACCCAGAAAAAATGACGGGACTCGCCTTTCCGGCCGAGTAAGCTGCGCTAGAGCCTGACGCTCCAACGTAACTGCCTCACCGGATGCCAGTCCGGTCCCGAGGTGTGTTATGACCTTTCAACTGATTGTTTTACCTGATCTGCGTACGCTGGCTAACGCCCTGCGTGCCAAATTGTGCCGCGAGCCCGTAGGCTTTTCCCCTACCCGCAGCACCTTTGTGACCTCATCCCCCCGCGTGTGCCCGACTCCCCGGGCACACTGGCGTATCTGCCCCACCACCGGCCACCTGGTCCAGCAATGGGATCACGCCGACCCTCAAGACCCACAGAGACGGGACGTTTCCAGCCTGGTCGCGCAAGCGAGCCTGATGCTGAGCCTCTACGTGGACGCTCGCGCGGCATAAGCCAGCTGGAAACAGCAACTTCCTGATTATCCGTTACTTGATTAGCTGGAGTTCTCTATGGACGAAGCCAGTAGTAGCCCGCTGCGCGTTAGTTAACTAACGCGCTGTTAGCGGGTCTGTAGAAAGTTACCCAACACTTTATTTAAACCGATCGCGAAGTCAGCGACTCGGCATGCTTTCGCTCGCCTGTCATCAGGTAAGTACCGGGTATGTTTTGTCGAAAAATTGGCGACAGGAGTACACACAATGAGCGCAGTAAAAAACCCGAAACTGCACAAGAAAAACGGCACGGATACCGACACCAAGCTGTCGATGCGTGCCGCCCGCGAAGCCCAGAACGGCCTCTCGGCAACCCTCGCCAATGTCCGGGCAACCAAGGATGGCCTGACCGAACTGGATGCCTCTGCTCGCCTGCAACGTGAAGGCTACAACGAGGTGGCCCACGACAAGCCGCCTCACGCCATCGTGCAATTCCTCCAGGCCCTGAACAACCCGTTCATCTATGTGCTGCTGACCCTCGGCGCCATCAGTTTCTTCACTGACTACTGGCTGCCCCTGCAGGCCGGTGAAGAAGCCGACCTGACCAAGGTCATCATTATCATGACCATGGTTATGCTCAGCAGCCTGCTGCGCTTCTGGCAGGAGCATCGTTCGGCCAAGTCCGCCGAGGCCTTGAAGGCCATGGTGCGCACCACCGCCACGGTGTTGCGTCGCGAGCAAGTGGGCTCCAAGCCGACCCTGCGGGAAGTGCCGATGCGCGACCTGGTGGCCGGCGACATCGTGCAACTGTCTGCCGGCGATATGATCCCGGCCGACATCCGCCTGATCGAGTCCCGTGACCTGTTCATCAGCCAGGCCGTGCTGACCGGCGAAGCCTTGCCGGTAGAGAAGTACGACACCCTCGGGGATGTGACGCAAAAATCCGCCACGTCCACGGCGGCCGACCAGGGCAACCTGCTGGACCTGCCGAACATCTGTTTCATGGGCACCAACGTGGTCAGCGGCCGGGCGAAAGCCGTGGTGGTTGCCACCGGCCCGCGCACCTACTTTGGCTCGTTGGCCAAGGCGATTGTCGGCTCCCGGGTGCAAACCGCATTTGACCGCGGGGTGAACAGCGTCAGCTGGCTGTTGATCCGCTTCATGCTGGTAATGACGCCGATCGTGTTCTTCCTCAACGGCTTCTCCAAGGGTGACTGGAGCGACGCGTTGCTGTTCGCCCTGGCAGTGGCGGTAGGCCTCACCCCGGAAATGCTGCCGATGATCGTCAGCGCCAACCTGGCCAAGGGTGCAACCGCCATGGCCAAGCGCAAGGTGGTGGTCAAGCGCCTCAACGCGATCCAGAACTTCGGTTCGATGGACGTGCTGTGCACCGACAAGACCGGCACCCTGACCCAGGACAAGATCATCCTCGAGCACCACGTCAACGCCTTTGGCAACCGTGATGATTCAGTGCTGACCCTCGCCTGGCTCAACAGCCATCACCAGAGCGGCATGAAGAACCTGATGGACCAGGCGGTCGTACAGTTCTCCGAGCAGAATCCGAAGTTCCAGGTGCCGTTTGCCTATAGCAAGGTGGATGAGTTGCCGTTCGACTTTATTCGCCGTCGCCTGTCGATCGTGGTCAAGGACGCGCAAAACGATCACCTGCTGGTGTGCAAGGGTGCGGTCGAGGAGATGCTGAGCATTTCCACCCACGTGATGGAAGGCGACGTGGCCGTCGAGCTGGATGATCGGCGTCGCAACGAGTTGCTGGCGATTGCCCAGGACTACAACGAAGACGGCTTCCGCGTGCTGGTGCTGGCCACCCGCAACATTCCCCAGGCACTCGCCCGCAAGCAGTACACCACGGCCGATGAGCGCAACCTGGTGATCCGTGGTTTCCTGACCTTCCTTGATCCACCAAAGGAAACCGCTGGCCCGGCGATCGCTGCCCTGCGCGAAATTGGCGTGGCGGTCAAAGTGCTCACCGGCGACAACGCCATCGTCACCAGCAAGATCTGCCGCCAGGTCGGCCTGGAGCCAGGCGTACCGTTGCTGGGGACGGAAATCGAAGCGATGGACGACGCCACCCTCAAGCTGCGGGTCGAGGAGCGCACGGTGTTCGCCAAGCTGACGCCGCTGCAGAAGTCGCGGGTGCTCAAGACCTTGCAGTCCAACGGCCACACCGTGGGCTTCCTCGGCGACGGCATCAACGACGCTCCGGCCTTGCGGGATGCCGACGTGGGCATCTCGGTGGACAGCGCGACGGACATTGCCAAGGAATCCGCCGACATCATCCTGCTGGAAAAGAGCCTGATGGTGCTGGAAGAAGGCGTGCTGAAAGGTCGCGAAACCTTCGGCAATATCATGAAGTACCTGAACATGACCGCCAGTTCCAACTTCGGCAACGTGTTCTCGGTGCTGGTGGCCAGTGCGTTCATCCCGTTCCTGCCGATGCTGTCGATCCACCTGCTGCTGCAAAACCTGATGTACGACATCTCCCAGCTGGCCTTGCCGTGGGACAAGATGGACAAGGAATACCTGGCCAAGCCACGCAAGTGGGACGCGAAAAACATTGGCCGCTTCATGATCTGGATCGGGCCGACCTCGTCGATCTTCGACATGACCACCTTTGCCCTGATGTGGTACGTGTTCTCGGCCAACAGCGTGGAAATGCAGACCCTGTTCCAGTCTGGCTGGTTCATCGAGGGGCTGCTCTCGCAAACCCTGGTGGTGCACATGCTGCGCACCCGCAAGATCCCGTTCTTCCAGAGCAACGCCGCATGGCCGGTGATGATGATGACCTGCATCGTGATCGGGCTGGGCATCTACGTACCGTTCTCGCCGCTGGGCGCGATGGTTGGCCTGGAGCCGCTGCCACTGGCGTACTTCCCATGGCTGGTGGGCACCCTGGTCGCCTACTGCTGCGTGGCACAACTGATGAAAACCCTCTACATCCGCCGCTTCAAGCAGTGGTACTGATCAACCGCCCCTGAAAGCGCTGGCTATCGGTAGATAGCCAGTGCACGCGGAGACAGACAATGAACACACTTATGAGCTACCTCGACAACGCTGCTCGCGCGCTGCTGGTGTTCGGCCTCGCCCAGGCGGCCAAGGCGGTGATGGTGCTGGGCGTACGGCTGTACGCGCGCAACGTGCTCAGCGCCGTGGAAATGCGCTTCATGCTGGGTTTTTCCAGCACCTTGAACAGTACCTGCATCCGCTTGCTGCGCCCGCGTCGATAAATGGCAATACGCACTACAAGGAAACATCATCATGCGCGTCTTGATCTGTGCAGGTCGTCATTACGCCGATACAAAAATGTCCCGCCAGGTGCTGGACGCCTACCACCGCCTGCGCCCGGTGCAGGTGTTGATCCACGGTGGCAGCCAGTTCCTGGGCAGCGACGTGGAAGACTGGGCCCGGGAAACCGGAGTGGATGTGGTGCGTTACCCACCCAACTGGCAACGCCATGGCAAGCAGGCCGAACGCCATCGCAACCAGTTCATGCTCACCGACAGCCGGCCCGACGTGATCATCGCGCTGCCCGGTGGCGACGACACCTCGGAACTGGTGAGCCAGGCCAGGGCCAGTGGCATCCATGTGCTGACTGTAGACAGCTGAATCAACCCTTATTGGAGTATCCAGGCATGAACGAAGAACCCCGTTGTAGCGGTACCCCGTTGCACACTTTTTTCTATTTGAAACACGGCGCGTCCCTGCCAAGTCCGGTCGGGGCGCGCCACCGGGTGTTGATCGAGGTTCACCATGTACAAGAAACACACCCCTGACGGTTTCGCCAAATACCGCAACCGCACCACCCACGTTACCTTCCATCCCCTGCCCGCCTCCAAGCTTCGGGCAGTGCGGCGCAACCTGATTTTCGTCGGCGTGACCGCGGGCATCATGCTGGTGCTCAGCCTGATGTCGAATGCCCATGCGGCAGGCGGCTCCTACGTGGTCGACGACGGCGCAATCAACGCCCCGGGCGAATGCAATGTCGACGCCTGGTTCACCGCCAACCGGCACGCGGGCTCAACCCACAGTGAAACCCTGGTGCCGGCCTGCACCTCCGCTGCCATTCCTTGGTTGCAGTGGACTGCCGCCGTGTCCCGGGCCAACCATGATGGCGACGGCGAAACCCAAGTGAATCCGCAGCTCAAGGCGCAGTTGTGGGCCCGGGAAGACCTGGGCCTGGAACTGGCCGCGTCTGCCGGCGTGCATTACGCGCTGAACCGCCAGCACTCGTTTGATGGCGCGGACTTGAATGTGCCGTTTACCTGGCAGCCCATGGAGGCCCTGCGGCTTAACTTCAACGCCGGCTGGAGCCATGCCTATAACGACGGCGACCAGACCCATCGGCCGACCTGGGGCACCGGGTTTGAATACAGCCTGATGGACTCACTGACACTGATCGCCGAACGCTACGGCCAACAAGGCGGTGACCAGGCCTGGCAAGCCGGGCCGAGGGTGCATATCGGCAAGAATTTGGACGTGGACCTGGTGGTAGGACGCAGTTTGATCGGGGATCAGCATCAATGGCTCACGACGGGGGCCACACTGCGGTTCTAACCCGCAGACGATGATCCCAGTGGCGAGGGAGCTTGCTCCCGCTGGAGTGCGAAGCGCTCCCAAAGATTCCGGGGCCGCTACGCAGCCCAGCGGGAGCAAGCTCCCTCGCCACAGCAAGCTCCCTCGCCACCGGTTTGGTATGACCGTAATAGCGATTTAAACCTGCCCCTTGGCCTGCTGTTCCAGATGCACCTGCAACGCAGGATCAATCTTCAACTGCGCCGCCAGCTCATCCAGATAATTGCGCTCCGCGTCCCGCTGGTCATCCACCAGCAGCACACTGACCAGGTACACCTCCGACGCCACCGCCGGATCGCCGGCAAACTCGGCAAAATCCGCCGCATTCAGCGGCTTGGCCACCTCGGCATCCAGCCACGCCTGCAATTGCGGATCATCGGTGTGCTTGCCGATCTCGGCCGAGATCATCTGTTGCTCCCGCTCATCAATCTCGCCATCCGCCTTGGCTGCCGCGATCAATGCACGCAGCACGGCGTGGCTGTGTTCTTCGACCTGCGCGCCAGACAACTGGTCAACCGTCTGCAACGCCTGCTGCGGCGCCGACGCCTGTTGCCGCTGCCAGGCCTGATACGCCTGGAACGCCATCATCCCCAACGACGCCAGCGCCGCGTAGTTGGTGCCGCCGGTGCGCCCCTGAGGCGCCGCACGGGTTCCGCCGAGCATGCCGCCCAGGCCACCGAGCAAGCCACCAAGGCCGCCACCGCCGGAAGCCGAAGCAGCGCTGCCGCCCAGCAAACCGCCAAGCAAGCCGCCCAAACCACCGAGCCCGCCCTGAGACCCGGGTGCAGCGCCGCCCTGCTGGCTGGACGAGGCCTGGCCCGCCCGCAACAATTGTTCCAGTAGATCGCCGGTATTCATGGTGTCACCCTCCCAGGGCGCAGAGTTCCAGATCAACAACAATAGCTGCGCTGCGCGAGAACACCATGACCGCCCGGCAGGCTCGCATTATCATGGCGACGCGCCCCCCATCGAGGAACCTCACGTGACCCGTACCGAGCAGATTGCCTTGATGGCGACCTATAACCAGTGGATGAACCGCAAGGTGTATGAAGCGGCCCACGGCCTGAGCGACGAAGACTTGATTGCCGACCGTGGCGCGTTCTTCGGATCGATCCTTGGCACGCTGAACCACCTCGCCCTGGGTGATCGCGTCTGGCTCAAGCGTTTCGCCGAGCATCCGGCAGGCTTTGCCGCGCTGGTACCGTTAGACGCGTTGGGGTTGCCGCCACGCCTGAATCAACTGGCCTTCGCCGATATCCGTGAACTGTCGGCCCACCGCGCCTGGCTCGACCAGCTCATCATCGACTGGGTGCAGTCGATCAGTGAGTCGGACCTGGATCAGCCCCTGCAGTACCACAACATGGCGGGCACGCCCATGAACAAGAATTTTCATGCACTGCTCGTGCACTTCTTCAATCACCAGACCCACCACCGGGGCCAGGTGACAACGCTGCTGACCCAGGCCGGGCGCGACGTGGGCGACACCGACCTGCTGGCACTGATGGACTAGTTCAACCGCCGCTGTACTCGGCGTACGCCTGTATCAGCGCGGGGAAATTCTCCCTCTCCGGGAGCTGCGCAAAGCTGTGCTGCGCCGGGGTTGTCGCCCACGGCAGCTTTTCACTGGTCCAGGTTTCTATGAATGGCACATAACCGCTGGCGTCATCCAGCATGGTGGGGCGCAGGTTGATCAGATCTTCCACGCCATTGGGGCGGGAAAACATCCAACTCATGCAGTGGGGGCAGCAGTAGTGGCGGTCTACGCCATGCAACCCGCCGATCACCGGGTTGCCCTGGGTGATGGTGAATCCGTGGCTGGGGATCAGCGCGCTCAGCGAGAACGCGCTGGATGACATCTTCTGGCACCCGGTGCAGTGGCACGCCATGGTGATCAATGGTTTTTCGGTCACGGTAAAACGCACCCGGTCACAACGGCAGCCGCCTTCCTGGGACTCTTGATTGCTCATCTTCCACTCCAGTCACATTGTGTGTGTGACCGGAGGATAAACGAGCGGGTGCGTCGCGAACAGCAGTGCCAGCTTGCATTACCGAACGCATGGAGCAGCGAACTGTCATAAAAGACAGAGCGGTGAACATCAGCCAATGGCTGCCCCGCCCTGCCCGCGCGCATCAGCAGATTACCGATGCGACGCATCCCCCAAGAAGGAGACGCTTACATGGTCATTCACTTCAAGGTCGCCGGGCATCTTGCCTGCGGTCATCACGGCAACAACCTCCCTTCCAGCACCGAGCTGAATCGGGTCAAGTGCCGTACCTGCCGTAACACCGAAGTCTTCAAGGAAGCCCGCCGCACCCAACGCAACGCCGCTCGGCGTGCCGCGCGCAAGTCCAAAACCGCCCATGCCGCCGGTGACTGGCGCAGCGCCTGGACCCAGCGCCTGAGCGACCTGCCAGGCCGTCAGCGCCTGCCACGCGGGTTCCACGGCCAGCCATTCGTTTAAGTTACGCAGCCGGGGCACGACGGTAAGCGGCCAACAGCACGCCCATCGTCATCAACAACCCACCCGCCCCACGGTTGAAATGCTGCAAATGTGCGGGCCGCAGGCGACTGAGCAAGCGTGCCCCGCATAACGCGTAGAACATCATGATGCTGACATTGAGCACGCACAGCGCCAGCAACAGGCACGCGTACTGCGGCAGTTGCGCCTGGGTGCTGTCGACGAATTGCGGCAGGAATGCCGACATGAACAACAATGCCTTGGGGTTGGAAATCGCCACCAGGAAACTGCGGGTGAAAATACTCGCCGAGCGGGTGCCGCCGTCCTCACCCTCGTCTACCGATGGCAACGCCGCCTGGGGTGATCGCAACATCTGCCAGCCGATCCAGATGAGGTACGCCGAACCGATCCATTTCAGCGCCTGAAACAGCCCTTCGCTGGCCGCCAGCAGCAATCCCAGGCCACACGCCACCGCCGTCACCAGCAAAGCGTCGGCCAACACCGCCCCGGCCATGCCCCAGAACGCCGCCTGCAAACCATGGCGCGAACCATTTTGCAGGGCCAACAGAACCGTCGGGCCAGGTATCGCGATAATCGCGGCGCTCATCATGACGAACAGAAATAAGGTTGCCAGGGACATGACAGGTTCCTACGGGCTGATCAGCTGCGAATCATCCCAAAATATCCTCTGTGTGGCGAGGGAGCTTGCTCCCGTTGGGCTGCGTAGCGGCCCCAAAATCCTGGGAGCGCTTCGCACTCCAGCGGGAGCAAGCTCCCTCGCCACCGGTCATGTGTTGCTCAATTGGGTGCCAATAAAAAGCCCCGGATTGACCGAGGCTGTTGAGGGCTCATGCATCATTGGCGACCGGCCTCGACCGTGCCTTGTAACCCGGTAGCGCCGCGGCATACGCCAGCGCCTGTTCACGGGAACCGAAGGATGCCAGGCGATCAGCCTTGGTACAGACGTGCCACGGGCCGCTGTTGACCTGCACGATGTCATAACCGTTGAGATGCAGCTTGTTCAGCATGGGAGTGCTCATAGTCACCTCTCTCTCCAGAGATAATCCAGGTGTTTGCCCGGTCTACCATACACCCGCTGACGACGAGGCAGCCTACCGGACGTCGAGTCAGCGGTAGGCTGGCAACCCCCATCGCGCGAGGTCAAACGCCTCCAGGCTCAGCAGTCTTCCATCCGCATGCAGGAACTTCTCCTGCGGCATCGCCGGGTCCGGGATGGCCACGGCGTACATGCCGGCCGCCTTGGCCGCAGTGATACCGAATGGCGAATCCTCGAACACCAGGCATTCAGCGGGCGTCACTCCCAGTCGCTGGGCGGCCACCAGGAAGATATCCGGCGCCGGCTTGGCAGCGCCTACCTGAGGGTCATCGGCGGTGACGATGGCATCGAACAAGCAGAACCAGTCGCGGTGCAAGGTGGTTTTCAGTTCGAAGTAGTGCCGCGACGAACTGGTACCCACCGCAATCGGCACACCGTGGGCCGACAAATGCCGCACCAGCGCCTGGGCCCCGGCCATGGCCGCCGCCTGGGGGAACCGCGCATTCATCAATGGTGTGCGTTCCTGCAAGAACGTCTCGGGGCTCATCGGCAAGCCCACGGCCTGCACGATATAGCTGGCCAGTTCATAAGCCCCCAGGCCGATGGTGTTCTGCTTCATGCTCCAGTCAAAGGTGCGGCCGTAGCGGTCGGCAATCAGTTGGGTGACTTCGGTGTAGATGCCTTCGGTGTCGAGCAGCAGGCCGTCCATGTCGAAGATCACGGCCTTGATCGGCGCGGGTAGCGGTGCATTCATCACGGTGTCCTCAGGTGCGCCCGGCGTAATGGTCGATCAAGCGGTTGAGCAAAATCGCCAGCACGATGATCACCCCGGTGATCGCCATCTGGTAGAACGAGCCCAGCCCCAGCAGGTTGAAGATATTGCGCAACACCTGCAGCAGCATCACCGCCACCGCCGTGCCTACCACGCTGCCGCGCCCGCCGAACAGGCTGGTGCCCCCCAGCACCACGGCGGCAATTGCATCCAGTTCCAGGCCCTGGGCAGCGGTCGGTTGGCCGACGTGCAGGCGTGAGGTCATCAACAAGCCGGCGAATGCTGCCAGGCCGCCGCAGATGGCGAACACCGCAATCGTCACCGCCCGCACCGGCACGCCGGACAGCCGCGCAGCCTCCAGGTTGCCGCCGGTGGCCAGCACATACTCGCCAAACACCGTGTAGCGCAGCACCAGCCAGGCGATGACGGTGATCAGGATAAAGATCAGCCCCAGCACCGGAAACGCAATGCCAGCGCTGGGCCAGATGTCGATCATGGCCGAGCCGAACGAGGTGAAGCTGGCCGGCAATCCGCCAATCGGCGCACCGTCGGATGCCAGGAAGGTGGCCCCGCGCAGCGACACCAGCCCGGCCAGGGTGATGATAAAACTCGGCACCTTGCCAAACACCGTGAGGCTGCCCATCAAGGTGCCGATGGCCAGTCCCACCAGCAACGTGGCCGGCACCGCCAGCCAGCCGCTGACCTGCTGCTGCAGGAGCACCGCCACCAGGATGCCGCCGAAGGCACACAGGCTGCCCACCGACAGGTCGATATTGGCCGTAAGGATAACGAAGGTCATGCCGATGGCGATGATCCCGACAATCGCCCCCTGCTGGAACAGGTTGGCGATGTTGCCGAAGGTCAGGAAGTCGTCCGACAGGAACGTCGCCACCACCACCGCAAACAGGAAAATGAACACAAAGTTGTAGCGCATCACCCACTCCAGCACCGCACTGCGACGGCGGCTGGTGAGGGTGACGGGCTTATCGAAAACCGGGCTTGGGTTGCTTGCAATAGTCATGGTTCTACACTCGTTCTACCGATAAGGATGGCCTGGTCGATCTGGTCGCGACTGGCAGTCAAGGGGTCGAAACACAGCGCGTTGCGCCCCTCATGCATCACCCAGATGCGGTCGCAATTGACGTACAACTCGTCCAGCTCGCTGCTGGCGACCAGCACCGCCGCCCCTTCCTGCGCCAGGCTGCGGGCCAGGGCATACAGGTCGGCCTTGGCGCCGACATCCAGGCCACGACTGGGCTCGTCCAGCAGCAACAGGCGCGCGCCGTCGATCACCCACTTGGCCATGACCACCTTCTGTTGATTGCCGCCGGAGAGCTGGCGTACCGGTTGCTCAAGGTTGTCGAGCTTGGTCTGCAAGCGCTGCAGCACCGGGCCGGCGCGGTCCTTGGCCTGGCGATGGGAAAACCAGTTCAAGTGCCGGGTGTGCACCAGGCAGGCATTGCGGTAGATCGGCGCATCCAGCAGCAGGCCTTCGGTCTTGCGGTTTTCCGGCACCAACCCGACGCCCTGGCGGATCGCCTGGCGCGAGGTTTGCGGCTGATAAGGCTGGCCAAACAGTTCAACATCGCTGTCGTTGCGCCCCACGCCAAACAAGGCTTTGAGCAACGTGCTGCGCCCTGCCCCGTTAAGCCCGGCAAGCCCGACAATTTCGCCCTGACGCACTTCCAGCCCCTGCACGTCCAGGCCCTGCTCGCCTTGCAGCCGGCGAATATTCAACGCCAGGTTGTCCCGCGGCGCCTGACGCGGGCTGCGTTCCAGCAGGTCGCGGTGCTCGCCGACCACGGCGGCGATCAGCGCCTGGTCGTCGATCTGCGCCAGCTCGTGGGTTTGCAGGGTTCGCCCGGCACGCAGCACCGTGACCCGGTCGCCGATCTCGCGAATTTCATTCAAGCGGTGGCTGACATACAGCACCGCCACACCCGCCGCAGTGATCTCGCGAATCACCTGGAACACCCGCTTGAGTTCGGTCTCGTTCAGCGCCGCCGAAGGCTCATCCATCACCACCAGCCGGGCCTCACAGGTCAGTGCCCGGGCGATGGCCGCCAATTGCTGGTTGGCAATCGACAGGCTGCCCACCCGGTCGGAACTCGAGAAGTTGGCCCCGACCCGCAACAGTGCGGCCTTGGCCAACGCACTGCGCTTGCCCCGGGAAATAATCCCGAAGCGCTGGGGCGCATAGCCGAGCATCAGGTTCTCTTCGACGGTCATCTGCGGGATCAGGTCGAGCTCCTGATAGATCATCGCGATCCCGGCCTGGCGCGCCTGTTGCGGATTCTTCAGTTCCACCCGCCGGCCCGCCACCGACATCTCGCCGCCATCCGGGCGATGGGCGCCGGCGACGATTTTCAACAGGGTACTTTTGCCCGCGCCATTGGCACCCAGCAGGCAATGCACCTCACCGGGCCGAACGTCGAGGGAGGCATCGGTCAGCGCCACCACATTGGGCGGAAAACGCTTGCTGACATGACGGATATCCAGGGCCAACTCACTCATGATCCTGCTCCAGCAAATAGCGGGCGGTGGCCGCGTCAGTGGCCAGCACATTGACATAGCCGGCCTTGACGCTGGCGTGGACGATGCGGTGCTTCTGCGCGCCGACGCACACGGCAATGGACCAGGCCTTGTCGCGCAAGGCGGCCAACGGCAGGCCCAGGGTGCGGGCGTCGAGTTCGGGCATCACCGGTTCACCGTCCATGCCGATAAAGCGGCCCATGATGTCGCCGACGGCGCCCAGGCGTTCCAGCTCTTCGAGCAATGGCCGGTCGATGTAACCCGACTCCATCAACACCGAATGGTCAGACAACTCCCCCAGGCTGAAACACGCCACCGGCGCCTGTTGCCCGAGGCGCAATACCTGGGCGATCACCGGGTCCTGCTCCAGCGCTTCGCGGGTATGCACATGCCCGAGAATCGCCGGCACCGGCAGCAACGTGGCCTGGCCACGGGCAGCCTGGGCGAAGCGCTCGGCGACGTTATGGCTGGACTCGCCCATCGAACGGGTATTGATCGCGCCGTTCAGCAGCACCACGTTGACCCCCTCGTTCCAGCGCGGCACCAGCCACTGGGCCATTTTGGTCAGGGTGCGACCCCACGACACGCCGATCAGCGCCGGCATCGGCTGCAAGTTGCACAGGTAACGGGCGGCGGCCTGGGTCACCACGTTCAGCGCGGTGTCGGCATCTTCCACATCCAGCACCAATGCTTCACGCAGGCCGAAACGCCGTTGCAAGGCCACTTCCAGCTGCGGCAAGCGCGCCGAGCGGGCGACGATATCGATGCGCACCACCCCGCAATCCCGCGCCTCGCGCAGCAAGCGGCTGACTTGCCAGCGGGTCAGGCCGGTCTCCCGGGAGATATCGCTTTGGGTCTTTTCCAGGTCGTAATACAGCTTGGCCACCTGGACCATCAAGTCATCACGCTGGGAATCGGCCGACAACCGCGTGGCAAACGTTTCTTCAGGATGGGCGCTCATGCTGCCGGCCTTACGCCGAGCGTGCGGTTCGCCGGTGGCTTGCAACTGATGGGCGCGACGCTGTCGGTGGCGGCGCGGTAGCGGCCCAACAGCTCGATGTATTGCTCGTGGGCGTAAGGGTCGGGCTCGATCAGCCGGCCGATGGTGGTGAAGTCGGTAGCGGCTTCCTGCAAGGTGCCGAACTCGCCGAGGGCGCAGGCGGCAGCGGCGGCGGTGCCGATCAGGGTGAGGTTGTCGTGGGGCACCATTTCGAACGGCACACCGGTGGCATCCACCGTGGCCTGCAACCACAACGGGTTCTTCTGGAAACCACCGGCGGCGACCACCCGAGTGATCTCGATGCCCTCGGAGCGCCAGGTGTGAAAGATGTTCGCCGAGCCCAGGGCAATCGCTTCCACCGAGGCGCGGTACAGGTCATGCCGGTCATGGTTAAGCGACAGGCCCATGATCGCCCCGCGCATGTCCGGCGAGCGGTACGGTGTGCGGTTGCCCATCCAGTAATCGAGCACCAGCAAGCCGGTGGAGCCGGGCTGCAGTTCTGCGGCCTGGCGGATCAGGCGCTGGTGCCCGGCATCGTCGAGGCCGAACATCTTTTGCGCCAGCCAGTTGAGGATCGAACCGGCGGAGACTTGCCCGCCTTCCATCAACCATTGGCCGTCGAGCAAGGCGCCGGGGTACGGGCCCCAGATGCCCGGTACGTCGATGCGTTGCGGGGTGTGCATCAGTTGCACCACCGAGGTACCGCCGATAAACAACAGCTCGCCGGCGCCAGTGGTGCCGGCACTGAGCATTGCCATGTGGGCGTCGATTCCGCCCTGGGCCACCAGCGTGTCGCGGCTCAGGCCCAGATGATTGGCAGCATCGGCGCTCAATGGGCCGATCCGCCCACCAACCTTGATCACTTCCTGAGGGAGTTTTTGCGCCAGTTCAGGCACGCCCAGTTCAGCGTACAATTCCACCGGAAAACGCTGCTGCAAGGTGTCGTAATTCCACTTGCAACTGGCATTCAATTGGGAGGCGACCCAGCGCCCGGTCAACTGAAAGTTGATCCAGTCCACGGCCTCGCAAATACGCTCGGCGCGCTGGTAAACCTGAGGCTCGTGCTCGGCCAGCCACATGGCCTTGGGCACCAGCCATTCCACCGCGTCACCGCCCTGGTTCATCATCGGGTGGCTGACGTGGGCGGTGCGCGCCGACTCGGCAGCGGCGCGGCAATCCATCCATAACAACGCCGGGGCCAGGGGTTGGCCGTCCGCCTGGGCAACCACCACGGTGGAGGCTGTGGTGGCGACGCACACCGCCGCCACCTGCGGGTGCCCGGCCTGGGCCATCAACTGCCGGCAGGCCTTGCCCAGCGCCGACCACCAGTCCGCCGGCGCCTGCTCGGCCCAACCCAACTGCGGGTATTGCGTGGCATACGGCGCCTCGGCGACGTGTACCAGTTTGTGGCTGTGCAGGTCATACAAACCAGCCCGCACCCCACCTGTTCCGAAATCCAGTCCCAACAACAAGGTCATCGGTAGTTCTCCTGCGTCTTGTAACAACGCTTTTTGTTTTAAGCCCGGCAACGCACAGCGTCGTCGGGCTTGGCGACACACAGCTGACGCGGCTCAGGGACGGAAAATTACCTTGGCCGCGACTTCGCTGCGATCGGCATAGCGCTTGAACATCGCCGGCAATTCATCCAGCGGCAAGTCGTGGGTAATCATGAACTGCCACTGCAATTCACCGGAAGCCAGCTTGTCGATGGAGGCCGTCCACTCATCGCCCGGGAACGGTGCCGAGAACGAGTTCCAGGCGCCGTGCAGGGAGATTTCCTGGCGCAGGAAGTGCGAGAACGTCGCAGTGCTGAGGGCCACGTCACTGGTGGGAATGCCGATAAACACCACATGCCCGCCAGCCTTGGTCAGTTGCACGGCCTGGTTGATCGAGCTGGGATGGCCTGCCGCTTCAATCACCAGTTGGCAACGGGGCAACTCGGCATCCGCCGCGCCGCTGAGCAGGGTGTGGGTGGCGCCGGCTTCGCGGGCCATGGCGAGTTTCTCTTCGGCGATGTCGATGGCGACGATGTCCTTGGCCCCCATGATCCGCAGCCACTGGATCGCAAACAGGCCGATCGGCCCGCAACCTACCACTGCCCCGCTCTGCCCGGCCTTGAAGTCGGCTTTCCAGATCGCATGCAGGGCAATCGCCGCCGGGTCCACCAGGGACGCGGCAATCGGGTCCATGCCTTGGGGCACCTTGATCAGGTTGCTCAGGGGCACATTGACGTACTCGGCATACGCGCCGTCGCGGCGGCTGCCGAAGTAATCGTAGCGCTCCGAGCGGGACGGAAAGCCTCGGGCATATTGGTCGCTGCTGACGTCCGGGATCATCGGCGGCACGGTCACCAGTTCGCCGATGGCATAGCCGTCGACACCGCTGCCGATCTCTTCGATAAAGCCTGCGAATTCATGGCCGCAAATCAGCGGCATCACATGGGCGCCCTTGCTCAGCATGCGCGGGATATCCGAGCCGCACACGCCGCAGGCGGCGACCCGAACCAGCGCGTGGCCGGCCTTGACCGCAGGTTTTGGAACATCTTCGACCCGGATATCGCCCGGTTGGTACATGACGGCAGCTTTCACAGTGAATTCCTCTGTTGAGTGACGAGTGCGTTCGACCAGGCACCTCCCGCAAGAGGTGCCCGCAAAAATCCATAGCGTGGCGGCGCAGATCCGTCAGAGCGCGCCGGGGCGGTATTCGCCGAAGGTTGAGTCATGCTTGACCTCGGCCACGTTGGCCTTGGTCACCACCTGGGTGCCGGCGTCGACAAAGTTCGGCACCGACTTGCCGGCCGCCAGGGCCCGCGCCGCCTCGATGGCGACCTCGCCCAGGTAGCGTGGGTCGTTGAGGGCGGTGGCCACGTATTGATCGCCGCTCTGGATGGCATTCAAGGCCTCGGACAAGCCGTCGATCCCGGCCACGAGGACGTCTTTCTTGCCGCTTTCGGTGAGCACTTGCAGCGCGCCCATGGCCATGTCGTCGTTATGCGCGATCACCGCCTTGAGGTCCGGGTGCGCTTGCAGCAAATCCTGCATTGCCGTGACTGCGTTGGCGCGCATGTACTCGCTGTAGGGGCCGTCGATGATCTTGAAGTCGGAGCCGGCCAAAGCGGTGTGGAAGCCCTTGCGGCGTTCTTTCATTACCGTACCGCCGGCGTCGCCCTGGATCTCGATGATCTTGCCCTTGGTCACACCGCGCTGCTTGAGCGCTGCAAGCAGCGCCTTGCCGGACAGCTCGCCCATCTCGGCATTGTTACGGCCAATGGTGGTGGCGACCGGGGCATTGATTGCGCGGTCGACGGCAATCACCGGCACCTTGGCGCGTTTGGCGGCGTCGAGGGCCGCGCCCACGGCGTCGGGGTTCACGGCGTTGATGATGAGGATGTCGACCTTGCGGGTCAGCAGGTCCTGGATATCGTTGTTCTGCTTGCTGATATCGCCGTTGGCGTCGAGGAAGATCAGCTCATCGCCGCCCTTCGCCGCTGCAGCCTTGGCGCCGTCGCGCAGTTGTACGTAGAAGGGAGATTGCAGGGTGACCTGGCTGAAACCGATCTTCAGATCCTTGGCCTGGGCGTTCAGCGCCAGCGCCGAGGCCGCGACAGCCAGTGCAAGGGCCAGCACATGAACAGGTTTACGGGCTATCTGGAGCATGGTGATTCCTATTTTTATTGTTGTCAGGATTCGGGCACGGCCTTCGGGGAGGCCGTGCTCACAAATGTGAACCGCGATCACATTTGAAAAACTATGCCTTGCTCCGGAGAGTGTCAAGGCCAATTTGTTAAATTCCGAACAAATGAAATAAAAATCACAATGCTGTTTGAGTCAGATCAGCAGGATCGCCCCGCTGTCCCTGATCACCTGCTGCTGTGCCGCCTCGAGCCCGGGGTCGCTGATCACCCGCTGGAAGTCCGACAGCTCGGCAAAGTGTGCCGCACGTACTTCGTCGAACTTGCTGTGGTCGGCCACCAGCACGCAGGTCTGCGCCCGCGCCATGACCCGGCGCTTGACCTCCACTTCGTTGAGGTTGTAGCAGGTCACACCGTGGGCGGCGCTGACGCCGGCCGCGGAAATGAACGCCCACGCCACACGGATGCCATCCAGGATGCCCACCTCGGCATGGCTCTCGAAGACCATGTTGCGCCGGTGAAAAGTGCCACCGCAGAGGATGATGGTGCAGTGGGGCTTTTGCTGGAGCTTGAGCAATACGTTGAGGGAATTGCACAGCGCGGTGAACTCCAGGTCATCCGGCAACGCCTCGATAATGAACGGCGTGGTGGTGCCGCAATCGATAAACACCGTGTCGCCGGGGCGCACCAGGCTGGCGGCCAGCACGCCGATCTGACGCTTCTCGGCGACGTGGCGCTGGTCCTGTTCGGCGACCTGGTAATCGGGCTCCGGCGGCCCGCTGCGGGTTACGTGCCCGCCCAACAGGCGCAGGCCCTGTGGGCTGTCTGCCAGGTCGCGGCGCAGGGTCATTTCCGATACACCCAGCAATGCGGCCATGTCACGCAAGTGAATCGCCGACTCGCCCTGCAAGGCCTTGTGCATGGCCCGAAATCTTTCGCTTTTCTTTGAATCCACTGCGTTCCAACCCTCGTTGAATGCGTGCCCTTGATCAGGACAGTCACAAATTCCATTTACAATGTTATTTATTTCACATCTAATGCATCCAACTTAACACAAACCGCCTTTTCCCAGCACCTCATCCTTACAGGACACTTGCCATGCCGACTGATCCGTTGCCGCTCGCAGCCTATATCGACCACACTCTGCTGGCCGCCGATGCTTCCCAGGCGAGCATTCGCCAACTGTGCGCCGAGGCCCGCGAGCATGGCTTCAAGTCCGTGTGCGTCAACAGCGCCAACGTGCCGCTGGCCGCCGAATGCCTGCGCGACGCCGCGCCATTGGTCTGTGCCGTCGTCGGCTTCCCCCTGGGTGCGGGCTTGAGTGCGGCCAAGGCTTATGAGGCAAAGCTTGCGATCGAGGCCGGTGCAGGCGAGATCGACATGGTGCTGAACATCGGCTGGCTGAAGGATGGCCTGCTGGACCAGGTACGCGACGATATTGCCCAGGTGCTGGCGGCCTGCGGCGCGGTGCCGCTGAAAGTCATCCTCGAGACCGGCCTGCTCGATGACCAGCAGAAAACCCATGCCTGCAGCCTGTGCCGCGAGCTGAACGTGGCGTTCGTCAAGACCTCCACCGGTTTCGGCCATGGCGGCGCGACATTGGCGGATGTGCGCCTGATGCGCGGCGTGGTGGGGGCGCAGATAGGCGTGAAAGCGTCGGGCGGCGTGCGCGACCTGGCGACGGCCCAGGCGATGATCGAAGCCGGTGCTACGCGCCTGGGCAGCAGCTCCGGGATCGCCATCGTCAGCGGCGCAAAGGCGGCCGCGGGCGCCTACTGAGTTGAGTGCAGCGCTGGCGCCCTTTCACAACCCTTTCACAGTCGGGCGCCTATGGTCATCTCAGCTCCTGGTGAAAACCTTTAAGCCCGCGCTCCCCATCGCGGGCTTTTCTTTGCCCGGAATTTATCCGCAGGTCAGCTACAGCCGGCGTGGCGGTGAGCCGGCGCAGGCCACGCCCTCCAGGCAGAATACAAACGGGGCTACCACTTGAATTTCGCCTTTGAGCAGCATTGAGGGTGGAGGCGCAGGCACTGGCGACGCCGCCGGAACGAATCTCTCCACGGCGCTGACGAACAGATCCGAACCTGTATGGCTGATGACTTTGTGCCGTATCAGGTTGCCTTTGGCGTCGACCACGAATTCAACCCTGACCAGGCCGGTCAATCCTTGCAGGCGAGCTTCTTCGGGGTACGACTTGAAGTGATTGAGGTGAGTGAGCAACTGGTATTCCCATAAGCGTTGTTCTGCCAGTTGTTCCCGGGTGGGGCCGCTCGTGCAGGCACAAAGCAGTAAGACAAGTGCGATCCAGCTGTATTTCATAAACGCAGTTCCGTTGACGTTTGGTGTGCAAGGTGAGGCTAATCAAGGCTCGGTGCGTCAGCGTGTTATCCAGGTCGAACAGAATGGCCCGTGGGTACACGAATGCTTCTTGTGGAAAACCAAATCTGCCTCTCAGGCGGTGGTACTGACGATGGAACCGGTACCGCTTCCACCGTCGGAAGTCAGTGCCTGCAACAACGCCGAAGACGCAGACTGCAATGCAGCTGCCGTTGCGGCAATCTGCGCCTGGGCGGCAGCCACGGCGGCCGCTTTGGCGTCTGCGCTTTGATTGCTGGCCTGGGCCTTTTGCATGTTTTGCTGCTGCTCTTGAAGCTGCTTTTGCAACTCCGCAATCTGCTTTTTCAGCGCCTTGACGGTGTCGGACTCCTGCGACGTGGATGCCGCCTGGCCGCCACCTGCAGCGGGCGCACTTTTGGCACCCGTGTCCGGGTTGAGACTCAAGGTTCCAGAGTCTTCGGTCTTGGAGCTATCGCTGACGCTGGCCGGACTTGGGTTGGCGGGTACTGAAGCGAGACTGCTGACGTTCGTGATCATGTCAAATATCCAATTCCGGTATCGATGTTAATTGATCGGCGCTTAAGCTGATTACTTTAACCCGTTATCGACCCTACCGAACCTGGCGACAACAGCGGACCAATTCAGCGGCAAGGTCTCGAAAAGACGTTGACCAGGCTTCCATCCGGATCACGCAGCAATACCGAAGTGTTGCCCCATGGCATGACTGTCACCGGCATCACCACATCAGCCCGACCGATACGCAGCAGGACGGCCTCCACATCGTCCACTTGAAACTCCAGGATCGCCGAACGGTTGCTGGCGGCGACTGCCAGTCCATCGTTGTGAAGGCGGACCAGGCGCTCATCGGCTATGGCCAGGACGACGCCGTCGAGGTGAATTTCAGCGAACCCGTCAGCCAGGTGCCTTGGCTCGACAGTCGAGAGGTTGTGATAGAACTGAACGAGCCGTTCAAAGTGGTTGGTAACGAGACGAACAGACGAGAATTTCATCATTTGACCTGACAGGAGTGAGAGAACTCACCTTAATTCAAGCCCGCGTCAGTTCCTGACAGTAGTGTTGTTATCGGCGTTCCAAACGACAGCCTGTGCCACCACCACGTACTCGCCATTGAAGGTTGCCGCTGGCGAGCCGTAAAGCTGGTAACCCAGCGCAAGCGCTTCAGAGACCCGGTGACAGAAGGAGGCATCGTCCTTGCCTGTCAGGATCCGATAGGTAGGTAGGCCTTCAGGAGGGGAATTCTGCATGGGAGCACCTGCTGGAACAGTTAAGGAAAGCCACTTGGCGATCGGGTGACGCCGGCTTGTGCCCGATGATATCAGTCAATGATCACGTCGCGACCCTCGGCCTTCAAGCGCGCGAGATTGTCCTTCATCTGCTGCAACCGTTCAGGCGGATGCCCGTGCCATTTCGTGACCTCCGCCACGACGCGCAAAGGGTCAGTGGAGCGATAGGAAAGCGTGGGATTGCCGGGAAACTTCTTATCCGTCACGTTGGGGTCATCCATGATTGCCCCCGTTGGCTCCACAACATAAATCCGTTCCCGCCCACTGCCGAGCGCCAGCTCAGCCCCCCAGATGGCGGCATCCAGCGTGCCCGCAAAGTAAACCCAGGACAGTGCTTTACCTTCTGTAAAGTTGGACGGGTAGCCGACGCGGATCAGATCGCCCGGCTCCAGGTCGGCCCGGGTACCGTGAAAGAACTGACGGATGAACATGCCAGCGGTATTTGACATGGGCTCGTTGCTCCGTGGATGAATGTTATGTTTGGATGCGAATGCCCCCATCGGCTGGGTTCCTCTATACCACCGCACCTCAGGAAACCGTTGTGACGAATCTGACCATACGACGCGCCAGTATCGACGACTTGCCTTTCATTGTTTTGCTGCTGGCAAATGACTCCCTGGGGGCTGTTCGAGAAGATAGCAGTCTTCCGCTTCAGAGTTCCTACACACGAGCGTTTGAGGCCATCGACGCAGACCCGAACCAGTTTCTTGCCGTCGCTGTGGCTGATGAAGAGGTGGTCGGTACTCTCCAACTTTCTTTCATTCCGAATATTTCTCATCGGGGCGCATGGCGAGCTCAAATCGAAGCCGTCCGCGTGCACGAGCGAATGCGTGGGAGCGGATTGGGCCGGCAATTCTTCGAATGGTCGTTTGAGCAAGCACGTCAGCGCCACTGCCAACTGATCCAGCTTACCTGTGATCGTACGCGGCCAGATGCTCATAGGTTTTATGAGTCCCTGGGATTCTTGCCAACCCACACAGGCTTCAAGATGAAGCTGTGACCATTTGAGGCGAGCTGGCCCGGCGTTTGATTGCCGGGCCAGAGGGCGGAGTCAAAGCAATACAGTAGCAAGCATGCCCAAGGCGCCGAGGACAAACCCGATGAGTGCGCCACGCCCTGGTGCTTCATGGAACAGCGCCCAGACCACCACGGGCTCAAGCAGCAACAGGGAGGTGACTGAGACCACGGTGACGACCCAGATATCACCGACCGCCACGTACCCCAGCCAATACGCACCCAACAGGCAAAGCCCGGCAAAACACATCAGCACAACGGGAAGGACGAACGCCTCCCATGAACCATGCCCTGTCTGGGCAAGCCTGGCGGTTACCACCTCGCTGTAGATTGCACAAAACTCCCCCACCACCATCAACCCTAGAGCAGAAACTCCGAGTAGTTCTTTGGACATATCAAAAACTCCTTCGTATTCAACGCAATATTTTTCAGCTCCCAGCGAGCAATGCCGCTGCCAAGGAGCGTGTTGCAGTGATACGAAGCAGCCTTGAACAGGCCTGAATTACCGAAGTGCTTTTCCATGCTCATGTCCTTCAAAGGGTGAGTCTCAGCGCCCGGAAAAGGGCGCTCGCTGCGATCATACGTTCCGACAGCCCGCCTGAACAACCTGCCCCCTCTCGGTCTGCCGCGAAGTGCTTGTGCTGGATCAGTGAGCGTTGAACCAGTCGGGGTGCACAACCGGAAAGTGCTTTTTCAGCCAATCCACAAATGCATTCACCTGGGGTGCAAGATGGGATCGGCTGGGGTAAAGCACGGAAACCAGGCGCGGTGTCGGACGAAGTGCGCCGAGTACTTCAACCAGTTCTCCACTGGCGAGGTACGCCCCGACGGTAATCCCCGGTGCTTGAATAATGCCGAAGCCTGCAACGCCGCATTGAACGTATGCGTTGGACTCGTTCACGGTGATACCGCCGCGTGGAGTGTGTGGATGGTCCTCGCCCGCCATCGAGAAGTGCCAAGGCAGCGGCCTGTTGTTTTGACCCGAAAGAAAGCCGACGCACCGGTGGCCGGCAAGGTCCGCCAGGGTTTCCGGTACCCCGTAGGCCTGGAGATAACTTGCAGATGCACAGGTCACCATGATTGCGCTGCCTATTTCCCTGGCTACCAGGCTGGAATCCGGGAGATCACCGATTCGCAATACGCAATCGATGCCTTCCGCCACCAGGTCTACCCTGCGGTCGGTCACGCCGAGTGCCAGTTCGATCTCGGGAAATGCCTCGGTAAATTGCCTGAGGCTTTCCATGAACCCGTGCTGGGAAAACGCTGTGGGAATATCAATCCGAAGCCGCCCACTCAGCGTCGAGCCACTGCGGTCGAACATGGAAGTGGTTTCTGCGATGGTGGCCAGAATCTCTTTGACACGCTCGTAAAATCGTTCGCCCTCAGCCGTCAGCTTGACTTTACGCGTCGTGCGCTGGAACAGGCGCACACCCAGGGACGCCTCCAGTTCCTGAATAGTGCGCGTGACATAGGGACGGCCGGTCTGCGTCGCCTCCGCGACTTTTGTGAAGCTGCCCAACTCCGCCAGCTTGGCAAATACCTGCATCGACTGTAGAAGCGCCATACGTCTCGTCCCCGGGAAGCCGGTGAAGGGTTGATTGTTACTCTCCAGAATAACAATGCTGTTGGATTCTGCCCATTTATGCCGCGCTGCGAAACCTCAACAATGGCCCCAACAACAAGGAGGCACTTGCCTCCCCTGCCCATTCACCGTTGCTGGAGACAGAAAATGAAAGCGTGGCTTCTGAAAGATTTCGGTTTGGACAACCTGGTACAAGGGGACGCCGAGACCCCCGTCCCCAAGGCGGGAGAGCTGCTGGTAAAGGTGGGGGCCGTTTCGCTGAACTTCCGGGACAAGGCCATCGTCGATGGCATCTACGAGCCCCACAAGGTGCCCAAGCCATTGATTCCCGTCAGCGACGCGGCAGGCGTTGTCGTAGCAACAGGTGACGGTGTCAGCCGTTTCGCTATTGGCGACCGGGTCAACTCGCATCTCTACTCCCGCTGGCTGGACGGCATGCCTGGGCCGGATGAACCCGACTACTGCTTCGGCTCGCCTTTGCCCGGCGGCCTGGCGCAATACATGATCATCCATGAGGACAGCGCAGTACGTGTCCCCGACAACCTGTCGGATGAGGAAGCCGCGACTCTTCCGATTGCCGCATTGACGGCCTGGTACGCGCTGGTTGATTTCGGCCAGGTCGAGGCGGGCCAAACGGTGCTGGTTCAAGGTACCGGTGGGGTTTCGGTTTTCGCTGCGCAAATCGCAACCGCCCTCGGCGCCAAGGTTATTGTCACCTCCAGTCGGGATGAAAATCTGGAGGCTATGAAAAAACTGGGGGCGGTCGCCAGTGTGAACTATCGCACGCATCCTGGCTGGGCAGAGGAAGTCCTGAAACTCACCGATGGCAAGGGCGTGGACCTGCTCCTGGACGTCGCAGGCGGAGATGGCATCAATCAATCGATCGCCGCGACCAGGGTCGGTGGACGTATCGCCCAGATCGGATTCCTGACGGGCCAGACGTCTGCATTGAACCTGATGCCGATGATATTCCGGCAAACAACCATTCGCGGCATTGCCGTAGCGCCGCGCTCATCGTTCGACCGCATGAACGCGTTCCTTAGCGAGCACAGGATTCGCCCGGTAATCGACCGTGTGTACGCCTTCGATCAAGCGCGCCAGGCATACGAACACTTGGCGAGGGGCGCCTTTGGCAAAGTGGTCATCAAGGTCGGGTAAAGTCGACCGCCGGGCGTTTCACACAGGCAGGTGATTGCTGCTGGATTTGCCCAGGCGGTTCACGAATGACACCAATGGTCGTTCAAAGACCGGTTCCTGTTATTTATGGAGCAACACAGGTTTGGTGTAGTCGAAAAGAGGCTTTGCGACTAAACCGGTATAGGGGACATCGCCAAATGAGCAAGGGTAGTCCCCCTACCCCCACGGTGGCCGAACACCCGGCACATTGAAGGACCGACGCCATGCAGAACCTCAAGATCGCGACATTCAACGTCAACGGCATAAAGACGCGACTGCCCAACCTTCTGCAGTGGCTGGAAAAGGAGCGCCCGGACATCGTCTGCCTGCAGGAACTGAAGGCGCAGGACAACGCGTTCCCCGCTGGAGAACTTGAGGCGGCGGGCTATGGCTCATTGCACCATGGCCAGGCATCCTGGAACGGAGTGGCAATTCTCGCGCGGGATTCCGAACCTCTTTTGATCCATAAGGGCCTGCCGGGAGCCAAGGACGACTCGCAGTCTCGATACCTGGAAGCGGCTGTCCATGGCGTGATTGTCGGATGCCTGTACCTGCCCAACGGCAACCCTCAACCCGGGCCAAAATTTGATTACAAGCTCGCGTGGTTCGAGCACCTGATCTCCCACGCTGCAACACTGCAGGCCAGCGAACATCCGGTGGTCCTCGCGGGTGACTACAACGTGGTGCCCACCGACCTGGACATCTACAACACCCGCTCATGGCTCAAGGATGCCCTCCTCCAGCCAGAAAGCCGTGAGTGCTTTCAAAGGCTGCTTTCCCAGGGCTGGATCGACTCGCTGAGGCACCTGTACCCGGAAGAGCGGGTGTACACGTTTTGGGATTATTTCCGTCAGCATTGGCAGAAGAATTCCGGGCTGCGCATCGACCATCTGCTGCTCAACCCGGTACTCGCGCCGTACCTGAAAAACGTCGGCGTAGATGCATGGGTACGGGGTGAAGAGCATGCCAGTGATCATGCGCCGACGTGGATCGAGATCTCATCACGGCAAACCCGGTCAAGAAAGAAGCCAAAACGCAGTTGATCACAAGCCACGACGCTGACTACCGGCACGCGTGCCGGTCCCCGACTCACCCATCCCAAGGTGTGATCCGGGCTTACTGATGGGGCACGAATTTCGCGAGCATCAGCCAGCGACTTATGGCCGCAACGAGTTCGGTCTTGCACTCCACCGGCAGCCAATGCCCGCCAGGCAGGCTCGTCACTGTGAGGTCTGCGCAGGCCGCGCGCATTGGATCGCCCAACTGATTGCCGTTGATGGTATTCATCGGGTCGTAATCACCGTTCACAAACAGGACGGGCATGGACAGGCGGCCGCCATCGGGTGCGCGATGGGCATATTCGATGTTGGCGTCGTCGTTCAGATACCACGCGCAGGGCGTGCGGAAACCATGCTCCTCGAACGTGCGCACCAGTACCGCGAAGTCCGTCTCGGGCCAGAGCGCCGGGTCTGGCGGGGTCGGGGGAGCCCGGTGCGCTTCGCCAAACCGCCCGCCTTTGCGGGTCACTTCGGCATTGGAGGCGACCCTGGCGATGCTTGCAGGGTCGCCTCTTCGATAAATCGACGCCAGCGATGCTGCTTTGTCCGCGTCAAGATCAGCCACGGCGGACGCAAAATGCGTGTTGTAGTAGCGGTAATAGTCCCATTGGCCGTCTGGATACTGGTCGACCGGGTAAATCCCTCGGTCAACCAGCGGTATGAGCGTCGCCAGCGCGTTCGTGGAAGGAAAGTACGGAACCGAAACCAGCACAACGCCGCGGCTGCGCCAAGGTTCATGGGCGACCAGTTCACCGGCCACGACGCTGCCCCAATCGTGGCCCACCCAGATGGCGGGCGTTCCACCGAGATGGTCATGCAGCTCTGTCATGTCTGCCACGATGTTTTCAATCGTGTACGCATTGATCGCGGCCGGCGCCGAAGAGCCGCCATAGCCGCGCATATCGGGTGCGACGCAGTGCCAGCCTTGGGCAGCGAACGCTTCCATCTGTGCACGCCAGATCAAACCGAGTTCGGGCCAGCCATGCAGGAACATCATCAATGCCCCGTCGGCAGGTCCCGATTCCAGATAATGCGTTGTGTGACGGGGCGTACTGAAGATGCGCGAAGTCAGCTTGAAAGTGGACATAGGATCTCCTCATGTCATTCCGGCGCGATGTCTCACTGTAGGTCACCTCGGGTGAATGAGCACCACTGCCCGCATATTTTCAGGTCGCGCTTATCCTGGGAGCGGGAGCAAAAGAACTGAAGCAACCACACGTCAATCAACGTTGTAGAAAATTTGAATTAGCCAGTTGCCCGGCCGGTCAAGAATTATGAACGCAGTAAATCTGACGAGGTAACAGCAATGACTATCCAGGCAGAGACACTCGTACAACTGACCGAAGCCCTGCAAGAGCGAGGCATGCATCTGGTTTCAGATGTTCACTTCACTCGCGCGCCCTATCGGCAGAATCACCTCTGGATCTGCACCGTAGCGTAACGATCCCTTATGATGCTTGCCTGCCAGAAAGTCGCCAACCGCGACAGATGGATCAATGCGAACACTCTTATGGATAAGCCCGATGCGGATCAACGTTCTGACAATTTCCCTGGCCACCTTGATGATGACCGGGTGTGCCAACCATGGCGCCAAGCCTTCGACGCACGCGCTGGCGACTCAAGATAACGTAGTTGGCATCTGGGCCATGGTTCCTCTGCGCAACGGAATTGCCAACGTGGTCGAATACAGCGCAGATGCCAAGGCCACCTTGCATCCATTCAACTGCGCTGAACCCGGGAAGCACCAGGAAAAAGAAGTGAGCGACTTCAAGGTGTCCGACGATGGAAAGGTCATCCATCTCAAATCACCTTCAGACAACTTCGACCTGAAGGTCCTGGCATTCGACCCGCAGACCATGACGCTGAGCATGGATGTTTCGGATACGAGCCTGACCTTCAACTACGTGAAAGTCAGTAACGTCGCACCGCTGTGTGCCCTTTATCCAAACGCCGCCGCTGAAGCTGCGCGCAAAACCCCTTTCAAGGCCAGTGACTTTGTAGCGGATCCCGGGATACCTGCCCACTCCGGTATGGAGCGATATATTGGCAAGTGGGCAAATGACAAAGGCGAGCTAGAGGTAGAAGTCATCATGGCTCCCAACGGCAGTGCCTACCTCTACATGGCCTCCAGCAAAAACTGGCACTTTCTGTACAACGAGGTGCATTGGGTAGGCGACGAACTGCATTTTGAAAGTTATGCCTATTCAGACCTTCCCTCTCTTTACAGCCACCCTTTCCATAAATCCAAGACCCACAGCATTCTTCAGCCGAGCGGCGACGGAGGATTACGTTATTCGATCTTTATCGATAAGCGCCGGTACGAATTTCTATTGAGCCGGGCGAAGAACTGAGGTTGAGGTAGCGCACTACTGTTGCGATGACCCGGCGGTGCATCTGCAACGCAGAAGGCAAGGAAGCCTCGCAAACGAAGTGGATTGCGGACCTGTTGAAAAATTGCCGACCGGAAACAAACAAGGGCTTGCATCAGCTTTCGCCCGCAAACCCTTGGTTTTAGATGGTGCCCGAAGCCGGAATCGAACCGGCACGCCCTTACGAGCGGGGGATTTTAAGTCCCATGCGTCTACCAGTTTCGCCATTCGGGCGGTAGCGCTATGCAGCAGGCCAAGCAGCGTTAAAAGCCCTTGAGCGTTGCAGCAGGCTAGGGAATATATAGATCCAGCCCCCTCGATGCAAGGTCGGGTGCAGGCTTTTTCAAACAATCAAGCGGCGCCCTGGCAAACAAAAAAGCTCGCCAGATCAGTCATCTACAGATTTTGCAGGCGGGAGCGGGCAATGGCGATACCGACCGCTTCACCAGGTGCCGCACCCGTGCCCCACCTGCATCAGGAAAAATAAGTCATTACCGCAATAACCACTGAAACCCAAACCAGGGTCATCAAAAACGACAGCGCAGCCAATGTCTTGCCCATTTGCCTACTCGCCCCGATGAAATCACTTCAAGGAACCCTCCCAGCGCCGCTTGAGAATAGCCACGCACGACGCAGTTCGCCTTCAACCTCCCACGAAAATCGTGGATACGATACTCCACGCAAAAGGTTAGTTCCTTCAGCAGTCCCGCCCACAAGTTACTGAGCCGCTGTTTATTCCCTGATACCCCAAAATGATCATCCCCGGCTTTCCTGCTCCTGCGGCGCCCCGGCCCATCTGATACGCTTTTTTCTTCTGCATCTGCCCCTGTATCGAAAACCGCCCTGCCCTGACAATACTCCCACTCCCGACACGCCCGTGGAGCCCGGCAGGAACCGTCCTGCCGGCCCGTTCATTTCGGAGGCCTTATGGCTAAGATGGCATTTTTCCTGTTCGGTTTTCTTGCGCTGACCATCGCAATTGGTCTGCTGGCCACCATCTCACCGGTCTAGGATCCATGGCCTGCTGACGCGACCCGCTGGAGGTCAGAGGGCGTGTCAGCCGGCAAAAAACATCGGATACAACGACAGCACCAACAGCCCCGCCATCGACCAGTTGAACACCCGCAACCAGCGTGGCTCGCGCAGTACATTGCGCAAGCCGCTGCCGCAGCCGGCCCATACGCAAACACTGGGCAAGTTCACCAGGGCAAACACCGCAGCAATCAACAGCACGTTGGTGACATAACCCTCGGCAGGCGTGTAGGTGGTGATCGCGCCCAGCGCCATGACCCAGGCCTTGGGGTTGACCCACTGGAAGGCCGCCGCGCCAAGAAACGTCATGGGTTTGCGCTTGTCATCGGTGTCATCGGACATCGCGCTGGAGGTTGCAATCTTCCACGCCAGGTACAGCAAATACGCCGCCCCCACATAGCGCAATACGGTGTAGGCCCACGGCAATGCCTTGAACACTTCGCCCAAACCCAAGCCCACGGCGATCACCAACAACATGAAGCCAATGCTGATCCCCAGTGCATGGGGGATCGAGCGAATAAAACCGAAGTTCACCCCGGACGCCAGCAACATGGTGTTATTGGGACCGGGCGTAATCGAGGAGACAAAGGCGAACAGCGCAAAGGCTGACAACAGGCTTGAAGACATGAACATGGGCAACATCCGAACGAAGTACTGTGGCCAAGACAGTAGAACGTTGCGTCGGTATTCGCCCCGTACAGCTACCGGGAGATACGGGCATACACTTCATCAGGCCCGGGCATTCAACAAACAGTAATAGCGCACATGCACTGCCAGCTATACATCAAGCGGTTCCTTGCCCTGTGCCATTAATCAGCGGACAGCGACGAAGTGATTTGCGCAATCGCCTCCTGATCCAGGCAGTCCAGCGTGCGGTATTGGTTGATAATCGATGTCTCCTTTTCACTCAGGTCGTCCTGGTTGATCGCCGCCCTCTCCCCCGTCAGCACGTAAATCACGTCCACCCCCTTGCGCCGAAGGGCAATCAGGTAATCGGACTTGGGCAGCCGCACTCCACTTTCGTAATGCACCTGGGCATTGGCGGCGACACCGCCAATCGCACCAAACTCCTGCTGGGAAAGCCCAAGGACCTTGCGTTCTTCTTTCAGGCGGGCGCCGAGCTTGTCGTCCATGGTGGGTACCTCAATAACCGTGTTTAACACCCACCATACGCTTATACGCAGGACCGGAGTCCATTCATATGGACACTAACGGCGAATGCACCTTGCATCACCTGGACTCATTGCTCAGGATAGCGCTCTTGAGCTGAACATCGGCAGGGAAGCAGCAGGTTACCGAGGCCGACAACACATGACGCTCCATGAAGATAGCCCGCTGCACATAGAGGTGTGCCAGCGCCAGAAACACCTCTGGTTCTGGCTCCCAATTGGTCTTTTGATGGTTTTCTTGACGGTGACCTCGACGATTTTCCTGGGTACAAATCCGCCGGAATGGATGTTTGTCGCACTCAACTTTGGCTGGGCAATCGTCGCGCTGACACTGCTGGTGAAGCTATCGGGTGTTTGTTGCGCCAAGTGAAGCACCCAGGCGTTTCAGCTTGCATCGCGCATCACTCGGGCTCGTGCCCTCACCTTGATACGTCGTCAATGCCAGACAAACAACGTGAAACAACTCACATTTATGGAGTTTCACGGTTGAAGGTCAAAATTTGACCAAATATATTTCGCCCCACCCGAGCGCTCACCTCTATACGGATATTGTTCTGCGCCTGCTCGGGCCCCCGGAGATGCGCAGGCAATAAAACATTGAGGTTTGCCATGCGTCTTTCCAAACTCGCCCCAGCCGCCGCCCTGTTCAGCCTGTTCACTTTGACCGCCCACGCCGCCGACCTGTCTGCTCTCACCGGTGCCCTGTCATCTGCCTTGGGGGGTGCCGGCAACAGCAACAACACCGTCAACGCCAATAGTGCCTCCTGCCAGCAACAGATCCGCGACCTGCAGACCAATATCAATGCGGCCAATGCCAAGGGCGATACCTTGCGCGCGACCGCGTTCCAGGCAGCACTGACACAAACCAACAAGAGCTGCAGCAACAGTACCTACAACACTCAGGCACAAGTGGACACTAACCCTCAGCGCCAGCAAAACGTGAACAAGGCTGCGGATGCGATCAACGCAATTGGCGGCTTGTTCAAGTAAGTCGGGCTGCCCTGCGAGAAGGCCCGCGATTGCGGTTTTTTCGCCCATCGTACTTACCGGCAGACAATAAAAAACCCCGTAGACGTTAATCTACGGGGTTTTCTGGTGTGGAGGATTGTCGTCCCCCTTCACCTTAGCCAATGGCCGCCGACAGCTGCCATGTTCGCTTATTTCTTGGCCCAGTTGAGGATGTACTTACCGTAAGCACCTTCAAACCCATCGACGGCAATCGAATAGGTTTCACCCTTCTTGGCTGAAAAAGTCACAGCACTGGTTACATCATTTTCCGACTGGTTATTGTTCGTGCCGGCCACCGGCATCGAATTCAGGCTCGTGCTTTTATAAACGGCAAGCACGGTGTCGAATTTTGAGCCTGTGGTATCAAATGTGAAGCTTGCATCTTCTGGCGAAGTCCATTTGCACCAGACCGAATGGTAAGGCTTGGCAAAAGGAATATGTCCAGACTCACCAGCCTGGCTGGTGGCTAGTGTAGTGTCGCCGGCAACTGTACCTTTAACACCCTCGATAACCGTGGCTTGCGAGAAATCATCTGCGCAGCTCAGCGAGCTGCTTGTGCCGTTGAGGCCCTGATAGATCAGCGTGCCGGCTCCGAGCACGACAACAGCAATGGCTATTGGGAAAATAATGCGTGGTACGGCCATGACTCTTCCTTTTGAGGCGTATAGTTTCTGAACTGCTGCCATAGCAAGCGCAGCTTTAAATGGAAAAATGAATATCGGCTGATTAACGCCCATGAAATCATGCCATGGACGTTAAAAATGGCACATCAAGCTATAAATCTCAGGAAACAAGTGGATTTTCTCTCGACCAGCCTGCCCGCCAGAGGCCCCTCGGTCACGAGGGGTGGCGATATTAACATGATGCATGCACCTGATCATCCAACTCCTGTCATCCCGTAGATGGCTTTAGGGGTGTGAATGCGATACAGGTAGAGATCAATTTAAAAATCAATAAATCTATGCCGTCTCCCGCTCAAAAATGGAAGACGGAGTTCAAAATGGAACAGCAAATAAATTATTTCCCTTGGCATCCGAAGATTGCCGCAAGCGATATACCTCATATTCAAAACGTCAGCGTGACCGCAATCGTGTCGGTATAAGTGCCGGCCGGCAAACCCACCTTGCCTGGGGATTTACCGTAAATATTCACGGTTTGCGCAACCCCGGTGCTGGCCGCGAGATTGATAGTGCCGTTGTTGGCAAGAATTTGCGTGTGGGCGGCGTCGGTGTAGATGTCATAGGGCGCAAAGTGGCCGGCACCGTCTGCCAGGGCACGCGTTCCACCGGTGGATTTGCCATCATTGGCGCCGGACGTGATGGTCAATACCGGCGAAGTACCCGCCGAGCATTGAATAGACAAAGGCGCCCCGCCGCCGCCCAGCACTTGCCCATCAGCCTCGGTATACAGGGTGTTGGCCGTACCAAAGTTCAACGCACCGAAATTCAAGCCTGTGGTGCCTCCCACGCCGTTGACCAGGCAACTGTTGATCAATATCAGCGACGCACTGATTTGCCCGGTGACAGTGGTCGCGGCCTGGGAGCCGGACACCCAGGCCAGTGTCGTCAACGCCAGTAAGACTCTTGAGATAAGTCCATTCATGAAGCTCTCCTTATGACTTGCCAACCCAGCGCGCCGGTTCAGGTCCCTGAGGTAGACCCTTGACACTTGTACAAGGATGGCCGTTGCGTAGAAGGTTAGTCAGTCAAAAGGAAACTGCCAGCCCGAGGCCAATCGCTTTCACTTGCGGGAGGTTGCCTGGAGAGCTTTTCGGCCTTGTACCCGCAGGAATCACTGGCCAGTTTTCGCTCCGTCGCTGCACGTCAGCGAACGGGAATCGGAACCCGGAAATTACAGGTACCTCCCCTATCGATGATAAGCCTTCCGGTAAGTTGTGGGGCTCACGCCCACGATCGAGAAAAAGTGCTGACGTAACGACAGGCTTGTACCAAACCCGCAAGCGTCAGCGATCGATTCGACGCTATGATCGGTTGTTTCAAGTTGCAGTTGGACGGCCTTGATTCGCTCATTCGTGAGCCACTTGCCAAACGTCGAGCCGGTCAGTTGCTTGAAGTGCCGGGTGAAACTGCGTCGACTCATCGCCAGCCTCGTCGCCACTTGATCGATTGACAACGGTTGTTCCAGGTTTGCCCGAAGCCAGTCCAGCAACTGGCCGAGACGCTGGTCGCTTGCGCCTTGAGGAACAGGCTGGCTGATGAACTGGGCCTGGCCTCCGTCGCGATGGGGGGAAACCAGCAGTTGACGCGCCAACGCGTTGGCAACCCCCCGCCCGTAGATCCGCCTGACGATATGAATACAGCAATCGAGCCCTGCGGCCACGCCTGCAGAGGTCAGGATTTGCTGCGCCTCGACATAGAGCACTTTGGGGTCCACTTCAATGCGTGGGAAATCTCGCGCCAGATGCGCCGCCCACGCCCAGTGCGTGGTTGCCCGCTTGTCGCACAGCAGGCCCGCATGGGCAAGCACGAACGCCCCCAGGCACAGGCCGACCACCAGCGCGCCTCGTTCATGGGCTGCCTGAAGCGTTTCGAGGAGTGCGCTCGGCGGCCTTTCGGTGACGTCCCGCCAGCTGGGAATGATGACGATGTCAGCTCCTGCAACCTGGTCCAAACCATGGTCACAGTGGATCGCGAAACCGGCGTTGGTAACCAGCGCCCCTTCTTCACCCGCACACACCCACCAATTCGAACCAGGGCGAATCCCCCACTCGGCGATCTTTACCAAATACGAGGCACGGCACAGAAAGGTGAAAGGGGCTGATGCCGTTAAAGGCGATGACTGCAACTTTCACACTTCTTTTCATAGGGCGGGCCTGATCGAGATTGGCCCGATTCTAATGAAAAATGGTCATTGGGCCAATGGTGTGAGTTCCCGGATGCGCTCACTCTGATCGCAGCTGCATTTCACCGGGAAATGCGCAAATCAGAGCTCAGGGCCTCAATGAACATCGCCACCTTTTGCACGCTGGGAGCACTTATGACCACTCTTTCGATGACCGCACCGGCACACGCCAGCGAACCGGTGCCCTCCATCCCCTATACCAGCGAGTCCACTGGCTATCATTGGTCCAGCGTGGACGGCGTGAGGGTTTTTTATCGCGAGGCCGGCCCCAGGGACGCGCCGACCCTGGTGCTGCTCCATGGCTACCCTTCGTCTTCGCGCATGTGGGATTCGCTGATCCCGCTGCTTGCTGACCGGTATCACGTGATCGCACCCGACTACCCCGGGTTCGGCAGAAGCGACGCGCCCTCGGCCGCGACTTACACCTACACGTTTGACCATCTGGCCGACACCATGAGCAAGCTGCTCACGCAATTGCAGATCCATGAATACACCCTGTTTATGCAGGACTACGGCGGCCCGGTAGGCTTTCGGATGATCCTCAACGCGCCGCAAAAACTGCACGGCATCATCATCCAGAACGCCAATGCCTATGACGAAGGCCTGGGTGCCAAATGGGCGAACATCGCCAAGTACTGGAAGGCTCCCGCCGAACATCCCGAACAAGTCGATGGGTTCACGGGGTACGAAGGCACGAAGCAGCGCCACCTGGGCACCAGCCCTCATCCCGAGCGTTACAACCCTGATGCTTGGGAGGACGAGTTTGCCGCCTTATCCCGTCCGGGCCAGCGGGCGATACAGTCGGCGTTGTTGCTGGACTACCAGAACAACGTGGCCCTCTTACCCAAAATGGCAGCAATGGTTGAAAGACAATCAACCGCCGATGTTGGTCATGTGGGGAAAATACGACCCGTCGTTCATTGTGCCGGGAGCCATGCGCTACAAGGATGATGTGCCGGGGGCCGAGGTTCATATTCTGGACGCGGGGCATTTCGCACTGGATGAAAAGACCGAACAGATTGCCAGCCTGACGCGTCAGTTCATGGCGCGTATCACCGCCGGTAAATAGTAAAGAGTGGGAGGCCCGCGCCCGACTGATCGTCGGGTAACCCTGCAGTTCGTCGCCTCAAGCATTCCACTTCACCCAATCTCGAATACTGTATACACATACAGCACTCGAAATACCTCCTATGAATATCGACGAAGACACCTGCGGGTGGCTTGGCATCCCCACGCCTCTCGAAATGCACAAACAACATGCCCGGCTGCTCGAGAACGAGATCCAGGAACTGAACCTGCAACTGCGCAAGGCCCGGGCGGATATCTTCGGCCTGGTCGCGATGCTGACAGAAGCACAGGCAAAGAACGAAGAGTTTGCCGGATACCTCAGGCTGCGCGGTGCCGAAGCTGCAGCGATGAGGAAGCAGATCGCCAACCTCACCACTTCAGATCGACTCAGCACGCGCGAGGCCGAGAGGCTGCGCAGTGTGCTGAACGAACTGATGTCTCACCCGAAAACCATCGTCTAAGCTCAGGTTTCAGGTTGAGGGCTTGGCCATGTGCGGAAGACTTTCCCAGTACAGCGGCATTCACGACTTCGTCGCAGCGCTGAGCATGCCCAATGCCCTGGCGAACTCCGTGGGTGAGTTGCCGCTAGGAGAAAATCGACCTGCAACCGAGTGGAAGCGCTGTTGATGACGGCGCTGAGGATCGCGCCAATCATCGTTTGGCTGAACGCAAACGCAGCCAAACCACCCCGACCAGCCCCAACGGCACCCCCAGGCTGAGCCATGAAAGCAGGTCATAGACGCCGTCACCAATCAGCGCCGAGAGCAATCCGAACAGGCTTAAAACAAAGAGCAACAGCGGCCAGCGAAAGATCATCCACAGTCCGCGCCTCATGATCGGCCCCCCATTTCCGGCCCGCTGGCATGCAATTCATCCAAGCGTTTTTGCAACGGTACCTTGCGACGGCTCAGCCACAGGTAGAGCCCACTGCCGAGGATGACGATGCTGATGAGATCGAGCAGCGTCCAGATGATTTTCAGCGGCACACCACCGTAATCACCAAAATGCAGCGGCTGCGAAACCAGCAAGGTTTTCACGTACAACGGCATCTCACGCATGTCGGTCAGCTCGCCGGTACTCGCATCCACCAGGGCCGGCTTGAGCAATCGCGCAGTGAGCGGCGTGGTGCCGCGCATGAACACTGCGTAATGGTGCTGGCTGCTGAACTGAGTACCGGGAAAGGCGATGAAGCTGGGCTCCATGCCTGGCGCCGCCTTACGCGCGGTATCCAGCGCTTTTTGCAACGACCCGAGGCGCTCCAGCGGCGGCGCATCCTTGTAGGGCGCGGTCATCTGCGCCAACTGGTCACTCTGCCAAAAGTCGAAAATGGGCAATGCCAGCGTATTGATCACGCCTGTCAGCCCCACCACCAACACCCAGGCGAGGGTGACGATGCCGAGCACGTTATGCAGGTCCAGCCACTTCAAGCGTGAACTGCGCCCGTTGCGCACGGTGGCAAAGTCCAGCTTGCGCATGAACGGTGTGTACACCACCACGCCGGACACCAGCGCCGCGACCAACAGCAGCCCCATGAAACCGAGGAACAGATAACCGGGCAACCCCATGAATAAATCGGTATGCAGGCGCAACATCAGGTTCATGAACCCTTCGTCTGGCGGCACCGCGGGAAATAACTCGCCAGTGCGTGTATCGAACGACTGCGAATGCCCCTCGATCGGTGGCGGCATAATGCTCGTTGCCGTGTACACCGTACCGAGCGGACTTTCCGGATCGAAACCGACAAAACGCACGACCTCCCCCGGCTGCGCCACCAATGCACTGGCAATGACGGTGTCGTAGTCGATTGGTGGTGTATCGGCGGTCAGCGGGCGCAGGGGCGGCGGCGGCTCGAAGTAGTGCTCAATCTCTTCATGAAAGATCAGTGGCAGCCCCGTCAGGCACAGCAACAACAGGAAAACGGTAGCGATCAGGCTGGTCCATTTGTGGACCAGAAACCAGATACGCAAGGTGCGTGCAGTCATGCTCGGTGGTTTTCCTTAAAGCGCCAGGCTCGCCGCGCGTCACGAGGCACAGCGAGCCCCCAGGCGGTATCAGTATTTCCAGGTAACAGACGCTACCAGGTTACGCGGGGCGCCGTAGCTGGCGGTCGTGGCACTGTTGTACAGCGATAGCAGGTATTTGCGATCGGTGACGTTGTTCAGGTTCAGCGACGTGCTCCAGTTGCTGTCGATGTCATAGCTGGCCATGAAATCGAGCAACGCGTAGGCGTTCTGGTGGATGGCACTGTTCGTGTCGTTTTCCACTGCACTCTGCCAGCTTACCCGTGTACCGATCTTGGCTTGGGGCAAACTTGGCAAGCGATAGGTGAGCATGCCCCGCACGCTATGAGTTGGCACATACTTACGGGCCTTGTCGCCATCGTCGTTGTCGATGCGCACGTAGGTATACCCGGCGAGCACGTCCAGGCCGGGTAGCGCTTCGCCAGAGGCTTGCAGCTCTACTCCGTGACTCTTGTAATCCATGGGGTCGTAAACGGACCGGCCACCCACCAGGCCGACATACTCCGCGACATTCTGCTGTTCGGTCTTGAACGCCGCGGCGGTGACGTTGAGGCGGTCATCCAGCAAGCTGCCCTTCACACCGGCTTCCATGCTTTTGCCTTCAAGCGGAGCAAGCAGTTTGCCGTCCCTGCCCAGGTTGTACTGAGCGCTGTAGATTTTCGTCCAGCTGCCATACACGCTCCACTGCTTGTCCAGGTCGTAGACCAGGCCGGTGTAAGGCGTCACCTTGCCATGTGCGCGGGTGTAGTAGTCGGAACCATAGCTGTCGCCGGAAGCGTCCAGGCTGATCATCCGCGCGCCGGCGATCCAGTGAAGATCATCGGCCAGACTGAATCGGGCACCGGCGTACACGCTTTTCTGAGTGTCCGTGAAATTCTGGGTATTGGCGTCGCTGGTAAACAGGAACAACGGATGCGCCAGATTGCCCGCCAGCACATCCGAGAATGAAACGTCGTAGTAGCCATCTGCAGCCGCATCGTATTCCCGGGCCTTCTGATGGGTGCGGCCATAGGCGGCACCGAGGGTCAACTCATGCTCTCGGCCAAACAGGCTGAACGGGCCGGAGACCTTGGCCTCGCCCAGCAACTGATGAGCCTCGCTGGTGGTATTGGCGGCAAACACTGAGGCGTCATCACCGCTGACCCCGGCGACATACATCATGTTGGTGTCTTGCTTTTCGGTGATGCCCGTGGCGGTGACCGTAGCGTTCCAGCCGTTGCCAAAATCATGCTTGAGCTCAGCGAATGTGTGCGCTGGGTACGCAGGTTCCAATAGGTCCATGGCTGGCCGATGCTGGAGCTGCGGCTGCCATAGTGAATGGCGTTGCCATCGTTATCCACCAACGGCAAGTTACCCCAGGTGCTGCCGTTTGAATTGCTGTCGTGCTGGGAGAAACCCACGGTTACGGTGTCGGCATCGGACACATCGAACGCCAACAACCCGGCAGCGACGTTGCGCTCATGGCTGTATCGACCCATCCACGAGTTGCCCTTGTCGTGGGAGTAAATGAAGCGGCCGCGTACGCTGCCGGTATCCGTCAACGGCCCGGAAACGTCCACGTCCACACGACGGCCATCCCATGAGCTGACGCTGGTATCGATTTGCGCCTGGAAGGTCTCGGTCGGACGTTTGCGTACGAAATTGACCGTGGCCGACGGGTTGCCAGCCCCGCTCATCAAACCATTGGCGCCATGCAGGATGTCGATCTGCTCGAACTCGGCCAAGTCCTGATCACCGACCAATACGGTTCCCACGAAGGGCATGCCCACGCCATCGTATTCAAAGTTGTTGATATCGAAGCCGCGCGAGGTGAATTCCGTACGATCGGTTTCGGTTTGCTCCACGGTCACCGAGGGCGCAGCACGCAGCGCATCCTTGATGCCCGTAATCTTGAAGTCATCCAGGGCTTGCCGAGTGATGGTGGTCACGGCCTGCGGGGTTTCCTTGTCCGTCAAGCCCAGACGGGTAGTGCTGGACGACGGGTTGCTTTTGTAGCCCACGGTTGGACCGTCAATAGGTTCACTACTCGCTTCGATCTGGGTAGTCGGCAACGTCAAGTCTTCGGTGGCGTGAACGAGGGACGCAGCGCTGCAAGCGCCAGCAAGCAACAGACTGGCAGAAAAGTGATGTTTCAAAACGAGGATTCCTACGACGAGTGGGTCAAGCGCGTTAACATTTCGAGAATGCTAATAGGAATCTAACTCAATTACCAAGTTATGTCGGACATTTTTTTCACATTTCGAAACATTTACTGTCGGGTACATTTGGCTACATTTGTCGTTTGAAAATGGGAAGGCGCGGAACACTGAAGATTCGCCGTTGAGAAGATTTCGGCCGCGGCTCAGGCCGCGAGATTGAATGAGGGCGACTGATTCTGCACCGAGTGGCTCCGATTCCACATCGAGCCATGTACTACCCAGTAGATTCGTCGGGAGCTGAAGCTGATGAAGCGCGAAGGCCTGTCAGCAACCTCACTCCAGTAAGAACCCATCCGCACACTCCTTTTTATGGGCACAAGGGTATTCACATGCCTCAGAAAGAAGGTTCAGGAACAGCGTCTGACTGAGATTGGCTGGGGAGCCAGGGCGCTAGTACCGTAGTCGTGGAAGGAATCGCCGGGGTCAATTCATGAACTCCGGCCGAAGACCGCAAAGAAGATTGATGCCTGCGTTGGAGCTATCGCTAAACGACAAAATGGAAAAGATCCGGGTGGCGGTTCTTTTTTTCGAGCTCAATAAAAAACCCCGTAGACGTTAATCTACGGGGTTTCTAAGAGTGGAGGCCGAGGTCGGAATCGAACCGGCGTAGGCGGATTTGCAATCCGCTGCATAACCATTTTGCTACTCGGCCTCAAACGATCAATGCCTTACAACCGACATTCACCGCATACAAACTTGAGTGGGCTATGTGAAGCTTGCCTCTACTCTATCTCATTGAAAACATTGAAGTTTTTAATGCTTCAGTGCGTTCGATGGGCGCAATTATGTACTCATTTGCCAGGGCTTGCAACCCCTTGATTTCAAAAAATATTCTCTCAAGGGGCAGGTATTCCTGGTGGGCTACCCTACCGCCCGGCTTCTTCCTTGTCACGGATAACCTGCAATTGGTACTGCGGGTCCGCCTTGATCTGCTGTTCGGTAAACGGCAGCGGGCTGAGTTTTTTCTCGGAAAACGCCTGGGTCTGGTCATTGAAGTATTTCGACGCGGGGTCGCTGGACAAGGAGAATGCCAGCACACCTTCGGCATTGGGCCCCTTCTCGTCGAACGTCACGATCTGCAAGTAACTGCTGCCGCTGACTACCTCGCGCTTGCCATCGGCCCGAGGCACGCTTTGCATGGCGTTATAAACCCCCAGCTCTTGCGGGCCGCCGTGGATCGGTGTCTGGCCCGAGACCTGAATATCACCCCAGCGGCTGTCCGCCGTCAGCCCGCGCTTGGCCACGTCGGCAGCTGATGCGAGCATCGCTTCATGCAGCGCCTTGGCCACGTTTGCCCGATCGACCGCCAGTCCACGTGGTGTGGTCAGGGGTTGTGCCGGATCGAAACCCACCTTCCACGCGTCCGGCGCTTGCGCCAGTTGCTCCGCCAGGTTGATGAAGTGCACCAGGCCCAGGCCGCTGTCGAGGTTGGCGCGCTGGTCCCAGTTTTTCAGGCTGTCGCACACCGATTTCACGCTGGCATCGGCACCCGCGCAGAACTTCAGCAAGTCCGGCATCACCTGGCTGGCAAGATACACCTGGTTGTCCATGACCATATTCTGCAGGTCGGCGACCTTGATCGGTTGCTTGTCGAGCTCCTGCAAGCGTTGCAAGGCAAAGCGCGCACGCGGGCCCAAGCCGATCTTGTCCTGGCTGATAACGGGCGAGAACCCGGTCAAGGGTGCCTTGGGGTTGACCAGCCAGGCCGAGTCATTGGAGTGCTGCACGTAGTCGGTGCGCTCCAGTTGCGGCAGTTGCTCGGCGGGGAAGATCCCGGCCTGGGCGGCACGCGGGTCCACGTCCCAGGCGCAGGCGCTGCGAGAGCCGTCGAGCATGATGAATTGCAGCCCGACCCGTGGGTCACTGCACTGTGCGAGTTTTTTCGCGCTGACGTTCGGCACCACCGACAGGTTCATGTACAGGCTTTGACCCTGGTCATCCGCTGCCACCGTGTTGACCCACGGGATACCCTGCAGGGTGTGTACCGAGGTTTGCAGTTCCTTGAGGTTCGCCGCGCGGTTCATCGCGTACCACTGTTGCAGCACACGGTCGTTGCCCAGGTTGGCATCCCGCAGGCTGAAGGCATATTTGGCGTCCCAGTCGAGTTTGCCCGGCCATTGCACGATGGGGCCGAACTGCGAGCTGTAGACCGTGCGGGACTGTTCCCGGGTACCGCCGTCGGCAGTTTTTACCGCTACCTTGATCGTGGTTTTATCCATGGGCACGGACTTGCCGTCCAGCAAATAGCGAGTCGGGTCCTTGGGGTCCAGAGTCAGGCGATACAGGGTGAAGTGCTTGGACGTATCAACGGTGTGCGTCCACGCAACGTGCTGGTTGAAGCCGATATTGATCACCGGCAGGCCCGGCAACGCAGCGCCCATCACATCCAGCTGGCCGGGGATGGTCAGGTGCATCTCGTAGAAACGCATGCCGCCCACCCACGGAAAATGCGGGTTGGCCAGCAGCATGCCGCGGCTGTTGAACGAACGGTCACGCCCCACCGCCACCGCGTTGCTGCCACGGTCCAGGGCGAAACGTTGCTGGTTGGCCGCCGCGACCTCAAACGCCTTGCTGTCCACCTGGGCGACGGTGTTGGGCGGCGTGGCCCCCACCAGGGCCTCGGCAAATTGCCCGACGCCACCTTCCACCAGCAGCCGGCGGGTCAGCTTGACCAGGTCTTCGGCCGTGATCGGCCGTACCCAGGCCGCCTGGCACTGCGCCGGCAAACCCTGGGCAGTGCGCTCCTTGAGGTAGTGGTTGTAACCGGCAACATACCCTTCAATGCGCTGCTGCATCGCCGGGGGCTGGGCCTTCCAGAATGCCGCAACGGCCTGGGGGGTGTTCAGCCAGGTGAAGAACACGTCGTTGGCAAGGTTGTTACGCCCTTCCAGGGTCGCCTGCTCGGGACCAAAGTACCTGGCACGCTCGCCATTGACCGTTACCACCTCATTGGCCAGCAGGCACAGGTTGTCCTGGGCATAGGCATAACCGATGCCGAACCCCAGCCCACGCTCATCGTTGGCCCGGATATGCGGGACACCAAAGCTGGTGCGACGGATCTCGGCGGTGGCCTGTTGCTCCTGCACCCGCGCCGTGGCCGAAAGACTCAGCCCCAGCAACGCCCCTGCCACACACACCCTGAACAACCCGTTGGAAATAATCACGCAGACTCCACAGCCAAATTAAACACCGCGACGAGGGACAGCTTCGCCAACACCTCAGTTAAGACGTAAATACCGGGAATAATTTTAGCAGCCGCAGGCGTTTATTCGGACAGGTCGGTATGTCTCCAGGATGTTACCGACAAAATTTCTACATCCCCCGCTTCATGATTTGTGCAGCTCGTACGTCTTATTAACTAAGAGCGCCATCATTTTCCTGATCAGGCTCTGATAAGGAGTTTCTGCATGTACAACTCGCAACTGCCCACGGAAGGACACTCACCCATGCATGACGGAGGTTTTGCCACCGGCAACCAGGCGTTCGGCAAGGCGCCGGAACATGGCAACCAGCGTATTCGTCATTTGCTCAAATGTTTTGGCCTGCGCACCAGCCTGATCCGGCTGAAGGTCATCGACGCCCTGCTGACCGCCGCCGACAACCAGCGCACCCTCGGCGTGCGCGGCGTGCACAGCCATTTGCTGGAGCTGGGCATCCCGTTGTCGTTTCTCAGCGTGCGCGAGGTGCTCAAGCGCCTGTGCACCGAAGGCGTGATCACCCTGAACGCCGACAAGAGCTACAGCCTGCACGAGCAGGCTGCCAAAGCCCTGGAAGGCCGGGCCTGACTCAAAGGTTGGGCTTGACCTTGCGACGCATCACACCGTTGATCACCACCACGGTTACCGCTACCGCAATCGCGATGTACTGGAACGTCTTTTCGCTGATGACCCCGTTGTTCTGCAAGTAGGACAGGCCAAACATCGTCCCCAGCACCAGCAGGGAGATCAGAATCGAGTATTTCAAACGTTGCTTTTGGGTCATGACGGGTTCCTGAAGCTAAAAAATTGTGTCCACTTTGTATCGACTACCACACCAAGCACATACCTGTTAGCGGGGATGGATTGGGGTCGGCGGGGTCTCATGTTACAGGCGATGAAAAACTTTGGCTTGCCCAACGCCTGATTGAACCTGAGAGCACCCTAGAGGATTTTGAAATGCTTCGTCGAATCACACTGCTGATTCCCTTGCTGATCATGTTGAGCATGAGCGGCTGCATTATTTTCCCCCACGGCGGCGGCGGTTGGCATGACCATCGCTACAGCGAAGGCGGACCGGGGTATTACCATCGCTGATCACGCGGCATAACCAACAAACCCGACATCACGTCGGGTTTGTTGTAAAAGGCCGAGCCTAACTGTTGGCCCCATGCACCCAACGCTGATGCAGCCACCGCGCAAACGCATCCAGGGCAAACCCCAACAGACCGATCAACAGCACCATCGCCATCAGCTCGGAATAGGCTAGCCGGTCACGGGTGTCGAGGATGTAGTAACCCAGCCCGGCACTGACCCCGAGCATCTCGCACGGCACCAGCACGATCCACAGGATCCCGATGGCCAGGCGCACGCCGGTCAGCACGTGCCCCATGACCCCGGGAATAATCACCCGGCGCAAGGTTTCCCAGCGCGTGGCGCTCAGGCTCTTGCTCAGTTGCAACCAGCGCGGATCGAGCTGACGCACACCCGCCGCCGTATTCAGCAGAATCGGCCACACCGCTGCGAACGCCAGCAGGAAGTAGATCGGCTGGTCGCCCACGCCCATCAACATCACCACGATGGGCATCCACGACAGCGGCGAGATCATCCGCAGAAACTGGAACGCCGGCGTGGTTGCCGCCTCCAGCTTGCGCGAACTGCCCACCAGCAAGCCCAGCGGTACACCAATCAGCAATGCCAGGAACAGCCCGACGAAGATCCGCTTGAGGCTCACGGCGATGTTCAGGTACAGCTCGCTGCGGCCCAGCAACTCCCACAGGCTGGCGAGGGTCGCCGACAGCGAAAACCGCGCAGACAAACCGTCCGCGCTGCCAAAGACTTTCACCCCCAGCCACCAGAGCAACAACAACCCCGCCAACCCGCTCAAGCCAAGCAACCAGCCCGGCAACCCCAAGGTTTTGCCGTTGTTCAAACGCCAATCTCCTCGTTTCGCTCAAAGCCCTCAGGCAAGCCGAAGGTCTTCATGCCGCCCACCGCCGCGATCGCATTACGCACGAAGCGGTCGTCCACCAGGTCCTTGGCGACAAACGCCGGGTCCAGGTCGGCGAGGAATTTCTTGTCGCCCTCGATGAGCGTGTCTTTCAGACGGCGTACCAGTTCCTCGGTGTAGCTGGGGAATGGATACGGCTGGAAGTCGATGCGGTGCTCGTCCCAGTTGGCGTGCTGGATCGCGCCGTCAGCCAGGTAAGCCGCACGGTCGCTGGCAGCCGGCGCCAGGACTTTGCGCAGCACTGGTTCGGCATGCGGGGTGTAGCGGTTCTCGCCGTCCTTGGACAGCAGCTTCACCGCCTCTTCACGGTTGTCACGGGTCCAGACCTGGGCCTTGACGATCGCATTCACCACCTTCTGCGACCATTGCGGGCGGTTGGTCAGGTCATGCTCGTGCATGAACACCACGCAGCACGCATGGTTGCGCCACACATCGCCGGTAAAGCGCTGTACGCGGCCCACATTGAGGTTTTCCGCCAGGGCGTTGAACGGCTCGGCGACGATGTAGCCGTCGATGCGCTTGCTGGCCAGGGCCGGCGGCATGTCCGAGGGCGGCAACACGATCAGGTTGACCTCGTTTGCGGCAATCGCACTCCCGGCGGCACGGGCCACCGGGGTCAGGCCGTTGTCGCGGAACAGCTGCTGCACCACCACGTTGTGGATCGAGTACCAGAACGGAATCGCCACCGACTTGCCGCCCAGTTGCTTCACGTCGGTAATGCCCGGCGACACGGTCAAGCCCGAGCCACCCACATGGTTCCAGGCCACGACCTTGGCCGGGACCTTGCTGCCATACCGCGCCCATACGGTCATCGGCGACAGCAGGTGAATCACGTTGACCTGCCCGGAAATGAACGCCTCGATCACCTGGGCCCAACTGCGCAGCAGTACCGGGCGCTCGGCCTTGATGCCTTCGGCCTCGAACAGGCCATTGTTGTGGGCCACCAGCAACGGCGTGGCGTCGGTGATCGGCAAATAGCCGATGCGTACCGGTGCGTCCGGCTCACTGGCCGCCCGGGCCTGCAAGCTGCTCAGCAGTGGCAAGGCTCCGGCGGCACTGAGCACGGCCGAGAGTTTGAGAAAGTCACGGCGCGAGTGAGTGAGGTCATCCAGACACATGGCAAGGCTCCAGCAGTTCAGGGGGTTGGGGGTCGGTGCGGCTCGCCCGCCGTAGGGTTTTGAGAATCTCGATGCGCAGGGTACCGATGGCTTCCACCTGTTCTTCCCGCGGTTGCGGCAAGTCGATGCGCCATTCGCCGAGGGTCCGCGCCGGGCGGTTACCCAGTAGCAGAATCCGGTCGGACAACAGCAGCGCTTCGTCGATATCGTGGGTGATCAGCACCGCCGCCGAACCTTGCTCGCGATTGACCTTGAGCAGCAGGTGCTGCATGTCGGCACGGGTCACTTCATCCAGGGCACCGAAGGGCTCGTCCAGCAGCAATACCTGCGGCTGGCGTGCCAGGCAACGGGCCAGCGCCGTGCGCTGGGCCATGCCGCCGGACAGCGCCGCCGGGAATTGCTGGCGGGCGTGTTCCAGGCCTACGGCGTGGATCGCATGGTCGACGCGGCTGCGACGTTCTTCAGGGCTGAGGTACGGCTGGCGGGCAAAGTCCAGGCCGAAGGCGACGTTCTTTTCCAGGCTCAGCCACGGCAGCAGGCTGGGGTCCTGGAACGCCACCGCCACCCGCGGGTGCGGGCCATTCAACGGCTCGCCCAACAGGCGGATGCTGCCGCCCTGGGGCGCTTGCAAACCGGCGAGCACCCGCAGCAGGCTGGACTTGCCAACGCCGCTGGGGCCGAGGATCGACACCACTTCGCCGGGCTGCAATTGCAGGTCGAAACCTTCCAGCACCGGGTTGCCCGCATAGCCCAGGCAAATTCCCTGGGCGTGCAATACCGCCTGGCTCATAGATTGGCCTGACGGTTCAACTCGGTGCGCAACTGCACCAGGCTCGGGGTCACGATCGGCACAAACGCCGACTCGCGCCAGCGCCGGGCAAAACCGCTGCCGTGGGCCGTCAGGTAGGCCTTGCCGCCGCTGGCTTGCAGCTCCAGTTGCACAGCGCTGGCAGCAATTTCCGCAAGGGCGATGCGCAGGCGGAACAACGGTACCGGCTCGGTGCCGAAGCGGCCGGCCAGCAGGCCTTTCTTCAGGTCGTTGACCGCCTGTTCCAAGGAGGTACGCAACACTTCCAGCTCTTCACGCAATACGGTGCGGCTGGAGCCCAGGTGATTGGCCACCTCCGCCAGCGAGCGCCGCGCCAGGCCGATGGACATGCCGCATTGCAAGCCCAGAAACGCCGGGCGCACGGCCGGCAGGAACTTGCGTGCATCCTCATGCAACAACCAGTCGCGGCTCAGCTCTACGGCTTCAAAGCCGAGGGCCGCGGTATTGCTCGATTGCAGGCCCAGCAGTTCCAGGTCGCGGGAACGTTGCAGGCCGGACACCGAGTCCGGGATCGCCAGGATAAACGGCGCGCCGCCCTGGGCATGCTCGATGGCGGCAGCCACCACAAACCCGTTCTTGCGCAGGTTGGTCACCCAGTGCAGGCGGCCATTGAGATTCCAGCCGTCGTCGGTCGGCTCGGCGCTGATTTGCAGCGACTCGATGCCAGACAAAAACTTCATCGCGTTGGACAGCCCGGTCGCCCCGGCCAGCTTGCCGCTCAGCAGGTCCGGCAGCAGTTGCTCGCGCAGGCGCTGGTTCGGGCTTTGCAGCAGGTATTCGATAAACGAGCGTTGGCCCCAGCACACAAACGCCGACGCCAGGGAATGGCTAGCTACGTCGGCGATAGCTTCCACCGCGCCGGTGACATCGCCGCCCAGGCCACCGAGGTCCTTGGGCACACCGATACGTAATACATTGGCCTCTGCCAGCCGTGGCAGCACTTCCTGCGGATCGCAACTGCCCACATCCAGGGCCTGCGCTTGAACATCGAGCCAACGGCTCAAGATTGGGTCAAGCATTCATGTTTCTCCTTGTTGCAGCATGTTTACCATCGCGAACGCTTGCGCGCCTTCAGCTAGCCGGTTTTTCCCAACGGTATTGCGCCAGTTCCGGGTTCAACGGGGTACGGGCAAACACGTTGGCGAAGTTGCACAGGGTGGCCAGGCTCACACCCAGAATAACCTCAAGGGCATGACCGTCGGTGTAGCCTGCCTCACGGAACGCGGTGTAGCCGGCGTCGCTGACATCACCGCGGGTGGCGATCACTTCACGGGTGAACGCGGCCAGTGTCTCATAACGCTCGTTGGGCAGTTCACCGCGCTGGCGCAGGGCGTCGATCACGTCTTCCGGCAGCTTGGCCTTGTTGCGCGCTACGGCAGTGTGCCCGGCGACGCAGAAATCGCAACCGTGATTGGTGGCGGCAATCAGTTGCACCACTTCGCGGTCGGCCAGGCTCAGGTCAGACTTGGCGTTCAGGCCCGACACGGTGATGTAGGTTTCCAGGGCTGCCGGGGCGTTGGCCAGCACCGCCAACAGATTGGGGATGAACCCGGAACCCTTCAGGGCATTTTCCAGAAAGGGCTTGGCCGCCTCAGGAGCGGTTTCCAGGGTTAGCATCGGTACGCGGGACATGGAGTGGTCTCCTCATGGATTCGTGTACCAAGTCTGTTGGTTATAAAAAATCCGCTCAATAGTCTAAAGTAGCGATTACTTGCTCTAGAGTCTTTCCGTTAGATGAATTCGTCCAGTTCACTCGTCGATTGGTTATTAGATAGCCTTGAACTCAACACCAGCCTGTTTCACGTCGGGCGTTACTGCGGCGACTGGCACGCCAGCACCCATGGCCTGGCAAGCGCGAGTTTTCATCTGGTGGTGCAAGGGCAGTGCTGGATGCACATCGACGGCGACTCGACCCCTTACCCATTGAACAACGGCGATGCAGTCTTCCTGCTGCGAGACCTGGCGTACCGCTTGTCCAGCGATGGCACCGCCACCGGCGCCCAGGAATGCCCGCGCAAACCGATGCTGCCACTGGACAGCCAGGCCAGTGACGGCGTGGGCCTGGTGTGCGGGTTCTTTCACTTCCAGTCCGGGCTGTCGGCGATGATTGTCGACACCCTGCCCGCCTGGATCATCCTGCGGGCCGGTGATCCATCGCTGACCGCCGCGCGCAACCTGTTCGAACTGATCCTGCAGGAATGCGAGCGCACGCCGGCGCCCTCGCCCGCCCTGCTGGAGCGCCTCTGCCACCTGCTGTTCCTGTATGTGCTGCGCCAGCAAGTGCTGGACAACACCGACCTCGGCGGCCTGGCGGCGCTGGCTCGGCAACCGGCATTTGCCAACCTGCTGGAGCAGTTGATCGCACGCCCGGCCGAGCCCTGGACCCTGGAAAGCATGGCGGCCTGCACCGGCCTGTCGCGCTCGGCGTTCTTCAAGCGCTTCAATGAACTGTGCGGGCAGTCGCCGGGGCAAGTGCTGCTGATGATGCGTGTGCGCCACGCCTGCCAACTGTTCAAGCAGGACCAGACCGTAGCGGACGTGTCCCTCGCCGTGGGCTATCAATCGGTGGCGGCGTTTACCCGGGCCTTCCATAAGGTCACCGGCTTCCAGCCCGGCGCCTACCGCAAGGCTCAAGGTTGACGCAGCAACCCATTGCCCGGCCGGGCACACAACTCCACCAGCCAATCGACAAACACCCGCACCCGTTGCGACAGCTGGCGATGCGGCGGGTACAGCGCCGTCAGCGGTAACCTGGGCGGCGGCTGATGCGCCAGCACCTCCACCAGCGTGCCCGCTTCCAACTGGCGAACGGCGTGGTAGTACGGCGTCTGTACCAGGCCGTAACCCGCCTCACAGGCCGCCAGGTAACCATCGGCACTGTTGACCGCCACTTGCTTGGGCAGGTCGACCAAGCGGATGTCGCTGCCGATCTGAAACTCCAGGCCATAGCGTTTGCCGCTGGTGCTGGAGAAATACTCCACCACTTGATGGCCGGCCAACTCATCCAGCGTCGATGGTACGCCGAACTGCTGCAAGTAGCCGGGGCTGGCGCAGGTCACCTGATCCATCATCGCCAGCGGCCGGGCCACCAGCGACTCGTCCAGCGCCAGGCCGCCGCGCAACACGCAATCCACGCCTTCGCGGATCAGGTCCACCGGGCGGTCATTGAGGCCGATTTCCAGATCGATCTGCGGGTAACGCGTGGTGAACTCGGGCATTGCCGGAATTACCAGGAAGCGCCCGATCCCCGACGGCATATCAATGCGCAACGTGCCGCGCGGGTTGCGCCGGCTGGTGGAGAACACCGCCTCGGTTTCCTCAAGGTCCGCCAACAGGCTCACGCAACGCTGGTAGTAAGCGGCGCCGTCCAGGGTCGGGCTGACCTGGCGCGTGGTGCGCTGCAACAGTTGCACCCCAAGGTGCGCCTCCAGTTGCTTGATCAGGATGGTCACCGAGGCACGCGGCAGTTGCAGGCTGTCGGCCGCCCTGGCAAAGCCGCCCAACTCGACAATCCGCACAAACACGCGCATGGCGTTGAAACGGTCCACTGGCTGGTTTCCTACCTGGATTATTTAGAATTTCATAATAGTGATAGTGGTTTTAGCCGGTTTATCCCGCTTTTGTCGAGGGCAACAATGGAGCCCTTCCCACACAGGAGCTGGACCCATGCACACACGTCAACTCGGCAAAAACGGCCCTCAGGTTTCCGCCATCGGCCTCGGCTGCATGGGCATGACCGATTTCTACACCACCGGCACCGACACCACTGAAGCCATATACACCCTGCACCGCGCCCTGGAACTGGGGATCAACCTGCTCGACACCGCCGACATGTACGGCCCCCACACCAACGAAGCGCTGATCGGCAAGGCCATCGCCGGCAAGCGCGACCAGGTGTTCCTCGCCAGCAAGTTCGGCATCGTGCGCGACCCGGCGAACCCGGCACTGCGTGGCGTCAACGGCCGCCCGGAGTACATTCGCGAGGCCATCGACGGCACCTTGAAGCGCCTGGGCGTGGAAACCCTGGACCTGTATTACCAGCACCGCATCGACCCCGTAGTGGCGATTGAAGAAACCGTTGGCGCCATGGCCGAATTGGTCAAGCAAGGCAAGGTGCGTTACCTGGGCTTGAGTGAAGCATCGGCGGCCACCCTTGAGCGCGCCCATAAAGTGCATCCCATCAGCGCCCTGCAAAGCGAATATTCGTTATGGAGCCGCGACCAGGAAGACAACGGTTGCCTCGCGGCCTGCCAACGCCTGGGAATCGCGTTTGTGCCCTACAGCCCACTGGGCCGAGGCTTCCTGACCGGCGCGCTGAAAAGCCCGGATGACTTTGCGGCGGATGACTATCGCCGGTTCAGCCCGCGTTTCCAGGGTGAAAACTTTGCGAAGAACCTGCTGCTGGTGAAACAGGTACAAGCCCTGGCTGCCGACAAGGGCGTGACCGCCGGGCAACTGGCGTTGGCCTGGGTGCTGGCGCAAGGGGATTACCTGATCCCGATCCCGGGGACCAAGCAACGCAAGTACCTGGAAGAGAACGTCGCGGCACTGGAGGTCAAGCTCAGCCCGACCGAGTTGGCGGCGCTGGAGGCCATATTCCCGGCCAACGCCACAGCCGGGCTGCGCTACCCGGAAGCGGTCATGCAGATGCTGGACAAATAATCCTGCCACGCCGGATCGGGGCTGGTTCGCCAGCTCCGCCCCTTAAATCCCTGCCCTGGGTTTTCTTGCACGATAGTGCCTCAAGCTCGCCCGTCCCAAGCCGATAGCCCTTCGAAGCTCTAACAAAGCCGCGTCGCACAATAAACGCTTCGTAAGGACGACCCCATGCCCTCATTGCGCTCTATCCAAGCCCGCTACACCCTGTTCCTGGTGCTGTTCGTCCTGTTGTTATTCGTCTTGACGGTGGTGGGCATCGGGCAGTTGGTGGCCCCCAAGCTGCGCCACACCGAAGAACAGGTGGCCCTCAATCGCATTGCCGAAGTGGCCGAGCAGATCCAGGGCGAGCTGAACAAGGTTCAGGCCCAGCAACGCAGCATCACCCAAACCATCCCGCTGCTGGACAGCGACGCCATCGACAAGGTGCTGCCAGGCCTGGTGGACCAGTACGGCGAATTGAAAGTGTTCGGCGGCGGCATCTGGCCCCTGCCCAACCAGCGCACGCCGGGGCGCAACAAGCACAGCACCTTCTGGCACCGCGATGCCTCGGGCAAGCTGGCGGTGAACACCTTCTGGAACAGCGACGCGGCCCCCAACTACTACGACCAGAGCTGGTACAAGGGCGGCCTCGCTTCGCCCCGCGGCCAGTGCGCCTGGGCGGCGGCCTACAAGGATGACGCCAGCCAGGAACCGCGTACCAACTGCGCGATGGCGATCCAGCGTGACGGCGCAGCCTATGGCGTCGCCACCATCGACGTGACCCTGGGTTTCTTCAATGACCTGGTGGCCAGCAAAGAAAAAGACCTCGGCGGGCAAATGCTGATCGTCGAAGGCGACGGCAAGATCATCAGCAACAGCACGCGCATCAGCGGCCCCGTGGTGTTGAAGAACATCAGCGAATTGGCCGGCACCTCGGCCTTTGCCGCCCAGGTCAGCGCCGGCCTGGCCCATCGTGATCAAACCCTGCAACGCAGCGAGTTCGACAACCAGGGCGTGGCCAGCACGTTCTTCATGCGCCCGATCGAAGGCACCCCGTGGTTCCTCGCCACTGCGCTGCCGACTTCGCTGATCACCGCCCAACGTGATGACGTACTGGGCACGTTGGCGATGCTGCAAATCCCGATGATCCTGCTGTTGGTGCTGTTGGCGGTGTACGCCATCCGCCAGCTGGTGCACCGGATGACCGCGCTGAAGACCAATATCGACGCACTGTCCAACGGCGATGCCGACCTGACCCGGCGCATCACCATTCGCGCCGAGGATGAACTGGGGGCGATTGGCCATTCGGTGAACCGCTTTATCGTCTACCTGCAAAACATGATCGGAGAAGTGACCCTGGCCACCGGCGCCATGTCGTCGAGCCTGGCGCAATTGCAGCAGACGTCGGCCCAGACCAACCAGATCCTGGTGCGCCATGCCTCGGAAACCGACCAGACCGTCACGGCCATCACCGAGATGAGTTCCACCGCCGACACCGTGGCCGAGAACGCCGCCGAAACGGCTGCGTTCACCCAGCGCGCCAATGAGCACGCCGACCGTTCGCGGGTGGTGGTCGGGGAAGCTTCCCGCAGCGTCAGCGCGTTGATCGGCGAGGTCTCCAGCGCCACCCACACCGTGGAAAACATGCGCCAGGATGCCGCCCGCATCACCGAAACCCTCGGCGTGATCGGCGCCATCGCGGGCCAGACCAACCTGCTGGCACTCAACGCGGCCATCGAAGCCGCCCGGGCCGGCGAACAAGGCCGGGGTTTTGCGGTGGTGGCCGACGAAGTCCGCGCCCTCGCCGCCCGTACCCAGGCCAGTACTTCGCAGATCAATGAAATGCTGGCGCGCCTGACCACGGGCGTGAGTTCCTCGGTGACGGCCATGGAAGCCACCCAGGCCAGTTGCCAGTCTGCGGCTGACGCCACGGCCCGGGTGAACACGGGATTGGACGAGATGGCCGGCTCCGTCAGCCATATCAACAACCTCAGCACCCAGATCGCCACCGCCGCCGAACAGCAAAGCGCAGTGACCGAGGAAATCAACCGCAGCATGGTGCACATCCGCCACATGGTCGAAGAGCTGGTGCAAAGCGGCCACGCCACGGAGCACAACACCCAGAGCCTGCTGGATGCCAATGGCCGGGTTATTGCATTGATGGGTCGCTTCAAGGTGCGTTGAAAAAATAGCCTGAAAGCTCCCGTGCAATGCGCGGGAGCCGGACTATTCTGACAGTTCGCTCCGCCACACAGGAGGTGTGTCATGCACGCAGTTGAGCACCCGATCCGTCTGGAGCGGATCAGTCAGGAACGCTATATACAAGCCTCTATCGACGATGTTTACGACTACGTTACCCAACCGGATCGCTGGCATGAATGGCATCCGACATCCCTGGGCGCCGACACCGGTATCGCCGGCTCATTGCCTGCCGGTCATCGTTTCACTGAAACCATCGACCTGCTGGGTGTGCGGGTTCCCATGAGCTATCGCGTGCAGATTGCGCAGCGACCGCGGGAGTTCAAGACCGCGTTCACCTCATTGGCGGTCGATGGCTGTATTCATTATCTGCTGCAAGTACAGGGCAACGGCACGCTGTTCAAGCGCATCCTCACCTATGAAACCGAACTGCAACTGACCACCCTGCATGAGCGCATGATCGCACTGTCCAACCAGGCCCTTGACCAGCTCAAGCAGCGCCTTGAATCCCCGCCAGCCTGACAAAACCGTCATATCCCTCTCAGTTTTCCGACAGCACCAGGCGGTTATTCTGGTGCTGTCGGTTTTTCGTAAAACTTCGTAACACACCCGGGAAACCCTTTTCCAAAAAGCAGGGAGAATGCCCCGCTGTTGCCCTTTATCCGATGAGATGACGATGAAAACCACCCTGCGACTGGCCGCACTGTCGGCCCTGCTCATGAGCACCCTGGCCCAGGCTGCCGAGCTGATCCCGATTGACGTGCACCGTGATGCCAACTGCGGTTGCTGCAAAAAGTGGATTGCCCACCTGGAAAGCAACGGGTTCAAGGTCAACGACCATGTGGAAAGCAACATGAGCGAGGTCAAGCAACGCCTGGGCGTGGCGCCACGCCTGGCGTCTTGCCATACCGGCGTGATCGACGGCAAGTTCGTCGAAGGCCATGTGCCAGCCGACCAGGTCTTGGCCCTGCGCAAGCGCGACGACTTGCTGGGCATTGCGGCGCCAGGCATGCCCATGGGCTCGCCTGGCATGGAGATGGACGGCAGCAGCGATGCCTATCAGGTCATCGGCCTGACTCGCGATGGCAAAGACGTGGTGGTGGCTGACTATCCGGCACGCTGATTGATGCTTGCCGGTTACCTGGGACTGTTTTTCGCCGCCTTCGGCGCCGCCACGCTGTTGCCGATGCAATCGGAGGCGGTGCTGGTGGGGCTGTTGATCAGCGGGCACTACAGCCTGTGGTTGCTGCTCGGGGTTGCAACGGCCGGCAACGTATTGGGCTCGGTGGTCAACTGGCTGCTGGGCCGCTCGGTCGAGCGCTTCAAGGATCGACGCTGGTTTCCGGTCAGCCCCAGGCACCTGGAAAAGGCCCGTACCCACTACCAGCGCTGGGGCCATTGGTCGTTGCTGCTCAGTTGGGTGCCGATCATTGGTGACCCGCTGACCCTGGTGGCCGGGGTCATGCGCGAACCGTTCTGGCGGTTCCTGGTGCTGGTGAGCCTTGCAAAAGGGGCGCGCTACGGGGTACTGGCCATGCTCACCCTGCACTGGATTTAATCTCCCGTTAATCCCCTCGCCACAGCATCCGGGCACTGTTCCCGGAGCTCTAACCATGTCCAAGATCCGCTCTCTGTGCGTCGCCAGCCTGTTGCTCGGCAGCGCCCTGCCCGCCTTCGCCGCCGAAGAAGGTCCGACCTACGGCCCCGAGCTGCAAGGCTTCCAATACCCGTACCCGGTAGAGCACTTCACCTTCCAGTCCCAGGGCAAATCCCTGCAGATGGGCTACATGGACGTGCCGGCCAAAGGCAAGGCCAACGGGCGCAGCATCGTGCTGATGCACGGCAAGAACTTCTGCGGCGCCACCTGGGATGAATCGATCAAGGCCCTGAGCGACGCCGGCTACCGGGTGATCGCTCCCGACCAGATCGGTTTCTGCACCTCCAGCAAGCCGGACAATTACCAGTACAGCTTCCAGCAACTGGCGATCAACACCCATCAACTCCTGGAAAAACTTGGTATTCAGAAGGCTACCCTGCTCGGCCATTCCACCGGCGGCATGCTTGCCACACGCTACGCCCTGCTCTATCCGCAGCAAACCGAACAACTTGCCCTCGTAAACCCGATTGGCCTGGAAGACTGGAAGGCCATCGGCGTGCCCTACCGCAGCGTTGACGAATGGTACGAGCGCGAGTTGAAACTGACCGCCGAAGGCATCCGCCAATACGAGCTCGACACCTACTACGTCGGCCGCTGGAAGCCTGAATACGACCGCTGGGTCGATATGCTCGCCGGCATGAACAAAGGCCCCGGCCACACCCAGGTGGCGTGGAACTCGGCGCTGATTTACGACATGATCTTCACCCAGCCGGTGTACTACGAGTTCAAGGACCTGCAGATGCCCACCCTGCTGCTGATCGGCACCTCCGACAACACCGCCATTGGCAAGGACCTGGCGCCACCGGCGGTCAAGGCGAAGCTCGGCAACTACGCGGTGCTGGGCAAGCAAGTGGCCAAGCTGATTCCCCACGCCACCCTGGTGGAATTCCCGGGCCTGGGCCATGCGCCGCAAATGGAAGAGCCGGCACAGTTTCACAAGGCACTGTTGCGAGGGCTGAACGCCCTTTAATCCAACCTTTTTCGAGGCATGCGTGAATGTCGGTACAGATCGCAGTGATTGATGATTGGCAGAATGTGGCCAGTGGCGTGGTGGACTGGTCAGTCCTGGCGTCGGTCGGCCAGGTGCACTTCCTCCACGATTACCCGGCGGACACCGCCACGTTGATCGAGCGTTTGCAGGGGTTTGAGGTGATCTGCATGATGCGCGAACGCACCACCTTCGACCGGGCTCTGTTGCAAGGCTTGCCCAGGCTCAAGTTGCTGGTGACCGGCGGCATGCGCAACGCCGCCATCGACATTCCTGCGGCCAAGGCCCTGGGTATCCAGGTAGGCGGCACTGACAGTTACAAGCACGCAGCCCCGGAACTGACCTGGGCGCTGATCATGGCGTCTACCCGCAACCTGCTGGCCGAAGCCAATTCCCTGCGCGCCGGGGGTTGGCAAGTGGGCCTGGGCGGCGATTTGTACGGCAAGACCCTGGGGATTCTCGGGCTGGGCAGCATTGGCCAGAAGGTCGCCAAATTTGGCCAGGCCTTCGGCATGCGCGTGATTGCCTGGAGCGAAAACCTTACCCCAGAGTGCGCTGCCGAAAGCGGCGTGACCTGGGTCAGCAAGCGCGAGTTGTTTGAACAGGCGGACGTGTTGTCGATTCACCTGGTGCTCAGCGACCGCAGCCGCGGGCTGGTGGACGCCGAAGCGTTGGGCTGGATGAAACCTACGGCGCATCTGGTGAATACGGCACGCGGGCCGATTGTCGACGAAGCCGCCTTGATTGACGCCCTGGCCAATGGCCGGCTGGCGGGCGCGGCACTGGACGTGTATGCCCAGGAGCCGCTGCCAGCCGGGCATGCGTTCCGACAACTGCCCAATGTACTGGCAACGCCGCATGTCGGTTATGTCAGCGAGCAGAACTACCGCCAGTTCTACCAGCAGATGATCGAAGACATCCAGGCCTGGGCCAAAGGAGTGCCCCTTCGCGCACTAAGCTAGTGCACACATTTCACCTCCCACTCCCCCCGCGTAGCAGCTGTCAAGCCCCAGCGAGGCTGCGTCGGGCGCACTGCCGATCCTGAACCGGAGCGCGCTCGACAGCTGCTACGGGGCTCATGAAAAAAATTTGTCCTACAAAAATACCCCACAGACCCCACAGGCTCTGGGATCTGTCCTAGACTCATGACCGATGGGTCCGATCCAAAACAAAAACCCCGCAAAAAATCGAAACTTTCCAACTCTGCCACAGGTCAGGTTTAAGGTAAGGCGAGTGCTGACGGTTCATACCGAACGCCCGTCCATCCACTCTATTTAAGACTCCAGCACAACTGGCATAAGGCTTGCCAGTCTGTGTAGCGCTTGTGCGCCTGGCCGCAGGACGCGGTCAACCTTCGCTGATTGCCATATGCCATCAGCCGACCAGAACTCGGGAGAGAACTATGATCAGTGCCGCTGTAGATACTCAGGGAGAGCGTTTTAGTCAGCCGGTTGGCGGGCCGACCTCATTGGCCGACCTTCCCAACACGGCGCGGCCGGTCCCACGTGTGAATCCCAATCGCAAAAAAGTGCTGTTTGTCACTTCCGAAATTGCTGACCTGGTGAAAACCGGCGGCCTGGGTGATGTGTCCGCCGCCCTGCCCCGCGCCATGGCGCACCTGCACGATGTGCGCGTGCTGATCCCCGGCTACCCGCAGGTGCTGGAAAGCGACAACCCCATCCATATCATCGGCGAGCTGGGCGGCCACGCTGCGCTGCCGCCGTGCAAGATCGGACGCATGGACCTCAAGGACGGCCTGGTCATCTACGTGCTGATCTGCCCCGAGCTCTATGAGCGCGAAGGCACGCCCTACGGCGCCAACAACGGCCGTGACTGGCCCGACAACCATATCCGCTTCGCCCGCCTGGGCCTGGCCGCCGCCGATATTGCCGCCAACCTGGCGCAGATCCACTGGTGCCCGGACCTGGTGCACGCCCATGACTGGCCAGCAGGCCTGGCGCCAGCCTATATGCACTGGCGTGGGTCACGCACTCCAACGCTGTTCACCATTCATAACCTCGCCTACCAGGGCGTGGTCAGCCTGGCCTCGTGCCCGGAGCTGGGCATTCCCGAACACGCCTTGCAGCAAGAAGGCATGGAGTTCTACGGCAAGCTGTCATTCCTGAAGGCCGGAATGGCGTATTCCAGCCATATCACCACGGTCAGCGCCACCTACGCCCAGGAAATCACCACCCCCGAATTTGGCTGCGGTCTGGATGGCTTTCTCGCCAGCAAGACCCAGCAAGGCTTGCTCAGCGGCATTCCCAACGGCATTGATGAAAGCTGGGAGTCGTCCACCGACCCGCACCTGACCCACCCTTTCAACATTGGTGACTGGGAAGGCAAAGCCCTGAACGCCGCCCATGTGCGCAACCTGTTTGGCTTGCACGACTCCACCGGCCCGCTGTTCGCCGTGGTATCGCGCCTCGTCTACCAGAAAGGCCTGGACCTGACCGAAGCGGTCGCCAGTTTCATCGTTGAAAATGGCGGCCAGATCGCGATCATCGGCCGTGGTGAGCCGGAAGAAGAACAAGCCATGCGTGCCCTGGCCCTGCGCTTTCCCGGCCAGATCGGCGTGCGCATCGGCTTCAACGAGACCGACGCGCGCCGCATGTTCGCCGGCAGCGACTTCCTGTTGATGCCATCCCGTTACGAACCCTGCGGCCTGAGCCAGATGTATGCCCAGCGCTTCGGCTCGTTGCCGGTTGCACGCAACACCGGCGGCCTGGCCGACACCATTGAGGATGGCGTCACCGGCTTCCTGTTCAACGAATCCACTGTCGAAAGCTACGAAGCGGCCCTGAGCCGCGCGTTCAAGGTCTTCGCCTTCCCAGGCTTGCTCAACGCCATGCGTTGCCGGGCTATGGCCGCACCGTTCAACTGGTGCCAGGCAGTGGAACCCTATGCCGAACTTTATGAGCAACTGGTAGCGAAAGCGCTGGGAAGATCGGGGAAACAGTAAAAAGAGGTCTTCATAGATGCCGTCACGGACTCTGGAAACCTGGCCCCACGGCGCGATCATGCTGGATGCGGAACACACCCGCTTCGCGTTATGGGCGCCAGACGCGTTTTATGTCAGCGTTGAATTTGAGGAAGGAAAATCGGTAGCGATGCTGCCCCAGGCCGATGGCTGGTTTGTGGTGCAGCTGCAATGCCCGCCGGGCACCCGCTACCGCTACAACATCGACGGCGAACAGGACGTTCCCGACCCGGCTTCCCGGGCACAGGCCACGGACGTTCACGGCTTCAGCGTGGTGGTCGACCCCCTGGCCTATCAGTGGCGCCAAAGCCACTGGCAAGGCCGGCCGTGGCACGAAGCGGTGATCTACGAGATACACGTGGGCGTACTGGGGGGCTACGCCGAGGTCGAGAAACAACTGCCGCGCCTCGCCGAACTGGGGGTCACCGCCATTGAGCTGATGCCCATCGCGCAATTCCCCGGCGAACGCAACTGGGGTTACGACGGTGTCCTGCCCTACGCTCCCCAATCCTCCTACGGTTCGCCCGAGCAGCTCAAACAGCTGATCGACAGTGCGCACCACCATGGCCTCGCGGTAATCCTCGATGTGGTCTACAACCACTTCGGCCCCGACGGCAACTACCTCGGCACCTACGCCAAGGGTTTCTTTCGCGAAGACGTGCACACGCCCTGGGGCGCCGGCATCGACTTTGATCGCCGGGAGGTCCGGGATTTCTTCATCGACAACGCCCTGATGTGGCTGCTGGAATACCGCTTCGACGGCCTGCGCCTGGACGCCGTGCACGCCATCAACGATCCCGAATTTCTGCAGGAGCTGGCGCAAAAAGTACGCCAGCAAGTCGACACGGGGCGGCATGTGTGGCTGGTGCTGGAAAACGAATTCAACCAGGCCAGCCTGCTGGAAAGCGGTTTCGACGCCCAGTGGAACGATGACGGCCACAACGCCCTGCACGTGCTGCTCACCGGCGAAACCGACGCCTACTACAGCGATTTCGCCCAGGACCCCACGGGAAAACTGGCGCGCTGCCTGAGCGAAGGATTTATCTACCAGGGCCACACCACGCGCCACGGCCACACGCGCGGCGAGCCTAGCGGGCACCTGCCGCCCAGCGCCTTTGTGCTGTTCCTGCAGAACCACGACCAGATCGGCAACCGCGCCCTGGGCGAACGCCTGCATCAACTGTGTTCGCCCCAGGCCCTGAGCGCCGCGACGACCTTGCTGCTGATGTCGCCGATGATCCCGCTGATGTTCATGGGCGATGAAGTCAACGCCGAGGAGCCGTTCCTGTTCTTCACCGACCATCACGGCGAACTGGCCGAGGCGGTACGTGAAGGCCGGCGCAATGAGTTTGCCGACTTCGCCGCGTTCAGCGACCCCGAACGCCGCGAACGCATTCCCGACCCCAACTCCCTGCAGACCTTCCGCCGCTCGGCACCCGCCCTCGCCGACTGCGGCGACTCGCAGCTCTACCGGCACCTGTTGAGCCTGCGCCACCAACATATCGTGCCGCACCTGCCCGGCAGCATGGCCCTGGGTGCGCACGTGCTAGCGGAGGGCGCGGTCACGGCGCGCTGGCGCCTGGGCAATGGCAGCCTGTTGCAGATCGACCTCAACCTGAGCGCCGATTCTCTGAACTACCCGGCTGCCGAGCACCTCCTATTTGTGACGCAGGCCAGCGGGGCCGAACAATTGGCTCCCCTCAGCGCCCGCGTCAGCCTCACCCATTCCCCTGTTGGAGAGCACCCTTGAGCGACGCGCAATTGGAAATACTCGCCAGCCGAGCGGGCCTGGCCGTCGATTGGATCGACGCGAATGGCCGCCCGCAACATGTAAAGCCCGACGCCCTGCGCGCCGTGCTCAAAGGCCTGGGCCACCCGGCCGACAGCGACGCCGAGATCGAAGCCAGCCTGCTGGACCTCGAACGCGTGCAACAAGACAAGCACCTGCCGCCCCTGATGACCGTCGACAGCGGCGCCGGCCTGGACCTGGCGCGCTACTTCGCCCCCGGTACGCCGTGCCAGATTCACCTCGAAGATTCCAGCGTGCTGGACCTGAGCCTGGACGATAACGCGGTGTTGCCCGGCTCGATTCCGGTCGGCTACCAACAAGTGCATATTGCCGACCAGCATTTCACCCTGGCCGTGGCACCGACGCATTGCTACACCGTTGCAGAAGCGGTCGACACCCAGACCGCCCGCGCCTGGGGCCTGAGCGCCCAACTGTATTCCCTGCGCCGCAGCGGCGACGGCGGCTTTGGCGATACCCAGGCCCTGGAACAACTGGCCCGCGCCGCCGCCGAACGCGGCGCCGACGCCCTGGCCATCAGCCCGATGCACGCGATGTTCAGCGCCGACACCGAGCGCTTCAGCCCCTATTCCCCGTCCAGCCGCCTGTTCCTCAACAGTTTGTACGCCTCCCCCGGCTGCATACTCGGCGAACGTGCGGTGCAAAGTGCCATCGAAGCCAGCGGGCTGGCCGACGAATTGTATGACCTTGAGCAACAAAGCCTGATCGACTGGCCGGCCGCGGCCAAAGCCAAGCAGCGCCTGTTGCGCACTCTGTATGACGACTTCCGCCAGGGCGACCACCCGCAACATGCCGACTTCCTGAGCTTCCGCCAGGCTGGCGGTGAAGCCCTGGAAAACCACTGCCGCTTCGAAGCCGTGCAAGCCGAACGCGCGGCCAACGGCGAGAGCCTCGACTGGCGCCACTGGCCAGAGGACTGGCACAGCCCGCAAAGCCCGGCCCTGGTGCAGTTTGCCGAAGCCAATCGGGACGAAATCGGCTTTTACGCCTTCAGCCAATGGCTGATTGCCCGTTGCCTGGAACGCGCCCAACAAGCGGCGCGCGGCAGCGGCATGGGTGTCGGCCTGATCGCCGACCTCGCAGTGGGCGCCGACGGCGGCGGCAGCCAGGCCTGGAGCCGCCAGGATGAACTGTTGGCGGAACTGACCGTGGGTGCGCCACCTGACATCCTCAACCGTGCCGGCCAGGGCTGGGGTATTTCCGCGTTTTCCCCCGAAGGCCTCAAGCGCAACGGCTTTCGCGCGTTTATCGAAATGCTGCGGGCCAACTTCGCCCACGCCGGCGGCTTGCGCATCGACCATGTGATGGGCCTGCAACGCCTGTGGGTGATCCCGATGGACGCCTCGCCACGGGACGGCGCCTACCTGTATTACCCGGTGGATGACCTGCTGCGGCTGTTGGCCCTGGAGTCGAGCCGCCACCAGGCGATCGTCCTCGGTGAAGACCTCGGCACCGTACCCGACGGCCTGCGGGAAAAACTCATCGCGCGCTCGATCCTTGGGATGCGCGTGCTGCTGTTCGAACAAGACCACGGCGGCCAGTTCAAGCCCATCCTCGATTGGCCGGACAACGCGCTGGCCACCACCAGCACCCACGACCTGCCGACCCTCAACGGTTGGTGGCACAGCCGCGATATCGACTGGAATGTCCAACTGGGCCTGATCGATGCACCCACCGTCGAGCAATGGAGCGAACACCGCCTGCGGGAACGCCAGGCACTGCGCCAGGCCTTGAGCCAGGACCCGCAGAACTTCATCGACGAAGTGCGCAACGAAACCGACCACGTCATCGACGCCAGCGTGCGCTACCTGGGCCACACCCGCGCACCCTTGGTATTGTTGCCGCTGGAGGACGCCCTGGGGGTCGAGGAACAATCCAACCTGCCCGGCACCACCGACACCCACCCGAACTGGCGCCGCCGCCTGCCGGGCGATGCCGCCACCCTGCTCGATGATGAAAACGCCGCCCGCCGCCTTGAGTTGCTGGCCGTGGCGCGCATCCAGGCCCAAGAGCGTGACCGATGAAAGCATTGACGCTTCGGGCTACCCAGCGCCTGCAATTTCATAAGGGCTTCACCCTCGACGACGCCGTGCCGCTGGTGCCGTACTTCGCCGAGCTGGGCATCAGCCACCTCTACGCCTCGCCATTGCTGAGCGCCCGCGCCGGTTCGATGCACGGCTATGACGTGGTCGATCCCACCACCGTCAATCCCGAGCTGGGCGGCGAACCGGCGCTGCGGCGATTGGTTGCGGCATTGCGCGAACATGACATGGGGCTGATCCTCGATATCGTGTCCAACCACATGGCCGTCGGCGGTGCCGATAATCTGTGGTGGCTGGACTTGCTGGAATGGGGTCGCCTGAGTCCCTACAGCGAATTCTTCGACATTCAATGGCACTCGCCAGACCCGCTGCTCAAGGGCCAACTGCTGATGCCGTTCCTTGGCAGCGACTACGGCGAAGCCCTGCAGTCGGGTGCCCTGCCGCTGCGCTTCGACCCGCAGCACGGCAGCTTCTACGTCGAGCATTACGAACATCGCTTCCCGATCTGCCCGCGGGAATATGGCGAGCTGGTGCCCGTCAAGTCACTGGCCGATCGCTTCAGCAGCCTGGCCTACCAGCCGGACGCCTATCCCCAGGCCGCCGCGCTGAAACAGGAACTGATCGAGGCCGCCCGCGACCCCGAAACCCTGAAGGCCATCGAAGCGAACCTCGACCTCTACGACGCCCGCCAGCCCGAAGGTTTCGCCCGCCTGCACCACCTGCTGGAACAACAAAGCTATCGCCTGGCCAGCTGGCGCACGGCAGCGGACGATATCAACTGGCGGCGGTTCTTCGACGTCAACGAGCTGGGCGGCCTGCGGGTTGAACGCAGCGCGGTGTTCGAAGCGACCCACGGCAAGATCTTCCAGCTGATCAGCGAAGGCCTGATCGACGGCCTGCGCATCGACCACATCGACGGCCTCGCCGACCCGCGCGGTTACTGCCGCAAGCTGCGCCGCCGGGTGGACTCGCTGGCGAGTGGGCGGCACTTGCCGATCTTCGTCGAGAAGATCCTCGGCGAAGGCGAAACCTTGCGTGAAGACTGGCGCGTGGACGGCACCACCGGCTACGAATTCATGAACCAGCTGTCATTGCTGCAACATGACCCGAAGGGCTTCGAACCCCTGGCCGAGTTATGGACCCGCCACACCGAGCGCCCGTCTTCATTTATCGAAGAAGCCTGGCTGGCCCGGCAGCAGATCCTCAACGGTTCCCTGGCCGGGGATTTTGAAAGTGTGGCCCAGGCCCTGCTGCAAGTGGCCCGGGACGATGTGATGAGCCGCGACCTGACCCTGGGTGCAATTCGCCGCGCGTTGCAGGAACTGATCGTGCATTTCCCGGTGTACCGCACCTACATCAGCGCCCGGGGCCGCAGCGAACTGGATGACGTGTTTTTCCTGCAAGCCCTGGCCGGTGCCCGCAGCACCTTGAGCGAAGGCGACTGGCCGGTGCTCGACTACCTGGAAAAATGGCTCGGCGGCCAACCCTGGCGCGACCGCCCCCTGGGCCGCAAACGCAAGATGCTCAAGCACGCCTGCGTACGCTTCCAGCAACTGACCTCGCCGGCGGCGGCCAAGGCCGTGGAAGACACTGCGTTCTACCGCTCGGGTGTGTTGTTGTCGCGCAATGACGTGGGTTTCAGCACCGAACAATTCAGCGCCCCGCTGGAAGACTTCCACGCGGTCAACCAGCAACGACTGCGCACCTTCCCCGACAACCTGCTGGCCACCGCCACCCACGACCACAAGCGCGGCGAAGATACCCGTGCGCGCCTGGCGGTGCTCAGCGAGGCCGCCGACTGGTATGCCGAGCAGGTGGAGCAATGGCGCCCCCTCGCCGCCCGCCTGCGCAGCGATGCCAACACGCCGTCCGCGGGTGACGAACTGATCCTCTATCAGGTGCTGCTGGGCAGTTGGCCGCTGGACCTGCACCGCGGCGATACCGAGGGCCTGGCGGACTATCACCAGCGCCTGTGGCAGTGGCAGCAGAAAGCCCTGCGTGAAGCCAAGCTCAACAGCAGCTGGAGCGCACCCAACGAGTTGTACGAACAAGGTGTCGAAGCGTTCCTGTCACGGCTGCTGCTGGAGGACGCCGGCAAGACCCTGCGCGATGCCATCGGCGAGGCCGCCCAGGCCATCGCCCCGGCCGGCGCGCTCAACGGGCTGGCGCAATCCTTGCTTCGCCTCACCGTGCCGGGCGTGCCGGACCTGTACCAGGGCGATGAGTTCTGGGACTTCACATTGGTAGACCCTGACAACCGCCGCCCGGTGGACTACCCCGCACGGCGACAGGGGCTGCACACGCCGCCGGACATCGGCGAGCTGATGTTCAACTGGCATGACGGGCGTATAAAACAGGCGTTGATCAGCCAGGTCCTGGGGTTGCGCAAGGCGCATCCGCAACTGTTTCGCCAGGGCACGTACGAGCCTCTGGAAGTGGTGGGCGAACACGCCGAGCGGGTGGTCGCTTTCTACCGCGAATACCAGGGCAAACAGCTGCTGGTGGTGGTGCCACGCTGGCCTCACCGGCTGCTTGAAAACGGTGTGTACCCCCTGATCAACGCGCAGATTTGGGGCGATACCCGGGTCCGATTACCGTTCGCCGCTCCAACCCAAAATTGGAAGGGACTTTTCCGAACAGGCGCAGTCACACCAAACAAGGAGCTCATGATCAGCGCTGCCCTGGGGGATTTCCCGGTCAATGTCTTTATCAATCCTGATGATCAAGAAAGCTGAAATTTTCTGTGAGGAGCATTGCGATGAGTACTGAAGACAAACGCATCCGCGAATTGGCACATCAGATCTGGGAATCTGAAGGTAAACCCCATGGCGAGGACGCACGACACTGGGAAATGGCGCGCAAACTGGCGGAAGCCGAAGCGCTGACGCCATCCAAGGCACCGAAGGCCGCCGCCAAGGCCAAGCCAAAAGCCAAGCCCGCAACGGCAGCGCCGAAACCGGCAGCCAAGCCGAGCGCAGTGCCGGCGGCGAAGAAGCCTGCTGCGAAGAAGCCCAAGGCCCCCTGACCCAAAGATCCTCCTGCAGGTGCGCCCGCACCGCAGGAGGCTATCCAACTACCGATATCTACCCGGCATCACGCCGGAATGGCCCCGTTCGGCCCGGAAAAACCCTTTTGCAGGAGCATCTCAATGAGCAAACCCAACAAGCCCAACTCGACGCCGGAAAACGAGCCGTCGCGGATTCGTGAAGGTTTGCCCTTCCCTCTCGGCGCGACCTGGGACGGTCTGGGGGTCAACTTTGCGCTGTTCTCGGCCAACGCCACCAAAGTCGAACTGTGCATCTTCGACGACAGCGGCGAAGTCGAGCTGGAGCGCATCGAACTGCCGGAATACACCGACGAGACCTTCCACGGCTACCTGCCCGACGCCCACCCTGGGCTGATCTACGGCTACCGCGTGTACGGTCCCTATGACCCGGCCAACGGTCATCGCTTCAACCACAACAAATTGCTGATCGACCCCTACGCCAAACAGCTGGTGGGCGAGCTCAAATGGTCCGAGGCCCTGTTTGGCTACACCATCGGCCATCCGGACGCCGACCTCAGTTTCGACGAACGCGACAGCGCGCCCTTCGTGCCCAAGTGTAAAGTCATCGACCCGGCCCACACCTGGGGCAACGACCAGCCAGTGCGCACGCCGTGGGATCGCACGATCATTTATGAAACCCACCTGCGCGGCATCACCATGCGCCACCCTTCGGTGCCTGAGGAAGTGCGCGGCACCTGCGCCGGGCTGATGGTCGACGATGTGCTCAAGCACATTCGCCAGTTGGGTGTGTCATCGGTCGAATTGCTGCCGGTGCACGCCTTCGTCAACGACCAGCACCTGCTGCAAAAAGGCATGACCAACTACTGGGGCTACAACAGCATCGCCTTCTTCGCCCCGGACCCGCGCTACCTGGCCAGCGGCAAGATCGCCGAGTTCAAGGAAATGGTCGCGCACTTGCACGAAGCCAAGCTGGAAGTGATCCTGGACGTGGTCTACAACCACACCGCCGAAGGCAACGAGCAAGGCCCGACGCTGTCCATGCGCGGCATCGACAACGCCTCGTACTACCGCCTGATGCCCGATGACAAGCGCTTCTACATCAACGATTCCGGCACCGGCAACACCCTCGACCTGAGCCACCCGTGCGTGCTGCAAATGGTCACCGACTCGTTGCGCTACTGGGCGACCGAGATGCATGTCGACGGTTTCCGCTTCGACCTGGCGACCATCCTTGGCCGCTACCGCGACGGTTTCGACGAGCGCCACAGCTTCCTCGTGGCCTGCCGCCAGGACCCGGTGCTGCGCCAGGTGAAAATGATTGCCGAGCCGTGGGACTGTGGCCCCGGCGGCTATCAGGTCGGCGGTTTCCCGCCGGGCTGGGTGGAATGGAACGACCGTTTCCGCGACACCGTGCGCTCGTTCTGGAAAGGTGACGACGGCCAACTGGCCGACTTCGCCGGACGCATGACCGCCTCGGGCGAGATGTTCAACCAGCGCGGCCGCCGGCCGTACAGCTCGGTGAACTTCATCACCGCCCACGACGGTTTCACCCTGCACGACCTGGTGTCCTACAACGACAAACACAACGAAGCCAACGACGAGAACAACCAGGACGGCAGCAACAACAACCTGTCGTGGAACCACGGTGTCGAAGGCCCTACCGACGACCCGGAAATCAACGCGCTGCGCCTGCGCCAGATGCGCAATTTCTTCGCCACCCTGCTGCTGGCCCAGGGCACGCCAATGCTGGTGGCCGGTGACGAGTTCGCCCGGACCCAGCACGGCAACAACAACGCCTACTGCCAGGACAGTGAGATCGGCTGGATCAATTGGGAACTGGATGAAGACGGCAAGGCCCTGCTCAAGTTCGTCAAGCGCCTGATCAAGTTGCGCCTGGCGTACCCGATCCTGCGTCGCGGGCGCTTCCTGGTGGGCGACTACAACGAAGATATCGGGGTCAAGGACGTCACCTGGCTCGCGCCGAGCGGCGATGAAATGACCATCGAGCAATGGCAGGACAGCCATGGCCGTTGCCTGGGCATGCTGATGGATGGCCGCGCCCAGGAAACCGGGATTCGCCGCCCGGGGGCCGATGCCACGTTGTTGCTGGTGGTCAATGCCCACCACGACATGGTCAATTTCCGCCTGCCACCGGTGCCGGATGGCGGCTTCTGGACCTGCATGCTCGACACCAACCAGCCGGCAGTGCGTGGCCAGGAACGCTTCGATTTCGATCACGAATACGCGGTCACCGGGCGTTCGCTGCTGCTGTTTGAATTGCAGCATGAGGACGAGGTGTGACATGGCCTTGCATGAGTTTCTTCGCGGCTACCGGGATTACCCGGACACCCAGGCCCTTGGCGCTGCGCTAAGGGCTTTGGTGGAGGAAGGCCTGGACCAGTTGCCCTTGCCGGGCAGCGGGCAAACGTTGGAACGCTTCAGCCGGCTGGCGCAAGTCGCCGGCCATGACCTGCGGTTGTGCAAGTTGTTTGAAGGCCACACGGACGCCCTGGCGATCATCGCTGAACTCGACAGCCCCTTGCCGCCGGTTGGCAGCACGTGGGGCATGTGGGCGGCCGAGCCGCCCACCGCCAAGGTGCGGATCCGGCGTGACGGCCAACGTGTGCGGCTGGAGGGCCGCAAGGCCTGGTGCTCGGGCGCGGCGGTGGTCAGCCACGGGTTGCTCACGGCGTGGGATGAAGAGGATCGCCAGCAACTGGTTGCAGTGCAAATGCACCAGCCCGGCGTAACCGTCACCGATGAGGGCTGGGCCGCCGTGGGCATGGCGGCTACCGGCAGTGTTGAAGTGTTGTTCAGCGACGCCGTTGGCCTGGCCATCGGCAAGCCTGGGGACTATTTGGCGCGCCCGGGCTTCTGGCAAGGCGGCATCGGCATCGCCGCCTGCTGGTACGGCGCGGCACAACGCTTGGCGGAGGCCTTGCGCGAGCAGTGCGCAAAACGCCCGGAGCCCCACGCCCTGGCGCACCTTGGCAGCGTCGACAGTGCCTTGCACAGCGCGGCCTGTGTGCTGCGCGACAGCGCCACCCATATCGACCGGCAGCCCAAGGCAGATGCCCGGCTGTTGGCACAACAGGCACGGGCCTGTATCGAAGAAACCGTCGACCAGGTGATTCACCATGTCGGCCGCGCACTGGGCGCCGGGCCGTATTGCAAGGACCCGCATTTTGCCCAGTTGATGGCCGACTTGCCGGTGTACCTGCGGCAAAGTCACGCCGAGCGCGACCTGGCCGCCCTTGGTCAACAAGTCGCCGATGAGCGCCCAGGGAGATGGGAACTATGAAGATCAATCCAATCGTCGGCCAGGGCACGCCCTTGCATGTGTGGCAAGGCTCGTCGCGCCTGGCCGAGCTGCCTTGCGTAGACATTGCCGAACTGGTGCCTGAAGGCAGCCGCGCCGTGATCATCGCGCCACATCCGGATGACGAAGTCCTGGGCTGCGGCGGGCTGTTGCAAGGCCTTGCCGCGCTGGATCGCCCTATCCTGCTGATCTCCGTCACCGACGGCAGCGCCAGTCATCCCGGTTCACGCCGCTGGCCGGTGGAACGCCTGAGCGTGGTGCGGCCGCAAGAGTCGGCGCAGGCCCTGCACCGGCTGGGGTTGCCGTTGCACAGCCTGAAATGGTTGCGGGCCGGGTTCAGCGACAGCCAGGTCGCCGCAGGTGAAGAAGACCTGAGCCGCTTCATCGAGCGTTACCTCAAGCCCGGCGACGTGGTCTTCACCACCTGGCGCGAAGACGGCCATTGCGACCACGAGGCCGTGGGCCGTGCCAGTGCCAAGGCGACCCGGGCGGTGGGCGCAACCTTGCTCGAGCTGCCCGTGTGGACCTGGCATTGGGCAACCCCGGAAGACAGCCAGGTGCCCTGGGATCGCGCTCGTAAAATCCCCCTGACACCTGAAGCCGTGGCCCGTAAACGGCACGCCATCCATGCCTTCGCCAGCCAGTTGGAAGGCGACCCGCAGATCGGCCTGCCGCCGGTGCTCGCGCCCTATGTGCTGGAGCGCCTGCTGCAACCTTTTGAAGTGGTGTTCGTATGAGTGTCGCCACGCCCTATTTCGACGAGCTGTTTGCCGGCAACGACGACCCTTGGGCCTTTCGGCAACGCTGGTATGAACAGCGCAAGCGAGCCCTGACCCTGGCGCTGCTGACCCGGCCGCGCTATGCCTCGATCTTTGAACCCGGCTGCGCCAATGGCGAACTGAGCTTCGAGCTGGCCCCGCGCTGTGACCGCCTGCTCTGCTGTGACACGGCGCAAGCGGCGGTCAGCCTGGCACAGGCGCGGCTGCGGGGTTTCAGCCATGCCACCGTGCAGCAGAGCCGCCTGCCGCAGCAATGGCCCAGCGATACCTTCGAGCTGATCGTGCTCAGCGAGCTTTGCTACTACCTGGACCCGAAGGATTTCGATGGGCTGATCGATCGCGCCCTCGCCTCCCTGACGCCTGATGGACAAATCCTCGCCTGCCACTGGCGCCCGAACATCGAAGGCTGCCCGCAGACCGCCGAACAGGTGCATGCGCGCCTCGGCCAGCGCCTGGGCATGCCGCATCTGGCGCAGCATCACGAAAGCGATTTTCTACTGGATTTGTGGAGCCGCGACGGCACCACGGTTGCGACCCTGGAGGGACTGCGATGATCGGCATCCTGATACCCGTGCATAACGAAGAAAAACTGCTGCCCGAATGCCTGAAAGCTGCGATGGTCGCCGCCAGTCATCCGGGCCTGCTGGGTGAAGAGGTGCAGATTCTGACAGTGCTCGACAGCTGCAGCGACCGCAGCGCCATGATCGCCCGCGAATACCAGGTGCACAGCCTGGAAGTGCAGGCGCGAAACGTGGGCCACGTGCGCGGCGTGGGTGCGCGGCACCTGCTTAACAACGGCGCGCGCTGGATTTCCTGCACCGACGCCGACAGCCGCGTCGCTCCCGATTGGCTGGTGGCGCAACTGGCCCTGGGCGTGGATGCGGTGTGCGGCACGGTGACGGTGGACGCCTGGAGCGAGGGCTTCGACCCGGCGGCGCAGATCCGCTATCACCAGGCCTACACCGCCCGGGACGGGCATCGGCATATCCACGGCGCCAACCTGGGCGTCAGTGCCGGCGCCTACGTGCGGGCCGGCGGTTTCGAGCCCCTGCCCTGCCATGAAGACGTGGAGTTGGTGCGCCAGTTGGAGCGCTGCGGGGCTTCCATTGCCTGGAGCCACTCGCCCCAGGTGATTACCAGTGCCCGCCTGGATTGTCGCGCCCAGGGCGGCTTCGGTGATTACCTGAAGAGCCTGATGCAGGCCTCCTGAAAAAATTGCGACACCCGGCGGTGTTAAAGCGGCGATTCATAACTATCATCACTATTCCTTGCACGGCAATCCAGGGTTGGAACGCCGTCGCGCCGCGAGCGTGCAGTACCTGACGCTCGCGTACCACAAGAGCCGTCCCGTCAACGGGGTACGGCCTGCACCACCGATAAACAAGGACGTGACACCCATGAAGCCTGCACTGTTAAGTGACAACCGCCGGGGCCCCGCGCAAATCTGGAACAGCGCCCCGCAACTCGCGCAAATCCCTGCCATCAACCCCGCAACCCTGGTGCCCAAGGGCGCCCGCGTGGTGATCATCGCCCCGCATCCCGGCGACGAAGTGATCGCCTGCGGCGGTCTGCTGCAATTGCTCTGCACCCTTGAATACTCCCTGCAACTGATCTCCATCACCGACGGCAGCGCCAGCCATCCGGGGTCTACCGTGTGGCCGGCCAAACGCTTGAGCGTGGTGCGGCCCCAGGAAAGTGTCGAAGCCCTGCGCCGCCTGGGCGTGCCCCTGCACAGCCTGAAATGGATACGCGGCGGTTTCGCCGACAACGCCCTGGCCGCGCGGGAACAGCAAATGAGCCAGTTCATTGCGCGCTACCTGCAACCCGGCGACGTGGTGTTCACCACCTGGCGCAACGACGGCAATGACGACCACGACGCCGTCGGCCGTGCCGCTGCCAAAGCCTGCGCAGTCAAGGGCGTGCGCTTGCACGAACTGCCGATCTGGGCGTGGCACTGGCCGCTTCGGGAAACCGCCGCCATCCCCTGGCAGCGCGCGCGCAAGGTGCGGCTCGACACCTGGAGCGTCGCCCGCAAGCTGCACGCCGCCCACGCCTATGCCAGCCAACTGGCAGGCGACCCGGAAATCGGCCTGGCGCCGATCCTGGCACAGGTGCTGCTGGAGCGCATGCGCGAGCCCTATGAGATTGTGTTTTTGTAGGCGCACCCACTCGTCTATACCTGTAACTTCTGACAGTAGCGAACGCTCTCTCTGTGTGGCTAGCTTGGAACACCGGCTTGCAGGGAGGGCGAATCATGAGCACGCGGTTTTCATCAGTGACGTATCTGAGCGTCTGCAGCGTGACGACGCTGTTGCTCAATTGGCCCCTCCCCGCGCACGCCGCCTGTACGCTGGTCATAACCGCAGGCAACGACACCACCCTGTGCAGCGATGGCAGTGCTGGCGCGCTGACGGATTTACAAGGAAGCAACATCCTTGAGTTCCCCGTCGGCGGCACCGGCATCATCGTCGGCAACGTGACTTATGGAGCGGGAGATGATCGGGTCACGATGGATTCCGGCGCGATCAACGGTGCGATCAATCAAGGTGACGGAAGAAATATTTTCCAGCTGTTCAATGGCAATATCTCCGGCACGGTGACGCAAGGCGCGGGCGGTGATATTGCGCAAATCAGCGGCGGCAGCTCCGGTGCAATCTCCCAGGGTGACGGGGTAGACCAGTACTTCCAGAGCGGTGGCACCGTCGCCTCACTGGCTCAGGGCGACGGCCGTGACGAGTTCACCATGAGCAGTGGCAGGATTGTCGGTGCTTTTGAAGATGGAGATGTAGCGCTGATGACCGGTGGCAGCATCGGGCGGGTCGACATGAAGCTCGACAACAACCTGTTTGACCTGCGGGGTGGAGCGATCATCGGCAACCTCGTTACTGGCTTCGGAAACGACACCATCCTGGTGTCCGGAGGAACGGTTGGTGGCAACATCAGCGTCAGCGGCGGCGACGACATCATCAACGTCAGCGGAGGGGAAATAAGTGGGCAGATCCTCGCCAGCTTTGGCAACGATGAGTTCACTTGGGAAGGCGGCGGTCTGATCCATAAGGAAATCCTCATGGGTGATGGCGCTGACAGGGGTTTCCTGCTCAACCTGACCGAAACCACCCTGGCCTCCACACCACTTCTGGACGGTGGTTTGGGTAACGACACCCTGACCTTCGACAACACCCGATCCGCCACGCCAACCCGCTATGTCAACTGGGAAACCGTCAACCTGGACAACAATTCGCGCCTGACCCTGGGCGGCGACTTCAAGCTCGGTGACAGCGCTACAGCCACCGGTACCCTGAATATTTTTGGCAGTGCCGCCCTGCAGGTAACACAGGGCAGCATCAGCCCCTTCGCGGCCGGGCAACAAGCCAACCTGAACAACGGCGGCCTGATCGACATGACCACCGGCAGTTCCAGCGCCACCGACAGCCTGACCGTCAACGGCAACTACACCGGCAATGGTGGCGAACTCGCGCTGCAGTCGGTACTCGGCGCCGACGGCTCGGCCAGTGACAAGCTGGTAGTCAGCCAGGGCACGCTGCAAGGCGGCACTACCATCACCGTCACCAACCTTGCCGGCCCCGGCGCCATGACGCTGCAGAACGGCATCCAGGTGGTTGAAGCGCTTAACGGTGCCACGAGCAGCGACCTGGCGTTTACCCTGCGCGGTGGATCCGTTTCCGCAGGCGCCTATGAGTACTACCTGTTCAAAGGAGGCGTAACGCCGGGCACCGGGCAAAACTGGTTCCTGCGGTCCTCAGTGGTGGCGCCGCCGCTACCCAACCCTGGCGAACCTGAGAATCCCGGGAATCCCGGGAATCCTGGGAATCCTGGGAATCCCGGTAATCCTGAAAACCCGGTGGGCATCTTGCCCCCCGTTCCTGCCGATGGCACGCCAGAGCTCCCGGGGATCTTCCCGGGCGAAGACCCGATACCGATCTATCGCCCGGAAGTCCCGGTATATGCCGTGTTGTTTCCCGCCGTGCAGCAGATGGTCCAGGGCATGCTGGGCACCTACCACGAACGCACGGGCGACCAAAGCCTGCAACGTCAACCTGGCGCTTTAGCGGCCGGTTGGGGCCGGGTGTATGGCAGCAGCACGCGGCAATCATTCGCCGGCACCGTCAGCCCGTCGCTGGACAGCTCCCTGTCCGGTTTCCAGGTTGGCACTGACCTGTATGCCTGGACCAACGACGCTGGCCTGACCCAACGCTTCGGCTTCTTTGTCGGCCACAGCCGCCTGACCGGCAATGTGGCGGGTTTCAATGGCGGTTTTCAGGGCAAGGACGCCGGCAACACCACCCTGCGCGGTGACAGCCTGGGCGCGTATTGGACGCTCATCGGCGCCAACCACGCCTATATCGATGTCGTGCTGATGGGCACGCGGTTCGATGGCCACAGTGAGTCCGACCGGGGCGTCAAACTTCCAACCAAGGGCCACAACGTGCTGGGGTCTATGGAGGTGGGAATGCCGTTTGCGGTGTCTGAACAGTGGGAGGTTGAGCCGCAGGCCCAGGTGATTGTCGATAGAAGCTATGTGGACAGCCAGAACGACGGAATCTCGGATGTCTCATTCCGCGCCGACACTAACGTCGTCACCCGTCTCGGTGTCCGCCTCAAGGGCAGCTACAGCGTGAGCGGCATGCCCCTGCTGCCTTATGTGCGTACCAACGTGTGGCACGCCAGCGCCGGGAATAACACTGTCACGTTCAATGACAGCACGGACATCAACACCGAACAGAAATCCACCACGCTGGACGTCAGCACCGGGGCAACGCTGCAGGTATCGAGTACGGTCAGTGTGTATGGCGAGGTGGGGTACAACAGCAATCTGGACAGTAATCAGCTGAATGGGCGCAAAGGCACTATTGGCATAAGGGTCGACTTCTAAGCCACAACACGTCCCCACTGTGGGAGCGGGCTTGCTCGCGAATGCAGTGTGTCAGCCAAAAAATCTGGCACTGGTACTGCGCATTCGCGAGCAAGCCCGCTCCCACATGGGGTCTTCATCGTCTGGAAGTCAGGCGTCCGGTCGCAGGATCAGCACGCCCAATGGCGGCAGGTTCAACGACAGCGACAACGGCTGCCCATGCCTGGGCTCCTCCTCCGTAAACGCCCCGCCACCGTTGCCGAAGTTGGAACCGGCATAGGTGTCGGCATCGCTGTTGATCACCTCGCTCCAGCGCCCGGCAAACGGCACGCCGACCTTGTAGGCCTCGCGCGGTACCGGTGTGAAGTTGGCCACCACCAGCACCGGCCTGCCGTCCTTGCTCCAGCGCAACCAGGCGTAGACGCTGTTGATCGCGTCATCCCCAATCAACCACTGGAAGCCCTGTGGTGCGTCGTCCTGGTCATGCAGCGCCGGCTCTTCGCGGTACAGGCGGTTCAGGTCGCCCACCAGTTTCTGCACGCCCCGGTGTTCGGGGTATTGCAGCAGGTACCAGTCCAGTTGCTGATCGTGGTTCCACTCGCGCCATTGGCCGAACTCGCAGCCCATGAACAGCAGCTTCTTGCCCGGGTGCATCCACATGAAGCTCAGGTATGCCCGCAGGTTGGCAAATTTCTGCCAGCGGTCGCCGGGCATCTTGTCGATCAACGAGTGTTTGCCGTGCACCACTTCATCGTGGGAAATCGGCAGGATAAAACGCTCGGACCAGGCATACACCAGGCCGAAACTCAGCTCGTTGTGGTGATGGGCACGGTACACCGGGTCCTGCTGGATGTAGTGCAGCGAATCGTGCATCCAGCCCATGTTCCACTTGTAGTTGAACCCCAGGCCGCCCTGTTGGGTCGGCTGGCTTACGCCCGGCCATGCGGTGGACTCCTCGGCGATCACCAGCGCGCCGGGGGCCTCAAGGGCAACGACATCGTTGAGGTGGCGCAGGAAGTCGATGGCCTCGAGGTTTTCCCGCCCGCCGTGGCGGTTGGGTACCCATTCACCGGCCTTGCGCGAATAGTCGCGGTACAGCATCGAGGCCACCGCATCCACCCGCAGCCCATCGATATGGAAATGCTTGAGCCAGTGCAACGCCGACGCCAGCATGAAGCCGTGGACTTCGGTGCGGCCGAGGTTGTAGATCAGGGTGTCCCAATCCTGGTGGAAGCCTTCCAGCGGGTTGGCGTATTCGTACAGCGCGGTGCCGTCGAATTGCGCCAGGCCGTGGGTGTCGGTGGGGAAATGCGCCGGCACCCAATCCAGGATCACGCCGATGTCGGCCTGATGGCAGGCGTTGACGAAAAACGCGAAATCCTCCGGCGAGCCGAAACGTGCCGTCGGGGCAAATTGCGACAGCGCCTGATAACCCCATGAGCCGCCGAACGGGTGCTCCATGATCGGCATCAGTTCGATATGGGTGAAGCCCAACTGCTGTACATAAGGGATCAACCGCTCGGTCAGCTCGCGCCAACTGTACTGGCGGGACACCTCGCCGACTTCATCCAGCTCGCACTGCCAGGAACCGGCATGCAACTCGTAGATCGACAAGGGTGCGCTAGGCTTTTGTCGCTCGCTGCGCGATTGCATCCAGTCGTGGTCCTGCCAGTCGACCTGCAGCGGCGAAGCGACCTTGGACGCAGTATCCGGCGGCAGTTGCGTGGCCAGGGCCATGGGGTCGGCCTTGAGCGGCAGAATCCCGTGGGCGCCGAGGATTTCATACTTGTAGGCCGCGCCGGGTTGCAGGCGCGGGATGAAAATCTCCCACACACCGGACGGATGGCGCAGGCGCATCGGATGACGGCGCCCGTCCCAGATATTGAAGTCGCCCACCACCGAGACCCGGCGGGCATTCGGTGCCCATACCGCAAAACGCACGCCCTGGACCCCGTCGACGCTAGTCACTTGTGCCCCGAGGCAACTGCTCAGGTCGCGGTGATTGCCTTCGGCAAACAGGTACAGGTCCATCTCCCCCAGCAGCAGTTGCTGGAAGCTGTAAGGGTCTTCGGTGATCTGTTCGCCACCGGCCCACTGGATCTTCAGCAAGTACGCCTGACGGCTGCCGAAATGCCCGACAAACAAGCCCGGCACCTGGGTCGCATCGAGGCTGCCGATGTGCTCGCCGCTGTCGCGAGCCAGGACCTGGACACTCAGTGCTTCCGGCAGGAAGGCACGAATGAACTGGCCGCCCTGCTCGTCGTCATGGGGACCCAGGATCGAGAATGGATCATGGTGCTCGGCCCGCACCAGGGCTTCGATATCAGCAGGCTTGGGCATCACACTCAACTTTTCCTGCAGCGGTTCTTTGCTTGTAAAACTCATGACGTCTCCCCACCGCGTGCAGTTTTCGATATTGGTTTCAACCCGCTGAGCAGCCCGTGCAAACCTTGCAACGGCACCGGCAACCAGCTCGGGCGATTCTCTGCTTCGTAGGCCACTTCGTACGCGGCCTTCTCCAGGCTGAACAACGCCAGCGCTGCGTCCTGGCCTTTGGCATCCTGCCAGTCATGGGCCAGTGTAGTCGTGGCAGCGTGATAGGCCTGGATAAATGCCTGCCTGGCCTCATGCAAGTAGCGATCCGCCACACGTTGCCGGGACGCATTGGCCTCGGGCGACTGGTCGACGCCCTGCACATTCACCGCCATGGCCGCCGCGTAATCAAACGAGCGCAGCACCCCGCTCACATCCTTGTACGGGCTGTGTTTGCCGCGACGTTCAGGCAGCGGCCGCGCCGGTTCGCCCTCGAAGTCGATGAGGTAGGCATCGCCCTTGACCACCAGTACCTGGCCCAGGTGCAGGTCGCCGTGCACGCGAATGCGCAACCCGCCCACCGTGGCTTTCGCCAGGTCCTGAACGTGACTGGCGATGGCCTTTTTCTGCTCCAGTAAAGCACTGACCAACGCCTGATCGGCAGGGTTCAACTTGGTTTGATGCTGTTTGAGCAACTGCAAGGCGTGGTCGATTTGTGCGCCTACGTGCCTGGCCCAGCCCTGGCTGTCCTTGAGGGTTGTGACCTCGGGCTTGAACGCCTTGTTAGTGGTGGGCGCCGCCAGCACCAGGTGCATCTCGCCCAGGCGCTGGCCGAGCAAGCCGGCGAAATCCGCCAGCTCGCCAAGGGCGTTGTAGTGCTGTTCCTGCTCGGACATGGCTTCGGCCAGTTCGTCGCGAATCGCTCGCTCCAGGTTATTCTGGGTCCAGCCCCACGCGTCGCCCTGGTTGCTCAGGTAACCCTGGGCGATCATCAGCAGGTTGTCCTGGCCATCGGCGTCGTGGCGGATCACCGAGCCCAGCAGCGGCGAGATATGCTCGTAGCCGGCCTCGGTCAGGTAGGCGCCCATTTCCAGCTCGGGGTGAACCCCGGCGCTGACTTTTCGGATCAACTTGAGCACCAGGCTGCCGCCCACCACCACGGAACTGTTGGACTGCTCCGCCGCGAGGTAGCGCACTTCCGACTCGTCGTTCAATTCCAGTTTGGCCAACTGCGCCGTGGGCTCGAAGCGAATCTCGCCATCGGTGGAGTCGAGGACGGTTTTGGCCTGCAGGCCTTGGATCACGCTGCGGATATAAGTGTCGAGGCTGAAGGCATCGGTCACCAAACCTACCTGACGCACTCGCCGTACACGGGCAAGCGCGAGTTGTTGCGGCAAGGCGCTGGTGAACTGGTCTTCGCCAAGGAAGCCGAACGGCAGTTGATAGCGGCTGACCTGGCCGGCGCTGGTGACTTCGATTTCACTGAGCAACACCGGATGCTGCGGGTCGCCGAAGCGCACGCCATAAGCGATGTGCACGCTGTCGATTGCCGTATCCTTGCTGGCAAACCAGCGGCGCTTGGGCAGCCACGCCGGCAACGCATTCTGTTCCAGGGTGGTGCGGCACGGTGCTTCGAGCAATTCTTCCATGCGTTTCTTCAGCACCAGGGTGGTGAAGTCCGGGATGCTTTGTGCCGGTTCCACGTGCCAGCTTGGCATCTGGTTTTCCGCCGCCAGCACGAACCAGTAGAAGCCATACGGCGCCAGGGTCAGCAGGAAATTCAGCTGGCCAATCGGTGGGAAGGCATTGCCACCGAGCATCTCCACCGGAACCATGCCGGCAAACGCCGAGAGGTCCAGTTCTGCGGCCTGGGCACTGCGGGACACGTTGGCCACGCACAGGATGATTTCATTCTTGCCATCGGCGCCTGCGTATTCGCGGGTATACGCCAGGATGCGGCGGTTGCTGGGCGAGAGCATTTTCAGGCTGCCGCGACCGAACGCCTTGGACTGTTTACGCACCGCGAGCATGCGCCGCGTCCAGTTCAGCAAGGAGTGCGGGTCCTGGGTCTGGGTTTCGACGTTGACCGACTGGTAGCCGTATTGCGGGTCCATGATTGGCGGCAATACCAGGCTGGCCGGGTCGGCGCGGGAGAAGCCGCCGTTGCGGTCGATGGACCATTGCATCGGCGTACGCACGCCGTCGCGGTCACCGAGGTAGATGTTGTCGCCCATGCCGATTTCATCGCCGTAGTACAGGGTCGGCGTGCCCGGCATCGACAGTAGCAGGCTGTTGAGCAGCTCGATGCGTCGGCGGTCGCGTTCCATCAGCGGCGCCAGGCGGCGGCGAATCCCCAGGTTGATACGTGCACGGCGGTCGGCAGCGTAATAGTTCCAGAGGTAGTCGCGCTCTTTGTCGGTGACCATTTCCAGGGTCAGTTCATCGTGGTTGCGCAGGAAGATTGCCCATTGGCAATTGGCCGGGATCTCCGGGGTCTGGCGCAGGATATCGGTGATCGGGAAACGGTCTTCCTGGGCCAGCGCCATGTACATGCGCGGCATCAGCGGGAAGTGGAACGCCATGTGGCACTCATCGCCGTCGTCGCCCTTTTTGTCCCCGAAGTACAACTGGGTGTCTTCCGGCCATTGGTTGGCTTCGGCCAGGAGCATGCGGTCGGGGTAGTTGGCGTCGATCTCGGCGCGGATCTGCTTGAGCACGTCGTGGGTTTCGGGGAGGTTTTCGTTGTTGGTGCCGTCGCGCTCGATCAGGTACGGAATGGCGTCCAGGCGCAGGCCGTCGATGCCCATGTCGAGCCAGTAGCGCATCACCGACAGGACGGCTTTCATGACCTGCGGGTTATCGAAGTTGAGGTCCGGCTGGTGGGAGTAAAAGCGGTGCCAGAAGTATTGGCCGGCGACCGGGTCCCAGGTCCAGTTGGACTTTTCGGTGTCGAGGAAAATGATCCGGGTGCCGTCGTATTTCTGATCGTCATCGGACCATACGTAGAAATCCCGCGCCGCCGAGCCGGGCTTGGCCTTGCGGGCGCGCTGGAACCAGGGGTGCTGGTCGGAGGTGTGGTTGATCACCAGCTCGGTGATCACCCGCAGCCCGCGTTTATGGGCTTCGGCGATAAAGCGCTTGGCGTCGGCCATGGTCCCGTAGTCGCTGTGCACGCCGCGGTATTCGGCGATGTCGTAGCCATCGTCACGGCGTGGCGAGGGGTAGAACGGTAGTAGCCAGATGGTGTTCACACCAAGGTCGGCGATGTAGTCGAGCTTGGCGATCAGCCCGGGAAAATCACCGATGCCGTCGTTGTTGGAGTCGAAATACGATTTGACGTGAACCTGATAAATCACCGCGTCCTTGTACCAGAGCGGATCTTTGATAAAGGTGGCAGCCTTGGGTTTCTTCGCCATTGGAAACTCCTGGGAATTCGAAAAATTCTGCCTGAAGGAACTCGGTCAATGTGGGAGCTGGCTTGCCTGCGATAGCGGTGGATCAGCCAGTATTATCTGCACTGACACACCGCTATCGCAGGCAAGCCAGCTCCCACATTTGATCTCCTTTGGATTGGAGATCAGCTTCAGGAAACGGTAATGCGCCAGATGCCGAATGGCTGATGCCACGGTTCGATGCGCATCCACTGGGTCTTGCCGTACCAGGTCCAGCGGTGGCCGGTCATCAGGTCTTCGCCCTGGGTCTGGGCGTCGTCCGGCAGGCCCATCTCCCACAGCGGCAACTCGAAATTGGCCTCCTGGGCGTTGAACGGGTCGAGACTCACGGCCACCAGGATAAAGTTGCTGCCATCCTCGCTGCGTTTGCCGAAGTACAGGATGTTGTCGTTCCACGCGTTGTAGAGTTTGAGCCCCAGGTGCGTCTGCAAGGCCGGGTTCTGCCGGCGGATGCGGTTGAGCTGGGCGATCTCGGCAATGATGTTGCCCGGCGCCGTGAAGTCTCGCGGGCGGATCTCGTACTTCTCCGAGTCCAGGTACTCTTCCTTGCCCGGCACCGGGGCCGCTTCGCACAGTTCAAAACCCGAGTACATGCCCCACAGGCCTGAGCCCATGGTGGCCAACGCGGCGCGGATCAAGAAGCCGGCGCGGCCGGATTCATGCAGGAAGCCGGGGTTGATGTCCGGGGTGTTGACGAAGAAGTTCGGCCGGAAGCACTCGCGCCACGGCGACTCGTTCAGTTCGCTCAGGTACTCGCTCAACTCGGCCTTGGTGTTGCGCCAGGTGAAGTAGGTGTAGCTCTGGGAGTAACCAACCTTGCCCAGGCGCGCCATCATCGCCGGGGTGGTGAAGGCTTCGGCGAGGAAGATCACTTCGGGGTATTTAGAACGCACATCGCTGATCAGCCATTGCCAGAACGGCAGCGGCTTGGTGTGGGGGTTGTCGACGCGAAAGGTCTTCACGCCCTCTTCCACCCAACCGACCACGATGTCGCGCAACTCGACCCACAGGCTGGGAATCGCGTCGGCCGCATAGAAGTCGACGTTGACGATGTCCTGGTACTTCTTCGGCGGGTTCTCGGCGTATTTGATCGTGCCGTCGGGCCGCCAGTTGAACCAGCCCGGATGCTGTTTGAGCCATGGGTGGTCCTGGGAGCACTGGATGGCAAAATCCAGGGCGATTTCCAGGCCATGGTCGGCGGCGGCCTTGACCAGGTTGCGGAAATCCTCACGGGTGCCCAACTGCGAATGGATCGCCTCGTGGCCGCCCTCTTCGCTGCCGATGGCATACGGGCTGCCCGGGTCGTCCGGCCCGGCGGTCAGGGAATTGTTCTTGCCCTTGCGGTGGCTGCGACCGATCGGATGGATCGGCGGGAAGTACAGCACGTCAAAGCCCATGTCGTGGATCATCGACAGCCGTGAGTGCACATCGTTGAATGTGCCATGGCGCGCGGGATCGTCGGTGATCGAGCGGGGAAACAACTCGTACCAGCTGGCAAATTGCGCAGCCTCGCGCTCTACATCAATCGGATACACCGGGCTGATGCTCAAATAGGCGCGGTGATCGGCCTGGGTCATCAGGTGTGCACTGTCTTCGTGCAGGAACAACGCGACCTGCTCGGTTTCCAGCAAACCGGAGAGTTCGTGGTGCAGCAACATCAAGCGGTCACGCAGCTCATTGTCACTGCGCTCGGCGGCTTGCAACACCTGGCTGCGGCCTTCCTGCAACTCCAGGCTGACCGGCACCCCGGCCTCGTGTTTCTTGCTCAGTTCGTAGCGAAAGCTGGCAAACGTGTCGATCCAGGCTTCGATGCAATACTCATGCGGGCCCTGGGCGGTCACGGTGAATGCGCCCTCCCAGCCGTTGTTGCCGACATCGGTCATCACCACGCTGTGCCAGCTTTCTTCACTGCGCGGGCGCCAGCGGATCATCACCGCAAGCTTGTCGTGGCCATCAGCGAACACCTTGCTGGCAACCTGCACGCGCTGGCCAACCACAGCCTTGACCGCGAACTCGCCGCCATCGATCACCGGGGACGTGCTTTCAATCGCGATCCTTGGCAGCAACAGTGCCTGGGACAGCGGTAATGTGGAGGTTGAATCGTCTTGAGTCAGTGTTTCAGCAGTCATCGAGCATCTCCCCTTAACGCCCAGTGGACGCTCTTGTGCTTGATTCAAATTCTGAAACGACGCCACTCTCCCTGAGCAGGGCCGTCTAGGTTCCGAGCATGCCGACGAGTGAAAAGTTCAGGCGGATATCCCGCCATCGGGCGGGGAATCAAATCCACCACGCGATTGTCCACCGATAGAGCAAAGCACAAAGGAGGCCATACCGATGAATATCCCTATTCCGGCTGAAACGCCTGATCCCAATATAGATAAGCCCACATTACCGCCGACCGAACCCGACCCGGTTCCCGAGCAGGAACCGCCAGGCACACAGCCACCACCGGTGGAGGAACCACCGACGACGATGCCGCCGGTCATCGTCTAGTCCTTCTCCAGCAACCGCACAACCCTTGGCATCACACTGAACACCGCCAAGGCCAACAACGTGCTGAGTACCGCCGTGGATTCCCGCCCCATTCCCGCCGCCACCCCAATGGCGGCGGTCATCCACAAGCCGGCGGCGGTGGTCAGCCCTTTGACGTGCTGACCCTCCTCGTCTTCCTTGCCCTTTAGGATGGTGCCGGCGCCAAGAAAGCCGATGCCCGCGATCACGCCCTGCAGCACACGGCTCATGGCGTCTGCCTGGGAGCCGGACATGCTCGGCACCAACACGAACAGCGCGGCGCCCAGGGCCACGAGCATGTGGGTGCGTACCCCGGCGGCCTTGCCTTTCTGTTCGCGCTCGTAACCCAGGATCCCGCCCAATATCGCCGCAATCAGCAGCCGAACGGTGATTTGCGTGAGTTGCCGGGCATCGCCGATATCGGCAAATTCCGCTTGCAGGGTTACCCAGACTTCATGCCACCAGGCGTCCATGGACGTTTCCTTGTTGGGGGTCGATAGAACATGGACAGCATCGACCGTCAGTCAGTTGCGCAGAACCATTGCCTGCGCATCCCACCCTAATCAGTAATAGCCCACAAAAAGGAGATCGATATGCCCGTACGTATCGAAGGTCAGCAATGTTTCTTCACCGTCGATGTGGACGGCCACGAGAAACAACTGGAAGCCACCCATGTCACGGTCGAAACCGACAGCGAAAAATCCATGTCGTTCGTGAAGCTGAACGGTGACCGCACCTATATCACCGAAGCCGAAGCCGACGCATTGACCGTAGCGGGTGCCAAAGACGGCCGTAAGCACTTGAAAGCTACCGACGGTGATTCGGTGATTTGATTGACCTGGATCAGCCCCGCCTCAAAAGCGCTGCACCCCGCGCACCACCGGGTGCAGCACATTGTCGCAGGCATGCACGGGCGGCCCATCTGATCCGCTTTTTATCGCCATACCTGAGTCTGTTATGCAAACAGAGCGCCGGTCATAGTTCATCTGCCTGATGGAGGCTGATGAGCGAAAGACCATGAGCGATAGAATCCCCGTCCGAACCGTAGAAGTGTTTGAGCCTGCACATCCAAAGAAGATGAAGGCCAAATCCAGCGACAACCTGATTCACACCCGCAGTTTTACCGGCCTGTTCCGTACCTTGCGCGTGGCAGGCGCAGGCTTTCTGTTCCTGGCATTTTTCGGCACCGTGTGGCTGAACTGGGGCGGACGGCAGGCGGTGTTATGGGACCTGGCTGAAAGCAAATTCCACATCTTCGGTGCCACGTTCTGGCCCCAGGATTTCATCCTGCTGTCGGCGCTGTTGATCATCTGCGCGTTCGGCCTGTTCGCCATCACCGTATTCGCAGGGCGTGTGTGGTGTGGCTATACCTGCCCGCAAAGCTCGTTTACCTGGTTGTTCATGTGGTGCGAAAAGGTCACTGAAGGCGAGCGAAACCAACGCATCAAGCTGCAAGCTGCGCCCTGGAGCCTGGACAAGCTGGCGCGGCGCTCGGCCAAGCACACGCTGTGGCTGGGGATCAGCGTGCTGACCGGGCTGACATTTGTCGGCTACTTCACGCCGATCCGGCCGCTGGCCGAGGAGCTGCTGACCTGGCAAATGGGCGGCGTAAGCCTGTTCTGGGTGCTGTTCTTTACCGGCGCCACCTACATCAACGCCGGCTGGCTGCGTGAAGCGGTGTGCATGCACATGTGCCCGTATGCGCGGTTCCAGAGTGTGATGTTCGACAAGGACACCCTGACCATTTCCTACGACGTAGCCCGCGGCGAGAACCGTGGCCCGCGCAAACGAGACGTGCAACCGGCGGACGTCGGCCTGGGTGATTGCATCGACTGCCAGCTGTGCGTGCAGGTATGCCCCACCGGCATCGACATCCGTGACGGCCTGCAAATGGAATGCATCGGCTGCGCCGCGTGTATCGATGCCTGTGATTCGATCATGGATAAAATGGGCTATGCCCGCGGCCTGGTCAGCTACACCTCGGAGCATCAGTTGCAAGGTGGCAAGACCCATCTGCTCAGGCCACGCCTGATCGGCTACAGTGCCGTGCTGCTGGTGATGATCGGCGCGCTGGTGGTGGCGCTGGTAGAACGCCCGATGGTGTCGCTGGACGTGACCAAGGACCGGGGGATGTTCCGCGAGAACAGTGACGGCTTGATCGAGAACATCTACAGCCTCAAGGTCATCAACAAGACCCAGCAGCGCCAGGATTACCGCCTGGAGCTGATGGACGGCGACGGCTTCCAGCTGCAGGGCAAGACCGAGATCAGCCTGGCACCAGGTGAGATTACCGATGTGCCGGTGTCGGTGGCGATGACCGCAGAGAAGCCCGCCAGCAGTTCGCAGACGATCCGCTTCAAGGTCTCGGACGTGGATGAGCCGTGGATTTACAGCGCGGCGGACAGCCGGTTTGTGGCGCCATTGAATCGCTGAGCCCAGCTTTCAGCAACACTGGAGATCAAATGTGGGAGCGGGCTTGCTCGCGAAAGCGGTGTGCCAGTCAATGGATACATCAACTGAAAGATTGCTTTCGCGAGCAAGCCCGCTCCCACCGTTTGATCTGTGTTCAATCAGCAAAATCTGTTCAAAGCACTGAGCCCCAATGAAACGCTACGAAAAATTCGCCGACGACATCGCAGAACTGATCCGCTCCGGCGTGCTCGGGCCCGGCCAGCGCGTGCCTTCGGTGCGTTATGCCAGCCAGACCTACGGTGTCAGCCCGTCCACGGTGTTCCAGGCCTACTACCTGCTGGAGCGACGCGGGCTGATCCGCGCCCGGCCGCGCTCCGGGTACTTCGTCAACACCCATGCGCCCAGCCCGTTTTCCGAGCCGGTGGTGAGTGCCCATGTGCACGAGTCCACCGAGGTGGACGTCAGCGAATTGGTGTTCTCGGTGCTCGATTCCATCAAGGACCCGCAAACCGTGCCCTTCGGCTCGGCCTTCCCCAGCCCGACGCTGTTCCCGCTGCAACGCCTGGCCCGTTCCCTGGCCAGCGCCAGCCGGGAAATGGACCCGCGCATGGTGGTCACCGACATGTCGCCGGGCAACCCGCAACTGCGCCGGCAAATTGCCTTGCGCTACATGGTGGGCGGGCTGATGTTGCCCATGGAAGAACTGTTGATCACCAACGGCGCCCTTGAAGCACTGAACCTGTGCCTGCAAGCCGTGACCGAGCCGGGCGACCTGGTGGCCATCGAAGCACCGGCGTTCTACGCCAGCCTGCAAATCCTCGAGCGCCTGAAACTCAAGGCGGTGGAAATCCCCGTACACCCGCGCGATGGCATCGACCTCAAGGTGCTGGCGCACAGCCTGGAGCGTTACCCGATCAAGGCCTGCTGGTGCATGACCAGTTTCCAGAACCCGATGGGCGCAACCATGCCCGAGGCCCGGAAACAGGAACTGGTGGAGTTACTGCGCAGCCACCAGGTGCCGCTGATCGAAGACGACGTGTACGCCGAGTTGTACTACGGTCAACAGGCGCCCAAACCGGCGAAGGCGTTCGACACCGAAGGCCTGGTGATGCATTGCGGCTCGTTCGCCAAGAGCCTGGCTCCGGGCTACCGCATCGGCTGGGTCGCCGCCGGACGTTATGCGCAGAAGATCGAGCGGCTGAAATTGATGACGTCGCTGTGTGCCTCGATGCCCGCCCAGGCGGCGATTGCCGATTACCTGCAACACGGCGGGTACGACCGGCACCTGCGTAAATTGCGTTACGCGCTGGAAGAACAGCAAAGCGCCATGCTCGCCGCCATCGCGCGCTATTTCCCGGCGCAGACACGGGTCAGCCAGCCTGCCGGCGGGTACTTCCTGTGGCTGGAATTGCCGGAACAAACCGACTCGTTGAAGTTGTTCCAGATGGCGCTGGCCCAGGGCATCAGCATCGCACCGGGACCGATCTTCTCGCCGACACAGCGCTTCAGGAACTGCATTCGCTTGAACTACGGCAGCCCGTGGGATGAGTCGTGTGAGAAGGCGATGGAGACGCTGGGGAAGATTGTGCGGTCGTTTTAACCTACGGATGGGAACCGTAGCCGGGCTAGGAACCACACAGGAGTGCGCTATTTCTTACGATAGAAAGAGCGCATTCACTTGGTTCACATCAGAGATGCCTTATGACTATTTCTTCAGCTGCCGGCCTGCGACCCCTTCCCGTTCCTCCCCACTATATGCGTGCCGCAGAGCAGCAACAGGTGCGCGAAATGACAGGCGCTACCGGGCGCCCCGCGGGAGATCATCGATCGAGTGACCAGATTACCGAACAAAGCCCTGTGCTGAAGAACTTCCTGGATAACCGCGACCACTACGAAGTGAGCGATGACCTGAAGCGCCAGGTGGGTGACTGGAGCGCGGCCAACCAAGACCCGGACTCTCGCGCCGACGCCACCTACAACCTGGATAAGGTACTGCGATTTATCGACAACGTGGACGATCTCAAATTAAGCGCCAGCCATAGCCGCAACGGTGTCCTGGACGGTTTTTCGAATCACGGCTACGCCATTCATCCAGACTCGGAGGCCAGCCTGCTCAAGGCGTTTTCCCTCAGGGGCTATGAAGCGCTGCGCGGCGCCTGATACCTGGGCTGTGGCGAGCGGCGTGCCCCTCGCCACAGGCGGTACAAAACTACCGACCGCCCGCCAGGTCAAGAAAGGTTCCCGTCGCATAGGACGCCTTGTCCGAGAGCAGCCAGATAATCCCTTCCGCGACTTCCTCTGCACGCCCGCCACGGGCCATGGGGATGCCCGGTTCAAGCTTGCTGACCCGATCCGGGTCGCCGCTCAGGGCGTGGAAGTCGGTGAAAATAAACCCGGGACGCACGCCATTGACCCGGATCCCCTCGCCCGCCACTTCCTTGGAGAGCCCGAGAGTGAAGGTATCCAGCGCGCCCTTGGACGCGGCGTAATCCACATACTCCCCCGGCGAGCCCAACCGCGCGGCGGCCGATGAAACGTTGACGATGCTGCCGCCCTGCCCGCCATGCTTGGGCGACATGCGCAGCAGCGCATGCTTGGCACACAGGATCGGCCCCAACACATTGGTCCTGAGGGTCTTCAGAATGCGGAACTCGGACATCTCATCGACCCGCGACTTGTGCCCGACGGTACCTGCGTTGTTGACCAGTGCCGTCACCCGGCCCAGTTCGGTATCGACCCGGTGGAACAGGCCAATCACTTCGTCTTCGATGCTGACATCAGCCCGCACGGCAATCGCTTGGGCGCCGAGGGCACGCACTTGCTCAAGTACGCGGTGGGCGGCGTCTTCATCGGCCTGGTAATTGATACAGATGCGATAGCCCTGGGCGGCGGCCAGCAGCGCCGTGGCGGCGCCGATCCCACGACTGCCACCGGTGATGACGACGACTTTGTCCATGTGTAAGGTCTCCTGGTTCAACGTGAGCTGATGGATCCAATACTACCTGCGCCCTGCAGGTTTTGCATGGGCTCACATCACCGAATGCACACTCACCACCTGCTCGGCGCGCTGGATGTCGGCCATGAAACCCTCGGCCGGCAACGGATGCCCCAGCAGATACCCCTGAAGCGAATCGCAGCCCAGCCGGGTGAGGAAGCTCTGCTGTGAGTCGGTCTCTACACCCTCGGCCACAATGCGCAGGCCCAGGGCCTGACCGAGGGCGACGATGGCCGAGACGATAGCGGCGTCGTCGCTGTCGTGCTCCAGGTCACGCACAAAGCCCCGGTCGATCTTCAGCTCATTGGCCGGCAGGCGCTTGAGGTACATCAGGCTCGAATAGCCGGTACCGAAGTCGTCGATGGACAGGTCGACGCCCATGTCCGAAAGCTTCTGCAACACCGTCATGCTCGCGTCGGCATCGCTCATGGCGGTGGTTTCGGTGATTTCCAGGGTCAGGCTGTTGGCTGGCAAGCGGTGGCGTTCCAGGGCAGCGGCGACACTCTTGACCAGCCCGGCGTGGCAGAACTGCAACGCCGACAGGTTCACGGCAATGCGCCAGTCGTGATAGCCCTGGGCATACCACACCTGCATCTGGCGGCAGGCTTCGTTGAGTACCCATTCGCCGATGGGGATGATCAGCCCGGTCTTTTCCGCCAGCTCGATAAACTTGTCCGGCAACAACAGGCCTTGTTGCGGGTGTTCCCAGCGCAGCAGCGCCTCGGCACCGACCGGGCGGCCGCTGATGGCGTCGAACTTGGGCTGGTAATAAAGCCGGAACTGCTCGTGCTCCACGGCATTGCGCAAGTCCTGCAGCAGTTGCAGTTGCTTGCGCGCATTGGTGTTCATCGACACGTCGAAAAAGCTGTAGCCGTTCTTGCCCATGCCCTTGGCGTGATACATCGCCGCGTCGGCGTTCATCAGCAGTTCCTGGGGCGTGGCGCCGTTGCCGGGGAACAGTGCGATGCCGATGCTGGCGGAGATTTTCAGCTCATGCTCGGCGACGTGGAAGGCCTGGTTGATCATGCCCACCTGGCGCTCGGCCAGGCGCAACGCATCGTCGGGCTGGCCCAATTGCACCAGCAATACAAACTCGTCACCGCCGATGCGGGCCAGGGTGTCCTGGCTGCGCAAGTCTTCGCGCAGGCGCAGGCCGACTTGCTGCAACAGCTGGTCGCCCATGTGGTGACCAAAAGCGTCATTCACCGGCTTGAAGCCGTCCAGGTCGATAAACATCAGCGCGAAGCAGCCGCCCTCTTCGTTCACCCGCTGTATCGCCTGCTGGATCCGGTCGGCGAGCAGGGTGCGATTGGGCAAGCCGGTGAGCATGTCGTGCAGGGCCAGGTGGGTGAGTTCCTGGTTGGCCTGGGTCAGGGAGTCGGCCAACACCGCGGTGCGGGCTTCCAGGCGGGCATCGGCCAGGGAGGTCAGCAGCGCGATGATCAACACTGCCAGGGTGGTAACCAGCACCAGGTTATCCAGGCCCTTGCCACTCAAGCCGTCCAGGGCCGCGCCGCAGAAGCTGCCATCGGCGAAACGCGCGGCGGCCATGCCGGTGTAGTGCATGCCGACAATCGCCACGCCCATCACCATCGCCGCCCCGCCTCGGGCCAACCGCACATACGGCGTGTTGCGCCGCAGGTTGAAGGCAATCCACAACGCCGCCGCCGACGCACCCACGGCAATCAGCAACGAGGCGGTGAACAGCGTGGGGTCGTAGTCGATGCCGGGGGTCATGCGCATGGCGGCCATGCCGGTGTAGTGCATGGCGCTGATGCCGGCGCCCATGACCAATGCGCCAAATGCCAGTTGCCACGCCGGCAAACGCGGCTGGCTCACCAGCCACAAGGCAAAACCGCTGGACAGGATCGCGATCAACAACGACAGCGCCGTGATGCCGACGTCATAGCCGAGGCTGATGGGCAGGCGGAAGGCGAGCATGCCGATAAAGTGCATCGACCAGATCCCCACGCCCATCGCCAGCGCGCCGCCGCCCATCCACAGGTACACCGCGCGGCCCCTGGCAGTGGCGATGCGGCCGGTCAGGTCCAACGCCGTATAGGATGCGAGGATCGCGACGAACAGGGAAATCAGGACCAGGGCGGGGGAATAACTACCGGTGAGCATGGGACTTCTCGTGACCTATGGGCCGAACGGCATCCGTGCCGGGCTGAAAAGTCAGGGATTGTAGCGAGAATAAATCTTGTACACCTGAAATATTGTCGTATAGCCATCATTCAAAATTTGACGCCAATCCGCTGGCTCAAAAACACCGCAGAACCCTTGTGGGAGCGGGCTTGCTCGCGAAAGCGGCGGGTCAGTTCATACACAGTTGACTGCCCCACCGTTTTCGCGAGCAAGCCCGCTCCCACACAAGCCCGTACACCTGCCAGAGCGGTGTTTACTTCTTGTCGCTCAGCTGCATTTGGCCATCCCAACCACCGCCCAGTGCAGCGATCAATTGCACACTGGCAACCAGCCGGGTTTGCAGCAGGGTCAGCACCGTACGCTCGTTGCTCAGGGCGGTGGCTTGCACGGTGACCACATCGAGATAGGCGATCAACCCGGCCTTGTACTGGTTCTGGGTCAGGCGCAGGGATTCCCGGGCCGCTTCGAGGGCCTCGTTACTCACGACCGCCTCGTCTTCCAGGACCTTGAGCTGGACCATGTAGTTTTCCACCTCGCGGAAACCGTCGAGTACGGTCTGGCGGTACTTGGCCACGGTTTCATCGTAGGACGCCTCGGCGCGGTCAACTTCCGCCGAACGCTGGCCCCCGTCGAACAGGGTCATGGCGAGTTTCGGCCCCACCGACCAGAAGCGGTTCGGCAGGCTGATCCAGTCGGCGTAGGTGCTGCTGGAGTAGCCGCCGGCCAGGCTCAGGGTCAGGTCCGGGTAGTAGGCGGTCTTGGCCACGCCGATGTTGGCGTTGGCCGCGATCACCGAGCGCTCCGCCTGGGCGATATCCGGGCGGCGCTCCAGCAGTTGCGACGGCAGGCTCACCGGAATCTGCGGCAGCGCCGGAATGTCCGTGCTCACCGCCAGGTTGAAGTTGGCCGGTGGCACACCGATCAGCACGGCAATTGCGTTTTCCAGCTGCGCCCGCTGCCAGATCAGGTCGATCATGCTGGCCTGGGTGCTTTTCAGCTGGGTCTGGGCCTGGGCGATGGCGTCCTTGCCCGAGACACCGGCGCGGTATTGGTTCTGGGTCATCTGCAGGGAGCGCTGGTAGGTGTCCACCGTGGCTTGCAGCAAACGGGTCTGTTCGTCCATGACCCGCAGTTGCAGGTAATCCTGCACCAGTTCCGATTGCTGGCTCAGGCGCATCGCCGCAAGATCCGCCGCGCTGGCTTCGGCGCTGGCTTCATTGGCTTCCAGGCCCCGGCGCAGTTTGCCCCAGATATCGGCTTCCCAGCTCACGCCCAACTGGGTGTTGAGGGTGTCGCGAATACCGCTGCTGGAGCTGCTGAGGCTGGCGTTACTGCTGCCGGTACCCTGGCTGGCCCGGCTTTTCGAGGCACTCAGGTCAACCGTGGGGAAGAACGCCCCACGGGCACTGCGCACCTGCGAGGCGGCCTGGCGATAACGCGCCTCGGCCTGGGCCACGGTCTGGTTGGAGCTGTTGAGTTTTTCTACCAGCTCATTCAGTTGTTTGTCGCCGTACAGCTCCCACCAGGCGCCCCGGGCCAGCGAGTCGCTGGGCGCGGCCTGGCGCCAGCCCTGGGCCTCTTTGTACTGGGCAGGCTCGGTCAATTCGGGGCGTTTGTAGTCCGGGCCGACGGCGCAGGCGCTGAGCATCACGCCGCACAGGGCCAGGCTCAGCAGCTTTGAGCCGCGAGTCATCGCCAGACGTTGCACGGTGGGAAACGTTGAATCGGTCATAGCGCAGTGTCCAGGGCAGCATCGGTACGCACTCCGCGCCAACCGTTGAAACGGTGGCGCAGGCGGTCGAGATAAAGGTAAACCACAGGCGTGGTGTAGAGGGTCAGGATCTGGCTGAACACCAGCCCGCCGATAATCGTCAGGCCCAGAGGCTGGCGCATTTCCGCGCCTTCGGCCGTGCTGAGCAGCAGCGGCACGGCGCCAAGAATCGCCGCCAGCGTGGTCATCAGGATCGGGCGCAGCCGCACCAGGCAGGCGGCGCGGATCGATTCCAGCGGGCTCATGCCGTCCTTGCGTTCCAGTTGCAGCGCAAGGTCGATCATCAGGATCGCGTTTTTCTTCACCACCCCGATCAGCAGGAACAGCCCCAGCAGCGAGATCAGGCTGAACTCGCCCCCCAGCAGGTAAATCGAAAGCAAGGCGCCCACCCCCGCCGACGGCAAGGTCGACAGAATGGTCAGCGGGTGGATATAGCTCTCATACAGAATCCCCAATACCAGGTACACCGCTACCAGTGCACCGAGGATCATGAACGGCTGGCCTTTCTGGGTGGCGGCGAAGGCGTCGGCCGTACCGGCCATCTTCGCGATCACCTCTTCCGGCAGGCCGACCTTGGCAATCGCCCGCTCGATGGCGGCCGTGCCCTGCTCCACCGTGACGCCGGGCGACATATCAAACGCAATGTTTTCCGAGGCGAACTGGCCTTCATGGCTGACCCGGTCGTCCGCCAGGCTGTTCTCATAGTGAGCGATGGCCGACAGCGGCACGCGCGCACCGGTGGACGTGATCACCTGCATCTGATTGAGGGTGATCGGGTCCTGGGCGTACTTCGGATTGACCTCCATCACCACCTGGTACTGGTTGAGGCTGTCGTAGATGGTGGAAATCTGCCGCTGGCTGTAGGCGTTGTTGAGCACGGCAGTGACCATGTCCATGTCAATGCCCAGGCGCTTGGCCTGGTCGCGGTCGACAATCAACGTCACCTGGGCCGCCCCACGTCCTTCACGGGCATCGATGGCGGTCAGCTCCGGCAGCTCACGCAACGCGGCAACCACTTTCGGGTACCACAGGCGCAAGGCCGCCAGGTCGCCGCTTTGCAGGATGTAGGAATACTGCGAGGTGGTCTGGTCGCGGCCGCCGCCGAATTGCAGGTCTTGGTCAGCCATCAGCATCAGGCGCCCGCCGGGCACCAGTGGCACATTCTTGCGCATGCGCTCGATCACCGCCTGGGCAGAAATCTTGCGTTCGCTGATGGGCTTGAGCCGCACCAGCATCACCGCGTTGTTGGTGCCGCTGTTGCCGCCAATAAAGCCCGCCACGCTCAACACCGCGGGGTCCTGCAGGACCGCCTTGCGGAAAATTTCCATCTTCGGCTGCATCACACTGAATGACAGCCCGTCGTCGCCACGCACAAAGCCGATCAGTTGCCCGGTGTCCTGCTGGGGCATGAAGGTTTTCGGCACCACCACATACAGCGCGACGTTGACTCCGATGGTCACCAACAGGCTGAGCAGCGTCAGGCGCTTGTGGCGCAGCACCCAGTCCAGGCTGCGGGCGTAGCCGGCCACCATGCGATCGTTGATCTTCTGGCTCCAGCGCTGCAAGCCTGTTTCCTGGCCTTTGACATGCGGCTTGAGCCAGCGGGCGCAGAGCATCGGGGTCAGGGTCAGCGACACCACCAGCGAGACGATGATCGCCGCTGCCAGGGTGATGGAAAACTCGCGGAACAGGCTGGTAACGATACCGCCCATAAACAGGATCGAGAGGAACACCGCCACCAGCGAGACGTTCATCGACAGCAAGGTGAAGCCGACTTCCTGGGCCCCCAGGTAAGCCGCCTTCATCGGCGGCACACCCTCGTCGATGTGCCGGGAAATGTTCTCCAGCACCACGATGGCATCGTCCACCACCAGGCCGGTGGCGAGGATCAGCGCCATCAGCGACAGGTTGTTCAGGGAAAAGCCGAACAGGTACATCACTGCAAACGTGCCCACCAGCGACACCGGCACCGCCAGGGTGGGAATCAGCGAGGCGCGGAAGTTGCCGAGGAACAGGTACACCACCAGGATCACCAGGGCCACGGCAATCAGCAGGGTCATCTCGGCTTCGTGCAAGGTGGCGGTGATCACCGGCGAACGGTCCATGGCCAGGTTCAGCTTGACGCTGGACGGCAACACCGCCTGCAAGGCCGGCAGTTGTGCCTTGATCTGCTTCACCGTCTCGATGATGTTGGCGCCGGACTGGCGGTTGATCACCAGCAGCACCGCCGAGTCATTGTTGAAGAAGCCGCTGTTGTAGCGGTCCTCGACGCCGTCGCTGATCTTCGCCACATCCCCCAGGCGCAAGGCCGCGCCATTCTGGTAGCGGATCAGCAGCGGTTCATAGTCCTTGGCCTTTTCCAGCTGATCGTTGGCCTGGATCTGCCAGTTGCGCTGGCTGTCCTCCAGCGAACCCTTGGGCCGGCGCACGTTGGCATTGGCGATGGTATTACGCACATCGTCCAGGGCCACTCCGTACTGGTCGAGGGCCTTGGGTTCCAGTTCGATACGCACGGCGGGCAAGGAGCTGCCGCCGATCTGCACTTCACCCACGCCCGGCACCTGGGACAGGCTCTGGGACAGGATGGTCGAGGCCAGGTCGTACAGCTGGCCCTTGGGCAACACGTCCGAAGTCAGGGACAGCACCATGATGGGCGCCTGGGACGGGTTGATCTTCTTGTAGGTGGGCATGCTGCGCATGCCACTGGGCAGCAGGTTACGCGAGGCGTTGATCGCCGCTTGCACTTCCCGCGCCGCGCCGTTGATGTCGCGATTGGAGTCGAACGCCAGGATCACCCGGGTCGAACCCTGGCTCGACGAACTGCTCATGGTGGTAATGCCGGCAATCGCGCCGAAGGAACGCTCCAGCGGCGTGGCCACCGTAGACGCCATCACCTCGGGGCTGGCCCCCGGCAAGCTGGCCGACACCACGATCACCGGGAAATCGATCTGCGGCAATGGCGACACCGGCAACAGGTTGAAGCTGACGCCGCCCAGCAGCATGATCGCCAGGCTCAGCAGCATGGTGGCTACCGGCCGGCGAATGAAAGGTCCGGACAGGTTCATGACTCAACCGGCTCCAGGCGCACCGGCTCTTTGCGCCAGCGACGGCCGAGGCGGTCGAAATACAGGTAGATCACCGGGGTGGTAAACAGGGTCAACACCTGGCTCACCAGCAACCCGCCCACCATCACCAGGCCAAGCGGCTGGCGCAACTCGGCGCCGGAGCCGGTGGCGAGCATCAACGGCACGGCACCGAACAGCGCCGCCAGGGTGGTCATCAGGATCGGCCGGAAGCGCAACAGCGCCGCCTGGTAGATCGCGGTTTGCGGGTCCAGGCCCTGGTTGCGCTCAGCGTCGAGGGCAAAGTCGATCATCATGATCGCGTTCTTCTTCACGATGCCGATCAGCAGGATGATGCCGATGATCGCGATCATCCCCAGGTCGTTGCCACTGAGCAGCAAGGCCAGCAAGGCGCCCACCGCTGCCGACGGCAGGGTCGAGAGGATGGTGATCGGGTGGATATAGCTCTCGTAGAGCACCCCAAGCACGATGTACATGGTCACCACCGCCGCCAGGATCAGCAGCAAGGTACTCGACAGCGAAGCCTCGAATGCCTGGGCCGCGCCCTGGAACTGGGTCTGCACGCCCACCGGCATGCCGATGTCTTTCTGGGTCTGGTTGATCAGGTCGACGCCCTTGCCCAGCGCCACGCCGGGGGCCAGGTTGAACGACATCATCACCGCCGGGAACTGACCGATATGCGCGATTGCCAACTGGGCCTGGCGCTGTTCCACATGGGCCAGGCTCGACAGCCGCACCTGGCCGCCGTCGGTGGTTTTCACATGGATCTGGTTCAGGGCGTCCGGGCCGAGGGTTTCACCGGACTGGGCCTGCAATACCACGCGGTACTGGCTGGCCTGGGTGTAGATGGTGGATATCTGCCGCTGGCCGAACGCGTCGTACAGCGCGTCGGTGATGGTCGACACCGACACACCAAGGCGCGATGCGGCGTCACGGTCGATCACCAGGTACACCTGCAGGCCCTTGTCCTGCAGGTCGCTGGCGACGTCGGAGAGTTCCGGCAACTGGCTGAGGGCGTGTACCAGCTTTTCACTCCACAAGGCCAGCAGCTCGGCGTCCGGCGAGGACATGCTGAACTGGTACTGGGTACGGCTGACGCGGTCTTCGATGGTCAGGTCCTGCACCGGCTGCATGAACAGGCGAATCCCCACCAGCTTGTCCAGTTGCGGCTGCAGGCGCGTGATGATCTGTGCCGCGCTCAGGTCCCGTTCGCCGTGGGGCTTGAGGTTGATCAGCAGGCGACCACTGTTGAGGGTGGCGTTATCACCGTCTACCCCGATATAGGACGACAGGCTCTCCACCGCCGGGTCTTCGAGGATGATCTTCGCCAGTTCCTGCTGGCGCTGGCTCATCGCCGCAAAGGAAATCGACTGTGGCGCTTCGGAAATGCCCTGGATCACACCGGTGTCCTGCACCGGGAAGAAGCCCTTGGGCACCACCATGTACAACACCACGGTCAGGCCCAGGGTGGCGATGGCCACCAGCAGGGTCAGCGGCTGATGCCTGAGCACCCACTGCAACTTGCGCCCGTAGGCCTCGATCAGCCAGTCGATCCAGGCGCCGCTGGCCTTGTAGAAACGGCCCTGCTCTTCCTCTTTCGGCTCACGCTTGAGCAACCGCGCGCACATCATCGGCGTCAGGGTCAGGGACACCACCAGGGAAATCAGGATCGCCACCGCCAGGGTGATCGCGAATTCACGGAACAGCCGCCCCACCACGTCCGCCATGAACAGCAGCGGGATCAATACCGCGATCAGCGACAGGGTCAGGGAAATCAGGGTGAAGCCGATCTGCTTGGCGCCCTTAAGCGCCGCATTGAGCGGTGTATCGCCTTCCTCGATGTAGCGGGAAATGTTCTCCAGCATCACGATGGCGTCGTCCACCACGAAACCGGTGGCGATGGTCAGCGCCATCAGCGTCAGGTTGTTGATGGAGAAACCGGCGAGGTACATCACGCCGAAGGTGCCCACCAGGGACAGCGGCACGGCGATGGACGGAATGATGGTCGCGCTGAAGCGGCGCAGGAACAGGAACGTCACCATCACCACCAGGGCAATGGCGATCAGCAATTCGTGCTGTACATCCTTGACCGAGGCCCGGATGGTCTGGGTACGGTCGGTAAGCACCGTCACGTCCAGGCCCGCCGGCAGGTTGTCGGTGATGCTTGGCAACAGCGCCTTGATCCGGTCCACCACCTCGATGACGTTGGCCCCGGGCTGGCGCTGGATGTTCAGCAGGACCGCCTGGTTTTCGTTGGCCCAGGCCGCGAGGCGTTCGTTCTCGGCGCCGTCGACGATCTGCGCCACATCCTTGAGCCGCAACGGCGCGCCGTTGTTGTAGGCGAGGATCAGTTCGGCGTATTCCTTGGGCGAGACCAACTGGTCGTTGGCGTCGAGCATCGACACCCGCGTGGGGCCGTCAAAGTTACCCTTGGGCTGGTTGACGTTGGAGGCGGCGATCAGGGTGCGCACATCCGACAGGTTCAGGCCGTTGGCCGCCAGGGCCTCGGGGTTGACCTTGATCCGCACCGCCTGGCGCTGGCCGCCGGCGATGCTGACCATGCCGACGCCGCTGATCTGCGCGATCTTCTGCGCCATGCGCGTGTCGACCAGGTCATTGAGCTTGGGCAGCAACATGGTCTTGGAGGTGATGGCCAGGGTCAGCACCGGGGTATCCGCCGGGTTGACTTTGTTGTACACCGGCGGCGCCGGCAGGTCCTTGGGCAGCAGGTTGGTGGCGGCGTTGATCGCGGCCTGCACCTGTTGCTCGGCGACATCCATGTTGATGTCGAGGTTGAAACGCAGGGTCAGCACCGAGGCGCCGCCGGAGCTGGTGGACGCCATCTGGGTCAGGCCGGGCATCTGCCCGAACTGACGCTCAAGGGGCGCCGTGACCGCGCTGGTCATTACGTCCGGACTGGCGCCGGGGTACAGGGTCATCACCCGGATGGTCGGGTAATCCACCTGGGGCAAGGCCGAGACCGGCAGCAGGCGATAAGCGATCACGCCGGCCAGGACAATGGCCAGCATGCTCAGGGTAGTGGCTACCGGGCGAAGGATGAACAGCCGCGAGAGGTTCATGCGCCGCCCTTTTGCGCCTTGGCGGCATCAGCCGGGCCTTGTTGCGTCTTGGCTGCCGGTTGACCCTGGAGGTGTTCGGTCGGCGTGGTCGGCACCTCAGTGCTGTCGTTGACCACTTCAATGTCACTGCCGTCCTTCAGGCGGTCGGTGCCTTCCAGCACCACGCGGTCGCCGGCGGCCAGGCCTTGCTTGACCACGGTGTTGTCGCCGTCGGAATCACCGATCACCAGCGGACGCACCTTGACCTTCTTGTCGCCATCGAGCACGTAGACGAAGGTGCCGGTATTGCCGAACTGAATCGCCGCCGACGGCGCCAGCACCACGTTGTGCAGGGTGTCGGCCAGCAAGTGCACGTTCACGAACTGGTTGGGGAACAGCGCCTGGTCCTTGTTATCGAACCGCGCCTTGAATTTCAGGGTGCCGGTGGTGACGTCGATCTGGTTATCGAGGCTCTGCAGCACGCCCGTGGCTTTCACCGCGACATCGCCACGGTCCCAGGCTTCCACCGGCAGCTTGTTGCCGGCGTGATAACGCGCCAGCACGGTTTCCAGGGTGTTTTCCGGCAACGTGAAGACCACGCTGATGGGTTGGGTCTGGGTGATCACCGCCAGGAAGGTGGTGTCGTTGGCGGCGACGAGGTTGCCCACGTCCACCTGGCGCAGGCCGACACGCCCGGTAATCGGTGCGCGGATCTTGGTGAATTCGAGGTTGAGCTTGGCGTCATCCACCGCGCCCTGGTTGGTCTTGACCGTGCCCTGGTACTGCAACACCAGCGCTTCGGCGGTGTCCAGGGTCTGCTTGGCGATACTGTCCTGGGCATACAGGTCGCGATAACGCTGCACGTCGACCTGGGCGTTTTTCAGCTGGGCCTGGTTCTGCAGCAACGTGCCCTGGGCCTGGAGCAAGGCATTCTGGTAACTGCGCGGGTCGATTTCCGCCAGCAGGTCACCGGCCTTGACCATCTGCCCCTCTTCAAAGGCGATCTTGACCAGCTCTCCGCCAACCCGGCTGCGCACATTGATGGTGTTGAGTGCCGTCACCGTACCCAGCGCCTTGTAGTACACCGGGAATTCGCCCAGCACCGCCGGCGCCACACGCACCGGCACCGGGCCAGTAGAACCCCCAAAGCCCGGGCGCATCATCCCCGACTTGCCGGCATGCCCGGCGGGCTTCTTCTCGGCGCTGTCCTTGTGGCTGGTGCCAGGCCAGAACTTCCAGCACAGGCCGGCAATGACCAGCAGCACGAGCAGGCCGAACAGCCAGCGGCGGGAGTGACGAGGGGTGGATTGCATGGAGTGATCAACCATTGGGTGCGAGAGCTTCTTCTTCGGGAGGCTGAAAGATAAGCACTGGGGCGCGTTAAGAAAAGCGCCTTTACCGGCTATTTACCTTGGATTACAACTTTTAACTTCTGTGCTTAGTCCATTCGCTATCTGGCTAAGCCTCTGAAGCACAAATAAAAACGGCCTGGACTAGGCCAGGCCGTAATACTGCATCACGCGTGTTACTGCAAAACGACAGTAATGCGTAGTAACAGTTACTTCAAAACAGCCAGGGCTGCCTCGTAGTTCGGCTCTTGGCCGATTTCACTGACCAGTTCGCTGTGCAGTACGTTGTCGTTCTCGTCCAGTACCACGACGGCACGGGCGGTCAGGCCGCGCAGCGGGCCTGCGGCGATCGCAACGCCGTAGTCAACGGCAAAGCCGGCATCGCGGAAGTCCGACAGGTTCTTAACGTTTTCCAGGCCTTCGGCGCCGCAGAAACGTGCCTGGGCAAATGGCAGGTCAGTGGAGATGCACAGCACCACGGCGTTGTCCACGCTGTTGGCCTGGGCGTTGAACTTGCGAACCGAAGTCGCGCAGGTCGGGGTATCAACGCTTGGGAAAATGTTCAGCACTTTGCGCTTGCCGGCAAAGGTAGCCAGGGTCGCGTCCGACAGATCGCCAGCAGTCAGGGTAAAGGCTGGCGCTTTGGCGCCGACTTGTGGCAAGTCGCCGTCGACCTGGATAGGGTTGCCTTTATGGGTAACTTGAGCCATGAACGGAATCCTTCTAGTGGTGGTAGTGAAACGAATTTCAGGTGCCGAAGTTAAACACAAAGTTCGATGGGCACCTATGGGCGGACGCAAATTGTCATGGTGCGAGGCTCAACGCCCCGCCGCCACGAACCCGCGCTGCAGATCCTCGATCAACGCCTCCACATCCTCCAGCCCCACATGCAGGCGCACCACCGGGTTCAATCCACGGTCGGCGGCGCTCTGGCGATCCTGTGTATCGGCCAGGGTCACCAGGCTTTCAAAGCCGCCCCAGGATGCGCCCAGGCCAAACAGCTGCAGGCCGTCGATAAACCGTTCGACGTAGCCGGCATCCGCGCGGTCGAGTTCGAAGGACAGCAAACCGTTGCTCCCGCTGAAGTCACGCTTCCACAGCACGTGGCCAGGATGCTCCGCCAGTGCCGGATGAAACACCCGCCTGACCTGCGGCTGCGCCTGCAACCACTGGGCAATCTTCAACGCCTGGCGCTCGTGCACGTCCAGCCGGGAAGCCAGGGTGCGTGCGCCACGCAGGATCAGGTAGGCATCGTCGGCACTCACTGCATTGCCAAAGGTATCGCTCATTTTCGCCAGGGCCGGCCATGCCGCTTCGGTGGTGCAGACGCTGCCCATCATCACGTCACTGTGGCCGCCAAGGTACTTGGTCAAGGCCATGATCGAGATGTCGGCACCCAGCGCCAGCGGGCGGTACAGGTACGCCGAGCCCCAGGTGTTGTCCACCGCCAACAGAATGCCCCGCGGCTTGCACAGTGCGGCTAGCGCGGGCAGGTCACACAGCTCATACAGCAGCGAACCCGGCACTTCGGCGTAGACCATTTTGGTGTTGGCCTGCAGTTGCGCTTCCAGGCCGCTGCCGTCCGGGGCGAAATAGCTGACTTCGATGCCGAATGGCTGGAGGAACTCCCGGGCCAGTTTGCGCACCGGCGAATAGACGGCGTCGGTGATCAACACATGGTCGCCGGGCCGCAGGTAGGCCAGGAACGTCTGCGCCGCGGCGGCGAGCCCGGTGCCATACAGCCGTGTGCGATAGCCCCCCTCAAGTTCGGTGACCAGGTCTTCAAGGGCAAAAGCGGTGGGATTGCCGCGTGCGCCGTAACTCAGGACCCGCTCACTGTCGCGTCGGGAGCGCGCGTCACGCATCTGGGCCAGGTTGTCGAACAGCACGGTGCTCAGGCGGGTGATCGGTACGTTCACCGCCCGACCACCATTGCCGCCTTCGGTACGCGCCGCGTGAATCAGCCGGGTACGCACCCGTGACGCAGGCAACAACGGCTTGAGACTGGCGATTTCCGCTTCGCTCATCTGTGCCAACAGGCCAATTTCCCAGGCGAGATATTGGCGGGCAGCGTCCTTGTTGCCGCTGTGACGGTCGTGGGTGAAGAACAGGAAGTCGATGCACTGGTTGTCCGGAGGCGTTTGCGCATCCTCGATCACCGGCAAACCGGCCGCAACCCACGCGGCATAGCCACCGTCGAGCAAACGCACATCGCCGCCCAGGCCCAACGCAGCAAAAGCGGCCAGTGCCGGATCATCAGCCAGCAGCACCAGTGGACGCCCACCCGCGGTCAACCGCGAACGAATCGACCAGCGCGAACCGACAATCCGGCCCTTGCGATGGATCATGCTCGGGCGCAGGTCCACCAGGTCCACGGTGTCGTCCTTCAGCGCATCGGCCAGCGCCTGCACCGAGATCAGCGGCAGCGCGTCAAAGGGCACGGCCTCCTTGGCCTCCAGCGCCAATCCACTGTGGACGCCACCCTCCAGCACATACGCCTCATGCCCCAACTGCCGCAGCCAACTGGCGACAATCGGCGCACGCACACCATCACTGTCCAACAGCACCACCCGCGCCTGACGCACGCCGATGTACAGGTCAGTGGACTGGATCAACTGCCCGCCCGGCGTGTGTTGCGCCCCCGGCAAAGTGCCGGCGGCAAATTCTTCAGCGGTACGCACATCGCACAGGAACAGGCTACGGGCCGGGTCCGCCGCCCATTGCCGGACCTGCTCCGCCTTGACACTGACCACCCCTGTCCGCTCCGCCAACTGCCGGGCAGCCTCGCGCTGCTGGCCCAGATCCGTCGAGGCCTGGTCGGCATAACGCCGGGTGCTGCCGTGCTCCAGCTTGAAATCCGCCAGGTACCAACCCTGGGTACCGTTTTCCAATGCATAAACCGGGTTCTTCACACCCAGATTGATCAACGTCTGGGCACCGATAATGCTGCGGGTACGCCCGGCGCAGTTGACCACGATTGGCGTGGTTTCATCCGGCACCAGGTCGTGCACGCGGTAACCCAGCTCACCATTGGGGCAGCAGATGGAACCGGGAATGGTCATCTTGCGGTATTCATCGAACGGCCGACCGTCCAGCACCACCAGCGGCTCGCCCGTGGCCTGCCAGTCCGCCAGTTGCTGCGCGGTGACGTGGGGTGTGTGGCTGGCCTCTTCCACCAATTCGCCAAAGGCTTTCGACGGCACATGCACCCCGGCGAACAACTGCAGACCCGCCGCCTGCCAAGCGTTCGCACCACCTTCCAGTACATGCACATGGCGGTAGCCCAGCGCTTGCAAACGCAGTGCCGTGCGCGCAGCCACATCGCCGCCGTCCTGGTCGTAGATCACCAGGCGCACCCGGGGATTCGGTGCCAGGCGCTGCACCTCCAGTTCCAGGCGGCTATAGGGCAGGTTCACCCCGTGAAACAGGTGGGCCTCGCCGTATTGGCCGTGCTCGCGTACGTCGAACAGGGCGATTTCCTGGCCGTCAAACAGCCATTGTTGCAATTGCCCGGGTGTGATGGTCTGGCTCATGGAAGTCCCGCAAAAAATAGATGGGTTACTGCAAGGCCAGCGAACGCTCGCCGGCGGCCACTTCACGGCCCTTGGCATAGGCCCGCTGGACTGCCGGGCGCGCCTTGATGCGCAGACGCCAGGCCTGGATGTTCGGGTAGTCCGCCAGGTCCTGGCCTTGGCGCAGGGGCTGGATCCACGGGAAAATCGCCATGTCGGCCACCGAGTATTCGCCCGCCACATACGGCACCTCCGCCAGGCGCTGCTCCAGCACCCGATACAGGCGCGTGGCTTCGGCGTTCAGCAGGTCCAGGGCAAAGGGAATCGGTTCCGGGGCCTTCTCCTTGAACAGCTGCAACTGGCTCAGGTACGGGGTGATATGCCCTACCTGCCAGAACAGCCATTCCTGGACCTTCTGGCGCTCGGCGGTGCCGGCGGGCGGCAGGAAGCGCCCGGCCTTGTCCGCCAGGTAGTTCAGGATCGCCCCGGACTCGAACAGGCTCAGGGGTGCTTCAAGGCGGTGGTCGACAATCGCCGGAATCCGCCCATTCGCACTGATGCGCTGGAAGCTTTCCTGCTTCTGCGCGCCTTCGCGGATGTTGACCGGAATCAGGCGGTACTCCGCCTCCAGCTCTTCCAGCAGGATGCCGACTTTCAGGCCGTTGCCCGTAGGCCAGTAATACAGATCAATCATAAAAAACCCTGGATGAACGCGGATCCAATTGTGGGAGCGGGCTTGCTCGCTCCCACATTTGATGTGTGTTGTGCTCAGGAATAGGCCCGGATTGAAGGCGCCATCTGCGAGGCGTTGTAGTTGAGGATCCGGCCGTCTGCTTCAACGCCGTAACGGCCATTGAGGGATTCCAGCGGCAAGCCGTACAGGTGGAAATGCAAGGTCGCCTGCTCACCCTCAACGCGAATCCCGTGCAGGTCTTCACCGAGGAACGAGATAGAGGTGCCCGGCTGCACGACGACTTCTTTCTCAAGGGTCAGGGTGGTGAAGCCTTCCTCACGCCCTTCATCGTTGCGGCCATACACGTAGTTGATTTCCTGGCCTTCAACGGCACTGATGATCGCCCAGGTTTCGTGGTTGTGCGGGATGGTGCTTTTGCCCGGCAGCAACGAGTTCAGGTACAGGGTGGGCGTGTCGCCGTCGTCGTTCAGGCGATAGCGGAACGCGGTACTGCCCTGGCCCGGCACCGGCGCGGGGAATTCGCTGAAGTTGAACAGGTCCCGGCGCTCGGCCAGGGTTTCCAGCAGCCCGACGATTTCCACCAGGGCCGCGCGGTCTACGCCACGCTGGTTGATGACGCGGATCTGCTGCAGGAAGTCTTCGATAACGGCGGCACGGTTTGCGGTACTCATGACGAGGTTCCTCTTGTTAGACGGACAGGGTGTAGCGGCTCAGGTTGGTCAACAGGTACGGATCGTTGGCGATCGGCGGCCGACGGCCGGGATCGCCCAAGGCATGGCGCAGAAATTCCTGGGTCCGTTCACTGGTGGGGCGCTGGAAGATCTGCTCGGCGCTGCCGTGCTCGACGATCACGCCGTTTTCGGTGAAATAGACGATGTCGCTGATCTCTTCGGCAAAGCGCATTTCGTGGGTCACCAGCACGCAGGTCATGCCTTCTTCGGTCAGCTCGCGAATCACCGTCAGTACTTCACCGACGGTTTCCGGGTCCAGGGCCGAGGTCACTTCATCGAACAGGATCAGCTCGGGGCGCATCGCCAACGCCCGGGCAATCGCCACCCGCTGCTGTTGGCCGCCGGACAATTGGCCCGGATAGGCATCGGCCTTGTGCTCCATGCGCACCTTGGCCAACAACGCCCGGGCATCTTTCTCGGCATCGGCACGGTTACGACCGAGCACCTTGCGCGGGGCGATCACCAGGTTTTCCAGCACGGACAAATGCGGGAACAGGTTGTATTGCTGGAATACAAAACCCACACGCTTGCGCAACTCGATGCGCTGGGCTTCCTGGGTCAGCGTATCGACCCGGGTTTCGCCCACGCGAATGGTGCCGCGCTGAGGCTGCAACAGGCCGGTGATGCAACGCAGGATGGTCGACTTGCCCGAGCCCGACGGGCCGATGATCGACACCGCCTGGCCGCGATGCACGTCGAGGTCGATGCCCTTGAGCACCCGGTTGTCACCGAACGACAGCTGCAAATCCCGCAGGCTGACCAGGGGTTCAATAGAAGGCATAACGGCGCTCCAGGCGTTGGGTCAAACGGGAAATCGGGTAGCAGTAGGCGAAGAACAGGACCAACAGGCTGAGGTAGATCACCACGGTAAAGCCGGTCATGTTCACGGTGTTGCTGGCGATCTGTGCGGTGTCGATCACGTCGTGCACGCCCACCAGCGACGCCAGGGCGGTGCCCATGGTGACCACCGCGTAGAGGTTCATCCACGGCGGCAACATGCGCTTGAAGCACTGGGGCAGGATGATCGAGCTGAATATCTGGCCGCGGGTGAATGCCAGTGAGCGCGCCGCTTCCCATTGGGTGCTGGGGATCGAGCCGATGGCGCCGCGAAAGATCTCCGCCACGTTGGCGCTGGCCGGCAATGCCAGGCCAATCGTCACCTTGACCCAGTCCGGGAACGACACGTAGCTGCTGCCGATATGGATCTCGAACGGGAACACGTAGGTGGTGAAATAGATCAGCACCAGCCACGGTGCATTGCGGAAAACCTGCACCCAGATCCGCGCGGGCAACCGCAGCAGGCGCAACGGCGACAGGGCCAACGCGCCCACCATCAGCCCCAGCAGCGAACCAAGACCAATCGCCACCAGGCTGATCAGGATGTTCTGGCCGAAACCAGTCACCAGCGCCGGCGACCATTGCAGCAACGCCGACAGCACCGGGAATGAATCAATGGCCATAGCCGGGCATCCTCAGGCGCGCTTCCAGCCAGCGCCCCACACAATTGACGGTAAAACTCAGCAAGCCGAAAAAGCTCAGGATCAGAATCATCAGCTCCAGCACGTTGTCGCTCTGGGTCCAGATCATGATCGAGGCGTAGGTGATATCGCCCACGGCGATGGCCGAGGCCACGGCGGTCATTTTCACCAGGTCGATCAGGTTGTTGATCAGCGACGGCAGCGCGAAACGCAGGGCCAACGGCAACTGCACACTCCACAGCAATTGCCGGCTGCTGAAGGCCAGGGAGCTGGCGGCTTCCAGGGTCACGGCGGGCACCGCCTCGATGCCGGCGCGCAGGGCTTCGGCGTGGAACGCGCCCTTGTGCAGCGAAATCACGATCACCACCCAGGCAAACGGCGTCAGCGGGTTGGCCGCGCCGACAGCCTGGGTCAGCAGCATGTTCAACACCAGGAATGCGCAGTACAGCTGCACCAGGGTCGGCGTGTTGCGGGTGACTTCGATAAACACCCGCGCCGGTTTGGCCAGCCACGGGTTGCCGGAAGTCAGCAGCGCCGCCAGGCTGATCCCGGCCAGCAGGCTGCCGACGATGGTGAACAGGCACAACAGCACCGTGGTCAGCGCGCCCTGCTCCAGGGTGCCGCGCTGATAGCCATCCAGCAGGAAGCTGTAGTTGAGGCCGATACCGGCGGCCCAGTGCACAAAAAGCTCCAGCCAATGACTCATTCGACGCCCCGCAGCTTGCCGCAGGCGACAGCGATACGGCGGCCGGCCTCGGCCACGCTGTCGGTCGCCGTGGCGATGGACAGGCGAAACCACGGCGACAGGCCGTAGGCACTGCCCGCTACTCCGGCGACGCCCTCCTCCAGCAAGTACGCGACGACATCGCCATCATCGTCCAGGCGCTGACCGTCCGGGCGATAGCGGCCAAGCAAACCGGCGCAACGCACGAACACGAAAAAGCCGCCCTGGGGTTCGAGTACTTCCAGGCCTACGACGGTGCCGAGGGCCATCATCAACAGGTCCCGGCGCAGCTGATAGGCCGCTACCTGCTCGGCCAAAAAGCCCAGCCCGCCGGTGAATGCCGCCAATGCAGCAGCCTGGCCCACGGAGGAAGCACCGGAGGTGGATTGCGACTGAACAACCGCCATTGCATGGGTCAAGGCCTGCGGCCCGGCGCCGAAACCGATGCGCCAGCCGGTCATGGCGTAGGTCTTGGACACGCCGCCCACCAGCAGGCAACGGTCCTGCAAATCCGGCGCGACGTTCAGCAGGCTCTGGGCCGGGCGCCCGTCGAAGCGGATGTGTTCGTAGAGTTCATCCAGCAGCACCAGCACCTGGGGATGGCGACGCAGCACCTCGGCCAGCGCATGCAGTTCAGCCTCGCCATACACCGCACCGCTCGGGTTGCCCGGGCCGTTAAGGATCAGCCAGCGCGTGCGTTGATTGATGTGTTGCTCCAGCTGGGCGGGCAGCAGTTTGCAGCCCTGCTCCAGCCCGCACTCGATAAACACCGGCTCGCCACCGTTGAAGCGCACGCTGTCGGGGAACGACGGCCAGTAAGGCGTCGGCACCAGCACTTGATCGCCGTCGTCGAGGGTTGCGGCGAAGGCGTTGAAGATGATCTGTTTCGCGCCGTTGGCGATCACGATATTCGGCAGCGAATAGTCCCGGTGGTTTTCTTCGGCCAGTTTTCGCTGCACGGCCACGCGCAAGGCTTTTACCCCGGGTGTCGGCGTGTACTTGGTGGCGCCCGCAGCAATGGCTGCGCAGGCGGCTTGCTTGATGTGCTCCGGGGTATCGAAATCCGGCTCGCCGGTGGTCAGGTCCAGAATGTCGCGGCCGGCGTCACGCAGTTCCGTGGCGCGGGATTTGGCCGCCGCATTGGCCGACAGCGACACGCGCTGCACCCGCTTGGACAGGCGAACGGTCATGGCTGTACCTCCAGGACTTTGCCGGGATTGAGCAGGTTTTTCGGGTCGAGGGCCCGCTTGATGCGGCGCATCAGGTCCAGTTCCACCGGGCTTTTGTAGCGGCCCAGCAGGCCGACCTTGCGCTGGCCAATCCCGTGTTCGGCGCTGATGGAGCCGCCGTGGGCGTGGGCGCTGTCGTGTACCAGCAAGCTCAATTCGGCGTAGTTGCGCATGTGCTCGTCAACCGTTGAATCCAGCGGATGAGCCACGTTGTAATGCAGGTTGCCGTCCCCCAGGTGCCCGAACGTGAAGTTGCGAACACCGGGGAAATGCGTCTGCAACAGCGCATCGGTATGGGCGACGAAGGCGACGATTTGCGAAATGGGCACCGAGATATCGTGCTTCATATTGCGTCCGGCACGCTTCTGCGCTTCGCTCATGTTCTCCCGCAGCAGCCATAGCGCTTCGCTTTGCGCCAGGCTTTCGGCGATCAGTGCGTCGGCCAGCAGTGACTGTTCGAAGGCTTCACCGAGGACCGTTTCGAAGGCTTCGCGGGCGTGGCTTTCACCGTGGTTATCCGACAGCTCCAGCAAGGCAAACCAGGGTTGGCTGGCGTTGAGAAACGGTTGCGGGCCCTCTGGAAATTGCTCGCGCAGCAACGCAAGGCAATCGGCGCTGAGCAATTCGAATGCAGTGAGGTTTGCACCAAAACCGGCGCGGGCATGGGACAGGAACGCCACCGCCTGGGCCAACTCGTCAAACGCCAGCAGCGCTGTCGCCTGGGCCTTGGGCAGCGGGAACAGCTTCAGGGTCGCGGCGGTGATAATCCCTAGGGTACCTTCGCTGCCCACGTACAAATCCCGCAGGTCGTAGCCGGTGTTGTCCTTGCGCAACCCTCGCAGGCCATTCCAGATTTCGCCTTCGGCGGTCACTACTTCCAGGCCCAGGGTCAACTCGCGGGTGTTGCCATAACGCAGCACGGCCGTGCCGCCTGCATTGGTGCCAAGGTTGCCGCCGATGGTGCAACTGCCTTCGGCGCCCAGACTCAATGGAAACAGGCGACCGGCTTCACGGGCCACGTCCTGGATGTTTTGCAGGATGCAGCCGGCTTCGACGGTCAGGGTGTCGTTGTCGGTATCGATCACGCGCACCCGGTTCATGCGGTCGAGCAGCAACAATACCGCGCGGCCGTTGGCATCCGGTGTGGCACCCGCCATCAGGCCGGTGTTGCCGCCCTGGACCACGATGGGCGCTTCCAGGGCGACACACGCACGCACCACGGCGGCCACTTCCTCGGTGTTGGCCGGGTGCACCACGGCGATCACCTGGCCGGTGTAGCGGCCCTGTTTGTCGGTCAGGTACTGGGCGGCGTCTTCGCTGCGCTGCACATGGGCGGCGCCGAGCAGTTGTTGCAGGGTGGCGAATAGCGCTTCACTCATGGCTGTACTGCTCGTGCAGATCACGCAGGGCTTGGGACGGAGCCATGCCGGTACGTTCGCCGAGGGCGATCAACCAGCCGCTGCGATGCCAGTCGCGCACGATGGCGTCGAGCCTGGCCTGGGTGTCGTGTTCGCCTTTGCGGATCCAGATTACGGATTTGGACGGGATCAAATCCCCCGGCAACGGGATCTCGTAGCCGGACCATTCGGCATCGCCGAGCAGCGCGTGCATGGTCGGGCTGACGTGCACCGCCGCCACACAGCCATTGCCGCGCAACGACAGCAAAGATTCGGACTGGCTGCGGAACGCCTTGATCTGCGCGCCGTAGGTTTCCTGCAACGGCTTGATGAAGTTGCTGCCCTGGGACACGCACACCGGCTTGCCCTTGAGGTCGGCCCACTGGGTGATGCCGGCGCCTTTGCGGATCAACGCCGCGCCGCCGACCTCTTCATAGGGCGTGGGCACGTAGTCGAGAATCTCGGCGCGTTCGTCGGTGTACTGCATGTTGGCGATCAGCACGTCGACCTTGCCCTGTTGCAGGAACTGCACGCGGTTGGGCGCCAGTACCGAAACGGTCCTGGTCTCCACACCCAGCGCCTGGCCCAGGCCCTTGGCCAGTTCGACGTTGTAGCCCAGGTGTTCGCCGGTCTTGGGGTCGATGGTGCCAAACGGCGGACCGCTGAGGATCACGCCGACGCTGATGGCGTGGCGTTGCTGGATCTTGTCGAGGGTGGCGTCGGCGTGGACCAGGCTGGCGCACAGTGCCAGGGCCAAGGCAGTCAGGGTTCTCAATGTCATGTGTCAGGCGCCCTTGAACTGTTTCTGCAACTCCACCAGCGCCGGGGACGCCGGGGTGATGTGGTTGCGGGTCTGGGCTTCGATCAGCCAGCCGCTGCGGTGCAGGTCCTTGACGATGGGGTCGAGTTTGGCCTGGGTGTCGCTCTCGCCACGGCGGGTCCAGATTACCGATGGCGCCGGGTTCAGCTCGGGACTGAGGGTGCGGTAATCCTTCCATTCGGCGCTGTCGTTGATCAGCGGGTTGACCAGGGTGGAGTCATGCACCGCAGCGACGCAGTTGTTGCCGCGCAGGGCCAGCAGGGATTCCGAAGAGCTCTTGAAGGCCTTGATCTGCGCGCCCAGTTCGGTCAGCGGCTTGACGTAGCTGCTGCCCTGGGAGGTGCACACCGGCTGGTCCTTGAGATCTTCCCAGCGGGTGATCTTGCTGTCCTTGAGTACGGCAGCAGTGCCGCCGATCTTGTAGAACGGCGTCGGCACGAACCCGAGGATCTCGCCACGCTCGGCGGTCCATTCCATATTGGCGATCAGCAGGTCGACCTTGCCCTGTTGCAGGAACTGCACACGGTTGGCCGGCAATACCGGCACCAGCTGCACCTCGGCGCCCAACTGACGGCCCAGCTCGTTGGCCAGGTCGACGTTCAAGCCCCTGGGCTTCTGGGTGGTGGGGTCGATGCCGCCAAACGGCCCGCCAGACAGCAGCACGCCGACCACCAGCACATGGCGCTGCTGGATCTTGTCCAGGGTCGCATCGGCCTGAGCCACTGCGCTGCCGCCCAGGGCGATCAACGCGCCCAGGACCACAGGCAACCTTCGTTTTACCGCCGCGCGCACAAACCCCATGGAACTCCCCTCATTAGCGATCGGCGTACCCCGACCTGATGTGGGGGCATGCTAGGGAGAGTGCCGGGCTAACGGAAATTCAAATATCTAATATCGTTATAACTTCCCGTATATGGACGCGCTGACTTTTGGCCATATACTCGAATTCATTAGCCCTCGTAAAAACCCGGCGCGACAAAACATAAACATCTGTAATGTTTATCTTCGCACCCTTGATATAAAAAAGCCCTGGAATGGCCATGTCGACCCTCGATCTTGAACTGCTCCGCACCTTTATCGCCGTGGTCGACCACCACAGCTTTGCCGAAGCCGGCACTCACCTGGCACGCACACAATCTTCCGTCACCCAGCATATGCAGCGTCTGGAACAACAAGTGGGCGTCAGCCTGTTTGAAAAACGTGGCCGGCAAAAACAACTAACAGAACCCGGGATGCAGCTGTTGCGGCATGCGCGGCAGATGCTCTCGCTGAATGACGATGCACTCAATTCCCTGCGGGAAAGCAGCCTCAGCGGCGTACTGCGCATCGGCTCGCCCCACGACATCGCCGACACCATCCTGCCGCCGATCCTCAGCCACATCGCCCGCTCGGCACCGCGCCTGCGCCTGGAGATCGACGTCGGGCGCAGCCCGTTCCTGATGGATGACCTGCACCGGGGCAAGGTCGACATGGTGATTTCCACCCGCGCCGATGCCAACCTCGAAGGCTTTGCGCTGCGCACCTCGCCGGTGTGGTGGATTTGTTCGGCGCAATACATTCACTCGCCAAGCGAGCCGCTGCCATTGATTCTTGTGGATGAGCCGAGCATTTATCGGCGCTACGCCCTTGAGGCGCTGGAACGGGCGAATATCCCGTGGCGCCAGGCGTACCTGGCATCGAACCTGATCGGTATCAAGGCGGCAACCCGCGCAGGGCTCGGCGTGACCCCACGGAGCATGGAGATGCTAGGGCCGGATATGCGGGTATTGGGGGAAAACGATGGATTGCCGAGGATGCCGGAGGTCACGTACTACCTGTGGATCCGTCCGAACACGGCGAACCCGATTGCGCGCAAGGCATATGACCTGATCAGGGCCAGCCAGGGGCTGGCGCTGGGGTGACGGTTATTGCTGGGTCAATTGGGTCCACAGCGCGGGTGCGCCGGCAGACTTGGCGATCGCCTCAAGGCGCGCCGCGTGTTCGGCCATGTCCTGCTCGCTGGCGCGAATAATCGTGGTGGGCTGGCGATCCGCTGGCAGGCGGCGGATTTCCGAAGGACGATTGCCCGAGCCTTCCGCCGAACCATTGCCGTCCGAGGCATTACCGGCCAGGGACAGGCTGGTCTGGCCACCGGTCATGGTGAGGTAGACGTCGGCGAGAATCTCGGAGTCGAGCAACGCGCCGTGGAGTTCACGGCCGGAGTTGTCGACGCCATAGCGTTTGCACAATGCGTCGAGGCTGTTGCGCTGGCCCGGGTGACGCTCACGCGCCATCATCAAGGTGTCGAGGATCGAGCAGTGCCGGGTGATATCGGCCCGATCGGTCTGCCCCATCAGCGCGAATTCGTTGTTGATGAAGCCAACGTCGAACGCCGCGTTATGGATGATCAGTTGCGCGCCGTTGATGAACTCGAAGAACTCATCCGCCACTTCGGCAAACCGTGGCTTGCCCACCAGGAATTCGTTGGTGATGCCGTGGACGCCGATGGCGCCTTCGTCACTTTCCCGATCCGGTTGCAGGTAGACGTGGAAGTGCCGGCCGGTGAGGCGGCGGCCCATCAGTTCGACACAGCCGATTTCAATGATCCGGTGGCCGTCGGTCACCGGCATGCCGGTGGTTTCGGTATCGAGTACAACAGATCGGATGGCCATCAGGGTTCAGCTCTCAACGGTTTGGTACATTTCAAGGGGCGGGATCTTAACACGTCAGACGGCATCAGCTCTGTTTGTAGCCGCGCACTTCATCCACACCGCGGTTGGCCAGTTGGTCGGCCCGCTCGTTGCCGGGATGGCCGATGTGCCCGCGCACCCATTTCCAGGTGATGTTGTGGCGATTGCATTGCTCATCGAGCAATTGCCACAGGTCGGCGTTTTTCACCGGCTCCTTGGCCGCAGTCTTCCAGCCGCGCTTCTTCCAGTTGACCATCCACTCGTTGATGCCCTTCATCACGTACTGGGAGTCGGTCACCAGCAATACGTCGCAACGGCGCTTGAGCTCTTCCAGGCCACGGATCGCGCCCATCAGTTCCATACGGTTGTTGGTGGTGTTGGCTTCGCCGCCCCACAGTTCCTTCTCCACGCCCTTGCACACCAGCAAGGCGCCCCATCCGCCGGGGCCGGGGTTGCCCTTGCAGGCGCCATCGGTGAAGAGTTCTACGGTATCGGTCATTTCACTGTCCATTAAAGCGGGATCCATCAAAGCGGGTTGCCGATAATCGACCGACAAGTGCCCGAGGCCGAGAGGCTCGACCTGAAATCAAAAAGGTATGTTTACTGTTCGCTCTGCTTGCGATTGACCTTGGCCATCGGCATCGGCACCAGCTTGCCCATCGGCTCGCGACGCACCTGGCGTACCGGGCGCAGGCCAACGACGATCTTGCGCGCCACCAACAGGTAGAAACCCCCGCCGGACAATTGCCAGGCACCGGCCCTGCGTTCCCAGCCGGCCAGCCGGCCTTGCCACTTGACAGACGCAAGCGGCGGACGATAGCACCCGAAGCGGCGTTTCTCCAGCGCAAAGCCCAGCAGGTTCAACCAGTCGCCGACTCGCGACGGCGAGATGCAGCGAGCCTGGCGCAGCCCGTCATGGGCGAACACATGGCGCAAGCCCCAACTGCTCCAGGGGTTGATGCCAATGATCAGCAAATGGCCACCAGGGCGCACGCTGCTGGCCGCTTCGCGCAGCAAACCGTGGGGCGACAGGCAGAAATCCAGGCCATGCTGCATCACCACCACATCGGCCGCATGCTCGCTCAACGGCCAGGCCTGCTCCTCGCAGACGATTTCAACCCCCGGCAGCGGCGCCCCCAGGCGCACATTGCGTTGCACCTGGGGTGCCGACGGCGGGGTTTGTGCCGACGGCCCGTAATGCACCAGGTAACCACCAAAGAACCGACCCAGCTCGTCTTCGAGCATGCGCCGTTCTTCATCCAGTAAAAATTGCCCGACAGGCCCGGACAGCCATTCACGGGCGGCACTGATCAGTGCCAGCCACTCGGGATCGGCCTGGGCGAACGCTTTATCAGTCATTGCATTCTCCAACGCGCCAAGAAGCTCTAAGATGCACCAATGTGTTCAGCTTGGCGAATCAAAGAATGATACAGATCAGTGCCCTGCCCGCCTTCACCGATAACTACATCTGGTTGTTACAGGATCAGCCGAACAAGCGCTGCGCGGTGGTCGATCCCGGTGATGCCGCGCCCGTGCTGGCCTGGCTCCAGCAGCATCCCGAGTGGACCCTCAGCGACATCCTGGTGACGCACCATCACCATGATCATGTCGGCGGCGTCGAGCAACTTAAAAGTGTTTCAGGCGCCACGGTCTACGGCCCGGCAAATGAAAAGATCCCGGCGCGGGACGTGGCACTCCAGGATAACGACCGCATCAACGTGCTGGGTTGGGACTTCGAGGTGTTTGCCGTACCCGGCCATACCCTGGGGCACATCGCCTTTTATCACGAGGGCGTGCTGTTCTGTGGCGACACCCTCTTCGCCGCCGGTTGTGGCCGCCTGTTCGAAGGCACCCCGCAGCAAATGCACACCTCGCTGGAGCGCCTGGCGGCCTTGCCGGCCAACACGCTGGTGTACTGCACCCACGAATACACACAAAGTAACCTGAAATTCGCCCAGGCCGTGGAACCGCATAACGCGGATATCGCCGAACGGGTGGAGAACGTGCGGCAACTGCGGGCGAACGGCCAGATAACATTGCCTTCGACTTTGGCCCTGGAAAAACGCACCAACCCTTTTCTGCGAACCTCTGAAACATCCGTTAAAGAAAAAGCGGACGAACGGAATGGCCGCGATAACCGGGCCGGGAGTGAGGTATTTGCTAGCTTGAGGTCGTGGAAAGATACGTTCTAAGCGCGCGGAATTTAGTACGTAATTTCTGAATGGTTGACCGCAACCCACGCGCTTTCTAGAATCGCCCGACATTTTTGCCCGGAACTTACTTCCAGCCAATGTCGTCATCTATTCGTAAAACCAACCATTCAGACGCATTGACCCGCCTGGCTCAAGCCGTGGCGGTGGCTGTGTCCGCTACTCTGGCGGGCTGCCAATCGACCCATTTTGCCGCACAATCCACCGTGCAACCCAAGCCAAACCTTACCGCCAAGATCAAGCAAAAACCCCTTTGGCTATCAGAGAAGCCAAGCCCGGAAGTGCCCCAGGATGTCTGGGAACGCATGCGCCGGGGCTTTCAATTGCAGGACGGGTTAGGCGTCAACCCGCGCATTGAACAGCAACGATTGTGGTTTGCCAGCAACCCATCCTTCCTCGAGAACGCCGGCGAACGCGGCAGCCTCTATATTCATTACATCGTCGAACGCCTTGAAGAACGCAACATGCCCCTGGAGCTGGCGCTGCTGCCAGTGATTGAAAGTGCCTACAACCCAATGGCCTATTCCCGCAGCGATGCGGTCGGGCTGTGGCAGTTCGTTCCCGCCACCGGGCGCTATTTCAACCTGCGTCAGACCCGCGCCTACGACGGCCGCCGCGACATCACCGCCTCCACCACCGCCGCCCTCGACTACCTGACTCGCCTGCATGACATGTTCAACGGCGACTGGTTGCTGGCCCTGGCGGCTTACAACGCCGGTGAGGGCACGGTCAGCCGGGCCATCGAGCGTAACGAGAAGCTCGGTTTGCCGACGGACTACTGGAACCTGCCACTGCCCCAGGAAACCAAGGACTACGTGCCCAAGTTCCTGGCGCTGTCCCAGGTGGTGCTGGCCCCCGAGGCGTATGGCGTCAACCTGAACCCGATCGCCAACACTCCGTACTTCGAAGTGGTAGAAATCAAGACCAGCATGGACCTGTCACGGGTCGCCGCGCTGGCCGAGATCGACGAAGACGAACTGTTCCAGCTCAACCCTGCCTTGAAACAGCGCACCACCCTGGACGGCCCGCAGCATTTGCTGGTGCCGACGTCCAAGGCGCAGCTGCTGGCCAGCAGCCTTTCGGCGATGAAGCCCGAAGAATTGCTGAGCATGCGCCCGAAAAAGCCGGTGTTCGACGACGTTGAGCACAAGGCCATTGCCGGTCGCACCCGCAACTACAAGGTGCGCAGCGGCGACAACCTGACGCTGATCGCCAAGGCCAACAAGGTCGATGTACATGACCTGCAGCGCTGGAACAAGCTCAACGGGCAGGCGCTCAAGGTCGGCCAGACCCTGGTGATGCAGGACACCCGCAAGCTGGTGGCCAAGGCCGACAGCAAGAAGCCGGTGCAATACAAGGTCAAGAAAGGCGATTCGCTGTACATCGTCGCCAAGCGCTTCAACGTCGAGATGCAACATCTCAAGCGCTGGAACCCACGCACTGGCCAGGCCCTGAAACCTGGGCAGATGCTGGTGGTTTCCGGGCCGCGCTAAGCAGCAAACACGAGGGGGAACTGGCAACAGCTCCCCCTTTGTTCTTCACCCTGCCAACCCCCATCCAAGCCTGTAGTCTCCCTCCTGCGGCGCCAGCCTTTTTCCAATCGGAACAAGCTGTTACTGTACGGTTCATAAAGCCCAAGCCGCCTGGATCGGATCCCTGACTTGAAGCGTCCCCTCCTTCTACTAATAAGTCTGGCCTTGAGCTTTTCCGCGAACGCGACCATTACCGAGAGCCACGGTTATGCGCAGTTCGGCACGCTCAAGTACCCGGCCAAATTCACCCACTTCGACTGGGTAAACCCCGCAGCGCCCAAGGGCGGCACCTTGCGGGTCATGGCGTTTGGCACTTTCGACACCCTCAACCCGTACACCTTCAAGGGTTCCAGCCCGGTCTCCACCGCCAACTTCCTGCAATACGGCGTCAACGAGCTCAATGAGCCGCTGATGGTCGGCACCGGCCAGTACGCCCCCTCTGGCGATGAGCCGACTTCCAGCTACGGCCTGATTGCCCAATCGGTGGAATACAGCGAGGACCGCAGCTGGGTAGTGTTCAACCTGCGCCCTGAAGCGCGGTTTCACGATGGCAAGCCGATCACCGCCTACGACGTGGCGTTTTCCTATCGCACGCTGCTGACCGAAGGTCACCCGCAGTACCGCACCAACCTGCAGGAAGTGGCCCGGGTCGACATTCTTAACCGGCATCGCATTCGTTTTGTGTTCAAGCGCGCCGGCAACCCGTTGCTGATCCTGCGCCTGGGCGAGCTACCGGTATTGCCCCAGCATTACTGGAAAAACCGCGACTTCAAGGCCACCACCTTCGAGCCGCCGCTGGGCAGTGGACCTTACCGCATCAGCAAGGTCAGCCCCGGGCGACAACTGGTGTTCGAGCGGGTCAAGGATTACTGGGGCAAGGACCTGGCGGTCAACCGGGGTTTCTATAACTACGACAAGGTCGAGGTGGAGTTCTACCGCGACAGCGACGTGGCCTTCGAAGCGTTCAAGGCCGGCGAGTTCGATATCTATATCGAGCACCAGGCGAAGAACTGGGCCAACGGCTACAACTTCCCGGCGGTCAACCGGGGTGATGTGATCAAGGCACAGATCGCCCACCAGATCCCGACCCAGAGCCAGGGCCTGTTCATGAACAGCCGGCGCCCGGCCTTCAGCCAGGCCAAGGTCCGCGAAGCGTTGGGGCTGATGTTCGATTTCGAGTGGACCAACCGCACCCTGTTCAGCGGCGCCTATAAACGCAGCCTCAGCTATTACCCCAACAGCGAGTTCTCCGCCACCGGCGTGCCGACCGGCCATGAGTGGCTGATGCTGTCGCCCTATCGCGACCAACTGCCGGCCAACCTGTTTACCCAGCCCTTCAGCCTGCCCCAGACCGACGGTCGCGGCATTCCTCGCGACACGATGCGCCGCGCCCTGGCATTGTTGGCGGACGCCGGCTGGAAGCTGTCCGGGCAACGCTTGCTCAACAGTGACGGGCAGCCGCTGAGGCTGGAGATTCTGCTGGTGAACCCGAACCTGGAGCGCATCCTGCAGCCCTATGTCGAGAATCTGACAAGCATCGGCGTCGATGCCCGCTTGCGCACGGTAGACCGCGCACAGTACAAACAACGCCTCGATCAGTTCGACTTCGACATGATTCTGATGACCCTCAACCAGACCCTCAGCCCCGGCCTTGAGCAGTGGCAGTATTTCCACTCCAGCCAGGCGGGGATCAAGGGCAGCAAGAATTACGCAGGCATCGCCAACCCGGTGGTCGACCACCTGCTGGACCAACTGCTGGCGGCGCAAACCCGTGAAGAACAGTTGGCCGCAGGCCGGGCGCTGGACCGCGTCCTGCTGTGGCAGCACTACAGTATTCCCAACTGGTACCTCAACTATCATCGCCTGGCGTACCGCAACCGGTTCGCCTTCGTCACCACGCCGCCCTACAGCCTGGGCCTGAGCGCATGGTGGCTGAAAGCTTCGGAGAAAGCCCAATGATACCTTTGCGTACTGCGATCCTTGGCAGCCTGCTGTTTTGCGCCGCGGCCAATGCGGCCCCGCAACATGCCCTGACCCTCTACAACGAACCGCCCAAGTACCCCGCCGATTTCAAACACGTCGACTACGTAAATCCGGATGCCCCCAAGGGTGGTACCTTCCGCGTATCCAGCATGGGCAGCTTCGACAGCCTCAACCCATTCATCAGCAAGGGCGTGCCGGCAGATGATATCGGCCTGATCTACGACACCCTCGCCCAGCAAAGCCTGGACGAACCCATCACCGAATACGGCCTGGTAGCCGGCAAGATCGAAAAGGCCCCGGACAACAGCTGGGTGCGCTTCTACATCCGCCCCGAAGCGCGCTTCCACGACGGCCACCCGATCCGTGCCGAAGACGTGGTGTTCAGCTTCCAGACGCTGATGAAGGACGGCTCGCCGATCTTCAAGACCTACTACGCGGATGTCGACGAAGTGATCGCCGAAGACCCGCTGCGGGTGCTGTTCAAGTTCAAGCGCACCAACAACCGCGAACTGCCGCTGATCCTTGGGCAACTGACAGTGTTGCCCAAGCATTACTGGGAGGGCCGCGACTTCTCCAAGGGCAACCTGGAGATTCCGCTGGGCAGCGGCCCGTACAAGGTGGCCGAGGTCAAGGCCGGGCGCTCGGTCCGCTACGAGCGGGTCAAGGACTACTGGGCCAAGGACCTGCCGATCAACAAGGGTTTCTACAACTTCGATTACCGGGTCACCGATTACTACCGCGACAACACCGTGGCCCTCGAAGCCCTCAAGGCCGTGCAGTTCGATTACTGGCTGGAAATCAGCGCGAAAAACTGGGCCAATGCCTACAACACCCCCGCCGTCACCCAGGGCCGCCTGATCAAGGAAGAAATCCCCAACGGCAACCCCACCGGCATGCAGGGCTTCGTGTTCAACACCCGCAAACCGATGTTCCAGGATGTGCGGGTGCGCAAGGCCATCAGCCTGTTGCTGGACTTTGAATGGAGCAACAAGCAACTGTTCAACGGCGCCTACACCCGCAGCCGCAGCTATTTCGAAAACTCCGAGATGGCCGCCACCGGCCTGCCCGGCCCGGATGAGCTGGCGATTCTTGAACCGCTGCGGGACAAGATCCCGCCCCAGGTGTTTACCGAAGCCTTCGAGCCATCGAAGACCGACGCCAGCGGCATGATCCGCACCCAGCAGCGCGAGGCCTATCAACTGCTGCAAGAGGCCGGCTGGAAGATCGTCGACGACAAGATGGTCGACACCACCGGCAAGCCCGTGACCATCGAGTTCCTGCTGGCACAGACCGAGTTCGAACGCATCCTGTTGCCGTTCAAGCGCAACCTGGCAGACCTGGGGATCGACCTGGTGATTCGCCGGGTCGACATCTCGCAGTACATCAACCGCATCCGTTCGCGGGATTTCGACATGGTGGTGGGCAGCTTCCCGCAATCCTCATCGCCCGGTAACGAGCAGCGCGAGTACTGGAAGTCATCCAGCGCCGACAAGCCCGGCAGCCGCAACTACATCGGCCTGAAAGACCCGGCCATCGACCAGTTGGTGGAAGAACTCATCGACTCCGACTCGCGCAAGAGCCTGGTGGCCCACGCCAAGGCCCTCGACCGCGTGCTGCAGTTCGGCTACTACGTGATCCCCAACTGGCACATCAAGACCTTCCGCGTGGCGTATTGGGACCACCTCGGCCATCCGAAGGTCTCGCCACGGTATGACGTCGGCACCGCCACCTGGTGGAGCAAACCCGACGTGAAACCTGCGATAACCGTGGACACCAACCAGAGCGCCGATCCGGCGAGCGGGGGCGACTGAGATGCTGGCCTATATTTTTCGTCGACTGCTGCTGATCATCCCGACCCTGTTCGGCATTTTGCTGATCAACTTTGTGATCATCCAGGCCGCCCCGGGTGGCCCGGTGGAGCAGATGATCGCCAAGCTCGAAGGCTTTGAAGGCGCCACCAGCCGGATTGCCGGGGGCGGCGCCGAAGTCTCGGTGGCCGGTTCCAGCTACCGCGGCGCCCAGGGCCTGGACCCGGCGCTGGTGAAGGAAATCGAGAAGATGTACGGCTTCGACAAGTCGGCGCCGGAACGCTTGTGGATCATGGTCAAGAACTACGCCCGGCTGGATTTTGGCGACAGCTTCTTTCGCGATGCGAAGGTCATCGACCTGATCAAGGAAAAGATGCCGGTGTCCATCTCCCTCGGATTATGGAGCACCCTGATCATGTACCTGGTGTCGATCCCCCTGGGGATCGCCAAGGCTACGCGGCACGGCAGCCACTTCGACGTGTGGACCAGCTCGGCGATCATCGTCGGCTACGCGATCCCGGCGTTCCTGTTTGCGATCCTGCTGATCGTGGTGTTCGCCGGCGGCAGTTACTTCGACTGGTTTCCGTTACGCGGGCTCACGTCCAACAACTTTGACGAGTTGAGCTGGGGCGGCAAGGTCCTCGATTACTTCTGGCACCTTGCCCTGCCGGTGACCGCCCTGGTGATCGGCAACTTCGCCACCATGACCCTGCTGACCAAAAACAGTTTCCTCGACGAGATCAACAAGCAGTACGTGGTCACCGCCAAGGCCAAGGGCCTGACCAACCACCGCGTGCTGTACGGCCATGTGTTTCGCAACGCGATGCTGCTGGTGATTGCCGGCTTCCCGTCGGCCTTCATCGGCATTTTCTTCACCGGTTCGTTGCTGGTGGAAGTGATCTTCTCCCTCGACGGCCTGGGCCTGATGAGCTTTGAAGCGGCGATCAACCGCGACTACCCGGTGGTGTTCGGCACCCTGTTTATCTTCACCCTGCTGGGATTGGTGGTGAAGCTGATCGGCGACCTCACCTACACCCTGGTCGATCCGCGCATCGACTTCGCCAGCCGGGAGCATTGAGATGAATCTATCCCCCCTCAATCGTCGCCGGTTCGAGCGTTTCAAGGCCAACAAGCGTGGCTGGTGGTCGCTGTGGCTGTTTTTGATCCTGTTCGGCCTGAGCCTGGGCGCCGAGCTGATCGCCAACGACAAGCCGCTGGCGGTGCACTACGACGGCGACTGGTATTTCCCGGCGCTCAAGCGCTACCCCGAGACCACCTTCGGCGGCGAATTCCCGCTGGAAGCCAACTACAAGAGCCCGTATATCCAGGAGCTGCTCAAGGCCAAGGACGCGTGGACGTTGTGGGCGCCGATTCCGTACAGCTACCAGAGCATCAACTACGACCTGAAAGTTCCGGCCCCCGCCCCGCCGTCACGGGACAACCTGCTGGGCACCGATGACCAGGGCCGCGATGTGCTGGCGCGGGTGATCTACGGGTTCAGGATTTCCGTGCTGTTTGCCCTGACGCTGACCGTACTCAGTTCGATCATCGGCGTGATCGCCGGGGCCTTGCAGGGTTTCTACGGCGGTTGGGTCGACCTGGCCGGGCAGCGCTTCCTGGAGATCTGGTCGGGCTTGCCAGTGCTGTATTTGCTGATCATCCTCGCCAGTTTCGTGCAGCCCAATTTCTGGTGGCTGCTGGGGATCATGCTGTTGTTTTCCTGGATGAGCCTGGTGGACGTGGTGCGTGCCGAATTCCTGCGCGGGCGTAACCTGGAATACGTGCGGGCGGCGCGGGCGCTGGGAATGCAGAACGGCGCGATCATGTTCCGCCATATCCTGCCCAACGCCATGGTCTCCACCATGACCTTCATGCCGTTCATCCTGACCGGCGCGATCGGCACCCTCACCGCGCTGGACTTCCTGGGTTTTGGCCTGCCGGCCGGCTCGCCGTCCCTGGGTGAACTGGTGGCCCAGGGCAAATCCAACCTGCAGGCGCCGTGGCTGGGCATGAGTGCGTTTGCCGTGCTGGCGATCATGTTGAGTCTGCTGGTGTTTATCGGCGAGTCCGCTCGCGATGCCTTCGACCCGAGGAAATGAGATGAATCAGGACAATCTGATCGAAGTCCGCGACCTCTCCGTCGAGTTCGTCGTAGGCAACACCCACCAGCGTGTGGTGAACAACGTCAGCTTCGATATCAAGCGCGGCGAAACGCTGGCATTGGTGGGCGAAAGCGGCTCGGGCAAGTCGGTCACGGCGCACTCGATCCTGCGCCTGTTGCCCTACCCGCTGGCGCGTCACCCGTCGGGGACGATCCAGTACGCCAACCACGATTTGCTGACCCTGAAAGAAAAGACCATCCGGCATATCCGCGGCAACCGGATTGCGATGATTTTCCAGGAGCCGATGACCTCGTTGAACCCGCTGCACTCCATCGAGAAGCAGATCAACGAAGTGCTCGGCCTGCACAAGGGGCTTACCGGCAAGGTGGCCACCAAACGCACCCTGGAGTTGCTGGAACTGGTGGGCATCCCCGAGCCCCACAAACGCCTCAAGGCCATGCCCCATGAGCTGTCCGGCGGCCAACGCCAGCGGGTGATGATCGCCATGGCCCTGGCGAATGAGCCGGAGTTGCTGATTGCGGACGAACCGACCACGGCACTCGACGTCACCGTGCAGCTGAAGATCCTGGAGCTGCTCAAGGAATTGCAGGCGCGCCTGGGCATGGCGTTGCTGTTGATCAGCCACGACTTGAACCTGGTAAGGCGCATTGCCCACCGGGTATGTGTGATGCAAAAAGGCTGCATCGTCGAACAGGCCGAATGCGAAACCCTGTTCCAGTCTCCCCGACATTCATACACCCAGGAGCTGCTGGCAGCGGAACCCAGCGGCGGCCCCGCCACCAATGAAGTCGGCCCACCGTTGCTGGAAGTCGATGACCTGAAGGTCTGGTTCCCGATCAAGAAAGGCTTCCTGCGCAATACCGTCGATTACGTCAAGGCGGTGGATGGCATCAACTTCAGCCTGCCCCAGGGCCAGACGCTGGGCATCGTTGGTGAAAGCGGCTCGGGCAAATCCACCCTGGGCCTGGCAATTTTGCGGCTGATTGCGAGCAAGGGCGGCATCCGCTTCGAAGGCCATCAGATGGACAAGCTCAGCCAGCAACAGGTGCGCCCGCTGCGCCGGGAAATGCAGGTGGTGTTCCAGGATCCGTTTGGCAGCCTGAGCCCGCGCATGTGCGTGAGCGAGATCGTCGGCGAAGGCCTGCGTATTCACAAGATGGGCACTGCCGCCGAGCAGGAAGCGGCGATTATCGCCGCGCTGAAGGAAGTGGGCCTGGACCCGGAAACCCGCAATCGCTACCCTCACGAATTTTCCGGCGGCCAACGCCAGCGCATCGCTATTGCCCGCGCCCTGGTGCTCAAGCCCCGGCTGATTCTGCTGGACGAGCCGACCTCGGCCCTCGACCGTACCGTGCAGCGCCAGGTGGTGGAACTGCTGCGCAACCTGCAGGCCAAGTACAACCTGACCTACCTGTTCATCAGCCACGACCTGGCGGTGGTCAAGGCCTTGAGTCACCAACTGATGGTGGTAAAACACGGGCAGGCGGTTGAACAGGGAGATGCACCCGCGATCTTCGCCAACCCCCAGCATGCCTACACCCGGCAACTGCTGGAGGCGGCGTTTTTGGTGCCCGGCCCCTAGCAGTAGAACCACCGTAGCAGCTGTCGAGCCCCAGCGAGGCTGCGGCTCGACAGCTGCTACGCCATTGGGTGTCAGAAGTCGGTTGAGGCCGACAATTCACGCCAGGTGTCGGTCTCTTCCTTGACGTAGGCCAGCTTGTCCTCAATCGCCTGCAACGTGTCGGTACCCAGGGCCAGGCGCATTGGCGGATGCGGCGCTTCCACCAGCTTGATCATGGCCACTGCCAGCAGCTCCGGGTTACCCGGTTGCTGCTGGTTGTAGACCTTGGCCAGCTTGCGCACCTCGCCGGACGTGCCGGCGTAGTCGTCGATGATCAAGGGCGACTCCACCAGGGAGTTGCCATCCAGGAAGTCGGTACGGAAATAACCCGGCTCCACCACCGTCACCTTGACGCCCAAGGGTGCCAGCTCTGCGTGCAGCGCCTCGCTCAACCCTTCAACGGCAAACTTGGTCGAGCAGTACGTGCCGAACCCCGCACCCGAACGGAAGCCGCCCACCGACGAAATATTGATCACGTGCCCGCTGCGCGCCTGGCGCATGAACGGCAATACACCGCGGGTGACATTGAGCAGCCCGAACACGTTGGTTTCATACAAGCGGCGAACCTCATCGGCAGACGCCTCCTCCACCGCGCCCAGCAGGCCAAAACCGGCATTGTTGACCAACACATCAATGCGCCCGAAGTGCTCAATGGCGGCACGGGCAACGTCGGCAGCCTGGGATTCGTCGGTCACGTCCAGTTGCACCGCCAACAGCCCGGGTTGCTCACCGAAGCGTTCGGTGACGGTATGGGCGTTGCGGGCCGTCGCCACCACCGCGTCACCGTGGGCCAGAGCTGCCGCGACGATTTTCGCGCCGATGCCCCGGGAAGCCCCGGTTACCAGCCAAACACGCTTGAAGGAATGTGCCGTTGTCATGATCCGTACCTGATGGAGTGAATGTGAAGCCAAGGTACGCTGAGGCATTAGCCTGAAAAACCGTCTCGTGCTACAAGCACTCTGAAACAGAATTTCATAATGGCTAACCGATGAACCTTGATCCCTTCAATGGCTTGACCGAATTTCTCGCCGTGGCCGAACTGAAGAGCTTCACCCAGGCCGCTGCGCGCCTCGGCGTAACACCGACGGCGGTCAGCCATGCGGTGAAGACCCTGGAGAAGCGCACGGGTGTGGTGCTGTTCCAGCGCACCACGCGTCGGGTGGCGCTGACCGAGGCCGGCATGACGCTTTACAGCCGCCTGCGCCCCGCCGCCGGGGAGATTGACGAAGCGCTGGCGGCCCTCAGTGGCTACCGCGACCGGCCCATGGGCACCCTGCGGCTGACGGTGCCAAGGTTGTCGGGCAAGTTGCTGATCGAGCCGTTGATCCCGCGTTTTCGCGAGGCCTTTCCCGATGTGGTACTGGATATTTCCCTCGACGATGCCACGGTGGACCTGGTGACCCAGGGCTTCGACGCCGGTATTCGCCTGGGGGAATCCATCGACAAAGACATGGTTGCCGTGCGCCTGACCCCGGACCTGAACTGGTCGGTGGTGGGCTCTCCCGCCTATTTTGCCAAGGCCGGCAAGCCGACGACGCCGGAAGCGCTCACGGCCCATCAAACCATCGGTTATCGCTTCCTGACCTCGGGCATGGCACACCGCTGGGAATTCGAGCGGGCGGGCCGGGAATTTACGGTCGGCGTTCAAGGCGGGTTGATCGTCAATGACCGCAACCTGATGATCGCCGCCGCGCGGGCCGGCCAGGGCCTGGCGTACGTGAGTGATTTCGAGGTCATGGAGGACCTGGCTTCAGGCGCACTGGAGCCCGTGCTGCAATCTTTCGTACCGCCAAGCAGCGGGCTGTACCTGTATTTCCCCGCCCGAACCCAGAGCCAACCGAAACTGCGGGCCTTTATCGACCTGGCCACCGCATGGATTGCCGAGAAGCGTGGGCGCTGACAGCGCCGCAAAAGCAAACCAATATCATTTGCGCCGTGCCCGGCCCTTTGGTTTAATCGCGACCAATTCTTATTTACGCCAAGGCTTCTGCGCCACATGGATACTGTGTCGACCCCGTCCACCTCGTTCAGCGACCTCTACGGCAATCACCATTCCTGGCTGCTGGGGCTGCTGCGCCGGCGCCTGAGCAATCGCTGGGATGCGGCGGACCTGGCCCATGACACCTTCATCCGGGTACTCAAGCGCCCGCCGGCCGGCGCCGATGAGACGCGGGAGCGCTCCTACCTGGCCACCATCGCCCGGGGGTTGTGTATTGATCACTGGCGCCGGCGCCAACTGGAACAAGCGTGGCTGCAAAGCCTCGCGGACCGGCCGCAAGCCCTGCAACCGTCGCCGGAGCAGCGGGCAATCATTGTCGAAACCCTGTACGAAGTGGACGCCATGCTCGCGCGGCTGCCCCACAAGGTGCGCGAAGCGTTCCTGCTGGCGCAGTTGCACGGTACGCCCTACAAGCAGATCGGCGAACAGCTCGGGGTAGGCGAACGGATGGTGAAAAAATACCTGGCCCAGGCGCTGCTGCATTGCGCGGTGCTGGAAGCCGAACTGGACGGGATGCTCGTGGAGTGAACAGCCCCGGAAAGCTCAGCCATGCCAGCCTTGAGCAAGCGGCCCAATGGTACGTACGCCTGCAGGATCAGCCAGAGGCTGCCCAGCACTGGCAGGCATGGCTCGGGCAAAGTCCGGAACACCAGGCCGCCTGGGGCTATGTAGAACGGGTCAGCCAACGCTTTGCGCCGTTGGCCGAGCAATCCCACAGCGCCAGCCGTGCGTTGCGCAGCTCTCGGCGCCAGACGCTCAAGACCCTGCTGGTGCTGTGTGCCGGTTCAACGCTGGCCTGGGGCACCTGGCGCAACACCGCCCTGCCCCGGTTGGTGGGAGGCTGGAGTGCGGATTACGCAACCGCCGGCGGTGAAACCCGCGAAGCGCTGCTGGACGATGGCAGTCGCCTGTGGTTGAACGCCTTGAGCGCCCTGGATGTACGTTTTGACCGGGTCCAGCGCTTGCTGCACCTGCGCTTCGGCGAGGTGCTGATCGAGACCGCCAAGGACCCGAACCGCCCGTTCCTGGTGGAGACTCAACAGGGCCGCCTGCGCGCCCTGGGCACCCGCTTCAGCGTGTTGCAGGACGGCGACAGCACCGTGCTCAATGTGTTTGAAGGTCGGGTCGAAGTGCGCACCGCCGCCAGCCAGCAACAACGAATCATCGAGGCCGGGCAACAAGTGGCCTTCACCCGCGATGGGTTCAATCTCCATTCACCCGCATCCGCCACCCGTGAGGCCTGGAGCCGTGGCGTACTGCTGGCCGACAACCTGCCGCTTGGCCAACTGGTCGCCGAACTCAATCGTTTTCGCCCCGGCCACCTGGGCTGTGATCCAGCCGTGGCGCAATTGCCGGTAATGGGTTCGTTCCCCCTCAAAGACAGCGACCACGCACTGCGCCTGCTACAGGCCGCGCTGCCGATTCAGGTCGACACGCTCATGCCGTGGTGGGTCACGGTCAGGCCCAAACACCCAGGCACATAAAAACTTTCAGCCGTCAGTTCCCTTTTCCAAAACTCGTTCGGTTAACCCTGCAGATGCTTTCAATTCGCCGATCGATTTGATCCAAAGGGAATGTTCATGTCGCAACCCGTTCGCTTCACTTTGCGCCCGCTGGCGCTGGCCGTTACTGCTACCCTGTTGTGCCTGGGCGCGCTCGACGCGCAAGCCGCCGAGTCACCGTCGACGCAGGAAACGGCCCGCCACTACACCATCGCCGCGGGTTCGTTGGTCAACGTGCTGAACAGCTTCGCCGAGCAGTCCGGGATCTTTTTCGCCGGCCACAACAGCCTGGCCAGCGGCAAAACCAGCCCGGGCCTCAACGGCAGCTACACCCCAGCCAGCGGTTTGCAACGGCTGTTGCAAGGCAGCGGCTTGCAGGCCGTGCCCCAGGGCAACAACGGCTACGTGCTGGAGTTGGTCCCGGCCAACACCGGCGCCCTGGAACTGGGCGCCACCACCATCTCCGGCGAAGGCCTGGGCGCCACCACCGAAGACACGCACTCGTACACTACCGGCGCCATGGCCTCGGCCACCGGCCTGGCGTTGTCGATGCGCGAGACGCCGCAGTCGGTAACAGTGATCACTCGCCAGCAAATGGACGACCAGGGCTCCACCAGCATCGCCGACACCCTGCGCCGTGCGCCCGGTGTGAGCGTGCAGAACTACGACAGCGAGCGCTGGGAGTTTTCCAGCCGCGGCCTGCCGATCACCAATTTCCAGTACGACGGGGTCAACTCCACCTACGACGGCGTGTATGACTATGGCACCACCAGCACCGACATGGCGGTGTATGACCGCCTGGAAATCATCAAGGGTTCAGCGGGCCTGATGTCCGGCTCCGGCGATCCTTCGGCCACGGTCAACCTGATTCGCAAAAAGCCCACCCGGGATTTCAAGGCCTCGGTCACCCAGACCTTCGGCTCGTGGGACAACTACCGCACCGAAGGCGATATTTCCGGGCCTTTGACCGACTCCGGCAACGTGCGCGGGCGCTTCGTCGGCGTGTATCAGGATCGTCAGTCGTACCTGGACCACTACCAGAACACCAAGGACATTGCCTACGGCATCCTCGAAGCGGACCTGACGCCGGACACCCTGCTGACCTTCGGCATCGACCAGCAGGACACCCGCTCCCGTGGCGCCAGCTGGACCGGCTTCCCGATGTACTTCAGCAACTGTTCACGCACCGACTTCTCGCGGTCCTTCAACCCGGCCGCCGACTGGAGCCGCCGCGACTTCCAGAACCAGACCCTGTTTGCCTCGGTGCAACAAAAGCTCGCGAACGACTGGTCGCTGAAAGTCAGCCTTGACCGCAAGCGCAGCCAGCACGACACCCTGCTCGCCTCCGCCAGCGGCGGCAACCCGGACCCGGTCACGGGCGACGGGATGTACATGTTCATGGGCAAATACAAGGGTGACCAGGTGCAAAACACCCTGGACATCAACCTCAATGGCCCCTTCAGCCTGTTCGGGCGCGAGCATGAATTGATCATGGGCTTCATGGCCACCCGCTCGAAGCAGGACGTGCCGGTGTACGGCTCGATCTACCCGCCCGTGGGCGGCAGCATTTACGACTGGCGCGGCGAATACCCGAAGCCTGACATTCCCCGCAGCGGCCAGAACGACATCGTGCAACGCCAGACCGGCGCGTACCTGGCCACGCGCTTGAAACCCACCGATGACCTGTCGGTGATCCTGGGTACCCGCGTCAGCAACTTCAGCGGCACCGACAACACCGACTTCTACGACCCGACCAAGGCCGACAACCGTTTCACCTACCGCCAGACCGGCGTCGTCACGCCCTATGCCGGTATCGTCTACGACCTGAATGACATCTGGTCGGTGTACACCAGCTACACCAAGATCTACAAACCGCAAAACAGCAAGGACGCCGACCGCAAGTTGCTTGATCCGATTGAAGGCGACACCTACGAAGCCGGGCTCAAGGCAGCTTTCTTCGACGGCCGCCTGAACGCCAGCTTCGCCGCATTCCGCATCGAACAGGACAACGTTGCGCAGTACGTTTCCGGGTTTGAGACCGACTCGGTGTATCGCCCGATTGCCGGCGCCACCACCAAGGGCTTTGAAGTCGAACTGGCCGGTGAAGTGCTGGACGGCTGGAACGTCTCGGCGGGCTACACCTACCAGCACAGCCGTGACGCCAACGGCGATTACGTCTACGGCTCCGTGCTGCAAACCACCACGCCCCAGCAAGTGGTGCGGTTGTTCAACAGCTATCGCCTGCCCGGCGCCCTGGAGAACCTGACCGTGGGTGGCGGCGTGAATTGGCAGAGCGAGTTCTTCGGCAATGTGTTCCAGCCCGATCCCAACGACTCGGTGAATTTCGGCCACAACTCACGCATTACCCAGGACAGCTACTTCCTGGTGGACGTGATGGCGCGCTACCGCTTCAACGAGCACCTGAGCACCACGTTGAACGTGAAGAACCTGTTCGACAAAAAGTACTACACCGGCCTGGGCAACTTCGGTACCGGTTTCTACGGCGAGCCGCGCAGCCTGCAATTGGCGACCCGCTGGGATTTTTGAGCCCAAACGCCAGACTGCCGTAGCGCCCGCAACGGCAGTCGACTCGGGCTACACCCCGTCAGGAAGGTACGTCTTTTGTTCTGGCCCGGCCCATCCGACGATGCAGGCTCCGGTCGCCCATAGCACGTGGGCGACCTTGCACAGAGCCTGAACGCCATGGATGACTTACCCTTTCTGTCCCACCTGTTGAAGAATATTTCTCCCTCCGCCCTGGACCTGATCAAGCACCAGGCATTGCGCCTCAAGGACGATCAAGTGCTGATCGCCGAACTGATCGCCGGTTTGATCAGACTGGTTGCCCAAGGCACCACCCCGGCAACCGACCCCATCTTGATCAGCGTGCCGGAAAATACCATGCTCGGTCGCTGGGTGCGGCTCTTCTGTGACGCCATCGGCCGCCCGGCCTTCCGTGAGTGGGCCTCACGCCATGACCTGGAACTGGCGAGCCTGGTGTTTCGGGGCGGCGATCTGCAGGCCACGATCCTGGAAGGCACGGTCAAAACACCGTACACCTTCACCCTGGACAAAGACTCTGATTGGTGGCGCGTCGCGAATCCGATCCTGGAGGTGGTGCAGATTATCGATACGGTCAACGCCGGCTTGCCATTCATGGAAAACCTCGTCGAACCTCATTCGAGGACACTGCCTCTGAACCTGGTATTGCCCTTCTATGGCTACCCGTTACCGACCAATCATTTGCAGGCTCAGGTGATTCTCGAAGAGATCCATACCCTCGACACGCTGCCCGGTGTCGATGAAAGCGGGCGGCTCAAATCCACCCTGCGCAAGCGCTTGACCGAAGAGCAGCGGGATTACCAACAACTGGCCGATGCGCTGCAGACGCTCCTGGAACAAAGTACAAACGGCAGCCCGCCTTTCGATTGGCTGCAGCTCTACCTGCAACGATGCACGCTGGACTCGGACTCAATGTTGTCGAGCACCTTAAAGTACGCGGCACAGCTGCTTTACGCCGTGACGCAGGGCGAAGAGTTCGCGAGCCTCAACCCTGCCAGTCAAGGCGCTGCCCCCACTTACCGCTATTCCGTCGACCAAAAAGTAGTGATCGCCGTGACCGACGGCCGCGAGGCCAATACCTCACCTCTGGATCGCTCCAACAACTCAGCGCTGAATCAGCAATGGGATGAGCTGGAGCGCCTGGCCAATCTCGCCCATACCGACATATTGCCGGACGCCAGCCTCAGCCTGGCCGCGCTGATGACGGCGTATCGGCTACCCCGTCCTGCCAGTGCAGGGGACGTTCAGGTCCTGGTGGAACAACTGCGCGCCACCAGCGCAGCGACGTTTCCCTATGTCAGCTCGGCCGCCCACTCGTTGGTGGCCGTCAGCAAACACATGCGCCATATCGCAGTTCTCAATGACCGTTACACCATGCAAGCAGCACTCAAGTCGATCACCCTCGATACGCAGCTCACTAGCACCCTGGACATGACGTTCAACCTGGCGGCTGACTCGCCCTTTGCCATGCTGGTGGACAAAGGGGCGCAACTGCTCGCAGGTTTGCGCCAGGAATCGGCCTTTCAACGCGTGAGCGCCACCCGCCAATTCAACCTTGCCCGGGTGTATGTACTGAACGCGGACGGCGAACTCAGTGGTTACGCGCTGGACGATGCGCCCAAGGTACTCACCCGTGCGGACACACCGCTTTCAAGCCTGACCTCGATGGCCGAACCCCTGTTGGAACTGGCCCGCCAATCCGGCGGGCGCATCAGCACCAATGGCCAGGTCAGCTTGCGCCAGTTACTCAACCTCTACCAGATGGCGCTACCGGCTACCCGTGACGAAGCCCATGCCACGGCACGCATCCTGCGCATCCCGACAACCAAACAGCCACGCCACGGCAACTACTGGCGGGCATTGCAGGTGATGCCACTGCTGGCGGCGCAACGCAAACAGGTGCTGCAGACCGTCGCCGCCTTCCTGCCCAACCAGGACGTAAAACTGTTCGACTACCTGAGCGAAACAATCGTCGGCGAAAAAAACCGTGACCAGGTGCGCGCCGAGGCTGATCTGCTGCTGCACCAACTATTGGCATCGCCCCCGGCCCAGGCACTGGCCGCGCGGCTATCGGAAACCGTGGGCTGGTACGGTGAACACGCCAGCGCTGCAAACACCCGTGCCAGCAGAAACGCACTGTTGTTTGCCGCACTGATTCTCAGCCTGGACGCGAATGCTGGTAAGCAGCGGGCCACTGTCGCCGGCTATGACCTGACCGATTCCTACAACTGGGGCCTGACCTTCCATGAAGTCCGTAACGCCGTAGAAGCCATGGTCCAGTTCAAGGTCCTGCGCACCAGCGCCGTACCCATGGCCGCGCACCTGTTGCTGGCGGGCATCGCCCCGGAATTCCTGGTGCGGGACATCCCTGATGAGGTGTCGTACATGAGTTCCCATACCTGGGTACATTTCAAGCAATACGTGGACCTGATCGAAGCTGAAACACCGGGTGCATCACGGGCCATGCGCTTCACCGACTTCATGGCGGTGATCTACTTCATCATGCCCTCCCGCCGGGTTCGCCGAGGCAGTCTGCCGATCGTCGACTGGGCCGTGGCCAACGGAGTACTGGCCAAAAACGTTGATGGGCACAGTACCACGCAGAAGAATCGCGCCATTGCCGCGTTGAACGAGCAGCTCAACCAGTTGCAGATCAGTTCCGAGTTGAAGAAGAACGGGCATACCAGCCTGTATGAGATAGCCTTGCAGGATCTTCAGCGGGTGTTTGCCGGTAGCACCGATCTGGAGCGAATGGTCATACAATGGCAGGCCAGGCCTGGTAACCGCTCGGAGCCGGATATCGCCGCCAATACCGCCGTTTCCCTGGTTCAGTTGCACATGGCAGGCAAGCTGACCAAAGGCACAACGCAATGGCGCTCGACCCTCAAGGACGTTGATTTCGCCAGCATGGCGTCACGGTTCGATGAGTTGGGGTCAATCCATTCCACTTTCGCGGCCGAGTTCGAGAAGCGCTACACGGCGGTGCGCGCCGCGCTGCTACAGTCGATCGTGTATTGGATGTCACAACTGCCCCTGCTTAGCCGTAAAGGCATGGAATATGGCAGCCTGGAATTCCATCGCCTGCAAACGTCACGCACCAGTGCTGGCGGGCAGACATCGGGCATCGGGAGATTCGGGGTGCTGGTGTTGTGCAGGTACGCCGGCGACAAGCGCTTCTACGAATTTCTCCCAAAGCAACTGAAGGTTGCCCCATTACCGGGCCTGACCCTGCAAATATTCGAACAGGCCCTGCGCACCGGCAATACCCAAGGCAGCCCGCTGCCGATCGATTGGTCAGCGTACGCGCGCGGCACCATTCCCAACGGGCAGCAACACGCGACGGTCATTGCCCAACGTTTTGCCGAGCTGCCTGCCGTCTATGGGCCGGGCCCTGTGGTACCCAACACCTTCACCTCGCCACGCAGCCTGGCCATTGCCAGCATCGTGATTGACCAGCACTTGCTGGTAGGCGCCGATGAGGCGCGAGCGGCGGCGAAGCAACCCCTTTCCCTGGCAGACGCCATCAACGGCGTAGATCCGCGGATCGGCTTCCTGCGCAGAATGGAACCCGAAACCATGAAATGAAACGTTGCAGGCCGGTTTCTGTGTAATCATTCACTGCATTGTTTCCCGGTGAGGCTTGTAGTGATGCGATCGCCCCTCGAACCGACTGCCCCGTCCTTCTGGCGCGACGAACGCCTGCCGTTCATTGAGGCTCGCACCATCGCCGACGGGCGGAAGGTCTGCTACACCCGCCACGCCCACGAGCACTTTTCCATCGGCGCGATCACGGCCGGGCAGAGCCTGTACATCCATGGGGCATCGACCTTCAAGATCAGCACCGGCACCGTGGTCTTGATGAATCCCGGGGATGTCCACGCCTGCAACCCCATTGATGATCTGCCCTGGTCCTATCACATGCTGTATATCGATACGGCCTGGCTGACCGACCTGCAGCACCAGCTGGGTTTCAGCAAGGACCAGGACTTTCGTCCGTTCACCGCCACCCACACCACGGATGTCGCGTTGTACCGCGGGCTGAACGAGCTGTATGAGGTGCTGGTGGACAACCACGCCGAACACCTGCACAAGCAGAGTGCGGTGGTGAGTTTTTTCACCGAGGTGCAACAACGCCTTAACCCGTCGGAGACCCCGGTGCGCGAGGTCAATCACAAGCTGGAGCGGGCCGCCGACTATATCCGCGAACATTGCACCGAGGCCCTGAAGCTCGAAGACATTTGCCAGGCGGCTGAACTGTCGCCGTCGTACCTGATTCGTGCGTTCAAGCAGTATTACGGCATGACGCCCCACGCATTCCTGGTCAATCGCCGTATTCAGTTTGCCCGCACCCAGTTGCGCAGCGGCCAGTTGATCGCCGACGTCGCACTGGCGGCCGGCTTTTCTGATCAGGCGCATTTCCAGCGCACGTTCAAACAGCACCTGGCGGCGACGCCCGGGCAATATCGCGGCTGAATCAGGCCAGCAGCAGATACCCCACGCTGGCCACCAACAAGGCGGCCATCGAGCGATTGAACAGGCGCATGCCCTGGGGATTGCTCAGGTAGCGGCGCAGGAACGTCCCGGCGTACGCCCAGCACGCCACCGACAAGTAGCAAATCACCAGGTAGATCGTCGCAAACAGCCAGACTTGCTGCGCATCGCCATCGGCGACAAACAGCCCCATGCCTGCCACACACGCCAGCCAGGCCTTGGGGTTGAGCCATTGCATGATCGCCCCATAGAGCATCGACGGCGCCGCGGCCGTGCCTTCAGCGTCCAGGCGCCCATCGTCCACTGCCAGCTTCCAGGCCATGTACAACAGGAACGCCACCCCGCCCCATTGAATCAGTTGGGTCAGCAGCGGCCAGCGCACCAGCACCTCATGCAGCCCCAGGCCGATCAACACCAGCAGCAAGGTGAATCCCAACGCGGCTCCAGCCACGTGCTTTTGACTGGCGGCAAACCCAAAGCGCGCCCCCGAACTGATGGCCACCACATTCACCGGTCCCGGCGTGATGGAAGTGGCCAAAGCGAAAGCGGCCATGGAAATGATCAAGCTCATTGCAATTCCTTTTTGTTGTGCGGGTATGAGCTGAACCTTAAGGAGAAGACGGATCGCGGTATTGAAGAAAATGCCCCTGCCGGGAATGACCGAAAAAACCACCAGTTGAAACCCTTAGCCCACCCGCTGCAAAAGACAAATTTATTCCATTGATATAACTGTATTTTTCTCTTTCCAAAGGGCGTTTTTGATAGGAAAAAATGCGTGTTTCCCAAGGTAGGCACGGTGCTAGAGTCGAGCGCACATCTGGCCGGATGACCTCAACCTGCTCACAAAAAAGGAATCGCCATGTCACGTCGCTTATTGGCAGCTGCCTGCCTGTTGCTGTCCTTCTCCGGGGTTCAGGCCGCGGAACGCTGGGAAACCCTTCCGCCCACCCCGGCGCCGATTGCGGGGGCCAAGACCGGCTATGCCGCCGTCAATGGCATCAAGGTCTACTACACCAAGACAGGGCATGGTTCGCCGGTGATCCTGCTGCACGGTGGCCTGTCCAATTCCGATTACTGGGGCAACCAGGTCAAGGCGCTGGCTGCCAAACACACGGTCATCAGCCTCGACAGCCGTGGCCACGGGCGCAGTTCCCGGGACGAGAACCCCTTCGGTTACGACTTGATGGCCGATGATGTGGTCGCCGTACTCGACAGCCTGAAAATCCCCCGTGCCGATATCGTCGGCTGGAGCGACGGCGCAATCATCGGTATAGATCTCGCCCTGCGCCACCCCGACCGTATCGGCAAGGTGTTCGCCTTTGCCGCCAACACCCAGACCTCCGGGGTCAAGGATGGCGTAGAGAAAAACCCGACCTTCGCCGCCTTCATCGAGCGCGCCGGCAAGGAGTACGCCAGGCACTCGCCGACGCCAAAAGAGTACGACGCCTTCGTCGAGCAGATCAGCCATATGTGGGCCAGCCAACCCAACTGGACCGACGCGCAACTGGCGTCCATCAAGACTCCGATCCTGATTGTCGACGGCGACCACGATGAGGCGATCAAGCGAGAACACACCGAATACATCGCGGCGACCATTCCGGGAGCGGGCCTGCTGATTCTGCCGAACACCAGCCACTTCGCATTCCTGCAGGACCCGACGCTGTTCAATGCCGCGCTGCTGGACTTCCTGGACAGCAAATAGCCCCGCCTACTCTCCTGTCATCCGCTCCAGGCTGTTGCTCAAGTGCAACAGCATGGCGGCCCGGGCCGCGTCCGGGTCCTGGCGGCGGATGGCTTTCAGGATCGCCTCGTGCTCAAGGTTCGCCAGGCGCCCCAGTTCCATCAGGTCCGCGTCGCCGCGTTCCTCGGCATTGATCCGGGTGCGTGGGATTACCGAGTGGCCCAGGTGATAAATCACGTCGGTGAAATAGGTATTGCCGGTGGCCTGGGCGATCAGGCGATGGAAGCGCACGTCAGGCTCAACGGCACTGTCGTTGTTGGCCAGCGAGTCCTGGTAATCATCCAGTGCCTGGCGCATCTGCTGCAGTTGTTCATCGGTACGGCGCAAGGCTGCCAGGGCGGCTGCCTGGGTTTCCAGGCCCATGCGCAGTTCAAGAATGCCGCGCACGCTGGCGGCGGTGTCGTGGGTCAGGTGCAGGCCGTGGCGCTCGTCGCGCTCCAGCACAAAGGTGCCGACACCGTGGCGGGTTTCCACCAACCCGGCGGCCTGCAATTTGGAAAGCGCTTCGCGCACCACCGTGCGGCTGACGCCGTACTCGCCCACGATAGCGGACTCGGATGGCAGCTTCTCACCCGGCGCCATCTGTCCCAGGAGAATCTGCTGGGTCAATGCGGTGACGATGTCGTGGGCAAGGCCCGGGGAGCGCTTGCGATGAGGTGCCGAGCTGGGGTTTTGCATCAGGAATTCCGTTCTGGGGCGCCTGGCAATATTAGCATTCTTGCAAGCCCTTACTTGTATGACAACAAACAAATACCTGTAGGAGCGAGCCTGCTCGCGAAAAAACCCGTTGCAGCGCAAACATTGCACCAAACCTCGTAATCGTTGACGATTTTCGCGAGCAAGCTCGCTCCCACAAACGGTTGCCATCTCTGAAAATGCAGTTGTATGATGTCTATCAAGTTGTCAGACATCCCTGACAACCCAAATACGTCCCCGCACAACAATAATCAGTGGGAGTTTGACCCGTGACCCCTTCCAGCCCTGCGACAGCTGCGCCCGCCACCGACCCGGTCCTGGCCCGCGCGATCAAGAAGGTGAAGAGCCATGTGCTCCCACTGTTCGTGATCATGTTCATCGTCAACTACATCGACCGCGTCAACATCGGCTTTGTGCGTACCCATATGGAGCACGACCTGGGCATTGGTGCGGCCGCCTACGGCTTCGGCGCCGGGTTGTTTTTTATCGGCTACGCGCTGTTCGAAGTGCCGTCCAACATGCTCCTGCAAAAAGTCGGCGCGCGCATCTGGCTGACCCGCATCATGTTCACCTGGGGCATCACCGCCACATTGATGGCCTTCATCCAGAACGAAACCCACTTCTACATCCTGCGCTTTCTGCTGGGCGTGGCCGAAGCGGGCTTCTTTCCCGGGGTGATCTACTACTTCACCCGCTGGCTGCCCGGCGTCGAACGCGGCAAGGCGATTGCAATCTTCCTCAGCGGCTCGGCCCTCGCCTCGCTGATCTCCGGCCCCTTGTCCGGCGTGCTGCTGCAAATCACCGGGCTGGGCCTGCATGGCTGGCAGTGGATGTACATCATCGAAGGCATGGCGTCGGTGCTGCTGTGCTTTTTCGTGTGGTTCTGGCTGGACTCCAAGCCCCACGACGCCAAGTGGCTCAGCCTTGAAGAAAAGGATGCGCTGGTGGGCGAGATCGACCGCGAACAGCGCGAGCGTGACGCCGCCACCACGGTCAAGCCGACCCTGGGCAAGTTGCTCAAGGACCGTCAGATCATGCTGTTCTGCGCCCTGTATTTCTGCATCCAACTGACGATATATGCCGCCACTTTCTGGTTGCCGAGCATCATCAAAAAGATGGGCGACCTGAGCGACATCCAGGTCGGTTTCTACAACTCCATCCCGTGGTTGATCTCGATCATCGCGATGTACGCCTTCGCGGCACTGGCGGGCAAATTCAAGTTCCAGCAAGCATGGGTCGCTGCGGCACTGTTGATCGCCGCCGTCGGCATGTTCCTCTCCACTACCGGCGGGCCGATCTTTGCCTTTATCGCCATCTGCTTCGCGGCGATCGGCTTCAAGTCGGCGTCCTCGCTGTTCTGGCCGATTCCCCAGGGTTACCTGGATGCACGCATCGCCGCGGCGGTGATCGCATTGATCAACTCCATCGGCAACCTCGGCGGGTTTGTCGCGCCCACCACCTTTGGTTTCCTGGAACAGACCACCGGCTCGATCCAGGGCGGTTTGTATGGCCTGGCGGGCACTTCGATCCTTGCGGCCATCCTGGTGTTTTTCGCCAGGACACTGCCCGGCCCGACCACCAGCAGCGTGCTGCAACCCGCCCCCGTCTTGAGCAAATAAGGACTACACGATGAACACAGAACACCAGCACCACGCCAACAGCGCCCCGGTCGTTACCGGCCTGCAAGTCATCCCGGTGGCCGGCCACGACAGCATGCTGCTCAACCTCAGCGGCGCCCACGGACCATTTTTTACGCGCAATATCGTGATCCTTACCGACAGCGCCGGCCGTACGGGCGTCGGTGAGGTACCCGGCGGCGAACGCATCCGCGAGACCCTGGAAGACGCCCGCAGCCTGGTGATCGGCAAGCCCATCGGCCAGTACCAGAGCATTCTCAATGCCATGCGCCAGACCTTCGCCGCGCGGGATTCGGCGGGCCGGGGTTTGCAGACGTTTGACCTGCGCATCACCATCCATGCTGTCACGGCGATGGAAGCGGCACTCCTGGATTTGCTCGGCCAATTCCTCGAAGTCCCGGTGGCGGCCCTTCTCGGCGAAGGCCAGCAGCGCGACGCGGTGAAGATGCTCGGCTACCTGTTCTACATCGGTGATCGCCAGCAGACCGACCTGGCCTATCGCAGTGAAGACGATGCCGAAGACTGGTTCCGCCTGCGTCATGAACAGGCCATGACGCCCGAAGCCATCGTGCGTCTGGCAGAGGCGGCCAAGGCGCAATACGGCTTCAATGACTTCAAGCTCAAAGGCGGCGTACTGCGCGGCGGCGACGAAATCGAGGCGGTGACTGCACTGGCCGAACGCTTCCCCGATGCGCGCATCACCCTGGACCCCAACGGCGCCTGGTCACTCAAAGAAGCCATCGCCCTGTGCCGCGACCAGCATCATGTGCTGGCTTATGCCGAAGACCCTTGCGGCGCGGAAAACGGTTACTCCGGGCGCGAAGTCATGGCCGAATTCCGCCGTGCCACCGGGCTGCCCACCGCCACCAACATGATCGCCACCGACTGGCGGGAAATGGGGCATGCGATCCAGTTGCAGTCCGTGGATATTCCCCTGGCCGACCCGCACTTCTGGACCATGCAGGGCTCGGTGCGCGTGGCGCAGATGTGCCACGAATGGGGCCTGACCTGGGGCTCGCACTCCAATAATCACTTCGACATTTCCCTGGCGATGTTCACCCAGGTGGCCGCCGCCGCGCCGGGGGAAATCACGGCCATCGACACCCACTGGATCTGGCAGGACGGCCAGCGGTTGACCAAGGCTCCGCTGAAGATTGTCGACGGCCACATCAAGGTGCCGGCCAAACCGGGCCTGGGCGTGGACATCGACATGGACGCCGTGGCCCACGCCCATGAACTGTACAAAGGCATGGGCCTGGGTGCGCGCAATGACAGCGTGGCGATGCAGTTCATGATTCCGGGCTGGACGTTCGATAACAAGCGGCCGTGCCTGGTGCGCTGACCTCAGCTGAAGATCATCGAAAAGTGCGCGCCCACCCCGGCGCGCACACCCTCGCCGACCGCCAGCGCCACCGAGCCGCCGGCCAGGTTGGCATCGCCGCAGGCAAACACACCGGGCACGGTGGTCTGGCGCGTCTCGTTGGTCAGCAGGTAGGGCCCGGTCGGCCCTTCGACAAACTCACAGCCCAACTGCTCGGCCAATGGGCTGGCCATGCGCGTACGGGACAGGGTGAAAATACCGTCCAGCGCGATCATCCGCCCGTCTGCCAATTCCACATCCGCCCGCTCACCGACAATCCGCCGCACCGCCGAGCTTTCGACGCTGACCCCACGCCGATCCAGTTGCGCCTGCTGCTCGGCATCCGGCACAAATGTACCGTTGGTAAAAAGCGTGGTGGTGCCCCAGTCCGGCAGCAGCATGGCGTGATGCATGGCCAGTGGCGACGTCGCCAGCACGCCGATGCGGCCTTGATCCAGTTCATAGCCGTGGCAATACGGGCAATGGAACACATGCTTGCCCCAGCGCTCCTTCAACCCCTCGACCTCGGGTAACTCATCCACCACGCCGGTAGCGAGAATCAAGCGTTTAGCGTTGAACTCACCCTTGCAACGGGTTCGCACCACGAAGCCATCCTGGTTTCGAGTCGCTTCAACGGCGGTGTCCTGCACCCAGGTCACCGTCGGATATTCCATCAACTGCCCTCGCCCTTCGGCAGCGATCAGCTCCGGCGGCTGGCCATCCTGGCTGAGGAAACCGTGGGACGTGGCCGCAAACCGGTTGCGCCGCTGCCCGGCGTCAATCACCAGCACCTTGCGCCGAGCCCGCGCCAGTTGCAGCCCGGCAGACATTCCGGCGTAGCTGCCGCCCACGATAATCACGTCGTAAACCATGAAGATGACCTCTCTGGTGGCCCTTGCATCGGTTGCCGGGCACTCACGACACACCATAAGTTACATAAAAATACCTCGTCAAGCGTCTCGCAACTCCAATCGTTACGAACGATACTTTCGGGCAGGAAATCCAGAGGCTTGCAGATGAGAAACGACACCCGGCTTTCGCGCATGCTCCATGTGCTGATCCACATGGGCCGCCACGAGGAACGCGCCACCTCGGAGACCATCGCGCAGATGCTTGGTACCAACGCGGTGGTGGTACGCCGCACCCTGGGCCTGCTCAAGGAGAAAGGTTATGTGCGTTCGGAAAAAGGCCATCAGGGCGGCTGGATGCTGGGCAAGCCGCTGAGTGAAATCACCCTGCTGGACATCCACAATGCCCTTGGCACGTCGTCGATCTTTGCCGTCGGCCTGTCCACCGATCATCCGCAATGCCTGGTGGAACAGGCCGTCAATGCGGCGCTGAACCAGGCGTTTGACGATGCCCAGGCGTTGCTGCTGCAGCGTTTGGGAGAGGTGACGCTGGCACAGTTGGCGGATGATTTTGACGAGCGCTATCGGGTGGCGATAACGCCCGCACCCTGTGCGTGATGCACGCGACGCCCTAAGCGCCACCCACCGAGCGCCACGCTGCCTCGGCCAGGGTTTCCCGGTACACCCGAGGGCTGCTGGCCGAGCGCCCGGCCAGCCAGGCACGGCAGTAGCTGTCGGCCTGGCCGATGATCAGTGATGGCAAGAGTTCGGCGGGCACCTGGCTGAGCTGATCACCCCGTCCAGGCAGCACCATCCACTCCTTCAGCAACGCATTGCGCGCCTGATTGCGGCTTTCCAGTTCAGCGGCGAACGGGCCCTTGGTCACCGCGAAATGCGCGTGGTACTGGAAGCGCGCCCACTGCGGTTCGCTGTCCACCCAATCGACATAGCTGTGGACCAGTGCGTACACCCCCTCCTTCGCTGTTTTGGCCGATTCAAGGTAGCGCCCACGCAATTCGGCCTGATCCTCCAGCGCGGTAAAAAACAGCGCGGCGACCAGGCCTTCCTTGTTGCCGAAGTGATGATAAATGGCGCCGACGCTGGTATCGCAGCGCGCGCGGATCATCTCGATGGTGGTGGCTTCAAGGCCCTGCTCGTTGAACAGGTCCAGGGCTGCCTTGAAGATATCGCGCTTCAATTCGGCCCTTCGGCCAGGGAAGCAACGCTGAAGCAGATCCGGGGTTTGCATGCTGAACAGGAACTCAGTCAGTGAAGAAGAACAAGCCCGGGCAGCTTGACAGATTTCCCATGGGCAGAATACTGTTCCGTTACAGAACATTATTCTGTAACGGAACAAGATTCCGTAAAATTCATTTAATCAGCGAGGCAGCACCATGAGTCAGGCCCTGAGCATGTTCAACAGCGTTGGCCCCGAAGCGTTCAGCAAACTGGCGTGCCAGATGGCGCCCTACTTCAGCACCATCAATCCGTTGATGACCCAGTTGCGTCCGGGGTTTGCCTCGGTGGAAGTGCCGTTCAGCAAGGCCATCACCAACCACCTGGGCACGGTGCATGCCATTGCCATGTGCAACGCTGCGGAGTTGGCGGCGGGTACCATGACGGACGTTTCCGTGCCGGCGGGTGCGCGGTGGATTCCCAAGGGGATGACGGTGGAGTATCTGGCCAAGGCCAAGAGCAGCGTGACGGCGACGGCCAATGGCGAAGGTATCGACTGGCAAACGGCGGGTGACAAGGTGGTGCCGGTGGAGATGCTGGATGCGGAGGGGAAATTGGTGTTTACCGCGCGGATTATCATGAATGTAAAATTGGGGTGATGGGGTTGGGGGCATATCCGTTGCTGCGGTTATGGCCGCTATTGGGTTGCGCTCTCACAGCGGCCTACCAGCCGGCTTGAGTGGGGTGAAGCAACCGCAAAATCAAAGGCGGACACGGTCCAAATGTGGGAGCGGGCTTGCTCGCGAAGGTCGTTAACGATGACGTGGGTATCCTGATTCAACGTGGCGCTCTCAGGTTTTTCGCGAGCAAGCCCGCTCCCACATAAAGCGGCGGAGGCAGCTCCCTTTACTCACTTTGGGCTGGGCCGGCATTCCGGCTTTTCCAAAGTGACTCGCTGTAAGAGCGAAACCATAAGTCGCCGTTACCTGAATAACGGATATACCTCCCCAAAAAGCTACCCCCCACAATTCCCACCAATCACCTCCCCCGCAAACGCCTTACGCACAAACGGCGTCGAGTCCACGAGCGAACCATTGACCGTAGCGGAGTGATCCAGCTCAGGATAAAAATGCCATTCAATCCGGTCCCCGACCTTGCACGCATCCCTGACCAGCGCCTTTTGCCCAGGCACAAACACATCCTGATCCCGCCCCCCCGTACCGACAAAAACCGGAATATCCGTCTTCAACGTCGGATACGCCGACTCACGATAAACCTTGTCGAGCGCCTCTTTCGGCGACCGCTTGAAACTGTCATTGAAGCTGAGCCCATCAGCCATCACCCGCTGCTCAATGGCATGCAAACAATCCCGCCGGCTGCTCTCAAACGCAGGCACTGCACGCTCGCTCAAGTAATCCGCAGCCACAAACCCAGGATCAAACAACGTGACAGTACTCAGCCGCAGCAAGTTATAGGCAAAGGTCGGCACCACCGAACTGCGGGCCTTTTCCAACTCGGCACTGCCTCCCGTTTTATGGGTGGCCGCGTAAGGCGTACCGGTCGCCACCACCCCCACGATATCCAACTCGGGCGCATAGTCTTTCGCATAGACCGCCGTGGCAAACGCAGCACGGCCACCCTGTGACTGCCCAAACACCACCACACGTTTGGAGAGTTCGAAACCACCCGCCCCTACCGCGCGAATGCTGTCGAGCACCCCATAGGCCAGCGGACTGGTCAGCCCATACGGATGCAGGCCAGGCGTCCCAAGCCCCTGGTAATCGGTAGCGACAATCGCGTAGCCCTGAGCCAGCCAATAATTGAGATAGCGCGTATCCCGAGGGCTGCGACCGGCGAACGACGGCGCGCAGATATCGGCACTCCCCACCGTGCCGTGGGCCCACGCCATCAGCGGCCAGCCACCCGGTGGCGGTGTGCCCTTGGGCAGGAACAGCGCACCGGAAACGACAATCCGTTTATGGGTATCGAGACCGTCGGTGGACGTGTACAGGATGCGAATATTCTGCCCCGCCTCGGCCAGGCTTTGCTGTTCGGTCAACGGCTCGCTGCGCAGCATCCGCCCGGGTGACGCGGGCACCTTGTCCGCCCAGGTATAGAACGCGGGAACACCACCATCACCGACGGGCGTTTGCGCAGCACTCACACCACTGCATCCCCCCAGCAACACCGCCAACGCAAGCGATAACCGACGCGACATCACCAGCCCTCTTTCAACATCCGCAATTCAAGGTACTGCAACAACATGATGGTCTTGCCGTCGACGATCTCGGCACTGTCCACCATACCCAGGGCCTCCTCGAATCCCAACTCCAGCACTTCGATATCCTCACCTTCATCCTCCAGCCCGCCGCCATCACTGACTCGGTCGCCAGGCTGATATTCGCCGATGAAAAAGTGAATGCGCTCGGTCACCGAGCCCGGGCTCATGAAGGCCGAATAGATCTTTTCTACATGGCCCACACGGTAGCCCGTCTCTTCTTCCGCCTCCAGGCGAATGCGTTCCTCGGGGCTGGCGTTGTCCAGCAGGCCGGCGGCAGACTCGATCAGGTAACCGTGGTAGCCGTTAACGTAGGTAGGCATGCGGAACTGGCGAATCAGCAACACCGTGCGCCGCTCACGGTTGTACAGCAGGATCGTCGCGCCATTGCCCCGGTCATAGATCTCGCGGGTCTGGGACTGCCAACTGCCGTCGCGGCGGCGCAGGTCAAAGGTGTACTTTTTCAGCACATACCAATTATCCGAGAGCAGTTCTTCGGCGTGGATGCGGACGGGACTGTTTTCCATGGCAGGACCTTTTTGTCTTGTGTTATTCAGCATGTCGTGCAAAATCGTGCACAGTCAAGAAAAAACGTGCAGGAAGCTTCCGATGCTGACCCAACAACGTAAACAACACCTGCTGGATACGCTGCACCGCGACGGCCGGCTGATTGCCAAGGAGTTGAGCCAGGCACTGGAGGTTTCCGAGGACACGATACGGCGTGACCTGCGGGAAATGGCCAAGGAAGGTTTGCTGCTGCGGGTGCACGGCGGCGCCTTGCCGGCATCCCCCGCGATGGCTGATTTTTCGGTTCGGGAGCACTTGGTACCGGAGGAAAAAATCGCCATTGGCCGCACGGCTGCGCAACTTGTGCAGCCCGGCCAGGTGGTGTTTATCGATGGCGGTACCACGTGCCTGCAACTGGCCCATCACTTGCCGGCGGAACTGAATGCCACCGTGGTCACCCACAGCCCGTCGATTGCCATGGCCCTGGTGGATCATCCGCAGATTGAAGTGATCATGCTCGGCGGGCGGCTGTTTCGCCACTCACTGGTGGGGGTGGGGGCGGCCACGCTGGAGGCCATCGGCCGGGTCAATGCCGACCTGTATTTCATGGGGGTGTGCAGCGTGCACCCGAATGCCGGCCTGTCTACCGGCGATTATGAAGAGGCAGTGGTCAAGCGCGCGTTGTGTCACGCGGCCGCAGAAACCATCGTGCTGGCCACCTCGGAAAAGCTCAACACCGCGTCGCCCTACCAGGTGGTGGAGCTGGCACAGGTCAGCGCGATCGTCGCATTGGCCAGTACGCCGCGTGCCCTGCTGCAACCCTATGAAGCTCAGGGCCTGACGCTTTACCTGGCGTGACCGTCAACAGTCCTTGATGGCTTGCCATGACGCGGCGACTTGCGCAGCGTCCGAGGCGTTGACCCGCGCCAGGTCAACCGGATACTCGACCCCCGGATTTTCCGCGAACCGCGTGGCGGTGAACTGGCCGTTGCTGGCACGCAGGATATAGCCGCTGTCCTGGCACGCTGCCGAAGCCAGGAAGATCACCCCAGGCGTGACCCATTCCGGCTTGAGGTTGTACGGCTCGCCGGTCACGCCCCACATGCGGGTCTTGGCCACGGGTGAAATGGCATTGACCAGGATCCCGGCCTCCGCCCCTTCCCCGCTCAAGGCATTCATGATCCCCAGTTGCGCCATCTTCCCCGCGCTGTAGGCCGCCAGGCCCGGCTGGACGTAGCGCGTGTACATCGCACGGTCGGAGGTGGTCAGCACAATACGGGGTGCGGCAGATCGCGTGAGGTGCTGCCACGCGTGTTTGCACAGCCAGATCGGTGCATAGACATTGACGTCCATGGCCCGCCGGATGAAAGCCTCGTCGGCGGCCTCGATGGGCTGATAGCCGACCCAGCCAGCATTGTGGATCAGGATATCGAGCTGCCCGAAATGCGTGATGGCGCACTCGATCAGCGCTCGACACCCCGCTTCGCCGGACAGGTCACCCGCGTGGCCAACCACCCGCAGGCCTTCACCCTGCAGCGCCAGCGCGGCCGCCTGTACCACCTGGGGATCAGCCCCATCGCCGAGGGTGTCGGCACCGATATCACTGATTACCACCTGCGCGCCGAGTCGCGCCAACTCGCGCGCATAGCTGAACCCCAAGCCACGAGCCGCACCGGTCACGATTGCGGTTTTACCTGTAAAGTCCATCGTCGCGTTCTCCTGATAGGCACTCCACCCTAACAACCCGTGGCCGTCCTGTTTAATACTGAGAAACAGCGATATTGATACCTGCGCCGTATCAAGCCCCACACCGCCATCTACCTGAAGGAACAGCCCAGATGATCGAAACCCGCCTGTTGCGCCAGTTCGTTGCCGTTGCCGAAGCGCTGCACTTTCACCAGGCCGCGGAGCGCCTGCATATGGCGCAGCCAGCGTTGAGCCAGGCGATCAATCGCCTGGAGGCAAAGTTGGGGTTTGCCCTGCTGCAGCGTGACCGTCGTGGCGTGAAGCTGCTGCCAGCCGGGGCGGCGTTTCTTCAGACGGCCTACACCGTCCTCGGGCAATTGCAGCAAGGCATTGAGCAAGCCCGGCAGGTGTCCCAGGGAACCGCCGGCACACTCACCATCACCTCGGTGTCGATCACCGGCTATCCGTGGTTGCTGGATACCCTCAGGCAGTTTCGCCTGGCGTTCCCCAGGGTTCAGTTGGTGATCAAGGAAATGCCCTCTGCCAACCAGGCCAAGGCCTTGTTGAGTGGTGATACCGATATCGCTTTTTTGCGCTACCTGCCAGGCCAGGCAGATAACATCGAATCCCGGCTGCTGCTGGATGAACCGATCCTGCTGGCGCTGCCCGCAGACCATCCGAATGCGGATGACGCCGCTATCGAGCTGAAGGACTTTGCCGGCGCCGATTTTGTGTTCACGCCCCAGGCATTGGGCAGTGGCTATCACCACCAGTTGATCGCTTTATGCGAGGCCGCGGGCTTCTCTCCAAGGGTGGTCCAGGAAGCCGATCAATTACCCACCCTGATTGGCCTGGTGGCGTGCGGGTTTGGTGTGGCGCTGGTGCCGCAGTCCATTGCCCGTTCGATGCCCCGTGACAAAGTGGCGTTTGTGCCCCTCACCGCCGCGTCCTCCAGCATCGGGCTCTACCTAAACTGGAACACCAGCAATTCTTCCCCCTTGGCCGGGCACTTCTTTTCTCTGCTGGACGAGGCGATGTAATACTTTGCAAGCAATGTCCGGTGACGACCGTCTGAATATTTCCTGCGCGGCCAGGGCATCTGTTAAAACCCGTGCTTCGCCTGTGTCCTGGAACCTTCATGTCTTCACGTTTTCTGTCCCGTCTCGGCCTGCGCTGGTTTCCCCTGCTGTGCATGGCCGCCCTGATCATCGGCCTGCCCGTGGGTTGCGCCGTGCTGCAACACAAGGAACGCGAGTTGCTGTTTCGCGTGGAGCCGGGCACTGCCAGCTGGTACAGCGGGTTGCCGCGTGATGTGCAGGAATTCGACCTGAAACCCGCGAGTTTCAAGGCAGGGCAGAATATTCATGGCTGGTGGTGGCCAGCGGCACAGAAGGACGCGCCGGCAATTCTCTACCTGCACGGCGTGCGCTGGAACCTCACTGGCCAACTGTTTCGCATCGAACAGCTGCGGGCCCTGGGCTTTTCCGTACTGGCCATCGACTACCGCGGCTTCGGCCAGAGTCGAGGCGACCTGCCGTCGGAAACCAGCGTGTACGAAGACGCGCGCATTGCCTGGGAACGCTTCCAGGTGCTGCAACCCGACCCCGCCAAGCGCCTCATCTACGGGCACTCCCTGGGTGGCGCGGTGGCCATCGACCTCGCGGCGGAACTGGGCAAGCAAGCAGCGGATGATCATGTGCCGCCGCCAGTGCGCGGACTGGTCATCGAGTCCACCTTTACCTCCCTGGCAGATGTGGCCACGGCGGTAGCCAATACGTCATTGCCGGTGCGCTGGCTGCTGTCGCAGAAGTTCGATTCCATTGACAAGATCGCTGATATCCACATGCCGCTGCTGGTGGTTCACGGGCTCGCCGATGCCTTCGTGCCACCGCGCTTCAGCCAGCAACTGTTTGACGCCGCCCAACAGCCGAAACACCTGTTGCTGGTACCCGGTGCCACTCATAACGACAGCATGCGACTGGCCGGCAGCAGTTATCGCCAGGCGTTGGACAGCCTGATGCAATCGAAGCGCGCCACTCAGGTTGCCGGGCCCTCCACCGGGCGCCCAAACGACTCGTAAATCTGCATTTCGGCACCGGTTTCGCCGGTGCCTGTCAAGGCGCAAAGCCTGCCCATGCTGGCCATAAACAGTGACTGATCAAATATTAACCGCAGGTTAAATCGCCATACCCGCCGGGCTCAAGCGAAGTTATCCACAGAGATACCCACGGTTTTCGTGGACAACTCTTTTTACTTTTTTACGATTTTTTTGCTCAGTAATGCCCTGTTGGAAAGCTTGGCGGCAGCAAAATCTCCTGCATCACCTCGCGAATCGAAACCATGGGATTTGGTACCGGACCGGGTGTGGTTTTTCCATGGTGCTCAGCTCACTCGGCAGGGCATCACCGACACCCCAACCCATTGCGTTTGCGCCTAATGCTGATTAATCTCGCATAAACACGCATCAACGAGCAAAAACATGCATAACAGCCATGCTGCCATCGACCTGCCCTCCCTGCGCAAACAGAAAATCCTGTTGCTGCTGGAGCGCGACGGTAAAGTCACTGCCTCGGAGTTGGTGGAGCATTTCGCCGTTTCCCAGGACACCATTCGCCGCGACCTTGGCGAACTCGCCTCCGCCGGTCTGCTGCAACGCGTGCATGGAGGTGCGCTGCCACGGCCCAAGGACACCGGCAAGGATTTCTTCACCCGGTTTGGCGAAACCACCGCGACCAAACGCCACCTGGCACAACTCGCCGCCGATCGCGTGGAGGACGGCCAGATCGTGCTGTTCGACTCCGGTACTACCACCCTGCAAATCGCCCAGTCACTACCGCATTCCATCAAGCTGACCGCCGTCACGCACTCACCGATGATTGCCATCGCGTTGTCCGAACATCCCAATGTGACGGTGATCCTTGCCGGTGGCCAACTCAACCCGGTGACCATGGCCGCCAGCGGGCATGAAGCATTGCGGCTGATCCAGGGCATCAAGGCCGACCTGCTGTTCACGGGTGTGTGCGCACTGCATCCACAGGTCGGTATCAGCTCGTTGCACTTCGAGGAAGTGGCGGTAAAACAGGCTATGCTCGACAGCGCCTCCCACGTGGTGGCCGTCACCCTGGCCGACAAGCTGGGCGCCGTGGAGCCATTCGTAGTGGCACCGTGCAGCCGCATTCATACCCTGATTACCGAGTGGCACGTGCCGCCGGGCAGCGTCGAGGCTTATGAATGCCTGGGGCTGGAGGTGATGCAAGTGGATGCCTGAGGGGCGAGCGTCGCTTGAAGGGCAAGCGCATCGACCAGCGCATGACCGCTGGCCGTATTATCGAAAATACACCAAGTCGGAATGCCCTCCTCCAGGGAGGCTCTCAATACCTCGGCCAGCGCGCACAAACGCTCGGTTTCGTAAGCGCTGTGATAGATACGCGGCGAACCATGCAGGCGCCAATAGCGCACACCTTGCCAGCCTTTCGGTGCATCCCCATCAGCGATCACCGGCGGGTCGGCGGCGACCCGTCCTATCTGGTAATCCTGCAAAAGCCTGTCGGCCTGCACCCAGCTGGCGTGCCGCGGCTCAAGCACCACAGGGCCAGCGAAGCGTTGACGCAAGGCTGTGAAAAAGCCGCCGGCAATGATCGGGTCGTAGCTTAAAGAAGGCGGCAATTGCACCAGCAGGCAGCCCAGGCGGTCGCCCAATTGCAGGCACTGTGCAAGGAACTCATCCAATGCCGTATCGCAGTCACGCAGACGTAATTCATGGGTGATGTGCCGTGGCAGCTTGACCGAAAAACCAAAGCCCGACGGCACTGACTGCGCCCATCGTTCGTAGGTCTGCGGGCGATGGGGGCGGTAGAAGGAGCTGTTGATTTCAACCGCATTCAAGCACGCGGCATAACGTTGCAGATGAGTGCCCTGCCGGGGAAATCTTGGCCATTGCTCACGAGGCAGGATCCAACCGGCACAACCGAGAAAAATCGGCATCAGAACAACACCGACGCCGCATCCCTCATGAAAATCTCCACCGTCTTCGGCCCGACGCCCTCGAACGCATTCAAGCGTTTTTCAAACTCCCCACGGTCGGCACTGGCATCGTGGATATGGCTGATCCTGCCCGCGTACTCCGCATTCAACTTGCTGCTGAGGTCGAGCAGGCGTTGCGCGGTGCTTTCGTCGTAACGCACGTAATGCGCCTCACCGAGCATGGCCACCAGTTCGCGAGAGGTGCAGTGTTGCAGTTTGCGCGGGGTGTCCCGGCCATGCTTCACCACAATCACCTGATAGGCCTGCGCCGCGATCTGCGCCTGAATGCGCTTGCCCATCAGGAAGCTGGCGACAAACCACTTGAACAGTGCGTTGTCATCACCGGGCTTGAGCTCAATACCCAGTTCCCCGGCGCTGATGGATCGCCCCATGACTGCCTCCGTTCTTCACTGACCCAGCTTGCGCTCGGCCTTGGCGGCTTGCTCGTTGATCTGCTCGGTTTGCCGTTGTGTGTCCTTGATGGACGTCGGCGTGATCACCTTATCGACGGTTTCTGTCTTGGGATTGGGACGCTGTAAAGAACTGCCCTGATCGGCAGCCTGGCGACCTTTTTGCGCCTGTTCAGAGCTGATCGCATCAGGGGTTTTGTCGGCGGTTTTTTCAGTGCCCATGGGGATTCTCCTGCGGTTAAAAGGTCAGGCTCCAGCGCGGAGCCGTTATGCAGCAGAGCCCAAGGTTTTTCGATAGTTCAAGGAAATTGCCTCGGGTGCATGCACCGAAAAATAGGGCAAATTAATTTAAACCTTTTGCGCTGGCCCCCCCTCAACAGTCAGGTAACGGCATCGCGCCACTCTTCAGGAGAAGCATCATGAAGCACTTGCTGATGAAACAAATGGGACTGACCTTCGCGCTGGCCGCGGGCTCGATGGGTGTGGCCATGGCCGCCACTTCCAATGACTTCGTTGACGCCGCAGCCCAGGGCGGCATCACCGAAGTAGAAGCCGGCAAACTGGCGCTGGAAAAGAGCGGTGCCGCTGATATCAAGGCGTTTGCCCAGCACATGATCACCGACCACACCAAGGCCAACCAGGAGCTGACGGCCCTGGCGACGAAGCTCGACATCAAGGTGCCCGACGATGCCAGCCTCACCGACAAGGCCAAGAAAATGATCCTGGAAATCCGTGAAGAGTCCTTTGACAAGGCTTACGCCGACAACCAGGTAAAGGCCCACGAAGACACCGTGGCCCTGTTCAAAAAAGAAGCCGCCTCCTCGGATAACGCCGAACTGAAGGCTTTTGCCGAGAAGACCCTGCCGACTCTCGAAACCCATCTGAAGATGGCCAAGGAGTTGCAGTCCCAGCACGCCAATTAATCATTGACCCACTCAGGAGACACTCGACCATGAGTTCGCAACTGCACGGCAAGAAGATTCTGATCATCACCTCCAACACCGGTATCGAGCGCGACGAGTTGCTCAAGCCGCTGGAAGCCCTGCGTGGTTTCGGCGCCACGGTGACCCACGGTTCCAGCAAAGGTGGCAGCACCCAGACCTTTCTCAAGGACACCGAGAAAGACAGGACGGTAGAGTCCGACGCCAAGCTCTCGGACCTGCACGGCAGTGACTTCGATGCACTGGTCATCCCCGGGGGCACCGTCAATGCCGACACCCTGCGCCAGGACGCCGATGCACTGCGGCTGATCAACGACTTCGTCAAGGCCGGGAAAACCGTAGCCGCCATCTGCCATGGCCCTTGGGCCCTGATTGATGCCGGCGTGATCGGCGGCAAGACCCTCACCTCCTACAAAAGCGTGCGCACTGACCTGGTCAATGCCGGCGCAGCAAACTGGGTGGATACGCAGGTGAAGGAATGCCCGGCCAATGGCTGGACCCTGATAACCTCGCGCACGCCCGACGATTTGCCGGCGTTCAATGAGGCCATTGCCAAGACACTGGCGGCCTGACGCCCGCCAATGCAAACAGGCGCCCTCGGGCGCCTGTTTTTTTTCGATTCTGTCTTAGCCTTTGCCATGCTCAGTGGCATGTGTCGCCCGGTTCACACCCTTGGGTCCAAACAGCGCCCAGAGGATCAGCCCCAACAGCGGCATGAAGATCAGTACCACCAGCCATAAACCCTTGGTCTCCCAGCCACTGCCACTGCGCAGAACGCTGTTGATCGCCCACAGTTCCAGCAGCACCAGAATCACCGCCAAGCCAATCCAGACATATTCGATTTGCATGATTCATCCTCCTGAGGTCGTATGCGTTAGGTCAAGCAACGCGCCCGAGGGTTCATTAAAATTGCAACGGATGGCTCTCGCCCAACGGTTGCGGCACACGGGCCGTAACCTTCTAGACTCAAACGGACACTACCTTTTACCCCTTGGAGGCCCGGGATGACCGAGCACATCATCCACTTTCACTGCCAGATCGATCAGGGCACTACCGAGCGCTTTCGTGATTGCTGCCTGGACGCGATCGATCAAGGCGCCAGTTCGTTGCTGTTGAACCTGTCGACCACCGGCGGCAGCACCAATTTCGGTTTTACCCTCTACACCTTCCTCAAGTCCCTGCCGGTGCCGTTGTGTGCGATCAATGCGGGCAATATCGAGTCCATGGGCATCATCATGTTCCTGGCGGCAAACCGCCGGATCACCACGCCACACTCGCGCTTCCTGATTCATCCGATGAACTGGTACTTCAACCAGAACTCGGTAGACCACCAGCGCCTGCGGGAATACCTGTCGAGCCTGGACAACGACCTGGCGCGCTACGTGAAAATCTACGAACTGGAAACCGCCAGCGCCGAAACCCACCTGGATATTTTCAAGTGCCTCTCGGCCGAGGAAAAAGTCATCGCCGCCCACGAGTCACTGGCCTACGGGATTGCCCATGAGGTCGAGCAGATCGTGTTTGCCGACGACATCAAGCACTGGAAAGTCAGCGGCGGCTAGGCATTGTTTAATGCATGCAAGCCACCACTCGACCGTGCAACCTGCACGACCAGAGCCGCTTTTTATCACACATAACCTATTGTTTTATAAGCAGATAAATATTTTGTTCAACTTGGTACAACTCATGCTGTAGAGGTCTGCACAGGCGGGCAATTCGACCCGCCCTTTCGCTACCCGTGAGGTGTCACCCATGAATGCCATTGATCTTCTCAAGGCCGACCACGAACGCGTCAAAGCCATCCTGAACCAACTCAGTGAATCGACCGAGCGCGGCGTAAAGAAGCGCACTGAGCTCCTGGCCAAGCTGGAAATGGAAATCAGCCTCCACACCCGCCTTGAGGAAGAAATCCTCTACCCGGCTTTTCGCAAGGCCGGCGGCAAGGATCAGGAAATCATGTACCACGAGGCCAAGGAAGAACATCGCACTGTCGACTCCCTCGTCCTTCCGGACCTGAAGCAGACTTCGCCCTCCACCACCGAGTTTTCCGGCCGGGTGAAAGTCGTCAAGGAACTGTTGGAGCACCATATCGAGGAAGAGGAAAGCGAGATGTTCCCACAGGCCAGGAAGCTGTTGGGCAAGGCCTTGCTGGAAGAGCTGGGCGCGGAGATGGAAGCGATGAAAGCCGCGCACAAGAAAGCACCCGGCGCGAAGCCAATGGCGGCTTGATGTCCATTCGTCGCATGCCTGGAAACTATTTCAAACTTTGAATTGGCTGGAGGATTCCCAATTAGGCAACACCATTGATTCGCTCATCATTGAGGGTTTTCAAAATGGCTAATAGTGGAAAAACTACCCCAGGTGCTGGTCACAAAGACCAGAAAGACCCAAACCGTAAAAGCGGCGGCCAGGGTTCAGGCGGCAACTTCGCCAATGACCGCGAGAAGGCTTCTGAAGCGGGCAAAAAAGGCGGGGCTCATAGCCACGCCCCAGGCTCCAAGAAGTCTTGATTGAGGCGTCGCCGAAGCCTGGATGTGCTCCGGGCTTCGGTCCCCATCGCCAAGAGGGATTGAGTCATGAAGACCAGCATTTCCCAAAGGATCGTACTTGTCGCCAGCCTGGCGCTCGTACTGTATGCACCCGCCTACGCGGCCTTCGGCGACAACACCGCACCCGAGACGCCTGCCTTGAGCGGCAACAGCGTGCCAGGCTCGGCACTGCCGCCAGGCACCTATCCCAGCAGCCCGTCCGGGGCTGACAGCAGTGGCAACAAGGACGCTGAAACGAAAGCACCTGCACCGTCTAAAACCGTGAAGAGCACGCGCCATAAAGGCAACTCGACCCAGCATCCCGGTACCAAGACCGGCAAAAAGGCCGTGCCAGAATCGGGCAGTTGACCGATTAGTTCTCGCTGGGGCCGCCGATAAAGTCCAGGCGCAGGTTCATCCACTGCCGAACGATTTCCCGGGCTGCTTGCCTGGCATCAGCAGCAGAGAAGCCGCGCTCGCGTTGCAGCCAGTCACTCGTCGCTTGCCGTGCGGGCTCAATGGCGGCCAGCGCTTGCTGGCGTTGCCTGGCAGGCCACTGTTTATCCGCGCCCCAGTTGCGCAGGGCTGATTCCGGGTCCTGGGCCTGCGCTGCGGTGCCTGGCTGGAGAAACAGCCGAGGCGACGCGGTGGCCTTGAGGGAAAGCGTGTTCCAGTCGGCGTAGCTGGCAAAGCGGATGGTGCCTTCGTTCTGCGATGCAGTGGACAAAGGCTCGGTAAACGAATCGTCCAGCCGCTTCCAGGCCGGCTGTGCAAACAGATCACCCTGAGGGGCACAAATCGGCGCAAAGCTGTCGCGGGTGGAGCCGTACAACGACCCGAACGACTCATACGCGACCTCACCCTGCCGGCTGAAAACGAAACAGTGCACATACGGGCGTTGGTCGGCGTACATCTCATACTGTTGGCGCTCGATCATCATGCGCAGCAAGGTCAACATCACCCGGTCACGGCTGACAGCAGGATCATTCTGCAGGTCCTGCCAGATCGACCAGGGAAAACTGTCTTCCTTGAGTGCTATGAGAACCTGCTTGCGATTCTCCTCGGCCTCATTCTCCGTCACGCCACTGTCAGGTTCAAAACGCTGCAGGTAGACCAGCCAGGCGGCGGCCAGATCGTTCATCGGGTAGCGCCGAAGCCCTTCAACTGCCTGGGCCGGATGGTACGGAATACTGGCAATGATTGCGTCAAGGGCTGCGGTGTCTTTGTGGGTGATGGTTCCCACCTCGACCACTCTCTGGCTCAGTTGGGATTGCAGGCAGCCGGGCAATTGTTCCGGGGTACCGGCACACGCGTTGCGAGTCTGCAACCACGTGCGCTGGCCACGGCGCAATTCGTCGCGCTGGTCGGGTGCCAGTTTGGCCATTGCCTGGCTGTAGTACAGGCCCAGCGTAGTGTCGAGTTCGCTTAATTCAGGGCTGGCGCAAATGGACTTTTCCACCGTGGTGGAGGCCTTTTTACAATCGAAGGACGCGCCACTGGCAGGCATCCACGCACCCATCAGCACGCCAGTGAGCAACAACATTGGATAGGCAGAATGAATACGGCGGGCCATGGCTTTCCTAGGGTGAGTTCCTTTCAAGGCGCTTATTGTGCCGACGCGATTGCCAATGTCCAGTCTGTCGGCACTGTCCTACAAAGCACTCGCCATGGAAGGGCGATCACTTGCCAGCTCACGCTCAATCTGTTCGATGCTCGGCAAGCTGGTTTGCAGCTCTGCAGGCAATGATTCCACCAGTTGATACTCGGCAACACCAATGGGGCGCGAGCTGTCACGCAGGGCGTATTCGGCCACTACTTCGTTCTTGCTCTTGCACAGCAGCAGGCCGATGGTGGGGCTGTCCTGTGGGTGCTTGAGCTGGGCATCTACCGCCGCGAGGTAAAAGCCCAGCTGCCCCAGATGGTCGGGTTTGAATTTGCCGGCCTTGAGTTCGATGACCACGTAGCACCTCAGCTTGAGGTGATAAAACAGCAGGTCGACGAAAAACTCCTCGCCCCCTACGTCCAGCAATACTTGCCGTCCCACGAAGGCAAAACCGGCGCCCAGCTCCAGCAGAAAATCGGTGACATGTTTGACCAGGGCGTTTTCGATTTCACGCTCCTGCGCGTCAAGGGACAGGCCCAGGAAGTCGAAACGGTAAGGATCTTTAAGTGATTCGCGAGCCAGGTCGGATTGCGCCTTGGGCAGCAGTCCGTCAAAGTTGCTGACCGCGTTGCCGCTGCGTTCCAGCAGGCGACCTTCGATTTGCATCACCAGGATGTTGCGCGACCAGTTGTGTTCGATGGCCTGTGCAATGTACCAGCGACGGGTTTCGGGGCCGGGCAACCTGTCCAGCAACACCAGATTATGGCCCCAAGGCAATTGTGCAGCAGCCTGTTGCACAAATTCGGAATCCGGCCACGCCTCCGCAAATGCACGCATGTACTTCAGGTTACGCGGCGAAAAACCTTTCATCTCCGGAAACGCTGAACGCAAATCCTGCGCCAGCCGCTCAATCACCTTGGTCCCCCAGCCCTGCCGTGCCTGCCGGGTCAGAATATCCTGGCCGATTTGCCAATACAGCAACACCAACTCGCGGTTTACCGCCAGGGTGGCACGTTGCTGGGCGCAGTGGATTCGACTCTTGAGATCAGTCAGCCAGTCGCTGTATCCCTCGGGTGGTGTGTTCAGGCTATCGGGGGTCTCACTCATTCCTTTTCCCTCGTGGGTTGGGCAGGCGGTCGATGGTAGCGAGGGGACAATCCGGAATGGGCCAGCAGAATGCTTTCGATACAAATCAACTGGAACCGTACCTTCAGGCGCATCAAGGGGTGCCTCAACATGCGTGCTGTGGTCAAATGAGCCGGTCACTTCCATGGTTATTCCCGATCTATGAACGCCACACCCACCGACGACAGCCAGGCATCCACCGGGGACCGCATCCTGTTCCTGCTCAAGACCCGTGGTCCGCTGAAAACCACGGACCTGGCTGCACTGCTGGAAATCACCTCCGAAGCCGCCCGCCAGCAAATCCAGAAGTTGCAGGTCGCGCAGTTGATCGTCGGTGTATCGGCCCCCATCTCGGGTGCCGGCCGGCCCTCGTTGAAGTGGACATTGACCGAAACCGCCCAAAGCAAATTCCCCGATTCCCACAGCGTACTGACGTTGCACCTGATCGAGTCCATTGAAGGAATTTTTGGCAGCGAAGGCGTGGAAAAAGTCATCGCCAGCATGGAAACGACGGCCAGGCACGAATACACCCAGGCCTGCTCCGCCGCGTCGACCTTGCGGGAGAAAGTCGAGATCCTGGTACAGATTCGCGAACGCGCCGGGTACATGGCGCAGATGGAGCCGCTGGACGATGGCTGGCTGCTGGTGGAGAACCACTGCCCGATCTGCGTCGCCGCCCGTAAATGCCAGGGGTTCTGCCGCTCGGAACTGCAGATCTTCCAGGCAGCCCTGGGCGATGAGAATGTGGTGGAGCGGCGCGAGCATTTGATTTCCGGGGACCGGCGCTGCGCCTACAGCATCCAGCCCCGCCGCCTGTAAGAAAGAGGCTGCGATGGGCTGCGCAGCAACCGCAATTCCAGCGCCGCAGTGTCCCGGATACACCAACGGTTCAGGATTCACGACCGCTGCGCAGTCCATCGCAGCCTAAGCCTCACGCCGTACTCAAGCCCATTGCAGGAAGGACAGATTCCGGTGTAGTGGCGCAATGCCCACCAATCATATAACCAAGAGAGATCTTGGATAATACGTTGAGCGCTTTGAATTACACAAGCCAATACTTTTTACGGTGCCGTAAACAGCCTAAACCCTGACCCCCAGCATGCCGCTGGTAATGATGATCGTGACTATGGCGCCCATGCCGATCACCAGCCAGGTCAACAGCGAACTGCGTGACTCGCTGACATTGTGATTACGCAATACACCTCGCAAACCACAACCCAGATGCCCAATCAGCAGGAACACCGCCAGCGAGTAATGCGGCAGCAGCCGAATGCTCCATGGATCCGCCAATAACCCTACGGGCTCGGCCACGGCCCAGGCGTAATCGGTGTCGGTGCCGAAGTAACGCGCCAGGGTAAACACCGAGTTGATATGGGACGCGATAAACAGCGAGAGATAGGCGCCGGAGGCGGTTTGTAACGCGTCCAGCAGGTCGGCACGCGTGACGGTCTTCGGGCGAATCAACACCAGCCCGCTGAGAATCTGAAAGAAAAACGTGACAATGATCACCGGCTCCAGCCAGCCATTGCGATACACCCGTCGCAGCACGTCCATCACCGACTTATGCACATCGGTACCCAGTACACCCAGGAGGTGGTTGAACAGGTGCGGCGCGAGAAACACCAACAGGATCGCCACCGAGGCGATGCCGTGGGCGACACGCAGCTTGATATAGGTCTTGTCCAAGGTCACCAAGCTGATGCTCGGGCCCGTTGACGACACCATCGCAAAAAAGCCCGCCAGCGCCAGCCACAGCCCGCTCCATACCGCGATGTCGTGGCCCTCGATTTTCATCAGGTACAGCAAGACGCCCATAAGCGTGTACGCAGGAGGCGCAGCCACCGCCAGGCACGACAAGCGTCGCGCCAGGACCAGGCGTGCGCTCATGACCGGTTGAACACCGGTGACATACACACAGGCAAACGCCAACAGCGGCACCGCATAGGCACTCAGGATCAGCGCCAGGACGACCGGGGTGCCGGCGCCTGCCACATGCGCCTGGTTACTCCACGCCAGCGCCCACGGATAATACAGCGCCGCGGCGAACGGCAGCAGCCACAGCCATTCCAGCCAGGGTTTGATAGCTTTGCTTAACATATTGATTTCCCGGTGATAAATATCACCCGGATAGTGCCCAGCCATCGCCACCCGCGACAATTAGGCACCCAGGCAAAAGCCTTTTACCCAATGGTCATGCCTGGAAGGCTTGCACCATGTAGTCGACGAACAGCTTGACTCGCAGCGGTATCTTGTCGCGCTGCCGATAGCAGATGTAATGCCCCCTGCCCCGCGCCTGCGCCGCATAACCCGGCAGCAAAACGATCAAACGCTGTTGCGCGATCCAGTGCTGCGCCTGATAGCCGGCCAGCTGTGCCACACCACCGCCGGCTACGGCCGCGAGCGCCACTAGCTCCGGGTCATTGAACAACTGGCTGTAAGGCAACGGCAGCCGTATGAACTGCCCGTCGACTTCAAACTCCCACACATGCGGCTTGCCCGACTGCGCCAGGCGAAAGGCGATAGTCTTGTGCGCCGCAAGGTCTTCCAGGGTCTGCGGGTAGCCGGCTGAGTGCAGGTACTCAGGCGCGGCGCAGGTGACGAAACTCATCGGCGCCAGTTGCCTGGCGATCACATCGGCGTCCTCCAGCCGCCCGTTGCGAATCGCGACATCCACGCGACCTTCGGCGAAATCCACATGGCGATCATTCAGATCAAATTCGAGGGTGATGTCCGGGTGGGACTTACAGAACCCAGGCAACAGCGGCGCAATGCACTTGCGCCCAAAACCCACGGTAGAGCTTACGCGCACTACGCCGGACGGCGACTGGGTAGCGTGTTTCAGCGCTTCGGTCGTGCGCAACAGATGCTCGACACTGGGCAGGCACTCTTGAAAAAACCGGCGCCCTTCCTGCGTGACCGCTACGCTGTGGGTCGTGCGTTCCAGCAGCTTGATCGCCAGTTGGGTTTCCAGGCGGGTAATGCTGCGACTCACCGAAGGCACTGAAATGCCCAGGTCGCGTGCTGCCTCGCTGAAGCTTTCGCTGGCCGCGACTTTCATGAAGGCGATGACGCCGGCGAAGTTTTTTCCGATGGACATCGGTGAGGTTTCCTTGAAGGGCGCACGCCAAAAGCATCGACAGTACCCAACCGCAAACCCAAGCGCCCTAGCCAATCCGACGGTTTTTCGGTAGGCCAAACTGCGGCTTTACAGCCCTTTTGATCTGGCACAAAATCCCTCCTTATCTAGAAAATATCGGGATCGCGCCATGCTTGAACACCCATCGATTAAGTTTGGCGCGGCCCCCGTGCAAGGTTTGGTCCGGGAGTATTTGCCCGGCTTGCGTGAACCTCACGTTCACCCGGAACACGCGCAAATCATGTACGCCATCAAAGGTTCGATGACGGTACTGACGGCCGAAGGCATCTGGGTTCTGCCACCGCAGCGGGCGCTCTGGATTCCGCCAGGTGTCAGCCACACCTTCAAGCATTCGCGTCAGGTGTCGATGCGTACCGTATATGTGCGTCAGGGCGCGGCCAGCATTCCACCGTGGGCCCGCTGCGCAGTGTTAAATGTCGGGACGCTGGTGCGCGAGCTGATCCTGGCCTGCGCGCAACTGCCAGGCGAGTACCCCGAGCACAGCCGCGAAAGCCGCCTGGGCACCGTGCTGCTGGACCACCTGGCATTGCTTGAGCAAGACGCCTTTTACCTGCCTGAACCCTCGGATAAACGCGCGGTGCGCGCCGCCAACCTGATCAAGCAAAACCCCAACGACACTCGGCCGCTCAAGGAAATCGCCTTCGAGGTAGGCGCCAGTGCACGCACCCTGGAGCGGCTGTTTGCTGCCCAGACCCGCATGGGCTTCGGCGCCTGGCGCCAACGCTTGCGGATGATGGTGGCCCTGGAAAACCTCGCGGCGGGGGAAAGCGTCAGCAGCACCGCCGCCGCGATTGGCTACGAAAGCTCCAGCAGCTTTATCGCCGTGTTCCGCTCGGTGTTCGGTTGCAGCCCGGCCAGGTATTTCGCCCAGCGTTGAGCCGGCCTACAGCAAGGGAATGCTGTAGCTGACCATCAACCGGGCTTCGTCTTTGTCAGCGCTGTCATTACCCCGCAGCACCGCACCACGCCACATGAACCCAATCCCCTTGAAGGTGCCGGCAGGAATCACATAGTCAACCCGCACGTCCCGCTCCCACTCGGTATTGTCACGACCTGCCGTGCGGATGTGGCTGCCATGTATGTAGGTGACGCTGGTCTTCAGCCCCGCCACGCCCAGGTTCGCAAAATCATAGGCATAGCTGGCCACCGTGGCCTGTTCCCCGGCGTTGACGAACTTCAACGACTGGGAGTTGGTGATCAAATACACCGAGCGGCCCTGCCCCTGGTTGATATGGGGGAAGTCACTTTCGCCCGTGGTTTTCTGATACCCCAGGCTCACCGAATGGCCTTGCAGCGAATAAGTAAACAAGGCACTCCACAGGTTATTGTCGACCTTGCCATTGTTGACGCCCGGCCCGTAGTAACCCGAGCTGACGTAGCCCTCGGCACGCCCCGCCGCACTGGAGTTCTTACCGTCCGAGGTACTGTGGAAGTAGCGCAGGTCACTCTTGAACTGGCCCACCGGCAACTGCCAGTTGTGCACCAGGCCGAAGAAGTGTTGCTGGTAAAAGTTTTCAAGATTCGCGTAGTAATACTGCAACTGCATCTGCTTGCTTACGGCGTAATCCACACCACCGTAGTAAAACTGATTGCTGGACGTGCCCTTGACCGGATCGTTTGCGCCAGCGATGGACAAGCCCTAGCCGTTGCTGGAGTTACGGTCAAGCACCTGCTCGATTTTGCCGGCGACGAGGTTGAAGTCTTTCAGGTCCTTGGAGTCCACCTGGTAGCCACGAAAAGTCTGGGGCAACAACCGGCCGTCTTCATACATCAGTACCGGCACCCGGGGCATCAGCGTGCCCACTTTCAGTTGGGTCTGGGAGATGCGCACTTTGCCGGTGACCCCGGTCTTGCTGAAATCATTGGCAGCCTTGCCATCAGACAGCGGGAAGACGCTACCGGGTGTGTTGTCCTCCCCCACCTTGCCGGCACGCCCTGACGCATCCAGCCGTACGCCGTACAGCTCTTGCAGATCCAACCCCAGGCCCACCACCCCCTCGGTGAAACCGGACTGATAATTGAACATGAAGGCCTGGCCCCATTCCCGGTCCGAGGCCCCCTTGGCATTGCGCGTGTCCTGGTTGAGATAGAAGTTGCGCAGGTCCAGGGTCGCTTTACTGTCGTCGATAAAACCCGATGCAGCCGCCTGCTGTACAACGCCGAAAGAAACGGCCAGGGCCAGGTAAGTCTTGTGGTTCATGAAGGCTCCGAACAGTGAACACGACTGTCCCGTCGACCCAGTGATGGCAGCCGTTTTTTATTGTGTGTTGCAGTGTTTTCATTCGACGGGAGGCGCGCACGATATAGGCCTGGCGGTTGTGAAAACAGCCGCCAAAACGGGCATTCACTTTTCCAGTTTTTGTAACAATGAGGACGACGCGCAGGCGTCTGGAACGGGCTTTCCACGAGGGTCTTAAGTCAACTGCGAGTACAACGACTCACGCTGCAGTGCCGTCTCGCTCCGACAGCCAGCGGAGCTTTTCCAGCATGGGATCGAACATCGCGCGTACCGCCTCGACTGCCGCGTCTTCATCGCCAAAGATAATCGCCTGGACGACTTGCGCATGGGCTTCAAGCCCCGGCTCATACAACTCGTTGTCGGCAAAAATCGCCAGATACTGGCTGTGGAACGAAGAGCTGAATGCGCGGTACATCGACTGCAAGACCACGTTGTGGGAAGCCACGGCCACCGCACCGTGCAAGGCCTGGTCGCGGTCGACGAAATCGTCGAGTTGATCCCCGAGGTTATATTCGCCACGCCGCGCCAGGGCGTGCCACAACCGGCGGATATCCTCCAGGGTGCGACGGCGCGCAGCGAGTCGGGCGGTTTCGACTTCCAGCAGGTACTGGGCCTCCAGGTGGTCGCGGATCGCGCTACGTTGTTCACGAATGCCATCGATGATCGAGGCGACCCAGGCGTGATTGCAAAGACCGGCGTACATGGGCCACTCCTGAAAGATCATGCCCCTCGAGTATGGAGATTGATGCTCACCCAGACTCCTTCCGGCCCGCCAACTAGTCGCTCGATTGCGCCACTTTTTCTCCCCGCTGGTTGTAGTGGACCAGCGGCGATTGCGGGTCGAGCAGCGAGGTGCGGATGAAGTGCAGGTAGCTTTCCACCCGTCTCAGGGCTGAAGTCTCAAAGTTCCCGGCGAATGGCTCATCGGTCTGTTGCACGCACTCAATGGCGTGCTCGACAGCCTCCAGCGCGCGCTGCAAATAACCGGGCCCAGGCTTGACGAACAACCGCACCAGTGCGCGACCCATTGCCCGGATGGCGAGGCGCCAGGGCATGCTCTCGGCGTAACAGGCCTGCGCCGGCAACCGGGCCTGCTCGCGGCGCAACTCGATGATCGCGTGCCCCACGTCCAGTACCACGAACGTCCAGCGCAGCAGGCGATGCTGCACCGATGCCCTGCCCGCCGCAAAGTTATAGGCCTGGTTGAGCAGGTCGCGGGTGCCGCTTTCGAAACCGGAGCCCAGCGCCGGCAACGGCGCGCTGATGGCAACCACCACCTGGCGGCGCAGATCCTGTTCCAGCCGGCGCCACAGCCAAGGGCTGTTGGGTGGCAGGATAATCGCCCCCGCCGCGGCGCACACCAACATGCCAAACACCATGGCGAGATAGTCATTGATCAGCCCGTAGGGGTTGTACAGCGTCAGGTTGGCAGGCACTGAGCTGGTGCCGAAAAACACCAGCATGCCCAGGCCATAGCCGGCCAATTGCGGCCTCGCCAGCCAGAACGAACCCAGTACGATCACCGGCGCCATGACCACGCACAGCAACGGAAAACCGTCGATCATCGGGTACACGAAAAACACTTCGAAAATGCCAATCACCGCTGCCAGTAGCGTACCGCAGGCGATTTGAAACGACATGCGCCTGGGGTTGGCAGAGAACGCCGACAGGCCTACGGTCAGCGCCGACACCAGGGTCATGGCCGCGCCGCTGGGCCAACTGGTGGCAATCCACAACGTACTGAGCACCAGTAACACCACCGCGGCGCGCAACCCGGCCGCAAGGGTCGCCAGCCAGTTGGTCCGAGGTTGAAACGGTTCGTTCCATTGCTCTCGCACATGGTTGTGATCGGCGAGGGACGCATGCGTCTGGGCGTAGCTGTGCAGCTCGTCGACAAAGCGGTAGAGCAGTTCATACGCGGTGTGAAAGTCCAGCAGGTCATCGGCTACGGGAGCGGTATGTTGCAACGCCGCACGCAGGCGCCGGACCCGGTCTGGCAAGCCGGCTTTGTAGACTTTCAGTTCGGTGGACAGCACGGCCGCGTCACGGTCCGTCAATGGGTGCCCGGCGAAGGGTTTGAGCAGCTCGGCCAACGCGATCAACCCCGGATCGACGGCCTGGACCACCTCCACGCCACCGCGCAGGCGAACCCGTTCAAGCAGTTGATGCAGCGCGTTGAAACGCGTGGTGATCGCCATGAACTCGCTGTTGAGGCGGTTGATTCGCCCATTGCGCTGGCGCATGTAAGGGTCTTCGAACACGCTGACGCTGCGCATTACTTCCAGGCCAACGGCCTCGGCGATAAACCCCAGGTTGGCGCTCTCGAAGGCCGCCTGGTCACCGGTATCACGCAGGCGCTGCCGCACAAATCCGGCAAAGCGGCCAAAGCGTTGGTACAACGTGTTGCGCATCGCCACGCTGGAGGTTTTAGGCAATACGGTGGCGCTGATCAGCGTCGCGCAGACGATCCCCAAGGTGATCTCCAGCACTCGCCAGACGGCCGCCATGAATACCTGCTGCGGATGGCCCACCACGGGAAGCCCAACCATCACCGCCGTGTAGCCGGCGAGCACAAATCCATAGGCGCGGAAGTTGCGATTGCGCGCGGCACCACCGGAACACAACCCCACCCACAATGCCAGGCCCGCGAGAAACAGCTCGGTGCTCTGGGCAAACAGAGCCATCAACAGCACCATGAACGATGAGCCCACCAACGTGCCGATGAAGCGATAGATACTCTTGGCGAGGACGTGCCCGCTGTGGGGCTGCATCACGATAAACACAGTGGTGATCGCGGTGCTCGGTTGTGGCAGTTCCAGGCGCATCGCCAGCCACAGGGTCAGGTACGAGGCGATCAATACCTTGCCCAGGTAGATCCACATCACCCCATCGCTGCGGGCCCACTCCATGAAGCCCCGGCGCCAGGGCAGCGACACCAGCCAGCGGCCCGCTCTACCGGCGATATTGAAACGACGAACAGTGAGTCGAGGCACGCGACCTTCCGGCTGACGGGAAATGGGGCGGCGACTCTAGGGGCTTCTATGCGCCCCGGTAAGTCATCAGAAACGTGAATGACTGTTACGTAAAAATCCACAATAAATAGCGTTTACAGCCGTGGATGAGTTCATGCCACACTAAAAAACGTTCCACCTGGAGAGCATCGATGGACATCCTGCAGAACATGCGCATCTTCCGCTGCGTTGCCGAAGTCGGCAGTTTTACTGGCGCGGCAGTGCAGTTGAATAGCAACACCACCCATATTTCGCGCTCCATTTCCAACCTTGAAACCCACCTGCGAACCCGCCTGTTCAACCGCACCACACGCCGTACCGCACTGACCGAATCCGGCAAACGCTACCTGTTGCGTTGCGAGCAAATCCTGCGCTCCGTCGAGGAAGCGGAGCTGGAAGCCGGCGACGCCCACACACGCCCTACCGGCCAGTTGAAAGTGCACTCGATGACAGGCATCGGCCAGCACTACGTGGTGGACGCCATCGCACGCTACCGCAAGAACTACCCCGACGTGACGTTCAACCTGAGCATGAGCAACCGCACGCCGAACCTGGTCAACGAAGGGTTCGACGTGTCGATTGTGTTGGCCATTGACCTGCCCGATTCCAGCCACGTTTCACAGAAACTGGGCACGACCTACAGCATCGTCTGCGCCTCACCGTCCTACATAAAAAACCATGGTGCCGCGCAAACGCCGCAAGACCTGCTCAGCCACGCCTGCCTGCGGCTGGTCAGCCCGGTGATCCCGCTGGAAGACTGGACGTTCGACGGCCCCCGTGGCCAGGAGAGCGTCACCATCAGCAGCTCGCCGTTCCTGGTGGACTCGGTCGACGCCATGAAGACCGCCATCAGCAACGACATGGGCGTGGGCATCCTGCCGGTGCATGCGGCAATCAAGGGGCTGCGCAGCGGCACTCTGGTGCGAGTCCTGCCCGAGTACCGCCTGGAAGAACTGAGCCTGTACGCCATCTACCCTTCCCGGCACTACTTGGATGCAAAAATCAAAACCTGGGTGGAGTACCTGCGCAGTTCACTCCCGGAAGTGCTGGCCGACCATAAGGCTGTGCTGAAGATTCGCGACCGGGTCAGCTACGGCTGATCATCGCTGATAGTGCTGATTCAGCCATCCGAGTGCCCACCGGCGGGCACTGGCGTCGGCCTCCATGACGCCATACAGGTCCGTCACCGCCACCACCGGCTCCTTGTCCAGCACATGCCGGATGCACTCGGCGATCTGCATGAAGCCGATGCGTCCGTCCAGAAAGGCCTGCACCGCGACTTCATTGGCCGCATTGAGCGACGCCGGTGCCGTGCCGCCCACATCCGCCACCTCGCGCGCCAGGGCCAGGCAAGGAAAGCGCTTCTCGTCCGGTACTTCGAAATCCAGCCGGGCCACCTTGAACAAATCCAGTGGTTCAACCCCTGAATCGATCCGTTGCGGCCAGGCCAGGGCATGGCTGATGGGCGTGCGCATGTCCGGGTTCCCCAACTGCGCGAGCATTGAGCCGTCGACGTAATCCACCAGCGAATGGACGACGCTTTGCGGATGGATCACTACCTCGACCTGGGACGGCCTGGCGCCGAATAACCAACAGGCCTCGATCAGTTCGAGTCCCTTGTTCATCAGGGTTGCCGAGTCCACCGAAATCTTGCGGCCCATGGACCATTTCGGGTGAGCGCAGGCTTGGTCCGGCGTTACGTTGTGCAGTTGCGCCATCGGCGTTTGGCGAAACGGCCCGCCGGAGCCAGTCAACAGAATGCGCCGCACGCCCGCGTGGGCCAGGCCGTGTTGAGCATGGGACGGCAGGCACTGAAAGATTGCGTTGTGCTCGCTGTCCAGCGGTAACAGCACCGCCCCACTGCTGCGCACCGCCTGCATGAACAACGCACCGGACATCACCAGTGCCTCTTTGTTGGCCAGGAGGATTTTCTTGCCGGCCTCGACGGCGGCCATCGTTGCATTCAAGCCCGCCGCACCGACGATAGCGGCCACCACCGTGTCCACATCCCGGTGACCGGCGACGAATTTCAGACCGCTTTCGCCGCCCACTACCTGAGTCTGAGAGCCCTCCTCCAACAGTTGCTTCTGCAGCGTCGCCACGGCTTGCGGCGTGGGCACCACGGCGTAGTCCGGACGGTACAACAAGCATTGTTTTTTCAACAGCTCCAGTTGGGTGAACCCGCTGAGGGCGAAGACTTTATAGCGCTCGGGGTGACGCGCGATAACGTCCAATACGTTGACGCCCACCGAACCGGTAGCGCCCAGCACGCTGATGGCTTGCAAGCGTTGACGGGTGGCGATCACCTGGCGAATGACTTTTTTGCGCGGAATAAGCGACATGACGTAATGAGCCTGACGTAGAGAAAACAGCCGCCATTAACCAAGGAAAGTGCCAGCGCCGTCATCGCGATAACGCCAACAACTATCGCAAAAAAGCCAAGCCTTCGATCAGCTCGAAAACGGGCCTTGGTCATAACGACTACAGCACGTCATAAGGACTACATAACACTCGTGTCATATCGACTACAAAAAATATATCCAACTGATTTATAGGAACTTTTCATATGGCATGAATCCTGATCAGTGCTGCGCGCCCCTTTGGCAATCTATAAAGAGAACCCCATGAACAATGACTTCAACCACCGCCTTGCCGTAGTGACCGGTGCCAGTTCAGGTATCGGCCTGGCTGTCACCTGCAAGCTGCTTGAACAAGGTGCGCAAGTGGTCGCCATGTCGCGACAGATTGGCGAATTGGGCGCATTGGCGGAGCGTTTTGGCGAGCAGCTCTACTGGCTGGCGGGGGATGTCACCCAGGCTGCCGACCAGGCACGCCTGGCGCAGTTGACGGCGTCCATCGGACCGGTGGATTACCTCGTGCCCAATGCCGGGATCGCACAACTGGCCGATGGCCTGGACCTGGCCGCCTTTGACCGGCAATGGGCCGTCAATGGAGCCGCGGCTCTCAACACCCTCGGCAGCCTACGCGAGCAAATGGCCGCCCAGGCGTCGGTGGTATTTATCGGTACATTCCTGGAGCTGGCGACCTTCCCTGGGCTCGCCGCGTATATTGCTTCGAAGGCCGCCTTGCGGGCGCAAATGCGCACCCTGGCGGTGGAGCTGGCGCCCCATGGCATTCGTCTGAACATGGTATCGCCCGGCCCCACCGCCACGCCGATCTGGAGCACCTTGGGGCTCAGTGACGAAGCGTTGGGCGGCGTTGCCACCACAGTCAATCAGCGCCTGCTCAATGGGCAATTCCTAGAGCCGGGCGCTATTGCCGATGTGATCCTGTTCCAGTTGAGCCAGGGCGCACGCAGTGTGTTTGGCCAGGACTGGGTGGTCGACGGCGGCTACACCCTGCGTTGACCATGGCCCCGCAGGCCTAATGCGCAGCGCACAGGTCTGCGGGCAATGCCTTGGCGCCTCCGAACGCCAAGGCCTTCCACCCAATCACAAGCAATGACAGTGCGGCAAATATCAAGCCGCAGCCGATCACTCCGGTGGTGCCGAATGCATTGATAAACAGCCCGCCCACGGACGCCCCGATCACCACGCCGGCATTCGCCGAGGACACATACAGGCTGGTTGCGAACTCATGCGCCTCGGGCGCCGACGAGGTCAGCCAGACTTGCGTGACCACCAGCCCGCAGGTATGCGCAGCGCCCCACAGCAGCACAATCAAGCTCATCGACCACCACGACGGGCTGCCGAACGCGTACAAGACCACGTACGCCGCCGCCAGCACAATGGGGTACAGCACCACCGTCGCCACCATGCTTTTGCCCAATAACCGGCCCACCAACAGGTTGCCCGTGACACCGCCCACGCCGAAGATCACCAGCATGATGCTGATGGCCTGGCCATCCATGCCGGTCTGGGTCCTGAGGTACTCGGCGGCATAGCTGTAGACCGAAAACATCGTGGTGAACACCAGCACCGTCGCGATGATCACCAGCCACACCGACAGGCTGCGCAGCACCGCCAGTTGCTTGCCGAAACTCAGCGGCATCGGGCGTTCATGATGGGGCAGTTTCAACAGCAGTCCGACACCTGCCAACCCCGTTGCCAAAGCGCAGAAGAAGAACGATGCCTCATAGGAAATACTCGCGCCCACCCATGTGGTCAGCGGCACCCCAAGCACCAGGCCCAAGGTGGTGCCCACCACGGCCAGGGCCGTGGCATGCGCCGCGCGGTCCTTGGGGTAAAAGGACACCGCGGTGGAAAACGCAGCGGCAAAAAACACCGGGTGCAGCATCGCCGGAATTACCCGCAACGCCATCAAGGTTTCGAAGTTCGGCGCAAACGCCGACAGCACGCTGCACACGGAAAAACCAAAGAGCGCGCCCACCAGGATTTTCTTGCGCGCCAGGCGCGACGCCATCAGCACCAGGAAAGGCCCCAGCACCGCCACGATCAGCGCGAACAAGCCCATCAATAACCCGGCCTGAGACACGCTGATGCCGAAACGTTCGACGATCATCGGTAAAATACCGACCACACCAAACTCCAGGGTGTACAGGCCGAAAAGACCCAGAATGATGTAGTTCACCGGCCGACCTCGATCACGATCTTGCCAAAGGCACCGCGCCCGAGATGAGCGAAGGCTTCGGGCACTTGCTCGAAGCCGTAGGTGTGATCGATTACCGGCTCGATGCCGTGGCGGTCGATCATGGCAATCAGATCTTCCAATGCGCGGCGCGGCCCCACGGAGATGCCGATGATGGAGGCCCGCTTGCCCAGCAAGGCCATGACCGGAGCATTCAATTGGTCACTCTCCAGCAGGCCGATCACCGAGATGCGCCCACCGTTGGCTACCGCGTGCAGGGAACGCGTGAGGTTGTCACCGCCGGCCATTTCCAGGATATGTTCGGCGCCACGCCCATCGGTCAGCGCTTGCACCGCCGTGTGCCATTCCGGTACCCGGCTGCGGTTGATGCCATGGGTGGCACCCAGCTCTATGGCACGCGCGATCTTTTCATCGCTGCTACTGGTGATGATAACGCGGGCACCATTGGCCGCAGCCAGTTGCACCGCAAACAACGAGACGCCACCGGTGCCCTGCACCACCACGGTATGGCCGGCGTGCAGGTGGCCCAGTTCGAACAGCGCCATCCACGCCGTCAAGGCGGCCACTGGCAAGGTGCTGGCCTGCCCTGCGGTGAGGCTGAGGGGCGCATGCACGCACCATTCGGCAGGTGTTGCCACGTACTCGGCGAGCATGCCGGGGAGCGGGCCACCCTGAGGCGGCGCTTCACTCCAGGACAGCGGAGCGCCATCGACCCATCCGGCAAAAAACGTCGACAGCAGCTTGTCGCCCACCTTGAAACGCGTAACGCCCTCGCCCACGGCGACCACCGTGCCCGCCATGTCGGAGGCCGGCGTGAATGGGAATGTGAGGTCGGCACCCATGCTGTTTTCGACCACTTCACCGTCGCGGTAATTGAGCGAGACGGCCTCGACGCGCACCAATACCTCCCCGGCCTTCGCGATGGGGCGTGGCACGTCGGCAAGGCGCAGTGTGTGCAGTCCCAATGCAGGTGTTTCCCAGCGTTTCATGGTGTCGGTCATCTTGGTATTCCTCGTGAATGGGCAATGCCACAAGGATATGGGCCTGTCCTCACGGGATTAAGGGGGCGCCGGCTCCACTGTCTACGGAGCTTTTGTTCCGCAATCGGGATAAGGTAGCCAGGCCTCGCCTCAGCCAAACCGGAGCCTCGATGGACAGCCTCAACACCCTGAATGTTTTTGTGCAGGTCGCCGAAACCCGCAGCTTTGTCGCCGCCGGGCGCGTGCTGGGCGTAACGGCCTCGGCAGTCGGCAAGAGCGTGGTACGCCTGGAGGAACGCCTGGGTGTGCGCCTGTTCAACCGCAGCACCCGCAGCGTCACGCTGACTGCCGAGGGCGAGCTGTTTCTGGAGCGCAGCCGGCGCATCCTGATGGAGATCGACGAAGCCGAAGCCGAGCTTTCGCAAACCGTGTCGGCGCCTCGTGGCCGGCTCAAGGTCAGCCTGCCGCTGGTGGGCCATCCGTTCTTGCAGGTGCTCGCGCAATTCAAGAAAGCCTACCCCGAGGTGCAGCTGGACCTGAGCTTTACCGACCGCCGCGTGGACGTGGTGGAAGAAGGTTACGACGCCGTGCTGCGCAGCGGTGAAGCGCCCGACTCGCGCCTCACATCGCGCCTGATCGGCGGCTACCGGATGCTGCTGGTAGCATCACCGGCTTACCTCGCCGAGCGCGGCACGCCGCAACGGCCGGAAGACCTGGCTCAGCATGCATGCATCAAGTTCCGCTACCCCAACACCGGCAAAATGCAGCGCTGGCCCCTGCGCCAGGACGGGGTGGAAGCTGATTTCCCACTGCCCGCCGCGATGGTCTGCAACAACCTGGAAGCGCGCATCTGCTTTGCCGTGCAAGGTATCGGCATCGCCTACCTGGCGGATTTCGCCATTCGTGAATGGCTCGACAGCGGACAATTGGTGCCGGTGCTGGAGGCGTGTTCGGAAGCAGAGAACTTCCGGATCATGTGGCCTTCGGGCCGCCATCCAACGCCCAAGCTGCGGGTGTTTATCGACTACCTGCATGCGCACCTGTTTCCCGAGGATGGGCCTGCGAGCAAACGTGCAGACTGCCGGCCCACGTCTTGATCACAGCGCCTGATCAGCGTCGAACTGTTCCCGGGATCGCCTGAATCCGTCGGCATTTTCCACCACCCACGTCCACAACGGAATCATGTGCACCAGCAGCTGTTTGCCCAACTCCGATAGCTGGTATTCGACCTTGGGCGGCACCTCCTGGAAGTCATGGCGCAGCACCAGGCCATCGCGCTCCAGCTGGCGCAAGGTCCGCGTGAGCATGCGCTGGGTGACGCCCTCCATGCGTCGGCCGATCTCGGCGTGGCGCAGCCGGCCGTTCACGCCCAACAGGTGCACGATGCCCAACGACCAGCGGTTTCCCGCATGGGTCAGCACCTGCCGTTTGAGCCCGTCTTCATCGGCGCTAAGGGCTTCACAGGCGGCTTGTGAGCGCCTGATGATCTCGTCGTTATCCACCTTCTACTCCCGGTATCACTGGTGTGCCTTCTTATGCGCGGTCGGCAATTCTGCAAGCATGGCATGACTTTCACCTGAACCGAGACCCCTATGACTGCTTCGATCCTTGTACTGGGCGCCGGCGAACTGGGCCTGGCGGTACTGCGCCAACTGTCCCGCCTGGCTGCACCGCAAAATGTGTCTGTGACGGTGTTGCTGCGCCCCGCCACACTGAACTCCCCCGACCCGGCCAAACAGCAGGAAATCATCGAACTGCGCGCCTTGGGCATTGAGCTGCTGGCGGGTGACCTGGCCAATGGCTCCGAGGCCGAGCTGGCAACGGTGTTCGCCGACTATCACACCGTGATCAGTTGCATCGGCTTTGCCGCAGGCCCCGGCACTCAGCGCAAGCTGACCCGCGCGGTCATCGCAGGCGGCGTGAAACGTTATGTACCGTGGCAGTTCGGTGTGGACTACGACGTGATCGGCCGCGGTTCGGCCCAGGACCTCTGGGATGAACAGCTTGACGTGCGCGACTTGCTGCGCGCCCAGCAAGGCACGCAATGGGTGATTGTCTCCACCGGGATGTTCACCAGCTTCCTGTTTGAACCGTCCTTCGGCGTCGTCGACCTGGCGCAGAATACCGTGCATGCATTGGGAGATTGGGACACCGCTGTCACCGTCACCACGCCTGAGGACATCGGCCTGCTGACGGCACGCATCCTGTTCAGCACGCCGCCGATCACCAATCAAGTGGTGTACACCGCCGGCGACACCCTGACCTACGGCGAGCTGGCCGATACCGTGGATGCGCAACTGGGGCTCACCCTCAAACGCGAACGCTGGTCGGTGCGCTACCTGGAAGCGGAACTGGCCGCTGCACCCGAGGACAACCTGATGAAATACCGGGTGGCCTTCGCCCAAGGCAACGGCGTGGCCTGGGACCCTGCCATTACCTTCAATGGGCAACAACAGATCGCCGTGACCAGCGTTGCCCAATGGATTGAGCAGAACCTCAAGGCACCGGCAACCACCCGCTGAACTGCCCCTGGCTGTCCAACGTGCACCAGGCGAAATCCCAGGGCAGCGGCGGCAGCCTTTGCAGCGCCACGCCACTGCCCGGCTTCCAGTCCACCACCTGAAGCGGCGCGCCTTGCCAGGCCACAACCACGCCCCGGACCTGGCTGGTGTCATCGCTGACCCAACGGGCCGCGGCCGCTGTCATGAACGCTTCGATGGGCTCTTCATCGATCTGCGTGCGATACACCGAACCGAGCAGCCAACGGCACACGTTTACATGGTAGGTCCAGTCCAGGGAGGGACGATTGCGGTAAGCCCAGGTCATGAAGCTGCGAAACAGGTTCAAGCCCTCCGGCGGGTCGAGCTTGAGCAAACCGGGGCAGATGTCGAACAAGGTGTGCCAATACGGCAGCAACCGTGCATCCAGGTGGACGAAACAGCGGGCGTTACTCGGGTATTCGACAGACGGTAGCAACACGTCGCCGCGGGACGGACGGCGCGACGCCTTGCTGACCAGACGGGCAGCGCCGGAAGGCAGGATAGAGCTCATGGAACGCACTCACACTCGTGACGATAGAACGCCTCCTGGTATCAGGAAGCCCGGGGCACACGTCAGAATGCAGGGGAAGCGCGAGGGTTGGCCGAGGGCCAGGAATACCGTGGAGGGGCCTTGTTGCGCCGCTCATGGGCCGGGCGCGGCTTTTGCCCCAGGCCCAACAGCCAGGCCAGGCAAAACAGGAAGACGATGCCCAGGGTCACGGCGGAGCACACCGGGCAGGCGAAGAAGTTCGACCAGCTGCTGGCCGTCGGATTGCCCAGGCCGGCATCCGAGGCCGGCGCCTTGGTGCCCAGGCTTGAGCAGAACTGACCGCCCAGGCCATTGAGCTCAAGCCCCATCATCTGCCCATGGCCCAAACCGCAGACGAACACATTGAACAGGACGCAAAAATACAGGGTCCAGGCAATGAGCGAACGGTCCGGGCGGGAGAGTTTCATGGCGGCGACTTTACCATTCCCCCTGTAGGAGCTGTCGAGCTTTAGCGAGGCTGCGATGCAGGCGCCACGGTCTTGCAGGAATACCAAGCCGATCCCTTCGCAGCCTCGCTCAAGCTCGACAGCTCCCACATTTGGTCTTGCTCGGCAGGGCCTGTGACAGAACGTCGCAGATTACGCCCAGAGGCCCGGGTTGTTAGAATGCCACGCTCTCCTCGCCTGATTTAACGCTTCGTGGTACCCAGGCGCTTCACAGGATGCACAGTTGATGAGTACGTTATTCACCCGCCGCAAAGTCCTCTCCGGCATGGGATTGCTGGGCCTGGGCCTGCTGGCCGGCTGTGACAACAGCCCGAAACTGAACTTCAAGTACGGCAAGGATCTGAGCGACAAGATCATGGGCCGTACCTTCAAGCTCAAGAACACTGACGGCGAAACCGTCACCTTGAGTTCCTTCCGTGGCTTGATGCCAGTGGTGTTCTTCGGCTTCACCCAGTGCCCGGCCGTGTGCCCGACCACCCTGGCGCGCATGGCCCAGGCGAAAAAACTGATGGGCCGCGACGGCAAGATCATGCAGGTGGTGTTTATCACCCTGGATCCGGAACGCGACACGCCCAAGATACTCGACGCCTACGTCAAGGCCTTCGACCCCAGCTTCCAGGCGCTGTATGGCACCCCGGAAGAAATCGCCGTGGCCGCCAAGGAATTCGGGATCTTTTATGAAAAGATCCCCGCCGGCGACAGCTACACCCTCTCCCACACCGCCACCAGCTTTGTGTTCGACACCCGGGGCACCCTGCGCCTGGGCTTGTCTGCCTCGCTTAACGCCAAAGAGTGCGCAGAAGACCTGCTCACCGTCATGGAGGTCTGCTAATGACTGCCGTTCAACACCTCAAGCGCTTCGCCCTCGGTCTCTCCCTGCTGGGCCTCGCCGCCCACGCCAGCGCACAGGCAGTGGTCACCGACGCCTGGGTACGCGCCTCGGTACCGGGCCAGCCGTCCAGCGGCGCGTTCATGACCGTCACCGCCGACAGCGACAGCAAACTGCTCAGCGTGGCGTCGCCGGTCGCCAAGACCGTGCAGATCCATGAGATGACCATGAAGGACGACGTGATGCGCATGGGCCCGGTGGACTCGGTGCCATTGCCCGCCGGCAAGGCCGTCAAGCTCGACCCGGATGGCTATCACGTGATGCTGATCGACCTCACCGCCCAGATCAAGGAAGGCGACCAGGTGCCGCTGACCGTCACCGTGGAAAATGCCAAGGGTGAAAAACAGTCGATCGAAGTGAAGGCCCAAGTCCGTGCGTTGAATGAGACGGAAACCATGGATCACAGCAAGATGCACTAAAGCGCAGATCAAAATGTGGGAGCCGGCTTGTGTGGGAGCGGGCTTGCTCGCGAATGCGGTGGATCAGTCACCGGATGTATTGACTGATCCACCGCTTTCGCGAGCAAGCCCGCTCCCACATTGGCCCTTCAGTGCCTGAAAAATCGGGCGTCCGCTTCATACTTTTTTCGTCTCGCCTCAACACTTTCTATATATTTTCAATCTGCAATACAACTCGTTAGCCTGCGCAAGCCGGACGCGTCTCCCTGTCGCCGTCCGGCCAGATAATTCTAAAAATAAGCAGCAGACAACGGGAATAACAATGAACAAATCCCCCATTACCCTGGGCTTGACTTCGGCCACCCTCGGTTTGACCCTCGCCTTCCCAACCTTTGCCGAAGCTGACTTTTTCAAAGACAGCAAGGCCGACCTCGAATTTCGCAACTTCTACTTCAACAGCGATTACCGCCAGCCCAACGCGAGCCAGTCCAAACGCGATGAGTGGGCCCAAGGGCTGATCCTCAATTACCAGTCGGGTTACACCGAAGGCCTGGTGGGCTTTGGCCTCGATGCCATCGGCCTGCAGGGTTTGAAACTGGACTCAAGCCCCGACCGCCAAAACACCGGCCTGCTTCCCGTGGGCGAGGATGGCGCACCGGACAGCTACAGTCGAATCGGCGCCACCGCCAAGGCGCGGATCTCCAAAAGCGTGCTCAAATTCGGCACGCTGATCCCCAAGCTGCCGACCGTACTGCCCAACGATGGCCGGCTGCTGCCCCAGACCTTTCGCGGCACTCAATTGACCAGCCAGGACATCGCCGGCCTGACCTTCGATGCAGGGCGCCTGACCAGCAACACCCTGCGTAACGACAGCGGCCATGCAGACATCGAAGTCGACGGCAAAGGCATCAAGGGTGCCGTGCCCAGCGATAAATTCGACTTCGCCAGTGCCAGCTACAGTTGGACCAAAACCCTGGTCACCGGCTACCACTACGCCAACCTCGAGAACAACTACAAGCAACACATCTTCAACCTGGTCCATACCCTGCCACTGGGTGACGCGCAGTCGTTCAAGACCGACCTGCGTTACGCCGACTCCAGCAAGGAAGGCAACAGCAACATCGACAACCAGGCCTTCGGTGCCAAGTTCACCTACAGCCTCCACGGCCACTCGTTCGGCGCCGCCTACCAGCGCATGAAAGGCACCACCGGCTTCCCCCACCTGGACGGTACCGACTCCTACCTCGTCAACTACGTGATGATCTCGCCGGACTTCGCCAACCCCGAGGAAAAGTCCTGGCAGGCCCGCTACGACTATGACTTCGCCGCCCTCGGCATCCCCGGCCTGACCTTCATGACCCGCTACCTCAAGGGTGACAACTTCGTGCGTACCCGAACCCTGGAAGGCACCGAGTGGGAGCGCAACACCGATATCGGCTACGTGTTCCAGAGCGGTGCCCTGAAGAACCTTGAAGTGAAATGGCGCAATGGCACGTATCGCAGCAATGGCAGCGGCAGCGATATCGACCAGAACCGCTTTATCGTCAGCTACACCCTGCCCTTGCTGTGATTTTTCCCGGAGCGTTGCACATGAATAGCAGAAAAAGCCTGATCCACCTGGCCGTCGCCTTTGCCCTGTTCAGCAGTTACGGCGCCTACGCCGCCGACACCGGCGCGTTGCCCTGCAAAACCACCGAAGAATGCGCCGCCCAGGCGGCCAAAGTCGGCGCCACGCCGGGCTCCTCGCAAAGCGCCCACAAGGCCAAGGGCGACCCGACCCAAACCCAGTTCGCCTGGTTGAACCGCATCAACAAAGCCTCGATCGTGATGCTCACCGAAGAAGGCATCGTCAAGCCGGACATGGGCCACAAGATCGCCGGCGGCGTGCGCTTTGCCATCGACCAGGCCGACCAGCCCGATGGCAAGCGCCCGGAAGACGTGCTGCAACTGGAAAAAATCATGACCGACAAGATCGGTCCGGAAGCGTCGCTGATCCACTCCGGCCGCAGCCGCCAGGACATGCTCGCCACCTACCGCCTGGCCAAACTGCGCTCCCAGGTGCTGGCCTACAGCGAGGCACTGAACGCCACCCGCCAACGTATCCTGAACATCGCCGACAAGAACATCGACACCCTGGTGCCCGCCTACACCAACGGCGTGCAGGCCATGCCCATCAGCTATGCGCACTACCTGCTGGCGTTCGAAGCCGCATTTGATCGCGACGGCCAACGCATCCGTGAACTCTACACTCGCCTCAACCTGAGCCCGATGGGCACCGCGGTACTGGCGAACTCCGCTTACCCGCTGAACCGCGAACGCCTGGCCGAGTTGCTGGGGTTCGACGGCGTGCGGGAAAACTCCCTGGATTCGAGCCAGGTGTCGACCTACGACATCCCGATCGAGGCGGCCAACCTCGCGGCGTCTTCGGCGATCCGCATCGGCGCGATGATTGGCGATATCCATACCCAGTACCATCAGATCCGCCCCTGGTTGCTGCTGGACGAAGAGTCCACCTACACCAGCAGTGCGATGCCGCAAAAACGCAACCCGGGGTTGTTGATGCGCACCCGGGAATCGGCCTCCGACGTGGTGGGCCTGGCGCAAACCGTGACCTTGCGCGCGCATAACGTCACCACCGGCATGACCGACTACAAGTTTGCGTTCGATTCATTGGGGCTGTTCCAGTCCACCGATGACATGTTCAAAAGCATGGATGCCGTGCTCGATGCGCTGCAGATCAACCCGCAGCGAGCGCTGGATGAGCTGGAGTCGGAATGGACCACGTCCATGGAGTTGGCCGACACCCTGGAGCGTCAGTTCAAGGTGCCGTTCCGCATTGGCCACAGCTTCGCCTCGTTGATCGTCACCGAGGCGCGCAGCAATGGCACCACGCCGAAGACCTTCGCGTATGCGGACGCGCAGAAGCTGTACACGCAGGCCGCGGACAAATACAAATGGACGCCGAATACGTTGCCGCTGGATGAGGCCGGTTTCCGTGCTGCACTGTCGCCGACCACGATGGTCAAGACTCGCAAGGGTACGGGTGGGCCGCAGCCGGAAGAGGTCAAGCGGATGCTGGTGGAAGCGCGCAAGAATCTCGACGCGGACCAGAGTTGGTTGAAGGAGCGTCGTGAGAAGTTGAAAGGTGCTGAAGGCAACCTGGACAAGGCCTTCGACAAGTTGCTCAACGCCAAGGGCTGAAATGCGATCTGAATGTGGGAGCGGGCTTGCTCGCGAAGGCGGTGTATCAGTTAGCAGATTTATTGGCTGACCCACCGCATTCGCGAGCAAGCCCGCTCCCACATTTGACCGCGTTTGGGTCTGGAAAGCATGTTCGGCTCAGTGACTCAATTCCCGCTTCAACACCTCATGGTCAATCGACTTCTGCCACCCGCATATCGCCAGGCACGCCACGCAATTGCCCAGCACATTGGTCAACGACCGACACTTCATCAGCCGCTCCACTCCCAACAACAAACCCACCCCTTCCAGCGGTACCAGTTGCAGGATGTTCAAGGTAGCAATCAGGGTAAACAGCGCCGAGCCCGCCACACTGGTAGACCCCAGCGAGGTAAACAGGCAGATCACCAGTACCGCCAGCAACTCGGGCACGGCAATCTCCACCCCGGCCAGATGCGCCAGAAACATGATGGCGGTGGTCAGGTAAATATTGGTACCGGCCAAGTTGAACGTATACCCGGTGGTCAACACCAGACGCACTAATTGGCGATCACAGCCCAGCGCCTCAAGTTTGCTGACGCAACCTGGAAGTGCGGCCACTGAAGAGCCGGTGAACGTCACCAACAACAACTCTTCTTTCAAGTAAGCAATTAGCCGGGTCAATTTAACGCCGAGCAGGCGGGTAATCGTGGCGAACACTAGAATGACGAACACCGCGCAAACCAGGTAAATAACAACAATGAACTTCAAGAGCGGCAGCACCGAACCTAAACCGTACTTTCCCACCACAAATGCCATCGCCCCAAACGCCGCCAGCGGTGCGAACTTCAGGATAAACCGCAGCAACCAGAACAACCCGGCGACCGCCGCTTCCAGCCAACCGAGGCAGCGGTTTGCGACCTGGCCGCCACGCCCCAGCAGCAGGCCGCACAGCACCGCCACCAGCATCACCTGGAGCACCAGGCTTTGGGTGAAAACCTTGTAAAGGCTGGACGAAATCGAGGTCATCGACAGCTCGTGCAACAGCGTTTCGGGCGCGGCAGGCGGTGTCAGATGATCAAAATCCAGGTTGGCCACTGCCGTATGATCCAGGCTGAACAACCACCCCGTCGACATTCCCAACACCAATGCAGCAAGGGACATCAGCTGGAAATACGCCACGATCCGCCCCACTACATGCCGATGGTGGGGCTCGCGCTTGATACCTGCGACACCGGTCGACACCAGCACAAACAACAGAAATGGCATCAGTAACCCGACCACTTTTATAAAGGCGTCACTGAGCAGCTTCATCTCGATTGCCACGCCCGGATAAAACAGCCCTACAACCATGCCAAGAGCAATGGCAATCAAAATAGGCAAGGTGGCGTTATTCGAAAATCGGGTCGACATCAATGCTCCATGGTCTTTTTATTTATTGTTATTGTCGGATCAGGCCACTTTCGGCATATTGGTCGCCAAGGCGCATTCAGGCCACAAATAATAAAGTCTTGTCACGGGATATACCACCATGGAACTTCGCCATTTACGTTATTTCATCATGGTGGCCGAAGAGCGACATTTCACCCGCGCTGCCGCTCGCCTGAACATGCAGCAGCCGCCCCTCAGCCAACAGATACGTGCCCTCGAACAAGAGCTGGGATTCGACCTGTTCAAGCGCCACCCCAAGGGCGTCGACCTGACTGCCGGCGGGCTGGTGTTTCTCGATGAAGCGCGAGTGATCCTCGCCCGCGTCGAGCAAGGTTCACTCAAGGCGGCTCGCGCTGCCCAGGGTATCGAAGGCACGTTGGTCATTGCCTTCACCAGTTCCGCCGCCGCCCACCCGCTGATCCCGCGAATCATCCGCGCCTACCGCGAGCAATACCCGGGCGTGGAGCTCTCGATCAACGAAGGCAGCGCCCGGGAAGTCACCGAAGACACCATCGAAAAACGCATCGACATCGGCATCCTCCGCGCACCGGTGGGCGACCACCAAAGCCTCACGTTCCACCGCCTGCTCAACGAAGAAATGCTGCTGACCCTGCCCGTCGGGCATGCGCTGCTCAAGGGCGCCGAGCCAAAAATCACCATGGCCGACCTCAAGGACGAACGCTTCATCCTGGTCCGCCGCCCCGGCGCGCCGGGGATGTACGCCAACCTGATCAAGGCCTGCCAGAACGCCGGCTTCGAGCCGAAGATTGCCTTTGAAGTGGAGCGCATGCTGACCAACGTCAGCCTGGTGGCCGCAGGCGAAGGCATCTCGGTGGTGCCGGCGTCGATGCGCGACGTGCATCGCGAAAGCGTGGTGTACTGCCGGATCAGCGATGCACGGCCAAGGTTGCTGGCACCGATCACACTGGTGCGGCGCGCGTTCAATCCGTCGACGCCGTTGCAGAATTTCATTGGGCTGGCGCGGGAGTTGGCGGGGGTTTATCGCAAGGGTTGAGTCATCGCGTGAAAACTCTCGGTGAGCAGTTCCACTGCCGCGCGGATGCTGTCGCTTTGCCGTGGAACGGCGTACAGGCCGTAGTTGACACTCAAAATAGGCCCATCGCTTTCAGCCAAGGAAATGATGCGCATGGTCTCCGGCCGAATATTCTCCGCCGGCAGCAAGGCCACACCCAATCCGCCCTCCACCGCTGCGGTGATTACGCCAATGTTCGGGCTGGTCACCGTGACCCGAAAATCCCGCCCGGCGTTCAGCAAGGCATCAAACATCAAGCGCCGCCAGGCACAGGGTTCGGCATACACGATGACATCCAGCGGCAGCGCCGCATCGATTTCTTCATCAATTGCGCACACCCAGTACAGCTCGACGTTCCAGGCGTGCACAGGGTCGGCGTTGAACGATGAGCTGACGCCAATGGCCACGTCCAGCTCGCCGTCATTCCAACGCTCGGCGAGTGCGTCGCCGTGATCAACAACGACCTCCAGGTGTACATGCGGGCAGGCGCGCCGCAGCCGGCCGAGCGCTGCCGGCAACGCCGATACCGCCACGTCTTCCGAGAGCCCGACGCGCACATTGCCCATCACCGTGCGCTCTTTCAGGCGCGCTGCTACCGTCTCGCCCAAGGCCAGAATGCGCGTCGCGTAGGTGAGCAGCAGTTCGCCTTCGGTAGTGGGCACCACGCCCCGACCTGTTCTGCGCAACAGCCGCTGGCCTAGCAACTCCTCAAGCCGGCGGATTTGTGCGCTTAGGGCCGATTGCGCCCTGCCCGCCTGCTGGGCTGCGCCACTCAGGCTGCCGTGCTGGCATACCGAGATAAAGGTTCGTAGCAGATAGGGTTCAAACGCGTCAGATATCATGTTTGGGTTAACTCTGAATCAACAGCTATCACCCTACCTCGATAGCTTGAGCATGACTACCCTGCTGGAACGTTATCAACCAGGAAGAGCCTCATGACCCAGCTCCAGAACCAACGCATCGTACTGGCCGCCCGCCCCGACGGGCGCCCGCAACCCAGCGATTTTCGCGTGGAGTACAGCGCGATTCCCGCGCCTGCCGAAGGCGAAGTGTTGCTGGAAAACCTCTATCTGTCCCTCGACCCCTACATGCGCTGGCGCATGAGTGCGGCCAAATCCTATGCCGAGCCAGTGGGCATCGGCGAGGTGATGGTGGGCGGCACGGTCGCGCGGATCAAACATTCACGAAACCCGTTGTGGCAAGAGGGCGACATCGTGCTTGCCTATGCCGGCTGGCAGCGATTTGCGCTCTCGGACGGCCTCGACCTGCGGCTTCTGGATCCGGGCATCGCCCACCCCAGCACAGCGCTGGGAGTTCTTGGAATGCCGGGGTTCACCGCGTACTCGGGGTTGCTCACTATCGGCCAACCCAAGCCCGGTGACACCGTGGTAGTGGCGGCGGCGAGTGGCGCAGTGGGCTCGGTGGTCGGCCAGATCGCCCGCATCAAGGGCGCACGCGCGGTGGGTATCGCGGGTGGGCCGGAGAAATGCGCATTCGTGAAAAATGAACTCGGGTTTGATGCCGTCATCGACCATCGCGCAGCGGATTTTGCCCAGCAGTTGGCCGAAGCCTGCCCCAATGGAATTGACGTTTACTTCGAAAATGTCTCGGGGGCGGTTTGGGATGCCGTGAGGCCGCTGCTCAATGACTTTGCGCGGATACCCGTATGTGGGCTGATCGCCCATTACAACGACCGCTCGGTGCCTGGGCAACAGGTCGACCGACTGCCGGCGACTATGCACGACATCCTCGCCAAGAGCCTCACAGTGCGCGGCTTTATCCAGACCGAGTTTGTTGACGAGCAGCAGGACGACTTCTTGCAGGAAGCCGCGCAGTGGATTGATCAGGGCAAGCTGAAGTGGCGCGAAGACATTGTCGAGGGCCTAGAGCAAGCGCCTGAGGCGTTTATCGGGCTGCTGGAGGGGCGCAACTTCGGCAAGTTGATTGTACGACTGGCTTGACGCCTCAATCCACCACGAACAACTTCGCCCCGACGGTAGTCGATGACCGATGCCCCTCCATGTCATTGCCCACCTGATAACTCATCCCGGCAGTCAGCGTGAACTGCCGGCCATCCTCCAGCTCGGTGTGCAGCTCACCTTCCAGGCACAGCAGGATATGCCCGCGCCAACACCAGTGATCAGCCAGGTAACCGGCGCTGTATTCGACCATGCGCACGCGGGTTGAACCGAACTGGCAGGTGCGCCAATACGCACTGCCGGTTTCGCCGGGATGCATCACCGGCTCGAGGGTCGACCAGTCGGTGGTGCCAAAGGGGATTGCGGTCAGGTCCATGGTTTTCTCGGCATTGAATAGGTATGGATGAACCGTATCTATAAGGTGAATGCCGCGATAGAGACAGATCCGCTGCATTTGCGGGATACAGGGCGATGACTCTTGGTATTCTGCCAAGCCTCTTCGCATGGAAGCCCGTCGATGAAGATCGATCCATCCTTTGTTGTGCATGAGACCGAGCACTGGCTGCTCAATCATCACCTGTTATCCGCACTGCCGGGCTACCTGATGCTGGGTGCCAAGGCGCCGGTTGACTCACTGGCCGAGATGCCCGATGCGGCGCTCGCGGAGCTGGGTGGGTTGCTGGCCAAAACCCAGCGGGTCATGGAGGCTCAGTTGAAGCCCAAGTGGCTTTACATCAGCCGGTTCGGGCATATGCCGGGCTTCCCGCTGCACTTTCATTTCATACCGGTGTATGGATGGGTTGAAGCGCTGTTCTGGCAGGATGAGCGCTATCAGGTGTTGCAGAATTTCGGGACGCAGCAGAAGGCTACCGACGGTGCGGAGCTGACGCTTTTTATCTGGCGGGAGTTTGGTGAGAGCCCTAGGCCGCCGGTGGTTCAAGGAGCTTCGGTGAGCGAGGTGATCAGGTGTTTGCGTACGGAGTTCAATACCCAGGACGACACATGACCTGTGGCGAGGGAGCTTGCTCCCGCTGGGCTGCGCAGCAGCCCCAAAAAAGGTCAGCGAGTTCTTTCAGTCAGATTGCGCTGGCTTTATTGGGGCCGCTTCGCGACCCAGCGGGAGCAAGCTCCCTCGCCACAGCAAGCGCCCTCACCACAGTTTTTCCGTGTCAGCGCAAACGGCGCAGGTGTTTACGCATAGGAATACAGGCCAACTGCAACCCCGATGGCGAGTGGTAGATCGCCTGCTCATCGCCCACATACCCGCACCGCCGATAAAAATCCGCCGCATTCAACGTCGCGTCCAGGATCACTTCCTCGATCCCCAATTCCTGCGCCAACGCTTCCAGATACGCCAGTATCTGCTTGCCAATCCCGCGTCCGGTAAACCCGGGCAGCACAAACAGCGCACCGATTTCGTTGTTCGCCAGATCCAGCATGCCGGTGGCGACCGGCTCACCGTCGACACATCCCAGGTAAAAATGCTTGTCCATCAGCGCTGCATAACCATCTTCAGCCGAGCCTTGCGTCCACAACATCATCTGCTCGGACGTATAGGCGCCGATGCATTGGCTGCGTATGGCCAACAGGCGAATGTCGAAGGCTGCCTGTGCATCTTCCAGCGTGGCGCGTCGTATCTCGAGCATCTGTCCCTCCATGGACGTCAGGCGTTCTCGTCACCCGGCCGGGTAAACGAATAGCGATCAATATCGGTCCTCAACTGCCAGCCCTGGCCCTGCCAATAGCGGGCAGCACTGTCATTGGTCTTGAACACATCCAGGTGGCATTTGCGGATGCCCAATTGCGCCAGGCGGGTGAGGCAGCGCTCAACCAACGCATTCGCAATACCCTGGCGCCGATACGCGGGCAGCACCAGCAGGTGCTGCAAATACCCGCGCCGGCCATCGTGCCCGCACATCACGCACCCAACCAGCCCCCCGTCGACCTCGGCGACGAAACTCATGCCTGGATTGCGCTCCAGGTAACGCTCAGTGGCCTCGCGGGAGTCGGCATCGCGCAGGGAGATGCCAGGCGTTTTCTGCATCAGTTCGAGCACGGCGTCGTAGTCGGCAGTGCTCATTACGCGAATAGTGACCATGGTGTTCAAAGCCCTCTGAGTTCGCACTGATTTTGCCTGTAGTTGTGCCGGTCGCGCACGCATAAATACACGACCGGATAACCGCTTGAGTCAACGCAGCTGAAACCAGGTGGTTTTCAGCTGCGTGTACTTGTCAAAAGCGTGCAGCGACAAATCACGCCCGAACCCGGATTGCTTGCCACCACCGAACGGCACCGCCACATCCAGGGCGTCGATGGTGTTGACCGACACCGTCCCGGCATTCAGCGCCCGGGCCACGCGGTGCGCACGGTTGAGGTCATCACTCCATACCGAGGCCGCCAGGCCGTAGAGGCTGTCGTTGGCCTGCTGTATCGCCTGCTCTTCCGTGTCGAAAGCGCTGACGGCAAGCACCGGGCCGAACACTTCATCACGGGACAGGGCCATGTCGCGGGTCACGTCGGCAAAAATGCTCGGCTGGATGAAGTTGGAGGAGCCATTGATGGTCAACTGTTCGCCACCGCACAACAGCCTGGCGCCCTCCCCCTGGGCCTGGCTGATGGCGTGCATGATGCGTGCGGTTTGCTGACTGTCGACGATGGCACCGGCCGCACTGCCCGGGTCCAGCGGATCACCCGGCATCCAGGCGCGCGACTTGGCGATCAGGCGCTCGACGAATTCGTCATGGATGGAGCGTTGCACGTAGAGACGGGAGTTGGCCGAACACACTTCGCCCTGGTTGAAAAAGATGCCGAAGGCGGCCTTCTCCGCCGCAAGGTTTAGGTCCTGGCAGTCCTCAAACACCAGGTTCGGGCTCTTGCCGCCACACTCCAGCCACACCTGTTTCAGGTTGGACTGGGCGGAATACTGCATGAAGTATTTGCCCACCTGAGTGGAGCCGGTGAACACCAGGCAATCCACGTCGGGGTGCAGCCCCAGGGCCTTGCCGGCACTGTCGCCGAGGCCGGGCACCACATTCAACACACCTTCCGGGACACCGGCTTCCAGGGCAAGCTGGGCCAGGCGCAGGGCAGAAAACGGCGACTGCTCGGCAGGTTTCAAGACCACGCTGTTACCGGCCGCCAACGCCGGCGCGAGTTTCCAGGCGGCCATGTCGAGCGGGAAGTTCCACGGCACCACCGCCGCGATCACCCCCAGTGCTTCACGCGTGATGGTTGCCAACGCGTTGTGAGCGGTGGGCGCGACTTGATCGTAGAGTTTGTCGAGGGCTTCGCCGTACCAGGCAAACACATTGGCGGCGCCGGGCACGTCAACGTTGTAGGCGTCCATCACCGGCTTGCCCATGTTCAGCGAATCGAGCAGCGCCAGTTCCTCGCGGTGGGTCATCAGTAATTCGGAGAGCCTGATCAAAATTTTCTTGCGCTCCACCGGCGGCATCCGTCGCCAGGGGCCGGTCTCGAAGGCCTGGCGTGCGCTGCGCACGGCCAGGTCGACTTCTGCGTCACCGCAGGCTGCAACCCGCGACAGCAACTGCTGGGTCGCAGGGTTAATGGCATCGAAGGTCGCCCCGGATGCCGCATTCACTGAGCGGCCACCGATCAGGGCGGTGTTGATGAACGTCTGGCGGGCAACACGCTGTTGCCAGTAGTTAAGGTCGAACACGTTGTACTCCCAATGAATGGCGATGGATAAACGAGGGGTTCACTCGGCGATCTGCAGTTCCGGCATCTTCACGCGCAGCCCCCGCGTGATGCCCAGCAGGCACAGGAGCCCAAGCCCCATCCAGCACAGGCCGATGGTGAACGACAGGCTGGAAAGGCTGCTCCACAGCCAGATCGTGCTGAGGAACCCAAGCGCCGGCACAACCGCGTACAGCAAGTAGTTCCTGGTGCCGCGCAACTTCTGGTCGACCAGGTAGTGCTTGATCACCGCCAGGTTCACCGCCGAGAACGCAAACAGCGCACCGAAGCTGATCATGTTGGCGACGGTATCCAGCGTGATGAACAAGGCAATCAGCGAGAACAGGCTGACCAGCACGATGGCCGTGGCGGGCACGCGCTTTTTCGTCACCAGCTTGCCGAGCACACGGGGCAGCGCGCCGTCACGCCCCATGGCGAACAGCACCCGCGACACACTGGCCTGGGAGACCATCGCCGAGGCGAAGCAACCGGCGACATAGGTTGCGGTAAAGGCGGTCACCAGCAGTTCGCCGCCCACCCGGCGCATCACATCCACCGAGGCGGCATCCGGGTCGACGAAGCTGTTCCATTGCGGGAACACCATTTGCGCGAAATACGAAACCAGCAGGAACAGCAGTCCGCCGAACAGCGACACCACCATGATCGCCAACGGGATGGTGCGGCGTGGGTTGGGCGTTTCCTCGGCCATGGTCGACACCGCATCGAAGCCAAGAAACGACAGGCACAGCACCGCGGCGCCCGCCATGATCAGCGGCGCGCTGAAGCCTTCATGGTGGAATGGCGCCAGCAGCGACACGGGTGCGGACTGCTCGCTCAGGGTGTGCACCGACAACGCCACGAACACCACGATGAACACCAACTGGGCGACGATGAGTATCCAGTTGACCCGGGTGATGGACTCGATGCCCACCAGGTTCAGCGTGGTCACCAGGGCAATCGAGCCGAGCACCCACACGGCGGTCGGCACCCCGGGAAAATACTCGGACATGTAGATGCCGATCAGCAAATAGCTGAGCAATGGCAGGAAGATGTAGTCCAGCAACAGGGTCCACCCGGCGATGAAGCCGAAGTAGGCGCCAAACGCCTTGCGGGTGTAGGAGTAGACCGAGCCCGAATAGGGATGCGCCTGGACCATGCGCCCATAGCTGTAGGCCGTCAGCAGCATGGCGGCGAGGGTCAGCATGTAGGCGGTCGGCAAGTGGCCCTTGGTCATTTGGGTTACCAGGCCGTAGGTGGTAAACACTGCCAGCGGCACCATGTACGCCAGGCCGAACAGCACCAACCCGATAAGACCCAGCGGCTGACGGAAGCGGCGGGACGAGGCGGCTTTGGGTGAGGATTGATGAGCGGGTGTATCGGTCACGTTTGTTATTGTATTCATGGGTGACTCCTGGAAATGGGGATGCAGGGCGTCGCGGCATTCGATGGCATCGATGCCGTTCAGCGTTGCCTGATGGAGGTTGCGCACCACCCCTCGCCTGGGGTGGCGCGCTGGTCACTTCAGAGTTTTCCCGCGATCCGTGCGGTGCGATCCACGGCGATGCGGGTCTTTTCAACCAGCTCGTCCAGCTCAGTGCGCGTGGCCACCAGTGCCGGCGCCATGATCATGCGGCCCAGCGTCGAGCGAATGATTACGCCCTCTTCGAAACCAAACGTGCGGCACTGCCAGGCCAGGTCGTTTTCGTTCTCGAAGCGCTTGCGGGTGCTCTTGTCTTCAGCGAACTGCAAGGCCGCGAGCAAGCCCGTGCCCTGGATCTCGCCGATCATCGGGTGATTGCCAAACACTTCATGGAGGATTTTTTGCAGGTACGGTCCGGTGTCGTTCTTCACCTGGCGCACGATGCCTTCGTCCCGCAGCGCCTTGAGGTTGGCCAGCGCCACCGCCGCCGCCACCGGGTGCCCGGAATAGGTCAGCCCGTGGGCAAACACGCCGCCGCGCTCCACCAGCGCATCGGCCACGCGCTTGCTCAGCACCAGGCCACCCATCGGCAGGTAACCGGAGGTCAGGCCCTTGGCGATGGACAGGGTGTCGGGCTCGAAACCGAAGTGTTGATGGGCGAACCATTCGCCGGTACGGCCAAAGCCACCAATCACCTCATCGGCACACAGCAGCACATCGTATTGCCGGCAAATGCGCTGGATCTCGGGCCAGTAGCTTTCCGGCGGGAAGATCATGCCGCCCGCGCCCTGGAACGGCTCGGCGATAAACCCGGCGACGTTTTCAGCGCCCAGCTCGAGGATTTTCTCTTCCAGCTGCAAGGCGCAGCGGCGGCCGAACTCGGCAGGCGTCAGCTCGCCGCCATGGGCGTACCAGTAGGGTTCGTCAATGTGTGCCACATCGGGAATCAGGCCGCCCATCTCGTGCATGAACTTCATGCCGCCCAGGGCAGACGCCGCCAGCGTGGAGCCGTGATAACCATTCCAGCGCCCGATCATGATTTTTTTCTGCGGCTGGCCGACCACTTGCCAGTAACGGCGCACGGTACGGATCAGTACTTCGTTGGCCTCGGAGCCCGAGTTGGTGTAGATCACGTGGCTGTAGTGGCCCGGCAACAGGCTGAAGAGCAACTCCGACAGCTCGATCACCGCCGGGTGGGTGGTGTGAAAGAACATGTTGTAGTACGCCAACTGGTCCATCTGGGCGGCAGCGGCAGCGGTCAAGTCCCTGCGACCGTAACCCAGCTGGGTGCACCACAGGCCCGACATGCCGTCCAGGTAACGCTTGCCTTCGCTGTCCCACAGGTAAAGGCCCTCACCGCGCACCATCACCCGCGGGCCTTCGGCATTCAGCGCTTTTTGATCGACAAATGCATGGATGTGGTGGGCCGCATCCGACTTCTGGTAGTCCTCGGTCAGGCGGTTCAGTTGGGCGGGTACGTTCATGGTATTTCTCTCTTATTAGTAGTGACGCAAGGGCGAGCAACGCCGCTCAGCGGTGCTTGCTCATGTAGCTTTCAAGGGGGTCTTTGCTCAGGACGCCCTGGGCTTCGGCCAGCGAATCGATAAACAGGGCAAACAGTTCCGATTGCGCGCCGATATCGAGCTTGGTGTAGATGTGCTTGCGGTGGGACTTGATGGTGTCTTCCGAGACATCGAGGCGTTCGGCCAGCGAACGGGTGGAATGCCCGCGCAGGATCAGTTGGGCGATCCGGCATTCCCGCTCGGTCAATATCGACGAGCCGAAGTTGTTCAGCGCCGAGTGAATGCGCTGCTCCAGCAGGTTTTCGAATCGCGCCCCCTGGGCATCCAGGCCAACGAAATGCTTGCCCAGCACCGCCAGCACCCACGGCGCGATGCGTTTGAATTGGCCGGTGATGGTGGCGTCGAGCTTTTGCGTAAAGGCCAGCGACACCGCCAGGCTCGAGCCGTTGCTCGACTGCAGGATGTAGTTCAGCTCATCCTCCAGATGGGAGTGGCGGTAAAACGACTGGAAGTATTCGCTGAGCTCGAAGTGATCGGGGGCGACCTCGGCCAGCTCGTAACACCCGGAGCTGACGCCCTCCACACAGGCCCCGTAAAACGGGTCGAGCAGATAAAACCCCGACAGGTACTGGCGCACATTGCCTTGTGGCAACCATGGCCCGTCCAGCTCGAACAGCGCACTGGGCATGCCACCGCGCGGGTAGAAATACAGCGTGGTGGCCTGGATCGGCTGGAGATAACCGAGAGCCTCGAACAAGGTCGCGGCGAACCCCGATTGCCCGATGCTATCGGTCACCCGGGCCATCTGTTCGAACCATTGCGCAGAAGAAAGCCGGTCGTTTTCCACTTCAAACACTCGCTGAAAGAACTGCAAGGATGGTTGCACACCCGCTCCATCCTCGAAATCACCCGATAGGGTGAGCCTGCATCCGATATTTATGCTCACTTCCCAGCTTAATAATATTTTATTAAAAACCGCCCTCCCCCTAGCCTTGAAGCCATGCCCAAGCTGAATCCAACTGCATTACGCAAGGACAGACACATGACTCAAGCAATAACAAAAACAGACACGCTGGTGGTGGGAGCCGGTCAGGCTGGCGTCGCCATGAGCGAGCACCTGAGCAAGCAAGGCGTGCCGCACCTGGTGCTGGAGCGCAGCCGTATCGCCGAGCGCTGGCGCACCGGCCGCTGGGACTCGCTGGTCGCCAACGGCCCGGCCTGGCATGACCGTTTTCCGGGCCTGGCCTTCGATAACGTCGCCCCCGATGGCTTTGCGCCGAAAGAGCGTGTGGCAGACTACTTCGAAGCCTATGCACGCAAGTTCAATGCACCGATTCGTACCGGCGTCGACGTGACCTCGGTGGTGCGCAATGTCGGTCGCCCAGGCTTCACCATCCACACCAGCGAAGGCGTGATCGAAGCCAACCGCGTGGTGGCGGCCACCGGGCCGTTCCAGAAGCCGGTGATTCCGGCGATTGCCCCTCAAGACAGCGCGCTGCACCAGATCCACTCCGCCGACTACCGCAACCCCGCGCAACTGCCGGCCGGCGCGGTGCTGGTGGTGGGGGCGGGTTCCTCCGGGGTGCAGATCGCCGACGAACTGCAACGCTCCGGGCGCCAGGTGTACCTGTCGGTGGGTGCTCACGACCGCCCACCGCGTGCCTATCGCAACCGCGATTTCTGCTGGTGGCTGGGCGTGTTGGGTGAGTGGGACCAGGCCGCGATGAAACCCGGCCGCGAGCACGTGACCATTGCGGTGAGCGGCGCCCACGGCGGCAAGACCATCGACTTCCGCGAGCTGGCCCAGCAAGGCATGACCCTGGTCGGCCTGACCCAATCCTTCAACGGCAGCGTTGCGAGCTTCCAGCCCAACCTGGTGGAAAACCTGGCCCGCGGCGATGAGAACTACCTGGCCCCTGCTGGATGCGGCGGATGCCTATATCGAGCGCAACGGCCTCGACCTGCCGCCAGAGCCCGAAGCGCGTCGCGTATTTCCCGATGCCGAGTGCATCAAGCACCCGATCCTGGAACTGGACCTGGCCAAGGCCGGTATCACTTCAATCATCTGGGCCACCGGCTTTGCCGTGGATTACAGCTGGCTGAAGGTCGATGCATTTGACGCCGCCGGCAAGCCGCAGCACCAGCGCGGCGTGGCCAGCGAGTCGGGCATCTACTTCCTCGGTTTGCCATGGCAGTCGCGCCGGGGCTCGTCGTTTATCTGGGGTGTGTGGCATGACGCCAAGTACGTGGCCGACCATATCGCCATCCAGCGCCAATACCTTGAGTACCGCGAACCCACACCGGTTGTTCACACCTCACCTGTCAGCGCCTGATCACTTTTTTCTGGAGTTTTTTTGATGCCTACTCACACTCGCATCCGCATGTTCAACACCAAGGAAACCTACCCTAACCAGAGCCTGGACAATGACCTGTGCCAGGCCGTACGCGCCGGCAACACGGTGTATGTACGGGGCCAGGTGGGCACCGATTTCGACGGCAACCTGATCGGCCTTGGCGACCCGCGCGCGCAAGCCGAACAGGCAATGAAAAACGTCAAGCAACTGCTGGAAGAGGCCGGCAGCGACCTGAGCCACATCGTCAAGACCACCACCTACCTGATCGACCCGCGCTACCGCGAGCCGGTGTACCAGGAAGTCGGCAAGTGGCTCAAGGGCGTGTTCCCGATCTCCACCGGGTTGGTGGTTTCGGCCCTGGGCCAGCCACAGTGGCTGATGGAAATCGACGTGATTGCAGTCATCCCCGAGTAATCCAAGGAGGCACGACATGACCTTTTCAATCGTCGCCCGCTGCGCGGAAACCGGCCAGATGGGCATTGCCATCAGCTCATCGAGCATCGCCGTGGGCGCCCGCTGCCCATGGCTGCGGCCCGGCGTGGGTGCGGTCTCGACCCAGAACATCACCCTGCCCGCCCTCGGCCCGGACGTACTCGATCTATTGGAGCAAGGTCTTGCCCCTGCCGATGCCGTAGACAAGGCCCTGACCCGCAACGGCTACAGCCAATATCGGCAACTGACGGCGATTGATCACGTCGGGCGCACGGTGCATTTCAGCGGCAACGAAACCCTTGGCACCCACAATGCGGTGTCGGGCGAACAGTGCGTGGCCGCCGGCAATATGCTCGCCGACCGCGCGGTGATCGAGGCGATGGTCAAGGCCTTCGAGCAAGGCGAAGGCCAACTGGCAGACCGCCTGCTGGCCGCGATGCATGCAGCCATTGCCGCCGGGGGCGAAGCCGGGCCGGTGCATTCCGCCGCGCTGGTGGTGGTGGGCGAGCTGACCTGGCCGATCATCAACCTGCGGGTGGATTGGGCCGACGAGCAGCCGATCGCCGAGCTGCAAAAGCTCTGGGACGCCTACCGTCCACAGGTGCAGGACTACATCGACCGCGCCCTCGCCCCGGACCGCTCCCCGGGCTACGGCGTGGCCGGAGACGACCGATGAGCACCAGCCGCGAACTGCTGCAGGCGCTGGTGGGGTTTGATACCACCAGCCGCGAATCCAACCTGAAGCTGATCGAGTTCGTGCGCGATTACCTGGCAGGGTTCGGCGTGCCTTGCGAGTTGATCTACAACGATGAGCGCAGCAAGGCCAATCTGTTCGCCACCCTCGGCCCGGCGAATGTGCCCGGGATTGTGCTGTCGGGGCACACCGATGTGGTGCCGGTGGATGGCCAGCCGTGGACGTTGCCGCCGTTTGAGTTGACCGAACGCGACGGCAAGCTGTTTGGCCGGGGCACGGCGGACATGAAGGGCTACATCGCCTGTGTACTGGCGCTGGTGCCGGCCTTGGCAAGCGCAGACTTGCGCATGCCGGTGCACATCGCCCTGTCCTACGACGAGGAAGTCGGCTGCCTTGGGGTGCGTTCGTTGCTCAAGGTGCTGGAACAATGGCCGGTGAAACCGCTGCTGTGCATTATCGGCGAGCCCACCGAGTTGAAGCCGGTGCTGGGCCATAAAGGCAAGCTCGCCATGCGCTGTGAAGTGCATGGCGAGGCCTGCCATTCGGCGTATGCGCCCCAGGGCGTGAATGCGATCGAGTATGCGGCCGAGTTGATTGGTGAGCTGGGGCGAATCGGCCAGCGCCTCAAGGTGCATCAGGACGAGCGCTTTGACCCGCCGTTCAGCACCGTGCAAACCGGGGTGATCTCCGGGGGCAAGGCGTTGAATATCGTGCCTGCCGATTGCCGTTTTGACTTTGAAGTGCGCGCCCTGCCCTCGATGGACCCGGGTGAAGTGGCCGAGGAGCTGCAAGCCTATGCGATGCAGCAGGTGTTGCCGCGGATGCAGGCGGTGAGCCGGCAGAGTGCGATTCGCTTCAGTGAGTTGTCGGCGTACCCGGGGCTGGCCACCGACCAGCGCAGCCAGGCGGCGGAGCTGATTGCGGCGTTTTGCGACTCGCGGGAATTTGGCACCGTGGCGTTCGGGACCGAGGGTGGGTTGTTTGATGCGGCGGGCATTCCGACGGTGGTGTGCGGGCCTGGGAGCATGGACCAGGGGCATAAGCCGGATGAGTTTGTGAGTGTTGCGCAACTGAAGGCTTGCGATGCCATGTTGTTGCGCATGCTCGACTCGATTCGCGCCTGAAACGCGGGCCAAATGTGGGAGCGGGCTTGCTCGCGAATGCGGTGTGACAGTCACCCGATGTATTGACTGATCCACCGCTTTCGCGAGCAAGCCCGCTCCCACATTTTTAGTTCTGTGTCTAACCTAACAACCGCGCCAGCTCTTCCCGGCAATACTCCACAAACAACTGCACCGGCTTGGTCAACGGCGCCCGCCGCAACCACACCGCCGACAACCCCGACCCCGTCACCGTCTCCGCCAACGGCACGCACACCAGCTTCTGCCCGTCATAGGAATACGGCGAAAACGGCTTGGTCACCAGGATCGAAAACCCGAACCCGCGCCCCACCATCCCGCGCACCATCTCGATCGACGGCGAACTGAAGACAATATTCGGCGTCAGCCCACGCTCTTCAAAGATGCTCACGAAGTACGTCCGGCTCGGCAGCACATCCAGCAAAATCATCGGTTCCAGCACCAAGTCCGCCAACGACACCTTGGCCTGCTGCGCAAACCGATGATCCGCCGGCAGCAACGCATAGGGTTGCTGCGGCGGCATCAGCGGCGTGGTCTCGATGGCGCTGCCCAGGTCATGCTCAAACAGCATCGCCACATCGATACTGCCGGCCGTCAGCGCCTGCACCAGTTCCTGTTGTTCGCCATCGCGCAGACGGATTTCCACCCCCGGCCAACGCTCCCGGAAACCGGCAATCAACCGCGGCAAATACAGCGGTGCCACGGTTTCGAAGCAACCGATATCGATCTGCCCCGCCACCACGTCATTGTCTGCCAGGGCGTTCTGCTCAAACTCATGGGCCACCCGCAGCAGCTCCAGGGCTTTACGATAGAACCGCGCACCGCTTGGCGTCAGCGACACCCCTTGGGCGTGATGGCGGATAAACAGCTGCACACCGAAGCTGTCTTCCAACTGCTTGATGGCCGTCGACACCGACGGTTGCGCGATATAGAGCTTGCGCGAGGCCTCTGCCACGCTGCCGCACTCGGCCGTGGTTACAAAATATCTGAGCTGGCGCAGGTTATAGGCAGCCATCGGGACCTCCATAAACGTGGGATTTCGCCCCAAACAAGTGCGTGAAAATCGGCTTTTTCACACTGATTCAAGTGCATGCAACATACCGGAGCAAAAAACCCCGCGAGATATTATTTTTAAGGTCTATAGCAACAAACTTACTAATTTACCTCCCTGTGACCATTGCACATGATCACTCCAACAACAAAAGCGACGCACACGCGCCGCCCAGCGAAGTACGTCAACGTACTCACCTTGCCTTGGAGCTCGTCATGGTTACCACTGCAACATCCTCCGCCCCGCTTATCGAAAAACACACGATTGGATACGTGCCCCCGGAAGATCGCCACGGAAAGGTAAGAGACCTGTTCACCCTGTGGTTCGGCGGCAACATTGCGCCGTTGCCCATCGTCACCGGCGCGCTGGCCGTGCAACTGTTCGGCCTGAACCTGGTGTGGGGCATCATCGCCATCCTCGTCGGCCACCTCGTCGGCGGCGTGCTGATGGCGCTGCACTCGGCCCAGGGCCCGCAGATGGGCATCCCGCAAATGATCCAGAGCCGCGCCCAATTCGGCTCCCTCGGTGCGCTGCTGGTGGTGGTGATCGCCGGCGTGATGTACATCGGCTTCTTCGCCTCCAACATCGTACTGGCGGGCAAATCCCTGCACGGCGTGGTCGATGCGATCCCGGTGCCCGTGGGCATCGTCATCGGCGCCATCGGCTCGGGGATCATCGGCATCATCGGCTACCGCTTCATCCACGTCCTCAACCGCATCGGCACCTGGGTGCTGGGCGCGGGCATCGTGCTGGGTTTCGGCTACATCTTCACCCATGTGCAGACGGCCGACTTCCTGACACGCGGCAACTTCAACATCTCCGGCTGGCTGGCCACCGTGTCGCTGGCCGCGCTGTGGCAGATCGCGTTTGCGCCGTATGTTTCTGACTATTCGCGCTACCTGCCGGCGGATGTGCCGGTGGCGTCGACCTTCTGGACCACCTATCTGGGAACCGTGCTCGGTTCCAGCCTGTCGTTCATCTTTGGTGCGGTTGCGGTACTGGCTACGCCGGTGGGCATGGACACCATGGACGCGGTCAAACTGGCGACCGGCTCCATTGGCCCGCTGATGCTGTTGCTGTTCCTGCTCAGCGTGATCAGCCATAACGCACTTAACCTGTACGGCGCGGTGCTGTCGTTGATCACCCTGGTACAGACCTTTGCCTACCGCTGGATCCCGACCGCCAAGGCGCGTGCAGTGATCTCGGTGCTGGTGCTGGCGGCGTGCTCGATTGCGGCGGTGTTTGCGTCAAAGGATTTTATCGGGCACTTCGTGGACATGGTGCTGGTGCTGCTGGTGGTACTGGTGCCGTGGACGGCGATCAACCTGATCGACTTCTATGCGATCCATAAGGGCAAGTACGACATCGGTTCGATCTTTCGCGTGGATGGAGGGATCTACGGGCGGTACAACCCTCAGGCGCTGGTGGCCTATGCGGTGGGGATTGTGGTGCAGATTCCGTTTATGAATACGCCGCTGTATGTCGGGCCGATTTCGGCGCATATCAACGGGGCGGATTTGTCCTGGTTGGTGGGGTTGGTGGTGACGTCGCCGTTGTATTTCTGGTTGGCGAGTCGGGACAGTGCTTATAAGCGTCGGTTGGAGGGGGGGAAGTTGGTGGGTGGGGTTTAATAGAGCCTGGCCCAGTTACGAGAAAACCCGCATTTGCGGGTTTTCCAGTTATCCGGCTTGGCGAATATTGATGGTTCCAGGAAGGCCGCCATCGCGGCCTCGCTAAAGCTCGACGGCTCCCACAGGGGGGCGGTGGTGTGAGTGGTTTTTGTGTTCGGCGGTGCTGTCGGGGTGTTCTTTCTTTATCATGGGGGCCGTCGTTCAACTTCTCCGGTAACCCAATGCCCGCCCTCACCTTCCGTAACGCCAACCCCGCCGACGCCAACCGTTGCTACGAAATCGAAATCACCGCCTACGAAGGCGACGAAGCCGCGACCCTGGAAAAGATCGCCACGCGCATCGCGCTGTACCCGCAAGGCTTTCTGATCCTGGAGGCGGATGGCGTTGTGGTCGGTTTCATCAACTGCGGTTGCGCCGATGAAGTGGTGATGTCGGATGAGGCCTTCAAGGAGTTGGTCGGGCATTCAGCCGATGCGCCGAATGTGGTGATCATGTCGGTGGTGGTGGATCCCGCCCAGCAAGGCAAGGGCTACTCCACGCGCTTGATGACGGAGTTCGTGCAGCGCATGCAGGCGATGGGCAAGAAGACCATTCACCTGATGTGCAAGGACCGCCATGTGGAGCTGTATAAGCGCATGGGCTATCGCTATGTGCAGCCGTCGGCGTCGGACCACGGCGGGATGGCGTGGCATGAGATGGTGATGGATATCTAGCCATCGCACTCCACCCTGTGGCGAGGGAGCTTGCTCCCGTTGGGGTGCGAAGCGCCCCTGATTCAGTGGACGCGGTTTTTCAGAGACCTGGTGACTGGTTTTGGGGCTGCTGTACAGCCCAACGGGAGCAAGCTCCCTCGCCACAGGGAAAGCATTTGCCTTGGGTTACAGGTTTCCCCCGGCCCACACGTGCGGGCGACGTGCAGCCCAAGGCGTTGCCCGTTCCAGCTGCGTCGCCAGGCCAAGCAACATGCCCTCCTGGCCAAACGCGCCCATGAACTGCATGCCGATCGGCAGCCCGCTCCGGGAATCATGACCCAGCGGCACCGACATCGCCGGCGCGCCAATGACGTTGGCCAGCGCGGTAAACGGCGAATGCGCAAACACTCGATTCATCCACCCTCGCCCGTCCAGTTGCGCCTGGCCCTGGTTGTAGTCGCCGATCATCGGCGCCAGCCCGGGCAGTGTGGGCGACAGCAGCACGTCATATCGCTGGAACAGGCCACCCATGTGGCGCGCGACGATGTTGCGTTCCCACAGGGCCCCCAACAGGTCTGTCGCTTGCAGTGACTTGCCCAGGCGATACAACGCCAGTGTCGCCGGTTCCAGGTATTCAGCGCTGATCGAACGACCCGTAGCGCCGGCAACTGCGTCTATCCAGGCTGCCGTGTTCGACGACCAGAAACGCGCATTGAGTTCGACAAACGCCTCCCAACTCACGCCAATGTCCGGCTGGATTTCTTCAACCTGATGACCCAACGCTTCCAGTTGCCTGGCGGTATTGAACAGCGCCTGTTCCACCGCCGGATGCAGCTTCTGCCCGTTTAAAGGCAGGTGCTGGAGGGCAATGCGCAACGAACCAGGCGCCCGTTGGGCAAGGGCCGAAAAGCTGCTTTCTGGCGGTGCTATGTGAAACGGATCTCCAGGCGCGCCGCCATGGATCGCGTCGAGCATGCCAGCGCTGTCGCGTACCGAGCGGGTCAATACCCCGTGCACTGCCAAACCACTCCAGACTTCGTCGACGTCCGGCCCCATGGGCACGCGACCACGGCTCGGCTTGAGCCCGAACAGGCCGCACATGGACGCGGGTACGCGGATTGAGCCGCCGCCATCGGTCGCATGCGCCACCGGTACCAACCCCGCCGCCACCGCCGCTGCCGAGCCGCCGCTGGAACCACCGGCGCTGCGCTGCACGTCCCACGGGTTGCGGGTGGGGCCTGAAAAGCGGCTTTCGGTGGTGGTGCTGGCGGCGAATTCGGGGGTGGTGGTGCGGCCCAACGGCATGAGGCCGGCGCGGCGCAGGCGGGTCATCAGTTCCGAGTCGGCATCGGCGGTGCAGCCCTGCGCGAGCGCGCTGCCGAGTTCATTGCGGCGGCCTGCGGCGCTGACGCCCAGGTCTTTGAGCAGCAGCGGCACGCCATGGAACGGGCCTTGGGCCGCAACCGGTTCATCGTCCCAGGCTTCCACCAGGGCGTTGATCTGCGGGTTGACGGCTAAGATGGCTTGCAGGGCCACCGCGCGCACCTCGTCGACACTGACAGCGTGGGTGTGGATCAGGCGTGCCAGGCCGGTAGCATCCTGATCGGCATATTCAGACAGGTACATGAAACCCTCCAAACGGGTATGATGAATACTATTCGGTATCGGACGATACCGATAAGTATCATGCGATACTCCATGGTATCGCTGTCAAGTGGAGAATGTGCATGCGTGCGCAACGGACACCTCAACTGCCGCCCCGCGAGCGGATCGTCGATGCGGCGCAAACGCTGTTTGTCGAACAGGGCATCACCCGTGTCAGCGTGGATGCCATTGCGGCACTGGCCGCCTCGACCAAGATGACCGTGTACCGGCATTTCGAGAATAAGGATGCGCTGGTGCTGGAGTGGCTGGAGCGCCTGACGGAAAGCTACAGCGATGTGCTGGATGGCCTGGCGCAGCAACACCCCGACTCCCCCAGGGAACAACTGCTGGGCTTGGCGGTTTTTATCGTCGACGACCTGGAACGGGCGGGCTATCGCGGTTGCCCGTTTACCAACACCCTCGCGGAAATTCCGGAGGCCGATCACCCTGCGCGAGCGCTGATCCAGGCGCATAAAAAACGCCAGTTTGAGCGGGTGAAGCTGCTGTGCACGCAGCTCAAGGCGAGCAAGCCCGGGGAGCTGGCTGAAGAGCTGACGTTGTTGATGGAAGGTGCCCAGGTGGTTGCGCAAAACAAAGGCGTGGATCAGGTGGGTGAACGGCTGATGCGGATGGTGCGGGAACGGCTTTGACAGGGAGCAGAACCTGATGAAACAGCATTTGATTGAGATAGGTGACCAACCAGACGCCGAAGCCGAGCAGCTTCTCGGCAAGGGACTCGCCGCCTTCAACGAACACATCACCGGCTCCAATGACCGACGTCCGTTGACGGTGCTGATCAAGGATCCCGACACCGGTGAAACCCTCGGCGGCATCACCGGCAAAACCAGCCTCGGGATGGCGTTCCTCGACCTGTTCCATTTGCCCGATGCGCTGCGTGGTTCAGGCCTGGGTACATCGCTGCTGAAGGCGTTCGAAGACGAAGCCCGTCACCGAGGGTGCCGCTCGGCGGTGCTGTACACCATCAGTTTCCAGGCCCCGGAATTTTACGAGAAGAATGGGTGGGTACGTTTTGGTGAAATACCCTGCGACCCGCAAGGCAGCAGCCGGGTTTTCCTCAGCAAAACGCTCTGACGGCTAGACGCCAAGCCTTTTGCCAAACAACCGATTTTCATGGGTTTCATTCTGGAACGTATACGTAGGCGCCCCCAATAGCTCATAACCACGACGCGGGTAAAAACCCAGCGCCCGCTCGTTGCCGACCCACACCGTCGCCCACAACAAAGAAGCGCCACCCTGCCCTGCGCGCTGTTCAGCCGCTTGCAGCAAACGGTAGCCGAGTCCGAGCCCGGTAAACCGTTCCTGGATGTAGAGCCGCTGCAACTCCGCCGGTTTCGGGGTTGAGATCAGCGCATGGCCGGTGTCCATCGCCACCTGGGCAAACCCCACCAGATGCCCGTTGGCTTCAGCGACGATGATGGCCGTAGCCGGCTGGACGATCAGCGCGGAAATCGTCTGGGGCGAAAACGCTTGCAGCGCCTCGGCGGCGATTGAGTCGCGAATGCCTTCGGTGGCGTAAGTATCGAGAAAAACCTGCATGCCCAGCACACCAACGCATAACGCGTCTTCAGGCCGTGCATCGCGGATAAGCATGTCGGGAAGCATTCGAGGGGTACTCTCAAAATCAGCAAAGGCAACGTTTTAACACAACTGCACATCTCTTCAATTGCCAGCCTGAATTTGCCCCAGTAGGGTTGTCGCTTCCCCCGCCAACAGGAGCCAGCAATGACCTGGTTTTCAGATCCCGACGCTGTCGCCCGCTACGCCGAAGGCCCGGTGAGGCTGGTGCCGGGTTTCGAGTCCCTGCAGCGCATGACCACCCTGTTGCTGCGCGAAAGCGTCCCGGCCACCGGCAAGGTATTGGTACTCGGTGCAGGCGGCGGCCTGGAGTTGAAGAAGTTTGCCGACAGCCAGCCCGAGTGGCAGTTTGTGGGGGTGGACCCGTCTGCCGAGATGCTGAAGCTGGCCGAGGCCACCTTGGGTCAGCTGATGGCCCGGGTGCAGTTGCATGAAGGCTATATCGATACCGCGCCCGAGGGGCCGTTCGATGCCGCCACGTCCTTGCTGACCTTGCACTTCATCCCGGCCGAAGAGCGTCTGCAAACCTTGAAAGAACTGTGGCGGCGCTTGTTGCCGGGCGCGCCTTTGATTGCGGCGCATCACAGCTTCCCGCAGTCGTCGCCAGAGGAAAAAGCGCGCTGGCTGAAGCGTTATGCGGCCTATGCCGTGGATTCCGGCGTGCCGGCTGAAGATGCGCAGCGGGCGATTACCGCCATCAGCAGCCACTTGCCGGTGCTGTCACCCAACGACGATGAAGCGCTGCTACGGGAGGCAGGCTTCGAAGGTGTGGAACTGTTCTACGCGGGCTTCAGCTTCAAGGGCTGGGTTGCGTACAAGCCCGCCTAGCTTCCGGGGGAGGCTTACCAACTCCCCGACGCCCCACCCCCACCACTGGAACCACCACCACCCGATGAGCTGCTGCTGGAACTGGAACTCGAACCGGAGGAGCTGGAGCCCCCACCAGACCCCGACCCCGACCCGCCGCTGATACCGTGGGCAAAGATGAACAGCGCCGCGAACGAAGCGAAAGGAAACGCCAGCAGCCATCCCGTGGCGCCCTTGTCAATCAATGCCCCGACGATCCCGTACACCGCCAGCACCGCCACCAGCCGCACGACAAAGCCCACCTGGCTCTCTTGCCACATGCTCTTCATCACCAGGAACAGGCCCAGATACAGGCCCAGGACCAGCAACCCTGCGAATGGATAAGCCAGCCAGTGAATAAGGGATATCTCGCGCACGAAGTTATCGGTCAGCAGCACGCCGGCGATGTAGCCCAACAGCACCAGCACGGTGTAAAACGCCGCCCTCGCCTGCCACAACGCGCCGAAAGTAGCGCCACCGATCAGCATGCACAGGGGCAGCAACAGCAAATAGACCGGCCAGTCCTTGCCGCCCGCAACCGCGACCAGCACCACGGTGACAACGACCACCGCCATCAGGGCCCGGCGCCAAGGGAGTTTTTCGGCGCCCATCAATACCCCGACCACCCCGCCAAACATGAATGCCAGGAGTACCGCATACGCTTCAGGCGGGAAACCGGCCTTGGCCACCTCGGGCAAATTGCCCCCGTCCACCAACAGTGTCAGGTCGTCCACCGCTTGCTGCACGCCGCCTGCGTAATCGCCCTGGCGAAACGCCGGGGTGATGTGTTCCTCGATGATGCGGTGGGCCAGCAGGTCGGTGACCACGCCCTCCAGGCCGTAACCGACTTCGATCCGAACCTTGCGATCGTCTTTCGCCACCAGCAGCAGGATGCCGTCGTTGACGTCCTTGCGCCCCAGTTTCCAGGTACGGAACAGTTGGTTGGCGAAGTCCTCGATGCCAACGCCCTGGGTGCTCGGCAGCAGCATCACCGCCACCTGTGCGCCCTTGCGTTGTTCCAGACCGGCGAGTTGCGTGGTCATACGCGATTGAGTGGCAGCGTCGAGGGTTTGGGTCAGGTCGATCACGCGCTGGTCCAGCGCAACCGTGACCGGCGCCGGGGGAACGGTATCGGCCCACACCTGCGAGCCGGAAACGATCAGTAGCAAGCCCAAGACACATTGCCGTAGGAACACCATCATGTTTTGTTACCTGAAGTTTCATCCTGAATCGGCCGACTTTACCCTATCGACGCTATAAACAGGTGACCCGACGCCACCGACTATCTAGACTTACGCCACCCCCACACACGCCCTACACGAGAACGCCATGGACCTTCAGCAGCGCAACAACGTCAGGGTGTATGGCAGCGGTCCCTCGACCCTGGTTTTCTCCCATGGCTTCGGGTGTGATCAAACCATGTGGAATTATCTGTTTCCTCATTTCACCGGGCGTTTCCGTGTGGTGCTGTATGACCTGGTGGGGGCTGGCCAGTCCGACCTGGGCGCGTACGACAGCGAAAAATACAGCTCACTCGCCGGCTACGCCCATGACTTGGGCGAGATTGTTGATGAATACGCCGTGGGCCCGGTGGTGCTGGTGGGGCACTCCGTCAGCGCGATGGTCGGCGCCCTGGCCGATCGCCAGGCGCCCGGAACAATCGCCGCCCATGTGATGATCGGTCCTTCGCCCTGCTATATCGATTCCGGTGACTACACGGGCGGGTTCACCCTCGACGATATCCATTCGTTGCTCGATACCCTCGACAGCAATTACCTCGGCTGGTCCAGCACCATGGCCCCGGTAATCATGGGCGCACCCGGGCAACCGGCCCTCGGCGAAGAACTGACCAACAGTTTCTGCCGCACCGAGCCGGACATCGCCAAGCGCTTCGCACGGGTGACCTTCCTGTCGGACAACCGCCAGGACATCGCAGGCCTGATGACCCCCACCCTGATTCTGCAATCCACCGACGACTTGATCGCACCGGTGTGCGTCGGTGAGTACCTGCATGCCGCGTTGCCCGCCAGCACGTACTGCCTGGTCGATAACGTGGGGCATTGCCCGCACATGAGCGCACCCGGCGCCTGTTCAGCGGCCATGGACAGTTTCCTGTTGCCATGGGTGGGTGCCGATGCCAGCCGATAACCTGTCGTTGCCGGACTCTCAACGTTTGTTCGACGGTGCGCCCTGCGCCTTGGTAGTCACCCGGGAAGACGGCACCATCGTGCAGGCCAACCAGTGCTTCAGCGACTGGACCGGCTTCAGCGTCGATGAGTTGAAAGAACGACGATTCCAGGACCTGCTGACGATGGGCGGGCGGATCTTCCATCAGACGCACTTGGCGCCGCTGATGAAAATGCAAGGCTCCATCGCCGAAGTGAAACTCGACCTGCTGCACCGTGACCGGCGCACCGTCACGGTATTGCTCAACGGCGTCAGGCACGAACATGCCGGTATTGCCTACAACGAACTGGCCCTTTTCGGCACCACCGACCGCGACAAGTACGAGCGCGAACTGCTCAACGCCCGCAAACTGGCTGAAGCCTTGCTGCAGGAAAAGACCGCCGCTGAAGTCGCGCTGCATCAGGCCCAGGCCGAACTGAGCAGCGCCTATGAAATCGCCCAGCGCCGGGCGCTGTTTGCCGAGCAGATGGTCGCGATTGTCAGCCATGACCTGAAGAACCCGCTTACCGCGATCAAGATGGCCTCGGAGTTCCTCGCCCGTGGCGAGCGCAGCCCCAAGGAGCGCCAACTCCTGGGGCATATCGGTCTGTCCACCGAACGGGCGCAGCGGATGATCGCCGACTTGCTGGACTTCACCCAGGCCAGAGTCGGCCAGGGCATCAGCATCAATCCCGTAGCACTCGACCTGCACGCCGTCACCCGTGACAGTCTCGACGAGTTGCGGGTGGCGTTCCCCACGGTGACCCTCGAACATCACGCCACTGGCAGCGCCCGCACGTTCCTGGATGCCGACCGTATACAACAAATCATCGGCAACCTGGTGGCCAACAGCGTGGCGTACGGCGAACTGCAACAGCCGATTACCGTCACCTCGCACCAGGACGCGCAAGAGAGCCGGCTCTCAGTGCATAACCACGGCCCGGCCATTCCCGAAGCGTTGATGGCTGGCTTGTTTGAGCCCATGACCCGAGGCACGGAGCAAGACAGTGAGGTGCGTAGCGTTGGCCTGGGGCTGTTTATCGTGCGGGAAATCGCCAAGGCCCATGATGGAGGTGTTTCGGTGAGCTCAAGCCCGGACCGGGGCACTACCTTCAGTGTGCACTTTCCATTGCGCCACCCATGAGCGCGGCCGCCACAGTGCCGTGAACAACGGTTTGGACTGACCCCGTCAACACCACGCCGCCACGCCCATCCCAATGCACCGTCACGGTACCGCCATCGCATTGCACGTCGACGGTATCATCCAGCAGCCCACGACGAATCCCGTTGACCACCGCGCCACAACAGCACGAACCCGAGCCCTGCGGGATACCGCCGCCCCGTTCCCAGATGCGCAGGCGGATATGACCCCGGTCGAGTACCTGCACGAAATGCACATTGGTCTTGTTGGGGAACAACGGGTGGGTTTCCAGCGACGGGCCAACCGTCGCAATATCGACCGTCGCCAGGTCATCGACAAAGAAGGTGCAGTGCGGGTTGCCCATGCTGCACGCCGCCGGGTCACCCTCCAGCGGCAAGCGTTCGGTGTCCATCGCTTGCGCCAGCGGAATAGCTTCCCAGCCCACTGACGGCCGCCCCATGTCCACCGACACCCGCTGCGCCGATTCGCGCACGCAGGTCAGCAGTCCCCGGTTGGTTCGCAGCACGAGGGTGGCAGTGCCGGCTTCGCGCATCAGCATGTCTGCAACCCCGCGGGTGGCGCTGCCGCAGGTGTCGAGCGGGGTGCCGTTGGGGTTCCAGAATTTGATGCGGGCAGCCGCGTCAGTGCAGTCGAGCACCACGGCCAATTGATTGAAGCCGATGCCGCGATGACGGTCACCCAGGCGGCGGGCGATTTCAGCGGTGATCGGGTCATCCTGGCCGCGCCGGTCGATCACGATGAAATCATCACCGTGGGCGTGCATCTTCACGAACTGCAAAGTCATGGGGCGTCCTGTTCTCGACCGGGCTTGGCGGGCTAGGATAGAGGGCTGGCGGGTATTTCATCAAATTTCCATCACGGGCATGGTAGCGTGGCTGCGCCCCGATCGGGTCAATCCATCCCTGAGGAACAGCATGCTCCAACGCCCTCTGCACACCGTGGCCCTCGCCGCGCTGCTCGCCGCGTTCGCCAACGCCGCCTTTGCCGCGCCCCAGGTGCTGAGTGCCTGCCAGCCCGCCACTTCGAATCCGACCTCCAAATCACTGCTGGCTGCCGCCCAGCGCCACCTCGGCGACCAGCCCGACGCCCTGCCCCATCTGCACACCGAAGGTACCCTGCCGAACCACGGCATCCGCGAGCAAAGCATCGCCGCCGAGAAGGATTGGCCAGTCATGCGCCAAGCGGCCCTGGCCTGGCGCCTGAGCCGTGACACGCGCTACCTCAAGCAAGTGGATGACTACCTGAGCGCGTGGGCCAGCACCTACCAGCCGGACTTCAACCCGATCGACGAAACCAACCTCGACATGCTGATCAGCGCCTACGCCCTCACCGCCAGCGACCTTCGCCCCCAGACCCGCGACGCCACCCGCGCGCTGCTGACCCACCTGGGCAATGGCTATATCGAGCGCATCAAGCAGTTCCACGGCGAAAAGAAAGCCACCAACACCAATAACTGGCAGAGCCACCGCGTAAAACTGGTCACGGTGGCCGCCGCCGCACTGGGCGACCGCGAGATGCTCGAACAGGCCTTCCAGCTGTTCCGGCAACAGATCAACGACAACGTACTGCCCGACGGCTCGGTGAGCGACTTCCAGGACCGTGACGCCCTGCACTATGTGGTCTACGACCTGGAGCCGCTGGTACAGGCCGCGCTGGCGGCCAAGCCCTACGGCATTGGCGGCAACTGGCTGGACGTCACCGCGCCCCACGGTGGCTCGCTGAGCGAAGCACTGGACTGGCTGGCGCCGTATGCCAAAGGCCAGCGCAGCCACGAAGAGTTCGTGCATACCCACGTGCAGTTCGACCGGGACCGGGCCCGCGTAGGTGAGCCTGGCTACAGCGGCGAATGGAACCCGAAAAGCAGCAATACGCTGTACTGGCTGGCGGCGCAGTTGGACGCCCGGTATGTGCCAGTGGCCGAACAACTCGCGCCCAAGCCTTCGGACTGGATCGGCGCCTGTTATTTGAAGTGAGTCGCCCGGTAGACTGAGCCGACTCACCCCTTCGAAGGATCGACCATGCTTATTGTGTTCAGCGGCCTGCCCGGCACCGGGAAGACCACAATTGCCAAGGCCCTTGCCGGCCAATCCGGCGCCGTGTATCTGCGCATCGACACCATCGAGCAGGCCATCCGCGATGCAGGGGTCCTGGAGCAAGGTGTGGGCAGCAGCGGTTACCAGGTGGCCAATGCGCTGGCGTTGAGCAACCTGTTGCTGGGCCGCACGGTTGTCGTCGATTGCGTTAACCCGGCGGCTGAAAGTCGTCAGGCGTGGAGCGACACCGCGCTAAGCGCCGATACGCCGCTGGTGAATATCCAGGTGGTGTGCTCCGACCCACACGAACACCAACGTCGCGTGGAATCACGCACCAGCGATATTCCGGGGCTCACGCCGCCCACCTGGCAGTCCGTCCTGGCCCATGAATATGAGCCATGGGCCGAGTCGCCATTGACCGTCGATACGGCGCGCTTGCCTCCCCATGAGGCGCTGACGATGATCAACGCTCAGCTAAGCGCCTAGAGCGCACTCTCCATCGCTTTCATCAACACCGGGTCGCGCCCGTAAATGTCCGGCGCGTAGAGCAACGCGCCCTTGCCATCGACCTGCACCGTCCAATACCCCAGCAGCACCGGTACCGGCGTCGCGAGCCGGAACTCGTGGGTGGTTTCCGTCGCCAGCAATTCTTCGGTGCGGATCTTCTCCGCCGGGCTCACCAGCAAGTCCCGCAGCAGCAGTGGCTGCTCAACCCTCACACACCCCGAACTGAAAGCCCGCGGGCCCTTGGAGAACAGCGGTTGGCTCGGTGTGTCGTGCAGGTACACCGAATACGGGTTGGGAAAGCGCAACACGATCCGGCCCAGCGGGTTGCGCGGGCCGGCGCCCTGGCGCAGCAGGATGTTGCCGGGGTGCGACCAGTCGACCTGTTCCGGTGCCAGCGGGTTGCCCTGGCTGTCGAGCACTTGCAGGTTCTGCTGGCGCAGGTATTCGGGGTTCAGGCGGATCGCCGGCAGCTTGTCCTCGCGCATGATGGTGGGCGGGATGGTCCAGGTGGGGTTCAGGGTCAGCCGGGTGATGCGCGACTTCAGCAGCGGCGTCTGGCGGTCGGCGCGGCCGACTTGCAGGCGGGTTTGCCACACGGGCACGCCGCCCTGGTAGAAGCTCAGTTGCGCCGCGGCCACGTTCACCAGCACGCCCTCGGGTTCCAGGTCCCGGGACAGCCAGCGAAACCGTTCAAGGTTGATGCGCAATTGTTCGCGGCGAATCGCCGGGCTGATGTTCAGCTCGGTGACCGTGCCGGGGCCGATCACGCCGTCGGCTTGCAGGGAATGGCTCTGCTGGAAGGTCTTGACCGCGTTGACCAACTCGCCACGGTATTGCGTCCCCGCGGAGGTGGCGCTCAGGTAGCCGCCATTGACCATTCGCCGCGCCAGTTGCGGCACCCGCGAATCGTCCATGCCCGGGCGCAGCAACGGGCCGCTGGCCACGGCTTCCCAATGCTGCAACGGTTGCTGGCGCAAGGCGGCGTAGGCACTGCGCAGGCCAAGGTATAGCGGCGCGCTCGGGCGGGCCTGGTCGAAGGCTTGGGCGACGTTCTGCATGCCGGCCTCGGCCATGTCCAGCAATTGGGTGTCGGGGTCCGGGGCCGGTTGCGAATGCCAGACGGGCTCGAAGCGCGACTGCTGCAAGCGGCCGAAATGCAGGTCCTGCAGGGCTTGCAGGTACTGCTGGCTGGTACCGATATCGATGCACAGCACGTTCCCCGTGGCATCCGCCGGGGGCAGTCTATAGTGAATCGGGTCCAGGCCATCGTCGGCCAGCAACTGCAGTTGGGCTTGCAATGCGGCGCGGCGATCCCCCTCGGACCACAGCACCACGTCGCCCTGCTGCTGATAAAACGCCTGCAAACGCGCCAGGGAAGGCGCATCGACCTGCCCGGCCGGGCCTGGGCAAACGGTCGACAATTGCGAGAGCGCCAATTGCACCGGGGCCGGCGACACCACCAACAGGTCTTCGGCTGTCGCGACCAGCGGTGCAACGAGCAGGCAAATGCTCAAGTAACATGCGTGTTTTTTGAACAATCGCTTAGCTCCCATCCACGGCGGAGATGCTTTATACATGCTGACCTTTTGCTGCCGACTCGGCCTGATCATCTCGACCTTTGCCTCGCTGAGCACCGTTGCGCTCGCAGACACGGGTAAACCTCTTACTCTGTATAGCAGCCTCGCCCACGCCGCTCCAGAACTCAACCCCGATGTACTGAAAAGAGCCTTGAGCGCCATGCAATGCGCGGTGGGCAATGGCATCGAACAGTCCGACCGGCTGGCGGTGATCGACTATTCCCAACCTTCGACCGCTCGTCGCCTATGGATCTTCGACCTGCGCAAGAAGACATTAGTGCTGCGGGATTTGGTGGCCCACGGACAAAAATCCGGGGAAAACTTCGCCACCCAGTTCTCCAACCGTGAAGGCAGTTACCAGTCCAGCATTGGCTTGTTCCGCACCCAGGAGAGCTACGAAGGCGCCCACGGCTACTCGCTGCGCATGGACGGCCTGGAGCCGGGTTTCAATGACCGTGCACGGGACCGCGCCATCGTGATCCATGCCGCCGACTATGTAAGCCCGTTGTGGAGCAAGCGCGAAGGCCGTATCGGCCGCAGCCAGGGCTGCCCCGCCGTACGCCCGCAGGTAGCGCGCCAGGTGGTGGACAAACTCAAGGACGGCCAGTTCATGTTTTCCTGGTACCCCGACCAGCGCTGGCTGAAGTCCTCGGCTTACCTCAACTGCAAGCCGCGCCAGATGGCGAGTGCCGGTACTGTCAAAGGCGGTTGATGCTCTCGCTGTTGCCGTGCACCATGCGGCTCACGCCACCAGGAACTCCACCGTGTTCCTGGGCTTGATGAGAGAGAGAACCTGAGATGCTTTTACATCAATCCACCTGGATCGAGATTGGCCAGTTTCTGGAACGCAGCCGCAGCATCGTGATTCCCATCGGCTCCAACGAACAACACGGCCCCACCGGCCTGTTGGGCACCGACTGGATGTGCCCGGAAATCATTGCCCATGAAGCGCAGAAGAACGCCGACATCCTGATCGGCCCGACCTTCAATATCGGCATGGCCCAGCATCACCTGGGCTTCCCGGGCACCATTTCCCTGCGCCCTTCGACCTTTATCGCGGCGATTGGTGATTGGGTACGCTCGTTGGCAGGCCATGGTTTCGAGAAGATCCTGTTTCTCAATGGCCACGGCGGCAATATTGCCTCGATCGAAGCGGCGTTCTCCGAGCTGTATGCCGAAGCCAGCTTCAGCGGGCGCCCGTCGGGTTATGCGCTGAAACTGTGCAACTGGTGGGACCTGGAAGGCGTGAACGAGCTGGCGCACCAGCAGTTCCCGGTGGGCCATGGCAGCCATGCCACGCCGTCGGAGATTGCCGTGACCCAATGGGCCTACCCGGACGCGATCAAGTCGGCTGACTACTCGCCGCAAATCGCCAACACCGGCCCGATCCGCGAAGCCCGCGACTTCCGCGCGCGATTCCCGGATGGGCGCATGGGTTCAGACCCGGCGCTGGCCACCCCGCAAAAAGGCGGTGAGTTGGTGGCGTTGGCGGCCAAGGGGTTGGTGAAAGCGGTCGATACGTTCAGCAGCGAGCCAAAGCCGAGCTGAATCATTCGCTCAAGACAATGAAGATCAACTGTGGGAGCTGTCGAGCTTAAGCGAGGCTGCGATGGGATCACCTCGGTGTCACTGTCATACCGCAGCGATGCCATCGCAGCCTCGCTAAAGCTCGACAGCTCCCACATCAGATCCTCGCTCGTCGATTACAGGCAATCCTGCGCCGCATGCTCGAACCGCGACGGCTTGAACGTCGATGCCAACGGCTTGCGCTCGTACAGGAACACCTTGCCGCCGTCCTGGGACTTGTAGACTTCGAGGATGTTGTCCGCGGCGATCTTGCTGCTCACCACGATCCGGGCATGCCGCGAATTCTGCGTGACCGTGGAGGTCATGCCGTTTTTCTCGAACTTGGGCACCACGCACTGCACGTAGGCTTCAGGGTCCTTGGCGGTTTGCAGGGTAAGGGTTGGGGCATTGGGGGCGGATGCACAGCCCGTCATCAATAAAGAAGCAGAAGCCATCGCTGGCACTAACAACACGCGCATAAAAATTCCTGAAAAATAAACGAAGTGGGCTAACCGGCAGCGACCAACGCCTTGAGCGAGGCATCGAACTGCTTTAATGCGTTCAACTGAACGTCGCGCTGCTGCCCAATCTGTGCAGCGATCTGGGGCGCCGTTTTGTCATGTACCCACACATTAGGCAAGTGCATTTGCATCGAACCCTCGGCTTTGGCGATGTATTGCAGGTCAAGGTCATAGAACTTGGCAACAAATCGCGCTTCCACCAGGTCGTTACGCTGGGTCAGCAATTGGTTGTAGGTATCGAGCATCACCACCACATCCGGGTGCGCCTGCAACAGCGCATCAAGGTTGTCGTAACGGGTGACCGAGGCAAAGGTGTGCCGCAACGACGCCATCAGCCAGTCAATCGCCAGGTCCGGGTCGGAACTGTCGACGAAGGCCTGGCGAATCTGCTCGTCCAGCTGGCCCTTGGCACCATTGACCGCCATGGCGTGGTAGCGCGCCAGGTACTCAAGGTTGTCGAGGGTGTTGTCGCTGTAGAGCACGCCGACCGATTGCGAATGCTGCAACCCGACCGGGCTGGCGACGATTGGCGCCAGGTGGCTGGCTTGAAGCCCCCCGGCCGACGCAGAGCCAACCATTGTGCTCATCAGCAGCGCCACCAGGGCCAAACCGGTAAAAGTCCTCATCGCAGGGTCCTTGCACATCATGTTCAATGATGGCAATTGTCCTCCTTTTTCAGAAAAACAGAACTCGCAATACTTGATGGTGACTATTATCTAGAGCAATAGTGTCGTGCAGGCCGCCTCACACAAAATGATAAGGAACGCCTATGAAGCCCCACCAGAAAACCTTCGATCGCATCCGTGAAGCTGTGCTTCCGGAGTTTCGCGAGCGGGTTGCCGATTACCTGGTCGACTATGAGGAAGTGCTGCTGGACAACGCCGCCGAACCGGAAGTGATCTACGCGATTGCCCAGCAACTGCGTGGCTACTTGCGCGGCTTGAACACCACCCGGGTACTGGGCATGGCCGACTGGGAAGACCTTGACCGCCGGGTGGTGCAAACCTGGCTGGTGCTGCTCAAAGCCGAATAGCACCGCGCCTCAAGCTCAGCGTATATCCACGCGATAACGGAAATGTTCGGCGTGGCCACGGCCGCGTCGCAACTCCAGGGGTTGGCCGGCGTAATCCCGGGCCAGCCGCTCGATCACCATCACCGGGCTGCCCACCGGCACCTGCAACCAGCGGGCCCACACGTCATCGATGGACTCGGCAGTGAGGGCTTCCTCGGCAGAAGCGACTACTTGCCCGCAGACTTCTTCGTAAGTGGGGTACAACAGCAATCCCTGCCGGGTCAGATCCACGTCCAGCAGCGCCTGGAACCGCTCGCGCGGCAGCCAGATTTCCTCGGCCAGCACTGGCCCGGTGTCCAGCACGTGTACCCGCACGATGCAGATTACCGGCGCATCCGCTGCCAGCCCCAGCACCTCGCTCACCGACAACGGCGCCTTCACCGGCTTGACCGAGAGGATCCGGCTCTGCGGCAGCTGACATTCACCGCCCGGGCCCTGGAAGCGGAAACACCGGAACAACGACGACTGAAACTTCGGGCGGCGCACAAACGTACCACGGCCCTGCTGGCGCTCCAGAATGCCCTCGCCCACCAATGCCTCGATCGCTTTACGCACAGTGCCGGTAGACAGCTGGTACTGGGTGGACAACACCGCTTCAGGGGGAATAGCCGCACCGGCGCGCCAGTGATTATTGGCAATCTGCTCAATCAGATGATCCCGAAAACGCTGGTACAGCGGCAGGCGGGAGTCACTCGACAGTATATTCATGGATCAGGATTCACTTAGTAATTGAGGAGGTGACTACAGCGACGGTCGTGCCTGCTTGACCCATTCCTGGACCGAAGGCCGTTGCCATTGGTGCTGGGCATACGCCACCAGGTTGGCGGGCACGCTGTCACCGTTGAGGATCAGCCGGTTGAGCATCACGGCCAGGTCCACATCGGCAATCGACCACGCGCCGAACAGGTAGTCGCGGCCGTCGGCCAACAGCGCCTGCGCCGCGTTGATCAGCGTGTGGGCCGCTGCTTCAGCAACCGGCGACAGCGGTTCGCCCTTGAGCCCGTAAAACACCACCAGGGTCGAACGTTCCTGCCGAATCGGCATCAAGTCACTGCGCAACCACGCCTGCACCTGCCGCGCCCTCGCCCGCTGGCGGGGTTCGGCCGGGTACACCGGCACCTGCGGGAACACATCCTCCAGGTACTCGGTAATCGCCGATGACTCGGACAGCGCAAACTCACCCTGCACCAGGGTCGGTACGCGCCCCGTCAGCGACAAGTGCGTGTACGCGTCAGTCTGGTTCTCGGCCGTGTCGAGGTTCAAGGTGAGCAGTTCAAATTCAAGGCCCTTTTCCCGCAGGGTCACAAACGCCGACATCGCGTAGGGACTGGTGAAATGGGCGTCAACGTACAGGCTCAGCGGGCGATGGTTCACGGCGACATCTCCTTGGTGGGAGCACCACACTACGAGATCGCGTCGCGCAAATGAAATGCGCGGTTCTTATGGGGGCATTCCTGGCTGGAATACCATCGATAATGGCAATACTATGGCCCCTTGAACCCCACCCGTAACGCCCCGAAAAGCGGATCAAGGAACGATCACTAGATGAAACAAGCGGTTATCGTCATCCACGGAATCGGCGAACAGCGCCCGATGGATACCCTGCGTGGCTTCGTCGAAGCGGCGATTCCGGCGGACACCCCCGAGGCGACGCCTTTCTACTGGAGCAAACCCGACCGGTTTTCGCGCAACTTCGATTTGCGCGTGTTGAAGTCGGCGGGTCGCAACACCACCGATTTCTACGAGTACTACTGGGCCCACAAGATGCAGGGCACCAAGGTCGGGCACCTGCTCAGTTGGCTATGGGACATTTTCAAGCGCCCGCGCCGGGATATCCCGACGGCCATCGTGCCGATCTGGCGCGCCACGCGCTGGGCCTTGCTGGCCCTGCTCGTGCTGCTGGTCAGCGGAACCCTGGCGACGCTGTATGGCCGATTCCCCCACAGCGACAACCCCTTCGCCCTGATCCCGGTGCTGCTGGCGGTGATCGGCCTGGCCCTGAAGTACTCGGCACTGTCATACCTTGGCGACGCCGCCCGCTACCTGAGCCCCAACCCGCAGAACGTGGTGGTGCGCGAACAGATCCGCGCCGATGGCGTCGACCTGCTGCGCGCCCTGCATGACAAGGGTGATTACGACCGCATCATCGTCGTCGGCCACAGTTTGGGCAGCGTGATTGCCTACGACATCGTCGGCTACCTGTGGCACGAGCATCACGATCAGTTACGCCCCGGCGGCCCGGAACTCGCCGCCCGCTACGCCAACCACGAGCGATTGCAACCGGTGGTCCAGGACACGCTGCCAAAGGCTGGAAACGCCCTCGACGGCCGCCTGCAAAGCCTCCTCAGGTTCCGCGAACAGCAAGCCGAAGCCTTTATCGAACAACGCAACCTCGGCAACCCGTGGCGCATCACCGACCTCGTCACCCTCGGCAGCCCGATGGCCCACGCCAGCCTGTTGCTGGGCCGCAGCGTGAGCGACTTCCAGCGCCGCATCGAACGCCGCGAAGCCCCCGCCTGCCCGCCGACGCTCGACGATAAGGGCTACGGCTACAGCGGCCGGCTGCCCGTCACCGTCGGCGGTCGCCCATTTTCCCCCCTGTATTTGCACCATGCTGCGGCCTTCGCCGTGACCCGTTGGACCAACCTCTACTTCCCCGCGCCCCTGGGCCTGTTTGGCGACATCGTCGGCGGCCCGGTCAGCCCGGTGATGGGCCCCGGCGTGCTGGACCTGCCGGTCAGCGTGGGCAAATGGAAAGGCTGGCTCGCCAGGTCCTGGCTCAGCCACACCCATTACTGGAGCGAACGCGGCGGCGCCAAGGGCTACCTGAATAAACTGACCACCGATGACGCGGCAATTACCCAAGGCGAACGTCCGTCGGCGACTGAAGCGTTGCGTTGGGCGATTGATCTCAAGGGTGTGCGGCGTTTTCGCCAGGCGGGCGTCAGAGACTTAGTGGCTGAACCCGAGGCCTAGCCCGAAAAGCCACCGTCCTCCAGGAACGCCCGCTCCTCCTCTGTCGTGACCCTGGCCAACACCTCATTACGATGAGGAAAGCGCCCGAACCGCTCGATGATGCGGGCGTGCTCCTTGGCCCAGCGATAGGTATTGGCATCAAGGTCCTTGTTCAGGGCCAGCGACAGCTGTTGATCCCCGGGATCTTCAGAATGCTCGAAGGGCAAATAACAAAACGCCCGCAACGGGGTTTCGATCGACTTGTCCATCCCCGCCTCGACCATCTGCCGCGCGTACAAACGCGCCAGCGGGTCGGTGGCGAACATATGCGCCGTGCCACGGAAGGTATTGCGCGGGAACTGGTCCAGCAGCAACAGCAACGCCAGCGCGCCTTCCGGCGTTTGCATCCAGCTCTCCAGTTCGCGCCGGGCCGCCTGCAAATGCGTGGTGTAGAAAGCGTCGCGAAAACGCCGGTCAAACCCTTCATCCTTGGCAAACCAGAGCTTGGGCCCCGCCTGTTTCCAGAACTGAATAACCGCCATTGCTGCATTTTCGATCGTCGTCACAATCCTCTCCTCACTCACTCCACAAATTTCATCATCACTCTAAACAAAATCTATAAAGTTTCGGAACGTGTCTGAATGTTTCCAACGCACACAGGTAGTGTTGATGATCCTACGCCTTGCCCAGATTTTCAGTGACTCCAGCACCCGGGTTCGCGCCAAGCTGTTTGGCATCTACGGGTTGTTGATCGGCATTAACGTCGTCGCCTGGATCTGGGCGCTGGTGGCGTTCCATGAGCACCCGGTGCTGCTCGGCACCGCGCTCCTGGCCTACGGTTTCGGGCTGCGGCATGCGGTGGATGCCGACCATATCGCCGCCATCGACAACGTGACCCGCAAGCTGATGCAGGAAAAGAAACGTCCGGTGGCGGTGGGCTTCTTTTTCTCCCTGGGACATTCTTCGGTGGTGGTCCTGGCATCCATTGGCGTCGCGTTTGCGGCCTCGGTGATGCAGGCGCGGTTTGAAGGGTTCAAGGCCATCGGCGGGGTGATCGGCACGTCGGTCTCGGCCTCGTTCCTGTTGGTCATCGCCTTGATGAACCTGGTGATCCTGCACGCGATCTACAAGGCCTGGCGCCATGTGCGCCAGGGCGGTGCGTATGTGGAGGACGACTTCGACCTGCTGCTGGCGGACCGGGGTTTCATGGCGCGGATTTTCCGCCCGGTGTTTCGCCTGATCAGCCGCAGCTGGCATATGTACCCGTTGGGTTTCCTGTTCGGCCTGGGCTTTGATACGGCCACCGAGATCGGCCTGTTGGGGATTTCTGCGACCCAGGCCTCTCAAGGGCTGTCGCCGTGGGCGATCATGGTGTTCCCGCTGCTGTTCAGCGCCGGCATGTCCCTGGTGGACACGCTGGACGGCCACCTGATGCTGGGGGCATACGGCTGGGCGTACATGAAGCCGATCCGCAAGATCTACTACAACATGACCATCACCCTGGTATCGGTGGTGGTTGCGGTGGTGATCGGCAGTATCGAGGCGTTGGGGTTGATGGGTGACCAGTTGGACCTGAAGGGATCGTTCTGGAGTTTTATCGGCTCGCTGAACGACAGTTTCGGGATGCTGGGCTACATGATCATCGGGATCTTCGTGGCCAGTTGGGCGATCTCGGTGATGCTGTATCGCCTCAAGGGCTTTGACCGGATTGAAGTGAATGCGGGTTGACCGAGGGACATTCAGCCTTGTTGTGGCGAGGGAGCTTGCTCCCGCTGGGTCGCGAAGCGGCCCCAATAAGGCAATCGAGAGCCACCTGAAAGAACACCGTGTCCTTTTTTTGGGGCAGCTTCGCAGCCCAGCGGGAGCAAGCTCCCTCGCCACAGGTTGTTCATTCACCCGATAGGGTTTTCCAGGCTCAGAAATCCACCGTCGCCGACAATTTCACTGTCCGCGGCTCACCCTGGGTCAGGTAGTTATTGGCCGTCGACGCCGACGACCAGTACGCCTTGTTCGCTACGTTTTCGACGTTGGCGCGCAGGGTGATGTATTTGTCATCCGCTTTGAAGCCATACCGCGCCCCCAGGTCGACGCGGGTCCAGGCCGGGATGCTCAGGCTGTTGGCGGCGTTGACGTATTCGCCACCGGTGCGCAGCATCCGTGCGCTGACCGCCGCACCCTGGATGCCCGGCACATCCCAATCCGCACCGACGTTGTACTGGAAGCGCGGCACACCCGCGGCGCGGTTGCCGTCGGTGGCACCGTTGGAAGTGCTCTTCTGTTCGGTGTCCATCCAGGTGGCACCGGCCAGCAGGCGCAGGCCGTCGATGGGCTCGCCGAACACGTTGAGTTCCACGCCTTTGTTGATCTGTTCACCGTCGACAGTGAAGGTGTCGAACTTCTGGCCCGGGAACCGGGTGGTCGCGTTGTTCGGCTGTTCGATGCGGTACACACCCAGCGTGGCGCCATAGTTTTCCCAGTCCAGCTTCACCCCGGCTTCCGTCTGCTTGCTGCGCTTGGGCGGGAAGACTTCGCCAGGGTTGGTCACGTTCGTGAGTGGCGCCGTCGGGCCCTGGGCCAGGCCTTCGATACGGTTGGCGTAGAACGACACGTGCTCCCATGGCTTGATCACCAGGCCATAGACCGGTGTGGTGATGGACTCGGAGTACGGTGTACCCCGTGCCCCCGTGGCCGTGTTCCAACTGTCCACCTCGATGGTCTGGCGCCGCACGCCCAGGGTCAACAGCACCCGATCATCCAAAAAGCCCAGGGTGTCGGACACCGCCGCACTCTTGATGCGGTTCTTGCCGACAACCCGCGGGTCGTGAATATCACTGCCGAAATAGGTGTTGGTAGGTCGCGGCGTTTGCGTCGGGTCGTACAGGTTGCCGGGCTGGCGGTTGGCTTGCAGGATCGCCTCGTAGGACGAGCGCTGCTCGCCCCAGATCCCCGACAGCCCGAAGTTCATCTGATGGGTCACAGGCCCCGTCGCAAAGTGCCCGTTCAAGCCGGCCATGGCGCTTTTGTTGTCTTCGTCATGGGGTGAATAGAGGAAGCCCACCTTGGCGCTGCCATCGTTGGCGACATACAGCGACGAATACTGGCCGTTCTCCCGAGTGTGCTTGGCGCCACCTGCCGCGTAGGCCGTCCAGTTATCGTTCAAGTCATATTCGGCGTTGACCATGCCGTAGGTGTCTTCCAGCTGCGACCAGCTCCAGTCCTGGGCGTAGTTGTTCTTGGCCGACGGCGGGCTGGGCACTTTGGTGCCGGTCAGGTAGACCACCGAGCGGCCGTTATTGATGCGTTCTTTCTGGTAGCCAAAGTCGGTGGAGATCCGCAAGCGCTCGCCACGATAATCCAGGGCAACGGCGATCAACTGCGAGCTTTTGTTTTCGTCATCCACAGCGGTTTCGCCGCCGTGCCGCGCCAGGTTGACCCGGGCGCCAAAGCGGTTGTCTTCGCCAAAGCGTTGGCCAAGGTCGATGTGGCCGCCGGCCTGGCTGTCGCTGGCGTAATCGAGGGTGACGCTGCGGGTGGGCGTGTCTTCAGCGCGCTTGGGCACCAGGTTGACGCTGCCGCCGATCCCGCTGCCCGAGGGCGACACGCCGTTGACGAAGGCATTCGGGCCCTTGAACAACTCCACCCGTTCCAGGGCTTCGGTAGTGATGATCTGCCGGGGCAGCACGCCGTACAGGCCGTTGAATGCGATGTCATCGGTGCTCAGCGGCAGTCCGCGAATGGTGAACACCTGAGAGAAGTTGCCAAACCCGGACGACTGGCGCACCGACGCGTCGTTGAGCAAAACGTCGCCGACGGTTCGCGCTTGTTGGTCGGCGATGGTTTTCGAGGTGTAGCTGACCACGCTGAATGGCACGTCGTTGATGGACCGATTGCCCAACACGCCCAGGCGTGCAGAACGTGCCACCTGGCCACCGGCATACGTGTCTGCCTGCGCCCCGCTCGCTTCACCGCTGATGGTGGTGGCGCCCAACTCCAACGCACCACCGCTGGCCTGGGGCACCACGGTATAACCGTTGGTGCCGGTGCCTTGCAGGGTGTAGCCGCTGCCTTGCAGCAACTGGGCAAAACCCGATTGTGCGCTGTAGCTGCCTTGCAGCCCCGGGCTTTGTTGATCGTTGAGCAACGTGGAATCGAACGACAACGGCACCCCGGACAACGCCGCAAACTGCGCCAGCACATTCCCCAGCGGCCCCGCCGCGATGTTATAGCTGCGCGCCGCACTGCTTGGCGCAGCGTCTTCTGCCTGGGCGTTCTGCAACGGTGCGACGGCGGCAAGGGCGACCGCCAGGCTCAGTGCCTTCAACGGACGGGGGCAGTACGGGAGCGGTCTGGCGGTCATGGGCATTCCTGTCGGCGCGGAGCAATGTTGAGGGTTCTCCCCTACACCGGGCGACAACGAAAAAGGTATCAGCGAAAGTTGAAAAAGATCAGCGCGGCTCGACCGTCACCCAATACCCGGTCAGGCTGCTGACCTTGACCGGCAAGGTTTCCTGCAACAGGTGCAGGCTGGCATCGGTATCGCGCAGGGGAAACGCACCCGACACCGTGAGGTCGGCAACCGAGGCATGGCAGCGCAATACGCCGGCGCGATAACGCCCCAGCTCATCCAGCAGGTCCGCCAGGCGCATATGCTGGGCCAGCAGCATGCCGTTCTCCCAGGTCAGGGTGCTGACGTCCAGCGGCTCGACGGCGGCTACCCGGTCAACACTGAAGGCGCCCTGCTCGCCCGCCTTGACGATCACCCCCTGGCCGGCATGCGCCGCCAGCAACTCCACCGCGCCTTCGGTCACGGCCACTCGGCTTGCCTGCTCACCCACCCGCACGCTGAATCGGGTGCCCAAGGCCCTGGCGGTACCGTGGCGGGTCTGGACGATGAACGGGCGATGGGCCGAATCCTTGGCGGTGGTGATCAGCACTTCGCCCTTGAGCAGCTCGATACGCCGCACCTGCTCGGAGAACGCGATATTCAGCGAGCTGCCGGTGTTGATCAGCAAGCGTGTGCCGTCGGGCAAGGTGAGGTTCCTTTGTTCGCCGATGGCCGTGTGCTGGTCGGCGGTCCACTGCTGCCACGGCACCTGCCGATACGCCAGCCAGGCCGCCGGGCCGGCCGCCAGCAACAACCCGAGCGCCTGGCGTCGGCCGAGGGATTTTTTGCGCCCGATGCGCTTCAAGGTATCGCCGGCAATCGCCGCCGGCACGCTGTTGAAGTCCCCCAGAATCGCCTGCGCCCGTTGCCAGGCCTGGGCATGCTGGGCGCTGCGGCCCTGCCACTGGGCGATGGCGCGGCGGTCTTCATCGGTGGCGCTGCCGGATTGCAACTGCACCATCCAGTCGGCGGCTTCACCGAGGATCAGCGGATCAATCGACTGGCTCATGCCACGCTCAGGCAGGCCAGGAAGGCATCGCGCATGTAGCGTTTGACCGAAATCAGCGACACACCCAGGGCATCGGCAATCTGCTGATAGGTCAGGCCGTCGATCTGCGACATCAGGAAGGCCTGGCGGGTTTTTTCCGGCAGATCCCGCAGCATCGCCTCAATGCGGTACAGCGCTTCGAGGATCAGCCAGCGGGTTTCCGGCGAAGGTACATGCTGTTCGGGCAGGTGGGCGATGGTTTCCAGGTAGGCGCGTTCCACTTCCTGGCGGCGCCAGCTGTCGATCATCAGGCCCTTGGCGATATGCGTGAGCAACGCCCGTGGTTCGGCGCCCAGGTGGGTGCTGGTTTGCCGGGTGAGCAGGCGCATGAACGTGTCATGGGCCAGGTCCGCGGCATCGCTGGCGTTGCCCAGCTTGCGGTCCAGCCAACGGTGCAACCATCCATGGTGTTCGCAGTACAGGTCCTGGATATGCAGATTGAGGGGAGACGACATGCCGATCACCGGGGCGCGCCGGGCGGTGAGACCCAAGCGTAATTAAGAATTGATCGCATTCTAGTCTGCGCGGGGTAATGCTGGCAATTTCATGATTTTGATAACGCCGGCGACCCAACGTGGGAGCGGGCTTGCTCGCGAATGCGGTGGGTCAGTCGACATCTCCAGCGGCTGATACTCCGTATTCGCGAGCAAGCCAGCTCCCACATTTTTGATCTTCACCCGGCGTGTGATTCCGGGTGTTGGATCAGGCCAGTTCGGCCCGCAGTTGACGCGCCGCTGTCACCATGTGAATCAGCGCCGCTTCAGTCTCCGGCCAGCCACGGGTTTTCAGGCCGCAATCCGGGTTGACCCACAGGCGTTCGGCCGGGATGCGTTTGGCTGCCTTGCGCAGCAGGTTGGCCATTTCCGAGGCATCCGGCACCCGTGGCGAGTGGATGTCATACACACCTGGGCCAATGTCGTTCGGGTAAGCGAAGGCTTCGAATGCCTCCAGCAGTTCCATGTCCGAGCGCGAGGTTTCGATGGTGATCACGTCGGCATCCATCGCCGCGATGGACTCGATCACATCGTTGAATTCGCTGTAGCACATGTGGGTGTGAATCTGGGTTTCGTCACGCACGCCGGAGGCGCACAGGCGGAACACTTCAGTGGCCCAATCCAGGTATTCCTTCCACTGCGCCTGGCGCAACGGCAAGCCTTCGCGGAACGCGGCTTCGTCGATCTGCACGATCTTGATCCCGGCGGCTTCCAGGTCCACCACTTCGTCACGAATCGCCAGGGCGAGTTGCCGCGCCTGTTCTTCGCGGCTCACGTCTTCACGGGGGAACGACCACATCAGCATGGTCACCGGGCCGGTCAGCATGCCCTTCATCACCTTGTTGGTGAGGCCCTGGGCGTAGCGGATCCACTCCACGGTCATGGCTTTCGGACGACTCAGGTCACCGAAAATCACCGCCGGTTTCACACAACGGGAACCGTAGCTCTGCACCCAGCCGAAGCGGGTAAATACATAACCGTCCAACTGTTCGGCGAAGTATTCGACCATGTCGTTACGCTCGGCTTCACCATGCACCAGCACGTCCAGGCCAAGGTTTTCCTGCACTTCGACAGCGTGGCGGATCTCGCTGTGCATGGCTTCGACGTATTCGGCTTCGCTCAACTTGCCGGCCTTGTAGGACTGGCGAGCCAGGCGGATCGAAGCAGTTTGCGGGAACGAACCGATGGTGGTGGTCGGGAACAGCGGCAGGTTAAGGCCGGCACGCTGTTTCTCGATACGTTGGGCAAACAGCGAGTCACGCTGGCTGTCCTTGGCGGTGATCGCCGCCACACGGGCTTGCACCGCCGGCTTGTGGATACGCGGCGAAGCGGCACGGGCCGCCTGCACGGCAAGGCTTTCGGCCAGGGCGGCGATCACGTTCGGCGCTTCAGGCTGGTTCACGGCCTGGGCCAGCACCGCCACCTCTTCGCACTTCTGCACGGCAAACGCCAGCCAGCTTTTCAGCTCGGCATCCAGCTTGTCTTCACGGCACAGGTCTACCGGGCTGTGCAGCAACGAGCAGGATGGCGCCACCCACAGGCGATCCCCCAGGCGCTCATGAGCATGCTGCAAGGTGGCCAGGGCTTTTTCCAGGTCGCAGCGCCAAACGTTACGGCCGTTGACCACGCCCAGGGACAGCACCTTATAAGCCGGCAGGCGATCGAGGATGGTCGGGTACTGATCCGGTGCACGCACCAGGTCGATGTGCAGGCCGTCCACCGGCAGGTTGGCTGCCAGCCCGAGGTTCTCTTCCAGGCCGCCAAAATAGGTGGCCACCAGCTTCTTCAGCGGGTCGCGCTGGATCAGGTTGTAGGCACGCTCGAAGGCGTTTTTCCAATCCTGCGGCAGGTCCAGCACCAGGATCGGCTCGTCGATCTGCACCCATTCCACGCCCAGGTCCGCCAGGCGCTGGAAGATCTGGCCGTACAGCGGCAGGAGGCGGTCCAGCAGGTCGAGTTTGTCGAAATCACCACCCTTGGCCTTGCCCAGCCACAGGTAGGTCAGCGGGCCGATGACCACTGGCTTGACGGTGTGGCCGAGGTCACGGGCTTCCTTGACCTCTTCGAACAGTTGCTCCCAACCCAGCTGGAATTGCTGGTCGGCACTGAATTCAGGGACCAGGTAGTGATAGTTGGTGTCGAACCACTTGGTCATTTCCTGGGCGTGGGCACCGCCGCAGCAGTTGTCACTGACGCCACGGGCCATGCCGAACAGGGTGTGCAGGGTGGCTTTGCCGTCGGCCGGGCGGAAACGCTCGGGGATCACACCGAACATCAGCGAGTGAGTCAGTACCTGGTCGTACCAGGCGAAGTCACCGGCGGGCAACAGTTCGATGCCGGCTTTCTTTTGCAGGTCCCAGTGCGTCTTGCGCAGTTCACGACCTACGGCGCGCAGGCCGGCTTCGTCGAGCTCGCCCTTCCAAAACGCTTCCTGCGCTTTTTTCAGTTCACGATCGCGACCAATGCGCGGGAATCCAAGGGAATGGGCAACAGCCATGACGTAAAGCTCCAATGTGTTTGTATGGGAGCCATTGTCGGGATCGAGTGATAGTGAGACAAACTCATTTTATTTGAGATGATCACAAGTTCCACTCATGATGAAATGCACCGCCCAGGCTTGAGTGATCGCGCGGCGCTCACGCTCCATGCGCACGGGAGTGGGTGGGCCTTCGTTTTGCTTATCACTGAAATAGCTGGCGGCGTCTGTTTCGGTGCCCGGCCGCTCAGCATACTTTTGCTTCCCAAGCCCCAAGGAAGCCCCCACATGGAACAGCAGCAGCCACTGACCACCCTCCTCGTTCACTTCGTAGCCCTTGGGCTCACACTCCTCGGCATCGGCAGCCTGGCGCTGCTGATGGCTTGGGCCGGGCGTCTGATTTTCTAGTTCAATCGGCGGGAATATCGGCGCTCAACGTGCGGATCAACGCTTGCGCCTGAGAGTCCCGCTGCGCCGTATACAGCACCACTTCACGACTGGGCAGCGGCGGCAGGTCGAAACGCTGCTCCACGTCGACGCAGCCACCGGGCGCCATCCGCCCCACCATCGCACCGATGCCAATCCCCGCCACCACAGCAGCGCCGATCGCCAGGATCCCGCTGCCCACGAACGCCTCTTCCCAGGCACGGTTCTGCTCGGCCAGCGCCGCCATCACCATGCTGCGCATGCCGCAGGGTTCCGGCTGGATCGCCAGGGGCAACGCCCCGCCCTGGCGCAATTCGAAGTCGTGGGAAGCCATCCAGCCAAAGCGTTCGACGCCCACCACTTCGCCGTCCTGGCGACGGTTGTCGTGCCGCAGGATCATCGCCACATCCAGCTTGCCCTGCTCGTAGTTCATCAACATATCCCGCGAGGTGCCGAGGCTGAACGCCACGATCACGTCCGGGTCGGTGGTCGCCAAACGCCGCAGCCACAGGCTGAGATCGGCGCCGACAATGTGGTGGCTGACGCCCACGCGCAAGGTGCGTTTCTGCGGGCCAAAACAGTTCATCGCTTCCTGGTAGTTGTCCAGCAAGCGGCGGGCACTGGCCAAAAACATCTGGCCATGGGCCGACAGCGTGACCCGTCGCGGCGTGCGTTCCAGCAGCTTGCGGCCAAGGCTTTCTTCGAGGCGTTTTATCTTCAGGCTGATAGCCGCCTGGGTGCCGCCGATGGCATCGGCAGCGCGGGTAAAGCTCTTGAGTTCGGCGACCAGGACGAACGCCTGGATGGCGTCGATATCGGGCATTTTCATGGATGGGCTGGCGATAGAGAGTCAAGACGTGACGTTAGCATGCCGCGCCTGCTGACCAAACCACTGCATGATGAGCACGCAGCCTGGGTGTGACGCCGCCGGCGATTGCACGGTTGGCCACTCGGTGGTGGACCAAATTGAAGACCAATACGTGATACCGGGAGAGCGTTATAGTCGCTGCATTGAGTAGGGAATTGAGTCAATACAGTGGATTGATGTCAGTGTGGGCGGGGTTTTGGAGTCCGCTGAAGATCTCATGTGGGAGCTGTCGAGCTTGATCGTTCCCACGCTCTGCGTGGGAATGCATCCCGTGACGCTCCGCGTCACCACTGCGCAAGACTTGAACCTTGCATCGCCCGATGGACGCAGAGCGTCCGAGGCGACATTCCCACGCAGAGCGTGGGAACGATCAATTGCAGCGTCCATGCGTCCATTCTCACCTCTCGTCGCCCAAGCCGTGGTCCGTTATCAAAGCGGCTCATCATACCTACGGGCTGTCATATTCACAGGCCAGCTTATAACCGGGCCAGCAAATTCCGCTGACTAACCTTTCGATCTGTCCCAAGTGCGGGCACAATGCGTGTCCTTTTTTGGCAGGCACCGCCGCAGGCTCTGAAAATGATCAAAACGCCGTACTACCTCATCGACAAACAGAAGCTTCTGGTCAACATGCAGAAGATCGCCTACGTGCGCGAACAGTCCGGCGCCAAGGCTCTGCTGGCCCTCAAATGCTTCGCCACCTGGTCGGTGTTCGACCTGATGCAGGAATACATGGACGGCACCACCTCGTCGTCGCTGTACGAGCTCAAGCTGGGTCGCCAGAAGTTCGAAGGTGAAGCCCACGCCTACAGCGTGGCCTGGGCCGACGATGAAATCGAAGAGATGCTCGACAACTGCGACAAGATCATCTTCAACTCCATCAGCCAGCTGCAGCGCTTCGCCGAGCGCAGCGAAGGCAAGACCCGCGGCCTGCGCGTCAACCCGCAAGTGAGCAGCTCCGACTACCTGCTGGCCGACCCGGCGCGCCCGTTCAGCCGCCTGGGCGAGTGGGACCCGGTGAAGATCGAAGGTGTGATCGAGCAAATCTCCGGCTTCATGTTCCACAACAACTGCGAGAACGGTGATTTCAACCTGTTCGACCAGATGCTCAACACCATCGAAGAACGCTTCGGCGCGCTGCTGCACAAGGTCAACTGGGTCAGCCTCGGCGGCGGCATCCACTTCACCGGTGAAGGCTATGCCATCGACGCCTTCTGCCAGCGCCTCAAGGCGTTCTCGCAGAAGTACGACGTGCAGGTGTACCTGGAACCCGGCGAAGCGGCGATCACCAACAGCGCCTCCCTGGAAGTGACCGTGCTCGACACCCTCTACAACGGCAAGAACCTCGCCGTGGTAGACAGCTCCATCGAAGCCCACCTGCTGGACCTGCTGATCTATCGCCTGAACGCCAAGCTGGCGCCAAGCAATGGCGAACACACCTACATGGTGTGCGGCAAGTCGTGCCTGGCCGGGGACATCTTCGGTGAGTACCAATTTGATCAGCCGCTGGCCATCGGCGATCGACTGTCGTTCATCGACACGGCAGGCTACACCATGGTCAAGAAAAACTGGTTCAACGGCCTGAAAATGCCGTCCATCGTAGTGAAACAACTCGACGGTACAGTCGAAGTGGTTCGTGAATTTGGTTACGACGACTACCTGTCCAGCCTTTCGTAAAGCGGACAGATAAAGGAGAGATAAAGCAATTGAAAAAGAACGTTCTTATCATTGGTGCAGGAGGTGTCGCCAAGGTGGTGGCCCACAAGTGCGCGCAGCACAACGACGAACTCGGTCGTATTGCTATCGCGTCGCGCAACATCTCCAAATGCCAGGCCATCATCGACAGCGTCAAGGCCAAGGGTAGCCTCAAGGTACCCGCCGACATCCAGGCCTTCGCGCTGAACGCTTTGGACGTGGAAGCGACCAAGGCACTGATCCGCGAGACTGAATCGCAGATCGTCATCAACGTCGGTTCCGCGTTCCTCAACATGTCGGTATTGCGTGCCTGCATCGACACCGGCGTGGCGTACCTCGACACCGCCATCCACGAAGAGCCGGGCAAGGTCTGCGAGACCCCGCCGTGGTACGGCAACTACGAATGGAACCACCTGGAAGAGTGCAAACAGAAGAACATCACGGCCATCCTTGGCGTGGGCTTCGACCCGGGTGTGGTCAACGCTTATGCAGCGCTGGCGCAACAAAAGCATTTCGACCGCATTGATTCGATCGACATTCTCGACGTCAATGCCGGCTCCCATGGCAAATATTTCGCCACCAATTTCGACCCGGAAATCAACTTCCGCGAATTCACCGGACAGGTGTGGAGCTGGCAGAACAGCCAGTGGACCAGCAACACCATGTTCGAAGTCAAACGCACCGACGACCTGCCTGTGGTCGGTTCGCAGAACCTGTACCTGACCGGCCACGATGAAGTGCACTCGCTGTCGAAAAACCTCGACGTGCCCAATGTGCGTTTCTGGATGAGCTTCGGCGAACACTACATCAACGTGTTCACCGTGCTGAAAAACCTCGGCCTGCTCTCCGAAAAACCGGTCACCACCGCCGAAGGCCTGGAAGTCGTGCCGCTGAAACTGGTCAAGGCCGTGCTGCCCGACCCGTCGTCGCTGGCGCCTGGCTACACCGGCAAGACCTGCATCGGCGACCTGGTCAAGGGCACCAAGGATGGCCAGCCACGCGAGCTGTTCATCTACAACGTGGCCTGCCACGAAGAAGCCTTCGCCGAGACCGACAGCCAGGGCATTTCCTACACCGCCGGCGTACCGCCGGTAGCCGCAGCGCTGCTGGTTGCCCGTGGCGAGTGGGACGTGAAGCACATGGCCAACGTCGAGGAACTGCCGGCTGAGCCGTTCCTGAAGGCGCTGGACGTGATGGGCTTGCCGACTCGGATCAAAGACGAGAACGGTGACCGTGCCTGGGATGCGATTGCCTGACAGGCGATAGTTGACCGAACAAAAAAATGCGCCCTCAGGGGCGCATTTTTTGTTGGGGCCAATCCAAACCTCAAACACAATGAAAATCAAATGTGGGAGCTGGCTTGCCTGCGATAGCGGTGGGTCAGCCAATACAGTGGCTACTGCGAGACCGCCATCGCAGGCAAGCCAGCTCCCACAGTAGATCTCCAGTGAATGTGAAGTCTCGGATTAGTCGAGGTTACGGGCCGAATTGCTCAACGCCCTTGAGCACTGCAACAACGCCGGCGCCAACTGCTTCTCTGCATCCGCCCGGCTCCAGCGACTGGTCGGCGCCACCACATGCACCGCCGCCACCGGCCGACCGTTCGCCCCCAGCACCGGCGCGCCGATGGTCATGTCCCCCAGGAACAGTTCCTGGCCATTCACCGCATAGCCCTGCTCGCGCACCTGCTGCAGCGACTCCATGATCCTGTCGACCTCAGTCAACGTCTGGCTGGTGTGCGCCACCCGCTGGCTGTGCTCGATCAATGCCAGCGCCTCATCCTGCGGCAACGCACTCAGATACGCGCGCCCCGACGCCGTGCAATACATCGGCACCCGCGAGCCAATCGGCATGTGTACCGGCACGAAGCCCGAGCTGACAAACCGCGCGATATACGTCATGTCGTAACCCGCAGGCTCGGTCAGGCACGAGGTTTCTCCCGTCAGGCGGGTCAATTCCGAGAGGAACGGGTTGGCCACTTCAATCAGCGAATGCGCATCCAGATAACTGAAGCCCAACTCCAGCACCCGTGGTGTGAGTTGGTAATGACGGGTGCGCGAGTGTTTCCGAAGGTAACCCAGGCTCTCGAGGGTAAACACCATGCGCTGGGCCGAGCTTTTGGTCATGCCGGCGGCTTCGGCCACCTCTGCAAGGCTCATGCTGCGGCGCTGGGCGCTGAATGCCTTGAGCACCGACAGGCCCTTTTCCAGGGATTGGTTGTGCAAGCTGTTGCGTTCTTCGGACATGGCGAACTCGCGGTCAGGTCGATCAAGCGTGGCGATATTTCTACACGAAATCGCGAAATTCGACCACTAAAAATCGCATACCGATACGAATGGTTCATTTTGTTTAATTTCAGTAGCGTAAAACGATTTTATTTAATCGAAATGGCACAGAGCTTGCGGTTTGCTCGGTAACCGCTCGCGGTACTGACGATCCGTTTTCCTTCTGGAGTAACCCGATGAACAGTCTTTCGCCCTTGTTTCGCCGCCTCGCCTTCGGTCTTTGCGCCACCTTTTGCGTGGCCACCGTGCACGCCGCCGGTGCAGCCTCGTACAAAGTCGGTGCAACGGCCAGCGGTTCGCCGTTCACCTTCCTCGACATCAAGAGCAACAGCATCCAGGGCGTGATGGTCGACGTCGCCAACGCAGTGGGCAAGGCCGGTGGTTTCACCAGCGAAATCGAGCAGACCAACTTTGCCGCGCTGATCCCGTCCCTCACCTCGGGCAAGCTCGACTTCATCGCCGCCGGCATGCTCAAGACCCCTGAGCGTGCCCAGGTGGTGGACTTCAGCGCGCCAGTGTACGCCTACGGTGAAGGGCTGATCGTAAGTGCCGACGACAACGCGACCTATACCGACCTCAGCTCCTTGAAGGACCAGGTAGTGGGCGTACAAGCCGGCACGATCTTCTACGACATGCTCAACAAGCTGGGGATCTTCAAGGAAATCCGCACCTACGACTCCATCGGCGAAATGGTCCGCGACCTGAGCCTGGGCCGCATCAAGGCCGCCGTGGGTGACCAGCCGGTGGTGGCGTACCAGATCCGCCAGAAGCTGTTCAAGGGCGTGAAGCTCGCCGCCGACTACAAGCCGGTCAACGTCGGCGAGGTGTGCCTGGTGGTGCGCAAAGGCGACAGCGAAACCCTCGCACGCCTGAACCAGGCCATCGCCAGCATCAAGGCCGACGGCACCCTGGACGCGATCCTGAAGAAGTGGGGGCTTGATGCCCGGGTGCAGCCATGAACCCGGCTGAATTCCTGCAAAATGCCCGGGACTTCCTGCCGATCCTGCTGCAAGGCGCCTGGGTGACGATCCAGATCACCGTGCTGTCGTTCCTGCTCAGCAGCGCTATCGGCCTGGTGCTGGCGCTGCTCAAACTGTCGCCGATCAAGGCGCTGTCGTGGGCGGCGAGCACCGTGATCAATGTGATTCGCGGCCTGCCGATCATCGTGCAGCTGTTCTACATCTACTTCGTGTTGCCGGACATGGGCGTGCACCTCAGTGCATTCCAGGCGGGTGTGATCGGCATGGGCATCGCCTACTCGGCGTACCAGGCGGAGAACTTCCGTACCGGCATCATCGCCGTCGAACAGGGCCAGCGTGAAGCCGCCGAAGCCCTGGGCATGCGCTCGGTGCTGATGATGCGCCGGGTTATCCTGCCCCAGGCGTTTCGCATCGCCTTGCCGCCTTACGGCAACACCCTGGTGATGATGCTCAAGGACTCATCGCTGGTGTCGACCATCACCGTGGCCGAGATGACGCGCCAGGGCCAACTGATCGCCTCGTCCACCTTCCAGAACATGACCGTCTACACCCTGGTCGCCCTGCTCTACCTGCTGATGAGCCTGCCGCTGGTGTATGGCCTGCGCCGCATGGAACAGCACCTGGGCCGGAGGAAAAAAGCATGATCGAGATTCGCCAACTGCAAAAGCACTACGGCACCCATCGCGTGCTGCACGGCGTCGACCTGGACGTGGCCAAGGGCGAAGTGGTGTGCCTGATCGGCCCGTCCGGCTCGGGCAAATCCACCTTGCTGCGCTGCATCAACGCCCTGGAAGCCTACGACGGCGGCACCATCAACGTGTTCGGCGAAACCGTGCAACGTGGCAGCAAGACCGTACACGCCCTGCGCAGCCGCATGGGCATGGTGTTCCAGCGCTTCAACCTGTTCCCCCATCGCACCGTGCTGGAAAACGTGATGGAAGGCCCGGTGTACGTCAAGGGCGAACCGCTGCAACAGGCCCGGGAAGAAGCCTTGGCGCTGTTGGATAAAGTCGGCCTGTCGGCCAAGGCCGATGCCTACCCGGAACAACTCTCCGGCGGCCAGCAACAGCGGGTGGCCATCGCCCGCGCACTGGCGATGAAACCCGACGCCATGCTGTTCGACGAACCCACTTCGGCCCTCGACCCGGAACTGGTGGGCGATGTGCTGGAGGTGATGCGCACCCTCGCGGACGAAGGCATGACCATGATCGTGGTGACCCACGAAATGGGCTTTGCCCGGGAAGTGGCCGACCGCGTGTGCTTCCTGCACGGCGGCTACATCGTGGAGAGCGGGCCGGCCGAGCAGGTGCTGGGCAACCCGCAACAACCGCGCACCCAGGACTTCCTGCGCCGCGTGCTGCACCCGACGGCCAACACCCGGAGCCTGCCATGAAGTCACTCTGGGCCGCGACGGCGCCCGCTGCACCGCAAACACCCGCGTTGGCTGAGTCATTAAAGGTGGACGTGGCCATCGTCGGCGCCGGGTATACCGGCTTGTCCACGGCGCTGCACCTGGCGGAGCGCGGCGTGAGCGTGTGCGTGCTGGAGGCCAACGAGCCTGGCTGGGGCGCGTCCGGGCGCAATGGCGGGCAGGTCAACCCGACACTCAAATACGACCCGGATCAACTGGTGCAGATGTACGGTGCCGAGCGCGCCGAGCCACTGATCAACACCGTGTCCAACTCTGCCGACCTGGTGTTCAACCTTATCGAGCGCCATGGCATTGACTGTGCGCCCACACGCAAGGGCTGGATGCAGGTTTCCTATTCCGAAAAAGGCGTGGAGGGCCTGCACGCCCGGGCCGAACAGTGGGCACGTCGCGGGGTGCCGGTGCAGCGCCTGGATGCCGGCGCGGTGTCCGCCCGCATGGGCAGCCAGGCGTTTGCCGGTGGCTGGCTGGACGGTCGCGCGGGCGCCATCCAACCCTTGGCCTATGCTCGGGGCCTGGTGCGTGCAGCCCAGGCGGCGGGCGTGCGCATTCATGGGCAGAGCGCAGTGACCGCGATGCAACAGGCGGGCGCGGGCTGGAAGTTGCAGACCGCGAGCGGCGCGCAGGTGTCGGCCGGCCAGGTGGTACTGGCCACCAACGGCTACAGCGGCGACTTGTGGCCCGGCATGGCCCAGAGTGTGCTGGCGGCCAACAGTTTTATCGTCGCCACCCGGCCCTTGAGGGGGCCTGCGGCCGAGAGCATTTTGCCGGGGCAGGAAACCGTCTCAACCGCACAGCGCCTGTTGCTTTACTTTCGCAAGGATGCCCATGGCCGCCTGCTGATGGGCGGGCGCGGGTTGTTCGAAGATCCCACCGGGCCCGCGGATTTTGCGCACCTGGAACGTTCGCTGGCACTGTTGTTTCCCCAGTTGGGCAAGCTGGACTTCGAGTACCGCTGGGCGGGCCGGATCGCGATCACCCGGGACTTTATGCCTCACGTCCACGAACCCGCACCCGGCCTGACCCTGGCATTGGGCTGTAACGGACGCGGGATAGCCCTGTGCACCAGCCTCGGCCAGCAATTGGCCGGGCGCTTGTGTGACAGCCGCTCCGACTTCGCTTACCCGGTAACGCCTTTGCAGCGGTTGCCACTGCATGGCTTGCAACGCTTCTACATCGGCGCGGGCGTGGCGTGGTACAGCCTGCTGGATCGCCTCTCCCTGTAGGAGCGAGCTTGCTCGCGAAAAAACCGAAGGCGCCGCGTGTCCTCAGGAGACCGGCGCCTTCGTCAAAGCTCGCAGACCTTTCCCTCATCACTGAAGAAATAGATATTTTCATGCTTGTAGCCCCAGCGACCGCCTCGCTCGCGAGCATGCGGCTCGAAGGTAAAGCACGTCACCTCCTCCAGGCGCCGATGATTGCCCGCCTCGATGTAGAGCCTTTGGTCACGCTGCTCGCAGATGCTGTGGCCGACGTTGCCGGCGAAATCGAGGTTCTCGAAACCCTCGGATGCGATCAGGTCATTGGCGAACGCGTGGAGATCGTTGAACGTGGTTTCAGGCCGGGCGAATGTGCGCATCATCGCGTGTAGCAGGTGCTCGACTTCATAACCCCTGCTGAACTCGGCCCCCACCGGCACCGCCCGGCACACGCCCTCCTCCACATAGAAAGAGCGGGCACAGTCGCCCCACACATTGCCTGCTCTCGGGCTCAAATCCACCGTGATCAGATTGTGTAAACCAACGGCTTCATCACTGGGCCGATAGTCGCGTCCCGACACCGAAAGCGCACTGCGCGAACCCAGCAATACGAAGGCCGGGCAGTCGTAATACCAGGTCTGCGGATAGCCGGAATCCGCGAGCATCTGCGTCGCCATTTCGGCGATGGAGGCTTCGGTGGACTGTGGCGTGATCCGCGTAACGAGCTGCTGCAGCACCGACTTGGCGGCGGCCTGGACCACGCGATTAGGCAACATGGATTGTCTCTGACTGATGAGGGATTGCGTCGATGGTAGCAGCACTCTCCTCGACAGGGAGACGCACTCGGATTTTAAGCTCGTTCCCACGCTCCGCGTGGGAATGCAGACCGTGACGCTCCGCGTCACAAAGGCAGACGCAGAGCGTCCAGGGCTGCGCTCCCACGCAGAGCGTGGGAGCGATCAATAGCCGGAGCACCGACTTGGCGGGGCCTGGACGACACGATTGGGCAACATGGACCGTCTCTGACTGAGGGAGACATGCTCGGATTTTTCCGACAACTGTTTCAGGTTGTCGGTCGGACCCGGGCTGACTAACTCCCGCAGTCGCTGCCAATTCAGCGACCGGATTTGACCGTCCGCAACCATAGAACAACTGCGCCAAAACCGATCTTGGGCGTTTTTTTTACGCCTGATGTATTGTGTCGCGGCAGCTGTGCGCGGGATACCTTCGGGTATGCCGGTTTTGTTCTTTGGGCCGGTCGGTCAACCCGCGTATAGCTGCCACCCTAATCGTTTGACCGCGAATCGTGGCAGCTCCATTCACAAAGGAGCTTCACCATGATTAAAGACAGCCCCAATCCCCCACCGCACACCGACCGGCTTCAAGAAGCCGCTTACCGCGCCATTCACCACTATCTGAAACCTGACGCCCAACCCCAACCGCCTGAACCCACCGAGCTACCGTTCGATGGATTATTTACCGTGCGTACGGACCTGGACACGGAAACCTTGCTGGCCAATGCCTCGCAAGACCTGGCGTCGATCAATGTCATCGCCGCTCACCTGGCCTTCGAAGTCGATGGTACCCAGCGCAACGTGGCGCTGGGCATTTGCCGGATGCTGGAAGGTGTGCAGATGCTGGTCGACAAAGCGCTGGATCGATGCGCGCAAACCAGCCCGCGCTGAGCTCGTTCCCACGCTCCGCGTGGGAATGCAGACTGTGACGCTCCGCGTCACAAAGGCAGACGCAGAGCGTCCAGGGCAGCGCTCCCACGCAGAGCGTGGGAGCGATCAAGTCTCTTCAAAAAACCGACCATCCGATACGCTCGCTCAACAACTCCAACGCCTTCATCCCCGCCAGGGAATTGCCCGCCGCATTCAACTCCGGCGACCACACGCACACCGTAAACTGCCCCGGCACCACCGCGAGAATCCCGCCGCCTACCCCGCTCTTGCCCGGCAAGCCAACGCGATACGCAAAATTCCCCGCCTCGTCATACAGCCCGCTGGTGGCCATGATCGAGTTCACTTGCTTGGTCTGGCGCGCCGTCAGAATCTGCTCGCCGCTGTGGGTGCACACCCCCTCATTCGCCAGGAAGCAAAATGCCTTGGCCAGGTCCAGGCAGCTCATCTGCAATGCGCAATAGTTGAAGTAGCTGTGCAGCACTGCATCCACGTCATTGTGGAAGTTGCCGAAGGACTTCATCAGGTACGCCATCGCCGCATTGCGCGCACCGTGCTGGGCTTCGGATTCGGCCACCACGCTGTTGACCAGGATCTGCGGGTTGCCCGACAGCCGCCGCACAAAATCACGCATGGACAAAATAGGCACGGCAAAGCGCGATTGGTTGATGTCGCAGATCACCAGCGCACCGGCGTTGATAAACGGGTTGCGTGGCCGCCCACGCTCGAACTCCAGCTGCACCATGGAGTTGAACGGCTGCCCCGAAGGTTCGTGGCCCAGGCGTTCCCAGATGCTCTCGCCGCCATGGTCGATGGCCTGCACCAGGCTGAATACCTTGGAGATGCTCTGTACGGAGAACAAGGTATGGGCATCGCCCGCGCAGTAGGACGAGCCGTCATTGCCATACACGGCAATGCCCAGTTGCTGGGCCGGCACGTCGGCGAGCGCGGGGATGTAGTCGGCGACCTTGCCGAGGCCGATCAGTGGACGGACTTCGTCGAGGATCGACTCCAACAGGGCCTGCATGTTGTGTTCTGGCATGGTTTGGAAAATAGTGATTGGCGGGCGCGGAGGATACCTGAAACCCAGGGGGTAGAAACGCGCAGGCGCGCACAACGAGGTCTTCGTTTATTCAGACTTTAACTGTTGGTCGATCCATGAAGAGTCGGGCATTCGGTCGCAGCGTTTCTTATGGTCTCTACTGGCAGTGGCGTCAACGTGTCCACACCACATATTCGTGTGCACGATGCGCCGTAATGCCTCGGCATTGCTCAAGCGACAGCGGATGGTTACTCGCGATCAGCGTCACCTTTGGCCGGTTAGCCGGGTCAGTCAGGTTCAGCATGGCGGGGAGCCCACATGTTGCAGGCAGACCTGGGATGTCATTGGCAATCGTCACCGAAAACGGTGGTTCGCTTGATTGCTGCGGGTCATCCCAGAGTTCGTAAACCCGCTCAAAATCCAACTGCTGGATCCTGACCCAAATACCGATGTGAAAAACCTCCTCGCGACCCAGCACCGGCAATGGCAGCAACGCACGAATGAAAAATTGCTTACCGCCGATGATGGCCAGGTCATTGTTCTCCTGGACCCCACTCTCTCTGTCGTCTTGCGATAGCGCCATAACGGCATCAGGACGTCGAAACGCCAGCTCCATCTCGTCAATCCGGTGTTCTTCTTCGCACTGGTTGCACAGCAATTAGCGTCTCCTTCAAACATTCTGGCCGCACAGTCGACTCGCTGCGCCGGGCCATTCTAGCGCGATACCAACGCTGCGCAACGCCGCTTTGCGGGCGCCATGCGTCAATCAGCCGGCTCTGCCGCCACCCGCTCCCGCCCCTTGAACGCCAGCGAAAAACAAAAAAAGATCACCAGCGCAAAACCCGCCGGAAACAGCCAGATGCTGCGCCAGTCATGGCTGCTACCCGCCGCCACATAGTGGTCGGTCACCTGCCCCGCCACCCAGAACCCAATCAACATGCCCACACCGTACGTAGCCAGGGTAATCAGCCCCTGCGCCGAACTCCTGAAGCGCTCCGGCGCTTTCGCGTCGGTGTAGATCTGCCCCGAGACAAAGAAGAAGTCATAGCAGATGCCATGCAGCGCAATCCCGGTAAACAGCATGAAGGCCAGCTCGCCGTTATTCCCATAGGCGAACAGTGCATAGCGCAGCGCCCACGCCAGCATGCCCACCAACAGGGCGACCTTGATGCCAAAACGCTGGATGAACAGCGGCAACAGCAGCATGAACAGCACTTCGGACACCTGCCCAATAGCCATCTTTGCCGTGGGGTTGGTCACGCCGATTTCCGCGAGAAACGGGTTGGCGTTCTGGTAGTAGAACGCCAGGGGAATGCAGATCAGGATCGAGGCGATGAAGAACACCAGGTAGCTGCGATCCTTGAGCAACCCCAGCGCATCCAGCCCGAGCAGTTGCTTGATATCACCCTTGCCCGCCTCGGCTTTCAAGGGCGCGGTACGCGGCAAGGTGAAGCTGTAGAAACCCAGCATCACTGACGCGATGGCAGACATCAGGAAGGTGTTGCGCAACGCGCCCGTGGTGATCGACTGCTGCGAATCCCAGGCGAACACAAAGCTGATCACCAGCCCCGCAACAATCCAGCCCAAGGTGCCCCACACACGGATGCGCGAAAACTCCTGGGCCGGGTCGCTCATTTGCCGGAAGGCCACCGAGTTCACCAGTGCCAGGGTCGGCATGTAGATGACCATGTATGCCAGCACGTAGGGATAAAAGCCGACGAAGTCCGGCGCGCGGTACAGCTGGTACAGCAGCACCGCGCCGATCAGGTGCAGCACCGCCAGGATGCGCTCGGCGTTGAAGTAGCGGTCGGCGATCAGGCCGATGATAAACGGGGCGATGATCGCCCCCCACGACTGGGTGGAAAACGCCATGCCGATCTGCCCGCCGCTGGCCCCCAGGTTGCTGGCGAGGAAGGTGCCGAGGGTGACGAACCAGCCGCCCCAGATGAAGAATTGCAGGAACATCATGACGCTCAGTCGCGCTTTCATTGTGGTCACCGTTTTATTGTTATTTTGGGGCAGAGGCGCTGTTCAGGCGTCGGGCAGGCCCAGCAGCCGTCGGTTGGATCGCTCGTCGGATGTCACGCCGGCGAAGTCATCGAATGCCTTGCTGGTCTTGCGGATCATGTGCTGGCGGATGTACTCCGCCCCTTCTGCCGCGCCTTGTTGCGCGTCCTTCAGGCAACACTCCCACTCCAGCACGGCCCAGCCGTGGAAGTCGTACTGGGTGAGCTTGCTGAAGATCGATTTGAAGTCGATCTGGCCATCGCCCAATGAGCGAAAACGGCCAGGGCGGTCGACCCATCCTTGGTAGCCGCCATACACGCCGGAGCGCGCGTCGGGGCGAAACTCGGCGTCCTTGACGTGGAACATGCGGATGCGCGCGTGGTAGCGGTCGATGAAGCCCAGGTAATCCATTTGCTGCAGCAGCAGGTGGCTGGGGTCGTAGAGAATGTTGGCCCGGGGATGGTGGTCGACGGCTTCGAGGAAGCGCTCGAAAGAGGCGCCGTCGTGAAGGTCTTCGCCGGGGTGGATTTCGTAGCACAGGTCGACGCCGGCCGCCTCGAAGCAATCGAGAATCGGCAGCCAGCGCTTGGCCAACTCGGCAAAGCCTTGCTCCACCAGGCCGCTGGGGCGTTGTGGCCAGGGGTAGATGTACGGCCAGAGCAGCGCGCCGGAGAAGGTCGCGTGGGCCGTCAAGCCAAGGCGCTGGCTGGCGCGGGCGGCGAGTTTCAATTGGTCGATGGCCCACTCGGTCCGTGCCTGGGGCTGGCCGCGCAGATGGGCCGGGGCGAAGTCGTCGAACAGCGTGTCGAATGCCGGGTGCACGGCCACAAGTTGGCCCTGCAGGTGGGTCGATAGCTCGCTGATTTCGACGCCGGCATGGGCGCAGGTCGCCTTGAGTTCATCGCAGTAGGCCTGGCTTTCTGCAGCGCGGGCCAGGTCAATGTAGCGGGTGCCGAGTGTGGGCAACTGGATCGCCTTGTAGCCCTGGGACGCCGCCCATTGGGCGATGTTGGCCAGGGTGTCGAAAGGCGCTTCGTCCGAGATGAACTGGGCGAGAAAAATGCCTGGGCCGCGCATGTCTGTAGTCTCCTTCATGGGTGGTTCGCCAAGGTGGTCCACTTCGCCTCGCCGCGATGGTTGGCGATCACGGCTTCGATAAAGGCCATGCCGCGCACGCCGACTTCGATGCCGGGTACGCCAACGGCCTCGGTGCCCTGGCGAATGGCCTTGGCGAAGTCGCGGTAGAGGTTGGCCATGGCTTCCAGGTAACCCTCGGGATGCCCGGCGGGCAGGCGCATGCGCTGCAATGCCGCGTCGCACAGCCAGGGCTGGCCGACGCCGGAACGCAGGATGCGCAGCGGTTGGTCGAGGGAACGATGGATCAGACTGGCGGGTTCTTCCTGGCGCCATTCCAGGCCGCCCTTGTCGCCATAGAGGCGGATCTTCAGCGGGTTCTCTTCACCGGCACACACTTGGCTGGCGATCAGCACGCCGCTCGCGCCGGAGGCCATCTTGAACAGCATGGCGGCATCGTCATCCAGTTGCCGGCCGGGTACATGGATGCCCAGGCTCGCGCAAAGCTGTTCGATCGGTTGGTCGGCGATGAACTCGGCCAGGGAAAAGGCGTGGGTGCCGATGTCGCCGATGCAGCCGCCCAGTCCCGACAGCTCGGGCCGGCTGCGCCAGTCCGCCTGTTTGTTGCCCTGCCCGGCCACGTCCTGGCTGAGCCAGCCTTGTGGGTACTCGACGATCACTTTGCGCAACGCGCCGATCACGCCATTGCGCACCATGTCGCGGGCCTGCCACACCATCGGGTAACCCAGGTAGGTGTGTGCCAGCCCATAAAGCCCGGAACTGTTTTTGACAACGTCTGCCAGCGCCTGCACTTCAGCAAGATTGAGCGCGGCCGGCTTCTCGCTGAACACGTGGAAGCCCGCCTGCAGCGCCTGGGTCGCAATCGGTGCATGCAGATGATTGGGGGTGACGATCACCAGCAGCTGCATGCGCTGCTCGGCCGGGAGCGCCTGTTCGCCGGCGAGCATCTGCTGCCATTCGCTGTAACAGCGGGACGCGGGCAGGCCCAGCGCATTGCCGGTGCTCCGGTTGTTCTCGGGCTCACGGCTGAAGGCACCGCACACCAGTTCATAACACCCATCCAGCCCCGCCGCCTGGCGGTGAGCCTGGCCGATGAAGGCGCCTTCGCCGCCGCCAACAAAGCCCATTCTTATTTTTTGCACAGCAACCGTCATCGCAAGTCTTCTCTTTATGGGCAATTACCGATCATGATGTAACCGGTTACATCGTGCCGGAAATTTAGGCCTGGTTGCTCGCGGTGTCAAACCCCGACTGCGGTAAACTTGCAGGCTGCTGTTCTGATAACGAGGTGGTCTTGTCCAATATTCGTGAAGTCGCCCGCCTGGCCGGGGTCTCGGTGGCCACCGTGTCCAGGACCCTGGCCAGCCCTGAACGCGTGTTGCCCGAGACCCGCGACAAGGTCAACGCCGCCGTGGAACAGACCGGTTACCGGCCGAACCGCATGGCGGTGCAATTCCGTTCGCGGCGCACCGGCAACCTGGTGATCCTGGTGCCGGCGATTGCCAACACGTTTTTCGCCCGGGTCATCAGCGGTGCACAGCAAGCGGCGCAGGCATCGGGTTATCGATTGCTGTTGTGCGACACCCGGGGCCAGGCAGAAATCGAAAAACAGTTCGCCGAACTGGTCCACGCCCATCAGGCCGATGGTGTGATTCAGTTGCGGGCCTCAGACCCATTCAGCGACTGCAGCGACTCACCGCCACTGGTGAACGCCTGCGAGGTGATCCAGGACGGTCGCCACCCCACCATCAGCCTCGACAACCGTGGCGCCGCCCGGGCCATGACCCAGCACTTGATCGACCTCGGCCACCGCCGCATCGGCTTGATCAAAGGCCCGAAAAGCAGCCCACTGACCCGTGACCGCGTGGCCGGTTATGAAGATGCCTTGCTCGCGGCGGGCATCCGCCGCGACCCGGCGCTTATCTGCCACGGCGACTTCACCCTGCACGCCGGTTTCGAGGGCGCAGGCAACATGCTCGCCCTGCCCGAGCGGCCCACTGCGCTGTTCTGCGAGAACGACGAAATGGCCATCGGCGCCTTGAAGCGCATCAAGCAACAGGGCCTGCGCGTGCCCCAGGATATTTCCCTGGTGGGCTTTGATGACATCCCCTTCGCGGCCTACTGCGACCCGCCGCTGACCACCATTGCCCAGCCTGCCGAAATCTTCGGCCGCAAGGCGGTCGAGATGCTCATCGCACTGATCGAGAAAACGCCGCTGTCGGAGCGTCAGGTTGTAGTGCCGTTCGAACTCACAGTACGCGGCAGCACGGCAGCGCCCCACACTCAATAGTGCGCCACATCCGACACCTGGGTATCCAGCACATCCCGCGCCAATGCCCAGGCCTGATCCGTGGATTCCACCACCAGCAACGGGTAGCCCCACGCCTTGCCGAACATCACGGCAAACGGCTTGAGCGCCAGCCGCTTGGCTGCGCTGGGCTCCACCTGGATCATGCCTTTGACGAAAGTACGCAGGGCCACCTTGTGCTTCTTCATCCAGATCGAGGCCTGTTTGCGCTCTTCGTGGGAGTGCTCGTGAGTGCTTTCATCCACGGCTTTCTCGTGCAGCAGGACGAAGGGTTCCTCGCGCTGCAACAAGGCCTCGAATGCGCCAAAGGTATCTTGCGGGGGAGTGTCGCTGGGGGCGTCAAACACGATTTTCACCACGGGGAATGTTGAACTGTCGAGTTGCATGGGAAGCTCCTTTAACGAGAATGTTTCTCATGATAGCCATGCCATCACTGGACGCCATTGCACAGAATGGCCAGAATGTTTCGCATTCCAGCCAAGACGCCGCGCCGCCATGTACAACCACCGCCTCGAAACCCGTGACCCCTTGCGCCCGGCCCTCGCCGATGCAATTCCCCGTGCGGTGGTTGCAGTGAGCGCTTCAAGCACCTCTGCGAGTTGGGAGCACGCACCGCACCAGCACCGCAAGGGCCAGTTGATGTACACATTGCGCGGGGTGATTCATTGCGTCATCGAAGAAGGTATCTGGATCGTGCCCCCCCAGTGCGCGTTGTGGATTCCGGGCGGCCTTTCCCATGCCGCGCGCGGGTCGGGGGCAGCGGATATCTACTGTCTGTTGGTCGACCCCGACGCCGCCGGCGCCCTGCCCCGGCAATGCTGCACCCTGGCGGTATCGCCGTTGTTACACGAATTGATCAGCAAGGCCGTCAGCTTCCCGCCGCTGTACGACACCGAGGGCGCCCAGGGCCGGTTGGTGGCCACGCTGCTGGACGAACTGGCACTGGCACCGGTGGAGGCCCTGCACCTGCCCATGCCCCGGGACACTCGGCTGCGGCGCCTGGCCGACAGTTTGCTGGCCAACCCCAGCGACAAGGCCACCCTGGGCGAATGGGCCGTACGCATCGGCATGAGCGAACGCAGCATGACGCGCTTGTTGCTGGAGGAGATCGGCCTGAGTTTCGGCCGCTGGCGCAGGCAACTGCATGTGATCCTGTCACTGCAGCGCCTGGCGAAAGGCGAAAGTGTGCAGACGGTGGCGCTGGATCTCGGCTATGAAAACGCCAGCGGCTTTATCACCATGTTCCGCAAGGCCATCGGCCAACCGCCGGCGCGCTACCTGGCTGACCGCGCGAGCATACCCCAGCACACGACGCCCGCTATCGCCTTGCTGGATTATTATAAATAGTCACGTATAAGCATTTTTAGAGCCAAGGGACTAGAAGGCTTAAATCATTCCAGCCAAAAAAAATCAACCCGCCTAAAATACTTATCGCACACTAAAAAATTTGCACTAGCATATGAGTACTCCGGTCCACAAACCCGCTCTCAACACCCGCCTGAAATCCGCCTTACCCCCCGCAAATAAAGTGCCGAATGTTAAAATTTGTCACGTTTTGGCGTATTCAATTCGATTAACATCTAAACGCCTGCAGCGATTGAATTGACGGCCTCGCATGCCGGAAAAGGGAGCAACGTGATGCATTTTTCCAACGTCCTCGCTATTGCACGGACCCCATCGAAATCCGAGGACTTCAGCGAGCTTATAGTTCGTACTGTACCGAAAAATCTAAAAGTCGATACACGCTCCTACGGCCAACTAATCGGTCCCTATGCAAGCCATGGACATTACCGTGCCATCATCATAGAGATCGACACCCCCTCTGCCAGCACCCAAACGCTGGACATCATTAAAAAAACCAGATCGGAAAATCCTGGCAGCACCATTTTCCTGGTTGTCACCTTCGCCACTACACTAAGCAAAACCAAATATTATCTCGCAGGCGCTGATTACTGCATAAAGGTCGTCGAGAGCTCGCCCGAGAAAAAACTTGCCCTGTTTGCCGCGTTCCTCAGCGAGACATACTGGCTAAGTAATACTGATTTGCTACTCGATCAGGACCGCATGTGCATCTACGGGGGTGGCAAAAAGCTCGAAGTGTCCTTTGTCGAAATGAAAGTACTGGAAGCGCTCATTCATAATCGATTGCTCAGCCATGATGAAATCGCCGTGGTAATGGGGCTGAATCCCCGATTTTATGATTCAAGAGCCCTCGAAAAATCGATTAGCCGGTTACGTGGCAAAATAAAATCACATTACGGAAGCAATATAATTCAGAGCATTCGCGGTTACGGCTACAAACTAAGCAGAGGGCTGGCTTCGGTTAATCATATCCACCCCGTCAGGGAGCGGTCGAACCGTGAATAGCGGAACCTTATTACGTGAGGCGTCAGCCTGCTTCACCTTTTCGCGGCAAGCGATACTTGAACGAAGTTGCACGCTGTGGGGCAGTGAGATCCGCGTCCACGCCGAGCCTGCGCTCGACAGCCCGCGTGATGACGCCTGCCCGTTTTATTCCGAACAACTTAAAGACGCCTACAGCGAAGCCCTGCAACATGCCAGGCCGAGTTCATTTGCCCGCACAAGTAAACGTTTGCGCGCGGATAAAAGCCCGGGCCTCCACAAGTTTTTCCGAATTGAGCAATCGCTGTTGATGAATGAGGACCTGCTCAAGGAAATTATCGATACTTCACACACGCTGGAAAAAAACAGACAACAACTCATTGTCAGCGTTGAAAACACACTGGACACCCTTCCGGGCCCGCTGGAACGCCGGAGCATGATCCGTCAACTGTATAGCCTGAAAGACCAGAGCAACCTGAAGCTTGCCTATAACAATTACACATTAAATACAAAAAACACCGACCTGCTGATCGACTTGAGTCTTTATGACTATATAAAAATGCCTTTTCCAGACTCGGCCCTCAGGCTCAGTCTGAACACCCGCTCGGGGCTGTTCGACCGGCTTTACGACCAGATGCTGGGGCTGATGAGCACCACCCGGGTCTCCTTCATCGCCGACAACGTCGAGCACGCCGACAGCGCACTTCTCGCCAGACGCTTGCCTTTTGACTATTTTCAGGGCCCCTACTTCTCCCCTGCTGATAGTTTATGAACCCCCGTACTTTCCTGGAATCGGTGAATGCCATGAGTTCTCTCAAGAAACACACATTTACATCGACGTACCCGTCAATCGCACTGCACGATTTCACGCCAAATGTGGCATTTTTACATTACGACGTCGACAGCGGGCCGCTGATCGAAACCGTGGAAAAAACATCGGACGCTTCGACCAGTTCCTACGCCGTTACCAAAGAGCAGAATTTCAATCTGTGGCTCAGTAACTATGTCGCCGCCAAAAGACTTTACGAAGCCAGTAATCGACTGACCCGACAACTTTACGACGCGTCAAAAAAACCTAGCATCACGGCTCTAAAATCAGACGTCACACACCCGGCCCTGAATAACACCACCACGGAAACAGTTAACTCATCCTCTGCATTACGCGGCCCCGATGTCTGGCTACTTACCCAGCAAGATCGTGCGCTGGTGAAAGGTGGGCTACGCATTTCCTTGACCACTATTGAGTCGGCATTGATCAAGAAAATGTTGAACCATGAAGAACGTGTGGTCAGCAAGGAAGAACTTATCCGCAACATCGGACGTGAGCCCGACCTCTATCGCGGGCTTGAAATGTGCCTTAGCCGATTGCAGGACAAGTTCAAGCGCGTGAATGATGGCGAACGCCTGTTCCGCGCGGTGCGTAACCGTGGCTACTGCCTGACACAAAAAATAAAAAGCCCGCTGAGCAGTCGCGCGAACGTCACAGAACAATAATTATTTCATAAAAATTACAATTCACCCTGCCTATTAGAACGCCTTTCTATCTGCCATTTTATAACAACATGACCGCGTTATAAGTCGTCAGCCATTGCTCCCTGCCATTTATTACTATCAATACGCACGCCTACGCGTGCGCCTGCCATTTGATAGTCATTAAAACCACGCCTCGCTTTAACCTGCCAGCACGTGAGTGGATACCACAGGGAGCAGAAGTATGCTTAACAACAGAAGAATGCATCGTAACCTTACACCCAAAGGCCTGACCTTTTGGGGACAGTGGGCAATTGCCCTGAGTGTGGTCGTTGTACTTTTGTTTTCACTGGTACTTTTCAAGACCGGGCAATTGGAATCCCACTACCGGATATTGGCAGCCATTACAATACTGGCCTCTATACCGGCCTACATGTTATGTGACGTCTATAGCAAAAAAGATGACTTTTTTGTTGGGCTGGGACGATTATTCACCGGCTGGTTATTGACCCTGGGCATATTGTTCGCGGTCGGCATAGCCTGTAATGCCAGTTCGCTGTTTCCCTTCGAGATCCTGCTACTGTGGGCCGCTGTCAGCTATCCAATACTAGCCCTTTGCTACATTCCCATTCACAGTCTATCCAGGTACTACCACCGGCAACTACATGAGCGCCAGAAATCGCTGATTATTGGTACGGGAAAACTTGCAACCGACTTGGCCAATACTCTCGCCAGGCAAAAACGCTCCCCTCTGGTCGGTCTCGTAGGTCCCCGCACCACCTCCCCCCAGGCCGGCACCCAGCCTCAGATCCTCGGTGACTTGCCCGATCTTCCCGCGCTGATCCGCCAGCACGGTATCCGCCGCCTGTACATCACTCACTCTCTCCAGGAAGCGACCCACATCGAGGCGCTGTACCTCAACCTGCTGGAGATCAGCGTGGACGTGATCTGGGTGCCCGACCTCAACAACATGCTGCTGCTCAACCACAGCGTGGCCGAGGTGGATGGATTGCCCGCGATCTTCCTCAATGAAAGCCCGCTGACCAGCCGGCCGACCGCAGCACTGAGCAAGTCGCTGCTGGACAAGAGCCTGGCCCTGTTGGCGATCATCCTGCTCAGCCCGTTGCTGCTGCTGTTCGCCCTGCTGATCAAACTTACCTCTCCCGGCCCGGTAATTTTCAAGCAGGATCGTCACGGCTGGAACGGCGAGGTGATCAAGGTCTGGAAGTTCCGCTCGATGCGCGTGCATGACGACCACGAAGTGCGCCAGGCGAGCCGCAACGACTCACGCATTACCCCCGTAGGGCGCTTTATCCGCCGCACCTCCATCGACGAGCTGCCCCAGCTGTTCAACGTGCTGCAAGGGCATATGGCACTGGTCGGCCCACGCCCGCATGCCGTCGCCCACAATGACTACTACTCGGGCAAGATTCGCGCGTACATGGCGCGGCATCGCATCAAGCCCGGCATCACCGGCCTGGCGCAGGTCAATGGCTGCCGGGGTGAAACCGAGACCCTGGAGAAGATGCAGCAACGCGTCGATATCGACCTGCGCTATATCAACAACTGGTCGCTGTGGCTGGACATCAAGATCCTGTTCAAGACGCCGTTTACCCTGCTGTCCAAAGACATCTACTGACCCCGCCCTTCCCCGTGCCGCTGCATCGGCGGCGCGGGGCACCAGGCGCGCTTTGCGCCCTCCCCGCCACCACTCCCCGCAAGGCGCAACGATAGCGCCCACAGCGACGCCCGGGCCCGGGCCATTCGCATAGTCATCAAAGAGGAAAGTCAGGCAAGTGTTGCGCGCCGGCATTGCACCTGGCGCTGTAGCGTTCGGCGTGGCGACTGCCCGGCGCATTCAACGCCGGGCAGTCGACAACCTGGTCGGCAGATGCCGCACCGTCACTCCGTGATCTTCTCGAAGTTGTTGTAGAACAACTCGCTGTCACGCCCGTCGGTCATGGTCTGCAGCGAATAGCCGCGGTTCAGGCGTGCGCCGCCGTCACGGGTCAGTGGCGCCCATACGACGTTGGCCCGACGCATCGTCGAGGTGCTCATCAATTCGTCGAAGGGGACGGAAATATAGATACCCTTGTCGAAGCTGCCTTCGCCATATTCTTCCTTCGAGGCGGTGGTCAGCGTCACCCAGCCACCAAACTTCACGCCGTTCTTGAACTGGCGCGAGATGTCGACGGTGGTGCCCCAGTCCCGCGCCAGGTAACGCCCCACACTGACGGCGGCCAGGGTGTCATAGGGCAGCTCGGTATAGCTGGTGACATGGCCGGTGATGGTCTGGTAATCCCGCAGGCCGAAGCCCTGGTTGAAATCACGCTGGCGCACGAAGTTCAGGTCTGCGCCCACTGACCAGTGCTTGCCCGCCGGCCGGAACAACACCTCGCCGCCCACCCCGGCGTACATGGACTCCAGGTAGCCGCCGTAGACCATGCCATACAGGTCGCGGTCCAGGCGCTGCGCATGGTTGACCTGGAAGTTCGGCATCGTCACATCGGACGTGGTCATGTATTGGCGCAGGTCGGTGCGTACTCGCGGCAACCCGCTGGGTGCGTCGTAGGTGAACTTGTCGTAGTTGTTCAGCAGGTTGGCGCTGAGCAAGCCGCTCCACCAGGTATTGCGGGTAAAACGGTACTCCGCGTCGGCGTCGGCAGTGAACTGATAAAGCAGGCCGTCGGGGCCACCGATGTTCTGTTTGTAACCCAGGCCGAGGCCATAGTTGAACGGCTCGGATTTTCCGCTGTAGAGCGTGGTTTCCCGATGGGCAACCGCCGGATTGACCTCGGTATTACGGTGCAGGTCCGTCAACGGCTGCTGGTTGTTCACCACGGCGCGGAAGGTCGCACGGGGCACGCTGGTTTCTTCGATGGGCATGTCATAGCGCTTGTTCACCAGGGTGAACCAGTCGATATCCTGATTGGCGCTGTTGTCGAGAATCCGGCTGGCGCGTCCCACGGCCTTGGCTGAATAGAAGTAGCGTTGCTGCTCGCCATACACCATCAATTCCGAGCCGCGCCGGGCAATGCGCTCCACCTTGTAGCCGGCATTCTGCTGCAGCCTGTCGGCGACGTTGGCCCAGTTGACCTGGTCGGCCGGGGTGGTGGGCATGCGCGCCGGCAACGGTTCGGCGGGCGGGTCATAGGTCTTGACCGGTGCCTTGCGGCTGACAAAGTTGGTGTGCAGGGTGATGCCGAACATCGCGGTATTCCCGCGTTCCCAGGCCGCACTCAGGTCGACGCTGTCAGCCAGCTTATAGACCACGCCAATGTTTACCGGCGAGTCCTGCTTGATCGGGTTGTCCAACGGCTCGTGCTTGTAGTCATTGCCCTCGTATTCGAGTTTCAGGCTCAGGGGTTCCCAGGGCGTTTGATAGGCGATCCCGCCGAACAACGAAGGGCGGCCCCTGAAATAGGCGTTGGAGTTCACGTCCCCTGCCCTGGCGACGACCGCAGTGCTCTTGGGCCGGTCGTTGAACTTGCTGCCGAACACCGACAGCGGGTTGCCGAAGTCGCCTCGGTTTCCCAGGTAGCCCCAGGCGATGCCGAGGCTGAAATCCAGGTTGCCGTGGCGCTTGTTGGCGACAAAGTATTCGCTGGAAAACAGCCCGGTACCGCCGATGTCCCGGGCACCGAAAGCCACCTGCGGTGCCCACCGGCTTTCCTCCCAGAGCCGCGCCTTGAAGTCGATGGCCTTGTCCTTGAAGCTCTGGCTTGCGCTCAACGCCTCGGCGCCGTACCTGCGGTTGCTGATGGCGGTATAACGAAACGAACCCTCCAGCCAATCAAACGGTTGCAGGGAAAAACTGTAGCGCGAGTAGGGATCGGTGCGGTTGGCGTTGGCGCTCAACTCTCCCGCCGGGGCCATGCGTGCGGTGGGGGTCTGTAGCAGGCCCACGCCGCCGAAATCATTTTGGGTGTAACGGGGGTCACCGTGAGCCAACCCGCAAGGCAACAGCAGTACAGCCGCAAAACGTAAATTCAAGGGTTCACCTCAGCCAACGGTTGAGTGGCGAAAAACTCGGCCAGTTGTTGGTTGAGATCAGGGGTCGGCGTCTCAAGGTCGTCGCTGCGGATCGGCACCAGGATCCTGCTGCCGGGGGCCGCCACCACGCCGTCCTCGCGATTCCACGCCGCCACGCCCACGCGCCGTACCTGGCCGTCGGGCTGGATCAGCCACAGGTCATCGCGCTCGGCGTCATCGAGGACCGTGCAGTCGCCAACATAATCCCGCACCTCGCGCATGGCCCGGTACGGCACATCACAGGACTGCGCGACCGCGCCGAGCACGTGCACGGTGGACGGCCTCAGCGGGTAGACAAGCCGGTCCCCGTCATCCAGCAATGCGTTGCGCGCGAACCCCGCCTCCACGGCGATCGGGTCCAGCACTTGCACCTGGCGGCCGGTGACCGGCAACTGTTCGACCTGTCGATACAGACGCGCACTCAAGTCCGCCCGGGAGCCACGGTCATCCAGCAAGGCCCCTCGTTGCAGCAGTTTCAGATCGAACAAAACCCCTGCCTTCAAGCGTTCCTGCGTGCTCACCAACGACTGGTGCAGCCACGCGGCGCCCAACCAGTAGCTTTCTGCATTGGGTTGGGCCACACGAATAACGTCCAGCAAACGCGCACCCGGCTTGACCTCGAAGGCGCCAGGGCTGCGCACATCGCCACTGACTGTAACGGCCGCCTGGCCAGTGCCGGGGCCGATCAGCAACAGGCCCAGCCATAAAAGCTTCGAACACTTCATCGGGCTGCCTCCCGGTCGGGACGCAACTGCACGATTTTCAGGGCCAACCGGGGCGTCAAATGCTGCTCGCTGCGCCAGATGAAACCATCCTGCGGGTCGACCCAATAATGGTTGGTGGCGCGGAAATTCAAGGTGGGAGCGTCCACCTGCTCGTCGATGCGCAGCAAGGCGTAATCCTTGTCCAGAATGCGGAGGGTCTCGATACCGTGGCTGCTGAAACGGCTGTTGACCGCGATACCGATTCGGTTGCCGTCGTAGAGGTCGATCCAGCGTGTGCCGGTGTAGCCGTCGGGCAGATGCTGGAGCCCGCGCTTGAACGGCGATTCGCCACTGAAACGCGTGCCATCCAGGGAAACACCCAGCCCGACAGTGCGTACCACCAGGCCGTCACGCATCATCACCACTTGCTTGCCGGAAGCGACCCAGAACTGCAGGTCGCCCCGGCGCCGGGCCATGGCCATCACGCCCTCGCTGACGGCGGTGGTCACCAGGATCTGCGGGTATGGCACCGCGTCGACCTGGGCGCGGGTCACGTTGATCGGGGCCGGGCCCGTCACAGAAGTTTCGAGGGTGTACCACGACGCCCTCATCAACGGGTTACACCCGCACAACAAGAGCGCCATCGACAGGCAGGCGCTGGTAGGCAACATTTTCACCACGGGATAACGCCTTATCTGCTGTTGACTTCACTGAGGTCATTGGCCGATCGGGCACCAATCCCAATGGCACTGGCGGTCGGCAGCAACTGGCTGATCAGGCGGTTCCAGCGCGTCACGCCGGCCGGCCCGACGTACACGATGTCCTGGGGTTGCAAGTCGAACCGGGTGGCCAGCACCAGCGCGGAAGGCGACTGGGCATCGAGTTGGAACACCTTGGCCGGTTCGGCTTCGAGGTTGTCCACGCCGCGAATCACATAGACCGCATTGCCATTGGAAGTGGTCTGGTTCAAGCCGCCTACGGTACCCAGGGCATCGGTCAGGTTGATCGACTTGCCCTTGAAGCTCAGGGCCCGGGGCTGATTGACTTCGCCCATCAGGTAGACACGTTTCTGGTCGTTATAGGGCAGGTACAACCGGTCGCCGCCCTTGAGGTAGATGCCCTGCAGTTGCGAGCCCTGGCGATTGAGGCTGTCCAGGTCAAGCGTGTACTCACGGCCGTCGCGCGTCAGGGTCAGGCTCGAGAGGTCGGCATTCGTGGGGTCGACACCGGCGGCGCCAATGGCCTCGACAGCGCTCAATGGCGTGGTGGTGATCGGCTGTTGCCCGGCCTTGATCACCGCCCCGGTCACCACCACTGTCTGGCTGGCAAACCGCAGGACGCTGACGTCGACCTGTGGGCTTTCAATAAATTGCGACAAGCGCCCGGCGATAAAGGCCCGCAGCTCTTCGATGGTCTTGCCGGCCACCGGGACGTTGCCGATATACGGATAAAACAACGTGCCATCGGGGCGAACCAGGCGCCCGTTGGCGTCGATCTGCTGTTGCGGCCCGGACGGTGCCGTCAACTCGGGATGGTCCCAAACCGTGATAAACAACAGGTCATTGGCACCGACGCGATAGCCACCGGGCACATAAGACAACAGTTCTGCCGGCACCGATTCACGAACATGCGTGGCGGCATCCATGGCAATCAATTTGGGGGTGATGGGAATCAACTCTACCCGAGTACTTTCGGGAGAACCCTCACTGGACATTTGACTGGTGTCCATATGTTGACCAGGCGAAAACATGCAGCCGTGCAAGCTGAAACTTGCCAGCAAAAGAACAGGTAACCTACGAATCATAATGGCACTACGCTAGTCGAGGGCGAGTCTAAAAAAGATCACCCAGAAGTTCCGGGTGATCTTGAACAACACACATTGCGGGTTATTAGTTGGTACCGGTGGTACCGCCTGTACCGGTGGTGCCGCCGGTGCCGGAAGTACCGCCATTGGAACTGCCGCCCGAGTTGGAAGCCGCCGCCGCAGCGCCGACTACCGCGGTACCGACCCCGACGGTTTCACCGAGCGTCACGCCGCCCACGAGCGGGGTGCTCAACGACAGGGGCTCGCTCGCGCCGGCCGCATCGCTCAAGGCCTCGCTCGCGACTTCACCTGCCGCCAATGCCGCAGTACTGCTAAAGGCCAGCACGCCGGCCAACAGTATTTTCCTCATATCAGACTCCTTCTCGATATTTACCCCTTATCAAATAATGCAATAAGGGCGTAGTGATGGAACGGAGATAAACAGGCTATGCAAACTGCGCAAAGATCCTGTTGGATCACGCACTTAACCTCCTCGAAATCATCTCACTTGTGGATAGCTCAAACCACCAATGTTAATAATCGTCAGGATTAAACAACGGGGCGTACCGATAACCCGCGACCAATACCGTAATACTCGAAACCATTGGCTTTCATACGCTGCGGATCAAATATATTGCGGCCGTCAAAGATCACCGGCGTGCTCAGTTTTTCTTTTATCAAGTCCAGGTCCGGGGCCTTGAACTCCCGCCATTCGGTCACGATCACCAGCGCATCGGCACCTTGCAACGCCGCTTCCTTGGTGCCCATCAGCAACAGGTCTTCGTTCATCCCGTAAATGCGCTGGGTCTCGGCCATCGCTTCGGGGTCGAATGCCTGGACCCTGGCACCCACGCTGCGCAGTTGTTCGATCAACACGCGGCTCGAGGCTTCGCGCATGTCATCCGTATTGGGCTTGAAGGCCAGGCCCCAGATGGCGAAGGTCTTGCCCTCCAGCTGGCCGCCGAAGTGGTGGTGAATATGCCCGAACAGGTGCTGCTTCTGGCGCTTGTTGACTTCCTCGACGGCAGACAACAGCGTTGCCTGATAGCCGATCGACGACGCGGTGCGCTCCAGCGCCTGCACATCTTTCGGGAAGCACGAGCCGCCATAACCGCAGCCTGGGTAGATAAAGTCGTAGCCGATCCGTGGATCGGAGCCAATGCCTTTACGAACCGCCTCAATGTCGGCGCCCAAGCGTTCGGCGAAATTGGCCATTTCATTCATGAAGGAAATCTTGGTGGCCAGCAGGCAGTTGGCCGCGTACTTGGTCAGCTCGGCACTCCTGATGTCCATCGTGATGATCTTTTCGTGGTTGCGGTTGAAGGGTTCATACAGCTCCCGCATGCGGTCCACGGCGTAACTGCTGTCGCTGCCGATGATGATCCGGTCGGGCCGGGTGCAGTCGGCGACCGCCGAACCTTCCTTGAGGAACTCGGGGTTCGAGATCACGTGGAACTCCACCTCAAGCCCCCGCGACGTCAACACCTCGGACACCTTCGCCCGGACCTTGTCCGCCGTCCCCACCGGCACCGTGGACTTGTTAACGATAATCTTCGGCTCGGTCATGTTGAGCGCAATGGTCGCGGCAACGGAGAGCACGTACTTGATGTCGGCGCTGCCATCGTCATCAGGCGGGGTGCCCACGGCAATGAACTGCACCTCTCCATGCCGCACGCCTTGCGCGGCGTCGGTGGTGAAGTGCAAGCGTCCGGCATCATGGTTCTTCTGGACGAGCGCACTCAGCCCGGGCTCAAAGATCGGAATAATGCCGGCCTTGAGGTTCTCGACTTTAGTCGCGTCCACGTCGACACAACACACCTCATGCCCCGCGTCGGCCAGCACCGCTGCCTGCACAAGACCCACATAGCCGATTCCAAATACAGTTACATTCATTTCAATCTTCCTTTAAACAAGCTCGAGGCGGCCATAGCGGTCTTCAAAGCGGATGATGTCGTCCTCGCCCAGGTACGAGCCCGATTGGACTTCAATCAGCTCCAGCGGGATTCGCCCCGGGTTTTCGAGGGAGTGCACAACGCCAATGGGGATGTAGGTGGACTGGTTCTCGGTCAGCAGCACTTGCTTGTCGGCGATTTGCACATTCGCGGTGCCGGACACCACGATCCAGTGCTCGGCCCGGTGGTGGTGCAGTTGCACCGACAGCTTGTGCCCCGGCTTCACCGTGATCCGCTTCACCTGGTACCGATAGCCCTGGTCCACCGAGTCATATTTGCCCCACGGCCGATAGACTTCGCGGTGGCTGGTGCTCTCGATCCGGTGCTTTTCAGTCAGCTGCGCGACTATTTTCTTGACGTCTTGCGCGTGGTCCTTGGTGGTCACCAAAATCGCGTCGGCAGTCTCGACGACCACCACATCATTGATCCCTGCAACCGTGACCAGGCGGTGGCTGGCATGCACATAGCTGTTGGTGACGTCCTGCAGCAGCACGTCGCCCTGGGTGCAGTTCTGGTTCTGATCCTTGAGGCCCGCTTCCCACACTGAGTCCCAGGCACCCAGGTCGCTCCACGGCGAATCGAGGATGACCACCGACGCGATGTGGGTCTTTTCCATCACCGCGTAATCGATCGACACGTTGGGTGCGTTCACAAAATCCACCTGGCTGAGCCGGGTGAAATCCTGGTCATGGGCCGCGTTGGAGAGGGACAGTTCCGCGGCCACCATGATCTCCGGGCTCAGGCGCTCCAGCTCGGCCTTCATCACCGAGGCGCGGAACATGAACATGCCGCTGTTCCAGAAGTAGTTGCCTTGTTCCAGGTAGCCTTGCGCGGTCGCCAGGTCGGGCTTTTCCACGAAGGCATCGACATGCGCGGCGCCGTCCACCGCAGCCGCTTGAGTACGGATATAGCCGTAGCCGGTCTCCGGCTTGGTGGGCACAACCCCGAAGGTGACGATCTTGCCTTTGTTGACTTCCACCTTGGCCAGCGTCAAGGCCGCATTAAAGGCTTGGGTATCGCCGATCACATGGTCCGCCGCCAGCACCAGCAGGATCGGATCGTCCCCATCCGCCAGCGCCGACAGGGTTGCCGCCGCAATCGCCGGGGCGGTGTTGCGGGCGGTCGGCTCAAGGAGGATTTTCTGCGGGATCACGTCCAGTGATCGACTTTGCTCGGCCACGATGAAACGGTGTTCTTCGTTGCACACAATGATCGGCGGGCTGACGGTCTCGCCCTCTATCGACAGGTTCTTGATGCGATCCAAGGTGGCTTGAAACAAACTCAAGTCACCGTGCAGCGCAATAAACTGCTTTGGTTTAAGCGCTCTTGAAAGCGGCCACAGGCGCGTGCCTGAACCGCCAGACAATATAACTGGGATCATAACGATTACTCGATGATTAAAGGCAATAAGAGCGGATTGACAAACAGCCGAAACTTAAGAAGTGAATGACTTCACATAACTGATCAAGCGGTCCCTTTCGGTAAAGTCCAGTGAACTTTCGGCACTGCTGTAGTTAAGCGCCGAATCAATCGCCGAAAAGAACGCATCTTTATCATGGGCGATAAACACAGAGGGAAGGTCTGAAAAGTTTTCGGCGGTGTCGTACTGGTGATTATTGATGTGTTCACCGCGCCGACTGTCGCGCGGGACAATAACAATCGGTTTGCCCAGTTCAAGGGAGCGAATGATATTGCCCATGCCCGCATGGGAAACAATCACCTTTGACGCATTGAAGTTTTTGGAAAACAGCGGCTCGGCGATGGTCTTGTAAGCCGTAATGCGCCCCAGGTCATTTTCGTTATTGCCCACCTGGGCAACAATCGGGACCTGCGGGTTTGCATGACTCCACTCATGCAAGTAGCCGAGCATTCTTTCAAAGGGTGCTTGAGTGCCAACGCTGCAAAATATCATTTATACAATCCTCCCTTTATATTGGGCGCGGCTGTTTTGCGACAGCGTGGGCCACTGGGTCAGCAACTCATCGACAAAATACACAGCGATCCTGCCGGACAACGAGAGCTTCTTGGGATTGGCAATGCTGTCGATCCACAGGGTCTTTTTGCCCATCAGTTTTCCCGCGACCAGCCCCAGCAACCCCGGTGCCGCCCCGGTGGAGATCACGTACCTGGCCTTGCTGCGGTAAACGATCGCAAAGATCTGGCAAAAGCCCTTGATGATCTTCAACGGTTCACTGCGATTAAAGTCCGGGACTTGCGCGAAGGCATGGGTTGGATACTGCGAGCCAATGCTGATATCCACGGTGGCGATGGTAACTTTTTGACCGTCGAAGGCAGGCAGCAACTTGCTCATTTGTACCCAGTGCCCACCTCCAGAACAAATCAATAAAACATCACTTGATTGACTCATGACGGTTCCCTTCCTGTCAGGTGTAATAGACATCATTAAATAGTGGCGGCAGTTCTTAATAGTTGTGCCTGGCCTTTCCAGCGGGTTATTCGCTTGGCTTTGAGCAAGGCCGATTTCTCTTTATAGGTTTCTTGATTGGCGATGAGCTGCGCGACGCCGGCCTTGATGGACAGCGGGTCCAGGGTGTCGACAAACACCGCCGCCTCGGAAAACAACGAGCGCAGTACCGTGGTATTCGAAAGCGCCATCGGCCTGCCGGCGCTGACCGCTTCGTTGGCCACGCTCAGTTGGACGTTGTCGCGGGTGGTCAGGCCGAGCACCACATTCGCGTGGCACAGCAGCTGTTCAAAGGTCGCCTTGCTGAGGAAGCCGGTCAGCTTGATGTTCTCGGGGAGTGACGCCACGAGCTCCTCGGAGAGCTTGCCCTGATGCTTGCCGGTGATCAGGAAGTCGACACCGGGCATTTCCCGGGCGGCGTTGATCACGATCTCGATCGGTTCATCGATATCAAACGAGCACGGAAACAGTACATAGGGTGTCTCGCGCTCACTGGCGGGCGCCGCGTGAAAGTCACACGGCAAGTCTTCCAGGATAAAGATATTGGTGTCCTTGACGCCCAGGCCGGCCAACTCTTCTTTGACTTTAAAATTATGAACGACGACGGCATCGATTCTATTCAACAGCGCTACCGTGCCCGGAAAGCCTATCCATTGTTTGCGCAACAGGCTGTTGTGGGCATCGGCGATAATCTTCAGCCGGCGGTTGAATATAAACTTGTAGGCCAGTGCTATATGCAATACCGGGCTCGGCGGCAACTGCACCCACAGCACGTCAGGCGAACCGGCCAACAGGGTCTTCAGGGTTTTAAACGACTTGATCAAGTAATCCAGCGGCCGCGCGGATTTCTTCTTGAACTGGTTGGGCAGATGCAGAATGTCATACGCCCAGTATTGCTTCATGGTATCGGCGCGTCGTTGATAGCCAATCCATGCAATCATTAATGATTTCACGTCAGAGTCCTGCATAAATAAAGGTGGGGCCAGTGAGATTGCTTACACTGCAAACCAGATCGGAAAGTCGGCGTTGTATCGAATGATGTTGTTTCTGAAGCGGATATGTTTGGCCGGATTGCCACCCACGATCGAATACGCTGCAACGTTGCGCGTGACCACACTGCCCGGATAAACAACCGCGCCTGTTCCGATGGTGACGCCTGGCATCACCATCACATTGGGAAAGATCCAGGCATTGTCTTCAATCAACACCGGCTTCCCCACCAGGCAACTCATGGGGTCATCAATATCGTGGCCCAGCGTATAAACCCGGGTGTTATGGGAAATATTGACGTTGTCGCCGATGCGGATGCCCGCCCGGTTATCCAGGTAGCAGTCGTAATTGACCGTGCAGTTTTTCCCGACCGAGAAGTTGCCGAAGGAGAAAAACACCACGTTGCGGTGGATCGTGGTCCGCGCGCCCACCCGGCATCCGGTTGCCCGGAGCAACGCGCGCCGCAGATTGAAAAACAACGCCAGGCTGAGCAGCGTATTGAATAGCGCAACAGCGGCCTTCTTGATGTTCAGTTTCAGGTTCTTCATCTACTCGCCCTGCCCTGAAGTATCCGTTACGCGCTGTGAACTCATCACAAAATTCCTGAAGCGGATATTGGTACTCACCGGCGTGGCGAAAGACGGGTTATTGCCACCGAAGAACGTCGAAAACAGCAAGCCGTCGATGGTGATCTCCGGCGTGTCTCTAAACGTCAGCCCGGTTTCCGAGTGCACCAGCTGGTTGTCGTACCAAATGGAAATCACACCGTCGGCCTGCCCCGGCGTATTCAACTTCACCAGTTGCTCCAACTTGTGCCATTGCCCCACCGTAAAGATCCAGGAACCCAACCCGACTGCCGTGCCCCAGGTTTTACTGGTGGGCAAATACGCGTAAATGGCGCCGGCGCCCTTTTCTTTCCAGATGTAGCGCGTGGAAAAGCCGTCATGGCCGTTCGGTATCTTGCCGCCCGTATTGCCGGTGCCACCGTAGAGGCCCGGGAGCTTGCCGCCTTTTACAAAGTCGAAATTCCTGTCGAACTTCAACTCATAGGTCAGTACCAGGCATTCCCTGCCCGGTTGCGGCAATGGGGATTTGAATTCAATGCCGCCGTAGGGCAACCCAAGCCGCACCATCGAACCCGGGTCATAGGAGCCGGCCGGAAAATGCACGGCAATGTCCTTGATCTTTTGGCTGTAGGCCTTGTTCGTCAGATTGGCCCTGCCCTTTATGCTGCTTTGCGCCTGGGGTCCGTCGGCCATCTGCGAAACGTCCGGCAGTGACGGGTAGATGTTCTTGATGCCTGGCTCGCAACGGTCGTTCAACTCAGATGCGCCGCTGGCAGCCACCTGCAGGGCGCACGCCACAATGAGTAGCGTCGAGGCTGTCTTTTTCACGTCGGTTGCCCCTCCACTTTATTTTTCATCGACCCATTTCAAAAAGTCGTCGACCGCTTTTTGCGCAAGGGAAGAACGCTGGGCGATCTCCTGCTTGAGGTGCTCGGCCATTTGCGCCTTGGATTGCCGGAATTCGCCGATGGTGGCCTTGATCACCTCAGGGTCTGGGGTGCTGACCAGCCGGGTGCCCTGCGGCAGCATTTCATGGACTTTTTTCAGCTTGTTTTCGATTTCAACCGCGATGGTGGGAAAGCCCAGGGAAGCCGGCAGCAGTACACCGTGTGCACGGGCGCTGATGATCACGTCGGACTCGACGATCAGTTTCGCCATGAAGGTTTCTGGCGTATCGCCCGCCGCGTCCCAGCACAACCATTCGAACGTGTGGTACTTGTCGATCAGGTGCTGGTCACGTTCCTTGTACAGCGAGACCAGGCGTACCTGCTCGCCACGCTTGGCGAGCTCATCCGCGGCCTGGACCATCGCCTTGATGAACTGTTGCCCGTTCGCGTCATGGGGCCAGTCGCGCAGGATGAAGGACAGGTACTTGCCCTTCTTGAGGCTGCCGACCTCCAGGTCTTTGCTGGAGATCCACAGGTCGGAAAGCAGGCTGGGGTCGGTGTACACCTCGACGTCGGACTTTCCGAAGGCCTTGCAATGCTGCTGGCTGGTACCGTCCCGCACGGAAATGTAGTCACAGCGATTGATCACGCTGACGGCGCGGGTCAGCAGCTTGCCGCCGCCATCGAAGGGGCCCAGGCCAATGCAGAACGCTGCCAGGCGCCGGTGGAAATAGATCCTGTCGACACCACCGCGCAACCCGACATACAAACGCAGAAGCGTGGACTTCAGGTCGGTCTGCGCCTTGATGCTCTTGCACAGCTTCGCCACGATGCCTTTGTTGGCAGCCGCCTCTTTGGCCGGTGGGATGAACGAGAAGAACTGGCCCCCACCGCCCAACACCACCAGGTCAGCCTTGACCGGCTCCTTGATGTGCAGCCACTTGATACGCGGGTTGAAGTTCCTGGCGATCTGCGGATGATCGACACCCACCGCTATATCCGATTCCTTAAAGCGTTTTTTCAGAATATTGATCACGCATAGCATTAATACGTCATCACCCAAATTACCAGGACCGTATGCCCCCCGGATATATACTTTGCTGACATTCATGCTGGGCTTCCATTTTCCACGGGGTCATTAAACACGGCATTCAAGGCAAACGTTGTTGCGAGAATGTAGATAAATATCAGCGCCATGATCATCAATCGATACAGCACACTTTCGACATAGGCGCTTGATATGAAACTGATGAACGGCAATGTCCACAAGATCAGGATCCTGGGAGATACGAGCAACTCCAGAGGTAATATCTTCTTGTAGACGAAATACGGCAGTCCCAGCAGGAAGTGAATAAACTGCGAACCGATAAATGCCTTGGCAATCCCGATTGCACCTTCTTCCCGAAGCCACAGTGCTCCGGCAATGAATAACACTCCCCATAGAATGTTACTCATCACACTGAACCAGGCCAGGTTCATCACGATCATCTTTCTTGAAATACCGGACTTGAATGCACTGAGCAGCGAACCCAGGATTACCAGGACTAATGTCACTTCAAAATCCCGCCCCAGGAAACTGCTGCCATACAGTTTGGCCAGCAACTCGGGGAACATGATCACCGGCTGTATGATCACCAACACCACCAGCCAGCCCGACAGAAAGTTCAAGGCGTCCAACTTGCGGCTTTTACCGCCCAGCGCGGCGGCCAGCATCGGCACCAGCACAGAGCCCAACACCACGGAAACATGGGAAAAGATCGCGTTCCATTGCATCGCGGCGGCGTACATGCCCAATGCGGCAAGGCCGTTAGTTGTTTCCGCCAGCAACTTGTTGGCGAACCAGTTCATCGGGGCGACCATCAACCCCGTCAGCAATACCGGCAGGCCAACCGACAGCACTGCGTGCTTTTCAGTCATTGCACCTTTGAAACTCAGCGTGGTATTTCGGGCCTTCAAAGTCTTCCAGCAGGCCAGTGCGCTGAAGAACACGATCAGCAATTGAGAACCGGCCAAGCCCAGCAGCGCACCATTGAGTCGCAACTGCAGGGTCAGGAAGTACGTCGCCGGAATCGCGACAATCGCAATGATTCCGTTGATGGTCGCGATTGTCCGGTATTGGCCCCAACCGGTCAGGCAGCCCTGGGTCCATCCCGACAGGATAATCAACGTGATGGTGCTCAATACGATCAGCGATGCAGCGCTGAGGCTGTCTGCCCCAAGGATAACGCTGGAGAAAAAGTGCGGGAAAAACAGCGCTGTCCCGATGATCATCCCGCTGAACACAACCGAGAACAGCAGCGTCAGCGCGATGCCCCTGCCGGTCTTCTCGGGACAGGTCTCCTTGAACTGCCCGATATGCTTGGCCGTCGCCGTGGTGGTGGCTTGGGCGGCGACGTTGGCAAGCATCACAATCGCGCTTTGGATCAAGCCATACTCGCCAAACGATTGCGCACCCAATACCCGGGCAACCAGGATGCCGGTGATGACCACCGACACTTTGGTGGCCACGGCAGAAACGAAACTCCATGCCGTACTGGACACGAACTTTTTCAACAGTGTGCTGTTCATCCGGCATTCACCTGCAAGGGTGTGGTTATCAGCGGCTGGCCAGGCTTGAGGATCTTTTTGCGTTGCCTGGCGGTGTGTTCGGAACAGACCCGCAGCACAATCGCGCCATACGCGATACCGATGGCGTACGGCTGATAAGGCGTGGCCGAGACAACGAACATCACCCCCAGAAAGATGGCGATCGAAACCGCCACCCGGCTGTTCATGTGCTGGGTAATCGAGGTAATGAACACGTACAGCAAGTACACGCCGATCAGCCCGTACTTAACGAAGTAGGTTAGGTAGGCACTGTCGATATTCGAGTTCTTGTCATCGAGGCCACGGTACTCGAACCAGGGAATCTCGAACGGCGTGCCCGCGCCCAGTCCCACAAAGTAATGCAGCGGGTTCATGCCGCGGATCAACTCCAGCGCCGGGCTGAAGCGCGTGGCCAATTGGGCGGCCATGCCTTCGGACGACAAACCATCATTGATTCGATCAGCCCCGATCATATTGCTGATGCCAATGAACGCCATCAGCACCACCGCCCCGGCCAGGGCAACGCCTATCATGCGGGCCGGCCGGGTGTATTGGTGGATGATGATCGCCGCAAACACCGAGACAAAGATGAAGCGAGAGTTGGCAATGAACAAACAGATGAATGAAGTGGCCAGGCAAATGCTTGCGAGCTTTTTCCTGTGTTCGAACAGCCGTGGGTCTATGAAGTAATAAATCAGGTAGGCCACGGCGGCGTACGTACCGCCGTCCAGGTAGCGGTAGGCGTTTTCTTCATAGTAGACGTCTTGAAACTTGTACAAGCCCAAGCGTAACCAGGCAATGTCCAGCACATTGAAGGCGGTCATCGCGATCAATAGCAGGAGCACCGTCTGCAACTTCAGCGTTTTTGCGGCAAGGGTCGCGATGTTCGAGAGCACGATAAATGACAGGATCATTATAAACGGCCGAACATCCTTCAACAGGTACTTGTTCGAGGACTCCAGCAGGCCGCAGGCGAGTAACACCACATACAGCCCGCAACCAAAAAGCAGGCCGCCCGGTACCGTCAATTGTTTCTTCTGTGTAGCCACCTGCCGGATCAGCAGTGCGCCCAGCCCGCCCACGATATAAAAGTCAAAGAAGTAGATACCCTTGAGCGAGATTATTTCGCTGTAGGAGTTACCCGTGGGAATAACAGCCAGCATTATCCCGAACACTACGATTGAGTATTTTGGATTTTTCGCCGCGAGCAAACCCGCTGACAGCGCGATAAGGGATAACAGGTAAAACATGGCTGGGTATTCTTTATGCTGATTTGAATTTGGCACGCTACCGCCCCAGGATTTTTCGTTCATTTCCTGAAAACGTGACCTCTATCCTGCAATTACAGTGGTGAATCAGCTCCGATCAGCCTGGTATTCGTACTGGTAATACCCGTAGTTGCCGTAGCCATATTTGGCCGAAGCTTTCTTTTCAACGCCGTTGAAGATCGCGCCCCTGAGCACGATGCCGTTCTGGGCAAATCGGCGCATGGTGTGCTCGATCTCTTTTGCCGGGTTCAAGCCATAGCGGGTGACGATCAGGTTGGTCCCCGATTGCCGTCCCACGATGGCTGCGTCGGTCACGGCCAAGAGCGGTGGCGTATCCAGAATCACCAGGTCATACCGTTCGCTGACCTGCGCCAACAGCTCGGTCAGGTTGCGGTGCATCAGCAGCTCGGAAGGATTCGGCGGTATTTGCCCGCGGCTGATGATGTCGAGGTTTTCAATGGCGGTTTTGTGGATGGCGGATTCAAGGGTGCATTGATTGGAGAGGATGTCGGAAAGCCCATCCTTGGCCGGCACACCCAGCACTTTGTGCAGGTAGCCCCGTCGCATATCCACGTCAATCAACAACACGCGCTGCCCGGTTTGCGCGATGACCGCCGCCAGGTTCACCGAGACAAAGGTTTTACCCACCTCGGGGCTGGGGCCGGAAATCATGATCCGGTTATTCGGCGCCTCGAGCATCGCGAAGTGCAAACTGGTGCGCAAACTGCGCAAGGCCTCCACTGCCAGGTCCGTGGGGTGACTGATGGCCAGCAATGAAGAACCGGCATCGGCACGCCCACGCCCGCGGGTGATTTTGTCTTCTTCGACCTTTTGCAGCGTGCTGTACGGAATCGACGCGTACACCGGCAAGCCCAGTTGCTCGATGGCCTCGGGGCTTTCCAGGCCACGGTTCAGCGCCTTGCGCAGCAGTACCAGCGTCACCGCCAGGAAGCCGCCCAGCAGCGTCGCGATCAGCACGATGAGGATCTTTTTCGGCTTGATCGGCTTGAAGAAATTGACGTCTGCGGTGTCGATCAGGCGCACGTTGCCCACGGTGCCCGCGCGCATCACATCGAGTTCCTGGGACTTGTTGAGCAACTGGGTGTAAATGGCCGTGCCGACCTCGACATCCCGGGTGAGGCTCAGCAGCTCCTGCTGGGTGGAAGGCAGGCTCTCGACCCGGCTCGCCAGGCTCTGCTGCTTGCTGGTCAGCTCGCCGATCTGGGTCAGCAATGCGCGATACGCGGGATGCTGGCGGGTGAACTTGCGGTCCATCTCGGCCTGTTGCAGCTTCAGCTCGGAGATGCTGGTATCGAGGCCCACGATCTGGTCGAGAATCGCCTTGGTTTCCAGGGTGATGTCCACCGACTTGCTGCGGGTCTGGTATTCATTCAAGGCCTTCCCGGCTTTTTCCAGGTCCTTCTTGACCTCCGGCAGTTGCTCCTTGAGAAACGCCAGGCTTTGCGCCGCCTCAGCCGAGGTGCGCTCCACGTTCTGCCGCACGTAGATCGCCGCGATCTGATTGAGGATTTTGATCGCCTGGTCCGGCTCGGTGCTTTCCAGCGCCAGGCCGATCATGCCCGACTCCTTCCCTCGCTCGACCACATCCAGGTTCTCCTGATAGTCGAGGATGCTGGTCAGTCGCGCATTGCGGATCACCCGGAAACGCGTGCCGGGCTTGGCGCGCAGTTCTTCAATCTGGAATGCCACGCCATTTTGCTCGAACGGCTGCCCGGCCTCGCCGGCCGCCAGCACCTGGTCATCTTCATCCACCAGGGTGTAGTGCGCGTTTTCACCCACGGTCAGGGTCAGCTTCTTGCCCAATTGCCCGTCGGGCAGGTCCAGCTTGAAGATCTTCAGCGACTCGCCGCCCCAGGCGAAGCTGTCCAGGCCCAGCAGCGGCTCGGCGATTGCACCGGGGTTGGCCTTCTGGAAGCGGCGCGCCAGGAACTCACCCACCACCGGGAAGTACATCGGCTGTACGACAATATCGAGTTTCAGGTTGTCGACGGTTTTGCCAATCACGTAGCGGGACTGGATCAGCTCGATCTCGGTGGCCGACGGCGACTCCTTGCCCAGCATCCCGCCGATGTCCGAGAAGCCCAGCAAGTCGTTCTTTTTCGCTTCGACCTGCAGCAGGGCATTCGCCTGGTAGACCGGGGTTGCCAGCACCGCATAGGCGGCGCCAGTGACCATAAAGGCACCGGTCACCGCAGCGATCAGCCATTTATGGTCGATCAGTGTTCCAAACAGACCGAGGAGATCAATCTCCCCGTTATCGTCTTCCTGTACGGTGACTGCTGGCGTTTGCTGCATAAGTCGGATTCTTAGCCTTTATTTCGATTCAAAAAGTAGTGGCGATCAGCGTGCAAGACGCTGCGCCCATGCGTTTACAGCTTCTTCGATCAACGCATAAGCGTGCACAAACGCGGCCTTGCCTTGACGGTACGGGTCGCTGATCTCTCGCTCGTTTTGCCATTTGCCCAGCAGCAAGACCTTGCCTCGTGCCTCGGGCGCCATGCTGAGTACGGCATTGATGTGCTGTCGTTCCATGACCAGGATCAGGTCGGCTTCACTGATCGCCTGTGGCGCCAACTGGGTGGCCTGGTGCTTGTCGGCCGGATGACCGTGGGCTTCGAGTACCGCACGGGCGGTGGTTTCAATCGGCTTGCCGACCAACGCGGCAATACCTGCAGAACTGATCTTGATATCGGAGCACGGGAGTGCGCCACGCAAAAGACTTTCCGCGGTGGGACTACGGCAAATATTGCCAATACAGACAATCAACACTCTTTTAAACAAGGCACTATCCCCGGGCCATCCATTACCCCATGAAGCAACCTCTTCAACTTTATTACTTCACGGCAGTATTTATTAACACGTAACCCTTACTTCCCCCAAAATTATCTCCGGACGAAAAATAACAACCACCGCCTTCAAACCGACAATTTATAACATTCATTACTTCGTCACCCCCATCGGTTTTAAATTACAGCCTTGTCACGTATCGCCTTATATAGGAAGAGGAACTCCCATGAGCGCAAATGCCAACAAAGCCTGGTACCTGGTCCAGTGCAAATCCCGGCAGGACGAGCGCGCCGAGGAGCACCTCCAGCGCCAGGGCTATACCTGCTTCCGGTCTACCTATAAACGCGAACGGCTGTTGAAGGGCCAGCGCAGGACCACCCGTGAATCGTTGTTTCCCGGTTATCTGTTTATTCAAATGAGCCAGCAGGACAGCTGGAGCTCACTGCGCTCGACCCGCGGTGTGTCGCGGGTGGTGGCATTCGGCGCGCACCCGTTGCCCATCAGCGACACGCTGGTGGACGAACTCCAGGAGCGCGACCACCAGGCCGTGGTGAGCGCCCTGTTGCAGCCCGGCGAAAGCGTGCGCATCAATGAAGGGCCGTTTGCCGAACTTGAAGCGGTCTTCCTGGCCATGGACGGTGAGGAACGTGTGGTGTTGCTGATGAACTTCCTGCAACGGGAACAACGCATCAACTTGCCATTGGCAGAAATCAGCCGAGTGCAAAGAAGTGACTGATAGCGGCGCTGAACAGACAAGAAATAACATTCAACTTAATAACAGACTAAAAATAACATCCGCTTACTTTTTCACCTCTTGAGAATAAAGTAATACGTGAATTAACAGCGAGGGACGGCCATGAAAAGTTCAAAGCTATTGGTAGAGCGTATCGGCCTGTTTCCTTCTTCGGGAAACATTCACGTCAAGGTTAATAGTTCAACCACCGTTGTAGAACGCATGCAGGTGTTATACGCCGGCCATTCCCTGGACAGTGACGAATCCTGTACCGGGCTTTCAATGGTGTTTGCCGACTGGCGCTTCAAGTTGCAGGTGAGCAATCCCCTGTCCATCTGCCTGTGCGTGGAGAGCCGCGGCGACAGCCACCTGATGCAAATGAAGACGGCCGAACTATTGGCGAATATTTCCTGCACCGAGGAGCGGCCATGAGCATTTATGAGGATCTGAAACGGGCCTACGCCTTGAAAAGGCTGACGAACACGTTTGAAGGTTTCGTGGGCCTGGCACCGCACGAACAACTGCCGGCGGAGCAATATGCGCGCAACACCCGGATCATGTCCCACTGGCTGGATCAGCTGCGCGGCATCTCACCGCAGGACATAACCGACACGCTGTTCAAGCAGATGAAGCGTTCGCAGCGCCGTGGCGATGCCCGGCGCTTCAATTGCCAGACGGTGCTGCTGGAGCTGCTGGTGGAAAGTAACCTGGCCCTGGACCTGGCCACTTACTCGGCGTTCAACTGCATGGAAGAGGCCCGCCAGGAAGGCTCCTGATGGGCCTGGTCGGCACCTGATACGGCCACTGCCACATGGTTGAGCAGCTTCTCGGCGTTGTACTTGGGTGCCATCGCACTTAACAACAGGATCACCATTCCCCCACCGATCAACGATGGGGAAACCCGCACTTCAACCACCTCAAGGCGCCACAGAAACGCCAGTGCCGCCATGCCGCCCAAAAAGCCACCGGCCAGTGCTTCGTTGAGTGGGTGAATATAGGGTGCCACGCAATAGGCACTGAACCAGCCGGCGATCAACATCCCGGCGATAGCTGCGGGCCAGCGCCACTCGGGGTTGACCCGGCGCGCCACCAGGCTCATCGCCACGGGCACCATCAACGACGTATTCATGGCGTGACCGCTGAGCACCGCAATATCCAGTTGCTGGAGCGCCACGCCCCAGCCCTTGAACAGCAACTTGCTGAACGCCACGATGGAATAGGTGCAGGCGATGGTCATCAGCCACCACTTGACCGCCTGGGGCCGGGAATACCAGAGCCAGACGGCGATCACCACTGCGGCCGGAATCATGACGGTGATACCGCCATATTGCGCCAGTTCTTCCCGTATCAAGTGCTGTTCCCTACCCGCAAGTTTTTCCCGGACCCATGAGACCTCAGGTCCGGGCAAAACACAACGACTTCAGGGCGCGCCAGCCAGCGATTGCGGCGAAAACACCTCGGTATCCGTCAGTTTCCGTACCTCTACCCGGTGCGGGAAAATCTTCTTTTCCACAAACAAATCATCCACCTGCTGCAACGCCTGCACATCCCGCTCCTCTACTGGCAGCAGCGACTCATCACCCCATGTGCGCAGCAACTGTGAAACCTTGAGCGGGATATCGTTGACCGTGGCAAACACCCGTGCGTATTCCTCGGGGTTCTGCTGCGCCCATTCAAAGGCCTTGGCGAACCGCTGCAAAACGTCACGCAACGCCTGGCGCTTGAGCGGGTCGCTGAGCACTTCATCGGACGCGGTAATAAACGTCAGGCCGGTATTGATGCCCTCCCCGCTGATCAGCACCCGCGCGCCCTGCTGTTCGGCGAACGCCTGGTACACCCCGAAGGTCGCCCAGGCTTCGATCTTGCCGGCGTTGAACGCAGGTAATGCATCGGTGGGCAGCACGAAGCCGACGTTGACGTCCTTTTCATCCACGCCGGCATTCGCCAGGGCGCGGATCAGCAGGTACTGGGAAATGCTCCCACGGGCCGACGACACCACCACATTGCGTCCTTTCAGATCGGCCACGCTGTGGATCGGTGAATCGGGCGGCACCAGGATCGCAATGCTGCGCGCCTGACTGCGGCGCACCGCAACGATACGCAGCGGCGTGCCTCCGGTGGCAGCCGCCAGCACCGGTGTATCCCCGGCCGGGCCGAGGTCCACGGCGCCGGCGCGCAAGGCTTCGAACAGCGGCGCGGCGCCCTGGAAGTTGGCCCACTGGACCTTGTAGTCGATGCCATCCAGGGCGTGGGCGGCCTCCACCACCGTACGCAAGCCCTTGGCCTGGTCACCGAGGATCAGGGTCACACCCGACAAATCCGATGCAGACTTCGGCGCTTCAGCGGCTTTGTCGCAGCCGCCCATCAGCAGTGCAGCCGCCAACAGGCAAAGGGTTCTGAATTCAACCATGGGCAAACCGCCTGACGCTGGCGTTCGCAGGCTGGGCGGCCGGGGCGTCCACTTCAACCCCCAACAGGCTCAGCAAGCGCGCGCGAATCGCCTGGAAACCGTCCTGGCCGGTATCCCGTGCACGGGGCAGGTCGATGCGCAGTTGCTCGGCAATCTTGCCCTCCGCCAGCACGATCACGCGGTCGGCCAGCAGGATCGCTTCGTCGACGTCGTGGGTCACCAGCAACACGGCCGGCGTGTGTTTGCGCCAGAGTTCGATGATCAGGCGATGCATCTTGATGCGGGTCAGCGCATCCAGCGCGGCGAACGGTTCGTCGAGCAACAGCAGCTTGGGCTCGCGCACCAGGCCGCGGGCCAATGCCACGCGCTGGGCCTCGCCGCCGGAGAGGGTCGCCGGGTACGCCTCCAGCCGATGGGCCAGCCCGACTTCCGTCAACGCCTGCACCGCACGGGCCTTGGCGTCGGGAACCCGCAGGCCGAGAATCACGTTTTTCCAGGCGCGCTTCCACGGCATCAGGCGTGGCTCCTGGAATACCGCCGCCCGGGCCTTGGGCACGCGCAACTGGCCGCTGTCGATGCTGTCCAGGCCCGCGAGGCTGCGCAGCAAGGTGGTCTTGCCGGAACCGCTGGCGCCCAGCAACGCAACGAACTCCCCCGGGGCGATATCCAGGTCCAGGCCGTCGATGACCCGCTGCTGGCCGAACTGGCGCACCACATTGCGCAACTGCACCGGTGCTGTTGAAGCTTCGAGAATCGACATGTCAGTTCCTCACAAACGATGGGCGCCAGGCCAGGGCAAAACGTTCCAGGGTGCGGATCAAGCCGTCGATCAGCAGGCCCAGCACGCTATAGATCAACAGGCAGATCACGATCACGTCGGTGCGCATGAAGTCCCGCGCATCACTGGCCAGGTAGCCGATACCGGCGGTGGTGTTGATTTGCTCGACAAACACCAGGGCCAGCCAGGAGATGCCCAGGGAATAGCGCAGGCCGACAAAAAACGAAGGCAACGAGCCCGGCAGGATCACGTGCCAGATCAGCTCGCGACGGTTGAGGCCGAGGGTGTTGGCGGCCTCGATCAGTTTGGGGTCGATGTTGCGGATGCCGGCGAACAGGTTGAGGTACACCGGAAAGGTGGTGCCGGTAACGATCAGCGCGATCTTGGTGAACTCGCCGATGCCGAACCAGAGGATGAACAACGGCACCAGTGCCAGGGAAGGAATGGTGCGCAGCATCTGCATCGGTGAGTCGAGGATTACCTCGCCGCGCTTCGACAGGCCGGTGATCAACGCGGCCACCACCCCGATACTCACGCCGATGCTCAAGCCCAGCAGCGCCCGTTGCAGGGACACCAGCAGGTGCTTGCCCAGCTCTCCGGAGACGATCATCGCCCACAGGGTGCCGCCAATCTGAGACGGCGCGGCGATGATCCGTGCCGGGATCAAGCCCAGCTCGGAGGCCAGTTCCCACAGCAACAGCAACACAATCGGGCTGACCAGCCGCAGCAACACATCGGGGGTGCGCCAGTTGCGCAGCCAGCGCGGAATCAAGCGGGATGCAACGCCGGCTTGACCCTCGGCCTTGTCGACGGAAAACGAACTGGCGTTAAGGGACTTTTCAGTCATCGGGCTTCCTTCCTCATCAAGAACACGGCCAGGAGCGCCGCTGCGGTTTCATGCTATTCGCATAAAAAACCTCAGTGAAATTCTATTTGGGAATAACCTAATACGATTAAAATGCGCATTACTGATAACTATATAAAACTATGATTCTGTATTTTTATAATTAGGATAGAACCAATCGGCATTTTACAGGCTCGGGTGCGGCCCCTATTTTCGATAGCAGCTTTATTCCTGCCCTCAACAAGGACTGACCATGAGCATCGAATTTATCGGCTATATCGGCGGCCACCACGCCTCCGAGATCCACCCTCGCAGCGGCCCGACCTTGCAGCCCGACTACGTGGAGACCGTGGCCCACGCCCACGAAGAGGCCGGCTTCGACCGCGCGCTGGTGGCCTTCCATTCCAACAGCCCGGACAGTACGTTGATCGCTGCCCATGCGGCCAGCGTGACGAAAAAGCTGCAGTTCCTGATTGCCCACCGGCCCGGCTTCGTCCAACCCACCCTCGCTGCGCGGCAGTTCGCCACGCTGGATGTGTTCAACGGCGGGCGCACCGCGGTGCACATCATCACCGGCGGCGACGACCGTGAACTGCGGGCCGATGGCAGTCATATCGACAAGGATGAGCGTTATGCGCGCACCGACGAGTACTTGAGCGTGGTGCGGCAGGAATGGACCAGTGAAAAGCCCTTCGACCATCACGGCACTTACTACCGGTACGAGGGTGCGTTTTCGACGGTGAAGTCGCCGCAGCAGCCGCATATACCGTTGTATTTTGGCGGGTCTTCAGCGGCGGCCATTGCGGTGGCGGGCAAGCATGCGGATGTGTATGCGCTGTGGGGTGAGACCTACGAGCAGGTGAAGGAAGTGGTCACCCAGGTGCGGGCTGAGGCGGCCAGGCATGGGCGTACGGTTCGCTTCAGTTTGTCGTTGCGGCCGATTCTGGCAGAGACTGAAGCGCTGGCTTGGGAGCGTGCGGACAGCATCCTGGAGCAGGCGACGGCGTTGGCTGAGAAGAATGGGTTTGTGAGGCGTGAACCGCCGAATGAGGGGTCGCGGCGGCTGTTGGCGGCGGCGGCCCAGGGGTCGCGGTTGGATAAGCGGTTGTGGACCGGGATTGCGGGGTTGCTGGGGGCCCAGGGTAACTCTACATCGCTGGTGGGTACGGCCGATCAAGTGGCCGAGGCGTTGCTGGATTATTACGACCTGGGTATCACGACGTTTTTGATTCGTGGGTTTGATCCGCTCAATGATGCGATCGATTACGGCAAGCGGCTGATTCCGCTGACCCGGCAGTTGGTGGCTGAACGGGAACGCCAGGCGGCGGAAAAAGTCGCCTGAAACTACCTGAAGGAGCTGCCCACGCAGCTCCCGCAGAGAAAATCGCTGATTGCATCCAACCCTCTCGCCACGCTAAAGTTGAGAATAATTATCAATCACTAGCTGGCACCCGCATTCCATGAACAACCGCAGCAGTTTCGAACAGGACGTCGAACACCTCTACCTTGAACACAGTGGGTGGTTGAAAAACTGGTTGCGCAAACGCCTGCACGAAACCGCCGATGCCGATGATCTTGCCCAGGACACATTCGTGCGAATCATCGGTGCGCGGCGTCCGGTCAATGAATTGCGCCAGCCCCTGGCCTACCTTGCCACCATCGCAAACAGCCTGTTGATCAACCGCTGGCGCCGCCAGGCAGTGGAGCGCGCTTACCAACACGTGTTGGCCGAGCAACCACAAGCGCTGGAGATATCGCCGGAAGACAAATACCTGCTGATCGAAACCCTGGTGGAGGTCGATGAACTGCTGCATGGGATGCCCGCCGGCATGCGCGAGATCTTCCTGCTGTCGCAGCTCGACGGGCTGACCTACAAGCAGATCGGCAGCCAGCTGGGCCTGAGTGTGGACAAGGTGCAAAAGTCCATGAGCAAAGCGTTCGCCCTCTGCTATGCCAGCCAGTTCGAGTAAGCGCCGTGTCGGTTCAGGATCATCAGGAACACCCCATCCCCGAATCCGTGCGTGACCAGGCTGTCGCCTGGTTCACCCTGGCGCAATCGGGTGAGATCAGCCCCCAGCAGCAGGAACAGTTGCAACAGTGGCGCCAGGCCGACCCCCAACACGAACGCGCCTGGCAACGCTTCACCACCCTCACCCAACAGTTGCAACGGCGCAGCCAGCAACTGAGCACCCCGCTGGCACGCCAGACCTTGCAACAGACCCGAACCCTGGAGCGTGATCGTCGCCAGGTGTTGAAACTCCTGTTGGGTGCCGGCTTGTTGGGCGGTACCGCCTGGCAGGCCAGTGACAGCTTTTGGGTACAAAGCGCCCTGGCCGATTACCACACCGCAACCGGCGAACGCCGCCACCACACGCTGAGCGACGGCACACAAATCTGGCTTAACACCCGAACGCTGCTGGATGCGCAATACGATACCCAGGAACGCCGCCTGACCCTGCGTCAAGGCGAAGTCGACATCCTCACCGCCAGCGACCCCGCCGGGCGCCCCTTGCTGGTGTACACCGCCGAAGCGCGCCTGCAGCCGTTGGGCACGCGGTTCACCGTACGGCGCGAAAACGATGGGCACGGAACCCTGGTGTCCGTCAGCAGCGGCCGGGTCGCCGCCCGCCTCAAGGCAGGAGGCGAGGCGCTGGTGGTAGACGCCCACTCACAGGCCTGGATCAGCAGCACTCGCGTCTACCCGGCACAACCGGCCAACCTGAACGATACGGCATGGATCGACGGATTCATCGTGGCCGAACGCATGCGCCTGGAGGATTTCGCCCAGGAACTGGCGCGGTATCTGCCAGGCATTTTGCGCTGCGAACCGGCGGTCGCCGACCTGCGACTGAGCGGCTCTTACCCGCTGAACAATCCCGGGCAGATCTTCTCGATGCTTGAACAGAGCCTCCCGGTGAAGGTGCAGCAGCGCACGCGTTATTGGGTCACATTCACCGCGCGGTGAGCCTGCCATGAAAATAAACTGAAAAAAGCTGCAGGTTTTTCATTCTCGTTTGGCTTATGGGCGACTCCCGCTCATTGCAGTGGCGGGAAAGCCCTCCTCCTGACTCCGGAAACCTGCCATGAAAGACCGCTCCGCCCCTCGCCCACGCAGCAGCAATCATCGCTGTGCATCAACCCTCAGCCTGGTCCTGTTCAGCGGCGCGGTACTTGCGCAAAGCGTGCTCGCACCGGTAGCCCTGGCGCAAACGGCAGACAGGCAGATCCACTTCGCGGTCGGCGCAGGGCCGCTGGACCAGGTGTTGGGCCAGTTCGGATTGCAAGCAGCCATTGCGGTGTCCGCCAACGCGAGCCTGACCGCCGGCAAAAACAGTCCGGGCCTCGAGGGTGCCTACACAGTAGCCCAAGGCTTTGCGAGGATTCTGGCGGGCAGCGGTTACACCGCCGCGCTGCAAACCAACGGCAGCTATGTGCTGGTGCCCGAGGCCGACAGCACTGGTGCCCTGGAGCTCGGCGCCACCAACATCAATGCCACGGGGCTGGGTGCTACCACGGAAAATACCGGCTCCTACGCCACAGGCTCAATGCAGACCGCCACCAAGCTGCCGCTGTCGCTGCGTGAAACGCCGCAATCGGTGACCGTCATCACCCGTCAACGCATGGACGACCAGGGCATGCGCAGCCTCGACGATGTGGTGCAGGCAACCCCAGGGCTGCGCATGTCCGCAGCACGGCCGGCCAACAGTGAGTATTTCTCCCGCGGTTTCCCCATCAACAACCTGATGTTCGACGGATTGCCCACCACCTACAACGCCGACTGGGTCGCCGCTGCCGACATGGCGCCCTACGACCACGTGGAAATCGTGCGCGGCGCCACCGGTCTGATGCAAGGCGCCGGCAACCCGTCCGCGGCGATCAACATGGTGCGCAAGCGGCCGACGCGGGAGTTCCAGGCCAGCGTCACTGGCAGCGCCGGCAGCTGGGACAATTACCGCTCCGAGCTGGACGTGTCCGGCCCCCTCAACGACAGCGCCAGCGTGCGCGGACGGTTTGTCGGGGCGTACCAGGACAAGGACAGCTTCCAGGATTACGCCGGCCGCGAACGGGGGGTGTTCTACGGCATCAGCGAGTTCGACCTGAGCGACAGCACCACCCTGACCCTGGGAGCTTCGGATCAGAACGATAACAACAACATCAACTGGGGCGGGTTACCGGTCAACAGCGACGGCAGCCATGCCAACTTTTCCCGTTCAAAGACCTTTGGGTATAGCTGGAGCCACCAGGACATCGACAACAAAACCGTATTTGCCGAGCTGGATCACCGTTTCGACAATGACTGGCGCCTGCACCTGGCCGCGTCAAAGAACTGGTCTGACTTCGCGCTGACCGGTGCCGTACTGGAACACTACGGCGCCTACCAGCAGCGGGTGTTCAACCAGACCCGCAACTACGATCAGTCCACTTATGATGCCTACGCCAGCGGACCATTCAGCCTGTTGGGGCGCCAGCATGAACTGGTCGTGGGTGCCAGCAAGCGCCAACTCAAGACCAGCGGCAAGGGCGGCAACACCTTCATTCCAGTGGCCGACATCATCAACTTCAGCCCCCGCAGCGTACCCAAGCCCAGTGTTCCGGACAGCTACGACCTGAATGAAAAAGTCGACCAGGAAGGCCTCTACATCACCACCCGCTGGAGCATCACCGACCCGCTGAAAGTCATTCTCGGCGCACGCCTGGACTGGTACGACACCACCTCGATCTACAACCAGATCAATGACGGTTACTACACCAACAGCCAATACAAGGTCACCCGCAACCTGACGCGCTACGCGGGCGTGATCTATGAACTGGACGAGCACCACTCGGTCTACGCCAGCTACACCGACATTTTCATGCCGCAAAGCGAGGTCGCCAACGACAACTCGGTGATCAAGCCGATCGAAGGCAAGAACTACGAAATAGGTATCAAGGGTGAATACTTCGGCGGCGCGCTCAATGCCAGTGCCGCGCTCTTCGAGATCGACCAGGAAAACCGCGCGGCCTTGCTCGACAACCAGTCCCAGTGCGCACGCAGCAACGACGGTGTGTACTGCTACGAAGCCGCCGGCAAGGTCCGCAGCCAGGGTATCGACCTGGAATTGATCGGCGCCCTGACCCCTGATTGGCAAGTGGGCGCCGGCTACACCTTCGCCCAGGCCAAGTACCGCAAGGACGCCGACCGCACCAAGGAGGGCCGCCTGTTCGACACCGACCTGCCACGCCATATGTTCAAGTTGAACACCGTGTACACCCTGCCAGGGGAGCTGGATCAGTGGCGTGTCGGCGCCAACCTGTATGGCCAGAGCAGCATGTTCAACAAGGGCAGCAACTCAAGTTTCGGCCCCTACCATATCGAACAGGAGGCCTATGCACTGGTGGGATTGATGGTGGGCTACAAGGTCAATCAACACCTCGATACCCGGCTGAACGTCAACAACCTGTTCGACAAAAAGTACTATCAGGGCATCGCCAGCAACAGCACCTGGAGTCCGTATGACGTGTACGGCGATCCACGCAATTTCACGGTGACCGCCAAGTACAGCTTCTGACCCGACCTGCGGTGAGGGAGCAGTCTCTCTCACCGCATCGATCAGTTCTTGTAATCGGTATCGCTGCGCTCCAGCTGCCGAATCAACGCATTCCAGTGCCGCGCCACCCCCGGCCCATCCCCGCTCTTGAACACTTCTGCCTGCTTCTCCACCTTGGCCACCACCTCCGCCGGCGGAAAGATCAACTCGGCATTCCCCCCCGCCTGCGCCGCAATCTGGATATTGCACGCCCGCTCCAGCCCCTGCAGCTGCTGGAACGCATGCTCCACACTCACCCCCGCCGTCAGCAATCCATGGTTGCGCAAGATCATCACACTCTTGTCCCCCAGGTCCGCCACCAACCGCTCACGCTCATCCAGGTCAAGGGCCACACCTTCATACCCGTGGTACGCAACGCGCCCGGAAAACCCGATGGAATGCTGGGAGATCGGCAACAACCCGTCCTTCTGCGCCGACACCGCAATACCGTCGCGCGTATGCGTATGCAGCACGGCCTGCAAATCGTGGCGAGCCCCATGGATAGCGCTGTGGATCACATAGCCCGCATAGTTGATCCCCAGGCCCGTAGGGTCATCGACAATCGTGCCGTCGATATCCACCTTGACCAGATTCGAAGCGCTGATCTCATCGAACAACAGCCCGTAGGCATTGATCAGGAAATGCTCCTCAGGCCCCGGCACCCGGGCGGAGAAGTGCGTGTAGATGTGGTCGGTCCACTTGTACAAGGCCGCCAGCCGATAGGCCGCCGCAAGTTTAACGCGCACCTCCCACTCTTCCGGGGTAACCCGCTGGCGGACGTTGTTCGAGACACTGGAGATCGAGGTGACGCTGCTCATGGCAAAACTTCCTGGATGGCCTTAAGGACTTCCAGGCAAGCCTAGGGGATGACCAAAAATAATAAAAAGCACATTTTAATCTAAGCTAATTATTATTTTTTTTCATATCACGCCGCATTGCGCACCTTGTGCAAAGACGCCGCCACCAGCTTGCCAAACGCGTCCACCGGCCCTTGCAGGTTGCCCAGGAAATGCGGGTAGATCAGCCACAGGTCCATCACCGGCTTGAAGTCCTTCAGTGGCATGGCCGCCAGTTGATCGCGATGGGCACTGCGCTCCAGCAGCGGGCGTGGCACCAGGCCGAGGCCCAGGCCGTCAGCCACCAGGCCCAACTGTAGCTCGGTGCCGAAGGTCTCCAGGTTGACCCGCAACGCCAGGCCCTGGTCCGACAGGGTGCGTTGCAACCCGGCACGGAAACCGCAGCCATCCGGGTTCAGGATCCAGCCATTCTGGTACACGTCCGCCAGCTTGCAGGGCTTCTTCGGCAGTTGGGCCTTGGCACACACCACCACCAGTTCCATCTTGCCGATGGACTCGCCGACGATGTTATCCGGGAAGATCTTGCCCGCCGGAAACAGCGCCGCCGCCGCGTCCAGTTCGCCGCGCTCGATCTTGCCCACCAGTTGGCTGCCCCAGCCGGTAGCCACCTGGGCCCGCAGCTCGGGGAATTCACTGCGCAGGTGCTTGAGGGCGTCCAGCAACACCACGTCGCCAATGGTCTGCGGCACCCCCAGGCGCAGCAGGCCGGTGGGCGGCGCGTCGGTGGCCACCAGTTCCCGCAGGGCGTCCATTTCCCGAAGGATCGAACGGCACTGTTCATACACCCGCGTACCGATCAAAGTAGGCTTGAGCGGCTTGGTGTTGCGGTCGAACAACTCCACCCCCAGCGCCTGCTCGAAGTTCTGCACGCGACGGGTAATGGCCGGCTGGGTCAGTTGCAGCGACTCGGCGGCATGGCTGATGGACTGGCAACGAATCACTTCGACAAAGGCATCGATATCGTCAATTTTCATTTGGGCCGCACATAGAGAACAGTCATTAAGATGTGTGAAAAGCATAGTTCCATAAACGGTGGCTGGATAGCCCAACCCCCGGATCGATAACGTCTAACGCTATTCAAACCGGTTCTAAATTACTTTCCGCTATAACCTAATCATTAAAAAATAGCATATTAACTATAAACATTATGCTTAGATAAACCCATCACCACGAACCACCCACGATGGAATTGTCATGACCCAGGCCCGACACCCGGAGAGACTCAGAGCATTCATTGGCGCCCTGGCGGAATTGATCGACGGCAACCCTCGCGAAGGCGACCTGCTGCACCGAGGCGGCAAGCTGCTGGCGCAACTGGTCAGCCACGATGACTGGCTGCCGGACGAGTTTGCCCAACCCGACCCCGAGCGTTATCAGCAATTCCTGCTGCACGCCGATTCGCGCCAGCGCTTCAGCATCGTCAGCTTTGTGTGGGGGCCGGGGCAGACCACGCCGATCCATGACCATCGCGTGTGGGGGCTGATCGGCATGCTGCGCGGTTCCGAGTATTCCCAGGGCTTTGCGCGTAACGCCGAGGGCGCACTGGTCGCCGACGGCAAGCGCATCCAGCTGGAACCCGGCCAGGTGGAAGCCGTGTCGCCGAAGATCGGTGACATCCATCAAGTCAGCAATGCCTTCAGTGACCAGGTGTCCATCAGCATTCATGTGTATGGCGCCAACATCGGTGCGGTGCGCCGCGCCGTGTACCAGCCGGACGGCAGCGAGAAACTGTTTATCTCCGGTTATTCCAACGCTTTTCTCCCGAACATCTGGGATTTGTCCAAAGACGCCCTGTCCAAAGAGAGCCCTGCCCCATGACTGTATCGAACCGCAGCTTCGCCCAGATTCGCCAGGCCCTGCTGGACCGTGAAGAAGTCGCCCTTGTGGATGTGCGCGAGGAAGCGCCTTTCGCCGAATCCCACCCGCTGTTCGCCGCGAATATCCCGCTGTCGAAACTGGAACTGGAAGTGTATTCACGCATCCCACGCCGGGATACCCAGGTGACGGTGTACGACAATGGCGAAGGCCTGGCACAGATCGCCGCCCAGCGCTTGCAGGCGCTCGGCTATACCGAGGTCAGCCTGCTGGAAGGCGGCCTGGACGGTTGGCGCAGCGCCGGTGGCGAGCTGTTTATCGACGTCAACGTGCCAAGTAAATCCTTTGGCGAGCTGGTGGAAAGCCAGCGCCACACACCGTCGCTGGCGGCTGAAGAAGTGCAGGCGTTGCTCGACAGCAACGCCGACGTGGTGGTGCTCGACGCCCGCCGCTTCGATGAATACCAGACCATGAGCATTCCCACCGGCATCAGCGTGCCCGGCGCCGAACTGGTGCTGCGCGCCCGTGAGCTGGCACCGGACCCGGCCACGCGCATTATCGTCAACTGCGCCGGGCGTACCCGCAGCATCATCGGCACCCAGTCGCTGATCAATGCCGGCATCGCCAACCCGGTGTCTGCCCTGCGCAACGGCACCATCGGCTGGACCCTGGCCGGGCAGAAGCTGCAACACGGCCAGGCTCGACGCTTCGCGCCGACCTCGGAAGAACACCGCCAGATCGCCGCCAGGGACGCCCGCCAAGTCGCCGACAAGGCCCGCGTAGGCCGCGCCACCCTCGCCGACCTGCAACGCTGGCAGCAGGAAGCGGCGCGCACCACTTACCTGTTCGACGTACGCACCCCGGAAGAATTCGAAGCCGGCCACCTGCCCGGCTCGCGCTCCACACCGGGCGGCCAACTGGTGCAGGAAACCGATCACGTCGCCAGCGTACGCGGCGCCCGGCTGGTACTGGTGGATGACGACGGCGTGCGGGCCAATATGTCTGCGTCCTGGCTCGCACAACTGGGTTGGGAAGTGCATGTGCTGGATGACCTGCAACCTGCGCACTTCAGCGAACCGGGGGCCTGGGTTGCCCCCGTCCCGGCGCCGCAACAGGCCGAACTCATCAGCCCGCACACCCTCGCCGAATGGCAGGCTCATGGCGACACCGCAGTACTGGATTTCACCGCCAGCGCCAACTACGTCAAGCGCCACATTCCCGGTGCCTGGTGGGCGTTGCGCGGGCAGTTGCCCGAAGCCTTGCGCAAGGTGCCTGCTGCCGAACGCTATGTGTTGACCTGTGGCAGCAGCCAGCTGGCGCGCCTCGCGGTGGCGCAAGTCGAAGCGCTGACCGGCAAGCCCGTGTTCCTGCTGCAGGACGGCACTGCCAGCTGGATCGCCGCGCAACTGCCGCTGGAGGAAGGCGAGACCCGCCTCGCTTCACCGCGCATCGACCGCTACCGCCGCCCGTACGAAGGCACCGACAATCCGAAGGAAGCCATGCAGGCCTACCTCGACTGGGAGTTCGGCCTGGTGGACCAGCTGGCCCGCGACGGCACCCACGGGTTTTATGTGATCTGAACACCCCAAGGAGCGAGTCCGCTCGCTCCTCTTCCCACTACCAGCCGACCCCTTCTCCAGGCGGAGGCGACTGAACGCAAGACCTAGCCTGGAGCCCGCCTGATGCGCTTTACCCTTGCCCTTTTACTGGCCGCCCTCACCCTGGGGGCGACTTGCCAGGCCGCCGACCTGCAGCCCCTGCGAGTGGCCAACCAGAAATCCACCATCAAGGCGCTGCTGGAAGTCGCCGGCGAAACCCGGGATGTGCCCTACGAAATCCAGTGGTCCGAGTTCCCCGCCGCCGCACCGCTGGGCGAAGCCCTCAACGCCGGAGCCGTGGACATCGGCGCGCTGGGGGACGCGCCCTACGTGTTCGCCCTCGGTGCCGGAGCACCGCTGAAGGTGGTGAGCATCATCCACGCCGAAGGCCGCAACACTACCGCGCTGATTGTTCCGAAAGATTCCCCGATCCACGATCTTGCCGACCTCAAGGGCAAGCGCATCGTCACCACCCGCGGCTCCATCGGGCACTTCCTGGCGATCAAGGCGCTGCGCAGCGCCGGCCTTTCCACCCACGACGTGCAGTTCATCTTCCTGCTGCCCAGCGAGTCACGGCTGGTGCTGGATAACGGCACCGCCGATGCCTGGTCGACCTGGGACCCCTACACCACCGTGGTCACCAGCCAGAGCCAGGCAAGGGTCCTTGCCAGCGGCAACAACCTGCTGAGCAATCACCTGTACCTCGCCGCCACCAGCAAGGCGATTGCCGACAAGCGCGTGCAGCTGGACGACTTCGTGGCCCGGGTCGACCGCGCCTACCGCTGGAGCAACGATCACCCGCAGGCGTTCGCCGCCGCCATGGCCAAAATCACCGGCTTGCCGCTGGAGGTGCACGTAGCCGTGGCCAACGCCACCCATATGCAACCGGTGGCGATTGACGACTCGGTGATCAGCGGCCTGCAAACCACCGCCGACATCTATCAGGACGAAGGCCTGCTGACCAAACACATCGACGTCTCCCAAGGCTTCGACAAAAGCTTCAACGCCAAACGTGCCCCGCTTACCCAGGCTTCCCGCTAAAAGGAGAGAGAACATGAGCAAACGCCAACTGAAACTCGGTGCCATGGTGCACGGCGTCGGTCACGGCTGGGGCGAATGGCGCCACCCGCAGGCGCAGCCCAATGCCAGCGTCAACTTCGGGTTCTACAAGCATCAGACGCAACTGGCCGAAGGCGCGAAGTTCGACTTCGTGTTCATCGCCGACAGCCTGCATATCCATGAAAAATCCAGCCCGCACTACCTCAACCGTTTTGAGCCACTGACCATTCTTTCGGCCCTGGCCGCCCTGACCTCGAACATCGGCCTGGTGGCAACCGTCACCGTGAGCTACACCGAACCATTCCAGGTGGCACGCCAGTTCGCCTCCCTGGACCACATCAGCGGCGGCCGCGCCGGCTGGAACGTGGTGACTTCGTGGCTCAGCGGCACCGCCGACAACTTCGGCAAGGCCGAGCACCCGCCCCACGCCGTGCGCTACCGCATCGCCAGGGAGCACGTGAATGTGGTCAAGGGCCTGTGGGATTCCTGGGAAGACGATGCCTTTGCGTACAACAAGCAAAGCGGCGAATTTTTCACCCCTGGCAAGCTGCATGCACTGGAACACAAAGGCGAGTTTTTCTCGGTCAAGGGCCCGCTGAATATCGCCCGCTCGCGCCAGGGCCAGCCGGTGATTTTCCAGGCGGGCACTTCCGAGGACGGGCGCAATTTTGCCGCCGAAAACAGCGACGCGATTTTTGTCCATGCCGAGACCTTCGACGAAGCCAAGGCCTACGCCCAGGACTTGAAGAAACGCGCCCGCAGTTTTGGCCGTGATGCTGACCAGTTGTCGATCCTGCCGGGCATCCGGCCGATTGTTGGCCGCGACGAAGCCGAGGTGGAAAGCCGCTATCAGCAAGCTGTGGAGCTGGTGACCGTCGAGGACGCAATCGTCGCCCTGGGCCGCCCGTTCAACGACCACGATTTCAGCAAGTACCCGCTGGACGAACCCTTCCCGGAACTCGGCGACCTGGGCTCCAACAGCCAGAAAGGCGGCTCCGACCGCATCAAGCAACTGGCCCGCGATGAACGCCTGACCCTGCGGGAAGTGGCCCTGCGGTTCTCCCGGCCCAAGCGCGATTTTGTCGGTACCCCGGAGCAGGTCGCCGACGCGATCCAGACCTGGTTCGAAGCCGGCGCGGCCGACGGCTTCATCATCAATTCACTGCTGCCGGACGGCTTGCAGTACTTCACCGAGCTGGTAGTGCCGGTGCTGCAACAACGCGGGCTGTTGCGCAGCGAATACAGCGGCGCCACCCTGCGGGAAAACCTTGGCCTGGACGTGCCGGCGAACCGCTACAGCACCCCGTTCGAAACTCAACCAACGCAGATCGCCATCTGACCAGGGCACGACCATGACGAACACGATCAAACACGGACAGTTCAATCGTCGCGGCTTCCTGGGTGCCAGTTCGATTGCCCTTGGCGCCCTGGGCCTCGCCTCGCTGGTGCCCCGGGCTTTCGCTGCACCTGCGAAGCTCTCGGACCTGACCCTGGCCGTCGCCACCTACCGTGGCCAGGACTCGTATTTCACCGACGACGCCGGCACTTCCAACACGCCCTATAAAGTCGACTACGCCGAGTTCGCCGGCGGCAACCTGATCGTCGAAGCGCTGGCCTCCGGCAGCCTGGACATTGGCGGCATGAGCGAGATCCCGCCGATCTTCTCGATCCAGAGCCACCGCGAGCCGAAGCTGATTGCGGTGCTGCAAGGTGACGTGAATAACCAGGTGATCCTGATTCCCAAGGAGTCGAAAATTGAATCCATCGCCCAGTTGAAAGGCAAGCGTGTGGGCTATGTGCGCTCCACCACCTCGCACTACTTCTTGATCAAGGCCTTGAAGGAGCAAGGGCTGACCTTCAACGACATCACCCCCGTGGCACTCACGCCACAGGACGGTTTCAGCGCGTTCCAGAGTGGCCAACTGGACGCCTGGGTGATCTATGGGGTGTTTATCCAGCTGGCGAAATTCCGCAGCGGCGCCCGGGTATTGAAAACCGCCCTCGGCTACCTCTCCGGCAACTACCTGATCGGCGCCCGCCCCGCCGCCCTGGAAGACCCACTGCGCAAACAGGCGATCCAGGATTACTTGCAGCGCCAGGCGCGCACGCTGGAATGGATGAACAACAACCCTGAGCCGTGGGCTGAAAAATCGGCGAAGTTGCTCGGTGTGGACAAGGCCGTGTTCCTCGACGTGTACAACAACCGCAGCCAGCCCTACAGCGTGATCGAGGTGAACGACCAGGCCATCGCTTCGCAGCAGGAAGTGGCGGACCTGTTCTTCAATGCCGGGGTATTGAACGAGCGGCTGGATGTCAGCCCGTTGTGGGACCGGCAGTTCAAGTTGCTGCCGATATAACCCGCCTTCGAAAACGCCGAATAACCCATGTGGGAGCGGGCTTGCTCGCGAAAGCGGTGGATCAGCCAACGGATGTGCAACCCGACACACCGCTTTCGCGAGCAAGCCCGCTCCCACATTTTGAACGAGTACACCCATCATGAGCCTTTCTTCTCAACCGTCACTGCGCTCCGTGGAAGTGGCCAATTTCGAAGCCTTGCTGGAACGCCTCAGCGCCCAGCTCGCCGCCACTGCACACATCGTTGATGAAAGCGGCACCTTCCCCCACGACAACTTCAAGCTGCTGCACGAACACGGCCTTGTCGCCCTGACCGTGCCCAAGGCCCTCGGCGGTGGCGGTGCCAACCTGAGCCAGGCGCGCAAGGCCATCAGCGCAATTGCCAAGGGCGAGCCGTCCACCGCGTTGATCCTGGTGATGCAGTACCTGCAACACACGCGCCTGCAAGACAGCAAAACCTGGCCGCCCGCCCTGCGCACCCAGGTCGCCGAAGACGCTGTGCGCAATGGGGCGTTGATCAATGCCCTGCGCGTCGAACCCGATCTCGGCACCCCGGCCCGTGGCGGCCTGCCCGCGACCATCGCCCGGCGTACCGCCGCCGGCTGGCGCATCAGCGGGCGCAAGATCTACTCCACCGGCAGCCATGGCCTGAGCTGGTTCAGCGTGTGGGCCCGCAGCAGCGATGAAGACCCGTTGGTAGGCGCCTGGCTGGTGCCCAGGGACAGCCCCGGCATCAGCATCATCGACACCTGGGACCACCTCGGCATGCGCGCCACCTGCAGCCATGAAGTGGTGTTCGACAACGTGCTGGTGCCGCTGGACCACGCGGTCAGCGTCAGCCCCTGGAGCGCACCGCAGGCGGAACTGGACGGTGACGGGTTCCTGTGGATGTCGGTACTGCTCTCATCGGTGTACGACGCCGTGGCCCAGGCCGCGCGCGACTGGCTGGTGGACTGGCTGGAACAACGCAAGCCGTCCAACCTCGGCGCCGCGCTGTCGACCTTGCCGCGCTTTCAGGAGACCGTCGGGCATATCGACACTCTGCTGTTTGCCAACCGCAGCCTGCTGGATGCCGCCGCCGACGGGCACACCCCGACGGCCCACGCCGCACAGATCAAATACCTGGTGACCGGCAACGCGATCCGTGCCGTCGAGTTGGCCATCGAGGCGTCCGGCAATCCCGGCCTGTCCCGACACAGCCCACTGCAGCGGCATTACCGCGACGTGCTGTGCAGCCGCGTGCATACCCCGCAGAACGACGCGGTGCTGCAAGGCGTCGGCAAGGCCGTCTTCGCTCAACGACACAAGGAACGCCCATGAGCCAGGTGATTATCGCCAGCCAGCTGGACGAAGATTTCAATCAAGTCATCCGCCAGCGCCTGGCCCTCACGCACCCCGGTGCTGAGGTGATCAGCGTGCCGGCCGGTGTGCCCAGCGACTTGCCGGCCCAGGCCAATATCCTGCTGGCCCGGCCGATCAATGTGCGCGGCTACACCGCGCCGGACACACCGCCCCCGGGTTGGCCGTACGGCGTGCAGTGGATCCAGGTGGTGTCGTCGGGCATCGACTTCTATCCCAGGTGGCTGTTCAACGGGCCGCCGGTGAGCACCTCACGGGGCAGCGCCGCCGAAAACCTCGCCGAGTTCGCCCTCGCGGCAATCTTCGCGGCGGCCAAGCATTTGCCGGATATTTGGGTAAAGGATGCCCAGTGGCAGTTCACCCCGTTGCGCCCGCTCAAGGGCACCACCCTGGGGATTCTCGGGTTTGGCGCGATTGGCCGCAGCCTGGCGCAGAAGGCTCATGGGTTGGGGATCAAGGTGGTGGCATTACGCCAAAGTGACACGCCGTTTGACGTGGAGGGTGTGGACGCGGCGCGGGATATCCATGACCTGTTTGCGCGTTCCGATCACCTGGTGCTGGCAGCGCCACTGACCGAGGCCACACGGCATATCGTCGATCGGGAGGCGCTGGCGAATGCCAAGCCAGGGTTGCACCTCATCAATATTGCCCGGGGAGGATTGGTGGATCATGAGGCGCTGCTGGAGGCGCTGGACAGCGGCCATATCGGGCTGGCTTCGCTGGATGTGACCGAGCCCGAGCCATTGCCGGACGGGCATGCGTTGTATGGGCATCCGAGGGTCAGGGTGTCGCCGCATACGTCGGCGATTTCGACCAATAGCCGGCATGATATTGCGGACAGTTTCCTGGGCAATCTGGAAAGGTATCTGAGTGATCGGCCGCTGGAAAACCTCGCTGATACCCAACGCGGTTACTAAACCCAACAGAGATCAAAATGTGGGAGCTGGCTTGCCTGCGATAGCAATGGATCAGTCGATATCAATGTGACTGACCTACCGCTATCGCGAGCAAGCCCGCTCCCACATTTGTTTTTTGTCGGCCGAAAAATATCATCAGCCTTACGCATCACATTCAAACCAATACATACCTATTTTTTATAATTAACTTATAACTAATCGGACTTTTACGCCCGGCGTTTATACAAATACTGTTACATCCAGTACCGACCCCTGACCAGGTGGAGGCCCAATTTTGCCTAAACCGTCAACCACCTCAGGGGTCCATCATGAGTCCTACCGCCGTACCCAATCGCCTGGCACTGGCCATCTCCCTCGCCCTGTTCGGCCTCGCCGTTCACGCCGACGACACCGCCCTGCCGGTGGTCAACGTCACTGCCGAGCACCGCAGCGAAGACCTGCAAAAAACCCCGCTGGCGATTTCCGCGTTTGATGAAAAGGCCCTGGAAGACAAGCAGATCAACAGCGTGCGCGACCTCTCGGGCCAGGTGCCGAACCTGACACTCAGCCGCCAGTCGATCTCCTACAGCGCGCAGACCTACGGCATTCGCGGTATCGGTGAAACCGACCCGATCCAGGAAGCCGCCGTCGCCGTGTATGCCGATGACCTGTACATCCCGCGTGCGATTTCGTCGATGCTCGACTTCAACGATGTGGAGCGTGTCGAAGTGCTGCGCGGGCCCCAGGGCACCCTGTACGGACGCAACAGCAGCGCCGGCGCGATCCGCGTGATCACCCGCGATCCGACCCAGGAAACCCGTGGTTTTGTAGAGCTGGGCGCCGGCAACTACGATGCGCAGAACGCACGCCTGCTGATCAGCGGCCCGCTGGTGGACAACGCGCTGTTCGGCAGTTTCTCGGCGATCCGCCTGAGCCGCGACGGCACCGTCTCCGACCCCACCCGGGGCAAGGATGTAAACAACGTCGACATCCAGTCCTATCGCGGCAAGCTGCGCTACAAGCCGGTGGATTCGCCGTGGGATGTGCAACTGACCCTGGCCGGTACCTTCGACCGGGGCGACACCACCAGCTACACGCCTTTCGACGCCAACGGGCATTTCGACAAATTCAAGAGCTACAGCAGTCTCGACCCGAAAAACCGCCTGGACCAGGGCAGCTCGGTACTGCGGGCGATTTACGCGATCAATGACAACCTGAACTTCAAGTCGGTGACCGCCTACTCGGCGTTCCATCAACCGGTGGACTACGACAACTCAGGGCAAGCCGCGCTGATCCAGAACAACCTGATCCTGTACAAGCAGAACTATGCGACCCAGGAGTTCCAGCTCAACGGCGACTACGACGATTTCAGCTTCAGCACCGGGGTGTACCTGTACCGCGAGAAGTTCGACGCCGACCGCGACAACCTTACCTATTCCATCGCCCGCAATCGGGTGATCGGCCAGGGCCAATACAGCACCACCAACACCGAAAGCTATGCGCTGTATGGCCAGGGCACCTACAAGCTGACGCAACAACTGTCGCTGATCGCCGGCCTGCGCTTTACCCGCGAGCACAAGAATTTCGACTTCACCAACTACGCGATCAACACCGACCGGCAAATCACCGGCACCAACTTCACCGCCGAGTCGAGCAAATCCTGGCAGTCCACCAGCCCGAAGATCGGCTTCGAATACGCCTGGACCCCGCACCTGAACCAATACGCCTACGTCGCCAAGGGTTTCAAGGCCGGTGGCTACGACAACCGCGCCCCCACCCAGGCCGCCGCCGAACAGGCGTTCTCCCCGGAAGACGTGACCACCTGGGAAACCGGGGTCAAGGGCGACTTCTTCGACCAGCGCCTGCGGGCCAACGTCGCGCTGTTCTACAACGACTACAAAGACCTGCAAACCAACGCCTATGACCCGGCGCTGGGGGTGAGCCTGCGCACCAACGTCGGCCGTGCCCACACCTACGGCGTGGAGCTGGAAACCCTCACCGCCCTGAGCCGCGACCTGCAACTGACCGCCAACGTCGGCTACCTGCAAAGCAAGTACGACGACTTCCAGAACGCCAGCGGTGCCGGGGTGGATGCCAACGGCAAGCAATTGGTGTTCTCGCCACGCTGGAACGCGAGCGTTGGCCTGAACTACACCATCCCGGCCGGGCTGCCGGGCACCTGGCTGGCAGGCACCGATGCGCAGTTCCAGACCAAGTCCTACGCCAACGCATTGAACGACGACATCCAGGAAATCCCGCAACAGACCTTCTGGAACGCCAACACCCGCTACATCAGCGGCGACGGCCACTGGACCACCACCCTGGCGGTGAAAAACCTGCTGGACCGCGCCTACCCGCAGTCGGTGGGCTACGTGCCCTCCAGCGGCGCCCGCTACTACTCGGTCAACGACCCGCGAACCCTGTTGCTGACCGTGCGCTACGACCTCTGACAAACCGCTATCTCAAGGAGCGAATCATGGCTTTTACCCGCAGGGAACTGATTTCCCGTATTGCCGCCGTGGGCGGTTATTCCGCCGCTGTCAGCGCATTGGGCGCGCTGGGGCTGACGCCTCAGGCGGTGGCATCGAGCTTTACCCCGCTGCAATTGGGCAGCACCGGCAAAGGCAAGCAGGTGGTGGTGGTCGGCGCCGGGATCTCCGGGCTGGTCAGCGCCTATGAGCTGCGCAAGGCCGGGTTCAACGTGACGATCCTGGAAGCCCGCGACCGGGTGGGTGGACGCAACTGGACCCTGCGCCGAGGCACCAAGGTCGATTTCGACGACGGCGTCAGCCAGACCGTCGACTTTGATGACGGGCAGTTTTTCAACGCCGGCCCCGCGCGTATTCCCAGCCACCACCAGACGATCCTCGGCTACTGCCGCGAGCTGGGCGTGGAGTTGCAAGTACTGGTCAACAGCAGCCGCAACGCCCTGGCCCGGCCGGATACGCAGCGACCGGCATTCCAGCTGCGCCAGGCGGTCAACGACACCCGCGGCCAACTCTCGGAACTGCTGGCCCGCACGGTCAGCCGCAAGGCGTTGGACCAGGACCTGAGCGTGGATGACCGCAAGGCGCTGCTGAGTTTCCTCAAGGTGTACGGCGACCTCAACGGCGACCTGCAATACAAGGGTTCGGTGCGCTCCGGCTACACCCGCGTGCCCGGCGCCGGCGACCAGACCGGCGTGACCCGCGCGCCGCTGGAGCTGCAGACCTTGCTCAATCCCAAGCTGTGGGGCGCGCTTGTGTTCGATGAAATCCCGGAGTTTTCCTCCACCATGTTCCAGCCGGTGGGCGGCATGGACCGTATTCCGTATGCCTTCTACGAGCATCTGAAAGATGCGGTGCGCTTCAACGCCGAAGTCAGCGATATCCAGACCTCGGAGCAAGGCAGCCGGATCACCTACCGCGACCGTATCAGCGGCAAGACCCAGGTGCTGAGTGCCGACTACGCGATTGTCACCGTGCCCTTGCCGCTGCTGGCCAAGCTGCCAACCAACTTCACGGCACCCTTCAAGCAGGCGATCCAGACCGCGCAAAGCGACCAGGCCAACAAGGTGGCCTGGCAGGCGCCGCGCTTCTGGGAAACCGACTTCAACATCTACGGCGGCCTGTCGTACCTCGACCATGAAGTCAAAGGCCTGTGGTACCCCAGCGACCGCCTCAACAGCGCCCAGGGGATTCTGGTGGCGGCCTACAACACCAGTGAATCGGCCCAGACCTTCAGCCAGAAATCCCTGGCCGAACAGTTCGCCTCCTCACGCCAGGCGGTGGAGCTGTTGCACCCCGGCCACAGCGCCAAGCTGCAAAAACCGGTGGCGATCAACTGGTCGAAAGTCAGCTACAGCAAGGGCCCGTGGATCGTCAACGACGAGGTCGGCGAAAGCGCCTACCGCCTGCTCAACGAGCCCCAGGGCCGCACGTACCTGGCCAGCGACGCCCTCGCCCACGGCGGCGTCGGCATCTGGCAGAACAGCGCCGCCGATTCGGCGCGGCGCATCGTCTCGCTGATCGGCCGGCATGCCGAACGCCAGCAACCGGGCGTCGCCGCCTGACTTTTCTCTCTCAAGGAATGAACCGATGAAGACGCTTTTTGCAGGACTGCTGATGACCGCCACCACCCTTGCCGCCCACGCCGATGAGATCAAGCGCGTGCCGCTGCCGAACTCGAATTTCCCTATCTCGTTGGCGGTGTCGGTACCGCCGCAGACCGAGCTGCTGTTTGTGAGTGGGTTGTTGGCCGACCTGCATGACCCCAAGGCGCCGAAAGACTCGTTTGCCGCCTATGGCGACACGGCCATCCAGACCACGTCGATCCTCAACAAGCTCAAGGGTGTGCTGCAAGGCCAGGGCCTGGATTTGGGAGATGTGGTGCAGCTGCGGATATTCCTGGTGGGCGATCCAGCCAAGGGCGGCAAGCTCGACTTTGCCGGGTTGCAGGAAGGCTACACGCCGTTTTTCGGCAGTGCCGAGCAGCCGAAAAAACCGGCGCGCACCGCGGTGCAAGTCGTCGCGCTGCCATTGCCCGGCGGGCTGGTAGAAATCGAAGCGGTTGCCGCGCGCAAACGCTGACAGGGACATCACTCGAGACCAAGGAGCTCCACTCTCATGCGAAAATTCAACTGGCTGACGGCACCTTTGTGGCGAGGGAGCTTGCTCCCGCTGGGGCGCGTAGCGGCCCTGAAGCCTGACTCCGCAATTTCCTCGGAAGACCGTATTGGGGCTGCTACGCAGCCCAGCGGGAGCAAGCTCCCTCGCCACAGCAAGCTCCCTCACCACAGCAAGCTCCCTGGCCACAGCAAGCTCGCTCATCGTAAAAGGCTACATCGGTACAATCATCTGAAACTCCTGCCGCTCTCGCTGGCGTGCGGCCTGGCGTCCTTCGGCGTCGAATCTGCCGAAGACCGCTCCCCCACCCTCGACACCGTGGTGGTCACCGGCAACCGTGGCGCCGAACAACGCACCGTCACCACCAGCCCCACGCCGATTGATGTGATCAGCGGCGAACAGCTGCGGGCCGTGGGCAAGCCGAGTTTGCTGGAGGCATTGGGCAAGCTCATCCCCTCCTTCAACCTGCCCGACCGCGCCGGCTGGGATGCCAGCGGCGTGGTGCGTTCGGCCACCTTGCGCGGCCTCACCGCCTCTCACGTACTGGTGCTGGTCAACGGCAAACGCCGGCATACCAGCGCCACCCTGAACATCAACGGCATCAACAGCGGCGCGGCCCCCAGCGACCTCGACCTGATCCCGGTGGCTGCCATCGACCATGTGGAGGTGCTGCGAGACGGTGCGGCGGCGCAGTACGGCTCGGATGCGATTTCCGGGGTGATCAACATCATCCTCAAACAGACCACCGGCGGCAGTTCCGACACCACCCTGGGGCAGAACTACGACGGCAAGCGCGGCACCGGCCAGGAGGCGCTGAACTATGGCTTCCAGGTGGGTGAAGCCGGGGTGCTCAACGTGTCCCTCGACACCCGCTACCAGGAGCGCGACAACAAGGCCGGCAGCAACGGCTACAGCAGCCATTACTACCCGCTGGCGGACGGTTCCCCCGACCCGCGCGAAGCCACCTCCAGCCACCACACCTACAAAGGCTACGGCTCGCCCCGCAGCCAGCTGGGCGATGTGGCGTACAACCTCGACCTGCCGCTGAACGACAACCTGACGCTGTACTCGTTTTCCACCCTGGCCACCCGGGAGAACAACGACGGCCAGAACTTCCGCCTGCCCAACGGCCGCAACACCATCACCACCGGGCCCAATGGGTACCCCGACGGCTACAGCCCGTACTGGCTGGTCAACGAGACCGACTTCCAATCGGCCTTCGGTGCCAAGGGCAATGATCTTGGCGGTGGCTGGGGTTGGGACCTGAGCAGCACCTACGGGCGCAACTACGCCAAGCAGCGCACCTACGACAACCAGAACCCGTCCCTGGGCGAAAGCACACCGAACAAGTTCACCTCCGGGATCTACATCGCCGACCAGCTCACCACCAACCTCGACCTGAAAAACACCTACGAGATCGGCCTGGCCAAGCCGCTGGACGTGGCGTTCGGCCTGGAGCACCGGCGCGAAAGCTACGAGACCCGCGCCGGCTCCGAGGCTTCCTATATCGATGGCGGCTACGTGTTCCCGGCAGGCCATCCGCGTGCCGGGCAGCGTCCCGATCCGGGGGCCCAGGTCACCAACGGCATCCGTCCGGAAGACGCGCAGAAGGTCAGCCGCAACAGCGTCGCCAGCTATGTCGACCTCGGGTTCTACCCCACCGAGCAGTGGTACGTCGGCGTGGCCGGACGCTACGAACATTACAACGAAGGCGTCGGCGGTACCCGCAGCGGCAAGCTCAGCACGCGGTATGCGTTCAACCCGGTGTTCGCCCTGCGCGGCACCGTGAGCAACGGCTTTCGCGCACCGTCCCTGGCCAACGAGATCTTCACCGCACGCTCCACCGGGTTCGACACCATCAATGGCGTGTACCAGTCGTATAACTACGTGATCCTGCCGGTGGATTCCGACGGCGCCCAGGCATTGGGTGCCAAGTCACTGAAGCCGGAGCGCTCGACCAACTTCAGCCTCGGTTTCGCCGTGACCCCAAGCGATGACTTGAGCCTCACGGTGGACGGCTACGTGATCAACCTGCGGGACCGCCTGGTGCTCAGCGAACGCTTCCAGGGCCCGGGCATTGCCTCCCTGCTGGACAGCATCGGCGTACCGGCCACGGCGGGCGCGCAGTACTTCACCAACGGCGCCAACACCCGCACCTCCGGGGTGGACGTGGTGGGCAACTACCGGCAGAACCTCGACCGCTACGGCTCGGTGAAATGGACGGCGGCGCTGAACTACAACCACACGCAGATCCTCAGCGTCAACGACACCCCGGCGCAGCTCGCCGCCCTGGGCAACTTCCAGTTGATGGGTCGCCAGTCACGGGCACTGATCACCAAGACCTCACCCAGCAGCAAGATGATCTTCTCCGCCGACTGGGCGATCCACGACTTCGACGTCAACCTGCGCCTGACTCGCTACGGCACCTACACCGAGGTCAACAGCTCCAGCGACGCGAGCCTGGACCGCACGTATTCGGCCAAATGGATCACTGACCTCGACGTGGCCTACGCGATCAGCAAACAGCTGACGGTGGCCGTAGGTGCGCAGAACCTGTTCGACAAATACCCGGATCACATCGGCGTGAAGAACTCGTCGTTCGGCGATAACTGGGGCAGCTATTCGCCGTTCGGGTTTACCGGCGGGTATTACTACAGCCGGGTGCAGTACGCGTTCTGATTCAACAACCGCCGGCCAGGCGTTCACGCAGGAACTCGATCAACGCCTGCACCGGGCGCGAGCTCTGGCGGTGCTGGGGGTAAACGGCGGAAAGGGTCAGGGGTTCGGGCGCGCAGTCATCCAGCAGCGTCACCAGGCGGCCGTCCTGCAAGGCTTGGGCAACGATAAAATGGGGTAGGTAGGTGATGCCCAACCCGGCCACGGCGGCATCCCGCAGTAGCTCACCGTTGTTGACCCGCATGCGCCCGCTGACGTTGCGGGTGTGGGGTTTGCCATCGACCTTGAAGTGCCATTGCACCTGGCGACCATGGCCGTAAGGCAGGCATGCGTGATCGGCCAGGTCATCGGGACTCTGCGGCGTGCCGTGGCGGGCCAGGTAGTCGGGACTGGCGCAGTAGACGCGCTGCACACTGGCGATGCGTCGGGCGATCAGGGTCGAATCCTCGAGGGTGCCGATGCGCAGCACCAGGTCGTAGCCCTCGCTGATGAGGTCTACCGGGCGGTCGCTGAGGTCCACTTCCACGGTGACGTGAGGGTGGCGTTGCAGGAACAGCGGCAACAGGCAACCCAGGTGCGCCATGGCAAACGACAAAGGCGCGCTCAGGCGAATGGTGCCTCGGGGCTCGGTGTTTTGCCCGGCGATGCCCTGCTCCACTTGCTCGACTTCACTGAGCAGGCGCAGGGCGGATTCGTAGTAACTCTGGCCCAGCGGCGTGACGTCCAGGCGGCGGGTGGAGCGGTTGAGCAGGCGTACGCCGAGGCGCTCTTCCAGCTGGATCAGGCGGCGGCTGACAAACTGCTTGGACAGGCCAAGATGCTCGGCGGCAGCGGTGAAACTGCCGGATTCCATGACCTGGCAAAACAGGCGCATGTCTTCGAAGGGGTTCATTGTCGCTTCTCGGTGGACGCTGGGCTGTTTTATAGCCGGTCAGTCGCCACACCACAAATCAAAATGTGGGAGCGGGCTTGCTCGCGAAGGCGGTGGGTCAGTCGGTACATGTATTGACTGGCACACCGCCTTCGCGAGCAAGCCCGCTCCCACATTGGATTACCTGCATATCAGAGAGCGGTTTATTTGGCCGTCAGCGCCGAGTAGCTGTTCATCAAATTGCGATAGTTGGGAATACGCGGCGACAGCAGATTCGCCAGGCCTTCCATGTCGTTGCGCCAGTCCACCTGCAGCTCGCAGGCCACCGAGAACCAGTTCACCAGTTGTGCACCGGCCGCCGTCATGCGTGCCCACGCCGCCTGTTGCACGGTCTCATTGAAGGTGCCCGAAGCATCGGTGACCACAAACACTTCAAACCCTTCAGCCAGGGCCGACAGCGTCGGGAAGGTTACGCACACGTCGGTCACCACACCGGCAATGATCAGTTGCTTGCGGCCGGTGGCTTTCACTGCCTTGACGAAATCTTCGTTGTCCCATGCGTTGATCTGGCCAGGGCGCGGGATGTACGGCGCGTCCGGGAACAGTTCTTTCAGCTCCGGCACCATCGGGCCGTTGGGGCCGCTTTCGAAACTGGTGGTGAGGATAGTCGGCAGCTTGAAGAACTTGGCCAGGTCCGCCAGGGCCAGGACGTTGTTCTTGAACTCGTTGGGCGAGAAGTCCTGCACCAGGGAAATCAGGCCGGTCTGGTGATCCACCAGCAGGACCACGGCGTCATCTTTGTTCAGGCGTTTGTAAGTCATGGGAATACTCCTTTGAGGTTAGATTCAGAAGGCAAAACACGAGCAGCCAAACGCGCCCCAGAAACCCTGGAAGTCGCTGACCGGCACGTTCGAGAGACGCGCCCGTTCATGGCTATGGGCATGCACGCCACAGGGGCCGCTGCATTGGTGCACCTGGGCTTGCAGCGCTGAGGCCGGGCGCCAGTGGCCCGGGACCTTGACCACCGGCGACCAGTCCGGCAGCACCGGCACGCTGGGTGGTGCGAAATCTTCAAAGTCGCCGGCGCCGTACACCACCTTGCCGCCGACCACGGTGAGTACCGATTCGATCCACTTGATGGCCTCCTCATCGACACTGAAGAAGTCCGCCGACAGTGCCGCCACGTCCGCCAGTTGGCCGACCTTGATCTGGCCCTTCTTGCCCTGCTCGGAGGAGAACCAGGCGCTGCCGTGGGTGAACAGTTCCAGGGCCGTCAGCCGGGGCAGCCCCTCGGCGTGCAGTTCCAGCCCGCCGACGGTGCGGCCGCTGACCATCCAGTACAGCGAGGTCCAGGGGTTGTAGCTCGACACCCGGGTGGCGTCGGTGCCAGCGCCCACCGGCACGCCTTCGGCGAGCATGCGTTTGATCGGCGGCGTGGCCTCGGCGGCCTTGGCGCCGTAGCGCTCCACAAAGTACTCACCCTGGAACGCCATGCGGTCCTGGATCGCGATGCCGCCGCCCAGCGCCCGCACGCGCTCGATGTTCTGCGGGGTGATGGTTTCGGCGTGGTCGAAGAACCATGGCAAGCCGTTGAACGGGATGTCGCGGTTGACCTTCTCGAACACGTCGAGCATCCGCGAGATCGATTCGTTGTAAGTGGCGTGCAGGCGGAACGGCCAGCGCTGTTCCACCAGGTGGCGCACCACCGGCTCCAGTTCCTGCTCCATGGTCAGCGGCAGGTCTGGGCGTGGTTCGAGGAAGTCTTCGAAGTCGGCCGCCGAGAACACCAGCATTTCGCCCGCGCCGTTGTGGCGCAGGTAGTCGTCGCCCTGATGCAAGGTCACGCTGCCGGTCCAGTTCTTGAAGTCGCTGAGTTCTTCCTTGGGCTTCTGGGTGAACAGGTTGTACGCGATGCGCACGGTCAGTTGCTGGTCCTTGGCCAACTGTTCGATCACCGCGTAATCGTCGGGGTAGTTCTGGAAACCACCGCCGGCGTCGATGGCACTGGTCAGGCCCAGGCGGTTGAGTTCGCGCATGAACTGGCGGGTGGAATTCACCTGGTATTCCAGGGGCAGTTTCGGGCCCTTGGCCAGGGTCGCGTAGAGAATCATCGCGTTGGGCCGCGCCACCAGCATGCCGGTGGGGTTGCCGTTGTGGTCGCGCACGATCTCGCCGCCGGGCGGGTTCGGTGTGTCCTTGGTGTAGCCAGCCACGCGCAGGGCCGCGCGGTTGAGCAAGGCACGGTCATACAGGTGCAGCACGAACACCGGCGTGTCGGGGGCGGCCTGGTTGAGCTCGTCGAGGGTGGGCATGCGTTTTTCGGCGAACTGGAATTCGTTCCAGCCGCCCACCACCCTCACCCACTGCGGCGTGGGCGTGCGGTCAGCCTGATCCTTGAGCATGCGCAGGGCATCGACCAGGGACGGCACGCCTTCCCAGCGCAGTTCGAGGTTGTAGTTCAGGCCGCCACGGATCAGGTGCAGGTGCGAGTCGTTGAGGCCAGGGATGACGGTGCGACCCTTGAGGTCGATGACCTGGGTACCACTGCCGCGCAGGGCCATGGCTTCGCCGTCGGTGCCCACCGCGACGAAGCGTCCCTGGTGGATCGCAACTGCCGTGGCGCGGGGATTTTCACGGTCCACGGTGTGGAACTGGCCATTGAACAGAATCAGGTCGGCGTTCATAGGGTTTCCTTTACAGAGGCTTCAAGCCAGGGCGCGAACAGGCGGGTGGCCGCCGGCATCAGCAGGTAAACCACCAGTACAACGATGGTCAGGGTGACCAGGAAGGTGGCGACGATGTAGTTGGACAGGAACGGGTGCAGCCGCAGTACCGGGCCCCAGATGATCGGCACCAGCAAGGTCAGCGGTAGGATCACCAGCAGCGTGACCACTGCCTGTTTCCAGCGCGGCGGCTTGGCGGCAGCATCGGCCAGGGGCGAGAACCAGAACTCGTTGACCGCGCCGATTTCGGTCTGGTCGCCGTCGGCGAGCATCGGTGCGGCTTGGTTGATCAGCTCCAGGCGCTGCGGCGAATCGAGCCAGCGCTCCAGGTCTTCGGTGGAGCGGTAACGCAGCACGCAGGTGAACAACGCAAGGCCGCCCTGCTTGCTGCGCACAACGTCAACGCCGAGGTGGCCGGGACGCTCACCGGCAATACGCACGATGCGTCGCAGCCAGGCTTCGTAGTCGGCTTCAAGCCCGGGTTTTATGCGGTGCTTGACCACCAGGGTCACGACCTCGTCCGGCCCGCCTTGTGCTGTTGAGTCCATCGTGCCCTTCCCCTGGATGCTTGAACGTTCGCGCTAGTGTGCGACGGCCCGATCCAGAAAAATTGCATGCATGTGCTCAGTTCAACAGATGCTTGCAGCGGTCTACACTGGGGATTCATTCACCGGTAAGGTGTGTGAAAACAAGCGCCCATCGACCACGGATAGCGATCATGGCTCAACCAGCAGCTGCAACCGGAACCCTGTGTTCAGAGCGGGAACAGAGGGTCAAGCAATTGATCCTCGCCAATCTTGCTGGCCCCCTGGAGGTGACGGAACTGGCTCGCGCCTGTGAGCTGTCCCGCAGCCATTTCTCCAGGGCCTTCAAGCGCACCACCGGTGTATCGCCCCAGGAATGGATTCGCCAGCAACGCATCAAGCAGGCCAAGGTGCTGATCACCGGCTCCGCCCTGAGCCTGACGCAGATCAGCCAGGAATGCGGGTTCTGCGACCAGGCGCACTTCTGTCACCTGTTCAGCCGCAGCGAAGGCGTGAACCCAATGGCCTGGCGCAAACTTCAGCTGCGCTACCGCCATCATCTGCGGACGGCACAGCTGGCGATCGTCAACCTAAAAGAGACAGTCATTCCGATTTCAGCTTCTTAATCAACCTATCGTTAACCAGTAATCTTCTCCTCACACCGAAGCCCTGCATCTCGCAGCCAGGCTTCCCTTGAGGAGAACACCCCATGCTGACCCTTCGCAAAGCCTCGGAACGCGGCGCCGCCAATCACGGTTGGTTGAAGTCGTTCCACACCTTCTCGTTCGCCAACTACTGGAATCCCAAGGAACAGGGTTTTTCCGACCTGTTGGTGATCAACGATGACCGGGTTGCCGCAGGCAAGGGCTTCGGCCAACACCCGCACCGCGACATGGAGATTTTCTCCTATGTGCTCGAAGGCGCCCTGGAACACAAGGACACCCTGGGCACCGGTTCGGTGATTCGCCCCGGCGACGTGCAACTGATGAGCGCCGGCAGCGGCGTGGCCCACAGCGAGTTCAACCACAGCCACACCCAGGGCGTGCACTTCCTGCAAATCTGGATCGTGCCGGACGTGGCGGGCGCCGAACCGCGCTATCAGCAGGAGCACTTCACCGAGGCGCAGAAACGCGGCCGGTTGCAGTTGATCATCTCGCCGGAAGGCACCGACGGCTCCCTCGGCGTGCGCCAGGACGCGCGGGTGTATGCCGGGCTGTTCAACGGCTTTGAAACCGCCAGCCTGCCGCTGGCCCCGGAACGCTACGCCTACATCCATGTGGCGCGGGGCAGCGTTGAAGTCAATGGCCAGCGCTTGCACGAAGGCGACGGTGCCCGAGTGCGCGATGAGCGGGAGATTCACCTGAGCCATGGGGAGGACGCCGAGGTGCTGGTGTTCGACCTGCGCCCTCGCGAACTGCCAGAAATGCCGTGATGAGCGACGCGATGGCCCGGGAAAACGGGCCATCGCTGGCGTCGATAGTCACCATCAGCCCAATGAAGTTCTCTTAAAAAATCTGCCGCGTAACATCGCATCCATACCAACCAACGACTTTCCCGGAGCACACCCTCATGAAACGCCAACTCTTGCTTAGCCTCGCTTTCTCGGTACTTGCTGTAAGCGCCTTTACCCAACCTGCCCTCGCTGAAGGCGGCGCGGATCGCCTGATGGACAGCCGCGTGGCTGAGGGTGGGTCTGACCGTTTGCTGGAACGCCGCGTTGCTGAAGGCGGGTCTGATCGCCTGCTGGAACGTCGTGTTGCTGAAGGTGGTGCTGATCGCCTTCAAGAAAACCGTGTAGCTGAAGGTGGCGCTGAGCGTCTCCAAGAAAACCGTGTCGCTGAAGGTGGCGCTGACCGCCTGATGGAAAACCGCGCGTAACCCCTGTCGTTCGCGGTTCACCCCCAGCCGGCCTGATCAGCCGGCTTTTTTTCGCCTGCTGTTAACTGATCCTCACAAGCGCCACGACCCCTGTGGCGAGGGAGCTTGCTCCCGCTGGGCTGCGCAGCAGCCCCAATGAACTCACCGCGTTTCTCCAGGAAGACCCCATTGGCAGGTGTTGGGGCCGCTTCGCAGCCCAGCGGGAGCAAGCTCCCTCGCCACGCAAGCTCCCTCTCCATTAGTGAAGTTCACGGTCCAGCCACACCACCGCCTTGCCAATCTGCTGCCGTGCCTCAATCCTCGCGTGCACCTGCTGCACCTCTTCCAGGGCGTAATGCCCTTCGATATCCACCGTCAGCGAACCTTCGAGCATCGCTGCAAACACCGCATTGGCACGCCGTTGCACGGTCGGGCCGTCGGCCATGTGGTCGTTGAGCCGTGGGCGAGTCAGGAACAGTGAACCGGCTTCCCCCAACTCCATCGGGTCCAGATCAGTGATCGAGCCGGAGACGTTGCCGTAATTGACGATCAACCCCCGCGTGCGGCACGCCCTGAAGCTCTCGCGCAAGGTGGCCTTGCCCACCGAATCGAACACCACATCCACGCCCTGCCCTTGCGTGGCCTCCAACACCCGCTTGGCAAACCCGTCGTATTGCCAGGCCTGATCCGCGCCACGCTCAAGGGCAATCGCGCACTTTTCGACGCTGCTGCCGGTGGTGAACACCGTGGCACCGAGCCGATGGGCCATTTGCACCAGCAACTGGCCGATGCTGCCGGACGCCGCGTGGATTAAGCAACGGTTGCCCGCCTGCAACCGCGCGACGTCTTCAATCAGGTAGTGAGCCGTGCAGCCCTGGAACATCGCCGCAGCCGCCTGATCGAAGCCGATCGCATTGGGAATTTGCGCCACTCGCGCGGCGGGCACGCTGGCGTATTCAGCGAACGCGCCCCAGGCAATGCACCAGGCCACCCGATCACCCGGAGCCAAATGGCTCACGCCCTCGCCCACCGCCACCACCACACCCGCCCCTTCCATACCCAGAGTGCACGGCAGCCGTACCGGGTAGGTCACCGACTTGGCGTACTTGCCCTGGCGGGTGTGAACATCCATGAAATTGATCCCGGCACAGGCCACCTTGACCAGTACATGGCCGGCGGTCACTTGGGGTTTGGGCACATCAAGGCGCAGTTGAACGACCTCAGGGCCGCCGTAGGTTTCAAGGGTGAGGGCTTTCATCGCGGGACAACTCCGTTTGCAGTGGGAATGCGCCATGGTAAAAGGCGCCACTCTGTACGAGAATTCCCCAATACCTCCCACCCTCCGTGCGGAAATAACCCGATGTTCGACTGGCAGGATCTGTTTTTCTTCACCGTACTGGCACGCACCCAGTCGCTGTCGGCTGCCGCCCGCGAGCTGCAGGTGGAACACGCCACCGTCGGCCGGCGCGTCGATGCCCTGGAAAAAGCCCTCGGCGTCAAACTGGTGGATCGCCTGCCCCGCAGCCGGCCGCTCACCGAGGAAGGCCGGGCACTGGCGAAATTGGCGGCAGGCATGGGCGACATGGCCACCGAAGTGATGCGCCTGTCCCGCGTGGCCTCGATCGAAGTGGCCGGCACCGTGCGGGTCAGTTGCCCGCCTTCGATTGCCATCCACTGCATCGCGCCCCATGTCGCACGCTTCAGGACGCAGTATCCCAAACTGAATATCGTGTTGATGTCCTCGACGACGCTGGCCGCCCTCGACAAAGGCGAAGCCGACATTGCCCTGCGCACGGTGCGTCCCGATGAGGAAGCGCTGGTACGCAGAAAGGTCGGCGCCGTGCGCTTCGGCCTCTATGCCACGCCCGAGCTCAAACAACTGCCCGCTGAACAGTGGACATTCATTGCCTATGACGCCACCCGCGACCACCTGCCCCAACAGGCGTGGATGCATCAGGTACGCGGCAACCGCACGATTGCCTTCGCCGCCAGCGACCTGATCACCCAGCAAATGGCCGCCCGGTCCCAAGTAGGTGCGGTGGTATTGCCCACGCTGGTGGGAGATCACGACGCGGCATTGGTGCGGTTGGCAACGAACACCGAAGGCCCGGTTCGCGATATCTGGCTGACGGTGTATCCGGATATGCGCCGCTCGCCTTCGGTGAAGGTGGTGATGGAGTTTCTGGTGAGCTGCATTGAAGGCGAGCCGCAGTTGCGGCGCTGCCTCAGTTGAGGGCGGGCTGGAATTTCTTGCGATAAGCCACCGGCAACACACCCACCCGTTGCTCAAATAAGCGGCGGAAGGAATTGCTGTCCTCATAGCCTACGGCGTAGGTGATGCTGTCCAGCGTCATACGGGTGGTTTCCAGCAGTAGCTTGGCCCGCTCCAAACGCAGGGTTTGCAGGTAGGCAATGGGTGTATAGCCGGTGGACTCCTTGAAGCGCCGCTTGAAATTGCGAACGCCAAAACCAAAGCGCCGAGCCAGGTCATCGATTACAACGGCTTGTGCAAAGTGCTGCTCCAGCCAGTGTTGCACCCGCAAAATATCTCCGTCGCAGTGGTTTTTAGGCGATGACCACATCACATAGATGGATTGCTCACTGCGCACGTTGTCGATCAGCAGGTACTTGCTGCAGGTATGCGCCAACTCCGGTGTGCCGAAGCGGCGTATCAGATGCAACAGCAGGTCCATCGCGGCACTCGCCCCGCCGCTGGTGATCACCCGGTTTTCTTCACAGAGCATCTGCGTCTCCTGCAACGTCACCCCGGGGTAGCGCCGGGCAAAGAGTTCGGCAAAAGCCCAGTGAGTGGTGGCGCGCAACCCATCCAGTAGACCGTTCTCGGCAAGCATGAACGCGGCGGTGCACATTGATGCAACCACCGCGCCTTGCGCGTGCTGCTTGCGCAGCCATGCACCGTAGGCGGGAAACGCCGGCAAGGCCTCTTTCAAGGTGAACAAAAACCCCGGTATCAGCACCAGATCCGTGTGCCCTAGTTGTGCCATCGAACAATCAACCTGCAAGCACTGCCCGCCCCAAGCGTTGACGACCTGACCGTCGAGCGAGACGACGACCACTTCAAAGGGCTGCTTACCCTCGGCAAACAGATTGGCCGCACTCAGCATCTCAAGGGCGAGCGTGGCGCTGGCAGCCGAACACCGATCGGCCAGGAGCAGGGTAATGTGCATAAAAATTCCAGATTGCGCTTTTCGCATGAAATAAGTCATTTGCGCACCTACCTTACCTGATTCCTCCGCACTACAGTGCGAGCTTCAATCACTGCTCGGCTAATTCATGAATCTCTGGTTTCGCTTACTGCTCATGCTGTTTCGGCGCCCCTGGCGCAAGCCCGTCGATGGCCTGGCCACCACCGTTGTACGGATGCGTGTCTGGCCGCTGGACCTTGACCTCAACCGGCACGTCACCAACGGCCGGTATTTCACCCTGGCCGATGTCGGGCGCATGGATTTCGTACTGCGCAGCGGCGCATTTCGCGTGGCTTTGCGCAATAAGGCGCTGCCGGTTGTCGGTGACACCTGGGGCAAGTTCCGACGGGAATTGAAGCTGTTCGAAGCGTTTGAAATCCACACCCGGATTCTGGGCTGGGATCAAAAATGGAGCGTGATGGAGCACCGCTTCGTCAGCCGGGGCCGCGTGGTCGGAGTAGTGGTGATGCGCGGGCTGTTTCGCTCGGCCAAGGGCACCCTCCCCGCCGCAGATTTTGTGCGGGAGCTGGGATTGGCCGAGGTATCACCCGCGATGCCTGAATGGCTGAGGGCGTGGACGCACAGTTGCGACACCATGAGCGCCCAGTTGCGCGAGGAGGAGCACCGTTCAGGTGTTATTGCGCGGTCGAGTACTGAGCGTCGCTGACCTGCTCCATACAGTCCACCACCTTGCCGTCGAGCATTTCGTTAATCGCGATATGGGTCATGGTGGCCGCCAGGCTTCACCCGCATTTGCGCTGTTGGTGGAAGCGTTGCGTTATCGCGGCTGAAGGAAGTCCGTCAGGGCCGCGCCCAAGCCATCGAACACCACGGCGATGCGCGGAACCTTGCGCATGTCCTGATGCATGGCGATCCACACGTCAACCTTGAAATCCACCTGCGCGGGCAACACCCGCACCAGCCCGTGACGTTGTGCCACCTGGGCTGAACACACGCCGATCCCAAGCCCCGCACGCAGAGCGGCCAACTGCGCGAGGTGATCGTCGGTGCGAATCACCGTACTGGGAGCCGAACAGTCGAAACCGCGCTCACCCAGGAATTCGATCTCCAGCAAGTTGCGGTCCGGCCCGATCAGCGGGTAGCCGTGCAATTGCGCAACGGTGTCCGGCGTGCCCTGCTCTGCCAACAGTTCGGGTGCGGCGTACAACCCTACGTGAAGGTCGCCGACCTTGCGCGCGACCACCGTGGATTCGACCGGGCGACGGATGCGTACGGCGACGTCGGCCTCTTGCCGGGCAAGTGCCTGCAGCCGATTGGATACGCTCAGTTCGATGGCCAATTGCGGATGATCACGGCGCAGGCTGCGCAACATGGGCGGCAGCACTTCAACGCCCAGCAGCTTGCCGCTGGTGAGCCGCACCGTGCCGCCGGCGAGCGCCGTGTCGGCCGAGGCTGCGCGGCTGAAGGCGTTGGCGGCAACGGCCATCGCTTCAACGTGGCTGATCAGGTCCTTGGCCGTTTCGGTGGGCAATAGCCCGGCGGGTGAGCGGATAAACAGGCTGACCCCGACGCTCTGCTCCAGGGCCTCGATCCGTCGCCGCGCGGTGGCCTGGGCAATCCCCAGCAAACGGGCCGCGCCCGACAGGCTGCCGGTGCGCAACACGGCGAGGAAGGCGCGCTGGGTTTCCCATTGGAGTTGCGGGGCGTTCATACATTTCCTGTGAGCCGCTGGGCAGTTTTGGCGGATGTTCTTTGTTCGGAGGCTGCGGCATGCTGGCGAGCATAACCGATGGGGCTTTCGCCCTCACTTTGCACAGGATCGTTTTTGATGACACTCACCGGCCAATGTCGCTGCACCCGCGTGACCTACACCCTCGATACCGACGCGCCGCTGGCGGTGTATGCCTGCCATTGCCGCCACTGCCAGACCTGGAGCGGCAGCGCGTTTGCCCTGCATGCGCTGTTGCCGGCGGATGCGCTGCGGGTTGAAGGTTCGCTGACGGAATATGCCTATGACGTTGATGGGCAGCGCTCGGAACATCGGTTGTGCGGGGTGTGCCATACGCGGATCTGCAACACCACGACGGCCGCGCCGGGGTTGGTTGTGCTGCGAGTCGGGACACTGGATGAGAGCCCGTCCGTGCAGCCGGTGGCGCATATCTGGCTGCGGCACAAGCAGCCGTGGGTAACGCTGGCGGAGGGTGTTCCGACCTGGCCGGAAAGCCCTGCGCCCCAGGCGTTTGCGCAGGCGTTGAGCGTTCCCCTGTAGACATGACTCACACCCACACTGTGGCGAGGGAGCTTGCTCCCGCTGGGTTGCGCAGCAACCCCAAAAGCATTGACCGGCCCATCCTGAAAGACCGCAGCGGCCTACCAGGGGGCGCTTCGCACCCCAACGGGAGCAAGCTCCCTCGCCACATTGGGCTCTGCGTCGATGTTGAGGCTCAGCACTTCGCCATTGCGCAACTGCCAGGCGAAGAAGTCTGAGAAATCATCGCGAACCAATGCGCGAATCGCCTTGGCGACAACCCCATGGGCAACCAGCACCACCACCTGTTGCCCATGGTTCACCAGCAACTGATTCAATCCGCCCCGGATGCGCTCGACGAACTGCGAGATTGACTCACCGTCCGTGGGTGCCCGCTCCCATTGCCGGGTAATATTCTGCGCCCAAAGGTCGGGATAACGCTGCGCCGCCTCCGCCTGGGTCAGTCCCTCAAACACCCCCACGCCGCGCTCACGAAACGCATCCAGCGTAGGCAGTTGCAGCCCATCATCCGCAAACACAATGGCCGCCGTTTGCTGAGCCCTGCGCAGCGGCGAGACGATGACGGCGTCGATCTGCGCCGGCAATTTTTCCCGCAACTCCCGCGCCTGCAGCACGCCCCGTTCGTTGAGATCAATGTCCAGCGAGCCCTGGTAACGCCCCTCGGCATTGGCTTGAGTTTCGCCGTGACGAACAACATACAACTGCATACCGCCCTCCTTCATCCTGACGCTGAAAGGCCGCGAACGGCGCACCCGATAAAGGCTTAAGCTAAGATCGAAAAATTATTTATCGAATGTTTTTTAGAACAATAAGCTCACCTTAATCCATTAAGAGTCGAGCACGCCATGCCCCAGTTTTCGCTCCATCGCCTTTTCATCGCAGGCCTTGCCACACTGGGCCTCTGCACCACCCTGAGCACACAAGCCCAGGAAACCGTACGCATCGGCTACCAGAAATCCTCGACCCTGATCACCTTGCTGAAAACCCAGGGCACCCTGGAAAAAGCCCTCAAGGCCGACGGCATAGACGTCACCTGGCACGAGTTCCCCAGTGGCCTGCCGCTGCTGGAAGCACTCAACGTCGGTAACGTGGATATCAGCGCCGACGTGGCCGACACCGTGCCGATCTTCGCCCAGGCCGCCCAGGCCAAGCTCACCTACTTCGCCCAGGAAGCGCCCTCGCCCCAAGCCCAGGCGATCGTGGTGCGCAAGGACTCGCCGATCCAGCAACTGGCGGATTTGAAAGGCAAGAAAATCGCCGTGACCAAGGCCGCCGGCACTCACTATTTATTGATCGCTGCCTTGAACAAGGCGGGGCCGGCCTTCTCCGATATCGAGCCGGCGTACCTGACGCCCGCCGATGGCCGCGCTGCATTTGAAAACAACAAGGTTGATGCCTGGGTCACCTGGGAACCGTTCCTCACCAGCGTGCAGCGCCAACTGCCCACCCGCACCCTTGCGGACGGTACCGGGCTGGCCAGTTACAAGCGCTATTACCTGACGGGTACGCCCTACGCCAAGGCGCATCCCGAAGTGCTGAAGCTGGTGTACGAGCAGTTGCACCAGGCTGGCGAGTGGGTGAAGAGCCACCCGCGTGATGCCGCGAAAGTGCTGGGGCCGTTGTGGGGCAACCTGGATGTGGAGACTGTCGAGGCCGCCAATGCTCATCGCAGTTATGAGGTGCAGCCGGTGACGCTGGATCAGTTGGGGGAACAGCAGAAGATTGCGGATGCGTTCTTCAAGGCGGGGTTGTTGCCCAAGGCGGTGGATGCGCAGGATGTGCAGGTGTGGAAACCCTGAGGCAGTCAACTGTGGGAGCCGGGCTTGTCCGCGATGCAGACAACCCGGTACTCCAGTCATACCGCGGTGATGCCATCGCAGCCTCGCCAAGGCTCGACAGCTCCCACAGGTGATGTTCAGGGCCTGAACTATCGGCGGTGTCAGCTTTTACGCGTCGCGTCATCCAGCGCCAGAATGGTATGGGCATTGGTCACCGTGGTCGCCAGGGTATTGATCACTCCCGAACGCAACGCCCCCAGCGTTGCCGCCGCCTTGGTGTTTTCACTGGCAATCGCCACCACATCCGGAATCCGGAACAGCTCCTGCACCGTCAACCCGATCACCCGCCCCTGAATCGCGTTGACCGCCGGCTGGCCATGAATGTCGATGAAGTCATAACCCATCATGTCCCCCACGGTGCCGGACAACCGCGCCTGGGCGATTTCCTGGGGCGAAAACCACCCCATGCGCACCATGTTGCTGTTTTCACTCATGTCACCGATGCCGATCAACGCCATGTCCGCACGGCGGGCACGGTCAAGCGTGGAACGCACCGTATCGTTGCTGATCAACACCCCACGCAGTTCCGGGTTGGCCACCAGCGCCGGGGCGTACAGGCTTTCACTCTCGCCACCAAACCGCAGGGCCAGGCGCCGGCAAATATGGTCGGGGTTCATGTATTCACCCGCCTTGAGCGAACCGCCAATGGCGCACACAAACGTACAGTTGCGGGTCACCGGCAAAAACACATTATCGGCCACCGCACCGACGTTACGCCCCCCATGCCGACCGCGACGATCATGCCGTCACTGAGGGTTTTGTTCAGGTAGTTGGCCACCAGGCTCGCCACCGCCGAGCGCTGGGTGTCCGGGTCGCTGTGGTCGACCGCAATCAACGCGCGGTCCAGCTGGAAGCGCTCCACCAGCGCCTGTTCCAGCTCGTTGTTCATCGCCGGGTGCTGCAACACCCGCACCTCGACAATCCCTTCATCCCGTGCGCGTTTGAGCAGGCGGCTGACTTTTGCCCGGGACAGGTCGAAGCGCTTGGCGATGGCTTCCTGAGTGACGTTCTCAAGGTAATAGAGCATCGCCACTTCGGTCATCAGGTCGATGTCGCTGGCGATGCGCTGGGTACTGTCACTCATGGGCACGGGCTTCCGTTTCGGTGTCAAAGGCGCATTCTCCCGACTCTTGCCCCGTTCCGTCCACTACTGATGCCCGTCACGCTCGATCGCGTTGATGCGGTCGACCTTGGCCCCGGAACGCGCGGCTTCGAACTCCGACTCCAGGAACGACTTGACGATGCTCTTGGCCAGTTCCGCGCCGATCACCCGTGCACCGATGGACAGGATCTGCGCATCGTTGCTCTTGCGTGCCCGCTCCGCCGAATAGGTGTCATGGGCCTGGGCCGCACGAATCCCCAGGACTTTGTTGGCCGAGATGGCCATGCCGATGCCAGTGCCGCACACCAGCACGCCCAAGCGTTGCTCGCCGGCATTGATCGCCGTGGCCACCGCCAGGGCAATGTCCGGGTACAGCACCGGCGCCGTGGAATGGGTGCCGAAGTCCGTCACCGGGTAACCCAGCGCCTCGATATGGCGCTTCAACAGCTCTTTGAGCTCATAACCCGCTTCATCGCATCCGATAGCCACCGGGAAAGGTGTGTTCATGGCGTTTGGCTCCGCTGCCGTTTTGGGTACTGGAGAGTGATCATATGATCACTCGATGAAATTTATCTCAGTCATTTCTCGGATATTCCAGTCGCCCTGTCAAGCAGGATTTAGCTGACCTCCCAGTCAAAGCCCTCTAAACCGGCGCACTTTGCGCAAATCCATCCATTTACAACTTTTCAGTGAAAGAGATTGACTGATCAGAATTTCATTTGATACACATATGCTCACAGCGAAACATGACTGTGCGACCTAATAAGAATTCACAGCACGAGGACACGCCGATGGCCACGCCATTACTGCTCCAGGCTGAACACGTCGCCAAGGCTTACGCCGGGATTCCTGCCCTGCGTGAGGGGCGCCTCTCTCTGCGGGCCGGCAGCGTCCACGCCCTGTGCGGCGGCAATGGCGCAGGCAAATCGACTTTCCTGAGCATCCTGATGGGCATCACCCAGCGTGACGCCGGGACCATCCTGCTCAACGGCTCCCCCGTCCAGTTCAACCGCCCCAGCGAAGCACTCGCGGCGGGGATCGCGATGATCACCCAGGAGCTGGAACCCATCCCCTACATGACCGTCGCCGAAAACATCTGGCTGGGCCGCGAACCGCGCCGCGCCGGCTGCATCGTCGACAGCAAGGAGCTCAACCGGCGCACTCGCGAACTGCTGGAAGGCCTGGAGTTCGACGTCGACGCCACCAGCCCCATGCATCGCCTGAGCGTGGCGCAGATCCAGCTGGTGGAGATCGCCAAGGCATTCAGCCACGACTGCCAGGTGATGATCATGGACGAGCCCACCTCGGCCATCGGCGAGCGCGAGGCCGAAACCCTGTTCAAGGCCATCCGCCGCCTCACCGCCCGTGGTGCCGGCATCATCTATGTGTCGCACCGCCTCAGTGAACTGGCGCAGATTGCCGACGACTACAGCATCTTTCGCGACGGCGCCTTCGTTGAGACCGGGCGCATGGCCGATATCGACCGCGCCCACCTGGTGCGCGGCATCGTCGGCCAGGAACTGACCCGCATCGACCACAAGGTCGGCCGCGAATGCGCCGCCGAATGCTGCCTGGACGTCGACAGCCTGAGCCGCGCCGGCGAGTTCCAGGACATCAGCCTGCAACTGCGCCAGGGCGAGATTCTCGGCATCTACGGGCTGATGGGCTCGGGCCGCAGCGAATTCCTCAACTGCATCTACGGCCTCACCACGCCGGACTCCGGCAGCGTGACCCTGCAAGGCAAACCGATGCCCATCGGCCTGCCCAAGGCAACGATCCAGGCCGGCATGTCACTGGTCACCGAAGACCGCAAGGACAGCGGCCTGGTGCTCAGCGGCAGCATCCTCTCGAACATCGCATTGTCGGCGTACAAGCAGCTGTCGAGCTGGTCGCTGATCAATGCCCGCAAGGAAAACCAACTGGCCCAGGACATGGTCAAGCGCCTGCAGATCAAGACCACTTCCCTGGACCTGCCGGTGGAATCCATGAGCGGTGGCAACCAGCAAAAAGTGGTGCTCGCCAAATGCCTGTCGACCCAGCCGATCTGCCTGCTGTGCGATGAGCCGACCCGGGGCATCGACGAAGGTGCCAAGCAGGAGATCTATCACCTGCTGGACCAGTTCGTGCGCGCCGGTGGCGCGGCGATTGTGGTGTCGTCCGAAGCCCCGGAATTGCTGCACCTGAGTGACCGTATTGCCGTGTTCAAAGGCGGAAGGCTGGTGACCATCAGCAGCGATACCGCCCTTTCCCAGGAAGCCTTGTTGAGTCTTGCCTCATGAATGCCAAATCACTTTCTACACCTGCAGCCGCCCCCGTCACGACCGCGCCCCGCAGCCGCCTGCGCTTGTCCCTCGACCGCTTCGGCCTGCCGCTGGTGTTTATCCTGCTGTGCCTGGTGATGGCCTTCGCCAGCGAATACTTCATGACCTGGCGCAACTGGATGGACATCCTGCGCCAGACCTCGATCAACGGGATTCTCGCCGTGGGCATGACCTACGTGATCCTGACCAAAGGCATCGACCTGTCGGTGGGCTCGATCCTGGCGTTTGCCGGGTTGTGCAGTGCCATGGTCGCGACCCAAGGGTATGGCGTGCTGGCGGCGGTCAGCGCCGGGATGTTCGCCGGGGCGATGCTCGGGGTGGTGAACGGCTTTATGGTCGCCAACCTGTCGATCCCGCCCTTTGTCGCGACCTTGGGCATGCTGAGTATTGCCCGGGGCATGACCTTCATCTTGAACGACGGCAGCCCGATCACTGACCTGCCCGACGCCTACCTGGCGCTGGGTATTGGCAAGATCGGCCCGATCGGTGTGCCGATCGTGATCTTCGCCGTGGTCGCGCTGATCTTCTGGATGGTGCTGCGCTACACCACCTACGGCCGCTATGTGTACGCGGTGGGTGGCAACGAGAAGAGCGCGCGCACCTCCGGGATCGGCGTGCGCAAGGTGATGTTTTCGGTGTACGTGGTCTCGGGCCTGCTCGCCGGGCTGGCCGGTGTGGTGCTGTCGGCGCGCACCACCTCTGCCCTGCCCCAGGCCGGCACCTCGTATGAGCTGGATGCGATTGCCGCCGTGGTAATCGGCGGCACCAGCCTGTCGGGCGGTACCGGCACGATTGTCGGCACGCTGTTTGGCGCATTGCTGATCGGCGTGATCAACAACGGCCTGAACCTGCTCGGCGTGTCCTCCTATTACCAGCAGGTCGCCAAGGGCCTGATCATCGTGTTCGCAGTGCTGATTGACGTGTGGCGCAAGAAGAAACGCTAGTTCTGAAAACTACCACTACAACAATAACGGAGTTCTCTCATGAAACCTGGTACGACTTTGGCCGCCGTCGCGGCACTCTCCCTGCTCGCCAGCAGTGTCACCCTGGCCGCCGATGGCAAGACCTACAAGATCGGCGCCGCCGTGTACGGGCTCAAGGGCCAGTTCATGCAGAACTGGGTGCGCGAGCTGAAGGAACACCCCGCAGTCAAGGACGGCACCGTGCAGTTGACCGTGTTCGACGGCAACTATGACGCACTGACCCAGAACAACCAGATTGAAAACATGGTGACCCAGCACTACGACGCGATCCTGTTTGTGCCGATCGACACCAAGGCCGGCGTCGGCACCGTGAAGGCCGCCATGAGCAATGACGTGGTGGTGATCGCCTCCAACACCAAGGTGGCGGACGCCAACGTGCCTTATGTTGGCAACGATGACGTGGAAGGCGGTCGCCTGCAGGCCCAGGCCATGGTCGACAAACTCAAGGGCCGCGGCAACGTGGTGATCATCCAGGGCCCGATTGGCCAGTCGGCGCAGATCGACCGCGAAAAGGGCGAGATGGAAGTACTGGGCAAGCACCCGGACATCAAGATCATCGAGAAGAAAACCGCCAACTGGGACCGCGCACAGGCCCTGGCCCTGACCGAAGACTGGCTGAACGCACACCCCAAGGGCATCAACGGGGTGATCGCGCAGAACGACGACATGGCCCTCGGCGCGGTGCAGGCGTTGAAGTCCCATGGGCTGACGTCCAAGGATGTGCCGGTGACGTCCATCGACGGCATGCCGGATGCGATCCAGGCGGCGAAGAAAGATGAAGTGACCACCTTCCTGCAGGACGCCCAGGCCCAGTCCCAAGGCGCGCTGGATGTGGCGCTGCGGGCGCTGGCCGGCAAGGATTACAAGCCGCAGTCGGTGATCTGGGAACGTTATGGCAAGGACGTGAAATGGGGTGACGGCACCGCCAGGAACTACATCCTGCCGTGGGTGCCGGTGACCAATGCGAATGCGGATGCGCTGTATCAGCAGGTGAGCGGTACGAAGTAAGTTTTGACTTGAAACCCGGTCAAGTGTGGGAGCGGGCTTGCTCGCGAAAGCGGTGGATCATTCAACAGATGTGCCACCTGATACACCGCTTTCGCGAGCAAGCCCGCTCCCACATTGGATCTCCACCGATCTGAAAAATGGAGTCATGTTCATGTCTGGATTCTGGAATCAAGCCTTCGACCTCACCGGCCGCTGCGCCGTGATCACCGGCGGGGCCGCCGGGATCGGTCTGGCTTGTGCCAGCCTGCTGGTGGAACGCGGCGCGCGGGTGGCCCTGCTGGACCGCGACCCGGCCGTGGTCGAAGTCGCCGCCAGCCTCGGCGCCGGGAACATCGGCATCGCCGTGGACCTGCGCCAACTCGACCAGGTGCACAGCACCGTCGATTACGTATTCGATCACTTCAAACGCTTGGATTACCTGATCAACAGCGCCGGCGTCGCCCTGCTGGACAAGGCCCTGGACGTCAGCGAAAACGCCTGGGACACCACTCTCGACATCAACCTCAAGGCCAGTTTCTTCGTGGCCCAGGCCTGCGCCAGGTACATGCTGGCCCAGGGCAGCGGGCGCATCGTCAACCTCGCCTCCCAAGCGGCGGTGATCGGCCTGGACCGTCACGTCGCCTACTGCGCCAGCAAGGCCGCCGTGGTCGGCATGACCAAGGTGCTCGCCATGGAATGGGCGCCGCATATCAACGTCAACGCCATCTCCCCGACCATCGTCGAAACCGCCCTCGGCAAAAAGGCCTGGGCCGGCGAGCTGGGGGAACGGGCCAAATTGCAGATCCCGGCGGGCCGCTTTGCCCAGCCGGAAGAAATCGCCGGGCTGGCGTTGTACCTGCTCAGCGACGCCGCACAGATGATCACCGGGGAAAACGTGGTGATCGACGGTGGCTACAGCATCCAGTAATTGATCTTTTGTCGTGAGGTTTATCGTCATGTCTACCGTTACCGTACGCACTGCCGAACAACTGTCCCCCGTCATTCCGAAAACCATGCAGGCCGTGGTCTGTCACGGCCCCGAAGACTATCGCCTGGAGACCGTCGATGTGCCGACGCCCGGCCCCGACGAGATCCTCACCAAGGTCGAGCTGTGCGGCATCTGCATGGGCGACATCAAGACCTACCGCGGCGCGCCCTCGTTCTGGGGCGACGCCGAGCAGCCGCGCTACGTGAAGCCACCAATGATTCCCGGCCATGAGTTTGTCTGCCGCGTGGTCGCCCTCGGCCCTGGCGCGGAAAAGCGCGGGGTGAAGGTCGGCGACCGGGTGATTTCCGAACAGATCGTGCCGTGCTGGGGCTGCCGCTTCTGCAACCACGGCCAGTACTGGATGTGCCAGAAACACGACTTGTACGGCTTCCAGAACAACGTCCAGGGCGCCATGGCCCAGTACATGATCTTCACCAAGGAAGGCATCATCCACAAAGTACCGGACTCGATTGCCCCGGACGAAGCCATCCTGATCGAACCCCTGGCCTGCTCGCTGCACGCGGCGGAACGGGCGAATGTGGATTTCGACGACATCGTGGTGGTGGCCGGCGCCGGCACCCTGGGCCTGGGGATCATCGGTGCGGTGCGCATGCGCAACCCGAAAAAACTCATCGTGCTCGACATGAAACCCGAACGCGCTGCCCTCGCCCTGCGCATGGGTGCGGATGAAGTGTGGAACCCGGCTGAAGTCGACGTGATGGCGAAGATTCGCGAGATCACCGACGGCTACGGTTGCGACATTTACATCGAAGCCACCGGGCACCACAAGGCGGTGAACCAGGGCCTGGCGATGCTGCGCAAGCTGGGGCGCTTCGTGGAATTCAGCGTGTTCAACGACGAGGCCACGGTGGACTGGTCAATCATCGGTGACCGCAAGGAACTGGACGTGCTGGGCTCGCACCTCGGCCCCTACATGTACCCGCGCGCCATCGACTTTATCGGCAACCGCAAGATCGACATGCGCGACGTGGTGACCCACAAGTTTGCCCTGGCGGACTTCAAGGAAGCGTTTGCGGTGATGGAGCGCGGGGACAAGTCGCTTAAAGTCGTCCTGGAACCCTGATTGGCCCAATAACACAAAACCCTGCGGGCGCCGGGCTCTTTGTGGGAGCTGGCTCCCACACCAAGAACAAGAACACAGGAAACCGCGTTATGAATCGAGTGATAAACGATCCCGACCAGGTGGTCGAGGACATGCTGCGGGGTATTCTGGTCGCGCACCCCGAGCTGCGCCAATACGAAACCAATCCCCGGGTGATCGGCAAGGCCAAGCCGTCACCACAGGGCCGCGTGGGCATCGTGACCGGCGGCGGCTCCGGCCATGAACCGGCCTTCCTCGGCTATGTCGGCCCGGGCCTGGTGGACGCCGTGGCCGTCGGCGAAATCTTCTCCTCGCCCACCGCCAAAAGCTTCTTCGACGCCTTCCGTGCCGCCGACCACGGCGCCGGCGTGGCGTGCCTGTACGGCAACTATGCCGGCGACAACATGAACGTGAAGCTGGCGATGAAGATGGCCGCCAGCAAGGACATGCGCATCCGCACCGTGGTCGCCAACGACGACGTGGCCTCGGCGCCCAAGGCCGACATCGCCAAGCGTCGCGGTGTGGCAGGCGAGATCTTCATGTGGAAGGTCGGCGGTGCAGCCGCGGCCCAGCATTACGACCTGGACGGGGTGATTCGTGTTGCCCAGAAGGCAGTCGACAACTGCCGCTCCATCGGCATCGGCCTCACGCCCTGCACCATCGCAGCGGTGGGCAAGCCGAACTTCCAGATTCCCGACGGGCAGATGGAATTGGGCATCGGCCATCACGGCGAGCCGGGCATTGAAGTCATCCCGATCGAATCCGCCGAGGCCATGGCGGCCCGCATGCTCGCACCGATCCTCGCCGACCGCGACTTCAGCCAGGACGACAGCGTGGTGGTGCTGGTCTCGGGCCTGGGTGCGACGCCGGTGATGGAACTTTACATTTTCTACGCCGAGGTTGAACGTCAGCTGCAAGCCAGGGGCTTGAAGATTCACCGCTGCTACGTGGGCAACTACTTCACCTCCCTGGAAATGATGGGCGTGACTTTGACCTTGCTGGGCCTGGACGCCGAGCTGAAAACCCTGATCGACCAACCCTGCCGCTCCATCGGCATGACCCAGGCGGAATAACCATGAGCCAGCATTTCTCCACCCACGACGGCAGCGCCATCGTCGCCGACCTGGTGAGCGTGATCGTTGCCAACCGCGAATACCTGAGCGAAGTCGACGGCGCCATTGGCGATGGCGACCACGGCATCAACATGGCCAAGGGGTTCGCCCATTGCGGGCGCACGATTGAAGGCCGCCAGCTGACCCTGGCCGAAGCCCTGGATGAGTTGACACTGAGCCTGATGGAAGGCATCGGCGGCTCCATGGGGCCGCTGTATGGCAGCCTGTTTATCGGCATGGCGGATGAGGTGCGCGGCAGCGAACAGATTGACGCGGCGACCTTTGCCCATTTGCTGCGGGGCGGGCTGACCTCGTTGCAGGACATCACCGAAGCCGGCGTGGGTGACAAGTGTTTGATGGACACCTTGATTCCGGCGGTGGAGGCGTTTGAACAGGCCCATGGGTCAGGAGCGTCATTCAGCGATGCGCTGGAGGCGATGAAAAGTGCTGCTTCGCGGGGGCGGGATTCCACCAGGGATCTGGTGGCGAAGATTGGCCGTGCCAGCCGCCTGGGCGAGCGCTCACTGGGCGTGCTGGATGCCGGGGCGGTATCGTGCTGCTTGATACTGACGCGATTGGCGGATTCGGTTCAACCGCGGTTGGTGTAGCGCCTGGTCAGGCCTCATCGCAGGCAAGCCAGCTCCCACAGTTGACCGCGTACACCCAGGCAACTCGGTCAACTGTGGGAGCTGGCTTGCCTGCGATGGCCGCGACCCGGCTTAACTTTTATCACCAAAACCAGCCGCACTCAGTTTGACCTGCTCGATATACCGCGCCACCGCCGGCGCCTTTTCAAAGCGCCGGTAAATCAGCGACAACCAGGACGACGCCTCGCTGCCTTCAATGCTGCGGTACACGACATTCGGCAAGCTCACATGCCCCACCACCGACTCCGGCACCACCGCCACGCCCTGCCCCAGTGACACCAACGCAATCACCGCCACCAACCCACCCGGCTGCGGCCCCAGTCGCGGCGCATAACCACCCTGCGCTGCCACGTGCAGCGTGCCGCTGATCTGCTCGGGCAAGATAAACGTCTCGTTCTGCAGGTGCTCGCAACTGATTGCCTTCAACCCCAGCAGCCACGAATCCTGGGGCAACGCCAGTACAAACCCTTCACTGCTCAACCGCACCGCTTCGACTCCGTCAGGCAAGGTCATCGGCGAACGAATGTAGCCAATGTCGAAACGCCCCTCCGCCACCAGCCCCGGCAACGCCGCCATGGGACTCTCGCGCACGCTGAGGCTCACGTCCGGGCAGTCCGCGCAGAACGACTGCACCTGACGCTGCAACAACCCCGAATACACCGCCGACGCCACATAACCCAGTTCGATATGACCGATCTCGCCACGCCCGGCGCGCTGGGCATTGCGTTGGGCAAACTCGAACTGGCGCACGGTGGCCTCTGCCTCGATCAGCAAGGCCGCGCCCGCCTCGGTCAGGCTGACCTCGCGCTGGCGGCGGATAAACAAGCGCGTACCGAGGGTGGTTTCCATGTCCTGGATCTGCCGGCTCAGGGTCGGCGGCGCGATACCCAGCTGTTCGGCAGCACGGGTGAAATTGCGTTGCCGGGCAACCGCCAGGAAGTAGCGGAAATGACGTATTTCCATCACAGGATTAGCTCAAAGGTAATGAAGTTCTGTATGGCGCCTAACAAGGACGCCACCTGCCGGGGATAAGCTCGCGGTACGTTCACAGTAGAGAGGCTTTCCCATGTTCGTCAAATCATTGGTCCTGGTGCTTGCCGGTCTTTGCACCGTGCCTGCAGCGCTGGCCGCAGAAGCCCCGGCAAGCATTGCCCACAAGGCAATCCTGAGCCTGGCAGCGGCCCAGCAGATCGCCGCACACGCGCGCAAGGTCGCCGCCGACAAGGGCTGGCCCTGCGCCGTGGCCATCGTCGATGACGGTGGCTGGCCGATCCTGACGCTGCGCATGGATGGCGCTCCCGTGGTGGCCGGTATCGAGCTGGCCCAGGGCAAGGCGCGCACTTCAGCGCTCTTCAAGCGGCCGTCCGGGGACCTGGAAAACGCCATCAACAACGGCCGCCCGGCAGCCATCACCGCCGGCCTGTTGATGATGAAGGGCGCCCAGCCAATCATCCTTGAAGGCCGGGTAGTAGGCGCCATCGGCATCAGCGCAGATACTCCGGCCCACGATGACGAGATCGCCCTCGCGGCGGTGGCTTCGGTGCAGCCATGAGCAAGGTCAGCCCGCGCCTGACGCTGCTGACCGCCTCCGGGGTCTGTTCGCTGATCGTGCTCGACACCAATATCGTCGCCGTGACCCTGCCGAGCATCGCCCGGGACCTGGGGGCGAATTTTGCCGATATCGAATGGGTGGTCAGCGCTTATATGCTGGCCTTCGCCGCCCTGTTATTGCCGGCCGGAAGCATTGCCGACCGCTTTGGCCGCAAGAAGACCCTGGTCTGGGGCCTGGGTATTTTCATCCTCGCCTCCCTCGGCTGCGGTGCGGCGCCGAATGCGTTGTTCCTGGATATCGCTCGCGCCGTCAAAGGTGTCGGCGCAGCGCTGCTGCTGACCTCGGCCCTGGCCTCCATCGGCCATACCTTCCATGACGAAGTGGAACGCGCCAAGGCCTGGGCCTTCTGGGGCGCGTGCATGGGCGTGGCGATGACCGCCGCGCCGACCCTCGGCGGGTTGATTACCCAATACCTGGGCTGGCGCTGGATTTTCTATCTGAATTTGCCGGTCGGCCTGGTGCTGATGGGACTGGTGCTGCGCGCGATTCCGGAATCCCGCGATGCCCAGGCTGCAAGGCTCGACCCTTGGGGCAGCCTGAGTTTCAGTGCCAGCCTGCTGTGCCTGATCTGGGGTTTGATCGAAGCCAACCGTATCGGCTGGGACAACCCGCTGACTTACGCGCGGCTGCTGGGAGGCGCTGCGTTGCTGGGTGTTTTTGTACTCGCCGAACGCCTGCAACAGCGGCCCATGGTCGACCTGCAACTGTTCAGGCACCCGCGCTTTATCGGCGCACTGCTGGGGATGTTCGCCTACGCCGGCTGTGCCCAGGTGATGATGACGCTGCTGCCGTTCTACCTGCAAAACGGCCTGGGCTTCTCCGCGATTGCCTCCGGGCTGGGCATGTTGCCATTTGCCTTGACCATGTTGATTTGTCCGCGGATAGGCGCCCGACTGGCTAGCCGTTTTGCCCCGGCAACGATGATGGCGACGGGGCTGGCGTTGGTGGGGTGCGGCAACCTGCTGAGTGCCTGGGCGGTCAATATCGGCGGCTATCTGCCGTTCGCCCTGGCGATTGCCGTCACGGGGGCCGGCGCGGGATTGCTCAATGGCGATACGCAGAAAAACATCATGGCCTGCGTGCCACGGGACCGCGCGGGGATGGCGTCGGGCATGAGCACCACCATGCGCTTCAGCGCGATCATGTTGGCGATCGGGGTGTATGGGGCGTTGTTGAGCAGCCATAGCGAACAGTTGCTGCACACGAGCATCGACTCCCAGTGGCAGGAACAGGCGGCAGGGATTGCTTCACGGGTAGTGGCTGGCGATATGCCGGCGGCCATGGCGTTGCTGCCCGAGTCAGCACGGGACACGGTGCAGCCACTGGCGCGGCAGGCGTTCGTCGGCGGGTTCAGCGTGGTGCTGTGGGTGGCGGGGTTGTTGGGTTTGCTGGGGGCGTTGGTAGTGGGATCGTTGATGCGGCACCCCATACCGGCGGTGCCTCAGGCCTCACTACTAGCTCGGTAATGTGACCAACACAAAACCAATGTGGGAGCGGGCTTGCTCGCGAAGGCGGTGTGTCAGTCACAGATGTATTGACTGACACACCGCCTTCGCGAGCAAGTCGAATCGTCGCACCGCCGCTCCCACATTTTGATCTTCGAACGTCAGCTGGAATTGTTACCAGAAACGCTGCTGGGTCAGCCGACTCCACCAGGTCAGCAGCACCCGGTCAACCGAACCGCTGGCCGCCAGGCCCACCCGCTCTTGCAGGCTTTTACGCTCGGCATAGTGCAGGTGGAACACCTCGGCGGTCTTGGCCTTGGTCGCCAGGTATTCGTCGCTGGTTTGCAGCTGGTCCACCAGTTGCTTGTCCAGCGCCGCGACACCCAGCCAGACTTCGCCGGTGGCCACATCATCAATCGCCAGCTGCGGGCGGTAGCGCGACACGAAGTTCTTGAACAGTTGATGGGTGATGTCCAGGTCTTCCTGGAACTTCTCGCGGCCCTTCTCGGTGTTTTCGCCAAACACGGTCAGGGTGCGTTTGTATTCACCGGCGGTCAGCACTTCGAAGTCGATGTCGTGCTTCTTCAGCAGGCGGTTGACGTTGGGCAACTGCGCCACCACGCCAATCGAGCCAAGGATGGCAAACGGTGCGCTGATGATCTTCTCGCCGATGCACGCCATCATGTAGCCGCCGCTGGCCGCGACCTTGTCGATGCACACGGTCAACGGCACGCCCGCCTCGCGGATACGCGCCAGTTGCGACGACGCCAGGCCGTAGCTGTGAACCATGCCGCCGCCGCTTTCAAGGCGCAGCACCACTTCGTCCTTGGGTGTGGCCAGGCTCAGCAGTGCCGTGATTTCATGGCGCAGGCTTTCAGTGGCCGAGGCCTTGATGTCGCCGTCGAAATCCAGCACGAACACCCGTGGCTTGGCTTCTGGCTTCTTCTTGCCCTTCTTCTTTTCGGCCTTGCCTTCAGACTTGCGCAGGGCCTTGAGCTGGTCCTTGTCGAGCAGGGTCTGCTCCAGGCGCTCACGCAAACCCTTGTAGAAGTCATTGAGCTTGCTGACCTGCAACTGGCCGGCAGCTTTGCGGCGGCCTTTGCTGCGCAGTGCGGCGAAACTGATCAGCACCACCAGGATGGCGACGACCAGGGTGACGGTTTTAGCCAGGAAAGTAGCGTACTCGGCCAGAAAATCCATGTGACTCCTTACAAGTGCAGTGCGCCAGGCGCGGATTGCCCAAGCATACCGACGCCACCGCCATGGGGCCAGTGATCAAACCGCCAGCAGCGGGCCTCTAACGACCTTTTAAAACAAGCGTATGTTTTTTCATTGACAGCTTCCCGGCATCCTCATAACCTCGCCAGACTTTCAACGTACCGGGAAAACGGACGTGGGCAGCATCTACCTGATTCGACATGGCCAGGCCTCCTTCGGTGCAGACGACTACGACGTGCTGTCGCCCATCGGTGTGCAACAGGCGCAAGTGCTTGGCCGCCACCTGGCGGAACTGGGCCTGAGCTTCGACCGCTGCCTGTCAGGCGACCTGCGCCGCCAGCAGCACACCGCCAACGCCGCCTTCGAACAATACAGCGCCCTCGGCCTGCCGGTACCCACGCTGGAAATCGACAGCGCGTTCAACGAGTTCGACGCCGAGGCGATCATCCGCGCCCTGCTCCCGGACCTGCTGCACAGCGAACCCGAAGCCCTGCATATCCTGCGCAACGCCGCGCAAAACCGTGGCGAATTCCAGCGCATCTTTTCCCTGATCATCGAACGCTGGCTGGCCGGCACCTACGACCCGCCGGGCCTGGAAAGCTGGCTGGGATTTGTCGAACGTGTCCAGGGTGGCCTGCAACGCCTCCTCGAAGCCGCCGACAACCGTGACAAGATCGCCGTGTTCACCTCCGGCGGCACCATCACGGCCCTGCTCCACCTGATTACCCGAATGCCTGCTGCACAGGCCTTTGAACTGAACTGGCAAATTGTTAACACCTCGCTCAACCAGCTGAAATTCCGTGGTCGCGAGGTGGCACTGGCTTCCTTCAACAGCCATACCCACTTGCAACTGTTGAAGGCGCCGCAGCTCATCACTTTCCGATGAATTGCGGCCAACCGTGACCCCAAGGTCACTGGACTCACCATAAAAGGATCGAAACCATGACTGACGTAGCTAAAGCCGTAGAAGCAATGAAAGCCAAGTTCAACCCAGCCGCTGCCGACGGCCTGGACCTGGTGTTCGGTTTCCGTATCGACGACACCCAGAACTTCTCGCTGGTCGTGAAAAACAACACCTGCGAACTGCTGGAAGGTGAAAACCCGGACGCCCAAGTCACCCTGGTGATGGACGGCGACACCATGAAAGGCATCGTCAGCGGCGAAACCGACGGCATGCAGGCATTCATGGGCGGCAAACTGCGCACTGAAGGCGACATGATGCTGGCCATGAAATTGAGCGAGCTGTTCCCGGCCTGATCAGGGCAACCCTGGCAAGACCCGTGTGGGAGCGGGCTTGCTCGCGAAAGCGGTGTATCAGCGCAGGATTTGTTGGCTGACCCACCGCTTTCGCGAGCAAGCCCGCTCCCACATTTTGATTGTGCTGTTTTCAGGTTTTTGGCTGCAACAACAGCGCCACCAACGCACTCCACCCCGTCTGATGCGAAGCCCCCAACCCCCGCCCCGTCTCGCCATGAAAGTACTCATGAAACAACACCAGATCGCGACTGGCCGGATCCGCCTCCAACTGCGCATACCCGACCATCGACGGCCTCGAACCGTTCTCATCCCTCAGAAACAATCGCGTCAAACGCTGGCTGAGCCCATCGGCAACCTCCTCCAGCGACGCCAGATACCCACTCCCCGCCGGATACTCCACCGAGAAATTATCCGCGTAGTACCGATGAAACTCCCGCAGCGACTCAATCAGCATGTAGTTGACCGGCATCCACAAGGGCCCACGCCAGTTGGAGTTACCGCCGTACAGCCGCGAATCGGACTCCGCCGGTTCATAGCGGGCACACAGGGTATTGCCATTCATCTTCAGCGCCAGCGGTTCCTCGGCGAACGCTTTCGAGAGTGAACGCACCCCAAAGGTGGAGAGAAACTCCGACTCATCCAGCATCCGCCGCAGCAAATCCTTGGTCCGCTCCCCCCGCAACAGCGCCAGCAGCAGGCGATTACCCTGCCCCGGCTCGTTCCAGCGCGACACCAGCTTGGCCAGGTCCGGCCGATGCTTCATAAAACCCAGCAATCGCTCGCGCAACCCCTCCAGCCCTTCATGCTCGCGCTGCTCCAGCACCAGCACCGCAAACAGCGGCATCAGGCCGACGATGGAGCGCAGGCGCACCGGTTCGCTTTCACCGCCAGGCCGATGCAGCACGTCATAGAAAAACTGGTCCTGCTCATCCCACAAGCCTTCGGCGCCATTGTCGACGCGGTTGATCGCCCCGGCGATGTACAGGAAGTGCTCAAAGAACTTCACCGCGATATCCACATACACCACGTTGCGTTTGGCCAATTCCAGGCCGATACGCATCAGGTCCAGCGCGTACGCCGCAACCCACGCTGTGCCGTCCGCCTGGTCCAACTGATAACCCGGCGGCAAATCAGCCGAGCGATCAAACAGCGCAATGTTGTCCAGCCCGAGAAACCCGCCCTGGAACAGGTTGCGGCCCTCGGCGTCCTTGCGGTTAACCCACCACGAGAAATTCAGCAGCAGCTTGTGGAAGATCCGCTCGAGGAAATCCATGTCGCCCACGCCATTCAGCGCCTTGTCCTGCTGATACACCCGCCAACTGGCCCAGGCATGCACCGGCGGGTTGGCGTCGTCGAAACGCCACTCGTAGGCCGGCAACTGACCGTTGGGGTGCATGAAGCGGTCTTTCACCAACAGCAACAGTTGCTGCTTGGCATAACCGGGGTCGATCAGGGCAACGGCCACCGCCTGGAACCCCTGGTCCCAGGAGGCATACCACGGATATTCCCAAGTGTCGGGCATCGAGAGAATGTCGAAATTCGACAAGTGCCGCCAATGGGTATTGCGGATATGCAAACGCTCGGGCGGCGGCGCGGGCTGGGCCGGGTCGCCGTCGAGCCATTGATTCACGTCGAAGTAGTACAGCTGTTTGGACCACAGCAACCCGGCCAGGGCCTGGCGCTGCACATTGCGTGCGTCTTCATCGGCGATGCCCTGTTGCAGCGCCGCATAGAAATCATCGGTCTCCTGACGGCGTTCTTCGAACAGCTTGCGCGCATTGATCCACGGCGCCTCCACCGGGGCGAAGCGCAGGTACAGGGTTTTGCTTTCCTGGCCCGCCAGCTCGAGGATGAAACGCGCAGCCACCTTGGTACCCGCATCCCGGCGAATCGCTGCTTGCGCCCCCGTGGTCACATAGTCGTTGATCCCGTCCTTGAACGGCCCCGGCGCCGGTTGCCCGTCCAGCCTGGGGTAGTTGGTTTCGTTCTCGCAGAACAGCCATTCCACCCCGTCCTGGCCCCAGGCACTGAGGTGGCGATCGAACAGCTCATGGTGCCGCGCCACCACCTGTTCGCCCTCCAGGCGCAACTCGGGCCTGGGGGCATCGTGGGTCCAACTCCAGTCGTTGCGCGCCCACAGGTGCGGCAACACCTGCAGGCGTGTGGATTGGTCCGAACGGTTGTGCACGGTAATGCGCATGAACACATCATCGGGCTGGTGCTTGGCGTATTCGACGGTGACATCGCAATAGCGGTTGTCTTCGAAAACCCCGGTATCAAGGATTTCGTATTCGGCATCTCCAAGGCCACGGCGGGCGTTCTCGGTGATCAGGTCGTCGTAGGGAAAGGCCGCGTGGGGATATTTGTAGAGCATGCGCATGTAGGCATGGCTCGGCACGCCATCGACGAAAAAATACAGTTCCTTGACGTCTTCGCCGTGGTTGCCCTCGGCGTTGTTCAGGCCGAACAGGCGCTCCTTGATGATCGCGTCGCGCTCGTTCCACAGCGCCAGGCCCAGGCACCAGCGCTGGGCCTTGTCGCTGAAGCCCGCCAGGCCATCCTCGCCCCAGCGGTAGGCGCGGCTGCGGGCATGTTCGTGGGGGAAGTAGCGCCAGGCATCGCCGTCGGCGCTGTAGTCTTCGCGCACCGTGCCCCATTGCCGCTCGCTCAGGTAGGGGCCCCAGTCACGCCAGCGCTCGCCGTCAGGCTTGGCCAGGCGCTGGCCTTCAATCGTTTCCAGAATGTTCGTCGCAGGCTGTGCCGTCATCGAGTCTTCCGTCGCGTTCAGAGGTGACGGCCAGTGTAGAGCCCTTCGACGGTGAGATGCACGTGAAGCTGGCGTCATCCAGCTCATTCATTTGCAGAATGAAGTCCAGAGGAATCTTCGTTTGCAAGGCGCCGACGGGCCCAACAAAATCAGGCATCCGTGCTTTTCCTCTCTATAGCCGCCAGGAATTTTTCTATGCCCGCCGCCCGCCCAGTCAGCCCTGACGAGATTCGCAAAGGCTTCTCCAAGGCCATGTCTGACATGTACCGCGATGAAGTGCCGCTGTATGGCGCACTGATGGAACTGGTGGCCGAGACCAATTCCCGGGTGCTGGAAACCGACACCGCGCTGGCTCATCAACTGCAACGCACCGGGGAAATCCAGCGCCTGGACAGGGAGCGCCACGGCGCCATCCGCCTGGGCACCGCTGAAGAACTGGCGACCATCAGCCGCCTGTTTGCGGTGATGGGCATGCAGCCGGTGGGCTATTACGACCTCACGCCTGCCGGGGTGCCGGTGCATTCCACCGCCTTTCGCGCCGTGCATGAAAGCGCCCTGCAAACCAGCCCCTTCCGGGTGTTCACTTCGCTGCTGCGCCTGGAGCTGATCGAAAACCCGGAACTGCGGGCCTTCGCCCAGTCAGCCCTGGCCAAGCGCTCGATCTTCACCCCACGCGCCCTTGAGTTGATCCAACAAGCCGAAGCCGACGGCGGCCTCGACGCCGCCCATGCCGAAGAGTTTATCCAGCAAGCCCTGGAAACCTTCCGCTGGCACCACACCGCCACCGTCACGGCCGCGCAATACCAGCAACTGAGCGACCAGCACCGGCTGATCGCCGACGTGGTCGCCTTCAAGGGCCCGCACATCAACCACCTGACACCGCGCACCCTGGACATTGACCAGGTGCAGGCCGCAATGCCCGGCAAAGGCATCACCCCCAAGGCGGTGATCGAGGGTCCGCCGCGCCGCCAGTGTCCGATTTTGCTGCGCCAGACCAGCTTCAAGGCCCTGGATGAAGCCATTGCCTTTACCGATGCCAAGGGCAGCCACAGCGCGCGCTTCGGCGAGATCGAACAACGCGGCGTGGCGCTGACCCCCAAGGGCCGTGCGCTGTATGACCAACTGCTGAATGCCGCACGGGATGAATTGGGCGCGTTTCCGAATGAGGCCAATGCCGGGCGCTACACCGAATTGATGGAGCAGCACTTCCAGGCGTTTCCCGATAATCACCAGCAGATGCGTGAGCAGGAGCTGGCGTACTTCCGCTACTTCGTGACCGAGAAAGGCTTGGCCGCCCAGGACAAGTTTAAAACCCTGGACGAACTGATCGCCGCCGGCCACGTGGACGTGGAGCCGTTGGTGTACGAAGATTTTCTGCCGGTGAGTGCGGCGGGGATTTTCCAGTCGAATTTGGGGGATGCGGCGCAGAGTCACTACGCGGCCAACTCCAACCAGGCCGAGTTTGAAAAGGCCCTGGGCCGCCAGACTATCGACGAGTTGAAGTTGTACGGTGAAACCCAGCAGCGCTCGATTGACGAATGCACCCGCGCGCTGCTGGCTTGAAAGAGAGAGTTCGCCCGGCCACAGCGCATTCCATGCGCCGTCTAAGAGCCCCAGTGCCGGGCGAACGGTTGGCATGATAGGCAGCGACGGGGTCGCTGTCTTTCAGGCAATTCTGAACAAATATTTTACTTGGCCGCGGCTTTCTCCAACTGCTCGACGATCTTGTCTTTGATCAACAGGCGTTTCTTCTTCAATTTCTCCAGCTCCTCGTCACCGCCACTTGCGGACTCAAGCTCCAGCACCTCCTTGTCGGCGCTGTCATATTGGTGGAGCAGCGAATCCAGGTAATTGTCGCCCGCCCTGCGCTGTTGAATGTCTTCCCTGGTGAAAGTCAGGTCCTGATACAGGTCGTGTTTCACTGGCATGGAGTACCTCCGCAAGTTGATCATTGACTGAATGCCCCTTGAAGCTAGCCCATCCGGCGGGCTCTTGTCATGTTTGAGATCAACCTGTCGCGTTTGCGTCCCCGTTCGTCGCGGGGCAGACGATTTCATAAAACCTTTGGCGCACGCTGCCCTCCACTGTAGATCGTCACCCGATGGAGAACAGGTTCCATGAATCACGCTGCCAACGCTGTCGACACCCAGTGCATCAACACCATTCGTACCCTCGCCATGGACGCTGTGCAAAAGGCCAACTCCGGCCACCCCGGCACGCCCATGGGCCTGGCGCCCGTCGGTTACACCTTGTGGAGCCGCTTCCTGCGTTATCACCCCGAGCACCCCGACTGGCCTAACCGTGACCGTTTTGTATTGTCCGTGGGCCACGCCTCGATGCTGTTGTATTCGCTGCTGCACCTGGCCGGCGTGGTGGAGATTGATGCCCACGGCAAGCGCTCCGGCCAACCGGCCATCAGCCTGGACGACATCAAGCAGTTCCGGCAGATGAGCTCCAAAACTCCCGGCCACCCCGAATACCGCATGACCACCGGCGTAGAAACCACCACCGGCCCACTCGGCCAGGGGTGCGCCAACAGCGTCGGCATGGCCATGGCCGAGCGTTGGCTGGCCAAGCGTTTCAACCGTGACGACCAGATGCTGTTCGACTACAACGTCTACACCCTGTGCGGCGACGGCGACATGATGGAAGGCATCAGCAGCGAAGCCGCGTCCATCGCCGGGCACTTGAAGCTGGAGAACCTGTGCTGGATCTACGACAACAACACCATCAGCATTGAAGGCCACACTGAACTGGCCTTCAGCGAAGACGTGATCAAGCGCTTCCAGGCCTATGGCTGGCACACCTTGCACGTCACCGATGCGAACAACCTGCTGGCTTTGAGCGACGCGCTTAGCACCTTCCAGAAAAACACTGGGGCACCGACGCTGATCGTGGTCGACAGCGTGATTGGCTATGGCTCGCCCCACAAGCACAACACCGCGTCGGCCCATGGCGAGCCTTTGGGCGATGAAGAAATCCGCCTGACCAAAGCCGCGTACGGCTGGCCCGAAGACTCAAGCTTCCTGGTGCCGGATGAAGCGCGCACGGTCCTGCGGGATGCACTGCTCAAGCGCAGCAAGCCGCTGTATGAGCAATGGACTGAGACCCTGTCCCACCTCGAACAGTACGAACCGGAACTGGCCGATGAACTGCGCCGCATGCGTGCCGGCGAGATGCCCGAGCATTGGCAGGAGCAACTGCCGAGCTTTGCCACTGATGCCAAAGGCGTCGCCAGCCGTGCCGCCGGTGGCGAGGTGTTGAATGCGTTTGCCAAGCAGATCCCATGGCTGCTGGGGGGTTCGGCCGACTTGTCGCCGTCCACCAAGACCAACCTGACGTTCGACGACGCCGGGCGCTTCAGCGCCGAGAACTACGGCGGGCGCAACCTGCACTTCGGCATTCGTGAACATGCCATGGGCGCGATTGCCAACGGCATGGCGCTGTCATACCTGCGGACCTACACCTCGACCTTCCTGGTGTTCAGCGACTACATGAAACCGCCGATTCGTCTCGCGGCGATCATGGAACTGCCGGTGGTGTTCGTGTTTACCCATGACTCGATTGGTGTCGGCGAAGACGGCCCCACTCACCAGCCCATCGAACACCTGACCCAGTTGCGGGCGACGCCGGGGTTGCTGACCCTGCGCCCGGGCGACGCGAATGAAACCCTGGAAGCCTGGAAGATCGCCCTGGCCCAGACCCATCGGCCAACCTGCGTGGTGCTGTCGCGGCAGAACCTGCCGACCCTGGACCGCACGAAATACGCAGCGGCGTCGGGCACTTCCCGTGGCGCGTATGTGCTGGCCGGCGCCGAGAAGCCTCAGGTGATCCTGATGGCCACCGGCAGTGAAGTCAGCCTGGCGATAGACGCCTATGAGCAACTGAAGGCCGAGGGCGTGGCGGCGCAAGTGGTGTCGATGCCGAGCTGGGAACTGTTCGAAGAACAGGACCAGGCCTACCGCGACAGCGTGCTGCCACCCGCAGTGAAGGCACGACTGGTGGTGGAACAGGCCGGCCCGTTGGGTTGGGACCGCTACGTGGGGCAAACCGGGGCCAAGGTGGTGATGAACAGCTTTGGCGCCTCGGCACCGCTGTCCAAGTTGCAGGCCAAGTTCGGCTTTACCCTGGACAATGTGGTGAAGCTGGCGAAGGAGCAAGTCAGGCTCAACAGCTGACCCAGTGCATGCCTGCCGGGCGCGGCCTACCGAGGGAAACCTCGGTAGGCCACGCCCTGCTGCTCATTTCCCGCCGGTGACATCCAGGAACGTACCGGTGATGAAGGACGCCTCGGCGCCTGCCAGCCACAGGATCGCCCGAGCCACTTCTTCAGGCTGGCCGCCGCGGCCCATGGGAATCGAATCCTTTACGCGATCAACCCGCCCTGGCTCCCCGCCACTGGCGTGAATGTCGGTGTAGATATGCCCGGGGCGGATGCAGTTGACGCGTATTCCCTCCCTGGCCACTTCCTTGGCAAACCCGATGGTGAAGGTCTCGAGAGCACCCTTTGATGCGGCGTAGTCGACATATTCGTTGGGGCTGCCCAGCCGGGCGGATGCCGACGAGATATTGATCACGGCACCACCCCGCCCCTGGTGACGAAACGACATGCGCTTCACCGCTTGCTGGGCACACAGCATCGGCCCGATCGCGTTGACCGCGAAAATCCGCTGCATCCGCTCGAACGGCAAGTCTTCGACCCGGGACTGCAATGCGTTGATCCCGGCGTTGTTAACCAGCACATCGATGCGCCCGAACGCCCGATCTACCGCCGCAAATAACTGGACGACCTGCTCCGGGTCTGCGCTGTCCGCGCGTACAGCCAACGCCCGGCGCCCTGCCGCTTCTACATCCGCCACCACCGCGAGGGCGGCAGACTCATCGGAAACGAAGCTGATCGCCACGTCATAACCTTGTGCGGCGGCCAGCCGCGCGGTGGCGGCGCCAACGCCACGACTTCCACCTGTTATCAGAATCAGCGGTGCCTGCGGGACGGTATCCATTGCGCGAACCTTCATGTGGTGGTGGAAAATGCTTTGCCTGCTGTCAGCCGATCAGGATGGTGCCCGTGGCAATCACCACGCACGCCAGCACCTTGCGGACCGTCAGTGTCTCGCCCAGGAAGAAATAGCCGATCAGTGCCGCAAACAGCACGCTGGTCTCGCGCAAGGCCGAGACCGCGCCCATGGGCGCACCGGCCATGGCATAGATAATGATTCCGTAGGCCAGGAGCGACACCAGCCCACCGGCGAAGGCCGTGAAAAACCCGGGCCGCAGGCTGAACAGACTTTTCGGGCCCCGCAGGCCGATATACACCGCCGGCATCAACACGCCCCACAAGGCGCACATCCACACCGTGTAGGCCATCGGCGCACCCGACAGGCGCGCGCCGATGCCGTCTGTCACGCTGTAGGCGGCAATGAAACAGCCGGTGCCCAGGGCGTATGGCAGGCTGGGAACGGCGAGCCGGCGCCCCCTGAACGCCAGGGAAATGATGCCGCCCGACACCAGGGCAATGCCCAGAAGCGAGCTGGCCGAGACACTCTCCCCGGCAAACACGGCGGCACCCAGGGTGATCAGCACCGGCGAGGAGCCCCGTGAAATCGGATAGGTCTGCCCCAGGTCTCCGACTTTGTAGCTACGCACCAGGAACAGGTTGTAGCCCACGTGCAGCACCGCTGACAGCACCACATAAAACCAGCTGGCTGGCGCCGGAGGGTCCAGGAACACCGCAACGCCGCCACTGGCGATAGCGACCGCCAGGCACATCACCGTCATCGACCAGAGCCGGTCGGCGCCGCCACGCAGCAGCGCATTCCAACTGGCGTGCAGTAAGGCGGCGAAGAGGACCAGGAGAATAATGGGATAAGGCATGCGCCCATCCTAAGCAAACCGGCGCCTTAACTGAAGCGAAGTCTGCTCATTGAAGAATGAGCAAATCCTCATGCTTTATTCGTAAGCCAGTCCGGCGTTTACGGCTTCCTGCATCAGCCAATCACGAAAGCTGACGATATGCGGCTGGGACTCGATGCCTTTGGGGCAGACAAAGTAATAAGCGACCGGTGACGGGAACGGCACATCGAACAGCCTCACCAGGCTGCCATCGCTCAGCTCTGACTCCACATGCCCACTGCGCGCCAATGCAATGCCCTGGCCGAGCAAAGCCGCCTCGATCGTCATGTTGGTGTCCGCAAACCTGACACTTTCCTTGAGCGGCGCAATCGCGAGCCCGACGTGCTGGAACCATACTTCCCACTTCGGCACCAGGTCGGCGCCGTCGCGCATCAGCAAGGGATAGCGCAGCAGTTCGGCGGGTGTGTGTGGCCGGCCAAAGCGCTTCAACAGATCGGGACTGGCCACCGGAAAAATCTGCTCGCGGAACAGGAACTCCGAATACAGCGCCGGGTAATTCCCGTTGCCCAGGCGGATTGCAACATCAGCCTCCGCACTGGAGAAGTTGATGATCTTGTCGCTGGAGTCCAGGGTGACCAATATTTCAGGGTGCCGTTGGGCCAGGCTCGGCAATCGGGGCAGCAGCCATTTCAGCGCGAAGGAATAGGTGGTACTGACCTTGAGCCGGACCCTGCCCTTTTGCTCGCGCAGGTCCGCGAGTGTCGCCTCAAGGTTCATGAAAAACTCGCGCACGATCGGCGCAAGGGCTGCTCCGGCAGGCGTCAGGCTGAGTGACTTGCCCCGCTGGAACAACTGCAACCCCCAGAGTTCTTCAAGGTGTTTGAGCTGATGGCTGACGGCACTCTGGGTGACATGCAACTCTTCTGAAGCCGAAGTGAAGGTTGCGTGGCGTGTGGCAACCTCAAAGGCGCGCAATGTCGAGGTGGGTGGCAGGTCTCTCATGGCATTGCTTCACCGTTTATGAATAGATGCTCATGATAGAACATCTATCCATTGCGCTGTAGGCCGCCCCTCAACCCAGCTGGAACCGCGCCGTGTTGTCGCTCAACGCCCGGCTGCCCTTGCTCAACATATCCGCCGCCTGGTTCACCGCCCGCGCGCCGTCGAGCAAGCGCCCGGCGGCCTGGTCAACCTGCTGGATATTGCCGCTCACTTCATCCGCCGTCGCTGCCTGTTCCTCAACCGCCGTGGCGATCTGCGCCAGGGTGTCAGTGACGCTCTGCACCGCGCTGGCGATCTCCCCCAGGCGATGGCCCAGGCCCGTGACGGACTCGGCATCGGTCACCGCCTGCTCACAGGCCACGCCCATCAGGGTGACCGCCTGGCTCACCGTCGCGCGCAAACTGTCGACCGTGCCGGCGATCTGCGCCGTGGAAGCCTGGGTCCGTTGCGACAGGCTGCGCACTTCATCGGCTACCACCGCAAAACCCCGCCCCTGTTCACCGGCCCGCGCAGCCTCGATGGCAGCATTCAGCGCCAGCAGGTTGGTCTGCTCGGCGATACCCCGAATGGTGTCAACCACCGACTGGATCTGCTGGCCCTGCTGGCTGACGCGCTCCAATGCATCGGAGGTGTCGGTCAAGCGCTGGTTGAGTTGCTGGATACTCGCGGTGGTGCGCTGGCTGTCGCGGCTGCTGTCTTCGGCAATCTGCCGGGTTTTCTGCGCGCTGCCGGAGGCCTGCTCGCAGCTCTTGGCGACGCCCATGGAGGTCGCGGCCAACTGTGTGGCGGCCGCTGCAATCTGGCTGATCTGCTGTTGCTGGTCTTCCACTTCGGTCAGCGTGCTGCCCGATTGCGAATTGAGTGTCAGCACCGCAGAGCCCAACTGCTGCGTCTCGTGATTGACCCCCAGCAGGCTGGTGCGCAACTGCACCACCGCCACGTTGAGCGCCGTGCTGATGGCCGCCAGTTCATCGCGCCCTTCCACCGCCACTTCAACGCACAGATTACCGTCGCGCAGGGATTCGGCCAGGGTGGTGATGCCGCTGGCACTGCGGCGAATCGATGCCTGCAAGCACACGAACAGGTACAGGGCTGCCAGCGCCAGCACGCTGAACGTGACCGCCACCGGGATGAATTGCTTGAGCGAGCTGTCGCGGTAGTAACCCAGGCGCGCGTCCAGCGAGGTCAGCGACTGTTTACGCAACGCGCCGAGGGCGCCAAGCATGCCATCCACACTGCGTTCGAAGCCGGTGGTATCGAGCTTGATGGTGCCGCCGAACACGCCTTCGTCCAGGGTCTTCAGCTCGTTGTCCAGCAATTGCAAGCTGTCGTCGTATGGCGCGATCCAGGTTTGCAGCCCCGGGTATTGCTTGGCCTTGAGGGATGCGGCGGCCTTGACCAACTGGTCCCTTGCGTCGCCGATGCGACCGCGCAAATCACGCATCTGCAAACGGCTTTGCAGGGTGAACTGCCCCGATGCGATGGATGACTGCCCGACGCTCGCCATACGCCCGATACGCTCGATCAGGTCGGGGGTTTGCTGGGTCGAAATCTGCATCAGCAAATAGGTTTCAAGCCACGGATCGAGGATCAACCCGGTGTCCATGGTGATCTGTTCGCGCAGGGTTTGCATCGCGCTCAGCGCAGACGTGAAACGGTCATAACCATCCGGCCACCAGCCCACGGTGCGCAGGGATTGGGAATCCATGCCCGTGACCGAGGCTTGCAATGCCTCAAAACGTGCAAGGGTATCCGGGCGGGCGTTCTGGGCTTTGAGGGCCTCGCCCAGGGCCTGCACGCTTTGCAGGATCAGCGGGAAATTGGTATCGACCGCAGTCATGGCCGCCTTGGCCGCGGGTGTCTGGTCGTGGAGGATGTCGGCAGCTTTCCAGCGCGCCGCCAGGTTGCGCTGGGCGGTCAGTTGGGCGTCCAGGGCATCCAGCGCTAACAGTTCGCGTACCCCGGATTGCTCATTGGAAATCACCGTCAGCTTGGTGCGGTACTCCTGCGCGATCATCCACAGGCTGCCCGCCAGGGGCAGCATGAACAGGAAAAACAGGATCTGGAACTTGCGCGCGAATCCAAAACGTCCGAGCAGGCGGATACCTGGCGACAACACACTTTGCATGTCCGACTACTCCTAGAACCACTCGCCTGTGCGGCGAATCAAGCTTTGAAATGATTGACGGCAAAATGCCATGTCATTGATTAAGCTGGCTCTAGCAAGAAACGGACCGCTGTTGTCGGGCCCGCTGGATAGGCGGGACGTCGTGCAAAACACGCTGTGCCGTGCGCGAAAATGGGGCGAAAGCACTCAGCGCAGGTGGCAGAACGGTAACCGTCTGACCAATACCGCAAGCGTGAGGGCGGCCGACAACCTGTGGCGAGGGAGCTTGCTCCCGCTGGGCTGCGAAGCGGCCCCAAAACAGGCACTGGTAGTCCGTCAGGTCGATATCGATTGCAGGGTTCAGGGCTGCTTTGCAGCCCAGCGGGAGCAAGCTCCCTCGCCACAGGGTGAGTGCTTGCTGAATCAGGAGTGCCAATGGACGGCGCGCGCGGAATTTCGGCGGAGAGCGGGATTTACTTTCTGGGTTTGCCGAACCTGGTGAACCTTTTGCTGTGGGGAAATTGATGCAGCTCGGACTCACATGGCAGACGTTGGCGACGGGTCCTCACAAAACGTGTTGAGAGGGTGCTTCGGGTCGACGCTCTTCGGAATGTACGTTCCAGAAAGGCATCGGAAACAAACTGCCGCGTAGCGTCCTGGCCTATGCGAAATCCCAGCCTCAGCTTTTGCTCGTTCAACTCACCCTCACCGAGGGTAATTTGCTTGTGGATCATGGCAGCACACGCACAGCTTGTTGCCATCAGTATCTCGAAAATACGCGCCGTAATAATCGGGGTGGTAGTGAGGCCTTAATCCAGGCTCTCCTTCACATATCCCGCCGAGCGCCAACGCCGCTCTATAACTTCTTCTAACCGCTTCCCGACTGGGCGCAAGTAGCCCCACCATCTGCCCATTCCCGGGTGCACTGGGGTTGCCATCAAATGGCGCCCCAATGACGAAGATCGGACGAGGTGCGGTTTCAGCCACCCAACCGGCCCACGGTTTATCCGCATCGCAAAATTTCAACCTGAGGCCCAACTCAGCCATCACCTTCGAATAGAAAGCAAAAGCCCGATCAAAATCACCTGTACCTAAAAACACATGGGAAATCATGGTGGCTACCTTGGGGCGATGAATGCCCATGAGTCTGGCGCGAAATGATTGCTGGCGAAAGCCTGATGACTCCGTCCGGCATATGTACGGCTCCCCTCCCCTCATACGCTCATAAAAACCACAAATCCCAACAATACGCAGGGTGCCGCCCGGCATTTCGTCAACCCATAATGGGCTTACAACAATAAAGGGGCTCACCCCGGGGCGCGTAAGCCATGTACAGAGACCATATCGTCAAGACCCGCATGACGGACAGCGCGGTATTCATGGGCGCGGTGGCCGTGGTGATTTTCATCATCACGCTCGCCTGCGGCGTCGGTGAAGGCCGCCTCTCCCACTTGATGGGCCCCATCGTTCTCGACCTGAAGGCACCACTGGCACGAGATATTGCAGTGGGCGGCACGTTCACCCTGACGGTGGTGCTGAACCTGTTCATCCTTGGCCGCTTTCCCTTGCGCGCGCAGATCATCACGGTCTGGTGCGAGTTGCTGGTGCTGTTCCTGTTGTTCTTCGACACCTTCAACCTTTCCTACAGTTTCATCGCGACCAAAATCGGCTTCATGATCACCCAGGGGGTGTTCACCACCGTCTACGTGTCGGCGATTTCGATTGCGATTGCGTTCGTCCTGGCGCTGCTGGGCGCCACCGCGCGCTTGTCTTCCAACGGCTTCGCGATTGCGATTGCGAGCTTCTATACCTCGTTTTTCCGCGGTGTTCCGCTGCTGATCCAGATCTATCTGATTTACCTGGGCATCCCTCAACTGGGCTATGTCGTCGGAGCGGTTCCAGCCGGGATCCTGGCGCTCTCGCTGTGTTATGGCGCCTACATGACGGAGATCTTCCGCGCCGGTATCAGCAGCATCTCGCGGGGCCAGTGGGAAGCCTCGCGGGCGATTGGCCTGAACCCGTTCCAGACGATGACCCGGGTGATTCTCCCGCAGTCCATGCGCCTGATCATTCCGCCAACGGGCAACCAGTTCATCTCGATGCTCAAGGACAGTTCGCTGGTGTCGGTGATCGGCGTCTGGGAGCTGATGTTCCTGGCACGAACCCAGGGACGCGCCGAGTTCCGGCACCTGGAAATGCTGATCACCGCCGCCGTGCTGTATTGGCTGCTGTCGATCGTGCTGGAAACCGTCCAGGCCCGCTTGGAAAAGCACTTCAACCGCGCCCATCGCTGAACCAGGAGCATGACGATGAATCAGCCCTCGATAGTCCCTGCTCCATACCCTGCAATATCGATCCAGGACATGCATAAATGGTATGGCGATTTTTATGTGCTCAAGGGCATCGACCTGCACATTGCCAGCGGTGAAATCGTTGTGGTCTGCGGGCCGTCGGGCTCCGGCAAGTCCACGTTGATTCGCTGCCTGAACCTGCTGGAAGACTTCCAGAAAGGCCACGTGTTCATCGAGGGCACCGAGTTGACCCGTGATGCCGCCTGCGTGGCGGGCATACGGCGCCAGGTCGGGATGGTGTTCCAGCAGTTCAACCTGTTCCCGCACATGACGGTGCTGGAGAACCTCATGGTGGGACCGCGCCTGGTGAGCAAGCTCAGCGAGCCCCAGGCCCGCGAACTGGCCTATGAATACCTGGACCGGGTGCGCATCGGGAACCAGGCCGACAAATACCCCAGCCAGCTCTCGGGCGGCCAGCAGCAGCGCGTCGCCATTGCCCGGGCCTTGTGCATGCGCCCGCGCATCATGCTGTTCGACGAGCCCACGTCGGCCCTTGACCCCGAGATGGTCAAGGAAGTGCTGGACGTGATGGGCGAACTGGCCCAGGACGGCATCACCATGGTCTGCGTCACCCACGAGATGGGATTCGCCCGGCGGGTGGCCGACCGGATCATCTTCATGGACCAGGGCTGCATCATCGAGCAAGCCAAACCCACCGAGTTTTTTGACAACCCGCAGCACGAGCGTGCCCGGGAATTCCTGTCGCAGATTCTCAGCCACTGAGCAGCACCGTCGAACCTTGCGAAGTCACCGATAAAAACAACAGGCACCGCACTCAAGATACTGGAGGCTTACCCATGATCTCGTTCACTCGCTTCTTCACCGCAGCCGCTGTCGCCACCGCCCTCACCAGCCTCACAGGCGCGGCCTGGGCGGGCTCGACCCTCGACCGCATCCATGAAACCAAGGTGATCAAGGTGGCCACGTCGGCCAACTGGCCACCGCAATCGTTCCTGGGCCCGGACAATAAGCTGCAAGGCTTCGATATCGACGTCGCCAGCGAAATCGGCAAACGCCTGGGCAGCAAAGTCGACTTCGTGACGCCCGAATACGGGATCATCACCGCCGGGCGCTGGTCGAGCCGCTGGGACCTGTCGGTCGGCTCCATGACCCCGACCACCGAGCGCACCCGGGTGCTCGACTTCCCCGCGATCTACTACTACACCCCGTATGTATTCGCGGTGCACAAGGACGCGGCCGAGACCAAAGTGGCGGACCTGAACGGCAAGATCATCGGCGTCGAAGCCGGTACGACTTCGGAGGACTATATCAACCGCCGCCTGAAGATCGACGCCGCCGATGTGCCGCCGTTCACTTACGAAGTCACCCCCGGCGAGGTTCGCACGTACGGCGACAGCATGGGCCCGCTGGATGACCTGCGCATGGGGGACGGGGTGCGCCTGAACGCAACCCTGTCCGCCCTGCCCACCATCGTCGCCGCCGTCAAGAATGGCTACCCCATCGTCAGGGTGGAAGGCAAACCCGCCTACTACGAACCCCTGGCCATCGCCGTGGACAAGGGCGATGAAGCGTTCAACAGCGCGCTGACCAAGATCGTCGCCGACATGAAAGCCGACGGCACGCTCAAGCAATTGTCAGAGAAATGGTACGGCGCCGACCTCACCCAGGTGCAGTAAAAACCCCCACAGGCCGTACAGGCGCCCCGTCCTCGACGCGGCGCGCTGTATGCCTGCGCCGCGAAAAAAGGACGACCGACTTCATGTACACCTATAACAACAATTACTACACCGCCACGATGCGCGACACGACTGAACGCCAGGCGCTGTGTGGCAACGCCCGGGCCGATGTGTGCGTGATCGGCGCCGGGCTGGCGGGGCTGAGCACGGCGTGGGAGCTGGTCTCCCGCGGGCAGTCGGTGGTGCTGCTGGATGCCGGTCGCGTGGCCTGGGGAGCGTCGGGGCGCAACGGTGGCTTCGTGCTCCAGGGCTGGTCCGAAGGGTTGGCCGCCATTGAGCGACGCTGCGGCAAACCGACGGCCGCCGCGCTGTTCAAACTGTCGCTTGAAGGCGTCGAGATTGTTCGGGGCATGATCGCCGGTCATCAGTTGCCCGGCTGCACGCCAACCCCGGGAAAACTGAGTGTTGTGCGCTACGAGGATGGCGACAACCTGCAGCGTGTGCGGGACAAAATGGCCGCGGATTTCGACTTTCACCTCGACTACCTGGATCGCCAGGCGGTGCGCGAAAAGCTCAAGACCGAGCGGTATTTCCAGGCGCTGCGCGACAACCATGGCTTTCACTTTCACCCCTTGAACTATTGCCTCGGCCTGGCCCGACTGATCGAGCAAAGTGGTGGCAAAATCCATGAACGCTCGCCCATGACCGCCGTCGAAAGCCGCAACGGGCGACACCGGGTCATCACCGATCAGGGCACTGTCGATTGTGCCCACGTGGTGTACTGCTGCGGCGGCTATGGGGGGCCTGAGTTCGGCAAATTACGCCGCGCCTTCCTGCCCATCGCGACCTATGCAGTGCTGACCGAGCACCTGGGCGATCGCCTGGCCGAGGCGGTCTGTACCTCCGATGCCGTGGGCGATAACCGCCGGGCCTCGGACTATTACCGCATCGTCGAGGGCGACCGCCTGCTCTGGGGCGGCCGCATTACCACGCGCAACCTGCAGGATGAGAAACGCCTGGGGCAATTGCTGACGCAGGATATCCTCGACGTTTATCCGCAATTGCGCGGCATCAGGATCGACAAGGCCTGGTCCGGGTTGATGGGTTATGCGCGGCACAAGATGCCGCACATTGGCCCGCTGGGGCAGGGATTGTGGGCGTGTACATCATTTGGTGGCCATGGTATGAACACCGCGCCGATCGGCGCACGCGTCATCGCCGAGGCGATCTGCGGCGAAACCGATCGCTACCGCCTGTTCGATGCCTACGGCCTGGAATGGAATGGCGGCCCCCTGGGCCCGGCGGCCGCACAAACGGTTTACGCCGGCCTGAAAATGATGGATATGTTTCAGGAAAAGCGCTCGCAACACAGGGCGACTCATAAAAACTGAACCCCAGCGAGGGTCAAGGACGTGTCCATGGATACGCAGAATCCCGGTCCATTGTTTAACCTCACCGACAAGGACAGGCAATTGCTTGGCCTGCTGCAAGCCAACGCACGCGAACCCACCGCGTCATTGGCCCGCAAGCTCGGGGTCTCGCGCTCTGCGGTGCAGGAGCGGATTACCCGCCTGGAAAAGGCCGGCGTCATCACCGGCTACAGCGTGCGCATCGACCAGGACCGGCTTCAGCAGACGGTGACCTGCTTTACCATGACCTCCTGCACCAACAAGAGCTACACCGATGTGATGACCTCGCTGCGCAGGATGGAAGCGGTGCAGGCCGTTTACGCGGTCTCGGGGGAGTCCGATTTCATCATTCACCTGGCCACCGCCACCCTGAGCGAACTCAATGCCGAGCTCATCAGGATCAACATGATCAAAGGGGTGGCGCACACCGCTTCGCATATCGTGATGGAAACCAAGTTCAGCCGGAAACTGATGGTGTGAAGTGCTGCCGGCCGTGGGAAACCGCGCGTCTCACGCTCCCCCCTCGGCTGCCATAGCGACTCAGCCACCTGACAAGTCATTCCTTGCAAAATAATTCGCCTCAACGCAATATTAAAAGCAATTGCTTGGTTAATTACCTCAAGCCTGACGCTTATGCCCTTCGCCGGCTTCCATACCGCGAACGCATTACAAGGAATCGTTGATGCAAACCCAAGACAGCAGTTGGGGCGAGTTGCTTAGCGGCAAGAACGCCACGCGCTCCATTGCCCTTTCAGGCGGCATCGCGCTGTATGCCACCAACACCTACATCGCCACCACCATCCTGCCGTCGGTGGTGGCCGAAATCGGCGGCCTGGCGCTTTATGCGTGGAGCACCACACTGTACGTGGTGGCCTCGATCCTCGGTTCCGCCCTCACCTCCAAGCTGTTGCAACGCACCGGTCCACGGCTGGCGTATGCGCTGGCCACACTGGTGTTCATGGTAGGCGTGCTGATCTGTGCCATGGCGCCGAACATGCCGGTGATGCTCGCGGGGCGCTCCATCCAGGGGCTGGGCGGCGGGGTCTTGCTGGCCCTGTGTTACTCGATGATCCAACTGGTGTTCGAAGAGCGCCTGTGGCCGCGCGCAATGGCACTGGTGTCGGGGATGTGGGGCGTGGCGACGCTCGTCGGGCCGGCGGTGGGTGGCGTGTTTGCCGAGATGGACGCATGGCGCCTAGCCTTCGGCTCGATGGTGCCGGTGAGCCTGGCGTACATGGTACTCACCAGCCGCGCCCTGCCCCCGCGCGACACCACGGCGACCGCCACCGCCCGTTTGCCGGTGCCGCAACTGGTGCTGCTGGCGGGCGCGGTGCTGGCAGTGTGTGCCGGCAGCGTCTCGGCGCTGCCGAGCTGGAACCTGTTGGGTATCGCCACCTGCGTCGTGCTGGTGGTGCTGTTGATCCGCAAGGAGTCCAGCGCCACCGTGCGTCTTTTGCCCCGGGATGCATTGAAGTTCAGCACCCCGCTCTGCGCGCTTTATGCGACCACCTGTCTGTTGGTGATCGGCATGAGCAGCGAGATCTTCATGCCGTACTTTCTGCAGCACTTGCATGGCCAGTCGCCGCTGATCGCCGGTTACATGGCCGCGCTGATGGCGGCCGGCTGGACGGTCTCGGAAATCATCAGCTCCGGCTGGACCGGCCGCGGCCCACATCGCGCCATCATCGCGGGGCCGCTGTTTATCGTGGCGGGCTTGATGATGCTGGCGATCACTACGCCCATCGCCAGCCAGGGCGAATGGACATTGCTGGCCCCTATCTGCCTGGGGCTGTTCCTGGTGGGGTTCGGCATCGGCCTGGGTTGGCCGCACCTGCTGACGCGCATCCTGCAAGTGGCTTCGGAACAGGACAAGGACACGGCCGCTTCGTCGATCACCACCCTGCAACTGTTCGCCATGGCCATGGGCGCGGCGCTGGCGGGGGTGATCTCGAACATGGCGGGCATCAATGAAGTGGCGGGCAATGGCGGCATCGCCCATGCCGCGCGCTGGCTGTTCGCGCTGTTTACCCTGGCACCCGTGTTGGCGCTGTTGATGGCGCTGCGGGCAACGCGGACGAAGCCGATCGAAGGCGCGCCCCTCGACCTTGGAATCGTCCAACCTGCCCCCATAACTAGCGAGGTATCCAACAAGGGGAAGCACAGACCATGACCAACCCGACCGAAACCGCCCTGCTCGCCGGCGGCTGCTTCTGGGGCATGCAAGACCTGCTGCGCCGCTACCCCGGCGTGCTGCACACGCGGGTCGGCTACACCGGCGGCGATGTGCCGAATGCCACGTATCGCAACCACGGCAACCATGCCGAAGCCATCGAGATCGTCTTCGACCCGACGGTGATCACTTACCGGCAGATCCTCGAGTTCTTTTTCCAGATCCACGACCCCAGCACGCCCAACCGCCAGGGCAACGACCTGGGCCCCAGCTACCGTTCGGCGATTTATTACCTGAGCGAACAGCAACGCGACATCGCTGAAGACACCGCCGCCGACGTCGACGCCTCAAAGCTGTGGCCGGGCCGTGTCGTCACCGAGATCGAACCGGCGGGGCCGTTCTGGGAGGCGGAGCCGGAGCATCAGGATTACCTGGAGCGGATTCCGAATGGCTATACCTGCCACTTCATCCGACCCAACTGGAAACTGCCGAAACGCGGTTGAAAATGTGGGAGCGGGCTTGCTCGCGAAGGCGGTGTGTCAGTCAGCAAGTTCTTCACTGACCCACCGCCTTCGCGAGCAAGCCCGCTCCCACATAAAGCAGTTCCTACACAAAGCGCCTCCCTCACAAGGCGCATTTCCCTCAGCGCATTTGCAGAATGATCGGGCTACTGCTCGCCGGGCCCGTGTGCTCACGCAACTTGCCCACCGCCTTGGCATCCACCGCCCCACCCTGATTGCCCCAGGTGCCGCGCACAAACGTCAGCACTTCAGCAATCTCCTGGTCCGACAACTGCTCACGGAACGCCGGCATGCGATAAGCGTCCGCCACATTGGCCGCCACTACGCGCTGCGAGCCATTGAGGGTGATGTTGATCGCCGAGGCGTCCTCCTTGGCCAGTGCGGAGGTGGCGCCGGCCAGCGGCGGCATCCAGTCCGGTTGCCCTTTGCCTTCCAGCCCGTGGCACGAGGCGCAGCGGGTCACATAGGTATGCGCACCCGGCGCATCCAGGCGTTGCGCAGCCGACACCGCCTGATACTGCCAGGCCGCACCGTCGCGCTGCTCGTCGCCCGGCAATGACCGCAGATAGCGTGCAATCGCCGCCAGGTCATCGTCGCTCATGAACTGCGTGGAGTTGTTGAACGCCTCGGTCATCGAGCCATAAACCACCGCATGTTTGTTGCGACCGGTCTTGAGGAACTGCACCACTTCCGGCTCGCTCCAGCGCCCCAGGCCGGTGTTGGGATCATCCCGCAGGCTCGGTGCGTACCAGCCGTCGAGCAAGCCACCGGCCAGGTACGGCTTGCCACTTTCATCCAGTGCCTTCTCGTTGAAGGCCAGGCCCCGTGGCGTGTGGCAACTGCCGCAATGCCCCGGGCCCTGCACGATGTAGGCCCCCCGGTTCCACAGTTCATCCTTCCCGGCCTTCGCGACATACGGCTTGCTGTCGGTAAACACGCCATTCCACAGCGCGATCGGCCACCGCATATTCAATGGCCACGGGATCGAACTCTTGATATTGGCCTGCTGCACCGGCGCCACGCCCTTCATGAAGAACGCGTACAGGGCGCGCACATCATCGTCGCTGAGCTTGGCGTAGGACGGATACGGCATCGCCGGATACAGGCGGCGCCCACCCGGCGCGACACCCTGGCGCACCGCGCGGTCGAAGTCGGCGAGGCTGTAGCTGCCAATACCGGTTTCCGGGTCTGGCGTGACGTTGGTGGCGTGGATCGCCCCCAGCGGCGTGGCCATTTCCAGGCCACCGGCAAAGGGCTTGCCGTTGGGCACGCTGTGGCACGCCACACAGTCGCTGAGCCGGGCGACATACTCGCCTCGGGCGACCAGCGCCGGGTCCGTGGCGACGGGCTCGGCCCCCAGCGGCGAGACAGGCTCGCGGGTGACATACCAGGCCAGCAGGCCTGCGGCGACCAGGCACGGCAGCGCCAGCCAGCCAACGGTTCTTGCGAATCGACGGTTGTTCATAAGTGCTCAGGCCCCGGTCAGGTGAAGGAGTGGCGGCTTAACGGCATGCTGCGAACACGCTGCCCGGTCAACGCCGCGACGGCGTTGGCCACGGCAGGCGCCACGGCGGGCAGCGGCGGTTCGCCAATACCGCCCATTTTTTCCCCGCTCTCGATCACGCGCACGTGCACCCGGGCCATCCGCGAAGGCGGCAACACCGGGTACAAATCGTAGTTACGCGCCCGAGGCAAGCCGTCCACATACACCGCTTCCTCCAACAGCACCTGGGACAAGCCCAGCGACACTGCCCCATTCACCTGCGCCTCGACAATCGCCGGGTTGACGATGCTGCCCGGGTCGACTGCCTGCCAGATGTCATGCACCTTGACCTGGCCGTTCTCGATCGACACCTCGGCAATCACCGCCGTCTGGGTGCCGAACGGTGACGCCATCGCCACCCCGCGTGCGCGCTTGCTGCCGTCTTCGGCAACAAACGGCCCACGTTTCCAGCCACCCGACAACTCGCCCACCGCCTTCAGCAGGGTGGTCAGCCGCTGGTTATCCCGCAACAGATGCAGGCGCAACTCGAACGGGTCCTTGCCCCCCTTGTCGGCCAGTTCATCCAGGAAAGATTCGTAGAAAAAGTCATTCAGCGAATTGCCCACCGAACGCCAGTAGCCCAGCATCACCGGGCCCTTCACATAGATCTGCGCGATACGCTTGTTGGGAATCGCATAGGACTTGCCGGACAGTCCCTCAAGGGCAGTCGGGTCGAGCTTCTCGCCCTGCTTGCCCGCCAGGGCCTCGGTTGGCCCCTCCGTGGCACTCACCGCTTCAATCGCCACCGGCCAGCCGTCGCTGTCCAGCGCCCCACGGAAATTCACCGCTGCGACCGGGCGCAGCACATCCCGCAGGAATTCTTCTTCGCGGCTCCAGATCAACTTCACCGGGCGCCCCACCGCCTTGGCCAACTCGATGGCCTGCGGGTAAGGACTGGCCGAGTCATACAGGAAATGCCGCCCGAAAAAACCACCCAACAACGGCGAATGCAGGGTAATCCGCTCCGGGGCCAGGCCGGTGCGCTTGGCGATATCGGCCAGGAACATGTCCTGCGCCTGATTCGGCAGCCAGATCTCCAGCGAACCGTCAGGGTTGAAGCGCGCCAGCGCCGAAGGCGGCTCCAACTGGGCATGGTGCAGGTACTGGTTGTGGTAAGTGGCCTCGACCCTGGTCTTGGCATTGGCCAGCGTGCCGGCCACGTCGCCCTCGTTCTCATCATCACGGGCCGGGCCGGTTTCTGCGGCCAGGCGCTTGAAATGCTCGTCGCTGGAAAAGTCCTTCGGCATCCCGCGCACCTTGGAATCAGCCGTCGGCTCCAGCCAGTCGACCTGAATCGACTCCACCGCACGCTTGGCATGCCACCAACGCTCGGCCACCACCGCCACCGCACCGGGCAGGCGATGCACCGAGTGCACGCCCGGCATGGCCTTGACCTGGTCTTCGTTGCGCAGGCTGCCCACGGTCATGCCGAGTCGGGGCGCATGCTGCACGGCGGCATGGAGCATGCCGTCGACCTTCATATCAATGCTGTACAGCGCCTTGCCGGTGGACTTGTCATACGCATCGAGACGCTTCACCGGCTTGCCGATCCAACGGAACTGGCTTGGGTCGCGCAGCTTCACACTGGCCACATCCGGTACCGGCAGGTCCATCGCCCGCCCGGCCAACTCGCCATACGCAAGAGAACGCCCGGACGCCGCGTGTACCACCTTGCCCGGCTCGGTCGACAGCTCGCTCACCGGTACCTTCAGCGCCTGCGCCCCGGCCTCCAGCAACATGGCCCGGGCCAGCGCACCCAGCCGGCGCATCGTGGGGTAACTCATCCGCACCGACATACTGCCGCCGGTGATGCGCATGCCGTTCTCCATCACCACAAAGGCTTCACCGGGCGGGGCACACTCAACCAGGAACGTGGCCGGGTCGGCGTCCAACTCCTCGCCGACAATCTGCGCCATCGCGGTGAACGTGCCCTGGCCGCCTTCGATAAACGGGCTGAGCAAACGAATCGTGTTGTCCGGGCGAATCTCCAGGAAGGCCGGCACCTGCGTACCGCGTTCGGCCGTGGCCGCGGCGGTGGCCGCCTGCACTCGGCCAGACCCCAACGGCAGGCCAAAACCGATCACCAGCGCGCCCACGGCCGTACTGGCCAGGAAGCGACGGCGGGACAGGTTCACCGGGTCAGTCAACGCCGCGACCAAGGGCAGCGCGGTGGGATCAATGCGAATGTTCATCAGGCCTCTCCCTTCTGCGCAAGGTCATGCACGGCGGCATGAATGGCGTTATAGGTGCCACAGCGACAGAGGTTGACCATGGCGGCCTCGATCTGCGCATCACTGGGCTTGGGCGTGTGCTTGAGCAGCGCGGTGGCCGCCATTACCTGGCCGGATTGGCAGTAGCCGCATTGGGCGACCTGGTATTCGACCCAGGTGGCGACGACCCGCTTGCCGACGTCATCGGACTCGATGGCTTCGATGGTGGTGATTTCGCGGCCGACCACGCCGGAAACGGGCGTGACGCAGGAACGCACGACATTGCCGTCCACAAGCACCGAACACGCACCGCATTGCGCCAGGCCGCAGCCGTATTTGGTGCCGGTCATGCCCAGGTTGTCGCGGATGACCCAGAGCAGAGGCGTGTCGGGTTCGGCGTCGACTTGGTGGGTCTGCTGGTTAATTCGTAATTCCATGGCTCACCCGCTGATCATCGGTTGGTGTTGCATTTTTTAGTATTTTTAGACGGCAAGACGGGGCCTCGCCGCTGGGCATCGATGGCCCGTCTGGTTCGCGCGCGCGTGGTTTGACTAGTCTAGCGGGCGATGGGAATGACTTTAGACCCTGGTTCATCAAGGCGCTATGCAGGGGTGGGCAAGATCGCAGGATTAGGCAAGTATTCAAGAGGATTGCGTCAGGGGGAGCGGCCTGTGGTGTCAGTGGCGGTCACGCCGGGTGGTGTTCCACCAGAAAGTCGACAAATGCCCTGACCCGCGCAGGCATCGCCGCGCCGCCGACGAACACCGCGTGAATCGGCTCCTGGTCTCCGGGGTTGTACGCTTCAAGCAACGGCACCAGATCACCGCTGGCCAGGTCATCTGCCACGCTGAATGCGCCAATGCGTGCGATGCCGGCACCCAGCTTGGCCAGCTGGGACAATACCTCCCCGCTGTTACCCTCGATCGTACCCGACACCTGCAGCGAAAAATCGCGCCCGTCCACGCGAAACGGCCAGTCGGGCGCTGCCCGGCGGAAGTTGAAACGCAGGCAGTTGTGGTTGAGCAAATCCTGCGGCACCTGCGGCGTGCCGTGACGCGCCAGGTAGTCCGGGGAAGCCACGATCACCTCGCCGATGGAGCCGATAAGGCGAGCGGTCAAGGGGCTGTCGGCCAATTGACCGAAGCGGATTGCAACGTCCGCTTGCCCGCCCAGGATATCCACCACCTCATCCTCCAGCCGCAACTCAACCACGATGGCCGGGTAGCGCGCGCTGAACGCGGCAACCAGCGGCACGATCGACAGCCGCCCGTGTGCGAGCGCCGCGCTGACCCTCAGCCGGCCCCGTGGTGCGCCCTGGTCGGTGATCGCATCCTCGACTTCGGCCATGTCCGCCAGGATCCGCCGGGCGCCGCGCAAATACGCTTCGCCTTCGGCGGTGAGCGTGATCGCCCGGGTGGTGCGCAGCAGCAGGCGGGTGCCTATGCGCCCCTCGATGCGGGTGATGATGCGGCTGATGGATGACGGCGTGAGGCCCAGCACCCGAGCCGCCCCCGAGAGGCTGCCCTGCTCCGCGACCATGGCGAACACCGCCATCTCCCCCGACCGACCGCCTATGTCCACTTGTGATCTCCACGCAAAGCTGTAGTGCCCTGCCGAGGGCTACCGCCTGAAAAGCCGTGATTGTAGCATTTGACACAAAGATGAGGAGTCACCCATGCGTATCAACCCACCCCTTGTAGCACTGTCCATCGGCGCCTTCGGCATCGGGGTCACCGAGTTTGCCCCCATGGGCATGTTGCCCGGGATCGCCGCCGACCTCGGTGTTTCCATTCCCGCCGCCGGGCTGCTGGTCAGCGCCTATGCCATGGGCGTGCTGATCGGCGCCCCGATCATGACCCTCGCGACAGCCAGGGTGGCGCGCCGTTATCTGCTGGTGGGCCTGATGGCCATTTTCACCCTGGGTAATCTGCTGTCCGCCCTGGCCACCGACTACCAGACCCTGATGGTCGCCCGGTTGGTGACATCGCTGAATCACGGGGCATTCTTCGGCATCGGCTCCATCGTGGCAGCGAGTGTGGTGGCGCCCGACAAACGCGCGGGGGCCGTCGCCGCGATGTTCCTCGGGCTGACACTGGCGACCATCGGTGGCGTGCCCCTGGCAACCTGGTTCGGCGAGAACTTCGGCTGGCGTACGGCGTTCTGGGGCATCAGCGGGCTCGGGGCGTTCGTGATGGTGGCCCTGTGGTGGGCGCTACCGAATACGCCCGCTCCAAAAGGGGCAAGCCTGATGGCCGAAATCCGCGTACTGGGCCGCGGGCCGGTGCTGGCAGCGCTGGCGTTGACCGTGGTGGGGTCCAGCGCCATGTTCACGGTGTTTACCTATATCGCGCCGATTCTGCGGGATGTCACCCACGCCTCGACCAACTTCGTCACCGCAATGCTCGTGCTGTTCGGGATCGGCCTGACCCTCGGCAACGTCTGGGGCGGCAAGTCTGCGGACCGTTCGGTGGACCGCACCCTGATAACGTCGCTCGTGGTCCTGATTGCCGTGCTGCTGGCCTTCTCTGTGCTCATGCAATGGCCGCTGCCCGCCGCCTTGTCGATCCTGCTGTGGGGCGCCGCCAGCTTTGCGCTGGTACCTCCCCTGCAGATGCGCGTGATGGAAGCCGCCAAGGATGCACCCAACCTGGCTTCGGCGATGAACATCGGTGCGTTCAACTTCGGTAACGCCATTGGCGCGGCGCTGGGGGGAGCAGTGATCAACGCAGGGCTGGGCTACCCGGCCATTTCGCTGGCTGGTGCGATCATGGCGGCCCTGGGTTTGCTGATGGTGCTGGGCCTCGGCTGGCGCTCGCGGCGCACAGGTTCACGTATCTGCCAGGAACCGGCGCAGGCATAAGGACAGCCGCGCTCACACGGTTCCCTACACCCTCCCCTCTGAAAAGCCCCGAATCCCGGGGCTTTTTTGCGTCTGCCTGCCCGCCATCCAGCGCTGCAAAAAATTTCAACTAGTGACTTTCATTATGAAATCCACTGTGCAATATTACTTGCGTAATATTTAGCAACAGATCCCGGAGTCCCTCATGAAGAAAGCCAGCTTCCAACCCATGTCCTGCCCGGTCGCCCGTGCCCTGGAGCACATCGGTGATGGTTGGAGCCTGTTGATCCTGCGTGATGCGTTCTACGGGCTGCGCCGTTTCGACGAGTTCCTGCAGAGCCTCGGGATCGCCTCGAACACCCTGACCCGCCGCCTGAATGCGTTGGTGGCCGGCGGCTTGCTGGAACGGCGCCCGTACCAGGACAACCCGCCGCGCCATGAGTACCACCTCACCGAAGCGGGCCGGGACTTGCGCCAGGTCATCCTCACGCTGATGGCCTGGGGCGCGCGGCATGCCGAGGGCTCGACCAAGGTGTTTCTCGCCGATGAGGCCACCGGGCGCCCGGTGGTGCTGGCGTTGATGGATGCCAACACCGGCAAACCCATCACCCGTGCGGGCCACCGCGTACATATCAGCGCCGATGCCGAACCGCTGACCCTGTGGCGCGCACGAACCGGCCGGGCCTACGCCGAAAAAGACCAGTTGGTCAGCCCCTTCCCCCACTAATACTCAACGAGGTCATTTCGTCATGGACGCTCCAGTCAGCGCTGTGCCCGAACCCACCCAACCATCCCGGCGCAAACAGGTTTTGCGCCTGGGGCTGCTGACCCTGGCCGTGGCGGGCGGCGTGTGGTACGCCAGCCACTGGTGGCTGGTCAGCCGGTTTATCGAAGACACCGACGACGCCTATGTCGGGGCGGATGTGACGGTGATCAGCGCCAAAGTGCCGGGCTATATCAGCGAAGTGACGGTGCAGGACAACCAGTTCGTACGGGCCGGCGACGTGCTGGCGCGCATCGATGTGCGCGACTACCGCACGGCCCTGGCCAAGGCCGACGGCGCCGTGGCCGCGCAACAGGCCTCGCTCGCCAACCTCGACGCCACCGAACAACTGCAACTGGCGGTGATCAACCAGGCCAAGGCGCAGATCGACGCCACCGATGCCGAAGCACAACGGGCCGGCGACGATCAAACGCGTTACCAGAACCTGGTGCGCAGCCAGGCCGTATCGGTCGAAAGCGCACAGCGGGTCAGCGCCGTATGGAAGACCGCCCGCGCCGACCACTCCCGGGCACAGGCCGGGTTGATGGCGGCGCGCCGGCAAATCGACGTGATTGAAACCCAGCGCGGCCAAGCGCGTGCCGCGTTGCAACAGGCGCAGGCCGAACGCGACCAGGCGCAATTGAACATCAGCTATACCGAACTGCGGGCGCCGGTGGATGGTTACGTGGGCAACCGCCGCGCCCGGGTCGGCGCCTACGCCGCGGCCGGCAGCCAACTGATCTCGGTGGTGCCCGCGAAAGGATTGTGGGTGGATGCCAATTTCAAGGAAGACCAATTGGGGCGCCTGCAGGTCGGGCAAAGCGTGAGCATCCGCGCCGACATCCTCCCCGGCCGTGAATTCCACGGGCACATCGAGAGCCTGGCCCCTGCCACCGGGGCGCAATTCAGTGTGCTGCCGCCGGAAAACGCCACCGGCAACTTCACCAAGATCGTGCAGCGAGTGCCGGTGCGCGTGCGCCTCGACAGCAATGACGCCGACTTCGGCGCCCTGCGTCCGGGCCTGTCGGTGATGGCGAAGGTCAACACCGATGAGGCGTTCGAGGACCAGGCCAGCGCCCTCAAGGCCCAGCTATGAACAGCCCGTTGCCCGCCCTCAGCACCGCACAAAAGGTCGCGGCCTTCGCCACCATGTGCGTGGGCATGTTCATCGCCTTGATCGACATCCAGATCGTCTCCGCCTCCCTCAAGGACATCGGCGGCGGGTTGTCTGCCGGCGCGGACGATACGGCGTGGGTGCAGACCGCCTACCTGATCGCGGAAATCATCGTGATCCCCATGTCAGGCTGGCTCTCCCGGGTGATGAGCACGCGCTGGCTGTTCGCGGCGTCGGCGGCCGGGTTCACCTTGACCAGCCTGCTGTGCGCGATGGCCTGGAACATCCAGAGCATGATCGCGTTTCGCGCCTTGCAGGGGTTCCTGGGGGGCTCGATGATTCCGTTGGTGTTCACCACCGCGTTCATGTACTTCAACGGCAAGCAGCGGGTGATCGCCGCCTCCACCATCGGCGCCATCGCGTCCCTGGCCCCCACATTGGGCCCGGCCGTGGGCGGTTGGATAACCGACATCTCCTCCTGGCATTGGCTGTTCTACATCAACCTGCTGCCCGGCCTCTTCGTGACCTTTGCGGTGCCGATGCTGGTCAAGGTCGACCGCCCCAACCCGTCATTGCTCAAGGGCGCCGACTATATCGGCATGGCGTTGATGGCGGTGTTTCTCGGCTGCCTGGAATACACCCTTGAAGAGGGCCCGCGCTGGAACTGGTTCAGCGACAGCACCATCTCGACCACTGCCTGGATAGCCGCCATCAGCGGCGGGCTGTTTATCTGGCGTTGCCTGGAGATCAAGGAGCCGATCGTCGACCTGCGCGCGCTTCGGGACAGGAACTTCGCCCTGGGCTGCCTGTTTTCATTTATCACCGGCATCGGCATTTTCGCCACCATCTACCTCACGCCGCTGTTTCTCGGGCGGGTGCGCGGGTACGGCTCGCTGGATATCGGCCTGGCGGTGTTTTCCACGGGGGTGTTCCAGTTGCTGGCGATCCCGGTGTACGCCTTGCTGGCCAATCGTTTCGACCTGCGCTGGATTTTGATGTTCGGGTTGTCGTTATTCGCCCTGTCTATGTGGGACTTCTCCCCCATCACCCACGACTGGGGCGCCAGGGAGCTGCTGCTGCCCCAGGCCATACGCGGGTTTGCTCAACAAATGGCAGTGCCGCCGGTGGTCACCCTGACCCTCGGCGCACTGGCCCCCGACCGCCTGAAGCTCGCCTCGGGCCTGTTCAACCTGATGCGCAACCTCGGCGGCGCCATCGGCATCGCCGCCTGCGCCACGGTGCTCAATGACCGCACCAACCTGCACTTCCTGCGCCTGGCTGAACACCTGAACATCCGGAACGAATCGATGAATGTGTGGCTTGACCAGCTTTCCGGGAATGCCCAGTTGCTGGGACAAAACAGCCTGGATTCGAGCCAGTTCGCGCTGAGTCAGCTGTGGGCGCTGACCTGGCGCGAGGCGCAAACGCTGACCTATGCGGACGCATTCCTGATGATCATGGTGTGCTTCGTCGTCGCCGTGTTGCTGGTGCCGTTGATGCGCAAGGTGCAGCCGCCGAAGCAGCCGACTGCGGATGCGCATTGAATCGTCCGATCATGTTAAAGGCCGCACCGGCGCCAGCCGGCTGAGCTTGGTCATCTGTTTGAATATCAGGCCAGGCGCAACCCGGCTGGCTACCTTCAGCACCTTGCTCAACCCCGGGCATATGTCCAGTTGGCCGGCTTCGATTTGCCGGATGCAGTGCTGCACCATCAGCACCGGGTCCATGCCTTTTTCGTTCTTCATTTCTTCCGCGAACTCGGCCCTGAGCAGCGGTGTTTCGGTGCCGGGTGGGGCAAGCTCCACCACGGTGACGGCGCTGTGCTGAAGCTGTGCCCGCAGGCACTGGGTGTAAGCGTGCAATGCGGACTTGGACGCACTGTAGACGGGCGCCGCCGGAAACGGCACAAACGCCAGCCCGGACGAGACGTTAACAATCAAACCGTGCGGGTGCTTGAGCAGCCAGGGAAGAAACTGCTGGATCATCCGGATCGGGCCGTTCAGGTTGATCTCGATCTCTTCAGTCACGTCCGCCAGCGCCCGCCCTCCGGCCAGCTTGATATTGCGCATCACGCCCGCGTTATTCACCAGCGTATCGAGCCCAGGGAACTGACCGGTGACTGCCGCAAACAGCGTTTGGATGCTGGCGGGGTCGCGCACGTCGCTTTGAAACGTGTGCAGGCTCGGCAGCAGTTGCCGCGCCTCGTCCAGCCTGTGCTGATCGCGGCCCGTCACGATCACGGTATTGCCTCGTGCCACAAGCTGGCGGGCAAGCTCAAGCCCGATACCACTCGAACCTCCCGTCACTAGCACTGTTCGTCCGGTCATCTTCATCGAAACTCTCCAATGGTGGGTCACACGCAAGGAGCTTGAGGGATACACTGGCCTTAAGTAAGTAGGCACCCAAAAGATCTATACGCACCTGAAAGAGAGCGTCCAACGAATGAACAAACACCCTGGCTTTACCGACGAGCAGATTGCCGCCGCCCAGTTTTATGCCCGGCAAACACCCCCGAAGGATCTGGACCCACGGATCGCGCCCCTGGTGACCGACCTGATAGGTCGCGTTGCAGACAAATGGACCATGCTGATTCTTGAAGCCTTGATCGAGACGACGCCGCTGCGCTTCACGCGCCTGAGTGAGCGAGTCGGCGGCATCAGCCAGAAAATGCTGACGCAGACTTTGCGGGGGATGGAGAGGGACGGCTTGGTGGTGCGCAAGGTCTACCCCGTCGTACCGCCGAAGGTCGAATACAGCCTGACAACCCTCGGCTTTACGCTGGGTGCCGCCTTTTGTGGCGTATGGGTCTGGGCGGCAAACAACCTGGAGGAGATTGAACAGGCACGGGCGGATTTCGATCTACGGTGCAACACCGAGTCATAAGGCCGCAAGGCACTGGAGCACCTCTCCAATCCCGTCAATATCGGGAGCCTCGCTCACGGCGGCTTGCGGGCTGCACCATGGGTAACTCAGGCCGGACACCCAGCTCATCACGCTCCCCAGGTCTGACGCCGGCAGCGTCTTCATATGCTTGATGGTAATCGTCAGCCTTTCGACCAGCCCCGCTTCGGCATTGAACTGCCATTCATACACCCCGCACCCAACCCGGGCTTCGCCGGAGTTCTTGTCGGACATGCCCACCAGCCATTTGCACTGATAGGTTTTGGCCCCCGCCTGCGGTGGCTGCCCCAGGCAAAACGTATAGACGTTTTCAAAGGTCTGCCCGAACCGCCTCACCAGCACATCGCCGATGCCGCCCACCCCTTCGACGTGGGGCGGAAACGAGATGGACCCGGTGCGCACCACCATGTCCAGGATTGCCTCGGGAACAAACGCCCGGCTGAGCAAATGCGGGCGGTTGCCGTCCTTGGCGAGTATGTAGTGCTGAATCGCGAGTTGAGCAGTGTTCATGGTTTTTCCGTCGATTCCCTATCAGGTAATGCTTAGGCCTTCTGGATCAGCTCTCAGAGGTAACAACAGGCTCATCACCGGACTCGGCAGCCAGCTTCAATCGGTCTGCTTTGCTGATGTATTTATCCTTTTTGGCCGGTGCCAATTTGGCGCTGGCCTTTTTGGCCTTGGCCTTGAACAGCTGCTGTAGTTTTTTTTGACGATTCATGTTTTCTATCCGGTGTGTAATCAGTGCTTGCCGGCGTGATTATCCATCTTTCATGCCTTTATCGAAGCAGATTTAATTCACGGCACTCCACAGCACCACCGCGGTCTGTCCCTATACGCCTCTATTCTCGCCCAGCGGAGCCACCATGATCATCGTCCACCACCTCAACAACTCCCGTTCGCAACGCATCCTGTGGCTGCTCGAAGAACTCGGCCTGCCCTACGAGCTCAAGCGCTACCAGCGCGACCCGAAAACCAACCTCGCGCCCCCTGAACTCAAGGCGATCAATGCCCTGGGCAAATCACCGGTGATTCAAGACGGTCCCCACGTGGTGATCGAGTCCGGCGCCATCATCGACTACCTGATTCGCCGCCATGGCAACGGCCGCCTGCAACCGGATCCGGCCACTGCCACCTATGACGAATACGTGCAATGGCTGCACTTCGCCGAAGGTTCGGCCATGCTGCCACTGATGCTCAACCTGTACGTCGGGCGCCTGGGTGACGCGGGTGCGCCGTTGCATCCGCGTATCGAATCCGAGGTGGCGAACTACCTGGGTTATCTGGACAACGCACTGGGGCTCACGCCGTACCTGGTGGGTGACGAATTGACCGGCGCGGATATCCAGATGAGCTTCATCGGCGAAATCGCCCGGGCTCAGGGCAAGCTGCAGGCCTACCCGAATGTGGCGGCATGGGTGCAACGGTTCCAGGAACGGCCGGCGTATCGCAAGGCGCTGGAACAGGGTGGTGAATATGCGTTTGCGAAGTAAAAGGCCAGGCGGTTCCGGCGGGTGTTCATCTGTATTGCGTTAATCCCCGGGATGAGGATTACTGTAGGACGCATCCGGCATTGAGATAACACAGCATGTTCGAACTCGCCCCCATCCTGACGTATGTCGCCGTGGTCATCGGCCTTTTCCTGATTCCCGGCCCAGCCGTGCTGCTGGTGATCACCCGCACCCTCCAGGGTGGGCGCAAGGTCGGGATTGCCACCGGGCTGGGGGTGGCCTCGGGCGACCTGATCCATACGCTGTGCGCGGCGCTCGGCCTGTCGGCCATCCTGATGACCTCGGCCGTGGCGTTCAACGTGGTCAAAATCGTCGGTGCCTGCTACCTGATCTACCTGGGCGTACGCGCCTTCATGGCCAAGCCTGGCGCCACCACGCGCAAAGACCTGCCCACCGTGACCTCCACCCAGGCGTATTTCCAGGCGGTGGTTGCCGAAGTGCTGAACCCGAAAACCGCGATTTTCTTCCTGGCCTTCCTGCCGCAGTTTATTCACCCGGAATCCGGTTCTTCCCTGGCGCAGTTCGCGGTGTTGGGGTTGATCTTCTCGGGGCTCAGTGCGGTGTACACCACGCTGATTTCGGTGGCGATTCGTCCGTTGAGCCAATGGATGGTGGGGCTTTCAAGGCTGCGCCGTTGGGAGGGGAAGATCATTGGGACGTTGTTCATGGGATTGGGGCTGAAGATTGCTTTCCAGCAGCGTTAATCGGTTGCAAACCGCTGCCTTTTAACCCGGTACATCTCACCATCCGCGTGGCTGAGCAGGCTGTCGGCATCTGCCCCATCCGCCGGGTAAAACGCTACGCCGATACTGCAGGACGGCATCTTGACCGCGCCAAACTCAGCGCTCAGGGGCTGGGTCATCACCGCAACTATCTGCTGCACTTTGGCCGACACGGCTTCCGGTGATTGAATATCCGTCAGCAGCACGGTGAATTCATCCCCGCCCATCCGGGCCACCAGGTCGCTCTCACGCACACACCCTTCCAACCGTCGTGCAATCACGCAAAGCACGCGGTCGCCCACGGCATGCCCGTGCACATCATTGATGGCCTTGAAGTCATTCACGTCCAGAAACAGCAAGGCCAGAGGACTTTTGTGGTGGTGGGCGGCTTGCAGGGCCTCGTCCAACCGGTCATTGAACAGCGAGCGATTGGTGAGGGCCGTCAACGGGTCGTGATGGGCGAGGAAACGCAGCTCTTCCTCCGCCTGCGTGAGGGCGGTTACGTCCCGCGCAACACCGATCCGCGCCCCCACTTCCTCGGACCAGAAGGCCGCCCACAGAATGTGCACCACGCTGCCATCCTTGCGGATATAGCGGTTGCGGAAGTCGACGTGGGGCTTGCCATTCATGACCCGCACAATCGACGCCCGGGTACGGGCTAGGTCTTCAGGGTGCATGTAGTGGGTGATCAGGGTGCCGGTCAGCTCCTCGGCGCGGTACCCCAGCAGCGCTTCGCAGGCATCACTCACAAACACGATCTGGTTTTCACTGTCGACCACGAACACCGTATCCAGCATCAAGTGGATCAGTTTGGGATAGAGGGCTTGCAGGTCAACGGGCATAGGTCTGGGGAGCGTCTGGTTCGGATTGGGCGATCATAGCCCGATCCCGAAGGATGGCGAAAAGGAATCATAGCGGCCCGCAGAATAGCCCCCGGCAATGTTGCTGCGCCAACTGCGTCGCCACCAGCAGGCTGCGCCACCCTTCAAGGTCGTAGGAGAGCGCCCGCCAGAGCAGCCACGGCCAATAGTCGCAGAGGTGGAACACGCACCAGATCATTCGACACTCGGTTTTTATAATGAACGAATGATTGCTATGCTGAACACCCGGCGACAAAGCGTCAACCCATTTATGGATGATTTGAAGAACAAATGACCGACATAACGAACAATCTCAATCCAAGCCGAATCGACCTGCTGGCCCTGTCGATCAAGCGCGAACGACAGGCTGCGGGGCTTTCATTGACTGAACTGGCAAAACGCGCAGGCGTGGCGAAGTCGACCTTGTCCCAGCTGGAGTCCGGCATCGGCAACCCCAGTATCGAGACCCTGTGGTCGTTGGCCACGGCGATGGGCTTGCAGGTGACCCGGTTCTTCGAACAACCCCAGCAACACCTGCGGGTAATTCGCGCCAACGAGGGCCTGACCACCTATACCGAAACCGGCCACTACGCGGCCACACTGCTTGCGGATTGCCCGGCGGGCGTGCGTCGCGATATCTACCGGCTCAAGGTACAGCCGGGCGAAGCGCGCCTGTCTCAGCCCCACCCTGCCGGCACCGTCGAGCACGTGCTGCTGTGCAGCGGCAGCGCGAATATCGGCCCGGCCGGTGCGCCTGTGCTGCTGCACGCCGGCGACTACATCAGCTACCTGGCGAATGCGCCCCATGTGTTCGAAGCACTTGAGGCGGATACCACGGCGGTGATGGTGATCGAACATCCCTAAGCCGCGGGGATGTGCCCTCAGGCATGGATAGGCAGGGCCAACCCGAACAGCACAAAAAAACCGCCGCAGACTTTGTTGAATCGGCGCCCGGTTCGCGCCAGCCAGGGCCGTACCCGGTGCGCGGCGCTGGCCACCAGGTACTCGACGATGAACTCCACCACGGCGTAGGTCAGGGCGATGGTGAGCGTCTGCGCGATGATGCTCCGGTGCGGGTCCAGGAACGGTGGAATAAACGCGGTGAACAGCAGCAAGGCCTTGGGGTTCGAGATCGCCGATACCAGCCCCTGGCGGAACAGCGGCCAGCTCCGCGAGCTGGTAGTGCCGGTCGCCTCAAGGCTGACCGGTGCCGCCCGCCACAGCCCGAAGCCCAGCCAGATCAGGTACAGCCCACCCGCCACCTTCAAGGCCGTGAACAAACTGGCCGATGCCTGGATCAGCGCACCCAACCCCAACGCACACAGCGCCAGCACAATCGCAAAACCGAGCACGCCGCCGCTGATGGTGAACAGCGTTTTGCGGCTGCCGTGAAGCGCACCGTGGGTCAGCGCCAATAACGCATTGGGCCCTGGCACCACCGAGATGCCGAAGCAGGTAACCAGGTAAAGCAACCAGGTATCAAAGGGCATGGATCCGATCCAGAAGGTGTTGGTTCAAGGCAGAATGTTGCGGGTGAACAAGCGTCCATGAAAAGCGCATAATTCAGGCCTTAGCCATTCGATTAACGAATAGAGGTCAGCGCGATGCCCGCCAGCGATTTGCAACTCGATTGGCTCAAATGCTTTGTGGCCGTGGTGGATGCCGGCTCGTTGTCTGGCGCCGCCCACGAGGTCAACCGCTCGCAGTCCGCCGTCAGCATGCAGATGAAGAAACTCGAAGCCGCCCTTGGGCGACAGCTCTTGAGTCGCGGCCCGAGGCACCTGCAATTGACTGCCGATGGCCAGACGCTGCTGAGCTACGCCCGGCGCATGCTCGCCCTGCACGCTGAAACCCAGGCGGCGTTTCACGGTGAAGAGCTGACCGGGCGCATCCGCCTTGGCGTTGCCGAAGACTACGCGGCCCGGTACCTCACGCCGCTGCTCAAGCGCTATTCGCCGCGCTACGCCGGTGTGGAAATCGAACTGACCTGTGAACAGTCGACCACGCTGATCCCGCAGCTGCGCAGCGGCGATCTTGACCTGGCGCTGGTGTCTCGGGACTCGCCCCAAAGCGGCACATTCCTGTTCAAGGAGCCCATGGTATGGGTAGGTTCACCGCAGTTCGAACTGTGGCGGCGCGACCCGATCCCCATCGCCGTCTACGAAAGCGCAAGCCTCGCCCGGCGGTATGCGGTGAACGCACTCACCCAGCAAGGCCGCGAATTCAAGGTGGTGTACAACAGCTCCAGCCTTGCCGGCCAGGTGGCCGCCGTCGAGGGCGGGCTCGCGATTGCCGCGATCACCCAATGCACCGTGCAGGATTCGCTTCAGGTACTCGGTGACGAGCACGGTTTGGGCAGCATTGAGCCCATGGAGGTTTCGATTCTGCGTAGCCGGGCGTCCCGCGGGTCCAAGGCGGTCAATAGCCTGCATGCGTTCATCATCCGGACGCTGCGGGCTCAGCCTTAGTGGGCAGAGCGTTTCGGCACAATCATCGAGCGCTTCGGCGCAGTGCCGTGCCTACGCGCTGTTTAGGATCAAGGCTCAAACCACGCCTGGACATCACCGCAATGAAACTCAAAGCACTTGCCCCCGCGATCACCCTGATCATGGCCGCCAGCGGACACGCCGCCAGCTTCTCACTCAACAGCCCGGACATTGCCGACCAACGCCCGCTGACGCACCTGCAGGAATTCAACGGCTTCGGCTGCAGCGGCGGCAACACCTCCCCTGCCCTGTCCTGGGCCAACGCCCCGGCGGGCACCAAAAGCTTCGCCATCACCGTCTACGATCCCGACGCCCCGACCGGCAGCGGCTGGTGGCACTGGACGGTGGTGAACCTGCCTGTCACCGTCTCCAGCCTGCCGAGCAATGTGGGCACCCACCTGCCGGCCGGGGCGGTGCAAGGCCGCACGGACTACGGCCAACCCGGCTTCGGCGGCGCCTGCCCGCCCGTGGGTGATAAACCGCATCGCTATCAATTCACCGTGTGGGCGTTGAAAGTCGACACCCTGCCGATCGACAATCAATCCAGCGGCGCCCTGGTCGGCTACATGCTCAATGCCAACAGCCTGGCCAAGGCCACAATCACGGCCCCTTACGGACGCTAGTCACGATGGATGTTCACGAAGGTCTGCGGCACCGGGAAAGCATCATCGAAAGCTGCGTGATCAGGGCCCGGCAACACCATACCCTGCAACGCGTGCCGGTCTTCATGAGCGCCCTGTGCCGCGTGCGACAGGGGCAAAAACTGATGCAGTGGGATGAGCGCGAAATGCGCGCCGGCCCACAGCACCTGATTCTACTGCCGGCAGGCCGCGAGCTTGGGGTGACCAATTTTCCCGGTGCCCAGGGTGACTACATCGCCGACGTGGTGTCGTTTCCGGTGCCGGTGTTGCGTAACTTCGTTGCCCGGTATGGCGCGCAGTTCAAGGGCAGCATGCATGCCGACCTGTGCGTACGCCTGGACAAACAGACCCGACAAGCCTGGGACCAACTGCTGACCGCACTGAGCACCGGCGCCCCGTCGGCCCTGTGCACCCACTATGGCGAGGCCGTGTTGCTCTGCCTGTGCCTGGCCGGCCAGGCGGGACCGTTGCTGATGGATCGCAACGACCCCTTGAGTGAACGCGTGCAGCGGTTGATCGGCAGCAACCTGTCCAGGGACTGGACCGTTGCCACGGTTGCGCAGCAGCTGAATCTGGGGGAATCGACGTTGCGTCGGCAACTGGCCAATGAGGATGCGAGCTTCAGGGCCATCCTGGAAAATGTTCGGTTGGGGGCGGCGTTGCAACAGCTGCAAACCTCCAGGGATTCCATCGGGGAGATTTCCAGTGCGTGCGGGTATGCGTCGGCGTCGCGGTTTGCGGTGAGGTTCAAGTCACATTATGGGCTTTCACCGCGCTCGTTGCGGGCGGCGATGTGAAGTACACACTACCTGAGTAGCCCATAACCTGTGGCGAGGGAGCTTGCTCCCGCTGGACTGCGCAGCAGGCCCATTTTTTTGGGGCCGCTGCGCGCCCCAGCGGGAGCAAGCTCCCTCGCCACAGGTACGGTGTTGATCTTTGAATGGCTGAAAATTTCTCATCGGGGAAATTTGCAACGCGTGTGGCGTATGCGACGGCTTGTTGATTTGCGGTGAGGTTTAAGTCGCATTACGGGCTTTCGCCGCGCTCGTTGCGGGCGGCGATGTGAGGTACACACTACCTGAGTAGCCCATAACCTGTGGCGAGGGAGCTTGCTCCCGCTGGACTGCGCAGCAGGCCCATTTTTTGGGGCCGCTGCGCGCCCCAGCGGGAGCAAGCTCCCTCGCCACAGGTACGGTGTGATCTTTAAATGGCTGAAAATTTCCCATTGGGGAAATTTGCAACGCGTGTGGCGTATGCGACGGCTTGTTGATTTGCGGTGAGGTTTAAGTCGCATTACGGGCTTTCACCGCGCTCGTTGCGGGCGGCGATGTGAGGTACACAATACCTGAGTAGCCCATAACCTGTGGCGAGGGAGCTTGCTCCCGCTGGACTGCGCAGCAGGCCCATTTTTTTGGGGCCGCTGCGCGCCCCAGCGGGAGCAAGCTCCCTCGCCACAGGTACTTCGCGGTTATTGAAGCGCTTTGGCAACCGCATCAAAGGCAAACATATCGTCGATCACCTTGCCACCCGTGGGTTTGGTCTGCGCCTGCCACACCACAATCACCACATTCCTGGTCGGATTGATGTAGAGGTACTGACCAAACGTACCGGCCGCCGTAAAGGCTTTATCCGCTTTGGAGGCGTCGGTCCAACCTGGCCACCACATGGACGCAAAGTCACCGTACGCCGCATCTGAACCCGTAGTCGCGCTGGCAAAACTCAACCAGCCTTCAGGCAACACTTGCTGCCCACCGGCCTTGCCACCGCTAAGCACGAACTGCCCAAAACGCCCGTAATCCTCAAGCGTCGCGCTGATACCGCTGCCGCCCACTTCATTGCCATTGAGGCCGTCGAGCCACCACTTGGCATCGGTTTGCATGCCGTAAGGCGCCCAGATCTTCTCGCTCAGGTATTGCGTCAGTGGCTTGCCCACCGCAGCGCTCACCAGTTGCCCCAACACTTGAGTTTCACCGGTGCTGTAGTTGGTGCGAGTGCCAGGCGGCGCGGCGGTGGGCAGGCTGGCCATGAACTTGAGGAGCGACCCGGGCACTTGTTCACTACGCAGTTTGATCAAGTGGCGCTCGTCCGAGGTAGGGTCCGTGTATTGCTCGTTCCACTTGATCCCGGAGCGCATCGACAGGATCTGGCGCACGGTGACCTGGTCATAACCGCTACCGGCCAACGCGGGTAAATAACGGGTGACCTTGTCATCCAGGCTCTTGATGGCGCCGTCCTGCAGCGCCGCGCCTACGAGGGTCGAAGTGATGGACTTGGCCACCGACATCGACATCCACCGGGTGTCGGCGGTGTTGCCTTTTTCATAACGCTCATCGACGATCTTGCCGTCCTTGAGCACCAACAGCCCGGTTACCCAGTTGATCGCCACGTAGTCATCGAGGCTGTAATGCTTGCCTTTGTAGTCAAAGGCAACCGGCCCAAGTGGCTGGCTGCTACGGGGTAACGGGAACGGATGGCCGCCCGCCTTGATCGTGCGCGTCGGGAACAACCGGTCGGTATTACGGAAGGTAGTGACGGCCAAGTCCTCGCTGAGCCTGCCGTCATAGATGGCCTGCACGTCGCCGATCGGTTCCTGTGCATGGGGATAAGGCTTCGCGGGATCCGGGGTGGCCGCGCAGGCGGTTAACGACAGCGCAAGTGTCGACGCACACACCAACACATGAAGCGCACTGCGTTCAACCGGGGATGAAGCGCGATGAAGCACGGGCATAAACACCTCTTTATTATTGTTTGATCGGCCTTGAAACGCTTCGGCACATCAGCAAAAACCGACATGCCGAAGCTCAGGATGCAGCGGGGGATTTTTTCTGGCGCGCGGGATCGGGCCGGATTACGCGCGGAGTCGGGCCATGGGGGCTTCGGAGGGTTTAACAGGCCAGGACTGGCTGTGTGATTTGCTGACAAAAAAGGGGGACAGATCGTTTTTAATCAAATAGACCCGCCCCCTTATTTTGCCCTATGAGCAATCTTCTATACGCGTTACCGACCCCGCCAGCCGCGCGGATTTCAGTGACACCACCTTATAATCAAGTGCTTTACATGCACGAACAACATCATTGGGACGCGGCTCGTGACTTCTTTTTATCTGGGTAGAGATAGTACCTCCAGCTTTTGAATCAAGATAGACTACTAAGCTGGAGCAAAACTCGCCCGAAAAATCCTTAACAAACCACTTAAGACACCTGAAACGCTCAAGCGCTTTGATTTTAGGGCGAAGATACGGCAGAAGATAAAGTGTCAGAGGGTACAGCAAAAACATTGCAGCAAGAGGCATGTAGTTTATAGCCCCGAGAAAATACATAAGCACTAACCAAACCAGTGCGGCACCATAGAAAAAATTACGTGAAATAGGCAGATATCCGGAGTAAAGCATTCTAGGAAAGGAATACTTCACCTCATCAGCTTTAAGCCTTTTATACTCACTCTCTAGGACCTCAGCCTCCAGCTTTGGCAAATTATCAGGCCGCTCATACAAAAAAGCGCCACTACAACCCTCAACACATTTCTCCAGGCTAACCCTTCGCAGGCCACTCGTTAAAATTTCAACTACTTCAGACTCATTTATTGCAATAGCAACATGAGTACAGTTATCAAGTGTCGCCACTTTAATAATAATATTGGACGATAGCCCGACAACATCTCCAGCTTTCAAAAAGCTCTCCCTATCATAATTTTGCGCAGCACCAACAAGCCAATATCGACAGATGCGTTGAAACCTTTAATCAAAAACACTCATACCGCAAAATCGCCCGGTCGATCTGGCATTCCGAGCATCTGAGCTAGAAAGCCACGCAGTTCACAACTCTCTCTGGGGTTTCCCTGCATTACTCGATGATTGCTATAGGTCAGAGCGAAGGCTCTGCTTAGCAGGCCGTCTAATCGATGAGGTTGATGATTACTATCGAACCGGTCGCCTAATGGCTTACCAAAACCCATTCCTATAATCGCCTCCACTTTCTCCCTCCCGTCTGTCCGCAGGCGAAATCTCCTCCCGGAACCCGACACCATGCCAAGCGCAAGCCGGGCCCCTAGCGGCCTCCCCGAACATAATCAACAAACCGTCCTGCAGCAGTGGCTGGCGATTCTCTCGGTGGCCGTGGGCGCCTTCGCCCTGGTCACCAGCGAGTTCCTGCCGGTAGGCGTACTCAACGACGTCGCCGCCGACCTCGGCATCAGCGCCGGCCACGCCGGGCTGATGGTCACCCTGCCCGGCATCATGGCCGCCCTCGCCGCCCCGTTGCTGTCGGTGGGCATTGGCGCCATGGACCGTCGCTACCTGCTGATCGGCCTGACCCTGATCATGATCATCGCCAACATGGTGGTGGCCTACGCCAGCGACTTCAGCCTGCTGCTGTTCGGCCGCGTACTGCTGGGCATCAGCATCGGCGGCTTCTGGGCCACCGCCATCGCCCTCAGCGGCCGCCTTGCGCCCAAGGGCGTGGGCGTCGCGAAAGCCACCTCGATCATCATGATGGGCGTGACCCTGGCCACCGTCCTCGGCGTGCCCGTCGGCACCTGGCTGAGCGGCCTGATGGGCTGGCGCATGACCTTCCTCGTCACCGCACTGGTGGGCATACCGGTACTGCTGGCACAGATGTTCCTGCTGCCCCGCCTCGAACCGGAAAAAGCCATTCGCATCGCCGACCTGCCGGCCCTGTTCATCAACCCACAAGCCCGGGTTGGCTTGATCGCCGTGCTGCTGATCGGCCTGGCACACTTTGCCGCGTACACCTACGTCGCGCCGTTCTTCAAAAACAGCTCCGGCTTCGACGGCCCGACCATCGGCTCCCTGCTGCTGCTCTACGGCGTGGCCGGCGTGATGGGCAACGTCTTCGCCGGCTTCGCCGCCAACCGCAGCGTGCGCCACACCTTGCTGCTGGTGGCGCTGATGATCGGCACCAGCACCGCCCTGTTCCCCTACTTCGCCACCGGCATGAGCGGCGCCGTGATGCTGATCGCACTGTGGGGCTTTGCTTTCGGTGCCTTCCCGGCGTGCGCGAGCATCTGGATGTTCGTGGTTGCGCCCAAGGATGTGGAACGGGGCATGCCGCTGTTCGTGGCGTTGTTCCAGGTGATCATTGCCGTGGGCTCGTTCTTTGGCGGGCAGATCGTCGACAAGATGGGGACGTCGGTGCTGTTGAGTTTGGCGACCGCGTTGGTGGGCGCCGGGTTTGTGACGGTGCTGGTGTTGGGGCGCAAGGTGAGTAATAGCCTGGCGGCTCAGCCGGCCTGAGAAAGGAAAACGGGACTGATTGATTTCAGTCCCGTGGCTTGAGGCAGTGAGCACGGCACCTTGCTCCATTGCCTACAGTTGCGTCAGAATCCGCCGGCTTGTGCACCTGGGTTGGCGTCTCTAAGGTTGCTCGGTCGCTGAAAACTCAGTGATCGGGTTTAGTAGCCCTGGATTATCCGAGCAATGTGCATGAGCTTCATCCATCAGACGTCTCTGTCTGTGTTTGATGGTGGCTGTGCGCAGGGCGCCTTCGGGCGCGCCGGTCTTTGTTTGGATTCCCGGTCTACTAACCTGTGCACAGCTGCCACCCCATTCGTTTAGTAGCGAGAAGGTGGCGGCCCACATAGAGAATCCAAACAATGTTCAAGGTAACGCCGAATCCTCCGGGAACTCCCGATCTGAAACTCAACCAAGCCGCGCAACGCGCCTTGGATCACTATCTCAATCCCTCCTCCGCCAAAACCGCCCCGCCGTCGGGTGCGCTGTTCAGTGTGGCTGCTGATGCCAGCAGTGAAAGTTTGATTACCAATAGCTATGAAACCTTTGCCTCGGTCAGCGCGTTGCTGCTTGATCTGTCGGATGAGCTGAGCGGGAAAGACCGTGATGTGGCGTTGGCTATTCATCAACTCAGTGAGTTGGGGGTGCTGTTGATGGGCAAGCTGATGGATCGGGAGGTGCCGTGTAGCTGAAGTCAGACGTAGTCCAATAGTACTTACCGTTCAGTGCACGCAATCGATTAGCCGCTGGGGCGTTGTAGGCATCTACAGCGGCTCAGCGACGGCACACGTGCCAAGGCACTGCTTTTCTCCGGCTATGCTGAATGTCGGCTTTCGGCCAAAGCAGCCGCTCGGATGCGTCAATCAATACAGGTAAGCTTCCTTACTCCCTCACTTTCCCATGACTAAACTAGGTGGAACGCGTTCATCAGGAAGCCAGGAGTAATCTGTGGACAGCAAGCGAGCGATTGAACTGGGTGCAAAAATCATTGAGATACAAACGTTAATGATCGCGTACGCCACCGATGGACGAACCTCTGTTCAGCCTGCCGAATATCGAGAGCTTTATCCAGAGGTTACAATTGATCTGGAAGATGCGAAATATGCGAACCCCAATCCCCACAAATCGCTCGAAGTCTTCATGGCATTTTGCAAGCTCCAGGAAATGAGCACTTATGCGAGCAGACGCGTTTACGTGCAGGAGCTCTATGCCGACATTTTGCTCGACCTCAAACGGAGACAACGCCACGCCCCATCATCTAGGAACTGGAGTAAGGCAAATGAAGCCTTGGCTGATGAATTGACGCCAATTCGTGCCCAATGGCTAAAGGCGAAGAACTTCATTTACTCAGCAACGCCTGACTTCGAAAACTCTATAAAGGAGTCTATCAGCTCTATTGAGTCAAGCCTCATGGTGTTGATGAACGAGCCCAACGGAACGCTCGGCAAGGTCATCAAGAAAGCAAATCTCGATGCAGATATTGAGCGCTTGATCACCCAAGCCTATGGGTATGCGAGTAACAAAGATTTCGTTAGGCACGGTGGTACAGTCGAGTCAGTTCTTTCAAAAGCAGAAGCAGAGTTTTTTCTTGAGTTCGCTGCAACATCTATCATCTACATTACCAACCGATCAAAAAAACATGATTCATGAATTGGATCGCCCCTGATTTTCCGGACGCCCACCTGGAAGCTACTGGCCCCTGGTGCCCCTCGTGAGCGACGACAGTCGACCAAAGAGAATTGCTGGGAGCTGCTGCTCCCGGCCAAAAGCAGCCTCTTGAATGTGACTACGAAACCGGTGGCGATTCAGATACCTTTCCCACCTCCGTTATGGCCTAGTATTGTGGCCATAACGCGTGATGCGCCTAGCTTACTGGAGAGGTGAAATGCTAGCGGACCTACAGCAACACCGGGCGTTTATGGAGCGGGCCATCCATGAGATGAGTAATTGTCCGGGGGGCACCAAAGTCGGAGCGGTATTGGTCGTTGATAATAAAGTTGTTGCCACAGGCTTCAAGACCTCTGGCTGCCATGCAGAACGGGCTGCAATTAATCAGGCTAAAGCAAACGGTATCGATCTAAGGCAGGCTGTGCTCTACACCACCCTAGAACCCTGTGTTCAAGTAAAGAAAACGCAGAAGATAGCCTGCTGTTCCAGTTTGATCGTTGCTGAAGGGATCCGCAGGGTTTTCATTGGGTATACCGACCCCAACCCAAGAGTCTTGCGTCAGGGCTGGCGGAGTCTGCGCGACGATGGAGTGGAACTACTTTACTTTCCTAAAGATCTTCGTAGCGCGATCGAAGCAATAGATCCCTTTGTTCACGTCTTCTCCCAGAGCATTGGTCCTACCGGCACAATGGTGGTCGACGTTCTCGAGCCTGAGACCGTTACAATACAGTTTTCAGAGGCAGACCCTCGTACCATGGCCATTCGTTGGTCTTGGTCGGGGAAGAATCAAGCGTTTGCGTACAGTTCGGCAGGTATCGATGTTGCTCTAGCAAGGGAAGCGAGAGAATTTTCAGAAATCGACGATCCGGGAATTTTTAAGTTTGGGCCGCAAGCTCGAGTACTGATTGGGAACATCGTTATCTTTTGCCATCAAGACGCGTATTTGTTGGCGAAAGTTCTTGAAGCAAAGGCAGGCCCGTCTTATGGAGACGAGCACTATCTTGTGAAGTTTCAGTATCAGATCCGCCTCAGATCGGGGTAGAACTCAGGCGGAGCTTGTACTCAACTCGGATATCTCACCCTGCATCTAGGACATATGTTCGGTGGGGTTTATGGAGCGCTTACGTTAGACCGTTACTGAACGGTCTGCTTTTGGCCGACAGTTGCCCCTCGTGACAGCCCGCCGGCCAGCCAGTGAGCCACTCCAACCCTATCGGTCAGCCAACAAAAACACCCCGCACTTCAACCAAAGGCGGGGCGTTCTCTCCAGCATCACTTCACATCAATCACATCGCCGTATGAAAAATCTGCTCAATCTCATCCTGATTGGCAGGACGCGGATTGGTAAAGCCGCAGGCATCTTTCATGGCATTGGTTGCCAGGGTCGGAATATCGTCAGCCTTCACACCCAGCTCAACAAGCCCACTCGGAATCCCCACATCCGCAGACAGTTTACGGATGGCCGTGATAGCCGCCGCAGCGCCCTTCTCCGCATCCAGTTGCTGAGTCTCAACCCCCATCGCATGAGCGATATCCTTAAACCGGGCCGGACATACGCTGGCGTTGAAGCTCGACACATGGGGCAGCAGGATCGCGTTGCACACGCCGTGAGGCAGGTCGTAGAAACCGCCCAGTTGGTGCGCCATGGCGTGCACGTAACCCAGCGAAGCATTGTTGAAGGCCATGCCGGCAAGGAATTGCGCGTAGGCCATGTTTTCCCGGGCGGTCATGTTGTCACCCTGGGCAACGGCGGTGCGCAGGTTGGCCGAGATCAATTCGATGGCTTTGAGTGCACAGGCATCGGTGATCGGCGTGGCCGCCGTCGACACGTAGGCTTCGACGGCGTGGGTCAGTGCGTCCATGCCGGTGGCGGCGGTCAGGCCCTTGGGCATGGCGGCCATCAGCGAAGGGTCGTTGACGGATAACAGGGGGGTGACGTTGCGGTCGACGATGGCCATTTTCACGTGGCGGACTTCGTCGGTGATGATGCAGAAACGCGTCATTTCACTCGCCGTGCCGGCGGTGGTGTTGATGGCGATCAGTGGCATTTGTGGTTTGGCGGATTGGTCCACGCCTTCGTAGTCGCTGATGTGCCCGCCGTTGGCGGCGCACAGGGCAATGCCCTTGGCGCAGTCATGGGGTGAACCGCCGCCCAGGGAAATAATGAAATCACAGTCGCTGCGGGCCAGCAGTTCCAGGCCCTTCTCCACGTTGCTGACGGTCGGATTCGGTTTGGCGCCGTCAAACAGGGTGGAGTCGATGTCTTGCTGGGCCAACAGGCCGGCGACCTTGGCCGCCACGCCGGCTTTGGCCAGGCCGGCATCGGTGACGATCAAGGCTTTGCGGAATCCGTACTTGCGGATTGCGAGCATCGCCTCGTCGAGGCTGCCAATGCCCATCATGTTCACGGAAGGAATGAAGAAGGTGCTACTCATGATAAATCCTCTTTTTATTATGGAGACACGGGAGTCAGTGAGGTTTTCTACTCATCTCGCAGGTGATGCGGCGCCTCTTGTTGTCATCGTTGACGATCACAAAGCTGAGCCTAAACCTATGGCGTCAGACCGAAATGGTCCTTTAGCGGGCATTGACACCTCCTTTAGTACTGGAAGCAGGGCTTCACCATTCCATGGGGGGCGGCAGCAAAATCTGACTTGCGCAGACCCCGACCCGCCCGGATGGTTATGATGGTTCGCTGATCAACAGCCCTCACCCACTCTCCTGTGCAGGAACTGATCCGGCTGTCCGTCAGCGTGTTTGTTCTCGGGTATCTGCCCTGGGCCTGCGATCGCCCTTCTGTTTACCGGGTGCTGGCAAATTCTCATCTTCGTAGTGGCGATGCTGGCGGGTATGCATGTGTTTTCCAGCCTGGAAGGCCGGCGCACGTCTTGATGGGGTTTGACCCCGATTTTTACTGAACGCAACTCAAGGACGGCTTCATGGAGCGACTCCAACCTCGTGGCATTGATGCGGACGGTTATATCCTCACCGTGTCCAACGTCGAGACGCAGCCACAGTTTCAGGCTTTGCTGACGGACGTTTGCATGACGCTCGCGCGGCCGGAACCTTTGCTGGACGGGATTTATCTTTATGGCAGTGTCGCTAGAGGCGACGCCGTGCCGGGGGTTTCTGACCTTGACCTAACCCTTATTCTGCACAGTCCACCTACGTCGCAGGATCTGGAAATGCTGGAGTCGAAAAGGCGCACGCTGGAAAGTCGGCATGCCGAAGTCACCAAGATCGATTTCGATATCGGTAGTCGTGCTGAAGTATTAGCACCTGACAATCGAATGAGCTGGGGGTATTGGCTCAAGCATCACTGTCGTTGCTTATGGGGCAATGATCTGACCCAACGCTTCGACCGGTTCAAGCCGTCGCGCGATATCGCCATTGCCGTGAATGGTGACTTTGAATCCGTACTGACCCGGTATGCCGACCTTATCGACCAGGCGACCACACCGACGCAATCGCTGCGCTTGCAGCGAGAAGCTTCGCGCAAACTCATCCGGTCAACTCAAGTGCTTCGCTCTGAACAGGACCTGATGTGGCCGCAAACACTGGAAGAGCTTGTCGAGCAGTTTGTTCAGCATTACCCGAGTATGAAAATGCAGATCTCTTTTTTCTTGTCCCAGGCAAGAAACCCGGATGCCAAGCCAAAGAAATTTACGACTCAGCTCCATCATTTTTTGACCTGGATGGCTACACAAACCGGTTGAGTCCATAACGCGCCTATGAAATCAGGGGCGATTCATGTACCTACAGACGGGTTATCACGCATGCCATTACCGCGAAATTCGATATCCATAACCTGTTGGCTGCTCCGTGGTGTTACTGAATTGAGTGAGTCATCCTAAGCGTTCCTGGATCATCATCGGAAGATACGCTTCCAAGCGACAACAGGCTTTGGATCAACTTCCGCTGAATGACCGATACCCCTCTTCTTATTGATGAGTATCAGCCTCCTCTGCGGGGTAAAACTCGCCCTCCTTCCCCATTTTTTTCAGCCGTTCGCGCACAATTACCTCGACGCTGGCTACGGCGGTTTGATCGTCAGGGTTGACCAACTGCAAGCACAGGCGTTGGACATTCTGATCGTGGGTGCCCTCGCTCATCATCTCGTGGGTGAAGACCTGTTCGCCACGCCATAGGCATAGCTGGGTATGCGTCTCGCCAAGCCATATTTCGTTGATTGATCCAAGGTCGGTTGTCTCTAGTTGATCGACGGTGATTGTCTTATCCATTGCGCTGTACCTTACCTATGAGTAGATACAGGTAGACTTGCCGGCATAGCGGGTCGTTCCACGCGTTGGCAGTTCAACCGGGCTAATGGTGGTTAAGCACGTCCCGGTTGGAACCAGGCCAATTGACGATTGAAGGCGGACAGTGCGAGCCGATAAGGGCAATCACATGACTGATCCTGCTGTCCCACATGCCAATGGCCGCGCCTGGATCAACTTTGATCTCCCCTCCTCGGGCCGATACTGCCAGCTTCGCCACCGCCCCTCTTTCGGGACTGATGAGCAAACCTCATGAAGCCTTGCCGATTTACCCGTCTAGTCCTCAGTCGTTAGCGCGCTTACTGTCTCCCCACGCCCAACGGGAGATCGACATGCACAAACGCACACTCGGCAACAGTTCACTCGAAGTATCCGCCCTCGGCCTCGGCTGCATGGGTCTGAGCCATGGCTATGGCCCGGCCACGGATACCGAACAAGCCATCGCACTGATCCGCTCAGCCGTTGAACGAGGTGTCACATTCTTCGATACCGCCGAATTCTACGGCCCCTATATCAATGAGCAAGTAGTCGGCGAGGCGCTGGCGCCAGTTCGCGACCAGGTTGTGATCGCTACAAAATTCGGCTTCGCCGTCGGCACCGACAATACAAAACAGGCTCTGGACAGCCGGCCCGAACGTATTCGAATAGCCGTCGAGGGTTCGTTGCGTCGACTGAAGACCGATTACATCGATTTGCTCTACCAACACCGCGTCGATCCGGACGTGCCGATTGAGGACGTTGCCGGGGCGGTGAAAGACCTGATTAGCGAAGGAAAGGTCAAGCACTTCGGCCTGTCGGAGGCAGGCGCGCAAACCATTCGTCGCGCCCATGCGGTACAGCCGGTCACGGCGCTGCAAAGCGAATACTCGCTGTGGTGGCGCGAGCCTGAGCTGGAAATCCTGCCGACCCTTTGGGAGCTGGGCATCGGCTTCGTACCGTTCAGTCCATTGGGTAAAGGCTTTCTCACCGGCACGGTGTCGGCCGATTCCACTTATGGCAGTGACGACTTCCGCAGCATCGTCCCGCGTTTCAGCCAGTCGGCGCTGCAGGCAAATCAGGGTCTGGTGGTGTTGATCCGTCAGATTGCTGCGCAGAAACAAGCGACACCGGCCCAGATCGCGCTGGCCTGGCTGCTCGCGCAGGCACCGTGGATTGTGCCGATTCCGGGCACGACCAAACTGCATCGCCTGGAAGAAAACCTCGGCGGCGCGAACATCACCCTCGACGCTGCCGAACTCAAGGCCATTGATACCGCGCTGGCGCAGATCCGCATCGAAGGCGAGCGCTATCCCGAGGCTCTCAAGGCGCGCGTCGGTCGATGAGTACCGATCACGATCCGCTGCGGCGCACGGTCATCGCCGCACTGGCCAGCGCCCCGCTGCTGTCGCTCGCCGACGCGCAAGGCGCCAGTGAAACACCGCGTTCGGGCTCGCGGATTCTGGTCGCGTATTTCTCGCGCTCGGGCAATACCCGCGTGGTCGCCGGGCTGATCCAGCGTGGACTGGGTGCCGATCTGTTCGAGATTCGCCCCGCCCACGCCTACCCCGAGGACTATCTGCAAACCGTGGAACAGGCGCGCCAGGAACGTGACAGTGGCTTCGAACCCGAGCTGCAAAACACGGTTCACGCCCTCAGCGACTACGACACGATCTATCTCGGCTTTCCGATCTGGGGTGAAACCGCCCCGCCGATCGTGCGCGCATTCCTCAGCGCCCACGATCTGACCGGCAAGACCCTCATCCCCTTCAACACCCATGGTGGATATGGCCTGGGCAACAGCCGCCGTGTGCTGGTCAAGCATGCGCCGAAGGCCAAAGTGCTGGAAGGTTTTGTGATGGAGGGTGAGCAGGAGCGCAAGACCATGGAACGCGTGAACGGCTGGCTGAAAGATCACCCTCTCACGCACTAATCGAATTCTGTACGGAGTAACTCCATGAAAATCCGCACGTTGGGTAATGGCCTGGAAGTGTCCGCCTTGGGTCTTGGCTGCATGAGCATGACGTCGGCCTACGGGCCGGCAGCCGACCAAGCCAGCATGATCAAGCTGATTCGTTCGGCCCACGAGCAAGGCGTCACCTTGTTCGACACCGCTGAAGCATATGGCCCGTTCGCCAATGAAGAGCTGCTGGGCGAGGCCTTGCAGCCGATCCGCGAGCAGGTCGTCATCGCCACCAAGTTCGGCTTCGATATCGACCTGATCACCGGCGCACGTGGCGGCGGCACCGACAGCCGCCCGGAGCATATACGCGCCGTGGCCGAAACGGCGTTGAAGCGTCTGCGTACCGATTGCATCGACCTGTTTTATCAGCACCGCGTTGATCCTCAGGTGCCCATCGAAGACGTGGCAGGCACCGTCAAGGATCTGATCGCCGAGGGCAAGGTCAAGCATTTCGGCCTTTCTGAAGCGGGTGTGGAAACCATTCGCCGGGCCCACAAGGTGCAACCGGTCACGGCAGTGCAAAGCGAATATTCGCTCTTCTGGCGTGGCCCGGAGCTGGAACTGCTAGCCGTGCTGGAAGAACTGGGGATCGGCTTCGTACCGTTCAGCCCGCTGGGCGCCGGTTTCCTCACCGGTCAGATCGACGAGAACACGCAGTTCGACGCGAGCGATTTCCGCAATTTCGTCCCGCGCTTTTCCCCTGAAGCGCGCAGGGCCAATCTGGCGTTGGTCGATGTGGTGAAAGCCGTCGCGCAACGCAAACACGCCACGCCGGCGCAAGTGGCACTGGCCTGGTTGCTCGCACAGAAACCGTGGATTGTGCCGATACCGGGCACGACCAAACAGCATCGCCTGAAAGAAAACCTGGGCGCGGTCGAGCTGCAATTGACCGGCGACGATCTGCGCGTGATCAACGAACAGATGGCGCAGATTCGGGTGCACGGCGAACGTCTGCCGGAGTCGGCACTGAAAATGACCGGACTCTGAGTCTGCCCTATGCGACGCCATGTGCGGCGTCGCTTTCCCTGTCTGACCGGAGAACTAATCCGATGAACCGATTGATTGCGCCACTCGTTGCTTTGTCACTGATGGCGGCAGAGTCCCAGGCCGCCAGCGAAATCCGCATTACGCCGAACGGCTCGCAACCCTCGGTCAAAGGCGCGGCGCAAAACTTTACCGGCACGGTACGCGTTGATGGCCTTTTCAAAGGTGAACCGCCGGCGCGCATCGGCGGCGGCACAGTGACCTTCGAGCCGGGCGCACGCACGGCGTGGCACACCCATCCGCTGGGGCAAACGCTGATCGTCACTGCCGGCGTCGGCTATGTGCAGCAAGAGGGTGGCGCGCGTCAGGAGATCCATCCGGGCGACACTGTCTGGATTCCACCGAACACCCGTCACTGGCACGGCGCCACGGCCAGCAACGGCATGACCCACATCGCCATCGCTGAAGCCGAGGATGGCAAGACCGTCACCTGGGCGGAGCAGGTCTCGGAGGCGCAATACGCCGGCCAATAAAGTTACGGAATGTGTCGAAGCTGCTCGACCGGCACGTTCGCGGCCCCCCCCCACGCAACCTCAAGGCCCCGTAACAAAAGGCCAGCACCGGGATTCCAGTAGTTATTGCAACGTCGACTCATGAGTTCTGCTCAGGAGTCCATGCGCTATTTCGGGGTTAATCGCCACAACCATCCTCCTTACGATCCAGCGACACCGCAGCGTCCCGCAATGGATGGAGCCTTCACGATGATCACTGACACTCGCAACAGCACTGCCCTCCCCACACTCATGGCGCTCTGCCTGAGCGTCGGGGCGATGTTCAGCGTCACCACTCAAGCAGCCGAGGCTTCGCCCACCATGACCAGCACACCCGACAGCGCAGCCAGCTTGTCGAGCCAGCAACAAGCCATTCCACTGATCGCGGCGTTCATGGCGACCAGCGACATGCCCAACCTCAACACGGCGCTCAACCAAGGGCTTGATGCCGGCCTGACCATTAGCGAAACCCGCGAGGTTCTCGTGCAGCTCTACGCCTACGTCGGCTTCCCGCGCAGCCTCAACGCCTTGAATGAATTGATGGCCGTGGTGCAGGCGCGCAAACAACGCGGCCTTGACGATGCGCCGGGGCGTGAGCCGAGCCGGGCGATTCCGGTCGGGGATGAGCTGCTGGCCGCGGGCACGGCGAATCAAACCAAGATCTCCGGCGCCCCGGTCAAAGGCCCGGTGTTCGAGTTCGCCCCAGTGATCAACCGCTTCCTGCAAACCCACCTGTTCGGCGACATCTTCGAGCGCGACAACCTCGACTGGCAAAGTCGCGAACTGGCGACTGTCGGTGCGCTGGCAGCGACGCCGGGGGTCGAGCCTCAGTTGCGCTCGCACATGGCGGCGAGCCTGCGCGTCGGTCTCAGCGCGGCACAGTTGCACCAAGTCACCGAGCTGCTGAAAAAGCATGGCGATGCACAGACTGCCGAGCGGGCCAACGCAGCGCTGGCCCAAGCCCTCACGTCGTCGAGGAAATGATATGAGAACTGCAAAACATTTGCTGAGCGTCACGCTGTTGAGCCTGTTGGCGGCCTGCGCGAACCACTCCGAAGGCCCGCTGCTGATCCAGAAACAAGGCAGCTTCGCCGCCGGCGGAACGATGACCACGGCACCGGGCACCTTCAACCCGCGCCAACCGATGACGCTCAACGGCCAGACCTACCACGGTGACCACGCCTACGCCTTCTATCAAATCCCGGTGGACGCGCGAAAACTGCCCATCGTCATGTGGCACGGCGCAGGTCAGTTTTCCAAGACCTGGGAAACCACCGCCGATGGTCGCGAGGGTTTTCAGAACATCTTTCTGCGCCGCCACTACGGCGTCTATCTGATCGATCAGCCCCGGCGTGGTGATGCCGGGCGCAGCATGGTCGAGACCACCATCAAGCCAGTGCCGGACGAACAACTGTGGTTCAACCAGTTCCGCATCGGTCTTTGGCCCCGCTACTTCAACGGCGTGCAAGTGGCACAGGACGCCCAGACTCGTGAGCAGTTTTTCAGGGCAATGACGCCGAACACCGGGCCGTTTGACATGGGCGTGGTCTCCGATGGTGTGTCGGCGCTGTTCGACAAAATCGGCCCCGGCATCCTGTTTACCCATTCTCAGGGTGGCGGGCCGGGCTGGTTGACGGCGATCAAGAACGACAAGGTCAAAGCCATCGTGGCGTTCGAGCCGGGCAGCAGTTTCGTGTTTGCTGACGGTGAAGTGCCGGCGCCGATCCCCAGCGCGTTCGACACGGTGCAAGGCGCAGCGGTGCCGATGGAGCAATTCATGGCATTGACGCGCATTCCAATTCTGATCCTGTACGGCGACAACATCCCGGAACAGGCAGTCGATCTGCCCGCTCAGGACAGTTGGCGCGCACGTCTGAAAATGGCCCGGCTCTGGCGTGACGCGGTCAATCGCCATGGCGGTGATGTGCGACTGATACACCTGCCGGAGATTGGCATTCACGGCAATACCCATTTCCCCATGTCGGATCTGAACAACGTGCAGATCGCTGACCTGGTCGCGCAGTTCCTCAAAGAAAAACAGCTGGACTGACCCAAACACTTTTGCAACTGCTGCCCTTTTTTGCTCAGGAGCTTCACGTGAAGAACACCCTCAAAGCCACGTTCATGTCGGCATTGGTCGGCCTCTCGGCAGGCGAAGCCTTGGCCGCTGACTACAAAAAGAACCCGTTCACCCTCGCCTACGACGGCGCGATCACCCGCAACGAACCGGGCAAGGTCAACATCCACCCGGTCAGCTATAAGCTCAACGGTCTGGACATCGCCGCCAACGTCTACACGCCTGCCAACTACGACGCGAAGAAGACCTACCCGACCGTGGTGATTGCGCATCCGAATGGCGGCGTAAAAGAGCAAGTCGCCGGTCTGTATGCCCAGCGCCTCGCCGAACAGGGCTACATCACCATCACGGCCGATGCGGCCTATCAGGGCGCCAGCGGTGGTCAGCCGCGCAGCATCGATAAACCGGCGTATCGCATCGAAGACATTCACGGCATGGCCGATTTCATCAGCCAGTTCGCTGGCGTGGATGACAATCGTCTGGGCCTGCTCGGCATTTGTGGCGGCGGTGGTTATTCGTTGGCGGCGGCGCAAACCGACAAACGCTTCAAATCCCTGGCGACGGTGAGCATGTTCAACTCGGGTCGAGTACGCCGCAACGGCTACAACGACTCGCAAATGGACAGCATCCAGCAACGTTTGCAACAGGCATCAGCAGCCCGCGCGCAAGAAGCAGCGCGGGGCGCGGTGCTGTATTCGGGGGATGCCAACCTCACCGATGAGCAGATTGCCAAACTGCCTTTCGAACTGTATCGCCAAGGTTATGAGTACTACTGGAAAACCCACGCGCACCCGAACTCGACCTTCAAATACACCACCAGCAGCCTTATTGACCTGATGCGTTTCGACGCCACCGACCATATCGAGTTGATCAATCAACCGTTGCTGATGATCGCCGGCAGCAAGGCCGACAGCCTGTACATGACTCAGGATGCGTTTCCCAAAGCCGCCGGCACCACCGACAAGGAAGTGTTCATCATCGATGGCGCCACCCACATTGAAACCTACTGGGTGCCGCGTTATGTCGATGCGGCGATCGGCAAACTGACGGATTTTTACGCACGCACCTTGTGATCAGCGCGCCAAGGGTCGCACATCCGTGCGCGACCTGCTTTCATGGAATAATCACGCGCTCCTCATGAGAGGTTCTCATCAATGTCCCGCCCCAATCTCAACGACCTGCAAGCCTTCGTGGTCATCACCCGCGAAGGCAGTTTTACCCGTGCTGCCGCGCAACTGGGCGTTTCGCAGTCAGCGCTGAGCCACACTCTGCGGGCACTGGAAACCCGGCTGGGCGTGCGCTTGCTGACGCGGACTACGCGCAGTGTTTCACCAACGGAGGCGGGCCAACGCCTGTATCAAGCGATGGCGCCGCGCTTTGAAGAAATTGAACTGGAACTGGCTGCCGTCAGCGAGTTTCGCGATACCCCCGCCGGCAATGTGCGGATTCAGGCGTCCGAGCATGCGGCGAACAATATTCTCTGGCCGAAGCTGCTGAAGGTGCTGCCCGACTACCCGGACATCAAGGTCGAAATCACCGTCGATTACGCCCTCGCCGACATCGTCGCGCAGCGCTATGACGCTGGTGTTCGACTGGGTGATCAGGTGGCCAAGGACATGATCGCCGTGCCGATCGGGCCATCGTTACGCATCGCCGTTGTCGGCTCACCGCAGTATTTCCAGCAGCGGCCTTACCCGATGGAACCGAGAGATCTGGCGGCGCACAACTGCATCAACCTGCGCCTGCCGACTCACGGCAGCCTGATGCAATGGGATTTCGAAAAGGATGGCCACGAACTCAAGGCCCGCGTCGAAGGCCAATGGACATTCAACAGCAGCGTGCCAATTTTGCGTGCGGCCGTGGCGGGATGTGGCTTGGCCTTCCTGCCAGAGGACATGGTGGCGAAGGAGCTTGCCGACGGTAGCCTTGTGCGGGTGTTGGAAGATTGGTGCCAACCCTTTGCCGGTTACCATCTCTACTACCCCAATCGCCGTGAACATTCGTCAGCGTTTGGGGTTGTAGTTGAGGCGTTACTCTACAAGAGCTGAGTCATCGACCTTCTATGAATCGATTTTCGCGACTGATAAACCGTTCCAGGTCAGTGATTTCTTGTGAATGCGTTGTGCAGCGTGAGCAACGAAAAGCTGTCGATGACCACTTTCGGCCAGCAGCGGACAGTCGAATCCCTTGGGCATCGCGCGCGCTGGCTTTCATCTGACTACCAGGGCTGTCTACCGTGACTTCCAAAAAAGCCACCGGTTGGACCATCGGGACCCAGCAGCGACATCTTGATGACTATTTGCGCCCCTTCTTCAGGCGTCAATACGCCCGAGTTGCCATTAAGATCGGTCCGCACATGCCCAGGCTCGACGGCATTCACTTTGATTCGCAGCGGCTCAAGCTCTTTCGCAAAGGAGACCGTTACGGCATTCAGTGCCACTTTTGACGAGGTGTAATCGAGAAGGTTGACGGTCGAGTAGATCGATGTCGGATCTGTTATCAACGTGAGCGAACCGACGCCGCTGCTCATCATGACGATCCGGGCGTGGGCGGCATTTTTCAGCAAGGGCAGGAAAGCTTGGGTGACGCGCACCGGACCAAACAGATTGACCTCGTAAACAGCTTTCATGTCCTGCATTCGCACCTCACTGGGTGCCTTGGTCATGTCGGCCGCAATCCCGGCATTGTTGATCAGGACATCAAGTGCACCTATTTGCTCAGACAGCATCGCTGCGGCTCGGTACACACTGTCTTCGACCGCAACGTCCAGTTCCAAGAGGCCTGCATCGAGCCCGGCATCACGTAACTGGGCGACGGCCTGCTCGCCTCGGTGCTGATCGCGTGCACCTATCCAAACAAAGAACCCTGCCTCGGCAAGTCCCTTGGCAATCGCCAGCCCAATGCCTTTATTGGCGCCGGTGATGAGCGCCTGTCGTTTGATAGTCATCGTGGTAGTCCTTGGAATTTCAAGATGCTCTTTCTTTAGTTTGTAAGGCTGCGGGGTGCCAACTCGAAGAGTCAGAGCCCCACACCCGAACCCTCTCGCGAGTTGAGCGTAGAGCCTGTTTGTTCTGTCAGGCGGTTTGGGCGACCGCATCACTTTGAACACCTTTAACGTGGTGCTGAAGGTCGCCTGCAAAACGCAAAGTCACCTCACGACGAGTGAAACGCCACGCCCCATCCTGCAGCTCGAATTGGTCGAGGTACTTGCCGGCGCAGATAGGTTGCAATGGGAATCCGTCGAGCTGCTGATGCACGGTGTAGTAACTCTCAGAACTCGCTTTATCGCCCGAAGGCGCGACGTCAATCAGTACGTTGGTGATCGAATGCCAAGTGCGCGGCGTACCGTCGGCGTGTACCTGAAGACCCGCCTCGAAGAAACCCAGCAACCCCTCAACCGTGGAGGCCTCAGTGCCTAGCACATGAATCACCGCATGCTGAAGCACTTCGGCCACACCCGCGAAATCTCCGCTGTCAAGACGATGGATGTAGGTAGCGTGAAGACGATGAATGGCGCTCTCGGCGTCAAGACGTGCGAGGATTTCTGGTGAGTTAGTCATGACTCTCTCCTAGGCTTCAGCCCACAAAGGAAGGATGTATAGCGGCGGCCATACATTTGATGCGCTCGGCAAACGACCTTGGCGATAATCCAATTTGGCGTCTGACGAGCAATGATTTTGATAAGCGAGTTGTCAGTCTTGTGGCTGGCGCCGAAACGGGATCAACACTTGCGGTAAACCTCGGGCTGCACAGCCATCCAGTGATCTAACACTGCGAAGCCCCGCCATCCGCGAACAGCTCGACGCCGTTGACGTAGCTGGCTGCATCACTGGCCAGGAAGGCCACGGCAGCGCCAATCTCATGGGCCTGACCGATACGTCCGATGGTGCTCTTCTCACTCAGGGACTCGATCACGGCCTCAGCGTGTTCCGCTAGCATATGACGTAGTGACGGGGTATCCACAGGGCCCGGGCTCAGGAGGTTGATGCGCACCCCTCTGCCTTTGATATCGAGCGTCCAGCTTCTGACCAGCGTGCGCAATGCTGCTTTGGTGGCGCCGTACACGCTGAGGCCGGGGCCGGGATCAATGGAGGCAGTAGAACCAATGATTACAATGCTGCCGCCTTCGCCCATGAGAGGCAGTGCGCCCTGAACGGTGAAGGTCACACCCTTGACGTTGGTGCTGAATACTCGGTCGAAATAGGCCTCGGTGATGCTGCCAAGCGGAGCGATTTCACCCATACCGGCGTTGGCGACCAGCACATCGATTCGGCCATGACGAGTCTTGATTACGTCAAATAGCACAGCGAGATCGGCTATCACCGAGACGTCCGCGACCACCGCGCTGGCCTGGTCCCCGAGCTTCGATAAAGCCTCCTCCAGTTGCTCCTGCCGACGCCCGGTAATCACCACCGTGGCCCCTTGCCCTGCCAGCTCTTGGGCGATGGAAAGGCCCAATCCCGAGGACCCTCCGGTGACGAGAACGACTTTGTCTTGAAACTGCATGCTGATACTCCCGTATGTGTTGAGGGCGAATGAATTTATATAGCGCACACTACATAGCGTTCGCGAAGGCCGCAAGCTATTTAGTAGTTGCTATATAATCCCGCCGTTCAGCTCAGCGCAGTTGCCCCAGGATATAGCGGTCGCTACAATCACGAGCACACCAACGAGATCACCATGACTGACAAAATTCGCCAACGCCGCCCTGCTTTCGATAGAGAGGCTGGTGTCGCCATTGCCCAAGCCATGTTCCACGAACACGGCTTCGACGCGGTGAGCCTCACGGATCTCGTCGAGGCCATGGATATCAAGCCGCCCAGCTTTTACGCCGCGTATGGCAGCAAGGCTGAGTTATTCGAGAAGGCCATGCTGCGCTACACCCGCGAGCATGCTTTGCCGCTGGACAAACTGCTGGCGCCGGACCGACCAGTGCCTGAAGCACTCGCCGCCTTGTTGGTCGCGGCAGCGAAGCAGTATGGAAACGACAGTGTCTTGCGCGGTTGCATGGTCACCGAGGGCACACGTGCGGACGACGAAGTAGCCCGCCAGATGGCGCAAACTCTGGCGGACGGAGGCGTCAAGGCGATTCGGAATTATCTTGATCTGACACTGCCCGAAAAAGCCCAATGCCTCACTGACTACCTTTCGATTACCCTGCGCGGGCTATCGTCCGCGGCGTGTAACGGCATGCCCCGCAAACGGCTAATCGACGCCGCACAGACGGCGGGCCGGTTCATTGCTCACGAGTTGGGTAAAGAACAGCGAACGGCACGCTAAGCCATGCGTCCACCACCGAGCTGTCAGTCTCGACATATACGCTGACCTGGCCGCACACGGCTGAAGGGACTTTCTGCGACCGCCAGAGGCCGCTTCTGGCCGATTGCAGCCAGTCACCAATGGCAGCAATCGGACAAAAGCAGCGAACAACGCCAACCCATCCGGCGTTACTGCACTTTGCATAGCCCTTCTCCAAACACATCCGTAGCCGATGTATTGGGCCAGCCTGGAAAATGTTGCGCCAAGCAACACTGGCCGATTTACAAATGTTCACGCCTTCACGTGGCTATTAGCTTTAGGCTTTGACTCACAAAGTCCGATCGGACCCAATCAGCTTTAAGACGGCCCTACAACCATGAATCTGCATGCCATCGCCGCGACGCTTTTTGCGTTTTTCACGCTGCTTCCTTACTCGGTGCAAGCCGCGACCCCCATCGCCCATGTCGCTATCTACCGAGGCCCGGCGGGCTGCGAGGGATGTTCAGAGAATGTCAAAACAGCCCTGCTGCGCGTCCGCCCGAATGCGCAGATTGACTTTGTAGGTGCCGATGAATCGATCGACATCACGCCGCAAAACCTCGCTCGTTATGACCTCTACGTTCAACCGGGTGGCGGTCAGGACATCCCTGCGGCGCTTGATAGTTTGGGGGATGCGCGGGTGCAGGCCATTCGTGACTTTGTCGCCCAGGGTGGGCGCTACCTGGGGCTTTGTATGGGTGCTTATCTGGCCGACGACAGCAACTTTGGCCTGATACCCTACGACCTTGATTCAGAGGCGGGCAGGCCTGGGTTTGAGGTCGCGGGTATTGCGGACGCGGCGGTGCAGGTTGTGTGGGATGGGAAAGCCGATAGCGTCTTTTATCAGGATGGGCCTTACTTCCCCAAGCGTGACGCGACCTCGCCTTCTTCAACCATTGCGACCTACCGGAATGGTGATTTGGCGGCAGCGCGTTACACCTATGAAAACGGGGTAGTGGTGCTGAGCGGCCCGCACCCAGAGGCGGATCGGGAGTGGTTCGAGAAGGCGAATATTCCCTTGAGCAAGATGCCGCGGGGTGAGCTTTTTGGGGCGTTGGTGCGCAGCATTGAGGGGCGCAGGTAGGGGGCGATGATGACTTCCGGATTTCAGCTGGATGCTCCAGCCAACTGAAAAAGTCATATGGCCGCCAGCTATTTACCCAGGTTTTGATTCATCAAATTGTCCAGTACGGGAAATTTGGTGGCCGCCTGCCATTCGCGTAAATGCTTGCAGCCTTCATCATTGAGCTCGGCAAGGTTGCTGCGAGCGTCGCATATCGTGAACCACTTCTGCCGGAGAGATGGATACTTTACAAACTCTTCCCGGGTTGGGGGTTGGTTAGTGGACAAACGCAGAACTGACAGCACTAAAAGTGCAGACACCCCGATACCGATAGAGCCGTTTTTATAATTCATATCAACTTCCGCAAATGAGAAACCTAACCCCACAGCTGAACTAATGACCGCTGTTAACTGCTTGGGGCGTTGGTCGACTATAAGAAGAGAAATGGATCGATAAAAGATCCATTTTCGACATATCCCATAGGGCCATTTATTCACAAGATGGGGAAATCAGAAAAAATCGGGGCAGTCTACCGAACGCTCGGGCAATCACGAAGCTGCCGGCGAACCTGGCGCATGTCGAGCAAAACTCAGCCCAACTCGCGCCCCAAAAACGGCGCCGTCCGGCTGCTCTTGCTCTTCGCCACCTTCTGCGGCGTGCCACTCACCACCACCTTCCCGCCTCGATCCCCGGCCCCCGGCCCGATATCAATCACCCAATCACTCTGGGCCACCACGCGCATTTCATGCTCCACCACAATCACCGTGTGCCCCGCCTCCACCAGGTGATTCAACTGGCTCAACAACCGGTCCACATCCCGCGGATGCAACCCGGTCGTCGGCTCATCCAGCACATACAACGTTGCCCCTCGCGCATTGCGTTGCAGCTCGGTCGCCAGCTTGATCCGCTGCGCTTCCCCGCCCGACAGCTCCGTGGCCGGCTGGCCAAGGCGCAAATACCCCAAGCCAATATCCCGCAGCACTTGCAGCGAACGCAGCACACCCGGCTCTTCGGCAAATACCCCTACCGCCTGTTCAACCGTCAGCCCCAGTACCTGGGCGATGGTCAGCCCTTCCCACTTGATTGCTAACGTTTCCGGGTTGTACCGCGCCCCGTGGCACGTCGGGCATGGCGCGTACACGCTGGGCATGAACAGCAATTCAACGCTGACAAACCCCTCGCCTTCGCAGTTCGGGCAGCGGCCTTTGGCGACGTTGAAAGAAAATTGCCCAGCGTCGAAATGGCGCTTTTTCGCCGCGGGTGTGGCGGCGAACAGTTTGCGTACGTTGTCGAACAGGCCGGTGTAGGTCGCGAGGTTGGAGCGCGGTGTGCGGCCGATGGGTTTCTGGTCCACCTGCACCAGGCGGCGGATGTGTTCCAGCCCGCCGCTGATACGGCCGCCGCTGGTTTGCGGGGCGTCGTCTTCGAGGCTGGGTTCGTCTTCGGTTTCCACCACGCGGCCCAGGCCTGCGCCTACCAGTTCCAACAGCGCCTGGCTGACGAGGCTGGATTTGCCCGAGCCGGAAATGCCGGTGACGGCGGTGAAGCAGCCCAGGGGAAAGTCCACGCTGAGGTCGTTGAGGTTGTTGCGCGTGACGCCTTCCAGGCTCAGCCAGCCGGTGGGTTGGCGCGGTGGTTGGCTGACCGGGGGTTTTTCGGCGAACAGGTATTCGCGGGTTTGCGAGGCTTCGACCTGCGCCAGGCCGGCGGGTGGGCCGCTGTACAGGACCTGGCCGCCGTGTTCGCCGGCAGCCGGGCCGACGTCGATCAGCCAGTCGGCGCGGCGCATGGTTTCGAGGTCGTGTTCCACCACGAACAGCGAGTTGCCGGCGGCCTTCAGGCGGTCGAGGGCGGCGAACAGGGCTTCGCCGTCAGCGGGATGCAGGCCGGCGGAAGGTTCGTCGAGCACGTAGATCACGCCGAACAGTTGCGAGCCCAGTTGGGTGGCCAGGCGCAGGCGTTGCAGTTCGCCGGAGGACAGGGTCGGTGTGCTGCGTTCCAGGGCCAGGTAGCCGAGGCCGAGGTCGGTCAGGGTGCTGACGCGTTCGAGCAGGTCCTGGGCGATGCGTTGGGCGGCCAGGCGTTTTTCCACGGAGAGCTTTTTATCGCCCTGCCCTTCGGCCACCGGGCGCAGCAGTTCGGCAAGTTGCAGCAAGGACATTTGCGACAACTCGCCAATGTCCACGCCGGCAAATTTCACCGACAGCGCGGCCTTGTTCAGGCGTTTGCCTTCGCACAGCGGGCACGGGCTGCCTTGCATGAACTGCGACACGCGCTTTTTCATCAGGGCGCTTTGGGAGTGGGTGAACGTGTGCAGGATGTAGCGTCGGGCACCGGTGAAGGTGCCCTGGTAGCTGGGTTCGAGTTTGCGTTTGAGGGCGTCGCGGGTTTGGGCAGGTGTGAAGCCGGCATACACCGGGACGGTGGGGGTTTCTTCGGTGAAGAGGATCCAGTCGCGCTGCTTTTTCGGCAGGTCGCGCCACGGGATGTCGACGTCGTAGCCCAGCGTCACAAGGATGTCGCGCTGGTTCTGGCCTTGCCATGCCAACGGCCAGGACGCCACGGCGCGCTGGCGGATGGTGAGGGAGGGATCGGGCACCATCAGGGCTTCGGTCACTTCGTACACCCGGCCCAGGCCGTGGCATTGCGGGCAGGCGCCCTGGGGCAGGTTGGGGGAAAAGTCTTCGGCGTACAGCATCGGTTGCCCCGCCGGGTAACTGCCGGCGCGGGAGTAGAGCATGCGGATCAGGCTGGACAAGGTGGTGACGCTGCCCACTGATGAACGTGTGCTGGGTGTACCGCGCTGTTGTTGCAGGGCCACGGCGGGCGGCAGGCCTTCGATGGAGTCGACGTCCGGTACGCCGACCTGGTCGATCAGGCGGCGGGCGTAGGGCGCCACGGATTCGAAGTAGCGGCGCTGAGCTTCGGCGTAGACGGTGGAGAATGCCAGCGAGGACTTGCCGGAGCCTGACACGCCGGTGAACACCACCAGGGCGTCGCGGGGGATGTCCACGTCGACGTTGCGCAGGTTGTGTTCCCGGGCACCCCGCACCCGCACGAAGCCAGGGCGTTGGGAGGTGAGTGAGGTGTCTGGTGGCAGGTTGCGCTGGGAAGTCATGGGTAACCTTATCGGTGTGTTCAAGGCAGTGAAGATCAACTGTGGGAGCCGGGCTTGCCCACGATGACGGTGTGCCAGTTACCGATGGGGTGCCTGACACTCCGCCATCGCGGGCAAGCCCGGCTCCCACAGTGGTTTGGTGTTGCTGGCTGGATCTTCATTCGTCACATCATTCGGGAGGTCAGTACCGAGCGCACCCGTTGCGCCAAGTCATCCGGGCCATAGGGTTTGCTCAGCAGGTGAATGTCGTTGCCCAGCAGGTGGTTGCTGGAAAGAATGTCGCGGGTATGCCCGGAGGTAAACAGCACCGCTATCGCCGGCACTTGCCTGCGCGCCCACTCGGCGAGGTCGGTGCTTTTGACCCGGCCCGGCATCACCACGTCGGTGAAGATCAGGTCCGGTTGCAGGCCGGCCTGGAGCATCAGCATGGCCCGGTCGCCGTCTTCGGCGGTGAGCACGGTGTAGCCGGATTGTTCGAGCAATTCCACCGCGGCCGCGCGTACGCCTTCGTTGTCCTCAACCACCAGGATCGTCTCATGGCCGCCGCTGTATTGTGTGAGCTCGACAGGCGTATCGTGATTTTCCGGCTCTCCCAGGTTGCGCGGGAAATACATCTGCACCACGGTGCCGCTGCCCTCCACGCTCTCGACCTCAACATGCCCGCCACTTTGGCGCACGAACCCGAACACCATGCTCAGGCCCAGGCCGGTGCCGTGGCCATTCGGCTTGGTGGTGAAAAACGGTTCGAAGGCACGGGCCAGGATCGTCGCTGACATGCCGGCGCCGCTGTCGGCGACGGCCAGGCGCACGTATTCACCGGGGTTGATGCTTTTACCGGCGCAATCCGGAGGGTTGAGAATAATATTTTCGCCGGTGATCCGAATCACGCCCTCGCCTTTCATGGCATCCCGGGCGTTGATCGCCAGGTTGAGCAGTGCGTTTTCCAGTTGGTTGCGGTCGACGTTAATGCACCATGGATCCTGGGGCAGTTGCACATCAATGTGGATGGTTTCTCCCAGCGCCCGCTGCAGCAACTCGCCCAGGCCTTCATAGATGCGCAGCGGGTTGTACACCGCCGGTGACAATGGCTGGCGACGGGCGAAGGCCAGCAGTTGTGAAGTCAGTTTGGCCCCACGTTCCACTGCCGCGATGGCGGCGCTGACACGGCGCTGCACCTGGGGGTTGTCCGGCTCATGCCGGGCCAGCAGGTGCAGGTTGCCGGCGACCACTTGCAGCAGGTTGTTGAAGTCGTGGGCCACGCCGCCGGTCAGGCCGCCGATGGCTTCCAGCTTCTGTGATTGACGCAACTGTTCTTCGGCGGCGGAACGGGCCTGCACCTCCGCGGCCACGCGCTGCTCCAGGTTGTGGGTGAGTTCCTGGCGCAGGCGCTCGGAGATCATATGTTCGGTGGTCTCCACCACAATCGCCAGGACCCCGGCCGGTTGTTGGTCGTCACCGGCCACGGGGCTGTAATACAGGTCCATCCAGACTTTTTCCGGGCGGCCGTCGCGCAACAGTTCCAGGGGCAGGTTGCGGTAGGACAAGGTGCCGCCGGCCAGGCAGGTGTCGACCACATTGCGGTTGAAGTCGGCGACTTCCGGCCAGCCCAGTTCCACCGGCGCACCCAGCAGATAAGGGTGGCGACCGCCGGCAAACACCGAATAGCTGTCGTTGTAGATCATGTAACCGGCGTGCCCCCACAGCATCACCATGGGCATGGGCGATGCCAGCATCATCTGCACGGCGCTGGTCAGGCTGGAGGGCCAGGCACTCATCGGGCCGAGGTCGGTGGTGGACCAATCGAAAGCACGAATCCTCTGGGCCATTTCCCCAGCCCAACCCTCACAGCCGTGGGTATTGGATAAAAACTGCATCGGTCGGCTCTGCAAAAGATAAAAGGTGGGCGGCGATGAAAACTTTGAGCCCGGCAGCGGCGGTTGGTTTCATCGCATATTGCTTATGCCGGCAGGAAGGAGCAAGGGCCGGCTCAGCGAAAGTCCCGGCTGCGCACACTGATGCCCGACAGCAACGGGGTCAGGTCGGTCAAGCGCCCGGCGATCAGGTGCCGAACCTCGCCCACCGCCTCCCAGCGGCCATCCACCTTGAGCAACCGCGAGCCCACCAGCGCCTGGCGTTGGCGCTCGGCCAAATCGCGCCAGACCACCACATTGATATTGCCGAACTCATCTTCCAGGGTGACGAAGGTAACGCCGCTGGCCGTGCCAGGGCGTTGTCGACCGGTGACCAAGCCGGCGACGCTGACGTTGCGGCCATGCTCAACCTGCAGCAACTCCCTGGAACTGCGGCAACGCCGCGCGCGCAGTTCATCGCGCAACAGCGCCAACGGGTGTGGGCCCAGGGTGGTGCCGACGCTGGCGTAGTCGGCATACAAATCTTCGCCGACTGTCGGTTGCGGCAGCTCCACCACCGCCTCTTCCGGGCTGACGATACCGGCAAACAGGCCCAGTTGTTTCTGCACCCCGGCCACCTCCCAACGCGCCCGGTGCCGATGCCCGGCCAGGCCGCGCAAGGCACCGGCATCCGCCAGCAGTTCCTGGGCGCGAGTGTCCAATTGGGCACGCTCGCCCAAGTCGGCAATATCAAAAAACGCCCGGGCCTGGCGCGCCATTTCGATACGCCGGCCATCCTCTTCACGAAACCCGGAGATCATGCGCAAGCCCATGCGAATCGCCGGTTGCTGGCCTTCGATCGGCTCAAGGCTGCAATCCCAGTCACTGGCCTGCACATCCACCGGGCGGATCTGCAAATGATGGCGACGGGCGTCCTGCAGGATCTGGTCGGGGCTGTAGAAACCCATGGGCCAACTGTTGATCAGGGCGCAGGCAAACGCTGCCGGTTCATGGCATTTGAGCCAGCAACTGGCATAGGTCAGCAAGGCGAAACTGGCGGCGTGGGACTCGGGAAAACCGTAGCTGCCAAAGCCCTTGATCTGCTCGAAGATCTGCGCGGCGAAGGCTTCGCTGTAGCCGTTTTTCAGCATGCCGGTGCGCAGGCGTTGCTGATGGGGTTCGAGGCCGCCGTGGCGTTTCCAGGCGGCCATGGAACGGCGCAGTTGGTCGGCTTCGCCGGGTGTGTAATCGGCGGCGACCATAGCGATCTGCATGACCTGTTCCTGGAACAGCGGGATGCCCAGGGTTCGTTCCAGTACGGACTTGAGTTCCGGCGATGGGTAGGTGGTTTCTTCCTCCTTGTTCCGCCGCCGCAGGTACGGATGCACCATGCCACCCTGGATGGGCCCCGGCCGCACGATGGCGACCTCAATGACCAGGTCGTAGAATTTTTCCGGTCGCAGGCGGGGCAACATCGACATCTGCGCCCGCGACTCAATCTGGAACACGCCGATAGTGTCGGCCTTGCTGATCATCGCGTAGGTTGCCGCATCTTCCTTGGGCACCGAAGCCAGGCTCAGGTCCTGGTTGCGATGGCGGCGCAGCAGGTCGAAGCAGCGGCGAATCGCACTGAGCATGCCCAGCGCGAGGATGTCCACCTTGAGCAGGCCCACGGCGTCGAGGTCGTCCTTGTCCCACTGGATGATGGTGCGCTCGGCCATGGCCGCATTTTCCACCGGCACCAGGGTGTCCAGCGGGTGTTCGGAAATCACGAAACCGCCGGGGTGCTGGGACAGGTGCCGGGGGAAGCCGATCAGTTGTTGGGTCAAGGTCAGCACCCGGCGCAGCACCGGGCTGTCGGGGTCGAAACCACCTTCGCGCAAGCGTTCCAGGGGCGGTGCTTCGTCGCTCCAGCGCCCACAACAGTCGGCCAGGGCGTTGACCTGATCCGGCGGCAACCCGAGGGCCTTGGCCACGTCGCGCACCGCGCCGGCGCCGTGGTAGCTGCTGACCACCGCCGTCAACGCGGCGCGGGTGCGCCCGTAGCGCTGGAAGACGTATTGCAGCACTTCTTCACGGCGTTCGTGCTCGAAGTCCACGTCGATGTCCGGCGGCTCGTTGCGTTCGCGAGACAGGAAGCGCTCGAACAGCATGTTCATCAGGCTCGGGTCGATCTCGGTGATGCCCAGGGCAAAACACACCGCCGAGTTGGCCGCCGAGCCACGGCCCTGGCACAGGATCGAACGGCTGCGGGCGAAGCGCACAATGTCGTGTACGGTGAGGAAGTAGCTTTCGTAGCCGAGGTCGCTGATCAGTTCCAGTTCGTTATTGATCTGCTGGAGGGTCTTGGCGTCGACCCCTTTCGGCCAACGCTGGGCGATGCCTTGCTCGGTCAAGGTGCGTAACCAGGATTTTGCATCCTGGCCTTCAGGTACCAACTCCCTGGGGTATTGATAGCGCAATTGGCCGAGGTCAAAGGTGCAACGCCGGGCAATGTTCAGGGACTCTTCCAGCAAGTGCGCCGGGTACAGCGCGGCCAATGCATCGAGGCTGCGCAAGTGCCGTTCACCATTGGGATGCAGGCGCGCGCCGGCTTCGGCCACCGGGACGTGGTGACGGATTGCGGTCATGCTGTCTTGCAACGCACGGCGACCGCGCACATGCATATGCACATCGCCGCAGGCCACCGCCGGCAGGTGCAGGCTGGCGGCCAGGTTCAGGCGCTGCTCAAGGTGACGGGCATCGTTCTGGCCGCAATGCAGTTCCACCGCCAGCCACAGGCGATCGGTAAAGGTGCTGCACAGCCATTGGATATGGGCTTGGGTGTCGGTGTCTTCGACCATCCATAACGCGAGCAAGCCATGTACCGCGGTGAAGTCTTCCTGCAGCAAGCGGTAGTGACCTTTTTCCGCACGGCGACGGGCGATGGTGATCAGCCGGCACAGGTGTTGATAGCCTTCCAGGTTCTCCACCAGCAGCACCAGCTTGGGGCCGTTTTCCAGGCGCATCTCGCTGCCGATAATCAGCGGCAACCCGACTTCCTTGGCCGCCTGCCAGGCACGGACGATGCCCGACAAGGTGCATTCATCGGTGATGGCCAGCGCCTCGTAACCCTGCTGCCTGGCCCGTTCAAACAGCTCGCGGGCACTGGAGGCGCCCCGCTGGAAACTGAAGTTGGACAGGCAGTGCAGCTCCGCGTACTTCATGCAAACCAGCCTTGCAGCCACAGCGTGCCGCTTTCGCCCACGGTGCGGTAAGCCCAGCCCTGCTGGCCGGCGCGGGTGCGCACCAGGTAGTAATCGCGGCGCACATCGGCGCCATCCCACCAGCCGGACTCGATGCGTTCCGGGCCCATCAGGATGTGTAGACCTTGCTCGGCCAGAGGCGTCGGTTCATGCAGCAACCAGCCCGGGCGCTGGACGTTATTTGAGGGGGTACACGGGCGAGTGTCGGCACCGGCTTGCCAGGCGCATTCGGGGCGGTGGTCGGCGTGAAACCGCAGGCCTTGCACCGCTTCATCCCCCAGCCGCGCCCGCAGGCGTTCGCGCAGTTGTTCCCACGGCAGGGTTTGTTGCGGGCGCTCGTCGAACAGGTCCTGGCGCTGGGGCACAAACACCGGCAGGTCCTCGGCCACCAGGCGAAAGCCGCGCACCGGCGAGGTGACTTGCACTTGCTCCAGGCGCCCACGGGCCAGTTCGAACAGCATCGCCGCGTCACGCTCGGCGCTGAGCAGGCCGACCTTGATCACGCTGTCGGGCTCGGCCGCGTGCTCCAGGTGCAGGTCAAAACGCTGCACGCCACTGTCGCGGCCACACAGGAACGCCGACAGATCGCCAGTCAAACGGCGCAAGGGAAACAGCAAGGCCTGGTGGGACAACACATCAAAATTCAGCTCGATGCGCACATCAAACCGGTCCGGCGGCTGGTAGAACGCCAGGGCCAGGGGCCGTTGGCCGCACAGTGCGTCAAGGTGCTTGAGCAGCGCAGCATCGAAGCGCCGGGCCAGGGTATGCCGAGGCAACGCCTGCACCTGGGCCAGGGTGCGCAAGCCCATGCGCGACAATGCGGTGGCAGCTTGCGGGTCGAGGCCGGCGCGGTCGATGGGGATCGGTGCCAGGGCGTGTTGCAGGTATTGCTCATCGGCCACGGCCAGGCCGTCGTAGACATTCGCCAATATCCGCGCCGCCGCCGGGTTCGGCGCGGCGACGATGCGGTGACGAAACCCCAGTTCGGTCAGCTCCTTGCGCAAGCGCGCTTCGAGCAACGGCCACGGCCCGAACAGGCCCAGGCTCGACTCGATCTCGAACAGCAACGCCCGTGGGTAGAACACGCTGACCTGGGAGCTGAAACGGTAGGCCCAGGCGGCGAGAAACTGCTGCCAGTATTCGATCTGTGCCGGCTCGTATTCGGCGCAGGCAAAGGCCTTGGTCAAGGCATGGGCCGCCGTCAGGGATTGGCCGGGGCGCAGGCCGAGTTTGCGCGCGGCGTCATTGACGGTTTGCAGCACCCGCCGCTGCGGCGTGCCGGCCAGCAGGGCCAACGGCTGGTCCGGTTCGGGGCGCGAACGCAGCAACCCGTCCAGCGCCAATTGCGGGAACACAATACACACCCAGCGCATGCCAACCTCAGTGCCCAAGCGCAATGGGCGCGGGATGGGCCAGGCCACCCCGGCACTTGAGCACCCGCACTTGCGCCGGGCTGGCCTCCACCGCCAGGCGCAAGGCGGCCGGTGACGGGTTGATGGCCTCGCTCAAGGAGCGCCAGGCGAAGGCCAGGGTCTGGCCGGTTTCCGCCGCCACCTGCAAGCGGCGCAAGGCGCGGTCATCGGCCTTGCGCGGCCAGCACAGCACCGCGCCACAGCTGCCGGAACGCAGGCATTGCTCCACTGCCCACAAGGCATCGCGTTCATCGGCCTGGATCACTGACAGCTGGCGCACATCCACCCCGGCGTTTTGCCAGGCGTGGGGGTACGGCGTGTAGGGCGGCGCCACCAGCACGATGCGCTCACCGGCCGCCGCCAACCGTGCCAGGGTCGGCCACACCAGCTGCAACTCGCCCACGCCTTCCTTGGCCATGAGGATTTCGCTCAACGCCGCTTCCGGCCAGCCACCGCTGGGCAGCACCGCATCCAGGGCCGCAAGCCCGGTGGGATGGACGCTGGCCGGCGGCGCGGCGGGCCGGCCTTTCCAGACCCGGCCGCCATTGAACAGCGAGTCCAGTGCAACGACGGCGCCCATCAGCCTTGCCTCACCAGGCCGCAGAACACCCCTTCGATGGCCAGGTCCTGATCGGGCCGCACCACGATGGGTTGATAGGCGGGGTTGCGCGGCAGCAGGCGCACGCGCTCGCCCACGTGTTCGAAACGTTTGATGGTGACTTCACCGTCCAGGCGCGCTACCACGATCTGCCCGTTCAAGGCCTCGGCACTGCGGCGTACGCCTACCAGGTCGCCATCGAGGATGCCGTCTTCAATCATCGAATCGCCCTGCACCCGCAGCAGGTAGTCCGGGGTTTTCGCGAACATGGCCGGGTCGAGTAAGAGGCGGTTGTGCACTTCAGCGTCAGCGCCAATGGGCAAACCGGCGGCCACCCGGCCGAGCACCGGAATATCCAGCAGCTCCGGCCGCGCCGGTTGATTGAGCAGGCGGATGCCGCGAGCCTGGTTGGGGTTGACCTCGATAAAGCCGCCCTCGGTCAGCGCCAGCACATGCTTGCGCGCCACGCTGCGGGAGGCAAAGCCGAACGCCTCGGCGATCTCGGCGAGGCTGGGGGACTGGCCTTGCTGCGCGATACGGTCGCGGATAAAGGTCAGGATGGCGGTACGGCGGGGCGTTAGATTCTTCATGGAGTACATTTGTACTCCTGTGGGAATTTTCTGGCAATATCCGTCAGTCGCTTCCCTGGCAACCGCCGGAAAAGTACCCGCCAAGTTGACGAACGGTCTTTCGAATGTTCAGATGCCGGCCTGTTTCAGGTGCCTCATGCCGCCGTGCATGGGGTGAAACGGGAAACCGGTGCCGCTCTTTTCGAGCCAGTCCGGTGCTGCCCCCGCAACGGTAGACGCGTGATTCCTTCGACACACCACTGTGGCCTGCGCGCCATGGGAAGGTGAAGGTGTCCATACGCGTGAGCCCGGAGACCGGCCTGGAATTCTGTTTGGCAAAATCCTGCGGTGGGCGGGCATGGGCCGGTATTGGCGTGTGCTCGGTGCCTACTCGTGCGTGCTTTTCGCGAAAGATACTTTTCCGAGAAGACTATGATTCGACCTTACACTACTTCCGTGCCCAGCCTGCTGCTCGGCTGCCTGTTCAGCCCCCTGCTGCTGGCCGACGACCCTCCCCTTGAGCTCAAGCAGCAGATCATTTCCGCACCGTCGGTGGAATCCACCACCGTGGCCGACATGGCCCAGTACGGCAGCAAGGTCGAGATCGTCACCCGCGAACAGATCGAACGCGCCGGCCCCGCCGCCGATGTGTCGCGCGTGATGCAGATGTTCATCCCCGGCCTGTACGTGGCACCCAAGAATGGCCCGTTCGACTACGGCACTTATTCCCTGCTGGGTGGGCGCAACGACGACACGCTGATCCTGCTGGACGGCGTGCGCCTGAACAACCGCCTGTACGGCGGCCTGTACCTGGACACCCTGCCCGCCAACGCCATCGAGCGCATCGAAGTGCTCAAGGGTGGCCAGAGCCTGCTGTTCGGCACCCAGGCGGTGTCGGGGGTGATCAACATCGTTACCCGCAGCCCGCAAACCCGCGAGGCGTCCGGCGAGGTGAACCTGGGCGCAGACACCTTCGGCGGCACCACCGGCGATGCCCGGGTCGAGAAGATCTTCAACAACGGTTTTGGCGACCTCGGCTTGCTGGCCTACGTCAGCCGCAACGTCTCCGAGGGCTACCAGCCGTTTCGCAACCGCGACATGAAAAACGTAAGCGACAAGAAACGCTCCTACGAAGTCACCACCTTCGGCACCAAGGCGATCCAGTCGTTTGGCGATGACACGCGCCTTGAGCTGTTTTACCAGTACGCCGACGCCAACCTCGATTTCGCCCGGCCGGTGGACAACCACAAGACCACCAACGACCGCGTACAACAAATCGCTACGGCGACCTTCGAGCAAACCCTCAACGAGCGCCTGAGCTACTTCGTCAAAGGGCATATCAACGATTGGGACACGCGCTATACCCGCATCAACAATATCGAAGGCGGCGGCACCCGGGCCATCAACCACAACGACTACTGGGGCTTCACCGACTGGGGCGTGCAGGCCGAAGGCAAGGCCGTACTGCCCGGCGAGCACGTGCTGGTATTCGGGTCCGATAACCAGTGGTTCAAGGGCCAGGACGATGTATTGATCATCGACGACAACAAGGCCCAGGCCCACGCGCTGTACACCCAACTGCGCCCGAATATCGAAGCCCTGCCGAACTGGCACCCGAGCATCGGCGTACGCCACGAAGCCATGAGCGGCGGCGACAGCGCCACCGTCGGCATGCTCACTTCGCTCTACGACCTCAACGACAACTGGGCCCTGCGCGGCCAATACGGCACTGCCTACAAACTGCCAAACGCCGAGCAACTGTTCGTCAACGAAGACGATGAGAAAGGCAACCGCAACCTCAAGCCGGAGAAGAGCCGCAACGCCGAACTGGGCGTCGACTACAAGGGCAGCCTGCTGGCGCGGGACTTCAGCGCCAGCGTGACGCTGTTCAAGCGCAAGATCACCGACCTGATCACCCTGGACGATATCCAGTGGGTCAACGGCCAGGGGCAGATCCAGATGCGTGGTTTCGAGGCCGACGCCAAGCTGCAGCTCAATGACCAATGGAGCGTGCAGGCCGACATGACCCGCAACCTCACCGAGTCCCGCGCGGGTGTCACCATCAACGATATCCCGGGCTTCTTCGCCCGCTCGCGGGTCGGCTATGAATCGGTGGACCGCCTGTGGGGCGTCGGTACTGCCGTGCGTTACATCGGCGATATTGTCAGCTCGAAAAAGGTCGAGTACGGCAACTACACCGTGGTGGATGCCGACGCCTATCGCTACCTCGACAACGCCCACCAACACCGCGTGAGCCTGCTGGTAGAGAACCTGTTCGACCGCGATTACGTCACCAGCCGCGCCAGCAACGTCGACAACCTCGGGCGGCCGTTCACCTCCGAAGTACGCTACACGTATCGCTTCTGATGAGTACGCCCGTGGAAACTCATCCGGACTGGTCCCACGTGCCTGACCACGCCCGTCACGTGTTCCTGTGCACTGGCCCACGCTGTACGCAGCGTGGCGCGCTGCAACTGTGGAAAACCCTACGCCGCCACCTGCTGCAACACGACTGCATCGAAAAACCTGGCGGCGTACTGTTGACCCGCACCCACTGCCAGTTCCCGTGCAACCTGGGGCCGATCGTGACGGTGTACCCGGACACTTGCTGGTACGGCGTGCACAACAAAGACGATGTGCAACGGCTGGTGGAAGTGCATCTGGTGGGTGGCGAAGTCGTTGAGGATCTGCTGATCAAGGAGCGCCCATGAAAGCGTCGTGGTTGCTGTTGGGCGCCCTGCTCTGCCCATCGTTGGCCCTGGCGGACCGTTATCGCAACTGCAACCAGGACTGGACGGCCGCCCACTCACCGCCTTCGCGCATCGTAGCCCTCAACCAGCATGCCGCAGACCTGCTGTTGGCGCTGGATGTCGGCCCGGCCTTGGTGGGCGTGGCGTATCTGGATGACAACGGTGTGGCCCACCCACACGGCCAGTATTTCGGCGTGCCGGTGATTGCGCCCAAGTACCCGTCCAGCGAAGTGCTCTATGCGCAGAAACCGGATCTGGTGGTCGGTGGATTCGCCACTGCCTTTGGCGCCGGCGTTACTTCCCGCACAGGGTTGGCAGACAACGGGGTTGGGTCGTATTTGCTGGAGTCGGCGTGCGACGGTCATTCGCTGGATTACTTCGGGCATATTCGCAACGACCTGTTTACCCTCGGCGCCCTGGTGCACAAACAGCAACGGGCGCGGGCGTTGAGCGATGCCATGGACGCCGACCTGGCCAGTGCCCAGGCGCTGGCTGGTGAGGGTAAACCGCTGTCGGTGTTTTACCTGGACAGTGAGGTCAACGGGTTGGACAGCGAGGGTCGGCGTGGTTTTGTCACCACGTTGGTGGCGGCTGCTGGTGCGCGCAATTTATTTGCCGGGATCAACCAATACCGCGTCACCGTGAGCAGCGAAACCCTGCTGATGAGTGACCCGGATGTGATTTTGCTGGCAGATGCGCTGTGGTCACCGGCTAGCCGCAAACGTCAGTTGCTGACCACCGACCCGGTGCTGTCCCGTTTGCGGGCGGTGCGGGAGAATCGGATGATCGATATTCCGTTTACCCATTTGGTGCCTACCGCGAATAGCGGCCGTGTCGTGTTGGAGTTGGCGAGGCAATTCAAACAACTGGCTGAATAATTCACGAGTGAAGCGCCTGACCAATTTCCTCAGTCCATGCCACCGACCAAAGTTGTGAAACGCTGTAGGTTTCCAATGCTGAGCGCATCGTACTTTTGATCTCCTCCAGCTCCTGGCCTGACAGATCAGGGTGATAGAGCTCGCACTTGGTGGCCGAGATATCACTCATCCCGGCCTCAGTGACTACCGACTCGACCGCGCCACCATCCCACCTGGGAAAGCCGGGCCCCCAAGACGAAAAAAAGGGGCGATCAATGATCGCCCCAAATACAACGAGAGGTCCTTTTCTAAAACTACAAGCTGATCTGCTGGCGCTCCTCATCCGTCAACCGCGCCCGCGCCTGGTCACTCAACGGTCCGGCGCCGAGCACCTGCACCGGGCTGTTGGGGTTGTAGCCCGAGGTCTTCTGCCCGTCCTCCGGCTTGCGCTCAACTGGCTCGCTGCCAAAGCTCAACACTTCCACTGTGACAATCGACGCCCGGCCCTGTTTGGCCGCCGCCTGCTGGCTACGCGCGGCATCTTCCGCCGCCTGGGACGCCGCCGCACCGGCTGCGCTCGCCGAGGTCATGGCCCCGGTGTTTACCGCCGCCGACACCGGCACCCCGGACGACTTGCCCTGGGTCTGGATGTTGGCGGCATTAACGACGCGCAACGCGGCAATGTTGATGTTGCCCGAGACCCGAATCCCCGCTTCACCCGCATCGATGGTGCCCAGCGGGGCGATCAGGTCGATGTCTCCGGCCGGCACTTCGGGAATCGGGTTCAAGGTGGCAATCCCCGCCCCGGTGCTCGGCACCGCCGGCGACAGGGTCACGTTGCCCCAGTTGTCGTAGACACGCTTGGGCGGCGTGTACACCACGGTGGTCTTGGATCCGCGACCGGCGTTGATGTCGCCCTCGCCGGACCAGCCCATGATCGAGCCGCCGAAGGTGGTCATGATGCGGCTCTGGCCCAGCAGGATGCTGCCCATGGAATACAGCTGGATATCGCCGGCGCCCTGGGTGATCACACCGGCGGTGGACGGCGGTGCCGCGCCTTCGATGCCGAAGGTCTGCCCACCGCCCGGGGTGAGCATCTGGATCGAGCCGCCGAAATTGGTGTGTACACCGGAGCCGCCGAACAACGTGATATCGCCCTTGTAGGTGATCGGGTTGCCGGCCACGTCCTTGTCCGGGAACAGCGCGGCAATCGCCGCACGCCCCCGTACATAGCTGCCCTGGCGCACACCGCCCACCGCGTTGTACTCACGGCCGGCGGCCTTGAGTTCGGCGAAGTACACATCACGGGCGAACACCCGTTGCTGTTCAGCGGGCAGTGCGGCGTAAACCGCGCGGGCCTGCTCGCGGGTGCCGACGAAACCGAAGCGCTCGGCGAGCCAGGTGACCAGTTCGTTCTCATAGGTCTTGGCGACCTTGCCGCCCTGGATCGACAGGGCTTCGCCTGGCTGGACGAGGTTGGCCGGGTCCAGGTAGGCCTCGACAAAGCGCCGGTAATCCGGGCCGTTGGGGCCGACGCCAGCTTGCATGACGATGCCTGCGCCAGGGCGGTTGTCGCCCGCGACCACCGGGCCCAGGCTGGTGATGCTGACTTCGCCGCCCTTCGCCGGGTCACGCCCGGACATCAGGATATTGCCGCCCGCCGTCACTTCCAGCAGGCCAGGACCGGCAACCTGGAAGTTGCTGTACAGAATGTCGCGCCCGGCGGAGACGATGGAGATGTCAGTGGGGTTGTTGTGGATGAACAGGTTGCCGGTCGACTGCTCGCTGACCGCACCGGGGGCCGTATTAAAACGGCTGCCACTGCTGACAATGTCTCGCCCCGCCATCATCCAAACCGGCCCGTTACCCTCATACCAGGTCTGCCCCGAATGCAAAAACGAGGGGGAAGAATTGAACGTCAGGGTCCGGCCGCTGCTGACCCCCACCAGATCGCCGGTCAAGGCATAGAACCGCGCCGGTTCCGTTGGCGCGTAAGCGGCTGCCGACGCCGTGGCGGAGCCAAAGGCAAACAGAGGCCGCGGAAGGGAACCCGGCGAGCTACCGTTCTCCGACAGATTGTTGCCATCGACAACCACCTGACCATCAATGGTCCCGACGAACGCCGGCCGCCAAGGTGTGGCCATGATGCTGGGGTCGGCCCCGGAAGGCGTGACAAACATACCGCCCGCATAAATCGAGTCATGGGCCAGGAATTGCAACTGGCTGCTGGCACCGGGGGCGAGCACCAAGGCATTTATCGGACTCGTATCGGCTTGGGACCCCAGGACGGCGTTTCCGTAATAAATACTGCCGCCAGCCGCCGTCGCTCGAACGATCGATGGGTAGACGGTTGCCAGGTCGGACGCTGCGGCGGAGACAGATGGCGTCAAGTTGCCCCCCGCTGAAAACAGGTCGATTGCCGTGTGCCCGGTCCATAACGAGAACCAACTTTCGCCGGTCCCACTCGTCCCGCCACGGGTAAACGATGAGTTGTTCAGCAGGACGACACGGCCCGGGTCAATCACTTGCTGCAGCACCAGGTCACCCAATGTGGTCAAGTTGAATGTGGCATCCCCCGGCACCAGGGTGATGCCCCCCACTGCCCGGCCACGGGTCGCCTGGAACGGATCGAATGCGCGGGTTTCGCCCGGGCTCTGCTCAGAGCTGTTGCTGCCGTAGGTCAGGTCGATCCGGCCCGTGGTCGCACTTTGCAGTTGGACATTGCCCCGGATATTCACCAACTGGCCGTTCTGATCGTTTACATCAACCACGCTGCCAGGGTTCAGGGCGCCACCGATACGCACCCGCAGATCACCACCGCCCGTCAACTGCAGGCTGCCATCACCGGCAACCCGCCCGGTACTGCCAACCGCCAGCACCAGCCCCTGGCTGCGCGGGTTGGCAGAGGCCGACATTGGGTTGCCGTCCATGCGCCGAAGCACACCGGCATCCCCGCCTACCTGTACATCCACGTCACCGCCGCCGAGGGTGCCGAAACCGGTAAACCCGACGAACGCATCAGCCTTGGAGGCGTTGGCGGTATAGCTACCGAAATTGATCCACCAGGCCGTCGCCTGCGCCTGCCCGCCGGTGTTCACCGTGCCGCTGCCCTGGCGCCACAGCCAGTTGGCCACATCGGCGGAGTCGATGCCGTTATCCAGGGGGTTGGGCCGACTTGGGTTGAAGACGCCTCCCAGGATATTCCCCGTCAGGTTGCCCCCCACGTTCACGCTCAAATTCCCCCCTGCCTCCGGGTACCAGGCACGGTACAGGCTGTCAGATGAGCCGTTGACGAACTGTTCAAAATAACTGTTGGTATCGTTCAGCACCGTCTTCGCGCTGTTCAGCGCCTTGGGCTGGTTGTAGGGGTCACTGGCACCGGTTGCAGTGGACGATGTACCGGCGGTGTAGACCCCGTACAGGGAGTCCATGCTCAAGTCGCCGGCGCTGAGCAGTTCGAGGTCGCCCGTACCGGTGCGAATCACACTGAAACGGCTGCTGGAGGGGGTCGCCGCATACTCTTTGCCGCTTTGGGCCTGGCAGTAGGCGGGCGAGCTTGCACAGAACTCATCGATGGACGGGATACCGAACTGGTCCAGGATGCTTTGCTCGATCGGCGTTCCGACGGTGACGATAATCCCGTTGTCCGCCAGGTCCTTGGCGCCGAACTCGGTCCAGACATAGCCAACTTTCACGGCGCAGTACGCCGGATTGCCCCCACAGAAATCATCAATCGAACCCAGCCCGAAATCATCGAGGATCTTTTGGTCGATCGGGTCGCCTTCCTTGACCACCACCCCATTGGCCGCAAAGTCCTCCACCGCGAAGGCGGTCCAGGTCAACTTGCCCTTGGCGGGCATCTCCTTGGCAAACATGCCGTAGTGGCTGTCAGCCAAACGCAGGTCGCCGCTGCGCGGATGGGCTTGCAGGATGCGGCTGTCGGCCGCCTCGGTGTCAGCACCTGCAACCAACCGCAGCGACCAGGATTGCGAACCTTCGGCCAGCATCGGCGAGAGGGCCCACAGCTTGCCCTGGCGCCCCGCCACTTCCGGGCGCAACGCCACCGACTCAGCCCCGCCCGGCAACTTGACGTTGGTGCCGGAAGGAATCAACGCGCCGCGCGGCAGCGGTATGTCGCCATTGAGGGTCACGTGGTTTTGCGTCGGGTTAAGCGCCTCGTAGTTCGTCGGCAACGGCACCCCTTTGGGCCAGGTCAGCGCCCCGAGCCGGGTGTCCTGGGTCAGCAGGCTGCCGGCGTCCAGCTGTGAGCCGGCCGCCAGGGTGTGTGCCTGGCTCAATAACGTGCCTGCGGCAAACAGCACATTGCCCGCGCTGTCGAACACCGCTGCGGCCAGTACCGTACCGGCAGGCAGCGTCAGGTCCTGGTTCAGCGTCGCCCGGGTCGGCAAGCGCGTACCGGCGGCCACGCCCACGGCCTTGATCGGCAGGTCGTAGTTGAGCACGGTGCCCGCCGGGAAGGTCGTGCCGTCCGCCAGGGTGATGCCGTTACCCGGCACGATGATCGTGCCCCCGGTAAAGTCGATACCCGGCAACAACACCCAGCCCTTGTCATCGACGGTCTGCGGTGGCGGTGCAAAACCGTCGTTGATGCTGCCGTAAATATTCAGGTCGCCACCGGCGCGCAGGGTCAGGCTGCCCGACTCACCGGAGCCATACACCGAGGTTTTCTGGCTGTTGGGGTTGAGGCTGGCGTAACGGTAGCCGGACAAGTCCAGATCGCCCTGCACCACCAGGTCACCGTCCGCGGTCTTGCTGACGATTTCCACGCCCGGGCGCAGGTGGAAGGCATCGGCGTAGGTTGCATTGTTAAGCCCGGCGAGTTTGTTTTGCAGCAGGTTCTGGTTGAGCAATGCACCGTTGATAAAGGCCGTGCTCAGCACATGCTTGCCATCCAGGTAGGCCTGGTCGATCTGTTGGTAAGGCCGGCCGCTGGCCGTCGGATCGGTGACCAGCGGCGCATCGTCGTAACTGATCATGCCGTTGAGGGTGATCGAGCGCGCACCCTGGATCGTCAGGCGGCCATGGGCATCGATGTTGATGTCGTTGCTGGTGCCATCGACGTTGATCAGCCGTGGTGCATTCAGTTCCAGGGTGCCGCGGTTGCGCCCGTCATTGCCCTGGACCGCCTCGGTGCCGTGACGCAGGTCGATGCGTGCGCCATCGGCCAGGGTCAGTTGACCGGTGCCGGAGCCGAGCACCACCATGGCCCGGTTGGGCGAGTCGATGATCTTGCCGTAGCTGTCCACCCGCAGCTTGCTGCCATGGGCGTCGAGTACCGCGCCGCCGTCCAGGGTCAGGCCGTGCTTGCCGGCCAGGTTGATGCTGCCGACGCGCTCGCCACTGGCGTCCACCAGGCCGGTGACCCGCAGGCTGCCATTGTCCACGGAGACGTTGACGGTGCCGGCCTTGAGGCCATTGCCGATGGTCAAGTCGCCCTGCTTGAGTTGGAAGCTGCGTGTGCCGAACACCTGGCCTTGATTCAGGCGCTGGTTGAGGTCGGCGAACTGCTGGTCCAGTGAACCGCTGCTGCCCAGGCGCTGGGCCTGGATTTCCACGGTACCGGCCTCATAAGGCATCGTGGTCCCGCCCGCATCGTAATAGCCACTGCTGCCGGCGAGGATCGTGCCTTGCAGGTCGACGATACCGCCCGCCGCGTCCACCGCAACCGCCCGCAGTTTGCCGGCCTGGTTGTTTTTGGCCGAGAGGTCGATGGTCGAGCCGGCAGCCTGCAGTATGTTGCCGCTGCGGCTGTCCAGCAGCACCGTGCCGCCCGCGCCGTACTGGGTCACATCGTTGAACACAGTGGCGCGACCGGCCACGTCGATCAACGCCGCATCCGTCAGCACCACATCACCCCGGGCGCCCAGGCTGACTTTGCCGCTGGGCAGCACTACCGCCGTGGCCAGGCGAATGCTATCGCCTTGCAGGGACAGTTCGGCGCCCTGGCCGTCGGCCTTGCCACGCGCCCCCGCGGACGCTGCAATATCAATCGCCCCACCTGCGGTGATGCGGTTCACCGAACCGGCTTCGCCGGTCATCAGTGGGGTGAGGATATTCAGGTCGCCGCCGCTGTACTGGAAGCCCTTCACCGGGTCATAGACGCCCTGGCTCTGATACACCGAGAGGCTGCCCTTGTGGTTGGCGGTAATGCGCTCGCTGGCATTGAGGTTCACGCTGGCAAAGCCCAAAGCCAGGCGATCGAAACTGCTCACGGTGTTGGTCTGGGCAAAGGCGCCGTAGCCGAACTCAATACGCTCGGCGTTGATATCCAGGCGCCCGCTGCCAGTGCCCGCCCCGCCGGCGATCACCGAGCCCGGTGGGGTGGTCGCGCCCTGCCAGATCAGGTTGGCGGTATGAATGTTGGCCACGTCGCCAGCGCCACCGGCACCGTAGATCGCCGGAGTGGAGAGCATCAGGTTGCTCAGCCGCGACTTACCCGTCAGTGGGTCATAGGTGTCCAGGGAGGTACTGCCGTAGAAGTTGAAACTGTCCCGCGCCGAGAGCTGCAGGGTTTCCAGGGCCGGTGCACCGAACTGTGAATCACCTTTGAGCAGGCGATCAAGAAGCGCCTGGGTGAGTGTCAGGCCGGCCGGCAACTGATTGGCCGCAGCGGCCGCGGCCAGGGCTTGGGCGCTGCCGAGGTTAATGGTGTTGACCCCCAGGTTGAGGTGACGGGTGCCGTAGCGCACCTGGTCGCCCAACTGGAAGGTATCGTTGGTCAACGCCACGATGCTGCCTTCGGAGTACAGCCCGGTTTGCCCGCTGCACAGGCCCGTGTCACACACACCGATGCTGATCCCGCCGCTGGGCACCGTCGTATTGAATGCAATGACATTGAGCAAGCCGTTGGACGCCGCCAGCATATTGGTGACTTTGTAGATAAAACCGTCACGAGCGTCGTAGCTGGCTTTGCCACGGCCGATGGTGTTGATGGATGCGCCCTGCTCCAGGACGATCGCGTTGGTGTCACTCAACAAAAAGACTTCCGGCGCTGCGAGCGTCACACCTTCCCGAAGCGTGACGGTGCTGTTGGCCCGACTCGTACCGCCCGCCAGGACGATGTAATTCCCGGACTGGCCATACGTAACTGCCGTCATCCCCCCCACCATCAAACGCGAGGCTCCCAAGGCGTTGAGGCTCTCATCGTTGAAGGTAATGCCGGAAAAACCGCTGGTTGCGGAACTGCCCGCCGCGACGACTTCAATACCCAGTTTGCCTGGATCAATCACCGCCACCGCGCCGCCATAGCCACCCGCCGCGGCCTCAAAACGGCCTATGCCCTGGAACGAAAACGCATCAGCGCCGCCCCCTGGCCGCAAGGCCAGTTTCAGGGTCTTGGCGTCGACGGCGAGCATCGGGCGTGGCACGCCCTGTTTCGCAGCGTCGGCCATGGCGAACTGGGCGTAGCTGGTTTCGTTGTATTGGGAATAGCGACGCAAGGTATCGGCCGAGGTCAAAATCAACTGGCTGGCAACGCTGTTGCCGATCCCGGTGTTGGCGATGGACAAGCGCCCGGCGGTGGACCAGGAGCCATTGCGCATGCGCTGGGTGGCGGCATCACTGCCGAGACCGGCCAGGCCGTTGATCTCGACACGGAAAGCGCCGGGCATCAAGGCGTAGGTGGACGGCATCAGGGTATAAGTGCCCGCCGGCAGCCCCGGCACTCCGGCGCCGATGGTGACCTGCTGGCCCACCAACGGATCGACTGCGCCCTTCTCCGGCGCCACCGGTGCCGCGCCGGGCTGTACCCCGGGCACGATGGCGTAAATCGGGTTGGTGGCCAGGCCCGGCAACACAAAACCGCCATTGGCACCAAACTGCACCAGTGGGCTGTAGCGCGCATCCGTAGAGCCTCCGCGCCCGGAAACGAAACCGGCCCCCAGCAATTCGCCGCCGCCCGACAGGTCCAGGGTAGCCTCAGGCTGCACCTGCACCGACTGGCCGCCGAGAATCACCCCGACGCTGAGTTCCGCGTCCTGGTTGACCAGCCCGCCCTGGCCGACAAACGTCACGGTCTTGCCGTTGTACTTATAGACCTGCCCGTCCAGGGTGCCGCCATACGGCAGCACCATGCCCCTGCCGCTCACCGACGTCACGCTGCCCGGCAGCAATTGCACCTGGCTGCTGCCCATGCTGCCGATATCGATCAACCCCAGGGGCGCCAGCACCACACCGCCCTGCCGCACCGTCGCGGCGCCCAGTTGCAGGCGCCCGAATGCCGAGTAAGGCACCGCGGCATCCGTGTTGCCGGTACGGCCAATGGTCAGGGTGCGCAGCGGGTCGAACGTGATGTTGAGGCTGTTGAATTCGCTCAGGTAGCCGGCAATGACCCGCGCACCGACCTCCGTGGCCGGATACAACTGCGCCGCCCGCAAGGTCATGTCGCCCTGGGTCAATAACTGGGTGCTGACCCTCAAGGCCACGCCGTCCGGGTTCGCACCCGCCAGGAAGCGCAGATCGCCCTGGCTGGTCAGGTTGACCTGATCAAAGCCGCGACGCTCAAGGCCGACCAGGCTGTCGTCGGCCGGGCGCAGTTTGCCCTTGCTGCCAAACAACACGCTGCCGCGCACATCGATCAAGCTGCCGCTGGCATTGAACTGCGCCTCGGTGGCGCGCAGCGAGGGTAACGGCAACACCGACACCGGGTTCACGTAGAATTCCCGGGCCGGCGAATCCATGCCGGACAGCAGCAGAGACGGTGCCGACAGATTCACCCGGGCATTGGCTGCCGCGCCCTCACTGAGGTTGAAGGCACCGCTGTACAGGCGCAGGCTCTGGCCCATGTTCAAGGACACATCGCCGTCGAAACTCAACAGGCCGTTGCTCATCAATGCCAGGTTGTCGAAGCCGCCCGCACTGACCTGGTCGACGCCCAGGCGAGCGTGGCCGTATTCCAGGCTGTCGGCCGCGTCGGCGGCGGTGCCGGCGAGCGGGTGAGCCTGATGGGTCTGGCCGAGCACCAGTTCACGCACCTTCAGCACGCGATCCGTGACACTGCTCTTGGTGTAATACGGGCTGTCCAGCGCTACGTTCAGGCTGCCGCCCGCTGCGCCGGCACCGCCGGCCCGGGCCACCAGACTGCCGTCCAGGTACAAGCCATTGTTGGACGCCAGGCTGATGCTGCCGCCATTGCTGGCCGCCCGGGTTGCGCCCTGCCCCGGCACATCCAACACCGCTTGCGTGCCCGACGCGTCCAGCCGGGCGCCCTCGCGTACCACCACAAACAGGTCGCTGGCAGTGACCGTGCCGGTGCTCAGGTTGATCTCGCCGCCGATGCTGATCTTGCCGCCGTCACGGACCAACCCGTATTGGCTCCCGCGATTGTCCACGGCAGTCGCGGCCCGGGCGGCGACATCGATCAGTGCGTTTTCACCCAGCCAGATGGAGCGGCCGTGGCCAACCGCGTTGGCCGGCTCGAACGCGCGCGTGGTCAGGCCGTTCAGGTTGACGCTGCCACCCCAGGCATTGAGCGTGCCGTCGACCGTCAGTTGGCCGATGCTGCGCAGGTTGATCGACTGGCCCGGGTCGACGCTGATCACCGCGCCCTTGCCGACCACCAGCGCGGTTGTCGGCAGTTGCTCGGCAGGCGACTCCAGGTGGCCGGCGGAAAGGGTCAGGCTGGCGCCACGGCGTTGGCCGAGTACGCCCTTGCTGGCGTCTTCCTGGTAAAGCGGCGGGGTCCAGCGCTCCATCACGCTGGCCGCAGCGCCGCCACCCGGCGTCGTGGCGGCCTGCTCCGAGAGCCGGTAGGCCGGCACGTTCACATCCACCTGAGTACCATCGGCGACCAGCAATCCTTCGTTGCCGGTAATGTCATAGGCCGAAAAACCCTTGTTGAAAAAATCCCCGGCCAACTGCAAGGTCTTGGCATCCGGCGCCTGCGGGCTCTGGCCGATCTGCACCTTGTTGGCCTGCAAGGTCAGGGTGCCGCCTGCGCTGACGCCATAGCCGCGAATCTCGGCGCCCAGGTCCAAAGCCCCCAGTGCGCCCACGGTCACGTCGCCGCCCTTGCCGCCCCGGACTTTGCCATCCAGGCCGATGGTCGCCCCGGACGACGTTTCCACCAGGCTGCCCGCCGCGAGGTTCACGTCGCCGGAGCTGCGCAACGACACCTTGCCACCGTTGATATACGCCACCCCGTCAGTGGCCGAAGGGTCCAGCGCCAGATTATTCCAGCGCCCGGAACTGTCCAGCTTGACTCCGGCGGCCACATCGAGCCGGCCGATACCCGGCAGAATCACATCGCCAACAACATTGGAGCGATTGAGGTCGACCTGATTCAGCAGGTTGCCCGCGTTGATGCTGCCGCCGTGGGCCGTGAGGTTGGCATTGACTGAAACCACGGGGCCGAACAGGGTGATGTCGCCGCCGTCAGCCACCTTGAGTGCGCCATTGACGTCAATCTGCTGCTTTGCGCCGACCTTGATCGCGCCCAATCGGTAGCCATTGAGCTGGTCACTGTCGAGCACCAGTTTGCCCTGGCGTTCGGTCGGCAGCGCGGTGGCGAGGTCCAGGCCGTCGGCGATTTTTTGCGTGCTGCCCTCGATCAGCACCTGGTCGATGGTCGGGGTCAAGGCGTAGCGCAAGGTGCCGGTGGCCTTGTTGTACACCGGCGTGTACTGGCCAATGATCAACTGCGCCCGCTGGGCCATGGCCTGCTGTGACTGCTGATAACCATCAAGGTTGATATTCGGTGCCTGGGTCTGGCGATCGCCCTGGAATACATCGCTGATCAACTGGCCTTCCAGCACCGCGTTGGTGGTGCCCACCACCAGCTTGCCGGCGTCGCGGCCCACGGTGTAGCCCGCCTCGTAGCGGCTTTGCTGGGCCACCAGCGGGTTGTAGTAGAAATCGCTGCGGCCCCAGCGGACGCTGGTGTCTTCAAAGCCCTTGTAGATCCCCGCGTAGAGAATGTCCCCGGGGGCTTTCGACAGCTCATAGAGCTGGCCGTCAGGCCCCTTGAGCCAGGTCTGGCGGATGTAGCCGGCCTGCACATCGACGGTGCCGCCCGACAGATTGACCTGGGCACCCTGCTGGGTCACCACGTCCTTGCCGGTGAACGTCACAGTGCCGCCCTGGGCCATCCACTCGCCGACCGAGTGGCCCTGGGTGCCCAGGTAACCGCCGACTTCCAGCAGCCCGCCGGCGGTGTACCAGCGGTCCGTCGCATAGCCGTTGGTGCCGGCCGGGACGAACACCAGGTCCCGCAGGTCGACCCACACGTCGTTGTTGATCAATTGCCCGCCGTCACGGTTGGCGGGCGCGTCGCGCTGTTCGTTGCCCTGCACGTTGATCTTGATGTTGTTGGCTTCCATCGCCACCTTGACGCCAATCGCGCCGGACACGTCGATCATCGCGCCGTCACGCACCAGGCTGCGCTGGCCGGCACTGACCGCCACCTGGCCGCCGGTGGCCAGGGTGATCGAGCCTTTGCGCAAATCCACAGTGCCGCCGCTGACGATCTCGATCCGCGACTGGTCAGTGCGGTCGGCCACCGCGCTGAGGTTGTTGAACTGGCCGGTGATCAGGTTGGCAGGCAAGCCGTCGAGCTTGATCAGGCCGTTGTCCTTCTGGCTGTTGAGGGCGGTGCTGCCGCTGGCGTCCAGCAGGATCGCCGTGGTGCTGCCCTCGCTTAGGGTCACGCTGCCGGTGGCATCGCTGGCGGCGTTGAGCAAGTGAATCGTGCCACGGGTATCCACCGAAGTGCTGGCCAGGACCACGCCGTTCTGCTGCACCTGGTGCCCGGTGAGGGTGATGTCGCCGGTCGACGCCATGATCAGGCCGCTGTTGCTGACCTTGCCCGACGTGCTGCCGGCCTTGAGGCTGGTGGCCACTTCATTGCCACGGGTGGTGGAGCGGTCGTTGCCGGTGGTGCCGACGCCCTTGCGGATATAAAAACTGTCGCCGGCGGCCAGGGTGGCCTGGCCCCTGGCGGTGATGATGCTACCGGCGTTCTCGACCTCCGAGCCGAGCAGCAAGGCGTAGCCACCGGCGTCGGTAGAGGTGGCCGGGTTGTGAGTCTGGATCAACGCGCCGCGCTGCACCTCGACCTTGCCCGCCGCGTCGGTGAAAGTCGGCTGGGTGCCGTTGGCATCCACATAGATCCCGCGTTGGGTGAATTGGTCATCGGTGATGGTGGCAGCGGCCGCCACCAGGTTGCGCACATTGACCTGGCTACTGCCGCTGAAGATCACCCCGTTGCGGTTCATGATCATCACTGTGCCAGGGGCGTTGATCTGGCCCTGGATTTCGCTGGGGCGCGCGTTGGGGTCGTTGACACGGTTGAGCACGGCCCAATTCGATTGCTGCTGGAAATCGACCGTGGTGTTGCGTCCGACGTTGAAGGTTTCCCAGTTGAGGATCGCCTTGTCGGCGGTCTGCTCGATGGTCACCGTGGTCTTGCCACCGGACTGGCTCTGGGTCGGGCCCTTGGCGTTGGTCCAGCCCTGGGTCAGGCTGTTGTCCACCTGCAAGCCGCCCTTGCCGAGGCCGTCGGGAATCGTCGAGACCTGGCCGAGCGCCGCTTGCCGGCCAGCGGCCTGGGCGGCCTGCTGGGCCGCAATCGCCGCGACACTGTTGTTGAGCGTGCTGATGGAACGTGACAACTGCTGGTTCGCCCGCGCCTGCTGATTCAACGACGGAATCCCCGGCACCTGCGCCCCGTTGAGGCGGGCCGCTGTCGCCGCCTGGGAGGCACCCTTGTCGGCAAACCAGCCGGAGCTGAACGCTGTCGCCGCGTGGGCGCTGCCTGCCACCATGAACAAGGCAATCGCCTGGGCCAGGGGTTTGAGGCGCAGGATCGTCTGGCCGCCAGGGCCTTGGGCATTCAGGTTGACCGGTGGTTTGCAGCGGACCATCAGGAAGCTTCCTTCTTTGTTTTTGCCCATGGGGAACTGGCGACGTGCGTCACGTATGGGAGTTAGGCGGTTGGCGAGGGGCGGGACTGAACTTCTGTCATGGAAAGTTCATGTAAGGCTGATAGCCGAGCCGCAAACGCAAAAATCAGCAACGGCACAGGCCGTTGCTGATCGGGTGTTGCCGGTCGGTAAAAGCGTGGGTTACAGCGGACGACCGATGGCGTTGCAGACATCAGACTTGCCGATGCTCAGCGCGCTGGTTGCGGTAACGAAGTTGCTGGTGATCGCGGCTTTCCAGGCAGCTGGCAGTGGCACGAAGCGGTTGGCCTTGATCGCGTTGTCGTTGCTGTTCAAGGCGCTGGCACCGAAGTGACGGGTGAAGAACGCACGCACTTGCGAGGTCTGGGTGGCGTCGGCGTAGCACTGGCTGAAGATCAGGTTGGTGAAGCCCAGGATCGGATAACCGCTGCTTGGGTAAGGCACGACGCTTGGATCGTTGGCATCGGCGGCGGCAGCAAACACCGGAACCCAGGCGTTCTGGTTGGCGACGTTGGCAGCAGCCGGTACGGGCACAGCAGCGATGGCGGCGGAAACGTTATCAGGGGCTGGAGAAACACCGGCAACCTTGGCCACTTTGGTGGCGTCATCCAGGCCAGCCAAGGTAGGCGCGGCATAGTCCGGGCTCATGTAGGTGATGCGACCATCACCGGCGTTCAGCGCGGTCATCACGCCTTGGCTGGTCACGGCAGGCACGGCGCCTGGTGGCACGCCGAAGCTGTCCGCGAAGTTGGTGGTGACCACAAATTTCTTGGACTCATTGACGCACTTGGCCGCCAGGAAACGGGTGAACAGCTCGGTGGTGCCGCTGGCTTCGTTACGGTAAACCACCACGATGTTACCGGTGCGACCGGTAGCCGGGAGTTGGTTCCAGGTGGTGATGCGGCCCGAGAACACGCCGCACAGTTGATCAACGCTCAGGTCAACTGCGTTGGTACCGGCCTTGTTGAATGGAATGGCAACCGAAGTGGCGACCGAAGGCACTTGAATCAGCTTGCCCCAGGTCGCTTGTTTGGTGGAGGCGTAGGTGGACAGTTCAGTCGAGGTCAGCTTCGAGTCGCTGCCCGCCCAGTGAACGTTCTTGGTGCCGGTGCCGAACTGGCTGTAGTCGTTGTTCAGGAACGCCAGTTTGCCCTTGCCGCTGCCCACGCCGATGTACGGGGCGAAACCGGCGGTCAATACGCCGGAGGTCTGGTACAGCGGTTGTGGCAGGGTGGCGCCGCCGCCGTTGATGTCTGCCATGGCAGCCTGGGCCGAGCACAGTGCAGCGAGGGTCATGGATACCGCGAGAACGTTGCGCTTAAACATGAAGAAGCTCCTTTCGTCGTGTTTGTACGTTGGGGTAGATGACGCTATGGCTTCGGTCCCGGGCTGTGTTCCGGGGGGTACCCAGGGGTGAGGCCATGGGTATGAAATTTCGCAGCATCCGATGACAGCTAAAGGAAAAAACCTCGGGAGGAACGGCTTGATTTTTAAAAAGATTCTCGGGTGTTTTGGTCACACTTTTGAGCGGTTTGGGGGTGAGGTGACAGCGAGGTTTCAGCGCGGATTTCGAGGACCGGGCTGGAGGCGTTACGGGCCGTGTGGTGGGGTTGGGCAGATGACAGAATGAGGAACCCGAGGTTGGGACCCGCGTGTCGGGCGCGCGAAAATAGTCTTGAAGAAACGCGATTCAAATGTGGGAGCTGGCTTGCCTGCGATGGCGGTGTGTCAGTCGCCCAAGATGCAAGCTGACCCGCCGCCATCGCAGGCAAGCCAGCTCCCACCTTTTTGACCGTGTTTCGTCAGCAGTCAGGTCACCAGTTGGTTGATTTCGATGATCGGCAGCAGCACGGCCATGACGATGACCAACACCACGGCCCCCATCACCACGATCATCAGTGGCTCAAGCAACGCCGTCATGCCCATCGCCCGACGCTCGATATCCCGCGACAGGGTTTGCGCCGCGCGCTCGAGCATTGGCGGCAGCGAGCCGGTTTTTTCGCCGCTGGCGATCAGGTGGATCAGCACCGGCGGAAAGACCTTTTCCACCGCCAGCGCAGGCGCCAGGTTGACGCCCTCGCGTACCTTGGCCGTCGCGTCGCTGACACACTGGCTCAGGCGGTCGTTGGACAAGGTCTGGCGCGCCGCTTCCAGGGCGCGCAACAACGGCACGCCCGCCCCGCCGAGAATCGCCAGGGTCGAGGCAAACCGCGCGGTGTTGAGGCCCAGTACAAAACGCCCGATCAACGGCAGGCGCAACACCCGGCTGTGCCAGCTCAACCGTGCCACGGGGTTGCGCAGGTACAGGCGCCAGCTCCAAAAACCACCCACGATCCCGGCAAAACACAGCCAGCCCCAGGCGCGGATAAAGTCACTCGCATTGAGCATCGCCAACGTCAGCCCCGGCAGGTCCTGGCGAGCCTGGGAAAACGCACTGACCACCTGCGGCACCACGTAGCTGAGCAGGAAAATCACAATGCCGATGGACACCAGCCCCACCACGCCCGGGTAGATAAACGCCGTGAGGATCTTGCCCCGCAGGTTATTGCGCTCCTCGATGTAGTCGGCGAGGCGCTCCATGACCTGGGCCAGGTCGCCGGACTCCTCCCCCGCCGCGATCAGCGCCCGATAGATCGACGGAAAGTCCCGGGGCCGGGCGGCCAACGCATCGGCCAGGCGCATGCCGCTGCGCACATCGGCGCGCACCGCGCTCAAGGTCTGGGCGATGTGTTTTTTCTCGGCTTGCTCCACCGTGGCGCTCAACGCGGCCTCCAGTGGCAAGCTCGCACCGAGCAGGCTCGCCAGCTGGCGCGTGGCCCAGGCCAGGTCATTGTCCGAGAGCTTGGCGCTGAACCGGCTGCCACCGCCGGCACGCTCGCTGTTGTTCTCGACCTGCACCCGCAAGGCCGTCAGGCCACGGCTGCGCAGGTGGGCAAAGGCGCCGCTCTGGCTGTCTGCCTCAAGGTGCCCGGACTCCAGCTTGCCGCTGGCGTCGGCGGCTTCGTAGCGGTATCGGTTCATCAGGCGTCCCGTGTTACGCGCAGGATTTCTTCGGGGGCGGTGGCGCCGCTGCGTACCCAGCGTTCGCCATCTTCACGCATGCTGAACATGCCGGCGCGGCGTGCGGCGGCCTTCAAGGCCTGCTCGCCGGCGCCCTGGTGGATCAGCCCGCGCAGCTCGTCGTCGATGCAGAACAATTCATGGATACCGGTACGCCCGCTGTAACCGATCTGGTTGCACTGCGCGCACCCGACAGGCCGCCAAGTGCCGGGCGCGGCCGGGTCTTCCTGCTTGCAGTGCGGGCACAGCCGACGCACCAGGCGCTGGGCCAATACGCCGAGCAGTGACGAGGCCAGCAGGAACGGTTCGACGCCCATGTCGATCAAGCGGTTGACCGCCGAGACGGCGTCGTTGGTGTGCAGGGTGGCGAGCACCAGATGGCCCGTGAGTGAGGCCTGGACGGCAATTTGTGCGGTCTCCAGGTCGCGGATTTCGCCGATCATGATGATGTCCGGATCCTGGCGCAGGATTGCCCGCAGGGCCAGGGCGAAGGTCATGTCGATCTTGGCGTTGACCTGGATCTGGCTGATGCCCGGCAGGTCGTATTCCACCGGGTCTTCGACGGTCAGGATATTGCTGGTGCTCGCATCCAGCCGGGCCAGGGCGGCGTAGAGGCTGGTGGTCTTGCCGCTGCCGGTGGGGCCGGTGACCAGCACGATGCCGTGGGGTTGGCGGATCAGGGTGTCGAGTTTGGCCAGGACGGCGGGGTCCATGCCGAGGGTTTCCAGCTGCAGGCGGCCGGCTTGTTTGTCCAGCAGGCGCATCACTACGCGCTCGCCATGGCCGGTGGGCACGGTGGAGACGCGGATATCGATGGGGCGACCGGCCACGCGCAGGGCGATGCGGCCGTCCTGGGGCAGGCGTTTTTCGGCGATATCGAGTTGGGCCATGATCTTGATGCGTGAGACCAGAGCGCCGTGCAGGGCCTTGCGCGGGGACACCACGTCACGCAGGGTGCCGTCGACGCGGTAGCGCACCACGGAGTGGGTTTCGTAGGGTTCGATGTGGATGTCGCTGGCTTCGTCGCGGGCGGCCTGGGTGAGCAAGGCGTTGATCATGCGGATCACTGGGGCGCCGTCCTGGGTGTCGAGCAGGTCGGTGATTTCGGGGATATCTTGCATGAGGCGGTCGAGATCGACTTCGTTTTCGGCGGCGCCCACGACGGCGGCGGCGCTGCCGGTGTCGGCGTAGGCAGTGGCCAGGAGGCCGTCGAGTTCGTCGTCGCGCACCTGGATCAGGTGGGTTTGGCCGAACTGGCGGTGGACTTCGCTGATGGACCAGCCGGGGGTCGAGGGGCAAATGGTCAGCGTCGGGCCCTGGGTTCCCGGGTGGAGGAGGATGCGTTGGGATTTGGCCCAGGCGTAGGGCAGGAGGCTCATGCTTTTGCGCTTCGTTTGGTTGAGTACATATCCATTCCTTCGGTTACGGCTTCGATTGGTTCCGCTCTTACAGCGGCTCACTTTTGAACAGCGCAAAAGTAAGCAAAACGCTCTTGCCCCACCACTCGGCACCTCGCCTAGGCTCGGTGTGCCCTCACTCCGGCTTTGGACCGTGGGCCGCCGTCATGGGCCATCCTTGGCCCAGGACGGCTAACCCGGCGTCCTGCCGGGTTACCCACGCTCCAAAGCCTGCGTTCGGCCAGCGTGGTTTAACGGGGCGCCTAACATCAAGATCAAAAGCAAGAGCACAGCGGCCTACCGGCCGGCTTGAGTGTTTAAAAGCCAAATCAAAAGCTAAAGCGGGCACGGTCAAATGTGGGAGCTGGCTTGCCTGCGATGGCATCAACTGGGTGTGCCTAATGCACCGAGTTGTCTGCATCGCAGGCAAGCCAGCTCCCACAGAAAAACAGCTCTGCTTTCGCTCTGGTTTTTGATTTGGCTTTTAACACTCAGGTCGGCTTTCAGGCCGCCGTGCTCTTGCTTTTGATCTTGATCTGCGGGCCCCGTCAACCACGATGGCCGCAAGTAGGCACGGTGGAGCGGGTAAATCGGCAAGGATGCCGATTTAGCCGCGCCGGGCCATGGATGGCCCGTCGCGGCGGCCCGCGGAACCGGGCCGGAGTGCGGGCATGCCGAGCCTAGGCGAGGCACCGAGTGGTGGGGCAAAGACCTTTTGGTTACTTTTGGGGCGTTTGCCAAAAGTGACCCGCTGTAAGAGCGGAACCATAGGTGGCCGTTACCGCAGCAACGGATATGCCCCTCATCCAAAACCCAAATCACCGCGGCACCGCCCGAATCACCGCCCTAACCCCCTGCCCCCCGGGAATCGCCTTATCCACCGAAGGCAACTGCGGCGCCTGCACATCCGGCATCGCCCAGCTATGCTCCGGCTGCAACCCACCCTGGGCCCTGCGCATAAACTCATAGCGATTCAGCGTAATACTGCGCCCCGCCCCACCGTCACGAATAATGTAGGGCCGCAAAAACACCATCAAATTAGTCTTCGTCACACTGCGCTTTTCATTCCTGAACAGCGCCCCCAACCCCGGAATATCCGACAACCAAGGCACGGCGTCATTGCTCTGGCTATACCCATCCTGCAACAGCCCGCCAAGTACCATGATCTGCCCGTCATCCAGCAAAATACTCGTATCAATCGCCCGCTTGTTCGTCACCGTCCCGGCATCCACCGAAGCCCGCGTGTCGACGCTGCTGACCTCCTGATAAATATCCAGCTTCACCGTCCCCCCCTCGGAAATCTGCGGCCGCACGTTCAGCTTCAGCCCCACCTCCTCCCGCTGTACCGTCTGGAACGGGTTATTGCTGGTCCCGCCGCCACCGGTCACATAACTGCCCGTGACGAAAGGAATCGTCTGCCCCACAAAAATACTCGCCGCCTCGTTATCCAGGGTCAGCAGGTTCGGCGTCGACAACACATTGGTCCCGCCCTTGCTCTTCAACGCCCGGGCCAGCACCTTGAGGTCCAGCACCTTGCCAATCCCCGGAATGTCCACCGAGCCATTCACCAGCCCGATGTTCAAACCCTTGGGCAACACATCAATGCTGGTCTTGCTGGTGGGGGTTCCATTCAAGCCGCTGCCCCCCAGGTTCACCCCGCCAAAGCCCCCCTTCCCGCCCAGGTTGCCCGCCTGCCACTGCACCCCGAACTCGCTGGCATCGTCCTCACCCACTTCGACGATCAAACTCTCGATCACCACCTGGGCGCGACGCTGGTCGAGCATGTCGATCACCTCCCGCAGGTTGCGATACAGCGGGTCCGGCGCGGAGATCAGCAAGGTGTTGGTGGTGGCATCCGCCTGGATGGTCACACCACCCGCGCTGAACGCGGTGTTCTGGTCGCTGGAGGACGAAGCACCAGCGGCACTGGTGTCTTGCCCGTAACCGCTGGGCTGGACAGTGCCGCTGCCGGTAGGAGTGCCGCTGCTGTTCTGGGTACTGCCCTGGCCACCCTGGGTGTTGCCGCCCATGCTGCTCAACTTGCCGCGGGCATTGTCACTGGTACCGGTGTCGCTCTCGCCGGTCAGCAAGCCCCGCAGCGACTGCGCCAACTTGCCGGCCTGGGCGTTGCGCAGGTACACCACGTGCATATTGCTCGGGTTGCTCTGGGCGTTGTCGAGCTTGTAGATCAGGTTGCGCGCCAGTTCCGTGCGCTCCGGGCTGCCGGCGCGGATGATGATGGAGTTGGAGCGCGGGTCGCCGATCACGTTGATCTTCTGGGTCTGGTCGGCGCCCTGGGTTTCGAGGAGTTCCGAGACCATGGCGGCGATGTCCACGGCGATGCCGTTCTGCACCTTCACCACGTCGGTGTCGATGGCGCTCGGGGTGTCGATGCCGTCGATGATCTGTGCCACCCGCGCCAGGTTTTCCGCGTAGTCGGTGATCACGATGCTGTTGTTGCCGGGGTAGGCGTTGATCGGGTTGTTCGGCGACACGATCGGGCGCAGCACCGGGATCAGGTTCACCGCGTTTTCGTATTGCAGGCGGAAGGTGCGGGTCTGCATGCCCTGCCCGCCCGGGTTGGCGCCGCTGTAGATCGGCCCGCCCAGCAGCTTGGCGTCCGCCTCCGGCACCACCTGGGCCACACCGCCTACGTCGACCACGCTGAAGCCCTGCATGCGCAGCGCCGCCAGCAGCATGTCGTAGGCCTGGTGCGCCGGTACCTGGCCTTCGCTGACCAACGTGAGGTTGCCTTTGACACGCGGGTCCACCAGGAATTGCTGGCCGGTGGCGCGGGACAAGGCGCGCACCACCGCCTGGATATCGGCGTCGACGAAGTTCAGTTGTACCGGTTGATCACCCAGCGGGTTGCGCGCCCTGGCCGGTGCGGCGCCATGGCTGCGGGCGCTGTTGGTCACCGGGTGTTGCACCCGGGGTGGCGGCACGGTTTCGCGCTGGCGGTCCAGTGGTGTGTCGCCGCTGCGCCGGGTGTCGGCCAGGGGTTGGCCAAGCTCGCTGTCCACCAGCAACGGCGCGGAGGATTGGGGGTTGCTGCACGCTCCCAGCGCCAACAAGAGCAAAGGGGCGACCTTGCGATAAGGCGCAGCGTTGGGTATTGACCACTTCATGAAGCTTCCTTAGCGCCAGGCGCCTGATCCATGCGAACGGTCCCGGACAAAGTGCCGGCCGAGTTTGAAGGGGTGGCCTCGCCTGCACGTTGCAGGCGGGCCGCAGAGACTTCCAGGGAGAGCGGCCGGGGGTTGGCCAGCAGCCAGTCGATCACCGCGTCCGCCGGGGCGTCGTCGAAGGTCAGGCGCCAGCTGCCGGTGTCCTGCGGCTGCAATTGATAGCGGCCCTGCAACCCGGCGTTGTCGAGGGACTGGTGCAAGGCAGTTTCCAGGTCACTGCTGCGCGGGGCTGGGGCGACGCCTTGCAGCAGCACCTGCAAGGCCTCGGCCTGGCTGCGCAGTTTCGGGGTTTCGGCTTGCCAGTAGTCGATCTTCTTCAGCGGTGGCTGGATCAACAGCAACCAGGTCAGCAGGCCCGCCAGCACCAGGCCGGCACCCACCAACAGACGTTTTTCACGCATGGCCAGGCCGTTCCAGAACACCTGGGCCTGGTTGCGCAGAAGCTGCCAACGCTTATTCATCTTCGGCCTCATCGTCTGCATCGGCTTCAACGCGCTCGGTGAGCGGGCCGACTGTCCAGCCCTGGTCGTCGCGACGGGCGCTGAACCCGGCCTGGGCCAGCAGCGCCTGCGCGTCAGCGGCCAGCGCCGGGGTCCGGGCGTCCGGCAGCAGGCTCAGCTGCAGGCGGCCTTGCTCGTAGCTCAAACTCTCGACGCTGCCCGCCATGGACGGCAGGCTGCTGCCCGCCAGCGCCAGCAAGCCGGTAAAGCGCTGCCCTGGTTCGGCCGCCGCGCCGCTCTGGCGTGCGGCCAGTTGCTGACGGGCTTGTTGCAGCGGGTTGAGAATCACCGGCAGTTCGGGGAAGGCCTGGCGTACTTGCTGGCTCATCTGCGCCTTGAGTCGTTGGCCTTCGTCGACCTGGCGGGCGGCGTAGAGGTTCAGGCCCAGGGCCCAGATGGCGACCGCCAGCGCCGTGCAGGCCGCCGCCCTGCCCCAGCCACCGGTTGCCGCCTGCTGGAGCCGACCGTGCAAACCCCCAGCCCGGCGCGGTACCGCTCCAACGGGCTTCGTCGGCCACATGGAGCACATCGACACCGGTGGCGAGCAGGTCATCCAGCGCCTGCTGCCCCAGAGGGTGTACCGCGCCCTGCTGCAGGCTATGGCGCAGTAGCAAATGCCCGTCGCAGAAGGCCGCGCTCGCTGGCCCGCTGACCGGCAGCGCGTAGGGCGCCGGGTACAGGCCACGCACTTTGATTTTCAGCTGGGTCGTTATCCGGCCCAGGTGCTCGAGGCTGCTTTTGGGCAACCAGCCGACCTGCACCAGGCCGCTGCTGTCCCGTGGACCGTGGGCCACATGCATCAATTCCAGCGGGCCGAGGATCAATGCCTGGGCCGCACAGGTCACTGCATCGTCGACCTTGGCGGAGGGCAATTGCGGCAGCTCCAGGCTGGTCAGCAAGCTGTCCCGTGGATGCAGAAAACACTCCGCCTGGGTATTCGCCCATTGCGCCAGGCGGCCCTCGCCCTGCTGGCTGACCTGCCCGGCGCGGTCCAGCCAGGCGAACTGCACCTGGCTCTCGGTGGTGAGTTCATCCAGCGGCGGCAAGCCGATGCGCAAACGCTTCATACGCCCACCCGCGACCAGATCACCTGGGGCTGACGGTCTTGCGGGCGATACAGCAACGCCTCCAGCGTGACCCGACGCTGCTCGCGGCGCGCCTGGCCATGCACGCGAAACCACTCGCTGGTGATCCCCACCTGCACCGTGTCCACCGCGACCTGTGGCATGCGCAACCGGTTGACGAAATCCCCGCGATTGACAAACCAGCGCCCGCCGTCGCGCTCGGCCACCAGTGCCTGGGCCTGGGACAGGCTGAGCCCCGGTACCACGCTGCTGAGCACCTCGGCGCTGGCGGTATTGCCGTTGACCCAGGTATTGCCGGGCAGCACGCTGACATAGCTCGCCATGCGCCGCAGTTGGCGCGGGTCGAGGCCTTCGATACCGCTGAGATCGGTGAGGCTGCGCAACATCGGGTACTTGGCCGGGATCAATGGCGCGGCGGCACCGGGCGAGGTATCCCGGCTGCTGTTGAAGCCGCCGGTGAGTGAGGCGCCGAGCTCGCGCTGGTCGTATGAGTCGATCACCCGCCGGCTGATGCGGCGGCTCACGGCCGGGTCGATGCCGATCAATTGGCACAAGCGCTCGAAGCTCTGCAATTGCCCGGCGTCCGGGTGTTGTTGGGTCACCAGATTGCGCAGGTTGAACTTGCCCTGCTCATCCTCAATCCGCCCCTCGAAAGCACCGCCGAGGGGCCGTGCCCACGGTTGATCGAGCCGGGTCAATACATCCTGGCGGCGCGCGTCCCACAGGAGCTGGCGACTGGTTTCCAGGCCGCCACTCAACAACCATTGGCCCTGGATACGCAGTTGTTCAGCTTCCAGGCTGCGGGTGAACACGGTTTGCCGGGTGAGCATGGCGCCGGCAAGCACCGCGACCACGGCCGCGATCAGCAAGGCACTGATAATCGCCATGCCGCGCTGCTTCGCCGCTGTGGGCGAATGGCTGTTCATCGCCGGCCTTACAGCTGCCAGGAGCCGATATCGGCGTTCACGCCGTCACCATCAGGTTTCCCGTCGGCGCCGAGGGAGAACACATCCACTTCGCCGTTGGCCCCTGGGTTGAGGTAGTGATACGGGTTGCCCCACGGGTCGTTGGGCAAGCGTTCGAGGTAGGCGCGCCAGTTGCTGTTTTTCGCATCGGCCGGGCGTTCCACCAGCACCTTCAAGCCCTGGTTCATGCTGGGATACGAGCCGTGGTCGAGGCGGTAGAGTTTCAGGGCCTGCATCAGCCCGCCAATGTCCTGCCGGGCCGCTGTGGCCCGCGCCTGGTCGGGGCGGTCGAGCACCTTGGGCACCACCAGCGCCGCCAGAATCCCCAGGATCACCACGACCACCATGATCTCGATCAGGGTGAAACCGCGCTGCCTGCGCGCTGACGTGAAGTGTGCGATATCCATGTCGACATTCCTTGGCTTGAGTGCATTTCGTGGCGCAGTGTTGCAAGAACACATGTCAGTCATGTTGAAAATCCTCGGGAGCTTTGGTCGCCAATCGGTCAACTCCCGGGGCTAGTCTGCGGGCCTGTTTCCCGGTTTTGAGTACGCCATGGGCGGGCCCCGCAACGAGCAAGGTTTCACCCTGATTGAAGTGTTGGTGGCACTGGCGATCATCGCCGTGGCCATGGCGGCGGCGGTACGCGTGGCCGGGCTGATGACCACCAGCAACGGCCTGCTGCGGGACAAGTCGATGGCGCTGCTGGCAGCCCAGGGGCGGATGGCGGAACTGCGCCTGGAAGGTCGGGTGAGCACCGGGCGCAAGACGTTCGACTGCGACCAGGGCCGGCTGAAACTGCGTTGCGAACAGACCATCAGCAACGGGCCGGATGGGCGCCTGTTCCAGGTCAGCGTGCAGGTGCTGGACGCCACCCGGGAAGCGCCCCCCCTGGCACGCCTGGAGACACTGCTGGGGCGCCCGCCGGTGAAGCGCCCGGTTACTGCCGAATGAGGCTTGGCAACGCCGGCCCGTCGGGCAACTTGTCGAGGGGCACGCGGATTTTTTCCGCGCCGCGCTCGATCTCCACGCTATCGCCTTCAATGGCCGTCAGCCGCACGCCGGGGCTCAGGCGTTCACCCAACAAAAAGCTGCGGGGCGGGCCGTCGTTGAGACTGAGGATCGCCACCGCCCCACGCGCCCCGGCAAGCACCCCGGAGACCTTGATCTGCATCACCGCCGGGGTATTGGAAAACCATTGCACGGCGGGGTTGTCGCTGCGGGCCGCCAACGCCTGGGGCGCGGCCTGCGGGGTGTGGGACTCGGCCGACGTGAGCAACAGCGGCGTCCAGGTCGCAACCCCTGCCAGCGCCGCCAGCAACGCCACGGCCTGGACGCCATGGGCGGGTGAAAAACGATGGATGAATGCCATGGGCGGGACCTCCTGTTTGTCCGTCGCCTCAGGCTACAGGGCAATTCACACCTTTTTATTTCAGCGGTTGATCAGGGAGCAAAAAATGAAACAGCAGGGCTTCACGTTGATCGAGTTGATGGTGGTGCTGGTGATCATCGGCATCGCCAGTGCGGCCATCAGCCTGAGCATCAAGCCTGATCCGCTGCACCTGCTGCGCAAGGACGCGGAACGCTTGAGCCAGTTGCTGCAGGTGGCCCAGGCCGAGGCGCGTGCCGATGGCCGGGCGATTACCTGGAAAGCCGATGCCAAGGGATTTCGCTTCAGCCGCGTTACCGATGATGGGCTGGGAGTGGAGAACTTCAGCGGCGATCAGCAACTGCGTCCGCGGGCCTGGGACAGTGCGCCGATGCAGGTGCGCATCGAGCCTGGGAAAACATTGGTGCTGGATGCTGAATGGGTGAACCCGCCGGTGCGGGTGGCGCTGTCGGATGGGCAATACAGCCTGAGCCTGCAACGGGATGCGGCGGGGTTGTTGCGGGTGGTGAGTCATGAGTGACCAGAAGGGTTTTACGCTGATCGAGGTGATGGTGGCGATCATGTTGATGGCGGTGGTCAGTGTGATTGCCTGGCGCGGGTTGGACAGCGTGACCCGGGCTGATCAGCATTTGCAGGCCAGCAGTGAGCAGACGGAGGTGTTGTTGCGGGCGCTGAACCAGATGCAGCTGGATGTGAGCTTGCGCGCGGGGGTGGAGTTGGGGCCGCCGATTGGCGAAGACGCGCCGAAGCCTGGCGGGTTGGCGGCGGTGTCGGTGAGGAGTTCGGACAGCAAGGGGTTTCGGCTGGAGGTGATCCGTACGGCTCCGATTCCTGGGGATGGGTTGCAGCGGGTGCGGTGGTGGCTCAAGGGCGACACGCTGTACCGGGCAGCTGCACCGGCGCGGGATCGGTATCCGCTGCCGGCGCCCCGGGATGCGGTGGCGGTGCTTGGGCAGGTCAGGGATTTGCAGGTGCGGGTTTGGGACAAGGGGTGGCGGCAGTTGAGTGGGAATCGGCAGGATGAACCGCTGGGGATCGAGGTGGTTCTGGTGCGGGAGACGGGCCAGGGGGTGGAGCGGTATCGGCAGGTTTTGGGGCCCTTGCGGTAGGGCTTTTTGGGGTGGTGTACATATCCGTTATTTTTGTTATGGCTGATATGGGTTCCGCTCACTTTCGAAAAGCCGGAATGCCGGCCCAGTCAAAAGTAAGCAACACGCTCTTGCCCCACCACTCGGCTCCTCGCTTAGGCTTGAGTGTTGAAGAGCAAAATCAAAAGCTAAAGCGGGCACGGTCCAAATGTGGGAGCGGGCTTGCTCGCGAAGGTCGTTAACGATGACGCGGGCATTCTGGATGAACGCGGCGCTCTCAGGTTTTTCGCGAGCAAGCCCACTCCCACAGAAAAGCAGATCTGTTTTCGCTCTGGTCTTTGCCTTTGCTTTTAACACTCAAGCCGGCCGGGAGGCCGCTGTGCTTTTGATTTTGAAGCAGCCGTTACCTAAATAACGGATATGCACACCGATCTAACTCAACAAAACAACACCGCCAGGCAACTCCGTACACTTGGCCCCATACGCATCGCGAATCAAAAGCGCCACCCCCGCCAACTGATGCAGACTAAACCGCGCCTGCACCCGCCGCTTGCCCAACTGCGCATTCATCAGCAGCAACATCCCCGGCCGATAGCGATTGATCTCATCCACCACCGTCGCCAGCGTCGCATTGTCAAACACCAGCACCTGCTCCCGCCAAGCCACCACAGCCTGCACGTCCACCGCCACCGGCTCACCCACACCGCTGGCGTCATAAGTCAGCTGCCGCCCACCCTCAAGCCGAACCGTACGCCCCCCAACACCCACCAACAGCGCCCCATCAATACACGTCACACACACACTGTGATCCGTATTGCGCACATTGAACCGCGCCCGAGCCGCACTCAACCACCCTCCACCCGCCTGAACCTGAAGCGGCATCGCAGCATCGGCCAGCACCTCGACCTCCCCCTCCAACAACTCAATCCCACCCTCACGCCGGCTGATCCGCGTCTGCGTATTGAGCTCCAGCCGAACCCCATCACCCAACTCCACCCGCCGCTGCTCCCCGACCTCGGTGCGGTAATCCGCCGTCAACCCGGCAAACCCACCCGGCACCGTCACCCGCACCATCAACACCGCCGCCGACGCCGCAATCGCCCCGCCCAAAAACGCCCGCCGCCCAAAATGCCGCGGCCGGGAAAACTGCTCGGCGGCGGGAGCCAATTGCTGCCACAACACCTTGGCCTGCTCGAACGCCCGGGCATGCTCCGGGCTCTGGGCGCACCACTGGCGCAACGCCTTGGCATCAGCAACGGTGGCCCGGCCCGACGTCAGCAGCACCAGCCAGTCACGCGCTTCATCGTGCAGGGGGCTGTCGGGCGCAGCACGGGCAGCGGAGAGGTTAAAAATGTTCAAGCGCGCAGGTACTCAACGGATTATCAGGGACTCAATCACTAAGACGGTTTTCCGGCCCCGGGACCGAACCGCTGGATCACTTTTCTTTCAAGGCGCTGTGCACAGTGGCCCAGCCCGGCCTTGATTTCCTTTTCGACCATGCGCGTGGAAATCCCGAAACGCCTGGAGATCTCCAGGTGTGGCGCCTCTTCCAGACGTGCAGCGATAAGGATCTGGCGCCGCCGCGCCGGCAGTTCGTAGAGGGCCTTGAGCAACGACTGGATTTCCCGCTGGCCACCCACCACCCGCGACGGGTCCTGGGCTTCATCGACGGTCTGCAGCAGCTCTTCGACTTCGCTGCCGGTCAACAGTCGCGCATCCGCCTGGCGTCGGTCAGCGGCGATGTTCAGCGCCATTCGATACAGGTAGGCATTGGGTTGCGCCAGGTTCGGCGGTACGTCCATGCGGTCGACCCGCAGGTAGGTTTCGTGCAGCACGTCGTTGGCCAGGTCCTCGGACCCGAGGCGCTTGCGCAGGCGTACCTTGAAGTCCTCGTAGGACGCCAGGAACAGGCTGACCATCATGCTGTGGCCGGTATCTTTCATGCCCCGGAAACTCCTTCCCCTGCTGTGCATTCCATGCGTGTTCCTGTTGAATCGGGCATCAAAAGTAAGGTCACCGGCAAGCGCAGCGAACTGGGCGCCGGGCGTTCGACCCGGGTGGCGCCCAGGCCGCGTACCAGCGCTTCGTCACGCTGCAGGTCACCGGTGGAGCTGACCAGGCGGCTGTGTTCGATCACCCCGTCACCGTTGACCCACACCTGCACCAGCGCCCGGAAACTGCCGGGGCGGGTCAGCGGCGAACGGCACAAACTGCGTTCGATCGCCTGCTGCAAGGCCGCGGCATAGCTGTTGTTGATCCGTGCTGCATGCCCTGCCTTCAGCCCCCGCGTCGTGGCCGGCTGGCTGACCTCGGGGACTTGCAGGGTGAACGCATCGCTGCGGGCATAACGCGCCATCAGGCCACTCCCTGTCAGCAGCAGGCCCAGGGCTTGCTGCGCACTGTAGCGGCCATGCACGCCGATGGAGCGCCGGCCCCGGGTCAACTCGCGGTCCACCAGCACCGCCATGCCGGTGGCATGGCTGAACGCCTGCAGGGCGCTATCCAGGTTCTGCGCGGGCAGGTCCAGGGTCACTTCGGCGCGCGCGGCCTGCGCCAGCCCCAACAGCAGAGCCAGGCAGCAGCCCGCGCGCCTCCAAGCCCCCCTGCTCAGCATCGCAACACGTCCGACATAGCCTACAAAACCGTCATCCTGAGGCCAGTTTATGAACCTGATGTTACGGTGCCAGCAAAAAAAACATCACGGTGACGGGCAGCCCGCTGCACTACACTTTCGAGCCATACCGGCCCATTTCCCAGGGCTCGCCAGGAGGCACCGATGAACCTGTTCCCGACCCTCGCCAGCCTGTTGCTGTGTGCTGCCCTGCCGCTGATGGCCCACGCCGAAGGAACGCCGAATGGCTGCACCGAGGTCAACGTGGATGGCTACAAGGCACCGGACTATGGCTGCCTGAGCCAGCAGATGGGCAACCACCCGGACGCCGCCAAGGCCACGCAAAAGAACCAGCAAGCGCAACAGGTGCCCATCGACAAACGCAAGCCGAACCAGATCGGGCTCTCTACACCCGCAGCGACCAGTGTGCGCATGGGCAATACGTTCGGTACTTCGGTGAAACCCCAGCGGCCTTGATCGCCGCTTGTCCCCCCCTGCCCGCCCAGTGCAAAAAAAGCCATTGTGTTATCGCGATTGCCGATGTTATGTTTCTAACAGACATCAAAATCATGAAACATGAGTAACATCAATGACCGGCCTGCGCGAAAACGTCATGGATAAAAACAGCTTCCAGCGCACGCTGGAACAGCAGTTCCCGACGCTGACGCCCACCGGCAAGCGCATCGCGACCTACCTGCTGGGCAACCTGCAACAGCTGCCGTTCGAAACCGCCGACAGCATCGCCCAGCAAGCCGGCACCACCGGGATTTCAGTGGGGCGTTTCTTGCGAACCCTGGGTTATCGCAACCTCGATGACGTCAAGCAAGGCCTGCGCGGCGACCCGCAAGCCTCCTGGCTGATCACCGACCGCCTGGGTGCGTTTCGCCAGGAGAACGATCAGGAAGACGCCCTCGACCGTTCCCTCAACCGCGAGATCGAAGCCATTCAGCATGTATACGGCCTGGCCCGCAGCCAGGGTTTCGCCGATATCGTGCAGCACATCGTGGATGCAGACGCCGTGTTCATCCTCGGTATCCAGTCCACCCGGGGCATCCTCAACGCGTTCCACAGTCACCTGGAATACATTCGCCCCAAGGTCTATTACGTCGATGGCCTGTCGGGGATCTACGCCGAGACCTTGAACTCCGGCTTTGAAAAACCCTACGCCATTACAGCGGACTTCCGCGCCTATTCCAGCATCACGCCCACGTTCTGCGAGACCGCGAACGCCCAGGGTCTACCCTTGGCGCTGATCACTGACTTGCAATGCCCCTGGGCCCGGGACTACGACCTGGACCTGCTGCAACTGAAAACCGATGTCGGCCAGTTCTGGGACTCCATGGCGCCCCTGACGTGCCTGTTCAACCTGATGGTGTCTGCCGTCGCTGACCGCTACGGCGAGCGACTGGATGCACGCCTGGCAAAAAACCGCGCCCTGCAACAGGCCTTCGGCCAGTTCGAATCCTGACCCTGGAAAGGAAATCTTTGAGTGAATACCAGCCCATTGGTAGAAATCGCCCCACCGGAATACCCGGTACAGGTCGACCTGATCTACGCCAGTGCCGACAACCTGGCAGGCACCGTGATCTACCGCAACACCCGCTGCCTGCTGCACACCGAAGCGGCGGCCTGCCTGCGCAAGGCGAGCCTGTTGGCACGCCAGGCCGGCATGACGTTGCGGATCTACGACGCCTATCGCCCTGCCTACGCCCAGCAACTGCTGTGGCAAGCCCTGCCCAACCCGGACTACGTGCGCGACCCGCGCCTGGGCTCGCACCACACCCGCGGCGTGGCCGTCGACCTGACACTGATTGATGAACACGGCACCCCACTGGACATGGGCACGGCGTTTGATGCCATGGAGCCCAGGTCCCACCAGTTCTACCCCGACCTGCCGCCGCAGGTGCAGCGCAACCGCCTGCTGTTGTTGGGCATCATGCTCGGCGCCGGCTTCAAGGCGATTGCTACCGAGTGGTGGCATTACGAATTGCCGGATGCCGAACTTTTCCCATTAATTGAGGAGTCACACTGATCACAAGGACCGTACCATCACAATAATTAGCAGCACCCTTTAGCTCCAACTGCCCGGTTATAGATTTCATAAAAATAAACCAACCCGCTTTTTCCTCTAAATAATCAAGGAAACCGGCATGACCCCAAGCAACCGCAAGACCCTCGCACTCTCCCTGCTGTGCGCCGCCCTGAGCCTGGGCGCGTGGCAATCGGCAAGTGCCGCGGCGCCCAAAGACACCCTGATGATCGGCAAGGCCGCCGACCCGCAAACCCTCGACCCGGCCGTGACCATCGACAACAATGATTGGGCGGTGACGTACCCGGCGTACCAGAAGCTGGTGGCCTACAAAGTCGAAAACGGCAAGGGCAGCACCGAGGTCAAGGGCGACCTGGCCGACAGCTGGACCACCTCGGCCGACGGTCTGGTGTGGGACTTCAAACTCAAGCCCGGCAACAAGTTCGATGACGGCGCCGAGGTCGACGCCAATGCGGTGAAGTTCTCCTTCGACCGCGTGATGCAGCTCAAGCAAGGCCCGTCGGGTGCGTTCCCGGATGACATGAAAGTCACCGTGGTCGACCCGCTCACCGTGCGCTTCACCCTGGCCAAGCCCTACGCGCCCTTCCTCTACACCCTCGCCCACAACGGCGCCGGCATCATCAACCCGGACGTGGTGAAACAGGGCGACGTCAACGCCTACCTCTCCACCCACACCGCCGGCTCCGGCGCCTTTCGCCTGAGCAACTGGCAGAAGGGCCAGAGCCTGACCCTGGAACCCAACACCTACTACGCCGGCACCAAGCCCGCGCTGAACAAGGTGGTGATCAAGATCATCAGCGAAGCCTCGGTACGCCGCCTGCAACTGGAACGCGGTGACCTGGACATCGCCGAAGACATGCCCCAGGACCAGCTCACCAACCTGGCCAAAAAGAAAGACGTGGTGATCAAGGAATTCCCGTCGCTGCGGGTGACCTACCTGTACCTGAACAACCAGAAAGCCCCGCTGAACAACCAGAATGCGCGCCAGGCAATCGTTGATGCGGTGGACTACAAAGGCATTGTCGACGGCATCCTCAAGGGCCAGGCCAAGTTGATGAACGGGCCGATTCCTGCCGGCATGTGGGCCAATGACCCGAGCCTGCCCTTGATGAAACAGGACCTGGACAGCGCGGGCGCGAACCTGAAGAAACTCCCGGAAAAAATCACCAACCTGAACTACATGTACTCCGACAAGGACCCGGACTGGGAATCCATCGGCCTGACCCTGCAAGCCAGCCTGGCGCCGCTGGGGATCAACCTGAAGATGGAAAAACTTGCCAACGCCACCATGCGCGAGCGCCTGGGCAAGGGTGACTTCGACGTGTCCATCGGCTCGTGGGCACCGGACTTCTCCGACCCCTACATGTACATGAACTTCTGGTTCGACTCCTCCCTGCAAGGCCTGCCGGGCAATCGTTCGTTCTACAGCAACCCGGTGGTGGACAAGCTGATTCGTGATGCGGCGGCCAACAACGACACGGCCAAGCGCACCGAGCTGTATCAGGAAGCCCAGAAGATCGTGCTCAAGGACAGCGTATACGCCTACCTCTATCAGAAGAACTACACCCTGCCGATGCGTGATTCGGTGAAGGGTTATGTGTTCCATCCGATGCTGGAGCAGGTGTTCAACGTGGCTGAGATCAGTAAGTAACACGCGATCAAATGTGGGAGCGGGCTTGCTCGCGAAAGCGGTGTATCAGTTACCCGATGTATGACTGACCCACCGTATTCGCGAGCAAGCCCGCTCCCACACTGGACCTGCTGTGTTTTCCAGGCTGTATTCCTGATCCAAATGTCTCGCGTTACCGAGGAGCCCTCATGGCCTTCCTGAATATGTTGCGCAAACGCCTGTTCGGCCTGATCCTGGTCGTCGTCGGCGTTTCGCTGATTACCTTTTGCATCTCCCACCTGATCCCGGGTGACCCGGCGCGCCTGATTGCCGGCGACCGGGCCAGCGACGCCATTGTCGAGAACATCCGCCATCAACTGGGCCTCGACCTGCCGCTGTACCAGCAATACGGCCGCTACATGAGCGACCTGCTGCACGGCGACCTCGGCACCTCGATCCGCACCAGCCGCCCGGTGCTGGAAGACCTGAAAGCGTTCTTCCCCGCGACCCTCGAACTGGCGGTGGCCGCCCTGCTGCTCTCGGTACTGGTGGGCGTACCGCTGGGGGTGCTGTCAGCGGTGTATCACAACCGCGCCATCGACCAGATCGCCCGAACGCTGGCGGTTACCGGCATTTCCACGCCGGCCTTCTGGCTCGGCCTGGGCCTGATCGTGTTGTTCTACGGCCAGCTCGGCTGGCTGCCCGGCAGCGGGCGGCTGGATGAAGGCCTCGAACCACCGCGCACCATCACCGGGTTCTACCTGATCGACTCGCTGCTGGCCGGCGATATCCCACTGTTCCTGAATGCCCTGGAACACCTGATCCTGCCCGCCGTCACCCTGGGTTTCGTCAACCTCGGCGTAGTCGCCCGGCAGATTCGTTCGGCGATGCTCGACCAGTTGGGCGAGGACTACATCCGTACCGCCCGCGCCTACGGCCTGTCGCGCTGGGCGGTGATCCTGCGCCACGCCCTGCCCAACGCGTTGATCCCGTCGATCACCGTGCTCGGCCTGACCCTCGGCGACCTGCTGTATGGCGCGGTGCTGACCGAAACCGTGTTCGCCTGGCCGGGCATGGGTGCCTATGTGGTGAAGTCGATCCAGTCCCTGGATTTCCCGGCGGTGATGGGCTTCGCGATCCTGGTGTCGTTTATTTATGTACTGCTGAACATGCTGATCGACCTGCTCTACCGGGTGGTCGACCCGCGCATCGGCGAGGTGAATTGAGATGACCGCTCCCCTGACCATGCCCGTACCGGTGCCCCTGGAACAGCGCCCCACCTGGCGTGCGCGAATGGAGTACCTGGGCTATCAAATACGCCGCAGCCCGCTGACCATCGCCGGCCTGACCATCACCTTGATCGTGCTGATCTGCATGGCCTTCGCCCCCTGGTTGGCGAGCCATGACCCCAATGCCTTGAACCTGGCGCAACGCCTGGCCGAGCCCTCCGCCGAACATTGGTTCGGCACCGATGAAGTCGGCCGCGACCTGTTCAGCCGGGTGCTGTACGGCAGCCGCCAGTCGGTGGGCGTGGGCCTGTTCGTGGCGTTTTCGTCCTGCCTGGTGGGCGGGCTGCTGGGCTGCCTGTCGGGGATTATCGGCGGGCGTTTCGACAGCCTGATCATGCGCCTGATGGACATCATGCTGTCGGTGCCGTCCCTGGTGCTGATCATGGCCCTGGCCGCCGCACTGGGCCCGAGCCTGTTCAATGCGATGCTGGCAATCACCGTGGTGCGCATCCCGTTCTACGTGCGCCTGGCCCGGGGCCAGGCCCTGAGCATTCGGCAGATGGGCTACGTCAAGGCATCCCAGACCTTCGGCGCCGGGCGCTGGCACATCGTGTCGTGGCACGTGGGCCGCAATGCGATGCCGCCGTTGCTGGTGCAACTGAGCCTGGACATCGGCAGCGCGATCCTGATGGCCTCGGCCCTGGGTTTCATCGGCCTGGGTGCACAACAGCCCACCGCCGAATGGGGCGCGATGGTTGCCACCGGGCGCAATTTCATTCTCGACAACTGGTGGTACTCGACCTTTCCGGGGCTGGCGATCCTGGTCACCGCGACCGGCTTCAACCTGCTGGGTGACGGTGTTCGTGACCTGCTCGACCCACGGCAACAGGGGAAATGACCATGTCCAGTCCGGCAGTGCTTGCCATCGACAACCTGAGCCTGGAATTCCCGGCTTACCGCAACAACGTCCAGGCACTCAACGGCGTGTCGTTGCACGTCAACCCCGGCGAAGTCGTCGGCGTAGTGGGTGAATCCGGCTCCGGCAAATCCGTGACCGCGATGCTCAGCCTGCGCCTGCTGCCGGAGCGCAGTTACCGGATCACCGCCGGCAGCTTGCAGATGCTCGGCCGCGACATGCTCGGTGCCAGCGAGAAGGAGCTGCTGCAGATCCGCGGGCGTGACGCGGCGATGATCTTCCAGGAGCCGATGACCGCGCTGAACCCGACCCGGCGCATTGGCCGGCAGATGCTCGATGTGATCATCCACCACCAGCGCCTGAGCAAGGCCGCCGCCCGTGCCAAGGCCATCGCCCTGCTCCGGGACATGCACATCGCCGACCCCGAACAGGTGCTCGACAGCTACCCCTTCGAACTCTCCGGCGGCATGCGCCAGCGGGTGATGATCGCCTTGGCGTTTTCCTGCGACCCTCAGTTGCTGATCGCCGACGAGCCCACCACTGCCCTCGACGTCACCGTGCAACGCCAGGTGCTGTTGCTGCTGCGGGAAAAAGCCCGGGAACGCGGCACCGCGATCCTGCTGATCACCCACGACATGGCTGTGGTCTCGCAGTTCTGCGACCGGGTGTATGTGATGTACACCGGCGCCGTGGTGGAAGAAGGCCCCACCGCCCAGGTGATGAGCGACCCGCGCCATCCCTACACCCAAGGGCTACTCAGCGGCTTACCGGAACAGGTGAAACCCGGCGACGACCTGCTGACCATCCCCGGCCAGGTGCCCAACCTTGCCGCCCTGCCCTCAGGCTGCACCTTTCGCGAACGCTGCCCCCAGGCCATGAGCCAATGCATCGAGCGCCCGCGCCTGGACCTGATCAACCCTGCCGGCACCCGCAAAAGTGCGTGCTGGCTGACTGCCGGGGAGTCGGTGCAATGACCGTGTCTCAAGATTCACTGCTGGCTTTGCGGGATGTACGGGTCAAGTTCCCGGTAAAAACCGACTGGCTGGGCCGCCCGCGCGGTTATGCCCACGCCCTCAACGGCATCGACTTGCAGGTTCGCCGTGGGGAAACCCTGGGGATTGTCGGCGAGTCCGGCTGTGGTAAAAGCACCCTCGCCCAGTTGCTGATGGGCCTGGTCAAGCCCAGTGACGGTGAAGTGGACTGGGTCTACGAAAGTGCCCGGGAACGCCACCGGCATGTGCAGATCGTATTCCAGGACCCGCAATCGTCCCTCGACCCGCGCCTGCCCATCTGGAAAATCATCACCGAACCGCTGTTCGCCCTTGGCGACACGCCCATGAGTGAAATGCGCACCATCGCCGCCAAGGTCGCCGCGCAGGTAGGCATTCGTGCCGAATACCTGGACCGTTACCCGCACCAGTTTTCCGGTGGCCAGCGCCAACGGATCGCCATCGCCCGCGCGCTGGCGTCCAACCCGAGCATCCTGGTGCTGGACGAGCCGACCTCGGCCCTGGATATCTCGGTGCAGGCGCAAATCCTCAACCTGCTGGCCGAGCTGCAACGGCGGCTGGGGCTGACCTACATCCTGATCTCCCACAACGTTTCGGTGGTGCGGCACATGGCCGACCGGGTGGCGGTGATGTACCTGGGGCAGATCGTGGAACTGGGGTGTGCCGAGCAAGTGCTGGAGCAGCCGAAGCATCCGTACACCCAGCTGTTGCTGGAGGCGGTGCCCAAGCTGGGGGTGGCGCTGGACGACGCGTATGTCAGTGCACCGACAGAGCTGCCGGGGAACCGGGTGTTGCCGGGTGGGTGTTTCTTTCTCGACCGCTGCCCGAGGCGTACACAAGGCTGTGAGCGGCCGCAGCGGTTGACGGGAGGGATGAGTCAGCAGGTGCGCTGTCACCTGGAACATCCGTGAGGCGTCCTTAACGAAATTTTCATGATTGCGCGGCTATGATCCGCCACCTCGTTGGGGAGTAGCCTGCTTCGGATTCTCGAAGCGTTCGTATCAACATTCTCGGCAACATGCCGTGGTGCGAACACCATTTTGGTTGGTGAGACCAGCGACACATCCATGCCTGAAGTCGGGCGTGTGGTTGTGTCGTTGACTCATACAGCCCGACTGGAAGCCTTACCGTGAACCCTATTTCCCTGATTCTTCTCGCCCTTGCCATGTCCACGGACGCCTTTGCGGCGGCCATTGGCAAAGGTTCCAGCCTGCACAAACCACGCCTGACCGAAGCCCTGCGGGCCGGGCTGATCTTTGGTGTGATTGAAGCGATCACGCCGATCATCGGCTGGGCTATCGGCCAGGCTGCCACTCGCTGGGTGGAGCAGTGGGACCACTGGATCGCCTTTACCCTGCTGGTAGCCCTGGGCCTGCACATGATCTACAACGGCTTGAAGGCCGATGATCCAGAGGAAGAGAAACCGAGCCAGCACTCGTTCATGATTCTTGCCGTGACCGCGTTTGCCACCAGCATCGATGCCCTTGCGGTGGGTGTAGGCCTGGCGTTTGTCGACGTGAATATCCTGGTGGCCGCTGCGGCGATCGGCTTGGCGACGATGACCATGGTAACCATCGGCATGATGCTTGGCCGGGTGTTGGGGACTGCGGTCGGCAAGCGCGCCGAGATGGTTGGCGGCGTGGTGTTGATGCTGGTGGGTGCGACGATTTTGTATGAGCACCTGTCGGCCTAGAAACCGGCGAAGATCAAAATGTGAGAGCGGGCTTGGGTGGGAGCGGGCTTGCTCGCGAAAGCGGTGGTTCAGCCAGCCTATTGAGCGACTGACACACCGCCTTCGCGAGCAAGCCCGCTCCCACACAAGCCCGCTCCTACAGGGATCTGCAGCGATCAATCAGGCCGCGTGTTTTTCTTTCTTCAGGCTCTCGATGTCGATCACGAACCGATACTTCACATCGCCCTTGAGCATGCGCTCGTAGGCGTCATTGATGCCCTGGATGTCGATCATCTCGATGTCCGAGACAATCCCGTGCCTGGCGCAGAAATCCAGCATGTCCTGGGTTTCCTGGATGCCACCGATCAACGACCCGGCCAGGCTGCGACGCTTGAAAATCAGGTTGAACACGGTCGGTGACGGGTGCGGGCTATCCGGGGCGCCCACCAGGGTCATGGTGCCGTCGCGCTTGAGCAGGTTGAGGAAGGCGTCGAGATTGTGGGACGCGGCCACGGTGTTGAGGATGAAGTCCAGGGAGTTGGCAACCTTGGCCATTTCGTCCGCGTTCTTCGACACCACCACTTCATCGGCCCCCAGGCGCAGGCCGTCTTCGCGCTTGTTCGGCGAGGTGGTGAACAGCACCACGTAGGCGCCCATGGCATGAGCGATTTTCACCGCCATATGGCCCAGGCCACCCAGGCCGACAACGCCGACGCGCTTGCCCGGCCCGACGTTCCAGTGGTGCAGCGGTGAGTAGGTGGTGATGCCTGCACACAGCAGCGGCGCGACCGCCGCCAGGTTGCTCTCGTCGTGGGAGATCCGCAGGACGAACTTCTCCTTGACCACGATATTGTCCGAGTAGCCGCCGAAGGTGTTTTCGCCGCCAAAAGCCGGGCCGTTGTAGGTGCCGGTGAAGCCGTTTTCGCAATACTGCTCCTCGCCCTCGGCGCAGGATTCGCAGTGCTGGCAGCTGTCGACCATGCAGCCGACACCGGCCAAATCGCCCACCTTGAACTTGCTGACATTGGCGCCCACTGCGGTCACCCGTCCAACGATTTCATGGCCCGGTACCGACGGGTACAGGGTGTTTTTCCATTCGTTGCGTACGGTGTGCAGGTCCGAGTGGCAGACGCCGCAATAGAGGATGTCGATCTGCACATCATCGGCCCCGGGGGCGCGACGTTCGAACGTGAAGGGTTTGAGGGAATCCTTGGAGTCACGAGCGGCGTAGCTGTAAGTCTTGGCCATTTCGTTCACCTGTTTGTTCAGACGGTAGAAAGCAGTTGACCAGCATAGACGCTGAACCGTTCAACCGAGCACAGGCATACAAGTCCCTCGTCAGATTCTGCGCCTATAGTATTGGCTGCCCTCTCACCCAAGGAGTTTTGCCATGAGCACCCTACGCACACAAGACGGTACCGAGCTCTACTACAAGGACTGGGGCACCGGCAAACCGGTGCTGTTCAGCCACGGCTGGCCGCTGGATGCCGATATGTGGGAATACCAGATGGAGTACCTGAGCAGCCGCGGCTACCGCACCATCGCGTTCGACCGCCGTGGTTTTGGCCGCTCGGACCAGCCCTGGACCGGTAACGACTACGACACCTTTGCCGACGATATCGCCCAGTTGATCAACCATCTGGATCTGCAGGACGTGACCCTGGTGGGCTTCTCCATGGGCGGCGGCGATGTCAGCCGCTATATCGCCCGCCATGGCAGCGCGCGCGTGGCCGGGCTGGTGTTGCTGGGGGCGGTGACGCCGCTGTTCGGGCAAAAGCCGGATTACCCGCAAGGTGTCGAGATGGCAGCGTTTGACGGGTTCAAGGCCGCGCTGCTGAAGGATCGCGCGCAGTTCCTGGCAGACTTCAATACGCCGTTCTATGGCATCAACAAGGGCCAACAGGTCTCCAGCGGTGTATTGACTCAAACACTGAACATCGCCCTGCTCGCCTCGCTCAAGGCGACGGTGGATTGCGTCACCGCGTTCTCGGAAACCGACTTCCGCCCGGACATGGCCAGGATCGACGTGCCGACCCTGGTTATCCACGGTGATGGCGACCAGATCGTGCCGTTCGAAACTACCGGCAAGGTCGCCGCGCAGATGATCAAAGGCGCGCAGTTGAAGGTGTACAAGGATGCCCCCCATGGTTTTGCGGTGACCCACCAGCAAGCCTTGAACGAAGATCTGCTGGCCTTCCTGCAACGCTGAGCCGATTGCGTTCTCCTGCGACGGCTTATTTCTGGCCGGGCTGACACCCGGCCTTTTCAGGCAGTCGTACTATTCCCCGGTGCCGGCAAACCCCGCGACGATCTCGTCGATCACCACCCGCACCCGGGCGGTGTGCCGCAGGTCGGCATGGGTCACCAGCCACACATCGTAGGGCAACGGCCGCGTACGGTCCGGCCACAGCCGCACCAGGCCGTCGCGTTCGCCGGAAACTATCGGAACCTCACCGATACCGATCCCTGCGGCGATGGAGCGGCGTACCAACAGGCTTGAACTCAAGGCCGCAACAATACGCCCGCGTCCCAGCGGCTCGCTGACCAGGGTCAGGTCCTTCTGGCTTTGCAGGTGCGGCTGGTACACCACCAGGTCGTGTCCTTCGAACAGGCTGCCCGGTTCGGGTGCGCCGTGCCGATCGATATACGCCTGCGAGGCAAACAGCCCCACCGGCCAGCGGGCGATGCGCCGGGCGATCAGGTCGGGATTGTCCGGGCGGGTATTGCGCACCGCGATATCGGCTTCGCGTTTGGCCAGGTTAAGCAACTGGGTCGAAGCGTCCATCTGCACGCGCACGTCAGGGTGCGCATCGTGCAGCCGGGCAATGGCCGGGATCAGGAAGTCGATGGCCAGGGAATCAGTGGTGGTCACCCGTACGGTGCCGGTCAGGCGGTCGTCCAGGCCCAGGACCTGACGCTCCAGGTCAAGGGCCGAGCGCTCCATGTTCTCCACCGATTGCAACGCGGCTTCACCCACGGCGGTCAGCGCATAGCCCTCGGAGGTGCGCAGGAACAACGTTGCGTTCAGGGACTTTTCCAGGGCATTGACCCGTCGGCCCACGGTGGCTTGATCTACCCCCAGCACCCGCGCGGCCCCGCGCAGTGTGGACTCGCGGCACACCGCGAGGAACACCCGCGCATCGTCCCAATTCATGGCTTTCCCCTTAGATGCATTTTTGCATCAGCGTGACGTGTAATCGCAGCATTATTGCATCACTCATCACGGCTATGCTGGGCACCAGAGAAAATACCCAGGATCGCCAGCAGGCTGAACCGCTCGGTAACTGGCGCGGTCCCAACCCACACGTTCATTGCTACAGGTGCGCTCAAATGACTCTGCCCCACGAAATGACCCTGATCGAAATCACCAGCCCCGGCGGCCCCGAAGTCCTGCAACCACGTCAGGAGCCGGTACCTGTCGCCGGCCCCGGCGAAGTGCTGATCCGCGTGCACGCCGCCGGCGTCAATCGCCCGGACGCCCTGCAACGCGCCGGCACGTATCCGATGAAACCCGGCATGAGCCCGATTCCCGGGCTGGAAGTGGCCGGTGTGGTGGTCGCGCTGGGCGAAGGCGTCAGCGAGTACGCGCTGGGCGACAAGGTGTGCGCCCTGACCAATGGCGGCGGTTATGCGCAGTACTGCGCAGTGCCCGCCAGCCAGACCTTGCCGGTTCCCGATGGCCTGGACTGGATTCAGGCGGCAGCGATCCCGGAAACCTTCTTCACCGTATGGGCCAACCTGTTCGGCATCGGCGGTGCGCATAAAGGCCAGCGCGTGTTGATCCACGGCGGCACCAGCGGCATCGGCACCACCGCGCTGATGCTCTGCCGCGAGTTCGGTATCGAAGCGTTCGCCACCGCCGGCAGCGTGGAAAAATGCGCCGCCATCCGCGAACTGGGAGCCGAGCCGATCAACTACCGGGAACAGAATTTCGCCGAGGTCATCGCTGACAAAACCGCGGGCAAGGGTGTCAATGTGGTCCTCGACATCATGGGTGGCTCCTACCTGAACGACAACATCAGCGCCCTGGCCATGGAAGGTCGCCTGGTGATGCTGGGCTTCCTCGGCGGCGCACGCGCCAAAGACATCGACCTGCTGGCGATCCTCGGCAAACGCGCGATCGTTACCGGCTCGTTGTTGCGCTCACGCACCCGGGAAGAAAAAGCCGCGATTGCCGCACAACTGCGCGAACACGTGTGGCCGGTGCTGTCGGCCGGGCGTTGCCTGCCGATGATCGATGAGGTGTATGCCTATACCGACGCCGCGAAGGCCCATGCGCGCATGGAAGGTGGCGACCATATCGGCAAGATTGTGTTGCGGGTGGATTGATAAACATGCGGAAAAACGGTTTATAACGTCATCAGAACAAAACACTGCGGTTAATGGAGGCTTCATGAAACTGGTCGGCATGCTGGACTCGCCCTACGTGCGCCGCGTGGCCATTTCCCTGGAACTGTACGGCGTCGCGTTCGAACACCAGGCATTGTCGGTGTTCAGCACCTTCGATGAGTTTTCCGGGATCAACCCGGTAGTCAAGGCACCGACGCTGGTGCTCGACGACGGCACGGTGCTGATGGATTCCGGCTTGATCCTCGAGTACCTGGAAGCCCTGGCGCCGGCTGCCAAAAAGCTGTTGCCCCAGCAAACAATGGCACTTGCCAGGGATCTGCAAGTGATCGGCCTGGCGCTGGCAGCGTGCGAAAAGACCGTGCAGATCGTCTACGAACATCACCTGCGGCCCGCCGAAAAACTGCATCAGCCGTGGATCGACCGCGTGACCGGGCAACTGCTGGCGGCCTATGCATTATTGGAGGCGCGGGTGGCCGAGCGCGACAGCGACTTGCCGCTGACCCAGGCGAGCCTGACGGTGGCGGTCGCCTGGTCCTTCACCCAGCTGAAGATAGCCGACGTCGTGAAGGCCGATGCGTTTCCCCACTTGCAACGCCACGCGGCCCTCGCCGAGCAGCACCCGGCATTCGGCAAATACCCGATCGAGTAGCCCGTGCCTACCCGGCATACACCGGGTAATCGGTGAAGCCCACCTCGGTGCCGCCATACAGGCCGTCCGCGTTCAACGGGTTCAGCGGCCAACCGTTGAGCAGGCGTTGGGGCAAGTCGGGATTGGCAATGTACGGCCGGCCAAACGCGATCAGGTCTGCCAGCCCCGCCTCTACCAGCCGCACGCCGCGCTCTGCGGTGTAGCGGCCGGCGTAGATGATCCGGCCGCTGAAGGTGTCACGCACCGCCTGGCGGAACGACTCGGGCAACTCGGGGGCATTGTCCCAGTCGGCCTCGGCAATCGACACGTAGGCGATGCCGGCCGCCTCAAGCACCTTGATCGCCTCGATGTAGGTGTGATGCGGGTCTTCCTCGACGAGGCCGATGTAGACCCGGTCCTGGTCAGTGCCGCTGAACAACGGCGCAAAGCGCACGCCCAGGCGTTGCGGGCCGACTACTTCGGCCACCGCCTCGACGATTTCCCGCAGGAACCGCAGGCGATTGTGCAGTGAGCCACCGTATTCATCGTCGCGCTGGTTGGAATGCGCCGAGATGAACTGGTTGACCAGGTAGCCGTTGGCCGAATGAATTTCCACACCATCGAAGCCGGCAGCCAATGCATTTTTTGCAGCCTGGGCGTAAAGCCCCACCAACTCCTTGACCTCGGCGGTAGCCAGGGCGCGCGGCTCGGGTGGCTGCACCAACTTACCGGTGCCGGGCCCGGTTGCAACGAATGCCTTGGCTTGCTGCGGCTGGATCGCCGACGGCGCGACGGGTGCTGCGCCGTCGGGTTGCAGTTCGTGATGGGACACGCGACCCACATGCCAAAGCTGGGCGAAGATCACGCCGCCTTCGGCATGCACGGCATCGGTCACGGTACGCCAGCCGTCAATCTGCTCCGGTGTGTAGATGCCCGGGGTCCAGGCATAGCCCTGGCCGCGAGGCTCGATCTGCGTGCCCTCGCTGACCATGAAGCCGGCGGTGGCGCGCTGGCGGTAATAAAGCGCCATCAAGTCCGTGGCGATATCACCGGGCTGGGCACTTCGCTGGCGGGTAAGCGGCGGCAGGACGATGCGGTTTTTCAGGGTGTGGTGCCCCAGTGTGATCGGGGTACCTAAAGCGCTGTTGCTCATGGGGGAAAGTTCCGGATTCAAATTTCAGACAAGCAGAAGCTGCCGGCTCCCGGTCAGGGGAGCCGCCAACAACGTACTTTTTGGGGGATTTGGCGGGTTACGCGGTCAGCTTCAACAGCGCTTTGGCAACGTCACTGGAACTGGCAGGATTCTGCCCGGTGACCAGCAGGCCATCTTCAATCACAAAGGATTGCCAATCGGCACCCTTCTCATACGTGCCGCCCAGCGCCTTGAAATCATCCTCGATCAGGAAAGGCACCACGTCGGTCAGGCCAACCGCCGCTTCTTCGGAGTTGGAGAAGCCGGTGACGCGTCGGCCCTTGACCAGCGGCTCGCCGTTGACCGCCTTGACGTGCCGCAAGGCGCCCGGGGCGTGGCACACAAAGCCAATCGGCTTGCCCGCACGCTCGAAGGCTTCGATCAGGGCGATGGAGGTTTTCGACTCTGCCAGGTCCCACAGCGGGCCGTGGCCGCCTGGGTAGAACACGGTGTCGAAGTCGCCGGCGTTGACCGACTCCAGCTTCACGGTGGTGGCCAGGGCCTGTTGCGCCGCCGGGTCAGTGGCGAAGCGGCGGGTCTGGTCGGTTTGCGAATCCGGCAGGTCGCTGACCGGGTCCAGGGGCGGCTGCCCACCGGCCGGCGAAGCCAGGGTCACGTCGGCCCCGGCGTCCTTGAACGCGTAGTAGGGAGCAGCAAATTCTTCGAGCCAGAACCCGGTCTTGCGGCCGGTGTTGCCAAGCTGGTCGTGAGAAGTCAAAACCATCAATACTTTCATGTGCCAGTGCCTCGGGGTGATGTGGGTTGGAATGGAATCAAGCTTAGGAGCCGGGCCAAAACCGCACAATGTCATGTCCGCAAGGATTCCGGACATTGCGCCAAGGCGGTTGCCGTTTCCCTGGCACACGCCGACAATCACCGCTCCGCGCCCCCTGGAGAGATGAGATGCACAGCATTGCGCTGATGGTGTACCCGAACTTTCAATCCTTGAGCCTCAGCCTGGGCTCGGTGTTCGAGTGCGCGAATCTGCTGCGTGGCGAGCAAGCGTATGAATTTCACCTGGTGTCGGAAAGTGGCGGCCCGATCATGACGTCCCAGGGCTTCTCGGTGAACAGCACGCCGATCCGGCCCGAGGGCTATGACACATTGATCGTCAGCGGTTACCTGGAGTTCCAACTGCCTGACGCCAGCCTGCCGAGGCTGGTCCAGGCGGCGTCCAAACAGTCGCGACGGATTGCTTCGTTGTGCATGGGCATCTTCGTGCTGGCCGAGGCCGGATTGCTTGAAGGCAAGCGCGCCACCACCCACTGGCTGCACGCACCGGCCTTTGCCAAGCGCTACCCGCAGATTCGCCTGGAGGAAGACAAGCTGTTCGTGGTCGACGGCCAGATCTGGACCGGTGCCGGCATGAGCGCCGGGGTGGACCTGGCACTGGCGATGGTGGAGAACGACCTGGGCAGCGACCTCGCCCGCCGCATCGCGCGCAAGCTGGTGATTGCCCAGCGCCGTGGCAGCGAACAGTCGCAGCTATCGGCGTTGCTGGAACTCGACCCCAAGTCCGACCGTGTGCAGCTGGCCCTGGCCTACGCCCGGGAGAACCTGACCCACGACCTTTCGGTCGAGGCCCTGGCGGCCGTGGCGCGGCTCAGCCCACGCCAGTTCAGCCGGGTGTTTCGCGAGGAGACCGGGCAAACCCCGGCCAAGGCCATCGAATCCCTGCGGGTGGAAGCCGCCCGGGCAATGATGGAAACCAGTCGGCATCCGGTGGAAGTGGTCGCCCGCGAGACCGGGTTCGGTGATCGCGAGCGCATGCGCCAGGCATTCCTGCGGGCGTTCGGCCAGCCGCCACAGGCGATGCAGGCGGCATTGTTCAGTGCAGGGGCTGGCGCCGCTTTCAGTTGATGGTTCAGTGCAACGCCGCGCGCGTCACCAGGAAACTCAGCAGGTTCGGCTCATCGTCCAGCTCGATGGCCTGCACCGGACGCGGCAGGTTATCCAACACCGTGCGCCAGAACGCCTGGCTCACTTCATCCTGATCATAGAAACGCACCAGCCAGTTCGCCTCGCCGCTGCTCAACACCTGAGTGGCGATGGCGCGGCCAATGCCCTTGCGGCGGTAGCGTTTGAGGATGAACAGGTCCGCCAGTTCCAGCGCATCGATCCCCGGCAACTCGCTGCCTTCGATCAGCAGGAAGCCGGCGATGAAGCCGTCGACCAGCAGCAGGTTGGCACTCCACTGCGGGTCTTCCCAGTAGCGGGCCAGGTGCTCCTCATGGATGTAGAAGCGACCGTCCACCTCGACATCTTCCTGTTCCCAGTCCGAGGACTCGTAGGCGTAGAACTGGTAAAGGTTGGCGATCAACGTGGCGTGTTCCGGGCCGGTCTCGATCAGTTCGACGGTGGTATCGGGGATTGCAGGCATGGGCATCTCGGCAAAAAAACAGGCCGCCATTGTCAACAAAGCCACCTGCAATGCCAATACACCGGCCAAGCTTTCTGCTTGCTGAACCGATCGCGCTTTTCTCATGTCAACGACAAAATCGTTACAAAGTTAGACTAAACTCCGCGTCACTTCCCTCCCCTTGCTTTCAGGATAAGTACTTTGACAAACGTCTGCACCAGCGGCCTCGATGTCGGCTTTGCGTCCCTGGATTACCTGCAAATAGGCATCCTGGGCATCATTCAGGGCATCACCGAATTGTTGCCCGTGTCTTCCACCGCCCACATGCGCATCGTGCCCGCCCTGCTCGGCTGGCCGGATCCCGGCTCGGCGTTTTCCGCAGCCATGCAGTTGGCCGCCCTGGCAGCAGTGGTCAGTTACTTCTGGAAGGATGTACGCCAGGTCACGGTCGGCAGCATCACTGCGGTGCGCCAGGGTGACTACAACAACCAGTGGTTCAAGCTGGCGGTGGCCATTGTGCTGGCGACGATTCCGATCGGGATTGCCGGGATAGCCTTGTCGTCGACCCTCAACTCCTGCAACTCGCCGCTGCGCGGGCTGATGGTGATCGGGATTTCCTGCCTGGTGATGGCGGTGCTGCTGGCGGCGGCTGAACTCAGCGCAAGGCATAAGCGCACGGTGGGCGAAATGCGCCTGCGGGATGCGCTGATTGTCGGCATTGCGCAGATCGGCGCGCTGATTCCAGGGGTTTCCCGCTCGGGTTCGACCCTGACCGCCGCACTGTTCCTCAACTTCAAGCGTGAAGAAGCGGCGCGGTTTTCGTTCCTGCTGGGCTTGCCGGCGATCGCCCTGGCGGGTTTGAAGGAACTGTGGGTGTTGTTCCATGCCGACCTGCCCGCCCACGCCTGGCCGCATTTGATCTTTGGCCTGGTGGTTGCCAGTGTGTCGGCGTTCTTCGCGATCTGGGGCCTGATGAAGTTCCTGGAGCGATTCTCCACCTGGCCGTTCGTGATCTACCGCGCGGTGCTCGGGGTATTCCTGATTGTGGCGGTGAGCACCGGGTTGTTGGCCTAAGGCGCGCGGTCGGCCAGTTCTTCGAGCAAATCCGCTGACGGTATGAAGAACAGGCCGCCGGTGACCGCCGTGCTGAAGTCCAGCAGGCGATCATAGTTGCCGGCCGGTCGGCCGACAAACATGTTCTCCAGCATCAACTCCAAAGGCTCTGGCGAGCGCGCGTAGCCGATAAAGTACGTCCCGAATTCCCCCGCGCCCGGCCGGCCAAAGGGCATGTTGTCCCGCAGGATTTTCACCTCCTCGCCGTCCTTGGTGATGGTGGTCAATGCACTGTGGGAATTGCTCGGCTTGGTCGCATCGTCGAGCTCGATGTCCGACAGCTTGGTGCGCCCGATCACCCGCTCCTGCGCCTCCACCGACAATTCATTCCAGGCCTGCATGTTGTGCAGGTACTTCTGCACCATTACATAGCTGCCGCCGCTGAACGCCGGATCCTCATCACCGACAATGGTGAAGCCCACCGCCTTGCGCCCGACCGGGTTCTCGGTGCCGTCGACAAAACCGATGATGCTGCGCATGTCGAAATAGCGGAAACCCTGGACCTCGTCCACCACCGTCACCGCATCCCCCAGCGCCGCCATCAACTGGGTGGCCAATTCGAAACACAGGTCCATCTGCTCGGCACGAATGTGCAGCAGGATATCCCCCGGCGTGGCCGGCGCCAGGCGCCCGGCCACGCCCACTTCCTTGAACGGATGCAACGCTGCTGGCCGCGGCCCCCCGAACAGCGCGTCCCACGCCTTGGAGCCAAACCCTGCGACACACGTCAGGTTGCCCGCCGGTACACGCTTGCCGACCGAGCGCACCAGGCCGGCGATATCGGCGCACCAGCTGCGCACCGCCTCAGCCGAGTCACTGCCAGGCGCCAGGGTCGCGACCATGAAAATGGCGCTGCTGGTGATCGGGCTGCAGACGGATTGGGGTTCAAGGTTTTGATCGGATGGCGATGTCATTGAGAGGTCCACGGGTGGCGGTCGAGATTCAACGAGCGCAGATTAGCAGACACTGAGTTAAAGTGCGGCTGCCTGGAGTTGCGCCGCCTGATACAACGCGTCAGCAGTTTCTTGAATATCTTCACACTGCCACAACTTGCCCAACCACTCGGACGGAATGCCCTGCACGCCGTAATACGCGCCCGCCAACTGACCCACGATCGCTGCGGTAGTGTCGGCGTCATCCCCCAGGTTTGCGGCAGCCAACACAGCCTCGGCAAAGCTGTTGGTGTGATGAAAACACCATAGCGCCGCTTCAAGCGAAGCCACTGCGTAGCCAGAACCCACGATGTCACTGCGCGCCTTGTCGAGGTAGTGCCCATCAGCAATGTCCGCAACTTTGGATTCGCTCAACTCCAGGTAGCCGACCTGCAATACCTGCGGTTTCGAATCCCCCCGCAGCGCATTCGCAATACACTCAGCCAGCACGAGGCAACATTCAATCGCCTCCATCGCGCCATGGGTCGTGCGGGAACTGTCGACGGTAAACTCACGCAGGCGCTCGGCATCCGGAAAATAGAACAGCACCACCGGCGCCAGGCGCATCATCGACCCGTTACCCGCTGAGTAAGGATCGGTGGAGCCCGCGAACGGGTCACCGGTGTACTGATACTCCGCCAATGCCTCACGAACCGTCGTGCCAATATCGAAACATTCACCCGTCGAGCTAAGGTAGCCCCACTTCCACCAGTTCAGATAACGGCCCATCTGATCGGCAGCGTCAAAACCATTCTTGCGCAGCAGGCTTTCGGCCAGACAAAGCGCCATGGACGTGTCATCCGTCCACTGGCCCGGTAACAGTTGAAAGGGCCCACCACCAACCATATCGATGACAGGGGCAAACGAACCACGGCGCATGAACTCAACAGTAGTCCCTACTGCATCACCGCACGCCAGGCCAAGCAGGCTGCCGCGGTAACGCTCTGAAAGCATCATCAATCTCACTCCTTTGCACAATTAACACCCTGACAGAAGAACCATACCGTAGCTTTCCGTTCAATGGGTTGCTGTGCATTTCTATGGGAGATTTCCCACTCAGGCACTCCCCTACCCCTGCCTCCCGATGGTAGTGTGTGAAATTGTTTCTGACCTTTCGATCAGACATTTCTCACTCACTCCCTGCAAAGGAATGCCCACAGCAATGGATTTTTCCCTCAAGCAACTGGCCGTAGCCACCCTGATGGCCGCCAGCCTTTCGGTGTTCACCACCCAAGCTCAAGCCAACCTCACCCCACAACAGAACGCCGTCATCCTGAAGACCTTCAGCGATGCCTCGGTCAAGGATTTCCGGCAGTTCCTCGCCAGCCTGGCCAAGAATGACGTGGCCAAGAGCGACAACCTCGGCCCGGCCATCAGTGCCTTTCTCGACAATAAGGACCTGAGCGCCGACCAGCAGAATGAAATCCATCGCCTGCTGGGCCTGTATGCGCGGGTGAAGTACGGTGCGGCCGCCACTGAAACCCTGCGTGAGCTGGTGGAGATCCCGACCTTCCAGGTCGCCGGCGTGGCCCAGCACGACAATCCCGAGTTCATCAAGATCGCCGCCAAGATCAAGAGCCTGGCCGAGTCGTTCAACCTGAACTTCCGCAACATCGACAACCGCGTCTACGAGATTTCCCTGGAAGGCAGCGGCGATGAAGTGGTCGGCATCCACGCTCACGCGGACGTGGTACCGGTAACCCCGGAAAACTGGGTGCTCAAGGACGGCACCAAGCTCGACCCATTCAAAGTCACGCTGATCGGCGACCGGATGTATGGTCGCGGCACCGAGGATGACAAGAACGGCATCGTGGTGGCGATGTACGCGATGAAGGTGATCAAGGAAGAGAAGCTGCCGCTGGCGCGCAATTTCAAGCTGCTGGTGGACACCACCGAGGAAACCTCCGGCGACGCGATCCCGTACTACTTCGAGCACAACCCAACGCCCAACTACAACCTGGCGCTGGACGGCGGCTACCCGGTGGTGATCGCCGAGAAAGGCTACGGCACGGTCATGGCCAAGTTCCCCAAGCGCAAGGCTGAAGGCAAAGGCGCAGAAATCATCTCGATGACCGGCGGCAAGGCCACCAACCAGATTCCGTCGGCGTCGGTGGTGACATTGCTCAGCGACAAGCCTGCCGAACTGGCCGCCAGCCTGCAAAAGGCCGGCAGCGAGTACGCCAAGCGCAATGGCGGCGACTTTGAAGTGGCGGCCAAGGTCATCGGCAAGGACGTTCAGTTGACCGTCATTGGCGTGTCCGCCCACTCCTCCGAACCGGAATCCGGGGTGAACCCGGTAGCCAGGGTCCTCGACTTCCTCAACAGCCTCGACGGCAAGGTCGCGCTCAAGCACAACCAGTTCACCGACGCCGCGCACTACGCCGCCAACAACTGGGGCCTGGATTACCTGGGCGCCAAGCTGGGCGTGGGCTTCTCCGATGCGTTCATGGGCCCGCTGACCACCTCGCTGACCTATGTGGGCGAAGATGACACTACCTTCAAGCTGGCGGTCAACCTGCGGGTGCCAAAGGGCAAGTCACCGGAAGCACTCAAGGCCGAAATCGCCGACAAGCTCAGCGCCTGGACCAAGAAAAACCACGTGGCTGTGACCTTCGATTACTCGATCGCCGAGCCGATGTACCGCAACCCTGAGGGCGAGTGGGTCAAGGCGCTGTTGGCGGTGGCCAGCGAGAACCTGGGCATGGAGCACAAGTACGGCACGTCTGCCGGCGCTACCTCGGTGCATGAGCTGCCCAACGGCGTGCAATTCGGCCTGGCACGGCCGGAGGTCAAGTACACCGGCCATACCGACAACGAGTTCAAGACCGTCGACCAGTTCCTGCTGGACCTGCAGATCGTCACCGAAATGATGGGCCGCATCGGGCAACTGCCGAAGCTCTGACCTGCCCTTCGGACCCGCCGTCCTGGCGGGTCCACTAAGCGATACGCCAGCCTTTCGACGCCCGCCGCTGCGCGAGGAACCGGGCATAGCGCCCTTGTCTTGCGGTCAATTGCTCAGGCGTGCCCTGTTCCACGATCCGGCCTTCATCGAGCACCACGATCTGGTCGGCCATCACCACCGTCGACAACTGATGCGCGATCACGATCAGCGTGCATGTGCCGCGCAAGCGTGCCAGGGTTTCGGCGATGACCGCCTGGTTCTCGGCGTCCAGTGCTGCCGTGGCTTCGTCCACCAGCAGGATCGGCGCGCCCTTGATCAACGCACGGGCGATCGCGACACGCTGACGCTCGCCACCGGACAGGCGTGCCCCGCCCTCACCCACCGTGGTCGACAGGCCCATGGGCAGGCGCTCGATAATCTTCTGCACGCCAGCCTGCCGCGCGGCCTCCAGTACTTGTGCGTCGCTGGCGTCGGGTTTGCCGAGGCGAATGTTGTCGGCGACGCTGCCCTGGAACAGGTACGTGTCCTGGAAGATCTGGCTGATCTGCGCGTTGAGCTGCTCACCGGACATCTGTCGCACGTCCACGCCACCGATACACACCTGGCCCTGGCTGACCTCGAAAAACCGTGCGACCAACCGCAACAGCGTGGTCTTGCCCGAACCGGAAGCCCCCACCAGCGCGGTCATGCTGCCGGGCTCAATACGCAGGTTCACCCCGCGCAGCACGTCCCGCGAACCGGCCGCGTGGCGAAAGCTCACATCGAACAATTCCACCGAGGCATCCCGTGGAGATTGCGGCGCGCTCGGCGCCTTCAGGGGCGACGCGGCCAATATCTCGCGCACCGCCTCAAGCTGCACCCCGGCGCCGCGCAACGTTTCGCCATAGCCGGCCACCTCCAGCAACGGGTCAATGAAGCGGCTGACCAGCAACAGCGACACCATCACCGCAATCACCGAGCCCACGTGCAAGGCATTTCCCAGGTAAGCGTCAAGCCAGAGCGCGGCGGCGATCAACAAGGCCGCGAACACCACCTGCACCAGCCACATGTTCAGCAGAATCGAGGTGGCGGATAGCAGGATCAGGCGCGCCCCGTTCACGTGCTGCTGCTCGATCGCCCGTTGCAGGAACACCGAGCTGCCGCCGCCACTGAAGGCACGCAACACCGACTGCGACTGGGCGAACTCCAGCATGCGCTGGCTGGTGTCGGCCGAGCTGCGCCGGAACGCCCGGTCGGCGCGCCGCCCAAGGCGGGCGCTGAGCCAGAACGCGCCGCCGAGAATCGGCAACGCCAGCAAGGCAATCAGGCCCATTTTCCAGTGCAGCACAAACAACGCCAGTACCAGCACCAATGGCGTCACCACGCCGCTGAGCACCGGAGTAAATACATGGGCCGGCAGCTGAGCCACGGCCATCATGCCCAGGGTCACCACCTGGTTGAGCCGCGCCGTGTTATCAGGCGTGAACCAACCGACAGGCAGTTCGGCCACATGGTCGCCGATGCGCTGGCGCCCGCCTTGCAGCACCGCCACACCCACCGCGACGCCAGCCTTTTCAACCTCGCGTCGCGTGGCCCAACACGTCGCCACCGCCGCCAGGAACACCACCAGCCACAACGCCGCTTCGGCCAGATCACCGTTGAGCATGTCGGTGAGTACCGGCACCAGGGCGGCGAGGGTCAGCCCGCACAGCGCACCGTAGAACATCACTTTCCCGACATAGCGACGGAAGACCGGCCCGTCATCGCCCAACAGTTCGATAAAGGTTTTCAGCATGTCGGCAGCGCCTGTTCGCGGGTCTGTTTGTAACCGCCCGACGCCCACAGGCGCGCATAACGGCCCTCTTGCGCGATCAGTCGAGGATGGGTGCCCTGTTCAACAATACGGCCATTTTCCAGCACGATGATGTGGTCGGCGTGCATCACGGTATCGAGGCGATGGGCAATCACCAACAGCGTGCGCCCTTGGGCAAAGCGCGACAGCGCCTCCTGGATTGCCACCTCGTTTGCGGCATCGGCGGCGGCCGTGGGTTCATCCAGCAGCAGCACCGGCGGCGCCAGCAATACTGCACGGGCGATGCTGATACGCTGCTGCTCGCCACCGGACAACTGCGCGTCCTCGCCGATCACCGAGGCATAGCCCCGTGGCAAGCCGATGATGCACTCATGAATATTCGCGGCCCGTGCGGCCGCCTCGATTTCCTTGCGGCTGGCGCTGGGCCGGCCGAGGGCGATGTTTTCGGCAACGCTGGCGTGGACCAGGCGCACCTCTTGCAGCACAAAGCCGATCAGGTTGTAGAGCTGCGAGGTCTCGATCTGCCGCAGGTCGACGCCGCCCAGGGTGATACGCCCCTCGGTCGGGTCAAAAAACCGCAGCAGCAGGCGCGCCAGGGTCGACTTGCCCGAACCCGAGGCGCCGACGATGGCGGTTACGGTGCCAGGCTTGAGGGTGAAGCTGATGTTCGACAGTACCGGGTGCTGCGGGTCGTAGGCGTACCCGAGGTTTTCGACGCGTACTTCGGCGTCCTTGGGCAAGCGTTCGCACCCCGGCTCCACCTGGGCCAGCACCGGCGTCGCCAGCAGTGCCTGCACGCGCTGGGCCGCGCCGGTGGCGTTGTCCAGATCATGCACGATGTAACTCAGCAGCATCAGTGGCGCGCAAATGCCCGGTGCAACGATGGCGAACGGCAGCACCTCCACCGCGCTGATCCAGCCCAGGCTGACAAACACCAGGCCAAACGTCAGCACCATGGCGAGCACCGTCACCGGGGCGATCATCGCGTTGGCATTGGCCATCGTCCCCACCAGTGGACGGGTGAACTCAACGAAGGCTTCGCTGAAATCATCTACCGCCTTGCGGTAACTGGCGTGGGCCTTGCCGGTGGCACCGAAGGCCTTGACCACCGGAATGCCGTTGACGAACTCGACCACCGCGTTATTGACCCGGGTCATGCGCTCGACAAAGGACTGCATGTGGCTGCCGCTGGCTTTCATCGCCCGGGTAAAAAACAGCAAAAACCCCGGAAACGGCAACAGCGAGACCAGCGCCATGCGCCAGTCCACCATGAACAGATAAGCCGCCGACAGCAGCACGGCCCCGGCACAACGGCCCACGGTGGTGTAGAAATGCGCAGTCAGGCTATGCAGGGTGCCGATGTCGTCCTGCATCGCCTGCTTGACCTCGCCCGATGCCCGCTCGGTGAACCAGCCCAGCGGCACCTGGCTCAGGCGCTGGGCGATGGCCAGGCGCAAGTGGCGAGTGATGTGGTTGTCGGCCAGGTGCGCGACCGTCTCCGCAACTGTCATCAACAGCAGGCCCGCGAACAGGCTCGCCAGGCTGAGGCTGATGGTCAACCAGACCTCGCCCGATGCCTGGGCCATCGACGGCGCGCCGAGGGCGACCCTGGCGATATGCACAATGCCCCCCAGCGGCACCAGCGTCAGCATACTGCCCACACCGGCCAGCAGTGCCGCAGCGATCAGTCGCCCGCGCACCGGCCGCAACACTTGCGAGACCGCGCCGCGCCCCCTGGGTTTGGCCGCAGCCACATCCTTGTTACTCATGAAGTCTCCCTGACTGAATGAGCCTTTGCTCGCCCTTACCTTATCTTCCGAACGAGCGGCCAAAACCCTCAATCGAAACCTCAAGGAATTTTCAGGCAGGGGCGCGGACCGTCACCCAATAGCGGGTGCGCCGCACCACCTGGATCGGCAACGCGGCGGCCAGGTTGTCCAGCGCCAGGTCGGTATTGTCCAGGTGCAATACACCGCTGACCCGCAGCATCGCCACCTCAGGCGCACAGCGCAGTACACCGGGGCGGTAGCGTCCCAGCTCGGCGATCAGTTCGTCGAGCCGGGTGCCATCGGCCACCAACAGGCCCTTGACCCAGGCGATGCTGCGGTCAGTCACCGCCGCAGTCGGCTGCACCGTGTCCCTGGAAACCGTGGCGCCTTGACCTGCCTCCACCCGCGCACCTGCGCCATGGTCGGGCTGCACCTGCACGGCGCCCTCAAGCACGGCCAAATGGCAGTTGCCGTCGTCGCATTGGCGCAGGCTGAAACGCGTGCCCAGGGCATGAAACACGCCCTGGCGACTCTGCACCCGAAACGGCCGGGGTGACGGCGCGGTCGTGATGAAGACCTCGCCGGCCCGCAGCAGCACCAGGCGCTGGTCGTCATCGAACTGCACGTCAATTGCTGAAGCCGGGCCCAATACCAGGCGGGTACCGTCGGGCAATACCACTTCGCGAACTTCGCCGGTGCGGGTGCTATGGCCGGCACTCGCCAGTTGCCAGGCGTCGGTGCGGCGCACGCCGTAGGTGAGGCCACCGGCTGCGACCAACAGGCCCAGCAGGCGCAGGGTGCTCCGGCGGTCGGGGGAGTCGGGAGCGTCGGGTTCGGCCAGGCTGTGCCTGGCCACCGGCGCGGGGATGCTGTGGAGTTTTTGCTCGAAGCCCAGCAGGCGCGTCCAGGCCAGTTCGTGGTGGGGATGTTCGGCGCGCCAGTGCAGGCAGTTGGCGTGTTCTTCGGCGCTGGCGTCATCGGCCCACAGGCGGGCCATCCAGGCGGCGGCGCGCTCGATGATATCCGGGGAGATTGGCTGCTCGGTCGACATTGCGAGGGTCAACCGTACAGGGTCTGGTAGCAGGCCAGCAGGCCGGCGGCGATGTACTTTTCCACCGAGGAGACGGAGACCTGGAGCTTGGCGGCGATCTCGCGGTAGCTCAGGCCATCGAGCTTGCACAGCAACAGGGCCTGGCGCGCCTTGGGTGGCAGGCTGTGCAGGGCGGCGTCGATTTGGATCAGGGCCTCGATGGCCAGGGCGCGGGTTTCTTCATCGGGGGCGCAGGGTTCGGGCAACAGGGCCAGGGCTTGCAGGTAGGCGGATTCGATCTGGCGGCGGCGGTAGAGGTCGATGACCAGGCCGTTGGCGATCTGGGTCAGGTGCCGCCGGGATTCGCCGGTGGGCGGGAGTTGGCCCTTGCGCATGAGTTGCAGGTAGACGTCGTGGGCCAGGTCGGCGGCGTCGAATGCGTTGCCCAGCTTGCGGCGCAACAGGGTACGTAGCCAGGCGTTGTGGTCGACGTATAGATTTTCAACCTGGCGTTGAAAGGCGAACTGTCCGATGTTCACAAACCTCTCCTTTTACCCAATGGGCCCGGGGGTGCTGGGGCGATTGGGCTGGTAATGATTTGCAAGACTATCGGCTCTGGGCTGCGGGTGCAATGCGGGGGGATGGCGGGGGGGATGGCGGGGTTATGGGTACATATCCGTTGCTGCGGTCACGGCTGCTATTGGTTCCGCTCTTACAGCGGCTCACTTTTGAACAGCGCAAAAGTAAGCAAAACGCTCTTGCCCCACCACTCGGCACCTCGCCTAGGCTCGGTGTGCCCTCACTCCGGCTTTGGACCGTGGGCCGCCGTCATGGGCCATCCCTGGCCCAGGACGGCTAACCCGGCGTCCTGCCGGGTTACCCACGCTCCAAAGCCTGCGTTCGGCCAGCGTGGTTTAACGGGGCGCCTAAGATCAAGATCAAAAGCAGATCAAAAGCACAGCGGCCTACCGGCCGGCTTGAGTGTTTAAAAGCCAAATCAAAAGCTAAAGCGGGCACGGTCCAAATGTGGGAGCTGGCTTGCCTGCGATAGCATCGCCTCGGTGTGTCTGATGTACCGAGGTGCCTGCATCGCCGGCAAGCCAGCTCCTACAGAAAAGCAGCTCTGCTTTCGCTCTGGTTTTTGATCTGGCTTTTAACACTCAGGTCGGCTCTCAGGCCGCCGTGCTCTTGCTTTTGATCTTGCTCTGACTGCCCCAATAAGCCCGAGGCCGAACGCAGGTATTGCGCAGCGGGTAAACCGGCAGGACGCCGGTTTAGCCGCGCCGGGCCATGGATGGCCCGTCGCGGCGGCCCGCGGAGTAATGCCGGAGTGAGGGAACGCCGAGCCTAGGCGAGGCGCCGACAGGCGGGGCAGAGCGCTTTGGTTACTTTGCCGCTTTTGCAAAGTGACTCGCTGTAAGAGCGAAACCATAAGTCGCCGTGACCTAAATAACGGATATGCCCCCAATCAATGCGCAATACACACCGACTTCAGCTCGGTATAAGCCTCAATCACCGCCCGCCCAAACTCCCGCCCCATCCCCGATTGCTTCACCCCGCCAAACGGCATCGCCGGGTCCAGCAACACATGCGCATTCACCCAAACCGTCCCCGCCTCGATCCGCGGCACCAGGTTCATCGCCTTACCCAGATCATTGGTCCAAAGACTGGCCGCCAACCCATACCGATTGTCATTGGCCAACTCAATCACCGCATCCTCATCATCAAACGCCATCACCCCCAACACCGGCCCAAACACCTCCTCCCGGGCCACCGCCATCCCATGATCGATATCCGCCAAAATCGTCGGCCGCACATAAAACCCCTCACCCGCAACCTCATCCCCACCGATCACCACCCGCGCCCCTTCAGCCCGGGCCTGCTCGATATGGCGCAGTACCCCTTGCTGCTGCTTGCGCGACACCAACGGATTAATCGCCGCCTCACCATCCATCCCCGCCCCCAACGGCATCGCCACCACCGCCGCCGCCAACCCCTCGACAAACCGGTCATACACCGAACGATGCACATAAAAGCGCGAAGCCGCCGCACACACCTGCCCGTTGTTCAGCAACCCACCCAGGATCGCCCCCTGGATCGCCTTATCAATATCCGCATCCGCCAACACGATCATCGGATTCTTGCCCCCCAACTCCAGGGCAAACCGCGTCATGTTCTCCATGCACGCCACCCCCACGCTCTTGCCCACCGCAGTCGAACCGGTAAACGACACCTTGCTCACCAACGGATGAGCAGTCAGAACGCCCCCCACCGAGGCCCCGCCGCCGGTCACCACGTTGAACACCCCCGCCGGAATCCCCGCCTCCAGCGCCAGCTCCGCCAGGCGCATCGCCGTCAGCGGCGTTTCCATCGCCGGCTTGATGATCACCGTGCACCCGGTCGCCAGCGCCGGCATCAATTTCCAGGCCGCAATCAGCAGCGGGAAATTCCACGGCACGATGCCCACCACCACGCCCACTGGCTCGCGCTTGGTGAACGCAGTGAACCTGGCCCCCGGCGGCAAAGGGATGGACACGTCGAAGGTCTGCCCTTCGATCTTGGTCGCCCAGCCCGACATGTAGCGCATGAACTCCACCGTGGCGTTCAGATCCAGCCCCCGCGCCAGGTTGATCGACTTGCCCTGGCTCAGGGTTTCCAGCTGCGCCAGCTCCTCGGCATGGGCCTCAACCAACGCGGTGAAGTTCAGCAAAATCCGCTCACGGTCGGCCGGGCGCAATCCCGACCACACGCGGGACTTGAACGCCGCATGGGACGACTGCACCGCCTGCTCCACCACGTGCAACGGCGCGTCGAGGGTTTCGCACAGGGTTTGCCCGGTGGCCGGGTTGACCACCTTGATGTGTTCGCCCTCGGCAAATACCCACTGGCCATCGATAAAGCAGCCATGACGACGGTCCAGGAATGCAGCCACCTGCGGCAGGATTTCAACGTTGCTCATGATTCACCTGTATTCAATGTTGTTCTTTGAGAAAGCAGGCGACCGCTTGGCGATCGTCGGCCGAAGCCAGGCCCATGTAGGGCATGTAGGTGCCGGGCACAAACGCCTGGGGTTGGGTGATGAATTGCGCGATGGTCTCGGCTTGCCACTCGACGTTTTTGTCACGCATCGCCTGGGAGTAGCTGAAGCCCGCCAGGGAGCCGGATTTACGCCCGTAAACGCCCGCCAGGTTTGGCCCCATCATTGTCGCGCCGCCCTTCGCCACCGCATGGCACACGCTGCATTCGTTGGCGAAAACCTGGGCGCCACGGCTCTGGTCAGGGCCGCATTCAGCGGCGAATGCGCTGTGGGCCAGGACCAGCGACAGCAGGCCGGCCAGGGAAAATCTGTGTGCAGTGAACATAGAAAAACGACCTTGGAAATCATCGAAGTTGCCGACGATTGTCAGGGCTCAAGGTCGCTCGGGTTTTGCCCTGCGTGCCAGTCGTATTGGCCGGGCTGCCAAACCGTGGATTCTGGCAAGCACAGTCAAGTCTTTGGCAACCAGACAAAAGGCACGTCAGTTCGCCAGCATTAGTATCGCGGCAGACCCCAACCCTGTGGTCATGAACAAGAATGGATGCCACACCATGCTCAAGTCCCCCTTGCTTCGTCTCTCGACCCTCGCGCTGATGATCTGCGCCAACCCGGCCGGCGCTTATGAGCTGTACGCCGATGACAGCAGTCATCTGAACGCCACGCTGGAAGCGGTATTCGGTGCCTTCCACAGCCAGCAGAACTACAGTCAATCCGGACGCCTGGCCAAGGGCTCCTCGTCCTGGCGCGAGGGCTACGTGAAGTACGGCCTGAGCTTCGACAAAAGCTTCAGCGGCGCCGGCACCACCTACGGTGCGGCCAACCTGCTGAGTTCCGGCACCTGGGGCGACGGCGATGCCGCAGGTTTCAGCGACGGTTCGGAGCGCACCACAAAATTCGAAGACGCCTACCTCGGCTGGCGCTCGGGCAAGTTGTTTGAGGCCCTGGGCGAGAATGGCGTGGACCTGTCCTTCGGCCGCCAGAACATCGTGGTCGGCGACGGTTTCCTGATTGACGGCGACGCGCTGAACTTCGGCAAGGGCGTGGCCGATGGCGACCTCAATCGCGGCGGCGGCTACTACATCGCCGCCCGCAAGGCCTTCGACGAAACCGCCGTGTTGCGCCTGGGCGGCAAGGACGGCTGGCGCAGCGACCTGATGTGGCTCAAGTCCGATAACCGTGCCCAGGCCAAGACCGAGATGTACGTCGCCACCCTCGAACACGTGGCCGCCGAAGGCACCGTGGGGCTGACGTACATCGATACCACCGACGTCGACAAGCAGTACGCCTCCCCCACGCAGCTGGAACGCGATGGCATGAAGACCTACAGCCTGCGGGCCACGGGCAATGCCGGGGTGACCAACCTGTTCCTGTCCGGCGAATACGCCTGGCAGGACAAGCCCCACACCGGCAACGAAGACGCCTGGTACCTGGAAGCTGGCTGGACATTCTCCGACGTGACCTGGACGCCGTATGTGAGCTACCGCTACAGCCGCTTCTCGGAAGGCTTCGACCCGCTGTTCTACGGTTTCAGCCGTGGCTACGGCACCTGGTTCCAGGGTGAAGTGGCGGGCAATTACGCCGGGCCGTTCAACAACAACTCACGCATCCAGAACGTCACGTTCAAGGTTTCGCCCCTGCAGAACCTCAACGTCGGCGCGGTGTTGTTCGACTTCAAGACCATCGACCGCAACCTCGGCAACAACGACGGCCACGAGCTGGACCTGTACGCCGAATGGCACGTCAACGACCACCTGACGGTGATGCCGCTGATCGGCCTGTACCAGCCGGACAAGAGCGCCGAGCAAGGCGGCACGCAGCTGGGCAACCACGATAAAAACCTCTACAGCCAAGTGGTGTTCGCCACTAACTTCTAAGCCCGGCCGGGGCGGTGGCGCCGCCATCGCCCCGCCTGGCCAAGGCCTTCGCAATGCACAAGAAATTCCTCACGATCCAGAGCAAGATCGCCCTGCTCGCCGGCCTCTGCCTGTTATTGGTGGTCGGCCTGCTGATGAGCCTGTCGCTGTACCAGACCCACCAGAGCAGCCAGCACGTGGCCCAGGCCAGCAGCGACATGCTCGCTGCCGCCGCCAAGGAACACATGCAGGCCCTGGGGCAAGTTCAGGCCATGCAGGTGCAACGCAACTTCATGCAAACCCATGAATACGGCCAGGGCTTGTCGCGTTATGTGCTGTACCTGCGGCAACTGCAACAACAGGGCAAACTGACCCGCCCAGAGTTGCGCCAGGAGCTGAATACCCAGCTGCGCCAGGCCCTGGTCGACAAGCCCGACCTGCTCGGGATTTACGTCATTTTCGAAGCCAATGCCCTGGACGGTGACGATGCCCACTTCGTCGAACAGGCCGCCGTCGGCAGCAACGAGGCCGGGCGCTTCGCCCAATACTGGGTGCAGGCCACCCCGGGTGAACTGACAGCGGTAGTCGGCGACGAAGCGCTGCTGGCCAATACCTCGCCCGGCCCCAGCGGCGCGCCGTACAACGCCTTCTACACCTGCGCCCGCGACACCGCCAGGGCCTGTGTACTGGAGCCGTATTTCGACGAGGCTTCCGGCAGCCGCAAGCTGGTGACCAGCATTGCGTTCCCACTGATGGAGCACGGCAAGGTGATCGCGGTGATTGGCCTGGACATCAACCTGGCGGCCTTGCAACAGGCCAGCCAAACCAGCGCCGGGCAACTGTTCGACGGCCACGGGCAAGTCAGCATCGTCAGCCCCAAAGGCGTGATTTCCGCCTACAGCGAGGACGCCAGCCGCCTCGGGCAGCCGATCAGCGAAGTCATGCACGATGGCGCTCAGGTACTGGACGCGTTGCGCCAGGGGCAACCGCAAACCTTTGTCGATCAACAGCAAATCAAGCTACTCGAACCGCTGGCACCGATTGCCGGTGCAGCACCGTGGGGCGTTCTGGTGGGCGTGCCGCAGTCGGTGCTGCTGGCGCCGGTCACCGCGCTGCAACAGCAACTCGATGCCCAAGGGGTGAAAAGCACCGCCCTGGAACTGCTGCTGGGTGGCGGCTCGGCCCTGCTCGGCCTGCTGTTGATCTGGTACGCCGCGCTGCGCATCACCCGGCCGCTGCAAACCCTGACCCGGGTGATGGAGGACATTTCCCGTGGCGAAGGCGACCTGACGCGGCGGCTGGAGGTGCAATCCCGGGACGAGATCGGCCAGTTGGCCAGCGCCTTCAACCGTTTTGTCGAACGTATCCACCAGTCGATCCGCGAAGTGTCTTCAGCGGGGCTCGGGGTCAACCAGGTGGTCAAGCGGGTGCTGCTGGCCTCGAATTCCTCGCTGAACAACTTCGATGAACAGGCGACCCGCACCAACAGTGTCGCGGCGGCGATCAACGAACTGGGCGCCGCCGCCCAGGAAATCGCCCGTAATGCCTCCGATGCGTCGCAGCAAGCCTCCGGCGCCCGGCAACAGGCTGAGGACGGGCGCCAGGTGGTGGAGCGCACGATTGCCGTGATGAATGAACTGTCGGGCAAGATCAGCGCCTCGTGCGTGCACATCGATGCGCTGAATCACAAGACGGTGAACATCGGGCAAATCCTGGAGGTGATCAAGGGCATCTCCCAGCAGACCAATCTGCTGGCACTGAACGCCGCCATTGAAGCGGCCCGGGCCGGTGAGGCCGGGCGCGGGTTTGCGGTGGTGGCCGATGAGGTGCGCAGCCTGGCCTATCGCACCCAGGAGTCGGCGCTGGAGATTCAGCAGATGATCGAAGAGTTGCAGGTGGGCGCACGGGAATCCGTCAGCACCATGACCGAGAGCCAGCAGCACAGCGAGGAAAGCGTGAGTATCGCCAACCTGGCGGGTACGCGGCTGGCCAGTGTGACGCAGAGGATTGGCGAGATTGATAACGTCAACCAGTCGGTGGCGGCGGCGACCGAGGAACAGACGTCGGTGGTGGAAGCGCTGAATGTGGACATTACCGAGATCAATATGCTGAACCAGGCCGGGGTGGAAAACCTGCAGTCGACGCTGCAGGCCTGTACCGAGCTTGAGCGTGAAGCGGAACGCTTGAATCAGCTGGTGGGCAGCTTTCGCATCTGACCAACAACTGCCCCGCAGGCCCCATGTGGGAGCGGGCTTGCTCGCGAAGACAGAGTGTCAGCCACTGAATAGGTTTCTGATACACCGCCTTCGCGAGCAAGCCCGCTCCCACATTTGATCTCCTGAACCTTCAGCAATGGGCGCCAGCATGCTCAATCCGGTGAAACAGCCGGTTGAAGTACACCAGGCTGTCGCCCTGCCCCCGCACCCCAACCCGCGACAACTCCACGAACATCACCGAATGCGACCCTACCTCCTTGCACTCACTGATACGCCCTTCCAGTTGCACCAGCGCATCCCGCAGCACCGGTACCCCCGCCTCGCCTCCGTCCCACAGGTCCCAGGCAAACCGCTCCGCCATGGGCACCTGGGTCATCCCGGCAAAGTGCCGCGCCAGTTCTTCCTGCTCCCCGCACAGCACGTTCACGCACAGCTGCCCATTGGTACGGAACACATCATGGGTTGCACTCCCGCGGTTCACGCACACCAACACCGTGGGGGGCGAATCCGTCACCGAGCACACCGCACTCGCCGTGATCCCGCAACGCCCGCCGGGGCCGTTGGTGGTGATGATGTTCACCGCGGCCGGCAGTTGCGCCATGGCGTTGCGAAAGTCGATTTGCTGCTGGCTCAGGTCGGCCATGTCGGTGCCCCTTTACGGTCCGTGGGTGATGCCACAAGACTAAGACGCCCCGTGCGGCGCGACCATTCAGACGATCCCCATGCCGACTAGGTGGTTTCTTTATCGTCAGGGCCGTTCACACTGGGTATTCTGCTGGCTAGGCTCCACAGATGAGCCAATGTCCGCCGCAGCGTGCCCGCGTGCGAAAACAACAATTAGAAATTCTCGTGGCAGTCCCTGATGGAAATTCGCACACCGATTGTTTACATCGTTGATGACGACAAAGACCTGCGTACCTCGCTGGCCTGGCTGCTGGAGTCGGTCAGCATAAAGGCCCAATGTTTCGCCGGGGCCGAAGAGTTCCTTGAGCACTACGACCCGCGCCAGCCCGCCTGCCTGGTGCTGGACGTGCGCATGCCGCAGACCAGCGGCTTCCAGTTGCAGGAGATCCTCAACCGGCGCGGCAGCACCTTGCCGACCATCTTCGTGTCGGCCCACGGCGACATACCGATGTCGGTCACCGCAATGAAAAACGGCGCGCTGGATTTCGTCGAGAAGCCCTACAACCCGCAACAGATGATCGACCGCATCCAGGCCGCACTGAAGACCGCTGTACAGGCCCAGGCCGACCAGGAACAGCGCGAGCACCTGCAAGGCAAGCTGGCGCTGCTGACGAGCCGGGAGCGAGAAGTGTTGATGCTGGTGGTGGACGGCAAGGCGAGTAAGGTGATTGCCCGCGAGCTGAACATCAGCGTGAAGACCGTTGACGTGCACCGCACCAAGATCAAGGAAAAGATGGGCGTGACCAGCATCGCCATGCTGGTCCGCGAGGTGCTGTATCCGTAGCGCGCGATGATTGAATGTGGGAGCTGTCGAGCCTTGGCGAGGCTGCAAAGGGATCGCGGCGGTGTACCTGTCAGACCGAGTGGCCTGCATCGCGGGCAAGCCCGGCTCCCACAGGAAAATGCATTCCAGGTTCGGGAGCGGCACGCATCAATGATGGCTATAGCGCTTGCGGTACTCGCCCGGTGACACGCCGAAGCGCGACTTGAACGCCGATGAGAAGTAGCTGGAGTCGGAGAAGCCCCAGGCATAACAGAGTGCCGACAGCTTCTGCTCCGCCGGCGAATGGCGCAGGGTTTCGGCGCAGAAATCCAGGCGTCGGTGCTTGATGTATTGCGCCACCACCAGCCCGCGCTTGGAAAACATCCGGTACAGCCCGCGCACCGACACCCCGACTTCCCGGGCGATCAGCTCGGGGCAGAGTTCTTCGGCGCCGATGTGCGCATCGATGTAGGCGATGGTCTTGCGAAACTGCCGTTCCTGGGTGTCCACACCGTTGTCCCGGGCGCTGATCCCCGGCAGCAGCAGGCTGACCAATGCATCCAGCACGGCTTCGCTTTCCTGCATGCCCAGGTCGTTTTGCTGGCGGGTGTCGAGCACCATCTGGCTGGCCATCAGCGCCAACGGCGTGCGCGCCGAGATCCGCGTCGCGCAGTTGACCGCCGTGAAGTGCGAACCGCGCTCCACCACCTGGCGCGGCAGGATCAGCGACAATTGCCGGGAGTTGTCGTGGTAGGTCATGTCACTGGGGCGGCAGGCGTCGATCAGGGCGATGTCACCGCAGCCCAGCTGCGCACGGTTGTCGCCCTGTTCCAGCTGCGCGCTGCCCTGCAACTGGAACACCGCGTAGTAGTGCCCTTCATTGCCCGTACTGACTTCCTTGCTGCTGCGATATAGATGCACCTGGGCCATATCGACCACGCTGAGCTTGATCGCGCCGCTGCGAAACTCGCTCAATTCCCCATAAAACCCCGCGCCCAAGGCGCGGGCATCGAAGCGTCCACAGGCCTGGTTAACCTGCTGCAACCAACGCTCGAACGATTCGTTACGTTGCACCGTTGAACTCATCATGACCGCAAGGCCTCACGTTTTTTATTTTTTTGGTCCCAGCAATCTTACGGGTAGCGCCGATCAAATATCCAATACCAGACGAGCGGATACCGCCCGGGAAACACACGCACAAATCTGCCGGTTGGCGGCCTTCTCCTTGGTCGACAGGCAATTGTCACGGTGCTCGGGCACGCCTTCCAGCACCTCGACAATGCAGGTGCCGCAGATGCCTTCGCGGCACTCGGTGTCGATGTCGCAACCGTGGGCCTGCAATACGTCCACCAGGCTGGTATTCGCCGGTACTTGCAGCACCACGCCGGAGCTGGCCAGCTCCACCTCGAAACCACCGCTGGGCCCGACATTCACCGCTGGGTCGGCCTGGAAGTGCTCCAGGTGGATCGCTTCCTCGGGACGGCTGCGGGCCGCCACTTCCACCACCTTGTGCATGAACGGTGCGGGGCCGCAGGTGTAGACGTGGGCAACCGCGCCCGCCTGGTCCAGGCAGGCGCTCAAGGCCGCATCCAGCGCGTCCGGCTCGACGCCATAGTGAAACTGCACATGCTCGCCGAATGTATCGGCCAACAGCTGGGTAAACGCCGCGTACTGCGCCGAACGTGCAAAATAGTGCAGGCGCCACGGCTGGCCGCTGTCGGCCAGTCGATAGGCCATGCTCAACAGCGGCGTCACCCCGATACCGGCGGCAAACAGCGCATGGGCCGGCGCCTCCGGGTCGAGGCGGAACAGGTTGCGCGGCGCGCCCATCTCCAGCTCCATGCCCTCCTGCACCTGCTCATGCAGGGCCAGGGAGCCGCCACGGGATTGCGCCTCTTTCTTCACCGCCACCAGGTACGCGCGGCCATCGTGGGGCGGGCTGCACAGCGAATACTGGCGGGTGACGCCGGTTGGCCCGGTAAGGTCCACATGGGCCCCGGGCTCATAACTGTCGAGGGGCTGGCCGTCACTGCGCACGAGGCGAAAGGAACGGATATCCAGCGCTTCATCGACGATGCGTTCGATCTTCACCTTCATCATTGCAGCACCTGAATCCTGTTGTTTCGGTTGAACGCTAACCTGTGGCGAGGGAGCTTGCTCCCGCTGGACTGCGCAGCAGGCCCACTCTCTTCGGCGATGACTAGCGCATGAACAGCCCGCCGTTGATGTCCCAGCACGCGCCCGTGATCGAGGCGGCGTGGTCGGCGATCAACAGCAGCACGGTGTCGGCGATGGTGTGCGGGTCGCCGAGGGTGCCCGTCGGGATAATCTTGAGGATCTGCTCCAGGCGCTCCGGCGCCACGGTTTCGCGCACCACCGGCAAATCAAGCGGGCCTGGCGAAATGCTGTTGACCGTCACGCCCCGGGGCGCCAGTTCACGGGCGAAGACCTTGGTCAGCGTAGCCACGCCGCCCTTGGCCGCGGCGTAATGCGCGCCAGTGGCAGTTCCGCCGTTTTGCCCGGCGAGGGAGGCGATATTGACGATGCGCCCGAACCCTCGTTCGGCGAAATGCGCACCAAACACCTGGCAGGCCACGAACGTGCCCCGCAGGTTGATCGCCATCGATTCGTCGAACTCCTCGGGTGTGATGTCCATCAGCGCCGCAACTTTCGACACCCCGGCGTTGTTCACCAGGATATCGGTGCCGCCCCAGCGCTCGCTGAGCAGGTCCCGGGCGCGAATAAAATCGGCCTTGTTGCGCACATCCAGCTCGATGGCGACGGCGGTTTCGCCGCGGTTGTCGAGTTCAGAGGCCAGGCGCTGCACGCCGTCCAGGTGCACATCCGCCAGGCCCACGCGGTAGCCTGCGGCGTGCAGGCGCCGGGCGATGCATTCGCCGAGGCCACGGGAGGCGCCGGTTACAAGCGCGATTCGGTTCATCAGGATGTCCTCATCTCAACTGTGGGAGCGGGCTTGCTCGCGAATGCGGTGTGTCAGTCAATGCATGTGGCGACTGATCCACCGCATTCGCGAGCAAGCCCGCTCCCACATTGGTTTTGTGTCGTTGTTTGAATCGTGCTTACAACAGAAAGCCGAGTGCACTCAGGCTGTCGGTGGAATTGATCAGCCGCACCACCTTGCGCTCCAGGGTCGCGACCCCGGCGCTGAACCGGATGCGGTAATTCAGGTCGGCCACAAACGGCGTGTGTACTCCGCGCTTGTAGGCGTACAGCAGCTGCGCACAGTTAACCTCCACCACCTCGCCCGCCGCTTCCACCAGGGTGAATCGCGACACACTGCGCACGGTTTTCGCCGCATCCACCGCCGACGGTGAATACCCCGCCGTCAGCCGTTCGATGCGCAGGTCACGCATGCGCTCATCGTCATAGGCATAGTTGAGGTTGGCTTCAAAATCCTCGGTGTCCGGATCGATCGGCACGACGTAGCGCCCGCTCTCGCTCCACAACGCGGCCCATTGCACGTAGTCCTTGTGGTCCAGCAGTTCGGCTTCACGCCAGATGAATTCGATGGCCTGGGCCAGCGGTGCGGTAAAACCAGTCAGAGTGTTCATTGGCTCATCATCCTTTTCCACATGTCATAGGCCCCGCGCATACCGCCTTCATCAGTGGCGTGGGATACCTTGTCGCCGTTGTCGGCCAGCACTTCGCGGTTCAGGCCACGGTTGACCAGGATCGGCGCATCCACGCCGGAATACGAGCCGCGTTGCACCCGGTCCCAGGCCTCGGCGTCGTCGGGGCTGCCAAAGCCGAACGGGCCCTGGAAGTGTTCGTGGATGCGCAGGCGCTCGCGGTTGGCAACCTGTGGGCCGCCCTCCATGCCCAGGGCGACGTGGCGGATTTCGGTCTCGGTGACCGACACCGGGCGCAGCACCCGGAAGAACGACATCGACATGGCGACATTGGGAAACAGGTTGAGGTTGAACCCGGCGCCGTGCAGCGAGCGCACGATGCGTCGCACCTGGGCCGGCTCCATGGTTTTCGACAGTTCTTCGGTGACGTGGGCGAAACGCTCCTGCAACTGCTCGGTACCGTCGTCGTGGTCCAGGTCGACATGCTCGGGCACCATCACCATCACGCTGTGGCCATTGCCCAGGGAATGGGTGACGGCCTGCTCGTCGGTCATGAACGAGAGCATTTCCGAGGTCTCGGCGTCCACCGACGACATGAACGACTTGTGCACGATCGGGAAGTGGTAGCCGTCGGTGGTGTTTTCCAGCTGGATCTTCCAGTTGCCCTTGAAGCTGAACTTGTGTTCGCCCTGGGTCTTGATCGGGTAGCCGGCGCCCTGCTTCATGAACAGGTCCATCCAGTGTTTGGCGCCGCCGAGAAAGTCGGCCAACGGTTCGATATCGTCGTTGTAGCTGGCGAATACCATCCCGGCGTAGCTGTCCACCCGCAGGCTGGTCAGGGGTAACTCGGACTTTTCCAGGATGCCTTCGTAGCCGTCCGGGTAAGGCAGCGCCCGCAGCTTGCCGTCCAAACCATAGGACCAGCTGTGATACGGGCAGGTGAAGCCGCTGGCGTTGCCCTTGTGCTTCTCGCAAACCGTGGCGCCACGGTGGCGGCAGCGGTTTTCCAGCACGTTGATCGCGCCTTTCTTGTCGCGCACCACAATCACCGGGCGCCGGCCAATGGTCGCGGTCTTGAAGTCGCCGCTGTTGCGCACTTCGCTTTCATGGGCGACCCAGACCCAGGTGCGGTAGAAGATCTTTTCCAGTTCGGCCTCGAACAGCGCCGGGTCGTTGTACAGCGAGACGTCGACGCGATCGTGCTTGACCAACTCGTCGAGGCTTTTTGATTTGGCAATCAGCCGGTATTCATGGGTACTCATGGAGCCCTCCTCAAGGCGTTGTTCTTATTGGCGAGCCGTGATGCTCTGTTGCAGTTGTGCGCCGAGGGCACACACCCATTCGTCCTGGCCCTTGCGGCCGACAATCTGCAGCCCCACCTTCAGCCCGCTGTCGGCCAGGGTCACCGGCACCGTCAACGCCGGGTGGCCGCTGAGGTTGAATGGCCGCACCAATGGCGTCATGCGGGCCACGGCCTGGCTGCCGTTGCGGGCTTCGGCCAGGGTCGGCGGCAGGTCCGGCATCGTCGGCAGCAGCAACACGGAGAATTCTTCGAGCGCGGCGTCCACCTGATGGCTGAAGCGGGTGCGCACGACTTCGGCTGCGGCCAAATCAGCAGCGCTGGTGCGGCTGGCAGCCAACAAGCGTTGTTCGACATCCGCACCGATCAGGCCCTTGCCGGTGAGGTGACCGAAGGCTGCCCAGTTTTCGACGTTAATCACCGTAAGGCCGGCGCCGAACGCCGTGTCAAAGTCGTCCAGATGCAGACGCTGCTGACGCCAGCCGGCCGCGTCGACGGCAGCCATCAGGCTCGCCTTCAGCCATGGCTCACAGGCCACATCCAGAAAGCCCACCGGCACGCTGCCGGACGGCGCCGCCTGTGCCTGGAAACCCGGGCAAATCACCTGCATCGCGGCAATCAGGTCCTGCATGTTCGCGGCAAACGGCCCGACGCAATCGAGGCTGGATACCGCCGGTTGCGCGCCAATGCGGCTGACTCGGCCATAGGTCGGTTTCAACCCGGCAATCCCGCAGCACGCCGCCGGCACCCGCACCGAGCCGCCGGTGTCGGTACCAATGGCGATATCCGCCAGGCCCGCCGCAACCGCCGCGGCCGAACCGCTGGAGGAGCCGCCCGGCACGCGGTCTGGCGCCTGGGGATTGACGGGCGTACCGCTCCAGTCGTTGATGCCGGTGACGCCAAATGCCAGTTCATGCAGGCTGGTCTTGCCGACGATCTGCCAGCCGGCATCCAGGACCGCCTGCACCACGTGCGCATGCCGGGTCGCCGGCGGAGCATCGGTAAAGGCACGACTGCCCGAGCGGGTCGGATATCCGGCGATGTCGATGGAATCCTTGATGGCCACGCGTCGGCCGCCGCCACCGAGTAAAAATTCGCTGACGAAGGTACTCATGGGTTCACCCCCAACATGCTATTGAACAGGCGCTGCGTACGGAAATGCGCGATCAGCCAGGTGCCGTCGACACGGCGAAAATCGATGGTCAGCCGCGTGCCGAACAACTCGCTGCGCTGGTCCGCGTAGGTGGAAATCTGTTGCATGATCCACTGCCCTGCAGCCGCGCTGCCGTCTACCTGGATCGACTCACTGGTGAGGTAATGCAGGTTCAGCGCAAAGTGTTCCGACGGTGGCAGGTAGCTGCCGACAAACGCCGCCACCGCGTCGCGCCCCTGATGCTGGCCGAAGGTCTGTGCGGTACTTGTGCCAATGCCTTCCCACACCGCATCCACGGTGAACAGCTCGGCCAACTCGCGAACGTTGGTCGCCGCCCGGGGCACGTCGCACAGGTCCATGTAGCGCGCCATCAAGCGCCTTACCTGGCTCTCCCCTTCAAGGGTTTCAACACGCTGCAACAGGTCCATGGCTCACACCCTGGCCGCTTCGGGAATGGTCAGCGGGCGGCCGATCCGTGCTTCGACCTTGGCGTAGCGCCACAGGCTGTATTCACCCACCGGCGTGGTACGGAACAGGTTGCAGGCGTCGATCACCGACTGGTGGCAGTCGACGTCGGCCATGATGTAGACGGTCCACGGCGAGGTGGTCGACGGGCCGACCATCAAGCGGTCGTCATCCATCGCCCCCAGCACGTTGATGCCCGGCATGGCGCCGAGGTCGCCCATCATCTGGCTGAAGCCTTTCCACACGCTCAGGCCTTCGCCGGTAGGCAGGTCGAAAAAGTTCTGGGTGATGCCGATGCAGAAGACGACGCGCAGCGGTTCTTGAGTGGCTTGGGACATGGGTTGTTCCTTGAAAGTCAGATGTAGCCAGGAAATGGAGGAACGCCGAGGAACACCGAGCCCGCGCCGTCGTACAGGCCTTCGCTGAGGAAGGCGTGCTGGGTCACCACCATGGCGTCGCGCAGGTAGCGTTGCAGCGGGTGGCGCAGGTAGATCGCGGTGGTGCCCGCCAGGCTGTATGCGCTCTGCACCACGGCGGCGCCGGCCTGGGACATGTGAATGGCGGTCAGGCGCAGCAAGCTGGTTTGCTCGGCCGTGACCGGGTTGCCGGCGAGGATCGAGTTCCACACTTGTTCGGTGGCGCCGTAGAAAAAGCCCCGAGCGGCGCTCAGCCGGGCTTCGGCCTTGGCGATTTCGATGCGCACGTAGGCGCGGTCCGCCAGCTTCGGTGCGCCGGTGATGCCGCTGCCGCTGGCCATGGCGCTGATTTCATCGAGGGCCGCGCGGGCCAGGCCGAGGTTGACCACCGCCAGCACCTGGGCGGCGTAGGCAATCGAGGGATAACGAAACAGCGGCTCGTCGATGGTGGCGGCGCCGCCACGGATGAAGGTCCAGCGCTCGTCGATGTATTGGTCGGTAACTCGCAGGTCATGGCTGCCGGTGCCCTTGAGGCCGACCACGTCCCAGTTTTCGATGATTTCAACCTGGCCGGGCTTGAACACGGCAGTGCGTGGCTTGCCGCCCGCCGCACCGATGCCCACGCCCAGCAGGTCGGCGCCTTTGCAGCCGCTGGCAAACTTCCAGGTGCCGTTGACCTGCCAGCCGCCCTCGACGGTTTCCGCCGGCTGCAACGGGAACAGGCCACCGGCAAACACCAGGTCGGGGCTGTCGGCGTACAGTTCGGCGAGGGTTTCCTGGGGCAAGGCCGCAAGATACACCCCGGGCGCTGCCGAAGCTGGCAACCCAGCCGGCAGAGCCATCGGCTTCGGATATGCGCTCGATCATCTGCAAGAACGTTGCGGGGGCCAGGGCATCGCCGCCGAAACAACGCGGCGTGGCCGCCCGGTAGATGCCCACCTGCTTGAAGCGTTCGATCATGTCCCGTGGCACGTGGGAGCCGGCGTCGAACTCGTCGCGGCGCTGGCGCACTTCATCGAGCACCTGCTGGAACAGCGCGGGCTGCACGTCGGGTAAAGCGTCTGGTTGCACGAGGGCCGAACGCAGCATGGGCTTTCTCCGTTGTAGTTGTTATGGATGGGAACTACGGGCCAGTCCCGTTGATGGGACCAGTTTAGAAAGGGCCTTCGGCGGCCACTATTGGGGCGTGCAGCCCACCGGCTAAAGAAATCCCCTAGTGCGCCCCCGATTACTTCTGAGCGTGCCCCCGGATGCAAACCGGTATAACTTGCCACCGTAGTCGTCCCCTCCACCGCCAAGGGCTACGCGATGTACCTACCCAATAACAATGATTTCCACACCCTGATCGAAGCCATGCCGATCTGCACCATCCTTCACGATGCGCAGAGCAAGGACATCCTCTGGGCCAACACCGCGGCGCTGTCGGCGCTGGGGTTTACCCTGGAAGAACTGATCCCGCTCAAGGCCCCGGACATGACCCGGGACGCACCGAAGTACAAGCGCTCCATCGGCCTGCGTTGGCTCGAGCGCGCGGCCCGCAGTGGCCAGCGCACCATCGAGTGGTGTTATCGCTCCAAGGCCGGGGTGGAGATTCTTTCGGAAGCGGTCGCGACGCTGGTGCACCTGGACGGGCGCGACGTGCTGATGGTGCAGTTCCGTGATATTTCCCGGGAAGACAAGGTGAAGCGGGACCTGATCCGCGCCGAGGAAGCCCGGCGTGTCAGTGAACAGCAGCTTGAATACCTGGCCCGATACAACGCCATGGGCGAGATGGCGGTGGCGATTGCTCATGAGTTGAGCCAGCCACTGGCGGCCACGCGCAATTTTATCGAGGGGGTTTTGATTCGTCTGGGCGATACCCGCAGCGCCGACCAGGGGGTGAACTGGGGGCTGCAAAGTGCCGTGCGGCAGGTCGAGCATGCGTCAACGATCATCAAGAGTGTGCGTGATTATGTGGTCAAGCTGGAGCAGAGCGCGGAGTGGGTGGACCTCAATGAGTTGCTGCAGGAAACCCGATATTTCATCAGCCTGCGGGCCGAGCCGAGTCAGGTGCGGCTGGAACTGTTCCCCAGTATTGAACCGCTGATGGTGCTTTGTGAAAAAGTGCTGATCGGGCAGGTGATTCTGAACCTGGCATTCAATGCTATTGAAGAGATGAGCGAGCTGCCCGTCGAACGTCGGGTGCTGCGGCTGCATGCCTGCCGTGATGGAAACGTGGCGCGGTTGAGTGTCGAGGATTGTGGACGCGGGATTCAGGCTGTGGCTCGGGAGAAAATCTTTGACGGGTTCTTTTCGTCGAAGGTGGGTGGTAACGGGATTGGGCTGGCGTTGTGCAAGAACATCATTGGTCGGCATCAGGGGGATATCTGGGCGCAGAATCTGGAGCCGTGTGGGGCGGTGTTTAGTTTTTCGTTGCCTTTGGTGGGGTCTTGAGATGGGGGGGTATATCCGTTTCTTCGGTAACGGCCACCTATGGTTCCGCTCTTACAGCGGGTCACTTTTTTACAAACGCCTAAAAAAGTAACCAAAAAACGCTTTGCCCCACCACTCGGTGCCTCGCCTAGGCTCGGCATGCCCGCACTCCGGCACGCTTCCGCGGGCCGCCGCGACGGGCCATCCATGGCCCGGCGCGGCTAAATCGGCTTCCCTGCCGATTTACCCGCTCCACCGTGCCTACTTGCGGCCATCGTGGTTGACGGGGCCCGCAGATCAAGATCAAAAGCAGATCAAAAGCGAGAGCACAGCGGCCTCCCGGCCGGCTTGAGTGTTAAAAGCAAGGCAAGATCCAGAGCGAAAGCGAAATCTGAAGCTGGTGCAGCTCTGCTTTTCTGTGGGAGCTGGCTTGCCTGCGATGCAGACAACTCGGTACATCAGGTACACCCAGTTGATGCCATCGCAGGCAAGCCAGCTCCCACATTTGGACCGTGCCCGCTTTAGCTTTTGATTGTGCTGTTGCTCTAAAACACTCAAGCCGGCCGGTAGGCCGCTGTGCTCTTGATCTGCTTTTGATCTTGATCTTAGGCGCCCCGTTAAACCACGCTGGCCGAACGCAGGCTTTGGAGCGTGGGTAACCCGGCAGGACGCCGGGTTAGCCGTCCTGGGCCAGGGATGGCCCATGACGGCGGCCCACGGTCCAAAGCCGGAGTGAGGGCACTCCGAGCCTAGGCGAGGAGCCGAGTGGTGGGGCAAGAGCGTTTTGCTTACTTTTGCGCTGTTCAAAAGTGAGCCGCTGTAAGAGCGGAACCAATACCAGCCATAACAAAAATAACGGATATACACCCTACCCCAAACCATTGGCACAGACACACAACCACTTGGCAGACACAACAATTCTTGCAATCGCCCCACAAGGCAGAATCCACTTGCAAGAATCTGCCAAAGCACCCGCGATTAGCAAAACACAATAATTCAGGGAGTGCCCCTAATGCGAAGCAACAGGATCAACGTACAGTCAGCGCTGGGTCTGGGCCTGCTTGTACTCGGCTTGAACAGCGCCCAGGCGGATTTACCGCCAGACACCATCGGCCAGACCACCCTGGCCTTTCCACCGGAAGCCCACCGCGCATTCGTGGTAGACGTCGAATTCGAAAGCTTCGTGGTCGGCCGCGTCACCGTGGTAGATCCCGACAAGAAGCGCGTCCTCGGCATGGTCCCCACCGGCTTCGCCGCGCCCTCGGCCCTGAGCCACGACCAGAAGACCCTGTACAGCGCCGACATCTACTATTCCCGCGGCACCCGGGGCGATCGCACCGATGTGCTCACCGCCTGGGACAGCTCCAGCCTGTCGCCCGCCTGGGAAGTGCTGATCCCGAACAAACGCGCCGAATCCCTGACCCAGCGCTATGGCCTGAAGACCAGCAGCGATGACCGCTTCGTCTACGTCTACAACTTCACACCCTCCACCTCGGTGACCGTGGTCGACACACAGTCCCGCTCCGTCACCGCCGAAATCGCGATCCCGGGCTGCGTACTCAATTACCCGGTCGGCACTCGCCGCTTCGCCTCCCTGTGCGGTGACGGCAGCCTGCAAGTGGTGACGCTGAACGAGCAGGGCCAGGAAACCTCGCGCAACCGCACGCACTTCTTCGACCCCAACGCCGAGAAGCTCAACGAACGCGCGGTGAACGTGGGCGACACCTACTACTTCACCACCACCACCGGCACCATCCGCCCGGTAGATTTCTCCGGCGATGAGCCGAAAATCCTGCCGTCCTGGTCACTCACCACCGACGCGGAAAAGAAAACCGGCTGGGCCCCGGGTGGCTGGCAGTTGATGGCCGTGGCACCAAAGCTCAACCGCATGTACGTGCTGATGCACGACAACCACGAGCCGATGAAGTGGGAAGACCCGAGCACCATCATCTGGGCCTATGACCTCAAGACCATGAAGAAGATAGCCACCCTGGAAGCCCCGACCCCGGTCTGGAGCATGCAGGCCACCGGCGACGACAAGCCCCTGTTGCTGGGCGCCGACGTCGAAGGCGGCTTGCAGATCTTCGACCTCAAGACCAACAAACTCACCGGTAGCATGGCCAAGGTAGCGAAGACCGCAACCCAGATCATGAGCTACTAAAGAGGTTCGGCCATGCATATCGACCCGATCTTCATCATTGCCAGCGCCCTCGCCATCGCGGTGTTGCTGGCCAGTGCCGCGACCCACAAGTTGCGCGCACCGGCACGCTTCGCCCGGCAACTGGCCGATTACCAGTTGCTGCCAGAGGCAGTGACTCGCCCCGCCGCCCGGGTAATCCCGGTGCTGGAACTGGTGATTGCCTTTGCCCTTCTGGTGCCGGCCAGCCGTTCCTGGGCCGCCCTCGGCGCCGCCGGCCTGATTGCACTGTACGCCGCCGCCATTGGCATCAACCTGTGGCGCGGCCGCCGGGACATCGACTGCGGCTGCGCAGGCCCCGACCAGGCGCAGCCGTTGCGGCCGATCCTGCTGTTGCGCAACGGCGCACTGGTGGCCGTGGCCCTGCTGGCCAGCGTGCTGCCGATTGCCCGTGACCTGGATTTTTTCGACGGCTTCGTCACCGTCGCCGCCAGCGCCGTCGCGCTGCTGATTTACGCCGCAGCCGATGGCCTGCTGGCGAACTCCCCTCTTCTGCTCAAACTGATTGGTAGGTGATCAATGGAAGGCCTTATTGTTTCCAACGTACTGCTGTGGGTACTGCTGCTGGCGCTGGCGTTTGCCGTGATGGGCCTGGTGCGCCAGATTGGTGTGCTGCACGGGCGCATCGCCCCGGCCGGCGCACTGATGGTCGACAAGGGCGTGGCGGTGAATGAGCCGGCCCCGCAAGTCACCGCTTCCGACCGTAAAGGCCGCCCGGTGAACTTCGGCTATGCCGGTGAGAAGAACCAGTTGCTGTTCTTCCTCTCGCCCACCTGCCCGATCTGCAAATCCCTGTTGCCGGCGATCAAGTCCATCGCCAGGGAACAGGCTGACCGACTCGATGTGGTGTTTATCAGCGACGGCGACATGGAAGCCCAGCACGCGCTGATCACCGAACACAAGCTGGACGACGTCACCTACGTGGTCGGCCCGGAAGTCGGCATGACCTACCAGATCGGCAAGCTGCCGTATGCCGCGCTGATCGACAAGAGCGGCACCTTGCGCGCCAAGGGCCTGGTCAATTCCCGCGAGCACCTGGACAGCCTGTTCGAAGTCGAACACCTGAAAAGCGCGACGCTGCAGGAATACCTCAACAGCCAGCCGCAGCCCCACGACCACAGCCACGGCCATAGCCACTGATTAAGGCAGGGAGACTCTCATGAAATTGCTGGATCTGTTATTCGAGCGCTCGACCCGTCGCCTTGCCGACACCACGTCGCGACGCAAACTGTTGGCCCGTATGGGTTCGCTGATGGTCGCAGGCGCCGCGTTGCCCCTGCTGCTGCCCCTGGACCGCACCAGCAAGGCGCTGGCTGCCGATAACCCGAAAGCCGGTGACCCGGGCGACCCGAACAGTTGCGACTACTGGCGCTACTGCTCCATCGACGGTTTCCTGTGCAGTTGCTGTGGCGGCTCGGTGACCTCCTGCCCACCGGGCACCGAGGCGTCCCAGGTGACCTGGATCGGCACCTGCCGCAACCCGGCGGATGGCAAGGACTACATCATTTCCTATAACGACTGCTGCGGTAAGCAAAGCTGCGCCCAGTGCGCGTGCACGCGTAACGACAGTGAGGAACCGGCGTACCGGCCGTTCAACAACAACGATGTGAACTGGTGCCTGGCGGCCAAATCCCACATCTACCACTGCACGGTCTCGATCATTCGCGGCGTCGCGGTTTAACTCACCCTTGTGGCGAGGGAGCTTGCTCCCGTTGGAGTGCGAAGCGCTCCCAGAGATCTTGGGGCCGCAGCACAGCCCAACGGGAGCAAGCTTCCTCGCCACAGGTCAGTGCAAGAGGCTTGTCATGCGTACGTTGTTTTTGCTGAGCTTGATGTGTGTCTTCGCCACCCCGCTCGCCCAGGCTCGGGCCATTCCCAATCCAAACCAGAAGCACGCACCGGGCAATGAGTCGCCGCAAACGCCGATCGCCCAGGCCGGGTACAGCGTGGCGACCAACTATCAGCTGCAGTGTGCCGGCTGCCATCTGGGCAGCGGCATGGGCTCGGCGGCCAACGACACACCGAGGATGACCGGGTTTGTCGGCAACTTTCTGAAGGTGCCGGGCGGTCGGGAGTTTTTGGTACGGGTGCCGGGGATGTCGCAGTCGGCGCTGAACGATGGGCAACTGGCGGATTTGCTGAACTGGCTGATGCGTCCGGACGGGATGGCGGGCAAGAGTACGCCGGTGGATTACAAGCCCTATAGCGCTGCGGAAGTGACTGAGTTACGGCAGAAGGCGATGCTCAATCTGCCGGGCACAAGGGCGGGGTTGATCAAGGAGATGCGGGCGCAAGGGATTGCGATTGAAGATGGAATGCCCAACTGAACGAAACGCGATCCAAATGTGGGAGCGGGCTTGCTCGCGAATGCGGTGTGTCAGTCACCCAATGCATCAACTGAACCACCGCATTCGCGAGCAAGCCCGCTCCCACATTTTTGATCGGCGTATCCCCTGATCAGGCGTGTTGTTTGCGGTACTCACCCGGCGCAATGCCGAACCGTGACTTGAACGCCGTCGAAAAATAACTCGAATCCGAAAACCCCCACGAGTACCCCAGCACCGAAAGCTTTTCCTCCACCCTGGATTGGCGCAGGGATTCAGCACACAAATCCAGCCGTCGGTTCTTGATGTACCGCGCCACCACCAGGCCCTTGCGGGCAAAGATCCGGTACAGCCCGCGCACCGACATCCCCACCTCCCGCGCCAGCCACTCGGGGCACAGCTCTTCGGAGCGAATGTGCTGGTCAATGCACTCCAGCGTCTTGCGGAACACTCGCTCATGGGCGTCGCTGCCCTCGCCCGCCTGGCTGATCGCCGGGCGCAGCAGGTTGATGATCGCCTCCAGCGTCGCCTCGCTTTCCTGCAAGGTCAGGTTGTCTTGCCGGGTAGCCTCCAGAATCAGCTGCCGGGACAGCATCGCCATCGGCGACGTCGCCTCGATCCGGTGCCCGCATTTGACCGGGTTGAAACGCAAGGTCTGCTCCACCAGGTACGACGGCAGGATCAACGACAACTGCCGCGAATTCTCGCTGTAGGTGAAGTCGCTGGGGTGCGCCGCATCGATCAGGGTAATGTCGCCGGCGCGCAACAGCGCCTTGCTGTCACCCTGGGCCATGCCGGCCGTGCCGTCGAGCTGGAACACGGCAAAGTACTTGCCGCCCTCGCCCGCCGCGATTTGGCTGGGGGTACGAAACAGCCGCGCCTGGCAGGCGTCGACGAAGCTGAGTTTCAGCGCGCCGCTCTGGTACTCGCGGATCTGCCCGGAAAAACCATCCCCCAGGATCTGCCCATCGAATGCGCCACAGATCTGATTGATCTGATGGATCCATTGGTCGAACCCATCACAGCGCTGTGCAATTGAAGACATCATGTTCAGGCCTCACGCAGGCTTATTTTTATTCTCTACGCCACATCACTCCACCCGTTCTCCTGAACAGCGTCGCTCCTTATTTCAGGCCTCCGAACCGCCGGTAAAAGCTTTCGCCAACGTCCGGCAACGGGCCGTCGGCAGTTTCCAGCGCGCTGTTCAGCCATTCCTCGGCCTTGGCGTAGATCAACCGGTAAATATTGCGGCACAACTGGCGGGCGGCGCGGCCTTCCCAATCGCCGGGGAGCAATTCATCGGGCAATTGCGGGTCGCGCAGCAGCAGTTTGCGGTACTCATGAATAAGCAGGACCCGTGCCAGGAAACAATCCGCAGGCTGTAGCTGTTCCTGCTCGCGAAGCGCTTGCCAGAGCGGTCGGAACAGTTGGATGAACTCGCTGTAATGGGCCGCCAGCTCCTCGATGTTCCAGCTCTCGCGCACCTGCACCCGCAGGGCCTTGGAGGCCAGTACATCCTGGGCGGTGGTTTCGAAGACGATGGTGTCTTCCTGGGCGCCGAGGTCGAGCAAGGTGGCGTTGACGTCGGCGCGGTCGCTGCGTGGGCAGGCCAGCACGGTCGGGGCAATCGCACCAAAACCTTGCCACTCCAGCTCTTCACGCACTTGTTTGCGCTTGTCCTGGGTCAACTGCGTGAGCATTACCAGGCACCATGAACCATCCCATGCCGGCACGCTGGAGCTGTAGACCCGCTTGAAGGCCTTGTCGAAACGCCGACGCCCGGCACCGGTCAGGCTGTAGTAGCTGCGGCGCCCGACTTTTTCGGCGGTCAGCCAGCCTTCCTTGGTCAGGCGAAAGATCGAGGTGCGGATCAGCCGTTCATTGATGCCGATGGGTTCGAGCAACTGGATCAGGCTGCCCAGCCACACCGTCCCGCCGTGGGGTTCGATGGCGTCCCCGTACAAGGTGATGATCAAGGAACTGGCGCGAATCGGCGTCTGCTCCTGGAAGCGGGTAATCAGTTGGTTCAGGGGTGTCAGTGACGACATGGGCGTACCGAGGCAAAAAGAGAAAATATACCGTTTTTAGCGGCGTCGGGATGCAGGCGATTCATCTGCCCTTGGGCCGCAGGCCGCTATCGCTGATGCGTGGGCGATCAGCTTCCGGTGCGCTCAGGGGTGCGCATTCCTGCATCTGCTCCAGGCAACGCTGAGCCAGGCGCTGGTATTCACGGGTGCCGGTTTGTTTCCAGTGCACCTCTTCATCACTGAGGCTGCGCTTGACGCTGGCCGGCGCGCCCATCACCAACGACTGCTCAGGGCACTCGAAACCGGCTTTGACGAACGCCGCCGCCGAGACGAACGAGCGAGCGCCGATACGGGCGTTGTCCATCACCACCGCATTCATGCCCACCAGCGCATCGGTGCCGATCCGGCAACCGTGCAGCACGGCGCCGTGGCCGATATGGCCGTTGCGCTCGACCACCGTATCGCTGTCCGGGAAGCCGTGCATCACACAGGTGTCCTGCAGGTTGGCGCCTTCTTCGAGGACGATGCGCCCGAAGTCGCCGCGCAAACTCGCCAGCGGCCCTACATAGCAATGGGGGCCGATGATCACGTCGCCGATCAGTACCGCCGAGGGATGGACGTAGGCCGTGGGGTCGACCACCGGGGTCAGGCCGTCGAGGCTGTAGCAAGTCATGGGGATTCCTTTTATGGCGTATTCGCAAAGCGATGCCGATCTTGGCTTATTTTGTATCACATCATTTTTACAAGCACAAAGCTGAAAAAGCGTATCGCTTGAATCAGGTGTCGCCGTGGCTTGATACGGTGCCGCTGATAATCGACGTAAAGCCAATAAAATAGGGGATTTATCAGGTATTTACCGACCAGCACAGCGAGCAGTTCATTTTCATCAAACTCAAAACAAGACACACCAAATCAATTTTATCGTTGCATTTATGTATCACGTTAAAGCTATACTCCGGCAAAACCGGCTGACCACGCCGATCCAATAATGAGCCGGCTGACCGCCGAGCGTGCACCGTGAGGGCCTCACGACCATGAACTTCGAACACATCCTGTTTTCCATCGAGGCCGGCGTCGCCCTGCTCAGCCTCAATCGCCCCGACCAGCTCAACAGCTTCAACACGCAGATGCACGGCGAAGTCCAGCAGGCGTTGAAGCAAGTCCAGGAAAACCCCGACGTGCGCGTGCTGCTGCTGACCGGTGAAGGCCGCGGCTTTTGCGCCGGGCAAGACCTCAGCGACCGCAACGTGGCACCCGGCAGCGCGGTGCCGGACCTGGGCGAATCCATCGAGAAGTTCTACAACCCGCTGATCCGCCAACTGCGCGACCTGCCTTTGCCGGTGATCTGCGCGGTCAACGGCGTGGCGGCCGGTGCCGGCGCGAACATCCCGCTGGCCTGCGACCTGGTGCTGGCAGCACGCTCGGCGAACTTCATCCAAGCCTTCTGCAAGATCGGCCTGATCCCCGATTCCGGCGGCACCTGGACCCTGCCGCGCCTGGTGGGCATGGCCCGCGCCAAGGCGCTGGCCCTGCTGGGCAACCGCCTGAGCGCCGAGCAGGCCGAGCAATGGGGCCTGATCTACCGCTGCGTGGACGACGCCGAATTGCGCAACGAAGCCCTGACCCTGGCCCGCCACCTGGCCACGCAACCGACCTACGGCCTGGCGCTGATCAAGCGCAGCCTGAACGCCAGCCTGAGCAACAGCTTTGACCAACAGCTGGAGCTGGAGCGCGACCTGCAACGCCTGGCCGGGCGCAGCGAGGATTACCGCGAAGGCGTCGCCGCCTTCATGGAAAAACGCAGCCCAAGCTTCAAGGGCCGCTGAAAGGAGCGCACCACATGACCAACCATGAAGCCATGAACCTGGCCAACCAGTGCGCCCAGGCCATGTTCAGCCGCGATGCCGCCAGCCAGGGCATGGGCATGCGCCTGCTCTCGGTGGCGCCGGGTTGCGCACGACTGGGCATGAGCGTGCGCGCCGACATGATCCAGGGCCACGGCACCTGCCACGGCGGCTACCTGTTTGCGCTGGCGGACTCGGCATTCGCCCTGGCCTGCAACAGCTACAACGACGCCACCGTGGCACTGGGCTGCAGCATCGACTACATCGCCCCGGCCCACCTGGGCGACACCTTGAGTGCCGATTGCCGCGAGCAAAGCCGCTCGGGTCGCACCGGCAACTACGACGTCCGTATCGAAAACCAACTGGGCCAGCTGATTGCGCTGTTCCATGGCAAATCCTACAAAGTGCGCGGCACGGTGCTGGCGCAGGAGAATCCGAATGAATGACGCCTTGATCATCGACGCAGTCCGCACCCCGATCGGCCGCTACGCCGGCGCCTTGAGCAGCGTGCGCGCCGACGACCTCGGAGCGGTGCCGCTGCGCGAACTGCTGCGCCGCCACCCGCAAGTGGACTGGAGCAGCGTCGACGATGTGATCTACGGCTGCGCCAACCAGGCCGGCGAAGACAACCGCAACGTGGCGCGCATGTCGGCGCTGCTGGCCGGGCTGCCGGTGAGCGTGCCGGGCACCACCCTCAACCGTTTGTGCGGCTCGGGGCTGGACGCCATCGGCAGCGCGGCCCGGGCGATTCGCTGTGGCGAGGCTGGCTTGATGCTGGTGGGCGGCGTGGAATCGATGTCCCGGGCGCCGCTGGTAATGGGCAAGGCCGAACAGGCGTTTTCCCGCGATGCGCAGCTATACGACACCACCATTGGCTGGCGCTTCGTCAACCCGCTGATGAAAAAGGCCTACGGGATCGACTCGATGCCGGAGACCGCTGAAAACGTCGCCGAGCAGTTCAATATCTCCCGCGCAGACCAGGACGCGTTTGCCCTGCGCAGCCAGCAACGTGCAGCCGCCGCCCAGGCCAGCGGGCGCCTGGCCAGGGAAATCGTCGCGGTGGAAATCCCCCAGCGCAAAGGCCCGGCCAAGGTGGTGGAACACGACGAACACCCCCGCGGCGACACCACCCTTGAGCAACTGCAGAAACTTGGCACGCCATTCCGCGAGGGTGGCAGCATCACCGCCGGCAATGCATCCGGGGTCAACGACGGCGCCTGCGCCCTGCTGCTGGCCAGCGCGGAAGTTGCCAAGCGTCACGGCCTGGTCGCCCGCGGCCGGGTGGTGGCGATGGCCACCGCCGGCGTGGAACCGCGCATCATGGGCATCGGCCCGGTGCCGGCGACCCGCAAGGTGCTGGAACTGGCCAACCTGAGCCTGGCGGACATGGACGTGATCGAGCTCAACGAAGCCTTCGCCGCCCAGGGCCTGGCGGTGCTGCGCGAGCTGGGCCTGGGGGACAACGACCCACGGGTGAACCCCAACGGCGGCGCCATCGCCCTCGGCCATCCACTGGGGATGAGCGGCGCACGGCTGGTAACTACCGCCCTGCATGAATTGGAGGAACGTGGCGGCCGCTACGCCCTGTGCACCATGTGCATCGGCGTGGGCCAAGGCATCGCGCTGATCATCGAGCGCCTGTCCGACTAAAGATTCGCGATTCCCGGGGAGCCTAGCGGTATCCTTGGGGCATGCACTCAAAGCCCACGGTGTGCGGTGGGCTGATACACAAAAATAATTCGAGTGAACTCATGAACATGCCTATTCCAAACGCCGTGCTTAACCCTGTGCTGGACCCGCTGGAAACCGCCAGCGTCGACGAACTGCGCGCCCATCAACTGGAGCGCCTGCGCTGGAGCCTGCGCCACGCCTACCAGAATGTGCCGCTGTACCGTCAGCGCTTCGACGCGCTGGGGGTGCACCCGGATGACATCAAGTCCCTGGACGACCTGGCCAGGTTCCCGTTCACCACCAAGGGCGACCTGCGGGACAGTTACCCCTACGGCATGTTTGCCGTGCCGATGAACGAGGTGGTGCGCCTGCACGCTTCCAGCGGCACCACCGGCAAGCCGACGGTGGTGGGTTACACCCAGAACGACATCGACACCTGGGCCAATGTGGTGGCCCGCTCGATCCGCGCGGCCGGTGGGCGGCGTGGCGACAAAGTGCATATTTCCTATGGCTACGGGCTGTTCACCGGCGGCCTTGGTGCCCACTACGGCGCGGAACGCCTGGGTTGTACGGTGATTCCGATGTCCGGCGGGCAGACGGAAAAACAGGTGCAACTGATCAAGGATTTCCAGCCGGACATCATCATGGTCACGCCCTCGTACATGCTGAACATTGCCGATGAAATCGAGCGCCAGGGCATTGATCCACAGAAGCTGGCGTTGCGACTGGGGATCTTTGGGGCCGAGCCGTGGACTGCCGAGCTGCGCAGTGCAATCGAGGCGCGACTGGGGATTACGGCGCTGGATATTTACGGGCTGTCGGAAATCATGGGGCCTGGGGTGGCCATGGAGTGTGCGGAAACCAAAGATGGCCCGACCATTTGGGAGGATCACTTCTACCCGGAGATCATCGACCCGGTGACGGGTGAGGTGCTGCCGGACGGGCAGATGGGAGAACTGGTGTTTACCTCCTTGAGCAAGGAGGCGCTGCCGATGATTCGCTACCGCACCCGGGATTTGACGCGGTTGCTGCCGGGGACTGCGCGGCCGATGCGGCGGATCGACAAGATCACCGGGCGCAGTGATGACATGCTGATCATTCGCGGGGTTAATGTGTTTCCCACGCAGATCGAGGAGCAGGTGCTTAAAATAAAACAGCTTTCAGAGTGTTATGAGATACATCTGTATCGTAATGGCAACCTGGACAGTGTGGATGTGCATGTGGAGCTCAAGGCTGAGCATCAGCACCTCAATGATGAACAACAGAAAGCCGTCTCCAGCGAACTGAGCAGGCACATCAAGACGTATATCGGGATCAGCTCGCGCATCGTTTTGCAGCCGCTGCATTCGATCAAGCGGTCTGAGGGCAAGGCTTGCCATGTGATGGATCGTCGCCCTAAGGCATGACTGCTGCACCTTTTTGGCCCCGCATTTGCGGGGCTTTTTTTTGCTCGTTTTTTGGGGTGGGGGTAGAGCACCAGCAAAATCAAAGGCGCACACGGTTCAAATGTGGGAGCGGGCTTGCTCGCGAAGGTCGTTAACGATGACGCGGGCATCCTGATTCAACGCGGCGCACTCAGGTTCTTCGCGAGCAAGCCCGCTCCCACATAAAGCGGCCCTGTTTTTTGCCTGCTGGCCCTGCTTACCACGATGACCGGGAACCCTATGCCGCCGTTACCGTAGCGACAGATATCTGCTCCCTTCCCGCAAAGCGATACAAAATCAAATAACGACACCATATTTTGTGTTTGATATTAATTTCCGTATCGCTTATAAAGTCCTCCATGCCTACGACAAAACACAAGGCGGGAGCCCCCCCATGTACGCACAGCTTGTAGAAACCGGAGTAAAGCGCATCAAGGACCTCTCCGAGATGTCCGACCAGGAACGCGCTTTCCAGGAAAAAATCGACGCCGAAATCAAGATCGAAGCCAAGAACTGGATGCCCGACGCCTACCGTCAAACCCTGATCCGCCAGATCTCCCAACACGCCCACTCGGAAATCGTCGGCATGCTGCCCGAGGGCAACTGGGTCACCCGCGCCCCCACCCTCAAACGCAAGCTGCAACTGATGGCCAAGATCCAGGACGAAGCCGGCCACGGCCTGTACCTCTACAGCGCCATGGAAACCCTGGGCGCCGACCGCGACGAAGAAATCGCCAAGCTCCACAGCGGCAAGGCCAAGTACTCCAGCATCTTCAACTACCCCACCCTGAACTGGGCCGACATGGGCGCAGTAGGCTGGCTGGTAGACGGCGCCGCCATCGTCAACCAGGTGGTACTGCAGCGCACCTCCTACGGCCCCTACTCCCGGGCCATGGTGCGCATCTGCAAGGAAGAAAGCTTTCACCAGCGCCAGGGCTACGAACTGCTGCTGACCATGATGCGCCAGGGCACCCAGGCGCAAAAAGACATGGTCCAGGACGCGATCAACCGCCTCTGGTGGCCATCGCTGATGATGTTCGGCCCCAGCGACGAACACTCCCCCAACAGCGCCCAATCCATGGCCTGGAAAATCAAGCGCCAGAGCAACGACGAACTGCGCCAGCGCTTCATCGACCAGACCATCCCGCAGCTGGAGCTGCTGGGCTGCACCTGCCCCGACCCGGACCTGAAGTGGAACGCCGAACGCGGCCATTACGATTTCGGCGAGATCCAGTGGAGCGAGTTCTACGAAGTGCTCAAGGGCAACGGCCCGTGCAACCAGGAACGCGTCGCCACCCGCCGCAAGGCGATTGAAGACGGTGCCTGGGTACGCGAAGCCGCCGTCGCCCACGCCCGAAAAAAACAGAACAAGAACGCCGCCTGATCGGCCACCTGATGTGGAGTCACCGTTATGTCTGAATGGACCCTGTTTGAAGTCTTCGTGCGCAGCAAGCACGGCCTGAATCACAAGCATGTGGGCAGCGTGCATGCCGCCGACACCACCATGGCCATCGAGAATGCCCGGGAGCTGTACACCCGCCGCAGTGAAGGCGTGAGCCTGTGGGTAGTGCCTTCCGCGCTGATCACCGCCTCGTCGCCGGACGAGAAAGACCCGCTGTTCGATCCGGCCGATGACAAGGTCTACCGCCACGCCAGCTTCTACGAGTTGCCGGCCGAAGTCGGGCATATGTGAGGTCGACCATGAACCCTGAAACCGATCTGATCGAATACCTGCTGCGCCTCGGCGACAGCGCCCTGATCCAGGGCCAGCGCCTGTGCCAGTGGTGCGGCCATGCGCCGGCACTGGAAGAAGAACTGGCGCTGATGAACGTCGGCCTCGACCTGGTAGGCCAGGCGCGCAACTGGCTGGAATACGCCGCCGAGCTGCTGGACGACGGGCGCGACGCCGATCACCTGGCCTTCCGCCGGGATGAGCGGGCCTATCGCAACCTGCTGCTGGTGGAACAACCCAACGGCGACTACGCGGTGACCATCCTCAAGCAATTCCTGTATGACGCCTGGCACTTGCCGGTGTTGAGCGGCCTGGCCCAATCCAGCGACGAACGCATCGCCGGCATCGCGGCCAAGGCGGTGAAGGAAGTCACCTATCACCTGCGCCGCTCCGGCGAGTGGGTGGAGCGCCTGGGAGACGGCACCGAGGAAAGCCATAAACGCATGCTCGCGGCGATCCCCGAGCTGTGGCGGTTCACCGTGGAACTGACCAGCGCCGACGACAGTGAACAGCGCCTGCACGCCGCCGGCATTACGCCGGACGCCGCTCAGGTTGCCGCAGCGTGGCAGACCCAGGTCAGCGAAATCTTTACCAGCGCCACCCTGCCCCTGCCGCCTGCTGCGAGCTATTTCTACCTGGATGCACGCCGCGGTTTGCACAGCGAGCACCTGGGAATTTTGTTGGCGGAAATGCAGTTTTTGCCCCGAGCGTACCCCGATGCAACCTGGTGAGCTGATCGCCAGCGACCAGGGCGCACGCCCGGCGCAACCCACCGACCTGGCTGCCGCGTGGGCCACCCTGGCGCAGGTCATGGACCCGGAAGTGCCGGTAGTGAGCGTGGTCGACCTGGGCATAGTGCGCGACCTGGACTGGCAGGCCGGCCACTTGCATGTGGTGGTCACGCCGACCTACTCCGGCTGCCCCGCCACCGAAGTGATCGAGGGCGATATCCGCGATGCATTGGAGCTGGCAGGTTTCCGCGCGCCGCAACTGGAACGCAAGCTGACCCCGGCCTGGACCACCGACTGGATCACCAGCAGCGGCCGCGAACGCCTGCGGGCCTACGGCATCGCACCGCCCCAAGGCAGTAGCAGCAAACGCAGCCTGCTGGGAGAAAGCCCGGTGATTGCCTGCCCGCAATGCGGCAGCACCCACACCGAAGTGCTCAGCGAATTCGGCTCCACCGCCTGCAAGGCGCTGCACCGCTGCCGCGATTGCCTGGAACCGTTCGACTATTTCAAGTGCATCTGAGGGGCCAGCGGCCCGCTTGGTTGGAGAACAACAATGAGCAAATTTCACAGCCTGACCATCAAGGATGTGCGCAACGAGACCCGTGACGCGGTGTCCATCGCCTTCGAGATTCCGCAGCACCTGCAAGACAGCTTCCACTTCACCCAGGGCCAGCACCTGGTGATGCGCACCCAGCTGGATGGCGAGGAAGTGCGCCGTTCCTATTCGATCTGCACCGGGGTCAATGACGGTGAACTGCGCATCGCCATCAAGCGCGTGGCCGGTGGACGGTTCTCCGCCTTTGCCAATGAACAGCTCAAGGCCGGGCACAGCCTGGAAGTGATGCCGCCCGCCGGGCATTTTCATGTGGACCTTGATCCGGCTCGCCACGGCCATTACCTGGCAGTGGCGGCCGGCAGCGGTATCACGCCGATCCTGTCGATCATCAAGACCACCCTGCAAACCGAGCCCCATAGTCGCGTGACGCTGCTGTACGGCAACCGTTCCAGCTCCGGCGCGCTGTTTCGCGAACAGCTCGAAGACCTGAAGAACCGCTACCTGCAGCGCCTGAACCTGATCTTCGTGTTCAGCCGCGAGCAGCAGGATGTCGACCTCTACAACGGCCGCATCAATGCCGAGAAGTGCGAGCAACTGTTCTCCCGCTGGCTCGACGTAAAAGCCCTCGACGCGGCCTTTATCTGCGGCCCGCAGGAGATGACCGAGACCGTGCGCGACAGCCTCAAGGCCAAGGGCATGGCGCCGGAGCGCATCCATTTCGAACTGTTCGCCGCCGCCGGCAGCCAGCACAAGCGCGAGGCCCGCGAAGCGGCGCGGCAAGTGGATGCGGCGGTCAGCCAGATCACGGTGATCAGCGATGGCCGCGCCCTCGCCTTCGACCTGCCCCGCAACACTCAGAGCATCCTCGACGCGGGCAATGCCCAGGGCGCCGAGCTGCCGTATTCGTGCAAGGCCGGCGTGTGCTCCACCTGCAAATGCAAAGTCATCGAAGGCGAAGTGGAGATGGACAGCAACCACGCCCTCGAAGACTACGAAGTGGCCGCCGGCTATGTGCTGTCGTGCCAGGCATTCCCGGTCAGCGACAAGGTGGTACTGGATTTCGATCAGCTTTAAGGACACACCGCTCCCCTGTAGGAGCGAGCTTGCTCGCGAAGATCGTTAACGATGACGCGGGTAGCCTGAATCAACGCGGCGCCCTCAGGTTTTTTCGCGAGCAAGCTCGCTCCTACAGGACGCAGGTTTAACCACAACAACAATAAAAAGGAGCACACCACCATGACCCCCGACGATATCGAGCGCATCCGTCGACATCCCGATTTCATCCAGTTGGTACGCCGCAAACAGAACCTGTACTGGTCGCTGTCGCTGATCATGCTGGTGATCTATTTCGGGTTTGTGCTGTTGGTGGCGTTCTCCCCGGCTACCCTCGGGCAGTCGTTGAGCGGCGGCGTGACCACCGTGGGCATGCTGGTGGGTGTGGTGATTGTGCTGCTGGCGTTCGCGCTGACCGGCTTTTATGTGTACCGCGCCAACCATGTGATCGACCCGCTGAACGACAAGCTCAAGCAGGAGTGCACAGCATGAGCCGGCTGGTAGCGTGGTTTCTTCTGCCCCTGGCATTGGCCACGGACCTTGCAGTCGCCGCCGACGGCGCATCCCGGCCACTGAACTGGAACGCCATCGGCATGTTCCTGGTGTTCGTGCTGTTCACCCTCGGCGTGACTCGCTGGGCCGCCCTGCGCACCCGTTCCGCCAGCGACTTCTACACCGCCGGCGGCGGCATGAGCGGCTTCCAGAATGGCCTGGCGATTGCCGGCGACATGATCTCGGCGGCGTCATTCCTCGGCATCTCGGCGATGATGTTCCTCAACGGTTATGACGGCCTGCTCTACGCCCTGGGCGTGTTGGCCGGCTGGCCGATCATCCTGTTCCTGATCGCCGAGCGCCTGCGCAACCTGGGCAAGTACACGTTTGCCGATGTGGTGTCCTACCGCCTGGAGCAGACCCCGGTGCGCCTGACCTCGGCCTTCGGCACCCTGACCGTGGCGCTGATGTACCTGGTGGCGCAGATGGTGGGCGCCGGCAAGCTGATCGAGCTGCTGTTCGGCATCGACTACCTGTACGCGGTGATGCTGGTGGGCGTGCTGATGGTGTTTTACGTGACCTTCGGCGGCATGCTCGCCACCACCTGGGTGCAGATCATCAAGGCGGTGATGTTGCTGTTCGGCACCACCTTCATGGCGTTCATGGTGCTCAAGCACTTTGGTTTCAGCACCGAGGCGATGTTCGCCGGGGCCACCGCCGTGCACGCCAAGGGCAGCGCGATCATGGCGCCGGGGGGCTTGCTGTCGAACCCGATCGATGCGATTTCCCTGGGGCTGGGCATGATGTTCGGCACCGCCGGGTTGCCGCATATCCTGATGCGCTTCTTTACCGTCAGCGACGCCAAGGAAGCGCGCAAGAGCGTGTTCTACGCCACCGGTTTCATTGGCTACTTCTACCTGCTGCTGATCATCGTCGGCTTCGGCGCCATCGTCATGGTGGGTACTGACCCAAGCTTCCGGGATGCCAACGGCGCGATCATCGGCGGCGGCAACATGATCGCCGTGCACCTGGCACAGGCCGTGGGCGGCAACCTGTTCCTCGGGTTCATTTCGGCGGTGGCCTTCGCGACCATCCTGGCCGTGGTCGCCGGGCTGGCGTTGTCCGGCGCGTCGGCGGTGTCCCACGACCTGTATGCCTGCGTGATCCGCAAGGGCCAGGCCAGCGAGCAGCAGGAAATCCGCGTGTCGCGCATCGCCACGCTGTGCATCGGCGTGCTGGCGATCATCCTCGGCCTGCTGTTTGAGTCGCAGAACATTGCGTTCCTGTCCGGCCTGGTACTGGCAATCGCCGCCTCGGTGAATTTCCCGGTGCTGTTCCTCTCGATGTACTGGAAGGGCCTGACCACCCGTGGCGCGGTGACCGGCAGCCTGGCGGGACTGGTCTCGGCCATCGTGCTGCTGGTGCTGAGCCCGGCGGTGTGGGTCAACGTACTGCATTACGACAAGGCGCTGTTCCCCTATTCCAACCCTGCCCTGTTTTCCATGAGCCTGGCGTTTTTCAGCGCCTGGGTCTTTTCCGTCACCGACCGCTCGCCCCGCGCTGCCGTTGAACGCGGGCGTTACCTGGCGCAGTTCATTCGCTCCATGACCGGCATTGGTGCCGCAGGCGCCAGCAAACACTAACTCTCATTTTCCAACCCGGAGGAATCGTGATGTCTCACGCCCCTACCCTGCAAAGTTTTATCGCTGGCCGCTGGATCGGCCAACACGGCGCCCAGGTGCTGCGCAGCGCCATTGACGGCCACGAGCTGGCACGCACTCACGAGGAGCGCCCGGACTTCGCCGAAGCCATCGAACACGGGCGCCTCCAGGGTGTCAGCGGGGCTGATGGCCCTGGATTTCCAGCAGCGGGCCCAGCGCCTCAAGGCCATCGCGCTGTACCTGAGCGAGCGCAAGGAACAGCTCTACGCCCTCTCCCACCACAGCGGCGCGACCCGTGCCGACAGCTGGATCGATATCGAAGGCGGCAACAGCACGCTGTTCACCTACGCCAGCCTGGGCTCGCGGGAATTGCCGTCGGGCAATATCGTCCACGAAGGCCCGGCGATGCAGCTGAGCAAGCTCGGCAGCTTTGCCGGCACCCATATCCTGGTGCCTCGTGGCGGCCTGGTGGTGCACATCAACGCGTTCAACTTCCCGATCTGGGGCATGCTGGAAAAATTCGCCCCGAGTTTCCTGGCGGGCATGCCATGCATCGTCAAGCCGGCCAGCGCCACCAGCTACCTGACCGAAGCCGTGGTGCGCCTGATGGACGAATCCGGCCTGCTGCCACCCGGCAGCCTGCAACTGGTGATCGGCAGCACCGGCGACCTGCTCGACCGCCTGCAAGGCCAGGACGTGGTGACCTTCACCGGCTCCGCCGACACCGCCGCCAAGCTGCGGGTCAACCCGAACCTGATCCGCAACTCGGTGCCGTTCAACGCCGAGGCCGACTCGCTGAACTGCGCGATCCTCGCCCCGGACGTAAGCCCGGACGACGAAGAGTTCGAGCTGTTCATCAAGGAAGTCGCCCGGGAAATGACCACCAAGGCCGGGCAGAAATGCACCGCCATTCGCCGCGCCATCGTGCCGGCCAAACATATCGACGCCGTCGCCACCCGCCTGCGGGACCGCCTGAAAAAAGTCGTGGTGGGCGACCCGTCGGTGGAAGGCGTGCGCATGGGCGCACTGGCCTCCCACGACCAGCAGAAAGACGTGGCCGAACGCCTGGAAAGCCTGCTGCAGAGCAGCGATATGCTGTTCGGCGCCCGCGACGGCTTTGAACCCCGCGGTGAAAACGTCAGCCAGGGCGCGTTCTTCGCCCCGACCCTGCTGCAAGCCCGCGACCCGCATGCGGAAGGCGGCGCCCACGACATCGAGGCCTTCGGCCCGGTCAGCACGCTGATGGCCTACGACGACCTCGACGAAGCCCTGGCCCTGGCCGCACGCGGCAAAGGCAGCCTCGTCGCGAGCCTGATCACCAAAGACCCGCAGATCGCTGCCAAAGCCATCCCGGTGGCTGCTGCATGGCACGGCCGCCTGCTGGTACTCGACCGCGAATCCGCCGCCGAATCCACCGGCCACGGCTCGCCCCTGCCGCAACTCAAGCACGGCGGCCCGGGCCGCGCCGGTGGCGGCGAAGAACTCGGCGGCTTGCGCGCCGTGAAACACTACCTGCAACGCGCAGCGGTACAGGGCTCACCGACCATGCTGGCGGCGGTCACCGGCGAGTACGTACGCGGCGCCAAGGTCATCGAGACCGAAGTGCACCCGTTCCGCCGCTTCTTCCAGGACCTGCAGATTGGCGAATCGCTGCTGACCCACCGCCGCACCGTCACCGAGGCCGACCTGGTGAACTTCGGCTGCCTGTCGGGCGATCACTTCTACATGCACTTCGATGACATCGCCGCCAAGGAATCGCAATTCGGCAAACGCATTGCCCATGGTTACTTTGTGCTGTCGGCGGCGGCCGGGCTGTTTGTGTCCCCGGCACCGGGGCCGGTGCTGGCGAACTACGGGCTGGACACCCTGCGGTTTATCAACCCGGTGGGCATTGGCGACACCATCCAGGCGCGGCTGACCTGCAAGCGCAAGATCGACCAGGGCAAGAAGAGCCCCCAGGGCATTCCGCAAGGCGTGGTGGCGTGGGATGTGGAGGTGACCAACCAGCTGGGTGAGCTGGTGGCCAGTTATGACATCTTGACGTTGGTGGTCAAACGCGAGGAGTGAGTGCTGAGACCAATGTGGGAGCTGTCGAGCCCCAGCGAGGCTGCGATGGGATCATCGCGCCGTACCTGCCAGACCGCGGCGCCTGCATCGCAGCCTCGCTGGGGCTCGACAGCTCCCACAGTTGATCTCAGTTGATCTCAGTTGATCAGGAGCGTGTGTTCGTATCCCGTGACGCCCTGCGTCACCACTGAACAGATTGATTTTTTATTCCGCACGACACACCTTAGCGAATCGTTTTTCTAAAAGGTGACGCCCGCAGTGTCCGATTTTCCGACGCTCAAAACCGAACGCCTGACCCTCAGAGAGCTTACACAGGAGGATGCGGTGGGGTTGTTTGCGATTCATAGCGACGCTGAAGCAATGAAGTGGTTCGGTGCCGACCCAATCACCGAGCCTCATCAAGCGGAGCAACTGATCGAGCTGTTTGCCAGTTGGCGCACCTCACCCAATCCGGGGATTCGCTGGGGGATTGAGGACATAGCCACGGCAGCGCTGATCGGCACCTGTGGTTTCTTCAAATGGAATCGTGCGTGGCGCAGTTGCGCCATCGGGTTTGAGATGGCGCAATCGGCACAGGGACAGGGGCTCATGAAGGAGGCGGTTTACGCCGCCCTTCGATGGGCGTTCCAGCACATGGAACTCAACAGGATCGAGGCGCTGGTTCATCCTGACAACGCTCGGTCACTGAACCTGCTTGAGAAAGCCGGGTTCGTGCGTGAAGGAACGTTGAGGCAGGCGGGTTACTGGAACGCAGCTCATCAAGACCTGGTTCAGCTTTCGCTGCTGCGTGGGGAGTGTGAGTACCTTTAGTGTCAGCGCGCGGTCCGGCGGTAAACCAGCGTATCGCGTACGCCGAAGTACTCGCAGCGCCGCGCGCCTTGAAGGGTTTCCACCCATTCAAACCCCGTTGCCTCAGCCAGTCGTTGACTGGATATGTTCGCCGAAGAAGTGGTCAGGCGCAGTGTGTGCCCGCTCAACTGCGAAACCAGAGCGGTCAATGCCTCCCTCATCAGCCCATGACCGGCGTGTGCCTGATTGCCCCAATAGCCAACTTCGTAGCTGTGAATCTCATCGGCCAGCGGCAGCAGGCCGATACAGCCCACCAATGCCTGGGGCTCGTCGCGAGATAACAGGAAATACCGTTTCTCCCCGACAGGCGCATCGAAGTCTTTTGCCGCGCGCTGCAGGCTTTCCTGCGTGTCCTCCCGCGTCCAGTGCGGCTTGCTCCATACGAGAAACCGGCGGTGCAGTGCGTAGCTGGCGTTCAAGGCATCGGCGAGTTTTTCAGCGAGCGCCACGTCGGGCGCAACCAGGGTCATCCGGTCAGTTTGCAGGGTTGTGGGCAGCGGCGCCTGCTGTTCAATGGTTTGCACCCACACGAATCCTTCGTCTTCACTGGGTGGCTCGAGCATGCTGAACACGCTTTTCAGCGCGTCCTCCGGCACCTTTTTGTCGGCATTGCGTTGGGCATTTCGCGATAACGCCAGCTCCAGCGGTGCGCTCACCAGGATGCCGATCACCGGGACTGCATAGTCCCTCGCGATGGACAGCAGCTCCTGCCGATGACGCCGCGCCGGCAAAGCTGCATCGAAGACGATTGCGCCGTGCCCCAATCGCTCAAGGTTTTCCGCCACCCAGCGAGACTTGCCCGCCCCCTGCACGCCCATGACCACGTACACATGAGTGCCCTTTGCCGCCTGTGACAGCTCGTGCCTCAACCGCGCATACGCGAGCTGCCATGCCTGTCGATTTCGTTCAGGCGTGAATTCCCTGCCGAACTCGGTTTCCAGATAGTCGTCAGGGTTGATCACCAAGGGCAAGTCCATCGACCGATCCTCCATCAAAAAGGCACGTCACCCAAAATCGTCGCGCGGTGCATCACCCGCCTTTGCGGTCGGTAATCATCAATCGCGTAATGCTGGGTAATGCGGTTATCCCAGAACGCTACATCATTCTCCTTCCATCGCCAACGCACGGTGAATTCCGGACGGCTCACGTGGCTGAACAATAACCGCAACAACGCATCACTTTCCGCCGCCTCAAGCTCATTGATCCGCGTGGTAAAGCCTTCATTCACAAACAACGCCTTGCGCCCGGTGGCAGGATGCGTCCTGACCACCGGGTGTGACAGCGGCGGGTGATCCTTCCGGGCTTTTTCGTAGCGCGCCAATGCTTCGGGCGTGCTGCCGAAGCGCTCGGTGGGAAATGATTTGGTCAATTCGTGGGTGGCGGTCAGGCCGTCGAGCAGTTGCCTGACGGGGGCCGATAACCCTTCAAACGCAGCCACGCCATTGGCCCACAACGTATCCCCGCCGAACGCAGGCACTTGCCTGGCCGCCAACACGGAGCCCATCGCCGGTGCGGCGAGGAAGGTCACATCGGTGTGCCAGATGGCGTTGTCGCGGACATCGGTCACGGCGGTGTCGATCAGCAGCAGTTCCGGGTGCCGGTCAACGTGCGGGTAAATCGGATGCCGGTGCAAATCACCAAACCGCGCGGCAAATGCCACGTGCTGCCCGGGGGTAATGGCCTGGTTACGGAAGAACAACACCTGGTGCTGCAGCAGTGCTTGCTCCACCCAGTCGTGCTGTTGATCCGTCAGAGGCAGGGCCATATCCAGCCCCTCAACCTCGGCGCCGATGGTAGGGCCAAGGGGATGAAGCGTCAGGCCCATGATTATTCTCCGATGAACTTGTCGCTGACGAAGGCGGAATAGTCAGGCAGGACCTTTTCGATTTTTCCCTGCTCTTTCAGAAATTCGGCGGTCTTGCCGATTTCCCTGGCGGTGCCACCGGCGAGGTATTGCGCGCTTTTTTGTTCGGCGGCCGTCGGGAACGACGAGCCTTCGAGCAGCTCGGGAATGTCCGCAGCGTTGGCGCCTGTGAGCCGGGCGATGCTCTTCACGGGGGCAGAATCAGCGGTCCAGTCTTTTTTATGCGCGGCGTAATCGGCAATCGCCGCCAGGCTGACCCTGGCAAAATCGGCAACGACCTGCGGATTCTTTTCAGCGAAATCCTTGCGCGCTACCCACACCTCAAAGGTCGGGGCGCCCCAGTTGGAAACTTCGGCAGCATCCGTGAGGATCTTTCCGGTCTTACGGATTTCACCCAGGGCAGGCGACCAGGTAAACGCCCCGTCGATATCGCCGCGGGCCCAGGCGGCGGTGATTTGTGCCGGTGTCAGGTTGACGATGTTGACTTTGCGCGGGTCCAGGTTCCAGTGCTTCAGCGCGCCCAGCAGGCTGTAATGGGAGGTCGACACAAAGGGCACGGCGATGGTTTTGCCGATCAGGTCATCAGGGGTCTTGATCCCGCTGCCGTCGCGAACCACCAGGGCCTCGGAACTGCGAATCTGCGCGCTGACAATGAACGCCACCAGCGGCATGTTTCGCGAAGCCGCCGCGGCCAACGGGCTGGAACCCAGGTTGCCGATCTGCACATCACCGGAAGCCATGGCGGCCAGGACGGCCGGGCCCGCGTCGAATCTGCGCCAATCGATCTTCTGGCCGATACCTTTTTCATATTCGCCATCGGCGATGGCGCGTTTGATCGGGTCGATGCCGTTGATGTAGCCGATGGTGAGGTCAGCGGATTGAGCGCTTAGGGAGAGGACAGCGAGGCCCGCGGCCGAGAGGAGGTTGCGGGCCAGTTTCAGCGTGTTCATTTTTATAGATTCCTGAGCGGATAAGACTTGAACAGCGCGGACTCCGGCTCTCCAAGGGTCAACTCAGTTAGATGATATTGATCTATAAAAAATAAAATAAATAATTTTATGGAATTAGCTTAGAGCTTCTGCAGGAGCGATCAAGCTCGCTCCTGCAGGGTCATGTCACTCTTGAACATCCATGAACTCTTTGGCCCAGCTCACGTAGGTGTCGGGGAACGTGTAGGTGTGGGTCAGTTCGCTGGCGGTCAGGTTTGATGTGCTGCGCGTGAGATTGCGCTGTTCGCGAAGGCTGTCGTAGGTGGCCTTGATCGAGGCGAAGTACGCGCCGTGCCCGGCAACCACAATCCGCACACCCAATTTGGCCAGGCGTTCGTTGTCATTGAGATGCGGGTTGGCGTAGGTCACCAGCATCAACGGCACCGTCAGGCCTTCGGCGATCTGTTCAAGGTGGTCGAAGTCACGGACACCCACCATGCAGATGCCGTCTGCGCCAGCCTCTTGATACGCCTTGGTGCGATGGATAACGTCCTCCACCGGCAGCACGGCGGCGTTGGTCCGGGCGATGATCGAAAGCTGCGGATCGACCCGGGCCTCCAGGGCCGCCTTGACCTTGCCCACGCCCTCTTCCGTGCTGATGAGGTCGGTGGATTTGCGCCCGAACTGCGCGGGCAGCAGGGTATCTTCAATGGTCAGCGCCGAGACGCCAGCACGCTCCAGTTCCTGGACGGTGCGCATCACGTTCAGTGCATTTCCGTAGCCGTGGTCGGCGTCGGCGATCACCGGAAGCTGCGCCACCCGGCCGATGCGGGTGGCCTGCTCGACGAACTCACTCAGGGTAATCAGCGCGAAGTCCGGTGCAGCCAGGACCTGTAATGACGCCACCGAGCCTCCCAGGATGCCGACTTCGAAGCCCAGGTCTGCAGCGATCCTGGCGGACATCGGGTCGAACACCGAGGCGGTGTGAAAGCAGTGTTGGGAGGCCAGCAGCTCGCGAAACGAGCGCCGTAGATCCTGGTGGGAAATTTTCGACATGTTCACTCCTCACTGTCGCCGTATACGCGGGAACGACCAGTGCCAATTCAAAAGTAAGGCTAGCGTATCACGCCGGAAAAAGATGGTTGATGACGTTTGAGAAACTTATACATCACGCTTGGCGGGGGGAAGCCCGCCGCCATTACTTCAACCGTCCCGCCTCACCCAGCCAGGTTGACGCGCCCTGTCGCAACCATTCGGTGGCGGCGGGATTGTGTTTGACCCGGCTATCCAGGAACGCCACACCCATGGCCTGAATCGCGGCCACCTGCTTGGGGTCCGGCGCCGGTTCGCCCGCCATCGGGCCGCCGCCGCCAGGTTTGGCGCCGTGCTTGTGCCCTCGCCCCTTGGGCGCGTCGCCAGACGAAGCACTGCCCTTGTCGGTCCTTTTCGCCGGCCGGCTGAACAGCTCGCTCCCGGACAAGGTCTTGTGCGTCGCACTGTTCAACTCCAGCTGAACACTGCCCGCCGCTGTCACCGACTCGCCCAACACCTCTCGCTGACGGTAAGAGCTGACCCAGTTGAACGGGTCTTCATCCTGCTGGCCGGTCATCGACAGCACGGGCGCCGTTATCCGGGCAAACACGTCCGGCCGGGCATCGGCGTCCACATAAGGGCTGAGCAGCAACACCGCCTTGGGTTGAATCCCGACACCCGGGGTGGCCCCGGGCTCCAGCGCCCCGGCGAGTGCCTCAGCGGTCTGCGCGCCAAAATCAAAGCCGGCCACCACCACCTGGTTCCAGTCGATGGCCGCCAGTTGCGCGTCGCCTTTGGCGGCCCGTGCCCGAACTTCGCCCAGGACTTTCTGCAAGGTCGACAGCCTGTCACGCAGGGCGGCGGCGGAGTAATGACTGCTCGCCATCCCGCGAAAGTCGCCATATAACGCCTGCTGCGAGGCAAAGATCGACTGATCATGGGCGGGCTCCTGAACCGACAGCACCGCATAACCGGCCTGCGCCCAAGCCTTGCGCCACGCCACCCCGCCCGAGGCCGGCTCACCCAAACCCGGCAAGTAGATAATCAGCGGCAGGCGCTCATGGATCACCGGTGCCAGCCACGCAACGTTCACCGATTGCTTGTCGAGCTGCCAGGTCGCGCCCCAGCCGGACGTTTCATAATGGGACGGTTGATACGCGGTGCTCAGTTCCTTGTTGACCCGCTCGCTGAATTCGGCCCTCGGGTTTGGCGGATCGCCCGCACACCCCGCAATCAATCCCAGGCTGCCCACCAGGGCGCTCACCGCCAGCCAGTACCGAGGTTGAAGGTTCATTCGATTCACACCGCCGTTCAGTTCAAGGTAACTGGCAGCCTAACCGACCCGCCGGCGAACGCAGCACCCGCGCAGGTAAAGAATGGGTAAAGCGTGACGGCACGATGGCCCTCTTCGCGGGTCTTTGTTTTATCAAAGCCGGAAAAATTTCAAGGAGACGCCTGTGAGCATCAGAGACAATCCCGAGGACTATCAGGATCTCAAGCGGGCCGTCGGTTTGCTGGAGTCACCCTCCCTGACGGCCAGGCTGTCCGGCATGATCGGCTCCCCGATTGAAAGCGCGGTAAAGGCATTGCCGGGGGTGGTTTCCAAACGGATCAATGGCGCGGTGGCGGCAGCGCTGCATTCATCCGCCGGCGCGGCGCTGAAAAGCCTGGACAACAGTCCGAGAAAACCGGCCTCGACCCGGCTGCACAAGGCTTTTGCGGCCACCTCGGGCGCCATCGGCGGGGCCTTCGGTTTCGCGGCGCTGTTTATCGAGCTGCCGATCTCCACCACCATCATGATGCGCGCGGTCGCCGACGTGGCGCGCAGCGAGGGTTTCGACCTGGGCGACTTTTCGACCAAACAAGCCTGCATCGAGGTATTTGCCATGGGTGGCACCAGCCAGGCCGATGATGCAACGGAGACCGGTTACTACATGACCCGCAGCTTCACCACCCAGGCCATGCAACAACTGTCCAAGGAGCTGGCGGGGATCGCCGCCAAGCAGGGCTCCAAGGCCATCAGCAGCTTGTCCCCGGGCCAAGCCGGGAAATGGCTGGCGATCCTCATCGATAAAGTCGCGACACGTTTTGGCTTTACCATTTCCAGCAAGTTCGCAGCCCAGGCCGTTCCCGTGATGGGCGCCTTTACCGGGGCGACAATCAATGCACTGTTCACCCACTTCTACCAGGACATGGCGCGGGGGCACTTCATCGTTAAACGGCTGGAAGAGAAATATGGTTTTGAGCCCATCAAGGATGCGTACATGGCCATCAAGGCGGCGCCACGGGTGAACTAGAAGCGCGGAAATGCCGGAAAAATTTTTAATGCCGTGCATCCACTTCGCTGCCCCGCGCGTACATTCATCCGCAGGGCGCAAGAATTAGGGAGATACGCAGGAAGAGATCACCCGGACGCCATACCCTTGAGCTATCTGATGAATAGAAAAACAACATCATAATGATGGCACTGTCTGATACCTTGTTGTACGAACATAACCACTTTGAGGATTGTCATGGGCGAAGGCGCTCCTATTCCGCCGAATGAAATTGAACGGCTAAAAGAGGTCGCGAAATTTTGTCCAACCGACAGCGATAGTGATGATGTATTTGAAAAGATCGTCGAGATGGCGTCTGCCTATTACAACGCCCCCATCGCACTGATTTCAATTGTCGATAAACACCGGCAATGGTTCAGGGCACGGGTGGGAATTACAGAAACGCAGACACCGCGAGAAGTGTCTTTTTGCGCCTACTCTACCCTGGACAACGCCCTGCTGGAGGTGTCGGACGCAACGCTGGATGCCCGCTTCAAAGACAATCCCCTGGTCACGGGGCCGCCGCATATTCGTTATTACGCGGGCGCGCCATTGATCACGGAGGATGGCTTTACCCTGGGAAGTCTCTGCATCATTGATACTGTCCCCCGCCCTCCCATGAGCGAGCGTGACAGTGCAATGCTCAACGACTTTGCCGAGCTGGTCATGATGCGCATACAGGGCATGCGGTCCCGCAACTTCGTAGACCAACCCACGGGGCTATTCAATCGACTCAGGCTTGAGGAAGATATACGTCAAGCGCTTAAGCTTGAAAACGCGTGCCATGTGTACGCAGTTGACATTATCTCGCCAAAGTTTCTCAACGATATTGTAAAGGCCCTGGGCTACAGCTTTGCCGGAGACCTGGTTCTGGCGATCAAATCTCGCCTGCAAAACCTGTTACCCGCGCAGTGCCTGCTTTACAAAATCAGCCCGACGCGGTTTGGCTTCATCCTTGAGGAGAATCAAACCACCGAGCACATCTGCGAAAGTATTCTCAAGGACTTCAAAAAGCCTGTTGAATGCCACGGCATCCCCATCCTCATGCAAGTCGGGATTGGCGTGCTGCCCATTCACCACTCCGGCCAGCAAGACTGGCTGCGCCTGCTGGTGAGTGCGGCAGATGAGGCGCGTGACCGCAAGCTGGGCTGGTCTCTTTATGAACCCCAGTTTGATGCGGCTCAACAACGCGCGTTCATGCTGTTGAGTTCATTGCCGGAAGCGGTCAGCTGCGACAAACAGTTCAGCCTGGTGTATCAGCCCAAAGTCAAACTGCCCTCGGGAAGCTGTGATTCGGTAGAGGCATTGCTACGCTGGACCCATCCGTTGCTTGGCCCCATCAGCCCTGCCGAGTTCATCCCCCTGGCCGAAAAAACCGCGTTGATACCGTCCGTTGGATTATGGGTGCTCAACGCAATCATCCGGCAAGCCGCAGCCTGGAAAGCACAAGGCGTGCGCCTGCGAATAGCGATGAACATTACCGTCAGCGATCTGGAAAGCTCCGAGTTCGTGGACGCGATGATTCATGAGCTTCACCGGCATGACCTTGACCCTGCCGACTTTGAACTTGAGTTTACCGAAAGCATGTTGATGACCAACCCTGAGGAAGTCATCCGGCAACTGCAGCGCGTTCGGCAGATTGGCATAGAGGTCGCGGTTGATGATTTCGGCACGGGCTACAGCAACTGGGCGTACCTGAAGGAACTGCCGGCCACTACCGTCAAGCTGGATCAATCATTGATCAGCGGGCTGGGCAGCAATCAAAATGACAAGCAGTTGGTTAAAACCCTGATAGGCCTGGCGAAAGGGCTCGGCTACCGAGTCGTTGCCGAAGGCGTAGAAAACCAGGAAATCCTCGACCTCTTGATACAGTGGGGATGTTCCGAAGCGCAGGGCTACCTGATAGCAAAGCCCATGACCGCAACGGACCTGGAAACCTGGATAAGCCCAGGCCGCTAGCGAACAGGCCCACAGCGTGGGCCTGTAAACGTCAGGCGCCAGTGTCAGGCCAGTTCAAAGCGATCCAGATTCATCACCTTGGTCCAGGCCGCCACGAAGTCCTCGACGAACTTTTCCTCGGCGTCGGCACTGCCATAGACCTCGGACAGCGCCCTCAACTGGGCATGCGAACCGAACACCAGGTCGACCCGGGTGCCCGTCCACTTGACGGCACCGGTCTTGCGGTCATGCGCCTCAAAGGTATCGTGGGTGCCGGTGACTGGCTTCCATTCAACGCCCATGTCCAGCAGGTTCCTGAAGAAGTCATTGGTCAGGGTTCCCGGGCGCTCGGTGAACACCCCGTGCTTGCTTTCCCCGACATTTAGACCCAAGACCCGCAGTCCGCCCAACAGCACCGTCATTTCGGGTGCGGTCAATGTCAGCAGTTGCGCCTTGTCGATCAGCAACGCTTCGGCAGACACCTTGTAGTGCCCCTTCTGGTAGTTGCGAAAGCCATCGGCGACCGGTTCAAGGAAACCGAACGACTCGACATCCGTCTGCTCCTGGGAAGCATCCGTGCGCCCTGCCGTGAAAGGCACCGTGGTCTGGCGGCCGGCATTTTTGGCCGCCAGCTCAACCCCCACACTGCCCGCCAGCACGATCAGATCGGCCAGGGAAATCTTTTTGCCTCCCGTCTGTGCGGTATTGAAGTCGCCCTGAATAGCTTCGAGACGCTTCAGTACGCCCGACAGTTGCTCAGGCTGGTTGAGCGCCCAGTCCTTCTGCGGAGCCAGGCGCAGCCGCCCGCCATTGGCTCCCCCGCGTTTATCGGAGCCGCGGAAGGTGGACGCCGCTGCCCATGCCGTCGAAACCAGCTGCGCGACCGTCAGCCCCGCGGCGAGAATCTTCTGCTTGAGCGCCGCCACATCCTGCTCATCCACCAGTGGATGATCGACCGCAGGAATCGGGTCCTGCCACAGCAACTCTTCCGCGGGGGTTTCCGGGCCGAGATAACGCGCAAGCGGACCCATGTCGCGGTGGGTAAGCTTGAACCAGGCACGGGCAAAGGCGTCTGCCAGTTGGTCCGGGTTGGCCAGGAAACGTCGGGAGATCTGTTCGTACGCCGGATCGAAACGCAGCGCCAGGTCCGAGGTCAGCATGCTCGGCGCATGCCGCCTGCCGGCGTCATGGGCATCCGGAACCTTGCCGGCCCCGGCACCGTTCTTCGGTGTCCACTGATGGGCGCCCGCCGGGCTCCTGGTCAGTTCCCATTCAAAGCCGAAGAGGTTTTCGAGGTACTCATTGCTCCATCTTGTCGGCGTCGAAGTCCATGTCACCTCCAGCCCGCTGGTGATGGTGTCACCGCCCTTGCCGCTGCCGAAGCTGTTTTTCCAGCCCAGCCCCTGCTCTTCCAGGCCAGCCGCTTCCGGTTCCGGGCCGACGTTATCCGCCGGACCTGCGCCGTGGGTCTTGCCGAAGGCGTGACCGCCGGCGATCAGGGCTACGGTCTCTTCATCATTCATCGCCATGCGACCGAAGGTTTCACGGATATCCTTCGCCGAGGCGACCGGATCCGGAACACCTTCAGGCCCTTCCGGGTTCACGTAGATCAAGCCCATCTGCACAGCGGCGAGGGGATTTTCCAGGTTGCGCTCACCGCCCCCGGTGCGGCTTTCTTCGTTGCCATGGTTCTGCGGCTCAGCCACCAACGGACCATCACCCGGCTGCTGCATTTTCTTTTGCACGCCGTAACGCTCTTCTCCCCCCAGCCACGTGGTCTCGGCGCCCCAGTAAACGTCCTCGTCCGGCTCCCAGACATCCGGGCGACCGCCGGAGAACCCGAAGGTCTTGAACCCCATGGATTCCAGCGCAACGTTACCGGTGAGTACGATCAAATCGGCCCAGGAAATCCGCCGGCCGTACTTTTGCTTGACCGGCCAGATCAGGCGACGGGCCTTATCCAGGCTGACGTTGTCAGGCCAGCTGTTGAGCGGTGCAAAGCGCTGCTGACCGGAACCGGCACCGCCGCGACCGTCGGCGGTACGGTAGGTCCCGGCGCTGTGCCAGGCCATGCGAATGAACAGCGGGCCGTAATGGCCAAAGTCCGCAGGCCACCAGTCCTGGGATTGCGTCATGACATCGCGCAAATCCTGCTTGACCGCTTCGAAGTCAAGGCTCTTGAACGCCTTGGCGTAATCGAAGCCCTCACCCATGGGGTCGCTGAGGGAGGAATGCTGATGCAGGATCTTCAGGTTCAGTTGCTGGGGCCACCAGTCTCGGTTCGTGGTGCCGCCACCCGCAGCGTGGTTGAAAGGGCATTTCGATTCAGTTGACATGCTTGGCACACCTTTTAGTGACGTTTTCAAAGATTAGCCTCGTTCGCAGAAAACTCTAATAGCTGCAACGTTATCCCCTGATAGACCTGTTCTTGGGATTGAAAGCCGTCCTGGGGCCCCGCCCTGCATAAGAGCCACTGGGATCTCAAGACCAGAAAAAGCCATCCGCTCGACCTTTTATCGCGCGAACCCATCTTCAGTTTGCTTGCAGCTCTTGCGCTTGCGGTATTATGGTATACCATCATACACAAACCAATCAGCACCCAGGTGGAGCAGTCATGAGTTTTGAAATCCGCAAGATCGTCAGCTATGTAGAAGAAACCTTTATTGAAGGCGGCAAGGCCTCCGACACGCCAGTGACTATGGTGGGCCTGGCTGTCGTCCTGAAAAACCCGTGGCTGGGTCGCGGTTTTGTCGAAGACCTGAAACCGGAAATCCGTGCCAACTGCTCGGATCTCGGCGCACTGATGGTGGAGCGCCTGATTGGCATTATCGGTGGTGCAGACAACATCGAAGCCTATGGCAAGGCCGCCGTGGTCGGTGCCGACGGTGAAATCGAACACGCCTCGGCAATCATCCATACCCTGCGCTTTGGCAACCACTACCGCGAAGCGGTCAAGGCCAAGAGCTACCTGAGTTTTACCAACAAGCGCGGTGGCCCGGGCACATCGATTCAAATCCCGATGATGCACAAGGATGACGAAGGGCTGCGCTCGCACTACATCACCTTGGAAATGCAGATAGAAGATTCCCCGCGTGCCGACGAGATCGTGGTGGTCCTTGGGTGCGCCGACGGCGGCCGCCTGCACCCACGCATCGGCAACCGTTACATCGACCTGGAAGAGCTGGCAGCCGAGAAAGCCCAGTAAGCAAGACCGGTCACCCAAACAAAAAACATGCAGGAGCGCTCCATGATTCAGCTCACCGCTGATCGCACCCCGGCTGGCACCAGTTATCTGGCGACCGGCCAAGGCCAGCCTGTGGTTTTGATCCACGGCGTGGGCCTGAATAAAGAAATGTGGGGCGGGCAAGTCGTTGGCCTGGCCACGAATTATCGCGTGATCACCTATGACATGCTGGGCCATGGCGCCAGCCCACGCCCGGCTGCCGGCACCCCGCTGCTGGGGTATGCCGACCAGTTGCTGGAACTGCTCGACCACCTGCAACTGCCTCAGGCAACGGTGATCGGGTTTTCCATGGGCGGCCTGGTTGCGCGGGCGTTTGCCTTGCATTACCCCGAACGCCTGCAAGGCCTGGTGGTGCTCAACAGTGTGTTCAACCGCAGCGCCGAACAGCGTGCCGGGGTGATCGCACGCACTGCCCAGGCCGCCGAGCATGGCCCGGATGCGAATGCCGAAGCCGCGCTGTCACGCTGGTTCAGCCGCGAGTACCAGGCAGCCAACCCGGCGCAGATCGCTGCGCTGCGTGAAACCCTGGCGGGCAACGACCCCCAGGGCTACCTCACCACGTACGAGCTGTTCGCGACCCAGGACATGTACCGCGCCGACGACCTCAAGGGTTTGCGCGCGCCGACCCTGGTCGCCACCGGTGAACTCGACCCGGGCTCGACCCCGGAGATGGCCCGGCAACTGGCCGATCGCATTCCCGGTGCGACGGTTGCAGTGCTGGCCGAGCAACGGCATATGATGCCAGTGGAATCGCCGCGGCTGGTCAACCAACTGCTGCTGGGCTTTCTTGACACGGTGTACACCCAAAAAAATCCAATAAAGGGGATCGTTGCATGACACTCGCACGCTTCCAGATGTGCATCGGCGGTGAATGGGTCGATGCCCTGTCCGGCAAGACTTTCGACAGCCTCAACCCGGCCCTGGCCGAACCCTGGGCGCAACTGCCCGACGCCGACGAGACGGATGTGGAGCGCGCCGTGCAGGCCGCGCAAAGCGCCTTCGACAGCCCGGCCTGGCGTGGCCTCACCGCTACCGCGCGGGGCAAACTGCTGCGCCGCCTGGGAGATTTGATTGCCGAAAACAAGGAACAACTGGCACAGCTCGAAAGCCGCGACAATGGCAAGCTGATCCGCGAGACACGCGGTCAGGTCAGTTACCTGCCGGAGTTCTTCCATTACACGGCAGGCCTGGCCGACAAGCTTGAGGGCGGCACCCTGCCGCTGGACAAGCCGGACCTCTTCGCCTACACCGTGCACGAAGCCATGGGCGTGGTGGCCGCGATCATTCCATGGAACAGCCCGCTGTACTTGACCGCGATCAAACTCGCGCCGGCCCTGGCAGCGGGTAATACCATCGTGATCAAACCGTCGGAGCACGCCTCGGCGACCATCCTCGAACTGGCGCGCCTGGCCCTGGAGGCTGGCATTCCGCCGGGCGTGGTCAATGTGGTGACTGGCTACGGCCCAAGCACCGGCGCCGCCCTCACCCGCCACCCTTTGGTGCGCAAGATCGCCTTTACCGGCGGCGCAGCCACGGCGCGGCACGTAGTACGCAGCAGCGCCGAGAACTTCGCCAAGCTGTCGCTGGAACTGGGCGGCAAGTCACCGAACATCATCTTTGCCGATGCCGACCTCGACAGCGCCATCAATGGTGCGATTGCCGGGATATACGCGGCGTCGGGGCAAAGCTGTGTGTCTGGCTCGCGCCTGCTGGTGCAGGATGAAATCTACGACGAATTCGTCGAGCGCCTGGTAGAGCGCGCCAAACGCATTCGCATCGGCAACCCGCAGGACGACGCCAGTGAAATGGGCCCCATGGCCACCGCACAGCAACTGGCCGTGGTCGAAGGCCTGGTGGCGGATGCCATCGCTGAAGGTGCGCGCCTGCGTACCGGTGGCAAGCGTCCGCAGAACCTGGGCGAAGGCTGGTTCTATGAGCCGACCCTGTTCGAGTGCGACCGCAACTCGATGAAGATCATGCAGGAAGAAGTGTTCGGCCCGGTGGCCTCGGTCATCCGTTTCAAGGACGAAGCCGAAGCCCTGGCCATCGCCAACGACTCTCAGTTCGGCCTCGCCGCCGGCATCTGGACCCGCGACCTCGGTCGTGCCCACCGCCTGGCCCGCGACGTGCGTTCGGGGATTATCTGGATCAACACCTACCGCGCCGTCTCGGCCATGGCGCCCATTGGCGGCTTCAAGAACAGCGGCTATGGACGTGAAAGTGGCATCGATTCGGTACTGGCTTACACCGAGCTGAAGACGGTGTGGATCAACCTTTCCCAGGCGCCCATGCCTGATCCTTTTGTGATGCGTTAAGAGACCCCGACCATGATCGAACCCGGCATTTACAAAGACGTCATGAGTTCATTCCCGTCCGGGGTGACGGTCGTCACTACCCTCGACCCGGATGGCGGCATCGTCGGCATCACCGCCAGCGCATTCAGTGCGCTGTCGATCGACCCGGCACTGGTCCTGTTCTGCCCCAACTATGCATCGGACACCTATCCGATCCTGCGCGACAGCAAGCGCTTTGCGATTCATTTGCTGTCCGCCGACCAGACCGCCGAAGCCTATGCCTTTGCCAGCAAGGGCAAGGAAAAGGCCAAGGGCATCGAGTGGCACTTGAGCGAACTGGGCAATCCGCTGCTGGCCAAGGCCACGGCGATCATCGAGTGCGAGTTGTGGCGCGAATACGACGGTGGCGATCACGCGATCATCGTCGGAGCGGTGAAAAACCTGATCCTGCCCGAGCAACCGGTCACACCGATGATCTACCACAAGGGCAAGCTGGGCCCGCTGCCCACCCTGGCCTGAGGAGCTGATTGATGAGCGACGACAAGTACCAACAGGGCCTGAAAATCCGTACGCAAGTGCTGGGCGAAGCCTATGTGCAACGTTCGATCGAGAACGCCGACGACTTCACTCGCCCCCTGCAGGAGATGGTCACCGAATACTGCTGGGGCCATGTGTGGGGCCGTGAGGGTTTGTCGCTTAAAGAACGCAGCATGATAAACTTGGCGATGATTTCGGCCCTCAATCGGCCCCATGAACTCAAGCTGCACGTGCGCGGCGCCTTGCGTAACGGGCTGAGTCGTGAACAAATACGCGAAATTCTGCTTCAGGTCGGCATTTATTGCGGGGTTCCCGCCGCCGTGGACAGTTTCCGACTGGCCCGTGAAGCCTTCGCCGAAACCGACGCCGAGGCCTCCAGTTAACCGCAACATTCAGAGCAGCCCCCATGAAACGCCTGCCACTCGACGACAGCTTCAAGGTCAATCACAACCCGGTCACCCTGCGCGAAATCGTGCTGGCAAAACTGCGCAGCGCCATCATGAACTTCCAACTGCTGCCGGGTGACCGCCTGGTGGAACGCGACCTTTGCGACCGCCTCGGCGTCAGCCGCACCTCGGTGCGCGAAGCCTTGCGCCACCTGGAGTCCGAAGGCCTGGTGGAGTTCGCCGATGCCAAGGGCCCGCAAGTGGCGATCATCACCCTGGCCGATGCCGTCGACATCTATGAACTGCGTTGCGTGCTCGAAGGCTTGATCGTGCAGTTGTTCACCCTGCGCGCCAAGGCCAAGGACATCAAGGCACTGGAAAAAGCCCTCGAGGAAAACCGCAAGGCCCTCAAGGACGGTGAGCTGCAACAGGTCATTGATTCGGTACAAGGATTCTACGACGTGTTGCTCGAAGGCTCCGGCAACCACGTGGCGGCCACCCAACTGCGTCAGTTGCAGGCACGTATCAGCTACTTGCGCGCGACCTCGGTATCCCAGGAAAACCGTCGCGGTACCAGCAACCAGGAAATGGAGCGTATGGTCCAGGCGATCAAGAGCGGCGACCCGCTCGCCGCCCACCAGGCCTGTGTCGACCACGTGCGCGCCGCCGCCGCCGTGGCCCTGGATTACCTCAAGCGCAAGCAGGAAGAGACCGGCAAGATCCCCGAGATCACACTGCCCATCGCCCTCAAAGAACCGCGCATAGGTCACTGACCATGCCCAGCCCCAGTTTTTGCCCGACATGTGGCAGCAGTGACCTCGGTCACCAGCTGCCACCGGGTGATACCCATGAGCGCCTGATGTGCCGGGGCTGCGGCTACATCCACTACATCAACCCGAAGATTATCGCCGGCTGCATCATCGAGCAGGACGGCAAATATCTGCTTTGCCAGCGGGCCATCCCGCCGCGTCCTGGCACCTGGACGCTGCCGGCCGGCTTCATGGAAGGTGGCGAAACCACTGAACAGGCCGCACTACGCGAAGTCTGGGAAGAAAGCGGCGTACGCGCGGAGATCCTCTCGCCCTACTCGATTTTCAGCGTGCCGAAGATCAGCGAGGTGTACATCATCTTCCGCGCCATCGCGCTGCAGATCACCGGCCAGTTCGGGCCGGAGACCCTCGACTACAAGTTCTTCGCGCCCGAGGACATTCCCTGGGACAGCATCTACTACCCGGCGATCCGGCAGATCCTCGAGCGTTATATCGAGGAACGCCAGGCTGGGGTGTATGGCATCTACATCGGTAACGACGACAGCGGCAAGATTCACTTCATCCGCTGATCGTCAGACCCGACACGGATCAAAAATGTGGTGTATGCCTGATACCCCTAAGGCACCAGCCCTTCCACGATGATGATCTGCGCCTCGCCCGCCCCTTCACGACGCGCCTTTGCCTCCTGATACTCCGCAGACTCATAACAGGCCAGCGCCTGCTCGTAGCTGTCGAACTCGATCACCACATTACGTTGCCTGGCAGGCCCGCCTTCCATCGCGGCGCTGCGCCCGCCCCTGGCCAGGAAGCGCCCGCCAAACTTCGCGAAGGCCGCAGGCGCGCGCTGGGTGTACTGCGTGTACTGCTCTGCATCGGACACATTTACATGGGCAATCCAGTAAGCCTTCATCGTGACATCCTCTTGCTTGGTTTTGTGGTATACCATAATACATACAACCAATAAATCGAGCAGCCACCATGTCTTTCAACAACATCGCAGACATCATCGAAGACTACCGCCAAGGCAAAATGGTGCTCCTGGTGGACGACGAGGATCGGGAGAACGAAGGCGACCTGTTGCTGCCCGCGGTGTGCTGCACCGCCGAGACTATCAGCTTCATGGCCCGGGAAGCGCGTGGCCTGATTTGCCTGACCCTCACCGACGAACACTGCCAGCGCCTCGGCCTGCAGCAGATGGTGCCGAGCAATGGCAGCGTGTTCAGCACCGCGTTTACCGTGTCCATCGAAGCCGCCACCGGCGTGACCACCGGCATCTCCGCCGCCGACCGGGCGCGCACGGTGGCCGCGGCCGTGAATGCCGATGCGGGGCCGGCCGACATCGTGCAACCGGGGCATATTTTCCCGTTGCGCGCCAAGGATGGCGGCGTGTTGACGCGCGCCGGGCACACCGAAGCCGGTTGCGACCTGGCGCGCCTGGCCGGGCACACACCAGCCTCGGTGATCGTCGAAGTGATGAACGATGACGGCACCATGGCACGTCGCCCTGACCTTGAGGTGTTCGCGCACAAGCATGGGATCAAGATCGGCACCATCGCCGATCTGATCCACTACCGCCTCAGTACCGAGCGCACCGTAGTGCGCATCGGCGAGCGCGACCTGCCCACAGTGCACGGCACGTTCCGCCTGATCACCTTTGAGGACCGCATTGATGGCGGCGTGCACATGGCGATGGTCATGGGGCAGTTACACCGCGACACGCCCGCCCTGGTGCGCGTGCACGTGATCGACCCGCTGCGCGACCTGGTGGGCGCCGAGTATAGCGGCCCCTCCAACTGGACCTTATGGGCCGCCCTGCAACGCGTCGCGGCAGAAGGCAGCGGCGTGGTGGTGGTGCTGGCCAATCATGAATCCTCCCAGGCCCTGCTCGAACGCGTCCCGCAGTTGACCCAGACGCCGCGCCAGTTCAGCCGTTCGCAGTCGCGGATCTATTCGGAAGTCGGCACCGGCGCGCAGATATTGCAGGACCTTGGCGTCTGCAAGCTGCGCCACCTTGGCCCTCCGCTGAAATACGCCGGGCTGACAGGCTACGACCTGGAGGTGGTGGAAAGCATTCCGTTCACCGAATGACGGATAACCGGTAAGGCAAAGTGCTTGCACAAAGCTTGGAATACCATAATATGATATTCCATCGACCGAGCACTTTTGCCAAGTGCGCATGCCAGGGATAGCGCCAGTAACAAGCCTTGGTACGGTCGACTTTTGAGGCTTCGCAATAGAGGCTTCGAGAGACCTACTGCTCCCGATAGGCGGGCATTACCAGGCCCGCTCAATAACAAAACAAATGAGGGCGTGAAAATGGTGTTGAACAAACGTGCAACCGCGATGCTGTTCGCGGGTTTGCTGGCCACGGCCACTCACGCGGCCCTGGCGGCCGAAAGCGTCAATTTCGTGAGCTGGGGCGGTAGCACCCAGGATGCGCAAAAGCAGGCGTGGGCCGATCCTTTCAGCAAGGCCAGCGGGATCACTGTGGTGCAGGACGGTCCCACCGACTATGGCAAGCTCAAGGCCATGGTCGAGAGCGGCAACGTGCAGTGGGACGTGGTAGACGTGGAGGCTGACTTCGCCTTGCGCGCCGCCGCTGAAGGGCTGCTCGAACCCCTGGATTTTTCGGTGATCCAGCGCGACAAGATCGACCCGCGGTTTGTCTCCGACCATGGCGTCGGCTCGTTTTTCTTCTCCTTCGTACTCGGCTACAACGAGGGCAAGCTCGGCGCTGGCAAGCCACAGGACTGGGCCGCGCTGTTCGACACCAAAACCTACCCCGGCAAACGTGCCCTCTACAAATGGCCAAGCCCTGGCGTGCTCGAACTGGCGCTGCTGGCTGACGGCGTTCCCGCCGACAAGCTCTACCCCCTGGACCTGGACCGCGCCTTCAAGAAACTCGACACCATCAAGAAAGACATCGTCTGGTGGGGCGGCGGCGCACAGTCCCAGCAACTGCTGGCCTCGGGCGAAGTCAGCATGGGTCAGTTCTGGAACGGCCGCATTCATGCCCTGCAGGAAGATGGCGCACCCGTAGGCGTAAGCTGGAAACAGAATCTGGTGATGGCGGACATCCTGGTCGTGCCTAAAGGCAGCAAAAACAAAGGCGCGGCGATGAAGTTCCTGGCCAGTGCCAGCAGCGCCAAGGGCCAGGCCGACTTCTCTAACCTGACCGCTTATGCACCGGTGAACATCGACAGTGTGCAGCGCCTGGACTCAGTGCTCGCGCCCAACCTGCCGACGGCGTATGCCAAGGACCAGATCACCCTCGATTTCGCCTACTGGGCCAAGAACGGTCCGGCCATTGCGACACGGTGGAATGAATGGCTAGTCAAATGAAAATGACGGCAACCACGCCGACCGGGAGCGCCCTCGGCGTTGCTGGCGCAGTTTCCTGCAAACCAGGTGCGCCATCCCTGGCGCAGCGCTGGCGGGGGTCGAGCAACCTGATCCCGGCGCTGCTGTTCCTCGGCCTGTTCTTCCTCGCGCCGCTGATCGGCCTGTTGCTGCGCGGCGTACTGGAGCCCGTACCGGGCCTTGGCAACTATGAGCAACTGTTCGCTAACTCGGCATACGCCCGGGTACTGCTCAATACCTTTTCGGTGGCCGGCCTGGTGACCCTGTTCAGCCTGTTGCTGGGCTTCCCGCTGGCCTGGGTGATTACCCTGGTACCACGCGGCTGGGGGCGCTGGATCCTGAACATCGTGCTGCTGTCGATGTGGACCAGCCTGCTCGCCCGCACCTATTCATGGCTGGTATTGCTGCAAGCCTCCGGGGTGATCAACAAGGCACTGATGGCGATGGGCATCATCGACCAGCCGCTGGAGATGGTGCACAACCTGACCGGCGTGGTGATCGGTATGAGCTACATCATGATCCCGTTCATTGTGCTGCCATTGCAGGCAACCATGCAGGCCATCGACCCGATGATCCTGCAGGCCGGCTCCATCTGCGGTGCCAGCCCTGGGACCAACTTCTTCCGGGTGTTCCTGCCGCTGTGCCGACCGGGGTTGTTTTCCGGCGGCTTGATGGTGTTTGTGATGTCCCTCGGTTACTACGTCACCCCGGCGCTGCTCGGCGGCGCGCAGAACATGATGCTGCCTGAGTTCATCATCCAGCAAGTGCAGTCGTTCCTCAACTGGGGCCTGGCGAGTGCCGGCGCCGCATTGCTGATCTTTATCACGCTGGTGCTGTTCTACTTCTACCTGAAGCTTCAGCCGGAATCCCCGGTTGGCGCCAGCAACGCGAGGTAAGCCGTCATGCTCCTGACTTCCAATGCCATGAGCCGCAGGATGCGCCTGGGCCTCTACACCACCACCGGCATGATTGGCCTGTTCTTGCTGTTGCCGATCGTGTTCATCGTGTTGCTGTCGTTCGGCTCGTCCCAATGGCTGGTGTTCCCGCCACCGGGCTGGACGCTGAAATGGTACGGCCAGTTCTTCTCCAATGCCGACTGGATGAACGCGGCGGTAGCGAGCCTCAAGGTTGCGGTACTGACCACCGTGTTCGCCGTGGCGCTGGGCCTGCCCACCGCATTTGCCCTGGTGCGTGGGCGATTTCCTGGCCGCGAGTTGCTCTACGGCCTGTTCACCCTGCCGATGATCGTGCCGTTGGTGATCATCGCGGTGGCGGTGTACGCACTGTTCCTCAAGCTCGGCTATACCGGCACGATGTTCGCCTTTGTAGTGAGCCATGTGATTGTCGCGCTGCCGTTCACCATTATCTCGATCATCAACTCGCTGAAGCTGTTCGACCAATCGATTGAAGATGCGGCGGTGATCTGCGGCGCATCGCGCCTGCAGGCCGTATTCAAGGTGACATTCCCGGCGATTCGCCCGGGAATGGTGGCCGGCGCGTTGTTCGCCTTTCTCGTCTCATGGGACGAAGTGGTGCTCAGCGTGATGATGGCCAGCCCGACCCTGCAAACCCTTCCCGTAAAAATGTGGACCACCCTGCGCCAGGACCTGACGCCTGTGATTGCCGTCGCCTCGACGTTGCTGATCGGCCTCTCGGTGCTCGTCATGGTCATCGCCGCCGCCCTTCGCCGGCGCACAGAAACCCGCGCTTGAGCGCCCAGGAGCAAGACATGAGTGCAGTGATCCAAGATACCGCGCAAAACCATGGCCACCCCCTGGTCAGCTTGCGCAACCTGAACAAGTACTACGGTGAATTTGCCGCCGTGGATAACATCTCGCTGGACATCAAGGACGGCGAATTCCTGACCTTCCTCGGCTCCAGCGGCTCTGGCAAAAGCACCACCCTGTCGATGCTCGCAGGCTTTGAAACGCCAAGCAGCGGCGAGATCCTGGTGAGCGGCCAATCCCTGGTCAATGTGCCGCCGCACAAACGCGACATCGGCATGGTGTTCCAACGTTACTCGCTGTTCCCGCATTTGTCGGTGCGCGACAACATCGCCTTCCCCCTGGCGATTCGCAAACTGGCCAGCGCCGAGCGCGAGAAGCGCGTCGACGCCATGCTCAAGCTGGTGCAGCTTGAGCAATTTGCCCATCGCCGCCCTTCGCAACTCTCCGGCGGCCAGCAGCAACGCGTCGCCATCGCGCGGGCGCTGGTGTACGAGCCGCGCATCCTGCTGATGGACGAACCCCTCGGCGCCCTCGACAAAAAACTGCGTGAAGACCTGCAGGACGAACTGCGCCAATTACATCGGCGCCTGGGCATCACCATCGTCTACGTAACCCACGACCAGGAAGAAGCCATGCGCCTGTCCCAGCGCATCGCGATTTTCAGCCACGGCAAGATTGTCGGCCTGGGCAGTGGCTTCGACCTGTACCAGAACCCGCCAAATGCGTTTGTAGCCTCGTTCCTCGGCAACTCCAACTTCCTCAAGCTCAAGGCGCAGGGGAATGCGGTGGCATCGTTTGAAGGCCAATCGCTGTCGATCCGCCTGACCAGCGGCTTGCAAACCGAGCAGGAGGTGCTGTTGATGGTACGCCCGGAAAAAGCCTTGGCGCTGAGTGTCGAGCAAGCTACCGAGCAGGCATTGGCGGCGGGTTGGAATGAGGTGTCAGCGATTGTAGGCGAGGTGCTGTTCCTCGGCGAAAGCCAGACCTGCACCGTGAAAACCCTTGGCGGCACCTCGATGACAGTCAAGGCGTTGTCTGCTGCGGGCATGCCACTCAAGGCCGGCGACCCGGTGCGCGTGCGCTGGGCCACGGCGGATGCTTGCGTCTATACCGCATGGGCTGAAAGCGATCTGAACAAGGCCGCCGGCGCCCATTGAGTCACCCTTGGGCCGCCACAACGTCGGGTTGTGGCGGCCTTTTTTTGCCTGCTAACATTGGACCTGGCCGGATGTCATTGATCATCAAGCCAGCTTGCTACAAGGATACGGCTGCATCGGCAGGCCTTAACTGCAGATAAAAAAATGCCCGGCATTGGCCGGGCATTTCAGTTCATTCGATGATCAGTCGGTATAGCCCAACTTTACCGTCCTCATCTTCCGGCTATGCTCGCGCGTCGCCAGGCAGTAATACAGCGGACACGTCACCACCAACCCCACCAGCCACGACAGGTCTGCGCCCTCTACCAGATTGGCCCATGGCCCCACGTACAGCGACGTATTGGCAAAGGGCAGTTGCACGATGATGCCGATGAAATACGCCACGATCGCATGCAGGTTAAAGCGTCCGTAAACCCCGCCGTCCGCCTGAAAGATCGACGCAATGTCATAGGCGCCACGCTTGATGATGTAGAAATCGATCAGGTTGATCGACGCCCACGGCACCAGCACCAATAGCAGCGCAAGGATCAGGCCGATAAATTGCGAGATGAAGTCCGCCGACGCGCCCAATGCCACCACGCAGCATCCGGCCAGCACCACGCTGGACAGCACCACACGCACTTGGATGCCGGGTGTCCACTGGCTGGCGAAGGTCTGGATCGAGGTGATGATCGACAGCACCGCACCATACAGATTCAGGGCGTTGTGGCTGATGATATTGAGCAGAAACAGCACCATCAGGATCGACCCCAGCCAGCCGGTGGCTTGCTTGACCGCGACCATCGCCTCAGTGCCTTCGGGTGTCGCCAGGGCGGCGACCAAGCCAAAGGAGAACGACAAAATGGTGCCGAGAGTGGCCCCCAGGTAGGTGGCGACAAAGGGTCGGGTGATGCCGATATCAGCCGGCAGGTAGCGCGAATAATCGCTGGTATAGGGGGAGAAGCTGATCTGCCAGATCACTCCCAACGACACCGTCGCCAGCCAGCCGGCCGGATTGAAGCCGCCACGGGTGAGGAAGTCTGCCGGCAGGTCGTGGGAAAAAATGTAGAGGAAACCCGCCAGCAATGCGCTGCCCATCACCCAGGTGCCGATGCGGTTCAGGGTATGGATAAAGCGATAGCCGATCACGCCAATGGCCGTGGCGCTGAGCGCGCCGATCAGGATGCTGGCCGGCACCGGTACCGACGGCACGATGCCGACGATGGACTTGCCCGCCAGCACAATGTTGGAGATGAAAAAGCCAATGTAGATCAGGGCCGCGAAGAAAACGATCAGCAGCGCTCCGTAGCGCCCGAACTGACCCCGGCTCTGCACCATCTGCGGGATGCCCATGCGCGGGCCCTGGGCCGACGCGAGGGCAATGACAATACCGCCGAGCATGTGCCCGAGGGCAATCGCCAGCAGCCCCCACACCAGGTTGAGATGGAACACCTGAGTCACCATAGCGCCGGTGACGATGGGCAGCGGTGCAATGTTGGTGCTGAACCATAGGGTGAACAGGTCGCGGGCCTTTCCATGGCGCTCCGCGAGGGGGACGTAATCGACCGTGTGATTCTCGATCAGGGGATCTTGCCGGGACATCTGGGGCATGGAAATGAACTCGCGTTTGTCTGATCTTATAGTTGTTTGACGCCAAACCGGGGGAGCTCTCTGGTCACCCCCCATACGAACACCATATTATGGTATTCCAACATTTTCACAAGAGTGATCCGTAGTCCTGGCACGCATCTGATCCGCTATTGTGCCACACGGCCCCTCTTCATTCAGCGGGCTAACCCCCGTATTCATTGGCTATAAGACCAAAGGTCAACGTTCATCGGCCGCCTGAAAAAGCCCTTGATTAGATTGTATTACGGTATACCATCAGACCTACAAATCTATAAAATCCGCTTCACCCTACGAGGACCGTCCCATGATCGATGCCGCCATCTACAAACAAGTGATGGGTTCGTTTCCGTCCGGAGTCACCGTGATCACCACGCTCGATGATGACGGGCAGATAGTCGGACTTACCGCCAGTGCGTTCAGCTCGTTGTCCATGGAGCCGGCCCTGGTGCTGTTCTGCCCCAACTACAGTTCCGACTCCTATCCGGTGCTGATCAAGAACCAGCGCTTTGCCATTCATGTGCTGTCCGGTGGGCAGCAAAGCGAAGCCTATGCTTTTGCGCGCAAGGGCAAAGACAAGGCGCAGGGCATCGAATGGACGTTGAGTGAACTGGGCAACCCGATCCTGGCCAATGCCACGGCGGTGATCGAGTGCGAGTTGTGGCGTGAGTATGAAGGCGGTGACCATGCAATCATGGTCGGTGCGGTGAAGAACCTGATCATGCCCCGGCAGAACGCCGGGCCACTGGTTTATTGCCACGGCAAGATGGGCGCCCTGCCCGCCATTGCCTGATCGTTACCGTTGCAGGCGCCCGGCAGCCCGGGCGCCCACCGGTCAGGTGCGGAAGCGGCTGACCAACTGATTCAACGTCTGAGACAACGTCGTCAATTGCTGCGCATCCTGGCGCGTGGAATCAGCCAGGCTCGCCACCAACTGTGCATCCCCGTGAATCTGGCTGATGTGCCGATTGATGTCTTCAGCCACCTGGTGCTGCTCTTCGGCAGCCGTTGCGATTTGCGTATTCATGTCGCGGATCACGTCCACCGACTCGCGAATCAACCCAAAACTGGCCCGTGCGTCGTTGATCGACACCACCGTTTCCTGGGACACCTCCAGGCTGGCATGCATTTGTTTACCCATCTGATGGGTACGCCGGGCGAGGTTGCCCAGCAGCCCGTCGATCTCGCCGGTGGAGTCCGAAGTACGCTTGGCCAGGGCCCGCACTTCGTCTGCCACCACGGCAAAACCACGCCCCTGTTCACCGGCTCGGGCGGCTTCGATGGCAGCGTTCAGCGCCAGCAGGTTGGTCTGTTCGGCGATGGAGCGGATGGTGCCGAGTATCGACTGGATGTCGTTGCTGTCTTTTTCCAGTTGCTCCATGGACTGGGCGGAGTGGCCGATTTCCTCACTCAGGCGCCCTACGCTGCTCACTGCTGCGTCGATCTGCTGCTGGCCGGTGTGCGCCTGGCGCTGTCCGTTGTCGGCAGAGTCGGCGGCCTGGCTGCAGGAGCGCGCGACTTCATTGGAGGTGGCGACCATCTCATGAAACGCGGTGGACACCATGTCCACGGCCTCCCGTTGGCGTGAGGCGACCTCAGCCATTTCCACCGAGACCTCCATGGCACTCCCCGAACTGCTGTGGATCTGCCCGGCCGCCTGGCCGATGCGCTGGATCAGCGTGCGGATCGCTTCGAGGAACTGGTTGAACCAGCCGGCCAGTTGTGCCGTCTCGTCTCGCCCTTTTACCGGCAGGCGCGCCGTCAGGTCTCCTTCGCCCTGGGCGATGCCTTCCAGGCCGCTGGCCACACCACGAATCGGCTTGACGATCAGCCCGGCAAACCAGGCGCCCACCACTGCAAACAACACGGCACACACCAGGGCGATCGCCGCGATCAGCCAGGTCAGGCGCGCCGCGCCGGCCATCACTTCACTTTCCCGCACCACCCCGACAAACCGCCAGCCCAATGCCCTGGACGGCCAGACAAACGCCATGTAGCGCTCGCCTGCCAACTCGACCTGCACCAGGCCCTGCCCAGCCTCGCTCAACTGCCGGTAACCCTCGCCCAACTCACTAAGTTTCTTGAAGTTGTGAGACGGGTCATTCGGGTCCACCAACACGGTGTTATTGGCTTCCATCAACATCAGGTAGCCGCTGTCACCCAGCTTGATCTGTTTGACCAGGTCGGTCAGTTGCTTGAGGGAAACATCGATGTTCACCACCCCGCTCGCGTTGCCCTGGCGGTCATTGAAGCTTCGCACCGTACTGACCAGCACCACGTCATCGGCGGCCCAGTAATACGCCTCGGTGCGCAGGGTCTTGCCCGGTTGCGCCATGGCCGTCTTGTACCAGGGCCGGGTGCGCGGGTCGTAGCTCGCCAGCTTCGGGTCACCCGGCCAGAATACATAGCCGCCATCTTCAGTACCCAGTGACAGGTAGGTGTAGGCCGAATGACTCTTGGCCAGGCCCTCGAACAGCTTGAACAACTGCTGATCGCGCTCGCCGAGTGCGACTTGGGCGGCGTCGCTGGCCAGATAGCGTTTCACATCGCCGTTGATACTTTGCAACTGCGGATGCGCCGCCAGGTAGGCGACGTTCTGACTGATACCTTCAAAAAACAATTGCATGGCATTGTCGACCTGGCGAATCTCGCGTTCGCTGCCGTCGATAAAGCCGTCCCGTGCCTCATGGCGCACGTTGAGGATGATCATCACTGCCACCAGAATGACTGGCAGGCTGGCGATCACCGCAAAGGCCAGGATCAATTTTTGTTTTATGTTCATCTAGCTCGCCTTCCTTGTGAAGTGAATGTGCGACCGCTGGAGAGAAAAGTTTTGCAGATATTCCGTATTATGGTATACCAACAATCAATCCGCCGAATAGCCTTCATCACTGGCAAGCTTCACATTGGCGAGAGCACCTAAGGGCCCGCAGTCGACAGGCCGATCACAATAGATCCGAGGTAAGCGTCATGAAATTTTCCCTGTTCGTGCACATGGAACGCTGGGATGAAAGTGTCAGCCATCGCCAGTTGTTCGAAGACTTGACCGAACTGACCCTGATGGCGGAAGCCGGTGGTTTCAGCACCGTCTGGATTGGCGAACACCACGCCATGGAATACACCATCTCGCCCAGCCCGATGCCGCTGCTGGCTTACCTCGCGGCCAAAACCACCACCATTCACCTGGGCGCCGGTACCATCATCGCGCCGTTCTGGCACCCACTGCGGGTGGCAGGCGAATGCGCGCTGCTCGACGTGATCAGTAACGGACGCATGGAAGTCGGCCTGGCCCGTGGTGCCTACCAGGTGGAGTTCGACCGCATGGCCGGCGGCATGCCCGCCTCATCCGGCGGCCAGGCGCTGCGCGAGATGGTGCCGGTGGTACGTGCGTTGTGGAAAGGCGACTATGCCCATGACGGCGACATCTGGAAGTTCCCCACCTCCACCAGCGTGCCCAAGCCGATCCAGCAGCCCAACCCGCCGATGTGGATTGCCGCACGCGACCCGGACTCGCATAACTTTGCGGTAGCTAATGGCTGCAACGTGATGGTCACGCCGTTGATGAAGGGCGACGAAGAAGTCCTCGACCTGAAAAATAAATTCCAGGCTGCCCTGGACAACAACCCGGATGTGCCACGCCCACAACTGATGGTGTTGCGTCACACCCACGTGCACGCGGTAGACGACCCTGACGGCTGGAAAGTCGGGGCCAAGGCAATCGCCCGATTCTATCGCACCTTTGATGCCTGGTTCGGCAACAAGACCGTGCCGGTCAACGGCTTCCTTGACCCGAGCCCGGAAGAAAAATTCGCCGGGCGTCCGGAGTTTGAACTGGAAAGCCTGCACAAGACCGCAATGATTGGCACGCCTGAAGAAATCATCCCGCGCATCCAGTACTACCAGGAGCTGGGTGTGGACGAGTTCAGCTTCTGGTGTGATAACAGCTTGCCCCACGCGGAGAAGAAAAAATCCCTTGAGCTGTTTATCAAGCACGTGGTGCCGGCATTTCGCTGAGGGTAATGCCTGAACCGCACACAGCGCCGGCACTTGCCGGCGTTGTTGTTTCGGGTGGCGGGAATGCGGCATGTGCTTCGGGTCGAGGAGATGTATACGATGCCGGACCGGGGTGCTCCGCCCAAAAACCGCTGTGCCCACTGCCCGTATTCCATGTACTCAAAAATGTACTTAAAAAAGTGGCTGGAGACGGATTTCAGTAGTTTTGCGTAGAAACGAAAAAAGACGCCGAAGCGTCTATTCCTTAAATTACAGGCAAAAAAAAGCCACTCTATTGAGTGGCTTTTTCTTTGTGTTTGGAGCGGGAAACGAGACTCGAACTCGCGACCCCGACCTTGGCAAGGTCGTGCTCTACCAACTGAGCTATTCCCGCGTCTTGGTGATGCGCATTCTATAGAATCCTCATCACCCGTCAACCCCTTGATTCAAAAAAGTTTTATTTCTTTTCAACCTCGGTGCGCAGATGCGGCCAGGCGGCGCGCAAATATTGCAGCATGGACCACAAGGTCAGGCCCGCAGCGATCAGCAGCAAGGCGTAGCCCAGCAATACCCAGAAGGAGAAATCCGACGGGTTGGCCAGCAGGATCACCAGGGCAAGCATCTGCGCCGCGGTTTTCCATTTGCCCATGTTGGACACGGCCACGTGGGCTCGGGCGCCGATTTCGGCCATCCACTCCCGCAGGGCGGAGACCACGATCTCGCGACCGATGATCACGGCCGCCGGCAACGTCAGCCAGAGGTTGCCGTGTTCCTGCACCAGCAGCACCAGGGCGACCGCTACCATCAGTTTGTCGGCCACCGGGTCCAGGAACGCGCCAAACGGCGTGCTCTGTTCCAGGCGACGGGCCAGGTAACCGTCCAGCCAGTCGGTGGCGGCTGCGAAGGCAAACACCGAACTGGATGCCATGTAGCTCCATTCGTACGGCAGGTAAAACAGCAATATGAAAATCGGTATGAGCAGGACGCGTAGTACGGTGATCAGATTAGGGATATTCATCGGCACAACTGGCTACGAGGTGAGAAGGCATTCTACTCGCTGTGCAGATTTGCATAAATCAACTCTGCGAGCTTTTTACTGATACCGGGAGCTTTGGCTATTTCTTCGATGCTGGCACGGGACAGCTCCTGCAAGCCACCAAAATGTTTTAACAAGTCCCGCCGCCGTGTCGGCCCGACCCCTGCCACCCCTTCCAGGGTTGAGGTACGCCGGGTTTTGCCACGTCGGGCACGGTGGCCGGTGATGGCGAAACGGTGGGCTTCGTCGCGGATCTGCTGGATAAGGTGCAGCGCCGGGGAGTCGCCCTTCAAGGTGAACTCATGGGCTGCATCATTCAAGTACAAGGTTTCAAAACCGGCCTTGCGGGTGGCACCCTTGGCCACGCCGAGCAGGATCAGGTCGGGTACCGCCAGTTCGTTGAGTACGTCGCGGGCCATGGACAGCTGGCCCTTGCCACCATCCACCAGCAGGATGTCCGGCAGCTTGCCCTCGCCGTCCTTCAGTTTGCTGAAGCGGCGGGTCAGGGCCTGGTGCATGGCGGCGTAGTCATCGCCCGGGGTGACGCCTTCGATGTTGTAGCGCCGGTAATCGGACTTGATCGGCCCTTCCGGCCCGAACACCACGCAGGAAGCCACGGTGGCCTCGCCGCTGGAGTGGCTGATGTCGTAGCACTCCAGGCGCTGGGGCGGCTCGTCGAGCTTGAGCACTTCGGCCAGGGCGTCAAACCGCGCGGCGACGTGCTGGCGGTTGGCCAGGCGTGCGCCCAGCGCCTGTTCGGCGTTGGTCACGGCCAACTGCTGCCAGCGCGCACGGGTGCCGCGCACGCGGTGGCTGATGTCCAGCTCGCGGCCACGCAGTTCGTGAATCGCTTCGATCAGCGCCGGGAAGTCCTCGTGCACCACGTTGACGATCAGTTCGCTCGGCAGGTCGCGCTCGGGGCTGCTGACGTAGTACTGGCCGAGGAACGCCGCCATGACTTCGGCGACCTCCTCTTCTATACCGGTCTGGGGGAAGAAGTTCTTGCTGCCCAGCACCCGGCCGCCGCGCACGCTGATCAGGTGCACACAGGCGCCGCCCGGGTTGACGAAGGCGGCGATGACGTCGACGTCACCGGTGCCGCCCTCCATGCTCTGCTGGTCCTGCACGCGGCGCAGCAGGGAGATCTGGTCGCGTAGCTCTGCGGCGCGCTCGAAATCCAGGGTGCTGGCCGCTTGCTCCATGGCGCCGGACAGTTCATCGGCCAGGGCATTGCTGCGGCCTTCGAGGAACATCACCGAGTGACGCACGTCCTCGGCATATTCCGCAGGCTCAACCAGGCCCACGCACGGCGCCTTGCAGCGCTTGATCTGGTACTGCAGGCACGGGCGGTTGCGGTTCTTGTAGAAACTGTCTTCGCACTGGCGCACGAAAAACGCCTTTTGCAGCAGGCTCAGGCTTTCGCGGATGGCGCCAGCGCTGGGGTAAGGCCCGAAGTACTTGCCCTTCTGCTTCTTGGCGCCGCGATGGATGCTCAGGCGCGGAAAGTCGCCGTCCGAGAGAAACACGTACGGGTAGGACTTATCGTCACGCAGCAGGATGTTGTAGGGCGGCCGCCATTCCTTGATCAGCGTCTGCTCAAGCAGCAGCGCCTCGGTTTCATTGGCGGTGATGGTGGTTTCCACCTGGGCGATACGCGCCACCAGCGCCGCGGTCTTCGGCGCCAGGCCCGTCTTGCGGAAGTAACTCGCCAGGCGGCTTTTCAGGTTCTTGGCTTTACCGACGTAGAGCAGGCGCGCTTCGCTGTCGAACATGCGATACACGCCAGGACGGCCACTGCAGGTTGCAAGGAACGCACTCGGATCGAACAGCACTTTAATTTCAGAGGCTGTCATTTCAGGCGCTGGCGTCTACCATGCCGTGGCGTACCGCCAGCAGGGTCAATTCAACATCACTGCTGATGGAAAGCTTTTCGAAAATCCGATAACGGTAGGTGTTCACGGTTTTCGGCGACAGGCACAGCTTGTCGGAAATCGACTGGACTTTTTGACAGCCGACAATCATCAGGGCGATCTGAATTTCCCGCTCCGACAGCGCATCGAACGGCGAGTCGCTGGTGGGCTGGAACGACTTGATCGCCAACTGCTGGGCAATCTGCGGGCTGATGTAGCGTTGGCCGGCAAACACCAGGCGAATGGCCTGGACCATTTCCGCCAGGCCCGCGCCCTTGGTCAGATAGCCGGCAGCGCCCGCTTGTAGCAACCGTGTAGGAAAAGGATCTTCCTCACACACGGTCACTACCACGACTTTGATATCCGGATGGCTGCGCAACAACTTCGTAGTGGCGCCAAGACCGCCGATCCCGGGCATCTTGACGTCCATCAAAACCACATCGGGCTTCAACTCCCGGGCCTTGATCAGGGATTCCTCCCCTGACTCGGCCTGGCCGACTACTTGCAGGCCATCGATGTCAGCCAGCATTCGTGTAATGCCTGTACGAACGAGATCATGGTCATCGACTACTAGCACCCTAATCAAGCAGACACCTCGCGATATGGTCTTATAGGTTGCTGAACACCTTAGCAAAAAACCACGGCGCAGACCTAGCCGCAAGCGTCATATATATAGAGTTTCAATGAACAATGGCCGTCTACCGAGCGGTAGGCGACCGAATTTCCTGAGAAAAAGGTCAGGATTCCTGGAGGGGGAGCTTTGTTTTTCCATTCATTGAAGCTGAATGCTCGGCCAGCGTAGTGGTCAACCGCCGGATTGCATCCTGATCTTCCTTTAACATTGCCCGGTAATTTCCCAGGACTTTTTCCTCCAGCTGGCTAAGGTTATCCAATTGAACAGGAGTAGACGTGCCCGTCAGCACATACAGGATATCGACACCTCTTTCCGCTACGCGTGAAAGATAGTCCGCCTTGGGCGCCCGACCACCACTTTCATATTTGCCTTGCGCGTTGGCTTCCACGCCTCCTATTTCACCAAAAGTTTTCTGCGACAGACCAAGTCGCTCTCTTTCTTGCCGTAACCGCGAACCGATTCCACTCATTTGGATGTATGATCCTATTTGGCACACCCCAAGAGGTGACACTCTCATCTCTTTGTTAAACAAACTTGAACGGTTTTGAACTATGCCCGGAATTCGCACGGCTGCACAAGCCAAGGCTTGGCTTGAACACCAAGGAAAATCTGTTCAAGCGTTCGCCCGGGAACATGGCGTGGACCCGGCAACCACCTATCAAGTGCTCGCTGGGCGCAAAAAGGGACGACGTGGAGAAGCCCACAAGGTGGCGGTCCTGTTGGGCATGAAAGACGGGATCATTCCGACGGAGGAAGAAACCGTAAGGCAAGATCAGGAAGTCATTTCTTGAAGTCAGTATGCGCTTATTAAAACCAAGTGCCTGTTTTCCCAAAATTGGCAGTACTCACACCTGATCACGGCCGGCAATTGCGCTCCATGCGCCAGAAGCAATCCTCCGCTCCAACGATTTCCAGGCCCTTGCGCTGATAGAGCCTTCGCGCCGGGTTGGTCTTGAAAACGGTCAACCGTAAAAGGCACAGCCCTTGCGCGCGCGCCTTGTACACCATCTGCTCGATAACCCAACCGCCAGCCCCTTGATGACGAAACGCCTCAAGGATGTGCAGCTCGCGGATATACAGTGCCTTGGGGTCACGACTGATACTGATGAAACCCAGCACCTCGTTATCGCGACAGATCAGCCAGTTTTCTCGTCCGGCCCAGGCGGTATCGAAACCGGCATCTGACCACGACAAGTCGTATTGGCGATAATAATTACCCATGGCCTGGTGGGTCAGGGTCCGGGCGAAGGCCAGGTGTTGGCTGGTCGCGGCCTGCAGTTGAAACGCCATGTGCCTGAACTCCCTAGATTGCCACCTGTTCTCCCTGCCACTGGCCGCCGGTGTCGCGTCGTGCAATCACCAGCGTATCGCCTACACCCGGGCTAGCCGCGATCAAACCACCGTCGGCGCCCCAGATTGCGCTGCGCCCGGCGCAGGCCCAGCCACCGGATGGACCGCCGTGGTTGGCCATCAGCACCAGCATCCGGTGCTCGGCGGCATAGCCCTGTAGCAAGGCGGTGTCCGGCGCGTAGCCGCCTTCGCTGATCAGCACACCCGCAGCGTAGATGTTCGCCCCGTCCTCGGCAGCCTGTCGAGGGTGGCTGGCGTGGGAAAAATCCGCGCATACCGCCAGGGAGATCCGGTCGTCCCCCCATTCAAGGGCCGCCCCGCCCTGCCCCGCAGCAAACGCCACGTCTTCACCGGGATGCAGATGCTGCTTGGTATAGACCGCCACCGAGCCATCCGGCCCCAGCACCAGCGCACCGATCAACACCTCACTGGCGCCCCCCAGGCGAATCGGCATGCCCACCACCGCGGTGATGCGCAACTCACGGGCCATCTCCCGCAGCGGCGCCAGCGCTTCATCGCCGGGCGCGATCGCCAGCCCGGCGGCCAGTGAAGGTTCATAGCCGGTCAGGGACAGTTCCGGAAACACCAGCAACTGCACGCCGTGCTCCGCCGCCACGCGCATGAAAGCCAAGTGACGAGCGATATTGCCGGGCACATCGCCTGCAACGGAAATGGATTGGGCAGCAGCAATCGTCAAGGCAGTCATGGTCGCATCCAGGCAATCATCGTGAGGTGGGTGCAGCATATCGACACTGGGGTCATAGCCGTAAGTACCCAACCTCAATAGAAATTACTGATTGAATCCACCCGCTCGCCTCAGTTAAGCTCCCCCCATCATTTGGAGACACACCATGTTGCAACTCACCCACACTCAGGTTTGCCCTGCTGCCAGCGCCCAGCGCTCGGTCGTGGCTGCCCGCGTGAGCGGTTTGAGCGCACTGGTCAGCTTTTATTTTGGGTATTGGTTTAGCCACTGGCGCGCCTGATACCTGAAATCGGCGCCCACTACTCAAGGGGTCGCCTACCAGAGAAATCTAACCCCCGGTCGGCTCCCCGACCGGGGGTTTTGTTTTTTCAGCCCTTATTATTGTTGCCACACACCGAACACTTAAAGGACTCACGCCATGAACTACGCCACCTATTACCGCTACGACACCTCCACCGCCTGGCGATTTAGCAAGCTCCGTTCGGGACAGCCTGCCGCCTCCGATCGGTCACCTATTGGTGGCAAGCCAACACACGTAGCCAATACGGCCAATTGTCGAACACCCCAGTAGGGCAGAGCGTGCGGGAACAGCCCGCCGCTTGCCCAGGAAGCCCGAATATGAACGCCTCGATCGCCGCTCTGCCTGTTTCCACCCTGTCCTGCGCCAATGAAGCGCTGACCCAGCGTTTGCCCAGTGCCCTTGAGCTCAAGCACCAACTGCCCCTGAGCCCATTCCTCAATGAACAGATCCACGCCCATCGCCAAGCCGTGCGCGCCATCCTCAAGGGTGAAGACTCACGCCTGCTGGTGATCGTCGGCCCGTGCTCGATCCACGACCCGGAATCGGCCATGGAATACGCGCGCAACCTGAAAAAACTGGCCCATGAAGTCAGTGACCAGATGCTCCTGGTGATCCGCGCCTACGTCGAAAAACCCCGCACCACCATCGGTTGGAAAGGGCTGGCCTACGACCCACGCCTGGATGGCAGCGACGACATGGCCGCAGGCCTGACCCTGTCCCGGGAACTGATGCGGGAAATGCTGCGCCTGGGCCTGCCGGTGGCCACCGAGCTGCTGCAACCGATGGCTGCCGGCTACTTCGATGACCTGCTGAGCTGGGTCGCCATTGGCGCGCGCACCACCGAATCGCAGATTCATCGCGAAATGGCCAGCGGCCTCGGCATGCCCGTGGGCTTCAAGAACGGCACCGACGGCGGCGTGGCCATCGCCTGTGACGCCATGCGCTCCGCCGCTCACCCGCACCGTCACTTCGGTGTCGACAGCCAGGGCCATCCGGCGATCATCCAGACCCCGGGCAACCCCGACACTCACCTCGTGTTGCGCGGCGGCCATCGTGGGCCGAACTACGATCGCCAGAGCGTGGCCCAGGTTCACGCCGACCTTGCCAAGAGCAAAGTCGCGCCGCGGATCATGGTCGACTGCAGCCACGCCAACAGCGGCAAAGACCCGCTGCGCCAACCGGCGGTGTTCAACGACGTGCTGGAGCAGCGCCTGCAGGGCGACACGTCGCTGATCGGCATGATGATCGAGAGCCACCTGTTCGAAGGCTGCCAGCCATTGAGCCCGTCGATGAAATACGGCGTGTCGATCACCGATGGCTGCCTGGGCTGGGACGGCACGGAACAGCTGCTGCGCAGCGCTGCCGAGCGGTTGCGGGTACACAATCGCGCCTGACAATGAAGATCAAATGTGGGAGCGGGCTTGCTCGCGAATGCGGTGGTCCAGCCAGCACATGCATCAACTGGCGCGCCGCTTTCGCGAGCAAGCCCGCTCCCACACTGGATCTTCATTCACTTGACTAAAGTGGATAAAGAGCCTCATCAAACTGCGCCAACGTCGGAAACACCAACGGCTGGTCATCCGCCAGCCCTTCCAATCGCTGCTGGTAATTGCGCAGAAAATCCTGCCGGGCCTCGGCGCTGATATACGGCACATGCCACGCCACAAACGGCTCCAGCACCTCAAACCCGACATACGCCAGCGTGCCACGCAGGATCGGCCGCAGCATGTCCTCCAACGGCCCGTGAATCGCACCCTCGCCAAACATATGCTCGCGCCCGCCGAGGGTCACCGTGACCAGCGCTTTCTTGCCGGCGAGCCCGCCCTGATCATAAAACCGCTTGCCGCCGTAGCACACGCCCGACACCAGCACCCGGTCAATCCAGCCCTTGAGCATCGCGGGCGCCGAGAACCAGAAGATCGGGAAATTGAGGATCAGCAGATCGGCCCACAGCAGCTTATCCAACTCCTGCTGGATATCCGCCGCGATGGATTGGCTTTTCACCCCCAGGCGCTGCTCCAGGGCATACACCAGGTAGTCGGGGTTCTCCCGCGAGGTGAAGTCCGAGGCGCTGGCTACGGGATTCCAGTTCATCGCGTACAAATCACTGACCTGCACCTCATGCCCCTGCGCTTGCAGGGTAGCCGTGGCCTGGTCACGCAAGGCCGCGGTAAACGACTGCGGCTCGGGATGGGCGTGGACAATCAACACCTTCATAAAAACTCCTCAAGAAGTAAGCGCGGCCCGTTTGGCCAGCAAATGGTCGAGCCAGTCGGGGTCCATTTCCGGCTCCGATGAAAACAGCAGGCCGGTGTAGTCCTGATACGGCGGGGTGAAGATCGCGCTGCGGCTGCCCTGGTCCACCACCCTCCCGCGCTGCATCACCACCACTTCGTCGGCGATGGCGCGCACCGTGGCCACGTCATGGGTGATAAACAGGTAGGCCACGCCCAACTGCTGCTGAATGCGGTTGAGCAGTTTCAGCACGCCCTCGGCCACTAACTGATCCAGGGCCGAGGTCACTTCGTCGCAGATGATCAATTGTGGGTCGGCCGCCAGGGCGCGAGCGATGCAGATACGTTGCTTCTGGCCGCCGGACAGCTCACGAGGCTGACGCTCCATGAAGGTGGCCGGATCCAGCTCGATCATCTCCAGCAACTCGGCGACCCGGGCACGCATGGCCTTGCCCTTGAGGCCGAGGTAGAAGGTCAGCGGCCGGCCGATGATGTCGACGATGCGCTGGCGCGGGTTCAGCGCGGTATCGGGGATCTGGTAGATCATCTGGATCCGTCGCAACTGCTCCTTGCTGCGCCGACGAAAGTCCGCCGGCAACGCTTCACCGTCATACAGCACCTGCCCCGCCGTAGCCGGCAGCAACCCGGTAATCAAGCGTGCGGTGGAGCTTTTGCCGCTGCCGGACTCACCGATCACCGCCAACGTCTGGCCGCGATACAGGCTCATCGACACGTCATGCAGCACCGGCTGATGCCCGTAGCTGGCGCATACCTGGCGCACTTCCAGCAACGGCACCTGCTGCTGCGGGCAAGCCTTGGGCTCGGTGCGAAAGCTGCGCACCGCCCACAGGGACTTGGTGTAGTCCTGCTGCGGGGCGCTGAGCATGGTGCGGGTCTCGGCCTCCTCCACCAGCTTGCCGTGACGCAGCACCATGATGCGGTCGGCCATCTGCGCGACCACCGCCAGGTCATGGCTGATATACAGCGCGGCACTGCCGAAGGTTTTCACCGCATCGCGAATCGCCGCCAGCACTTCGATCTGGGTGGTGACGTCGAGGGCGGTGGTGGGTTCGTCGAAGATGATCAGGTCCGGGTGACAGGCCATCGCCATGGCGGTCATTACCCGTTGCAGTTGCCCGCCGGAGACCTGGTGCGGATAACGCTGGCCGATGGTTTCCGGATTGGGCAGGCGCAGCACGCGGTACAACTCCACCGCCTCGCGTTCAGCCTGGGCGCGGCTGATGCCACCGTTGATCACGGCGGTTTCCACATGCTGGTCAATCAGCCGATGGGCCGGGTTGAACGACGCGGCAGCGGATTGCGCTACGTAGGCAATCCGCAGTCCTCGCAGCTTGCGCAAGGCTTCGGGTTTGGCCTGCAACAGTTGAATGCCGTCAAAGCACACCGAGCCACCGGTGATGCGACAACCATCGCGGGCAAAACCCATGGCCGCCAGGCCCAACGTTGATTTACCCGCGCCAGACTCACCAATCAGCCCCAGTACCTCACCCCGTTGCAACGTCAGGTCGATACCCTTGATCAACGGATGCCAGGCATCCTCGTAATGCCCTTCGATCTGCAGGTTGCGGATTTCCAGCAGTGGCTTGTCCATCCTCAACACTCCTTCAGGCCGCTGGATTTATGCAGCATCCAGTCGACGACAAAATTCACGCTGACGGTGATCAACGCCACTGCCAGCGCCGGCAGCAACGGGCTGATGTCACCGAAGGTGATCAGCACCGCGTTGTCGCGGACCAGGCTGCCCCAATCGGCGGTGGGCGGTTGAATGCCCAGGCCAAGGAACGACAGCGCGCTGATAAACAAAAACACGAAGCAAAAGCGCAGGCCGAACTCGGCAATCAGCGGCGCGGCGGCGTTGGGCAGCACTTCCCGGGTGACCAGCCACCACAGCCCTTCCCCACGCAAGCGCGCGGCTTCGACAAAATCCTGCACCACCACGGTCATCGCCACGGCCCGGGACAGGCGAAACACCCGGGTCGAATCCAGCAGTGCAATCACCAGCACCAGCGAGGTGGCATTGGTGCCCACCACGCTGAGGATCAGCAAGGCGAAGATCAGTTGCGGGATCGCCATCAGGATATCCACCACCCGCGACAATCCCTGGTCGACCCACCCGCCCTTGATCGCGGCTATCAAGCCGCTCAAACCGCCCAGCAAAAACGCCAGCACCGTCGTCAAAAAAGCGATGCCCAGGGTGTTGCGCGCGCCATACACCAGGCGGCTGAACATGTCCCGCCCGAGGTTATCGGTGCCCAGCAGGAACTGGCCGCTCCAGGGCGCAAACCCGTCGCCCACCACCTGGGTTTCGCCATAGGGCGCGAGCAGCGGTGCAAACAACGCCACCAGCACGTACAGCACGATGACCAGCAGGCCGAACTTCGCGCTCAATGGCGCCCGGGCCAGTTGTGTGAGAAGGCTCATGGTCTACCCCTTGGGATGCATCAGGCGTGGGTTGGTGGCGATGGACAGCACATCGGCGCCGGTATTGAGCAGGATGTAGGTGGCGGCAAAGATCAGGCTGCACGCCTGCACCACCGGGATATCGCGCTTGGACACCGAGTCCACCAGCAACTGGCCGAGGCCCGGGTAGACAAACACTACTTCCACCACCACTACGCCCACCACCAGGTACGCGAGGTTGAGCGCGATCACGTTGACGATGGGCGCCAGGGCATTGGGCAGTGCGTGGCGCCAGATAATCCGCGACTGGCTGATGCCCTTGAGCCGAGCCATTTCGATATACGGGCTGGCCAGCAGGTTGATCAGCGAGGCGCGGGTCATGCGCATCATCTGCGCGATCACCACCAGGCTCAGGGTGGCCACCGGCAACACCGAACGTTCGAGAATGGTGGCGAATGAGGCATCCGGCGCCAGGTTGGACAGGCTGGGAAACCAGCCCAGCTTGACCGAAAACACCAGGATCAGCAGGTAGGCGACGAAGAACTCCGGGAACGACACCGCACTCAGGGCCGAGGTGTTGAGCAGGCGGTCGAACCAGCTGTTGCGGTACAGCGCGGCGAGCATCCCCAGCACCAGCGCCAGGGGCACCGAGACCAACGCCGCCAGTGCCGCCAGGCGCAAGGTGTTGCCCAGGCGTGCGCCGATCAGTTCGGCGATGGGCCGCTGGTTGGCCAGGGAAGCGCCGAGGTCGCCGTGCAGGAGGCGCAGCAGCCATTGCACGAACCGGCTCAGGGGCGGCAGGTCCAGGCCCAGTTGGGCGCGAAAGGCGGCGACGGTTTCCGGCGTGGCGGACTGGCCGAGCATGGCCTGGGCGATATCACCGGGGAGCATGCCGACCGCCAGGAAGATGATCACCGAGACGGCGAACAACGACAGCAGGCCAAGGGCGAGGCGTTGGAGTACCAGTTTGAATAGGCTATTCATGTTCGGTTCTCATGAGTGGGGCATGTTCTCGAAGGCGACAAATGTTCAATGTGGGAGCGGGCTTGCTCGCGAAAGCGGTGTGTCAGCCAATACAGATAGAGACTGACCCACCGCATTCGCGAGCAAGCCCGCTCCCACATTTGATTTGTGGCGTATCTGGAATCTTCACGCCTGCCACCACCGCTCGATCAGCCGCAACCCATCCAGTTCCCCATACGGCGCCGTCAGCGGTCCATGGCTGACGCGGTTCGAGCGGGCCGCCACGGAGCTGGCGAACAACGGCACAATCGCACCACCGTCGTCCCGGCACAGGCTCTGCATTTCGTTGTACATCTCCTGGCGCAGCGGCGCGTTCATCTCGCCTCGCGCTGCATTGAGCAACTGGTTGAAGCGGTCGTTATTCCAATGGGTTTCGTTCCACGCCGCGCCCTTGGCGTAGCCGATGCTGAACATGCGGTCGGCAGTCAGGCTGCTGTACCAGAACGAGGTGGTGAACGGCTGCTTCATCCAGATATTGGAGAAATAGCCATCCGCCGGCTCGCGCACCACGTCGATATCAATCCCGGCCTGGCGCGCCTGCTCCTTGAACAGCACCGAAGCATCCACCGCGCCGGTGTAGGCGGCATCGGAAGCTTGCAGGCGCACCTTCAGCGACTCCACACCGGCCTTGCGCAGGTAGAACCGCGACTTGTCCGGGTCGTAGGTGCGCTGCTCCAGGTCGGCGTTGATGAAACGGCTGCCGGGCTGGATCGGATGGTCGTTGCCCACCAGGCCATAGCCATGCAGCACCGAGGCCAGCAGGGTTTCGCGGTTGATCGCATGCTTCATCGCCATGCGGATGTCGTTGTTCTTGAACTCGTTGCTGTCGCACAACATCGGGAAGGTGTAGTGCTGGGCGCCCTTGGTTTCTTCGATGACCAGCGTGGGATTGCGCTTGAGCAAGGCCACGGTTTTCAGGTCGACCTTGTTGATCACGTCGACTTGCCCGGTGACCAGCGCATTGACCCGCGCTGCGCCGTCGGCAATCGCCAACAGCTCGGCGCTGGCGAAGTGTGCCCTGCCCGGCTTCCAGTAATCAGGGTTGCGCTCCAGGTCCATGCGTACGCCCGGCTCGAAGCTTTTCAGGCGATAACCGCTGGTGCCGATCCCGGCCTGCCAGTCGGCGGCGCCGTCCTTGGCGGGCATGATCACCAGGTGGTAATCGGCGACTACATAAGCGAAATCGGCATTGCCCGAGTGCAATTCGAACACCACGGCATCGCTGCCCTTGGCGCTGACACTGGCCACATCGCCGATCACCGTCTTGGCCGCCGAGGTGGAGTTGGCTGCCAGGTGATGGTTGATCGAGGCCACCACGTCGTCAGCGGTCAGGCTTTTGCCGTTATGGAAGGTCACGCCCTGGCGCAGCTTGAAGGTCCAGGTGCGCGCGTCGGGCGTCGACTCGAAGCTTTCGGCCAATTCGGGGATGGCGCTGCCGTCCACCGCGATTTCCGTGAGGGTGTTGTACACCGCCGAAAAGCCGACGAAGGTGAAGGTGTCGACCCAGGATCCCGGGTCGCGGGAGTCGGTGGTGCTGCCGCCGGCCAGGCCCATGCGCAGCACGCCGCCCGGCTTGGGCGTGGCCTCCTCGGCAAAGGCCTGCAGCGGCAGGCCCATGGAAAACGCGGCGGCCACGGCACCGGCTACGGCGCTGTGCTTGAGGAAGTCCCGCCGGTGCATCGCTTGAGTCATTTTGTTGTTGTTTTCGCTCATGGTGTTGCTCCTCTAAAGGTTCACACAGGCATGCTTCAACTCGATCAAGGTCACGCCGTTGCGCTTGAAACCGTTACGCAAATCCGTCTGCAGCTCATCCAGGTTCTGTGGCTCGCTGACCGTGCAGCCGAACGCCCGCGCCAGGGCGGCGAAGTCCGGGTTGCGCGGCAGTACGCCGATGGGTTCGATGTCCAGGTTCAGCATGTCGTCGCGAATCTGCCCCAGGGCGTCGTTGTTCCAGAGCAACACCACCAGCGGGCTGTCCAGTTCTTCCACGGCCGTGGCCAGTTCCTGGGCGGTGTAGAGAAAGCCGCCGTCGCCCACCAGCACCAGGCCGGGCCGTTGCGGTGCGCCGAACTTGGCGCCGATACCGGCCGGCAGGCCATAGCCCAGGGTGCCGTAGCCGGTGGGATGCAGCCAACTGCGGGTGGCGTTGCAGGGAAAGGCGTAGTTGCCGGTGTAGGCCAGTTGGGTCATGTCACTGCTGATGAAGGCATTAGCGGGCAACTCGGCGACCACGCGGTCGAGAATCGCCTGGTGAATCCGTTGCAACGGACCATGGCCGCTGCTGACTGCCTGGCGTAACGTCGCGACCGCAGCGGTGGCGGCATCCGCGTTGCGCGGCGTGGCTGGCAAGCGTTCCAGCAAAGCCAGCGTCGTTTGCTGGGCATCACCGTGCAACGCGACGGCGCAGGAATAGAAATCGTTGAACTTGCGCGGGTCGATATCCACCCGCAGCAGCTCGCCATTAATCGGCAGGCGTTCACGCCAGAAGTCGGTATCGGCCATTTCGGTGCCGATGGCCAACACTACGTCCGCCTCGGCGATGAGCTGCCAGCCGGGCTCGATGCACAAGGTCGAACCGGCGTTCAACGGATGCTCCACCGGCAACAACCCCTTGCCGGCGACACTGCTGAAAAACGGCGCCGCCAACTGCGTACTCAAGCGCTGCAAGGCATCGGCCGCCAACAGCGCACCGCCACCGGCAATGATCATCGGGCGCTTGGCCGCGGTCAGTTTTGCCACCGCCTGATCAAGACTTTCAGCCGATGGCAAGCCACGCCCGGGACGGCGCACCACCTCATTGCTCCAGTCCCGTTTGATCGGCGCCGACAGTACATCCAGCGGCACCGAAATATGCACCGGGCGCGGTCGCTCACTGTCGAACACCGCGTAGGCCCGCGCGATCAACTCCGGCAAATCCTCGGCACTCAACGCTACTGCCGAAAACGCAGTGATGGGCGCGGTCATCGCCCGCTGGTCCTGGGTTTCATGCAGGCAGCCCCAGCCCTTGCCGAGGCTGGCGGTGTGGTTGACGCTGGAAATCACCAGCAGCGGAATCGAGTCGGCATACGCCTGGCCGATCGCCGTCGCGGCATTGGTCACCCCCGGCCCGGTGATGATGAAACACACCCCCGGCTTGCCGCTGACCCGCGCATAACCGTCGGCCATAAAGCCGGCGCCCTGCTCGTGGCGGGTCAGCACATGCCGAATACCGCTGCCCGGCAAGCCGCGATACAGCTCCAGCGTGTGCACGCCGGGAATCCCGAACACCGTGTCGACACCATAGTTGGCCAGCAATCGCACCAGGGCCTGGCCGCCCGTCAAGGTTTTGCTTTGCATTGTCATCTCCTTCACGCCTGGGCGAGACGGATCAATGCATCGACCGCCGTGGCGCCCCGGGCATTGACCAGCAATGGGTTTACATCGAGTTCCAGCAACTGCCCGGCGTTGGCGCAGGCATAGTCGGCCACCGCACGAATCGCCGCCACCAGGGCTTCCATGTCGGCCACTTCCCGTCCGCGAAAGCCTTGCAGCAATGCGGCGCTGCGCAGGCCGAGCAAGGCGTTGCGGATTGCGTCGTCGGTGGTGGGCAGCAGCAGGCTGCGGCTGTCCTTGAGCAACTCCACGAGGATTCCACCAGCGCCGATCACCAGCGCCAGGCCGAAGTCGTTTTCGCGCTTGATGCCCACAATCAGCTCGGCCAGCGGCGGCGTAGCCATGGACTCCAGCAGCAGCTGATCGAACGGCACATCCGGCGCATAAGCGGCGATTTGCTCGCGCATATGAGCCAGGGCAGCAGTCAAGGCGAAGCCGTCCTGCAGGTTGAGCGCCACGGCGCCGGCTTCGGTTTTATGCGGCAAGTCGGCACTGACGGCCTTGAGTACCAGCGGGTAACCCAGCACTTTGGCATCGGCGATGGCCCGCTCGGGAGTGCTCAAGACACCGGCTGGCGTGGTCAGGCCGAAAGCCCGTAAAGCCTGCTTGGAATCCCATTCATCCAGCGACTGTCCGTGTTGTTCAAGCGCTTGCGGGCACAGCGGCACCAGTATCGACTCACCCCGCGCCAACAACGCCCGGCGATTGTCTTGATAGTCGGCAATCCGGCCCCAGGCCGCCAGCGCATCTTCCACGCCTTGCAACGCGGCAACGCCCTGGGCATGCAGGTGCTCGCGAGCGTGGGCCGGGAGCAATTCGGGAAATGCCGAGGTGACAAAGCCAGTCTTGCCGTGACGAGCCAGTGCGCTGCAAAACAGCTCCAGCAGCAGGTCGCACTCCTTGCGCTCACCGGTAAATTCCGCCGGGTAGTCGAGCACCAGCATTGCCGCATCCGCTTCGGTGCGCAGTGCCGTGTCGAGCATCGTATTAAGCGCGTCGCTGTTGCCCCAGATGGCCGTGGTGAAATCCAGCGGGTTGACCAGGTTGGCGTAGCTGGGCAGCACCTGCGCCAACTCTTCACGCTGGCCTTCGTCGAGCTTCGGCAGGCTCAAATCGTTGCGCTCGGCGTAGTCGGCAATCAACCCGGCATCACCACCGGAACAAGCCAGGGCGATCAGGCTGTTGCCCGCCGGCAGATTACCGCAGGCCGCCGCCTTCAGGGTCTCGACAAAACTCACCGGCCCGCTGACCCGGATCACACCCAGGCGCGCGAACAGACTGTCGTACAGCGCATCGGAACCCGACAACGAACTGGTATGACTCAAAGCCAACTCGGCGCCGATCTGTGACACCCCGGTTTTCAGGGCGATGATCGGAATGCCTTTTTCCAGGGCCTTGTGGGCCGCACGGGCGAACCCCGGCACATTCTTCAAGCCTTCCAGGTGCAAGCCAATCGCTGTAACGCGCGGCTCGTCGAGCAGCACGTCCATCAACTCGGCAACCCCCAACTGCGCCTGGTTGCCCACCGACGCCATATAGGCCACCGGCAGCGAACGGTCGCTCATGGACAGGTTGTAGGCAAAGTTGCCGCTCTGGGTCAGCACCGCAACGCCCTTCTCGACCGGCTTGCCGCCATGGGCCACCGGCCACAACGCCGAGCTGTGCAGGTAATCCAGCAGGCCATAGCAATTGGGGCCCAGCAGTGCCATCTCGCCAGCGGCCTTGAGCAGTTGTTGCTGCAAGGCTTGGCCCTCGGCGCCGGTTTCGGCAAACCCGGAGGCGTAGCAGATGGCGCCACCGGTGCCAATGGCCGCCAGTTCGGCGACACAGGTCAGGGTCAGCTCGCGATTGGTAGCGATAAACACCGCGTCCGGACCGCACGGCAAATCGGCCACGCGACGCACGCAGGGAACGCCATCGAGGCTGTCATGTTGCGGGTTGACCAGCCACATCTGGCCGGCAAAACCACCCTCGGCGCAGCGCTTGAGGGCACGGGCCATGCTGCGCCCACCGACGAATGCCAGGTGACGGGGCGCCAGCAGGCGCTTGAGATTGTCGCGGATAGCCTGGGACATAAGCGTTCTCCGACCCGATCAACGCAACAGTGGCCGCAACAGTTCGCGGGCAATAATGTGGCGCTGGATTTCCGAAGTGCCTTCCCAGATCCGCTCGATCCGCGCGTTGCGCCAGATGCGCTCCACCGGGCCTTCGTCCATCAAACCCATACCGCCATAGATCTGCACTGCTTCATCGGCAACCTTGCCCAGTACTTCGCTGGCAAACAACTTGGCCATGCCGGCCTCGCCGTCGGTCATGGTGCCCTGGTCCATTTTCCAGGCGGTGTTCAGGGTCAGCAGTTCGGCCGCACGGATTTGCGTGGCCATGTCGGCGAGCTTGAACGAGATGCCTTGGTAGGTGCCGATGGGCTGGCCGAACTGCTTGCGGTCGGCCGCCCATTGCAGGGAAACGTCCAGCGCACGCTGGGCCTGGCCGACGCAGTTGGCAGCCACCATCACCCGGCCTGCGGTCAGCCAGGCATTGGCGACTTCCCAACCTTTGCCGACTTCGCCGAGGACGTTGGAGGCTGGTACGCGGCAGTCGTCGAAGAACATTTCATAAGTGTGGTAGCCGCGGTTGCTGACGCACTTGGGGCCCCGGCGAATGGTCATGCCCGGCGTGCCACGGTCCACCAGGAACGAGGTCACGGCATTGCGTTGGCGACCGTTGTGTTCGTAGGTGTCGGTAACGGCAAACACGATGGCGAAATCCGCGTGGCCGGCGTGGCTGATAAAGTGCTTGCTGCCATTGAGCACAAAGTCATCACCGCTGCGCACGGCGCGGGTCTTGATCGCATTGGCGTCGGAACCGGCACCCGGTTCGGTCAGGGCAAAGCAGTCGATCTTCTTGCCCTGCACGCACGGCAACAGGTACTCGCCAATCTGCGCGCCGGTGCAGGCCATGAGGATTTTCGACGGCCGGGCGACAAACACATGCAGCGCCCAGGAGACTTTCGACAACTCACGCTCGATCAACGCCTGTGACAGGTAATCCAGGCCGCCACCGCCGACGTCTTCCGGCATGTTGAAGGCATAGAAACCGGCAGCGATGGCCTTGTCACGAATCTGCGCGGCAAGCTCCGGCGAAACTTCATCGGCGCGGTCCACCGCCTCCTCGTGGGGCAACAACTCCTTGGCAACAAAACTGCGTACCGCGTCCACCAACATGTCTTGTTCTTGGCTGGGCTGGAAATTCATGGCGCTACCTGTCGATCGTTCGAGGGTGTTTTGAAGGGGAATCAGTTGCCGGAGAAGTTCGGTGGGCGCTTTTCCATCGAGGCGCGCAGGGCTTCAGCACCGTCGGCGCTGCGTCCACACAGCAGGCCGGCGGCGAGTTCCGCCTGGAGCTGCTCGGGCAGGCTGCGCCCGGCGCCTTCGCGGATGAGGGTTTTGGTCTGGGCAAACGCAAAGGTCGGGCCGTTGGCCAGGCGCGTGGCCAGCTCGGCGACGTGGGTATGCAGTTGCTCGTCGGCAACGACTTCGCCCACCAGCCCGGCGGCCAGGGCGCGGTCGGCGCTCCACAATTCATCGAGGAACAGCAGGCGCTTGGCTTGCTCGCTGCCGATCAGGCGCGGCAGATGCCAGCTGGCGCCGGCGTCCGGCGAGTAGGCCATGCTGGTGTAGCCGGCCTTGAAGCGTGCCGATTGCGCGGCGACGCGCAGGTCGCAGCACAGGGTGAGGTCCATGCCGGCACCGACCGCCGTGCCATTGATGGCGGCGAGGGTAGGTTTGTCGAGGGTGTGCAGGCGGGTCATCAGGGCGTGGGCGGTTTCGGTCCAGCCGTAGGTTTCGAGGGCGCCACGGGCTTCGGCATCGGCCCATTCGGCAAGGTCGGCACCGGCGCAGAAGCTGCGACCACTGCCGGTCAGTACCACCACGCGCACAGCCGGGTCGCGGTTGAAACCGTCCAGCAAGGCATGCAGGTGCTTGAGGGTCGGGATGTCCAGGGCGTTGCGCTGGGGGCCGCGATTGAGGGTGATCCAGGCAACGCCTGCCTGCACCTGAGTGAGCACGGACGGATCTGTAGTCATGGAATCCTCGAATTATTTTAATTGGCTTGAGGGGTGCGACATGGGGCGATACTAAACGAGTGTTCAGTAAGGAGGCAATCGGGTAACTGCAAATATTTTTCGAGGGGAAAATGCCGGCCCGGACATTGCGTCCAGGCGGCGCGGAATCGTCAGTTCAGGGTTTGATCTGGAAGCGCTTGCGCCCGCCCGACTGCAAGCCATCGACCCAGGCTTCGCAGATCTGGATGCCCTGCTCCGGGGTGAAGGTGCCGGGATTGAGCCCCGATTCCAGCCACAAGCCGTCGAGCAAGGCGCTCAAGGCGATGGCCGCCAAATCGGCATCGAACTGCTTCCAGCCCTCCTCCCCGGCCATGTCCACCAAGGCCGAACGCATGATGGTGCGGTACTCGCCATAGGAGTGTTCGTGGGCCTGGTTGATCGCCGGGGCCGTCTTGACCGCCCCCCAGAACACCAGCCAGGCATCCAGCAGTTGCGGGTCGAGCAATTCGGGGGAGAACGAGCCGCGGAAGAACGCCGACAGCCGCTCCCGCGGACTGGGCGGCGCCTTGGCCATCGCATCCCGCAGCAGGTCCATGACCTGCCGGGTGATTGACCGATAGGCCTCGGCCACCAGCTCATCCTTGCCCGAGTAGTGATGACTGATCAGCCCCACCGACACCCCGGCCTCGGCGCTGATCTTGCGGATCGACGCGCCCTGGAAGCCGTCGCGCTTGAGGCAGGCCAACGTCGCCTGCACCAGATTGGCCTTGCGCAACTCCGGTTCCATGCGGGAGAAACGGGATTCCTGGGTCATGAGGCGGTGTCCTTGGGTTGAGTCGGCTGGACGACTCTACCTCACTCCCGGAACCCCGGCGACACCCGATCCAGTAACCGCAGCAATGCCGCCCATGCCAGTTGCATGGCGTCCGGGTCTGCCAGTTCGCCCTCTTCCAGTGGCCGGCCTGGCTCATTGAACTGCCGCTCGGTGTACTCACACACGTGCGCAGGCGGCAGGATCAGCTTGCCGCACGCCTGGGCGGCGATCTGGATATCGCAGGCCTTCTCCAGGTAATACATGCGCAGGAACGCCTGGCTGACCGTCTCCCCTACCGTCAACAAACCATGGTTGCGCAGCATCAACACCGGCTTGTCGCCGAGGTCGCGCACCAGTCGCTGTTGCTCGTCCATGTCCAGCGCCACGCCTTCGTAGTCGTGGTAGGCGACCTTGCCGTAGAACTCCATGGAAATCTGGTTCACCGGCAACAGCCCGCATTCCAGGGCCGCCACCGCACAGCCGGCGCGGGTGTGGGTGTGCAGCACGCACTGCGCATCTTCGCGGGCGCCGTGAATCGCGCTGTGAATCACAAACCCCGCCGGGTTGACGCCATGGGCCGAAGCCTCGACCGCACGTCCGTCCAGGCCGATCTTCACCAGGCTGGAGGCGGTGATCTCCTCGAACATCAGCCCATAGGGGTTGATCAAAAAGTGATGCTCGGGCCCCGGGATACGCACCGAGATATGGGTGAAAATCAAATCGCTCATGCGAAAGTGCGCGATCAGCCGGTAGCAGGCGGCAAGCTCTTCGCGCAGCTGTCGTTCGGTGGCCCCAGGCATTTTTATTCTCCAGGCGGGTGGGTGATGTGGCTGACGCTAATCCAGTCGCCAGTAAAAAAACAAGTTGATTTTTTACTGAGGCTGACCTCCTATAGAAAAATAATAACAACAGCGCCTGGAGTATCCGCACCATGTCGCCCCATGCCTTTCCGCATCTTTTTGAACCGCTGGTACTGCGCGGCAAACGCCTGAAAAATCGCATCATGTCCAGCGGGCACGACACCTCGATGCCCACCGACAACCAGGTCAACGAGCAGTTGATCGCCTACCACCGGGCACGCGCCGAAGGCGGCGTGGGGCTGATTGTGTTGCAGGTGGCCGGGGTGCACGACAGCGCCCGCTACACCTCCCATGTGCTGATGGCCACCGATGACAGCTGCATCGACGGCTATCGCCGACTGGCCGAAACCTGCCACGCCCACGGCACCGTGGTGCTGTCGCAGATTTTCCATCCGGGGCGGGAAATCATGGAGTCGGCCGACGGTTTGCTGGCGGTGGCTTACTCGGCTTCCGGGGTGCCCAACGAACGCTTCCGGGTGATGCCGCGCGCCCTTGACCAGACAATGATCGACGAGATCGTCGCCGGCTACGGCGCTGCGGCAAGGCGCCTGTATCAGGCCGGGATTGACGGTGTGGAAGTGGTCGCCAGCCATGGTTACCTGCCCGCGCAATTTCTCAACCCGCGGGTGAATCGCCGCACCGACGGCTACAACGGCGAGCTGGAACAACGCCTGCGTTTCCTGCGGGAAATCATCGCCACGGTGCGTGCCGAAACCGACGAGCACTTCATCATCGGCCTGCGCATTTCTGCCGATGAACGCGACCCCGAAGGCCTGACCGAAGAGGATTCCCTGGCCGCCGTGCAACAGCTGCAATCACACCTGGATTACGTGCACATCGTCGCCGGCACCTCGGCCTCCCTCGGCGGCGCGATCCATATCGTGCCGCCCATGGCGATTGCCCCGGCGTACCTGGCGGCAGAAGCGGCGACGTTCAAGACGCACCTGTCGATTCCGCTGTTCGTTACCGGGCGCATCAACCAGCCCCAGGAGGCCGAATTGATGCTGCAACGCGGCCAGGCCGATGTGTGCGGCATGACCCGCGCACTGATCTGCGACCCGCGCATGCCGGCCAAGACCTCAAGCGGCCATGCCGAGGATGTACGGGCGTGCATCGCCTGCAATCAGGCGTGCATCGGCCACTTCCACAAAGGCCTGCCGATCTCCTGCATCCAGCATCCCGAGACCGGCCGCGAATTGCAGTTTGGCCAACTGCAACCGGCACTGCGACGCCAGCGGATCATGGTCGCCGGTGGCGGCCCGGCAGGGATGAAAGCGGCAGCGGTGGCGGCGCAGCGCGGACATGAGGTGACCTTGTATGAAGCCAGTGCCCAATTGGGCGGCCAGGTGCTTCTGGCGCAGTTACTGCCCCGACGCAGCGAGTTCGGCGGCGCCAGTACCAACCTGCAGCGCGAGATGGAACTGGCCGGGGTCCGCGTGGTGCGCAACACCCGCGTCGACCGCGCATTGGTGGAACGCGAACAACCTGACAGGGTGATCATCGCCACCGGCGCCGAGCCCTACTGGCCGGCCTTCGAACGCGGCGGCGAGCTACAGGTGGTGGATGCCTGGCAAGTACTGCGCGATGAGGTGCAACTGGGCCGTTCGGTGGTCGTGGTGGACTGGCGTTGCGACTGGATCGGCCCGGGCATTGCCGAGCGCCTCACCCGTGCCGGCCATCAGGTGCAGCTGGCGGTGAACGGTACCCATTGCGGGGAAAACCTGCCGTTGTACGTACGTGACCAACTGGCCGGCGAACTGCATCGGCTGGGCATTCCGATCATCCCTTACGCCCGTTTGTACGGCTGCGACGACACTACCGTCTACCTGCAACACACCGCCAGCGGCGAGCCGATGCTGCTGGAAAATATCGACACCCTGGTGTTGTGCCAGGGCCACCAGCCGGTGGACACTCTGGGCGCAGAACTGGAAGGCCTTGTGGCGTTCACGCGGATCGGCGATTGCCTGGCGCCGCGTACCGCCGAAGAGGCGATTTATGAAGGATTGAAAGTAGCGTGGGACATTTGAACGACCAACCTCCACAGCTGTTTCTCGGCACCCGCATCCGCGGCTTGCGCAAGGCCCGGGGCATGACGCTTACCGAATTGGCGCAGATGAGCGAATTGACGGCCGGTTATATCAGCCAACTGGAACGCAACCTCGCCTACCCGTCGATCCCGGCCCTGTTCAACATTGCCCGCAGCCTGGGGGTGACGATCCAGTGGTTTTTTGCCAGCGAGACCACGCCGGCAGCGGAGGATGAAGGTTTTGTGGTGCGCAGGAACAATCGCCAGAGCATTCACTATGAGGACGGGATCGTCGACCAGTTGCTGACGCCCCTGCCCAATCATCAATTGGAGATGCTGCACTCGCGCTTTCCACCGGGCACCTATAGCCAGCAGAGCTATAGCCATGAGGGTGAAGAGGCGGGTTATGTGTTGAGCGGAACGTTTGAGTTATGGGTGGGCGAGCGGCATTTTCAGCTGGTTGAAGGCGACAGTTTCAGCTTCCCCAGCAGTGAGCCCCATCGCTATGGCAACCCCGGAAAGGTGGATGCGGTGGTGATCTGGGTGATTACGCCGCCGACGTTTTAGACCGTTGGAGTGAATGGAGACGTTTCCTACGGGAACTGGCGACGCTGGCACGCCGGCCATCAATGGCGGGGGTCAAGGCCGCTTGCTATAAAAACGACTACATCTTTTCGAGGTCGTCGCCATGTTTGGATTGTATTCGTTGTTTGCCGGTAAGCCGACTCAGGATGACTTGGATACGGTGGAAGCCATCAAGTCAAAAAGAACCATGAGGATTGAGGGAGAATGGGGTATTTCAGTCTCCGCCGAAGAAGTCATGGAATCCGAGGCCTACAAGGAAGCAATTCGCCAAGTCCGCAAAATGGAGGCCAATGATTCATGGGCCTGCTGATCATTTTCCCGTTACTGGTCAGCGGTTATCTGGCGTGTATCAAGCATCCCTATTACTACTGCCGGCTGCATCGTTTTGAAGGGCAGTTACTCTATCTACAGGTTGCGCGACTGGGGCTGGTTTGCCTGGTCGTCGCTAGCCTGGCAAGTGCCTTGACTCTGGCATTTGCAGGTCGTGAGGTTGCAACAGACTACGGCAGCTATCTTGGCGCCCTGTTGGTAGAGCTCGATATTGCCAACAAAAAGAATGCCGCACTTTGGGTTTTTTGGCTGCAGACCGGTTTGACCACCCTGGTCATTCCTTCTCTCTGGGCGAGACTGTATGTCAACGCGAAGAAAAAACAGCTGAAGTTGAAATCCGATGAACAACTCAACTGCCGGCTCGCCTTGAACATCCTTGAAGGCACGCCTTTCAAATACCTGCTCAAAGAATCCATCCAGAAGTACACGCCTTGCATGTTCAGCTTGAACGATCGAAAGGTGTATGTCGGCATTGTCGTATTCGTGGGCATGCCCACCGAGTCAGAAGGAATGGACCACACCTTCACTCTTCTGCCCCTGCTCAGCGGCTACCGTGACAAGGACACACTGGAAGTCAACCTGGGCACGCGTTATTCAGACAACAGCCACCCTGCCCCCATCATGCTCATCCAGGAAAACGTAGTCTCCGTCACTCGCTTCGACTTCACCACCTGGAACACTTCACACGCTCGAACGAACCACCCACCTCGACAGGAGCCGTTCTTCAATCACCGCTCCATCCGTACGACAAAAGCCTCAAGCGCCTGCGCCTGAGGTTTTGAAATAATCCAGGGGCTGCGCCTCGGGGTTCAGTGCACACAAAAACGCAACACTGAACTGCACCGATTGTGATGGCCGCTTCACACCGGGGTTTATATAGTCGTTCCTACTGCAACCCGCCATGAGCCAGCCGGCCCATCACAAGGAAGCGTTCGATGACTGACCTGCATACCCTTACGGCCGCCGAACTGCTGGCGCAATTTGCCAGCCGGCAACTCGCGCCCATCGACTACTACGACCAACTCCTGGCCCACATCGACCGCTGGGAGCCGCAGATCAACGCGCTCTATGCCTTCGACCCGCAACAGGTGCGTCAGCAGGCCCAGGCCTCCACCGAACGCTGGAACAAGGGCCAACCCAACGGCGCCCTTGATGGCGTACCGGTGACTCTCAAGGAATTGATCGCCACCGAAGGCGTGCCCATTCCCCTCGGCAGCGCGGCTACCCGCCTGACCCCGGCCCTCAGGGACGCACCGCCCGCAGCCCGCATGCGTGAAGCGGGCGCGATAATCCTGGCCAAGACCACCAACCCGGACTTCGGCATGCTGTCTTCCGGCCTGTCGAGCTTCCACGGCATCACCCGCAACCCGTGGAACACCGCCAACAACACCGGCGGTTCCAGCTCCGGTGCCGCCGCAGCGGCCGCCGCCGGTTACGGCCCGCTGCACGTGGGCACCGACATCGGTGGCTCGGTGCGCCTGCCCGCCGCCTGGTGCGGCTTGGTGGGATTCAAGCCGACCCTGGGGCGCATCCCCATCGACCCGTACTACACCGGCCGCGCCGCCGGGCCCATGACCCGCACCGTCGATGATTGCGTGCTGTTGATGCAACACCTGGCCCGCCCCGATGCCCGCGATGCCACCAGCCTTCCGCCGCTCACCACCCAGTGGAGTAACCAGCCGCTGTCGGTCAGGGGCCTGCGCGTCGGCCTGATGCTTGAACCCGGCGCAGGCATGCAGCCTGAGGGCTTCGTGTGTGAAGCCGTGGAGCAAGCCGCACGGCTGTTCGAAGCCCACGGCGCCAAAGTCACGCTGATCCCGCCAATCATGGACCGCGCACAACTCGATGGCCTCGACCATTTCTGGCGCGCCCGCCAGTGGGGCGATTTGTCGGCCCTGAGCAGCGAGCAGTTCGACAAGGTCTTGCCGTACATCCGCGACTGGGCCGCGCCGGGCGCCGAGATCAGCGGCGTACAAGCCGTAAAGGGTTTCAACCAGACCTTTGAAATGCGCCGCCGCGCCGCGCAGGTGTTCACCGAACTCGACCTGGTGCTGTCCCCCACCAACCAGGTCAATGCGTTCCCGGCCGAGTGGCCATCACCGAGCAACAACCCGCAACTGCCGTTCGAACACATCGTGTTCACGGTGCCGTGGAACATGGGCGAGCAACCGGCATTGTCGATCAACTGCGGTTTCGCCGCCGATGGCATGCCCATCGGCCTGCAGATGATTGCCCCGCGTTTTGCCGATCAATGGCTTCTGCAAATCGCTAAAACCTACGAGAGCTGGCGTGGCGCAATCCACCACTGGCCGAATCCTTCCTGACTTTTGACGCTGTAAGAACTGCCCACCCACACGCCAGCTCCGGGCCCTCTTGGCCTGGAGCTCGGACGACCTATAACTAAAATCGAGGGGCTGGTATGCACACTGAGCAATTGACACGATCCGATCCTGATCACGCACCCGAAACACCGTCCCCGGACGCCGGCAAAAAGAGCATCTTCGCCGTGGTCCTGGGCAACGCCGTGGAGTTTTTCGACTTTGGTGTGTACGCAACCTTTGCGGTGATGATCGGCCACACGTTCTTCCCGTCCGACAGCGCCTTCGTCAGCCTGATGCTGTCGGTCACGGCGTTCGGTATCGGCTTTATCGTCCGGCCCCTGGGCGCAGTACTGATCGGCGCCTACGCCGACCGCGTCGGGCGCAAACCGGCGATGCTGTTGACCCTGGTGATGATGGCCGTGGGCACCGGCAGCATCGCGATATTGCCCGGTTACGAGACCATCGGTATCGCGGCGCCGATCCTGCTGGTACTCACCCGCATGATCCAGGGCCTGGCCTGGGGCGGTGAAGCCGGCCCCGCCACCACCTACATCCTCGAAGCGGCGCCACCCCACAAACGCGGGACCTACGCCTGCTGGCAAGTAGTCGCCCAGGGCGTCGCAGCCATGGTGGCCGGGCTGGTAGGGTTCACCCTGACCAAGGTCATGTCCCCGGAAGACCTCAACAGCTGGGGCTGGCGCGTGCCGTTCGTGTTCGGCCTGCTGGTGTTGCCGATCGGCATCTACATCCGCCGCAACCTCGCCGAAACCTTCCACGGCCACGGCGAGCAAACCAGCACCGGCGACCTGGTACGGGAAGTCTGCGGCAAGCACCGGCGCGCACTGGTGCTGGGGTTGCTGATCCTTTCCGGCAGCACCATCACCCAGTACTTCCTCAACTACATGACCACCTTCGCCCTCACCGAACTGAAGCTGCCCACCAGCATTTCGATGCTCTCGACCCTGGTGGCCGGCGCCGCGATGGCCGTGTGCGCGGTGGCTGGCGGCATGCTCTGCGACCGCTTCGGGCGCCGTACGATCCTGATGACACCGCGGGTGGTGTTGCTATTGATTTTATTCCCGGCCCTGCAACTGATGACCGAGCACCCAAGCCCGGCGACCTTCCTGTTGACCCTGGCGGTACTCTCGGGCCTGCACGGCATGAGTGGCGCGGCGCTGATCGTGTTGCTGGTGGAAAGCTTCCCGAAATCCGTGCGCTCCACCGGTTTCTCCATCGTCTACGCCTTCGGTGTGGCGGCGTTTGGCGGCACTGCGCAGATCATCATCACCTGGCTGATCGGCACCACAGGCGACCCGATGTCGCCGGTCTGGTACCTGCTGATCGCCAACCTGGTGTGCCTCACCGCCGCCTGGTTCGCCAAGGAAACCCGTCCGCCGCTGCCCGGCAGCCCGGCCCGCGAAACCCGGCTCGCAGAAGCTTCGGTTCGCTGAATACCTTTTCCCACTGTCCCGCGTCTTTTCGCCACCGACCGGCAGCACCTGAGGGCCTGCCGGGACGGTCGCCTTACGTCTGATTTGTATGGGGATTTACCATGTATCCACGTCTTTTACTGGCCGTCACCCTGGCGTCCAGCACCCAGGCTTTCGCCCAGGAAAACGCCCAGGCCAGCGCACCGGGCTTTCTCGAAGGCAGCACCCTGGACCTGAACCTGCGTCACTACTATTCCAACCAGCACACCAAACGCACCACCCACTTGAGCATCAAGAAAGCCGGCGGCGTCGAGCCCACGCGTGTACGGGAAACCTGGGTGCAGACCAGCATGCTCAAGTACAGCTCCGGCTACACCCAGGGCCTGATTGGCGTGGGCGTGGATGCGGGGATCTTCAGCGCGGTCAACCTGGAGCGCGGGCACGGCAAGGTGGCCAATGGCGGCGACCGGGTGCTGGTGGACGGCGACGGCGATGCGATTCCCACCTGGAGCCGCCTGGGGGTGGGCGACGTGCGTTTGCGCCTGTCGAGCACCGAGATCAAGGCAGGTCGGCTGATGACCGACAATCCGATCCTGCGTTACAAGGACAACCGCGCCCTGCCCTCCAGCTTCCAGGGCGTGGGCTTGTTCAGCAACGAATTCGACTGGCTGTCGGTGCAGGGCGGCAGCTTCGAGCGGGCGATTCCACGCACCGGCACCGGCGCCGAAAAGCTCACCACCACCTTCGGCAACCGCGCCTACAGCGGCGCACGCATCAGCTACCTGGGCGCCACGGTAAAACCGGGTTACGGGCTGGAAGCCAGCGTCTACGCGTCGCGTTTCGAAGACATGTGGGACCAGACCTACGTCGGCCTGACCCACCGCATCGGTGACAAAAGCGACATCGCCTTGAAGACCGCCTTCAACTACTACCACACCAGTGACTCGGGCGACAAAAACCTCGGCTACATCGACAACAACGCCGCCAGCCTGGCCTTCACCGCCACGCACCTGGCCCACAGCCTGACCCTGGCCTGGCAGCAGGTATTCGGCAACGAATACTTCGACTACGTGTGGGAGTCCACCGGCAACTACATGGCCAACTCGCTGTACTCGGACTACAACGGCCCCAACGAAAAGTCCTGGCAGTTGCGCTACGACCTGGACTTCGCCGCCTACGGCGTGCCCGGCCTCACCGCCAGCCTGTGGCACGCCAAGGGTTGGGACATCGACGGCACCCATTACGATGGCGACCGCAACGGCCACAACACCGGCTACAACGTGCGCAGCCTGGATGGCGCCAAGCACAACGAAAACGGCTTGATGCTGGCCTATGTGATTCAGTCCGGAACACTCAAGAACACCGTACTGCGCACCATCGTCTACAACCATCGCGCCAGCGGCGGGCAGATTGACGGCAGCTACGATGAGTTCCGCCTCGTCGCCAATGTGCCGATCAACATCTTCTGAGGCTCAGGCTCAGTTCAGCGAACAACGCTGCATCGCCCCCGCCAGCATTTCCTGGCACTTGAGCACCGCCACCGAGCGGGGGCGGTTGCGGTACACGCAGAGGTCGATGCGGATGCGGCCGAGGTCTTCATCGGCGATCGGCACGGCGACCAGTCCGTCGCCCAGGTCCCGCACGTCTGCCTCGACCTGGGGCAAAATCAGCACCGCTGCCCGTTGCCGGGCCAGGCTCTTCTGCACTTCCAGGGAGCTGGTGGTGAACACCGGTTCGAGGGTGACGCCGCGTTTTTTTGCCGCCACTTCCAGGGCCTGGCGCACGCCGTAGGCCGAGTCGGGAATCGCCAGGGGCTGGCCTTGCAGTTCGCTCAATTCGATGCTGTCGCGCTGGGCGAAGGGGTGTTCGGCGCTGACCAGCACCCGGTGCCATAACTGGCAGTGGGCGGTGACTTCGACGTCGGCGCGCTCTTGCAGGTAGAACGCCAGGCCCAAGTCCGCCTCGCCGCTGCACAGGGCGTCGAGGGTGGCCGAGGCGCTGGCGATCACGATGTTGAAGGTGACCTTGGGGTGGGCGCGGTAGAAGGTGGCGAGCACCGGCGCGAGCACGGTGGAAACGATACTTTCTGACACATGGATGCTGATGTTACCGGCCACCTGGCTTTGGCGGCTGGCGATGACTTCGCGTACCTGGTCGAGGCCGCGCAGGGTTGAGGTGACTTGTTCGGCCAGGCATTCGCCCTCGGCGGTGAGGCGGATGCCGCGGGGGCCGCGCTCAATCAGGGCGGCGCCGAAGAAGTGTTCCAGGTGTTCGATCTGGCGGCTGACGGCGGTGGGGGTGACGTAAAGACGTTCGGCAGCCTTACGCAGGGAGGCGCAGCGGGCGACCTCGTGGAAATATCGCAAGGCGCGTAGTTGCATGGGGGGTGCTCCTTTTTTGGGGGGTTGGATTGGGGGGGACGCAATTACTGCGCCATGCGGGTGTACATATCCGTTTCTTCGGTCACGGCGTCCTGCCGGTTTACCCGCTCTGCACTACCCGCGTTCGCTCAGATCAAGATCAAAAGCAGAGCTGCTTTTCTGTGGGAGCTGGCTTGCCTGCGATGCAGACAACTCGGTGCATCAGGTACACCCAGTTGATGCCATCGCAGGCAAGCCAGCTCCCACATTTGACCGTGCCCGCTATAGCTTTTGATTTGGCTTTTAAACACTCAAGCCGGCCGGTAGGCCGCTGTGCTCTTGCTTTTGATCTTGATCTTAGGCGCCCCGTTAAACCACGCTGGCCGAACGCAGGCTTTGGAGCGTGGGTAACCCGGCAGGACGCCGGGTTAGCCGTCCTGGGCCAAGGATGGCCCATGACGGCGGCCCACGGTCCAAAGCCGGAGTGAGGGCACTCCGAGCCTAAGCGAGGTGCCGAGTGGTGGGGCAAGAGCGTTTTGCTTACTTTTGCGCTTTTCAAAAGTGAGCCGCTGTAAGAGCGGAACCAATATCAGCCATAACCGAAGAAACGGATATGCACACCCCCACCATTTACGACCCATCCAAACCAAAAGCGACCCCCTCCGTTGACGCCCCACCCCAAACCCCTATTAAGTACTATTAATCCGCATTAATAGGATCAATCAAACACCATGCTAAGCCGCCCGTTGCGCCGCAAACGCCAGAAGCTCTCCGACGTGATCGTCGAGTCGGTCAAACGCTCCATCGTCACCGACGCCCTGAAGCCCGGCGACCGCTTGCCCACCGAACGCGAACTGATGGAAAGCTTCCAGTGCTCCAAAGGCTCCGCCCGCGAAGCCCTCAAGGCGCTGGAAGTCGAAGGCCTGGTCAACACCCGCACCGGCCCCAGCGGCGGCGCCTATCTCAACCAGGCCGGCACCGAACCCGCCAGCCGCGCCCTGCGCAACTACCTGCACTTCCAGCACCTGGACGGCCAACAGGTCTACCAGCTGCGCAAAGTCATCGAAGTCGAACTCGCCGTCTCGGTCCTGGGCCGCCTGAGCGAAGACGACTACCGCGCCCTCCAGGACAACGTCGATTTCTGCAGCGCCCCCGAAGACAGCGAAGCCGGCCAACGCGAACAACGCATCGCCGAACTGGAATTCCACAACCTGCTGGCCAAGGCCTGCCCCAACCCGCTGCTGAGCTTCATGGCGCAATTCCTCAACGACCTGCTGCGTGACCTGGTCGTGCTGAAAAAAGCCTACAAACCCAAGCGCAAGCAATTCGACGCCGCCAACCTCGACTACCACAAGCAACTGCTGATCGCCTTCCGGGCCGAGGACGAAGCCACCGTACGCAGCCTGATGCACGAACACATGTGCGACGCCGAACACCACATGACCGCCCTTGAAGGTGAAGTCAGCCCGCACTTTCTACTGGAGTTCGACCACAACCACTAAACCGCACCCTCCACCAATAAAAGGCCTGCCCACAGGCCGTGCTCCACCGTATCGCCATTGCCACTCCTGCCAATAACTAATCCAGGGAGTCACCCCATGCAGCGTCGTACGTTGTTGAAAGCCAGTCTCACCGCAGCCGCCGCCCTCAGCCTCCCGCTGAGCGTGCGTTCTGCATTCGCCGCCGAGCCTTTTACCTTTTACGGCCTCAAGTCCATGTCTGGCGCCTTTGCCAGTTATGGCAAATTTGCCGACATGGGTTCACGCCTCGCGGTGGAACAGCATCCCGAGTTGCTCGGCCGCCCGCTGGTCTACAAAGTGATCGACACCGAAGGCAACGCCGGCAAGGCCGTGCGTAAAGTCCAGGAAGCGATCCAGCAGGACGGCGCACGCTTTTTCCAGGGCTGTACCCTGTCGTCTTCGGCACTCGCGGTGGCCAAGGAAGTGAGCAAGGCCGGTGGCGTGTTCATGACCCCGGTGGGCGCCGATGAAGTCACCGGCAAGGACTGCAACAGCGCCACGTTCCGCTGGTCGGTGCCGACCTACGGCGCGATCCGCGAGACCCTCGTGCCGTTGATCAAGCTGCTGCCCGACGCCAAGCGCTGGTACACCATCACCCCGCAATACGTGTTCGGCGAAGCCCTGCTCGAAGGCGCCAAATCGGTGCTGGCCGAGCATGGCCTGGAACACGCCGGCAACAGCTACCACTCGCTGCAGGAGCAGGAGTTCTCCGGCTACCTGACCAATGCCATCGCCGCCAAACCCGACGTGCTGGTGCTGCTGAACTTCGGCAGCCAGTCGTCCAACACCCTGCGCCAGGCGGTGAACTTCGGTATCAAGGAGCGCATGAAAGTGCTGCTGGTGTGGTCCGCCGGCCTCGACCAGTTCCAGGAGCTGGGCAGTGACGTACTGGAAGGTGTGTACCTCGGCGCTCAGTACTGGCATCAGGTCGACACCCCGCTCAACCGTGACCTGGTGAAACTCACCAAGGCCAAATACGGCATCAACCCCACTTACCCGCTGGCCGCCGACTACATCAGCACCAAGGTCATGCTCGAAACCATCATCTCCACCGGCAGTTTCGACGGGCCGACCGTGGCCAAGGCCATGCAGGGCCTGAGCTACGAAGGCCCCACCGGCAAGGAGTCGATCCGCGCCGGCGACCATCAGGTGATCAAGGACTACTACCTGCTGGTGGGCAAGGCCGCAGGCGACATGGCCGACAAGGACGATCTGGCCAAGGTGCTCAGCTCCGGCCAGTCGTTCCCGCCGGTGGAAGCCACGGGCTGCGTGCTCGGCTGATCCGCTGAAAATCTACTGGTGACACAGCGCAGGGCCGCTCATGCGGCCACCTGCCGAGGGTTCCTGCATGCTTAATCTTTACCTGTTCCAGATTCTCAACGGCCTGGGCCTTGGGATGATCTACTTCCTGATCGCGGTCGGCTTGACGATCATTTTCGGCCTGCTGAACTTCGTCAACTTCGCCCACGGTGCGTTCTTTTTGCTGGGTGCCTACATCTGCTACACCGCCGTCAGCCTCACCGGCAGCTTCTGGCTGGCACTGCTGATCGCGCCGCTGGTGGTGGCCGCGCTGGCCTGGGTGATCGAGCGATTATTAATCCAGCGGATTTATCACTTGCCGCACATGTTCCAGATTCTGGTGACCCTGGGGATTGCCCTGATCATCCAGGAAGCCAGCGTGATGATCTGGGGCCCGGTGGGCAAGAGCGTCGCCGTACCGGAATTGCTGCGCGGGGTGCTGGTGGTGGGCGATTTTGTCTACCCCTACTACCGCCTGTTCCTGATCGTGTTCTCCGGCCTCGTCGGCCTGGGCCTGTGGCTGTTGCTGGAACGCACGCGCTTCGGCGCCCTGGTGCGGGCCGGCAGTGAAAGCACGGAAACCGTGTCCCTGCTGGGCACCAACATTTTCCGCCTGTTCTCCATGACCTTCGCCCTCGGCGTGGCCCTCGCCGGTGTGGCCGGTGTGCTGTTCGCCCCGTTGCGCGGCGCCCAGCCCTTTGTCGGCCCGGAAATCCTCGGCGTGGCGTTCGTGGTGGTGGTGATCGGCGGCATGGGTTCCTTCAGCGGTGCACTGGTGGGCGGCCTGCTGGTCGGCGTGGTGCAAAGCCTGATGACCACACTCTGGCCCCAGGGCGCGAGCCTGATGATCTACGGTGCGATGGCCGTGGTGATCCTGGTGCGTCCTTACGGCCTGTTCGGGAGAGCCTGACATGAGCGAGAAAAATCCCCTGCCGTTCGCCAAGACCCAGTCGCGCTACATGCTGCTGTTGGTGCTCGTGGTATTGATCGGCCTGCCGTTGATTCTGCCCTCGGCGACCCTGGCCACCGAGATTCTGATATTTGCCATGGCCGCCCTCGCCTGCAACCTGCTGCTGGGTTACACCGGGCTGCTGTCGTTCGGCCAAGGCATCTTCTTCGGGGCCGGCGCCTACTGCGCGGCGCTGTTGATGATTCACCTGCAACTGGGGCTGTTCAGCGCACTGCTGGGTGCCGCCGTCGCCGGTGGTTTCCTGGCTTTCCTGGTGGGCGCCCTGGCGATCCGTCGCACCGGCATTTACTTCGTGATGCTGACCCTGGCCTTCAGCCAGATGGCCTACTTCGTCGCCTACACCCTGAGCGACTGGACCGGCGGCGACAACGGCCTGCTCAGCGTGCCGCGCCCGGAAATCCGCATCGGTGACACCGTGCTGCTGTCGCTGACCGACGCCCGCGCGTTCTACGGGTTTGTCGCGGTGCTGTTCCTGCTGATCTTCATCGGCGCCCGCCGGGTGATCGCCTCGCCGTTCGGCAGCACGCTGATGGCGATTCGCGAAAACGAAACCCGCGCTTCGGCCATCGGCTATGACACCCGCCACTTCAAGATCCTGGTGTTCGTGTTGTCCGGCGCCGTCACCGGGATTGCCGGGGCGCTGTACGCGATGCTGCTGCACTTTGTGCCGCTGTCGAATATCGACCTGGCGATGTCCGAGAACATCCTGATCATGACCATCGTCGGCGGCACCGGCTCGCTGTTCGGCTCGTTGCTGGGCGCCGGTTCCATCGTGCTGCTGGGGGACTTCCTTTCCGATCTGTGGCCGCGCTGGCTGATGCTGCTGGGGGTGATCCTGATCCTGGTGGTGATCTTCATGCGCGGCGGTTTGTGGGGCGGTCTGTCGACCCTGTTCGAACGTGTGCGCGGCAGCCGCAAGGCCGACGTTGTGACCAAGGAGAAGCTGTCATGAGCATCCTGCTGGAAACCAAGAACCTGGAACTGGCCTACGGTGCGTTCCACGCGGTAAACGGCGTCAACCTCAAGGTCGAAGCCGGCACCATCCACACCATCATCGGCCCCAATGGCGCGGGCAAGACCAGCCTGTTCCACTGCCTGACCGGCGAACGCCAGGCCACCGCCGGAGCAATTCATTTCGACGGCAAGAACCTGATGCGCAAACCGGCCCACGGCCGCGTCGGCCTGGGCATGGCGCGCTCGTTCCAGCTCACCAGCCTGTTCCAGAACCTCAGCGTGCGCGAAAACCTGCGGCTGGCCGCCCAGGGCCGCGACGGCGCCCGCGCCCTGAACTTCTGGCGCCGGGTCGACAGCAAGCGCGAACACCTGGAAATGGCCGACCAGGTGCTGGAACGCCTGCAACTCACCGCCCGCGCCGACACCCTGGCCGGCGAGTTGTCCCACGGTCAGCAGCGGGTGCTGGAAGTCGGCATGTCGATCTGCTCCAGACCCAAGCTGCTGATGCTCGACGAACCCACCTCGGGCATGGGCATCGACGACATCCCGATCATGACCCAACTGATCAGCGACCTCGGCCGCGACCATACCGTGCTGCTGATCGAGCACAACATGAGCATCGTCATGTCCATCAGCCAACGCATCACCGTGATGAGCCACGGCCAGATCCTGGTGGAAGGCACACCGGAATTCGTGCGCGCCGACGAGCGCGTGCGCACCGCCTACCTGGGAGAAGCCGCCTGATGCTGACCGTCGACAATATCCACTCCTACTACGACAAGAGCCACGTCCTTGAAGGCGTGTCCCTGACCGTCAATCCCGGCGAACTGGTGACCCTGTTGGGGCGCAACGGCGCCGGCAAGACCACCACCCTGCGCAGCATCCTCGGGATCATCTGCCCGCGCCAGGGCCAGATTCACTTCAACGGCCAGCCGCTGGTGGGGCAGAAAATCTTCGAAATCGCCCGCCAGGGCCTGGCGCTGGTGCCGGAGAACCGCGGGATTTTCCGCCTGCTCACGGTGGAGGAAAACCTGCGCATTGCCGTGCGCAAGACCAGCCGCTGGCAGATGGAAGACGTGTACGGCATGTTCCCGCGCCTCAGGGAGCGCCGTAAAAACGCCGGCCACGCGCTGTCCGGCGGTGAGCAACAGATGCTCGCCATCGCCCGCGCGCTGCTCAACGACCCCAAGCTGCTGATCCTCGATGAGCCCACCGAAGGCCTCGCGCCGGTGATCGTCGACGAGTTGGTGAAGATCCTGCGCAAGGTCAAGGAAGACGGCCTGCCGGTGCTGCTGGTGGAACAGAACCTGATGGTCTGCGACAAGCTCGCCGACCGCCATTACGTCCTCGAACAGGGCCGCGTGGTGTACGAAGGCAGTGCCGAAGCCTTCCGCGCCGACCCGACGATCAAGAACCGTTACCTGGCCCTGAGTGCCTGACCGGAGACTGCTGATGAATAGTTTTGCGCAACCGCTCCAGAGCAACGCCCCGCTGATCAACCGCGAGCGCCTGTGGCAATCGCTGATGGACCTCGCCCGCCTCGGCGCCACACCCAAGGGCGGCGTGTGCCGCCTGGCGCTTACCGACCTCGACCGCCAGGCCCGCGACCTGTTCGTGCAATGGTGCGAAGCCGCCGGGTGCAGCGTCAGCGTCGACGCCATCGGCAATATCTTTGCCCGCCGTGCCGGGCGTAATCCGGCACTGGCGCCGGTGATGACCGGCAGCCATATCGATACCCAGCCTACCGGCGGCAAGTTCGACGGCTGCTACGGCGTGATGGCTGGCCTGGAGGTGATCCGCACCCTCAATGATTTGCACATCGAGACCGAAGCACCGATTGAAGTGGTGGTGTGGACCAACGAAGAAGGCTCGCGATTCCCGCCGTGCATGATGGGTTCCGGGGTGTTCGCCGGTAAGTTCGACCTGCAGGAAACCCTCGACAAGCAGGACGAGCAAGGGCTGTCGGTGGGCGCTGAATTGCAGCGCATTGGCTACGCCGGCTCCCGCGCCGTGCTGGGCCATCCGGTGGGCGCCTATTTCGAGGCGCATATCGAGCAGGGCCCGGTGCTGGAAGACCAGGCCACCACCATCGGCGTGGTCATGGGCTGCCTGGGCCAGAAGTGGTTCGACCTGACGCTCACTGGCGTCGAAGCCCACGCGGGCCCGACGCCAATGCACCTGCGCAAGGACGCACTGGTAGGCGCGGCGCAAGTGGTCAGCGCGGTGAATCGCATCGCCCACGAACAACAACCCCATGCCTGCGGCACCGTCGGTTGCCTGAGCCTGCATCCCGGCTCGCGCAACGTGATTCCCGGCCAGGTGCACATGACCATCGACCTGCGCCACCTGCACGCCGACAAGCTGCAAGCGATGGTCGACGCAGTGCGCCAGGTGATCGAAGCCACCGCCGAGCAACACGGCTTGAGCTTTGAGCTGACACCCACTGCCGACTTCCCGCCGCTGGATTTCAACCCTGCCTGTGTCAACGCCGTGCGAGATGGCGCGAGCAGCCTGGGCCTGAGCCATATGGACATCGTCAGCGGCGCCGGGCATGACGCGATCTTCGTCGCCGAACTGGGCCCGGCCGGAATGATCTTTGTGCCGTGCGAAGGCGGCATCAGCCATAACGAAATCGAGAACGCCGCGCCGGATGACCTGGCGGCGGGCTGCGCGGTGTTGCTGCGGGCCATGGTCAACGCGGCGCAAGGAGGTAAAGCGGCATGACGGATATCGCCAACCTGACCGCAGTTGAGCTGCTGGCCCGCTATCGGGATAAAAGCCTGTCGCCGGTGGAGGTCACCGAAGACGCATTGCTGCGGATCGAACGCTACAACCCGGCGGTCAACGCCTACTGCCACGTCGACCCGGAAGGCGCCTTGAAGGCGGCGCGGAATTCGGAACAGCGCTGGCTCAAGGGCCAGCCGTGCGGGGCCCTGGACGGTGTGCCCTCCTCCATCAAGGACCTGACGCAGACCATCGGCATGCCGACGCGCAAGGGTTCGCGTACCACATCTGCCGAGGGTCGATGGGATGTGGATGCGCCCTTCTCGGCCTTCATGCGCAAGGCCGGCGCGGTATTGCTGGGCAAGACCACCACGCCGGAATTCGGCTGGAAAGGCGTTACCGATAACCCGCTGTATGGCATTACCCGCAACCCGTGGGACACGCGCATGACGGCGGGCGGTTCGTCCGGTGGTGCCGGTGCGGCGGCGGCCTTGAACCTCGGCGTGCTGCACCAGGGCAGCGATGCCGGCGGCTCGATCCGGATCCCCTGTGCCTTCACCGGCACCTTCGGCATCAAGCCGACCTTCGGTTATGTGCCGCAATGGCCGGCCAGTTCGATGACGATTCTGTCGCACCTGGGGCCGATGACCCGCACCGTGGAAGACTCGGTGCTGATGCTGCAAACCATCGCCCAGCCGGATGCGCGGGATGGTTTGATCGGCGCGCCCCGGACCACGCCATGGTTGCACGCCGGGGCTGATTTGAAGGGGCTGCGTATCGCCTATAGCCCGAACTTCGGTTATGTCGATGTGGACCCGCAAGTGGCCAGGGTGGTCGCCCAGGCGGTAGAAGGCCTGGTGCAGCTGGGCGCGCAGGTTGAACAGATTGATCCGGGGTTCAGTGATCCGCTGGAGGTGTTCAATACTTTATGGTTTGCCGGTGCAGCACGCCTGGCCGGGCCGTTAAGCGATGCGCAGCGGCAATTGATGGACCCGGGGTTGCTGCGCATTGCCCGACTGGGCGAACAGATCAGCCTCAGCGATTACAGCGCTGCGCTGGAAGCACGGGCAGCGCTCGTGGCGCGCATGGCGGCATTCCATGAGCATTACGATGTGCTGGTTTCGCCGATGATGCCGATCACCGCGTTCGAGGCCGGGCACAATGTGCCGCCGGGTTCGGGACTAGGGGAATGGATGGAGTGGACGCCGTTTACCTATCCCTTCAACCTGACTCAGCAACCGGCGGCGTCGGTGCCGTGCGGATTGGCAGCGAATGGGTTGCCGGTGGGGCTGCATGTGGTGGGGGCGCGGTTTGCGGATGAGCAGGTGCTGAAGGTTTGCCAGGTTTATGCCAGGGCTTTCCCGACCCAGCACCTGCAAACACCCAAAACCCCAACCTGAAATACAATCAAACTGTGGGAGCGGGCTTGCTCGCGAAGGCGGTGTATCAGTCACCGGATATCTTGACTGTTACACCGCCTTCGCGAGCAAGCCCGCTCCCACATTTTTTGCCCGCATTCCAGTCATCAGCCCCTACAATGACCCCTATTCTCCAAGGGGCCCTTATGGACATCGAACTGGCACGCACCTTCCTCGAAATCACCCGCTGCGGCAGCCTCGCCGCGGCGGCCGAGAAACTGCACGTCACCCAGACGGCAATCACCGCCCGGGTCAAAAACCTCGAAAGCCAGCTCAACAGCACCCTGTTCGTGCGCAATCGCGCCGGTGCCCGCCTGACCCCGGACGGCGAGGCGTTCGTGGTCTACGCCAACCAGCTTGTCCAGACCTGGGAAGCCGCACGCCGCGACCTGCCATTACCCGACGGCTACCGCAACGTGCTGCACATCGGTGGCGAAGTCAGCCTGTGCAACCCGCTGATGCTCGGCTGGGCCCAGGCCTTGCGGGAACACATTCCCGGCCATGCCCTGCGCACCGAGATTCGCGAAGGCGAGTACTTGTTGCGCCAGCTGGAACTGGGGGTGCTGGACGCCGCGCTGGTGTTCCAGCCGCAATACTGGCCGGGGTTGCAGGTGGAGCAGGTGCTGGAAGAAAAACTGATCCTGGTGCAACTGGCCGCCCGGCCCGAGCCCTACGTGTATATCGACTGGGGCCAGGGCTTTCGCCAGCAGCACGACGCCGCACTGCCGGACAAGGCCCGCGCAGCCCTGAGTTTCAATCTGGGGCCACTGGCGTTGCAGTACATCCTGGAAAACGGCGGTGCCGGGTATTTCCGCACGCGGGTCGTACAGAGCTACCTCGACAGCGGTGTGATGGAACGGGTGCCCAAGGCGCCGGAGTTCAGCTTCCCGACGTACCTGGTGTATTCCCGCGAGCGCGACTCGGCGGTTTTGCAGCAGGCGCTGGGGTTGCTGCGGGCGGTGGTGGAGGCCGAAAAGGATTGGTCGCAGCGCTGGGATCCGGTGATTTGAAGCCGTGCCCATGGTAGCCTCAGGTTGTTTTCTCCTGGTTCCCCCCTGCCGATGAACAAGAAAAAGTCCGTCACCATCAGCGACATCGCCAAACGGGTCAACATGACCACCATCACGGTGTCCCGGGCGCTGAGCAAACCCGACCTGGTCAAGCCCGCCACCCTGGCGCGGATTCTCGAAGTGGCGCGGGAGCTGGACTATGTGCCCAACGCCTTTGCCCGCGGGCTCAAGCGCAGTGAAAGCCTGATCATCGGCGTGATCACCGCTTCGGTCGACAACCCCTTCTACAGCGAGATGATCAAGGCGATTTCCCGCGAGGCGAAAAAGCACGGCTACACCATCATGCTGGTGGATACCGACGAACTGGAAGAACTGGAAAGCAAGGCAGTCGACACACTGCTGGGCTACCGCGTGGCGGGGATCATCCTGTCGCCGGTCTCCGACGAGCCCAGCTACCAGCCGGACTATCTGGAGCGCCTGGGTAACGGCAAGACGCCGGTGGTGCTGCTCGATCGCACGATCCACGACAGCCCCTTCAGCCGTGTGGTGCTGGACAACTATCACAGCGGCATCGAGGCGGCGCAGTACCTGGTGCGGCAAACCCCGAACCTCAAGCGCCTGCTGGTGCTGACCGGGCCCGAGCATTCGCGCATCACCATGGAACGCCTCAAGGGCCTCAAAGAAGTCCTGGCCGAGCACCCGCAGGTGCAGGTCGAAGTGTGTGCCGGTGACTACACGCTGATGCCCTCCTACCTGCACACCCTCGACTACCTGGCCGAACACTCGGCGCCGGACGCGATCATGGGCTTCAACCAGTTGATCACCCTGGGCGCACTGCGTGCGCTGCGCATGCACAACATCCCCCATGACAGCCTGACCATCTGCGGCATCGACCGCCTGCCCTTTGCCGATATCTTCGGCGTGCCGATCGCCTGCGTGGGCCCACGACGCGTCACTGGCCGGCAGCAGCGCGGTGCGGCTGCTGCTGGATCGTCTCGAAGACCCGCACAAACCGCGGGACAAGGTGGTGATCGCCGGCAAGCTGGAGAACGGCTAGCGGCTGGTGTAGCCGCCGTCGATCGGCAGGCTGACGCCGCTGATCATGCTGGCGGCATCGCTCAGCAGGAACAACACCGGCAGGGCCACTTCCGCCGTTTCGGCAAATCGCCCCAGGGGAATCGCCGCCAATGCCGGGTCGCGTTTGGCGGGCGCCGACCAGGCCACCTGTGCCATGGGCGTGAGGGTGACGGTGGGGTTGACGCTGTTGACGCGAATCCCGAAGCGGCCCCATTCGGCGCATTGCACACGGGTGATGGCGTCCAGTGCGGCCTTGGAGGCGCAGTAGCCGAGGTGATCGTCCAGGGCTACCAGCGAGGCCTGGCTTGAGACGTTGACGATGCTGCCGGGAATCTTCGCTTCAATCATCGCCGCAGCGATACGGCTGGCGACCTGGGCAGCGGCGCGGGCGTTGACGTTCATCACCTGGTCGAAGGCTTCGGCGCTGATGGCCGCGGCGGGTTCCAGGCGGGAAATGCCGGCGCAGTTGACCAGTCCATGCATCGGCGGCAGGCCTTGCAGGGCCAGGTCCAGGGCGGCGCTGTTGGCGATGTCCAGGCACAGGGTTTCGCAACCGAGCTGGGCCAGGGCCTGAGCGTCGCGGCCCAGGGCGAAAACCTGGGCGCCGCTGGCGATCAGTTGGAGGGCAATTTCCCGGCCGATGCCGCTGCTGGCGCCGGTGACGAGGATGCGCTGCTTGGTGAAGTCAAAAATAGCGTTCATGGTTCACGATCTCTAAAACGATGGAGATCCCATGTGGGAGCGGGCTTGCTCGCGAATGCGGTGGGTCAGGCAATAAATCCGGCACTGATACACCGTATTCGCGAGCAAGCCCGCTCCCACATTTGGATCAGTGTTCGCTTAATTCAATTGCAAGCTGTGCATCACCGGTTTCAAGGCCGGATACAGCTCCAGATAGCTGGCAAACGCCCGGTCATACACCCCGACATTCCCCGCCTCCGGCTCCGCCCGCAGCTCCAACTGCACCCAACCTTTCTCCATCTGCCGGTCATCCACCAACCCCACCGCATGGGCCGCCAACAACGCCGCGCCCAAGGCCGCCTCCACCTCTTGCACAATGGTGTAGACCGGGAAGTGGGTGATGTCCGCAATAATCTGCATCCACAAATCCGAATGGCTCGCCCCACCCACCACAATCAGCCGTGGATCAAGGGAATGCGCCCCACGGGTGCCCGCTTCGATATTGTGCCGCAGGGCAAAACTCACCCCTTCGAGCACCGCGCGGTACAGGTGGATCCGGCTGTGATACAGGTTCAGCCCGACAAAGCTGCCGCTGGCCCGGTCATCCCACACCGGGCTGCGTTCGCCCATGAGATACGGCAGGAACAACAGCCCTTCACTGCCCGCCGGGATCTTCGCGGCGCTCTGCTCCAGCAGCCACAAACTGTCCTGGCCAGTCTCTTTCGCCTGCTGCTCCTCTGCCTGGCAGAACTGTTCGCGAAACCAGCTCACCGACGCCCCGGCGGTGATCGCACCACCGAAGATGTACAGGTCCTGATGGCCGTTATAGACGTGGGGCATGCTCACCAGGCCATGGCGCGCGTCCACCTGCTGATTGAGATAACCCCAACACATGCTGGTGCCGATCATCGCCACGTGATTGCCCGGCCGCGTCACCCCGGCGGCCAATGTGGCCATGGCCGCGTCCACGCCTCCGGCCAGGATCGGCGTGCCGGCCTGCAAGCCCAGCCGCCGGGCCCATTTCTCCAGCAAACCACCGACCACTTCACCGGAATACAGCAAACGCTCCGGCATCATCGCCAACGGAATCCCAAGCGCCGCCAGCATCTCGGCCGACCAGCCGCGCCGGGCCACATCGTAGACGCCACCGATATTGCCGGCGCTGCTGTGGTCCACCGCCAACTCACCGGTCAGGCACCAGTTGATGTAACTGTTGGGCGGCAGCAGGTAGCGGGTGTTGGCCCACACCTGCGGCTGGTGTTGCTTGAGCCAGAGCATCTTGGTGAAGCCGTAGTAGCTGTCCACCGAGTTGCCGGTGACCGCAAACAGCCGCTCCAGGTCCACATGCTCGCGCACCCACTCCACTTGCTCGCCCGCGCGCCGGTCCATCCAGATCAGGCACGGGTGCAGCGGCGTGATCTGCTCGTCCACAGCAATTCCGGAGCCACCGTACAGGCTGCTGATGCACAGCGCCTTGACCTGCTCTTTCGCAACGCCGGCCTTGGCCATGCACTGGGCGACGCAGGCCTCCACCGCATCCAGCCAGACCTGCGGCCACTGCTCGGCCCAGCGCACTTTCGGGGTATCCACGCGATACCCCTGGCTGTGCTGGGCGATGATCAGGCCGTCCGCATCCACCAGCAACGCCTTGGTGCTTTGCGTGCCGATGTCCACACCCATTACGTAGTTCATGTCAGAGCACCGGCTTCAGCAGCACCTTGATCGACTTGGTCGAGTTGGCCAGCTCAAACGCTTCGGCCCAGCTGTCCAGCCCGAAGTCATGGGTCACGATGCCCTTGGACGTCACCAGGCCACGCTCGAACAAGTCGATGGCCACCGGGTAGCAATACGGCCCCAGGTGCGCACCGCGTACGTCCAGTTCCTTGCGGTCGCCGATGATCGACCAGTCGGCGCTGGTCTCGGCGCCAAACACGCTGAACTCGACAAACCGCCCGAGCTTGCGGATCAAGTCCAGGCCCTGGGTAACGCCCGCCGGTACGCCGGTGGTTTCGATGTACACGTCGCAGCCGTAGTTGTCGGTCAGGCTATTGATGATCTCCCGGGCGTTGTCCCGGGACGGGTTGATCACCACGTCGGCACCGTACTGCTTCGCCAGTTCCAGGCGCTCGTCGACCATGTCGATCACCACCAGTTTCTTCGGCGTTTTTAGCGCTGCCACCTGCACCATGCACAGGCCCAGGGTGCCGGCACCAGCAATAACCAGCACGTCATCCAGCTGGATCTCACCGCGGTTGACGGTGTGAATCGCGCAGGACATCGGCTCGATCAGCGCCGAATCTTCCAGGGACACCGACTCCGGAATCTTGTGCACGATGGCAGTCTTGGGAATACGCATGTACTGGGCCATGCCACCCTCGGCGACTTCACGCTGGAAGCCGAAGATGTTGTGCACCTCGCACATCCAGTACTTGCCGGACTTGCAGAAGCGGCACTTGCCACATGGCACGATCTGCTCGGCGATCACCTTGTCGCCGACCTTCACCTCAAAGTGCTCCTCGGCGCCCTCGCCCGCTTCCACCACGTAGCCAAAGAACTCGTGCCCCGGCACCACCGGGGCCTTGACCCACGGGTTATCGCCGCCCCAGAACATCGCGGCGCCCGAGTGGCATTTGCAGTCACTGGCGCAGATGCCGCAGGCGGCGATGCGAATCACCAGTTCATTGACCCGCGCCTGGGGTTTGCTGATGCGTTCCAGGCGGTAGTCTTTCGGGCCGTGGCAGACGACGGCTTGCATTTGGTTGTGCTTTTCCATGATGTGCGGACCTTTCTTGAGCATGAGAGAACCCATCGCGGCCACCATGGCCGCGTGGAGATAACCGGTTTACTTGTGGCGCTGACGGCTGATAAAGATCGCCAGCAAAATGATCCCGCCCTTGATCACACTCTGGACGTAGGGCGAGACCCCGAGCATGTTCAAGCCGTTGTTTAACACCCCCAGCAGCATGGCGCCGAGCAAGGTGCCGACAATCACCCCGCGCCCACCGGCAATCGAGGCGCCGCCCAGGACCACCGCGGCAATCGCGTCGAGTTCGAACGACACCCCGGCATTCGGCTGGCCGCTCATCAAGCGTGAGGTCAGCACCAGCCCGGCAATCGCGGCGGTCAAACCGCTGATGCCATACACCAGCAATTTGAAGCGCGCCGCCCGCACGCCGGACAGGCGCACCGCTTCCTCGTTGCCGCCGATCGCGTAGATATAGCGGCCGATGCGGGTGTGTTGCAGCAGCACATAGGCCGCCAGGTACGTCACCAACATGATCAGGATCGGCACCGAAATGCCGAACAGGCTTTCGCGGCCAAAGAAGCCGAACCACTCCGGCAAACCGGAAATCGGATAGCCGTCGGTGTACATCAGGCCGAACCCGCGGGCGATGCCCATGGTCGCCAGGGTGACGATGATCGGCGGCATGTGCAGGTAGGCGACGAACAGGCCATTGCCGATGCCGAACGCCACGCCGACCAGCATCCCGGCGCCAATCGCCAGGCCCGGCGGCAAGCCTGCGACCATCAAGCCGGCGGTCAAGGTGCCGGACAACGCCATCACCGGCCCCACCGACAAATCGATGCCGCCGGTGAGAATCACGCAGGTCATGCCCACCGCGATAATCGCGTTGATCGACACCTGGCGCGCGATGTTCGACAGGTTGTTGGCCGTCAGGAAGTTATCGCTGGCGAAGATCATCACCAACGTCACCACCAGCAGCCCGACAAAGGGATAAAACGCCGGTGAGCGGATCAACCGCGCCAGGTTCAGGCGCAGCCGGCCAGGCCCCACGGCATTAATGGACGTATTCACTTGAGCCCCCTGTTGCATGGCGCATGACCTCTTGAGGATTGACGGCGGACGCTTCCAGTACCTTGACGATGGCGCCCTTGTGGAACACCGCGACGCGGTCGCACATGCCGATGACTTCCGGCAGTTCCGAGGAAATCATGATGATTGCGTAGCCCTGTTCGGTGAGGCTGCGCATCAGTGCGTAGATCTGTGCCTTGGCACCGACGTCGATGCCACGGGTGGGTTCGTCGAACACCAGCACGTCGCAGTGATGGTTGATCCAGCGGGCAATCACGACTTTCTGCTGGTTGCCGCCGCTGAGGTTGAACACCCGGCTCTCGCCGCTGGGGGCCTTGATCGACAGCTGGCGCATCAGCGCTTCCACGCTGGCGCATTCCTTGTCCTTGTCGATCAGGCCGCTGGCGTTCTGGTATTTGGGCAGGTTGTTGAGAGAGATGTTTTCGCGAATGCTGAAATCGGTGATCAGCCCTTCGGTCTTGCGGCTTTCCGGCAGCAGGCCGATGCCATGGGCCAAGGCCTGGGCCGGGTCGTCGAGGGTGATTTGTTCACCCCGCAGCCACACGTCTTTGCTCACCGACGGCAGCGCGCCCATCATGCCCAGCGCCAATTCGGTACGCCCGGAACCCACCAGGCCGGCAAAGCCGAGAATCTCGCCCTTGTGCAATTCAAAGTGGTTATGGGGGCCGTTGCGCACCAACTGGATGTCCTTGACCTCCAGCAACAGCGGCCCGCGTGCGGCGGTGGGCTTGGGCGGAAAACTGCACTCCAGGCGCCGCCCGACCATCATTTCCACCAGGCGGTCGATATCGCTGTCGGCCACATCGGTGACGCCCACATTGCCGCCGTCGCGCAGCACGCTGATGCGGTCGCAGACCTGGAAAATCTCCTCCAGGTGGTGGGAAATAAAAATCACCGCCACCCCCTGGCGCTTGAGTTCACGCATGATTTCGAACAGCAGCTCGGCCTCGCTCGGCGTAAGGGTGGCGGTGGGTTCGTCGAGCACCAGCAGCCGCGCGTCCAGGGCCAGCGCCTTGGCGATCTCGACGAATTGCTGCTCGGCCACGCTCAGGTGCCTGACCGCGCATTGCAGGTCAATACTGACACCGAGGCGCTTGAACAACGCCTCGCTCGCCTCGACCATTTCGCGCTTGCGCAACAGGCCAAAACGGTTGCTCAGCTCATGGCCGAGGAAAATATTTTCCACCGCCGTGAGGTAGGGAATCAGGCTGAATTCCTGGAACACAATGCCGATGCCGGCGGCAATCGCATCACGATACGTCGCGAACTGCCGAGCCTCGCCGTCGATCAGGATCTGCCCTTCGTCCTGGTGCTCGACCCCGCCAAGGATCTTCATCAAGGTCGATTTGCCTGCACCGTTTTCCCCGAGCAAGGCATGAATTTCGCCGCGCTGCACTTCCAGGTTGATCGCCTTGAGGGCTTGCACCCCCGGGTAGCGCTTACAGATATTTTCCAGCTTCAGAAGACTGCTCATACCGCCGACCTCATATTCAGATGGATGACCTGTGCCCCACGCCTGGCGTGGGGCCTGGGTGTTTTACCAACTGAAATCCTTGGCCTTGGCCTGGTCGATCAGGGTGATGTCCACCGGGATCGTGGCCGGTACTTGCGAGCCCCACTTCTTGGCCAGGGCGATGCCCAGGGCGAGGCGGATCTGGTCACGGGGGTATTGCGCGGAGGTGGCGATGAATTTGCTGCCGGGTTTCTGGATGGCCTTGATCGCTTCCGGTGCGCCGTCGACGCTCACCAGCTTGACATCCAGGCCACTGGCTTCGATGGCCGAGAGTGCGCCGAGGGAACCGTTGTCGTTGACGCTGAAAATGCCCTTGAGGGTGGGCTGGGCCTGCAGCATGTTTTCGGTGACGGTCAGCGCCTGGTCACGTTCCTGCTTGCCGTTCTGGATGCTCACGATCTTGATGTCCGGGTGCTTGGCCACGGCCTCCTTGCAACCGCGCACGCGCTCCAGGATCGGTACCACGGCGATGCCGTCGAGGATGGCGATATTGCCCTTGTCCCCGATGTTCTTGGCCAGGTATTCGCAGGCCTGGAAGCCGGCGTCGAAGTTTTTCGAGCCGACGAAGGAGTCCAGTGGGCCTTCGGCCTGGGCGTCGACGGCGACCACGACTACGCCGGCGGCGTGGGCGGATTTGACGGCTGATTGCACGCCGACGGAGTCGGTGGGGTTGATCAGCAGGATGTCGATGCCCTTTTGCAGCATGTCTTCGACGTCGCTGACCTGTTTGGACACGTCGTGGCGGGCGTCGGTGATGATCAACTGCGCACCGATGGTCGCCCCGGCTTCCTGCAGGGCGTCTTTCATGGTGACGAAGTAAGGGTTGTTGATTTCCTGGAAGGACGCGCCGATGCGGATGGGGGCGGGTTTGGTGTCGGCCAGTGCCAGGCCAGCGGTGCCAAGATTGATGCTCAGAGCCAACAAACACAGGGTTTTCGGAAGCATTTTCATGGTGGGGATCTCTGTTTTGTTTTTATTTTTAGAGCAAATGTTATCGTTAACATTTTGTAAGAAGCTAGCAAAGAAATTGGGGGGTCGCAAGGGGTGTTTGATCGGTGGTGGCGGGTGTGGTGGACATATCCGTTGCTGCGGTAACGGCCGCTTATGGTTCCGCTCTTACAGCGGCTCACTTTTGAACAGCGCAAAAGTAAGCAAAACGCTCTTGCCCCACCACTCGGCACCTCGCCTAGGCTCGGTGTGCCCTCACTCCGGCTTTGGACCGTGGGCCGCCGTCATGGGCCATCCCTGGCCCAGGACGGCTAACCCGGCGTCCTGCCGGGTTACCCACGCTCCAAAGCCTGCGTTCGGCCAGCGTGGTTTAACGGGGCGCCCAAGATCAAGATCAAAAACAGATCAAGAGCACAGCGGCCTCCCGGCCGGCTTGAGTGTTGAAGAGCAAAATCAAAAGCTAAAGCGGGCACGGTCCAAAAAATGTGGGAGCGGGCTTGCTCGCGAAGGTCGTTAACGATGACGCGGGCATTCTGGATGAACGCGGCGCTCTCAGGTTTTTCGCGAGCAAGCCCGCTCCCACAGAAAAGCAGCTCTGTTTTCGCTCTGGTCTTTGCTTTTGCTTTTAACACTCAAGCCGGCCGGTAGGCCGCTGTGCTCTGCTTTTGATCTGCGGGCCCCGTCAACCACGATGGCCGCAAGCAGGCACGGTGGAGCGGGTAAATCGGCAGGGATGCCGATTTAGCCGCGCCGGGCCATGGATGGCCCGTCGCGGCGGCCCGCGGAATCGGGCCGGAGTGCGGGCATGCCGAGCCTGGGCGAGGCACCGAGTGGTGGGGCAAAGACCTTTTGGTTACTTTTGGCTGGGCCGGCATTCCGGGCGTTTGCCAAAAGTGACCCGCTGTAAGAGCGGAACCATACGCGGCCGTTACCGCAGCAACGGATATGTACACCTTCAGGCCCGACTCCGCAGCCACTGCATAAACCCCTTCTTAACCGGCACCACAGGCGCCTCCTGCGTCAAACTCTGAGCCGCATGCAACCTGAAATCCAACAAACTTTTCATAGCCTCACTGATGTCATGCCGAGCATCCAGACAAGGCTTCAGATACTCCTTCTCAATCCGATACAACGTACAAAACGTCTTCGCCGAAAAGTCCGCAGGCACACCCTGCTCCGAAAGAATCCCGGCCTCACCAATCACCTCCCCAGGCCCCATCCGCCCGGCTTCAAAATTGTGCCCGGCCTTGGTCAACATCACCGAAATCACCCCGGACTCGATGATAAACAGGTGATCACTCACCTCCCCCGCCGGCAAAATCATCTCCCCGGCGCGAAAGGTCTGCAGCGTCATGTTCTGGCTGAATGTCTCCTTCTCCTCCTGCCTCAACGTCGAGAAAATAGACGAGCTCTCCAACAACGCCCGAGCCCGGGAAACCGTCACCGGCGCATTACTCTCGGCAGCCGACAACAAGCTCACCCCCGCCGCCTGCAAATGCCGAAACGCCAAATCATAAAGCTGATTGCGCACCTCACGCTTGAGCGCCATGGCCGGCACAAACCCGCTGATCTCATACTCCACGCCACCACTGGCCGACGTCTTGAACGCCACGCTGGGCGCCGGCTTGGCCAACAACGGCCGACACCCCTGCATCGCCCGCTCCAGCGCATCCAGCACGGTTTGGGGCCGCGCATGGGGGCTGACTTGCAGGCTGACCGCCAAACCAAACATATCTGCGGGACGTGAGAAGTTGATGATCTTGGCCTTGGCCGCCAACGAGTTGGGCACCACCGCCAGGCTGCCCTGGGAGGTTTGCAGTTGGGTGGCGCGCCAGTCGATGTCGATCACCCGGCCTTCGGTGCCGTCGATGGAGATCCAGTCATCCAGTTGGTAGGGTTTGGTGGTGTTGAGCACGATGCCGGAAAACACGTCGCTCAAGGTGCTTTGCAACGCCAGGCCGACGATGATTGCCACCGCGCCGGAAGTGGCCAGCACGCCCTTGACCGGCAGGTCGAGCACGTAGGCCATGGCGGCGATGATCGCGATCAGGAAGATCACCGCGCCCACCAGATCCTGCAACAGCCGCCCGGTGTGGCCGACCCGCTGCATCATCACCGCGCCGAGCAATACCGTGAGGGTGCGCGCCGCAAACAGCCACCAGCCGATCTGGAACGCCGTTGCCGCCAAATGCAGCGCCACGTTGTCGCCGAACGGCGCGACCTGCATCGGGTTCATGCCTTCGTTGAACAGCACGGCGCTGAACACCGCAAAGATCACCAGCCGCGCCGCCAGCTTCCAATTGGCGAAATCGGCAGAGATCAAACGCCATACGGCAATATCGATCAGTACCAGCGCCAAGGCACAGAACATCGGGTGATCGGAGATAAATGAGGGCATTCAGGCGACTCCAGGGCGAATGCCATGAAGATCGCATGAAATGCCTTTGGAGGGTATAGCGCCCTAGCGCTGCATCTGCCCGAATTGCCCGGACTGATAGTCGGCAAACGCCTGGTGGATTTCCTGCTCGGTGTTCATCACGAACGGGCCGTGGCCGACGATGGGTTCGTCGATCGGCTCGCCGCTGAGCAACAGCACCATGGCGTCGTCGCTGGACTCGAGGCGCAGTTGCGTGCCATCGCGCTCGAACAGTGCCAACTGCCCTTCCCGCGCCACTTCAGTGCCGTTGATCCGCACCGTGCCGCGCAACACCACCAGCGCGGTGTTGCGCCCGGCGTGCAGGTCCAGCGTCACAGAGCGGCCGGCTTTGAGGCGCATATCCCACACGTCGATCGGCGTGAAGGTACGAGCCGGGCCTTTGACCCCGTCGAACTCGCCCGCGATCAAGCGCAGGCTGCCGGCGTGGTCGGCCAGGGGCAGCGTCGGAATATCGCCATCGAGGATGGTCTGGTAACCGGCATCGGTCATTTTGTCCCTGGCCGGCAGGTTGACCCACAACTGGACCATTTCCAGGGCGCCGCCGCTGCGGGCGAACGCCTCGGAGTGAAACTCCTCGTGAATGATGCCCCTGGCGGCTGTCATCCATTGCACATCGCCCGGGCCGATGGTGCCGCCGGCGCCGGTGGAATCGCGGTGCTCGACTTCGCCCTTGTAGACGATGGTCACGGTTTCAAAACCGCGATGGGGATGCTGGCCCACGCCGCGACGTTGCTCGGTCGGGGTGAATGCCGCAGGACCGGCGTGATCCAGCAACAGGAACGGGCTGATCTGCTTGCCCATGGTGTCGTAGGAAAACAGCGTGCGAACCGGAAAGCCGTCGCCGACCCAATGGCCGCGTGGGCTGGTGTAGATGCCGATGATCTTTTTCATATGTGTCTCCAGTGATGGATACACCTTAAATCCGATACCAATTCCGCGCTAGACGGCAAAACCGGCCCTGATCGTCCCACCAGTGGAACAAATACTCGCGGGCTGGATTATTTTATATTTCGACCATAATATGGCGACAAATATTACACGCGTAATTTTTAGCTCACCCCGCCCCACGGAGCCCGACATGAACCCTCTCCCCCTGCGTCTTCTCACCCCCCTGGCCCTGCTGGCGGTACTCAGTGGCTGCAATAACAAGGCCGACCCCGTCGCCGAAGCGCCCCTGCCCCGCCCGGTGCTGGCCGCCAAGGTCGAAGCCGCCGGCAGCCAGCAAAGCGCCTACACCGGCGTAGTGGCCGCGCGCACGGAAAGTGACCTGGGGTTCCGCGTCAGCGGCAAGGTGATCGAGCGCAAGGTTGATCCCGGCCAGCACGTCAACCGTGGCGACACTTTGCTGGTGCTGGATATCGGCGACTTCGAACTGGCCCTGCGTTCGGCAAAAAACCGCGTCAATGCGGCCCAGGCGCAACTGCGCCAACGCCGGGACGATGAATCCCGCTACCAGCGCCTGGCCAATACCGGCGCCGTGTCGCGGCAGATTTTCGACCAGTCCGCCACCAACCTGCGGGTGGCCGAAGCCGAGCTGGCTTCCGCGCAATCCGACGCCAGCCAGATCGAAAACCGCCGCACCTACTCGGTGCTCAGGGCCGACAGCGACGGCATCATCACCGACGTGCGGGTGGACCGCGGCCAAGTGGTCGCCGAGGGGCAAGTGGTGGCGCGCCTGGCCCACGACGGCGCCCGGGAAGCCATCGTCAACCTCCCGGAAAACCAGCGCGACCAGGCTTCGCAAAAAGCCCTGGCGTTCCCCTTCGGCGCCCCTGAGCAGGCAGTGACCGCCACGTTGCGCGAGCTGTCTGCCAGCGCCGACCCGACCACCCGCACCTACCGGGCCCGCTATGTCTTGCATGGCCCCGTCGACCGCTTCGCTCTCGGCTCGACCATCACCGTGCGCCTGCAAGGTAACGGACAGGCGCAACAGACCCGCGTGCCCATCGGGGCGCTGCAGGATGCCGGCAAAGGCACCGGTGTGTGGGTGATTGGCGCCGATGACAAGGTCAGCTTCGCCCCGGTCAACGTCGCCAGCCTCGGCCAGGAGGACGCGTTGCTGGACAGTGGCGTGGACCCCGGCCAAGTAGTCGTCGCCCTCGGCGCGCACCTGCTGCACAGCGGTGACGCGGTACGCCTGTTGCCGGCCCAGGTATTGGCCCTCAACCGTCAGCAGGAACACTGATAATGCGCGGGATCAACCTCTCCGAACTGGCGGTCAAGCATCGCGCGGTCACGCTGTTCCTGATCATCGCGATCCTCGCCGCCGGGGTCTTTGCCTTTGGCAAACTGGGGCGCGCCGAAGACCCTTCGTTCACCGTCAAGGTCATGACCATCACCGCCGCCTGGCCCGGCGCCACCGCGCAAGAGATGCAGGAGCAAGTGGCCGACCGCCTGGAAAAACGCCTGCAGGAGCTGGACTACTACGACCGCGTCGAAACCATCGCCCAGCCGGGTTTTGTCTCGATGCGCATGACGTACCTGGAGTCCACTCGCCCCAGCGAAATCCAGGACCTGTTCTACCAGACCCGCAAGAAACTCAGCGACGAAGCCGCGAAGTTACCCAAGGGGGTGATCGGCCCGTTTTTTAACGATGAATACTCCGACGTGTACTTTTCCCTGTACGCGCTGGAGGCCGAACACCTGCCCCACCGGCAACTGGTGCAAATGGCCGAGGACATGCGCCAGGGCCTGCTCAATCTGCCGGGAGTGAAGAAGGTCAATATCCTCGGCGAACAGGCGCAGCGGATCTTCGTCGAGTTTTCCTATGAGCGCCTGGCCACCTTGGGCATCAAGCCCGAGCAGATCTTCGCCGCCCTCGCCGCCCAGAATGCCGTGGCACCTTCAGGCTTTGTCGAGACCGCCGGGGCACGCGCCTATATCCGCATCGACGGGGCCTTCGACAGCCTGGCGCTGATCGAAAACGTCCCGCTGGAAGCCAACGGCAAGCTGCTGCGCATCGCCGATGTGGCCACCGTCAGCCGGGGTTATGAAGACCCGCCCAGCTACCGTATCCGTCATCAGGGCGACCCCTCGCTGATGCTCGGGGTGATCATGGAGAAGCACTGGAACGGCCTGGAGCTGGACAAGGCCCTCAAGGCCCAGGAAGCGAAAATCCTGGCCGACCTGCCGCTGGGGGTCAACTTCGCCAAGGTCTCCGACCAGGCGAAAAACATCAGCCTGGCGGTCAACGAGTTCATGCTGAAGTTCTTCGTCGCCCTCGCGGTGGTGATGGTCATCAGCCTGCTGGCCCTGGGGTTCCGGGTCGGGCTGGTGGTGGCCGCTGCGGTGCCGCTGACCTTGTCGATCGTGTTTGTGATCATGTTGATGACCGGTCGCGAATTCGACCGGGTGACCCTGGGTGCGTTGATCATTTCCCTGGGCCTGCTGGTGGACGACGCGATCATTGCGATCGAGATGATGGTGGTCAAACTCGAGGAAGGTTTTGACCGGATCCACGCGGCCACCTTCGCCTGGAGTTCCACCGCCGCGCCGATGCTCACCGGCACCCTGGTGACGATTATCGGCTTCCTGCCGGTGGGTTTTGCCCGCTCGGGGGCCGGTGAGTATGCCGGGAATATTTTCTGGATCGTCGGTTTTGCGCTGATCGCGTCGTGGCTGGTGGCGGTGGTGTTCACCCCGTACCTGGGGGTCAAGCTGTTGCCGCACATCGAGCCGGTTGTCGGCGGCCACGATGCAATTTATGCCGGGCGCTATTACCAGAAACTGCGGCGCCTGGTGGACGCTTGCGTGCGCAGACGCTGGCTGGTCACCGGGTTGGTGGTAGCGGCCTTTGTGCTGTGTGGCCTGGGCATGGGCGTGGTGAAGAAGCAGTTCTTTCCCAACTCCGACCGTTCCGAGCTGATTCTGGAGGTGTACATGCCACCGGGCAGCGCCTTCAAAAGCACCGAGGCGGTAGCGGCGCAGGTGGAAAAGGCGCTGATGGAGGAGCCGCAAACCGTCATGGTCGACACCTATGTCGGCGGTGGTGCACCACGGTTTTTCCTGTCGCTGAACCCTGAGCTGCCAGACCCGGCCTTCGCCAAGCTGATCGTGCAGACCGCCGACGCCCATGCCCGGGACAGCCTGAAAAAACGCATGGCTGAACGCATCGCGGCCGGCGAATTTCCATCGGCGCGGGTGCGCGTCACCCAGTTGGTATTCGGCCCGCCGGTGCCCTTCCCGGTGGTGTTTCGCGTGTCCGGCCCCGACCTGAATGTGCTGCGCGGCCTGGCTGAAGACGTGCGCCAAGTGGTCGCCGCCAACACACTCACGCGGGACAGCTTCCTCGACTGGGGCGAGCGCGCCAGCAGTTACCGCCTGGTACTCGACCAGGACCGCCTGCGCCTGCTGGGCTTTACCCCCGACGGGGTGAAATCCCAGCTCAACGCGTTGCTCAGCGGCAACCCGATCACCGAAGTGCGCGAAGGCAATCGTACCGTTTCAGTGGTTGCCCGCTCCCAGGGCAGCCAGCGCGAAGACCTCGGCAACCTCGACAATATGACCCTGACCAACAGTGCCGGTGTCTCGGTGCCATTGGCCCAGGTCGGGCATTTCCAGGCGGTGATGGAAGAACCGATCCTCAAGCGCCGCAACCGTGCGCTGACCGTGGAAGTGCGCGCCGACATCGTCGACGGCACCCAGCCGCCAGATGTGGAAATGGCGGTGTACAAGGACCTGCAACCCTTGATCGCCAAGCTGCCGGCCGGGTATCAGATCGTCATCGGCGGTCCGGTGGAAGAAAGCGCCAAGGCCAACGTGGCGCTGGCGGCACTGTTCCCGATCATGATTCTGCTGACGTTGACCGTGATCATGTTCCAGGTGCGTTCGTTCGGGGTGATGTTCATGGTGTTCGCCACCGCGCCGCTGGGGCTGATCGGGGCGGTGCCGACGCTGCTGCTGTTCAACCAGCCGTTCGGGTTCAACGCGATATTGGGGTTGATCGGGATTGGCGGGATTCTGATGCGCAATACGCTGATCTTTACCGACCAGATTCGGCAGAACCAGGACCAGGGCATGGTGATTCGCGAGGCGATCATCGAGGCCACGGTGCGCCGGGCACGCCCGGTGATCCTGACCGCGTTGGCGGCGGCGCTGGCGTTTATTCCGCTGACGCTGTCGGTGTTCTGGTCGTCGCTGGCGTATGTGTTGATTGGCGGGGTGCTGGTGGGGACAGTGTTGACGTTGCTGTTCTTGCCGGCGCTGTGCAGTCTGGTGTTGGGGCGGGAGAAGACCCGGGAAGTGGTGCCTGCAACCTGATCCAACTAGCACCACAAACCAATGTGGGAGCGGGCTTGCTCGCGAAAGCGGTGTACCAGATAAGCAGATGTCGACTGATAGACCGCATTCGCGAGCAAGCCCGCTCCCACACAAGCCCGCTCCCACATTTAGAGGTGTGGCGTTTTTAAGTCAGCGCTTGGAGAGCTCCATGATCATCCGGCTCAGCAGATAAATCCGCGGCGCCACGCTCTCCACCTCGGCATATTCCTCCGGCGTATGGATATTGCCCCCGACAATCCCGAACCCGTCCAGGGTCGGCGTACCCACGCCAGCCGACAAGCTCGCATCCGCCGCCCCGCCGCTGCCCTCAATGGTCAGCTTGCGCCCCAACTCGCCATAAATCCCCTGGGCAATCGCCACCAGCTTGTCCGACTCTGGCGTCTGCGGCATCGGCGGCAGGCCACGGTGCAAACTGGTGGTCACTTCAGTCTCGGGGATCAGCTTGTTGGCCGAGACCCGTGCCAAGTCTTTCTCGATCCGGTCAAACTCTTCCGGCAACGCCGCCCGTACATCCGCCTTGGCGGTGGCCTGGTCGGGGATCACGTTGACCCGGTCGCCGGAGTTGATCACGGTGAAGTTGATGGTGGTTTTCTTCTCGGCATCCCCCAGCTTGCCCAGTTGCAGAATCTGGTGCGCCGCTTCCATCGCCGCGTTGCGCCCCAATTCCGGGGCGACGCCGGCGTGGGCGGCCTTGCCCTTGACCTCGACCACGGCGGTGGCGCTGCCTTTGCGCCATACCACCAGGCCATCGGCCGGGCGACCCGGTTCCAGGTTGAGCGTCACGTCGTGGCCCTTGGCGGTGTTGCGGATCAGCTCGGACGCGCCGTCGGTGCCGGTTTCTTCGCTGGCGTCCAGCAGGAAGGTGATTTGTGCGTAGTCCTTGAAGCCCTGGTTTTTCAGGACTTTCAAGGCGTAGATGCCGGCGACGATGCCGCCCTTGTCATCCATTACGCCCGGGCCATAGGCGCGGCCGTCCTTGATGTGGAACGGCCGGGCAGCCGCCGAGCCTTCCTTGAACACCGTGTCCATGTGGGCCATCAGCAGGATCCTGGCCTTGCCGGTGCCCTTGAGGGTGGCGATGACATGGCTGTTATGAGCGGCGGCATCCGGCACCAGCTGGATGCTGAAACCCAGTTGCTTGAGCTCATCGACGGCGATGTCACGCACTTGGGTCAGGCCGGGCTCGTAGCCGGAGCCCGAATCGATATTCACCAGGCGCTCCAGCAGTTTCAAGGCGTCGGCCTTGTACTGCTCGGAATCGGCCTGGATCTGTTTGTGGGGTTCGGCGCTGAAGGCCGGCATGGCGAAAGACAGCGCCAGGGTGGCCGCCAGCAAGGTACGCGGGAAGTTGAAGAGCATGAACCGATCCTTGTTTTTGTTGGAAGGTAGCGCTCCACCCTACCTGACAAACACCGATTTGTTGATCCTCAGATCGACCTCAACCAACTTCCCTGCACCGAACTGACCCGGTTGCGCCCGCTGCTCTTGGCCTCGTACAAGGCCTGGTCGGCATCGTTCAGCCAACTGGTGGCGTCGGCGTGTGCCGGCCGGTACGGCGCCAGGCCGATGCTCAGGCTGGCGCGCAAGGTCGGGTCCTGTGCGTAGGCCAGGGAGTTGAAGCGATCACGCAGGGCGTCCATCACCTCGGTGGCGCGGTTCAGGGGCATGTCCGGCAGGATCACGCAGAATTCGTCGCCACCGTAGCGCCCGGCCAGGTCAGTGGCCCGCAGGTTCTGGCGCAGCACTTTGCTCAATTGACGCAGCACGATATCGCCGGTGACATGGCCGTAGGTGTCGTTGATGGTCTTGAAGTGGTCGATGTCGATCAGCGCGATGGCGGCGCCCTGCTGGTCGCGGCGGCAGCGCTGGAACTCGATTTCCAGGTGGTCTTTCCAGGCGCCGTGGTTGAGCAGGCCCGACAGGCTGTCGGTGCGGCTCAGGGCCAGCAACTCGCGCTTGTGCCGGGCCAGGGTGATCGCTTGCCGGTAACAGATCCAGCCCAGCGCCAGGGGATACAGCATCAGGATTGGCAGGCAGGCGTAGAGCTGCACTTCACTGGTGAGGGCGGTCACCGCCGGAGTGAACACCAGCATCGAGGCGCCGATGCCCAGCGCCTGGGCCACCCAACCGGCGAGCATGAAGCGCGGGCCGCCGATGGCGACGTTGTTCATGGTCATCATCGACAAGGTGGTCACGCTGGGCAGCGGGTTGAACTGCATGGCGCCAACCCAGAACCCGCCGCAAAACGAGTCGAACAGCAGGTTGCGGTGTTCCGAGCGCAGGGAGTTTTTCGAGTGCCGCGACCATTGGTAGGCCACATGCGGCCAGATGAAGGCATTGGCGATCATCACTCCCCAGACCCAAGCGGATTTATCCAGCGGGTAGATGGCGGCGGCCACACAGACAAACCCGAGGGTCAATCCCAGGGTGCGCGACTTGTACAAGCGTGAAGCGAGCGAAAGTCCGTTTCCTCCTGCGGCTGGCATGTCTGGCTTGATCCTGGATGAATGCCCGAAGTCTATCAGGGCACCGGCAGATCGCCACTACCGCTCATAAGCTGACCTTCAGCTGGAAAAGCCCCGGGCCAACATCAGCGCCACCCCCAGCAGCAACACCGCCGTGGCCCGTTGCAGCAACACCCGGCGCTTGGGGTTTTCCAGCACGTGCTTGATGCGTTGGCCGAAGTAGCAATACAGGCACCCGCTGGCAAATTGCAGCAGCAGGAAGGTCAGGCCGAGGATCGCGATGTCGGCGGCGGCGCTGCCCTGGCCGATGGCGGCGAACTGCGGGAATACCGCGCTGAACAGAATGATCGCCTTGGGATTCGACAACCCGGTCAGCAGGCCCTTGCCGAAAAGACTGCGGGCATTTTCCGCAGTTGCATCGTTGGTCTTGATGGTCACTCCGCTGCTGGTCCATTGCTTGTAGGCCAGGTAAAGGATGTAGGCCACGCCTACCACCTGGATGATCCGGGTGATCAGCGGGTAATCCTTGACCAGCTCGGAAAAACCCACGGCAAAGATCAGGATCGACACCAGGTAGGAAACACTCGCCCCGAACTGCGCCGGCAGGGAGCGGCGCAGGCCGTCCTTCAGGCCGAGGCTGAGCAACAACAAGGTCATGGGCCCGGGGCTGAAGGCCAGGGTGGTGCACAGCAACAGGAAATACAAAAACGAAGACAGCGTCAGCGCGGTGGCCATGGCGTGGAATTTCACAGCAGGAAAGAGGGCTTGCAGTCTAGGGCGCACGTGCCGCCACAGGCAGGTAAACTCTACGGATATACGCGCAGACTTTACCGGTGAAGTTGGCGGCAAACTTAAGGACAGTGTGATGCCCATTCCTGCGATTCACTTTCATGACCGAGCACCGAAGGTGCAGCAGATCGTCGATGCCCTGGCCCATGCGATCGAGCAAGGCGAATTGGCCGCTGGCAGCAAACTGCCTTCGGTGCGTGAGTTGGGAGCCTTGCTGGGCGTCGGAAAATTCACCATGAATGAAGCGCTGGATCGCCTGCGCGGGCGTCACCTCCTGACCTCCAGCCAGGGCCGCGGGCACTTTGTCGCCAGCAACCTGGCACAGCCGTCGTCCAGCACCTGGGTCGACTTGCTGCCCCAGGACTTGCTCAGCGTACTGCGCCGCCCCCTGGCCATGGCCCAGGGCGACCTGCGCCCCGGCGGCGGCCATCTGCCGGAAGACTGGCTGGATTCCGAAGCCCTGCGCCAGGCCATGCGCAGCGCAGTGCGCGCCCCTACTCTGCGCATCGCCGGGCTGGGCACCCCGGCGGGCCTGCTGCCGTTGCGCCAGGCGCTGCAACAGAAACTGCACGGTGAAGGGTTGTCGGTGCCGGTGGAACAAATCATCACCACGCCCAACACGGTGCAAGGCCTGGACATGCTCATGCGCCTGCTGGCGCGGCCCGGGGACACGGTGCTGCTGGATGCACCGTGTTATTTCAACTTCCACGCGAACCTGGCGTTGCATGGGGTCAAGGTGGTGACGATCGCCCGGCGGCCTGATGGTTTTGATTTTGTCGCGCTGGAGCAGTTGCTGGCGCAGCACCGTCCCAGCCTGTACCTGACCACCAGCGTGTTGCACAACCCCACCGGGCATTCATTCAGTCCGAGCCAAGCGTTTCGGTTGTTGCAACTGGCCCGGGAGTATCGCTGCCATATCGTTGAGGATGATCTTTACGGGGATTTGCACCCTAACCCGCCGCCGCGTCTGGCGACTTTGGCGGGATTGGAGCAGGTGACGTACCTGTCGGGGTTTTCGAAGGTGCTGACGGCGAATGCGCGGGTCAGTTATGTGGTGGCGGCGCCGCAATTGGCGGCGAATCTGACCAATATGAAGTTGATGAGCGGCGGCATAACGTCCGAGCTGTTCGAACAGATTGTGTATCGGCTGCTGAGTGAGGGTGGGTATGCCAGGCATCGCAAGCGCATGGTTCAGCGGCTGCTGGAGGCCGGTGGGCGGGTTGAGCAGTGGCTGCGGCGTTGCGGGTGTGAATTGCCGATGGGATTTGAGGGCGGGATGTTCATCTGGGCGCGGTTGCCGGCCGGGGTGAATGGTGAGCGGCTGGCTGAAGCCGGGTTGAAGCGTGGGATGGTGTTGGCGCCGGGGGCGTTGTTCGGGTATGAGCCGAGGTTGCGGGATTTCATGCGGTTTAATGTGGCGCATTGCGACGAAGGGCGGGTTCAGGCGCAGTTTGAAGGGTTGCTGGGGGCGCCAACCCGAAGAGTTGGCGCCGGGGTTACGGATCAAGCGGAGGGTTGATCACCGTTCACTGGAGATCACGCGCTGGCTGCAGATATGAGCCATGCTGACCGGGGTAGCGTCGCCACCCACGCCGACATCCGGGTACTCCTCGATGCGCAGGCGCCAGACGGCGAAGTTGTAGTTGGTCTCCCAGGTATTTTTGTAACCCGAGTCGTAGGACACATACCTGACAGTCGCCTCACCCGCGCAGTTGCCCAGGTTGACCGTACCGGATGCCGCGCCCGACACGCCGGTTACCGAACCGTAGTAAGGGATGTACACCGGCAGGTAGGTATTACGGTTGACGTGCTTGTCGAGTTGCAGATACGGGGTCAGTCCCTGCAGGCGTTTACCGGTGCTGTCGGCCCAGGTCACGGCCCAGCTCAAGTCACGTGCCGCCTGGGTGGTCATGAACGGGTCGTAGTCATTGGCCGAAGCCGGGATCCGCACCACGTTGTCACCTTGCACACTGTGGCTCAACACCTCGGGTGTGGAGCCCAGCGACAGCTTGTAGCGCGCCGTAGCCTTCCAGGTTGCGGCCGGGTTAGGCCGCACCCGTACGTTCACCACACCATTAACCGATGGCGTTGGCCAGGTGATTTTCGCCTTGGGGCTGATCGGGATCCATTTGACGCCGTCAAAATACTCGGAAATCCACTGGCCCCGATCGCTCTCGTTCACACCGTCGAAATAGGCACTGACCTTCTGCCCGCGCAGGGCCTTGAAGGAGAAGTAGTCTTCATCGGTCGCCGTGTCGGAGTTACCCGTGACGTAGTTCAGGGTATCCGGCAGTTGATAAGCCGTTTCGAAACTGTCGTTAGGCTCGAAATCGTCAATCGTCATGTTGATATCCACACCGAAACTGAACGGCGAACCGTCAGCCGAATTGGCATGCATGAACCAGTAGTAGTCGCCAGGTGGCAGTACGCCAGCCAACACCTCGTTGGCATTGCCCGGGTTATCCGACGTGCCGAGAGAAGTGATGTTGTTCTGGCCGTCGTCCTGGAACAGGGTCAGGGACATGTTGGTGGCAGCACTCTGCCCTACCAGCATCACAGTCGCCCGTGCTTTTTGCGGCACGTTGAAGTGGTAGCAGACGTCGTTGCCGGTTTGCACACCGTCCAGGTTATACATCTGGTTGATACCGAGGGTCTGGCACAGCGGCGTGAACGCCTGGGCCGCCACGGCCTGGGCATCCACCTTGGCGCTATCTGCCTGTACAGGCTCGGCGACCACAACCCCGCTCAAGGCCTTGGCAGCCTGCACCGGCTTTTTCAGCTGCTGCGAGGTTTTGATTTTGTCCAGGAAGGCAGCCGACGCCTTCTGCGCCGTGACGTTGCCACCACTCTTGAGGGCTTGTTGCACGGCTTGCTGCAACGGTTGCGGCGTCAAGTGTGCAGGAGATTGTTCGGCCAGGGCGCAGGCCGAAACGAAGCAGGACGCCGCGATGGCGGCTCCGAGCATGAACGCTTTTTTCGATTTCATTTTTTATCCATCCATAGTTAAAAAATTGAAGTTCAGGTGATCGGCGACATCCGGTCACCTGGGATGGAATGTAGGACATAACTGTATGCATGTACAGTATTTTTATGGCAGCAGGATAGATGCGCCAATCCCGACTACGCTCATCCCCAACAAAAACAACACCGAGCGCCCCCAATGACTCACCCCACCGAGGCCTTCCGCACCACCTACCGCGCCAGCATCCACCCCTGCTACAACCCGTGGCTCCACGCTGGTTTCGTTTTCGGCTACGGCCTGCTCTGCATCACCCTGTTCTGGTCAACCACCCAACAAATCCAACCCTTGGAATGGCTGACCGTCCCCCTCACCCTGATCTTCTTCAACCTGTGTATCTATCTCGTCCACCGTCACCTGGGCCATCACAAACACTCCTTCGCCCGCCTGTTCTACGCCCGCCACACCGGCGACCACCACAGCTTCTTCACCCCCGCCCACATGACCTACGACAGCCCGCGAGACTGGCGTGTCATCCTGTTCCCCGCCTGGCTCATCCTGGTCCACAGCCTGGTCATCACCCTCCCCGCCTGGTGGCTGCTCAAAAACCTCAACCCCAACATCGCCGGCCTGTTCGCCGGCTGCATGATCCTCGGTTACCTGCTCTACGAGTTTTTCCACGCCTGCGAACACCTGCCCCCCGACCACCCCGTGGCCCGCCTGCCGTGGATCCGCCAGATGCACCACCTGCACGCCCTGCATCACCGGCGCGAACTGATGCAGGGACGCAATTTCAATATCGTCCTGCCGCTGATGGACTACCTGTTCGGCACCCTGCATTGGGAACCGCCCACCACTGATCACCAGGAATCGTCATGAGTACCCGTCCAAGCAACGTTGGTCGTCTGGTCCTGCTGATCCTGACCGCCATCGTCGCCTTCCTGCTGCTGATGCCCACCAAAGTGCAACCGGTCAACTGGTCGCCGCCCAAGGCGCCATCCCTGAAGGACGGGCCCTACGCCGAAAACCAGCGCCTCAAGGACGTGAAAAGAACCGGCGCCCAGGACATCGCCGGGCCCGAAGCCTTGTTGCTGGATGGCAAAGGGTTCCTCATCACCGGCCTGCATGACGGGCGCATCATCCGCACGGCCCCCGAAAGCCACGTTCTCGAAGAGCTGACCAACACCCAGGGTCGCCCCCTGGGCCTGGCCCTGCATCCGGACGGGCGGTTGATCATTGCCGATGGGATCAAGGGCCTGCTCGCCCTCGACACCCAGCACAATCTCACCACCCTGGCCACCAGCGCCGCCGGCCTGCCGTTTGGCTTTGTCGATGACATCACCGTCGACGCCGCCGGGCGTTATGCGTACTTCAGCGATGCATCAAGCCGATGGGGTTATGGGGAAGACGGCGAGGCGGTGATCGAGCACGGCGGTGACGGCCGTTTGCTACGGTATGACTTCAGCACCGGCCACACCGAGGTATTGCTGGACCAGTTGCAATTCGCCAATGGCGTGGCCCTGGGGCCGAACGAAGACTATGTGCTGGTCAACGAAACCGGCGCCTATCGCATCAGCCGCTACTGGCTCAAGGGCGACAAGGCCGGCGTCCACGACCTGTTTATCGACAACCTGCCGGGCCTGCCGGACAACCTCAGCTTCAACGGCAAGGACCGGTTCTGGGTTGCCTTGTATTCACCGCGCAACCCGCTGCTCGACGGTTTTGCCGGCTACCCGCTGATGCGCAAGATCATGGTACGGGCACTGATGGTGGTGCCCAAGCCCATCGAGCGTAAGGCCTTTGTGCTCGGGCTGGACGTGAACGGCAAGGTCATCGCAAACCTGCAGGATGGCAGCAGCGGTAACTACTCGCCCGTCACCACGGCACGTGAGTACGGTGACTGGTTGTATCTGGGTTCGCTTAAAAACACCGGTATGGCGCGCTTGCCACTCAAGGTGGCGTTGGCGCAATAACGAAAAAAAGCCCCTCGGCTATGGCTTGGACCAGACCTCCCAAATGATTGCCAGGACCATCAAAACCATTCCGCCGTAATAGGGCCATACTGCCCATCGCTTCAGGGCCACGGGGACGGACGTCAACTCTGCCTCAGTTACCTCGCCCTTTTTCAAATGGCGTTTTGGCATGGACAGCAGCTCGACGATCACAACCATTCGCATGGTTTTGTCGATCGGCAGATTCCTGCGCCAAAAACGCTTGGTGCGTTGAACGGCCTCGTTTTCGGTGAAATAGCTTTCCAACTCATCGAGTTTTCTGTACGCGACGAAGAGCAACAGTCCCAAGTTGATAAGCATCCATAAAAGCAACGTAACAGTGAAAAAATCATAATAAGACATGATCAAGCCCCATCAGGCTGATACATCAGGTCACCCATCATTTCTCCACCCCATTCACCGGCACGCCCAAACGTACTCCCGGCGGCATAACCTCCGGCAGCACCGCCGATGATCCCGCAGACCAGCGCACCCTGCCCTTTCACCGCAACCCCCATGACTATCCCGCATAAACGTCTCCCGAGCGCAGCCCCCAGAGTCCCTCCAATAGCGGCCCCGCCTACCCCGCCCACCAACTTCCCACCCTCCACATACTTCGCCCGCCTACACATCGCCTCCCGCCCCTCCATACATGCTTCCTTGATCTCCAACCCCGCCACACCCACATCCAACGCCAACCCCACATACGTCCCCTTGCCCAAAAACCTCGACGTCTCGGCAATGCTGCGAATCCGCTGCGTGTAGCCCACGATTTCACTCTTGTGCAGATAACTCTTGGTGGAAATACCCAGTACTTTTTTCAGTGACTTATTGGTTTTCAGGCTCGTGCCAAATCGCGCCGCACCTTGAAGTTGAGTATCCAAGCGCCGGAACAACATCTGCCGCTTCTGGATAAACGCTTTCTTATTCAAGGCTCCATCCTTGAGTTGTTGATGCAAACGCTCAATTTCTTCCAGAGTGCGCTGAACGTCGTCCAGGTGTCGCCCCCAGGCCGCCGTCGAACTGCCGACTCCCACCGAGCTATAAGCCAATAAACTCTGGAATAGATCATAGTTATTGATCACCGCCGCCCCAGCCGAGGCATCCAACTCCAGATTGCGCTGAATCTCCTGGGCATGGCGCATCAACCATGCATCATCAGTAGTGCAAGCCACAGCGTAGGCATCGGGAACGATCACCATCTGCCCCGGCGTCACCAGGCTTGCCTGACGCAAATGCAGGTTCAACGCGTCGAATTGATCGGAGAGTTGCCTACTGGCCCCGGTCAGTAGCCGGGATTTCAAACTGAGGTAGTCCGTGGTGCGGTCATTGATGTATCCCTGCGCCATCACTTACATCCCTGATGTAATGGATATGGCGCAGGAATATAGGCAGGCGAACACGGCCCGGACACAAGGTTGGAACAGCTGAAATTACATTTGGGAAATCACCTACCTGGCAGGTAATCAAGGCCTACAAAAAATCGTCGGACTCAATACCCCGTCATCTCCAGATACCCCACCCCACCCTGAAATTTCACCGGCCCTTCCCAGTAAGGAATGCTCAGGTTCATCCAGGCTTTTGGGTTGACCGCTTCCGTGGTGATATCCAGATGTTTGCCCGGGATCTTCAATGACCACTGGGTGGGAATGCTGCGCCCATCGATCGCGGTCGTGCCCAGCGGCGTCAGTTGAATATCCTGGTTGTGCAGGGTCTGTGTGTGGCCTTCTTTGTCGATCCAGGTACCCGTCAGGTACGACGGCCCGTCTTTCTGCCGCACCCGAAACAGCATCAACTGCTCGCCGCTGTCCAGGTGCAGGGAGAACCAGTCCCAGCCAGTCTGGCTGGCGGTCAGGGGCTGGCTGCTCCATTCGCGATCGAGCCAGGCGTTGCCGGTGACTTGATAAGATTTTCCATCGATGGTCACGCGGCCATCTGCCTGGAAAAACGGCTGGCTGTAGTAGTACGACGCCTGGCCCTGGTCGGACTTGCGGCTGTAGCCGTTGTCGCCCTGGAGCACCAATGGGCGGCTGGAGGTCAGGTGCAGGTCATAGTTGAAATGCTCGCCTGCAGCCTTGAGTTGCATGTCCGCCAGGGGGCTGGCTGCACCGGGGCGGGTGGCGAAATTCCAGTCATCGATCCAGGCATTGAACGGCACCGCCTGGGCCCCCGCCTGCCCCACGCCGCCGCGGGCGTAGCGTTCGCTGGCGTAATGGCGGGTGGCCGAGGTGACGGCGGCGTGGCCGAGCCAGATCGTCGAGTCGTGCCAGCCCGGTTGTGTCGGGCCGGCCTTGAGTGCGTTGCGAAACAGCGTCCATTGCACGCCGTAGGCATTGCCCTCGGCATCCTTCAGGTTGGCGGTGAGGTACCACCATTCGATGCGATAGCCGTCATGGGGGCCATGGTCCTGGGGAAAGCTGAAGACCTTGCCGGGTACCACCTGGGCAAAGTCCGCGGCCTGGCTGCCCAGCCCGGCGAAGCTTTCTTCAGGCGCAGGCGGTTTGTCGCAGGCGCCCAGCAGCAGGAACGTCGCCCATAGCAGGTACTTAATCTTCATTGGCAAAGGTCCTCAGCAAATCCGCCGGGCGACTGCGGTACAGCTGCCACAACGGCCAGGCCGAAGCCAGCAAGGTGGCCAGCATCGCCAGACCCAGCAGTTGCGCCAGTTGCCCCGGGAACACCTGCAACGGCAGGCGCCAGCCGAAGGCCTGGACGTTGATCACCACGTCCAGGCACCACGCCAGCAGCAAGCCCAGCGGCAACGCCAGCACCAGGGTCAGCACCGCCAGCAACCAGGTCTGGCCGAGATTGAGCAGCATCAATTGGCGGCGCGTCACGCCCAGCGCCCACAACGGCGCCAACTGGCCGAGGCGGCTTTGGCTCTGGGTCAGCAGGCTGATAAACAACGCCACGCCGGCGACGCCCAGGGTCAGGCTGTTGAGGGCGGCGGTGGCGGCAAAAGTTCTTTCGAAGACCTGGCTCGACCAGCCCTTGAGCTGCTGCTGGTCGACGATGCGGCTGTCTTCGAGGGCAAACCGTTTCTGTACTGCACGCACCAGCGGCGGCACGTTGCCCGGCAAAACCCGCAGGTTGAAACGCGCCGGCGACAATCCCGGCCAGTGCTGCAACAGGTGCCGCGAATTCACCAGCAAGTGGCCCTTGGGGTTGCCGTAGTCGGCATAAATCCCCACGACCTTCGGCGACCATGGTCCTTGGGGCGTGGGGATGCTGACCACATCGCCCAGCTGCACCTTGAGCCGACGTGCCATTTGCTCACTGAGCATCAGGCTGTCGTCCTGCAACAACTGGCTCCATGGGTTCGCCGCCGCTTCCAGCAGCGGCCAATGCTGGCGATAAGTAGGGTCGTCGACCACGCCGAACAGGTCAGCCGGCCACCCCTGCAACTGCACCGCAACCTGCCAGGTCGGCAGCACTGTCTGCACCAGGGGCTGCTGTACCAGCCAGGTTTGCAGCGCCTCGGCCTGGGCCGGATTTTGCGGGTTGAGGTACAACTCGGCGGTCAGGCGTTGTTCCAGCCAGTTGTTAAAGGTCTGGCGAAAGCCCGAGGTCATCGAGCCCGCGCCGATATTGGCGGCCAACGCCAGCAGCAAGGCCATCAGCGCCAGGCTCAGGGCCGGCAACTGCTGGCGGCAATCGGCGAGAAACCATTGCCCCAGCACCGAACGGCTGCGCCCCAATACCGCCTTGAGCACACCATTGAGCACCACCGGCAAGCCCAGCGCAGCGCCCAGCAACAAGGCCGCCATCAAGACAAAACCACTGGCCAGGCTATCGCCAAATACCAGTGCCAACAGCGCAACCAGTAAGGCCGAACCCGCCACCCAGCCCTGGCGTCGCAGCCAGCGCCCATGGGCCTGGTGCCAGGCCTGGGCATTGGCCAGCGCCAACAACGGCAAACGCGCCGCCCGCCACAGGCTGCTGGCCCCGGCGAGCAACGCACCGAGCAAACCCAGGCCCAGGCCACTGAGCCACCACAGCGGGCTGAGGCTCAGTTGGCCGGGCACCTCGGCGCCATACAGACCGCGCAAGCTGGCGGCTACATCCGGCAGCAACAGGCTGGCCAGCAAGTACCCGCTGGCCACGCCCGCCAGGCCACCCAGCACGGCCAGGCCACCGAGCTCCACCGCCAGGCTGAGTATCAGCATCCGCGCACTGACCCCGCACGCACGCAAGGTTCGCAGCAGGCCGCGCCGCTGCTCCAGCGCCAGGCCGATGGCGGCATGCACGATAAACAAGCCCACCACAAAGGACAGAAAGCCCAGCGCATCGAGGTTCAGATGGAAGCTTTCAGTGAGGCGCGCGAGGTTGTTTTCCTCGGCCTGCTTGAGCTGCAGTTGCGCGCCCAGTTCCGGCGGCAGGGCGGGATGCGCGGCGGCAAAGGCCTTGTCCAGCAGCAACCGCGACAGGCGTTGGGGCATGTCCAGCAGCGGTTGGGCGAAGCCGATATCGGTCAGCAATACGCCAGGGGCCATGTCCGCTTGAACATGCAGCGGCGGCAGCACCAGCCCGGCAGCTGTCAGCGGCTGGTCGCCCTCTTTCAGGACCAGAGACTGCAAGGTCTGCGGCGCGATCCAGGTGCGTCCCGGCGGGTTGAAGAACGCGACCATCTGCGCCCGGTCCAGGGTCTGCCCGGCCAGCGCGCCACCGCCGGGCAACGACACCGGGTCGATGCCCATCACTTGCAGGCGCTGGTCTTCATGGCCCTTGAGCTGCACGCGGCCCTGCACCACCGGCGACACCGGCCACCCGGCGCGGCGCAGGTCGGCAAACAGCGCCTGGGGGAAGCTCGCACCGTCCGGCGCACTGAGGCTGGCCTGGGGTTCGCCGCCGATCAGCTGGCTGGCCCGCGCGTAGCTGTCCCGCGCCTGGCTGTTGAGGGCTTGCACGCCGGTCAACAGCGCGGTGGCCAGCCACAGGCCGGTGAGCACACTGAAGAATTGCACAGGGTGGCGCCGCCAATGGCTGAGCAGCGCGCGCAGTGTCCAATAGAAGACCCGCATGTCAGCGGGCGTCCGCAGCGAGTACCTGGCCGCGGTGCAACACCACCTGCTGGTCAAGGCGCGCCGCGATGCGCGGGCTGTGGGTGACCATCAGCAAGCTGGTGGGGCTGTCCCGCAGCAGGTCCAGCAGCAGTTGCAGCACTTCGTCGCTGGTGCCTTCGTCGAGGTTGCCGGTGGGTTCGTCCGCCAGCAGCAAGCCGGGGCGCGATGCCAGGGCTCGCCCTACCGCTACCCGTTGCTGCTGGCCGCCGGACAGTTGTTCGGGGTAACGCTTGAGCAAGTCACCCAGGCCGAGTCGCTCCACAAGCTGCGCTTGCCACGCCGGATCGAGGCGCCCGGCCAGGCGCGCCTGGAAGGCCAGGTTGTCTTCGACCCGCAGGCTGCCGATCAGGTTGAACTGCTGGAACACCAGGCCGATCTCGGTGCGCCGCCAGTGGGCCAGTTGCGCCTCACTCATCTGGTCCAGGCGCTGGTCGCCGACCTGGATGCTGCCACGGTCGACCTGGTCGAGCCCGGCCACCAAATGCAGCAGCGTGCTTTTGCCACTGCCCGACTCACCCATCAACGCCAGGCTGCTGCGCGCTCCCAGGTACAGGTCGACACCCGCCAGCACGGTCAACGGCCCCTGCGGCGTGCCATAACTCTTGAATACCCCTTGTACCTGCAGCATCACCCCTCCCCACAAGCTTCTGGACTTAAGCCGGAGAATAACGGTTGTCACATTTTTATGTCACAACCATGGGCAAAAGGAGCGCCCCATGACCCCCTGCAAATTTTTCACATCGATTTCACCCGGCTGCCACCTGCTGCACTTTAAATTGCCGCCCATTGGCAGATAACAGGCTGATTATTTCAAACGCCCGTTAGTACAAGTGAACAATTTTTTATATCGGTATGTTCAGCAAAAAGACAGCGCCCCTGTGACACGCTTTTGCATATTCCCGCATCAGCGCTACTCACTTGGCGCCTGCCTGACTTGCTGCTGCCAGTTACCGGATTAACGCCTGGAAGTTACCAATGGTGAATAGTGTGGTTGACCTGACCCTGAGCAAGTCTCGCTCGCGCTGGGCGTTTGTAAAACATCTGAACAAACTGTGGCTGGGCGTGGCAGGTATCGTAATGGCCAGCCTGGCAGTAACGGCGTTCATCTGGTGGCCAAGATCGCCGCTGGACCTGGGCGTGGGCCACCGCCTGCTCAGCTCCGGAACCCTGGAAGCCTGGCGCAACGGAGACTTGGTGGTGCTGGTCCGCCATGAGGAACGCTGTGACCGCTCCAACAACCCTTGCCTGGGCCCGGCAGACGGCCTGACCACGCTCGGCTCGTTGTCTGCAAGTGCCGTGGGCAAGGCCTTCCAGACCCTGGGCATGGAAAACACCGACGTACTGAGCAGCCCCACCACCCGTACCGCGCAGAGCTCGCTGTTCATGTTCGGCAAGGCCGAATTGTCACCCGGGCCCCTGGCCATCTGCGGCCCTGCCATCGGCGAGGAACTGCGCCCACATAAACACGCGGACCGCAACCTGCTGGTGGTCACCCACAGCGCCTGCATCAGCGACTTCGAGGAGGCATTGGGCTACCCACACGCCGCCCATGCCGAGTACGGCAGTGCATTGTTTGTAAAGCTGCTGCCCGATGGCAAGTTCAAGGCGCTGGGTATTTTGAACAGTAAGGACTGGGCCGCCGTGCTTAAACAACTTTAGAACACTTCTTAACATTTAATCATTCAAGTTCGTTCAGCAAAAAGACAGCCAGACCGTGGCATCTTCTATGGTTTTAATTGAATTTTTGTCAAAAAATTATTAGCTCACTAACTTTTCACAAGTTAACAACATGACGACGACCTTCGATGACTTATTGGACGCCACACATTTAACGAGCTTGACTGGGGCACAGGGATATTCAGTTTCGCCCCCCACTAACAGACTGTTTAAGGAATAACGTTCTGTGCCGCATTTTTACCCGACCATGACCACCTTCCACCCCTCGCGCATGGCTGATCCGCTCGCGCTGATTCACCGTCAATACCGCTTGAGAGTGCAATAGCCATGACCCGCCTTAAACCATTGCCCGTATTGCTACTGGCATTCGTGATGTTCTATCTGTTGCCACTGGGCCTGCATGGCCTATGGATCCCTGACGAAACCCGCTACGCCCAGATCAGCCAGGAAATGCTCATCAGCGGCAACTGGGTGGCACCGCACTTCATGGGCGTGCGCTATTTCGAAAAACCCGCCGCCGGCTACTGGCTGATCGCACTGGGCCAGGCATTGTTCGGTGAAAACCTGTTCGGCGTGCGCATCGCTTCCGCCCTGACCACCGGCCTGAGCGTCGTGCTCGCCTACCTGATCGCCCGCCGGCTATGGAACGACCCGCGCAAGAGCTTCGCCTGCGCGCTGCTCTACATGAGTTTCGGCCTGGTGGCCGGGCAAGCCGGTTATTCCAACCTGGATCCGCAATTCACCTTTTGGGTCAACCTGAGCCTGGCGGCGCTGTGGTTTGCCCTCGACAGCTCCACCCCCCGTGCCCGCCTCGCCAGCTGGACGTTGCTGGGTGTGGCCTGCGGCATGGGTTTCATGACCAAGGGTTTCCTGGCGTGGTTGCTGCCGGTGTTGATCGCCCTGCCTTACATGCTCTGGCAACGTCGCCTGGGGGAACTGCTGCGCTACGGGCCGCTGGCGATACTGGTGGCGGCCGTGGTGTGCCTGCCCTGGGCACTGACGATCCACCTGCAGGAACCGGACTACTGGCGTTTCTTCTTCTGGCACGAGCACATCCGCCGGTTCGCCTCCGACAATGCCCAGCATGCACGACCCTGGTGGTTCTACCTGCCGCTGATGGTGGTGTCGTGCCTGCCGTGGGCGGCGCTGCTGCCGGCGACACTGTGCAAGGCCTGGAAGGAAAAGCGCCAGCCGGCCATCGTCTTCCTGGCGCTGTGGTTGCTGCTGCCCCTGGGCTTTTTCAGCCTGAGCAACGGCAAGCTGCCGACCTACATCATGCCGTGCCTGCTGCCGCTGGCGCTGCTGATGGGCCATGCGTTGATCGACCTGCTGGCCAACGCCCGCACCCGCACGCTGCGCGTCAATGGCCTGCTCAACCTGGGCATCGGCGTCGCGGCAATGGTGACGCTGATCTACCTGCAAATCGACCGGCCGGTGTACGGCAACAGCCACAGCGAGATGTTCAACCTGTCCCTGACGTTCATCGTGCTGATGGGCTGGATGCTCGCCAACCTGCTTCAGGCCTTCCGCCCACTGGCGCTGTGGGCGATGCCGGCGTTGGGCATTGGCCTGCTGGTGGCGCTGTTGCCCGCCGGCATGCCGGCGGTGGTCGAAGATAACCAGATGCCTGACCAGTTCGTGCTCCAGCACCTGGACGAGCTCCAAAAGACCCATGCGCTGCTGAGCAACGAACTGGAGTCGGCGTCGGCCCTGGCATGGCGCCTGCGGCGGCCCGAAGTGACGCTCTACAACACCGAAGGCGAACTGCGCTACGGCCTGCAATACGCCGACTCGATGCACCGCAAGGTGGATCTGGACAGCGTTCAAGCCTGGCTCAAGCAGGCGCGCCAGCAAGGCCCGGTGGGCGTGCTGATGCGGGTCAGGAGCACCAGCGAAATGCGCGAAGCCGGCCAGCTGCCGTTGGGGGGCAAGCGTTATTACAAGGGTGACCTGGAGATCATCATCTACCCGCAATTGCCGTAACACAGGCGCCCTAATGTGGGGTGACCCCATTCAACACTCGTCCCACATCGGAACCGCCGCATGAACTTCTGGAAAACCGAACGCGGCGCCCTGCTGCTGCTCCTGGGCGTGTCGGCCCTGATCCTGCTGCTGGGCCTGGGCGCCCGCGACCTGTGGGGCCCGGAAACCCGCTGGGCGAACATCACCCTGCAGATGCTGCAAAGCGGCGACTACTTCGACCCGTACCTCAAGGGCACCCCGTATTACGACAAACCCCTGCCGTCGTACTGGCTGATCACCGGCCTGGCCAACCTGATGGGCGGCCTGGGGCCGTGGTCGTTGCGCCTGTCATCGGTCATCTCGGCGTGGCTGAGCATCTGGCTGGTGTACCTGATCGGCGAGCAACTGTTCCGCAAAGGCACCGGCCTGATTGCCGGCTGGATGCTCGCGACCACCTTCTACTTCCTCTTCTGGGCCCGGGTGGCCACGGCGGACGTGCTGACCGTATGCGGCGTGCTCGCCGCCGTCTGGTGGTATTGGCGCGGGCCGGACGATACGCGGCTGGGGCGCTACACGGTGTTCTTCCTGTTACTGGCGGCGACGTCGCTGTTCAAGGGCTTGATCGGCTTTGTACTGCCGGGCCTGGTGTTGTTGCCGCACTTGCTCAGCGAACAGCGCTACAAACGCCATCTCAACCTGCGGCTGGTGCTGGCCGTGATCATTGCCGGGGCGTTCTACGCGATCCCGTTTGTGCTGTCCCACCTATACGGCGCACCGACCTACGGTGCAAGCGGCCTGGAACTGGTGTTCCGGGAAAACGTGGTGCGCTTCTTCGACCCGTTCGACCATATGGGGCCGATCTACACCTACCTGATCTACCTGCCGGCCTACACCTTGCCCTGGGCGCCGTGCTGGGTGCTGGGCCTGTGGCTCGCCGTGCGGCATTGGCGCGACACCCCGCCCAACACCCGTTGGCTGGTGTGGGGGCTGGGCCTGCTGTTTGTGTTCTTCACCGCCAGTGGCAGCCGGCGCAGTTACTACGTGCTGCCGCTGGTGCCGTTCGCGCAGTTGCTGGCGGCGTGGTGGGTCAGTGAGCGTATCGCCCGCAAAGGCACGGTCGGCCGGGGTTGGTACCGTGGGTTCGGCATCGCTGCCGGGGTGATGCTGCTGGTACTCGGGGTGGTGTATCCGTGGACCAATGGCAATGGCGGCGTGACCCGTTTCGCCGAGGACGTTCAAGCGCAAGCAGTGAAAAGCGCGCCATGGAACGCGTGGCAGATGGTGATGGTGGAAGTCGACAACAAGGTACCGATGTACCTGCAAAATCACGGGACGCCGTTCTACTACGTTGCCGAAACCCAGGACTTCCCGCGCCAGGGCGACAGTGCGGCGTTCATGGCCTGGCTGGAAAAAACCAGCGGCCGCCCCTTTGATCCCAAGCGCACAATTATTGTCGCGCAGTCCACCAAGGATGACCCGACGCCGCTGGCCTACCTGGGCAACGATCATCAGGTCATCACGACCCAGCCGGACAATGGTGAACGGTTGTTCCACAAGCGTGACGGTGGCAGCGTGGCATTTGTGCCCAACGCCGCGCCGTAGCACTGGCGGCATGGGGCGGGCATTGCTAGTGTGGCGCGCTTAAGCCACCGTCCGAGCCCGGCCCGCCATGCCCTACCCTTCCCTTTTCCTTGCCGCCCTGAGCCTGATCGTGCTCGCCACGCCGGTAGCGGCAGACACGCCGATGCCGGCCAACATGGTTTACCTGCGCAGCCTCGACCCGAGCATCGCCCAGGACATTCGCTACGCCAGCCCCCACAACTTCACCGGAGCGCCGCTGGACGGCTACAACGCAGCCGAATGCGTGCTGTCTGCCGACGCGGCAAAGGCACTGGTACGGGTCCAGGCCGAGTTGGCCAGGCAGGGTTACGGCTTGAAGGTCTTCGACTGCTATCGTCCCAGCCGTGCCGTGGCGAACATGGGCCGCTTCGCCAGCCTGCCGGGGGATCCGGCCAAGGCCGAGTTCTACCCCCGGGTGAACAAGCAGGATTTCTGGCGCCTGGGCTATGTGGCCAAGGTTTCCAACCACTCCCGGGGGGCGGCAGTGGACGTGACCCTGACCGGCCCCGATGCACTGCCAGCCCAGGCCTGGAACGCCGACACCGCGGCGGTGGATTGCGCCGCCGGTTACGGTCGACGCTTGCCCGATGGCGGCCTGGACATGGGCACCGGTTTTGATTGCTTCGACGAAATGGCCCACACCAACAGCCCCCACATCAGCCAGGCGGCACGCCAGAATCGCCAACGGTTGAGCGCTGCGATGGCCAAGGAAGGCTTTGCCGGTTATGCCGGCGAATGGTGGCACTTCACCTACAGCCGCAATCCGGTGCGGGCCGAGCCGATGGACTTCCCTATCGAACCGCTGCGGTAACATCACAACACAGCTTCAGCTTGATAAAGCCCGGGGCAAAAACTAGCGTTTGAGGTTTCCCTCTTTTCAAGGACTGAACGACGTTGAACACGCTCATCAAAACCTGCGCGGCGCTGCTGACGCTGCTTTCAAACGTGGCACTCGCGCAAATCCCCGAGACCAGCCGGCAACTGATCGTGGTCACCACCCCGGACTGGAACAGCATCCAGGGCACCGCACAACGCTATGAGCGGCATGGGCAAGGCTTTCAGAAAGTCGGCGAACCCTTTGCCATCGTGGTCGGTAAAAACGGCATGGCGTGGGGCACCGGCCTTACGACGCCCACCCCCGACCAGCAGCCCCTCAAGCATGAAGGCGATGGCAAGGCCCCGGCCGGCATCTTCAAACTCGGCGGTGCCTTCGGCTACGCCCCCACCGCTGACACCCGCTTGCCTTACGCGGCCAGTACCGCCACCCGCGAATGCGTGGATGACAGCCAGTCCAGCCATTACAACACCCTGGTGGACAGCTCGGCGGTGAACAAGGACTGGACCAGTTCCGAGCGGATGCTGCGCAAGGACCAGCTGTACCGCCAGGGGATTTTTGTCGAGCACAACACACCGGCCTTGGCCAACGGCGGCTCGTGTATTTTCCTGCATATCTGGCGCAGCGTCAGTTCGGGAACATTGGGCTGCACGGCGATGGACCCGGTGAATATCCAGGCGTTGTTTGCCTGGCTGGACCCGCGAGAAAACCCGCTGCTGGTGCAACAGCCCGCCGCGCAGTACGACCTCTACCGTGAGCGCTGGAAACTGCCGTCCCGCTGAGCTGACAGCAGGCGTTGAAATGCGGCCAATACTTCGCCGGGTTTTTCCAGCATGAGTTGGTGGCCGCATTCGGGCAGCAACTGATACTCGGCATTGGGCAAATGCCGGGCGAGTGCTTCGCCGCCGCTGGCCGGGGTCAGGCCGTCGGTGTCGCCGGCCAGCACACTCACGGGCAGGGTCAGGGTGAGCAGTGCATTGGCGTCTGGCCATTGGACGTTTTTCATCAGGGCCTTGAACATGTACAGCGGGTTGCGCTCGGTGAGTTTTTCTTCGTAGGCGACCAGTGCGGGGTCGGCTTTGGCGTTCCATGCGGCCTGGCGGAAACCTTTGGCCAGCAGTGGGCGCAGCCATTCCAGGAGCCATGCGGGTAGACGCATCAGGCCGCCGCTCCGGCTGATGCTGTGCAGTCGGGTGCCCAGCAGCAATACGGCTTCGATGGGGATCGCGGGTTTGGCCAGCAAGGCGCTCAGGGTCAGGCCAGTGCCGAAGGAGTGGGCGACGATGAGGTTGCGGGAGCCGCCGTAGCGCCTGAGGATTTCCAGGTAATCGGCGACCAGTTCGGGCCAGGCGTAGGCCTCGGGGTTGCGGGGTTTTGCGCTGGCGCCGTGGCCGAGCAGGTCCCAGGCGACCAGACTGTAGCCTTGGGTTTTCAGGGATTGCCATTGGTGGCGCCACTGGTCCTTGTTGCCGCCGGCGCCGTGGCAGAAGAACACTACCGTGTCGGGTTGGGTGGTGCCCGCGTGATGGGTGATGCTCAGGTGACGGTTGGGGCGGATTTCCAGTGGTTGGCCCTGGATCACTGGCAGTTCGGTGAAAGAGGTCGGCATGGAGGTTTCTCAATAAGTGAAAGGGTTGAGTGTGGTGAAGCAACAGCAAAATCAAAGGCGGACACGATCCAAATGTGGGAGCGGGCTTGCTCGCGAAGGTCGTTAACGATAACGCGAACATCCTGATTCAACGCGGCGCTCTCAGGTTCTTCGCGAGCAAGCCCGCTCCCACATAAAGCGGCTCTGCTTTTGCTCTAACACTCAGGTCGCCTTTGCCGCTTTTGCAATGTGACTCGCTGTAAGAGCGAAACCATAGGTGGCCGTTAGCTGAATAACGGATATGCCCCCAACCCCAACACCCCAAGTCAGATGGCCTCAGCCATCAACAACTCCCGCGTATACGGATGCCGCGCATCAGCAAACAGCGCCGCCGTCTCCCCCTGCTCCACCACCCTCCCCTGACGCATCACCGCAATCCGGTCACACAACCGCGCAGCCACCCGCAAGTCATGAGTAATAAACACAATGCTCAACCTGAACCGCCGCTGCAGCGACTCCAGCAACTCCAGAATCTGCACCTGGATCAGCGCATCCAGCGCCGACACACACTCATCAGCGATCAACACCTTAGGCTCCACCGCCAACGCCCGGGCGATCCCTATGCGCTGCCGTTGCCCCCCGGAAAACTCATGAGGAAACCGCTCAAACGCCGCTGCCGGCAACCCCACCAACCCCAGCAACTCACGGGCCCGCCGCTCGGCATCCGCCTTGGAAACCCCCTGCACCAAAGGCCCAGTCATAACAATCTGCCCCACCGTCTGCCGCGGATTGAGCGAGGCAAACGGATCCTGGAAAATCATCTGCACATCACTGCGCAACGCTCGCAGCCGCCCTTCAGACAACCCCGCGACCTCCCGCCCCAACCACTCGATCCGCCCGCTGTCAGCACGCAGCAAACGCACCAGGCACCGACCCAGGGTCGACTTGCCCGACCCCGACTCCCCCACAATCCCCAACGTCTCGCCTTCACGCAATTGCAGCTGAACCGCATCCAACGCCTGAGTCGTACGCCGCCCCCACCAACCGCTGCGGCTGCGGAACACCTTGCCCAGCGCTTCGGCCTTCAGCACCACAGGGCCAGCCACCTGCGTACGTGGCACCAGCGGTTGCGCCGACACCGCCGCCAACAACTGCCGGGTGTAATCTTCCCGGGGCACACGCAACACCGCCGGGGCCGTGCCCTGCTCCACCACCCGGCCCTTCTCAAGCACCAGCACCCGGTCGGCAATCGCCTCGACCACGGCAAAGTCGTGGGTGATAAACAACAATGCCATGCCCTTGTCCTGCTGGATCTTGCGCAGCAGGTCGAGAATCTGCGCCTGGGTGGTCACGTCCAGCGCCGAGGTCGGCTCATCGGCAATCAACAGCGCCGGATCAAACGCCAGGGCCATGGCGATCACCACCCGCTGACGCTGCCCGCCAGACAGTTCAAACGGATACGCCAGTCGCAAGCGCTCAGGGTCGGGCAAGCCGACATAACCGAGCAAATCCACCACCCGCTGACGCCGCACCCGTGCCGCCGCCACGCCATGGGCGCGCAGGGTTTCATCGATCTGTTCGCCCACCCGCAACAGTGGGTTGAGGGCGCTCATGGGCTCCTGGAATACCATGCTGATATCCCGCCCGCGCAGTTGGCGCATGGCCTCTTCGCTGCGGTCGGCCAGGTCTTCGTCGCGAAACACCAGGCGCCCGCTTTCCACCTTCAGCGGCTCCGGCAACTGGCGCAGCAAAGCCTTGGCCAGCATTGACTTGCCGGAACCGGATTCACCCACCACACACAAGCATTCGCCACGGTTCAGTTGCAGCGACAGGTCATACAGCGCATGGCTGCGATCCGCACCGGCCGGCAAGGCGATACGCAAATGTTCAACACTCAACAACGTCATAGCGACCTCCCGGGCTCAAAGGCCACACGCAAACCTTCACCGACTCGATTGACCGCCAGCACGCACAGCACAATCGCCAACCCCGGTAGAAAGCTCATCCACCAGGCGTCCCGCAGCAAGCCACGGGAGGCATTGATCATGTAGCCCCAGCTCATGGCTTCCGGGTCGCTCAAGCCGAGAAACGCCAGGGCCGCTTCGGTGAGGATCGCCGTGGCCATGACAAAGGTCATGGTCACCAGCAGCGGCGCCAGGGCGTTGGGCAGGATCTGCTGGGCGATGATCCCCAGCGGCGACTGCCCCAGCACCCGCGCGGCCTGCACGAATTCGCGCTGGCGCAGGGTCAGGAACTCACTGCGCACCAACCGCGCCACCGCCGGCCACGCTACGAGTGCGATGGCCAGCACGATGGAGAACAGGGACGGCTCAAGGATCGCCACCAGGATCACCGCCAGTACCAGTTGCGGAATGATCTGGAAGAACTCGGCAATGCGCATCAGCACACCGTCGAGCCAGCCACCGAAATAGCCGGCGACCGCGCCGACCAGCAGGCCCACCACCAGGGTCGCCAGGCTGGCCAGCGCCCCCACGGCCAGGGACACCCGCGCGCCGTACAGCAGGCCACTGGCGAGGTCGCGACCGAGCAGGTCACTGCCCAGCCAATGGGCCGGGTCGTGGAATGGCGCGAGCATCGGCTGGCTGTTCATCTCCCATGGCGAGCTGCTGGTCAGCCAGGGGGCGGCGATCGCCAACAGCGTCAGCAGCAGCAAAAACAGCGCACCGATCAACGCCGCAGGCTGGCGCACAAAACGTCGGAAAACCAGCATCAGCCTTGCACTCCTGCACCGATACGCGGGTCGAGAAAACGACAGATCACATCGGTCAACACGTTAAAGCCCACCACCAGAATCGAGATCACCAGGAAACCGCCCATCAACACGCCGTAGTCACGCTGGGCCAGCGAGTCGTACATCAAGCGACCAATCCCCGGCCAGGAATACACCACCTCCACCAGCAACGCGCCGCTGGCCAACTGGCCCAGTTGCAAACCGGCAAAGGTCACCACCGGCAACAGCGCATTGCGCAACACATGCACGTACAAAATCCGCCGCGGGTGCAGGCCCTTGGCGTGGGCGGTGCGCACGTATTCCTGGCCAAGGGCGTCGAGCACGGCGGCGCGGGTCAGGTGGATATACAAGGCGAGAAACAGCACGCTCAACGACACGCACGGCAGCAGCAGGTGCTTGAGCCGGTCGAGCAGGGAAAAGTCCTGTGCCACCGTTTCCATGCCAAACGCCGGCAACCAATCGAGGCTGACGGAGAACAACAGGATCAGCAGCATCGCCAGCCAGAATGGCGGCATCGCATACAGCAGCAATGCGCCGTGGGAGATCACGCCATCCAGCCAGTGACGCTTCTGTCGGGCCCGGGCGGCCAACGTCCCCAGGGTGACGCCAAGCACCGACGAGAGCAAAAATGCCGAGCCCATCAGGGCCAGTGTTGCCGGCAAGCGCTCGGCAATCAGCGACCACACCGAGGTCTGGTTGCGGTAGGAATAACCCAGGTCCAGATGGGCGATATTGCCCAGGTAGATCAGCAACTGCGTGAGCAACGGCTTGTCCAGGCCCATGGTCTGGCGCAGGTGTTCGATGAACTGCACATCATCCCCCCCCGCCTCGCCGGCCAACAGCAGCGCCGGGTCACCCGGCGCCAGGCGGATCAGTAAAAAGCCCAGCACCAGCACCGCCACAATCATCAACAGTGCCTTGAGCAGGCGACCGCTGAAATACAGCAACCCGTTCATGGTGCAGGCGCGTCGAGGTAGACGCTTTCGTAGTCTTCGTTAAGGCTGGTGGCGGTTTGCAGCAGGTTCTTCACCTCTTTGTGGAACAGTGTCGGGTAGCGCATTTCGAAGATCGGCGCGATCGGCAGGTCGGTGTTCAGCACGTTTTCCAACTGGCTATAGAGCCTGGTGCGTTCCGGGCCTTCCGGGGTGTTGGCGACCTGAGTCCACAGGGCATCGGCCTCGGGGCTGTTGTAGCCGCTGACGTTGGCAAATGGCGAAGTCTTGAGGATGTAGTCGGAGCGGTACAGGTAGGCGTTGGTCAGGTACGGGTCGCCGATCTGGAAGATGAAGTTGTAGGTCAGGTCGAAGTCCCAGTCGCTGACGCGCTGGAACCAGGTGGCGGCGTCGGACGTCACCACTTGTACCTTGAAGCCCAGCGGCTGCAGGGCTTGCTTGGTGTATTCGGCCAGGCGCTCCCAGGCACCGCCCTTCTCGCCGTTAAGCAGGCGAATCCGCACGGCGCCCACGTCCACGCCGGACTCGGCAATCAGCGCCTTGGCTTTTTTCACGTCATAGGTGTACTGCGGCAATAGCGGGTCGTGGTACGGCGAGGTGGACACGAACTGGCCGGGGGCAACCTTGCCCGAACCGAAGAAGATGTTGTCGACGATGAACTGGCGGTTCAGCGCATACAGGATCGCCTGGCGCACCTTGGGGTTGTTCAGCGGCGGCTTGCGCGTATTGATCTGCAGGAAGGCCAGGCCGGAATACAGCTCCCAGCCTTTTTCCGACGACTGCACGTCCGGCAAGGCGGTCAGGCGCTTGAGGTCGGAATAGTCGGCATCACCGCTGCGCAGCACCTGCACGTCGTTGCGCTCGAACGCCGCAGCGCGGGACGAGCCGTCCGGGATCACGTGGAAGATGATCGCATCCAGGTGTGGCAGGCCCTTTTTCCAGTAGTCGGGGTTCTTTGCCAGCTTGATATAGGCGCCGCGTTTCCACTCCACAAACACAAACGGGCCGGTGCCGACAGGCTTGAGGTTATAGGGGTTGTTGCGAAAGTCAGTGTTCTCGTAGAGGTGCTTGGGCACCACAGGCCGCAGCCCGCTGCCCAGGGCCGAGAGCAACGGCGCGAAGGGTTTCTTGAGCTGGAACACCACCTGCAGCGGGCCCTTCGCGGTGATGCTGTCGACGTACTCGGTGAAGACCCCGCCCAGGCGCTTGTCCACTTCGGGGTAGAAGGTCTGGAAGCTGAACACCACGTCATCGGCGGTGAACGCGTGGCCGTCATGCCAGCGCACGTTGTCCTGCAAATCGAAGGTGTAGGTCAGGCCATCGGGGGAAACGGTCCAGGCCTTGGCCAATACCGGTTTGGGTTTCAGGTCGGTGTCGAAGGTCAGCAGGCCCTGGAGGATCTTGCCGCTGACGTACTGGGTGGACACGTGGCTGACCACGCCGTGCATCAGCGACGGCGGTTCGGGTTGGGCCACCAGGTTCAGCACGCCGCCGTCATGGGGTTGCGCCTGAGCGGTGCCGGCCAGCAGCACGGCGCCAAGTCCCAGGTATGAAAGGACACGGCGAAAAGATAAAGGGCGCATGGAGACTCCTTGACTAAGGTTTTGTCAGGGATTTAGCAAGGGCTGTGCCATGGGGCGACGGGCCGCGTTTGCGGGCATCACAGGCCTTGGCAGTGATGAAAAAACCACAGTGGCCGGGACGAGTGTGGAAAAAGCAACAGCCCGCCCTCTTGAGGAATGGTTGTGCGTAGCAGCTGCCGAGCCTTGGCGAGGCTGCGGCTGCGGTGTGTCAGGTACGCCGCCAACGCAGCCTCGACAAGGCTCGGCAGCCGCTACGGTAAGGTTTGAAGTTTGAGGGCCCCCTTCACTGGCACAAGGTTTGCCCGTCTAACCGCTATCTGAACCCATGAGTTTGAAGCGCATGTCACTGGATTACCTGGGCAACCCCATCGACACCCGCAACCCCGCCACCCGTCAGGGCCTGGATGATTTCGTCGGCGGTTTTCTCGGCTATCAGCCCCGTGCCGAGGGCATCCTCGCGGTCGCCGATGCCGACCCCGACTCAGCATTGGCCAACGGATTTGCCGGCCTGCTGCTGATGTTTATCGAGTCGCCCGAGGGCCCTGTGCTGGCCGAGAAGTACCGCCAGCGGGCGGCGGCGGTGAACTCCCGGCATCCACGGGCGCTCGTGTATCTGCAAGTACTGCAAGCCTGGATCAACGACGAGCTGGATGAAGTGCTGCGCCTCAGCGAGCATCTGCTGGATCTTTATCCGCGGGACCTGCTTGCGGCCAAGCTCAACCAGTACCTGGAATTCAACCGGGGCAACTGGCCGGCGCTGCTGCGGATCGGTTTGAAAGCCACCGCCGGCGCGCCGGATATCGCCCACAGTCACGGGCTACTGGCGTTTGCGTATGAGCAGTGTCATTTGCTGGAGGAAGCCGAGGCCAGTGCGCTTGAGGCGTTGCGGTTGCAGGCGTCCGAGCCATGGGCCCATCACGCATTGGCCCATGTGATGCTGACCCAGGGGCGTATCGAGGAAGGCATCGGGTTTCTGGAGAGCGTGAAGCAGCACTGGGACGGGCTTAACTCGTTCATGTACACCCATAACTGGTGGCATCTCGCGTTGTTTTATCTGGGGCGCGGGGAGGATCAGCGGGTGCTGGAGATTTATGACCGGCATGTGTGGGGGATCTTGCCGGAGTACTCCCAGGATCAGGTGGGCGCGGTGTCATTGCTGGCGCGGCTGGAGCTGGCCGGGATTGATGTGGGTGAGCGGTGGCAGGCGTTGGCGCCCTACCTGCAGCGTCGGGTTGGGGATGCGGTACAGCCGTTTTTGAGTGTGCAGTATTTGTATGGGTTGGCCCGGGCGGGCAAGCCTGAGGCGGATCAGTTGTTGGCGGCTTTGCGCAGGCACAGTGTGGAAGCGCGGCCGGTTTGGGGGGAAGTGACGTTGCCGTTGGCTGAGGGGTTGTTGGCGCATGCCCGGGGGGATGCCCGGCGGGCGTTGGAACAGCTGGGGATAGCGTTGCCGCGGCTGAATGAGATTGGCGGGAGTCATGCGCAGCGGGATTTGTTTGCGCAGGTGGAGCTGGACGCACGGTTGCGGGTTGGGGATTGGCTTGGGGCGCAGCAGACGCTGGAACTGCGCCGGCGGTATGACGGGCTGGATGTGCCGACGAACCGAGCTTTGGTGGTGGTGTATGAGGCTTTGGGGTTGCCTGGGGAGGCACTGCGGGCGCGGGCGCGGATTGGGGCGATATCCGTTATTTAGGTGATGGCTTGTATCGGTTCCGCTTTTGCCCCACCACTCGGCACCTCACTTAGGCTCGGTGTGCCCAAGATCAAGATCAAAAGCTAAAGCGGGCACGGTTCAAATGTGGGAGCTGGCTTGCCTGAGATGGCATCGCTTCGGTGTGTCTGATGTACCGAGGTGTCTGCATCGCCGGCAAGCCAGCTCCTACAGAAAAGCGGCTTTGCTTTTGCTTTTAACACTCAGGTCGGCTTTCAGGCCGCCGTGCTCTTGCTTTTGATTTTGATCTTGCTCTGACTGCCCCAATAAGCCCGAGGCCGAACGCAGGTATTGCGCAGCGGCTAAACCGGCAGGACGCCGGTTTAGCCGCGCCGGGCCATGGATGGCCCGTCGCGGCGGCCCGCGGAGTAACGGATATACACCCACCCCTAACCCCGCGCAGCAAACACCCCCCGAGCAATCGACCGAGCCACACAATCAGCCGCCGCCGACCCAATCCGCCCAATCTCCACCTGCCGCCGAGGCCCATCCGCCACCTCCACCGCCCCCGAAGCCAACGCAAAAACCGTATCCCCATCAAACGGCAAATGCGCCGGCCGCACCGCCCGGGCAATCCCGTCCTGCGCCATGATCGCCACCCGCTTGCACTCCGCCACCGTCAACCGCGCCGTACTCGCCACCACCACCAGCGTGGTATTGGCCCCCGCTTGCAGACGCCCCATGGAATCCAGCCGCGACAACTCCGGCATCGGATCACTGCAATCCATCTCCGTCACCGGCCGCGCTCCGCCAAACTCCCCCGCCACCTCCCAGGGCCACGCCCAGAACGTCTCGCCATCCGGCATGTAGACCGAACCAATCGGGTTAGCCACCACCAACGCGGCAACCACCAACCCATCGCCCAAATCCAGGGACGCGGTCCCCAGCCCGCCTTTCAACACCCCGGCCATGGCCCCACGCCCGGCCCCGACAGAGCCCAGCTCAAACTCCGGACCGGCATTGGCCAGCGCCTCAAACCCCAGCCGCCGGTAAGGTGGCTCCAGGCCCCAATCCTTGTCCCCGCCATTGGCCAAATCATGCAACACCGCCGCCGGCACGATAGGAATCGCCGGCGCACCCGGCTTCAAATGCAACCCCACCTGGTCCTGGGACAACTTCGCCGCCACCGCATCCGCCGCCGCCAGGCCAAACACCGAGCCACCGGCAAACACCAGCGCGTGCAGCTGGCCCACCATGTTCTCCGGCTCCAGCGCCGCGGTTTCGCGACCACCTGGGCCTCCACCGCGAATGTCGATACTGGCAGTCCAGAAACCATCCGGGCGGATCACCGTGACGCCGGTGTCGGCGTACAGGTCTGTGGCGTGGCCAACCTCCAGGCCGGGAATATCAGTGAGGGCGTTGCGCGGGCCAGGTCTAGGCATACAGAAAAGCTTCCTTGGGTTTAGGTATGGCGTGGGGAGAGCAAAGGGTGTGCCAAGGAGGCGCTCCCCCGGCCCAGCGTACGCTAGCAGCTTCGCGAAAAAATCCCCTGCACAAAAACCAACACCCTGCCCTCCCGCCTGTTAGAAAAACACCACCCGCCCCGCAAACCCTCCAACAACTCCTTGTTATCCAAGACTTTTCAGCGATGGCACAGCCTTTGCTCTCCTGCCTCCACCAGAGCTTGAACTTAACAAGCCGTCCTCGAACAAGGCCCGTTGCCTAACCACACTGGAGTGTTGCACATCATGAATCCATCACGCGCCGCCGGCCGCCGCCAACCCGGCAAGGCTTTCGCCCATACCCTGTTGTTCCTCGCCGTGTGCGAGGCCGTCAGCTATAGCAGCCTGACCCTCGCCGCCGACGCCCCGGCCAGCGACAACCCCCTGGACACCGTCGTGGTCATCGGCAACCGTGGCCAGGCCCGCACCCTGGCCGACAGCCCGGCGCCGGTGGACGTGATTTCTTCCAAGCAGTTGCTCGCCACCGGCCAGGGCGACCTGACCCGTGCCTTGAGCAAGGTGCTGCCGTCCCTCAACCAGCCGGCCTCGTCGGGCTTCGGTTCGACCTCGATCGTGCGCCCCATCAGCCTGCGCGGCTTGAACGGCGACCAGGTGCTGGTGCTGGTCAACGGCAAGCGTCGCCACAACAGCGCGCTGCTGAACAACGCCACCTCCCTCAACTCCGGCTCGCAACCGGTGGACCTGGACATGATCCCCACCGCCCTGGTGGATCACATCGAAGTGCTGCGTGACGGCGCCTCGGCGCAATACGGGTCGGACGCCATCGGCGGCGTGATCAACATCGTGCTCAAGCAAACCGACCACGGCGGCAGCTTGTCCACCACCTACGGCCAGAACTATGAAAACGGCGATGGCGAAACCGTGCGTCAAACCGGCAATGTCGGCCTGGCACTGCCCAACGACGGTTTCATCAACCTCGCCCTGGACGTGAAGAAACAGGACGTCTCGGACCGTTCCGATGCGGCGCCGTACACCGACAGTGCCGGCAACACCAGCCAACGCCACACCTACTACGGCACCGGCTTGCCCGAGGCGAAGAACTTCAGCCTCGGCTACAACGCCGAGCTGCCGGTCGCCGACGCGCTGACCCTGTACTCGTTCTCGACCTACACCCACCGCAACTCGGAAAAGCCCCTGGCATTCCACCAGCCGCCGTCGTTCAACGGCATCCAGACCCCGTACCCGGAAGGTATCGAAGACAACCTGCGCTTCATCGAAGACGACTTCCAGGTGGCGTTTGGCGGCAAGGGCCAGGCCGCCGGCTGGGACTATGACCTGTCGAGCACCTACGGCCAGGACCATGCCCGGGCCACCCTCACCGACACCTACAACCTGAGCTACGGCCCGAACTCACCGACCTCGGTCGACACCGGCGTAAAAACCTTCAGCCAGTGGACCAACAACCTCGACCTGACCCGCGCCTTCGACCTCGGCCTGTACAAGCCGACGCAGATTTCCTGGGGCCTGGAACAGCGCTACGAAGACTACAAGATCGGCAAGGGTGACCTCGCCTCCTACGCCAGCGGGCCGTTCGACACCGGTGCCAACGGCGCGATCATTCCACCCGGGACCATTTCCGGTGCCGGTACCACCCCGGCCGACGCCGCCGAAAAAAGCCGCATCAGCCTCGCGGGCTACGGCGAGATCGGCCAGGACCTCACCGACAAATGGCATGTGGACCTGGCCGGGCGCTACGAGCACTACAACGACGGCTCGGGCACCACCACCAACGGCAAGTTCTCCACCCGCTACCAGCTGACCCCGATCCTGGCCTTGCGCGGCACCGTCAGCACCGGGTTCCGCGCACCGTCCCTGGCCCAGCAGATCTACAGCTCCACCTCGCAAACCAGCGTCAACGGGCAACTGTTCGACTACCGCAACGTGGCGGTGAACTCCGATGTGGCCAAGGCCCTGGGCGCGACCACCCTCAAGCCTGAAAAGTCGACCAACTACAGCATCGGGCTGACCCTGCAACCCACTGACAACACCAACATCACCCTGGATGCCTACCAGATCGTGATCAAGGACCGCATCGCCCAGACCGGTTACCTGGGCGGCACGCCGCAAATCAGCGCGATCCTCGCCGCCGCCGGGCTCAACCCGAACCAGGCGGTGACCTACTTCACCAACGCCCTCGACACCACCACCCGCGGCGTTGACCTGGTGGGCGACTACCGCCAGGAGATCGGTGCCTATGGCAGCCTGAAATACAGCGCCGGCTTCAACTGGAACACCACCCAGATCGACTCGATCCACGCCTCGACGGTGGCTGCCCAGGCCCTCGGCCCGGACGGTGGCTATGACCGCCAGCGCCAGGGCAACCTCAAGTACGGCTTGCCGCAATCCAAGCTGCTGCTGGGCACCACCTGGACCTACGACAAGGTTGAAACCAGCCTCAACCTGACCCGCTACGGCTCCTACACCGAGTACGGCACCGCCGAGATCTACGACCGCAACTTCGCGCCGACCTGGATCACCGACCTGAACATCGACTACCACCTGACCAAGGCCGTGACCCTGAATGCGGGGGCCAACAACCTGTTCAACAAGTACCCGAAACGCACCGACCTGGTAAGCAGTTCCGGCGGCTTCCCGTACGGTACCTTTTCGCCTTACGGCACCACCGGTGGCTATTGGTACACCGGCGTGACGTACGCCTTCTGACCCAGCCCGCGGGGCCGGTTCGCCGGCCCTGCGCCTGACCTTTTGCGGGAGCCTGCCCATGACCCGACGTACCGATCAACTCAAGCTGGGGGCCTTCCTGGCCAACAGCGGCCACCATGTATCGGCCTGGCGCCATCCCCTGGCCCAGGCGGATGCCAGCCTGGATTTCGAGCACTTCAAACACATCGCGCAAACCGCCGAACGCGGCAAATTCGACGCCTTGTTCGTCGCCGACGTGGTCGCCCTGTGGGGCCATCATCATGACGCCCTCAGCCGCACTGCCCGCGCCGAACACTTCGAACCCTTGACCCTGATGGCCGCTTTGGCAGCCGTCACCAGCAACATCGGCCTGATCGCCACCGCCACCACCAGCTACAACGAGCCGTACCATATCGCCCGCAAGTTCGCCTCCCTCGATCATCTGTCCAAGGGGCGCGCCGCCTGGAACCTGGTGACCTCGGTGGTCTCGGATGAGGCCTGGAACTTCGGCCGCGAAACCCATATCGACCATGGCGACCGCTACCAGCGCGCCGAAGAATTCCACGACGTGGTCAAGGGCCTGTGGGACAGCTGGGACGACGACGCCTTCACCCGCGACAAGGCCAGCGGGGAGTATTTCGACCCGGCCAAACTGCACACCCTGAATCATCGCGGCGAACATTTTTCCGTACGTGGCCCACTCAACGTCGCCCGCCCTCCACAGGGCCATCCGGTTCTGGTGCAGGCCGGTGCGTCGGAACCCGGCAAGGCCCTCGCCGCCCGCGTTGCCGAGCTGATTTTTGCGGTCAACCATGACCTGGCCGGCGCCCAGGCTTTCTATCAAGACATCAAGCAACGCGCCGCCGCCTTTGGCCGTGACCCCGACCACATCAAGATCCTGCCCGGTGTCACCCCGTTTATCGGCGAAACCCGCGAACAGGCCCAGGCGCTGTTCGAAGAGTTCCAGGCCCTGGTGGACCCGGTGCTGGGCCTGCGCTTCCTGGCCGACACCCTGGGCGATGACATCGACCTGTCGGGCTACGACCTCGACGGCCCGCTGCCGGAAACCCCGGTAGGCCAGCGCGGCAGCCGTCGCGACAAACTGCTGGAACTGGCCCGCAGCCAGAACCTGAGCATCCGCCAGCTGTACCTGCACCTGACCGCCGGCAACCCGATAATCGGCACCGCCGAAGACATTGCCGACTTCTTCGAGCAGTGGTTCGAAGCCCGTGCCTGTGACGGGTTTAATGTGTTCTTCCCGTACCTCCCGGGTGGCATCGACCTGTTCGTCGAGCAGGTAATCCCACTGCTGCAGCAACGCGGGCTGTTCCGCACCGAATACGAAGGCACCACCCTGCGGGAAAACCTCGGCCTGCCGCGCCCGGCCAATCGCTTTACCCAGGGAGTAGCACCATGAAGCGCAGCGCATGGATGCTGGCAGTCGGCAGCCTGTTCGTCTCGAAGGCCTTTGCCCTGAACATTTTGCTGAGCAACGACGACGGTTATCAGCACCCCAATATTCGCGCCCTGTACACCGAGCTCAAGGCCCAGGGGCATACGGTGCGGATTGCCGCACCGCAGGCCGACCAGAGCGCACGGGGCGGTGCGTTTTTCTTTGGTCGCGAAGTCACCGTTGGCCATGACGACGACCCGGCCTACCCCGACAGTTACTCCATCAGCACCACTGAAAACGGCGTATGCCAAAGCCCCGAATGCGCCGGCAAAGACGTGCAGATCGAAATCAGCGGCACGCCGGTGATGGCCTTGCTGATGGGCCTGAAAAAAGTCATGCCCCACCCCGACCTGGTGATCGTCGGCCCCAACCCCGGGAATAACCTGGGGGCGATCAACAGCGCTTCCGGCACGTTCAACGTCGCCAGTGTCGCGGTGCAGGCGGGCATTCCGGCGCTGGCGGTCAGCACCGATTTGAAGGAGGCAGACCCACAACGCGCGGCGCAACTGGTGGCGAAGCTGGTCAATGCGCTGGACCAGCATCGCCAGCCCGACGGCGCGCTCTTGCCCAAGGGCCTGGGCCTGAATATCAACCTGCCAAAAGACCCACGGATCAAGGGCGTGAAACTCACCCGCATCGGCAGCTACGTGGGCTTTGAAGCGGTGTACACCGACGACCTCAAGCAATTCAAGCTGCCGGGCAAACCCGGCATCGGCTTCCAATACAGCCCCGCCGCCACCGCCGAGCAGCAGAAGCAGGATGAGGCGGTATGGCTCAACAAGGGTTACCTGACCATCAGCCCGTTCAGCGGCCTGCCGGAGTCGATCAACGCCGGCCCCGCCCTGCAAAAACAACTGGCCCGCGAGGTGCAGCCATGAGTTCGCGTTTTTCCCTGGGGTTTCTCAGCCGGGTCTACAGCCCCGGCTTCGAGCCCAAGGTCTACCGCGACACCGTGGAGTTGTTCAAGGTCGCCGAAGAGCTGGGCTTTGACAGTGGCTGGGTGGCGCAGCACCACTTCGCCAGCGAAAACGGCCGCCTGCCCTCGCCCCTGGTATTGCTTGCCGCCATCGCCCAGCGCACCCGGCGGATCAGCCTGGGCACCGGGATTATCGTGTTGCCCCAGGAAGCGCCGCTGCGCCTGGCGGAAGACGCCTCGGTGCTGGACCTGTTGAGCAATGGCCGGCTGGAGCTGGGCCTGGGTGCGGGTTTTGATCCCGACACGTTCACCGCATTCGGTCGTGAGCCTGAGGCGCGCCACCGCGATTATGAGCAGCACCTGCAACAGTTGATCCATGCCCTGGGCAACGCCCCCCTGACCGACAGCGGCTCGCGCCTGTTGCCACGGGCAGCCGGCCTTGGGCAGCGAATCTGGGAAGCCACCTCACGGGTGGAACGGGTGGCCGAGCGCGGCCACGGCCTGATCATGGCGCCCAACCCGCACCTGCCGCCCGAAGCCGGGGTAGAACTGGTCAACCGCTATCGCAACGCCTGGACCGGTGACAACGGCACCCCGCCCCGTGTCACCCGGGTACAGGCGCTGATCCCGAACCCGGACGCCGCCACGCGCAACGATATCCAGGCCTACGTGCAACGCCAACAGAGTATCGGCGTGTACAAGGCGCCGGTGGATGATGATTTCGACGCCACCCTCAGGCGCCTCGGCATCCTGCACGGCCCGGTCGAGCAGATCATCGAGCAGTTGCAGCAAGGGCCGAGCCTGACGGCCAACGACCACCTGGTGCTGCAAGTACAGACCGCCAGCACCCCGCTGCGGGAGGCGATCCGTGCCCTGGAAATCATCCGCGAACAGATCGCCCCGGCCCTCGGCTGGCAACCGACACTGCCCCAAGGAACCCTGACATGAGCTTCAAACTGGGCTTTCTCAGCCACGCCTTTGGCGACGATCCACAGCAGGTCTACCACGACCTGATCGAACAATTCGAAGTCGCCGAGGCCCTCGGTTTCGACGGTGGCTGGATTGCCCAGCACCACCTGAGCAATGGCTTTGGCCGGCTGCCGTCACCGCTGGTACTGCTGGCCGCGGTGGCCGAGCGAACCCGGCATATCGAACTGGGCACCGGGGTGATCGTGCTGCCTTTCGAAGACCCGATCCGCCTGGCGGAAGACGCCAGTGTGCTCGATGCACTCAGCGGCGGCCGGGTGCAATTGGGCCTGGGCAGCGGCGGCGCCAACCTCGACAATTTCAGCGCGTTTGGCCGTGATGCCGTGCAACGCCAGGTCGATTTCAGCGACCACCAGCAGCAGGTCCAGCAGTTACTCGACGGCGAGGCATTGACGCCCCACAGCGCGCTGACCCTGCAACCGCCAGCAACCGGCTTGAGCAGCCGCTTGTGGCACTCCCACGGCAGCCTCGAAGGCGCGGCATACACCGCCAGCCAGGGCAACGGCTTGCTGCTGGGCACCGCCACCCACGATCCGCTGACGGTGCAAAAACCCCTGGCCGATGCCTACTTGAATGCCTGGACCCGCACCGATCGCCCACCGAGAATCGGCGTGGTGCGGGCAATTTTCCCGGCAGCGGATCGCGCCAGTGCCCAAGCGGAACTGGCGGTGGATATCGAGCGCCACATCCCGCGCCTGCAACGCGAAGGCCTGATCGATCAAGCCGTGGACCTGCAGGAGCACCTGCGCCTGATGAACGTGCACCACGGCCATCCCGACGAAGTGATCGCCAGCCTGCAACAGGACCCGTCCCTGCTGCCCTATGCTGACTACGTGATCGCCGTGGTCCAGGCCGAAAGCTCGACCCAAGCGCAGATCCTCAAGCGCCTGGAAATCATCGCCCGGGACATCGCCCCGGCCCTCGGATGGCGAGGACGAGAGTAGGATGATCAAACGCCCTGAAAGCGTCAGCTCCCGTAGCAGCTGTCGAGTGAAACGAGGCTGCGTAGCGGTGTGTCAGATACACCGCGAACGCAGCCTCGCCGGGGCTCGACAGCTGCTACGACGACGCGTGATGCTGATGCCAAACTATGGAGCCCGTGTATGCCCCTTGAATTCAGTTGGTTGATGCCCCTCTGTACCCCCGACTGGGCGGCGCGGCCGGGGCAGTGGATCCAGCTGGCCCAGGCGGTGGAATACGCCGGCATCGACGGCCTGTGGATCCCCGGCGGCGCGCTGTGTGCCGACAGCCTCGGTGTGGCGGCGGCGTTATGCGCCCACACCCGACGGGTGCAATTGTCGGTGAGCGTACCGCCGGAAGTCATGCTGCCGGCGGCCCTGGCCACCACCCTGCAAAGCCTGCAATCGATCAGCAGCCACCGGGTGCGCCTGCACTTGCCCGACGGCGAACAAGGCAGCCTGCGCAGTGCGTTTGGCGAATGGCTGAACCGCGACCAGCGCAGCGAACGCATCGGCGAATACCTGGAGATTCTCCAACAACTGCTGGCACCGAATGACGGCGGCCTGGATTATCAAGGCCGCTATTTCCAACTGGAAAACGCCGGCGTCGCCCGCCGCGAACTGCCCGCGCCGCCACTGGTGCTGGACGACAGCCAAAGCCACGCGCTGGTGGCTGGCCACGCCCAGGTCTGCTTGTTGCGGCCTGGGCATCCGCAGTGGCTGGACCAGGAAATACAACGCTGGCGCCAGCTTCAGCCGGGCCTGGCCTTTGCCTGTACCTTCGGCCTGGTCATCGGCGACAGCGAGGACCTGGCCTGGGAAACCGCCGCCGCCCTGCTGCCGACCCAGGACCTGCCCAACCACCGCATCGCCACCGTGCCCCGCGACCGTCACCCGTTGCGCCAGTGGGAGATCCACCCGAACCTGCTGCAACTGCACCCTGGCCAACCGTTGATCCTGGTGGGCACGCCCCGCCAAATCGCCACGCGCCTGCAGGAACTGCACGGCCTGGGCCTTGGCCACATCATCCTGCAAGGCGGCCCGGCGGTCGGCGAAGTGCTGCGCTTTGGTGAACAGATCCTGCCGCTGCTTTTTCAACACGGCCTGCGCAAGGAGCGCCTGCACCATGAACACTGAGGTTCGCCCCCCGATCCAGCTCGACTGGTTCCTGCCCACCAATGGCGACGGCCGCCACCTCACCAGCAGCGGCCTGCCCAAGGTCGGGCTGTTCCAGCAAGGCGAACGTGCCCCCACCCTCGATTACCTGCGCCAGATCGTGCGGGCTACCGAACAGGCCGGGTTCGACGGAATCATGGTGCCCACCGCCAGCGGTTTCGAGGATCCGTGGCTGATTACCGCGGTGCTGGCCCAGGAGGTGCGGCGGCTTAAATTCCTCCTGACGTTGCGACCAGGCATGGAGCTGCCGGCCTATACCGCCCACCGTGCGGCGACCTTGCAATTGCTCAGCGAGAATCGCCTGGCGTTGCATGTGGTGACGGGGTCCAGCCGTTTTGAGCAGCGTTCGTTGGGGGACTTTCTCGAACACGATGAGCGTTATGCGCGTACTGCGGAGTTTTTGCAGGTGTTCCAGGCGGTGTGGGCTGGAAAGCAGCCGGCGCATCCGGGGCGCTACTACCGCAGTGGGATCAACACGCCGGTGGCGCCTGGGGCCGAGGTGCCAGCGATCTATTTTGGGGGTGCCTCCGAGGCTGCCGAGCAGGTGGGGGCTGCCCATGGGCAGACGTACCTGATGTGGTGTGAGCCGCCGGCGATGATTGCCGAGCGGGTGCTGCGGATGCGTGAGTTGGCCGCGATGCAGGGCCGGACGTTGCGCTTTGGGTTGCGCTTGCACATCTTTGCCGATCGCACTGACGAGGCGGCCTGGGCGCATGTGGAGCGGCTGTTGGAGGAGATACCCAAGGACGCCATTGACCAGGCGCAGCGGCAGATGGCCAAGTATGAATCGGTGGGGCAGAGTCGCCAGACCGAGTTGATGAAAGGCCGTGGGCGTGGGGCGCGGGAGCTGGAGGTTTCGGCCAACCTCTGGGCCGGTGTGGGCCTGGTACGGGGCGGGGCCGGGACGGCGCTGGTGGGGAGTTATGAGCGGGTGGCGGAGCGGATCGAGGAGTATCACCAGCTTGGGGTGGACAGCTTTATTCTCTCGGGGTTTCCGCATCTGGAAGAGTCGATTCATGTGGGGGCGGAGGTGTTGCCTTTGTTGCGCAGGATTGGGGCTTCGGGGAGGGATGTTGAGGTGGGTCGGGGTTGACCAGAGCAGTGTACATATCCGTTATTTGGGTAACGGCTGATATTGGTTCCGCTCTTACAGCGGCTCACTTTTGAAAAGCGCAAAAGTAAGCAAAACGCTCTTGCCCCACCACTCGGCACCTCGCTTAGGCTCGGTGTGCCCTCACTCCGGCTTTGGACCGTGGGCCGCCGTCATGGGCCATCCTTGGCCCAGGACGGCTAACCCGGCGTCCTGCCGGGTTACCCACGCTCCAAAGCCTGCGTTCGGCCAGCGTGGTTTAACGGGGCGCCTAAGATCAAGATCAAAAGCAGATCAAAAGCACAGCGGCGGCGTTTTTCAAGGTAGTTGTCGCGTCCACCATCGTGCTACGCGACCTTGATGCTCACTGCCAGCTCCCTTTCGGGGTTCAGATATACCGTTCCGGCTGGCTTCCAGTTGCGTGTCTCACCAGACCAACGCTCCGGTCTCTTTTCTCTAGCTTGCCCGTAGATTGCATCGCGCCGGGCCAGGATTTCCCGGTCTTTTCCCTCGTGACGTTGAGCCGGTGTCACAAAACGGATTCGGCTATGACGATGCTCGGTGTTGTACCAGGTCATAAAGTCCCTCACCCAAACACGCGCATCATCCAGGCTGCTAAAACCATCTAGTGGCCACTGCGGGCAGTATTTCAGCGTCCTGAACAGTGATTCCGAATACGGGTTGTCATTGCTGACCCGCGGTCGACCACGAGATGGCGTGATGCCCAGATCGTACATCTTGGTCAGCAGCGTCACCGACTTCATCGGCGCGCCGTTGTCAGAGTGCAGCACCAGCGGCTGGCGCCAGCACTGTTCCCGGGTCACGCTTCGTTGCAGTAATACTGCTGCTTTTTCACCACTTTCTACGTCGTAAACTTCCCAGCCCACCGCCTTTCGGCTGTAGATATCTTCGATCAGGTAGAGGTAGTAAAACTTCCCTCGAACGGGTGACGGCAGGTACGTGATGTCCCACGACCACACCTGATTAGCGGCTGTCGCCGCATGAGTGGTGGGTGCCGGATGACGATGAGGTCGCTTGGCACGTGAACGACGATGTTGCTGGCCTGCGGCATGCAACACACGATAAAACGTCGCCTCTGAGGCTACATAACGCCCCTCGTCCGCCAGTTGTGGCACGATCTGACTCGGGGGCAGATGCGCGTAAGCCTTGCTGTTGCACAGCGCTACGATGGCCTGGCGCTCGGACTCGCTGAGCGCGTTGCTGGGCACGGGTCTTGAGGTTGTGGTACGCCCATCGGCCAGTATTTTTTCAGGCAAACTCCAGCGTTGCAGTGTCCGTAGCGAAATGCCGACCTCCAGACAAGCAGGCGCCCTGCGGGCGCCCGCCGCGATGGCTTCATTGAGCCAACCAACGAGTAAATACCGTTCTGGCAACAAGGTCAGTTGCCCTCGTCGTCGCTCCCCCAGTAGGCATTGAGCTTTTTTCGCAACACCAGTAACGCCGCTGTCTCAGCCAATGCCGCATCCTTGCGCCGCAGTTCGCGCTCAAGCTCGCGGATACGGTTTTTATCGTTCTTCGACTGGCCGGTGTTTACATTTTTAACCTTTGTTTGCTGGGTGCTACTGGCGATAAATGCATTGCGCCAATCAGTGATTTGCTCAGGAAAAATCCCTTTTCGCCGGCAGTACTCACCCAGTTCCAGCTCTGACAGAGCTGCTGTTTCTATGATGACCGCCATTTTGGATTCGGCTGACCAATTCTCAACAGGTTGTTTGGTGTCGGACAATTGCGTTCCTCTGGCAGCGGCTTGCTTGCGCCAATAATGGAGAGACATATCGCTGCAACCTTCGCGGCGAGCGACCTCCGCCGCCGAGAGGCTCAGGGGCGGAAGCATCATTTTTAGCAGCGCAGCTTTGCGCTCTTCTGAGTAGAAAGGCATGACCATACTCTTGCCGCCCCCGGAATGTTTTTAAAAAAGTGGGGGCACGACAACTACCCTGACACCGGGGGGCGGCCTACCGGCCGGCTTGAGTGTTGAAGAGCAAAAGCCAAATCAAAATCTAAAGCGGGCACGGTTCAAATGTGGGAGCTGGCTTGCCTGCGATGGCATCGCCTCGGTGTATCTGAAAAACCGAGTTGTCTGCATCGCAGGCAAGCCAGCTCCCACAGAAAAGCAGAGCTGCTTTCGCTCTGGTTTTTGATCTGGCTTTTAACACTCAGGTCGGCTTTCAGGCCGCCGTGCTTTTGCTTTTGATTTTGATCTGACTGCCCCAATAAGCCCGAGGCCGAACGCAGGTATTGCGGAGCGGGTAAACCGGCAGGACGCCGGTTTAGCCGCGCTGGGCCAAGGATGGCCCATCGCGGCGGCCCGCGGAGCAATGCCGGAGTGAGGGAACACCGAGCCCCAGCGAGGTGCCGACAGGCGGGGCAGAGCCCTTTGCTTACTTTGGGGCTTTTCCAAAGTGAGCCGCTGTAAGAGCGGAACCATAGGTGGCCGTTACCGAAGACACGGATATGTACCTCATCAAAAAATCAGGGTTTAACCCGCCCCTTGAGCATCCCATGATTCACCAAAAGCGTCCGCATGGCATTGCGCGTCACCCCCAACAACTCCGCCGTACGCAACTGATTAAACCCACAAAACGCAAACGCCTCCCGCACGATCAAATCCTCGATATCGTGCAACAACGAATCCCCAGGCACCTCGAACAACCGCAGCAACTGCTCCCGCACCACCTCCTGCGGAATCCTCGGCGCCCCGCTGTTAACGCTGGCATGCATCGCACTCAGCCCCGCAGAAAACTTCAAGTGCGACGGCATGATCGGCCTGTCCCCAGCCACCAAAAGCGCCAGGTGCACCACATTCTCCAGCTCACGAATATTCCCCGGCCACGGATAATCCAGCAACGCCTGGGTCGCCGACTCCGACAACATCGGCTCGGCGATTTTCAGCCTGGCACTGTAGAGCCGCCGAAAATGCTCAACCAACGGCAGGATATCCAGCGGCCGCTCACGCAACGGCAACACCTGCACCTGCGCCACGTTGATGCGATAGAACAGGTCAAGACGAAAGTTGCCCGCCTCCACCGCCTGCTCCAGGTCGATGTTGGTGGCCGTCACCAGCCGGATATTGATCTTGATCGGCTTGCGCGACCCCACTCGCACCACTTCCTGCTCCTGCAATACCCGCAGCAGCTTCACCTGCAACGGCAGCGGCAAGTCACCGATCTCATCGAGGAACAGGGTCCCGCCATCGGCTTCTTCAAACCAGCCGATCCGCCGCCCCGAGGCCCCGGAAAACGAGCCGGCCTCATGCCCAAAAAATTCGCTTTCCGCAAGGTTCTCGCTGATGGCCCCACAGTTCACCGGCACAAACGCACCGGTGCGGCCGCTGGCGCTGTGGATATAGCGCGCCACCAGCTCCTTGCCGGTGCCGGTCTCGCCATTGATCAACACCGGCGCTTCACTGGGGCCGACACGTTGCAAATATTCGAGCAGTTGCAGGGAACGCGGGTCGGCAAAAACCAGCGCCTTGGCGCGAATCGACAACGGGTCTTTTTCGCCCTGGGGCAAAGTCAGGATCGGCGTGGGATGCCCGTGGGGACGGTTCATGAAGAGTATTTCCCGGCGACGAGGTGAAGGTACGTAAGGGAACTTTACTCAGTCACGCATATAACTAGAAATATTAAAAATTCATTAGTACATAACCGTTTATCGACGATGCGCCAGCGACCTCACGCAACGATCCCCCAGGCTTTGCACGCCCTGGACCAGCACCACCAACACAATCACCGTCACCACCATGATCTGGTTATTGAAACGCTGGTACCCATAACGAATCGCCAGGTCGCCCAGGCCGCCACCGCCAATCACCCCGGCCATGGACGAAAAGCCGATCAGCATCACCAGGGTCAGGGTCAACCCCGCAAGCAAGGCAGGCAGCGCCTCCGGCAGCAGCACCTTGAAGATCACGTGCCGAATATCCCCGCCCATGGCAACGATGGCTTCGATACGCCCCTTGTCCACTTCGTCCAGCGCGTTCTCGACAATCCGCGCAAAGAACGGAAAGGCGCCAATGGTGATCGGCACCACGGCGGCAGTGCTGCCCAGGGTGGTGCCGACGATCAGCCGGGTCAGTGGAATCAAGGCAATCAGCATCACCACAAAGGGCAATGAGCGGCCCAGGTTGATCACCGCACCCAGCACACGGTTCACCCGTGGCAAGGGGAACAGCCCGCCGCGGCGACTGACAAACAGCAGCACCCCCAGGGGCAGGCCGATCAGCAAGGTAAAGACCGCCGCCAGCAGCACCATGTACAGGGTTTCGCCAGTGGCCGTGAGCAGCAGTTGCAGGATGTCGTTCCAGTCCGTTTTCATACTGCCCTCACCGCTGGCAGGCTGGGGGCCAGTGAGCGGCCCAGGCTTGAGGCGGGGTCGGCCTGCAATTGAATCAGGCTGCCGCTTTCCACCACACGCCCATTGGCCAGGGATACCGCGCTGTCGCAGATAGCCTTGACCACATCCAGCTCGTGGGTGATCAACACGATGGTCACCCCCAGTTGCCGATTGATACTGCGCAGCAGTTCCAGGATCGACGCGGTGGTTTCCGGGTCGAGGGCGCTGGTGGCTTCGTCCGACAGCAAATAATCCGGGCGCGCCGCCAGTGCCCGGGCGATGCCGACGCGCTGCTTCTGGCCACCGGACAGTTGCGACGGAAACGCCAGCGCCTTGTCACTCAGGCCGACCAGTTCCAGCAATTCCTTGACCCGGGCAACGCGCTCGGCCTTGGGCTGGCCGGCGATTTCCAGGGGCACCGCCACATTGTCGGCGACGTTGCGTGAATGCAGCAGGTTGAAACCCTGGAAGATCATGCCGATACGCTGGCGTTGCTGGCGCAATTGCTTGTCACTGAGCAGCGTCAGGTCCTGGCCGTCCATGAGGATGCGCCCGGAAGTCGGGCGCTCCAGCAGGTTCAGGCAACGTAGCAAAGTACTCTTGCCCGCCCCGCTCCGCCCCACGATCCCGAAGATCGAACCGTCGGCAATCTGCAATGACACGTTATCCAGCGCCGGCGGCTGGCCATCGGCGTAGGTTTTGCTGACCTGCTCGACGACGATCATTCGACAGCTACCGGAATCACCGAACCTGCATATTTCTCGGTGATGAACTTAGCCACCTCCGGCGAATTCAGGTCCTTGGCCAGCTGTTTGATCCGTGGGTCGTCCTGCAATTTCGGGGTGGTCACGAGGATATTCGCGTAGGGATTGCCCTGGGCTTTTTCCAGCCCAAGGGCATCCTTGGCCGGTGACAGGCCGGCCTCGAGGGCGTAGTTGCCATTGATCACGGCGAGGTCGACATCATCCAGGGCACGAGGAATCTGTGGTGATTCGATCTCGAGGATCTTCAGGTGCCTGGGGTTCTCGGCAATGTCCTTGGGCGTTGCCTGGTCCTTGGCCGGGTCGTTGAAACCGGGCTTGAGCGTGATCAGGCCGTTGGCTTGCAGCAGGTACAGCGCACGGCTCAGGTTGGTGACGTTGTTGGGCACGGCCACGGTGCCTTTATCCGGCACCTGGGCAAAGCTGGTGTGGCGATGGGAATAGATACCCAGCGGCTCGATATGCACGGTGGCCGCCACTGTGAATTTCTGGCCGAGAGCCTGTTCCTGGGAGTGCAGGTACGGCAAGTGCTGGAAGTAGTTGGCGTCCACATCACCGTGGGCCAGCAGTTCATTGGAGTTCACGCCGTTGGGGATTTCGATGATTTTCAGCTGCAGCTGCGGGTCGAGCGTCTGCACGTATTCGAGGATTTGCGCGTGGGGAATCGGGTCCGCCGCCACACGCAGGGCCTCGGCGGCCTGGGCGTCGAAGGAGGCAATCAGGACGGCCAGGGCCAGGGCTGTTTTCTTGAGCATGGTGATGTTCCTTATCAGGCGGACAGGGCTTGGGGAATCGTGGCATCGGCGTAAAACCGTTGGGCGACATCCGGATGGGAACGCAGGCGGCCCTTGAGGTAGTTCCAGCCGACGTCCCGCAGCAGCGGGTTACGCGGGTCACTGGTGGGGCCGTGGGCATCGCGCAGCAACTCGGGCGGCAACTGATACACCGGCACCACCGCGTCGAGTTGTGCACCGAGGAAAAACGCCAGGGACAAACGCTCGCTGCCCAGGGGCGGCGATTCGACCCGGTGCACCGTGGCACGCAGGTAGCCGTTGGTGGCCAGTTCCAGCAACTCGCCGATGTTCACCACCAGGGTGTCGGGGCGCGGCAAGGCGTCGATCCAGCGGCCCTCCTCCACTTCCACTTGCAGGCCGGCCTGCCGGTCTTGCAGGAGGAAGCTGAGAAAGCCGGAATCCTTGTGGGCACCGACGCCCTGGCGACTCTGCTGGGCGTGGCGGCCGGGGTAGCGGATCAGCTTGATGTGTTCGTTGGGCTTGGCGCCATACAGCGGGTCGAAAGCGTTTTCCGGCAGCGACAAGGCCTGGGCAAAGGCGCGCAACAGGCGCAGGGACATCTGCGTCATCGCCTGCTGCCAGGCCAGTAACAAGGGCTTGAGTTCAGGCAATGCGGCGGGCCATTGGTTGGGGCCTTGCAGGCGCGACCAGGCCGGTGAGTCCGGGCCCTGTTGCAGCGGCTCGCGCTCGGCGCCGAGGTCGAACTGTTCACGCAGGTCCGGCTGCCCCCGGGTGATCTCCGACGCGGCGCGGTTGTAGCCGCGAAAGTGTGGGGAGTTGATCATGCCGACAGCAAGCTTGTCGGCCTCCGGCAAGGCGAAAAACTGGCGCGCCTGCTGCTGCACCTGGGTGAGCAACCCGGCGTCGATGCCGTGGCCGGTGAGGTAGAAAAAACCGATATGCCGCGCAGCGTGGCGCAGGTCATCGAGAAACTGCCCACGCTGGGCCGGGCTGCCGTCGAGCAGCGCCAGGTCCAGCAGGGGCAAGGTGTTGATTGCCAGCGGGTGCGACATTGGGTGCTCACTCCATGAACAGGTACGTGGAGTGGTGAAGCTAAACGATCTAAAAACCCCGCAATAAATACCTTTTTGGCATTAGCTTAGGTTGGCGCGTTCGCCGCCCTGGCTTCTTCCAGCAGGGCCTGGATGACTTTCTCCTGATTGTCGTAGCGGCCCTCGCCGAAATGGCTGTAGCGCACTTTGCCGGTGGCATCGAAGAAGTAATGGGCCGGCCAGTACTGGTTATCGAAGGCGCGCCAGATGCGGTAGTCGTTGTCGATGGCCACCGGGTAATGGATGTCCAGCTTCTTGACCTGGCTGCGTACGTTATCCAGGACTTTCTCATAGGCGTTTTCCGGCGTGTGCACACCGATCACCACCAACCCGTCCCTGGCGTACTTCTTCGCCCACTGATTGACGTACGGCAGGCTGCGCTGGCAGTTGACGCAGTCGTAGGTCCAGAAATCCACCAGCACCACCTTGCCCTTCAGGCCCTCGGCCGTCAGCGGCGGCGAGTTGAGCCAGGCCACCGCGCCGTCGAGGGACGGCATGCGCTCATCGGACTGGCTGAAACTTTCGGCATCGACGTTGTTGATCAGGTAGTTCACCGCCTTGGGCACGCCGACCAAGGCAACCACCAGTGCCAACAGCAGCAGGCCTTTTGAGCGGCGCAGGTATCGGATGAAGTTCATGGGTGTCACCTCGTGGCCGGGGGTGTTTCGGCGCGTTTGCGAGCCGCGCCGTTTTGCGCCAGCGGCGTGTTCTGGAAGCAGGTTTCACTGCCGGTGAGTTTTTTCGCGGTAGCGGCGTTCACATCCGCCGCCACACCCGCCATGGAAAACGCCAGGGCACTGAGAAAGCTGTTGAGTGGGGTCATGGCCGGTCTCCTCAGCTGCCTTCAAGGCAATTGCTGGAAAATTTGCGGTAGTCGAGGACGTGGCGCTGGCCCTCGGAATCGAGGTAGGTCAGGTGCGAGTTGACGATGCCGCACAGCGCGCCACCGGACTCTTCGGAGATCGACAGCACCTGGTGGATATCCGGCTGGCTGGCGGTGGTTTCGGCATGGGCGGCAACACTCAGGCCAGTGAGTAAGGCAAACAGGCAACTGGCATAGGCAGCTTTGATGGTCATGGGTGGTTCCCCGGGGGTTCAAGTGGGCCGAGGCGGATTACCTCGATGGGCTCATTTGAACCTTGCGAGGTATCCGGATTGTGTCGGCCAGGCCCGGATTTTTGCGTCGATGTGTATCTCGTCACCGCCAGATACACTGCAATACAAAGGGCACAAGGCAAGCCCGCCGCCAGTGGCTAGACTGCGCATCAATGACTAATCAACGAGGAAGGCAGCATGGATCACGTCGATCACATTCTGATTGTCGATGACGATCGGGAGATCCGCGAACTGGTGGGCAACTACCTGAAAAAGAACGGCCTGCGCACCACCGTGGTGGCTGACGGCCGGCAGATGCGCAGCTTCCTCGACACCACGCCCGTGGACCTGATCGTGCTGGACATCATGATGCCCGGCGACGACGGCTTGCAGCTGTGCCGCGAACTGCGGGTGGGCAAGCACAAGGCCACGCCGATCCTGATGCTCACCGCGCGCAACGATGAAACCGACCGCATCATCGGCCTGGAAATGGGCGCCGACGATTACCTGGTCAAGCCCTTCGCCGCCCGTGAACTGCTGGCCCGCATCAACGCCGTGCTGCGGCGCACACGGATGCTGCCGCCAAACCTGGTGGTGACCGAAAGCGGCCGGCTGATCCGCTTTGGCCGCTGGCGCCTGGACACCACCGCCCGCCATCTGCTGGACGAAGACAACACCCTGGTGGCCTTGAGCGGTGCCGAATACCGTTTGCTGCGCGTCTTCCTCGACCATCCGCAACGGGTGCTCAACCGTGACCAGTTGCTGAACCTGACACAGGGCCGGGACGCGGACCTGTTCGACCGCTCCATCGACCTGCTGGTCAGCCGCCTGCGCCAGCGCCTTTTGGACGACGCCCGCGAACCGGCCTACATCAAGACCGTGCGCAGCGAAGGCTATGTGTTCTCCCTGGCCGTGGAAATCCTTGGGGACCCGGCATGACCCTCACGTTCCGCTGGCCGCGCACCCTCGCGGCGCAACTGACGGTAATTTTCATCGTCAGCCTGCTGTGCGCCAACGCCCTGTCGTTCAGTGCGCAGTTCTATGAGCGCTACATGAGTGCCCGCAGCGTAATGCTGGGCAACCTGGAAAACGACGTATCGACGTCGATCGCGATCCTCGACCGCCTGCCCGCCGCCGAGCGTGCCAGCTGGCTGCCGCGCCTCGACCGCAACGCCTACCGCTACCTGCTGAATGCCGGCGAACCCGGCGAGCCGATGGCCAGCGACAACGTGCCCATGGCCGCGACGTCGATTTCCGATGCGTTGGGCGAGCATTACCCACTGACGTTTCGCGACATCCCGGGCCTGCAAAAACACTTCCAGGCGCACCTGACACTGGCCGATGGCAGCCCGGTCACGATTGATGTCTATCCCAAGCCGATCCCGTTTGCGTTCTGGCTGCCGGTGGTACTGGTGCTGCAACTGGTGGTGTTGCTGGTGTGCACCTGGATCGCCGTGCGCATCGCCATCCGCCCGCTGACACGCCTGGCACGGGCAGTGGAAACCCTCGACCCGAATGCCCGCCCGACACCGCTGGACGAAACCGGCCCCACCGAGGTGGCGCATGCGGCGGCGGCGTTCAACGAAATGCAGAAGCGGATTGCCGAGTACCTCAAGGAGCGCATGCAGATTCTGGCGGCGATCTCCCATGACTTGCAGACGCCGATCACCCGCATGAAATTGCGTGCCGAGTTCATGGAGGACTCGGTGGACCGGGAAAAGCTCTGGAGTGACCTGGGGGAAATGGAGCATCTGGTGCGCGAGGGTGTGGCGTATGCCCGCAGTGTGCATGGGTCGACCGAGGCCAGTTGCCGGATCGACCTGGATGCGTTTCTCGACAGCCTGGTGTTTGATTACCAGGATATGAACAAGCAAGTGAGTTTGACCGGTAAAAGCGCGGTGGTTTTGGATACGCGGCCCCATGCGTTGCGTCGGGTGCTGGTGAACCTGGTGGACAACGCGCTGAAATTTGCCGGGGAGGCGCAGTTGGAGGTGGGGTCGACGGCGGCGGGTGAGCTTTCGATCAAGGTGCTGGACCGGGGGCCGGGGATTGCCGAGGATGAACTGGTGCAGGTGATGCAGCCGTTTTACCGGGTGGAGAGTTCGCGTAATCGTGGCACTGGTGGTACAGGGCTGGGGTTGGCGATTGCCCAGCAACTGGCGGTGGCGATTGGTGGGGAGTTGACGTTGAGCAACCGGGACGGCGGGGGGTTGTGTGCGCAGGTTCGGCTGGAGCTGTGACGGGCGGTGTGTATATCCATTATTTGGGTGATGGCTTGTATCGGTTCCGCTCTTACAGCGGCTCACTTTTGAACAGCGCAAAAGTAAGCAAAACGCTCTTGCCCCACCACTCGGCTCCTCGCCTAGGCTCGGAGTGCCCTCACTCCGGCTTTGGACCGTGGGCCGCCGTCATGGGCCATCCTTGGCCCAGGACGGCTAACCCGGCGTCCTGCCGGGTTACCCACGCTCCAAAGCCTGCGTTCGGCCAGCGTGGTTTAACGGGGCGCCCAAGATCAAGATCAAAAGCAGATCAAGAGCACAGCGGCCTACCGGCCGGCTTGAGTGTTGTAAATCAAAAGATAATGCGGGCACGGTCCAAATGTGGGAGCGGGCTTGCTCGCGAAGGTCGTTAACGATGACGCGGGCATTCTGGATGAACGCGGCGCTCTCAGGTTTTTCGCGAGCAAGCCCGCTCCTACAGAAGAGCAGCTCTGCTTTCGCTCTGGTTTTTGATCTGGCTTTTAACACTCAGGTCGGCTCTCAGGCCGCCGTGCTCTTGCTTTTGATCTTGATCTGACTGCCCCAATAAGCCCGAGGCCGAACGCAGGTATTGCGGAGCGGGTAAACCGGCAGGACGCCGGTTTAGCCGCGCCGGGCCATGGATGGCCCGTCGCGGCGGCCCGCGGAGTAATGCCGGAGTGAGGGAACGCCGAGCCACAGCGAGGCGCCGACAGGCGGGGCAGAGCGCTTTGGTTACTTTGCCGCTTTTGCAAAGTGACTCGCTGTAAGAGCGAAACCATAAGCCGCCGTTACCCAAATAACGGATATGTACCCAGCCAGGTCAAACCGACAAATACCGACTGATAGTCGCCTCATCCACCCGATCCCGAGTTTCCTCAATCACAAACCTCCCCTTCTCAATCACCAAAAACCGATCAGCAATTTCCAAAGTAAACGACAACACCTGCTCAGAAACAACAATCGTCAAATCCCGCAAATTGCGAATCTCCTTAAGCGTACGAGCAATGTCCTTGATGATCGAAGGCTGAATCCCCTCAGTCGGCTCATCGAGCAACAACACCTTGGGATTCGTCGCCAACGCCCGGGCAATCGCCAACTGCTGTTGCTGCCCCCCAGACAAATTCCCACCCTTGCGCGAACGCATGTCATAGAGCACCGGAAACAGCGCATACAAATCCTCAGGCACCCTGCCCCGGGCCGCCGCCGGCAACCCAGTCTGAATATTCTCCAACACACTCATGCTGGGAAAAATCATCCGCCCCTGCGGCACATAGGCAATCCCCCGCTCCACCCGCTCATGGGTTTCAAGCGCAGACACATCATGCCCATCCACACTCACCTGCCCCTGCCACTGCGGCAAAATACCCATCAGGCTCTTGAACAACGTGGTCTTGCCCATCCCGTTGCGCCCCATCACCGCGACGATCTCACGCTTCGCCACATCCAGTTCCAGGTCGTGAAGAATCTGGCTCTGCCCGTACCCACACGACAGTTTGTCGATCTTGAACATGCCCGACTCCTCAGTGGCCCAAATACACTTCAATGACTTTCGGATTGCTCTGCACCGACTCCATGCTGCCCTCGGCCAGCACCTTGCCCTGATGCAAAACCGTGACCTTGTGGGCAATGCTCTTGACGAACTCCATGTCATGCTCGATCACCAACACCGAGCGCCCCTGGCTGATGCGCTTGAGCAACTCGGCCGTTTGCGCCCGCTCGTTGACGCTCATCCCGGCCACCGGCTCGTCGAGCATCAGCAATTCAGGGTCTTGCATCAGCAGCATGCCAATCTCCAGCCACTGCTTTTGCCCGTGGGACAGCAGGTCCGCCTGCTGCTGCAACAAGTCGCCGAGGAAGATTTCCCGCGCCACCTCCTCGACCCGCGCAATCACCTGGACATTACGCTTGAAAAACAGCGCGCCCCACACCTTGCGCCCGGCCGGATACGACATCTCGAGGTTTTCAAACACCGTGAGGTTTTCGTAGATCGATGGGTTCTGGAACTTGCGCCCTACCCCGGCGCGCACGATGTTGTATTCGCGCATTTTGGTCAGTTCCTGGCCGTCGAACTGGATGCTGCCACTGGTGGCGCGGGTCTTGCCGCAGATCAAATCCAGCACCGTGGTTTTGCCGGCGCCGTTGGGCCCGATCACCACCCGCACTTCATTGCGGTCGATATACAGGTTGAGGTTGTCGACAGCCTTGAAGCCATCGAATGACACGGTGAGGCCTTCGATAGCCAACACCGGTTTTTTCATCTCAAAACCGACGGCGGTCATGGCTGTGTCTCCAGGATCTTGGCTTCAGCCTTGGGCTTGATCTTCGCCGGTTCGGCCTTGACCACCGGCTTGCGCCGCAACACCCGGGCCAGGGCCTGGCGACCATGGCTGTCCCACAACCCCGCCAGGCCGTTGGGGAAGTACATGACCACGGCGATAAACAACCCGCCCATCAGGTACAGCCACAGCTCGGGGAAGGATTCGGAAAAGTAGGTCTTGCCATAGTTCACCAGCAACGCGCCATACACCGCGCCCAGCAACGACATGCGCCCGCCCACCGCGGCAAAGATCACCATCTCGATGGACGGCACGATGCCCACGAACGACGGCGACATAAAGCCCACCTGCAAGGCAAACATCGCCCCGCCAATCGCCGAGAACGCCGCTGCCACGCAGAACACGAAAATCTTGAAGCTGGCCACGTCATACCCGGAAAACCGTACCCGCTCTTCCTTGTCGCGCATGGCCATCAACAGCCGGCCCAGCTTCGAGGCGAGGATGAAACGGCCAATGAAGATGCAGCCGAACAACAGCCCGGCGTTGATGAAATACAGGATCATCTTCGCGCCGTCACCGCGCAGGTCCCAGCCCAGCAGGGTCTTGAGGTCAGTAATGCCATTGACACCACCGGTAAGGCCTTGCTGGCCGACGATCAGCACCGTGAGGATCAGCGCAATCGCCTGGGTGACGATGGAGAAATACACATCGCCCACCCGCCGCTTGAACAGCGCCATGCCAATGATGAACGCCAGCAGCACCGGCACCGCAATCACCGCGAACAAGGTAAACGTGAAGCTGTGGAACGGCTGCCAGAGCCACGGCAATTCGGTGATCTGGTTCCAGTCCATGAAGTCCGGGATGCCCGGGGTGGACTGGATCTTGGTGCTGATCGGGTCCGAGGCCTCAAGCTTCAGGAACATCGCCATGCAGTAGCCGCCGACGCCGAAAAACACGCCTTGCCCCAGGCTGAGAATCCCGCCATAGCCCCAGCACAGCACCAGGCCCACCGCGACGAACGCGTAGGTCAGGTACTTGCCGACCATGTTCAGCCGGAAGGCGTCCAGGGTCAGCGGGAACACCACGAGGATCAACAGCGCCAACAGCACGATGCCGATCAGGTTTTGCTGGCCGCCCAGCAGTTTGTCTAGAGCCTTCATCGGTTCGCCTCTACTTGCGCACTTTGATGGAGAACAACCCTTGCGGGCGCAGCATCAGGATCAGGATCACCGACGACAGCGTCAGCACCTTGGCCATCGAGCCACTGAGGAAAAACTCCGACAGCGATTGGGTCTGGGCAATCACGAACGCCGAGGCAATGGTGCCGAACAGGCTTTGCGCGCCGCCGAACACCACCACCAGGAAGGTGTCGACGATGTACTGCGAACCGGCAGTCGGCCCGGTGGAGCCGATGGTGGTGAACGCCGCACCGGCCACGCCCGCCACGCCGCAGCCGAGGGCGAAGGTCATGCGGTCGACCTTGCGCGTGTTGATGCCCACCGCCCGGCTCATCAAGCGGTTCTGCACGGTGGCGCGCACCTGCAAGCCCCAGCGCGAACGGTAGAGCATGACGAAGATCGCCCCGGTCAGCAGCAAGGTCAGGCCCATCATGAACAGGCCGTTGCGCGGGATTTCGATGGCGTCGGTGAGGTTCACCGAGCCCATCAGCCAGGCCGGCGGTTCGGCGCTCACTTCACGGGCGCCGAACACCGAGCGGAAGGTTTGCTGCATCACCAGGGACAAACCCCAGGTGGCGAGCAAAGTGTCCAGGGGCCGCTTGTACAAGCGGCTGATCATCGCCCATTCCACCAGCCAGCCCACGGCGCCGGCAACGAGGAATGAGAGGGCAATGGCAACGAAAAAGTAGTACGGCTGAAAGCTTGGCGCGAAATGCGCGGTAAGGCTTGAACAGACGTAGGTGGTGTAGGCGCCAATGGTCAGGAACTCACCGTGGGCCATGTTGATCACGCCCATCTGGCCGAAGATGATTGCCAGTCCCAATGCCATCAGCAACAGCACGCAGAACACGGACAAGCCGTTGAACCCCTGCATCGCCGCGATGGCTCCAAATTCCGATAGCCATTCCATGATGATGGTCTCCTGAGCGGGAGGTTGAAATGCAATCTGCTTCTGCTTTATGTGGGAGCTGGCTTGTGTGGGAGCGGGCTTGCTCGCGAATACGGTGTGTCAGTACCGGATGCACTCACTGATTCACCGCTTTCGCGAGCAAGCCCGCTCCCACACAAAACCAGTTCCCACATTCAGATCAGCGCCAGACCCGAGGTTATTGATAGCCTTTCGGAAACGGATTCGGCTCGATCAGATCCGACTCGTAGATCACCTTGAACTGGCCATTGGGCTGCACTTCACCAATGCGCGACTTGCTCCACAGGTGATGGTTTTCGTGGATCTTCACATAGCCTTCCGGCGCGTTTTTCAACTCGATGCCAGGCGATGCGGCGACGACTTTATCCACGTCGAAACTGCCAGCCTTCTCCACAGCCGCTTTCCACAACCATGGGCCGAGGTAGGCCGCCTGGGTCACGTCGCCAATCACTGCGTCCTTGCCGTACTTGGCCTTGAACGCTTCCACGAAGGCTTTGTTGTTCGGGTTGTCGAGGCTCTGGAAGTACTTCATCGAGGCATAGAAGCCGGCCATGTTTTCGCCGCCGATGCCCAGCAGTTCGTCTTCGGTCACCGACAGGGTCAACAGGGTTTGCTTGGACGCGTTCACGCCCGCTGCGTTGAGCTGTTTGTAGAAGGCCACGTTGGAGCCGCCCACCACGGCGGCAAACACCACGTCAGGCTTTTTCAGCTTGACCTTGTTGATCAGCGAACCGAACTGGGTATTGCCCAGCGGGTAGTAGTCTTCGCCGACCACGGTGCCGTGCAGGACATTTTCAATGTGCTTGCGCGCGATCTTCATCGAGGTGCGCGGCCAGATGTAGTCCGAGCCCACCAGGTAGAAGGTTTTGGCGCCCTTGGTCTTGGCGATCCAGTCGAGGCTGGCAAGGATTTGCTGGGTCGCTTCCTGGCCGGTGTAGATCACGTTTTTCGACTGTTCCAGGCCTTCGTAGAAGGTCGGGTAGTAGAGCAGGCCGTTTTCTTTCTCGAAGATCGGCAATACGGCTTTACGTGAAGCGGAGGTCCAGCAGCCGAACACTGCGGCCACCTTGTCGTTCACCAGCAGTTTCTTGGCCTTTTCGGCGAAGGTCGGCCAGTCGGACGCGCCGTCTTCCTGGATCACCTTGATCTGCCGCCCGAGGATCCCGCCCGAGGCGTTGATCTGCTCGATGGCCAGGCGTTCGGCCTGGATCGAACCGGTTTCGGAAATCGCCATGGTGCCGGTGGCCGAGTGCAACTGGCCGACGGTGACTTCGGTCGGCGTCACCGCCAGGCCTTCGTTGTCGGCCATTACGCCATGGCTGAACAGACTCGCCGCCAGCAGTGATAAAGCCAACAACGGTTTGGAGCGGATCAATCGTGATTCCATGGGGCGACTCCTCTGCAATGAGGGGTTCAGCATGGCGGCAGGTGGCCACGGCGGGTATACGCAGCCTGACGTAACGGGATACGTCATTTGACGTATGCCGTTGCGCACCATTTTCGAGCAGGATCCCGCCCGCCTTGGGAAAGGAACCCCCTGTGGCGAGGGAGCTTGCTCCCGTTGGGCTGCGCAGCGGCCCCAAAACCGGCGACCCGGTTCTGCCTGGAAAAATGAAGTGGTCTTGCTGGGCCTGCTTCGCAGTCCAACGGGAGCAAGCTCCCTCGCCACGAAGAGCGCACCCCGCAGGACTGGGGCACGAATATTGCTGCTATCTCCCCATCCTTGCAGGAGTTCCCCACCGTGCACCCCCTCCCCGGCACCCAGCGCATCGTCAAGATCCGCCGCGACTACAATTCCTGGGTCGCCGACGAGACCATGGAAGACTACGCCCTGCGCTACACCCCGAAGTCCTTCCGCAAATGGTCGGAACTGCGCATCGCCAACACCGCCTTGGGCGCGGTGTCGTTCCTGGCGCTGGAGGCCATCGGCGGCGTATTGGCCTTGAGCTACGGCTTTACCAACACCTTCTGGGCGATCCTCGCCATCAGCCTGGTGATCTTTCTCACCGGCCTGCCCATCAGCTACTACGCCGCCCGCTATGGCGTAGACATGGACCTGCTGACCCGCGGCGCAGGCTTCGGCTATATCGGTTCCACCATCACGTCGCTGATCTACGCCAGCTTCACCTTCCTGTTCTTCGCCCTGGAAGCGGCGATCATGGCCCTGGCCCTGGAGTTGTATTTCCATATCCCGCTGGCCATCGCCTATGTCATCTGTTCACTGCTGGTGATCCCGCTGGTGGCCTACGGCGTAACGCTGATCAGCCGCCTGCAACTGTGGACGCAACCGCTGTGGCTGGTGCTGTTGGTGCTGCCCTATGGCTTCGTGTTGTGGAAAAACCCCGAGGCCTTCAGCGACTGGACCAGCTTTGTCGGCCGCAGCAGCGACGGCGGCGACTTCAATCTGCTGTCGTTCTGCGCCGCCTGCACCGTGGCGCTGTCGCTGGTCACGCAGATCGGCGAACAGGTGGACTACCTGCGCTTCCTTCCGGAAAAAACCAGCGCCAACCGCAAGCGCTGGTGGGCCGCGCTGTTATGCGCCGGGCCCGGCTGGATCGTGCCGGGGGCGTTGAAAATGTTCGCCGGGGCGTTCCTGGCGTTCCTCGCCCTGCAACATGAAATCCCCATGGAGCGCGCCGCCGAGCCAACCCAGATGTACCTCGTCGCGTTCGGCTATGTGTTCTCCTCTCCCGAATGGGCGCTGGGGGCGATGGTGCTGTTCGTGTTCATCTCGCAGATGAAGATCAACCTGACCAACGCCTACGCCGGCTCCCTGGCCTGGTCGAACTTCTTTGCCCGCGTGACCCACAGCCATCCCGGCCGCGTGGTGTGGCTGGTGTTCAACGTCGCCATTGCGCTGATGCTGATGGAGCTCGGCGTGTTCGATGTGATCGAGCAGGTGCTGGGGCTCTACGCGAATATCGCGATTGCCTGGATCGGCACGCTGGTAGCGGACCTGGTAATCAACAAGCCCCTGGGCCTGTCACCCAAGCACATCGAATTCAAGCGTGCGCACCTCTACGATATCAACCCGGTGGGCGTCGGCTCGATGCTGATTGCCTCGCTGCTGTCGATTCTCGCCCACTTCGGCCTGTTCGGCGCCCTGGCCCAGGCTGCGCCACCGTTTGTCGCGCTGGGTACCGCGTTAATCATGGCGCCGCTATTGGCGTGGCTGACCAAGGGCCGCTACTACATTGCGCGCAGCAGCGAGGCGCAATTGATTCACCCGCAACCCGGCACCGGCCTGGTGATCTGCGGGCTGTGCAGCAACCCGTTCGAGACCGCCGACATGGCGTTCTGCCCGGCCTACAGCACGCCGATCTGCTCGCTCTGTTGCTCACTGGATGCGCGTTGCGGCGACCGTTGCAAACCCCACGCGCGCCTGGCCAGCCAGTTCGAAGGGGTGCTGCGCTGGTTGCTGCCGACGACGTTGGTACCGCGCCTGCATACGCGGCTGGCGCATTACCTCGGATTGTTGATGGCGCTGGTGCTGATGCTCGCCGGGGCGCTGGCGCTGATCTACATGCAGGCGGCCCAGGGTTTGCCCCATTCGCAAACCTTGTACCAGGCGTTTTTCAAGGCGTTCCTCACGCTCTCGGTGCTGGCCGCCGTACTCGCCTGGTGGGTAGTACTCACCCGCGAAAGCCGGCGGGTGGCCCAGGAAGAATCCGACCGGCAAACCTCGCTGCTGATGCAGGAGATCGCCGCCCACAGCCTCACCGACCAGGCCCTGCAACAGGCCAAGGAAGCCTCGGAAGCAGCGAACGCGGCCAAGAGTCGCTACGTCACCGGGCTGTCCCACGAGCTGCGCACGCCGCTCAACAGCATCCTTGGCTTCACCCAGATCCTGCAGCGCGACAGTGCCATGCCCGAACAGCATCAGGACGCCCTGGCGACCATCCTGCGCAGCGGCTCGCACCTGCTGTCGCTGATCGACGGCCTGCTGGACGTGGCGAAGATCGAGGCCGGCAAGCTGCGCCTGGAGCTCACCGAAATCCCCTTCCCGGAACTGATCCACGACCTGGAGCAGATGTTCACCCCCCAGGCCGAAGACAAGGGCCTGCGCTTTCGCCTGGACTGCGTGGGCAAGATCCCCGCCGTGGTGCGTGGTGATGAAAAACGCGTGCGGCAGATCCTGATCAACCTGCTGGGCAACGCGATCAACTTCACCGACAGCGGCGAAGTGCGCCTGCGGGTCAGCTACATGCGCGAGACCGCCAACTTCGAGATCATCGACACCGGCATCGGGATTGACCCCGAACAGATCGAGCGGATTTTCCAGCCGTTTGAACGCGGCGACCTGATGCGCCAGGACAAGGGCGTGGGTCTGGGCCTGACCATCACACGCATGCTGACCTCGCTGATGGGCGGCGAATTGCGGGTGGTCAGCGAGCTGGACAAGGGCACCTGCTTCCAGGTACGGCTGTTCCTGTCCCAGGTCCGCGTGCCGCAAGCCGTGGTGCATGTGGAGCACGACATCATCGGCTACCACGGCGAACGACGGCGCATCCTGGTGGTGGATGACCACGTGGACCATCGCAAGGTGCTCAGCGGCATGCTCACGCCCCTGGGCTTCGAGGTGTCCCAGGCCAGCAACGGCCAGGAGGCGATCCGCCAGGTGGCGCTGCTGTCGCCGGACCTGATCCTGATGGACCTGTCGATGCCGACCATGGACGGCTGGGCCACCAGCAGGCTGATCCGGCGTAACGCGTTGTCCACCGCGCCGATAATCATCATCTCCGCCAACGCCTTCACCGACGACCGCGAACGCAGCATCGCCGGCGCCTGCAACGACTACCTGGCCAAGCCGGTGCGTACCCCTGAACTGCTCGGACGCCTGCAACTGCACCTGAACTTGCAATGGCTGCGCCGTCGCACACCGCTCGGCGCGCCGGTCGCGACCCAAGGCGCGCTACCCAGCGCAGAAGAACTCGCGGTGCTCGCCGAACTGAGCGCCATTGGCTATGTGCGTGGTTTGCATGAAAAGCTCGACGCCATCGTGCTGGACAGCCCAGGTACCGCACCGTTCATCAACAAGCTCCGGGCCTTGCTGAAAAGCTTTCGCCTGGAAGAACTCAACCGCATCCTGAAGGAGGCCGAAGATGAATGCCTTGACCCACAGCGCTGAGCCCGGCGTGGTGCTGATTGTCGACGACACCCCGGACAACCTGGCCATGCTCTCCGACGCCCTGGACGACGCCGGCTACATGGTGCTGGTGGCGCTGGACGGCCTCAGCGCGCTGAACCGCGTACAACGCCGGCGCCCGGATTTGATCCTGCTGGACGCGGTGATGCCCGGGTTGGACGGATTTGAAACCTGCCGCCGGCTCAAGGCGCAACCGGCCAGCGCGGATATTCCGGTGGTGTTCATGACCGGGCTCACCGACAGCAAGCATGTGGTGCAGGGGTTCGAGGTGGGCGGCAGCGATTACGTGACCAAGCCGATCCAGACCGATGAAGTGCTGGCGCGGGTGGCGGCGCATTTGCGTACGTCGCGGATTTTGCTGTCGGCGCGGGCGGCGACACAGCCGAGCGTGATCACCCTGGAGGATGAGCCGGCGCACAAGCTATTGTCGGCGCGGTTTCAACTGACGGAGCGGGAGGTGGAAGTGCTGCGTTGGGTGGCGTGTGGCAAGACCAATCGGGATATTGGCGACATTCTTGGGTTGAGTCCGAGGACGGTGAACAAGCATCTGGAGCATGTGTATGTGAAGCTGGGAGTGGAGACGCGCACGGCGGCGACTTCGGTGGCGATGGCGGCGATGAGTCCAATCCGGATCCCACAGATGGCCACGGTCTAAAATGTGGGAGCGGGCTTGCTCGCGAATGCGGTGTGTCAGTCACCAAATTTTTTACTGATACACCGCATTCGCGAGCAAGCCCGCTCCCACATTTGATCTGTGTCGTTACTGGTATTACCTACCCACCGAAGATCTGCGACGGCCGACGCAATGTCGGGTCAAACGGGTTGATCTTCGGCCCGATCGCCGCCGCCTCGCGCTTCAACAACTCCACCACCGTCGGCAACCGCCCCGGCCCCAGCCGGTCGCTGATGGTCGCCACACTCAACGCCGCCACCGCATGCCCATTGCGATCCAGGATCGGCACCGCCAACCCGGCCATGCCTTCCAGCACCCCGGTATTGCGCGCCGCATACCCCAACCGCCGCACACTCTCCACCTCCGAACGCAAAAACACCTCGTCGTACAGGTGAAAATCCTTGAGCCGCGGCAAGTTGTAGCGGATCACCGTCTCGCGCTCTTCCTCCGGCAAAAACGCCAAAATCGCCAGGCTGCCCTGCCCCACGCCCAGCGCAACGCGGCCGCCGATATCACCGGTAAAGGTACGGATCGGATACGGCCCCTCACTGCGGTCCAAGCAGATCGCATCAAACCCGCTGCGCGCCAGCAGGAACAATGAATCCCCCAAGGATGCACTGAGGCGCAACATGCTCGGCCGCACCAGGTCCCGCAGGTTGCCGGTGTTGCCCGCATTCGCCGCCAGGGCAAAGAACTCCAGGCTCAGCCGATAGCGCTTGCTGCGCGCATCCTGCTCCACCATGCCCTCGTCCATCAGGCTGCGCAGCAGTCGGTGGGTGGTGGGTTGCGACAGCCCCACCTGCTGCGCCAGTTGCGTCACCCGTTCACCACCGTCCGGCGCCGCGCCGAGGATGCGCAGTAATGCAAACAACCGGGAGACGCCACCGGCGCCGACTTCCTTGACACTTTCATTCCGCTCAGTGGAATCCATAAGCCGATATCTCACACTAAATTCTGGTCAGTGAATGAAACTGAAAAAAGTACTCTATCCAGTGAAATTCCATCTTCCGCCATCCTAGTCTTTCGCCCTAATCTGCGTCCACAGGGGCGAAATGAACAACTAACGGCAGCCGACTCAAGATCGAGCGCCAACGCACCCGCAACACCCTTTTCGCATCTGCCCAAAACAAAAAAGCGCGTTTCGACGCGACTCAAAAAGGTGGAACGCAGACATGGCTTTTCTCCAACTCAACGCCTTGAGCAAACGCTACGGCGCCGTCGACGCGGTGGTCGCCACTGATCTTGCGGTGGAAAAAGGCGAATTCGTGTCCCTGCTCGGCCCCTCGGGCTGCGGCAAGACCACCACCTTGCAAATGATCGCCGGCTTCGTCGACGTCACCGGTGGCCAGATCGTCCTCGACGGTCGCGACATCACCCACGCCAAACCCGCCAGCCGCGGCCTCGGCGTGGTGTTCCAGAGCTACGCGCTGTTCCCCCACATGAGCGTGCGCGACAACGTCGCCTTCGGCCTGAAGATGCGCAAGGTGCCTGCCACTGAGATCGCAAGCAGAGTCAAGACCGTGCTGGAACTGGTGCGCCTGGCGCCACACGCCGAGCGCTACCCGCGGGAGCTGTCCGGCGGCCAGCGCCAGCGCGTGGCCCTGGCCCGCGCCCTGGTGATCGAGCCGCCGGTGTTGCTGCTGGACGAGCCGCTGTCGAACCTCGACGCCAACCTGCGCGAAGAGATGCAGTTCGAGATCCGTCGCATCCAGTGTGAAGTCGGGATCACCACCCTGATGGTCACCCACGACCAGGCCGAGGCGCTGTCCATCAGCGACCGGGTAGTAGTGATGCAGGCCGGGCGCGTGACGCAGATCGACGCGCCGTACAAACTCTATGAACACCCGCGCACACGCTTCATCTCGGATTTTGTCGGCAAGGCCAACCTGCTGGCGGGCGACTTCGATCAACTCGGCGCGCCGCAAGTGCGCTTCGAGCCGGGCAACGGCGAGCTGACCCTGAGCCTGCGCCCGGAAAAGATCGACCTGGTGGCCGCCGGCTCAGGGCGCCTGCAAGGCACGATCCTCGACAGCTACTTCTTCGGCAGCCAATGGCTGTATCGCATCAAGACCGAGATCGGCGAGCTGACCGTGGTCCGCCGCAATGACGGCAGCGCGCCATTGGCTTGCGGCGCTGCAGTGGGCCTGGACTGGGAGTCGAACCTGTTGCGGGTGCTGGCCGCGGATGAGGTGCGCGCATGAGCCGTGGCTACCTGTTGTCGTTGCCGGCGCTGGTGTTGTTTTTCGGGCTGCTGATCCTGCCCCTGGGCCTGACGCTGGTGCTGTCGTTCAACGTGTTCGACTATCAGGTAGGGGTGAAGGCCGATGAGTGGACCTTCGCCCACTACCTGTCGCTGTTCAGCGATTCTTACTTCTACGAGATCTTCTGGCGCACCTTCTGGATCAGTGCCCTGGTGACCTTGCTCTGCGTGGTGATCGGGGTGCCCGAGGCCTACATCCTCAGCCGCATGGGCACGCCGTGGCGCTCGATCTTTCTGATCCTGATCCTCACGCCGCTGCTGATTTCGGTGGTGGTGCGGGCCTTTGGCTGGAGCCTGCTACTGGGTGCCGATGGCCTGGTGAACCAGGTGATCCAGGCCCTCGGCGGCAAACCGGTGAAGCTGCTGTACACCTCGTTCGCGGTGATCATCGCACTGGTGCACGTGATGCTGCCGTTCATGATTATCCCGGTGTGGACCTCCCTGCAAAAACTCGACCCGTCGGCGGAACAGGCAGCGCTGTCCCTGGGTGCCAGCCAGGCCACGGTGATGCGCAAGATCGTGTTGCCGCAGGTGATGCCCGGCGTACTCTCCGGCACCCTGATCGTGTTCGGCCTGGCCGCCAGCTCCTTCGCGATCCCCGGCCTGTTGGGCGGACGCCGGCTGAAGATGGTCGCCACGGTGGTCTACGACCAATACCTCTCGGAACTCAACTGGCCCATGGGCGCGACCATCGCGGTGGTGCTGCTGTTGGTCAACTTGCTGATCATGCTGAGCTGGAACCGCATGGTCGAAGGCCGCTACAAAAAGTCCCTGGGAGTATAAGACGATGTCCAGAAACGGTCCTTTGGCCCTGGGCTTTCACGGCCTGGTGGTGCTGTTCATGATGGCGCCGCTGGTGGTGGTGTGCCTCGTCGCCTTCACCCCGGAAAACACCTTGAGCCTGCCCACCTCGGGCTTCTCCCTGCGCTGGTTTCATGCGGTGTTCGAGCGCGCGGACTTTATCCAGGCGTTCTACAACAGCCTGGTCCTGGCGTTCGTTGCCGCCACCCTGGCGACGTTGATCGCGGTGCCGGCGGCGCTGGCAATCAGTCGCTACCAGTTCCCCGGCCGTAACTTCTTCAGTGCGCTGTTCCTCTCGCCGATCATCATCCCGCACCTGGTGCTGGGGGTGGCGATGCTGCGGCTGTTCGCAATGATGGGCGTCAACGGCAGCTTCACCTGGTTGATGCTGGCCCACGTGGTGATCATCACGCCTTACGTATTGCGCCTGGTATTGGCGGCCGCCATCGGCATTGACCGCAGCGCCGAGCAGGCTGCCGAATCCCTCGGCGCCAGCCGCTTCACTCTGTTTCGCCAGATCACCTTGCCGATGATTCTGCCCGGCGTGGCCGGCGGCTGGTTGCTGGCGTTTATCAACAGTTTCGATGAAGTGACCCTGTCGATCTTTGTCAGCTCGCCGGCCACCCAGACCTTGCCGGTGCGCATGTACGTGTACGCCACCGAATCCATCGACCCGATGATGGCGGCCGTGTCGGCGCTGGTGATCGGGTTGACGGCGGCGGCAATGATTCTGCTGGACCGGGTCTACGGCCTGGATCGCGTGTTGGTAGGGAAACATTGATGGCACTGTTCAAACGACTGGCCGAGACCGAGCGGCCCAGCCTGGCGTTCACCCTCGATGGACAGCCTGCCACGGGCCTACTCGGGGACACCTTGCTGACTGCCGTACTGACCTGCGCCGAGCACCTGCGGGGCAGTGATTTCAGCGCCGAACGCCGCGCCGGTTTCTGCTTGATGGGGGCCTGCCAGGATTGCTGGGTACGCCTGGAAGATGGTCGACGAGTGCGCGCCTGTTCGACCTTGCTGGAAGACGGCCAGGCGATTCGCCGTGACCCGGGGCGCCAGGCATGAAGAGCGTGGTGATAGTGGGCGCAGGCCCGGCGGGCATTACCGCAGCCCGGACCTTGCTGGACCATGGCGTAACCCCGGTGTTGGTGGACGAGAGCCTGCGCGGTGGCGGCCAGATCTATCGGCGCCAGCCGGCGAACTTCCAGCGCTCGGCCAAGCAGCTGTATGGGTTTGAAGCGGGCAAGGCGACAGCGCTGCATCGCACCATGGATGAGCTGGCCACCCGGATCGACTACCGGCCGGAAACCCTGGTGTGGAATGCGGAAAATGGCCGCCTGGACATGCTCAACAACGGCCACGCCGAAAGCATCGAATACGCGCAGATCATCGTCGCCACGGGCGCCACCGACCGCATCCTGCCCGTGCCGGGCTGGACGCTGCCCGGTGTGTACAGCCTGGGCGCGGCGCAAATCGCGCTGAAGTATCAAGGCTGCGCCATCGGTGAGCGTGTCGCGTTTTGCGGCAGCGGGCCGTTGCTGTACCTGGTGGCGTATCAGTACGCCAAGGCCGGGGCCAGGGTGGTGGCGGTGCTCGACAGCGCGCCGTTCAGCGCCCAATGCCGCGCCCTGCCGGCATTGCTCGGCCAGCCGGCGACCCTGGCCAAGGGTTTGTACTACCGCGCCTGGCTAACGGCCCACGGCATCCCGGTGCATCAAGGGGCAACGTTGTCGCACATCAACGGCGAGCAACGAGTGACGGGCATCCACTGGGACCAGCAGAAAATCGCCTGTGATGCCGTGGCCTTCGCCCATGCCCTGCGCAGCGAGACCCAACTGGCGGATTTACTTGGGTGTGAATTTGCCTGGAATGCATTGAACCGCGCCTGGTTGCCCCAGCGAGATGCGGCCGGGCGTAGCAGTGTCGCGGGGGTGTATCTGGCTGGCGACGGTGCAGGAATCATGGGCGCCGATGCGGCGCAAATGGCCGGCGAGCGAGCGGCATTGGCCTTGCTCGAAGACAGCGGTGTTGCCATCGACCACCGTCGCGGGCCCGTGCTGGAACAACAACTGGCAGGTATCCAGCGCTTTCGCCACGGCCTGGAAACCGCCTTCCCCTTCCCGGAAAACTGGGCCGCTGAAGCTCCGGACGAACTGATCCTGTGCCGCTGTGAAGAAGTCAGCGTCGGCGAAGTACGCGCGGTGGTGGACGAAGGCCACTGGGAAGTGAACCGGGTCAAGGCCCATTGCCGGGTTGGCATGGGCCGCTGCCAGGGCCGGATGTGCGGGCTCGCAGCGGCAGAAATCATTGCCGAACGCAGTGGCCGCGAGATTGAAAACGTTGGCCGCCTGCGTGGCCAGGCACCGATCAAACCCTTGCCGTTTGGCGTGGAGGTGCAGCCATGATCGACAGTGAAGTGATCGTGTTGGGTGGCGGGATTGTCGGGGCCTCGGCGGCTTTGATGCTGGCGCAGAAAGGTCGCCGCGTGGTGCTGCTGGAGCGGGACTTTTGTGGCTCGCACTCCAGTGGTGTGAACTATGGCGGCGTGCGGCGCCAGGGGCGGCCATTGCACCAACTGCCGCTATCGCAACGTGCCCATGAGCTATGGTCCGACTTGCCGGGGCTGATTGGCATTGACGGCGAATACGTGCGCTCCGGGCATTTGAAACTGGCCCGCAGTCATGACGATCTGGCGGCTCTGCAGGCTTACGCCGACGCTACACGCGGCTTTGGCCTGGGCCTGCAAATGCTCGACCACGCTCAACTGCGCGCCCGGTTCCCGTGGGTGGGTGATGTGGCAGTCGGCGCGTCGTTATGCCCCGAAGACGGCCACGCCAATCCGCGCCTGGTCTCCCCCGCCTTTGCCCGCGCAGCGCAACGCCACGGTGCTCGGGTGATGGAGCAAACCGAAGTCACCCATCTTGAACATGACGGCCAGCGGTTTCAGTTGCGCTGTGCCAATGGGCTGCAGCTGCAAGCCCCCTGGCTGCTGAACTGCGCCGGCGCCTGGGCCGGCACCGTGGCCGCGCACTTTGGCGAGCCGGTGCCGATGACCTCGGCGCACCCGGCGATGCTGGTGACCGAGCCGTTGCCGGTGGTGATGGACGTGAGCACCGGGGTCGAAGGCGGCGGGATTTATGCGCGGCAAGTCGCCCGGGGCAATTGCATCCTCGGTGGCGGGCGCGGCTTTGCCCTGGGCCCGCAACAAGCCCGCCCGGGGCAAGCGGCGGTGCTGGAGATTCTGCGCAATGCCGGCGAGTTGTACCCGTTCCTCAAGGGCGCCCAGGCGATCCGTACCTGGAGCGGCACCGAAGGTTATCTGCCCGACCACGAACCGGTGATCGGCGACAGCAGCACCCAACCCGGCCTGCTTCACGGTTTCGGCTTTGCCGGCGCCGGGTTCCAGCTCGGCCCTGCGGTCGGTGAAGCCCTGGCAGAGATCGTCTGCACGGGGGCCAGCCGGCAGCCCATCGAAGCATTTTCCATCCGTCGTTTCCAAGCCTGAGAGGAAGATTCATGCACATGATCAAACGTACTGCGCTGTCTTGCCTGTCCCTCGCCCTGTTGAGCACGGCGGCCCACGCCGCACCGACGCTGTACCTGGGCATGAACGGCGGCACCATGGAGCGGGTCTACGCCGACAAGGTGCTGCCCGCGTTCGAAAAGGCCAACAACGTCAAGGTGGTGATCGTGCCGGGCACCTCGTCGGACATCCTGGCCAAGGTGCAGGCCAACAAGGACAACCCGCAGATGCACGTGATGTTCCTCGACGACGGCATCATGTACCGCGCGATTTCCATGGGGTTGTGCGAGAAGCTCACGCCCAATCCGACCCTGGATCAGATTCCGGCCAAGGCGAAGATCAAGGAAGAAGCGGTTGCGGTGACGCTCGGGGTGACCGGGTTGGGTTACAACGCCAAGATGTTCAAGGAAAAGGGCTGGGCGCCGCCGACGTCGTGGATGGACCTGGCCGACCCGCGCTTCAAGGACAAGGTGGTGTTCCAGTCGTTGGCCTCGTCCACATTTGGGTTGCATGGTTTCCTGATGTTCAACCGGATTCAGGGGGGCAGCGAGACCAACGTGGAGCCGGGGTTCAAGGCCTGGCCGAAAACGGTTGGGCCGAATGTGCTGGAGTACATCGCCAGCTCGGCGAAGATTTCCGAGATGGTGCAGACGGATGAGGCGGCGATCTTTCCGCTGACGCCGACGCAGGTGACCACGCAGCAGTTGTTGGGTGTGCCGATGGAGTATGCGCAGCCGAAGGAAGGCGCGGTGGTGTTGAACGTGGCGGAGTGTGTGATTGCGCGGAATGACCAGCCGGAGTTGGCGCAGAAACTGGCGCAGTTCTTGTTGACCGCAGAGGCGCAGGCGCCGGCTTTGGAACTGGGGGATCAGATTCCTTCGAATCCTACGACGCCGACTACCGACAAAACCCGGGCGCGGGTGGAGGCGATGAACAGTTATTTGCAGACGGCGATTTCGATTGACTGGGACCAGGTGAACCAGGCACGGCCCGAGTGGAATGCGCGGTGGAGTCGGTCGATTGAGCGGTAGACAGTCATGCTGATGACTGGCGCTGTTTTTTTCGGCGCCGGCCCCGAATGATCGCTATGACCCGATGGCGCTTCTGACGCAGCTTGACCCACTCGCTACGCACTTCACGGTGGCGTTTGCTGTTAAGCAACAGCAGCGCAAGAAGGGGGAACAGAATGCTCAACACGTAGAAGACTTTATGCGGGCGATAGTCAATCGTCGGCAGAACGCCGAGCAGGCACAGAGTCATCAGTACCACGGGAATCCATACCCAACCAGGATAGCCGCGGGCGATCATGAAGTTGCAATGCGAAGCCAGCAAAGCCAGACCAAGGCCGGTAAAAAATGAATATCTGAGGTTATCCCCGACAGGCATCTCTTTAAAATAACTGTCAAACATCAAGGGAATACCGAACGCAAAAGTAAATATCTGGGCATAAATAGCCATCATAAATGTTGGAAAGTAGCGTTTTAGAAAGTTCAGGAACTCTTGAAGGCTCATCAGAAAAATCATTCAGCGAACTCCTCGTACAAACCCACGGCAATCGTTCTCAAATTTCCAGACGTGGCGCTTCCCATCACCGCAGCGGAGGCTCCAACGACATCTTTTATTTGGGTAAGCGTCGCATGCTTAAGCTCTGCAGATGTAAATCGCTTGGGTAACGCGCCAGACGCCTGCTTAAGCTTCGACATTTTCGAGGTTAACTGCGGGTGATTGATACTTAGCAGCTCCTTGGTCAGTTTCGCGCGTTCTTGCCGACTTAACCCTCTGAGTACATCCCGCCAACTTTTTGCCGTTGCAGCCTTGATGGTTCTTACAAGCTTGACCGTCGTCAGAAACGACGTGCTCGCACCGATAAGAGATATTGCGTCCAAAACAGCTATTGCGCGTTGATACCACTGCTCACTGTCCAACATGTCATTACGTGAAGGCTCGGTCACTTCTTTGTACACCCGATACCCAGCGTTAAAACATTGAGCCGTACTGGCGGCAGTAGCACTGAAGCCAATTGCCACCACTACGGAACTGGTACCGAGTGTAAAAGGGATCGCCGCTGAACCACTTGTCACCACGATCCACCCCAACACCGCACTCGTACACGCCAACCCCATCCCCACCGCCTCAAACACCACCTGCGACTCCCTAGGTTCGTGCTCCAACTGCCGGACAAAATCCAGGCGGGCCATGGACCGTGGCATTTCCCGCAAGATCACTCGCTTGGGTAGCACACTGCAAATTGGCTGAAACTCACGCAAGGTTACCGGCCACAGTTGGTCATCGAGATACACCACCCCTGCCCCGGCAATCGCCGGATCGGCATCAATGCTTGCAAACAGGCGCCGCAGGTCGATGCTGCTTTCAATCCGCTCACGGGTGGTGAGGTGCGCACTGGGAAAACCGTCCTTCAAGAGGCTGGAAGTCATTCCTTTTACTCCGGGATTTCACAAGAGCGCAGAGCCTAAAGAATCCATATCCCGAAAAAATGTCGGAGGTTTTACTTTTTCTCGACAGGCACTTCCTGATCCTGTTCCCACCTCTTGTAGGCCATCGCGCGAATAGGAAAAGTACGCCCCACGCCACTACCGGTGAACACAGGAACAGGGAGCGACAATGGCCGTTGATATGTTTTTAAAGCTGGGAGACATCAAGGGTGAGTCCAAGGACCAGGCACACCGAGATGAAATCGAAATCAACAAATGGGGATGGCGCATGACCCAGTCGGGCAACATGCATTCCGGCACGGGCGGTGGTGCGGGCAAGGTCAATATGGGCAACCTGGCGATCAGCAAGGCCCTGGACAAGTCCACGCCCAACCTGATGATGGCCTGCTCCACCGGCAAGCATTATCCCGAGGCAAGGCTTGTGGTGCGCAAGGCCGGCGGCAGCAGCGCGGTGGAATACCTGGTGATCACTTTGAAGGAGGTGATGGTGTCGTCCTACGAGACCACTGCGGTAACGACGAGCGACGTGCTGACCGAAGAAATCAGCCTGAACTTCGCCAAGGTGGAAGTCAGCTATCAGCCGCAGAAGTCGGATGGTGGCAAAGACGGGGGAGCGATCAAGTACGGATGGAATATTCGCGAGAACAGCAAAATGTGACCCGGAAGCGGCGTGCGTCAGGCACGCCGCTCGTTGGCTGGCAGGCTACCGCCCGGTTCCGCTGTTACAGCGGGTCACTTTTGAAAGTGAGCCCAAACGTAACCAAAAGGCTCTTGCTCGGTGTGCTCACTCCGGCTTTGGAGCGTGGTTTAACGGGGCGCCTAAGATCAAGATCAAAAGCAGATCAAGAGCACAGCGGCCTACCGGCCGGCTTGAGTGTTGTAAATCAAAAGATAATGCGGGCACGGTCCAAATGTGGGAGCGGGCTTGCTCGCGAAGGTCGTTAACGATGACGCGGGCATTCTGGATGAACGCGGCGACCTCAGGTTTTTCCGCGAGCAAGCCCGCTCCCACAGAAAAGCAGATCTGTTTTCGCTCTGGTCTTTGCTTATGCTTTTAACACTCAAGCCGGCCGGGAGGCCGCTGTGCTTTTGCTTTTGATCTGACTGCCCCAATCAGCCCGAGGCCGAACGCAGGTATTGCGCAGCGGGTAAACCGGCAGGACGCCGGTTTAGCCGCGCCGGGCCATGGATGGCCCGTCGCGGCGGCCCGCGGAGTAATGCCGGAGTGAGGGAACGCCGAGCCTAGGCGAGGCGCCGACAGGCGGGGCAGAGCGCTTTGGTTACTTTGCCGCTTTTGCAAACTGACTCGCTGTAAGAGCGAAACCATAGGTGGCCGTTACCGAAGAAACGGATATGTACCCAATCAATCACCCCACCATCTCCCGAACCCGATACCACAACATCCCCAACGCCAACAGCGGCGAACGCAACACCTTCCCCCCCGGGAAAGTCATATGCGGCACCTGGCTGAAAATATCCAACCCCCGGCTCTGCCCAGCCTGAATCCCCTCAGCCAATAACCGCGCACACCAATGCGTCACGTTAAGGCCATGCCCCGAATACCCCTGGGCATAGAACACATTCGGATGCTGCTTCAGGCGCCCCACCTGGGGAAAGCGATTGGCGGTGATGCCGATCTTCCCCCCCCACTGAAACTCAATCGCCGTATCCACCAACTGCGGAAAAACCTTGAGCATCTTCGGCCGCATATACCCCGCGATATCCACCGGATCACGCCCCGAATAATGACAAGCCCCCCCAAACAACAACCGCCGATCCGCCGAAAGGCGGTAATAATCCAACCCCACTTTCTGATCACACAACGCCAGGTCCTGCGGAATCAACTGATCAGCCACCCCAACCGACAGCGGCTCGGTCGCAATGATGTAGCTCCCCGCTGGCAGCACCTTGCCGCTCAACTTCGGCTCCAGTTCCTCCAGATGCGCATTGCACGCCAGCACCAGGTTGCCGGCGCGCACGCTGCCAAACTCGCAACGCACCTGCACCGTGTCGCCATGGATCAACTCCAGCACCGGGCTGTCTTCAAAGATCCGCACCCCAAGGGATTCGGCCACACCGGCCTCCCCCAGCACCAGGTTCAACGGGTGCAGATGCCCGGAGCCCATGTCCACCAGGCCACCGGCATACAAGCCTGAGCCAACCACCTGCGCCATATCCTGCGATGCCACCAACCGCGTTTCAGGCGCATACCCCAAGGCAGCCAGGCTCTCCAGCTCCCCCTGAAACGCCGCAAACTGCGCCGGCGTATTCGCCAACTCGCAAAACCCCCAGCGCAAATCACACTCAATCCCGTGCTCGCGAATCCGCTCGCCCACCAGCGCCACCGAATCGATCCCGGCCTGCTGCAGGTAACGCACACCCTCCTCCCCCACGTACCTGGCAAAGCCCGATACGTCATGCCCAATCCCGCGTATCAACTGCCCGCCATTGCGCCCGCTGGCGCCCCAGCCAATCCGCCGGGCCTCCAGCAGGATCACCGAAAGCCCGCGCTGGGCCAGTTCGATGGCGGTGTTGACCCCGGTGAACCCACCGCCGATCACACACACATCGGCGGTCAGGTCAGCCCCCAGCGCTGGGCGCCGGGGCATGGCGTTGGCCGAAGCCAGGTAATAGGAACGAGCGTGGTCGGAGGAGGAACGGTTCATTTGTTGGTCTTCACTTTGCTCCAGGACCGCGTCATCAAGCGCATGACGGCGGGCGTCGGGGTGGTGGAAATGTAGAGTTTGTCGAGCACTTCCTGGGACGGGTAGATCTCGGGGTTGTTCACCAGCTCGGGGGCCATGAAGGCCTTGGCCGCCGGGTTCGGGTTGGCGTAGCCGACGCTGGCGCTGACCTTGGCGATCACTTCAGGGTCCAGCAAGTAGTTGATAAAGGCGTGGGCGGCTTTCGGGTTGGCGGCGTCCGCCGGGATGGCCAGCAGGTCGAACCACAGGTTGCTGCCTTCCTTGGGGATCGAGTAGGCGATGTTCACGCCGTTCTTGGCTTCCTTGGCGCGGTTGGCCGCCTGGAACACGTCGCCGGAATAACCGAAGGCGACGCAGATATCACCGTTGGCCAGGTCCGAGATGTACTTGGAGGAATGGAAATAAGTGATGTACGGCCGCAGGGTCAGCAGCTTGGCCTCGGCCTGTTTGTAGTCTTCGGGATTCTCGCTGCGCGGGTCCTTGCCCATGTAGTTGAGGATCGCCGGGAACAGTTCATCCGCCGAGTCGAGGAACGCTACGCCGCACTCGTGGAGCTTCTTGATGTTCTCCGGTTCAAACAGCACGGCCCACGAGTCGATATGGTCAATGCCCAACACCTGCTTGACCTTGTCCACGTTATAGCCGATGCCGTTGGTGCCCCACAGGTACGGCACCGAATGCTCGTTGCCCGGGTCGTTTTTCTCCAGCAGCTTGAGCAGCTTGGGGTCGAGGTTCTTGAAGTTGGGTAGCTGCGAACGGTCCAGCTTGAGGAACGCGCCGGCCTTTACCTGGCGCGCCAGGAAGTGGTTGGACGGCACCACCACATCGTAGCCGGTACGGCCGGCGAGCAGTTTGCCTTCCAGGGTTTCATTGGAGTCGAACACGTCGTAGATCACCTTGATCCCGGTCTTGGCCTGGAAGTCGGCCAAGGTGGTCTCACCGATGTAGTCGGTCCAGTTGTACACACTGACCGTCTGCGCGGCGTGGCCCGCGCTGCTGAACAACGCCGCCAAGGCCAGCGGGAGAAGCTTTTTCACCAGACGCATATCGACACCCCTTTGCTTGATTGATTTTTATGTATTCATCCAGCCATTCTGCCCGTAGCAGCTGTCGAGCCTTGGCGAGGCTGCGTAGCGTTGTATCAGACACAATTGCGGTGGGCCCGACGCAGCCTCGCTAAGCTACGGACGAGTCGTCAGACGCTCAGCAGCAGGAATTCACGTTCCCAGGAGCTGATCACCCGCTTGAAGTTCTCGTGTTCGGCGCGCTTGACCGCGACGTAGCCGCGCACAAACTTGTCCCCCAGGTACTGCTTGACGGTGTCGCACTCTTCCATGCGCGCCAGGGCGTCTTCGATGGTGATCGGCAGGCGCAGGTTGCGGCGTTCGTAGGCACGGCCTTCCACCGGGGCGCTGGGCTCGACCTTTTCGATCATGCCGAGGTAGCCGCACAGCAGGCTGGCGGCGATGGCCAGGTACGGGTTGGCGTCGGCGCCCGGCAGGCGGTTTTCCACGCGCATGGCGTCGGGGCTGGAGCTCGGTACACGCAGGCCGACGGTGCGGTTTTCTTCGCCCCACTCGACGTTGACCGGTGCCGAGGTGTCCGGCAGGAAGCGGCGGAACGAGTTGACGTTAGGCGCAAACATCGGTAGCAGCTTGGGGATGTACTTCTGCAGGCCGCCGATGTGGTTGAGGAACAGTTGGCTCTTGTTGCCGTGCTCATCGACAAACACCTGCTTGCCGGTGGCGATCTCCACCACGCTCTGGTGCAGGTGCATGGCGCTGCCGGGCTCGTCGGCCACCGGTTTGGCCATGAAGGTGGCCGCCACGTTGTGCTTGAGTGCAGCCTCGCGCAGGGTGCGTTTGAACACGGTGATCTGGTCGGCCAGGTCCAGGGCATCGCCGTGGCGGAAGTTGATTTCCATCTGCGCCGGGCCGTCTTCATGGATCAGCGTGTCGAGGTCCAGGCCCTGGGCTTCGCACCAGTCGTAGACGTCTTCGAACAGCGGGTCGAACTCGTTGGCAGCGTCGATGGAGAATGACTGGCGGCCACTTTCGGCGCGACCGGAACGGCCCAGCGGGGTCTTCAGCGGCAGGTCCGGGTCTTCGCAGCGCTGGGTCAGGTAGAACTCCATCTCCGGCGCGACAATCGGCTGCCAGCCCTGGTCGGTATAGAGTTGCAGGACCTTTTTCAGCACGTTGCGCGGCGACAGTTCGATGGGATTGCCCTGCTTGTCGAAGGTGTCGTGGATCACGATGGCCGTCGGCTCGATGGCCCATGGCACCACGTAGGTGGCGTTGGACACCGGGCGGCAGATCATGTCGATGTCGGCCGGGTCCAGCAGGTCGTAGTAGATGTCGTCGTCGACAAAGTCCCCGGTTACCGTTTGCAGCAACACACTTTCCGGCAGGCGCATGCCTCGCTCATGCAGGAACTTGTTGGTGGGCGAAATCTTGCCGCGTGCGATGCCAGTCAAATCACTGATCACGCATTCGACTTCGGTAATCTTGTGTTCTTTCAGCCAGGCGGACAGCTGATCGAAGGGGGCGTTCATAAGGACCTCGTCATGGGTTGGATGCTGCGCCGCGGGCTTCCCTCGCGGCGCATTGAGGTCTATCTTGGGCCAGCCGTCCAACGGCATCTATCCACTTTGCGCCAACCACAACGCACCAATAGAGTGCGCCCAGGTTACCCATGACACAGGCAACAGCTTTGCGCGTACAGGCCTTCACCACCGGTGATGTGGCCGCTCAATGCAGTGCGACACCCGGTTGGGTGCAGCAGTACCAGCAAATGTCCCCGGGGCATTTTGCCGGGCAGATCCGCTATCTCGACCTGCAAGGTGTCGAGGTGTACGAAGAGCGGATGAACACCCGGGTGGAGCAGAACTTCAACGCGCCGCCGGGTTCCCTGGCGTTCTGTTTCGATGGCAGCGACAACGCGCTGTACGTGCTCAATGGCGAAAGCCGCAACACCTGGATCACCCCGGAAAACTACCGCGAAGTGGCAGTGGTGTTCGGGCCGCAGTTTGTCCAGCGCCATGGTCTGGATGTGGCGAAGCTGGAGGGGTTGTTCATGGCCCCGCTCAACTCCCTGCAAAACCCGTTGTTCAGCCGCTGGCTCAGCGGCACGCTGACGCGGCTGTCGGCGACGCTTGACCCGCCGAGTCGTGATGCCCTTACGCAACAGTTGCTCGACGACTGCCTGTTCATCCTCGACAACGCCTGCGTGTGCCTCGACAAGGGCTCATTGCAGCGACGCACCGAGGAGCGAATCATCATGGCGCGCATTGGCGAATGGGCGGCGGATGTGCCGGATGAAACCGTCAACCTGCTGCAGCTGGCGCGCATTGCCGGGGTGCCGTTGCGCCAGTTGCAGCACGGGTTCAAGACGTATACCGGGATGAGCCCGGCGCAGTGGTTGCGGTTGCGCCGGTTGAACAGTGCACGGCGGGAGTTGTTGAACCCGCCGTCAGTGGACACCACCGTGGCGGAGGTGGCGATGAATTGGTCGTTCTGGCATTTGGGGCGGTTTTCCAACAGCTATCGGGCGTTGTTTCAGGAGTTGCCCAGCGAGACCCTGAAGCGCCACCAAAAACACCGCTGGTCTTGAAGATCGTTCCCACGCTCCGCGTGGGAATGCATCCTGTGACGCTCCGCGTCACCCTCGGGACGCGGAGCGTCCAGGGCGGCATTCCCACGCGGAGCGTGGGAACGATCAGGTCCGAAGAAACGCCAGCATCAACTGATTCACTCGCTCCGCCGCCTCCAACTGCACCATATGCCCCTGCCCCGGCAGTATCTCCACCTGAGCCTCCAACCCCTGGGCATGGCTCGCCGGAATGATTGCGTCCTCACTGCCCCAGATCACCAGGCTCGGCTGCTGCCCGACAACGTTGCGTAGATCCACCAACTGCCGACCACCGCTGAACAACGCCCCGGTGATCTGCCGCAACGCCTGCTCCACACCCTCCAGGCGCTTGAACTTGAGCATGTCTTCCAGCATCTGCCGAGTCACCAGCGCCGGATCGCTGAACAGTTGAACCAGTTGCGGCTTGAGTGCATTGCGATTGCTCGCGTCGATAAAACCTTGCAGGTAATCACTGTTGATCTGCGTACCCAATCCAGCGCTGGCGATCAGGGTCAACGACGCCACACGCTGCGGTGCCACCCGCGCGAGGTTCAGGGAAACCAGCCCGCCCATGGAATGCCCGGCGAGGTGTACCCGGTCAACCTTCAGATAATCCAGCAGTGCCAATACCGCCTGGCTCAGCTCTTCAAGCTCGCCCGTTTGCAGGTACTTGCCCGACTCGCCATGCCCCGGCAAATCCAGGGCGATCACCCGCCGCTCAGCCGCGAGCACCGGGTGATTGAACAGCCAGTTATTCAGGTCGCCACCAAAGCCGTGCACCAGCACCAGCGGTGTGCCGCCCTCCCCGAGGTCCAGATAGCGCAGCAGGCGCCCGCCCACCTCGACCTTCTGTGCCGATGGCCCGCTGGCTTCAGCCTCGGCGGCACTGGAAACGAACCCCGCCTGGAACGCCTCGATCACCCCATCAATCTCGGCCTCGCTGGCCTCGCCTTCCACCACGATTGCCAGCAATGCCCCCACGGGCAAGGTCTCATCGCTCTGGGCCAACACCCGTCGCAGCACCCCGCTGAAGGGTGCCTCGACACTGCTGGAAATCTTGTCGGTCTCGACATCCAGCACCTCTTCACCCTTCTCCACCCGGTCGCCCGGCTGCTTGAGCCAGACATCAACCCGGCCCTCGGTCATCGACAGCCCCCACTTGGGCATGGTCAGTGTATGGATCATGCGGCATTCCTCTTGTCGGCAATCTTCAGCACCGCAGCTTCGATCTTCGCCGCGTTGGGGATGTACAGGTCCTCCAGGGCATCGGAGAACGGCACCGGCGTGTGAGGCGCGGTGACCATTTCGATCGGCGCGCGCAGGAAGCCGAACGCCCGTTGCGCCACCAATGCACTGATGTCCGTGGCAATCGAGCAGCGTGGGTTGGACTCGTCGATCACCACCAGGCGCCCGGTTTTCTCCACGCTTTCAAGGATGCTGTCTTCGTCCAGCGGGCTGGTGGTGCGCAGGTCCAACACTTCGCAGTCGATACCCTGGCGCGCCAGATTGGCGGCGGCTTCCAGGGCGATGTGCACCATGCGCCCGTAGGTCACCAGGGTTACATCGTTGCCTTCACGCACGTAGTTGGCTTCGCCGAACGGCACGGTGTACAGCTCTTCCGGCACTTCGCCCTGGAGGCTGTAGAGCATTTTGTGTTCGAGGAAAATCACCGGGTCGTTGTCGCGGATCGCCTGGATCAGCATGCCCTTGGCGTCATAGGGCGTGGCCGGGCACACCACCTTGAGCCCGGGAATATGCGTCCACATTGAAGTGAGCATCTGCGAATGCTGGGCCGCCGCACGCAGGCCGGCGCCGTACATGGCGCGCACCACCAGCGGCGTGGTGGTCTTGCCACCGAACATATAGCGAAACTTCGCCGCCTGGTTGAGCAACTGGTCGAGGCAGCAGCCGATAAAGTCGACGAACATCAACTCGCACACCGGGCGCATGCCACGGGTGGCTGCACCGACGGCCATGCCCACATAACCGACCTCGGAAAGTGGCGCGTCGAGCACGCGGTCGGGGAACTCCGGATACAGCCCCTTGGTGACGCCGAGCACGCCGCCCCAGGCGTCCTGTTCACCGGGCGAACCGGTGCCGCCGGACACGTCCTGGCCGATGATGAACACGCTCTGGTCGCGGCGCATCTCCTGGGCCAGGGCTTCGTTGATTGCCTGCTGATAGCTGATTTTTCTAGCCATGATGACTTCTCCACGGATTGTTTTTGTAGTGGGTGGCGGTTAGCGGTAGGCGACGTAGACATCGCTCAGCAGGTCGGCGGCCTGGGGTTTGGGATCGGACTTGGCCAGGCGCACGGCGTCTTCGATCAGCTGCGCGACTTCGGTGTCGATGCGTTCGAACTGCGCTGCGTCGAGCCAGCCTTCGGCGGTGCAGCGCTGGCGAAACAGGCTCAGGCAGTCGCCGGTTTCCCGCAGGTTTTTCACTTCGTCCGGGCCGCGATAGGTTTGCGCATCGCCTTCGAAGTGGCCGTAGAAACGGCTCAGTTTGACCTCCACCAGCGTCGGCCCTTTACCGCTGCGGGCACGCTCTACCGCAACGCCGAGGGCGGCGTGCACGGCAAAAAAGTCGTTGCCGTCGACAATCACCCCCGGCATGCCAAAACCCACGGCGCGCTCGGCAATGTCCTTGCAGGCCACCGACCAGCCGGACCCGGTGGCTTCGGCATAACCGTTGTTCTCGGCCACGAACAGGCACGGCAGGTTCATGATCGAGGCCAGGTTCATCGCTTCGAACACCGCCCCCTCGTTGGAGCCGCCGTCGCCGAAAAACGCGACCGCCACCCCCGCGCTGCCCTTGAGCTTGGCCGCCAGGGCCGCACCGGCCGCCAGCGGCGCCCCGGCACCCACAATGCCGTTGGCGCCGAGCATGCCCTTCTCCTGGTCGGCGATGTGCATGGAGCCGCCCTTGCCGCCGCACACCCCGGTTTTCTTGCCGTAGATCTCGGCCATCATGCCGAACACGTCCACACCCTTGGCGATGCAATGGCCGTGGCCACGGTGGTTGGACGCGATGCAATCTTCATCGTTGAGGTGGGCCATGACCCCGGCGGCGCTGGCCTCCTGGCCGGCATACAAATGCACGAAACCGGGAATCTCGCCGGTGGCGAATTCCACGTGCAGGCGTTCTTCGAAATCACGGATGGTGCGCATCACGGTGTAGGCATGGAGCAGTTGATCGGTGGACAGGTGAGTGGACATCTTGTTGTTCTCCAGGTTGTCTCGACACACAAAAGGCTGGATCAGGCCAGCTGCAAGGCACTCAGCACGGCCTGTGCCAATCCGCTGGAAAACCCGGGAAAGCCTTGACCCAGAGCAGTTGCCTGGAAGCGTGGACGTGCCACTGTGGACCGTTCAATGAGACGCGCCGTTGCAACCTGCCCGCAGCGTCTGCGGCGCAATGAGACGCTGCGTCTCACCTCGGGCAGTTGGTCAGGCCGGCCTTGTTCCTCCCGGCCCATGGGCGCTTAATGGCGGGCATAACAACAAGGATCGAGAACCGGAGGCTTCAATGCTCGCCGTGAACTCCAAGGACCATGTCGACTGTGTCAGCCGCGTGGTACGCAACGCCGACCGACTGCCCCAGGCTCCGGTGCCGTCGCTGATTTTTGATTCCTGGCGCCGCTCCATGGAGCAGCACCACCTCGACCCCGGTTCACTGCAAGGGCCGCGCATCCTCACCAGCACCCTGCTCAAGGAATGCCGCGAACGCGCCGAACTGTTCATGCGCATCGCCAGTGAGGAAGTCGGGCAGATTCACAACCGGGTGCGCCACGCCGATTACTGCGTGATGCTCACCGACGCCCAGGGCCAGACCATCGACCACCGCGTGGACGCCGGCATTCGCAACGACTGCCGCAAGGCCGGCCTGTACCTCGGCACCTGCTGGTCGGAAGCCGAGGAAGGCACCTGCGGCGTGGCCACGGTGCTGACCAGCAAGGCCGCGGTCACCGTGCACAAGCGCGACCACTTTCGTGCGGCGTTTATCGGCCTGACCTGCTCTGCCGCACCCATCTTTGATCCCCAGGGCAACCTGCTGGGCGTGATGGACGCCTCCGCCCTCAAATCGCCGGATGACCGGCGCAGCCAACACCTGGTGCGGCAGATGGTGGCGCAAAGCGCGCGGGCCATCGAGAACGCGTTTTTCATGCACAGCGCCCGGCAACATTGGGTGTTGCAGGCCCACAGCACGCCCGGTTACGTCGACAGCCAGCCGGACATGCTGCTGGCGTGGGATCAGGATGGGCGGCTGCAAGCCTTGAACAGCAAGGCGCGGCAGGCCCTGAGATTGCGCTTCGGGCAGTTGCCGGAGCATATCGGCGAAGTGTTTGACCTGGACGCGTTGCGCGCCGTGACCGATCAATCGACGCAGCAGTTGCATTGGCTCGGCGAGCCGGGGGCGTTGCAGGTACGGGTCAGCGCGCCGCGGCGTAAGGCTGCACGTGCGACGGTGTCTTCGAGTCATCAGGTAGACCCGCGAGTAGAAGAACATCTGCGCCTGGCCGTGCGGGTCAAGGACCGCAACCTGCCGGTGCTGGTCCAGGGCGAAACCGGCGCCGGCAAGGAAGTGTTTGCCCGCCAGTTGCATGAACGCAGTGCCCGTCGCGACGGCCCCTTTGTGGCGGTGAACTGCGCGGCGATCCCGGAAAACCTGATCGAGAGCGAACTGTTCGGCTACGTGGCCGGGGCATTTACCGGTGCCTCCAGCAAGGGCATGACCGGGCTGCTGTTGCAGGCCGATGGCGGCACGTTGTTTCTCGACGAGATCGGCGACATGCCGCTGGCGTTGCAGACGCGACTGCTGCGGGTAATGGCCGAAGGTGAAGTGGCGCCGCTGGGCGGGGCAAAAACCCGGGCGGTGGATATCCAGGTGATCTGCGCCAGCCATCGGGACTTGGCGGCGCTGGTGAGTGCTGGAAGCTTTCGCGAGGATTTGTATTTCCGGTTGGGCTGTGCGCGGTTCTGTGTGCCGCCATTGCGCGAGCGCATGGACAAACTGGCATTGATCAATCGACTTCTGGAGCAGGAGGCGCGGCACAGCGGTGTTGCGGTCGGGATCGCGGCAGCGGCGCTGGAGTCGCTGCTGGGTTATGCCTGGCCGGGGAATGTGCGGCAACTGCGGCATGTGTTGGCGTATGCGTGTGCGGTGTGCGACGGCGGGACGATTCAGCTGGCGGATTTGCCGGTGGAAGTTCGTGGTGACGCGGTTGCGGTGGAAACATCGGAAAGCGTGAGTCCTGAGCGGCAGTTGGTGCTGGACGCACTGATTCGGCATCGGTGGAAGCCGCTGGCGGCGGCGCAGGCGTTGGGGATTTCCAGGGCGACCTTGTATCGGCGGGTTAACCAGCTGGGTATCGACATGCCCGGCAAGCACTGACCCAACACGGTCAAAAATGTGGGAGCGGGCTTGCTCGCGAAGGCGGTGTACCAGTCAACATTTCCGGTGACTGACACTCCGCCTTCGCGAGCAAGCCCGCTCCCACATTTTTTGACCGAGTGATTCCGCCGGCTCAGCGGTACAGAATCCCGCCATCAATCAACGGCGATTGCCCGGTCATGTAATCCGAATCCGGCCCCGCCAGGTACGACACCAGCCCCGCCACATCCTCCGGCGTTTCCGCCCGGCCCAACGCAATCCCGTCTACATACTTCTTGTACGTCGCCCCCACCTCGGCGCCGGTAATCTCGGCCATGCGTTTGTCGATCTCGACCCACATATCCGTGCCCACCACACCCGGGCAGTAGGCGTTGACGGTAATCCCGTCACTGGCCAGTTCCCTCGCGGCGGCCTGGGTCAGCGCACGCACGGCAAACTTGGTGGCCGAATACACCCCCAGCAACGCAAAGCCTTCATGGCCGGCAATCGAGCAGGCATTGATGATCTTGCCCTTCTGCTTCAGCGCCTTGAATTTCTTGCCTGCGGCCTGGATGCCCCAAAGCGTGCCCTGCACGTTGATACGCAGCGTGCGGTCGACCTGTTCCGGAGTCACGTCCAGCAGTGCGTCAATCTGTGCGATGCCGGCGTTGTTGACGATGATGTCGAAGCCGCCCAGGGTCTGGTGGGCATGGTCCACCGCCGCGACCACTTGCTCCAGCTTCGAGACATCGGCGACATACACCGAGGCCTTGCGCCCCAGTGCAACCACCTCGGCCGCCACCGCTTCAATCTTCGCGCTGTTGATGTCCACCAACGCTATGTCGGCGCCATCCCGCGCCAGGCGCAGGGCGATGGCCCGGCCGATGCCTTGCCCGGCGCCGGTCACCAGTGCAACTTTTCCAGCGATACTCATGACGATCTCCTTCAACGGTGAGAGAAGCCTTGTCTATCGCAGTTGCCAGGGGCCGCTGTCGAGCAGCAGCAGGATTGATCTGCGGGCTGAGACGGGACGTCTCAAAGCGAACCATTCTCGAAAACTTGTAAAACGCCGCCGTTATGCCTAGCTTATGCGCCCTCCGCTCTGCGCTCTCAGGCCTTCCCCCATGGTTTTGCGTCTTCGCCCCGCTGCCCCTTCACGTTTTGCCCTCGGCCTGTTGCTCAGCGCAGGTATTGGAAGCAGCCAGGCGGCTGATATCGAGCTGCCGGAGGTGAAGGTCCAGGGCCAGGATGAATCCGGCTATAACACCGACACCGCGTCGGTGGGCGCTTTCAATGAGGCGCCGTTGCTCGACACGCCGGCCTCGATCGCGGTGTTCAACGAGTCGTTGATCAAGGACCAGCAGGCGCGCTTGCTCAGCGAAGTGCTGCGCAATGACGCCTCGGTGGGCGACAGCTATGCGCCCATCGGCTACTACGAAAACTTCGTGGTGCGCGGTTTCTCGCTGAATGCCGCCAGCAGTTACAAGATCAATGGCCGCACCATCACCGGCGAGCAGAACGTTGCCCTGGAGAACAAGCAGCGCGTGGAGCTGCTCAAGGGATTGTCGGGTATGCAAAGCGGGATTTCCGAGCCCAGCGGCGTGATCAATTACGTGACCAAGCGCCCGGAGGATGTGCGCTCGGTGACGGTGTCCACCGATGATCGCGGCAGTGGTTACCTGGCCACCGACGTGGGCGGCTGGTTTGGCAGCGAGCAGCAGTTCGGCCTGCGCGCCAACGTGGCCCATGAAGACCTGCATTCCTATGTCGAACATGCCAATGGCCACCGGGATTTCCTGTCCCTGGCGTTCGACTGGAACATCAGCCCCGACGCGGTATTGCAGCTGGATGCCGAGTATCAGAACAAGCAACAGCGCTCGGTGCCGGGTTATCAGCTGCTGGGCGGGACCGAGGTGCCGCACGACGCGTCGCCGAAAAAACTGCTGGGGCATCAGAGCGGTGCGAATCAGGTAGGGATTGATTCGCTGAACCTCAACGGCAAGTTTGAATATCGCTTCAGTGACCAGTGGAAAGGCAGCGTCAGCGCGGCGCGCAGCAAGGTGGTGATTGATGATTACAGTTCGTTTGCGTGGGGCTGCTACGGGTCCGCGAGCTGTGCCGGGGCCAAGGTACCAAACTACTTCAGCCCGGAAGGCAACTACGATATCTACGACTTCCGCAGCCCTGATGACACCCGGCGCGATGATGAAATCCAGGCCGCGATGACCGGGTTGTTCAATACCGGTGGCCTGGGGCATGAGTTGACGTTTGGCAGCAGTGCGTTTCGGCGAGTGGTGGACAAGCGCGAATCGGTCAACGAGATGATTGGCTCCGGCAATATCAATCAGGACCCGGAAAACTTCGCGCCCACCGATAAGCCCCTGAACGATAGCCATCGCAACCTCGACAGCCGCCAATACGGCCTGTTCGTCACCGACCGCATCAGCTTCAACGAGCAATGGCAGACCATCGTGGGCGGCCGCGAAGTGCGCCTGGACGAAAAGGCTTTCGATGATCAGGGCAACGAGTCGCGCCACACCCGGCAGTATGTGTTCCTGCCCCAGGCGGCACTGATCTACAAACCGATTGAAAACCTGTCGCTCTACACCAGCTACAGCAAAGGCCTGTCCCTGGGCGGTACCGCGCCGTGGTTTGCCCTGAATAAAGATGAAACCCTCGCCCCGACAGTTTCCCGCCAGATCGAAGCCGGGGTGAAATACGACTGGCGCCGCATCAGCTTTGCCGCCGCGATCTTCCAGACTCGCCAGGCCTATCAATACGCCAGGCCGGACGACTCTGGCGACTACACCTACGTGCAACAGGGCGAGCAGAAAAACACCGGCCTGGAATTGTCCGCCAACGGCTGGGCCACCCAGCGCTTGCAGATCGCCGCCAGCGTCGCGGCCATCCGTGCACGGGTGACGGGCAGCGGCACGCCGGAATACGAAGGCCATCAGGCGATCAACGTGCCGAAACTGCGGGCCAGTCTGTACGCCGACTACGCCCTGCCCTGGGTCGACGGCCTGGCGCTGCTCGGCGGCGTGCAATACAGCGCCAACAAGTACGCCAATCGCACCGGTGATGTGGAAGTGGGCGACTACGCCATCGTCAACGTCGGCAGCCGCTACACCACCAAACTCGATGGCTATGAAACGGTGTTTCGCCTGAGCGTCGACAACCTGTTCGACAAGCGTTACTGGCGCGATGCCGGCGAATACATGGGCGATGACTACCTGTTCCAGGGTGCGCCGTTGACGGCGCGCTTGAGTGCCACGGTCAATTTCTGACGGTACGCGGGATCGCCAGGCATAGCGCCACCAAGGCGCACACCAACAGGGTCCAGCCCAACTGCTGGACCCAGGCTGCCAAGGTCAACCCCACCCCGATCACCAGGTAATACAGCAAACCGAACAAGGCACCGGCGGTGCCAAGGCGGTCGCGATAAGCCGTGAGTGCCGCCCCCAGGACATTGGGAATCGCCATGCCGAAGGCCATGACCACCAACAGCATCGGCAACACGAACAGCCAACGGTCCTGTAACAGCACCACCAGCGCGCTGCCCACTAACATCACGCCACCGGCTGCCAGCACCAGCTGTTCGCTGCCGGCCCCGCGCTTGAGCAACCCCTTGTTGAGCCAGGCCCCAAGCCCCGATCCCAACGCCAGCAGGACGCCGCTGTAGCCGAACTGCTCGGCAGACAACCCCAGGCGCTGGAACACAAACGGCCCCAGGCTGTAATAGCTGAACAGCGAGATATTGAAGACCGCGACCAGCCCCACCGAACGCCACAGCGCCGCATCCTTGAGCATCAGGCCCAGGGTGCCGCGCAACGACGCTGTGGGCAGCGAGGCCGGGCGGGTTTCCGGCAAGGCCCACAGGCACCAGGCCAATAACGTCAGCGCCAGCAGCAACAAGCCTGTGAGCACCCCGCGATAGCCAAAGTGCTGCACCAGGCCCGCGCCAGTGAACAGGCCAATGGCGGGGCTGGCCGCCAGGGCAATGCCCACGACTGAAAACACCTGCGCCAGTTCGGCGCCACTGAAGCGGTCGCGCAGCACGGTTTGCGTCACCACCGACCCCACCGCCGCACCAAACGCCGCCACCGCCTGGGCCAGCAACAGGCCGTTGAACGCACGCACGCCCAAGGCCAGCGCTGTGGCCGCGCCATAAAGGGCCAACCCGGCCAGCATCACCGGGCGCCGGCCGAAGCGGTCACACAAGCGTCCCCACACCACGACCCCGAACGCGAAGGCCAGAAAGTACACCGACAAGGTCTGCCCCGCTGCCTCGGGCCCTACCGCAAACGCCTGGCCGATATCCGCCAGCGCAGGGCTATACAGGGTTTGTGCGATCTGCGGGAACATCAGCAGCGCCACCGCCAGCACCAGCAATTTTTTCAACATCATCCAGACGCTCTTCACGAGTAAACAGGCCAGGGAGTCTAAACAGCGGCAGCTGGCGTATTATCCAGACTTTGACACCTTATCAATGAAATCGGACATCCCATGGCATGGCTGGCGGCGCAGACACCTTTCGATCCCGACCGCTTCGACGCGCCCGTGGTGGGCATCGCCGCCCTGCTGGGTGATCACGACTCCGGTGTACATCAGCATCAGCGCGGGCAATTGCTGTTCACCCAACAGGGCTGCACGCGCATTACCCTGGCCAACCAACTGTGCCTGTTGCCGCCCACTCGGGCAGCGTGGATTCCCGGCGGTGTGCCGCACCGGGCAGTGATGCAACAGACCGTGGATTACCGTTCGGTGTATGTCAGCCCGGCATTGGCCGGGCAGTTGCCGGCACAAGTGCGGGTGATTGAGGTGAGTGCGCTGCTGCGGGCGGTGCTGGAGCCGATGGCAATGGCGGCGTTCGACACCGATTGGCAACAGGGCAAATACGCGCATTTGCTGGCGCTGTGCCTGAGTGAAATCCGCGAGGCAGTCGAGCAACCGCTGCTGCTGCCCCTGCCCACGGACAAACGCCTGGCGCCGTTATTGCAGAACCTCGACACCCTGCCGCCGGAGCTGCAAGCCTTGCAACGCCAGGTGGCCGCCAGCGGCAAAACCATCGGCCGGATCTTCCTGCGGGAAACCGGCATGGGCTATCAGCAATGGCGCCAGCAGTGGCGCCTGATGCGCGCCATCGAGCTGCTCGCCACCGGGCGCAGTCTCGGGTACTGCGCCTTTGAGTTGGGCTTTGCCAGTGACAGTGCGCTGATCGCCTTCTTCAAGGCCATGACCGGCGCCACGCCACGGGGTTACTTCAAGTGAATGCCGACTGGCTGTAACCCGGTGGTAGATCGGCTTCACTGATCGTTCCCGCGCTCTGCGTGGGAATGCATCCCGTGACGCTCCGCGTCACCCGTACGCAAGACTTGAGCCTTGCATCGCCCGCTGGACGCAGAGCGTCCGGGGCGGCATTCCCACGCAGAGCGCGGGAACGATCAGTCATCCCGGCGTCTTGTCGGGTTATTTAGGCATCTTGCGAAAACCCACCGCCAGACGGTTCCAGCTGTTGATGGTGGCGATCGCCACGCTCAGGTCGACTTGCTCTTGCGGGCTGAAGTGGGCGGCCAGTTCGGTGAAGTCTGCATCCGGTGCGTGGGTCTGGCTCAGCAGGGTCAGGCTTTCGGCCCAGGCCAGCGCGGCGCGTTCACGGGGGGTGAAGAACGGCGTTTCACGCCAGGCCGACACGGTGTACAGGCGGCGCTCGGTCTCGCCCCCCTTGCGGGCGTCGGCGGTGTGCATGTCGAGGCAGAAGGCGCAGCCGTTGATCTGCGACACACGCAGGCGCACCAGTTCCAGCAGCGGCAGTTCGATGGACAGTTTGCCGACGGCAGCCTCCAGGGCCAGCATGGCTTTCATGGCATCCGGGGAGGCGGTGTAGAAGTCGGTACGAGCTTGCATGGTGATACTCCAGAACAGTGGGGATTGGTGTCTAGAGTAGTGACGAGGGGGCATTGGACAAATAGCCAATCCGGGGAAAGATCAGGTGGCCAATGGGGCCAATCCTGACGATCACCCCGGCCCTGCGCCTTCACCGCGAAACGCACTGGGGCTCAGCCCGGTCCAGCGCTTGAACGCCCGCCGAAAACTGCGCACATCGCTGTAGCCAACTTCCTCGGTGATCCGTTCGATGGACAACCCCGGGTTGCTCAACAACCCCATGGTCCTTGCCCTGCGCACCTGTTCCAGCAAGCCCTCGAACGTCAGCCCATGCTCGGTCAGGCGCCGGCGCAAGGTACGCCAGCTCATGTTCAAGTCACTGGCGACCTTTTCCAGCTGGCTGCCCTGCAAATCCCGGGAAATCGCGCGCTCCACCGCCTGGATCAAATCCATTTTCTGATGCAACTGGGCGCTTTCCAGCTCCAGCAGTTCCAGGGCCTGGCGCAGGGCCAGGGCATGGTGATTGGGCAGGCGCACGTCCAGCCAATGGCTGGCCAGGACCATGCGGTTATGCAGGCAACCAAAACGTACATCTGCGCCAAACAGCTGGTGATAGTCGGCGACGTAGACGGGCGCGGCGTGGATAAATTCGACCCGCAGCGGCATGAAGCCCTCGCCCACCAGGGCGCGGCCATACACCATCAGGCTGGCGAAGAACTCCTCGGCGGCAAACACCTGCACCTCGGCGTAGGGCAGCAGGCATTCGATATCGACGAAAACTTCCTGGGGGCCTTCATGGGTGCGCGAGGTGGCGATACCGCCGGAGGTGTGCTGATGACGTTCCCCGATGGCAAACGCATCGCGCAACGTCTTGCACAGTGAAATCACATGGCCGAGCAGGCCCAGGGTGCCGAGTACGTTCTGATGGCCTACCCACAGGCCCAGCCCCTGGTCGGGCAACACCTTGAGTGCACGCTGGATCATTGCTACTGCCTGGCGGTAGGAAATGCGCTGGGCCGGGTCGTCCAGATCGGCCAGGGTGAATCCCAGGCCACGGCACAGGTGCTCGGCGCTCGCGCCTTTTTGCGCGACCACTTGGCCGAGGGTTTGCAGCAGAAATGGCGAGACCAGGGCCAGGTCATAGTGCGGATCAACGGCTTTCCTTTGCATGGATCTTCGATTCCCGACTGAGTGCTTCAGTTCTTGTTTTGGAAACATCCTGACAATCATAGGCTCTTGCAAGAACTGCTGCACTCTGGATGAAAGCTGTCCGCCAAAGTCCCCCTATGTGGCCGCCAATACCCTGCCCCGCCGGGCGCCGAGGGCTTATTTCTATAGGCAGCGTCGTCCTGATAATAATAATAAGCCCAGACATGAACACGACCCGTGCGTTTTACCCCGTGCAACTCGCCCTGTTGACCCTCATCAGCCTGCCGGCCCTGGCCACCGAAGGCGGCGTCGACAACATCGGCCCCGGCACCGATGGCTTCTACATCCTGCCGCTGGACGTCAACAACCTGCCCGACCACATGTTCGCCTTCAACATCTATTACAACCATTACGAAGCCAGGAAGCTCGATATCAGCTCGTTGGGTGGCAAGGTGCCGGACGTGAAGATCAAGTCCGACGCGATCATCCCGCGCCTGGATTACCTCAGCCCGTTGCGGGTATTCGGCGGGCGCCTGGGCGGCTATATCGCCCAGCCGTACCTGAAGCAACAGGTATCGCTGTTCGGCATGTCCGACACCCGGGAAAGCATGGGCGACACCACCGTGGCGCCGATCATCCTCTGGGACCTGGGCAAGAACCTGACGGTGGGCACCGCCCTGGAAATCACCCTGCCCACCGGCGAATACGACGCCACGCGCCTGGCCAATACCAGCAACAATTTCTACACCTACAAACCGTTGGTGTCGGCGACCTGGATGCCCAACGAGCGCACTGAGCTGTCGATCAAGACCACCTACAGCTTCAACAAGGAAAACCCCGACACCCATTACCGTTCGGGGCAGATTTTTCACTTCGACTACTCGGCCAGCTACAAGGTGACGGATAACCTCAGCCTTGGGCTCAACGGCTACTACCTCAAGCAGACCACCGACGATAAGCAATACGGGCATACCGTGGTGAACATCTATGGCGAAGATGTGGATGACGGGGTCAAGGGCCAGGTGTTTGCGATCGGTCCGGCGGTGTATTTCACCTTCCTCAAGTATGCGAGTGCCGAGGTGCGCTGGGCCAAGGAGTTTGATGTGCAGAACCGGCCGGAAGGCGACATGTTGTGGGCGAAGCTGACGATTCCGTTTGCCTTGTAAACCCGGTTGAACATGTGGGAGCTGGCTTGCCTGCGATAGCATCACCTCGGTATCACTGAAAAACCGAGTTGCCTGCATCGCAGGCAAGCCAGCTCCCACCTGTTGATCGGGTTTCTTCAGGTGTAGACCGGCCAGGTATCGACGATTTTCCCGCCCCGTACCGCCAGCAAATCGCCGAACTGCAGCAGCACAAACTCACTCTGGGTCGGGCGCAGAAACACCTGGTCTTCCACGTTCAGCCCCACCTTGGGCGAACCATTGACCATCTCCTGATTGGAGCTGCGCCCGTACAGGTCATTGCTCTGCAACCCCCTGGGCGATTCAAACTCCGCCATCCAGTTGCCCCCATAAATAAAGAACGTGGCGCGCTGATTCGCATCCCACCACGAGAACAACCGCGACTTGCCGTCCAGCGCCGGAATGTCCACCGGCCCGGTGCTTTTCAACACGGGCGTGGCGATATAGGCCGCCGGCACATGCTCGCTCAGCGACGGCAAGTCATAGTGCGTCGGCTTGAGCAACGCCGTGCCCACCGACACCTCGCTGCTGAGCTTCTCCTGCTCGTGAATGCGATAGCTCGGGCTGCCTGCCGTATTCAACGTCAGCCCGTCGCGCCACAGCGGCGCAAAGTGCTGGCGGGTGTAATCCACATAGCCGTTGTAGCGCTGCATGACTTTGTCGAACAGGTCCTGGGGCGAGCCGAGAATCCCCGGCACACCCATGCCCACGAACGGGTCGTAGCCCATGAACCCGCTGAATTCCAGCTGCTGCGGATGCGCGCTGATCATCGTCAGCATCTGCCCCAGCACCGCGTTGTCGCTGATGCCGCCGCGATGCAGGCCCACATCCAGCTCGATATTGACCCGCAGTTTGGTGCCCAGCCCCTGGGCCAGCGCCAGGTATTGTTGCAGGCGCTCGGGCGTGTCCAGCAGCCATTGCAGCTGGCGGGACGGGTCGAACGGGCCCTTGTGGGTTTGGTAAAACAGCTCGGCGGAACGCACCGGCAACGGCTTGCCCAGCAGGATGTCCGCATCGGGAAAGACCTGGGCGTCGTGATTCAGAAATGGCTGATGAAACGACATCAGGCGCTGGGTGCCGGCTCGCTTGGCGATGTACGCCAGCAGCCCCGGCGACGGCAGGGATTTCTCCACCAGCCGCAGGTGTTTGCCGCCGCGCTGCACCGACTGCATCACCACGTCGATGTTGTGGTCCAGGCGATCGAGGTCGATCAGCATCACCGGGCGCATCGGCCCATGGGCCTTGAGTTCCTGGTTGAGGCTGCGGAAATACTCGGTGTACGGGCTGCCCCGGTCGCCGGGCCTCAGCAAGATGGCACCCCCCACCAGCAACACGCCGGTGCCGAGCATGAAATGTCTGCGGTTCATCAGGCCACTCCCAGAATAGACGACAGGTGCGCATTGAGGAATTTGCCGCTGGGGTCCAGCTCGCGGCGCACTCGGGTAAATTCCTCCCAGCGCGGATACAGCGGCTGCAAGGTGCGCGCATTGAGGGTGTGCAACTTGCCCCAGTGCGGGCGACCGGCGTATTTCCAGAAGATCGGTTCTACGGCGGCGAAGAAGTTGTGGTGGTCCATGGTGTAGTGCTGGTGCACGGAAATCGAACAGCTGTCGCGGCCCTCGAACATGCTCAGCGGAATGTCATCGGCCTTGACGTAGCGGTACTCGATGGGAAACCAGGTGCGCAGGTCCTTGTCGTTGATCAGCTTGAGGATTTCCCGCAGGCACGCCGGCCCGTGCTCGGCGGGCACCGAATATTCCATCTCGTTGAAACGCACGTTGCGCACGTTGGCGTACACCTGGAACGACTCGGCCACGCGGTCATCGAAGCTGGCAAAAAAGCGCAGGCTGTTGAGCAAGGTACGCCGGGCCTCGGGGAAATCGCTGCCGTATTTGTCGAGTTTCTCGATGATCGACACAAACTCGTTGCCGCCTGCCTCGGCCGGGTCGATGGGCGGGGTTTCGGGGTCGGTGGTTTCGTTCAGGGCGATGGACAGGGCGTAGTCGGAATGGGTCACCACGAGCATTTCCCAGTGCTGGTTTTCCCGGGTGTTCTTTGCCACGTCCTCCAGCAGTTCTTCAGTCTTGGCGATCCACTGGCGCTCCCGCAGGCGGTACGGTGCGCGGTTTTGCAGGCGGACCTGGGTGGCCACGCCGAGGGCGCCGAGGGACACCCGGGCGGCACTGAACACTTCGGGGTGACGCTTGGCGTCGCACTCCAGCACCTCACCCTGGGCGGTCACCAGTTGCAGGCCGGTGACGCAACCGGAATATGAGGTGAAGCCCACGCCGGTGCCATGAGTGGAAGTGGAGATCGCCCCGGCCAGGGTCTGGTAGTCGATATCCGCCATGTTCGGCAGCGCCTGGCCGACGTCTTTCAAGGCCTGGCCCATGCGTGACATCGGCGTACCGGCGGCGAACGTGGCCTGCAAGGTTTGCGGGTCGTGATCCAGCAGGCCGTTGAAGTAACTCAGGGACAGCAGCGTGCCGTCGGTGGGCACCAGGGCACTGAACGAATGGCCCGAGCCCACCGGCCGCACCTTGCCCGGTGCCTGGCCGATGACCTGCACCAGTTCATCAAGGTTCTTCGGCGCCAGCCGCGCCAGGGGCAGACAGGTTTGCGCCCCCGACCAATTGCGCCAGGGAATCAGCCGCGGTGCCCGGGCCAGCTGGGCCAGTACCGGGTTACTGGTCAATGCCATGAACGCGCCGGCTACCGCGCCGCGCTGCAATAATTCTCGCCGTGAAAGCCCCATCGCCTACCCCGTTATTCTTATTGGATGTGTTGACCCGACATAAAGCTGATCAGCCCCAGGAATTGCGCTTCGGAGCACTGCACGCACATCCCCATCGGGGGCATGCCGTTGTAGCCGTTGATGGTGTGGTCCAGCAGGGTGTCCGGGCCCTGGGCGATGCGCGGGCTCCAGGCCGGGCCGTCACCGGTCAGCGGCGCACCGGAGGCCGGGTTGGCGTGGCACAGCTTGCAACTGGTGTCGTAGACCTGGGCCAGGGCTGCGTCGCTCGGCATGGCATTGGCCGCCGTGGCACGTTCGGGGGGATGTTTCGGTTTGTCGCCACAGGCTGTCAGCAGGCAGGTCACGGCCAGCAGCAGACTGATGCGACGGGGGTTGATTGCCCGCATAGCCACCTTCTCTCTTATTGTGTGAAAGCGTGATCCACACTAAGGCAGCCAGGGCGCGGCGTTGAGGGTATTGGGGGACAGAAAGGGGGGCTTGGGCGGACAGGCTTCAGCGGCTGATCGTTCCCACGCTCTGCGTGGGAACGCCGCCTTGGACGCTCTGCGTCCGCGTTGTGACGCAGAGCGTCACGGGATGCATTCCCACGCAGAGCGTGGGAACAATCAGTCAGGCAGATTTAGAAGGCTATACCGACCTTGAACCCGTACTCGTCACGCTTGAGCTTGGTGTTGTCGGCCACGTACGAATCGTCATCGAGCTTGTACTCGGTGCGGGTGTAGTACAGGCCCGCCATCACTGGCAGATCGCCTTTCTGGTTCATCAGCAGGCTGACTTCGGCGTACGGGTTGGTGCGGTCCTTGAGGTCCACCGTGTCGCTGCCGATGCCGTCGACCTTGAGCTTGGCGCGGCCGTCGATGGTATGGCGGGCGCCCAGTTCAACACGCATGGTCATGTCGTCGAACTGGTGGTTGTAGCCCAGGGCCGCCTTGGCGAACGGCGATTTGTTGGTGAGTTTCATGTCGTAGTCGCCCGAGTCCGGCTCGTAGCGGGTCCAGCTGTAGCCGCCCCCCACCAGCACGTCGACGAAGTTGCGCGCATCCAGCGCGGCACGCCAGCCGAGGTCGAGGTCGGCCTGGCCTTCCTTGAGCTTGTTGTCGCTCTTCTCGCCGTACTTGGCTTCGATACCGGCCTGGTAGATGAAGCCGGATTCAGCCGTCAGCTTGTTGCCGAAGTTATAGAACAGGCCGGCTTCAGGCATGTGGTCCTTGTCGCTTTGGCTACCGCCTTCGAGTTTGAAGTCGTTGTAGCTGCCGAGGATCCCGAAGGTGGAAATCGGGTCGGTCGGCGCTGCGGCGAACACCACACCAGGTGCCGCGATCAAGGCCAGGACCGAGGAATTCTTGAGGATCTTTCCGAATAGTTTGGACATCGTTTTACGTCTCCATTGCAGGTGGCAAATTATTCAGGAAACGCTTCGAACCCTCGTTTTGGCGAAAGGTTCGAATTAATTTGCACCTTTTTCGAGGTAAAACGGTTCAGCGAAGGCTCTATATCAAGCGTCTTGGACGGGAGCCAGCAAACGGCCGAGAATTGACCGCAACTGCGGATGCGCCGGCAGGCGAATGCCAAAGCTGGCCTGCAACAGGTTCAGCAACTCTTCGACGTCCTCGATTGCACGCTTTTCGCTGGCCCGGTCCAGGTAGTGAATCGCGTACTGCCCGTTGTTCAGCGTGCGGCGAAATCCCGGGCCAATCAGTGCGACTTTCAGCTGGCCGAGGAACGGCGAATCCGGGTGGGTGGAGACGTACCAGTTACCGATCTCGTAGTCGAAGTGTGACTGCACCTGCAGGTCGAACACATATAAGCCGCGCCACTCACCGGCGACCTGCGCCCACAAGGTGTAGCTGCCCTCGTCCAGGCTCAGGCGATAGGGTTCATGGGCGGTGGCCTGGGTGGCATCGGTGTCCAGTTGCAACGGACTGGTGGGCACCATGCCACCAAAGCCGACATCACTGATGTAACGCACGCCATCCAGGGTCACCAGGCTCAGCCGATGGGTGCGCGCCGTAAGCGCATCGGGCGGCCCCCCCATCACCACACGGCCGGTAATGCCCCGCGCCTCGAAGCCCAACTCCTGCAACAAGGCCAGGAACAGCTGGTTCAGCTCGTAGCAATAACCACCACGGCCGTCGAACAGGACTTTTTGTTCGACGCTCGGCAAATCGATCGGCACCGGTGCGTGCAGCAGGGTCGACAGGCTTTCAAACGCGAAGGTGCTGACATGGCGCAACTGCAGATCCTGCAGGGTTTGCAGGGTGGGCGGAGGCGGCGTGTCGTAGCCCAGACGTTGCAGGTAGAGGCGGCTGTGGGTCAGCTCTGGCATGACGCAATCCTGGAGTCGGTGGCGAAAGCACCACTAATACCCTGACGGCGGTTATTTGCCAATTGTGGGTTGAATCAAATGCAAGCCCTCAGATGCACAAACTTTCTGAACCTTTCTGAACTGATTTATATCCATTCACTACAAGACAGGGAGGCATCATGAGTACCGCAATGATCTACACCATCCACTACTTGCTACACGGCGAACCAAAAACCTTTGTGGTGCGTGCCGAGGTCATGAACAACGCCGAAGCGTGGCATTGGGCGGCCGTTGACGCCGACATTGCCCACGTGGGGCGCATAGGCCGACCGGGCCATGAGCGGGTGAAAAAGACCACTCGGCCCTGGGCGGAGAAGTTCGGCATCACCGAGGTGACATGGACAGCCCCGAAACGGCTTGGTTGAGGAATAAAAAGCCCCGCACGACGGCGGGGCTTGTTTCACTTTTTCAGATCACCGAGGGGATCATAGGCCGGCTTCTTGCCGGTTTTTTCTGGCTTGTCCAACGGGGCAATGGCGGGACCTACCGGGTCGACCTGTGGGTCGGCGACGTCCGGGGAATCGGGGTCGAAACCCAATTCGTCCTTGCCGCTGGAATGCTCGGATGAATGCGGGCCGCTTGTACGATTAGTCATAACTACCTCCTTGGCGCGCCGGGTCTACAGCGGGCGGGCCTTGTCGTGCAGGTTTTCCAGGTCTTCCTCGACCTGCTCTTCGTCGTCTTGCCGTTCGGCCGGGTCGTTGGGGCGCAGGGCGTCGTTGTCACGCTCCTCTTCGCCGGGCGTGCGGTCGGGGTTGGGTGTGCCGGGCGGCTGTTGCTGGTACCGGGTCATGGTTCACCTCGCTTGGGGGTCGGTTGCCTACAGGGGTTAGAGAAATTGCGCTGATCCATCGTTCAACCTGATTACCGTCACTCCGACGGGTGAAGCATGAGAAGATGCTGGCCGGCGTTATAACCCTACTTGTGCCATGGAGACTGACCCTGGATGTTTGAGCTCAAACCGTGCGACCCGATTGTTTTTCGCCAGCAGACGCGACGCAGTACGTTGATAGTCGCGGGGTTGTTTGTGGTGTTGGCGATGGTGCTTTCCAGCCTGGCGGTGATGCTGTTTGGTGAGCCTGGGGGGGATAATTTTCGCTTTAATGTGGGCGGGGTGTTTGCCGGGGTGTTGATTACCGTAGGGCTGGTGCGGGGGCCGTTCTGGAACCAGGCCTGGTTCGCGCCGGCGGTGTATGGGTGGCAGCTCAAGCGCAGCCTGATGAGTGTGACGAATGTGATGCACAAGGTGACTGACGGGGTGAAGGCGAATGATCCGGTGGCGATCAAGTTGCTGCGGTTTTATCACCTTGGGTTGATGCAGATGCACGAACTGGACGCCAATTCGAGTTCTCAGGCGCAGTTGGTGCGGGAGGTTGATGAGCATCTGGAGAAGATGCGGGGGTTGGGGATTGAGCCTGACCAGACGCGGTTGGATCCGGATTGGGTTGAGGCTGTGAAGGCTCGCTGATTGGGGGGCATATCCGTTATTTGGGTGATGGCTGATATGGGTTCCGCTCTTACAGCGGCTCACTTTTGAAGAGCGCAAAAGTAAGCACAACGCTCTTGCCCCACCACTCGGCACCTCGCCTAGGCTCGGTGTGCCCTCACTCCGGCTTTGGACCGTGGGCCGCCGTCATGGGCCATCCTTGGCCCAGGACGGCTAACCCGGCGTCCTGCCGGGTTACCCACGCTCCAAAGCCTGCGTTCGGCCAGCGTGGTTTAACGGGGCGCCTAAGATCAAAAGCAGATCAACAGCACAGCGGCCTCCCGGCCGGCTTGAGTGTTGAAGAGCAAAATCAAAAGCTAAAGCGGGCACGGTCAAATGTGGGAGCTGGCTTGCCTGCGATGGCATCAACTGGGTCTGCCTGATACACCGAGGTGTCTGCATCGCAGGCAAGCCAGCTCCCACAGAAAAGCAGCTCTGTTTTCGCTCTGGTCTTTGCTTTTGCTTTTAACACTCAAGCCGGCCGGTAGGCCGCTGTGCTCTGCTTTTGATCTGCTTTTGATTTTGATCTGCGGGCCCCGTCAACCACGATGGCCGCAAGTAGGCACGGTGGAGCGGGTAAATCGGCAGGGAAGCCGATTTAGCCGCGCCGGGCCATGGATGGCCCGTCGCGGCGGCCCGCGGAACCGGGCCGGAGTGCGGGCATGCCGAGCCTAGGCGAGGCACCGAGTGGTGGGGCAAAGACCTTTTGGTTACTTTTGGGGCGTTTGCCAAAAGTGACCCGCTGTAAGAGCGGAACCCTAAGTGGCCGTTACCGAAGAAACGGATATGTACCCCCCTCCCCCCATCTCATGCTAAACCCCTGGCCCGCCAGCAAAACACCGCACTGACCGCAATCGCCCCCCCCGCCACGCCAAACACCCAAGGCGCCGACGCCACCGGCAACAACAACCCCGCCAGCAAAGGCCCAAGCCCCGCCCCCACATCACGCCACACCGCATTCGACGCCAACGCCGAAACCCGCATCGCCCCCGGATTACGCTCCGCCACCAGCGTCGTCACCAACGGCAACTGCAACGCCCGCAACACCAACACCGCCGCCCCCCCCACAATCACCCAATGACTACCAAACGCCCCCAACGCCAACGCACTGAGAAACGAAAACAGCAGCAACATCGACGTAGCACCAAACTGCTGCGCAGCACGCCCCCCCAGCGGACTCAGAAGCAACTCCGAAACATATCGCAGCGCCATCAACCCACCGGCAATCAATACCGCATTGCCCCCCAGCAGCTTCTGCGCCTGAATCGACAGGCCAAAGATAAACAGCCCATCCAGCGCCACCCCTTCGATAAACGACCAGGTCGCCACACTGTCAGGCAACTTGAACCGCCGCCCCGGCGTGCCATGCAAATTGTGACCCGCAGTCGGCAACCCCCGCGCCATCCACAACCCCACCAGGCAACACACCGCCAGAATCCAGAAGATCGGCCGCGGCCCAACCTGCAACGTCAGCCACCCACCCAACGGCAAGGCCAGCATCGGCCCCAGGGCAATCAACGCCCGCGACCGCCCCGCCCGCCGCGCCGCACCCAGCGGTTCAGAGGTGGCCAAGACTTGAGTGGAAAGGTTCAACGCCGCAAAACACAGGCCCCAGACCAACCGCAGCCCCAGCAAGGCCGCAAACCCGGACAGCATCGAGTTGCCAAGGGCACACACCGCCGCCGCGCCGGCGGCAATGGAGCACGTCAGCCGATCACCGTTGCGGGCGTAGAAATTCAGAACATGCTTGTAGCCGAAGATCCGCACCAGGCGGTTGGCCGCCAGCAGCACCCCGGCCTGGGCCAGGGTGATACCGAACGCCTGGGACTCCATCGGCAGCACCAGGTACAGCAACACGTCACTGGGCAGGCACAGGCCAAGGGTCAGCGCGGCACGGCGGGAGTGTGAATCAGCACTGCGTTGGGCCAGATCAGACATAAAAGCTGAAACATTCAGAATTATTTAGACGGCCACGGTAGCCGTCTACCTCAAGGTTTTACAAGGCCCAAATGATTAAACCTTGGCGCCGTCCTGCATCAGACGCAACCCGCTGGCCACCGCGCCCACCAGGGCAAACCCGCAGCCCAGCCACAACGCGTACTGCGGGCCGCTGCTCAGGGACAGGTGGAAACACAACGCCACCAACGAAGCGCCGAGTGTCTGCCCCATCAACCGCGACGTGGCAACGATCCCGCTGGCTCCCCCGCTGCGGGCAATCGGTGCGCTGGTCATGATCGCCTTGAGGTTGGGCGACTGGAAAAAACCGAACCCGGCGCCACACAGGGCCATGCGCCAACCGATATCGAAGGTCGAGGCGTCGTTGCCCAGGGTCGCCAGCGCGGCCATGCCCGCGCTCAACATCACCAGGCCGATGCCGCACAACAATGCCAGGGAGATACGGTCCGCCAGGCGCCCGGCAATCAGCGCCATCACCGCGACCACCGCCGGCCACGGCGTCATCAGGAAACCGGTGGCCACCTGGCTGTGCCCCAACACCGTTTGCAACAGGAACGGCAGCGACACAAACGCCAGCCCCTGGGCGCTGAACGCGCAAATCGCGGTGAGGGCCGACAAGGTGAACAGCGGGCGCTTGAACAGATCCACCGCGAGCATCGGCGCCGGGTGCCCGGCCTGACGGCGGATCAGCAACAGCCCGCACAGCAGCGCCACGGCGATCAGCCCCAGCGTCAACACCGCCTGCGCACCGTGCACCGCCGAGCCCAGGCCCAGCACCAGCAGGGCAAACAACCCGGCGCAGAGAATTGCCGCCAGCCGGTCGAAGGCATGCCCGGTGATCGGGATCACCGGAATCGCCCGCACCCCGAGCCACAAGGCCAATGCCCCAAGGGGCAGGTTGATCAGGTACAACCAGTGCCAGGTAGCCACCGATAGAATCGCCGACGCCGCCGTCGGCCCCAGGGTAAAGGCCAGCCCCACCACCAGTGAGTTATACCCCAGCCCCCGGCCGAGGATTTTTGCCGGGTAGATATGCCGCAGCAGCGCAATGTTGACGCTCATGATTGCCGCAGCGCCCAGGCCCTGCACCACCCGGGCGGCTGTCAGCGTCGGCAGTGACCAGGCCAGCCCGCAAAACAGCGACGCCACCACAAACACCAGCAAGCCGCCGAGGAACACCCGGCGGTGGCCGACCACATCACTCAGGGACGCAAAGGGCAGTACCGCGGCAATGGTCGCCAACTGGTAGGCATTGACCACCCAGATTACCGAAGCGGAGTCGGTGCCAATCCCTTCGGCCAGGGTCGGCAACGCGGTGTTGACGATGGCCGTGTCGAGGGTCGCCATGCCGATCCCCAGGGAAATGGCGACAACCGCCGCTAGACGCTTATCACTGGGCAACCCATCAGCTACTGAAGACATGGACAATCCGCACACGTGGCAAAGGCGTCTAGATTACGGGCAGCGGCCTTTTTTTTCAGCGGGCAAATGCGCGGCTGTCCAAATATTCATGTTCAGGTGCGCCATTTGCCCATCTGCGCCATCTGCACCAGCACCTCGGCCAGGGCGGGCTGCGGCGCGCTGTTGACGGTGACCAGCGCCACACAGCGGCTCGGCCGCAAGGTGGCCGCTGCCGTGACGGCACGACCGCCGAGATCGAACCCACCCAGCACAGCCTCGGGAATGTGCAAGGCGTTCATCAGGTCCAGAACGTCCTGGCCGAGAACGACTTCCTGAGTGACGGCGGGCGCAGCCTTGTCCAGTTGCGTGGTGCTGCCATGGCCTCGCAGGTACGGGATGACTACCCGAAAGCCTTGGGACACCAGATGCGGCGAGACCTCGGCAAAACGCTCAAGGTCGCCGTCAGCCCCATGCAGCAAAATGATCGGCCGGCCGCCTTCCGGGCCGGCTTCGTAGTAGCCGATATCCAGCAGGTCGGTGCTGACCTGGCGGATCGTCCAACGGGCGGGCGTCGCCATGACCGGCAGTGACAACGCCACTGAAGCAATGGCGCTGGAAATCAGAAAGCGCCGGCGATTGAAAAAAGACATAGGTTTATAGCTCCGAAAAATTCGACACTGGAAGGTCGTCAACAACCCCCACAATCAACTCGCTGCCGATCCAGCCGGCCAACAGCTCACCGGCTTTCGCGACGCCCTGCTCTTCCCCCAGGCGCGCTACCAGAAACTCGCACAACCCGGCAAAACTGCCGTCGCCTTGCAGGTGCACCAAGGCCTGGAACTCCAGCGCATCGACCTGGCGCAAGCGCGAAGTGAACTGCCGACGCCACACCAGCAACCCACCGGCCTCGGCCAGCATCACCGCCTCGGGCGCCGGGGTTTGCTGCCACAATACCGACCAGATCGCCTCGGCGTTGGTGGTCAGCCCATGGCAGCGCAGCGATGGCGTGAGTTGCAGGCGTGCCGTGTCCCAATCCACCGACGCCAGCACGTCCATGGGCAACGGGCTGGCATCGGCGGCGACAAACGCTTCATTGAGCGACGACTCGATCCAGGCCAGTTCATGCACGTCGGGATTGTTGGGAAACAGTTCGCCCAGGGTCAGGTGAAAACCCTCGGGATAGACGTCCAGGGTCCAGGCATGGGGCGGATGCCGGTCGATATGGCTGACGCACGCGGCCAGGAACGCCTCGTCCCCGACCCAGCGCCGCAGGTTGGGAAACGCCTGTTCCAGGCAACCCACCAATTGCGCGCGGTAGTTGTTCTGATACACCGCCAGTCCCGCGACCTTGTTACCCAACATCTCGGCCGACTGCTCCGAGGCACTCACCAGCCAGGTATGAAAAGCCTGCTGCCATTGCGCGAGATTCATGAGCGCACCTGCGAACGCTTGTAGGCCTCGGAGGCACCGAGCATGCGGGCGATCGACAGCTCCTCCAGCAGCTCTGCCAGGGGCGGGATCTCGTCATCGCGCTCGATCATCGTGGCGACCGGGCCGAGCAACGCAACGGCCTTGGCATACAAGTCCCAGACGCCGTCACACACCGGGCTGTCGTGGCTGTCGATCAGCAAATCGCGGCCCTGGCTATGGCCGGCCAGGTGAATTTGCCGGACCCGCTCGGCCGGAATCCCGTCGAGAAACGCGAGAGCGTCAAAGCCATGGTTGCTGGCGCTGACAAACACATTATTGACGTCCAGCAACAGCTCGCAGCCGGTGCGCCGGGACATGGCGGCGATGAATTCCCACTCGCTCATGGACGCGCCATCAAAGGCCAGGTAGCTGGACGGGTTTTCAAACAGCATCGTGCGGCCCAACACTTCTTGAGCCCGGTCGATATTGGCGCAGACCCGGTCCAGTGCCTCATGGGTGTAAGGCACCGGCAGCAGATCATGGGAGTTGAAGGCCCCACTGCGGGACCAGCTCAAGTGGTCGGACACAAACAGCGGTTCGATCTCGTCCACCAGCGACTTGAGGCGTTTCAGGTAATCGCGATCGAGGCCCTCGGCCGTGCCGATCGACATCGACACCCCGTGCAGCGCCACCGGATACCGCTCGCGAATCTGGCGCAGGATGTGCCGGGGCTGGCCGCCCGCGACCATGAAATTTTCGGAGATCACTTCAACGAAATCCACCGCCACCGGGTTCTCCAGGAACTCGCTGTAGTGTTCCTTGCGCAGCCCCAGGCCATAGCCTGGAAAACGCGGGTTGGGTGTCGGCATCATGTGGTCTCCGTTGCATAAATAGGCGGCGGGCCCAACCTGGGCCCGCCGGGGTGTTACTTCGGTTCGGTAGTGGTGCCGCCCAGCTTCAGGCACTCGGACGGGGTCTTGACGACAACGCCCTGGCCCTTGCAGCTGTTGAGGCCCTTGCAATCGTTCTTGGCCGTGGCGCACAGGCTTTCGCCCTTGCAGTTGTTCACGCCGTAGCAGCGACCCGGCTGTTCCGGCTGGTCGGCGGCGCTGGCGGCCGCCGCGAAGGAAGCGGACGCCATGGCGATCAGGGCGGCGGCAGTGGCAAGGCTCAAGCGGGATTTGATGGATGTGCTCATGGGTATTACTCCTCGGGGGTGGGGTTTATTTGATGACGGATGCCGCGTCTTCGATGACCTTCGCCACAGCCTCGGGCTGGGAGATGTACACCGAGTGGCTGGCCTTGATTTCAGTGACTTTCGAGCCGGCGCGCTTGTACATCCAGCGCTGCAGATCGGGGCTCAGGGCACGGTCTTCGGTGGACACCACGGCGTAGGTCGGCTTCTTGTGCCAGGCCGCGGCCCACACGGTGCCGCCGAACAGCGCGGTGGTGGCCGGCACCTGGGAGGCGGCCATGAAGTCGGTGCGGTTGGTGGTCAGGTCGGCAGCAAAGTCGGCATTGAACTTGGTGCGATCAAAGAACAGATGCCCGTCGCGGGTCTGCATCACGTCATTGCTCGGCGCCGGCATCGACGACAGCAGCTGGCTCATGTTCTCGCCGACTTCCGGCTGCAGGGCCGAGACATAGACCATCGACTTGACCTTGTCGCGGTCACCGGCAATCGAGATCACCCCGCCGCCGGAGCTGTGACCCACCAGCACCACCGGGCCGACCTGCTGCTCCAGCACTTCGCGGGCCTCGGCCACGTCGGCGGCGAGGCTTTCATGGCCCTGATGCACCACGGTGACCTTGTAGCCCTTGTGAATCAGGATGTCGTGCACCACTCGCCAGCCGGAGCCGTCGACAAAGGAACCGGGCACGATCACCACGCTTTTACCGGTGCCCGGCTGGGGCTTGGCTGCATCGGCGGCCGAGGCCACCAACGGTGTAGCGAGTGCCATGGCGATCGCCAGGGAAGAAAGAATACGCATGCGACTCTCCACAGGCCTTGGGGCCTGATCATTGTTGTGAAAGGGTTAACGGCGTTGGCCGGACAGCACGCGGTCCAGTGACCAGGCCCCGCCGCCATACGCCAGCAGCGGCAGCAACAAGCCCGCCCAGGTCAGGTGGGTCGGCCAGGCGTCGGGGTATACGAACACCTCGATCACCAGGGTCATGCCCAACAGCGCGGCAGCCGCCGGGCGGGTCAGCAGGCCCAGCACCAGCAACAGCGGGAACAGATGCTCGGCGTAGGTCGCCAGGTGCGCTGCCCAGTCCGGCGGCACCAGCGGCAAGGCGTATTCCGAGCGAAACAAGGTGTAGGTCGACGGCTTGAGCTGCAGGAAACCGGTCACCTTGGTGCGGCCCGAGAGGAAAAACACCGAAGCGATCCCGAGGCGGGCCACCAGCAACAGCAGCGCCTCAGGCAGCACACGCTTGAGCACCGCAGGGGCCAGGGCAATCATGGTTGTTCCGTCAGGCTGCCGAAGCCTTTGGGGGTTTTGATCTGGGTGCAGGTGCCTTTGTCCACCAGCACCCAGGCGTTGCCCTGGTAATCCGCCTTGGCGGTGCCGGCGCAGGAAGTCCCGGCACCGGCGGCGCAATCGTTGGCACCGGCGAGGGACACGCCGAAGCATTTTTCCTGAGGCTTGGCATCCTCGGCATGGGCGGTGGCGGCGAAGGCACCGAGGGACAGTGCGAGGGTGGCGGCAAGGGCTGCGTAATGGCGCTTCATTGTTGAATCTCCTGGCTTGACTGAATGTGGCCAGGGCGCTTGTGCGGTGGGTGACCGCCTGCGCCATCTGGTAGACAGATTTAAAGCCAGGCGTGTATCCCGTCTGTGTCGCGTTTCCTCCTTCTATTCATGCCGGTGTATCAGGTGGGTGCTGATACACAGTCTGATACACAGCCAAAAAAACCACGCCAAACCACCGCCGTTTTATTCGGCATCCCGAACGACACAATTAGAAATATTCGCCTTTCCGAACACCCACCTTCCCCCGCCTTCGACGACCTCAAAAATCCCCATAAATTTCATACGGTTGTTGTCATCTTTGTTACATGCCAACTGGCATACATTCTGCTACATCAGGTTTTCTAGTAATAAAATGTTTCTAAATTGAAACAGTCTCATCGCCTGAAACCCAACGGCCCCGCGCCCTATAACAACGTCCATGCCCCAAAGGAGGGCGGCAATTCTCACCTTTTTGATCGACTTCAACTCTCCAAGCCTGCTGCCGCACGTAAGCACCCAAAAGGGCGAATGGCCTGATCGCCAATAACAAGCCCGACTACAAAAAAGGACAAATTGATGAGTTCGAGCAAATACCCCGCAGTGTCCTTCACGGACCTCGCCCCCCAGGCCCCGGACCACACCGAGAATGCAATCGGTTTCGGCCCCTTTCTCTTGTTGGCGCGCCAGCATGTATTGCTGCGCAACGGCGAGCCGGTGACCCTCGGCAGCCGCGCCTTGTACCTGCTGATCGCCCTCGCCAGCCGAGCTGGCGAGTTGCTGGAAAAGTCCGAGCTGATCTCTTTCGCCTGGCCCAAGGTGGTGGTGGAGGAATGCAACCTGCGCGCGCAGATCGTTGCGCTGCGCCGGGCGCTGGGGGATGACGGCAACTTCAGCTACATCGTCACCGTGCCGGGCCGGGGTTATCGGTTTGTCGCGCCGGTGACGATGCAGGCAGTGAGTGAAGGCGCCATCGCCCAGGCGCTGGTGCCCGCCCCGACGGTGGACGTGCCCAACCTGCAACCGCCACCCAGCACAGTGATTGGTCGCGAACAGCTGATCCTGAGCCTGGCCGACCAGGTACTGAGCCAGCGTTTCGTGACCATCACCGGCCCCGGCGGCATCGGCAAGACCACCGTCGCCCTGGCCGTGGCGCAACTGCTGCAGGGCCGCTTTCACCAGGGCATGTGCTTCGTCGACCTGGCACCCGCCACCAGCGGCCAATGGGTGGCCGGCATGCTCGCCAACGCCCTGGGCATTCAAAGCGTAAGTGACGAGCCCTTGCAAAGCGTGGCCTCGATGCTCGCCAACAGCCCGTTGCTGCTGGTGCTCGACAACTGCGAACACGTGCTGCAAGCCACCGCCGACGTCGTCGAAGTGCTGCTGCGCTGCGCGCCCCAGTGCTGCGTGCTGACCACCAGCCGCGAGCCGCTGCGGGCCGAGGGCGAACGGGTGCACGACCTCGCACCGCTGCTGGTGCCGGACGAAGACTTAAGCTTGAGTGCCGAGCAAGCCATGACGTGGTCCGGCATCGCCCTGTTCATCGAACGGGTCAAGGCCCTCGACCCCGGCTTCGTGTTCAAGGACACCGACGTCGCCGCCGCCAGCGCCATCTGCCGCAAGCTCGACAGCAACGCCCTGGCCATCGAAATCGCCGCAGCGCGGGTCCGCACCTTTGGCATCCAGGACCTGGTGGGGTTGCTCGACGGCAGCTTCCGCCTGCAAATGACCGGCCGGCGCACCGCCCTCGCCCGCCACCGTTCACTGAGCGCGACCCTGGACTGGACCTACTCGATGCTCACCGGCGACGAACAGGCCATGTTGCGCCAACTGGCGGTGTTCACCGGTTCTTTTACCCTGGACGCGGTCAAGGCCATGACCGCCAGCAGCACCCTCGATGCACGCAATGCCCTGCCCTTGCTTGAAAGCCTGATGGACAAGTCGCTGCTGATCGCCGGTGAATCGCAGTTGCTCAAGCGCTACCGCCTGCTGGAAACCACCCGCGCCTACGCCCTGGAGAAGCTCAACGAACACGGCGAAGCCGATGCCACCCGCCAGCGTCATGCACTGTATGCGCTGGGCGTACTGCAGGAAGCCGGGCAGACCCTCGACGGGCTTTCTCCCGAGACCTGGATCGGCCTCTACGGCCCGGAAATCAACACCATCCGCACCGCGCTGGAGTGGGCCTTTTCAGCCTCGGGCGACCTGCCCACCGGCATCGAACTGACCTTGGGCGGTGTGCCTTTGTGGCTGCGCCTGTCGCTGGTCAGCGAGTGCCGTACCTGGGTCGACAAAGGCCTGGCCAGCGCCGCCACCACCCCGCTGCCGCTGCGCCAGCGCATGCTGTTGCAAACCGCCCTGGCCAGCGTGCTGATGCTCACCTATGGCACCGGCGGGCCAATGCGCGAAGCCTGGCGCCAGGTGCGTGAAGACGCCCGCGACCTGGGCGACGCCGAGCACAAGCTGCGGGCGCTGTGGGGCCTGTGGAGTGACCGCTGCGGCTGCAACCAGTACGTCGAAGCACTGGAATTGGCCGAGCGCTACATCAGCCTGAGCCACAGCGGCAACCAGCAACTGCTGGGTAAACGCATGCGCGCGCTGGCGTTGTTTCACATGGGCGACCTGGCCGGCGCCCGACAGAATATCGACGAGGCACTGGGGTCACCGTCAGCCCCGCGCTCGCACATTATCGACGTGCATTTTGACCAGCGCATCGCCGCCCGCTGCCTCAAGGCACAGGTGCAGTTGCTGGAAGGCGATGTCGACCCGGCGCTGCGCCTGATCGGCAGTTGCGTCGATGAAGCCATCACCCTCGATCACCCCGCGACCCTCTGGTACACCCTGTGCCTGGGGGCAATTCCCCTGGCGCTGTTGGCGTCCAACCTGCCCAAGGTGCGGTATTACCTGGGCTTGCTGCAAGACAGCACGACCCAGCAGGACCTGCACATCTGGCGTCAGTTTCGGCTGTGCTTCGAGAGCATCCTGCTGATCCGCCAGGGGTCGCCCGAAGAAGGCGTGCCGTTGCTGGGTGAGGCCTTGCATCACCTGCATGGCCAAGGCGACAGCCAGCTTTATAGCTTGCTGCGTTGTGAATACGCCCTGGGTCTGGCGCGGCTGGGCCTGGAGAAACTGGCGCTGGAGGTGTTGGAAGACACCCTGCAATTGGCGCTGGGCCGGCATGAGCGCTGGTTCGTGCCGCAGATGTTGCGGATCAAGGCGCAGCTGATTCTGCGCCAGGCCCAGTACGGGTCGGTGGACAAGGCCAAGGTGTTGCTGCGCCAGGCGTGGGTGGATGCGCAGTTGGCCGGGGCGCATTTCTGGCGGGCGCAGATTGCCAGTGACCTGGCCAGGTTGCAGGAGCCGAAGATGCGGATTGCTTCGTTGCCAAGGTTTCAGCACCGGTAGAGGCTGCCGGCATGTAACGGTAAAAAGGGGACAGATTTATTTTATAAATAAATCTGTCCCCTTTTCGCTCTTTTTGAACCCCGGCAGCCGCGCTATTGATCCGCTGCATAAATGACGGTTTGCGCACTGTCGGGTGCAGCGGGTCGGCGGGTGAAGTAGGTGTCGCCTTCATCCGTATGAATCTCGTATTCAAACTTGCTGGTCGCGCGGCCCGTGGCGGTGGCGTGCTTGATGATCTTCAGCACGCGCTGGAATTTCACACTTTGGGTGCCGTTCTGGCTGGGCCCGGTGAGCACGTTGACGCTTTGAAACCAGCCGTCGTTCTTCTTGTTCGCCACCAGGGCGCCGGTCATGGCTTCAAACCGCTCCAGCCGGGTAAAGCCCCACAATGTCTGCTCTTCCACGGTTTGGCCGAGGGCCGCAGAGCCGGTAAACACGAACAGGTTGATCGCCGGGCTGTCTTCACAGAAGAAATCGTAAGGCACCAGGCCGTCGACCATTTTCTTGCCGGCCACGAAGCCTTTTTTGTGCACCTGAAACATCGCCACCTCCACGCCAATGGCGTCACTGAACATCAGCTCACGCAGGAGAAAAGTCTAAAGGCGCAGGGCGTACAGGGCGGTCAAGCCAATGTAATATCGTGTAAAGATCCCACCCGAGGCAGGATGATTTCCACGCTCAACCCGCCGGACGGCTCGTTGTGCGCCTCGATGGTGCCGCCATGCATTTCCACGGACCTCAAGGCGATCGCAAGGCCCAGTCCGAAACCGGCATCGGTGTCATTCGGGCCACGTTCGAAAGGTTCGAAAATACTCCGCAACCGCAGGTTTTCAACACCCGGCCCCTGATCGGTGATCAACACCCGCAGCCAACGGTTGTCGGGGCTGACCTCCGCCGAAACCCGCACCGTGGTATCAGGTTGCGTGTAGCGCACGGCATTTCGAATGACATTTTCGAAACACCGATACAGCAGCTCGCCGCTGGCCCGACTGACAAAGTCCGGACACGCCTGCAAGCTGACACTGCAGCCTTTGATACCCGCCTCGAACTGGGCATCCTCGACAATCACGGCCAGCAATTCGACGATATCCACCGGCTCGCGCTCGATGCTTTCGGGACGACCCTGCACACGCGCCAGGGTCAGCAGCGCCTCGATCAGCGTGTCCATGCGCGCCGATTCACGCTGGATGCGCCCGAGCATTTCCTGGCGTGCCGGGTCTTGCTGCAACAGCCCGATGGCCACTTGCAGGCGCGTCAACGGTGAGCGCAGTTCATGGGAGATGTCGTGCAACAGCTGTTGCTGGGCTTCCACCAGCAGCTTGAGCTGGTTGGCCATGCGGTCGCAGTCTTCGGCCAGGTCGACGATTTCATCACGGCGCTTGCCCATCATCGGCCGCACCCGGGTTTCGAAGCGGCCCAGCGCAACGTCGCCCATCGCCCGCCGCAGATAAGCCAGCGGCCACGCCAGGTAGTAGGCCATGTACCCACTGAACAGCGCGCTCATCAGCGTGCCGATGATCAGCGGGATCCAGTGGCCCAGGCGCCCGGGTTCGTGGGGAGGATGGGAAGACCTGAGGGACAGCCTGACCCCGTCCTTGCCGATCAGCGACTTTTCATAAGCCACCTGCGAGACCGGCGTGCCGGCCAGCAATTGACCGGCACTGTCATAAACGCCAATGGCTTGGCCGTGGGGTGGCTGCCACACCGCCAGGAGCTGGCGGCCCGACTCGACACCGTACTGTTCCAGCAACTGTTCTTCGCTGGCCAGGATCGCATCCAGATGATGGTCCCCGGGGCCCAGGCTGCCCGCCACGAGAATGCTCAAGCCCACCAGGAACGTCAGGCTGGTGGCCAGCCAAAAGGCCAGGAACAGTTTCCAGAACAGCCGGCTGGGTTTCATCATTCGGCGATCAACAGGTAACCGAGGCCACGCACGCTCTGGATCCAGGCCTTGGCATCCGGGCGCGGGCCCAACTTCTGGCGAATGCTGCTGATATGCACGTCGATGCGCCGGTCATAGCGGGTCAACGGGCAGCCCAGGGCATTGAGCGACAGGGTCCTTTTTGCTCACCACCTGGCCGGCGCACCGGGCCAGCACTTCAAGTAGGCTGAATTCGGTACTGGTCAGCCCCAGTGCGCAGCCTTTCCAGAGGGCCTGGCGCTTGCCGGGCCAGAGCACCAGGGCGCCGGTCTTGATCACGTCAGCGGCCGGCGGGTCCACGGGCTGCACCCGGCGCATGATCGCGCGCAGCCGCGCCACCAGTTCACCCGGGGAACTGGGCTTGGGCACATAATCGTCCGCGCCGAGTTCCAGCCCGGTGATCCGGTCGATGTTGTCGCCCCGGGCCGTGAGCAACACCACCGGCACCTGGCTGCTGGCCCGGATACGCCGGAGCACCTCGATGCCCGAGAGCCTGGGCAGCATCACGTCCAGCACCACAATGCTGTAGCGCCCCGACAACGCCTCAACTTCACCCTCCTCGCCGGTGTGCACGCAGGTCGCCTCAAAGCCTTCATGCTCCAGGTATTGGCCCAGCATTTCAGTCAGTTCCTGGTCATCGTCGACTAGCAATACGCGGATCATGGCGAGCTCGTGAAAGGGTACCCCCACAGTATCGCCCAGCCTCATCGCCCCGGGGCCAACCTTTACCTAACTTGACACTTGGTTAACCGCACCAAACCCGCGCCGCTCTTATGCTTGCCGTCCACCCGTCTGGCCGCGTTGTGGTGACCCGTCTGCGGCGAGTCATCCCGGCGCGCTTGCGCTGCTTGTCGATGTGTTCTGGAAAAGATCTTGATGAATTTTTCGCGCCTGCTCTGCTCGGTTGCGCTGCTGCTCAATGTCACACTTGCACACGCTGAAGCCTTCAAAATCTCGGATATCCGTATCAACGGTCTGCAACGGGTCTCGGCGGGCAGCGTGTTTGGTGCCTTGCCCCTGAACGTGGGGGACGAAGCGGATGACCGACGGCTGGTGGATTCCACCCGTGCGTTGTTCAAGACCGGCTTCTTCCAGGACATCCAATTGAGCCGCGACGGCACGGTGCTGATCATCAATGTGGTCGAGCGCCCATCGGTGTCCAGCATCGAGTTCGAAGGCAACAAGGCCATCTCCACCGAAGACCTGCTCAAGGGCATGAAGCAGTCGGGCCTGGCCGAGGGCGAGATCTTCCAGCGCGCCACCCTGGAAGGCATGCGCAACGAACTGCAGCGCCAGTACGTGGCCCAGGGTCGCTATTCGGCCACGGTCGACACCGAAGTGCTGCCGCAGCCGCGTAACCGCGTGGGCCTGAAGGTCAAGATCGACGAAGGCTCCGTGGCCGCGATCCAGCACATCAACGTGGTGGGCAACCACGTGTTTACCGACAAGGAACTGATCGGCACGTTCACCCTCAAGACCAGCAACTGGCTGTCGTTCTTCACCAACGATGACAAGTACGCCCGTGAAAAACTCACCGGGGACCTGGAACGCCTGCGCTCCTATTACCTGGACCGTGGTTATATCAACATGGACATCACCTCGACCCAGGTGTCCATCACCCCGGACAAGAAGCACGTCTATATCACCGTCAACATCAACGAAGGCGAGAAATACACGGTGCGTGACGTGAAGCTCAGCGGCGACTTGAAAGTGCCCCAGGACCAGCTTGAAGCCCTGTTGCTGGTGCAGAAAGGCCAGGTGTTCTCGCGCAAGCTGATGACCACCACCTCGGACCTGATCACCCGGCGCCTGGGTAACGACGGCTACACCTTCGCCAACGTCAACGGCATGCCCACGCCCCACGATGAAGACCACAGCGTGGACATCGTGTTTGCGGTCGACCCGGGCAAACGGGCCTATGTGAACCGCATCAACTTCCGTGGCAACACCAAGACCGACGACCAGGTGCTACGCCGGGAAATGCGCCAGATGGAAGGTGGCTGGGCGTCGACCTACCTGATCGACCAGTCCAAGGTTCGCCTTGAGCGCCTGGGCTTCTTCAAGGAGGTCAACGTCGAAACCCCGGCCGTGGCGGGGGTCGACGACCAGCTTGATGTGAACTACGCGGTCGAAGAACAAGCGTCTGGCTCGATTACCGCCAGCGTCGGTTTTGCCCAGGATGCCGGGCTGATCCTTGGCGGTTCGATCACCCAGAACAACTTCCTGGGCACCGGAGATTATGCCAGCCTGGGCCTGACCCGCTCGCAGTACCAGAGCAAGTACAACATTGGCTTTACCAACCCCTACTTCACGCCGGACGGGGTGAGCCTGGGCTATAACGCGTTCTACAGTGCCACCGATTACAACAACTACTACGACGATGGCAGCGGTGTTTCCTACTACTCCATCAACAGTTACGGCCTGGGGGCCACACTCGGCTACCCGATCAATGAAACCTCGCGGTTGAGTTTCGGCCTGACGGTGCAACACGACAGTATCGACCCGGGCATCTACAGCTCTGATGAGATCTACGATTTTCTTCAGCGCGAAGGCAGTGAGTTCACCAACTTCAAGGCCAACCTTGGGTGGTCGGAGTCGACGTTGAACAAAGGCGTGATGCCGACCCGTGGTTACTCGCAGAACCTGAACCTGACGGTGACGCTTCCGGGCAGTGACTTGAGTTTCTACAAACTCGATTATTCCGGGCAGACATTTGTGCCGATCACCAATTCGACGACGCTGCGTTTGCATACCAAGCTCGGTTACGCCAACGGGTACGGCTCGACGGACGGCCTGCCGTTTTATGAAAACTACACGGCCGGGGGTGAAGGTTCGGTGCGCGGGTTTGAAAGCGGCACGCTTGGGCCGCGCAGTACGCCGGCGACCGGGGCGTATGCCAGTGCGGGCCAGCAGTACTACAGCGACCGCAGTCCCGAGGCGTTGGGGGGCAACATCCTGATTACCGGGGGGGCGGAATATCTGTTTCCGATGCCGTTCCTTAAAGATAATAAATCGGTGCGTACGTCTGTGTTCTGGGATGTGGGTAACGTGTATTCGGACAAGTGTGCCCTCAGTACTACCCAGGGTTGTAATGGGGTTGACCTGAGTCAGCTGGGTGCCTCTGTGGGGGTTGGGGCTACGTGGTACAGCCCGTTGGGGCCGTTGAGTATCAACCTGGCGTTGCCGGTTCGTACGCCGGAGAATGCGACCAAGCAGGTGTTCCAGTTCTCCATGGGGCAGAATTTCTGATCTGCCTGGGTACATATCCGTTTTTGCGGTTATGGCCGCTATTGGTTCCGCTCTTACAGCGGCTCACTTTTGAACAGCGCAAAAGTAAGCAAAACGCTCTTGCCCCACCACTCGGCACCTCGCCTAGGCTCGGTGTGCCCTCACTCCGGCTTTGGACCGTGGGCCGCCGTCATGGGCCATCCCTGGCCCAGGACGGCTAACCTGGCGTCCTGCCAGGTTACCCACGCTCCAAAGCCTGCGTTCGGCCAGCGTGGTTTAACGGGGCGCCTAAGATCAAAAGCAGATCAACAGCACAGCGGCCTCCCGGCCGGCTTGAGTGTTGAAGAGCAAAATCAAAAGCTAAAGCGGGCACGGTTCAAATGTAGGAGCTGGCTTGCCTGCGATAGCATCAACTGGGTGTACCTGATGCACCGAGTTGTCTGCATCGCAGGCAAGCCAGCTCCCACAGAAAAGCAGATATTCTTTCGCTTTGGATCTTGCCTTTGCTTTTAACACTCAAGCCGGCCGGTAGGCCGCTGTGCTCTGCTTTTGATCTGCTTTTGATTTTGATCTGCGGGCCCCGTCAACCACGATGGCCGCAAGTAGGCACGGTGGAGCGGGTAAATCGGCAGGGAAGCCGATTTAGCCGCGCCGGGCCATGGATGGCCCGTCGCGGCGGCCCGCGGAACCGGGCCGGAGTGCGGGCATGCCGAGCCTAGGCGAGGCACCGAGTGGTGGGGCAAAGACCTTTTGGTTACTTTTGGCTGGGCCGGCATTCCGGGCGTTTGCCAAAAGTGACCCGCTGTAAGAGCGGAACCATAAGCCGCCGTTACCTAAATAACGGATATGTACTCAACCCCTAGCGAAACCGCGCGATCACCGCCTCCACCACCGGGTTCGGCCGCTGGGTATTCCAGGCGACGGCCGTGGTCACCACATTGAGCTTCTGGCTCAACGCCCGAAACACCACATTGGCCGGCGCCAGCTTTTTCAACGACGCCGGCACCAACGCAATGCCCTGCCCATAGCTGACAAACGCGATCTGCGAAGCCACCGACCGCACTTCATGCAGCACCCGAGGCGAAAACCCGCTGGCACGACAGGTCGCGATCAAATTGTCGAAATACACCGGACTGACGTTGCGCGAAAACATCACCAACGGCTCATTCGCCAGGCTCGACAAACTGATCCGCGTACGACTCGCCAACGGGTGATCCGCCGGCAACGCCACCACCAGCCGGTCCTCCGTCAGCGGCAATGACTGCACCGAAGCCCCAAGGTCACCATCCAGCCGGGCAAACGCCAGGTCGATATCCCCGGCCTCCAGCGCCGGCAACGCCTCGACGCTGTCGATTTCCCGCACCGACACCGTGAGCTGCGGGTAATCAAGCTTCAGTTGCTCGATCAACCCCGGCAGCACATCAAACATCGCCGTGGAAATCGCGCCGATGGTCAACATCCCCGACTGCCCCGCCACCGCTTCTTCCACGGCGAGTTCCAGGCGCTCCAGCTGCTCGGCGAACTTGCGCACCGCCGGCAGGATCGCCGCGCCCACCGGAGTCAGCTTGGCCCCCCGTCGGGAGCGGTCGAACAGCTTGACCTTGAGCGCCTGCTCCAGCACCTGGATCTGCTCGCTCAGCGGTGGCTGGGACATCCCGAGGCGCTTGGCCGCACGGCCAAAGTTCTGCTCTTCAGCCACTGCCAGGAACAACCAGAGGTGACGAATCAGGCGAAAGTTGATCATGGTCTTATCCATAGGTTAAGCGTATGCAAGGCTTCTGTACTTCGTAATATACCTATCATAGGCACTGCCTGACACTGGCCGCCTCCGTCACCCGAGGCTTGCCCATGACCCCTGACCGTTTGCTCGACCGCCTGGCCGCACTGGACACCAACACCGTGTCCGACGCCCTCGACTTCCTCGGCCTGCCCGGCGCCACCGTGGGCCTGCGCCCATTGTGGAACTGCCCGAAGATCATTGGCCGCGCCAGTACCGTACTGCTCGGCCCCAAATCTGACATCGCCCCCACCGTGCATTTGATCACGCCGGTGATCGAACAGGTCGCGACAGACGACCGGGTGCTGGTGATTGCCGGCGGTATCGAGGGCATTTCCTGCTGGGGCGACATCATCGCCAACGCGGCGTTGCGCAAACACATACGCGGTACGGTGATTGATGGTTTCAGCCGCGATATCGACGGCAGCGAAGCCATCGGCTATCCGGTGTACGGACGCGGCGTGACCATGATCAGCGCGCGCAACCGCGTGGTGCAGCTCGACGCCGGCGTGACCCTCAGCGTCGCTGGCGTGTGCGTCAGCGAGGACGACTACGTGATTGCCGATACCTGCGGCACGGTATTCGTGGCCCAGGCGGTGATCGAAAAGGTCCTGGACCTGGGCGAGCGCATTGCCCGCCGCCAGGACGGCATGGTGCAGGCCGTGCGCAGCGGGCGCTCGGTGGTCGAGGTGATGCACGACGCACAGTTTGAGGCGATCAGCCGATGAGCGCCGATATCCAGCGGCTGAACCCGCGCCTGGCCAGCGCACAACCGTCCGCCACCTATCGCATCATGGACCGCGTCGCCGAACGCCGGGCACAAGGCGCGCAGGTTATTTCGTTGTGTGCCGGCGAGCCGGATTTCGACACCCCGGCGCATATCCGCGAAGCCGCGATCCAGGCCATTGAAACCGGGCATACCCGCTACACCCAGGTGGCCGGTGCGCGGGCCCTGCGGGAGGCGGTGGCGGCGAAGTTCCGGCGCGAAAACGGCCTGGACGTGTCCTGGCAGGACACCCTCGTGTGCAACGGCGGCAAGCAGGTGATCTACAACGCCCTGGCAGCCACCCTCAATGAAGGCGACGAGGTGATCGTGCCCGCGCCATACTGGGTCAGTTACCCGGAGATGGTGCAACTGTGCGGCGGCGAGGCGCGCATCGTCACTTGCAATGCCAACAGTGGATTCAAGCTGACACCCGAGGCCCTGGCTGCTGCAATCACCCTGCAAACACGCTGGCTGATCCTCAATTCACCGTCCAATCCCACCGGCGCGGTGTACAGCGAGGGCGAGCTACGGGCGCTGGCCGAAGTGCTGTTGGCCCACCCGCAGGTGCTGATCCTGGCCGATGACATTTACGAGCACCTGATCTTCGACGGCCAGGCCTTTCATACCCTGGCCCAGGTTGAGCCGCGTTTGGCACCACGCACATTGACCATGAACGGCGTGTCCAAGGCCTACGCCATGACCGGCTGGCGCATCGGTTTCGCCACCGGCCCACGCTGGCTGCTGGAGGCCATGGAAAAACTCCAGGGCCAGCAGACCTCCGGCGCCTGTTCGATCTCGCAACAGGCGGCCCTCGCGGCACTGGAAGGCCCCAGGGATTTCATCCGCGACAGCCGCCGGGTGTTCCAGGCGCGCCGGGACTTGATGGTCCAGTTGCTGAACGACACGCCAGGCCTGACGTGCATCAGCCCCGCCGGCGCGTTCTATGCGTTCGCCTCATGCGCCGCGCTGATCGGGCGCACCTCGGCGGGCGGGCGGCTGCTGCGCAGCGATGAAGACGTGGCCCTGGCGCTGCTGGATGAGGCCAATGTAGCCGTGGTGCATGGCAGCGCCTTCGGCCTGGGGCCGTACATCCGCATCGCCTATGCCCTGGATGACAAGTCGTTGCGCCAGGCGTGCGAGGCAATCCGCGGCTTCTGCAGCAGCTTGCTGGCAGAAGAATAAAAGTGATGAGTTCACATAGATAAATATCGCTAATGGTGGCGTGCGCCCCTTCTTAAGATTAAGGCCGAACAGGACAACACTCACAACAACAAGGTCCGCCCCCATGTCTATGCCTGAAGTCATAAAACCCGCTGTGCGCAGCCAATACCGCTGGGTGGTTGCTGCGCTGATTTTCCTGATCTACACCGTGGCCGCCGCCGACCGGGCCAACCTCGGCGTGGCGCTGCCATTCATCCGCCAGGAATTTGCAATGAGCAACGCCCAGGCCGGTGGCCTGGTCAGCCTGTTCCTGCTGGCTTACGCCCTGGCACAACTGCCGTCGGGCTTTGCCTTCGGCCGCTTTGGCGTCAGCCGGATCCTGCCGGGGGCCATGGTGCTGACCTCCCTGTTGACCGGGCTGGTGGGCACCGCCAGCTCACTGCTGGCGCTGAAACTCTATCGCCTGGGCCTGGGTATCGCCGAAGGCCCGCTGCCCATCAGCATGACCACCACCATCAATAACTGGTTTCCGGCACGGGAAAAAGGCACCGCGTCGGGGATCTTTCTGTCGGCCGTGAAGTTCGGACCGGTGATCGTGCCGCCGCTGTGCGCCGTGATCATTTCGGTGTGGGGCTGGCGCGAGATTTTCTACTTCTTTGCGATCCCGGGCATCGTGCTGGCGGTGGTCTGGTACTTCCTGGTCACCGACCATCCGTCCCGCAGCCGCTTCGTCAACCAGGCCGAACTTCAATACATCGTCGAAGACACCGCAATCGCCCAGACCGCCCGTGTGCACAAGACGCCGGCGTGGGTGAAAAAGCTCGACCGGGTGATCCGCACCCGCGATGAAAAGCCCCTGGAAACCAACCGTCAGGTTTTCACCTCATGGAATATCTGGGGGTGCGCCACCAGCTACTGCTTCCAGCTCGGTGTCTCCAGCGTGCTGCTGGCGTGGATTCCCACCTACCTGATGACCGTCAAGCAGTTTTCGATCATGAACATGGGCCTGGTCTCGGCAGCGCCCTGGGTGGGCGCGGTGCTGGGCAACCTGCTGGGCGGTTTCTGCTCGGACCGCCTGATGGGCGGGCGCCGCAAGCCGGGCATGTTGCTGTCGGCGGTCGGCACCTCGTTGATGATGTACCTGCTGATCAATTCACCGGCCGAGCCCCTGCCCTACGGTTTGCTGCTGATGCTGACCGGCGTGGTGCTGAGCCTCGGCTTCTCGTCCTACATGGTCTACCCGATGGGCCTGACCACCAAGAAGACCTTCCCGATCTCCAACGCCATCGTGAACATGATCGGCCAGTTGGGCGCCGCCGCCACGCCCTTCATCACCGGCCTGCTGCTGGACAACTACGGCTGGAACTACGTATTTGCCTGGCTGGCGATCGGCTCGTTCATCAGCTTCATCATTTTGCTGACCATTGCCGAGCCCCGCCCGGCCTCCAGCCACCCGACCTGATTTGTCACCACCACGAGGAGTTATCCATGTCACCCCAAGACCAAGAATTGGTTGCCCTGTTTGCCGGCCTGGACACCCCGGGCGTGTCCGACGCCCTGGACAAGCTAGGCCTGCCCGGCCAATGCCTGGGAATCATGCCCCTGGACAACTATCGCCAGGTGGTGGTCGGCCCGGCCTTCACCGTGCGCTACGTCAGCGCCAGCACCCCGCCGGGCACCGTAGGCGACTTTATCGATGACGTGGCCGAAGGCGATGTGGTGGTGATCGACAACGACGGACGCACCGACTGCACGGTGTGGGGCGACATCATGACCCAGTACGCCGGCAGCCAGCGGATCGCCGCGACGGTGATCGATGGCGTGTGCCGCGACGTGAGCAAGGCCCTGGGCGACGGCTACCCGCTGTTCACCAAGGGCCGGTTCATGCGCACGGGCAAGGACCGGGTTGAAGTGGAAGCAGTAAACCAGCCGGTGTCCATCGGCCAGGCCCGGGTGTGCGCCCGGGACATCGTGGTGGCCGACGCCAATGGCGTGGTGATCGTGCCGCGCGAGCGGGCCCATGAAGTGGCGGCGTGCGCACGCTCGATTGAAGCGGTGGAAGCGCGTATCCGGGCGCTGCTCGATGAAGGCAAATCCCTGCGTGAAGCACGGGCGGCGCTGGGTTATCACACCCTGCAACGCAAGGGCTGAAAGGTCCTTCAGTTGGCCGGTCGCAACAGCTGCATCTGCTGGCGGTAGTCATCCGTCACCTGCCGCGCCTGACCGCTGCTGGTGATCACCCTCGGCGTGATCAGCACGATCAACTCGGTGCGATCCCTGGACTTGCTGGTGTTGCCAAACAACCAGCGCAGCCCGGGGATTTTCCCCAGGTACGGCACGGCGCTGACGCTCTCCGCGTTGTCCTGCTTGATCAACCCGCCGAGCAACACGGTCTGGCCGCTTTGCACCGCCACCTGGGTCGACACCGAGCGCGTGGAGATACGCGGGTTGTTGGGTGTGTCGCTGCTGTTGGTGGTTTGGTTCTCGGCGTCGCTGACCTGTTGCTGGATGTCCATGTACACCAGGCCGCCCGGGTTGATCCGCGGCACCACATCGAGGATCACCCCGGTCTGCACGTATTCGACGCTGCTCAAGGTGCTGTCGGCGTTGCCGGTGTTGACCGTGGTCTGGCTGATGGGGATGTTGTCCCCCACCTGGATCTGCGCCGGCTGGTTGTTCATCACCACCAGCGAGGGTGCCGACAACACCTGGGTGCGGCCGTTGGTCTCAAGGGCGTGCAAGGCCACTTGCAGGTTGGAGCTGACGAAGGAATAGAACAGCGAATCCGCGCCCAATCCCGCACCGCCGCCACCCAGAGCGCCCTGGCTGCCAGGGGTATTGGCTACCGTGGTGCTGGTGGAGTTGCCCGCCAGGCGGCCCAGGTACCATTGCACCCCGAGGTCCAGTTCGCCGGTGAGTTTGACTTCGAGGATGCGCGTCTCGATCTGCACTTGCAGCGGCGGGTTGTCGAGGCGCTTGATCGCCGATTCGATCTCCTTCCACTGCACCGGTCGGGTGCGTACCAGCAACTGGTTACTGCTTTTTTGCGCGGTGATCCGGGTGCCGGCATCGAGGCTTTTGGGGGCGGCGCTTTCAGTGTCTTCAGTGGCGGCCGGGGCCTGGTCCTCATCGTCACTGACGGGCGGGCTATTGCTGCTGTTGTTCAAGCCACCCGAGGTGCCGCCGCTGGTATTGAGTGACGACAAGGTCGCCGTGCGCAGACCCGGCGCCACCTTGGCCGGCGCATCGTCCTTGATCGCGCCGGTGCCGTAGATCTGCCGCAGGTATTTGGCGAGGTCCGTGGCCTTCATGTTGCGCACGTCGTAGACGTACATCTGCGGCTCGTTGCCGCCGCCTTCATCTATGGTGTGAATCCAGTCGCCAACTTCACTGAGGTACTGCGGCTGGGACGAGATCGCCACCACCGAATTGGTCCGCTCGATGGGCAGGAAGCGCACCATGCCCGCCAGGGGCATGCCGCTGTCGGGGCCAAACATTTTTTGCAGCTCGGGCATCAACTCGGCCACCGAGGCCCGTTGCAAACCGAACACCCCCACCGACATCCCCTTGAGCCAATCGACGTCGAACGTGTCGATGGTGTCCTGATAGTTAGCCAACTCATCCGGCGTACCGGCCAGGCTCAACACATTGCGTGCCGGGTCCACCAGCAGGAATGCGTTTTCCCGGGCGAACGGCTTGAGCAGTTTCTGCATTTCCGTGGCCGAGATATAGCGCAGCGGAAACAGCCGGGCCGAGAGCCCGCTGGAGGGTTGCGACACGCTCATTTCCGGCACCAGCTTGCCCGCCACCGCCTGGTTGGCGGGCAGAATCACGTAGCGCTGGCCCTGGCGGATCATCGCGTTATCGGTCCAGGACAACAGGGTTTCGAGGATCGACAGCGCCTGTTTCTTGTTCACCGGCTTTGAGGTGGAGAAGCTTACGTTGCCTTTCACACCCTGGGCGATGCTGTAGTTCTCGTGCAGCAGGTCGCCCATGACGCTGTTGATCACCGCCTCAATCGGCTGGTCGGCGAAGTTGAACACGATGTCGCCGCTGGCTTCATCCTTGACCGCCGGCGCCGGTGCGGGCTGGCGCACGAACTGCTGGTTACCGCGAATCAACTGGCGCTGGGGCGGCGTAGGCACCTGGGGTTGGCGGCTGTCGGCCGCAGGCGACTCGCTGGCCGGGTCCACGGGCGGCCGTTGCGAACCGGTGCCCTGCATCGCCTCGTGAAGCAAGGCATCGTCCGGGTCGAGGTGATCGGGGAATGACCCACAGCCGCCCAGGGCGACGGCGGTGGCCAGGCAAAACACGCTGGTGCGCAAGGCGCTAGGGGAAGTATCGATCAAGGGGCGGGCTCGTGAGGAAGGGAAATCGGTGGTGTGGTGGACGGCGGCGGCAAACGCGGAACGCTGAGGCTCAGGGTTTGCGTGCGGCCATCCAGCACAAAACGGGCGTGCAGCGGTGTCAGGTGTTCCAGGCGCCAGCCGTTGGGCAGAGTCTGGCCTTGGTGGACCTTGAGCGGCGAGCCCTCGTCACGCTTGAGCAGCGCGACGCGCAGGTCGCCGTCGAGCAGCACGCCGGTCAGCTTCAGGCTCGACAGGCTGGAAATCTCGGCCTGGCCAACGGCGGCATCGGGGCTGCGGTCGGGGCTGAACAGCGGCGCCTGCCAGGTGCCGGCGAGGCTTTCCAGGGTCGCACTCGGGGCCACGTGAACCTTGGCCGAAGCATTGGCGCGCACGGCGGAGACAGGCTCATCCAGCCACTGCGGCGCGTCGCCGATGCTGCTCAGGATGCCCACCATCAGCAGGCCCAGCAGCCCGGCCACACCGAGCAACACCCACTCGAGGGGGCGCAATGAATTGATCATCGGCGGGCCTGCGTGGCGGCTGCCGGTTGCAGATAACCGCGCACCAACAGGTGCACCACCAGCTTTCCGGCACCGCCGCTGGCGGGGGCATTCGGCCCGCGACGGACGCTCATTTCATCCACGAACAGGAACGGTCGCTGGTACTCCAGCTCATGCAGAATCGCCGTCAGGGGTTCGATGGCGCAGTTGAGGGTCAGGCTGACTTTGACCTGGCGATAGGGCTCGGTGTCGTCCTGCTCCGGAGTAATGGGCATGCGCTGGGTCAGGCTGCAGCCGCCGCCGAGGCCGGCGCGGCTGTTGATCAGGTCGGCGATGCGCTGCATCAGGTCCGCCGCCACGGCGCTGGGGTCATCCCCCGGCAACAGGCTGGTGCTGCTGGCCGGGTCCTGGCGGGCTTGCTCCAGTTGCTCACGCAAGGCGGCGCCCTGGTGCAGCAGGCCCGCATAGCGTTGCTGTTGTTCGCGCAGCTGTTCGGCCTGCTCGCCCATGGCACGCAATGGCCCGGCGAACCAGCTGTCGATCAGCAGCCAGTAACCGCCGCCCAGCACCAGCGCCAGGACCAGCAAGGCGGCGCCGCGACGCTCACGGGGTGTCAGTGGTCGGCGCATCGGCGGCCTCCTGGTGCAAGTGGGCGCGCAGGGAAAACTGATCCTTGCCGGTTTGCGCATCGGGTTGGATCACCCCTTCGAACTGGGGGTTTTCCAGGCTGTGGCACGCCTTGATCCGGGTGATCAGGGCACTCGCCTTGGCGCTTTGCCCGGAGAAGGACACGTCGGCGCCGTTGTTGACGTCCAACTGGTCGATCCAGGTATCGGCGGGCAGGCAGGCGGTCAGTTCGTTGAGCAGCGCCGCCAATGGCGGTTGTGCCGACTTGCGGCGAATCAGGTATTGCGCGGCGCCACGGGTGTTAAGCAGTTGCTGGCGCAGGCTCTGGACCTCGGCGACCTGGGCTTTCTGTTGTTGCACCTGCGCCTGCATGACGTCGAGCACCCGCTGGCGGTCGTTGAGCCACAGCAGCATCGCGGCAACCAGCAAGGCGCCGCACAGCCAGGGCAGGCTGCGTTGCAAGCCCTTCCCGGCCGGCCGCTGGCGTGGGCGCAACGGCGCCGGCAGCAGGTCGATGCCCATTGGCCCGTCCACATCCACCGCATGGGGCTGCAAGCCGAGGGCAGCGCAGTCCAACAGGATTTGATCCAGGCGCTCCCGCAGGATGGCCACCAGGGTCACTTGCACATGCGTGGCGGTGCGCCGTTCCTGACGGGCCACGAAGTACAACTGTTCAGCTTCGAACGGGGTAAAGCGGTCCAGCTCATAACCCACCACGGTCGACAGGTTGCGCGCGACCGCCAGGGGCAGTTGCAGGGTTTGCAGCAACACCGCCGAGGGCGCGAGCACCAGCACCTGGCGCACCTCGTCGGCAGGTTTTGCCACCGGCCCGGTCAACGGCCAGTGGTAGCGGTGCTCGGGGATGTCACGGACCGACAGCCACGCCGGCAGGCAGCCACGCAGCTCCTTGAGCCACAGGCGCCAGCCCACTTGCAGCAAGCTGCCGCGCCAGCGCCGGGTGAGCGGTTCGGCCAGCTGTTGAAGGCGCGCCACTGGCGCCGAAAGGTATGGATTCATTCTTGCCAACGCAGCACCCGATAAGGTTGTGCGCTTCCCTCCGATGGGCTCAATAAAACCGTGGTTCGTAACCGGGCGTGGTAACCGCCGGGGCGTTGTGCGCGGCTGTCGATCACCAGCACGTCACCGGGGTCGGCCCCTACCGCGCTCTGCCGGGGCAGGTTCAGCGCCTGGCGCATCAAGGGGCTGGCGAAAGCGGGGTCGGGCCGGTCCAGGCCACTCCACAAACTGATTTCCGGGGCCAGCCGGCTGTACAGCGCCTGGGTCATGCCGGGCAATTGCCGCACTTCCTCCACCACGCGGAACGGCGCCAGGCCTGCGTTGCGCCGCATTTCCAGGTCCCTGGCGAGCCGGCTGGCCTGGGCCTGGGTGGCGCCGCAGGCCAGGGCCAGGCGGGCAAAGTCAGCGGCCTCGGCGCTGTTCAAATACAGCTTGCCGCGCTCGCTGTGCAGGCTCACGTGAAGCTGTGCGTCATCAAATACCAGGGGCATTTCGCGGCCGTCGGCGATCCATTGCTTGCGTTGCAGCGGGTCGGCCAGGGCCTGCATGGCCAACGCCACGCCCGCCTCCGCCGCCAGCAGCGCCTGGGTATGCTGGCGATGCCACAGGGCCTGGCGGCTTTCCAGTTGTACCCACCCGGCCAGGCCGCCCAGCAGCAGGCTGAGCAACGCCAGCACCCACAGCACCAGCAGCAGCGCAACGCCGCGCTGACGTTTCATTCGCCTGATGCTCCGCCGGAGAGGTTCAGCCGCAGGGCAACCACTTGGGTGACCCACGGCACCGGTCCGTTGACCTGTGCTGCAATGCGTACCGCATAAGGCAGGCGTTTGGTCCACGGCCAGTTACTGATCCAGCCGGTGGCCTGGCCCTTGGGCGACAGGCCGCGATAGCTGAATTGCAGATCCTCGACGTTCTTCAGCAACACCTGCGGTTCGCTGCGGGTGGCCGGCACGCTCACTTGGGCATTGGACTCAAACCGTGCGAACGCCACCTGCAACTCGCGCTCGGTCAACTGCAAGGTGAAACGCTGGATACCGCCGCCGAGCACGCCCGGCAAGGTCGCGACGTATTGCAGGCGCTGGGGAGCGCCGACAAAAAAGCCGTTGGTCTGGCTGTCGTCCTCGGTCACGTCCAGGGGCAGCGCCTCGCTGATGGAAGTGCGCAGGAACTGTTGCGCGGCGCGACTTTCATCCAGGCTGACGGTGTAGCGCTGCGCCTTGAGTACTGCACGGTTGGCTCCCAGGAGCGCGCCGCCCACCAGGGCCAACAACACGCCCAGCAGGCTGAGCACGATCATGATTTCGAGCAACGTGAAGCCCCGCTGCTGCTTCACTGGAGGCTCCCGTCGCGGCTGGCGCGCAGTTTCAAGGTACTGAAATTTGCGCGGCGCGGACCTTCGCTGACGCTGAGATCGAGGCGAAACAAATGTGGCTGACCGATGCGGGTGGGCTGCTGGGCGACGCGCAGTTGCCAGGCAATGCCGTCCAGCTCGCCCTCGCGCACGCCACTGGCCAGGGGCCCCGACGCCTCCTGATCCATCACGCTCAAGGCGGTATGGGTCAGGCGGTCGCTGTGGGCCACCTGCAACAACGAGCGCGCGCTTTGGCCGAACGCGACCAGCAACACCGTGCTGCAGATCGCCATGAGGGTCAGCGCTGCGAGCATTTCCAGCAAGGTGAAACCCGACTGACGCTTCATGGCAATGCCCTGGACTGCACGCTGCCGGTCAGCCAGCCGACGTCGATGCGCCAGCGTCGCGTGCCATTGGCCAATAACAGGTTGCCGCCGGTAGAGCTGCCGTCGGGGTAAAACTCCACCGCAGCGCCTGCGTGTTCGGCGGTGTGCAGGGTCACTTGCAGATCGGCCGGCCAGTGCTTGATGGGTTGCCCCGGCGCCTGAAAGCTCAGCCGGGCCAAGTCGAAGACAGTCTTGGCCGACCTGCCGCTGACAATCGCCCGTGCCCGTGTGCTGCGCAGGGCATCCACCATCTGCCCGACCACCTGGCGCTCTTTCGCTACCCGCAGGCCTTGTTGCAGGCCAAATCCCACCAACCCGGCCGCGATGCTGATCAACACGATCACCACCAGCATCTCCAGCAGGGTAAAGCCGCGTTGGAGGGCCGGCATTATTCCCAGTTGCCCAGGTCGGCGCTGTAGCCTTCGCCGCCGGGCTGGCCGTCCTGACCGTAGAAGATCAGGTCGAAGGCGCCATGTTCACCGGGGAAGCGATAGCCGAAGGCATGGCCGAACGGGTCCTTGAGGTCTGAGGGCTTGGCGTACGGCCCGGCCCAGCCGGCGGTGTTGCCGGGCTTGTCGACCAATTGCTGGAGGGTCTTGGGTGGCGAGCCGACGTCCAGGCCGTAGCTCTCGATCTTCATGCTCAGGCTGGCCAGTTGCGCCTTGCCTGCGCCGTATTTGCCCTTGTCGACGTTGCCGCCCACCTGGCGCACCACGATGGTCGCGACGATGCCCAGCAACACGATCACCGCGAGCATTTCCAGCAAGGTGAAACCGCCTTGGCGGCGGGCGGGTTTGAAACGGGTATGGCGCATCGGCTTGCTTCCTTGGGTCTTCATATATTGCTGGTCAGGCTCATCAGCGGCAGCATGATCGCGAGCATGATCACCGCCACCAGCACCGCCATGACCACCGTCAGGGACGGCACCAGGGCGGCGAGCAGGCGGTCGATGCCGCGCTTGGCTTCGACGTCGAACACGTCGGCGACCTTGAGCAGCATGCTGTCCAGTTCACCGGCCTGTTCGCCGACTTCAATCATTTGCAGGGCCAGGTCCGGCAGCAGCGGTTGGCTGCCAAATGCACTGGCCAGGGTGCCGCCGCCTTTCACCGACTCGGCGGCCTGGGCCACTTGTGCCTGCAAGGCACGGTTGGTGCAGACCTGGCGGGCGATCACCAGCGCTTGCAGCAGCGCCACGCCGTTGCTCAGCAAGGTGCCGAGGGTGCGTGCCAGGCGTGCGGCTTCGACCCGCTGCAACAGCGGGCCGATAACGCGGATACCCAGCACGCGCCGGTCGTACTGCTCGCGGTGTCGTGGGTTGCGCAGGCGTGCCGCCAGGGCCCAGACCGTCACGATCAACCCGGCAAAAACCGCCAGGCCATAGGCGCCGAGGAACTGCCCAAGGCCCAGGATCACTTCGGTGATCAACGGAATCGGCACGCCCAGATCCTTGAAGATCGGCACGAACTGCGGCACCACGTAAGCCAGCAACAGCGCCAGGGAACCGAGCACGCCCACCACCAGGAAGGCGGGATAGATCAGCGCGTTGATCACCTCGCCTCTCAATAACTGGCTGCGTTCCAGGTAGTCACTGAGTTGGCGCAGGGTGTTCTCCAGCGCACCGCCCGCCTCACCGGCACGCACCATGCTCAGGTACAGCGGCGAAAACTGGCTGCCCTCCTCTTCCAGCGCTGCCGACAATGGCTTGCCGGCCTTGACGTGCTCGCGGATACGTTCGATCAGCGCTAGGGTCTGCGGCTGGCCGGGCTGCTTGAGCAGGATGCCCAGCGAGCGTTCCAACGGTTGGCCCGCGCCCAGCAGGGTGGCCAGTTGCTGGGTAAAACTGACCAGCGCCGCGCCATTCAACTGGCCGCGCCCGAAGGCATTGCGCAGCCCTTGGGCACCGGCGGCATCGATGTGCAACAGCAGCAGGCCACGCTTGTGCAGCGCAGCGACGGCGGCGGCCTGGTCCTTCGCTTCGAGGGTGCCGTTCTGCGCGACGCCCTGGCTGTCCAGGGCACGGTATTTGAACAGGCTCACGCGCCCTCTCCACGGGTGACGCGCAACACTTCTTCAAGGGACGTGACACCGGCCACCGCCTGGCGCAGGCCTTCTTCATGCAGGGTGCGCAAGCCACCACGGCGGGCGGCCTGTTCGAGGGTCGCGGCGTCGGCCTGGCGCATCAACAAGCTGCGCAGTTCGTCATTCATCACCAGCAATTCGGTGATTGCACTGCGGCCGTGGTAACCGCCGCCGGCGGCGTTGGCGCGAGGCCGGTAAAGCAGGATCGGGCGCTGCTCGGTGAAGCGGTCAAGGCCGTGTTCCTCGATCAGCTCCGGCGGGGCTTCGAACGCCTCACGGGTCGCCGGGTCGAGGCGGCGCACCAGGCGCTGCGCGAGGATGCCATTGACGGTCGAGGCGATCAGGTAGCTCTCCACCCCCATGTCCAGCAGGCGCGTGATACTTGCTGCGGCACTGTTGGTGTGCAGGGTCGAGAGCACCAGGTGGCCGGTCAGGGAAGACTGGATGGCGATGCGGCAGGTTTCGAGGTCGCGGATTTCACCGATCATGATCACGTCCGGGTCCTGGCGCACGATGGAGCGCAGCGCGCCGGCGAAATCCAGCCCAATGGCCGGCTTGACCTGGATCTGGTTGATGCCTTCCAGCTGGTATTCCACCGGGTCTTCGACAGTGATGATCTTGCGCTCGGCGGTATTGAGCCGCGACAACGCGGTATAGAGCGTGGTGGTTTTACCCGAGCCGGTGGGCCCGGTGACCAGCAGGATGCCGTGGGGCCGCTCGAGCACTTCAAGGAAGGTTGCCAGGCGCTGGCCGTCAAAGCCCAGGCTCTGGAAATCGAACTGCACGGTCTGGCGGTCCAGCAGGCGCATCACCACCGACTCGCCAAAACTGGTGGGCACCGTGGATACCCGCAGGTCCAGTTCCTTGCCCTGGATGCGCAACATGATCCGGCCGTCCTGCGGCAGGCGGCGCTCGGCGATGTCGAGGCGCGCCATGATCTTGACCCGGGAAATCACCGCCGCCGAGGAACTCGCCGGCGGCGCTTCGGCTTCATGCAGCACACCGTCGATGCGGTAGCGCACCTTGAGCTGGTTTTCGAAGGGTTCGATATGGATGTCCGAGGCGCGGTGCTCCACGGCCCGTTGCAGGATCAGGTTGACCAGGCGAATCACCGGGGCTTCGGAGGCCATGTCCTTGAGGTGTTCGATGTCTTCCAGGGCGCCGCCTTGTTCGTCGAGGTTTTCGATCAGGGTGCCCATGGCGGAACGGCCCTGGCCGTAGTAACGCTCGATCAGGGTTTCGACTTCGTTGCGCGGGCCGACCGCCAGCCACACCGGCACGCCGCACGCATACGCCAGGGCCTGGAACGGATACAGCAGCGCCGGGTTGGCCGCCAACACCCGCACACCACCGTGGCTCCAGCCCACCGGCACCACCTGGTAATGGCGCATGAAGCGTTCGGTCAGCGCCGGCAGCGGGTCGAGCACGGGCGGTGCGGCGTCCGCCAGCAGCAACGGCGCGCCGAGCAAATCGGCCCAGGCCCGCGCCAGTTCCACTTCGGAAACCAGCCCCAGGCGCGTCAGCAGGCCGAGCAGTTCGGGGTCGTCGGATTCCTGGGATAACCGTCGAGCACGTTCCAGGTCGACGGTTTTCAGACCGGCTTTTCGCATCAGCCACGCGCACACTTGTTCGGCATCCGGAATCTGCATTCGGCATGCATCGATGGGCATTGACGGTATCGGTTGAGACATCTGCACCATTCTGAACAACTAGTTGAAGAGGCTGTTTCCAAGGGTGCAGAAACAACAACTAGTCCCAGCGGCGCCTTGAACAAGATCAAGACCCTGCACACAAGCGATGTGCAGGACAGCCGTGGCAAATCATGGCCTTTTAGAACTACTGACCAAGGCCATTAGTTCGCCACAATTCATAAAATCTTGTTAAACACATCGACTAACATATTGATGCTTAGTTCACGATTGCAAATAGCCAGCCCACTGCAACAGTACTAATCATTGAACTTCTCGTCGTTTAATTTTGAACTGCACAAGAGTGCCACTTCCCTGTGGCGCGATTGCCGCTAGAAGTCGACGGTCGCCGACAGTAAATACGTGCGCGGCGTCGACAAGGTCAAGCCCGGCTCGCTGTCATCCGAGGCACCGGCCGAACTCCAGTAGCGCCGGTCGGCCACGTTCTCGACATTGGCCCGCAGGGTGATGTGCTTGTCGTCGACCTTGAAGGCGTAGCGTGCGCCAACATCAAGACGGGTCCAGGCGTCGATTTCCTTGACGTTGGACTGGTCCAGGTACTGCGAGCTGGAATAGATCCCGCGGCTGGTCAGGGTCAGGCCTTCAACAGTCGGCACGTCCCACTCCGCGCCCAGGTTGACGTTGTACTTGGGCGTGGCCGGCGCGCGGTTGCCGTCGTAGGTGCCGTTGGTGGTGTGGGTCAGTTCGCTGTCGATGTACATCACCCCGCCCAGCAGGCGGAAGCCCTTGAGCGGCTCGCCGAACACGCTGAGTTCCACGCCATCGTTCTGGCGCTTGCCATTGGGGCCAAAGACCAGCGTGGTGGCGTTGGTCTCGTAGGCCGGCTGCTTGATCCGGAATACAGCGGCCGTCACCGCGAACGCACCGGCGTCGTACTTGGCGCCGACTTCGACCTGACGGCTGATGAACGGTGGGAAGATTTCGTCATCGTTGACCGACGCCGACGGCGCGACCTTGCCCTGGCTCAGGCCTTCCATGTAGTTGGCGTACAACGAGAGCTTGTCGGTGGCCTTGAACAGGATGCCGCCGGACGGTGAAATTTTTTCCTCGTCGTAGGCGGTGTCGCCTTTGACGTCATCGGTCCAGTCGTCGACCTTGACCCGCTGCCAGCGCGCACCGAGGGTCAGCAGCAACCGGTCATCGAAAAAACCCAGGGTGTCGGACAACGCCACACCGCTGAAACGGTTTTCGGTGTAGACCTTCGAGTCAAATCGCGTTGGCCGGCCAGGCGCGGGGGTTTCCACAGGGTTGTAGATATTGCTTGAACCCTGCGCATATCGCGCGCCGCCGTTTTCGAAGTCCATGTAGAAGTAGCTGGCCGCCAGGTTGACCTCATGGCTCACCGGGCCGGTATGGAACCAGTTGCGCACGCCCGCCGTGGCGGTGCGCACGTTTTCATCGCGGGTGAAGTCACGGGGCTGCACGCTGAAATCACCGGCGTTGTTGGCCACCGACACTGCATGGCGCAGGAAGTCATGGTTGCTTTTGCGCGCACCGACGCCGCCGTAGAGCATTAGGTTGTCGCTGAGATCAAACTCGCCGTTGACCGTGCCGAAGGTGTCGTTGGTGCTTGCCTTGCTCCAGGGCTGCGCGTAGTTGTGGCGTACGTCGTTGGCACTCGGCACCCTGGCTTTGGGCCCGACTTGCACACGTTCCTGGGGGGCGTCGGTGTCGCGCTCGGTACGACCGATGTCGGTGGAGAGTCGCAGGCGTTCACCGCGAAAATCCAGGCCCAGCACGGCCATTTCGCGGTCGACACTCTGGTGATCCCAGGCGGTGTCGCCGGACTGTTTCACGCCGTTGAAACGCAGGCCGAACTGGTTGTCTTCACCAAAACGCCGGCCGATATCCACGGCTCCGCCCGCCTGGCTGTCGGAGGCCCAACTGCCGGTGAGCGAGGTGATGGGTGTGTCGGTGGCACGCTTGGGCACCACGTTGATCCCGCCGCCCACGCTGCCCCGTGGCGAGATGCCGTTGATCAACTGGCTGGGGCCTTTGATGATGTCGACGCGCTCGGCCATTTCCATGTCGATGGTGTAGGTCGGCAATACGCCATAGAGGCCGTTGTAGGCGACATCACTGTTGAACAGGCTGAAGCCGCGAATGGTGAATTGCTCATAGCGCCCGCCGGCCGGGTTGGTGGCGCGCACCGAGGGGTCGCTGGCAATCAGGTCGCCAAGGGTACGCGCCTGTTGGTTCTTGACCGCCGCGCTGGTGTAGGTGGTCATGCTGAACGGGGTATCCATGAAGTCCTTCGAGCCCAGCAGGCCCTGGGAGCCACGGCGCGCCACCTGCCCACCAGCAAAGGACTCGCTGCCGGCATCGCCGGTGGTGCCGAGAATCGAGGTGGGCGCCAGTTGCAGGCTGCCGCCTTCGGGAATCGGGGTCAGCCTATAGGCCTGCTCGCCCATGGGCTGCAGTTGCAGGCCGGAGCCCTGGAGCAGGCGCGCGAAACCTTCTTCGACGCCGTATTCGCCGGACAACCCGCTGCTGTTGCGGCCGCTGACCAGAGCCGGGTCCACCGAGAGGTTGACCCCGGCCAGCCCGGCGAAACGGGTCAGCGCGGCGCTCAGGCTGCCGGCCGGCACCTGGTAGCTGCGCCGGGACGCACCGTCTTCGGCATAGCTGATGGGAACGAACAACGGGCTGGCACTCAGGCTCAGCATGAGGCTGAGGTTCAGCAACGGGCGTATTGCGGGCATTGGAAGAAGCTCTCGATTTTGTTCACTTACCTGGAATGACCAGTCACGTGAAAAAAAGGGACAGGCTTCAGCCACTATTTTTTGATTATTACGGTTTGATGCCTTTGAGCTTCTGGAGCAGCTCCATCAATTGCTCCAGGGATTCCTCGCCGAACTGCTCCTGAATCTTCAGGTAATTGCTTTCCATCCCGGCGCTCATGTCGACGAAACACTGCTGGCCCTGTTCGGTCAGGGCGACGAACACCCGGCGCTGGTCTTCGGCGGATTTGCGCCGGCGCACGATGCCGTCACGCTCCAGCCGCCCCAGTACGCCGGTCATGCTCGGCTTGAGGATGCAGGCGAGGTGCGCCAGTTGGTGGCTTTCGAGTTCGCCTTGCTGGCGCAGGATGCGGATCACCCGCCACTGCTGTTCGGTCAGGTCATGTTCATTGAGCAACGGCCGGAAGAACGCCATGGTCGCTTCGCGGGCCTGGAGCAAGGTGAGCGTAAGGGACGGTCTGGGGGTGGGCATGGTTCACGCGCAATAGAGGTCGAAGCGACGAAGCTTAGAGTCGGTGTCCCGCGTGCGCAACCCGACGCACGCAGCAAGTCGTTAATTTCGAAACGAATTCATAAAAACCTGTTAATCCAGCTATTCAGCCTAAAGATAACATGTTAACAATATGCCCGCCCCTGCCCTGGTGGCGGGCTCTACCAACAAAAACAACAAAAGGAACGCCCCTCATGCATTCGTGCCTCTTTCGCACGGCGGCAAGCGCTGGCCTGTGCGCCGCGTTTAGCCCTCTGGTCGCCCACGCCGACTTCATCCAGGACAGCAAGGCCAGCCTGGACCTGCGCAATTTCTACATGAACCGCGACTTTCGCCAGGCCAACGCGCCGCAGAACAAGGCAGACGAATGGGCGCAAGGTTTTGTGCTGCGCCTGGAGTCGGGCTATACCGAAGGCGTGGTCGGGTTTGGCGTGGACGCCCTGGGCGAAATGGGCCTGAAGCTCGACTCCAGCCGCGACCGCCGGGGCACCGGGATGTTGCCGTCTGGCGCAAGCGGCGAGCCAGCCGACAGCTACAGCGAACTCGGCCTGACCGCCAAATTGCGCGTGTCGAAAACCGTGCTCAAGCTCGGCACCCTGCAACCGCTGTTGCCGGTGGCCGCCTACAACGACACCCGCCTGCTGCCGTCGACCTACAACGGTGAACTGGTGACCTCCCAGGACATCGACGGCCTGACGTTGAACGTCGGCCGCCTGGAAAAGCAGAACCTGCGGGACTCCTCCAACAACGAGTCCATGAGCTACGGCGGCGTCAACAGCAGCCACCTGGACCTTGCCGGCGGCACCTACGCGATCAACCCGCACCTGGCCGCGACCTATTACTACGCGCAGATGCAGGACATCTACCGCCAGAATTTCATCGGCCTGGTGCATGACCTGCCGCTGGCCCAGGGCGTGAACCTGCGCACCGACCTGCGCTACTTCGACACCCGCGAGCAAGGCAGCGCCCTGCTGCGCAGCGCTTCGCGGGTCGACGGCGGGCGGATCGACAACCGCTTTTTCAACGGCATGTTCAGTTTGTCGGTGGGCGCACACAAATTCGGCCTGGGCTTCCAGAACCTTTCCGGCGACGGCGACTTTGCCTTCCCGGGGCAAGATCCGTATTCGGTCAACCTGGTGACCATCAATATCTTCACCAAGGCCAACACCGATGCCTGGCAGGCGCGCTACGACTACAACTTCGCCGCCCTCGGCCTGCCGGGCCTGACCTTCATGACCCGCTACGTCGACGGCAGCCATGCGCAAACCGCCACGGTGCGCAACGGCCGCGAATGGGAGCGCGACACCGACCTGGTCTACACCGTGCAGAGCGGCCCGCTGAAGAACGTCAACGTGCGCCTGCGCAATGCGACCCTGCGCTCAAGCAACGGCCTGACCAGCGACATCGACGAAAGCCGGGTGATCATCGGCTACACCGTAGCCCTGTGGTAACGCTGGCCACCTCAACGCAACCCCGATTGACGCTGGCGGTATTCCCCCGGCGTCATCTGCGCGTAGCGCTGGAAGAACCGGCTGAAATACGCCGGGTCCTTGAACCCCAGCTGGTAGCAGATTTCATTCGCCGAGCTACCGGTGAACAGCAGCAGGCGCCGGGCCTCTTGCATCAGCCGCTCCAGAATCAGGCGCTTGGACGGCAGATCGGCGATGCGTCGGCACACCTCGTTGAGCCGCGCTTCAGTGACACCGATACCGTCGGCGTAACGCGACAGCGGCCAGTGTTGCAGGTAGTGGTCTTCGATCAGTTCGTTGAAGCGGTGAAAAATCCGCAGGTCTTCGTGACGTGCAGGGCGGGCTTCCAGGGAGTTGGCGCAGAGCCTGAGCAGGCTGATCATGATCAGCCGCGTCAGGCTGTCCAGCGCCGAACCGCGCCCGCTGGCCTGGGCGTTGATTTCGCTGCACAGCTCATCAAACAGGAATTCCAGGCGGCGCACTTCGGGGCTGAAACTCCGGCGCCAGGCGCGCCAACGCCACACAGGCCGCCGGCAATTGCGCGCCGGGGGCCAGGCTTGGGTCGGCGTCAATCAAGGCCCACACCAGTTGCTGGCGCACGGTCAGCACATGGCCGTCGGCGTCGGCTTCGGTGACGAAGGAATGCGCCACCGTCGGCGGCGTGAGGAAAAACATCGGCCCGGATTCGAGGTACTGCTGGTCGTCCAGGTAGACCCGCACCGCGCCGGTCTTGACGTAATGCACCTGGAAAAACCGGTCATGGCGATGCACCGGCATGTTCCGGCCAAAAAATCCCGCCAGGTTGCCGAGCCGGTCGTAGTGCACCTCGGCATCGCTGTAACGCTGGTCGTAGACCTGCCCGATGTTGATGTTGGGGATCGGCTGACGATCGCTCATCACTGCATTCTCTTTGTTGTTTTGACTGCCCTGAAATATTGCCACGCTTGACGATAGTTAACATCTTAATTATAACGTTAACACGTTAACGAATTTCCCACGGTGCAGGTCCGAATCTGCCCCGCCACTGCCAGGAGAAAAGCATGAGCCGTGCCCTGCATGATGTTGCGAACGGCACCCTGTTCGGCGTTGCGCTGAACTACCAGGGGTTGCTGAACCAACGTCTCGCCGAATTCGAACAAGCGCCTTACCAGAAACCACCGGTGAAGCCGGTGCTGTTCATCAAGACGCCCAATACCCGCAACGGCCACGATGGCGTGGTGCTGCACCCGCAAGGTGAACGCCTGCAACCGGGCCCGGCACTCGGGGTGGTGATTGGCAAGAGCGCCAGCCGGGTCAGCGTCGAAAATGCCCTGGAGCATGTGGCGGGCTACACCATCGTCAATGAGTTCAGCCTGCCGGAAGACAGCTACTACCGCCCGGCGGTGAAAGCCAAGTGCCGGGACGGTTTCTGCGCATTGGGCCCGGAACTGGTGGCCCGCGACCAGGTCGCCAATCCGCATCAATTGAGCGTGAAGCTGTTCGTCAACGGTGAACTGCGCCAGCAAAACTCCACCGCCAACTTCGTGCGCAGCCTGCCGCAGTTGATCGCCGAGATCAGCGAGTTCATGACCCTGCACGAAGGCGACGTGCTGATCACCGGCACCCCCGAAGGCCGGGTGGATGTGCAACCCGGCGACACGGTTGAAGTCGAGATCAGCGGCCTGGGCCGCCTGGTCAACCACATCAAGGCAGAGGAGCTGTCATGAAACACGCCCGTATTCGCTTTGAAGGTGAAGCCCACCAGGTGCTGGTAGAAGCTGAAAACGCCGTGCGCCTGGCCGACGGTCGCCTGCTGGCCGAAGACCAGGTCGAATGGCTGCCACCGGCCAACGGCAGCATGTTTGCATTGGGCCTGAACTACGCCGATCACGCCGCCGAACTGGCCTTCAAGCCGCCGACCGAACCGCTGGCGTTCATCAAGTCCCCCGGCACCTACACCGGCCACAACCAGGTGACCTGGCGCCCGGACAACGTCGCCTACATGCACTACGAGTGCGAACTGGTGGCAGTCATCGGCAAGCCTGCGCGCAACGTCAAGCGCGAGAACGCCCTGGAGTATCTGGCCGGCTACACGGTGTGCAACGACTACGCGATCCGCGACTACCTGGAAAACTACTACCGCCCCAACCTGCGGGTGAAAAACCGCGACGCCACCACGCCCGTGGGCCCATGGATCGTGGATGTCGCCGACGTGCCGGACCCGAGCAACCTGAAGCTGCGCACCTGGATCAACGGTGAACTGCGCCAGGAAGGCAGTACGAAAGACATGATTTTCGACATCCCGTATTTGATCGAATACCTGTCCAGCTTCATGACTCTGCAGCCCGGCGACATGATCGCCACCGGCACCCCGGAAGGCCTGGCGGATGTGGTGCCGGGGGATGAAGTGGTCGTGGAAGTGGAAGGCGTAGGCCGCCTGGTCAATCGAATTGTCAGCGAGGCGGACTTTTTCGCCGCCCGTAAAGAGGCTTGAGCAACATGATCAAACACTGGATCAACGGCCGTGAGGTCGAGAGCAAAGACACCTTCATCAACTACAACCCGGCCACCGGCGAAGCCATCGGTGAAGTGGCCAGCGGTGGGGCCGAGGAAGTGGCGCAGGCCGTTGCAGCAGCCAAGGAAGCCTTTCCGAAGTGGGCAGGCACACCGGCCAAGGAACGGGCCCGCTTGATGCGCAAGCTCGGTGAGCTGATCGAACAGAACGTGCCGCACCTGGCCGAGCTGGAAACCCTCGACACCGGCCTGCCGATCCACCAGACCAGGAACGTGCTGATTCCCCGGGCGTCCCACAACTTCGATTTCTTCGCCGAAGTCTGCACCCGCATGGACGGCCACAGTTACCCGGTGGACGACCAGATGCTCAACTACACCCTGTACCAGCCGGTGGGCGTGTGCGCGTTGGTGTCGCCATGGAACGTGCCGTTCATGACCGCCACCTGGAAGACTGCGCCGTGCCTGGCGCTGGGCAATACCGCGGTGCTGAAGATGTCCGAGCTGTCGCCGCTGACGGCCAATGAACTGGGGCGCCTGGCGGTCGAAGCCGGGATTCCCAAAGGCGTGCTGAACGTGATCCAGGGCTACGGCGCCACCGCCGGTGATGCGCTGGTGCGCCACCCGGACGTGCGGGCGATTTCCTTCACCGGCGGTACCGCCACCGGCAAGAAAATCATGCAGACCGCCGGGCTGAAAAAGTACTCCATGGAACTGGGCGGCAAGTCGCCGGTGCTGATCTTTGAAGACGCCGACCTGGACCGCGCCCTCGACGCGGCACTGTTCACCATCTTCTCGCTGAACGGTGAACGTTGCACCGCCGGCAGCCGGATCTTCATTCAGGAGAGCGTATACCCGCAGTTCGTCGCCGAATTTGCCGCCCGCGCCAAGCGCCTGATCGTCGGCGACCCGCAGGACCCGAAGACCCAGGTCGGCTCGATGATCACCCAGGCCCACTATGACAAGGTCACCGGCTACATCAGGATTGGCCTCGAAGAAGGTGCCACCCTGCTGGCCGGCGGCCTGGAACGCCCGGCCAACCTGCCGGCGCACTTGAGCCGCGGGCAGTTTATCCAGCCCACGGTGTTTGCCGATGTGAACAACCAGATGCGCATCGCCCAGGAAGAGATCTTCGGCCCGGTGGTGTGCCTGATCCCGTTCAAGGACGAAGCCGAGGCACTGCAACTGGCCAACGATACCGAGTACGGCCTGGCGTCCTACATCTGGACCCAGGACATCGGCAAGGCGCATCGTCTGGCCTACGGCATCGAAGCCGGCATGGTGTTCATCAACAGCCAGAACGTGCGGGACTTGCGCCAGCCGTTTGGTGGGGTAAAAGGTTCCGGCACCGGCCGTGAAGGCGGCCAGTACAGCTTCGAAGTGTTTGCCGAGATCAAGAACGTGTGCATTTCCATGGGCAGTCATCACATCCCGCGCTGGGGTGTTTGAGTTATCCCTGTAGGAGCTGGCGAGCCCCCACATTTGATCTTTGACAACACGCTTCCAAGACAAAAACAATTATTCAGGAGAATCATCATGGGCGAAGTCGTCCTGGCAGCAAAGATCTGCCACGTTCCCTCGATGTACCTGTCGGAACTGCCCGGCAAGCACCACGGTTGCCGCGAAGCAGCCATCGCCGGGCACAAGGAAATCGGGCGGCGCGCCCGTGAACTGGGGGCCGACACCGCGGTGGTGTTCGACGTGCACTGGCTGGTCAACAGCGGCTATCACGTCAACTGCGGCGAGCATTTCAAGGGCACCTACACCAGCAACGAGCTGCCGCACTTCATCAAGAACATGGAGTACGAGTACCCGGGCTGCCCCGAGCTGGGCGAGTTGATCGCCGCCGAGGCCAACCTGGCCGGCGTGCGCACCATGGCCCACAACATCCCGAGCCTGGAGCTGGAATACGGCACCCTGGTACCGATGCGCTACATGCACATGGGCGTGCCGGACGCGCAGAAGTTCGACGTGATCTCGATTGCCGCGTGGTGCGCCTGGCACCGCCTGGAAGACAGCTTTGCGTTCGGCGCCGCCGTGCGCCGGGCGATCGAGAAAAGCGACCGCAAAGTCCTGGTGCTGGCCTCGGGCTCCCTCTCCCACCGTTTCTCGGACGACCGCGAAGCCGAAGCCAACATCCACAACTGGACCCGTGAATTCGACAAACAGATGGACCTGCACGTGGTGGAGATGTGGAAGCAAGGCCGCTTCAAGGAGTTCTGCGCAATGCTGCCGGACTACGCCGAGCACTGCTTCGGCGAAGGCAAGATGCACGACACCGCGATGCTCCTGGGACTGCTGGGCGGGCCGGACTACAACCAGCCGGCCGAGATCATCACCCAGCCGTTCGGCAGTTCGGGCACCGGGCAGATCAATGCCATTTTCCCTTTATGAGCCTTGGTGAGGATCAAATGTGGGAGCTGGCTTGCCTGCGATGCAGGCACCTCGGTGTATCTGTCGCACCGAGTTGATGCCATCGCAGGCAAGCCAGCTCCTACAAGGAATTCGCTGCACCTCACCCCAAGAGGAGATACACATGCCGCACTTCATCGCCGAATACACCGACAACATCGAGCAGCAGGCCAACCTGCCGGCCCTGTTCGAGCAGGTTCACGCCGTGCTGGGGGACAGCGGCGTGTTTCCCCTGGGGGGCATCCGCAGTCGCGGAGTGCGCCTGGACACCTGGCGCATGGCCGACGGCAAGCATGACTACGCCTTCGTCCACATGACCCTCAAGGTCGGCCACGGGCGCGACCTGGAAACCCGCAAGGCGGTGGCCGAAGCCCTGTTCAAGGTCGTCACCGAACACTTCGCCGAGCTGCAATCCCAGCGGCTGCTGGCGTTGTCGTTCGAGATGATCGAGCTGCACCCCGAGCTGAATTTCAAGCAGAACAACGTGCACGCATTCCTGAAGAACCAGGCGGGCTGACCACAGCCCACCTTTCCGCCCATGGCCACTCAAACAAAAAAGAACAACATCATGAGCACAGCCAATACCGCCGACAGCACCACCCTGATCGACCATCAGCGCACCCACAGCATCGTCACCTGGCGACTGATGCCGTTGCTGCTGATCTGCTACCTGTTTGCCCACCTGGACCGCATCAACATCGGCTTCGCCAAGATGCAGATGAGCACCGACCTGCACTTCAGCGACACGGTGTATGGCCTCGGTGCCGGCCTGTTTTTCATCGCCTACGCGCTGTTCGGCGTACCCAGCAACATGGCCCTGGACCGGGTCGGCCCACGGCGCTGGATCGCCTGCCTGATGGTGGTGTGGGGCGTGCTCTCCACCAGCATGCTGTGGATCGAAAGCTCCACGGGCTTCTACGTGCTGCGCTTTCTGCTGGGGGTGGCCGAAGCCGGCTTCTTCCCGGGGATCCTGGTGTTCCTCAACCGCTGGTACCCGGCCCGCCGCCGGGCGCAAGTCACCGCGCTGTTTGCGATTGCCGTGCCCATGGCCGGTGTGATTGGCGGCCCGTTGTCCGGTGCAATCCTGGAGAACTTCCATGATTTCGGCGGGCTGCGGGGCTGGCAGTGGATGTTCCTGATCGAAGGCGCCCCGGTGGTGCTGCTCGGCCTGGTCGTCCTGAAATACCTGCCCGACAGCTTCGAAACCGTGAAATGGCTGGAGCCCGCGCAAAAGCAACAACTGCGCGAGCAACTGAGCACCGAAGAACAGCGCAAATCCATCACCTCCTTCGGCGGCATCCTGCGTGACCCGCAGGTGTGGCTGCTGGTGGCGGTGTACTTCGCGGTGATGCTGGCGGTGAACACCCTGGCGTTCTGGATGCCCACCCTGATCCACGGCGCCGGCATCGGCCGCGACAGCCAGGTCGGCTTGCTGAGCGCCGTACCGTATCTGGCCGGGTGCTTCTTCATGATCGGCTGCGGGCGCTCGTCCGACCGCAACCGCGAACGCCGCTGGCACCTGTGCGTGCCGTTGCTGATGTCGGCCATCGGTATTGCGGTGGCCGGGCTCTCGCCCACCAACCCGACCCTGGTGCTGGGCGGCCTGATCCTCGCCGGCATGGGCGCCAGCGCTGCGCTGCCGATGTTCTGGCAATTGCCGCCGGCGTTCCTGTCCAACAGCACCCAGGCGGCCGGCATCGCGCTGATCAGCTCGTTCGGCAGCATCGCTTCGTTCCTCGCGCCCTACCTGATCGGCTGGATGCGCGACACCACCCAAAGCGCGAGCCTGGCCCTGTACGTGCTGGCGCTGCTTATCGCCCTCGGCGGCCTGCTGGTGCTGCGCACCCATGCGGCCATCGTCAATCCCCAGTAGAGATTTTGTCATGCTTGATCAAGCCCTTATTCAGCAAGCCGCCGCCCGCCTCGACCAGGCCGAGCGTTCCCGTGAACAGGTGCGCCAGTTTTCCCTGGAGCACCCGAACATCACGATTGAAGACGCCTACGCCATCCAGCGCGCCTGGGTGGCCCGGAAAATCAAGGACGGGCGCAAGCTGGTCGGGCACAAGATCGGCCTGACGTCGCGGGCGATGCAGGTGTCGTCGAACATCACCGAGCCGGATTACGGCGCCCTGCTCGATGACATGTTCTTCGACGAAGGCACCGACATCCCCTTCGAGCGCTTCATCGTGCCGAGGGTGGAAGTGGAACTGGCGTTCATCCTCGGCAAGCCGCTGAAGGGCCCGAACTGCACGATTTTCGATGTGCTCGATGCCACTGAATGGGTGATCCCGGCGCTGGAAATCATCGACGCCCGCATCCAGCAGATCGACCCGCACACCAACGCCACCCGCAAGGTGTTCGACACCATTTCCGACAACGCCGCCAATGCCGGCGTGGTGATGGGCGGCCGCGCCGTGCGCCCCACCGAGATCGACCTGCGCAAGGTGCCGGCGGTGCTGTACCGCAACGGGGTGATCGAAGAGTCCGGGGTGTCGGCTGCGGTACTTAACCATCCGGCCAAGGGCGTGGCCTGGCTGGCGAACAAGCTGGCGCCGTACGACGTCACCCTGCAACCCGGCCAGATCATCCTCGGCGGCTCCTTCACCCGCCCGGTGGCGGCGAATCCGGGCGATACCTTCCATGTCGACTACGACATGCTGGGTTCCATCTCCTGCCGCTTTGTCTGAATACTGGAGGACTGTTTCATGGACATGCCCATCAACCGTTTCAAGCAGCGCCTGCAACGTGGCGAGACCCAGATCGGCCTGTGGCTCGGTTTGGCGGACGCCTATTGCGCCGAACTGGCGGCGAATGCCGGGTTCGACTGGCTGCTGATCGACGGCGAGCACGCGCCCAATGACCTGCGCGGCATGCTCGGCCAACTGCAGGCTGTCGCGCCTTATGACAGCCAACCGGTGGTTCGCCCGGTGATCGGCGATACGGCGTTGATCAAGCAGGTGCTGGATATCGGCGTGCAGACGCTGTTGGTGCCGATGGTGGAGACGGCTGACCAGGCACGGCAGCTGGTGCGGGCGATGCGGTATCCACCGGGTGGTGTACGGGGCGTGGGCAGCGCGCTGGCGCGGGCGTCGCGCTGGAACAGGATTCCCGGTTACCTGGATGAGGCCGATGCACAGATGTGCCTGCTGGTGCAGATCGAGAACCGTGAAGGCCTGGACAACCTCGATGCGATTGCGGCGGTTGATGGCGTGGATGGGGTGTTTATCGGCCCGGCGGATTTGAGTGCGGCCATGGGGCATCGGGGGAATCCGGGGCACCCCGAGGTGCAGGCAGCGATTGAGGACGCCATCGTACGGATTCAAAAAGCCGGCAAGGCGGCGGGCATCTTGAGTGCGGATGAGAAACTGGCGCGGCGGTATATCGAGCTGGGGGCGGCGTTTGTGGCGGTAGGGGTGGATACGACGGTGTTGATGCGCGGGTTGCAGGGGTTGGCGGCGAAATTCAAAGACACCGCAACACCGGCCATTACCGGCGGCGTGTACTGACCCCGTCAAACAACAGAGATCAACTGTGGGAGCTGGCTTGCCTGCGATAGCATCACCTCGGTGTACCTGACACCCCCAGGCGCCTGCATCGCAGGCAAGCCAGCTCCCACATTTTGATCACCTGTTACTCATCTACCGTGATTCAACGCTTGATGGTTTTCAACTCATCCAGCAACCCCAACAACACCTGCAACTTCTCCTCCCCGAACTGCTCCTGCAACCGCTGGTAATTCTCCTCCATGCACTGGCTCATCGACTCGAAACTGGCCTTGCCCTTCTCCGCCAGCGTCACCAGCACCCGCCGCTGATCCTGCTCGGCCTTGCGCCGGTGCACCATCCCCGCCGCCTCCATGCGCACCAGCACGCCGGTCATGCTCGGCTTGAGAATGCACGCCAGTTCCGCCAGTTGGTAAATCTCCAGCTCGTCATGCTGGCTGAGAATTCGAATAACCCGCCATTGCTGCTCGGTCAGCCCATGCTCATTCAGCGAGGGCCGGAAAAAACTCATGGCCGCTTCACGGGCCTGAAGCAAGGTCAGGGTCAGGGATTGTCTGGGTTTCAACATAGGCTCAGGGTCACGATAGATTTAGTTAATGTTTTAACGAAACTCTAACACTCTCCTCCCCACCTCACGCTATAACTTGTGAAGCCGGCGAAGGCTCTGGCGCGCAGGATCAAAACCGGCGGCACACAGAATCAAGACATCCAGCGCGCCAACGGCCTTAATACACTCATTAGCTCTTCACTGTCAGGCAGCGCAATGATCAATATCGAAACGCCGACCTATTACACGGCGACCAAGAAATACAACCTCAGCTTCCCCACCCTGGAGCAGGACGTGGAAGCCGACGTGGTGATCATCGGTGGCGGCTTTTCCGGGATCAACACCGCCCTGGAGCTCGCCGAAAAAGGCATCACCAACATCGTCGTGCTGGAAGCGCGTTACCTGGGTTTCGGCGGAACCGGGCGTAACGGTGGGCAGATCATGGCCGGCATCGGCCACGACCTGGAAAAGATCAAGAAGGACGTGGGTGAAGACGGCCTGCGCCAGATCTTCGAGATCAGCGACCTGGGCGCCGACATCATCAAGAACCGCATCGCCAAGTACGACATCGATGCCGACTTCTGCCACGGCTATGGCTACATGGGCTTCAACGCCCGCCAGGAAAAGACCCTGCGCGCCTGGGAGAAAGACTTCAAATCCATCAACACCCAACACGAGATCCGCTTTCTTGGCGGCTCCGACGTCAAGCAGATCATCGGCTCCGACGCCTACAGCAGCGCCCTGCTGCACATGGGCGGCGGGCATGTGCACTCGTTGAACCTGCTGCTGGGCGAAGCCAAGGCCCTGGCCGGCCACGGCGTGCGGATTTTCGAGAACAGCCCGGCGCTGGAAGTCAGTTATGGCGAGCGCATCACCGTGCGCACCGGCCGCGGTTCGGTCAAGGCCAGCAAGCTGCTGTGGGCCTGCGACAGTTTCCTCAACAAGCTGGAGCCGGAACTGCACCGCTCTACCATCAACACCTACGCGTTCCAGATGATGACCGAGCCGTTGCCAGAAGAGCTGATCAACCGTATCAGCCCGATTCGCGGGGCCTACAGCGACATTCGCCCGGTGATCGACTACTACCGCGTCACCAACGAAAACCGCCTGCTGTTCGGCGCCGCCACGCCCTTGGTGGAGCACATTCCCGGCGATTTGAAAGCCTGGAACCGCAACCTGATGCTGAAGATTTTCCCGTACCTCAAGGACGTGAAGATCGACCTGGCCTGGGGCGGCCCGATGGCCTGCAGCCCGAACCTGTTCCCGCAGATCGGCACCCTGCCCGGGCGCAGCAACGCGTTCTATGTGCAGGGCTATTCGGGCTTCGGCGTGACCCCAAGCCACATCATCTGCAAGGTGCTGGCCGAAGGCATGAGCGAAGGGTCGGCGCGGTATGACCTGGTCAGCTCGATCCATCGCCCGACCATCATCGGCAAGGACGCGATCCGCCCACTGCTGCTTACCGCCGGCAAGTCCTGGCATCAGCTCTCCGGTTACTGGAACGGCCGCCGCTGACAAACACCTGTAGGAGCGAGCTTGCTCGCGAAAAACCCGCGGGCGCCGCGCTCATCCAGGACGCCAGCGCCCACATTGCCGCCTATTTTTTCTCATCAGGAGCAACTGCCATGACCCTCGTTACCCTCAAGAAAGACATCCAGCTATCCGAACTCGACGCCTGGGGCACCGTCGCCGACCTCGGTTCCACCATCCTCGAAGGCGAAGTCCGGGCCTTCGGCAAAATGACTTTCGGTGCCCCCACCGACCCGGTCAGCAGCGCCTATTTCGGCACCACCCAGGGCAAGTTCCGCATGGTCTACCCGTTTGCCGAACAGGCCACCGTGGTCACCGGCGAAGTGGTACTCACCGACGAATCCACCGGCCAGAGCACCCGCTACAAGGCCGGTGACAGCTGGTTCGTGACCAAGGGCACCCCGGTGCTGTGGGAAGTGGTCAGCGAAAGTTTCGTCAAACACTACTTCGCCGTGGTGTGATAGCCCCGGCTGCCGGCACCCGTCGGCAGCCTTTTGGCGCAGGTGCCCACCCATGCACGCTCTCCCCGCCCACGAAGTCGCCGGCCAGTGCCTGCAGGCTTTCACCCGCTTGATTCCGGTCAGCCAGGCCGCGTTCTATTGCGTCGACCGCCAGCTGCAAGCCCGGGATTTCCAGTTGCACGGCATGAGCGGCGAAATGCACCGCGACTACCTCGACAACTACCGCCAATTCGACCCGTTGCAACCGCGCAACTGCCTGTCCAGTGGCCTGGCGGTGGTGCCGCTGGGCGTTGCCATGGCTCGCCAGCCGGCGCGGGATACCCGGCGCTATGGGGATTTTCTGCGGCGCTATGGCGTGGTCGATGTGGTGGAGATTTTCGCCCAGCGGGCCGGCCAGCCCCAGGCGGCGATTTCGCTGTTGCGCACCGCCGACCAGGGCGCTTTCACCGGCGAGCAACTGGCCCAACTGAACGCCCTGCAAACCTTGCTGCAACTGGCGGTGGCCAACATGCAGCCCACTGAAGATGCATTGGCCGGTCTCACACCCAAGGAGCGCCAGATCGCCCTGCTGTTGCGCCAGGGCGCCAGCAATAAACAGCTGGCCCAGGAACTGGACGTCGGCCTGCCCACCATCAAGACCCACCTGATCAACCTGTTTCGCAAGACCGGCGTCAGCAGTCGCACCGAGCTGGTGGGAAGTCTTTTCCTGTAGTTCGCCTCAACCATCCGGTTGATACCCGCGCCTGCTCCCGGGCGCGATGATTCGTGGTGTTCACCCACCCAACCGGAGCTTCGCAAATGACCACCCCTTCTGACTGGATCACCGTGGGCGCCCTGGCCGACGGCTTCGCCCCAGAGGCATTTATCCTGCCGAACCTGGCCGACCTGAGCGGCAAGGCTTTCACCCTGCACTTCGCCAATGGCTGGCAGATCGAGCACCGTTTCGAGCGCGACAGGCTCTCCTGGGTTGCAGCCGACGGTCACTCCAGCGGCAGCGCCACCTACCGTGCGACCTCGGTGCGCCCCGGCCTGTACCTGGTGGATTTCATCAAGCGCGAAGGCACGCAGGCCTGGTCGGTCAGCCTGGTGCTCGACACCGCCAGCGCTTCGTTCACCGCTGTGCTCGGGCGCATGCCCACCCAGGAACAAACCCGCGAAGGCCTCTACAGCCGCGCCCTTGCCGGCAAGCCGCTGACTTCGGTGGAAGTGGAATTCCTCCACGGCAGCCTCGACCGCCCGTGGCAGCCAGGCCAATGCCCCCACGCACCAACCACCGACCTGATCGGCCTGCGCAACCAGTATCGCTACAGCCCGAGCGAGGTCTACGAGCACATCTACCTCAACCACCAGTTCTACGCCTGGCAATGCCTCAAGGGTGTCGAGCAAGGCCTGTGCGACACCGACCGCTGCGATTACTACAAGATCGCCGACCAGCTCTACCTGTTCGTCTGGCGCGAAAAAATCATCCCCACCCTCGGCCTGGTGCTGATCGACCTGCAGCAACACCGCAGCGACGGCAAGATCTTTGGCTATGCCGACGCCTCCTTCGATGAGCTATCGAACTTTCCCATCAGCTCCTACTGCCAGGTGCTCAATCGCACGGAGCATCCTGATGACTGAGCCGCGCACGATCGTGATCACCGGGGCCGGCACGGGCATCGGTGCTGCGTGCGCCCGGCTGTACGCCGCCGAGGGTGCGCAGTTGGTACTGATCGGCCGTCGTTGCGAGCCGCTGGAGCAGGTCGCGCGGGAAACCGGGGGGTTGGTGTTGGTGGGTGATGCGGCCTGCCCGCAGACCTGGGAGGGTTTTATTGCGCAGATTCGCCAGCACTATGGGCGGATCGACGTGCTGCTGGCCTGTGCGGGCGGCCATGGCGTGGGCAGCGCCACCGACACCAGCCCGCAGACCTGGGAAGCGGCGCTGCGCAGCAACCTCGACAGCGCCTTCTACAGTGCGCGGGCGTGTTTGCCGCTGCTGCTGGAAAGCGCCGGCAACATCGTGTTGATGGGCTCGATTGCCTCCCTGGCCGCAGGGCCTGAAGTATGCGGCTACACCACGGCCAAGCATGCCTTGCTCGGGCTCAATCGCTCGCTGGCGCGGGATTACGGCCCGCGCGGGGTGCGGGTGAACGCGGTGTGCCCCGGCTGGGTGCGCACGCCGATGGCGGATGAGGAGATGCAGCCGTTGATGGACTTTTATGGCGAAACGCTGCAACACGCCTATGACCGGGTGTGCGCCGACGTGCCGTTGCGCCGGCCGGCCAGCGCTGAAGAAATCGCCAGGGTGTGCCGCTTCCTGGCATCCAGTGACGCGTCGATCATTACGGGTGCGACGCTGGTGGCGGACGGAGGCTCAAGCATCGTCGATGTGCCGACGCTGGCCTATGCGCGTATGGAGCAGCGTCATGAATGAAGACCTGGATTTCACTGGTCGCAACGTATTGGTAACGGGTGGCGCCCAGGGTATTGGTCGGGCCATCGTCGAAGCGTTTGCCCTGCGGGGCGCGCGGGTGATGATCGCTGACCTGCAACTGGCAGAGGCGCTCGCGCTGGAGCTGTGCGGGCGCGGCTGCCAGGTGGAAGCGGTGACGGTGGATCTGGCGGATGCGGCTGCGGTTTTCGAGCTGATTGCAGGGGTGGAACACGACTGGGGGCGGCTGGATATTCTGGTGCATAACGCCGGGTATTTTCCGCTGACGCCCTTTGCCGAGATCACTCCGGCGATGCTCGGCCGTACCTTGGCGGTCAACCTCTCGGCGTTGTTCTGGCTGACCCAGGCGGCGCTGCCGATGTTCCGCCGTCAGGGTCGGGGCTGCGTGCTGGTTACGTCGTCTGTCACAGGTCCCCGGGTTGCGTTTCCGGGGTTGAGTCACTATGCGGCGTCGAAGGCCGGGGTCAACGGGTTCATTCGCAATGCGGCGCTGGAACTGGCCGGTTTGAATGTGCGAGTCAACGGTGTGGAGCCCGGCATGATCGCAACCCCGGCCATGGGCAACCTGGGGGATGACCAGGTAAATGCACAGATCGCCAGCCGGGTGCCACTGGGACGGCTGGGCGCACCGTCGGATATTGCCGGGGCAATGCTGTTCCTGGCATCGGACCTGGCGGGCTATATCACTGGGCAAACGCTGGTGGTGGATGGCGGCTCGACCTTGCCGGAGGTTTAACGAAAAGTCCTACTGAACTGCCGGATAACCTCTACTCCCCTGCCCTGAGAACCTCTGCAAAGTCCCTCGCCTGATCACACAGCGCGAGGGAACGCCGATGTTTTTTTCGATTAATGCCCTGCCCGATGGGGCTGCCTCTTGAATCCCGCCATAGGCTTTCTGGTCGTGGCGGCGATGGACCCGAAGACGCGCGACGTCGATGGGGTTCTTAACGACTTCACACATTGCCTGAACACCTACGACGCGTGGGCCGAGAGCTTCTGGAGCTTTTCGGCACTGGATGTCGAGCAGGTGTTCAAGGTCGGCGACGAGGTTTCGCTGGTCGCGCCCATCACCCGTTCCCTGTATCCCGCCAGCACCGTCGCGACCTGCAAGGCCAACTCACCGTTGACCCTGGTGCATATGTTCCAGAGCACGCGGTTCGTGCCCATCGGTAATACGCCGGTGATGCTGCAGGAAGTCGCGCAAGACGGTGGCGCCCTCGGCGACCCCATCCATAAAACCATCGGCCCCAGCGGCATCCTCGAAGTCACCGATTGCACCGTCGACCGGCAGTATCGAGTCAGCTTTTACCCCAACGTTTCCAGGGATCACATCAAGGCACTGTATGCCTCCTATCAGTCCGAGATCAGCTCGCTGGAAGGCAACTTGCGCGGTCAGTGGACGAGCACGTTCAAGCCGATATGGGAGAGCTATGCCAAGGCGGGTTATGGCGAGCGCTACACCTCGCTGCAACTGGCTTATGCGCGGGGCTTTGAAAACGTGCTTTACGGCCTCTGGGACGGTATTGCGCAGCTGTACCAGTGGTTGGCAGACATCAAGCCCAACAGCGAAAAGCTCCTGCAGTACCTCTCCCAAGCCGAGCTTGGAGCGCTCCTGAAGCTCAGTCATGAGGCGATTGCCAAAGGATTGTTGATTCTCAGCGACGAGCCGCTGCTGTTCATCTACCTGTCCGCGATGGTCAGTTGGATGCGCATGCTGCCGCCGCATTACATGTTTGAGTTGCTCGGGGAAATCACCACCGAGGTGTTGCTCAACCTGCTGTTGCTGTGGGCTACCGGCGGTATGGGTGTGGCGGTACGGCTGGGCGCGCAGGTGCTGGGCAAGGTCAGGTCCGAGCGGGCACGGGAGTGGTTGGAGCAGATTGCCAAGCTGGGCGGTACGGCCCCGTTGGATAGGCATGCGGAGGTGCTTAAGCCGTTATCGCTTCAGAGTCAGGCAGTACCGGTGAAGGCTGCGGCGGTGCCGTTGAAGGCTGGCGTGGACGAGATTTCCAATCCGGCACCGATGGTGCGGGAGCCGAAGACGGCGCGCACGGCGCTGGTGAAGCAAGAACATGTGGATGATGCCCCGGCTTCGGCGAAAAACCCCAATGGGGATGCTTCGGTCTGTTCGGCGAATACCTGTACCAATGGCTGCCCGGTTTCGATGGTTACTGGTGAGGAACTGCTGACCCTCACAGACGGCTCGTTGGAGGGTGTGCTGCCGTTTGCCTGGACGCGGTTGTATCGCAGCAGTGCCGTGGAAGTGGATTGCGGGTTGGGGTTTGGCTGGAGTCATTCGCTGGCTCAGCGCTTGGTGGTGAGCGGCGGATCGGTGGTGTGGACCGATCACGAAAACCGCAGCACCACCTTTCCCCTGCCCTCTGCTGCACGGCCGGCGATCACCAATAGCCTGGCGGAAGCGGCGATTTATCGGGGTGCTTTGCCGGATGAATGGGTGCTGGCTCAGGCGTCGCTTTTCTACCACTTCCGTGACGGTGTGCTGACGGCGATCAGCGATGCGTATGACAACCGGCTGCGTATTTCCCGTGACTATTCCGGGCGGATTCAGCGGATTGATAACGGCGTTGGTCAAGGATTGCTGCTGCGGTATGACCGCCGACATATCGTTGCCGTCGACTATCAGGTGCAGCGGGAACTGGACTGGGTTACCGAACAGAACGTTGTTTCCTACAGGTATGACGACGCTTGGCGATTGATTGAAGCGACCAACGCTGTCGGCGAAAGCGAGCGTTATCGGTACGACGATCAGCAGGTGATCCTGGAGCGCGAGCTGGCCGGTGGGGCGAGTTTCTTCTGGGAGTGGGAACGGTCTGGCAAGGCAGCGCGATGTGTCCGGCACTGGGCCAGCTTTTCGCAGATGGACACGCGGTATGTGTGGGACGACAACGGCACGGTCACCGTGCACAACGCCGATGGCAGCCAGGAAGTCTACGTACACGACCAGCGCGCACGGCTGGTGCAGCGGATCGATCCGGACGGCGCGCAGCACTTCAAATCCTACGACGAAAAAGGCCGGCTGACGGTCGAGCAGGATCCGCTGGGGGCGGTGACGGCCTATCAGTACGACGAAGCCGGTCGGTTGATTGCGCTGTTTCCCGGGGACGATGCGCCGACGTCCTACGAGCATGACAACGGGTTCGTACGGGTTGTGCGCCGTGGTGACGCGGTGTGGAAATACCAGCGTAACGATCAAGGCGATATCACCCGTAAGACTGATCCGGACGGCAATTACACCGAATACACCTACACCCAACACGGAAAGCTCAGCGGCGTCTGGTATCCGGACAACAGCAGTCAGCGGCTGATCTGGAACGAACGCGGCCAGCTCATTGAGGAAAAACTGGCGAATGGCGGTGTGCGGCGTTATCGCTATGACGAGCTGGGGCGGCAGGTTGCTTGCGAGGATGAGCATGGTGCACTGACCCAGTATCAGTGGGACGCCGTGGGTCGTTTGCTGAAGGTGATTCAGCCTGAAGGTGCCACACGCGAATTCAGCTACAACCCGTACGGAAAAATCACTGCTGCGCGCGACGAGTTGGGCCGCGTCACCCGCTACGAATACGGCGATGGTTTGCACCTGATCAGCCGTCGGATTAATCCGGACGGCACGCAGCTTAAATACCGTTATGACAATGTTCGGCTGTTACTGACCGAGATTGAAAACGAAGTCGGAGAGACCTATCGACTTGAGTACCACGCCAACGGCCTGATCCAGCAGGAAACCGGGTTTGATGGTCGCCGCACCGCCTATGTCTACGACCTCGCCGGGCATCTGCTGGAAAAGACCGAGTACGGCGACGATGGCAGTCGTCTGGTTACTGGCTATCAGCGGGACAGCGCCGGTCGCCTGGTAAGAAAAACCCTGCCCGACTGCAGCACGGTTGATTACACCTACGATCGCCTCGGCAATCTCCTCAGCGTCGACGACTGTCATTGGCCGCTGCATTACGAATACGACCTGCAAAACCGCCTCACCGCCGAACACCAGGGCTGGGGCACCTTGCGCTATGGCTACGACGAATGCGGCCAACTCGAAAAACTACGCCTTCCGGATAACAACCGCCTCACCTTTCACCACGACAAAGGCGGCGACCTCGCCACCGTCGAACTCAACGGTAACCTGCTCACCTCGCACCTGTTCAAATCCGGCCGCGAACACCAACGCCAGCAGGGCCAACTCCTCAGCCACTACCACTATGACGACCAGGGCCGCCTGCACGCCCACGCCATCACCCAACAGGAACAACGCCACCAGCGCCGCCAATACAACTACGACAAACGCGGCAACCTGACCCGCATCCTCGACACCCGCAAAGGCCAACACGACTACCACTACGACCCGCTCGACCGCCTGACCCGCGCCAACCACTCGCACGACCTGCAGGAACGCTTCGTCCACGACCCGGCGGGCAACCTGCTGATGCAAGACCGCGTCGGTCCGAGCGTCGTCAAAGGCAATCGCCTGTTGATGCAAGGTGACCGCCATTACGACTACGACGCCTTCGGCAACCTTCTGCGGGAACGCCCGGGTCGGGCGCAGCAGTTAGTTACCGAATACAGTTACGACTGTCAGCATCGCCTGATCAGCGTCACCCAACCGGACGGCACCCAGGCCAGTTATCGCTACGACCCGTTTGGTCGGCGTATCGCCAAAACGATAAAAAGCCAAACCACCGAGTTCTTCTGGCAAGGCGACACGCTGATTGCCGAACACAGTGCTGATCACCACCAGAGCTACCTCTACGAACCCAACAGTTTTCGCCCGTTAGCGCTGCTGAAAGGCTACGGCCCGGAAGACGCAAAACCCTTCCACTACCAACTCGACCACCTGGGCACCCCACAAGAACTCACCGCGCCGGACGGCGAAATTGTCTGGTCAGCGCACTACCGCGCCTACGGCCAAATCGCGAAGCTGGACGTCAACACCGTTACCAACCCGCTGCGCTTCCAGGGCCAGTACTTCGACCCGGAAAGCGGGCTGCACTACAACCGACATCGCTACTACAATCCGGATATTGGCCGCTACCTGACGCCCGATCCCGTGAAGCTCGCGGGTGGGCTGAACGGATATCAATACGTGCCCAACCCGACGGGGTGGGTGGATCCGCTGGGGTTGAGCTGTAAAGCTACAGCCTGCCCAGGCCAAATAGTCGCCGATGGGCCTTACAGCGAAATTGTTCCTGGTGGAGGTTTAGCTGCTCACGAAGCTGCCGGAGGACATTTGATGCAAAAGCACATTGGTAGAACTGACCAACAACTGGCAACACGTCTTAAAAATGAGCCTCATGTGCCCACGGCATCTACCTTCCCTGATCGCGCGACAGCCGAGTCAGCAATATCAAGCGTGATAGCAAGCAACAAAACTAAAATAAATTCGTTTATTAAAGGAAAAGACAAAAAAATTGTTATTACTCAAAAGTCTCCTCAGCCAGTTGGAACTAGCCTGAAGCGAGGTGCAAAAAAAACCGTCCCCGGACGGGAGATTTACCTGATTTTGTTCAAAGATAAAAACATGCCCGATGGCTATAGAATTCAGACCGGATATCCGAATCCATGAATAACGATTATTCACAACTGCAGCAACTTCTCGCGGGTTACTTCAATCAAGATTGGGTTGATGAGTTTGATAGTGCGGACAATGTGATTCTCAGCTTTATAGCTGAATCCTCAGCAGAAACTTTTAAAGCTGCACACCTCGAGTTAAAAGCTCTTTTACATGCCAACAAGACGGAGCAAGCGTTACAGCATCTTTTGTTCTCAGATATTGGCTGTGGCTACTATTATCCTCACGATTGGAAAAGCGGGAAATTGTGGCTGGAGCACATTGACGCGCTTTTGAGCCAAAGAGGCGAATAACTTCGATCTCTTAAGATATTTATAATAAAGAAGGTGCTCGGAAAGCCCCTTCTTCCTCCCCTACCCCACCTGCTGCAACCGCCCAGCCCGAAAATCCTTCGGCGACACTTCAAACTGCTTCTTGAACGAGCGACTAAAGTGCGCCGAATCCGTAAACCCCCACTTATACGCAATCGACGTAATCGACTCACTGCGCAAAAACGGGTTGGTCAGATCATCCGCACTGCGCTTCAACCGCGCCCGCTGGATATACCGGCACACGCTGTCATCCTGTTCCTCAAACAACCGGTACAAATGCCGCACCGAGATATTCAACCGACTCGCCAACCCCACCGGGCTAAGCCCTGGCTGGGTCAATGACTCATCAATCACCTTCTGCACATAGCTGCGCAGATTGCTGCCCTGCAACCCGCCACAATCATCGCGCTCATCGTCTTCCTGCTCAAACGCCGACCCCAGCAGCGAGACAAACGCCGACTGCAACGCCTGCCCTTCCCCGACCGCGCCTTCGCCGTTCAGTGCGTCTTTGCACAGTTGATCCATCAACACATGCAACATGCGCCCGCAGGCTTTGCTCGAGGAGATTTTGCCGAAGGTCTTGGGCTGGTTGCCGAACTGTTTGCACACCTCTGCGCGGGACAAGGACAGGGACGCGTGTTCGATGAGCCCGAACGGGGTGATGTCGATGGAGCCCACCGAGTCCATCAATAACAGTTCGCCGGGGGCAAGCTGGAAGCTCTGGCCGTTTTGGGTGATCTGGCAGTAGCCGCTGCGCTGGCTGACGAGGAAGCAGTGTTGGTCGTCATCGTGGTCGGCGCGGGCCTTGGGGCGCTTGATCAGGCCGGCGTTGGTGCGCAGGCTGGCCAGGGGCAAACCGCCGCGGGAAAAGGTGCTGATGCTGCCGATGAACAGCGAGCGGTTGAAGGCCAGTTCTGTGTCGAAGTGACCGCAAACCGCGCGCAGATCCCGGGTCCAGAGGTCCAGCCCGTCTTGCCCAATCTGTTGCATGCTCATGGTTGTTTCCACCTTGGCTTTTTGTTTTTGTCGGGCAATAGTTAACATGTTATCTATATGCGCGCAACAAGTACGTGTCTGCCAAGGTGGTTGCACTATTGATGCCAAATACTGCGGTCAGTGGGCCTGCAAGGCGCGCTGGAAACCGTTCAAGGCGTCCAGCAGCCAGGCGCGTTGCGCACTGCTCAAGGCGATGTAGCGACGGAACGCCGGCATGCGGTTGACCACCTCGCTGCCGCCCATATGCTCAAGCCGCACACACCACTGGTGATCCACCAGGTCGATGCGCAGGCGCTTGAAGTCCAGCGGCATCAAGGCGCGATGCAAGGCGCTGCCCTCCTGCAATTGTGTGTGCAAAATGCCTGAAACCTCCTTGTCGCCCGACCGCTGTCGACAGCGGATTCCGGTGCGTCGAACGGCCCCGGTGTGGTGCAGTTCGAAGCTCGCCGTGCCCTGCTGCGAGGCAGGGATGCGCAGTACGAATTCAGTCATCACCAGGTGCATCAACAGCTGCGACTCGGTGCGCTCGACGATCTCCAGTTGCAGCCCGAGATTGTCCAGGGAAACCCGGGCCGTCGTCGGTCCACACACCTCATAACCGGCCAGGCCGAGGTTACGCCGCAGGTGTTCCAGCGTAACGCCGGGTCGATACCCGGCAGGCGCGCGCCGGGCGCTGAACAGCTCAGACAGTTTTTGCAGCATGGCTGATATACCCGTTGTGCGGCTGACCCGGCTCATGGGCGAACTCCTTGGCCAACACCTCTTCCACCGAGGCGGGCTTGAATGGATTGACCTTCTGCACAACCAGCGTCCAGAACAACGCGTACGCCGCCGTGCACCCGAGCATCACGCCAAAGGGAATGTAGATGTCGGCGGGGTTCATGCCCGGCGGGGTGATAAACCACATGCCCAGCAGGATGCCGATGCTCGACAGAATCTGCGGTAGCGGAAAGAACGGCGAACGGTAGGCGCGAGGCAGATCCGGACGGCGAATCCGCAGGATCACCACCGACAGCGTCACCAGCAGATAAGCAAAGCTCCAGGCACACACGGCCGCCAGCACCAGGTGCATGATGTTGTCGGTGTTGCCGCCCAGGTACAGCGCGTGCAGGCACGGAATCAGCATCGCCACCAGAATGCACAGCAACGGTGTCTTGAAGCGCGGGTGCAGGTAGGTGAAGACCTTGGGCAACGCGCCGTCGACGGCCATGCCGTACAGGATCCGTGGCACACCGGCCATCAAGGTGTTGATGGTCGCAGCACCGGCAAACAGGAAGCCGATGCCCAGCCACATCGGGCCGATGCTGCCCATCACCTGCTCGGCGAATTTCGGGATGGCCATCGGCGTATCCAGCAGGTGCACGCCGCCCGCCGCGTCGATCAATACGTTTTCCACCTGGCGTTTCATGGCCGCGCCATAGATGAACATGCACGTGGCCACCCCCAGCAGTCCCAGCACCATGGCCTTGGGCATCACCTTGGCCGAGTTGCGCAGGTCCGGCGCCAGCGGCGTGACGAATTCGCAGCCGACGAACATGAACATCGCCATGCCCACCAGCGAGAGGATGGTAATCAGGTCGGTACCGACCAGGGATTCACCGAACCAGCCGTCCAACTGCACCGCCGGGGCTGCGATCAGGCCCAGCACGCCAAACACCATCAAGGTGGTCCACATGCCGAACGTGAGGATGATCTCGGCCCGGCCAAACGCGCTGACGCCAAACGCATTGAGCACCCCGAACACAATCACGAAGCCCACTCCCAGCAACCACGAACCGCCGGCGGATTCCGCCAGGGTGTTGAGGTGCTCGAAGTTCACCAGCGCCATCACGCCGGAGAGGATGGTTTCGGCGGTACCGGCAAACACATGCACGATCAGGTACGCCGACAAGGTGCCGGTGATCGCAAAGAACCGGCCCATGCCGCAATTGATGTAGTCGTAGACCGAGCCGGTGGTGGGCAGGATCGAGGCGGCTTCGGCGAAGGTGGTCGCCTGGGCCAGCATCATCACCACCGCGATCAACATCGCCACCGCAAAGGCGCTGCCGCCGATGCCAAACCCCATGGTCGCGGTGAGGATCACCGGGCTGGCCATGATCAAGCCAATGGTGCTCGCCAGCGCGGTTGGAAAGCCCACCGTGCCGCGTTTCAAATGTTCGGTGAGCCGGTCGTTGATCGACATGGTGCAGATCCTCAAGAAGCGGATTTTTAGAAGTATTGGCACTCTGCGCCCGCCCTGGCTGATCGTCTTGCTCCTGGCTGCCGCCGGTTTTGTTGCTGCCTGCCACTGCTGCGCCACTGGCGGCCTGGGACAATTTCCTGGCACGCAGGGGAAAGACTTGGCCCGGTGGCGCTCGCCCTAATGCTCCCTCAATTCACCTTGTTGGGGACTATAACAATGCAGCACACACAACAAACCCGTCACCTGTACAGGGCCATCAGCCTGGGCATCGCGCTGATGATCATCGACTCATCGGCCCAGGCGTTCGAGCTGTATGCCGATGACGACACTCAGGTCACCGGCAACTTCCTGGCGGTGTACGGGATGTTCAACAGCCGCAAGAACTACGACGGCACCACCGGCGGTTCCACCTGGCGTGAAGGTTTTATCAAGTATGGCTTGAGCGTCGACCAGCGCTTCGGCGCCCTGGGCAGCGTGTATGGCACGGCCAACCTGGTCAGCTCGGGCACCTGGGGTGATGGCGATGCGTCGGGCGTGACCACCGGCAGCGAGCGCACCACCAAGTTCGACGAAGCCTTCGCCGGCTGGCGCTCGGGGGAACTGTTTCCGGCACTGGGCAAGGAGGGTGTGGACCTGTCGTTCGGCCGCCAGGTCATCATGCTCGGCGACGGTTTCATCATCAACGATGACGGCCCGAACTTCGGCAAGGGCGTGGATGACGGCAAGTTCAACCGGGGCGGCGCCTACTACATCGCCGCTCGGCATGCCTTCGATCAAACCGCGGTGCTACGCCTGGGTGGCAAGGACGGCGTGCATGGCAGCGTAATGTGGATCAAGTCCGACAACCGCGCGCAGGCCAACACTGAAATGGCGGCCGGCACCCTGGACTACACCGCCGCGCCCGGCACCCTGGGGTTGACCTATATCCACGGCATCAGCGTCGACGACCGTTATGCCAATGACCTGCAAAAACAGCGCGCCGGGATGAACATCTACAGCCTGCGGGGCGCCGGTAATGCCGGGGTCGAGAACGCGCACTTTTCCTTTGAATACGCCTGGCAGGACAAGGACGCCGGCCCGGAAAAGGCCTGGTACACCGAAGGCGGTTATACCTTCGCCGCGCTGCCGTGGTCGCCGGACCTGACCTACCGCTACAGCCGCTATTCGAAAAACTGGGATGCGATGTTTTCGGGCTTCAACCGTGGCTACGGCACCTGGGTGCAGGGCGAGGTGGCCGGCAATTATTCGGGGCCGTTCAATACCAATACTGAGGTGCAGCATGTGGCGTTGAAGGTCAAGCCGCTGGACAGCGTCACCCTGGGCGCGCTGTTCTTCGACTACAAGACGTTGAGCAAGGGCGGCATGCTCAACCTCGATGGGCGCGAACTGGACCTGTACGCGGAGTGGGCGGTGAACGAACACCTGATCGTCACGCCGCTGCTGGGTTTGTACAAGCCCAACAAGGATGAGAGCAACGGCGGCAACCAGGTGGGTGGCAATGGCACCAATCTCTATAGCCAAGTCACCGTGGCCGTGCCGTTCTAACACAGATGCAATGAGCTACCGAGATCACATGTGGGAGCGGGCTTGCTCGCGAAAGCGGTATGTCAGTCGCCAGATGTATTGGCTGACACTCCGCATTCGCGAGCAAGCCCGCTCCCACATTGAACCTGCTTCAGCCTTCGATAGAGGTGTTCGCCCTACGGTTGCCGCTCCTCGATCCGCGCATACGCCCCCTGGTGATAGAGCAACGGCGCACGACCAAAATCATCGAAAGCCACCACCTTGCCAATCATGATCCAGTGATCGCCACCATCCACCTGCTGGTACTTCTCGCAGTGAAACCGCGCCGAGCAATCAGCGAAGACCGGCGAACCGCCCTCCCCGGGCTCGAATTCGATTTCGGCAAAGCGATCGTCCCTGGGCCGGGCGAAGTTGTTCGACAGGTGGATCTGGTCGGCCGCCAGCACGTTGACCGCAAAATGGCTGGCCTGCTCGAACACCTCGTGGCTGTTGGAGCGTTTGTCGATGCTCCACAGCACCAGCGGCGGGTCCAGGGACACCGAGTTGAAGCTGTTGGCGGTGACACCCACTTTGCGCCCGCTGGCATCAGCGGCAGTGACCACCGTGACACCGGTGGCAAAGTTGCCCAGGGCCCGGCGAAAGGCCCGTGGGTCGAAACTGTTATCAGACATGCAAGACTCCCGGACTGCATCAACGCGCAGTCCTGATGGTTGTGATGGCCGGGGCGGCGTCAAATCATGCTCGGATCAGGCTCGAGCCCCATCAGCTCACGCCCCAGGATCTGCGCGCACACGTCGTAATCGGTGTACGCATGGGCGCCGGTCATATGGGAATCGCGGAACAGACGCTGCATCTCGTTGTGCTCGAACCACGCATTGCCACCGGCGGCCTCGAACAAGCGGTCCACCGCCTGGATGCACATCTTGGTGGCGTACGCCTGGTTGGTACGCCAGAACGCCAGGGTCTCGCGGCTCGGGTAACGGTGCTGTTCGCTGTGTTCGGCGTGTTCCTGCCAGGTCTTTTCCAGGAACGCCCGGGCGGCGGCCACCTGGTGGGTCGACTCGGCCAGGCGCATCAACGCCGGAGTCGCCGCCCCCACTGCCGCGCCGGTGTAGGCACGTACGCGGGTCCTGGTTTTTTCGCGGAATACTTCGAGCATGCGCTCGGCCACGCCCAGGCTCACGGTGGAGAAACCGCTGGCGAAATACGGCCGGTACGGCGAGTAGAAAATCTTGCTGTCGGGGTACAGACCGAAGCCGGCGGACTTGCCTTCCATCATGTCCTTGGCTTTCTGGATGCGGTGTTCTGGCACCCGCACGTTGTCGATGATCAGGGTCTTGGTGCCGCTGCCTTTCATGCCGGCGGCGAACCAGTCATCGCGAATCTGATAGTCGCTGCGCGGCAGTACCGCGAAGCAATAGTCCTGGGTGCCCTCGGCGTTTTTACGGCGGAAGCCGACAATCGCCCACTCGGCATGATCGCAACCGCTGCTCCAGCCCATTTCACCGCTGAACAGCACACCGCCCTCAACTTCTTCAGTGCGGCCAAACGGCGCGATGCTGCTGCTGGCGGTGGCATTCGGGTTATCGCCCCAGACTTCCTGCTGCAACTTGGCGGGAAACAACGCCAGTTGATGGCTGTGAGTGCACAACAGGCTCATGGCCCAGGCGGTGCTGGCACAGGCGCCGGCCAGCAACGCGATGCAGTCGGCAAACTGCGGCAGGGAGATCTCCATGCCGCCGAAGGGTTTGGGTTGAAAGGCACGGTGCATGCCGATGCTCTTGAGCAGCGCAATGTTCTCGTCGGGAACCTTGCGGTCCTGCTCGGCCTGGAAGGCGTTGGCAGCGATGGTCGGCAGAATCGCCTTGAGATCTTCGAGGAGCGGGTTTGGCTTTTTCATGGACGGCCCTGCTTATTATTGGATGTCCGGCTGGCGTTCAAACTCAACGAACGGCGCTGGATGTGGGGCCAGTATGGGGCGGGCGACACCCCCGGAAAATGCACCTTCCACAGCCAAGATTGCACTTTCCACAGGCCTGGCAGCCACAGACATGTCGCCCGGCAGGCACAGACAAGCCTGGCCCGGCGGCGCTGGTTACCCTCGGGCTTTTGCGAGCAGGAAAATCCCATGAGCGATATTGCGCTGCTGCCTGAAGTCCAGGCCTTCCTCCGTCGAAGCCATGCCTTGTTTATCGACGGCGGGTACGTCCAAAGCCATTCCGGCCAGGCTCTGGAAGTGATCAACCCGGCCACCGGCGAGATGATCGCCCAGGTTGCCGATGCGGACCTGGCCGATATCGACACAGCGGTGGAATCGTCCCGGCGTGGCTTCCGTCAATGGTCCCAGGTCGCCCCAGCCATTCGCGGCAATGTGCTGCTGAAACTCGCCGACCTGCTGGAGCAACATCGCGAAGCACTGGCGCAGATCGAAACCTGCCAGTCGGGCAAGATCATCCAGATTTCCCGGGCCTTCGAGGTCGATCAGGCGGCGCACTTCCTGCGTTACTACGCCGGCTGGGCCACCAAGATCAGCGGCCAGACCCTTACCCCGTCACTGCCCTCCTTCGCCGGCGAACGCTACACCGCGTTTACCCTGCGCGAACCGGTGGGCGTGGTGGTGGGCATCGTGCCGTGGAATTTCTCGACCATGATCGCCATCTGGAAACTCGCCTCGGCGCTGGTGACCGGCTGCAGTATCATCATCAAGCCCAGCGAGTTCACCCCGCTGACCATCCTGCGCATCGCCGAACTGGCCATCGACGCCGGCCTGCCGGCGGGCGTGCTGAACGTGTTGACCGGTGGCGGCCATGTGGGCAAAGGCCTGGTGGAGCACCCGGGCACCGACAAGGTCTCGTTTACCGGCTCGGTGCCCACCGGCATCGCCGTGGGCCGCAGTGCCATGGGCGCCGGGTTGACCCGGGCGACCCTGGAACTGGGCGGCAAAAACTCCGCCGGATTCCTGCGGGATGTGGACCTCGACAAAGCGGTCAACGGCATCATCGAAGCCGGCTTCCTGCACTCCGGGCAAATCTGCGCGGCCGCCGAACGCTTCTTCGCCCACCGCTCGCAGATCGAGTCGATCATGGACAAACTGGCGCAACGCCTGGGCCGGTTGAACATCGGCTCGCCGCTGGACGAGCGCACCGAATTCGGCCCGGTGACCAACCGCCAGCACCAACAGAAACTCGAATGGTTTTTCGCCAAGGCCCGGGCCGAGAACAATACGATTGTCCACGGCGGCAAGCTGATCGACGGACCGGGGTGCTATGTGGAGCCCACCGTGATTCTCGCCAACACGATCCACGACACCCTGCTCAACGAAGAGACCTTCGGCCCGATCGCCACGTTTTTCCCCTACGACACCGAGGATGAGCTGCTGGAACTGATGAACAACACGCCTTACGGCCTGAGCGCCAGTCTCTGGACCAATGATCTGAGCAAGGCCCTGCGCATGGTGCCGGCGATCAACGCGGGGACGGTGTGGGTGAACATGCACACGATGCTCGACCCGGCGGTGCCGTTTGGCGGCAACAAGTCTTCGGGGGTGGGACGGGAGTTTGGCGGGGCGTTCATCGAGGATTACACCGAGCTCAAGTCGGTGATGATTCGCTACTGATAAACCGGGCGACCGATCGTTCCCACGCTCCGCGTGGGAATGCATACCGTGACGCTCCGCGTCACCACTGCGCAAGGCTTCCATTGTGCATTGCCAGCGGGACGCGGAGCGTCCGAGGCGGCATTCCCACGCAGAGCGTGGGAACGATCAGCGTGGGAGTGATCGCGAGCCTGCTGACAAACCCGCTCTCCTGACCAACCGCTCCCACACTGGATTTATGTTGCCAGTTGGATTTCGGATGTGATCAGGCCACCGGACACTCCCGGTTCAGCGCCTCATCCACCAACAACTGCGCCATCTCCACCAATTGCACCACTGCCAACACTTGCTTGCGGCTGGCCCCATCAAGATGCTCGGCACAGTCATAGGCGCTGACAGCCGCCGATTCAAGAATCTCGCTGGCATTACACAAGGCGACTTCGGTGCTGAGGCCGGCACGTACGGAGAATAGTTTGTTGGAGGACGGAGGCGAAGCGGCAGGTTCTGAATTGAGGTCGTAGTGCTTGAATGCGCGCTGGGCAGCATCGTGGAATTTCTGGTCGTTCAAGTAATGCGGCGGGTTGGGCGAGACCTTTTTCATGGTGAAGCTCCTCTATGAGTAAGCACCTCCACGCTCGCTACCACACGATTAAGGAGGCGACTGTACACGGGGTGGTAGACCGGTCATAGAAACCCGGCAGGCCGAAGCCTCCCATGCACAGCCGCCACAAAGCAGCCCGCACAAAAAAACGCCCTTGAGCGTTTTGGGATCTATGAAATAGCCGGGCTACCACACCCGTTCGCTGAATTGGCAGCGACCCGCGAAGGTTAGCGGCGAGAAGGTCTGGAAGCAACCTGAAATCTATGTGGGAACGGTCTGCGTAGGAACGGGCGATACCGCTGCCGGCGTATGCCCATTGTCGATCGTTCCCACGCTCTGCGTGGGAATGCATACCGTGACGCTCCGCGTCACCCTTGCGCGAGACGTCAATCCGGCGGTGCCAGCGGGACGCGGAGCGTCCGAGGCGGCATTCCCACGCAGAGCGTGGGAACGATCATCTGCACCTGGTCCCCTGAGGCTGCATATACCCGCCATAAATGGGCAGGCCGGTAGCCGGTAACATCCTGGTAATGCGCTAAATACCTGTACAATTTTATTATTTTGTACAAGTATCAGCAGTATCAAGCCCTCTCGGGGAGAACCGCAATGACCCGTCTATTGGTTTCGCTGGCCCTGGTGTTGGGCCTGAGTAGTTGTGGCAGCGTGGATGTAAAACACTATGCCGACCAGCAACCGCAACTGGACCTGGTGAGCTTCTTCAGCAAGCCCGTCAAGGCCTGGGGCATCTTCGAGAAACGCTCGGGTGAAGTGGCCAAGCGTTTCGAGGTGAATATCGCCAGCCGCCGCGAGGGTGAAAGCCTGATTCTCGATGAGCGCTTTCTATACAGCGATGGTACTCGCCAGCAACGTGTCTGGACCCTCACCCCGGACGGCCCCAACCACTGGCGCGGACGGGCCGGTGATGTGGTAGGCGAGGCCAGGGGCGAAGTGGCGGGCAACGCACTGCGCTGGCGCTACGTCCTGAACCTGCCGGTTGATGGATCCGTCTACGAAGTGAGCCTCGACGATTGGATGTACCTGATGGACGAAGACACGTTGATCAACCGCTCCAGCATGTCCAAGTTGGGTGTGGAAGTCGGCCAGGTGACGTTGTTCTTCCGTCGCCAGTCTTCACAACCCTGACCGGTAAGGAGTGAACCATGAACCTGCAAGCCCTGACCAAACTGGCCACCCAAGGCGCTGTACGCGAAATGGAACTGCTGTCGCTGGAAGGTGGTTTCTATCTGGCGCGCGTAACGCTGGACCACGGCCAGTTCACGCTGCTGGACGAGTCGGCGAAGCCCATGCACTTTCGCTCCGTCAATCACTTGCGTGACGTGTTGCAGGCGGTCCCTGCGTTTCCCTGCACCCTGGTGCATCAGTGCGTGCATGACGAAATGTGCGGCCGGCGAGAAGGCGCTATCGAGCCACTGCGAACGCCATTTTCCCTGGAAGCGCCGTGGTGACCAAGGCAGTTCGAAACCTGTGCCTGGTGCTGGGCGACCAGTTGTCGTTTGACCTGGCCTCACTGGATGGGCTGGACAGCCAGCGCGATGCGGTCTTGATGGTCGAGGTCATGGAGGAAGCCAGCCATGTGCCCCACCATCCGCAAAAAATCGTCCTGGTCTTCAGCGCCATGCGCCATTTTGCCCAGGCGTTGCAGCAGCGTGGCGTGCGGGTGCAGTACGTCACCCTGGACGATCCGCAAAACACCGGCTCGGTGCCCGGCGAGTTAAGGCGCTGGCAATCGCTGATGCAACCCCGGGAAATACACCTGACCGAATGCGGTGACTGGCGCCTGGAGCAATCCCTGAAGGACTGCGGTTTGCCGGTCCAGTGGCATGCCGACCACCGATTCCTGTGCAGCCGTGACGCGTTCGCCGCTTGGGCCAGCGGTAAAAAACAACTGCGCATGGAGTACTTCTACCGGGAGATGCGCCGCAAGAGCGGGCTCTTGCTCAACGGTGACGGTACGCCAGTGGGCGGTGCCTGGAACTTTGATGCCGACAACCGCAAGGCATTGCCCAAGGGCACCAAGGCGCCCTACCCGGCGCGCTTCAGCTCGGACTCGATCACCCAGGACGTGCTGACGCTGGTAGGTAAACACTTCAGCAGCCACTACGGTTCCCTCGACACCTTCGATTACCCCGTGACCCACGCCGACGCGCAGGCCCTCTGGAACTACTTTCTGGACTATGGCCTGGCGGGGTTCGGCGACTACCAGGACGCCATGGCCAGCGACGAGCCGTTCCTGTTTCACGCCCGTATCAGCGCAGCCCTGAACATCGGCCTGCTGGACCTGCGCCAGCTGTGCAGCGATGTGGAGGCGGCCTATTGGTCGGGCAGCATCGGGCTGAACGCTGGCGAAGGGTTTATCCGCCAACTGATTGGCTGGCGTGAATATGTACGCGGCGTGTACTGGCTGAAGATGCCCGACTATGCCGCAGGCAATGCATTCGGCAACAGCCGCCCGCTGCCGGAGTTCTACTGGACGGGCGAGACGCAAATGAACTGCATGCGCCAGGCGATCGGCCAGAGCCTGAAACATGCCTATGCCCATCACATCCAGCGGCTGATGGTCACCGGCAATTTCGCCCTGCTGGCCGGCATCGTGCCCAGCCAGATATGCGAGTGGTACCTGGCGATCTACATGGACGCTTTCGACTGGGTCGAGCTGCCCAACACCCTGGGCATGGTCATGCATGCGGATGGCGGTTACCTGGGTTCCAAACCTTATTGCGCGAGCGGCCAATACATAAAGCGCATGTCGGACTACTGCCGAGGCTGTGCCTACAAAGTCACGGAAAGTACCGCTGACAATGCCTGCCCGTTCAATGCGCTTTACTGGCACTTTCTGATGCGCCACGGCGACCTGCTGCGGGGCAATCAGCGCATGGCCATGCTCTACAAGAACCTTGACCGGATGCCTGAATCCAAGCAGGACGCGCTGTGGGAACGGGGCCAGAGGCTGCTGGCGAAGTTGGATGCAGGTGAAACGCTGTGAAATTTTCCGGCCGCTGCGAATTGTTGTGAAGCCGGTGATAAATGGCCAATTGCCCATGCTAACGTCGGCTTCGATGTCATCCAATTCATTGAGGGAGCAGCGCCGATGTCTACTACCGTAACACCCGCCGGTGGCGGACCGACCACTCAAAAAGCCTCGACGTCGGTATTCGACGACAAGTTGAATATTTCCAAGTCGAGCAAGGTCATCGCCGATTACATGCGCCAAACGGGCAAGTCGGCAATTACCAAGCAAGAGCTTTCACAGTTGGCCAGCAATGCCTCGGGCAAGGTGCCCGCCGATGTGAGCGCTGCGGCCCAGTACATGGAACGCCACCCCGACGTGTTCACCGCGATCGAAACCCATGATGTGGCCGGTGCCGATAACTTTTCCGGGGTGTGGAACTTCGACTGGGCAGCCAACGGCGGGCTCAACGGCACGGCGACCGATGCCATCGCCAAGATGCAGGACACCTTTGATTTCGCGATTGCCAAGTCGGCGCAGATCACCGAGATCAGCACCGGTAAAAAGGCCGAGCTGGATTCGACCAAGCAGCGGCCGCAGAACTAGGTTCCTCGAAATGATCGTTCCCACGCTCCGCGTGGGAATGCATACCGTGACGCTCTGCGTCACCATCACCTCTCGCATCGACGGCCGGACGCAGAGCGTCCAAGGCGGCATTCCCACGCGGAGCGTGGGAACGATCTGTCACGGTCAGAAGTGAAACGCCACCCCCGTGGTCACGTTGAACGCATCCCCCACATAGAAGTTGGCCGAGTCCTGGCCCTTGGCGTCGTACGCGGTGTTGGTGGCCGTGGCATAGCGCTTGTTGGTCAGGTTGCGTGCATCGACGAACACTTCCCACTTCTTGCTCGGGGCCTCGTAGCCCACCTTGGCCCCCCACAACGTATAGGACGGCGCACTCAGGGAGTTGGCAAAGTCGACGTAATAACTGGACGCCGCCCGGGCGTTGAGCTGCGCATAGAAACCACTGCCTTGGCGATATTCCAGCTCGGCCTGGTAGACCTGGCGCGGCAGGCCCGGCAGCTGGTTGTCGCCGAACACCGCATCGTTGCGGTAGTGGAAGTCGTTGAAGGTGTAAGCCTGGCGCAGGGTCACGGTGTCGCCATTGCCGCCGTCCCACAGTTGCGCATTCAAGCCGGCTTCGATGCCCTGGTGAATGGTCGCGCTGCCGTTGGAGGTGGCCACCAGTTGATCCTGGGTAGCCGTCGCCTGGCGTACCACTACCGACAGCAGTTCTTTCTGCACCCACGAGCGGTAGACCGTCAGGCTGCCGTCAAAAATACCGTGGCCGCCGCGAATACCGAACTCCACGGTGTTGGCTTTTTGCGGCCGCACATCACGGATGTACGGCGTGCCGGTGCTGCCCAGCTGCCAGGTGACCGGTGGATCCACCGAGCGGCTGACGTTGCCGAACACTTCGAATTCCGGAGTCAACTGATAGCGCAGGCCAATGCGCGGGGCGACGTCGGTCTCGTCGTATTCAACGCCACTGGGGAACGCGCTGGTGTTGGTGGCGGTGCTGTATTCGATCTGCGCCTTGCGCTTGATATCAATCAATGACAACCCGGTGGACAGCCACGTGCGGTCATTCAGTTGCAGTTCGTTGCCGAGGGAAAACACCGTGTCTCGCGAGCCGGTGTAGTTGGTCTTCTGCTGGGTGATGCCGGTGGCCTTGCTGTGGGATTTCACATCGGCCAGGTACGCCAGCGTATTGCTGAAGGTCACGCTGCTGTCGCTGCGCAGGCCGAAGAAGGTGTCGGCGGTGCGCAGGTAGCGCAAGGTCAGGTTGACGTCCTGGGAGCGCCATTCCTGTGGCGTTGGCGAATAGCGCCAGCCGTTGTCCAGCGGGTAATCGTTGTAGCCCAGGCCGACTTCGAGCTTGGCATTGTCGTCGAAGGTGTAGGTGGTGGTGCTGCCCAGCAGGGTCGAGCCGTCCTTCTTGCGCCCGATGGGCACGAGGTTGCTCGTGGGGTCGTGCTTGAGCTGGTATTTGGTCAGGGTGTTGCCCTGGCTGAGGGTTTCTTCCTTGTAGCGAATGTAGAAGCGCGTCTCCAGTTGCGGGCTGAACACGTGGCCGAAGTTGGCAACGATCCCCTGCCCCTTGTTCGGTGTGTTGTCCTGGTAACCGTCACGCTCGTTGTGCTGGATGCTGACGTAATAGTCATTGTCGCCGTCCACGCCGCCGGTGCTCAGTTGCTCCTTGCGATAGCCGAAACTGCCGGCTTCGAAACGCGCGTAGTTGCCTGGATCGGTGCGGCCGGTCTTGCTCACGAAGTTGATCGCGCCGCCCAGGGACAAGGCTGAATAACGGAAGGCGTTGGCGCCATAGAGCACCTCGGTGTGGTCCACGGAGGCCATGTCCAGCATGTCTTCCTGGGTGCCGCCCGGGCCGGTCAACGGCAGGCCGTCGTAGAGGAATTTGATCCCCAGCACATAGCCTTGATAGAAGGTATTGAGGCCCGAACCGCGGATCGAAATCTTGTTCGCGCCCGAGCCGCTGGTGGCCTGGGCGAATACGCCCGGCTGCAACGCCAGCACGTCCTCGGCGTTCGCCGCGCGGCCCTGTTCGATCTTGCGGTTGTCGATCACTGCGGTTTTGCCGGGCACCTTGGACAGTTGCTTCTCGGCCTTTTGCGCTTCGGTGGCTTCGGCACCGGTGACCACTACCGTGGCCAGGGTCGGGTCCGCCTGGGCGGCAAAGGCCGCGCCGTGTATCAACATCAACAGCACGCCAAGGCTGGACGCGGTGGCCAGTGACTCAAAACGACGAGCGCGAGGTTCAAACAGTTGCCGCATGAATTAAATACTCCTGGGGTCTCGAATTAGTTGGAGCATCTATTCGTATAGTCGCGCTCTATTTTCAACTTTGCAGGGTTCATGCCACGTCCAAGCCTCAATAAACACTGGCCGGCCACCCTTATTAATCGCCACAAGTGCAACACTTTGCTGGTGAAATGTTCGATTCCGGACAATACAAAAATCATCCACAAACACTTATATGTTCAAGCAATAAAAGCATAACGAAAGCCCCGCCCTGCGGGCACAGGACGCAACTGTGCAAATCCCAACAGCCCTCCAACAAAAGTTGCGTATTCGACACTGTCCGCGCCTGCATCCCCGTAAGAAGTCGCAAGTTATCGGCTTATTGTTACTTGGTATGGGTCTTGCTCTATCCATTGCCTGTTGAAACAAATCAGCTCGAGCATTCTCGACTTAAGCAACGAGGTATTCACGCGTGACGGTCAACTTACTCTGCACCCGCAGGAGGCCACTGGAGATTGCCCGTGACCTGGCGACCGAGTTCGCGCGCACCGCCGTCGACCGCGACGCCAGCGGCGGTACGCCCAAGGCCGAACGCGACAAACTGCGCAGCAGCGGCCTGTTGTCCCTGAGCATCCCCGGGCAATTCGGCGGGCTGGACGCCAACTGGTCGGAAACCTTCGAGGTGGTGCGCGAATTCGCCCGGGTCGACAGCTCCATCGCCCACGTATTCGGCTTTCATCACCTGATGCTCGCCACCGTCCGGTTATTTGCCACGCCCGCACAATGGCAAACCTGGTTCAGCCTGACGGCCAGCAACAACTGGTTCTGGGGCAACACCCTGAACCCCCTGGACACCCGCACGGTGGTCAAGCGCCACACGGGCTGGCGGGAATTCTCGGGACAGAAGAACTTCTGCTCCGGGGCCAACGACTCGGAAATGCTGATCGCCTCGGCCATCGATGAAAGCGCCGGCGGCAAGTTGCTGATCGCGGCGATTCCCAGCGCCCGCAGCGGGATCATCCTGCACAACGACTGGAACAACATGGGCCAGCGCCAGACCGACAGCGGCAGCGTGACCTTCAAGCGCGTGCGCGTGGAAGAGTCCGACCTGTTGCTGGACCCGGGCCCCCTGAGTACTCCGTTCGCCTGCCTGCGCCCGTTGATTGCGCAACTGCACTTCGCGAATATCTTCCTCGGCATCGCCGAAGGCGCGTTCGAAGAGGCACGCCAATACACCCTGGAAGAAGCCCGCCCGTGGTTCCGCTCCAGCGCCAGCCACAGCACCCAGGACCCTTACATCCTCAGCCATTACGGCGATTTCTGGGTGGCGCTGCAAAGCACCCGCCTGCTGGTGGAGCGCGCAGGCCAGGTGCTGGACGCGGCATGGGCCAAGGGCTCGGCCCTGACCAGCGAGGAACGCGGCGAAACGGCGATTGCCATCGCCACCGCCAAAGTCGCCGCCAGCCGCAATGGCCTGGAGTTGTGTAGCAAGGTCTTCGAGGTCACCGGCGCACGGGCGACCAACGCCTCGGTGGCCCTCGACAGGCACTGGCGCAACTTGCGCACCCAGAGCCTGCATGACCCGCTGGACTACAAACTTCATGAACTGGGCGAGTGGGCACTGAACGGTACCGCGCCCATCCCGACGTTTTATTCCTGATCTTTTATTCAAAGGGATAACCATGCAACTGCTGACCCTACCGCCCTCGCCCGCCCTTGCCACCTCCATCCGCGCCACCGCGCAGGTGTTTGAAGACCCCAGGTCCAAGGCCTTGCTCAAGCATGTGCAACAAGTCGCGCCGAGCGAAGCCAGCGTGCTGATCATCGGTGAAACCGGCACCGGCAAAGAGTTGGTCGCACGGCATATCCACAACCTCAGTGGCCGCAAGGAGCAGCCATTCGTGGCGGTGAATTGCGGTGCGTTCTCCGAATCACTGGTGGAAGCCGAGCTGTTCGGCCACGAGAAAGGCGCGTTCACCGGTGCCCTCGGTGCCAAGGCCGGCTGGTTTGAAGAAGCCAACGGCGGCACGCTGTTCCTCGATGAAATCGGCGACCTGCCCATGTCGATCCAGGTCAAGCTGCTGCGGGTATTGCAGGAGCGTGAAGTAGTGCGCCTGGGTTCGCGCAAAAGCATTCCGATCAATGTGCGGGTGCTGGCGGCGACCAACGTGCAGCTGGAAAAAGCCATCAACGCCGGGCATTTCCGCGAGGACCTGTTCTACCGCCTGAACGTGGTCAACCTGGAACTCAGCCCGCTGCGGGATCGCCCCGGCGACATCCTGCCGCTGGTGCAGTATTTCATCGACACCTACACCCGCCGCCTCGGCTATGGCGAGATCATCTTGAGCAAGGAAGCCGAGCAACGCCTGGCCACCTACAGTTGGCCGGGGAATATCCGCGAGCTGGAAAACGTCATCCACCACACCCTGCTGATCTGCCGCGACGGCGTGATCCAGGCCGATGACCTGCGCATGTCCAACCTGCGTATCGAACGCCAGGAAGACAGCACCACCGCCCATGACCTGCTCGACCAGGCCTTCCAGCGGCTGTTCGAGGAGCAGATAGAAAACCTCCACGAACAGGTGGAACGCAGCCTGCTCACCGCCGCCTACCGGCTGTGCCAGCACAACCAGGTGCACACCGCCGAGTTGCTGGGGCTGAGCCGCAACGTGACCCGCACCTTGCTGATCAACCTCGGAGAGCTGAAGGTCAACAAGCGCCGCCCGCTGGCCGGTGCCAAGGATGACCGGGTGCTGCACCTCTCGATCTGAACCTGACTGCGCGGCGTACCCGGTACGCCGCCTGGTCACACCACCGCTTCATCCAGCGCATCGCTGAACTGGCGACTCCACAACCGCGCATATTGCCCGCCCTGGCGCAGCAACTGTTCGTGGCTGCCGTCCTCGATCACCCGGCCATTGTCGAACACCAGGATCCGGTCCAAGTGGGCCACGGTGGACAGCCGATGCGCGACCACCAGCACGGTCTTGTCTTCCATGATTTCGTCGAGCTTGTCCTGGATAAAGCGCTCGGTGATCGAGTCCAGGCTGGAAGTGGCTTCGTCCATCACCAGGATCGGCGCGTTTTTCAGCAACACCCGGGCAATCGCAATGCGCTGGCGCTGGCCGCCGGACAATTTGACCCCACGCTCGCCCACCAGCGATTCGTAGCCGTGCTCCATGCTGTCGATAAATTCACTGGCGCCGGCGCGGTGGATCGCCTCGGCGACCTCGTCCATCGAGGCATCCAGGCGGCCGTAATGGATGTTTTCGCGAATGCTGCGGTGGAACAGGCCGGGCTCCTGGGGAATCAGGCCGATCTGCTGGTGCAGCGAATGCTGGGTGACGTCGCGCACGTCCTTGCCGTCCACCAGCACCTGGCCTTGCTGCACATCGTAGAGACGCAGGAGCAAGCTCAGCAGGGTCGACTTGCCGGAGCCCGAAGCACCCACCAGGCCGACTTTCTGGCCGGCGGGGATGACGATATTCAGGTGTTCGAAAATCGAACGATCACCGCCATAGCTGAAGCCGACATCGCGAAACTCGATATCGCCGCGCTTGACCATCAGCGCCTTGGCGCCGGGTTGGTCGATGACTTCATGGGGGCGGATCAGGGAGCGCACACCGTTGGCGATATTGCCGGTGGCTTCGAAGAATTCGAGAAAGCGTCGCGACAAGTTGCCCACGTCACTGATGATCAACAGCGACAGGCTGGTGGACATGACAAACGCGGCGATATCAATGCGGTGGCTGCGCCACAAGTACAGGGCGAGCAGCAACAGGCCCAGCTTGAGCACCACTCCGCAACTGGTCTGGAACCAGCGGATCTTCTCCATATAGCCCAAGGAACGGTAGGCAGCGGTCACCTCCTTGTCGAGGAAGGTGCCCAGGTAACTGTGCTCGAACGCATGGCGCGCAAACAGGCGGATATTGGCCAGGTTGGAGACCGCATCCACCACCTTGCCGGTGCTGGTGCTGCGCGCTGCCGAATACTGTTGCGCCAGAGGATGACTGCGGCGCGCCAGCAGGTAACAGATGGCGATAAACACCACCGACCAGCCGGCCATGAACAACGCCAACAGCGGCGATGCGGTCCATAGCAATGCCGTGGCCAGGCTAAGTGTTACCAGCAGCGGAATCAGGTCGAACAGCAGAATGCTCAGCGTCTGGTTCACCCCAAGCGTCACTTCGGACACCCGGTGCGCAAGGGCTCCAGCGAACTCGTTGCTGATAAACCGGTGGGAATGCTGTTGCAGGTAGGCAAATACCACGTGGGTCACCGTACGTCGCTGCAACGGCAACACGTGGATATGGCAGCCCGCCGCCGCGCGGGTAAACAACACCTCGCACACCAGCAGCACAGCAAACAGGGTCAAGGGCCAGTGCAACACCTCGAATGCACGCTCTGCCTCCAGCCCATTGCTGACGGTGCGGGTGATTTGCCCGAGCCCCCAGGGAATCAGAATCGAGCACACCACGGCGGCGATCTGCAGCAGCAGGATAGCCAGGTACCAACCTTTGAAATGCCCGATGAAATGCCGCACAAACGCCGCCGGCGTCGATGGCAAGTGCTGGACATTCCAGGTGCGAAACAATGAAAAAGACGAACTCATGGCCAATGACATTCCTGAATGACGCCTGTGGCCGCGCAGCTTTCAGGCAAAAATGGTGAGTGTGATCGTTCCCACGCTCTGCGTGGGAATGCATCCGGTGACGCTCTGCGTCACGATTTTAAGAGCGGACGCAGAGCGTCCAGAGCGGCATTCCCCTGTGGCGAGGGAGCTTGCTCCCGCTGGAGTGCGAAGCGCTCCCAGGATTTTGGGGCCGCTGCGCAGCCCAGCGGGAGCAAGCTCCCTCGCCACAGGTTCAGCGTCACTTTTGGGATTGGTAGCGAAGTTCCTCCAACTCACGACCGCCCCGAGCAAGGGTGCGGCTTGATTCGGGCTGCGCTATCCATCCTGCATTTTGGTAAAAGCGCACTGCCCGCCGGTTTTCAGCCAGCACCCACAACGTCGCCGTCTCCAGGCCCAGGCTCGCGAGATGCTCCAGCCCCCTGAGCCACAGCGCCCTGCCCACCCCCGTTCCCCAATGCTCGGCCAGCACATACACCGCCTGCACTTCACCGGTTACGCCTGGATCAGCATCCTCATCACGACTCGAGCTGACAACAATCCAGCCCACCACACGCCCCTCGACCTGCGCGACAAACACAGCTTCGCTCCCCTGCTCAATCGACTGCCGCCAAAAGGCTTCACGCCGAGGCTGCGTCGCCTCCAGCGAAGCCAGGTAATCCGCCGGCATCAGTTCACGATAAGCCTGCTGCCAACTGCGAATATGCACCCAGGCAATGTCACCTGCGTCCTCGATACGTGCTGCACGAATCATCACATTCCCTCTGCGCGTTTTGCATAAATCGCCGAGCCCGCCTGGGGCGACAGCCTGCGATAAACCAGCCCCGACAAGGCACACAGCAATCCGGCACCCGCCATGATCCAGGCGATATCACTCTGCTCGACCGTGGCATGCCCGCGCACGGCCATGATCAAACCGAGCAGCCCCGCCGCGATGCCCACCGATAAACTCAACGTCAACTGAATGGTCATCGCCGACAGGCTGCTGGCGCGGCTGGATTGCTCCGGTGGCACGTCGGCATAGGTCAACGCCCCCAGGGTGCTGAATTGCAGCGAGCGAATGATCCCGCTGCCAAATAACACCAGTATTACAATCCAGTAAGGCGTTGATACCTCGAACAGGCTGCACGCCAGGATGGTTGCACCGGTGAGCACCGCATTGCCGATCAAGGTGCGCCGGAAACCGAAGCGGCTGACAATCCGCACTGCCAGCATTTTCATCAGCAACGCACCCACGCCACCGGCCACGCTCAGCAGCCCCGCCTGCAACGGGTTAAGCCCGAAACACAGCTGGAACAGCAACACCAGCAAAAACGGCTGTGACGCGCTGCCGATGCGCATCAGGTTGCCGCCCCAGAAGCTCACCGCGAAGGTCGGGATTTTCAACAATGAAAAATCGATCAACGGGTACGCCGTCCGCCGTGCATGCAGAACATACAGCCAGGCACTCAACAGCCCGCCGCCAATCAGCAGCAACGCCCACTGGCGCGGCAACAGGCCGTGGCCCAGCACCTCGAAACCGAACACCAGCCCGCCCAATGCCACACCGCTGAGCAACAGGCCGGGAACGTCCAATGCCTGGCCGGGCGTCCCGGAATAGTCCGGGATATAGCGCAGCACCAGGATCACCCCGAGCACGCCGATTGGCAGGTTGATCAGGAAGATCCAGTGCCACGACAGCACCGTCACCAACAGCCCGCCCAACGGTGGGCCCAGCAGCGGCCCCACCAGCGCCGCCACCGTCAGGTACGACATGGCACGCAGCAGGTTTTCCCGCGCCGACCAGCGCAGCAGGATCACCTGCCCCACCGGCACCATCATCGCCCCCGAGGCGCCCTGGGCCAAACGCGCCAGGGACAGTTGCAACAGCGAGCCCGAGCAGGCACAGGCCACCGACGCGAGGGTGAACAGCACGATGGCGCTGATAAACACCCGACGCGGCCCGAACCGGTCGGCCGCCCAGCCGCTGACCGGCACGAACAGTGCCACCGCCAACAGGTACAGCGACACCACCAGGTTCATGCGCACGCTGGGCTCGCCGAAATCCTGGGCCATCTGCGGCAGCGCCGTGAGCACCGCCGTGGCGTCGATCAGTTCCATGAACAGCGCACAGCCGATGATCATCGGCACCCGGCGCGCATGCCCGGTGCCCACCTCGCCCAAGGGGTGTGAAAGGTCGAGGGCTTTGTTCAAAACAGCCCCGATGTCGGAGGCGGCGTGCCCTTGAGTTGCCAGGCGCCCACGGCTGCGGCTTTCCAGTGCCGGGGATTGTGGTTGGCCACGGTGCGCGCGTTGCGCCAGTGCCGGTCCAGGTTATGCGCGCGGCCGGTGGTGGAAGCGCCACCCACGTCGAACACCAGCTCGGCGGCCTTGAGCGCCGACTCCGCCGCGATGTATTGCGCCTGGGCCACGTCCACTGCCGCCTGGTCGACGGCCACCGCATCAAGATCCGCAGCCCAGGCGCGGTCGATGGAGTCCGCCGCGTGCAACACCACCGCTTCGGCGGTAAAGGCCCGGGCTGAAACGTCGCCCACGCTCAGTTCCACGTACGGGTCATCCACCGAGCGCGTGGCGCTGCTGTGCTTGATCGGCCGCGCATGCTCCTTGGCAAAGGTCACCGCATCATTCAGCGCATTGCGCGCAATACCGGCCTGCACCGCCGCGAGGAACACTTGCAGGAACGGCGTGACAATCGTGCGCTTGCCTTCCTCGACGGTGCGGGTGCGGATCTCGCTGGCCAACACCTGCACATCATGCAGATGGGTGGTGCCACTGGCGGTCAGGCGCTGGCCCATGGCGTCGAAATCATCCAGCAACTCCAGGCCCTGGCGGTCACGCGGCAGGATGAACGACACGGGCTGGTCATTCTCGTCCAGGGCGACGGCGCTGACCCAATCGGCATACAACGAACCGGTGCTGTAGTACTTGCTGCCGCAAGCGCGAAAGTGCTCGCCGTCACGCACGATGCGCGCACTGATCGAACCGTTGGCACCGCCGACTTCCCAGCCGGCATTGCCGATCACGGCGCCTTGCAGGTAGCGCCCGAACCAACGCTCGCGCTCCTCCTCCGCCCCCTCGGCGCGGGACGCCAGCAGGCCTTCGACAAACCCGAAACCGGGGCGCAGCGCCTGGGCCACGTTGGAGTCGGCCGAGGCGATGCGAATCAGCAAGGCAATCACGTCCTTGACCGAACCACCGGCGCCGCCAAACCGCTTGGGAATCCGCACGGTAAACAACCCGGCCTGGGCGATCTGCGCCACGGCCTCATACGGCAGTTGGCGGTCACGCTCACGTTGCGCAGCGCCGGCGGCAATCTGCGGCAGGATGCGGTCGGCACGGGCGTTCAGTTCGGCCACCGTTACAACCGGCGGCGTGGGTACAGCAGACAACTTGCTCATGGCACTTCCTTGATTCAGGTCTAGATGGCGATTTTCCACAGGCGCGATTCATCAAACAGCCAACCGGGGTTTTCCGGCTCCAGGGCCGGCACCACCAACTGCTTGCCACTGCCGGGCAGGCGTGGCACCGCGCCCAGCAGGCGCCGGGTGTATTCGTGCTGGGGCGATTCAAACAACGTCTCGACGCTGGCGCTTTCCACCACCTGGCCGTGGCGCATCACCAACACTTCGTCGCTGACGTGGCGAATCACCCCCAGGTCGTGGGAGATAAACAGGTAGGCCAGGCCCAGCGAGGCTTGCAGGTCGGCCAGCAGATCCAGGACCTGGGCCTGCACCGACACGTCCAGCGCCGACACCGGCTCGTCGCAGATAATCACTTTGGGGTTGCTGGCAATCGCCCGGGCAATCGCCACGCGCTGGCGCTGCCCGCCCGACAGTTGCAACGGTCGGCGCTCGGCCAATTGCGGCGCCAGGCGTACCTGGTCGAGCAACTGTGTCACGCGGGCCGCCTGTTGCTCGGCGTCGATACCGGCAACGTCCAGCGCATCACTGAGGATCTGCCCCACCGTCCAGCGCGGGTCGAACGAACTCAGCGGGTCCTGATAAATCACGCTGATATCCCGGCGATACACACGGCGGGTCTTTTCCTCGACCCGCTCGGTACCTGCCGCGGCCCATGGCTGGTCGAGAAAACGCACCTCACCGGCATCCGGTTGCAGCAAGCCGAGTGCGATGCGTGCCACGGTGGTTTTGCCGGAGCCGGATTCACCGACGATGCCCAGGGTGCGACCGGCGCGCAGCTCGAAGCTGACGTTATCCACCACCTGACGCGACTGTTGATCGGGGCCGACATACCGTTTGCCCAGCCCGGAGGCCTTGAGCAGCACCGGCGAATCCGCGCCGGGCCGTGGTTGCGCCACAGCGTTGCTGCGCTCCGGCGACAGGCGTGTGCCCCGGGCATGTTCGGCGGGCACCGCATCCAGCAGCGAGCGGGTGTAGGCGTGGCGCGGGTTGAGCAGCACCTGATCCATCGGCCCCTGCTCCACCACTTCGCCGTGGCGCAGCACCAGCACCTCATCCGCCAATTGCGCGACCACTGCCAGGTCATGGCTGATGATCAGCAGCGAATCGCCACGGGCCTTGATCTGCTGCAACACCTGCAGGATCTGCGCCTGCACCGTGGCATCCAGCGCCGTGGTCGGTTCATCGGCAATCACCAGGCCGGGGTTCAATGCGAGTGCGCTGGCAATCAGCGCACGCTGGCGCAGGCCGCCGGAGAGTTGATCGGGGCGCTGGCGGGCACGCAGTTGCGGCTCGGGTACGCCCACCAGATCCAGCAGTTCGATGACGCGTTCGCCACGGCTGCGACGGTCGCCCCAACGATGGGTCTCCAGCACTTCGAGAATTTCCTTGCCCACCGGCCGCAACGGGTCGAGGGACACCAGTGCATCCTGCAACACGAAGCCGATGCCATTGCCACGCAAACGACGCCAGCCGCGTTCCGACAGGCTGAGCAAATCCACACCGTCATAGCTCAAGGTGCGCGCCGTAACCTTCGCGCCCGCACCCGCCAGGCCGATCAGGCTGCGGGCGGTGACGCTTTTACCGGAGCCGGATTCGCCCACCAGCGCCAGGGTCTTGCCAGGCTCCAGGGTGAAAGACAGATTGCGCACCACCGACTGCCCGGCAAACTCGATGGACAGCCCTTCAACGATCAAGCGTTTCTGGTCGCTCATGAAAGACGGCCCTCCAGGCGTTGTTGCAGGTAACGGCCAGTGACCGTGGTCGACAGCGTGGTCAATACGATGAACAGCCCGGGGAAGAACGTCAGCCACCAGGCGTTGGCGATGAAGTCGCGGCCCATGGACAACATGGTCCCCCACTCCGGTGCCGGCGGACGGGCGCCCAGGCCGAGAAAACTCAGGGCCGACGCCCAGACAATCGCCTGGCCCACGCCCATGGTCAGGGTCACGATCAACGGGCGCATGGCGTTCGGCAGCAACTGGCGCAGGATGATGCGCAGCGGCGGATGCCCGAGGGCGCGGGCGGCTTCGATATAGCCCGCGTTGCGCACCGCCAGCACCTGGCCACGGACCATCCGCGCATAACCCGGTGCACTGCCCAGCCCGGTGGCGACGATCAGCGGGCCGATGCCGCTGCCGAAAATCGCCACGAACAACAGCGCCAGGATCAGGCTCGGAAACGCAAACAGCACTTCCAGCAACCAACCCACGCCGCGGTCCACCCGCGCGCCGCCCAGCCCGCCCAACAGGCCGAGAACGATGGCGATGCTCATGGCGATAACCGTTGCAGCCAGGCCGATGAACAACGACTGGCGAGTGCCATGGATCACCCGCGAAAAAATATCCCGCCCCGACTGATCGGTGCCGAACCAGTGGCCCAGGCTCGGCGAATGAAACGCATCGCGGGGCACGATGGCCAGCGGGTCGCTGTAGGCGAACAACTGCGGCACCAGCGCCGCGACGATCACCAGCAACAGAAAGGTAATCGCCAACAGCGGGCCGAGGCGCAGCGTGCGAGTGGTGCGCTGAATCCGCAGCGCGGGCAGCGGTGTTTCCAGGGTCAGGCCACTCATGCTGGAAGCTCCTGTTGGCGAGGGTCGACCCACAGGTACAGCAGGTCGACCAGGATATTGGCGAGCACGTAACCGGCGGCGACCACCAGGCTGATGCCGATGGTCAGCGGCAGGTCCTGGGCCTGCACCGCCTGGTACAACTGGCGGCCGAGGCCCTTGCGGGAAAAAATCACTTCGATCACCACGGCACCGCTGATCAGCGCGCCGATGGCCCAGCCCGACAGCGAGATGCCCGGCAACACGGCGTGGCGCAACGCGTGTTTGAAGCGCACGTTGAAGTCACTCAGGCCACGGGTGCGGGCGGTCAGGATGAAGGGTTGGTCGAGGGTCAAATCCAGGGATTCACGGGTGACCTGGGCGATAAACCCGGCCAGCGGAATCGCCAGGGCGAACGACGGCAACACCAGGGTGCGCCAGCCATCACTGCCTGCCGGCGGGAACAGCCGCAGGCCGAACGCAAACACCGCCAGCAGCAGAATCCCCAGCCAGAAGTGCGGCAGCGCGGCGGCCAGGGTTTCGGCCAACGAGGCCAGGCTGGCAACCCAGCGTCGCCGGCCGGCGGTCAGCACCGTCAGCGCCAGCACCAGAATCCAGGCCAGGGCGAGCGAGGTCAGGGTCAGCTCCAGGGTCGGCCAGGATTGCTCGGCGAGCACTCGGGTCACCGGCAGGTGCTGGGAATAGGAAACCCCCAGGTCACCCTGCACCAGTCGCCCGAGGTACAACGCGTATTGCACCGCCAATGGTTTGTCGAGGCCGTACTCGCGGGTGGCTTCGGCGATGGTCTCGGGGGTGGGGTTGCCGCTCGGGCCGCCGAGGATCGCCTGCACCGGATCGCCGGGCATCAGACGCAAGGCAAAGAACGTCAGCGTGGCCACCGCCCAGAGCACCAGCACGCCGCCGGCAAGGCGCCACAGCGCACGTTTGCCGAGCCGGGCCAGGCGCTCGCGCCGTGGGTTGGCAAGTGATGTGTCGCTCATTTGTTCACCCATGCGTCATAGAGATAAGTCACCGCCAGCGACGGCTCCAGCCGCACGCCCTGGGTGGTCTTGTAGATACCCAGCCGCGTGCTTTGCGGGTAGGTGGTCAATTGCAGGTACTGGCTGGAAGCGATTTTCTGCGCCTGGTAATACAGGGCCCGGCGCTGCTCGCTGTCCTGGGTGGTGAGGGCTTGCCGGATCAGCGTGTCGAACGCCGGGTCACTGAAGCCTGCGGTGTTCTGGTGGTAACCACCGACACCCGCCGGGCTGATGAACTCACTGCCGAAGATGATCCGCAGCACGTCGGCGGTGTTGGTGTTCCAGTAGCCGAGGCGAATGTCGTAGTCCCAGTCGGCCTGGCGTTTGTTGGCCTGTACGTCACTCATCTGGTCGACGATCAGCTCGAAGCCGACCTGCCGGGTGGTGGCCTGCACCTGTTCCCACAAGGTGTATTCCGACGGTGGCGTGCGGTTGCCCATCACCACGTGAACTTGCAGGCGCTTGCCGTCCTTGGTGCGGTAGCCCTCGCTGTCGCGCTGGGTCCAGCCGGACTGGTCGAGTAACTGAGCAGCCCGGGCCGGGTCGTAATCCTGGGCGTGCTGGAACTCCGGGCTGTAAAAGCGCGTGGCAGGGCTCAGCGGCCCGCCGGCGCGGGGGAATTCGTTGAAGTACACGCTCTTCAACGCGCCCTCGATGTCGGAGCTGCGCACGAAGGCTTCGCGCACTCGCACGTCATCGAACGGCGCACGGGTAATGTTCAGCGTGCCGTTGGTGGGGTTGCCGGGGCGTTGGGCGATCACCAGGGTCAGGTCCGGGTTGCGTCGAGCGGCCTCGTGAGATTCCGGCGGCAACGCTTCGATCACGTCGACCTCGCCAGCCTGCAACGAGGCGAAGCGCACGGAAGGTTCCTGGATGAACTTCCAGACGATCCGGTCGAGCCAGGCCGGGCCCTGGTGCTTGGCGGTGGGTGGCGCCCAGTTGTAGTCGGGGTTGCGCACCAGCTCGACCTGGCTTTGCCGGTCCCAGCGCACGACCTTGAACGGGCCGCTGCCGACCGGGCTTTCGCAGTTCACATCGCGCGAGCGCAGCAGGGCTGTGGGGGACTCGATGCCGAGGAAGCCTTGGGCGAGGACTTCAAGAAAGGCCGCGTACGGCGTGGCCAGGTGCACCACTGCGGTGTATTCGTCGAGCACGTCGGTGCTGCGGTATTGGCGGATGTAGCCGCCTGCGGTGCTGGACTGGGTCTTGGGGTTGGCCATGTGGTCGAGGTTGGCCTTGACCGCCGCGGCGTTGAACGGGGTGCCGTCGGTGAAGTGCACGTCGTTGCGCAGGTGGAAGGTGTAGGTCAGGCCGTCGGGGGAGACTTCCCAGGTCTTGGCGAGCCAGGGGCCGATGCGGCCGTCGGCGTCCATCGAGACCAGGGAGTCGAGGTACTGCTGGGCGACGAACACCTGGGGCATGTCGCCGGCCACGTGGGGGTCGAGGCAGGTGGGTTCGCGGTCGGTGGCGTACACGAGGGTGCCGCCCTTTACCGGTTGGTCACTGCGGGTGACGGTGGAGCTGCCTTGGCCACAGCCCAGGAGCAGGCCGCAGAGTGTGGCGGTGCCGATAAGGAGCAACGGGCTGGATCGTCGCGGGTAAGGGGCGGGTTCTTGCATGATGGGTCAGGCCTAAAGTCCGGGAACTGGGTCATTGCACAAGGCATGCCGGGTTTTTGGGCCTGTAAACAGGGGGGATTGGAGGGTTTGGGGATTGCTGAAAACGACAATGTGTGTGGGAAGTGTTGGTCAGGCAACAGCTCGGTCTTGGGGGGCGTGAGGTTTGAGTACATATCCGTTGCTGCGGTAACGGCGGCTATTGGTTCCGCTCTTACAGCGGCTTTGGACCGTGGGCCGCCGTCATGGGCCATCCCTGGCCCAGGACGGCTAACCCGGCGTCCTGCCGGGTTACCCACGCTCCAAAGCCTGCGTTCGGCCAGCGTGGTTTAACGGGGCGCCTAAGAAGATCAAGATCAAAAGCAGATCAAGAGCACAGCGGCCTACCGGCCGGCTTGAGTGTTTTAGAGCAACAGCACAATCAAAAGCTAAAGCGGGCACGGTCCAAATGTGGGAGCTGGCTTGCCTGCGATGGCATCAACTGGGTGTACCTGATGTACCGAGTTGTCTGCATCGCAGGCAAGCCAGCTCCCACAGAAAAGCAGAGCTGCACCAGCTTCAGATTTCGCTTTCGCTCTGGATCTTGCCTTTGCTTTTAACACTCAAGCCGGCCGGGAGGCCGCTGTGCTCTCGCTTTTGATCTGCTTTTGATCTTGATCTGCGGGCCCCGTCAACCACGATGGCCGCAAGTAGGCACGGTGGAGCGGGTAAATCGGCAGGGAAGCCGATTTAGCCGCGCCGGGCCATGGATGGCCCGTCGCGGCGGCCCGCGGAACCGGGCCGGAGTGCGGGCATGCCGAGCCTAGGCGAGGCACCGAGTGGTGGGGCAAAGACCTTTTGGTTACTTTTGGCTGGGCCGGCATTCCGGGCGTTTGCCAAAAGTGACCCGCTGTAAGAGCGGAACCATAAGCCGCCGTTACCGCAGCAACGGATATGTACACAAACCTCACGCCGTAAACCGCAATGGCAACGCCGGCTTCAGCAACGCCGCCGGATCCCGATAACGCGCCCCAAAGTGGTCCCCCGGCAACCGCGCCCGCCCAGCCCCAAACAACCGCTCCCGCAACGTCTCCCCCTCGTTGTACCGCTCACGAAACCGCCCCCGACGACGCAACTCCGGCACCACAAATTCAATAAAGTCCCGCGCCGTCTCAAACGACAAATACTGCCTCAGGTTAATCCCGTCGATCCCATCCTCATCCAGCCATTTCTCAATCGCGTCCGCCACCACCGTCGGCGTACCCGCGACAAAAAACCGCTCGCGATTAAACCCACCCAGCTGCGCCAATACCGCCCCAACAGTGGAGTCCGCCTTGTACCGGCTCAAACTCTCCCACCCCTTGACCTGCCGACTCACCAGATCACTGATCAACGTATCCCGCGGATACGCCGTCAAATCAATCGCCGACTGCCCGTGAGCCAGCGACGCCTCGACACTCACCAACTTGCGATAACTGTCGAGCTTGGCACTCACCTCCTCATCGGTCCGCCCAACGATCACCCCCGCCATCACAATAAACTTCAACCCCGCCGGATCGCGATCATGCTCAACTGCCTTCTGCCGCATTGCCTGGATATTCGCCCGCACCGCCGGCGCATCATTACCACCGGTAAACACCACTTCGGCGTGCCGCCCGGCAAACTCGATCCCGGCCGGTGACCCCGTAGCCTGAAACAACACCGGCGTACGCTGCCGCGAAGGCTGGCACAAGTGTGGGCCGGCAACCTTGAAGTGCTCCCCCACGTGGTTGATATAGCGCACCTTGTCCGGATCGGTGTAGATCCGACGCTCACGGTCGACAATCACCGCGTCATCGTCCCAGGAGCCTTCCCAAAGCTTGTACAGCACGTCGAGGTATTCATCGGCGATCTCGTAGCGGTGATCGTGAACCACCTCAGTGTCGTGCCCGAAGTTGCGCGCCGCATTCGGCAAATACGAGGTGACGATGTTCCAGCCCACCCGCCCCTTGGTCAGGTGATCGAGGGTACTCATGCGCCGCGCAAACGCGAACGGCGGTTCGTAGGTGGTGGAAAAGGTCGCGCCGAAACCCAGGTTCTTGGTCACCCCGGCCATCGCCGGAATCACCAGCAGCGGGTCGTTGCTGGGAATCTGCATGCCCTCACGCAGCGAGGTCTCGGGGCCGTCGCGAAAGCGGTCATAGGTGCCAATCACATCGGCCAGGAACACGCCGTCAAAGGTGCCGTATTCCAGCAACTGCGCCAGCTCGGTCCAATAGTCCAGGTCATTGAAACGGTGCCGGTTGTTGTCCGGGTGCACCCACAAACCATGGACGATGTGGCTGACGCAGTTCATCTCAAACAAATTCACGTGCAGTTGCTTGGGCACCAGGAGCACTCCTTTCGTAGATACGTTTTCCAATACGTCAGATCGCGACATTCAGGTAGAACGGGATCGGCGTGTAGTCGGTTTCAAGGGTCGGGATCGCATCGATCAGCGCGCGGGTATAGGCATGGGCCGGACGGTCGAACACCGCGCGTACCGAGCCGGACTCCACCACTTCACCGGCCTTCATCACCAGCACGCGCTCGCTGACGTGGTTGATCACGCCGAGGTCATGGGAAATGAACAGGCAGGCCAGGCCGAGGCGGCGCTTGAGGTCGTCGAGCAGTTCGAGAATCTGTGCCTGTACCGACACGTCGAGCGCCGACACCGGTTCATCGCAGATCAGGATCTGCGGCTCGGACGCCAACGCTCGGGCAATCGCGATGCGCTGGCGCTGGCCACCGGAAAGTTCGATCGGCCGGCGCGACAAGGCGCTGGCATCAAGGCGTACCAATTCCAGCAGTTCCAGGGCACGGTCGCGCCGGGCATGACGCGGTACGCCAGCCACCACCAGCGCTTCGAACAGCACACGCTGCACGGTGTAGCGTGGGTCGAAGGAGCTGAGCGGGTCCTGGAACACCACTTGCACCGCACGCCGGGCTTCGCGTTTTTGCCTGGCGTCGAGGTCGGACCAGCGCTGGCCCTTGATCCACACCTCGCCGGCATCGGCGGTTTCCAGGCCGAGTATCAGCCGGGTCAAGGTGGTCTTGCCGCAACCCGATTCGCCCACCACCCCCAGCGTCTCGCCGCGACGCAGCTGTAGCGACACCTGGTTCAGCACCGTGCGGGTTTTGCCGTCGGGGCCGACAAAGGTTTTGGACAGCTCGCGTGCTTCAAGCAGTATTTCGCCCTGGGGCGCCGGCTCGGGCTCCACCGCCGTGAGCAACCGGCGCGTAGGCTGGAAGTGCACGGCCTTGGCGGCCCGCAGCAGCAGTTGGGTATACGGATGACGCGGGTCTTGCAGGACCTGTTCGGTGCTGCCCTCCTCCACGATCACCCCGTGGCGCATCACGGCCACGCGATCGGCCAGGCGCGAGACCACCGACAGGTCGTGGCTGACCATCAGCAGTGCATTGTCTTCACCGCGCAGGCTCTCCAGCAGGGCGATGACCTGGGCCTGCACCGTGGCATCCAGTGCGGTGGTGGGTTCATCGGCAATGATCAGCCGCGGATTGCAGGCAATCGCCGAGGCGATCAGCGCCCGCTGGCGCAAGCCGCCGGAAAGTTGCCAGGGGTATTGGCTGGCGCGCAGTTCCGGTTCCGGCACACCGACATCCCGCAGCAGTTCCAGCACCCGCAGGCGGCGCGCTTCCAGGCCCAATGCGGTGTGCACGTGCAACGGTTCTTCGATCTCGGCACCGACGCGGCGCAGCGGGTCCAGCGCGCCCAACGCGTCCTGCATCACAAAGCCGATGCTCGCGCCGCGCAGTTGCTGCCAGGCCCGCTCGTTGAGCTGGCGCAGGTCGACGCCCTGGAAGGCCAGCTTGGCAGCCTGGACATGGGCGTCCTTGCCGGTGAGGCCAGCCAGGGTGCGGGCGGTGACGCTTTTGCCGGACCCCGACTCCCCCACCAGCGCGAGGCATTCGCCCCGGTTCAACTGCAGACTGACACCGTGCAACACTGGCTCGGCCTGGCCGAAACGTACTGTGAGGTCGCGGATATCGACCAACGGGCCGAGGGTATGGATGTTCATCGTCATAGAGGCTTTCCTTCGCTGCGGCGCAAGAGTTCGCGGCCGATGGCACTGATGGAAACAACGGTCAGGGTGATGATCAGGGCGGGCCAGGCCACCAGCCACGGCGCATTGGCCAGGAAGCTGCGCCCGATGGACATCATCCCGCCCCACTCCGGCGCAGGCGGCGGTGCGCCGAAGCCGAGAAAACTCAAGGCGGCACCGGCAGTGATCGCGCCGCCGATGCCGATGGTGGCGAGGATCAACACGGGCTTGAACGCATTCGGCAGGATGTGCCGCAGCACCACCGCCAGCTGCGATTGGCCGAGGGTGACGGCGGATTCGACGTAGCCGGCATTGCGTACGCTGAGGGTTTGCGCCCGCACCAGGCGCGCATAACGCGGCACACCGGCAATGCCTATCGCGAGAATCAGATTGGCCGTGCCCTGGCCGAAAAACGTGATGATCACCAGCGCCAGCAACAGGTCGGGAAAGGACAGCAGCACGTCGATCCCGCGCATCAAGGCGCCGTCCAGCCAGCGCGGCCCAAGGCCTGCGATCAAGCCGAGCAAGGTGCCCCAGGCCAACCCCAGCGCGGTGGCGGCGAGGCCCATGAACAGCGACGAACGCACGCCATAAATCAATCGGCTGAGCACATCGCGCCCGTTCTCATCAGTGCCCAGCCAATGCACATTGCTCGGCGCCTGGAACGCCATGCGCGCCGACGCCTCCAGCGGGTCATACGGGGCCAGCCATTGCGGAACAACGGCGGCCAACAGCAACAGCCCGACAAATACCCCGGCGAGCAACAGACCCGGCCGCAGTTGGGTAAACCCGACAAGACGCAACGGGCGATTGCCGATCAACGTTTCAATGGTTTGCGTCATGCCAGGCTCCTGGTGCTAGGGCGCGGGGTTGGGAATGCGCTGGTGGATGGCCTGGATCTGCGCCTTGATCTCATCGCAAAGAGTCACGTCCAACGCGCCGAGGTTGTCGCGCAATTGCGCCAGGCTGGTTTGCCCGGTCAGTGCGCTGGTGACGAAGGGTTTGTCGATGATGAAGGCCAGGGCCAGTTGGGCCGGGGTGAGGCCATGTTGCCGGGCAATCTCCACGTAGCCGGTGATGGCCTCCTGGGCCGAGGCACTGTCGTAGCGATTGAAAGTGCGGTACACCGCCGACAACCGCGAGCCCTCGGGCCGTGCGCCGCCGAGGTACTTGCCGGTGAGCGCACCGAAGGCCAGCGGCGAGTACGCCAGCAGCCCGACGCCTTCGCGATGGGTGAACTCCGAGAGGCCGCCTTCGTACAGGCGGTTAAGCAGGCTGTAGGGGTTTTGCACGCTGGCAATGCGCGGCAGGCCGAGGCGTTCGCTTTGCTTGAGAAACTCGGCGACGCCCCACGGGGTTTCATTGGAAACCCCGATGTGGCGCACCTTCCCGGCCTTGACCTGATCGGCCAGCACCGCCAGGGTTTCCTCGATGGCGACGCTCTGGGTGTCTGCCTGATACGGGTATTCGCGCTGGCCGAAGATGTTGGTGGTGCGGTCGGGCCAGTGCAGTTGGTAAAGGTCGAGGTAGTCGGTGTTCAGGCGTTTGAGGCTGCCGTCGAGGGCTTCGACGATGTTGCGCCGGTCGTGGCGGCTGAGGCCGTCGCGGATGTGCTGCTGGCTGCTGGGGTCACGGGCCGGGCCGGCGATTTTGCTCGCCAGGATCACCTCGTCACGTCGACCACTGGCCGCCAGCCAGCTGCCGATGTAACGCTCGGTGGTGCGCCAGGTTTCAGCCTTGGTCGGCGTGGGGTACATCTCGGCGGTGTCGATGAAATTGATACCTTCGGCCAGTGCCAGGTCGATCTGTTGATGGGCATCGTTTTCGGTGTTCTGGTGGCCCCAGGTCATGGTGCCGAGGCCCAGCACGCTGACTTGGATGTCGCTGTTGCCCAGTTGGCGGTAACGCATGGGTGATCCTTTTTTCTTCAAGGGTTGATGGCTCATACCGCACTCGCTTCGTCGCGGGCGGCCTGCTGCTCGGCGTCGGCGGCTTGCAGGCTGCGCCAGGCGGCGTTCGGGGTGACGTCATTGAGGTAGTAGTTGCCCAGTGCCCGTTCGCGAAAGATCGCCGGGTTGTGGGAGGCCAGGGTTCGCGCGTTGCGCCAATGCCGGTCGAAGCGACGCGACTCGCTGGTGGCGGAGGCGCCGCCGACTTCGAACAGCAGCGTGGTGGCTTCCAGCACCTGTTCCAGCACGATCTGTTGCGCCTGAAAAGCGCGAATCTCGGCCTCGGTGTAATGCTGTTCGGTTGCGTGCCCGCCCTGCTCCGCCTCGTGCACGTCCTGCAGCACCTCGGCGACGGCCAGCACCTGGGTGCGTGCGGCATAGGCCAGGCTCGACAAGCGGCCGATCACGCGCTGCACCAGCGGGTCATCCTTGGGGCTCGATTGCCCCGGCACACCAAACGCGCGGGTGCGGCCCTTGACGAACTCGGTGGCGTCACGCAGCACGGCGTTGGCGATGCCGGCCAGGGTCGCCAGGTGGAACAGCTGGTAGAAAGCGCTCAGGTAGGACTCGGCGCGCAGTTCGTCTTTCTTGAAGCGCCGCACAATGTGCTGCTCCGGTACGTTCACCGCCTTGAAGCGGGTGGTGCCGCTGCCGGTGAGTCGCTGGCCAAAGCCGTCCCAGTCATCCTCGACGGTGACGCCTGGCGCGTCGGTACGCACCGCGAGGCTGACAAAATCTTCGCCATCCAGGGCCACGGCCGCGATCCAGTTGGCGTACAGCGTGCCGGTGCAGTAGTACTTCTCGCCGTCCAGCTGCCAGCCGGAGTCGACCGCGCTGAGGGTCACCGAGTTGCGGGTGGTGTCGGTGCGCTCGGCCATCGCGGCGCCCCACAACTCGCCGTCGACGACTTTGGCGAACCAGTAATCCTGGGAAGCGCTGTCGCGGCTGGAAAGCCGGCCTTCGACAAAACCAAAATGCGCGCGCACGATCTGCGGCAGGTTTGAATCGGCCTCTCCCAGTTCAATCAACAGGCGAAACAGCTGCGGCAGGCTTGCACCCAGGCCGCCCAAGGCCTGCGGCACACGCAGTGCGCCAAAGCCGGCCTCGCGCAGCCAAGCCACCGCGTCATGGGCCAGCTCGCGTTGCTGCTCGCGGGCGACGGCGGTGTCGGCTATCCGGGCAAATACGTCAGCGAAACGCTGGTGCAAGTCGGCATAACTCACTTCAGCGGGGATCGAAGCACTCATGGTTTTTCCTTCTTCAAAGGCACTCACGCTTGGTTGGCCCGAGGGTCAATCCAGCGGTTGATCAAATCGACGGCCAGGTTCACCAGCACATAGACGGTGGCGGCCAGCAAGGTCACGCCCAGCACCACCGGCACGTCTTTGTTGCTGGTGGCATCGAGCATCAAGCGCCCGATGCCCTGGCGTGCAAACAGCAATTCCACCACCACCGCGCCGCCCAGCAGGCTGGCGAACACGAACCCGGCCAGGGTCACCAACGGCACCAGCGCATGGCGCAAGGCATGACGCAGGCGCACAGCGGTTTCGGACAAGCCACGGGCACGGGCCATGGCAATAAAGGGTTGTTCGAGGGTGTCTTCCAGGGACTGGCGCAACAGCTGGGTCAGCACTGCCGCCACCGGCAACGCCAGCGCGATCGAGGGCAGGATCAATGAGCGCCAGCCAACGGAACCGGAGGGCGGCAACCAGTGCCAATGAAACGAAAACACCAGCAACAACAGCATCCCGATCACAAACGAAGGTGCTGATGACAGCACCAGCTCGCTGCCTGAAACGGCTGAACGCACCCAACGCGAACGGTTGGCGGTGAGGATCGCGCACACCAGGGCCAATACCACCGCCAGCAACGCCGCGCTCAGGGACAGTTGAATGGTTGCACCGATCTGCTCGGCAATCGCCTGCTGCACCGGGATGCGCAAGCGATAGGACTCGCCCAGGTCGCCATGGGCCAGGCGCACCAGGTAATTGCCGTATTGCACGATGAGGGGTTGGTCCAGGCCGTACTCGGCACGCACCCGGGCCAGCAGCTCCGGGGTGGGCATCGAATCCGGCCCGCCGAGGATTGCCAGCGCCGTGTCACCGCCGCTGAAATTGACCGCGAGGAACGTCAGCGTCGCCGCGCCCCACAGCACGCCAATGCCCGCCAGCAGGCGCCAGGCGATGGATTTGAACAGGCTCATGGTTGCCCCCGGTCCAGCCAGATGCTGGTGAAGAACGGTACGTTGTGGGAGGTATCGAAAATCACCCCCTGGACCTGCCGGCCATACGCGGTGAGCACCTGGCTTTCCACCGAAGGCACCGCCGGGACGGTTTCGGTCAGGCGCTTTTGCGCCTCGCCATAGAGCGCCTGCAATTGCACCGGGTCGCGGGATTGGCGGGCGGCGCTGAGCACGCGATCCAGTTCGGCATCACGGAAGCGCCCGACGTTCTGGCCGATGATCTTGTCGGTGCTGATGGCCTGGCTGTGATAGAGCACGAACAGGCCATCGGGTGTGTTGGTGTGCCAGTAACCGCCCGCCAGCGCCTGGAACTTCCCGGCGTAGCGTTTCTCGGTCACGCGGGTCAGCGGCAGCATTTCGATGGGCATCTCGAAGCCGACTTTTTTCAGGTCGGCCTGGATGGCCACCGAAACGCTGGCGGGAAACGCCGGGTTGTCATAGGACAGCATCGTTGCCTTCAGGCGCTGCCCGTCCTTGGTTCGATAGCCCTGGGCATCGCGCCCGGTCCAGCCGGCCTCGTCCAGCAGCGCATTGGCGGCTTTCACGTCGTAGGCCAGGGCGTCGTTGCTGGGTTGATAAAACCGGGTGTTGGCCGCCAGGAAATCCGCCTTGGCGATGTATTCGCCGAAGCCGGAAATCCACGCCAACCCTTCGCGGTCAATGGCCTTGGCCACTGCGCGACGCACCCGTACATCGTCGAACGGTGGCTGCTCGACGTTGAAGGTCATGCTGCGGCTCGGGTTGCCTTTGCGGATCCGGCTGCGCATCACCAGGTTCGGGTTGGCACGGATGGCGGCGGCATTCTGGGCCGGTGCATCAAGCGCGAAATCCGACTGGCCGGACTCTAGCGCCGTGAAGCGGATCATGGCTTCGGGGACGTAGCTCAGCTCGATACGGTCCAGGTAGGCCTCGCCCGCGTGGCGCGTCACCGGTGGCGCCCAGTTATAGCCGGGGCGCTTGATGAACACCGCGCCCTGGTCACGGGTGTAGCTCTGCAACGTAAACGGCCCGCTGCCGATGGGGTGCTCGGCGATGGTCTTCGGCGCCTCGCGAATCTGCCTGGGCGAGATCATGCTCAGCCAGGACTGCGCCAGCACATCCAGGAACGGCGTATAGGGTTCGCGCAAATGGGCTTCGAAGGTGTAGTCGTCGATGACCTTGCCATCCAGGTACGGCGCGATATAGGCCGCGGCCAGTGGGGACTTGGTCGCCGGATCGCGCATGTGGTCCAGGTTGGTTTGCAGCGCCTGGGCATTGAATTTCTCGCCGTCGCTGAAGGTCACGTCGTCGCGCAGGTGAAAGGTGTAGGTCTTGCCGTCGTCGGAGATGTCCCAGGAGCGGGCCAGCCACGGGCTGATATTGCCCTGCTCGTCCTGGTACACCAGGCAATCGAAGAGAATCCGGCCCATCCACTGGATGTTGCCGTTAGACAGTGCATGAACATCGAAACTGCCGGCGTCGGAGGCGGCTGAGACGCGCAAAGTTCCGCCACTGCGCCCCGGTGACGACTCATGAAAGTCCGTCGCCGAATAAGTCACTACACCGTTGGTGACCGTGCCATCAGCCGCAGACGTTTCATGTTTCGGTGCCGCAGCCGGTGAGCAGGCATTGACTGCCAGGCACAGTGAAATAACCGCCGAAAGTTTCAGGATGGTTGTCAATGACACTTCCTTAGAGGAACTCGATGAACACTGAAAGTTTGCAATTACGGGGTGTAATGCAGTGAGCATGCCAGTCTTCAAGAAACGCCATATTGACCACGAAACCAGCGCAAAACCCTTGTAAAACGGGGGGAACACTGCCAAACACTTATATGGTTATACCCGTTATACACCCCGGAATTGTTGGTAGCCTTACACACTGCTTATCAGCTGTTGCGTTCGCGACAGCTGCGGTAATCCCAGCCATTAAAGTTGACTGTTGAGAATCAAACACCGATTCAAAACAAAGTATCCCGCAGAACACTTAACCTTAACTAAGCGCCCGTATTTCTTGGCCAATAGTCTTGGCATAGAAACTGCTCAGAGCGAAACAGGCATGACTATTCGAATAGAAAGCTGGGGCTCTTTTATCTATTCACAAGGAACACGCTTAATGGATCCAATCTTTCGGGGAGAGTTGCAAAAGTTGACACTTGCCGTGCGGCAAGCAACTTGGCTGGCGATGGTGGGGCTGGGCTCAGCCCTGGTTTTTTCCGCCAGTGTGCAGGCAGATGATGAGGTCACACCGACGACCGGAACACGGCTAAAGACGGTGACAGTAGAGGCACAAAAAATCACGCCCGTTGAGGCAGCCAAAAGTCAGCTGTCCGAAGTGCCAGGCGGCACCAGCGTGGTCGACAGCGAACAGGTGGCCAAGGGACGCACCGCCACCTTGCAGGACACCCTCGCCTATCAGCCGGGGGTGTTCGTGCAGTCCACCGGCGGCAACGACGCGGCCAAGATCTCCATCCGTGGCTCGGGCGCCAACACCTCGCCGGGGTATTTCCGTGAGGGCATCAAGTTCCTGTTCGACGGCCTGCCGATCACCGGCCCGGGCGGCACACCCTATGAATTCCTCAACGGCTCGGGGGTGAACTACACCGAAATCCTGCGGGGTGCCAACGCCTTCCAGTACGGCGCACTGAGCCTTGGCGGCGCCATCAACTTCGTCAACCAGACCGGCTACACCGCACCCGGCCTGCGGGTGCGGGCGGAAACCGGGAGCTACGGCTACAACAAGCAAAGCCTGAGCGTCGGCGGCGTCGAGGGTGCGTTCGATTACTACCTGAATGCCGACAACTACCGCAGCGACGGCTACCGCGACTACAGCCTGTCGAAAAGCCAGGGCGTGGTGGCCAACTTTGGCTACCGCTTCAGCCCGCAACTCGAAACCCGGGTGATGCTGCGTTACCGCGACGAGTTCCACAACGACCCGAGCGCTACCACCCTGGATGCGGTCAAGCACCATTCCGACCGCGCCAGTGCCACCGCCGAAAGCAGCGGCGCCGGCAGCCGCCGCCCCGGCAGCGTATGGCTGGGCAGCAAGACCACCTACACCTTTGAGGACGACGCCACCCTGTCGGTGGGTTTCGTCTACTACCAGTACGCCCACAACAACAGCCCGAACAGCCCGAGCAACCCCAGCTACTGGGACTGGCATGACCTGAGCGCGGTGATCAACTACGACCGCCGCGACACCCTGTTCGGCCACGAAAGCCGCTCCAGCCTGGCCTTCACCTCCACCGAGCACCTCAAGGGCCAGGTCGACTCCACCTTCGCCAACAAACAGACGCGCAAGTTCGTCGACTACAGCTCCTCGTTCGATCACGTGTTCTCCGTGGGCAACGACCTGGAACTGGTAGACGGCCTGTGGCTGACCAGCGGCGTCTCGGCGATCAACGTGCGCCGCCATGCCGACGTCAAGGAAGCCCTGGTGGCCAACACCACCACCTACCCGAGCGATGTGACCTACGACAACTGGAGCCTGGCACCGCGAGTGGGCGTGCGTTACGAGTTCAACCCACAACTGCAAGTGTTTGCCAACGTCAGCCGCTCCGTCGATCCACCGGCGTCCTGGGAATACTCCGGCTCCGGGCCGACCACGCCGTACGTACGGCCGCTGGTGGAACAGAAAGCCAATACCGTGGAAGTCGGGATCAAGGGTTCATCGGGCATCTTCGACGGCAGCCTGGCGCTCTACCGCTCGTGGGTGAAAAATGAATTGCTCAACGTACAGATCATCCCGGCCACCTCCACGGCTGCTGCGGTCACCGGTGCATTCAACGCCACGCCGACGATCCACCAAGGGATCGAGGCCGGCTTGAATACACGCCTGTGGGAAAACACCTCGGGTGAAAAAATCACCCTGCGCCAGGTGTATACCTATAACGACTTCTACTACCGGCACGACCCGACCTTCGGCGACAACCAACTGCCGGGGATTCCGAAGCATATCTATCAGGGCGAAGTGCAGTATCAGCACCCGGCGGGCTTCTATACCGGGGTGAATGTGCAATCGGCTTCGCGTACGGCGGTGGATTATGCGAACAGCTTCTATGCGCCCTCCTACACAATCTTCGGGGCGAACGTGGGGTATGAAACGCCGAGCAAGGACTGGAAGGTGTCGCTGGATTTGAAGAACCTGACCAATCAGAAATACGTGACGGCGGTGCAGCCGTTGTATGACGCGAAGGGGCAGGATACGGCTTCGTTGTATCCAGGGGATGGGATTGGGGCTTATGTGGCGGTGGAAATGCGCTATTGAGTCAGCGCATAACCTTAGCTGTCGATGTTCTTATTCCTCACGCCCGGCGATGGGTAAATTGTTAGCCACGTATCTCATTGAGGAAGTGGCTAATGTCTGAGTCTCGATCCGAGCCTGTGGTGTGGATTGCCGGTGTGGGTGCCGTGGCCGGCCTGGGAGCGGCGCTGGCGCGACGCTTCGCGCGGGAGGGTTTGCAGGTGGCTGTCAGCGGCAGGAGCCCGGACAAGTTGCAGGCCGTGGTCGAGGGCATCCGTGCGCTCGGCGGGGAAGCGGTGGCTATCGTGGCGGACTCGGGAATCGAGTCCGAGGTGATCGCCGCCAGCCAGCAGATCAGCCAGTTGGGCCCCCTCAAGGCCGCGATCTTCAATGTCGGCAACTCCGTCGCAGCGCCCACCCTGGAGTTGAGCGCGCAGTTGTTCGAGCAGACCTGGCGGGCATCGACCCTGGGTGGCTTCCTGTTTGCCCGCGAGGCCACCCGCTTGCTGCTCGCCAGTGGTGGCGGCAGCCTATTGTTCACCGGGGCTACCGCTTCATTGCGAGGCAAGCCACCGTTCGCCGCCTTTGCTGCCGCGAAGGCGGGACTGCGCTCACTGAGCCAGTCATTTGCCCGCGAGTTCGGCCCACAAAACGTGCACGTCGCACATGTGGTCATCGATGGCGCCATCGACGGTGAGCGCGTGCAAAGCCGGGCCCCGGATTACCTGGCGCGACTGGGGGAAGACGGTGCGCTGAAACTCGAAGACATCGCCGACGCCTATTGGTACCTGCACACCCAACCGCGCAGCGCCTGGACCCAGGAACTGGACCTGCGGCCCTTCAAGGAACCCTTCTGAAAACCGCCTCACGCCTGGAGGATTGTTCATGGGAACTCATCAGACTCATCTCGCCCCGCCATCGGTCATCGGCGAACTCAACTACCTGCTGGACACCGGCGAGCGACCGGTGAACTACACCTTCCCGCAGCCAGACGGCACACCCAAGCGCAACGGCGTGCTGGACCCCACCCAAGTGAGTATTCACAACGCCCGGTCGCTCGACGAACCGGCTTGTCTGGATCGCAACGGTTTCGAAAGGATCGACCACACCAGCTCGGTGCCTGACCTGGAAAACGATGATCAGGTCCGTGAACACTACTATCCGGAAACCGAAGCCTTGCTCAAGCAACAGACCGGTGCGGTGAAAGTGGTGATCTTCGACCACACCATCCGGGTGGACGAGCCTGGACGCGAGGACCGCGGGCTGCGTGAGCCGGTGCGGTACGTGCATAACGACCAGACCGAGCGCTCGGCGATTCGCAGGGTACGTGATCATTTGCCTGCGGATGAGGCTGAACAGCGGCTGCTGGAACGGTTTGCGATTATTAACGTCTGGCGGCCGATTGGTGCGCCGGTCCTGAGTACCCCACTCGCCCTGTGCGATGCGCAAAGCATGGCCGAGAGCGACTTGCTGCCCAGCGACCTGGTGTATCGGGACAAGGTTGGCGAGACTTTTTCGGTCAAGGCCAATCCCGCACATCGCTGGTATTACTACCCGCAGTTGCGGCCGGATGAGGTGCTGCTGTTGAAGATCCATGACTCGCGTAGCGATGTTGCGAGGCGCAGCGCGCATACGGCGTTTGATGACCCGACTACGCCGGTGGATGCACCGCCAAGGAGGAGTATCGAGGTGCGGGCGTTGGTGTTTTTTGGGAATGCAGGCAAATAAAAAGGCCGCGAGATAAATCTCGCGGCCTTTTTAAATTATATGGTCGGGACGGAGTGATTCGAACACTCGACCCCTAGCACCCCATGCTAGTGCGCTACCGGACTGCGCTACGCCCCGACTAGGCGTGTTACTGGGTTCGCTTCGCAACGAAGCGATCAGGAATATACCGCAAGCTTTTGAAATGTGGAAGTATTTTAAAAGCCGGAATTACTTCTTCAAAACCACCAGCACATCTTCGAGTTCGGAGATCATCTGGCGGATCATTTGCTTGTATTGGGTGGTGTCGTCTTTGGCTTCATCACCGGACATACGCTGGCGCGCGCCGCTGATGGTAAACCCCTGGTCGTACAGCAACGCACGGATCTGTCGGATCATCAGCACATCCTGGCGCTGATAATACCGACGGTTCCCGGTGCGTTTGACGGGGTTGAGTTGAGGAAACTCCTGCTCCCAATAGCGCAGCACGTGCGGCTTTACCGCACAAAGCTCGCTGACTTCACCAATGGTGAAGTAGCGTTTGCCTGGGATGACGGGCAGTTCGTCGTTATGACTTGGTTCCAGCATAAGCCTCAACTCGGGCCTTCAACTTCTGCCCTGGACGAAAGGTGACCACACGGCGAGCCGTGATCGGGATTTCTTCTCCCGTTTTTGGATTGCGGCCAGGCCGCTGGCGTTTGTCCCGCAGGTCAAAATTGCCGAAACCGGACAATTTGACCTGTTCGTTGTCTTCAAGTGCGTGCCTGATTTCTTCAAAGAACAGCTCGACCAATTCCTTGGCCTCGCGCTTGTTCAGGCCCAGCTCTTCATACAGACGTTCCGCCATCTCAGCTTTCGTCAAAGCCCCCATACGTCACTTCCTTAACGTGGCGTTCAACCTTTGTTCGAGCGAGGTGAGGATATTTTGCGTCGTCGTATTCACCTCATCGTCATTAAGAGTGCGCGATGGATGCTGCCAGGTCAAGCCAACTGCAAGGCTTTTTCTATGCGGATCAATGCCTTTACCCTGATAGACGTCAAATAGCCTGAGGTCTGTCAGCCATTCCCCTGCATTTTCACGGATTACGTCCAGAACAGCACTGGCCGCAACACCTTGATCGGCAATCAGCGCCAGATCACGTCGTACTTCAGGGAAACGCGACAACTCGCTGAATTTAGGCATTTTGCCCGAGGCCACTTCAGCCAAGACTAGCTCAAAAACGAAGACTGGACGGTCCAGCCCCAAGGTTTTCGACAGTTCCGGGTGAATCGCGCCAACGAAGCCCACCAGGCGACCTTCACGTTCGATACGGGCGGTCTGGCCCGGGTGCAACGCCGGGTGTTTGCCAGGGGTGAAAGTGAAGGCATCCAGCGCACCGGCAAAGCCCAGCACCGCTTCCACATCGGCCTTGACGTCGAAGAAGTCGACGGTGTCGCGACCTTGTGCCCAGCCTTCCGGCAGACGGCTGCCGCAAACCACGCCAGCCAGCATCGGCTCTTGTTTCAGGCCATCCAGCTGACCGACAAAACGCAGCCCGCTTTCGAACATGCGCACGCGGTCTTGCTGACGGTTCAGGTTGTGGGACAGCGCCTTCACCAGACCCGGCCACAGCGACGAGCGCATGGCGGCCATGTCGTTGGAGATCGGGTTAGCCAGCAACAGCGGCTCGACACCCGGGTTGAACAGTTCGAATTGCTTTGGATCGATGAAACTGTAGGTCACCGCTTCCTGATAACCACGGGCAACCAGCAGGCGACGCAGTTCCGGCAGGTGTGCACGGGCTTCGGCTTTCGGCTGCGGCGCCAGGCGCGCTTGCGGGTAACGAACCGGCAGGCGGTTGTAGCCGTACAGGCGGGCCAGTTCTTCGATCAGGTCGACTTCAAGGCTGATATCGAAGCGATGGCTTGGCACTTCTACGTGCCACTGCCCTGCTTCACCGGCCGAGATGCCGAGGCCGAGTGCCGACAGCAGGCGCTCGATTTCAACCGGCTCGATCACCAGGCCGAGCATTTGCTCAACGGCCTTGGCGCGCAGGATGATCGGTGCAACCGACGGCAGGTGCTGTTCGCTGACGGTTTCGATGATCGGGCCGGCTTCGCCGCCAGTGATTTCCAGCAGCAGGCCAGTGGCGCGCTCCATGGCTTCACGGGCCAGCTGCCAGTCCACGCCACGCTCGTAGCGGTGCGAGGCGTCGGTGTGCAGGCCATAGGAACGGGCCTTGCCAGCGATGGCGATCTGATCGAAGAAAGCGCTTTCGAGAAAGATGTCGCGAGTGGTTGCGGACACGCCACTGTGCTCACCCCCCATCACGCCGGCAATCGCCAAGGCGCGGGAATGGTCAGCGATCACCAGGGTGTCGGCACGCAGGCTAACTTCCTGGCCGTCGAGCAGTACCAGCTTCTCGCCTTCTTCGGCCATGCGCACGCGGATGCCGCCGTTGATTTCGGCGAGATCGAAGGCGTGCAGCGGTTGGCCCAGTTCCAGCATCACGTAGTTGGTGATGTCGACGGCAGCGTCGATGCTGCGCACTTCGGAACGGCGCAGGCGCTCAACCATCCACAGCGGGGTTGGCTTGGACAGGTCGACGTTACGGATCACGCGACCCAGGTAACGTGGGCAGGCATTGGGGGCGAGCACTTCGATCGAACGCACTTCGTCGTGCACGGCAGGTACCGCTGCAACCAACGGGCGGGTCACGTTCGCGGCGTACAGTGCGCCGACTTCACGCGCCAGGCCCGCCAGCGACAGGCAGTCGCCACGGTTCGGGGTCAGGTCGACCTCGATGCTGGCATCTTCCAGTTCCAGGTAGACACGGATGTCCTGGCCCACTGGCGCATCGGCCGGCAGTTCCATCAGGCCATCGTTGCCTTCACCGACCTGCAGTTCCGCCTGGGAGCACAGCATGCCGTTGGACTCAACGCCACGCAGCTTGGCCTTCTTGATCTTGAAGTCGCCTGGCAGCTCGGCACCGATCATGGCGAACGGGATTTTCAGGCCCGGGCGCACGTTTGGCGCTCCGCACACGACCTGGAAGGTTTCCGCGCCGTTGCTGACCTGGCACACACGCAACTTGTCAGCGTCCGGGTGTTGCTCGGTGCTCAGCACCTCACCCACAACCACACCACTGAAAACACCGGCGGCCGGCGTAACGCTATCGACCTCAAGGCCGGCCATCGACAGACGAGCAACCAGCTCGTCGCGACTTACCTGCGGGCTTACCCAGCCACGCAGCCATTGTTCACTGAATTTCATCCTGCTCTCCTAAAGATCCGTTACGACTAGCGAAATTGCGCGAGGAACCGCAAGTCGTTGTCGAAGAACAGACGCAAGTCGTTCACGCCGTAACGCAGCATGGCCAGACGCTCAACGCCCATGCCGAAGGCAAAGCCCGAGAATTCTTCCGGATCGATCCCGGACATGCGCAGCACGTTGGGGTGAACCATGCCGCAACCCATCACTTCCAGCCAGCCGGTCTGTTTGCAGACGCGGCAGCCTTTACCGCTGCACATCACGCATTCCATATCGACTTCAGCGGATGGCTCGGTGAACGGGAAGAATGAAGGACGGAAACGTACCGCCAGCTCCTTCTCGAAGAACACCCGCAGGAATTCTTCGATGGTGCCTTTGAGGTCGGCGAAGTTGATGTCGCGATCAACCAGCAGGCCTTCGACCTGGTGGAACATCGGCGAGTGGGTGATATCGGAGTCGCTGCGATACACACGGCCTGGGCAGACGATGCGGATCGGCGGCTTCTGCGATTCCATGGTGCGGACCTGTACCGGCGAGGTATGGGTGCGCAGCAGCATGTTCGCGTTGAAATAGAAGGTGTCATGCATCGACCGGGCCGGGTGGTGGCCTGGGATGTTGAGCGCCTCGAAGTTGTGATAGTCGTCTTCGACCTCAGGGCCTTCGGCAATGCCGTAGCCGATGTGGGTGAAGAACTGCTCGATACGTTCCAGAGTCCGGGTAATCGGATGCAGGCCGCCCGAGGTCTGGCCACGGCCAGGCAGGGTCACGTCAATGGATTCGGCGGCGAGCTTGGCCGCAAGATCAGCCTCCTCGAGCGACGCCTTGCGCGCATTGAGAACCTCTGTAACACGCTCCTTGGCCACGTTGATCAGCGCACCGACTTGCGGACGCTCTTCAGCCGGCAAATTCCCCAGGGTCTTCATCACCTGAGTCAATTCACCCTTTTTGCCAAGGTAGTGAACCCGGATTTGCTCCAGGGCATTGATATCTTCTGCGCTTTGCACAGCCTCTAGTGCTTGAGAGACCAGCGCATCCAGGTTTTCCATGTACAGACTCCAGATACAAAATAGGGGAAGAGCTTGAAGGCTCTTCCCCTATTTAAGACGTTTAACACCGTGGGCCGCGGAAGCGACCCAGGGTGACTGTCGGGGGTACTTAAGCCAAGGTGGCTTTAGCTTTCTCGACAATCGCAGCAAACGCCGCTTTTTCGTTCACTGCCAGATCAGCCAGAACCTTACGGTCGATCTCGATGGACGCTTTTTTCAGGCCAGCGATGAAACGGCTGTAGGACAGACCGTTAACACGTGCACCAGCGTTGATACGAGCGATCCACAGAGCGCGGAACTGACGTTTTTTCTGACGACGGTCACGGTAGGCGTATTGGCCAGCCTTGATAACCGCTTGCTTGGCAACACGGAATACGCGTGAACGCGCGCCGTAGTAGCCTTTAGCAAGTTTCAGAATTTTCTTGTGGCGCTTACGCGCCATGACGCCACGCTTTACACGAGCCATGAGTTACTTCCTCTATTCTTGACTAAAATTAACGAAGGCGCAGCATGCGCTCGACTTTTGCCACGTCAGACGGATGCAGCAAGCTGCTACCGCGCAGTTGACGCTTACGCTTGGTCGACATTTTAGTCAGGATGTGGCTCTTGAAAGCGTGCTTGTGCTTGATACCGTTAGCAGTTTTCAGAAACCGCTTAGCAGCACCACTTTTAGTTTTCATCTTTGGCATGTTCGGTACTCCGCATTCAGTTGATAAACATAATCAGAAGGCCTGCCGTGCCCTATTGATTACTTCTTCTTTTTCGGGGCGATGACCATAATAAGCTGGCGTCCTTCCATCTTAGGATGCTGTTCGACCGAACCGTACTCGAGCAGGTCAGCTTCAACCCGCTTGAGGAGTTCCATCCCCAGCTCCTGGTGGGCCATCTCACGGCCGCGGAATCGCAAGGATACCTTGGCCCTGTCCCCATCACTCAGGAAACGTACCAGGTTGCGCAGTTTTACCTGGTAATCCCCTTCCTCCGTCCCTGGACGAAACTTGATTTCTTTTACTTGAATCTGCTTCTGGTTCTTCTTCGCCGCGGCAATCTGCTTCTTCTTCTCGAAGATCGACTTGCCGTAGTCCATCACCCGGCAAACGGGTGGGATTGCGTCGGCGGAGATTTCCACCAGGTCCAATTTGGACTCTTCAGCAATACGAAGCGCTTCATCAATCGAGACGATGCCAATCTGCTCGCCGTCAGCGCCAATTAACCGAACCTCGCGTGCCGAGATATTCTCGTTGATCGGGGCTTTCGGTGCAGCTCGTTTATCTTGTCTCATTTCACGCTTAATAATAATTACTCCGAATCTGGGCGACCACGCCGGGAAACCGCTTGCGCGAGGAACTCAGCGAACTGGGCGACGGGCATCGAGCCCAGGTCAGCACCTTCACGAGTACGCACAGCGACAGTCTGCATCTCGACTTCCCGATCTCCGATAACCAAAAGATAGGGAACCTTGAGCAAAGTATGCTCGCGGATTTTAAAGCCGATCTTTTCATTTCTCAAGTCGGACTTGGCACGAAATCCGCTTTCATTGAGAGTTTTTTCAACTTCAGCGGCAAAATCTGCCTGTTTATCAGTGATATTCATGATCACTGCCTGGGTCGGAGCCAGCCACGCAGGGAATGCACCCTCGTAGTGCTCGATCAGGATCCCGACGAACCGTTCGAACGAGCCGAGGATCGCCCGGTGCAGCATAACCGGGTGCTTACGGCTGTTGTCTTCGGAGACGTATTCGGCTCCCAGACGGATCGGCAGGTTAAAATCGAGCTGCAGGGTACCACACTGCCAGACGCGACCAAGGCAATCTTTCAGCGAGAACTCGATCTTCGGACCGTAGAACGCGCCCTCGCCCGGCTGCAAGTCGTATGCAAGCCCCGCACTGTCCAGCGCTGCGCCCAGTGCAGCTTCGGCGCGATCCCACAGTTCGTCGGAACCGACGCGTTTTTCCGGACGAGTGGACAGCTTCATCTCGACTTCGGTGAAACCGAAATCGCGGTACACGTCCATGGTCAGCTTGATGAATGCAGCGGATTCGGCCTGCATCTGCTCTTCGGTGCAGAAGATGTGGGCGTCATCCTGAGTGAAGCCGCGCACGCGCATGATGCCGTGCAGTGCACCCGATGGCTCGTTACGGTGGCAGGCACCGAACTCGGCCAGGCGCATCGGCAACTCGCGGTAGCTCTTCAGACCCTGGTTGAACACCTGTACGTGGCACGGGCAGTTCATCGGCTTGATGGCGTAGTCGCGGTTTTCCGACTGGGTGGTAAACATGTTGTCGGCGTAGTTGGCCCAGTGCCCGGATTTCTCCCACAGGCTGCGGTCAACGACTTGCGGCGTCTTGATCTCAAGGTAGCCATTGTCGCGCTGAACCTTGCGCATGTACTGCTCGAGCACCTGGTACAGGGTCCAGCCGTTCGGGTGCCAGAACACCATGCCCGGCGCTTCTTCCTGGAGGTGGAACAGGTTCAGGCGCTTGCCGATCTTGCGATGGTCGCGTTTTTCGGCTTCTTCGATGCGCTGGATGTAGGCCGCCAGCTGCTTCTTGTCAGCCCAGGCAGTGCCGTAGATCCGCTGCAGTTGTTCGTTCTTCGCGTCGCCGCGCCAGTAGGCACCGGACAACTTGGTCAGCTTGAACGACTTGAGGAAGCGTGTGTTCGGCACGTGCGGGCCACGGCACATGTCGACATATTCTTCGTGGTAATACAGGCCCATGGCCTGCTCGTCCGGCATGTCTTCCACCAGGCGCAGCTTGTAGTCTTCGCCGCGGGCGGTGAACACGTCGATCACTTCGGCACGCGGAGTGACTTTCTTGATGACGTCGTAATCTTTTTCGATCAGCGCGTGCATGCGCTGTTCGATAGCCGCCAGGTCGTCCGGGGTGAAAGGACGCTCGTAGGCGATGTCGTAATAGAAGCCTTCGTCGATGACCGGGCCGATGACCATCTTCGCGGTTGGGTACAGCTGCTTGACCGCATGGCCAATCAGGTGCGCGCAAGAGTGGCGAATGATCTCCAGCCCCTCTTGATCCTTGGGCGTGATGATTTGCAGGCTGGCATCGCCGGTGATCAGGTCGCTGGCGTCAACCAGCTTGCCGTCGACCTTGCCGGCCACGGTGGCCTTGGCCAGGCCGGCACCAATGGATGCAGCGACCTCGGCTACGGAAACCGAATGATCGAATGAACGTTGACTGCCGTCGGGAAGAGTAATAGTTGGCATGGCGCCTCCTCTCCTAGTGGTGACCCCTACCAAAGGTCACGTGGGTTGGGATGAGCCAGTACAAGATCCAATACCAGGCCGTTCAGTGATGAACGCCTGCCTTACAGCGGCAGGAGCCTTTCGGCCAACCGATAATCGAACCAGAGTGACTGGAGTTAAACAAAAAAGACCTTGGCAAGGCGGCATAGGGCGCGCCGGAAAATAGCCAAGCGGAAGATGCTAGCACAGATGAACGGTCATGGCGCCGAAGCCGCTTCACGAAACGAAAATTCCCGGCTTTTAAGGGCAAAAGTGAACTTGAACTGTACGGCAACCCTCAAACACACCGAGAATCGCCGTTCGTCCACGACTCCAGGAGCATTTGATTATGCGTTTTACCTCGACTTTCGCCCTTGCTGCATCCCTGACGCTCATGTCCCTGGGTGCGCACGCCGCAGCCCCGTCGAACTGGCCTGCCGGTGCGCGGGACAGCTTCATCAAGGATTGCAGCGCAGCCGCCCAGCAAAGTGTTGATGCCAAAACCGCCAAAGACCACTGTGAATGTGGCGCGGACAAAATCAATGCCGAATTGAGCAGTGCCGAAATCAAGGAACTCATGACCAACCAGAACGCAGATCCTGCGCTCAAGACCAAAGCTGTGACGGCTATTTCGTCCTGCAAAGTCGTGAAGAAAAAGTAATTTTTACACCCTGCCAGACCGGCTGAAGGACCAGAAATCGCCATGAAAACTGCCATTTCTCACAAATTACGCAGCTTTTACGGCTTTTTTTAACAGCTGATATTTCGCCTGAAAGCCCCGTAGATCGGGACTTTCAGCCAACCAAGGCATGAAACACAACGCGATTGATTAGCAAACAATGCCTTGGGGGGGCTCCCAAGCCGAACATTTCGACTATGATAGCTCGGTGTGCCCAGTTGGCCTGAGCAGCACAGCACTACTGAAAATATATGTTTCTTGGAGATACACCATGTCTAATCGCCAAACCGGCACCGTTAAATGGTTCAACGATGAAAAAGGCTTCGGCTTCATCACTCCTCAAGGTGGCGGTGACGACCTGTTCGTACACTTCAAAGCTATCGAAAGCGACGGTTTCAAAAGCCTGAAAGAAGGCCAAACCGTTTCCTTCGTGGCTGAGAAAGGCCAAAAGGGTATGCAAGCTGCACAGGTTCGCCCAGAGTAATCTGCGCCGAACTAAAAAAACCCCGTCCATGTGACGGGGTTTTTTATGGCCTGGAGAAAAGCGCTGGAGCAATCAGCCGCAATTGACCCGATTGATCACAAGGTTGTCATCGGTATTGAGGTTCAGGCGATCGGAGCGGTATTCCAGCGTGACCATGTCATCTGGCTTGAGAATGCGTGCGTTCTGCGCTCCGGCGCGGCTACGGGCCTGTTCCAGCAATTGTGGCGAAGCTTTCTGGCCGATTGCGAACTCGGCAGCCTTCGCCTCACAGCGGCTATGACCAGCATCGGTCACGGCAGTGTCTTTGGCTGGCTCAGAGGTACCCGGGGTGCTGCAACCCGACAAGGCGAGCGCAGCCAACAAAGTACCGAATGATGCGAGCTTCCAAGGCATGAAGCCTCCTTTGAGAAAAAATGGACAGAGATCGTGCGACCGTGGTTTGGCCGATTGGTTTCAGAATTGTCACAATTGGCTGTGGGCCAGTCTGCCTGAGTCGACACCGGGCGCTGGCGAATCAATCGTCACCAGATATGAACGCACTCAGTAGATGTCGATGTAATCAAACGGCGGCGTTGGCCAGTTCTGCTTGAGCGCGTTGAAAATCTGCATCACCCACACCTCGTCGCTGGCTGCGACGTTGCCGACATACCCCGAACCCGCCGCCCAGGTCTCCAGGCGGAACAGAAGGCCGTCGATATCGACGCCACCCACCACGCCCGAAGAAATGTAGGCAATGCCGGCCTTGGTAACGCGCAATTGGGTGTGAACGTTGTCACTGGCGGACGCAAGCAGCTGCCGCACAGCGTCCAGCGTCAGGTTGTCGGGGTTGTTCAAGTCGATCTGCACGCGGTTTGCCCTGGCAATTAAACAGGCGGACAGTGTCGCACAGCCCTCCCCTCATGCCTAAGTAGCAGTGCCAAACACGGCGCAAAATGGTTAACTCCACACGCAGAACGCACTAACCGCCTTTCAGCCTCGCGAGACACCCATGACCATCGTCACGATCCACGCCGACATCAAAGCCAAGTGGCCCCACGGGCAAAGCTCCTACAGCCCGGGCAGCCCGGAGGAGTTGGCAATCATCGGTATCGACCTGCTGGTCAAGGAACTGGGCACACAGGCCGCGCAGGCATTCATCGGCCAGGTATTCGAGAAATACCCGGCCGATCACATGGGGGCGCCAGACCCCGAGCGCGAATAAGACCCGGCCGACGAACGTCGACCGGCAGGCTGTTTACTTCAGGCGACCAAGGCGTTCGGTCAGCAGATCGAAGAAGCCCTGGGCATCGCCATTTTCAACCCAGAACGCGTTCTTCGGTTGTTTCAGGCCATCGTACCAGTCGACGATGGTCTGGCCGAAGGTCGGGCCTTCACGGCTGTCCACCACCACGTTGACCTCACGGCCGCTGAACAGCGCAGGCTTGAGCAGGTAGGCAATGACGGTAGCGTCATGCACCGGGCCGCCCGGGATGCCGTAGTGCTCCATGTCGCCCTTGACGTATTCATTGAGAATATCGCCCACCACCTTGCTCGCGTTGTTGTTCAGCGCAGCGATTTGCTTCAGGCGTGCGTCGCTGGTCAGGACCTTGTGGGTCACGTCCAACGGCAGGTAGGTCAGCTTGACGCCGCTCTTGAGCACGATCTCGGCCGCGATCGGGTCGGCGAACAGGTTGAACTCGGCCACCGGCGTGATATTGCCGCCGTTGAAGTGCGCGCCGCCCATCACCACCACTTCCTTGATGCCTTGAGTGATCTCCGGCGCCTGGGTCAATGCCAGCGCCAGGTTGGTCTGCGGACCGAGCATGGCGATGGTGATGCTGTGGGGCTTGGCGGTGCTGAGGGTCTTGATCAGGTAATCAACGGCATTGCCTTCGGCCAGGCCTTTTTTCGGCTCATGCACGGTGACGCCGGAGATACCTTCCTTGCCATGGATGTTTTCAGCGTAGATCGGCGTGCGCAGCATCGGTTTCGGTGCACCGGCATATACCGGGATGTCCTCGCGCCCTGCCCATTCGCGGGCCAGGCGTGCGTTGCGGGAGGTCTTGTCGAGGCGCACGTTCCCGGCAACGGTGGTCAGCGCGCGGATCTGCAGTTCATCGGGCGAAGCCATGGCGAACAGCAAGGCAACCACGTCGTCGGCACCGGGATCGGTGTCGATGATCAGGTCGATCTTTTCCGCCGCGTGGGCGCTTGCAGCAGTTAGCACGGACAAAAGCAGCACACTCCGGAACAGGTGTCGCAGGGTTTGGGTACCACGTTGCATGACGCACTCCTTGTCGTTGGGGAATTCTAGAACGTTACGCCGGAAACCAGCGCGATATTGCAGTAGGGCTGGCACTCGCCGGTGCGCACCACCGCCCTCGCCTTGCGGCTGAGCTGCTTGAACTCTTCATGGCTGACCAGGCGGCGCTCGCCGAGGGCGGCCTGTTCGGCCAGGGTATTGAGATCCGCCAGGGCCGGCGGTTGCTTGAGCAGGATTTCTTCCGCGAGCACGTGGCTTTCCACCTGCATCTCGCTGAGGACGATGCGCAAGGTACTGACGAAATCCGGAATGCCTTTGGTCAGCGCCAGGTCGATCAGCTCGACACCCGGCGGCACCGGCAAGCCGGCATCACCGATCACCAGAATGTCGCCATGGCCAAGGGATGCGATCACCCGCGACAGCGCGATATTGAGCAAGGGAGTCTTTTTCATGAGGGCACAAAACCTTGGACGTCATGCAATGTGGGAATAGAGGGTTGCGCACCCGCGCGGGTCACGGACAGCGCGGCGGCTACCTGGCCGAAACGAATGGCCTCGGCCTCGCTCCTGCCGTTGGCCAGCGCGGCTGCGAAACCGCCGACGAAGGTGTCACCGGCAGCCGTGGTATCGACCGCCTTGACCTTGGGCGCGACCAGGTGCTCGAAGCCTTGGCCATCGGCAAACAACGCGCCTTCGGAGCCGAGGGTAATGATCACTTTGCCAGCACCGGCCTTGATCAGGCGTGTGGCGGCGGCCTTGGCGCTGTCCAGCGAGTCGACCACCACGCCGCTCAAGGCCGAGGCTTCGCTTTCATTGGGAATCAGGTAGTCGATGGCGGCGTACCAATCCTCGGGCAGCGGACCACTGGCCGGCGCCGGGTTCAGGATCACCGTCTTGCCCAGCTCGCGACCGCGCTTGAGGGCATGGCCGACAGTCTCCATCGGCGTTTCCAGCTGGCAGACAATCACGTCGGCAGCCTGCAGCACACTGTCAAATGCCTGTAATTTGGCTGGGGTCAGCTCGCCATTGCTACCGGCGACAATAACGATCGCATTCTGGCTGCTGTCATCCACCACGATCAGCGCCACGCCGCTGGAACCGTCGACGGTGCTGACGGCCTGGCAATCAATGCCCTCCACCAGCAACGCGTCGCGCAATTGCGCGCCATAGGCATCGGTGCCCACGCAGCCGACCATGGCGACCTCAGCCCCGAGGCGCGCCGAAGCGACCGCCTGGTTCGCGCCCTTGCCGCCGGGAACGGTGGAAAACGATTGGCCGATCAGGGTCTCACCGGCGCGGGGCAGCCGGCTGGCCCGGGTGACCAGGTCCATGTTCAGGCTGCCTATTACCACTACTTTTGCTGGCATACATCAGTACTCATCAATTCGGTTCAGCGGTATTGGGCAAACACACCGGCCAACGGCGCCGTCGACTCGCGCAGGACAATACTCGGCGTCACGATGCGCTGATCGATCGGCAATTGGGGTGTCGCAATTCGTCGCAGTAAAAGCTCGGCCGCCATCTCTCCCAACTGCAGGATCGACTGGCCCACGGTGGTCAGCGCCGGGTACACGTACTGGCTCATCTGGATATCATCAAACCCGATCACCGACAGCTCACCGGGCACCCGGATATTACGTTCGGCAGCGGCGCGCAAGACGCCGAAGCCAATCATGTCGTTGCCGGCAAAAATCGCGCTGGGGGGATTATCCGCCAGCAATTGCGCCGCGGCCGCGTAACCACCGGTACTGGTGAAATCACTTTCCAGCACACGGCCGGCCGGCACTTCGAGCCCCGCCTCGGCCAAGGCGCGGTAGTAGCCCGCCATCCGCATTTGCGCCACGCGGGTATGACTCGGGCCACCAATGCAGGCAATGTCGCGATGCCCCAGATCGAGCAAGTGCCGGGTCGCCAGGTAAGCGCCCTGTTCATGGTCGATGCGCACCAGGTCGACATCGATCCCGTCCAGTGCACGGTCGACGATGACCATCGGCGTGCGCACCGCCTTGAGGCCTGTCGCCAGGCCGCTGTCGTCGCCGCCCACCGAGGTCACGATCAAGCCGTCGATGCGTTTTTCCAGCAGCACCCTCAGGTAGCTGCGCTGCTTTTCGGCATTATCGTCGGAGTTGCAGAGGATCACGCAATAGCCGTTACGCTCGCAGTAATCCTCGATGCCCCGGGCCAGTTCCGCAAAATACGGGTTGAGGCTGTTGGGCACCAACAGGCCGATGGTGGCTGTGGTCTTGGCCTTCAGCGAGCGCGCGACCGCACTGGGTACATAGTCGAGCTGCTTGATGGCCGCCTCGACCTTGATCCGTACCGGCTCGCTGACCGGGCGCGTCTTGTTCACCACATGAGACACCGTGGTGTAGGAAATCCCCGCCAGCGCGGCCACATCCTTGATCGTTGCCATGGCTCAGGCTCGCCGACTGGCGCGCTGGCTGCGGTAAGTATCGAGCACCACCGCGATCACGATCACGGCACCGGTGATGATACGTTTGGTCGGCTCGGTGGCGCCAATCTGCGCCAGCCCTGCCGCCAGTACCGAGATGATCAGCACGCCGAAGAAGGTACTGATGACCGAGCCACGCCCGCCCATCAGGCTGGTGCCACCGATCACTACCGCAGCGATCACTTGCAGCTCCAGGCCGGAACCGGCGTTGGGATCGGCCGCTTCCAGGCGCGAAATCTGGAACAGCGCCGCCACACCCGCCAGCAGGCCCATCAGGCTGAACACCAGGATCTTGTAGGGCTTGGGATTGATACCCGCCAGGCGCACGGCCTCTTCGTTGGTGCCAATGCCGATCAGGTAGCGACCGAACACGGTACGGGTCAGCACCAGCTGCGCGGCGATGATCACCAGCAACGCGATGATGAACGAAGGTGAAATGCCGAAGGCCACCGGGTTGGACAGCCAGGCAAACGAATCACCGATGTATGCGGTACGCGAGCCGGTCATCTGGTACGCCACGCCGCGCGCCATTTCCAGCACGCCGAGGGACACGATGAATGACGGGATCCGCCAGGCCACTGTGATCGAACCGGTAATGGTCCCGGCCAACGCGGCGCAGCCCATGCCCAGCACGGCTGCCGGCAACACACTCCAGCCCCAGCCGAGAATCGCCACACTGACGGCCGATGCGGCCAGGGCCAGCACGGAGCCTACCGACAGGTCGATGCCGCCGATGATCAGCACGAAGGTCATGCCGACTGCCAACACCATCAGGTCGGGAATCTGGTTGGCCAGGGTGCTGAAGGTGTCGTACGAGAGGAAGTGGTCGCTCAGGAACGAGAACAGCGCAATCATCGCCAGCAAGGCGCCGGCCAGGCCCAGGTAGGTGCCCAGGCCATAGAAGTTGCCGCCACGTTTTGCGGGGGAGGAAGTGGTTTTCATGGGGTATTCCTAGGCGCTGCGTCGTTGAGCAGCGCATCACGTTTCTGATAGCCGGCAAAAGCAGCGGCAAGCAATTCGTCCTGGGTCCAGCTGTCGCGCTCGAAGGTCTCGATCAGGCGCCCGGCGGAAAGTACGCCGATGCGGTCGCAGATCAGCATCAACTCACGCAGGTCGCTGGACACCACCACCAGCGCCTTGCCCTGGCGGGTCAGGTCGCCGAGCAACGCATAGATATCGAATTTGGCGCCGACGTCGATGCCTCGGGTCGGTTCATCGAACAGCATCACCGCGCAATCGCGCTCCAGCCAGCGGCCAATCACCACCTTCTGCTGGTTGCCACCCGACAGCTCGGACACCAGCTGCGCCGGACTGGAACTGCGGATACGCATGGCGTCGACCTGGCGCTTGGCCAAGGCCGTTTCGTCACGACTGTTCACCAGGCCACCGCTGGACACCTTCGGCATGTTGCCCAAGGCAATGTTGGCGCCGATGGATTGGGTCAGCAGCAAGCCTTCGCCCTTGCGGTCTTCGGTGATCAGGGCGATGCCATGGCCAACCGCGTCGACGGGCGAGCGAATGCTGACGACTTGCGCAGGTGTGCCCAGGGCCACGGTGCCGCTGTCGGCCAGGTCGGCGCCGAAGATCAGGCGCAGCAACTCCGTACGGCCCGCACCGATCAGGCCGGAGATGCCGTAGATTTCGCCGGCACGCACTTCAAACGACACGTCGCGGACCTTGTCCGAGCGGGTCAGGCCTTTTACCGTCAACAGCGGCGCGCCGATGGTGCGCGGGCCCAGGTCGATTTTCTCGCCCAGTTCGCGGCCCACCATCAGCGTGACCAGTTGCTCACTGTTGTAGTTGGCCATCGGCTCGACACACACCAGCTTGCCGTCGCGCAGCACCGCAATGCGCTGGGCAACCCGGGCCAGTTCTTCGAGCCGGTGGGAAATATAGATAATCGCCACGCCCCGGGCCTGCAGGCGGGTGATTTGTTCGAACAGCAGCTCGACTTCACGGGCGGTCAGCATCGCCGTAGGTTCATCGAGGATCAGTACGTGGCAGTCGCCAATCAGGTTGCGGGCGATCTCGACCATCTGTTGGTGGCCGATGCCGAGGCTGCCGACCAGGGTGTCCGGGTCGATAGCGTCCAGGCCGACCTGGGCCATGGCTTCAATGGCGGCCTTGCGCAGTTGCTTGCGGCTGATCCAGCCACCGTGGCTGGGCAGGTTATCGAGGAACAGGTTTTCAGCGACCGTCAGGGTTGGCAGCAGGTTAAGCTCCTGCATGACCATGCGGATGCCCTGCTCTTCAGCCTGGGTCCGGCTGCCTGGCGTGTAGGCCTGGCCATTGAACTGCATCTGGCCGTCGGTCGGGGTGACCAGCCCGCCGATGATTTTCGACAGGGTGCTTTTCCCCGCGCCATTCTCACCGGTAAGCGCCAACACTTCCCCACGATTGAGCGTCAGGGTGATGTCGGACAGAACCGGTTGGGCATAGGTCTTGCCGATACCGCTGACCGAGAGGACAGCGTTCGGTGCGGAAGATGACATAGGAACGTCTCCAGGCGTCCGCTCGGGTGAGCGGACGCTGTTTTGTGCTGCCGGGGAATTACTTCTTGAGGATGAGTTCGACCGGGGTTTCGATCATGCCATCCACGGCATCGACTTTTTCACCCTTGACCAGCTTCAGAGCGTTCTGGATACCGAAAACGGCTTGCTGGGCAGCAGCCTGGTCGGCGGTGGCCAGGACACGGCCGTCCTGCAGCATCGGCTTGATGGCCTCGATGTTGTCGTAGCCTACGACAAGCACCTTGCCAGCCTTGCCGGCGCCACGTACGGCGGATACTGCGCCCAGTGCCATGTTGTCGTTACCGGCCAGCAGCGCCTTGATGTTCGGGTTTGCCTGGAGCATGGCAGCGGCAATCGCGTTGCCCTTGTCGATTTCCCACTCACCGGATTGGGTGGAGACGATCTTCATGCCGGCGGCATCCATCGCGTCCTTGAAGCCAGCGGTACGCTGCTGGGCGTTGGTGGTGGTGGACACACCTTCGATGATGCCAACCTGGTCACCCTTGGTGAGGTGCTTGGCCAGTTCTTCACCGACCAGGCGCGCGCCCTTGCGGTTGTCTGGACCTACGAACGGGATATCAAGGTTTTTGCTTTTCAGTACATCCACATCCAGACGGTTGTCGATGTTGACGACCTTGATGCCTTTGTCAGAGGCCTTTTTCAGCACGGTGACCAGGGCTTTCGAGTCGGCGGGAGCAATGACGATCGCGTCAACCTTGGACAGGATCATCTGATTGACGATATCGATCTGAGCACTGGTATCGGTTTCGTTCTTGATCCCGTTGGTGATCATGTCGAAGTCGGCGGCGTGGGCTTTCTGGTATTCCTTGGCACCGTCCTGCATGGTGACGAAGAATTCGTTGGCGAGGGATTTCATGACCAGGCCGACCTTGGGTTTGGCGGCGGTCTCGGCAGCAAATGCAGAGGAAAGAGGCAGGGCAGCGGATGCGGCAGCAAGCACAGCGACAGCAAGAAGACGTCCAGCAAATGGCAGCTTCATGGGTTCACTCCGATCTTATGATTATTGTGAGCAACGCTTGCACCGAAGAACGCTTCGGCAGCCAACCCACCCGGGCGGCTGATACGAGCTTTCACGACACTCGAGGAGCACCCCGTGAAACATCTCGCAAACGTTTGCGTTAGGTCAAACTATGAGAAGCTTGTCGAAATTTGTCAACGGGAGAAAACAGCCTTTTGGTGAATCCTCTTTGCGCCCTGCCCTCGAAGCCATCCGGTACCCCCTTTAAACATCCGCGTTGCTGGATCGTTCTCTGAAACGACAGGTCGCGGCGTGCCTCCTGCGTTTAAAACCAAACTTTTCCGTCATCCTTTTCGGACAACCGAACACCCGCGCACCGCTTTGTTCGGAAAGCCGGACAGAAGACCAAGCCATTTACTTAAAAATCAAACAAATATAGATATAAATCAATAGGTTAAATTCTATTGCCAAACAAAATCCCGCTGGTACAAATCCTGCTCTTACTCAGCACCTCGTGGCGTTCAGAACCGCCCGGGTGTTTCTAGATGAACCTGCATCAGCACTCATCAAAACTAGAGAGAAGAATAATGAAATCTGCGTTGAAAACTTTCGTACCGGGTGCGTTAGCCCTCCTGCTGTTGTTCCCCGTTGCCGCTCAGGCAAAAGAAGCTGAAACCCAGCAAAAACTGTCCAACGTGGTGATCCTTGCCACCGGCGGCACCATCGCCGGCGCCGGCGCCAGCGCGGCCAACAGTGCGACCTACCAGGCCGCCAAGGTCGGCATCGAACAATTGATCGCCGGTGTTCCTGAGCTTAGCCAGATCGCCAATGTCCGCGGCGAACAAGTATTGCAAATTGCCTCCGAAAGCATCACCAACGAAAACCTCCTGCAACTGGGTCGTCGTGTCGCCGAACTGGCCGACAGCAAGGACGTCGACGGCATCGTGATCACCCACGGTACCGACACCCTGGAGGAGACTGCCTACTTCCTCAACCTGGTGGAAAAGACCGACAAGCCAATCGTCGTGGTCGGCTCGATGCGCCCAGGCACCGCCATGTCGGCTGATGGCATGCTCAACCTGTACAACGCCGTTGCCGTCGCCGGCAGCAAGGACGCCCGCGGCAAAGGCGTACTGGTGACCATGAACGACGAGATCCAGTCGGGTCGCGACGTCAGCAAGATGATCAACATCAAGACTGAAGCGTTCAAGAGCCCATGGGGCCCGCTGGGCATGGTGGTTGAAGGCAAATCCTACTGGTTCCGCCTGCCAGCCAAGCGTCACACCATGAACTCGGAATTCGACATCAAGACCATCAAAAGCCTGCCGGACGTCGAAATCGCCTATTCCTATGGCAACGTAAGCGACACCGCCTACAAGGCCCTGGCCCAGGCCGGCGCGAAAGCCATCATCCATGCCGGTACCGGCAATGGTTCGGTGTCGTCCAAGGTGGTGCCTGCCCTGCAGGAACTGCGCAAGCAAGGCGTACAGATCATTCGCTCTTCCCACGTGAATGCCGGTGGTTTCGTTCTGCGTAACGCCGAACAACCAGACGACAAATACGACTGGGTAGTTGCCCATGACCTGAACCCGCAGAAAGCCCGCATCCTGGCCATGGTCGCCCTGACCAAGACCCAGGACAGCAAGGAACTGCAACGGATGTTCTGGGAATATTGATCGCTCCCGGGCCCGGCCGGCAACGGTTGGGCCATCCCGCTCGTGGCGTACCGCGAGCGGGTCTGATTTCCCCCGCGTTATCCCCCGCGCAAAAAAACCTTTGAAAAACAAAGCGTTCCTACACCAAATCGGCAAAACCACTGTCAGAAGAACTTCTTGAATTTTAAGCAGTTGCGAAATTGCCCACAGTTAAATACTGTATGCACGTACAGCCTAATAAGGAATACTCCGTGGCAAAGCCTTCTTCCGCAGCACCCGCAGCGCCTGACGCCTATCAACGCCTGGCCGTTCGCGTGCAAAAAATCATCAATTCCACCAACGCCCAGAAGAACAAGGCGGCGTTGATCTTCCGTTTGCCGGAGGAACCGGAAGACGAGTGGGCACGACTACTGGAGGAGATCGCAGAAAACGACAACGTCACCCTCGCCTATCGCGATGACGGCGGCGTGCAGATTTTCTGGGTTGTGCCGAAGGAAGATTGAGTCAATGAGTGTCCGTTTTATCAGTCTGTTGTGTGTGTTTTTTGCTGTTACCGCTCAAGCCCAAGCCCCCAAGACATTCAGCGAAGCCAAGAAAATCGCCTGGAAACTGTATGAACCGCAATCCACGGAGTTCTATTGCGGCTGCAAATACAACGGCAACCGGGTAGACCTGAAAGCCTGCGGCTATATCCCGCGCAAAAACGCCAACCGGGCGGCACGTATTGAATGGGAACACATTGTGCCGGCCTGGCAGATCGGCCATCAGCGCCAGTGCTGGCAGGATGGCGGGCGCAAGAACTGCACCCGCAAGGACGCGGCCTACAAGCGGGCCGAAGCCGACCTGCACAACCTGGTGCCGAGCATCGGCGAGGTGAATGGCGACCGAAACAATTTCAGTTTTGGCTGGCTGCCGGTACAAAGCGGCCAGTATGGATCATGCCTGACCCAGGTGGACTTCAAGGCCAAGAAGGTCATGCCCCGCCCTTCCATTCGCGGCATGATCGCCCGAACCTATTTCTATATGAGCAAGCAGTATGGCCTGCGCCTGTCGAAACAGGATCGCCAGCTGTATGAAGCCTGGAACAAGACCTACCCGGTACAGCCCTGGGAACGCCAGCGCAATCAAACCGTGGCGTGCGTGATGGGGCGCGGCAATGAATTTGTCGGCCCGGTGAACTTGAAAGCCTGCGGCTGAACGAAAAAAGCGGGAGCGCCATGGCCTCCCGCTTGTCGACTCTTTACTGCGCAACCTTGTGTTCGATGACCTCGGACACCGTGTCATTCTTCTTCGCAGTGGCCAGTTTCTCGGTCAACTGCGCTTGTTTCGCCTCGGCCTCGGCCCTGGTGCTGAATGGGCCCAGCAGCACCTGGTCCTTACCGTCTTCCTTCGCCAGATAGAAACTGAAACCGTGTTCCAGCAACCACGCGGTCAGGTCAGTCATCGCCTGCAGCTTGTGATCCGGCGGCCCCACCCATACATCCCATTCTTGAGAGGCGATCGCGCCGACCGCAGGTTGCGCCTGGGCGGGCGCCTCGGCAACGGCAGGCCTGGCCTTGGGGGCGTCGACACTTTTACCTTCACCGCAACCGGCCAATGCCAACACCGCAATTGCCATCGCTACTTTACGCACTACCCTGCTCCTTAGAGGATCAAAGAGGCGACTTTATCATTCACTGTCTATTCTGGCCGTCATAAACGTTGGCTTAAACAATGCGAATGATGTATCGCAGACCTGTATGATGGCGGCATGGGAATTAATGCCGCCTCTATGCGTCCTAAAAGAGGCAGCCACAGGGAAGCGCTTCGCAGTAAGCTACACACATCCGACATCTGCCCTGTCTGAAACATGTGTCCTTCAAAGCAATCAAGGAGAAGTCCATGCTGATACTCACCCGCAAAGTCGGTGAAAGCATAAACATCGGTGATGACATCACGATCACCATCCTGGGCGTTAGCGGCCAGCAAGTAAGAATCGGCATCAATGCTCCAAAGGACGTTGCCGTGCATCGCGAGGAGATCTACCAACGTATCCAGGCGGGCCTGACGGCTCCGGATAAAAACCAGACACCTTGAAGCGCCTCCAGTAGCCAGCCCTTTCGTTCACTGTAACGGCTGGCGAAAACCTCTTTCAGCCTGCTCGCGGCTTCCCGCGGCCAGCGCGCCCTATTCCCTTGTTCCAGCGCCAGGCCAGCGTCATCCCAGGCCGACACCGCGTGCCATGCCACTCGCTGCAATCATCATCAGCACCAGCAGTAACGCCTGCACATGGCTGATGCGCGCAAAAAGACCTGCCTGGTGCAAATCGAGGCGCGTGCCACGCGCCAACGCGATGCGCCATTTGATAAAGCGAATCATCGGCGCGAGCTCCAGTAACAAAATTAATACAAGCAGCGTCATCTTCACGTGAAACAACGGCTGGTGCAGGTAATAATCACTGCCCTTTTCGTAGCCGCCGAAGGCCCGCAGGCCACCGGTTACCAATAACACCAGGGCACTGATTCCCCAGATGTTGTCCGCGATCAATACGCGGCGCAGGGTGGATGGGTCACTATCAGATACACCGCGCAATGCCTTGCCACGCGCAAGCACGGCCGACAAAGCCATGGCGAATGCCAGTAAATGGACTGCTGCAAGAAACCACTGAACCAACATAAGGCGTACTCCCTTTTGTATGACACATGGCAGGAACACTTCTCAGTAATAGTCGCTGGCTGCGTTCAGCGCATGAAACAGCCTGCAAACAAAGGGAACTTGTGGAGTTTTCCAGGGCCGAATCTCGTGACAAATCCCCTACAGTCTGCAGCGCGCCAAGGAGCACGTTGATGAGGCGTACCGTTAAACAGCCTTACTTATCCAAGTCTTGGTTGATTGTCACGCTGATCAGCGTGGCGTTTGTGGCGCTGGAGTATGGCCTCAAGTTCGAAATCGAAGGTTCCTCCGACAAAGCCTACTCATGGCTGGACCTGACGCTGTTCCTGAGCGCGTACTTGTTTTTCTTCTGCCTCAAGCCCATTCAGGTCGCCGTCCATCGCAGACTGTGCCGGCGCGCGCCTCACAGTGATCGCCGCAAAGCCTCATCCTGACGGCTTTGGGTTTCATCTTGAAGTTCGTTGCCCCAGCGCGGTGTATCCCGCAAGCGGGTTGAAACCGTCGCCGCAGTTGCTATCAGATCGCCGGTATTTACAGCTGCGCGACACAACCTATGCTTGGGCATGCACGGTCGGTGAAAGGTTGTAGCGCTGATGGACACACTGAGTAAAAGCGAAATCGAATCAGCACTGGCAGCGCGCCTGCCGAGCTACAAAATCGTCTGCACCCTGCATGCCGATGGCACGCTTTCCGCGATTCTCAGCGGCCCGGAAGCTGATCACTTTGCGGTGACCGGCATCGTCCGCGCCCACCATCGAGGGCCGGAGGCGATTGCCAGGCTTGCCAGTGAAATCCTCAAGGAAATGGTCTTGTCCCGCCAGGGGCTCAAGGGCAACCGCCTGCAGACGCTGACTGGAAACAGCTCCAACGTTGAACCGCCCCTTTACGAAGAAGGCCGATCCGGGTAACCGGGTCGGCCTTTTTTTACGCCAGGCGCTGTAGATGCAACAGCCCGGCTTCGTCCCGCTGAACCTGTAGACGCTCATACCCGTCAATCGACGGATGCGCGGTGACCATGGGCACAAGGTGGGTCGACGTCACCACCATCACATCGGCCCCCGCCGCCTCGCCGGCGCGAATCCCGACGCTGGCATCCTCAAACACCAGGCAGTCCTGTACCGGTACTCCCAGCCGTTGCGCACCGAGCACATAACAGGCCGGATCCGGCTTGCCGCTGGCGACATCCTCCGCGGTGACCAGCACCGCCGGCGGGTTGATCCCGGCCGCCTGCATACGGCGCAGAGCCAGTGCCTTGGGGGCAGACGTAACCAGCGCCCATTGATCGCCGGGCAATGCGTTGAGGAATTCCACCGCGCCCGCAATCGCCACCACCCCTTCCACATCCTCAAGTTCAGCCTCGGTAATCCACTGCGCCTCAGCCTGCGCGTCCACACCGGGCAACGCCTGGCGGGTGATGGTATCGATGGCCCGGGCACCATGGATGGTCTTCAGAAAAGCCTCGACATCCAGCCCATGGCGTTCAGCCCAGGTGGCCCATACGCGCTCGGCGGCGGCAATGGAGTTCAGAAGTGTGCCATCCATATCGAACAGAAAGGCGCGGTAACGGTGGGCGAATACAGCTGAATCGCGGGTGGACACTGCTCGGCTTCCTCTTGCTTTCGTCACCCGGTCTTGGGCGCTGACGAACCACTTGCCTGGTGCAATCTACGGATCGGCCCAAACGCTGTAAACCTTCCCGTGGTTTGTATCGGACTGTATGGGAACCCCGCCTGGATACGCGAACCCGCATTTCGCCATGCCTGGGCACACATGGCAGATACACCCCGGCGATTAACTACGACCACCAGCCAATCCGGCTGACTCACGCGTAGGAGCCTCATCATGTTCAATCTCTCGAAAGCTTCGTCCCTGGTACTCGGCCTGACTGTCATCGCGGGCCTCGGGCTGTCATCCATGGCGTCGGCCGACACCCACGCTGGCGCGGTCAAAGACCAGCCATCCCACCTGCTCGCCGAGGGCGGCGCAGATCGCCTGCACGAACGCGGCCTGGCGGAAGGCGGCGCTGAACGCCTGCAAGCAGCCCGTACTGTCTGATGGGTCACCGTCCAACCAGGGCAGCCTTCCGGCTGCCCATTGCATTACAAACTTGTCATCAAGCTGTCAGTGTTGCCCGCACCCTCACTTCATACAGTGAAGTCGTCAGTCACCCACAGCGGGTGACCCAACTTCCCACTGAAAATGAAGCGAGCCCGCCCATGAAACCTGCAAGCAAACTCTGCCTGATCGCCGCCAGCCTGTTGATGCTGGGGACCGGCGCCGCCGTGGCCGGCCCGATTGCACCGGTGAAAGCCAATAACGTAGTGCTGGTACACGGCTCCTGGGCCGACGGTTCCAGTTGGTCCGAAGTGATTACCCGCCTGCAGGCCGCCGGCTTGCATGTAACCGCCGTGCAAAACCCGCTGACCTCGGTGGCGGATGACGTCGCTGCCACCAATCGCGTACTCGATCAACAGGACGGTCCTACCGTGCTGGTCGGCCATTCCTACGCCGGCACCGTGGTCAGCGACGCCGGGGCCAACCCCAAGGTCAGCTCCCTGGTATACGTCGCCGCCCGCGCTCCGGACGCCAACGAAGACTTCGTCGCCCTGTCCGCCAAGTACCCAAGCACACCCGTGCGGGCCGGTGTGGTGGAGCACGACGGTTACCTGACCCTGAATCAGGACGCCTTCCTCAAGTACTTTGCCGCCGACGTACCCCACGCCAAGGCCATGGAGCTGTACGCCGTGCAACAACCGATCGCCAAGACCCTGTTCAGCGGTCGCACCGTCAACGCCGCGTGGCACACCAAGCCGTCCTGGTATGCGGTGTCCAGCAATGACCAGACCATCAACCCGGACCTGGAACGCTTTCTCGCCAAGCGCATGAACGCCACCACCATCGAGGTGCCATCGAGCCACTTGTCCCTGGTTTCCCACGCCAAGGAAATCACCGACCTGATCCTCGAAGCGTCCGGCCGCCAGCCTTAAGCCCTTCATTACGATCTTGTCATCATCCTGTTGGCTGGCTGTTTGTGTCGCCTGGTTACTGTGAACTCACTGCCGGATACCGGCAGCCAACCCTTAAAGAGAAATACCGCCATGAAACTGTTTATCCTCGGCTTTGCTGCCCTCCTCGCCACCGGCTCGGCCTTTGCCGATACCACCGCCACCACCTCGGTGATCCATGACACCCCCGGCTTCTTCATGCACATGGACGTGGCCAAAGTACTGTCGAGCACCGATACCTACGGCCAGTGCGGCATTGTCCCTGCGCGCCTCGACTACCTCGACAGCCAGGGCCGCGAACACGTGCTGGACTATCAAGTACAGGGCATCGGCTGCCCCAATGACAATTGATCGGGCTACACTTGCGCCACGCAAGAACCGCACATCACCAGGGCGAATCCCATGAATATCCTCGTAGTCGAAGACGAGCCCAAGGCGGGCAACTACCTGCTTAACGGCCTGCAGGAACTGGGTTACTCCGTGAGCCTTGCCCGCGATGGCGTGGACGGTTTGCACCAGGCCCTGGAAACCCCGTTCGACGTGATCGTGCTGGACGTGATGATGCCGAAGATGGACGGCTGGGAAGTGCTGCGTCGCCTGCGCAAGGAAGCCGACACGCCGGTGCTGTTCCTGACCGCCCGGGACGATATTGCCGACCGCATCAAGGGCCTGGAACTGGGCGCCGACGATTACCTGATCAAGCCGTTTTCCTTCGCCGAACTGGTGGCGCGCCTGCGCACCCTGACCCGGCGCGGGCCAAGCCGTGAAGAAGAACACTTGCAGATCGCCGACCTGCAGATCGACGTGCTCAAGCGCCGCGTCAGCCGTGGCGGCGTGCGCATCACCCTGACCAACAAGGAGTTCGCCTTGTTGCACTTGTTCGCCACCCATCAGGACCAGGTACTCTCGCGCTCGCTGATCGCCTCAAGGGTGTGGGACATGAATTTCGACAGCGACACCAATGTGGTCGACGTGGCCGTGCGCCGCCTGCGCCTGAAAATCGACGACCCGTTCCAGCTCAAGCTGATCCATAGCGTGCGCGGCATCGGCTATCGCTTCGATACGCAACCATGAGCAAGCCCCGGCATTACTCCCTGACGCTGCGCCTGGCGCTGATCTTCGCCCTGCTGGCGTTCGCCCTGCTGGCAACCCTCGGCGTGGCGCTGTACCGCGACCTTGAGCGCGAACTGATCCACCGCGACGACGCTGCGCTGATCTACCGCGTCGACCAACTGCGCAACCTGCTGAACGACAGCAACACCCTGGACCTGATCAAGACCAAGCCCGAACTGTTCCAGAACATGCTGGGCAACCGCGAATCGGTGCTGAGCATCGCCGCACCCGGGCAGAAACCGCTGCTGGAAGTGAACCCCGGCAACATCGACATGCCCGACGTTGCACCGGTGCCCCGGGACCACGCCCTGGAATTCGCCGACGTGCAGCATTTACCCGGCGTCAATGGCGTCCCCTTCTCCACCCTCGCCGCCACCATCGATTCAGGCGACCTGGGCAGCCTGCAAGTCACTACCGGGCGGTTGATGACCGAGCGCACCGCAGTGCTCGCCAGCTACCGGCTGAGTGTCTATATCCTCGCCAGCATCGCGGCATTGGTACTGGCGGTGGTCGGTTACCTGATGGTGCATCGCGGCCTGCTGCCATTGCGGCGCCTGGCCGTGCATGCCCAGGGCATCGGCGTCGGCAACCTCGCCGCGCGCCTCGACAGCCACGGCGCCCCCAAAGAACTGCTGCCGATGATTGATTCGTTCAACACCATGCTCGAACGCCTGGCCAAGGGTTTTGTGCAACTGGGCCAGGTCTCCACCGACATGGCCCACGAACTGCGCACGCCGATCAATAACTTGCTCGGGGAAACCCAGGTGGCGCTGCAGCAACACCGTAGCATCGAAGCCTACCAGCAACTGCTGGCCTCCAACGTCGAAGAACTCGAACGCCTGGCGCGCATGCTCGACAACATGCTGTTCCTGGCCCGCACCGACCCGGCCAGTGCGCTGCGCCAGCGCCAGGAACTGGACGCGGCCGATGAAGTGGAACGCATGGCCGACTACTTCGAAGGCCTGGCGGGCGATGTCGATATCAGCATCCTCGCCCAGGGCGCCGGTGTGATCTGGGCCGAGCCGATGCTGCTGCGCCGTGCCCTGGCCAACCTGTGCGCCAACGCCATCAAATATGGTGCGCCCGCCTCTGAACTGCTGATCCAGGCCACACCCTGCGCCGAAGGCATCAACCTGACAGTGACCAACCACGGCGCGACCATCCCGGCGGAGCACTTGCCCAGGTTGTTCGAGCGGTTTTATCGCGTGGATGAATCACGGGAGCGTTCGGCGCATTCCAATGGATTGGGGCTGTCGATTGTCGCGACCATCATGCAGTTGCATAACGGCCGATACAGCGTGAGCAGCGAGAACGGTGTGACATGCTTCGCGTTGTTTTTCCCGGGACGCGAAGCCGAAAACCTCAGCTGACTTGCCCACCCGTTTCACTGATATCCACCAAGGTATTCCAGGCCGTCAGCAACGCAATCCGCAAGCCCTCGACCTGCATCGGCAACGCCATCGAGGCCGGCTCGGGTATTCGGCCCACCACCTGTTCGGGCAGCCACGGCACATGGATGAAACCGCTGCGTACCCCTGACCCGGCGAGCGCGTGCTGCAACAGATAGAACACCTGGTTGCACACGAAAGTGCCGGCGGTTTGCGACACGCTGGCCCCAATGCCGGCCTCGCGCACGGCCCTCACCATGGCCTTGCTCGGCAAGGTGCCGAAGTAGGCCGCAGGGCCGCCGGGTAGCACTTCCGTGTCGACAGGTTGCTCACCCAGGTTGTCCGGAATCCGCGCGTCGTTGAGGTTGATCGCGACCCGCTCGATGGAAATATCACTGCGCCCGGGGCCCAGCCCGACAGCAATGACCATCTGCGGGCGGTGTTCGGCCAACAGCTGAGCCAGGCGCTCGCCCGCCTTGGCAAAGGCACAGGGTAACTGCCGCGCGACAATCCGCACATCAGCGCCCAGCTGCACACCCTCCAACAGGCGTACCGCCTCCCAGGACGGGTTGATAAGGTCTTGGTCAAACGGTTCGAAACCCGTCAGCAATACAGTGCGCATTACAGCCTCACATCAGCAGGTAGAGCAGGACAATATTGACCACCAGCATCATCAATGCGGTCGGCATCTGTGCCTTGATGACCGCGTTTTTATCCGGCAGCTCCAGCAACGCCGCCGGGACAATATTGAAGTTGGCCGCCATGGGTGTCATCAGCGTACCGCAGTAACCGGAGAACATGCCGATGGCAGCCATCACCGCCGGGTTGCCGCCGTAGATGCCTACCAGCACCGGTACGCCAACGCCGCCGGTCATCACCGGGAAGGCGGCAAAGCCATTGCCCATGATCACGGTAAACAGTGCCATGCCCAACACATACACCATCACCGCTACCAGCTTGTAATCCAGGTTGATATAGGTGGTGGTGATGTGCGCCACCGCTGTGCCCACGCCCGCTTCGTTGAACAACAGCCCGAGCATCGCCAGCATCTGCGGCAGCACCATCGCCCAGCCCAGCGCTTCGGTGAGGCGCCGGGATTCGCGAAGGGCTTGCACCGGGGTGTCCCGCGTCAGCCAGCAGGCCAGCGCCAGTGCAATCAGGCAGCCGATACCCAGGGAAACAAAGGTGGTGTTCTTCGGGTCCAGCAGCGGCACGCCGCCGATCTCGGTGTGTTTGAGCAATACCGAGCCGATCACCGTGGTCAACGGAATGGCCAATGCCGGGATAAACAGTTTATGCCCCAGGCGACCAGCGCTGGCCCGTGCGGCCTTGTCATGCAACTGGGCATGCGCGCCGCGACCTACGCCGCCCAGGCCCGCGATGAGTGCCATCACCACCACGCCCACGCCGACCACCACCGAGGGCAGGCGCTCCCCCACCAGGAAGGGAATGGCAAATAGCAGCCAGAACAACGAACTCGACCAGCGCCTGGGGTGGGTGCGATCCATCAGGATCATCCCGGCGGTGATCACCAGCAGAACGCCGGCCAGCCAGTACAGGTATTGAATGGAAATGATCATTGCGCCGCCTCCGCTGTGTTGGCCGGCAACAGCTCTCGGGTCAGCATTCGGTCAAAGCGGTGCAAGCGGATGGCGTGAATGATGAAGGCGCAGATCGCCGTCGGGATGCCCCAGACCGCAATGTGCAGAGGCTCGACATCAATCCCCGAACCCAGCAGGAAGGTGTGCATCAACGCAATCGCACCAAAGGCGACGAAGATATCCTCGCCAAAAAACAGCCCCACGTTGTCGGTCGCGGCACACATGGCCAGGACCTTGTGGCGAAGCTTGTCGGGGAGTTTGCCATAGCGTTTTTCCGCCGCGCCTTCCGCCATCGGCGCCAGCAACGGGCGCACCATCTGCGGGTGCCCGCCCAGGCTCGTCAGGCCCATGGCCGCTGTGGATTCACGCACAAAGAGATAGATGATCAGCAAGCGCCCAACCGTGGCCCGCTCAAAGCGCGCGATCCAGTTTTGCGCATGCAGGCGCAAGCCATGGCGCTCCAGCAAGCCGATGACAGCCAGGGGCAACAACAGGATCAATTGCAAGGCGCGAGTCTGGAGGAAGCCGTCGCCCATGGTGGCGAGGATCTTTTCCAGCGGGAAGTGGGCGGCAAACCCGGTGGCAATCGCTGCCGCCGTGACGACCAGCAGCGGATTGAAGCGCAACACAAAGCCGACCACGATGACGAGTACGCCAATCAGCGGCCATAGGTTCACAACAGTTTGCATGGTGGTGAGGTCCTTAAGTGCGCGCTGCGGCGCCAGTAAAGCAGGTAGTGAACAAAGGGTTCACTGCAAGAAAACGGCGTGCAGCCCGGCTCGATTTTTTATTGTTGACCTGGAAGGTCGAGCGTCAGTGGCCGCATCTTTGCTGCTTGGGGAGGGAGGTGTCCAACAAGAAAAATTGTTGCTGCAATCCAATAAAGTTTGTGGGTGTTTGAAGCGTTAGAGGGCATTTGTATCGCAGCGGCTGGGTGGTGCGCCTTACGCCGATAACGACAAAGCGTTTGGCGAACGGGTTGCGCAACTGCGGGCGCTCGATGTGCCCACCGTGCTCGATGAGCCGCCTCACGCCTTTGTCGGCCCGTTTGAAGAGAAGGCCCAGGCGCAGAACGTGCTCAGGTACTTGAAGTCCGATAAAGGGCTGGACGGCTTGGTCACGTGGTGAACGGTGACCCGCTAGCCCTCAGCCCAGGTGCTTCTGGAAAAAGTGGCGCGTGTGTCCTGGCGGGTACTCGGCAATATGCCCGAACTCGCTGAAACCCAGCTTCCGGTAGAACCCGGGCGCCTGGAAGCTGAAGGTGTCCAGCCAGATCCCCGCACACCCTTTCTCCCGTGCCAGCTCCTCAGCCGCGTGCATCAGCCGCGAGCCCATGCCTTGAGTGCGCATTGACTCAGGCACGCTCAACAGCTCAATGAACATCCAGCCATAGGAGATTTTCCCGTAGAGGCCGCCTACCACTTCCTGGCTGGCGGGATCACGCAGTAACAGCCCAAACGTTTCGAACGGGTTCTCGCCGCATTGGCTGATGTTGTATGCCCTCAGCGGCTGAAGGATGGCCTGGCGCTCTTGCTCCGTAACTTCAAAAGACAACTCTATCGCTGATGCCATCTCAATCTTCCTGATGTGAATGCCCAATTCTGCGGACACTACCAGCGATAGCCACCTGTCGCATACAGGACAGTCTTTGCGCCCTCAGCTACACACAGGTCGCAACCGCCCGCGGGCATGCACTTCACCGCCAGTACTCTTGGAGCACCACCCGGGAGATTTCCAATGACTCTACGCGCTTGCTTGGCCGCTCTATTGGTACTGACCGCCTCCACCGCCTTTGGCGCTCCCCGCTACGATCACCTCTATGCGTTCGGCGATAGCTACTCCGATAACGGTGCGGGTGAACGCTTCACCAAGACCCTGGCCACTCTGAAGGTCAAGGATGCCCAGGAACTGCCCGGCTCGTTGTACTGGAAGGGCCGCTGGAGCAATGGCCCGACTGCCGTCGAGAACCTGGCCCACGCCTTGAAAACACCCTTGACCGACTACGCAGTGGGCGGCGCCAAGAGTGGCAATGGCAACTACTACGCCTGGATGGAGCCCGCCCGCGACACCGGCGTTTCAGGCCAGATCGCTGACTACCTGAAGTCCGCCAAGGCACATAAAGCCGACCCGAAGGCGCTGTATTTCATTTTCATCTCGGCCAACGACTTTTTTGAATGGGCCGACTTCTCGCACCCCGAGTCGGTTGCCGTACTCAGCCAGAACAGCGTGGCAAATGTTCAGAAAGCCACCGAGACACTGATTACAGCGGGCGCAAAACACGTGATGGTAGTGGGCACCACGGATTTGAGTCATGTGCCAGCCGTGGTGCAGGGCAATCAAGTCGAGAACGCGAAAAACTACCAGCAGGTACTGGAACAAAAACTGCCGGTTGTGCTGAGCACATTGGCTAAGGCGCATCAGGTCAGCATCAGCTACTTCGACCACGTGGCGTTCAGCGACAAGCTGCGCGCAGCTCCCCAGGTGGCGGGGTTGAAAGACCTGGATATGCCCTGCCAACACACCTATCCGGACGTGAAGCCGGTGTGTGAAAACCCGGATGCGCATTACTACTGGGATGAATGGCATCCGACGCGCAAGGTGCATGCGCTGGCAGCACAGGCGATGCTTGAAACGTTGAAGGCCGGCCAGTGATTACCCAGGTGACGCCGTCCTACTGAGTCAAGGCGAACACCCACCGATAACCGCTTCTCTTCTGAACGAATCGGGAGAGCCCCCGGTGCTTTTGTCGGTGACATCCACCACGCAGCCACTCACCGGCACGGACTGGACGACTTGATAAGTCGCACCAACGGCAGGGATAAAACTGACCAGGTTTGCGCAACTGCGAAGAGCGTTGGCGCCCTCCTTGTTGGCGCCACCGCTGCTCATGACATTCACGTAGATCCAATTAGACATCACCGCACACTCGTCGCCTGCCGATACTGGCGCGGCGTAAACCCGGTCAACGCCTTGAACTGCCGGGTAAACGCACTGTGGTCGGTATACCCGCACTGCAACGCCACCTCAGTGATCGGCAGCTCGGTATGCAGCAGCCGGTGCGCATGTTCCAGGCGTACCTTCTGGATCATCTGGCGCGGTGTCAGGTGGAACACGCGCTTGCAGTAGCGCTCCAGCTGCGCCACGGAAATCCCGGCGATCCGCGTCAGTTCACCCAACGTGACCCGCCGATTGAAATGCGCCCGGATGTGCTCGTCCACCGCCGCCAGCCGTTGATAGGCCGGGTGGGTTTCGCTGGCGGTTTGCAGGTCGACCGAGATGCCCGCCAGACCGATGATTGCAGCGTCGCGGCTGTACAGCGGCCATTTGTGGGTCAGGCACCAACCCGGCTCGCGGGTGCCGTACAAATGCAATTCCAACTGGTCTTCGAGGACAAATCCCTGCTCCAGCACCCGCCGATCCTGCTCGGTATAGCCGGGCCCCAACTGCGCGGGAAATACCTCGGCGCTGGTTTTTCCCAACAGCGGTTGCAAGTCCTTCAAGCCGCACCGCTGCACCAGGGTGCGGTTGGCCAATACGTAGCGCGCCTGCACGTCCTTGATAAAGATCGCGGCATTGGGAATCACGTCCAGCATCGGCAACAGCAACCCCACGCCGGCCAGTAATTCTTCGATGGTCTGTGGACGATTCGACCCGCTCCCTTGGCATAGGGTGGCGAACGCGCTCTGCATCATGACGCTCTCTCCTGCATTTTGCGGACAGGCCAGGCGCCCGGCGGGCGGTGCCTGGCGAGCAGATTGCCGCATGGCGGTGGCCCTGTCGAGCACTCGCAATTGTGCTGATTTCGTCATCGCAGCCTGCGCAAAACATCAATCGCGGCGCCGTTGATGGGTTCACTGTATGGCCACTGCATGCCTATCCAATAACCCACAAGAAGGCGCCGCCATGTCAGCCCAAGGCAAGTTCAAGAAACAGCTTTCATTGATCGACCTCACCTTTATCGGACTGGGAGCGATCTTCGGTTCGGGCTGGCTGTTCGCGGCCAGTCACGTCTCCGCCATCGCCGGGCCGGCGGGGATTTTTTCCTGGTTGCTGGGCGGCTTCGCCGTGTTGCTGCTGGGCATTGTGTACTGCGAACTGGGGGCGGCATTGCCCCGCGCCGGCGGCGTGGTGCGCTACCCGGTTTATTCCCACGGCCCGCTGCTGGGCTACCTGATGGGCTTTATCACGCTGATCGCGTTTTCAAGCCTGGTGGCAATTGAAGTGGTCGCCTCGCGCCAATACGCCGCGGCGTGGTTTCCCGAGTTGACGCAAGCGGGTTCCAGCAATCCCACCGTCCTCGGCTGGTTCGTGCAGTTTGCGCTGCTCTCGCTGTTTTTCGCCCTCAACTACCGCAGCGTGAAGACCTTCGCCATGGCCAATAACCTGGTCAGCGTGTTCAAGTTCATCGTGCCGCTGCTGGTGATCGGCGTGCTGTTCACCTTTTTCAAGCCGGAGAATTTCCACGCCCAGGGCTTCGCGCCGTTCGGCCTGTCGGGGATTGAAATGGCCGTGTCTGCCGGCGGGGTGATTTTCGCCTACCTGGGTCTGACGCCAATCATCTCGGTGGCCAGCGAAGTGAAGAACCCGCAACGCACCATTCCGATTGCACTGATCCTGTCGGTGCTGCTCTCCACTGCAATCTACGTGCTGTTGCAGACCGCTTTCCTCGGCGGCATCCCCACCGAAATGCTCGCCAACGGCTGGGCCGGCGTCGCCAAGGAACTGGCCCTGCCGTACCGCGACATCGCGCTCGCCCTGGGCGTGGGCTGGCTGGCGTACCTGGTGGTCGCCGACGCCGTGATCTCCCCCAGCGGCTGCGGCAATATCTACATGAACGCCACGCCACGGGTGATCTACGGCTGGGCGCAAACCGGAACCTTCTTCAAGATCTTCACCCGCATCGATGAAAAGTCCGGCATCCCGCGCCCGGCGCTGTGGCTGACCTTTGGCCTGTCGGTGTTCTGGACCCTGCCCTTCCCGTCGTGGGAAGCGCTGATCAACGTGGTGTCCGCCGCGCTGGTGTTGAGCTACGCCGTGGCGCCGGTATCCGTGGCCGCCCTGCGCCGCAATGCACCTGACCTGCCGCGCCCGTTCCGGGTCAAGTGGATGGGCCTGCTCGGCCCTCTGTCGTTCATCATCGCCGCGCTGATCGTCTACTGGTCCGGCTGGAGCACCGTGTCGTGGCTGCTCGGCCTGCAAATCCTGATGTTCGTGGTGTACCTGCTGTGCGGGCGCTTTGTGCCGACCCTGCACCTGAGCCTGGGCCGCCAGGTTCGCTCCTCCGCCTGGCTGATCGGCTTCTACGCCGTGACCATCATCCTGTCGAAACTCGGCAGCTTCGGTGGCCTGGGCATCCTCAGCCACCCGTTCGACACCGTGGTCGTCGCCGCTTGCGCGCTGGGGATTTATTACTGGGGCGCGGCCACCGGCGTGCCGGCGCACCTGGTTCGCCTGGAAACCGAAGACGACGAAAGCGAAGCCCCTGAGCCCGACATCGGCCGAGTGCAGCTTGCTTCCTGAGCCTCAGCCAACCACTGGATGGATTGTTCTATGAAACGAGTGCACATCATTGATTCCCACACCGGCGGCGAGCCCACGCGCCTGGTGATGACGGGGTTCCCGACGCTGGCCGGCGAGACCATGGTCGACAAGCTCGACGACCTGCGCACCCGGCATGACCAATGGCGCAGGGCGTGCCTGCTGGAGCCCCGTGGCAACGATGTACTGGTGGGCGCGCTGTATTGCGCGCCGGTCTCGGCCGATGCCACCTGCGGCGTGATTTTCTTCAATAACGCCAGCTACCTCGGCATGTGCGGCCACGGCACCATCGGCCTGGTTGCCTCGTTGCACCACTTGGGGCAGATCGCGCCGGGGGTGCACAAGATCGACACGCCGGTCGGCCCGGTGAGCGCCACGTTGCACGCCGACGGCGCGGTCACGTTGCGCAATGTGCCCGCCTATCGCTATCGCCAGCATGTCTCGGTGCAAGTGCCTGGACATGGCTTGGTCTACGGCGATATCGCCTGGGGCGGCAATTGGTTCTTCCTGGTTTCCGATCATGGCCAAGCGCTGGAAATGGACAACGTCGAAGCCCTGACCGACTACACCTGGACAATGCTCAAGGCCCTCGAAGCCCAGGGCATCCACGGCGAAGACGGCGCCCTGATCGACCATATCGAACTGTTCGCCGACGACCCCCAGGCCGACAGCCGCAACTTTGTCATGTGCCCAGGCAAGGCCTACGACCGCTCGCCCTGCGGCACCGGCACCAGCGCCAAGCTCGCATGCCTGGCGGCCGACGGGAAACTCGCCGCCGGTGAGCCGTGGATACAAGCCAGCATCACCGGCAGCCAATTCGAAGGCAGCTATGAATGGGAGGGCGAACGTGTGCGCCCTTCCATCACCGGCCGCGCCTACATGACCGCCGACAGCACCTTGCTGATCGACGAACAGGACCCCTTCGCGTGGGGCATCTGAACCGCCCCCGCCCCTTCAATCAAACTGGAGCTGAAACAATGAATACCACTATCTTCACCGGTTGCATCCCTGCATTGATGACGCCGTGCACCGCCCAGCGCAAACCGGACTTTGACGCACTGGTCGCCAAGGGCCGCGAACTGATCGATATCGGCATGAGCGCGGTGGTGTACTGCGGCTCCATGGGCGACTGGCCGTTGCTGACCGAGGCCGAGCGCCAGGAAGGCGTGGCGCGCCTGGTGGCCGCCGGTGTGCCGACCATCGTCGGCACCGGCGCGGTCAACAGCCGTGAAGCCGTGGCCCATGCAGCGCATGCGGCGAAGGTCGGCGCCCATGGTTTGATGGTCATCCCGCGGGTGCTGTCCCGTGGCGCATCGGCGACGGCGCAAAAGGATCACTTTGCAGCCATCCTCAAGGCCGCGCCAAACCTGCCGGCGGTGATCTACAACAGCCCTTACTACGGCTTCGCCACCCGCGCCGACCTGTTCTTCGAACTGCGTCGCGAGTACCCGAACCTGATCGGCTTCAAGGAATTCGGCGGTGCTGCAGACCTGCGCTACGCGGCCGAACACATCACCTCCAAGGACGATGACGTGACCTTGATGGTCGGCGTGGACACCCAAGTGGTGCACGGCTTCGTCAACTGCAACGCCACAGGCGCAATCACCGGCATCGGCAATGCACTGCCACGGGAAGTCCTGCAACTGGTGGCCTTGAGCAAGAAAGCCGCCAAGGGCGACGCCACTGCACGTCGCCAGGCGCGGGAGTTGGAGTCGGCGCTGGCGGTGCTGTCGTCCTTCGACGAAGGCTGCGACCTGGTGCTGTTCTACAAGCATCTGATGGTGCTCAACGGCGACAAGGAATACACCCTGCACTTCAACGAGACCGATGCCCTCAGCGATGCCCAGCGTCGTTATGCAGAGAACCAGTACGCGCTGTTCCGCCAGTGGTACGCCAACTGGTCGGCCGAGCAGAACGTCGTTTAACACTATTCAAGGCAGCAAAGATCAAATGTGGGAGCTGTCGAGCTCCGGCGAGGCTGCGATGGGATCACTGCGGTGTACCTGCCAGACCGCAGCGCCTGCATCGCAGCCTCGCTGGGGCTCGACAGCTCCCACAGTGGATTCTCTTCGCCAAGCCAATCTTTACTTTCCAGGACTACGCCATGACTCTGACGGGCACCATGCTGATTGGTCAGCACTCCATTCCAGGCAGCCGCGAGGCCATCCGGGCGATCAATCCTGCCACCAACCTTGCGTTGGAACCCGCCTACGCCGGCGGCACCGCCGAACATGTCGAACACGCCTGTGCGTTGGCCTGGAGCGCCTTCGATAGCTATCGCGAAACGCCGTTGGCCGCTCGCGCCGAATTCCTTGAAACCATCGCCAACGAAATCGAAGCCCTGGGCGATGAACTGATTGAACGGGCGATGGCCGAGACCGGCCTGCCCCGCCCACGCATCCAGGGCGAACGCGGGCGCACCTGCCAGCAATTGCGCACCTTTGCCCGCACCGTGCGCGCGGGTGAATGGCTGGATGTGCGGGTGGATACTGCACAACCGGACCGCCAGCCGCTGCCTCGCTCGGACCTGCGTCAACGCCACGTACCGCTGGGGCCGGTGGCCGTGTTCGGCGCGAGCAATTTTCCGCTGGCATTCTCGGTGGCGGGCGGTGATACAGCGTCGGCACTGGCGGCCGGTTGCCCGGTGATCGTGAAGGCACACGGCGCGCATCCTGGCACCAGCGAACTGGTGGGCCGCGCGGTGGCCCGGGCCGTTCAGCAATGTGGCCTGCCTGAGGGTGTGTTTTCGCTGTTGTATGGCTCGGGCCGCGAGGTCGGTATCGCGCTGGTCTGCGATCCGCGCATCAAGGCCGTGGGTTTCACCGGCTCGCGCAGCGGCGGTATTGCCTTGTGCCAGGCGGCCCAGGCGCGCCCCGAGCCGATCCCGGTGTATGCAGAGATGAGTTCGATCAATCCGGTCTACCTGTTTCCCGCTGCGCTGAGCGCACGCGGTGAAGCATTGGCACAAGGTTTTGTCGCGTCCCTGACCCAGGGTGCCGGCCAGTTCTGCACCAACCCCGGGCTGGTGATTGCCGTTGCAGGGCAAGCGCTGGACCACTTCGTCGGCACGGCTGCCAACCTGCTTCGATACAGCACTGCCCAGACCATGCTGACACCGGGGATCTTCAAGGCTTACGAAAACGGCGTCAGCGCCCTGACCCGGCATGCTCAGCTCGCAGGTACCGGTCTGCCGGCCGAAGGGCCGAACCAGGGACAGGCCCATTTGTTCGTGACCCAGGCCCGGGACTTTCTCGCCAATCACAGCCTGCAAGCCGAGATATTCGGCGCCACGTCATTGATCGTGCAATGTGCCAACGTCGATGAGGTCCGCCAGGTCAGCGAACACCTGGAGGGCCAACTGACCGCAACCCTGCATCTGGATGACGACGACCTGGCAACTGCCCGCGCGCTGCTGCCGACCCTGGAACGCAAGGCCGGCCGCCTGCTGGTCAACGGCTGGCCGACCGGCGTTGAAGTGTGTGATGCGATGGTGCACGGAGGACCATTCCCGGCCACCTCGGACTCACGCACCACCTCGGTGGGCACCGCCGCGATCCTGCGATTCCTGCGGCCGGTGTGCTACCAGGATTTCCCGGATAGCTTGCTGCCGACGGCCCTGCAACACGGCAACCCATTGCTGCTGCGGCGCTTGCTCGACGGTCAGAGGGAAGCCTAGAACATGTCCGATAACGTCATGCCAGACGTCGCCGTAGTGGGCGCCGGCATCATCGGCGTCGCCTGCGCGCTGCAACTGGCGCGCCAGGGCCGGCGGGTGGTCATCATCGATCAGCAGGAACCCGGCCACGGCGCCTCGTTCGGCAATGCCGGCCACCTGGCGACCGAGCAAGTGTTCCCCATCGCGGATGCGTCGATCCTGTCGCGTTTGCCCGCCATGCTCATGGACCCGATGGGCCCGCTGCGCCTGGACTGGAAATACCTGCCGCGTGCACTGCCGTGGTTTACCCGGCTGCTGCTGAACCTGCGCCCAGCGCCCTTCCAGCGCACCGTCGCCGGGATCCGCGCGCTCAATGAAGGCAGCCTGGGCGCCTGGCACCGGCTGCTGGGCAGCATCGAGCGCCCGCACCTGATGCGCGAAGACGGCTCGTTGCTGGTCTTCGAGCGCGCCGAGTCGCGACAGGCCATTGATGCATTGCAGGCACGCATGAGTCAGCAGGAAGTGCCGGTGGACCACTGGCAGGCCAGCGCGGTTCAGGACGCGGCGCCACAGCTCAGCGAAAGGATTCAGGGCGGGTTGTTTTTTCCACGCACCGGGCATTTTCTCGATCCCTATGGGGTGGTTTGCGAGCTGATGGAGGCGGCCAAAGCCAGCGGGGTGCAATTTCTCAAGCGCCAGGTCGTGGGCGGGAAGCTGGACGAGCACGGTGTTTCATTGCGGACCGACCAAGGCACGGTGGCAGCGCGCCAGGTGTTGATCGCATGCGGTGCGCACTCAGCCAGCCTGACCGGCGCACTGACTGGCAAAAAGGTCCCGCTGGATACAGAGCGCGGCTATCACCTGATGTTGCCCCATGAGCATGGACGGTTGCCGTTTGCGGTCACGTCATTGGAGCGCAAGTTCATCATGACGCCCATGGACGGCGGATTGCGGCTGGCAGGGACCGTGGAGTTCGCCGGCCTTGATCGCCCACCGAACATGGAACGCGCGTGGCAGTTGCATCGGCTGAGCCAGGGGCTATTTCGTCGTGACTTGAGTGCCGAGGACGCGACGCCGTGGATGGGGTTTCGCCCTTCCCTGCCGGACTCGCTGCCGATTATCGACAACGTGTGCGAGGGCAAGGTGCTGCTTGCCTTTGGGCATCAGCATCTGGGCCTGACGCAGGCTGCGGTGACGGCGGAGTTGATTGCACGGCTGGCATCGCCTGCGGCCGCGTCCAACGGGCTGCCGGCGCTTGAGCCCTACCGGCTGGATCGTTTCTGAGATCATCGGAAACGTCTTGCTACTGTTTCGCACTTTCGGCGATACAAGGCAGGTCATTATCGTGCATGACCTTACGGTTACGCTCCGTTGAGAACCTGCCTTGAACAACCACACCTGTATGCAGCCCCGTCCATCGATGCGCAGAACGCTCCGAAGCGTTGCTTGCGGCATGCTCGCCCTATTGCTCTGCACGACAGCCCTCGCAGAACCGGGCATGCCGCTTGGCCAGAAGTCATTCGAAGCGTATCGCGCCGCTACCTTGCAATGGCTGCGGGACCATCGTGATTTCCAGGGCACCGACAAGGATGCCGAACTCAACTGGAACGCCCCGCAGGAATGGCGCCCGGCGGGTGCCCCCAAGCGCGGGATCATTCTGGTGCATGGCCTGGGCGACTCACCTTGGTCTTTCCACGATATCGGCAGCGCACTGGCCGCCCGCGGCTTCCTGGTCAGGACCGTGCTGCTGCCCGGCCACGGCACGCAACCGGCCGACATGCTGCAGGTGCGCATGGAAGACTGGCGCCGGGTGGTGGACGAACAGGCTGCGATCCTTCGCGCAGAGGTGGGAGAAATCTACCTCGGCGGCTTTTCCACCGGCGCCAACCTGGTACTCGACTACGCCTACAAACACGACGACGTCGCGGGGCTGCTGCTGTTCTCTCCCGCGTTCCAGTCCAGCATGACCTACGACTGGCTGACACCCCTGATCAGTTGGGCGCGCCCCTGGCTGCTGGCGCCAGACGCCAGCCGGCCACAACAGAGCCTGGTGCGCTACATGACAGTGCCCACCAACGGTTTTGCCCAGTTCTACCGCAGCAGCCGGCTAGCCCGCCAGGACCTGGAGCGGCGCCCCTATGACAAGCCGGTATTCATTGCCGTCGCAGCCCACGACTCAGTACTCGATACGCACTACGTGCTGGAGACCTTCCAGCAACGCTTCAGCAACCCCCATAGCCGCCTCGCCTGGTACGGCACATTGCCAGAGAGCGCCTGGGATACCCGCCGTGTAAAAGCGCGTACCGACTACCTGCCGGAGTTAAGGATCAGCCAGTTCTCCCACATGGGGTTGCTGTTCTCACCCGACAACGCTCTGTATGGCGAACAGGGCAGCCTGCGGTTTTGCTGGAACGGCCAGACGGACGACGCAACCCGCGCCTGCGAACAAGGGGCCGACGTGTGGTATTCGGACTGGGGCTACCGTGAGCCGGGCAAGATGCACGCGCGGTTGACGTTCAATCCGTATTTCACCTGGCAGCTTGGGGTGATTGACGAGGTCCTGGGCAAGCAGGACCTGGCGAGTCATTAAACGGCAAATCCGGTAAACCGCGTTTATCCCGCGACGCCCAGGAACGGCAGCGCCAGGTACAACTTGATCACGATCGCATTGGTGATATCGATGAAAAAGGCGCCCACCATCGGCACCACCAGAAATGCAATCTGCGATGGCCCGAAACGCTGGGTCACCGCCTGCATGTTCGCAATGGCAGTTGGCGTGGCACCGAGCCCGAAACCGCAGTGCCCCGCCGCCAGGACCGCCGCGTCATAGTTGCTCCCCATCACCCGGAACGTCACGAAAATCGCAAACAGCGCCATCATCAACGCCTGCGCAGCCAGCAGGATGAAAATCGGCAGGGCCAGCGCGGCGAGGTCCCAGAGCTTGAGCGACATCAATGCAATCGCCAGGAACAACGACAGGCTGACATTCCCGAGCACCGAGACTTCGCGCTCGAATACCTGGTGCCAGCCCAGCGCCGACAGGCCATTACGCAACACCACACCGACAAACAAGACACACACAAACGTCGGCAGCTCAAAGGCCGTGCCCTGGATAAAACCGCTGAGGAACGTGCCCACTTGCAGGCTGATGGCGAGCAGCGCCAGGGTCTCGATAAAGGAGAAGGAGGTGATCAGGCGCTCTTGATTCGGCTGCTCGAACCCTTTTGGCCCTAGCGGTTGTACCGGCGCCAGGGCGGGCGTCTGGACGCGCTTGATCAGCAGGCGAGCGACCGGGCCGCCAATCAGGCCGCCGAGCACCAGGCCAAAGGTCGCGGAAGCAATGGCCAGTTCGGACGCCGACGCCACGCCATACTTCTCGCTGAACACCGCGCCCCAGGCCGCGCCGGTCCCGTGCCCACCCGACAGCGTAATGGAGCCCGCCAACAACCCCATCAATGGATCGAGCCCCAGCGCCTTGGCCAGCGCAATCCCCATCGCGTTCTGGACCACCAGGAGCGCCGTCACCACCAGCAGGAAAATCCCCAGCACCCGCCCGCCTTTCTTCAGGCTGGCGAAATCCGCATTCAAACCAATGGTGGCAAAGAAAGCCAACATCAGTGGCGTCTGCAGTGACGAATCAAACCGGACCTCAATGCCAGCGAGCATACGCAGGACCAGGAGCAGCACCGCCACCACTAAACCGCCGGCCACCGGCTCCGGAATATTGTAAGTGCGCAGGAAACCGATTCGAGCGACCAGCCCGCGCCCGAGTAAAAGCACCAGGGAGGCGGCGACCAGCGTTGAATAGAAGTCGAGTTGAAGCATGGGGCAGCTCTCTGTAGTTATTTATGACGAATCGGGGCAGGCCTATCGATCCTTCGGAACAACACAGGAAGAGTAGTAGTACGACGCCATCTTTAACCTCGGAAAAGTCCTAACGTTGCCGAACGGAATCCCCAGGACGTTCAGGCGAAAGACTTGCGAAGCGCAATCTGAAGGGGCACGACGAGAAAATCGAGTGCATGACAATGGCTGCAGAACTGCGTCTGGACGGGCGCTTTACAGGTTCCGCGGCATCCTGCCGACTCAGCGCCCATTCGAATTTGACAATCTCCGGCGTCCTGTCCAAAGCCACCTATAATCATGTCCAGTCGACAGGATCGTCGATGATAAACAGGACAACATCATGCAACGGATCGCTTTCGCAAACGCTTTGCGAGGTATTGCGGCGCTCAGCGTCGTCATTGCCCATTACATTCTGATGTTCAACTACCTCAAAGGTGGCTTCGGTGGCCTGCCACCCCTAGCTGAGCCACCCTTTCCAGCCTGGATGATCAGCATCTTTAATCCGCTCAACAACGTGAACATGGGCGGGTTCGGAGTGGCATTGTTCTTTCTGATCAGCGGTCTGGTAATTCCAATCTCGGTATCCAGCCTGAGCGGAACGGCTCTTGCGAAAACGAAATTCGTGATTGGCCGGCTTTTTCGAATATGGCCTACCTATATCATTGGCCTTCTAATCACCCTGGGTAGCCTTGAAATAGCTGCCTCATATATGGGGAACATCACGACCTACACGACTCTCCAGGTCCTCGCGCAAATGTCTTTGTTTCGAGACTGGTTTGGCAGTTCCGCACCGCTGGATGGCGTGGTGTGGACACTGGAGGTTGAAATCAAGTTCTACCTGATCGTGCTGCTGTGTTGGTCAATGATTACCAAGGGAAAATTGCTGCCGCTCGTGTTGCTGGGCGTCGCAACTGTGCTGGCCGCGAACCTATACCCTGGAAATATTTATCTCACCGGTCCGATGGCCGCGTTCGTCTTCCCGTTCAAATACATTTTTTTCATGATGATCGGCGTCGCGTTCAACTATTACTACCGTGGACTGTTAAGCCTTGAAAAGCTGTTCGGCATAACCATCTGTATGCTCTGCGTATTCGGGTATAGCGGGTTCACTGAAGGCTGGCCGTTTGAAGTGATCGCTGCCTACTTTATGGCATTTGCGCTGTTTACCGTGTTCTACCTGTTTTGCAGCAACTGGACGGGGCCCCCGGTATTCAATTTTCTGGCCGATATCAGCTATCCGCTATACGCCTGCCATGGGGCGTTCGGTATTGTCGGGATGCGGATTATGATTGACCAGGGGATCAGCCCGATTCCTGCCCTCGTTATCCAGTCACTAGCCACCATTTTACTGTCCTGGCTTATCCATAAGGGGGTTGAAGCCCCTACCCATGTACTCGGAAAAAGAATCGCCGGCCTGTTCAGTACAAAGCCAACTAATAATTTGCTACCTGGACAATCCCAATAAAAAGCCCGCTCAATGCGCAATGCTGTTCACTTAAGCGGAGCAGCATTGCGGGTAATCGAATACCGGTTTTTTGACAGCCTCACCGCCCTAAGCCTCGCTGGCCTGGGGCGTTTTGTTATGAAGAGCACACCTATGCTGCCGCGAAGCTCTTCCATGCGTCTTGGCGTGTGTGATGGCGACACGGCGCCAGCCATGGCCACCAAGGAGTCCACGCCAGTCGTCTTGTAGGTAGCGCTCATATCCCCAGGCGTTGGCGATCCTGGGACAGCCCGCTCTTGCCCAGGAGCATCTCCTTGGCAATTCCATCGGCGCAGATATTTAATCAACGGGCGACTTCAATGACCGGCTCGCCCCTGAAAAGGGCCATCCCGACAACCAGCCAAAGCACCATATCCGAAGGCAGACGGCGACGTCGGATCGTTGCTTTATCAGCCTGCTTGGCCGCTGCTGTTATCCATCAGGAATATGATCGGCGAACACCTCAAGACGTGAGAGTGGTCGCTCAGCAAAATCCAGAACGGTGTTTAAATCCTGAGCAACAGGCATAAAAAATCCGAAGTCCTTATCAGACTCCGGATTTTCCGGCTGCTTGAGGATTAGTCAACAATCCTTAAGTGAACAGCATTGCGCTCAATGCGGGCTTTCTTTTCCATGATTATCAGGAAAAAGGTATGGGCTCAACCATATAGCAATCAACGCAGTCTGAAGTGATGACGTTATCCAGAATCAGAGGGGACTCGGTCGCAGGTCGAAGGAACCCGGTACGAATAGACGCTGTATAGACCCCAACGTTTACTGTATTGAGGCGAGCCCTAGCGTTAATCGACACACAATCAATGCTGTAATTCATCCCCATCCCCAAGCCGCAATTTTCACCACCTGAATTAATCACGCGGGTAGAGTCCTGCCCCTCAATGACAACACCCCAGGCGGTCTGTTCAGGATCAACACCTGGCTCAGTAGCCGTGCAATAACTATCAAGAATGGTGTTGTACTCGCCACCGTTGTCCAGCAGCAGCATGCAGCGCCCGGTCCAGTCAACCGACGTGATGTTCTCTATAACACAGTGTTGTGCGTAGTGCAGATGCAGGCCAACCGCAGCGTCCCCGGTGAACTCAAGGTTGCGGATATACACGTTTTTAATCGGGTCACATAAAGCCACGATTGCGCCCAGGGGATGATCACGTTTGATTACGCGATTAACAATCAATGAGTTAGCCAGCACATATATAACCTGGCGAACCTCCAGGGGGCCGTCAAGTGGCATAGGGTAGGTTGCAAAATCGGTTGAAGCGTCCGAGATGACGATCCAGGAACCGTTTGTGTACGGAGTCGTGTCGGCCACGGAGATTTCGGTCGTATTGACGTAGGCCGGCGCGGTCAAATAACTGCCCGGGCGAACATTGCCTTGGTAGTCGATGGCGGCATAACTTGGATCTGTGGGGTCCAGCGGGTTACGGCCGATCCCTGAAACGTCAATAGTGACCTTATCGATCCCTGGGGCAGGCTCGATGATCTGCCCACTGTAGGGCCAGTTGTCATCACGGTTTAGCAGGACTGTTGTCCCGATAGGGCAGTCAGTGCCATTGATTTGAATCCAACGGTATCCGGCCTTCATCACCGACTGGAGTTGAGGGCCGTTATCCGCAGAGGGATTCGGGGTAAAAACATAAGGGGTATCGATGTAAATTGACATATGACTTCTCCTGATTTCCCATAGCCATTTTTCGGCGAAACAACTGTACATGCATACAGCTAAAAATCCTACAAAAGCAGCATTCTCAACGCTCACTTTATTGCCCACAGACACCGACATACGCATCACACGCGCCGGACGCGTGATCAAGCCGTTATCGCGTTCAGTGAGGCTCATGGGAGACGGGAAAAGAAGATACCGAAGCACGCTCAGAAAGGCGCAACGGGACAAAAATCGACAAGCCAGGAGGAGCCGCCGAATCGTCATTCTGAGGGGGTAGGTTGCAAAGGCTTCGCAAATCGCAACAAAAAAGGGCCCACCTTTCGGTGAGCCCTTCTAGACCGCCCAGCAGAGCGGATTTTGTTTGGTAGGCGCGATTGGACTCGAACCAACGACCCCCACCATGTCAAGGTGGTGCTCTAACCAACTGAGCTACGTGCCTGCTGTGAGGCGGCATTCTACGGAATTCCCGAGGGGTGTCAACACCTTTTTTGCAGCTAAGCCTATGAATATGCGAATTTTTTATTTGTGGCCAGCGCAGCGGTATTTTTCCGGTGGCTGGCAGCGGATTTTCAACTCAGGTAGGATCGGCGCACTCGTAAAAAATATAAAACAGAGGTTCCAGGATGGCGAACACCCCCTACCCCCAGTCGTATTACGCCGCGTCTGCGAATGCGGTACCTCCTCGCCCAGAGCTGCAAGGGGAAGTTGAAACCGATGTGTGCGTGATTGGCGCCGGCTATACCGGCCTGTCCAGTGCGCTGTTCCTGCTGGAAAACGGCTTTCGCGTGACAGTGCTGGAAGCTGCCAAGGTAGGCTTTGGCGCGTCGGGCCGTAATGGTGGGCAGATCGTCAACAGCTACAGCCGTGATATCGATGTGATCGAGCGCAGTGTCGGCCCCCAGCAGGCGAAATTACTCGGCGACATGGCATTTGAAGGCGGCAGGATCATTCGGGAGCGGGTGGCCAAGTATCAGATCCAGTGCGATCTGAAGGACGGCGGTGTGTTTGCGGCACTGAACAGCAAGCACATGGGCCACCTGGAGTCGCAGAAGCGCCTGTGGGAGCGCTACGGCCACACCCAGCTGGAGTTGCTGGACGAGCGGCGCATTCGCGAGGTGGTCGCCTGTGACAACTATGTGGGCGGCCTGCTCGACATGAGCGGCGGGCACATTCACCCGCTGAACCTGGCGCTGGGCGAAGCGGCAGCCGTGGAGTCCCTGGGCGGCACCATTTATGAGCAGTCGGCGGCGACTCGCATCGAGCGCGGCGCCAATCCGGTGGTGCATACGGCGCACGGCAAGGTCAGGGCCAAGTTCATTATTGTCGCGGGCAACGCCTATCTGGGGAACCTGGTTCCGGAACTGGCGGCCAAGTCGATGCCGTGTGGTACGCAGGTGATTACCACCGCGCCACTGGGCGATGAACTGGCGAAGACGCTGCTGCCGCAGGATTACTGCGTCGAGGACTGCAATTACCTGCTGGACTACTACCGCCTGACGAGCGACAAGCGCCTGATCTTCGGCGGTGGCGTGGTGTACGGCGCGCGTGACCCGGCGAATATCGAGGCGATCATCCGGCCGAAGATGCTCAAGGCCTTCCCGCAACTCAAGGACGTGAAGATCGACTACGCCTGGACAGGCAATTTCCTGCTGACCCTGTCGCGTCTGCCGCAGGTCGGTCGCCTGGGGGATAACATCTACTACTCCCAGGGCTGTAGCGGCCATGGCGTGACGTATACCCACTTGGCGGGCAAGGTACTGGCGGAAGCGCTGAGAGGCCAGGCAGAACGTTTTGATGCGTTTGCCGGCCTGCCGCACTACCCCTTCCCCGGCGGACAACTGTTGCGCACGCCGTTTGCGGCGCTGGGGGCCTGGTATTACGGGTTGCGGGACAAGCTGGGATTCTGACCCCGGACCACGGGGCTGGCTTGCCGGCCCCTGTACTTGCCGCGCCGGCACCCAATCGCAGACACAAAAAACCCCGGTCTTTCGACCAGGGTCTTTGCTATCGATCCAACCAAGCCAGCGGCTTGCTTTGGCGTCTCAGGGCGTTCAGTGGGCCCTGGAACAGATATGGCGCAGCGGACGGGACTCGAACCCGCGACCCCCGGCGTGACAGGCCGGTATTCTAACCGACTGAACTACCGCTGCGTATCGCTCAGACTGCTGAAGTGTCACCTTCAACCGCCTTCAAACATCTGACTGACCAACCTTGGCTGTTCAATCTCAAATCTGAAACATCAGACCTGGAAAATATGGCGCAGCGGACGGGACTCGAACCCGCGACCCCCGGCGTGACAGGCCGGTATTCTAACCGACTGAACTACCGCTGCGCGTCGGTGCAACCTTTAACGTTGCGTCTTGCCCTAGGGCAAAACTCTCAAGAAGTGGTGGGTGATGACGGGATCGAACCGCCGACCCTCTGCTTGTAAGGCAGATGCTCTCCCAGCTGAGCTAATCACCCTTTGCTTCGTTGAGGCCGCGAAATTTACGCAGGTAGCGGACCTAAGTCAATAGCCTGCTTGAAGTTTTTCTGAAAAAGACAAAATGGCTTCAGGACCGCGACCCGCCCTAGTCGGTGTAAATCATCTTCTTGCTCATGCCGCCGTCGACGACGAACTCTTGCCCAGTGACAAACCCGGCATTGCGCGACAGCAACCACGCCACCATCGCCGCTACGTCTTCCACAGTGCCTACCCTGCCCGCCGGGTGCTGGGCGTGATCCGCATCCGTCAGCGGCTCGGCACGGCGTGCAGCCGGGTCACGGGCATCGATCCAGCCCGGGCTGACGGCATTGACCCGTACTTCCGGCCCGAGGCTGATAGCCAACGCGTGGGTCAGGGCCAGCAAACCGCCCTTGCTCGCCGCATAGGCTTCAGTGTCCGGTTCCGACTGGCGTGCCCGAGTCGACGCCAGGTTGACGATGGCGCCGCCGTGGGCCCGCAGGTAGGGCGCACAGTGCTTGGCCAGCAACATGGGACCACTGAGGTTCACCGCCAGTACACGGTTCCAGTAAGCCAGGTCGAGACTTTCCAGGGTGATGTTGCGCGGGTCGGCCACGGCGGCATTGCACACCAGCGCATCCAGGCGCCCGAACTGGCCAAGCACCTCGGCCACGCCCTGGGCAACCTGCCGCTCATCGGCCACGTCCATGGTAATAAACCAGGCGTTGTCGCCGAGCACCTTGGACACCTTGGAACCGCGCTCACGGTCCAGGTCCGTCAATACCACCTGCCAGCCTTCGCTGATCAACCAGGCGGCAATCCCCAGGCCGATGCCCCGCGCCGCGCCGGTCACCAGCGCGACCCGCCCGTTACTGGCGCTCGCCGCTTCCATGGACCACTCGATCACAGGGCAGCCAACCCACGGGCCAGGTCGGCCTGCAGGTCAGCGACGTCTTCCAGGCCCACCGCAATGCGGATCAGGCTGTCACGAATCCCGGCAGCTTCACGCTCCTGCGGCGCCAGGCGGCCGTGGGAGGTGGTGCTCGGGTGAGTGATAGTGGTCTTGCTGTCACCCAGGTTGGCGGTGATGGAGATCAGGCGAGTCGCATCGATAAAGCGCCAGGCGCCCTCTTTGCCGCCCTTGACCTCGAAACTCACCACGGCGCCGAAACCACGCTGCTGGCGCTGGGCCAACTCGTGTTGCGGGTGGCTCTTGAGGCCGGCGTAGTGGACCTTCTCGATACCGTCCTGTTGCTCCAGCCACTCGGCCAGGGCCTGGGCGTTGGCACAATGGGCCTTCATCCGCAGGCTCAGGGTCTCCAGGCCTTTAAGGAAGATCCAGGCGTTGAACGGGCTCAGGGTCGGGCCGGCGGTGCGCAAGAAGCCCACCACTTCCTTCATCTGCTCGCTGCGGCCGGCAACCACGCCACCCATGCAACGGCCCTGGCCGTCGATGAACTTGGTGGCCGAGTGCACAACGATGTCTGCGCCCAGCTTCAGCGGCTGCTGCAATGCAGGGGTGCAGAAGCAGTTGTCGACGATCAGCATCGCGCCCTTGGCGTGGGCCACTTCAGACAATGCGGCAATGTCCACCAGCTCGGCCAACGGATTGGACGGCGACTCGACGAACAGCAATTTGGTGTTGGCCTTGATGGCCGCGTCCCAGCCGGACAGGTCCGCCAGCGGCACGTAGTCGACTTCAATACCAAAACGCTTGAAGTACTTTTCGAACAGGCTGATGGTCGAACCAAACACGCTGCGCGACACCAGGACGTGGTCGCCGGCGCTGCACAGGCTCATGACTACCGCGAGAATCGCGGCCATGCCCGTGGCAGTGGCGACAGCTTGCTCGGCGCCTTCCAGCGCGGCGATACGCTCTTCGAACGCGCGCACGGTCGGGTTGGTGTAACGCGAATAAACGTTGCCCGGCACTTCACCGGCAAAACGCGCAGCGGCGTCGGCCGCAGTGCGGAACACATAGCTGGAGGTAAAGAACATCGGGTCACCGTGCTCACCTTCCGGGGTGCGGTGCTGGCCGGCGCGCACAGCCAGGGTATCGAAAGCTACGCCATCGAGGTCGCTGTCCAAGCGACCGGCATCCCATTCCTGACTCATGCTCTACTCCTCAACTCGAATGCTTTATCAAAGATACAAAACCGGCCCCTCAGGGCCGGTGTCTACTCAGTTGTTGTACAGGTCGATGATCGCGCTGACCGCCTGGGTCTTGATCTTCGAGGAATCGTTACGGGCCTGCTCGATCTTGTTCAGGTAGGCCTCGTCGACATCGCCGGTGACGTACTTGCCGTCGAACACCGCGCAATCGAACTCCTCGATCTTGATCTTGCCACCACCGACGGCTTCGATCAGGTCCGGCAGGTCCTGGTAGATCAGCCAGTCGGCGCCGATCAGGTCCGCAACGTCCTGGGTCGAACGGTTGTGGGCGATCAGTTCGTGGGCGCTCGGCATGTCGATGCCGTACACGTTCGGGTAACGCACGGCAGGCGCGGCGGAACAGAAATAAACGTTCTTCGCACCGGCTTCGCGGGCCATCTGGATGATCTGCTTGCAGGTGGTGCCGCGTACGATGGAGTCATCCACCAGCATCACGTTCTTGCCGCGGAACTCCAGCTCGATCGCGTTGAGCTTCTGGCGCACCGACTTTTTGCGCGCAGCCTGGCCAGGCATGATGAAGGTACGGCCGATGTAACGGTTCTTGACGAAGCCTTCGCGGAATTTCACGCCCAGGTGGTTCGCCAACTCCAGCGCAGCGGTGCGGCTGGTGTCCGGGATCGGGATAACCACGTCGATGTCGTGATCCGGGCGCTCGCGCAGTATCTTGTCCGCCAGCTTCTCGCCCATGCGCAGGCGCGCCTTGTACACCGAAACACCGTCGATGATCGAATCCGGACGCGCCAGGTAGACGTGTTCGAAGATGCACGGGGTAAGTTTCGGGTTCAGTGCGCACTGACGGGTGTGCAGCTTGCCGTCTTCAGTGATGTAGACCGCTTCGCCCGGCGCCAGGTCGCGAATCAGGGTAAAGCCCAGCACGTCCAGGGACACGCTTTCGGAAGCGATCATGTACTCGACGCCTTCGTCGGTATGACGCTGGCCGAACACGATCGGGCGGATGCCGTGGGGGTCGCGGAAACCGACGATACCGTAGCCGGTCACCATCGCCACTACCGCATAGCCACCGACGCAACGGTTGTGCACGTCAGTCACGGCAGCGAACACGTCTTCTTCGGTCGGCTGCAGCTTGCCGCGCTGGGCCAGCTCGTGGGCGAACACGTTCAGCAGTACTTCGGAGTCCGAGTTGGTGTTGACGTGGCGCAGGTCAGATTCGTAAATCTCCTTGGCCAGTTGTTCAACGTTGGTCAGGTTGCCGTTGTGCGCCAGGGTGATGCCATAGGGCGAGTTGACGTAGAACGGCTGGGCTTCGGCCGAAGTCGAGCTGCCCGCTGTCGGGTAGCGCACGTGGCCAATGCCCATGTGCCCGACCAGGCGCTGCATGTGGCGCTGATGGAACACGTCACGCACCAGACCATTGTCCTTGCGCAGGAATAACCGGCCGTCGTGGCTGGTCACAATACCGGCAGCATCCTGGCCGCGGTGCTGGAGGACGGTTAGCGCGTCATACAGCGCCTGATTCACGTTCGACTTACCGACGATACCGACGATGCCACACATGCGACGCAACCCCTACTTAATGAATCTTGACTGAACACAACTTACTGAGGCGTTTTGGCCGGCAAGAGGTGTTCCTTGAACGGAAGATCAGCGGGTACGCTGATCCCGCTGGCCAGCCACTGACTGCTCCACCCCAAAATGAGGTTTTTGGACCAATCTGCAACCAATAGAAATTTTGGCACGAGTACCGACTCCTGCCACCACGAATCCTGCTGTACCGGCCCCAGGCTCAACAGCCCGACCGCCACGACCACCAGCAAGCCGCCACGCGCGGCGCCGAAGGCCATGCCGAGAAATCGATCGGTCCCGGAGAGGCCGGTGACGCGTATCAATTCGCCGATAAGATAATTGACCATTGCCCCCACCAACAACGTGGCGATGAACATGATGGCGCAGCCCGCGATGACGCGAGCCGAAGGTGTCTCGATGTATCCGGCCAGGTAGACAGACAATGAACCGCCGAACATCCAGGCTACAACTCCTGCGATGATCCATGTCAGCAGCGACAATGCTTCTTTGACGAAGCCGCGGCTCAGACTGATCAAAGCGGAGATGGCGACGATTGCAACGATCGCCCAATCAACCCAGGTAAATGGCACAGTTCAGCCTACAGACGGATAAGGCGGCGCATTTTAGCAGAGCGCTGGGCTATCGGTAAGCTGTGATTGGCAGTGCATTTGAAATCAATGAGTTATAGGGGAAACCGGCCTGTTGCGGCACACCCAAAACACTTGTGGGAGCGGGCGTGCTCGCGAAGGCGGTGGGGCAGCCAATAAATCTGCTGACTGATACACCGCTTCGCGAGCAAGCCCGCTCCCACATTGACCGCATTCCAGCTTGAATCCTTGCAGCCTCAGCCTTTTTCGGGCTGGAAGCGAACCACAAAACCCTTGAGGTTCTGCTGGCGATCCAACAGGTCCCGCAAGCGATCGGCTTCAGCCCGCTCGATCAGCGGCCCGATGAATACCCGGTTCTTGCCATCGGCGCTGCGGATATAGGCGTTGTAACCCTGGGTGCGCAGCTTCTTCTGCAACGCATCAGCACTTTCGCGGTTAGCCAGGCTGGCCAGTTGGATCGACCAGCTGATCGGCAAGCCATTCGGGTCAATACGGCTCTGGCCCACGTCCGGCTTGCCCGGTGCCGCAGGTTGCGGGGCCACAGGTTTTGGCGCTGGCGCCGGCGCCGCAGGCTTCGCAGCAACTGCAGGAGCAGGCGCAGGCTTAACCACCGGCACGCTCGGCTGCACCGGCATCGACGGCGCTTGCTGTGCAGCCACTTCGTCATCGGTCGGCACCGGCTCTTCTTCCGGCAGCGCTTGCGGCTCGGGAACCACCACCGGCTCAACCTGAACCTGAGGCACCGCAGGCGCCTGGGGCGCAGCTGGCGCTTCAACGGTCACTTGGCGCTGCTCATCCTGACGGGAAAACAGCATCGGCAGGAAAATCACCGCCAACGCCACCAGGACCAGGGCTCCAACCATTCGCTGCTTGTATGCGCTATCCAGTAATGCCATGTGCAGCTTCCTCCGTGGAGCGCCGGGCCAACCATTCGAGCGCCTCGGCAACACAATAAAATGATCCGAACAACAGAATCTCATCCTCAGGCGTCGCAACCGCGCACTGGGCTTCCAGGGCGGCTGTCACGCTTGCATGGGACGTCACGGACGCGCCAAGGTTCTGCAAGGCAACCTGCAACTCGATGGCAGGACGACTGCGGGACGTATCCAGCGGTGCAACCGCCCAGGCCTGGACGTCGCCCAGCAAGGGTGCAACCACGCCGTCCAGGTCCTTGTCGGACAACAACCCGAACACCGCGAGGCGGCGACCGGCGGGCGGCGTGCGTGCCAGGCGCCTGGCCAGGTATTCAGCGGCGTGAGGGTTATGCCCCACGTCCAGCAGCAGGTTCAGGCGCTTGCCCTCCCAGTCGAACGTGCGCCGGTCAAGGCGCCCCACCACGCGAGTAGCCTGCAACGTAGCGGCAATCTGCTCGGCATGCCAGGGCAAATCCAGCAACAGGTAGGCTTGCAGCGCGAGCGCGGCGTTTTCCATCGGCAGGTTCAGCAGTGGCAAGTCGCGCAACTCGACGGTTTGACCGCGCGCGTCAAGCCCGCGCCATTGCCAGAATTGGTCGCCAATCTCGAGATTGAAATCACGCCCGCGCAGGAAGAACGGGCAATCCAGCTCGCGCACCTTGTCCAGCAAGGTATGCGGCGGGTCCAGGTCGCCGCACAGTGCAGGCTTGCCCTGGCGGAAGATCCCGGCTTTTTCATAGGCCACGGACTCACGGGTGTTACCCAGGTAGTCCGCATGGTCGACGCCAATACTGGTAATCAGCGCCAGGTCGGCATCCACCACGTTGACCGTGTCCAGACGCCCACCCAGGCCGACTTCCAGCACCACTACATCCAGCTGCGCACGCTCGAACAGCCAGAACGCCGCCAGGGTGCCCATCTCGAAATAGGTCAGGGAAATCTCGCCACGCCCGGCATCAAGTGCGGCGAAGGCTTCGCAGAGTTGCTCGTCAGTGGCTTCGACGCCATTGAGCTGCACCCGCTCGTTGTAGCGCAGCAGGTGCGGCGAGTTGTACACGCCGACCTTCAGGCCCTGGGCTTGCAGCAAGGCCGCGACAAAGGCGCAGGTAGAGCCCTTGCCGTTGGTGCCGGTCACCGTGATCACACGCGGCGCCGGCCGGCCCAACCCGAGGCGGGCCGCTACCTGTTGCGAGCGCTCCAGGCCCATGTCGATGGCTGACGGATGCAACTGCTCAAGGTAGGCGAGCCATTCGCCCAGGGTACGTTGGGTCATATGTTTGCAGGCACCGGTGGCACGACAATCGGCTCGATTTTAGGCGCGACGTACACAGGTGTCGGCAGGCCCATCATTTGCGCCAGCAGGCTACCCAGGCGCGGACGCAGTTCGCCGCGCGGAATGATCAGGTCGATCGCGCCGTGCTCCAGCAGGAACTCGCTGCGCTGGAAGCCTTCCGGCAGTTTTTCGCGAACGGTTTGCTCGATAACACGCGGGCCGGCAAAGCCGATCAGCGCCTTCGGCTCACCGACGATCACGTCACCCAGCATCGCCAGGCTGGCGGACACACCGCCGTAGACCGGGTCGGTCAGCACGGAGATGAACGGAATACCTTCTTCGCGCAGACGCGCCAGTACCGCGGAGGTCTTGGCCATTTGCATCAGCGAGATCAGTGCTTCCTGCATCCGCGCACCACCGGAGGCGGCGAAGCAGATCATCGGGCAACGGTTTTCCAGCGCGTAGTTGGCGGCACGTACGAAACGCTCACCGACGATGGCGCCCATCGAGCCGCCCATGAAGGAGAATTCGAAGGCCGAAACCACCACCGGCATGCCCAGCAGCTTGCCGCTGACGGAAATCAGCGCGTCCTTTTCACCGGTCTGCTTCTGGGCCGCGGTCAGGCGGTCCTTGTACTTCTTGCCGTCGCGGAACTTCAAACGGTCAACCGGCTCCAGGTCAGCGCCCAGTTCGGAGCGACCATCGGCGTCGAGGAAAATATCAATGCGGGCGCGGGCGCCGATACGCATGTGGTGATTGCACTTGGGGCAAACGTCCAGGGTCTTTTCCAGCTCCGGGCGGTACAGCACCGCGTCGCAGGATGGGCACTTGTGCCAAAGACCTTCAGGAACCGAGCTTTTCTTCACCTCGGAACGCATGATCGAAGGGATCAGTTTGTCTACTAACCAGTTGCTCATGCTTTCTTTCTCCAGTACCGGTGGCTTGAACACAGCCCCGCGTATGCCCTTGAGCTAAATTCATATGTGGCGATGACACAAACTGGACGGGGTCAGACGCTCGACCAGCCATTTCCTGCCTGTGCCCTCAGCCTTCCAGACAACCTGCCGTGCAGGGTTGCCACTTCATTTCCGGGCCTCCCACAGGCGGCGCCGGGCTGTTTTACACAGTGGTAGTTATGGACGGCGGCAGACTGCCAGCCGTCACATCGTCCCGCTGCTGTCGCGCACGGCCTGCATGAATGCGCGAATCCTTGCGTGATCCTTGATGCCCTTGCCCTGCTCTACCCCGCCGCTGACGTCCACGGCATACGGCCGAACCTGCTGGATGGCACTGGCCACGTTGTCCGGATTCAGGCCGCCCGCGAGGATAATCGGCTTGCTCAACCCTTCGGGAATCAACGACCAGTCAAACGCCTCGCCCGTACCACCGGGAACGCCTTCGACGTAGGTGTCGAGAAGAATCCCGCGAGCCCCGCCATAGGCAGCGCATGCCGCAGCAATATCGTCCCCGGCCTTGACCCGCAGCGCCTTGATGTACGGGCGCTGGTAGCTCTCGCACTCGTCCGGACTCTCATCGCCATGGAACTGCAGCATGTCCAGTTGCACGGCGTCGAGGGTTTCATTGAGCTCGCAGCGGCTGGCGTTGACGAACAACCCCACGGTGGTCACGAACGGCGGCAACGCGGCGATGATCGCCCGCGCCCGCAACACATTCACCGCCCGCGGGCTTTTGGCATAAAACACGAAACCGATGGCATCGGCCCCCGCCTCGACCGCCGCCAACGCGTCTTCTATGCGGGTAATCCCGCAAATCTTGCTGCGAACGGCAGACATGTCGATGAAACCTCAGGGCGTGTCCGGGAAAGTCCCGGATGGTAACAAATGCTTTTGAGGGCGTCAGCCGCCAAGTTCGCTGAAACCTGTGAGGAAGTGTGGCCCGATGAATCGCTGGGGCAATTCGAACTCGTCGCGGTACTCCACATCCACCAGGTACAGGCCGAACGGATGCGCCGTGACGCCGCCGGTACGGCGAATCCGGCTTTCCAGGACTTCCCTGGCCCATTCCACCGGGCGTTCGCCGGTACCGATGGTCATCAGCACCCCGGCGATATTGCGCACCATATGGTGCAGGAACGCGCCGGCGCGGATATCCAGCACGATCATCTTGCCGTGGCGCGTCACCCGCAGGTGATGGACTTCCTTGATCGGCGACTTGGCCTGGCACTGCCCGGCACGGAACGCGCTGAAATCGTGGATACCTACAAGATGCTGGGCCGCCTCGGCCATGCGCTCGGCGTCCAGCGGGCGGTGGTTCCAGGTGATTTCTTCGTTGAGATGGGCCGGGCGGATCTGATCGTTGTAGATCACATAGCGATAACGCCGGGCGATGGCCTTGAAGCGCGCGTGAAAGTCCGCCGGCATCACCTTGGCCCAACTGACGCTGACGTCGTGGGGCAAGTTGATATTCGCGCCCATCACCCATGCCTTCATCGAGCGCTCGGCCTGAGTATCAAAGTGCACCACTTGCCCGCAAGCGTGCACGCCGGCATCAGTACGCCCGGCGCACATCAGCGACACCGGTGAGTCGGCGACTTTCGACAGGGCCTTCTCCAGGGTTTCCTGCACCGTCGGCACACCGGAGGCCTGGCGTTGCCAGCCACGATAGCGCGAGCCTTTGTATTCCACGCCCAGGGCGATTCTGAAAAAGCCTGCGGCCGCCATTTCGGCGGCCGCGTTATCTATATTTGCCAAGAACTGAGAGCCTGATGAGTTGCGCAAAGGCGGCCATTATAAGGCCGCGCGCCTGGGACGCCATGGGTTTGGTGCCTGGATGGCAAAACGGCAGCCCGAAGGCTGCCGTTGTATTTACCGCGCGTATCAAGCCAGCCGGCTGAGCATTTCCTTGGCCTCGCCCTTCTGACCGTCATCGCCTTCCTTGAGCACCTCGCCAAGAATGTCCCGCGCCCCGTCGGCATCGCCCATGTCGATGTAGGCCTGCGCCAGGTCGAGCTTGGTGGCCACTTCGTCGGTACCGGAGAGGAAGTCGAATTCCGGCTCATCGCCACCCAACGCCGCGTCGTCGGCGGTGAAGGACGGTTCGATTGGCGGATGTTCCAGGCTTTGCGACAGGCGATCCAGCTCGGCGTTGACATCATCAAGCTCCGACGCAAACGCGTCCGGCTTGGCCGCTGCGGGCGCCTCGGGCTCGTCGGCCAGGGACAGGTCGAAATCCTCCGGCAGGTCGAGGTCGTCGAGGTCGGCCGGCGTCAGTGTCGGCGGCTCTACCGGCGGCAGGTCCTTCATCTGGTCTTCAAGGCCGGAGAGGAAGTCGTCGTCTGACTGGGCCGACGAGGGTGGATCGAGTTGCAGGTCCAGGTCGAAATCCGAGAGGTCTTCCGCACTGGCCTTGGCCTCGGTCTGCTGTTGCAGCACCGATTCAAAGCTCAGGTCGTCGTCCGACGTCGGGCGGACCACGGCTGGCGAAGCAGCCTCCAGATCGTCCAGGCTGAGGTCGAAGTCAGTGTCAAACGCGTCCGGCACAGGCTCAGGTGCAGGCGGTGCCGGGTCGTCCTTGAGCAGGTCCTTGACGTATTGGGCGTCGAGAGCGGCAGCGGCAACGGCAGCGCTGACGCCTGCTGCGAACACGGCCATGGCCGGGAAGCGGCTTTTCAGCTGTTCGACCTGGGCATGGTTGTCGCCATTGGCGACCAACTGGCGCTCCTGGGTGACAAACCCGTCCTTGTTGCCCTGCAAGCCGTGGACTTCCATCAGCTTGAGACGCAGGTCGCTGCGGGCGGGCTCTTGCTTGATTGCATCTTCCAGCACTTCCGCAGCCTGGTTCAGGTGGCCACGGTCGATATGCGACTGGGCTTGCGCCAGGGCGTCGGTCGGACGCTGCACAGCAACAGGTGCGACCACCGGGGCAATCACCGGGGCAACCACCGCCGCCGAGGCTGGAGCTGGAGCTGGAGCTGGAGCTGGAGCCAGCTTGACGTTCGGCGGCGGTACATCAAGGCCTTCGAAACTGTCAGATGGCAGATCGTGATCAATGTTCGGCGCAAATTCCGGCTCTTCAGCCAGGGCCCGCGCCATGCGCAGGTGCTTTTCTTCTTCAAGCCGCGCATTGCGATGACGGGCCCACAGCAGCAGAAGCAACAGCACCAGCAAACCCGCTGCGCCGCCGATCACACCCAGCACGATCGGGTTGGTCAGCAGGTCATTGAATTTACCTTCAGTGCTGGCAGGCGCCGCATCCGGCTTGACCGGGGTCTCGACCGGCGCAGCCGCGGGGGTTGCTGCCGGAGCTGCCGCTGCCGGCGCCGCCGGTTGTGTAGCCAGCTCGGCCGGCATCGCCGCCGTTGCAGCAGGCTGCGCCGCAGCGCCACCCGGGGCCTGCAACTTGGCCAGCTGGTTGTTCTTGAGCTCAATCAGCCGCTGCAGCTTGTCCAGCTGACTTTGCAGGTCAGCCATGCGGCTTTTCAGTTCTTCATTCTCGCGGCGGGTCGAATCCAGGCTTTCCTGGGTCACCGCCAGCTTGTTGTTCAAGGCCCGGCTGTCGCCCGCCGCGCCCTTCCCGCCCTTCCTGGCCGCTTCGGCCGAGACCAGGCTCAAATTGTCCTTGGTATTGGTCTGCGACGGAGCATTACCCGCCTGGGTACGCTTGGTCGCGTCCAGCTGCGCCTTGCCGGCGAGCTGATTGCCGCCACGGCGGCCCTCGCGCCACGCCGCGTTTTGCGCCGTCACTTCAGCAATCGCCTCGGGCTGCGGCAGGCTGGTGCTTTGCCCCGAATCCGGCAGGCGCAGGACCTGGCCGGTTTTCATGCGGTTGATGTTGCCGTCGATAAAGGCGTCAGGGTTCAGCGCCTGAATGGCCAGCATGGTCTGCTGCACCGAGGCGCCATTGCGGTTTTTCGCGGCGATTTCCCACAAGGTGTCACGGGAAGTCGTGGTGTGTTCCTTGGCCTTGGTAACTGCCGGAGCCGTCGTCGCGGGCGCACTCAAGCGTGGCGCGGGTGCAGGTGCACCGGCGGCCGGGGTCGACTGGTCGAACTTGGCCGGGTCCAGCAGCACGCTATAGTCGCGCATCAGGCGGCCGTTGGGCCATTGCACCTGCAGCAGGAAACGCACGTAGGAATCCGGCAGCGGCTTGCTGGAGGTGACACGCACCACACTGCGGCCGTTGGGATTGACCACCGGGGTAAAGGTCAGGTCGTTCAGGAACGCCTGGCGATCGACGCCCGCATCCACAAAGGCCTGGGACGACGCGAGGCTGGGGGTGATCTCGGAGGCGGTCAGGCCACCGACATCGAGCAACTCGATTTCCACCGACAGCGGCTGGTTCAGCTTCGACTTGAGGGTCATCTCCCCAAGCTGCAGTGCTTGCGCCATACCGGAGGACAGCGCCGAGGCGGCCGCTATTGCTAACACCAGTTTGCGAACTTGAACCATAGCCTCATCCTTTTTGAACACTCCCCGGCCGGCGAGAAGGTGGGTAACCGCTGCCATTAGGCATGGCGAGCCGATAGGTCACCGACGCGCAATTTTTCCAGCTTGGGGCCAAGCATAGCGCTTGGCTAGAATCAATCTACAAATTGCCGCCAAGTATCTTTTACACAAGGCCTTTTATCAACAACTGCGCCAGCTGTACGGCGTTCAGTGCCGCCCCTTTGCGTACGTTATCTGACGCCAGCCACATATTTAGTTCCGCGGGGTCATCAATACCGGCACGAACCCGGCCCACGTAGACCACGTCCTGACCGACCGCATCGCCCACAGCCGTGGGGTAATCGCCCTCTTCCACCAACTCGACACCCGGTGCCGAGTCCAGGGCACGGTTGACGGCAGCGAGATCCACCGCTGCCCCCAATTGCAGTGACACAGTCAGGCTATCGCCAAAAAACACCGGGGCTTGAACGCAAGTGACGGAAATCTTTAGCAAAGGCATTTCCAGCACGGCGCGCAATTCGTGCACCAGGCGTTTTTCCAGGGCGGTGTGGCCTTGCGCGTCAGGCTTGCCGACCTGGGCCAGCAGGTTAAAGGCCATTTGCCGGTCGAAGAACTTCGGCTCCAGCGGGCGCACATTCAACAACTCGGCGGTCTGCCGGGCGAGCTCGCTGACAGCCTCACGGCCCTGGGCGGAAACGGCGAGGTTGGCGGTGACGTTGACGCGCTGAATGTCCAGCAAGCCGCGCAGTGGCGCCAGCACCACGGCCAGGGCAGTGGCCGACGGGCTTGGGCTGCTGACCTGATAAGGTTTTTTCAGGCCATCGAGGATCTGCGCGTTGGCTTCCGGCACTACCTGCGGCGCCTGATCGGCCGGCAAGGCGCCGGACAAGTCGATCAGGGTGCAGCCCGCAGCGGTGGCGCGCGGGGCAAAACTCAAGGTGACCGCAGGGCCGGCGGCGAAGAACACCAGCTGGACTTTGCTGAAATCGAATTCGTCGACTTCCCGCACCCGCACGTTCTTGCCACGAAACGGCACCGAATGCCCGGCCGACTCGCTGCTGGCCAACAGGTGCAGGCTGCCTACCGGGAAGTCCTGCTCTTCGAGGATCTGCACCAGGGTTTCGCCAACGGTGCCGGTGGCGCCGATCACGGCAATATCAAAGGTCTGGGTCATGGGGGCTGCCTCGGGCATTGCGGGGGGAGCGGCACTTTACCGGGTGGCTGGGGGTGAGGCAATTAACCTGGGGGTTGTGGTGTGGCTGATGGCCCCATCGCGGGCAAGCCCGCTCCCACATTTGATCGCATTTCAACTGAAGAAACTCGCTCGAATGTGGGAGCGGGCTTGCTCGCGAAGAGGCCCGAGCGCGCAATAAAAAACCCGCGCCTGTCACCAGAACGCGGGTTTCCAATGACCAGCAGCGATTACCGCTCCAGCAAGATCCGCAGCATGCGACGCAACGGCTCAGCCGCGCCCCACAGCAGTTGGTCGCCGACGGTGAACGCACCCAGGTACTGCGTACCCATGTTCAGCTTGCGCAGACGGCCAACCGGCACATTCAGGGTACCGGTCACCTTGTTCGGGCTAAGTTCCTGGATGCTGATATCACGGTTGTTCGGCACCAGCTTGACCCAAGGGTTGTGCTGGCTGATCAGCCCTTCGATATCGGCGATCGGCACGTCTTTGTTCAGCTTGATGGTCAACGCCTGGCTGTGGCAACGCATGGCGCCGATGCGCACGCAGATACCGTCCACCGGGATCGGGCTCTTGAAGCGACCGAGGATCTTGTTGGTCTCGGCCTGGGCCTTCCACTCTTCACGGCTCTGGCCGTTAGGCAGTTCCTTGTCGATCCACGGGATCAGGCTGCCGGCCAATGGCACACCGAAGTTCTCGGTCGGGTAGGCCTCGCTGCGCATGGCCTCGGCCACACGGCGGTCGATGTCGAGGATCGCGCTGGCCGGGTCAGCCAGTTGATCGGCGACAGCGGCGTGGGTCGCGCCCATCTGCTTGATCAGTTCACGCATGTTCTGCGCGCCGGCACCGGAGGCCGCCTGATAGGTCATGGCGCTCATCCACTCCACCAGGCCGGCTTCGAACAAGCCGCCCAGGCCCATCAGCATCAGGCTGACGGTGCAGTTGCCGCCGATGTAGTTCCTGGTGCCCGCGTCCAGTTGCTGGTCGATCACCTTGCGGTTGACCGGGTCCAGCACGATCACCGCGTCATCCTGCATGCGCAGGCTGGAAGCGGCGTCGATCCAGTAACCCTGCCAGCCGGCTTCGCGCAGCTTGGGGAAGACTTCGCTGGTGTAGTCGCCACCCTGGCAGGTCAGAATGACGTCGAGGGTCTTCAGTTCTTCAATGTTGTAGGCGTCCTTGAGCGGAGCAATGTCCTTGCCCACGGACGGCCCTTGACCACCTACATTGGAGGTGGTGAAAAACACCGGCTCAATAAGATCGAAATCCTGCTCTTCCAGCATCCGCTGCATGAGCACGGAACCGACCATACCGCGCCAACCGATCAGACCTACACGTTTCATCGCAACTACACCTTGTTCAAAAGTGGGCCGCCTTGCAGCAACATCTGCAAGCGGGCCCGAGAGATTACAGATTCCGCAGCGCGGCGACTACTGCGTCGCCCATTTCTTGCGTACCGACCTTGGTGCAACCCTGGGACCAGATGTCGCCAGTGCGCAGGCCCTGGTCGAGCACCAGGCTCACGGCCTGCTCGATGGCATCCGCGGCGTCGGTCAGGTTGAAGCTGTAACGCAGCATCATCGACACCGACAAAATGGTCGCCAACGGGTTGGCAATGCCCTGCCCGGCGATGTCCGGCGCCGAACCGTGGCACGGCTCGTACATGCCCTTGTTGTTGGCATCCAGGGAGGCCGACGGCAGCATGCCGATGGAACCGGTGAGCATCGAGGCCTGGTCGGACAGGATGTCGCCGAACAGGTTGTCGGTGACGATCACGTCGAACTGCTTCGGTGCACGCACCAGCTGCATGGCGGCGTTGTCGACGTACATGTGGCTCAGCTCGACGTCCGGGTAGTCCTTGGCGACTTCTTCGACGATTTCACGCCACAGCTGGCTGGACGCCAATACGTTGGCCTTGTCCACCGAGCAGACCTTCTTGCCACGCACACGGGCCATGTCGAAACCGACACGGGCGATACGGCGGATTTCACTCTCGCTGTACGGCAGGGTGTCGTAGGCCTGACGCTCGCCATTCTCCAACTCGCGCACGCCCCGTGGCGAGCCGAAGTAGATACCGCCGGTCAGTTCGCGGACGATCAGGATGTCCAGGCCCGCGACGATTTCCGGCTTCAGGCAGGAAGCGTCCGCCAGTTGCGGGTAAAGGATCGCCGGGCGCAGGTTGCCGAACAGGCCCAGTTGCGCACGGATCTTCAGCAGGCCGCGCTCAGGGCGGATGTCACGCTCGATCTTGTCCCACTTCGGGCCACCCACGGCGCCCAGCAGCACGGCGTCGGCTGCGCGGGCACGCTCCAGGGTTTCGTCGGCCAGAGGCACGCCGTGCTTGTCGATGGCCGCGCCGCCGATCACGTCGTGGCTCAGTTCGAAGCCCAGGCTGTACTTGGCGTTAGCCACTTCCAGCACCTTGACCGCTTCGGCCATGATTTCCGGACCAATGCCGTCGCCAGGGAGAATCAGAATCTGCTTGCTCATGCGTTCCTCATTTCATCAAGCGACCCGCCCGTGGGCAGGTCGGGAAAAATTAATCAGCGTTCGGCCCACACCACCAGCACGTCGGTGCTGAAGGTGCCGTCGGCTTGAATCTCGAAGTAATCGCGCACTTCCTGGCCCATTGCCTTTTGCAGCTCCAGGATCGCGGCACGCAATACCTCTGGGGTGCGCATGCGCTCGACCCACGAGGTGTATTCCAGGCGCAGGCGCTGGCGGCTGCTGTTGCGCACATGCAAACCGGCTTCGCTGAGCTGGCGCATCCACTCGCCGGCGGAATAGTCACGCACGTGGCTGGTGTCGCGCAGCACTTCGACGGTTTGCAGGTAAGTGTCCAACAGCGGGCTGCCCGGTGACAAGACGTCCACGAAAGCGGCCACGCCGCCCGGCTTGAGCACCCGGCGCACTTCACGCAGGGCCAGGCCCAGGTCGCTCCAATGGTGCGCCGAGTAGCGGCTGAACACGAAGTCGAATTCGCCATCGGCAAACGGCAGGCGCTCGGCGGCGCCGTGCACGGTGCGGATGTTGTCCAGGCCACGGTCCACGGCAGCGGCGGCGACCACGTCAAGCATCTGCCGGGACAGGTCGTACGCCACCACTTCCTTGACCAACGGTGCCACGTTGAAACTCACATGACCGGCGCCGCAACCCAGGTCCAGCAGTCGTGCAGCGCCCTGCCCGGCCAGTTCGGCCTGGAGCAGCGCGAACTCGGTGCCTTGAGCATGTACTGCGCTGCTCAGGTAGGCCGAGGCCTGTTCGCCGAATTGCTTTTGCACGACTTGGGTGTGGGCGGTGCTGGTCATGATGATGTCCCTGGTTTTTGTGTTGCTGTTGCTGGCCCTTTCGCGAGCAAGCCCGCTCCCACATTCGACCGAGTTCCTTCAGTTGAAATGCAATCAAATGTGGGAGCGGGCTTGCTCGCGAAGGGGCCAGTCCGGTCTACATGGAATCAAGCGTCGCGAAACAACCAAGGCTGGCTGGCCCGGTGTTTGGTTTCAAACGCGGCAATCGCATCGCCGTCCTGCAAGGTCAGGCCGATGTCGTCCAGGCCATTGATCAGGCAGTGCTTGCGGAAGGCGTCCACTTCAAAGTGATACACCTTGCCGTCCGGACGGGTCACGGTCTGCGCCGCCAGGTCGATGGTCAACTGGTAGCCCACATCGGCTTCCACCTGCTGGAACAACTCATCCACTTCGGCATCGCTCAAGATGATCGGCAGCAAGCCGTTCTTGAAGCTGTTGTTGAAGAAGATGTCGGCGTAGCTCGGCGCGATGATGCTGCGAAAGCCATATTCTTCCAGGGCCCACGGCGCGTGCTCACGGCTGGAGCCGCAACCGAAGTTTTCCCGGGCGAGCAACACGCTGGCACCCTGGTAACGCTCGGCGTTGAGCACAAAGTCCTTGTTCAGCGGGCGCTTGGAGTTGTCCTGGTAGGCGTAGCCCACGTCCAGGTAGCGCCACTCGTCGAACAGGTTCGGGCCAAAACCGGTGCGCTTGATCGATTTCAAGAACTGCTTGGGAATGATCTGGTCGGTGTCCACGTTGGCACGGTCCAACGGCGCGACTAAACCGGTGTGTTGAGTAAAAGCTTTCATCGGGTATTCCTCAGATCAATTCGCGAACGTCGATGAAACGACCGTTGACGGCAGCCGCAGCAGCCATGGCCGGGCTGACGAGGTGGGTACGGCCACCGGCGCCCTGACGCCCTTCGAAGTTACGGTTGGAGGTGGACGCGCAATGCTCGCCCGACTCCAAACGGTCCGGGTTCATCGCCAGGCACATCGAGCAACCCGGCTCGCGCCATTCAAAACCGGCTTCGAGGAAAATCTTGTCGAGGCCTTCGGCTTCAGCCTGGGCCTTGACCAGGCCCGAACCTGGCACCACGATCGCCTGCTTGATGGTCGAGGCGACTTTGCGGCCCTTGGCGATCACCGCCGCAGCGCGCAAATCCTCGATCCGCGAGTTGGTGCAGGAGCCGATGAATACGCGATCCAGCTGGATGTCGGTAATCGCCTGATTGGCTTTCAAGCCCATGTACTTCAAGGCGCGCTCAATGGAACCACGCTTGACCAGGTCGGTTTCCTTGGCCGGGTCCGGCACGTTCTGGTCAACGGCCAACACCATTTCCGGCGAAGTGCCCCAGCTGACTTGCGGCTTGATCTGGGCGGCATCGAGGGTAACCACGGTGTCGAACACCGCATCGGCGTCGGAAACCAGGTCTTTCCAGGCTTCGACAGCGGCGTCCCAATCAGCACCGGCCGGTGCGAACGGGCGACCCTTGACGTAGGCAATGGTCTTTTCGTCCGCCGCCACCATGCCCACGCGGGCACCGGCTTCGATGGACATGTTGCAGATGGTCATGCGGCCTTCGATGGACAGGTCGCGAATCGCGCTGCCGGCGAATTCGATGGCGTGGCCGTTACCGCCGGCAGTGCCGATCTTGCCGATCACGGCGAGGACGATGTCCTTGGCAGTGACGCCGAAAGGCAACTCACCTTCCACCGACACCAACATGTTCTTCATTTTCTTGGCGACGAGGCACTGGGTGGCGAATACGTGCTCCACCTCGGAAGTGCCGATGCCATGCGCCAACGCGCCAAACGCCCCGTGGGTAGAGGTGTGGGAGTCACCGCAGACCACGGTCATGCCAGGCAAGGTGGCGCCCTGCTCCGGGCCGATCACGTGGACAATGCCCTGGCGCACGTCATTCATCTTGAATTCGGTGATGCCATATTCGTCGCAGTAATCATCGAGGGTCTGCACTTGGAGGCGCGACACGGTGTCGACGATGGCGTCGATCCCGCCTTTACGCTCCGGGGTGGTCGGCACGTTGTGGTCCGGGGTGGCGATGATCGAGTCGACGCGCCAAGGCTTGCGCCCGGCCAGTCGCAGGCCTTCGAACGCTTGGGGCGAGGTCACTTCATGGATGATGTGACGGTCGATGTAGATCAGCGACGACCCATCATCGCGCCGTTTCACTTCATGGGAATCCCAAAGCTTGTCGTAAAGCGTTTTGCCGGCCATCACGCGGTCCTCATCAGGTGTTTCTATGCCCCGGGCCTTGAACGATTCAATAACCCTTTGGCTTGTGAGGCTGATGGTATGGCGCTACATTAAATAACTCAAATTCATATTTTTTATGCTTTGGATTACCAACTGGAATAGCACAATGGACCTGGCCAACCTCAATGCCTTTATCGCCATCGCCGAGACCGGCAGCTTCTCCGGTGCCGGTGAACGCCTGCACCTGACCCAACCGGCCATCAGCAAGCGCATCGCCGGCCTGGAGCAACAATTAAAGGTGCGCCTGTTCGACCGGCTGGGGCGTGAAGTCGGCCTCACCGAAGCCGGACGGGCGCTGCTGCCCCGGGCGTATCAGATTCTCAATGTACTGGACGACACCCGCCGCGCCCTGACCAACCTGACCGGCGAGGTCAGCGGTCGTCTCACTCTGGCCACCAGCCATCACATCGGCCTGCACCGCTTGCCACCGGTCCTGCGCACGTTCACCCGGGAATACCCGAACGTCGCCCTGGATATTCAGTTTCTCGATTCGGAAGTGGCCTACGAAGAAATCCTCCATGGCCGCGCCGAAGTGGCCGTGATCACCCTGGCGCCGGAACCCCACACGCTGGTGCGGGCCACCCCGGTGTGGGACGACCCACTGGATTTCGTGGTGGCGCCGGAACACAGCCTGATCAGCAACGGCAGCGTCAGCCTGGCGGACATCGCCCGGCACCCGGCGGTGTTTCCCGGCGGCAACACCTTTACCCACCATATCGTGCAGCGGCTGTTCGAGGCCCAGGGCCTGACGCCAAACATCGCCATGAGCACCAACTACCTGGAAACCATCAAGATGATGGTCTCCATTGGCCTTGCCTGGAGCGTGTTGCCGCGCACCATGCTCGATGACCAGGTGGCACGCATCGCTTTGCCGGGCATACAGCTCAGTCGCCAGCTAGGCTATATCGTGCACACCGAAAGGACGCTGTCGAACGCTGCGCGGGCTTTCATGAGCCTATTGGATGCACAGGTCGATCTGCCAGGGAATCAGGCTTGAATCGCCGTGGCCCGTAGACCGTGGAACCCGCGCCGAACGCCCATCGAGCCAAGGCCCTTTGAAAATGCGCAACCCCGTCGATACCGTGCCACCCCTGCCCCGCATCTACGCCCTGGACCCACAGGAGGCGGAGCAAAGCTGGGACAGCGCGCCGCAACTGCTGGCGGCGCTCAACGCTGCCCGGCTGGGCGCCTGGAGCTGGGAAATCGATACCGGCCGGATCAGCTGGTCCCGAGGCACTCAGGCCCTGTTCGGCTTCGACCCGCGCCAGCCGCTGCCTGAAGACCTGGAGTACCTGGACCTGCTGGCCCCCGAGGACCGCGCCAAGGTGGTCCGGGCCTTTCATGCGGTGCTGGCCGGCGAACCCGCTGTCCAGGCCATGCACCACCGTATCCAATGGCCCGATGGCAGCCTGCACTGGCTGGAAATCAACGGCAGCCTGCTACCGGACAAGGCCGGGCGTCGGCGAATGATCGGGGTGATCCGCGAAATCACCCACCAGCGCGAGCGCGAACACGCCCTCAGCCATTCGGAAAAGCGCTTCGCCACCCTGTTCCATTTGTGCCCGCTGATGGTCCTGCTGACCCGCCAGGCGGACGGCCTGATCAGCGAAGCCAACCAGTATTTCGAGAGCCTGTTCGGCTGGCCGTTGGCCGATGCCATTGGCCGCAGCACATTGGAGCTGGGCCTCTGGGTACACCCGGAACAACGCGCGCATCTGGTCAAGGCCACCCAGCGCAAAGGCGCCCCCATCACCATGGAAGTGCAGTTTCGCGCCAGCAACGGGCAGGTCCACGATGGCACCCTCAGCGCCCAGAAAGTCGAGCTGGACGGCGAGGACTACCTGATCAGCACCTTCCTCGACACCACCGAGCGCAAGAACGCCGAGCAGGCCCTCAAGGACAGCCAGGAACGCCTGGACCTGGCCCTGGACTCGGCGCAACTGGGCACCTGGGACTGGCACATCCCCAGCGGCATGCTCTATGGCTCGGCCCGCGCCGCCCAACTGCACGGGCTGGAACCCCAACCGTTCCACGAATCCTTCGAGGCCTTCTTTGAAGGCATGCCCCAGGAAGAGCGCGAGAGCATGCGCAACGCCTACCGCACCCTGCGCGAAGGCCCGGCGGGCAACTACCAACTGACCTACCGCGTGCAACTGGAAGACGGCAGTTCGCGCTACCTGGAAAGCCGCGCCCGCCTGTATCGCGATGACACGGGCGTACCGTTGCGAATGGCCGGGACCCTGCTCGACATCACCGACCAGGTTGAACGTGAGCAGCGCCTGATCGCATCCGAAGAAAAATTCGCCAGCCTGTTCCTCGCCAGCCCCGACCCTATCTGCGTGACGCGCCTGGAGACCGGCCAGTTTATCGAGATCAACCCGGCCTTCACCCAGACCTTCGGCTGGACCGCCGCCGAGGTGCTCAACAACAACGCCGAGCAGATCGGCTTGTGGGAGGAGTCCAGCCAACGCCTGCAGCGCATCGAGCAGGTGATCCGCGAACAATCCCTGAGCAACGTGGCAATCACCGTTCATCACAAGAACGGCCAGACCCTGAACTGTGTGATATCCAGCCGCCTGATCCAGGTCAGCGACCAACCCTGCATCGTCACCACCCTGCGGGACATCACCCAACAACAGCGCTCGGAAGCGGCGCTCAAGGCCAGCGAAGAGAAGTTCGCCAAGGCCTTTCATTCCAGCCCCGATGCGGTGTCGATCACCGAGCGCGATACCGGGCGCTACGTGGAGGTCAATGACGGCTTCTGCCGCCTCACCGGCTACCGCGCCGAAGAAGCGATCGGCCTGACGCTGTACCAGATCGGCATCTGGGCCGATGAAAACCAGCGCGCGGCGTTATTGGCCGAGCTGCAGATCAAGGGCCGCATTCATCACCTGGAAATGCTCTGGCACAACAAGCGCGGCGAAGTGCTGGCAGTTGAAGTGTCGGTGGAGCCCATCACCCTCAATGAAACCCCCTGCCTGTTGCTGACCGCCCGGGACGTCAGCCTGCTGAAAAACGCCCAGGCGCAGATTCGCCACCTGGCCTATCACGACCCGCTGACCAACCTGCCCAACCGCGCCCTGCTGATGGACCGCCTGAGCCAGCAGATCGCCCTGCTCAAGCGCCACAACCTGCGGGGCGCCCTGCTGTTTCTTGACCTGGACCACTTCAAGCACATCAACGATTCCCTCGGCCACCCGGTCGGCGACACGGTGCTGAAGATCGTCACTGCACGCCTTGAAGCCAGTGTGCGCATGGAAGACACCGTGGCACGCCTGGGCGGCGATGAGTTTGTGGTGCTGCTCAGCGGCCTGGAAGGCACGCGCCCGCAAGTCAGCACTCAAGTCCAGGAGCTGGCCGATACCCTGCGCGAACTGTTATCCGAACCGATGTTCCTGGATGGCCACCGCCTGCAAGTCACCCCGAGCATCGGTGTGGCGCTGATCCCCGATCACGGCTCAACCCCGGCAGATTTGCTCAAGCGCGCCGACATCGCCCTGTACCGGGCCAAGGATTCAGGGCGCAACACCATCCAGATGTTCCACAACAGCATGCAGAAAACCGCCAGCGAGCGGCTGCGCATGGAAACCGACCTGCGCCTGGCCCTGGCCCGCGGCGAGTTCAGCGTGCATTACCAACCCCAGGTGGATGCGCGCGGCAACACCATCGTCGGCGCCGAGGCCCTGGTGCGCTGGCAACATCCGCAGTTGGGCGCACAGTCCCCGACGGAATTCATCAAGGTCCTGGAAGACAGCGGCCTGATCCTTGAAGTGGGCACCTGGATCCTCGACGAAGCCTGCAGCACCTTCGCGCAGTTGATTGCCGAGGGCCTGGTAGACCCGCTGAACTTCAGCCTGTGCGTCAACATCAGCCCGCGGCAGTTTCGCCAGAATGATTTTGTCGAACGGGTAGAACGCAGCCTGCGCAACCACCACCTGCCTTATACCTTGCTGAAGCTGGAAATCACCGAAGGCATCGTGATCCAGAATCTGGACGACACCATCAGCAAAATGCGCCGCCTGAAAAAGCTCGGCGTGAGTTTTGCGATGGATGATTTCGGCACCGGCTATTCGTCGCTGACCTACCTCAAGCGCCTGCCGGTGGATGCGCTGAAGATCGACCAGTCGTTTGTGCGCGACGCCACCCATGACCCCAACGATGCGGAGATCATCCGTGCCATTGTGGCCATGGCGCGCAGCTTGAACCTGGACGTCATTGCCGAAGGTGTGGAAACCCCTGAGCAACTGGCGTTTTTGCAGGGGCTTGGGTGTCATTTGTATCAGGGGTATCTGCACAGTCGGCCCTTGCCGGTGGAAGGGTTCAGGCAGGTACTGAAGCGAATGCCCCAGGCCACTTCATCGGAATAAGTTGCACCGGATTTTCCTGATGGGCAGCTGCTTTTTGAGCCTGTAGGTTCAGGTGCTTTCCATTTTCGGACACACCTACCATGCAGGATGCAAAGCACTCCCCGGCGCTGCTGGGCGGCGCGACGCGTATGCCTGCGGTGCAACGGATGGTTGCCGTTGTTTGGCCGTCTCCCTTACCGTCACCCATTGATGGTAGGCCTCGTTGAGGTGACGTGCATGGCCGTTGTCCGCCAGGGACAACATGCCGAACAACTGGTCGCGATCATTGATTCCCCAGCTGCCGTCGAGATCAATAGGGGAAGGACCCGCATAGAAAGCCGGCTCGAGATAACCGGCGCCAGGGTTGATGGACACCATGGGAGCAGACAGGGCATACAGCCAATGCTGTTGAATTTCATCCATGACCAGGAGGTTCCAGAGTCGATGAGAGTAGCTGAGGCCAACTACGTATGCGGACACAGATTGCAAGGCATATGCAGCCGGCTACCATCGGACTTGTCTTTTCTGCGCGCAGAATAAAGACCACGAGATCTCGTGGCCTGTGTTTCTCAAACTCTGCACCTTTAAACCTAAACCAGCGTTAGCGCGGTGCCCTCTTCATCCATCCAGCTTGATGATTTCAGTGGGTGTTTATACCCGTAATCATCAAAAGCCCCATCAACGACGACAACAGAATGCATGAAGTTCGCCAACGTGCCGGTTGCACCATCTGCCAGCGCCTGGACGCTGCTGCTTCGGGTAAAGGCGAACAAACCCAGACGCCGCAGTGCATCACCGGGGGTCTCGCCATCATTGAGCGTGCTCATCGCCGCTTCAAAGCTCTCGCCGGCACGAAACTCGTGGTTCTCCATTTGCGCCCGCTTGGCGCTGACGGCGTACAGGAAATTCGCATCCTTGAGCAGGCCGGCGTCGGTGCCTTTGAAATTCGAGTGTTCCCGGGCTGTTTTCAGTTCTGCATGGGTCAAGCTGACCTTGCTGGAATCGCGCATCGTCACGGTGTAACCGTCGCGGGTCTCGGTGATGTTTTTATAGATGCCCCGGGGACTTTGCCCATACTTCATCATCGCCGCCTTGATCGCCGATACCGTGACACAGTTCCCCTCGACACCTTGATAGAATCCACTCCAGATATCCCCAGGCTTGACCCCGACCGGTACATTGGAAATAGGCGGGGGCCGCGAGCTTGAACCAACGGGCACTCCGTCCGGTACCTCCTCGGCGAGCATGTAGCCATAAGATTTGACGATAGATGGCTTGTCACCATTGCTGTGCTGCAGGCCATCCAGTACCAAGGCACTCGAATAGCCAAAAGTACTGACCACCCCCACCGCGCCCTGCTCCTGCATCTTGGCGGGTGGCACGATGCGCAAGAAGCCAGTCATGCCCAAGCCCTTCAACACGCGGTATTCCGTATCGCCTTTGAGCGTGTTCGATAAAACCTTTTGAAACGATGCCCCAGGGTCCTGGTCACCGCGGGTCATCTGCTTGCGCTTCGTGTACGCCGCCAGCATGAAGTTGGCCTGCTTCACCGCGTCGGGGTTGTTCCCAGCGAAACGCGAGGCCGTGGTCGCTTGCTGCAACTCTTGCCGGGAAAAATGCAGTTCGAAACCGTCCTTCATCGTGATGTCATAACCGTCTCCCGCCGGGGTGACTTTCTCGAACATATCCGTGGCGTCTGGACCAAACCTCATCATCATCATTTTTATGACGCAGGCATGGCTGCTGCCATCAACAACCTCACCGAATCCTCGCTCGGCCGCGTTAAATCCGCTGAGAATGTCAACGGGCTTGCGGCCACGCCGGGTGGACGGCGTATCGACGTGGGGAACATCGACCGGAGCAACCGGCACATCTCGCTTGACCGGCTTAGCCGTTTGCCCCTCCTTGTCCAGCACGTAGACGTAGGGACGGTCGGGGCGATATTGACGGTCAAACCGATGCGCCACCCCATCCCGAATCAACGCGGCACCGAAGTTATGCGCCTCCATGACGCCGACGGAGTTCCTGCCGACGAGTTGCTCCGAAGGGATCTGCTGCATAAAACGGCCCATGCCCATGCCCTTGAGCAGGTTCGATGCAGTCTCACCCTGTAAGGACGTGGTCAAGGCCGCGTTAAAGCTGCTGCTGATACGGCTGTCGGAACTGGACAATTGTTTGCGCTTGACGAAGACAGCCAATGCGAAATTCGCGTTTTCCACTGTATTGGCATCACCACCGACAAATCTCGACGCTGAGGCAGTGCCATGCACTTCATGATCGGAAACATGCAACTTATAACCGTCTTTCAGCGTAACGTCATACCCCGAGCCAACGCGCTTTACTTCATCAAATAGATCAGCGCGCGCAGGACCGAAGGTCGATATCATCATCTGGATAACAGCAGAATGGCTGCTCGTATCAAAATGCTCACCGAACTGTCGCTCGGTAGAATTCAAAGTACTTACACTGTCGACGGATTTATTTTCACCCCCGTATACACGCGCAGGATGATGGACCGCCGTACTCATTGCATAACCCGTATTCATCGTAATCATGGAGCACTCCTTTAAAGGGCGAACACACAATAGCCCGTGGTAAACGCTGCCACCTGCACGTTGCGTTCAGGCATAAAAAGAAAGTGCATGAACACGGCATACAGTATTTTCTGCACGCGATAAACTGCACTCAGTCAGATAATAAGTTCAACAAGATCTAGTTATAGATTTAACGTGTTGCGCAGCAACGATCATCTTCTTATTGTTTTATGGACGGCCCGTTAGCCAACCAATGCAATAGCCCGTCCAAACCGCGGTCTTCCCGCTTTAGTCCCATACATCTCCTCACACCCATCAACCACTGCTACAGAGTGCCTGCTCCTGTTGACCATACCGATCAATGATTTATCAGCAAACGCACTGACCGGAACTTCTTTCATATGCTGGCGCAAGCCCAGACGCTTGAAGCCTTCCCCGGGCCCCGTTTCGTCCTCACCGTCGTTGAGGCTGTTAATCGCGGATTGAAAGCTCCTGCCTGCAGTCCCGTCATTGTTTTCCAGCATCGCTCGCTTGGCGCTGACGGCAAATAGAAAGTGCGCATCCTTGAGCATGCCGGGATCGCGCATCGGGACAAACTTCGAGCCACGCCTGGCTTGGGCCAATTCATCCTTGCTCAAATCCAGCGCGTACCCGTCACGCATGACAATGTGATAGCCATCACCCTTGGCTTGAACAGACTTGAAGATATCGGTCGGGCTTTGACCGAACTTCGCCATCGCCGCCTTGATCGCCGAAATGGTCACGCAATTACCGTCAGGGCCCTGGCGAAAACCGTTCCATATATTTGCCGGCTTGGCGCCGTTGCGCTTATCGGACAGATCAGGGAGCGGCTGCTGTGCTGGATCCGGCAGGGGTGCATCCGGCTTGGGCAGCACTGCCGGCGGGGGTGCAGGCGTTACCTTGGTCGCCACTGTATTCGCCAGTTCCTTGCCCGCCAGCAGGCCTTGCAACTGTGTAAAAAACTGGGTGAACAGTTCGAGGAGCTTTGCTAACAGCGGGGTGTCGCTGGCTGTGTTCCCAACGGTACTTTGATCGTTATTACCGAACGATGAGAGGACCTGGTTATTAACGAATACCGGCTGCACGGGAACCGATCGTCCTGGTGTGTTGCCGGTTTGCGAATGTTGATAATAGTTTCTGACCGCGCCCGCATTATTGATTTCTGAACAAGACATATAACCATCCTTCATCAAGGGCCCCCGACGTTTTTTATCGGGAGCGCCTTGTTGAAAAAAACTGAGGAAGTGGCCGACTTACCTGCTTATCCGGCGGCCGGGATTAAACCGCCAGTCGTTGTCGAACGCTCGACGCCTGCCGCTGGTTTCGAACTCAAAGAAATCCTCAGACGGCCCTGGCGAAGTGATGTCCGGCTCCGGCTTATCCGGCTTCGGAGCATCTGGTTTAGGCGCATCCGGCTTCGGTGGGACCGGAGCGTCTGGCTTCGGCGGGACCGGTGCATCGGGCTTCGGTGGGACTGGCACGTCCGGCTTCGGCGGAACCGGTGCATCGGGCTTCGGCGGAACCGGCGCATCGGGCTTCGGCGGAACCGGCGCATCGGGCTTCGGCGGAACCGGTGCATCGGGCTTCGGCGGGACCTGTGCATCGGGCTTCGGCGGGACCTGTGCATCGGGCTTCGGCGGAACTGGCACGTCTGCCTTCGGCGGAACCGGTGCATCGGGCTTAGGCGGGACCGGCACGTCCGGCTTCGGCGGGACCGGTGCATCGGGCTTCGGCGGAACCGGCACGTCGGCCTTCGGCGGGACCGGTGCATCGGGCTTAGGCGGGACCGGCACGTCCGGCTTCGGCGGGACCGGTGCATCGGGCTTCGGCGGAACTGGCACGTCTGGCTTCGGCGGGACCGGTGCATCGGGCTTAGGCGGGACCGGCTTCGTTGCATCCGGGTGAGGGCAATGGCAGTTCATCACTTGGACCGTGACGTTCACGTCGGAACTGCTCCGGCTGTTCGGCTGCACGTCCTTGCCCGATGCGGGGTCTGGCCTGCGGGGCTCTGGCAGGGGTTTAGGCGTTACCTTAACCTGGGAACTCGGGACCGCTGGATTGTTTGCTGGCTTGTCTTTCTGTACCGACACCTCAGGGTTGGTACCGGACTTGTCCTTGAGTGCAGTGTTCAATACCGGCAAGTTGGTCTCGGCTTTGTCCTTGGCTACAGTGTTCGGCACTTGCGAATCAGTCCCCGCCTTGTCCTTGGCCGCAGTGTCCGGCACATTCGATTTACTGTCCGCCTTATCCTTCACCGGAGTATCGCTACTCTTCTCGGGTTTAGGCAGCGGGCCAGCATCGGGTACCAACTTGGGCATCCCGCCCTGTCCGGACAGCATGTTCCGTATGGCCTTGAATGCATATTCAAACAACTCGAACAACTTCTCGAGTGCATCCTTGTTGAAGGTGACGGTTCCATCCGTCACCACGGCGGGATTGTTTTTCAATACTGTGCCGGGCGTATTCGCCCGGATTTCGCCGGCGCTCTTGTCGACAGACTTTGGCAGGTCTGCATTCTGCTGATTGAAGTCATTAGTCAAGCGAGGGAAATTATTGACCGACAAATTAGACATAAACAAATCCTTATTCAGTGATTGCCAAAACTCCTTCAGCGGTCTGCAAACAGACCGTCCAGGTTCTGGACTGGAAACAAACCCGAGTGCTGCACACTCCCTACTTTCGTGGGTGTTGCGAGCATCGGGTTCCGAAAATCGGCCTTCACATAAGGAAATCAAATGAAAATAGAGACTTTATCCTATGGACTTTCCGTAAAACATCATGCTTACCCGGTGGTCGCCGTGGGCAAAATGGATATATCAGGCAACAGTCAGCCGTTAAGGCAAATTGATGAAATCACTCACCCACGCCAGTCATTCATATCTGTGTTATTGCGCGCGCCCCTCATACTCCAACTAACAAAACTTAAAAATATGCGCCGCTGACACCGCAAGACTCTGTAGCAAACAAGAAACTTGCTCACATATATAAAGCAACCAAAAAGCTCTAGCCACGTGCCCACAAACACTCGCTGTTAACGATCCGCGGCCTTATTTCAAGCAAAAAAAAGGGCGCCCACGGCACCCTTTCCTACTGGATTGAAACGCTTATATATATGTACTCAATTTTGCAGCGCAACCGAATCAGGCACCCCTAACAATCGTCCTACCTGCTCCAGGTCGGTTTCCCGCCGCATCAGCGTAAATAGTTCAACTGCTTCGGGATAGTTGCGGGTCAGCATCGCCAGCCATTGCTTCAAGCGTCCCGGCGCCTGGCGCTCGGTCAATTGCTCAACGGATTGCCGCCAGAATTCCTGGAGCATGGGTTGCATCTGCGCCCAAGTCATCTCGACCACCTCTTCCCCGGCCCGCGCGGCAGCAATCTGCCGGGCCAGGTCGGGACGGGCCACCAGGCCGCGACCGAGCATGATGTCTTCGACACCACTGATTTCGCGACACCGCCGCCAGTCTTCAACGCTCCAGATATCACCGTTGGCGAACACTGGCACCTTGACCACCTCTTGCACACGCGGGATCCACTCCCAGTGCGCCGGAGGTTTGTAGCCGTCAGCCTTGGTGCGGGCATGCACCACGATATGCGCTGCGCCGCCTTCGGCCAGGGCCGTGGCGCACACCAGGGCACCGTCGGGGCTGTCGAAGCCCAGGCGCATCTTGGCCGTGACGGGAATATGTGCCGGCACCGCACGCCGTACGTGTTCGACGATCTGGTTAAGCAGCTCCGGCTCCTTGAGCAGCACCGCACCGCCACGGGACTTGTTCACGGTCTTGGCCGGGCAACCGAAGTTGAGGTCAACCACCTGAGAGCCCAGCTCACACGCCAGGGCGGCGTTTTCCGCCAAACACACCGGGTCTGAACCGAGTAACTGCACACGCAGCGGCACGCCGGCAGCGGTCTTGGCACCGTGCAGCAACTCAGGGGCGAGTTTGTGGAAATAGGCAGGCGTCAGCAGGCGGTCGTTGACCCGGATGAACTCGGTCACGCACCAATCAATACCACCGACCCGGGTCAGCACGTCCCGCAGGATGTTGTCGACCAACCCCTCCATGGGCGCCAAAGCAATTTGCATGGAAAACACTCAACGAAAAACGTGGCGCAGTTTACTGGTTTCAGACGCTGGCAGGTAATTCGCCTTGCAGCGCAGGGCCATAACCCTCAAGAAATTCCGACGGCATGCGCTTGGGCTTGCCGCTGGACAGTTCGATGCAGACAAAGGTGGTTTGCGCTCGCAGCAAGGTAGCGCCATCACGCGGGCGTACCAGCTGGAAGCGTCGTGTCATTTTCAGGCGCTGGTCCCAGTCGACGATCCAGGTCGCCAACTGCAGTTCATCGCCCTCGTAACCGGCGGCGAGGTAATCGATCTCATGACGCACCACGGCCATCGCGCGATCCAGCCTGCGGTACTCGCTAAGGTCCAGCCCCAGGCGCTGGGAATGGCGCCAGGCGCAGCGTTCGAGCCAGGACACGTAAACGGCGTTGTTGGCGTGCCCCAGACCGTCGATGTCTTCGGCACCGACCTGCAGATCAATGATAAACGGCGTTGCCAAATCCCAGCCCATGGGGTGCTCCCGGTCGATTAATGTCGGCGGCGAGCAGTGTAACCCATGGCTCAGGCGGTTTGGCGCTCCGACACGTGGCGGCCGGCCAGCAGCGCCAGCACGCCTTCGATCACACGCGGATCCGCCAGCACTTTCTGGTGCCCGCCCTGCTCCAGGCGCAGCAGGCGGCTGTCGAACCAGGCGTCATGGATGACCTGGCAAGCCTTGACCGAGACGAAGGTATCGTCTTCGGCATGCACGATCAGGCCCGGGATATTCATTTGATAGTGGGCGACATCGAGGTGCTTGAGAGGCATGCCCATCGTCAGCTCGACCTCCTGGATAAACGCCGAACGCGCTCGCGCCGGCAAACCGACCATGCCGGCAAAGCCGCGCAGCACGTCGAGAAACCGCGAGGGTGCGGCGATGCTGACCAACGCCTTGGTGCGCAAGCCCAACTGCACCGCCAACATCGCGCTGGCCCCACCCATGGAGTGACCGACAACCGCATGCAGCGGTGGCAGTTCGGCAGCCGCTTCCAGCATGGCACGGGCAAACAGCAGCACATGGGCTTCGCGCCCCGGCGAACGCCCGTGGGCCGGGCCGTCCAGCGCAACCACCGAATAACCCGCGTCCACCAATGCGCTGATCAGGCTGGCGAATTGCGTCGGGCGCCCTTCCCAGCCGTGCATCAACAGCACCGCAGGGCCCTGGCCCCACTTCAGCGCCGACAGGCCGAAACGCAAAGTGATGCGCTCGGACTGCGCCAGCAGCGGCAGCTCCCAGTCACGTGGCGGCAAATCGCGAGGCGTCATGAACACCCGACGCATCTTGCTGGCCACCGTTTGCGGCGCCAGCCGGCCCAAGGTGCCATTGACGCCACGAATCCATTTCAACGTGCCCATCGCTCATTCCTCAGGCCAGAAGCCGTTTTTAACGCACTGCGGACTTGGCCGCACGCAACACACGGTCCGACAACTCACCCGGGCCCAGGGCGCGGGCCAGCGACAAGCCGCCGATCATCAGCGCCATGTCGGCCAGGGCCTTGTCGGTGTCTTCCGGGCTGGCGGCCAACTGTGCGGCCATCAGCTCGCAGTGTTCGTTCAAGGCCTGGCGAAATTCGTCCGGCAGTCGGCTCATCTCGCCCACGGTGGCCGGGATCGGGCACGCCTGGGCGGTAGAGTCACGGTGCTTGCGCGACAGGTAGAACGCTGCCACCAGGGCGCGGCGCTCTTCACCGGTCAAGGTCGAGTCCATGTCATCGATGGACGCGCGACGCCGGGCCAGCAACTCGGTGAAGGCCTCCAGCATCAGTGCGTCCTTGCTTTCAAAATGCGCGTAAAAACCACCGACGGTGAGCCCCGCCGCGCCCATCACTTCGCCCACACTCGGCTCGGCCGGGCCGCGTTGTACCAGGGCGGCGCCGGCAGCTTGCAGAATGCGTTCACGGGTTTGCGCTTTTTTATCGTTCATCGTTGCCTCCGAATCTCATGCTTCGAATATTATTACCATAATAATATTTCGCAAGCCACAGGCATGACCATTGGTCAGAAGAACATTCAGGGAAAAAGGAAGGAGGGTTGGCCAAACGCCAGACAAACAAAAGGGCCATTCAATAATTGAATGACCCTTAAAAATCCCGCAGAGCGGGTAATCGTGGCGTCCCCTAGGGGACTCGAACCCCTGTTACCGCCGTGAAAGGGCGGTGTCCTAGGCCACTAGACGAAGGGGACACAAACCTTCTGTACAACTGATCAGCGCTGAGAACTGATCGAATTCAAGGACGGTGTGGCCAGACCTTGAACCTGTAAATTGGTGGAGCTAAACGGGATCGAACCGTTGACCTCTTGCATGCCATGCAAGCGCTCTCCCAGCTGAGCTATAGCCCCGGATTTTTCGCCTCGCGGCGCAGCAGACCTTTCGAACTGCTTGTTGAAACTGGCGTCCCCTAGGGGACTCGAACCCCTGTTACCGCCGTGAAAGGGCGGTGTCCTAGGCCACTAGACGAAGGGGACACAAACCTTCTATACAACGTGATCAGGCTGAGTCTGATCGAATTCAAGGACGGTGTGGCCAGACCTTGAACCTGTAAATTGGTGGAGCTAAACGGGATCGAACCGTTGACCTCTTGCATGCCATGCAAGCGCTCTCCCAGCTGAGCTATAGCCCCTCGTCGGTGAGGACGGGGCGAATCTTAATGGCGTATTCGAAACGTGTCAAATTTATTTTCAACAATTTTCAAAATTTTTTGCCGAGATAACAATCACTTACCGAGCAAACCCCGGAAAACCGGGGTTTGGCCGTTACAACGGCGTGCTTAAGCGATAGCGCCCAGCAGCTTTTCCCATTCCTTGTTTTCTTTCTTCGACACACCACCAAGCAAATCAAGGGCTTGGCGCAGACGGAAGCGAGTCAGGTCCGGGCCCAGAATTTCCATCGCATCGAGCACCGACACCGAACTCGCCTGCCCGGTGATCGCGGCAAACATCAGCGGCATCGCATCGCGCAATTTCAGTTCCAGGGATTCAACCACCGCCTGGATAGTCGCGGTAATCGCATCCTTCTCCCACTGGCGCAGGCTTTCGAGCTTCCACAGGATCAACTGCATCAACTGGCGAACCTGGTCACCCGAGAGTTTCTTCGACTCAAACAGCTTCACGTCCGGGTTCACGCCACCGGCAAAGAAGAAACTCGCCAACGGTGCGACCTGGCTGAAGGTCTCCACCCTGCCCTGCACCAGCGGCGCGATCTTCATCATGTACTCGGGGTTCAACGCCCACTGCTGCACGCGGCTGGCGAACTCTTCCACCGGCAGGTCACGCAGCCACTGGCCGTTGAGCCACGAGAGTTTTTCGATGTCGAAGATCGGCCCACCCAGGGACACACGAGACAGGTCGAAGTGATCGACCATTTCCTGCAACGAGAACTTCTCGCGCTCGTCCGGCATCGACCAGCCCATGCGGCCCAGGTAGTTGAGCATCGCTTCGGGCATGAAGCCCATGCGCTCGTAGAAAGTCACCGAGGTCGGGTTCTTGCGCTTGGACAGCTTGCTCTTGTCCGGGTTACGCAGCAGCGGCATGTAGCACAGCTGCGGTTGTTCCCAGCCGAAGTACTCGTACAACAGGATCAGTTTCGGCGCCGATGGCAGCCACTCTTCGCCACGCAGTACGTGGGTGATGCCCATCAGGTGGTCGTCCACCACGTTGGCCAGGAAGTACGTCGGCAGGCCGTCGGTCTTCATCAGCACTTGCATGTCCATGCGGTCCCACGGGATCTCGACGTCACCGCGCAGCATGTCCGGCACCACGCACACGCCTTCGCTCGGCACCTTCATGCGGATAACGTGCGGCTCGCCGGCAGCCAGGCGCCGGGCCACTTCTTCCTTCGACAGCAGCAGTGCGCGGCCGTCATAACGCGGGGTTTCGCCACGGGCCTGTTGCTCGGCACGCATCTGGTCCAGCTCTTCGGCGGTGCAGAAGCACGGGAAGGCGTGGCCCATGTCGACCAGTTGCTGGGTGTACTGCTTGTAGATGTCGCTGCGCTCGCTCTGGCGATACGGGCCGTGGGGGCCGCCGACGTCCGGGCCTTCAGCCCAGGTAATGCCCAACCAGCGCAGGGCATCGAAAATCTGCTGTTCCGACTCGCGCGTGGAGCGCAGTTGATCGGTGTCTTCGATCCGCAGGATGAATTCACCGCCATGCTGCTTGGCAAAGCAGTAGTTGAACAAGGCGATGTAAGCAGTACCTACGTGGGGATCCCCAGTAGGCGATGGCGCGATGCGCGTGCGGACGGTGGTCATGGCGGGTCTCGAATTGGCGATAAAACTGAAAATGAAACAAGGGGCGAATGGTAACAGCCCCAAGCCCTTGGGCTCCAGCGTGGGGAGGCGAACAAAGGGCATATGAGACAAGCTCCGGTCTCAAGTCTCGACATGGCTATTTGCCAGACCGTTCGCTGGCTATATTCCATTACCTTTTGTCGACGACATCATCGCCATGCCTGCCCCGCTCAAACGCCGCCTGTTTATCTTCCTGTTTATCGTGGTCCTGATCGCCGCGGGCTTTTTCGCCCAGTGGTTCTTCAAGGGCCGTTTTTATGAAAGCACCGACAACGCCTACGTCCAGGGCGAGATCACCCGGGTCTCCAGCCAACTGGGTGCGCGCATCGTCGAGGTGCTGGTGGGCGACAACGAGCACGTGGAAAAAGGCCAACTGCTGGTCAAGCTCGAAGGCGACGACTTCCACCTCGCCGTCGACCGCGCCAACGCCGCCCTGGCCATGCGCGAAGCCGAGCGTGTGCAGGCCCAGAGCAAACTGACCCAGCAAGCCAGCCTGATCGCCGCCGGTGCAGCCAAGGTCTCGTCCAGCCAGGCCACCCTCGGCCGCTCGCAGATCGACCTGAACCGCGCACAAACCCTGCGCAAACCCGGCTATGTCTCCGAAGAACGGGTCACCACCCTCGACGCCGACAACCACATCGCCCGCTCCCAGGTGACCATGGCCCAGGCCGACCTGCAGGGCCAGCGCCAGCAGGTCAACGCCCTGAACGCCGAGATCAAGCGCCTCGACGCGATGATCGCCAACGCCAGGACCGACCTGGCCCAGGCCGAACTGAACCTGACCCGCAGCGAAATCCACGCGCCCATCAGCGGCCTGATCGGCCAGCGTGCCGCGCGCAACGGTCAATACGTACAGGCCGGCGCCTACCTGCTGTCGATCGTCCCGGACCAGGACATCTGGGTGCAGGCCAACTTCAAGGAAACCCAGATCGGCCAAATGCAGCCTGGGCAAAAAGCCGAGCTGACATTCGACGCCTACAGCGATACTCCAATCGAAGGCCGCGTCGCCAACCTGTTCGGCGCCTCCGGCGCGCAATTCAGCCTGCTGCCACCGGACAATGCCACGGGTAACTTCACCAAAGTCGTACAACGGATTCCGGTCAAACTGACCTTCGCCACCGACAACCCGCTGCAGGGCAAAATCCGCCCGGGCATGTCGGTGACGGTCAAAGTGAACATCCAAGACCCGCAAGATGGCCGGTGATCAACTGCTGCCGCCGGTAGGCGAACCGAGCCGGCGCGACTGGATAGCAGTCATGAGCGTAATGCTCGGCGCCTTCATGGCAGTGCTCGACATCCAGATCACCAACTCGTCCCTCAAGGACATCCAGGGCGCGCTGTCGGCCACCCTGGAAGAAGGTTCGTGGATTTCCACCTCCTACCTTGTGGCCGAAATCATCATGATCCCCCTCACCGCCTGGCTGGTGCAGCTGCTGTCGGCGCGTCGGCTGGCGGTGTGGGTCTCGGGCGGGTTCCTGATCGCCTCGCTGATGTGCTCCATGGCCTGGAGCCTGGAAAGCATGATCGTATTCCGCGCGCTGCAGGGTTTTACCGGCGGCGCGCTGATCCCCCTGGCGTTCACCCTCACGCTGATCAAGCTGCCCGAACATCACCGCGCCAAAGGCATGGCCATGTTCGCCATGACCGCCACCTTCGCCCCGTCCATCGGCCCGACCATTGGCGGCTGGCTCACGGAAAACTGGGGTTGGGAATACATCTTCTACATCAACATCCCACCGGGCCTGATCATGATCGCCGGGCTGCTGTACGGCCTGGAGAAAAAGGACTCGAACTGGGACCTGCTCAAAAGCACCGACTATCTTGGCATCGTCACCATGGCCGTGGGCCTTGGGTGTTTGCAGGTGTTTCTGGAAGAAGGCCATCGCAAGGACTGGCTGGAATCCAGCCTGATTGTCAGCCTGGGCACCGTCGCCCTGTTGAGCCTGATCACATTTGTGATCGTGCAGATGTCCAAGCCCAACCCGCTGATCAACCTGCGCATCCTCGGCAATCGTAATTTCGGGCTATCGAGTATTTCGAGCCTGGGGATGGGCGTGGGGTTGTATGGCTCGATTTATCTGCTGCCGCTGTACCTGGCGCAGATCCAGAACTACAACGCCCTGCAAATCGGCGAAGTGATCATGTGGATGGGGGTTCCGCAGCTGTTTTTGATTCCGCTGGTGCCCAAGCTGATGAAGTACGTGTCGCCCAAATGGCTGTGCACCCTGGGGTTCGGGCTGTTCGGGTTGGCGAGTTTTTCATCGGGGGTGCTGAACCCGGACTTTGCCGGCGACCAGTTCAACCGCATCCAGATCATCCGTGCGTTGGGGCAGCCGTTGATCATGGTGACAATTTCGTTGATTGCCACGGCATACATCATGCAGAAGGACGCGGGGTCGGCGTCGAGCCTGTTCAATATCCTGCGAAACCTGGGCGGGGCGATCGGGATTGCGTTGCTGGCGACGCTGCTGGATGCACGCACCAAGACCTACTTTGATTACCTGCGTGAGGCGATTGTGCCGACCAATCCACAGGTGGCGGAGCGCATGGCCAGGCTGACGGAGACGTTTGGGAGTGAGACGGCGGCGTTGGGCAAGTTGAGTGAGATAGCGCATCAGCAGGCGCAGATCATGGCCTATAACGATGCGTTCCATTTTGTAGGGTTGGCGTTGGGGATCAGTATGGTGGCGATCTTGTTGACCAAGGCGTTGCCGGCGGGGCTTAAGGCTGGGGAAGCCCACTGAAATAACCTGTGGCGAGGGAGCTTGCTCCCGCTGGGCTGCGAAGCGGCCCCAAAATTCTGGGAGCGCTCCGCACTCCAGCGGGAGCAAGCTCCCTCGCCACAAAGAGCTTGAAGATCGTTCCCACGCTCTGCGTGGGAATGCCTCACTGGACGCTCCGCGTCCGCTCTTGGGATGCAGAGCGTCCCGGGCTGCTTTCCCACGCAGAGCGTGGGAACGATCATCAGACCGCCAGTAACCGCTCCCGCAACTTGCCGATCTCATCGCGCATCTGCGCCGCCGCTTCAAACTCCAGATCCCGCGCCAACTGGTACATCTTCTCTTCCAGCTGGCGAATACGCTTGGTGATCTCGCTCGGCGAACGCAATTCCGCTTCGTACTTGGCATTCTCCTCCGCAGCCTTGGCCATGCCCTTGCGCTTCTTGCTGCGCGAACCCGGCACGGTCGCGCCTTCCATGATGTCGGCCACATCCTTGAACACGCCCTTCGGCGTGATGCCATGTTCCAGGTTGTAGGCAATCTGCTTGTCGCGACGACGCTCGGTCTCGCCAATCGCCCGTTCCATGGAACCGGTAATCCGGTCCGCATACAGAATCGCCCGGCCATTCAGGTTGCGCGCCGCCCGGCCAATGGTCTGGATCAACGACCGCTCAGACCGCAGGAAGCCTTCCTTGTCCGCATCCAGAATCGCCACCAGGGACACTTCCGGCATATCCAGGCCTTCACGCAGCAGGTTGATCCCCACCAGCACATCGAACGCCCCCAGGCGCAGGTCGCGGATGATTTCCACGCGCTCCACGGTGTCGATGTCCGAGTGCAAATAGCGCACGCGCACGCCGTGGTCGGCCAGGTAATCGGTCAAGTCTTCGGACATGCGCTTGGTCAGCGTGGTGACCAGCACCCGCTCCTCCAGGGCCACGCGCTTGGTGATCTCCGAGAGCAAGTCATCCACCTGGGTCAGCGCCGGGCGGATTTCGATTTGCGGGTCCACCAGGCCGGTCGGGCGCACCAGTTGCTCAACTACCCGCCCGGCATGTTCGGCCTCGTAGTTACCCGGCGTGGCCGAGACAAAAATCGTCTGCGGGCTGATGCCTTCGAACTCGTCAAAACGCATCGGCCGGTTATCCAGCGCCGATGGCAGGCGGAAGCCGTATTCCACCAGGGTCTCTTTACGGGAACGGTCACCTTTGTACATCGCGCCCACCTGCGGCACGCTGACGTGGGACTCGTCGATCACCAGCAAGGCATCGTCCGGCAGGTAATCGAACAAGGTAGGTGGCGCCTGCCCGGACTCGCGGCCCGAGAGGTAGCGCGAGTAGTTTTCGATGCCGTTGCAGTAGCCCAGTTCTAGGATCATCTCCAGGTCGAAGCGGGTGCGCTGTTCCAGGCGCTGGGCTTCCACCAGCTTGTTGTTGGAACGCAGGTATTCCAGGCGCTCCACCAGCTCAGCCTTGATGCCCTCGATGGCGCCCATCAGGGTTTCGCGCGGGGTCACGTAGTGGCTTTTCGGGTAGAAGGTGAAGCGCGGCAGCTTGCGGATCACCTCGCCGGTCAACGGGTCGAAGGCCGACAGGCTCTCGACTTCATCGTCGAACAGCTCGATACGGATCGCTTCCAGGTCGGATTCCGCCGGGTAGATGTCGATCACATCGCCGCGCACGCGGAAGCTCGCCCGGGCGAAGTCTATGTCGTTGCGGGTGTATTGCAGGCTCGTCAGGCGACGCAACAGTTCGCGCTGGTCGAGTTTGTCGCCGCGGTCGACGTGCAGCACCATCTTCAAATAGGTTTCCGGGCTGCCCAGGCCGTAGATGCACGACACCGTGGTGACGATGATCGCGTCTTTACGTTCCAGCAGCGCCTTGGTCGCCGAGAGCCGCATCTGCTCGATGTGGTCGTTGATCGAGGCGTCTTTCTCGATAAAGGTGTCGGACGACGGCACGTAGGCTTCCGGCTGGTAGTAGTCGTAGTAGGAAACGAAGTACTCCACCGCGTTGTTCGGGAAGAACGCCTTGAACTCGCCATACAACTGCGCGGCCAGGGTCTTGTTCGGCGCCAGCACCAGGGTCGGGCGGTTCACCTGGGCGATCACGTTGGCGATGCTGAAAGTCTTGCCGGAGCCGGTCACCCCGAGCAAGGTCTGGTGCGCGAGGCCGGCCTCAATGCCTTCGACCATCAGGCGGATGGCTTCCGGTTGATCGCCGGCGGGCTCGAAGCGGGTGACTAGCTGGAAATCCGACATAACGTACCTCTTGAGTCACCCCGAGGCCGGAAAAAGCAACGGGGACGAAAAAGACCGCGACCCGCGACTGTTCGGCGCAGGTTGCAGGAAAAAACCATGATAGCTGTAGAAGTGGAGGCGAATGTGACGGGTTTCAAGGCAATCGTCCTACATGCCGTTGGTCACCCATGTTGCAATAAGACTAACGGTCGGTAAATAAACCGAAAAACTTGGCCGAAAAGCCGTTTCGGCTGTCGCCGTGAGCAGTGATGGCCTCTATACTAGCTCCCCGTTTGTGCACCGCTCTAGTGCATTCGGCTGGAGCGCGACACGTCCCTCCACTCTCTATAGAGCTGCCGCAAAAATGAGCCTGTTCTCCGCTGTCGAAATGGCACCACGCGATCCAATCCTGGGCCTCAACGAAGCATTCAACGCCGATACCCGAACCACCAAGGTGAACCTTGGCGTGGGCGTTTACTGCAACGAGGAGGGGAAGATTCCACTCTTGCGTGCCGTTGCCGAAGCGGAAGCCATTCGCGTGGCGCAACACGCCGCCCGTGGCTACTTGCCGATCGACGGTATTGTCGCCTACGACCAGGCCGTGCAAAAGCTGCTGTTCGGCGCGCAATCGCCGCTGATCAGCTCCGGCCGCGTCATCACCGCCCAAGCGGTCGGCGGCACCGGCGCCCTGAAAATCGGCGCTGACTTCCTCAAGCAACTGCTGCCCAACGCCGTCGTCGCCATCAGCGACCCGAGCTGGGAAAACCACCAGGCGCTGTTCGAAAAAGCCGGCTTCCCGGTCCAAACCTATCGTTACTACGACGCCGCCACCCACGACGTAAACCGCGCCGGCCTGCTGGAAGACCTCAACGCCCTGCCGCCACAGTCCATCGTCGTGCTGCACGCCTGCTGCCACAACCCGACCGGCGTCGACCTGAGCCCGGCCGACTGGCAACAAGTGCTGGACGTGGTCAAGGCGAAAAACCTCGTGCCGTTCCTCGACATGGCCTACCAGGGCTTTGGCGACGGCATCGACGAAGACGCCGCTGCGGTGCGCCTGTTCGCCGAGTCGGGCCTGACTTTCTTTGTGTCCAGCTCGTTCTCCAAGTCGTTCTCGCTGTACGGCGAGCGCGTGGGCGCCCTGTCCATCGTCACCGACTCCAAGGAAGAAAGCGCGCGCATCCTGTCCCAGGTCAAGCGTGTGATCCGCACCAACTACTCCAACCCGCCGACCCACGGCGCGGCGATTGTGGCGGCGGTGCTGAACAACCCTGAGCTGCGTGCCCAGTGGGAAGCGGAACTGGCGGAAATGCGCCTGCGCATTCGCGGCATGCGCGAGCAGATGGTGGCTGACCTGGCCAAGGCTGCTCCGGGCCACGACTTCAGCTTCGTCGGTCGCCAGCGTGGGATGTTCTCCTACTCCGGCCTGAGCGTTGAACAAGTGACACGCCTGCGTAGCGAGTTTGGTATCTACGCGCTGGATACCGGCCGTATCTGTGTGGCGGCGTTGAACCAGAAAAACATTGATGCAGTGACCAAGGCCATCGTTCAGGTGCTGTAAGCCTGTTGTGATGCAAAAAAAGGGGAAGCCGGTGGCTTCCCCTTTTTACTGCAACATTCTTTTGTGAACACCGAACCTGTGGCGAGGGGGCTTGTCCCCCGTTGGGCTGCGCAGCGGCCCCAAAAACCTGCCACCGTGAACTTTCTGAATGAATGCGGTGCCTGAATGGGGGCCGCTTCGCGCCCCAGCGGGAGCAAGCTCCCTCGCCACAGGGTGAGCAGATTGCTTCAATAGATGAGTGCATCCCCCCTAAAAATTCGCTGCTTTCAGTCCGCTGCCCCTAGACTGACAGCAAGACAGTCCCTTCCCCTTGAGTATCCTATGAGAAACGACGACCTGGACCTGCGTGCCGACCGCGACGAACTGGACCACTTCACCCCGCGCCCACCCCCCGCCAAGCGCCAGAAAAGCCTGGTGCTGCAAGTCGCGCTCGGCGTATTCCTCGGTGGTTTGGCCTTATGGCTGGTGCAACTGGGCGCCGGCGCCCTGATGGCCAAGCTGGCCATGGGCACCTTCCAGTTCGGCGGCTAACTAGTTGCCCGCGGGCCTGTCGAAGTGAATCCTGGAGAAGTGACGCAGCCACCAGTACAACATCGCCAGGCCGTAACCCAAAAAAGCCGACCCTGCTGACGAATAGAGCACCTGAATCAGCGGGGACTCATAAAGGCATTTGCGGGTGCAATCGGGCTCTTCCGGGAAAGCCACAGTTAAACAGGACATTCCGACGCCAATCATGGTCGCCACCGGCAAGACCGCCATATGGCGCCGTCGATTGACCAGTGAACGCAGGAAGGCCCTTCGATAAGGCCCCCAGCGCGCAATCAGCACCCCATAGAAAACGCTGAACAGCCAAGCCAGTGAAAAGATCAGTTTGGTCACCGGCGGGAAGTACGAGCGTTGCGCCCATTTCTCTATCGACGGCAGCGCTTCTGCGAGCCCACCCACCAAGGCATTGGCCCACCTCAGATTGAGAAAACCTTCACTCAACCCTCCAAACACCAGGACCGATGTGAACGCCAGCGGCACCCAGAATATGAGGCGTTGAAAAAAACGGTCCTTTGTCGGCGACTCAACGATTTTCGAGCCTGGAGGCTTAAGCATGGTTTCCCTTCCCTACTGGCAAACGGCCTAAGGCCACTAGCCATCAGCGTAGTCGAGAACACATCAACCTCACCCCACCTCTTGAACGCTCCTCCAGCAATCGGTTTGGCCTTTTGTCTGGTGCAAGCAGCCCCCCTGCAGTTCGGCGGCTGACCAAGACCAAATGTGGGAGCCGTCGAGCTATAGCGAGGCCGCTATAGCGGTGGGTCAGGCACCATAAATGTCGACTGTGCCGACGCCTTCGCAGCCTCGCTGAAGCTCGACAGCTCCCACAGGGGGCCTGTGTGACTGATGCAACTGGGTACCGGCGCCCTGATCGCCAAATCGGCCATGGGCACCCTGCAATTGGCATCTGACCAAAACCAAATGTGGGAACCGTCGAGCTTTAGCGAGGCCGCGATAGCGGTGGGTCAGGCACCATCAATGTCGACTCTGCCGACGCCATCGCAGCCTCGCTGAAGCTCGACAGCTCCCACACGGGACCTGTGTGACTGATGCAACTGGGTACCGGCGCCCTGATCGCCAAATTGGCCATGGCCCCCCTGCAATTTGGCGGCTGACAAAGACCAAATGTGGGAGCCGTCGAGCTTCAGCGAGGCCGCGATTGCGGTGGGTCAGGCACCATCAATGTCGACTGTGCCGACGTCATCGCAGCCTCGCTAAAGCTCGACAGCTCCCACAGGGGGCCTGTGTGACTGATGCAACTGGGTACCGGCGCCCTGATCGCCAAATCGGCCATGGGCACCCAGCAGTTCGGCGGCTAACCAAGACCAAATGTGGGAGCCGTCGAGCTTTAGCGAGGCCGCGATAGCGGTGGGTCAGACACCATCAATGTCGACTGTGCCGACGTCATCGCAGCCTCGCTAAAGCTCGACAGCTCCCACAGAGGACCTGTGTGACTGATGCAACTGGGTACAGCCGCTCTGATCGCCAAATCGGCCATGGGCACCCTGCAGCTTGGCGGCTAACCAAGACCAAATGTGGGAGCCGTCGAGCTTCAGCGAGGCCGCGATAGCGGTGGGTCAGGCACCATAAATGTCGACTGTGCCGACGCCATCGCAGCCTCGCCGGGGCTCAGCTGCTACGGCTACGATGCCAGGGCCAGGCCACGCTCTTCCAGCAACTGCACAAAACTGTTCAGACTCTGCGACACCGTACCCCGGCGCCAGATCAGCCAGGTATTCAGAATCCGGAACGTATCGGTCAGCGGCCACACACTCACCGCCGTAAACCCCGGCATGCTCTCCAGCATGCTCCGTGGCATCAGCGCCAACCCGGCACCGGCACTCACACAGGCGAGCATCCCGTGGTACGACTCCATCTCGAAGATCTTCCCCGGCACCGCGCCATCCTGTGAAAACCAACGCTCGAAGTGATGCCGGTACGAACAGTTCGAACGAAACGTGTAGATGCTCTCCCCGCTCACATCCCGCCCCCGGGTGATCGGCGCGTGATGCAACGGCGCGATCACCACCATTTCCTCCTCAAACACCGCCACGCCCTCCAGCGTCGCGTGCAACACCGGCCCATCGACAAACGCCGCCGCCAGCCGCCCCGACAACACACCCTCGATCATCGTGCCGGACGGCCCGGTGGTCAGGTCCAGCTCGACCTTGGCGTGCTTCTGGTTATACGCCGCGAGCAACGCCGGGATACGCACCGCCGCCGTACTCTCCAGCGAGCCCAACGCAAACGCGCCCTGGGGCTCCTCACCCGCCACCGTCGCCCGGGCCTCTTGCACCAGGTCGAGAATGCGCCGCGCATACCCGAGGAAATTCCACCCGGCCGGCGATAACCGCAGCCGGCTCTTCTCGCGAATAAACAAGTCCACGCCCAGGTCCTGCTCCAATTGCTTGATCCGCGTGGTCAGGTTCGACGGCACGCGATGGATCAATTGCGCGGCAGCGCTGATGCTGCCTTGCTCGGCAACGGCTTTGAAAATTTCCAGCTGAACCAGATCCAAGTCATTCTCCAAACGTGAACGTATTGCTTAATATTATTCAGTTTCCGAAAAAGATACAGCCCCGTACGCTGGCCTCCATCCCATTCACTGCGCAGGACGGTGCCATGAACTCCATTTCCTCCCAGACCCACGCGTTGTCGATCAACCCCGCCAACGGTGAAACGGTCGCCAGCTACCCGTACGAAACCGAGGCGCAGCTGGATGCCGCCCTCACCCGCTCGATCAACGCCTTCCGCAACGGGCGCAATACCCCCGTCGCCCAGCGCGCCGAATTACTGCTGGCCCTGGCCAGCACCCTGCGCGACCAGGCCGAAGAAATGGCCCAGATGATCACCCTGGAAATGGGCAAACCGATCGCCCAGGCCCGTGGCGAAATCGAAAAATGCGCGCAACTCGCCGAGTGGTACGCCGCCCACGGCCCAGCCATGCTGGCCCCGGAAGCCACCCTGGTGGACAACGGCACCGCCCAGATCGAATACCGCCCGCTGGGCCCGATCCTCGCTGTAATGCCGTGGAACTTCCCGGTGTGGCAAGTGCTGCGCGGCGCGGTGCCAACCATGCTCAGCGGCAACACCTACGTGCTCAAGCACGCGCCTAACGTGATGGGCAGCGCGTACCTGATGAAACAAGCCTTCCAGCGCGCCGGCTTTGCCGATGGCCTGTTCGAAGTGATCAACGTCACCCAGGACGGCGTGTCCAAAGCCATCGCCGACCCGCGCATCGCCGCCGTGACCCTCACCGGCAGCGTGCGCGCCGGCATGGCCATCGGTTCCCAGGCCGGGGCCGCGCTGAAAAAATGCGTACTGGAACTGGGCGGTTCCGACCCGTTCATCGTGCTCAACGACGCCAACCTCGACGAAGCCGTGCAAGCCGCCCTGATCGGCCGTTTCCAGAACTCCGGCCAGGTGTGCGCCGCCGCCAAGCGCCTGATCATCGAAGAAGGCGTGGTGGAAGCCTTCACCGCCAAATTCCTCGAAGCCAGCCGCAACCTGGTGATGGGCGACCCGACCGCCAGCGAGACCTACATCGGGCCGATGGCCCGCTTCGACCTGCGGGACGAACTCGACGGCCAGGTCCAGGCCACCCTGGCCGAAGGCGCCACCCTGCTGCTGGGCGGCAACAAAGTCGAAGGCGCGGGCAACTATTACGCCCCCACCGTGCTGGCCAACGTCACCGACCAGATGACCTCGTTCAAACAGGAACTGTTCGGGCCGGTCGCCTCCATCATCACCGCCCGCGATGCGGACCACGCCGTGGCCCTCGCCAACGACAGTGAGTTCGGCCTGACCGCCAGTGTGTTCACCACCGACCCAGAGAAGGCACGCAGCATCGCCAACCAACTGGAAACCGGCGGGATCTTTATCAACGCCTACAGCGTGTCCGATCCCCGGGTCTCGTTTGGTGGTGTGAAAAAGAGCGGCTTCGGGCGGGAGTTGTCGCACTTCGGTGTGCGGGAATTCTGCAACGCGCAGACCGTGTGGCTGAACCGCCGCTAAGGCAAGCGCTGCAAACGATGGCCCGCCCTGCGGGTCATCGTGCTGTCTGGTTCAGCACCGTCACGTACGCACCGAACATATCCGCCATGGCGTCCGCATAGGCGGTGATTTGCGCCTCGGTGCGCGGGCTTCCCGAGAATTCCTTCGCCACCGAACTGAAGGTGGTGGCGATCAAATCGCAGGCCAGGGCGCGGGTGGCTTCAGGCACCTGCGGCAGCAGTTCCAGCATAAACGCCTGGAAAATCTGTTGCCCTTCTGCGCGAACCTCATGGGCTTCGGGCGCATCACGGTACAGTGGCGCGGCGTCGCTCAGGGCGACGCGCATCTGCGCCTCCTCACATTCCGAACGAATAAACGCATGCACCAACGCCCGCAACCGCTCAAGGGCCGGCTGGCTTACGTCCTGCAGAATGCGGCTGAGCATCTGCGAGGTTTGCTGCCACTCATCGGTCTGCAGCCGAAACAGGATGGCCGCCTTGTTGGGAAAGTACTGGTACACCGACCCCACGCTGACACCGGCCTTTTCCGCGACTCGTGCGGTGGTGAAACGGCTGGCACCTTCCTTGGCCAAAACCTGAATAGCCGCTTCGAGAATGGCCGACACCAACCCGGTGGATCGCGCCTGTTTGGGCTCTTTGCGTGAGGAAATCTGCGAGGTCTGGCGATCGGTCATGGGGCGTTCCTGCTGCCGTTGGAATGCGAATAGCGAATGTGACGAATTGTTCGCATACTTTAAATGCGACGAATCATTCGCATACTAGCCCGGCGCCTCACGGCGCTCAACCTGCAGCAGGACATCCCCATGAATACGCTTACCTCGGCCCCGATGGCGGCCCTGATTGAACGGCTGTACACACAGGCCGATGCCGCCACCAGCCCCATCATCAACACAGTGACCCACGAAGAACGCGACCGCCTGATGCGCAGCAAGACCGACTACCTGGCACTCTACGGAATGCTGAAAGACCTGTGGTTGCCCGTCTCCCGCGACACCGGCACCCTGCTGTACATGCTCGCACGCAGCAGCAAAGCGCAGGCTATCGTCGAGTTCGGTACTTCGTTCGGCCTGTCCACCCTGCACCTGGCGGCCGCCCTGCGGGACAACGGCGGCGGCACGCTGATCAGCAGCGAGTTCGAGCCCTCGAAGATCGCTCTCGCCCGGCAACACCTGGAGCAAGGCGGCGTGAGCGACCTTGTGGAGATCCGCCAAGGCGATGCCCTGGTTACCCTGGCCAACGGCCTGCCCGACAGCGTCGACCTGCTGCTGCTCGACGGCGCCAAGGCGCTGTATGGCGATGTGCTGAACCTGGTGGAAAGCCGCCTCAAGCCCGGCGCGTTGATCATCGCCGACAACACCGACTACTGCCCCGACTACCTGGCCCGGGTGCGTTCGCCAGCAAACGGCTACCTGTCGGTGCCGATCGGTGACGACGTCGAGCTTTCCGTTCGCCTGGGCTGATGCCCGTCAGAGGATTCAACTCATGTCTGGATTGGTAAGCCCTGTGGTACTGAAATTACTGCCCATCACCCTGGCGGTGTTTGTCGGGTTCCTGATCATCGGCATGCAACTGCCGGTGCTGCCGCTGCACCTGCACAACACCTTGGGCATGGACACGCTGGTGGTGGGCGTGGTGATCGGTGCGCAGTTTGCCGGGGCACTGTTGTCGCGGTCCTGGGCCGGCAATTTTGCCGATATGCGCGGCCCCAAGCGCGCCATGCTTGTGGGCATGCTGGTGGCGGCCAGCTCCGGCTTGATCTACCTCGCGTCCCTGGCGTTTGTGGCATCACCGGTGGTCTCGGTGTGGGTGTTGCTCGCCGGGCGCGTGGTGCTGGCGCTGGGGGAAAGCCTGATCGTGACCGGCTCGATGGGCTGGGGTGTCGGGTTGGTGGGGCCGCAAAATACCGGCAAGGTCATGGCCTGGATCGGCATCGCAATCTACGCCGCGTTTGCCCTGGGCGCGCCCCTCGGGGTGGCGGTGAATAGCCAGTGGGGTTTCAGCGGGATCGCCGTCGGGACCATGGTGATTCCGCTGCTGGCACTGGCCATCGTCGCCGGAGCGCAAGGCGTTGCGCCCACCAGCCAGCGGCGCACCTCGTTTTTCAAGGTGCTGCGCTCGGTGTGGGTACCGGGGTTGGGCCTGGCCTTTGCAAGCGTCGGGTTTGGCGTGATTACCGCGTTTATCGCGCTGCTGTTTGCCACTAAGGCCTGGGGCAATGCGTCATTGGCGTTTACCGCCTTTGGCCTGGCGTTTATCGGCGCGCGGATTTTCTTTGGGCACCTGCCCGACAAGATCGGCGGTGCCAAGGTCGCGCTGGTGTGCGTGATAATCGAAGCCGCCGGGCAGCTGTTGATCTGGGGCGCAGACAGCGCCTTGACCGCCTACCTGGGCGCGGCGCTGACCGGTTTCGGCTACTCCCTGGCGTTTCCCGGCTTTGGGGTGGAGGCGATAAAGCGCGCGCCGCCCCAATCCCGCAGCCTGGCGATGGGTGCGTATGTGGCATTCCTGGATATTTCGCTGGGGGTCAGCACCCCGCTGATCGGCGCCTTGGCCGGCGTGGCCGGAGTGGCATCGGTGTACCTGGCGGGCGCAGTGGCCGTGGCGCTGTCGGTGATCGTGGCGCTGGCGTTGCTTTTCAAGGCGCCAGTGGCGGAGCGCGAGGTTTATACTTCGCCACCTCGCCCTTAACCCACATCACCCGAGATTCCCGATGAGCCTTTCCCTGTCCACAACCCCAGCGCGCAAGCCGGTCGCGCCATTGCTGGCGTTTACCATCCTGCTGTTCGGCGCCGTCTTCCTGCAAAACAGCGTCGGCTCGCGCCAAGTGCTGTTGCTGGTGGTCGGCGCCGCATTGGGCCTGACGCTGTACCACGCCGCTTTCGGCTTCACCTCGGCCTGGCGGGTGTTCATCACCGACCGGCGCGGCGCGGGCTTGCGTGCGCAGATGGTGATGCTGGCGATTGCCGTGGTGCTGTTCTTCCCCGCGCTGGGAGCCGGCACGTTGTTCGGCCAACCCGTGGTCGGGCTGGTGGCGCCGGCCGGGGTTTCGGTGGTGTTCGGGGCATTCATCTTCGGCATCGGCATGCAACTGGGCGGCGGCTGTGCGTCCGGCACCCTGTTCACCGTAGGCGGCGGTAACGCGCGCATGCTGGTGACCTTGTTCTTCTTTATCTGCGGTTCGTTGATCGCGACTCACCACGTCGACTGGTGGTTCTCGCTGCCTTCGTTCCCGGCGGTTTCCATCGTCAAAAGCTTCGGCGTGGTGCCGGCGTTGCTGCTGAGCCTGGCGGTGTTCGGGATCATCGCGGCAGTCACCGTGCGCCTGGAAAAAAGCCGTCACGGGCAGCTCGAAGCCGGTGTCACCAGCGAACACCAGGGCCTGCGCCGCTTCCTGCGCGGGCCCTGGCCATTGGTGTGGGGCGCAATTGGCCTGGCCCTGCTCAACTACGCCACCCTGGCACTGGCCGGGCGGCCATGGGGTATCACTTCGGCGTTCGCGCTGTGGGGCGCCAAGGTTGCCGGCGGGTTGGGCGTGGACGTAGGCAGCTGGGCGTTCTGGCAAATGCCGGGCAATGCCAAAGCGCTGGCGGCGCCGGTGTGGGAAGACATTACCAGCGTGATGGATATCGGCATCATCCTTGGTGCGCTGCTGGCTGCGGGATTGGCCGGGCGTTTCGCTCCAAGCCTGAAGATTCCGGCACGCTCGCTGTTCGCCGCGGTGATCGGTGGGTTGCTGCTGGGTTATGGCTCGCGACTGGCGTACGGCTGCAATATCGGCGCGTACTTCAGCGGGATTGCCTCGGGCAGCCTGCATGGCTGGGTGTGGTTGGTGGCGGCGTTTATCGGCAACAGCGTGGGCGTGCGGTTGCGGCCGTTCTTCTTTGCAGGTGAGCGTCCGCAAGTAGCGTTGAGCGGTTGCTGACTGATCGTTCCCACGCGCAGCAAAGGAATGCCGCCAGGGACGCTCTGCGTCCCGCTGTTGGTGACGCGGAGCGTCACGGTATGCATTCCCACGCGGAGCGTGGGAACGAGCAGCATCATCGGCTTTTTGAAATCACTCCACTCATGTACTGATTCAAGTCGCGGAAGTCCTGAACTTTCCAGGTGAACGGTGACAACCTCACACCGTTCTCCCGCAGCGTTCTGGGAATCAGGTCGCCATTTGGACGAAGAATGACGGACGACACGATAACGCCCGGATAATCACTCAAGCGTTTTTTGAAAGTAGCCGTTGTCAGGTCAGGCGTAGGCGGATTGCTTTTATTCGCCAAGGGTCCCGTGCCTTTGATATCCGCGCCGTGGCACATGGCGCATCGCTGCAGATAAATGTTTTTCCCGTTAACGTTGTCCGCAAAGGACAGTGACGTTTGAACCAGCGATAAAATCCCCAGCGACGCGATGAACGACTTTCTTATTTTCATCTTTCCATGTGGCCTTGTTGTAAAAATCCAATATCAACCAACCGAGCGTAAACGACCCGTGATCCAATCGCGGCTGTAAGCCAGCACGCGGCCCGACATCGCCGTCGGAAAATGAATAAACCCATGAGCCGCCTGCGGTAACAAAAACACCTCGGACCCCGCCCATCGCTCGGCCATCTGTAGCGTGTCGTCCAGCAACGGGTCCAGCTCCCCCACAAACATCAGTGCCGGCGGCAGCCCGGCAAGGTCGCCATACAACGGTGACAACGGCGGCTGCCGACGCTGCTCGTCACTCAGGCCCGGCGTCAGCAAACGCAGCGCCTCCACCATGCCCGGCCCGTCCAGCAGCAGCGTTTCGCGACCTGCCGTGCGTACGCTCGGTGTACCGGTCAAATCGTAGACGCCGTAATACAGCACCGCCCCACTCACCCGCGCCAGCAATTCGGGCGATTGCTTCAGCGCCAACAGCGTGGCCGCCGCCAGATGCCCACCGGCAGACTCGCCGACAACGATCACCGGCAGGCCGGCGAACTCCTCACAGTCCCCGAGCAACCAGCGCGCCGTGGCCAGGCAGTCTTCCAGAATCCCTTCGACCGGCGTATTCACCGCCAGCCGGTAATCCACCGACACCACCGCCACCTCGCACGCATTCACCATGGCCACGTTGAGGTCGTCATTCATCTGCGCATTGCCGATCACCCAGCCGCCGCCATGGATATCCAGCACCACGCCCCTGGCCTTGCCCTTCGGCCGGATGATGCGCACCGGCACCGAACCCACCCGCCGGCTTTCAGCCTGCAGGCCATGCTTGAGCAACTTGTTGCCGGCCACCATCTGGCTGGAGCGCAACAGCGCCTGGATCACCCGGGGCGTCACGCGGTTGCGGATGCGAAAACGCGGCATCCAGGCGAGCTTCTGGTTAAAGCGCTGCATTTGCGCCAGTTCATGTTCTTCAGCAGGCCACAGCGTGTGAGTTCCCAATTCGATATTCCCTCTATCTCTAAAAGAGATGTTCACCTTGGCCAGTGTGCGTGGGCATCATGGCAATGATGTTTCCGCTCTCTGCCCACGCCGCCAGGCTCAGCGGTTATTGCGCAGGATGGAGAAATTCAACGCAGACGCAACGCTGAGCCACACCAGGTACGGGAACAGGATCAGCCCGGTGATCAAATCCAGCCGCACCGTCAGCAGCACCATGGCGGCCACTACCAGCCACAGCAGCGTGATGATCACCATCCCGGCGAAAATCCGGTGGGCGCCGAAGAACACGGGCGTCCACAGGGTGTTGAGGGCGATCTGCGCAGCCCATAGAGCCAGCACGATTTCGCTGCCGGGGATCAGGGTCAGGCGGTAGCCGGCCCAAGCCAGCAGCAGGTAGATGATGGTCCAGGCGACCGGGAACAGCCAGTTGGGAGGGGTGAAGCTGGGCTTGACCAGGGTGGCGTACCAGTCGCCCGGTTTGAAGATAATGCCGGTGCTCGCAGCGGCACCGCAGGCCAGAAGAAAAATAAACAACGTCACCATGATCGGTCCTTAGCTGAAAGCAGCTGCCTGGAGATGAAAGCCTTGACGGCGGTTTCAGGGTTGGACGCCCCGCGCAGCAAAAAGTGTATTTTTCTTTGCTCCGTGCCCCGCCACAGATGCCCTAGCTGAACGCGATGTAAACAGGCTGCTGCTCCACCGCCGACTGCTCACAAGCACGGACCAGATCCCGTACACAATAAAGTCGCCAGCCCTTGCCCGCGCCCCACTTGGCAGCCACATCATCAAACGACGCCGCTTCATCCCGCGCGGCCCGCTCCCAATCATCGTGACCGATCTCGGCGATCAGGCGTGTTTGGTAGTCCTTGAAAAAGGGAAGCAAGCCCTGCGCATGATCAATCTCCAGCAGCACAACGTCAGCCGAGTCCAATTGCTGCCTGGCCGCCTCGACCCAGTCCCGCGCCTGCAACGGCAGCGCGTCCAGCACCGCCTCAAAGGCCGACCCCGACTTGTCGCTGCCCTGAAACGAACCGCACCCAATCTCGCCACCTGCCATGTCGCTCTCCTTGATAGTGATTCATACGCGCTGGGTTACTGCCGGCGACTACTTTTCCGGACAGGGATTGAACACTTCCGTCGCCGCCACCGCAGACACATACGGAATTTTCGTGCCTGGAATGATCCCGACGGAGTAGGCATTTTTGCCGGTTTCACGCACATAGGTCTTGTCGGTGGTCAGATCGCCCGGCTGGTTCTCACCGAGCAGGTAATCCAGAAACTGGATTTTCACCGGCGTATTGAACTGCCCTTCGGCCGTCAGCGGAATGATCTGCGCGGCCCCCGCCCGAGTGAACGCGAAAAACGCCGCGGCGGCTTCACGGCTGCGGAAGGTTTTCACGCACAGCACATCGCGGGTACGCAGTGTGATAAAGCGCTGATAACGACCACCGGAATAGGTGCTCAGAATCAAGCCATCGTCCACCAGAACGCCCAGCCCCTGAGTGGCACGGCACTGGCCATCGCCGCCATTCTCCGAGCCGTAGGGCAAGTAGCACCAGTTGGTCTGGCTCAGGGCCCGCACCGAACCGGGGGCAATCTGCAGGTCGTGCTCGATTTGCTGCCGGGCTTCGGGTGTTTGATACGGAATGCTGCAGCCGCTGAGGATCAGGGCCAGGAACACGTACAACAGGCGATAAGAGCGCATAGGTTTTCCATAACAGGTACGGCAGGTCGTTGCGCGGGTTGCCAGGGGGTCATTCCTTTGAAAGCTGCGCAGGTTCTGTCACATTCTACGACAAGTACCTTTCGGCGAAACTTTATGGAAATACAGATTTCGGAAACGTCCGACTGGCAATTGTTCGCGGCCACAGCCGAAGTGTTGGAGCACGGTTTGAACGGTTCCATTTGCGGGATAAAGGAGACTTTGCGTAGGCCGTAGCACCTTGCTCCTTTGCCTACGCTTGCGTCAGAATCCGCCGGCTTGTGCACCTGGGTGGTCATCTCTAAGGTTGCTCGGTCGCTGAAAACTCAGTGATCGGGTTTAGTAGCCCTGCTTTGAATACTTACGTGCATGAGCCTCATCTTCCAGACGTCTTGTCTGTGCTTGATGGTGGCTGTGCGTAGGGCGCCCTCGGGCGCGCCGGCTTTAAGTATTCACCGGTCTACTAACCTGCGCACAGCTGCCACCCTTTCGTTTAGTAGCGACAAGGTGGCGGCCCGACTCAGGAATACTTATATGTTCAAGATAACGCCGAATCCGCCAAACAAGCCGGATCAAAAACTCCACCAGGCTGCCCAGCGCGCCATTGATCACTACCTCAATCCCGGCACTGATGCCGAGACAGCCCCAGAGGCAACCGCCCTCTTCAGCGTCACCTCCGGCGTCAGCAGCGAAATCCTGATCGCCAACAGCTACGAAACCGTTTCCTCCGTCAGCGCCCTGCTGCTCGACCTGTCCGACGAACTGACCGGCAAAGACCGCGACGTGGCATTGGCCATACACCAACTGAGCGAATTGAGTGTGCTGCTGATCGGCAAACTGATGGACCGCGAAACACCTCGGGCGTAGAGCCCAACGCGGTCCTGCGGGACTAGCCCTTCAACTCACCCAACCGATTACTCGCCGCGTCGTCGTATGCCACATACAGCGACTCGGCGATTTGGCTTTTGATGGCTTTGGCACTTTCCAGCCCCAATACAAAACCTTCGGCTTTGCCGCCTGCGCGGTTCAGGTCTTCTTTGGTGTCAGCACCGGTGATGGCGTCGAGGAGTTTGATGGCCTGCGGGCCTACGCCTTTTGGGAGGCTGATTTGGTCGATGCTCATTGGGATGCCTCGGATGGGGTACGGGATGGGGTGGCGCGGGGTGAAGAGGTCATGGGCGATACCTTGAGATTGAGGTCGGTAGCGCGTGGAACCACTGCCGGGGGGTGGCATGGTAGACCGGTATGGGAATTAAAGGGGTGGTTTCGGTCAGTAGCGGTCAGTCGAGTGATCACGTAGAGATGGCAAAAAGCGGTCATCGAGAGCCTGCTAAACTAGGGCGAGCTCACGGTGCTGTGCCCCATATTCTTTTCACTAAGGCTTTATTCCGTCCATTTTTTGTTTTTTTCAATCAATGCCTTATACACAAGTTGATCACGCGCAAGACGTCAATAGTAAGAAACATCAGAGTTTATATTATTAGATACGCGCTTCAGTGATATTCTGCCAACTGATTTTCGGTCGGTATAGTATTTACCTGAAAGTACAATCGCTGAGCCATCTTCAACAACATCAAAAATTGTCGAGCCAACGTAATCCCCCCAAGATGGGTTCTTGGGCGTGGAGCGGTAGACATAGTACAGCTTGTTTTTGTTAAGTTCTCTCGCGGGCGTTGTTTCAAGTGTTACTGATTTGACTGTTTCACCATGTAAATCTATTTCAGTAGCCAAAAGGGCCTGCCTAATAACGGCTCTGACCTCAAAAGTTTTCTGCTCCTCTGTAGTAACCTGACCAACCCAGACCCCATTCAAATCTGGATAAAGATTTTTTTTGAAAGTTCTTACTACACACCAGACTTTCCGAGAAATGAATGGTGATAACAATATAAACATTACCAGCGCGGACGAGACAGCTGAGATAGTCGTGAGTTTAAAAATACTTATATCAACACCGGTTATATTTTGCGCGAGACTGTACATCACAACCGCAATAAAAATAGAGATCAGGACTACTGCTCTCAACAGCAAGTCAAATTTTATAACTCTAAACATATATTACCTTATTCAAGCGCGTCGAAGTTAGAAAGCTGATTTTTCCCATTACTTTTTGAGTTAAGCAAAGCGACATATGCCTCTCTCAGACTAGATCCAACTCCTGCTGAAAAGGTGATTTCGTTTGTGAAGCATGAACTTATCATCAGAAATAGATCTTCAAAGTCGCAACTAGAATTTGTTCTCGCAACAACCCCGTCTGCGGCTCTAAAAATCACATAAAACCCCTTTGACCCTAACAAGTTCGCAATTCTTATAGTAGACGCCTCAATCTGCTTGCTAAGCATATTTAGCTTTTCTTCATCATTACCTATATAACAGGAAGTTATTTTTCTTCCTACATCGTCGCCATCGATAGATATATATTTCAATATTATAGCTCGCCAAGGTACGTGATCACTGAATATATCAGATTTCACAATCTTATTTATGACGCCACAACTGGCATCGAATCGCTGCCCACGACCGTTGGCTTGGGCCAGTTCTGCCGTTCGCCAACGGAAGCTATGGATCTAGTGTTCGGAGAGCAAAAACCATATACGCGTGCGTTAAATTTGCGTTCACGTTGACCAAAAAGCGACTTAATTGATAACTGCTGCGCGACGCTCAATCATCACAATGATATATCAGTCAAGGCGCATCTCGATTTAATGCAACACTTAAAAACTTACCACTTCATAAAAACTGCAATGCGCCGCCGTGCGATTTTTTTGCACTTCCACGGAAGGCAAATTAAAACCGCACACCTCATTATTTCTCATTACTCAGCGATATAGGATTCACGCAAAGCGTTTAGCGCTTCCAAGTCATCAATCCAGTAGCGGGAAGTAAGTTCAATTGCCAAATTCTTACCTAGCTCGCTAATTTCATCCCGCAGCAGATTTAGCGACTTAAATTTCTCTTCAGAATCGATAATTCTCCGAATCCCATCGGGCGTGATTAACCCCATCGTCCAAAGCTTATTGTCGATAATGCGAGTAAGCTGCTGTTTTGCCACAGCAACCAAAGCCAGTTCATTGTATCCGGGAACCGACATTGGAACGTCTTCAAAGTGAAACACTAGCCCTGCTATCTCGTAACTATTTACCAAGATCGCCGATGGGTTATCACTATCCGCTTTCAAATTTTTTAGCATGCGGATAATTTTCTTAGCGCCACCGCGGGTGACCGCGTCCTTTTGATTTATCTTATCGATATGAAGGAAGGGTCTGTTTAAGAGGGTGTCACCAGTGGCTTTCTGGTAGATTTTTACTTCGCGGTCTTTCTTGCTCTTGCTGATTTGATAAGTAGCAGAGTCATGCCAATGCGACGGCACGACATCTACCTTGCGCGACAGGCTTCCACCTGACAAGGCAATGGCTTTATCCTTTGTAATGTCGACATCAGCAGCTGGATAGGCAGCCTTCAGCGCCGACTCCAGTTCACTGCGAAGGGAAGCGAGTTGAGCAATACCGCTTGGCCCTACCCAATTTGAATAATCCGTTGTGTTTGCCCGAGATCCATTGAGATCAATAGTCACGTAACGACCCAGAAGTACCAGAATATCAATGTCGCTGACACCTCGGATATGGACATTCAGCGGGACAGATCCCTGATACTCGAACTTAACTTCCGTAGCAATACGGTTTGTGATCTGGCTCTTCACCCTCTCACCTTCCGCCACGGAATTCTTGGTATAGGTCGGATCGACTTCCTGCATGATCCCTAGTGCATATTTCGCCCACTGACCGCTCGAACGCGTTTCGAATTTCTCCGAAATTGACCTCGAGTTGGCCGTGATGCTATCCATCACAATGGTACTGCTACTTCCCCGGCGCCGAGACTTAAGGTCTGTCAGCCTCCGATTAACATCCTTCCCCATTACTCTATCTCCTGGTAAATATCATGATGCCCGCAGTACCACGCCCCTTCGCAGTGAAGTACTCACCTTGGGCGGATTTCAAACCTTTGACGAACCTCATCTCACTGTAGCCCTGATGACCATTGAGATGGCCATTACCTGTCTTAGGCTTATTCAAATAGCTGTACATCAACATCCAGCATCCATCCGGCTCAGGAATCAGTGCCACCGACAAGCTATGAGACACAGACGATTTGGTTTCCAGCCTGACCCGGATCTTCTCCCAGGTTTGAGAGATGTTCAGGTCTGCCTCCCAATCGTGAGCGATAGTCCCATCATCATCGAGCGTTTGGCCCACACACTTCCAGTCCCCAGAAATATTGGGAACCTGAGCCAAAAAACTCAAGGGACGCCAGGCATACTTGTTGAAGAACCAGTGAAGCGCTGTGTACGTCACACTAGCGGTGAGCGGAATGACAATGAAGTACTTGCCCCACTCAGGTACGCCCACTTGCGCCATCAGGTCGGACAACCCAATCCCAATTGCTGGAAGGAAGGACACGACAATCGTGGCCAGCATGCCCAAATAACGACCGACGCTACTCCTGCGATGACCTATCACTGAATACTCATGATCGTGCATGCTATCCCTCGCACTGGCCAACACCATCTCTCGTTTGGAGATGATAGCACTTTGAGAGTCATGAAATGCTTACAAAGCGCTGCCCGTCAGAACCAGCCTAGACATCATTTGCGGTGCTACGAAACGGTTTGACGGCAACTCTTCCTGACCAGAATTGTGCGGAGCTGAGAGCCGAGCAGAGCCTCCACATGAAGGCCTAAAAACTCGTACCAATGATGTGGAGGAACTATAGGACTGTTTTACGACTATGCCAGCAACAAAAGCACTCAGGGCAACCCCCGCAAGACCTGCCACTCCAGCGCGCAAAGCCAATCTAGCCGGGAAGGCTGGAAAAGCAGGCTGGGTGAATGCGTTAGATGACCTTACGGCAGCCTAATGTTTGCTCAATTTAAGCTCACTTCGTTCACTGGAAAGTCAAAGTCTGAGCGACCGCTTCTGGCCGAAAGCGTTCTTTCGCGAACAGCCGTTCTCGACCATCACGAATTATTCGACTTATCTCCATTGTTGGGACAAAAGCGAGCTATTCCAAATCAATAAATCCATCCATTTCCGACCTAGTTGCCGAAAACACGCTGGGACGCTTCCGCCAAAAGACTGATACGATCTCTTTCTAAAGATCAGCTGAATTAGAGCTATCCGTCCCAGGCCCGGCTCCCCCTACGAATTTCGGTGGAAGCTGCTTCAGAATGCACTCTTAGCCAACCAAACTAAAACAGCCCCTTGCCCCCTCGTACCAAACACGCTACAAATCCCATCACCAAGTTGTACGACAACCTAAAAATAATCCCCCATCCCCGACGATGGCGCCAACTCCCGAGCCCCCACCATGTCTCCCCCTGCCCCCACCCAATTCCCGCGCCACATCGCCGTTCTAATCCTGCTCTGCATGGGCTGCGCCTTCGCCGGCAACCACATCGCCGCGCGCGTAGCCTTCGACGACGGCGCCGGTGTCCTGCTGGCAATCCTCATGCGCTCCGGCGGCACCCTGTTGGTTCTGGCGATACTGGTCCTATACCAACGCCAAAACCTCCGCCTCCCCCCAGGAGCATGGTGCTGGCAAGTCCTCCTGGGCCTGCTCATCGCCACCCAAAGCCTCTGCCTCTACTCCGCCGTCGCCCGCGTCCCGGTAGCGCTGGCCTTACTGGTCGCCAACGTCTTCCCCATCCTGCTGGCCCTGCTCACCTGGACACTCGGCGGCCCACGCCCCACCGCACGCACCGCCTTGCTGATGAGCCTGATTCTGGTGGGACTGGTCTTCGTGCTGGATGTACCCGGCCGTCTCTCCGCCAACACCACCCTCGGCCCGGAATGGCTGCTCGGCGTCTCCCTGGCCTTTTGCGCCGCGTTCGTATTCGCCTGCGCGCTGTGGATCACCGACCACAAGTTGTCTCAGGTGCGTGGTTCGGTGCGCAGTCTGCTGACGATTTTTATCGTGTTCAGCAGCGTCAATCTCGCAGGCTTGAGCGGTGCGCTTGTCGATGGCCTGAACTTGCCTGCAACCAGTACCGGCTGGCTGGCACTGGCCACGTTGGTGGTGCTGTATGGCACGGGTTTTATCGTGCTGTTCATTTCGGTGCCGCGCCTGGATATGCCGCGTAATGCACCGGTAATGAACATTGAGCCGCTGGCGACGTTGTTGATGGGCTGGATCGTGCTCGACCAGATGCTCAGCGCCGGGCAGGTGGTGGGCGGGATGATTGTGGTGACGGGAATTGTGTTGCTGACGTATCGCAAGCCGCCCCGGCCGGCCGTCAAGGCTCAGGCTGCGTAGGTCGAGAGGCGAAAAGGAAAAGGGACGGATCTATTTTCAGATCAGTCCGTCCCTTTTTACTGCCGGCCGTGGGGAAATTCCAGGCCCTCCTTCAGCCCATCGGCTCGAACCGCCGCCGCTTCAGGAACAACCCCACCCCCAGTGCAACGGCAAAGATCGACAGCAGCCCCAGGTCAACCCCAAGCAAGCGGATTTGGCTCACTGCCACGCAGCCGACCGCCCCTATCGCTACCAACAGCACCCCTAGCCATTTGCGAAGCGGGTACGACTTGATAAACCGATCAAGCAGAAAGAACAGCACCAGGGCAACGACCAGTTGGGTAATGTCAGACATGTGTTTCTCCCGTCAGGTCTTGATGATCAGTGTCGAGGCACTGCGTTGCGGGCCGATGCCGCCGCTCACCTGCGCTTCGATGCTGACCAGTATGTCGCCAGCATGATAGGTGGGCAGGGTGTCATTCACATACATGCGCACTCCGGCGCCGACAGGGGCGCCCACGTAAGGAGACGCTATGTATGAGGTGGCGCCAGCGAAGGCCGAGGCTGCAAGGTTGGCGATCTTGGTGCGTTGGGCGTTGAGCACGTCGCCCTGTTGCCGGGTCAGCGGTTTGGAGATGCCGATCATCATCAGGCACGGCAGGTTCTTGGCCAGCATCTTGTCGTACACCTCGACGACTTTGCGGTTGACCTCGTAGTGGGCGCTTTTCGCTTCGCCAAAATGCAGCTCGCCCAGGCGTCCGCGTTCGCTGTCGGTGAGGGTGATCTGCGAGACGTTGAACACGATCCCGTGATTGCCCATGTATTGGAAAGTCCCTTCGAACTTCATCGCACGCATCCTTTCGAGCCAAAGGCGGGGATTGTCTAGAAGGCGCGCGGCGGATTCAAATCATTTCACTTGGCTGGCAAGGTGTGTTGCCCGCCGTAAGGTGCTGACGGACATAATAATTGTCGAATTCGGTGCTTTCGACGAACTGGAAGCCGTGCCGGGTGTAAAAACGATTCGAGGCGCTGTCTTTGAGGGCACCTACTTTAATCGGGAGTGCGGCTGCATCCGCCTCCTTGAAAATCTGAGTGAGCACAGCAGAGCCGATCCCTGATCCTTGCGCGCTCGGCCTCACGTATAAGTGGTCGAGCACGAGTTCATTGGGTTGATGCTTGACCACTACAAAGCCAACCCTCTCCCCAGACACCTCAATGTGATGTGTGTTGTGAGCTTCAAAACCGCTAACAAACCGCTCGCGCGCCCGTACTGGATCAAATCGCCCGACACGCTCCAGGCTTTCGCGCATGGCTTCGATTCGGATGGCGACAAGATCGTCCAGGTCGCTTTGTTGAGCGCGGACTAGCGTCACTGGGGAGTTTTGATTGGGTTGGATCGGCATATATTGCGCCTTGAGTTGCATCCTGGATGGCCAGTATAGAAAGACCGGCTCAAGTCATGCTCGACTATTTTCTATCGTAGTCTGGCCCATCTTTTTCGGGGCGTTAATTTATTTTTTCGCCAAAAAAAACAGCAGCACCATGAAAAACAAAACCAGAAAAAAGACTTCCCACCGTTACTGTAGTGGATGTTGTTTTTCCATGACGCTTATCAAAGCAAGCTAAGGCCAATGTTAAAAAACCAATAAAAAACATTATAAATGACAATGTCGGAACGATAATTGCCATGCCTGTGAATTCATATGATGAGCTATAACCCCGCCCCCTATAGGAAACCGTAGTGTACTGAAAATAAACCGAGATTATTGACACCATCAAAAAATATAAAGAAATAGCTCCGAGGATTACGGGCGCTAAAAATGATATTTCCTTATCGGCGATTTTCTCATGAGATTTTTTTCTGCACGTATAGCAGCGTCCATTTTTTATTTTAATTAATGGAGCACTGCTTATTACTTGGCAACTTTTGCATGCTTTTGCCTTAGACTTCATCGCTTGAAACGTTCCTAGTAAACCAGGGACACCAGGAGTCAATAAGGGTCATGGGTGCGTAGCCTCGTGAATTCTTTCCCACCTGCATTCGCCCGCTTTATCCGAGTTAGTACTTCGTCCCACTATCTGAACTGTACTAACAGGCCTGCAGCCAATATCCCAGCGGAGGAAATACCCATCATCGTTAGATTGATGAGCAAACGACGCTTCAGGTGAGGGGGGAAGTTTTCAACGTCCACAGGGTTTAAATCGCCCATGCGGATATACGTCTTCGGCCACGCCACCATCCCTGAGATTTTTGACATCTCATAGTGGGACCAAATCAAACCTCTCCTCCCCAGACTCGGCCCCCAAAGATAAATATAACGGCTGTTTTTCAAGGCATTTTTTATCGCGTCCAGATGACAACGGCTCAGGTAAACGCTGTAGGTCAAACTTACAATCGCGAGTAGAAATGGGCCGCCAATGGCAAATATCGCAACCCATGGATTCCAATGGTCGATACTCGTCATGGTTGTGTAGCTTCGTAAATTTTCTCCCCCATGTATTCGCCCCCCATACCTCCGTACTTCGTACCCACCCATGCGCCGGTCCCTACTATGGCTGCAACGCAGACAACACCACCGATACCTGTAGCAAAGCCAAGTGCAGTGCAGACCGAACCACCGACAGAACCTGCTATTCCTCCTAGCACGCCACCACCAGCGGTGGACAATCCAAACTTCCCACCCTCAGTAAACCTAACCTTCTCGCAAGCGGATCCAGAATCCCCGCTACACACCTCCTGAATAGCCAGAAGCGAGGACACCCCACCAATACCAATCCCGATATACCCACCCGCCTTCATATACTTGGCTGCCCGACTCGTCGCCTCCACATGCGTCGCATACCCCGGAATTTGCCCCGGCCCACCGGCCTTGTCCCAGTGATGCACCAAGCTTCGGCTCGAAATACCCAGAGCTGTTTTCAGCTTCGGATGATCGCCCATGGTTGTTTGGCCACGTAGTCGAGTGGAGTTAAGCAAATGCGCATCCAACTGGGCCATCAGCCGCTTGCGTTCAGCAAAAAACTGTAGCGATTTAAGATGCCCATGCTGACGATAGCTTTCCTGATGCAGCCGCTCCATGGCCTGAAGCGTGTCCCGCAGTCGGGTCAGGTGCGTTTCCATTACCACCGCGCTGACGCCAAGCCAGGTTGAGGTGGTACCCATATAACCAGCAATTTCAGCAGCGTGAAGAAACGCGAAATCGGCCTCGTCCGGCGTTAGAGGATCCAGGGACGCCTTGACCTGCTGAGCAGCCTGCATCAGCTGTGCCTCCTGGTAGGTACAGGAAGTGTTTGTCGGATCGCTCAATACGATCAGAGAGCCGGCTTTGACCTCGCCCACGTTAGGGTTGAGCGCCCTGAACTTGCTCATCACGGCCGGGTTGGCCGTGGGAAAAAGCGTAGTCTCCAGTGCTTCGCGAGTCATGCTTTTGGGCGCCACATAGAAACCCGGTTCCTGAGGCTCCAATCGGTTGAGTACCGGTGGGACTGGATTGCCTGAAGGCGCGAACGCAGATTCACGCGGCGCTACGGAGGGGCTGGTTGCCGTTGAATGGGCAGGTTCCGTCGCTCGTCTGGCCACTTGCCGTGCAGCACTTTTGCTCCGATATCTGGCCGTAAACACCGAGGGAATCAGCCGAGCGTTGCAGGGGCAATCACTGCGGCTGTCCAGCGTGCCCGCCATTAGCCTGCCATGGCTGTGCATATGCGAAATGCCACCGACAATCCGATACGTTTTCCCGTCCACTCCACACGTAACCCGGTCACCGGCACAGGCATGAAGCAGGCCCATTATGTTGACTCGGGAATCACCATCCAAAACCTCCCCGCCGCAGATGGTTTTATTGCCTTTACCAATAAAAAAACCTTCGCTCATTGATGTTTCTCCACGCGCTCGATAGCGGGCAGAAAATCCTCGGCCAGCAGCACGCCTTCACGGGCGATGAACACGCAGGCACCTTGGGGCGTATTGATGATTTCGTCGCCATTGCTCAGACGACTGCCGACCAGCGCAAAATGGCTATTGCCTTCCCCTGCCCCCGTAACGATTTGGGCCTTGCTGCCATCGGCATATACGGCGTAATCGCCCTTCTGCGCTGCGCGCACTTGCTGGCCGTTAACCAACTTGAATTCCATGGGGGTAGTCGCTTGTTGAATCACACCGCCGTTACGGGTTTGGCTGCCCTCGGCTGCCACGCGGTAAATAGCAACTGGAGGGTGAGCTTTGATGTAAGCCTGCCGCTGATTAACGACCGCCAAGGCGTCTTCATGGAAGTCGGCAAGCCGTTGCTCGGTAAAGTGCGACTTGTCGAGGATCTGGAGAAATTCTGGGGACACTTCATTGGTATATAGGCGAGGCGCTGCGTGTTCCATTGTGCTGTCCTTTTCTGGCGCCCAAGCAGGCGATTGCGCCTGAATGGCGCGCCAGCGATGCTGCTGGACCGCCCAAAACCTGACAACTGTCCGTTCGGCCAGGTTCTACAAAAAACGAATCGTCAGACGCGCCATCCGGAAAAACCTGTGGGAAAGTCACCTGTCGCCCCGTTTTCTAACGCAATTCTGTCGAATGCTTGGGCGCGCATGAGTTACCCGACGATGCGTCGGCTGGGGGCGCTGGCTTGCTCGCGAAGGCGGTGGCTCAGTGAAGAATTTGCTGACTGACACACCGCCTTCGCGAGCAAGCCCGCTCCCACATTTTCAACCGCGTTTCGGCAGTTTCCAGTTCGGCTGAATGAAGTGACAGGTGTAGCTGGCGGGGATGACCTGGAAGGCGCGCGCCGGATTCAAATCATTTTACCCCTGGCCAGGAATGCCGAGGCTGTTCGCCCCCAGGACTTGGCCCAATTCCTGCGTCCTCCACCCCACCCAGTCGCTACTGACTACGCGGACGACTCTTTTGAGCCCCGCCGCCCAATCCCCGCCCCCGATAATCAAGCATCCCCCTACCACCGCCGAGGCCTTCCCCCATGACGAGCCCATCCACCGACCAGGTCAGCCCCCAAACCCTGCGCAGAGTGATCATCGCCGCCGGTATCGGTAACTTCGTGGAGTGGTTCGACTTCGCCGTCTACGGTTTTCTCGCCACCACCATCGCCCAGCAATTCTTCCCCAGCGGTGACGCCAGCGCGGCGTTGCTGAAGACCTTTGCGGTGTTCGCGGTGGCCTTCGCCTTCCGGCCCCTGGGCGGGATTTTCTTTGGCATGCTCGGCGACCGGATCGGGCGCAAACGCACGCTGGCCATGACGATTTTGCTGATGGCGGGCGCCACCACGCTGATCGGCCTGCTGCCCACCTATGCCGCCATCGGTGTAGCGGCACCGATTCTGTTGTCGTTGATTCGCTGCGCCCAGGGTTTTTCCGCCGGGGGCGAATACGCCGGGGCCTGTGCCTATCTGATGGAGCACGCGCCCAGTGACAAGCGCGCCTGGTATGGCAGTTTTGTGCCGGTGTCGACGTTTTCTGCGTTCGCTGCGGCGGCCGTGGTGGCGTACGCCCTGGAGGCTTCGCTGTCCGCCGAGGCGATGGGCAGCTGGGGCTGGCGCTTGCCGTTCCTGATCGCGGCGCCGCTGGGGCTGGTGGGGCTTTACCTGCGCTGGAAGCTGGATGAGACGCCGGCCTTCCAGGCGGTGAAGCAGGAGCACGCGGTCGCGCACTCTCCCCTCAGGGAAACCTTGCGCAACCATGGTGCGGCGATCTGTTGCCTGGGCGCTTTTGTGTCGCTCACGGCGTTGTCGTTCTATATGTTCACCACCTACTTCGCGACGTATCTGCAGGTGGCGGGTGGCTTGAGTCGGGCGGTGGCGTTGCTGGTGTCGCTGATTGCGCTGATTTTCGCGGCGGCGATCTGCCCGCTGGCAGGGTTGTATTCGGATCGGGTGGGGCGTCGGGTCACGGTGATGACGGCGTGTGTGTTGTTGATTGTGGTGGTGTACCCGTCGTTCCTGATGGCCAGTTCCGGGTCGTTCGCGGCATCGGTGGTAGGGGTGATGTTGCTGGCGGTGGGCGCGGTGCTGTGTGGAGTGGTGACGGCGGCGTTGTTGTCGGAGACCTTTCCGACACGCACTCGGTATACGGCTTCGGCGATTACCTACAACATGGCGTACACGATCTTTGGCGGTACGGCGCCGTTGGTGGCGACGTGGTTGATCAGTACCACCGGCAGCAACCTGTCGCCGGCGTTTTATCTGATTGCGGTGGCGGTGCTGGCGTTGGCGGGCGGGTTGGCGTTGCCGGAGACGTCACGGATTTCGCTGCATGAGGTGGGCGTGGAGGAAAAAGGCGCAGCGCCGGTGTTGTCGCGTTAAAGTCGGCGGGTGTTCAAAAGTGCCGGAGACCTGAGCGATGCGTATTACCTGCCTGCATACCGCCGAGAGCAACATTGCCGTGTTTGACGCTGCCGCAGCAGCGCTGGGGATCGGGTCACGGGTGTTGCACCATGCAGTCCGGGCCGATCTTCTGGCAGCGGTTGAATGCGCGGGTAAGCTGACCGCAGGCATAGCCGAGGAAACGCAGCTGGCGCTGGTTGCCCTGGCTCAGCACTGCGATGCAGTGGTGCTCACCTGTTCGACCCTGGGCCCGGTGGTTGAACTTGCCGGTACTCACACCCCGGTGCCGATTTTGCGGGCAGATGAAGCGCTGGCATTCGCGGCGGTTCAAGCTGGCGGGAAGGTGGTGGTGTTGTGCGCTGTCGAAACCACACTCGAGCCGACTGCTCGCTTGTTTTACCAGATGGCCCAGCACACCGTGGCGTCGGTGGAGGTGCAACTGGTTCCGGGGGCATGGGCGATGTTCAAGGCGGGCGACCTGCACGGTTATCTCGCGACCATCGCCAGGGCTGCGGACCGTGCCTATGGGGATGGCGCGTCTATCGTGGCACTGGGGCAAGCGTCCATGAGCGGCGCCGCTGCGCTGATAACGGCGGGCCCTGCTCCGCTGACCAGCGCATCAGCAGGGCTGAGGGCTGCACTGAGTCGTGCCGAACGCGGGTATGATCCAGGCTAACCCGGCCCGACTGGACCCACGCTGATGCCCGCCTCCCACACCCGGCCTACTCCCGCACCACTCCTCAAGCCCGGCGAAACCGTGGTGCTGTTCGACGGTGTGTGCAAGCTGTGCAACGGCTGGGCGAGGTTCCTGATTCGCCACGACCACGACCGACGTGTGCGGTTGGCGGCCGTTCAGTCGCCCGAAGGTCAGGCGCTACTGGCCTGGGCCGGGTTGCCGCTGGATCAGTTCGACACCCTCGCCGTGATCCGCGACCGGCAGTATTGGGAGCGTTCGGAGGCGGTGTTTGAAATGATTGCGCAACTGCCTGCCCGCTGGCGCCCATTGCTGGTGCTGCGCGCCATCCCGCGCTTCCTTCGGGATTGGGCTTATGATCGCATCGCGCGTAATCGCTATCGGCTCTTCGGGAAATACGACACCTGCCTGTTGCCGGATCCGGATCATGAGCGGCGTTTTTTGAAGGGGCCGCCATGAACACCTGAGTTTGGCTTACTCACCTGGGCAGGCGTGGAGGATAGGTAAAGCACTCACTCCCCGCGTCCAGTGTCGTAGCGTTTGGAATAGGAAGCCCCCATCAGATAGAAGCACCCACCCGCCACGATAAACGCCGCGAGCATATAGAACATGAAATGCGCCGACTGCGTTGCCAGGGCAAACCCGCACAGCACCGGCCCCAGCGCACCGCCGAGGCTGGACAGGTTTTGCGCGCCGTAATACATGCCGCGCAGGTGCTCCGGTGCGATGCGGTCGATAAACATGTACTCGGCCGGGAACACGATGATTTCGCCCACGGTGAATATCGCCACGGCCAACGCCCAATGCAGCACGGTGGTGGACAGCGCAAAACCGACGACGCCCAGCAGAAACAGGCTGAAGCCCGCCGTCAGCCATTGATTCAGATGCTCGTTGGTAATGCGCTTGCCCACGATGTACTGCAGGCAGATCACCACGGTCGCATTGACCGCCACCACCGAACTGATGACCCGGTAGGTAAATTCCGGCGTGCTTGTGGTCACCAGGTATTGCGAGATGTAGCCGGTGAACTGGCCGAACGCCACGGCGCTCAACGCGCCGCCCACCGTGAAGCAGACCAGGCGATAGTCCTTGAGCAGAATGCGCCCCACCGCGACGAACGACACCGGGGCATTGGCCGGGTCGGCGGAGCTGAGGCTCCTGTCGCCCCACACCCAATAGGTGAGGAAGAAGCCCATGCCCAGGATCGCCGACACCAGGAACGGCAGTTTCATATCCATGTGCGCGAGCCCGGCGCCAATGAACGGCCCCACTGCGTAACCAACGTTGATCAGGGTGTAGCGCACCGAAAACACTTTGCCGCGTTCGGCTTCCGGCAGCAGTTTGCCAAACGCGGCCTTGACCACGATATCGATCACTGAATAGGCGAAGTTGAACGACACCAGAAACAGGAAAAACAGCCACAGGTGCGACGTGACGCACATGCCGATGAAGCCGACGGTGAAAAATCCCGTGAAGCTGAGGATCAATCGGTAGCTGGAGATTTTGTCAGTCAGGTAGCCGCCGTAAAGGCTCAGCAACGAACCGACGAGCATTGCACCGCCCACCACCAGGCCGATTTCGCTGATGCCCAACGTGAAGTTGGATGACAGATAAATCACCATATACGGCAGGGTAATGGCGCGCCCCAGGGTCAGGAACAACGCAGACGACAGCAGCAGATTGACCGAAAACGGGTAGTGTCTGAAGGCAGCGAGCATCAGCGTCGGTTCCTGTTATTGGCAGTATCAAAGGCTAAGTAACATATCCTTACACATCCACCTTTGAGCCGGCGTAATTATTTAGCCGCGCCCCCAATCGCCCGCGCCGCCTCAGCCAAACGCTGCGTAGCGACGCGGATTTCCTCCGAATTGAGCGAGGCGAAGCCCAGGCGCAAGGCATTTTCAGGATGATCAAACGGTGAAAACAGGCGACCGCTGCGCACCACCAGGTCCAGCTCCAGCGCTTTTTCGGCCAGTCGGTCGACGTCGATTGAGTCGGCGAACCTTACCCACAGCGCCAGCCCGCCTTCGGGTTCCTGCACAGAGATCTGCTCGCCAAAAGCTTCCAGCAAACAACTGAGCAGGGTCTCCCGACGCCGGCGGTATTCCCTGGAAACCCGCCGCAGGTGCTTCTTCAATTCGCCATCGTTGATCAGGTCCGCGAGCATCCGCTGCATCACGGCATCGCCCTGGCCCAGGCTCACCGCCGCCGTACGCTCGAGCACTTCGATGAGGTTCGACGGGGCAACGATATAGCTGCAACGGAAGGTGCTGCCCAGGGACTTGGACAGCGAGCCGATGTAGATCACATGACGCTGCGCGCTATCACTGGCCAGAGGCAAATAGGGCCGTCCGGCAAAGTGGTATTCGTGGTCGTAGTCTTCCTCGATGATGCAGAAGTCATGCAGCCGGGCCAGTTCCAGGAGCTGCTGGCGACGTCCGGCACGCAGGCTGACGGTGGTAGGAAACTGGTGATGGGGGGTGACGTACATCATCCGTACGTCATGCAGGCGGCACAGCTCGGCGAGTTGGTCGACCCGGCAACCTTCGTCGTCCAGGTCCACGGTGACCAGTTGCGCACCCAACTGGCGAAAAATCTCCCAGGCCGGTGGGTAACTCAGGCGTTCGACCACCACCACATCACCGGGTTTGAGCAACGCGCTGGCGGTCAGGTACAGCGACATCTGCACGCCTTGAGTCAGGCAAATCTGCGGCGCGCCGACCGTCAAGCCGCGATTGTGGCGCAACATTTCGGCCAGGGCGTTGCGCAGGTACTGGCCGCTGCCTTCGCTGCCATGGCGCACGGTGTTGGTGGTAAAGCTGTTGCGCAAGGCATTGCGGTAATAGCGGTGCAGCACGGCTTGCGGCAGCAAGCGATGGTCACAGGCGCCATTGTCAAAAAACAGCGCGCCGGGCCGGTGTTGCAGGGCTGTCACCTGTTCGCCCGGGGTGAAATAGGCCGCCGCAGGCGCCTCCCGCAATGCCGGGGCAAACGACTTCGGGGCGCGGGTGGCCGGCACCGCGCCTGTCGCCAGCTGCGAACTGACGAAGGTGCCGCGACGTTGAATGCTGACCAGCCAGCCCTTGGTCGCCGCCTCCTCGTAGGCAAGGATCACCGTCTTGCGGTTGACGTCCAGCAGTTGCGCCATCTCCCGCGTGCCGGGCAACAGCGCTCCGGGGCGCAGGCGGCCCTCGACAATCGCGCTCACCAGGCCCTCGACGATCTTTCTGTAGGATGCCTGCGGCTGCTCCCCATCGAGTTTGAGCAACGGGCGCCATTTGCGAAGCTGGACCATATGAATTATCCAAAACTGGAGGTTCTCCTGGTCCTAGTCTACCGCAACAATCGAGCCTCAATTGCCCCGAGGTGTTTATGCAAAACCGCCATGTCGTTGAATTGTTGCCCTCGGGCAAATCCTTCGAAGCTGCCGATCAATTGCTGCTCGACGCCATGCTGGCCAGCGGTCTCGCCGTACCCTTTTCCTGCCGGCGCGGCGCCTGCGGATCGTGCAAGGTCAAGGTGGTGTCGGGCCAGCACCGGGAAAAGCTGCGCGCACCCGACACCCCTGCCCCTTCTTATCCGCTCGCGGCTGACGAGATGTTGCTGTGCCAGAGCCATGCCTGCAGCGACATGCGCCTGGAAATCCCCGGCTGGTCACTGGACACGCCCGCGCTGGAAGCCAGCGCACAGGTGATCAGCAAACGCGCGTTGAGCGCCGACATCGTCGAGCTGGTGTTGCTGACTGCCCAGCCACTCGAAGTCCGGGCCGGCCAGTACCTCAGGTTTCGCCTCGACGATGGCGACAGCCGCTGTTTCTCCGTGGCCAATCTGCCCGCGCAGGATCAAGGCCGGTTGGTGTTTCATATTCGCCAGGTCAGCGGTGGCCTGTTTTCCGAACGCATCCTGCCGACCCTGCAAGTGGGCGATGCGGTAAAGCTCGAAGGTCCCGTAGGCGCCTGCACCTGGCAACACGACGATGGGCGCCCTGTTGTGCTGTTCGCCACCGGGACCGGTTATGCCGGCATCAAGCCCTTGTTGCTGACGGCCCTGGCCCGCCAGGCCGAAGTCACCCTGTATTGGGGGAACTCGTCGCCGGCAGACTTCTACGACGCTGAGTTTCTTGAGCGAGCCAGCCAGGCACATCCACGCTTTCACTGGCATCGAGTGCAGTCGGTAGACGCCCGCGTGCAACAGGTTGCGCTGACACAGCCCCACCACTGGGCGGAGAGCCAGATCTATGCCTGCGGCAACAGCAAGATGATCAGCCAAGTCCGCGAAACCTGCCTGGCAGCGGGCGCCCAGGCTCATCGCTTTGTCGCCGAAGCCTTCGTCCCCAGCGGTGCATTGACGCCAGCGGAGTCGCTCAACACGCGGCACCCGGTGCTGGAAAAAGTCGGCCCGCGCTACTCGCTGGACGGCATGCTCGCGGCCCGCGAGCAAACGGTCAGGGCCCTGGCCGCCATCGCCGATCAATTGAAAGTCGGCATGACCACGGCGCAAGCCCTCGCAATGGCCAGTGAGACATTGCAGGCCATGGGCGCGTCTCACACCTGGCATCCCACCTATATCCGCTTTGGCGAAGACACCATCCGCACACCCCGCCAAGGCATCGACCTGCTGCGCAAGCTGCGGCCCACCGACATCGCCGTGGTCGACCTTGGCCCGGTGTGGGATGGCTATGAAGGCGATTATGGCGACACCTTCGTATTCGGCGAGCACCCATTGCATGACGCTTGCACGAAGGCCCTGCATGAAGTGTTCGACGAGACCCGCGATGCCTGGCACCGCGGGCTGACCGGGCGCGAGCTGTACGACTTCGCTGAGGATAGCGCCCTCTCCAAGGGCTGGCGCCTTGAGCGCAACCTGGCCGGACACCGCATCGCCGACTTCCCCCATGCCCTGTTCGGGCAGGACAAGCTGGCTGAAGTCGAGATCGTACCGAGCGAGATGGTCTGGGTGCTGGAGATACAGATCTGCCATCCCACACAACCGGTCGGGGCGTTCTTCGAGGATATTCTGATTGGCGAGGCCAACGGGGGCGTGTAGGGACGGGCCGTACGGTGGACCCGGTGAGTCCAGAGCGGTAACGTTATCCGGGCATTATCACCTCAGCAAAAAGGGAGTTTGCATCATGACCGACGACACAAAAACAAAAGGGCCAGCGTCGTACTTCCCCTCCATCGAAAAAAACTATGGGCAACCCATTAGCCACTGGCTGGATCTGCTCAAGGCCGCCAGTTCCAGGAAGCATATGGAGCTTGTGGCCTTGCTCAAGACTGAACACGGCATGGGCCATGGTCACGCCAATGCGTTGGTTGCGTACTTCTTGGCGGCTGAAAAAGGCAATTGATCCACCTCCCGGCGGGCGGTGAACGTGCCTACCCGCCGGGCGTTGCGGCTGTCTCTTGCAGCGTTCGTTCAAGTCGTCGTAGGTGAGCATTCACAATGAGTTTGTGCGCTGGCCCCACTGGCAGCATGTAGAGGCGCCCATAGGTGTTATGGGTGACAACCGACGAGGTGATCGTGAGTACACGGTCAGCGATTGAAAGGCAGATCATCACATCCAGGTGCCGGTCACGCTCGGTCAGCACCAGCATGTCGGGCGCGCTGCGTTCCACCAGGAAGAAGTCCAGCCGGTCGCCGACCTGCACAGCCTCGCGCAAGGTCCCGGAGAACCCACCGATGCGCTTCACACCAAACAACGAGGAAATGGCATCCCTGATTCGGAAAGCCACCTGCATCAACGGCCCCGGTTCGCCGGTCATGATGTTCCAGGCATCCAGCGCGGTGATTTCAGTAGGCAGCGGGGCTGACCGGGTGTCGTAGTAATCAAGCTCTGACGGTGCACGCAGCGTGTGAACAACATCGGTAGTCGTCAACATTATCTTCCCTGATTGCTCGGTTGGAGCGGCTGACCTACATCAATACGATTCCCGTCCGGGTCTTCGAACACAAACGCCCGCAACCCGTAATCCTGATCCTTGAGGCGCTTGATGATCCTCGCCCCATGCTGCACGCAAGCGGCGTGCAGCCTGTCGACATCGTCCACCATCAGGTGGGCAATCGTGAACGCGGCAGCTGGATGGTTGGGTTGCAAGGTCAAATGCAGCTCGCCCTGGTCGCGCTGCAGAATCATGAAGCCGATCGGGTTTCCATTTTCGAAGGCTTTCGTAAACCCCAGGACCCTGGTGTAAAAATCATGGGCCCTGCCCATGTCCTTTACGGGAAGCGTTACTGCAATTCGTCCGAAACGGACGCCATGATCAACGACTGCGCTCATCGCAGAACCTCAACGTGCAAGCACCATGACACCTGCCAGGCGGTGCTGGTGAGTGTGAAGCGCCTTGCCAAACCTGAAGGAGCAGGACGGTGCCTGCGAGGCAGAGGTTATTTTGCGCAGCTACTGAAGTAAAGAGAGATACGAGGGTCGCTGCCGGGCAATGATCAGCAGGCGGTCGTTCAGCTACGATTGCTCGGAGTCGGAACTGAGCCCAAAACCAGCAGGATTGATCAAGCGAACTGAAAGGGAGCGAAACGCATGCGTTTATTCTCGCCCCCTGCCTCTAACACGGTTTCAGAGATGAAACGCCGGCCCCGCCTCTGCACCTTGTGGAGGCGCTTCAACCTTCACCTTCAGCGCAATCAACAGTGCCGCCAACAGCATCAAGATACCTGCCGCGACAAAGACCCCGCCGATACCACTGAAACTGAACATCGCGCCGCCTGCCGCCGCCCCGGCGGCAATCGCCGACTGCACTGAAGCCACCACCATGCCCCCGGCGCTTTCGGCCTGGTCAGGCACTGCCCGCGCCACCCAGTTCGACCAGGCCACCGGCACCCCGCCAAACGCCAGGCCCCAGAGCATCAACAACCACACCTGGCCGGTCACGGTTGCCGGCAACAGCGCCAGGGCGAGCGCCGCAACGCCCACCAGCGCGGGCATCAGCACCAATGTTCCACGCGGCAGACGCACCAGCAGCCAACCAGCCAGCAGCGTGCCGGCAAAGTTCGCAACGCCAAATCCCAGCAACATCAACGCCAGCCCCTCGGCATCGACGCCTGTGGTGCTTTCCAGGAATGGCCGGATATAAGTGAACAGCGCAAAGTGCCCGGTGTGCACCAGCACGCACCCCAACATGCCCACGGCAATGCCCGGACGCAACAGCACTTCCAGCACCGTCCTCAAGCGGGCGGTCCTGCGGGGTGCGAGCGGCGGCAGGGTGAACAGCTGGAACACCAGGGTCACGCCGCCCACTGCGGCGGCGGCGAGAAACGCGCTGCGCCAGCCGTACAGCCCACCCAAAAAGCTGCCCAGCGGCACCGCCACGACAGTGCCCACCGCGATGCCGCTGAAGATGATCGACAAGGCACGCGGCAGCAGTGCCGCCGGTACAAGACGCATCGCCACCGCCGCCGCCATGCTCCAGAAGCCACCCAGGGCGATGCCCAGCAGGACGCGCATCAGCAGCAACACCGTGAGGCTCGACGAGACCGCCACCAGCAGGTTGGAGCAGATCATCAGTGCGCTGAAGCACAACAGCACCACGCGCCGGTCGATCCCGCGGGTCAGGCCCGGTACCAGCAGCCCGGCGAACAACGCCACCACCGCCGTGACTGTCACCGCCTGCCCTGCCAAGGCTTCCGAGACGCCGAGTTCGGACGCCATCGGCGTCAACAAACTGGCCGGCAGGTACTCCGCCGTGAGTAATCCGAACACGCCCATCGCCAACGAAAACACCGCCATCCAGGCCGGTGTCGCGGGCGCCACATCTGCACCGGTTACGGCGTCACACACACAACTGCTCATCACTGGTCACCCTCCAAAAGTTATCGCGACCGCCAGTCTAGGTACGCAGGGCAGGATGATCTATGATGCAAAATCTTGAATCCTTTACCGAAACCCCGAAAATGATGCCTCCAGAACCGTTCGACGTGTCCTCTGACCTCATCAACGAGCTGTTGCGCGGCATGCGCCTGCGGGGCGTCGAGTACCGCCGTATCCAGGCCGGGCCGGCGTTTGGCCTGGGCTTTGCGGCCAAACCCGGGCATGCGTACTTCCACCTTGTCGCCGCCGGCGGCGTCACCCTGCGTACCGAGGACGGCACGCAGTACGAACTGACGCCGGGCAACGCCGTGTTCATCTCCCACGGGGGCGCCCATCAGTTGCTCTCCAGCCCGGAGGTGCCGGTGCAGGACATCGACAGCTTCAACGCCGCAGCGCTCGGCGATGCGGTGTGTGCCGTGGATGCCCGCGCCGATGCAGGCGTGGCTCAAAGCACCCTGCTCTTCAGCGGCTGCATGGAGTTTGAACTGGGGAGTTTGCACGGCCTTGGCCGCCTGATGCCGGACCTGATGCTGATCGACGCCAAGGGCCAACGTTATCCGGGGCTGATGCCGATCCTGGCGGCCATGGAGCGTGAAGTCAGCAGCGCCCGCATCGGCTTCGCCGGCATTCTGGCGCGCCTGGCGGACGTGGTGGCGGCCATGGTTGTTCGGGGCTGGGTCGAATGTGCCTGCGGGAATGCGTCCGGCCTGGTGGCCGCGCTACGCGACCCGCGCCTGGCCAAGGCCCTGCTGGCGTTGCATCAACAGCCTGGGCGCGACTGGACGGTGGAAGAGCTCGCGGCGCAGTGTCATACCTCGCGCTCGGTGTTCGCCCAACACTTTCAAACCACGATCGGCACGCCACCGTTGCGCTACGCCACCGAACTGCGGATGCGCCTGGCCAGCCAGTGGCTGACGCTGGAGCGGCTGCCCATTGAAACCGTGGCGCAACGCCTTGGCTATAACTCCCAGGCCGCGTTCAGCCGGGCATTCAAGCGCGTCACCGGGCAGCCGCCGGGGGCTAGCCGGCGACAGTCGATCTAATGAAAGGGTAGCGTCAGTCGTCTTGAGTCGCTTGCCGCATCAAGTCGGTGAACAGTTGCAGAACCCGCGCATCATCCACGCCCAACAATCGGTCACCCACATAGCATTCGGTCTTGCACCATCCCGGCACCTCGGTGGGTTGCAGGTGTGTGAACAGCCAACACCCGTGCTGGCGGGCAATCTCATCGCGGGCGTTGAGCAGTGCCGCGCAGTCTGCGTCGAAATACAGGTGAAGCATGTTCACCTGAGGCGTGCGCGGCAGGATGCGAATGCCGGGAATCGCTTGCAGGCAGGTCGCCAGGCGCAGGGCGCGCTGATAGCAGGCCTCCAGCATCCCCAGGCGTTGGTCAAAGCGCATGGCCGTGGAGACCACCATGGGGCTCTGCTTTATCAAGGTGCCGCCCAGCCGTTTACGCCACAGGCGGGCCTGCTGGATAAAGTCGGTGTCGCCCGCCAGCAGCGAGCCGGCGATACCGCCGAGGCCCTTGTAGGCCGAGACGTACACGGAGGAGAAACCTTCAGCGATTTCGGCGTAAGAGCGCTGGTAGTAGGCGCGGGTTTCCCATAGGCGGGCCCCGTCCATATGCAGCGGTGTATTCGAGGCCGCCGCCGTCGCCTTCAAGGCCTCCAGTTCATGCCATTCAGGCAGTTGCCCACCGATCTCCCGGGCAGGCAGCTCCACCACCAGGCAGCTCAGTGGCTCGGCAATCGCTGCGAGGTCGTCGGCCAGGATCGGTCGCAAGCGGTGGCCCACCATCACCCCATGCAAGTGCAGCAAGGCCTGGAACGCCTGCTCTTCGTGCAGCTGCAAATGCGAGGACGCATGTATCCCGAAGCGCGGCAGCCGGCGTCGCTCACTCCAGATATTGAGCGCAATCAATTGCGCCATCACGCCACTGGGCATGAACACTGCCGCGGGCTTGCCCAACAATTCGGCAACCTTGGCTTCAAAGCCTTCGATCAAGGCACCGCTGCCATAGTTGTCATGGGACACATGGTTGGCCTGTGCCCAGTCCGCCATTTCCTGGAACCACTGGGCCGGCGTGGGCTCTGCAAACCCATTGATCTCTTCAGTGCAGGCCGCCTTGAGTAGGCGGCGTTCTTCATCAATGTCTGGTGTCACGGTTGAGCGCCTGTGCAGGGAGGAAGTACGTCCAGGAATGGCCGGCCTGGTGAACGTATCAGTCCTTGACGAGGCTGGCCATGCGCAGCCTTAAAAGATCATGCCCACTCACCACCACAATCCCCACCAGCACCAGCACCGAGCCCACGATGAACGATGACTGCAGCGTCTCGTCCGGCAACCACACCAGCAGGCTCAGGAACGAGAACACCACCGTCTGGAAGGCCAGGCTGGCGACGGTAATGGCCGAGAAATGCACCCGGATTTGCCCGGTCGCACACGCCAGCGCAGCCAGGATCACAAATGCCCCGGCAAAAGGACCATTGACGCGGGCTTTTATGACAAAAAATTCATACAGCTAAACTGTACAGTTTTTCTGCACGCATGCTAACGTCCGGGCATGAACAAACCTTCCATCACCTCCGAAACCCAATCCGCCGCCCTGGCTGCCGAGCTGCGCATCTCCCTGGGCAAGCTGATACGCCGGCTGCGGGAACAAACCCATCCGAACGATTTCACTTCCGCCCAGAAGTCGGTGCTGCTGCGCCTGGACCGAGACGGGCCCAGCACCGTCTCGGCCCTGGCCCGGGCGGAGAGCGTGCGGCCGCAGTCCATGCGCATCACCGTGGCCGGGCTGGAAACGATGAAAGCGATCAGGGGCAAACCCGACCCCAGCGATGGGCGCCAAACCCTGATCGAGCTGACTCCCGGCTTTCGTAAGCACCTGATCGCCAGCCGGGCGGCCAAGGACGATTGGCTGCTGCGGGCGCTGCAGGAGCAACTGTCTGCCGAAGAACAAGCTGAACTCGCGGCAGCGGTAAAGCTGCTGGAGCGCCTCGCCGACTTTTGAGCCACTTCTATCCGTTCGAGGACCTCCCATGGCCGTCACCTTGCTGGATCCCAACACCGCGCTGATCATCGTGGACTTGCAAAAAGGCATCGCCGAATACCCGTTCATCCACCCCATCGGCGCCGTGGTGGAACGCTCCCGTGCACTGCTCGACGCGTTCCGCGAGCGCGGCATGCCGGTGGTGCTGGTCAACGTCACAGGCTTCGCCCCCGGGCGCACCGAGCGGCCACGGCGCAGCGATGTATTTCCACCGGGATGGGCCGACCTGCTGCCCGAACTCGATCAGCAACCCGGCGACATTGGGGTGACCAAACGCACCTGGGGTGCCTTCGCCAGCACTGATCTTGAGGCGCAACTCAAAGCACTCGGCGTGACTCAAGTAGTGATCACCGGCGTTGCTACCGGAACCGGCGTGGAGTCCACCGCGCGCCAGGCCTACGAGGCCGGCTTCAACGTGACCCTGGCCGTCGATGCCATGACCGACGCGAACGCCGAGGCCCATCACTACAGCCTGAACCAGATATTCCCGAAGCTGGGGGAAACCGGCACGGCGCAAGAGATCATCGGCTTGCTTGCAACAAGGGGTGCGTGACGATGCAATGGCATGAGCTGGTGTCTTATTTCTTCGGCGGCGTATTGCTCGCCAACGCGCTGCCCCATTGCCTCAGTGGCTTGATGGGCCAGTCCTTCCAGACGCCGTTTGCCAAGCCGCGCGGCCAGGGGCGGTCCTCCTCGACGCTGAATGTGCTCTGGGGTTTTCTCAACCTGGTGATCGGCTACGTGCTGGTCTGCCGGGTTGGGGACTTCGACCTCAAAAACACCGCTGATGTGCTCGCCCTCGGGCTCGGGGCCTTGGCCCTGAGTGTATTCCTGGCGCAGCATTTCGGGCGCTTCAACGGTGGTCATTCCTCAGGGCCGGTGTGAGTTCGATGGGCATTTTCCGCTCGCTGCGCAGCGTCAACTACCGCATTTGGGCCGCCGGCGCCCTGGTGTCGAATATCGGCACCTGGATGCAACGCACGGCCCAGGACTGGCTGGTGCTGACCCAGCTCACGCCGCATAACGCGTCGGCCGTCGGCATCGTCATGGCGTTGCAGTTCGGGCCGCAATTGCTGTTGCTGCCCTGGACCGGCTTCGCCGCCGATCACTACGACAAGCGCAAGCTGCTGATGGTCACCCAGGGCGTGATGGGCGTGCTGGCGCTGATGCTGGGGGTGTTTACCCTGACCGGCATCGTGCAGCTGTGGCACGTGTATGTGTTCGCGTTTTTGTCCGGCTGCGCGTCGGCCTTCGATGCACCGGTGCGGCAGATATTCGTGGCGGAGCTGGTGGGCGAAGCGGACCTGTCCAATGCCATCGCGCTCAATTCCACCTCGTTCAACATGGCGCGCATGATTGGCCCGGCGGTGGCCGGCGTGACCATCGCGTCGGTGGGCACCGGCTGGGCGTTCCTGCTCAATGGCGCGAGTTTTTTCGCGGTGCTGGCCTCGCTGTTTCTGCTGCGGGTTTCCGGCCTGCACACCAGCCTGCGGGCGCTGCGCACCAAGGGCAGCCTGACTGAAGGCCTGCGCTATGTGTGGGCGCGGCCGGACCTGATGGCGATCCTGATCATGCTGTTCTTGATCGGCACCTTCGGCATGAATTTTCCGATCTTCATCTCGACCATGGCCGTCACCGTGTTCCACGCCGATGCCCGCGGCTATGGCCTGCTGACGTCGACCCTGGCCATCGGCACCGTTGCCGGGGCGCTGCTCGCAGCCGGTCGCGAGCGGCCACACTTCAAGGCGTTGTTGATCGGCGCGCTGGTGTTCGGGGTGGGCTGCACGCTGGCGGCGATTGCCCCGAACTATTGGTTGTTCGCCGGGGCGCTGGTGATCATCGGCGTGGGCGCGCTGACCTTCAGCAACACCACCAACAGCCTGATGCAACTCACCACCGAACCTTCCATGCGCGGGCGGGTAATCGCCCTGCGGGTGGGCGTGGCCCTGGGCGGCACACCGATTGGCGCACCGATTGTGGGCTGGGTGGCCGACCATCTTGGCCCGCGCTGGGCGTTGGCGGTCGGCGCGGCCTCGGGCATCCTGGCGGCCGGCGTAGCGGTGTACACCATGACGCGCAAGCTGGATCGGCCTAAAAATATCTGATGGGCAACACAGCTCCCACAGTTGATCTTCGCAGGCTCGCACAGTTGATCGTTCCCACGCTCTGCGTGGGAATACATCCTGTGACGCTCCGCGTCACCCCTGCGCAGGACTTGAACCTTGCATCGTCAGCTGGACGCAGAGCGTCCGAGGCGGCATTCCCACGCAGAGCGTGGGAACGATCAATATCTGAAGGGCAACACGATCCAGTGTAGGAGCTGTCGAGCTTCAGCGAGGCTGCGAAGAGGTCCTGTCAGGCAATAAAGATGTCGCCTGCCAGTCCGCCATCGCAGCCTCGCTAAAGCTCGACAGCTCCTACAGTGGATCTCTCGCGTATCATCACCCTCCTCGCTCCTCAAGGAATCCCCATGTCTTCAAGCAAACGCGACAGCGCACGCATCGAACGTCGCCTGGTCGCGACCCTGACCTATGCCTGTGAGATCGCGAAAGCCGAAATCACCGGCTTCGACTGGCTGACCCACGAAGTCGACTACCAGGCCTTTGCCCAAAGCCTGCTGGTCATCTGGGTATTCGATACCAGGGCGAACCGGGAACTGGCCCTTTCTACCGGACTGGACCTGCGCATGCGCGAGCTGACGGCCACCGCGCTGGAGGATGCCGGGGTGGATCGCCCTTCTTCGGACCGCTACGTGCGCTTCGACTCCGAGGAAGAATGCCACCTGCAGCATGGCGGCAATTGGCGCCTGCGCCTGCTCAAACTGTATGCGGTAAAGGGGTAAAGCCTTGGCTAAAGATATCGAGAACCCGTGCGTCTCAACCTGCCAGCTCAGTGGTGAGCTGTGCGTGAGTTGTGGACGCACCAAGGACGATATTCGCAAATGGAAAAAGATGAAGCGGCCAGAGAAGATGGCCGCTGTGCAGCGCGCAACGTTGCGCTTGAAGACGTTGAAAAAGGGCAAGTGACGCACCCGGTTTCAGGCCGTCAAGTACGCCCGACTGACCCCGTCACCGGCAAATTCCCGAGCAACTTGAGCCCGGTGGTTTTCACAAACGTCGCGTAGTCCATCGGCTTCTCGATACGGGTTTCAGCGTTGGGCAGTACATACGCCCAGGCGCGCTTGGACGACACGTCGTAAACCAGCTTGAACAGGCGAGTCGGCACCCAGACCTTGTTGTCGCCAATGGTGCTGTAGCCCGGGTCAAACAACGGGCCGGTGAACACGAACACGTTGCCGTCGGCGCGCTTGGCAAACTTGCGCACGTCCGCCTCGACCTTGCTCCAGATCTTGCGGTTGTTGGTCGGGTCTTGCGGGACCATGTTCGACAGCGCAAAGGACTGGGCCATGGCGTTGGTGCTCGGCGCATCCGCCGCCGGGGATTGATGGCCACGGTCCACGGCCGGGTGTTGGCCACGGTAGTCGCTCAACTCGGCGCGCGCGCCTTTGGGAATACGCGGGTCGGGGTAGAACTGGTTGGTGCGTTCTTCGCCTTTGGCATCCTTCAACTGGCCGGCATTCAGGCGTTCGACCACCACCAGCGGGGTCTTGCTGGTTTGCGAGTACAGCACCGCGAAATTATCGGAACACAGCGCCAGGGGTTTCATGGTGGCCGGCACGGTGGCCGTGTTGATCGGTTGTGCGGCCGGGAACAGGTCGGCGCAACTGTCGAACGATGGCTTTTTCTGTTGGCTTGAATACAGATCCAGGGCCGCGCCCTGGCTGATGGAGCCCGAGCGGGAGGTATGGGATTGAGGCGGTGTGATGAGGTCCAGCAGGCCACGGGCTTGCGCCCCGGTGGAGAGCAAAACAAGGGCCGACAGCCCAACTGCAATTTTGCGTAGGTGCATGGGTTAAATCTTCAAAGTTCGATTGCGGGGCTTATGGACCCATGGATGTGACTTTAGTGCGAAGCAGCGCTGCAAAATACCCTGAACACGGTTTACGTAAGTGACTGATAGGTTTGAAGATAAGCTCGCAGCATGCGGGTCACCTGCTGTTCCAGGCCGGCTTCAAAGGCCGCAGATGCATTGCCTTCAAGCAACGCCCGAACCGGTCCCACCACCGCGCTGAGCGAGATGGCGGCGGTAAGGGATGGGTCTTCAAAACGCGCATCCGACGCCGTCGCCAACATCGCTGCAATCGCGGCCACCACCCGCTTGTTGATCCGCGCCACAAGCTCCGCACCGCCCCGCTCACCTGCGATGGCATACAGGGCTTTGGACGCCGTCGGGTCCATCAGCTTCACGGCGAGAAAAGCCGTGACAAACCCCGATGCCATTTCCGCCACCGTGGTGCCCTGGTGTTGATCGCACGCCTGCTCGACGGTCTCGGCCACCTGCACCAGATGCTTCTCCAATACCGCAGCAAGCAGTGCATCGCGGTTCGGATAGTACTGATAGAGACTGCCCACCGACATGCCCGCCCGCTCGGCCACGCGGGTCGTGGTGCAGCGGACCAGGCCCTGAGCGGTCAAAACCTGAAGGGTTGCCGTGTGCAGCGCTTCCACCGTCGCCGCCGACCGGGCCTGGACCGCTGATTTTCTTGGCTTTAACGACGCTTTGAGAGGGCTCATGGAATGCGAATTCTAAACCTGAAGGATCCTTCATATTATAGGCTTCCTCCCGTCAAGCAAGAGCTCCGACCATGACCACCAGCACATTCAATCTCGGCGATCGCACCGTCAACCGCATTGGCTACGGCGCCATGCAACTGGCCGGCCCAGGCGTGTTTGGCCCGCCCAAGGACCGTGATGCAGCGCTGGCCGTACTGCGCGAGGCCGTCGCTTGCGGCGTGAACCATATCGACACCAGCGACTTCTACGGGCCGCATGTCACCAATCAGATTATTCGTGAGGCACTGCACCCGTATAAAGACGATCTCACGATCGTCACCAAGGTAGGCGCCCGCCGTGGCGACGATGGCGCCTGGTTCAACGCTTCGTCGAAGGCCGAGCTGACCCAGGCCGTGCACGACAACCTGCGCAACCTGGGCCTGGATGTGCTGGACGTGGTGAATGTGCGGGCCATGCACGGCGTGATGGGCACTGCCGAAGGCTCGATCGAGGAACCCCTGAGTGCCATTGCCGAGCTGCAACAACAGGGCCTGATACGCCATATCGGCATCAGCAACGTTACCCCGACGCAGGTCGCCGAGGCGCGAAAAATCGTGCGCTTCGTGTGCGTCCAGAACCTGTACAACATCGCCCACCAGCACGATAACGCGATGCTCGACGAATTGGCCCGGGACGGCATTGCCTATGTGCCATTCTTCCCGCTGGGCGGGTTCTCGCCAGTGCAGTCAGCGGTGTTGTCGAACGTCGCACAGCGCCTCGGCGTCACCCCGATGCAACTGGCCCTGGCATGGCTGCTGCGCCGTTCCCCGAATATCCTGCTGATCCCGGGAACGTCCTCGGTCACCCATCTACGGGAAAACATCGCGGTGGGCGAGCTGGATCTTTCGGACGAGGTACTCGCAGAGCTGAACACCCTCGCAGGCTGACCCTCACGCCAGCAGTTCTGCGATCCACCGCGCCTGCTGGGCGACCTCTTGCATCTTGTCCTCGGGCACCGCTTGCCGCGCCTGGGCGAAGTCGCTCAGGGTCTGCTGTTTGTGGCGCAGGATGCGCTGCCACTTGAGCAGGAATTCCGGGCTGCGGGCCTGCATTTGCAGCGGGCCGAAGTACAGTTCTTCGGCGGTGTAGGTCACAGGCCCGGCGTGCTCGGCAACGATGATTTCGTAGAAGAATCGGTTCTCCCGCAGCAGCTCTTCGCACACGATGCGGTAGCCGTTCTCCATCAACCACTGGCGCAACGGTTGCTCGCCGCCGTTGGGCTGCAGCACCAGGCGCTCCCGGCCGTTGAGGCGCGCCTTGTCGCTGTCGAGGATATCGCGGATGGTCTCGCCGCCCATGCCGCAGATGCTGATCGCGGTGATCCCGTCTCCCGGCTCGATCGCCGCCAGGCCACTGGCCAGGCGTACGGTGATGTGTTGCTCCAGCTCGTTCTCGCGCACCGTGCGCTCGGCTGCGCGAAACGGCGTCAGGGCCACCTCGCCCGCCACCGCCGCCACGATGGCGCCGCGGCGCATCAATGCCACCGGCAGGTAGCCGTGGTCGGAGCCGATATCCGCCAGGCGCGCCCCGGCGGGGACGTGCGTCGCCACGCGCTCAAGGCGCATGGACAATGTGTGTTCGTTCAACTGACGTTCCTTTTCGGTAATACCCTGGCCATTGTATTGCGGGTTCATCAAAGAGGAACGTCACTTTGGTGAGCGCCGTCAATCAGTGGCCGCCAGCCTTACCAGTTCCTTGCGCAACAGCGAACGATCCAGCACCGCCATCCCGGCCTGCCAGTCGATGGAAAGCAACTGGCTCAGTTTTTCCTGGCTGACCTTGGGCTCAGCCAGGAAATAACTTTTGCACTCGCGGATACTGATGAGATTCACCAGCCAGTCCTCCCCCTGCGCCGCCAGCCAATCAGCGATGGTCGAGCGATGCTTTCGGATCAGCGCACCGGCATCCCACACCGTCATCTGCGCAAAAACCTGCGGCAGGTTGCTGTCGGCTTTCAGCCACTTCAGGTCACCCGCCAACGCGCCTGCAAGGTCTGACTCGATAGTGGCCTGGCACTCGGAGAAATACCGCTCAGGCCAGTCTGCCGCGAGTTTCGCCAGCAGCGCGAGGGTTTCATAAGCCCGAACATCCGCCGCGGTGGTCAACTGCCCGGTAAAATTCAGGGTATTGTCCAGGATTGCCGTGGCCAGCAGCGCGGCACTGTGCTCACTGATCAGCGGCAACAAACCGGCCGCTTCCCAACGCAGGAAAACCTGCGTCGCTGCCGCGCCGATCAAACGGATGTCTGCGGCACTTCCCAGCCTCTGCGCCCAATAGGTTTCAAACCCCGGGTGATGGTCAATCACCTCCACCACCTGATCGAGCACGACCACCGGGTCGAAGTGGTGGAAGTCCGAGATATCCACCATCACAAACTCATCGCCGGGCTCGGGTCGGTAGTCATCCAGTGACGATCGCCAGCCGAGCACGGTCCTGGAGATGCTGGCATTCAGTGGAGCACTGCTGACGGCACGCGCCTCGATTCCCTGACGATTCAACAACTCGGCATACGCAATGCAGCAGGCGTATGCATCGATGTCCAGATACGCCGAGCCGGAGGTGACTACCCTCATCGGAAAAACTCCATGATTTCATATTTTTGGCAGGCAAATTTCACACGCCTTTATGACGAAAACATGACTAAATGGACAGAACAACCCTGGAGATTCGAGCAATGACGTCATTTCGCGTTCGCGAGCTGAGCAGTACGGACACTGAAGCATTGCTGGCCTTCGAAGCCCGTAACCGTGACTGGTTCGAGTCGCATATCGAGGCGCGCGACCCATCGTTTTACTCGGTGCAGGGCGTCGCCGAGCATATTGACGGTTATCTATCAGGCCTGGCCACCGGCACATGGCACCCGTTCGTGATCGAAGACGCCAACGGCGAAATCGTCGGTCGCGCCAACCTGAAAAGCATCGACTCGCCAAAGGGCTCTGCCGAAGTCGGCTACCGCGTGGGTGAGCGCTCGTGCGGGCAAGGGCTGGCAACCCTGGCGCTGAACCATCTGATCCGCGAGGCACAGGCGCGCTGGGCACTGACCCAACTGGTGGCGTACGTGTACCCCGAGAATGTGGGCTCACAAAAAGTCCTGACCCGCTGCGGTTTCGTGCCCGACCAGCCCGCACCGGACGGCAAGCCCCAGGGCGAAAACCGCTTTGTCCTGACATTCCAGGCCTGAAGACCCGGCCCCCCGGCGAACCTTTACCCGGTAAACACCGTCCGAGCTAGGGCATTGATGTTTACCGCTCGCCGCGAGGTTTCCGTTTGAAAGCTGCCATCATCAAAAAATACCGCCTGATCATCAAGACCATGGGCTATGTAGGCTGGGCGCTGTTCTGGCTGCTGCTCTGGGATATCGCCGTCACCGTGGACTTCATGCTGTTCCTCAACAGCAAGATCAACCTGCCGCTGATGCCCCTCACCCTGCTCGGCTCGGCGCTGGTGGTGCTGATCAGTTTCCGCAACAGCAGCGCCTACAACCGCTGGTGGGAGGCACGCACGTTGTGGGGGGCGATGGTCAACAATTCCCGCAGCTTCGCTCGGCAAGTGCTGACGCTGCTGGATGACCCGGACAATGAGGTCAACCCGATAAAGGCGACCTTGCTGCGCCGGCACGTGGCGTATGTGAACTGCCTGGCGGCGCACTTGCGGGGCCAGCCTTGCCCGGAGGAAATCCGCGCCTTCCTGCCGGCCGACGAGTTCGCCCGCAGCACCAGTACCAATAACTTTTCCAACGACATCATCAACGGCTCCGCAGCCCTGCTGGCCCAGGAATACAAGGCCGGGCGCCTGGACAGCATTCGCCTGGCACGGTTGGAGTCGACTCTGGTGGATTTGTCCAACAGCCAGGGCGGCATGGAGCGCATCGCCAATACGCCGCTGCCCTACCCTTACGTGTATTTCCCACGGCTGTTCATCTCGCTGTTCTGCCTGATCGTGCCGGTGGGCCTGGTGGAATCCCTGGGCTGGTTCACCCCGCTGGCGTCCACGGTGGTGGGCTTCATGCTGCTGGCCATCGAACGCATCGGCACCGATTTGCAAAGCCCGTTCCGCGACAGCGAGCACCAGATCCAGATGGAAGCCCTTTGCGAAACCATCGAGAAAAACCTGCAGTCGATGCAGCGTGATTCCCTGGGGGGCGAGCGGATCAGTTAATCCTTGCCGGGCCGTTAACAAAAAAATCCAGCCAGTGGTGAATTATTCAGTGTCCGCATGTATCTGACCCATTAAGCGCATGCCACCAAAACAGTGGCATCGAAATGGACCTGCGGCTGAGTATTCCCATGAAATCACGCAAGAAAACCGTCAATCCGATTGGATTGGATGACATCACCATCGTCGACGACGCCAAGATGCGCAAGGCGATCACCGCCGCTGCGCTGGGCAATGCCATGGAGTGGTTCGACTTCGGGGTGTATGGCTTTGTCGCCTATGTGCTGGGCAAGGTGTTCTTCCCCGAAGCGTCTCCCAGCGTACAGATGATCGCGGCCCTGGCGACCTTCTCGGTGCCGTTCCTGATTCGCCCGCTGGGCGGCCTGTTCTTTGGCCGGCTGGGGGACAAATACGGCCGGCAAAAGGTCCTGGCGGCGACCATCGTGATCATGTCCCTGAGCACCTTCGCCATCGGGCTGATCCCCTCCTATGACTCGATCGGCATCTGGGCGCCGATCCTGTTGCTGCTGGCCAAGATGGCCCAGGGCTTCTCGGTGGGCGGTGAGTACACCGGTGCCTCGATCTTCGTCGCCGAATACGCCCCGGACCGCAAGCGCGGCTTCCTCGGCAGTTGGCTGGACTTCGGCTCCATCGCCGGCTTCGTGCTCGGCGCGGGCGTGGTGGTGCTGATTTCGGCGGTGATCGGCGAAGACGCCTTCCAGTCCTGGGGCTGGCGCCTGCCGTTCTTCCTCGCCCTGCCGCTGGGCATGATCGGGCTCTACTTGCGTCATGCCCTGGAAGAAACACCGGCCTTTCAACAGCACGTGGAGCAACTCGAACAAGGTGACCGCGAAGGCCTGGCGGGCGGCCCGAAAGTCTCGTTCAAGGAAGTCGCCACCAAGCACTGGCGCAGCCTGATGACCTGTGTCGGCGTGGTGGTGGTGACCAACGTCACGTACTACATGCTGCTCACCTACATGCCGAGCTACCTGTCGCACAACCTGCACTACAGCGAAAACCACGGCGTGTTGATCATCATCGCGATCATGGTCGGCATGTTGTTCGTGCAGCCGATGATTGGCTTTGTCAGCGACAAGATCGGGCGCAAACCCTTCATTCTGTTCGGCAGCATCGCGCTGTTCTTTCTCGCCATTCCGGCGTTCATGCTGATCAACAGCGGCAAGCTCGGGCTGATTTTCTCGGGGCTGCTGATCATTGCGGTGGTGCTCAACTTCTTTATCGGCGTGATGGCGTCCACCCTGCCGGCGATGTTCCCTACCCACATCCGCTACAGCGCGCTCGCCAGCGCCTTCAACATCTCGATCCTGATTGCCGGCCTCACGCCAACCGCCATGGCCTGGCTGGTGGAGACCACCAACAACCTGTACATGCCGGCCTATTACCTGATGGTATTCGCCGTACTGGGGCTTTTCACCGCCCTGACCATGAAGGAAACCGCCAACAAACCCCTGCGCGGCGCGGCACCGGCGGCGTCGGATATCGAGGAAGCCAAGGAGCTGCTGCAGGAGCACGAAGACAATATCGAGCAGAAGATCGAAGATATCGACGCGCAAATCGCCGAGCTGGAAGCCAAGCGTGAAAACCTGGTGCAGCAACATCCACGCATCAACTGACGCAACATATTTGGAAACGAATAGCGGGTGAACTAACGCGCAAGCAGCACGCTCCTTCCTTAAGCGCAGTCAGCGCGGCCCTGATGAGCCTCATCAGGGCCGCTCAACGATAAGGAGCCGCCCGTGACCGACACCACCACCCTCACCTACCGCTGCACGCCTGGTCCGCTTCACGCGACCTTGCTGGCCGGTACCGTCCCGCTGTTTCTCGGCGCCCTGCTGAGCGACATTGCCTACTACCAGACCTACCAGTTCCAATGGAGCAACTTCGCCGCCTGGCTGATCGCCGGCGCTCTGCTGTTCTGCGGGCTGGCGGGGTTGTTTTCACTGGTCAACCTGCTGCGTGCCGACCGCAAGGCCGGGCGCCCCACGGTGTACTTCCTGCTGTTGCTGGTGACCTGGGCGCTGGGCCTGGTGAATGCCTTTGAGCATGCGAAGGATGCCTGGGCCGTGATGCCTTCGGGCCTGGTGTTGTCTGCCGTCGTGACCCTGCTGGCCTGCGCGACCACGTGGGTCGGGCTGACCAACCTGCGCTCGGGAGGTGCCCAATGAAGCCTTCCAGCACGCTGACCGTTTTAAGCATGGCGATGTTGTTGAGCGCCTGCGGTGGCGAAGCCGACAGCACTCAGGCTCGCGGCCCCGACCCCAAGCTGCCGGAACCCCAGCGCGGCCTGTTGCCCAGCATGAAGATCGCCGAACCGGTGGCCTGGGCCGAGCAGAAACCCACGGTGCCCGAGGGTTTCAGCATCACGGCCATCGCCACCGACCTGCGGATCCCGCGCCAGACCCTGGTGCTGCCCAACGGCGACATTCTCGTCGCCGAAGGCCGGGGCGGCAACGCAGCGAAACTCAAGCCCAAGGATGTGATCGCCAGCGTGATCAAGGCCGAGGGCAACACCAAGGTCAAGGGCGGCAATCGCCTGACCCTGCTGCGCGATGCCGACGGTGACGGCACCTACGAGTTGAAAACCGTATTCGCCGAAAACCTCAACGCGCCCTACGGCCTGGCCTTTGCCGACGGCAAGCTGTACGTGGCGAACCAGGATGCGCTGGTGCGCTTCGACTACGCAGACGGCCAGACCAAGGCCGGTGGCCCGCCCACCACCGTCACCGAGCTGCCCGCCGCGATCAATCACCACTGGACCAAATCCCTGGCGATCAGCCCCGACGGCCGCTCGCTGTATGTGGGCATCGGGTCCAACAGCAACATCACCGAACGCGGCATGGAGGTCGAGATCGACCGGGCGATGGTCTGGCAGATCGACGCCGCCACCGGCGCCCACAAGCCTTATGCAACCGGTTTGCGCAACCCGACGGCATTGACCATTCAACCGGGCTCCGGGCAGGTGTGGGCGGTGGTCAACGAGCGGGATGAACTGGGGCCGGACCTGGTGCCGGATTACCTGACCTCGGTGCGCGAAGGCGAGTTCTACGGCTGGCCCTACAGCTATTGGGGCCAGAACGTCGACACCCGCGCCCAACCGCAGAACCCGGCCAAGGTCGCCGCCGCGATCAAGCCGGATTACAGCCTGGGTTCCCACGTCGCCGCGCTGGGCGTCGATTTTTCCATCCCGGCCATGGGCGAGAAATATGCCGACGGCGTCTTCGTCGGCGAGCACGGCAGCTGGAACCGGGACAATCCGGTGGGCTACAAGGTGATCTTCGTGCCGTTCAGCAATGGCCGGCCTGCCGGTGAGCCGCTGGACTTCGCCACGGGTTTCCGCGGGGACGATGGCAAGACTCGCGGGCGGCCGGTGGGGGTCACGGTTGATCCGAAGGGTGCGCTGATCATTGCCGATGACCTGGCCAACACGGTGTGGAGGGTGACGCGCAATAAATAAGGCCTGAAGCGGCCGATGTGGTTGCCTTCCTGTGGAGCGCGGCGGTACCTTCGCCGCACTCACGAACAGGAAGGTAACCGCAATGCCAGACACCACCGACAACGGCTTCTATGATCGCGCGGACGCGCACATCGAGCTGTCCAACGAGCAGTTCAGGGCGTTCGCCGACCTGGGCAAAGTCAGCGCCTCGATGATGTTCGGCACCACACGCTTCAATGCCTGGGTCAGCGCACGCAGCTTTAAATCCGGCGAAGAAATGGCCCAGGCGCGTGAGGCGATGCTGAAGTATTTCTGTGATCAGTACCGGATGATGCTTGAGGATAATCTTGATGATCACATCAACAATTTCAGCAAGTACATGCTCGTTAAGGGCAGTTGAACCCGCCCGCACAGGGCGGTGTGTCGACCTGTGATACCCGGCGCTCAAATTGCAACGAAGTGGCCCGCGGCGACCTCGCGGTAACTGATCGGCGGAGCCTTGTAGCCCACCTCGTAAATCCTGCTGGGCACGCTCTCCTCCATCAGGCTGAACGGCTTTCTGGGCACGTTCAGGTCCGCCGAGGGCACCGCGCTCAGCAACCTTTGGGTGTAAGGGTGCTGAGGCTGCTCGAACACTGACTGGCGTGGCCCGATCTCAACGATGCGTCCGTGGTACATCACCCCCACCCGGTGGCTGACCCGCTCGACCACCGCCAGGTCATGGGAAATAAACAGGAATGAAATGCCCATCTCGCGCTGCAGGTCCTGCAGGAGATTAATCACCTGGGCTTGAATGGACACGTCCAGCGCCGAGACGGCTTCATCGGCGATGATCAGCTTCGGAGACAGAGTCAGCGCCCGCGCGATGCAGATCCGCTGTCGCTGCCCACCCGAGAACTCGTGCGGATAGCGTTGTGCATGCTCCGCCGACAGCCCCACCTTCTCCAGCAATATTCGCACCTGCTTTCGTGCTTGCGCGCCATGTGCAATGCCATGAACATGCAGCGGCTCCAGCAGGCTGTTCTCGATCGTGAGACGCGGGTTCAGGGATGCATAGGGATCCTGGAAGACCATCTGGATATCGCGGCGCAGCGAGTTCATATCGCTCTTGTTCAACGTCGTAAGGTTCTTGCCACCGAAAACGATATTCCCGCCCTGTATCGGCATCAGCCCGGCAATCGCACGAGCGCTGGTGGATTTCCCGCACCCGGACTCGCCCACCAGGGCCAGCGTTTCACCTGAGTAGATATCAAAGTCGATGCCTTCGACGGCATGCACACGGCGCCGGACCTTCCCGAGGAGACCACCTTTGAGGTCGTACCGAATGGACAACGACTCGACTCTGAGCACCGGCGGACTCTGGTAGTCCGGGGCCACGCCAGGCGCAGGTTCTGCACCCGCTGCGACGTCATCATCGATCAAGGCAAATTTTGCGGGAAGTTGAGTGCCACGCATTGAGCCGATTTTTGGAACAGCCGCCAGCAATGCCCGGGTGTAGGGCTGCCTGGGCTCCTGCAGCACTGCCCTTGCCGGACCTTGCTCAACGGTCTCGCCTTTCTTCATCACCATCACATGGTCTGCGACTTCCGCCACCACGCCCATATCGTGGGTGATAAAGATCACACCCATGGCCAGGCTATCTTGCAGCTCCTTGATAATCCGCAGGATCTGCGCCTGCACCGTCACATCCAACGCTGTGGTCGGCTCGTCGGCGATCAGCAGTGTGGGCTCGCAGACCAGCGACATCGCAATCATGATCCGTTGGCGCATGCCGCCGGAAAGCTCATGGGGAAACCGGTTCATGACCTGCTTCGCATCCGGAATACGCACCAGGTCCAGCATGCGTAATGCCTGGGCTTCGGCTTGCGCACGGCTGCACCGCTGATGCAGCAAGATGCCTTCGATGAGTTGCGCGCTGATCTTGAAGACCGGATTCAGCGAAGTCATGGGCTCCTGAAAGATCATCGACATGGACGAGCCCCGCAGTGTGCGCATGACAGACTCGGGCGCCGCCACCAGGTCGACAATCTGGTTATTCCTGGTTTGCAGCTCCATCGAGCCCGAAAGCACCCGTCCGCCGGCGCGCTTGATCAGGCCCATCATCGCCATTGAGGTGACGGATTTGCCGGAGCCGGACTCACCCACGATCGCCAGCGTCTGACCGCGCATCACCTCGAAGGACACATCGCGCACCACCGGCGTCTCGCGCCCTCTGGTGCCGAAGCCGACACTCAGGTTTTTCACCCGGGCTACCAAATTCTCGTTCATGGGGCGCTCCTTTAATCGACGATCGCCGAGATGGCCGCGTCAAGGTCGGCACGGGATTGATCGACCTTGCGCCGGCTCTGCGCAACCCACTCACGGTCCTGCTCCAGTTCGTTCTGGGCGATCGACAATAATCGCCGGACCTCGTCCGGGCCGACGCCGCCCGCGGAAGTGCGGGTCTCGACAAAACGGCGCGGGTTCAAAGCATCGCGGACCTGGGCATCCGAGTAGCCCAGGGTTGAGCCGACAGTTTCCACGCTGGCTTGATCCAGTGCGGCGCCGGTCACCCCGGCAGGAGCCACGCCCTCGTACAGGCAGTTACGCACCAGGCGGGCCACGATGTGGTGGACCTGGCGGAAAGAGATGCCCCGGTCCCGAACGATCACATCGGCGAGGTTGCTGGCGGTGCACCAACTCCCGGAGAGCAGGGCTGTCATCCGGTCCTCATGCACCACCAGGGTTTCAATGATGCCGGTAAACAGGTCCAACATGCCTTCGGTGGTGGCCAGCGCATCATGGATCAACGGCAGGTCGCGCATCGCCTGGTCGCCGGTGCCTTCGGACCGGAAAGTGGCCAGGGCCGTGCTGAGCCAGGTCACCGATCCACCTGCAGCTTTCTTGATGGTTTCCAAGCCGCTGGGGTTTTTCTTCTGCGGGAAAATACTGCTGGTGCCGCAATAGCCGTCGTGGCTTTCCACCGTTCCAAATTCGACGCTCGACCAGATATGCAGGTCGGTTGCCAGATCGTTCAGGTCGGCCATGACAAAGGACAATGCGCCAATCGTCTCTGCTGCGTACCATGCTTCGCGGCCCAGCTTGGAGTTTTCTACCAGGCTGTCGAACCCCAACAGGTGCGTGGTGCGCCCACGGTCCAGCGGCCAGGACGTGCCGGCCAGGCCGACGGCACCAAGGGGGTTGCGATTGACCCGGGTGTAAGCGTGCATCAAGCGGCTGAAGCTGTCGTGCAGCCTCGACGTAAAACTCAAAAGGTAGTGGCCGAACACCCAGGGCTGGGCATGCTGCATATGGGTGTAGCCGGGCATGATGGTGCCCGAATGCGTGGAGGCCTTCTGAATCAACGCCACCTGGAACTCATTGATACGGTCCAGCACCGCCAGGATGCGCTTGCGGTCGTACAGGCGGCGTACCGTTGCCCCTTGGTCTATCCGGCTGCGGCCGGTGTGCATCTGCCCGGCCGAGTCTTCGCCGATCCGGGAGAAAAGGTACGATTCAACCTGAAGCAGGAAGCTGCCTTTCTTTACATCAAACGGGAAGTCGGCGGGAACCATGTCCCGAATCAACCGCAGCTCCGCGAGGATGGCTTGCCCGACCGACACAGAAAGAATCTGCTGTTCAACCAGCATCACGGTGTGCGCCAGGTCCACTTCGACAAACTCGTGAAACTGACGTTTCTCGGTCTCAAGTGCCGGAATATCATGGTACTTGACCATGCGTTCAGCGGGAGGAGCACTCAGGCGAGCGTCGGTTAACAGTGTTTCGTTGGCATGTAAATTCGACATTTAAATCACCGCTCAATAAGTTCTACATTCGTCAAATCGATGGTCCCTTCATAATCGACATCCAGGCCATTCAACGCTTTACGCACACCAATTATTTGCTCCTGGTCAAACAGCGGCAGATTGTCCGGGTCTTGTTCCCATAGAATCTGCTGAATCTGGCCGTAATAGGACATGCGTGTTTTTTCATCCAGTTCACGCGAGGCCAACTGAAGTAATTTGTCTACCTGAGGGTTGCTGTAACCCGTGAGATTCTGCGGGTCGCCGCTGGACAACTTTCGACGCAAACGAATATCCGCGTCAGATATGCCCGTTCCCAGTAACCACATGTTTGCGTCATTGCTACCTTTGCCCGTGCCCTTGCCCGGCTCGGGGCGATACAAGTTCTTTTGATACGTTGCCCATTCCCATACCTTAAACTCGGTCTTCAGCCCCACGGCGTTAAGATAGCCTTGGACAACTTCCGAGACCTGGCGATCTTTGGTATAGCGTCCCGCCGGGGTCCATATAACTACGGTGCCTGGATAACCGCCTGGATATACCTCGTTAATTATTTTTCTTGCCGCATCAGGGTCGTACTTCACCGGAGGGAATTCACGTCGGGCTTGCGTACCCTCCGGAAATGGGCCAGTGGGTACTTTTCCATATCCCAACAACACTTTGTCGACCAATGCCTGGCGATCAATCGCCATACTCACCGCCCTCCGTATGCGCGGGTCATCAAAGGGCGGTTTGGTCAGGTTCATTTCAAAGAACACCTGGAATGTGCTGGGTACCCGCAGCAAGGTGGATTTATTCAGTTCCTTTAATTCAATAGCCGCCTCGGGCGATAAATTTGCCGCGATATCCGCATTGTTCGTTCGCAGCTCTATGACTCGGGAAGAATCTTCCCTGACCGGACGGAACACGATGGTTTCCGGTTTTGCCGTTGTTCCATAAAAAGCGTTGTTCTTATGAATAACGGCCTGGTCGTTGGGTATCCAACTATCAAATACGTAGGGCCCGGTACCGACGGGATGGTGCCCATAAGCCCGTCCATATTTAACGACAGCGGCCGGACTGCTGATTGACGAAGATTCTTTTGCCAGTAACTCCAACATTGTGGGTGACGGATTTTTTGTGGTGATGCGTAACTCATTCGGCGCTAGCGCATCCACCGAAGCTATATCCGCATAGTAGGACCGGTGCGGAGAACCGAGCTTGGGGTTCATGATTCGGTCCAGGTTAAACTTCACCGCTGCAGCATCAAACGCCGTGCCGTCATGAAAGGTAATTCCCGGTTTCAGGATAAAAATCCATTGCCGTCCATCCTCGGACCTTGACCATGACTGCGCCAAATCAGCTACAAACGTGTTATGCCCGTGACCGTCCCATGCGACCAACCGATTAAACAGGTGATTAATCACGTTATAGGAAGGCACACTGCGCGAAATCGCTGGGTCCAGGGTATCGATATCAGCGCCTTGAACGAATGTCAGCTTCTTCAGGTCTTTGGCGTTGGCAACAAACGATAGGCCCGCCGACAGTCCAAGGATGCCGACAACAGCGAAACTCCGTATCAATACTTCCAGGCAATTCAGACGCCGCATAATCTTTCTCGCTTGATAATTCTGGTGGACACACAGGGCGTGTTTAACCGCGCCGAACTCATTAATGCGTTACGTGATTTCGGGTCGATATAGTCTCGCAACGCATCCCCCACAATGTTGAAACTCAATATGGTCAAAACCAGTGCAAATCCGGGCGCAATCAATACGTAGGGATGGGTGGTCAATAACGGCCGCGACTCGGCAATCATCGAGCCCCACTCCGGGGTGGGCGGCGGCGGGCCAAGCCCCAGAAAGCTGAGCCCGGAACCAATGAGGATTGCTTCAGCCAGCGAGACGGTGGCCTGGATAATGACCAGCGAACCGATATTCGGCAGGATATGTATCAGCAGCAGCCGCAGATCGCTGACGCCAATCGACTTGGAGGCCAATACAAACTCGCGGTTTCTCAATGCCATGACCGGCCCGGCAAAGAAACGCACGTAAATCGGGATCGTTGAAATGGCGATGGCCAGTGTCAGGCTTACTATGCTGTTGCCCGCCACCGTGATGACCAGAATGGCAACCAGTGTCCGGGGAAATGCAATCATCGAGTCCATGACCCGCATCACCACCCCGGCGATGGCGCCGTTGTAATAGCCACACGCCGCACCTAAAGCGATGCCAATGACCATCGCAATGCTGACACTTGAAACTGCGACGGTGAGCGTAATTCGTGCCCCCCACACGACTCGACCCAACAAGTCACGGCCCAATTGGTCCGTGCCGAGCCAGGAACTTGCACCGGGCTCGACAAGGGACGTTGATAAGTTGATCTTGGTGACCGAATCCCAATCAAACAACAAAGGGGCAGCTATCGCCGCAGCAACCATCACCAGGATCACGATCAATGAAGCAAACGCGAACCAGCGCTTATTGGAAATAAGGAAACTGACAAAGCCCAACCGATATTTTTTCGGAAGTTTCATATCGGCCTCAGTTGTAAGTGACGCGAGGGTCGAGGACGCCATAAACCAAATCCACCATTAAGTTGATAATTACCACCACCGCGGCAAACACAAGAACTGTGCCTTGGACGACATAAATATCCCGAGCCATGATTGCATCAATCAAGAGCCGCCCCATTCCCGGCCAGGCAAATACTGTCTCGACAATAACCGCGCCACCCAGTAACCGGCCGAAGTCCATACCGAATACTGTCACCAATGGAATGGCCGCATTGGAAAGTGCATGCTTGAGTACTACCTTGTAACTCGGTACACCTTTCGCATAGGCAGTACGAATATAATCTTCCCTCAGCACATCCATCATGGTGGATCGGGCCAGCCGTGAAAAAGTTGCAACATACGGCAAACCAAGTGTCAAGGCCGGTAATATCAGGTATTGCAGCCCGCCTCTGCCGGTCGGCGGCAACCATCCGAGGTTGGCTGAAAAGATCAGCATCAATATCAGTCCCAGAAAGAAGCCAGGCATTGATATGCCCAGAACTGCAACGGTGGTCAGCGAACTATCAAGGAAGCCTCTGGGCTTCAAAGCGGCCGCAATACCGAGGGGAACACCAATGATGACGGCAAGCAACATTCCGGCAGCGGTCAGTTCAATCGTGGCGGGAAGAGTTCTGGCTATACCTTCGAGCACGGGCGTGAATGTCTGGAATGACTCGCCAAAATCACCCACGACAACTTTCCTGACATAAATAAGGTATTGATTGATTAGCGGCTTATCCAATCCGTAGTTTTGCCTTATTTGCGCAACATCTTCCGCTGTTGCATCCGGACCTGCTGCCAGCTGCGCAGGATCTCCCGGAATAAAGTGCATGACCAGGAAGACCACAATGGAGACTCCCAGCAGCATCGGAAGCAGAAGTAACAACCTGCGGACGGTATAATTCAGCACGCGCTATCCTCTTTTTTATTTTTACTTAAGCGGCACCCGATATTAATAACGGGAACTGCTTTTCTTTGGTAAAACCACGCAACTAAATCATCGCGCCGTTACATGCTTATAGCAAACCGGTAACAGGTTGGACGCACATAACAAAATGTTATACGCTCGCAAAAATGCGCCCTCCAACATTCGATCGAGAGCCACAATGAAACTCAATCCTCGCCAATTGGAAGCTTTCAGGGCGGTCATGCTCACCGGAAGCATGACTATCGCCGCCGAGGCACTTCAGGTCAGTCAACCGGCCATCAGCCGGCTCATCCGCGACCTCGAAATTGTCCTTTCCCTTCGACTGTTTCGCCGTGAAGGCAATCGCCTCATTCCCGGGGCGGAAGCACAGGTGTTGTACGCGGAGGTGGACAAGTTTTATCAAGGCATAGAACGCATCGAGCGGGTTGCAGAGGACCTTGTGACGCTGCGCACCGGCACATTGAGGATCAGTTCAATGAGCACGCTGGGGCTCAGTGTGGTGGCTGAGGGGGTATGCCGATTCGCGCGAAAGCACCCCGAGGTCAGAACCTCGTTGGATGTGCGCAACTCGGTGGGCATCCTGGAACTGACGTCTGCCAACCAGATCGATATTGGTTTTGTGCAGATTCCTTCAGGGGAATATCCCGGGATCCAGGTGATCAACCTGCCACCCATCAGCGCGGTGTGCGTGATGCCGGCCAACGATATGTTGGCCACCAAAGACGTGGTGACCCTGGAGGATTTGCACGGGCGACGCCTGATTACCCTGAACGCCAACAATCCTTTGCAGCGACGCATCACATCAGCCATGGAGGCTCGGGGTGTTGCAGGCGTCTCCAGCGTTGAAACCACCGCCGCGCACTCCGCCTGCGGAATGGTGTCCGGGGGGCTCGGCATCACCGTGTGTGATCCATTCACCGCCTCCTACTCGAAATACCCGGGCCTTACGTTCAGACCGCTGGACCAGGACATACCCTTCGAGGTTTCGATGGTATTTCCGGGTCACCAGCAGCGCTCCAAGCTCGCCTCGGATTTCATGCAGGTCATGGAAGGTATCTTCAGGTCGGAGTTTATTTCCATGATTCCCCGTGAAGCGTACTAATCGCGAGTCACTTCAGTTCGGTTGAGTAATTCAGCGGCACCCATTGCCACGCGGCGCCCTGACCACGCAAATGCCCCAGGCCGGGAAACGAGAGGTGCGCCGCGCCGACCAGCGCGCCCTCTTTCGCAGCCAGGCTGAACACGGTCTCGCGGGCAGTGGTGGCGGCTTTCTTGTCCGTATCAAACTCGATAGTCACCGACGGGTCGGCAAACTGCACGGCACCGGCGTGGATCAGATCACCGGCGACAATCATCTTCTGGCCTTTGCTCTCAACCAGGTAGCTGGTGTGCCCCAGGGTATGGCCATAGCTGGACAGCGCCTTGAACCCCGGCAGGATCTCCCCGCTGCCCTGGAAAGGCTGGAACTTTCCAAGCGCGATATACGGGTTCAAGGAAGCCATTGCACCCTTCGCGAACTCGGGTACGAAGCTGTTGGCGTCGGCCGAGGCAGGCTCCAGCCTCGCCGGCGAGAGCCAGTAATCGGCGTCACGCTTGTCGGCGTGTACCGTGGCGTTCGGAAACACCATCACCCCTTCGGCAACCAGCCCACCCACGTGGTCCGGGTGCATGTGCGTGAGAAGGATGTCATCGACCTGCTCCGGCTTGTAGCCGGCTGCCTGCAGGTTGGCCGCGAGCTTGCCCAGGGTCGGCCCGAAGAGCGCACCAGCGCCGGTATCGATCAGGATGAGCCGAGTGCCGGTATTGACGAGATACGCGTTCGTCGAGGTCTCGGTGGGCACCCCGAGGAACGCCTTGCGCAGTGCGGTAGTGGTCTTGGCAGCCGGCTCATTCAGCAATTTGTCGAACGGTGCATCGATGGTGCCGTCACTCAGCGCGGTGACCTCGAAATCTCCAAGCATCGTGCGATAGTAACCAGGGGCCTGGGTTTTGACTTGGGGCGCGGCGGCAACTGCCACCGCCGGTGCCGCGATGGCTCCCAGTGCCAGGGCAGCAGCAAGGGCCGTGTAATTCAACACGCGGGTAAATGTCAGCTTGGTCATGGTGCAGCTCTCCAGTTGGAATCGGCGGCATCCTATTCAAGCGTTTTTTATAGTTGAAATCGAAACTCCGCATGCCAGGTATGTGTGGCGTAGATACCTGCCAGGGCCTGATGTCGTCAGGAAAGCACGCAGAGCTTGAGTTGTTCGCGCAACCAGAGATGTGCCAGGTCCTTGTCGAACCGTGGATGCCAGGCAGAGAACAAACTGAAGTCGCGCACCTCGAGGGGCAGAGCAAGGGCCGCCAGCGAGCGCTCATAACGGCTCAGGAAACGGGACGGAAGCACACTTACACAATCGCTGTTCTGCAGCAGCAATGGAACGATGCTGTAGTAAGGCACCGACACCGCGACACGGCGCGCACGCCCCTTCTGCGCGAGCACATCATCAATAAAACCGTGAAAGCTGTTCACGGCACCCGACACCACCACATGCTCCAGGCCCAGGTATTCCTCCAGCGTTGGTGGCGCGGATCCGCGAGGGTGATCGGCGCGCTGGGCCATCTTGAATTCTTCCTGCAGCAGCAACTCGTGCGACAGGTTCCCGATACGGCTGTGTGATACCAGCGCGACGTCAATCTCGCCGCTTTCCAACTGATCGCCAAGCAACACCTGGTCGATCGCACGTATCGAAACCCGGATGCCCCCAGGACTCGCAGCCTGCACAAGCTGCACCAGCCGGGGCGCGACGATCGCAGCGGCGTTATCGTTCGCGCCCAATCACAAAGGTCCGGTCCGACTTGGCAGGATCAAAGCATGGAAGGTCACCGACCACCGTCCCCAGTACCTGCAACGCCTGGCGCAACGGCTGACGCAAATGTTCGGCACGTGCTGTCAGCACCATGCCTTTTCCGGACTGAGCAGGCATCAATAAAGGGTCGCCGAACAGGTCACGCAACCGCGACAACTGCGCGGATAACGCCGACTGCGTCAGGTTGAGCTTCGCCGCCGCCCGCGTGACGTTCCTCTCCTCAAGCAAGACGCTGAGGGAAGTCAGGAGCGCGAGGTTGTGTCCAGTCAGGTTCATCGGGTTGATCCACTGCCATCTCTCAAGGTGACGTTAATGTAATCAGATACTGCCCCGACGTCACAGGCCTCCCTTGGCCATCCACCAACGCATATTGCTGCTGGTAATAGCGGTCTCCCCGGCCACTGTCGGCGACCAGCTTCACGTTCACGGCGCTGTGGTCGAGGGCCGTGACCGAGCCCACCGGTTGCACACTGCGCACGCTGATGGCGCTGCCGCGTGCGGACGTAGGGCAATTGTTGAGTTTCATCCCGTTGGCCACGGCGAGCGGTGTGCAAGACGCTTCGACGATGCTGCCGTGAAACGAGATGACTCCCTGCCCCACCGGGCTCGCGGCCATGCAGGCACCGGACAGGCTGAACAACAGGCCAACATGGATTGCAGACATTCTCTTGATGCGCATGCCGATACTCCCGGGGGTGATAAAGCCTATGCCCCGGGATATCGGCCGAGCAGCAGGTTATTTTAAGATTTGTCTGATGTTAGAAGCGGTTTTTCCAAAGACTTTGGAAATATCAGTGCCCGCCAACCACAGGTTTACCGTGGGCCCGGTGCCCCGGCTTGAAGCCATGGAGTCGCGCGCACCACACAATCGCGAAGCCCACCGCCAGCAACACCAACATTGCCCATGGGAAAGACGCCACGCCCCAGGTATCCAGCAACACGCCACCCACCACGCCGCTTCCGGCAATCGCGCTGTTCCAGGCCACCACATTCAGCGACAGCGCCACGTCCGCACCATCCCCGGCTGCGTCCGCCAACGCGGTTTGCAGCAACGTCGCAGCGCCGCCAAAACTCAAGCCCCACACCGCCACGCCGAGGTAAATAACGCCCGGCACCTGCGCCAGAAAACCAAACGCTAAACACGTCGCCGCAAAGCCCGCCAGGCTGACCAGCACCGTCTTGCGCAACGCCACATCCACCAACCGGGCAGTGACCCAAATCCCGAGCAGCGCCGCTATACCAAACACCAACAACACCAGATCCACACGGTCCACCAAGCCCGCCGGAGCCACGAACGGCGCGATGTAGGTATAGAGAATGTTATGGGCGAGCATCCATGAGATCACCACCGCCAGCACTGGCCGCACACCCGGCGTGGTCAGCACCTTGCGCAACGGCATGCGCTGATGGGCCGACTGGCCGGGATAATCCGGCACTTTCACCAGCACCCAGACAATCAGCACCAGGGTCAGTGCCGACATGATCCCGAACGTGGTGCGCCAGCCCACCAGCCCACCCAGCCAGGTGCCCAGCGGTACGCCGAGTGACAGGGCAATCGGCGTTCCTACCATGGCCAGCGCCAACGCCTTGCCCTGCTGATGTGGCTCTACCATGCGCCGCGCATAGCCGGCCAACAAACTCCAGGCCAGCCCCGCCGCCATCCCGGCGAGGAACCGCGCCAACAGCGTCAGCCCGTAGTGGGAGGACAGCGCCGTGATGGAGTTGAACAGCAGAAAACCGACGATGGTCAGCAGCAGCACATTGCGTCGCCGCCAGCCGCGAGTCGCGATGGTCAGCGGGATCACCGCCAGCACCGAGCCCAGCGCATACGCGGTGACCATCTGCCCGGCCATGGACGCTGAAACTCCCAGCCCATCGCTGATCAGCGGCAACAGGCCCGCCGGCAGGGTTTCGGTGACGATGCAGATGAAACCGGTCATGGCCAGGGCGAGCAAGGCGCCGACGGGCAAGCGGTCGGGAACGGCGTCTGCCGATAAGGTGGTTGAGGGGGTCACAGGGAAACTCCTTGAGCGAGAGGACTTAAATACCGATCGATATAAATGTTGGGCGACCCACGCAGCGTTGTCAACGACTTATGTATCGACTAGTATTTATCTCATCACCCGAGAGGATTTCCACATGGCACAGATGGGCCGCCCCCGCACCTTCGACCGCGATCAGGCCGTGGAACAGGCCATGCACCTGTTCTGGCAGCACGGTTACGACGCGACGTCCCTGAGCCAGTTGAAAGCCGGATTGGGCGGCGGCATCTCTGCGCCAAGTTTCTACGCGGCGTTCGGCTCCAAGGACGCGCTGTTCCAGGAGTGCGTGCAGCGTTATCTGGCGACGTTCGCCCAGGTCACCGAATGCCTCTGGGATGACAGCCTGCCACCGCGCCAGGCCATCGAGACGGCGTTGCGCCAATCGGCACGCATGCAGTGTGAAGAGGGGCATCCCAAAGGCTGCATGGTAGCCCTGGGCGTGATGAGCGCGCCCTCCCCCGAGAACGCACAAGTCACCCATGGGCTGACCCATTCGCGAGAGCGCACACGGGCGGGCATCGTGCATTGTGTCGAGCGCGGCATCCGCGCAGGCCAGTTACCGGCCGAGACCAATGCACGTGCCATGGCCACGGTCTACGACAGTTTTCTGCAGGGTGTGTCGATCCTGGCCCGGGATGGCGTCGACGCTGATGCCATCGATACTGCCATTGGCCAACTGATGCTGACCTGGGACTTATCCGCCGCTACAGCGCCGCCCATTCGGCGCGATGCTCCAGCAGAAAATCCACAAACGCCCGCACCCGATGGGGCACATAGCGGCCATGGGGATACAGCAAGGTAAACGGCCGTGAGCGCCCGCCGTAAGGCTGCAAGACCTCCACCAGGCTGCCGTTGGCCAATTCCTCCTCGACGATGAACTTGTAGGTCTGGAATAACCCCGCGCCGTGCTTGGCCAGGGTTACGCCACCCAGCACGTCGTCAGAGCAGCTGTAGCCTGCTTCCCCGGCAAACTCCCGCTCCTTGCCATCCACCTGGAACAGCCAGGAAATGCGCCGCCCGTTGCTCGGCAATTCGTACTGGATGCACTCATGGTTCGGCAAATCCTCCAGGGCCTGGGGCGTGCCGGCACGCTTCAGGTATGACGGCGTCGCGACCACCACCAGCCTGGCGTCTTCCAGCAACCGCGCAATCAGCGTCGAGTCCGGCTGGGCCCGCACGCGAATGGCCAGGTCATAACCTTCGGCGACGAAATCGATGTTGCGGTTGCTGATGTGGATATCCACGCTGACTTGCGGGTACAGCGCACGGAATTTCGGCAGCAGCGGCAGGATCCGGTGATGGCCGTAGGTGGTCGGGATGCTGATGCGCAACAGCCCGGACGGCACCGATTGCGCGCCCATCATTTCCTGCTGGGCTTCCACCAGTTGCGTCAGCGCCTGGCGGCATTGCTCGAAAAATGTCCGGCCGCCATCGGTCAGGCGGATGCTGCGGGTGGTGCGCACAAACAGCCGGGAGCCCAGGCGCTCTTCCAACCGCGAGATGCTGCGGCTCACCGCCGCCGGGGTCACGCCTGCCACCTGGGCGGCGGCGGTAAAGCTGCTGGCCTCGGCGGCCAGGCAGAACAGCTCGATGCTGCCCAGCTGCAAATCTTCGAAATGGCGTTTCATGATGGATTACACCGGGTATCTGCTTGGGGGCTCACCCGCTCTATTTATCAGCAAGGGCCGCATAAATATAGGGGTCCTACCTGGCCCGTGCTTGCTTTCATTCCACGCACACCGCCCACAACTTCCGTGGCAATGCTCCGTCGTTGCACCTTGCGAACTCCATCAACAACCAGCCGGTCGTGGTCAACCGATCACCGAATACCGACCGTGGTTCGCAGATCGACTCCCTGCAAAAAGGCGTGTATTTCCAGGACCAGATCAAGTTCGACGAGGCCACCACCTCGCGCGCAGGGTTGGTGTACAAGGCTGACAACGGCCTGGCACCGTACCTGAGCTACAGCGAATCGTTCTTCCCGGTAGCGGGTGTGAGCAAGGCCGGGCAAGTGTTTGTGCCCACCTAAGGCAAACAGTACGAGTTCGGTGACTCACCGCTGGTAGGCCAACAACGGCTCACTCAGCGGTTCGGGGCGTCAGGCATATGGCGTTGGGGGCGGTGATTGGGGGCATATCCGTTGGTTTTGTTACGGCTACTATTGGTTCCGCTCTTACAGCGGCTCACTTTTGAAAAGCGCAAAAGTAAGCAAAACGCTCTTGCCCCACCACTCGGCACCTCGCTTGGGCTCGGTGTGCCCTCAGCTCCGGCAGCACGAAGCGGGCCGCCGCGACGGGGCGTCCCTGCCCCGTCGCGGCTAAACCGGCGTCCTGCCGGTTTAGCCGCGCCGGGCCATGGATGGCCCGTCGCGGCGGCCCGCGGAGTGGTGCCGGAGTGAGGGAACACCGAGCCTAGGCGAGGTGCCGACAGGCGGGGCAGAGCGTTTTGGTTACTTTTGCGCTTTTTGTACGGACCGGACACATGGTTGACGGGTGTACGGGGACATGGTTGACACTTTTCGGCGAGCTAACTACGCCGGAAAACCATCATGCCCTGGAATACGAGAGACGCCATGAGCCTGAAAAAAGAGTTCGTTGCCTTAGCCCGGCAACCCGGCAGCAATAAACGAGAACTGTGTCGACGGTTCGGTATCAGTCCCCAAACCTCGTACAAGTGGCTCGGTCGCTACGAAGAACAAGGCCAGCAAGGTCTGCTGGAGAAATCCCGCAGGCCAGCCACTAGCCCAAAACTTACCGAGCCCGCGCTGGAGACTGAAGTCTTGGCAATTAGGCGGGAGCATCCAGCCTGGGGCGGCCGCACGATCAGCAATCTGTTAGATAAGCGTATCGCTCCTAGCACTGTCACCAATGTCTTACATCGCCATGGTTTGGTTCAAACGGTCCCGAAAGAGTTACAGGCAGCAAGGTTGAGGTTTGAACACGACGCGCCCAATGATCTTTGGCAGATGGATTTCAAAGGGCATTTCCCAACGCAACAAGGCCGATGCCATCCGCTAACTGTTTTGGACGACCATTCTCGTTTCAACTTGGCAATCAAAGCCTGTGCCAACGAGCGCACAGCCACGGTACAGGAGCAGTTGATCGCGGTTTTTCGGCGCTACGGTTTACCAGCTCGCATCAACGTCGATAACGGGCCCCCATGGGGCTCTCCGCGTAATCCGGGGGAGATCACGGAACTGAGTATCTGGCTCGTTCGCCTAGGTATCAGAGTAAGTTTCAGTCGGCCTTTCCACCCTCAAACCAATGGGAAAATCGAACGATTTCATCGGTCACTCAAGGCTGAAGTGCTCAATGGCCGCCATTTTCGGACGCTTGCAGAAGCGCAAACAAATCTCGATCAATGGCGAGAGGTTTATAACCATCAACGCCCTCATCAAGCCCTGGGTTACAAGGTTCCAATGGACCGATACCGAGAAAGCCCCTGGGCTTATCCGGAGACGCTTTTGGCGTTTGAGTACGGGCCGGACGATTTAAAGGCCAAGGTTTATCACAGCCGATTTAAGTTTCAGAAGCGCTATTTCAGGATCGCCAAAGGCCTGGCCGGACATCACATCGCACTACGTCCCAACACTGAGAGTGACGGGCTATTTGACGTCTATTTCTGCCATCATTTTTTGCGAACGATCGACGTGAAACAGCCTGATTACGGTTCATAATGTGTCAACCATGTCCCCGCACATGTGTCCACCATGTGTCCGGTCCGTACACGCTTTTCAAAAGTGACCCGCTGTAAGAGCGGAACCCTAAGTAGCCGTTACCTAAATAACGGATATACACTCAAAACAACAACCGCGAAAAATCACAACACTGCACCGCCAAGTGCGCCACATTCTGGTTCAAGCCAAACTGCCGATCCCCGCGATGCAACGCCACATACCCAACCCTCGGTAGCGCCGGTTCCGTCACCAGCGCGCGCAGCTCCCCGCGCTCGATCAAATGCGACAAACACCCCTTGGGCAAATAACTCACCCCCACCCCCGACAGCGCCAGCCCGACCTGCACCAACAGGTTATGACTGGTCAACTTGCGCGGCATCTGCACAGCATGCGCTGCCAACCAGCGCTCATAAATCAGCCCCGTCCCCGAGTGCGAACCCTGGGTCAACACCGTATACCCGGCCAATGCCTCAAGCCCCACCGGATCAGCCTCGCTGACCAACCCCGGTGCGCACATCCAGGCGTTTTCCACACTGCCCAGCGGCGTACTCAGGAAGCGCGAATCACTGTAGGCATCAGGCACGATCACCAGGTCCAGCTCATCACTCTCCAGCTTGCGAAACAGCTCACTGCTCAACTCCACCGACGGCTCGATCTGCACCTTGGGATAGGCCTCGCGCAACGCCTCCACCAGCGCCGGCAACCAGGTGAAAGCCGTCAATTCCGTCACCCCCAGGCGAAACCTGCGCACCAGCACTTCACGGGTGCTGACCCGCTCCAGCATGTAGTCACGACGCTCCAGCAGGTCCTTGGCGTAGTCGAGCAACTCGGCGCCCTTTTCCGTCAACCGCGCATTGCGTTTGCTGCGGTCGAAAATCTCCACATCGAAGGTTTCTTCCAACTCCTGGATGCGCTTGGAAATCGCCGACTGCGACATGTTCAGCTTGTTCGCCGCCGCCTCGAAACTGCCCAGCTCGGCAATCCAGTACAACGCGTCGATTTGCTTGAACGTGATCATCGGCCATCTCCCATGAGAAAAAGCGATCCTATCAGATAATAAAATATCGCTAAAACTGTATGTTCATCACTCCTAAGATCTAGCCACAGACCCATAAGATCAATCGGAGTTACAGCCATGTCCTTGCCCGGTTCCCGCATCCTCCCCAACCCACCTCTGGCTTGCGCCGAAGTGCTTGAAGCCTTCACTCACGTGGTCACCCCGCACATCAGCGACAACCTCGGCCGGCACATCGGCGCCCGTGGGCTGAACCGCTACAACCGCACCGGCAAGCTGGTGGGCACCGCGCTCACGGTGAAAACCCGCCCCGGCGACAACCTGCTGATCTACAAGGCCCTGAGCATGCTGGAGCCGGGCCACGTGCTGGTGGTGGACGCCCAGGGCGACACCAACAACGCGGTGATCGGCGAACTGGTCAAGCTCTACGCCCAGCAACGCGGCTGCGTGGGGTTTGTGATTGACGGGGCGATTCGCGATGTCGCGAGCTTCGAGGACACCCCTTGCTACGCCCGCAGCGTGGTGCATTGCGGCCCCTACAAGACCGGCCCGGGCGAGGTGAATGTGCCGGTGTCCATCGGCGGCATGCTGATCAACCCGGGGGATGTGCTGGTGGGTGACGAAGACGGCCTGGTCGCCTTCTCCCAGGCCGACGCCGCCGAAGTGCTGCGCAAGGCCGCGCAACACGCGGCCCATGAAGAGCAAGTCAAAGCCGAAATCGCCAGCGGTGCAGTGCGCCAGAGCTGGATCGACAAGGTGTTGCAACAGGCCGGACTGGCAGGCTGAGGAGAGTCATCATGAGCACTGCCTTTCTGTCCGACCGGGTGCTGGGCATCGCGCCCTCCCCGAGCATCGCCGCCAATGCACTGGTCAGCGAACTGCGCGCCCAGGGCCGGGACATCGTCAACTTCACCGTGGGCGAGCCGGACTTCGATACACCCGCGCATATCCTCGAAGCAGCCAGCGCCGCGATGCACGGTGGCGACACCCACTACACCGCCACCAGCGGCACCCTCGCCCTGCGCCAGGCGATCTGCCTCAAGCTCAAGCGCGATAACCAGCTGGACTATGGGCTGGACGAAGTGATTGCCGGGTGCGGTGGCAAGCACATCATTTATCACGCCCTGGCGGCGACCCTGAATCGCGGCGACGAAGTCATCGTGCACACGCCGTATTGGGTGTCGTACCCGGACATCGCACGGCTGAATGACGCGACGCCGGTGATCATTCCCGGCGACGAGTCACTGGGGTTCAAACTGTCGCCTCAGGCCCTGGAACAAGCGATCACCCCGCGCAGCAAATGGGTGATCCTCAACAGCCCGAACAACCCCAGCGGCGCGGTGTACAACGAGGCCGAACTGCTGGCCCTGGCCGCGGTGCTGCGGCGCCATCCCCATGTGCTGATCATGGCGGACGAGATCTACGAGCACTTCGTCTACGACGATGCCCGCCACGTTTCCCTGACCCGACTCGCACCGGACCTGAAGCCGCGCACGCTGATCGTCAACGGCGCCTCCAAGGGCTACGCCATGACCGGCTGGCGCCTGGGTTTCGGTGCCGGCCCGGCCTGGCTGATCGCGGCCATTGCCAAGCTGCTCTCGCAAACCACCACCTGCCCCAGCTCTCTCAGCCAGGCTGCCGCAGTGGCCGCCTTCGCTGGCGATCAGGCGCCCATCGCCGGGATGCGCGAGGTGTACCAGCAACGTCGCAAACGCATGTTGGGCCTGCTTGAAGACATTCCCGGCGTGAGCTTCACGCCACCGGATGGCGCGTTCTACGTGTTCGCCAACGTCGCCGGGCTGATGGGCAAGACCACCGCCCACGGCGAGCGGATCGACAGTGACACCCAGCTGGCCGAACACCTGCTGCGGGAACACGGCCTGGCCACCGTAAGCGGCGCGGCGTACGGCATGTCGCCGTATATCCGCCTGTCTTTCGCCAGCTCGCTTGACGTGATTGAAGAAGGTTGCCGTCGCCTGAATGAAGCGTGCCATCGATTGCGCTGACGGTTTCCGCCCCACCCGGCGGCCAGGGATGGCCGCTCATTGACTGCCTAGAACAACACTCATAATCATTGATATAAATGAGGCATTCCCATGCACAAGCCCCGCATCGCGCTGGTCTGGCAAATCCTGATCGGCTTGCTCGCCGGCATCGCCATCGGCGCCCTGCTGCACCGTTTTCCCGAATCCCGGCCGTGGCTGGTGGACAACCTGCTGCAACCGGCGGGCGATATCTTTATCAAGCTGATGAAGATGATCGTCGTGCCCATCGTGTTTGCCTGCATGGTGGTGGGCATTGCCGGGCACGGTGACGGTAAATCCCTGGGACGCATCGGGGTCAAGTCCCTGGGCTATTTCTTCTGCATCACCACCCTGGCGATCATCGTCGGGCTGGTGATGGGCAACCTGCTCAAGCCGGGCGCCGGTACCGAACTGGCCAGCCTGCAAGCGAGTGCCGTGACCTTGCCCACCAGCAGCGCCGGCGGCGGCCACAGCCTGGGGCAGATCATTGTCGGGATCATTCCGGACAACGTCATCAACGCCATGGCCCAGGGCAGCCTGCTGTCGGTGCTGTTCTTCGCGGTGATGTTTGGCCTCGGGGTTTCGCGCTTGCCGGCCGAGCGCAAGGACCCGGTGATTGCCCTGCTGCGCGGGGTGTCGGAGGCGATGTTCAAGGTCACGTCGATGATCATGGCCTACTCGCCTATCGGCGTGTTCGGGATGATCGCAGTGACCGTGGCCAACTTCGGGTTCAGCTCGCTGCTGCCGTTGGCCAAGCTGATCATGGTCAGCTACGTGTCGATTGCGTTCTTCGTGCTGGTGGTGCTCAACCTGGTCGCGCGGCTGTGCGGGATCAACCTGTTTGCGTTGATGCGACATATCAAGGACGAACTGATTCTGGCGTTCTCCACCGCCAGTTCGGCGGCGGTGATGCCGCAACTGATGAAGAAACTCGAAACCTACGGCGTGCCGCCTTCACTGGTGAGCTTTGTGGTGCCGGTGGGGTATTCGTTCAACCTGGACGGTGCGTCGCTGTTCCTGGGGATCGGCACGCTGTTCGTGGCGCAGCTGTATGGCATCGACCTGAGCCTTGGCGACCAGGCCCTGCTGGTGGTGACCATGGTACTGACATCCAAGGGCGCGGCCGGGGTGCCGGGGTTCATGTTCGTGATTCTGTCGGCGACCCTGGCGAGTGCGGGCTTGCCGTTGGAGGGCATCGCCTTCATCGCCGGGGTGTATCGCCTGATGGAAATGCCGACCACCGCGTTGAACGTGCTGGGCAATGCCCTGGCACCGCTGGTGATTGCCAAATGGGAAAGGCGTGAGAGCACCGCAGAAACCTGTGGCGAGGGAGCTTGCTCCCGCTGGGCCGCGAAGCGGCCCCAATAAGCATCCCGCATTCTTTCAGGTAGAACGTGGGCGCAGGTTTTGGGGCTGCTGCGCAGCCCAGCGGGAGCAAGCTCCCTCGCCACAAGGGTGGGTGTGGTGGGTCAGTCGAGGTCCGACGCGTCATGCCGCTCGCGCAGTTGCTCTGACGGCTCGCCCGACACACGGTTGACCCGGCGCCCACGCTGCACCGCCGGCCGCGCTTCGATGGCATTGGCCCAGCGCACGACGTGCTTGTAATCCTGCACCGAGAGAAACTCCCCCGCCTCATACAAGCGGCCTTTCACCAGGCCGCCGTACCACGGCCAGATCGCCATGTCGGCGATGGTGTACTCATCCCCGGCAATGTATTCGTGCTCGGCCAATTGCTTGTCCAGTACGTCCAGTTGGCGCTTGGTTTCCATGGCGAAGCGGTCGATGGCGTATTCGATCTTGGTCGGCGCGTAGGCATAGAAATGCCCGAAGCCACCGCCCAGGTACGGCGCGCTGCCCATCTGCCAGAACAACCACGACAGGCATTCGGCACGGGCCGCCGGTTCGGTGGGCAGGAACGCGCCGAACTTCTCGGCCAGGTACTGCAGGATCGCACCCGACTCGAACACCCGAATCGGCTTGGGCCCGCTGCGGTCCAGCAGCGCGGGAATCTTCGAGTTCGGATTGACCCCGACGAAGCCGCTGCCGAACTGGTCGCCGTCACCGATCCTGATCAACCACGCATCGTATTCGGCACCCTTGTGACCCAGGGCCAGCAGCTCTTCCAGCAGGATCGTGACCTTCTGGCCATTGGGCGTTGCCAACGAATACAGCTGCAACGGATGACGGCCTACCGGCAATTCCTTGTCGTGGGTCGCGCCGGCAATGGGCCGGTTGATGCTGGCGAAGGTGCCGCCGTTTTGGGTCTTCCAGGTCCAGACTTTTGGCGGTACGTAATCAGTCATGCCACTACTCCTTGGATTCAATGTTCACAACAACTAACGGCAGGAGCGAGCTTGCTCGCGAAAAACTCGAGGGCGCCGTGTTCTTTCAGGATGCCCGCGTTGTGGTCGACGACCTTCGCGAGCACGCTCGCTCCTACAGGTTCTTTTGGGTCAGTTGGGCCATATTCCAGCCGCCACCCAATGCCTTGATCAGCCCTACGTTGGCGCTTAACTGTTGAGTCTGCAGATCCAGCACCGTGCGCTGTGCCTGCAACGACGCTACCTGCGCCGTCACCACGTCCAGGTACGCCGCGCCACCCTGGCGATAGCGTGCCAGGGACAAGTCCTCGGCGTACTGCGCGGCTGCCGCCGCATCGCGCTGGTCAACCAGGGCGGTGTCGAGCCCGGAGATGATCGACAGGTTGTTCTCCACCTGCTCGAACGCGGTCAACACTACACCACGATACTTGGCTGCGGCTTCATCTGTTGCCGCCTTGGCACTGTCCACCCCGGCCTGGCGCGCGCCGCCGTCAAAAATCGTCCCCACCAGCGACGGGCCAATTGCCCAGAAAATGTTGGGCGCGCTCAACAAGTGCGCGAACTCATCACTCTGGAAACCACCCTGGGCACTCAGGGTAAGGGCCGGGAACCAGGCGGCTTTCGCCACCCCTATGCGTGCATTGGCCGAGGCAATCCGGCGCTCGGCAGCGGCGATGTCCGGCCGACGCTGCAACAGCGTAGACGGTACACCGGTGGGCACGCCGGGCAAGGCGATATCCGCGACGCTTGGGGCAATCGCGTAGGTCGATGCGGACTCACCCAGCATCGCCGCTATCGAGTGTTCAAGCACTGCACGCTGCACCAAATTCTGGCTCAGCTGCGACTTGACCGTCGACAGTTGGGTACGCGCCCGCGCCACGTCCAGCCCGGAGACGATACCGCCGCCGTGCAAGCCTTCGGTCAGGCTCAAAGCCTTGGCATAGGCATCGCTGGTTTCCTGCAGCAACTGGTCTTGCCGGTCGATGCCACGCAGGCGGATGTAGCTGTCGGCCAATTGCGCCTGCAAGCTCAGACGCACCGAAGCCAGGTCGGCCTTGGCGGCCTGGGCGTCGCTGGTGCCGGCGGCAACGGTGTCGCGCACACGGCCCCAGAGGTCGACTTCATAGTCCAGCTCTACCCCCACTGTCCCGGAATCGTAAACATTCGGCGGGCTGGCCGAGCGCAGTGGCCGGGTGTCCGACTGGCGAATGCGCTGGGCATTGCTGGAACCGATCAGCTTTGGAAACAGCCCGGATTGCGCCTGGGCCAAAAACGCCTGGGCCTGGGAATAGTGAGCCAGTGCCGCGCTCAAGTCCGGGTTGCTTTGCAGCAACTGCTGCTCCATCGCGTCCAGTTGCGGGTCCTTGTAGATGTGCCACCAACCGTCGCGACTCGCCTGGTCGTTCGGCGTGCCGACGGTCCACGGTCCCTGGGTATGGAACTGCGCGGCAATGGGTACCTCCGGCACGTCCAGCGGCGGCGCAAGATGGCAGGCGCCCAGGCCCAGGGTCGCGACCAATACCAGGCAAGTGCGCTTAGCCATGGGGTTTGGCCTCCACGGGATTGGCGGCCAGTTGCACCGAATCGTCGTCGGCCAGGCCGTCGGGCGGGGTGTCGATCACGCGGTCGGTGGCGACCAGGCCGCTGCCGATTTCCACGCTGTCACCGAAGTCCCGGACGATGGTCACGGTCTTGAAGTGCACATGATTATTCGCGTCTAGGGTGGCCACGCGCATGCCCTTGTCATCGAACACCAGGGCGCTGGCAGGCAAGCGCAGCACGTCGGTCTGCACCGGCAAGGTGAACTGCACGCTGGTGTAGCCGCCCGGCAACAGGCGGCTGCCGGGGTTCTCCACCAACAGTTGCACCAGGGTGCTGCCGGACGCGGCGTTCACCGCATCGGCAGTGGCGATCACCTTGGCGTTGAAGGTTTCACCGCGATACTCCGGCACGCTCAGACGCGCCACGGTGCCCACCTGGATCTGCGGCGCCGACGACTGCGGCACCTGCACATACACCCGCAGGCGGCTGACGTCAGAGACCGCGAACAGCTCTTTGCCAGTGGCACCACCGGCACTGATCAACGCCCCCACATCGGTGGAGCGTGCAGTGACCACGCCGGCGAACGGCGCAGTCAAGCGCTGGAAGCCCTTGGTGGCAACCAACTGGTCGACGTTGGCCCTGGCCGCGACCACTTTGGCCTGCTTGGCAGTCAGGTCGCCGGTGCGCTCATCCACGTCCTGGCGCGACACCGAGTCCGACGAAAGCATTGCCTGCCAGCGCTTGGCGGTGGTCTGTGCCAGCGACTCGTCGGCCTGGGCCGAAGCCAGCACGGCCTTGGCTTGCAGCAGTTGCTGATCGAGCTCCGGCGTGTCGATTTCGGCCAGCAGTTGCCCGGCCTTCACGTGGTCGCCAATGTCGACGTTCCAGGTCTTGAGGTAGCCATTGACCCGGGCAAAGATCGACGCTCGGGAGTACGCCTCAAGACGCCCCGGCAGGTTCAGGATCGGACCCTGGGGCTGCACGCTCGGGGTGATTAGGATCACGCTGGGCAACGCCTGGGCATCGGTCCAGGTTTTCAGGTCATGGGATTCGCTGGCGCGCACGCCGATGCCGAATACCACCACGGCAACCAGGACCACCAGCCCCAGCACCAGCCAGAGCAGACCACGGGATTTACGGCGGGGCGAACCCGGATTGGAAACGGAAGCAGACATGTCAAACCCCTTGAGTGGCGGTGGTCGCAAGCGTGGCGTGCTGACGCCGCCCGTGCACAAGACTGAAAATCAGCGGAACCAGGAACAACGTGGCAATGGTGGCGAAGGCCAGCCCGCCGATGACCGCGCGGCCCAGCGGGGCGTTCTGTTCGCCGCCCTCCCCCAGGCTCAGCGCCATCGGCGCCATGCCGATGATCATCGAAATCGCGGTCATCAATACCGGGCGCAGACGGGTAAAGCCGGCTTCAAGCGCCGCCTGCACCGCATCCCCGTGCACCGCCAGGCGTTCGCGGCAGAAGCTCACCACGAGGATGGCGTTGGCGGTGGCCACGCCCATGCACATGATCGCCCCGGTCAGCGCCGGTACCGACAGCGGCGTGTGGGTGATGAACAGCATCCACACGATGCCCGCGAGCGCCGCCGGCAAGGCGGTGATGATCACGAACGGGTCAGCCCAGGACTGGAAGTTGACCACGATCAGCAGGTAGATCAGCACCACCGCGCCAAGCAGGCCAAACAGCAAGCCACTGAAGGCCGCGTTCATGGTTTGCACCTGACCCTGCAACAGCACCTTGGAGCCGGTGGGCACTTCGCTGGCGTGGGCGGCGATGATCTTCTGGATGTCGGCGGCAACGGCACCGAGGTCGCGGCCCTGAATTGCGGTCAACACCTCGACCACCGGCTGGATGTCCGACTGGGTCACCACCGAGTTCGCGTGGCTGCGTTCGATGGACGCCAGGCCGCCGAGGGTCTGGTCTTGCGCCGAACCGGGGCTGCCGCTCAACGGCAGGTTATGCAGGGCGGCCAGGGTGTCGAGGCCGTACTGCGGGGTTTGCATCACAATCGGATAAGACACGCCGTTGGCCGGGTTGAGCCAGAACGTCGGCGCCACCTGGCTGGAACCCGCCAGGTTGACCACCAGGCTGTTGGTCACATCGCGCTCGTTCAGGCCCACCAGTTGGGCCTGGGTACGGTCCACATCGATCTTGAACGTGGGCAGTTGCCGCGACTGCTGGATACGCGCATCCACCACACCCGGCACCCGCCGGATTTCCCGCAGCAACGTGCTGGCGTAGGTGAAGTTGGCGGGCAGGTTATTGCCGCTGACTTGCACATCCACCGGCGCCGAAGAACCGAAGTTGAGAATCTGCCCGACGATGTCCGAAGCCGGGAACGAGAACACCGCATTCGGGAATTCACGGGGCAGCCGCTCCCGCAGTTCGCGCATGTATTCGGCGGTGGGACGATGGCCCTCTTTCAGGCTGATCTGGATGTCGCTGTCCTGTGAACCCACGGTGCCGGTGTTGTTGTAGGCCACGTTGATCCCGCTGATGGCCAGGCCGATATTGTCGACGATGGCCGCCAGCTCCCGGGGCTCGATCACGTTATGAATGGTGTTCTCGATCTGCGAGACCAGCCGCGCATTGCTCTCGACCCGCGTGCCGATCGGTGCACGCACATGCAACAGGATCTGCCCGGAGTCGACGTCGGGGAAGAAGTTGCGACCCAGGAATGGCACCAGCGCAAACGACACGGCGACGAACGCCAGCATCGCGATCACCGCGATACGGCGGTGGTGCAAGGCACTCTCCAGTGCCCCGTGGTAAACCCCGCGAAACGCCTCGAACTGGCGCTCGAACCCGCGCTGGAATTTCACCAGCGGGTTGCTCGACGGCGCCACCACTGGCGTACCGTCCGCATGATGTTCGTGAGGCTTGAGCAGGTAATTGGCGAGGGTCGGCACCAGGGTTCGCGAGAGGATGAACGAGGCGATCATCGCGAAGATCACCGCTTCGGCCATCGGCACAAACAGGAAGCGCGCCACGCCTTCCAGGAAAAACATCGGCACAAACACGATGCAGATACACAGCAGCGACACGAACGCCGGCGTGACGATCTGCGCCGCGCCGTCGAGGATCGCCGTCTCCACCGGCTTGCCCTGTTCCAGGTGCCAGTTGATGTTTTCGATGGTCACCGTAGCGTCATCCACCAGGATCCCCACGGCCAATGCCAGGCCGCCGAGGGTCATGATGTTGAGGGTTTCGCCGAGCGCCGACAGCGTGGCAATCGACGACAGGATGGCCAGCGGGATCGACGTGGCGATGATCACCGTGGAGCGCCAACTGCCGAGGAACAGCAGGATCATCAGGCTGGTCAACGCGGCGGCAATGATCCCTTCCCGGGCGACGCCGCTGATGGCCGAGCGCACGAACAGCGACTGGTCGCCGATCAGATCGATATTCAGGTTGGGCGGCAAGGCGCCTTTGTTGTCGGCCAGTTTGTCCTTGATCCCGGCGATCACCCCGAGGGTCGACGCCGAACCGGTCTTGAGCACCGGCAGCAGCACGGAGCGGTTGCCGTTGACGTGCACGATGTTGGTCTGCGGCGGGTTGCCGTCACGCACCGTGGCCACGTCACGGATCAACACGGTGGTGCCGTCGGCGGTCTTGATCGGCAGGTTTTCCAGGTCGTGGAAGTCCGTCGGCGAGTTGTTCAGTTGCAGGTTGAACTCGTAGCTGCCGATCTTTTGCGTGCCCACCGGGGTGATCAGGTTCTGCGTGGCCAGGGCAGTGGCCACGTCCTGCGCCGAGAAGCCCCGGGCCTGCATGCGTGCGGAGTCGAGGTCGATCTGCACCTGGCGGGTCTTGCCGCCGAACGGGTATGGCAGTGCGGCACCGGGCACCGTGGTCAGCATCAGGCGCACGGTGTTGAGGCCCAGGTCACCGAGTTTCTGTTCGCTGAGGCCTTTGCCGGACAACGCCAACTGCACGATCGGCACTGTCGAGGCGCTGTAGTTGAGGATCAGCGGCGGCGTGGTGCCCGGCGGCAGTTGACGCAGGATGGCCTGGGACACCGAAGTCATCTGCGCGTTGGCCGTACTGATGTTGACTCCCGGCTGGAAGAACACCTTGACGATGCCGTAGCCGTTCAGCGATTGCGCCTCGATATGGCGGATGTCGTTGACCGTGGTGGTCAGCACCCGCTCGAACGGCGAGGTGATGCGGCCGGCCATCTGGTCGGGCGGCAAGCCGGTGTACTGCCAGATCACGGCAATCACGGGGATGCGAATTTCGGGGAAGATGTCGGTCGGGGTACGCCAGGCCGCGAGCGGGCCCACAATCAGAATGAAAATAGCCAATACCAGGAAGGTATAGGGGCGCCGCAATGCGATGCGCACGAGGTTGAGCATAGATGTGATCCAGACAGGAAGTTGATGACTGAAGGAGGTACCGAACAGCGCTTCCCTCCTGCCCCGCCCGTCTGTGTTCCGGGCCAACTGCACTGACATCCGGTCAAAATAGAGGCATATGCCACGATATAGCGTTTAGTGGCATACGCAACTAATTTGTTGCAGCATGTGTCAATATTCATCTTGCCGGATTAACGTTCGGTTAACCCTTGATCTGTAGCGAGTGATCAGCCTGTGAAATGCGCACCGCCTGTCCTGAATAGCCCGAGCACCTGTTCCAACGGAGCCGTGCGGCGCGCGTCCCGTCGTATGGCGCAGATCTATGACGAGGCGTTTGCGCCGTTTGGTCTGAAGGCCACCCAGTATTCGCTGATGAACCACATCGCCAATGGGGACGCTCCGAAGATGCGCGACCTGGCGCAGTCGTTGGTGATGGATTTGTCGGCCCTGGGGCATACGCTCAAGCCGCTGGTGCGGGATGGGCTGGTGGTGTTGCGGGTGGATGAGTTGGACCGTCGCAGCCGGCGGGTGCTGTTGACCGACGCGGGGCAGCGTAAATACGAAGAGGCGCGGGTGGTGTCCAGGCAGATGGCGGTGCGGTTTGATGAGGTGTTTGGGGCTGAGGCGGCTTGCGAGTTGCGCAAGGCCATGGACTTTATTGCGTCTGATGAGTTTGCTCGGGCGTTGTTGGGTTAGGGGGCATATCGGTTATTTAGGTAATGGCTGATATTGGTTCCGCTCTTGCCGGCATTACTCCGCGGGCCGCCCAAGATCAAAATCAAGAGCGGGCACAGTCAAATGTGGGAGCGGGCTTGCTCGCGAAGGTCGTCAACGATGACGCTGGCATCCTGATTCAACGCGGCGTTCTCGGTTTTTTCGCGAGCAAGCCCGCTCCCACATAAAGCAGCTCTGCTGTTGACCTGCGGGCCCCGTTAACCATGATGGCCGCTGTAAAGATAGCCTGAACAGGTTCACAGGGTATCCCGACTAACGCGATACGCCAGACCGCCCCTGTGTTTTTCCCAACGTCGTGAAAGACACTTGCCTGAGACTCAGCATGAACGAAACACTCGAAGACATTCTGACCAAAGACCTGGCCGTGATTTTCTGCGGCATAAACCCGGGGCTGAAGGCCGCTGCCACCGGGCATCACTTCATGGGCAGGAGCAATCGGTTCTGGCGCACGCTGCACCTGGCCGGGTTTACGCCCCATGAAGTGCAGCCGGAGAACGACCGCACGATCCTGCAATACCAATGCGGGCTGACCACGGTGGTGGAGCGGCCTACGGCCCGGGCGGATCAGTTGTCGGCGGATGAATTCAGGGAGGCGGCGGCTAGTTTTGAACGCAAGATCGCACGCTACGCGCCACGGTATGTGGCGTTTCTGGGAAAGGCCGCCTATAGCGCGTTGAGCGGGCAGAAGCAGATTGCCTGGGGACTTCAACCGCACACCTTGGGGTGTGCGGCGGTGTGGGTTCTGCCCAATCCCAGCGGCAGGAACCTTGGGTTTACGCTCGACCAATTGGTGCAGGCATACCAGCAATTAAGGCTGGCAACACTCAGTCCCGATTAGAACTCAACTTCTCCCACAAAAAGCTGTAGACCAGCGCACTCATATGCGCAGCCTGCGCATTGTCTGCCGCCCCGCCGTGCCCACCTTCGATATTTTCGTAGTACGTCACGTCCTTGCCGGCCTCGATCATCTTCGCCGCCAGCTTGCGGGCGTGGGCTGGATGCACCCGGTCATCGCGGGTCGAGGTCAGGAAAAACACCGGTGGGTAGGCCTTCGCCGGATCGAACAGGTGGTATGGAGAAAACGTCTGGATGTACGCCCACTCTTCAGGTACGTCCGGGTTGCCGTATTCCCCCATCCACGACGCCCCGGCCAACAGGAGGTGATAGCGCTGCATGTCGAGCAAGGGCACCTGGGAGACGATTGCACCGAAAAGTTCCGGGTATTGAGTAAGCATATTGCCGACCAACAGACCACCGTTGCTGCCACCCTCCGCGCCCAGATGTCGGGGCGAAGTAACCCCGCGGTCGATCAGGTCACGGGCCACTGCGGCAAAATCTTCGTAGGCACGCGGACGGTTCTGCTTGAGTGCGGCCTGGTGCCAGCGCGGGCCGTATTCACCGCCACCGCGAATGTTGGCAACCACGTACACCCCGCCCTTCGAAAGCCAGGCGCGGCCTGCCTTACCGGAGTAATACGGGGTCAGGGAGTATTCAAACCCGCCGTAGCCATAGAGCAAGGTCGGCGCCGTGCCGTTGCGCGGCAGGTCTTTGCCGAGCACCAGGAAATACGGCACACGAGTGCCATCCCTGGAGACCGCAAAGTGCTGCTCGATCACGTGCTGGCTGGAATCGAAAAAGGCCGGCAGGGTTTTCAGTACCTCGGGCGGATGACCGATCTCGGCCAGCGACAAGGTGGTCGGCGTCAGGTAGTCAGTGGTCACCAGCCAGACGGCATCACTGTCGTCGCTGTCAACTGCGCTGGCATCCACCGTCCCCATGCTCGGCGCCCCGGTGAACGGGCTGTGCTGCCAGCCGTTCGCGCCGGGAGTGAGGACGCTGAGGCGGTTCTTGACGTGATCCAGTACGTTCAGCACCAGGTGATTCAACGTCCAGAAAAACCCTGCCAGCGAGGTGCTGTCCGTAGGGGTGAACAGCACCTCGAAATCCCGCTGGCCTGCCATGAAGCGATCAAACCGGATCGCCAGCAACGAGCCGGCCACAAACACTTCATCAAGCGTCCAGTTATCCCGCAGTTCCAGCAGCAGCCAGTCTTTGTACACCGACTTTTCCGCCGAGTTCGGCGCGTCGATTTTGCTTAACTGGTTGTCGCTGCCCCGCAGGTACAGCTCGTTGTTGTAGAACGCCAGCGTGCGGCTGACGAAGTCACGCTCGTAGCCGGGCGTGTCGTCGTGCATCGCCGCGATGTACATATCATCCAGCGCGCCTTCATAGACAAGACTGGCGGCACTCAGCGGTGTACCGCGCTGCCACTGCTTGACGATGCGCGGGTAACCGGAACGGGTCATCGCCCCTTCACCAAAATCGGTATAGACATAGACGTTGTCACGGTCGATCCAGCCCAGGCCGCCCTTGGACTCGGGCAACTGGAAGCCGTCTTCGACCCAGGTCTTGCTGGCCAGATCAAACTCGCGGGTGACATTCGCATCGGCGCCGCCACGGGACAGCGCCAGCAGGCAGCGCTGGTAGTCCGGGCGCAAGAAATCAGCACCGTGCCACACCCAGTTTTCGCCCTCGGCGGCGTTCAGTGCGTCAAGGTCCAGCAACGTTTCCCAGGCAGGCTGAGGCTTGCGGTACTCCGCCAGCGTGGTGCGACGCCACAGGCCCCGCGGGTGGGCGGCGTCCATCCAGAAGTTGTAGTAATAGGCGCCGACCTTATCGACGTAGGGGATGTTGCTGTCCGAGTCCAGTATCTCCAGCACCTCGGCCTGGATTTGCTTGAAGCTGCCGGAGCGGGCGAGCCGGTCTTCGGTCTTGAGGTTCTGGGCGCGTACCCAGTCCAGTGAACGCGTGCCGTCGACGTCTTCAAGCCATTGGTAGGGATCATTGGACGTTTCGGGAAGTTTTGACATGTTCGAATCCTGTCGAAAAGCAGAAATGGATAGCGTGCCCGACTTTGAGCCTTTTTGAGTGATAAAAAAAGCAAGAAACCGGGTGCGCTAGCCGATCTGATCGGCGATACATGGCGGACGTACCGCAGGCTGGTGCGGCAGGAGGACAAGCGATGGCTGACAAAAACATATGGATGCTGATGGGCGCAGACGCAAGCCCCTTCCCAAGCCCCGAGCCGGGAACGCTGGGCGGCCACCGAGGCGGCAAGCGCTATGGAAAGCTCGACTGTCGTGCGGCGCTGGGAGCCATTGCGCGTGGCGGCTACGTGAAAAATCGCGTGTTTTTTCTCGATGAAGCGACGGCTATCGCCGCGGGATTTCGTCCTTGTGCGGTGTGCATGCCAGCCGAATATCGCCTGTTTCGAGGGCACGCCTGAATCGAGTGTCCGGGACAAATTCCGGGCAAAAAAAAGCCTGCATCGCTGCAGGCTTTTTTACTATCTGGCTCCACGACCTGGACTCGAACCAGGGACCCAATGATTAACAGTCATTTGCTCTACCAACTGAGCTATCGCGGAATGCGCCGTATGTTACTGATTGAAAAGGAGAAGTCAAGCATTCAGTGAGATTTTTGCTCCACCCCAGGTGCGCCGCGCTGGAAAATCACCACGCCACTTCCTGTCACGACGCTGTCATACGTCAACGCCAACATCCGCAGATACCCCGCCCCTACCCTCTTCTTGAAGGACGACACATGCACACTCGCTCAGGCCCGCCAGCGGTAAAAACCCTGCTTGCCCGTTTTATCGTTATCGGATGCAGCCTGACGGTGAGCGCGTGTGACAGTGTGACCAGGAGCGCGCCTGTCGCGCCTGCTTCGTTCAAAACCCTGGACGGTGCACCGCCGCTGGTTATCGGCCATCGCGGCCTGCCAGGACTGTACCCGGAAGAAACCCGGGCCTCCTACGAGCATGCAGCCGATGCTGGTGCGGATTCGCTGGAGCTGGACCTGCACATGACCAAGGACTGTGTATTGGTGGCCCGGCACAATCCCTGGTTGAGCGACAACACCAACATCAGCGACGTCGCGAAGACCAATCCCGAAGTTGCACGCCGCAAGCGCACGGTGCCGGGTGTGCTGGTTAACGTCAGGTACCCGGCCACTGCAGAAAATGGCCCGGCCCAGTACCTGAGTGATCTGACTGACCCCAACGATCCAAAATCCGTGTTGAAGTCCTTGATCGTGGATGGCGAAGACCATACCAACGACTGGTCAATCAGCGATTTCACCCTGGCCGAACTCAAGCAATGGATCGGCGGCACGACGTATGATGCCCGCGACGAGCGCCCGACCGAACTCAACGGCAAGCTGCCGATCCTGAGTTTCCAGGAAGTGATCGACATCGCGAAAGCCAAAAGCGCCGCCACTGGCCGCGTGATTACCACCTACCCGGAAAGCAAGAACCCGATCTGGAACAATGCCCAGGCCATCGCCAACGGCTGCGGCGCGCCGGGCAGTCATCCGTTCGAAGCGGCGTTTCTCAAGATCCTTGAAGACAACAACCTCAATCGCAAAGACGCGCCGGTGTTCGTGCAGAGCTTCGACCCGAACAGCCTGAAATACTTGCGCTCCATCGGCCTGCAATCCAGGGCGGTTCAACTGGTGGATGGGAACGGGGTGAACTTCAAGACCGGCGAGACCATTTTCATCACCGACAAACCCAACACCTTCGTCAGCGGCCGCCCCTACAGCTGGACCGTCGCCGGCGACCCTCGCGCCTTTGGTGCGATGCTGACCCCGGCCGGGCTGGCCGAGGTCAAGACCTATGCCGACGGCATCGGGCCGTGGAAGCCGCAAGCGATGTTGCTGACCGCCGCTTCAGCGCAAAACCCCGGCTTGCCCGAGGTCGATACCTTCAAGCCCACCAGCCTGATCAGCGATGCGCACAAGGCCGGCCTGTTCGTGCATATTTTCACCTTCCGCAACGAAGCCAAATACCTGGCAGGTGCCTACAAGGGCAACCCGGCGGCGGAATACATGGCCTTTTTCCGCGCCGGTGTTGACGGTGTGTTTACGGATTTCACGCCGACTGCCGTTGCGGCCCGAACTGCCTACCTTAAAGAAGTCGCGCGCTAAAAAGTCGTGCGCAAAGATGGCGGCCTTATGGGCCGCCATCCTTCAGTCAAGTTGCTCAATCACCCCTCCTGCCTTGAGCTGCCCCAACTGCTCTGCCGACAACCCGAGGCGCTCGCCCAGTACCTCATCGGTATGCTGCCCCAACATCGGCGCCGGCCTTACATACTCTACCGGCGTGCCCGACATCTTGATCGGGCTGCCGACCATCTCGAACTGCGGATTCCTGGGATGCGGGATCTTCACCATCAACCCACGGGCAATCACCTGCGGCTCTTCCAGGGATTGCGCGATGTTGTTGATCGCCCCCACCGGTACTTTCGAGGCGTGAATACTCGCCACCCACTCGTCCGCCGTTCGCCCCAGGAAGTGCGCCGACAACAGTTCGACAATCTCCGCCCGATGCGCAACCCGATCGGCATTGCGCCGAAAGCGCGGGTCTTCCGGCAGGTGCGGCAAACCGATGCTGTGGCACAGCGCTACAAACTGGCTGTCGTTGCCGCAGGCAATAATGAAGTCGCGGTCGGCGGCGCGGAACACCTGGTACGGCACGATGTTGGCGTGGGCGTTGCCGAAACGCTGCGGCACCTTGCCCGAGGCCAGGTAGTTCATGCTCTGGTTGGCCAGGGTTGCCACTTGTACGTCCAGCAGCGCCATGTCGATGTGTTGGCCAACGCCGGTGCGTTCGCGGCTGAGCAGCGCGGCCTGGATCGCGACGGTGGAATACAGGCCGGTCATCAGGTCGGAGAACGCCACGCCGACTTTTTGCGGGCCGCCGCCGGGCAGGTCGTCGCGCTCGCCGGTGATGCTCATCAGGCCGCCGATGCCCTGGATGATGAAGTCGTAGCCGGGTTCTTCGGCGCGCGGGCCGGTCTGGCCGAAGCCGGTGATGGAGCAGTACACCAACCGTGGATTGATCTCGGCCAGGGTCGCGTAATCCAGGCCATAACGTGCCAGGGAACCGGCCTTGTAGTTTTCGATCAGTACGTCGGAGCTGGCCGCCAGGGCCCGCACCAGTTCCTGGCCTTCGCTGGTGGCCAGGTCAATGGCCACGGATAGTTTGCCGCGGTTGGTGGACTGGTAATAAGACGCCTGCCCGGACGACTCGCCGGTGTCGGTCTTCATCCACGGCGGGCCCCAGCCGCGGGTATCGTCGCCACTCTGTGGCCGTTCGATCTTGATCACTTCCGCGCCAAGGTCGGCCAACACCTGGCCACACCAGGGCCCGGCCAATACCCGGCTTAAATCCAGCACCCGCAAACCTGTCAATGCACCCATTATTCTTGTCCTGTGATGAATCGAAATCAGCCGACTGCCGGCTCTTCATGACGCAGGGAAATCCCCAGCGCCGCACGCCGCCGCAGCCAGGGGCTGGGGCGATAACGTGGGTCGTGGGTGAGTTCGCTCATGCGTTGCAAAATCGTGAGGATGCGCCGTGGCCCGAGGGCATCGCCCCAGGCGAGCGGGCCTTGTGGATAACCCAGGCCGAGTTGTACGGCCTGGTCAATGTCGTCGACGCTGGCGATGCGTTGCTGGGCAATGTCGCAGGCCAGGTTGACCACCATCGCCAGGGTGCGCTGGGCAACGAAGCCGACGCTGTCGCTGATCACTGTCACACCTACACCGTCACTGGCGAGCAACGCGTGGGCGGCATCGCGGGTGGCGGTGGACGTCAGCGGGTTTTGCATCAGAGTGCGGTGGCGCGACAGGTCGGTCAGCAGGTCGATGCACAGGGTGCGTGCCGGGTCAGTGTGGAAGCGCTCGCTGGCCGAGGTGGCGTCGAGGCCGTAGGGCGCCAGCAGGCACAACGCTTCAGGCGAAGGCTGCGCCGCGCTTTCAAGTTGTGCGCCCAACTCGATCACCAGGGCGCTGAGGCGCTCGTAGTCGTCGGCGTTTTCGGTGGCGATCCATACCGGCGGGAATTGCTTGATGGAAGGCACCGGCTGCGGCTGCGGGCCGTCCACCACCTGGCCATTTTCATAGCGGTAGAAGCCCTGCCCGCTCTTGCGCCCGAAGCGTCCGCCCACCAGCATCTGGCGGGTCAGGGGCGATGGTTTGTAGCGCGGGTCCTGATAGAACTGGTTGTAGATCGACTCCATCACCGGGTGGGAAACGTCGAGCCCGGTGAGGTCCAGCAGTTCCAGCGGCCCCATGCGAAAGCCTGCGCCTTCACGCAGGATACGGTCGATGTCGCCGCGCTCGGCAATGCCTTCATCGAGCATCTTCAAGGCTTCGGTGCCGTACGCACGGCCGGCGTGGTTGACGATGAAACCCGGGGTGTCCTTGGCGCGCACGCCGCGATGGCCAGTACGGGCGACGAAGGCCAGCAGGTCATCGCCGACCTTCGGTGCAGTGGCCAGGCCGTCGATCACTTCGACGACGCGCATCAACGGTACCGGGTTGAAAAAGTGCAGCCCGGCGACCCGCTCAGGGTGTCGGCAGCCGGTGGCGATGGCCGTGACCGACAGCGACGAGGTGTTGGTGGCGAGGATGCACGCCGCGCTGACCACACCTTCCAGCTGCTGCAACAGGCCGCGCTTGGCGTCGAGGTTTTCAACGATGGCTTCCACCACCAGGTTGCAATCGCGCAACGCCTCAATGGTGGCGGCAACTTGCAGGTTCGCAAGCGCAGCGTCCACCGCTGCCTGGGTGATCTTGCCCTTGGCGGCCAGCTTCGAGAGCGTGGCGCCGAGGTTATCCCGAGCGGTTTGCGCCGCACCGTCGCGGGCATCGAACAAGCGCACCAACACGCCCGCCTGAGCGGCAATCTGAGCAATCCCGGCGCCCATCACGCCGGTGCCTACCAGGCCCATGATCTTGATTGAATCAGCCATTGTCATTCCCCCAGGTAGTTCGCGGTGCGTTTTTCGAAGAACGCCGCGGCGCCCTCCTTCTGGTCTGCCGAATCGAACAGCAGTTGAAAGGCCTTGCGCTCCAACACCAGCGCGCTTTCCAGCGGCAGGTCGGCGCCGGCCAGCATCACTTCCTTGATCTGTTCCACCGCCAGTGGCGGCAAGGCGGCGATCTGCGCGGCCAGTTCCAGGGCGCGGGGGATGGTCTGGTCATCGTCCACCACTTCGCTGAGCATGCCCATGGCCAGGGCTTCCGGGGCCTTGACCATGCAGCCGGTCAACGCGATGCGCATGGCCTGGAACTTACCCACGGCGCGTACCAGGCGCTGGGTGCCACCGGCGCCCGGCATCAGGCCCAGCTTGACCTCGGGCTGGGCGAAGCGCGCCGATTCCCCGGCGACGATCAGGTCGCAATGCATGGCCAGCTCACAACCGCCGCCCAGGGCAAACCCGTTCACCGCGGCGATCACCGGCTTGGGGCAGCGGCTGATGGCTTCCCACAGGTATTCAGTGTGGCGGCGATACATCTCGATCGGGCTGGCGCTGGCGAATTCCTTGATGTCGGCACCGGCCACGAAGAACTGGTCGCCGCCGGTGAGCACGATGGCGCGCACATCACGGCGTTTGGCCAGGGCACGAAAGTGCTCGGCCAGCTCTTCGCGAACCTGGGCGTTCAAGGCGTTTTTCACTTCGGGACGGTGGATGCGTACCACGGCGACGCCATTGTCCTGGACGTCGAGGTGCACTACGGGTTGGTCGAGGCTGGCCACAAATTCTCCTGCTGCAATGTTCTTGTTAGTTCGGATATCGCAAGTTTCGCCATGCGAAACAACATTCCGTATTTAGCGATAATCATAAGGACCGAGTCGCCGTGATGTAAACGTAAAAACCTGACCCTCCAATAAATCGGGCTATAACTCGTTGTTTAGACGAGTTTTATTAAACAAAAAGACAACACCACGCAAAGTTGATTAGTTTCGCTGTGCGGAATACAATTTTGTTTTGTTGATTTTCTAAAAAAAGGGGGACTAACATGCGCCGTCGAAACCTGGACCCGAACACACCCGAAACACCTGCCGGCAACCACGCCTTCGAGCACTTGCTGATCGATCCGATGAATGCCGACGAGGAAGAAGACAAGGACCGCCAGTTCGTCACCGCCCTGGCCCGTGGCCTGGAATTGCTGCGCTGCTTCACCCCCAGCGAAAGCGTGCTGGGTAACCAGGAGCTGGCGCGCAAGACCGGGCTGCCAAAGCCGACGATTACGCGGATGACCCATACGCTGACCCGCTTGGGCTATCTCAAGCACCTGCCGCAGTCAGGCCGGTATCAGCTGGATGTGGGCGTAATGGCATTCGGTTACGCAATGCTGTCGAACCTGTCGGTGCGGGCCGTGGCCCATCCGCTGATGGAGACGATGGCCAAGTACGCCCAGGCCGCGGTGGCGATGGCCACGCGGGACCGCCTGGACATGGTTTACCTGGACGTGGTCCAGGGTGAAGCCAACATGACCATGCGCCGCCAGGTCGGCACACGGTTGCCGTTGCACTTGAGTTCCGCAGGCCGCGCCTGCCTGGCAGCGATGCCGGAAAACGAGCGGGAATTTATCCTCGACCATATCCGCCAGCGTCATCTGGAGGACTGGCCGGGCATCAGGAAGGGCCTGGAACGTGCCTTCCGGGATTACACCGATTTCGGCTACTGCATGTCGATCGGTGAGTGGCACCGCGATGTAAACGCCATCGCCGTACCGCTGCTGCATGCACAACATGGGCTGCTGACGTTCAACTGTGGCGGGCCGAGTTTTCACCTTTCCCGGGAGAAACTCGAGGACGACATCGGGCCCCGTCTCAAGCACATGGTGAACAACATCGAGGCCGCCGCCCGCTAGCCAGATCGGTGCAAGGCCTCGGCAGATTGACGACAACAGGCCCGCCGAACGGGCCGCTGAGGAATGCACATGATCCGAGACCCCGAAACGCTTCATCTGTTGCTGGAAACCCTTCAGCAGTTCGTCAACGAGGCGCTGATCCCCCGGGAAAACGAACTGGCCGAGACCGATGACGTCCCGGCGGATATCGTCAGCCAGTTCCGCGAGCTGGGCCTGTTTGGCCTGACCTTGCCTGAAGCCTACGGCGGCCTCGGGCTGACCATGGAAGAAGAGGTCAACGTGGCCTTCGAACTGGGCCGCACCTCGCCGGCATTTCGTTCCTACTTCGGCACCAACAACGGCATCGGCTCCATCGGCATCCTGCTGGACGGCACCGAGGCGCAGAAGCAGCACTACCTGCCAAAACTCGCCAGCGGTGAACTGCTCAGTTCGTTCTGCCTGACCGAGCCGGACTCCGGCTCCGACGCCGCCTCGCTGAAAACCACGGCGGTGCGCGACGGTGACCACTATGTCATCAACGGCACCAAGCGCTTTATCACCAACGCCCCCCACGCCGGGATCTACACGGTGATGGCCCGTACCAACCCGGACATCAAGGGCGCGGGCGGCATCAGTGCATTCATTGTCGAGCGCAACACCCCCGGCCTGTCTCTGGGCAAGCGCGACCACAAGATGGGCCAGAAAGGCGCCCACACGTGCGACGTGATTTTCGACAACGTGCGCGTACCGGCCGACCAACTGATCGGTGGCGTCGAAGGCGTGGGGTTCAAGACCGCAATGAAGGTGCTCGACAAGGGCCGCCTGCACATTGCCGCCGTCAGCGTCGGGGCCGCCGAGCGCATGCTCAACGATGCCCTGAACTACGCCCTGGAGCGCAAGCAGTTCGGCCAGCCGATCGCCGAGTTCCAGCTGATCCAGGCGATGCTCGCCGACAGCAAGGCCGAGATCTACGCCGCCCGCTGCATGGTGGTGGACGCCGCGCGCAAGCGTGACGAAGGCCTGAACATCGGCACCGAAGCGTCCTGCTCGAAAATGTTCGCCACGGAGATGTGCGGCCGAGTGGCCGACCGTTGTGTGCAGATTCACGGCGGTGCCGGGTATGTGAGCGAGTACGCCATCGAGCGGTTCTATCGCGACGTGCGCTTGTTCCGCCTGTATGAAGGCACTACGCAGATCCAGCAATTGGTGATCGCCCGCAACATGATTCGCGAGGCCAAGCACTGAACCCCGGGAACAACACAAAACCCATGTGGGAGCGGGCTTGCTCGCGAATGCGGTACATCAGCCACCGGATGCATTAACTGACACACCGTTTTCGCGAGCAAGCCCGCTCCCACATTTTGACCGTGTTCCAACCGCATTACCGCAACACCCATAACTTGTGCCCTAACAACTACAACAAGGTATCGCTATGGAAGTCGCCGCTTCGGCGGGTGCGTTGTCGCCCGCGCAAAACAAACTGTGGATCATCGTATTCATCTTCTGCTTCCTCGGCCTGCTGATCGACGGTGCCGACTTGATGCTGCTGTCCTACAGCCTCAGCAGCCTCAAGGCCGAGTTCGGCCTGACCAGCGTCGAAGCCGGCAGCCTGGGCAGCTTCACCCTGGCCGGGATGGCCATCGGCGGGATTTACGGCGGTTGGGCCTGTGACCGTTTTGGCCGGGTGAAAACCGTGGTCTGGAGCATCGTGCTGTTCTCCGCCGGCACGGCGATCCTGGGCATGACCCACAGCTATTGGCAGTTCGCGAGCACCCGTTTCTTCGCGTCCCTGGGACTCGGCGCACTGTATGTCGCGTGCAACACCCTGATGGCCGAATACGTGCCGACCCGCTATCGCACCACCGTGCTCGGCACCCTGCAGGCCGGTTGGTCGGTGGGCTACATCGTCGCCACCCTGCTCGCCGGCTGGATCCTGCCGAACCACGGCTGGCGCTGGTTGTTCTACGTGGCGATCATCCCGGTGATCCTCGCCGTACTGATGCAACGCCTGGTGCCGGAGCCGCAAGCCTGGCTCAAGGCCCAGGCCGAACGTGCCCGGGAAAAGGCCGAAGGCATCAAGCGCGTGTCGGCGAAGAAACCCGACGGCATGTTCAAGCTGATCTTCAGCGACCCGAAAGCCAGCCGCATGTTTATCCTCTGGGCGCTGACCGCAGGCTTCCTGCAGTTCGGCTACTACGGCGTGAACAACTGGATGCCGTCGTACCTGGAAGGCGAGCTGGGGATGAACTTCAAGTCGATGACCAGCTACATGGTCGGCACCTACGCGGCGATGATTTTCGGCAAGATCCTCGCCGGGCTCGCGGCAGACCGCCTGGGCCGGCGCCTGGTGTTCGCCGTCGGCGCGCTGGGCACGGCGATTTTCCTGCCGGTGATCGTGCTGTTCCAGAGCCCGGACAACATCCTGTGGATGCTGATTGTGTTCGGTTTCCTGTACGGCATCCCCTACGGCGTGAATGCGACCTACATGACCGAAAGCTTCGAAGCGAAATTTCGCGGCTCGGCAGTGGGCGGCGCCTACAACATTGGCCGAATCGGCGCGGCGGTGGCACCGGCAGCCATTGGTTTCCTGGCGTCCCATGGCTCGATTGGCGTGGGATTCCTGGTCATGGGCGGCGCGTACTTTATCTGCGGCGTGATCCCAGCGCTGTTTATCCGCGACAAGCAGTTCGACCCGCAAAAACAATAAGCCCTAACCCGGGGCCCGCGGCGACGCGGCCCCGGCTATAAGACGTGCGGCAGTTATACCCTTAGACAAACCGGGCTAGACTGTACGTCAGTCCTACGGAACTGAAGGAACAGTACGACGCTCTCACCCAGCCTGTAAGACAGTTTTGTGCTTAGAGGCTCATTCGCTTATGAAAACACCGACCCAGACCAACGCAATTGACTTCGACAGCGCCAAATTGCAACGCCTGGGCTTTGGTCAGCCTTCCCTTCTTACACGACGCCCCGCGACGGTTGAGCAACTTCGCCAGCAACTGGGCATGCAATTGCAAACCAGCCTGGAGCCAGAGCATATCCTTGCGTTGTTCTTCCGCGAGATCCAACGCCTGGTGCCGCTGGACGCCCTGCAATACCGCCACGAAGCCAGCGACCTGCGCCTGGAGTACGGTCACCGCGGCCATCATTCGGTGAGCTATGCCCTCAGCCATGAAGGCGAGCACCTTGGCGAACTGGTGTTTCGGCGCAACCAACGCTTTCTCGAAGACGAACTGGCCAACCTGGAATCGCTGCTGGCCACCTTGCTCTACCCGATGCGCAATGCCCTGCTCTACCGTGCGGCGACTCGCAGTGCCCTGCGCGACCCACTGACCGAAACCGGTAACCGCATCGCCATGGACCAGACCCTGCAACGGGAAATCGATATGGCTCGCCGGCACCTGCAACCCCTGTCCTTGCTGATGCTGGACATCGACCACTTCAAGCACATCAACGACAGCCACGGCCATGCCACGGGCGACAAGGTGCTCAAGGCCGTCGCCGCCTCGATCAAGAGCCAGCTGCGCAATGTGGACATGGTGTTCCGGTTTGGCGGGGAAGAGTTTCTGATCCTGCTGTCCAACACCGGCCGGGACGCGGCATCGATGGTCGGCGAGCGCCTGCGCCAGGCGGCACAGGCCCAGGATTATTGGGCGGATGATGAGCGGATCGAATTGACGGTGAGCCTGGGCTGCTCGACCTTGCTGGCGGGAGAGTCCGCCGAGAGCCTGTTGCGCCGGGCGGACAGTGCCTTGTATGTGGCCAAGCGTGAAGGCCGCAATCGGCTGGCAATGGCGGGGTAATTTACCCCGCCATCACCCCGTTTACGCCTCGCTGGCAACCAGGGCGGGTTGTTTGCGGGGGGCGGCCACCGACTTTTCCAGCTGCATGCAACGTTCCAGGAACAGGTACATGTAGTCGTAGCTCTTGCAGACCGCCTGGCGCAGCTCTACCTGCAGTTCCTTGGTCGGGTTCATGCCGGCCAGGGTGCAGATGATTTCCAGGGCTTCCCAGGGATGTGCGTCATCGTACTGGGCATGCATCTTCAGCCACTTCATCGCGCGCTTGCGGTCTTCCTCAGGGAAAGCCGCAGCATAGACGCCGGTGGAACACACCACGGCGGACCACTCCCCAGTGGCCCCCTCGATGGCGTAGTTGGTGGCGGCAATCGCGACAATCAGCGAATCGGCCGAGCTGGTGTGCCAGCACCAGTGGCTCAGTGCATGCAGCTCCGGCGGCACTTCCTGTGCCTGCAATTCTTCCAGGCTGACACCGTGGGCGCGGGCCCAATGCACCCAATAATCGGCGTGGTTGAGTTCCACGCGAATATTGCGCATCAGCCAGCGGCGCGCCATGTCCTCCCCAGGATGGCGGGCAAATTTGGTCTTGGTGAGGTTCTGTGCCATGTACAACGCAAACTGTTCAACCACCGGCCAGCCACCAATCAGGTAGTGGCGCATGGTCTTGGCGCTGAGCTTGTTATCGCGCATGCGCTGGTACAGTTCGTGTTCGACAACGCGACGCTTGCTCTCGCTACAGTCCTGGATCAGCTGTTGCGCCCAGGCGGGGTAACTTGAGGCTTCCATAAGCGGGCCGGTTCTGTTGAATGTGTCGATCACTGTCGGGCTCCTTTTGATTTGTGATATGTACAGACCAGCAAATGTTTCATCGGAACGTGCCAGGCGCCTTGAATAACAGGGGCTGCGGTCGCACAGGTCGACACTGCAAACTATCAAAGGTAAACAACTGCGGTCGCTCGATCAGGTATCCCTGAGCGTAGTCGACCCCGATCTCAAGCAAGGCTTGTTCGATCTGGGGTGTCTCGACAAATTCGGCAATTGTGCGCTTACCCATGACATGACCGATGTGATTGATCACTTCGACCATAGCGCGGTTAATCGGGTCGTCCAGCATATCCTTTACGAAACTTCCATCGATCTTCAAGAAGTCTACAGGTAAATGTTTAAGATATGCGAACGAGGACATCCCGGCGCAGAAGTCATCCAGGGAGAAATGGCACCCTAACTCTTTGAGCTCGTTGATAAAACGAATCGCACTACCCAAATTCGCTATAGCGCTGGTTTCTGTAATTTCAAAACAAATCATTTCCGGTGGAATGCCATAGGCAATGAATTGCTCACGCAGGAACCCAAGAAAGTCCTCATCGCCGATGGTAGTGCCTGACAGATTGATCGCACACATGGCCATGGGCCGGCCCGGGCGCTCACGCATGCAGCCTGCGATGATCTTGAACACGTTCTCCACCACCCAACGGTCCAGGGAGGTCATCAAGCCGTAACGCTCGGCGGCCGGGATAAAACTGTCCGGCAGGATGATCCGCCCCGCCTCGTCATGCAGGCGCAGCAGGATTTCGATATGCCCATCCCCCTGTTCGGTGTGCCCAAGGGGCGCGATTTCCTGGGCGTACAGGCAAAAACGGTTCTCTTCCAGCGCCATGTGCAGGCGCTGCACCCAGGCCATCTCGCCAAAGCGCAGGGACAATTCCGAGTCATCGGCGTGATACACCTGCACCCGGTTGCGGCCCTTTTCCTTGGCCATGTAGCACGCCATGTCGGCGGCTCGCAGGGAAGTCTCCAGGGTGGTCGGGGCGTGCGTGATGTGCACCAGGCCAATGCTCACGGTGGTGACAAACGGCCTGCCCTTCCACACAAAGTGCAGGCTCTGCACGGTGTGGCGCAGGCTTTCGGCGATTTTTTCCGCCACCGGCGCCGGGCAGTTCTCCAGCAGGATGCCGAACTCGTCGCCCCCCAGCCGGGCCAGGGTGTCACCTTCACGCAGGTCGGACTGCAAGAGCGCGCAGATATGCCGCAACAGTTCATCCCCCGCGGCATGCCCGCAGGTGTCGTTGACCAGCTTGAACTGGTCCAGGTCGAGGAACATCAAGGCATGGCGCCCGGTTTGCTGGCGCCCGACGTTGTGCAGCACCTGCTCCAGGCGGAACTCGAACTCACGGCGGTTGGCCAGGCCGGTCAAGGCGTCGTGGGTGGCCTGCCAGGACAGGTTGGCGATGTACTGGCGTTCCTGTGTCATGTCGTGCAACACCAGCACCGCGCCGACGACTTTGCCGGCACTGCGGATCGGCGCGCCCACCAGGGTGACGGACACGGTGGTGCCGTCCAGGCGCTGGATCAGCTTGGAGTGCTCGCTGCCCCCACCGAGCTGGCCACCCAATATATGTTCGATCAGGGTAAAGCCGTCGGCCTGGGCATTTTCGTCCAGCAGGTTGAACAGCGCCGCCAGCGGCAGCCCCTGGGCCTGGGAGGCTTTCCAATGGGTCAGGGCTTCGGCGGCCGGGTTCATATACGCAATGGCGCCGTCGACATCGGTGGTGATCACTCCGTCGCCAATCGACTCCAGGGTGATCTGCGCCCGCTCCTTCTCCAACTGGAGCGCGTCGGCAAACGCATGCCGCTGGGCCAGCAGCTTGTGGGTGCGCAACAGCGCCAGCACGATCAAGCCCAGTGCCGTGGCCAGGTTGGTCACCAGCAGCAGGCGCAGAATCATCCGCGAGCCTTCACCCAGGGCATCGCTGAAGGCTTTCGCGGCCGGCGTCACCCCGTCGTTGATGGCGAAGATCCGCTGCTTCCAGCGGTGTACGTCGCTGCTGCTGACCTGATTGGCCATGATCGCTCGGTGCATCTCCTGGGCCAGGTCGTCCAGTTGCACCAGGTAGCCATCGCCCACCGTCCACAGTTCGATGGCTTTTTCCAGGTAACTGAAATGGCGGAAGTTGAGGTACAGCCAGATCAGGCTGGAAACGTCGTCAGTGTGGTTACCGCCCTTGAGGATGCCCTGGCGCGCGGCAGGCAGGTCCGGCGTCGGGCGGTCCAGGGCCAGCCGCAGCTCATGCCCGCCCTGGGGTACGGCAATCGCGTTCTGGTATTTGAGGTAGGTGGCTTCGTCGCGGCTGTCGGCGTAGAGCGTCAGGTAAAAGATCGCGTCTTTCTGGCCCTTGGACCACAGGCTTTCGCCCGCCACATAACCGCGCACCGCCGAGAGTACGTAGAGACTGACGCAGCCTAACAATGCCTGGAACAGTACGACGGCGATAAAAGGCCACACAATGCCCAATAACCGAGGGGTTCCGAGAGTCTGCTTTTGCTTCATGAGGTCCCTTGCACATGCACAACTAAAATACGCACGCGAGTGAAAACCGCTCCTGATAGCTCAGCGTAGGCTAAATCACCGCACTTGTTGCAAGTGTCCGTAAAGTTTGGCGTACAAGCCACCATCAGCAATCAACTGCTGATGGTCGCCATCTTCGGCAATATGGCCGCCATCGAACACCAATACCCGATCCGCCTGTTTCACCGCCGACAGCCTGTGGGCGATGATCAAGGTGGTACGGCCACTGAGAAACCGCGCCAGCGCCTGGTGCAGGTTGTATTCGGTTGCCGCATCCAGGGCCGAGGTGGCTTCGTCGAGTATTACCACTTTCGGCTCCGCCAGCACCATCCGGGCAATGGCCAGGCGTTGACGCTGCCCACCGGAAAAGCGCACGCCGGAGCGTCCGACCACGCTGTCCAGGCCCAGCGGCAGCGCCTTGACGGTCGTATCCAGCTGGGCAATTTCCAGCGCCTGCCAACAGGCCTGGTCGCTGCGCTCGCGGCCCATGGTCAGGTTGGCGCGCACCGTATCATTGAACAGTGCCGGGTGCTGCAGCACTACGGAGACATTCTCGCGAATCGTCTCCAGGCCGATTTCCTGCTGGGTCGAACCACCGAAGCGAATGCTGCCGGCCTGCGGCGTATACAGCCCCAGCAACAGCTGCACCAGGGTACTTTTGCCGCCGCCGCTGGCGCCGACAATCGCGACTTTTTCACCCGGGGCGATGTTCAGGTTCAACTGGTCCAGCACCAGTTCCTCGCCGTAGCCGAAATTCAGGCCGCGCACTTCGATGCCGACGGTCTCGCGTCCGGTAAACGGATCGGCACCGCCCGCGTATTGCGGTTCATCGGCGCGGGCCAGCAGTTCGTTGATCCGCGTCAGCGCCCCGCCCGCCGCGTAGTAGGCGTATTGCAGGTTCAGCAACTGTTCCACCGGGCTGATCATGAACCACAGGTAACTGAACACCGCGAGCATCTGGCCGATGGACAGGTCGGAAAACAGCACCGTCAGCATCGCCGCCGCACGGAAGATGTCGATACCGAACTGGAACAGCAAGCCACTGGCGCGGCTGGAGGCGTCGCTTTTCCACTGGGAATTGACCGCAAAATCCCGCACTTCCTGGGCCCGCTGGCCCAGGCGACCGAGGAAAAAGCCCTGGCGATTGCCGGCACGCACTTCCTGGATCGCATCGAGGGTTTCGGTGAGCGCCTGGGTAAACCGCGACGTGCTGTCGTTTTCCAGCTTCTTCAGGTGCTTGACCCGCTTGCCCAACTGCACCGTGGCGTAGATCACCAGCGGGTTGAACAGCAGGATCAACAGTGCCAGCTTCCAGTGCATCCACATCAGGATCCCGGAGGTGCCTACCAGGGTGAGCATCGCCACCAGGAACCGGCTGAGGGTTTCACCGACGAATTTGTCCACCGTGTCCAGGTCGGTGACCAGGTGCGTAGTCACCGTGCCGCTGCCCAGGCTTTCGTATTCGCTGAGGGAAATGCGTTTGAGGCGCTCGATCAGCCGCACGCGAATGCGATAGACGATGTCCTTGGCCAGTCGCGCAAACAACCGCGCCTGCAGCACGTTGAACACCAGGGCGCCGCAACGCAGCAGCAAGGTCACCAGCAGCATCAGGCCGATATAGCCAGCGGCCTTCTGCCAACCCAAGGGCAATGCGTGGTTCATCACCTTCAGTGCCGCATCGCCATGGCCCAACAGCACTTCGTCCACCAGCAACGGCAGCAGCAATGGAATCGGCACACTGCACAAGGTTGCCAGCACGGCGACGCCATTGGCGATCCACAGGGATTTCTTGTGATGCAGCGCCAGGCGGCGGACTTCCGCCCAGGTCAGCCGGTCGACACGCTTGGGTTGCTCAACGGGATCGGGCTGATCATGCACAGGCAGCTCGCTCCAGCCAGCGGCTCAGCAGCGGCGCCAATTCGGACAGCGGCTGATAGCCGTTGGTCAGCAGCGCCAGTTGCCCATTACGCTCCGCCAGCAAGGTCGGGAAACCGGCGATACCCAGGTCCTGGACCCAGGTGAAATCCGCCGCGGTGGCCGCGTGCTGGTCGGCGCGGTCGAAAGCTTCGGCGAACTCGATACGCGGCACGCCGGCGGTCTCGGCCAGTTCCACCAATACGTCGGCGCGGGTCACGTCGCGCCCTTCGACGTAGAACGCCTGCTGGATCAGCCCCAGCAGTTTCCAGGCGCAATCCGGCGCCAGGCTGCGGGCAGTGACCACGGCGCGGCAGGCCGGCTCGGTGTCGTAGACAAAACCATCAGGCAGTGCACCTTCACGCTTGAACGGCTGGCCGGTAGCGTCGGTCACGGCCTGCCAATGCTCAAGAATATAGCGCCGGGTCGTCGGCTCCAGCGCCGCGCCACTGCCGGTGCGCAAGCCGCCCACCACCAGGTGCAGCTCCACGCCTGCGGCCTGGGCCTGCTCAACCAGCGCCTTGGCCACCGGGGCGAAACCCCAGCACCAGGAGCACATCGGATCCATTACATAGAGCAGGCGTGCGGACATGGCTCAGGCCTCGGAGGATGGGGATTGCTTGTAGTTGTAGCCAATCGGGTGCGGCATATTGCGGGCCTTGGCCAGTTCAATCTGCTTTTGCCGGTCGATCGCGCTGCGACGGGTCTTCTCTGAAAGCTTATCCCAGCAATGCGGGCAACTGATGCCAGCTACATAGTGTTCGGATGCACGGTCCTCGACGCTGACCGGTGTGCGGCAGGCATGACATTGATCGTAGTCGCCTTCGCTCAAGTCGTGGCGCACGGTCACGCGATTGTCGAACACAAAGCAGTCGCCCTGCCACTTGGTTTCTTCCTGCGGCACCTCTTCGAGGTACTTCAGGATGCCGCCCTTGAGGTGATACACCTCGTCGAAACCCTCGCTGAGCATATAGCTCGAGGCTTTTTCACAACGAATGCCGCCGGTGCAGAACATGGCGACTTTCTTGTGTTTGGCCGGGTCGAAGTTGGCTTTGATGTAGTCGGGAAATTCGCGGAAGCTGGTGGTCTTCGGGTCGATCGCGCCTTCAAAGGTGCCGATGGACACTTCGTAGTCGTTGCGGGTATCGATCAGCAGCACTTCAGGGTCGCTGATCAGCGCATTCCAGTCCTGCGGCTCGACGTAGGTGCCGACTTTCTTGTTCGGGTCGACGCCTTCGACGCCCAGGGTCACGATCTCTTTCTTGAGCTTGACCTTGGTGCGGTAGAACGGCTGCTCGTCGCAGTACGACTCTTTGTGGTCGATGTCGTCCATGCGCGGGTCGTTCTTGAGCCAGGCCATCAAGCCATCAATGCCTTCGCGGCTGCCGGAAACAGTGCCGTTGATGCCTTCTTCGGCGATCAGCAAGGTGCCTTTGATGCCGTTGTCGACCATCGCCTGCAGCAGTGGCTCGCGCAGGGCGACGTAATCTTCGAGGGTGACGAACTTATACAGTGCCGCCACGACAATCGGTTGAGTCATGGGTGTTCTCTCCAGGTGGCTACCCTCGTAAAGGGTGAACCGGATGCAAAAAAAACGCGCCGACTGAGCGGCGCGTTGCGGATTCTAACAAAAATGGCGACGATTATGGACCGCCTCTTACTGTGGCGAGGGAGCTTGCTCCCGCTGGGCTGCGGAGCGGCCCCAACCAGGCAGTTGCAACCTTTCAGAAAGATCGCGGTGATTGGCAGAAGGGCTGCTGCGCAGCCCAGCGGGAGCAAGCTCCCTCGCCACAGTAAGCTGATGTGCCACAGTGTCAGTGACCGCCGGCGCAGGTCGGCGAGGCCGGGGCTGCGTCGATTTTCGCCCATTCTTCAGGCGTGTAGGTATGCAGCGCCAACGCATGGAATTCGCCCATCAGGTCACCCAACGTGGCATAGACCTTCTGGTGGCGCTTGACGCGGTTGAGGCCCTCGAACTGCTGGCTGACCAGCACGGCCTTGAAGTGGGTCTGCAACCCACGGCTGTGCATATGGCTTTCATCCAGCACGCTCAAGTGTTCCGGGCTCAGGGCGACGAGTGCCGATTCGATACGCTGTTGCATGGTCATTCCTGTTTACTTCTTCTTGGCCGGGGCCGGGGCTTTTGGCGTCAGCTCGTTGGTCATGTCTTCCAGCAGCTTGTTCACCACAGGTACCGCGCTTTCAAGCTTGGCCTGGGTCATCTGGGCCGATTGCTGGGTCAGCTGGGGCATTTTCTCCAGGACTTTCTTGCCCAGTGGCGACTGGTAGAACGCAACCAGGTCCTTGAGCTCGGATTCGCTGAAGTTGTCGGTGTAGAGCTTGATCATGTCCGGCTTGAGCTTGTTCCAGCCGATGGCCTGGTCCAGGGCGGTGTTGGCCTTGGCCTGGTAGGTGTCCAGGACGGTTTGCTTGGAAGCAGGCGCCTTGGTCTGCTCGAAACGCTGGGCGAACATTTGTTGCACTTGCATGTACACCGGGGTACCCAGCTTGTCGGCATGGGCCAGGGTAAGGAAGGCTTCGGCACTGGCGTTGTGGCTGGCGGTATCGGCAAAAACCTGGCCGCTGGCACATACCAGAGCAACCGCGGTACAGATGGCACGAAGACGAGTCATCGAGTTTCCTTTTCTAGCAGGCGAGGTAAGACCCCAAGGGCGCCCATTCTGCGCCTAAAAAACGCCGCGGCTCAACCCCACGCCTTGTGGGGCCTGGTTTTGCGGGGCTTAATCCGATGAAAAGTCTTTTAAGGGAACCCCACCGGGCGATCAGGGCCTAAACTGCGCAAACGAACCTGAAGGAGTGTGCCCGATGAGCCGTATCGAAACCGACAGCCTGGGAGAAGTGCAAGTCCCGGATGACGCTTACTGGGGCGCGCAGACCCAACGCTCGCTGGTGAACTTCGCCATCGGCGACCAGCGCATGCCCCTGGCTGTGTTGCACGCCCTGGCCCTGATCAAGAAGGCTGCGGCCCGGGTCAACGACCGCAATGGCGACCTGCCCGCCGACATCGCCCGGCTGATCGAACAGGCCGCTGACGAAGTGCTCGCCGGCGAACACGACGACCAGTTTCCCCTGGTGGTGTGGCAGACCGGCAGCGGCACCCAGAGCAACATGAACGCCAACGAAGTGATCGCCGGCCGTGCCAACGAGCTGGCGGGCAAGCCCCGTGGCGGCAAGAGCCCGGTGCATCCCAACGACCACGTCAACCGTTCCCAGAGCTCCAACGACTGCTTCCCCACCGCCATGAGCATCGCCGCCGTGCAGGCCGTCACCGAGAAGCTGTTGCCGGCGATCCGTGAACTGTCTGGTGGTTTGGCAGAGTTGTCGGCGCGCCACATGAAGCTGGTGAAAACCGGCCGCACCCACATGATGGATGCGACGCCCATCACCTTCGGCCAGGAAGTCTCGGCCTTTATAGCGCAACTCGACTACGCCGAACGCGCGATCCGCAGCGCCCTGCCCGCCGTGTGTGAACTGGCCCAGGGTGGTACTGCCGTCGGCACCGGGCTCAATTCACCCCACGGTTTTGGCGAGGCGATTGCCTCGGAATTGGCCGCGCTGTCGGGCCTGCCGTTTGTCACCGCACCGAACAAATTCGCCGCGCTGTCGGGCCATGAGCCATTGACCACCCTGCACGGCGCCTTGAAGACCCTGGCCGTGGCCCTGATGAAAATCGCCAACGACCTGCGCCTGCTGGGCTCCGGCCCGCGTGCCGGGCTGGCGGAAGTCAAGTTGCCGGCGAATGAACCGGGCAGCTCGATCATGCCCGGCAAGGTCAACCCGACCCAGTGCGAAGCGCTGTCGATGCTGGCCTGCCAGGTGCTGGGCAATGACGTGACCATTGGCTTCGCCGCCAGCCAGGGCCACTTGCAGTTGAACGTGTACAAGCCGGTGATCATCCACAACCTGCTGGAATCGATCCGCCTGCTGGCCGACGGTTGCAGCAACTTCCAGGAGCACTGCATCGCCGGCCTGGAACCCGACGCCGAGCAAATGGCCGCGCACCTTGAGCGTGGCCTGATGCTGGTGACTGCGCTGAACCCGCACATCGGCTACGACAAGTCCGCCGAGATTGCCAAGAAGGCCTATGCCGAAGGGCTGACCCTACGGGAAGCGGCGCTGAAGCTGGGCTATCTCACGGACGAAGAGTTCGACCAGTGGGTGCGTCCGGAAAACATGCTGGAAGCCGGTCATTAAGACGCCAATCGTGCACGCCGGGCCCTGAGCCCGGCGAACAACGACGGCGCCAACGCCACGGTCGCGGACCCCAGCACCACCAACACGGCCCCGCCGTAGCCGAGGGCATTGATGTCTTCGGCGTGCACATACTCGGGCCACATCCAGGCGGCCAGCGCTACCGCGACGAAGGTCACCAATGGCGTCAGCGCCAGGGTGGCGCTGACGCGCGAGGCTTCCCAGTGGGCCAGGGCTTCAGCGAATGCGCCGTAGGCAATCAGCGTATTGAAACAGCAGGCCAGCAGCAGCCAGCCTTGCAGCGGGCTCAGTTGCAGCGCTTCCATCGGGTGCGCCCATGGCGTCAGCAAGAGCGCGCAGGACAGGTAGATCACCATCATCACCTGCAACGAATTCCATACCGTCAGCAACTGCTTCTGGCCCAGGGCGTAGAAGGTCCAGATGGTGGTGGCCAGGAGAATCGTCAGCACCCCGGCGGTGTAGCTGCCCAGGGAGGTCAACAACTCGGTCAGGCGCTGGTTGAAGAACAGGCCGAAGCCGATGATCAGCACCAGCAGGCCCATGCCCTGCCCGAGGCTGAAGCGTTCCTTGAACACGAAGACGCTGGCGATCATCAGGAAGATCGGGCCCACCTGTACCACCAGTTGCGCGGTGCCGGGGCTCAGCAGTTTGAGGCCGACCAGGTAGAGCACGTAGTTGCCCATCAGGCCGCACACGGCGATTGCTACCAGCCAGCCACCTTTTGGTCCGAGGGAACGCCAGCTGGGCAGGCGCCTTACGGCGGCGAGATAGATAAACAGACAACTGCCGGAGACGACCAGGCGAAACCAGGTGACGGTGACGGGGTCCATCACCTGCAAGACCTGTTTGAGTTTGATCGGCAGAATGCCCCAGAGCAGCGCGGTCAGCAGGGCCAGGGATAAACCGTAGACCCAACGGCCCGATGAGATGTGCATGAGTGCCCCGAATGCCTGAGGTGGAGGAGGTGCATTCTAGGGGGATGTGAACGGATTGGGATACGGTGCTGATCAAATGTGGGAGCGGGCTTGCTCGCGAAGGCGGTCTATCAGCCAACATTTTCATCGACTGCCCCGCCGCATTCGCGAGCAAGTCGAATCGTCGCACCGCCACTCCCACACTGAGTCAGCGTACGGCTTCGAACAAGCCGGTGGCCCCCATGCCGCCGCCCACACACATAGTGACAATGCCGTAACGCAACTTGCGCCGCTGCAACTCACGCACCAGATGCCCCACCTGCCGCGACCCCGTCATCCCAAACGGATGCCCGATGGAAATCGACCCACCGTTGACGTTGTACTTGGCGTTATCAATTTCCAGCCGATTACGCGCATAAAGGCACTGCGAGGCAAACGCCTCATTCAACTCCCACAAATCAATATCCGCCACTGCCAGCCCACGGGCCTTGAGCAACTTGGGCACCGAAAACACCGGCCCGATCCCCATCTCATCCGGCTCACACCCCGCCACCGTAAACCCGCGAAAAAACGCCTTGGGCTTAAGCCCCAGTTCCAGCGCTTTTTCCAGGCTCATCACCAGTGTCATGGAAGCCCCATCAGACAACTGCGAGGAATTCCCCGCCGTCACCGACCCATCCTCCGCAAACACCGGCTTCAATCCCGCAAGACTGGCCAACGTCGTATCCGGACGATTGCAATCATCCCGATCCACCACCCCCTCCAACACCTGCACCGCGCCAGTGTTCTTGTCCTCAACCTTGTACTTCACCGCCATCGGCACGATTTCATCATCGAACAACCCGTCAGCCTGGGCCTGAGCCGTACGCTGCTGGCTTTGCAGCGCATACAGATCCTGCTCTTCACGACTGACGTGATACCGCCGCGCAACGATTTCCGCCGTCTGCCCCATGGGAAAGTAAATGCCCGGCACCTGCTCCTTGAGCAACGGATTGATCAGGTTATCGGTGTTGACGCTCTTCATGGTCAGGCTGATGGACTCGACCCCACCGGCCACGATGATCTCGCTGCAACCGGAAGCAATCTGGTTGGCGGCGATCGCAATCGCCTGCAACCCCGAGGAACAGAAACGGTTGAGGGTCATGCCCGCCGTACCGGTACCCAGTTGCGACAACACCGCCACATTGCGGCCGATGTTGTAGCCCTGGGCACCTTCGTTGGAACCGGCGCCGACGATGCAGTCCTCGACCGTGGCCGGGTCGATGCCGTTGCGGGTCAGCAACGCGTTCACGCAATGGGCAGCCATGTCATCGGGACGGGTCTGGTTGAACTTGCCGCGAAAGGACTTGGCCAGGCCGGTTCGCACGCTGTCGACGATCACTACTTCACGCATGGGCTACCTCAATTGTTGTGGTTGTTGAGAGATGGATCGAGCATAGATCCCGCCCTCTTCAACCGCGACAATCATTCACCCCGCGTATGCAAAAGCATGGCGTTACTTCTTCTTGTCCTTCTTGTCATGCTTGTCGGACTTGTCGAACGCCTCCTCCAGCGCCCGGTTGATGGTGCGCAGTACCTTCACCCGCGCCCAGCGCTTGTCGTTGGCTTCAACCAGCGTCCACGGCGCAATCTCGGTGCTGGTGCGGTCCACCATGTCACCCACCGCCGCCCGATAGTCGTCCCACTTCTCGCGGTTACGCCAGTCGTCCTCGGTGATCTTGAAGCGTTTGAACGGGATTTCCTCGCGGGCCTGGAACCGCTCCAGCTGCGTCTGCTTGTCGATCGCCAGCCAGAACTTGACCACGATCACCCCGGCGTCGCGCAGTTGCTCTTCGAAGTCGTTGATCTCGCCGTAGGCGCGCATCCAGTCCGTCGGCGTGCAGAAGCCTTCGATGCGTTCCACCAACACCCGGCCATACCAGGAGCGGTCGAACACGGTGAACATGCCCCGCGCCGGAATCTTCTGCCAGAAACGCCACAGGTAAGGCTGGGCGCGCTCGTCTTCACTGGGCGCGGCAATCGGCACGATGTGGTACTGCCGGGGATCGAGGGCTGCCGCCACACGCCGGATGGCCCCACCCTTGCCCGCCGCGTCGTTGCCTTCAAACACCGTCACCAACGCGTGCTTGCGCATGCGCTTGTCGCGCATCAGCCCGGAGAACCGTGCCTGCTCGGTAATCAGTTGTTCTTCGTAATCGTCCTTTTCAAGGCTCAGGCTCATGTCCAGGCTGTTCAGCAGGCTCATCTGGTCAACCGCCGATGGCAGCGGCGCCGGGTTCATGCCGCTGGCTTTACCCTTGGGCACTTTCAAGGCGTTTTGCAGGCCTTCGAGCAGGATCTTGCCGACGGTCAGCCCGCGGTAGTGCGCATCGACACCCTCGATCACATACCAAGGCGCATAGTCACGGCTGGTGCGGCGCAGGATCCGCTCACCAAAATGCACAAACTTGTCGTAGGTCTTGGACTGCTGCCAGTCCAGCGGGCTGATGCGCCAGCTGTGCAGCGGGTCGTCCTGCAAGGCCTTGAGCCGGGATTTCATTTGCTTCTTGGAGAGGTGGAACCAGAACTTGAAGATCAGCGCACCTTCATCACACAGCATCTTTTCCAGGCGCTCGGCACCGGCGATGGCCTGGTCCAGCCGCGCGTCCTTGATCTCGCCATGGACGCGACTCTGCAGCATCTGGCTGTACCAGTTACCAAAAAAGATCCCCATGCGGCCTTTCGCCGGAAGCTGGCGCCAGTAGCGCCAGGCCGGTGGGCGGGCCAGTTCTTCGTCGGTCTGCTGGTCGAAGGTGCGCACCTCGATCAGGCGCGGGTCCATCCATTCATTCAGCAATTTGACGGTTTCACCCTTGCCCGCACCTTCGATGCCATTGATCAGGATGATCACCGGGAAGCGCTTCTGCTGTTGCAGTTCGTACTGCACTTCCAGCAAGGCTTCACGCAGGGCCGGCACTTCGGCGTCGTAGGTGTCTTTGTCGATGGCGTGACCGATTTCGGCAGATTCGAACATGGGCGGCTCCGTTCCAGAAGTGATCAAGACTAGCGGATTGGGCAACAACACGTGGCAGGAAATTCCGCAGCGGCTTGCCATGGATCAATGACAACCCTGTTGATCAGCTAGAATGGCCGCCTTGCCTTTACCGAGCCGCTCATGAACCCCGTATCCCACGCCCAGCTTGACTGGGATGACCAAGGTCGCCCGCACTCGCGGGTCTTCGATGACGTGTACTTCTCCGACAAGTCGGGCCTTGAAGAAACCCGCTACGTATTCCTCGAACAGAACCGTCTGCAGGAACGTTTTGCGGCACTGCCGGTGGGTGGGCGCTTGGTGATCGGTGAGACCGGCTTCGGCACCGGCCTGAATTTCCTGTGCGCCTGGCAGTTGTTCGAACAACACGCGGTGGCGGGCGCACGCCTGCATTTTGTCAGCGTGGAAAAGTACCCGCTGAGCCACGCCGACCTGCAGCGCGCCCTCGCCCTCTGGCCGGAACTGGCACCGTTCGCCGAGCAACTGCTGGCGCAATACATCGCGATTCACCAAGGCTTCCAGCGGCTGGTACTGGACACCGGTCGAGTCACCCTGACGTTGCTGATCGGCGACGCCCTGGAGCAATTGCCGCAACTGGACGCGCAGGTCGACGCCTGGTTCCTCGACGGTTTCGCCCCGGCCAAGAACCCCGACATGTGGACTGCCGAGCTGTTCGCCGAACTGGCGCGGCTGGCGGCGCCGGGCTCGACCATCAGCACCTTTACCAGCACCGGTTGGGTACGGCGGTTGATCAACGCCGCCGGGTTCAAGATGAAGCGCACCCCCGGCATCGGCCACAAGTGGGAAATCCTGCGGGGTGAGTTTCTCGGCTGGCCCGCTGAAACGCCTGCGCCTGCCGCGGCAAAACCCTGGTTTGCGCGCCCGCCTGCCGTTTCCGGTGAACGCCATGCACTGGTCATCGGTGGTGGCCTGGCCGGTTGCGCCACGGCGGCCAGCCTGGCGGCACACGGCTGGCGCGTCAGTTTGCTGGAACGCCACGCAGCGCTCGCGCAGGAAGCCTCCGGCAACCCGCAAGGGGTGTTGTACCTCAAGCTTTCCGCCCATGGCACGGCACTTTCGCAGTTGATTCTCAGCGGTTTCGGCCACACCCGGCGCCTGCTGGAACACCTGCAACGTGGCGTGGACTGGGATGGCTGCGGCGTGCTGCAACTGGCCTTCAACGCCAAGGAAGCCGAGCGCCAGGCACAACTGGCCGGCGCTTTTGCCCCGGACCTGTTGCACCTGCTGGATAAAGAGCAGGCACAGGTGCGCGCCGGGATAACGCTGGAGCAAGGTGGGTTGTTCTTCCCCGAGGGCGGCTGGGTTCACCCGCCGGCGCTGTGCGAATGGCAAGCCAGGCACCCGCTGATCGAAGTGCTCCAGCACCACGACGCCCTTGAGCTCAAGCAGGTCGACGGTCAGTGGCAGGCGTTGCAGGACGATACGGTTCTGGCTCAAGCCAGTGTGGTCGTGCTGGCCGGCGCCGCCGAGATCAAGCGGTTTTCCTTCAGCGCTGACTTGCCCCTCAAGCGCATCCGCGGGCAAATCACTCGCCTGCCGCAAACGGCGCAAAGCCAGGCGTTGGCCACGGTGGTGTGCGCCGAGGGCTACGTCGCCCCGCCACGCCTGGGCGAGCACACCCTCGGTGCCAGTTTCGACTTCAAGAGCGATGACCTTACGCCCACGGTGGCCGAGCACGTGGGCAATCTGGAGATGCTGCGGGAAATCTCCCTCGATTTGCTGCAACGCCTGGGCGCCGACAGCCTGGCACCCGAACAGCTTGAAGGCCGCGCCGCCTTCCGTTGCACCAGCCCGGACTACCTGCCGATCGTCGGACCGCTGGCGCAGCGAGAAGCGTTTGATCACACCTACGCCGCCCTTGGCAAAGACGCCCGGCAGGTCCCTGATGCGCCGTGCCCGTGGTTGCACGGCGTGTATATCAACAGTGGCCATGGCTCACGGGGGCTGGTCACCGCGCCACTCTGTGCAGAGCTGCTGGCCGCCTGGCTCGACGATGAGCCGCTACCGCTGCCGCGCAGTGTCAGCGAAGCCTGTCACCCCAATCGCTTCGCGCTGCGCGCCCTGATCCGCGGTAACCCAGGCAAATCCTGAGGGCGACGACGGGCTTGCAACCCGTCAAGGCTCTTTGCCTTATAACGTATTGTTCTAAAACTCCCACAATTTACCCGGGTCAGTCTCTGGGTACCCGCCGTTTTGGCGGGCTGCATTTCTATCCCTCCCCAACGGAAAAACCGGTAAGGAATTTATGTGCGGATTAGCTGGAGAGTTACGTTTCGATCACCAACCTGCCGACCTGGCAGCGGTGGAACGAATCACCCATCACTTGGCACCACGCGGTCCTGACGCGTGGGGCTTCCATGCCCAGGGGCCGATTGCCCTGGGCCACCGACGCCTGAAAATCATGGACCTGTCGGATGGCTCCGCCCAACCGATGGTCGACGCCCAGCTGGGCCTGTCCCTGGCGTTCAACGGCGCGATCTATAACTTCCCGGAATTGCGTGAAGAGCTGGAAGCCTTGGGCTACGCCTTCTATTCCGGTGGCGACACCGAAGTGCTGCTCAAGGGCTACCACGCCTGGGGCGAAGCCCTGCTGCCCAAGCTCAACGGGATGTTCGCCTTCGCCATCTGGGAGCGCGATGCCCAGCGCCTGTTTATCGCCCGTGACCGCCTCGGCGTGAAGCCGCTGTACCTGTCGCGCACCGGCCAGCGCCTGCGTTTTGCTTCGGCATTGCCGGCGCTGCTCAAGGGTGGCGATATCAACCCGATCCTCGATCCGGTGGCGCTCAATCACTACCTGAACTTCCACGCCGTGGTGCCGGCGCCGCGCACCCTGCTGGCGGGCATTGAAAAGCTGCCGCCCGCCTCCTGGATGCGCATCGACGCCGATGGCAAGACTGAACAGAAAACCTGGTGGACCCTGCCCTACGGCCCCCACGCCGATGAAGCCAACCTGACCCTGGAAGACTGGACCGACCGCGTGCTCGACAGCACCCGCGAAGCCGTGGCGATTCGTCAGCGGGCGGCGGTGGATGTGGGCGTGCTGCTTTCCGGCGGTGTCGATTCCAGCATGCTGGTGGGCCTGTTGCGGGAAGTCGGCGTGCAGGACCTGTCGACCTTCTCCATCGGTTTCGAAGACGCGGGTGGCGAGCGCGGCGACGAGTTCCAGTATTCGGACTTGATCGCCAAGCATTACGGCACCCGTCACCACCAACTGCGTATCGCCGAAAGCGAAATCATCGAGCAATTGCCGGCGGCGTTCCGCGCCATGAGCGAGCCGATGGTCAGCCATGACTGCATTGCCTTCTACCTGCTGTCCCGGGAAGTGGCCAAGCACTGCAAGGTGGTGCAAAGCGGCCAGGGCGCCGATGAACTGTTCGCCGGTTACCACTGGTACCCGCAGGTGGATGGCGCAAGCGACCCGTACGCGGCCTACCGCGACGCATTTTTCGACCGCAGCTACGACGACTATGCCGCTACCGTCGCGCCGAAATGGTTGACCGCGAATGACGCCGCCGGTGACTTCGTGCGCGAGCATTTCGCCCAGCCCGGCGCCGATGCGGCGGTGGACAAAGCCCTGCGCCTGGACAGCACCGTGATGCTGGTGGATGACCCGGTCAAGCGCGTCGACAACATGACCATGGCCTGGGGCCTGGAAGCGCGCACGCCGTTTCTCGACTATCGCCTGGTAGAACTGTCGGCCCGCGTGCCGGGCAAATTCAAACTGCCGGACGGCGGCAAGCAAGTGCTCAAGGAAGCGGCGCGCCGGGTGATCCCGAGCGAGGTCATCGACCGCAAGAAAGGCTACTTCCCGGTGCCCGGCCTCAAGCATTTGCAGGGTGACACCTTGAACTGGGTGCGTGAGCTGCTGCTGGACCCAAGCCAGGACCGCGGCCTGTTCAACCCGGCCATGCTCGACCGCCTGCTCACCGATCCCCAAGGCCAACTGACCCCGTTGCGCGGCTCCAAGCTGTGGCAACTGGCGGCGCTGAACCTGTGGCTCAGCGAACAAGGAATCTGATTCATGAAACCTCATGCCACGGCTTACAGCCAACGCTTGCTGCGAGGCCAGGCGCCCTCCTACGAGCGCCTGCAAGCCCGCTTCGCCGAAGACGGCAGCGAACTGGACCCCACGCCGATTGCCGTGCATTGCGGTTGGGGCCGGTTGTTGATCGGCCACACCTTCCCGGACCCGGCGAGCCTGGCCCTGGAGTTGCTCAACGAGCAGCCCGGCGAGCGGGATATCGCGCTGTATGTGGCGGCGCCGCAGCAGATCCTCGGGATTGATCCCCAGCAGTTGTTTCTCGACCCGTCCGATACCCTGCGCCTGTGGTTCACCGACTATCGCCCGGCAACCCGGGTGTTTCGCGGGTTCCGGATTCGCCGGGTACAAACCGAGGCGGACTGGCAAGCGGTGAACCAGCTGTACCAGGGGCGCGGCATGTTGCCGGTGGACCCGGCACTGCTGACGCCACGTCATCAAGGCGGCCCGGTGTATTGGCTCGCCGAGGATGAAGACAGCGGCGCGGTGATCGGCAGCGTGATGGGCCTGAACCACCACAAAGCCTTCAACGACCCGGAGAACGGCTGCAGCCTCTGGTGCCTGGCGGTCGACCCGCAATGCACCCGCCCCGGGGTGGGTGAAGTGCTGGTGCGCCACTTGATCGAACACTTCATGAGCCGTGGCCTGAGCTACCTCGACCTGTCGGTGCTGCACGACAACCGCCAGGCGAAAAGTCTCTACGCCAAGCTTGGCTTTCGCGCGCTGACCACCTTCGCCATCAAGCGCAAGAACGGGATCAACCAGCCGCTGTTCCTCGGCCCTGGCCCACAGGCGGAGTTCAATCCCTACGCGCGGATCATCGTCGAGGAAGCCCATCGGCGCGGGATCGACGTGCAGGTGGACGATGCCGATGCCGGCTTGTTCACCCTGAGCCACGGTGGCCGCCGGGTGCGCTGCCGCGAATCCCTCAGCGACCTGACCAGCGCCATCAGCATGACTTTGTGCCAGGACAAGAGCCTGACCCACAAGGCACTCAAGGCTGCAGGCTTGAAGCTGCCGGAGCAGCAGTTGGCCGGCAGTGCCGACGACAACCTGGAGTTTCTCGACGAGCACCAGCGTATTGTGGTCAAGCCGCTGGATGGCGAACAAGGCCAGGGTGTGGCGGTGGATTTGCAGACCATTGAAGACGTGCAAAAAGCCATTGAGGCGGCCCGCCAATTCGACACCCGTGTACTGCTGGAAAGCTTCCACGAAGGCCTCGACCTGCGCATTCTGGTGATCGGCTTTGAAGTGGTTGCCGCCGCCATTCGGCGCCCGGCGGAAGTCACCGGCGATGGTCAGCATTCCATTGGCGCGTTGATCGAAGCCCAGAGCCGCCGACGCCAGGCCGCCACCGATGGCGAAAGCAAAATCCCCCTGGACCATGAAACCCAACGCACCCTGCAGGCGGCCGGCTACGACTACAACAGCATCCTGCCCCGTGGCGAACGCCTGGCAGTGCGGCGTACCGCCAACCTGCACACCGGCGGTTGCCTGGAAGACGTCACCGCCATCCTCCACCCGACCCTGGTGGACGCCGCCGTGCGCGCCGCCCGTGCCCTCGACATTCCCATGGTGGGCCTGGACCTGATGGTGCCGGCCGCCGACCAACCGGACTACGTGTTTATCGAAGCCAACGAACGGGCCGGACTGGCCAACCATGAACCGCAGCCGACGGCTGAAAAGTTCGTGGACCTGTTGTTCCCGCATAGCCAACCGACGGCGTGAATGATCGTTCCCACGCTCTGCGTGGGAACGCAGCCCGTGACGCTCCGCGTCACAAGAGAGGACGCAGAGCGTCCCATGAGGCATTCCCACGCAGAGCGTGGGAACGATCATCCTCAACTCATCAGGAGTCTTTATGACCCGAACCATCCCCGAACCGGATCTCGCTTACCTGCAAAAAGTGCTGCTGGAAATGCTCGCCATTCCCAGCCCCACCGGGTTTACCGACACCATCGTGCGCTACGTTGCCGAGCGCCTTGAGGAACTGGGCATTCCCTTTGAAATGACCCGGCGCGGCACCATCCGCGCCACCCTCAAGGGCCAGAAAAACAGCCCCGATCGCGCCGTTTCCGCGCACCTGGACACCATCGGCGCCGCCGTGCGGGCGATCAAGGACAATGGCCGCCTGACCCTCGCGCCGGTCGGCTGCTGGTCCAGCCGTTTTGCCGAAGGCAGCCGCGTCAGCCTGTTCACCGATAACGGCGTGATCCGTGGCAGCGTGTTGCCGTTGATGGCCTCCGGTCACGCGTTCAATACGGCCGTGGATGAAATGCCCATCAGTTGGGACCACATCGAACTGCGCCTGGATGCCTACTGCGCCACCCGCGCCGACTGTGACTCCCTGGGTATCAGCGTCGGCGATTTCGTCGCCTTCGACCCGCTGCCGGAGTTCACCGAGAGCGGCCACATCAGCGCCCGTCACCTGGACGATAAAGCCGGGGTTGCCGCGCTGCTGGCGGCGCTCAAGGCGATTGTCGACAGCGGCCAGCCGCTGCTGATCGACTGCCATCCGCTGTTCACCATCACCGAAGAAACCGGCAGTGGTGCGGCGGCGGCATTGCCGTGGGATGTGAGTGAGTTCGTCGGCATCGACATTGCGCCGGTGGCCCACGAGCAGCACTCCAGCGAGCACGCGGTGAGTGTGGCGATGCAGGATTCCGGCGGGCCGTATGACTATCACCTGTCCCGCCACCTGCTGCGCCTGGCGGCGGAAAATGAGCTACCGGTGCGTCGCGACCTGTTTCGCTACTACTTCAGCGACGCGCATTCGGCGGTGACCGCCGGCCACGACATTCGCACCGCACTGCTGGCATTCGGTTGCGATGCCACCCATGGTTATGAGCGCACGCACATCGACAGCCTCGCCGCGCTGAGTCGCCTGCTGGGCGCGTACATCCTCAGCCCGCCGGTGTTCGCCAGCGATGCACAGCCGGCCAAGGGCTCCCTCGACCGGTTCAGTCACCAGATCGAACACGACACACAAATGGAGAGTGATACCCGCGTGCCGTCGGTGGACAGCCTGGTGGGTCAAAAAACCTGAGACTGGCAACTCGGATCCCGGCGCAGTAGCATCGCCGGGATTCCCTAGCAGAGGCTTGTATGCTGATTCCCTACGATGCACTTGAAGTCGACACCCTGACACGCCTCATCGAAGACTTCGTGACCCGCGACGGCACCGACAATGGTGACGACACGCCCCTGGAAACACGGGTGCTGCGGGTACGCCAGGCGCTGACCAAGGGCCAGGCGCTGATTGTTTTCGACCCCGAAAGCGAGCAGTGCCAGTTGATGCTCAAGCACGATGTGCCCAAGCACCTGTTCGACTGAGACTCAAGGATTGGGCACAGGCACTGGATGGGTGTTGGCCTGCTGCCCGTGGCGACTGAGGATCTTCTGATAGACCTCCGCCCGGTGCACATTGACCCCCACCGGCGCTTCCACACCCAGCTTCACTTGGGTGCCGTTCACTTCCAGAATGCGCAAGGTGATCTGGTCACCCACCGAAATTATTTCACCTACCGCGCGGCTTAATACCAGCATGGGGTTCGTCCTTTTTAAGTTACCGAACCCCGACCATGCGCTCCCTGCCTGGCACCATCAATGGCCTTCAGGTTAAACAGGCATGCCTTACACATCAGGGTAAATTACCCTACAGACAGGCAGTGAATAATCTCGAATTACACCCAAGAACCAAACGATATGTTCAAATTTGCAGGCGCTCTCTGTGGCGAGGGAGCTTGCTCCCTCGCCACAACAAGCCCTCGCCACATCAGGTGCTCACCTGAAATTCAACCTTTTACCGCCTGCGACTGGGCTTTCGCCCGCATCTTGTCCGCCATCACGGTCATCTCGTCATACAGCAGTTGCGGGTTCTTCTGTTTCAGTGCCCAGGCCATGCGCCCCTGCTCGTGGGGCAGGATCATGAATTGCCCTTCAGCCACCTGCTGGTAGATGTAGTCGGCGATCTGTGCGGCGGTAATCGGCGAGCTTTCCAGCAGCTTGCCCACCTGGGCCTTCATCGCGGGCGTCGGCCCGCGGAACGAGTCCAGCAGGTTGGTCTGGAAGAAGGATGGGCACACCACATGCACGCCGACTTCCTGTTGCTTGAGTTCCACCAGCAGGCTCTCCGAGAGCGCCACCACGCCGGCCTTGGCCACGTTGTAGTTGCTCATGGCCGGGCCCTGCATCAGGGCGGCCATGGACGCGATGTTGATGATGCGGCCCTTGCTCTTTTCCAGCAGCGGCAGGAAGGCCTTGCAGCCCTTGACCACGCCCATCAGGTTGATCGCGATCTGCCAGTCCCAGTCTTCCAGGGACAGTTCGCTGAAGAACCCGCCCGACGCCACACCGGCGTTGTTGACGATCACGTCGATGCCACCGAGCTTTTCCTCACACGCCTGTGCGAACGCGGTGAGCTGGCTGTAGTCGCGCACGTCGCAACGCTGGGTGAAGCCGTCACCACCCGCCTGGCGTACAAGCTTGAGGGTTTCTTGCAGGCCCGCTTCGCTGACGTCCGACAAGGCCAGCTGCCAACCCTCACGGGCCCAGCGCAGAGCGATTTCGCGACCCAGGCCAGAACCGGCGCCGGTGATCATCATGCGATTTTGCATAGGAAAGTAGCCTTGTGGTTCACGGAAGAAGTGAGCCGCAGTGTAGCGAAGGTTTTTCCTGCACCCACGCACCATCAGACTGCTGAATGCCCCAGGCAAACCGTGGGCCGGGTCGGATAGCGGGAAACCCGCCAAGTTCCATTTATTTGAACTAAGGACGGTTATTTGCAACGGGGTTAAAGGAAATAAGCAAGTTAGCGAAAAGCTTTAAAAAAACACGGAATTTTCTGCCAAACACATGGGTCGGAGTTATTAAGGCGTCCGTATCAGCTGTCGGGCCTATCCGTTAAATACCAGGTCTTTTCAGAAGACAATAAGGAAAACAAAACATGAGCCTCATTCTTATCATTATTCTGATCCTCCTGCTGGTCGGCGGTCTTCCAGTGTTCCCTCACTCACGCAATTGGGGTTACGGGCCATCGGGTATTCTCGGTACTGTGTTGGTAGTGCTGCTGATTCTGTTGTTGCTCGGCAAGATATAACGCGTTCCAGCGTGCAAAAAAAAGAGGCCTTGAAAGGCCTCTTTTTTATGCGCGGGTGTTTAGTCCGGCTTGCCGTCCACTACACCGGCGGTGTTGTCCAGCAGGCTCTTGGTAGCGGTCTGCAGGAACGATTCGAGCTTCTGCTTCAACGCAGCCTCGTCCGGCGACTCTGGAATCACTTTCCCGGTCGGGTTGGCGCCCAGTTCGTATTCCCACAACTTTGGTGGCATTTCCTTGGGCAGGACCAGCACGCGATCACCGGTGAGCAAGGCGACGGTCTGGTCGCTGCCCGACGGCTTGATCACGCCAAAGCCCTTGTCGCCTTCCGGCAGGTTGAGCAGGTCACGGCCCCAGCACTGGTGCAGGGTGTCACCGCCCAGGCGGCCCATGATGGTCGGCACGATGTCGATCTGGGTGCCCACGGTGTGGTCACGCTCGCCGAACTTCTCCTGCATGCCCGGTGCAATCATCAGCATCGGCACGTTGAAGCGGCCCAGGTCCATCTCGGTGATCTGCTGCTCGTTGCCGAAGCCGTGGTCGCCCACGATCACGAACAGGGTTTCCTTGAAGTACGGCTCCTTGCGGGCCTTTTCAAAGAACTGGCCCAGGGCCCAGTCGGAGTAGCGCATGGCCGTCAAATGCTCGTTGAGGCTGCCACGGTCGGTGACCTTCTCGACCGGCAATGGCGTCGGCAACGCGTACGGCGTGTGGTTGGACAGGGTTTGCAGCAGCGCATAGAACGGCTTGCCGCCTTCACGGGCCTTCAACTCTTCCAGGCCACGGTTGAACATGTCCTGGTCTGACACGCCCCAGGTCGGGTCCGAGAACACCGGGTTGACGAAGTCATTACGCCCGATAAAGTTGGTCATGCCCTGGTTGCTGAAGAAGCCCGACTGGTTATCCCAGGCGAAGTCGCCGTTGTAGACGTACACGTCGTCGAAATCGCGATGGCTGAGCAACTGCGGCAGGCCCGACAGCTTGTGGCTGCCTTCCGGAGTCTGCATCAGGTATTCGAAACCCGGCAGGTTCGGGAAGCAGGCCATGGTGGCGAACATACCCTGGTGGGTGTGGGTGCCGTTGGAGAAGAAGCGGTCGAACAGCAGGCCTTCCTTGGACAGTTTGTCGAAGTACGGCGTGATGTTGCCCGGGCGGCCCAGGGCGCCCACCGAGTGACCGGCGAAGCTTTCCATCAGGATAACCACGACGTTCTTGATCGGCAGGGTCTTCTCGGCCGGCGGCGTGAAGTCACGGCGTACCGCGGCGGTGTCGGTGTCGACCAGTTTCTCGGTCGGCAATACCAGCATGTCGCGCACGGTCTGGGTGGCCAGCGGCTGCTCCAGGGTGGCTTTCCAGATGTTCGAACGCTCCTCGGAGAAGCGCGATTTCGCCGCCGCAATCAGCGACAAGGTACCGTTGAGGCCCAACTGGTTGGCGAAGTTCGAGTCGGTGGTGTACACGTCGCCCCAACGCAGTGGCGGGCCCTGGCGCAGGGTGCCACGGATGGCGACCACGGCGACCAGCAGGCAGACCACGAACACCGCGATGCGCGTGTACCACGGCGCTACCTGGCGAGTGCCGATGCTGCCACCGCTGAACGGGCCGCGTGGGCGCGTTGCACGGTCGGCGCCTTTGAAGGCGATACTCAGGATCAGCGTACCCACGGCCCAGGCCAGCAGGTAGCGCACCACCGGGAAACCGTACCAGAGCATGCTCATCACGGTTTTCGGGTCTTCCTTCACGTACTGGAAGACCAGGCCGTTGAGGCGCTGGTGGAACTCGCGGTAGAAGTCCATTTCCATCAGGCCCAGGAACAGCGCGATGCTGGACGCGACCGTCAGCCACAAGCGGAAGAACCCGCGCGCCGCCATGGCCCGTACGCTGAACAACGCCAGCAGCAGCGGCACCAGCAGGTACATCACCAGGCGGATATCCAGGCGCAGGCCGTTGGCGAACGCTTCAAGGAAAGTCGAGGCCGGTGTGTCGAGGATCATCTCGCGGTTGTAGACCAGCAGCGCCAGGCGCAGCAGGGAGAACATCACCATCATGATCAAGGCACAAAGCAGCGTGTACGCCAGATGGGATTTGACGGTCGGTTGCAGCAAGCGATTAGAAGCTCGCTGCTGATTCAGGGCGTCCGGGTTTGCCATGTCGTTTTAGGACCCATTGGAAGTTTAAGTTGCGAATGAATACAGCGGCGCCCCGCCCTCGCCCAGGCAAGCTGGGGTAGACGGTGAACGCAATGGCGCAAATGGTGCCCGATCAACGCCGGCAACGCCATTGATTACTCAATCCGGCCAGTGTTTGAGACTCGTCTTAGAGCATCCGGCAGGAAAAATAGCCGGCGAATTGTCTTGGATGGAATGTGAAAATTCTGTGCAGCGAATATCTCGAAACACAATAACGGGCGTACGGAAACAGATGTGGGAGCGGGCTTGCTCGCGAATACGGTAAATCAGTCGATACATCAGGTGACTGTTACACCGTATTCGCGAGCAAGCCCGCTCCCACACTTACTGTGCCCGCTCTGGATAGCGTTGTTTGGATCAGATCCGCACGTTACCGCGCGGCCCGGCGATCGCCCAGATGATCAAGCCCAGTACCGGCAGCAGCAGGATCAACAGGATCCACAACACTTTGGCGCCGGTACTCGCGCCGCTTTTGAACACGTTGATGATCGCCCAGATATCCAGCGCGAGGATGATCAACCCGATCAGACCATTAAAAGTGGAACCCATGGTGTCGCTCCTAAGTGAGGGCTTGCCTGCTTAGGATAGTCAGCCGTGGCCGGGGGTTCCGTTTTATTTCAGACGTGTACCGCAACCCGCAGGGCTTCCAGCGATGGTTCGCCCTTTATGCCGGTTTCGGCACACAACTCCAGCACCCGTGGCACGTCGTTGCCGTAGACCAGCACAGCCTGGATCTCGTCGTCCAGCAATTGGCTGAAGTTCATCAGCACGTAGCCGCCGTTCTCCGGGTTGAGGGCGCTCATCTGGATCTGGATGCGGTTCAGCGCGGTCAGGGCTTCCGTCTTGGCCAGTTGCTTGGGCTTGAGGTTGAACGCCACGCCGGGGCCAAAGGAGGCGACGATCTGGGCGAACAGGTCCAGGTAGGTGTCGGCCTGGAACAGCACGGTGTCAGGCAGGCTGCCGACGACGATCCACTCACCCAGGGGAATCGGGAAAGTGTCGTCGTAGTTGATGTCGGGGTTGGCGGCCAGGAAAGCGTCGGGATCGGCGTAGGCCTGGGCCGCTTCGTCAGCCACCTTGGCGATCTCGGGTTCGCTCATGCAGCCGGAGCTGATTTTGCTGATGAGTTCGACGAGTGCGGTTTTCATGGGGTGGTCCTGTGGCGGGGCTGATTTTGAGGGCGCAAAGCCTACACCAGTTTTTCCAACTGCGCCGCCGTATCCACCGCCCCCATGGTCTGCGCGGCTGCCAGCGCGGTCACGCCCTGAGCATCGGTGGCCTTGGGATTGGCGCCCTGGCTGATCAGGTAGTCCACCATTTCGGTACGGTTGAACATCGCCGCCATCATCAAGGCGGTGCGACCATCAGAGGATGCGCCTTCGACCAACGCTCCGCCTTCGATCAATGCCTTGACCACCGGCAGGTTGCCCTTGAACGCCGCGCCGGCAATCGGCAGCTGGTTCTTGTCGTTGGCAATCTGGGGGTCGGCCTTGAATTCCAGCAGCACTTTCACCGCGTCCACATGACCATGGTAGGCCGACAGCATCAACAGCGTATCGCCGTTGTGGTTGCGCAGGTTCGGCGGCAAGCCCTTGGCCAGCAACGCAGCCAGCATCGCGGCATCGCCCTTGCGCGCCACGTCGAACACCTGCTCGGCAAATTCGGCGGCTTCGTCTTCGGTCATTTGTTTGGCTTGGTCTGACATGTGGGGCTCCTTGTCTGGTGTTTCATAAGGCGCCCAGTCTCGCGATGGAGTTCCCCACTGTCATGCCTTTTTTCCCAAAAGCGGCGATAGGCAGAATCAATAACGGAACTTGCCCGCCTGGATATCCGCCAACAGTTGCCCCGTGACCGGCACATAACTGTCCGACCCAGGCAGCCAGGCAAAGATCGGATCATCACCGGCCTTGCCCGGGTCGAACGCTTCCTCCTTGAGTTTCACCTTCTGGTATTTGAAGGTGCCCGTGGTTTCCATCTTCACCTTGATCCGCAGGAACAACGGCACCGCATACGCGGGCAATTGCCCGTGGGCGAAGGTCAGCAACTCGCGCATGTCCAGGGAAGCCAGGGATTCGGCAGGCGTAATGGCCGCCATGCCCGCGCGGCCGTTGGTGTTTTCAATCTCCACGCCGTAGGCCACCACTTCGGAAATCTGCGGGTGCTGCAGGAAGATGTTCTCGACTTCGGTGGTGGAGACGTTCTCACCTTTCCAGCGGTAGGTGTCCCCCAGCCGGTCAACGAATTGGGCGTGGCCAAAGCCGATATTGCGCAACAGGTCGCCGGTGTTGAAATAACGGTCGCCCTTCTCGAACACGTCGCTGAGCACCACCTTGCGGTTCTTCTCGGGGTCGGTGTAGCCGTCGAACGGTGCCTTGTCATCGATCCTGGCCAGCAGCAGCCCCTGGCCCCCCTTGGGCACTTCGCGCATGAAACCGTCGGCGCCGCGAATCGGCTCACAGCTGTCATGGGCGTAGTCCACCAGTGCCCAGTGCATCAGGGAAAAGCCAATGGTGTTGTCGAAGTTCAGCACATTGGTGAAGCCGATGTTGCCGTCACTGGCGGCGTACAGCTCGCAGATATGATCGACGCCAAAGCGCTGCTTGAACTCAGCCCAAACCCCTGGGCGCAGGCCGTTGCCGATCATCTTTGTCACACGGTTATCACGATCCTGCTCGCTCGCGGGCTGGTCGATCAGGTAGCGGCACAGCTCGCCGACATAACCCAGGGTGGTCGCATTGAATTTGCGCACATCGTCCCAGAACTGGCTGGCGCTGAACTTGCGGCGAATCGCGAACCCCGACGCCCCGGCAATCGCCGAACCCCAGCACACGCACAGGCCAGTGGCGTGATACAGCGGCAAGGTGCAATAGACGACATCCTCGGGCCCCATATCCAGGGCGATGGTGCCGAAACTGGCCGAGGACTTCATCCAGCGGCCATGCTTGAAAATGCCGGCCTTGGGCAAGCCGGTGGTGCCGGAGGTGTAGATATAGAAGCAAGGGTCGTTGAAAAAAATCTGCTGGGTGCTGGCGGGGTTTTCCACCGGGCAGTCGGCGCTGGCGGCCATCAGGTCGACGTAATCCGGCGGCACATGGCTGTGCTGCTGATCGGCAATAAACCAGGTTTTATCCGCCTCGATGGCCACCTGGCTGCGCACGGCCTCGTAGGCCCCTACCAACTCGGCTCCCACCACGATGGCCGCCGGTGCCACCAGGTTGAGGCTATGTACCAGCGCCGACTGGGTTTGCGAGGTATTGAGCATCGCGCAAATGCCGCCCACCTTGGCCACGGCCAGTACGCTGAGCAACAACTCGGGGCGGTTCTCGATAAACAACGCTACCACGTCGCCCTTGCCGATCCCCTGCTGCTGCAGGTAGTGAGCCATGCGGTTGGCCTGCTGGTTGGCCTGGCGGTAGCTCAGCACCGTGTCGCCATACAGCAGCGCGGCGCCGTCGGGGTTGCGTTGGGTGGCTTGTTCAAAGGTCCAGCCCAGGCCGCACGGCTGGTCGGGATCGGTGATGTTGGCAACGCGGATTCCGCGCACCAGGCGCGGCAGCGCACGGACAATGGTGGGCACCTTACGCAGCATCATGCCCCAGGTGATCATGTCACTTGGCGGGTGGTTCATGGCGGGAACGTCCTTTTTCTTATTGTTCGTATGACCCTCAAGGCACCCATCGCACTGTAAGACCCGCGCCGAATGCCTTGCAGGAAAATACGCCAGCCGTTCTTCGGCTGTACACGCAGGATTTGAAAAGTTTTGTATCCCGAAAGGAAAAGGAATTTAGCGCACCGCCAGGTGGTCACTATGGAAGACCTGCCTTGCGTGCCAGCGGTGAAACACTTGGCAAAACCCCGCAAAATGCAGGATGCACGATGGCCATTCATGCAAATTGCACGAAACTGGAAATCTTAAAATTTTATAACTGATTGATTTATAACGATTTTTTAAGATAGTCAGTACTGGCACAATCACTGCACCTATCACTCCACGCTGCAAAACATGAGCTAACGGAGCTGATAGACATGAGCCTGATCCAAGATAAATTTTCTTCTGTGTTCTCCAATTTCGACGTCACCACCCAGGCGCGTCCTGATGGCGGCATCCTGCTGACCTTGCGTAATAGCGAAGGCAAGCAGATCAAACGTTCGATCTCTTATCAGCAACTGCACACGGCCGACCAACTGACGTGGGTCATCAGCGCCATTCGCCGCGACCTGGCTGAACAAGCCAGCGACCTGCCACAGATTTCGATGCTGCAAAGCCAGAACCGCTTTGCCCTGCCGACCTACCATTCGGCTTGACCGTCATGCAGGACCCGAACAGGTCGTGGTGCCGTTGCGCACCACGGCCTTTTTTTTATTTGCACAATCCCTGTTTCACCGCCTCGTTCACGGCCTGGACCCGGTTAGTCACCTGCAACTTGCCGTAGATGTTGCGCAGGTGAAACTTCACCGTGGCCTGGGAGATGGAGCGAATCCTGCTGATTTCCCACACCGTCTTGCCCTCGACCGCCCAATGCAGGATTTCCCGTTCCTTTGGGGTCAGGGGTTTACCCGACAACATCGCACGCGCCTTGCGGTTGGCAACCGGCGCGCTGTCCGTTTGCGTGGACGGTTGTTCCTGTGGCTCCGAACCGCTCATGCAGGCCTCTCTCTTCATATAGGTCTTGTAACGCCCGAAGTCGGATTACTCCTATTGACAGGCGAATAAATATTGAGACCAGAGAGAGTTACACAAAGAGTGGAACTAATAAGTAAGGTCAACGATAAACAGCTGTTACCCACAAACTTTCAAGTTTATTCCTACAGCGATTTCCAACCTGAAGGAATTGAAGTTAAAAAAATGCCCCCTGTTCAGGAGGCATTGCCGGACGAACTTAGTCATCAAGCCGAGGAAAACCCTCGGCGATCGCGTCGCCGGTCAGCATGACCGCCAGCCCTTCAGGGTCACTGAACAGGCGGATCGCCACAAAGTGCGGGTTCTCCCCCATATCAAACCAGTGCGGGATGCCGCTCGGCACCAAGATCAGGTCGTTTTTCTCGCAGAACACCGCGTACACATAATCTTCGATGTGCAAGGTAAACAGCCCACGACCCGCTACGAAAAAACGCACGTGGTCTTGGGCCATGCGGTGTTCGTCGAGTCGCTCGGCGCGCAATTGGGCTTTCTGCGGGTGATCATTGCTGATGCGGAGCACATCAACGGTGGTGTAGCCGCGCTCGGTCATCAGCTTGTCGATGGGCGCCTGGTAGGCGGCGATAATCTCAACCTCGCTGGCCCCGGGCTCAAGTCGGGTAGCCGCCTGCCAGCGATCGAACCCCACACCCAGCTCGGCCAGGGTCGAGGCGATATCGTCCTGGTGAGTCAGGACCTTGTTCGGGGTGTCGGGGGTGCAGACGTGGTAAACCGCGAGATAGCTCATCAAACTCTTCCTCTGTCACGGGAGCCGCTCATGGCCGCTCCTCTTGCAATCGAATGCCAATGATTAGGGCGGCGGCCAGGGCCGCGACGCTGGCAATGCTGAAGGTCAGGGTCGGCCCCAGCAGGTTCCAGCTGTAACCTGAATAGAGTGCGCCCAGCGCACCGCCGGTACCGGCCAGTGCCGCATACAGTGCCTGGCCCTGCCCTTGCTGGCGAGCGCCAAAGCTGCGTTGCACGAACTGGATGGCCGCCGCGTGAAAACTGCCGAAGGTCGCCGCGTGCATCACCTGCGCCAGCAACAGCACCCAGAAGAATTCGGCAAACGAGCCCAGCAGCAACCAGCGCAGTGCGGCCAGCAGGAAACTCGCCATCAATACCCGGCGTACCGAAAAGCGCGTGAGAATCCGGCTCATGGCCAGGAACATCAAGACTTCCGCCACCACGCCCAGCGCCCACAACATGCCGATCACGCCACGGCTGTAACCGAGGTGTTCAAGGTGCAGGGTGAGGAAGGTGTAGTATGGACCATGGCTCATCTGCATCAGCGCCACACACGCATAGAACGCCAGCACGCCGGGGCTGCGCAGTTGCCGCAAAAAGCCGTCACCGGCCAGGCGACTCCCCTGGCTCAGGGGCTGCGCATTCGGCACCCAGAGGCTGGCGCCGATGATGCCGGCCATGATCACCACGACCACCACCGGGTAGATATCCAGGCTCAGCCAGTCGAACAAGCGGCCCATGATCACCACGGTGAGGATAAAACCGATGGAGCCCCACAACCGCACCTGGCTGTAGCGCGAGGTCTGGCCTTGCAGGTGCGCGAGGGTGATGACTTCAAACTGTGGCAGGACCGCGTGCCAGAAGAACGCGTGCAAGGCCATCACCAGCGCCAGCCAGGCGTAGGTCTTGCTGACAAAGATCAACGAGAAACTCACCAGGGTGCACACCGCGCCAAAGCGCACGATGGCCAGGCGCCGGCCGGTGTAGTCCCCCAGCCAGCCCCACAGGTTGGGCGCCACGCAGCGCATCAGCATGGGGATGGCCACCAGCTCGCCGATGCGCGCGCTGGAGAACCCAAGGTGATCGAAGTACAGCGCCAGGAACGGCGCCGTCGCCCCCAGCAGGGCGAAATAGAACAGGTAGAAGCTGGAGAGTCGCCAGTATGGAAGGGCTTGCGTCAGCATAAGTGACTTGTGGCGAGCGAGCTTGCTCGCGCTGGGGCGCGAAGCGCCCCCACTAGAAGCGCCGCAGTTCTCCAGGTCCTACCGGGTTGCAGGCTTTGGGGCCGCTGCGCAGCCCAGCGCGAGCAAGCTCGCTCGCCACACACGGTCACAGCTGGCCCAATACCGGAGTACTGACTTTTACGTCGGCGTTTTGCCCACGATGACGCAGCAGGTGGTCCATCAACACAATGGCCATCATCGCTTCGGCAATCGGCGTGGCACGGATGCCGACGCACGGGTCGTGACGGCCCTTGGTGATCACGTCCACCGGGTTGCCGTGCACATCGATCGAGCGGCCCGGCGTGGTGATGCTGGACGTCGGCTTGAGGGCCAGGTGCGCAACGATTGGCTGGCCGGAGGAGATGCCGCCGAGAATGCCGCCGGCGTTGTTGCTGAGGAAACCTTCCGGGGTCAGCTCGTCACGGTGCTCGGTACCACGCTGGGCCACACAATCGAACCCGGCGCCGATTTCCACGCCCTTGACCGCGTTGATGCTCATCAGCGCGTGGGCCAGTTCGGCATCGAGGCGGTCGAAGATCGGCTCGCCCAGGCCCGGCATCACGCCTTCGGCAACCACGGTGATCTTGGCGCCGACGGAATCCTGGTCGCGGCGCAACTGGTCCATATAGGCTTCCAGCTCCGGCACTTTGTCCGGGTCTGGGCAGAAAAAGGCGTTGTCTTCGACGCTGTCCCAGGTCTTGAACGGGATTTCGATCGGGCCCAGCTGGCTCATGTAGCCGCGGATCACGATGCCCTGGGTCGCCAGGAACTTCTTGGCGATCGCCCCGGCCGCCACGCGCATCGCGGTTTCCCGCGCCGAGCTGCGGCCACCGCCACGGTAGTCGCGCTCGCCGTATTTGTGGTGGTAGGTGTAGTCGGCGTGGGCCGGGCGGAACAGGTCTTTGATCGCCGAGTAGTCCTTGGACTTCTGGTCGGTGTTGCGAATCAGCAGGCCGATGGCGCAGCCGGTGGTGCGGCCCTCGAACACGCCGGAGAGAATTTCGACTTCGTCGGCTTCCTGGCGCTGGGTGGTGTGGCGGCTGGTGCCGGGCTTGCGGCGGTCGAGGTCACGCTGCAGGTCTTCCAGGGACAACTCGAGGCCCGGCGGGCAGCCGTCGACAATGGCGACCAACGCCGGGCCATGGCTTTCGCCCGCGGTGGTAACAGTGAACAGCTTGCCGTAGGTATTGCCGGACATGCAGGGCGCTCCGTGAAATCAGTTGAATCAAGTCAACCGTAATAACTTAAGGCGGCCAGTATACGCAGGCTAACCGACTAGTTCATCCTCGAAACCTTACCGGTAGACGTTGGTCCAACCGGCACCTTCCTCATGATGGCGCGATGATGCTGCGAGTTCTGCTTTTGACCCTCACTCTGTTTTCCAGCCTTGGCTTCGCCGCCTCCCCTGTCGTACTGCAACGGCCCATCAGCCTGGACACCGGCAGTGGCGAGCTGTTTGGTTCGCTGTTGTTGCCCAAATCCGACAAGCCGGTGCCGGTGGTGCTGATCATCGCCGGCTCCGGGCCCACCGACCGCAACGGCAACAGCGCCGACGGCGCACGCAACGACAGCCTCAAGCGCCTGGCCTGGGTGCTGGCCAGGCACAACATCGCCAGCGTGCGCTACGACAAGCGCGGCGTGGCCGCCAGCCTTGCCGCCACCCCCGATGAACGCAACCTGACCCTGGATGCCTACGTGTCCGACGCCGTGGCCTGGGGCAAGTTGCTCAAGGCCGACCCACGCATGGGCCCGCTGATTGTGCTGGGCCACAGCGAAGGTGCACTGGTGGCCGCCCTCGCCGCCCCGCAGCTCAACCCGGCCGGGGTGATTTCCCTGTCGGGCAGTGCGCGCCCGGTGGACCAGGTGATCCGCCAGCAACTGGCCGACCATATGCCTCCAGCGCTGTTACTGCGCAGCAACCAGATTCTCGATCACCTCAAGGCCGGCCAGGTGGACGCCGATGTGCCCACCCCCCTTGAGGGCATTTTCCGCCCCAGCGTGCAGCCCTATCTGATCAGCCTGTTCCGCGCCGACCCTTCGGCGGCCTTTGCCAAATTGACCATGCCGGCCCTGATCGTCCAGGGCACCAATGACCTGCAGGTCGGCGTGGCCGATGCGCAACAATTGCAGAAGGCAAAGCCCGACGCCGAGCTGACGGTGATCGAAGGCATGAACCACGTGATGCGCATCGTGCCCAACAACGTGAAGCAGCAACTGGAGTCCTATAACGACCCGCAGTTGCCGCTGGCGGCTGAACTGGGCACCCGCCTGGTTCGCTTTATCGACGGACTTCGCGCCAGTTAAGCGAGTATTGCCCTCCAGTCCTGAGCAAAACGGCCGATAAGCCATGGGTCGACAGCAAAAAGCCTGTCGGCCCGCAGAGCTTGGACAGGATCGCGCCGAATGACGAACACCGAAGCAACACCTGAACCTACCGCCGACACCACGGCTGACACCGAGGCCGCCGCATCGGCCGCGTTACCGTGGGCGGAGGTGCAGGCCGAACATTTCAAGATGCTGCGCCTGGCCCCTTTGGCCACCGACCGTGCCACGGGCGTGCGGCCCCTGCGCTTTGTGCAGTTTGGCTGGGCCGAACGCAACAACAAGGACCACAGCCTGCTGCGCATGGTCATTCAGTTGCCGGGCCAGCGGGTGCGCCGGGAACAGAACCATTTGGATATCTGGGTCGATCACGCGACCCATCGGGTGCATTTTGGCCCGGGCAACAGCCTGGAGATCGAGCCGGCTAACCGCGGCATCGGCCGTTTCCTGGTAGCCCAGGGCGCCGCCTGGGCGAAAAAGAAGTGGTCGCACTACCGCGTCGACGGCGTCGACCTGGCCAACAAGGACGCCCTCAACGAAGCCACGCGCCTGCGCCGGGATCACTTCCTGCGTATCCAGGGCTTTGATGTGGCGTACGCCGATGTCCAGCATTTGAAGGGCAACGTGCAGCCGGGCAAGGTCAGCGATGTGCTGGACAGCTGGAACACCGAAAAGCTGCAGTTCGTGGAGATTCTGGAAGCGGCGCAGATGCTGCAACAGGCCGAGCAGAACCTGGCGGAACAGGAAGTGAAGCTGCGCAAGGAAGAGGAAAAGGTCACCAAGTTCAAGCGCGAAGACAGCGGGTTGCGCTTCACGATTACGTGTCTGGTGGCGTTTACCGTGTTTCAGGCGGGGCTGTTGATCTGGATTGCGACGCATCGCTGAATCATAAAGTGTATTTGTGGCGAGGGAGCCTGCTCCCGCTGGAGTGCGAAGCGCTCCCAAGATTCTTGGGGCCGCTACGCTGCCCAGCGGGAGCAAGCTCCCTCGCCACAAGTATCAGCATGCTGTCAGCCAGGGTTTAGACCCTGGCGGCAAACACCGCCTGATGCGCCCGGCACTGCTCGGCCGTCAACATGAACACGCCATGCCCGCCGCGCTGGAACTCCAGCCAGGCGAAGTCCACTTCGGGGTACAACGCCTCGACGTGAACCTGGCTGTTGCCCACTTCGACAATCAGCAAGCCCTTCTCGGTCAAGTGATCTGCCGCCTCGGCCAGCATCCGCCGAACCAGGTTCAAGCCGTCGTCACCGCAGGCCAGGCCCAACTCCGGCTCGTGCTGGTATTCATCCGGCATGTCGGCAAAGTCTTCGGCGTCGACATACGGCGGGTTGGACACGATCAGGTCAAAACGCTGGCCCGGCAAACCATCAAAGCCGTCGCCCTGAACGGTATACACGCGCTCATCGACGCCATGGCGCTCGATGTTCTGGTTGGCCACTTCCAAGGCTTCAAAGGACAGGTCACCCAGCACTACTTCGGCGTCCTGAAACTCGTAGGCGCAGGCAATACCGATGCAACCGGAACCGGTGCACAGGTCCAGAATGCGTGCTGGCGGCGAGCCAAGCCACGGTTCGAAGCGGTTTTCGATCAGTTCGCCAATCGGTGAGCGTGGAATCAGCACACGCTCATCAACGATAAACGACATGCCGCAGAACCAGGCTTCCTTCAATAGGTACGCAGTAGGCACGCGCTCATGGATACGGCGGTGCAACAGGCGTTGCACGTGGGAGATTTCCTCTTCTTCCAGGTTGCAATCCAGGTAACTGTCGGCAATTTCCCATGGCAGGTGCAAGGCGCCGAGCACCAGTTGCCGGGCTTCGTCCCAGGCGTTGTCGGTGCCATGGCCAAAAAACAGGTCTTCCCCATGGAAACGGCTGACGGCCCATCGGATGTGGTCGCGCAAGGTGCGCAGGCGGGAAGTGATCACGGGGGCAAGCTCCTGGAAAAAACGACCGGCGATTCTAACAGTCTTAAGCTGTACCGACGATGTACGAAAAAACCCTTTGCCGCACGTCGGATTTCATCTTAAACGTGGTTTTTGCCTAAACGTAGTGCCCTATTGACATCGCTGCACGCCAACAACGGCGTACCTTACGATGGTAGCGATTCACAGAAGCGCTCAGCCAGAGGACAATGTCACAAAAGCCCCACTCACAGGAGCCCCAGAATGTCCGTTCCAAAGACGATGTTTCAACTCAGCGGTCGTGGTTACGCAGCGGCGAACCTGAACCATGCGACCCTCGTGATCATCGACGCCCAGAAGGAATACCTCAGTGGTCCCCTCGCCCTCTCGGGCATGGACGCTGCTGTCGAAAATATCAAGCAACTGGCGGCTGCCGCGCGCAACGCCGGGCGCCCGATCGTGCATGTGCGCCACCTGGGCACTGTCGGCGGGTTGTTTGACCCTCAGGGCGAGCGCGGTGAGTTCATTCCTGGCCTTGAGCCACAGGCCGACGAAACCATCATCGGCAAGCTGCTGCCCAGCGCCTTCCACGGCACCGGCCTGGAGAAACACCTGCAAGACCTCGGTTCCCTGGACCTGATCGTCTGCGGCTTCATGAGCCACTCCAGCGTCAGCACCACGGTGCGTGCGGCAAAAAACCTGGGCTTTCGCTGCACCCTGGTGGAAGACGCCTGCGCCACCCGCGACCTGCCTTACAAGGGCGGCATCCTCAGCGCCGACCACGTGCAGCAGACTGAAATGGCCATCATGGCTGACAACTTCGCCACCCTCGCCTTGACCAAAGATCTGATCTGATCGACCTTCGATGAGCGGGTAGCCGCCCGCTCATCCGCAAATACCTGTCATTTGCTGCAATTGCCTCTGTACCCGGAACAACCTGTGTATCTTCCGGTCGAAGGGCCGATACCCTGGAGGAAAGGTCGGAATGAAGATATCCGATGGTTTTGATGCTCGTCGCTTGCGCCCCAAGGGCCCGAGCAACTGGCGTCTGCGCATCGGCGCCGGCTTTGCCGCGCTGTTGGCGATAGGTGGCGTACTACTGGCAATTGCTGGCGGCGCTGGTTTGGTTGGACACTCACCGGCCCTGGGCGAGCTGAATGCCAGCCCTGGCGGTTCTGCAATACTCTTGGTCATCGGCCTGCTGGTGCTGTGGTTCGGCGTATGGCTGTGGCGCCGTTGCCGTCGGCGCATGCGCCAACCGCTGTCACTGAACATCGCTTCGCACCTGATGAAAAAGCACGACTGATGGCGTACAGATAGCGTTTGTTGCGCATCAAGCCGCCGCGATTAGGTAAACTGCCCGCCCTTCGCGGAGGCTGACATGCAAGACGACGATTTTTCCCTATTCAAGAACGAGCTGCGCGGCGTCAAGCCGATCAAGCATGATCGCGCCGACACCGGCAAACCCAAGACCGATCGCGCCCAGATCGCCAAGCTGCGCCAGGCCGCGACCGTGCGCACGGACGCCACCACCGTGGACGGCCTGTCGGATCAATTCGTTATCGATGTAGGTCCCGAAGACGAGTTGATGTGGGCCCGCGACGGCGTGCAGGAAAGCCAGATGCGCAAGCTCAAGGTCGGCCAGATCCCGTTCGAGGGCAGTCTCGACCTGCACGGCATGACCGTCGAAAAAGCCCGCGAAACCCTCTGGGCGTTCTTCGCCGAAGCCACCAAACTCGAAATCCGCTGCGTGCGCGTCACCCACGGCAAGGCCGTGCGCCTGGACGGCAAGCGGCCGATGATCAAAAGCCACGTCAACACCTGGTTGCGCCAGCACTCCCAGGTGCTGGGTTTTACCTCATGCCAGCCACGTCACGGCGGCGCTGGCGCGGTGTATGTGATGCTCAAGCGCACCATGATGGAAGGCCGCGACGAGTAACAAGTGCCATCGTCAGGCTTGCAGCGATGTGTTGGCCGCCGTACCCTTGCCCTTTGCGAAAATCCCACTAGGTAGTTTCATGTCCCTGGAACAGAATTACACCGCGATTCTCGGCCAACTCGGCGAGGACGTTTCCCGCGAGGGCCTGCTCGACACGCCAAAACGTGCCGCCAAGGCCATGCAGTATCTCTGCCGCGGTTATGAACAGACCCTCGAAGAAGTCACCAACGGTGCCTTGTTCAGCTCTGACAACAGCGAAATGGTGCTGGTCAAGGACATCGAGTTGTACTCGCTGTGCGAACACCACCTGCTGCCGTTCATCGGCAAGGCTCACGTCGCGTATATCCCGAGCGGCAAAGTGCTGGGCCTGTCGAAGGTCGCGCGTATCGTCGATATGTATGCCCGCCGCCTGCAGATCCAGGAAAACCTCAGCCGCCAGATCGCCGATGCGGTCCAGCAGGTCACCGGCGCCCTGGGCGTTGCAGTGGTGATCGAGGCCAAGCACATGTGCATGATGATGCGCGGTGTGGAGAAGCAGAATTCGTCGATGATCACGTCGGTGATGCTGGGTGAGTTCCGCGAAAACGCGGCGACCCGCAGCGAGTTTCTCAGCCTGATCAAGTAATACGCGGCACCTGGAAAAACCGGCGTTCATCGCCGGTTTTTTTTCGCCTGTGAAAAATCAGGTAAGCTGCGCCCCCTTAAGTCTAGGGCAAGAGGTTTCAGCCATGTTCGTCAAAGCACTTCGAGTGGGCCTCGGCCACGTCATCATCGCCGGCGACTTCCTGACCCGTCCGCGCAAAAAGCAGCGCCCTGCCGAACAACAGGCGCAGGTGAACGCAGCGGCCAAGGACCTGACCCTGTATCAATTCCACGCCTGCCCGTTCTGCGTGAAGACCCGCCGCACCCTGCACCGCCTGAACGTGCCGGTAGCTTTGAAGGATGCGAAGAACAACGAGCAGGACCGCCAGACCCTGCTGGAGCAAGGCGGCAAGATCAAGGTGCCATGCCTGCGCATCGAAGAGAACGGCCAGACCACCTGGATGTACGACTCCAAGGTGATCATCGATTACCTCGACAAGCGGTTTGCGGCGGTCTGACAAACAGCGAGAATCCAGTGTGGGAGCGGGCTTGCTCGCGAAGGCGGAGTATCAGCCACAGACGTAGTGGCTGATACTCCGCCTTCGCGAGCAAGCCCGCTCCCACATTAGTTTGGTATTGCCAATTCAAGATCCAACAATGCTGAGCCCAGGCACTTGCCATGGGCGTCCAGCGCCAGCGACCGCGTCACCCCGCCTCGCAGGATCCCCGGCAACACGAAGTTCAGTGCCTGCACATTGGGCAGTTCATAACGCCGCACCGGTGCAGCTCCCGCCTCCAGCAACGGCGCAAAAAATGCCGCCACCACCTCAGCCGTCAATTGCTCGCAGAGCAGCGGATAGTCCTCGGCCCGATACGCAATGATCGAGATGTTCGAGGTGTCGCCCTTGTCTCCCGTTCGGGAGTGGGCCAGGGTGTGCAGTTTCATGACTCGATCCTCGGGTTGACCGCGTGACGAGGCAGCAGCAACGAGGCCACCGCCACCACCTGGCGCAGGCTCTTGCTGGCGCCGCCGCCGCCGGACGGGCCGTTGGTGTAGAGAGTTTCAACTTCATTGCCGACACGCACCGCCTCGCTGCGCTCTGCGCAGCGGGCGGCTATGCGCAGGCGCACTTCCCACGATTCAACCGTGCTGCGCGGGCCGTGCAGGGAGTCGACGCCGATCAATTCGGCACGCACGTCCTGCATGCGCACACCGGTCAACTCCAAGCGTTTCAGGACCACATCACGAGCCAGTTGCGCACGAGCGACCGCGCCCGGGCCACCGTAGGAAATCTGCCCCTCACCGATCCAGCCGTCCAGATAACCGACGCTGACTTTCAACGCTTCGGGACGTGGCCGTCCGCTCGCGCCGTGGGCACGCACCCGGTCCACGGCTTCTTCGGTAAACGCCACCTGGGAAAAATCCGCGCACACGTCCGGTGTGAGGTAGGCCGCCGGGTCGTGCACTTCGTAGATCAATTGTTCGGTGCACGTGGCACGGCTGACCCGCCCACCGGAACCTGCGACCTTGGTGATCAAGGCCTCGCCGTCTGGGTCAATCTCGGCCAGTGGAAAGCCCAGGCGTGCCAGGTCGTCCACATCCTTGAAGCCCGGATCGGCAAAGTAGCCACCGCTGACCTGCCCCGCACATTCCAGTAAATGCCCCACCAGCGTGCCGCGCCCCAGCCGTTGCCAATCATCCGCAGCCCAGCCGAATTCGAACATCTGCGGCGCCAGGAACAACGAAGGGTCTGCGACCCGGCCGGTGATCACCACGTCGGCCTCGGCGCGCAAGGCGTCGATAATGCCGTCGGCGCCCAAATAGGCGTTCGCGGAAATCAATCGCTCGCCCAACGAGCCAAGGGTCTGACCGTTGTCGAGCAACTGCTCCGGCTGGGCACGCAAGGTCTCAAGCACGTCGTCGCCAACCACCGCCAGCACCTTGAGGTTAAGCCCCAATTCACTGGCAATCCGCCGCACTTCAACCGCCGCCGCCACCGGATTGGCCGCGCCCATATTGGTGATTACCCGCAGGCGTCGGCGCCCTTCGGACCGGCCGACAAAGGGCAGCACGCGGCGCATGCGCTCACTCAACAGCGGGTCGTAACCGCCTTGTGGATCGCTGATCCGCGCCTGTTGCGCCAGGGCGATGGTGCGTTCGGCCAGGCATTCGAAGACCAGGTAATCCAGGTCGCCCTGTTCGGCCAATTCCACCGCAGGTTCGATACGGTCGCCGGAGTAGCCGGCGCCGGAACCGATGCGCAAGGTTTTCATTTCAAATCACTCCCAGGAGCAAAGCCGTCAGGGTCATCAACACCGACGCGGCAAACAGAAAGGGGATGGTGAAGCGCTGGTGATCGGCCAATTCGATCTTGCACAGGCCCACCAACAGGAAGGTCGCAGGCGTCAACGGGCTGACCGGAAAGCCGGTGGTGTGCACGCCCAGCAACGAGGCCTGAGCCACTTGCAGCGGGTCGACGCCCAAGGCCTTGCCGACTTCGGCGATCACCGGCATCACGCCGAAGTAGTAGGAATCCGGGTCAAACAGCATGCTCAGCGGCATCGACAGGAAGCCCACCACCGCAGGGATCAACTTGCCGTGGCCCGCCGGAATCTGCGCCACCGCCACTTCGGCGATGGCCTTGAGCATGCCGGTGCCTTGCATGATGCCGGTGAACACACCGGCGGCGAGCAGGATGCTGGCCATGGTCAGGGCGGTTTTTGCGTGGGCGTCGATCCGCGCGCGCTGGGCGTCGACGTTCGGGTAGTTGATGCACAGCGCCACCACCGTGCCGAGCATGAACATCACCACCGGGTCGACCCAACCGGCGATCATCACCACCATCACCAGTACCGTCAGGACCAGGTTGACCCAGAACAGCCGCGGGCGACGCAGGGCAATGTCATCGTCGCTGAGCACCCGTTGCGGCACGGCGTCCACGCTGGAACCAGCGCCCAGGCCCAGGCGTTTTTCTTCCCGGTGGCCCAGCCACCAGGCGCAGGCGAATACAAAGACCAGGCCAACGATCTGCACCGGGATCAGCGGCTGGAACAAGTCCGCCACCGGCACGTGCAGCGCCGCCGAGGAACGCAGTACCGGGCCGGTCCACGGCAGGAAGTTGACCCCGGCCGCCATCGCCGCCACACACGCGAGGATGCGTTTATCAATTCCCAGCCGCGTGTACAGCGGCAGCATCGCCGGCACCGTCACCAGGAAGGTCACCGCGCCGGAGCCGTCGAGGTGCACCAGCAGGGCCAGGGTCGCGGTACCGACGACAATCCTTGTAGGACGCGTCCCTACCGTGCGCAGGATGCGATCAATGATTGGATCCAGCATGCCGGCATCGGTCATGATCCCGAAGAACAGGATCGCGAACACAAACATCCCCACCACGGGGGCGACGTTCTTGATGCCGGTGATGATGAAGGCGCTGGTTTGCAGGCCGAAACCGCCCAGCAGCGCGGCGATGATCGGCAAGGCAATCAGGGCCACCAGTGGCGACAGGCGTTTGCTCATGACGGCAGTGAGCAGGCACAGGATGGTGATGACACCCAGGGTAGCGAGCATGGGGTAGCTCCAGAACGGCGTTTTCGGCCGGTTATTGTTTTCCCTGGAGTATTGGAATCGCGTTAGGCTTTGTAAATTGGAATATTCGGCACTCAACATTCGAAAAAACAAAACGCTCGAGCAAAATAAAAATGAAAAATTCGATCCAGCATATCCAGGCGTTTCTCGCCGTTGCCCGCACGGGCAGCTTTACCAAGGCCGCCAACGAACTGCATTTGTCGCCCTCAGCGCTGACCGTGCAGGTGCAGCAACTGGAGGAATGGCTGGGCGTCGCGCTGCTCGACCGCAGCCCGCGCCACGTCAGCATCACCGCCGCAGGGCTGGATGCACGCGGGCCGATGGAGAAGCTGTTGCTGGACCTGGACAACATCGTCACCGGCTCCCGTGACCTGGCAGCGCTACGACGAGGCGTGGTGACCATCGCCGCCCTGCCCTCCGTGTGCGCCGGCGCGTTACCTCCCGCCCTGCGCCTGTTTCGCGAACGTTTTGCCGGGATCGAGGTGCGCTTGCATGACCTGGTTGCTCACCGCATTCATGCGCAAGTGCGTTCGGGCGAGGTGGATTTCGGTATTGGTGTGCGGGCGCGGCTGAGCCACGGGTTGGCGTTTGTGCCGGTGCTGAATGATCGGTTATGTGCGTTCGTGCCGCTGGATCATCCGCTGACTCGTTTTGCAAAGTTGAGCCTGGAGCAACTGGCCGACCAGCCGATCATCCTCACCGGCCGCGACAGCAGCGTGCGGGAACAGGTGGACGCGTTGTTCGATGAAACACGCCTGACGATGCTCGCGGGGATGGAGGCCAACTACATGTCGACCGTGTTGGCGTTGGTGCGGCAGGGCTTGGGGATCAGTGTGTTGCCGGAATCGGCGGCGGACAGTCTGGAGGGGTTGAAGCGGATTACCATTGATCATCCGGGGGTGAACCGGGAGATCGGGTTGATCAGTCGCAGTGGACAGCCGTTGAGCCCAGCGGCGCAGCGCTGTTTTGAGTTGCTCAGTGAAGAATTACCTGGCGCACCGCAAAACTAAATGTGGGAGCGGGCTTGCTCGCGAAGGCGGTGGGTCAGCCAATACATGTGCTGACTGGTACACCGCCTTCGCGAGCAAGCCCGCTCCCACATTTTTGACCGGATTGTCAGCCCAGCATCGGCACATGCTTGGGATGGCTGGCCACGCGCTTCAACCACGCCTGCACGCCTGGATAGGCGCTCAGGTCAAAGCCACCTTCATCCGCCACATGGGTGTAGGCATACAGCGCCACGTCGGCAATCGAGAATTGGTCGCCCACCAGATACGGTGTCAATTGCAACTGGCGCTCCATCACCTTCAGGGCTTTATAACCGCCCTTGTGCAGCTTCTTGTATTCCTCCAGGCGATCTTCCGGCAGCCCCAGGTAAAACTGGATAAACCGCGCCACCGCGATGTACGGCTCGTGGCTGTACTGCTCGAAAAACTGCCACTGCAGAACCTGGGTGCGCAGGCGCGGTTCGCTGGGCAGGAACTCGCTGCCATCGGCCAGGAAGTTGAGAATCGCATTGGACTCCCACAGGCAGGTGCCGTCTTCCAGCTCCAGCACCGGGATCTTGCCGTTGGGGTTCTTGGCCAGGAACTCCGCGGTCTGGGTGTCGCCCTTCAGGATGTCGACATCGATCCACTCATAGTCGATGCCCAACAGGCTGAGCATGAGTTTGACTTTGTAGCAGTTGCCCGATTTGTAATCGCCGTAGACCTTGTACATGGAGGCTCCCCTATGCCGCTTGCGCGTGCTGTGCTTGACGGACCACCGCAGCGAGACGCTTGAGACCTTCGTCCAAGCGCGCCGGGTCGATATGGCTGAAATTGAGCCGCAGGTGACCGTGATGATTGTCCGGCTCGGAAAAGAACGGTTCACCGGGCATGAACGCGATGTCCTGGTCGAGCGCAGGTGCCAACAAGGTGCGGGTATCGAGCGGCTGTTTCAAGGTCAGCCAGAAGAATAATCCGCCCTGGGGTATTTGCCAGTCGGCCAGGTCGCTGAAATGCCGCGCCAGTGCAGCCTGGAAAGCGTCGCGCCGGCCTCGGTAAAAACTGCGCAACTCTACCAGGTGATGCTGGTATTTCTCGGTGCCGATCCATTGCATCGCCTGCCACTGGCCAACGCGATTGGTATGCAGGTCGGCTGACTGCTTGAGTTTGAGCAGGTGCGGGAACAGGTCCGGACTGGCGATCAGGTAGCCGACCCGCAGGCCGGGCAACAAGGTCTTGGATACGGTGCCGGTGTAGATCCAGCTGGCCTTTTTCAGCCGGCTGACGATGGGTTGCGCGCTGCCGCCGTCGAAGGTCAGTTCGCGGTAGGGTTCGTCTTCGATCAGGGTTACGCCAAACTCGTCCAGCAACGCGGCGACGGCCTCGCGCTTGGCATCGCTGTAGCGCACCGCCGAAGGGTTCTGGAACGTCGGGATCAGGTAGACGAAGGACGGGCGATGCTGCTCAAGGCTGCTGCGCAAGGCTCTGAGGTCCGGACCGTCCGCCTCAAGCTGTACGGTCAGGCAATCGGCGCCGAACAATTGGAAAATCTGCAATGCCGCAAGGTAAGTCGGGCCTTCCAGGAGGATTTTGGTGCCCTTGTCGATGTACAGCTTGGCCGCCAGGTCCAGGGTTTGCTGGGAGCCGCTGACCACCATGACCTGGCGCGCATCGCAGGCAATACCCAGCACCCGCGCCTCGGCCGCCAGCAATTCACGCAACTGTGGCTCGCCTTCGCTCATGCCGTATTGGCCGATATTCAGCGGCATGCCTTCCCAATCCAGCGTGGGCAGCATCACTTCGGCCGGCAGGCCACCGGCGAAGGACATCACCTGCGGCTTTTGCGCCGCCGCGAGGATTTCACGGATCAGGGAGCTTTTAAGACGCGAAACACGTTCTGAGAAGGCCATAAGGGTCACCGGTAGCAAAGCCTGGGGAAAATACGTCAAACTGCTTGACCGAAATTACGACGACTTGGGCGGATACGTCAATATGCTTGACCTTAAAAACCAGACCAGCCAGCAAACCGCCATGGAAGCCTTCTTCTTCGGCTACCAGGCGTTCACCGCCAAGGCTGACGAAATGCTGGAGCGCCGCGGCTTGAGCCGGGTGCATCAACGCATCGTGTTTTTTATCGCGCGCTACCCGGCCTTGAGCATCAAGGAGCTGCTGGAACTGCTCGGCGTAAGCAAACAGGCGCTGAACATGCCGTTGCGCCAACTGCAGGAAATGCACCTGGTGGACAGCGTGGCGTCCGAGACCGACAAGCGTAAGCGCCTGCTGGAGTTGACCGAGGAAGGCCGGCGTTTCGAACAATCGCTGCGGCGCGAACAGGTAAAGCTGCTGCAACGGGCGTTTGCCGAGGCAGGCGAGACGGCGGTAGAAGGCTGGCTGGCGGTAAACAAGGCACTCAGTGGCCAATCCTGAATTGCCTTTCATCCCCTTTCGCACACAAAATAGAAAACATTATTTGCTTTATTTGTATACAAAAGCATAATTCGCTTCGTGCGAGTTCCTGACCTATTGGTCAACAAAACCCGCTGGTACCTCAAAGCGCTGCTGCCCACTCATGTGTCCGGCGCTGGAAATAACAATAAAACTCTTGAGGAGTACTTGCTGTGGAAAGCCGCAAATCCGAAGCCCCTACGCTCGACCTCTCGCCAACCCACAACGGTTGGCTGGAACGCCTGTTCAAACTCCGCTTGCATGGCACCACAGTGAAGACCGAGCTGATCGCTGGCCTCACGACCTTTATCACCATGGCCTACATCATCTTCGTCAACCCCAACATCATGGCCGACGCCGGCATCGATCACGGCGCGGCGTTTGTCGCCACCTGCATCGCCGCCGCGCTGGGTTGCCTGCTGATGGGCCTGTACGCCAACTGGCCAGTAGGCCTGGCGCCGGGCATGGGCCTGAACGCGTTTTTCACCTACACCGTGGTCGGGACCATGGGCTACAACTGGGAGACGGCACTGGGTGCGGTGTTTATCTCCGGTGTGTTGTTCATGATCCTGACGCTCTCACGCATTCGCGAGTGGCTGCTCAACAGCATTCCGGTGAGCCTGCGCCATGCCATGGGCGCCGGCGTCGGATTGTTTCTCGGGGTGATCGGCCTGAAAACCGCCGGCATCATCGTGCAAAGCCCGGCCACCCTGATCAAGCTCGGCTCCCTGCATGAACCCGCCCCATTGCTGGCGGCCATCTGCTTCCTGTTGATTGCGATCCTCAGCTACCACCGGGTATTCGGCGCGATCCTGATCAGCATCATCGCCGTGACCCTCGCCGGTTGGGGCCTGGGCCTGGTGGAGTACCACGGCATCCTGGCCACCCCGCCAAGCCTGGCGCCGACCTGGATGGCCATGGACGTGATGGGCGTGTTCAACGTCAGCATGATCAGCGTGGTGTTCGCCTTCCTGTTTGTGCACATGTTCGACACCGCCGGCACCCTGATGGGCGTGGCCCAGCGCGCAGGCCTGGTGAATGCCGACGGCAAGATCGAAAACCTCTCCCGCGCCCTGAAAGCCGACAGCGCCTCCAGCGTGTTCGGCGCCATGGTCGGCGTGCCGCCAGTCACCAGTTACGTGGAAAGCGCCGCCGGGGTTGCCGCCGGTGGCCGTACCGGGCTGACCGCCGTCACCGTGGGTGTGCTGTTTATCGCAGCGATGTTTTTTGCCCCGCTGGCTGGCATGATTCCGGCCTATGCCACCGCCGGCGCGTTGATCTATGTGGCGATGCTGATGATGAGCGGCATGGCCCATATCAATTGGGACGACGCCACCGACAGCATTCCGGCGATCGTCACGGCGATCATGATGCCCCTGACCTTCTCGGTGGCCGACGGCATCGCCCTGGGTTTCATCACCTACGTGGCGCTGAAGGCCGGCACGGGTAAACACAAGGAAATTTCCATCAGCCTGTGGGTGCTTTGCGCGATCTTCATCGCCAAGTTCGCGTTCCTGTAGGCCAACCCGCTTGACCCTGCCTCACCCCGTCGGGTGGGGCTTTTGTACGAATGGAGGAATGCAATGAGTCTGGAAACCTGGCTGCTGTTCAGCGGCGCTGCGCTGGTGGTGATCCTGATCCCCGGCCCCCTGTCCTTGTTGATGATCAGCAACAGCCTGAACTACGGCCTGCGCCGTTCGTACCCGGCCTTTCTCGGCGGGGTGATTGCTTCGATCTGCCTGCTGAGCGCCTCGGCGCTGGGTTTGGGTGCGTTGTTGCTGGCATCGGAACAGCTGTTCAGCGCCCTGAAGATCGTCGGCGCGCTGTACCTGTTCTACCTCGCCTGGCAGAGCTGGCAGCAATCCCGGCAACCGGCCCACGTCGCCGACGTACCGCAAGTGGCCGCCACCCCGCGTTTTCGTGCGCTGTTTGGCCGGGCCTTTGTGCTGGGCGCCAGCAACCCGAAGGACATCCTGTTTTTCGCCGCCTTCCTGCCGCAATTCCTCAGTGCCCAGCAGGCCTTTTTGCCGCAGTTGCTGATCATGATCGCCACCTGGACCGTGCTCGACCTGCTGTGCAAACTGGCCTACGGCCTCGGCGCCCATGGCGCCGCGCGCTACCTGCGCAGCGGCAGGGGCCAGAGCTGGTTCAACCGGATCAGCGCGGGCTTGTTCACAGGCGCCGGCGCTGCGTCGCTATTGAGCCGCTGAAGATCCAGCCCCGATCGCACTGACGATCGGGGCCGCCTTTATGGCGCAATCAGCAGGCGAAAAAAAGCCCGCAGTGTGAGCGGGCGAAAAACCAACGAAGAGCTTTGGGGGTGTGAAGCGCGGTGACGACTCAGCTACCGCGATAGGTGGAGTAGCTGTAAGGCGAAATCAGCAAAGGCACGTGGTAGTGATCCTGTTCGGCGCTGATGCCGAAGCGCAGCACCACCACATCGAGAAACGCAGGTTCGGGCAGTTGCACACCGCGGGCGCGGTAGTAATCACCGGCGCTGAACTGCAATTGATAGACGCCGCTGCGGTAGTCATCGCCTTGCAGCAGGGGTGCATCGCAGCGGCCGTCGCTGTTGGTCAGGGTGCTGGCGACCAGCTCAAGCTGTGCGCCCTCGACACGGTACAACTCAACCTTGATTGCGCTGCCAGGGCAGCCATGCGCGGCGTCCAATACGTGTGTGGTCAAACGTCCCATAGCGTCTGCGCGCCTCCCGAAGTCAGTAAAAGTGAAAGACCGCACCTTTTCAGGTCACTGAAAAAGCCGGCGATGGCTGATTAAGACACTTTTCAAAAAAATTGTACACAATAAAAATCACAAACTTCTGTTCTCCCCTGCCAGCGTTGGTGCTGGAGGCGATTGGTCAGCAGTCCTTGCTTTTAAACGACCTTTTAGCCATTAGCTGACCAGTCAGGCAGGTTTCTTGCAGTGCTATTCTGCAAAGACCCTGCGGAAAAAATGCAGAAATACAGGCTTACAAAGTGCACACTAAGTTGTATACAATCAGTCATCGTTGTGACGCCACCCAGTCTTTCCGCTGCCCGGCCGCCACACACACCGCTACCACGAACAAGAAGGAAGACTGCAGTGAGCGCTGACTACCCACGCGACCTGATCGGTTACGGCAGTAACCCTCCTCACCCACACTGGCCGGGCAAGGCCCGTATCGCCCTGTCGTTCGTACTCAACTACGAAGAAGGTGGTGAGCGCAACATCCTGCACGGCGACAAAGAGTCGGAGGCCTTCCTGTCCGAGATGGTCTCGGCGCAACCGCTGCAAGGCGAGCGCAACATGAGCATGGAGTCGCTGTACGAATACGGCAGCCGTGCCGGCGTGTGGCGCATCCTCAAGTTGTTCAAGGAATTCGATATCCCGCTGACCATCTTCGCCGTGGCCATGGCCGCCCAGCGCCACCCGGATGTGATCCGCGCGATGGTCGCCGCCGGCCACGAGATCTGCAGCCACGGCTACCGCTGGATCGACTACCAATACATGGATGAGGCCCAGGAACGCGAGCACATGCTCGAAGCGATCCGCATCCTCACCGAACTCACCGGCGAGCGCCCACTGGGCTGGTACACCGGCCGCACCGGCCCCAACACCCGGCGGCTGGTGATGGAGGAAGGCGGCTTCCTCTATGACTGCGACACCTATGACGACGACCTGCCCTACTGGGAACCCAACAACCCGACCGGCAAGCCGCACCTGGTGATCCCCTACACCCTGGACACCAATGACATGCGCTTCACCCAGGTCCAGGGTTTCAACAAGGGCGACGACTTTTTCGAATACCTGAAAGACGCCTTCGACGTGCTGTATGCCGAAGGCGCGGACGCACCGAAAATGCTCTCCATCGGCTTGCACTGCCGCCTGATCGGCCGCCCGGCGCGCCTGGCCGCCCTCAAGCGGTTTATCGAATACGCCAAGGGCCATGACCAGGTGTGGTTTACCCGCCGCGTCGACATCGCCCGTCACTGGCATGACGTACACCCTTTCCAGGGAGCCGCCAAATGACCGCGTTCCAAACCCTGAAACCGTCGAGCCTGAGCCGCGACGAATTCGTCGCAGCCTTCGCCGACATCTACGAACATTCGCCATGGGTGGCCGAAAAGGCCTTCGACCTGGGCCAGGACGCTTCGATCGACGAGATTGAAACCCTGCACCAGCGCATGAGCGACATCCTGTTGAGCGCCGATCACGCAAGCCAACTGGCCCTGATCAACGCTCACCCGGACCTGGCGGGCAAAGCGGCCGTCCAGGGCCAGTTGACCGAAGCCAGCACTAATGAACAGGCTGGCGCCGGTATTCACCAATGCTCGAGCGACGAGTTTTCGCGCTTCACCGAGCTGAACGATGGCTACAAGGCCAAGTTCAAGTTTCCCTTCATCATGGCGGTAAAAGGCAGCAACCGGCACCAGATCCTTGCCGCGTTTGAAACGCGCATTCACAACTCGGTGGAAGCCGAGTTCAAATGCGCGCTGGCCGAGATCAATAAAATCGCGTTGTTCCGATTACTGACCCTTTAGCAGACCTGGCCCGAGCGATTCATGAACGCCCAGGGCCTGGCGAGCATCCCAAGCCACTTACTTTAAGGCAGACAAGAAGAATGAAAGCGCAACCCGTACCTTTCGAAAAGTTCGTCAACCTGGCCGACGCCCGCCTGGGCACCAAGATCATCTCTGTCACCGATGACTGGTTCGCCGACGCCAACCGTCTGTTCCAGCCGACCCCGGCCGTGTGGAAGGAGGGCGTTTTCGATGACAACGGCAAGTGGATGGACGGCTGGGAGTCGCGCCGCAAGCGCTTCGAAGGCTACGACAGCGCCGTGATCCGCCTGGGCGTACCGGGTTCGATCAAAGGCGTGGACATCGACACTTCATTCTTCACCGGCAACTTCCCGCCATCGGCGTCCCTGGAAGCCTGCTTCCTCGCGAGCGGCGAGCCGGATGACAACACCCAATGGGTTGAAGTGCTGTCGGCTGTAGAGCTGCAAGGCAACAGCCATCACTTCCACGAGATCAACAACGACCAGGCCTTCAGCCACCTGCGTTTCAACATCTACCCGGATGGTGGCGTGGCCCGTCTGCGTGTGTACGGCATTCCATTCCGCGACTGGTCGGCGGTGGGCGACAACGAACAGGTGGACCTGGCTGCTGCATTGAACGGCGGCCGCGCACTGGCCTGCTCCGATGAACACTTCGGGCGCATGAGCAACATCCTCAACCCGGGCCGTGGCATCAACATGGGCGACGGCTGGGAAACCGCACGTCGTCGTACGCCGGGCAATGACTGGGTGATCGTCGCACTGGGCCACCCGGGCGAGATCGAGAAGATCGTGGTCGACACCCTGCACTTCAAGGGCAACTACCCGGACACTTGCTCGATCCAGGGCGCATTCGTGAAGGGCGGCACCGACAGCCAGATCGAAACCCAATCGCTGTTCTGGCGCGAACTGCTGCCGGCGCAGAAACTGGAAATGCACGCTGAACACACATTTGCCGAGCAGATCAAGGCGCTGGGCCCGATCACCCACATTCGTCTGAATGTGTTCCCGGATGGTGGTGTGAGCCGCCTGCGGGTTCTCGGTAAGGTCTCGAAGTAACACCCGATCGTTCCCACGCTCTGCGTGGGAATGCATACCGTGACGCTCTGCGTCACAAGAGCGGACGCAGAGCGTCCAGGGCGGCGTTCCCACGCAGAGCGTGGGAACGATCCATACACAAGATTAAGAAGACAGCCATGCGCACACTGATGATCGAACCCCTGACCAAAGAAGCCTTCGCCCCTTTCGGAGACGTTATCGAAACCGATGGCAGCGATCACTTCATGATCAACAACGGGTCGACCATGCGCTTTCATAAACTGGCGACGGTTGAAACCGCCACGCCAGAAGATAACGCGATCATCAGCATCTTCCGCGCCGACGCGCAGGACATGCCGCTGACCGTGTGCATGCTGGAACGACACCCGCTGGGCAGCCAGGCTTTCATCCCGCTGCTCGGCAACCCCTTTCTGATCGTGGTCGCGCCACTTGGCGATGAACCTGTATCGGGCTTGGTCCGCGCCTTCGTTACCAACGGCAGGCAGGGCATTAATTACCATCGCGGCGTCTGGCACCACCCGGTGCTGACGATCGAAAAGCGGGATGACTTCCTGGTGGTTGATCGCAGTGGCACAGGCAATAACTGCGATGAGCATTTTTTCAAAGAGGATGAGCGGTTGATCCTCGCCCCCCACCAATAAGAGAAGGTCTGATCACTCGACGACAGAGTGACAGGCGAGAGGTAAAGACTGTGGAAGCACATTTGATGGAATGGCTGAACCTGAGCGTGCGCTGGGTTCACATGATCACTGGCGTCGCCTGGATCGGCGCTTCGTTCTACTTCGTCTGGCTGGAAAACAACCTCAACCGCGTCAACCCCAAGGACGGCCTCGCCGGTGACTTGTGGGCGATCCACGGTGGCGGTATCTACCACCTGGAAAAATACAAACTGGCCCCACCGACCATGCCGGACAACCTGCACTGGTTCAAATGGGAAGCCTACTTCACCTGGATGTCCGGCATCGCGCTGCTGTGCGTGGTGTTCTACGCCAACCCGACCTTGTACCTGCTGGCCCCGGGCAGCAGCCTCAGCGGTCCGGAAGGTGTGTTGCTGGGCCTCGGTTCGCTGCTGGCCGGCTGGTTCATCTACTCCTTTCTGTGCGACTCGGCACTGGGCAAGCGCCCCGCCCTGCTCGGCCTGATCCTGTTCGTGCTGTTGATTGCCGCTGCGTACGGCTTCAGCAAAGTGTTCAGCGGCCGTGGTGCGTACCTGCATGTGGGCGCCGTGATCGGCACCATCATGGTGGGCAACGTGTTCCGCATCATCATGCCGGCCCAGCGCGCGCTGGTGGCAGCCATCGCCGAAAACCGCACGCCCGACCCGGCACTGCCGGCCAAGGGTTTGCTGCGTTCGCGTCATAACAACTACTTCACCTTGCCGGTGCTGTTCATCATGATCAGCAACCACTTCCCGAGCACCTACGGCAGCCAATACAACTGGCTGATCCTGGCGGGTATCGCGGTAGCGGCGGTGTTGGTGCGTCACTACTTCAACACCCGTCATAACAGCCAGAAATATGCCTGGACCTTGCCGGTTGGCGCGCTGGCGATGATTTGCCTGGCCTACGTGACCGGCCCAAAACCGGTGGCGACTGCACCGGATGTGGCCAAGGCTCCTGCGGCCATCGAATACCAGCCGCTGCCGGAAACGGCGTTGGGTGGCGGGCTTAAACCGGCTGCTCCAGCGGCACCTGCACCGGCACCTGCCGAAGCAGCACCGGCCCAGGCCTCGATTGATTTTGACAAGGTCCACGGGGTGATCCAGGAGCGCTGCGCGGTGTGCCATTCGGCCAAGCCGACAAGCCCGCTGTTCAGCACCGCACCGGCCGGGGTGATGTTTGATACGCCGCAGCAGATCCAGCAAATGGCCCCGCGCATCCAGGCACAGGCCGTGGCCAGCCAGATCATGCCGCTGGGCAATATCACCCAGATGACCCAGCAGGAACGGGACTTGATTGGCACCTGGATCACTCAGGGGGCGCGTACCAACTGACTGATTAACGCAGGACTAGTGTGGGAGCGGGCTTGCTCGCGAATGCGGTGTGTCATTCAACACTTCAGGTGACTGAACCACCGCGTTCGCGAGCAAGCCCGCTCCCACATGGGATCTGCGGTGTGCTTTGACGAATGAGTTCCACCCGGCAATTGAATGCCGAACAACACAACAATAAAAAGATCCGAGGTGTTGCATGTCCCAGCTAGAAACGCAGACTCCTGCCGCGCCCGCCATGGTGCGGCTGCCCCTCTTGCAACTGATTCTGGTAGGCCTGCAACACGTCTTGCTGATGTACGGTGGCGCCGTCGCCGTGCCTTTGATCATCGGCCAGGCCGCGGGCCTGAGCCGTGAAGAAATCGCCTTCCTGATCAACGCCGACCTGCTGGTGGCGGGCATCGCAACCATGGTCCAGTCCTTCGGCATCGGCCCGGTAGGCATTCGTATGCCGGTGATGATGGGCGCCAGCTTCGCCGCTGTCGGCAGCATGGTGGCCATGGCCGGCATGCCCGGCATCGGTCTGCAGGGGATCTTCGGTGCGACCATCGCCGCCGGTTTTTTCGGCATGGTGATCGCGCCGTTCATGTCCAAGGTCGTGCGCTTCTTTCCACCGCTGGTGACCGGTACCGTGATCACCGCCATTGGTCTTTCGCTGTTTCCCGTCGCGGTCAATTGGGCCGGCGGTGGCGCAGCGGCGTCCACGTTTGGCTCACCGATTTACCTGGCGATTGCCGCGCTGGTGCTGGCCACCATCCTGCTGATCAACCGTTTCATGCGCGGCTTCTGGGTGAATATCTCGGTGCTGATCGGCATGGCCCTCGGCTACGGGCTGTGCGGGATGATCGGCATGGTCGACCTCAGCGGCCTGGCGCGCGCCCCGTGGGTGCAAGTGGTGACGCCACTGCATTTCGGCATGCCCAAGTTCGAGTTGGCACCGATCCTGTCGATGTGCCTGGTGGTGGTGATCATCTTCGTCGAGTCCACCGGGATGTTCCTCGCCCTGGGCAAGATCACCGGCCAGGAAGTCACGCCGAAAATGCTCCGCCGTGGCCTGTTGTGTGACGCCGGCGCATCGTTTTTTGCCGGGTTCTTCAACACCTTCACCCACTCCTCGTTCGCGCAGAACATCGGCCTGGTGCAGATGACCGGCGTGCGCTGCCGTTCGGTGACGATCGTGGCCGGCGCGTTCCTGATTGTGCTGAGCCTGCTGCCCAAGGCCGCCTTTTTGGTAGCGTCGATTCCACCCGCAGTGCTGGGCGGCGCGGCGATTGCCATGTTCGGCATGGTGGCAGCCACCGGGATCAAGATCCTCCAGGAAGCCGACATTGCCGACCGTCGTAACCAGTTGCTGGTGGCGGTGAGTATCGGCATGGGATTGATCCCGGTGGTACGTCCCGAATTCTTTGCACAGCTGCCGCTATGGATGAGCCCGATCACTCACAGCGGCATCGCCATGGCCACGATCAGCGCGCTGTCGCTGAACCTGTTATTCAACATCCTGGGTGGCGCCGAACGCGCTGCCCCAAGCGCTCACGCACACCCACATTGATTCCTGCGTCACAACAAAAACAATAACGATCAGGGAACACACCATGTACGCCATTCACCCGGGGCCGGCCACGCGCCGTGCCCCATTCTCGCCCCGCGCGCTCTTTAACGGCGCACTTGAGCACAGGCCTGGGAGTCAGTATTCTCGGCGCCCGCTCAAATCGACTCAAAAAAAAACAGCGAATGTAAAAGCTGACTGCAAGGCCAACTTATCCCGGCCCCACGTCCGCAGCCAATGTGTGCAAAAACTCTCCGAATTCGACTGTGTTCATCACAGCCGACGGGGATTTTTTGGCTTTTTAAACACCTTGGCGCAGCTCTTGCTAAAAGCATCAAAGCTGACCGAACAGACGATTTTTGCGGCAAGCCAAAAGACGCCACACCAGAGCGTCCGCTTAGAAAAAAAACCAGAAACCTTTACCTCGGGAGCAACCGAATGAAACGTACCGTGAACAGCCTGATGCTGGCAGGATCCCTGCTGGCCGGGGGCCAGGCCATGGCCGGTGATCTGCTGCAGTGGCAGAACAACAGCCTGACTTATCTGTGGGGCAAGAACTTCACTGTTAACCCGCAGATCCAGCAAACCGTGACCTTCGAACACGCCGATGCGTGGAAGTACGGCGACAACTTCTTCTTCCTCGACCGCATCTTTTACAACGGCAAGGAAGACGGCAATGTCGGCCCGAGTACTTACTACGGTGAGTTCAGCCCACGCTTGTCGTTCGGCAAGATTTTCGACAAGGACTTGTCGTTCGGTCCGATCAAGGACGTGTTGCTGGCGTTCACTTACGAGTTCGGCGAAGGCGACAACGAGTCGTACTTGCTCGGCCCGGGCTTCGACCTGGCAATCCCTGGTTTCGACTACTTCCAGCTGAACTTCTACCAGCGCCAGACCGAAGGCAATCGCCCGGGTGACGGCGTATGGCAGATCACACCGGTGTGGTCGTACACGATCCCGGTGGGCAACTCCAATGTGCTGATCGACGGCTTCATGGACTGGGTGGTGGATAACGACAAGAACGCCCGCGGCACTTACCACGCCAACCTGCACTTTAACCCGCAGATCAAATATGACCTGGGCAAGGCGTTGCATTGGGGCGAGAAGCAGTTGTATGTCGGTATCGAATACGACTACTGGAAGAACAAGTACGGGATCCAGGACAGCGGCGCGTTCGAGACCAACCAGGACACTGCGAGCCTGTTGGTGAAGTACCACTTCTAACCACACCGCCTATCCCCTGTGGAATCGGGTTTACGTGGGAGCGGGCTTGCTCGCGAATGCGGTGGGTCAGTCAATACATCTGGCGACTGACACACCGCATTCGCGAGCAAGCCCGCTCCCACACAAGCCCGCTCCCACATTCAGTCCGGTGTCAGGCCCAGGAACCGCTGCAACTCTTCGCGCTTGGCCAGCGCATCCCGCCTTCCCAGCTCGATCAATTCGCTGCAATACCCCGCCTCGAACAGCAGGTAGCTGAGCACACCCGCGCCACTGGTTTTGGTCGCCCCCGGCCCGCGCAGAAACAGGCGCAATGCCGCCGGCAATTCCTGGCGGTGACGTGCCGCAATTTCGTCGATTGGCTGACTGGGAGCGATCACCAATACTTCCACTGGCGCCAAACCTTGTATCGCCGCGTTGGCCGGCAACACGTGGCTGAACTGGTTCAGGCGCTCGAGCAATTCGATATCGCTTTCCAGGCTGTCGATGAACGTGCTGTTGAGCATGTGCCCGCCGATCTGCGCCAACGTCGGCTCCTGGCCGGTGAAGGTGCGCGCCGGGTTCGATGGATCGTTACCACGCGGGTTGCCACTGACCCCCACCACCAGCACGCGGCTGGCGCCCAGGTGCAACGCAGGACTGATCGGCGCCGACTGGCGCACCGCCCCGTCACCAAAATATTCCTGGCCGAGTTTGACCGGCGCAAACAGCAACGGAATCGCCGAGCTGGCCAGCAAGTGTTCAACGGTCAATTGGGTGGGAATGCCGATGCGCCGATGCCGCAACCAGGCATCGATGGTGCCGCCGCCCTGATAGAAGGTCACGGCTTGCCCGGACTCGTATCCGAACGCGGTCACCGCCACAGCATGAAGGTGTTTCTCGCGGATCGACTGCGCGATGCCTTCCAGGTGCAGCTTGTCACGCAACAGATCCCGCAGCGGCGAACTGTTGAGCAGCGCCACTGGCACCTGCGCCCCCATCCCCAGCAGGCTGTGGATAAGGAAACGACTGGCCTGGCTGATCACTCCGGGCCAGTCGCTGCGCAGCACCAGGTGGCTGCGAAAGCCTTGCCAGAAGGCGGTCAGGCGCTGGATGGCGGCGGTAAAGTCCATGGCGCCACTGGCCAGGCTCACCGCATTGATCGCCCCGGCCGAGGTGCCGACAATCACCGGAAACGGATTGGCGGCCCCCGGCGGCAACAGCTCGGCAATCGCCGCCAATACCCCCACCTGATAGGCGGCCCGCGCCCCGCCGCCGGAAAGAATCAAGCCTGTGACCGGTTCAGCTGAGCGCATTGCATCACTCCATGGTGCTTGGGGACTTCAGATCAACGGCGGCGTTTTTCATATAGCTTAGGCTCACCTGGCGGCCGGCTCTTGAAGCGGCGGTGCGTCCACAGGTATTGCTCGGGGCATTCGCGCACGGAAGCCTCGACCCACTGGTTGATGCGCAGGCAATCGATCTCGTCGGATTCACCCGGGAAGTCGGTCAGCGGCGGATGGATCACCAGGCGATAACCGCTGCCGTCGGCCAGGCGCTCCTGGGTGAACGGCACCACCAGAGCCTTGCCCAGGCGTGCGAACTTGCTGGTGGCAGTGACGGTGGCGGCCTGAATACCGAACAGCGGCACGAAGATACTTTGCTTGGCGCCGTAGTCCTGGTCCGGTGCGTACCAGATCGCACGACCGGCCCGCAGCAGCTTGAGCATGCCGCGCACGTCTTCGCGCTCTACGGCCAGGGAGTCGAGGTTGTGCCGCTCGCGGCCACGGCGCTGGACGAAATCGAACAAGGGGTTGCCGTGCTCGCGGTACATGCCGTCGATGGTGTGCTTCTGCCCGAGCAAGGCGGCGCCGATTTCCAGGGTGGTGAAATGCAGGGCCATGAGGATCACGCCCTTGCCTTCCAGTTGCGCCTGCTTGAGGTGCTCCAGCCCTTCGACATGGGCCAGGCGCGCCAGGCGCGGCTTGGACCACCACCAGCTCATGGCCATCTCGAAGAACGCGATGCCGGTGGAGGCAAAGTTTTCCTTGAGCAAATGTTTACGCTCTTTAGCGGACTTTTCCGGGAAGCACAGTTCCAGGTTTCGTGCGGCGATACGTCGACGTTCACCGGCCACCCGGTACATTCCCGCCCCCAAGGCACGGCCAATCCCCAGTAAAGCCCGGTACGGCAACTGCACAATCAGCCACAGCAAACCCAGCCCCAGCCATAACAGCCAGAAGCGCGGATGAAAAAATACAGCTCGAAAACGCGGGCGATCCATTCAAGATTCCGGTAAAGACAACGGCCGCGCATTCTACAACGGTTCGACCCGGCTTGCGGCTAGCGGATGTTCTCGTTATAAGTCTCGACACTTTTCGTGACAAGCCGCTTTGCCGACCATGAGCCAAACCGAACCGCTAGACCAAGATCCCGTGTTCCAGTTGAAAGGCAGCATGCTCGCCATTACCGTGCTGGAACTGGCCCGCAACGACCTTGATGCCCTGGACCGCCAGCTCGCCGCCAAGGTCGCCCTGGCGCCGAACTTCTTCAACAATGCACCGCTGGTGCTGGCCCTGGACAAGCTCCCGGCCGGCCAGGGCGCGGTCGACCTGCCCGGGCTGATGCGCGTGTGCCGCCAGCATGGCCTGCGCACCCTGGCGATCCGTGCCAGCCGGATCGAAGACATTGCTGCGGCAATCGCTATTGAACTGCCAGTACTGCCGCCGTCGGGTGCCCGCGAGCGTCCGCTCGACCCGTTGGTCGGCGAAGAGAAGAAAAAACCGGAGAAACCGCCGGAGCCGACGATCAAGCCGACAAAGATCATCACCTCTCCCGTACGGGGCGGGCAGCAGATTTACGCCCAGGGTGGCGACCTTGTCGTCATCGCCCCGGTCAGCCCGGGGGCGGAACTTCTCGCCGATGGAAACATCCATGTATACGGCCCCATGCGTGGTCGTGCCCTGGCCGGCATAAAAGGTGACACCAAGGCCCGTATTTTTTGCCAGCAGTTGACCGCTGAGCTAGTGTCCATCGCAGGCCAGTACAAGGTTTCGGAAGATTTGCGCCGCGATCCGCTGTGGGGGGCCGGGGTACAAGTCAGCCTGTCGGGCGATGTGTTGAACATCGTTCGTCTTTAACGGATACTGCCGCATTTTCCAAGCATCTCTGGACTCTGATAGCACAGCGAAAACGGCAAAACTTGTGTAGGAATAATTTTAAGGTGGGGTTTGCCCAGGCAAACCGTGCTTTCTCCTACAAGAGCTGCCCGCCTGCAGCGAGTGACAAGAGATGTTTTTCAGGGACTAAAAAGTCCTTTTTCCTTAGGGGTGAAACACCTTGGCCAAGATTCTCGTGGTTACATCCGGCAAGGGTGGTGTGGGTAAGACCACCACCAGCGCCGCTATCGGTACCGGCCTCGCTCTGCGCGGCCACAAGACAGTTATCGTCGACTTCGACGTCGGCTTGCGTAACCTCGACCTGATCATGGGCTGTGAACGCCGCGTGGTTTACGACTTCGTCAACGTCGTCAATGGCGAAGCCAACCTGCAACAGGCCCTGATCAAGGACAAGCGCCTTGAGAACCTGTATGTACTGGCCGCCAGCCAGACCCGCGACAAAGACGCGCTGACCAAGGAAGGCGTGGGCAAGGTCCTCGCCGAACTGAAGGAAACCTTCGAATACGTGGTGTGCGATTCCCCGGCGGGTATCGAGACCGGTGCTCACCTGGCGATGTACTTCGCCGACGAAGCCATCGTCGTGACCAACCCTGAAGTCTCCTCGGTACGTGACTCGGACCGCATGCTCGGCCTGCTGGCCAGCAAGTCCCAGCGCGCCGAGAAAGGTGAAGATCCGATCAAGGAACACCTGCTGCTGACCCGCTACAACCCTGAGCGCGTCAGCAATGGCGAAATGCTAGGCGTTGAAGACGTGAAGGAAATCCTCGCCGTGACCCTGCTGGGTGTGATCCCGGAATCCCAGGCCGTCCTGAAGGCATCCAACCAAGGTGTGCCGGTGATTCTTGACGACCAGAGCGACGCCGGCCAGGCGTACAGCGATGCGGTAGATCGCTTGCTGGGCAAGACCGTGGAACATCGCTTCCTCGATGTTAAGAAGAAGGGATTCTTCGAGCGTATCTTTGGAGGCAACTAAACAATGAAATTTCTCGACTTCTTTCGCGCCAACAAAAAGCCAAGTACCGCGTCGGTAGCGAAAGAGCGTCTACAGATCATCGTGGCGCACGAACGCGGCCAACGCAGCACCCCGGATTACCTGCCAGCCCTGCAGAAGGAACTGGTGGAAGTGATCCGCAAGTACGTCAACATCGGTAACGATGACGTGCATGTCGCCCTGGAAAATGACGGCAGCTGCTCGATTCTGGAACTCAATATCACCCTGCCTGATCGTTGATCGAAAAGGCGGTCGCCACGGCGGCTCGGTTACCTGGCTCCCCTCACGGGGCCGGGTGAGCGAGCCGCCGTTGGCGTTTGTTACGAGGCTGTTTTAATGCCGTTGTCCAATGTCCATATCCTTCATCAGGACGCTGCTGTCCTGGTGGTGAACAAGCCTACCCTGCTGCTCTCGGTGCCCGGTCGCGCCGACGACAACAAGGACTGCCTGATCACCCGCCTGCAGGAAAACGGCTACCCCGAAGCCCGCATCGTCCATCGCCTGGACTGGGAAACGTCCGGGATCATCCTGCTGGCCCGAGACGCGGATACCCACCGTGAACTGTCCCGCCAGTTTCATGACCGGGAAACCGAAAAGGCCTACACCGCACTCTGCTGGGGCCAACCGGAACTGGACAGCGGCAGCATCGACTTGCCCTTGCGCTACGACCCACCGACCAAGCCACGGCACGTGGTGGACCACGAGTTCGGCAAGAACGCGCTGACCTTCTGGAAAGTCCTGGAGCGTTGCGGCGACTGGTGCCGGGTTGAGCTGACACCGATCACCGGCCGCTCCCATCAACTGCGCGTGCATATGCTGTCCATCGGGCATCCGTTGCTGGGCGATGGCTTGTACGCCCATGAACAGGCCTTGGCTGCCTGGCCACGCCTGTGTCTGCACGCCAGCATGTTGAGCTTCACCCATCCCCAGAGCGGCGAGCGTCTGCGCTTCGAGTGCCCCGCGCCGTTTTAACCTGTAAACGCAATTAAAATGTGGGAGCGGGCTTGCTCGCGAATGCGGTGGATCAGTTAGCTCATTCGGCGACTGACACACCGCATTCGCGAGCAAGCCCGCTCCCACATTTGTTCTGTGCACTTATCCCGTCGGACGGTAAACTCGCGCCATTGCTGTCTGGAGCTACTTATGCGCGAAGAGTTGAACCAAGGCCTGATCGACTTCCTCAAGGCCTCCCCTACCCCGTTCCATGCCACCGCCGCCCTTGCACAGCGCCTGGAAGCGGCCGGTTTCCAGCGTCTTGACGAGCGCGAGACCTGGACCACCGAGGCCAACGGGCGCTACTACGTGACCCGCAACGACTCCTCGATCATCGCCTTCAAGCTCGGCCGCCACTCGCCCCTGCAAGGCGGCATCCGCCTGGTCGGCGCCCACACCGACAGCCCGTGCCTGCGGGTCAAGCCACAGCCTGAACTGCAACGCCAGGGCTTCTGGCAACTGGGTGTGGAAGTGTACGGCGGCGCGCTGCTGGCGCCGTGGTTCGACCGCGATCTGTCCCTGGCCGGCCGCGTCACTTTCCGCCGCGACGGCAAGGTCGAAAGCCAGCTGATCGACTTCAAGCTGCCCATCGCGATCATCCCCAACCTGGCCATTCACCTGAACCGTGAAGCCAACCAGGGTTGGGCGATCAATGCCCAGACCGAACTGCCGCCGATCCTTGCGCAGTTCGCCGGTGACGAGCGCGTAGACTTCCGCGCAGTGCTGACCGAGCAACTGGCTCGTGAACACGGGTTGAACGCCGATGTGGTGCTCGACTATGAGCTGAGCTTCTACGACACCCAGAGCGCGGCCGTGATCGGCCTCAATGGCGACTTTATCGCCGGTGCCCGCCTCGACAACCTGCTGTCGTGCTACGCCGGCCTGCAAGCCCTGCTCACCGCCGAAACCGATGAAACCTGCGTGCTGGTCTGCAACGACCACGAAGAAGTCGGCTCGTGCTCCGCCTGCGGTGCCGACGGCCCGATGCTGGAGCAGACCCTGCGTCGCCTGCTGCCCGAGGGTGATGAGTTCGTACGCACCATCCAGAAGTCGCTGCTGGTGTCTGCCGACAACGCCCACGGCGTGCACCCCAACTACGCCGAGAAGCACGACGCCAACCACGGCCCGAAACTCAATGCCGGCCCGGTGATCAAGGTCAACAGCAACCAGCGCTACGCCACCAACAGCGAAACCGCCGGGTTCTTCCGCCACCTGTGCATGGCCGAAGAAGTGCCGGTGCAAAGCTTTGTGGTTCGCAGCGACATGGGTTGCGGCTCGACCATCGGCCCGATCACCGCCAGCCACCTGGGCGTGCGCACCGTGGATATCGGCTTGCCGACGTTTGCCATGCACTCGATTCGCGAGCTGTGCGGCAGCCACGACCTGGCGCACCTGGTGAAGGTGTTGAGTGCGTTTTACGCGAGTCGTGATTTGCCGTAATTGCAGGATGAACACAAATCAAATGTGGGAGCGGGCTTGCTCGCGAATGCAGAGGGTCAGTCAATACATCTGGTGACTGATCCACCGCTTTCGCGAGCAAGCCCGCTCCCACATTTTGATCTTCATTGTTTGATAGAACGGGCTCAGTTCAACACTTCACTCAGCGGAATGAAGTTGACCCGGTCACCGATCTCCAGCGTCGTCCCCTCCAGCACTTCTACCAAACCTTCGGCCCACGCCGCGCTACGCAGCACACCCGAGCTCTGGTTGCGGTAGATGATCGCCTTGCCCTGCTCCAGCCGCCCGCGCAAATACTCGCGGCGATTCCCCGGCTTGGGCCAGACAAATCCCACGGGCACTTCAATGCGCAGCGGCTGCACGTCTTCCACGCCCTGGCGGCGCAACAGGTAAGGCCGCGCCAGCAAGGCAAAGGTCACCAGCGTCGACGCCGGATTGCCCGGCAAACCGATCACCGGTACACCACGGAAATGCCCGAACGTCAGCGGCTTGCCCGGCTTGATTGCCAGCTTCCACAGCGCCAGTTCGCCCTCTTCCCGCAGTGCAATCCCGAGAAAATCCGCCTCCCCCACCGACACACCGCCGGTGGACAGAATCAGGTCTACCGAGCCCAATGCGCCCAGGCGTTCGCGGGTTTGTTCCAGGTCATCCGGCAGGATCCCGGCGTCCACCACTTCGCAGCCCAGGCGCTCCAGCCAGCTGCACAGCACCCGGCGATTGCTGTTGTAGATCTGCCCGGGCCCCAGCGGCAGGCCCGGCTCGATCAACTCGTCGCCGGTGGACAGCACAGCCACGCGGGCGCGTCGTACCACCTCCAGCCGATCACGACCCAGTGAAGCCGCCAGGCCCAACTCGATCGGGCCCAGGCGTGTACCTGCAGGCAACACCCACTCGCCCACCGTGGTTTCCTGGCCTTGGGGACGGATGTTTTGATCCACCTGCAACGCTTCGGTGAAGCTCACCCGCTGATCGGCATGGACCACGGCGTTTTCCTGCATCTCGACGCAGTCCGCGCCCTCCGGTACCGGGGCTCCGGTGAAGATCCGCGCGCAGGTACCGGCAGCCAAGGGCTCGGGTGCCGTGCCCGCAAAAATGCGCTGGCTGACTACCAGTGGCTCACCGGTCCAGTCCGCCAGGCGCAGGGCGTATCCGTCCATGGCGCTGTTGGGCCAGGGCGGCAAGTCCAGCGTGGAGATCAACGCCTGGGCCAGCACCCGACCATCACACTCGGCCAGCGGCAACGTTTCCCGCTCGCGGATCGGCGCTGCCTCGGCCATCGCCAGCAATTGTTCGAGGGCGTCTTCCACCGGCATCAACGCGCCGGTCTTGCCCGGCTTACCCACGGGATTCACAGGGCTCGGCCTGTTTCAAATGCGGGACGAAGTTGCACGGGCGGTGACGGTTATCCAATTGCTCGGCGAGAATCCCGTCCCAACCGGTGCGCACCGCGTTGGTGGAGCCCGGCAGGCAGCACACCAGTGTGCCGTTGGCCAGGCCGGCCAGGGCACGGGATTGCACGGTGGAGGTGCCGATATCGGCCACGGAGATTTGCCGGAACAGTTCGCCGAAACCATCCACCTGCTTATCCAGCAGGCAGCTCACCGCTTCCGGGGTGCTGTCGCGGCCGGTGAAGCCGGTGCCGCCGGTGATCAACACCACCTGCACCACGTCTTCGGCAATCCAGTGCGCCACTTGCGCACGGATTTTGTACAGATCATCTTTAAGCAAAACTCGCTCGGCCAGCAGGTGACCGGCGGCGGTCAGGCGGTCGACGAAGACCTGGCCCGAGGTGTCGGTTTCCAGGGTGCGGGTGTCGCTGACCGTCAATACAGCGATATTCAGGGGTACAAAGGGCGCATCAGCCTTGGCTTTCATGGCTCGGTCCGGTTGTCGAAGGAACAGCCCGATGTTATATCACAGCCCCCCATTTCACTGCCCGCAGGAGCCGTCATGCCAAGCCATTCTTCCCCACTGCCCTGCTCGATCCTTTTGCTGGCCGGCGGTCGTGGCCAGCGCATGGGCGGCCTCGACAAGGGCCTGCTGGACTGGCACGGGCAGCCGCTGATCGCGCACCTGCATCGCCTGGTGCGGCCGTTGACCGACGACCTGATCATCTCCTGCAATCGCAACCAGGCGCAGTACGCGGCCTACGCCGATCAATTGGTCGGCGATGACAGCCCCGACTTTCCAGGGCCACTGGCCGGCATTCGCGCAGGACTGGCGGTGGCGCAGCATGGGCATCTGCTGGTATTGCCGTGCGATGTGCCGCAGATCGATGCACGATTGCTCGCCGACCTGCGCAGCACGGCGCAGCAAAACCCGTTGCTGCCGGTGATGGTGCGCCACGGCGATTTCTGGGAACCGCTGCTCTGCGTGATCCCCACTTCGCTGCGCGAGCCCTTCGAGCGGGCCTGGGCAGCCGGCGAGCGCAGCCCGCGCCAGATCATGCAGGCGCTGGGGGCCAAGGCCCTGGATTGCCCCGCCGACGATCCGCGCCTGGCCAACCTCAATACACCGGAGTTGTTGCACCGCCCGCCCAGCGTGTCAGAATGAGCGTCGAACAAGGAACTTTGCCGACGTTGCACACGTCACAAGGTCAGTACTCAACAAAGCATTCTCTCGGAGACAAACTCATGACTCAACGGACCATCGCCGCTCTCATGCTTGCACTGGGCCTCGCTACCCTTGCCGGTTGCGCCTCGCCGACAGTGATCACCCTGAATGACGGTCGCGAAATCCAGGCCGTCGACACTCCTAAATTCGACAAGTCCACCGGCTTCTACGAATTCGAACAGCTGGATGGCAAGCGCACCCAGATCAACAAGGATCAGGTTCGCACCGTTAAAGACCTGTAAGTCTTAACGCCAGATACAAAAAAGCCCGCGTAATGCGGGCTTTTTCGTTGCTGGGGTTTACCAGTCCAGGCTGATCTCGCTGCGAAAGTCGCGCTCAAGGCCGGTGACCGGGTCGATGAAACGCACCCCCTGGGCCAGCAGCTTGAGCGGGTTGGCGTAGTCGTCCTCGGCATCCTTGATAACGTCGGGGTAGAACGGATCGTTGCAGATACTCGCGCCCAGGGCCGTCATGTGCACCCGCAACTGATGCTTCTTGCCGGTCACCGGAAACAGGCCATAGCGCCACAGGTCGCCATTCTTTTCCCGCACCTCGACCGCCGTCTCGGTGTTGCTCGCCCCCGCGCCTTCCTGCATGCGAAAGAACGGCTCGCCATCCACCAGCCGGCTTTTGTGCACCAGCGGAAAGGTCAGCCCAGGCAATGCAGGGGCAATGGCTTCGTAGAACTTGTCGATCTTGCGCGTGGGAAACAGCTGTTGATACGCCGAGCGCGTCTGGGGGTTGGCCGAAAACAGCACCAGCCCCGCGGTATGCCGATCAATGCGATGCAGCGGCACCAGCGCCGGGTTGTCGAGGCGACGGATCAAACGCCGCAACAGGGTCTGCTCGACGTATTCACCGGCAGGCGTGACCGGCAGGAAGTGCGGCTTGTCGGCTACCACCAGGTGTTCATCGGCGTACAGGATCGTCTCCTGCACCGGGATTACTTTCTCGTTCGGTACTTCGCGAAAGTAGTAGATGCACAGGCCTTCGCGGTAGGCGAGGTCCTGATTGATGGGGGTGCCATTGATGTCCAGTACCCGGCCTCGGGCGATGCGGTCCAGCCATTGCTCACGGCTGATGGCCTGGAAGTGCTCACACAGGCAATCCAGCACGGTGGCCCAGGCGCCTGGCGGCAGGTACAAGGTGCTGGCTTGGTGCTGGGCAGCGGAAAAAACGGACATGGGCAGGCTCAAGACGTGGACATACAGGCGCACATTATCCCGCATGCACCCGGATCAGGCCCAGCACAGATTCAGGCCTTGGCCAATTCCGCGCGCAACACCGGTGACGCACTGGCCGCCTCGGTGAATTCCTTGAGCCAGCGCAGCACATCCACCGCTTCCCAGCGGCCCGGGTCGTAAAGCGCATACAGCAAGCCCTGGTAACCCACCACATCCAGCTGCTTGTGATAACCCGCGCGCTGGAACAGCGCCTCGATCTCGGCAAAGCAGGTGTTGAAATGCACTTTGTTAAACGGCGTCCTGCCTTCCGTGACCAGGCCATCGAGGCGCAGCTCGTTCACCGCGTCGCGCACGACGTCGGCGGACATGCGATTGACGCTGCTTTTCAGTTGCTCAACATTCACCACGGGCGTTCCCTCTCATTCAATCGCTGTACAAACATACAGTAACCGAATAATCGGGAACTCGCCATCGCCGAGTGCTAGCTAAGAAAGTTCACTACCTGCGCTTCGTCGAACGGCCACTCCAGCTCCGCGCCCGTGTCTACCCGGCGCAGCACCGGAATCCGCAGGCCGTAGGCTTCAGACAGGGCCTCGGAATCGGCGATATCCACCAACTCCACCAGCAGGCCGTGTTCGACCAACGGCATGATTTCGGCTTCGGCAATCTCACACAGATGGCAGCCCAGGGTGCCGAACAACTGACATTCAGGAAGCATGGCAAAGGGTCCGAGAAGAATCAGGCACCTATTCTAACAGCGTCGGGACACTGCAAAAGCCTGACCCAGATCAGCATGGCGTATAACTGATTCAGCGACTCTCGCGACTTTTTTCCCGTAATACCTGCAATGGAGCTGCATGTGTTTGCCAACCTGCTGATTATCCTGGCCTCCTCCCTGGTGGTGATTGCGCTGTTTCGTCGCCTGCAACTGCCGCCGGTGCTGGGCTATCTGTGTGTTGGCCTGGCCGTGGGCCCCACCGCCCTCGACTGGGTCAATGACAGCGAAGAGTTGCCAGACCTTGCCGAACTGGGTGTGGTGTTCCTGCTGTTTTCCCTGGGCCTGGAGTTTTCTCTCAACAAAATGCTCAGCCTGCGCCGGGTGGTGTTTGGCTTGGGCAGCCTGCAGGTACTGTGCTGCGGGTTGCTGCTGGGCGGTTTGCTGGCACTGTTCGGCCTGTCGCCGACGACCGCGCTGTTGCTCGGTGCTGGGCTGGCGTTGTCGTCCACCGCCATCGTCAGCAAGGAGCTGACCAGCCTCGGCGAAATCTTCAGCAGCCATGGCCAGAATGCGATTGGGGTATTGCTGTTCCAGGATGTAGTGGCCGTATTGCTGCTGACCCTCGTGCCAGTGTTCGCCGGTAACAGCGAGCAAGCCTGGTACTGGGCATTGCCACTGACCCTGGGCAAAACCGTGGTGCTGTTCCTTGGCCTGCTGCTGGCCAGCCGCTGGTTGCTGCCGCGTTTGTTCCGTGAGGTGGCGGCGTCCCATTCGGCCGAATTGTTCGTGCTGCTGGCACTGGTGATCGTACTGCTCACCGCCTGGCTGACCCACTTGCTGGGCCTGTCCCCGGCACTCGGTGCGTTTCTCGCCGGCATGCTGCTGGGGGAAAGCCATTACCGCCATCAGATCGAAGCCGATATCCGACCGTTTCGCGACATCCTGCTAGGACTGTTTTTTGTCAGCATCGGCATGCTGATCGACCTGCAACTGTTCGTCAGTCATAGCCTGTTGATTCTCGGCCTGACCCTCACGCTGATGTTCATCAAAGGCTGTGTGGTCGCGCTATTGGTGCAACTGCGCGGCAGCGACGGTGAAACCGCCTGGCGCAGCGGCCTGGCGCTGGCCCAGGGCGGCGAGTTCTGTTTTGCCTTGATGGCGCAAATGCAGCAAAGCCGCCTGCTGCCCGCCGACATCAGCGGCCTGCTGCTGGCTGCCACCTTCTGCTCGATGCTATTGACTCCGCTGTTGCTCAGGGCTGCACCCGCGATTGCCCTGCGCCTGCACCGCAAGCCCAACCAGCAAGTACAGCTTGAAGAGATTACGGCCCTGAATGCCGAGCTGCGCGACCACGCGGTGATCTGCGGCTACGGCCGGGTTGGCCAGTCCATCGGGCGCTTCCTGCACCGTGAACAACAGGCGTTCATTGCCCTTGATGACGACCCGGAGCGAGTCCAGGAAGCGTCTACCGAAGACAGCGCCGTGCATTACGGCGATTGCCGCCGTGGCGCCCTGCTCAGCGCGGTCGGCCTGGAACGTGCGCGCCTGGTGGTGATCGCGGTGGACAACAGCGACGTCGCCCTGGCCGTGCTCAACGAAGCGCGGCGGATCAACCTGACCGTGCCGATCCTGGTACGCACCCGCGACGACAGTCAGTTGGCCGAACTGAAAGCCGCCGGCGCCACTGAAGTGGTGCCCGAGTTGCTGGAGTCGAGCCTGATGCTCGCCTCACATGCGTTGATCCTGCTGGGGTTGTCGGAGCAGCAGGTGCAAGGCCGTGTCGATGAAGTGCGCCAGAGCCGGTACCGGCTGTTACATGGCTGCAACCAGAACGAAGGGGACGCGCCCCTCAATCCTGACTGACCGCGCCAATCTTGTGGATCGACAAATCCGCGCCGTAATACTCCTCTTCCTGGCTCAAGCGCAGCCCGTAAACGCGCTTGATCACCCCATACACCAGGAAGCCGCCGGCCAGGGCTACCACTACCCCCAGCGCGGTGCCGATCAACTGGCTGATCAGACTGACGCCGCCCAGGCCGCCCAGGGCGGTCTGGCCGAAGATCCCGCAGGCAATCCCGCCCCACACGCCGCAGAGGCCGTGCAACGGCCATACACCCAGCACATCGTCGATCTTCCAGCGATCCTGAGCGGCAATGAAGAACCAGACGAACAAGCCGCCCGCCACCACGCCGGTCACCAACGCGCCCACCGGGTGCATAAGGTCGGAACCGGCACAGATCGCCACCAACCCGGCCAATGGACCGTTGTGCAAGAAGCCTGGGTCGTTACGGCCGATCACCAATGCCGCTACCGTGCCACCGACCATCGCCATCAACGAATTGACCGCCACCAGCCCGCTGACCCCGGACAGGGTTTGCGCACTCATGACGTTGAAGCCGAACCAGCCGACAATCAAGATCCACGAGCCCAACGCGAGGAATGGAATGCTCGACGGCGCGAACGCCACCAGGCGCCCTTCCCGATAACGCCCCTGCCTTGGCCCCAGCAACAGCACCGCCGCCAGCGCCAGCCAGCCGCCCATGGCGTGCACCACGACGCTGCCGGCAAAGTCATGGAAGCTGGCGCCGAAGGTGGCCAGCAACCAGGCTTGCAGGCCGTAGTTGCCGTTCCACACCATGCCTTCGAAAAACGGGTAGATGAAGGCTACGATCAACGCAGTGGCACACAGTTGCGGAACAAACCGTGCACGCTCGGCGATCCCCCGGAAATGATCGCCGGGATCGCCGCCGCGAAGGTCAGCAGGAAGAAGAACTTCACCAGGCCGTAGCCGTGGTCGGCGCTGATCACCGCCGCCGGTTGCATGAAGGTCACCCCGTAGGAGATCCAATAGCCTATAAAGAAATAGGCCAGTGTTGAAATCGCGAAGTCACTGAGGATTTTCGACAGGGCATTGACCTGGTTCTTCTGGCGCACCGTGCCGACTTCCAGGAAGGCAAAGCCGGCGTGCATGGCCAGGACCATGACCGCACCAATCAGAATAAACAGCGTGTTGGAGCTGTGGACGAGGGTGTCCACCGCGCTTTGCAAATTTTCCATGGAGGATGGCAGGCCTGCACATGCAGGAAAAAGCACCAAAGCAGTTCATGACCTTCATGATGCGCACTAAATTGGCACCAACGATCCGACCCTCGTTTGAGGCCGTGAACCGCTTTGGCGCAGCGATCATTGAAAAAGGCAGAATCCGACAGGGTTTTTCCGCGAGTTTTAGTTATTTAGGGTAAGGTTTTTCAGGGTTTGAGCCCCAACCGCCCGGATTCAGCGCAAGGCCCCGGGCCTGCGCACCAAGGCAAAGCAAAAGCTGTACCAGACAATTGCAGTGAACCTTCACCGACACCGGTGACTCGAAACCAGAAGTAAACAGACCAGCCACTCACGGAGATAACCATGGCCAGAAAAACGGCAAAGACTGCTCAAGAAATACTGATGGCGGATTTTCAAACCCTGGTCAGCGATACCGAGAAGCTGCTGGACGACACGGCGATCCTCGCCGGTGACCAGGCTGACGAGCTGCGCAGCAAGATTCACGAAAGCCTGCTCAAGGCCCGTGAAACCCTGCAACTGACCGAAGACTCCCTGCGCGAACGCGGCCAGGCGGCGGTCACGGCCACTGAAGACTATGTGCAGGCCAACCCCTGGCAGTCCGTCGGCATTGCGGCCGGCGTGGGCTTTTTGATCGGCCTGCTGGCTACAAGGCGCTAATCATGTCTATCGGCGAATCCGGCTCGTCCACGGGCCCAAGTTCTACTTCACGGCGCCTGGGCGCGGCTGTCCTGGGTTTGCTGCACAGCCATGTCGAGCTGTTCGGCATCGAGTTGCAGGAGCAGAAAGCCCGCACCGTCAGCCTGTTGCTGTTCGCCGGCCTGGCGCTGGTGTTTGCCTTGCTGTTGCTGGTGGGTTTGTCGGCGCTGGTGATGATTCTGGTGTGGGATACCTACCGCCTGACCGGGATTATCAGCCTGTGTGTGTTCTACATACTGGCCGCAGCATTCTGCGGGTTGCGCCTGAAGGCGGCGGTGTTCGATGAGTCCACGCCGTTCCACGCCACCCTCGAAGAGCTGGCCAACGACCGGGAGCGCCTGCTGCCATGAGCATGACTGAATTGCCGCAAAACACTTCCCGGCGAGAAATGCGCAAGGCGTTGATCCGCCTGCGCATGGAAATGCACCGCCAGGAAATCCGTCACGAGTCCCAGCAACTGATGCTGCCGCTGCAAAAGGTCCGCAACATGGGCCAGAGCTGGCAGGACGGTTTTGGCATCAAGCACGCGCCGCTGTGGGGCGTGGGCGTGGTGACGCTGCTGGGGTTTCTCACCGGCAAAGGCGCCAAGGGTGGCGGAATCGGCACCATGACCCGCCTGGTGCGGCTGGGTGCCGGCCTGATCCCGCTGATCAAACTGGCCATGCAAGGTGCTTCGCGCAAAAGTTGAGCGTGCTGGCTGCATTCTTGCAAACAGATCAGGCCCGGCCCTCTCCATTGAGGGCCGGGCCTTTTTTATTTCCGGTCTTTTAAGGAGGCCCCGTGATCGACGGGCAACCGCTCGCCTGCTTCCAGCCATTCATCGACACCGCCACCGGCCGCATCGCCGGCGTAGAAGCCCTGGGCCGCCTACGCCAGGCGAATGGCCAACTGCGCTCGGTGGGTCCGCTGTTCGCCGACCCGCGCACGCCCTCGGTGGCCTTGCGCCGCCTGGACCGGCAGATCCGTGACAATGCCCTGAGCCGCCTGCATGAAGCCCCGCAGGAGTGGTTCCTCAGCCTGAATATCTCGCCACGCTGGATCACCCGCCTGCGCCCGGGCCAGGCGCTGCCGAGCCTGAAGCAATTGCAACTGCATAACGTCGACCCGCGCCGCATCGTGTTCGAGATCACTGAACTGGGCGGCGATATCCTGCGCCTGGCCGAAGTCGTCGAGCGCTACCGCGAGGCCGGCGCGCGGATTGCCATTGATGACTTCGGCGCCGGCTATTCGCAGCTGGACCGGGTGCTGGCCTTGCAGCCGGACATTCTCAAGCTGGACATGCGCCTGTTCCAGGCCGCGGCACGCGGTGGCCCGAGCGGTGAGGTGGTGCGGGCACTGGCGCAAATGGCGGAAAAAACCGGCTGCTGGATCATCGCCGAAGGGGTGGAAACCGAGGCCCAACTGAATTTCGCCCTGGAATGCGGTTCGCGTTATGTCCAGGGCTACCTGTTCGCCCAGGCCCAACTGGACTGGTTCGACACCGACGCATTCGTGCCGCGCTTCGCTCAGTTGCGCACCGGCTATGTCCAACAGAAGCTCGCCGAACGTGGCCGGATCATGCAACTGCGCCAGCAACTGGCGGAGCTGATGCAGATCCTGCAAACCTGGGCCCACACCCGTGCACCGCTGAGCCATCTGCCGCAATTGCCGGGGTTTCCCTGGCTGCTGCGTTTTTACCAGTGCGACCGGCATGGCACGCAACTGACACCCAACTTCGAATGGCACCAGGGCGCCTGGCAAGCCGACAGCCGCTACCTGGGCCACAACTGGTCATGGCGTCCGTATTTTTATCATTTGCTGGCCGAAGGTTGGGGAGGAGCGGCGGCTGACCCTGTCCTCAACCTATCGCGATGCCACGACCAACCAGTACTGCCTGACTGCCGGACAATTCTTTGATAATGGTCAGCGCCTGCTGTTAATCGATATCGACGCCGCCGGCCTGTAGTTTTTCGCTTGCGAAGGCCTGGCTGAACCGGGAAGCTGGGAGCCGTCATTCACCGCACGGAGAGTACCCGCCTTGGATTGGCCCACCCTGCTTACCCGCGAACGCCTTGGAAAACCCCTGCACAGCCCGGAAGAACTGGGGCGCAGTCCGTTTCACAAAGACCATGACCGCATCATCTTTTCCGGTGCGTTTCGCCGCCTGGGCCGCAAGACGCAAGTGCACCCGGTGACCAGCAACGATCACATCCACACCCGGCTGACCCACTCCCTGGAAGTCAGTTGCGTGGGACGATCCCTGGGCATGCGCGTAGGCGAGACCATCCGCAGTGCCCTGCCCGACTGGTGCGACCCGAGCGACCTGGGCATGGTGGTGCAGTCGGCCTGCCTGGCCCATGACATCGGCAACCCACCCTTCGGCCATTCCGGCGAGGACGCGATCCGGCACTGGTTCCAGCAAGCTTCAGGCCGTGGCTGGCTGGATGACATGAGCAGCGCCGAACGCAATGACTTCCTCAATTTCGAAGGCAATGCCCAGGGCTTCCGGGTACTCACGCAACTGGAATACCACCAGTTTGATGGTGGCACCCGCCTGACCTACGCCACCTTGGGCACCTACCTGAAATACCCCTGGACCGCCCGCCACGCCGACTCCCTGGGCTACAAGAAACACAAGTTCGGCTGCTACCAGAGCGAACTGCCGATCCTGGAGCAGATCGCCCAGAAGCTCGGCTTGCCGCAGTTGGAAGAACAACGCTGGGCCCGGCACCCGCTGGTGTACCTGATGGAGGCGGCTGACGATATCTGCTACGCGTTGATCGACCTCGAAGACGGCCTGGAAATGGAGCTGCTGGAATACGCCGAGGTCGAGTCACTGCTGCTGGACCTGGTGGGCGACGACTTGCCGCAAACCTATCGGCAACTCGGCCCGCTGGATTCCCGGCGACGCAAGCTGGCGATCCTGCGAGGCAAGGCCATCGAACACCTGACCAACGCCGCGGCCCGGGCGTTCGTCGAACAACAGGACGCGCTGCTGGCCGGCACCCTGCCGGGGGACCTGGTGGAACATATGCACGGCCCGGCCAAGCGCTGCGTGCTGGATGCCAAGGACATGGCCCGCAAGAAGATCTTCCAGGACAAGCGCAAGACCCTGCATGAGATCGGCGCCTACACCACCCTGGAAATCCTCTTGAATGCCTTCTGCGGCGCGGCCCTGGAACAACATGGCGGTCGCACACCGTCGTTCAAGAACCGACGCATCCTCGACCTGCTGGGCAATAGCGCCCCGGACCCTTCCTGGTCATTGCACGCGTCCTTCCTGCGCATGATTGACTTTATCGCCGGCATGACTGACAGCTACGCCAGCGAGATGGCCCGCGAGATGACCGGCCGCTCCAGCCCGCAATAAATCGGAGCCCTGGCTGATGGCCAGGGCGACTTTTCAAAGAATCGCCCTACGCACGGAACAGAGCGGCCTGATCGAAGTTCTTCCCCGCCGCGATGAATAATCGCGCGCCCTGACCGCAGTCTTTCGACCTGCTCCTGCGCCCGATAGCTGGCGGGCCCATTAACTTCTTACTACACGCCCTGGTGGAGCGTCTTCAGGGCTCTTGTCCATTCCATGGAAAAAACCATGCTCGAACAACTTCGCATCCTGTTGGTGGAGGATCACCCCTTTCAATTGCTGGCCACCCAATGCCTGCTACGAAACTATGGCTACCACGACCTGGCACTGGCCGAGAATGCAGAACAGGCAATGCGGCTGATGACACAAACCGACGTGCCATTCGATATTCTGCTCTGTGATCAATGTTTGCCCGACTTGCCCGGGCTGGAGTTGATTGAAATTGCCAACCGCAGAGGCTTTATAAGGTCCGCGATATTGCTCAGCGGCCTGCCCGTCAATGAACTGGAACACCTGATGGCCCAGGCATCCCGACGCAACTTTGCATTACTTGGCTATTTGTCGAAGCCGTTAAGCCACCTTGAGCTGAATGAACTCATACGCCAATCACGCCTTACTCGCTCAACAGAAAAGTAGGAAGTTAAACACCCGGGCAATCCGAAAACGCCTCTTTATAACGCTGCCCTCTCACGACCAGTTACTTTTAAATTCCACCCACGCAAAACTCTTACACCCAAACAACAAACACCTCACAGAGCGTAATCCCTTGCTTTTTTTGATGTAGGATTATTCTTGTTTTACGTTTGTTCCACATCAAGTTCATCCTCCTTCATTGCCATGTGAGCTAATGTGCCGACTTTATTTGCGCCTGTATGGAATTTGATCATGAACTCAGTTTTTATTATTGACGACCACCCCGTCATCCGACTTGCCATTCGGATGTTGTTAGAACACGAAGGCTATAAAGTAGTGGGAGAAGCCGATAACGGTTGTGATGCGATACAAATGGTCAAGGAGTGTCAGCCTGACCTGATTATCCTTGATATCGGCATTCCGAAACTCGATGGCCTGGAAGTGCTGTGCCGGTTCAACGCAATGAGTACGCCGACCAAGACGTTGATACTCACTGCCCAGACCCCCAAGCTCTTTGCTACCCGGTGCATGCGCTCCGGTGCCGATGGCTATGTGTGCAAGGAAGGTGACTTGAGCGAACTGCTCAGTGCCATCAGGGCGGTCTTGTCAGGTTACAACTACTTCCCGAGCCAGGCCCTTAACGGCAGCACTAACGAAACGGATAACAATGAAGAGCTTGAACTTTTCAAAGTCGTCAACGATCGTGAACTCATGGTATTACAACTTTTTGCCCAAGGCCGGACAAACAAGGAAATCGCCAAGGGCATGTTTCTCAGCAACAAGACCGTCAGCACTTACAAAAAAAGGCTCATGCAAAAACTGAAAGCCAAATCCTTGGTAGAACTTATCGAGATGGCAAAACGTAACGCGCTAGTGTGAGAAATCGGATGCCCAGGCGATTAAAGGACTATCTAATCATATTGAGTATCGGGGTGTGCCTCAGCACTTCCGTGCCTGCCGAACAAACTGTTCCCGAGCAATATGCCCTGCTGGGGCGTGCCGGTGCCGTTCAACTGGACACCCCCCTGAACAAGACACAGCGCCAGTGGTTGCAGAACAAACGGGAACTGATACTGGGCACCTCTGCACCCGACTACCCGCCCTTCGACATCACCTCCAGCGGGCGTGATTATGAAGGGCTGACTGCCGATTACGCCGGGCTGCTGGCCAGGACACTGGCGATACCGCTCACCGTGTTGCGCTACTCCTCCCGTGAAGCCGCGATCCAGGCGCTGGCAAACGGCGAAATCGATTTTCTGGGGTCTGCCAACGGTTTTGAAGCGGCGAATCCCGACATCGTCCTGTCACTGCCCTACGCAGTGGATCAGCCGGTACTGGTGACCCGTGAAGGTGAGAACCGCGACCTTGGCGACGGCCTGGCCGGTCTGCGCCTGAGTCTTGTCTACCATTACCTGCCCATGGACGAAGTGCAGGCGCTGTACCCCAAGGCGACCATCCACGCCTACCCGTCCTATCAAAATGCCTTGAATGCCGTGGCATTCGACCAGGCTGACGTATTCCTGGGCGACACCATTTCCACTCACTACATGATCAACAAGGGCTACCTGAAAAATATCCGCATGGCCAACTTCGGCAAGCACGAGGCCCACGGGTTCAGCTTCGCCTTGCGCAAGGATCAACCCATTCTCCTGAGTATCATCGACTCAGTGCTCGATGGCGTATCAACCTATGAACGTGACAGCATCGCCAAGCGCTGGAGTGCGGGCAGCGACATTCTGCTGACCGACCGCAAGCTGCAACTGAGCCTGCGCGAAGAGCGCTGGCTCAAGGACAACCCCGTGGTGAAGGTCGTGGTCAATGAAACCCTCGCCCCCCTGACGTTCTTTGATACCGACGGCAAGTTCCGGGGCGTCACCGCCGACGTGCTGGAGCTGATCCGCCTGCGAACCGGCCTGCGCTTCGAGATTCAACACGTGCGTGACGTCGCCAACATGATGCAACTGGTGCAGACCGGCGCAGCCGACATCATCGGCGCAATTACCCCCAGTACCGGGCGCGAGTCCCAGTTGAACTTCAGCCGCCCCTACCTGGAAAACTCCTACGTATTACTGACCCGTAAAGAGCCGGGCGCGCCCACAAGCCTTCAAGAACTGGCCGGCAAGCGCCTGGCGATTACCCAGGGCAATCAGTTGGAAAAATTCCTGCAGCAGGCATTTGCCCAGATAAACCTGGTGGAAACCGGGGATACCTTCAAGGCATCGGAATTGCTGGCACAGGGGCAAGTCGACGGCGCAGTGAACCCTTTGGTGATCGCCAACTACCTGCTTTCTTCTCCGGCATTCCAGGACAAACTGCAGATCAGTTCCAGCATCGGCACGTTGCCTGCGACGTTTGCCCTGGCGACGTCCCGACACGCCACGGAGCTGAGTTCGATCCTGGACAAGGCACTGCTGAGTATCGCCCCGGATGAGATGGCGGCGATCAACAGCCGCTGGCGCGGCTACAACGCAGCGTCCGATGGCTACTGGCGCAATTACCATCGCCTGATTGCCCAGATCATCATCGGCACCGGGCTGCTGCTGTTGATTTCCCTGGCCTGGAACGGCTACCTGCAGCGCCAGATCAAGCACCGAAAACTGGCCGAGCGCGCCCTTAACGACCAGTTCGAGTTCATGCGGGCGCTGGTCAATGAAACGCCCCATCCGATCTACGTACGCGACCACAACGGCTATCTGCAGACCTGCAACGACAGCTACCTGCAGACGTTCGACATCAAGCGTGAAGACGTCATCGGCAAAAGCATCACGCAGATGAGCATGGCCCTTGAGACGGAGGCGGCGCAGTACCATGCCGACTACCAGCGGGTAGTGGCCGAGGGTAAACCGTTGATCCTTGATCGCACCCTGCACGTGCAAGGGAAAAAACTCACGATCTACCACTGGATCCTCCCCTACCGCGACTCCGTGGGCGAGGTCCAGGGCATCATTGGCGGCTGGATCGATATCAGCGAACGGCGCCAGTTGTTCGACGAGTTGCGCGCCGCCAAGGAACGCGCCGACGAGGCCAATCGCGCGAAAAGTACGTTCCTGGCCACCATGAGCCACGAAATCCGCACGCCGATGAACGCCGTCATTGGCATGCTGGAATTGACACTCAAGCGCGCCGATCAGGGACATCTCGATCGCCCTGCGATCGAGGTCGCCTACAACTCGGCCAAGGACCTGCTGGAGTTGATCGGCGACATTCTGGACATTGCACGTATCGAGTCCGGTCGATTGAGCCTGGCCCCGGAGCGGGTCAACCTGCGCGAAGTCATCGAGTCGGTGGTCCGCGTGTTCGATGGCCTGGCGCGCCAGAAAACCCTGAGCCTGGTGCTGGAGTTCACCCCCGATGTCGAGGATACCGACGTACTGATCGACCCTCTGCGGTTCAAGCAGGTGCTCTCGAACCTGGTGAGCAATGCGATCAAGTTCACTGAACGCGGGCAGGTGAAGATCAAGGTGCAGCTGAAGGCGACCGGGCAACCTCAACAGATCGAGATGAAACTGGTAGTGGAGGACACCGGCATCGGGATCAATCGCGAAGACCAGCTACGCCTGTTCGAGCCGTTCGCCCAGGCCGACAACTCCGGGCACCTGGCCAGGAGCGGCGCCGGCCTGGGCCTGGTGATCTGTCGCAGCCTGTGCGCCATGATGGGCGGGCAATTGAGCCTGAGCAGCGTGCCCATGGTAGGCACCCAGGTCCACGTCAGCCTGAAGATGACCAGCCTGCCGCCGGTCAAGGCCGTAGACAAGCTCGAACCGGCCGCGGCCACGCCGGCGCCAGTACTCAACGTGCTGGTGGTGGATGACCATCCGGCCAACCGCTTGCTGATGTGCCAGCAACTGGGTTTCCTGGGGCATCAGTTCACCGCGGCCCATCATGGTGCTGCGGGGTTCCAGGCCTGGCGCCAGGAACACTTCGACCTGGTCATTGCCGACTGCAATATGCCGATCATGAACGGCTACGAATTGAGTCACTCCATTCGCGAGTATGAGGAGCGCGAGCAGAAAACCCCGTGCGTGATACTCGGCTTCACCGCCAACGCGCAGCCCGAGGAGAAACAACGCTGCTTTGACGCCGGCATGAATGACTGCCTGTTCAAACCCATCAGTCTTACTGCACTGGAACAGCACCTGGCGCAGGTCGATCCGCTGCCCACCCGCAACGTGTTTACCCTGCAAAGCCTGGACGCGATGACGGGCGGTGACCCACAGTTGAGCCGGCGTTTGCTCGAGGAGTTGCTCAGCAGCAGCCGGAATGATCGGGTCGAGCTGATGGCCATGCTGGCACGGCAAGCCGCGCCCGGCGACCTGATCGACCAGGCCCACAAGATCAAAGGCGCCGCCCGGATCATCCAGGCCGATACCTTGTCCGGACAATGCGAAGCGTTGGAGCAGGCGTGTGGCGAACGCGAGACACCACACGTTATCGAGGCGGGCATCAAGGCAATAGAGAAATCCATGCTTGAGCTGGAGAGGATGCTGCAGATGCAACTGGACGTGCTGGACTGTCGATAGTCTGCAGGAGCGAACTTGCTCGCTCCTGCAGGAGACTCACCCCATCAACAATCGGTCAACCGCAGGAAAATCGCCGCCAACTGCTCGATGCCGGCCTGATCCTGCGGGGTAAACCGCGACAGCGATGGACTGTCCAGGTCGAGCACACCAATCAAGCGCCCGTCCTTGACCAACGGGACGACCAACTCGCTGTTGGACGCACTGTCACAGGCGATATGCCCCGGGAATGCATGCACGTCTTCCACCCGCTGGGTTTGCCGCGAGGCCGCTGCCGCGCCGCACACACCGCGACCAAACGGAATGCGCACACAGGCGATCTGCCCCTGGAACGGCCCGAGCACCAGCTCTTCATTGCGGTTGAGGTAGAAGCCTGCCCAGTTCAAATCATCCAGCTGGTTGAACAGGAACGCAGAAAACTGCGCGGCATTGGCAATGAAATCCCGCTCATCCGCCAACAGCGATTCCAGCTGCGCATGCAGCATGGCGTAGCCATCGAGGCCGGTTCCAGCCTGTTGCAAATCAATCATGGTTGACGCTCCAACAACTTGAGGCCCACCCAGTAGCGGGCGAACTGATAGGCACAACGGCCGTTGCGATTACCGCGCCCGGTGGCCCAGCGCACGGCGAGGATGTCCAACTCTTCATCGCGTTGCCACTGCAGACCGGCCTTGCTCGCCAACTCACCGATCCAGTGCTCGACCACATCCAGGAAGTGCTCCTGATTGAACGGGTAAAACGACAGCCACAAACCGAAACGGTCAGACAGGGCAATCTTGTCCTCCACCGCTTCGTTGGGATGCAGCTCACCGTCTATGGTCTTCCAGTTCTCGTTATCGCTCTGGTTCTCGGGCACCAGGTGACGACGGTTGGAGGTGGCATACAACAGGACGTTTTCCGGCGCCTGCTCCAGGGAGCCGTCGAGTACGCTCTTGAGCACACGATAATCGCTCTCGCCGGCTTCGAAAGACAGGTCATCGCAGAACAACACAAAGCGTTGTGGCAATTTGATCAGTTGCTCGACCACCCGCGGCAGGTCCGCCAGGTGATCGCGCTCGATCTCGATCAGGCGCAGCCCGGCCTTGGCGTGCTGCGCCAGCAAGGCGCGCACCATGGACGATTTACCGGTGCCGCGCGAGCCCCAGAGCAGCGCATGGTTGGCCGGCAGGCCGTCGAGAAACTGTTGGGTGTTACGGGCCAATTGTTCGCGCTGTTTATCCACGCCGATCAGGTCGGACAGGCGCATATCCAGGCTGACTTCCAGTGGCAATAAAAAGCCGCTGCGACCTTCGCGCTGCCAACGGGCAGCCAGGCAATGGTTCCAGTCAACGGCTTCGCGCGGGGCAGGCAACAAGGGCTCCAGGCGAGCCAGTACCGCGTCGGCACGCTCAAGAAAGGCATTCAATCGAGAATCCACGACTATTCCTCTGGCAAGTTCTTGTAAAAGATGGCGTATTGGCAACCCTGAGGCAGACCGTGCAGGGCTGCACCGAATAAAATCGATTCGTGCCGGGCAAGTTTGAGCCTGTGGATGTTCAGCTATGCTTGCCGGGCGAAAGGAAACGTAAAGTGGTACAGCACCCGATGGATATCAAGTTCGCCCACCGCTTGTCTTATAAACAAGCCAGACTGACAGTGCTGGTCGGATTCGTCTTGGGAACCTTGCTCAGCCTGATACAGATTGGGATTGATTATGCCAGCGAAGACGCTTCCATCAACCGGGAAATACGTGCGCTGATTGAAATCAGCCATAACCCGGCTTCGCGCATCGCCTACAACATCGACGCCGAGCTGGCCCAGGAACTGACGCTGGGCCTGCTGCACTCCCCCGCCATCACCCATGCACAACTGGTCGACAACAACGGTTTGGTCCTGGCCGATGTCCATCGTCCGCGCAAGGAAAGCACCTACCGGCCCATCAGCGACTTCCTGTTTGGCGCCAACCGCCAATTCGAAGACCGGCTGTACCTCACCCACATGCCCAATGATTCCCTCGGTGTACTGCGTCTTGACGTAGACACCTACGCGTTCGGCAGCCGCTTCCTGCACCGCGCCGAGATCACCCTGCTCAACGGCTTCGCCCGCAGCCTGATCCTCACCGGCATTCTGTTGGCGCTTTTCTACGTGATGCTGACCAAGCCGCTGGTGCGCATTATCCGCGAGCTGAGCTCACGCAAGCACGAGCGCCTGGACTGCCCGCCGGGGCACGAGCACGACGAGATCGGCGTACTGGTCAACGTCGCCAACCAACAGTTTGAAAACATGGAGACTGAAATCCAGCAACGCCGGCATGCTGAAAATCGCCTGACCGAATACCTCGGCCAACTGGAAGACATCGTCTCCGCCCGCACCACCGAGCTCAAGGCGATCAATCATCGGCTGACGCTCTCGAACGACGAGCTGGAAGCGGCGAAGATGACGGCCCTGGGCATGGCCCAGGCACGGGCGGCGTTCCTGGCCAACATGAGCCATGAAATCCGTACACCGCTGAACGGCCTGCTGGGGATGATCGCCCTCTCCCTCGACAGCCCGCTGAACGCCGAGCAACGCCAGCAACTGTCGATCGCCCATGACTCCGGCAAAGTACTGGTGGAGCTACTCAACGATATCCTCGACCTGTCGAAGTTCGACGCCGGCCAACTGGAACTGGAAAGCATCCCGTTCGACCTCGGTTCATTGGTGGAAGACACCGCCAACCTGCTCTCGCAAAACGCCGCGCCCAGCGTGGAGCTGACGTGCCTGATCGACCCGCAGTTTCCCGCCCAGGTGCTGGGCGACCCGACGCGGGTACGGCAGATTGTCAGCAATTTGCTGTCCAACGCCCTGAAGTTCACACGTTTCGGCCGGGTGGATGTACGCCTCAGTGCCCAGGCCGGCCGGGTCAGGATCGAGGTGTGCGACACCGGTATCGGGATCGCCCAGGATGCCCAGGTCAAGATTTTCCAGCCGTTCACCCAAGCCGGTGCGGGCATCACCCGCCAGTTCGGCGGGACAGGCCTGGGCCTGGCGCTGACCCACAACCTGTGCGAAGCCATGAAAGGCCGCCTGAGCATCAGCTCGGAAGCTGGCTTTGGCAGCCAGTTCTGTGCCGACCTGCCCTTGCCGACCCACTTGCCGGCGGTGCGCCTGGCGCCTTTGGCTGGAGATGTAATCGCCATCACCAGCACCAGCAGCGGGCTGGCAGAACTCCTCAACAGCCTGCTGCCGAGTTGGGGCCTGGCTCCGCGCTGTTATTCCATCGACGATGACTTGAGCGGGCAGAATCCCGACCTGCTGATCACCGACTGCCCCGAATGCCTGTTCCGCCTGCGCCCGATGATCACCGCCCCGATCCTGGTGGTAACCGCCTACGGCAACTTCATGCCCAGCGAAGAAGTCGCGGCCCTGGCCCCCTTGCAGCAACAGGCCCGCCCCCTGAGCCGCACCGCGCTGTACCAGGTCCTGCAACGCAACTTGCGCACCGATCCGGACCTGGTCCTGGACCTGATCCAGCTGGAAACCGGCCCCCTCGCCCACCGGGCGCGCATTCTGCTGGTGGAGGACAACCCGGTCAATCAACTGGTGGCCAAGGGCATGCTCGGCAAGCTCGGGTGCGAGGTGATCGTCGCCGCCCACGGTGGTGAAGCCCTCAAGCTGCTGGAAGAGCAAGGCTTCGACATGGTGTTGATGGACTGCAATATGCCGGTGATGGATGGCTATGAGGCCAGTCGGCAGATCCGCCGCAGCGGGCGCTGGCCGGACTTGCCGATCGTCGCCTTGACGGCCAATGCCATGTCCGAGGAACGCGAGCGCTGCCGGGCTGCGGGCATGAACGATTACCTGGCCAAGCCGTTTCGCCGGGAAGAACTCAAGGCCTTGCTCGATCTGTGGGTGCCGACTACGACAAGTCTTTGATCTGGCGCAACAGCTGATCCAGGCCGTCACGCAAGGCATCGGCCTGGTTCAGATCAACGCCGCTGTCACACAACAGGCGGGCCTTCAGCGGCTGCACCCGGTCGCGCAGGTGCCGGCCTTCATCGGTCAGGCTCAGGTGCACTTCACGCTCATCCAGCGCACTGCGCTGACGCCGCACCAGGGTAAGCTGCTCCAGGCGCTTGAGCAGTGGCGTCAGCGTGCCGGAATCCAGCAGCAGGCGCTCGCCCAGGGCCTTGACCGTAGGCTGCGACACCACAGCAGCCTGCCATTCCCACAGCACCAGCATCACCAGGTATTGCGGATAGGTCAGGCCCAACTGATCGAGCATCGGCTTGTAGGCCCGGGTGACTGCGCGGGAGGCGGCGTAGAGCTTGAAGCACAGTTGGTCGTCGAGGGCCAGGGACAGGTCGGTCATTTGAGCAGGGCTTCGATCTCTTGGGTCAGGTCCTGGGGCTTGGTGGTCGGGGCGAAGCGCTTGACCACCTGGCCGTCGCGACCGATCAGGAACTTGGTGAAGTTCCACTTGATGCCCTTGGAGCCCAGCAATCCCGGGGCCTGCTTTTTAAGCTGTACGAACAATGGGTGGGCATCGCTGCCGTTGACGTCAATCTTCTTGAACAGCGGGAAACTGACACCAAAGTTCAGCTCGCAAAACTCCGAAATGGCGCCTTCGTTGCCCGGCTCCTGCTTGCCGAACTGGTTGCAGGGAAAGCCCAATACCACCAGGCCCTGGTCCTTGTAATGCTGCCAGAGTTCTTCAAGCCCCTTGTATTGCGGGGTGAAGCCGCACTTGCTGGCAGTGTTGACCACCAGAATCGCCTTGCCGGCGAAATCGGCCAAGGTCTTTTGCTCACCCTTGATGGTGGTGCAAGGGATGCTCAGCAGGTTGTCGCTCATGGCAGTGCCTCTACAAAGATAAGAAGGACTGAACGATAGTAGGCAATTCAATTGTGTGCAATTTAATTGGCGGGACTTATGCCTTGATATAACGGCTCCTGCGGGCACGAAGCCCGCAGGAGCCTGACGGCTCAGCGCGGTACCAGGTCCAGGCACACCGAGTTGATGCAGTAACGCAAACCGGTCGGTGGCGGTCCGTCCGGGAACACGTGGCCCAGGTGCGCATCGCACTTGGCGCAGGTGACTTCGGTGCGGATCATGCCGTGGCTGACGTCCCGGATCTCGACCATGGCCTGCTTGGCGATCGGCTCGTAGAAGCTGGGCCAGCCGCAGCCGGAGTCAAACTTGGCCCTGGAATCGAACAGCGGCTCATTGCAGCAGATGCAGTGGTAGACGCCGTCGGTCTTGGTGCCGTTGTACTTGCCGCTGAACGGTCGCTCGGTGCCTTTGAGGCGGCACACGTTGTACTGCTCCGGGTCGAGCATGGCTTTCCATTCTTCAACGGTTTTCTGCAACTTTTCCATCGGTACACCTCGGCAACTGAAAAAGCCTGATCTGTGTCTTTTCCATGGATCAGGCGGCACGTATGATTGCGCCTCTTCAAAGCGCCAGTCTGGCACCCGCGTTACCGGCATTCAAACGTATTTATGGGTCAGGCCAACGCAGGATTCTCAGCACGGTAGTCTTCACACCGTCTGGATCGTTCATTTTCAGGATCACATCGCCATGCAGGTCAGCAAATCGAACAAGCTCGCCAACGTCTGCTACGACATTCGCGGCCCGGTGCTCAAGCACGCCAAACGCCTGGAAGAGGAAGGCCATCGCATCCTCAAGCTGAACATTGGCAACCCGGCACCCTTTGGTTTCGAAGCGCCGGACGAAATCCTCCAGGACGTGATCCGCAACCTGCCTACCGCCCAGGGCTACAGCGACTCCAAAGGCCTGTTCAGCGCGCGCAAGGCCGTCATGCAGTACTACCAGCAGAAGCAGGTTGAAGGTGTCGGCATCGAAGACATCTACCTGGGCAACGGCGTGTCCGAGCTGATCGTCATGTCCATGCAGGCCCTGCTCAACAACGGCGACGAAGTACTCGTTCCGGCTCCCGACTACCCGCTGTGGACCGCCGCCGTAACCCTGGCCGGTGGCCATCCGGTGCATTACCTGTGTGACGAAGGCGCCGACTGGTTCCCGGACCTGGCCGACATCAAGGCCAAGATCACCCCGAACACCAAGGCCCTGGTGATCATCAACCCGAACAACCCCACCGGCGCCGTCTACTCCAGGGAAGTGTTGCTGGGCATGCTCGAACTCGCGCGCCAGCACAACCTGGTGGTGTTTTCCGATGAGATCTACGACAAGATCCTCTACGACGACGCCGTGCACATCTGCACCGCCTCCCTGGCGCCGGACCTGTTGTGCCTGACCTTCAACGGGCTGTCTAAATCCTACCGGGTGGCGGGCTTCCGTTCCGGCTGGATCGCCATTTCCGGCCCCAAGCACAATGCCCAGAGCTACATCGAGGGCATCGACATGCTGGCCAACATGCGCCTGTGTGCCAACGTGCCGAGCCAGCACGCCATCCAGACCGCACTGGGCGGCTACCAGAGCATCAACGACCTGGTGCTGCCACAAGGCCGCCTGCTGGAGCAGCGCAACCGCACCTGGGAACTGCTGAACGCGATTCCCGGCGTCAGTTGCGTCAAGCCGATGGGGGCGCTGTATGCGTTCCCGCGGATCGACCCGAAAGTGTGCCCGATCCTCAACGACGAGAAGTTCGTGCTCGACCTGCTGCTGTCGGAAAAGCTGCTGGTGGTCCAGGGTACGGCGTTCAACTGGCCGTGGCCGGATCACTTCCGGGTGGTCACCCTGCCGCGGGTGGATGACCTGGAGATGGCCATCGGTCGCATCGGCAACTTCCTGAAGTCCTATCGCCAGTAATGGGCATTGCGCTGTACGGCCCACCCGTGGTCGTACAGCGATTATCTGGCAACACTTCTCTGCCCTGCGCGGGCGGTATCGCCTTTTACGCCTGCCGGCTCCACCCTTGCTCGGGCATCACCCTATAATTACAGGGCTGCAAGGTAATGGGGCGAGGCTGCCGAGCCACACCAGGCCTCGGAAATTCCCTTCAAGGCTCTACATTCAGGCTGTAGGACACAGTTTGAAATAGTCCCCCGGTTGAATAGCCCCATGCCGCACCTTATATACCCCGCAGTACGCGACATATTAAGCATGAGGAGAATTCTACAACCATGATGCGCATTCTGCTGTTCTTGGCCACTAACCTGGCGGTCGTGCTGATTGCCAGCATCACGCTGAGCCTTTTCGGCTTCAATGGGATCATGGCGGCCAACGGGGTTGATCTGAACCTCAATCAGCTGCTGATCTTCTGTGCGGTCTTTGGTTTTGCCGGGTCGATTTTCTCGCTGTTCATCTCCAAGTGGATGGCGAAGATGAGCACCAGCACCCAGATCATTACCCAGCCACGCACCCGTCATGAGCAATGGCTGCTGCAGACCGTCGAGCAACTGTCCCGCGAAGCCGGGATCAAGATGCCTGAAGTCGGGATCTTCCCGGCCTATGAAGCGAACGCCTTTGCTACCGGCTGGAACAAGAACGACGCCCTTGTGGCCGTCAGCCAGGGCTTGCTGGAGCGGTTCTCGCCCGACGAAATCAAGGCGGTGCTGGCCCACGAGATCGGCCACGTGGCCAACGGTGACATGGTCACCCTGGCGCTGGTCCAGGGCGTGGTGAACACCTTCGTGATGTTCTTCGCGCGGATCATCGGCAACTTCGTCGACAAGGTGATCTTCAAGAACGAACAGGGCCAGGGCATGGCCTACTACGTGGCGACCATCTTCGCCGAACTGGTACTGGGCTTCCTCGCCAGCTCGATCGTGATGTGGTTCTCGCGCAAACGGGAATTCCGCGCAGACGAAGCTGGCGCACGCCTGGCCGGTACCGGCGCGATGATCAGCGCCCTGCAGCACCTGCGCTCCGAACAGGGCTTGCCGGTGCACATGCCGAACACCCTGACCGCCTTTGGCATCAACGGTGGCATCAAGCAGGGCATGGCTCGCCTGTTCATGAGCCACCCGCCACTGGAAGAGCGAATTGACGCACTGCGTCGTCGCGGCTGATAGCGACAAGAAGAAGGGGCGATTCAATCGCCCCTTTTTTGTGGGCGCTCTTCAGCGCCTGGCCAACCGGTACACCCGCTCGTCCAGGCGCGTGACGCCATCCTTAACAAACTTCCAGCTGTCCCCCAGGATGTCCTGCTCCTGCAGCACATCCAGGCTCCACCGGCCGCCCAGGAGCAATTGCACTTCCTCATCGCTCACCGCGAACGGCGGGCCGGCCTTCTGCGATTGTTCATAGTCGAGGGTGATCAACAGGCCACGACTGCCTCCCGCCAGAATCTCATTCAAGTGCGCCGCATACTGCTCGCGCATCAACGGTGGCAGGGCAATCAGCGCCGCCCGGTCGTAAAGCGCTGTGCAACCAACCACGGCACCGGCATCCAGGGCGAAGAAATCCCCGCACCACAGCTCGATGGAACCCGCCTGGAAAACTTTGAAAGCGCCGCGCTGGCTGACCTGCGGCATCAGCTCCTGCTCGCTGAAAAACTCTTCAACGGCCTTTTCCGACAACTCGACCCCGATCACCCGATGCCCGACGCTCGCCAGCCACACCAGGTCCAGGCTCTTGCCGCACAACGGCACCAGCACCTGCGCCCCGCTCGCCACACCCAGACCGGGCCAGTGGCGCAGCAGGTAAGGATTCACCTCGGGCAAGTGGAAACCCGTCTGATTGCGCGCCCAACGCTCATGCCAAAATCCAGGTTCCATGATTTATCCTAAAAATTGATCAAATAGCGCTAAAACTTATATTAGATTTAGATCAATGATCTGATTGAAGATGGTCCCATCTTAACCCTCAGGACCCTACTCATGCTGCCCAGCCTGTTTATCTCCCACGGTTCGCCCATGCTTGCCCTGCAACCCGGGTGCCAGTGGCCCGGCACTCAAGCGCCTGGCGGCCGAGCTGCCACGCCCCAAGGCCATTGTGGTGGTCTCGGCGCACTGGGAAAGCCAGGGGCTGCTCGTGACTGGCAGCGCCGCACCAGAGACCTGGCACGACTTCGGCGGCTTCCCACGGGAACTGTTCGCGGTGCAGTACCCGGCCCCAGGTGACCCGCAGTTGGCCGCCCAAATCGTGCAGCTCCTCAAGGCTGACGGCCTGGAAGCGCGCATTGATGATCAGCGCCCCTTCGACCACGGCACCTGGGTGCCCCTGTCGCTGATGTACCCGGCGGCCGATATCCCGGTGGTGCAGGTATCGCTGCCAAGCCGCATGGGCCCTGCCCTGCAAACCCGTGTCGGCCACGCACTGGCGAGCCTGCGGGAACAGGGCGTGCTGCTGATCGGCTCCGGCAGCATTACCCACAATCTCGGCGAACTGGACTGGCATGCCGGGCCGGAGAGCATCGAGCCCTGGGCGCGGGATTTTCGCGATTGGATGGTCAGCAAACTGGCAACCAACGATGAAGCCGCGCTGCACGACTATCGTCGCCAGGCACCTCATGCCGTGCGCAGCCACCCCAGCGACGAGCATTTGCTGCCGCTGTATTTCGCCCGGGGCGCCGGCGGTGAATTCAGCGCAGCCCACCAAGGCTTTACCATGGGTGCGCTGGGCATGGACATCTACCGTTTCGCCTGATTGCAGGCAAAAAAAATCCCCGAACCAGTCGGGGATTTTTTATGTTCGATCAATCAGCCCGGGGGCGGATCAATCTTCGCGGTAGCGACGCAGCTTCAACTGCTTACCGGCAACGCGGGTGTCCTTCAGCTTGGTCAGGAGTTTCTCCAGACCATCTTCCGGCAGCTCTACCAAGGAGAAGCTGTCACGCACCTGGATGCGACCGATTGCTTCACGTGCCAGGCCACCCTCGTTGAGGATAGCGCCCAGCAGGTTCTTGGCAGCGATGCCATCACGCGCGCCCAGCGCGGTACGGCAGCGAGCACGGCCTTCAGCCAATGGAACCGGAGCACGACGCTCACGATCACCACGGTCCGGACGGTCGCCAGTACGCTCTGGACGATCACCGCGCGGAGCGTTGTTCGGCACCAGTGGACGTTCTTTCTCGATGGCAGCCAGGGTCAGGGCCTGACCGTTGGTAGCCTTGCGCAGCAGGGCTGCAGCCAGGGCACGCGGGGTGCAACCGATATCGGCAGTCAGGCGGTCCAGCAGGTCGCCGTGGGTCGATTCAGCATCAGCCACCAGTGGCGACAGGCTGTTGGTCAGTTTCTTGATGCGCGCATCGAGAACGGCCTGGGCATCCGGCAGGCGGACTTCGGCAACTTTCTGACCGGTTACACGCTCGATCACTTGCAGCATGCGGCGCTCACGTGGAGTCACCAGCAACAATGCACGACCTTCGCGACCGGCACGGCCGGTACGGCCGATACGGTGAACGTAGGACTCTGGATCGTAAGGCATGTCAACGTTGAACACGTGAGTGATACGTGGAACGTCGAGGCCACGGGCAGCAACGTCGGTCGCCACAACGATGTCCAGACGGCCATCCTTGAGGGAGTCGATCACGCGCTCACGCTGGTTCTGGGCAATGTCACCGTTCAGCGCAGCGGCTTTGTAGCCTTTGGCTTCCAGGGCGCTGGCCAGGTCCAGGGTCGCTTGCTTGGTGCGCACGAACATGATCAGGGCGTCGAAGTCTTCGACTTCCAGCAGGCTCAATACAGCCGAGGTCTTCTGGTCAGCGTGAACCAACAGGTGAGCCTGTTCGATCGCGGTAACGGTCTGAGTCTTGGTCTGGATCTTCACGTGTTGCGGATCGCGCAGATGGCGTTCGGCAATGGCACGGATCGACTGTGGCAGGGTAGCCGAGAACAGTACGGTCTGACGGGTTGCTGGCAGTGCCTTGAAGATGACTTCCAGGTCGTCCATGAAGCCCAGCTTGAGCATTTCGTCAGCTTCGTCCAGAACCAGGTGGTTCACGGTCGACAGCACTTTTTCGTCGCGACGCAGGTGGTCGCACAGACGGCCCGGAGTGGCGACAACGATCTGTGCGCCGTTACGGATTGCTTTCAGTTGTGGGCCCATAGGCGCGCCGCCGTAAACGGCCACAACGGTAACGCCCGGCATTTGCTTGGCGTAGGTTTCGAAAGCGGTTGCTACTTGCAGCGCCAACTCACGGGTTGGCGCCAGGATCAGGGCTTGCGGCTCGCGCTTGGCAGGATCGATGCAGTGCAGGATTGGCAGGGCGAACGCGGCGGTTTTACCGGTACCGGTTTGCGCTTGGCCAATCATGTCTTGGCCGGCCATGATGATCGGGATCGATTGCTGCTGAATAGCCGAAGGTTCTTCGTAGCCAGTCGCGATGACGGCAGCAAGAATGTTCGGGTTAAGATTAAAAGCGGCGAAGCCGCCGGTTTCCTGGGTCATGGGTCTGCCTCTAAGTGCATCCGCAAAGACCCATGCTCCAAAGCTGCGCATGCCGTGTTGAGACTCAAGAGTCGCCCTGGCTGCTTTGTCGGCGGGGATTTGCGAAAACGAATGAATGAAAAAGATTCGTCAAGGAAGAGTCCGCTGTGCGGACGTGCAGCCGAAGCTGACTTCGGGGAATTGCGCTACCTAAACGCGGCCCGGTTAAAGGCCGGCGCGCACTATACCGGAAATCGCTGAAAAAGGGAGCTTTTTTTATCGTAAACCGCAGGTAAACGCCTCTGCATCAAAGGCTTTGCGCATCCAGGCAGCAGGGTCTATTTTTCAAAGGCCCGGCCCTGTTGGTCATGACGCTTAAACGGTTCACCCTTAACAGCGGGCCCTTCGGTCCGAAACCTCCCTTTGCGCCCGAGGGCACACCCCATGAACCAAGCCACCAACAGCCGCGTCAGCCGTGAACAGCAGGGTCATATCCTGTTGCTGGGCCTGGATCGCGTGGCCAAGCGCAATGCGTTCGACCTGGAATTGCTCAATGATTTGAGCCTGGCGTATGGCGAATTTGATCGCAATGAGCAAGCGCGGGTGGCCATTGTCTTCGGGCATGGCGATCACTTTACTGCCGGATTGGACCTGGCCAATGTGGGGCCCACGATGGCACAAGGCTGGCAACCGCCGTTGGGTGGTTGTGATCCGTGGGGCGTTTTCGCGGGGCCCCGGGTCAGTAAGCCGGTGATTGTTGCGGCTCAGGGGTACTGCCTGACCATTGGTATCGAGTTGATGTTGGCGGCGGATATCAATCTGTGTGCCAGCAATACCCGGTTTGCGCAGATGGAAGTGCAGCGCGGGATTTTTCCTTTTGGGGGCGCGACGTTGCGCTTTCATCAGATCGCGGGGTGGGGGAATGCCATGCGTTGGTTGCTCACGGGGGATGAGTTTGATGCCCATGAAGCGCTGCGGTTGGGGTTGGTGCAGGAGGTGATGGCCAGCGAGGATTTGTTGCCCCGGGCGGTGGCGCTGGCAAACCGCATTGCCCAGCAGGCGCCGCTGGGGGTGCAGGCCACGCTGATGTCGGCGCGCCAGGCACGGATCGAGGGGGAGACCGCGGCGGCGGCCGGGTTGCCCGTTTTGGTGGAGAAACTGCTGAATAGTGAGGATGCCAAGGAAGGTGTACGGGCGATGGTCGAGAAGCGGCCTGGGGTTTTTAAAGGTTGTTGATTGTGGAGGGGGCTTGGGGCGGGGTACATATCCGTTATTTAGGTAACGGCCACTATTGGTTCCGCTCTTACAGCGGCTCACTTTTGAAAAGCGCAAAAGTAAGCAAAACGCTCTTGCCCCACCACTCGGCACCTCGCTTAGGCTCGGTGTGCCCTCACTCCGGCTTTGGACCGTGGGCCGCCGTCATGGGCCATCCTTGGCCCAGGACGGCTAACCCGGCGTCCTGCCGGGTTACCCACGCTCCAAAGCCTGCGTTCGGCCAGCGTGGTTTAACGGGGCGCCTAAGATCAAAATCAAGATCAAAAGCCAGAGCACAGCGGCCTACCGGCCGGCTTGAGTGTTGAAGAGCAAAATCAAAATCTAAAGCGGGCACGGTCAAATGTGGGAGCTGGCTTGCCTGCGATGGCATCAACTAGGTGTATCTGAAAAACCGAGTTGTCTGCATCGCAGGCAAGCCAGCTCCCACAGAAAAGCAGCTCTGTTTTCGCTCTGGTCTTTGCTTTTGCTTTTAACACTCAGGTCGGCTTTCAGGCCGCCGTGCTCTTGCTTTTGATTTTGATCTGCGGGCCCCGTCAACCACGATGGCCGCAAGCAGGCACGGTGGAGCGGGTAAACCGGCAAGGATGCCGGTTTAGCCGCGCCGGGCCATGGATGGCCCGTCGCGGCGGCCCGCGGAACCGGGCCGGAGTGCGGGCATGCCGAGCCTAGGCGAGGCACCGAGTGGTGGGGCAAAGACCTTTTGGTTACTTTTGGGGCGTTTGCCAAAAGTGACCCGCTGTAAGAGCGGAACCATAAGCGGCCGTTACCGCAGCAACGGATATGTACACAATCAAAACCCTACGTAGCCGGCCGAATCGCCTTGATCAGCGACTGCAACGAATACCCCAACCGCGGCGCCAACGCCTCAGCCCGCGCAGACAACGCCGCCACATCGAGCACCTGATCCAGATCCGCCGGCACCAGCAAAATCACATTCCCCTCCTTCACCGGCAACTCCCAATAATGCCGGTGATACAACCCACGCAACAACGCCGCCCCCAAAGGCTTCCCATCATCCGTAGCCCACTGATTAATCACCAACCACCCCCCCGGGTTCAGCTTCTTCTGGCAATTCTCCAGAAACGTCCAGGCCAGGTGCCCAACCCCAGGGCCAACATCCGTATACAGGTCGACAAAAATCAGGTCCGCCGACTCAGCCGAAGGCAGCAATTCCAACGCATCCCCAACGCGGATATACAGCCGAGGATCATCATCCAGCCCCAAGTACTCAATGGCCAGACGCGGCACATCAGGCCGCAGTTCGATGGCTTCCACATCATCCAAAGGCAGAAACTTCAGGCAAGCCTGGGTCAACGTCCCAGCGCCCAAGCCCAGGAACAACGCACTCTCCGGCTGCTCATGGCACAACGCCCCAATCAGCATCGCGCGGGTGTAGTCATACTCCAACCAGCTCGGGTCAGCAGTAAACACACAACTCTGCTCGATGGCATCGCCAAACTCGAGAAAGCGGTAGTCGGCCACTTCCAGCACGCGGATCATGCCGAAGTCATCATGGACCTCGGCCAGCAGGCGCTCGACGCGCTCCTCAGACATTGCAACTCCTAACGGCGTGCCAACGGGAAAGCCGGGATTGTGGGCGAACCGGCGGCAGCAGGTCACGTACTAATTGCTGATAACATGACGGCCCGACCGCAAATCACTCGAGTTCATGATGAGCCAACCCTGGAGCCCCGACAGCTGGCGCGCCCTGCCGATCCAGCAACAACCCCAGTACCCTGACGCCGCGCATTTGTCGCAGGTCGAGCAAAACCTGGCGAGCTATCCGCCGCTGGTGTTTGCCGGTGAAGCCCGTGAGTTGCGCCGTCAGTTTGCCGAGGTGACCCAGGGCCGCGCCTTCCTGTTGCAAGGCGGCGATTGCGCCGAGAGTTTTGCCGAGTTCTCGGCGGCAAAAATCCGCGACACCTTCAAGGTGCTGCTGCAGATGGCGATTGTGATGACCTTCGCTGCCGGCTGCCCGGTGGTCAAGGTCGGGCGTATGGCGGGCCAGTTCGCCAAGCCGCGCTCTTCCAACGATGAAACCATCGACGGCATCACCCTGCCCGCCTACCGCGGCGATATCGTCAACGGCATCGGTTTCGACGAAAAAAGCCGCGTGCCGGACCCGGACCGCCTGCTGCAGTCCTACCACCAGTCCACCGCCACCTTGAACCTGCTGCGGGCCTTTGCCCAGGGCGGTTTTGCCGACCTGCACCAGGTGCACAAGTGGAACCTGGACTTCATTGCCAACTCCGCCCTGGCCGAGAAGTACAGCCAACTGGCCGACCGCATCGACGAAACCCTGGCCTTCATGCGTGCCTGTGGCATGGACAGCTCGCCGCAACTGCGCGAGACCAGTTTCTTCACCGCCCACGAAGCGCTGCTGCTCAACTACGAACAAGCCTTCGTGCGCCGCGACAGCCTGACCAACGACTATTACGACTGCTCGGCACACATGCTCTGGATCGGTGATCGCACCCGCCAACTGGACGGTGCCCACGTCGAATTCCTGCGCGGGGTGAACAACCCGATCGGGGTCAAGGTCGGCCCGAGCATGAACCCCGACGACCTGATCCGCCTGATCGACATCCTCAACCCGGACAACGACCCGGGCCGCCTGAACCTGATTGCGCGCATGGGTGCCAGCAAGGTCGGCGACCATCTGCCCAACCTGATCCGCGCGGTACAGCGCGAGGGCAAGCAGGTGCTGTGGAGTTCCGACCCGATGCACGGCAACACCATCAAGGCCAGCAGCGGCTACAAGACTCGGGACTTCGCGCAGATTCTCAGTGAGGTGAAGGAGTTCTTCCAGGTGCATGAAGCCGAAGGCACTTACGCCGGCGGGATTCATATCGAGATGACCGGGCAGAATGTCACCGAGTGCATCGGTGGCGCACGGCCGATTACCGAAGACGGGTTGTCGGACCGCTACCACACCCACTGCGACCCACGGATGAATGCCGATCAGTCGCTGGAATTGGCATTCCTGATCGCCGAGACGCTAAAACAGGTCAAGCGTTAAAAGCTCTACCCGCAACCGTGCCGCACTGGCCCGCTGGCAATTGAGCTGTATCTGCTCAAGCCCGAGCCAGTCGGCCATCTGCCGCAGATTCAGGGCCAGCGCGCGCATGCCCTCCTCGCCCAGCCCCGGCTCTTCCTCGTGAACGGCATGCACCGCCAGGCGTCCGGCCGCCCGCTCCGCCCGCAGATCCACGCGCGCGGCAATCCGCTCGTTGTGCAGGAACGGCAGCACGTAGTAGCCATATACCCGCTTGTCCTGGGGCGTGTAGATCTCCAGGCGATAGCGGAAATCGAACAACCGCTCGGTACGGCTGCGCTCCCAGATCAGCGAATCAAAAGGCGATAACAGTGCGCTGGCAGGCACCTTGCGCGGGACTTTTGGCTCGGGCAGGCAATAGGCTGGCTGCTTCCAGCCCTGCACGTCGCAGGTGATCAATTGCCCATCCTCGACCAGCTCCGCCAGGCGCCCACGGCTGTCGGCCAGGTCCAGACGGAAGTAGTCGCGCAGGTCTTTTTCAGTGCCCACCCCCAGCGCCGTGGCGCTGTGCAGCAGCAAACCGCGTTGCGCCTCTGCCTCGTCCAACGGGGCTTGCTGGAGAATGTCGGCCGGGATCACACGCTCCGGCAGGTCGTACAAACGCTCAAAACCCCGCCGCCCGGCGACGGTCACCTGGCCGGCGGCGAACAACCATTCCAGCGCATGCTTTTCATCGCTCCAGTCCCACCACGGGCCGGCGCGCTCCTCGCGGGTCGACAAACTGCCCGCACCCAGGGCGCCTTGTTGTTCGACGATGCCCAGCACCCGGGCGATGGTGGCCTGCTGCTCGCGACCAAAACGCGCCATTTGCTGATAGATCCCCTGCCCCCGGGCCGCCCGTTCCATGCGCCAGCGCATCAATGGGTACAGCGCCATTGGCAACAACGACGCCTCATGCCCCCAATATTCGAACAGCGAGCGGCGCCGCCCCGAACTCCAGGCGGCCTGTTCTAGAATCAACGGAGAGTAATGCCCCAGACGGGAAAACAGCGGCAGGTAGTGCGAACGCACCACCGCATTTACCGAATCAATCTGCAACACGCCCAAACGCTCAACCAGGCGATTGACCTGCGCCGCCTTGATCAACGCCGGCGGCTGGCGCCCGGAAAAACCCTGGGCGGCCAGCGCCAGGCGTCGCGCCTGCTTGAGGGAAAAGGACAGTTCTGCGGGCATGGGCATCTCCTTGTGTGCTCGCGAACCACCCTACTGCATCCCGAGTCATTTTCGCAGCGGGTCTTCCCAAAAATGCCGGCGGCTTTCCTGCTCGACATCGCCACGGTTGAGCCCGATGTCCTTGAGCGCCTCATCGCTCATGCTCATCAACAGCTGACGCTCACGGTGCACGGCCATCCACCGGGAACCCAGTTGAAGCAGCCCGGAAAACGGCCGCTTCGCCATCAGTACAAAGCCTCTTTGACCTTTCATCATCTCGCCCTCCAGTGGGGATGACTGAAGTCTGTGCCTGGCGCTATGATCAATCCAACGAATGTTTCTTATGCAATACATCTCGGAGATTGATCAATTGTCCAGCTACCCGAGTATCGACACCGAGGTGCTGCGCACCTTTGTCGCCATCGCTGATCAAGGGGGCTTTACCCGCGCCGGCGAGCAGGTCAACCGCACCCAGTCGGCGGTGAGCATGCAGATGAAACGCCTGGAAGAAGATGTGTTGCAGCGCAAGTTGTTCGAGCGCGATGGTCGCCAGGTGCGGCTGACTCCGGAAGGCCAGGTGCTATTGGGCTATGCCCGCAGGATCCTGAAGCTGCACAGCGAGGTGTTCAACACCCTGCGCGAGCCGCACATGGTCGGGTTGGTGCGCATCGGCACCCCGGACGATTACGTGATGCGCTACTTGCCGGGGATTCTCAAGCGCTTCTCCAAGGCTTACCCGCTGATCCAGATTGAAATGCACTGCGAGTCGTCGCCGGTGCTGATGCAGCGCCGGGACCTCGACCTGACCGTTATCAGCCGCGAACCGGGAAATGAAATCGGCGAACTGCTGCGCCATGAACGCATGGTGTGGGTGGCGGCGCCGTGCTTCTGCATGGATGAGCACAGCGCCCTGCCCCTGGCCATTTCCGGCCTCGACAGTTTTTGCACGCAGTGGGCACGCGCCGCGCTGGACGCCCAGGGGCAGGAGTACCGACTGGCGTATCACAGCTCCAACGGGGCCGCGATCCTGGCAGTGGTGGGTGCCGGCCTGGCCGTCACGATCAATATGGAAAGCCTGGTGACCGAAGACCTGCGCATATTGGGCACAGCGGACGGTTTTCCGCCGCTGCCGTCGGTCAATCTGCGATTGTTGCGCAACCCGCGTACCACCTCGCCGATTACCGAATGCCTCGCCGAATACATCCTCGAAGGCTTCAAACTTTAAACGTCAGCATCACCGCACACACCGCCAGGAACCCGCAGAACAGCCCGCGTAACATGCGCTCCGGCATGGCGTGGGCGACTTTCACGCCCCAACTGATACTGAGCAAACCGCCGACGGCCAAAGGCACGCCGATCAGCCAGTCCACTTCGTGGTGCCAGGCGTAGGTCACCAGGGTCACGCTGGTGCTCGGCAGCGCCAGGGCCAGCGACAGCCCTTGGGCCACTACCTGGCTGGTGCCGAAGATGCTGGTCAGCACCGGCGTGGCAACCACTGCACCGCCCACCCCGAACAAGCCACCCATGGAGCCCGACGCCGCGCCCAACACCCCAAGCCACGGCCAGGAATAACGCATCTGCGCTGACGGCGGTGCATTGTGGGTAAACATTCGCAGCAGGTTGTAGGACGCCAATACCAGCAGAAACGCGATAAAACCCACCCGCATCACGTCAGCATCGATCCCCACCGCCCAGATCGAGCCCAGCCAGGCGAAGGAAAAACCCATCACGCCCAACGGCAGTGCATGACGCAATTCAATCCGGTTGCGCTGGTGATAACGCCACAACGCCAGCATCACATTCGGCACCACCATCACCAGGGCCGTGCCTTGGGCGATCTGCTGGTCGAGGCCGAAAAATACCCCCAGCACGGGAATGGCAATCAGCCCGCCGCCGATGCCGAACAAGCCACCGACCGTGCCCAACGCTACGCCCAGCATTAAATACAACGCTAAATCTGCCACCCGCTCGCTCCTGCTGTTCCCAGGCCTTGCATGCTACGCAGTCCGCTCTGGTGCGGAAACGCACAGCAACGCACAATGGCTGTGCCAATCTCGCACAAGCAGACGCTGATGAACCCCAATACATTGACCGATCAACTGAGCCTGTTTCTCGACGTACTGGAAGCCGGCAGCTTTTCCGCAGCCGCGCGCCGTCACCCGCTCACGCCCTCGGCCGTGGCGCGGCGCATCGACAGCCTGGAAAGCTCGGTGGGTAGCCGGCTGTTTCAACGCAGCACCCATGCGGTGGTGCCGACGCCCGCCGGCCTGGCGTTTGCCGAGCGCGCCCGGCGGATTGTCAGCGAGCTGCAACTGGCGCGGGCCGAAGCGGTGTCGCTGAGTCATGCGCCTGAAGGCTTGATCCGCGTGGACGCACCGGCGGCTTTCGGCAGGCGGCATTTGGCGCCTGCCATCGCTGACTTTCTCAATGTCTATCCGGGACTGGACGTGCACCTGCACTTGATCGACAGCTTTGTCGACATGCAGGGCGAGCATCTGGGCAAGGTCGACCTGGTGCTGCGGGCCGGGCATATCGTCGACACCCGGCTGATTGCCACGCCACTGGCCAGCATTGTGCGCATCGCTTGCGCAAGCCCGGCCTACCTGAAAAGCCGTGGCACGCCGACCCATCCCAGCCAGTTAAGCGAGCATGACGGCCTGGATTGGGAAGGCCTGGCACCGATGTTCGCCTGGCGTTTTGAGCTCGATGGGCGCAAATCCACCTACCGCCCGCAGCGCATTCGCATGAGCGCCAATAACGCCGAAGCCCTGCTTTCAGGCGCGCTGGCCGGACTGGGTGTTGCGCACCTGCCCACCTGGCTCGCCAGTGAATACCTGGTGCGCGGTGAACTGGTCCCGCTGTTCTGCGAGAACGGCCTGCCGACGCCTGAAACCGCGGGCATCTATGCGCTACGCCTGGAGCAACACGCCAACGCCCGCAGCCGCTTGTTGCTGGAATACCTCAAGGCGCGCTTCAGCCCTGTGCCGCCCTGGGACCTGGCACTGCAAAGCGGCCTGGGTTGACCGGCCGGACAGAATTGTCTGGCGCGTTAAAGATTTGCCCGCTAGATTCGAAACCAGACACGTTTTAAGGCACTGCCATGACCAAGCCCCTCGATACCTGCGAATCCTTGTTGCTCGACAACCAGCTGTGTTTTGCCCTGCATTCCACCTCGTTGTTGATGACCAAGGTCTACAAACCGCTGCTGCAAGCCCTCGGCCTGACCTATCCGCAGTACCTGGCCATGATGGTGCTGTGGGAAGAGGATGGCTTGACCGTAGGCGAAATCAGCAATCGCCTGCTGACGGATCCCGGCTCCCTGACGCCGCTGCTCAAGCGCCTGGAAGCCGAAGGCCTGCTCAGCCGCACCCGCAGCCGCGAAGACGAGCGCGTGGTGGTGGTTGAATTGACCGAGGCCGGGCGCGCCCTGCGGGACAAAGCCATGGATATTCCACAGTGCATCCTGGGCGCCAGCGGGCTGGACATCGAGCAGTTGCGCAAGCTGCAGGGCGATTTACTGGCACTGCGAAAAAACCTGCAAGTCTCCCTCTAAAGGCACCACGCATCAAAAAATGTGGGAGCGGGCTTGCTCGCGAATGCGGTGGATCAGTCAATGCATCTAGTGACTGTCACACCGCATTCGCGAGCAAGCCCGCTCCCACATTTGTTTGTGCAATGCCTGGCTATCAAAGCACGCAAAATATTTTCCAAATATATCTTGCGCACTAATTATTAGCGCGATACATTCACCTCGCCACTTACTTAGCGCACAAACATTTAGCGCAAACACTGACGAGGAAATCACCATGCAAGCTCTCTACACCGCAGTAGCCACCGCCACCGGCGGCCGTGATGGTCGTGCTGTTTCCAGCGACAACATCCTCGATGTAAAACTCTCCACGCCAAAAGAACTGGGCGGCGCGGGTGGCCAGGCCACCAACCCGGAACAACTGTTCGCCGCCGGTTACTCCGCCTGCTTCATCGGTGCCCTGAAATTCGTCGCCAGCCAGACCAAACGCAAAATCCCGGATGACGCTTCGATCACTGCCCACGTCGGCATCGGTCAAATCCCCGGCGGTTTCGGCCTGGACATCGACCTGCACGTCAGCTTGCCCGGCCTGGCCCAGGACGACGCGCAAAGCCTGGTCGACGCTGCGCACCAGGTCTGCCCTTACTCCAACGCCACCCGTGGCAACGTCGATGTACGCCTGCACGTAACCGTCTGACCCACGCGGTTTTTTGGAGAAGAACATGAACACATTTGGCAAAGTACTCACCGGCACCCTGCTCGCCTTCTCGATCACCAATGCCTTTGCGGCCAGCGGTGACGTGGAGCACAACACCCAGGCGTTTCTCGATGTACTGAACGCCGGCACCGGCAAACCGATGGAGCAACTGACGCCCAGGGAAGCCCGTGCGGTGCTGACAGGTGCACAGTCAGGCGTGAAACTGACGCTGCCCAAGGCCGACGTGAGCCAGAAGACCATTCAGGTCGATGGCCAGCCGCTGAGCCTGACCATCGTGCGTCCGGCCGGGGTCAAGTGCACATTGCCGGTGTTCATGTTCTTCCACGGCGGTGGCTGGGTACTCGGGGATTTCCCGACCCACGAGCGCCTGGTGCGTGACCTGGTGGTGGGGTCGGGAGCGGCGGCGGTGTTCGTCAACTACACGCCATCACCTGAAGCGCACTACCCGGTGGCGATCAACCAGGCGTACGGGGCAACCAAGTGGGTGGCCGAACACGGCAGCGAGATCAACGTTGATGGCAAACGCCTGGCCGTCGCCGGCAACAGCGTCGGCGGCAACATGGCAGCGGTGGTCAGCCTGATGGCCAAGGACAGGGGCACTCCGTCAATCAAGTTCCAACTGCTGTTGTGGCCGGTGACCGACGCCAACTTCGACACCGGGTCCTACAACCAGTTTGCCGAAGGCCACTTCCTGACCCGCAACATGATGAAGTGGTTCTGGGACAACTACACCACCGACACCAACCAGCGCGCCGAGATCTATGCGTCGCCCCTGCGGGCAAGCACCGCGCAGCTCAAGGGTTTGCCACCTGCGTTGATTCAGACCGCAGGCTCGGACGTGCTGCGTGACGAAGGCGAAGCCTATGCCCGCAAGCTGGATGAAGCCGGTGTACCGGTGACCGCCGTACGCTACAACGGCATGATCCATGACTACGGTTTGCTGAATGTCGTCAGCCAGGTACCGGAGGTTCGTTCGGCGCTGCTGCAGGCGTCCGAGGAGCTGAAGCAACACCTGAAGTAAAAACCGGCACCCACAAAAAAGCCCGACTGATGGTCGGGCTTTTTTTATCGTACCGGTGGCGCAGGAATTACTTCTTGGCGCGACCTTTGTACGAACCACCTTCACGGGTGTCGATCTCGATCAGGTCGTCGATTTCGATGAAATCGGCTACTTGCAGTTCGGTACCGTTAGCCAGCTTGGCAGGCTTCATCACCTTGCCCGAAGTGTCGCCGCGAGCGGAACCTTCGGTGTAGGCAACCTTACGCACGATAGTGGTCGGCAGCTCTACGGAAACCAGACGGTCTTCGAAGAAGATAGCTTCGCAGACGTCTTCCATGCCTTCTTCCACGAACGGCAGAACGGCTTCGATGTCTTCAGCGTTCAGCTCGTACATGGTGTAGTCGGTGGTGTCCATGAACGTGTAGGTGTCGCCGCTGATGAAGGACAGGGTCGCTTCTTTGCGGTCGAGGATCACGTCGTCCAGTTTGTCATCGGCGCTGTAGACGATCTCGGTCTTGTAACCGGTCAGCAGGTTCTTCAGCTTGGTCTTCATGATTGCGCTGTTACGACCAGACTTGGTGAACTCAGCTTTCTGAACCAGCCAAGGGTCGTTTTCGAGACGGATCACTGTACCGGGTTTCAGTTCTTTACCAGTTTTCATTGCGAATATCCGAAATTTGGATGGGATTTACAAAAATCAAGGTCGCGTATCATATCCAATTTACATAAAACTGTACCAGCGCCGTCGCAAGATCGGTCCGCGAGCCTTGTTCCAGAGCCCATTTCTCGGCGTTCGCGGTCACTTCCGGCCAGTGTTCCAGCAGCATTTTCCAGCAAAGTGCCATATCGCCATCAGCGTTCCAGGCCTGCCAAAGGCCGACCAACGCGACTTTCGCAGCCGGAGACAGACCTTCGGTATACAACTCAAGGAACGCATCGAGCTTGTCCAGGTGAATGTCTTCGTCCTGGCGATAGATATGCCACAACAGTGGCCGCCCGGCCCATTGCGCCCGCACGAACGAGTCTTCGCCGCGCACGGCGTTGAAGTCACAGCACCACAACAGCCGGTCGTATTGCTCCTGGCGCATAAACGGCAGCACTTGCACGGTCAACCCGTCGCGCCGGTGCACATCACCTACTTCCAATGACTCGACCCCCAGCCAGCCCTGCACATCTCCGAGGATCCGCCCTTCCGGCACCAGCAGATGAGTGGCGCGCCCATCGGCCGCCAGCACGTCAAGCCAACTGGCCAGCCCGGCGTTTTCATAGGCGAACAACGACATCATTCGCGCACCGTCCACCGGGAAAACCCCAAGCGCCTGCAGAAACTGCTGCCGGGCGGCGGCGTCTTGCTGGAAGGCATCGCGCTGTTCCAGCAGCCCCGCCTCACGCAATAAACCGCCGGTGCCGGGACGGAATCCGGGAAAGAAGAAGTACTTTTGCACGCCCTTGAATTTCACCGAGGGCAAACCGTGGCAGCCGACCACCCAGTCTTCGGCGCTCAGGTAATCCAGGTTCATCCACAACGGCGTGCGGTCGCGTGCGGCCATCGCTTCCATGTAGCCAGGCGGCAATTGACAGGCGAACGCAGCGATCACCACGTCTGCCGCGTCGGTCGCCGGCCAGTCGGAGGGCCAGTAGCGCACGTCGACGCCCTCTTGCCATTGCTGGTGCACCTGCACATCAATCTCGGGGCACATGCGTTCGAACGCCCGCAGGTCATCGACCCACAAGCGCACCGCACACCCTTGTTCCGCCACCAATTGCCGGGCCAGGCGCCAGGTCACGCCGATGTCGCCGTAGTTATCGACGACGCTGCAAAAAATATCCCAGCGGGCTTTCATTCCGGGCTCCAACGCTCAAAGGCTCGATTGTCCGTATAAATGCCTCGATACAGAAGGGTTGATCGCGATTATTCTGCGCGCGGCTGTGGGACAATCGGCGCCATGCCACACGTGCCTGCCAGGAGGCCACCATGTCTGATCGTTCGTTCTCGCTGTTCAAGCTCAGTATCGCCGTGGCCTTCGGCCTGTGGCTGGGGTTTATCGCCATTGTGCTGAGCGTGTGGCTGGCTTCCCGCTACCTGCCCGAGCAAACCGTGGCGCCGGTGGCCCGAGTGGTGCAGCAACTGGGCAAGCCGGAGGTGGTTGCACCGGAGCCACCGAACCGGATGTTCGAGCAGTACCAGGAGAACCTGCGCAAACAGGAGCAACAGCAAACCCTGGACCAGGCCCGCAACAACCCGCGCAACCTGTCCAACCCCAAATGCCAGTTCTGGCTGCAACAGGACCAGAACGCCCCCAACGACAAGAGCCGGGCCAACGTCCTGCAATTTTGCGATTGATCACGAAAGCCGCCCATGAATAAACACGCCGTTCACCAGTTGGTTTTGGACAAACTCGCGGTCGATCTCGATATCGCCCAGCGCGCCGCGCAAACCGCGTACGAAACCGCGACCCACGAAGAAAACATCGCCGAGAACAAGTACGACACCCTGGGCCTGGAGGCTTCTTACCTGGCAGCCGGCCAGGCCCGACGCGTCGAGGAGATCCGGCAGGCGCTGACGCTCTGCCAGAACATGCAGCTGCGGGCCTACGATGACCAGCGCGGCATCGAAGTCGGCGCATTACTGGGGTTGGCAGATGAAAACAATCGCCAGCAGTGGCTATTCCTGGCGCCGGACGGCGCAGGCTTGAAGGTCGATGTGGTGGGGCAACCGGTGACCGTCATCACCCCACGCTCGCCCCTGGGCAAAAGCCTGCTGGGCAAGTTTGAAGGGGATGAGGTGGAGATTCTGGTGGGGGGCGCTCGGCAACAGTTTGCTGTTACCGAGGTGAAGTAAGCCGATCAGTGAACCGGTAGTTCAACGCCGTCGAACAGCTCTTCCAGTTCCTGCTTGTTGTGGCACTGGATGGCCTTGGCCATCACTTCGCGCGTCAGGTGCGGCGCGAATTTTTCAATGAAGTCGCACATGAAACCACGCAGGAAGGTGCCACGACGGAAACCGATCTTGGTCACGCTGGACTCGAACAGCTCGCTGGCATCGAGCACCACCAGGTCGTTGTCGAGCTTGGTGTCGACCGCCATCTTGGCGACGATACCGACACCCAGGCCCAGGCGCACATAAGTCTTGATGACGTCGGCATCAGCCGCGGTGAACACCACTTTCGGCGTCAGGCCACGATGGCTGAAGGCTTCGTCGAGTTTCGAACGGCCGGTAAAACCGAACACGTAAGTCACGATCGGGTATTCAGCCAGGGCTTCCAGGGTCAGCTTCGGCAGCTTGGCCAATGGGTGGCCTTGTGGGACCACGACGCAACGGTTCCAGCGGTAGCACGGCATCATCACCAGGTCGCCGAACAATTCCAGCGCTTCGGTGGCAATCGCGAAATCGACAGTGCCGTCGGCGGCCATCTCGGCGATCTGCATCGGCGAGCCCTGGTGCATGTGCAAGGCCACGTCCGGGTACTGCTTGATAAAGCTGCTGATCACCGACGGCAGCGCATAACGCGCCTGGGTGTGGGTGGTGGCGATCGACAGGGTGCCCTTTTTCTCGTTGGAGAATTCCTGGGCGATCTGCTTGATGCTTTCGACCTTGCGCAGGATCTCGCCGGCGGTGGTGATGATGCGCTCACCGGCCGGGGTGACACGGGTCAGGTGCTTGCCGCTGCGTGCGAACACTTCAACGCCCAACTCATCTTCGAGCAGGCGGATCTGCTTGCTGATACCGGGTTGCGAGGTGTAAAGGCTTTGAGCAGTAGCGGAAACGTTGAGGTCGTGGTGCGCCACTTCCCAGATGTAGCGCAGTTGTTGAAGCTTCATATGTGTCCCTCAAAGCGGATAGACGCCACGGGTATCAGCGACGGTATATAACTATATTAAAGGTTAGACGGATAAATCTAGAACTTTTTATCGTTTTCTACCAATCACACGTCGTCACTGCGTCGACGCTGCAACAGCGGCACCAGGTACACCGGCACCTGGGACAGCTGCAGCACCCGTGCGGCGGTTCTCCCCAGAGGTGTTGCCACCCCGACCGCCTGGCTGTGACTACCTACGATCAACAAATCCACAGAGAGTTTCTGCGACTGGTCGAGAATCACTTCACAAGGATCACCCTGGATCACCCGCACCGAACGGATCAACTTGAGGTCCTGCTCCCCGTCCCCCAGCTCCTCGCGAAAACTGTCGAGCACCCGTTGCTCGATGGTCGCCATCACCGTCGTCAGGCCCTGGCTTTGCCATTCACTCAAGGCCTTCTCATCAAGGTAGCTCTGCAACACCGATTCGGCGAACAGCCCGATGGGCTCGACCACGTGAATCACATACAGATCAGCCTTGAACGTTCGCGCCAGCGCCAGGGCATGTTGCATCACATAGGGGGCATACAGACCGAGGTCAGTGGCGTACAGCATCGAACGAATCATAGAACCTCCTGGGCAGCCAGGATGGCGGGGATTGATTCAGCTTAGCAGCGCCTTTGGCAGTGCTCAGCCCTCGGTCTGAATTTTCAACTCGTTACTGATGCCATGGGGTACGTGGCCGGTAGCCACGAACTCCCGGGCCTTCTCGCAATGCCCTTCCTGGTCATCGAAAAACACATCGGCGGCGAAGGCTTCGAGGAACGCCGACTTCTCCAGGCCACCAAGAAACAGCGACTCGTCGAGACGGATATCCCACTCGCGCAGCGTGCGAATCACCCGCTCGTGGGAAGGCGCCGAACGGGCGGTCACCAGCGCAGTGCGGATGGGGCAGGACTCGTCGGGGAACTCGCGCTGCAACAGGTTGAGTGCCGCCAGGAAGCCCTTGAATGGGCCGCCGCGCAACGGCTCGCGGGCGGATTCGCGCTCGCTGGCCTGGAAGGCTTCAAGGCCGCCCGACTGATAGACGCGCTCGGACTCGTCGGAAAACAGCACCGCGTCGCCATCGAAGGCGATCCGCAATTCGGCACTGGAGGCCCGACCTGCGCCGCCCGACAGAATCGTCGCTGCGGCAAACCCGGCATCCAGGGCGCTGCGCACATCCTCGGCATGGGTGGACAGAAACAAGTGGCAGCCAAACGCCGCCAGATAAGGATAAGGGCTGCGCCCGCCGACAAACGCCGCGCGGGAGATGTCGAGCCCGTAATGCTGGATCGAATTGAATACACGCAAGCCGGTGTCGGCACTGTTGCGCGACACCAGCACCACCTCGACCCGGGCGCGGCCGAGGCTCGCGTTGAGGCTCAGGAGTTTCTTCACCAGCGGGAAGGCGTCACCGGGCTCGAGGGTTTCTTCCTCGTGGTCGATCTGGTACTTGCGGTACGCCTCGACGCCCTGGGCCAGGTAGACCTTGTGGCTCTCGCTCAGGTCGAACAGCGCTCGCGAGGAAATCGCCAGCACCAGTTTGTCGCCCAATCCCTTCGCCATGGTGTTCCCCCCAATCAGCGGTTATGCCGATCCATAAAACTCAAGGCCTGATACAGCGCCTGCATGCGTGGCAATTCACAACCCGCCGCGTTGGCCGCGGCCAAGGGGCGCGCGTAGATCGCCGCCAGTTCCAGCGGGCGCTTGTGCACGTAATCGTGATACATGCTGGGCAAGTAGTCATCCATGCTCTCGGTCATGGTGAACATCTGCCCGGCGTAACTGGCGGGAATCTCATGCCCGCAGGCGTGGGCGCCCTGCACCACTTCGGCCATCAGCGCCTGGATCAGTTCGCGGCTGGACTCATCCGCCATCATCGCCGTGGTGCCCGTGCCGAACACTACCGAGAGGCCGTTGTAAGGCACGTTCCACACCAGTTTATGCCAGCGCGCCTGGTGCACATTGGCCATGGCCTGGGAATCGATACCGGCCTGGTGAAACAGCGCGGCGCCTTCTTCGACGATGGCTTGCCGACCGTTGTCATCGTTGGCCGCGGGGCCACTGTGGTAACCCAGGTTGACCCGGCCCAGCGCCTGATGCTCGACGATCCCGGGACCGGAACGGTGCACGCCGATGTAGCACAGGCCACCCAGCAGGTGCAGCGACGGCGGCAGGTGTTCACGCAGGCTGTCCTCTACGTCGAGGCCATTTTGCAACAGGATTATCCTGGCGTCCGGGGCGGCAACCTGAGCGATGGTCGGGGCCAGCTCGACATTCCCGGTCGATTTGGTGCCCACCAGCAGCCAGTCGCACGGCGGCATGTCGGCGGCGCGGGCATAAGCCTGTACCGGGTGAAGGTGCACGGTTCCGTGGATCGTGCTGTTGAGTTGCAGGCCGCGCTCGCTGACCGCCGCGTACTCGCTGCGCAGCAGGAAATGCACATCGAAGCCGGCGCGCGCGAGCATCACACCGTAGTAGCCACCAATGGCCCCGGTGCCGATGATCCCGATCCGTGGCGACTGTTTTGTTACTTCGGTCATGGCAACTCCTCTGGTATTCGTTTGAGCGCCTGCTGCACACCTTGAGCCAGGTCGCTGGCGGTCAGACGCGTCAGTGACGCTAATATTCCATGGAATTTCCCGTCACACACCACAAACAACGCCGGCAGGTGAAAGATCTCGTAGCGCTCCACTGCCCCGCCATTGTGACCCGCATCCACCCAGCACACCCGGTCCACCGGCAAGTCCCAACCCGGCAGTTGCTGGTGCAGGAAGCGGCAACGCGAGCAGCCGTCACCGGTAAACACCACCAGGGACGTGCCGGGAAGCCCCAGTAATTGCTGGTCGATATCCAGGTCGGTAAGTTGCAGTTCTTTCACTATACTGCTGCCACCGCCGTCAACTGGACGGTGTTCGGAGTCCGTGTGCATGGGTCGTTTCTTTCCTCACCCTGATGATGTCGCTGTCGAAATAACCCAACGCCCCATTTCCGGCATTTCCCGCCAACGGCTGCACACTATCGGCCTGGGCGGCGTCGCATGCAATTGCCCACGGGCCTGGCGCCAGGGCGCGGCCATCGAGTTGCACATCCCCTCACTGGGCCAGACGGCCCGCTATCCGGGCTATGTGGCATGGTGCCGCAAGGCCGAAAACGGCTACCGCGTCGACATTGCCTTTACCGATGAGCAGGCCTTGTTCGGTGCGCGGATGGGTGAGCAAGTGTGCCAGATCGAACGGTACTGCCGCCTCCACGAAGGCGTCGAGCCCACACCCGGGCAGAGCGAAGCCCTGGCCCGGGAATGGGTCACGCGCCATGCCGGCGAGTTCTCCCATGAGGCTTTTGTGCTGCCAGCGCTGGATTAAAGCGGACGTTGCCCATTGTCTCGCAGCCTTGTAACGCGCTAAGGTTCCGCTCCCCGCTGCACTTAAATCATGCTGTGCTCCGCCGCACGGGGATCGCTGGCGGCCGGCACCCGTGACCCTGACGAGTAACACGATGGCTGATTTACCGATCAACGACCTTAACGTCGAATCCAACGAGACCCTGATCACGCCTGATCAGCTCAAGCGCGAAATTCCCCTGAGCGACGCTGCCCTGCAGACCGTCACCAAGGGCCGCGAAGTCATCCGTGAGATTCTCGACGGCACCGACCACCGCCTGTTCGTGGTCATCGGGCCGTGCTCGATCCATGACCTCAAGGCTGCCCACGAATACGCCGAGCGCCTGAAGGTGCTGGCGGCGGAAGTGTCCGACACGTTGTATCTGGTGATGCGTGTCTATTTCGAGAAGCCGCGTACCACCGTCGGCTGGAAAGGCTTGATCAACGACCCGTACCTGGACGACTCGTTCAAGATCCAGGACGGCCTGCACATCGGTCGTCAATTGCTGCTGGATCTGGCGGAAATGGGCCTGCCGACGGCAACCGAAGCCCTGGACCCGATTTCCCCGCAGTACCTGCAAGACCTGATCAGCTGGTCGGCAATTGGTGCACGCACCACCGAATCCCAGACTCACCGCGAAATGGCTTCCGGCCTGTCCTCGGCCGTGGGTTTCAAGAACGGTACCGATGGCGGCCTGACCGTGGCGATCAACGCCCTGCAGTCGGTCTCCAGCCCGCACCGCTTCCTGGGCATCAACCAGGAAGGTGGCGTGTCCATCGTCACCACCAAGGGCAACGCCTACGGTCACGTGGTACTGCGTGGCGGCAATGGCAAGCCCAACTATGATTCGGTCAGCGTGGCCTTGTGCGAACAGGCGCTGAACAAGGCGAAGATCAAGCCGAACATCATGGTCGATTGCAGCCACGCCAACTCCAACAAGGACCCGGCCCTGCAACCGCTGGTGATGGAGAACGTGGCCAACCAGATTCTGGAAGGCAACCAGTCGATCATCGGTCTGATGGTCGAAAGCCACCTGAACTGGGGCTGCCAGGCGATTCCAAAGGACCTGGCCGACCTGCAATACGGCGTGTCGATCACCGATGCGTGCATCGACTGGTCTGCCACCGAGACCACCTTGCGCAGCATGCACGCCAAGCTCAAGGACGTGTTGCCCAAGCGCCAACGCGGCTGAGCACAGACTGCGGACACAAAAACGCCGGGCTAAACCCGGCGTTTTTTTTGATCGTTCCCCCGCCCTGCGTGGGAATGCATCCTGGGATGCTCTGCGTACCGCCCTACTCAATGCTCAAAGCTTCGCGGCATGGCGCTGGTGGCGCTCCATGTAGCGCTCAACGTAGGAGCAGGACGGGATCACCGTATAACCTGCCTCTTCGGCGAACTTCAACGCTTCCTCGGTCAGCGCGGCAGCAATGCCACGGCCGCGCAATGCGTTGGGCACGAAGGTGCGATAGATATCCAGGGTCTGCTTCCCGAGATCCATATAGGTCAGATAGGCACGATGACCGTCCACATTGGTCTCGAACTGATGACCAGCCTGGTCATGGTGGATGGACAACGCCTCGCTCATCACTACTCCTCGCGGGTCTTGGTTTCTGACCCCTACCTTACCGATGTTTTTCCGGCGAAGGAACATCTACGCCACCCGGTGCCGGTTTCGACAACGAGAAAAGCGGCCAGTGTCTTGCACTAGCGCTCACAACCAGCACAAGGAAATAGTAGGCGCCAATCGCACAATTGCTCAAGACGCGCTCGTCTTCCGTTGCGCTGGCGGACATAGAAAGGGCCAATCGAGATTCCTTACGTCGATGGCCTGAACATTGCCGGCAGTTGAAGCTTGAGACGAACACGCGCTCTTAAAGTCACCTCAACATGCACAAAAGATACCGAATGGCGAAAAGACAATCTGAACAATAGTGTCAGGGACGATATATAAAATGACTTATGTTTACATGGCTTAACACATGCCAGCCGGCCCTTTCAGGCTGGATCCAATCCTCGGCCGAGTGCGAAAATCTGGATAATTTTTATACAGACTCTCGAAAGATTAGCCAAAATAGATTGGGCGCGAGAATTTTTTTTGCTTCTTGCGCTACGTCAGTTTACTTACTACAAGTAATGGGTAGTATGTACGCCGGCTATTAGCTCACTCTGAGAAAGTAGCCATTTAATAGAAAGTCCTTGAAGGGGAACACGATGAACAACGTTCTGAAATTCTCTGCTCTGGCTCTGGCCGCAGTTCTGGCTACCGGTTGCAGCAGCGTCTCCAAAGAAACCGAAGCTCGTCTGACTGCAACTGAAGACGCAGCAGCACGCTCCCAGGCTCGTGCAGACGAAGCCTACCGTAAAGCTGATGAAGCTCTGGCTGCTGCTCAAAAAGCACAACAGACTGCTGACGAAGCTAACGAGCGCGCTCTGCGCATGCTTGAAAAAGCAAGCCGCAAGTAATAATCCTCCGGGGTTGTTATCAAGCCGATCCATTCTTGGATCGGCTTTTTTTTGCCTGTGATTTGGCTGGATTCCAGACAATAAAAAACCCGTCACCGCGCGAGGCGATAACGGGTTATGGATCGTGCAGGCTTACTGCTGCAGATCGACCGGCGTACTCGACACCATCGGCGCCCCGCCCGGCACACCGATTTCCGTCGGGATACCGTCTTCGGCCGCAACCACGTCACGCACCTGGTCCCAGTTGACCCGCAGGTTGCTGGACAGGTCTTCACGCTTGAGCAAGGCGTTGATGACGGCGGTGTGCTTGTCGACGACCGATGGGGTGCCATCGTCGTTCAGCGGCGTATGGGCTTCCAGGTAGACCTTGCCCCCGGCCGCGCCGAACTTGTAGGCGTCGTTGATAATCCGCACCGACGTGCCCACCGGCACCATGTCGGCCATTTCCAGCACGTTGTTGTTGAACATGCGGAAGCAACCGTGGCTGGTACGGGTACCGATGCCGAACTTCATGTTGGAACCGTGGATCAGGTAGCCCGGCGTGCCGAGGGTGAACTTGAACGGCCCCAGCGGGTTGTCCGGGCCGGCCGGCACGACGTTGGGCAACGGGTCGCCATTGGCGGCGTGTTCTGCCTTGATCGAGGCTGGCGGGGTCCAGGTCGGGTTCGGGATCTTGCCCGTGATGGTGGTGTGGGCCACTGGCGAGCCCCAGCCTTCACGGCCAATCCCCAACGGGAACGTGTACACCACGTTCTGGCCCTTGGGGTAGTAGTAGAGCCGGTACTCCGCCAGGTTGATCACGATGCCTTCACGCGGGCCGGGCGGCAGGATGAAGCGCGTCGGCAACACGATCTCGGTACCCGCTCCCGGCAGCCAGGCATCCACGCCCGGGTTGGCCGCGACCATCTCCGAATAACCCAGGTCGTAGGTGGTGCCGAGGTCCGCGAAGGTATCTTCGTACTTGGCCTTGATCACCTGGACCTGGCCAACGATATCTTCACCCGGTGGCGGCAAAGGCAACTGCAAGGCTGCAGCAGGACCGGCCGCGCAGAGCGCAGCGAGAGACAGGCAGCAGGTGACGGCGGAAAGGCGCGACAACATCCGGGAATTCCTTCGCAGATCGACGGGTAGTAGAAAATGGATTGTACACGGCTGCCCGGCGGGCACCCATATTCAAAGCTCGAAGCGCAGCTCTGGCCAGATCGGCGGTGTGCCGCGTTTTTGCGACTCGAGGATCGCCCGGCACAGGGGGCACAAACGCTGGTCCTGGAAGATCGAGCGATCCACCGATGACCAGCGCGGCTGGGCAGGCAACAACGTGCCGCAGAGGGTGCGGTCGATGGACCCGCCCAACTCCAATTGACGCGTCACCAGATGCACCCGGACTTCCTGGCAGGCGAACAGATCCAGCTGTTCGTCAGGCTCGATCAGTTGGTAGGCAAACAGTGACCAGGCAGGACGCGACATCGGGGGCTCCAAATCGGGGGGGCGCCACCTTAGCCGAAAGACCGCTGCTAGAAAAGCGTCATAGCAGTGGTTTTAGCGTTGGCCAGACATTTTCCAGCAACTTGCCCTGCGCGCCAACCGCCGGGTGCAATTGGTCAGCCTGCATCAGCTCTGGATGGCCGCCGATTCCTTCCAGGAAAAACGGTACCAGCGGGACGCTTTTCTCCTTGGCCAACGCCCCGTAGACCTCGGCAAACGCGGTGGTGTATTTCGGCCCGTAATTAGGCGGCAACTGCATGCCCAGCAGCAGCACCTTGGCACCACTGGCCTTGGACTGTTCAATCATCGATGCAAGATTTTGTTTCAATTGCGCAGGTGGCTGCCCACGCAGGCCGTCATTGCCGCCCAGCTCGATGATCACCAGGTCCGGCTTATGCTCTGCAAGCGCCGCCGGCAGCCGTGCCAGGCCTCCGGCACTGGTGTCGCCGCTGATAGAGGCGTTGACCACTTTATCGTCGAAACCTTCGCTCTTGAGCCGTTGTCCCAACAACGCTACCCACCCTTTGCTGGTATCCAGCCCGAAACCGGCACTGATACTATCGCCAACGATCAGGACTGTACCCGCCGCTGCGTTCTGGGCCATGCACATCAAGGCCAGGCCAGCACTCAAAAACCACATTCGCATTGGATTCTCCATGGGCGCAAGCATTCTCACCGCGCGAAACCTTAGCAAAGTGGTTCCCAGCGCGGAAGGTGAACTGACTATCCTGCACGAACTGAGCCTGGAACTGAACAAGGGCGATAGCCTGGCTATCGTCGGCGCCTCCGGTTCCGGCAAATCCACCCTCCTCGGCCTGCTGGCCGGCCTCGACCTGCCCAGCAGTGGCGAAGTCACCCTCGCCGGCCAGGCCCTGAGTACCCTCGACGAAGACCAGCGTGCACGCATCCGCGCCGAGCACGTGGGATTTGTGTTCCAGTCCTTCCAGTTGCTCGACAGCCTCAACGCGCTGGAAAACGTGATGCTGCCCCTGGAGCTGGACGGTCGCAATGACGCCCGCGAGCGCGCCAAACACCTGCTGGAGCGTGTCGGCCTGGGCCAGCGTCTCACCCACTCGCCGCGCCAACTCTCGGGGGGTGAGCAGCAACGGGTAGCGGTTGCCCGGGCGTTTGCTGCCGAACCGGACGTGCTGTTTGCCGATGAACCCACCGGCAACCTCGACAGCCATACCGGCGAGCGCATCAGCGACCTGCTGTTCGAACTCAACAAAGAGAGCGGCACGACCCTGGTGCTGGTGACCCATGACGAGCGCCTGGCCCACCGTTGCCGTCGCCTGATCCGTCTTGAAGCCGGCCTGATGGTCGCGCCCCTGGAGCCTTGATGGCACGCTTGCCCTTGTTGCGCCTGTTCAGCCTTGCCCTTCGCCAGTTGCTGCGCGATGCCCGCGCCGGCGAACTGCGTGTGCTGTTCTTCGCCCTGCTGGTGGCCGTGGCCGCCAGCACCGCCATCGGTTACTTCGGTGCCCGCCTGAACGGCGCGATGATGTTGCGCGCCACCGAGTTCCTGGCGGCCGACCTGGTGCTGGAAGGCAGTTCACCCGCCCGCACCGAGCAAATCCAGAGTGGCACCGAGCTGGGCCTGCAGCACGCCAGGGTCGTGGAATTCTCCAGCGTGATTGCCACTGACGCCGGCATCCAGCTGTCCAGCATCAAGGCGGTCAACGAGGCGTATCCGTTGCGCGGCGAGCTGAAGAGCGCCGCCGAACCCTTCGCCGAAGAAACTGCCGGAGGTGGCCCCAAACCCGGTGAAGCCTGGGTGGAAGCACGGCTGTTGACGGCACTGAACCTGAAAATCGGCGACAGCATCGACGTCGGCATGAAGACCCTGCGCCTTTCCCGCGTGCTGACCTATGAGCCGGATCGCGCCGGCAACTTCTATAGCCTGACGCCCAGGGTGATGATCAACCTGGCCGACCTTGACGCCACCGGCGTGGTGCAGCCCGGCAGTCGCGTGAGTTATCGCGACCTGTGGCGAGCGCCACAGGGCGGCACCGTGCTGCAAACCTATCGCGACCTGGTCAAGCCCGGCCTGGCCGCCAACCAGCGGCTGCAGGATGCGCGCGACGGCAACCAGCAGATCGGCGGCGCGCTGGGCAAGGCCGAACGTTACTTGAACATGGCCAGCCTGGTGGCGGTGCTGCTCTCCGGCGTGGCCGTGGCGCTCTCGGCCAATCGCTTCGCCAGCCGACGCTTTGATGCCAGCGCCTTGCTGCGCTGCCTCGGGTTGTCGCGACGCGAAACCATGTTGCTGTTCAGCCTGCAATTGGCCGTGCTGGGGTTGCTGGCCAGCCTGACCGGCGCCCTGCTCGGCTGGCTGGCGCAATTGGGCCTGTTTGCGCTGTTGCATGACCTGCTGCCGGCGGACGTTCCACCCGGCGGGCTGCTGCCGGCCGTTGCCGGGATTGGCACCGGGCTGGTAGCCCTCGCCGGTTTCGCCCTGCCGCCGCTGGCCGCCCTGGGGCGGGTGCCGCCACTGCGGGTATTGCGCCGCGACTTGCTGCCAATCCCTTCCAGCACCTGGATGGTCTACGGCGCCGCACTCTTCGCCCTGGGCCTGATCATGTGGCGCTTGAGCCTCGACCTGGTGCTGACCTTCGCCCTGCTGGGCGGCGGCGTGATTGCCGCGCTGGTTCTCGGCGGCCTGCTGCTCCTGTTGCTGCAAAGCCTGCGACGCCTGCTGGCCCGGGCCTCCCTGCCCTGGCGCCTGGGGCTGGGCCAGTTGCTGCGTCATCCCCTGGCCGCCGCGGGGCAGTCACTGGCGTTCGGGCTGATCCTGTTATCCATGGGCTTGATCGCGTTGTTGCGCGGCGAATTGCTGGATACCTGGCAGAACCAGTTGCCCAAGGACGCCCCCAACTATTTCGCCCTGAACATCCTGCCCGCCGACAAAGACACCTTCGGCGCACGCCTGCTGGAATTACAGGCGCAATCGGCTCCGCTGTATCCGGTGGTACCGGGACGACTGATCAGCATCAATGGCTCGCCAGTGCAGGAGATTGTCAGCAAGGACTCCAGCGGCGATCGTGCAGTACAGCGAGACTTGAGCCTGACCTGGGCCGCCGACCTGCCACCGGGCAACAAGCTGACGGCGGGCTCCTGGTGGACGGCGCAACCGACCGACGAGATTCCAGGCGTCTCGGTGGAGGCCAAGGTCGCCGACAGCCTGAAACTCAAGCTCAACGATCACCTGGTGTTTACCGTCGGCGGGGAAAACCGTGAAGCGCGGGTCACCAGCCTGCGGGAAATCAACTGGGACAACTTCCAGCCCAACTTCTTCATGATCTTCCAGCCCGGCACCCTGAAGGACCTGCCGGCCACCTACCTGACCAGCTTCTACCTCGCACCCGGCCATGACCAACAGATCGTCGACCTGTCCCGGGCCTTCCCGGCGGTGACCATCCTGCAGGTGGAGGCACTGCTGGAACAACTGCGCAGCATCCTGGCCCAGGTCACCCTGGCGGTGGAGTACGTGCTGTTGTTTGTCCTGGCAGCGGGGATGGCCGTGTTGTTCTCCGGGCTCCAGGCAACCCTCGATGAGCGGATTCGCCAGGGCGCCCTGCTGCGGGCGCTGGGGGCTGAGCGCAAGTTGCTGGTCAAGGCCCGGCGTATCGAGTTCGGGTTGTTGGGCGCAGTCAGCGGGCTGTTGGCAGCGCTGGGCACTGAACTGGTGACACTGGTGCTGTACCGCTACGCGTTCGACCTGACCTGGCACCCGCATCCGTGGCTCTTGCTGCTGCCGGTGATCGGCGCCGTGCTGATCGGCGGTGCCGGCGTGTTCGGCACCCGCCGCGCACTGAATGCCAGCCCGTTGACGGTGCTGCGCGAGGGCTGAAAACGCAAATGGCCCGCACGCGTTCATGCGTACGGGCCATCCGTTGTCACTTCACATATTCGATAGCGGTGATCCACCAGCACACTTCGCCACTGGGGGTCTGCACGAGCGCCTCGTCATCCACTTCCTTGCGCAACAGTGCCCGGGCCATGGGTGAGTCGATGGAGATGTAGTCCATACGCTCATAGATCTCGTCGTACCCCACGATGCGAAACCGCTTGGTCTCGCCCTGTTCGTTTTCAATCTCCACCCAGGCGCCGAAAAACACCTTCCCTTCCTGCTCGGGCATGTACTCGACCACGCGCATGTCTTCCAGGCGCTTGCGCAAATAACGCACCCGACGATCAATTTCCCGCAGCAGCTTCTTGTTGTACTGGTAGTCGGCGTTTTCGCTCCTGTCCCCCAGGGAGGCCGCCCACGTCACTTTGCGGGTGGTATCAGGGCGCTTTTCTCGCCACAGGTAATCAAGCTCCTTTTTCAGGGCTTCATGACCTTCTTTGGTAATCAGCTTGGTGCTCAAAAGCTCTACATCCCCTGGAAGTTTGCATTTTTCAGACCCGCTGCCGCATCAGGCACAACGCATTTAACGCCCGATGTCGGCTGTGGGGGTCGATGATAAATGAACTCGGGAAAGTAGCCAGACCCACCGGCGGATTCCGGCAACGACGCGTATCAGTCAGCCTCCGTCTGGGTCGGGCCGCATTCAGGCTGGCCGCGCCCGTTCTCGCCAAGCCATGCAAGTGACTCATCCAGGGATTGAAGCGTAACCCTCAGGTTGTCCCGCAGGACAGGCAACTGGAACAGCGCAGCCGTCAGCTGTTGCTCCTTGAGGCGCACCGCAAGGTCACGGTCATGCAACTGGGCTTCCTGGCTCTCCAGGTAGCGCGCACGCTCGTCCATTCGACGCTGCTCTGTCTGGTTCAGCGCCGAGCTGCCAGCCAGATGCTCCTCCCGGAGGGCCAGCGTGCGGGCCAACTGTTCCAGGGACGTTTCCTTTTCGGCAATCCTGTCGGCACTCCGCTGACTCTCCTGCTCAAGGTCAGCCTTTTCCTGGCGCAGTTCGAGACGCAACTGATCAAGCGCTTCTTCCTGCTTGAGCACGCTGAGCTTTTGCTGCGTCAGCTCCTGTGACAATCGGGAAAGATTGGCCAGCGTATCGTCCACTTCAAACAACGAGGCTGACTCATTCCGGGCAGGCATGGGCGGCGGCGCCTGGGGGACCGGTTCAGGTTGTTGGACTATGGGCGCCGGCACTGGCGCAGCGACAGCAGGCGCCTCGATCGGTGCCTGTAGTGGCGCCTCAACGAGCGGCTCGGATATCTCGAACTCAGCCTCGGGCGCCTGCGCCACCGGCTCGGGCAATGAACGCGCAGGCTCTGAAGGCTCGGGGGACCTGGGAGCAGACACCATTCTTGAGGAGAAACGAATCGACGGCACGATCAACGTATTGCTTTCAATGGCGGGCAAACCGGGCGCCGACGTTCCCAGGGTAATCACCTTCATCACCAGGGATTTCTTGATCGTCAACGAGTGATGATCTTCAGGCCTGGCCGGGGGCAATTTGCAGCCTTTCAAATCAACAAAATGAAAGGGAATCTGAGTTTCGCCGCTGCTTGCAGATTTTGCCCCGGGAGCAGCCGCGAGCGTCAGGATTTGCTTGAAGACATGGGTCGCTATTTGCAGGTCTTCCTTGGAGTCTATCGCCCCCAGAAAGTAACGTTCGGACTTTTTGCGCAACGCTGCGATGTACACCCGTGAACTACCGGGCTCTGTTTCTTCATCCAGACTGTAGGCAAGAAAGTTTGAAGAGATCTGCGCCACCGCAAAACCACAAAGCAGTGCACCATTGACCGGCGCATCATGCCCGGACTGTTCAAGAACAAGGGTACGTAGAAGCAGCATGACATCAGGCTCCATTTCAAATTGGCATAAACTTTAAATAAACACCAAATAAACAACGACTGTAATTAAATCATCAAAAGCAAAACAATTGTTTCAGCGAGTCATAGTCTGGCATGTAGGACTTATCTTATTCAGCCCCCTCAGCATTTCCAAGAGCGTTTATTGAACGTACCATTTTTTAACAGTGCGACGTCGGAAAAGCTTCAACATAAAAAGATTTCAAGCATTGAATTTCGAACATTCACAACCTGCTGTTCACCCAGGTTAATCCAGCCTTGCCATATCCATTCAGTAGAAAAGCATAATGATCGAGATAACGAGCCTGACAAAAACCATGGGCGGAAAAAACATTATTCATGACTTCTCATTCAACGCTCAACCCCAGGAATGCCTCGGGCTGTTTGGAAATGATGGTGCGGGAAAAACAACTATTATCAAAATGATCTCAGGCTCGACTACACCCTCTTCAGGCCATATAAAAATATTCGGTAACGATATCGCCCTGAACGCATTCCAGGCAAAGAAAGTCACCGGCTACCAGCCAGAGCGACTCTTGAGCCATGGTGCAATGAGTGTAAAATCCTTTCTCGGTTTCATTGCCGAAATACGCGGATTCCGCGGCGCGGAAAAACGCAAGATGATTGACCGGGCAGTTGCACGGCTTGAGTTGTGGCGGATACTCAAAAGCCCGGTGGAAACCCTCACGGACGGGTTGAAACGCAAGGTAGCCATCGCCCAGGCAATCCTGCATGACCCCAGCCTGCTGTTGCTCGATGAGCCAACAGAAGGTCTGAATGCCGACCAGAAACACAAAGTCAGAATGCTCATCAAGTCGCTCAGCGACGAGATGACGGTCATTGTCGCGTCCCGTGCGCCGGAAGAACTGACCGGTATTTGTACCCGCGCACTGGTGATAGCCGACGGCCGATTGGTGGCAGACACTTCGGTGCCCGAACTGCAGCGCAGCTCCCGTCATCACCAGGCGGTCACCCTTGCAGCCGACACACCGCTGGACCTGTTGGCCCTGGCGGTATTGCCCGGGGTCGCCGGCATTGAGGAAGACCGCGAGACTCCCGGCACAGTGACCGTACTCGCCCTGCCGGGGCAAATCATCTACCCCCACATCAATGCACTGGTCACCCAGCGCCGCTGGAAGCTCAATGCCCTGAACCTGGAAGCCGGGCGCCTGGATGACGTTGTGCACCATATGAGCCAGGAGGCATCGATTTGAAACTTCTCCCGGTCATATTCAAGCGTCAACTGGTTAGTTATCTTTCGGCTCCCCTCACTTACCTGAGCACTGCGGTTTTCCTGACCGCCGCTGCTGTATTTGGCTTCCATGCAACCCGGTTACTGGAAGTCGGCAGTGCCGACTTGCAGGGCTTCTTCCAGTTGCACCCCTGGCTCTACTTACTGTTGACACCTGTTCTATGCACTCGGCTTTGGGCCGACGAGCCCACCACCGGTTCCATGGAGTTCCTGAAAACCCTGCCCGTCACACGTTTCGAGATAGTGGTCGGAAAGTTTCTGGCGGCCTGGATTGTTTCTGGCGTGGCCCTGCTGTTGACCTTCCCGATAGTTATCACCGTCAACTATTTTGGCAATCCGGACAATACAGTCATTGCGTCACAATACCTGGGAAGTTGGGTATTGGCCGGATGTTATCTATCCGTGGGCTGTTTTATCTGCGCACTGACACACCATCGCGCGATATATTCACCGTAACCCTGTGCTTGCTGCTGACCGCCAGTGGCCTGTCATCCATTCTTGATGCGATTGAACATCAAGTTCCGGTATGGCTGATTGACCGCCTTCTTTCCCTGAGCCCGTCTGCGCGTTTTGACGCCATTGACCAAGGGGTACTGGCTCTTCAAGACAGTTTGTACTTCATCAGTATGATCATCGCCTTTCTTGGCGCGACGGTCATTGTCCTGAATGTAAGAAACGGTTGAGAAGGACACATCACGATGAAAACGCGACTAAGTGCCAGCCTCACAATTATCACGCTCCTGTTACTGTTTCTCGCTTTTAACCTGGTCTGGGCACTGAAACTTCCAAATCCACGGCTGGATTTTTCGGAACAGAACATCCATACACTTTCCGATCCTGTACAGACTATGCTCGGTTCACTGGAAACACCGGTGGATCTGTACTTCTTCAATTCAAGCAACCGTGCACACAAAGCCAACGCCGTTGAAAGCTACGCTAAACGGGTAGAGCTGTTGCTCAAGGAATATGAAAAAGCGGCAAAGGGCAAAGTCAACCTGCACCTCATCGACCCCACCCCTTTTTCTGAAGATGAATACAAAGCCAGGTTACTGGGACTTGACGAACAACACGGATTCTTCGGCCTGGTGGGTACCAGCGCGGGCCATGTGCCCCATAGCATCCCGTCATTCAGCCCGGACCGGGAGTCACTGCTGGAGTATGAAATCAGCCATTTGATTCATAAGGTGATCCACCCCGAGCAACCCGTCATGGGCGTGATCTCCCGGCTGCCAATAAACGGTGAGCGAGATGAACGCAACGGCGTTAATACGCCTCCCTGGCAGGTGTTGCAGGAGATCCGTCGCCAGTTCAACGTGGTGAGCCTGGAGCCGGGTATCGCGCAAATTCCTGAACACGTCAAAACCCTGATGGTGGTTCATCCCGGCAACCTGCCTGACCAAACCCTTTACGCAATAGACCAGTTTGTATTGGGCGCAGGCAAGTTGATGATGTTTATCGACCCGCTTGTCGGGCTGGACACCAGCGTCACGGCCCCGGAAAACCCCAGGCTGGAGGCATTGCTGTCCACCTGGGGCATCCAGATGCCCGCGAACAAGGTGATTGCCGATCGCGACTATGCCACTTCGGTGATCCTGACCACAGGCCAGCCGCCTGTGCGCCATCCCGCGGCACTGACCTTGCCCCGCCAGGCGATGGCACAGGATGACATCAGCGCCTGGAAACTTCACAACGTCAACGTCTTGAGCAGCGGCGCCCTGGTCCCTGCCAAGAGAAGCCGCATGACCTTCACCCCGTTGCTGCAAAGCTCCGCGCACGCCGCGCTGTTTGAGACAGAGCACTTTGTCCTGCCAGCGCAGCTCAATTCACTGATCAATGAAACAGCCACTCGCGCTCAACAACAGGTGATCGCCGCCCGCGTCGAAGGGCCCGCCTATTCCGCCTTTCCTAACGGCATCAGTGGGCGTAACACCGGCTTGCAAAAGGCTGCGAACATCCATGTGGTCGTGGTCGCCGACACTGACCTGCTCAGCGATCGTGTGTCTGGAATGCTCCAGAAGCATCGCGCGGCGGGTAGCCCGTTGTCAGATAACGCGATGTTTGTATTGAACACCCTGGACAACCTGGCGGCGCCCGATGCACTGATGAACATTCGCCCCCGCGCAGGCGGTGCTCGATCACTGCAGGTGCTGCAGGCAATGCGCGAAGACGCGGCACTGGCCTACGGTGAGAAATCCGCCGAACTGGCGCAACGCCTGGAACAAACGGAAAAGGAATGGCAACTGCTCAACCCCCCGACAATTTCCCCGGGCCCTCAGGCTGCAACCTCCAACACACTGCTGCAAGCGCTCAACAAGGAGCGGTTGCGAATCCCCATGGAAATTCACGCGCTGAAGGTCCAGTCATACGCCGAGGTTCACGCCCTGGAACGCAAAGTGAAGCTGCTCAATATCGTGCCTGTACCGCTGATACTGTGCCTGATTGCGGGGGGTATTTTCCTGTTGCGTCGCCGTCGCCGGCATCTGCCTTCAGCAGCGTTCTACTGAGGGCTCAACGCCGGGCGATCAGCCCTTGCCGGGCAATGCGGGTCAGTTGGCGTATCACTTCGCCCGCGTCGCTGGCACTGGGCGCCTGAATGACGGCCAGGTCGAAGCTGTTGGACGCAAAGCGCGCAAGGGAGAGTCGCCGTCTTCGACAAACTGGATCAGAAAGGCCGAAGGCCGCCCCGTGCGGCGCGGCCAGCCATCCAGATAGCGCAGCAACGTCGGCTGATGCTTGCCGCCCAAGAGGATTTTAGGATTGCGTTGGGTCAGGTCCGCGGTGATCGGGGCCAGGCGTATGAGGGGGCGTAGTGCATTCATTGTGTCGTGTCTCTGCCTCAAAAGTCTGCGGGCAGGTGAGAGGCAACACCGAACCAGCGCTTTAGCGGAATTTCGAAGCTGGCCCATGGCTCTGGCTTCTGTCGGGACTGTGATCAGTCACCCGTGGCGCCCCGCAATTAGCTGTTTAAATCGGCGCATGGGCAACATCCTAGAGAAGCCTGTAGGGCGGTGTCAAGAATCCCGAGCAACGAAAAGGCCCGCACTGGGCGGGCCTTTTAAGGGGGGTTCGCGGTATCAGTGAGTGATGACGCGGTCTGCGGACAATTTGCCCGCACCTTCCAACAACACGGCCAGCGTACCGCCCAGCAGCGCCAGGGCGAACTCGTAGCCGTTGTTGGCCATGAACAAACCGTTATGGATATGCACCGAGAAAATCGCCACCAGGGAAATGATCGACAGGCCGAGTGCCGCCGGCCGCGCCAGCAAACCAATGATCAGCGCCAGCCCGGCGAAGAACTCGGTACCACCGGACAACACCGCCATCAGGGTACCCGGGGCCAGGCCGATACTTTCCATCCACTGGGCAGTGCCCGCGAGGCCGCCGCCGCCAAACCAGCCAAAGAGCTTTTGCGAACCGTGGGCGGCGAAGATGATCCCGACAAAAATCCGCAGGACAGTCAGGCCGTAGCCGGCGCGGGTGGAGAGGATGCGGGTGATCAATGGGCTCATGCTGATAATCCTTTTCAAGGTAGGGGTTGGGTTGGCCGCTATATTAATCAGTTTAAACAATGATAAAAGCCGATAAAGCGGCTCATAATTATCGAATTAATAGATTATTTACGTGAGGCAACCCGTGGCGCTGCCGGCTCCAACGACTCCCGCTCACGATCAAACGCCAGGTAATACTTGTTCACGCTATTAACATAGCTGACGCCGCTCATTCCCACCTGCTCCATGGCAATGCGCTCGACCTGGAAAAACCATTGGTTTGGGTTAAGCCCCCGCCGCCGCGCCTCGGCACGCATTCCCTGGACCCGCTCGGGCCCCATGTTGTAGGCCGCCAGCACAAACGCCATGCGCTCGCGCTCGTTGAGCTTGGGGCTTGAGAAGAACTTGCGCCGGATCATCGCCAGGTACCGCGCGCCCGCCTGCACATTGTTGTCCAGGCTTTCGATGTTGTTCACCCCGACCCGCTGCGCCGCCGATGGCGTGATCTGCATCAGCCCGGTGGGGCCGCCGCTGCTGCGAGCGCCAGGGTCCAGGGCAGACTCCTTGAACGCCAGCGCGGCCAGGTTCAGCCAGTCCATGCCCTGCTCGCGGGCATGCTTTTGCAGCACCGGGCGCAGCTTTTCCAGGCGCTGGCGGTCGACGCGAGCCAGTGGATAACGTACCTGGTAGAGGCGGCGGTAGATGCGCTGGAACGCCACATCCTGATCGGACGGCGTGCGGTAGGTCTTGAGGAAGCGATCAATACTGGCCCGCAGCATCGAGGCATCCTGGCGCACAAACCAATACTCTTCGCCCGGCTCGCTGATGGTCACTTGCCGGTCGAAACGCAGCTTGGGCAGGATCTTCGCCCAGCGTTCGGCAATCGGCCGCTCGACAATGGTCAGGTGGAAAATCCCGGCCTGGACCATCTCCAGCACGTCCTCTACCGCGAGGCTCGGATCCACCCATTCCACCTTCACCGGCGGCAATTTGTGCAGCGCCAGCTTCTGGTTGACCTGGCTGATCGCGTCCGACGCGGCACTGCCCGTGGTCAAGGCCAGCGTGCGCCCGGACAGTTGCTCCAGCCGGGTAAACCGCCGCTCGCCCTTCAGCCCCACCAGCCATAACGGCACGTCGCTGGCGATCGGGTCGCTGGTGGCAATCTTGTGGGCGGCCTTCACATCCAGCAATTCGCCGGGTGCCACCAGGTCGCCCTCGCCACGGGCCAATGCGCCAATCAGCTGATCCTTGGCCTTGGGAATAATCTTGAGGTTGATTTCCTCGCCGTCACGGGCGTGACCGTTGAGGTATTGCTCGAAAGCGCGCAGGCGATGGTATTCAACACCGATGGCCTGGCCCTGGACTTCGCCGGAACTGTTGCGGCTCTGGTTGACCAATACCCGCAAGGTGCGGCTGCTGCGGATTTCCGCAAGGTCGCGGACCTTGCCGGGCCGGGTCACTTCCAGCGGCCCGTCCAGACGCGCAACCGCCGCCATGGGCAGCAGTAACGTCAGGCACAACACAAGCAACGCCGAGGGTCGGATCATCCGCTCTCCGGAAGAAAGAATACTGCCCATTGCTTCGCGAAAAACGAGGCGTTGGGGGACAGAAACAGAGCGCCATGAGCGCAGGCTTTGGGCGCAAGGGTGGCACGGCAGATGGCGACAAACCAAACACGGTGTTACTTGCGACTTTCAAAGACAGCTTTAACTCGTTGTAGTTCTTGGCTTTTCTTATAAATCTACAGCTCTGATATGCTTTCCGACCGCAGGCGGAGGTAGCACCATGCAACTCATTGATATCGGCGTCAACCTGACCAACCCAAGTTTCGACGAAAAGCACCAGGCCGTTCTCGACCGTGCCTACGCCGCCGGGGTGAGCCAATTGGTGCTCACCGGTACCAGTGTCGACGGCAGCGAACAGGCCCTGGAGCTGTGCCAGCAACTGGACGAAAGTGGCCAACGCCTGTTCGCCACCGCCGGCATTCACCCCCACTCTGCCAGTGACTGGAACGCCGAAAGCGCCAGGCGCCTGCGCGGCCTGCTCAAGGAAAGTCGCGTGCGTGCGGTGGGTGAATGCGGGCTGGATTTCAACCGGGATTTCTCACCGCGCCCCCAGCAGGAAAAAGTCCTCGAAGAACACCTGGCCCTGGCCGTGGAGTTGAAGCTCCCGGTATTCCTCCACGAACGTGACGCCAACCAGCGCCTGCTGGAAATCCTGCGGGACTACCGCGATCACCTGTCGGCCGCCGTGGTGCACTGCTTCACCGGCGAGCAGCGGGCGCTGTTCAGCTACCTCGACCTGGACCTGCATATCGGTATCACCGGCTGGATCTGCGACGAGCGCCGTGGGACGCACCTGCATCCACTGGTCAGGGAAATTCCCCGGGGCCGTCTGATGCTGGAAAGCGACGCGCCCTACCTGCTGCCTCGCACCCTGCGGCCCAAGCCGAAAAACGGTCGCAACGAACCCGCCTATTTACCGGAAGTCCTACGGGAGGTCGCGTTGCACCGCGAAGAAACCGTGGAAGACCTGGCGCAACACAGCACCGCCTGTGCCCGCGCCTTTTTTGGATTGCCTGTGCCGGATTGACGCGGCGCATTGACCCATATCAAAACCCGGCATCCCGATAGCGGCACAATAATGGCACCTTGCCAATGCTGTTTCCGCTATCAGAGAAAACCTTCCATGGGTGCCTGGCTTAGCAACATCTCGCTGAAGTACAAATTCTGGGCCGTGAACGCGGTCGCCTTCATCACCACCCTGCTGCTGGTGTTGTACGCCGTGCAGCTCGAACAACAGGCCCGCAGCCAGGCCTCACAGGCGTCGGCGCAAGCCCAGGGGCGCTTGCTCGGTGCCTGGCCCGCCGGCCAGCCACTGCCCAAGGGCGAGCACTGGCTGACGTTTGCTAGGGGCAAAGTCCCACAACTGGGCGACGAAGATCTGTCAGCCCTGGCCAACGCCAGTGGCTGGGTGGATTTCAATCACATGCCACTGCTCGGCGAAAACCCGCTGATGGGCGCCGAAGTAATCAGCCGTGCCGACGGTCAACAGGTCGCCGTGCTGGCCTACGGGCCCAGCTTGAGCCAAGTGTTCGAAGAACGCTTCGCCAACTACGCCGTAGCGGTGATGATTCTGATGCTGGCCATGCTCGGCGCCTCACAGCTGCTGATCCGCTTTCTCCTCAGCCAGCTCAACACCTTGAAAGACGTGATGCTGCACGTCGAGAAAACCGGCGACCTCTCGGCCCGCGTCCCCCTGGCCTGCAAGGATGAAGTCGGGCAGATGGCCAGCGCCTTCAACGCGATGCAGGCGGGTTATCAACGGGTGGTCAACACGGTTGCGCGCACCGCCAGGCAACTGGACGACGGCGCCGCACGCCTGGCCAGCAGCATGAACGAGGTGCAGCACGGCATGCTCGGCCAGCAAAGCGAAACCGACCAGGCCGCCACGGCGATCAACGAGATGACCGCCACCGTCTACCACATCGCCCAGCACGCCGGCGCCACCCGCGACCTGTCCCAGACGGCCGACACTCTCGCCGGCAGCGGTCAGGAAGTGGTCAGCCGGGTACAGCGCTCGATTGCCGGGCTGTCCACCGGCGTGCAGCAGACCGCCGAAATGATCCAGAAGCTGGCCGAGGACAGCCAGAAAATCAATGGCGTGGTCGGGGTGATTCACAGCATCGCCGAACAGACCAACCTGCTGGCCCTCAACGCCGCCATCGAAGCCGCCCGCGCCGGCGAAATGGGCCGGGGTTTTGCCGTGGTCGCCGACGAAGTGCGCAACCTGGCCAAGCGGGTGCAAAGCTCCACCGATGAAATCACCCGCATGGTGTCCGCCCTGCAAGCCGGCACCCGGGACGCGGTGGACTTCATGCAGGAAAGCTCGTTCAAGGCCGACGACTGTGTGCAACAGGCTCAAGAAGCCGGGATTGCCCTCGCCGAGATCACCGGCGCGGTGGCGCAGATGCGCGAGAGCAACACGCAGATTGCCGTGGCTGCCGAGCAGCAAAGCCATGTGGCCGAGGAAATGAACCGAGCGGTGGTGAGCATTCGGGACGTCACCGAAAACACCGTGCAGCAGACAGTAGACTCGGCGACCACCAGCAATGAGCTGGCAACCCTGGCCGGGGAACTGAGCAAGGCCATCGGCCAGTTGCGGCTTTAACCCCTGAAGGGATGGCTATGGCCCCCATAGCCATCCTTGATTCGCGGCCCCACCCTGCCCGACCTAAACTCTGCTCAAGATGTTTCAACGGACAGAGGAATCACGATCATGGGCAAACGTCATCCGAATATCCCCGCCTGGCAATGGCGCACCCACCCGCAAAATCACCAGCACGGGACCAATCAAGTGTTGCAGCTGATTGCGCTGCCACTCCTGGTCATCGGTTTTCTGTTGATGGCATCGGGCGTGTTCAGCGAGAACCTGGCGAGTGCCGCCATCGGTATCGTCGGCATTCTGGCAGCCCTTGCATTGCAGCATCACGGTCGTCGCCTGGAGGCACGCGGCAGCGACGCCTCCGGCGATCAACACTTGCTGGTCTGAGGACTCAGGCGAACACCACCACCGACTGGCGGCTGATAGCGATCAACTGGCCGTCGGGGCTCCACAACTGCGCAGCCGCATGGCCATAGCCATCGCGGGCGTGCTCGATGTGGACCAAGTATTGGCACCAGTCCAGGGTGCTCAGGTTTTGCAGCGGTTGGACAAACTCGATGGTCCAGGTCAGGGTGCTGCCGGCCGCCGGTTGTTTCAGGTGCGGCAACACCGACGGTGGCCACGCATCCACCAGCGCGAGGATGTGCGCTTCGGTCAGCGGCTCTTCTTTTACATCGCCACGCAAGCGCACCCAGCCGCCCATCTCCCGGGATGTATTGCCAGTGAACGGCAGGCCACCGACGCTCCAGCGCATCGCCAGGTGGCGCATGAACTCCGGCGTCACGCCTTTGATGTAGGGCAGCTCCTGGCATTCATCCCAATGCTTGAAGGTGGGCGCCGGTTCGGCGGCGACGTCAATCTGCGAAGGCCGTGATGCGCCAAAACTGGCCTGCACCAGGGTCATCGTTTCACCGTTCTGCACCACACGTCCCAGCACTTGGCTGACGGCCTTGCCTTCGCGCAGCACTTCGACCTCGTAGCGGGCCGGCACATCCGGCGCCACCGGACCCACAAAGGTGATCGCCAGGGAGCGCAACGGGCGATCCGCCGGGACCTTCGCCCGCAAGGCCTCGTACTCCAACGCCGCAACCAGCCCGCCAAAGCTGGCGCGGCCCTGGGCCCATTCGGCCGGGATCGAAACGTCCAACGGGTGGCTGCGGGCAGCGTCGAGCAAATCACTAAAGCGCATGGCGGTCTCAACTTGAAAAAGGAGTTGAGGGATCTTAACCAGCCGGCCTACACCATGCAGCGCCTATTCCGGCCAAAATCCCGGACAGATAGGTCGCAGGGTCAAGCGAAGCAGTCGGCGTTCAACTTATCCAAAACCCGATCCGCCTGCCCTTCCGCCTCGGCCATGGTGCGGTGCCAACCAGGCACGCACGCCTGCAAATCGGGCTCGTGCCCGGCTTGCGCCAGCCATTGCCAGCAATCGTACCAATCACCCAGGGCGCCCTGGGCCGCCTTGAGACGCGATATGGCTTTGGGCGGTAGCTTGTTCAGCTCGGGATAAGCCTCGGCCGCATAACGCACGCGCTTGATCAACAGGCGCAGGCGATGACGGTCGTGGTTGGGGTCGTGCAGCGCTTCGCCGAGCTTCTTCCATTGCTTGGCCAGGCGTTTTTCAATGCGCGTGCGCAGGCCCTTGAGCAATTTCTGCCGTTGGGAGGCGCGGATAAAGCGGGGGAATGCTTCGAGGATCAACAGCAGTTGCGCCAGCTCAGGCCCTTGTGCAACCGAGCGGTAGGTGGCCGGCTGCTGCCGGATACGCCGCTCGGCCGCCTCATGATGGCCGTGTTGGTGGAGGTACGCCGCCAGCACTTCGCGGTCGCGAAATGGCGTGGTCAGTTGGCCGACGGCACTGGCGGCCGCCTCGAGCTGCTCGACACCGGGCAACCCGCGCAATGGCCGCAACAGGCTGCGCAAGCGCCGCACCGTGGTGCGCAGATCATGCAGGGCCTCGTCGTCCGTGACGGCGGCGAGGCGCGCCTGGCAGCTCAGTAACCCAACTTCCAGGCCGATGACCTGAGCGACTAGCTGATCGACCAAGGCTGACATCCTTTCCTCCTCAATGATTAAACCTTCGGGCTTGAGGCCGCCGACGCCGCCTCGTTGCACTCGACAACTGCTACGCGGGGTTAGCGCCCTGCGCGCGACTCACGAATATAGAAGCGGGCTTTCTCGGCCTTGGTCGAGCAGCCTTCGAAGGCTTCGAACTGCTGCTGGGTCTTGGCGCCAGTCAACAACGACAGAGCCTTGGAGTAACTCACGGTGCCGGCGAAACCTTCGGCCTTGGCCAGGTCCAGCTCGTGCCACGCAGCGTCCAGTTGCGTGCCGCAGCTGTCGCGATAAGCGGTTTTCCCGGCACAACCGGCCAGGGCCAACACGATCACAGGCACACACATCCAGGCTTTCATCAAATGACACCTCAAGAAAAGAAAAAACAGTCACAGGTGTAGACGTTGCCTACACCGAAAAGTGCCTTATCCGACTGCCTGAATCCGCAGTCCCGATTGCCAGAGCATACCCGAGCGTGGTGACCCGCTCGCGAAAATAATCGGTTGTGACAGTGATGATTGAAGCGCGCCCCTCGATGGGTGCATTGTGGTCACCTGTTTTGCGAAGGATCAGGTCATGAAGAAACGTGTTGCATTGGTGCTGGGCTCCGGCGGCGCCCGGGGCTACGCCCATATCGGCGTGATCGAGGAAATCGAAAAACGCGGCTACGACATCGCCTGCATTGCCGGTTGCTCCATGGGCGCCGTGGTGGGCGGGATCTATGCCGCGGGCAAGCTGGAAGAGTACCGAAACTGGATCGAAAGCCTCGACTACCTGGACGTACTGCGCCTGGTAGACGTGAGCTTTCGCCTCGGGGCGATCCGTGGCGAGAAGGTGTTCGGGCAGATCCGCAAGATCGTCGGCGAGATCAATATCGAAGACCTGCGCATTCCCTACACCGCCGTGGCCACGGACCTGACCAACCAGCAGGAAATCTGGTTCCAGGAAGGCTGCCTGCACCAGGCCATGCGAGCCTCGGCGGCGATTCCCAGCCTGTTCACCCCGGTGATGCAGGGCAATCGCATGCTGGTGGACGGCGGCTTGCTGAACCCTCTGCCGATCGTGCCGGTGGTGTCGAGCCACTGCGACCTGATCATTGCGGTCAACCTCAACTCCACCAACCAGAAGCACTACAAGCTTCCGGTGATCCAGCGTCCGCCGGCGTTCAGGAGCCGCTTCGACAACCTGGTGCGTTCACTGGGTTCGCACTTGCCGTTTCGGCGCAAGCAGGCCGAGCAGTTATTGATGCTGGAACAGGAAGCGCTGCTGGCCCAGGCTGCCGACATCAACCCGTGGCTGGACTCTGCCGAACCCGAGGCGCAACAACCGGCGGCGGCACCGGAAAAGGCCGGGGCGCCAAAGTCGGCGACCGGCTCGTTCATCATCGATAACGTGGGGCCTGCATCGCTGCTGGATTTGATCAACCAGAGCTTCGAGGTGATGCAGACGTCATTGGCGCAGTACAAGATCGCCGGGTATCCGCCGGATATTCTGATCAACGTGCCGAAGCGCGTGTGCCGGTTTTTCGAGTTTTACAAAGCGCCGGAGTTGATCGCGCTGGGGCGGGAGATCGCGAGCGATACGCTGGATCGTTACGAGAGCGAGCAACACTGAGGTTTGATAAGCAGGGCTTGTGTGGCGAGGGAGCTTGCTCCCGCTGGAGTGCGAAGCGCTCCCAGGATTCTGGGGCTGCTGCGCAGCCCAGCGGGAGCAAGCTCCCTCGCCACAGGTGAGCTAACGCTTCAGGCCTCGGTGCTCAACAACCGATAGCCCACCCCAGCCTCAGTCACGATAAACCGTGGCTGGGTCGGATCATCCGCCAGTTTCTGGCGCAGATGCCCCACCACAATCCGCAGGTAATGGCTGTCTTCGGTATGGGTCGGGCCCCAGATATCCTTGAGCAGTTGCTGCTGGGTGATCACCCGCCCGGGATGCCGCGCCAGTTGCGCCAGCACCGCGTATTCCTTGCGGGTCAGCGCCACTTCGACACCGTCCAGCAGCACCCGCCGATAAGCCAGGTCTACCGTCAGCGGGCCAAAGCGCAACGCCGCTTCCTGGGCCTCCCCCGCCGGCGCCTGGCGCAACAGCGCCCGCACCCGTGCAAGAAACTCCTGGATGCCAAATGGCTTGGTCACATAGTCATTGGCGCCGTTGTCCAGCGCCTCGACTTTTTGCACTTCACTGGCTCGCACCGACAACACCAGTACCGGTACCGTGGACCACTCACGAAACTCGCGCAGCACCTGCTGGCCGTCCATGTCCGGCAGGCCGAGGTCAAGCACCAGCAGGTCCGGTTTACTCAAGGCGGCCTGCGCCAGGCCTTCGTTGCCGGTGCCGGCCTCGATCACTTTGTAGCCCTGGGAGGCCAGGCTGATACGCAAGAACTTGCGGATCTGCGGTTCGTCGTCAATGACCAAAATCGTCGCAGTCTGGCTCATGGTGTCCAACCAAAATCCGTGAAGAAAAGAGGGTAGCTCAAGGTTCGCTTTCCAGGCCAGGCTGGGCCTGCAATGGCAGGAATAACGTGATGCAGGTGCCACGACCGTCAATGCCGTCGGCCACGCTGATATGCCCGCCGTGGGCGCCGACCATGCCCTGGCAGATCGCCAGGCCGAGCCCGGTGCCCTGCCCGCCGCGATCCCCCCTGGCGGCGGTGTAGAACATATCGAAAATCTTCGCCCGCTCCTCCTCGGGAATCCCCGGTCCCTCATCGGCAACAGCAAAAAACAACTGGTTATCCTGCACGCCCGCGCTGAGTTTCAGCCGGCCTTGTGGCGGCGAGAAGCGTGCGGCATTTTCCAGTACATTGACCAGTGCTTGCTCGATCAACGCGGCATGCACGTAGAGCAGCGGCAGCTCGGGCGGCACGTCGGTGATCACCTGCAGCGGCGCCAATACCGCACGCAAGCGGCCCAGGGAGCTGCCGACGATATCGCCGGGTGACACCCAGTCCCGCGCCAGCTTCAGCGCGCCGTGACCCAGGCGAGTCATGTCCAGCAGGTTCTGGATGTAGCGATCCAGGCGCTCAGCCTCATCGCGAGTGCCTTCCAGCAGCTCCCGGCGATCTTCCAGGGGAATCGCCTCGCCGAGGGCCAGCAGGCTGTCGATGCTGCCACGCATGGAGGTCAGCGGTGTGCGCAAATCGTGAGACACCGAAGCCAGCAAGGCGCTGCGCAATTGCTCGGTTTCGCCGTGCAGGCGCGCGGCTTCCAGCTCCTGGCCGAGTTGTGCACGGGCCAGGGCCTGGGCCAAGGGCTGGCTCAAGGCCGTGAGCAGGCGACGGCGCTGGCCGCTCAGTTCAAGCCCGGCCTTCGGGCTGACCCCCAGCAGACCCAACGGGCCTTCTTCGCCGGACAACGGCCACCACCACCAGCGCCCGAACGGCAAGGTGCCGGTGCCCATGCCGGCCGGCTGATCGTGCTGCCAGGCCCAGTCGGCGGCGGCGCGTTCGGCTTCGGTAAAGATGATCGGGCCACCGGTCTCGACCTTCCAGTCGCCCTGCCCGTCGCGGTTGAGCAGGCACAATTGCAGGTCGCTCCAGCCTTCCAGGTGATGCGCGGCCGCACTGATCACTGCCTGGCGATCGGTGGCGGCGGTGAGTTTGCGGGACAGGTCGAGCAGCTCGGTGGTTTCTTCCTGGGTATCGCGCAGCGCCTGCAACTGCCGGCGCTGGCGTGCAGCGAGATTACCGGTAAGCGCCGCCATCAGCAGGAAGAACAACAGCGTCAGCACGTCTTCTTCACGCTGGATCGCGAAGGAGAAATTCGGCGGGATGAACAGGAAGTCGTAGCTCAGGAATGACAGCGCCGCACACGCCAGCGCCGGCCCCAGGCTACTGCGCACCGCCACCAGCAATACGGCGGCGAGGAACACCAGCGAGATATTCGGCAACGGCAAGGCACTGGCGACACCCCATGCGACTGCGGCCGCGATCACGGTCGCCACCACCGCCAGGGCATAGTCAAACCACACCAGCCCACGCACATCCGGCAGGCGCGGAGGGGCCGGAACTTCGTCGCTGTCGAGGACGTTGATTTCCAGGCCCCGTGCATTGCGCAGCAGGCGTGCCGCCAAGCCGCCACCAAACAGATTGCGCCGCCAGCGCGGCCGGGACTGCCCCACCAGAATCAAGCTGGCGCGACGCTCGGCGGCGTGCTGGATCAGGGTCTTGGCCACCTCCCCCGCTCGCAGCAACACCACTTCACCGCCAAGACGCTCGGCCAGTTGCTGGGCGTTTTGCAGACGCAGGCGCGATTGTTCATCGCGCACCCGGCCGTTATCCACATGCACCAGGCTCCACGGCAAATGCCGACGCTGGGCTACGCGGCTGGCATGACGCACCAGGCGTTCGGCCTGGGCATCGCCGTCCACGCCCACCAGCAAGCGGCCACGCACAGCCGGTGCGGCCTGGCCCAATTGGCGATAACCCTGGGCCAGGTCATCGTCGACATGGGCCGCGGCGGTCTGCATCGCCAGCTCGCGCAGGGCCATGAGGTTGGTCTGGGTGAAGAAGGCATCGATGGCAGCACGGGCCTGTTCCGGCACGTAGACCTTGCCGTCCCGCAGGCGCTCCAGCAGTTCCCGGGATGGCAGGTCGATCAGCAGCAGTTCATCGGCTTCCTGCAAGACCCAGTCGGGCAAGGTCTCGCGCACTTGCACGCCGGTAATGCCGCGCACCTGGTCGTTGAGGCTTTCCAGGTGCTGGACGTTGACCGTGGTGAAGACGTTGATGCCCGCCGAGAGCAATTCCTGGATGTCTTGCCAGCGTTTTTCGTGGCGGCTGCCGGGGGCGTTGCTGTGCGCCAGTTCGTCCACCAGCACCAGTTTGGGCTTGGCGGCGAGCAGGCCGTCGAGGTCCATTTCCTCCAGCATCACGCCGCGGTATTCGGAACGCAGCAGCGGCTGTTGTGGCAAGCCGCTGAGCAAGGCTTCGGTCTCGGCGCGGCCGTGGGTTTCCACTACGCCGGCGATCAGCCGCACACCCTGGCGCAGTTGGGTGTGGGCAGCCTGGAGCATGGCGTAGGTCTTGCCCACGCCCGGGGCGGCGCCGAGGAAGACTTTGAGCCGGCCACGGCCGTCCCGGGGCAGATCGGCTAACAGGGCATCGGCGCGGCCGGAGTCGCTCATGCGGGCGGTCTTCCTTCAGGTGTTGATGTGGTGATAGTGATGCCGTCATCGCGGGCAAGCCCGGCTCCCACATTTGATCTTCAGTGAATCCAGACTTTGTGTTCAACAAAGATCAACTGTGGGAGCGGGCTTGCCCGCGATTGACGGCACCACGGCTTACAGTTTTTCCAAGGCCATGTTCAACGCCAGCACGTTCACCACCGGCGGCCCCACCAGCGGGCTTTCGATGTGCTCGTCCATCAAGCGCTGCAGGGTCGCCACCGGCAGATTACGTGCGGCCGCTACCCGGGCCAGTTGATAGGCAATTGCCTGCGGTGGCAAGTGTGGATCAAGACCGCTGCCGGAGGTAGTCAGCAATGCCATCGGCACCGGTCCCTGGTCTGGCACCAGCATTTTCCTGGCATCGTCAAATACACGGGTTGCCAGTGCGGGGTTGCTTGGGCCGAGGTTGCTGGCGCTGCTGGAAACCGTAGCAAACGCACCGGCAGATGGCCGTGGGTGGAACCAGCCGTCACCGGTGAAATCCTGGGCAATCAGGCTCGAACCGCGAACCTTGCCGCTGGCATCGTGTACCAGGCTGCCGTTGGCCTGGTCAGGGAATGCGACTTGCGCCACGCCGGTAACAACCAGGGGATAGGCCACGCCGGTGATCAGGCTCATCAACACCAGCAGGCTCAGGGCCGGGCGGATAATGTTGGACATTTCAAATTCCTCAATTCGGTCATTGCAACCTGCAGGCACCGGTTTGCCGGTACCTGCGGGCATCGAGTCAAACCAGGTGCAGCGCGGTCAACAGCATGTCGATCGCCTTGATGCCCACGAACGGCACCACGATCCCGCCCAGGCCGTAGATCAGCAGGTTGCGACGCAGCAACGCCGCCGCACTCGCCGCCTGTACACGTACACCGCGCAGCGCCAGGGGGATCAGCACCACGATGATCAGCGCGTTGAACACGATGGCCGAGAGGATCGCGCTCTGCGGGCTTTGCAGGTGCATCACGTTGAGCACACCCAGTTGCGGGTAGATCGAGGCGAATAGCGCCGGCAGGATCGCGAAGTACTTGGCCACGTCGTTGGCGATGGAAAAGGTGGTCAGCGCACCACGGGTCACCAGCAATTCCTTGCCGATCTGCACCACGTCCAGCAGCTTGGTCGGGTCGCTGTCGAGGTCGACCATGTTGGCCGCTTCACGGGCGGCTTGCGTGCCGTCGTTCATTGCCATGCCGACGTCAGCCTGGGCCAGCGCCGGGGCGTCGTTGGCGCCGTCGCCGCACATCGCAACCAGGCGACCATCGTTCTGTTCGTGACGAATGCGCGCGAGTTTTTTCTCTGGGGTGGCTTCGGCGAGCACGTCATCCACACCGGCTTCAGCAGCAATCGCGGCGGCGGTCAGCGGGTTGTCGCCAGTCACCATCACGGTGCGAATCCCCAGCTTGCGCAGCTCGGCAAACCGTTCGCGGATGCCGGGCTTGACCACGTCCTTGAGGTGAATCGCGCCGAGCAACTTGCCGTCGGCACACACCAGCAATGGCGTGCCGCCGCTCTGGGCGATCTTGTCGATTTCCCGCGACAGCGCCGGTTGCAGGTCGCGGCGTTGCAAGCCAATGAACGCCAGCAGCGAATCCACGGCACCCTTACGGAACACACGGCCCTGGTAGTCGACGCCGGACAGGCGGGTTTCCGCGCTGAACGGTACCGAGGTCAGCTCATCCGTCGACGGCTCGGCTTGTGGGTGCTGGCCGCGCAGGTATTCGACGATGGACTTACCTTCGGCCGTGTCGTCCGCCAGGGATGCCAGCAGCGCGCCCTCGGCCAGTTCCTTGCCGCTGACACCCGGCGCGGCGATCACGTTGGTGCAACGACGGTTACCGAAAGTGATGGTGCCGGTCTTGTCCAGCAACAGCACGTGCACGTCCCCCGCCGCTTCCACCGCGCGACCGGACTTGGCGATCACGTTGAGGCGCACCAGGCGGTCCATACCGGCAATACCGATGGCCGACAACAGGCCGCCGATGGTGGTCGGGATCAGCGTCACCAGCAGCGCCACCAGGAACACCAGCGGCAAGTTGCCATTGGCGAAGTGGGCGAACGGCTGCAGGGTCACCACCACCAGCAGGAAGATCAGCGTCAGGCCGATCAGCAGGATATCCAGCGCGACTTCGTTCGGGGTTTTCTGGCGTTTGGCGCCTTCCACCAGGGCGATCATGCGGTCCAGGGTCGACTCGCCCGGGTTGGCGGTGATGCGGATCATCAACCAGTCCGAGACCAGGCGGGTGTTGCCGGTGACGGCCGAGCGGTCGCCGCCGGATTCACGGATAACCGGGGCCGATTCACCGGTGATGGCCGCTTCGTTGACCGCGGCAATCCCTTCGATGACTTCGCCGTCACCCGGGATCATTTCCCCGGCGACCACGCGTACCACATCACCTTTGCGCAGGCTGGTGGCCGGCACGACCTTGAAGCTGCCGTCGGCTTCCTTGCGGCGGGCGCTGAGGCCCTCGCTGCCGGCCTTGAGGCTGTCGGCGCGGGCCTTGCCGCGGCCTTCAGCCAAGGCTTCGGCGAAGTTGGCAAACAGCACGGTGAACCACAGCCACACGGCGATTTGCACGGAGACGTAGGTCGGTACGGCCACCTCCGGCACAAAGCACAGGATGGTGGTGAGGATCGCGGTCAGCTCGACCACCAGCATCACCGGCGAGCGTTGCAGCTGGCGCGGGTCCAGCTTGACGAACGCCTGGACCAGCGCCGGGCGCCACAGGGCCGACATTGCGGTTTTGGCCGGCTCCTGGGTTTTCACGGGAGCCGCGTTTTTTGCAGGCAAGTTCATTTTCATATCCCCTAGGCTCTTCATTTAAAAAGCAGCCATGCTCAAATGTTCAGCGATAGGCCCAAGTGCCAGCGTCGGCAGGAAGGTCAGGCCGCCCACCAGCAAAATGGTCACGGTCAACAGGGTCACGAACAGAGGGCCGTGGGTCGGGAAGCTGTTCTGGCCAATCGGTGCGGTCTTCTTCATCGCCAGGCTGCCGGCCAGGGCCAGTACCGGGAGGATGTAACCGAAGCGACCGAGCAACATCGACAGGCTCAACATCAGGTTGTGGAACGCGGTGTTGGCACTGAAGCCGCCGAACGCCGAACCGTTGTTGGCACTGGCCGAGGTGTAGGCGTACAGCAACTGGCTGAAACCGTGGGGGCCAGGGTTACTGATGGCGCCGGCCGGGCCAGGCAAACTGGCAGCGATGGCGCCCAGTACGAGGGTGCCGACCGGCATCACCAGCAAGGTCACGACCAGCAATTGCACTTCCCGGGCCTGGAGTTTCTTGCCGAGGTATTCCGGCGTACGGCCGATCATCAGGCCGGCGAGGAACACCGCAATCAACACGTTGAGCAACATGCCGTACATGCCGGCGCCGACGCCGCCGAAGATCACTTCGCCGACCATCATGTTGACCAGCGACACCATCCCGCTCAGGGGGTTGAGGCTGTCTTGCATACCGTTGACCGAACCGTTGGACGCGGCGGTGGTCGCCACCGACCACAACACGGTGCCAGTGGTGCCGAAGCGCGCTTCCTTACCTTCCTGCGGCGCGGCCTGCTCAACCGCCGGGTTGTTCAGCGCCGGATTGGGTTGGTACTCGGCCCACATCGCGGTAGCACCGCCGATGATGAACAGGGCCAGCATGCAACCGAGGATCGCCCGGCTCTGACGCAGGTCTTTCACGTAGTGGCCAAAGGTGAACACCAGCGCCACCGGAATCAGGATGATCGCGCCCAGTTCAAACAGGTTGGCCCAGGCAGTCGGGTCTTCGAATGGATGCGCCGAGTTGACGCCGAAGAAGCCACCACCGTTGGTGCCCAGTTGCTTGATCGCAATCTGGCTGGCAGCCGGGCCCAGTGGGATGACCTGGTCAACGCCCTGCATGGTGACCGCGTTCACATAGTGAGCGAAGGTTTGTGGCACGCCCTGCCAGACCAGGAACAACGCGAACACCAGGCACAACGGCAACAGGCCGTAGAGCGTGGCGCGAGTCATGTCGACCCAGAAGTTGCCCAAAGTCTTGGTGGATTTGCGACCGATCCCACGGCACAACGCGACCAGTACGGCGAGGCCGGTGGCGGCACTGACGAAGTTCTGCACGGTGAGGCCGACCATCTGACTGAGGTAGCTCAGGGACGCTTCACCGCTGTAGTTCTGCCAGTTGGTGTTGGTCATGAAACTGATGGCGGTGTTGAACGCCAGGGTCCATTCCTGACCCGGCAATTTCTGCGGGTTCAGCGGCAGGTATTCCTGGAACAGCAGGATCGCGAACAGCAGCACGAAACCGGCAAGGTTGAACGCCAGCAACGCCAGCGCGTATTTCTGCCAGCTCTGTTCCTGGTCTGCATCGACACCCGAAAGGCGATAGCACACGCGCTCGACCGGGCCGAACACCGGCGTGAGCCAGGTTCGCTGCCCTTCCATTACCTTGTAGTAGAACCGCCCCAGGGCCGGTGCCGGAATCAGCACCAAGGCAAAGAAGGCGATGATCAGCCAATAGTCATAACTGTGCATAGCCTGCTCCTAGTTCCGATCCGCGCGTAACAGCGCAACCAGCAGATAAATGAACAGCGCCACAGCCAACAGCAGTGACACCCCGTCCAGAACGCTCATGGAAGTTTCTCCGTCGTGCGGCGACTGCCGCGTGTAGGAGGATTGTCCGCAGGAGTGGCGTAAAGGAACGAGAGCGACGGTATGGGTGGGGCGTAAAGACGGCGTAAAGAGTGGGTTTATGCGGGGTTTACGGGGGTATGCACTTCAAATGTGGGAGCCGGGCTTGCCCGCGATAGCGTCAGACCAGACACCAACGCCCTTATCTGGTGCAGCGCTTGAAATGATTCAAACGCCAAACCGTTCCCTCGGCGACAGTTCGGCGCCTTTACGACACGGCTTTGGTTAATGGCATGTCCGCTGCAATGCCCTGAAACATTCCAAACCGTTCAGGGAGAGCTACACGATGAACACACAACTCAAACCCACCTTGGGCACTCTGCATTTGTGGGGCATCGCGGTCGGGCTGGTGATTTCCGGAGAGTATTTCGGCTGGAGCTATGGCTGGGGCGTGGCGGGAACATTGGGCTTCCTGGTGACCTCGTTGATGGTCGCCGCCATGTACACCTGCTTTATATTCAGTTTCACCGAGCTGACCACCGCGATTCCTCATGCTGGCGGCCCTTTTGCCTACAGCCGCCGGGCGTTCGGCGAGAAAGGTGGCTTGATTGCCGGGCTGGCGACGCTGATCGAGTTCGTCTTCGCCCCACCCGCGATCGCCCTGGCCATCGGCGCATACCTGAACGTGCAGTTTCCGGCCCTCGATCCGAAACATGCGGCCGTCGGCGCCTACATTGTGTTCATGGGCCTGAACATCCTCGGGGTGAAGCTCGCCGCCACCTTTGAATTGGTGGTCTGCGTGCTTGCCGTGGCCGAGTTGCTGGTGTTCATGGGCGTGGTCGCTCCCGCCTTCAGCTTCAGCAACTTCGCCCTCAACGGCTGGGCCGGCTCCGACACCTTCGGCGCACCGGCGATCGCCGGAATGTTCGCGGCCATACCCTTTGCCATCTGGTTCTTCCTCGCCATCGAAGGCGCCGCCATGGCGGCCGAAGAGGCGAAAGATCCCAAGCGCACTATTCCAAAGGCCTACATCAGCGGCATCCTCACCCTGGTGATTCTGGCCATGGGCGTGATGTTCTTTGCCGGTGGCGTGGGTGACTGGCGCACCCTGTCGAACATCAACGACCCGCTGCCCCAGGCGATGAAAACCGTGGTCGGCGACAGCTCGGGCTGGCTGCACATGCTGGTGTGGATCGGCCTGTTCGGCCTGGTGGCCAGCTTCCACGGGATCATCCTGGGTTACTCCCGCCAATTCTTCGCCCTGGCGCGCGCGGGCTACCTGCCCTCCTTCCTCGCCAAACTGTCGCGCTTCCAGACGCCGCACCGGGCAATCATCGCCGGCGGCATCGTCGGCATCGCCGCCATCTACAGCGACGGGCTGATCAACCTGGGCGGCATGACCCTGACCGCCGCGATGATCACCATGGCGGTGTTCGGTGCCATCGTCATGTACATCATGAGCATGCTCAGCCTGTTCAAACTGCGCAAGACCGAGCCACTGCTGGAGCGGACCTTCCGCGCCCCGGGCTATCCAATCGTGCCGGGGATTGCGCTGGTACTGGCCATGGTCTGCCTGGTGGCCATGGCGTGGTTCAACGCGCTGATCGGGCTGATCTTCCTGGGCTTCATGGTGGTGGGTTTTGTGTACTTTCAACTGACCGCGCAAGACCGCGCCGATGCACCGGCGGACGCTATGTTGACCGGGCTGTAAGGCTACCGGGGCAGAACGGGCCTACAATGAACTACTAAGAAAGCCCGTTACTCAAAGCAGTCATTACCGTGGGAAATTTCCCCACGGTTTGCTGCCTCAAGGAGAGCCCTATGCCGTGGTATGCCTGGTTGATTTTAGTGGTCGCGATCGGTTCGATCGTCGGTGGTTTGTTGATGCTGCGAGACAGCGCCAACAAGGTTGAATTGACTGATGAACAACGTAAGCGCGTGGCAGAACGCAATGCCCAGGCGGACGCCAAGGATGCGCAGGATCGCTGAGACTGAAGCGGCTCCCCGTTGAGCCGCACAATTTTGTAAACACCCGCGTATGCCCCGCCAAGCTTGGTTAACATGGCCTGATGTTTCGGAGGCCTTCCCATGCGCTATTCACAAGACCACAAAGCCCAAACCCACCGGCGCATCATCAAGGAGGCCTCGGTACGCTTTCGCCGTGACGGCATTGGCGCTACCGGCCTGCAGCCGCTGATGAAGTCGCTGAACCTGACGCATGGCGGGTTTTACGCGCACTTCAGGTCAAAGGACGAGTTGGTGGAAAAGGCGTTGCAAGAGGCCGCAGCTCAACTGGATGAACATTGCAAAAAGCTGTTCAGCCAACAGCGACCGTTGGAGGCGTTCATTGATAGTTACCTGTCGCAATGGCATCAGACATCACCCCATGAGGGGTGCCCGCTGCCCACGATGTCTTCCGAGCTGGGGTTGCGCGGGCAGAACAGCAGGACGACGGATGAGGTGCTTAACGCCCGGCTCAAGCAGGTCGAAGCGGCCCTTGATAGCCCGAATGCCCGCGAACAGGGCCTTGTGCTGATGTCGACGCTGGTGGGAGCGTTGGTGTTGGCAAGAAGTGTGGAGAGCGCCGAATTGGCCACGCGGATTCTTGATGTGGTGCGGGGGAGCTTGAAAGCGGGGTTCTGCGGCCAGAAGAAAGCCGGTCAATGACCGGCCTCCTCGCCTGCTTTTCAGATGTTCAATTGACCTCAAGCCTGTCGCGGTTCTTCTCCAGCAATGCCTTGCCGATACCTTTTACTTCCAGCAACTCATCTATCGCAGTGAAGGGCCCGTTGGTTTCGCGGTAAGCGACGATGGCCTTGGCTTTGGCTGCGCCAATGCCGAAGAGGTCCCGGCGCAGGGTTTCGGCGTCTGCGGAGTTGAGGCTGACCTTGGTGGTGTGGTCGACGTTGGTCATTTGTGTGGAAATGGAGGTTGGCGTTTCGGGTTTGGTGGAAGGTGCGGCAGTAGTGGCTAGGGAGAGGCTGGCAAGAAAGGCAAAGACAAAGGATGAGAAATAAGCTTTACGCATAGGTGACACTCCATGACATCGATAAGGGAAAAGCAGCTTTTCCGAAGCTGCTTTTCAAACTTAGGCGATGTTTGGGGAGAGTCAAAAATGGGTGAGTTACAGGGTGTGAGCTCAGGGCTCAAGACGACGCTGCTGGTAGATCCAGTCGACGATTTCACCGTCCGGGGAATAGCCGCTGACCGTTTCGCGCAGCAACTGACGCACACGCGTGTAGTCATCCTGTTCAACGGCGCTGAGCAGCTCCGTTAATCGGCCCTTCAACACCTCCCAGGGCAAGTAGTCTTCATTGGCACTCATAATCATCGGGTGCGGCGTCGTGACTACGTTGTCGCCGATCAACAGTTCCTCATAAAGTTTTTCGCCGGGACGCAGCCCCGTAAACTCAATGGAGATGTCACCTTGAAGATTTTTATCAGAGCGAATACTCAAGCCGGAAAGGTGCACCATCTTCTCGGCCAGCTCGACGATTTTCACCGGCTCGCCCATATCCAGAACAAATACGTCACCGCCCAGCCCCATGGAGCCCGCCTGGATAACCAATTGAGCGGCTTCAGGGATGCTCATGAAATACCGGGTAATCTTGGGGTGCGTAACCGTCAGCGGGCCACCGGATTTGATTTGCTTGTGGAACAACGGGATCACTGATCCTGATGAGCCCAGCACATTGCCGAACCGCACCATGGTAAAGCGCGTCTTGTTCACACGGGAAACATTCGAAGTCTCACCGAAAAGCACCGGAGCAATTTCACTGCTGAGCGCCTGCAGTGTCATTTCTGCGAGACGCTTGGTGCTTCCCATTACATTGGTGGGACGCACTGCCTTATCAGTAGAAATCAGCACGAAGTTCGCCACATTGGCGCGTAAAGAGGCTTGCGCGGCGCTCAGCGTGCCCATCACATTATTCAGCACGCCTTCAGCAATATTATGCTCGACCATCGGTACATGCTTGTAAGCCGCCGCATGGTAGACCGTGTTCACGCGCCAGGTTTTCATGACGTCAAAGAGCTTTTCCTGATTGCGCACAGACCCCAGGATTGGCAATAACTTAACTGAAAGCGACTCACGCACGATTCGCTGCTCAAGCTCTTGCAGGATGCTGTAGAGATTGAACTCGCTATGCTCATACAACAGCAGTGTCGTGGGTTGCAGCGTGAGAATCTGCCGGCAAAGCTCAGACCCGATTGAACCGCCCGCCCCGGTTATAAGAACCGACTGCTCCTTGATGCAATGTTCAAGCAGCTCGTCCTGAGGAGGGACAGAGTCACGGCCCAACAAGTCAGCAATATCAACTTCCTGGATATCATCGACTTTCACTCGCCCGCTGGCCAAATCCATAAAACCGGGCACGCTTTGCACATGGAGTGCGAACCCCTCCAGGAAGGTCAATATCTCCCGGCGGCGCCCACGATTGGCAGACGGAATGGCGAGAAGAATCTGCTGGGCACCGGTGACGTCAACCATCTGCTGGATATGCTTTGGCTTATAGACATGCAAGCCTGAAATCACACGATCGGCAATGCTGCTGTCATCATCAATAAAGGCGACAGGACGCAACAGCCTCCCCATGCGCAATGCAGCAACCAATTGATTACCGGCTGCCCCCGCACCATAGATGGCCACCTTCGGCAGTCCATCATCTCGATTGGTAAAAGGAACATGTTGCGCAGCCGCGAACCAGTCTCCCAGGAAATACTGGCGCATCGCGAGGCGTAGCCCCCCGATCATGACCATGCTCAACCACCAGTAATTGAAGATGACCGAGCGTGGAACAAACAACTGATGGTTGCCGCTCCAGTAAACAACCAGCGCGAGAATCAACGATGACAGGCTGACGGCCTTGATAATTGCGATCAGCGCATCGTTTCCAAAATAGCGCATGACTGCACGGTACATACCAAACCGTACAAACAGCGGAATAGCGATGACCGTGGCGCTCAGGAATAGCCATAGGTATTCAGTGAAAGGATTGATCAGCTCATCAATCCCCAAACGAACGACAAAGGCCATCCAAAGGGCAAACCAGACAAGAAAAACGTCGGTCACTACCTGGAAGGCACGTTTCTGCCGCCGCGTTAAACCCAGTAATAAGGTTCTCAACTTATCCATAACGCCTTGAAACACCTCTGTTACTCCTAAAGTACATCCGCCACCACCATGGATGATTCCAAGGGACCTCATACCATGATGATGGAAAATTCCATTTGACTGGCCCGCAGCTCAAATCCTTCTGCGTTGCAAACAAAGACGGGCATTCCTGACTGTCTAACTGATTACTCTTCGGTAGCCAACTGCATAACGGCCTTGAGCACCGAGCATGTCTTGTCGATCTCATGCTGCGTCAACGTCGGGTGCACGAGAAACATTACACTTGTTTCGCCGAGCTCCCGTGCTACCGGCAACCGGCTCGCCGGACGCCAGCCAGTATTGTCAAACGCCTTCTCCAGATAGACCTCGGAGCAGGAACCGGAAAATACCGGAACGTCTCGTGCCGAAATCTCCGCCAGAATACGATCACGATCCCATCCGGCCTTGAGAGCCTGAGGCTCGACAAACACGTAGCACTTATACGCCGCGTGAACACTGCCCTCAGGCATGATTGGCACACGCAAGCCTTTGAGTTGGCTGGCGCACTCCCATATCTGCCCGGCATTCGCCAACCGGCTGGCCTGCCAGTCGGTCATGCGCTTGAGCTGAATCCGACCGATGACGGCCTGAACCTCGAGCATTCTCCAGTTCGTACCGAAGCTTTCATGCAACCAGCGAAAACCAGGAGGATGGTTACGTTCGTAGACAGCTTCCCAGCTTTTGCCATGATCCTTGAACGACCACATGTCCGACCACAACTTACGATCGTTGGTTGTGACCATTCCGCCCTCGCCACCTGTGGTCATGATCTTGTCCTGACAAAAGGACCAGGCAGAGATATGGCCAATTGACCCCACCGGGCGCCCCTTGTAACGGGCGCCATGGGCCTGGGCACAATCTTCGATCACTTTAAGGTCGAATTCCTCGGCCAGGGCCATGATCGGATCCATATCGCAAGGCCAGCCAGCCAAATGCACACAGATTACGGCCCGGGTGCGAGGAGTCAGTACAGCGCGGATAGTCTGCGCGCTGAAGTTTTGCGAATCGCGATCCACATCGGCGAAAACCGGAACAGCCCCGGCATTCACAATGCTCGAGACGGAAGCAAGAAACGTGCGTGAGGTGACAATCACTTCATCGCCAGCACCGATACCCAACGCCTTCAAGGCAAGGTCTAGGGCAACCGTTCCGTTAGCCAGGCCGATGGCGTATTCGGTGCCCGCCCATGCAGCGAACTCCTTCTCAAACTCACGCCCCTGTGTACCAGTCCAGTAGTTGACCTTATTGGACAGAATCACATCACGTACGGCGTCAGCTTCCTCTTCAGTAAAAGAAGGCCAAGGAGAAAATGGTGAATTCAACACAACCAGTACCCGTCAGTTTTCATTCGAAAATATGAAAGACTCGTCACTACGAGCCCCGTTGCAATTCGCTCAATCCGCTGTTCGCGAGGCGCCTATATTTCAAGAACCGTCCAGGCAACGCGGCTCATGGCTTGGAACCTGTGAACTTCGGCGCGGTAGCTTCGCCTTCGGCACTGATACCGTCACGCACCAGAACTTTCTTGATTGTCAGGAAAATCACCTTCATATCCAGCCAAAAAGACTGATTGTCGACGTACCAGGTATCCAGCTTGAACTTTTCTTCCCATTCAATTGCGTTCCGACCGTTGATCTGCGCCCAACCGCTGACGCCAGGGCGAACCTCATGACGACGATATTGCTCGACGCTGTAGAGAGGCAAGTATTCCATCAGTAACGGTCGTGGACCTACCAGGCTCATATCGCCCTTGACCACATTCCACAATTCAGGCAATTCATCCAGGCTACTGGAGCGCAGAAAGCTGCCAAAGGCTGTCATGCGCTGGGAGTCCGGTAAAGGCTCACCATTTGCATCATGAGCATCTCGCATCGTACGGAACTTGATCATTTCGAAAGGCTTGCCGTTCCGACCTGGTCGTACCTGGCGAAACAAGACGGGAGAGCCCAACTTCTTGCGAATGTTCCAGGCAATAATTGCTATGACCGGCGAAAGCAGAATTAGTCCAAGCAACGACGCAAATAAATCAAATCCACGCTTGATCATCTAACACCACCCTCCAGCCAATCTACAAACCGGTCAGCCAATTTACGCCGGTCAAACTCTCTGACCGCCAATTCTCTGCCTCGTGCGCCCTTCGCCCGCAGCTCGTCACGGTCATCTGCCGCCTGTATCAAAGCATCTGCGAAAAGCGCAGCATCATCTGCAGGTACGACAAAACCGCAGTTCTCGGTGGAAATCATCTCGGCGAGCCAGCCCGGGTAGTTATTTAAAACAGGCAACCCTGACGCGATATAGTCGAAAAACTTGTTAGGCGACGTTCCGTAGTAAAAGGCCGGTACGTTTGCCAATATCTGCAGCCCCAGGTCCGCGCTGGCCATCAAACCGGACAACCGGGCCTTGTTCACCGGGGCATGAAATATCACATTGTCCAGCTGTTCTTCCGCTGCACGCTTCTGAAGCGCGGGCTTGAGCTTGCCCTGCCCGATCAAAACCAGCCGGATATCATCGCGCTTTCGCAGTTTAAGCTCTCGAGCCGCATCGAGCACCGCGTCCAGCTTGTTGGCCACTCCATGAGTACCCGCGAAGACCGCTACCAGATGGCTTTTATCCACTCCTGCCGGCAACCATGGCTCAGCAGGCGTGTTGAAAATATCAAGGTCACAACCGTTTGGGATCATTTCGATTCGATCACGCGCCACACCGCGGTGCGCAATGCCATCCACAATACCTGGCGACAACCCGATGAGTCGGTGAGCCGAGCGATAACTCGCCCACTCAAGAAAAGACATGGCGGCAAGGATCAATGGATTACGAATGACGCCCATCGCTTTCGGCAGTTCGGGCCAGAGATCCCGGACCTCAAATACAAACGGCTTATTACGAAACCACCGGGCGAATATCCCGGGGATACCGGCTGTCAATGGCGTGGTGGTCGCGAAAACCAGGTCGTAGCGCTCGGTTAGCGCAATACCGATACTGCGCACCGCAAACTTTAAAAAGCTGAGCGCTCGAACGAACAGGCCATCGCTGTTGGAGTACGCCAGGTCAAATTCGATGATCTCGATACCGTCGACGGTACCTTTGCGTTTTCCACCAACGAAAGGGCTCTCCAGCCCCGTTTCGCCGCCACCATAGCTGCCACAGACCATGGTTACCTGGTGCCCTCTCGCAACCAGACGACGGGCCATCTCATAGGACCGGATTCCGATTGTTCCTTTCGGAGTAGAAAAATGCTGATGAAAATAAAGGACTTTCATGTCTACCAGTGATACTCCGTAGTCAAAACGCCCGCCGAAGTCACCTCAACCTCAAGCACCGGCACTTCAGTTTTTTGTAAGTAGTAACGAGACTCCCAACCCTGGACGAGCGCTCGTCGCACGATAGGCATGCTGCCTGCAACCGACAATCGATGGGAGCCGTTGGTCAGGACGTCGCCCTCAAGCCGCCAGTCCCCCGGCTGCAAACGCCAGCGTAGAACTGCACGATCCTTGAATCCGCTAAATTCATCCCTGACCAGCATGCCGGTGTCGCTCAGGCTCACATGCCGCTTATGACGGACGCCGTTACCGTCGATATACGTGGCGCCGCAGGCGCTTGTTCCAGCCTGCTCAACCAGGCTTTCGACCTGGTGCGTACGCAACCACTCCCCGAACAGAAACCGGCTGAGCCTCGGCATCTGGTCTCGCCCATCAAATTGAAGGGTGTTGTGGCTGGCGGTACCCGGAAAATAACTCAGCCACTGGGCAGAGGTGTTGTAGCTGAAGGTACCTGCATCCCGGAGCAGGTTAATGCCTGCACGCCATAGATCCACATGCAGGGCATCGGCCTGGCTGGGGCGAAACCGGAAGCGCGGGTAGCGCAATACAGCGAAGGTTTGTTCACGCCGCAACAATGCATAACCACCCTGATCAAACAGCTGGCTAGCTGGACGCTCCGCTACCGCCGATGGGCCGGGCAGCAGCAGCCATTGCAGTGGCAAATCCCATTCACCTGCCGCCTCATAGGCTCTCTTTCCGGCAAACAACGCCATGGACAACTGGACCGAAGGCCTGAAGTCGCGATAGTCCGTATCCGTCAGTGGCAGCAGCCGGGCACCATCATTTGCGCCAATGTTCGGAGCATCTCCAGTGTGCTCGTCGACCAACGAAAATAACCAATGCGCGGCTGTGCGAGCCCTGAGTTGGAAAGTGGCGGAGAACGCCGGGAGCCCCAGCTTGTTTCTCCAGATTTCAACCATGGAAAATGTGTCGAGCATCACCCGATGATAATTGACGGAGTACTGGCTGAAACTGCCATCTTGCTCGATCAGCCGAGCGGCCCGGTTTTCGAGCCATTTGCGCCCCAATCGCTGCCAGCGTTCGCCCTCGGGGCAACCGCTTGAGGTCAACCAACTGCCGCCGACAAAAAGTGCAGCCGCCTCGGAAGTCCCGTGGTTATTGTCCTGAGCCATCGCATAGCTCAGCGTCGGCTCGATACGCTTGAGGTGCAGTCGGACCAGATCCACAAGCCCCGGCAACGGGTTGGCAAACTGTTCGACAATGACCGAACTCATCGCCAGGTGCAGGACACGAATGGACGCCTCCTGACCGCACTTCCAGTTCGGACCGCAATAGGGAGGATTGTTGACACACCAATCCGTCAACCAACCGTTTAACTGCGCCGTCCCTGAAGACCCGCCAACACAGGACTTCTGGGCAAAGACCAACGTCCAGTCAAATCGCGAAGCTTCCCAGATATTCTTGATATCACCGACAGCGGCATCAAAATCAGGAATCCGCCACCATTCCCGGCCGGGATCAGGCACTCGAACTCCATTCAGCGGATTCAAATGCCAGTCAGGGGGTGCGTCCGATACCGGGCACTCCCAGAACCCGAAATACCGGACCTGGGAATCCCATTGGGACGCACATGGCAACGAGCCGGCCTGCCTCGCACTTTCCGCAAAAAACGGGCCTTGAGGAATTTCAGCCCGAAGGCGTCGGACCGGGTTCAAGCCAGTCTTGACCCCGAGCCGATACGTCAATGCACGCGCCAGATTGCCAAAACCGAGAGCTATCGCAGTTTTGGCTTTAACAAGAAGAAGGCTCATTGCTCGCGCAGAATCCGGGCAACTTCAATGCTCACGCGCGCCACTTCGAAAATCTCATCGGAAGTGATCGGCGTGACCGCCCCGTTTTGCACCGCTGCCAGGAAAGCTGCAGCGCACTCGCTTTGCCCCTTGTTCTGTTTCCAGAGATTCAGCTTGCTGAAGCCCGGCCAGCCGAAACCCTTCAACTTGCGGAAGTTATCCAGTTGCAGGACGCGTCCGGCAGCGAAAACTTCAACTCGCTCTTTTGGAAAGCTTGAAGCGCCATTGGCCAGATAGAGGATGGTGCCGAAAGAGCCATCCTCAAACCCCAGGGTGATCGCCGCTTTATCTTCCGTAATGGCAACAGCAGGCGTATCGCCCATTCTGCGGGCCTGGATCGAAACAATTTTGCTGCCCGCGAGAAAACGCATTAGGTCGATGAAATGACACGCTTCGCCAATAATGCGCCCACCGCCGACTGACGGGTCCTGGGTCCAGTGATTTGCGGGAATCGCTCCGGCATTCATCGTCATGATGAAAGACTTGGGCTCTTTTACAGCCGAGAGCAACGCCTTCATCTTTTGCACCTGCGGCGAAAAGCGTCGATTGAACCCCACCATCAAATGTGGCTTGAGCCCTTGTTCGACAGCCTTTCGATAGGCCTCTTCAACCGTTGCCAGATCCTGGGCTTCAATTGCCAATGGCTTTTCGACGAACACATGTTTACCCGCCTCCAGCGCTTGCGCGACAAAACGGGCATGGCTGTCGTGCCGGGTGACAATTGCAACAGTGTTGATCGTGCTCTCGCCAAGCATCGCACTGATATCAGTCGAGGCTTGTGCAAATCCGGCCTTGCTGCCGTGTATTACACCGTTGATGCCACCGGCAGTCACAATCGTATGGAACTGAGCCCCTGCGGCCTTGAATGCCGGTATCAGCATTCTTGATGCATAGTTTCCTGCACCGATGAAGCCCACCACGGGTTTGACCGGGTCGAAACTGGCTACCGCACCAGGTGCCAGCACCACTTCCTTGATGTTTCGCTCGGTCTCTCCCGAGGTGTACTGAAGAATGATGCCCAGCGCCGAATTATCCGTCGTAAGCGTCTGATAGGCATCCGCGGCGTCTTCGAATGCAACCCGATGGGAGATCAACGAGTTGACCTCCAATTGGCCGCTGGCGAGCATGTCCAGGACGGCTTCGAAGTTGCGCTGCTCAGTCCAGCGAACGAAACCTATCGGGAAGTCGTTGCCTTGATCTTCGTAACTCGGATCGTAGCGCCCGGGCCCGTAAGAACATGAAACCTGGAATGTCAGTTCCTTCTCATAGAAGTCGGCTCGACTCAACTCAAGCCCGGTTACCCCTACCAGAACAATGCGCCCACGCTTACGGCACATGTGTGCCGCCTGGGTGACCGGGTCGGACGACTTGGTCGACGCCGTAATGATGACGCCATCCACCCCTCTTCCGCGGCTGAATGTCATTCCCGCCGAAACAACATCTTCGCCCTTGCCGGGGTTGCAGGTTTCGGCGCCATAACTGCGAGCCAATGCCAGCTTTTGCTCATCGAAGTCAACGGCAAGTACCCGGCAGCCTTGAGCCCGCAGGAGCTGGACCGTCATCAGTCCGATCAGGCCTACGCCGGTGACTACAAAGGTTTCCCCCAATGTCGGCTGAGCCAGACGAATGCCCTGCAAGCCGATGCTGGCAAGCACGGTAAACGAAGCGGCTTCGTCGCTGACCGAGTCCGGAATCAAGGCACACAGATTCTTGGGAACAACAACGATATCGGCATGAGGACCATTGGAAACCACACGGTCGCCCGGCTTGAACCCGGACACATCATTGCCCACGGCACCCACAACACCCACGTTGCAGTATCCAAGCGGCAACGGCTGCGCAAGCTTCGAGCGAACGGCTTCCACCGTTGTCGCCAAGCCATCGGTCTGGACCTTTTGCAGAACCATGCGGACCTTGTCAGGTTGCTGGCGAGCTTTTTCCAACCAGTTGGCACGGCCAAACCCTACCAGCATGCGTTCCGTGCCGGCAGAAATCAGCGTATTGGTTGTATGGATCTTTAGCGTGCCACTACGAACGGCGGGAGCGGGTGCATTAACCAATGACGTCTCACCGCTAGCCATGTTCTGAACAACCTGCTTCATGCATTCACACCAATAAAGTTAAAAATTCACTCATCACTGAGAAACTTGTATAGAGCTATGTATCCTACCATCGGATAAGGCCGTGGCGTCGCCGCCCACTCAACCGTCGAGGGCGAAATCGCCGTCCAGATACTGTTTGCACCAGAGTTCCATGCAAACGATGCCAAACAACGTATAAGCAGCGTCTATCCGGCCTGAACGATCTGCTTCGACCAGATGCGCCACCGCTTTGGGATCGAATATCCCCCTTTTCAGCAGGGATGCAGGAGAAAGCACCTCATCGACCAAAGGCTTCAGGCGTCCTTGCAACCAGTTGCGAAGCGGTACACCGAAGCCCGTCTTGGGCCGGTAGATGACGTCGTGAGGCAGATAGGGTTCCATGGCCTTCTTGAAAATCCATTTCCCTTCCCGGCCTTTTTGCTTGATATCCGATGGCAATGAGCCAGCCAGGCGGACCAGGTCAAGATCCAGCAGCGGCACACGCACTTCAACGCCCGTCGCCATACCCATCTTGTCGGTGTAGTTGAGATTGTGATCGGTGAGAAAATGCTTGCACTCCAGGGTGAGCATTTTATCAAGGGGCGTGGCATCCGAAGGCAGCCGCGAAAGTGTTTCTCGCATCGGCGCAAACAGATCATCGGCCGCCAGCTGGCGTCGCAAGTCTGGCGCCAACAGGCCATACGCCTGTTCAGGTTCAAGCCAGAGGAAATAACTGATCAAGCGATCATCAGCAGGCAAGTCCGCATAGCGAAAAGCCTTCCCGAGACGACGAGACAGCGGAGAGGATGCAGGAAGCAGGTTTGAACTGCTGGCCAAAACCGAACGCAGCGGTCGAGGCATTCCGCCCCACCAACGCTCTTGCGCCAACGCGAAATGACGACGATAGCCCGTGAAAATATCATCTCCCCCGGCACCCGACAGCAGAACCTTGATGCCGTTCTGGCTTGCCAGTTCCGAGATGAACAACGCATTCAGCGCCGCCGGATCCGGCGTAGGTTCATCGAGCAGATAAACCATTTCAGGCAGACGATCCATCATCTCATCGCCGACGCCTACGACATGCAGGTCGACATCCAGATGCTTGGCAACGCGCTGTGCGTACGGAAGGTCATCGGCGAACCCCTCGTTCGCAGTGGAGCCGTTGTCTACACGGATACTGAAGCACTGCAACCGCCCCTTATCGCGCATTTCCTGCGCTGCAAACGCGACGATGGCACTGGAGTCCAAGCCGCCTGACAAGAATGAACCCAAGGGTACGTCAGACACCAACTGACGCTGGACGGCAGTCCTGACGGCATCGGCGACATCAACAGCGACATCAGCAACCGTTTTCGTCAGGGGTTTCTCGGAAATCGGCAGTTCGTAGTAAAACCAGCTCTTCTCGATATGCCCATTACGGACGCATAACGCTTGGCCAGGTAAAACCTTTTTGATATCCCGCACGATCGTCCGATCACCCGGCGACCAGAGAAAACCAAGATGCGCGAGTACGGCTTGCGGGTCGATTTCAGTTTTACTGAAGCCGCCTCGGATCAAGCCCTTCATTTCACTTGAAAATGCAAAACAACCATCACTGGAATGGATATAGAGGGGTTTGACGCCCATCTGATCTCGAGCCACCCAAAGCGTTTCAGTGTCGCGTTCCCAGAATACGACCGCGAAAATCCCGTTCAAGCGGTTTAAACACTCAATCCCATAACGACAGAACAGTGCGAGCAATACTTCGGAGTCGGACTGGCTGGAAAAATGATCACCCGCCGCTTCGAGATGAGCCCTTAACTCCCGAAAGTTATAGATTTCACCGTTAAACACCATGACCACTCGCCCATCGGCAGAGACCATGGGTTGGTGACCGGCGGAAGTGGTATCGAGAATGGAAAGGCGCACCTGGCCCAACCATACACCAACGTCGGTATCGGCCCAGACGCCTTGATCATCAGGCCCACGACGTCGAATAAACGAAAGCGCTGAAGAGAAGTCAATAGATTCCCGCGTTCCGTTGTGAATGTAGCCCAAAATTCCGCACATATCAGTTTCTCTAGATTGGGTTATTGACTGGCTCTTCGCGCTTTGAGCTCAAGAATAAAAAAGGAAGCGATATAGACGCCATGAGAAGAACGACCGAAGCCAGTTCCCCACGAAAAAAATGAAGCATGGATGCGACTGCCAATGCATAGATACCCAATGCTCTATCACTTTTAGGGTTATAGACGACTGCGCCATAAAGCCGCCCACCTATAAGCCCGATAAAAAAGCCGCCGAACAATACGCCTAAGGTGCCAAAATTCATATAAATCTCGCCAAATATACCCGGCGGCAATGTCGTTCCTTCCGTGAGCCATTTATCTGGCCAAAAAGCACTTGTAAATACGCCGGCAGTGGTGAGCGGCTTGTCAGGAAAAAGCCCCGAAGGTAACAAGATCAATACGACCATCAGCAGCATTGAACCGTTTTGCCACTCTAGCTTCTGTGGCATAGCGTCTATGAGCACGGTCATTGTTTGCAACTGCATCAAATTACCCGTGAACTGTATCGCTAAAAAATGAACAAACGATAAAAAGACACCTTGATTTTCGTCGACAAAATAAAACTTACCTGTTGCGAGATACTCTTGCTTAAACAAGTGGTAAGCCATCAGAGAAACAAACATTACTGCGCCGAGCACAGCACCTTTTACGAGGTTGACACGCTTGACACGATAGTGCCGGACTATAATCAACGACAATATGATAATGAAGATTGTTGACTTCTGCCCTTGAAGCGCACAAATAAATAACCCGCCCAAAAAGTACAGCCAGAAACAAAAACGCTCGGCACGTGATTTTTTTCCACTACGCGTCAAACGTATGAACCAGGCAAGCGAGACAGAAAGCATCAGGTTTTCCAGAAGAAACAGGCCGTTTAACCCTGCAAACGCCCTTATCCGATCACTGGCGCCCTGAAGCAAACCGGATATCCCCCCCAGAATAAAAAGAATAGTTAAAAATCCTAGCAACGCCACCAAGGTAAATATAACTGCCCTTTGAAAAAAAATCCTTGAGCTTACGATGTTGCGAGTTCTACCGGGAAAACTAAGATAAGTTTTTCGCCCCAGCCAGCACCCCATCAAAACGAAAATCAACGTCCCGGCATACAGTAAAACTGCATAACCTATAGAGCTGTCCTTATCGAAAAAAGGATACTCCCAATATTGAGTAAACCCGTCAAACCCCATGATAAAGGGATACAGAGGGACGATGACACCTGCGAACCATATAACCAGAAAGAAAAAACCAAAACTAAAACAATCGAAAACCCCTTTCCCTGGTTTGGGTAACAAGCCCTCTTGCTCTGTATATTTATTTTCCAACGTTTTCACCTCTTGGATCATAATTCAGCGAGGCGGGCTCTCACCGCAACCAGGAGAAGTACTGAGGATAACGCAGCACCAACGAAATATCCCAGGACTCCAGACCAAGCACCCAAAATGGGGATACCTACGTATAGAATCAAAAAAACAAACAAGCCTTCGACGATATTGGTTTTGAGGCTCAAACCAAAAATACGCAACGCGACCAGTAGCGTACCGCTCGTAAGTGCAACGGCCTTCAACGGCAGGGTCAATGCCAGCACAATTACATAGATCGCGGTCTGCTTATAAGCACCACCAACAAACAACGCCCACACTGTAGAGACTGAAATTAGCAACAGTGCAACCGTAGACGAAATCTTCAACATGCTTTTGGAAAGTGCGTGATACCTGTCGCGGAGCTCACTTTTATTATTGATTACTTCTACCAAGTCCGGCAACGCCCTTTGCGCAATTATTGCCAACGGAAGTAAACCAAGTATGAGACTCAATATGGCAATACCAAAAAATCCAATTTCATCAGCTTTTACATGATAGGCGGTCAACATCAAAACAGGCAAACTGTCCACTAACAAACGAACAAATAGACCTGCATTGTTAATCGCCCCGGACTTGGCGCTAGCCACCAATGCGCTGCGATTCACACAACGAAAATCCAACGCCAGCACAATATGAGCTCGTAGCTTCCACCATATCGCAGCAAGACAGGAAAACTCTCCAATGTAACGAGCGACCATCCACCCTTTGATGCCAAACAGTTTCGTCAATACAACATGCATAATAACGCCAATGGACGTAACCAGCATCAGCACGAAATAGATTTCGCGCATTGCCTTCGCACCTTGGGCAAATCCCGTAGTCACACGAAGCAGATTAGTTAGCAGGACCAGGCCACAGGCATTAAAAACATATGAACTGATCACTGAAGTGAATAAAAACTCATGCGCTATATATACCCCTGAGATCACTACACCTGAAGCCATCGCAACTAACAAAAAAACCTGGCGAAGCACTTCACTTTGGTGAAAAACACCATTGCTCGCCGCGGTGTCGCGGATAGCGATACTCTGCATGCCCAAACTGCCCGCAAGTACCACCAGTGCGATAATTGTTTCCAGCGAGCGCACCGTACCGACCACTGAAGGATCAACCCAAGGCGTGATTAAAAACTGACTTATTATTACGCCACCCTGAATACAGGCCGTAATAACAATAAGCTGCAAAAGCTTTGAGTTCTCAAACATGCCGATCAGACGATTCAACACACGGTACCGCCATCAACCTTTATAAATATTCTCAACGACGCTCTCATTTATTTCACCGGTGATAAGGAATCCAGAACACTCTTAAGCGCCACACGACGGGCCGCGATGGAATAATTCGAGGAAATCCACTGATGCCTGGCTTTGGCGTCTTCAGCACAAACCGGTGTCGCCACAACTGCCGCCATGGCCGCTGCAATTTCCTCCTGGCTATCTGGCTGAACCCAGTAAGCGAAGTCGCCTGCGACTTCCGGCACCGCGCCCCGTGGCGAGGTGATTACCCGCGCGCCACACGCCAGCGCTTCGCCGATCGCATGTCCAAAACCTTCATAGAGTGTCGGTTGAACATAAGCCAGGCAATTCCTGTAATGATGCAATTTCTCCTCATCGGAAATCATCCCGACAAACTCCACCTTGTCTGCTACACCCAGGCGCTGCGCCAAATCTTTTAGTTCCTGCAGGTAATCGCCGTGCTTACCAGCAACGACAAGTCGAAGATGACTTGAATGAGACGAAACTTTTGCGAACGCTTCTATCGTCGGAATGAGTCCCTTACGAATGGCGTTTGTACGACTTGTCCAGGTCACTGTAAAAAAATAATCCGATTCGACCGCTGAAAGCTCGCCAGGAGAATAGTAATCCGTATCAATCGCCAGCGTCGCGTACACCGGGTTCCTAACCGGCAGGTTAGATGTAACCTCTTCACACTCGGAGCGTGAGATAAACAAGTTTCGATCGGCTAATAACAACGAGGTGCGCAGTACCGCCTTCTGCCATAATGGGCGATCCAGATAGCAAAGACCCGGAATTTCCTTCCTGCAGGTGGAGTAGTCAAAAGCGCCAGTTACGATCACCGGACGACGACGTAGCTTTCCGGCGAGCAACGGAAATGGTGAATGCCCCCACCACCAGCAAAAATAGAGATCGGCCTTCCAATCTAGAGTGCCCGGCGTCCCAGACAGAACGACTTCGTGTCCGAGCTCCTTGAGAATTCGAATATCAACCCGATAAAACTCAACTTTATCAAACATCTCGCGCCAATTAGCGTGAGCGGACATATTAGCAAAAAAACATATACGCACAGTGCACCAACCCGTTACTTGCCAACCGTATTAAACACGTGCCTTCTGCTGATACATTGACAGCAATGTATCGTGCAAACTAGGCACATTAATTTCACCTACCACATCAAAGAGCTTAGCCGGACTACCATAAAGCTCTTTAACTTCATCTTCCCTGACAAAGGCAGGATCAACTGTTATCGTTGGCCGATAACCTGCAATCTGTTCCATTTCATCAATCACGCTCAGTAAGGAAATGCTGCGCCCCGAGCAGATATTTATAAACTCACCACGTTGATTGGACGTCAACAGCCTTGAATAGGCCTCCACCACAAAACCGACATCAGACAAGTCGCGGGATACATCCAGATTGCCCAATCTGAGCTCCTTTTCTCCACGGGCAAATGCGCCCACGATCTTGGAGAAAACGAATGACTCCGATTGGCCGGGTCCAGTGTAATTGAATGGCCGTACCACCAATATAGGCATACGAGAAAACCACTTGCGGACAAGGGCCTCCATCGTCAGCTTGCTCAGTGCGTAATGATTAACGGGCTGCGGTTCACTGCTTTCTGAAATGGGCGATGAAATAGCGTTCCCGTAAATGTTTGCACTGCTCGCAATGATGATTTTTTCAACGACCACCTCAGCCTCCTTAATCGCATTAAGAAGGCTTTCTGTACCCAATACATTGACTCGGTAATATGACAAGGCATCGCTGCTGGTGACATGCGCCAGCGCGGCCAAGTGAATGACATGGGTGGGCTGAACCTGCTTTATCCAACCACTGAGTCGCGCCGTGTCATTCAGGTCCGCATCCAAGTGGTCAAACTCACAGGCCAGGCGCTCCCCACCAAGGCCGGCAACCCGCCAGCCGGCCTTGGTGAGGCTTTGCGCCAAATGCTTTCCAGTAAAACCCGAGAGCCCTGTAATCAGTACTGTCCGATCTTTACTTTGAAGTGCCATTGCGAACCCTTCTCAAGTCAGCTTCAACCATCAGCTGGCACAGTTGCTCCAGCGTCGTTTCTGGTTTCCAGCCTAACCGCTCTTTTGCAAACGAAGCGTCGCCAATCAACAACTCGACTTCCGCGGGTCGATAGAAGCGTGGGTTAACTTTTACCCGGGTGATGCCGGTACGCCGGTCAACGCCGAATTCGTTCTCGCCGCTTCCAGACCAATCGATATCAACCCCTACGGCCTTGAAGCTCATGGCAACAAAATCACGAACGGTTTCAGTACGGTTGGTAGCAAGCACAAATGTTTCCGGTGTGTCGATCTGCAACATCCGGTGCATGCCATCTACATACTCTTTAGCGAAACCCCAGTCTCGCTTGGCATCCATGTTTCCGAGTTCCAGCACTTGCTGCTCGCCCATTTCGATACTGGCGACAGCATCGGTAATTTTACGAGTAACAAACTCTTTTCCTCGCAGCGGAGACTCATGATTGAACAGAATGCCGCTGGTGGCAAAAATATCATATGATTCGCGATAGTTGATGGTTGTCCAATGCGCAAACAACTTCGCAACACCGTAAGGGCTGCGTGGGTAGAAAGGCGTGCTTTCAGATTGAGGAACAGCCTGTACCAGCCCAAACATTTCAGATGTCGAAGCTTGATAAAAACGAATCTTCGGATTTACTATTCGGATCGCTTCGAGCAAATTAAGCGCACCGACTCCGGTAATCTGCGCGGTTGTAATTGGCTGATCGAAGGAAACGCCTACGAAGCTTTGAGCCGCCAGGTTATAAACCTCGTCCGGGGCGCAATTCTGAATTAAACGAATAGTTCCGGAGAGATCAGTCAAATCAAATTCGACAAGATGAAGATCATCATGCCCAAAAACACCAAGTTCCTCTAATCGCCAGAAACTTACAGAACTTGTGCGGCGATAGGCGCCATAGACCTTATAACCCTTGGACAGCAGCAGTTCGACAAGGTAAGCCCCATCCTGACCTGTAACACCAGTAACCAGCGCATGCTTCTGCATCTGTACAACTCCTAAAAATTTAAGCCTTAAACACGTCCATAGGTATCGTCAAATCGAACAATATCATCCTCACCCAAGTACGTTCCCGACTGCACCTCTATGATCTCAAGAGGAATGGTGCCAGGATTGGAAAGGCGATGAACATGGCCAATAGGGATATAAGTACTCTGGTTTTCGTTCAGCTGAAAAACACGATCTTCACAGGTGACTTCAGCGGTGCCAGACACAACAATCCAATGCTCCGCCCGATGGTAATGCTTCTGCAAACTCAAGGTTGCTTTCGGCTTCACCAATATCCGCTTCACCTGAAAGCGCGAGCCCGAATCTATGCTGTCGTACCAGCCCCATGGGCGATGAACACGACGATGAAGCTTTGATTCTGGCCTGGCCTTGATATTCAACGCTTCGACAATAGCCTTCACACCCTGGCTACGATCTTTATCCGCAACCAATACGGCATCAGGCGTCTCGACGATAACAATATTTTCAAGCCCCACGGCCGTTACCAAACGGTGAGAGGCGTAAACCAATGTATTGGAGCTGGAGTCTATTATTACGTCGCCATGGGTAGCGTTTTGTTTTTCGTCCTTTTCACTCGAACGCCAAACAGCATCCCATGCTCCAAGATCAGACCAACCGGCATCCATCGTGAGCATTTTCAACGTCAGGCCAGCTGAAGGCGTTTTCGCGCAATGCTCGATCACGGCATAGTCAATCGACTCAGGCGGTATCAGGGAAAACGCGTCAAGTTGTGGTCGAATAAACCCATTATCTTCAACTCGGCCCTTCCACGCGGCCTCAGTGGCATCGAAGATGTCACTTCTGAACGCGCCCAGTGCTTTCAACCATACTGACGCGCGCAGCACAAAAATACCGCTATTCCAGAAATAGCTTCCATCTTCCAGGTATTTTTCTGCGGTTGTCCGCTCAGGCTTTTCAACAAACGCATCCACCCTCTTGACGGTAGAGGGATCTGCCGAGTGGATATAACCATAACCCGTCTCAGGGCGATCAGGCGTAATCCCCAAGATCACAATGCTGCCGTCTTTCGCAACATCGACCGCTTTACTGACCGTGTCAGTAAAAGCTTGAATATCGAGAATCATCTGGTCGGCCGGGACAACGACCAGAACCGGGTCAATCTCCTCTCCCACCTCATCGCGCGCATAAAGCGCCGCCAACGTAAGCGCAGGGGCCGTATTGCGTCCTACCGGTTCAAGAATGACAACAGCTTTAGAAACGTTCATTTCCCGGATCTGGTCGAGACACAGGAAACGATGCTCATCGTTGGCAACGATGCATGGAGCCAATAAATCCGAGCCTTGACCGTCAATCTTCAACAGTCGGGCAATCGCCTGCTGAAACAACGTCTCCCGCCCCGAAATTGCCAGAAACTGCTTCGGGTAAAGAGTTCTGCTAAGCGGCCAGAGTCTCGTTCCCGAGCCTCCAGACATAATAACCGGAAGAATTTTCATACAAGCCAGATTCCCCGGGTATCAACAATCCGGCGACCCTCGAGAAGTGAAGAAGGAACACTTTTGAATGGCTTGTGATCCACCAGTAACAACAAGACATCCGCGCGCTCAAACGCTTCTTCTATTGTGCACAACTCAGCGTTCGGCAACGTCGCAGGCAGAGAATCAATATTAGGTTCTACGACAATAACCTTCCCGGCGTGCCGGCTTGAGATATTTTTCGTAATTTCCAGAGATGGACTTTCCCGCAGGTCGTCAATATCAGGTTTGAATGCCAGGCCGAAGCACGCGATAACAATGTCTTTTTCCGCCTTCCCGGGGTGACTCGACAGATGATCGGCCACAGCAGCATCAACTTTCTCCATAACCCACGACGGTTTTGAGTCATTGACTTCACGTGCAGTTTGGATCAGTTTCGCCTGGCCTTCAGCCTGACTCACGATGAACCAAGGGTCGACGGCGATGCAATGCCCACCCACGCCAGGTCCTGGTTGGAGGATATTGACGCGAGGGTGCCGGTTGGCGAGCTTGATAAGCTCCCACACATCGACATCGAACTTATCGCATATCATCGACAATTCGTTCGCGAAGGCAATATTCACATCGCGAAAGCTGTTCTCGGTCAACTTGCACATTTCTGCTGTTCGGGCGTTGGTGATAATGCACTCGCCCTCTACAAACAATTTATACAGACGTGTCGCGGCTTCTGAGCACTTGGGGGTCATCCCGCCGATGACGCGATCATTCTGTACCAACTCACGCAACACGTGGCCGGGAAGCACGCGCTCAGGGCAGTGAGCCACGCGAATGTCCGACGCCTCGCCATGGGTCTGCGGGAACGTCAGGTCAGGGCGTGCTTCAGCCAGCCATGCCGACATCTTTTCAGTCGCACCCACGGGAGAAGTGGACTCGAGGATGACCAGATCACCCTTTTTCAATACTGGCGCAATGGATTTGCTTGCGGACTCAATGTAAGAAAGGTCCGGAGCATGACCATCCTTGAAAGGAGTGGGCACCGCAATCAAGAAGGCGTCCGCCGGCTCAGGTCGTGTACTGGCGCGCAGATACCCCTCGGTCACGGCCGCGTGCACGACTATGTCCAAATCAGGCTCAACGATATGAATCTGTCCGCCGTTGATCGTATCGACGGCCTTTTGATTAACGTCGACACCAATGACCTTTAACTTTCGCGCAGCAAAAACGGCTGCGGTTGGCAAACCGATATAGCCCAAACCAATTACAGAAATAGTGGAAAAATCCATGACCAAACCTTAATTTTTGAAAGTGGCTAGAGCATTAACAATACGCATGCAGGCGTGACCGTCACCATAAGGATTATGAGCAACGCTCATCTCCTCGTAAGCCTTCTGATCAAGTAAAAGCTCACGCAAGTGGTGAACTATCTTGTCCTTCTCTGTACCGACCAATCTGACGGTACCCGCCTCAATCGCCTCAGGCCGCTCGGTAGTGTCCCGCATGACCAGCACGGGCTTGCCCAAAGAAGGTGCCTCTTCCTGCACACCACCGGAGTCCGTCAGAATCAAGTACGACCGATTCATCAAATAGACAAAAGGTAGATAATCCAATGGTTCGATGAGGTGAATATTTTTTATACCAGCCAACAAACGGTTGACCGGTTCACAGGACATTTGGATTCAAATGAACGGGGTACACGATCTCCACATCATCAAACTCATGGGCAATCGAAGCCAACGAACTGCAGATCCTTTCGAATCCATCGCCGAAGCTTTCACGCCGATGCCCTGTCACAAGGATGACGCGGCGTTGAGCAGGTAAAAATGCGAACTGCTCGGAGAACTTCTGTTTTAACTGGTCATTGGTCTCGAGCTTCTGTACGACCTCAAGCAGAGCGTCGATTACAGTATTCCCAGTCACATGAATCGCGTCAGGTGACACCCCTTCACGCAGTAAATTCTGTTGCGATCGTTCAGTAGGAGCGAAGTGAAGAAGCGCGAGTGCTCCCGTCAACTTTCGATTGGCCTCTTCCGGCCAGGGAGAATATAAATTTCCGGTGCGAAGCCCAGCTTCGATATGAGCCACAGGAATTTGCTGATAGTACGCCGCCAATGTAGTTGCAAAGGTCGTAGCGGTATCACCATGCACCAAGACAATATCCGGCCGATAAGTCCGGAAGACCTCTTTCATTCCCTGAAGAATACCAGTTGTCACGTCGGTAAGGTCTTGACCCGACTTCATGATATTAAGATCAAAGTCAGGTTCAAGTTTAAATAACTCTAACACTTGATCCAGCATTTCACGGTGTTGACCCGTGACGCAGATTTTGGCCTCAAAACGCTCATCTGCATTCAACGCTAAAGCTAATGGAGCCATTTTTATAGCTTCCGGTCGCGTACCGAAAACACTCAAGATCTTTAAAGTCATTAGATTACCAACGATTCCATATCATTATTTAGTCAGAGAATCAGTCTGGAAACCAGCAACGCTGCCATGCCCCTGCCTGACCTACCGATTACGCGCAAGCGAGTTTTCGCCGCTCCAACTGCAACCGCCTCTGCTTTGCAGCGCAGCATATCATCAACAAGCGTGCCAACATAACGCCTGGCTGGCTCAACCACACGCCCCATGAGACCCCATCATCCCCCCCTCAGTTCAGGACAGGACAAGGTTTTACCGCAACATTTGCGGTGAGCCGCTTCACCGCAATGGTGCGTCGCAACCTCTCATTGAAATTGGGCTTTTGGTTATTGCCCCACAGGAACCCGACCTATCCGAGATCGCAATTGGGCCCACGCTCGACTGTGCCATGCAGCTCGTTGCTAATCGCCGGCGCACCCTGCACGACCGACCTGGCCGAACGGTACGCCCTTATCAAATTCCGAACCAATACTAGCCATAAGCCATTAACCTGGAGACCGCACATAAAAATCCACATCAAACCGTATTAGGCGGTGCACCATCAACTATTAAACCAACAATACAAACCTGTGCAGGACGCTTGACGCCCGCACAAGTAAACAAAGATCAAATGCCGAAACGCCATGAAGACTCGACGCAAAGTCTTAGTAACTTTTGATAGCCGAGAAACCACCCAGGAATGCCCCTCGGCGGTTCACAGTTGCGCAAGCACGTAATGCAGGTTCCGTATGAAAGCAAGAAATACGGCCCCGAGGGGAAAACGCGTGAAGCCAAAAGCTTCACGGCCTTGGAGTTATTTTCGGTTTAACTTATTGCCAGGCTCTTGTTGCCGATCCAACTGAGCGACCGAATGGAGAAGTGAGCCTGCCGGCTCGTGCCCATCGCGCTCTGCATTGTCGCGAGCAGCACGTAACGCCTGCCTGACCAACGCAATACCAATCGCGACAATCGCCCCCAGGAGCAGGCCAAGAAAAATGATCAATGGACGATTCGGGCTCGACGGAACCAACGGCTCAAGGGCCTGCTGGTCAATACTCACCAGCCGCAGCTTCGCCAGGTCGATATTCAGGCTACTCAAACGGAAAATCTCTGTTCTCAACGGTTGAACGCCCGCAAGAAAGATATCTTCATTTTTTCGAGCATCCAGGACCTCAATCTCTCGGTTGGATGCGAGCAACTGAAGCTCCCTGGCGATTTGAGCGATGCGCGACTCGGTAAAATCATCCGACTTGCGTGACTGCAATGCAGCAAGCTCAGCCTTAAGCGCATCTACCCCCATAAAATAAAGTGGGATCTGCTGGTTGTTCACCTCAGTACGCATCACGCTACCAGCGTTCGTCACGGCCGATTCACCAAGTGAAGAAGGCGTAGCCGGCTTTTGAATGCCCAGGGAACGGGCAATCCCTATAGCCTCATTCAGCTGAGCAATACGGTCGCTACGCAAGGTTTTCAACTGCGAACGCAGCGCCTTCAATTCATCCTGCAATTGCGCGCGTTTCAACGAGTCAGCTTCTCGCAATGACGCTATTTTGGCTTCTTTTTCAATATCGTAGTTTGAACGAGCCGAATCGAGCTTGCCTTTAAGCTCCCTCAAACGGTTTTTAACGATCACATTCAAATCAGCCGTGACGCGTTCGCGCTCACTTTCGATAGCGTAGTCGACAAAGCCATTAAGAATAGAGACGCCGTCGACGCCTTTCGGATACATCATCTCGAGCTTGATGTAGGAACTCAGCGAATTTTTCTTATCTGCATCAGGAAGAATCAAACGAATAGAGTCATGATTGAACTCCTGAAAACTCTGCTCCAGAGTCTGCCCAGGACGAACAAATTTCTCGAAAAGCTTCTGGTTTTTCTTGAAATAGCTCAGGCGCGTATCATAAGAGTCGAGCGCTGCGCCCACTTTGAGGAGCGCGTCAGCCGGAGGAAGCTGATATATCTCTGATCGATTTAGCGCATCCAAATCATTAATCGCCGCAGGCCGCAAAACCGTGCTGACCTTATATACAGGGGCAGCTAAAAATGCGTAGGACGCCGCAATCAATCCCGCCCCGAGAGTGACGAAAAGCAGAAGTTTTTTTTGTTGCCAGACAGACGCGAAAAGTCGCACAAAATCAATTTCGTCGGACGATCGAACCGGGGGAGCACGGAAGCTACTACTCACAACAAAAACCTGCCTTCAAAGAGAAACTGCGGGCTCGTTATGCAGACAAGATTGTGTATTTTTATTTTAGTTATATGGCCGAAAAAACCCAGCGTCGCTGCCGGACTTTAGCGCACAAAATGCCTGTTATCGAGAACAGATTCCATTTTGCCATCTCACTGACATATTACAAGTCTTGACATATCTGTAGGAGTCTTCCTGCACAGATAGGGGCAACCCTTATATAGGCCGTCCGAGAAGGACAGAAAAGCAAATTTCGTAGCCGCGAGACAATAGTCAGTGGTACCGCCGGACTTACCACATGCCGATCACTCGACGTAACTGATGCGCACCGCACCAGAAAAATCCGACGAACGGCTCGCGAGTGACACAATAACCATGGAAGCTCTACCCACGCCTTGCGGGCATGGACTTTTGACGTCGGCCCCACCCAACGATGACACTAAACAGCGGGCCCAGCAGCATTCCAATTATCAAGGCCACGACCACAAACACCGACACCGGCATCTGCCCGGTCACCCAACCCAGGAATGAAAGAGACGCGCCCTGCTGGTTTTCCAGCACGAACCCCAACACTGCCAGCACGACAATTAGCATAGCCAGCACCAGAACAACGCGCTTAACCCCACGCATAACCTTCTCCTACCCCAAAAACACTCAGACGCTTTCTTCTTCGTCTTCGTTCACCCGATCGCGCAATTCCTTGCCCGGCTTGAAATGAGGCACGAACTTGCCGTCAAGGCTGACGGACTGCCCGGTTTTTGGGTTGCGACCCACACGAGGCGCACGATAGTGCAGCGAGAAGCTACCAAACCCACGAATTTCAATCCGATCGCCGGTAGCCAGACATTGGGACATCTGCTCAAGCATGGTCTTGATGGCCAGCTCCACATCCTTGGATGAGAGCAGCCCTTGATGGGTGACAATTCGTTCGATCAACTCCGACTTCGTCATATTTTTCCCTTCTTTTTCAAGCAGCTAGGAAAAGCGCTTCGAAGGTTTTAGCATGACCGGAGGAATTTGAACAGCCCAAGTATTGACTTATATTCAAAGAGTTGGAGCGTAACTCGATGAGAGTTGGCATTGCGCCGCACGGCCGCTAGCCGCCGCTCAGCTTCACTGAAGCCACTCCACGGCGATCACTGCCAGATAGAGCCTGCAGGAGCCGATGCGCTGCCAGCGCGACCACAGCGTTCCACCTGCAGAACACCAAGGCGACGCTGCGCACAACACTAAATCCCAGGCACAAAAAAGGGCGACCGAAGTCGCCCTTTTTCTATGGTCTGACAGAACTTAGTTCTGCTTTTCCATTTGTGCACGCAGCAGGTCACCCAGAGTGGTAGGACCAGCAGAAGGCTCAGAGGTAGCTGGCTTGTCGCGCAGGCTCTGGATGGCTTCTTTCTCTTCAGCATCGTCTTTCGACTTGATGGAGAGCTGGATTACGCGGCTCTTGCGGTCAACGCTGATGATCTTGGCTTCTACTTCTTCGCCTTCTTTCAGAACGTTGCGCGCGTCTTCAACGCGGTCACGGCTGATTTCGGAGGCTTTCAGAGTCGCTTCGATATCGTCGGCCAGAGTGATGATGGCGCCTTTAGCGTCAACTTCCTTCACGATGCCTTTAACGATTGCGCCTTTGTCGTTCTCTTGAACGTACTCGGAGAACGGATCGCTTTCCAGTTGCTTGATACCCAGGGAGATGCGCTCGCGCTCTGGGTCAACCGACAGGATAACGGTGTCCAGCTCGTCGCCCTTCTTGAAACGACGAACAGCTTCTTCGCCAACTTCGTTCCAGGAGATGTCGGACAGGTGAACCAGACCGTCGATGCCGCCGTCCAGACCAATGAAGATACCGAAATCGGTGATCGACTTGATGGTGCCGGAGATTTTATCGCCCTTGTTGAACTGGCCAGAGAAATCTTCCCATGGGTTAGATTTGCACTGCTTGATGCCGAGGGAGATACGACGACGCTCTTCGTCGATGTCCAGAACCATAACTTCCACTTCGTCGCCGACTTGTACGACTTTCGAAGGGTGGATGTTCTTGTTGGTCCAGTCCATTTCGGAAACGTGTACCAGGCCTTCCACGCCTTCTTCCAGCTCTGCGAAGCAGCCGTAGTCGGTCAGGTTGGTAACACGCGCGGTTACGCGAGTGCTTTCTGGGTAACGAGCCTTGATAGCGACCCATGGATCTTCGCCCAGCTGCTTCAAGCCCAGGGAAACACGGTTGCGCTCACGATCGTACTTCAGAACCTTGACATCGATCTCGTCGCCAACGTTGACGATTTCCGATGGATGCTTGATACGCTTCCAAGCCATGTCGGTAATGTGCAGCAGGCCATCGACGCCACCCAGATCGACGAATGCGCCGTAATCGGTGAGGTTCTTGACGATACCTTTGACTTGTTGGCCTTCCTGCAGGGATTCCAGCAGAGCTTCACGCTCGGCGGAGTTCTCTGCTTCCAGCACGCTGCGACGGGAAACGACAACGTTGTTGCGCTTCTGGTCGAGCTTGATGACCTTGAATTCGAGTTCCTTGCCTTCCAGGTGCGTGGTGTCGCGCACAGGACGAACGTCGACCAAAGAACCTGGCAGGAACGCACGGATGCCGTTAACGTCGACAGTGAAGCCGCCTTTAACCTTACCGTTGATAACGCCCTTGACCACTTCTTCAGCTGCGAAGGCTGCTTCGAGAACAATCCAGCATTCAGCGCGCTTGGCTTTTTCACGGGACAGCTTGGTTTCACCGAAACCGTCTTCAACCGAGTCCAGAGCAACGTGAACTTCGTCACCGACATTGATAGTCAGGTCACCAGCATCGTTGTAGAACTGTTCCAGCGGGATCAGAGCTTCAGACTTCAGACCAGCGTGAACGGTTACCCAGCGAGCTTGGTAATCGATATCAACGATAACACCGGTGATGATGGAGCCTGCCTGAAGGTTCAGGGTTTTTAGGCTTTCTTCAAAGAGTTCCGCAAAGCTTTCGCTCATTTTAATTCCTGTTGATAAGGGCGAAGAATACGCCCATCTCCACACCCCAGACGGTGTGGGTCAGTTTCAATTAAAAGAAGCACCACAGGACTATGACTGGTCCCCTGCGGCCTTCTTGGTCACCCGGCGATATCGCGAATGGCGATCTCACTCAAGATGCGTTCCAGCACCTGCTCGATGGACAACTCCGTGGAATCCAGCTGTATGGCGTCAGCCGCCGGCTTGAGCGGGGCTACCGCACGCTGGGTATCACGCTCATCGCGTGCACGGATCTCATCTAGCAGACTCGACAGACTAACACCATCGACTTTGCCCTTCAACTGCAAGTAACGGCGACGGGCCCGCTCCTCGGCGCTGGCCGTGAGGAAAATCTTCAGCGGCGCCTCGGGGAAGACCACCGTGCCCATGTCGCGGCCATCGGCCACCAGACCCGGCGGTTCCTGGAAAGCCCGCTGGCGCTGCAGCAAAGCATCGCGCACCGCCGGCAATGCGGCGACCTGGGAAGCCCAGGAGCCAACCTGCTCGTTGCGCAGGTCGTCGGTCACATCGTCCCCTTCCAGGATGATGCGCTGGGGATGACCTTCGGTCGCCCCGACGAACTGCACGTCAAGATGCGCAGCCAGCAGCTTCAGCGATTCTTCGTTGGTCAGGTCGACGCCATGGTTGCGGGCGGCAAAGGCCAGCAAGCGGTACAGCGCCCCGGAATCCAGCAGGCACCAGCCCAGGCGCTTGGCCAGGATGCCGGCGATCGTGCCCTTGCCCGAGCCACTTGGCCCGTCGATGGTAATCACCGGTGCTTTGATATTCACAATTGAGCCTCTTGGGCAACACGGATGCCGACATGGGCACACAGTGTAAGAAAATTCGGAAAAGACGTAGCCACGTTGGCACAGTCATGGATACGAATCGGCGCAGCCGCTCGCAGGGAAGCCACGCTGAAGGCCATGGCAATCCGGTGATCGCCATGGGCGTGGACTTCACCACCGCCGATCGCGCCACCATCAATAATAATCCCATCAGGTGTCGGTTCACACTTCACGCCCAGCGCAAGCAGACCGTCGGCCATGACCTGGATCCGGTCGGACTCCTTGACCCGCAGCTCCTCTGCCCCACGCAATACCGTCCGGCCTTCGGCGCACGCCGCAGCCACGAACAACACCGGGAACTCATCGATAGCCAGCGGGACCAGGGCTTCAGGAATCTCGATCCCCTTCAACGGCGCCGCACGAACACGCAAATCAGCGACCGGCTCACCACCCACTTCCCGTTGGTTTTCCAAGGTGATGTCCGCGCCCATCAGTCGCAGGATATCGATCACGCCGGTACGGGTCGGATTGATACCCACATGTTCAAGCAACAGCTCGGAGCCTTCGGCGATTGAAGCCGCCACCAGAAAGAACGCCGAGGAGGAAATATCCCCAGGCACCTCAATATGGGTCGCGGTCAACGCATGGCCCGACTCGACCGAAGCCGTAGCGCCCGCCACGTCCACCGGATACCCAAAACCACGCAACATCCGCTCGGTATGGTCGCGGGTCGGCGCCGGTTCGGTAATCGAGGTTTTACCCTCGGCATACAACCCGGCTAACAACAGGCAGGACTTGACCTGAGCGCTGGCCATCGGCAATGCGTAGGTCAGCCCCTTGAGTGCCTGGCCGCCACGAATGGTCAGCGGCGGACGCCCTTCCGGCCCGGTCTCGATCACCGCACCCATTGCGCGCAATGGCTTGGCCACGCGATTCATCGGGCGCTTGGACAGCGAGGCGTCACCCGTCAACACACTGTCGAAGCGCTGGGCCGCCAGCAAACCGGACAACAACCGCATGGAGGTGCCGGAGTTACCCAGATAGATCGGACCTGGCGCCGGCTTCAAGCCATGCAGGCCAACCCCGTGGATGGTGACGCGCCCATGGTGCGGGCCTTCAATCACCACGCCCATGTCGCGGAACGCCTGCAAGGTCGCCAGGGCGTCCTCACCCTCCAGAAAACCTTCGACTTCAGTGACACCGGCCGCCAGAGAACCGAGCATGATCGAGCGATGGGAGATCGACTTATCCCCAGGCACGCGGATCTGCCCGCTCAAGCGGCCACCGGGACTGGCGAGAAACACCAGGTCATCCGCGTTTACTGCAGCATCCATATAAGCCCGACGCGCCAGAATCTTGCTGAAATGCTCCCGCGCCACCCGCGCACGGGTGAACACGCCCAACAACTGGTGCCCGTCGCCAGCATCGACCGCGTCGCGCAAGGCGTCGAGGTCGCTGCGGAACGTGTCCAGGGTGCGCAACACCGCATCGCGGTTGGCAAGGAAGATGTCGTGCCACATCACCGGATCACTACCGGCGATCCGGGTAAAGTCGCGGAAACCACCGGCGGCGTAGCGGAAAATCTCGAGGTTCTCGTTGCGCTTGGCCAGCGAATCCACCAGGCCAAATGCGAGCAAATGCGGCAGATGGCTGGTCGCTGCCAGCACTTCATCGTGGCGCTCGACCTGCATATGCTCGACATCCGCCCCCAGCTCGCGCCAGAGCCGATCCACCACGGCCAGTGCCGCAGGATCGGTTTCATCCAGCGGTGTCAGAATCACTTTATGGCGACGGAACAGCTGCGCATTGGACGCCTCCACCCCGCTCTGCTCGGACCCGGCAATCGGATGCCCAGGCACAAACCGCGCAGGCATGCCACCAAAGGCCAGCCGCGCCGCACGCACCACATTGCCCTTGGCACTGCCGACATCGGTCAGGATTGCCTGGCCCAGATCCATGCCGGCCAACAGCGCCAGCAACTTCTCCATGGCCAGGATCGGCACCGCCAGCTGAATGACATCCGCGCCCTGGCAGGCTACAGCGAGATCAGCCTCGCAACGGTCCACCACACCCAACTCCACCGCCAACTTGCGCGATTGCGGGTCCAGGTCCACACCGACCACTTCGCCACACAGGCCGCTTTCCCGCAGGCCCTTCGCAAAGGAGCCACCGATCAATCCCAGACCGACCACCACCAGGCGACCGATCATAGGTACAGCAGGTTGCAATGCAGTGACATCAACCACGAGCCAGAACCTTGGCCAGCGCTTCGAGGAAGCGGCTGTTTTCAGCAGGCAGACCGATGGTGATGCGCAGGTGGTTCGGCATGCCGTAGTTGGCCACCGGACGCACGATCACACCCTCGCGCAGCAAGCCCTGGAACACAGGAGCCGCCACTTGGCCGAGGTCGACGCAGATGAAGTTGCCCTTGGACGGAATCCAGCCCAGGCCCAGCTCACGGAAGCCTTCCTGCAATTGCAGCATGCCGCTTTCGTTGAGGCGACGGCCTTCTTCCAAGTACTCGGCGTCCTGCACCGCAGCGCAAGCCGCCGCCAGTGCGAGGCTGTTGACGTTGAATGGCTGGCGCACACGGTTCAACACATCGGCTACCACCGCAGTGGACAAGCCGTAACCGACCCGCAGCGACGCCAGGCCATAAGCCTTGGAGAAGGTGCGCGAGACCAGCAGGTTCGGATAAGCCGCGAGGAAGTCCAGGCCGTCCGGCAAGTCGCTGCCTTCGGCGTACTCGATGTACGCCTCGTCCAGCACCACCAGTACATGCTCCGGCACGTCCTGCAGGAAGTTATCCAGCACCTCGGCGCTGAACCAGGTGCCGGTCGGGTTGTTCGGGTTGGCGATAAACACAACACGAGTATTGCCATCGATGGCCGCCAGCATGGCTGGCAGGTCATGACCCCAGTCTTTCGCAGGAATCACACGCGCCTCGGCGCCAACGGCCTGAGTGACGATCGGATAGACCGCAAACGCGTGCTCGCTGAATACCGCGTTCAGGCCCGGCGCCAGATAGGCGCGGCCGACCAGCTCCAGAATATCGTTGGAGCCGTTACCCAGGGTTACCTGGTTGATATCAACGCGGCAGTTTTTCGCCAGCAGGGACTTGAGTTCAAAGCCGTTACCATCGGGATAACGGGTCAGTTCGGCCAGCGCCTCACGAATCGCAGCCAGTACCTTGGGGCTTGGGCCCATCGGGTTTTCGTTACTGGCCAGCTTTACGATCTTCGACGGATCCAGATTCAACTCGCGCGCCAACTCGTCCACAGGCTTGCCCGGAACGTAAGGCGACAGTTGTTGCACGCCCGGCTGCGCCAGGGCGAGGAAGTTGCCACTCATGTTAAAGCCTCACAAAACCGCTTTCGGGTAGGAGCCCAGCACCTTGAGTGCCACGGCTTCCTGACTGATTTTCTCGAGCACACCCTTGACCAGAGGGTCGCGGTGATGGCCGACGAAGTCGATAAAGAACACATAAGTCCATTTACCGCTGCGCGAAGGACGAGTCTCGATTCGCGTCAGGTCAATCCCGTTATCGTGGAACGGCACCAGCAGCTCATGCAGCGCGCCGGGCTTGTTGCTCATGGAGACGATGATCGACGTCTTGTCGTCGCCGGTCGGCGGCACTTCCTGGCTGCCGATCATCAGGAAGCGCGTCGAGTTATCCGGGCGATCCTCGATTTTCTCGGCCAGGCGCGTCAGCCCATACAGGCCGGCAGCCATGTCGCCGGCAATCGCCGCCGAGTTCCACTCACCCTTGACCCGCTTCGCCGCTTCGGCGTTGCTGGACACCGCCACGCGCTCCACATTCGGGTAGTGCGCGTCCAGCCACTTGCGGCACTGGGCCAGGGACTGGGCGTGGGAGTAGATGCGGCTGATGCTGTCGGTCTTGGTGTTTTCGCCCACCAGCAAGTGGTGGTGAATACGCAGCTCGACTTCGCCGCAGATCACCATGTCGTGCTCAAGAAAACTGTCGAGGGTGTGGTTGACGGCACCTTCGGTGGAGTTTTCCACCGGCACCACGCCAAAATTCACCGCCCCGGCGGCCACTTCACGGAACACTTCGTCGATCGCAGCCATCGGCTTGCTGATCACCGCGTGACCGAAGTGCTTCATGGCCGCGGCTTGAGTGAAGGTGCCTTCCGGGCCCAGGTAAGCCACTTTCAGCGGCTGCTCCAGTGCCAGGCACGAAGACATGATTTCACGGAACAACCGCGCCATCTCTTCGTTGCCCAACGGGCCCTTGTTGCGTTCCATCACGCGCTTGAGCACCTGGGCTTCACGCTCCGGACGGTAGAATACCGGCACTTCGCCTTCAGCCAGGGAAGCCATCTTCACCCGTGCAACTTCCTGGGCGCACCGCGCGCGCTCACTGATCAGTTCCAGGACTTTCTCGTCCAGGCTGTCAATGCGTACGCGCAGGGCCTTGAGTTCTTGCTCAGACATTAGCCGTGTTCCTTTTCGAACTCTGCCATGTAAGCCACCAGCGCCTTGACGGCGTGGATATCGACAGCGTTATAGATGGAGGCGCGCATGCCACCTACCGAACGGTGGCCCTTGAGGTTCAACAGGCCGCGCTCGTCGGCGCCGGCGAGGAAAGGCTTGTCCAGGCGATCATCCGCCAGGCGGAACGGCACGTTCATCCACGAACGGTCGGTCAGGTTGATCGGGTTGCTGTACAGGCCGCTGGCGTCGATGAAGTCGTACAGGGTACGTTTCTTCTCTTCGTTGAGCTTGCCCATGGCAGCCACGCCGCCCTGCTCTTTCAGCCATTCGAACACCAGGCCCGACAGGTACCAGGCGAAGGCCGGCGGGGTGTTGTACATCGAGCCGTTATCGGCCGCGACCTTGTAGTTGAGCATGGTCGGGCACAGCGAACGCGCACGACCCAACAGGTCTTCACGGACGATGTTGACCAGGATGCCGCTCGGGCCGATGTTCTTCTGTGCACCGGCGTAGATCATGCCGTACTTGGACACATCGATCGGGCGCGAGAGGATGTCCGAGGACATGTCACAGACCAGCGGGACATCACCCACTTCCGGCACCCAATCGAACTCCAGGCCGCCGATGGTTTCGTTCGCCACGTAGTGAACATAGGCCGCGTCTTTCGACAGCTTCCACTCGTTCTGACCGGGGATGGCGAAGTAGTCGTAGGGCTTGGCCGTGCCTGCCACATTGACATGACCGTAACGGGAGGCCTCTTCAATGGCCTTCTGCCCCCAGATACCGGTGTCGATATAGTCCGCAGTGCCGTCTTCCGGCAGCAGGTTCAGCGGGATCTGGGCGAACTGCTGGCTCGCACCACCCTGCAGGAACAGCACTTTGTAATCGGACGGGATGTCCAGCAAGTCGCGCATATCCTGCTCGGCCTTGGTGGCAATGGACACGAACTCATCGCTGCGATGGCTCATTTCCATCACAGAGAGGCCTTTTCCATGCCAGTCGAGGAGTTCACCCTGCGCGCGCTGCAGGACTGCTTCAGGAAGCGCCGCGGGACCGGCACAGAAGTTATAGGCTCTCTTGCTCACATCCAATCTCTCTGATCTGGTGGGACTGCAATCAACATCCCGCAACGCGGAACCCTGTAGGAGCTGGCTTGCCAGCGATGCAAACGACTCGGTGCTTCACTTGAATCGAGTTGATGCCATCGCCGGCAAGCCGGCTCCTACAAGAGCGGCGCGGCGTCGTATTTCAAACGGGACAAACAACAAGGGGGCGAATCTTCATCCGCCCCCTGTGTGTCCGCTTATTCCTGCGGTTCTTCTTCGTCTGCGGCAGCGTCGAGTGTTGGCTCGTCGACGCCGTCATCGGCATCGCCGATCACTTGCCCCTCGAGTGCAATCCCCTCTTCACCTTCCAGCTCCTCGCCTTCGACTTCCGATGGCTCCTGGACACGCTCCAGGCCTACCAACGTTTCGTCGCTGGCCAGCTTGATCAAGGTCACGCCCTGGGTGTTACGCCCCAGGCTCGACACTTCATCAACCCGGGTACGTACCAGAGTGCCCTGGTCGGAAATCAGCATGATTTCCTCACCATCCAGCACCTGGACCGCGCCGACCAGGCGGCCGTTGCGATCGTTGCTGACCATGGCGATAACGCCCTGGCCGCCACGCTTGTACTCGGGGAACTCGCTGATGGCCGTACGCTTGCCGTAGCCGCGGGCCGATGCAGTGAGGATCTCGCTGCCTTCTTCCGGGATCAGCATCGAAATCAGCTTCTGCCCTTCCGGCAGGCGCATGCCGCGCACACCGCGGGCGGTACGGCCCATGGCACGAACGTCGGACTCCTTGAAGCGCGTAACCTTGCCGCCGTCGGAGAACAGCATGACTTCACGCTCGCCGTCGGTGATGGCCGCGCTGATCAATACGTCGCCTTCGTCCAGTTCGAGGGCGATCAGGCCCACGCTGCGTTGACGGCTGAAGGATTCCAGCGGGGTCTTCTTCACGGTGCCTTTCGCAGTGGCCATGAAGATGAAGTGACCTTCGGTGTACTCGTCTACCGGCAGCATGGTGGTGATGTATTCATCACTGTCCAGCGGCAGCAGGTTGACCAGCGGACGACCACGGGCAGCGCGGGACGCTTCCGGGATTTCGTAGGTTTTCAGCCAGTACACCTTACCCTTGCTGGAGAACAGCAGCAGCGTGGTGTGGCTGTTGGCAACCAGCAGGTGAGCGATGTAGTCCTCATCCTTGACGCCGGTAGCCGATTTGCCTTTACCGCCACGACGCTGGGCCTGGTACGCAGCCAGAGGCTGGGTCTTGGCATAGCCACCGTGGGAAATGGTCACGACGCGATCCTCTTCCGGGATCATGTCACCCAGGGTCAGGTCGAGACGGGCGTCGAGAATCTCGGTGCGGCGCACATCGCCGTATTCGGCGCGGATCACTTCCAGTTCTTCGCGGATCACTTCCATCAGGCGCACGGCGCTGTTGAGGATGCGGATCAGCTCGCCGATCTGGTTGAGAATCTCCTGGTACTCGGCCAGCAGTTTCTCGTGTTCCAGGCCGGTCAGACGGTGCAGACGCAGTTCCAGAATGGCCTGGGCCTGTTCCGGGGACAGGAAATACTTGCCGTCGCGCAGGCCGTATTGTGGGTCCAGGGTCTCCGGACGGCACGAATCGGCACCGGCACGTTCCACCATCGCTACTACGGCGCTGGATTCCCACGGCATCTTGATCAGCGCTTCCTTGGCTTCCGACGGCGTCGGCGAAGCCTTGATCAGGGCGATGACCGGGTCGATGTTCGACAGCGCAACAGCCTGGCCTTCCAGGATGTGGCCGCGTTCACGGGCCTTGCGCAGTTCGAATACGGTACGGCGGGTTACCACTTCGCGGCGGTGACGCACGAAGGCTTCCAGCAGATCCTTGAGGTTCAGGATGCGCGGGCGGCCGTCGATCAGCGCTACCACGTTGATACCGAATACGCTTTGCAGCTGGGTCTGGGCGTAGAGGTTGTTGAGGATCACCTCAGGCACTTCGCCACGACGCAGCTCGATCACCACGCGCATACCGTCCTTGTCAGACTCGTCGCGCAGCTCGGTGATGCCTTCCAGCTTCTTCTCTTTAACCAGCTCGGCGATCTTCTCGATCAGACGCGCCTTGTTCAACTGGTAAGGGAGTTCGGTGATGACGATCTGCTGGCGGCCACCGACCTTGTCGATGTCTTCGATGATCGAGCGGGCACGCATGTAAATGCGGCCGCGACCGGTACGGTAGGCTTCGATGATGCCGGCGCGACCGTTGATGATCGCGGCGGTCGGGAAGTCCGGACCCGGGATGTACTGCATCAGCTCATCGACGGTCAGCTCGGGGTTGTCGATGAGGGCCAGGCAACCGTCGATGACTTCACCGAGGTTGTGTGGCGGGATGTTGGTGGCCATGCCCACGGCGATACCGCTGGAGCCGTTGACCAACAGGTTGGGAATACGGGTCGGCATGACCGCCGGGATCATTTCGGTGCCGTCGTAGTTCGGCACCCAGTCCACGGTTTCCTTGTGCAGGTCAGCCAGCAGCTCGTGCGCCAGCTTGGTCATGCGCACTTCGGTGTATCGCATGGCCGCAGCGTTGTCGCCGTCGACCGAACCGAAGTTGCCCTGGCCGTCTACCAGCAGGTAGCGCAGGGAAAACGGCTGGGCCATCCGAACGATGGTGTCGTACACCGCAGTGTCGCCGTGAGGGTGATACTTACCGATCACGTCACCGACAACACGGGCAGATTTCTTGTACGGCTTGTTCCAGTCGTTACCCAGCTCGCTCATCGCGAACAGCACACGCCTGTGCACGGGCTTCAAGCCATCGCGCGCATCAGGCAGTGCCCGACCGACAATTACGCTCATCGCGTAGTCGAGGTAGGACTGTTTCAGCTCGTCTTCGATATTGACCGGGAGGATTTCTTTGGCCAGTTCGCCCATGAGAAGCCTGATTCCTTTTTCGGGTGAAACCTCGTCACATCCTATGGGACGAACGAAGCTCGCCGCTGCCGGCATGATGCCTGGCAACGACTTACGACAAATCAACGAGTTATGACACGGATCTGCGCATTAAAGGTTACCCCTTGGGGTGACCCTGGAAACCGCCGGATGTTATCACAATCGCCGCCACGCACCTATCCCCCTGATGCGCATGGAGCATAGTAAGTTGACGGATGACAGGCTTGACGGCGACGAGAGGGCCTTAGAGCTGGATCCAAGGGGATTTTTGCGGGCAAATTGCCTCAATGCAGGCGTTTACGACACATCAGTTGCGCCAACTTCGCCGTGTCGGGGCGTTCGACGATGCCTTTTTCAGTGACGATCACATCAATCAGGTCCGCCGGCGTCACGTCAAACACCGGGTTGAAGGCGTCTACATCAGCGGCTACGCGGGTGCCGCCGACTTCCAGCAGTTCACGGGCGTCGCGCTCTTCAAGCGGCACGTCATCACCGCTGGCCGCCATCAGGTCGATGGTGGAGCTGGGCGCTACCACCATGAAACGCACGCCGTGATGCATGGCGCACACTGCCAACTGATAGGTACCGATCTTGCTGACCACGTCACCGTTGGCCGCAATGCAGTCGGCACCGACGATCACCCAGGTCACGCCCTTGGTCTTGAGAATATGCGCGCCAGCCGAATCGGCATTCACGGTGACCGGAATGCCTTCATTGGCCAATTCCCAGGCCGTCAGCCGCGAGCCTTGCAGCCAGGGCCGGGTTTCGTTGGCGTAGACGCGCTCCACCATGCCTTCCAGGAACGCTCCGCGAATCACCCCGAGCGCGGTACCGACGCCGCCGGTAGCCAACGCACCCGCATTGCCATGGGTCAGGATCGCCTGGACATTGCCCTGATGCTTGCGGATCAGCTCTACACCCAGCTGCGCCATGGTCAGGTTGGCTTCGCGATCACTTTGGTGAATGGCCACCGCCTCGGCTTCCAGTACCGCCAGCGGGTCGGCGTGTTTCTTGAGGCGGTCGAGGCAATCGCGCATGCGCTTCATGGCCCAGAAAAGATTCGACGCGGTCGGGCGGGTATCCGCCAGCAGCGCGTAGTCCTCTTCCCAGGCGGCCTGCCAGTCATCGCCCTCGGCGATGTGGGCACGAGCGGCCAACACCAGGCCATACGCCGCACTGATGCCAATGGCCGGCGCACCGCGCACCACCATCGTGCGAATGGCCTCGGCCACCTCGGCAGCACTGGTGCAGGCGACCCAGGTTTCTGCAGACGGCAAAATACGCTGATCGAGCAGGTACAGTGCGCCATCACGCCAGTCGATGGCCTTCACTTTCTCCGCAGCCAACAGTCGATCGCGCATCCCTCACCCCGCACTCATGAACAAAAGCTGCCGATTATAGCGATCCGCCAGCCAGGACGCTCGGGTATACTTCGCCGTTCTTTATAGATGCCTGGGAAACTGCCCTCGATGACACCGACTGCCGCCCCGCTCGACTTATTGCTGCTGCCCACCTGGCTGGTACCTGTCGAGCCTGCCGGCGTAGTGCTCAAGGAGCACGCCCTGGGCATTCGTGACGGACGCATTGCGTTTATCGGCCCACGCGCCGCGGCCCTGAAGCTCGCCGCGACCGAAGTGCGCGAACTGCCGGGCATGCTGCTCAGCCCCGGCCTGATCAACGCCCACGGCCACGCGGCCATGACGCTGTTTCGCGGCCTGGCCGACGACCTGCCGCTGATGACCTGGCTGGAAAACCACATCTGGCCCGCCGAGGCCAAGTGGGTCGACGAAGCCTTCGTCCGCGACGGCACTGACCTGGCCATCGCCGAGCAGATCAAGGGCGGCATCACGTGTTTCTCGGACATGTACTTCTTCCCGAAAGTCGCCAGCGAACGGGTGCACAACAGCGGCATGCGTGCGCAAATCGCCATCCCGATCCTGGATTTCCCGATTCCCGGCGCTGCTGACGCCGACGAGGCGATTCGCCAGGGCGTCGAGCTGTTCGGCGACCTCAAGCATCACCCACGGATCAAAATCACCTTCGGCCCGCACGCGCCGTACACCGTCTGCGATGAAAACCTGGAAAAAATCCGGGTGATCGCCGAGGAACTGGACGCCTCGATCCACATGCACGTGCATGAAACCGCCTTCGAAGTGCAGCAGTCCGTTGAACAGCGTGGTGAACGCCCGCTGGCACGGCTTGGCCGCCTGGGTTTGCTGGGGCCGCGCTTCCAGGCCGTTCACATGACCCAAATCAGCGATGACGACCTGACTTTGCTGGTAGAAAGCAACACCAGCGTGATCCATTGCCCGGAATCCAACCTGAAACTGGCCAGCGGCTTCTGCCCGGTGGAACGCCTGTGGCAAGCCGGCGTCAATGTGGCAGTAGGCACCGACGGCGCGGCCAGTAACAATGACCTCGACCTGCTGGGCGAAACCCGCACCGCCGCGCTGCTGGCCAAGGCCGTCGCCGGCTCGGCCACCGCCCTGGATGCCCACCGCGCCCTGCGCATGGCCACCCTCAACGGCGCCCGGGCCATGGGCCTGGAAAGTCAAATCGGCTCGCTGGAAGTCGGCAAGGCCGCTGACATCGTGGCCTTCGACCTGTCGGGCCTGGCGCAACAACCGATCTACGATCCGGTCTCACAGCTTATATATGCCACCGGACGCGATTGTGTGAAACACCTTTGGGTCGGCGGCAAGCAATTGCTCGACGACCGGCAACTGACCCGCCTGGATGAACAACAGTTGTGCGCCACGGCCATCGCCTGGGGCCAGCGCATCAGCGGACACAGCGAATAACACCCGCCCTGGCAACGCATGCCAGGGCCGGCAAAACGTTTTATCAGATTTAGAGGATTCCCCATGAGCAACGTCGACCACGCTGAAATCGCCAAATTCGAAGCCCTCGCCCATCGCTGGTGGGACCGCGAAAGCGAGTTCAAACCCCTGCACGACATCAACCCGCTGCGGGTCAACTGGATTGACGAGCGCGTCAACCTGGCCGGCAAGAAGGTACTGGATGTGGGTTGCGGCGGCGGGATCCTCAGTGAATCCATGGCCCAGCGCGGCGCCACCGTGATGGGTATCGATATGGGCGAAGCGCCATTGGCCGTGGCCCAGTTGCACCAACTGGAGTCCGGCGTGAACGTCGAATACCGGCAGATCACCGCCGAAGAGCTGGCCGAAGAGATGCCCGGGCAGTTCGACGTGGTCACTTGCCTGGAAATGCTCGAGCACGTGCCGGACCCGTCCTCGGTGATCCGCGCCTGCTTCCGCATGGTCAAGCCCGGTGGCCAGGTGTTCTTCTCCACCATCAACCGCAATCCGAAGGCGTACCTGTTCGCGATCATCGGTGCCGAATACATCATGAAGCTGCTGCCCCGCGGCACCCATGACTTCAAGAAATTCATCCGCCCTTCCGAGCTGGGCGCCTGGAGCCGTCAGGCCGGGCTGACCGTCAAGGACATCATCGGCTTGACCTACAACCCGCTGACCAAGCACTACAAGCTGGCCAGCGACGTTGACGTCAACTACATGATCCAGACCCTGCGCGAGGAGTAAGCCTGTGAAGTTGCGAGCGGTTCTTTTCGACATGGACGGTACCCTGCTGGACACCGCGCCAGACTTTATCGCCATCTGCCAGGCCATGCGCGCTGACCGCGGCCTGGCACCGATCAACGACCAGCACATCCGCGATGAAATCTCCGGCGGCGCCCGGGCGATGGTCGCCGTGACCTTTTCCATGGACCCCGAGTCCCCGGGCTTTGAAGAGCTGCGCCAGGAATTCCTCGAGCGTTACCTCAAGGGCTGCGCGATCCACAGCAAGCTGTTCGAGGGCATGGAAGAGCTGCTGGTGGATATCGAGAAATCCAGGCTGATCTGGGGCGTGGTCACCAACAAGCCACTGCGCTTTGCCGAACCGATCATGCAGCAGCTAGGCCTGGCCGAGCGCTCCGCGCTGCTGATCTGCCCGGACCACGTGAAGAACAGCAAGCCGGACCCGGAACCGTTGATCCTGGCGTGCAAGATGCTCGACCTGGACCCGGCCAGCGTGCTGTTCGTGGGGGATGACCTGCGGGACATCGAGTCGGGCCGCGACGCCGGCACTCGCACCGCGGCGGTCACCTACGGCTATATCCACCCGGACGACAACCCGCGCAACTGGGGTGCCGATGTGGTGGTGGATCACCCGCTGGAATTGCGCAAAGTGCTGGACAGCGCGCTGTGCAGCTGCTGATCGGGACTGCCTGAGGTTGCTGCAATTTTGTGGAGAGGGAGCTTGCTCCCGTTCGACTGCGCAGCAGTCGCGAAAGCTGGGGCTGCTTCGCAACCCAACGGGAGCAAGCTCCCTCGCCACAGAAGCCTTGGCCAGCCTTAGCCGCAATCAATCACATGGATTTTCTGTGAACTTTGTCGAGGTTGTTTATGTTTGATTACTCCGCACGTCCAGAACTGCTCAAGGGCCGGGTCATCCTGGTCACCGGCGCCGGTCGCGGGATTGGCGCAGCGGCGGCCAAAACCTATGCGGCCCACGGCGCCACCGTGTTGCTGCTGGGCAAGACCGAAGCCAACCTGGCCCAGGTCTACGACGAAATCGAAGCCGCCGGCCAGCCGCAGCCGGTGGTGATCCCGTTCAACCTGGAGACCGCCCTGCCCCATCAATACGACGAGCTGGCAGCGATGATCGAAAAGGAGTTCGGCCACCTCGACGGTTTGCTGCACAACGCCTCGATCATCGGCCCGCGCACACCGATCGAGCAGTTGTCCGGCGAGAACTTCATGCGGGTGATGCATGTGAACGTCAACGCGATGTTCATGCTGACCAGCACGCTGTTGCCGCTGCTCAAGCTGTCCCAGGATGCGTCGGTGGTGTTCACCTCAAGCAGCGTGGGCCGCAAGGGCCGGGCTTATTGGGGGGCTTACGGGGTGTCGAAGTTTGCCACCGAAGGGCTGATGCAAACCCTGGCGGACGAGCTGGACAACGTCGCACCGGTGCGCGCCAACAGCATCAACCCAGGCGCCACCCGCACCAGCATGCGGGCCCAGGCGTATCCAGGGGAGAACCCGACCGATAACCCGACACCGGAGGAAATCATGCCGGTGTACCTGTACCTGATGGGGCCGGACAGTACCGGCATCAATGGGCAGGCGTTTGACGCGCAATAACAACTGACACGGTCTGTGTGGGAGCTGGCTTGCCTGCGATAGCATCACCGCGGTGTGACTGAAACACCGAGGTGCCGGCATCGCAGGCAAGCCAGCTCCCACATTGGTTTGTGGTGTGGTTAAAAACTCAGTTCTTCACCACTTCCTCAAGCGTGAAGCGCCCCAACGGGTTTTGCAGGAAGTTGCTCACGTTCTTGCGTGAGATGTTGATGTACGGGCTGTAGTACAAGTCGATCCAGTTCACATCCTGTTTCGCCATTTTCTGCAGGTCGACGTACATCTGCTCACGCTTGACCGGGTCCGCCTCGATCCGCGCCGCGGCCACCAGATCCTTGACCTTGTCGTTCTTGTAGCGGGTCATGTAGTTCTGGTTGGTGTCGTGGCCCAGCACGAAGGTGGTCTTCTGGTCCGGGTCGAGGATGTCGTTGGTCCAGTACATCACCGAAATATCGTAATCGCCGTCCACCAGCATCTGCCAGCTTTGGGTCGGGTCGACCTTTTGCAGGTTGGCCGTCACACCGACCTTGGCCAGTTGATCCTTGATCATCACCGCAATCTGCTCGTCGGCTTCGTTGCCGGCGTTGACCACGTAGTTGAGCTTCAAATCCTGGGCGCCGGCAGCCGCCAGCAGTTTCTTGGCTTCGGTCGGGTCATACGGGCGTTGCAGGTTGTTGGCGTAGTGGTACAGCGAGCCTCTTGGAATGTAGGAATAGGCCACGGTGCCCTGGCCGAAGGTGGCGGTTTTCACCAGCGATTGTTTATCGATGGCCATGTCCAGCGCCTGGCGCACTTCCGGCTTGGCCAGCAGGCCGTGGGCGTGGTTGATCAACAGGTGATCTTCACGGGTGGACGGATCGGAGTGCACCACCACGTTCTTGTCTTTTTTCAGCTCTTCAACCCGGGAAAACGGGACGAAGATCGCCGTGTCCAGCTCGTTGTTCTGCACCATGCGCATGCGGGTGTTGTCGTCGGTGACGGAGACCCATTCCACACCATCCAGGCTCACGTTGCTGGCCTGCCAGAAGTTCGGGTTCTTTTTCAGGATCACCCGATCGCCCTTGCGCCACTCGTCCACGGTAAACGCGCCGGAGGTCACCGGGTTTTCCGAGTAGGCGTCTTCGCCCATCTTGGTCATGGCTTTTTCCGACAGGATCGACACCGTCGGCGAAGCCAGTTGCGAGAGGAAGGCCACCGCCGGGGTTTTCAAGGTCACTACCAGGGTTTGCGGGTCGCTGGCCTTGGCGGTGTTGATCAGGCTGAACGGGTCGCTCCACAGCGAGGCCTTGTTGTCGCGGATGCGCAACAGGCTGAAGGCAGCGTCGTCGGCGGTGATCGGCGAGCCATCCGAGAACTTCGCGGCACGCAGCTTGAAGGTGTACGTCAGGCCGTCCTTGGAAATGTCCCAGCTTTCTGCCAGCCCCGGTTCCATCCTGGTGCCCAGGTTGTCCACGCGTACCAGGGTGTCATAGACGTTGGCGAACACCCAGGTGTCGCGGTTCTGCGCGCTTTTGATCGGGTCAAACGTGGTGCTGTCTTCGCGGCAGCCGATGGTCAGCACACCCGCCGCGTGGGCGGTACCGGCGGTCAGCGACCAGGCGGTGAGCGTGGCGGCGGCGAGCAACTTCAAGTGACGGGATTGCATGTCATAACTCCTTGTCTATAACGGCGGTTGTTCATGATCGGCAGGAAGGGTTCAAAGCAAAGGTTCTTCAAGCACGCAACTGTACCGATGCGTTTGCACAACGTGAGTCGGCGGCAATACCTCGGCACACACGGCTCGTGCATGTCGGCAACGCGGGTGAAAGGCGCAACCATTAGGCAGCTTCAGCGGGCTCGGCGGCTCGCCCGGCAAGGGCTCGCTGGGCAACGGGCGGTACGGATCAATCTCCGGGATCGCCTGGATCAACGCCGCCGTGTAGGGGTGACGGGGCGTGGTGAACACCGCCTCCACCGGGCCTTCCTCGACGATTTTCCCCAGGTACATCACCGCCACCCGATCACACAGGCGGCGGACGATGGCCAGGTCGTGGGCGATAAACAGGATCGCCAGGTTCATGCGCTGTTGCAGTTCCAGCAGCAGGTTGATGATCTGGCCCTGGATCGACACATCCAGGGCAGCCACGCATTCGTCGGCGATGATCAGCCGCGGCTCCACCGCCAGCGCCCGGGCAATGCCGACGCGCTGGCACTGGCCGCCGCTCAGGGAGCCGGGCTTGCGGCTGGCAAGCTCGGGGCGCAGGCCTACCAGATCGAGTAATTCGTCGACGCGGCGTGGGATGTTTTCCGACGCCACCTTGCGCTGCACCCGCAGGACTTCGGCGATGGTTTCGCCGACGGTAAGACGCGGGTTCAGGGCCGCGTAGGGATCCTGGAAGATCATCGCCGTCTCGTGCCGCAAACGGGCGATATCGACCGGCCCGGCGTGGGCCATGTCGATGCCGTCAAACACCACCTGCCCGGCGCTGATGGGGTTGAGGTGCAGGATCGCCCTCCCCAATGTGCTTTTGCCGCTGCCGGACTCGCCCACCAAACCCAGTGTTTCACCGGCGGCCAGGGTCAACGACACCCCGTTGACCGCCCTCACCCACTGTTTATTCAGGCCGAACAGGCCGCTGCCGGCGGCGGCAAAACGCACCTCAAGGTCATTCACCTGCAACAACGTCATGGGCGAACTCCCAGGGGATAGTGACAGGCCACCCGCGCGCCTTCCGGCAGCAGCTCGGTGCACAAGCTGCCGACTTGCGGGCAGCGCGGGTTGAACCGGCAGCCCTTGGGCAATGCGTCGAGCAATGGCGGTTGGCCGGCGATGGTGCGCAACAGGGCGTGGCCGCTGCTGGTGGCGGGCTGGCACTCGATCAAGCCGGCGGTGTAAGGGTGTTGCGGGTGTGCCAGCAGCTCGTATTTGCTGCCGTGTTCGCACAGGCGCCCGGCGTACATCACGGCGATGGAGTCGCAGGTTTGCGCCACCACGCCCAGGTCGTGAGTGATCATGATGATCGACAGGCCACGCTGGTCCCGCAGGTCCAGCAACAGCCGCAGAATCTGGGCTTGCACGGTCACGTCGAGGGCGGTGGTCGGTTCGTCGGCAATCAGCACCTTGGGATTGCAGCCAAGGGCCACCGCGATCATTGCCCGCTGGCGCATGCCGCCGGAAAACTCGTGGGGGTAATTGTCGATCCGCGCCTGGGGATCGGGAATGCCGACCTGGCGCAGCACTTCGATAGCCTGCAAGCGCGCCTCCTTTTTCGACGCGCCCTGGTGCAGTCGGATGCCTTCGGCGATCTGCTCGCCGATGCGCATCAACGGGTCGAGGTGGCTACTGGGGTTCTGGAAAATCATCCCAAGTTGCCCACCGCGTACCGCGCGCATGCCGGCGTCATCCAGCTGCAGAAGGTCCTGGCCCGCCAGGCGCACCGAACCGCCCTGCACCCGCAGGCTCGGGGATGGCAGCAAGCGCATCAGCCCGCGACAGGCCATGGTCTTGCCCGAACCGCTTTCGCCCACCAGGCCGAGGATTTCACCTTCGGCCAGGTCGAACGACACCCGGTCCACCAACGTTACGTCGCGCCCGGTGTTATTGGCGATGACGCTCAGGTCCTGCACCTGCAACAGGCTCATGAGCGATCCCCCAGCACTTGCGCCACACCATCGGCCAGCAGGCTGAAGCCCATGGCCAGGGTCACGATGGCCAGGCCCGGGAAGGTGCAAATCCACCAGGCGGTGGTGATGAACGCCTGGCCTTCGGCAACCATGGTGCCCCACTCGGCGGTCGGCGGTTGTACGCCCAGGCCGAGGTAGCTGACCGCTGCGCCGTTGAGCAGCACCAGCACTGCGTCAGACATCGAGAACACAATCGAACCGAACATCGCGTTGGGCAACAAATGCCGGAACAGAATGCGCCCATGGCCAAAGCCCAGGCTTTTGGCGGCCAGGGCGAAGTCGCTTTCCTTGAGCACCAGGATCTGCGAGCGGATCAGCCGCGCGTAGGACACCCAGCCCACCAGTGCCATGGCGATATAAAAGCTTTTCAAACCCGGGCCGAGAATGGCCATGATCGCCAGCATCAGCACCAGGAAAGGGAACGCGAGGATCACGTCGATCACCCGCATGCAGAAGCTGTCGAAACGCCCGCCGATGTAGCCGGACACCGCACCGACGAAGGTGCCGATCAGGAACGGAAAGATCACCCCCACCACCGCCAGTTGCAGGTCGATGCGTGCACCCCAGATTACCCTCGAAAGGATGTCTCGCCCGTAGTTGTCCGTGCCAAATGGATGGGCCTGGCTGGGGCCCAGCAAACTGATATCGGTGTTTTGCGCAATCGGGTCAAAGGGTGCGATCCAGGGGGCGAACACGGCCAGCGCCAGCCATGTCAGCAGAATCAACAGGCCCCAGGCCGCCGTCAGCCGGCCATTGCGAAAACCAAAGCGCAGGCGCAGGCGCCATGGGGCGATCAATGGGCGGCTGCTCATTGCATCTTTACTCGCGGGTCCAGCGTGACCGTCACCACATCGGCAACAAAGTTGACCAGCACGGTCGCACAGGCCAGCACCATCGCCACGCCCTGCACCACCATGTAGTCGCGGGTGAAGATGCCGCGCACCAGCAATTGGCCGATGCCGGGAATCGCAAACAGGCTTTCGATCACTACCGTGCCGCTGATCAGCCAGCCAATGTTCACCGCCAGCAGGTTCACCGCCGGCACCAGGGAATTGGGCAGCACATGACGACGAAACACCGCCGCCTCCGACAACCCGCGCGCCCGGGCGGCGGTAACGTGGTCAGCCTGCAACTCCATCAACATGCTCGCCCGCAGGTTGCGCACCAGCACCGCCGACAGCGCCAGGGCGATGGTCAGGCACGGCAGAACCATGTGGTGCGCCTTGTCCAGCCAGGTGCGCCCATACCCGGAGACCGGGAACAGGCCCCATTGCACGCTGAGCAACAGGATCAGCATCAAGCCCAGCCAGAACGCCGGCATGCCCAGGCCCACCGTAGTGAACAGCCGGATCAGGTTATCCGCCCAGCCACCTTTATTACGCGCGGCCACGGTGGCCAGCGGCACGGCGATCAACAGCGCCAGCAGCACACTGCCGAGCACCAGGAACAGGGTCGGCTCGATGCGGGTGACGATCAGTTTCAGCGCGTCGACCTTGTACAGCAGTGACTGGCCGAGGTCGCCCTTGAGCAGGTTTTTCAGGAAGTAGAAATATTGCAGCCACAGCGGCTGGTCGAGGCCGTACTGGGCGCGGATCTTCAGCAAGGCGTCCGGGGTGCTGCGCGAACCCAGCAGGGCCCGCGCCGGGTCGCCGGGAATCGAGCGCACCAGCACAAAGGTGATCAGGCTGATGCCAAACAGCACCGGCAGCAATTGCAGCGGCCGGGACAGCACAAAACGGTAACGCGCCAGGTTCATCCGTCAGCCTCGATGACGAGCGAGGAAGTCCAGCAGCACCGGGAAGTATGCCTGGGGCTCTTCGTAAAACGGCATATGGCTGCTGTTGGGGAACACGTGCAGCTCGGCGTGCCGGGCCGCGCTTTTCATGCGCATGGCGCAGGCCGGGGTCAGTTCGTCGTGCTGGCCGGTGGTGATCAGTATCGGCATCTTGAACTCGCCCATCTCGGGGATGCGGTTCCAGTCCTTGAGGTTGCCGATGTAGAGAAATTCGTTGGGACCCTGCATGGTTTCGTAGGGGCCCATGTTCCAGTCGCCGAGGGAACGCTGGACCGGCGCCGGCCATTCGTCCAGGCGGCAGACGTGGCGGTAGTTGAGCAAGGTGATGGCGGCCTGGTACTGCGGGTGATCGAGGGTACCCATGGCTTCATGGCGTTGCATCATCGCCACGGTTTCGCTGCCCAGGGCGCCGCGCAGGCGTTCCAGCTCGAGGGACAGGTGCGGAATGTCGCCGACGGTGTTTTCCAGGATCAGGCTTTTCAGCGCATCGGGGTAGTGAATGGCGTACTCGATGCCCAACCATCCGCCCCAGGAATGCCCCAGCAAGTGCACGCGGCCAAGGCCAAGGGCCTGGCGCACGGTTTCGACTTCTTCGACATAACGGCTGATTTCCCACAGCGAAACATCGGTCGGTCTGGCTGAAGCGCCCGTGCCAAGCTGGTCGAATGCAACCACTCGCAGGCCGTTGTCCTTGAGCCAGCCATGGGCGTCGCGCAAGTAGTCGCAAGGCAGCCCGGGGCCGCCATTGAGGCACAGCAACACCTCATCGCCTTCGCCAAAGCTATAGGCCACGAGGTTGTGGCCATCGACCTGCACGTTGTACCGCTGGTCGGGGGCAATTTCACGCCACATGCATACATTCCTTGTTGTGTGTCGGCCCTGTGGAGAGTGGCCGTTTAGAGGCCAACACTACCGAGGATGCCGCGTGTCCATAACCTGGTAATTCTTATAGGTTTGGTCTGGCAGTCCTTCGCCGGGGCGTGGCATTCTACTTGCAGCAAGACGAGATTCAAATGAAATCGGGAGCAGAACGGATGCTGGCCAGGCTAACTGCGTTTAATGACCGTCTCATCCCCGGCAGGAGCCTGGATGAACAGATGGACAACACCCTCGTATTGGCCCAGGACCTGGGTTTTGATGCGTTGGTCTACGACTACACCCCCGTGCCCATTGACCATAATGGTGCACTGATCACCCCTTCTGTGCTGCAACTGCGCAATACCCCGCCCGACTGGTACAACCTGTGGTGCAGTTCCGGCTTTTATCAGATCGATCCGGTGCAACACCTCGCACTGTCGACGGTTTCACCGTTTGTGTGGTCCTACGAGGCCAAGGCTGATACCGCGCTGCAAAAGATCATCGACCCCTGCCACGCCCCGGTTTCCAGCTACTTGCACGACCGCCAGATGACCTGCGGCGTCAGCGTGCCGATCCATTTGCCCCGTGGCGGCTTCGCCTCGCTGACCGGCCTGCGCACCGGCAAGGCCAGCGCCGTGTTGCAGGACGCCCGCCAGACGCTGTCGGAATTCAGCCTGATTACCCACGCCTTGCAGGAAGCGGCCTACCCGCTTTTCAGCAAGGAACTGCGCTCCTACCCGCATATCCGCCTGACCAAGCGTGAGCGCGAATGCCTGAAATGGGCCGCCGACGGCCTGACCGCCGCCGAAATCGCCACGCAATTGAGCCGCTCCCTGGCAGTGGTTACCCTGCACCTGGCGTCGGCCATGCACAAACTGGGGGCCAAGAACCGGGTGCAAGCGGTGGTACGGGCCACTCATTACCGGCTGCTGGAAGACTGATCCGAAGGAAAAACCTAGCTGTTTTGCTAGTTACTTAAACTTTCTGTGCCGACTATCGTGTACCTGATCACTTTTTCTCAGGGCAGGGCACGAAATGGAATTCATCGAAACAATCCGCGAAGGCTATGCGGCCTTTCGCGACTACCAGACCTGGTATCGGGTAACCGGCGACCTGGACAGCGGCCTCACGCCGCTGGTCATCCTCCATGGTGGCCCGGGTTGTACCCATGATTATGTCGATGCCTACAAGGACGTAGCCGCCAGTGGCCACGCGGTCATTCACTACGACCAACTGGGCAACGGCCGCTCCACCCACCTGCCTGACAAAGACCCTTCATTCTGGACCGTCGGCTTGTTCCTCGAAGAACTGGACAACCTGCTGGACCATCTGCAGATCAGCAACAACTACGCGATCCTGGGTCAATCCTGGGGCGGCATGCTCGGCAGCGAACACGCCATCCTGCAACCCAAGGGCCTGCGTGCATTTATTCCGGCCAACTCGCCGACCTGCATGCGTACCTGGGTTGCCGAGGCCAACCGCCTGCGCAAGCTACTGCCTGAAGGCGTGCACGAGACCTTGCTCAAGCATGAACAGGCCGGCACCTACCAGGACCCTGAGTACCTGGCCGCCTCGCGGATTTTCTATGACCAGCACGTGTGCCGGGTCAATCCGTGGCCGGAAGAAGTCGCCCGCACATTCGCCCAGGTGGATTCGGACCCGACGGTGTATCACGCCATGAGCGGCCCGACGGAATTCCATGTGATTGGCAGCTTGAAAGACTGGAACGTGATCGGCCGGCTGTCGAAGGTCAATGTGCCGACCCTGGTGATTTCCGGTCGCCATGACGAGGCCACGCCGCTGGTGGTCAAGCCGTTCCTGGATGAGATCGCCGATGTGCGCTGGGCGCTGTTCGAAGACTCCAGCCACATGCCGCATGTTGAAGAGCGACAGGCGTGCATGGGGACAGTGGTGCAGTTTCTGGATGAGGCTTGTTCCGTGCCCCACAGAACGCTCAAGACTGGCTGAGATCAAAATGTGGGAGCGGGCTTGCTCGCGAAGGCGGTGGATCAGTCAGCATATTTAGCGACTGACACACCGCCTTCGCGAGCAAGCCCGCTCCCACATTGGACTCTTTGTGGCTGTTACACCTCGCTGGTCTGTGCCCTGCCGTGCACGGCCGCTTTCTTCGGCACTTCCTCCAGCAACGGAATTTCCTTGCCCTCGGCATCAAACAGCTTGCCGCCGCTGAAGTAATCCCCGTCCCGCAACGCCGCCACGTCCTGGAAGCACAGGCTGCGTTCCGTCCCGGCAACGAATACCGACTGCTGGTCCGAGTTGCCCGCGGTGAAGTGGTTGAACGCCAGGTTCAACAGGATCGCCATGATCGCCGACGAACTGATCCCCGAGTGGAAAATGGTCGCGAACCAGCTCGGGAAGTGATCGTAGAAACTCGGGGCCGCAATCGGGATCATGCCAAAACCGATGGAAGTGGCGACGATGATCAGGTTCATGTTGTTGCGGTAATCAACCTTGGACAAGGTCCGGATACCACTGGCAGCCACGGTGCCGAACAGCACGATCCCGGCCCCGCCCAGCACCGAAGTCGGCACTGCCGCAATCACCCGCCCCATGAACGGCAGCAGGCCGAGGATCACCAGGAATATCCCACCGGTGGCGACCACATAACGGCTCTTGACCCCGGTAACCGCCACCAGTCCGACGTTTTGTGCAAACGCGCTCTGGGTGAACGAGCCGAAGATCGGCGCAAACATGCTCGACAGCATATCCGCACGCAGGCCATTGCCGAGGCGCTTGGAGTCGACCTTGGTGTCGATGATTTCACCCACTGCCAGAATGTCCGCCGAGGTTTCCACCAGCGTCACCATCACCACGATGCACATGGAAATGATCGCCGCGAGATGGAATGGTTGGCATGCCGAAATGGAAGGGTGTGGGAAAGCCGAACATCGGGCCCTGGGTCACGCTGGAGAAGTCAGCCATGCCGAGGAACACCGCGATAACCGTGCCGATCACCATCGCCAGCAGGATCGACAGCCGCGAGATGGTCGCGCTGCCGATCTTGCTCAGCAGCAATACCAGCACCAGGGTCAGCGCCGCCAGGCCGATGTTCGGCATGCTGCCGAAATCTGCGGCGCGGCTGTTGCCGCCCATGGCCCAGCGGGCGGCGACGGGCATCAACGTCAGGCCGATGGTAGTGATCACAATCCCGGTGACCAGCGGCGGGAAGAATTTGGTGATTCGCGAGAACACCGGGGTGATCAGCAGGCCTATCAGGGAGGCGGCCATCACCGCCCCGAGAATCGCCGGGATGCCACCCGCACCGTCGCTGCCAACAATCGCCACCATAGTCGCCACCCCGGCAAAGGACACCCCCTGCACCAGCGGCAACTGGCAGCCGAAAAACGGCAGGCCCAGGGTTTGCAACAGCGTAGCCAGGCCTCCGGCAAACAGCGAGGCAGCGATCAGCAGGCCAATATCGGCCGGCGACAACCCGGCCGCCTGGCCGACGATCAACGGTACAGCCACGATGCCGCCGTACATGGTGAGCACATGCTGCAGGCCGTAAGCCATGTTGGCCGCGACGCCGAGATTCTCATCTTCTGGCCGCTGCGGTGACGCCTTCGGGATAGTCATGGTGAGGGGTTCTCTGTTTTTGTTGTGCACTCACTGTATGCAATAGAAAGATTGGATGTCCATAGAGTTGTATACAATCATTTTCACAAGAACACCCTGAACGCCGTTACAAAAATCCATTCAGCCGCCCTGCCCCGTGGCTCGAAGCGCTGCGCACAAGGACATGAAAAAAATGCTCAACCGCAAGCTGCGCATCCACGCCCCGGCGATTTACTACTTCGACATGGTTCGCCGCTGCCACTCGATCCGCGAAGCCGCGCGCCGCCTGAACGTGGCGTCTTCGGCGGTGAACCGGCAGATCCTCAAGCTGGAAGACGAGGTGGGCGCGGCGCTGTTCGAGCGCCTGCCCGGCGGCCTGCGCCTGACGGCGGCCGGGGAAATCCTGACCCGCCACGTGAGTTTCCTGTTGCAGGACGTGGAGCGCGTGCGCGGTGAACTGGATGGCTTGAACGGTGTGCAGACCGGCCACGTGGAAATCGCCACGGTGGAAGGCGCCACTGTGGAGCTGCTGCCCGCCGCCCTCAAGCGCATGCGTGAGCGTTATCCGAAAGTGACCATTGGCGTCACGGTACAAGGTTCGCAATCGATTCCCGGTGCGGTGGTCAACGGCCAGGCTGACCTGGGGCTGGCCTTTGCTTTACCGCGCAGCAGCGAAACCATCCAGGTGTGTGTCGGCCATTTCCGCCTGGGGGCGTTGATGGCACCGGGGCATCCGTTGGCCGGTGAAACCAGCGTGAGTTACGCGCGCTGCTGTGAACACGGGGTGATCCAGGCCAAGAGCGAGCTCTCGGTTCACCACCTGATCGCACCGCTGCACAAGCGTTCGGCGGCGACGAACAAGCCACTGCTGCACAGCAACTCGATGGAGCTGGCCCGGCAACTGGCGCGCCAGCAACTGGGCATCGCGTTCCAGACGCGCATTGGCGTGGAGGTAGATTTAGCCCGCGGCGAACTGCTGCACATTCCGCTCAGCGACCAGGGCGGGATCTTCAGCGACCTGGGCTTGTACGCCCGCAAAGACCGAGACTTGCCGATGGCGGTGCAAGCCATGGCCCATCTGCTCAGTGAAGAAATCAGTTTGCGCGAACATCAGGAAACGCCCTCGGCGCCACGTATTTCCTGACTCTCAGGCCAGCTTCAGTGCTGCCGTTTCGGCATCGGCCCAGGCGAGATTCTGTTCTTTGGAACCCACAACGGATGTGCCGATACTGCGCCCGGCGACCCTTGCGCGGTCGCCATGAGCCAAAACGCCAAAGGAATTAAAACAATGAAAAAGGCACTGCACGGCGCAACCGTATTACTCACCCTGTTCGGCGGCGGGGAGGCTGTCGCGCTGGAATGGATGAACAACAGCCTGGGATTTCGCTACGGCCAGCAGTTCACCAACCCGAACAACCCGGATGAATTCAGCAAGCGCATCTACAGCTTCACCCACGCCAGCGGCTACCAGTACGGCAGCAACTACCTGAACCTCGATGTGTTCCTGTCCGACAGCCGCGACCCGCGCAAGGGTACCGACCACGGCGGCAGCGAAGTGTATGCGGTGTACCGGCACCAGCTGTACGCCTCACGGGTATTCGATGTGCCGCTGGGCACTGGAGTGATCAAGGATTACGCACTGACCTTCGGCTTTGATGCCAACCGCAACAACAACCTGGCGTCGGCGAAAAAACGCGCGCTGGTGATTGGCCCGACCTTGAAGTTCAACACCGTCGGCGTGCTGGACCTGAGCCTGATGTACTACAAGGAAAGGAACCATTCCGGCATCCCCGGTGCGAAAGAACCCGACCACACCTTCGACGATACCTACATGCTTAACCTGACTTGGATGCGGCCTTTCGAGATCGGTAACCACGGGGCGAAGTTTCAGGGGTTTATCAATCACGTCGGGAAAAAGGGCGAGGACTTCCATGGTCGCGATACGGCGCCGGAAACCCTGATGCGCGCCGCGCTGATGGTGGCGGTACGCCCGGGAAAGAGCGTCAAGCCCAATCTCTACCTGGGCGTCGGGTATGAGTATTGGCATAACAAGTTCGGCGTGGACGGCGGCCGGGGTAGCCGCACGTCAACACCGACGGTGAACATGGAAGTGACGTTCTAGCGGGCGCGCACCAGGTCGGCATCGCCATCGTCGACCTTCGGTCGCGCCAGCCAGTAGCCCAACACGGCCAATGGCGCGGTCGCCAGCATCACGATCGCAGTGATCAACAGCGGCTGGTCGATCATCGACGACACGATCAGGCTCGCCAGGAAGCACAACCCCAACTGCAAGGTGTTCTGCAATGCCGCCGCCTTGCCGGAATTTTCCGCAAACGGCATCAGTGCATTCGCCACCACGATCGGGTAGCTGGCGCCATTGACCAGGGCCATCAGGCAGAACGGAATCAGCAAGGTGGCGAGCGTCGGCACGGTCAAGGTCGCGACGAGGTACAGCGCGACCATGCTGATGCAGTACGCCAGCAGCAGCCACGGCAACAAAGTCTTGCCCTGGAACCGCTGCAACGCACTGCGGCAACTGTAGCCACCGATCAGGAACGACAGCGTTGGCAATACGTAGCTCAAGCCGATGTCATTCGGGCTGTAGCCCATCCCGCCAAGGATGAACGGCGAGGCGGTAAGCCAGGCGAAGAAACTGGCCGAGCATGCGGCAAAGATCATCACGTTGCCGGTGAACACCCGCGACTTGAGCAATTGCCCATAGCCGATTCGGGACGGTTCGCCGTCGGTTGTCAGGCGTTTCGGCAGCGGCCTGAGAAACAACGTAGGCAGCAGCAGGAGCAGCGAAACCACCAACAACACACCGAAAATCGCCTGCCAGCCCCAGTGATTCAGCATCAGCGCTCCCAGCAATGGCGCCAGGGCCGGAGACAGTGACATCAGCGGCATAATGCCGGCGAACACCCGATGGGCCTTGTCCGCCGGGTAGCGGTCGATCACCAGCGCCTGCCAACTGACGGCGGCGGAACACACGCCAATCGCCTGGACAAAACGCAAGGCCAACAGCTGCGGTGCGGTCTCGACCAAGAACATCCCCAGGCAGCCGAGCACAAACAGGGAAAGGCCCGTAAGCAGCACCGGCTTGCGTCCCAACCGGTCGGATAGCGGCCCCCACAGCAACTGCCCGACGGCAAAGCCGGCGAGGAAAATGCTCAGGCTCGCGCCCACCGCGCCGGGGGAAATCTGCAGTTGCTCGCCCATGGCGCCAAACGCCGGCAAGTACATATCCATGGCCAGATAGCCGAGCATGCTCAGCCCCGCCAGGTACCAGGTGAATCCAAAAGAATTTTTCATTGAAGCCTTGTATAACCTGCCATCAAACTATTTGCTGACTGGCGCCTATTATGAAGCTGAGCAAATCCCTGTGAAGCGATAATAATTGGACACTCTTATCAATAATTTTGAAGGCAAACCCCATGTGGTCTGAATATTCCCTGGATGTGGTGGATGCAGTGGCCCGCCACGGCAGCTTCAGCGCCGCCGCCCAGGAACTGCACCGCGTGCCGTCAGCCATCAGCTACACCGTGCGGCAACTCGAAGAATGGCTGGCGGTGCCGCTGTTCGTCCGACGGCATCGGGATGTGGAGCTGACACCCGCGGGTAAATTGTTCATCGACGAAGCCCGCGGCGTCATGAAAAAAATGCTCGGCACCCGCCGGCTGTGCCAGCAAGTGGCAAATGGCTGGAGTGGCCAGTTGAAAGTCGCGGTGGACTCCATCGTTAAACAGCAGCGCTGCCGGCAGTTGGTACTGGATTTCTATCGGCAGTTCCCGGAGGTGGAATTGCTGTTGGATTACGAGGTGTACAACGGGGTGTGGGATGCCCTGGCCGATGACCGCACCGATATCGTGATCGGCGCCACCAGCGCGGTGCCGGTGGCCAGTCAATTCACATTTCGTGACATGGGCCTGCTGAACTGGCTGTGCGTGGTCAGCAGCCGGCATCCGCTGGCAGCGGTCGAAGGCCTGCTCAGCGATGACCAACTGCGGCCCTTCGCCTCCCTGTGCATGACCGACACCTCGCGCAACCTGCCCAAGCGCGACACCTGGACCCTGGATAACCAGCGTCGTTTGGTGGTGCCGCACTGGGCTTCGGCGATTGATTGCCTGCGGGATGGCCTGTGCGTCGGCATGGCACCGGCGCACCTGGTGCAGCCGTGGATCGAGCGCGGCGAGCTGAGCGCCCTGCAACTGTCCCGGCCCTTCCCTGCCAGCCCGTCGTGCGTGGCCTGGGCACAGAACAAACTGTCGCCGGCCATGGCCTGGTTGCTGGATTACCTGGGGGATACCGAGACCCTGAATCAGGAATGGCTGAACGGGGTGCAGGTGGGCTCCGGCTACCCCGTTTGACTGATCGTTCCCACGCTCTGCGTGGGAATGCAGCCAGTGACGCTCCGCGTCAGCCTCATCCGTGTTTAGTCCAGAAGCCGGGAAAGTGCGCGCACGATCATCTCCACTTCCTTGGCATCGATGGTCAGCGGCGGCAGCAGGCGGATGATCTTGCCCCGCGTGACGTTGATCAGCAGGCCATGCTCTTGCGCCGCACGGTGGGCCAGGTCGCGCTGAGGCGTTGCCAGTTCGATGCCGATCATCAGCCCTTGCCCGCGAATCGCCAGCACCTGGGGATGCTCGTTCAATTCCACCCGCAGGCGCGCCAGCAGCCGCTCACCCTGTTGCGCCGCGTTGTCCAGCAGGCCTTGTTCTTCGATGATCTCCAGCACCGTACAACCGACACGGCAGGCCAGCGGGTTGCCGCCGAAGGTGCTGCCGTGGCTGCCGGGGGTAAACAGTTGCGCAACAGCGGCCCGGGCCAGGCACGCGCCAATCGGCACACCGTTGCCGAGGCCTTTGGCCAAAGTCATCACGTCCGGCACGATGCCTTCATGCTGGAAGGCAAACCAGCGACCTGTACGGCCGATCCCGGTCTGGATCTCATCGAGCATCAACAACCAGCCTTGCCGGGTGCAGTGCTCGCGCAAGGCTTTCAGATAGCCCGGCGGCGCGACTTGCACGCCGCTTTCGCCCTGGATCGGCTCAAGCAGCACCGCAACAATGCGCGGGCCAAACTCCCGGGTCACGGCCTCCAGTGCCTTCAAGTCACCGAAGCCGACCTTGATAAAGTCCCCCGGCAGTTTTTGAAATCCCAACCGCACGGAAGGCCCGTCGCTGGCGGACAGGGTGCCCAGGGTGCGCCCGTGAAAGGCATTCTCCATCACCACCACCAGCGGCTGTTCGATACCCTTTTTCCAGCCATGCAGCCGGGCCAGCTTCAGCGCCGTTTCGTTGGCTTCGGCACCGGAGTTGTTGAAGAACGCCTGGTCCAGCCCGGAGAGCCGGGTGAGGCGCTGGGCCAGGCGCTGCTGCCAGTCGATGCTGTAGAGGTTGGAGGTGTGCAGGAGCAAACCGGCCTGCTCACTGATGGCCGCTACCAGCCGCGGATGGGAATGACCGACGTTGGTCACCGCCACACCTGCCACCGCATCCAGGTATTCACGGCCCTGCTGGTCCCACAGGCGCGTGCCAAGGCCTCGGGTAAAGCTCAGGGGCGACGGTTGATAAGTGGTCATCAGGCAGGCGGCGGTCATGGCATCAGGCTCCAGTGCATCGTAGTGATGGCACCAGTATCGTTAGCCACCCGAGCTGGATAAACTGCACAACACTGCGATCACTTTAAACCAGGGCTTGATAATGGATCTGTTCCAGGCGATGACGGTGTACGTAAAAGTGGTGGAAGCCGGCAGCATGACGGCGGCAGCGCAGGCGTGCGGCATGTCCACCACCATGGTCGGCAATCACCTGCGCGCGCTGGAACAACGCCTGGGGGTCAGCCTGCTCAAGCGCACCACGCGCAAGCAAAGCCTGACCGAGTTTGGCGGGATTTATTACCAGCGTTGCCTGGAGGTGCTGGGCCTGGTGGCCGACTCCGAGCAGATGGCCGAACAAGCCAACAGTGACGTGCCCAAGGGCCTGCTGCGGATCACCGCACCACCGGCCTTTGGCACCGAACGCCTGGCACCGGCGCTCAGCGAATTTTCCCAGCGCTACCCACAGATCAAGCTGTACGTGGTGCTGAGCAACCAGCGGATGGACATGGTCGACAGCGGGTTCGACGTGGCCATCCGCTTGGGCGACCTGGACGCGCCAAGCCTGATTGCCCGCCCCATGCAGGATTACACCATCACCCTCTGCGCCTCTGCGGAGTACCTGGCGCGCCGTGGCACACCTCAACGCCCCGATGACCTGCAGCAACATGACTGCCTGGCGTTCGCTTACCCGGCGACCGACGATTGGCGCAACGCCGACAAGTTGTGGCGAATGCGCGGCGCAGAGGGCGACGTGGAAATTCCGGTTTCCGGCTCATTGACCATCAACAGTTCGCAGGCCTTGCGCCAGGCTGCCCTGGAAGGCATGGGCATCGTGATGCTGCCTGACGCCCTGGTCGAGCCAGACCTGCGGGCCGGTAAACTGGTGGCATTACTGACGGACTACCAACTGCCCAGCCGGCCCATGCATTTGCTGTACGCCCAGGACCGCTATCGCCTGCCCAAGCTGCGGGCGTTCGTGGATTTCGTCATGGAGAAATGGGCGCGCTAGAGGCTCACCCCCAGCTCGATCAAGCGCTCACGGGTCTGCGCGGCAGACACGTGGTGAATCCCCTGCCAACCCAGCGCAGTGGCCGCCTCGATATTGCCGGCTACATCGTCAATAAACACCACTTCACCCGGCTGGATATCCGGCAAATGGGCGCGCACCTGCGCCAGGCTGGCGTGGTAAATCGCAGGATCGGGCTTGATCAGCTTGATTTCGCCGGACACCACGATGTCGCGAAAATACTGCAGGATGGGATAGTGGGCGCGGGCATAGGGAAAGGTCTCGGCGGACCAGTTGGTCAGGCCGAACAGCGGCATCTTCGCCTCATGCAACGCTTCGAGTATCGCCACGCCCTCCGGCAATGAACCACGCAGCATCTCGTGCCAGCGGTCGTAGTACGCCTGGATCATTGGTGCATGCTGCGGATGTTCGGCGATCAGCGCGCGGGTGCCCTCAGCCAGACTGCGCCCGGCGTCCTGCTCGGTGTTCCAGGCCTGGGTGCAGACGGTGTCCAGGAACCGTTGGCGCTCCCGGTCGTCGGTAATCAGCTGGCGGTAGAGATGGTGCGGGTTCCAGTCGAACAGGACACCGCCGAAATCAAAAACGACTGCACGAATCGTCATGTAGATCCTCCGTTAGCGTGGGTGTGATAACGGCCGCAGTCTGGCATGACGCGCACAAAAAAGCGGCCCCTGGAGGCCGCTTCTTCGTTACCGCAAGCGCTTAAGCCTGAATCAGGCCCTTGATCTTCACGGTCGGATTCACGTCAGCGTCGTAGTCCACGCCGTCGATCTCGAAACCGAACAGGCGCAGGAATTCCGCCTTGTAGCCGGCAAAATCGCTGATCTCGTTGACGTTGTCATCGGAGACCTGATCCCACAGGGCCGCTACCGCGTCCTGAACCTTAGGCTCAAGTTCCGCGAGGTCGGCACGCAGGCGGCCGTCGGCGTCGAGCTTGGGCTCTTTGCCATACAGGCTGTCCTTGAACAGGCCGTAGACCTGCTCGATGCAACCTTCGTGGGTGCCCTGCTCTTTCATCACTTTAAACAGCAACGACAGGTACAGCGGCATGATCGGGATCGCCGAGCTGGCCTGGGTAACCACAGCCTTGAGTACCGACACACGGGCGTCGCCTTTCAGCGCCGCGAGGTTTTCGCGCAGGGTCAGGACTTTCTTGTCGAGGTCCTTCTTGGCTTCGCCGATGGAGCCGTTCCAGTAGATGTCCTGGGTCAGCTTCTCGCCGAGGTAGGTGAACGCAGTGGTCTTGGCGCCTTCGGCCAACACGTCGGCGTCACGCAGGGCGTCGATCCACAGCTGCCAGTCTTCGCCGCCCATGACTTTCACGGTGCCGTCGATTTCTTCCTGGGTGGCCGGCTCGAGGGTGGTGTCGACCACGACGCCCTTGTCGGTGTTGATGCCGCGCAGGGTCACAGCCTTGCCGATCGGCTTCAGGGTGGAGTTGTGCACCACGCCTTGCGGGTCGGTACGGCGTGGCGCGGCCAGGCTGTAGACCACCAGGTCGATCTTGCCCAGGTCTTTCTTGATGGTTTCGATGGTCAGGCGCTTGATCTCGTCAGAGAACGCATCGCCGTTGATGCTCTTGGCGTACAGGCCTTTTTCCAGCGCAAACTTCTCGAAGGCGGCGCTGTTGTACCAGCCGGCAGAGCTCAGCTTGCCTTCTTCGCCTTCTTTCTCAAAAAACACGCCCAGGGTGTCGGCGCCGCAGCCAAAGGCAGCGCTGATGCGCGCGGCCAGGCCGTAGCCGGTGGAAGCCCCGAGGACCAGCACCTTTTTCGGGCCGCCTTCAATGGCACCGTGTTCGGTCACGTAGTCGATCTGCTCTTTGACATTCGCTTCACAGCCAACCGGGTGAGCGGTCACACAGATAAAGCCACGAACCCGCGGTTTGATGATCATAAAATTTCTGCCTCTTCCAAGGTGCCGAAGGCCAATGGTGGCCATTACAGCGTCAATCGTACGGGTCTATGACGCCCGGAAAACCGAAGCGTCACGATAGTCGCAAATCTTCTGTTCACAAAATGCTATCCGCAACACCGCCAGCCTGGCCATCCGCCGAGGCATTTTAGGGGGACAGCGGTAAAAATCTGTGCAGTGACTTCACAAATTTCCAGCATTTAAAACGCCACGTGAGGGCGATAACACCCTATCATGACCATATTATTTCGATATGTTTCAGCTCAGGCATGATGCCCCACGGGTTGACTGACTCCTTTGCCTGGCCGGCCAGTCAATCGCAGACGGTTTTGAAGCAATCGAAAACTGCCCGATGGAGCCCAGTTTCATGAGTAAGAGTGTCATCCGCAAACGCCTAGCGTCCGCCGCCTGGGTCCTTGGCGTCTTGCTGTTCATTTATTGTTTCCCCAAGACCACCCTGGTGTTTCTGCTGCTGGTGGTGTTCTGCGGCCTGTACGATTTCCTGCGCAATGGCCTGTACGACGGCGCGACCATCAAGAAGTATTTCATCGGCAACGGCCGCAATACCTGGTTGCTGGCGCCGTTCAACACGCTGTTTGACCTGATGAGCCAGCGCAATCGCCACGTTTATAAAATGAACGACCTGCCGCCGGCCTGGCGCGAAGACCTGCAAAAGGTGATCGACGACGCCATGGCCAACAAAGACGAGATCATTCAGTACCTGGACGAGCGCATGGCCGAGAAAAAACGCGGCATGCTGTTTTTCCAGTGGTACGGCCGCCCGATCGAGACCACCCTGGATATCCCGCAACTGCGGGAAAAACTGCCCTACGTGAAAACCATCGGCGTGTCGGTATTCAACGAAAACCGTTCCACCTCGTTTCACTTCGGCCCGCTGCGCATGATGTTCCGCGTGCTCTACAACATGGCGCCGGCGCCCCATCACGACGGCGTCTACATCCAGGTCGGCAAGCACAAACACTACTGGCACGATGATCCGCTGTTTATCTTCGATGACACGCTGATGCATGCCTCCTTCAACAAGAACGACGCCAAGCGCTACTGCCTGTTCATCGACATCGTGCGGCCAACCCTGGTGCCGTCCGTGCTCAACGGCCTGATCGCGGCCTTTGCCGGAGCAGTCTTTACCCTGCGTCGGTTTTTCTACAAAAACTGGAAGCTGATTCAGTAACTTCTGCGGCATGATGGTGCGCGACGGTGTTTGCGCTCGGCTCCAGTGCCGGGGAAAATGCCAGTCCAATGCGACCGAAAACGGCGCGCACTATCCTCAAGCCACTGGCCATGCCTGGTCCGGTGGCTGTGCTTTCAGGGAATCAGAATGCCCCAAAGACAAGTCATCAATGCCTCCGTAAGCCCTAAAGGCAGCCTTGAAACGCTGTCGCAACGTGAAGTCCAGCAACTGAGCGAAGCCGGTACCGGCAGCATCTACACCCTCTTCCGTCAATGCGCCCTGGCCATCCTCAACACCGGCGCGCACATCGACAACGCCAAGACCATCCTCGACGCCTATAAAGATTTCGAAGTGCGCATCCACCAGCAGGACCGTGGCGTGCGCCTGGAACTGTTGAATGCCCCCGCTGACGCGTTCGTCGATGGCGAAATGATCGCCAGTACCCGGGAGATGCTGTTCAGCGCCCTGCGTGACATCGTCTACACCGAAAACGAACTGGACAGCCAGCGCATCGACCTGAGCAGCTCCCAGGGCATCACCGACTACGTGTTCCACCTGCTGCGCAACGCCCGCACCCTGCGCCCGGGCGTCGAGCCGAAGATCGTGGTGTGCTGGGGCGGGCACTCGATCAATACCGAAGAATACAAATACACCAAGAAAGTCGGCCACGAACTCGGCCTGCGCAGCCTCGACGTGTGCACCGGCTGCGGCCCCGGCGTGATGAAAGGCCCGATGAAGGGCGCGACCATTTCCCACGCCAAGCAACGCATTACCGGCGGGCGCTACCTGGGCCTGACCGAGCCGGGGATCATCGCCGCCGAGGCGCCGAACCCGATCGTCAATGAGCTGGTGATTTTGCCGGACATCGAAAAGCGCCTGGAAGCCTTCGTGCGCGTCGGCCACGGCATCATCATCTTCCCGGGCGGCGCCGGCACCGCCGAAGAGTTCCTGTACCTGCTGGGCATCCTGATGCACCCGGACAACCGCGACGTGCCGTTCCCGGTGATCCTCACCGGGCCGAAACACGCCGCGCCGTACCTGCAACAGTTGCACGCGTTCGTCGGCGCGACCCTGGGCGAAGCGGCCCAGGCTCATTACCAGATCATCATTGACGACCCGGCTGAGGTGGCACGGCAGATGACCGTCGGCTTGAAAGCGGTCAAACAGTTCCGCCGCGAGCGCAACGACGCGTTCCACTTCAACTGGCTGCTGAAGATCGACGAGGGCTTCCAGCGCCCGTTCGACCCGACCCACGCCAACATGGCCAGCCTGCAACTGAGCCACGCGCTGCCGCCCCATGAACTGGCGGCCAACCTGCGCCGGGCGTTCTCGGGGATTGTGGCGGGCAACGTCAAGGACAAGGGCATCCGCCTGATCGAGCAGAACGGGCCGTATGAGATTCATGGCGACCCGGCGATCATGAAACCGCTGGATGAGTTGCTGAAGGCGTTCGTAGAGCAGCACCGGATGAAACTGCCAGGCGGCGCCGCCTACGTGCCGTGCTACCGCGTGGTGCAGTGAGTCAGCGCTGAACCGCTACGCACTTGATCTCCAGCAGCAAGCCCGGGTTGGCCAGTTCTGATACGCCAATGACCGTCCAGGCGCACAACCCGCGAGGGAACAGGCGGTTTTTCACTTCACGGAAAACCGCCATGTGCTCGCTCATGTTCACGTGGTAGGTGGTCATGTCGACCACGTCTTCAAACGTACAGCCCCCCTCCTCCAATACCAGGCGCAGGCTCTCCCAGGCGGCGACGAACTGTGCCTCGGGATCGGTGATGACTTCCAGGTGTTCCGTGCGGCCGACCTGCCCTGCGCAGTACAGGGTCTTGCCGACTTTTACCGCCGGGACGTAGCCGGCGCGCTCGACGATGGGGTGCATGGAGGTGGGGATGATGAGGTGGCGGTCGGTCATATGTTGTATCTCTTAAGGCTGGTTTCAGGCGTGTCGACGGGAAACGTTCGGACTATCGTTTTACCTGTTCCGACCCACCCACGCCAGATGAGTAACCTATGGACCAATGGATCTTGCCCTCCACTATTCCTTACCCTAAGGTAAGGAGTATCACGAGAGAGGCTTTCAACATGGCTACCGCCACACTCACTTCAAAAGGCCAAATAACCATTCCCGTTCAAGTCAGGGCCGCACTTGGGCTGAACACTGGCGACCGGGTCGAATTCGTCGAAATGGAAGAGGGCAAGTTTGCGATCATCGCGGCCAGCAAGACTGTGTCGGACCTCAAAGGGCTGATCCGCAAACCCGCCAATCCCGTCAGCATCGAAGAAATGAACCTGGCCATCGCTGCACAGGGAGCCAAAGCACGATGATTGGACTGGATACCAATGTGCTGGTGCGTTACGTCACCCAGGATGATCCCGTCCAATCGCCAAAGGCATCCAGACTGATCGAGTCGCTCACCACTGCCTCGCCGGGTTTTGTCAGCCTGGTTTCAGTGGTGGAACTGGTGTGGGTCCTGCAGTCCAGTTACCAGTCAGCCAAGAGTGAAGTGGTTGCGGTCCTGGAGACGCTGCTGCGTACCCGCGAACTGACCGTAGAGCACGCCGACGTTATCTGGCAGGCACTCCGGCGATTTACAAGCACCAGGGCCGATTTCGCCGACTGCCTGATTGAACGCTGCGCCCACGCAGCAGGCTGTGAATATACGGCGACATTTGATGTCAGCGCGGCCAAGGCTACCGGCATGCGGCGGCTGACCTGAGGCGTCGCGTTGCAGAAGCGTCAAGGCTTTGGTAGAAAATGCCCTTACTGACTTTATCCAGAGACAAGACCAACGTGCGCACGCTTTTTCTCGCCGGCCTGGCATTAACGTCCCCATTGACCCTCGCCGAAGCCATCACCTGGCCCGACCTGCCCGACACCTGCTTCGTCAGCGGTCGCTCCGCTACCAGTCAGGATGTGGACATCGGTTGTGCGGCGTTTCTGATCAATGTGAAGGGCAAGGCGGCAGGCACGCCGATCAAGCTGGATATCCCGCAGTACGCCATGCATGTCGACGAAGGCACCGGCAAGGAAACACCGGTGATCCTCATCCAGGCGGAAGAGAATGGCGATGTTAAAGCGGTAGGTTACAAGGAGCTTGGCACCGGCCAGTTGGGCGCGGCGCTGCTCAGGGAAGTTCGGCTTCTGGGTACGAAGAAGCCGATTTAAGCCATCGGAAAACGGTCAGCGAACCCAACCGCCGCCCTGCCAGTGATAGCCGTCGTTACGCTGCTCCCAATGCGGGTGAACATAACGATAACCTGGCCGTACCGGCTCCCAGTGGCCGTGAACCGCCACATAGCGCCCGCCTTCCCAACGCCAGTAGCCACGCGACCACAGGTAACCTGGCCGCCCTTCGGGCTCGACCTCGATGACCTGCACCGGCGGCGGTTGCGGCGCGACGACTTCTACATATTCACGCTGCACCGGTCGTCGATCATGCACGACCCGCTCCTCTACACACCCGGAAGCCGCGACGACCAAAGCCGCCAATGCCGCATAACGTAACAACATACAGAATCCTCGGGCGTGACCGCCCAGCGTTTATACCGGAAAAAAATGCCCCCTTGTTCCAGCCGCGCTCCTGCTTGGCCATAAGACTTTTTAACAGGTGCCAACTGTCAGCTTGCTGAACCCACGGGCAGACAGCAGGTAAAGAAAAACTGACCTTTTCAAGAGGCACAGACTGCGACCGGCTGTTTCAGTCGCACCAGAATCAGCCCGGCCACCACCACGGCGATCCCTGCATATGTCGACGCATGAATCTCATCGCCAAACATCAGTGCCGCCCACACCAGTGTCACGGGAGGCTCCAGGTACACCAATGTCGCCACATGGGTAGCCGTCATTACGCGCAACAACATCCACAGGCTCAGGTAAGCCACGAAGGTAGAGAACACCGTCAGCCAAACGATGGAGATCAATACGTCGGGGGTCCGCGGAATGCTCAGCGTATCGGTGTACAGCACCGCTGCAGCAAAGCCGATCAAGGTCAGCAACGACTGGATAAACAACGCCAGGCTCAGGTCGCCGGAGTCAGTGCGGGCCGCCCGCCGTTCGTACAGCGTGGCCACGGTCAGACCGAGTGCCGACACCAGGGGCAATGCATACATGACCCACCCGACTTCGGCCCCGCTGTTGCGGTATTGCCCGAAGATGACGATCGACACGCCGGCAAAACCGATCATCAACCCCAGCCACTGCCAGCCGCCGCTGCGTTCGGCGTGGCTACCCGATGACAGCGCCGCCGTCATCAACGGCTGCAGGGCCGCGATGATCGCCGCAATCCCCGGCGGCAAACCGTTCTGGATCGCCACGTAGACACAGGTCAAATAGAGAAACTGCGAGAGGAAACCCACCACCGCGTGATGGCGGATCTGTGCCCAGGAAACCTTCAGCAGCCGCACGTTCAAAAACAGCGCCAGGCACAACGACACCAGCAAGAAACGCCAGAACAGCACGTTGAACACGCCATCACTCCGGGTCGCCAGTTTCGCGCCGATAAACCCCGAACTCCACGACAGCACGAACACCGCCTGTAACAGCAACCGCCCCACGGTTGATCGCTTCATTGAGCCTCCGGTTCGCTTGATTGACCAAAAGGCTAAGTGCCGCGCATGATTCTGTATATTTGAATAATCTGTACCACTAATCCTTAAAAGTGGAATCATGAGCAAACAACTGAATATTGATCTGTTGCGCACTTTCCACGCGGTGGCCCGCTTCCAGCGATTCAACGAAGCGGCCAATCATGTGCATCGCAGTGCCTCGACGGTGACCACGCAGATCCAGAAGCTCGAAGACCAGGTCGGCCAACGCCTGTTCAGCCGCAGCAACCAGGGGGTTGAACTGACGATGTACGGCAAGAAACTCCTGGGCGAAACCACCGAATTCCTCAAGAGCCACGACCGCTTGCTGGCCTCCCTCACGCCGCAACGCATGCAGGGCAAGATTCGCCTGGGTTTGCCTGATTCCTACGCGCCAGACTTCATGCAGGAGTTCCTGCCCCGCCTGGTCGCCGACAACCCACTGCTGGAACTGGAGGTAGAGGCGCGCTCCAGTGGCGAACTGCTCACGCTGTTCGCCAGCAGGCAGTTGGACCTGGCCCTGATTGTCAGCGCCCAGCCGTTGGAACAAGGCGAGCGCCTGGGAGAAATCCAGCCGCTGTGGGTGGCCGCCGAACACTTCAACTGCCCACCGCAGGCGCCGCTGCCGATTGCCGTGCAACTGACAGGTTGCCCTTATCGCGCTGCAGCAATTCGAGCGCTGAAGGAGCACGGCACTTACTATCGGGTGCTGCTGGAAAGCGCGAGTTCGCCCGCTGTTGAAGCGTGTATCCGCAGTGGCATGGCGGTGGGGTTGGTGGAAGAAAGCCGCATGGGTAAGGGATTGACGCGCCAGATTGCTGGAGCTGAACTGCCGCCGCTGCCGCTGCATCACCTGTACCTGCTTGGCGACAGCAGCAACCTGTTGGCACTGCATCTGTATGAGCAGGTCAAGGCCGGCTTCAGCGTCTAGGGTGGTCCGAAACGCAACAGCACCGCATCGACAAATCGCCGCAGCTTGGCGGTGCGCTGGCGATTCGCGGTGTAGAGCAAATGCATCTGCCGACTTGGCGCCTCATAGTCCGGCAGCACTCGCACCAACTCACCGCTCTTGAGCGCCGAGCGTAAGAAGTCCTCAGGCCCCAGCACAATCCCGAAACCATCCCGCGCGGCCGACATCAAGGCCCGGCTTTCATTCACGTGCAGGCGGCTGGCGACCTGGGCCTTGTGCAGGACGGCGCCTTGGTAGAACGACCATTCGCGATCAGCCGGGCGTGACCAGTAGGCGTATCCCAGGCACTCGTGGTGTTCAAGGTCTGCGGGCGTCAGCGGCGTGCCGCGCTCGGCCAGGTATTTGGCTGCCGCACAGACCACCAGGCGGTAGGGCTGCAGCGGCCGGGCGGTGAGGCTGCTGTTCGCCAGCGGGCCGATACGGAACGCCACTTCGTAGCCCTCCTCCACCAGGTCGACAAACCGGTCGGTCAGGTGCAGGTCGATTTCCACCTCGGGGTTGTCGCGTAAAAATTCGGTCACCAGTGGCATCAGGCTGTAGGAGCCAAAAGTCACCGGGGCGCTGATCTTGAGCTTGCCCCGTGGTGTGTCATTCATGATCTGGGCGAGGGAGTCTGCGGCCTCTGCCTCTGTCAGGATATGTTTGCAGCGCTCGTAGTACGCGCTTCCCAACTCCGTCAGGCTTTGCCGGCGTGTGGTGCGGTTGAGCAGGCGTGCGCCCAGCCGCCGCTCCAGCGCCGCCACATGCTTGGCTACCATCTGCGGCGACATTCCCAGGCGTTCGGCAGCACGGGCGTAGGACCCCAGCTCGGCAGCCATCACAAAGGCACTCATGCTTGAAAGGCGGTCCATCATTCACTACTCCCAGTAACAATACCTAAACCAGAACGGCCATTTATCCTCATCCAGTAGCCAATCATCATAACGTCTCTCTCAACTCAGGAGCACCGACATGAAAATTGGCATTATCGGAGCAGGCTTTATCGGACGCGCCGTTGCGCAGTTGGCGTTGGCGGCCGGCCATGAAGTGATGTTGAGCAACTCCCGCGGCCCGCAGTCGATGAGCAGCGTGCTGAGTGGCATTCGTGGGGTTCAAGTGGGTACTGCGCAAGACGCCGCGCAATTTGGCGAACTGGTCCTGCTGGCGATTCCGTTCGAACATTACCGCAGCGTGCCGGCGCAGTGGCTGGAAGGCAAAACCGTGATGGATGCCAACAACTACTACCCGAACCGCGACGGCCATATTCCCGTGCTCGACCGCTTTGAAACCACCACCAGTCGGTTGGTGGCCGAGCACCTGTCGCAATCAAATGTGGTGAAAGTGTTCAACGCTATCCTGGCGCCGGACCTGACCCAGGATGCTCGCAGCCGCGGCGCACCCGACCGGCGCGCGCTCCCGGTCGCGGCGGATGACCCGGCAGCCAAGGCGCAAGTCATCGCCCTGCTGGACGAGATCGGCTTCGACGCAGTAGATGCCGGTGGGCTGGATGAGAGCTGGCGGTTTGAACGCGCCAAGCCGGCCTACTGCATACCTCTGGATAAAGAGGGACTGAAGGCAGCGTTGGCAGCTGCAGAGCGGCAGGTCGAGTTGCCCGTGCGCTGGTAACACCTGCAAAAAGCCCGCTGACCGTTACCGGTTCAGCGGGCTTTTTTTACATCGGGTTGATCCTGAATCAGGACCTCACCAACGTCTTACAGCGCGAGGTCAGAAGCTGGCTTGCTCGGCTCAGCCGCAGGCTTTGCAGCCTCGGTGGCTTTTGGAGCAGTCAGCTGCGGAATCGCAGGTGGAGGCGTCAGCTGCAGAATGTTGGCGGTGTAGGCCCATTCTTTAGCCACAGCTTCCGGGCTGTCGTTCAGCTTGGTGCCGTAGCTAGGCACGATCTGGTGCAGCTTTTCCTGCCAGGCCGGGGAAGCAACCTGTTCCTTGAACACTTTCTGCAGCACGGTCAGCATGATCGGAGCCGCGGTGGACGCGCCTGGCGATGCACCCAACAGGCCGGCGATGGTGTTGTCGGCGGAGCTGACCACTTCGGTACCGAGTTTCAGGACGCCGCCCTGCTCTTCGTCACGCTTGATGATCTGCACACGCTGACCGGCCTGCCACAGGCGCCAGTCTTCTTTCTTGGCGTTCGGGAAGTACTCTTGCAGCGCCTTGAAGCGGTCGTCATCCGACAGCATCAGTTGGCCGGCGAGGTACTCGACCAGTGGGTATTCGCGGATACCGACTTTGGTCATTGGCCAGATGTTGTGGGTGGTGGTGCTGGTCAGCAGGTCCAGGTACGAGCCTTCTTTCAGGAACTTGGTCGAGAAGGTAGCGAATGGGCCAAACAGAATCACGCGCTTGCCATCCAGCACGCGGGTGTCCAGGTGCGGAACCGACATCGGCGGTGCGCCAACGGAAGCTTTACCGTAGGCCTTGGCCAGGTGCTGCTCGGCAATCGTTGGGTTATCGGTGACCAGGAACGAACCGCCAACAGGGAAGCCCGCGTATTCCTTGGCTTCAGGAATGCCCGACTTCTGCAGCAGGTGCAGTGCACCGCCGCCCGCGCCGATGAACACGAACTTGGCGTCGGTTTCCGTCTTGGTGCCGTCTTTCAGGTTCTTGTAGCTGACACGCCAGGTGCCATCGGCGTTCTTGGTGATGTCCTGCACTTCGCTCGACAGTTTCAGGTCGAACTTCGGCGTAGTTTGCAGGTGAGCGACGAACTGGCGCGTGATCTCGCCGAAGTTCACGTCCGTACCGATCGGGGTCCAGGTGGCCGCGACTTTCTGGTTCGGGTCACGCCCTTCCATCATCAGCGGAACCCATTTGGCGATTTGCGCCGGGTCCTCGGAGTACTGCATGCCGGCGAACAGCGGGCTCGCCTGCAGCGCTTCGTAACGCTTCTTCAGGAACTTGATGTTGTCATCGCCCCACACGAAGCTCATGTGCGGAGTGGAGTTGATGAACGAACGCGGGTTCTTCAGGACGCCCTGCTGAACCTGCCAGGACCAGAACTGACGGGAGATCTGGAACGCTTCGTTGATCTCGACCGCTTTCGGGATCTCAACGTTGCCGTTCTTGTCTTCCGGGGTGTAGTTCAGCTCAGCCAAAGCCGAGTGACCGGTACCGGCGTTGTTCCAGCCGTTGGAGCTTTCTTCGGCCACGCCATCCAGGCGCTCGACCATCTCCATCGACCAGTCCGGTTGCAGCTCATTGAGCCATACACCCAGGGTTGCACTCATGATGCCGCCGCCGATCAGCAGCACATCGACTTTCTTTGCCTCTTCCGCGTGAACGGAAGTGATCCCCATCGACAAAGCCAGCCCCAGCAGGGCAGTGTTTACTTTTTTAAACATCAGTAGCACCTATGATAAAACGCCATCCGCCCCACTGCCCCTGATCATGGGCAACCCTCAATCACGCTGCGCCAGGCAACGCACCGCGGGGTGTGCACATTCATTCGGGGACCGCAGGGTGGGCACACAAGGCCGACGTATCGACCTCACTTTTATGTCCCTTCTGCGCTGACTTCTTATCATTATTGGCTTCAGCTACCTGGGCGCCAGCTAACCACCGGGACGTATACGGGTGTACGTACTCGATAGAGGCTAGACCAAGATGGCGCGCAGAATATCACGCTCGGCGCCTTATATGGACTCAGCGGTCGGGCGGCCATCAGTTCGCCAGTTTTTAAGATTCGTCTCATGTGCCTCTAAAACACAGCATTGCACTATGGATTGGCTTACCTGACGGGTAGGCAGACAACCTTCCTTCTCTTAAAAGAGGCACTGCAATGCTGAACAAACTGAGCCAACTCACCCTCGCCTGCGGCGCTTGCTGGTTGCTGGCCGGCACCGCTCAGGCGGCGGACGGGCAGATCGAATTCACCGGTTCCGTCACCGATAACGCCTGCACCATCACCACCGGCGACGTGAACAAGTCGGTGACTCTGGACCCGGTGCGCATCGCTGACTTCGCGCCCACCGTGGGTTCGGTGCTCACCGATAAAGCCAAGCCGTTTTCCATCAGCCTGGACAACTGCAGCACCGCGACCCGTAAAAACGTCGCGATCACCTTCAGCGGCCAGCAAGACGCCAGCGACCCGACATTACTGGGCCTGACCGGTGAAAACCAGGTGCGCGGCATCGCGATCCAGATCACCGACTCCCGTAACGGCAACAAACTGCCACTGAACACGCCGACCGCCGATTACGACCTGCGTGCACAGTCCAATACCTTCGACTTTACCGCTGCCTACGTGCGCACCGTCGCCGACACCACCACCGGTGAAGGCGACGACGCGGTGACCACCTCCGGCATCAGCACCGGTCAGGTGCACGCGCTGGCCAGCTTCGACGTTACCTACAAGTAATTGCTCGTCAACACCGTGGGCCAGGCGTTCGCGCGCCGGCCCGCGGGCTTCCGGAGGTCCCCCTGTCATGCGTTTGAAAGTCTATCTTCTGCTCGCCCTGCTGCCGCTCTGGCACAGCGCCGCCAACGCCGCCGTCACCGTCGGCGCCACGCGACTGATCTACGACGGCGCTTCCAACGAAGCCAACCTGAGCGTCAGCAACCGCGACGACACCTCGCCTTACCTCGTGCAGTCCTGGGTCAGCCACTTCGGCAGTGGCAACGAGGAAAGCGTCGATAACTTTATCGTCACGCCGCCGCTGTTCCGGCTGGATGCCGACAAGGAAAATATCCTGCGCATCATTTTTACCGGTGGCCCAGAAGTGCCCCAGGACCGCGAAAGCCTGTTCCTGATGAACGTCAAGGCAATCCCGGCCATGAGCGACGATCAAAAAGGCAAGAACGTGCTGCAGATCGCGCTCAAGACCACGATCAAACTGTTCTACCGCCCGGCCGGCCTCAAAGGTTCGCTCAAGGACGCGGTGGCGCAAGTGAACTGGAAGGCCCAAGCGGGTGCATTGGCCGTCAATAACGCCTCCAAGCTGCACGTGGTGGTCAGCGAACTGAAGCTCAACGGCCTGCCGATCACCCAGGCGCCGGATGTGCTGCGCCCAGGCGAAGCGCGTGAGCTGCCGATCCAGGCAAAGGCCGGCGATGAAGTGCAACTGAGCTACATCGATGACTACGGCAGCATCGTGACCGCCCCCGTCATCCGCATTCACTGATACCCACGCGACAACCCCGGAACGCCTTTTCAGGAACGACCATGCTCCGTTCATTCCCATTCATGCGCCGTCGGGCCGTGAAGGCTTTCGGCTGCCCGCTCGTGGCCGCCGCCGCCTTGCACCTGGCCCCCGCACACGCCGGCTACGAGTTCGATGCGTCGTTTCTCGAAATCGGCGGCGGGCAGAGTTCGGCCGCTGTGAAACAACAGGTCAGCGCCATGAGCGACGGCCAGTTGCCGGGGATTTACCGGGTGGATATCCAGCTCAACCAGCGCTCGATCGAACAGCGTGATGTGCGTTTCATCCGCGCCACCGGCACCCAGGAACGCTCGAGCACCGGCCTGTTCCCCTGCCTGGATGTCGAGTTCTTCCGCGCCCAGGGCGTGGCCGACACGGCCCTGCAAAACCGCACCGACGCCGACCCCACCTGCATTGCGTTCGATCAGGGCCTGGCCGGCGTGAGCTACGACTACGACTTCAACCGCCAGATCCTGTCGATTGAAATCCCACAGGCCTACCTGGGCAGCATCCCTTTTGAAGTGCGCCGTCGGCAATGGAGTAACGGCGAACAGGTGGCCTTCACCAACTACAGCTTCACCGGCAGCACCGTGGAGTCCGATACCGGCCGCCGCCAGGACCAGTTCGGCAGCCTGAGGAGCGGCGTGAATGCCGGGGCCTGGCGCCTGCGCAATTTTTCGACCTGGCAAAAAGGCAGCACCACGCCCGGGCGCTGGGAGTCGCTGGAAACCTACGCCCAGCGCGACATGGGCAATATGATGGCGATCGCCACCCTGGGCGATTCCACCACCGAAGGCGACCTGTTTGACGCGATCCCCTATCGCGGGCTGGGCATCGCCTCTGATCTGGACATGCTGCCCGACCAGGCCCGCGAATTCGCCCCGGTGATTCGCGGCATTGCCAATGGCCGCTCGCGGGTGATCATCCGCCAGCGCGGCTATGTGATCCATGAGCAATGGGTGCCGTCGGGGCCGTTCGCCTTGACCGACCTGTACCCCACCGCCAGCAATGGCGACATCGAAGTCACCGTGGAAGGCCCGGACGGCCAGCGCCAGGTCTACACCCAGTCGTTCTCGTCGGTGCCCTACATGCTGCGCGAAGGCCAGCAAAGCTATTCGGTATTCGCCGGCCAATACCGCCCGGCGCAATCGTCCTTTGTGCAGCAAACCCCAACATTTATCCAGGCCTCCCTACGACGCGGTTTGAGCGGCAGCACCACGCTGTTTGGCGGCAGCCTGCTGAGTAATCAATACAACGCCGGCCTGCTGGGTTTTGCCCACGACTTTGCCGGCTTTGGCGCGATCTCGGTGGACGTGACTCACGCCCGCAGCGACGCCGTGGGCCGGGAGAAAACCACGTCCAGCGGCCAGTCGTTTCGCTTTCGCTATTCCAAGTCCCTGGCGGCCACCGACACCAACTTCAGCCTGATCGGCTACCGCTACTCCACCGGCGGCTACTACTCGTTCAACGAAGCGCTGAACAGCCGCAGCACCGAGCAAACCCTGGACACGTACCGCAGCGGCCACATGAAAAGCAACTTCACCGCCAACGTGTCGCAGCAATTGGGCGGCTACGGCGGGGTCTATGCCAACGTGTCGAAAACCGCCTACTGGGACAAGAGCAAGGCCGACACCTCGATCCAATTGGGATACAGCGCGAGCGTCGGGGACATTTCCTACTCCCTTGGGCTGGGCCTGAACAAAGGCGCCAACAGCGACGACCGCAGCCTGTCCCTGAGCATCAGCATGCCCCTGGGCGGCACGCGCAGCCAGCGCGTTACGGCCAACATGAACCAGAGCGCGCGGGGCTCGGCATCACGCACCGCGACCCTGAGCGGCAACGCGTTCGAGGACGATACGCTGGCCTACAGCGCGGGTGTGTCGCAGCAAGTCAGCGGCGCGCAACGCCAGACCGGCGGCACCTTCGCCGCGCAATACGACGCGCCCAACGCGATTGTGCGCGGTGCCTATAACGAGACCACCGGCAGCCGCCAACTGGACATGGGCGTCGAAGGTTCGGTGGTGGCGTATGGCAGCAACCTGATGTTCAGCCAGCCATTGGGCGAAACCAATGTGATCGTCGCCACACCGGGCGCCGCCGACGTGGGCATCAGCAACAAGCGCGGTGTGCGCACCAACAGCAATGGCTACACCGTGGTGCCGCAGGCCCTGCCCTATCGCAAAAACCGCGTGTCGCTGGACACCCAGTCGATGCCGTCTGACGTCGACATCGCCGAGCCGGTGCAGGAAGTCACGCCAAACCGCGGCGCGTTTGTACTGGCCGACTTCGACACCCGGCGCGGCCAACGCATCCTGTTTCGCATCAGCGACCCCCTTGGCGAAGCAGCGCCGTTTGCCGCCCGCGCCGAATTGTTTGCCCCGGATGGCCGCGCCCTCGGCAACACCCTGGTGGCCGACAAAGGCCGCGCGTTCCTGACCGGCGTGCCGCCCGAGGCGCGGTTGTTGGTCAGCGTCGACGGCCAGCCGTGGTGCAGCCGTGAATTGAAGCTGGACGAAACAGCGCCTGCCGACGGCGGCATCACCCAAATGAATATTCAATGTGAGCGCGCGGCCGGTGGGTCGGGTGCCAAGGATTCCTGACATGATCGTTAAAGCAACACATAAGGTGCGTGGACGGCTGATGCTTGCGCTGTTGTGCGCAGTATTGAGCTGCCTTTCACAACAGGCGCAAGCGTTGGTCGAAGGGAATCTCAACTGCACAGTGCCAGGCGTTCCGAGCGGCGGCTACACGTTTACACCGGGCCAGGCGATCAGGATCGTCTTCGAGGGCACGTGCACCGTTCGCCGCGCATTCCCCTATTCAGCCGGTTTAAATACGCGAATCAACTACATGAGCGGCCCGAATCAAGCCCCGTTGAGATGGTCCGACCCGTATAACAACATCTATTTATACGATCTGAATATCGGCCAATACAGCCGCAATTGCCTGGGCGGCTACTGCCGGCCTCTACCCCTTAATACTGTGGTGCCTTACCGCTACATTCTGGTGGGCACAGCACCCCAAACTGCAGGCACACGTTGGATAGGGGTGTTGCTGGGCGTTACCTCGGAAAACTGGCTGGGTTATGGCGAGTGGTTTCTTAACACAGGGTTTTCATACACCGTAGTCCCGCCTGCCTGCAGCCTGAGTTCACCCGGCAGCGTCAACCTGCGCTTCGGCTCTATCAGCAACAGCGACCTCAATAACCAGATGCAGTCGACCACAGTGTCAATTAAATGCTCGGCGCAGATGCGAGCCAACGTCTACCTGCTTCCAAACCAGACGGTAGTCAGCCCTACTACCGGTGTGACGCGCACCTCGCTGGCAGGTTTGAACATGCAGGCGCTGTGGACCGACACCCTGAACCCGGTGAACTTCACTACCCCGCGCTTTATGCAGTTACGCGTGGGCAGCAATGACGTAAACCTGAGCTTCAAGCCACAACTGGCGGCCGGGCAATCACCGACGGGTGCGTTTCAGAGCCAATACACGCTGAACATCGACTATCAATGAGGGCCTTGCCATGAAAACTCCACTGCTCGCCCTGATGCTGCTCAGCAGCACCGCTCACGCTGCCGACGTGGTGAATATCACCGTCAGCGGCACCCTCACCCGCCCACCGTGCGTATTGAGTACCGGCACAACCCTGACCGCCGCATTTGGCGACGTGCGTACTGACCAGGTGGCGACCACCGGCACTGTGGAAGTGCCGGTGCGCTTGAAGTGCTCGTCGGGTTCTTCGCTAAATGTCAGCTTCACGTCCAATAACGGCACCTACACCTCCACCGTGGCCAAGACCACGGCGGATAACCTCGGTGTGTCGTTGCTGTGGGCGGACAACACGGCGGCAAACCTCAATGGCACCGTCAAGAAATACACCAACCTCAGCGGCGACGTGGATATCAGCCTCAAGGCGCAACTGGTCGAACGCGGCACGCTGGCGCCGGGCGCGTTCACCTCGTCGATGGTCATGACCCTCAATTACCTATGAAAGCGCTCGCCTGGATGCTGCTGGCCGTAGCCAGCACCGCCCTTGCGCAAGCGGCGGAAGAAGCGCAGATCGACGTCAGCGGCAAGCTGACCGCACCGCCGTGCACCGCAAGGTTTCCGAGTACGCAACAGGTGGACCTGGGCAAGGTCAACCTCAACCAGTTGGCCGACGGCAGCACCGTCGCCACCGATGTGCCGCTGGTCTTCGACTGTCAGGCGGGCGCTCAGGTCGAGCTGAGTTTGTCGGCGGGCATGGCCCGGGCCCTCACCGTCAGCCCGGTGCTGCTCACCAATCTCCCATCCCTGGGGTTGCAGGTGCAATTGCGTGACAAGACCGACAAGCCGGGGATCGGCCTGGGCCAAACCGGCACCTGGCCGGTAGAAGACGAACCGTTGGCGCTGACCCTGCGCGTCAAGCCCGTGTCCCTGGGCGAGCTGCCCGAGGCGGGTAGCTACAAAGCCACCCTGTTGATGCAGATGACGTACCGCTGATTACTGAAACTGCCGGGCTTCGATGCAATAGGTCAGCAGCGCCTGGTCACTGTCCACCTCCAGCTTGCGCATGGCCGAAATCTTCTGCGCGCTGACGGTCTTGTTGCTGCGGCTCAACTGCCGCGCGATATCGCTCACGCTCATGCCCGTCACGAATAAACGCAGCACTTCCATCTCCCGTGGCGACAGGCTCTGGAAGCGCGCCTGCACCTGGGTCACATTGGCCAAGACCGAAGTCGCGGCGGGCTCCGGTGCGCGGTAACTGCGCTGGGCACTGATCGCGCCGAGGGCCTTTTCGATCTCGCCGTGCAGGTGGTTCTTCTGGATCACCCCGGCCACACCCAATTCCTGCAAGCGGGTGAGAATCAGGCTGTTGGAAATCATGGTCAGCACCAGCACCTGGGTCGCGGGAAAGTGACGCAGGATGTACTCGATCAGCTTCAACCCATCGCCATAGGTGTCGTCACCCGGCATGTTGAAATCGGTGATCAGGACTTGCGGCCGGTGCTTGCGCAACTGCTCGATCAGTTGACTGGAACTGACCGCCTCGCCCACCAGGCTGTAGCGTGAATCACGCTGCACAATTTCGCGCACGCCCACCAGTACGATCGGGTGGTCATCGGCGATCACAACGTTCATTTCTCGCATTCTTTATCTTCCTTGTAATGGGCTTTCATCAAGTTTGCGACTCTGCCAGCAAGCACTGCGCAACCGCTGTAAGCCGTGCGCACACGCCTCGAATCTGCGTGGTGGCGTATGTATCCAGCGGTGCGTCGTACAGGGTGTTCTCCCATGCCTGACAAGCGCTGGACAGTTCCCCGGCACGCACACTGGCCAGCGCGCCGTTGAGGCTGTGCAAACGCTCACGTACGAGGGTGGCATCGCCGGCCGTCAGGCCTTGTTCGATCTGCTGCACATCCACCAGCAACGTGTCGGCCATCAGTTGGCGCATGGCCGGGGAAAGCTCGATCCAGCCTTCGCGGTCCCGGTCCACCTGCACCACCGGCAAGGCCGTGGCCCGCCGGCAGTGCGCCATTAACGCCTGGCGCAGCATGCTCAGGCTCAGCGGTTTGACCACCCACGCGTTCATGCCCACCGCCAGGCAACGCTCGCCCTCCTCGCGCAGGGCATTGGCGGTGACGCCGATGATCGGCACCTGGACGCCTTGTTCACGCAACGCGCGGGCCAGGTCGTAGCCGTTGAGGCGCGGCATATTGATGTCGGTGATCACCAGGTCGAACGGCTGCGAACCCCAGATTTGCAGCGCATGCTCGCCGTCACGCGCTACGGTGGGGTGGGCGCCAAGGGCCTCGAGCTGTTCTTGCAGCACGGCCTGGCTGACCGGGTTGTCTTCGGCGACCAGCACGCGCACGTTCAGGCACGGTGCGTCCAGGCACGGCGGCATCGGTGGTTGTTCCGCAGAGGGCAGGGTTTCCTGAAGCACCGGCAAGGTGATGAACAGCGAAAAACTGCTGCCCAACCCTGGCTCGCTGACCACGCGCATGCTGCCGCCCATCAACTCACTCAAGCGCGAGCAGATAGACAGGCCCAGGCCGGCGCCATTGCCGTCCTGGTCGCCCGCTACCTGATAAAACGGCTTGAACAACTGGTCCAGCGCCTTTTCCGGAATGCCCACGCCGGTGTCAGTGACCTGCCATTGCAGGGTCACTTTATCGTCAAGTAGTTGCTGCACCATCAGGCGCAAACGCACGCGCCCGGAGTCGGTGAACTTGATCGCGTTGCCCAGCAGGTTATGCAGGACCTGCCGGATGCGGCCAGCATCGCCAAGCAGTTGCGGCGGTAGCAGCGGGTCGATCTCGGCATCGATCTGCAAGCCTTTATTGCGCGCGGTCGCGCTGAACGCCAACACCGATTCCGCCACCAACTGGCCCGGGCTGAACGGCGCCGCTTCCACGGCCATTTGCCCGGATTCGATTTTCGATACATCCAGTACGTTGCTGATCAACTGGAACAGCACAGTGGACGAACCCTGGATAATTTCCAGGTAGTGGCGCTGGCGCTCGCTCATGTCGGTCAGGGCCATCAGTTCCAGATTGCCGAGCACGCCGTACAGCGGGGTGCGGATTTCATGGCTCATGGTTGCCAGGAACACGGTTTTGGCCTCGTTGGCTTCGGTGGCTTCCTGGCGCGCCTGGGTCAGCAACTGGGCCTCGTCCACGTGTCGGGTGATGTCGTTGCAGCCGCAGAGGAACACGTCCTCACCTTCGTACCGCGCCGCCACCACCACGACCTGCAAGTACCGCCCCTCCACCGCCAGGCACATCTCGCCGGGGGTATCCGGGCCATCGTTGGCCTTGAGCACGTCAAGCAGCGGTGCGGTGCCCTGCAATTGCAGCGCGCGCTGGTTTTCCAGGAGTAACTGGTGATCGCTGCGGCGCACTACGCACAATCCCACCGGGGCGTTGTGCAGCATGATGCGGTTGAATGCCTCGCTCTCGAACAGACGCTCCTGCGCGCGTTGCGCCGGGCTGACGATGCGGGTCTTGTACCAATGGTTGATCCACCAGCCCAGCAGCACGGCCGCCAGAAACGTCAGGCCAAGGCCCAGCAGCGGCCATTTGGCGTAGCGCAGGAAATCCTGATAGCTGATGGCGTACAGGCCGGTCCAGTGCTCGCCACCCTCGCTGAGCATCTTGAAGCGCAAACCCTGGCTGTTGAAGCTCAGGCCCAGGGGCGCCATGTGTTCATCGCCGAGGCTGCCGAGCAACACGTCGCCCTGGGGCGAGATCAGGGTGAACTGGTTGTAGACCGACAGTTGCAGTACTCGCTCGATTTCGTCGACCTGCGAGGTGTCCACCACCGCCGCCAGCGTGAGCAGGCCCTGAGGCTGATTGGCCGGCAATACGGCGGCAGGCGCGTCGAGGCCGATCATCGCGACCACGCTGCGGCTGTTCTGGTACAACTGCGGCGGCGCACGCATCCAGCGCACGCGGCTGTCGGTCAGCAGGAGGCTTTGGCTCTGTTGCAGTTGCTGCAAGCGGCTCACCACGTCGCGGTACTGCTCGCGCAACAATGGCTGGTGCTGGCGCAAGCCGCCCACGCCGGGCACGGCCAGGCTGGCGACGGCATTGGGGGTGAACACGAACAGCTGCGGCGAGGCGTAAAACGAGCTGGCCCAGTAGCCGCCGTAGTAGTCAGTCAGTTGCACGCCAAACGCCAGTGCCCGGCGCGTGTCATCCGCCGAGAACGTCTCGGCGTGGGACAAGGTGAAGGGTAGCGACATCGCAAACCCCTTGGCCTGCAACACCACCTGCCCGCCTTCGTGCTGCAACTCCACCACCGAGGTCGACTGCACGGCCGGCAGCGGCGGCGCGTTGCTGCGGCTGTAGCCACTGGCCACGTTGCGCAGGAACGCCTCGTGCTCATGGATGATCTCCACCACGCGGGCGAAGTGGAACTCGACCTTTTCCTGTTCAGCGTCGAGCAACCGCGACACCGCCCAATAGCAACTGCTGGACAGCAACAAGGCGAGCCCCGTGAGCAATAACAGGGCTTTGTTCAAGCGTTGAGAGCTTTGCGCCAGCTTGTCCAGGCGCAGACTTGCATGTTTCATCGTCAGTACCGCAGAAGCCTGAATCAGGATATGGGGCCTATGCTTGATCCCGGCATTGGCCAATAACGCCCGGCTGACCGGGCGACCCTTCCTTCGGGCTTCTTGACTGTGTGACCCTGGCCACTCACATAAGTGCTGGCGCAGGGCCATCCTCGATTAACAGGGCGCTGAATTTTTCCGCCGCCACGGCATGGGAGATCAGGAAACCCTGCACCTGATCGCAGCGGATACGCCGCAACATCGCCAGCTCCGCCTGGGTCTCGGCGCCCTCGGCGATGGTGGTCAGCCCGAGTTTGCGGCCCAGCTCGACAATGCTTTGCAAGGCCGACGCCAGGCTTTCGTTCTCGGCACAGCCATGCACCAGTGACCGGTCGATCTTGACCTCGTTGAACGGCGTCGACACCAGGTTGAAGTAGGAACTGAACCCCTTGCCGAAGTCATCCTGCGCCAACCCAAAGCCCATCATGCGCAAGCGACATGCTCCAGCGTAGTAGTTACTGGGCAGCCGTGTGGTGGAGCTTTCCATCAATTCGAAGGTAATTTGCCGGGGTTCGGCGTCGCGGCTTTGCACCTGGGCAAGCAGGCGGTCGACCAGGTCGCTCTGGTCGAGCAAATGCGTGGGCAGGTTGATCGACACCGGCAGCCGGTAACCGAGTTGCGCCCACTGGGCCTGGGCGATGAGGGTTTGGCCGAGAATGCAGGTGAGCAAGCGGGTTTCCAGGTCAAGGCGCTCGATGTCGTCAAGAAACGCGCCGGGCATCAATAACCCTTCCACCGGGTGCACCCAGCGTGCCAGGGCTTCGGCGCCCACGATGCGCCCGTCATGCAGGGATTTTTTCGGCTGGAACCACGCCTGGATTTCACCATTGGCCAAGGCGCGCTCAAGGTTCTCCCGGGCATGGCTGACACCCCGGTGGCAACACGGCGTGCGCGCCTGCTCGGCGAGTTTGTCGAGGCAATCGCGCAGGGTGCGCACCTCGCGTTCGCGCACCGGCTTGGAGATTAGCCCAGCGACGGTCAGGCCGAGGTTCCCGGCCACCTGCCCGGCGCCCACCAGCATGCGCCGCGACGCCACGCTCATCAGCGCCAGCGCAGGCGGCGCGTGCATGCGGGCCAAGTGCTGGATCAGTTGCACACCGTCCATCCCCGGCATCATCAAGTCGCTGAGCAGCAGATCGTAGCGCTGTCGGGCCAGGCGTTGCAGCGCGGTGGCGCCATCCCAGACCACATCGACGTCAAACCCGCCGATTGCCTGGAAGACGTTGATCAAGTACTCATGCTGGAAAGGATGGTCTTCCACGATGAGTACGCGATAGGCGCTCAAAGCACCCTCCTCTGATAGCGATGCAGGCACTGGTAGAGGGCGCGCAGGGTGAACGGCTTGACCAGGCAATGATCCATGCCAGCGTTCAGGCAGCGCTCGGCTTCGTCGAGCATCGCGTTGGCGGTGGCCCCGATGATCGGCAGTGAGCAACCCAGGCGACGCAGTTGTTCGGTGAGTTCATAGCCGTTCATGCGTGGCATGTTGACGTCGGTGAGAATCATGTCGAACGCGGTATCACCCCACAGTGACAGCGCTTCAATGCCGTCGCCGGCCAGCACCACGCTGCAGCCGAGCTCTTCCAACTGGTCGCGCAGGATCAACTGGTTGATCAGGTTGTCTTCGGCCACCAGCAGGCGCAGGTTGAGGCTGAACTCGGTGGGCTTCTCGCTGATCCTCGGCGACAACAACTCTTCGCTGCCCTGGGCGCGGCTGACCGCGCGGTTGAGCGCCTGCAGGTTGTTCAGGCCGATCTGCCAGGGATAAGCGCCATGCTCGTCGACCGCGGCCATCACCCGCGGCCCGGACCAATGCAGCAACTGGTCGGGCTCGGTCGGGCCGGGATACAGCTCGACCAATACCGCGCCGGGGTCGGCCTCGGCGGACTCCGGCGCACCGAGTTGCGCGCGCGCGCCCCAGCGACGCAACCAGCCGCCAACACTTTCCGCCAGCTCACGCACCGGCGACACCACATACACCCGCTCGCCGAGCAGCGGCTGCGCCCAGGGAGCCTGGTCGTCGTCGTTGACTTGCTCCAGCGGCAAGGTGAAGGAAAAGCTGCTGCCCAGGCCCGGTTCGCTGACCACCCGCAAGGTGCCGTTCATCAAGTGCATCAGGCGCTTGCAGATCGACAAGCCCAGGCCGCTGCCGGCGACCACATTCGCATTGCCGCTGACCTGGAAGAACGGCTCGAACAGGTACCGCTGGTCTTCCTCGGCGATGCCCTTGCCGGTGTCGACTATCTGCCACTGCAACATCGTGCGCTCGCCTTCACGGCTTTCCAGGCGCAGACGCAAGACAATCCGGCCGCTTTCGGTGAATTTCAGCGCGTTGTTCAGCAGGTTATTCAGGATCTGGCGGATGCGTGTGACATCCCCGCTCACGTGGTCGGGCAACTGCGGGTCGAGGCAGGCGAACAACTGCAGGCCCTTGCTTTGGGCGGCGCCTGCGTAGCCCTGGATCACTTCCTGCACCAACTCGATCGGTGAGAACGTGCTGAACTCTAGGGACAGTTGTCCCGCTTCGATTTTCGACACGTCCAGCACATCGCAGATCATTTGCAGCAAGTTCGCCGACGAGCCCTCGATGGCATTCAGGTAGCCACGCTGCTGGCTGTTAAGGTCGGTGCGCGCAAGCAATTCCAGGGTGCCCAGCACGCCATACAATGGCGTGCGGATTTCATGGCTCATGGTTGCCAGGAACAGGGTCTTGGCCTCATTCGCCGCGTCCGCCAGCGTGCGCGCCTGCTGCAGGGCCAACTCCACCTGCTTGCGTTCGGTGATGTCGCTGAAGGCGCAGATCAGCACCTCCTCACGCTGGTAACGGGTTGGCGCGAAACTCAAGTACAGGTGACGACCGTCGGCCATTTGCAGCTCGTCGGTGCTGCTTTGTTCCGACTCATCGAACGCGCGGCGAATCCAGCCGTGACACAGTTGCTGGCGCTCGTGGCCGTTGCCCAGCCATTGCCGGGACAGGGGGTTTTCCAGCACTACCTCGCCGTCGCTGCGGCGCAGCACGCACAAGGCCACTGGCGCGATACGAATCACCGCGCTGCTGAATGCCTCACTCTCCACCAGCGCTTCGATGCGATTGGCTGCCGGGATAATCAAACGCTGATCGATGCGCCGCACCAACCGCACCATCAATAAGCTGGCCGCTGCGCACAACAGCAGGCACAGCAGCAACGGCATGGCCAGGCTGGGCAACAGTGAACTCAGCTCCAGGCTGTAGACGATCTGCCACTGGGAGTAACCCAGGTGCTTGCGAATGGCCAAGCGATCCGGCAGCCAGCGGCTGCCTTCCCAACCAAAGCTGGCCGTGGCGTGATACTGGCGCAGCACCTGCGCAGCCGAGGGTTGATGAGGCGTGCTGCTGAAAATCAGCTGCCCGGCGCCGTCAAGCAACATGAAGTCCCCGGCTTTTTCATGCTGCAGGGCGTTGATCAGGTCCGGGCCGTCCACCTCCAGCCCGAGCCAACCCGACGTGGGGCTACGGTCGTCGAGGCGGGTGAAGATGTATAGCGGTGAATCCAGGCGGCTCTGCTCAGTCAGCCACAACTCATCGCTGACCGAGACCTTGCCGGTGTCCACCGCCATCAACCGCTGCAATACCGGCTGCGGCACATTCTCCGGGGCCGCCCCAACGGTAAACAGGCGCTCCACCACCGGCTCGGCGCGCTGCGCGACGTAGATCAGGTTGACCTGGTTGACCTGCAGGTAATCAAGCAGGCGCCTAGTCAGCCAAAGGCTCCAGATATTGCCCGCCTCGCCCAAGGTGATGTGCAACTCTTCGGCCGGCACATTATTGAGGTTGCCCACGGGTGGCGTGACATGACGAACCGTCGACAGGCCGAGGCTTTTGAGCAGCGTCTGGCGGCTGACAAAAAAACTCTGCGCATCGGAAATCGCCTCATTCATATAACTGCGCCGTAGCGAAATTTCCTCATTCAACGCCGCACGCAAGTAGCTGTAGGCACCCACATACACGCCGAGCACCAATGCCAGGGCAAACAGCCGCAACAACTTGCGCGCGGCCTTGGGCGTCGAAAAAGAAGAGTCGAGTGGTTGCAGGAAATGTTTGAGCTTCATCGCCAAAAGAGTAAGCGTGGCGAGAGGGTAGTTGAATAAGACGGATCTCAAAGCCCCGCACTGCTTGCGCCGATGGAACTCTCGCGCAACACGCTGTTCTAGACACCTTCGTCGCTGCTTGCGTAGCATCGGCGGCTGTCCTTCGTGCACTTCATCAAACAGAGTTACCCATGACTATCCAGCAAACACCCGGGCACGTGCTGCCCGCGCGCAGCGCCGCCAAAATGGAAGCGGCCATGGCCGTGGGCGCCTTTGCGATCGGCACCGGCGAATTCGCCATCATGGGGCTGATGCCCGACATCGCCCACAACCTCAATCTCAGCGAACCGCAAGTGGGCCACGCCATCAGCGCCTATGCGCTGGGCGTGATGGTCGGCGCCCCGCTGCTGGCCATCCTCGGCGCCAAGTTGCTGCGTAAACACATGCTGCTATTGCTGATGGGCCTTTATGCCCTGGGCAACCTCGCCACGGCGTTTACCCCAACCTTCGGTTCGCTGGTGGCCTTCCGCTTTATCAGCGGCCTGCCCCACGGCGCCTACTTCGGCATCGCCGCCGTGGTCGCCTCCAGCATGGTGCCCAACGACAAACGTGCCGGCGCGGTCGCGCGGGTGATGATGGGCCTGACCCTGGCCATGCTGCTCGGCAACCCCATCGCCACCTTCCTCGGTCAACACTTTGGCTGGCGCTCGGCGTTCGCGCTGGTCAGTGCTATCGCCCTGTGCACCATCGCGTTGGTCTGGCAATTCGTACCGGATCGCCACGACGAACCCCGCAGCGACCCGCGCAAAGAACTGCGTGCCTTCACCAAACCGCAGGTGTGGATGGCGCTGTCCATTGGCGCTATTGGGTTTGCCGGGATGTTCTGCGTGTTCAGCTACCTGGCGCCGACCATGCTCGAAGTGACCAAAGTCTCGCCGCAGTGGATTCCCTTCGGTCTGGCCGCGTTTGGCGTAGGCGGCATCATCGGCAACATCGCCGGCGGCAAGCTGTTCGATCGCCTGCAATTTCGCGCAGTGGGCTGGATTATGGTGTGGTCGATGGCCGTGCTGATTTTCTTCACCTTCGCCGCGAGTTCGCTGTGGGGCGTACTGCTGGGTATTGGCCTGGTCGGCACCATGATCGCCATGGCCGCGCCGCTGCAAATCCGCTTGATGGACATTGCGCATGAGGCACCGAGCCTGGCGGCGGCGTCCAACCACGCGGCGTTCAACCTGGCGAATGCGCTGGGGCCGTGGTTCGGTGGGATGGCGATTACGGCGGGGTATGGGTGGACCAGCCCGGGCTACATTGGCGCGGCTACGGCGCTGGTAGGCTTGGGCATCTACCTGATCGCCCGACGTATGAAAGGCGGTCACTAAAGCCCTCCCACGATCCAATGTGGGAGCGGGCTTGCTCGCGAAAGCGGTGGGTCAGTCACTGAGTAAATGACTGCCCCACCCGCTCAGTCAGTCATCATGCATCAACCCCGAACCATACTCCCCGTAACTGCTCCCCAGCGCGTTGCCGCCAAAATTCATCTTGGCGGCCTTGCTGGGGCTGTGGTCGCCAAACGCTTGGCATCCCCCTGAATAACAAGGGTCGCTGCTCAGGTCGCTACTCATGCCAGATGAACCCGACGAACAAGCGGCCAAGAGCAACGTGCCTGCGACCATCACGACTTTGACGAGATTGGAGATCATTTTTTCAGTTCCCTTTGGACTGGAGGCGTACAGGTCCTCTCTTAAGGAGGATCGTAGACCTCATAAGCGCAGGGAATTATGAAACTTTGCTGAATGACAGGATGGGTTCAGTTTGCCGCCTTGAGGTAAGGCGGCAGGGTTCGGCGTCAGGCGGTGGCCGTGCTGCCTACAGGCGCGACTTGCTCCAAAGCTCGGTCAACGAGTAGAGCACTCAGGTCGATTAGCTGCTGGATGCCCAGGACGATGGCGCGATGGGGTTCATCGAGGTCGAAAGCCAGGGTTGCAGCCATTTGGTTGGCGGATTCCAGGTTTTCGGCGGCGTTGGCTAGAAGGGTTTCGGTATCTATGTCGGGGCTGACGCGGAATAGGTTGCTGCTCGGTTGCTCGGCGGGAACGTCGTTATCGGATGACGGCAAGTAATGATGGATAGCACGCTGAGCCGCAGCTTGAAGCTTGGCATCAGTGGGGGCAGCGTTTGAAGCATGAGGCGGATTCGGTGTGACTTTGTACATGGCGAAGCTCCTTAACTATTCAGGAACTGCCAATCTCACTTCCACATGAGGGTGGCAGCTGTACGCAGGTGTGGAAGACCAGGGCTAAGGACCCGGCGCACCGAAGTGCCCCGCGCACAGCCGCCATAACACATGATACAGGCGTAAAAAAAACGCCGGCAGGTGTTTATAGGCGATTGCGTCTTAGCTGGTACGGACTTCCACATCCGGCCGCTGGTTTTCCAGCGGTTTGAGGAGGTTAGCGATGCGAGGTCTGAGGGACAAGCTGAGAAAAGCGTGGGAAATTTCTCAAGGAATATTGGAGAGTTCCATGGCCTGCCACCGCATGATCACCATGAAAGACGTCGTACAGATCCTCCAGTTTGGTCCGCTGATTGCGAAGAACTACAGCAAAACCAGCAAGTGATCCGCCGTGACATAAATGTCGCTGCTACCGGACAAAGTGCAGCTTGGATACGGCACCGTCTCCAAGTGCATCGATTGGTTGATCCACTGCCCGAGCATTTTTCTCACCAAGGAAGAAATTAATTGGACGGGGTTATTTGACCCTAATCATTTCCACTCAAGGTCTGAACTATCGAATTCGAAGACCCTGCTGCCTTCTTGGTAAAAATCGGCCTCGATGTAGATTTTTTCGGACTTCCGAGCTTGGGCAACGAACGACGACGCACTGCTGATGAAAAGTAAATTAGAGCTGTGGTCATCAGGCTCGCTGGCTGACATGCGCAGAGCATTGCCCTTAGAAAATCTGACGCGTACATCGCAGTCATCGTATCCACAAACAAACTGACCTTTCTCGATAGCTACATACACCGACGTGCCCCACCGTGGATGCTTACGGATAGTGAGTGTGGCTCTTTGCACGCCGCTGTACGGAAATTTGAAATCCACGGTATTCAACGACGAAACGTACGCCCGCCGCACTGGTTTTCCGGACATATTGTCCTCGCCATCAGAGTAGTTCCAGATTAACCCCATGCTTCGCCGAAGAGCCTTTTCTGCTGCAGCTTTTTCTCGGGTTTCCGCTTCTCTGGTCTGCTGAGTAGCGAGCCTCGAGAATTTATCAGCATTGGCCTGGTAGGTCTGGTCGATAGCGGCTAGTTGGGCGTAGGTGCCTGCAAGCCTTTTGTAATCGCCCTGCTGGATGCTCGCAATGGACGTGAGGAGAGTCGATTTCTTTTGCTGCTTTTCAACCTCAGCCTTTTGCCCCGCGACCTTCGATAGCTCTTGGTCAATCTCAAAGCTGCCAGCATCACTGTACTTAGAGCCCAAGGCAGTGGCCCCGGCGTAATCCTGCTTGTCGGTCAAGACATTCATCTCCGCGAGGATTGCATCTTTGTTAGCGGAAACGTAATCGCGCTTTTCCTTCAAGGCCTGCTCCGCCTTTTGCTGGCTGACTAACGCTTGCTGAGCAGATCGCTCGGCGCGATCAGCATCCAAAGCCTTGTTGCTCGTGTAGAAGAAAAGACCAAAGCAAACCAAGGCAACGACAGCACGGCCACCTGGTGTGATGGTGATATTGGTTTTATCTTTGATCAGTCGGTTGATCTTAGGTACGAACATGCCGGCCGCGAGAAGCATGATCAAACCAGACTGGAAGCTGGTGAAGATAGCGCCCAGAGCAAAAATCAAGAAAACCGCAAACAGCAGCCACATCGCAAACGATCTGAAAAATCCGACAACCCTTGAGTCTGCCACTGCTATCGCTCCCTGATAAAACGTCAAGGAACATATGTAATAGCACTGTGCCATTCAATGCAATACCGACAAATGACCTACCGGCTAATTACAAGAATTCTAAGGATCAACACCCCGCCCCTCCTAACCCATTGCTGATAAACCGATCACCCTTGGCATTCTCCATGCCAGATCCCAATACCCTCAGACACAGCACCACCGCAACACCTCCCCCGCCGCTTCTCCGTGGTCCCCATGATGGATCGGATCGCCAAAGCCTGATTTCATTGGTCAAATCCGTGATCATGTTCACCATGTGTACGAATTTCTGTACCACGCTCGTACCCAAATAGCTGAATTATTGGACGGACTGGTTGGACTCCACAGTGACGTGTACACGCTCAGTCATGGCATTACCGACTGGCACTACCCACTTTTCTTCCAGTCTTGGCATCGTTGACAAGGCAAATTTCGCCATAGCGACTACCCGTGTGATCACCTGCCCTCGAAGGACGTGACACGGAGGTGGTTATGTAGGCGTATTAGTTTAGATAAACTCAAACTGGAAACGATAACCCTATAGGTAGTAATCAAAATGACTTTGATTGTTGCAGGCTATGAGTACGCCAAGTCCGTTGACTACTCGAAATACTTAGATGACGAAGCGAAACCCAGCGATCCCACGATGGAGGTTGAGGGCCTGTACGTTGTAGCGGACAGTGCGATCACAGATGCCAACGGTAAAACGCTTCTCAATGGTTTCAGAAAAACTTATGAAATCGATGTGGAACTATGGAAGCCAAGTTTTTCGCCTGGTGGCTCGTTCCATAGTTATACCCAGGTATACGAAAACAATAAAATATTCATAAGCTTTGCAGGAAGCACTCTTACTGCGCAACACATAATTAACTGTATTACTTCGCACCTTGGCAAACTCAGAATCAGCTACCGAAGATCCCAAGAAGGATCAATCACCTACACCGCGATTCGGCACTGTCAGAAAAATCCTCTCGAACAAAATACCTCTAGTTCCACATGGGATGACGATACGTTCCTTGATCGTAACTTTGAAGGCCTTCTCACTGGAGAACTTATTGCTAGCACAATAGAATACTCAATTACCGAAGCATTAACCTCGGCCTCTAAGTTTAAGCTGGAGCTTAAAGACTTCGAAGCGATGCACACAGAGTTGCTAGCTGGCGTTTGGTGCCCGGTAATTAGACGGCATGAACTCTACGTTTATAGGATGGAAAGCAGGCGTGATGATAATGGAGTTCTAGTCCCCTACACAAAAAAACGCCTAGTTCCTGAGAACGAAATAGTTTTGCTCGGTATGCAGAAACAACTTGAAAGCCAAGCGCAGCAAGCCTTCAAAAATTCACTCTCCGCATTCACCCCACCCTCGAAAGAGTTACTCAATTTTGTACGCGATGCGATAAAAAACGCTGAGGCGCAGGGGGAAAAAGGCATCGCCTTCCCTATGTCCCTGACTACATTAACGCGACACAAAATAGAAAAGGGTTTTCACCCAGAATAAGCGTAAAAAGCCAGCTGAAATCATAATCCTCAACAGCGGAGTCGCAAGCCCCTTTTGCGATTCCACTATACCACTATGCAAAAACACACTCACCCAAAACGATTTCGCACTCTATTAGAGCGAAACCGCACTCATCTATTGCGATTTCGCATTCACACCCTGCGAAAGTTTAGCTATACATTCAAAAACCTTTAAATATCCGTTGAGCCATCAAAAGCTCCAATTGCACAATAGCTTTAGAGCTTCTTTTTAGCCAGTTGTGTCTATGTCAGACAAGCAGGACTAGATACTCACATCCCTCCGGGTGTTGCGTGATTGCCTCGACAAATAAAACAATAAAAGTGAGTCAAGATGAAGAAAACTGAGAAGCAGAATAAAGAGACTAGGATCACTTTCAGGCTTAGCAAGTCTGAGCTAGATACCCTGAATGCAAAGATGGTTGAAGCAGGCTATAAGTCCGCTGGAGCATTTATCCGTGACTACGTTGCCAATGGGCAGGTGAAGCCCAAAGTCACCCAGAACATTGTTCAGATCGCCCGTGAGCTCATGAACCTCGCCTCGATGATCAACGCAGACCGTCCAGGCTCCGAACTGCTTGAGAAAGTGAAGTACATCGCCCAAGTCAACTTTGGGGGTGTTGCATGATCGGCAAGATTTTTCCTAAGTCAGTAGGCTCGTTTAAGAACCGGATTCGGTACATTTTTGGCTGCACCAAGCACGATCACGAGATCAGCGGAATCCGAACGATCAGCCACAACACTATGAGCAAAGATCCACTGCCAGGCGTCCTTCAGGGTAACGAAGCAGACCTCACGGAGATGATCAAGGAGTTCGACCGGATTGAAACCCTTCGCCGCTTCTCAATCGACTCTGATAAAGCCATCAAGCCAGTCTTCCACGCAATGCTCTCCCTTCGGCCCGGAGAGTCCCTGACGACCGCACAGTGGCGCACAGCCGTCCAGACCTACATGACAGACCTGGGCTTCAACGAGACCAACCAGTACCTCGCTGTAATGCACCAAGACAAAGAACACCAACACGTCCACATCGTCGCCAACAGGATCAGGCTCAACGATGACTTCTCCATGGTCAAAGACAGCAACGAGCGAAGCATCAGCCTCGACTCAGTGTCGGCCATAGAAGATCGCTTCGGCCTCACCAAAGCACCAAAGCCCAAGGACACATGGGGCACCTCGATCACTCACGCAGAGCTCCAAGCCTCGATCCGCGACGGCGACCTGCCGTTGAAGCACAAGATGATCGCGAAGATCGCAGGCGCTGTCGAAGCCACCAACGCCGTCGATGGCGATATGTTCACGTTCACCAGGCTACTCAGGAAGCAAAAGGTCTATATCAACCTGACCCTCAACGAGGACGGCCAACCAAAAGGAATATCGTTTGAGTTTGACGGCAAATATTTAAGTGGCAGACAGCTCAAGCGCTCAAGATTCACATGGCACAAATTAACTACGCAGGAAGGAATACATTATGACCCCGAAACCATTCGTGAACTTCAGGATGACATTGCGAGAAGAGATAGCGAAGAACAAGAAAGAGCTCGAATCTATTACTTTGAGTTCGTTGCAACTTCGGGAAAGAGAAGAAGCCCGATCTACGTCAGGTTCACAGCCAGGGACTATGAAGTCCAGAAAATGATTCAGGAGGTTCTTGAGCTGCTGGATGCTATTTTTAATGAGCTATTTAAGCCAAGGGAGTGCAGGTTGATGCGCAGTTACATAGAGTACATACCGGGCCAGCCGCTGGAGCTAGAAGAGGAACAGGCTCCAGCGCTATAAGATCTCGTTAGTCACCTAGTACGCAGGAGGGCTGAGTCAGCCTTCCTTTACTGCGCCTTCTATCTTGGACTCTATGGCTTTGGCTCAGTAGAGATATTGGCGCTTAAAGGGTAACTGGACGTGTATTCGGTGGCGCACCAGATGCCTGCAGCGAGCTGAATAAACGGGACTGGAACAGGGTGTTTGAGTAATGCTGACGGCATGCAAAATTCAGTCAGACGGCTTATTCACGCAGACCGGTATTTGGCCCGCCCTTCGGGCCAGCTGTCGTAAATCAAGCCAGCCATTTCCAATAGCTATCTTGGCCCTCCGGGCTTCCATCTTCGTGCCTGCGCGCTCCGCTTGCCTGATGTGACAGTCCTTCAACGCATCAGTCCCACCAGCCCCGCATGGGCAAACCTGTATCTCTTCAAAAAAAATCACTTCAGGCTCAAGGTTTTCCGAAACCAACCGTTTGTGATGAGTAAGTACCCTTTTTGAGCGACAGCTTTGACCCTCTCTACACATGACTTCGCACAGCGCCTGAGCGGCGCCTTGTCGCTCCCCTGCACGATTCTCGGCAACCGCCAACGGCGCACATGGGAGCGGCTGATCGGCTACATCGAATCCTCAGCCTGCACATCCGAATTCAACAAAGCGGCAGCCTATGCCGAGGGCTATGCGCATGCAATGGCCGATAGCGGCCAGATCGATATCTCCACAGATCGGGATCTGCTGATCATTGCAACCGTGGATGCATGGCGATGCGCCCGTACTTACACGAATACTTCGACCAACCTGAGCTACCCAGGAAAACCATGACTTCCTTTTTTAAACGCTACGCCGACGGCGGAACATCAGACCTACACATCCATATGCCGCAGCGTCTTCTGCCCACGACCGTCAGTCATTGTCCCATCGAGGTCTTAGTGGGCCACTGGGAAAAGTATCTCGTAGATCCCTCCTCCGCTCATGAGCATTGTCCATGGGCAGCGCGATTCGTTATGGGCATGCCCGTGCCAACCTGGTCGCGCGGGCTGGAATGGAACATCGGTCAGAAGTCTCGTTTCATCTCTGCAATATGGTCAGGCGGGGATCTGGGGAGCTACCTGACGAATGACTGGTACGAGCCAGAAAGCGGTAGCAGGGCATTGGCGGAAAACAGTGAAATTTTGATTGATGGCCAACAACGTCTGCACAGCCTTGAAGAGTATTTCCTAGACCGCTTTGCAGTCCCAGATGCGCAAGGGCAGCCGAGGATTTGGTCTGAGCTGGGCAACGGCGAAAGGAAACGCTTTCTGTCGACGATCTTTACCCATGTGAGGGTCTCGTCTGGTGACGAGGTGGCATTGCGCAGAACATACGATCTTTGCGCGATGGGCGTTGTGCCTCGGTCATTTGATCAACGAGCTGTTCGGTAACCTTTTAATCAAGGCGGTCGGGCGTATCCCTTCGGGAGCGGCTGTTGTAAACCGAGCCCCGCTACGTTGGGTCTCGGCCCTTCGGGCTTCCATCCTTACGCTCTTCGACCATCATGGTCTGCGCGCTCCGCTTGCATAATGGCCGAGATCACTTCCCTGCTTGGACATTGCAGGCAGCTCCCACATACTGATCTCGACTAAATCAGAAGCGAGGCCGGCGATGGCATGGCTCTTTTGGAAAGATAAACGCCCTGCCTGGGTGCAGGCAGAAGAACGAGAGTTCATCAAAGCGGTGAACAGCCTGCAAACGCTGCAGACAACTCCTCGTGGCGGGATGAGAATTGATCCTGAAGAGCTCAGGGATCAGATCCTAGAGTCAAGAGAACGATACAAAGATCTAGTGAAGAGGTAGAGATGCGAAGTGCCAACTTGTTCGGTGCCTGACGCAGCTATTCACGAATGGGCAGATTGGTGCGTGCCCCTGCGGCGAATGGCTGTCGTGAAACGAGCCTGGCGAAGCCCCCATCTCTGCATTCGGCGCTTACTGTCGCGTATGGAGATCATCATCCATTTTCAATTCCTCGATTCAAACCGGCAGTCAGTCGACGATAAAGGTCGGCTAAGAGGCGAGCATCCAGCAGCGCGTGATGTGGAAGTTCCGGGAGCGTCACGTCGTCGATATCATCCGCTTCAAGATGCCTGAATAGCAGGATCAGGTTGGTTGGACTATTGGCAACGTTAGCAGGCCAACGATGATGTACGTATGCCAATTGGCAGAAGAGATCCCAGTCCCAATCCGGGGCGTCCGAGCAGATCTCGAGCGGGCCTTCAAGGCTGCCCAGGAAAGCGAGCAGTGAGGTTTGAGCTTCGACCAAGGGTTGCCCATGTTCAGGTAGGTTGAGCTGAGGCAGGACGTTTTGGATCACAAAATCGCTGCAATCTGCCACATGGTAGGTATCTGTGAGCTCGACATAGAATTCGTGGCCAGCCTCGGACACAAGTGCAACTGAAATCAGCTTCGTGTCGCGGTTAAGCCGAGTGAACTCGCAGTCCAAAAATACCTTCATCTCCCCTCCCCTGTGGGCACCTGGTTCACGCCTGCCGGTGTACCTTCGACAGATGATCAAGGCTGACTGAATTCTTCTATGACCTTAACTGATTACCCTGAGGAATCTATGCCGCGCTCACAGCAAGCAAGTCAGCAACCTTTACCATACTCTTTGTGTAAACAGCGACGTAGATCCTAAAGGAAAATTAATTTTAACAAAGCCCGAAGCCGTAGGAGAACTTGCTTACGATAGCTTCGTTAGAGTTCCTGACTACATTGCCGGAACCTTAGCGGACTTTGATTTTGACAAACAAAAAGCATCACATACAAAATTCGATACGATCCGCGACGGAGTATTTGCTGCAGAAAAAAGAAATTCTACAAGGTGTTTTTCTATCCAAACTTTCAAGCCCACAGATTGATGTGGGGAGCGCAAGAGGGCGACACTTCAAAGCCTTAAGGCACTGATTATTCTTTCGCAGATTATAACAAGCCCTTTGTTAAAGGGCTTTCGTAGCAAGCGGAGCGCGCCGGCCAGGAAGGCCGAAGGCGTGAAGGATATCAGCTCGAAAGTGGCCGAGACGATGCGAAACGCGAAGGCTCCGTTTACGACAGCCTGGCCGCGAAGCGGCATGCCCTCCCCCCTTCCCGGACGCAAGTTATATCTCCATCCCCGGCGAAGTCGCGTTCTACGAGCAACTGCGAGGAGCGCTTTAAAAAAAGCGGCACTGGAAATACTGTACAAAAACACAGTTAATCATCTTTTTGTCAATATCTCACAAAGCCAGCGTGGCCCACTGCCATTATTCGCGGTAAATTCGTGCATCAATGCGGCCTGAGCTTCGTCTATCCGGCGCGACATGGACGCCCAGTGCGATTATCCGAGAGAAGGACACATGGACAACACAGAAGCCAGTGCAAGCATCGCTGGGTATGGCTACCAGTTCGAGCGTGCGCTTTATAGAATCTTTCACAGCTCACATAGGGATGCGCTCTTCGGAATAGAAACAACGGATGACGTCGAGGAAGTGACTCCTACAGCAACTGGAACTATTTCAATCCAAGAGCAAGACAAACTCACGCTCTCTGGAAAAAATCCGTTGCAAGACAGCAGCAAAAATCTGTGGAACACATTCAAAAACTGGCTTGAGAAGCTCGAGCAGTCCCAAGCAACTCATGAGCAGATCAACTTTATTCTAGTGACCAACGGAGTGGTCGGAAGCAACAGCCTCGTTCATCTGTTGTCAGCAGCGTCATCCCCAACAGACGTGGCGCACGCTATTAAGACCCTTCGTACTCACGCACTCACCATGGATGGTGCTACCGCTGAAATTGCAGCAAAGGTTACTGCGTTTGACGATGAATCAATCGCCTATGTTGTCGGTCGTTTCGAGGTCATTCACAAGCATGAATCTGCTTCGATAACCGATGCGATGTACGCCGCGCTGCAGCTGCCAGAGGGTCTGGACGAGCATAAGAAAGTAATATTGGATAGTCTCACGGGCCACCTTTTCAACATGGCGCGTGAGACATGGAGACGCAGGGAGCCCTTCTGGACTACATCCCTGCCACTCTTCAACCGCAAGCAGCTCCTTTTCGAAAAATTCCTCAGCGAAGCTTGGACTGCGCGAAGTCAGGACGAAACCGAATATCGCGAGCTGATAGCGCTCAATCAAGAATTGAATCTGCCTTTCATTTTCCAGCTCAAAGAATTGGGGCTAATGGAGCGAACCATCGAAAAGGAGCTTGGACATTACTGGGCTGGGTATGCCGAGCGGTCGAGACTTTTACTCAAAGGTAAGGTACTCCCGGAGCACTTTAATGAGCTTGAGAACACACTTCATGGGAGGTGGGACAGTCTTCGCGAAGCATATTCAAACCTGAAAGGCATTCCTTTCGAAGATTTCTCCGGTGACGATCACAAGCAGATCTACATCAGTACGACCACTCCAGAAAAATTCACAATAGAGATTGGCCGTTTGAAGTCAGACCATCGTTACCTTTACCTAGGCACTTATCACCATCAAGCAAATGATGACGGTACAGATCACCCGATTCTCTGGCATCAGGTCAAAGGTGAAAGTAAGTGAGCGGGCCATATTTGGATACCTATGTAATCCACAACACCGCGCTGGCGTGCTTCTTATTGACCGTATTCGTACAGCAATACGAACTGGAAGCTTCCGAACACCCGCTGGACATGTTGAAACTCAAACTCGTTTTACCATTTGTTTGGGATGAGGCTTCCCGGGAAGCCTTGTGTTCAAGGAATGCTAAAACCAGGCTAGACAAGGTTTTTAGAGAGGCACCAGGTCTTAAGGTTGACTTGGAGCAACGCGTCGCTTCTCGGGCGCCAGTAGCTCTGCAGGGCTTGAACCTCGCAGTTTCGACCAATCTGTTGGCAGTGGCTCATCGCAAAGATGAACTACCGGTCTTCAGTAACAAAATTGATCGCTGGCCGCGTGGAACAAAGTCTGCTCTGCCCAAAGAGATGGTGATGACAGTCAACCGTCTGGCCAATTGGTACGCAAGTGTTGATACCCCTACCCTCCTGAAGCTTCTGTTCGGTATTCCCAATGAAATTTCAAATTGACTCAATTATTCTCTGGCCAAAAAAACAGAACAACGAGATTCAAGAGATCCAATTCAAGCCAGGAAAAATAAATATTATTCACGGGCTGAGTCGAACAGGTAAATCATCCGTTCTTCATATCATCGATTACGCGATGGGGGCAACCAAGTGCCAGATCCCCATCGGCACGATTCGAGACAAGGTCATGTGGTTTGGGGTGAAGGTAACTTTGCGAGGGGAAAGCTGGATAATCGCCCGCAAAGGCCCAATAGATAGTACCCCTTCGAACGACTACTACTTTGAAATGTTCCCTGGCTCGATCCCAGAGATTGTGCCTACCAAAACCAATAGGTCGACTTTCAAGGATAAGTTCAACAATTTGATAGGCGTGAGCGACCTTCCGCATTCTGATGCAGAAAAACCAGGCAAGCTTGATGCCCGAACTTCTTTCAGGGACTTGGCCGCTTTCAACTTTTTGCCACAACACATTGTGGCCAATCCAAACACGCTATTTTTCAAAGCAGACACCTGGATCCACCGTCAAAAGCTGACTAGGGCAATGCCTTACGCTCTAGGGATTGTAGATGCGCAATACGTTATAAATGAACGCAGACGGGACGACGCGCAAAAAGAGCTGGATGGTCTCGAAAAAGAACTCAAGGTTGTCGAGAAAGCAAAGCTTCACTGGCGTCATGAGGTAAACCGGATGATCGACAGATGTATCGAAATCGGTCTACTCGAAGCCGACATACCTGACGATCTAGACATCAAAGTCGCGAAGCTAAAATCGGTCATGGATGCATACCGAAACAAGCGGCTGGAACAAACACTGATTGCGCCTAAGCGCCTACATATCAACGAACGATTTGATGCTGCTGTCGCCAAGGAAACTGCACAGCAGCGACTGGTAGACGAGCTAGGGGAGGAGATCAGTGGCTACAGCAGCTTGGCCCAGAGTAGCCAGCAGTTCGTCAAAGCGGTAAATGAAGAAAAGAGCCATGTTGTCGGCTTGGATTGGCTGAAAAAAAGTCTTCGGGATGAGGGCCAATGCGTTGCCTGCGGATCCACAGCGGACACGATGAGCACGGTGATCACCAACCTTGAAACGAAGGTCAACAAAATCACGCGCGTGGCTGAGATATTGGAACAGAATCCTGCTTTTGATAGCAGGATATCCAACCTTAAACGAAATCTGGCAAAGGAGGAGAAGACGCTTCATACCTATCGCGCTGACAAAAACGCAATTTTGGCGGAGGACGAAAGGCTTCGTAGCGTAATTGGTGATATCTATTATGTTGCTGGGAAAATTTCTGAGGTACTCAAAAAAATCGGCCATACATCAGCAGACGAGGCGATTGCCCAACGCATGAAAGCCGAAAGCAAAAAGATCAGCGATTTCAACAGACTGATGGCCGGCGGGAACCGCGCTGTTAGAGAACGCGAGGTAGATGCCAAGCTTACCGAACTCATTGAGCATTACGCAGATCAGTTTGGCGCCCTCGAAGGTGCGGCTAACTCAGTTCTCAGGTTGGATCAGAAAGAATTGACCATCCGATTCGACAAGGAATTCGATCAGTTTGACTACCTTTGGGAAGTCGGTAGCGGGGCTAACTGGATGGGATATCACGTGGCTGCGTTTCTCGGCATCCATGAATTTTTGCTTCAGAAAGAAAATCTACACCTGCCCACCTTGAGCTTTCTGGTGATAGACCAGCCTAGCCAAGTATATTTCCCGAGCAGCGATCTTGGGGGCAATGCACTGGACTTGGATATGGCCGTGTTGCGTAGGCACAGAATCGAAGACCTGCAGGCCACGCGACGAATTTTCGAGGTACTTGGAGAGGCAATCTCACGGACGAATGCCAACCTCCAAATTATCGTACTTGAGCATGCAGGGGAGGAAATCTGGGGTGACATAGAGCACACACACTCAGTAGCCGCTTGGAGTACAAAAGGCGACGGCCTTATCCCAGCAACGTGGGATTAAGCTCACGCCGTGCGTACAGCCATGTGGAAAAAGCCACCGTTATCAAGGTGGCTTCTCTGAACCTCCAGCGGTTACGTTATGCTTGTTTATATAGCAACCCTCCTTTCTGTAACAATATCCAAGCCAGAGGTGCGGGCATGCTCTGGCAGTGTTGTAGGAAAAAGCCTCCACGGTGGCTCCCAGCGACATCAAGTGGGATTACGCGAGAAAAAGAAGGACTCCATGCCCCAACCACTGTTCGATTTTGATCTCAAACGCGTCTCGCACCAGCACTACATAACAGGCAAAGCCGCCATCAATTTCCCCCATCCTGGAAGCACCACGGGTGGCTGGCATTTCCTTTCATATTTTGATCGGGAATCCGGCGTGGCTAAGGTGTCGTTAGCAGGCATTCATTACCCTGACACCACCAACTAAGTTGGCGGCATAGGCATCACTGACGTCACTCATCAGCTCGCTGATCGCGGATGGCGTATTGAAGGACGACGGCTCTTGGTAGCTGACCGTTATGGAGCTGCTGCGGACATGATAGTGAAGTGGGTACTGAGCCACTCCAAGCATTGTAAGCTTTAGGTAGCGGAGTGGTTCCATCGCAAGCAGAAAGACAGCGATTACTCGCAGTGATTTACTTGGGAAAATCTAAGCTATTTCAGCAAGGTAAGCTGAAGAAAATGAAAGCGTGGCACTGGGCTGGCCTTAGGAAGTCTTAGCAAAAGCAAAGACTGTAAAGACTGACGCTGCATCGCTCGCTCCATTCATTAGGGCTTGGATAGGGATTCGTGCAGAACAACGTCGTAGAACATTTCAATTAGAGCTTTTCAATAAAGCTTCCCAAGCGCTCTAAAAGCCCCTCTTTTGATTTTTCAGTCTGAGATTGCTGAGCTTTGAATCGCTCCCACACATCAGGCTCGAATCGGCTTATTGAGACAATGTTCTTCTGTGAAAGTATGATCGTGAAACCAATCCTCCTACCTCTTCGCTGCATATCCTCAACTACAGCGGAGTAATCGGTGGTGTAGGTCACCTTGAGAGTATCCTTATCACGGTACCCGCTCATCGTAGGAACGATTTCGAAATCCTCGTCCATCAGGCCCGTCTCATGTAGATCACCTACTGATGAAACTCGACCGACGTAGACCTTCCGATCATCCATCGAAAACATGTACTGACTATTTTCATCGCTTATCGAACTGAGCAAATGCTTGGTTAGCGGAGGAAGGGGTACCTGTGAATTCAGAATGAGCGCCCTCACCTTTGAGGGCCCTATCCAGAAACGAACCATGATCAAAAAAGGTAAGACTCTTGGGCAGAGCCAAGCCAGAAAAAAAGAGAGAATCGTGGCCTGCCCAAAAAAAACCCAGAGCGGAGCGCCCTTTTCCTCAATGATCACATTGCGTACCAAAAACGCTTTCAGGTACTTAACGTAATCTGCATAGTCAGTGGTGAGAAATGCAAAATATGAGTGTTTGCTCGCATACATCAGAGCGAAACTTGCTACAGAAGCGACAGCAAAAAGAAAGATTCCGGTCTTCGCTATCAGCATGTACAGCAGTTGGCCATCGTAGCGACTGATGGTTGCCTGACGATAAATACTGCCGTGACAAAAGATGTAGCCACTGACCAAAATGGGCAAAATTAACAAAAGCCCCATTATTCACTAGCCACAATTTTTTTAGCTTTCTCGCTCGCAGCGATAAAATTCTTGTTGTTTAGAATTTCTTGCGAGTCAATGGACATCCCTCCACGGGAGCTTACACGTAGAGTTTGGAGATCGCGCAACGCCTCCAGAAGCTCCTTCTCCTCCTTACTCGGTTTAAACAGCAGTCCAAGCATTTTCATTCCTCAAGTTCTCCGCCCGTGAAGGGAGGTGTACGTACTACGCCTACTCTCACTTGTAGGTACTATAGCACAGCGCCACATGAGTTTTTTACAGCGTATGCTCAGGTCGCGTCCAAGCCGATGAGCTTACCGTGACCCAGTTTATGCCCGCGAGTCCCGCCGTCCCAGGACTCGCCTCGCCTCGCCTTTTCAGCATTGAGCCTACTTAAAAAAAAACTTAGTAAAGAGGTCATCCAACCCGAAGGCTGCCTCAGGAGTACAGATCCTCGCGCCCTTGCTCTTCAGGGAACGTTTCACCGGGCCAGAGGCCGTAGATACCGCATCACCGCGCCATTGCGCTGGCAGCAGCACCCCAGTAGCAGGCTCTTAAACCATACAGGCGCGTCATGCCAAGAGATCTGTCAGCTCGACAATGCGGTATGTGTATTCGTGGCGTTCGCTCTCTATTGTGTCAATTCGCTGTATTTCTTGCCCTATTTCCAGGCGTCGATCCAACAATTCGAAAACGATGTCACTCTTGTCTGAGTAGCCCCACTCGGCGACGTACCTCAGGAGAGACTCGTCCTCGCTTTGCAGAAGGCCTGGCATGAACTGCCAACCATCATCTGTCTTCTCATACACATGGAAGTACATTTCCTTGGAGGCCAGCTTTCCGCCGGAGAGAACCGCATGGATTCTCATCGCCTGATGACTCGTCGTCGACCCAAACGAGGTCAATTTGAACCGCTGCTTTGCTCATACCAGGCTGCTCGTCAATGAAGTTTAGAGAGTCACGGGACGCCAGCAAAAGTCGCGAACCACTATCACGTTGTTGCCGTAGATGACGTGAAGATCGAATTTCTTGACTTGCTTCGAGATGCTCTCCATGACCACGTCAGCCAGCCGGTCACGCTCGCAGATCTTGTAAAACTGATCCCATTTCAGAGTCACGCACTCGTTACCGTTTTTGCGCATTATCTCATTAAGATCTGTGGCGATACTTTGTGCTGACTTAGCCATAATGCCCTTCTTTCCAGTGCCTGAGATGATTCTCTAGCGCAGCCTACAGCCACCTAGCAGAATGTCAAAAGAATTCTTATAGATTCCTTACAGATGCCTTACGGATGTCTTGCAGAGATGTATTTTTGCGGCCTTAAAATACTCGCCTAGAAACCTCTGAGTGCTTATGGATACTACGAAATCTGAGACCAGGCGAAGAAATCGACGACGCAATGAATGGGTTTTCACAAGCGCCGGCGTGACATTTGATTGGGTATGCAACCAACCAGAATGCGCGACCGACCCACAGTTTCATGTGGGAAACCTGAATATGTCGAAACACGCTACCGATCAGTAGATTCTTTCGCGCCAGTCAAATTGAAACGCCTCGCCGAGGGCAAAAGTCAGCGGTAGAAAAGCGCGTATAGATTGCCTAAGCCGATATGCCACGGGCGCTATCGCAACTTAACAGGCACCGAGATGCGTTCTGGGTGGAGTATTCAGCGCACGAGTGAGGCGAGCCTAAACTCGTTTTTAACCCGACATAACCCTGACATCACGTCATTGACAACACTACATATGGTGAATACGATGAAAAAATAGCACATCATATGGTGTAAAAAGCTATGAATCGTGAAAGCATCCAGCAAGCAGCCCATCGTCTTCATAAAGAGATTTGGGACAATCAGGAACGCTTATGGCCGAACCGCCACCTAACGCCTTTTCAGATGCTGGCACCTGAGGTCGCGGCCCATATATTAGGACTTGATTACCAGCTCCTTCCTAATCTGGGCTCTCCACTCTTCGGGCGAGAGGGAGAGCGCTTCAAGGCTGCTGGTTTAATGAATCGCTCGATTCGACGCATAGCCGTTTCCACCGAATTCCCAATGAATGTAATTCGGTTCACTGGCGCACATGAGGTCGGTCACTTTGTGCTTCACGAAGATGAGGTGATGCATCGTGATAAGCCTTTGGACGGATCGGCACGAGGACAAAGTCGACCTCCCAGGGAAAGGGAAGCTGATTACTTTGCGGCGTGTTTTTTGATACCAGCCCGACTTCTACTGGATGCTTTTGCTGCTCAATTCCAAATGAAGGGCCCCTTCCCCTTCACCGATACCACCTGTTACCACCTCAATCCTTCAGATCCATGGTCGCTTCTGAACGCAGAAAGGGATTCGCTTGATCGAGAAATTTCGTTGGCAAGATGTGCCCGGTTCAACAACCGTAATTTGATTCCACTTTCGGTTCAGTTTGGGGTTTCGGATATTGCGATGGCAATACGAATCAAGGAGCTTCAGCTAGTTCGCTGGCCTTAAACGGCATGCGCACTCCTTTGAAGCGGCAGGCGCTGTTTGGCTCAGTTATTTTTAGCCCCACGTTCTCGCCGCGAGCTAAGCCCTTAAAGCTTGAGATGTTTGAAGAGCATCTTTTCCTCGAGTGTTTGATCCTTCAAATCAGAGTCCGAGCCGGTTCGCCATTCGATAATCTTGTCCCCGATCCTCCAAGACCTGGTTTCAAGTGAATACGCGCAGCTAGCGAGGCTTTGAAACAGCTGGTACGCCTGCTCACCAGTCAGCAGGTAATCGACATTGCCCTTACCGAACAGGATCCCACCGTCATGCATAGTCCGGATGCAGAGCGCATTTTCCGGATAGTCTGGGTCTGCACCTACACCTTCATATGTCCAACAAACGCCGAAAAATCGGAACGACGCGCCTTTACCATAGATCGTATCGTCTGAAAATTTGAGAGCCCCTCGATCTCCAGGGAGCGGAGATATTTTCACGAGACGTCCGCCGTCCCAAGGCATGCTCGCAATGTCCAAGCCTGTGCGCATGACAGACATCAATAGCCCCTGGGCAATAGCGTCGGCCTGCCGAGCACTCAATTGATATCGCGAGTCTCCGAGCGACATATCGACAGTGCGACCGTCTTCCGTTGTGGCAGATACATGACTGACTGCCCGGTGGGTAAATTCGACACTTTTCGGCACATAAAATGGCTGAGAGTTTTTGATCGGTACTACGCTCATTGCCGGCACTCCGCATGGTTTTATATACCTAACGGTTTTCGCGACGGCGAAACTTTAGCTCGCGAGAAAATTCTGTTGTTACTCAGTGTGATCGCCGGCCATAGACGTCCATGAGTCTTAGTTCAGGCTAGGTAAAAGAGCAGACTACAGAAGAACTCACTGGCGTCCTCCGCATTGCACTCAATGCCAAGGTGCTATGATGGCCACCTGCCTGATGAGACCATGCTAGATGTTCGCGAACCTAACCAGTCCGGGGTCGCCAACTGATCTATGCAGAGTTAGGTCTACGCTCACCAAGGAAGCACTTAGGGGAAGGATCACTATGTCTGCAGTCTCTGATTTCCGTTTGACCTGGTTGTGGCGCCACGCTTTCGTCAATCCACAAATAGACATTACGACCGCTGAGCAGGAGTTTTTCCGAGAACGATACCTAGCCATGCGTGAAAAAGCGGGCCAACTGGTCGCTCAGATCGTAGCAGCTATGCCAGGCATGACAGTCCATGACTTGAGTCACCTAGACGCCTTGTGGGAGACAGCATCGCTCGTTTCAGAAGGCGCCTTGACAATTTCTCCTGCCGAAGCATTCGTTTTCGGGGCGAGTGTCCTTCTGCACGATTCGGCTATGAGTCTTGCCGCTTATCCGAACGGCCTTGAGGATTTGAGGGAGACCGTGGCATGGAAAGATACCGTGACGGCCTTGCTTGGGGGAGATGACCATGATCCCGAATCGGTCAATAACCCTTCACCAATCATCGTCAACCGTGCTGTACCTGAAGTCTTACGCCAGTTGCATGCCCAACAAGCTGAGAAGCTAGCAACTCAAGGCTGGCCGTCCGTTAACGGAGATACGCTTTACCTGATTGACGATGCAGACGTACGCTTTTTTTATGGCGAGACAATCGGACTCATCGCGCACAGCCACTGGTGGTCGGTAGCACGAGTGGAGCAGGAACTTTCGGAGGATCTTGGTGCTCTTGCAGGCAAGACGAAGAGTAAGATTGACCGCGTGAAACTCGCTTGTTTACTCCGTATTGCAGACGCACTCCATTTGGATCAGCGCAGAGCCCCGAGGTTTCTGCGAGCAATATCACACCCCAAAGGCATATCTGCCCTGCATTGGTCATTCCAAGAGCGGCTAGCTGCGCCCCATATCGAGCATGAAGCCGTGGTCTTCACCGCTGGCGCACCTTTCGATATCGACGACGCGGACGCCTGGTGGCTCGCATATGACACGATCTCGGCGGTGAATCGCGAGTTGCAGGACGTAGACTTGTTGATGCAAAACAGAGCAAAGGGATTGTTCTTTCGAGCCCGGCGAGTCAAGGGCGCCGGCAGCCCCGAATCGTTAGCGCGTACTATTCATACCCGAGGATGGCGTCCGGTTGATACGCAGTTAAAAGTTTCAGACATCCCGAAAGTTGTTGAAACACTGGGGGGCGCCAAGCTTTATGGTGACGACCCGACTGTAGTCATCAGGGAGCTCATCCAAAATAGTACCGACGCCATCCAAGCACGTAGACGTTATCAAGCAGGACGACGCGATAGCTGGGGCAACATAGTGGTGTCCCTCATAGAAAAAGCGGATGGCCACTGGTTGACCGTCGAAGACAATGGTATTGGGATGTCAGAGCTCGTTTTGACCGGCCCGTTGATTGATTTCGGCACATCATTTTGGCGGTCATCACTCGCAGCTCAGGAGTTTCCTGGTCTCATCGCAAAGGGTATGAACGCGATAGGACGATATGGAATCGGTTTTTTCTCGGTATTCATGATTGGTTCCTTAGTAAAGGTGATTTCTCGCCGCTTTGACTTAGGCGAAGCCGCCGCTCGCGTATTAGAGTTTAGAGATGGCACTGTATCGCGCCCCATTCTCGCCCAAGCGATACGGGGTCAATCACCAGTCGACGGGGGGACGAGGATTGAGATTTTGCTGAAGGCCGATCCACGGACTAAAGGGGGAATACTTTTCAACAGTAAATCTGGCGAAAACGTTCTCACTCTAAAGCAGCTCATTGCATCGATAGCGCCAAACTTAGACGTTTCGATTGAGGTTGAAGAAGGCGGTGAAAGTTTTCCAGCGGTAAGTTCCGGCGATTGGCTTGACCTACCTGATGCAGATTTGCTTAGCCGACTTAACCCCTTTGGAATGTCAAACAGACACAGGCATGGGACGAGCATTTCCGCGATACGACCTATCCTTGATGAGACTGGAAAACCGCTAGGTCGAGCATTTATCCAACCAAGTAGTTTCTTCGGCGCTGATGGAGGATGGGTCACTATCGGAGGACTTAGGGCGTCTCGGATGTCTAACATTCAAGGTTTGTTGGTAGGCGAAACCTTAACTGCGTCTCGCGATTCCGCCTTGCCAACTGTGTCTAAAGAACAGCTCGCGGCGTGGGCAACAGAGCAGGCGAAGATTATTGCGGCGGCTAGATCTGATGAGCTTCACAAAGCCCGATGTGCAGAAGTTGTACTTGAGTGTGGAGGAGACATTGGTGAACTGCCGATAGCATGCCAGGGCCCGAATGACTGGTTAAGCGTAAGAGAGATACGTGAACGATTCCAAGACACGTCGGAGGTGGTGATCACATTCGACGGGGAATTCTCCTATGAGGAGGACACCGACGATGTCCATCCTCGAGACTTCAAAAGCTCCTTCGAGCCAGTTAGCAACATTTGGGTTATTCCGAAACACAGCGGCTCAGTGTTAACCGTAGGTCAGACACAATGGCCAAGAGCCTTGGCTCCAGATTTTTCTTGGCAAAGATCAAACCTTGCACAGCTGATCAGGATAGTGATCAGCGAAGCCTGGAGCGAAAATTACGAGGTCGATGATGAAGACGTGGAGGTCGGAACGGTTAACGGCACACCGATAATACGAAACGTTACAGTGTTTAGGCGAAATGATGAATCCGCCGGGTCTGAGAGCTCATTCGAAGAGTGAAGCTCGCAGTAAGCTCAGTTAGTGGAGGATGCTTCAATCTGACGTGGAACCCTAACGAAAGTCGAACCGTGCCGCTTGGTCTGACGATGTCGCGAGCCAGTATGCTGAGAGCATCCATTTCATATGATTCGACCATACAAAACTTTTTGGCTCATCGCCCTAAGCCAAAGCGTCCCGGTGCTGAGCCTCCTGATTATCTCGCCGACAATCTTAGGGGCGAACGGGCGAGAGCCGGAAAAGCGCCTGCCAAAATGTCTTTTAGCTATGCCGAGGAAACCTCATGCCAGTTGAAGGGCCTCTACCAATGACGGGGGATCAGCACGATATTGATGCTGATGCCGATCGTTGCCTAATGGCACGTACACCCAGGAATTGGCGACTAAAGAGCCTAGGTGGGACGGACGATTATGGCTTCGACTACCAAGTCCAAACTACGCCAAATCAACAAGCAACGGATATTTTTCGCATTCAGTTGAAAGGCACTCGTTCCCCTAGCATTACGGCGGATGGGGAATACCTTTCCATAGCACTGAAGGCATCGACTGTCCGCTTTTATGACCGAGCGGTGGAGCCCCTGCTCTTGGTGATCTGTGATCTTTCCGTCGATCCGGATCCTGTGGATTGCAGGCTCTACTACGTTTGGATCAGAGATGAGCTGCTGCGCGTTAATGTAGCTGAGCTGCCTGAGGAGCAGAAATACGTCACCCTTCGGGTTCCTGTAAAAAATCGTCTCACGTCATCTACCGACCTTTCTGAAGAAATTCGTTATCAGAATGAGCTGTCCCGAGCAGGGCATGCCCTGAGCGCAAAAGCGGAACAAACCCATCCTGCAATGGATTCAGAAAATCGTCTGATATTGGTTCAAAGTGCCGTTCAAGGAGTTGCAGCGAGAGGCGCGACCTTCATAGAGGCCCTTGCAGGCCCCAAAGACGAGCATTGGATTAATCCTGCGCCGGGCACACTTGCTTGGCATCTGACCCAAGCCAGGGCTGAGCTGCGTATCAATGCTTTGGAGAGAGCTCTGCATCACCTTGATCAAGCCGAGTCCATGTTGGCAAAAGCAACGGAATTGGAGCTTGGCGAATACTGGTGCTTACGCGGAAACTGGCACGTTGAGTCGGGCGCTGATCAAGCCGCAGTTGTTGCCTATCGCAACGCGTATGAGGAAAACAGCCTTCCCAAATACCTTGCAGCACAAGTGGAAGCGGACATTCGGATTAGATTCGAAACTAGGCCAGAATCGCTCTCAGAGCTACACGCCTTGCTGGAGGGCGATGACCCCGTAATCATCGGGACTAGATCGAGGCTGCACGCGGTTCAAGGGAACTACAAACTTTCGCTTGAGATTGCAGATCACCTGCCAGAGCCTAAGAGGTCGTTCGCAAGAGCCTTCGCGCACTGGCTGTCCGGCGATCCAGATAGTGCATTAGCTGACTCCGAGGCGGGCCTAGATGTATGCGACAGATCTCATGATTCCTACCAGCTATTGCTGCTACTTAGGGCCCGCTCCAAATTTACTCTCGCGCTTGCTACAGCCAGCACGATCAGTAAAGACGTCATCCCGCCGTCCGGTCTGCCTGGCGTAGATCGGCAGGCGCTAGAGAGTGCTTGGACAGCAATCATCGATGCTGTCACTTCTATCAAGGCGGTGGGCTGGGACTCAAATATTGAGCAGATTGCGGACATATGGGCTGCAACCGCCTTAGCGCTCGGAAAGGGCCGAAGCATACTTGCAGACCTTATTGAAGCGACGCGTACACGTCCGGGCCTACCAAATATTCAGGAGGCTTTGAGAAGCGTCGCTGCCCAGTTAAAAGACTTTGATCTTGCCCTAGCGGCAAACGACCAATTGCCTGAGTCTTCCGAAAAACAACTGTGGAACATCCTGCTGCTTTACGAGACACGCAAGTTTAGGCTTTGCTGGCAAGGCTTTAGGGGATGTATAGAGTCTTTGGATAGAGGCCATCCTTTATTCGGGCCCGCAGCAATCGCTGCCTCCCTTTCAGCCCATAAGATGGCTCAGCCTACCTTTGTAAAACAGTGGATCGAAGAACTACAGTCGCATCCAGACCTGAGAGATCAAGCCGCACTCTCAGAGTTTTACATAGCCCTAGAGGTGAGCAGGCTGGCGAAGGAAGATGCATGGAAATCTTTGCATTCCCGCTATGAAGAGCTGGGCCGACCTCTGAGCATTGCGCTCACCCTATTCCAGGAGGCTGATCCTACAGATCTTGAGTATGCGGTGCTGTGCGTGCGTCTATGCGAGAAAATCACAGAGCACTTGTTGCTTTCTCCAGAGATGGCAGCCCGATTGGGGATCGCGTTGGTGACGCTGAAAGACTGGCAGGCACTTCTAGAACTCTGTCAGAGCAAAAGGGTTCGGGCTGAGCCTGGGGATCGGATGGCAGCCTTCGAAGCATTGGCACTCGATCATCTTGGAGAAACAGAACAAGCACGAGACCGATTGCAGGGCATTTTAGCCAAAGGAACTGACGATCAGGTTGCACTCAACACTTACGTAACTATCGCTACAAGGTGTGGCTACGTTGAGGACGCCGTGGAGGCTGCGGAGAAGGTATTTGAAGCCGCAGAAACCAAACATGAACGGCTAGAGTGTGTGAAATTACTGTTTACACTCATCCAATTTGGGGATCAGACCAGCAGCAGGCTTGTTGAGCTTGCTATTCGGGCAGGTGACTTGGTGGATCAAAATGTTGAGAGCCAGGAAGGCGCCTACCTGATGATGCATTTGAGCTCCACGTTAGCGATCACTGACCTCGATCTTGCCAGCGATCGTGAGCAATTTCAGACACGCGCAAATGCGTTTTTCCAGAAATTCCCCAATTCTCGAATGCTTAGGAGAGGGGAAATTCGGGAAGGTTCTTCTGCCACAGAGTTGGTAGAAAGTCTCAAGTCTCTTATAGGCATAACCGCAGATCAGGAAGCGCTCAAGAGTCGGCTTGAATACGGTTTGCAGCAAGGTTTCACAGTCATTCCGTTCTCATGGCGTCCTCGATTTGTTCTGTCCTCCATCTGCGATGTCGTGCACCTCTGGGAAACTGCGAAGGTGTCGAGCCGTGATGATCGAAAGTACCATCTTTCCATGAATAGCGAGCTTGCTTGGCAGCCTCTTGGCGCTGAGGCTCTAAGGCAACTTGTTCCCTTACTGGACTGGACGGCATTGCTCGTACTCTACGATTTGGAATTGATCGAACCCGTTGTCAATTTCTTCGGGAAAATTGCGATTTCCAAAGCCACCATGGAGGAGCTTGCAGAGTTCACGAACCCGATGTATGGAAGTCCAATGCGTGGCAAGTGCCTGGGTCTACAAAAGTCCTTGAAGCCCCATCTCGCTTCAATTCTGCAGCCGTCGTCGTCAGGAGGAGTCAACAGGGCCTCTAATACTGCACCGGTTGGCCGAAGCAATACACAGATTGTAGAGATCTGCGCGGCAGAGCCCGAACGGTTCAGACTTTACTCTGATGACTTTGCTTTCCGAATTTTTTGTGCCGGAAAGTCCGATCCTAACGGAATCTGCACACTTGATGTCTTGGCCGCGCTGGTAGAGGTAGGACTGATTACCCCTATTGATAAGGCCCGAAAAATGGCGCAACTCTGTGAGTGGCGTGTCGGTGTAGTTGTGCATCTACCCGATATTATGGTGCTTCTCCCTCCGTTACTAAATTCGGCCAAGAGCGTACGCCTAGCCGTGGAAATGCTTGATGCGGAACCCGGATTTATTTCTATAGCCTCAGCGCTGTGGGACTATCGCTCACCATTTGAGCAATCACTGGCACATGCTGCTGCTGTGCTTCGCGCTCTCGTTATAGAGCGGTCGCTATCCGACATCGGGCTGGCTGCGCTGTTGAGGCACTGGTATGTCAAAGCGGCCATGAAAAAGGATGCTCCCCCTCACGGCCTCCAGGCAATAACTCTCCTGATACTGATGGCAGGTCTAGATGAAGACTTCACGAAGACTTCTGCAAGAAGATTCTGGACGATCTACATGCTATTGGTAGAGTCCCACCACGGCACCAGGATGGACGAGTCTTGCGAGAGAGATGCGATCCGACTCTTAGGTACCCATTGTGCCCAATTAGAAGCTGTTGAGCCTGGTGAGGGCCATCGAGTGTTCTCTGCTCTCAACGCGAGCCTCATACAGAATGCGTTTGAACAAACTGAGTTTTCCGCCGCTTATGCAGCCGCGCGGGTAGCCTCAGAATACGAGCGAGCAAGAGAAAAATGATCGTTTAAAATTCCGTCGCCAAATGGAACACTCCCCCTCGAAGGCCAAGCGTCTAGCTGATCGCAGAGCTGGATGAAGACGATCGATAAGCGCATGGAATACATCAAAGGCTGATTCGGTTACGGAACCTTACATGAAGCAGCCTCTGTTCGACTTTGACCTCAAACGCGCATCCCGAGAAAACTACATAACAGGCAAGGCCGCCATCAATTTTCCACATCCTGGAAGCACCACGGGTGGATGGCATTTCCTTGCATATTTTGATCGGGAATCCGGCGTGTGTAAGGTGTCGTTAGCAGGCATTCATTACCCTGACACCACAGCCTACTTTGGTGACCTTGGCATCATCGACGTGACCGATGAGCTAGCAAAGCGTGGATGGTCAGTGGATGGCCATCGCCTGTTCATGGCAGATCACTATAGGGCTGCTGCGGACATGATTGTGAGATGGGCACTGAGCGAGTCCAACCACTGCAGCGTCGAGATTGATGATTGGTTTCCCTCTCGTGAGGAAAGACAGCGACTGCTTGAGATTTTAGATACAGGAAGGTCACAGCTTTCAAAGGTTGGCCGATGGCAAAAAGTGGAAGCTTGGCTTCGTGCGCAAACCTTCAGCTAGGGTAGTCACTATCCTAGATGGAGCGTGGTGCCGGTGCTAAGTAGTGCGTCGGCCCCAAGGGCCCCAGGTCGGTGGATTTTCGACGATATCAATCGATGCGCTGAGCTCGTCTTGCATGCGCTCGAAAACCCTGTCGAGAGTCGAATGGGCTTTTGACTCCCTCAATGCGCTAACCAGTTGGAGCAGCTCGCGGCCCTGCGCTAAAGACATCTGGACGTCGCAGTAAACAGTGTCGTCATCGTCTGTCATTCCCATCGAAAAATCCTCGCAGTATGGTCTTGGCCTCTGTTCCCACGACCGGCATTAGGCCGTGCCCTTCGGGGACGGGCTGTCGTAAACCGAGCCTGCGTCTCGGCCCTTCGGGCTTCCATCCCGCACGACTGCGCGCTCCGCTTACCGTGCTTATCCAGCCGCGTTATCAGTTGCCTTAAGTTCGAGCGAACACTCAGGCTGAGCTTCAACAATACTCATCCCTTTCGCATAGCTGAGGGCGGGTATCCCCCCCTCTGATAGTTCAAGCTTCGAAAAAAGCACGGCAGGCCTCCATCAAAGCGGTAGCGTCATGCAGAGCTCGATGGCGCCTGGTTGTTGGCAGTAGGCGATAAATGTCACTAGCCGCCTCCCGGCCCACTAAGACCTCCAAAGGCTTCAACTCGAAGGTGGGCATCAGATCTGCGGCCTCGGAAAGCACATCGAACCAAAAACCGTCTTGAGGAGAGTCGCTGCAAAGCACCTGGCCTGAAAACAGCTTATTCATATTTCTCGCCACAGCGTCTGGGGTATCACCTTCCTGACGTAACTGATCCTGGGAGAGTCCGTGCATGTCTTGCGCATCAAACGACCAGTGCATCCAGTAGCGGGCGGGCTTGATCAGCGAACTGAAGGAGGTGTCACTCGACACGACAGCCACCTCAATGGGATAGCTATCTGGGGCTATCCCTGATGCCTCGAAATCGATAAAAAAAGAAGGCCGTTCCACCTTGCTGCTCCTGCTTGAAGGCTGCGATTTTCAGAGGCTACACCGACTGCTTGTGTGCTTGCGCCGCCATCGCTCGAACCAGCCGCTCTAGCTGGTAGGAGCCTGTGCAGCCCGGTGATTTTTCAGATGCTGCATCTCACGCTCCCATTCATTCACAAATTTATCCCAGTCTGTGGCGTAGGGCCCATCAGGAACTCTGGTTGATCCGATGCTCGCTTGCAGAAAGCGTTCTCGCCAGGGCTGCGGAATAGTCTGCTCCAAGATGATGTCGATTCCGGAGTTGTGGCGCATAACCGAGACAGAGTTACGAACCTCAGGGAGCTCAAGTAGCCTATCGCTACAGGGGGTGTCGTTTCGCTCTTGGTCGTCGAGATCATTGAGGATGGCAAGGAGGTCGGATGCAGTGGGATCGCCAGGACGGAGGCATGCAAGGGCCCACAGAGTCCTTCGCCTAGCGCCCTCAAGCTGACGGAGTTCATCGTGGGTCATTTCAGCCGCATCCTTGTTGATTTGATGTAGGGCAGTAGCTATGGCGTGCCGCCTGCGGCGGAAGGCTGGCGAGAACTGAGCCACGACTACGCCGCGTCTCAGCCCGTTGGGCGCTCATCCTGTACGCCTGCGCGCTCCGCTTGCCCGATACTCGCAAGGAAAGGAAAGTCTGGCGCAGCGATCCTGAAGCCGGGGCGGGTGTAAGCGTGCCCTACGTACAGGACTATTACTTGTGGAACTTACTGAAGCGACTCGATAGAGCTGCGGCTTCGGTAGTTTTCCAAGCTTCAGGATTAGACGTAGCGTTGAACATCACCCATGCCCTCCACAGGAAAAAGGCGGCAACCAAGCTCGACTCAATTACTGCAAATACCGTAGTGGTATACATATAATCTGAATTTTCTCCGAAGAAAAACAGCACTGGAAATATCGAAGCTATCCAGCCGGCGACGAAAGTTAAGCAAAATGCGATGGCCGCAGTGACCGTCAGGAAAAGCGGGACTTGATATCTATACTGGGTTGCAAATGATTTCTCGCCGTTTTGCTTCGCTAGGCCGTACAAGATGCCTGTGTTTTTTTCTTTGTCATTGTTTCTTTTAAACAAGCCATACAGAGTTACACTCTCGCCGACCTCTAACTCTTCGTAAAGCTTGTTCGACACTTGCAAATTTGGGATAACTGCACCATCAATGCTGACTTTAGCTTTATGTCCGCCGTTCATTCGATCAACAGATCGAACGTAGTCAACTTTTCCTGAAACTTTCACGCAATCGAACTTCATCACTCACTATCCCTGCCTTCTCTCAAAAAAATCGATCTGATTCTTGCCAAGACGTCGCTCAGTGACAATTGCAGGCGGGCTTACCCGGGCCATAAACGTCGGACTTGATGAGCGCTTCTCCCATCGAGACGTCCCTAGCCGTGTCTTAGGTGCTGCTCTCATGACCAATCCATCATCAATCCAAACACCCCGCCGCTATGATCAAACGACTGCTTGGCAAACCATGTGTCACGATAATATCACTATGGTCTGTTTATCGAAACACGCTTGCCGTGGCTCTATCCTCGCTTTTGAGGATCCGACTCATGAATCTGAAGGAAGCGCTGGCGGGGGCATTACGCGGAGCCCGTGCACACCAAGGGTTGAGTTACGAGGATCTGGCGGGTGCAACACACAGAACGAATGTAGGGAAGCTTGAGCAGGCCAGGGCGACGCCGACATTGGAGAAACTGGACGAAATCGCTGACTACTTAGGCCTCGACCTTTTGACGGTAGTCACTCTCGCCATTGCGGCTCAGGGTGGCGAACTCCCTTCGGAGGCTCTGCAGCGTGCTGCCTTGCGAATTAGGGAATTCGAGATGTCCGGGGGTTGGCAGTTAGTAGAAGAGCAATTCAGTGATGGAAAGCTCATCAAGCGCTCCCAAGGCAAGCCAAAGCGGCCCGTTAATGCGATTTACGTTCGAGCCCTGAAAGCGCAAGGTTTCGACAGGAAAACAATCGCCGAAAAGCTCGGCGTTGCGCGAAGCACTGTCCAAAAATATTGGAATACATAAGCCTGCAGAACATCAGCAATCCTGCAATCTAAGCAAATCGCGGTTTTGGCGCGCCCTATCGGGTCGGCTGTCGTAAACCATGCCATGGCTGACGCCAAGTCATGGCCCTCTGGGCTTCCATCCTCGCGTCTCCGGCCTTACTGGCCTGCGCGCTCCGCTTGCTCTCGTTATTTCCATCGACGGAAGACACTCCAAGGATACCTTCAGCACTGCGCAATAGAGTGTAGTCATCCTGTCCGTCCAGATTTCTGTTGGAAGGTGCAGTCGCGGGGTGGACAATACGGGTTTGGTCAGTTGGTAGGCGGCCATTGAGGAAGGAACCCGCGCATGAGTCAGAAAGTCCTGAGGCTTCCCCGGAACGAGGTCGGTCGCGACTTCGTTATCGGTGACATTCACTTTAAGTCGATTGATCTCTACAAAGGATTAGTGAAGCTCGGTTTCGACAAAACTATCGACCGAGTCATTGGGGTGGGTGATCTCATAGATCGCGGGCCTGGAGTCCTCGACGGTCTGAAGCTTCTTGGTGAGCCGTGGTTCTTCACCGTCCAAGGTAACCATGAGCAGATGCTTATCAACGCTTACAGGGAAAACCCCAGCGCTCGTTATGTAGCTCATGGCGCAGGCTGGTGGTCGACCATAGCCGACGAATCGAAAGAGATGATAGTTGGAAAGCTTGAGAGCCTTCCATCCGTCATAGAAATCGAGTCGCCTCGCGGCTTGGTTGGCGTTGTTCACGCGGACATTCCTTCCGGGATGTCATGGGTCGAGTTCACTCGAGACATATCAATCCCTGCTTTCGAAGAGATTGCGCTATGGGGGCGCGAGCGGATCAAAAAGCACCATCGAGAAGGTGTAAAAGGGGCATGGCGTGTATGCACAGGGCACACCTGGATTCCAGCGCCGGTTCGATTAGGAAATGTTCTGGCACTCGATTGCACGGGAGGGGGGGAAGGGCCACTCGCTATCTATTGCGTTCAAGACGACACGATTTACGTCGAAGGGCGTCCAGTGTCACTTGACCAAGCGGACGTCGTTACCGAGCTACTGGAAGAACTTGAGCAGACGGTAGGTAATCTGAAAGCAACCATCCACGCTAATAGGCTAATTGAGTCGCAAAGCTTGAGCCAAGAGGCCGACGAATTGACTCGTCGATTGAACACTACCTGGCTGACCTTACGTTCGGAAATTGGCGAATCTCAGAAGTTACTTAACGCGCTGCACGGACTCAGCCTGCTCACCGAGGAGCGAAGGGCAGCTAAGCTCGAAGAGCTGAAATTCAAGCATTCAGGTACCCAAATAGAGGGATTGCTTTCGAGACTTCTTGACTGAAGATTGAGTACCAGTAATTTTGGGGATCTTGGAGAAATGATGGCCGAACCTGTGCGAGTGGTTGGTTAATGACGCATGTCCGGCTAATCCGCCACGGAGAGAGCGCTGCGAACGCAGGCCAAGCCACTTTAGATCACGCGACCATTCCTCTCACTTTGAAAGGATTTGAGCAGGCGCAACTGGTGGCATTGTCGTTCAACCACGCACCGACTCTGATCGTTGCCTCGCCCTTCACCCGAGCGCATTCAACCGCTATGGCGACCGCACCGGTGTTTCCTCATATCCCTTTTGAAACCTGGCCCATCCACGAATTTACTTACCTTGAACCTGGGCGGTGTGCCAATACGACCGTTGCTCAGAGACGAGACTGGGTCGCGGCATATTGGGCCAAGGCAGATCCCGAGTTCACGGACGGTGAAGGCGCAGAGTCATTCCTAGATTTCATATCTCGAGCTCAGTCTTTCCTGGATCGACTTGCGGAGCATCCTGCTGATGACATCGTAGTGTTTTCGCATGGGCAACTTATCAATACCGTCGCGTGGCTGATCGAGCGCAACCCGCAGACAATCGACGGCCAGGCAATGACCGAATGGCGAGAGTACGAGATCACTAACCACGTGCCTAACTGCTCTGGCTACAAGCTAACTAAGCACCCAGACGATGCTGGCTGGAAAATAAGTCCTGGGGAGTCGCGAATTGAAGTAACTCAACGCGTACCAGGTAGGGCCTACCAAGCGGTGCGCGATCCCGAGCGGCTACTCATTGAAGAGCGCGCCGAAGCTCTATCCGCTGCCGGCTACCCGCTGCCAGATGATGATCCGGCTATGTACGCTGAACAAATGCTGATAGAGGCTAGAGCGGCAGCTCGTCCATTCCAGGTAGGTAACGGTAGCGAAAACACTGCCGCTGAGCTCTCCGCAAGAGAGGTATCCCAGGTGCTTAGGGAGGCGATTTTCGGTCGAAGCGTCATGAATAAGGTGGGTCATGAATCGTGGGACGAGATTTATGCCGGCCACTTCCAGATCAATGTAGACGGTTGGGAGATATCGATTTACAACGACTGTGATCAGCTCGACTACTGCGAACATTGCGTCAGTCCAGATGGGCGACACTGGTCGTTTGACTCGGGGTATCGCTTTGGCACTGATCCAGTTGCACTACTCAGCACATGGGAGCATCAGACGCTTGAGCGAATGTTGAAGGCGTTGTGATGAAAATTTGGTTTTGATATGCCCCATTGGACTGATGTCGTAAACCATGCCGACGGTGTCCGATGTCTTGGCTCTCTGGGCTTCCATCCTCACGCTTTGGCCTCTCTTCCTGCGCGCTCCGCGTGCGTTGAACGCGTCCCTAATCGACAGAAAAGAACTCCTTTGATACTCGGTTTGCCCGCTTTTCTTCGCTAATGGGAGAGTCCGCTTTCTCATTCGAGGCAGCTGAAACTATGCGCTTATCTCTGAGCGACCGAGAAAGTCATGACCTCTTTCATGCAGTCACATATCCGAGCGCCGACTAATGGCAGGATGCTATTGCATAGTTCTTAGGGCACCTCGTACCATCCTTGAGCGGGTAAGCCACTCGCTTCTTTCCTCTGGCGGAATCAATAATAAAAAGGAAGCATCTGTGAAGGAACGACGCGCATTGAAGGCCTTTGGGAGCTGTTTCCATGGCTAACCGACAGCTTTCTCCGGATATCGTCGCACTAATCCACCACGTGGAGTTGAACGAGTCAGGCTGGTGGAAAAAAGGTGTCAGCCAGATCGTAAAAGGCGTGCTTTGGAAGAATCATGGTGCAGCGTTGGGGTTGAATGCGCTACATGACGCGATTCGTGCAGAGGCGCCCGGAGCCCTAGGATCTGATGACGAACTTGAAAGGCAACTAAATAATCTCCGTGATCAGGGAACCGTTTCAATCTTGCCTGGGCCAGCCTACAAACTGACTGAGCGAGCTTTTAACGATCTATCTGTTCAAGCTGCCGCTGCACATGCGGAGCAGGATGCGTGCGAAGCGGACTTCATTGTGACCTGCCGGGAGCACTGTCCAACCCTTGACCCCAACCTGGTATGGAAAGATTTCACTGAGGCGCTTTCTCGAGCTATCCGCGTCAGCGGTGCCAACCTCTTCCGGCTATTAGTTGGCGGAAAGCTGCAAAACGATTTTGATTGGCTGCATAACCTTTTCCACAAAGTGGACGCCGACAACCGAGAGGGTCTGCGTAAGGTTTTGATGTTTTTCTTCAATCCGGGAAATCAAGTCTGTCGAAGCCAGATTCTTCGTTTCATGACGGCCTACTTTTTCGCGGAGGCAACCCGCCTCAACCCTGAAACCCTTGCTGCCATCAACCAGGCTCGTAAGGTGAAAACAATTAAGGTGGTACTGGATACCAATTTCCTTTTCTCAGTGCTCCAGCTTCACGACAACCCGGCTGACGCAGCAGCGTTATCACTCGTTGATTTGGCTCACAAGAGCAACGGGAAGCTGGATATAAAGCTTTACGTCCTGCCGAGCACCTTGGAAGAAGCCAAGCGCGTTCTAATCGCACAACTGCATATTATTGAGCGCATACGGGTCACTCAGGCAATGTCCCGCGTAGCCATGACTCAGCCGCTACCCAGCATCGCCAAAAAGTTCTTCAGCACTGCCGCCTCGACTGCAAATCTTTCTGCAGCCGATTTCTTTCGCCCTTACATTGATGAACTTAGGTTCATCCTAGAGGAAAAAGGAATAAGCGTACTGGATGCACATCCAAGCATCTATCACACACGCCAAGATGTCATTGACGATGTAATGCACGAGGTTGAGAGGGAGACAAAAGAGCTCCCGGAGAAACGTCGCAAAGGGTACGAAGCTCTGCTGCATGACGCCGTACTTTGGCATGCCGTCAACGACCGTCGCCCCCCAAATAATGAGTCACCTTTCGAGACTGAGTATTGGGCAGTTTCCATAGACTGGCGCCTGATCGGCTTTGACCGAGCAAAACGCGCAGCCATCCGCGCGAAGCTGCCGGTGGTACTGCATCCAAGCAATCTGGTTCAGCTCATTCAGTTTTGGGTGCCTCGCTCTCCAGAACTCGAAGAAAGTTTGGTTGACTCCTTGCGCCTGCCACTTTTTTTCCAATCGTTCGATCTTGAGGACGAAAGGGCGACGTTGAAGGTGCTGGAATCAATGTCGAGATTCGAAAATGTTGGAGATCTACCAGAATCCGCCATCCGCGTGGTGCTTACTAATCGGGCGCTTCGCGCACGGATCAGCAATATCGAGGCTTCCAATCAGGAAGTGTTCGAGTTGGTACATGATGAGCTGTTGAGCCACCACCGAAACGTTTCCCAGCAGCTTGAAGAAACCAAGGCCGTACTGGATGAAAAGGAGCAGCACCTGCTCGAGGAGCGGGCGGCCCGTTCTGTCGTTGAAGGTCAACAGGACATCACTGCCAAACAGATCGCTGATTTAGAGTCCGAGCGGAGGATGGCCGAGCAGAGGGCTCAAGATCTCGAGAATGCACAGACTCAGTTGCAGCAGCGTCTGCAGGAAGCTAACGAGGCCACAAACGAGATCCAGGCTCATCGAGACCGTGCCGAAACCGCTGAGAGATCACTCACACGTATCAAATATGTCGGGATTTTTCTCGTGCTTCCCACCCTACTAGGTGTGGGTATTTATTTCTTGAGCAGTGCTTTAACACCCGAAATGCTGCCGGTGATAACCACAGATACAAGGGTACTGTGCTTGCGACTTTTCGCAGCCACTCTCCCTCTCACTTTAGCTTTCTGTTTTTCAGCGAAATATGTCGAGCCCAAGCCTCATCTGAACTCTTGGAAGCTGAGCAAATTCTTGAGCTGGGTCGGCACTAAGGTGATCGTTGCCCCAGCATTGATCGCTGGCGAAGGTATCTTCACTGGCGGGACATGGGATGGGATCAAGGCGCTGCTCGGTATTAGCTGATACGGATCTGGGGCCTACCTCTCGGTGCGCCCTGCCTCCCTGTCCTGTCCCAGCGACGACCAACACCCTATTTCCCTGTTGCTATGCTCGGCTTAAAACAGGAGTGAAAAAGTGGCTAGCGAATACTCATTATCAGACGTCCTGGAAAGGATGTACGAGAACCAACTCGCCCTTGAGGCCGCCCTGATGGAGCTGACCCTCCAGGTCGAAGCCCAGGGGCATGCGCAAGTCGGTGAGAACGTTCGCGGTGCGCTTTACACAATAGGCGAGAACGCTGGCCACATAAAACAGGGCTTGGCCCGCCTCAAAAAGCTTCCATGAGGCAGCCGCTATTTGATTTTGTTCTCAAACGCGTTACCAACCAGCTACATCACAGGAAAGGCCGCCATCAATTTTCTGCATCGGGAAGCACTGAAGGTGGTTGGCATTTCTTGTCCTACTTCGACCGAGAATCTGGCGTAACAAGTTAGCTGGCCGTGGCTGGTCTGTTGAAGGCCAACGGCTGTACATGGCGGATCATTACAGGGCTGCAGCGGACATGATTGTTAAATGGGCACTGAGCGAGTGCATTCACTGCAGCGTTGAGATTGATGATTGGCCTCCCTCTCAAACGGAGAAACAGCGCCTGATTGAGCTTCTAGATACGCGAAGGTCAAAGCCTCGCCAAGGTGGCAGATTGCAAAAAAGTAGAGGCTTGGCTAAGTACATAAACCTGAAACCGGGATAGAAGCATGCCCTCAATATTGACGCTTATCTAATACCGTATGAACATTGCAGCCTATTAATTGAAAGCCCTTTGAATCTATGGAGAAGTGAAGAATGAAAAAACCACATAGCACAAATTACAATCCTGATCACTCAGAAACCAGCAAGCTAATTATTTTTTTGATGATCGCTGCTGCCTCCATCTTTGCTACTACTATAGTGCTGTGTGTATGGTTCAGCTGGGGAGCAGTCCTAGGATTTTCACTGTTTTCTACATGCTTCGGACTTTTAATGACAGCTGTGCTGACAATAACAAAATTAAGTGACAAACGCACTTTTTGGCTTACTCTCTCGGGTGTCTTTATGTCTGCCGTAGGTTATATTGCATGCTTGCAGGGAGTTTTCCATCCTGTCTCACAGCTATATTTAAAGACAAATCAGAACTTTGAAGTGAGCCCTGACACTGCCAACTGCAAATACGTTGTCGCGAAGAGTTCATTGATTTGTGATGTGGCGGTTCAACCTAAGTAGAATCAAGTCTGTCTTTAAACTCAATAAGCGTGCAGTCAGTATTCTCACGCTAAAGAGGAACCTTTATGAAGTTGGAAATACTAATTTATGACGCTTTCGTGTCATTTAGTAAGGCGCATACAGGTGAGGAGCCAACCTCTCCTAATTTCGTCACAACAAAAGGTGGCTGGCAGATGAGTGTCAGTGGCGCTACAGAAAACAAAATCAAGCTCGTTTCGTCAGCTCTGTTGAAAATTGGTTGGCCTGATTGTATTAAGCTTGATATAGCGGAGCATCATGGTTTAATCAAAAAGGCCATGGTTGGAGTGTATGCCGAGTTTTTAGAGTCTGGCACGAGTCCTTGTGCGATTAGGTATTTCTTACCTGCCTACTTGAAAGGCGTCATAAAGCCATCTGTGGCAGAGCTGGCATCTACATCAGCCCGTGACTTCACGTGCCACTTACCTGCTGCGCTCACAGGCTTAGAGCGCAATGGGCCTTTTATCCTGGGGCCTGTTGCAATTTTTAAAAAAATGGATTGGATTGATTCTGTTGATTTTCCTGCTGGTGCGCTGAACTTTTTAGGGGTAGATAACTCTGACTGGCGTGAAAACTTAAAAGCGGCGCTGGTTGATAAAAGTGTACTACTAAAACCTCTGAATACTTCGCTTTTTGGTGTGCTTACTAAATCAGGAAGTATGATCAAGGTAACTACTTCAGGTTATGGGCAGGCCCTCTCTCATAAGCTCTCCACGATTGCAGCGAGGACTGCACTTGACTCCATATCACTAATAAGTGGTAGTCATAAAATGTTTAGAAGCCTTACTCTTTATACTGAGAGAAGACCCCCGATCTTAACACATAGCATAGTTGAGACAGATGGGGTTCTTTGGCATGCCGGTGCTAAACTATCTGACGAAATCAATCCGTTTCTACTCAGTCTTGAGGATTTGAGTTGTAACCAGAAAAGATTTTTAGATGCGGTAGCTAAAATATTGACAGGCCTCTTCAATGTGAACGAAGGTTGTCCTGGCCTCTGTCGGCGATGGTCGACAGCACTTGATTGGCACGGTGAAGCATGCCGGGAGGTGAATGACCAGATAGCGATTGCAAAATTTGGTACTTGCTTAGATGTATTAAGTAGTGGGGGTGGCAAAACCCCCGTGATAGCAAATATGGTTTCAAATTTAACCAAGATTCCTGTAAATGATAATATTGTAAATGTTGGTGAGGCGCTTTCTCTTTATAAGGCTATATCCAGGATTTATGAAAATGGCAGGTCTGAAATATTGCACGGTAATAAGGTTGATAGGATGAGTTCATTTGAAGAGCTAAGGGGTATGGCTGAGCATTTTTCTAAGATTACTCTTGTTAGCGCCGCTTTAGCTTTTTTTAATTATTCAGGCGCAGATTCAGAAAAAGCTTTCTGCGACATGTGACTTACATTCTATTGGAGCACCTACGACGAGACGACTTAGAGCAGATTTACACAGTTTACTCCAAGCCGCTTAACCTGACGTTTCTGTTAAGTTATTGAATTATGGGCGGGATGGCTCTGCCTCGAAGCTATAAGCCGCCCCGCTAAGTGGTTATGCGCAAAGCGTATGTGCCGCGCGTTGCCATCAAGTTACGATGGCAGGAATTTAACCGGAAAGCCTTGCGAAGTAGTCTCTCTATCAAGACCATGCAGGGGCTCGGAGGAAGTGCTCCTGCCTGCTGACATAGAAGCGCAGAGGATTGATGTGATTATGCAGAAGGCTCCGTTGATGGCAAAGTGAGCACGACCACTACTGAAGTACCGGTGGTGTGAAATGTTGCTGCCAATGTGAAAGGCGCAAAAACTCCCGCAGGCTCGCACGTCCATTGTCGCGCTGGAAGGTCGCGATTACGTACCGCGAGTTCACTGTGGTCAGTACCCAAAAACGGCCCTCGCGCGCCGCCTTAATGATGTCAGAAGTCCGCATCAGATGTCCGTCGCCGAACCGTCCATATTGGTCTTTACGGTTGTGACCAAACACGACGCCTAATCCAGCACGAGCCTTTATGGATACTCCGCAGAGATAGGCTGTTATCGGTTTGTCGAAGCCTTGCGCCTGTGCTTTTAGGATTCGTGCAAGATCGAAATCTGTATGTCGTTTTCCATGAAGATTCACATCCACAGTGTTCAGCATAATTGCGCTCCTTTCGCAGCCCGTATGGCGTTACCAGGAAATCCGCACGGAAACATCTGCGCTGATATCGTGCTGGATTCTTGGTAAATCTCAGGCTGTACGAATCATGTTTGCGTGATAGATCGGACGAAGGTTGCTCAGCACATCAGTGTTGAAGCCAGGTTGGTGAGAGCTGTGGTATTTGGAGCCGGTCTCCACCTCTAGCAGGCACACAACACACTCGTTTTGGTCTTCACCAAGCGTCACTTTGGTCAGTTTCTCCATGCGCCAAACTCCCGTGCCATTCATGTGGGCAGGTGTGACTACTTGCACCTCTGTGATGATCGTCTCCGCGTCCTGGGCAATCAGCAGTTGCTGAAGCCGTGGTTCGCTGTCGATCATCAGAACCGCCTCTGAAATTCTGTCCTCGTACATGGCATGGACAGTTACGTGATACCAGTGATTACGAAGCACTTTGGATACCTGATGCCATTGGTACTGACCTTCACCGAACATACCCGGCAGGCCAAGCATGTCGGAGTCGTGTGTTCTAAACATCGTATGTCCTTAGCCTGAATGGGCTCCGATACAGAGCGCAGTTAGAAGAGGGAGAAAACGTCTTTCAGGCTTGCGAGCTGTTCATGACCTGGGCCGATCAACACGTAAATAGTGTTCCTGGTTTCGAACGCAACACCGTCGTGGAAACCGGTGTACATGCTTGAACGAACCCAATCGCCGCGTTCAAAACGGCCTTGGCTGTCCTCGGCCACGTTGTGAGCAAACAGGATCATCGGGAGCTGGCCCGCTGCAGAGTTCGTCGCGGGTGACTTCGATGCGAAATATTGTCCAGTCGCGAACTAGGCAGTAAGGCTTTGTAGGGAATCGTTCGACTGCTAAAGCTCGAGCTTCGGAAGTACCCTCCAGGCCCTCAAGGGGCGCACGTGGCCCTTTCATAAAGTCGGGCTCTTGGACGCTAGCCATAGGGTTCACCTCAATTAATAACCCGGAAATTGACAATTCAATCCCGCTTGTTTGCGCTCGCCCCTCGCAAAGAGTCTCTCCGCACGCCAGTTACGTTGGCTTGGAGACGTCAATCGGATCACGGGAAGCCAGCCTGAAAGTGCTGGTCGCACCATAATACGGATGATAATCCGTGTTATGGTGCAGCGCAATATGGCCTCATCCTCGATTTGCTTGGGGAAATGTCATGGAGGCCGCAGAAGCCCTTGCTGTAGTAGTACGAACACTGCGTAGAAGAAAGGGTTTTGCGCAGGAAAACCTGATCACAATTGACCGTTCCTACTGGGGCCGGATAGAGCGTGGTGAAGTTAACATCACGATTGATGTGCTCATTCGTCTTGCAGCGCTAATGGAAGTTGAGCCGGCCTCACTCATTCTCATGGCAACGTCCCTGCAATCTAATGAGCCGTTCGGGGAGGGCCTTAAACGCGTTTCCAAACAGATGAACAGAATTAGAAAAGAAAGTGTTGATCAGGAAATGGAGTCAATGGCACGAGCCGGAAAACTACCGCCTGGTCGACCCGTCCGATCCGATGCGGCGCAAAAGGCAGCGGAGGCTAATCGTTTGAGCAGCGCCGGCGTGTCTGTGTCAGAAATAGCAGAGAGACTGGAGCTGTCGAGATCGACTGTGCGCAGATATCTACAAACAACCACGCCCGAGCGACCTTGATTTCGAATGACCTTTAAATGAGCACAACCCGAGTCAACCTGTCATAGGAAGGCTTCCTGTGGAGAATTTCGGAGGAGCACCTCGGCCCATCGGATCTCCATCAAGTTGTGGGCGCGTCATGGACGGATGTCCGGTCGACCGGTGGTAAAACAGAGGGTATCTGGACGGCTACCTCGGTGGTGGTGATGTGTTGAGTATTCTGAGGATTGCTCAGGCCGCTGCGGGGGCGATTGTTCCCTATAGTCCGGTTGAGCGAGGGCGAATCGTTATCTATTCCGTTCATGCTGAGCACCTGGCGGATAATGAAAATAGCCTTCCGCGTTGTCACCACAGAGCAACTCCGCGACTTGCTCCGACATGCCTGCCTTCCATTTCATACTCCGCTCGGCCCAATTGACCAATACAGACTGCGGATCAATGCGCCTTCTCAGGGTAGTCCTTCCTATGGATTGCTTGTGGTGAACATGCTAGCGATGATACGGGCGTCAAGGAGAGCGTGATGCGGAAGCGGAACCCCGTCGCTTGTGGCATTTAGAGTGGTTGCGTCAGTTGGGTAATTCCGGACGTTCCTTGGCCACTTACCATTGTCATATGCAAGTTCGGTGAAAAGCTCCCAGTCGTACTGTGGAGCGTCTGTGACAATTTCCAGGATTTCGTCAAACGAGGCTAGGAAATCGAGCAGCGCTGACCTTGCCTCAATGGTGGGTCGTACATAGCTACCGCCCCACAGCTGCGGAAGCACGATTTCCTTTACGAAATCACTGCAGTCTTCTTCTTTCCAAGCATCGAGCAATTCCACGTAGAATTCGCGCCCATCCTCAGCCACCAATGCGAGTGATATCAGCTTCGCAGCCGCTGAGAGCTTGGTAAACTCGCAATCAAGAAAGACCATCACCTTGTTAGAACTCCGTAATGACTAGGGCCCGCCTGGATATGGCGCAGGAAGGTCAGCTATGGGAAATGGCCCTCGAGCATCTTGGCTCAGACGGACTCCTCCAAGCGGTCATAGAAATGTGGAGTCACGCCGCGCCTCCGCCCAAACCTGTCGTTGAGCACTTGTCCACGAAACAGGTGAGCCCAGAAGTCCTAGACATACTGAAAATTGCCCAAGAGCGAGTCGGTGCCTTCGTTGCTGATCGGATACCGGTTCCTGGCACAGTGACGCTATACGCTCGTCACGCCAGTGACCTAGCGGACGGGCTCATCATGCTATTACCGAAGGCGCAGCTTTCGCGAGCCTGGAGAGGTTCCTGTCTAGAAATAGACTTAGGTATCTGAAGTCTGATCATGCTCCACAGCGTACCTTAGCGTAGCCACCCCTGTAGAATTTGTTGAGCTAATTGCTTCTCCATTGAGATGTTTTATGAACGCTGATTTAACTGAAGAAGAAATGCGTCGCGCCTTGTTTGGTGAGGCTCAGCAGGAAGTGCAGGTTTCTGCTCCTCCGGTGCAGGAGCCTGCGCCAGAGGTTGTTTTTACCAAGCCGATAGCAACTCCCGCAGCCAAGAAAAAAACGGCGAAAGCTTTTACGCCCCGGCTGCGGGTCACGCTGCGGGTCACGCTGCGGGTCACGCTGCGGGTTGGGAACGAGTTTGAGGGGAAAATGATCGAGTTGGTTCACGACGCTGATACGTTGAGCTCGTTGCTTGCTGAGCAAGAGGCTGTGAAGGAGGCAAGGAAGAAATACAAGTATGTTGAGGTCGTATCGGTTAAATCGATGTAGACGCGTCAACTGACCAAGTTGTGCAAGGATCAGCCCTACCTGGATCATTGATCAAACAACTTGCCTGGCCAAAGGGGCCTTCAGATCGCTCGCATGCAGCTGTTCTTGATGTCATTGGCGCTGATGCTATAGGATCAGAACAGGAGATGGCATTCCTCCTCTAACCGCCTTCGCGCTGATGATGCCTACGTGAACCCTGGACAGGGTGCGTAGGCGTGTCTCCCTGTCCTCCAATTTAGGACAGGATATGAATTTGCCCTTCGATTTTTTCTTCTCTTCCCGCCTCCGTGCGAGCCGTTTGCCCGTTAGTCCACTCATATGTGATGAGGAGGGCTCTCCGTGCTGAAGCCATTAATCGTCATTGCCGTTGGCGCTTCACTTGGAGCCTGGTTGCGTTGGCTCTTGGGGATGAAACTGAATGCTCTGTTCCCGACGATTCCTCCAGGTACTGTGGTTGCGAATATGGTTGGTGGTTACATCATCGGCTTGGCCATCGCCTTCTTGGCCGCATCTCCTTCCCTTAGCCCAGAGTGGCGCCTCCTGATCATCACGGGGTTCTGTGGCGGTCTCACCACCTTTTCTACATTTTCAGCCGAAACGGTTGCCTTGATTCAGGAAGGCAGACTGCTCTGGGCGCTTGGCTCAATTTCGTTGCACGTCGTAGGTTCGTTAGCGATGACCGCTGCCGGGCTTGTGTCCTACCAAATGATTGGTACTCGCTGAGGAGATAGAAATGAAAGGCTATATGGTCGTTTTCTTCACCCAACAAAACCGTCGTTATCAGGGAAAAATGCTAGGCGAATGGATAGTCGACGTGGCTAAAGAAATGGGATTACGCGGCGCCACGCTCTGCACCGGAATCGAAGGGTTTGGGCACACTGGGAAACTGCATTCATCGCACTTTTTTGAGCTGGCGGATCAACCCACAGAAATTCGCTTGGCAATCACGGAAGATGAGGCAGAACGGCTGTTCACACGACTGGACTCCGAGGAAATATCGGTGTTTTTCACGAAGACGCCAATCGAGATGGGCACCCTTGGAAAAACGCCTTCCAGTGCAGCCCCCTCCACAACTTCGGAGGTATGAACATGAGCTACGCGGACATCCCAGCTGGCAACGCCATCCCCGATGACTTTTTCACCGTTATCGAGATTCCTGCAAACCACTCGCCGATTAAGTACGAGGTGGACAAGCCGAGCGGACAAATTTTCGTAGACCGCTTCCTCAGCACGCCCATGTTCTATCCGGCCAACTACGGGTTCATTCCAAATACGTTGAGCGATGACGGAGATCCATTGGATGTCCTGGTGATTTGCCCTTACCCGGTATCGCCTGGCGTTGTCATTCGCAGTCGCCCGGTTGGTGTGATGTATATGACTGACGAAGCCGGAGCGGATGCCAAGGTGATCGCAGTGCCTCATGAAAAACTTAGCTCGATATACAGCGACGTAAAGGAGTGCGCCGACCTCCCTGCGTTACTCCTCGCACAGATCCAGCACTTCTTCGAAAACTACAAGGCATTGGAGCCGGGCAAGTGGGTGAAGATGGGCCGTTGGGGGAGCGCGGACGAAGCGCGGGAAGAGATTCGCAAGTCGGTAGCGGCGTATATCCCCAAATAGGCCTACACCAGATTGAAATGCATCTGTCGGAGGGGCGCGCTGAGGTGCTTGCATTTATGCTTCGCCTCAGTTGCTTCAATCATCAAATATCCGAGGAACCACACGCCTGTGAAGAAGGATCGATGCTCGCTCGCCTAGTGAGGCTATGCGCTTGGAGCGCGCTCCTGGGTTTCGTGAGTGAGCCCGTTTCGGGGAACAGACTGGAGGCTGATTAGGGCTTGGTGTAAATCGTTACAGGCTATGTGCCCTGCCGCGTTGGTAAACCCCGGATGTTAAAATAATCGCTTTGGATCAAAGCGCAAGGACACTGATGACTCACAGTAAAACTCCCGCAGAAACCCCTAGAGCAGCCGCGATTCTGGCTCGCTTCCTATCGTCGGAATCCGCTGGCGGCCTTGTACTGATGGGGGCAGCACTCGCGGCTCTGATCGTGGCCAATTCGCCTCTCTCGCAAGGTTATTTTGCCGCCTTGCACAGTGTCTGGCTGGGCATGTCTGTGGAGCATTGGGTCAATGATGGCCTGATGGCTATCTTCTTCCTGATGGTCGGCCTTGAGATCAAAAGAGAGGTTCTAGCAGGTGGGCTTTCCACTTGGGGCCAGCGTGCCTTACCGGGATTCGGTGCTATAGGCGGCATGGTTGTGCCTGCGCTGATCTACATCGCAATCAACTGGGATAATTCTGAGACCTTGAAGGGCTGGGCCATCCCAGCCGCTACCGATATCGCATTCGCCCTGGGCGTCTTGTCGCTGCTGGGTAAGCGAGTCCCGACTTCGTTAAAGGTTTTCCTCGCCGCCTTGGCGATCATTGACGACCTGGGCGCTGTGGTCATCATCGCCTTTTTCTACACCACTGGTCTTTCCATGCCGATGTTGCTGACATCGCTCGCAACCCTGGTCATTCTGATCGCAATGAATCGATTGGGCGTCAGACGATTATTCCCATATTTGCTGGTCGGTGGTGTGCTGTGGTTCTTCGTGCTGCAGTCGGGAGTGCATGCCACCCTTGCGGGTGTTGCCGTTGCACTGTGCGTCCCAATGGGCAAACCTGAAGAGGAGGCCCGGTCTCCACTGCTGTTCCTGGAAGAAAAGCTGCACATGTGGGTAGCGTTCGCTGTGGTGCCGATTTTCGGCTTCGCCAATGCGGGTGTTTCACTGGCCGGTATTTCTATGGAGAATCTAGTCGATCCGGTTCCGCTGGGCGTAGCTCTGGGTCTGTTGGTGGGCAAGCAGATTGGCATTTTCCTATTGGCTGCTCTGGCCATTCGTATGGGCTTGGCCAAACTACCGGAAGGCAGCAATTGGGCACAGCTTTACGGCGTTGCGCTCTTGTGTGGCATCGGCTTCACGATGAGCCTGTTCATCGGCAGCCTGGCATTTGCTGGATCAGCTCACCTGATTGACGAAGTAAAGGTCGGTGTGTTGATCGGTTCGACCCTGGCTGCAATCGGTGGTGTCCTGATTTTACGGCGCAGCGCTGCTCCTGCCGCTTCGCCCGCCACGATTTCCAGTTAAGCGTAAGGTCGCCGGCCAAAGAATTTCTCCCTGATTGAAATTCAGTGGCCGGGAGCTACCGAGGTATCCTTTCAACTGCGGATCGGCACCAACAACTCGGACGCGACTTTTTTCAGCATGAAAGTTTCGCGCTGGATGGACTGCCCCATCGATGACTCCTGACGCTGCATCACGGCTTCATTGTGCGTTATGGCCTCATGCAGGTTGATCCAGACAGGCCGCATTCCATTAGCGATTTCGTGACTTTCCATTCGTACGGGCTCTAGCTGGGGCGCTACCTCGCATTGATAAAAATGCGAGGTCATGTGCATCAGATCGTACTGTGGCTTCCAGTAGGGCCGGTACTCCTCGATGTAACCGTAGTGCTGGAGCACCTGTATTTCACGAGCACCAGTCTCTTCCTCAAGCTCACGCTTCAGGCCTGTGACAATGTCCTCGTCACCATCAAGGCCACCTCCAGGAAAGCTGAAGTCGTTATAGCGCTCGGTGAACAGCAACAGGATCTGTTCGTCCCGCAATACGATGCCTCGAGCAGCATGACGACGGAATACTCTACCCTGCGTGGATTTGAGTTCTGGATGAATAATTTCGGTTATGAGTTGCATATAGTCTTCAGTTCAAACAAGTGATGGAGGCCTAATCATTTATCGGCATTTTCAACGGTTCTTAGTTACTTTTTTCGACTTGTTGAGCGCATCCGATGCACAGCGCAGTGGCGGGATCGAAATCCAACCTGCCTTGAGCTATTGGCTCGTCGCAGTCGACGCAATAGCCATATAAACCTTCGTCAATTCTTCGAAGCGCAGCCTCAATGCGTAGTCGTTCACTCTTCCCTCGTGCTCGGTTGGCGTCCAGCATGGCTTGTTGCTGCAATGCATCCATACGCGAGAGTCTACCTACCTTGCTTTGATCCAACTCGATGGAGTCGCGTGATTGTGCTGAGAACTCAAGATTTTCCAATTCAACCAAGCGGGCAAGTAGCAGATCGCGAGCGTGCTTCCATTTGATCTCATCACTCATGGGCAATGCCTACTGATGCAGTCTGGGGGCGGCAGGCGCGAAACACCTCCGTGAATGTTGCCGATTGGGAACTCACGAAAAAGGCTGTGGATTGGCGGTAGGACAACCGCTCATGCCAGCTATAGGATGGGCCATAAAGTTTTGTGCTTTGGCGCATTGCTGGCATCCCATGGATTAAACCTAACAGAGGTACCGATAATGAGTCACCCCGCGATCTGGACACTGCCTAGTACAGCATCTGTGCTTGCGACCGCAGAGGAGAACGGGATACCACATGTGGTAATGATAGCTAAGCTCGAAATCCATGGTAACAAATCATTAGCTCAGGGCCGGTAGTCGCGGTTGCATCTACGGGGTTGCCGGGCGATGATTCGGCCCGACATATAAGCATCTAGTCATTTTCCTCTCATTTCTAGCTGAGTCAGACCCTTGTAGAAACCAACCAAACACCACTTCGCCATGCCTCCTCCGCCGAGGTATGTGTCCGGTCGCTTCCTGCTCATGAATCAGGACGCGTCATGTGTTTGTGTATCAATGGTTTCTAAATGCGCTTGAAAAATATTTTTCTCAGCTCGGCTCTTTTTGTCCCGATTTTCGCTGTATTTACTGCCGCCTGGTGGCTCCACCCTGATCGCCCTGTATCGGGTTTTTCTTTCTCAGCAGCTGTCGATCAACAGGGGGTTAGCGCTCAGGCACCTTTTTACAGCAGCAGATTTGCCTCCTCGGATCTTGAAGAATTTGTACACGCCTCATCGGTGACGGCACTGCCTGATGGCGGTCTAATGGCGGTATGGTTTGCTGGCTCACGAGAAGGTGCAGCCGATGTACAGGTTCGCGGCGCTCGCTACGACACCGAAACGGCTGAATGGGATGATGAACTCGTTCTTGCAACGCGAGAGTCGACCCAGCGTGCGACTCAAAAATACATACGCAAACTGGGTAATCCGGTTATTGCTTTGGCGCCTGATAACCGTCTTTGGCTCTTCTATGTTTCAGTCTCAGTGGGCGGTTGGGCTGGGAGCGCAATCAATGCAATGCACTCGGATGATTTGGGTAAAAATTGGTCGGCCCCTCAGCAACTGATCACGACTCCCTTTTTGAACATCAGCACGCTCGTGCGCAATGCCCCAATATTTCATCAGGATGGCACCATCGGCTTGCCTGTATACCACGAGTTTTTGGGGAAATTTGCTGAGTATCTTTACATCAGTCCCACCGGGAATGTAATTGATAAAAGCAGAATCAGCAGAGGTAAGCACTCTTTGCAGCCTACGGTTGTGCCCATGGATGAGCGTAACGCGGTAGCTATGCTGCGTTACGCCGGTGACACATTTCACAAAGTGCTCGCGAGCCGTACGGAGGATGCAGGGCAAACCTGGAGTGAGCCTTACCCGCTTGACCCTGCTAACCCAAACTCTTCACTTGCTGCAGTGGCAACACCTAATAGCGGCTTGCTGGTCGCGTTGAATGACCTAAAGGACGGGCGATTCCGACTTCGGCTTATGAGTACCGACTCTAACCTTGACTTCTGGAAGCCGCTGATCAATTTGGATGAGTCTCCAGACCCAGAAGGTAATCCATTTAGCGCTGAAGCCTACCGTGAAATCATCGGCGATAAGTTCCGCCTATCCAGTGGCCCTCGAAGAGAAATACTCGCTGATGAATTCTTGGTGAATCTTGATCAGCGTGTCTGCGAGGATACCGGTTGCAACTTCGAATACGAATATCCCTATTTCATCAAGAGTGACGATGGTCTCTATCATATCGTTTACTCATGGAATAACACCTTCATCAAACACGTCAGCTTCAATGATGCTTGGCTAGAGGAGCAGCTCTAATGCTTGAACTTTGGCAAGCGCATTTGACCCTCGTACTACTCGCGTTCGTCGTTACTCCAAGATTTGGCCTGCGCCCAGGTATGCAAGTGATGTGGCTGATCGTCTTACTGGGAGTCAGTTTTATTTCTATAAATGGGCTTTCGTTAGCAGCCTACTTTCGCAGCTTCACGGACGATGTGGCTATTACGTCCCTTGTGGCGCTTGGATTTGCTGCTGCGGTACGTATGGGACTAGCGACGAGGCAGGATAGTACGGCTCGCTTGCAGCTACTGATCCCTTTGGCGGCGCTGGCCCTCTTTCTCTATCCGGCCACGATGGGGATGACCTACTTTGATCCTTATCGACTGGGTTACAACCCGCGACCGTTGATCATGATTATCGGCGCGATGACCTTGGGGCTGATGGTGTGGAGAAACTGGCTGGGTGTGTGCATGTTCGGCCTGGCCACTTTGGCCTTCAGCTTGGGCGTTAAACCTTCCCCGAATTACTGGGACTACTTGCTCGACCCATTCATTGCTCTCTACTGCTGGGGAGCGTTGATTGTATATGCGATTAACAGGATCTGGCGTGGCCTGTCCGCACGGCGAAAGTTCACGTTGCCGATACGTGTTTGATGGCTAGGCAAACCTACGTTGATAGTTCTATAGATTGAGGATTCAAACGATGGATTGGCTTCACTCGAGACGCTTGCACTACTGGGTTGGTGCAGTAGCAATCCTGTTCGTAACGCTGGCGGCATTGCGCGGGTTGTTCTTCATAGGTTTCTCGGGATTCGCAGCCAGCGCTCTGAGCGAGGTTGAAGCGGTACCGGAAACCCTCGGAATAGGGCTGCGGTTCGACCTTCGTTTGGCAATCCTGCTGATGTTACCCGTCGCCCTGCTGGCGTGGTTGCCGGTGTGGAATTTGACACGCTCACATGCAGTTCGCTGGTTGACGCGGCTCTACCTTGCGCTGGCGCTCGGCGCAGTAATGTTGATCTATATCGTCGACTTCGGTCACTACGCCTATCTGGGTGTGCGCATCAATGCGACCGTATTACGGTTTCTAGAAGACGCGCAGATCTCAACAGACATGGTCTGGCAAACCTATCCTGTGGTGTGGATTAGCCTTGGCTGGGTGGCTGGTACGGCCCTGATTTTTTGGCTATTGCTGCGTCTTGAGCGAGTGACCCTGGATCGTCCTGCAAAGCCCATCAGTCGACTCTCTCTGACCTGGTGCAGCGCACTGATGGTAGTGGCTGTCTTCCTCGGTATTCTGGGCCGCGTCGAGAACATTAACCTGGAAAACCCGGTACCGCTTCGTTGGAGCGACGCCTTCTTCTCTGGCGACAACCAAATTTCAGCTTTAGGCCTGAACCCGGTGATTTTTCTCTACGATACTTTGAGGGTACCCAGTGAGCCCTTTGATCGGGAGCAGGTCGCTGCACACTACGACGTTGTAAGTCGCTATTTAGATGTTGACCAGCCCGATGTTAAAAGCCTGAGTTTTAGCCGTGAACAACCACCGCAACCCTACGCCATCACGGGCAAGCAGCAACCGAACGTGGTTTTCATCATGCTCGAGTCTCTGGGCACCAGCGCTGTCGGGGCTTACGGCAATCCCCTGAACCCCACTCCGAATATTGATCGACTGGCTAAGCAGAGTTGGTTCTTCGAGAACTTCTATGTGCCCGTTACAGGAACAGCAAAAACCGTATGGGCCAGTATCTCCGGCGTACCTGACGTCTCTCGACAGGAAACAGCAACGCGCAACCCCCTAATCACTCGTCAACACAGCTTGATCAATGCAATGAAGGGTTACGACAAGTATTACATGATTGGCGGTAATTCTGGTTGGGCCAACATGAATGCGTTGATTCGTCAGAGCATCGACGATATCCAACTGTTGGACGAGCGTCACTGGAAGTCACCCATGGTAGACGTCTGGGGTGTTTCGGATTTGGATCTGTTCAAGGAAAGCGACAAGATCCTGCGCCGACAGGCTGAGGGCAAACCATTCTTTGCCTACATCCAGACTGCGGGTAACCATCGACCTTTTACCATCCCAAATGAGAACGACGGCTTCGAGGTGCTTGATATACCTCTGGAAACCGTGCAGAACGCTGGCTCTCGCAGCGTGGCTCAATACAACGCGGTACGCCTGTTGGACTTCAACATTGGGCGCCTGATGGAAATTGCTCAAGAAGGCGGTTGGTACGACAACACGATTTTCGTCATGTTTGGCGACCACAACACGCGTATCAGCCAGATTCCGCATATGCCGCCGGCATTCGAAAAACTGGGGCTTGAGAGCAATCAAGTGCCTTTGCTGATCCACGCACCCAAATTGCTCGAGCCGCGTGTGATTGACGAGGCCGTTGGCTTGGTCGACCTGCTACCCAGCGTGCTTGGCATGGCCGGTATTGAATTCCGCAACGGTGCGATGGGAAGAGATATACAGCAGCCAGCTCCAGAAGGAGAGCGTGTTGTTCCTCTGGTGCTCAGAGAGGGCACGTTCCCGCTTATCGGCGGTGTGACAAAGGACTTCCTTTTACAAATGCAGCACGATGGCAGTCAGCCGAGCTTACATGATCTTGAATCGCAAGAGCCCCTGGAAAACGTGGCCGACCTGCATCCCGAAGAGTTTCGCCGTTTGCTTGCGTTGACGCGAGGTCTACATGAGACCTCACGATTAATGCTCTATCAGAACGTCAATACGGATTGAGTTTCACTGTGGAGGCCAGTCATGCTGAGCCTCCGCACAGACGTAAGGATCAATCTCGCATTGCTGTGAACCTCCAGATCGTGCACTCCATCGAGCGGCGATCCGGTAGTACGATTGCAACGATTATGTATTGGCGCCTAGCGTGGGCCTTGAATAACCGCCCATGACGCCTTCTTTTGAAAGAACCCACTGCCACAGTTGGATATCGCGCGCACGAAACGCTCCAGCACACGACAAGAGATAGTAGCGCCACATTCGATAGAATCGGTCACCTAACTCTGCTGAAAATTGTGGCCATGCGGCTTCAAAGTTGGCGTGCCAAGCCATCAAGGTCTTATCGTAGTCAGCACCGAAGTTATGTAAATCTTCGACCACAAAAAGCCCGCCTACGGCGTCGCCGATTTGACCGATTGATGGTAGGTCGCCATTCGGAAAAATGTACTTATCGATCCATGGGTCGGGCGTAGTGTTGCGCTCGTTTTTTCCGATGGTATGCACCAGGCACAATCCGTCATCTACAAGGCAACGGGAGGCAACTTCCATAAACTCCCGATGGTTCTTACGGCCAACGTGCTCGAACATCCCCACGCTAACGACTCGATCAAAAGCGCCATGTACTTCTCGATAATCCTGGAGCCGAAACTCCAGTGGCAATCCGACGTAACGTTTTTTTGCCCAATCGGTCTGCTCCTTGGAGATTGTAACGCCCACGCACTCGACGCCATAGTGTTCAGCGGCGTACCCCATAAAACTGCCCCAGCCGCACCCAATGTCTAAAACTCGCATTCCAGGCTTCAATTGGAGTTTTCTGCAAATCAACTCGAGCTTGGCTTCCTGAGCTTCTGCAAGGTTACTAGCGTTTTCCCAGTAGCCGCAGGTATAGGCCATTCTTGGATCAAGCATTGCCGAGTAAAAGTCGTTGCCCAAATCGTAATGCGCCTCGCCTACTTGCCAGGCACGCGTTGTATTCTGTCGGTTAAGCAAGCGAACGCGCAGAGCATGGAATATCAACTTGAACGGCTGAACATGTTGATCGAGATGTGCCCGTAGTAAGTGACAGAAAAACTCGTCTAGTCTTTCCGCATCCCAGTCACCATTCATATAGGCATCACCTAGCCCTAGGCTGCCATGAGCAAATGCTCGTTCAGGAACGTTACTCGCATTAAGATGCATGTCCCAAGGGCGATCTCCGCCAATGCGTATGTCAGCTTTCTCAAGCAATTCAATCATCATCCTGTGAATACTGGATTCACGAGAGATAAATGAGGAAGGATTTGTAAGTGATTTTTGAGCCATTTCTTATATCCCGTGTTATGCCTCTTATTAAGAAGAGCTTCAAACATGGGTGGCCTCGAAAACTACTCCCGAGGCAACCTTTTCCAACAGCCGTTCACCTTCGAGTTGGCAAGTAGCTAGGTAAGAACAGCATAGGAATTGCCGTGCTACGTAGGGTTCTGCTTATTATGTTACCGACGAAAAACCCTTGGATTTTCGAATTTCCGCAAGTGCTCATCACCAATATATCTATTTTTTCTTGTTCACAATAACGTTCAATAACGATTTCATACTCACCGGGCATCACTTCAGCCTGCACGGTAAAGTTATTATTCTGTAATAAGTTCCTTGCCCAATCCACTTGACTCCATGCAGTATCAGACTCTGCGTCGATCATCAAGAGGTGGCATTTTATACCCTTCAAAAAAGGGCTATGCGCTATGGCCTCAACTGTTTTACAGTCGGTCTCGCTCCCATCGAAAACGATTAAGAAGCTTCGGGGTATATTGAACTGGGACGGCGTAACGAGCACAGGACAATTAAGTGTCAGAATGACATTCTCTACTCCCAACCCAACGCGCTCTCCTGGTGCTCCGCTGGTGTCTCCGTTTCGGCCAATAATCAACAGTTTGATTTCGCTTTCAATTTCTTGAATGCAATTAACCAATTTTCCATGGCGTTGCCGTCCTTGGGGGTGCACGATACCCAGTTGGTCTACACGATGCTTCGCCGCCTCAAGCAAATAATCGCCATGCTCTTTTGCCAAGGTATTACGTTGTTCATCGAGCTTTGCAAGTTCTTGCAAGAGCCGATCTCGAATACCGATACTAAGTGTCCCGCTTAGATCAGAAGGAGGCGCACATTCTTTCGTCAATGCGTGTAAAAACGTCAACGGGGCAGCGAGACGAACACTTGCCCATGCAGCGTAATCACATACTGCAGTTGACGACGCTGAGCCATCAATGCAGGCCATTACGTGAGTCATTGAGTTCTCCATGAATCAGTGCCCCATCAATTGATCGATAGCGTCAGGCTTATCGTGGACTCCGAAACGGTCAACGATAGTCGCGCTTGCCTCATTAAGGCCCAGCACCTCAACCTCTGTACCTTCACGCCTGAATTTGATGACGACTTTGTCCAACGCAGCAACTGCTGTGATGTCCCAAAAGTGTGCAAAGGAGAGATCAATGACAACTTTCTCCAAAGCTTCCTTGAAGTCAAACGAATCAACAAATTTATCTGCAGAGTTGAAAAAAACTTGACCAACCACAGAATACTTACGCTCGATCCCGTTTTCGTCGGCTTCAGAACTAACGTACATGTAATGGCCGATTTTGTTGGCAAAAAACATTGCTGCAAGCAATACACCCACCAGCACCCCGTAAGCGAGGTTGTGTGTTGCGACAACCACTACCACGGTGGCCACCATAACAATATTGGTGGATAACGGATGCTTTTTAAGGTTGCGCAATGAGTCCCAACTGAAGGTTCCTATTGCCACCATAATCATCACAGCGACCAGCGCAGCCATAGGGATTTGTGCCAGCCACTCGCCCAAGAATACCACCATAAGCAACAGGAAAACGCCCGCTGCCAGAGATGACAGCCTTGTACGTCCTCCAGACTTCACATTAATAATTGACTGGCCGATCATTGCACATCCAGCCATACCACCCAAAAGTCCAGATGCGATATTTGCAATCCCCTGGCCTTTACACTCCCGGTTTTTGTTACTCGGTGTATCAGTTAGGTCGTCAATAATTGTCGCCGTCATCATTGACTCTAACAGGCCGACCACTGCAAGAGCTGCTGAGTAAGGAAAGATGATCGCCAAGGTTTCAAAATTGAGCGGTACATCCGGCCAAAGGAAGAATGGCAGAGTATCTGGTAACGAACCCATGTCTCCTACGGTACGAATATCAAGTCCAAGGTATATAGCAACAGCGGTGAGTACGATGATGCATGCAAGGGGAGATGGGAGAAGCTTTCCAATCTTAGGTACATAGGGAAACAGATAAATGATGCCCAACCCCGCCAACGTCATCGCATACACTTGCCATGTAACATTAGTTAATTCTGGGAGCTGAGCCATGAAAATCAGGATGGCTAACGCGTTAACGAAACCTGTCACCACAGAGCGGGAAACAAACCGCATCAAGCTTCCAAGTTTCAAATATCCAGCAACAATCTGCAGTACACCAGTCAGTAACGTCGTAGCAAGGAGATATTGAAGCCCATGATCTTTTACTAAAGTTACCATTAATAGCGCCATCGCGCCTGTGGCGGCGGTAATCATACCTGGCCGTCCGCCTACGAAGGCAATGACCACTGATATACAGAATGAAGCGTAGAGACCCACTTTCGGATCGACCCCGGCGATGATCGAAAATGCTATTGCCTCTGGAATCAGCGCAAGGGCTACGACTATACCGGCCAATAAATCGCCTCTTATATTGGACAGCCAAGATTGCTTTATTGTTTGAAGCATTCGATTTTCCGTACAGATACATTAATAATTGGCTACTCGTTAAGAAAGTTGCCTTTGAGTATTTAGGTTAAATTTTAACTACATGGTATTTGGCTTTTAATCAAGTAATAAGAGGGTAGCAGGTCGAGGCCAAAAGCCTGATCTGATTTCATTGGGTGGTAAAAGCCCTATTTCTAAAATTAGCTGTGCACCAGTGCTCAACGGGAACGCAACAGTGAGCTTAAGTTTAGAAGTGGGCCTGCCTCACTAAGGCGGAATACCGAGTTTTGTTATGAATCCGGTACGCACCAGCGCGTCCCGACTATGCATTAAGCAAGGCCGGTGACGCATTAGAGTAAAACTTAAAATTGGCGGCATTAGCCCCCCATTTCAAAGCCCCAAATACACCATGCGTCGGAATGCATCAGTGGTTAGCTGCTGAATATGACTTCCAGATAAATACCAGGCTACTCAGCAGACAACGAACAGCATCGATTGGGTGGTGATCAGGCGACGTGTAAAATTACCGTCGTGCGTGGCGACGGCGGAGTGCCAAAAAGCCTGCATTGTAAAATGCAAACGTGCGGCGCTAAAGCGAGGGGGATGGCTGTCTAAGGTGGACTAACAACCAGAAGGGAGCAGAAATTCATCATGTGTCTTCGTATCGCCTGACATTGAATTTGCCAAAATTTTAACATATTCCTCATCGCCTTAGGGAGTAAATTTTCGAATATGGTCAAAATTTTAATGACCAACGTTGAACCCTGACGTCTGAATGTCCATTTTTTCTTGTACGCATAAGTCATTTGGAAGAATCCTCCGGTATGCCTCTCATGCTGAGACTAATTTGACCTCTATAGTCAATATTGGTGACTCTCACAGATAGCGAGTCTCCCAAGCTTAGATATTCATAAAGCTGACCTAACGGTTGCTCGGCAACCTCAGATAGCCGCAGCGTTCCATAACATCCATATGGTAATGAAATACAAGCGAAACCTACCTCTAAACTGAACACGTGCCCATGATAAATTCTGCCAGGGACTATGAGACAATCAGAGTTCTCCAGAGTGGGAATTAACGACTTATCTTCCGGGTCTGATACTTTTAGTGAAGACTGCTGACAGCGAGTGCTTCGAATTTGGGCGCTGGATGACTGGTGGCTCAGCGCTGAACAGAGACTATTATGCTCAAGAATTAGCTGCGTGTAGGTTGCATTAGATAGCCAGTAGCGCTCGTCAGGCTCAAGCTGAAAACTTCTGCTTTCAAGTATCGTATTGAATGATCGATTGGAACCCTCAACTTCAAGTCGATTTAACAGATTGCCAAGTAACTGCTGTCTAGCTAGGAGATCTTGTCTGGGAGATTTAAAAGTTAGTCTACGCATTATCATTCCTCTTATTTGGCACCATTAGGGGAAATCTAGGAACGTATCGGGCAAAGTCTAAATCATTAATCTACATTCGGTTAACCTCCTCGCTAGGGTTTCCTCCGGCTTTACACGAAATTAAAAAAGCCTACTGAGTCCGTCGAACGCGGCGACTCGATAAGCCTCTGCCATGGTTGGATAATTGAACGTCGTATTGACGAAATATTTCAAAGTATTTGCCGACCTACGTTGATTCATAATTGCCTGTCCAATATGGACGATTTCTGCTGCTTGATAGCCAAAGCAATGTACACCTAACACTTCTAAGGTATCTCGGTGAAATAGAATTTTCAGCATGCCTACCGGTTCAACGGCAATTTGTGCACGCGCCATAGATTTGAAAAAGGCTTTACCTACTTCATAAGGTATTTTGGCGTCAGTTAGTTCCCGCTCGTTTTTCCCTACCGAGCTGATCTCGGGGATGGTGTAGATACCGGTAGGTACGTCATTAACGAACCTCCAACTTCCGCTTTCAATCAGATTCTCAGCAGCCGAGCGTCCCTGGTCATAGGCAGCACTAGCGAGGCTGGGCCAACCAATCACATCCCCGGCAGCAAAGATATTGGGGACTTCCGTACGATAGTCTTGGTCAACTTGAATTTGACCACGGCTATTGGCTTCGATCCCAATATTTTCGAGCATGAGATCCTCAGTATTTCCTGAGCGTCCGTTACACCAAAGCAATGCGTCCGCCTTGATTTTTTTGCCGGATTTCAAGTGTAGGATGACGGAGCTATCAAATACCTCAATGCTCGCGTACTCCTCGTTGTGACGGATTAAAACGTTATTATTCCGAAGATGGTAGCTTAGAGCATCGGAAATTTCATCATCTAGAAAACTAAGTAGTTGTTCACGGTTGTCAATTAATTCAACCATCACTCCTAGCCCGCTAAATATTGACGCATACTCACACCCAATCACCCCCGCGCCATAAATAATTAGCTTACGAGGCGTATGATTAAGACTCAGAATTGAATCGCTGTCGTATATTCGCGCATGGGAGAAATCTACATCCGCCGGATGGTAGGGGCGAGACCCTGTAGCTATCACAACTTCCTTAGCTATTAGCGTTTCTACTTCACCGCCAGCACCAATTACATTTAAAGTTTGTTCGTCTACGAAACTTGCTATACCAAAGAAAGTATCGACCCGATTGCGAGCGTAATAGCTTGTGCGTGAGGCGACCTGCTTAGTTATGACTTGTTCCGCACTTTTTAATACGTCTGGAAACGAGAACCAGCGTGGCTCACCAATTTGTCTAAACATGGGATTGGTGTTGAACTGCATTATTTGTCGAACGGAATGTCGCAAAGCTTTTGAGGGAATAGTACCAAGGTGGGTGCAGTTACCACCAACCTGAGCGCGGCTATCCACAACAGCTACTTTGCGGCCATTTTTTGCCGAGTTCATGGCAGCACCTTCTCCTGCCGGGCCTGAACCTACAATGACAACGTCATAATTGTAAACTGCCACTCAACCTCCTCAACAAATCAAACTTTTTAAGGTACCTATTGTATTGATTATTTAAAACATCAGTATCCGCGATTCCTAGTGATCTCAGGATGTAACGCCTTGACAGACAGTTGGCCTTGACCATGGTGATTGACTGATTGGCACACTACACGAATGCATTCCCCTATCTTAAATTGCTCTCTTACTGGGACATGTGTATTTATTAATTGCTCGAGAGGGAGAAAGCCTTCACGTCCGGGAGACAAATTAACCAGTACACCATTCGCCTGTATACCGCTCACCACACCCTCAAAAATTTGACCGGGCTTAAGTGGCTTAAGTGTTTTCTGAATTGCGAGGATCGCGTTTTGCAGACTATCATCATTACTTGCACTGACTCGAACGGTTCCGTCTGGAAAAACCTCAACATTGCTATAAGTCTGCTGGCAGATTGCTTTTACAACGCTTCCGCCACGGCCAACTAATTGCCCGGTTTTCCGTGATGATATCTTCAGGATTTGTACTCTAGGTGCAAACTCACTCAGCTCTCTCGGAAAGGCAACACACTCTTTCATAAGTGCAATCAAAGAAAGGCGCGCTTGCTTAGCATTACTTAACAACTCTTGCAATATATCTCTTGTGAGAAGTGTTTTGCTTCGCAAATTAATTCCAGCAATACCAGTCATTGTCCCAGCAATTGTGGCAACGACATTGCAAGATGCTCTTTCAAAATCGTCGGGATCAATCAGCGGAACAAGTTGGGAGGGTGAACAAATTAAACCCACCTCTACCGCGCCGACAACAGAAAATAGCGGCACTCCTGCGTCTAACATAGATAGCATTGCTGTGCACAAAATTTCATCTGGCGAGCATGAATGCCTCCCAACTGGCTCTACATCTACATGGATTACGTAGGGGAACATATCTAACTTTGGTAGCACAAACCTCAAGGTATCGGCTACCCAGCGTCCGGCATTTAAAGCATGATTAGGAATTGGGTATCTCGCGCCTGCATCATCTGGAGAGTTATGAATATGGACATCAAAGCTGTTCTTTGCTTCAGTATACTGACCATTCAAGGAAGAGCGATCTCTACCCAAGGTCGTGAGCGCAATCGCGCTATGATCTCCAGTCGTATAACTGGCAGATCCATGGGCTCTTGGAAATAAGTGGGTTTTAATTTTTCTCGTATGAAGAGTTGCATGGATGTCACTTGATGACACTGCATTTAAATAATATTCCCTAAGAGTCTCCTGTACGCATTGGTAGAAGTAAACGGCGATTATCTCTTTCCGGCTTCCATCAATTTCGTTAATGCAGATCGCTATCTCCACCGCTTTTTGTAGATCACTTAACTGGTTTGAAAGATCTTTTTTCAAATTTTCCTGAAAAAGCTTCATCAGTGATGTTTTAGCAAGCGCAGCAACTTTTCTTTTTAGTGTTGTTTCGACAGTTTTTGCGAAACTCTTACTACTGGGTGAGTGTTCCAGGATCCATTCTTTTATCGAGCTGCTTGTTTTATGAATATCTCTCTGCCCAGCCTCAATTGCACAAATCAACTCTAATTCATCAAGTTCATTAGTAATGCCGCGCACTTGAATGGTCTGCGAAGAACTTCCGTACACCCACAAGTCGCACTGCGATTTTTCAATCGCGCTATTACTAGGGTTAGTGCAGAAGACGCCATTTATTTTCGCTAAGCGCGCCAAAACTATAGGGTCTGCATGCTGCGGCAAAGTAATTCCTAGCGCACAGCTTGCTGCAATGACAGCTGCGACAATTGGATCGACTTGAGGGTCACGTGAAAAGACTAGGATGTTTAACTCTATTCTTAATTCGTGTTTGTCGGGGAGGGTGTCGTTTAGCACTGATTGGAGTTCTAGAGATCTGCTTTCCTCTACTTTGTTGATCTCGGTTTGGTGGATATGTGAATCATCGGGAATTCGGCCACGTGCATAGCTTCGCTCTACAAATGAGACCACTAAGCCTGGTGGGCGAGACTGAAAAGAAGGGGGCGGCACATGACAAGTGGCCAGAACGACGCTTTGTCCAACATGAACCATCACTGGCGAACCAGTATGTTCAGCGGTCGATCCGAGTTCAATGAAAACCGGATGTTCGCCAAAGCTAAAACGCTTGCTAGAACTGCTCATAGGTATCCTCTCGCGAACCAAGAATTGAAAGGCTTGGGCGAGGTGACGCTATGGCGCTTTACGCTCCGCTAAAGAGCTTTTAGTAGAAATATACATTGGTGTCTGCCATTCTTTTGCAGTTTATTTGATTTTTCGTACGGCTGTTACCATACGCTAAAAAAGGAATGATGACAATTTAAAGGTGGCCGCCAAGGAGATCTTAAGATAAAGATCTGACATAACATTCTGTTTTATAAGCTTTTTTTGTCGAGGGCTTTTTACTCTTTGCCAGGATGGGCAGAGCCTCTCCTTGTGGCCGACAGTAGACATCTATTCCTCATTCTACGAATTGTTCCCATACGCTTAAACTCTCCCCCTAAACTCACATCAGCTCTGCCGCGCGCTGTCATGTTTTTCTAACATTTCGTTTCTGTCGTGGTCTGATTTCAATTGGCCGCCTCCGCATCTGTTTTCAGGTGCTGCAAGGTTTCTAGATTGTCTAAAATGTTATATCTGCTTTACCTTGACGGTTTGAAAGTTCATTTATGCGGTGAAAGTAATGATGCAGGACTTACGAAGTATCAGAAGCGAGATTAGCGATGTATAAATATTTAAAATTTGTTAGTTTGAACTGGAAGGGTCTTTTATTTGGTGCGACCCTCATGGCAACCTCTAGTTTTGGGCAAACTTATTTTGTGGCACTTTATAGCGGTAGTTTTAGAGGTTTTTTTTCGCTCTCGGATGGCGAGCTTGGAGCTATATACGCAGTAGCAACGCTTTTTAGCGCATTAACCCTTCCCTGGGTCGGACGTCTAATAGACCGTGTGTCGCTATTTCGATATACCCTTTTTGTCGCCATGGGTCTAGTGCTAGCATCATTGGTTACTGCTTTCAGTGTAGGGTTTATAACTCTAGGAATTGGCTTTTATTTGTTAAGATTGAGTGGTCAAGGATTGATGGTTCATACCGCTATGACAGCAACTGCTAGGAAATTTCCATTTGATGCAGGGAAAGCGCTTGGTGTCATCGCCCTGGGTTTAGCACTGGCTCAAGCGTTGATGCCTTTAGCAGCGGTGGGACTGATCGGTGCAATTGGATGGCGCTTGGCATGGGTCGTGAACGCCTTAACCGTCGCAGCAATAATAGCTTTTGCCTTAAGGCTACTTCCAACTACTATTTCCATAGAAAAAAAGTATAGCGATAGAATCACTGTCCCCCCAACCGCTCTTAGGTTATGGCGTGACCCGCGAATTCTACTGACATTGCCAATTGTTTTGGCCTCGCCATTTATTACAACCGGGTTCTTCTTTCACCAAGGTCGGTTATCAGAAGAGATGAACTGGAGTATTGCGTGGATTGCGGGATGGTTTATAGCTTATGCACTCACTCAAGCCTTATCTTTGATAATCTCTGGCCCTATGTTGGATCGCTATGGCCCGGTGCGGATTCTTCCCTTTTTTATGGCGCCGCAAGGTATAGCAATGGTGGCGCTGTATCTGTCTAGTTCGATATGGGTCGCTCCTCTATATCTAATATTGACGGGAGTCTCTTCAGCTGTTGCATCAACACTATCTACAGCTTTGTGGATGCAATTGTATGGTCAAGAACAACTAGGTCGAATTAGATCTTTAGTTGGAGCTTGGAGCGTGGTTGCTAGTGGAGCCTCTCCGGTAATCATGGGTATACTTATCGATCAAGGCATCACTCTTAGATTTCAAGCGCTTGGCTGTCTTGCTTTTATATTCATTGCTAGTCTTCTTTCAACTAAAGCGACTCTTCTGGGGCGTGCAAACCATCCGAGCTAAAAGAAACTAAATATTTAAAAGGCAGATTTTAGTTTTTCGATGGCGCAGGTCTCATATATCTGCCCATGGAGTTTCTCACATGTAAGAAACTCCATGGCTGTGGATCAATCTTAGCGAAGCAATAGTACCGGTATAGTTGCCGTTCGCAACATTGTTGTAGTTGTGCTGCCTACCAGAAACTGCCGGATACGTGAATGCCCGTAGGCTCCCATGACTAGGAGGTCAATGGCGTGCTCGGCTTGATAGGCATGCAGAACTGACTCAACTTCGCCTGGCCGGATTTCGGTCTGAACTGTCAGGCCGGATGAGGCAAGTACACTTCTTGCTTTCTCGAGTTCGTTCTGATTATCGTGAGAATCTGCTCCAACCATAACGATATGAATTGGTAAGCCTTTGCACAACGGGCTTGCAGCAAGCGTCAACAAGGTCTTGTGGCCAATAGCGCTTCCGTCAAATGCAACCATGACGGCTTCAGGTTTTTTAAATTGGCTGGTTGTAATCAAGATAGGACGATGGATAGTTCTGACTACCGCTTCAATCTGACTTCCAAGGCTTTCGGTACTATGAGCGCTATCTTCGCCAACCCTTCCAATCACCAGTAATCGAATATCGTCCTGAAGATCATTCAGGCTCTCGACGAGATGACCGTGGCGCTGCTTCAGATCAGGTGAAATGACGCCAGAGCTGACTGTCCGCTCGCGAGCCTTTTCAAGCATGTGCTGGCCATGCTCCAAGGCCAGTTTGGCACGCTGCGCATCTAGCGTGGCCAGCTCATCCAGCAGATGCTCTCGACTGCCAAGACCGATGTTGCCGCTCAGGTCTGCAGATGCTGGGTATTTCCCCTCATCCAAAACATGCAGCAAGGTAAGTGGCGCGCTAAGTCGTTGCGACGCCCATGCTGAGTAGTCGCAGACCGCCAGCGAGGATTGTGAGTTATCAATGCATGCCATTACGTGGGTCATTGTCAATCTCCTTAGTGGCTCATAAGTTTGTCGATGGCGTCAGGTTTGTCATGCACGCCAAAACGGTCAACGATAGTAGCGCTGGCTTCGTTCAGGCCCAGCACCTCAACCTCTGAACCTTCGCGACGGAACTTGATGACTACCTTGTCCAGCGCTGCAACCGAAGTGATGTCCCAGAAATGGGCCTGGGTCAGGTCGATGGTGACTTTGTTCAGGGCTTCCTTGAAGTCAAAAACGTCGGTGAATTTGTCTGATGAGCTGAAGAACACCTGGCCCACCACACGGTAAGTTCGGTGAGACTTCGTTTCTTCAAGCGTGCTCTTAATATCGAGGTAGTGTCCGACCTTGTTCGCAAAGAACAGCGATGCCAGCAGCACTCCCACCAGTACACCGTAGGCCAGGTTATGCGTCGCGACGACCACCACGACAGTCGCAACCATGACGATGTTGGTCGACAGTGGGTGCTCTTTAAGATTGCGCAGGGAATCCCAGCTAAAAGTGCCGATGGAGACCATGATCATCACGGCTACCAATGCGGCCATTGGGATCTTGGAGAGCCATTCCCCCAGGAACACGACCATCAATAGCAAGAAGATGCCTGCGCATAAAGTTGAAAGGCGAGTACGACCACCAGACTTCACGTTGATGATTGACTGGCCAATCATGGCGCAGCCGGCCATACCACCCAGCAGGCCAGATGCAATGTTTGCAACCCCTTGACCTTTGCATTCGCGGTTCTTGTTGCTGGTGGTATCGGTCAAATCATCGACGATGGTCGCCGTCATCATGGACTCAAGCAAACCGACTACAGCCAAGGCAGCTGAATACGGGAAAATGATACGCAGGGTTTCAAAGTTCAGCGGGACTTCAGGCCACAAGAAGATTGGCAGCGTGTCTGGCAACTGGCCCATGTCACCTACGGTGCGGATATCCAACCCCAGGTAAATCGCGATAGCGGTCAGTGTCAGGATGCACACCAGCGGCGAAGGAATCAGCTTGCCGATCTTCGGTATATACGGAAACAGGTAGATGATTCCCAGGCCCGCTGCGGTCATGGCGTAGACATGCCAGGTGACGTTGGTGAGTTCGGGCAGCTGCGCCATGAAAATCAGAATCGCCAGTGCATTCACAAAGCCTGTGACTACTGAGCGCGAGACAAAGCGCATCAGCGAACCTAGCTTCAGGTAACCCGCGAGGATTTGGAGCACCCCACAGAGCAACGTAGCTGCCAGCAGATACTGAAGCCCGTGATCTTTCACCAGTGTAACCATCAACAATGCCATAGCACCGGTAGCTGCCGAGATCATCCCAGGGCGACCACCGACGAAGGCAATGACGGCGCAGATACAGAAGGAAGCGTAGAGACCGACCTTGGGGTCGACGCCGGCGATTATGGAAAAGGCGATTGCTTCCGGGATCAGCGCAAGCGCGACCACTATCCCCGCGAGGACGTCTCCACGGATGTTGGAAAGCCAAGTTTGTTTGAGTGTTTGCAGCATAGAAATATCCAAGGCAATGCACCACATGCCGGCCAGACAAAAGGCGAGCGTGTCGATACGAATTCAAATTGTGAGGATTGTTCGATGAGTGCTTAGGGTGTAGGAACCGGTCACACAGCAGTACGCAGCCGCGAGCGGAGCTGGCGGAGCGAGGTATTGCGAGGGGGCGTAGCGCTAAGGCGGCGTAGGCTGCCAGTAGATCGTTTGGAGTACAGTCATGCTGGTGTTCCTGTAGCTCAAGGGTAAACAGAACCGACAGTATATAGGAAAGCTGGTGTCGATTACGATCCACCGCTCAGCTTTGCACCCGCTGAGCTTTAAGATAGAGCTAGGTAGGGAGCGCGTTTTTGAATATTAGCCCTGGTTGGAAGCGGGTGGGCTTGTCGACATAAAACGGTATCACGGCGGCTATGAATGACGCCCTAGGCGCGCAGTTGCTGAAGTCGTTGGCTTTGGCGCCTTCGTTCATCAGTAAGCATGCCTCATTCATTCAACGTCCCGAAGCCGCCCGTCATCCTCCGATCCAAAAGCGGCATTGTATCCGGCCCAGGTGGGCAGAGAAATTCTACCCACGCCTCATACGCCAGCTTTTGGCGGTGGACGGCGAGGAGCCACTCAGCGCTTCCTGACTGACGCGCCGCGACAAGCATCATTAACGTCGTCGTAGCTGCATCGAGCTCTAGCAAAAATTTATGGGATTGGAAACGACGTTCCTCGGCGTCAATCATAGATCGGCATGCCCGTCATGTGCGCTGGTGCGAATTTAACAGTCTTATTAGTATCATTGTGACATTAGCTTGCAGCTTTCGTCGACTTAGAAGTGCCAGATGGTAGAACAGTCAAGAGACGCTCATGCTGGACGAGCGGAAGACTTACATGGCAGTGAGAGTTTGGCCTGAGCCGTTAAGCAGCGAGATCACGCCTTGGTTGAAAGATATCAGCGCACCAGTAGTGCCTGTAGCCGATCCCTGTCGACACATGAATTAACCTTTCCCAGCCGTGCAGGGCATCACCTTTTTGACCAGCGTTCCGATAGTCATACCTTGGATCAAAATGGAAAACACTACGATTATGTAGGTGAGGGAAACTACTATATCGCGAGGCTCGCTCGGCGGAAGCGATAAAGCCAGAGCCACTGAAATGCCCCCGCGTAACCCACCCCAGGTCATTACACTCCAAGCGCCCTTTGGAAGCCGAAAAAGCCTACCTAAGGCGGCTATAGGAAGCCCGACCGTCAGTAAGCGAGATAGCAGCGTTAAAGCCACGACCATCAATCCCGTGACGAGAAGGGAGTTCGAGAACTGGATTAGAACCACTTCCAGGCCGATCAGGACAAACAAAACTGCGTTAAGGATTTCGTCTATCAGCTCCCAAAACATGTCGAGATTTTTCTTGGTCTGTTCTGACATTGCATAAGAGCGACCCTGATTGCCAATAATTAACCCCATCACCACCATCGCCAAAGGGCCGGAAACGTGTAGGCGTGTTGCGAGGGCATAGGCGCCGAGTACAGCGGCCAAGGTAATGAGGACTTCCTCTTGGTAGCTGTCGATGCTTTTGAGCATTCTGTAGATGACATATCCGACGACCGCGCCTAGAAGAGCGCCGCCGCCTGCCTCTTCCAACAGTAGCTGTGCGGCTACTGTAACCGAAGGAGCTTCACCGCTGGCGACCATAGCCAAAATCAGGGAAAACAGGACGACGCTGACGCCGTCGTTAAATAGAGATTCGCCCGAAATAACCAGCTCAACGCTACCGGGGGCGCCAGCAGACTTCAAAATGCCCATCACAGCGATAGGATCGGTTGGCGAGATCAGCGCACCGAACACCAGACAGTAGGCGAGCGGCAATTCGAGCTCAGTCCAGGAAAGCAACGCCCATAGACCCAAACCGATAAATAACGTCGACAGGGTTGTGCCCACTACGGCCAACGACGTCACTTGCCATCGGTATGTACGCAGCAGTGACAAGTCGACGTGCAAGGCTCCAGCGAATAGCAATAGCGACAACATTCCTTGCATGAGCAATTCGGAGAAATCTATGGACTCCACCAGCGATTGCTCCAACGTGTGCAAGGCATGAAAGCCAAGGCTATCAGCTGCCATGTTCAGCAGCGATATGCCGAGTGCGATACCCATGACACCAATGGCGGAAGGGAGCCCCACGTAACGTCGATTAACATAGGCTAGTAGCGCTGTGACACTTAGAAATATCGCAAGGATGTCTAGCAACGGTTAGCTCCGTCTGAGAGGTATGTCTGTTGATCCGCGACCAACGCTGCGATTCGCGGCGAGTTCTGCCTTCCGGTTAGAGGGCAAAAGCACCCGACAGTGCAACAAATGTTTCCGCTCGGTAGCGCTGCCTGGATAGCAGCTTGGCCACTATTGGCACATCGGCACCATGAACCAACAAACGACCCACACGCTATGTGTGGCTGCGGAGCTTTCCCCCGAATAGGCAGCCTACTGTTAAGAGCGGATGTGCATTCGATTTGCGTCGCGAGTCATCAGGCTGTGCCATGAGATAGCTTTCCACTTGCTTGACCACATTTCGTGCGGTACGAGACACTCCGATGAATGTGGTGGAGGCGAATCACGTCCAATTACCGTAGCCCACCAGCGACAGATTAGGTGAAGCAACACTCCGGTTTACGGCGACTTTGCCGTCATAGCCAACGATATCCAGGTTACCCAAGAGGTCGAGCACTGGAGAAAATTCAGTACACCAGATGACGGCATCAATCTGTACACCGCGTCAGCGAGCTTCCATGAGTGCACCATGACTATGCCGTCCCGCCCCCTAGGCGCTGAGCCACTCTTCAACCTTGTCACGGGTTGGGATGCCCCCTGAGTGAACGACTTTTCCATCAATCACGACACTGGGCGTGGACATTACCCCGTAGCTGACGATCTGTTGCATGTCTTCGATTTTTTCGAGCTTTACGGGTACACCTTTCGCACTCGCCACTTGTTCGATGATGGCGACTGTCGATTTGCATTTTGCACAACCGGTGCCCAGAACCTTGATGTCTTTCATACAAACCTCGGTAGGTGGATTACAAAGCGAAGTTGAAGACGTAACCAACGATGAGAATGCCGACGGCGACGACCCCAATGAAGGTGGCTATCAGGCGAACTTTAAGCACCTTGCGCAAAATCACCATCTCCGGAAGAGATAGAGCGATGACACTCATCATGAAGGCCAGCACAGTGCCCAGTGCCGCGCCCTTTGCGAGTAGTGCCTGCACAATGGGGATGATGCCTGCCGCATTGGTATACATGGGGATGCCGATAAGAACCGCGAGCGGAACCGACCACCAGGCTTCCTTGCCCATGAAACTGGCCATGAAATCCTCTGGCACATACCCGTGAATGCCCGCGCCAATGGCAATACCGGCGAGGATGTAAGGCCAGACTTTTCCGACGATTTCACGCACGCTGCCAAACCCGGCACTTATCCGCTCATACAGGGGCATGCGGGTGTCCCCGGCAGTTGCCTGGATCCTGGGCATGTCACGAACCCAATCTTCCAGATAGGCCTCCATTTTCAGGCGGCCAATGACCCAGCCAGCCACAATCGCAATAAACAACCCTAGGCTGAGATACAGCAACGCAACTTTCCAGCCGAACAAGCCAAGCAGCAGTGTCAGCGCGACCTCATTCACCATGGGCGCAGCAATGAGGAAAGAGAACGTCACCCCCAGGGGCACTCCAGCTTGAACAAAACCTATAAAAAGAGGAACTGCTGAGCACGAGCAAAATGGGGTAAACACCCCGAGAGAGGCAGCCATCACATTGGCTGTGCCCTCGCTTCGCCCAGCCAACATTGCGCGGGTGCGTTCAGGTGTGAAGTGGGAGTTGAGCATGCCCATCAAGAACACAATGCCGGCCAACAGCATCAGCACTTTGGGAGTGTCGTAGAAAAAAAACTGTAAGGCGCCTCCAAGGTGGCTATTCCGATCAACTGGAAGCGCTGCGACCAAAGCCTCTGAAACAGGAATAAGGGCTTCGTACAATCCGAACCAGACAAGCGCTGCTACCGCTAAAAACATGCGGGGATTCCGCTCAGGCCAGCGCACAATCATTTCGTTCATGTCCACTACTCCTCAAGCGTAGGTGTACTAGGCTGCGGACGGATCGCCAAGAAAGGTTGCAATCTCATTGACTGTGCTGCGCGCTGTCCGTGTTACACCGATCAGCGTCGCAGAAGCCGAACCTGTCCACTCGCCATAGCCCACCAGCCATAGTCTTGGCTCTTGGATCGAATGAGTGCCTTCGACCTCAACACGGCCTTCGGTGTTGATCACCCCCAGCGTATCTAGATGCTCGAGGGCTGGTCTAAATCCGGTACACCAGATCACCACATCCACGGCAGACTCAGATCCATCGGCCCAAATAACGCCTTCGCGAGTGAAACTTTCAAATGGACGTACAGATTTTAGAGCTTCACGTTCACGGGCTTCTACAACCGGCGGCACCATGACAATGTCTCCCAACCCGCCGACGGGCTGATCAATGACACGCCCCTCCTGCTGAGCTTTCAAGCGCTGAGTGGCACGTTCGAATAGCACCCGCCCATCCACTTCATCAGGCAAAAACACCGGCTCAGTAGGAGTCAACCAAGTGGTCTCAGCGACCTTGGAGACTTCTGCCAAAATCTGCGCTCCTGAATTGCCACCACCCACCACCAAAACTTTCTTGCCAGCAAACGCTTGTGCATCGACATAGTTCGCGGAATGCAATTGCCGACCGGCGAATAACTCGGCATCAGGGTAGTGAGGGATATACGGATTGCTCCAAGTGCCGGTAGCGCTGATTACAATCTTGGCATCCCAATATTTGTCGTCAGAGCGTACTCGCAGGCCAGATTCCTTACGCTCGACAGAAGTGACCCGAACCGGGCGCTCGACCGGGAATTGGTAGCGCTGTTCGTATTGGTTGAGATAGTCGACCACATGGTTGCGCGAAGGATAACCCTCTTGCGTGGGGGGCATCATCCAGCCAGGGATCGAACTCCAAGTGGCCGGAGAGAATAGACGTAGCGAATTCCAGCCGTGTCGCCAGGCACCACCGGGTTCTTCCTCCGCATCGAGGATAACGAATGAAAGTTGAGTTCGGCGTAGGAAATACGCTACCGCCAAGGCTGACTGCCCCCCGCCGATAATGACTACATCTAGTTTGTCACTGGCCGAATGAGTCATGGGGGAAACCTTAAGTCGCTGCTGAACTGTCGCCAGTATAGAGACCCAAGAACGAATCTAATCTGATCTCGATCATCTGTTGAACATGCTAAAGCTGCCGTTGGTCAGCCGGCAATTAGGCCTCATGCCTCCAGGCCCATCTGCTTTACATCGGTTTAAACCCTGCGGCCATTCTCATCAATGACGACTTGTCCGTCTTCTTTGACGAAGCTGCCGCGCTGCTCCTGCGGCAGAAGGTCGAGGACTGCCTCTGACGGACGACACAAGCGTGTGCCCAAAGGCGTCACGACGATGGGGCGATTGATCAGGATGGGATGAGCGATCATGGCATCGATGAGCTGGTCATCAGTCAGTGACGTATCGCCGAGTCCTAGCTCCTCGTAGGGAGTGCCTTTAATACGAAGCAGGGCCCGCACCTCAATACCCATATCCTTGATCAACCTGACAAGCGTGGTGCGGTCAGGTGGGGTCTGTAGGTACTCAATAACAGTCGGCTCTTCTCCGCTGTTGCGGATCAGCTCCAAGGTGTTGCGAGAGGTGCCACATTGCGGGTTGTGATAGATCGTGATCTGACTCATACCGTTTCCTCGCGGTGAGTTAAATGGAGCGCTGGTTGACGCGCTTGGACAGCTCTTCAGCTAACTCTTTTCGCTCGGAGTAGCGATCAACCAAGTAGTCCTGGCGACCCCGCAACAGCAGCGTGAACTTCATCAACTCTTCCATCACGTCCACCAGTCGGTCGTAGTACGAGGACGGTTTCATACGGCCTGCCTCGTCGAACTCGGTGAACGCCTTGGCCACCGAAGATTGATTTGGGATGGTGAACATGCGCATCCACCGCCCCAATACCCGTAGTTGGTTGACCACATTGAAAGATTGCGAGCCACCACAGACCTGCATTACTGCAAGGGTCTTTCCTTGCGTAGGTCGAACAGCACCAATCGCAAGCGGAACCCAGTCGATCTGGGCCTTGAATACTGCGCTCATGGAGCCGTGCCGCTCAGGCGAACACCACACCTGTCCTTCAGACCATTGCATGAGTTCGCGCAATTCCGCGACTTTGGGATGTGTATCCGGAGCATCATCCGGCAGCGGCAAACCCGAGGGATCGAAGATTTTGGTTTCGGCGCCGAACTCCTCCAACAAGCGGGCTGCTTCCTGAGTCACCAACCGGCTGAAAGAGCGCTCTCGCGTCGATCCATACAGAAGCAAGATTCGAGGCTTATGGAGCGACGGTGTACGCGGCTCCAGTTGCTCCAGCGACGGAATGTCGATCAGGTCGGCGTGTACGTTCGGCAATGTGTCTTGCATATAAACTCCTACGGCGGCGCCAGATTGGGCACCGCCTCGGTTGATCTTTAAAGCGAACCGATGCGATTCAGTTCAGCTTTTAGCTGGTCAGCGCTCATGGTCTTCATTGGCAGCGCAAGAAATGCGCTCACGCGCTCGTGAATTTTGGCCAGTGTGGTTTCGAACGCTGCGGTGATCTCGGCTTCCGACCCGCTAGCGTCAGACGGGTCGGCCAGACCCCAATGCGCCTTCAAAGCTGGCCCAAAGAAGATTGGGCATGCCTCACCCGCTGCCCGGTCACAGACAGTGATCACGATGTCTGGAGGCGAGCCTTCAAAAGCATCCGAAGCCTTGCTGCTCAAGCCCGCAGTGGAGATACCCGCCGCCTCAAGCGTTTGCAATGCCCGTTGATTCACCCGGCCACTGGGAAAGCTTCCTGAGCTGACCGCTTCTACACCCTCGGGCGCCAAGTGGTTGAAAAGCGCCTCGGACAGAATGCTGCGGCAGCTGTTGTGGGTGCACATGAACAAGACTTTCATCAGACGATTCCTTGATTCAGAAACTGAGGCGCAGTGCCAGGGCGGACAATGTGGCGACGAGGATAGGCAAGGTCAGCACGATCCCGGTCTTGAAGTAGTAACCCCAGCTGATCGTTATGTTTTTCCGTGCGAGCACATGCAGCCACAACAGAGTTGCCAAGCTCCCAATTGGGGTGATCTTCGGGCCCAAGTCGCAGCCGATGATGTTGGCGTAAATCATCGCTTGCTGGACTACACCATCGACTTCGGCGGCATGAATGGATAAGGCGCCTACCAGAACGGTGGGCATGTTGTTCATGATCGAAGACAGCAACGCTGTTAGCAGTCCTGTACCTAGGGACGCGCCCCAAACGCCATAATCGGCGAACACGTTCAGGATCTGCGCGATGTGGTCGGTCAGGCCGGCGTTCTTCAGGCCATAAACAACCAGATACATACCCAAAGAAAAAATCACCACCTGCCATGGTGCCTCTTTGAGCACCTTGCTTGTGTTGATGGCGTGACCACGAGCCGCGATGACGTAAAGAATGAATGCACAGACCGCTGCAATGGCGCTGATTGGTACCCCCAATGGCTCAATGACAAAGAAGCCGATCAGGAGTAGTGCCAGCACCCACCAGCCGGCAACAAAAGTGGCTCGGTCGTGGATTGCCTCGTCCGGATTGTCCAGTTGGTTGAGGTCATAGGTCTTTGGTAAATCTTTGCGGAAAAACCACAGCAGCATGGCTAATGTCGCCGCCACGCTGACGATGTTTACCGGCACCATGATCGAAGCATATTCGTTGAAGCCGATATCGAAATAGTCGGCAGAAACGATGTTGACCAGGTTGGAAACCACCAGCGGTAAGCTCGCCGTATCGGCGATAAAACCGGCTGCCATAACGAATGCCAACGTAGCAGCAGGCGAAAAACGCAACGCCAGCAACATCGCGATCACAATGGGTGTGAGGATCAATGCTGCTCCGTCATTGGCGAACAGGGCCGACACCGCTGCGCCCAGCAGGACGATAAAAGCGAACAGCTTGCGGGTGCTCCCGCCTCCCCACTGGGCCACATGCAGCGCAGCCCATTTGAAAAAGCCTGCCTCATCAAGCAGCAGACTAATGATGATGACCGCGATGAAAGTCCCAGTGGCATTCCAGACGATGCGCCAAACCTCGGGTATGTCTGCGAGGGTAACGACGCCTGCCAGCAACGCCACGATGGCACCGAACATCGCACTCCAGCCAACCCCAAGCCCCTTTGGCTGCCAGATAACAAGGACGATGGTGGCGATAAAGATCAATACGGCAATCAGCATTTCATTAATCCGGTTGGGCGTGACTCAGCTACACACGGCTTGGTTGGTCGGACGGTCGTTCATGCCGCAGAGGCGCTTAGCCTCGGTTTCCAGCCATTGCTGATTGGCGTCTACCACCGCCTTCAAAACTGCAGTCACCCACGTGGGCAAATCAGGATTCAGCCGGTAGTACACCCATTGGCCTTGGCGACGATCCAACAGCAAACCGGCAGAGCGCAGCAGCGCCAAATGGCGAGAAATCTTTGGCTGACTCAGGTCGAGTGCTGCCGTTAGCTCGCAAACACACAGCTCACCTTCACTCACGACAAGCAGCGAAATTTTTGCTCGGGTGTCATCCGCCAGGCACTTGAATAAGGTGGTGGGGTTCATGGGTTCTGTCACAGATCCTCCAGGTGTTTGGTCTTGACCAAAACGAAGAGCTTGATGCGCTCGTGGATGTCGTGGAGCGTGTGGCGAAATGCGCCAGGATCATCGCTGGTTACTGGGTCAGGAAAATCCCAGGCAATGACTTCACCTGCACTGGGCGTTGGTAGGCACTCGCTTGCGGATTTATCACAAAGAGTAATTACGTAATCGAATCGATCAGCTTGAAACTCGCTGATGGACTTGCTGCGCAGGCCCGTTGCATCGACTCCAACTGCCTCCAATGCCTGAATCGTGCGCGGATCAACCTCAGACGGTTCGGAACCGGCGCTGAAGGCCTCGAAGCTCGGGTCAGTGTGCCGCAGCAAAGCCTCCGCAAGCAGGGAGCGGACTGAGTTGGCAACGCACACGAAAAGCACTTTGATAGCAGGGCTCATGGTTGAACTCGATGCATATGGAAAATCGAATATACGATTTTTCGAATATTCGGTAAAGCGAATATGATGACTGCTGCTTCGGCTTGAGCGGTGACGGCCCATACAAAGCGGCACAAAGGAGATAAAGGGATGAGCAAGGAGATGAGGATCCAGGCAAAGGAAATAGCCGGAGGACAGTGGCAGCGCTTTCGCGATGCGCTGAAATCTGCTGACCTTCCAGCAGACGATATTGATCTTCCAGGCCGAACCTTTTTTGAGTTCACCATGGACGGAAAGAGTGTCGGATGGGGTGGGTTTGAAACATATGGAGCAGATGGATTGCTGCGCTCCATGGTTGTAGAGCCGGCATACAGATCGAAAGGGGTCGGTGTCGCGGTGCTTCGGGTCATTGAAGCGATAGCCGTCGAGCAGGGAATCGCTCGATTTCATTTGCTGACAACAACTGCGTCAGGCTTTTTTGAGCAGCAGGGCTATGCAGTAAATCAACGAGGTTCTGCGCCGCCTCTGGTTTCTCAGACAGAGCAGTTCAGAGGGCTTTGCCCTGGCTCGGCTTGCTATATGTGTAAGGATTTACATTCGAACGGGCTGACAGCGCTGTCTGAAGAACCGCTGGCTTGATAATCAAGCACAGCGGATTCCGGGGGGGAAAGGAAATCATCGCAAATACCCTCGCCCTTTCACCAAAAGCAGGGTACGAACCCACAGCTTCTTCCATGCAGGCGTATCGTAGGCAAATCCGAGGCAGGGCCTAGTTTGAGTAACAGTTCTTGCGAATGCACCGATGGGAGTGTCGCGCCGAATGTAGCCAATTTCGAAGAAGTCGCTGCGCTTCTCAAGATTGCTGCCGCCACGGGTGTAAACATGACTGTCTTGAAAATCGTGCAGCTCCTGCTCCATAGGAATTGAGGAAAACTTGAAGTTTGGATCGATAAATCCGTAATCCGCGAGATAGATCGGGTGATCACTATGACTCACAACATGAATCATCGTTTCTCTGATGATCTCAGGGCGTACCGTTCCTGTGCCGACAGAGTAATGGTCGCGCTTACCACGCATTTGCAGCCAGAGGCTCCAGACGCCAGTGCAAGCCGCAACCACGGCGCCAACTAGCGTGATCTGCTTCGTCAAAGATTCGACGTCCATGTTCCCCCTAGCGCGTTTTAGATGGTGACGTGGGTTCGGTTCCGCTGTCCTTCCAGTAACGCTTAGATTACTGCTAACGGCGCGAGATCAGCATGGGAATTGCGTGCTTCATAGAATGCCGAATGGATGCTAGGAGGTTGCATCTATTTTGCAGTGGCACTGTGCTCGCCCGGCGGCCTTGCATCTAGCACATACATCGGATCTGTTTGAGCTCCAGGCAGAATGGATGCCCAAGCTTCGTATGCTTGCTTGTGGCGGATTAAAGCTTCGTCCCAACCGCTCCCCGTCACTTCGCGAGAGACAACGAGCATCATTAGATGATTAGTGGTTGCATCTAAATCGATCAGAAGGTGATGAGCGTTAAATCGAAAATCATCGGTAGAAGGCATGACGTCACACGTTAATTGTGGGAGTGGTAAGGGAGCACGGGCACTTTCCATGTGACATCACTCTGACACTGCACAGTACCATCAGTGCGCCCTTCCAGACGACCGGTTGATGACGTTGAAGCCCACCTAGCCAATCTGAGTCGCGATGGGGGAGTGCTTGATGGTTTACCTGTTGATGGCTTTTAGCCTCGATGCCAGCTAGATTTGGAGCTTTCTACGATCAAGGAAGGATATGAAAAAGCTCATCGCAGTAATGGGAATCTGTGTCGCAATTGGCGGTTGCGCTACGTCCCACTACACCGCAGGACGAGACTTTCCGTCGGCCAGTGTAGCGAGTATCACCAAAGGCAAAACCACGACTGCTGAGTTGAAGTCGCTATTTGGTGAGCCCTACGCTAAGAGCGCAGTCAGCGAGACCGACGAGAAGTGGATCTATACCTACACCAATGGCTCAGCCCATGCCCAGAGCTACGTGGTCACCATGAAGGTGACGACTACGGGCACTCAGAAAACGCTTGACGTTTTGATCCGTAATGACGTGGTCATCAACTACACGTTCAGCGAAGGCCCCGCTCCAGGCAGTACAACTGCGACGAACTAAGTTCGCCACCTTGCCATTGGGCGACCCACTGCGCTCAGCACGTTGTTGATGGAGCAAGCTCATGGACAGAACCTATGCCTTCGTGGATGAGTCCGGGAATTCCGACCTTGATACTTCAAAGGGAGGAAGCTCGGGCTTCTTCATCGTGTGCTCCATTCTGGTGGCAGAGAAAGACCTGGAAGCTGCTTATGCCCAAGCTGAAGCACTCCGCATGCGTCATTTTCAAACTGGAGAGATCAAGTCCAGCAATCTTAAGCCCAAGGATTCAGATCGCCGTGCCCGGATCTTAAACGAGCTGTCCGATCTGCCATTCAGGCTCTATTTCACCGTCGTTGATAAGTCCCAAATTCGCAAAGACGGTGGCCTTCGTTTCAAGACCTCATTCATAAAATATGTGAATGGGTTGCTCTATGAACGTTTGTTCCGCACATACCCCGATCTCCAGATGATCGTAGACGAGCATGGTGGCAAGGAATTTGAGGAGAGCCTCAAAAGCTACGTTTCAGAACGGTTTATCGACGACCTATTTGGCGATAAAGATGCGTTCCAGACGATGGCCAGTCAGGACAACGTTTTGGTTCAGGTTGCAGATTTTTTTGCTGGCTCAGTCGCTCAGATCTACGAAGAGAAAGCATCAGAAGAAGCAGTTCTTGCCTACAAAAAGATCCTACGCAGCCTGACTCTTGGAATGCTTGAGTGGCCATCCAAATACCAGTCTCTTCTGCCACCGCCGACGGATGAATCTGGGTATGCAGACTACCAGGTACACCAGGAAGCTCTCCGCCAGGCCGACCGTTTTAGCGAGCGAGTTGGTGAGCATCCTAATGAGGATGAGCGCCTGCAGCTGAGCATCTTGCGGTTCTTGAGATTCCAAAGCGAATTCGTCACCAAAGACTACGTGCCAACCGCAGAAATAGTCGGCCACCTTAAAGATAGCGGCTTCGGAGATATCAACGACCAGAGGATCCGCTCCAGCGGCATCGCCAAGCTTCGCGATTCGGACGTGATCATCACAAGCGCGGCCAAAGGCTACAAAATTCCTCAGACACGGGCTGACATCAACGAGTTTCTGGAAAGGGCGTCAGGCATAGTCGTCCCTCTGCTGGAACGTGTCAAAAAGGCTCGAGAGGTGTATCGGCTGAGTAGTCGAGGAGAATATGACATCGTGACTGCAGCCAACCTGACTGAGCTTGCCAAGCTGCTCGCCACGCTTGAGGCATTGGCGGATGAGTGAGACATGCCTGCATCGCTGAATCGTTCACTTGAAAGGAGATACCAGACATGTCGAGCGTATTTTCGAAGCTCTCATCACACCTCAGTTCCTTGGTGGATACTGATCCCAAGCTTGCATTGCAAAAAGCTCGTGAAATTGATCTAGACGGGCGTGATCGCGCTAATTGGATGTCCCTGAGCGCAGCTACTTTGGTGAATGCCGGCCCCTCGGTTGGACAACAAGACGCCATTGAGGAGGGGCTTGATCTGGACTCGCAGCACTGCGCATAGGTGAGCGAGTTCGCCACAACTCTTGGGCACCTGTCCACTCTGCGATCAGAGGCGTATCGACCAAGCCGGGTGCCACAGCGTTTAAGCGAATGTCTGGCCCAAGTGACACCGCGAGCAAGCGGGTCATGTGATTAAGCGCAGGTTACCGCATAGGGGATCCCCTAGCTTGTGGCTTCCGGCGTCCATTCAAGATGCTGAGGACAACGGACGCAGACCCACCTCTCCCCGACCAGCGCTCCTGGACGCCCGCAGACCTCGCAAAGGGTCAACGACGCCTCCTCGGCAGCATCCACAATCGCCTGACAAAACTCATCGCCGCCAGATATGTAAAACCGTAAGCCGCCGAATTTTTCCTTAACCTGGCTCACGATTATCGGAGGTGTGCTGGGATTAGCATCCAAGTATGTCTGTAGTTGATTACACAGGTCGTTGAGCAAATCCAGCCATCCTGGATAGCATCGAATTTCCCGAAGATCTGGGCTCGAAAAAATCTTGGGATAATTTCGCCGCAAGATTGGTAAGAGCTCGTCGTTCATAAGTCCCCTTTGCGATTAGGTAGTTAGGAGCGCATTTCTTTCGTCGGATTCAGACCAACAGCGATGCTCTAATGAGTAGATCAGATAGCCCCTCAGGGACTAATCGGGAAGTAGCAGTGAAACTGGAGCTGTTATGCCACGAGGCTCTGAACGATGCACCGTCACGCTCACAGCCGTCTAGCCAAGGTTTGTCATAGACCGCTACGTCGTCAAATCTTGCATTGTAGATCTGGACTATCTCGTGTCCAGTCTTACCCTCGTAGATGAAAATACTTTTAAGGTGCCAATCAATCGGACGTCGCTGATCGAAAGGCCCAGCTCCTCCTGTACCTCTCGGGCAATGGCATCGATACTCCGTTCAGCAAACTCAATACCTCCAACAACAGGGCGAAAAAGAGTCTGCCCTCCAGCAGCATCATGGAACTGGTTGACCAGTATTTTTCCGTGATGATTAACGATGCAAAGCGCGAGTAGTCGAATGCGTGGGTCTGGCAGGAGTAAAAATCCCTGGTGTTTATAGAGCAGTCGGTACTGCCTCTCAGCCTAGGGCTCAGTGGCCGTCAGATGGCGGGGCATGATACTAAATCTGTGAACGTGGAACTTTAAGCGTTAATCCTCCCTGATAGCGCAATTCTGCACTGCAGCAATCTGTTACAGCATCTACAGGGTTTAGAAAACAGCTGTCCCGGCGATACGCGTCAGTCTCTACTGCTCCGATCCGATTCGGTTAGAGCGTAATCAATCCATTGACCATCTCAATGTTCAGCACATCGCCAACCTGAAGCTTCAGGGCGTCAGCTATCTCTGGTGTTGATGATGATGTCACCGCTACCGTCTTCAGCTACCTACCAGTTACAAAAAATGCGTTTGTCGTCGCTCATAATTATTCGCAAACCGGCCTGATAATTCTGCGAAGGAATTCAAACGTTGGTACAGCCCATGACCGCATACGTAATGACGAGCAGGGTCAGACATCGTCTTTCTCTTCCCAAATTTCGAATTCACCCCAAGCGCCTAGGCAAATCCTCCTACAAGGCATTTTTATGATGAATCCTTGCTCCAGAAGCAGTCTTGGGATGTTTCTCATCAGACCAGATATCTCCCATTGTTCCGCAGTCGGCGGCATCACCTTTTCAACGAATAAATCCAAGTCGAAGTCCTGCGTTGCGACAAATGGCCCGGCGCGGTCGTATTGCTCAAACACACCTGATGCTACGCAGATGACTTCCCCGGCTTTCACGATCATGAAGACTTCTCAAGGTTTTTAAGGAGGCCTCGCTCACGGCAAAAACGAACAGACCGTTACTGAAGTATCCGTGGCGTGAAATGGTGCTGTCCCTTTGCGATGCGCAGAAAGTCGCGCAGGCTCGCACGCCCGTTCTCACGCTGGAATGTTGCGAGCACGTACCGGCTATTTACCGTAGTCATTACCCAAAACCGACCTTCTCTTTCGATCTTAAGCACATCGGATGTCCTGATCAGATGACCATCGCCGAACCGACCGTACTGATCTTTACGCTTGTGGCCAAAAACAACACCGATGCCTGCGCGCGACCTGATTGAAACACCGCAAAGGTAAGCGGTCACCGGCACATCAAATCCTTGCTCCTGGGCTTTAATAATTCGTTTGAGATCGAAATCCGTGTGGCGTTTTCCGTGGAAATTTACATCTATGGTGTCGAGCATCACTGCGCTCCGGTGCTTTTCCGCAAGTCGTTATCAGGAACTCCGCACGGAACCAAACGCGTTGGTATCGTGCAAGATCTTTGGTAGTTTTCAGCCTGATCTAATCATGCTCGAGAGAAAGATCGGGCGAAGGTCTGTCAGCGAATCGATTTGAAAGTCTGGACGGTGCGAGTTGTGGTAGATAGCTCCTCTCTCAACCTCTATCAGGCAAACCTCAAAATCACTGTCGTAGCCGAGGGATACTTTAGTTACGCGCTCCATGTCCCACCCGGCACCTTTGTTCATCCATGCGGGGGTCGTGACCTGAACATCAATTATCTCTCGTTCAGCGCTCTGGGTGACGAGCATGCTTTGCAACCTGTGCTCCCCCTCAATCATGTCAACGAATTCAGTGCTGCGAGCTTGGTCAGTCAAGCGAACAGTAAGGTGATACCAGTGAGTTCTGAGCACCCGTGACACGCTATGCCAATGCGCAAGGCCTTCACCAAAAATGCCGGGAACGCCGATTAGGTCTGAGTCTTGTGTTCTGAACATCAGGTGCCTCAGTTTTCTGCGGACGCAAAGCAGCCCGGTTGGTTAATTCAAAATAGAGAGAAGATCTCTTTGATGGTTGCTGCTTTGCGATGACCCGGCCCGAGGAGCACATAGACGCTATTCCGAGTTTCGAACAGAAAACCTTCGTTGAACGCAGTACCCATACTTGAGCGCACCCAATGTCCCGGCTCGAAACGGCGCTGCTCGTCGTCCACAACTTTGTGGGCAAACATGAAGATTGGTTGGCAGCCTGCGGCGGCTACTTTGGCTCGCTCGTCGTCGGTGACGATGGCGTCTAGGATGATCCACTCCTCGACGGCGCATAGAGGCATCCATTTGTAGCGCTTTCTGGCTGCAGACATCGCGTCTTGGAGGCTAACTTCTGAGCCAACTAAAGAGACTCCAGGGTCTCCGAAAAGCCCTGTATCGATCACTCCAACCATGTACAGCCTCCGAAATATTCTACGAGTAATACGCCTGCTCAGCAGAGGCTTGCTGGAAAGTCCGCGCGCCGGTCTTCATGCCCAGCGAAACGCTCTCATCTAATTCCCATAAATTGCCAAAACGAGCTTACGGAAGCTTCACAAAGGGCCGTCCTGGCTGCTGTATGCGCAATACTACCTCATTCTGATATTTAACGGAAACCCTCCTGTGTGGCTATATCCTGACTTTTGAGTGAGCCATGCAGCTTAGAATCGCACTCGCGGGCGCCATCCGAGCACTGCGCAAGCAGCGTCAACTTCGGCACGAAGACCTTTCTGACGCCTCCGCGAAATCCAAACTCAGCGCCCTCGAGCGAGGCGAAACAAGTATTACTCTTGAGAAGTTCGAGAGCCTTGCTGAGGGCCTTCGAATAAACCCTCTGGCCCTCCTAGCTCTTTGTATGTCCCAACAGCAGGACACCCCCTACCCTGTCCTCATTGATGCTGCTTTAAAGCAGCTGCAAGCGTTTGAGAAAGAAGGAGGTCTTGGAATTCTTGCTGAACAGCTCACTGATGGAGCGGTTGCCCCCCGTAAGCCTGGAAAGCCTCAGAACAAGGGAAGCGAAAGCGTCGTTCGCGAGCTTAAGACTGCTGGAATGAATCAATCGCAAATTGCGCGGGAGACGGGGCTAGCTCTATCGACTGTGCATCGATATTGGAAGAGGATTAACGCTACCGAAGCTGATTGTTAGAGGACAATGCTGGATTGACGCAGATGCTCTCAAAGGGGGCGGTGCGTTGAGATTGAGCTTCGCCTACACGACAACTCGAGGCCAAGCGGAAAGATCGGTTTGCCGCCAAATGGCTTCGATCACTGGATAACCTTATTTCTGGCTTAATCCACAGCCCCCTGCGCACGCGAACCTCATTAGCGATGGTGCCAGATCTTGATTCAAAATTTACATAAATGCGACATTAATTTCTTTTTTTTCGACATCATGAAATCTCCGCCCTTGAATTCGTTTTTCAAAACCGGAGATCTATATTTTGAATTCAAAAAAAAGCAGCATTGCCTGGGCCTCCCCAGTTTCATGTTCTAAAAACTGTCGTGTTTGCTGGTTGCTTTTCAAATCTGATCCTTCGATCTATAGGATTCTTGAGCTCATTTTCAACAAAATGACATCGTTTAGGGTTGCGCCTCCGCCCCCTCATAACTACTCGCCCATTTGGGGCCGAAGGCCCCGGCTCCTTTTTGCCATCAAAAGCTAAGCTTTTCACTTACTTTTTTTGGTAAATCCGGGGCTCTGCGTGATCGAAAATCGAAAAATCCAGCGAATCAGCAAGAGGCATAATTTCGCCCCGAGCCTTCGTAACTATCCCCAGCATCAAGGACTAGAAATTTTCTCTGTGATATACAGCACACCGCTGAGTCGCCGTTGATAAATAAACACCGCCTCAGTGGCTCGAGGTTTCTCTCAGCAACGCCGGATGGATGGTTAGATAGATTTCCCGAATCAACCTATATTTGCGAACACGTTACATAAGTAAAATCTCACCTAACCACCACTAAGCCACATAAAATTGATTCTTGGCTATATCGTTAACCCAAGGTAGCAAAGTGATTAGCCGAGCGCTGCAAACTTTGTTTTATAGTGGCAATGCTCATTTTTTTACTTTGCAACTTACATTCTAAGACTGCGCCCCTACGCGCAGTTACTACGGACATGCCGCCCAACCCAAAAAAACTTTGCCGATGACAACTTTACCATCAACGACTAGATCTCTATTATCTCAGTATAGATTTCAACATCCTCATAGTTAAGAGTATGCCCTAGGCATACCGTTTAAATAATACGGAATGCTCCTTGACGCCCAGACAAAAAACATTTCTCATGTATTGACAGGCCGCAGGTACGACACCGGGCTTCAGAAAAAATGGGGGTGCTGACGGTCATGATGGCGAGCACTTCCGAGATGTTGATATGCAAAAAAAAATCGCTCAGGGCACAGGCCATGTCGTTGAAAAAGAAACCGCGCAAATCTTAAATTTTTCAAAGCTACGCCTGGAAGACTTGTGCAGGAACTTTATTGAGCAAGCACACACTGATGACAAAAATCACCTCTGCAGTGCTAATGAGAGAAAAAGAACTGTCCTGATTACTAGGGTTAATGATTTCGGCAGCACTCAGAAAAAGCCTGCATCGAATGATTGACGCCAGCAACTTGAGAAGCAAAATGGCAGACGAGATCAACTGCTACACCGCCGAGGACATCAGCGAGCTTGCCAAGGTAACTCTTGAGACCCTTGCTTACTGGAGAAAACACGGCAGAGGCCCGAAACCTATACGCTTCGGCTCTGCTTACTTATATCCAAAAAACGCTGTGATGGAGTTCATTGGTAGTTTGATGGAAACTGATTCTGACGACTTTATCAGGCGCTGCATTTAAAAAAAAGGGGGCCAGATGGCCCCCTTTTTTTTATGCCGGGGCGCCATTCATATCACCGAGCTTCTGTAAGATCAGAGCGAGCTGGCTGTCGACATTTTTCAAATCTCCCTGTTTGAGATTTAGAGCATTGTAAGCTGCATGAACATCAGTCGCTTTGACGTGTGTATAGCGCTTCAGTGTTTGCCAGTCGCGATGGCCACTCATTGAAGCGACCTGGGGTACGTTAAGGCCAAGGCCAAAGAAGTCGGTAATTGCTTTATGCCTTAGGTCGTGGAATCGAACCGGACGTGTCACTCCCGCAACTGCCCTTGCACGAGTGAACGCGGTAGACACAGACTTGGGATTGTAGGGAAAAATGCAGCCTGACTGGCGACTCCCAATGACCGTTTCGACTATCTGCCAGGCAGATGGAAGCAATGCAACTGTCTCATCGTTACCCTCTTTGTCACTCGGATGCTTACGGTCACGAATGATGACAGTTTTATTTTCCCTGTCTAAATCTTCAATTCTGATCCCACAGATTTCCGACTGTCGCATGGACGTGTAAAGTCCGAATTTGATGACCTGGGGCATGTCGATCTTTTGGCGCTTTTTGTTGGCGTAGGCCGCAATAATGGCGTCAACTTCTGACTGAGTCGGCAAGCATTCAACCTCTCGGCTTTTGATCCTCATTTTGTGATTGGTCTTGAGGCTTTTCCGAGCTTTGTCTGCAAGGTCGGGATCTACATCTAGGTGCTTACTGTCATAGCAATAGCGAAGGACAGATGACAGCAGGGAGAGATCACCGGCGATAGTCTGGCCCTGTACGCCCTCCTTTTTCCGATCATTGATGAACGAATCCAGGTGGCTCTTCGAAAGCCGTTCGATGCCGATTTTGCCAAATCTTTTCTTCAACGCCTTGTAGATAAACAGCGCGCTCCGCTGAAGGGTTCGCCCACGCTGTATGTAATCGAGGTAGTCATCGATATAATGAGCGACAGTTGAACCCTTGGGGGCCGCCGTCCTGCCTGTAGCCTTGATCTCTTCAAGCTGACGCTCCTTCTCCTTCGCGAATGCCTTCGCAAGCTTTTCGGTCACGAACGTTGCGCTGATCGGGGTGATGCCCTTTTTCCGAATGAGGGCGCGCCATTTGCCACTGGGGAGCTGGTGTATCGAAGCCATACTTGTGTTCACTCAATGTTCATTAACCCGTACCCCGATGCATACCTTTTTGCACACGGCGTGTACCCCAGGTGTACCAAAACCATCATTTTGGCCCTGAAATGTACACGCAGGATAGCACTAAAATATGCTGGAGGCCTTTAAATACAAGGCTTTATGAATCGTAAATTTAGTGTAGCCCCAATGATGGACTGGACGGACAGGCACTGCCGCTTCTTCCTGCGCCTTCTCTCCAAAAACGCCCTCCTCTACACCGAGATGGTCACCACCGGCGCAATCCTCCACGGCGACCACGAACGCTTTCTGCGCCACAGCGAGGCCGAGCACCCACTCGCCCTGCAGTTGGGCGGTAGCGTCCCCGCCGACCTGGCCGCCTGCGCCCGCATGGCCCAGGACGCCGGCTACGACGAGGTGAACCTCAATGTCGGCTGCCCCAGCGACCGGGTGCAAAACAACATGATCGGCGCGATCCTGATGGCACATCCTGCGTTGGTGGCGGATTGCGTTAAGGCGATGCGGGACGCCGTCTCGATCCCGGTGACGGTTAAGCACCGCATCGGCATCAACGGCCGGGACAGTTACGCCGAGCTGTGCGATTTCGTTGGCCAAGTGAAAGACGCGGGCTGCACCAGTTTTACCGTGCATGCGCGAATCGCCATTCTGGAAGGGCTGTCACCGAAGGAAAATCGGGACATCCCGCCCTTGCGCTACGACGTTGCCGCCCAGTTGAAGCAGGATTTCCCTGAACTGGAGATCATCCTCAACGGCGGCATCAAGACCCTCGAACAGTGCCAGGAGCATCTGCAGACCTTCGATGGCGTGATGCTGGGCCGCGAGGCTTATCACAATCCGTATTTGCTGGCCGAGGTGGATCAGCAGCTGTTTGGCAGCACGGCACCTGTGATCACCCGTGCCGAGGCGTTGGCGCAGTTGCGTCCTTATATTGCCGAACACCTGGCGACAGGTGGCTCGATGCATCACATCACCCGCCACGCGCTGGGGCTGGGGACGGGTTTCCCGGGGGCGCGGAAGTTTCGGCAGTTGTTGTCGGTGGATATTCATAAGGCCAGTGATCCGCTGGCGTTGCTGGATATGGCCGGGGAGTTGTTGGAGGGGCGGTGATTTGGGTGTCAGTGGGTTTATTGGGTGGCTGACACGACGCCTTCGCGAGCAAGCCCGCTCCCACATTTGGATGGGGGGATGTCAGGAAGATGGGGCAAGGCTGCTCCCACCGTTTGATCGGGTGGTCATCGGGCAGTTGGGTTGAACCTGCTGGCTGTTTTGGCCTCCTATTGAGCATTGGCCGGTGATTCAAACGGCTGTTTTCAGGTTGTTGCCCTCGCAAACGATCGAATGCATTTGCGCCCTTGAGCGGCTGTCAGCGCTCGGGTAATGTCATCAGACCCACAGGACAGAGCACGCCCATGACTTCCAAGCTGGAACAACTCAAGCAATTCACCACTGTAGTAGCCGATACCGGCGATTTTTCTACCCTCGCCAAGCTCAAGCCACAAGACGCCACTACCAACCCTTCCCTGCTGCTCAAGGCCGCGTCGATCCCAGGCTATGCCAAGCTGCTGGATGACGCTGTTGCCGACTGCAACGGCGATGTAGGCCTGGCCAGCGACCGTTTTGCGGTAGCCGTCGGCCAGGAAATCCTGAAAGTGGTGCCCGGCCGCATTTCCACCGAGGTGGATGCCCGTCTGTCGTTCGACACTGACGCCGTCCTCAAGCGCGCCCATCGCCTGATCGACCTGTACGACAAGGCCGGCATTGGCCGTGACCGCGTGCTGATCAAGATCGCTTCCACCTGGGAAGGCATCCGCGCCGCCGAGCAGCTGGAAAAGGAAGGCATCCAGACCAACCTGACGCTGCTGTTCTCCTTCGCCCAGGCCGTGGCTTGCGCCGAAGCCGGCGTGTTCCTGATTTCGCCGTTCGTGGGCCGTATCTACGACTGGTACAAGAAGGCCAACGGTAACGATTACACCGGCTCCGAGGATCCGGGCGTGCAGTCGGTGACGCGCATCTACAACTACTACAAGGCCAATGGCTACAAGACCGTGGTAATGGGTGCAAGCTTCCGTAACCTGAGCCAGATCGAAGAGCTGGCTGGTTGTGACCGCCTGACCATCAGCCCGGACCTGCTGGAAAAACTGGCAGCCGACAACGGCAAGCTGGAACGCAAATTGTCGCCAGGCCATGCGGGCGAAGCTCGTGTGCACTTGACCGAAGCGCAGTTCCGTTGGGAATCCAACGAAGATGCAATGGCCACCGAGAAACTGGCCGAAGGCATTCGTCAGTTCGCCCGCGACCAGGAAAAACTCGAAGCGCTGTTGACCGCCAAGCTCTAAAAACGGCGGCGACAAAAAGGGCGGCACCTGTGAGGGTGCCGCCCTTTTTTTGTATTAGCCGATTTCGAGCCGAACTCAGTTAAAAATGTGGGAGGGGGCTTGCTCCCGAATACAGGGCGTCAGTCGCTACATTCACTACTGACCCGCCGCTTTCGGGAGCAAGCCCCCTCCCACACTTTGACAGTGTTTCAGCTGGAAACTAGTGCCGCTCCAGAGCATTCACCAGGTCGTGGAACGCCTCGCGGTTGGAGTCGTTCAGGCCCATCAGGATCTTGTGGGCTTCCAGTACCTTGACCCGTACCACTTCCTCGGACTGGTCCTGGGACGGCAGGTCGGTCAGGCATTCCGGGCACGGGATCGGGCGGTCAACGATGTTGAACACTTGATCGAAGCCCATGGACTGCAACAGACGGGTGATGTCTTCGTGGGTGGTGACGACGGTCGGCAGCAGTCCGACCTTCTGCCGAGACAGAATGGACAACTTGGCCAACAGCCCAAGGGTGGTGCTATCGATGCTGCGGGTTTCGGTCAGATCGATCACGATCGCCGAGAAATTCAAGGCTGTGAAGATCCGCTCAATCGTCGCATCCAGCGCCGAACACAAGGTCAGGCGCACTTCACCGACAAACTTCAGGACAAAAGTCCCGTCTTGCTCGGCGAATTGGATTCTTCCGGTACTCATCAAAGATTCCTGCTCAACACCAATAGGGCGATATCATCCGGCATCTCCCCTAGCGTGGCCAATCCAAAAACCTGCCGCAGGCCATCCAGGCTGCCGCCCGCCGACCTGACCCGTTGGGGCAAGGCGGCTTCTTTCTCTTTGAGTGTAGGCTCTGGCAAAAGGTCCAGGATACCGTCGGACATCAGCGTCAGGCTGAACGTCGGCGGCAATTCCAGGATGTGGTCTTCGTAGGTGGCTTCATTGAACAAGCCAACCGGCAAACCACGCCCTTCCAGGTAGCGCACACTGTCTGGAGTGTATAAAACCGGCAATGGCAGGTGACCGCCAATGCTGTAGGTCAAAAGACCTGTTTCTTCATCAATCACGCCGCCGACCATCGTCACGTGCTTGCCCAGCTTGCAGCTGATCAGGCCCCGGTTGATGTGGCCCAGCACTTGCGAAGGGGTGAACTCCGGCAAGGTGCCATTGCGCTTGGACTCGAACAACAGCCGTGTAGTCATGAACTTCAACAACACGGTCACGAATGCGGAGGAGGCGCCGTGGCCGGAAACGTCGGCCAGGTAGAACGCGACACGCCGCTCATCAACGCGGAAGTAGTCGACGAAATCACCCGACAGGTACAGCGACGGGATGATCTGGTGGGCAAACTTGAACTCGTCGATGCTCCACGGGCTCACCGGCAGCATGTTCATCTGCACCTGGCGACCGGCGTTCTGGTCTTCCTGGAGCAGGTTCAGGCTGGCTTCGAGTTCGCGGTTGGCGGTTTCGAGCTTTTCACGGTAACGCTGGTTTTCCAGCAGCAGCCGTGCACGATCCAGGGCACGACGCACCGAGTGCTCCAGCACAGCCAGGTCTTCCAGGGGCTTGATCAGGTAGTCGGCAGCGCCGAGGCGCAAGGCCTCGACGGCATCGTTCATCACGCCGGCACCGGGACACGACAATCACCGGCGTCTGCGGGGCGATGTCGGTTACCTGGCGGATCAGCTCAAGGCCGCCCACCTGGGGCATGCGCAGGTCGCAGATCACAAGGTCGGGCTTGTCGCGCTCGAATACCTGGAGACCCTGGAGGCCGTTGCTGGCCTGCAGGACGCTGAAGCCACTGTCTTCCAAATAGGCCGCAAGACTCGCGCGCACTACTTCGTCGTCATCGATTATCAGCAGCGTGGCACTGGTTTTCTGCATGTGGGCAAACGGCGCCAGAATTAGGTTGGCGTAGGCAGCTCGACAATGGCCGGGCTTACTACTGGATTCGCTTTCTAGCCTCTCTGTCCTACAAAACGCCGAGTTATTGCCGACGCACAAAGGTAAAGCAGAGGTGCCCTTCTAAGGCGCAGACGGTACTCCCATCCGCCAGGGGTTTCAAGCTCACGGCGATGGTCGCCGGGCGTCTTTACATCGCAAATCACCAGTAGTTATAAGAACGCATAAAACCGCGACTTAAAGTAAGCACGTAACCCACGGATAAACCTCGAATGCCGCCCACAAAAAAGGCGACCCGAGGGCCGCCTTCTTCTTTCAAGCCTGGGGCTTAAAAGTCGTCTACAACCTTGCCATCCTTGACCTTGAACTCACGGTTCTGCAAGTAGGCGTTGCGGATGAAGGTGTATTTGTCGCCGCTGATCAGCTTCTCGGAGGACAGCAGGCTGGCACGCGTGTCGACGATATTCAGGCCGAAGGTGCTGTTGCGCCAGCCGATATCGTTCATGTAGCGGTACGGCTGGGTGTAGCTGTCCACATACTTGGACGGCGCGTCACGCAGGGTGCTTGGGCCCAGCAGTGGCAGCATCACGTAAGGACCGCTGTCGACGCCCCAGTAGCCGAGAGTCTGGCCGAAGTCTTCGTCGTTGCGTTGCAGCCCCATTTTGGTGCCGACATCAACGAAACCCAGCACGCCGAACGTGGTGTTCATCAGCAAGCGGGCAGTGTCGACGCCTGCAGCGTGGGGCTTGAGTTGCAGCACGTCGTTGGCAAAGTTGCCGACGTCGCCGATGTTGCGGAAGAAGTTGTGGATCCCGTCCTGCACGAACTGCGGGGTCACGAACTGATAGCCTTGAGCCAATGGCTTGAGGGCATAGGTATCAACGGTATCGTTGAAGGTGAAGATCGGGCGGTTGACGCTTTCCCATGGATCATCTTCCGAGGCCGCCTGGGCTACGAAAGGAACCAGCAAAATACTCGCACATACGGACAGCTGAGCTAGACATTGGCTCCAGCGCATAGCTTGAACTCCTTGAATGGTCTGTCATGGGCGCTATGCCCTGAATGAGGCCGTCAGTATATGACGGAAGTGTCAGATTAGGCAGCCTTGCGGAAATGTCATTCAGCAAATGCACAAAATTCCTACAATTGCTGCGGGTGTAACTTGCTTGTCACCCAAGTCCGGTAGCGTCACTGCTATTTCAGGGACGTCGAAATGCCACACGCCGAGATTGTTAGTGCCAGCACCCCGTCCTTGACGGCCGTACTGTTCGGGCTTAGTGGCTGCCTGGTGGACTTTGGTTCCCAGGCCCGCGCCGATTCCGCGCCTTCCAGCGATACCCATGCCACTGTCGGCGCTCTGAAGATCCTGCGCAGCCTCGAAGAACAGCGCGTCCCTTGTGCATGGCTGGACGAGTTGCCGGCGTCGGTTTCCACACCGCTGGCCGCCGGGCTACCCCGCTGGATCAAGGCTGCCAAGCCCTCCTCCACCCGCTGGCCGGCGCCCCACGCCTGCTGGCAGGCCCTGATGGAACTGAATATCGAACGCCTGGAAGGCTGCGTCCTGGTCAGCGGCGAGCCACGCCTGCTGCAATCGGGGCTCAATGCCGGGCTGTGGACCATCGGCCTGGCGTCCTGTGGCTCACTGTGCGGGCTTTCGCCGCAGCAATGGCAAGCACTCACCGAGAAGGAACGCGAGCATAAGCGCGCCAAAGCCACTGTCGCGCTCTATGGCCTGGGCGTGCATTCGGTGATTGACCACCTGGGCGAACTGCAGACCTGCCTGGCCGACATCAGTCTGCGCCAGCTTAAGGGCGAGAAGCCCTGATCGAGATCATGCACAGTAGGCGCGAGTGGATTAATCTACAGGTCAGCCCATAGACCTTTCCCGGCGTGCCGCGGTCTATGTCAGTGCCTATCGATAAAAGGAAGAACGCCATGCCTGCCCGCGAACAACTGCAAGAACAGGTCAAAATTTTGCGCGAGCAATTGGATCAGAATCCAGAAATGCCCCTCGAACAGCGCGAAGAGCTGCGAGATTTGATTGCTGAACTGGAAGTTCAGGAGCCACTGGAAGGTGCCATTCAGGATCCAAGCATCGCCGACGGTGTGAACCTGGCGGTAGAACGCTTCGAAATCGACCACCCAGGTATTGCCGGGACCTTGCGCAGCATTGTGGTGACACTGGGTAACATCGGGATTTAATAGCCCGACACCTAACAAATGTGGGAGCGGGCTTGCTCGCGAATGCGGTCCGTCAGCTGATACATATGCTGGCTGATACACCGCTTTCGCGAGCAAGCCCGCTCCCACATTTATTTTGGGTGAAAGCTACTGTCGAGCCAGGCGCAGGTTCTGGAACTGCAGATCTTCCGTACTGCGGTACGGGTTGATATCGAGCCCGCCACGCCGCACATAGCGCGCATACACCGTCAGTTTCTCCGGCTTGAGCAAGCGCTGCAGGTCGAGAAAGATCCGCTCCACGCACTGTTCATGGAAGTCCGAGTGCTGGCGGAAGCTCACCAGGTATTCCAGCAGGCTGGCATGATCCAGCGCCGCGCCGCGGTACTCCACCGCCACACTGCCCCAGTCAGGCTGGCTGGTCACCGGGCAGTTGGACTTGAGCAGATGACTGTGGACGCTCTCCTCCACCACGCGCGAATCGTCGCAACGCAACAGTTCCGGGCGCGGGTGCTCGTAGTTGCTGACGGTAATGTCCAGGTCATCAATGCACACACCCGGCAACGCGACCACGCCTTCGGCTTCAACCTCGCCCAGGCTGCGGATGCGCACGCCAACCGGCTTGCCGGCCGCGGCACTCAGGTCGGTGCGCAACGTCGCTTCAAGGCTTTGCACATCGGCAAACGCGGTTTGGTTCAGCGAGTTGAGGTACAACTTGAACGACTTCGACTCGATGATGTTCGGCGAGTCGGCCGGGATACTGAATTCACCGATGGCCACCACGGGTTTGCCGGATGGCAGCAGCCAGGACAGTTCGAAGCAGTTCCAGAAATCCACGCCTTTATACGGCAGGGTCTCGGCACTCAGGCCCAGCTCGGCCCACTTGGCGGCGCGAGGAATCGGGAACAGCAACGACGGGGTGTAGGTGGAGATGTATTCACTGGACTTGCCCAGCGGCGAATGTTCGGCTGCGGGATGCATGGCGGAAACCTGGCTAAATAAACGCCGCCATTCTACCCGCCTTTGCCCGTCAATGGCTTACTGGCTGACGGTCAGCTTGCCGACCATGCCCGCCTGGTAATGCCCCGGAATGTTGCAGGCAAACTCCAAGCCGGTGGCCTTGGTGAAGGTCCAGGTCAGCTCGGCGGTCTTGCCTGGCTCTACCAACACGCTGTTGGGGTCGTCGTGCTTCATGCCTGCCATATCACCATGCCCCATCGCACTGTGGTCCATTTTGCCCATGCCGGTCGCCGTCAGCATGCCGCTGGCCTGCATCTGCAGCATCTCTTTCTGATGCGCTGCGTGCATGGCGGCATCGCCAAGGTTGAATTCATGAAGCAACTGGCCTTTGTTGACCAGCACAAAGCGCACAGTCTCACCGGCTTTTACATCAATAGCCTTGGGCGAAAAGGAAATATCCTGCAGTACCACTTCCACGGTGCGCGTGGCCTTGGCGGCGGGCGCGGCCTCACCGAAGGCGAAGGTTTCAGCCGGGGATGCCAGCACCGGAAGACTCATCGCCATCAGGCAGCCCGCCAACAACCAGGATTTACGTAAAAACATGCTCACACTCCAAAGGTTCGGAATCAGTCTGTGGGACACTTTACGAACGCGCCGCTGCCAGCCAGCTGACTGCCAGATTACAACTTTGTCAGCTTGAGCCTGCTGCCGGATGTGCGCGGTATAACGTCTGTGTTCCCGTAAAACCATGAGCCGCCCATGAAACTGCTGATCGTCGAAGACCAACCGAAAACCGGCCACTACCTGCGCCAGGGCCTGGCCGAGGCCGGGTTCAACACCGAACTGGTGGCCGACGGCACCAGCGGCCAGCACCTGGCGCTGACCGGTGACTATGACCTGTTGATCCTCGATGTGATGCTGCCAGGTCGCGATGGCTGGCAGATCCTCCAGGCCGTACGCAACGCCGGGCTCGACATGCCGGTACTGTTCCTTACCGCGCGGGACGCCGTGGAAGACCGGGTGCATGGCCTGGAACTGGGCGCCGACGATTACCTGGTCAAGCCCTTCGCCTTCTCCGAACTGCTGGCCCGGGTGCGTAGCCTGTTACGCCGTGGCAGCAGCCCACCCCAGGAAACCAGCCTGCAACTGGCCGACCTGCGCATGGACCTGATCCGCCGCCGGGTAGAGCGCGACGGCCAGCGCATCGACCTGACGGCCAAGGAGTTTTCCCTGCTGGAACTGCTGCTACGCCGCCAGGGCGAAGTACTGCCCAAGTCGCTGATTGCCTCTCAGGTGTGGGACATGAACTTCGACAGCGACACCAACATCATCGAAGTCGCGATCCGCCGCCTGCGCCTGAAGGTCGACGATAACTTTCCCAACAAGCTGATCCATACGGTACGCGGCATGGGCTACGTGCTTGAGGAGCGGTTCAGTTGATGAAACGGATTTCCCTGGCCAGCCGCCTGGCACTGCTGTTTGCTGGCTGTACCGCCGTGGTTTCATTGCTGGCCGGCGTGCTGTTCAACCATGCCAGCGAGGCGCACTTTATCGAGCTGGACCAGCAGTTGCTCGACGGCAAGCTGATAGCGCTGCGCAGTACCTTGCAGGATGCGGACACGCCCGAGCTATTCGCCTTGCGGGAAGTGAAGCTGCGCGACGAACTCAATCGCCAGCCTGACCTGGCCTTGCGCATCACCGCAGGCGACCGGCTCTGGTTCGACGGCGCCCCGGGCATCGCCCTGCCGCAGGAGCCTGGCCTGCACAGTTTGCAGAATGCCGGGACCGATTACCGCGTGTATAACGTGCCCCTGGTACCTGGCAATCGCGAATCGCCACAACTGACGCTGATGCTCGACATCACCCATCACCAACACTTCCTGCAACGCATGCAGCATCTGATCTGGCTGACCGTCAGCCTTTCCGCCCTGGCCACCGCCCTGCTCGGCGCCTGGGCCGCCCGCAGCGGGTTGCGGCCACTGCGGCGCATGAGCGAAGTCGCCAGCGGCGTGTCTGCCCACTCCCTGACCCAGCGCCTGCCCCAGGAACAAATGCCCGCCGAACTGGCGGAACTCGCCCAGTCCTTCAACGCGATGCTTGGTCGCCTGGACGATGCCTTCCAGCGGCTCTCGGCATTTTCTGCCGACATCGCCCATGAACTGCGCACGCCACTGTCGAATTTGCTGACACAGACCCAAGTCATCCTCACGCAGCCACGGGCGCTGGAGGACTACCGCGAAGCCCTGCACAGCAACCTGGAAGAACTGCAATGGATGGCGCAGTTGGTCAACGACATGCTGTACCTGGCCAAGGCGGACCATGGGCTGCTGGTGCCCAAGCGCGAAACCCTGGTGCTGGCGGACGAGGTGGAGGCATTGCTGGAGTTTTTCGCACCGCTGGCGGAGGACGTCCAGGTGCGGCTGGTTCGGGAAGGCAGCGCCAGCACTTCAGGTGACCGCAGCATGTTGCGCCGGGCGATTTCCAACCTGCTGGATAACGCGTTGCGGTTCACCCCGCCGGGTGGCGAAGTCAGCGTGCGGATTGTCGAGGGGATGCAAGGCGTGACGCTGAGTGTGGAAAACACCGGGGAAGGCATTCCCGAGGCATTGTTGCCACGGTTGTTTGACCGGTTTTACCGGGCAGATCCGGCGCGTCATGAAGGGAGCAGCGAGCATGCGGGGCTGGGTTTGGCGATTACCCAGTCGATTGTGCGGGCCCATGGGGGGCGGATTTTCTGTGAGTCGGGGGCGGGATGGGCGAGGTTTGTGATGGCGTTGCCGCAGGGGTATTGATGCAAGCTGTAGCGGCCCTTTCGCGAGCAAGCCCGCTCCCACATTTTGACCGAGTGCATTCAGGAAGAACGCGGTCAAAATGTGGGAGCGGGCTTGCTCGCGAAGGCGGTCTTAAGAATTACGAATACCTGAGGGCATGCGCCGGCTCAATCTTCGCCGCCCGATACGCCGGATAGATGGTCGCCAAAAAGCTCAACACAAACCCCGCCGAGCAAATCAGCAACACATCCCCACCCTGCAACTGCGAAGGCAGGTTGCTGACGAAATACACGTCCGAACTGAAGATATGCTGCCCGGTCACCCGTTCCAGCCAACCGACCAGTTCACTGACGTTCAGCGCCGCAATCACGCCGAGGATGCCACCGATCAAGGTACCGACGATCCCGATCACCGTCCCCTGCACCATGAAGATCGCCATGATCTGCCGCGGCGTGGCGCCAATGGTGCGCAGGATCGCAATGTCGGCTCCCTTGTCGTTCACCACCATGATCAAGGTCGCGATGATGTTGAACGCCGCCACCGCGACGATCATCAGCAACAGCAGGCCTATCATGGTTTTTTCCATCTTCATCGCGCTGAACAGGCTGCCCTGGGTGTGGGTCCAGTCGTCGGCCTTGTAGTCGGCACCGAGGCTGGCGGCGATATCCGCCGAGACCTTGGGTGCGGCATACAAGTCTTTCACCGCCAGGCGCACGCTTTGCACCTGGTTCGGCTCCCAATGCTGTATCTCGGCGGCGTCGGCCATGTGGATCAGGGCCATGGAGCCATCCAGCTCCGCGCCCACCTTGAACACACCCACCACGTTCAAACGCTGCATACGCGGGGTGATGCCACCGGGCGCACTGCTGATTTCCGGTACGATCAGGGTCAGCTTGTCACCGACATTCAGGCGAAAACGCCGGGCGGTGATTTCGCCGATCACCACACCGAACTCGCCCGGTTTCAGGTCTTCCAGATGGCCCTGGACGATGTGCTGGGCCACGATCGACACCTTGCCTTCCTGGGCCGGATCAACGCCACTGATCTCGATCGGCTGCATCGCGCCCTTGTAGGAGAGCATGCCGTCCATCTGTGTGAACGGTACGGCAGCAGTGACTTCCGGATTCTTCATCGCGGCATCTGCCACCGGCTGCCAGTCGCTGATGGGCTTCACGCCAACGATGGTCGCGTGGGGCACCATGCCGAGGATGCGTGAGCTCATCTCCCGCTGGAAACCGTTCATTACCGACAACACCACGATCATCGCCAGCACGCCGAGGGCGAGGCCGATCATCGAGGTCATCGAGATAAACGAAACAAAACGGTTGCGGCGCTTGGCGCGGGTATAGCGCGTGCCGATGAAAATCGATAACGGTCTGAACATTCGCGGGCACCGTTGAAAAAATAGAAAACCCGGCGCTTGGCGCCGGGCTTGAAACAGGTCAGATGGCGACCAGATGACCTTCCTGCAGGTGCAACACACGGTCCATCTGGCGGGCCATGCTCATGTCATGGGTCACCACCAGGAACGCAGTGCGCATCTGGGTGCTCAACTCCAGCATCAAGTCCTTGATGCCCTGGGCGGTGTGGGAGTCGAGGTTGCCGGTCGGCTCGTCGAGCATCACCAGCCCCGGGTTGTTGACCAGGGCACGGGCAATCGCCACACGCTGGCGCTCGCCGCCGGACAACTCAGCCGGTTTGTGCTCCAGGCGATGGCCCAGGCCGACCCGCTCCAGCAACGCCTGGGCACGCTGGCGCGCCTCGGGAATCGCGGTCTTGCCGATCAACAGCGGCATGCAGACGTTTTCCAGGGCGGTGAACTCAGGCAGCAAGTGGTGGAACTGGTACACAAAACCCAGCGAACGGTTGCGCAGCTGGCCACGGGCCCTCTCGCCCAGGGCCGACAGCTCTTCGCCGGCCAGCCAGACGCTGCCCTGGGACGGCGTATCAAGGCCGCCCAACAGGTTGAGCAAGGTACTTTTACCGGAACCGGAACTGCCGACGATCGCTACGCGTTCGCCCGGGTGCAGTTCCAGCTGCAGGTTGGACAGCACCACCACGGACTCCGGGCCTTCCTCGTAGGATTTGCCCAGGTTGCGGCAGCTCAGGATTGCTTTTTCACTCATGCCCGATTCACTCATAACGTAAAGCCTGCGCCGGCTGGGTACGTGCCGCGCGCCAGGCTGGATACAGGGTGGCAAGGAAACTCAGGACCAACGCTGCGCCGCCGACCATCAATACGTCCTGGCTCTGCACCTGGGACGGCAAGTAGTCGATGAAGTAGACGTCGGAGTTCAAGAATTTGTGGCCGATCAACACTTCCAGCCCGGCGATAGCCGCGCTGACGTTCAGCGCGGCGAGAATCCCCACCACGGTGCCGATCAAGGTGCCGACGACGCCGATCACCGTGCCCTGGACCATGAAGATCGCCATGATCTGCCCCGGCGTGGCGCCAAGGGTGCGCAGGATCGCGATGTCGCCCTTCTTGTCGTTCACCACCATCACCAGCGTGGAGATGATGTTGAAGGCGGCGACGGCGACGATCAGCAGCAACAGCAAGCCGATCATGGCTTTTTCCATGCGGATGGCCTGGTACAGGTTGCCGTGGGTACGGGTCCAGTCGCGGGCGTAGTACTGGTTTTCACCCAGGTGCTGGGCGATTTCCCACGAGGTACGCGGCGCGTCGAACAGGTCGTTGAATTTCAGGCGCAAGCCCTGGACCTGGTCCGGCTTCCAGCGATGCAGGCGGGCCAGGTCGGTCAGGTTGGTCAGGCCCAGGTAGCCGTCGATCTCACCGGCGCCGACATGGAAGATGCCGACCACGGTAAAGCGCTTCATGCGCGGGAACATGCCCGCCGGAGTCACGGTGACTTCCGGCGCGACGAAGGTCAGCTTGTCGCCGATGCCCACGCCGAGCTTGGCCGCCGCCTTGTCACCGATAGCGATGCCAAAGCTGCCGGGCGACAAGTCGTCCAGTTTGCCCTGTTGCATGAAGTTATCGATGATCGAGACATTGCGTTCCTGCGCCGGGTCGATGGCATTGAGCAGGACTTTCTGCACCTTGCCGTCGTTGGTCAACAGGCCCTGCATCTGGGTGAAGGGCGCAACCGCCAGCACTTTGGGGTTCTGCTTGACCTTCGCGGCCAGGCTTTGCCAGTCGCTGATGGGCTCACCCGACTCGATGGTCGCGTGGGGCACCATGCCCAGCACGCGGGTACGCATCTCATGATCGAAGCCGTTCATCACCGACAGCACCACAATCATCACGACAACGCCAAGGGCGAGCCCGATCATCGAGGTCAGGGAAATGAACGACACAAAATGATTGCGACGTTTTGCACGGGTATAACGCGTGCCAATAAATACGAAGAGAGGTCTGAACATGTCGGGGCTTGTTCGGAGGAAAAGAAGACGTCCTTGTGGCGGGGTCAGGTAAGCAGCTTTACACTCAGACCATCACCGCTGCCTTGGGTTCGCCATGTCGACATTAGATGAAGAAGATCGCCGCGAATACTACCGTATCGAGGACATGATCGCACTGGAAATTACCCCACTGTCGGGCCCGGAAGCGCTGAGCAAGGAAGTGTTGCTGGATGATTCGCCGCTGTTCAATCTGCTCAGCGAGTTGCACCTGAGTGAATTTGAATCCCAGCACTTGCTGCGCCAGATCGGCGAGCGGGACCGCACCCTGGCCGCCTTCCTCAAAGTGCAGAACAAACGCATGGATTTGCTCAGCCAGATCATGGCGCAAAGCCTGCTGGGCGAGATCGGTACGCCGCAGCCCGTGGTCATTTCCGAAGGCGGCATCGAGTTCCTGTACCCCACGGCGATCCAGCCCGACAGCCACCTGGCGGTCAAGCTGGTGCTGATGCCACAAGCCCTCGGGCTGTTGCTGAGGGCAAAGGTCACCCATTGCGACGCCAAGACCGGCGGCTTTGAAATCGGCACGGAATTCGAAGCCATGACCGATGCCCAACGCCAGTTGCTGGCGCGCTATATCCTGCAGAAACAGGCCCAGGAACGGCGTCTGGCGCGGGAAAAAAGCGACGAATCCGACACCTGAATACGATCATTGAATGGCGCGTCGCGTCATCCATCCAGCCAGGAACCCTGGCGTAAAGGAGCAACTGTGACCCTGATTTATGGCCACCGCGGTGCCAAAGGCGAAGCACCGGAAAACACCCTGACCAGCTTCCAGGAATGCCTCAGGCACGGCGTGCGCCGCTGCGAACTGGATTTGCACCTGTCCATGGACGGCGAGCTGATGGTCATCCACGACCCGACGCTCAAGCGCACCACCGACCGGCGCGGCAAGGTCGTCGAGTATTCAGCCGCCGACCTGGTCAAGATGGACGCGCGCAAAGGCGGCCCGGGCTGGGTCAACCCTTGCCCGATCCCGCGCCTGGAAGAGCTGTTCGAACAGTGCGACTTCGACCACTGGCAACTGGAAGTCAAAAGCGCATCGCGCACCCGTGCGGCAACCACCGTGCTGGCGATCCGGGAAATGGCTCAGCGTTTCGGGCTGATGGACAAGGTCACCGTGACCTCAAGCTCGCGGGAAGTGTTGAAAGCGGCGCTGGACCTCACCCCGGACCTGTCCCGCGGGCTGGTAGCCGAATACGCCTGGCTCGACCCGTTGAAGGTCGCGGCCAACTATGGCTGTGAGATTCTGGCGTTGAACTGGACGTTGTGCACCCCTGAGCGTCTGGAAAAAGCCCAGCGCCAGGGTTTGCACGTGTCCGTGTGGACCGTCAACGAACCCGCGCTGATGCGCAGGCTCGCCGACTTCGGCGTAGATAGCCTGATTACAGACTTTCCCGGTTTGGCCACTGCCACCCTCGGGAATTACTGAAATCGGTCTCCCCGGCCGGCTCAGGCCACCGGCCGGAGCCGCTCAAAAAAGCCGGTTGAGGCCGTCGTAGGCCGCTACCCGATAGGCTTCAGCCATGGTCGGGTAGTTGAACGTGGTGTTCACGAAATACTTGAGGGTATTCAGTTCACCCGGCTGGTTCATGATCGCCTGGCCGATGTGCACGATCTCCGACGCCTGATAGCCGAAGCAGTGCACGCCGAGCACTTCCAGGGTCTCGCGGTGGAACAGGATCTTCAGCATGCCCTGGGGCTCACCGGCGATCTGCGCACGCGCCATGCTCTTGAAGAACGCCTTGCCGACTTCATAAGGCACCTTGGCCTTGGTCAGTTCGTGCTCGTTCTTGCCGATCGAGCTGATCTCGGGAATCGTGTAGATCCCGGTCGGCACGTCGTTGACGTAGCGCCAGCTACCGTTGTCGACAATGCTGCCAGCGGCCGAGCGGCCCTGGTCATGGGCGGCACTGGCCAGGCTCGGCCAGCCAATCACGTCACCGGCACCGTAGATGTTCGGTACGCAGGTGCGGTAGTTCTCGTCGACTTCGATCTGGCCACGGCTGTTGACCTTGACCCCGATGTTTTCCATGCCCAGCTTGTCGGTGTTGCCGGTACGGCCGTTGCACCACAGCAAGGCGTCGGCCTTGATCTTCTTGCCGGATTTCAGGTGCAGGATCACACCGTTGTCCAGGCCTTCGACCCGCTCGTACTCTTCGTTGTGGCGCACGGTGATGTTGTTGTTGCTGAAGTGGTAACTCAACGCCTGGGAAATTTCCGAGTCGAGGAAGCTCAGCAACTGGTCGCGGTTATCCACCAGCTCGACCAATACACCCAGGCCGCTGAAGATCGAGGCGTATTCACAGCCGATCACGCCGGCGCCATAGATGATCAGTTTGCGCGGGGTGTGGCCCAGGCTGAGGATGGTGTCGCTATCGTAGATACGCGGGTGGTGGAAATCGATATCCGCCGGGCGATACGGACGCGAGCCGGTGGCGATGATGATGTGCTTGGCTACCAGCTTCTCGACCACGCCGTTGGCGCAGACCACTTCGACGGTTTGCTCGTCGGCGAAGCTGCCGGTGCCGAAGAACAGGTCGACGCGGTTACGGGCATAGAAGCCGGTACGCGAGGCAACCTGTTTGGAAATGACTTTTTCAGCGCTCTTGAGCACGTCCGGGAACGAAAACCAGCGCGGCTCACCAATGGCCCGGAACATCGGGTTGGTGTTGAACTGCATGATCTGGCGCACCGAGTGACGCAAGGCCTTGGACGGGATGGTACCCAGGTGGGTGCAGTTACCGCCGACCTGGCGACGGCTATCGACCATCGCCACCTTGCGCCCTGCTTTGGCGGCGTTCATCGCCGCACCTTCTCCAGCTGGGCCGGAACCCAGTACCACCACGTCGTAGTTGTAGACAGCCATGCGTACTCCTCAGAACAGGCCAGGGCGCACGGTTGGACGCCTGGCTAAATCATGCCGCGGCCAGCGGTCATGAAGGATCAATGTGGCTCAAGTGTGTGAGCCGGGGCACAGTCTATAGAACGCTCAACGTCGCGCACATTAACCCTTGGTCGCGTCGTAGGCCAGTTTTGCCTTTACTACACGGCGCTCGTTATTGAATTAACCTGTAGGCAAGCACCTTTTCAGGACTGGCCATTATGAAGCATGTCGTCATTTGTTTATTGCTGATGTTTTCGGTCCCGGTTCTGGCGAATGAGGCTGATCGCCTCAAACAAGCCGATTTTCCGGCGCAATCTCATCAACTGGTGCTGAAAAACCAGGCCGTCCTGACCTACCTGTGGGCAGACGTCTATGCGGCGGCATTGTTCGCCCAGGCTGACCTGAGCGCCAAACAAGCCCTGGATCAGCAAAAAGACCTGCGCCTGGAGCTGTATTACTTTCGCGATATCGACCGCAACGATGTGATCAAGGCCGCCACCGCCCCCCTCGAACGTCAGCAAACACCCGCCACCCTCGCCCGCCTGAAGCCTGAACTGGATCAATTGCACAAAAGCTTCCGCAACATCCGCAGCGGCGACCGTTATGCGCTGGACTTCCAGCCTCGGCGCGGCCTGAACCTGGAAATCAACGGCACGGTGGTGTTCAGCAGTCGCAATGACGAGCTGGCCAAGGCTTATCTCGGCATCTGGCTGGCACCAAAAGGTTTGTCCGACAGCCTGCGTAACACCCTCCTCAACTGATCGCAAAAACCCTGTGGGAGCGGGCTTGCTCGCGAATGCGGTGTGTCAGTGGCTCATAAGCTGACTGACACACCGTTTTCGCGAACAAGCCCGCTCCCGCATTGGATTTTCATCACCGGGAGGCCTGCGGCAATTTGCCAGCTTGCTATCGGTTTTTTGTTGCCTGTGGTGGCTTATACACATATCGTTACAAAACTGTTCAGCGCCAGCCTCGTGCCAAGGCTTTAACAGCAAGGACGGTTGCGACCAGGGATTACTAATAAGATAGCCAAAATGAGTGCATGACATGTCCACTACAACGGGCAAGGGCAAGGCGATCTTTCGCGTTGTCAGCGGTAACTTCCTTGAGATGTTCGATTTCATGGTCTACGGCTTCTACGCCACGGCCATTGCCAAGACATTTTTCCCCACCGACAGCGCGTTCGCGTCCCTGATGCTGTCCCTGGCGACCTTTGGTGCCGGGTTCCTGATGCGTCCTCTAGGCGCGATTTTCCTCGGTGCCTACATCGACCGTCACGGCCGTAAAAAAGGCCTGGTGATCACCCTGGCGATGATGGCCGCCGGTACCATCCTGATTGCCTGCGTTCCCGGGTATGCCACCCTGGGCGTCGCGGCGCCGTTGCTGGTGCTGTTCGGCCGCCTGCTGCAAGGCTTCTCCGCCGGTGTCGAACTGGGCGGCGTGTCGGTGTACCTGGCGGAAATCGCCACTGCGGGCCGTAAAGGCTTCTTCGTCAGCTGGCAGTCCGCCAGCCAGCAAGCCGCCGTGGTATTCGCCGGCCTGCTGGGCGTAGGCCTGAACCACTGGCTCAGCCCGGAAGAAATGGGTGACTGGGGCTGGCGCGTGCCGTTCCTGATCGGCTGCCTGATCGTGCCGGTGATCTTCGTGATTCGTCGCTCCCTGGAAGAAACCCCGGAATTCCAGGCGCGCAAACACCGCCCTACCCTGCAGGAAATCGTCCGCTCGATCGGCCAGAACTTCGGCATCGTCATCGCCGGCATGGCGCTGGTGGTGATGACCACCGTGTCGTTCTACCTGATCACCGCCTACACCCCGACCTTCGGCAAGGCCGAACTGCACCTGTCGGACTTCGACGCGCTGCTGGTCACTGTGTGCGTGGGCATCTCGAACTTCATCTGGCTGCCGGTGATGGGCGCGGTGTCCGACAAGATCGGGCGTAAACCCCTGCTGCTGGGGGCGACTATTCTGGCGATCCTCACCGCTTATCCAGCGCTGTCCTGGCTGGTGGCCAACCCGAGTTTCAGCCATCTGCTGATCGTGCTGCTCTGGCTGTCGTTCCTGTATGGCTCGTACAACGGCGCAATGGTTGTAGCGCTGACCGAGATCATGCCGGTAGAAGTGCGCACCACCGGTTTCTCCCTGGCCTACAGCCTGGCGACGGCGACCTTTGGTGGCTTTACTCCGGCGGCGTGTACCTACCTGATCCACGTGCTGGACAACAAGGCCGCACCGGGCATCTGGCTCAGCGGCGCGGCGGTGCTGGGCTTGATCGCCACATTGATTCTGTTCAAGGGCAACCGGCATGAACTGCGTACCGCGCAGGCTTCGATAGTCGGCGGCGCTTGATAGGCCGCTTTCGCGAGCAAGCCCGCTCCCACATTTGAAATGTATTCACAAATCAAAATGTGGGAGCTGGCTTGCCTGCGATGAGGCCGGTACAAGCAACACAAAAACAACAGACATAAAAAAGCCCCGAACCAGTCGGGGCTTTTTCATTTACCGCTGATGCTTAGCGCGGGAATGCTGGCGGGTTAACCCCGGCCATGTCTTCCATCACGCGAACCACCTGGCAGCTGTAACCGAATTCGTTGTCGTACCAGACGTACAGAACAACGCGGTTGTCTTGAGTGATGGTCGCTTCAGCGTCCACCACACCGGCGTGGCGCGAGCCCACGAAGTCGGTGGAAACCACTTCCTGCGAATTGACGAAGTCGATTTGCTTGTGCAGATCGGAGTGCAGCGCCATGTAGCGCAGGTACTCGTTCATCTCTTCACGGGTGGCGGCTTTCTCAAGGTTCAGGTTGAGAATGGCCATCGACACGTTCGGCGTCGGAACACGGATCGCGTTACCGGTCAGCTTGCCGGCCAGCTCAGGCAGGGCCTTGGCAGCAGCGGTGGCAGCACCGGTCTCGGTGATCACCATGTTCAGCGCGGCGCTACGGCCACGGCGATCGCCCTTGTGGAAGTTGTCGATCAGGTTCTGGTCGTTGGTGTACGAGTGAACCGTTTCAACGTGACCGTTAACGATGCCGAACTTGTCATTCACAGCCTTCAGCACCGGCACGATGGCGTTGGTGGTGCAGGAAGCGGCGGACACGATCTTGTCGTCAGCGGTGATTTCACCGTGGTTGATGCCGTGCACGATGTTCTTCAGCTTGCCCTTGCCAGGCGCAGTCAGGACAACGCGGTCGATACCCGGGCACGCCAGGTGCTGGCCCAGGCCCTCGGCGTCACGCCACACACCGGTGTTGTCCACCAGCAGTGCGTCCTTGATGCCGTACTGGGTGTAATCCACCTCAGACGGGTTCTTCGCGTAGATCACCTGGATCAGGTTACCGTTGGCGGTGATGGTGTTGTTTTCTTCGTCGATGACGATGGTGCCGTTGAACGGACCGTGGACCGAGTCACGACGCAGCAGGCTCGCGCGCTTGGTCAGGTCGTTTTCAGCACCTTTACGCACCACGATGGCACGTAGGCGCAGGCCGTCGCCGCCACCGGTTTTTTCGATCAGGATGCGCGCCAGCAGGCGGCCGATACGACCGAAACCGTACAGCACAACGTCGGTGCCTTTGCGGGCTGCGGCGTTTTGCTGGCCAACCACGTCGGCCATTTCTTCACGTACGAACTGCTCGGCGGTGCGGCCAGCGCCTTCCTTGCGGAATTTATAGGCCAGCTTGCCCAGGTCTACCGAAGCCGCGCCGAGCTTGAGCTCGCTCATGGCTTTAAGCAGAGGGAATGTTTCGTGGACGGAGAGTTCGCTATCGTCGGCAGAACGATGGCGAGCAAAGCGATGAGCCTTGAGAATCGCGATGACTGATTGGTTGATCAGGCTGCGGCCATAGATCGAGCTCACCACGTTGTTATTGCGGTATAGCTGACCGATAAGCGGAATCATCGCTTCAGCGAGTGCTTCACGGTCGATCCATTCACCAAGACACTGGTCGGGCTTCTGAGTCACGGGAACCTTCCACATGTAGGGGCAGAAAAAAGGGGCTACATTATGCCGCCCGACCGCCCTCGGAGCAATGCGCGGCCCGCAACAAAACCCCTTGCAAAAAAATATCGCCCCTCTGCAGCCCAGTAAATACGCGGCTTCCAGCGCACCCCCTGTTGGACCAATGTGACAAAGTGTCCGTAACCCTCCGAAACATACACCGATTTCGGCACTACATAATGAGTCAAAAGGCACCTTTGTTTGTCTTAGCCACTACATTTCCTACAAACCGTAATAGGCTCAGTCAGCAACTGACAGGCGGCACTCCGGGCCGTTACAATTACCGACTTTGTCGCAACGCTTGGAGCTCAACCTTCCGTGCCCGTTCTGCGTCTACCGCTTCTCCCTGCCGCGGCAGGTAAACAGCACTGGGGCAATCTGCCCGGTGCCGCCCTGAGCCTGGCCATCGCCGAGGCTGCCAGCGCTGCCAAGCGCTTTACCCTGCTGCTCACCGCCGACAGCCAAAGTGCCGAGCGGCTGGAACAGGAGCTGAGTTTCTTCGCCCCCGATTTGCCGGTACTGCATTTCCCAGACTGGGAAACCCTGCCCTACGATCTGTTCTCGCCGCACCAGGACATCATTTCCCAGCGCATCGCCAGCCTGTACCGCTTGCCGGAACTGGCCCACGGCGTGCTGGTGGTGCCGATCACCACGGCCCTGCACCGCCTGGCACCGACCAAGTTCCTGCTGGGCAGCAGCCTGGTGCTGGATATCGGCCAGAAGCTCGATGTGGAGCAAATGCGCACCCGGCTTGAGGCCAGCGGCTATCGCTGCGTCGACACGGTGTACGAGCACGGCGAGTTCGCCGTGCGTGGCGCGTTGATCGACCTGTTCCCGATGGGCAGCAAACTGCCCTACCGGATCGACCTGTTCGACGACGAAATCGAAACCCTGCGCACCTTCGATCCGGAAAACCAGCGCTCCATCGACAAGGTGCAGTCGATCAAGCTGCTGCCGGCCCGGGAGTTCCCGCTGCAAAAAGACGCGGTCACGCGCTTCAAGGCACGTTTCCGCGAGCGCTTCGACGTGGACTTCCGTCGCTGCCCGATCTTCCAGGACTTGAGCAGCGGGATTACCCCCGCCGGTATCGAGTACTACCTGCCGCTGTTCTTCGACGAAACCTCCACGCTCTTCGATTACCTGCCCCAGGACACCCAGGTGTTCTCGCTGCCAGGCATCGAACAGGCAGCGGAGAATTTCTGGAATGACGTGCGCAACCGTTATGAAGAACGCCGCGTCGACCCGTCCCGTCCTTTATTGCCACCGGCCGAGCTGTTCCTGCCGGTGGAAGACTGCTTCGCCCGCCTGAAAAACTGGCCGCGGGTAGTCGCCAGCCAGCAGGACGTGGATGCAGGCGCCGGCCGCGAGCGCTTTCCGGCGCAAGCGCTGCCGAACCTGGCGATTGAAGCCAAGGCCAACCAGCCGCTGGAAGCATTGTCGAATTTCCTCGGTGACTTCCCCGGCCGCGTGCTGTTTACCGCCGAGTCCGCCGGGCGCCGCGAGGTGCTGCTGGAGTTGCTGGAACGCCTGAAGCTGCGGCCGAAAACCGTCGACAGCTGGCCGGACTTTGTCGCGAGCAAGGACCGCCTGGCGATCACCATCGCACCGCTGGACGAAGGGCTGCTGCTGGACGACCCGGCCCTGGCACTGATTGCCGAGAGCCCGCTGTTCGGTCAGCGGGTGATGCAGCGCCGCCGCCGCGAAAAGCGCGCCGATGCCAACAACGATGCGGTGATCAAGAACCTCACCGAACTGCGCGAAGGCGCGCCGGTGGTGCATATCGACCACGGCGTGGGCCGTTACCTGGGCCTGCAGACCCTGGAGATCGACAACCAGGTGGCCGAATTCCTCACCATGGAATACGCCGAGGGCGCCAAGCTCTACGTGCCCGTGGCCAACCTGCACCTGATCGCCCGCTACACCGGCAGCGACGACGCCCTCGCCCCGTTGCACCGCCTGGGCTCCGAGACCTGGCAGAAAGCCAAGCGCAAGGCCGCCGAACAGGTACGCGATGTGGCCGCCGAGTTGCTCGACATCTATGCCCGCCGCGCCGCCCGCGAAGGTTATGCCTTCGCCGACCCAAAAGCCGACTACGCCACCTTCAGCGCCGGCTTCGCCTTCGAAGAAACCCCGGACCAGCAAACCACCATCGACGCCGTGCGCGCCGACATGCTGGCGCCCAAGCCGATGGACCGCCTGGTGTGCGGCGACGTGGGCTTCGGCAAGACCGAAGTGGCAATGCGCGCAGCGTTTATTGCGGTGCACGGTGGCCGCCAAGTGGCGATCCTCGTCCCCACCACCCTGCTCGCCCAGCAGCACTACAACAGCTTCCGCGACCGCTTTGCCGACTGGCCGGTGACTGTGGAGGTGATGAGCCGCTTCAAATCGGCCAAGGAAGTGAATGCGGCCATCGCCGACCTGGCGGAAGGCAAGATCGACATCGTCATTGGCACTCACAAGCTGCTGTCGGATGACGTGAAGATCAAGAACCTCGGGCTGGTGATCATCGACGAAGAGCACCGCTTCGGGGTTCGCCAGAAAGAACAGCTCAAGGCCCTGCGCAGTGAAGTCGACATCCTGACGCTCACCGCCACGCCGATTCCGCGCACGCTGAACATGGCGGTGTCGGGCATGCGCGACCTCTCGATCATCGCCACGCCGCCGGCGCGCCGGTTGTCGGTGCGCACCTTCGTCATGGAGCAGAACAAAAGCACGGTCAAGGAAGCCCTGCTGCGTGAGTTGCTGCGCGGCGGCCAGGTGTACTACCTGCACAACGATGTAAAAACCATCGAGAAATGCGCCGCCGACCTCGCTGAACTGGTGCCGGAAGCACGGATCGCCATCGGCCACGGGCAGATGCGCGAGCGCGAACTCGAACAGGTAATGAGCGACTTCTATCACAAGCGCTTCAACGTGCTGATCGCCTCGACCATCATCGAGACCGGCATCGACGTGCCGAGCGCCAACACCATCATCATCGAGCGCGCCGACAAGTTCGGCCTGGCGCAGCTGCATCAATTGCGCGGCCGGGTCGGGCGCAGTCACCACCAGGCGTATGCCTATCTGCTGACACCGCCGCGCCAGCAGATCACTTCCGACGCCGAGAAGCGCCTGGAAGCGATCGCCAACACCCAGGACCTCGGCGCCGGCTTTGTGCTGGCCACCAACGACCTGGAAATCCGCGGCGCCGGCGAACTGCTGGGCGACGGCCAGAGCGGGCAGATCCAGGCCGTCGGCTTCACCCTGTATATGGAAATGCTCGAGCGCGCGGTGAAGTCCATCCGCAAGGGCGAACAACCGAACCTCGACCAACCGCTGGGTGGCGGCCCGGAGATCAACCTGCGCCTGCCGGCGCTGATCCCCGAAGACTACCTGCCGGATGTGCACGCGCGACTGATCCTGTACAAGCGCATCGCCTCGGCCACCGACGAAGAAGGTCTCAAGGACCTTCAAGTGGAGATGATCGACCGCTTCGGCCTGTTGCCGGAGCCGACCAAGAACCTGGTGCGCCTGACCCTGCTCAAACTGCAGGCCGAGCAACTGGGCATCAAGAAGGTCGACGCCGGGCCGCAAGGTGGGCGTATCGAATTCGAAGCGCAGACGCCGGTGGACCCACTGGTGCTGATCAAGCTGATTCAGGGCCAGCCCAATCGCTACAAGTTCGAAGGGGCTACGCTGTTCAAATTCATGGTGCCGATGGAACGCGCCGAAGAACGCTTTAATACACTGGAGGCGCTGTTTGAGCGCCTCATCCCGAAATCTGCTTGAAGGACGCCCCAATGCGCCTGTTCCGCATTTTGAGCTTGTTGTTGGTGGTCGTTGCGCCTTCGGCGTTCGCCGACAGCCCGTACCTGGTGGAGATGATCCTGGTGCGCCAGAACGCCGAGCCGGTGATCAACAGCCGTGCGGCGCCGGAAAACTGGGACGCCGGCGCACCACGCCTGGGGACTGACAAAATGAGCCCGCCACGACTGGGCAATATTGTCGAGAAGCTGCAAGCCAGCAGCGACTACACCGTATTGCTGCACAAGTCCTGGGAACAGAATCTCGGTGAGCAACCGGTGAAGCTGGCCATCAGCGATGGCCAGGAACAGTTCGGCCAGTTCCCCATCGAAGGCACCCTGAACCTGCAGCTTGGACGCTTTACCGATATCGACGCAGACTTCTGGGTCAACCAGTTCGACGCCAACGGCAGCGTCATCGCCAGCGAACACCTCAGCCAGCAAGACGTGCGCACCAAGAACAACCAGCTCAACTACCTGGACGGCGGCCACCTCGCCCTGCTGATCAAGATCACTTCGCTGACCGCCAAGCCGCCCAGCGCTCCACCGCCCGATGTCCAGGACTGATCCAGCACCATGCCCCTGACGTCGTCGTTGACCAAACCCCTGGCCCCTTCGTGGGCCAATCGCTTTAAAGAGCAAAGCCTCGAGCGTGGCCGACGCTACGCCCTGGAAAACCGCGTGCGTATCGTCGAGTCCGGCGACAGCACCATCATTGCCAGCTGCGAAGGCTCGGGTGGCAATGTCTACCGCCAGACCATTTCGCTGCGCGAATCCGCCAAGGGCACGTTGATCCTGGTGGACAGCCGCTGCACCTGCCCCGTGCACACCAACTGCAAACACATCGCCGCCGTGCTGCTCAAGGTCCAGGAAACCCTGGCCTACCCGGCGGCGGCCCAGGATGCCGAGTTGCTGGAGAAGCTCCAGGCGGTGCTGGATAACCGCGTGGTGTTGCCGCAAGTGGTGATGGAAGACGTGCAACCGGTGCCGCGCCTGTGGCTGGCGAGTATCGAGTTCAGTGCCTTCGAGCCGCGCAACGGCAAGATGCAGCGTTATATCCAGCATCGCGCAGCGTTGTCCTTCAACTATCTGGGCAACTACGTCAGCGGCCAGAAGAACGCCGACATTATCGTGCGCCAGGAACAGCAGAGCCTGCGGATCAAGCGCCACCCCGAGGTGGAGCAGCAGTTTCGCGAACAGCTGCGCCTGCTGGGCTTCAAGATCGCCACGCGCCAGAGCAAGGCCCTGCCGGAAAGTGCCGGCGAGCTGTTCGAGATGGTCAACGACAGCGCGTGGCTGAACTTCACCCTGAATGCCTCGCCGAACCTGCGCGCCCAGGGTTGGGAACTACAGATCGATGAAGATTTCGGTTTTGACCTGAGCGCCGTCGACGACTGGTACGCCAGCGTCGACGAGATGCCGGAGCGCGACTGGTTCGACCTGGAGCTGGGGATCATCGTCAACGGCGAACGCCTGAGTTTGCTGCCGATCCTGTTGAACCTGATGCGCTCTCACACCGAGATCCTCAACCCGGAAAAACTCGCCCGGCGCCGTGATGACGAACTGATCCTGGTGAACATTCCCGGCCTGCCCAACGGCCACGGCCCGCTGCAAGTGGCGCTGCCTTATGGCCGGCTGAAACCGGTGCTGGCAACCCTGGGCGAGTTCTACCTGCAAGAGCCCGGCACCACCGCGCTGCGCCTGGCCAAGGCCGACGCGATTCGCCTGAACCCGCTGGAAGACCTGCCGCTGCAATGGGAAGGCGGCGAAAAGATCCGCAACTTCGCCCAGCGCCTGCGGGACATCAAGGATTTCAGCTGCGAAGCGCCGGAAGGCTTGAACGCAACGTTGCGCCCTTATCAACTGGAAGGCCTGAGCTGGATGCAGTCGCTGCGCCAACTCGACGTCGGCGGGATTCTCGCGGATGACATGGGCCTGGGCAAAACCTTGCAAACCCTGGCGCATATTCTCAGCGAGAAAATCGCCGGACGCCTGGACCGCCCGTGCATGGTGGTGATGCCCACCAGCCTGATCCCGAACTGGCTCGACGAAGCGGCGCACTTCACGCCGCAGCTCAAAGTCATGGCGTTGTACGGCGCGGGGCGCAAGAAACATTTCCCGCAGTTGCAGGACTACGACCTGCTGCTGACCACCTACGCCCTGCTGCCCAAGGACATCGAGCAACTGGCCGCCCTGCCCTTGCACGTGCTGATCCTCGACGAAGCGCAGTACATCAAGAACCCCAACAGCAAGGCGGCCCAGGCGGCCCGCGAGCTGAACGCCCGCCAGCGCCTGTGCCTCAGCGGTACACCGCTGGAAAACCACTTGGGCGAGCTGTGGTCGCTGTTCCACTTCCTGCTGCCGGGTTGGCTGGGGGACGTGAAGAGCTTCAACCGCGATTACCGCGTACCGATCGAAAAGCGCGGCAGCGATGTGCGATTGCAGCACCTTAATGGTCGGATCAAGCCGTTCCTGCTGCGTCGCACCAAGGAGCAGGTGGCGACCGAGCTGCCGCCCAAGACCGAGATCATCCACTGGGTCGACCTCAACGAAGCCCAACGCGACGTGTACGAAACCATGCGCCTGGCGATGGACAAGAAAGTCCGCGACGAGATTACCCGCAAGGGTGTGGCGCGCAGCCAGATCATCATCCTGGAGGCGCTGCTCAAGTTGCGCCAGGTGTGCTGTGATTTACGCTTGGTCAATGATGCAACCCTGCCGGCAAAGGGCAGTAGCTCGGGCAAACTCGACAGCTTGATGGAGATGCTCGAAGAGCTGTTTGCCGAAGGCCGCAGGATTCTGCTGTTTTCCCAGTTCACTTCGATGCTGAGCCTGATCGAGGCCGAGTTGAAGAAGCGTGGCGTGGCTTATGCGCTGCTTACCGGTCAGACGCGGGATCGGCGCACGCCGGTGAAAGACTTCCAGAGCGGCAAGCTGCAGATCTTCCTGATCAGCCTGAAGGCAGGCGGCGTCGGACTTAACCTGACGGAAGCCGACACGGTGATTCACTACGACCCGTGGTGGAACCCGGCCACGGAGAACCAGGCCACCGACCGTGCGTATCGCATCGGCCAGGAGAAGCCGGTATTTGTGTACAAGATGATTGCCCGGGGCACCGTGGAAGAGAAAATCCAGCATTTGCAGCAGGAAAAGTCTGATCTGGCGGCGGGCGTTCTGGATGGGCGGACGACGGGGGATTGGAAGTTGGGGAATGAGGATATCGAGGCGTTGTTTGCGCCGTTGCCTCATAAGCAGGAAAAGCGCTGACTGTTAGATCGCCTTCGCGAGCAAGCCCGCTCCCACATTTGACCGCATATACCCTGGAGGAATGCGGTCGGATGTGGGAGCGGGCTTGCTCGCGAAGGGCGCACCGCAGTTGTCAGTCGATCAACTGAGCATCCCGCAGCGCACCCAACGCCGCCAACCAACGCGGATCCTGCTTGTACTCGGTCGACGCCACCGCCTGACCACGCATCCGAGCGATACGCGCCGACGGAGTGACCTTCATGCGCTGGGCGGCACTCAGGGCCAGCTCGGCGGCGGCGCGGTCGTTGCACACCAGGCCCATGTCGCAACCGGCAGTCAACGCCGCCTCAATACGACTGGCAGCATCACCGACCACATGAGCCCCCGCCATCGACAGGTCGTCACTGAAGATCACCCCGTCGAACTGCAACTCGCCACGCAGGATGTCCTGCAACCAGCGCCGGGAGAATCCGGCCGGTTGCGCGTCCACTTGTGGATAAATCACATGGGCCGGCATGACGGCTGCCAGTTGCTTGCTCAGGCGGGTGAAAGGCACCAGGTCATTGGCGCGAATCTGTTCCAGGCTGCGCTCGTCGTTGGGAATGGCGACGTGGGAGTCGGCTTCGGCCCAGCCGTGGCCGGGGAAGTGCTTGCCGGTGGCCGCCATACCGGCGCTGTTCATGCCACGGATGAAGGCGCCCGCGAGCACGGCGGCGCGCTCGGGGTCGCCTTCGAAGGCGCGAGTGCCCACAACGGCGCTGCGTTGGTAATCGAGGTCCAGCACCGGGGCGAAGCTCAGGTCCAGGCCAACCGCCAGCACTTCGGTTGCCATGATCCAACCGCACTGCTCGGCCAGTTGCTCCGCATTCGGGTTGTCGGCCAAGGCACGCATCGCCGGCAGACGCACAAACCCCTGACGCAAGCGTTGCACTCGGCCGCCTTCCTGATCGACCGCCAGCAACAGGTCCGGGCGCACGGCGCGAATCGCCGCGCTCAATTCACGCACCTGCCGAGGATGCTCGATATTGCGTGCAAAAATGATCAGGCCGCCCACCTCGGGCTGACGCAACAAGTGGCGATCCTCAGCCGTCAGCCAGGTGCCGGCAACGTCCACCATCAAAGAGCCTTGCAGGGCTTGGGTCATATAGCTTCCTTAAATAACGCACGCAGCCCGAAGCCCCCGCGAGATCGCATCGCCAGGATTGAATCTGGAGACGGACGCTCAGCGAGCGCAACGGGCTGTGGATAGATAGCTGAAATCGGCATGGGCGGCTAGCTTAGCGGATGCAAGCGGCCGCGCACACCCGGGAGGGGTTAAACCTTGGCCGGGACCGGTACTGACTTGCTGCGCGGGCGCAATTGGGCGGCGGCCATGGCCTGGTCGGTGACGCCGGTTTCGGCACGCATGCCGGCGGCGAGAAACGGCACCATCAGGCGCATGACCTGCTCGATGGAGGTGTTGACGCCGAAGTCGGTCTCGGCAATCGCACGCAGTGCCTTGATCCCGGACATGCTGAATGCCGCGGCACCGAGCATGAAGTGCACGCGCCAGAACAGTTCGATTGGCGGGATACGCGGGGCGGCTTCGTTGACCAGCAACATATAGCGGCGGAACACCTTGCCGTACATGTCTTCCAGGTAGCGACGCAGGTGGCCCTGGCTCTGGCTGAACGCCAGGCCCAACAGGCGCATGAAGATCGACAGGTCGTTGCCGCTGCGTGGCTGGACCACCAGGGCTTGCTCGACGAGGATCTCCAGCAGGTCTTCCAGGCTTGGCTTGTTTTCAGGCTTGGCCTGGCGACGCTCCAGCTCACGATCGAGGCTGATGCAGAAAGGCCCCAGGAACCGAGAGAACACGGCCTGGATCAGCGCCTTCTTGGAGCCGAAATGGTAGTTCACTGCCGCCAGGTTGACCCCGGCCTTGCTGGTAATCAGCCGCAATGAAGTTTCAGCAAATCCTTTTTCCGCGAACAACTGCTCGGCAGCATCGAGAATGCGTTCAACGGTTTCCGACTGGGCCATGGCTACTCCGCCTGACAAACACTTGTTTGAAACATACGTTTCAAGCTATGTCTTGTCAAGCCTGCAGGTCGGTTTGCGGCTGGCCGGTCAGCTAGTTCATGGCCATTTAATCACATTCGCCAAGGTCTGTAGGCAGCGCTGTCTCCAGTGTGTAGGACAGGTGATAAATGACCGTCCAGCGGAGTGACTGAAAACGGTGATTGCCAAGCGCAGTCCACTGTATATAATCCCAGTCACTGTATAAAAAGACAGAGCGATCAACATGCTAAAACTGACGCCACGCCAAGCTGAGATTCTGGCTTTTATCAAGCGCTGCCTCGATGACAACGGCTACCCGCCGACCCGGGCGGAAATTGCGCTGGAACTGGGATTCAAGTCACCCAACGCCGCTGAAGAACACCTCAAGGCCCTCGCCCGCAAAGGCGCGATCGAGATGACCCCGGGTGCTTCACGCGGTATTCGCATCCCTGGCTTCGAAGCCAAGGCCGACGAGTCGACACTGCCGATCATCGGCCGCGTCGCAGCCGGTGCGCCGATCCTGGCGCAACAGCACGTCGAGGAATCCTGCAACATCAACCCGACCTTCTTCCATCCCCGTGCCGACTACCTGCTGCGGGTCCATGGCATGAGCATGAAGGACGTGGGCATTTTCGACGGCGACCTGCTGGCCGTCCACACCACACGTGAAGCTCGCAATGGCCAGATCGTCGTCGCCCGTATCGGCGATGAAGTGACGGTCAAACGCTTCAAGCGCGAAGGCAGCAAGGTCTGGCTCCTGGCCGAGAACCCCGAATTCGCGCCGATTGAAGTGAACCTGAAGGATCAGGACCTGGTGATTGAAGGCTTGAGCGTCGGCGTTATTCGCCGCTAACGGAGGCATCATGCAGTTCCTACAGACCCCACAACACACTCAACTGTCGCTGTTTGAGGCCTTTATGGCCCAGCCCCTTGCGCCCATCCTCAAGGAAGTGGGTCGAAGCGCCCTGGAGCGCCGAACCCGAGGCGTTCAGTGAACTGTCGTTGCGCGGTGCTGCCGGGAACTGCCTGAGCCTGTTGGCGCCGATCCTTCGCGAACTGAGCGAGGAACAGGACGCCCGCTGGCTGACGCTGATCGCCCCGCCATCCAGCCTGACCCAGGCCTGGTTGCGGGATGCCGGCCTGAACCGCGAACGCATCCTGTTGCTGCAACCCCGTGGTGCTCAAAGCGCCCAGCAGTTGACCTGCGAAGCCTTGCGCCTGGGCCGTAGCCATACGGTGGTCAGCTGGCTGAACCCGCTGACCACAGCGGCCAGGCAGCAACTGATCAGCGCCGCCCGCACAGGTGATGCGCAAAGCTTGAACATTCGGTTGGGATAAAACGATACGCGGGTAACTGACAGCTGTCAGGATCCGCCATGACGCGAGGCTTCTTCAGAATTGAGAAGCCGATCTGCACAATTGAAGCCTGTAAAAAAGTCGACAGACGGACTCAGTGAAGAATCCGCGGGCCGTCTTCCTTTTCCGGTTCGCCTTCAGCCAGGCGTCCCGCCATCTGCACACCTACGCTCAACATGGCTTTTGCCACTTCCACGTGCTGGCCCTGCAGGAACGCTTTTGCGTCCTCGGAAAAATCCAAGATCACCAGAGAACCCTCGTCCTCAGCCCGGCGCAGCTCGATTCGGCCGTCGGGCAACTCAACAATTTCCAGAAAGGACGTTGGCATAAAAGTCTGTTCTCCACGAAAGGCCGGCATTATATCAGTCTTGTGGCGAGCGGGCTTGCCCGCATTGGGCTGAGCCGCGGCCCTCCGACAGCTGACACTGCCAGGCCTGAAAAGCCTTGGGGCTGCTTCGCAACCCAGCGGGAGCAAGCTCCCTCGCAACTAAGAGCGGTAGGCGTCAGCGAGAAGCCTTCAACACTCGTTCAATCCATCCCGAAACCGAATGGCCAACTTCTTCAGCTCCTGCCGCCAGCTTTCCAGCTCTTCCCGGCTCAACGGCTCGGGTCCTTCTTCGTCCAGGCTTACGGCCACGATCAGCGGCTGGGTCACATCGCCTTTGGGCGTGTGCTTCACCCGTGGCGGCTGGAACATCTCCGCGTGGGCTACCAGCAAGCGCGCCAGCCAACTGTCCGGGCTTTGCGCCATCTCCACCAGTTCGGCCAACTCCGGGATGGCCATGGACTCCAGCACATCCCGGTGGATGATCATTTCCGCACGCGGCGAGCCGGCCTGCGGCAGACGGTAGAACCCGGCAATCTCATGGCACAAGCCAAGCAAGGCGCCATACAGGTGGAACAGCGCGGCTTCACGCCCGGCCTGTACCAGCGCGATAGCGTTCATCTCCTTTCCTTCCTCGGCACGGCCAAGGGCTTCCAGGGACAAACCCGCGAAGTAAATTTTCTGGTTGGTACGGGTATAGAGTTCGTTGGCCATGAAGGCAGTCTCCACAACGAATAAGGCGTGATGCTGGCTGAACAGTGTCACGGATCAGCCAAGGCCACTGCAAGCGCAAAAAAAGGCCGCCTATCAAGGCGGCCTTTGTGCATGTAGCTGATCGTATCAAGCGCCCTGGCGCTTGTCCTCGACCTTCCACTTGCCACCGTCGTAGAACGCTTTCCAGCCGGTAGGCTTGCCTTCCACTTCGGTCTGCACGTACTGCTCCTTGGTCTTGCGGCTGTAGCGGATTACGGACGGGCGACCGTCCGGGTCCTTCTTCGGCGCTTCGCAGAGGAAGTGGTACTTCGGATCGATCTCGTCCTTGTGGGGCACGATCTCCATCACCAGCGGTGCACGGGTCTCACGGTTTTTCGGGAACTGGCTGGCAGCCAGGAACAGCCCCGAAGCACCATCACGCAGGATGTAGGTGTCGTTGACCTTCTCGCACTTGAGCTCAGGCATCTTCACCGGGTCCATCTTCGGCGGCGCCGCGTCACCGCTTTTCAGCAGTTTGCGGGTGTTCTTGCACGTCGGGTTGGTGCAACCGAAGAACTTGCCGAAACGGCCGGTCTTGAGCTGCATCTCGCTGCCGCACTTGTCGCATTCCAGGCTCGGGCCTTCGTAGCCCTTGATGCGGTAAGTGCCTTCTTCGATCTCGTAGCCGTTGCAATCCGGGTTGTTACCGCAGATGTGCAGCTTGTGCTTCTCGTCCAGCAGGTAGGCATCCATTGCCGTGCTGCAGATCGGGCAACGGTGCTTGCCACGCAATACCAGTGACTCGGATTCACCCTCGTCATCGGCCGCGATTTCATCGCCCGGCACCAGGTTGACGGTGGCCTTGCAGCGCTCTTTCGGCGGCAGGCTGTAACCCGAGCAACCGAGGAACACACCGGTGGAGGCGGTACGAATCTGCATCGGGCGGCCGCAGGTGAGGCACGGAATGTCCGTCATCACCGGCTGGTTGGCACGCATGCCGTTCTCGGCGCTTTCTGCTACTTCAAGTTTCTTCTTGAAGTCGCCGTAGAACTCGTCGAGCACGTTTTTCCAGTCGCGTTCGCCCTGGGCCACGTCATCGAGGTTCTCTTCCATGCCGGCGGTGAAGCCGTAGTCCATCAGGTTGGAGAAGCTCTCGGACAGGCGCTCGGTGACGATGTCGCCCATCTTTTCCGAGTAGAAACGACGGTTGTGCAAGGCGACGTAGCCGCGGTCCTGGATGGTGGAAATGATCGCCGCATAGGTCGAAGGACGACCGATACCGCGTTTTTCCATCTCCTTGACCAGGCTCGCTTCCGAATAACGCGCCGGCGGCTTGGTGAAGTGCTGGGACGGGTCGAGCTTGATCAGCTTCAACACATCGCCCTGAGCCATGTCAGGCAGCACATCGTCGTCGCCCGGCTTGGCGATTTGCGGCATCACGCGGGTGTAACCGTCGAACTTGAGGATACGGCCCTTGGCGCGCAGCTCGAAGTCACCAGCACCCACGCTGACAGTCGTCGACAGGTATTGCGCCGGCAGCATCTGGCACGCCAGGAACTGGCGCCAGATCAGCTCGTAGAGGCGCTCAGCGTCGCGCTCCATGCCGCTCAGCTTGCTTGGCTCGGTGTTGGCGTCGGAGGGACGAATCGCTTCGTGAGCCTCTTGTGCGCCTTCCTTGCTGCTGTAGACGTTCGGCTTCTCCGGCAGGTACTTCTTGCCGAATTCGCTTTCAATATAAGTGCGCGCCATCGCCACCGCGTCTTGCGACAGGTTGGTGGAGTCGGTACGCATATACGTGATGTAGCCCGCTTCATACAGGCGCTGGGCCATCATCATGGTCTTCTTCACCCCGAAGCCCAGGCGGTTGCTCGCAGCCTGTTGCAGGGTGGAGGTGATGAACGGCGCCGACGGCTTGCTGCTGGTGGGCTTGTCTTCACGCTTGACGATGCTGTAGCTGGAAGCCTTGAGCTTCTCCAGCGCGGCCATGGCCTGGGCTTCGTTGAGCGGCTTGAAGGCCTCGCCTTTCTCGCGGGCCACTTCAAAGCGTACGTTGTTGCCCTTGGCAGTGCCCAGGTCAGCGTGCACTTCCCAATATTCTTCAGGGTTGAACGCACGAATCTCGCGCTCACGCTCCACCACCAGCTTTACCGCAACCGATTGCACACGGCCGGCGGACAGGCCACGGGCGATTTTCGCCCACAGCAGCGGCGAGACCATGTAACCCACGACGCGGTCGAGGAAGCGACGGGCCTGCTGGGCATTGACGCGGTCAATGTCCAGTTCGCCCGGCTTGGAGAAGGCTTCCTGGATCGCCTTCTTGGTAATTTCGTTGAACACCACGCGCTTGTAGCGGCTGTCGTCACCCCCGATGGCTTCCCGCAGGTGCCAGGCAATAGCCTCCCCTTCGCGGTCCAAGTCGGTTGCGAGATAGATGGTGTCAGCATCCTTGGCGAGCCGGCGCAGCTCTTCGATGACCTTTTCCTTGCCCGGGAGGATCTCGTACTTGGCTTTCCAGCCATGATCGGGATCGACACCCATGCGCGAGACCAGCTGCTTGCGCGCTTTCTCTTTAGGCGTGAGCACCGGACCTTCGCCCGCAGCCGCCTTGCCACGCTTGGCGGCAGGCTCCTTGCTGGCGCTAGCCGAACCGCTGGTGGGCAGGTCTCGGATATGGCCGATACTCGACTTCACCACGTACTCGTTACCCAAGTACTTGTTGATGGTCTTGGCCTTAGCCGGGGATTCCACAATGACCAGCGATTTGCCCATGGATCGGAAAATTCCTGAATTCGAGAAGTGAAAGGCGGTTGGCGCCTGACGCGGCAACGCTATATATAGTGGCAACAAGGTGAGGTCAAGCGCAGCATTCTGCGCGGCCTGCCTTTATTGCACGGAAAAAAGGCTGGGTTCGGCCTGCATCAAAGCAAAGCGCGGGACCTGTTCGCCGTCAACTTCGACGGTCTCAAGGAACATGCTCAAGGGACGCACCCAAAAGCCGTAATCGCCATACAGTGCTTGGTAAAACACCACTTCCTCTTCGGTCTCGGAATGCCGCGCCACATTAAAAACGCGGTACTGCGGACCTTTATAATGCTGGTAGAGCCCTGGTTCGACTTTCATGCTCTGGTCCTCTTACAAAATTTGTTAAAAAAAAATATAAAAAATTCCAAAAAACAAAAACCGGGGCACTGGGCCCCGGCTTCCGTCAACGAAACGTTTAGATACGTTCGAAGACGGTGGAGATGCCTTGGCCGAGGCCAATGCACATGGTTGCAACCCCAAGGTTGCCGCCATTTTGCTTCATCACGTTCAGCAACGTGCCGGAGATACGAGCGCCGGAACACCCAAACGGGTGACCCAAGGCAATCGCGCCGCCGTGCAGGTTAACCTTCTCGTTCATCTTGTCGAGCACTTTCAAATCTTTCAGCACTGGCAGGGCCTGTGCGGCGAAAGCTTCGTTGAGCTCGAAGAAGTCGATGTCGGAGATAGTCAGGCCTGCGCGCTTCAATGCTTTTTGTGTGGCCGGTACTGGACCATAGCCCATGATTGCCGGGTCCACACCTGCGACTGCCATCGAACGAATCACGGCCATCGGCTGGATGCCCAGGTCCTGGGCACGCTGGGCCGACATCACGATCATGCACGAAGCACCGTCAGTGATCTGCGACGAAGTACCGGCTGTCACGGTGCCGCCCTTTGGATTGAAGGCCGGCTTCAGGGCCGCCAGGCTTTCCAGGGTGGTGTCCGGACGAATGGTTTCGTCGTAGTCGAACAGTTTCAGGAAACCGTTCTCGTCGTAGCCGTTCATCGGGATGATTTCATCCTTGAACTTGCCTTCCACGGTGGCCTTGTGGGCCAACTGGTGGGAACGCAGGCCGAATGCATCCTGGGCTTCGCGGGTAATGCCGTGCATTTTGCCAAGCATTTCAGCGGTGAGGCCCATCATGCCCGAGGCTTTCGCCGCGTACAGGGACATGTGCGGGTTCGGATCCACACCGTGCATCATGCTGACGTGGCCCATGTGCTCCACGCCGCCAACCACGAACACATCACCGTTACCGGTCATGATCGCTTGGGCAGCGGTGTGCAGCGCGCTCATGGACGAGCCACACAGCCGGCTGACGGTCTGGCCGGCAGCGGTGTGCGGGATCTGCGTCATCAGGGAAGCCATGCGGGCGATGTTCCAGCCCTGCTCCAGGGTCTGGTTGACGCAGCCCCAGATCACGTCTTCGACTTCGTTCGGGTCGACCTTGACGTTGCGTTCCAGCAATTTGCTGATCAGGTGCGCCGACATGTCTTCGGCACGGGTGTTGCGGTGCATGCCGCCCTTGGAGCGGCCCATCGGAGTACGACCGAAGTCGACAATCACGACGTCTCTTGGATTCAAGCTCATAAATATTCTCGCTCTAGTCGTCTGGGCACTTAACCGAAGAAGCTCTGGCCGTTCTTGGCCATCTCGCGCAGCTTCGCAGTCGGGTGGTACAGCGGGCCCAGATCAGCGTATTGATCAGCCAGGGCAACGAACTCGGCCACACCGATGGAATCGATGTAACGCAGCGCACCACCACGGAATGGAGGGAAACCAATACCGTAGACCAGGCCCATGTCGGCCTCGGCTGCGGTTTCAACGATGCCGTCTTCCAGGCAGCGCACGGTTTCCAGGCACAGGGCGATCATCATCCAGTTGACGATGTCCTCGTCGGACACTTCACGCTGTTCGTAGATGACCGGCGCGAGTACTTCGTGAACCGATGGGTCGGCCACTTTCTTCTGCTTGCCCTTCTTGTCGGTCTCGTAGGCGTAGAAGCCCTTGCCATTCTTCTGGCCCAGGCGCTTGGCTTCGTAGAGCGCGTCGATCGCCGAGCGGCGGTCGTCTTTCATGCGGTCCGGGAAGCCTTCAGCCATTACGTCGCGACCGTGGTGGCCGGTGTCGATGCCGACCACGTCCATCAGGTACGCCGGGCCCATTGGCCAGCCGAATTTTTCCATGACCTTGTCGATGCGCACGAAGTCCACACCGGCGCTGACCAGCTTGGCGAAACCGCCGAAGTACGGGAACAGTACGCGGTTGACCAGGAAGCCCGGGCAGTCATTGACGACGATCGGGTTCTTGCCCATTTTCTTGGCGTAGGCAACGGTGGTGGCAACGGCCAGCTCGCTGGACTTCTCGCCACGGATCACTTCCACCAGCGGCATCATGTGCACCGGGTTGAAGAAGTGCATGCCGACGAAGTTTTCCGGACGCTTGAGGGCCTTGGCCAGCAAGGTGATGGAAATGGTCGAGGTGTTGGACGCCAGGATCGTGTCTTCTTTCACCTGGGCTTCAACTTCAGCCAGTACCGCCTGCTTGACCTTCGGGTTCTCGACAACCGCTTCGACCACCAGGTCGACGTGGCCGAAATCACCGTAGGACAGGGTCGGACGAATGCCGTTAAGCACTTCAGCCATTTTCGCTGCAGTCATGCGGCCTTTATCAACGCGACCTACCAGCAGTTTCGCGGCTTCTGCCAGACCCTGCTCGATGCCGTGCTCGTTGATGTCTTTCATCAGGATCGGCGTGCCTTTGGACGCCGACTGATAAGCGATACCGCCGCCCATGATACCGGCGCCGAGTACGGCAGCCTGTTTCACGTCGCGAGCGATTTCGTCGTAGGCCTTGGCCTTTTTCTTCAGTTCCTGATCGTTCAGGAACAGACCGATCAAGCTCTGCGCGGCAGAGGTCTTGGCCAGTTTGACGAAACCAGCGGCTTCGACTTCCAGGGCTTTGTCGCGACCGAAGTTCGCGGCCTTCTGGATGGTCTTGATCGCTTCAACCGGCGCCGGGTAGTTCGGGCCGGCCTGGCCAGCCACGAAACCCTTGGCGGTTTCGAACGACATCATCTGTTCGATGGCGTTGAGCTTGAGTTTTTCCAGCTTTGGCTGACGCTTGGCCTTGTAGTCAAATTCGCCGCTGATGGCGCCCTTGATCAGGTTCAGCGCGGCTTCTGCCAGCTTGTCGGGAGCCACCACAGCATCCACGGCGCCGACTTTCAGCGCGTCTTCAGCACGGTTTTCCTTGCCGGCGGCAATCCACTCGATGGCATTGTCGGCACCGATGATGCGCGGCAGGCGCACGGTACCGCCGAAGCCTGGGTAGATGCCCAGCTTGACTTCCGGCAGGCCGATTTTCGCGGTGGCAGACATCACGCGGAAGTCGGCGGCCAGGCACATTTCCAGACCGCCGCCCAGGGCGATGCCATTGATCGCGGCAACGGTCGGCACGTTGAGGTCTTCGAAATCGCTGAAAATCTTGTTGGCTTCGAGGTTGCCAGCCACAAGCTCGGCATCGGGCAGCTTGAAGTTGTCGACGAATTCGGTGATGTCAGCGCCGACGATGAACACGTCCTTGCCGCTGGAGACGATCACGCCCTTGACCGAAGCATCTGCTTTGATGGTGTCTACGGCCTGACGCAATTCATTCAGGGTTAGACGGTTGAACTTGTTGACGGACTCACCCTTGAGGTCGAATTTCAATTCGACGATGCCACTTTCAAGAGCCTTAACCGTGATGGCTTTACCTTCGTAAATCATCAACTGATCTCCACGATATGGAAGCTGAACAGTACACGTCGGACGCAGGATTCAGCGTAGGCACTGACGTTTCCGTCGATGCTAACGCCAATTTGCCAGGCACACCCGCCAACGCGATAGTCGGGATTCTGTACGAACGGTCTGAAAGACAAACGCTCAATTCATACGCCCGTTTGATTTGGGTACGTCACCTTCAGCCAAATCCGAAGAATTGTCAATCGCTCGAAAGGGCCGCAAAAACGCGACTTTTCAGTCATTTCAGAACCCGGGGCAGCCGGCATCGCCCCGCCAATGTTTAATCATTCGCGAAATCAATAATGTGAATTTTGATTTAAAGGGCTGTACAGAACCGAATATGCGGCTAGGCTAGCGGCACGTAAAACGAATTACCGGCCTGCCTGGCCAACTCCAGCCCGATGATGCTTTCGGGCTTTTTAATGCCCGCAGGAATCTCAGGCCAGCGCCTTGAGCACCGCGTCAATGTCCTGCAACACGCTCAACTCGCCCTTCTCGCCCCAGTACAGGGTGATCATTTGCTTGTCGGCTTCGACTTTGTAGACGTTCGCCGGCAGCGTCGCAAAATGTGGCAACAACTTTTCATCGACGCAGGTTTCCTGCCACTGATTGACCCAAACCCCCGGCTCCAACTGCCAATAACTCCAGGTCACCCGCGTGGTGCCACGCCGTGGCCGGTGATACTGGGCACACGGGCTTGGCGGCTCGTGCTTGAGCCAGTGTGGCCATTCCTGGGGCGTCAGTTGCATGGCCAGGCCAATGCGCCGCGCCTCCATGCGCAAAGCCATGCGCCCGCTCGAATGGCGCGAAGGACGCAGCCACGCCAGGGGGCTTAAAACCAGCGCAAGGATTGACACCACTATCCAGACCGTCATATGTGTACTCCCGAATTTCTTGATGAGCGGATTTGACCTGACGCAACCCCATCCGCTTGAAACCAGCCATACTGAACTTATCGCTTTCCCTTGGAGGACTCCTCATGCCCTACGAACATATTCTGGTCGCCGTGGACCTGACCGAAGAATGCGACCCCGTGATCAAGCGGGCCGTAGGCCTTGCAGGCGACTCGGTGAAGCTGTCCCTGGTGCATATCGTCGAACCGATGGCCATGGCCTTTGGCGGCGATGTGCCGATGGACCTTTCCCAACTGCAACAGCAGCAGTTCGACCAGGCCAAGGAACGCCTTGACCGGCTGATCAACAAGTACCCTGCCCTGAAAAAAGACCAGAGCCACCTGACCTACGGCCAGCCGCGCCAGGAAATCCACCACCTGGCCAAGGAGCAAGGTTGCGACCTGATCGTGGTCGGCAGCCACGGCCGTCACGGCCTGGCCTTGCTGCTGGGCTCCACCGCCAATGACGTGCTGCACGGCGCACCTTGCGATGTGCTGGCCGTGAAACTGGTCAAGAGCTCGTAAGACCAACGGCAATCCAATGTGGGAGCGGGCTTGTGTGGGAGCGGGCTTGCTCGCGAAAGCGGTGGATCAGTCGACAAATATATGGACTGACACACCGCATTCGCGCGCAAGCCCGCTCCCACATCTGAACCGCGCTTCATACAAAAAACCCGGCGCTCATACAAATGAGCGCCGGGTTTTTTATTGCGCTTGAATCACTCAGGCATCCAGCTCGGCCCAGCGTTCAACCAGGGCTTCAAGCTCGCTGTTAAGCTGCTCGAGGGATGCAATCACCTTGGCGGTTTCTGCAGCCGGACGCAGGTAGAAACCCGCATCAGCCATTTCAGCTTCAACGGCAGCAATCTGCTGTTCCTTGGCGTCGATATCACCCGGCAGTGCTTCCAGCTCACGTTGCAGCTTGTAGCTGAGCTTCTTCTTCGCAGCAGGTGCTTCCTGGGCTGGTGCCGGAGCAGCAGCCACTGGAGCAACCACGGCCGAGGTCAAGTCAGCCTTGCCGGACTTGCTCTCGGTCACGCCCAGCAGGCGCGGCGAGCCGCCCTGGCGCAGCCAGTCCTGGTAACCACCGACGTATTCACGCACCTTGCCTTCGCCTTCGAAGACCAGGGTGCTGGTGACCACGTTATCGAGGAATGCCCGGTCGTGACTGACCATCAGCACGGTGCCGTTGAAGGTGAGCAGGACCTCTTCCAGCAGTTCCAGGGTTTCCACGTCGAGGTCGTTGGTCGGTTCGTCGAGTACCAGCAGGTTGGCTGGCTTGCTGAACAACTTGGCCAGCAGCAGGCGCGCACGCTCACCACCGGACAAGGCCTTGACCGGCGTACGTGCACGCTGCGGGCTGAACAGGAAGTCGCCCAGGTAGCTCAGCACGTGGCGGCTCTGGCCGTCGATGTCGATAAAGTCGCGACCTTCGGCGACGTTGTCGATCACGGTTTTTTCCAGGTCCAACTGGTGGCGCAGCTGGTCGAAGTAGGCCACGTCGATGCGCGTGCCCTCTTCCACGGTACCGCTGGTGGGTTGCAGGCCGTTGAGCATCAGCTTGAGCAAGGTGGTCTTGCCGGTACCGTTGGCGCCGAGCAGGCCGATACGGTCGCCGCGCTGCAGGACCATGGAGAAGTCCTTGATCAGGAACGGGCCGTCCGGGTGATGGAAGCTGACGTTTTCCAGCACCATCACTTGCTTGCCCGACTTGTCGGCGGTGTCCAGCTGGATATTGGCCTTGCCGGTGCGTTCACGGCGCTCGCTGCGCTCGACACGCAGGGCTTTCAGGGCACGTACGCGGCCTTCGTTACGGGTGCGGCGGGCCTTGATGCCCTGGCGGATCCAGACTTCTTCCTGGGCCAATTTTTTGTCAAACAGCGCATTGGCGGTTTCTTCGGCGGACAGTGCAGCTTCTTTATGCACAAGGAAGCTGGCGTAGTCGCCATTCCAGTCGATCAGGCCGCCACGATCCAGTTCGAGGATGCGTGTGGCGAGGTTTTGCAGGAAAGAACGGTCGTGCGTGATGAACAGCACGGCGCCCTGGAAATCCTTGAGGGCTTCTTCAAGCCAGGCGATTGCGCCGATGTCCAGGTGGTTGGTCGGTTCGTCGAGCAGCAACAGATCCGGCTCGGAAACCAGGGCCTGGGCCAGCAGGACGCGGCGACGCCAGCCGCCGGACAACTCGGCGAGGGTCTTGTCGGCGGGCAGTTGCAGGCGACTCAGGGTGCTGTCGACCAATTGCTGCAAGCGCCAGCCGTCGCGGGCTTCGAGGTCTTGCTGGACGTGCATCAACTTGTCCAGGTCGGCTTCGGTGACGCAGTTCTGCGCCAGGTGATGGTATTCGGCGAGCAGTGCGCCCACGCCGTCGAGGCCTTCGGCAACCACGTCGAACACTGTCCGTCCGTCGGCCACCGGCAATTCTTGCGGCAATTCGCCAATCTTGAGGCCCGGGGCGCGCCAGACAGAGCCGTCATCGGGCTTCTGGTCGCCTTTTACCAGCTTCATCATGCTGGACTTGCCGGTGCCGTTGCGGCCGATGATGCACACCCGCTCACCACGGGCGATCTGCCAGGACACCTTGTCCAACAACGGCATAGCGCCGAAAGCAAGGGACACATCGCTGAATTTGAGCAGGGTCATACGCTTCTCCAAAAACTGGGCGCGCATTCTACCTGACTTAGGGCTCGAGGCGGCCGGCATTTTCGCCGCTGACACGTTCTGTTGGACATTTCAGATGAACTTGAACGAAGCGACCGGCAAAGCTTTCACCGGTTGCGGGCAAAAGGCTAAGCTAGGGGCAATCAGTGTCGGCGACGTCGGCACTAGTCCAGATTCCTCTGCACGGACGTCTCATGCGCAGTCGCCTTTTCAGCTTTTTATCTTGTCTGCTTCTTTCTGCCACCGCCGTTCAATCCGCCCAGGCCGTGGACCTCACCACCCAACGTCAATATTACGATGAAGCCAAACGAGCCCTCGCCAAAGGCGACAGCGGCCCGTATTTCCAATACAGCCAGGCCCTGGCCGACTACCCGTTGACGCCGTACCTCGCCTACGACGAGCTGACCGCGCGGCTGAAAACCGCCAGCAACGAGGAGATCGAACAATTCCTCGCCAAGAACGGCGACCTGCCCCAGGCCAACTGGATGAAACTGCGCTGGTTGCGCTGGCTGGCCGACCGTGGCGACTGGCAAACCTTTGAAAAGTACTACGACGCCAAACTCAATTTCGTCGAACTGGACTGCCTCCATGGCCAATTCCAGCTGACCCACAACCAAAAAGCCGAAGGCTATAAAACCACCGAGAAGCTGTGGCTGACCGGTAAATCCCAGCCTGCGGCCTGTGATGCCACCTTTGGCCAGTGGGCCGCCGACGGCCAACTGACCGAACAGAAGATCTGGGACCGCGCCAAGCTGGCCGCCGAAGCCCGCAACTATCCGTTGGCCAACAGCCTGGTGAAGACCCTGCCGACCCTCGGCGCCCAGGGCCGCCTGATGGTGGACGTGGCGCAGAAGCCCGACATGCTCGGCGACCCATCGCGCTTCCTGCCGGCCAACGAAGCCATGTCCGATGCCGTAGGACTGGGCCTGCGCCGCCTGGCACGCCAGGACCCGGACAAGGCCATGGCCCTGCTCGACGGTTATGCCAGCAGCATGCACTTCTCTCGTGACGAAAAAGTGTCGATCGCCCGGGAAATCGGCCTGACCCTGGCGCGTCGCTACGACCCGCGTGCCCTCGACGTGATGACCAAATACGATCCGGAATTGCGGGACAACACCGTTTCCGAATGGCGCCTGCGCCTGCTGTTGCGCCTGGCCCGCTGGGAAGACGCCTACCAGTTGACCCGCAAGCTGCCCCAGGATTTGGCCACCACCAACCGCTGGCGCTACTGGCAGGCCCGCAGCCTGGAACTGGCAGAGCCGAAGAACCCGCAAGCCCTGGTGATGTACAAGGGTCTGGCCAAGGAACGAGACTTTTACGGTTTCCTGGCGGCGGATCGCTCCCAGTCCCCGTACCAACTGAACAACAAGCCACTGGTGATGAGCCAGGCGCTGATGAACAAGGTACGCAACACACCGGGCGTGCGCCGCGCCCTGGAGTTCTACGCCCGTGGCCAGATCGTTGATGGCCGCCGCGAGTGGTACCACGTCAGCCGGCACTTCAACCGCGACGAAATGGTCGCCCAGGCCAAGCTGGCCTACGACATGAAGTGGTACTTCCCGGCGATCCGCACCATCAGCCAGGCGCAGTACTGGGACGACCTGGACATCCGCTTCCCGATGGCCCACCGCGACACCCTGGTGCGCGAAGCCAAGGTCCGCGGCGTGCATTCCAGCTGGGTATTTGCAATCACCCGCCAGGAAAGCGCCTTCATGGACGACGCGCGTTCCGGCGTCGGTGCCACCGGCCTGATGCAACTGATGCCAGGCACCGCCAAGGAGACTGCGCGAAAGTTCAGCATCCCGCTGGCTTCGCAACAGCAGGTGCTCGACCCGGACAAGAACATCCAGCTCGGCGCCGCCTACCTGAGCCAGGTCCACGCCCAGTTCAACGGCAACCGCGTGCTCGCCACCGCCGCCTACAACGCCGGCCCGGGCCGTGTACGCCAATGGCTGCGCGGCGCCGATCACCTGAGTTTCGATGTGTGGGTGGAAAGCATCCCGTTCGACGAAACCCGCCAGTATGTGCAGAACGTGCTGTCTTATTCGGTGATCTACGGGCAGAAGCTCAATGCACCGCAGCCGCTGGTGGATTGGCATGAGCGGTATTTTGATGATCAGTAAGTAACGCGTCCCATAAAAAATGCCCGCATTGAGAGATGCGGGCATTTTTTGTGGGCGGTGAATCAGTGGGTGGTCGACTCACCATCACTGAACTGCAACGCCGCCAGCCGTGCATACAGCGGATTGCTGGCGATCAGTTGCTGATGCGTCCCCACCGCCACCAGCTTGCCCTGGTCCATCACGGCAATCCGGTCGGCATTCTTCACGGTGGCCAGCCGGTGGGCGATGACCAGGGTGGTGCGCCCTTCCATCAACTGCGGCAGCGCCTGCTGGATCAGGTGTTCGCTCTGGGCGTCCAGCGCGCTGGTGGCTTCGTCCAGCAGCAGGATCGGTGCATCCACCAACAAGGCCCGGGCGATGGCCAGGCGTTGGCGCTGGCCGCCCGAAAGGCCCATGCCGCCGTCGCCCAGGTGGGTCTGGTAGCCGTCGGGCATTTGCAAAATGAAGTCGTGGGCGTGGGCGATGCGCGCCGCCTCCTCGACCTGGGCAAAGGTGGCCGTCGGATCGCCGTAGCGGATGTTCTCCTCAACGCTGCCGAAAAACAGCGCCGGGCTCTGGGACACCAGGGCGAAACAGCGGCGCAGGTCCAGCGGATCCAGCTCGGTCAGCGGGTGGCCTTCAAGCAGGATGCGGCCTTGCTGGGGATCGTAGAAACGCAGCAACAGATCGAACATCGTCGATTTACCCGCGCCGGACGGACCGACCAGGGCCAGGGTTTCGCCTGCATTGATGCTCAGGCTCAAGCCGTCGATGGCAAAACGATCCGGGCGCGACGGATAGGAGAAGCGCAAATCCTGGATTTCCAGGCGGCCGCTGACCCGCTCCGGCAGCTCGATCACGTTGGCTTCGGGCGCCTTGATCTCATTGCTCGACTGCAGCAATTCGCCAATCCGCTCCGCCGCACCGGCGGCGCGCTGCAACTCGCCCAACACTTCACTCAAGGTACCGACGGCACTGCCGACGATCAGGCTGTAGAACACGAACGCCGCCAGCTCACCACCGGAAATGCGCCCGCCGATCACGTCCATGCCGCCGACCCAGAGCATCACGCCCACGGCGCCCAGCACCAGCATGATCACCAGGGTAATCAGCCAGGCGCGCTGCACGATGCGTTTGCGGGCGGTGGTGAAGGCCTCTTCCACCGTCAGCGCGAAGCGCTGTTCGTCCTGGACCTGGTGGTTGTAGGCCTGCACGGTCTTGATCTGGCCGAGGGTTTCGGACACATAGCTGCCGACATCGGCGATGCGGTCCTGGCTCTGGCGCGACAGGCTGCGCACCCGGCGGCCGAAGATCAGGATCGGCGCCAGCACCAGTGGCAGCGCTATCACGACGATGCTGGTGAGCTTGGGGTTGGTGACAAACAGCAGCACGATCCCGCCGATCACCATCAAGGCGTTGCGCAGGAACAGCGACAGCGAGGAGCCGATCACCGATTGCAGCAAGGTGGTGTCGGTGGTCAGCCGGGACTGGATTTCCGAGCTGCGGTTGTTTTCGTAGAAGCCCGGATGCAGGTAGATCAAGTGGTTGAACACCTGCCGCCGGATGTCCGCCACCACCCGCTCGCCGATCCACGACACCAGGTAAAACCGCGCAAAGGTGCCCACCGCCAGGCCCAGCACCAGGATCATGAACAGACCGATGGATTGGTTGAGCAGGTGCGGCGACTGGGTCATGAACCCCTGGTCCACCAGCAGGCGAATACCCTGGCCCATGGACAAGGTAATGCCGGCGGTGACGATCAGCGCCAACAAGGCGCCCAGGGCCTGCCAGCGGTAGGGAGCGACGAAGCGACTGGCCAGGCGAATCGCGCGGCGTTGACGGGCTGAGAGCATGGAGGGTTTCACCTGAAGGTTGGAGACGGGAACCTGCATAGCTACATGGGGGGAACTTGAGCGAATCACAATGAGTCAGGTTAATTATGCTCACCGAACCTAGGCCCTAGAGGCTATCGGTCTAAGGACCGGCTGGAAATTTGTATCGGTTTCTGCTGGACTGGGCATTCGATCTGCGGGCCGCGCAAGGAGTTGTAACAACGCGGTCACGCGGGGGTTTTAAAGTAGGTACACAACCTGATGAGGAGACGGGCCATGTCCTTGCAAAACAGCAGCAACGCCAAAATTCAAGTGATCCGCCAACCGCAGCAGTTGCCTTGCTCGTACATCGACGCTCAGGGCCGCGAAGTGCAAATCACCGAAGAAATGATCCAGAGCGCGTGCGCCGAACTGGAACAGAAATTGGTCAAGCCTGCCAAGCGAGGCTGATTCGCCCACGCTCTCTTAAACCCGGCCTTGATGGCCGGGTTTTTTATGCCTTCAGATTGCCTGTGCGCCCAATGCCGCCACGATGTTCGACAAGGCGGCAGACTCGCCGTTGATCCGCACTTTCAAGCCGTCAATCTCACGCCGCTCGGGGTAGTGCTTGCGCAACAGGTCGAAGGCCTTGCGCTGCTCATCCACTGTGCCTACCAGGCTGCGGCGGAAATCCGCGTCATCACGGCGCGGGTCGTACACGCTGCGGCACAGGGTCGCCAGGGCCCAGGCCGGATCGGTATTGGCATTGAGGCTGACTTCGGCCAGCCACGGCTCCGGCAGCAAGTCGCTCAATTGAATCGTCGGGTCCTGACCAAGATGCCGGCAAAACGCCTGATAGATCTGCGCCGTGCCGCGCTGCTTGCCGTCCAGGCTGTAGCCGGCGATATGCGGGGTGGCCAGTACACACAGGTCGGCCAGGTCGACGTCCACCTGGGGCTCGCCTTCCCACACATCCAGCACGGCCTGCAGGTCTTCGCGCGCCAGCAGCACCTCCTTGAGGGCGGCGTTGTCCACCACCGGGCCGCGGCTGGCGTTGATCAGCCAGGCACCGGGCTTGAGCTGGTTGAGGCGCTCGCGGTCGAACAAGTGCCAGGTGGAGCCGTTGCCGGACTTGCTCAGCGGCGTGTGCAGACTGATCACATCGCACTGCTCGACGATCTGCTCCAGGCTGACGTAATCACCGTCCTCGGCGATCTGCCGGGGCGGGTCGCACACCAGCACGTTCCAGCCCAACGCCTTGAGCACCTTGACCAGACGCCCGCCGACTTCACCAGCACCCACCACACCGTAGGTGCGCTGGGCCAGGTCGGCGCCTTCGATCTCGGCCAGGGTCAGCAGGCTGCCCAGCACATAGTCGACCACGCCACGGGCATTGCAGCCGGGGGCGCTGGACCACTGGATGCCGGCGCGCTGGAAGTAATCGAGGTCGAGGTGATCAGTGCCGATGGTGCAGGTGCCGACAAACCGCACCGGCGTGCCTTCGAGCAAGGCCCGGTTGACGTTGGTCACTGAACGCACCAGCAGCACATCGGCCTGCTCGATCGTCGCGCGGTCGATGGACCGGCCCGGAACCCGGCGAATCTCGCCGAATCCTTCAAAGAATGCATCGAGCAGCGGGATATTTTCGTCGGCAACAATCAGCATGGCAGGCTCCTTTCGCGGATCAGCAGTGTACAGCGGTTTTCCTTGTGGCGAGGGAGCTTGCTCCCGCTGGAGTGCGCAGCGCTCCCAAATGCAGCACCGTGTTTTTTCAGGTACACATCGGTTGCCCGTTCTGGGGCTGCTGCGCAGCCCAGCGGGAGCAAGCTCCCTCGCCACAGCAAGCGCCCTCACCACAAAACGCTATATATGCGCGGGGATGTGTTTACAAATCCACAACACAGGTTTTTTCCTGACCAACACGTCAAGGCGTAGAATGCGCCGTCCTGCGCTCCCCCTATCGGACATCTGTACGTGAACACTGCCACAACCACCACCGCCCTTTCTCGCCCCGCCCGCGTCAGCCTTGAAGTGCGCAACCTGCTGGCCCTGGCGCTGCCGATCATGATCGGGCAACTGGCGACCACCGCCATGGGGTTCGTCGATGCCGTGATGGCCGGGCGTGTCAGCTCCCGAGACCTGGCGGCGGTCGCCCTGGGCAACTCCATCTGGATCCCGGTGTACCTGCTGATGACCGGCACCCTGTTGGCCACCACGCCGAAAGTCGCCCAGCGCTTTGGTGCCGGCACCCACGGTGAAATCGGCCCGCTGGTGCGCCAGTCGATGTGGCTGGCACTGGTGGTGGGAATTACCGCGCTGCTGTTGCTGATCAGCGCCGAACCGATCCTGCACCTGATGAAGGTCGATCCCGAGCTGATCAAGCCCTGCATGGGCTACCTGCACGGCATCGCTTCGGGCATGCCGGCCATTGCGCTGTACTACGTGCTGCGCTGCTTCAGCGACGGGCTGGGCCGAACGCGGCCGAGCATGGTCATGGGCCTGTGCGGGCTGGCGCTGAATATTCCGCTGAACTATGTGTTTATCTACGGCCACTTCGGCGTGCCGGCCATGGGCGGCATCGGTTGCGGCTGGGCCACGGCGATCGTGATGTGGGTGATGATGCTCGGCCTGGCCGCCTGGACCCGCTGGGCACCGGTGTATCAGAGCAGCGAGCTGTTCAAGCGCTTTGACTGGCCGCAATGGTCGGTGATCAAGCGTGTGTTGAGCATTGGCTTGCCCATCGGGATCGCGGTGTTCGCCGAGTCGAGCATTTTTGCGGTGATCGCGCTGCTGATCGGCAGCCTCGGCGCCACGGTGGTGGCCGGGCACCAGATCGCGCTGAACTTCAGTTCGCTGGTGTTCATGATTCCCTATTCCCTGAGCATGGCGGTCACCGTGCGCGTGGGCCAGGCCCTGGGCCGAGGAGAACCCCGTGAGGCGCGCTTTGCCGCAGGTGTCGGAATGGGCACCGCGCTGGTGTATGCCTGCCTGTCCTGCAGCCTGATGCTGCTGTTTCGCGAACAGATCGCCACCATCTACACCCAGGACCCGCTGGTGATCCAGGTGGCGGCGATGCTGATTGTGTTTGCGGCGCTCTTTCAGTTCTCGGACGCGATCCAGGTCACGGCCGCCGGCGCACTACGTGGTTACCAGGACACTCGGGTGACCATGGTGCTGACGTTGTTTGCGTATTGGGGCGTGGGCTTGCCGGTGGGCTACGCGCTGGGGCTGACCGAGTGGCTGGGCCAGGCCCGAGGCCCGAGCGGCTTGTGGCAGGGGCTGATCGTGGGCCTGAGCTGTGCCGCGGCGATGTTGGTGATCCGCCTGGTGCGCAGCGCACGCAAGCGGATTCGCCGGGCTTAAGCCGATTTCTTGCGGATCCAGTATAGGTAAGTACCGGCCTGTTCCTGCTGGTCCACCAGTTCATGGTCGAGAAACACGCAGAACTTGGGGATGTCGCGACGGGTCGACGGATCGGTCGCGATCACCTTGAGCAAGCCTCCGGGCGCCAGGTCGCGGATGTGCTGGTGCAGCATCATCACTGGCTCCGGGCAGTTGAGGCCGGTGGCGTCGAGGACGGCATCGACGGGTAAATCAGGGGTCAGGCTCATGGTTTACTCCTAAACAGGCCGGCATTTTAACGGTAACGCGGGGCGCCAGGTAGCCAGCGGCGCCCTCGGTTTTTTCGCGAGCAAGCTCGCTCCTACATTGAGCAGCGTTTACCGGGCCTTTGGCTTCTTCACATCCAACCGGCGCAAATGGCAGGTCACTTCTTCACGGTCGTGGTACAGCTGCTTGCAGCCGATCTCCACCCGGATGCCACGTTCCTTGAAGCCTTCCGCGATGCGTTCAAGTAGGCGCTTCACTTCGGCATAACGCTGCTTCATCGGCAACTTCAGGTTGACCACTGCTTCGCGGCAATGTCCCTCGCCGATCCAGGTTTCCAACAGGGCCGCATTGCGCGCCGGTTTCTCGACGATGTCGCAGACCATCCAGTCCACCGGCTGCTTGGGGGTGTAGATGAAGCCGTCGGCCATCAAGTGCTGCACCAGCCCGGTATCCATCAGGCTTTCGGCCATCGGGCCGTTGTCGATGGCGGTCACCAGCATGCCGCGGTTGACCAGTTGCCAGGTCCAGCCGCCAGGCGCTGCGCCGAGGTCGACGCCGGTCATGTCGCTGTGCAGGCGCTCGTCCCACTGGTCTCGGGGGATAAAGTGGTGCCAGGCCTCTTCCAGCTTCAAGGTCGAGCGGCTTGGCGCGTCCCGCGGGAATTTGAGGCGCGGGATGCCCATCGGCCACATGGCCGAGTTGTTCGACTCGGCCAGGCCCATGAACACTTCGCGGCCGCTCTTGAAGGTCAACAGCAGGCGCGGCTTGCTGGCGTCTTCCACCAGTTTGCCGGCGGCCATCAGCGCCTTGCGCAAGTGAACTTCGAATTTCTTGCAGAAGTTCGACAGCTCCTTGCCGTCATTGGTGTCGACCATTTCCAGCCACAGGCTGCCGCACACCGGGAAATCCCGCAGGTGCGCGAGGATCACGCTGATACGGTCGGTTTCCGGCAAGTCGATGAACACCCCGCGCGCCCACTGCCTCGGGAAGATCAGCTCGGCAAAGCGTTGGCCGCGCATCAGGCGCTGGGCGCCGTCTTCTTCGGTGCAGACAAATTCGGCGCAGGCGCTGCCGGTCTTGGCCTTGGCATAGCCCGAAACGTTCAGGCGTGCGGCGTGTTCCGCGATCTCGGAACAGACTTCGCCTTCAAAACCCGGGCGGCAGTGCATAAAAAGGGTGTTCATCAACTCTCCTGGATCACGGGCTTGCTATAGCGCAATGCCTGTCATGAAAACGCGCGCATGATAGCCGAGTTCGGAACCTTGGACTTATTGATAGAGTCCAGTAATTAGCCAGCTACTTAAAACAGGGCTAATTTGTAAGCTCTGTTCGTCCCGTCAGGTCCGTAGCCGTGCGGACCATAAGGAGTCATGTAATGTCATCCCTTGATAGTCTGAGAACCCTTAAAACCTTACAGATCGACGACAAGACCTATCACTACTTCAGCCTGCCCGAAGCCGCCAAGAGCCTGGGTGATCTGGACAAGCTGCCGATGTCCCTCAAGGTGCTGCTGGAAAACCTGCTGCGCTGGGAAGACGAAAAGACCGTCACCGGCGCCGACCTCAAGGCCATTGCCGCCTGGCTCAAGGAGCGCCGCTCCGACCGCGAGATCCAGTACCGCCCCGCCCGGGTGCTGATGCAAGACTTTACCGGCGTGCCCGCCGTGGTCGACCTGGCCGCCATGCGCGCCGCCGTGGCCAAGGCCGGCGGTGACCCGCAACGCATCAACCCGCTGTCACCGGTGGACCTGGTGATCGACCACTCGGTGATGGTCGACAAGTTCGCCACCACCGGCGCCTTCCAGGAAAACGTCGACATTGAAATGCAGCGCAACGGCGAACGCTACGCCTTCCTGCGCTGGGGCCAGAGCGCCTTCGACAACTTCAGCGTGGTACCGCCGGGCACCGGCATCTGCCACCAGGTCAACCTGGAATACCTCGGTCGCACCGTGTGGACCAAGGATGAAGACGGCCGCACCTATGCCTTCCCCGACACCCTGGTCGGCACCGACTCCCACACCACCATGATCAACGGCCTCGGCGTATTGGGCTGGGGTGTGGGCGGGATCGAAGCGGAAGCCGCGATGCTCGGGCAGCCGGTGTCGATGCTGATCCCGGAAGTGATCGGCTTCAAACTCACCGGCAAGCTGAAAGAAGGCATCACCGCCACTGACCTGGTGCTGACCGTCACCCAGATGCTGCGTAAAAAGGGCGTGGTCGGCAAATTTGTCGAATTCTATGGCGACGGCCTGGCAGATCTGCCACTGGCCGACCGCGCCACCATCGCCAACATGGCCCCGGAGTACGGCGCCACCTGTGGCTTTTTCCCGGTGGATGAAGTAACCCTGGACTACCTGCGCCTGTCGGGCCGTCCTGCAGAAACCGTCAAACTGGTGGAGGCCTACACCAAGGCCCAGGGCCTGTGGCGCAATGCAGGTCAGGAGCCGATCTTTACCGACAGCCTGGCGCTGGACATGGCCAGCGTCGAAGCCAGCCTGGCCGGGCCTAAACGTCCGCAAGACCGTGTCTCGCTGCCTAACGTCGGCCAGGCCTTCAGCGATTTCCTCGACCTGCAATTCAAACCCACCAACAAGGAAGAGGGCCGCCTGGAAAGCGAAGGCGGCGGCGGTGTTGCGGTGGGCAACGCCGACCTGATCGGTGAAGCCGACTACGACTTCGAAGGCCAGACCTATCGCCTGAAAAACGGCGCGGTGGTGATCGCGGCCATTACCTCCTGCACCAACACCTCCAACCCGAGCGTGATGATGGCGGCGGGACTGGTGGCGAAAAAGGCCGTGGAGAAAGGACTGAAGAGCAAGCCCTGGGTGAAAACCTCCCTGGCGCCGGGCTCCAAAGTCGTGACTGATTACTACAAAGCGGCAGGCTTGACCCAATACCTCGACAAGCTGGGCTTCGACCTGGTGGGTTATGGCTGCACCACCTGTATCGGCAACTCCGGGCCGCTGCCCGAGCCGATCGAAAAAGCCATCCAGAAAGCCGACCTGGCCGTGGCCTCGGTGCTCTCGGGCAACCGTAACTTCGAAGGCCGGGTGCATCCCCTGGTGAAAACCAACTGGCTGGCCTCCCCGCCCCTCGTGGTGGCCTATGCCCTGGCCGGCACCGTGCGCATGGACATCAGCAGCGAACCACTGGGCACCGGCTCTGACGGAAAACCGGTGTACCTGCGGGACATCTGGCCCAGCAGCAAGGAAATCGCCGACGCCGTCGCCCAAGTCAGCACCCAGATGTTCCACAAGGAATACGCCGAGGTGTTTGCCGGTGATGAACAGTGGCAGGCCATTGAAGTGCCGCAGGCTGCAACCTACGTGTGGCAGAAGGACTCCACCTACATCCAGCACCCACCTTTCTTCGACGACATCGGCGGCCCGCTGCCGGTGATCGAAGACGTCAAGGGCGCCAATGTGCTGGCATTGCTGGGGGACTCGGTGACCACCGACCACATCTCCCCTGCCGGCAACATCAAGACCGACAGCCCGGCCGGCAAATACCTGCGCGAGCAAGGCGTCGAACCGCGGGACTTCAACTCCTACGGCTCGCGTCGCGGCAACCATGAAGTGATGATGCGCGGCACCTTCGCCAACATCCGCATCCGCAACGAAATGCTCGGCGGCGAGGAAGGCGGCAATACGATCTACATCCCTACCGGCGAGAAAATGCCGATCTATGACGCCGCCATGAAATACCAGGCCTCGGGCACCCCGCTGGTGGTGATCGCCGGCCAGGAATACGGCACCGGCTCAAGCCGTGACTGGGCGGCCAAGGGCACCAACCTGCTGGGGGTCAAGGCGGTGATCGCCGAGAGTTTCGAGCGGATTCACCGTTCCAACCTGGTGGGCATGGGCGTGCTGCCCCTGCAGTTCAAGCTGGACCAGAACCGCAAGGCACTCAAGCTGACCGGCAAGGAGAAGATCGACATCCTCGGGCTGACCAACGCCGAGATCGAGCCACGCATGAACCTGACGCTGGTGATCACCCGTGAGGATGGCAGCAGCGAGAAGGTCGAAGTGCTGTGCCGCATCGACACCCTCAATGAGGTCGAGTACTTCAAGGCCGGCGGGATCCTGCACTACGTGTTGCGGCAGTTGATTGCCTCGTAACTGACACGCGCTACCCAAAACACCGCCTTCCCTGGCGGTGTTTTCATTTTTACCGTCGGTGACGCTCGGTATACTGCCGCCCTCAGATTTTGACTGTCACAAGGATTCCCCATGCTTGCATTGCCATGGCTGTACCTGGCGCTTCTTTCCATCGGCTATGTACTTGCCTTGAGCTACGGGCAATTGGGGTTAATGGCGGCACTGTCTGTCGCCATGCTGCTGTTGGCCGGGTTTGCCGTGCGGCAACAGCGAAACCCGTGGGTACGCTATCTGGGCCACGGGCTGTTTATCGTGCTGGCGCTGGGGCTGGCGATGCATTGGCTGCCGGGGTTCTACAACGGTCGCGGGATCGCGCCGCAGCGTTTTACGGACGACGCCGTGCCTTTCTCGATGTACCTGAACCAGGACAAACCGTTGATTGGCTTCTGGCTGCTGCTGGCCTGCCCGTGGATTGTTGCGCGCCGGTCCCTGCGCCTGTCGATCTACGCCACCGCCCTGGCGTTGACACTGACGGCGATTGCCGCCCTGGGCGGCGCTGCGTTGCTGGGCGTCATCAGTTGGGCCCCGAAGTGGCCTGAGCAGGCCTGGCTGTGGGTGTTGAATAACTTGCTGCTGGTGACCCTGGTGGAGGAAGCGCTGTTCCGCGGTTATATCCAGGGCGGCCTGAGCCGACGGTTCAGGCAATTGCCCTATGGTGAAAACCTCGCCCTGCTGTTGGCCGCCCTGCTGTTCGGCCTGGTACACCTGGGCGCAGGCTGGCAGTGGACCCTGCTGGCGACCATCGCAGGCCTGGGCTACGGCCTGGCGTATCGCTTTGGCGGATTGGGCGCGGCGATCGTTACGCACTTCGGGCTGAACCTGCTGCATTTCGGGTTGTTTACCTATCCGATGCTGGCGGGCTGAGGCTGCGCCGATTGTTGCAAAAAATAAGTTAAATAAAACCCCGCGACGGTCGACAACCTGTCAAAGCCTTGCGGATTGAACAATCATGCGTAATAACCAACCCGTTACCCAGCGCGAACGTACCTTCCCCGCTCAGCAACGGTTGATCTCCACCACGGATGCCAAAGGCGTGATCACCTACTGCAACGACGCCTTCGTCGAGATCAGTGGGTTTTCCCATGACGAACTGCTGCGTGCCCCGCACAACCTGGTTCGTCATCCGGATGTGCCGGCGGCAGTGTTCGCACACATGTGGTCCACGCTCAAACAAGGCTTGCCATGGATGGGCATCGTCAAGAACCGCTGCAAGAGCGGTGATCACTATTGGGTCAACGCCTATGTGACACCGGTCTTCGACGGCAACCAGGTGATCGGCTACGAGTCGGTGCGGGTCAAGCCCACCGCCGAGCAGATCCGCCGTGCCGAAGCGCTTTACCAGCGCATCAACCAGGGCAAGCCGGCCATCCCGCGCCGCGACAAGTGGCTGCCGGTGTTGCAGGACTGGCTGCCGTTTATCCTGGTCAGCCAGTTGAGCTTCCTGATTGGCGTCTGGCTCAATTCCCACTGGGGCTTTGCCCTGGCAGCGGCGCTGTCGGTACCGCTGGGCCTGTTGGGCCTGAGCTGGCAACAACGCGGGCTCAAGCGCTTGCTGCGCCTGGCCGAACAGACCACCTCAGACCCGCTGATCGCGCAGATGTACACCGACAGCCGCGGCGCCCAGGCGCGCCTGGAAATGTCGATCCTCAGCCAGGAGGCGCGCCTGAAGACGTGTCTTACCCGTTTGCAGGACACGGCTGAACACCTCAACTCCCAGGCGGCGCAGTCCAATACCCTGGCGCATAACAGCTCCAGCGGTCTTGAACGCCAGCGCGTGGAAACCGAACAGGTGGCCACCGCGGTCAACCAGATGGCCGCGACGACTCAGGAAGTCGCCAGCCATGTGCAACGCACCGCCGATGCCACCCAGGAAGCCAATCGCCTGACCGGGCGTGGCCGTGATATCGCCGGCGAAACCCGCGAAGCGATTCAGCGCCTATCGGTGGCCGTGGGCGAGACCGGCGTGACCGTGACCCAACTGGCCAAGGACAGTGACGAAATCGGTGGCGTGGTGGATGTGATCAAAGGCATCGCCGACCAGACCAACCTGCTGGCGCTGAACGCGGCCATCGAAGCGGCTCGTGCCGGGGAGATGGGTCGCGGCTTTGCGGTGGTGGCCGACGAAGTGCGGCAACTGGCCCAGCGCACCAGCGAGTCCACCGGGCAGATTCATGCGCTGATCGCCAAGCTGCAACAGACCGCCAGCGCGGCCGTACAAACCATGGACGCCGGGCATCGCCAGGCGGAAGAAGGTGTGGCACGGGTGATGGAAGCGGATCAGGCGCTGATCGGGATCAGCGAGGCGGTGGCGCATATCACTGATATGACGGCACAGATTGCGGCGGCGACCGAAGAGCAGAGCTCGGTGGCGGAAGAGATCAGCCGTAACATCAGCACCATTGCGCTGCTGGCGGACCAGACGTCGGAACAGGCGTTGAATTCGGCGCAGTTGAGTGAAGAGCTGACGCATACCGCCAATACTCAGTATTCGCTGGTAGAACGCTTTAACCGGTAAACCGCTTTCGCGAGCAAGCCCGCTCCCACATTTGGAATGCATTTCAAATGTGGGAGCGGGCTTGCTCGCGAAAGGGCCCTATCAGGCGCCGAGAAACCCGGCCACCTTCACCGCCGCAGCCTCCAGATGCTGCTCATGACTGAACCCCGAAGCCTTCAACGGCTTCAAATCATGATCCCCCGCCACCAGCCACATCACCTCGATGCTCGGCGACAACACGTACCCTTCCACCGCCGCCCGATTGCCCAGTGCATCCCGCTCACCCTGCACAATCAACGTCGGCGTCTTCAGCCCGGCCAGGTGCTCGGTCCGTGGCTTCTCCGGCTTGCCCACCGCATAGAACGGATAACCCAGGCACACCAGCGCGTCCGCGCCCAATTCATCCGCCAATAGACTGGCCATCCGCCCGCCCATGGACTTGCCGCCAACGGCCAGTTTCCCAGCGACATGACGTCGCACCTCGGCGTACACCTCGCGCCAGCATTCCAGCAATTTCGGCGCAGGATTGGGCGGACGCTTGCCCCCATCCACACGACGCTGGGCCATGTACGGAAACTCGAAGCGCAATACGTTCACGCCATGCCCCGCAAGGCGTGCAGCCATGTCTTCCATAAAGCCCGAGTCCATTGGCGCGCCCGCGCCGTGGGCCAGGATCAGCGTCGCGGGCGTACGCGCGATAGACCCTGTCGCGGCCTTCCACAACCAGCCGCGTTCCCGCACACACTGCGCCCATTGATCCCCGTCAATACTGGCCTTGTGCTCTTTGCCCATGCTTGCCTCGCTTTTTAGTCTGCCTATAACTCCAGCCCAAGTGCCGCATTTGCTTGGGTTGAACCGTGGATGGGGAACCATGAACACTACTTTAAGTACCGCCTATAACTACAAGGTGGTCCGCCAATTCGCCATTATGACGGTGGTGTGGGGCATCGTCGGCATGGGGCTCGGGGTTTTTCTCGCTGCCCAGTTGGTATGGCCCGAACTCAACTTCAATTTGCCCTGGACCAGTTTCGGCCGCTTGCGCCCGCTGCACACCAACGCGGTGATCTTTGCCTTTGGCGGTTGCGCGCTGTTTGCCAGCTCCTTCTACTCGGTGCAACGCACCTGCCAGACCCAATTGTTCGCGCCAAAGATCGCGCAGTTCTGCTTCTGGGGCTGGCAGCTGGTCATTGTGCTGGCCGCGATCACCTTGCCGCTGGGCTACACCAGCTCCAAGGAATACGCCGAGCTGGAATGGCCGATCGACATCCTGATCACCATCGTCTGGGTGGCCTATGCCATCGTGTTCTTCGGCACGGTGATGAAGCGCAACACCAAGCACATCTACGTCGGTAACTGGTTCTTCGGTGCGTTCATCATCACCGTAGCGATCCTGCATATCGTCAACAACCTGGAAATCCCGGTCAGCCTGACCAAGTCCTACTCGCTGTACGGCGGTGCGACGGATGCCATGGTGCAGTGGTGGTACGGGCATAACGCGGTAGGCTTTTTCCTCACCGCCGGCTTCCTCGGGATGATGTACTACTTCGTGCCGAAACAGGCCGAACGTCCGGTGTATTCCTATCGCCTGTCCATCGTGCACTTCTGGGCCCTGATCACCCTGTACATCTGGGCCGGCCCGCACCACTTGCACTACACCGCGCTGCCGGACTGGGCACAGTCCCTGGGCATGGTGATGTCGCTGGTACTGCTGGCACCGAGCTGGGGCGGGATGATCAACGGGATGATGACCCTGTCGGGCGCCTGGCATAAGTTGCGCAGCGACCCGATCCTGCGCTTCCTTGTCGTCTCTCTCGCGTTCTACGGCATGTCGACCTTCGAAGGGCCGATGATGGCGATCAAGACGGTCAATGCCCTCTCCCACTACACCGACTGGACCATCGGCCACGTACACGCCGGGGCGCTGGGTTGGGTAGCGATGATCTCCATCGGCGCGCTGTATCACATGATCCCGAAAATCTTCGGTCGCGAGCAGATGTACAGCCTCGGCCTGATCAACGCGCACTTCTGGCTGGCCACCATCGGCACCGTGCTCTACATCGCCTCGATGTGGGTCAACGGCATCGCCCAGGGCCTGATGTGGCGTGCGGTCAACGAAGACGGCACCTTGACCTACTCCTTCGTCGAAACCCTGGTGGCCAGCCACCCAGGCTTCATCGTGCGACTGGTGGGCGGGGCGATCTTCCTCAGCGGCATGATCCTGATGGCTTACAACACTTGGCGCACTGTGCGTTCGGCACAACCCGCCGAAGTCGCCGCTGCGGCGCAGATGGCCTGAGGAGTCGATGATGAAACACGAAACCATTGAAAAGAACGTCGGCCTGCTGATGCTGCTGATGGTGCTCGCCGTGAGCATCGGCGGCCTGACCCAGATTGTGCCGCTGTTCTTCCAGGATGTGACCAACAAGCCGGTGGAAGGCATGAAGCCCTACACCGCGCTGCAACTGGAAGGTCGCGACATCTATATCCGCGAAGGCTGCGTACAGTGCCATTCGCAGATGATCCGCCCGTTCCGCGCCGAAACCGAGCGTTATGGCCACTACTCGGTGGCCGGTGAAAGCGTGTGGGATCACCCGTTCCTGTGGGGCTCCAAGCGTACCGGGCCGGACCTGGCCCGCGTCGGCGCGCGCTACTCGGACGACTGGCACCGCGCGCACTTGTACAACCCGCGCAACGTGGTACCGGAATCGAAGATGCCGGCGTACCCATGGCTGGTCACCGCCCCGGTCGACAGCAGCCACACCGAGACCAAGCTCAAGGTGATGCGCACCCTCGGCGTGCCGTACACCGACGACGACATCGCCGGTGCCGTGGCCTCCCTCAAGGGCAAGACCGAGATGGACGCGCTGGTTTCGTACCTGCAAGTGCTCGGCACTGCCATCAAGAGCAAGAGGTGAGCCATGGGATTTGATTTCGATGCTGGAACCATCCGCGGCCTTGGCACGCTGGTCGTGGCCATCGCCTTCATCGGCCTGTCGCTGTGGGTGTTCAACTCCCGGCGCAACGCAGAGTTCGCCGAGGCGTGCCTGCTGCCGTTTGCCGATGAACCGCTACCGCCAACCCCCGACGCTCAAGAAGAGCCTGCAACAAGGAGCAACCGGCCATGACTACCTTCTGGAGTACATGGATCTGTGTACTGACCCTCGGCAGCCTGATCGGCCTGACCTGGCTGTTGATCGGCACCCGCAAGGGCGAGACCAAGGGCAGCGTGGACCAGACCATGGGCCACGCCTTCGACGGGATCGAGGAGTACGACAACCCGCTGCCACAATGGTGGTTCATGCTGTTCGCCGGCACCCTGGTGTTTGCCGTCGGCTACCTGATCCTCTACCCGGGCCTGGGCAACTGGAAAGGCGTGTTGCCGGGCTATGAAGATGGCTGGACCCAGACCAAGGAATGGGACAAGGAAATGGCCAAGGCCGACGCCAAATTCGGACCGATCTTCGCCAAATTCGCGGCCATGCCGGTGGAAGAAGTCGCCAAGGACCCGCAGGCGCTGAAAATGGGCGGTCGCCTGTTCGCCTCCAACTGCGCGGTGTGCCATGGCTCGGACGCCAAGGGCGCCTACGGCTTCCCGAACCTGGCAGACAACATCTGGCGCTGGGGCGGTTCGGCGGATGCAATCAAGATGACCATCATGAATGGCCGTCATGCCGCGATGCCGGCCTGGGGTGAAGTGCTGGGTGAGGACGGTGTGAAGAACGTCGCAGCCTATGTGCGCCATGAATTGGCAGGCCTGCCGCTGCCGGCGGACAGCACTGCGGATGTCGCCGCGGGCCAAGTGGCATTCAGCACCACCTGTGTCGCCTGCCACGGGCCGGAAGGCCATGGCGTGGAAGCCATGGGCGCGCCGAATCTGACGCAGCCAGGCGGCTTTATCTACGGCACCAGCCTGGCGCAGTTGCAGCAGACCATTCGCCACGGCCGCCAGGGCCAGATGCCTGCGCAGGAAGTACTGCAAGGCAATGACAAGGTGCACCTGCTGGCCGCCTATGTTTACAGCCTGTCCCACAATGCTGATGGCGCAACGCCTGACAGCCAACCCGAGTAATCCTGCACCACCCAAAAGCCGCGCCTGATTCAGGCGCGGCTTTTTTGCGACCCATTGTCGCACCCTTCCGATCGCTGACTTTCCCCTCCTGCCATTCGGGTCTACGCTTGTTTGCACAGTGGACTGGCATTGGCCGGTCGACGGCCGACTTGCACTCGATGGGTTGAAACATTTCTGCTCGATGACAGGCGCAAAGGCTGGTACCTACCGGCTGTCGTGCCACTGGCCATTCGTCACCCGAGCTGCTTGTTTACACACACTCAGTTACAAGTACCTTCGACCCGTTTAAAATCCTGTCCAAGTCGTCAGCTTTTAACCCTGAATTTTGTCCCTACGCCAAACATGGAAAGGGCGCAGAATCTGGTTTGGAACGCATTGACGCAGGTCACCTTGCGTTGCAATGGAATCTTGCTTTCTCCATACTTGCGACCGATTTTTACCCTATAAAAAAACTAAACCGTGGAACCTTAGAATGAGCACAGCAATCAGTCCGACTGCTTATAACTATAAGGTAGTCCGCCAGTTCGCCATCATGACGGTGGTCTGGGGGATCCTTGGCATGGGGCTCGGCGTTTTCATTGCCTCGCAACTGGTTTGGCCAGAGTTGAATTTTGGCCTGCCATGGACGACATTTGGACGCCTGCGCCCGTTGCACACCAACCTGGTGATTTTCGCCTTCGGTGGATGTGCACTGTTTGCCACTTCTTACTACGTCGTGCAGCGAACCTGCCAAACGCGACTGATTTCCGATGCACTGGCGGCCTTTACCTTCTGGGGTTGGCAAGCGGTCATCGTGGGCGCGATCGTCACCCTGCCGCTGGGCTACACCACCACCAAGGAATACGCCGAGCTGGAATGGCCGATCGCCATTTTGCTGGCGATTGTCTGGGTGACCTACGCAGTGGTGTTCTTCGGCACCATCGTCAAGCGCAAGACCAAGCACATCTATGTCGGCAACTGGTTCTACGGGGCATTTATCCTGGTGACGGCGATGCTGCATATCGTCAACCATGCGTCCTTGCCGGTGAGCTTCTTCAAGTCCTACTCGGCCTACGCCGGTGCGACGGACGCAATGATCCAGTGGTGGTACGGCCACAACGCCGTAGGTTTCTTCCTCACCACCGGCTTCCTGGGGATGATGTACTACTTCGTGCCGAAACAGGCCGAGCGTCCGATCTACTCCTATCGCCTGTCCATCGTGCACTTCTGGGCCCTGATCACCCTGTACATCTGGGCAGGTCCGCACCACCTGCACTACACCGCATTGCCGGACTGGGCCCAGTCCCTGGGCATGGCGATGTCGATCATCCTGCTCGCGCCAAGCTGGGGCGGCATGATCAACGGCATGATGACCCTGTCGGGCGCCTGGCATAAATTGCGCACCGACCCGATCCTGCGGTTCCTGGTGGTCTCCCTGGCGTTCTACGGCATGTCGACCTTCGAAGGCCCGATGATGGCCATCAAGACGGTCAACTCGCTGTCCCACTACACCGACTGGACCATCGGCCACGTACACGCCGGCGCCCTCGGTTGGGTAGCGATGATTTCCATCGGCGCGCTGTACCACATGATCCCGAAACTGTTCGGCCGTGCGCAGATGCACAGCGTCAGCCTGATCAACACGCACTTCTGGCTGGCCACCATCGGTACCGTGCTCTACATCGCCTCGATGTGGGTCAACGGCATCACCCAGGGCCTGATGTGGCGTGCAATCAACGATGACGGCACCCTCACCTACTCCTTCGTCGAAGGGCTGCAAGCCAGCCATCCGGGTTACATCGTGCGCGCCCTGGGCGGTGCGATCTTTGCCAGCGGCATGCTGTTCATGGCCTACAACGTGTGGCGCACCGTGCGTGCCTCCGACCCTGTAGAAGCCGAAGCCGCTACCAAGATCGCCGTTGTGGGAGCTCACTGATGAAGCATGAAGTAGTCGAGAAGAATATCGGCCTGCTGGCCTTCTTCATGGTCATCGCCGTGAGTATCGGCGGCCTGACCCAGATCGTTCCGCTGTTTTTCCAGGACGTGACCAACAAGCCGGTGGAAGGCATGAAGCCGCGCACCGCCCTTGAACTGGAAGGCCGCGACGTCTACATCGCCAACGGTTGTGTCGGCTGCCACTCGCAGATGATCCGCCCGTTCCGTGCCGAAACCGAACGCTACGGCCACTACTCGGTCGCCGGTGAAAGCGTGTGGGACCACCCATTCCTGTGGGGTTCCAAGCGTACCGGCCCGGACCTGGCCCGGGTCGGCGGTCGTTACTCCGATGACTGGCAGCGTGCGCACTTGTACAACCCGCGCAACGTGGTGCCCGAATCGAAAATGCCGGCGTACCCGTTCCTGGTCGAAAACAAACTCGACGGCAAGGACACCGCCAAGAAGATGGAAGTCTTGCGCACCCTGGGCGTGCCCTACACCGACGAAGACATCGCCGGCGCGGCAGCGGCCGTGAAGGGCAAGACCGAAATGGACGCACTGGTGGCCTACTTGCAAGGCCTTGGCACCATCATCAAAAGCAAACGGTGATCTGGATGGATATCGGGATGATTCGAGGCCTGGGCACCGTTGTCGTGATGGTGGCCTTTATCGGCCTGGCCTTGTGGGTGTTCAGCCCCAAGCGCAAGTCGGAGTTTGAAGACGCGACGTTGCTGCCCTTCGCGGATGATCCCGAAGCCATCAAGCACGTCGTGGAAGCGTCTAGGAGTAACAAAGAATGACTACGTTCTGGAGTCTGTACGTCACAGTCCTCAGTCTGGGTACCATTTTCGCCCTGACCTGGCTGCTGCTGTCGACCCGCAAGGGCCAGCGCGCCGAGCAAACCGATGAAACCGTCGGCCACTCGTTCGACGGCATCGAGGAGTACGACAACCCGCTGCCCAAATGGTGGTTCATGCTGTTCGTCGGCACCATCATCTTCGCCCTCGGTTACCTGGCGCTGTACCCTGGCCTGGGCAACTGGAAAGGCCTGCTGCCGGGCTACAGCTACCTCGACAACGACAAGCAAACCCCGTTTGCCAATGGCCAGACCGGCTGGACCGGCGTGCACGAATGGGAAAAGGAAATGGCCAAGTCGGACGCCCGGTTCGGGCCGATCTTCGCCAAGTTCGCCGCCATGCCGATCGAAGAAGTGGCCAAGGACCCGCAAGCCTTGAAGATGGGTGGCCGCCTGTTCGCCTCCAACTGCTCGGTGTGCCACGGTTCCGACGCCAAAGGTGCCTACGGCTTCCCCAACCTGACCGACGCCGACTGGCGCTGGGGCGGCGACCCGGCCACCATCAAGGAAACCATCATGAAGGGCCGCCACGCGGTGATGCCGGCGTGGGCCGAAGTCATTGGCGAGCAAGGCGTGGCCGATGTGGCCGGCTTTGTGGTGACCAACCTCGATGGCCGCAAATTGCCGGAAGGCGCGAAGGCAGACGTGGCCAACGGCGAGAAACTCTTCGCCGCCAACTGCGTGGCGTGCCACGGTCCCGCCGGTAAAGGTACACCCGCCATGGGCGCGCCTGACCTGACCCACCCTGGCGCGTTCATCTACGGTTCGAGCTTCGCGCAACTGCAGCAGACCATCCGTTATGGCCGTCAAGGCCAGATGCCTGCGCAGGAGCAGTTGCAGGGCAATGACAAGGTGCACTTGCTGGCGGCCTATGTTTACAGCCTGTCCCATGGAGACAAGGCAGCTGAGGAGCAGTAAGCATTAAAACCAAAAAGCCCCGCGCAGCCAATGCTGCGCGGGGCTTTGGTAATGGGGCATTGGTGGAACTCAACTTACCCCGAGGACGAGGCGTTACCGTTCTTCATGCACTTGGTCCACTCTTTTAATAGCAGCGTTGATCGCCCCCCGATCAGCCGATTTAGACCAATCCGTCAGTCCTAACTGTGCCACTAACTCAGGACGACTCAAGATTTCCCGCGCGACCATCGCTTCATCTGGGCCGCGATCATGACGCGTCCCATCCGCGATGTTCTTCAGTGAAGCGTAAGTCACACCCTCCCTGCGATCAATCCCACCCCAACCGCGCTCCGGGTAATAGGTGTCATATTCATTCAGGAGCTTTTGCGCCAGTTCTTTATCACTCATCGTGGCCAGGGGAAACCCCATATTCTGACCCACGGTTATGATACTTTCACGATCGATTTTGCCATCGTGCTTATGCTTTCCGTACCCATCGAGTTTCTCCATGAGTACAGGATTTTCCAGCAGCGAACGGGCGAAATTCATGTCGTCACTGCTGTAGCCACTCTGCGCAGAGGCATACGCTACCTGTCGTAGAGAGTCGCGGGTGATGTAGTCTGGTTGCGCAGGGTCGGCATACTTATCAAAGTTTCTGAGTAGACGGTCGGCCACCCGATAATCATTCCAACTACTGAATTGCTCTACGCTGATGCCAGAGGATACTGGCAGCGTCGAAGCCGATGGTGGAACGGCTCCAACATTATGCGTGTCATTAGCACGTTGAATGGTCATTGGTTTCCTCGATTTGAATAACGTCAAAACAAAATAAATTTATCGGCGCGCAAGAGACCTAGGCATAACGCTCAACAATTGCTCATCAAAGGTTTCATCGTGGTAACGCTGCGCGCTGCTACAAAACATTGCCGAACACTGATCCAGACTTGATCTCAACGTCGGCATTTCCTGCGTGGCAATAACGCGATCAGCGTTCCTACAACAAACGTTTCATTCTGTGTAAACAAAGGCTCGTTTGGGCCTAAGAACTGATATCGCAGAAGCGTCAGCTTCCTAACCAATCGTTGTAGGTTATTTAACAGCGCAAAAAGCAGTTATAAAAACGCCACCACACCGGCCCGTAGACCTCTCCTGATTTACTTACTCAACACCAGGAAGTCGCAAGGGAAACGGCAAGGTGCACTTGCTGGCGGCGTATGTTTCGGACTGTCCCATGGGAACAAGCCGCCAGACGCCGTGTGAGGAAAAGCGGTGAAAAAAAACGGCCCCGCCAGTGGAGATTGGCGGGGCCGTTTTATTTTCAAGTCGAAAAAGTCGTCACCGCCAGCAACGCATCTACATTTGAGATTGATCAAGAAAACCGCAGGTAGTAACGTGACTACATTCGTACTCCATACGGAGGTTAGCCCCCATGACCATCACCACCATTTCCAGCCGTGAATTCAATCAAGACACAAGCGGTGCCAAAAAAGCCGCCCGTCAAGGCCCGGTTTTTATCACTGACCGGGGCAAGCCTGCCCATGTACTGCTAAGCATTGAGGACTACCAAAAACTGACAGGCCTCAATGCCGACATCGTTGACCTGTTGGTGATGCCAGAAGCGGCAGATATCGAGTTCGAAACCGAACGCGCCGTGATCACTCATCGACCCGTGGACTTCACTTGATGTATCTACTCGACACCAACGTCATCTCTGAACTGCGCAAACCCCAAGCCGATGCCAAGGTCGTCGCCTGGGCCAAAAGTGTCATCGCGCCACGGATGTATATTTCGGCCATTACCTTGAAGGAACTGGAAACAGGAGTCCTGCGAATGGAGCGGCGTGATCCCGCCCAGGGAAAGGTTTTGCGCACATGGCTCAAGCGCCATGTCATGCCGGCGTTTGATGCCAGAATCCTGCCGATTGATGCAGCAGTTGCCCTGCGCTGTGCCAGCTTGCATGTGCCAGACCAAGCCAACGAAAGTGACGCGCTGATCGCTGCAACCGCGCTGGTTCATGGGCTGACAGTGGTCACGCGCAACACTGGCGACTTTCAATCCAGCGGCGTCGCGCTGATCAATCCATGGGACGAATGACCGGTAAGGCTGAAAAAACCGTCCATACTTCACAAGTCAATTGACCCAGATCACGTACACCATCAATTGATTTCCCCCAACGCGACCAAAGGTCGCACCCGTCGAAGGGTATCAGGGGCGTATCATTAGGCCACTGCAACACCCCTATTTTGACCCCGGCTGGCACGTACTGGCCGAGGCAAATCTCCACTGCCGTGGGATGCAATGATGAGCAACCAGATTCCGGTACATGACGTTACCCCGCCTGCCAAAAATTCGAATAACACCGTCGATCTCTACGCATCGCGGGAGAAAATCTACACCCGTGCCTTCACCGGTTTGTTCCGCAATCTGCGGATGCTCGGGGGGGCCGGTTTGTTCCTGCTCTACTTCGGCACCGTGTGGCTGAACTGGGGTGGCCACCAGGCTGTCTGGTGGAACCTGCCGGAGCGTAAATTCTTCATTTTTGGCGCGACTTTCTGGCCCCAGGATTTCATCCTGCTGTCGGGCATCCTGATCGTGGCGGCGTTTGGCCTGTTCTTCATCACCGTGTATGCCGGCCGCGTCTGGTGCGGCTACACCTGCCCGCAAAGCGTGTGGACCTGGATCTTCATGTGGTGCGAAAAGGTCACCGAAGGCGACCGCAACCAACGCATCAAGCTGGACAAGGCGCCGATGAGCGCCAACAAGTTCCTGCGCAAGTTCGGCAAGCACAGCCTGTGGCTGATCATCGGCTTCGTCACCGGCATGACCTTTGTCGGCTACTTCTCGCCGATCCGTGAACTGGTGTTCGATTTCTTCACCGGCCAGGCGGATGGCTGGTCGTATTTCTGGGTCGGCTTCTTCACCCTCGCCACCTACGGCAACGCCGGCTGGCTGCGCGAGCAGGTGTGCATCTACATGTGCCCGTATGCGCGTTTCCAGAGCGTGATGTTCGACAAGGACACGATGATCGTTTCCTACGACCCGCGCCGTGGCGAAGTCCGTGGGCCGCGCAAAAAAGGTATCGACTACAAGGCCCAGGGCTTGGGGGACTGCATCGATTGCACGATGTGCGTGCAGGTGTGCCCTACCGGCATCGACATCCGTGACGGCCTGCAGATTGAATGCATCGGCTGCGCTGCCTGCATCGACGCCTGCGACAACATCATGGACAAGATGGAATACCCGCGCGGGCTGATCAGCTACACCACCGAGCACAACCTGTCCGGGCAGAAAACCCATAAGCTGCGCCCGCGCCTGATCGGTTATGCCCTGGTGCTGCTGGCGATGATCAGCCTGTTGGTGGCCGCCTTCTTCGTGCGCTCGCTGGTGGGTTTCGACGTCAGCAAGGACCGCGTGCTGTACCGCGAAAACGCCGAGGGCCGGATCGAAAACGTCTACAGCCTGAAGATCATGAACAAGGACCAGCGCGACCACACCTACGTGCTTGACGCCGCAGGCCTGCCAGACCTCAAGCTGCAAGGCCGGCGCGAGATCAAGGTAGCGGCCGGGGAAATCTTCAGCATGCCGGTGGAGTTGTCGAGCGCACCGGAACAACTGCCGTCGAGCACCAACGAGGTGAAATTCATCCTCAGGGATGCCGATGACGACAGCGTCCACATTGAAGCCAAGAGCCGATTCATCGGCCCACAAGTCCGTTAATAGAGAGCCGAACAATGCCCGCAGCTACTGCCGCAAGCCCCTGGTACAAGCACCTTTGGCCCTGGATCATCATTGGGATCCTGACCTGCTCGGTGACGTTGACCTTGTCCATGGTGACCATCGCGGTGAACAACCCCGACAACCTGGTCAACGACAACTATTACGAGGCCGGCAAAGGCATCAACCGTTCCCTGGACCGCGAACTGCTGGCCCAGACTCTGCAACTGCGGGCCAAGGTGCACCTGGACGAGTTGACCGGCGAAGTCGAATTGCACCTGACCGGCAACAGCGGGCCCGGCACCCTGGAGCTGAACCTGATTTCGCCGACCCAGCCGGAGAAGGATCGCAAGATCATCCTGACCCGCAGCGACAGCGAACCCGGCCGCTACATCGGCCAGGTGACCGACAAGGTCGAAGGCCGCCGCTTCGTCGAGCTGCTGGGGGTGGAAGGCGACCGGACCTGGCGTATGTTTGAAGAAGAACAGGTCAGCCATGACAAGGACTTGCTGCTGGGCGACGAGCCGCTGCAGGGTGCTGAAGACCTGAAAAAATAGAGCGTCACCTGTTTGATCGTTCCCACGCTCTGCGTGGGAATGCATCCCGTGACGCTCCGCGTCACAAGAGCGGACGCGGAGCGTCCAGCGAAGCGTTCCCACGCAGAGCGTGGGAACGATCATCGGAACTGAGCCATGACCACCCCAATCCCCTGCTACCACTGCGCCCTGCCCGTGCCGCCCGGCAGCCGGTTCACTGCCGTGATCCTCGGCGAGCCCCGCGAGCTGTGCTGCCCGGGCTGCCAGGCGGTGGCCGAGGCGATTGTCGCCGGTGGCCTGGAAAGCTATTACCAGCACCGCAGCGAAGCCTCGGCCAACCCCGAGGCGCTGCCGGTGCAACTGGTGGACGAGCTGGCGCTGTATGACCGTGCCGATGTGCAAAAGCCTTTCGTGCGCCACGACGGTGACCTGTCGCAAGCCACACTGTTGATGGAAGGCATCAGTTGCGCCGCCTGTGGCTGGCTGATCGAAAAACACCTGCGCAGCCTGCCCGCCGTGGCCGAGGCGCGGCTGAACCTGTCCAACCACCGCCTGCACGTGCGTTGGGCCGATGGGCAACTGCCCCTGAGCCAACTGCTCGGCGAGTTGCGTCACATCGGCTACGCCGCCCACCCGTACCAAGCCGACCGCGCCGCCGAACAACTGGCCAGCGAAAACCGCCTGGCCCTGCGTCAACTGGGGGTGGCCGGGCTGCTGTGGTTCCAGGCGATGATGGCGACGATGGCCACCTGGCCGGAATTCAATATCGACCTGAGCCCGGAGCTGCACGTGATCCTGCGCTGGGTCGCGATGTTTCTGACAACGCCCATCGTGTTCTACAGCTGCGCGCCTTTTTTCAAGGGGGCGATGCGCGACCTGCGCACCCGCCACCTGACCATGGATGTTTCGGTGTCCCTGGCCATTGGCGGTGCCTACCTGGCCGGAATCTGGACCGCCATCACCGGCACCGGCGAACTGTATTTCGATGCAGTCGGCATGTTTGCCCTGTTCCTGCTGGCTGGGCGCTACCTGGAGCGTCGCGCCCGGGAACGCACGGCGGCAGCCACTGCGCAGTTGGTCAACCTGTTGCCAGCCTCGTGCCTGCGCATGAGTGCCGACGGGCAAAGTGAACGGATCCTGCTCAGCGAACTGGCCCTGGGCGACCGGGTACTGGTGCATCCGGGGGCGGTGCTGCCGGCAGACGGCATCATCCTCGACGGCCAGTCGAGCATCGACGAATCGCTGCTGACCGGCGAGTACCTGCCGCAACCACGCCAGGTCAGCGATGCCGTCACTGCCGGCACCCTCAACGTCGAAGGTGCGCTGACCGTCGAAGTCCGCGCCCTGGGCCACGACACGCGCCTGTCGGCCATCGTGCGCCTGCTGGAGCGGGCCCAGGCGGAGAAACCCCGGCTGGCGGAGATCGCCGACCGCGCCGCCCAATGGTTCCTGTTGTGCTCGTTGGTCGCCGCTGCGGTCATCGGCCTGGTGTGGTGGGAGCTGGATTCGTCACGGGCGTTCTGGATCGTCCTGGCGATGCTGGTTGCGACCTGCCCTTGCGCCCTCTCACTGGCAACACCCACCGCCCTGACGGCAGCCACCGGCACCCTGCACAAACTCGGCCTGCTGCTGACCCGCGGCCACGTGCTGGAAGGCCTGAACCAGATCGACACGGTGATTTTCGACAAGACCGGCACCCTTACCGAAGGTCGCCTGGCGTTGCGCGCGATCCGCCCGTTGAGCCTGCTGGGCAGCGACGAGTGCCTGAGCCTCGCGGCGGCGCTGGAGCAACGTTCGGAACATCCGATCGCCCGCGCATTCGGCCGCGCGCCGTTGGCGGCGGATGAAGTGCTCAGCACGCCGGGCCTGGGCCTGGAAGGCCGCGTCGGTGACCGCCGGTTGCGCATTGGCCAGCCGGGTTTTGTTTGCGAACTGAGCGGCTGCGCCCTCCCCGCCTCGCCGAAGGAAGCCGGCCAATGGCTGCTGCTGGGCGACACCGACGGCGCCCTGGCCTGGTTTGTCCTGGATGACCGCCTGCGCAGCGACGCGCCCGCCTTGCTCGCCGCCTGCAAGGCACGCGGCTGGCGCACGTTGCTGCTGTCGGGAGACAGCTCGCCGATGGTTGCCAGTGTCGCCGCCGAGCTGGGCATCGACGAAGCCCATGGCGGCCTGCGCCCCGATGACAAGCTGCAAATGCTGCAACAGCTGCACAAGGAAGGCCGCAAGGTGCTGATGCTCGGCGATGGCGTCAACGATGTGCCGGTGCTGGCCGCCGCCGATATCAGCGTGGCCATGGGCTCGGCCACCGACCTGGCCAAGACCAGCGCCGACGCGGTGTTGCTGTCGAACCGCCTCGACGCCCTGGTGCAAGCCTTTACCCTGGCCCGGCGCACCCGCCGGGTAATCATTGAAAACCTGCTGTGGGCCGGGCTGTACAATGGCCTGATGTTGCCGTTTGCCGCCCTCGGCTGGATCACTCCCATCTGGGCGGCGATCGGCATGTCCCTCAGTTCGTTGACCGTGGTGCTCAATGCCCTGCGCCTGACTCGCATGCCGAGCACGCCAGCCGTGAGCCCCGCCCCCGTAACCCGCCCGCTGCCGGCTTGAGCCGCACGGGCATGGAGTGCAGATGCCAGCTCTTTACGTGATGATCCCGGCGGCGCTGTTGATCGTGGCCATCGCCATTTACATCTTCTTCTGGGCGGTGGACAGCGGCCAGTACGACGACCTCGATGGCCCGGCCCACAGCGTGCTGTTCGATGACCAGGACCCGAACCACCTGGCGGCCGTCGATGAAGCCAACGGCCCTGAACAACCGCCCAAGCCGAAAGATCCGCCCCATGCTTGAACTGGCGCCCCTGCTGGTCTCGGCGGTGATCCTCGGCCTGCTGGGCGGCGGCCATTGCCTGGGTATGTGTGGCGGCCTGATGGGCGCGCTGACCCTGGCGATTCCCAAGGAGCAACGCAGTCGGCGCTTTCGCCTGCTGCTGGCCTACAACCTGGGGCGCATCCTCAGCTACGCCACCGCGGGCTTGCTGATCGGCCTGGCCGGCTGGGCCGTGGCCAACAGTCCGGCAGCGATGTTCATGCGCATCCTCGCCGGGCTGTTGCTGATCTGCATGGGCTTGTACCTGGCCGGCTGGTGGAGCGGCCTGACCCGTATCGAAAGCCTCGGGCGCGGCCTGTGGCGGCATATCCAGCCGGTTGCCAACCGTTTGCTGCCGGTGTCCAGCCTGCCCCGGGCGTTGCTGCTGGGTGCGCTCTGGGGCTGGTTGCCGTGCGGGTTGGTCTACAGCACGTTGCTGTGGGCGGCCAGCCAGGGCAATGCGCTGGACAGTGCGGTGCTGATGCTCGCGTTCGGCCTTGGCACCTGGCCGGTACTGCTGGCCACGGGCTTAGCCGCTGATCGAGTCACCGCGTTATTGCGCAAACGCAGCGTGCGGATGGCTGGTGGCCTGCTGGTCATGCTGTTCGGCATCTGGACCTTGCCCGGGCCGCACCAGCACTGGCTGATGGGCCACTAGATCGCCATGTGGCATAGCGCCGCTCCCCGTTGATGCAAATCAAGATGGCTTCCCCACCCAGCCCCTAGACTCGGCCCACTAGCCTATCCGGGGGAACGCCCGCATGCTCGACGCCATTCGTTGGGACACTGATCTGATTCACCGCTACGACCTGGCGGGGCCACGCTATACCTCGTACCCCACCGCCGTACAATTCGACAGCCAGGTCGGCACCTTCGACCTGCTCCACGCCCTGCGCGACAGCCGCAAGGCCGTACGGCCCCTGTCGCTGTATGTGCACGTGCCGTTTTGCGCCAACATTTGCTACTACTGCGCCTGCAACAAGGTCATCACCAAGGATCGCGGCCGGGCTCACGCCTATCTGCAACGCCTGGAGCAGGAAATCCAGTTGGTGGCGTGCCACCTCGACCCCAAACAGCCGGTGGAGCAGCTGCACTTCGGCGGCGGCACCCCGACCTTTCTCAGCCATGACGAGCTGCGTCAGGTCATGGGCCGTCTGCGCCAGCACTTCAACCTGCTGGACGATGACTCCGGCGACTACGGGATTGAAATCGACCCACGGGAAGCCGACTGGGCGACCATGGGCCTGCTGCGTGAACTGGGGTTCAACCGCGTCAGTATCGGCCTGCAGGACCTGGACCCCGAAGTGCAGCGTGCGGTGAACCGCCTGCAAAGCCTGGAAGAAACCCGCGCAGTGATCGACGCAGCGCGCACCCTGCAGTTTCGTTCGATCAATATCGACCTGATCTACGGTTTGCCCAAGCAGACACCGCTGAATTTCGCACGCACCGTGGAAGAAGTCATCAGCCTGCAACCGGACCGCCTCTCGGTGTTCAACTACGCACACCTGCCGGAACGGTTCATGCCCCAGCGACGGATCAACACCGACGACCTGCCCTCCCCGGCGGAAAAACTGCTGATGCTGCAAACCACCATCGAGCAGTTGACCCGGGCGGGCTACCGCTACATCGGCATGGACCACTTTGCCCTGCCGGACGACGAATTGGCCGTCGCCCAGGAAGAAGGCACGCTGCAACGCAACTTCCAGGGCTACACCACCCATGGGCATTGCGATTTGATCGGGCTTGGGGTGTCGGCGATCAGCCAGATCGGCGACCTGTACTGCCAGAACAGCAGCGACCTGAACCACTACCAGAACGCCCTCGCCGGCGCGCAACTGGCCACCAGCCGTGGGTTGTTATGCACCACGGATGACCGGTTGCGACGGGAAGTGATCCAGCAGCTGATCTGCACGTTCAGCCTGAATTTCGAGAAGATCGAACAGGCCTTCAACATCGATTTTCGCGGCTATTTCGACGAGCTCTGGCCGCAACTGGAGGCGATGACCGAGGACGGACTGATCGAACTCGACCCACAGGGCATCCGCGTATTGCCGGCGGGACGCCTGCTGGTACGCTCGGTGTGCATGGTGTTCGATGCCTATCTGGAGCACCAGAATCGGCAACGATTTTCGCGGGTAATCTGAACCTGTCCTACTTCGCCAGCAGGGCCATCGCTTCCAGCTGCGACTCGGGAGACTCGTCCTTCAAGGCCTTGGTCAACTGCGATTGGGCCGTCATCAAGCCGGCCTGCAATGTCGCGATATCACTCTGCAAGGCGGCCACTCTGGCCTGCCTTGCCTGCGGGGTCTTTGAGGCGTCGGACATGGCAGCTGAGAGCTGAGCCAGCTTCTCGGCGAGCTGTTTTCTCATCTCGCGAATCATTTTCAACAGCTGCTTGATGTTGTCTTTCAGGTTGCTGTCGTCAATGTCCTTGTTGGAGTTGGTGCTGGCCTTGGAGGCTTTCAGCCCCGCCCCCGAGATATCCACCACCAGTCCTTGGGGCTTGGTGTCAGTGGCCCGATCGGTCGAAGACGCTTGGTCTTTATCGTCTGCAGCGGGGTCTTTTTTCGCATCAGGCACGGTTAGCGAAGAAACAATGGCAGGGTTGGTTGCGCCAATGGAAAGCATGATCTGAGCCTCCAGCTCTAGGAGTGACAATCTTGTATCGACCTCGATACAAAATTCTTTATACCGCTGCTGCTTTTTTGTACACGCTGGCCTGATCGTCCCCCAGTGCGGTACCCTTACGTCTTATGTGTGTTTTCCCACAAGGATTTAAGAAATGTCCGAGCCAGTTAAACTGCGCGCTCATAGCCAGGCTCATTGCAAGGATTGCAGCCTGGCCCCCCTGTGCCTGCCACTTTCGTTGAATCTGGAAGACATGGAAGCGCTGGACGAGATCGTTAAACGCGGTCGCCCACTGAAAAAAGGCGAGTTCCTGTTTCGCCAGGGCGACAAGTTTGACTCCGTTTATGCAGTACGTTCTGGCGCGCTGAAAACCTTCAGCCTGAGCGATGGCGGCGAAGAACAGATCACCGGCTTCCACCTGCCGAGCGAACTGGTCGGACTGTCGGGCATGGACACTGAGATTCACCCCGTGTCGGCCCAGGCCCTGGAAACCACATCGGTGTGTGAAATCCCGTTCGAACGCCTGGATGAACTGGCCCTGCAGCTGCCGCAATTGCGTCGCCAGTTGATGCGCGTGATGAGCCGGGAAATCCGCGACGACCAACAGATGATGCTGTTGTTGTCGAAGAAAACCGCCGACGAGCGTATTGCCACTTTCCTGGTCAACCTTTCCGCACGTTTCCGCGCGCGGGGTTTCTCGGCCAACCAGTTCCGCCTGAGCATGTCGCGCAACGAAATCGGCAACTACCTGGGCCTGGCGGTGGAAACCGTGTCCCGGGTATTCACCCGCTTCCAGCAGAACGAGTTGATTGCGGCCGAAGGCAAGGAAGTGCATATCCTCGACCCGATCCAGCTCTGCGCATTGGCTGGCGGTTCGCTCGACGGTTGATCCAGACGCTTGCGGCCGAGCCAATCGGCTGGGCCGCAGGTATACTTCGAGTCCGCTTTCCTCCCCAGGACTCCTCGACGATGGTCTTCGATTCGTTCGACATCAAATCCCTGATTCGCCCAGTCATCGACTTCCCCAAGCCTGGGGTGATCTTTCGCGATATCACGCCGCTGTTCCAGTCGCCCAAGGCCTTACGCCTGGTGGCCGACACCTTCGTACACCGCTACGTCGAAGCCGACTTCACCCACATCGGCGCGATGGATGCCCGCGGTTTTTTGATCGGTTCGATCATTGCCTATCAGTTGAACAAACCGCTGATCCTGTTCCGCAAGCAAGGCAAATTGCCGGCTGACGTGCTGGCCGAGAGTTACCAGACCGAATACGGCGAAGCCTTCCTGGAAGTGCACGCCGACAGCCTGTGTGAAGGTGATTCGGTGCTGATGTTCGATGACCTGATCGCCACCGGCGGCACGCTGATCGCGGCGGCCAACCTGGCCCGGCGCATGGGCGCACGGATTTTCGAAGCGGCGGCGATCATTGACCTGCCGGAGCTGGGTGGGTCCCAGCGCCTGGAAGACATGGGCATTGCGACGTTCTGCCTGACGCAGTTTGCCCTGACAGACCAATAACCCGGGATTCGTGTGGCGAGTGAGCTTGCTGTGGCGAGGGAGCTTGCTCCCGCTGGAGTGCGCAGCGCTCCCAAAGATCTTGGGGCCGCTACGCAGCCCAGCGGGAGCAAGCTCCCTCGCCACAGCTCCCTCGCCACAAAAGCGCTTTCTACAAGCCCATCTGCTTGCTGATGATTTCGTTCATCACTTCCCGAGTCCCGCCACCGATGGACAGGATGCGGTTGTCGCGATACAGCCGCTCCACCAGGTTGCCGCGCATGTAGCCCTGGCCGCCGAGGATCTGCACGGCATCAAAGGTCACGCGGTCGGCGGTGTCGGTGGCGAGGTTCTTGGCCATCGAGATCTCCTTGATCACACTCTTGCCCGCGGCCATCTTGGCGGCCTGGCGGTAGGTGAATTCCCGCGAGACCTCCACCGCCGTGGCCATTTCCGCCAGGCGATGCTTGAGCACCTGGAACTTGCCGATGGGTTTGCCGAAGGCCTCGCGCTGGGCCGCCCACTTCAGGCTTTCCTCCAGGGCCATCTGCGCAGTCATATTGGCCATCAGGGCCAGGGCCAGGCGCTCGCTCTGGAAGTTGCCCATGATGCAGGCGAAACCCATGTTCTCGGCGCCGATCAGATTGCCTGCCGGTACGCGGCAATCGTCGAAGAACAGTTCGGCCGTGTCCGACGCCCACCAGCCCATCTTCTTCAGCGGTGTACCGGTGGTGAAACCAGGCGTGCCCTTTTCGATCAACAACAGGCTGATGCCGGCAAAGCCCGGCCCCCCGGTACGCACGGCGACGGTATAGAAGTCGGCACGCTGGCCGCTGGTGATAAAGGTTTTGCTGCCGCTGACGCGGTAATGGTCGCCGTCGCGCACGGCACGGGTCTGCAGGCTGGCGACATCGGAGCCGCCACCGGGCTCGGTGACGGCCAGGGCGGCGATCTTCTCGCCGGATAACACCTGCGGCGCCACACGATCGCGCACCTCGGGCCGGGCCCATTTGACGATGGGCGGCAAGCCGATATCCAGCGAGCCCAACCCTGCCACTACTCCGCCGGAGCCGCAGCGCATCAGTTCTTCGCTGGCGGCGACCTTGGCGAACAGGTCACCTTCGTGGCTGCCTCCAAGGGCTTCGGGGTAACCGATCCCCAGGATCCCCGCCGCGCCGGCCTTGAGGTACAGCTCCCGGGGGAAGCTTTCCGCTTCCTCCCACTGCTCGATGCCCGGCAACATCTCGCGCTCGACGAAACGACGCACGCTGTCGCGGACCAATTGGTGGCTGGGGTCGAAGTATTCCTGATAGGCAGACATCGGCAAGCTCCACGGGAAGGTGGAGCGAACTTACCAAGCGCTTGCTTGGTTATCAAGCAAGAGGAAAGGCTCGTGAACGCCACAAAACAAATGTGGGAGCGGGCTTGCTCGCGAATGCGGTGTATCAGTCGCCAGATGCATTGACTGAACCACCGCATTCGCGAGCAAGCCCGCTCCCACATTTTGTTCTGCGGTGTTTGTTACAGGGCGATCGGCTTACGTCCGGCAAACGAATGCGCCAAGGTCCCGCCATCCACCAGTTCCAGCTCGCCACCCAGCGGCACGCCGTGGGCGATGCGCGAGGTAATCAGGCCTTTGTTGGTCAGCAGCTGGGCGATGTAATGGGCCGTCGCTTCGCCTTCCACCGTAGGGTTGGTGGCCAGGATCACCTCGACGAACGTGCCCTGCTCCTCGATCCGCGTCACCAGTTGCGGAATACCAATCGCCTCCGGCCCCAGCCCGTCCAGCGGCGACAGGTGGCCCTTGAGCACAAAGTAGCGCCCGCGGTAACCGGTCTGCTCCACCGCGTAGACATCCATCGGCCCTTCGACCACGCACAGCAGCGTGTCGTCGCGACGCGGGTCGGCGCATTGCGGGCACAGCTCTTCCTCGGTCAGGGTGCGGCACTGGCGGCAGTGGCCGACCCCTTCCATCGCCTGGCTCAGGGCCTGGGCCAATCGGGAGCCGCCGCTGCGATCACGCTCCAGCAGTTGCAGCGCCATGCGCTGGGCGGTTTTCTGGCCCACACCCGGCAAAGTGCGCAGGGCGTCGATCAGTTGACGAATCAGGGGGCTGAAGCTCATGGGGAAAGGTCCGACAAAACAACGAGACGCGGTTTATACCCGCGCCTCGGATTAGCGTCAAATGCTCAATCTTGTCCGACCCGCACCACCAACTTGCCGAAGTTGCGCCCCTCCAGCAAACCGATAAAGGCTTCAGGTGCCTGCTCCAGGCCTTCCACCACGTCCTCGCGGAACTTGATCTTGCCATCCCGCACCCACGGCGCCATGGCACTGAGGAATTCCGGTTGGCGGTCGCCATAGTCGTCGAACACGATAAAGCCCTGGATCCGCACACGCTTGGTCAGCAAGGTACGTTGCAACGCCGGCAGCCGGTCGGGACCGCTGGGCGCTTCGTGGGCGTTATAGCCGGCGATCAGGCCACACAAGGGAATGCGCGCCTTGGCATTCAGCAGCGGCACGACCGCGTCGAATACCTTGCCGCCGACGTTTTCAAAGTAGATATCGATGCCCTTGGGGCAGGCCTGGGCAAGCTCCTCGGCAAAGTTGTCGCTCTTGTGATCGACACAGGCATCAAAGCCCAGCTCGTCCACCACATAGCGGCACTTGTCGGCGCCACCCGCCACACCGACCACCCGCAGGCCCTTGATCTTCGCCACCTGGCCCACCACCGAGCCCACCGCACCGGAAGCGGCCGCCACCACCAGGGTTTCCCCGGACTTGGGCTGGCCGATATCGGTGAGGCCCATATAGGCGGTCATGCCGGGCATACCCAGCACACCCAGGGCCATGGACGGGCTGGCCAGTCCCTTCGGTACCGGGATCAGGTTGCGCCCATTGGAGATGCTGTGGCTCTGCCAGCCGGTGGAACCGACCACCAGGTCACCCACCTCGAACTTCGGATTGCGGGACTGTTCGATGCGGCTGACAGCGCCACCGGTCATCACTTCGTCGATTTCTACCGGTGCGGCGTAGGACGGCGCATCACTCATGCGCCCGCGCATGTAGGGATCCAGGGACAGGTAAAGGGTCTTCAGCAAAACCTGGCCGTCGGCCAGTTCCGGCAGCGCGACGCGCTCCAGGCGAAAGTTTTCCGGCACCGGTGCGCCGTGGGGGCGTGAGACCAGCACAATGCGCTGGTTGAGGGTCAATGCTTCGGACATCAGCGAGGCTCCTTCTATCGGTGATTGAATTCAACGGTATAGGGTGCAGACCCCAACACAGGGTCCAGGGTTCGACAAAACTCTCGCAGTAGCAGTTGTCGAGCGCCAGCGAGGCTACGTTAGCCGCACCGCTGCTTTCATGCCAGACGTGGGACCGAGTCGCTGCCGACGCAGCCTCGCTGGCGCTCGACAGCTGCTACGGGTATGGAAAATAGCCGGCCAAAAAAATGCCAGGCGCGGGGCCTGGCATTTTCGGTGCTGCTTGCCGATCAGAACGGCAGCTTCATGCCCGGTGGCAGTTGCATGCCAGCGGTCACGCCGGACATCTTGTCCTGGCTGTTGGCTTCGATCTTGCGCACGGCGTCGTTGACGGCCGCGGCAAACAGCGCCTCGAGCATTTCCAGGTCGTCTTCGCCGACGCCCGGCAATACGCTTGGGTCGATGCTCACGCGCTTGATGTCGTGACGACCGGTCATCACCACGCTGACCATATCGCCACCGGCTTTACCGGTGACTTCGGCGTTGGCCAGTTCTTCCTGCATCTTGGCCATCTTTTCCTGCATCTGCTGCGCCTGCTTCATCAGGCCGGCCATGCCACCTTTCATCATGGGAATCACCTCAAAAGTACGTGGATCAATTATTGGCCCCGGGTTATGACGCTTGGGGTACCGGGGCTTCTACAGGTTCAATAGTATCGTGCCGCACCACCGCGCCAAACTGCTGCATCATCTGCTGGATGAGCGGATCACCGTGGATCGACTCTTCAGCCTCACGCTGGCGGTTGACCCGGCGACGAGACGCCGCCTGGGCCGGGGTTTCCTGCTCGGGCTTGATCAGCTCGATGCTGATGGTCAGCGTGCGCCCGTGGAACTGGTTCAGGGCATCGTTGAGCCGGCGCTGCTGGGTCGCGTTGAACAGGGCGCTGTGGGCCGGGTCCAGGTGCAGCAGCCAGTGGTCGCCATCAACGGCAATCAGGGTGCAGTTGGCGGCGATGCTGCCGGTCATGCCGGAGATCGGCAGTTTCGGGAACAGCTCCAGCCATTGCAACGCCAGGCCGGTGGCCGGCATCGCGGCAGGTTCGGGTTCAGGCTCCGGGGCAGGCTCGGCGGTGTGTTCGCTGGCCAGGTCGTCCAGGTAGCTGTAGGCCGAATCCATGTCCGGCTCGATGTAATCTTCGTCCAGCGGCGGCTCGTCGTCGAGGTCGGTGCCCGGGGTGGCGGCGTCCACTTGCGCAACGGTCGGCTCCGGCACCGGGGCCGAAACCCACTCGGGGGCGTCCGGCACCACGCTGTCCGGGGTCGGCGCGGGCATGGGTGTCAGTTCAGGCTGCTCGCTGGTGGTTTCCAGCACCGGCTCGACGGCAGGCTGCAGCTCGACCTCGACCTCGGCCTCTACCGGGTCGTTCCACGGCAGATCGACTTCAGGCACGGGCGCAGGCTCAACCACCGGCTCCGGCACCACCACTGGCGCCACGGGCTCGGCGACAACCGGGGCGGCGGCCTGTGCAACCGGCGCAGGCGGCGCAACCACTGGCGCGACAACAGCCGGGCCAGCCACTGGTTTGGCGGAATCAACTGTGGCCTGGCTGATCCCCACTGGCTTTAGCGGCTGTCTCGGCGCATCCGCCGTGTCGGCGGGCCTGAAGGCCAGCATCCGCAGCAGGACCATTTCAAAGCCGCCTCGCGGATCGGGTGCCAACGGCAGGTCACGTCGCCCAATCAGGCCCATCTGGTAGTAGAACTGTACGTCTTCGGCCGGCAACGCCTGGGCCAGGGCCAACACGCGGTCGCGGTCGCCGTGGCCGTTGTCGACACCTTCGGGCAGGGCCTGGGCGATGGCGACGCGGTGCAGCACATTGAGGATTTCCGACAGCACGCCATTCCAGTCCGGGCCTTGCTCGGACAGATGGCGCACGGCTTCGAGCAACGCCTTGGCGTCGCCTTCGATCAACGCGTGCAGCACGTCGAACACCTGGCCGTGGTCCAGGGTGCCGAGCATCGCCCGCACGTCGGCGGCCAGCACCTTGCCTTCACCGAAGGCGATGGCCTGGTCGGTAAGGCTCATGGCATCACGCATCGAGCCGTCGGCGGCACGCCCCAGCAACCACAGGGCGTCGTCTTCGAACGGTACGTTCTCGACACCCAGCACGTGGGTCAAATGCTCGACCACACGCTCCGGGGTCATGTTTTTCAGGGAGAACTGCAGGCACCGCGACAAAATCGTTGCAGGAAGTTTCTGCGGGTCGGTGGTGGCCAGGATGAATTTGACGTAGGGCGGCGGCTCTTCCAGGGTCTTCAACAAGGCGTTGAAGGAGTGGCTGGACAGCATGTGCACTTCGTCGATCAGGTAGACCTTGAAGCGGCCACGGCTCGGTGCGTACTGCACGTTGTCGAGCAGCTCGCGGGTGTCTTCGACCTTGGTGCGGCTCGCGGCGTCGATCTCGATCAGGTCGACAAAACGCCCTTCGTCGATTTCCCGGCACACCGAGCAGGTACCACACGGCGTCGAGGTGATGCCGGTTTCACAGTTCAGGCACTTGGCAATGATGCGGGCAATGGTGGTCTTGCCCACCCCCCGGGTACCGGTGAACAGGTAGGCGTGGTGCAGCCGCTGGCTGTCCAAGGCATTGATCAGAGCCTTGAGCACATGGGTCTGGCCGACCATTTCGCGGAACGAGCGCGGACGCCATTTACGTGCAAGAACCTGATAACTCATCGAAAACCGTCGCAACTGGGAAGCGGAAGCGGGTAATGCTAGCGGAGCAAGGGGGAAATTGCATCCGGCACGCTCGTCTAATCTGACTAAGCTGGTCTGACCAAGCCTGTAAAAGGCTGAACCCGGAGAATTTATGCGCGCAGTCCTGGGCGCCTTGTGGATGATTGCCACGGTCAGCCTGGCGGCACCCGCACCTCTGCGATTCTCCATTTCCGACAGCTGGACCATGCCCATGGTGCAACTTGACCAGGGCCAGCCCACCCAAGGGATTTTGTATGACCTGATGTTGAGCCTGGCCACCCAGGTCGGCCGTCCTGCGAAATTCCATGTGCTGCCGCGTGCGCGCATCGACACCGCCATGGAGCGCGGGGATGTGGACGTGCGCTGCTACGTGACACCGGCGTGGCTGAACAACCTGTCGGGGGACTACACCTGGAGCATCCCGCTGCTGGTCCAGCGCAATGTGCTGGCCGCCGCGCGCGTGCCCTCAACGTCGGTGGCACTGGACAGCCTTGCGCCGCAACACATCGGCACGGTACTCGGCTACAGCTACCCGACCCTGGAGGCGCGCTTCGCCAGCGGCCAGTTCAGCCGCGACGACAGCCGCAGTGAAGAGCAAGTGCTGCAAAAACTGGTGGCCGGACGCTTCAACTATGCAGTGATCAACGAATGGATCCTTGATCGCTTCAATCAGCAATTACCGCCCACACAGCGCCTGCAGACGGTGGCCGTGATCGAGGAGCAACGCCTGGGCTGCTATGTGCGCAACGATCCACAGGTGCCGGGGCAGCAGATCCTGCGCACGTTGCTGCGGATGAAAATGTCCGGGGAGATTGATGAAATCATCCAGCTGTATATCGGGAACAGCGCCCCCGCCCCTTAAGATCACCTGATTGTCCTTGTGGCCAGGGAGCTTGCTGGCCAGGGAGCTCCCTCGCCACAGCAAGCTCCCTCGCCACAATAAACATCACTCGAGCTTTTGCCACTGCGGCGGCGGTGCAAATCCCTCGACCCAACCCGGCACGTCGTCCGCAGGCATCGGCCGGGCGATGAAATAGCCTTGGGCCACTTCGCAGCCCATGCGCATCAACAGCTGGCCGTGCTCCAGGGTTTCCAGGCCTTCGGCAATCACTTCGCGGCCAAACGCACGGGCCAGACCTATCACGGCCTTGGTCAGCGCCAGGTCGTCCTTGTCGTGCAGGATGTCGCGCACGAACGACTTGTCGATCTTGATGGTCTGGGTCGGCAGGCGCTTGAGGTAGCTCAGGGAGGAATAGCCGGTGCCAAAATCATCCAGGGAGAACTGCACGCCCAAGGCCTGGCAGGCCTCCAGGTGCTGGGTGACACGCTGGATATTGTCGATGGCCACCGACTCGGCGATCTCCAGGTCCAGCCGGTGCGGCTCCACCTGCGGGTATTGCGCCAGCAAGTCTTGCAGGCGCTCGACAAAATCCTCGCGCTGGAAGTGCCGCGCCGCGATGTTCACGCTCACCGACCACCAATGCCCATGCACCTGCCAGCGATGCATCTGGCCCAACACCTGAGCGATCACCCATTCGCCGATATCGACAATCAGGTCGGTCTGCTCGATCAGCGGCAGGAAATCCCCCGGCTTCACCAGGCCACGCTCGGGGTGCTGCCAGCGTAACAACGCTTCGAACCCCACCACCGTGCCGCAGCGCAAGTTGACCTTGGGCTGGTAATGCAGGCACAACTGGCCCGCCGCCAGGGCCTGGCGGATCTGCTCCACGGTCTGGTGGCTGGCCTTGACCTCCTGTTCCAGGGATACATCAAACAACTGGTAGCGGTTGCGCCCGCTCTGCTTGGCCACATACATCGCCTGGTCGGCATGGCGCAGCAAGGTGTCGGCGTCCTCGTCATCCAGGGGGAACAGCGTGACGCCGATGCTGGCGAACACATTCAGCTCCGCCCCCTGGATCGAGTACGGCTCGGAAATCGCCTTGAGGATGCGCAGCAAGGCGCCGTTCAGCTCGTCGATATCGCGCACATAACGCAGGATCAGCACAAATTCGTCACCGGCGAGCCGGGCGACCACGTCCTCGCCGCGGATGATCTCCCGCAACCGAGTGGCCACTTCCACCAACAACAGATCCCCACAGGCATGCCCATACCCGTCGTTGACCGCCTTGAAGCCGTCCAGGTCGAGCATGCACAACGCCAACGGGATGTCTTCGCTGCGGGAGAACTCCAGGGACTGGTTAAGCAACTCGGACAGATAGGCGCGGTTCGGCAAGCCGGTCAGCACATCGTGGCCGACCCGCCATTGCAGGGTGTGCAACAGCTGGCGCTTTTCGCTGACATCAAAGCGGATCGACACGTACTTCTGCACGCGCCCGGTCTTCTCATCGAGCAGCGGCACCATGGTGCTGTCCACCCAATACAACGTCCCATCCTTGGCCCGGTTGCAGATTTCCCCACGCCACACCCGGCCTTCGCTGATGGCTTGCCACATGCCCTGGAAGAACCCCGCAGGGTGCAGTCCCGAGCTCAGAATGCGGTGATTTTGCCCCAGCAACTCGTCACGCCCGTAGCCGGACATGCCGCAGAACTGGTCATTGACGTAAGTGATGCAGCCCGCCAGGTCAGTCTCGGAGAAAATGGCGGCTGCATCCACGGCCCTGCGGTATTTCTCGTCCATGAGTCAGGCTCACTGTGGCTAGCGGTTGAACCGCTCGACCAGGGCGCGCAACCCGGAAGAGATGCTTTCGAGTTCCCGGCCACGGGTAACTGCAGCGTTGGCATTGCCCGCTGTCTTTTGCACCGTGGCGGCAACGTTATTGATCTGCTGTGAAACTTCCTCGGCGACGTGGGATTGTTCCTGTGAGGCAGCAGCCATTTGCTGACTCATATCGGTAATACGCTCCACCGCGTGGCGAATGCCTTGCAGCGCCTGCTGCGCCTCAAGTACTTGCTGCACGCCCTGCTCGGCCTCGTGAATGCCCAGGCTCGCGATCTCGACCGCCTCATCGGCGCCCGCCCGCAGGTTCTGGATGATGCCCTGGATCTGCTGGGTCGACTCGCGCGTCTTGCCCGCCAGGGCGCGCACCTCGTCGGCCACCACGGCAAAGCCACGGCCCTGCTCGCCGGCGCGGGCCGCTTCAATGGCCGCGTTGAGGGCCAGCAGGTTGGTCTGGTCGGCGATTGCCTGGATCATGCTCGCGGCCACCTGGATTTGCTGGGTCTGCCCGGCCAGGTTGCCCACCGCCTGGTTGATCTGGGTGACGGTGCCGGCCAGCAGCTGGATCGCCTCGCGGGACGTGCCGGCCACCTGGCTGCCCTGCTCGGCGAGGGTGTTGGCGGTGTGAGCTTCGCTGGCGGTTTGCTGCACGTGCACCGCCACTTCGGCGATGGACGCAGCCATCTCGGTCATGGCGGCGGCGGTCATGTCGGTCTCGGCGCGCTGTTCCAGCAACGCCGATTCGGTGGTGCTCGACAACACGCTGGAATGGGCGGCTGCTTCGGCCATCTGGTTGGCCAGGTCGCTGAGGCGCGTCAGGGCGGTTTTAAGTCGCGCTTCTTCGCTGATCAGGATCATTTCGAGCTGCGCGGTCGGCCCCAGCGCGTCGCTGTAGGTCATGGCGCTGATGGGGTCGGAAAAGGTATTGGGCGTGTTCTGCACAATCTGCTTGAGCTGTAGCCCCAAGCGTTGATGCCCCCAGACGCCCAGGCCGAGAAACAAGCCGACAGTCAACGCCTGGGCCCACACACCCGGAACCCATTGGAAGGCGGCGACACTGGCAACGGCAGCGGCCAGTGGCAACGCCATGGCCCGGGATACAGACGCCACACGCCGCACCGGAGAGACCGCCGCACCACCTGCCTGCAACCGCGCGTACAGCGCTTCTGCGCGGCGCACCTGTTCGCGGGTGGGCTTGACCCGCACCGACTCGTAGCCCATCAGCCGCCCGTCTTCGAGAATCGGCGTCACATAGGCGCTGACCCAATAATAGTTGCCGTTCTTGCAGCGGTTCTTCACCACGCCCATCCAGCTCTGCCCGGCCTTGAGGTAGCTCCACATCAGCTGGAACACGGCGGGCGGCATGTCCGGGTGGCGCACCAGGTTGTGGGTGCTGCCGATCAGCTCGGCCTGGGTAAAGCCGCTCATGGCGGCAAACTCGGCGTTGCAGTAGGTAATATGGCTGTTGACGTCAGTTGCGGAAATTAGCCGTTGCTGCTCCCCAAAAGTCTGTTCAACAGCAGTGACCGGCAAATTGAGACGCACGTTAAAGCTCCATGGACAGCATTCGATCGCCCTCTCGACCACCGGGTATGCAGGACAGGCGGATTCGTATTTCCAGTCGGGCTGCGCCGTCGATCGGCTGGTTGGCCGCAAAGGTACGCAAACCCACGATTTTGCACAGCAATTCATCATCCATTCAGTGATGATCAACTAGGCTTGAATTCGGGTATCCGGCACGTGAGGCGCAATGAAGCGTGGCACTGACGAGCGACATTTCAGTCCCTGCCAGGCGTCCGTTTTATGGGCACATTTATGAGAGTAAGGAGAGAGCAATGATTTCCTGTTTCATAAACCTGCCTTCTGAAACGAGACCACCAAATACTTGTCCTAGATGCCGATTCTACGAATTACATCACATTTTGCAAGAAAAGGTGATGATACATGCGGTTGTCTAATTTTAAGATTTATCGTTAAGTTCTTGATTCTAAATGGGAATTGAGCGATGCACATTTCAAGTTTGGGTCCAGCCATCAGACGTTACCGCAAGGTCGCAGGGCTTACTCAGGCTGAACTAGGTGAAAAAACCGGTTTTGACCCTAAAACCATCAGCCGCTTCGAAACCGGCACCTATACACCCAGCGTCGAGGCACTGTTCTTGTTCGCAGAGGCGCTGGGAGTGAAGCTGAAAGTCTTTTTCGCAGACCTGGTCGACGAGGAGGAACAGCGCGCTTATCTGTTCGGTGTCATTCACAAAGCCACCCCGAAGGATCTGGGAAAGCTGATCGCAGCGGTAGACCAGGCCTTGTCCAAGCCTTAGAGCTCGCAACACACGTGCACGCAATAAAAAGAGCAGACAGCCAGATTGACTGTCTGCTCTTTGCTTGATGACTCCTGACATGAACTGACAGGACAGCCCCTTAGACTAGGGACTGAGCCGCGCCATTGCTGCGTCATTCCACGGAGTCATCATGAATAGCATTGCCCATTACTTTTTGTTGTACGTCGACAGCCCGGCCACCAGCGCCAACCTCTACAGCCGGCTGCTGGACAAGCCGCCGGTGGAGCTGGGGCCGACCTTCGCGCTGTTCATCCTCGACAACGGGGTGAAACTCGGCCTGTGGTCGCGCCATACCGTGGAGCCTGCGGCCCACGCCTCGGTTGGCGGTAGCGAGGCGGGTTTCTGCGTCGCTGATATCGCAACGGTCGACGATTTGCACACACGCTGGGTGCAACTCGGGATGAGCATCATCCAGTCACCGGTCGAGGCGGACTTCGGCTACACCTTTGTCGCCCAGGACCCCGACGGTCACCGCCTGCGGGTGTTTACCGTGAACCCGTAACGGCTTGCGGCGCCAGCGCCCTTCGAGGCTGATGGCGCCGACACTGGCCAGCACGATCAGGCCACCCAGCACCACGCGCAGCGAAACCTGCTCGCCCAGCAGCGTGGCGGCCATCACCATCGCCACCGGCGGCACCAGGTACAACGCCACTGACGCGCGACTGACCTCGACATGCCGCAACACATAGGCCCAGGCCAGGTACGCCAGGGCGCTGGGAAAGGCGCCGAGCAACAACACCGCCCAGTTGGCTTGGGTCGATGATTGCGACACCACCGCCGGCAAACCCGGCAAATAGACACACAACAGCAAGGTGCCCGACCACACGGTGTAGCACACCGTGGTCAGCGGGCTGTAGCGCCGGGAATAGTGTTTCTGGATGGTGAAATAAAGGCTCCACGACAACGCCGCCAGCAGGATCATCAGTCCACGAGGATCAATCTGCCCCAGGCCATGCTCGCCCCAGATCACCACCAGCACCCCGCTCAAGCCCAGCAGCACGCAACCCCAGCGCCAGCCGGTAACTCGCTCCTTCAAGCCGAAAAACGCCACCAGCACCGTAAATAGCGGAACCGACTGCGCCAGCACACTGGAGGCAGCGGCCGTGACAAATTGCTGGCCGAAATTGATCGTCAGGTGATGCAGGAAAATCCCGAAGAAGCCCAGCACCAGCAACCACGGCAGGTCCCGCAGACGTGGCCGCTCGATCCTCATGACCAACGCGACGCCGGCCATCAATACCGAAGCAATCAGGAACCGTCCCAAGGCCAACTGGCCAGGGCTGTAGCTGTGCAAGGCCAGATGCACGCCAATCGGCGAATACGCCCAACAGAGGATGACGCTGGCAGTGACTAGCGTAAGCTTTACAGGTGACGGGGCTTTCATGAACAGCGTCCAGCAGTGGGAATGCCGTCAGTCTTGGCCCCGGCAAGGCGCAGGACAATTAACCGTTTCTGACTTCTGTAATCACTGGAACTGAGCGATGGAACTGGCCCAACTGAAAATGGTGAAAGCCGTGGCACAAACCGGCAGCGTGGCCCAGGCCGCCCTGCAACTGCACTGCGTGCCGTCCAACATCACCACACGCATCAAGCAACTGGAAAGCGAGTTGGGTACCCCGCTGTTCATTCGCGCCGGGCGCGGGTTGGCGATCAGTGCCGCAGGGGAAGTGTTTCTCGACTACTGCGAGCGCATCCTCGCGCTGGTGGAAGAGTCCAAGCGTGCCGTCGACAGCAACGCGATTCCCCGCGGCAAGCTGCGCATCGGCGCAGTGGAATCCAGCGCCAGTGGCCGCCTGCCGCCGCTGCTGGCCGAATACCATCGACGTTATCCACAAGTGGAGCTGGAACTGGTGACCGGCGCCTGGGCGCAGTTACTCGATGACCTGCAACATCACCGCATCGACGCCGCGCTGGTGGCCGCCGGCGGCAAACGCCCGAAGCTCGAACAAAGCGTGGTCTACAGCGAGCGCCTGGTGCTGATTACCAGCGCCTCCAGCGCACCCATCGAGGACGCCCGGGACCTGGCCGGCCGCACGCTGCTGGTGTGGCCGCCAGGCTGCCCGTATCGCGCAGCCCTGGAGAACTGGCTCAAGCCCCACGACATCAAGCCTGCCATCGCAAGTTATGCCAGTTGGGGCACGATCATTGGCTGCGTCAGCGCGGGGATTGGCGTGGCACTGGCGCCGGAAGGCATCCTGGCGCGCTACGAGCAGGCCAACCAATTGACGTCCTACCGCTTCGACGAATTGGCGGCGGTGGATAACCTGCTGTTCTGGCACAAGGACACCCAACGCCATCTGGCGCGGGATGCCTTTGCGGGGCTGTTGCGGGAGACTTTCGGCTAACCGGTTTTCGCCCCGCTACGCGCGGGCGCAGCAGCATCTTCAGCCTTTTGCGGGGACCAGCCTGGCGTACTGGTCCTGGCTGATCCAGCCCTTGGAAGAGCGGCCTTCGCCATTGATGAACTCGACCTGGGCCCAGCCATCCTTGAACGCCAGTACCGCGACCACATCGTCCTTGACCACGTAGGCACGATGGCTGGCCTTGGCGTCCGGGGTCTTCTGCAGGAAGGCCTTGTCGGACGAAACGGTCACCAGGCCAATCCATTTCTTGGCAGCGGTTTGGGTCAGGTCCAGGCCGGTGGCAATTTCCGGCATCAACACGTTGATGCAGCCGGGATGTTCGCGGCCCTTCTCCACGGTCAGCGTCACACCGTCCGAGGAAGCCGCGACGGTACCCGGATAGGCCTCATCCAGCCATGTCGACACCGATGCCTTCGCACCGTCGACCTTGCCCTGCAGGAAGAACGTGCATGAGCGGGTCACGCCCTCGCCCATTTCCTCGGCATAAAACCCCTCCACCTGATGCTCGGGCGTCACGGCCAGCATCAGCCCTTCGTACTTGCCCGAGTGCAGCGTAGCGGCAAACGCCGGCGCACCTGCAGCAACACACACGAAAGAGGCAACCAGCAATCGGGACACGCAACGTTTGAACGGCATTCTATTTTTTCCCTTCAAGTGCTTCGTAGGCTTTTTTGATGCGTTGGTCATAGTCGCCATAATCCTTGCCGTTATAGTTCAGCGCCATGGCGGCGTAATCCTTGTTCTTCATGGCCTTGACCAGGGCCGGGCTCTGGCTGCAAAAACCGAGGAAGGCCTTTAGTTGATGCCCGGCATTAATCTTCATGGCCACCACAAATTCAAACACCGTTTTATAACCGCATGCCGTGAAGTTGGAGCCCATAATCTGAAACATGCCCCAGGAGGCCGACTTCAAGGCCGCTTCCTGATCCAGTGCGAAGGCGGTGGCCATGGTCTCCCAGGCCTTGGTCTGGTCCTTGTTATTGGCCTTCCACTGGGGCCCGGCCTTCTTCACGTAGGGGTACGACAACAGCGGGTGGGTCTGGTCGTATTTACTCTTGGTGTACTTGCGAAAATGGTGCCCTTCAAAGGCGATCACCGGCAACTTGGCCGGGCCGAACCCGGAGCGCCCGCCCGACTCCACCGTGGCAAAGGCCTTGATGATATTGACGGAAATGCCGTTACCCAACTGCGTGGCAGCGTTCTGGAAGTCCGTATCCGTCAGCGTCGTGCCGCCGTCGCACGTGGCCTGGAGCATCATCTGCCGGTTGCGCCGCTCAGCCTCGATCATTGCCCGCATGCGGTCCAGATAGTGGTCGACCGTGGCCTGGACCATGTCCGCGCCGGTGTTGCCGAACACATTGAGGAACGTCGGAATACGCAGGGTCGGGTTCGGCTTGACCGGCACCTTCACCGCTTCTTCGATCAGGCTATTGAAGGTGCGCCCGGTAGGGTCGATGACACCGTCGGGATGCGCGTATTTGAGGTGGCGGAACTGATACTGGCTGATGCACTGCACCAACTGGCCGTCGCATTTGCCATTTTCCGCCAGGGGGAAACCCAACTTGGGAATGATCAAGTTGAATAAATACTGGATGCATTGAACATCGGCGGGCAAGTTGCGGGCTTTGCCCGGCGCACCGACGGAAGCGCTGATGAGAGTGGGCAACCCTTGCAGGCTTTTCATTACTGACATCCTTGTTAGTTGGAGTAGATGAGCCATAAAGCGCCATCACTTTAATATCATCCATGTGCCACCGACATATTTAGAAATATGTCGCTGGCGCAAACTAACAAGGCGAATTTGGCTTGTCCAGCGCAAGGTTTTAAGGATGTGAGCAATCCCTCACTGACGTCGTCCCTGGGAATAATTTTTAAACGGACTGGGCACTTTGCCACTACCTGCGCTACTGTCTGTTTCGCAGGATGCATTGTCGTCCTGACATCTAACAATGACGTCCAGGGACTGACATGAAATCGACCTTTATTGCCTGTGCCATCAGCGGATTGCTCTTCGTCTCGCCAAACACCCACGCAGAAGATTTTGCGGGCTACTTGCTCAAGGCGGTAACGCCAAAAGGTCCGCAATGGCAAACCAAAAACGATGACGAGATGGCATCAGCGTTCGCGAATGCCGGGGTAAAACGATACAAGTGGTCTGCCGACACCGGAAAAGACGAGATCACCCTGTTTGTGTTGCCGGGCCAGAATCAACCGCCAAGCGCGGCCCGTGATTCCGATACCCGGGCCGCCGAGAAGAACTGCAAAACACATATCAGCCAGACTGACATGGGAGATACCAGCACCCCGTATATGGGCTGGTCGGTGATCTGCACACAGGCGAACGGCAACGTCATGACCTTGAGGCATTTTGCCTATCAATTGGGGGGCGACACGTACAAGGTTTCCAGGACCTGGAGAGAAATGCCTTCAGAACAAACCGTTGCACAATGGAGCGCAACGCTCGCCAGCATCGCCGACCACATCAACAGCACTAAGCCGTGACACAGGAGGTGCCCATGCGCTGGCTAATCGTGGTATCGACTGTCCTGCTGCTGTTCGGCTGTGCATCCAAACCGCCTGTGGCGCCGCCGGACCTGTCCCGCCCGTCGATCGCCGAGACAAAGTCGGTGGTGTTTGCAGGGAAAACATACGTCCTGAAATACCAGGCCCGGGGCAACGTTCCGCTCTGGGAGTATTTCCTCGCACCAGAAAGCGTCAACGCCTGGAGCGAACTGGTGGATTTTCGCCTCGCGCCGCCCCAGAGCACCGGCAACGAGCCCCGGGATCTTGCCAACCTGACCGCGCAGGCCCACAAACAGGAATACCCCAACCTTCCGGTGGAGATGTTTTCAGACGAGAAAACCGATGCGATCTACGTGCTGCTGTTTTATCCGACCTCCACACGCAAGGACGGTAGCTTCTTTGAGTTCAATATCTTCAAATACTACAAGGACAACGGGACCGGCCAAATCATCAGCTTCCACTTTGCCAAGAACATCCCGTCCGACACGCCTGCCGCACGACAGGAGTTGCCCGGGCACATGGCGAGGTTGCGCGCAGAAGTGATTCCGGCCATGGGAGAGTTCCCGCTGTACCGTCAGTAACCCTGATGAGCGAACAGCAGAAATCGCTTCGCAGATGACGATTGTAAGCGAAGGGCTTCATAAAAGTATTTTTTTGAATCAAGGAGGGTTGCGTTATGGAGGCAACCCCACCAGCCACACCCCGGCACACAATGTTCCCGCTGTGGCTGCTGCCTTCCGGCTCTGACCAGGTTCACGGGTAATCGTTGCGGGGGGACCGATGGGGTCACCATAACGACGCTCGCCTCTCGGCAAGCCGCGCCATTGTACCGATCTCATCGGAAGTTACAACCGTTCGCGCGGGATTAAAAATATGAAGGGCTTCAAGCACTTGCCTATTGGGCCTGGAGCACCTCATCTGCCCGACCGCCCTCTTGCTGGATCACCAGGTGAATGAAGTGCAGCTTGGCAATCACCGCCGGCGGCAGGACGAACGGATAGAAATCCGGCTGGCCCATGCTGCGGGACAGTTCGTTGAGCATGCCGGCCAGTTCGATCCACGCATTGACGAATGACAGGAACGCCGTGCCACCGGGATGCCCGGGGTCGTAGAGGGTGCTGAGGGGGAACGGCTGGTAATCCAGGTCCATCTCCCGGGCGCTCATGCCGAAGCCCAGCGCGGTGTCGACGGCGTCCATCATGTGCAGGTAATGCGCCCAGGTTTCCGCCCAGTCTTCCCACGGGTGCATGGTGGCGTAGGCGCTGACGCAGGTTTGCTGCCAGTCCGGGCGCGGGCCGTTCTGGTAGTGCTGCTCCAGGGCGTCGGCGTAGCTGGCGCGCTCGTCACCGAACAGCGTGCGGAACGGCTCCAGCCAATGGCTGTTGGCGATCAGGCGGTCCCAGTAGTAATGGCCGACCTCGTGACGGAAGTGACCGAGCAAGGTGCGGTAAGGCTCGCGCATCTGTACGCGAATTTTCTCACGGTGGGCGTCGTCGGCTTCCTTGATGTCGAGGGTGATCAGGCCATTGGCGTGGCCGGTGGTGGGCGCGTTGCCTTCCAGGTCGATGCCGACAAAATCGAAGGCCAGGCCGGTGTCTTCATCCACCGCCTTGGGAATCACCTGCAAGCCCAGGCTGATGAGTTGGGCCACCAGACGACGCTTGGCGGTTTCGACCTTGCGCCAGCGTTCGGGGTTTTCGGGGATCGACAGGTCGGGAATGGTGCGGTTCAGGCTGCAGGCCACGCACAAGACCTGGCCGTTGTCGGCGGGCAGCAGCCAATTGCACGCGGCGGGCGTGTCAAGGTTGGCGCAGCGACGAAAGGCACCGGCTTCAGGGTCGGCGTCCAGCAGCCAGGTATCGGCGTACGGGCCGGGCTGCAGGGAGGACAGGCGACTCTGCTCCGGCTGATAGCCCAGCAGCGCCGAGCAGGCCAGGCACTGGCTGTTGCGAAAGAACAGCGATTGCCCACAGCGGCACTGCCAGACCTTGCTGTTGCGCGAGGTCTCGGCCATGAACGGTGCGGCGATGCGCAAACTGAGTTGTTCGAAGAAGCGGTACATGGCGATCTCTCCGGGAGGCTTGCCAATACTAGAGCATTGCCCGAGAGAGATCGTTCCCACGCTCTGCGTGGGAATGCATCCAGTGACGCTCCGCGTCGCACCTTTCAGAGCGGACGCAGAGCGTCCAGGGCGGCGTTCCCACGCAGAGCGTGGGAACGATCATCAGACTAGAGCATTGCCCGAGAGAGATCGTTCCCACGCTCCGCGTGGGAATGCATCCAGTGACGCTCCGCGTCGCACCTTTCAGAGCGGACGCAGAGCGTCCAGGGCGGCGTTCCCACGCAGAGCGTGGGAACGATCATCAGACTGTGATGTTGTGCTTGGCCAAAAATGCCACGAACGCCTCTTCATCCAGCACTTTCAAGCCCAGCTCAGTGGCCTTGGCCAGCTTCGAACCCGCGCCTGGCCCGGCGACCACGCAATGGGTTTTCGCCGACACCGAGCCCGCGACCTTGGCGCCCAGGCTTTCGAGTTTTTCCTTGGCAACATCGCGACTCATCAGTTCCAGGGAGCCGGTGAGCACCCAGGTGTGACCGGCCTCGGGCAAGCCTTCGACGACTTTCTTCTCACTCTGCCAGTGCATGCCGAAGTCCTTGAGCTGTCGCTCGATGGCCAGCGCGCGCCGGGCGTTTTCTTCAATATCAAAAAAGTCCCGGACGGCCTTGGCCTGCTTCTCCGGCAAAGCCTGGCGCATGTCGAGCCAGTCGGCCTTGATCACGCCTTCGAGGGAGCCGAATTTGTCGGCGAGTTTCTGCGCGGCGCCCGGGCCCACGGACGGCACGTGCAGCTTGTCGAGCAAGCCGCCCAACGTGGTGCTCGCCGCAAACTCGGCGCTCAGGTCGCCCTGCTCCTGCAACTCCAGGCCGCACTCGTCCTTCGAGATCAGGGCGCCAATCACATCCTGGTTATGGCTGTCTTCAAAGAAGCTGTGAATCTCGTGGGCCACTTCCAGGCCAACGTCCGGCAAGTACGTCAGCACTTCCGGCAAGGCCTGCTGCACGCGCTCCAGGGATGCCAGCGAGCGCGCCAGCACCTTGGCCGTCTCCTCGCCCACATCGGGAATGCCCAGGGCGTAGATAAACCGTGCGAGGGTTGGCGTCTTGCTGTTTTCAATAGAGGCAATCAGCTTCTTGCTGGAAACGTCGGCAAAACCTTCCAGGTCGATGATCTGTTCGTACTTGAGCTTGTAGAGATCCGCCGGCGAGCCGATGAGTTTTTCGTCCACCAGTTGCTCGATGGTCTTGTCGCCCAGGCCATCGATGTCCATGGCCCGGCGCGAAACGAAATGGATGATCGCCTGCTTGAGCTGCGCACCACAGGCCAGGCGCCCGACGCAGCGGTACACCGCGCCTTCACTGACGGTTTCCTTGCCCTTGCTGCGCTTGACCAGTTGCGTGCGCTCAACGTGGGAGCCGCACACCGGGCAGCTCTCGGGGATCTGCACCGCGCGGGCGTTTTCCGGGCGACGCTCGGTGACAACCGACACCACCTGGGGGATTACGTCACCGGCACGGCGGATGATCACGGTGTCGCCGATCATCAGGCCCAGGCGCGCCACTTCGTCCATGTTGTGCAAGGTGGCATTGGACACGGTCACACCCGCGACCTTGACCGGCTTCAAGCGTGCCACGGGCGTCACAGCGCCGGTGCGGCCGACCTGGAATTCAACGTCAAGCAGCTCGGTCAGCTCTTCCATGGCCGGGAATTTATGGGCAATTGCCCAGCGCGGCTCGCGGGCACGGAAGCCCAGCTCCCGCTGGTAGGCAATGCTGTTGACCTTGAACACCACGCCGTCGATTTCATAGGGCAAGGCGTTGCGGCGCTCACCGATATCGCGGTAGTAGTCGAGGCAATCCTGAATCCCCTTGGCCAGCTTCAGCTCATGGCTGATGGGCATGCCCCACTTCTTCAGCTGTTGCAGGTTGCCGATGTGGGTGTCGCTGATATCCGTGGTCACGCCATAGCAGCAGAATTCCAGCGGACGGCTGGCGGTGATCTTCGAGTCCAGCTGACGCAGGCTACCCGCCGCCGCGTTGCGCGGGTTGGCGAAAGTCTTGCCGCCAACTTCCAGCTGGGTGGCGTTCAGCCGCTCGAAACCGGCCTTGGACATGAATACTTCGCCGCGCACTTCGAGGGTCGCCGGCCAGCCGGTGCCGTGCAGTTTCAAAGGAATGTTGCGCACGGTACGCACGTTGACGCTGATGTCTTCGCCAGTGGTGCCATCGCCACGGGTGGCGCCACGCACCAGCTCACCGTCCTGATACAGCAGGCTGACCGCCAGGCCATCGAGCTTCGGCTCGCAGCTGTACTCCACCGCTGCGCCACCGCCAAACAGGTCGCCCACGGGCAGGTCCAGGCCTTCAGTGACCCGGCGATCGAATTCCAGCATGGTGCTTTCATCAAAGGCGTTGCCGAGGCTGAGCATCGGGATTTCGTGGCGTACCTGAGTGAACGCAGACAATGCCGCACTGCCGACCCGCTGCGTCGGTGAATCACGGGTTACCAGCTCCGGGTGCTCGGCTTCAAGCGCCTTGAGCTCGTGGAACAAACGGTCGTACTCGGCGTCCGGAATGCTCGGCTCGTCGAGGACGTGGTAACGGTAGTTGTGCTGATCCAGTTCAGCGCGCAGTTCGAGGATGCGGGTGTGGGCGGCGGTCATGGGTGTTCTCTCATAAAGCAAAAGAGCAGCCGAAGCTGCTCAATATGTTAGTGCATGGATTCTACAGGCAACGCTTAAGCTTGGACCTTAGCGCTTCTGTGTCAGGGCACGACGCTCGAACTCGACGATGCGCTGACGGTAATGCTCGATGGTCTGGGCGGTCAGGACACTGCGTTGATCGTCCTTGAGTTCGCCGTTGAGTTCCTGGGACAGCTTGCGAGCTGCCGCCACCATCACGTCGAACGCTTGTTTCGGGTGACGCGGGCCTGGCAAGCCGAGGAAGAAGCTCACCGCCGGAGTGCTGAAATGGTCGATGTCGTCCAGATCGAAGATGCCCGGCTTGACCGCATTGGCCATGGAGAACAGGACTTCGCCGTTGCCGGCCATGCTTTCGTGGCGATGGAAAATATCCATCTCGCCAAAGCGCAGACCGCTTTCCAGAATATTCTGCAGCAGGGCCGGGCCCTTGAAGCCGGCGGCGTCACGGCAGATCACGCTGATCACCAGCACCTCTTCGGCAGCCGGCTGGTCCTTGACGGATTCTTTATGGGCGCTCTTGGCCGGGGACTCATCCGGGAAGTCGTCATCACGGCTGCTGAAGCTCGGGCCTTCTTCCAGGTCCAGGTTCAGGTCGCCCTGGGATGGCTCGCTGGCCGCGCTGCGCTTGCCGCGCTTGGGTTCACGGGCTTCACGCACCGGTGCGCTCATCGACGGCAGGTCGTGCTCGTCCAGGTGCGGTTCTTTATGGTTGTCCAGGACACGCGGTGGCCCCAGCAGCTCGGCGCTGCCGTCGTCGTCCGGCAAATTGGACAGGTTGCGGTCCAGGCGAAATTTCAACTTGCCCTTGCCGCCACGCATCCGGCGCCAGCCATCAAAAAGAATACCGGCAATGACAATAATGCCGATGACGATCAGCCACTCGCGCAGACCGATTTCCATGTAATCCCGTGCCTCTAATAAAAAATGCTGAAAAATAAGGGGTTTAGCACCGTGCAAACCGCTTTAAAACGTGGCGCCAACTCTATGTTCTGAATGACGTTTTGCCCACGCATACGAAAATTTGACATTAAACTAGCACGACCAAAGATAACTTTACACCGTCTGTCAAAATGCCTTGAACAAATATGTCCATTTGCCACTTTTCCCAGACCGGTAAATCACCTTACGTCCTGCTGAAAATCCTCCTTCGACCTGCGGCTCAGGATTCCACCAGCGCCATCGCCTCTTCGACATCCACCGCCACCAATCGCGAACAGCCCGGCTCGTGCATCGTCACGCCCATCAATTGATCGGCCATTTCCATGGCGATCTTGTTGTGGGTGATATAGATGAACTGCACCGTCTGGGACATCTCTTTAACCAGTCGGGCGTACCGTCCAACGTTAGCGTCATCCAGCGGGGCGTCAACTTCGTCGAGCATGCAAAACGGCGCCGGGTTCAACTTGAAGATCGCAAATACCAGGGCCAATGCGGTCAGTGCCTTCTCGCCACCAGACAACAAATGGATGGTGCTGTTCTTCTTGCCCGGAGGCCGCGCCATGATCGTTACCCCTGTATCGAGTAGATCTTCGCCCGTCAGTTCCAAGTAAGCGCTGCCACCACCGAAAACTTTCGGGAATAACGCCTGTAAACCGCCATTAATCTGATCAAAGGTATCTTTGAAGCGATTACGGGTTTCCTTGTCGATCTTGCGGATCACGTTCTCCAGGGTGTCCAGCGCTTCGACAAGATCGGCGTTCTGCGCATCCAGATAACGTTTGCGCTCGGACTGCTGCTGGTACTCGTCGATGGCCGCGAGGTTGATCGCGCCGAGTCGTTGAATGCGCGCGGCAATCCGCTCAAGTTCTTCTTCGGCTTCTTTCTCGTTGGCCTCGGCGGTCAGGGTATTGAGCACGCCGTGCAGGTCGTAGCCGTCTTCCAGCAACTGGTCTTGCAGGGTTTTGCGGCGCACCGTCAGGGCCTGCCATTCCATGCGCTGCTGTTCGAGCTGGCCCCGGATCAGTTGCGACTGTTGCTCGGCCTGGGTCCGGCGTTTTTCCGCGTCGCGCAGTTCGCGGTCGGCGTCTTCCAGGGCGATCTGGGCGGTCTTGAGCTCTTCGTCGACGGTCATGCGCTTGTCGAGCAACTCTTCAAGCTTCAGGCGCAGCTCTTCCAGCGGGGCCTCGCCCTCCTCCAGGTTGAGGCTCAGTTGCTCGCGTTTTTCGGTCAGGCGTTCGGACTGCATTTCCAGGCGCTCAAGGGCCTGGCGCGTGGAGTCGTGCTGCGCCCGCAGGGAGCCGAGGCGCACGGCCAATTGATGGGCGTGATCCTTGTGCTGGCGAGCTTCCTGGCGCACCCGGTCGAGGCGCTCGCGCAAGCTGTCGCGCTGGGCCAGCAGCAACTCGCGCTGCTCGGTGTCCAGGGCCATGCTGTCGAGGGCTTCCTGCAATTGCAGGCGTGCTTCGCCGACTTGTTCGTGTTCGAGGGCGCGTTGCTCGCCCATCTCGGCCACTTCTTCGTCGAGCCGGGTGCGGCGCAGGGTCAGTTGCTCGACCTTGGCCTTGCTCGCCGAGAGCTGGGCTTTCAATTCGCCCTGCTGGCGCGCTTCGTCCTGCAACAGCCGGCGCAGGTGTTCGCGGCCGGTCTCTTGCTGGCGCTGGGTGGCGCGCAGGGTTTGCAGCTGGTTTTCCAGGGACTCGAGTGTGGCTTCGCGCTCTTCGCGCTCGGCGGTCAGGTTGACGATTTCCTGGCCACGGGCCAATACGCCGCTTTCCGCTTCGCTGGCACGCCGTACCCGCAAAAAGTGCCGGCCGACCCAAAAGCCATCACGGCTGATCAGGCTTTGCCCGGCGGCCAACTGCCCGCGCTGGGCCAGGGCCTGCTCAAGGCTGTCGACCGGCTTGACCTGGCCGAGCCAGGGCGACAGGTCAATCGCCGCCTCCACTTTATCCAGCAGGCTGCCCGGCACGCGAGTGCCGTCCGCCGCCGGGCTGAGCAAACGCAGATCGCCCTGGGCAAAACCCGCCAGGTCAAACCCGCCAAAATCATCCACCAGCACCGCTTGCAGGTCGGCGCCGAGCACGGTTTCCACCGCCAGCTCCCAACCGGTTTCAACCTTCAGGCCTTCGGCCAGGCGCGGACGCTCGGCCAGGTGTTGGTCACGCAGCCATTCAGCCGTGCCGGTGCCCGGGTCGAGCGCCGCTTGCTGCAAGGCTTCCAGGGAAGCCAACCGGCCGTTGAGCCGCTGCAAATCGCCCTGGGCCTGCTGCTGTGCCTGGGTCGCCTGCTGCAGTTGCTGACGCAATTGCTCGAGGCGCTCCACTTGTTGTTCTTCGCTGGCTTCCAGCTCTTCCAGCGTCATTTCGCTTTCGGCGAGTTTCTCGCTCAGTTCGAGGATCGCTGCATCTTCCGGGTCGGCAGCGAGCAGCACGCGCTCTTCCACCAGGCGCCGCTGACGCTCGGCCAGGCGCTCCATGCTGGTTTCCAGTTGCTGGATGCGTGACTGCTGCACCTCAGCCTGGCGGCGCGGCTCGGCAGATTGCAGGTTGAACGTGTCCCACTGCTCCTGCCAGGCGTGCATGGTGGTTTCGGATTCTTCCAGGGCCGCAGCGGCTTCCTCGGCAGCGGCGCTGGTGACTTCCTGCTCGGGAGTGAGCATGTCCAGCTCCTCCCCAAGGGTCAGCAGCAAGGTGCGGTCGTGGCCCAGGTGCGATTCGGTTTCCAGGCGCGCACGCTCGGCTTCTTTCAAGTCGTCCTGCAACTGGCGCAAACGCTGCTGGCCGTGCTGGATGCTCTGCTCGACCCGGGCGATATCGCCGCCCACCGAATAGAAGCGCCCCTGCACCAGATTGAAGCGCTCGGACAGGTCATGGTGACCGTCCCGCAGGCGTTCGATGCTGGCGTCGGCATTGCGCTGCTCGGCCACCAGGGCTTCGAAGCTGATTTCCTGGGTGCCGATGATTGCTTCGCGCTGGCCCACCTGGTCATTCAACGCCTGCCAGCGCAGGGCCGACAGTTGCGCCTTGAGCTGACGCTCCTCGCCCTTGTATTCCTGATACTTCTCGGCGGCCTGGGCCTGGCGGTGCAGGCGCTCCAGCTGGCGCTCCAGCTCTTCACGCAGGTCAGTCAGGCGGGCAAGGTTTTCATGGGTACGGCGGATACGGTTTTCGGTCTCGCGCCGGCGCTCCTTGTACTTGGAGATGCCGGCCGCTTCCTCGATAAAGTTACGCAGGTCTTCGGGCTTGGCTTCGATCAGCTTGGAGATCATCCCCTGTTCGATGATCGAATAGCTGCGCGGGCCCAGGCCGGTACCGAGGAAGATGTCGGTGATGTCCCGGCGGCGACACTTGGTGCCGTTGAGGAAGTAGCTGTTCTGGCTGTCGCGGGTCACTTTGCGGCGAATGGAGATTTCCGCATAGGCCGCGTACTCGCCCACCAGGGTGCCGTCGGAATTGTCGAACACCAGTTCGATGCTGGCCTGGCTCACCGGCTTGCGGCTGGTGGAGCCGTTGAAGATGACGTCGGTCATCGACTCGCCACGCAGGTTTTTTGCGGAGCTCTCGCCCATCACCCAGCGTACGGCGTCGATGATGTTCGACTTGCCGCAGCCATTGGGCCCGACCACTGCCGCCATGTTACTGGGGAAGTTCACCGTGGTCGGGTCGACGAAGGATTTGAACCCCGCCAGTTTGATGCACTTGAGCCGCACGCTTAGGCTTCCGCCAACGCAGCAATGACCAGCGAGCAACTGCGCTCGCCGTAGGCCGAGAGCACCAGGCGAATCTGCGGCAGGTCACGGGCCAGCACGGCGGCGAGCAATTGCTCGAACAGCACCAGGTACTCGCTCATGGACGCCTTGCGCTGATCCAGCGCCAGGTAATAGGCGCGGTTCATCGCCGGCTGAAGGTTCTCGACGGTTTCCTGCAGGTACGGGTTGTTGGCGAACGGATAGGCGGCACGCATCACGTTGAAGCTCTCTTCAACGAAGGCGCGGATGTCCTGGCGTTCGAAGCTGGCGATCAGGCGCTGCTGGATTTGCACGAACGGCGCCATGTCGGCCTGGGTCTGCCAGCCGGCGGCGACCGCATTGCCCAGCAGGATGTACAGCTCGCCCATCAGCGTGCACAGGCTTTGCACCTTGTGGGCCGTCAGCTCGGTGACGTGGGCGCCACGGCGCGGCAGGATCGCAATCAGGTGCCGGCGCTCGAGGATCAGCAAGGCTTCGCGCACGGAACCACGACTGACATTCAGCGCCAGTGTGACCTTCTGCTCCTGGATCCGCTCCCCAGGCTTGAGATCGCCGCGAATGATACGTTCGGCGAGGTGGTGAGCGATTTGCTCGGCAAGACTATCCGGCGCCTTGAACGTCATGTTTTCCCTTCAAAATCTTCTATCGGTACAAGCGCGGCAGTGTAGCGCACTTGCCGGTTGATGGCGTACGGCCCACAGAGCGGAATTTGGCATGAAATAAGCAGCCATTAAAGTCCAGAAGCCCCCAAAAACGGCGGTTCCAGAGAACTGGACCATAATTAAGGATGTTGATATCGCATTTTCTTGACCTTTCGGTCAGAAAATCGTTGACCGAAAAGTCAGACATGACTAGATTCGGCGCAAAGCGGTTAACAACAATAATGAGTCTGCGAGGCCTTCCGTGATCCAGTTTTTACTAAACCAGGAGCTCCGTAGCGAGCACGCCCTGGACCCGAACCTGACCGTGCTCAACTATTTGCGTGAGCACCTGGGCAAATCCGGCACCAAGGAAGGCTGCGCCAGCGGCGACTGTGGCGCCTGCACCGTGGTAGTCGGCGAGTTGCATACCGACGATCAGGGCGCCGAGCAGATTCGCTATCGCAGCCTCAATTCGTGCCTGACGTTTGTCTCGTCCCTGCACGGCAAACAACTGATCAGCGTCGAAGACCTCAAGCACCAGGGCCAACTCCACAGCGTGCAACAGGCCATGGTGGAGTGCCACGGTTCGCAATGCGGCTTCTGCACCCCGGGCTTTGTGATGTCGCTGTTCGCCCTGCAAAAGAACAGTGATGCACCCGACAGCCAAAAGGCCCACGAAGCCCTGGCTGGCAACCTCTGCCGCTGCACCGGCTATCGCCCGATTCTTGCCGCCGCCGAACAGGCCTGCTGCAACAAGCCCCAGGACCAGTTCGACAGTCGCCAGGCCGACACTATCGCGCGCCTGAAAGCCATCGCCCCGACGCAAACCGGCGAGTTGAACAGCGGCGACAAACGCTGCCTGGTGCCGCTGACCGTCGCCGACTTGGCGGACCTTTACGACGCTTACCCACAAGCCCGGCTGTTGGCCGGCGGCACCGACCTGGCGCTGGAAGTCACCCAGTTCCACCGCACGCTGCCGGTGATGATCTACGTCGGCAATATCGAAGAGATGAAGCGCATCGAAAGCTTCGACGACCGCCTGGAAATCGGCGCCGCCACTCCCCTGTCCGATTGCTACAGCGCGCTCAACCACGAATACCCGGATTTCGGCGAATTGCTCCACCGTTTCGCCTCGTTGCAGATCCGCAACCAGGGCACCCTGGGCGGCAATATCGGCAATGCCTCGCCCATCGGTGATTCGCCGCCACTGCTGATCGCCCTCGGCGCGCAGATCGTGCTGTGCAAGGGCAACACCCGCCGTACCCTGGCGCTGGAAGACTACTTCATCGACTACCGCGTCACTGCCCGCCAGGACAGCGAATTCATCGAGAAAATCATCGTGCCCAAAGGCGTGCCGCTGTTCCGCGCCTACAAGGTTTCCAAGCGCCTGGACGATGACATCTCTGCCGTCTGCGCGGCCTTCAACCTGAAGATCACTAACGGTGTGATCGACGATGCCCGCGTGGCGTTCGGCGGCATGGCCGCCACCCCGAAACGCGCGAAGAACTGCGAAGCCGTACTGAACGGCGCCACCTGGAATTCCGCCACCGTGGAAAAAGCCTGCGCGGCCCTGGCCGAGGATTTCACCCCGCTGTCGGACTTCCGCGCCAGCAAGGAATACCGCCTGCTCAGCGCACAGAACCTGCTGCGCAAATACTTCATCGAACTGCAAACGCCGCACATCGAGACTCGGGTGACCGCTTATGTCTAACCATCACGCCGTGGAAAAATCCCAGGCCGAACTCGCCGAACTGTTTGCCAAGGACCTGACCAGCGGCGTCGGTCGCAGCGTCAAGCACGACAGCGCCGCCAAGCATGTCTCGGGCGAAGCGCAGTACATCGATGACCGCCTGGAATTTCCCAACCAGTTGCACCTCTACGCACGCATGTCGGACCGCGCCCACGCGAAGATCCTCAGCATCGACACCGCGCCCTGCTATGCATTTGAAGGCGTGCGCATCGTCATCACCCACGAAGACGTGCCGGGCCTGAAAGACATCGGCCCGTTGATGCCCGGCGACCCGTTGCTGGCCATCGACACCGTGCAGTTCGTCGGCCAGGTGGTGCTGGCCGTCGCCGCCCGCGACCTGGAAACCGCACGCAAGGCGGCGATGGCCGCTGTGATCGAATACGAAGACCTGGAGCCGGTGCTGGACGTGGTCGAGGCGTTTCGCAAAAAACATTTCGTGCTCGACAGCCACACCCACCAGCGCGGTGATTCGGCGGGCGCACTGGCGACCGCGAAGAACCGTATCCAGGGCACCCTGCACATCGGCGGCCAGGAACACTTCTACCTGGAAACCCAGATCTCCTCGGTGATGCCCACCGAAGACGGCGGCATGATCGTCTACTGCTCCACGCAAAACCCCACCGAAGTACAGAAGCTGGTGGCCGAAGTACTCGACGTATCGATGAACAAAATCGTGGTCGACATGCGCCGCATGGGCGGTGGTTTTGGCGGCAAGGAAACCCAGGCCGCCAGCCCGGCATGCCTGTGTGCGGTGGTCGCACGCCTCACCGGCCAGCCGACCAAAATGCGCCTGCCGCGTGTCGAAGACATGCTGATGACCGGCAAGCGCCACCCGTTCTATATCGAGTACGACGTAGGCTTCGACGACAGTGGCCGGCTGCACGGCATCAACCTGGACCTGGCGGGCAACTGCGGTTGCTCACCGGACCTGTCGAACTCGATTGTCGATCGCGCAATGTTCCACTCCGACAACTCGTATTACCTGGGCGACGCCACTGTCAACGGCCACCGCTGCAAGACCAACACCGCCTCCAACACCGCTTACCGTGGCTTCGGCGGCCCCCAAGGCATGGTCGCCATCGAAGAAGTGATGGACGCGATTGCCCGACACCTGGCCCTCGACCCGCTGGCCGTGCGCAAGGCCAACTACTACGGCAAGACCGAGCGCAACGTCACCCACTACTACCAGACCGTCGAGCACAACATGCTCGAAGAGATGACCGCCGAACTCGAACAAAGCAGCCAGTATTTCGAGCGCCGCGAAGCGATCCGTCGCTACAACGCCAACAGCCCGATCCTGAAAAAAGGCCTGGCCCTCACACCGGTAAAATTCGGCATTTCCTTCACCGCCAGTTTCCTCAACCAGGCCGGTGCGCTGATCCACATCTACACCGACGGCAGCATCCACCTGAACCACGGCGGCACCGAGATGGGCCAGGGGTTGAACATCAAGGTCGCGCAGGTAGTGGCCGAGATTTTCCAGGTGGAAATCGACCGCGTGCAGATCACCGCCACCAACACCGACAAGGTGCCCAACACCTCGCCGACGGCGGCTTCCAGCGGCGCCGACCTGAACGGCAAGGCCGCACAGAATGCCGCCGAAACCATCAAGCAGCGCCTGGTGGAGTTTGCCGCGCGCAAATATGAAGTCAGCGAGGCCGACGTTGAATTCCACAGCGGGCATGTGCGGGTCCGCGATCACATCCTGACCTTTGAAGCGCTGATCCAGCAGGCGTATTTCGCCCAGGTGTCGCTCTCCAGCACGGGCTTCTACAAGACCCCGAAAATCTTCTACGACCGCAGCCAGGCACGTGGGCGGCCGTTCTACTACTTTGCGTTCGGCGCGGCCTGTTGCGAGGTGATCGTCGACACGCTGACCGGCGAGTACAAGATGCTGCGCACCGACATCCTGCATGACGTGGGCGCCTCGCTGAACCCGGCCATCGACATCGGCCAGGTCGAAGGCGGCTTCATCCAGGGCATGGGTTGGCTGACCATGGAAGAGCTTGTGTGGAATAACAAGGGCAAGCTGATGACCAACGGCCCGGCCAGCTACAAGATCCCGGCGGTGGCCGACATGCCGCTGGACCTGCGGGTGAAGCTGGTGGAAAACCGCAAGAACCCGGAAGACACGGTGTTCCATTCCAAGGCCGTGGGTGAGCCGCCGTTCATGCTTGGTATTGCCTCGTGGTGTGCGATCAAGGACGCCGTGGCGAGCCTGGGTGACTATCGCCATCAGCCGAAGATCGATGCACCGGCGACGCCGGAGCGGGTGTTGTGGGGCTGTGAGCAGATGCGCCAACTGACCGCTGCAAAAGCTGTGGAAACGGAAACCGAGCTGGCTTCGCTCTAGACCGAGGCGCTGCCATCGCGGGCAAGCCCGGCTCCCACATTTTGATGTGTGAACCCAATCAAATGTGGGAGCGGGCTTGCTCGCGAAGGCGGTCGAACTGACAACAGAGATGTTGAGGTAAACATGAACAACTGGATCAGCGCCCTCGCCGACCTGCAGAACCAGGGTGAACCCTGCGTGCTGGTGACCATCATCGAAGAGCTCGGCTCCACGCCGCGCAACGCCGGTTCGAAGATGGTGATCAGCGCCGCCCAGACGTTCGACACCATCGGTGGCGGACACCTGGAATACAAGGCGATGCAGATCGCCCGGGACATGCTTGTGCGCGGCCAGCAAAACACCCACCTGGAGCGCTTCAGCCTCGGCGCCAGCCTGGGCCAGTGCTGCGGCGGCGTGACGGTGCTGTTGTTCGAACCCATGGGCCAGGTGCAGGCGCAGATCGCGGTGTTCGGCGCCGGCCACGTGGGCCGCGCGCTGGTGCCGTTGCTGGCCAGCCTGCCGTGCCGGGTGCGCTGGATCGATTCCCGGGAACAGGAATTCCCGGAACACATCCCCCAAGGCGTGCGTAAAATCGTCAGCGAAGAGCCGGTGGATGAAATCGACCACTTGCCTGTGGGCAGTTACTGCATCGTCATGACCCACAACCACGCGCTGGACCTGGAGCTGACCGCCGCCCTGCTCAAGCGCAATGACTTCACCTACTTCGGCCTGATCGGCTCGAAGACCAAACGCGTCAAGTTTGAACACCGCCTGCGGGATCGCGGTTTCGACACCGCGCAACTGCAACGCATGCATTGCCCGATGGGGCTGACCGAGGTCAAAGGCAAACTGCCTGTGGAAATCGCCATCTCCATCGCCGGCGAAATCATCGCCACCTATAACGCCAACTTCGGCCAGCACACTGCGAGCGCCGAACCCATTGCCAAACTGCTGCCGGTATCCCGCCGCAGCCAAGCGACTAACTGAGACGACCATGCCTTTGACACGCAAAGCCTACCGTGCCGCCATTTTGCACAGCATCGCCGACCCTGCCGAAGTGGGGATCGAAGCCTCCTATGAATATTTCGAGGACGGCCTGCTGGTGATCGACAACGGCCAGATCAGTGCCCTTGGCCACGCCAGCGACTTGCTCGCCAGCCTGCCCGCCGACATCGAAGTCACCCATTACCAGGACGCGCTGATCACCCCCGGGCTGATCGACACCCACATCCACCTGCCGCAGACCGGCATGGTCGGTGCCTATGGCGAGCAGTTGCTGGACTGGCTCAACACCTACACCTTCCCGTGTGAAAGCCAGTTCGCCGACAAGGCCCACGCCGAAGAAGTCGCGGATATTTTCATCAAGGAACTGCTGCGCAACGGCACCACCACCGCGCTGGTATTTGGCAGCGTGCACCCGCAGTCAGTGAACTCGTTTTTTGAAGCGGCCGAGAAGCTCGACCTGCGGATGATCGCCGGCAAAGTAATGATGGACCGCAACGCGCCGGACTATTTGACCGACACCGCCGAATCCGGCTACGCGGAGAGCAAGGCGCTGATCGAGCGCTGGCACGGCAAGGGCCGTTTGCACTACGCGGTGACGCCACGTTTCGCACCGACCAGTACACCTGAACAACTGACCCTCGCCGGGCAGCTGCTGGGGGAATACCCGGACCTCTACATGCAGACTCACATCAGTGAAAACCTGCAGGAAGTGGAATGGGTGAAAGAACTGTTCCCGGAACGCAAGGGTTACCTGGACGTGTACGACCATTACAAACTGCTGGGTGAACGCTCGGTGTTCGCCCACGGTGTGCACCTGTGCGACGACGAATGCGCGCGGTTGGCAGAAGCCGGTTCGGCAGTCGCGTTCTGCCCGACATCGAACTTCTTCCTGGGCAGCGGTTTGTTCAACCTGCCGATGGCCGAGAAGCACAAGCTGAATGTCGGCCTGGGTACGGACGTCGGCGGTGGCACCAGCTTCTCGCTGCTGCAAACCCTGAACGAAGCGTACAAGGTGATGCAACTGCAAGGGGCGCGCTTGAGTCCGTTCAAGTCGTTGTACCTGGCGACCCTGGGTGGTGCGCGGGCGCTGCGTCTGGAAGACAAGATTGGCACGCTGCAACCCGGCACTGACGCGGACTTCCTGGTACTGGATTACAACGCCACCCCGCTGCTCAGCTATCGCCTGAAGCAGGCCAATAACATCGCCGAGACGTTGTTTGTGTTGATGACACTGGGGGATGACCGGGCGGTGTTGCAGACGTATGCGGCGGGGCAATTGGTGCATCAACGCTGATTTAACAGGTACAACAAAACAAATGTGGGAGCGGGCTTGCTCGCGAAGGCGGTGTGTCAGTCGCTGGATGTGCTGACTGATCCACCGCCTTCGCGAGCAAGCCCGCTCCCACATTTAGTTAGTGGCGAGCCTGGAAAATTACAGTTTTACAGACGAGCGCCCCGGCTTCTTGGTCTGCAACAGATGCGAGAACACCGCATGCAGGTCATCCGACGCGCTTTCCTCATCGAGGTTGAGCTTGCTGTCGATGTGATCCATGTGATGCATCATCAGGTTCACCGCCAAATCCGCATCCCGCGCTTCGATCGCGTCGATCAACTGCGTGTGCTCATCGTAGGAACAGTGGGAGCGGTTGCCGCTTTCGTACTGGGCGATGATCAACGAGGTCTGGGACACCAGACTGCGCTGGAAACTGATCAGCGGCGCATTCTTCGCCGCCTCGGCCAGCTTCAGGTGGAACTCGCCGGAAAGCCGGATGCCCGCGCCGCGATCGCCCCGGGAGAAGCTGTCGCGCTCGTCGTTGACCATCTGCCGCAGCTCGGCCAGTTGCTCGGCCGTGGCATGCTGCACCGCCAATTCAGTGATCGCACGCTCCACCAGGCGCCGGGCGAGGAATACCTGGCGGGCTTCCTCGACGCTCGGGCTGGCCACTACCGCACCACGATTGGGCCGCAGCAGTACCACGCCTTCATGGGCCAGGCGCGACAGCGCGCGGCGAATGATGGTGCGGCTGACGCCGAAGATTTCGCCCAGCGCTTCTTCACTCAATTTGGTACCGGGCGCCAGGCGTTGTTCGAGGATCGCCTCGAAGATATGCGCGTAGACGATATCGTCCTGGGTTCCACTGCGACCGGCCTTACCGGCTCGCGGTTGTTTCTTGAGGGGCTGCAACTGTTCGTTCATGGGCACTCGGGTCGGGAGAACGGCGGCGAATTGACGTTGACTGTAATACGGCACAGAGGGTCGCTGGCAAGTATCGCGTAAAATCAGCGCACATTGTACACAACCCAGTGCGCCAACACACTGTACGGCTGTTTGCGGCGCCGGCTGTATTGCAATGAATCGTTACGTTTGAGTTTAGGCTTGATTCCACGTTTTCTCCTTTGCAGGAGCGAGCTGGCTCGCGAAAAACGCCTAGGCAGCGCATTCATTAAGGATGCCAGCGTCATCGTTAATGATCTTCGCGAGCAAGCTCGCGCCTACAAAAACAACCCGGTAAAAGGAACACCGCCCATGTCCGACGTCCCCCAAGCGCGATTACGCCCACTGGCCGACACTTCGCCTTCGGCCATCGTCGCCGGTTTCATCGCCATGATGACCGGCTACACCAGCTCCCTGGTGCTGATGTTTCAAGCTGGCCAGGCCGCCGGCCTGACCACCGCGCAAATTTCCTCGTGGATCTGGGCGATTTCCATCGGCATGGCGGTGTGCAGCATTGGCCTGTCCTTGCGCTACCGCACGCCGATCACCATTGCCTGGTCCACACCGGGCGCGGCGCTGTTGATCACCAGCCTGGGCGGCGTCAGCTACGGCGAGGCCATCGGCGCCTACATCACCTGCGCGGTGCTGGTGACGATCTGCGGGCTCACCGGCAGCTTCGAAAAACTCGTCAAGCGCATCCCGGCGTCCCTGGCGGCGGCCTTGCTGGCGGGGATTCTGTTCAAGATCGGCAGCGAGATTTTCGTCGCCGCGCAGCACCGTACCGGGCTGGTACTGGGGATGTTCTTCACTTACCTGGTCATCAAGCGCCTGTCGCCGCGTTATGCCGTGCTCGCGGCACTGCTGATCGGCACGGCACTGTCCGGGCTGATGGGGCTGCTGGATTTCAGTGGCTTTCACCTGGAAGTGGCAACGCCGGTGTGGACCACGCCGCACTTCTCCCTGGCCGCGACCATCAGCATCGGCATCCCGCTGTTCGTGGTGGCCATGACCTCGCAGAACATGCCGGGTGTCGCGGTGCTGCGGGCCGACGGCTATAACGTACCGGCGTCGCCATTGATTACTACCACCGGCCTGGCCTCGCTGGTGCTGGCGCCGTTTGGCTCCCATGGCATCAACCTGGCAGCCATCAGCGCGGCGATCTGCACCGGGCCCCATGCCCATGAGGATCGCAACAAGCGCTACACCGCCGCGGTCTGGTGCGGGATTTTTTACGGGATCGCCGGGGTGTTTGGCGCGACATTGGCCGCGTTGTTCGCCGCCCTGCCCAAGGAACTGGTGCTGTCGATTGCCGCACTGGCGTTGTTTGGCTCGATCATCAATGGTTTGAGCATCGCCATGAATGAACCCAGGGAACGGGAAGCTGCGTTGATCACCTTCATGGTCACAGCGTCGGGGTTGACGTTGTTTTCCATCGGTTCGGCGTTCTGGGGGATTGTCGCGGGGGTGTTGACGCTGGTGATTCTGAACTGGCGCAAGGCCTGATTCTTTAGACCCAGTAACGAAAAAGCGACCCGGGCGGGTCGCTTTTTCATGACATCAGACTGCCGGGTTGATCGGCTTTTCTGGGTGCCAAGCGTCCAGCAGGGCGCTGACTTCAACGCGGGTCAGCTCTGGACGAGCCTTCAGCCACGCTTCAACAGCGGCACGCTGTTCTTCGTTGACCGAACCACGGGTGGCTTTGCAAACCAGACCGAAGTCATCACCGCCGACGTAGTCCAGGCCGTTGCCGTCCATCGCTTCAGTCAGGAATGCTTCGAGGAAAGCGTCAACCGCTTCATCGTCCAAACCTTCTTTGAAGTCCAGGTTCAGTTCGAAACCCAGCTCTTGAAATTCATCAACGCACAGTTTTTTGCGCAGACGCCGGGAACGGTTAGTCGCCATTGGAACAATCCTCTTAAGTAATAACGGGCGGCACTTTAGCAGTTTAAGCAGGCCTTTGCCCGATTCTCTGGGACAGGCGGCAGAGTGCCAGTAAAAAAAACCGCCAATTGCAGCTATCGTTCAGCCACAAGTGCGACAGCCTTGGGGCATAATGCCGACACTTTCATGACCATTGAGGGATTTTTCGTACATACCCCTCACCTTTTTACCCCCTCAGCAGTAGGGTTTTAATTCTTATGATCAAATCTTTGCGTCCACTGTTACTCGCCAGTTTTCTTCTGCCCCTGGCCTTTTCCGTTACCGCCGCCCCGATCAACACTTCCCTGCCGCCCAAGGTCCAGGAAGCCCTCCAGAAAGCCAAGCTGCAAAACAATGCCCTGTCCCTGGTGATGATTCCCCTCAATGGCCCGGGCACACCTACCGTGTTCAACGCCGACGTGTCGGTCAACCCGGCCTCGACCATGAAGCTGGTCACCACCTACGCGGCCCTGGAAATGCTCGGTCCCAACCATCAGTGGAAAACCGAGTTCTACACCGACGGCACCCTGAGCGGCGGGATCCTGAACGGCAACCTGTACCTCAAGGGCGGCGGCGACCCCAAGCTGAACATGGAAAAACTCTGGCTGCTGATGCGCGACCTGCGGGCCAATGGCGTGCAGCAAGTGACCGGCGACCTGGTGCTGGACCGTGGCTTCTTCATCCCGCCGCAACTGCCGGAGTTCAATGACGACGGCAACGACGAGAACAAGCCGTTCCTGGTCAAGCCCGATGCCTTGATGGTCAACCTCAAGGCGCTGCGCTTCGTCACCCGCAATGATTCGGGCAAGGTGCTGGTGTCGGTCGAGCCGCCGATTGCGAGCATCCGCATCGACAACCAGGTCAAGGTCTCCAACGCCAAGCAATGCACCGGCGATGTGCGCTACAGCCCGATGACCGCCGCCGACGGCAGCGTCACCGTGACCGTCAGCGGCCAGTTGGCGGACGGCTGCAGCTCGCAGACGTATCTGTCGTTGCTGGACCACGCCACCTACACCGCCGGCGCCGTTCGGGCGATCTGGAAGGAACTGGGCGGCAGCATCCAGGGCCGCGACATCCAGGCGCCGGTACCGAAGAACGCCAAAGTGCTGGCTCGTGCGTTCTCGCCGGACCTGGCGGAGATCATCCGCGACATCAACAAATACAGTAACAACACCATGGCCCAGCAGTTGTTCCTGAGCCTGGGTGCGCAGTACCGCACCGATGCCGACGGCGACGACGCCAAGGCCGCCCAGCGCGTGGTGCGCCAGTGGCTGGCGAAAAAAGGCATCACCGCGCCGCACCTGGTGATGGAGAACGGCTCCGGCCTGTCCCGTGCTGAACGGGTCAGCGCCCGCGAAATGGCGACCATGCTGCAAGCGGCGTGGAGAAGCCCGTACGCGGCGGAGTACATCAGTTCGCTGCCGATTGCCGGCACCGACGGCACCATGCGTAAACGCCTGAAGACCACGGCCATGCGCGGCGAAGCCCACGTCAAGACCGGCACCCTGAACACCGTGCGGGCGATTGCCGGGTTCAGCCGCGACAACAATGGCAATACCTGGGCTGTGGTGGCGATTCTCAACGATCCGAAACCGTGGGGCGCGTCCTCGGTACTGGACCAGGTGCTGCTGGACCTGTATCGCCAGCCGAAACTGGCGGCGGCGGCCCCGGTCCTCTAACAGCAGCAAATATCAAATGTGGGAGCTGGCTTGCCTGCGATGCAGACGCCTCGGTCTATCAGGAATACCGAGGTGATGCTATCGCAGGCAAGCCAGCTCCCACATTGATCTCTAATAGCTTGAATGGCCGTGCACTTCAGGCAAGCACCCGCTCCGCCTCAACCCTGTCCCTGCCCGCCTGCTTGGCGGCATAGACACCCGAATCCGCCCGCAGCAACAAGCTGTCGACGCCCTCCTCGACCCGCCAACTGGCGACCCCGAAGCTCGCCGTCACCGTGCCGACACCTTCCATCGGCTCACCGCGCAACGCCTGCCACAACTCCAGGGCAACATTGAACGCCTGGCTGCCGTCGGTACTGGCGCACAGCACCACAAACTCCTCGCCGCCCAGCCGGCAAAACACATCCGTGCGTCGTAACCGCTGGCTGATGCGCCGGCATAACTCCTTGAGCACTTCATCACCCACCGCGTGACCATGCTGGTCGTTGATGCGCTTGAAGTGATCGATGTCGAACATGATCACCGACAACGCCCCCGAGGCACGCTTGACCCGGATCATCTCGGCCTTCAGCCGGTCCTGGAAGTAGCGTCGGTTATGAATGCCGGTCAGGGAATCGGTAATCGACAGCGCCCGCAGCTCTTCCTCGACCCGCTTGAGATCGGAAATATCCGACACATAGCCATGCCATAACGTACCGCCACCGGCCAGCTCTTCCGGCGTCGCCTCACCGCGAACCCAGCGCAGCCCCCGATGGGGCAACTGCACCCGGTATTCTTCACGCCAATGGCTCAGTTGCAGGGTGGACAGGCGAATGGACTCCCGTACCCGCTCGACATCCAGCGGATGAATCCGCTCGAAGACCTTTCGCGCATCCTGCTGCAACACCCCAGGCTCGATTTCGTAGATGTCGCGGATGCCATCGCTGGCATAAATGAACCGCGAGACATTGTTCGGTTCCAGGACGAACTGGAAAATACCGCCGGGCACATGGGCGCTGAGTTTCTTCAGCAGGCGGTCCCGCGCGGCCAGTGCCTCATAGGCGCGCTTCTGCTCGGTGACATCCAGGCAGATCGCCAGGTGCCCGACCCACAGGCCATGCTCGTCCAGCAGAACAGTGGCGAGCATGTTCACCGTCAGTTGGCTGCCGTCCTTGCGTACCAGCGTCCACTCGCGGGCCTCATGCACTGCATCGGCGCTGTCCACCAGCATCGCCTGGGCTGGCGCGATGCGCTTGCCGAGGATTGCGCTCAATTGCGCGGCACGGGCTTCCAGCTCGGGGGCCAGGTGCAGGCTTTCGAGGGTCAGGTGGCCCAGTACCTCTTGTGCTTCAAAGCCCAGCATCTGCTCGGCGCCGGCGTTGAAGGTGGTGATCACACCGCGCAAGTCCGTCGCGATGATCGCCACCTGGGTGGCCGCATTGAGCACGCTGCGCAGTTGGCCGTGGGTGCCTCGCAGTTCCTGTTCCCGCTGACGCAATTGGGCGGTGCGCTGCTCCACCAGCTTCAATGCGCGCTGGCGCTGGCTGACCACCACGTAGAGCAACGCACTGAGCAGCACACTCAGCAGGCTGCCCATGACCAGGATACTGACCAGCGACGAGTGATTGCCCTGCTGGAACACCTGGCTGGGGCGCAGGCTCAAGGCGTAGACGTGGTCGCCGAGCGTCAGCCGGCGTGCTGCCACCAGGTCACTGTCTGCCACGGGGTTGCTGGATTCGTACAACACCCGTTGCTCTGCATCGGAGGTGTCGACAATCTGCATCACCAGGTTGTCCCGTGCGGCCTTGGGCAAGCCATCGGCCACCAGTTGGCGCATGCTGATCACCGCCATGACGTAGCCGTAAGGTTCACTGTCGGGCACTTGTGTCGTCGGTGCCCGGCTGACCGGTGCCACCAGCAATACACCCATGGCATAGGCCGGCTCCACACCCACCAGTTGCATGGGCTGGGACACCGCCATCTTCCCTGACTGTTGCGCACGCTCCACCGTCGAGCGCCGCAGTGGCTGGGCCAACAGGTCAAAACCCAGCGGCGAGCCAAGAATGCTCTGGGTCTGGCTGTACAGCACCGGAACATACTCATCGCGATCAGTCGCCGGGGTCAGTTCGCCCGCCGCATTCAATTCACGAATGGAGAAATTCGCACCGCGCTCCGCCGTGATTGCCTGCTCGAACGCACCGCGCTGGTCACGCAAAACCCGGGGTGCCCAGGCATAGGCGCGGGTACGCAACAGCAAGGGCTGCGCGAACCCTTCGAACTCTTTGCGCGAGACTGTATTTGAATTGACGAAGAACCGCCGCAGGCTGCCCAGGCGTTGTTCCTGGTCCTCGAAACGCTCCTGGAGACGGCTGTAGCGCTCGTTGACCAGCAGTTGAAAGCGCTGGCGCATCTGCTGCTGGTAAAGCTCGGACGCGGCCCAGGCGACGACGATCGTCAGCGCGATACCGGCCAGCAACACCACCACCGCCACCAGCCACGCCGACACCTGCTCACTGATAAAGCCTAGGATTTTCGGGCGGACGGCATGCAGCGGCATAGACAAGACTCGGAACGCCAGCGTGCGGGTGCGTCACTTTGGCCAGGTCCTAAGTTATAGCCACAGGACTTGCGTTTGACCAGCGCAAAAAAAAGCCGCAAGGCCGGAATGATCCGGGCCTGCGGCTTCAGAACGCAGTGATCAGCGCGCGGTGATTTTCCACGCCCGATGGATCTTGGCGTTACGCGCAAAATCCGGGTCGATGGTCTTGTCGCTGATCTCTTCGACGGCATACCGCTCGACGAGGTTGTCTTCCAGCTGGAACTTGCGGAAGTTGTTCGAGAAGTACAACACGCCGCCCGGTGCCAGGCGCGCCATGGCCAGGTCCAGCAACTGCACGTGGTCGCGTTGCACGTCGAAGATGCCTTCCATGCGCTTGGAGTTGGAGAAGGTCGGCGGGTCGATGAAGATCATGTCGAACTCATCGCGGCTGGCTTCCAGCCAGGCCATCACGTCGCCCTGCTCCAGGCGGTTCTTGTCGGAGAAACCGTTGAGGGAGAAGTTGCGGCGCGCCCAGTCCAGGTAGGTCTTCGACAGGTCGACGCTGGTGGTGCTGCGCGCGCCACCCTTGGCGGCGTGCACACTGGCGGTGGCGGTGTAGCAATACAGGTTGAGGAAGCGTTTGCCGGCCGCCTCTTTCTGGATGCGCATGCGCATTGGACGGTGGTCGAGGAACAGGCCGGTGTCCAGGTAATCGGTCAGGTTGACCAGCAACTTGACGCCGCCTTCGCTGACCTCGGTGAACTTGCCCTGGGCGCTCTGGCGCTCGTACTGCTTGGTGCCGCTCTGGCGTTCGCGACGCTTGACCACCACACGGTTCTTGTCGATGCCCAGCGCCTGGGGAATGGCCGCCAGGGCATCGAACATGCGTGCCGAAGCTTTTTCCGGGTCAATCGACTTCGGCGCCACGTATTCCTGGACGTGGACCCAGTCGTGGTACAGGTCGATGGCCATGGAGTATTCCGGCATGTCGGCATCGTACACACGGTAGCAATCGACGCCTTCGCGCTTGGCCCACTTGCCCAGCAGTTTCAGGTTCTTTTGCAGGCGGTTGGCAAACATCTGCCCGCCTTCGCTCAAGCGCGCCTGCTCGACCACTGGGGCCGGGGCGGGTTTGATCGGGTTCCCGTTCTTGTTGTACTGGCGCTCTTGCGGCTCGGTCGGCGCCTGGTCGTAGGCCGCTTGCTCGCGCTCGGCCTGGCGTTGTTCCGGGGTGCGACGCTCGCCGGTGACGAACTGGTCCGGGGTGACCTTGATCAGCAGCAATTTGCACGGCAAGGCGCCGTTCCAGAACGAATACTGTTTGTGGCTGCGGATGCCCATGCGCTTGCCCAGGTCCGGAGCACCGGTGAACACCGCCGCTTCCCAGCCCAGGCACGCCTGGCGCAGACGCTCGCCGAGGTTCTGATAGAGGTACAACAGGCTGGCTTCATCACCCAGACGCTCGCCATACGGCGGGTTGCAGATCACCAGGCCTTTCTGGTTCTGGTCCGGGCGCGGCTCGAAGGTACCGACTTCGCCCTGGTAGATCTTGATCCAGTGGCTGAGGCCTGCACGTTCGATGTTGTTACGGGCGGGTTGGATCAGGCGAGGATCTGCCTCGTAACCACGAATCCACAGCGGTGGCTTGGCCATGCCGATGGCGGCACGTTCGCTGGCCTCTGTGTGAAGTTTTTTCCACAGCGCCGGAACGTGGCCAAGCCAGGCGGTGAACCCCCACAGCTCACGGTTCAGGTTGGGCGCCATGTCGGCGGCGATCATCGCGCCTTCCACCAGGAAGGTACCGACGCCGCACATCGGGTCCGTCAGCGCGCCGCCTTCGGCAGCGATGCGTGGCCAGCCGGAGCGAATCAGGATCGCCGCCGCCAGGTTCTCTTTCAACGGTGCGGCGCCCTGCTGCAGACGGTAGCCGCGCTGGTGCAGGCTGTGGCCGGACAGGTCGAGAGAGAGGATCGCTTCGCCACGGTCCAGGCGCAGGTGGATGCGCAGGTCCGGGTTGATCTTGTCGATGGATGGACGTTCGCCGGTCGGGGTGCGCAGCTTGTCGACAATCGCATCCTTGACCTTCAGCGCGCCGAAGTGGGTGTTGTCGATGCCCGAGCCATGGCCGCTGAATTCAACGGCCAGGGTGCCGTCGGCGAGCATGTGGTCTTCCCACTCGATGTCCAGCACCCCGTGGTACAGGTCTTCGGCGTCCTTCATCGGGAAGCGCTTGAGCACCAGCAACACGCGGTTGGCGAGGCGCGACCAGAGGCACAGGCGGTAGGCGGTCTCCATGTCGGCCATGCCGCGCACGGCCGAGGTGTGCTCGCGGGCTTCCTCAAGGCCAAGCCCGACGGCTTCCTCGATCAGCAGGCCTTCGAGGCCCTTGGGGCAGGTGAGGAAGAGTTCAAAACGGTCCGACATGGGGCATTCCAGGCTTTTCAGCAATAAGTGAACGGGCGACGCATCGCGCGTTCGGTTTTCAATCAAGCGCTTTTCTTGAAGAGCGCTCGTGTGGCACGAATGTGCCGTTCCACCCCGGCTACCGGCCTTTCGGGCCTTTATCGACGGGGCAGTTCAAGTATTTGAAGCAACAAGAAGAAACATTCCGACCCTTCGTCGAATAATAACCGACTGCAACAGGCGGACATTCTCACTAAAGGATTAAACCCATCCTCTTTGAAGGGCACATCATAGCTGGGTTTGCCCAATAAAAGGGGCGAAAAGCCATCCCAGCTTATGGCTATAGCATCGTTATCGTTACGTGCTTATGACAAAACGATCATTGAATCCATGTGACCTATTGGTTAGAACTCAACACAGGTTGGCGCCGTAACGACGCCGACACATAGCTCGCCACGCCGGCAGCGAGCGCACCAACGGCAGAAAAACTCTGCCCGGCCTCGGACGAGGCCGAAGGATATCAAGACAGTCAACAAGTGAGGGAAACACCCTATGAGAAGACTTAAGCGTGATCCGTTGGAAAGAGCATTTTTACGCGGATATCAATATGGCGTTCATGGCAAATCCCGTGAGCTTTGCCCATTTACTCTACCGTCGGTACGCCAAGCCTGGATCAACGGCTGGCGAGAAGGACGCGGCGACAACTGGGACGGTATGACTGGCACTGCGGGAATCCACAGACTCAACGAACTTCACGCCGTCGGCTAATCAAGGGCATTTAATTCCGACACCAGCACGAATACGCAACCACTTAACCACGCACGCCCCATCCGGGCGGCGGGCTTCGGCCCAGGGGCTCCTTCAAGGAGCCCTTTTTATTGCCTGTTGTCAGCCGCGCGGCAATGCCGCAATCGCATCCACCGCCTGGCGAATCAACGCCGGGCCCTTGTAGATAAAGCCGGAGTACAACTGCACCAGGCTCGCGCCGGCGGCGATTTTCTCGGCCGCGTGCTTGCCCTCGGTGATGCCGCCCACGGCAATGATCGGCAAGCGCCCTGCCAACTCGGCCGCCAGCACCTTGACGATGTGGGTACTCTGGTCGCGTACCGGCGCACCGGACAGGCCGCCCGCTTCGTCACCATACGCCAGGCCTTCGACACCGACGCGGCTCAGGGTGGTGTTGGTGGCGATCACCGCATCCATGCCCGAGTCCACCAGGGCCTGGGCCACCAGTACGGTCTCTTCGTCGTTCATGTCCGGGGCAATCTTGATTGCCAGGGGCACACGCTTGCCGTGGCGCACAGCCAAATCTTCCTGGCGCTGGCGCAAGGCTTCGAGCAGTTGCTTGAGGGAGTCGCCAAACTGCAGGCTGCGCAAGCCCGGAGTGTTCGGTGAGCTGACGTTGACCGTGACGTAGCTGGCGTGGGCGTAGACCTTGTCCAGGCAAATCAGATAGTCATCCACCGCACGCTCCACCGGCGTGTCGAAGTTCTTGCCGATATTGATCCCGAGGATACCGGTGTACTTAGCCGCCTGAACCCGTGACAGCAGGTTATCCACACCCAGGTTGTTGAAGCCCATGCGATTGATGATCGCCTCGGCTTCCGGCAGGCGGAAGATCCGCGGCTTCGGGTTGCCTGGCTGCGGCCGTGGGGTCACGGTGCCGATTTCGACAAAGCCAAAACCCAGCTGCGCAAAACCGTCGATGGCTGCACCGTTTTTGTCCAAACCCGCAGCCAGGCCTACCGGGTTGGGGAAATCGAGCCCCATCACCGACACCGGCATTTTCGCCGGGGCCTTGCACACCAGGCCATTGAGCCCCAGGCGGCCACCGGCACCGATCAAGTCCAGGGACAGATCGTGGGAAGTTTCCGGAGAGAGTTTGAACAACAGCTGGCGGGCCAGGGTATACATGGGCGGGCTTGACTCGGATGGCGGCGAAAGGTGGCGGCGATTATAGCCGGGGTGACGGGCTGCATGCGAGGCGTGCCGTCCAATCGTCAGTTACGGTGCGTCATCAGTTCCTCATAGCGGACCCAGATTTTTTGCGCATAGCGAAGACGCAGGGCCTCACGCTGAGGCCCGGGCCCGCCGCCCACATTGTAGGAACCGATCGCCGTCCAGTTGTAGCCGAACTGTTTGACGAAGTCGGCAAGGATCGACGCCCCCACCTCCACCGACAGGCAAGGCTCATCCAGCAAGCGCTGCTCGGTAATGCCCTCCTTTAGCAGGCGCGGCAGGTGAATGCTGTTGATCTGCATCAGCCCGATATCACGGGTGCCGTTGTTGTTGGCGTAATTCATGGCCTTGGCGCGGTAGCCCGACTCCACCGCGGCGATGGCCTGCAACAATTCCGGCTCCATGCCGTATCGGCTGGCAGCCTCGGCCCAGCAATACGCCCGGGCCTCATTGCCGAAGCCGAGCGTGAGCATCAGCAGCAGCGCCCCCTTGCACCAGGCGCTGCTCATGCCTGCCCCCGACCGCAGGTGGAACAGACAGCGCCCACCGTCAGGCTGGTCATCCTGACCGCACAGGTCACCCGGTACCCCTTGCCGTATACCGTCTTGATCAGGCCCTTGCCGCCCTTCAAATATTTGCGCAGCGAACAGATGCAACGGGTCAGGGACTCTTCCGTGGCCTCGTTATGGGGCCATGCCTGTTCCAGCAAGTGGTCCTTGGTCACCAGCACTCCGGCCGAGGACAGCAACAGGCGCAACACCTGCCACTCCTTGGGCGGGAGTTGAATATCCGAGTCTTCACTGGTCAATCTACCGTCGCCGTGCAACGTCCAGCGCTCAAAGACCATGGGGGTAGCCAGTACCCCATCGTTCACCACGGCCATTCGTACCTCCGCACCCAACTCACCTTCATTTCCAACACTGGTTTCCTGAAGGTCGCGACTATAAAAAGCCCACTCGCTGTATAGGAGAGGAAAAAACCCCATAGGCACTGATTTTTTCAGACTGGGCACGTAGGACCTTTCGACGATGCCCGCCCAGGCGCGCCACCAACGTTCTTATCCTTCGGTCACCCGGTTAAATGCCCGCTTCACCTGCTCATGCTGGGAGCGCGTCAACGGCGGCGCCTGCCCCGGCTCGGCAGCGGTATGCAGCACACTTGCGACCGCCGTCGCCTGAATCACAAACAATCGCACACTGTTGGCCATGGGCCCGTTGTAGCGTCCGAGCAAGGCTGTGCCGGTATCGCGCTGAAAATTCCCCACCAGCAATCGCCTGCCCGGAGCCACACGCACCACCGTGTTGATCCCCATCCGCTCCACCCCCGCCGAGGGTTTGTCGCGACTGGCAGCCTTGCCCATCTGGCGGCCATCCTCGACGGTGAGCAGCATCTCGATTTCATTCGCCTCGGCGAAGCGCGGCAGAACACTGACCTGCGTACCAAAGACCACCGGTTGCCATTCGTCGTGGTCTTCACCCGGCCGGGGTAGATAGAACGTCTGGTTGTCGTTGAAAACCGCGGGCACATTCTCCTGGGTGAGAATCACCGGCAACGTCGTGACCCTCGCTCGCCTGCGCAACTCCAAGGCGGTGATCCGCTGCATGAATGCTTCGTCCTCGATGGGTGCCATGACCCGGGTAGCTGAAGGCTTGTCCGCCCCCTTGTGCATGGTCGCGCCGATCTTCTTGAGCTCATCGCGGTCCACATCCACCAGCCACATCGAAACCTCCACCGCGCGCTTCGGTACGTCCAGTTCTGCCACCAGACCTTCGATAAAGCTCACCTGCGCGGGCTTGCCCTTGATCAGCAGGCTGTTGGTGTCCGGGTACGCCAGCACCGAGATATTCTTGTCGGCCAGTAATCCGGGTTGCCGCGGGGACGCACTCTCCTGCTCGACGGCCAGCAGTTTTTCGATCATGGATGCCATGCCCGGCACCGTGACGGTTCTGTCGCCCATGTTGTACTCGCGGTCTGCAACGTGGGTGTTGAGCACCTGCACCACCCCGATCCGCTGCGGCCCCAGGCGCAGTTCCGCACGCTGGCGGTCCATCAGTTGGGCCAGGCGCAGCACATGGTCGACATAGTTCGGCGGCCCGGACACGTAGAACACCCGCGCCCCACTCGCACGCAGCGGGTAGCGCGCCTCTTCGAGCCCCGAACGGCGCATGAACCCGCGCAGGAGGTCGACCGAGATATGCCGCAGGGTCACTACCGAGCTTTTCGCCTCGTCGGCGTCATAGAGGTAAAGCACCTGGCCATCGGTGTACCAGATCAGGCCTTGCTGCTGGGCGACCGACTCCAGCAGCGGTTGGGGCGAGTCGAAATCGAACGCCCCGCTGATGCGCTTGCGAGCTGCCGCCTGACTGACAACGATCGGCTGCCCCAGCGGCAGGGACAACGCGGTAAAAAAAGTGTGCAGGCTTTCATCACGGGCCTGGTAGGAGCCCCCGAACGCGCCGGGGCTGCCCAGCAGCACCAGGCCGAAAAGCAGCGTCGAAAAACGGTGAAGGTGGCTGAACATGCCTGCATGGCCCGGGCTGAAAGAGCGGCCATACTGCGAGGCAGGCCGATTTCAATCCTGATGGAAAGCTGACGCCCAGCCCATCCTGTGCGCATCGTGGCATGTGCCTTGCTATGCCTTGTCTATCGCAGCTCGCGCCAACGGCGGAACGGGCTCAAGGACACAGACGTCGTTACCCCGGGCTCTTCCTCTGAGTACCCGACGGAACGGCGTTTTTTTATGAAAGGTACGTATTGATGAGTGATCCCCTGGCTTGGGTCAACGGCAGCGATGCCCCGGAAAAGAGCAGCCTCAACCTGGGTTTCATGGCCCTGAGCGATTGCGCCTCGGTGGTGGTCGCCGCCACCCAGGGCTTCGCCCAGCCCTATGGCCTGACCTTGAATCTCAGGCGCCAGTCATCATGGGCCAGCCTGCGGGACAACCTGGTCAGCGGCGAACTGGACGCCGCCCACAGCTTGTACGGCCTGATCTACGCCGTGCACCTGGGCATCGGCGGCGTGGCACCCACCGATATGGCGGTGCTGATGGGCCTGAACCAGAACGGCCAGAGCATCAACCTGTCCCGTGGCTTGCAAAAGCTGGGGGTGACCAGTCCTGAGGCACTGGACCGCCACGTGCACCAAAGCCGAACAAAACTCACCTTCGCCCAGACCTTTCCCACAGGTACCCACGCCATGTGGTTGTATTACTGGCTGGCCAGCCAGGGCATTCATCCCCTGCAGGATGTGGACAGTGTGGTGGTGCCGCCGCCGCAGATGGTTGCGCACCTGCAAGCCGGGCGCATCGACGGCTTTTGTGTGGGCGAGCCCTGGTGCGCCAGTGCGGTGAAGCAGAACCAGGGCTTTACCCTGGCCACCACCCAGGCACTGTGGCCGGACCATCCGGAAAAAGTCCTCGGCTGCACCCAGGCATTTGTCGAGCAATACCCCAATACCGCCCGGGTACTGGTGATGGCGATCCTGCAGGCCAGCCGTTTTATCGAACAGAGCACGGAAAACCGCCGCTCCACTGCACAGTTGCTGAGCGCCCCGCAGTACCTCGACGCCCCGCTCGATTGCATCGAACCGCGCCTGCTCGGCGACTACGATGACGGCCTCGGCAACCACTGGCAGGATCCCCACGCGCTGCGTTTTTATGGCGACGGCGAGGTGAACCTGCCCTACCTGTCTGATGGCATGTGGTTCATGACCCAGTTCCGCCGCTGGGGCCTGCTGCGGGAGGACCCGGACTACCTTGGCGTTGCCCGGCGTGTGCAACAACTGGACATCTATCGCCAGGCGGCCAGCGCCGTGGGCGTGCCTGCCGGTGGCGAGGCCATGCGCAGCAGCCAGTTGATCGACGGAAAAATCTGGGACGGTTCGGACCCGGCCGGGTATGCCCGCAGCTTTCGCCTGCATGCCATGGCAGATGTTGCCAGCCGCCAGGCCTTGCGCTGACAGGAGGAACCCATGCTACGAATCCTGTTGATCAATGACACACCGCGCAAGGTCGGTCGGCTCAAGGCTGCGTTGACCGAGGCCGGGTTTGAGGTGATCGATGAATCGGGGTTGACGATCGACTTGCCGGCGCGGGTCGAAGCGGTGCGCCCGGACGTGATTTTGATCGATACCGAGTCGCCGGGACGCGATGTGATGGAGCAGGTGGTGCTGGTGAGTCGCGACCAGCCACGGCCGATTGTGATGTTTACCGATGAGCATGATCCGGGGGTGATGCGTCAGGCGATCAAGTCCGGGGTGAGTGCCTACATTGTCGAGGGGATTCAGGCGCAGCGGTTGCAGCCGATTCTGGATGTGGCGATGGCGCGGTTCGAGAGTGACCAGGCGCTACGCGCGCAGTTGCAGGCGCGGGATCAGCAGTTGGCCGAACGCAAGCGGATCGAAACGGCCAAGGGGTTGTTGATGAAAATGAAGGGGTGTAATGAGGAAGAGGCCTACACGCTGATGCGGCGTCAGGCGATGAGTCGGCAGCAGAAGCTGATTCAGGTGGCGGAGCAGATTATTGCGATGAGTGAGTTGTTGGGGTGAGAGGGGGGTCGGGGTGTATATCCGTTATTTAGGTAACGGCCGCTATTGGTTCCGCCCTTACGGCGGCTCACTTTTGAACAGCCGGGCTACAGGCCGGCTTGAGTGTTGTGAAGCAAAATCAAAATCTAAAGCGGGCACGGTTCAAATGTGGGAGCTGGCTTGCCTGCGATAGCATCAACTGGAAGTACCTGATGTACCGAGTTGTCTGCATCGCAGGCAAGCCAGCTCCCACAGAAAAGCAGAGCCACACCGCCCGTAGCAGCTGTCGAGCGCCAGCGAGGCTGCGTGCTTTTGATCTGGCTTTTGATTTTGATCTGCGGGCCCCGTCAACCACGATGGCCGCAAGTAGGCACGGTGGAGCGGGTAAACCGGCAGGACGCCGGTTTAGCCGCGCCGGGCCATGGATGGCCCGTCGCGGCGGCCCGCGGAGCCGTGCCGGAGTGCGGGCATGCCGAGCCTAAGCGAGGCACCGAGTGGTGGGGCAAAGACCTTTTGGTTACTTTTGGCTGGGCCGGCATTCCGGGCGTTTGCCAAAAGTGACCCGCTGTAAGAGCGGAACCCTAAGCCGCCGTTACCGCAGCAACGGATATGTACACCACACCACACCACACCACACCACAACGCCCCCACCCCCTGTTGGCCCACCTCTTGCTAAAGAATCCCCACAGGTAGCCAACGGCGGTTGCCCCCTCCACGACAAAGACGTCGCACACCCGGTTTGCCCCAGCGAACCCGGTGGCGGCGTTTTTTCGTTTTGGTCCCATAGCCCGGGGCCGATGGGGCGGCCACAGCCGTTCCATCACCAGGCCTTCTCATAAGACCCCTTACCGCTGAGGTGCGTGATGAAATCAAGCTTCTGGAAATCCGGTCACACCCCGACCCTGTTCGCCGCGTTCCTGTATTTCGACCTGAGCTTCATGGTCTGGTACCTGTTGGGCCCATTGGCGGTACAAATCGCCGCCGACCTGCACCTCACCACCCAACAACGCGGCCTGGTGGTCGCCACCCCCATCCTGGCCGGCGCGGTGCTGCGGTTCCTGATGGGCATGCTCGCCGACAAACTCTCCCCCAAGACCGCCGGCCTGATCGGCCAGGTGATTGTCATCGGCGCCTTGTTCGTCGCCTGGAAACTCGGAATCCACAGCTACGAGCAAGCCCTGCTGCTGGGCATGTTCCTCGGCATGGCGGGAGCCTCGTTCGCCGTCGCCCTGCCCCTGGCGTCCCAGTGGTACCCCGCCGAGCACCAAGGCAAGGCCATGGGCATCGCCGGCGCCGGCAACTCCGGGACGGTGTTTGCGGCCCTGCTGGCACCGGTGCTCGCCGCCGCGTTTGGCTGGAGCAATGTGTTCGGCTTCGCACTGATCCCACTGATCCTGACGCTGATCGTCTTCGCCTGGCTCGCCCGCAACGCCCCGCAACGACCCAAGGCCAAGTCCATGGCCGACTACTTCAAAGCCCTGGGCGACCGCGACAGTTGGTGGTTCATGTTCTTCTACAGTGTGACCTTCGGTGGTTTCATCGGCCTGGCCAGCGCCCTGCCCGGCTATTTCAACGACCAATACGGCCTGAGCCCGGTCACCGCCGGCTACTACACCGCCGCCTGCGTATTCGGCGGCAGCCTGATGCGGCCTTTGGGCGGCGCCCTGGCCGACCGTTTCGGCGGGATTCGCACCCTGCTCGGCATGTACGGCGTGGCAGCGATCTGCATCGCGGCGGTGGGGTTCAACCTGCCAAGCTCCTACGCAGCACTGGCGCTTTTTGTGTGCACCATGCTCGGTTTGGGTGCCGGTAACGGTGCAGTCTTCCAACTGGTGCCCCAACGCTTTCACCGCGAGATTGGTGTGATGACCGGCCTGATCGGCATGGCCGGCGGCATCGGCGGTTTCGCCCTGGCGGCGGGCATGGGCGCGATCAAGCAAAGCACCGGCAGCTATCAGTTGGCGCTGTGGTTGTTCGCCAGCCTGGGCGTGCTGGCCTGGTTCGGCCTGTACGGCGTCAAGCGTCGCTGGAGAACCACCTGGGGCTCTGCTGCGGTGACGGCTGCACGGGTCTGATGAGCCTGCAACTGAGCTTCGCCCAGGCCAGCGCCACCGGCCCACGGCAGGAAAACCAGGACGCTTTGCGCCTGGTCACTCCCGCCCCGGAGCTGGCCGCCAGCAAAGGCTACCTGTGTGCCATCGCCGATGGCGTCAGCCAATGCGCCGATGGCGGACTGGCTGCACGCTCGACCTTGCAAGCCCTGGCCCTGGACTATTACGCCACGCCGCAAACCTGGGGCGTGGCCCAGGCCCTGGAACGCTTGCTGGTGGCCCAGAATCGCTGGCTGCAAGCCAACGGCGGCGGCCAGCCGTTGCTGACCACCCTCAGCGTCCTGGTGTTTCGCGGCCAGCGTTTCACCCTGGCCCATGTGGGTGATTGCCGGGTGTACCGCTGGCTCGATGGCCAGTTGCAGCGCCTGAGCCAGGAGCATGTGTGGGAGCAACCGGGCATGCAGCATGTGCTCAAGCGCGCCATGGGCCTGGATCAGCATCTGGTGCTGGATTTCCTCGACGGCGAGTTGCGGGCAGGCGAGTGTTTCCTGCTGCTCAGCGACGGCGTGTGGGCGACCCTGGATGACAACAACATCAGCGCAATCCTGCGGGAACAGTCGGACCTGGACCTCGCGGTAAACACCCTGGTCAGCGCCGCGCACCTGGCCGGTAGCCAGGACAACGCCAGCGCCCTGCTGGTCCGCGTCGACCAGCTTGGCGCCGCCACCCTCGGCGATGCGCTGGTGCAGTTGCAGCAATGGCCCCTGCCGCCCCCCCTGAAACCCAGCCAGCGCTTTGAAGGCTGGCACGTAGAGTCGCTGTTGGGGCAAAGCCGCCAATCCTTGCTCTATCGGGTGCGCGATGCCCATCAACAGGCGTGGCTGCTGAAGACCTTGCCGCTCAGCCACGACGATGACGTGTTCGCCGCCCAGGCATTGCTGTCAGAGGAATGGTTCCTGCGCCGGGTCGCCGGCCGCGCGTTTCCTGAAGTCCATCCAGCCAGTGGCCGTCAGCATTTGTACTACGTGATGCGTGAATACTCCGGCCAAACCCTGGCCGAACTGTTCAAGCACCAGGGCCCATTGCCCCTGGCGCAGTGGCAAACCCTGGCCGAGCGCCTGTTGCGTGCCGTCGGGCTGCTGCACCGCCGGCAGATCCTGCACCGCGACATCAAGCCGGAAAACCTGCTGCTGGCCGAGGATGGCGAATTGCGTGTGCTGGACTTCGGCCTGGCCTACTGCCCCGGGCTCTCGGAGGATCGCGCGCACCTGTTGCCTGGCACGCCAAGCTTTATCGCCCCGGAAGCCTTCAACGGCGAACGCCCTACCCCGCAACAGGACCTGTATAGCGTCGGTGTGACCTTGTATTACCTGCTCACCGGGCATTACCCCTACGGCGAAATCGAAGCTTTCCAGCGTCCCAGGTTCATTACGCCTGTCGGCGCCAGCCGCTACCGCCCCGACCTGCCCGACTGGCTGCAACAGAGCCTGGAGCGCGCAGTCGCCGCGCAACCCGAGCAGCGTTATGAAACTGCCGAGGAATGGTTGCTGGTACTGGAGCAGGCGGATCGCCGCGAGTTGAGCACGCGACCAAAACCGCTGCTGGAGCGCGAACCGCTGAAGGTCTGGCAAACGTTGGCCGTGCTGTCGTTGCTGATCAATCTGGTGCTGTTGTACTGGCTGTTGCACCACTAAGAGGCGAATTTTCTCGATACATCGCCGCCTCACTTAGCAAAACCGGTCAAAATCCTACTTGGCACAACCGCTGCATTAGCTTTCCCATCAACACACATATAGCCGCACCTTCAACGTCGAAGGTCGGGCTTCCCGAGAGAACGGGACCAGGACAAAGGCGTCCTCGCTACTTACGTAGCGGGGACGCCTTTTTTTGTTGCGCACGATTTGTCGAGCCACTGCGGAGAACGACATGAAGAAACTCAAACTGGTGATGATCGGCAACGGCATGGCCGGGGTTCGCACCCTTGAAGAATTGCTCAAGCTGAGCAGCGACCTGTACGACATCACCGTTTTCGGCGCCGAGCCCCACACCAATTACAACCGCATTTTGCTGTCGCCGGTGCTGGCCGGTGAGCAGACCTTCGAAGAGATCGTGCTCAATGACTTGAGCTGGTACCTCGATAACAACATCAAGCTGTTGCTTAACCGCAAAGTGGTGCAGATCGACCGGGTCAAACGCAAAGTCATCGCCGAAGACGGCAGCGAGGCCGAGTACGATCGCCTGCTGATCGCCACCGGCTCCACGCCGTTTATCCTGCCGATCCCGGGCAATACGTTGCAGGGTGTGATCGGCTACCGCGACATCGCCGACACCCAGGCCATGATCGACACCGCCAAGACCCACAAGCACGCGGTCGTCATCGGCGGCGGCCTGCTGGGCCTGGAGGCCGCCAACGGCCTGATGCTGCGTGGCATGCACGTGACCGTGGTGCATATCGGCGAGTGGCTGCTGGAACGGCAACTGGACAAGACCAGCGGCCAGTTGCTGCAAACCGAACTGGAAAGCCGTGGCCTGGTGTTTCGCTTGAAGGAGCAGACCGAGGCGCTGCATGACGCCGGCAACGGCCGCGTCGGCTCGGTGCAATTCAAGAATGGCGATGTGATCCCCGCCGACCTGGTGGTGATGGCTGCGGGCATCCGCCCCAACACCGAACTCGCGGAAAAATCCGGCATCCCGTGCAACCGCGGGATTCTGGTCAACGACACCCTGCAAACCTACGACCCGCGCATCTATGCCATCGGCGAATGCGCCAGCCATCGCGGGATTGCCTACGGCCTGGTGGCACCGCTGTTCGAGCAGGCCAAGGTCTGCGCCAACCACCTCGCCCAGCTGGGCTTCGCGCGCTATCAAGGCTCGGTGACCTCCACCAAATTGAAAGTCACCGGCATCGACCTGTTCTCCGCCGGGGACTTCATGGGCGGCGAAGGCACGGAAACCATCACGCTTTCCGACCCGATTGGCGGCGTGTACAAGAAGCTGGTGATCAAGGACGACATCCTCGTCGGCGCCTGCCTGTACGGCGATACGGCTGACGGCGGCTGGTATTTCCGGCAGATCCGTGAGAACCATGCCATTGGCGAGATCCGCGATCACCTGATGTTCGGTGAAAATGCTTTGGGCGATGTAGGCCACCAAGGCCAGGACAAAGCCATGAGCATGGCCGACACCGCCGAAGTCTGCGGCTGCAACGGCGTGTGCAAGGGCACCATCGTCAAGGCGATTCAGGAACACGGGCTGTTCAGCGTCGACGATGTGAAGAAGCACACCAAGGCTGCGAGTTCCTGCGGTTCCTGCGCCGGGCTGGTGGAACAAATCCTGATCAACACCGTGGGCGGCGCGGCGGACGTCAAACCGAAAAGCGAAAAAGCCATCTGCGGCTGCAGCGACCTCAACCACGGGCAAATCCGCCAGGCCATCCGCGACCAGCACCTGCTGACCATCGCCGGCACCATGAGTTACCTGAACTGGCGCACCCCGAACGGCTGTGCCACCTGCCGCCCGGCACTCAACTACTACCTGATCTCCACTTGGCCCGGCGAGGCAAAAGACGATCCGCAATCGCGCCTGATCAACGAACGCGCCCACGCCAATATTCAGAAAGACGGCACCTACTCGGTAGTCCCAAGGATGTGGGGTGGTGTGACCAATCCGTCGGAACTGCGGCGCATAGCTGATGTGGCCGACAAGTACAACGTGCCGATGGTCAAGGTTACCGGCGGGCAGCGCATCGATTTGCTGGGCATCAAGAAGCAGGACTTGCCCGGCGTATGGAAAGACCTCGATATGCCATCCGGCCATGCCTACGGCAAATCCATCCGCACCGTGAAGACCTGCGTCGGCAGCGAGTTCTGCCGCTTTGGTACGCAGAATTCCACACAGCTGGGGATTGAGCTGGAACATGACCTGTTCAATATGTGGTCGCCCCACAAGGTCAAGCTGGCAGTGTCCGGCTGCCCGCGCAACTGCTCGGAAGCGGGGATCAAGGACGTGGGAATCATCGGCGTCGATTCCGGCTGGGAGATGTACATCGGCGGTAACGGCGGGATCAAGACCGAGGTCGCCGAGTTCTTCGTCAAGCTGAAAACCGCCGAAGAAGTGCGCGAATACAACGGCGCTTTCCTACAGCTCTACCGGGAAGAAGCCTTCTACCTGGAGCGCACCGTGCACTACCTGCAACGGGTCGGCATGGAGCACATCAAGAAGGCTGTACTGGAAGACCCGGCGCGGCGCCAGGCGCTGAATGAACGCCTGCAATTTTCCCTGTCGTTTGAGCAGGACCCGTGGAAAGAACGCCTGGAACAGCCGCTGCTGAAAAAGGAATTCGACACCATCCCCGTCAAACTGCTGGAGGTGCCGGCATGAACTGGCTGGATATCTGCGCCCTCGAAGAAATCAACGCCCTGGGCTCGCGCATCATCAGCGGGCCAAAAGGCGACATCGCGATTTTTCGTACCAGTGACGACGAGGTTTTCGCCCTCGACGACCGCTGCCCGCACAAGGGTGGCCCGCTGTCCCAAGGCTTGATCTACGGCAAGCGCGTGGCCTGCCCGCTGCACAACTGGCAGATCGACCTGGAGTCCGGGGAGGCCCAGGCACCGGACGTCGGCTGCGCCCATCACCACCCGGCCCGCGTGGAAAACGGCCGGGTGATGTTGGCCCTGCGGGACGCCGGTTGATGAACCGCCAGACCACCGCGTCCACCTGCTGCTACTGCGGGGTCGGTTGCGGCGTACTGATCGAGCATGATGGCTCGCAGATCCTCGGCGTCAGTGGCGATCCGAGTCATCCGGCCAACTTCGGAAAATTGTGCAGCAAGGGCTCCAGCCTGCACCTCACCGGAGACCTCGCAGCCCGCGCGTTGTACCCGGAACTGCGGCTGGGCAAAGGCCTGGCCCGCAGCCGCACCGACTGGGATACCGCCCTGGAGCACGCGGCGAACGTGTTTGCCGAAACCATCGCTGAACACGGGCCGGACAGCGTCGCGTTCTATATTTCCGGGCAGTTGCTGACCGAGGATTACTACAGCTTCAACAAACTGGCGCGGGCGCTGGTGGGCACCAACAACATCGACAGCAACTCGCGGCTGTGCATGTCTTCGGCGGTGGTCGGCTACAAGCGCAGCCTGGGGGCCGACGCGCCACCGTGCAGCTACGAGGACCTGGAGTCGAGCGACTGCGTGATGATCGTCGGCAGCAATATGGCCTACGCGCATCCGGTGTTGTTCCGACGCCTGGAGGAAGCCAAGGCCCGCCGGCCACAGATGAAAGTGCTGGTAATTGATCCCCGGCGCACCGACACCTGCGACTTGGCGGACCTGCATCTGGCGATTCTGCCGGGTACGGATGTCGCATTGTTCCATGGGATCCTGCACTTGTTGTTGTGGGAAGACTGGATCGACCGCGACTTTATCCAGGCCCATACCGACGGCCTGGTCGAACTCAAACGCCTGGTTCACGACTACACACCGCAAATGGTCACGCAGTTGTGCGGGATCAGTGTCGAGCAACTGCGTCTGTGTGCGGAATGGGTCGGCACCTCGGCGAGTTTTCTGTCGTTGTGGTGCATGGGGCTCAATCAGTCCACCGCCGGCAGCGCGAAGAACAGCGCCTTGATTAACCTGCATTTGGCGACCGGCACCATCGGCCGCCCTGGCTGCGGACCTTTCTCCCTGACGGGTCAGCCGAATGCCATGGGTGGGCGGGAAACCGGCAGTTTGTCGAATTTACTGCCTGGCCATCGTGAGGCTGCCAACCCCGAACATCGGGCAGAAGTAGCCGCGTATTGGGGGGTCGACCAACTGCCGGCCAGCACCGGGCTGACCGCCATCGAATTGTTTGAACAGATGCAGGCCGGCAAGATCAAGGCCTTGTGGATCGCGTGCACCAACCCCGCCCAATCCCTGCCCGACCAGAACACCGTGCGCCAGGCCCTGGAAGCGTGTCCGTTCGTGGTGCTACAGGAAGCCTTTCGTACAACCGAGACGGCGCGTTACGCCGACCTGTTGCTGCCAGCCGCGAGCTGGGGCGAGAAGGAAGGCACAGTGACCAACTCTGAGCGGCGCATTTCCCACGTTCGCCGAGCCATCGCCCCACCTGGGGAAGCGCGGCCGGACTGGGCAATCACCGTGGATTTCGCCCAACGCCTGGAGCAGCGTCTTTGTCCCGGAAAACCGGGGCTTTTTGCCTTTGAGCAACCGACGCAGATCTTTGATGAATACAAGCTGCTGACCCGTGGGCGTGACCTGGACCTGTCGGGTATCAGCCACGCGCTGCTGGACCGGATAGGCCCGCAGCAATGGCCATTCCCGGCCGATGCGGTGGGCGGAACACCAAGGCTGTACACCGACGGATTTTTCCCTACGGAGACTGGCCGCGCGCACTTTGTCGCCGACCCTTATCGCGCCGCCAAGGAGCAGCGTGACGCGCGCTTCCCACTCACCCTGATCACCGGCCGCCTGCGGGACCAATGGCATGGCATGAGCCGCACCGGCACCGCTGCGCAGCTGTTCGGCCATGTCAGTGAAGCAGTGCTCAGCCTGCACCCGGACGAACTGCGTCGCCATCGCTTGAAGGAAGGGGATCTGGTCAGCCTGAAAAGCCGGCGCGGCAGCGTGATTGTGGCCGTCGGCAGCGATGACAGCGTGCGTCCCGGCCAGGCTTTCCTGCCGATGCACTGGGGCGACCGTTTTCTTAAAGGCGGCGTAAATGCGCTGACCCAGCCGGCATTCGACCCGCTGTCCAAACAGCCGGAACTCAAGCACAGCGGCGTGCGCCTGGAGGCGGTGCGACTGCCCTGGCACTTGTTTGCGCTGATTGAAGGCGATGTGCAGCAACACTTCGAAGCGTTGCGACCGCTGTGTGACGGCTTTGCCTACGTCAGCCTGAGCCTGACCGGACGCGAGCGGCCTGCCCTGCTGATTCGTGCGGCGCATCACGAGGCGCCCGCCCTTGAACTGCTCAAGCAGATCGACCAACTGCTGGGCCTCAACGACGGCCCCGTGATGGCGTACGACGACCCGCGGCGCTCCATTGGCAAGCGGGTAAAGATTGAAAAAGGCCGTATCACCGCGATCCGCCTGGCTGGCGAAACCCTGGCTCGCCACTGGCTGCAAAGCCTGTGGCTGGAAGGTCGCACCGATGAGCAGTTACGCCGCTGGTTGTTGGCACCATTGAGTGCGCCACCGGGGGGCGGCTCGAGCAGCAACAAGACGCTGTGCAACTGCAAGAACGTCAGCGAAAGCGCGGTCTGCGCCGGCATTGCCCGGGGCCTGGACCTGAACGGGCTGAAGCAGGAACTGGGTTGCGGCACGCAATGCGGCTCCTGTGTGCCGGAAATCAAACGGTTATTGGCGAGCGGCAAGCAGCCAATCGCGATCAGAGTGTGAGGCAAGCATATGAGCGCAAAAGTCTGGCTGGTGGGCGCAGGCCCCGGCGATCCGGAACTGCTGACACTCAAGGCGGTGAGAGCCCTGCGGGAAGCCGATGTGGTGCTGATCGATGATCTGGTCAACCCGGCGCTGCTGGAGCATTGCCCCGCTGCACGGCTGATCACCGTGGGCAAACGCGGTGGCTGCCGTTCCACCCCACAGGCATTTATCCATCGCCTGATGTTGCGTTATGCCCGGCAGGGTAAATGCGTGGTGCGGCTCAAGGGCGGCGACCCGTGCATTTTTGGTCGCGGCGGCGAAGAGGCGGCGTGGCTCAGGCAGCAAGGGGTGGAAGTGGAGTTGGTCAACGGCATTACGGCAGGGCTGGCCGGGGCAACGAACTGCGATATCTCGCTGACGTTGCGCGGTGTCAGCCGTGGCGTCACGTTGGTCACGGCCCATACCCAGGACGACAGCAGCCTCAATTGGCGGGCCCTGGCCGAGGGCGGCACGACGCTGGTGATCTATATGGGGGTGGCGAAACTGGGGGAAATCCGCCGGCAATTGCTGGAAGGTGGCATGAGCGATGACATGCCGGTGGCGATGATTGAAAACGCTTCACTGCCACAACAGCGCGAATGCCGCAGCAGCCTCGCCCGGATGCAGGATGATGCGCACGAATTCGCGCTCAAGAGCCCGGCTATCCTGGTGATTGGCCGGGTTGCTCAAGCGACGCAGGCGCTTGCGGCCCTGGCCAGCGCCACGGCCTGAGGCAAATTGCAGGCGAAAAAAAGCCCGGCCTAAGCCGGGCTTTTTTCTACAACTCAGTAATTACTGAGCTGCTTGTGCTTCTACCGAGGCTTCTACGCGACGGTTGATAGCACGGCCAGCTTCAGTTGCGTTGTCAGCAACTGGGCGGGATTTGCCATAACCAACCGAGCTTACACGGTTAGGAGCGATACCGTCTTTGACCAGGACTTGCTTAACAGCGTCAGCACGACGCTGGGACAGCTTCTGGTTGTAAGCGTCAGGACCGACGGAGTCAGTGTGACCTTCAACAACGGTGGTGGTTTGTGGGTACTGTTTCATGAAGTCAGCGAGGTTTTTCACGTCGCCGTAGCTGTTAGGCTTAACAACCGACTTGTCGAAGTCGAACTTCACGTCCAGCTCAACACGAACAACCTGAGCAACCGGAGCTTCTGGCTCTGGGGTTGGCTCTGGAGCTGGTGCTGGGGTAGGAGCTGGAGCAGTTTTGCCAGCGTTGCCGCCGAAGTTTACGCCCAGGCCAACCAGTGCGGAGTAGTCCCACTTGCCGTTGTCGATAGCGTAGTCAGCTTCAACACCAGCACGTGCGAACAGGTTGTCGGTGAAGTAGTACTTCACACCAGCGCCAGCGATAGCCAGGGTCGATTGATCGCGACCTTTGTGACCATCAGCTTCAACGTTGGTACGGCTCTGGTGGCCGAAACCGCCCTCTACGTATGGACGCAGGGAGTCGACGCCAGCTTGACCGAAGTGGTACTGGGCAGTAACGCTGCCGGTATCACCTTTGATCTTCTGGTTGCCAGTACCGTCGTTCGAACGGGTGTGGTTGGTAGTGTCGTAGTTCAGGTTGATCGACACGTCGTCGGTCAGGAAGTAACCGATGCTGGCGCCAGGATTGAAGCCGTCTTCGATATGTTTGACGCTATCGTTGAACTGCTTTTTGTAAAACAGCTGGCCTTCAACTGCGCCTTGGCCTTGTGCCAGAGCGCCGACAGAAGTGGCAGCAATAAGAGTACCAATGGCCAAGCCCAAGGTGTTTTTCAGTTTCATCCGTTAAATCCCCATCTGGTGATTGTAAAGCAGTCCCACATACCGGGGGACAACTCGGCGACAAGTCTAACAGAACTTGCCTACACGTAAGAGATATTTGCCACGCACTAAGTTTCAGTGCTGCCCGCAAATTTCTCACGTAATTTATCAAGAGCGCGTTTGTAACGCATTTTTGTAGCACTCAAACCCATATGCATGATGTCAGCGATCTCCTGAAACTCCAGCTCTGCGACAAATCGTAGCACCAGAATTTCCCGGTCAATCGGATTCACATGCACCAACCAGCGATCGAGTCCGCCCTTTTCTTCCGGGGTAGGCGCCTTTTCCTCAGACGCTTCCTCAAGGGGGTCCAGACTCAAAGCATCCATCAAGCGACGCTTTCGCCGTTCCTTCCGATACTGCGTGATGCACTCGTTGTACGTGATGCTATAGAGCCATGTCTTGAACTTCGATTTTCCCTCGAAGTTCTTCAGGCCGTATAGCACCTTGAGCATCACTTCCTGACAGACATCATCCGCATCTCTATCGTTCCCTAAATACCTTGAACAAACGTTGAACAGAGTGCGTTGATACCTGCGCATCAATTCTTCGTACGCGCGTGTTACGTGAAACAGCTCCGTGTGCGAGCGCGCGACCAACTCCTCATCAGAGAGCTCACGGGGGTCATAGCGCGTGGACAGCGTTTGGGCTTTATTCAAAACAAGTCGTGCCGACAGTCAGGTCAATGTCCGCCATGGCCTGGATACCCAGGTTTGCGGCGGCGTACATTAGCAGGATTCGCCGGGTTAGCGGCTAGTCACATGCTGTTCCAGCAGGATCCGGTTCGAAAGCGAAACCAGTTCGCCATCGTCCGTCAGCACTGTCGTCTTGACCGTGCCGATCTCCTCGATCTGCCCTTCGACCTCGCCCACACGCACTTGTTGCCCAACCTGATATAGCTCACGCACATAGATTCCCGCAAGAATCTGCCCGGCAATTTCCCGGCTTCCCAGTCCCATGGCCAGCGCAACGGCCAGACCAACGGTAATCAAAACAATCACAATCACATGGTTCAGCAGGTCAGTCTTGACCTCCAGCTGGCTGATCGCGACCGAAATACTGATGATAATCACCAGACCCTGGGCAATTCGCCCCAGGCCGCTGGCGTAATCCAGACCCACGCCTTCAGCCGCGCCACGCACCAGGCCATTGGCCAGTTGCGCCAGCAAAACCCCTACCAGCAACACCAGCGCGCCACCGAATACTTTCGGCAAATACAGCGCCAGCATGTCGAGCGTAGCTGAAACTCGCTCAAGTCCAAGGGATTCAGCCGCAGAAACCAGAAAAATCAGCAAAACAAACCAATAAACGATCTTGCCGATCAGTGTCGAGATCGGCACTTGCAACCCGGCACGCCCCAAAATCTTGGTCAGGCCGGTGCCACCCATCAATCGATCAAGACCCAGCTTAGCCAGCAACTTGGAAAGCAGGGTGTCAAGCAGCTTGGCCACGACAAAACCCAGCAGTACCACCACCAGTGCACCAAACAGGTTGGGAATGAAATTCGCCACCTTGGTCCACAACGCAGTCATTGCAGTTACCAGACTCTGGGTCCAGAGATCGAGTTCCATATTCATTCAGCCTTATCAGCAGTGCGAGCAAGAGGTTTACGACGGGAAACCGGTGAGACATGGGCCGAACCATTGTTCAAGGCCATCATCAACGCCGGCAACCAGCGGCCAAGCAGACCGAACAGATCCCCCGCCCCGACCTGGCGGTTGGCGGTTTTCAAGACGCGACCCAGGCAAGCATCGTCGTCCCGGTTGGACGGCGAGGCATTGAGCATGTCACGCAAAGACTGTTCGAACGGATCGTGCATAAAAAACCTCTCGCAAGTGATTTAAAAGACGAGGGTAAAATTCTTCGGGTCACATGACCTCTTTCCACGTTCAGGTCACATTCAGCTCAAACCCAACGTAACCGTCGAAACAACCACCATTGCCCGACCGCCACCGTGACCATCATCAGGCAGGCAATCAGGAACCCGTAAGGGCTGGAAGAGAACGGAATACCGCCTACATTGATGCCCAGCAAACCGGTCAGGAAACTCATCGGCAGGAAGATCCCGGTGATGATCCCGAAGCGGTACATGGTGCGGTTCATGCGCAGGCTCAAACGCCGGTCTTCGGTCTCCAGCACAAGCCCCACGCGCTCCCGGGCCAGCTCAAGCTCTTCCAGGTAGCGGGTCAGGCTGTTGTTCAATTCGTTCCAGTAGTCAGCATCGTCGTCACAGAACCAAGGCAATTTGATCCGGGTCAACTGCGCGAAAATATCCCTCTGCGGCGACAGGAAACGTTTAAGCCCGGCGGCGCGCCGACGGATCTGCAAAACGCTGCCGTGCTCCGGAGTATACCGTTCGTCGGCATCCAGTTTTTCTTCTTCGATATCGACGATTTCGGACAAGTCGCTGACCAGATCCTGAACCTTGTTGGTCAGGTACTGCGCCATATACAGGACCAGTTCCGAGGAAGTCTTCGGCCCCTTGCCGTCTGCCAGTTGCACCAGCAACTCGTCGGTGGCGCGCAATGGGCGCAAACGCAGGGAAATCACCCGCGCTGCCGAGGCAAAGATCCGCACCGAGACCATGTCTTCCGGTTCGGCGCCGGGATTGAGGTTGACCCCGCGCAAAAACAGCAGCAGTTCGGCATCCGGCAGCGGCAACAGGCGTGGACGAGTGTTCTCCTCCAGCAGCAGGTCACAGGCGAATTCGCTGAGGCCGCTGGATTTGCGCAACCAGGTCTGGGTCTGGGGATGGCTACGGTCCCAATGCAGCCACAGGCTTTCCTGAGGCTGCAGTTGCAGCTCATCAAGCTCTGTCCGGGCAATCGAACGCGCACCACCTTTACCGTCCAGCACCAGGGCATGCACCAGCCCCCACTGCGCGTTTTCTTCCTCGAACATCCTCACCCCTGTCGGCTACGGCTATTTATTCAGGCATTTTCAGCGGGCTTGGGGAGACGATCACGCCGTTATTGTCGGCGTACACGTACTCGCCCGGGCGGAAGGTCACGCCGGCGAATGTCACCGCCACGTTCAAATCGCCAATACCGCGCTTGTCAGTCTTCATCGGGTGGCTGGCCAGGGCCTGCACGCCCAGGTCGGTCTGGGCGATCACGTCGACATCACGGATGCAGCCGTAGATCACCAGCCCTTCCCAGCCGTTTTTCGCGGCTTTCTCGGCGATCATGTCGCCCAGCAACGCGCGGCGCAGGGAACCCCCACCATCGACCACCAGCACCTTGCCGGCCCCATTGAGCTCGGCTTGTTCCTTGACCAGGGAATTGTCTTCAAAGCACTTGATGGTCACGATCTCGCCACCAAAGGAGTCCCGGCCGCCGAAGTTGCTGAACATCGGCTCAACCACCTGCACCAGCTCCGGATAGGCGTCACACAGGTCGGGGGTAAGGTAATGGTTCATCGAGAAACTCCTGTAGGTGAAAGAAGGTGTCAAACATCCCACTGTTTACTTACATCTGGAAACGCTTTGCCGTGAAGGTTCTTTAATCCGGGCCGAATAGTCAGGCCCATCGGATAGCAACGCAAGACCCACTGCGCGACTGAATATGACCAGAACCACCCAACGCGTCATATCTTAGCCTCTACGGCAAACAAGCGAAACGCCCCTGATAGAGCCTTGCGCTCAAACCGCTGCCAGTTCCTGCGCCTGCGCCCCCAGCAAAGGTGTAAGCGGATTTTTCAACCAGCGCGTCACCAGCGGCCACACTTCAGCCTGGGCGGCCTTGCTGACGAGCATCTCGACATGCCCGAAATCCCCGCTGAACCCTTGCTGGCGCCCCAGGCACAGGTATTGGCGATGCTCGGAGCCGACCTGCTCAAAGAGCTTGCGACAGGCCCAGTCCGGGTCCTGGTGATCGCCGGCGGCGCTCACCGCCAACAGCGGCACGTCAACCTCGGCCAGGCCTTTCCACCAATCCTGCTTACCTTCGCCAAAGCGGCCGAACAGCCCATTCCAGCGCATGGCTTCAATCAATACGCCCGCCGGCTCGTCCTCCGGGCCGCGTTTCCACCGAGCGCCGGACAATTGGCCGAAACGTTTCAAGAGCAGGCGACCGGTCCACTCCACCGGTGGCAACTTCAACGGCCAATGCGTGCGACTGACCTGGCAGCCAAACAGCGCCACCGAGGCCACTGCCGGCGCGCCAAGGTGCTGCCCACCCAGGGCCGCAGCCAGGGTTGTGCCACCCAGGGAATGCCCGATCCAGTGGGGAATCTGCCCGCTTTGCTCACGCACGAAGGCGGCAATGGCCGGCAAGTCGTAGCGAGCATAGTCGGCGACACGATTCCTGGCGTAGTCCTGGTTGCGCCGGGACAGCCCGTGACCGCGCATTTCCGGGATCCAGACGTCAAACCCTTCGCGCGCCAGGTAGGCGCCCAGGCCGATCCCCTTGGGCGAGTACCAGAAGCGGCGGTTGGAAAAACTGCCATGCAACAAAACCACCGGCACGCCCCGGTTTTCCGGGACGTCAGCCAGGCCCAGGCGGGTCACGGCCAGCTCGACGGTACCGTCAGGGCTGTTGCCGGGTTTCAGCCGATACACATCTTCACTCAGGTCGCCACGACGCTCAGCGCTGATCAAGGCGACGGGAAACAGGTTGCTGCTGCTTTGCATAATGCTCTTGCACAAAAAAGGGCGGCGTCCGCAAGGAGTTCCGCCCTGTACAGAATGAGAAATGCCGGCCAACCGCAAGGTTGACCGGCACTTTTGGGTGTTGCGTATTACGCCTGGGCTTGACCTTCAGCCAGGAAGAACCAGGTTTCCAGTACGGAATCGGGGTTCAGCGAGACGCTTTCGATGCCCTGCTCCATCAGCCACTTGGCCAGGTCCGGGTGATCGGAAGGGCCCTGGCCGCAGATCCCGATGTACTTGCCGGCCTTGTTGCACGCCTGGATGGCGTTGGCCAGCAGCTTCTTGACCGCAGGGTTACGCTCGTCGAACAGGTGGGCGATGATCCCGGAGTCGCGGTCCAGGCCCAGGGTCAGCTGGGTCAGGTCGTTGGAACCGATGGAGAAGCCGTCGAAGAACTCCAGGAACTCTTCAGCCAGGATGGCATTGGATGGCAGCTCGCACATCATGATGACGCGCAAGCCGTTCTCGCCACGGGACAGGCCGTTTTCAGCCAGCAGGTCCACCACCTGGCTCGCTTCACCCAGGGTGCGCACGAACGGCACCATGATTTCGACGTTGGTCAGGCCCATCTCGTTGCGCACGCGCTTGAGGGCACGGCATTCCAGCTCGAAGCAGTCGCGGAAGGCTTCGCTGATGTAGCGCGAGGCGCCACGGAAGCCCAGCATCGGGTTTTCTTCTTCCGGCTCGTAAAGCTTGCCGCCGATCAGGTTGGCGTACTCGTTGGACTTGAAGTCCGACAGGCGCACGATGACCTTTTTCGGGTAAAACGCCGCTGCCAGGGTGCTGATGCCTTCCACCAGCTTCTCGACGTAGAAGCCCACCGGGTCGTTGTAGCCGGCGATGCGCTTGTCGACGCTTTCCTTGATGTCCGGCGGCAGGCCGTCGTAGTTCAGCAGGGCCTTGGGGTGCACACCGATCATGCGGTTGATGATGAACTCCAGGCGGGCCAGGCCCACACCGGCGTTCGGCAATTGCGCGAAATCGAAGGCGCGGTCCGGGTTGCCGACGTTCATCATGATCTTGAACGGCAGGTCGGGCATGGCGTCGATGGAGTTTTGCTTGATATCGAAGCCCAGCTCACCTTCGAAGATGAAGCCGGTGTCGCCTTCAGCGCAGGACACGGTCACGCCCTGGCCGTCTTTCAACAGTTGGGTGGCGTTACCGCAACCGACCACTGCCGGAATCCCCAGCTCGCGGGCGATGATCGCCGCGTGGCAGGTACGCCCGCCACGGTTGGTGACGATGGCGCTGGCGCGCTTCATCACCGGTTCCCAGTCCGGGTCGGTCATGTCGGAGACCAGCACGTCGCCTGGCTGGACCTTGTCCATCTCGGACACGTCCTTGATGATCCGCACCTTGCCGGCGCCGATGCGCTGGCCGATGGCACGGCCTTCCACCAGCACGGTGCCGGTTTCTTTCAACAGGTAGCGTTCCATGACGTTGGCCGAGGTGCGGCTCTTCACGGTCTCAGGGCGGGCCTGGACGATGTACAGCTTGCCGTCGTCGCCGTCCTTGGCCCATTCGATGTCCATCGGGCACTTGTAGTGCTTCTCGATGATCATCGCTTGTTTGGCCAGTTCGCTGACTTCGGCGTCGGTCAGGCAGAAACGCGCGCGTTCGGCCTTGTCGACATCAACGGTTTTCACCGAGCGACCGGCCTTGGCCTCGTCGCCGTAGATCATCTTGATCGCCTTGCTGCCCAGGTTGCGGCGCAGGATGGCCGGGCGGCCGGCTTCAAGGGTGTGTTTGTGGACGTAGAATTCGTCCGGGTTCACCGCGCCTTGTACGACGGTTTCGCCGAGGCCGTAGGCGCCGGTGATGAACACCACGTCGCGGAAGCCCGATTCGGTGTCCAGGGTGAACATCACGCCGGCGGTGCCGGTTTCCGAACGCACCATGCGCTGCACACCGGCAGACAGGGCCACCAGCTTGTGGTCGAAACCCTGGTGTACGCGGTAGGAAATAGCACGGTCGTTAAAGAGGGAGGCAAACACTTCCTTGGCTGCGCGGATCACGTTTTCCACGCCGCGGATGTTCAGGAAGGTTTCTTGCTGGCCGGCAAAGGAGGCGTCCGGCAGGTCTTCGGCGGTGGCCGAGGAGCGCACGGCGACAGCCATGTCGGGGTTACCGGCCGACAGCGTGGCAAACGCGGTGCGGATCTCGGCGTTGAGCTTCTCGGGGAACTCGGCTTCCATGATCCATTGACGGATCTGGGCGCCAGTCTTGGCCAGGGCGTTGACGTCATCGACGTCCAGCGCATCGAGGGCGGCATGGATCTGATCGTTGAGGCCGCTCAACTCGAGGAAATCACGGTAAGCCTGGGCAGTGGTGGCAAAACCACCTGGCACCGATACACCGGCACCCGCAAGATTACTGATCATCTCGCCCAGGGATGCGTTCTTGCCCCCTACGTGCTCTACATCATGGACGCCGAGCTTATCGAGGGAAACTACGTACTCTACCAAGGTGATCTCTCCACTTTCTGTGTTGGAAAAGCTCAGGACGCCGGCGGCTCAGTAGGAGCAGTTACCGGCGTTTGTGGCCTGGACCTGGAAAATAAGTGAGAATGCGGCCCACTGCGGGACGGCAAAATCGCGCCTATCATATCCAAGATTCGTCATCAGCTTAAGGCCCAAGGCTCAAATGAAACGATCTGCTTTCTTTATCTCCGACGGCACCGGCATTACAGCCGAAACCCTGGGTCAAAGCCTGCTGGCGCAGTTCGAAAACATTACCTTCAGCAAATTCACGCGACCCTATATCGATAGCGTGGATAAAGCGCGAGCCATGGTACAACAAATCAATCTGGCGGCCGAAAAAGACGGATTTCGTCCGATCATTTTCGACACCATCGTCAATCAGGACATTCGTGAGATCCTCGCCACCTCCAATGGTTTCATGATCGACATCTTCTCTACCTTCCTGGCGCCGCTGGAACAAGAGTTAAGTGAACATTCGTCATACTCTGTCGGAAAATCTCACTCCATTGGCCATAACTCCAACTATATGGAGCGGATCGAGGCGGTGAACTTCGCCCTCGACAACGACGACGGCGCCCGTACCCACTACTACGACAAGGCTGATTTGATCCTGGTGGGCGTGTCCCGCTGCGGCAAGACGCCGACCTGCCTTTATATGGCCATGCAGTTCGGGATTCGCGCGGCCAACTACCCGCTGACCGAAGACGACATGGAGCACCTGACGCTGCCGAGCGCCCTGCGCGCGCACCAGCACAAGCTGTTCGGGCTGACCATCGACCCGGACCGCCTGACGGCGATTCGCAACGAGCGCAAGCCCAATAGCCGTTACTCCAGCTATGCGCAGTGCGAATTTGAAGTGCGGGAGGTGGAAAATCTGTTCCGCCGGGAAAATATTGCGCACATCAATTCCACGCATTTTTCGGTGGAAGAGATTTCGGCGAAGATTCTGGTGGAGAAAGGGGTGGAGCGGCGGTTCAAGTAACTCCGCGCTCTGGCCAAGGTGCTTGTGTGGCGAGGGAGCTTCTGTGGCGAGGGAGCTTGCTCCCGCTCGACTGCGCAGCAGTCGCAAACCAGACGACTGGTATTTAGTGAATGGCTTTGGGGCTGCTTCGCAGCCCAGCGGGAGCAAGCTCCCTCGCCACAGGGGTCATGTTCACAACAAGCTGTTGGGTTCACAGGTGAAACCGCCCCCCGCCCTGCCCCAGCGCCGTCGCCAGCGCATCGAACCCATCCAGCAGCAACTGATCATCCCCCGACGTATTGCAGATGCTCGCCCGAATGAATTGCGGCACCGCCGTCTGCCCCACGGCAAACGCTTCGGCTGTCGCGATCAGGTAATTGTTCTGCTTTAACTCCGCCTCGATTTCCGACGCGCGCCATGGCTCCGGGACTTCGATCCAGAAGTGCGGGCTGTTCAGGTGAGTGCGGTACTCCAGCCCGATCAACAAACCTTCCACCAGTGCCTTGCGGCGGCTGATTTCCTGGATCTGCTGGTGCAACAGGTGTTCCGCCGTGCCGTTTTCGATCCACTGGGTCGCCAGTTCCAGGGTGACCGGCGTGGCCATCCAGCAGGTGGAACGCAAGGCCGCAGAAATCCGGCTGACCAGCGCCGGCGGTGCATGCACGTACCCAACTCGCAAGCCTGCAGATACCGCCTTGCTCAGGCTGCTGATCAGAATCGTACGCTCCGGGGCAAAATGACTCAGGGGCGGCGGACGGTCTTCCACCAGCACACCGTGGGCCTCGTCCTCAAGAATCAGCAGGTTGTGTTCCCGACAGACCTTCACCAATGCCTCACGGCGCGGGACCGACAGCACCGCCGTCGTAGGATTCTGGATGGTCGGCGTGCAGTACAGCGCCGACACCCGGTGATTGCGGCAGACTTCATCCAGCGCCCCCGGCAGCAGCCCTTCTTCATCCATTTCCAGGCCGATCAGGCGGATGCCCAGCATGCGCGCGGCGGTGATCAACCCTGGATAGGTCAACTGTTCGGTCACCACCGTATCGCCGGCTCGCAACAGCGCCATCATTGCGCAGAGCAACCCATGCTGGCCGCCGTTCACGCAAATCACCTGCTCGGGAATCGGGTGGAAATCCCGCTGCACCAGCCACTGCGCACCCGCCGCCCGGTAACGCGGCAGCCCGGCATCCGGGGTGTAGGCACTGATGTCCTGCAAGAACTTGGCGTTGTTCGCCAGCGTCTGGAAGCTCTGGGCCAGGAACGTGGTCTCCTGCCCGGGGATGTGCATGTTGCGGCTCATATCAAAGTATTGCCGCGGCTCGTCGCTGAAGTTGCGAAAGCCTTCATCCCGCTGGCGCTCCATCCCACGCTTGCGTACGAAAGTGCCGTCGCCGACCCGCGCCACTACCAGCCCCAGGCGTTCCAGCTCACCGTAGGCGCGGCTGATGGTGCCAATGGTGACCCCCAGATTGTCGGAAAGCACCCGATGAGGCGGCAGTTTTCTTCCCGGTTCAATCAAGCCTTCAAGGATGCCTCGCTCCATGACATCGGACAGGCGCTTGTACTTCACGCCCTGCCCGTTGGAGAGTCCTTCTCGCATAATTGACACCATGTCAATATTTGTTTTGACAGCCATCATTCGCCCTAATAGTGTGCTTTTACGGGTTCAATCACCGAATCATGGCACTCAATATAGAGGTCAATTCGGTCTCATGGAAGCAATGTCACGATGCCAATGTCCGCCGTTCTCGAAAATGCTGAAAAAACAAAAACTCACAAGCAGTGGTTGGCCGGGCTGATTACCAGTGTGATGTTCCTGATCGTATGTCTCAGCTGGGGCACTACCTGGCTGGGCATCAAGATCGCTGTGGAAAGCGTGCCGCCGCTGACCTCTGCCGGGCTGCGGTTTTTGATCGCGTTTCCGCTGTTCCTGTGTTTCGCGTGGGTGCGCCGCGAGCCGATCCTGTTTCCCCGGGAGAGCCGCTGGTTCTTCGTGTTTGTGACGCTGTCCTACTTCAGCGTTCCGTATTACCTGCTCAATTACGGCGAGATGCATGTCTCGTCCGGCCTCACCGCGCTGCTGTTCAGCTGCATGCCGGTGTTTATCCTGATTTTCTCCGCGCTGTTCCTGCGCGAGCGCATCTACTTTTCCCAGGTGATCGGTATCGCCATCGGGTTCGGCAGCCTGTACATGATCATCAAGAGCCAGGGCCTGCACCTGGACCATGCCGAGTTCTTCGGCGTGCTGGCGATCCTCGCCGCCGCGATCATGCATGCCTTGTGCTACGTGATTACCAAGAAACAAGGCAGCGCCATCAGCGTGATCACCTACAACACCCTGCCCATCGGCATCGCCGGGTTGATGCTGTTTGTCGCCGGGCTGTGGTTTGAAACCCCGACCTTTGAAGACATCACCCTGCGTTCCTGGAGTGCGCTGTTCTACCTCGGGCTGGTGGCCTCGGTGGGCGGCTTTATCGTGTATTTCATGCTGCTCAAGCGCCTGAGCCCGATCATTCTGTCCTTCGTGTTCATCATCTTCCCGGTGTTCGCGGTGATCATCGGGGCCTGGTACGAGGGCGTGCAGATTTCCAGGGACCTGATGATGTATTCGGCGATCCTGCTGGCCGGCTTTGCCATCACCAAGCTGCCCATCGAAAAGCTCCTGGCGAAGAAAAACTGAGATGAAGGTCCTGAGCCCAAGCGCACTGGAGCAGATTTACGCCCACGCCGACCGCAGCTACCCCGAGGAATGCTGCGGCTTTGTTTTCGCCGATGGCAGCGTGTACCTGGGCAGCAACATCCAGAACGAGCTGCACCGCAAGAACCCCGAGATGTATCCACGCAGCGCCGCCAACGGCTACACCTTTTCGGTGGCCGACACGCTGATGATGAACAAGGCGTTTCGCAGTGATAACCCGGTGGTGGTGATCTACCACTCCCACCCTGACGTCGGCGCGTATTTCAGCGACGAAGACCAGGACAAGGCCCTCTTCATGGGCGAGCCGATCTACCCCGTAAGTTACCTGGTGGTGGATGTTCGCCAGGGCAAGACCCAAGGTTCCAAGCTGTTTGCCTGGGATGGCAAACGTTTCGCCCAAACCCCCTTCAACGACCTGCAAACGGAGTTGTGCATGAACGCTGTCTCTTTCCCCGACATCCTGGTCCGCGTGGCCAAGCTGCCAGCATCGACCCTCGAGGGTGCCGGATCGACATTGCGCGAAGTCATTGAAAACCTCTGCATCGAGCACCCGCAATTGCGGGCGCACCTGCTCTACGAGAACAACCAGCTCAAGGAACACTTCCTGTTCACCGCCGAAGAGGAACTGATCGACGCCAACGACCGGTTGCCCGAAAAAGCCAAAATCGAAGTGTTGCTGGCCACTTCCGGCGGCATGGACGTCGACCAACTGAGCAACGAAGAAGTGCAGCGCTACGTGCGCCACATCACCCTGCCCGGCGTCGGCCGCGAAGGCCAGTTGAACCTGAAGAAAGCCCGCGTGCTGATCATCGGCACCGGCGGCCTCGGTTCGCCCATCAGCCTGTACCTGGCGGCAGCCGGCATCGGCACCCTGGGGCTGGTGGATTTCGACGTGGTGGAAAGCAGCAACCTGCAACGCCAGATCGTCCACGGCAACAGCACCTTGGGCCTGCCCAAGGTCGAGTCCGCCAAGCAGCGCTTGCAGGACCTCAACAGCCACATCCAGATCAACACCTACGACACCGCCTTCAACACCGACAACGCCCTGGAACTGGTGGGCGCCTATGACCTGGTGATCGACGGCACCGACAATTTCGAAACCCGCTACCTGGTCAACGACGCCTGCGTGCAGTTGGGCAAGCCGTTGGTGTACGGCGCCATCTACCGCTTCGACGGGCAGATCAGCGTGCTCAACTATAAAGGCGGGCCGTGCTACCGCTGCCTGTTTCCCCAGGCACCACCGGCGGAACTGGCACCCAATTGCAGCGCCGGCGGGGTCATCGGCGTATTGCCCGGGGTGGTCGGGATGATCCAGGCCACCGAGGCGATCAAGCTGCTGATCGGCATTGGCGAACCACTCTCGGGCCGGCTGATGCGCTTTGATGCGCTGGCGATGAAGTTCAGCGAGATCCGCTTCAAGCGCCGCGCCGACTGCCCTTGCTGCTCGGAACTGCGCCACAGCCAAACCATCGCCCCCGCCGTCTGCGCCGACGCCATGCCAAGCCAACCTTCCCTGGCTGAAGAGCGCTACATCAAGCCGCGGGTGCTCAAGCAACTGCTCGAGCAACACAGCAAGGCCGACGTACTGCTGGATGTGCGGGACGCCAGCGAGCTGGAAGTGTGCAAGTTGCCGGGGGTGGTGCACATCCCGCTGGCCGAGCTCGACGGGCAACTCGCCAACCTCAGCCGCGACAACACCCACTACCTCATCTGCTACGCCGGGACCCGCGCGGAGCAAGCCGCCAGCACCTTGCTGGCCGCCGGATTCGCCAACACCAAAGTACTGCAAGGTGGCATGAAACACTGGGTTCGCGACGTCGAACCCGACATGCCTTTGTACTGATCAGCGGCCATGGGCTCTTACTTGATGTTGCATAACTCGATACTCGACGCCATTGGCCAAACGCCCATCGTGCGCCTGGAACAGTTTTCCGAAGACCTCGGCATCGAGGTCTACGCCAAGCTGGAATCCCTCAACCCCGGCGGTAGCCACAAGGCACGCATCGCCCTGGGCATGATCCTCGACGCCGAGCGCCGGGGCATTCTGATTCGTGGCTCAGGGCAAACCATCATTGAGCCCAGCGGCGGCAACACCGGCATCGGCCTGGTGATGGCCGGTAACGTGCTGGGCTACAAAGTGGTGCTGGTGATCCCCGACAACTACAGCCCCGAGAAGCAGAAACTGCTGCGCCTGTACGGCGCCAGGGTGGTGCTGTCGGACAGCCGCCTGGGCAACAATTCCCACGGCGAAAAGTGCATGGAGCTGCAGCTGGAAAACCCCAGCTACGTGATGCTCAACCAGCAGCGCAACGGCGCCAACCCGCAGACCCACCGTGACACCACCGCCCGGGAAATCATCCGCGCCTTCGGCGAGCTGCGTGTGGACTACTTCGTCAGCGGCATCGGCACCGGCGGCCATATCACCGGCATCGGCGAAACCCTCAAGAGCACCTGGCCGGCGATCCGCGTGATGGGGGTGGAGCCGGAAGAGTGCGACCTGCTCAGCGACCGCCATGCGCCGCACCATATCCAGGGCCTGTCGATCGGCTTGATCCCGAGCATTCTCAACGTCGCGATCATTGACGGAATGCTCAAGGTGTCGCGCCAGGAATGCCTCGACATGATCAAACGCATCATGCGCACCGACGCCATCAGCCTCGGGCTGTCGTCGGCCGCCAACATGGTAGCCATCGCCAAGCTGGCGCCGGAGCTGCCCACCGACACCGTCGTGCTGACCATGGTCTACGACAGTGCCGACAGCTATCTGCCCTGTTTTGAATAACAACTATTGCGGGGGTGCCTCCATGGGGGGCTTTATCGACATGCAACAGCTGCACGATGAGTTGCTCACCCACCTCATCACCACGCTTACGCCTGCGCAGTTGAAGCAGCTGGAGGCGCATCTCGCGCCGCTGATCCAGGCGGCGGCCCAGGCGGTGGCCGAAGACCTGATCGCCTATGCCTGGCGCGACCCGGCGTCCCGTGGGCGCGGAGAGCTGATCCTGGAGTCCTACGCCTCGTTCAAGGCCGTGCTGTATTACCGCCTAGCCCACCTGGTGTGGAATTTCCCGGACAAGAACAACGGCGTGTTTTCCGCCATCGCCCTGAAGCTGAGCAACCAGGGCAAGATCCTGTCCGGCGCCGAAATTCACCCCGCAGCGCGGATCGGCCGGCGCTTTGTGCTGGACCACGGTTACGGCACGGTCATCGGTGAAACCTGCGAGATCGGCAACGACTGCTACATCCTCTGCGGCGTGACTCTCGGCGCCCGGGGCATCGCCAACAACCCGGACGGCAAGCGCCACCCGCGGCTGGGCAACAACGTGGAAGTCGGCTCCGGCGCGCGGGTGCTCGGTTACGTGCTGATCGGTGACAACGTGTTCATCAGTCCGTCCTGCGTGATCACCCAGGACGTGCCGGCCGGCACCAAGGTCAAGGTGGTCAACCAGATCCAGTTGCAGAAAAACGATGAGTCGGACCACAGCAATTACCTCGGCGCGTTTGCCCTCGACGAACGCCTGCACGTGGTGGGCGAAGTCAACGCCAGCCACAAGGTGACGGTATTGGACGCTGACTTTCATCCCCTGCCCGGCCTGCTGCTGGAGCCGACAGTCAAGGAACGTCATCACCTGCAATTCCGCCTGCGGCACATCGAAACCAACGCCTACCCGCCGCGCCTGCCGCTGAACCTGAAAGTGACCGGGCCCGAATTTGAAATCACCCTGCTATCTCCTCCTGGCTTGAGCGCGATGGTTCGTCGCCTGCTGCAAGCCAGCCCACTGATCGTCGGAGGTTGAACATGTCCGTGCACACCATGGAAACCCTCGCGCTGTTCGACAGCGCGCCTTACCAGAATGCGTTCAGTGCGCGGGTGATTGCCGTCAGCGAACAGGGAATCGCCCTGGAGCACACGCTGTTCTACCCCACCGGCGGCGGCCAACCGGGGGACACCGGCCATTTCATCCTGCCCGACGGCAGCCGCGTCGACATCACCGGCACCGTGCGTGATCCGGTGCTGCGCTCGATCATCTGGCACCAGGTAGAACACTGCCCCGAGCAACTGGCCGCCGGGATGCAGGTCGACGCCAGCCTGGACTGGGAACGTCGCTACCAGCACATGAAAATGCACACCTGCCTGCACCTCCTGTGCTCGATCATCGACGCTCCGGTGACCGGTTGCAGTATCGGCGCCGACAAGGGCCGCCTGGATTTCGACCTGCCGGAAATGACCCTCGACAAAGAGACCATCACCCGTGACCTCAATGCCTTGATCGAACAGGCTCATGGGGTGAAAACCCTGTCCATGCCCGCCTCGGAGTATTCAACCCTGCTGCAGATCACTCGCACCCAGGCGGTGGCGCCACCGGTCATCCAGGGGGCAGTTCGGGTGATTGAAATCGCCGGGATCGATATCCAGCCCTGCGGCGGCACCCATGTGACCAATACCGAAGAAATCGGCCGGGTGTTCTGCGAAAAAATCGAGAAGAAGAGCAAACACAATCGCAGGGTGATCCTGCGGTTTGAATAACCGCCGAGCGACGACCGGGGCGCCGACGCCCTAGTCGCCGTTCGTACAGGAAACTGACAGCAAATTTATGCGCTTGTAACATTCAGAAACGTACAATCCCGCCAGCAACGCCTCGTTGCCCCTGACTCGCGAAAACAGCGCCCGCCCTTCTCGGTGGGTCATTCGTGCAGCAGCTAAGCTCACTCCAATCACGCCCCTGAACCTGAACGCTGCAGGAATGACTGCCTATGAAAAGAGTGTTCCGTCACTACATCCCTGCATCCACATTGCGCTTGCTACCCAACCGCTGGGATTTGGTCGCCCTGCCCCTGGTGATCGGCTTTTTACTGTTTTTCTCCATCACTGCGCGGGAAACCTGGGCGCCTATCGCCACCCTGCAGAGTGAAGTGATCTCGCTGGACCCGGCCAACCTGCCTGAATACGCGATGCGCACCACGATGCGCATGCTCGCGGCGATGGTTGCAGCGCTGGTGTTCACCCTGTTGTACGGCACCCTGGCCGCTAAAAGCCGGCGCGCCGAGAAACTGCTGGTGCCCGTGCTCGACATCCTGCAATCAGTACCAGTGCTGGGTTACATCTCGTTCACAGTGACGTTCTTCCTGCTGCTGTTCCCCGGGCGTGTGCTCGGCGCGGAGTTCGCGGCCATCTTTGCGATTTTCACCAGCCAGGCCTGGAACATGACGTTCAGCTTCTACCAGTCGCTGCGCATGCTGCCCCATGACCTGGTGGAAGTGTCGACCAACCTGCGGCTTTCCGGTTGGCAGCGGTTCTGGAAGCTCGACGTGCCCTTCGCCATGCCCGGGCTGGTGTGGAACATGATGATGAGCATGTCCGGCGGCTGGTTTTTCGTGGTCGCCTCCGAGGCCATTACCGTCGGCGACAAGACCATCACCTTGCCGGGCGTGGGCTCATACCTGGCCCTGGCGATTGCCCAGAAAGACCTGCACGCCGTGGGCTACGTGATCCTGGCGATGATTGTGGTCATCCTGATGTACGACCAGTTCCTGTTCCGCCCACTGGTGGCCTGGGCCGACAAATTCCGCATGGAAACCACCGCCTCCCAGGGCGCCGCACCGCAATCCTGGCTGCTGAACCTGATCCAGCGCACGCGCATCGTCCAGCGCATCCTGCGGCCTGTCACCCGCGCCATCAGCCGCATTGGCAACAAGCGCTTCAGCCTGGCGGGCGGTGCACTCAAGGCGCTGCCGGCAGAAACCCCGAAAGCGTCAAAAGTGATCGACTGGGTATGGGGCGCACTCATCGCGCTGCTGGCCGCTTATGCGCTGTATCACATCGTGCAGTACGTCGGCACTGAAGTGACCCTGGCCGAAGTCGGCCATGTATTCGTGCTAGGGCTGATCACATTGTTGCGGGTGGTCGGCCTGATCCTGATCGCCTCGCTGATCTGGGTGCCGTTGGGCGTGATGATCGGCTTGCGCCCTGCGCTTGCGGAAAAAATCCAGCCGCTGGCGCAGTTCCTTGCGGCCTTCCCGGCGAACCTGCTGTTCCCGGTGTTCGTCATCGTGATCCTGCACTACAACCTCAACCCGGATATCTGGCTGAGCCCGCTGATTGTGCTGGGCACCCAGTGGTACATCCTGTTCAACGTGATCGCCGGAGCCAGCGCGTTCCCGAATGACTTCAAGGAAGCCGCCGCCAACTTCCGCATTCGCGGCTGGTTGTGGTGGCGCAAGGTGATGCTGCCGGGGATTTTCCCGTACTACGTCACCGGCGCCATTACCGCCTCGGGCGGTGCCTGGAACGCCAGTATCGTGTCCGAGTACGTGTCCTGGGGCCACGACAACGTGGTCGCCCACGGGCTGGGCGCCTACATCGCCCAGACCACCGCGGCCGGCGACTTCCCGAAGATCGCCCTGGGCGTGGTGGTGATGTCGATCTTCGTGGTGGCGTTCAACCGCGCTGTGTGGCGGCCGATGTACGCCATGGCTGAAAACAAACTTCGTCTGAATTGATGGGACTCGCTGTGATGACTACCTATACCGAGCATGCCGCCGACACTCCGGAAATCTACTCGTTGAAAAAGGTGAACCGGGTGTTCGGCAAAGGTAAAGACGAGCTGCAAGTCCTCAGCGGCGTGAACTTGAGCCTGCACGAAGGCGAGATTGTCGGCATGCTCGGCCGGTCCGGCTCGGGCAAGTCGACCTTGCTGCGCATCATCGCCGGGCTGATTCAGCCGTCGTCGGGCGAAGTGCGCTACAACGGCGCGCCGCTCAACGGCCCGGCCGAAGGCGTGGCCATGGTGTTCCAGACCTTCGCGCTGTTCCCGTGGCTGACCGTGCTGGAAAACGTCGAGGCCGGCCTGCAAGCCTTGCAGGTCGAGCGCAAGGAATCCCGCAGGCGCGCCCTGGCGGCCATCGACCTGATCGGCCTGGACGGTTTTGAAAACGCCTACCCGCGCGAACTGTCCGGCGGCATGCGCCAACGCGTGGGTTTCGCCCGCGGGTTGGTGGTCAACCCGACCCTGTTGCTGATGGACGAACCGTTCTCGGCGCTGGACGTGCTCACCGCCGAAACCCTGCGCACCGACCTGCTGGATCTGTGGAGCGGCAAGCAACTGCCGATCAAGTCGATCCTGATCGTGACCCACAACATCGAAGAAGCCGTGCTGATGTGCGACCGCATCCTGGTGCTGTCGTCCAACCCTGGCCGGGTGGTGGCCGAGATCAAGGTGCCGTTTGCCCACCCGCGCAACCGGCTGGACCCGACCTTCCGGCAAATGGTCGACGACATCTATGCCCTGATGACCGACCGCCGCAGCGCCGACGCGAGCAGAGGTTTGCCTGAGCTGAAAATGGGCAGCCTGTTGCCGGAAGTCTCCACCAACCTGATGGCTGGCCTGATCGAAACCCTGGCCGCCGAGCCCTACAATGGCCACGCCGGCCTGCCGACCGTGGCTGAACGGCGTTTGCTGGAAGTCGACGATCTGTTCCCGGTGGCGGAGATGCTTGAGCATTTGGGCTTCGCCGAACTCAAGGGTGCCGATATCACCCTGACCGATGCCGGCAAACTGTTCGCCGACTACGGCACCCAGGAGCGTAAAACCCTGTTCGCCGAACACTTGATCCGCCACGTGCCATTGGCCGCGCGCATTCACCAGGTGTTGCTTGAGCGCAGCGGCCACCGGGCGCCACGGGTGCGCTTCGAGCAGGAGCTGGAAGACTCGATGACGGAAGCCTTTGTGGAGAAAACCCTGGAAAGCGTGGTGGCCTGGGGGCGGTATGCGGAGATCTTCTCCTATGACGACCATACCGAGACGTTCAGCCTGGATGATGTGGAAGGCAGCATGTAGGTTTAATGTGGGAGCGGGCTTGCTCGCGAATGCGGTGGATCAGCCATATATGTATTGGCTGACACTCCGCATTCGCGAGCAAGCCCGCTCCCACATTTGACCAGTGGTGTTCTTCAGATGACGAACAGGTCCACAAACCGGTTTACCGCAGTGGCCTCAAGCCGTGCCTGATCCTTGCACAGCGCAAAAATCTCGGCACTGCGCTGCGCGGTAAACCGGGTCGCCAGATTGGCCTTGAACTTGTCTTCCAGCAACGGAATGCCATCCACCCGACGGCGACGGTGGCCAATCGGGTATTCCACGGCCACCTGTTCGGTGCTGGAACCATCCTTGAAGAACACCTGCACCGCATTGGCGATGGAGCGCTTGTCGGCCTCCAGGTATTCGCGGCTGTAGCGCGGCTCCTCGACGATGACCATCTTTTCGCGCAGCTCATCGATGATCGGATGGGCCGCGTGGAATTCATCTTCGTATTGCTCGGCCACCAGGTTGCCAAACGCCAGCGGTACAGCGGTCATGTACTGGAGGCAATGATCGCGGTCCGCCGCGTTGGCCAACTGCCCGACCTTGGAGATGATCCGGATCGCCGACTCGTGGGTGGTGATGACAATCCGGTCGATCTCATGCAGGCGGTGCTTCACCTGTGGGTGCAGGGTGACTGCTGCCTCGCAGGCGGTTTGTGCGTGGAACTCGGCGGGGAAGCTGATCTTGAACAGTACGTTCTCCATCACATACGTGCCGTAGGGCTGCGACAGGCTGAAGGCGCGCTTGTCTTCGGGCTTGAGCGCCAGGTCCTTGTTGGTGTGGCTGAACAGCACGTCATAGAAGCCCCACTGCGGCGCGCTCAACACACCGGGAATGCCCATCTCGCCGCGCATGGCGATATCCGCCAGGCGCACCCCGCGACTCGACGCATCCCCCGCCGCCCACGACTTGCGCGAACCGGCGTTCGGCGCATGACGATAAGTACGCAATGCCTGGCCATCGACAAACGCCTGGGACAGGGCCGACAGCAGTTGCTCACGGTTGGCGCCCATCAGCTTGGCGGTGACGGCGGTGGAGGCGACTTTCACCAGCAGCACGTGGTCAAGGCCGACACGGTTGAAGGAGTTTTCCAGGGCAATCACGCCCTGGATTTCGTGGGCCATGATCATCGCCTCCAGCACTGCCCGCACGGTCAGCGGTGCGTCGCCGTTGGCCAGGCGTTTTTGCGAGAGATGGTCGGCGACCGCGAGGATGCCACCGAGGTTATCGGAAGGGTGACCCCATTCGGCGGCAAGCCAGGTGTCGTTGTAGTCGAGCCAGCGCACGATGCAGCCGATGTCCCATGCGGCCTTGACCGGGTCCAGGCGGAACGAGGTGCCCGGCACCCGTGCGCCGAACGGCACCACCGTGCCTTCGACGATCGGCCCCAGGTGCTTGGTGCACTCCGGGAAACGCAGGGCCAGCAGGCCGCAACCGAGGGTGTCCATCAGGCAGTTGCGGGCGGTGTCGAGGGCATCGCGGGATTCGATCCTGAAACTCAGTACGTAGTCGGCGATGTCCTGCAGGACCTGGTCGTAGTCGGGGCGGTTGTTCTGGTCGACGTTGGCGCTCATGGCAGTACTCCAAAGTGGGTTAGGTGTGGTCCATCCTCAGGGTCAGGGTGTTCGTTCCCACGCTCTGCGTGGGAATGCCGCCTTGGACGCTTCGCGTCCCGTACGGCGCAAGGGTGACGCAGAGCGTCACGGGATGCATTCCCACGCAAAGCGTGGGAATGATCGGTTAGAAAGAGTCGCCGGGGACGCGTACGAACCCTTCCATCAACACTCTCGCACTGCGGCTCATGATGGCTTTTTTCACGACCCATTCACCGTCGACCTGGCTGGCCTCGGCGCCTACGCGCAACGTCCCGGAGGGATGCCCGAACCGCACCGCATTGCGCTCCACGCCGCCCGCCGCCAAATTCACCAGCGTGCCGGAAATCGCCGCCGCCGTGCCAATCGCCACCGCCGCCGTGCCCATCATCGCGTGGTGCAACTTGCCCATGGACAGCGCCCGCACCAGCAGGTCGACATCACCCGCCTTGATCGCCTTGCCGCTGGACGCCACGTAGTCCGCAGGCCGCGCCACAAACGCCACCTTCGGCGTGTGCTGACGCTGGGCCGCTTCGTCCAGGTGTTTGATCAAGCCCATGCGCAGCGCACCATGGGCGCGGATGGTTTCAAACATCGCCAGGGCCTTGGGGTCGCCATTGATCGCGCCCTGCAACTCGGTGCCGGTGTAACCCAGGTCCTGGGCGTTGATGAAGATGGTGGGAATCCCGGCGTTGATCAGCGTCGCCTTGAATGTGCCGACACCCGGCACGTCCAGGTCATCCACCAGGTTGCCGGTAGGGAACATCGAGCCACCGCCGCCCTCTTCTTCCGCCGCCGGGTCCATGAATTCCAGCTGCACCTCGGCGGCCGGGAAGGTCACGCCGTCGAGTTCGAAGTCGCCGGTTTCCTGCACCGCACCGTCGGTGATCGGTACGTGAGCGATGATGGTCTTGGCGATATTCGCCTGCCACACCCGCACCACGGCCACGCCGTTGTGCGGAATGCGCGCGGCATCTACCAGGCCGGCGCTGATGGCGAACGAACCCACCGCCGCCGACAGGTTGCCGCAGTTGCCACTCCAGTCCACGAACGGTTTGTCGATGGACACCTGGCCGAACAGGTAGTCCACGTCGTGATCGGCGCGGGTGCTTTTGGCCAGGATCACGGTTTTGCTGGTGCTGGAAGTCGCGCCGCCCATGCCGTCGATTTGCTTGTCATACGGGTCGGGGCTGCCGATCACCCGCAACAACAACGCATCCCGCGCCGCGCCCGGCACCTGGGCCGACTCGGGCAAATCCTTGAGGCTGAAAAACACGCCTTTACTGGTGCCGCCACGCATGTAGGTGGCGGGAATCTTGATCTGCGGTACGTGTGCCATGGTGGTCCTCATGGGCCGGGGCGTTGACCCCGGCCGCAGTTATCAGGCAGTTACAGCCGATTCCAGGAAGTCCTGGGCAAAACGTTGCAACACGCCGCCCGCCTCGTAGATCGACACTTCTTCAGCCGTGTCCAGCCGGCAGGTCACCGGCACCTCGACACGCTCGCCGTTCTTGCGGTTGATCAGCAACGTCAGTTGCGCACGCGGGGTGCGTTCGCCGATCACGTCGTAGGTTTCCGTGCCGTCGATCTTCAGGGTCTTGCGGTCGGTGCCCGGCAGGAACTCCAGCGGCAGCACGCCCATGCCCACCAGGTTGGTGCGGTGGATGCGCTCGAAACCTTCGGCGGCAATCGCTTCAACACCGGCCAGGCGTACGCCCTTGGCCGCCCAGTCCCGGGACGAACCCTGGCCGTAGTCGGCGCCGGCAATGATGATCAGCGGCTGCTTGCGCTCCATGTAGGTTTCGATGGCTTCCCACATGCGCGTGACCTTGCCTTCCGGCTCCAGGCGCGCCAGCGAACCCTGCTTGACCTTACCGTCTTCAACCACCATTTCATTGAACAGTTTCGGGTTGGCGAAGGTGGCGCGCTGCGCGGTCAAGTGGTCGCCACGATGGGTCGCGTAAGAGTTGAAGTCGACTTCCGGCAGGCCCATTTTCGCCAGGTATTCGCCGGCGGCGCTGTCGAGCATGATCGCGTTGGACGGCGACAGGTGATCGGTGGTGATGTTGTCCGGCAGCACCGCCAGCGGGCGCATGCCCTTGAGCGGACGTGCACCGGCCAGGGCACCTTCCCAGTACGGCGGGCGACGGATGTAGGTGCTCTGCGGGCGCCAGTCGTACAGCGGCGTGACCTTCGGGCCGGTGTCTTCGTGGATCGCGAACATCGGGATGTACACCTGGCGAAACTGCTCCGGCTTGACCGACGCCTTGACCACCGCGTCGATTTCTTCGTCGCTTGGCCAGATGTCCTTGAGGCGGATTTCCTTGCCATTGGCGTCCAGGCCCAGCACGTCTTTTTCGATGTCGAAACGGATGGTGCCGGCAATCGCATAGGCCACCACCAGCGGCGGCGACGCGAGGAACGCTTGCTTGGCGTACGGGTGGATACGGCCGTCGAAGTTGCGGTTACCCGAAAGCACGGCGGTGGCGTACAGGTCGCGGTCGATGATCTCTTGCTGGATCACCGGGTCGAGTGCGCCGGACATGCCGTTGCAGGTGGTGCAGGCGAACGCCACGACACCAAAACCGAGTTGCTCCAGCTCGGTGGTCAGCCCGGCTTCGTCGAGGTACATCGCCACGGTTTTCGAACCCGGTGCCAGGGACGACTTGACCCATGGCTTGCGGGCCAGGCCGAGCTTGTTGGCATTGCGTGCCAGCAGGCCGGCGGCAATCACATTGCGCGGGTTGCTGGTGTTGGTGCAACTGGTGATGGCGGCGATGATCACCGCGCCGTCGGGCATTTGCCCCGGCACGTCATCCCACTGGCCGGAGATGCCCTTGGCCGCCAGGTCGCTGGTGGCGACGCGGGCGTGGGGGTTGCTCGGGCCGGCCATGTTGCGCACCACCGAGGACAAATCGAAGCTCAGGCCACGCTCGTATTGCGCGCCCTTGAGGTCGTCCGCCCACAGGCCGGTGTGGCGAGCGTACTGCTCCACCAGGGTGACTTGCTCGTCTTCACGACCGGTGAGTTTCAGGTAGGCGATGGTCTGTTGGTCGATGTAAAACATCGCGGCGGTGGCGCCATATTCCGGGGCCATGTTGGAGATGGTGGCGCGGTCGCCCAGAGTCAGCGCCGAAGCACCTTCACCGAAGAACTCCAGCCACGCACCGACGACCTTCTGCTTGCGCAGGAACTCGGTCAGCGCCAGCACCATGTCGGTGGCGGTGATGCCCGGTTGCAGCTTGCCCGTCAGCTCCACGCCAACACTTTCCGGCAGGCGCATCCACGAGGCGCGGCCGAGCATCACGCTCTCTGCTTCAAGGCCGCCAACGCCGATGGCGATCACGCCCAAGGCATCAACGTGAGGCGTGTGGCTGTCGGTGCCGACGCAGGTATCCGGGAAGGCCACGCCGTCACGTACCTGGATCACCGGAGACATTTTCTCCAGGTTGATCTGGTGCATGATGCCGTTGCCCGGCGGGATCACGTCGACGTTCTTGAAGGCCTTTTTGGTCCACTCGATAAAGTGGAAACGGTCTTCGTTGCGACGGTCTTCGATGGCGCGATTTTTCTCGAACGCCTGCGGGTCAGAACCACCGGCTTCGACGGCCAGGGAGTGGTCGACGATCAGTTGGGTCGGCACCACCGGGTTGACCTGGGCCGGGTCACCGCCTTGCAGGGCGATGGCGTCGCGCAGGCCGGCAAGGTCCACCAGGGCGGTCTGGCCGAGGATGTCGTGGCATACCACGCGGGCCGGGAACCATGGGAAATCGAGGTCGCGCTTGCGCTCGATCAGTTGGCTCAGGGACGCGTTGAGGGTCGCCGGGTCACAGCGACGCACCAGGTTTTCCGCGAGCACGCGGGAGGTGTACGGCAGTGTGGCGTAGGCGCCGGGGGTGATTGCATCGACTGCCGCGCGGGCGTCAAAGAAATCGAGGCGGCTGCCGGGGAGCGGTTTGCGGTGTTCAGTGTTCATAGGCTGGGACTCAGTCACGGTTAGGTGTACAGCAAAAACCTGTGGCGTTGGCCTGGATGAACACGGTCCCTGTGGGAGCCGGGCTTGCCCGCGATGCAGGCACCTCGGTGTGTCAGTTACACCGAGGTGATGCTATCGCAGGCAAGCCAGCTCCCACATTGAACCGGTTCCGATCCTGAAAACCGGCGCCTCAGATTCCCACCACTCAGCGACGTTCGATTGGCACGAACTTGCGCTGCTCAACGCCGATGTACTCGGCGCTCGGACGGATGATGCGGTTGTTGGCACGCTGTTCAAATACATGCGCGGCCCACCCTGTAAGCCGCGAGCAGACGAAAATCGGGGTGAACAGCTTGGTCGGGATGCCCATGAAGTGGTACGCCGAGGCATGGTAGAAGTCGGCGTTGGGGAACAGTTTCTTCTGCTCCCACATGGTCTTGTCGATGGCTTCGGAAACCGGGAACAACACGGTGTCGCCCACTTCGTCCGCGAGTTTTTTCGACCAGGCCTTGATCACCTCGTTACGCGGGTCGCTGTCTTTATAGATCGCGTGGCCAAAGCCCATGATCTTGTCCTTGCGCGCCAGCATGCCGAGGGTGCCTTCCACCGCTTCCTGGGCGGAAGAGAAACGCTCGATCATCTCCATCGCCGCTTCGTTGGCACCACCGTGCAACGGGCCACGCAGGGAGCCGATGGCGGCGGTGACGCAGGAATACAGGTCCGACAGGGTCGACGCGCACACGCGGGCGGTGAAGGTCGAGGCGTTGAATTCGTGCTCGGCGTAGAGAATCAGCGACACGTTCATCACCTTGACGTGCAAGTCGCTGGGCTTCTTGTCGTGCAGCAGGTGCAGGAAGTGCCCGCCGATGCTCGGCTCGTCGGTCACGCAGTTGATGCGCTGGCCGTCGTGGCTGAAGCGGTACCAGTAGCACATGATCGCCGGGAACGCGGCCAGCAGGCGGTCGGTCACGTCGCGCTGCACGGAGAAGTCTTTCTCCGGCTCGATATTGCCCAGGAACGAGCAACCGGTGCGCATCACGTCCATCGGGTGCGCGTCGGCGGGGATGCGTTCCAGCACTTCTTTCAGCGCCTGGGGCAGGTCGCGCAGTTTGCCGAGCTTGGCGGTGTAGGCGGCCAGTTCGGCTTTGGTCGGCAGTTCGCCGTAGAGCAGCAGGTAGGCGACTTCTTCAAACTGGGCATCGGCGGCGAGTTCGCGCACGTCGTAGCCGCGATAGGTCAAGCCGGCACCGGCCTGGCCCACGGTGGACAGTGCGGTCTGCCCGGCAACCTGGCCACGCAGGCCAGCTCCACTGAGTACTTTTGCTTCGGCCATGGTTATCTCCAATCTTGTAGTTATTAGTGAGGCGCTCGCGTTACTTCTTGGCGGCGAACAGCGCGTCGAGCTTCTGCTCGAAGGTGTGGTAGTCGATGCGATCATAAAGCTCCATGCGGGTTTGCATGGTGTCGATCACGTTCTGCTGGGTGCCGTCGCGACGGATCGCGGTGTAGACATTCTCGGCCGCCTTGTTCATGGCGCGGAAGGCCGAGAGCGGGTACAGGACGATGGAAACATCCGCAGATTTCAGTTGATCGACGGTATAGAGAGGTGTCGCACCGAATTCGGTGATGTTGGCCAGGATCGGCGCTTTCACGCGAGAGGCGAACAGCTTGTACATCTCAAGCTCAGTGATGGCTTCCGGGAACACCATGTCGGCACCGGCCTCAATGCAGGCGGCCGCACGTTCCAGGGCGGATTCCAGACCTTCCACGGCCAGTGCGTCGGTGCGGGCCATGATCACGAAGCTGTCATCGGTACGCGCATCCACCGCAGCCTTGATGCGGTCGACCATTTCCTGCTGGGACACGATTTCTTTGTTCGGGCGATGGCCACAACGCTTGGCGCCCACCTGGTCTTCGATATGGATCGCCGCCGCGCCGAACTTGATCATCGACTTGACGGTGCGCGCCACGTTGAACGCGGAGGAGCCGAAACCGGTGTCCACGTCCACCAGCAGCGGCAGGTCGCACACGTCGGTGATGCGGCGCACGTCCGTCAGCACGTCATCCAGGCCGGTGATGCCCAGGTCCGGCACACCGAGGGAGCCGGCAGCCACCCCGCCACCCGACAGGTAGATCGCCTTGAAGCCGGCGCGCTTGGCCAGCAGCGCATGGTTGGCGTTGATCGCGCCGACTACCTGCAACGGGTGCTCGCTGGCAACCGCGTCACGGAAACGCTGGCCTGGAGTGGTGTTGTTATTGGAACTCATGACTCACCTCGTGATTGGGGAGCGCCGTCCGGGAAGTGACGGGCAATGTTGCGTTTGGAGGCGCCGATATGCCGGCGCATCAACAACTCGGCCAGTTCACCGTCGCGATCGGCAATCGCGTCAAGAATGCGGTGATGCTCGGCAAAGGCCTGGCGTGGACGATTGGGGGTGGCGGAGAACTGGATGCGGTACATGCGCACCAACTGATACAGCTCGCCGCACAACATTTGGGTCAGGGTGCGGTTACCGGCGCCTTGAATTATCCGGTAATGAAAATCGAAGTCGCCTTCCTGCTGGTAGTAGCCGACACCGGCCTGGAAGGCCGCATCGCGCTCGTGGGTGTGCAACACCTGGCGCAGCTCTTCGATCTCGGCGTCGGTCATGCGCTCGGCGGCCAGGCGGCAGGCCATGCCTTCCAGGGATTCGCGGATTTCGTAGAGTTCGATCAGTTCTTCATGGCTCAACGAGACCACTCGCGCGCCCACATGGGGGATGCGCACCAGCAGGCGCTGGCCTTCCAGGCGATGAATCGCCTCGCGCAGCGGGCCACGGCTGATGCCATAGGTGCGCGCCAGTTCCGGCTCGGAGATCTTGCTGCCGGGGGCGATTTCGCCCTTGACGATGGCGGCCTGGATACGCCGGAAGACGTTCTCGGACATGGTCTGGGAATCGTCTTGGGCCATCACTGGGGTTTCCAGTTGATCCAGCATATTGTCGACACCTTTAAAAGCAATGCCGCAAAAACTAGCCAATCAGCCCCGGATAGTCAAAGAATAAATACACATTGTCGACAATCGTCTAATAACCCGCCTTGCACTCTATCGGGGCATGGCCGGCTGCCAGCGCTGGCGCCAGAAAACCTTCATGTTAGAATGCCGGCCACTTTTGCCTCACATCCCTGGATGAAAAGGCGCACGAGGGAGCTTGCGCAGCAATGCCAGTCGCCTTGAATTGAACATCGCACTGCACCGCGTCAGGATTTATGAGACTCAAGCCCTTCCCCCTTTTGCTTCTACTGTTTATCCCGGGCCTTGGCGTTGCTGCCGAGAAGACCGTTTATGGACTCAATGAATACGCCAAGTTGGCCGGCATTGACCTGGAAGTGGCCGCCAAGCTCGACACCGGCGCCAAGACCGCGTCCTTGAGCGCCCGCGACATCAAGCGCTTCAAGCGCAACGGCGAGTCCTGGGTGCGCTTCTACCTGGCCATCGACACCGCACACTCCCACCCCATCGAGCGTCCCCTGGCCCGCGTTAGCAAGATCAAGCGCCGCGCCGGTGACTACGACCCCGATGAAGACAAGAACTACACCGCCCGTCCAGTCATCGCCCTGGACATCTGCATGGGCACCGCTTTACGCAGTATCGAAGTGAACTTGACTGACCGCAGCGCCTTCCAATACCCGTTGCTGATCGGCTCCGAAGCGCTGAAACGCTTTGATGCGCTGGTCGACCCCAGTCTTAAATACGCGGCGGGCAAACCTGCCTGCGCCTCCGACGCTCATACCGCTGAGTAATTTGAATGCGCTCTCTTAATCTGCACCTGAAAATCCTGATCGCCGTTTTGGTGGTCTTGGGCATTTCGGTCACCGCCTATCAGATTTTCGTGCTGGGGATTCCCGTCACCGAGGACGCCACCGACGACCTGTGGAACATCGACGCCAAGGTCGAGTTCGTCGCCAGCGCCAAGGACCCGGTGAAAATCCAGATGTTCGTGCCGCCCCTGAGCCGCGACTTCGTCAGCCTGAATGAAAGCTTTATCTCGAATAACTACGGCGTCAGCGTCAATCGCCTCGACGGCAACCGCAAGGTCACCTGGTCGGCACGCCGGGCCAAGGGCAACCAGACCCTCTACTACCGCCTGGTGCTGACCAAGCGTTACAGCGGTGAAAAGGTCAAGGTCAAGGGCCCGACCTTCCGCGACAGCATCGCCGTCGAAGGCCCGGAAAAAATCGCCGCCGAAGCCCTGCTGGCGCCGATCCGCCAGCACTCGGCCGACGTCGAGACCTTTATCAGCGAAGCCATCAAGCGCACCAACAACCTCAACGACGACAACGTGAAGCTGCTGCTGGCGGGCGACCCGTCGACGCCGCACAAGGCCAAGATCGTCGAGTTGCTGCTGTCCATCGCCCACGTGCCGGTGGAAAAGGTCCACACCATCCGCCTGGTGGCCGACCAGCCGCAAACCCCGGAACTCTGGCTGCGCAGCTTCAACGGTAATGACTGGCTGTACTTCAACCCCGACACCGGCGAGCAAGGCCTGCCGGCCGACCGCCTGCTGTGGTGGACCGGTGATGAAAACCTGATCACCGTCGACGGCGGCAAGAAGGCCATGGTGACCTTCAGCCTCAACAACAGCGAAATGAACGCGATTCGCCTGGCCAAGCTGACGGACGAAAACACCGACGCCAACTTCCTCGAGTACTCGCTGTACGGCCTGCCGCTGCAAACCCAGCAGACCTTCATGATCATGGTGATGATCCCGATTGGCGTGCTGGTGATCCTGATCCTGCGCAACCTGATCGGCCTGCAGACCCTAGGCACGTTTACCCCGGTGCTGATTGCCCTGGCGTTCCGCGAGACACAGCTGGGCTTCGGGATTGTGCTGTTCACCATTATTACGGCGCTGGGGCTGTCGCTTCGGTCTTACCTGGAACACTTGAAGCTGCAGATGCTGCCGAGGCTCTCGGTGGTGCTGACCTTCGTGGTGGTGCTGATCGCCGCCATCAGTCTGTTCAGCCACAAGCTCGGCCTGGAGCGCGGGTTGTCGGTGGCACTGTTCCCGATGGTGATCCTGACCATGACCATCGAACGCCTGTCGATCACCTGGGAAGAACGCGGTGGCGGCCATGCGATGAAAGTCGCGATCGGCACGCTGTTCGCCGCGTCCCTGGCGCACATCATCATGAGCGTGCCGGAACTGATCTACTTCGTGTTCACCTTCCCGGCGATCCTGTTGATCCTGGTGGGCTTCATGCTGGCCATGGGTCGTTATCGCGGCTACCGCCTGACCGAACTGGTGCGTTTCAAGGCCTTCCTCAAGGCTGACTCGTAATGTTCGGCTTCTGGAAGACCTGGAAGGCCCTGGAAGCGCGGGGGATCATGGGCATCAACCGGCGAAATGCCGACTACGTGCTCAAGTACAACAAGCGCAGCCTGTATCCGATCGTCGATGACAAGATCATCACCAAGGAACGGGCCATGGCCGCCGGCATCCACGTGCCGGAAATGTACGGGGTCATTTCCACCGAGAAGGAAATCGACAAGCTCGACGAGATCATCGGCGGGCGCAGCGACTTCGTGATCAAGCCGGCCCAGGGCGCCGGCGGTGACGGTATCCTGGTGATCGCCGACCGTTTTGAAGGGCGCTATCGCACGGTCTCCGGCAAGATCATCAGCCATGAAGAAATCGAGCATCAGATTTCCAGCATCCTCACCGGCCTGTATTCCCTCGGCGGCCACCGTGACCGCGCGCTGATCGAATACCGGGTGGTGCCTGACCAGATCTTCAAAAGCATCAGCTACGAAGGCGTACCGGACATCCGCATCATTGTGCTGATGGGCTACCCGGTGATGGCCATGCTGCGCTTGCCCACCCGCCAGTCCGGCGGCAAGGCCAACCTGCACCAGGGCGCGATTGGCGTGGGTGTCGACCTCGCCACCGGCCTGACCCTGCGCGGCACCTGGCTGAACAACATCATCACCAAGCACCCCGACACCACCAATGCGGTGGACGGCGTGCAACTGCCCAACTGGGACGGTTTCATGAAGCTCGCCGCCGGCTGCTACGAGCTGTGCGGCCTGGGCTATATCGGCGTGGACATGGTGCTGGACCAGGAAAAGGGTCCGTTGATCCTGGAACTTAACGCTCGCCCGGGGCTGAACATCCAGATTGCCAACGACTGCGGCCTGACCTTGCGCACCCATGCCGTGGAGGCTCGACTGGAAGAGCTGAAGGCGGCGGGCGTGACGGAAACACCGGAGGAACGGGTTAAGTTTGTGCAGGAAATGTTTGGGCATATTCCGGCGGTCGAGGGATAAACCCAGTGACCTGCTCCGTACACCCGCTGCCCTACCGGGCCAACCCTGCCGAATACTTTGCAGCAATCCGCCATGCGCCCGGCGCGGTGCTGCTGGACAGTGGCCGACCGGCGGCCGAGCGCGGCCGTTATGACCTGCTGAGCGCCTGGCCCGAGACGACCCTGGCGGTACTGCCCGACGAAAGCGGCAGTGATTTCCTGCAGCGCCTGCGGGAAAACCTGACGTTGCTGGGTGAAGCCACGATCCCCGCGCCCTACGAACTGCCGTTTGCCGGCGGCCTCATCGGCTACCTGAGCTACGACTTCGGTCGTCATCTTGAGCACCTGCCGCACCTGGCGGTGGACGACCTGCACCTGCCGGATGCGCGCTTTGGCCTGTACGCCTGGGCCTTGATCAGCGATCACCAGGCGCAGACCAGCCAACTGGTGTTCCACCCCAAACTGGAGGAAAGCGAACGGCAACGCCTGATTACCTTGTTCGGTCAGCCGACCATCAGCGCATCGGCCACCTTCAAGCTGCAAAGCCCAATGGCTCCGGACGTGACAGCCGACACCTACAAACATGCACTCGCCCGCATCCAGGATTACATCCAGGCGGGTGACTGCTACCAGGTCAACTTTGCCCAACGCTTCCGCGCCCCATGCGTCGGCGACCCGTGGGTTGCCTATTGCGCCCTGCGCGCAGCCTGCCCGACGCCGTTTTCCGGGTTCCAGAGCTTGCCGGATGATGGCGCGGTATTGAGTTTATCGCCGGAACGCTTCGTCAAAATCAGCCAGCGCCAGGTGGAAACCCGCCCGATCAAGGGCACCCGGCCAAGGGGGGCGACGCCCGAGGAAGATGCAGCCAACGCCGCTGAATTGCTGGCCAGCCCCAAGGATCGTGCCGAAAACCTGATGATCGTCGACCTGCTGCGCAACGACCTGGGTCGCACCTGCCGTACCGGCTCGGTGAAAGTGCCGGAGTTGTTCAGCCTGGAAAGCTATCCCAACGTGCATCATCTGGTGAGCAGCGTCACCGGTGAGCTGGCGGACGACAAAGACGCCCTCGACCTGATCGCCGGCAGCTTCCCCGGCGGCTCCATCACCGGCGCACCGAAGATTCGCGCGATGCAGATCATCGACGAGCTGGAGCCGACCCGGCGCGGGTTGTATTGCGGTTCGCTGGTGTATCTGGACGTGCGCGGCGAGATGGACAGCTCCATCGCCATTCGCAGCCTGTTGGTCAAGGATGGTCAGGTGTGCTGCTGGGGCGGCGGCGGGATTGTCGCGGACTCGGAGTGGCAGGCGGAGTATCAGGAGTCGATGACCAAGGTGCGGGTGTTGTTACAAACCTTGGAAAGCCTGTAGCACGCAGCCCTCCCTGGCTCTGCGACGCGGAGCCAGGCAGCAGAAAAGACCTGAATCAGTACCGAAGTAGACGGGGTCGAAGCCGGAGGATAGCGTCCGGTTTCAACCGTCCACCAGCCGTCTGTGAAGGATCACATGAAACGACTGCCTACTTGTCAGGAAAGATTTCCGAGATTGCATCTGCCCTCAACCGCACCTATCATCTCCCGAATTGGGAGGTTGCAGCGATGCGGATAATCGCTCTGTCTGCCCTACGAATATTCTGGGAAAACCACCCTGGTTGCATGGATGCCAAAACGCCGCTGGTCGAGCTGTATCGCCATATGGAAAAAGCTGTTTACCCAACCCCTCAGGCCCTCAAGGCAGAGCTAAGGACAGCGAGCATTCTCAAAGGGGGCAGGGTTGTGTTCAACATAGGCGGCAACAAGTATCGAGTGATCATGGCGATCAATTATCAGCGACAGCTTGCGTTCATACGCTTCGTGGGGACCCACGCGCAGTACGATCAGATCAATGCGGAGACCGTGTGATGAACATCAAACCCATTCATTCCCAGGAAGACCTGACCGCTGCGCTCGCGCGCGTCGAACAGCTATGGGAAGCGGAAATCGGCTCGCCCGAGGGTGACGAGCTGGAAATTCTCGCGATACTTATCGAAAAGTACGAAGCGGAGCATTATCCAATGCCGCCATCGGACCCCGTGGAAGCGATTAGATTTCGAATGGAGCAGCTAGGCCTGACCGCCCGTGACCTGGAGCCTTTCATAGGTCCGAGCGGGCGGGTTTCCGAAGTGTTGAATCATAAGCGCAAGCTGAGCTTGTCGATGATCAAACGCCTGCATGAAGGCTTGCGCATTCCTTATGAGAGTTTGCTGGCAGGGGTCTAGGCTGTGCAGTGGCCATACCGGCCCCATCGCGGGCAAGCCCGGCTCCCACATGGGAGCGCGGTCAACATGTGGGAGCTGGCTTCCATCAGCCACACCCAATAACTTACAGGCTCAACTGCCGATTCGACGCCTTGATGAACTCTTTCTTCAAATCCTCAAACGTATGCACCGCCGGGAACTGCGGGAACTCGCGAATCACGTTCTCCGGCGCGTGGAACAGGATCCCACGGTCGGCCTCACCCAGCATGGTGGTGTCGTTGTAGGAATCACCAGCGGCAATCACGCGGTAGTACAGGGTTTTGAAGGCCAGCACCGACTGACGCTTGGGATCTTTCTGACGCAGCTGGTAGCTCACCACCCGGTCACTCTCGTCGGTGATCAACCGGTGGCACAGCAAGGTCGGGAAACCCAGTTGGCGCATCAGCGGCTGGGAGAACTCATAGAAGGTGTCAGACAGGATCACCACCTGGAAGCGCTCGCGCAGCCAATTGACGAACTCGATGGCGCCGTCCAGCGGCTTGAGGGTGGCGATCACTTCCTGGATGTCGGAGAGCTTCAGCCCATGCTCATCAAGAATGCGCAGGCGCTGTTTCATCAGCACGTCGTAGTCGGGGATGTCCCGGGTGGTGGCCCGCAAGGATTCAATACCGGTTTTTTCGGCGAAGGCGATCCAGATTTCCGGAACCAGCACCCCTTCCAGGTCGAGACAGGCAATTTCCACAAGACACTCCCATTTAAAGTTATTGAGTTGAGCGAGCAAAAGGACTGCCGAACTCTAGCGATTCACGCTGGCCGCCGCAACGCAGGCGGGATTTTGTTACCATCGCCCCCCTATAGAGCGCTCAGCGCCACTGACCTGTAGGAACCGTCCTGATGAACCAAGCCTTCGACGTCGCTGAACTCGCCGCGACTTACGCCAACAAATCCGCCCAGGACATTCTCAAGCTGGCCTTCAGCCAGTTTGGCGACGACCTGTGGATCTCTTTCAGCGGTGCCGAGGACGTGGTGCTGGTCGACATGGCCTGGAAGCTGAACAAGAACGTCAAGGTGTTCAGCCTCGACACCGGTCGCCTGCACCCGGAGACCTACCGGTTTATCGAGCAGGTGCGTGAGTTCTACAAGATCGACATCGAACTGATCTCGCCGGACCAGAGCAAGCTGGAACCCTTCGTCAAGGAAAAGGGCCTGTTCAGTTTCTACAAGGACGGCCATGGCGAGTGCTGTGGCGTGCGCAAGATCGAACCGCTGCGCCGCAAGCTGTCCGGTGTGAGCGCCTGGGCCACCGGCCAGCGCCGCGACCAGAGCCCCGGCACCCGCAGCCAGGTGGCCGCGTTGGAAATCGATACGGCTTTTTCCACCCCGGAACGCACCCTGTACAAGTTCAACCCGCTGGCGCAGATGACCAGTGAGGAAGTATGGGGTTACATCCGCATGCTGGAGTTGCCGTACAACAGCCTGCACGAGCGCGGTTTTATCAGCATCGGCTGTGAGCCGTGCACCCGTCCGGTACTGCCGAACCAGCACGAACGCGAAGGCCGTTGGTGGTGGGAAGAAGCAACCCAAAAAGAATGCGGGTTGCACGCCGGGAACATCATCAGCAAGGCGTAACGCCTGAGCCAGAATCCTGTACACAGAAATGTCACCATCGGTGCCATTTTTGTGTGCACTTATAAAATCCTGCACCGAAAAGTTACATCCTCCCTCGTCACACCTCTACTTAAATCCCCGCCCCTCTCTGCGCTACAAAATAAATAGCTGTTCAAACGGTCAATTTATATCGCTTTAAATTCAGCCGGTTATTTCCAATCACGCTAAAAATCAAATCGCCGTGTATTTCATCCGGCGAAAATCTGGCACGCATGTGGCTTAAGGCAAAACACACTTTGTATACAATTAATAAAAAAGATACATACACTTTGACATCAGCCGCTCTCCTGCTGATGTCCAGGAGCCTGCCGGAATGCGTACAAGTCTCTCCAATAACATCGCACTGGATCTGCCCTCCTCCACCCTGAACCCCGAGGCCACTAGCCCCGGCCCGTTGGTCCTCAGCCCGCGCCTGCACAACAAGGACCTGGCGCCTACCAAGGCCGAAGGCCGGCGCTGGGGCCGCTACAGCATCTTTGCCTTGTGGACCAACGATGTGCACAACATCGCCAACTACTCCTTCGCCATCGGCCTGTATGCGCTGGGCCTGGGTGGCTGGCAGATTCTGCTGTCCCTGGGGATCGGCGCGGCGCTGGTGTACTTCTTCATGAACCTGTCGGGCTATATGGGGCAGAAGACCGGCGTACCGTTTCCAGTGATCAGCCGCATCAGTTTTGGCATCCATGGTGCGCAGATTCCGGCACTGATTCGTGCGGTGATCGCGATTGCCTGGTTCGGGATACAGACCTACCTGGCCTCGGTGGTTTTCCGCGTGCTGTTGACGGCGGTTCATCCAGGTTTTGCCGACTACGACCACAACTCGATCCTCGGCCTGTCCACCCTGGGCTGGGCGTGTTTTGTGGCGATCTGGTTTGTGCAGCTCGCCATCCTCGCCTATGGGATGGAGATGGTGCGCCGCTATGAAGCCTTCGCCGGGCCGGTGATTCTGCTGACAGTAGCGTCCCTGGCCGGCTGGATGTATTTCCAGGCGGACGGCCACATTGCCTGGGCCATTCGCGAGCCGCTGACCGGTGGTGAGATGTGGCGCAATATCTTTGCCGGCGGCGCGCTGTGGCTGGCGATCTACGGCACGCTGATCCTGAATTTCTGCGACTTCGCCCGCTCCTCGCCGTGCCGCAAGACCATCAAGGTCGGCAACTTCTGGGGCCTGCCGGTGAATATCCTGGTGTTCGCGGCCATCACCGTGCTGCTGTGCGGCGGGCAGTTCCACCTCAATGGCCGGGTGATCGAGAGCCCCACGGAAATCATTGCGGCGATTCCGAATACGTTCTTCCTGGTGCTGGGCTGCCTGGCGTTCCTGATTGTGACCGTGGCGGTGAATATCATGGCCAACTTCGTCGCGCCGGCCTTTGTGCTGAGCAACCTGGCGCCCAAGTACCTGAACTTCCGCCGCGCCGGGCTGATCAGCGCCACCGTGGCGGTGTTGATCCTGCCGTGGAACCTCTACAACAGCCCGCTGGTGATCGTGTATTTCCTCTCGGGGCTCGGCGCACTGCTGGGGCCGTTGTACGGGGTGATCATGGTCGACTACTGGTTGATCCGCAAAAGCCAGGTGGACGTGCCGCAGTTGTATAGCGAAGACCCGAATGGCGCTTATTACTACAGCCGCGGAGTCAATCTGCGGGCGGTGGCGGCGTTTATTCCTGCGGCGGTGATCGCCATTCTCCTCGCCCTGCTGCCCGGTTTCGCCCTTGTCTCGCCGTTCTCCTGGCTGATTGGCGCCGGTATTGCAGGGCTGCTGTACCTGCTGTTCGCCAAGCGCCAGCCGTACTACGCCGATGTGAGCGGCGAAAGCATTGCAGTCGATAACGTCAGTCATTAAGTAAGGACATTCCATGCGCATCCTTGTGGTCAACGTCAACACCACCGAGTCCATCACCGAGGCCATCGCCAAACAGGCACGGGCGGTGGCGTCCCCCGGCACCGAGATCGTCGGCCTGACTCCGTTTTTCGGTGCCGAATCGGTGGAAGGCAATTTCGAAAGCTACCTGGCGGCCATCGCGGTGATGGACCGGGTGATGGCCTACGACCAGCCGTTCGATGCGGTAATCCAGGCCGGCTACGGCGAACATGGCCGCGAAGGCTTGCAGGAGTTGCTCAACGTGCCGGTGGTGGACATCACCGAAGCGGCCGCCAGCACCGCGATGTTCCTCGGACATGCCTACTCCGTGGTGACGACTCTGGACCGCACCGTGCCGCTGATTGAGGACCGGCTGAAACTGGCCGGCTTATATCAGCGGTGCGCGTCGGTACGGGCCAGCGGCATGGCGGTATTGGAACTGGAGGAAGACCCGCTGCGGGCCATGGAGGCCATCGTGCGCCAGGCTGAATTGGCGATCAGCGAAGACAAGGCCGAAGTGATCTGCCTGGGCTGCGGCGGCATGGCCGGGCTGGATGAGCAGATTCGCTACCGCACGGGTGTGCCGGTGGTGGACGGTGTGACCTCGGCGGTCACCATTGCCGAAGGCCTGGTGCGGTTGGGACTGTCGACCTCGAAGATCCGCACGTTTGCGACGCCGAGGCCGAAGAAAGTGATCGGCTGGCCCGGAAAGTTCGGACACTGAAGATCCAGAATGTGGGAGCGGGCTTGCTCGCGAAAGCGGTGGATCAGTCGATGCATGTGGTGACTGTCACACCGCCTTCGCGAGCAAGCCCGCTCCCACACTTTGATCCCCACAAGGATCAAATGGCGCTGAACCGCCGCCCCAACTCGCGTTCGACAAACTGCTCCAGGATGAAATCCACAAACGCCCGGGTCTTGCCGGGCAGCAGCTTGTGTTCGGCGTAGTACAGCGAGATGTTGCCGTCGTCGACGTACCAGTCGGGCAGCACTCGCACCAGTTGGCCGCTGTCCAGATACGGCACCGCCATCGGCATGCTGACCAGCGCAATCCCCAGGCCCTGGGCACTGGCGCAGCAGGCAGCGCCCGAGTCGCTCATGGTCATGCGCGGCTTGAGCACCAGCGGGCGTTGTTCGCGCGTGCGGTGGGTGAGTTGCCACGAACGCACGCGGCCGGTTTGCGGTGAGCGGATCAGGATGCCGTTGCACACAGACAAGTCCTCGGGTGCGACCACCGGCTTGCGTTTGGCGAGGTATTCCGGTGAGGCCAGCAGGATCCGGTGCGCCGGCGCCAGCTTGCGCGCGACCACGCCCTGGGGCAGCTCAAAACCACCGCCGATCGCGGCATCGAAACCCTGGCCGATCAGGTCCACCTGGCGGTTATCAAAATGCCAGTCGGGGTTGATATCAGGAAAGCGCTTTAGAAACTCCCCCAGCAACGGCACCACATAACGGTTGCCGAACACCGTGCCCATGCTCACTTTCAGCGTGCCCACTGGCCGCCCTTCGGCACTGGCCAGGTTAGCCACGGCGTTTTGAATGGTGGTGAGGCTGCCGCTGACTTCTTCGAGGAAGAGCTTGCCTGCCTCAGTCAGCGTCAGGCGCCGGGTACTGCGCTGGAACAGCCTTACACCCAGGCGCGCCTCCAGCTTGGCCACGCTTTTGCCCACGGCGGCCGGCGTCAGGCTCAGGTGCCGGGCAGCCTCGGCAAAACTGCCGCCTTCGGCGCTGCGCACAAAGCATTCGATACTGCCAAAGCTTTCCATATCGCCCCACTCTAAACTTTTGGTTTACACAGACTATAGCAATCACGGTCTACCGGGCGCGCCGGGTGAGGTCGATACTCGACTCCAACCTCAACACACCTTTTGGAGAACGACATGACCACACAAAACCTCAGCGGCAAAGTCGCCTTGATCCAGGGCGGTTCCCGCGGTATCGGCGCCGCCATCGTCAAGCGCCTGGCCGCACAGGGCGCTGCCGTCGCCTTTACCTACGTCAGTTCGGCTGCCAAGGCTGAAGCGTTGCAGAACAGCGTGATCAGCCAAGGCGGCAAAGCCCTGGCGATTCATGCCGACAGCGCCGACGCAGACGCCATCCGCAGCGCCGTCAACGCCACCGTCGAAGCGTTCGGGCGCCTGGATATCCTGGTCAACAACGCAGGCGTGCTGGCCGTCGGCCCGCTGGAAGATTTCAAGCTGGAAGACTTCGACCGCACCCTCGCCATCAACGTACGCAGCGTATTTGTCGCCACCCAGGAAGCCGCGCAGCACATGGGCGAAGGTGGCCGCATCATCAACATCGGCAGCACCAATGCCGATCGCATGCCGTTTGCCGGTGGCGGCCCGTACGCCATGAGCAAATCGGCGCTGGTCGGCCTGACCAAAGGCCTGGCCCGCGACCTGGGCCCACGGGGCATCACCATCAATAACGTGCAGCCAGGCCCGGTGGACACCGACATGAACCCGGCAAGCGGTGATTTCGCCGAAAGCCTGATCGGCTTCATGGCCGTGGGCCGTTATGGCCATGTAGAAGAGATCGCCAGTTTCGTCGCCTATCTGGCAGGCCCTGAGGCCGGCTACATCACCGGCGCCAGCCTGACCATCGACGGCGGTTTCGGCGCCTGAACCAACGCTGCGACATCACACCACGCTCCGACCTTGGTCGACACTGACTAACGCCAAGCATCATGCGAGACTGTTCGCCCGGGCCGGGAATGCCCGGGCGTTCTTATGTCTGGAGTTCTCATGACGCTGTCCAGCGGGCTGATCGCCGCCGTTGCCCTGGCCTATATGGCCATTATGTTTGCCATCGCCTTTTACGGTGACCGTCGCCATGCGCCGCTGCCGCCGCGGATGCGTGCCTGGGTGTATAGCCTGTCGCTGGCGGTGTATTGCACCAGTTGGACATTCTTTGGTGCCGTAGGCCAGGCGGCCGAACAGTTGTGGGCGTTTTTACCGATCTACCTGGGGCCGGTGCTGCTGCTGGTGCTCGCGCCGTGGGTCCTGCAGAAGATGGTGCTGATCAGCAAGCAGGAAAACATCACCTCCATCGCCGACTTTATCGCCGCCCGTTACGGCAAATCCCAATCCCTCGCGGTGGTGGTGGCGCTGATCTGCCTGGTGGGCGTCCTGCCTTATATAGCCTTGCAACTCAAAGGCATCGTGCTGGGGGTGAACCTGCTGATCGGCGCCAGCGCCGACACCACGGGCACCCGCTCCCAGGACACGGCGCTGATCGTGTCGCTGGTATTGGCGTTGTTCACCATTGTGTTCGGTACCCGCAACCTGGACGCCACGGAACACCACCGCGGCATGGTGCTGGCGATTGCCTTTGAATCCTTGGTCAAGCTGTTCGCGTTTCTCGCCGTCGGTGCGTTTGTGACCTACGGCCTGTACGACGGTTTCGACGATTTGTTCAGCCAGGCGATGCTCGCGCCACGGCTGGAGGAATACTGGAAAGAGACTGTCAACTGGCCCTCGATGGTGGTGCAGACCGGCGTCGCGATGATGGCGATCATCTGCCTGCCCCGGCAGTTCCATGTCACCGTGGTGGAAAATATCGACCCCCAGGACCTGCGCCTGGCCAAGTGGGTATTCCCGGCCTACCTGATCCTGGCCGCCCTGTTTGTCATCCCGATTGCCCTCGGCGGGAAGATGCTGCTGCCGGGCTCGGTATTACCGGACTCCTACGTGATCAGCCTACCGTTGGCCGAAGCCCATCCGGCGCTCGCCGTGCTGGCGTTTATCGGCGGCGCCTCGGCGGCTACGGGCATGGTGATCGTCGCGAGCATCGCCCTGTCGACCATGGTCTCCAACGACATGCTGCTGCCCTGGCTGCTGCGCCGTTCCAGTGCCGAGCGGCCGTTCGAAGTGTTCCGTCACTGGATGCTGTCGGTACGCCGGGTGAGCATTGTCATCATCCTGCTGCTGGCTTACGTCAGTTACCGGCTGCTGGGGTCCTCCGCCAGCCTTGCAACCATTGGCCAGATTGCCTTTGCCGCCGTGACCCAACTGGCACCGGCGATGCTCGGCGCGCTGTATTGGAAACAGGCCAACCGACGCGGAGTATTTGCCGGGCTGGCGGCGGGTACGTTCCTGTGGTTCTACACCTTGGTCCTGCCGGTCACCGCGAAAAGTCTGGGCTGGTCGTTCAGCCTTTTCCCGGGCATGACGTGGCTGCATTCGCACCCGCTGGGCTTGTCTGTAACTTCTCTGACGCTGGGCACCGTATTTTCCCTGGCGGGTAACTTCACGTTGTTCGTGTGGGTCTCGATGCTGTCCCGCACGCGCGTGTCGGAACATTGGCAGGCCGGGCGTTTTATCGGCCAGGAAATCAGCCAGCGGGCCAGCGCTCGCTCGATGCTTTCGGTGCAGATCAACGACTTGCTCAGCCTGGCAGCGCGGTTTGTCGGTGAAGAACGGGCGCACCAGAGTTTTGTGCGCTTCGCCTATCGGCAAGGCAAAGGTTTCAACCCCAACCAGAACGCCGACAATGACTGGATTGCCCACACCGAACGCCTGTTGGCCGGTGTACTCGGGGCTTCATCGACCCGCGCAGTGGTGAAAGCCGCCATTGAAGGCCGGGAAATGCAACTGGAGGACGTAGTACGCATCGCCGACGAGGCGTCGGAAGTGCTGCAGTTCAACCGGGCATTGCTGCAAGGCGCCATCGAAAACATCACCCAGGGCATCAGCGTGGTCGACCAGTCCCTGCGGCTGGTGGCGTGGAACCGGCGGTACCTGGAGCTGTTCAATTACCCCGAAGGCCTGATCAGTGTGGGCCGGCCGATAGCCGACATCATTCGCTACAACGCCGAGCGCGGGCTGTGCGGCCCGGGCGAGGCCGAAGTACACGTGGCGCGTCGCCTGCACTGGATGCGCCAGGGCCGTGCGCATACCTCCGAGCGGCTGTTTCCCAATGGCCGGGTGATCGAACTGATCGGCAACCCGATGCCGGGTGGCGGGTTTGTGATGAGCTTCACCGACATCACCGCGTTCCGCGAAGCCGAGCAGGCGTTGACCGAGGCCAATGAAGGCCTGGAACAGCGGGTGACCGAGCGAACCCACGAACTGTCGCAACTCAACGTCGCGCTGACCGATGCCAAGGGCGTGGCCGAGACCGCCAGCCAGTCGAAAACCCGGTTCCTCGCAGCGGTCAGTCACGACTTGATGCAACCGTTGAACGCCGCAAGATTGTTCTCTGCTGCCCTCTCCCATCAGAACGACGGCATGTCGCCGGATGCCCGGCAGTTGGTGCAGCATCTGGACAGTTCGTTGCGTTCGGCGGAAGACCTGATCAGCGACCTGCTGGATATTTCGCGCCTGGAAAACGGCAAGATCAATCCGCAGCGCCAGCCCTTCGTGCTCAATGAACTGTTCGATACGCTGGGCGCCGAGTTCAAGGCGCTGGCTCAGGAGCAGGGTTTGCGTTTCCGTCTGCGGGGCAGTCGTTTGCGGGTGGACAGTGACATCAAGTTGCTGCGGCGGGTGTTGCAGAATTTCCTCACCAACGCATTCCGGTACGCCGACGGGCCGGTGCTATTGGGTGTGCGGCGCCGTCGCGGCGAGTTGTGCCTGGAAGTGTGGGACCGTGGTCCCGGGATTCCCCAGGACAAGCAAAAAGTCATCTTCGAGGAATTCAAACGCCTGGACAGTCACCAGACCCGTGCCGAGAAAGGCCTGGGACTGGGCCTGGCGATTGCCGATGGCCTGTGCCGCGTGCTCGGGCACCGCTTGAGCGTGCGTTCATGGCCGGGCAAAGGCAGCGTGTTCAGCGTGCGTGTGCCGTTGGCGCGCACTCAGGTCAGCGCGCCTGCCAAGCCGGCGCAGGAAAGCGGCCAGCCGTTGAGCGGGGCGCAGGTGCTGTGTGTGGATAATGAAGAAAGCATCCTGATCGGCATGCGCAGTTTGCTCACGCGCTGGGGCTGTGAAGTCTGGACCGCCCGCGACCAGGCGCAATGTGCCGCGTTGCTGGCCGAGGGTGTGCGGCCGCAACTGGCCCTGGTGGATTACCACCTCGACCACGGGGAAACGGGCACCGAGTTGATGGGTTGGCTGCGGGCGCAATTGGCAGAGCCGATTCCGGGTGTGGTGATCAGTGCCGACGGGCGGCCGGAGATGGTGGCCCAGGTGCATGCGGCAGGGTTGGATTACCTCGCCAAACCGGTGAAGCCGGCGGCGTTGCGGGCCTTGTTGAGCCGGCACCTGCCGCTTTAGCCCATGTGGGAGCTGGCTTGCCTGCGATGGCATCGCCTCGGTGTATGCGGAGGAACGAGGTGTCTGCATCGCAGGCAAGCCAGCTCCCACAGAGACCGGTGACTATTCTGGCAACTGCGCCACGCCGTCTTCATCGGTCATCGCCCGTTCCAGCAAGTCGGCCGGCAGGCTTTTGCTGGCGCGGGCGCCGAGCAGCTTCAGTTGCTCGGTACGGCTCACCAGGTTTCCGCGTCCGTCGGTCAGCTTGTTGCGCGCCGCACTGTAGGCTTTATCCAGCTGCTGCAGGCGGTTGCCTACCTCGTCCAGGTCCTGGATAAACAGCACGAACTTGTCGTACAGCCAACCGGCGCGCTCGGCAATTTCCCGGGCGTTCTGGCTTTGCCGTTCCTGTTTCCACAGGCTGTCGATCACCCGCAAGGTGGCCAACAGCGTGGTCGGGCTGACGATCACGATGTTGCGGTCGAAGGCTTCCTGGAACAGGTTCGGCTCGGCTTGAAGCGCCGCCGAAAATGCGGCTTCGATGGGCACGAACAGCAGCACGAAATCCAGGCTGTGCAGGCCTTCCAGACGCTTGTAGTCCTTGCCGGCCAGACCTTTGACGTGGTTGCGCAAGGACAGTACGTGCTGCTTGAGGGCTGCCTGGCCGATCGCCTGGTCGTCCTCGGCGACGTACTGTTGATAGGCGGTCAGGCTGACCTTGGAGTCCACCACTACCTGCTTGTCCCCCGGCAGCATGATCAACACGTCGGGCTGGAAGCGTTCGCCGTCCGGGCCCTTGAGGTTTACCTGGGTCTGGTACTCGCGGCCCTTTTCCAGACCGGCATGTTCCAGCACCCGCTCCAGGATCAACTCGCCCCAGTTGCCCTGGGTTTTCTGGCCCTTGAGGGCGCGGGTCAGGTTGGTGGCTTCATCGGACAGGCGCAGGTTCAGCTGTTGCAGGCGCTCCAGCTCCTTGGCCAGGGAGAACCGCTCGCGGGCTTCGCTCTGGTAGCTTTCTTCGACGCGCTTTTCGAACGACTGGATGCGCTCCTTGAGCGGGTCGAGCAATTGGCCGAGGCGCTGCTGGCTGGTTTCGGCGAAGCGTTGCTCGCGCTCGTCGAAGATCTTCCCGGCGAGTTCAGCGAACTGCGCGCGCAGCTCATCACGGGAACCTTGCAGGTCGCTGAGGCGTTGCTGATGGCTTTCCTGTTGCTCGCGCAATTCGGCGCGCAGGGACGCGGACAAGGCATCCAGGCGGCGTAGTTCGGTTTCCTTGGCGGAACGGTCGAGGTTCCAGGCGTGGGCGGCGTCGCGAGCGTTGTCACGGTCGATCTGCAGCAGTTCGACTTCCCGGCGCACGGCGGCCAGATCAGCCTGTTTGGCAGCGTTGGCCTGGCTCAGGTCGCTGATTTCGTCACGGCTGGCGTCCAACTGCGCGGCGAGCCCTTCCTGGGCCAGTTGCGCGGTGGCCAGGCGCTCTTCGAGCAATTCCCAGCCGGCCATTCGCGCGCTCAGTCGGCGCTGAATCTGCCAGCACAGGCCCAACAGCGGCAATCCAGCAGCGGCGAGACCCAGCACAACACTGGTCCAGTCAAAAGCCATAGCGATTCCTGCCGTCACCCGAAAAGAAGAAGGTTAACCAAGCCAGCGCATTGAGGACAGCTCAGTCTTCGATCTGGCCCAGTTCACGCTGAGCGATGCGGTCGCCGGCGCGGGCTGCCTGGCGCAGCAGTTCGTGGCCGATACGGCGGTCGCGGGCATTGCCGCACTCGCGGCACATCAACTGGCCCAGACGGCTTTGCGCCACCACCACGCCAGCACGAGCCGGTTGCTTGAGCAAATGCCCTGCAAAATGTTTGACGTTGGGGCTGTGGCCCAGGCGCGGGCTGTCGAGCAACCACAAGGCAACTTTCAGGGAAAAACGCTTGGGTGCGGTAACAACCTGAGGGCTGTCGGTAACAGAAGATGATACTGAGCGAAACTTCATAAAGCACTGTGGGACAGAACGGAAGGCGCGCCACTCTACTCTTTTTTTCGTACAGGTAAAGCTGAAAAAAGCCTGCACGCCCGTTCTAGAGCAAGCGCTTGGGACAATCCACAGAAGCTGTGGATAACTCAGTGGACAACCGTTCTGTAAGTCCCGCAAAGGCCCATGGAACGGGGGCCGCAGTCAAACTGACGATTTTTTCACCAATAAAAAAAAGCTCGATTTTTCATTGACTTAAATTTTAGTTGCAGGCACCCGGGCGCTTTGCGGGGCGTATGTCAGTTCAGTTACACAGGGCGCCACCAATGTGCACAACTACCCACTCGCCGGTTATATCAACCGCGTTTTTTGCTCAGGCAGCGGCTAAGGAATGTTACCGCAGGCCCAGGACCCGAAAAGTTTTTTGCCTATCACACTTCCTTTCATCGTTTCAATCCGTTACTATCCGCGGCGTTAGTACCAAGCTGAAAGTCAATTCTGGTCGAACAACTCCCTCACGGCACCGCCGACAAAAAGGGATCGACCACCTCGATGGTTTCCAGGTATCACTTGCGACGACACGGCCTTTGAACAATGCAAAGGGTGTCGCGAAGTTTCCATACTCTGTCCGAACCAACCTGCAAATTGATCAGGATCTTCACCCCGGGCCCAGAACCTTTGCCCCTGTTGTGTTGCCTGCCCTCCTAAGTACCTACCTGCCAGCCCAAGCGCGCCAACTTAATAGCGCTTCAAACTGGCTGCTTTGTTCCAGTCGGGTTCTTCGTTCGATCAATGGTGATCAACGTCACTGGAACGTTTTAACGTTGCACGGTTCTTAACCGTGTCATTTGTAGGAACACCAATAATATGTCCACTCAAATCCACACTCAGGATGCCATTCGCACCCTCACCAACGCTTTTGCACCAATGAACTGCCTGATCATGGCCGCTCGCAAAGGCTGCTTCAGCTTTACCCTGGTCAACGAACACGGCATCGCTCGTCACAGCGAACGCCTGTACCCCGATCAATACTCCAGCGCAGAACCGCTGCAGGCCGTGATCGATCGTACTCGCCAGGCACTGGTTGCCTGATCGACCCGAATCGCTGAAACACAAAAACCCCGGTTAAAACCCGGGGTTTTTTATTGCCTGAAATTCAGGCGCGCTAAGTTTAAATTGATATAAACGATATAACTAAATGATGAAAATATTTTAAAAACAGTCCTTTACATCGTAAATATGACACTACACTTCAACTCAAGCGGCATGATCCGCTTCCGGCGGACCTGAGATCCGATTCACCGCTGCCAAGCCCTCGCTCAGGTATCGCCGATTAATTTCATGGATTGAGGCATTTATGGGCATCGCCGCCAGCGAATTGTGTCGTTATGTGATCCGGCCCACCCTGCTTTACCTGGGTCGCCATAACCAGACGGCTGAATCCCTGCTGCTGGGCATCGCCGCCAGCCAGTCGGCACTCGGTTCAGCCCTGCACGACCGCCGCGGCCATGGCCTCTACAGCATCACCGAGCCGCGTCATCGCGCGCTGTGGGATAACTACCTGGCGCTGGACCCCGAGCGCGCCAGCCTGGTACGCGGACTCGCCAGCCAGCATGCCTTCCTCAGCGGGCCGCAGCTTGAGCTGACGGTCAACCTGCGTTACGCCACCGCCATCGCCTGGCTGCTGGTGGAACAACACCGCCCAAACCTGCCACCGGCCGACGACGTATTGGCGATGGCACGTATCTGGAAAGAAATATTTCACCCTCAAGGCCGGCTCCGGGATTTCACCCAGGCCTGGCAAACCTGTGTTTCACCCATGAATCACGTCGCCTGTTGACCGGGCGATTTGCAAGATTCGGCTAAAAACGTTGATTTTGGTCGGATTGTCCTACAAAACCGCTCTATCTCCTGTGTTTGAGCCTATAGCGCAAACATAAATTTATTGTTACTTTCCGCAGCGGTGATCACCACGGAGTTCTAATAATGAAAAAAGTAATGCTCAAGACGACACTTAGCCTCGCCGTTGCAATGGCATCCTCCCACGTGTTCGCGAGCGGCTTCGCCCTCAACGAACAAGACGTTGCCGGGATGGGTACCGGTTTTGCGGGACGTTCTTCATCTGCCGAAAACGCAAGCACTGTTTATGGCAACCCTGCCGGTATGGCTCGCCTTGAAGGCCAGCAAGTTACAGGTGGTGTTGCAGCGATTGATGCTTCCACCAACATCAAAGATGTCAGTGGTCGCTCCAGCGGTAGCAATAAAGGCGACATGGTCCCTTTCACTGCCGTTCCTTTCGGTTTCTACACCAATAAACTCAATGAGCAATGGGCTGTCGGTTTCGGCGTCTATGCACCCTTTGGCCTGGTGACTGACTACGAAAGCGGCTTCCAGGGCAAAGCATTCGGCAGTAAGAGCGAAGTGAAGGTCATCACCTTCCAGCCAACCGTCAGCTATGCCTTCAACGACCGGGTGTCGATTGGTTTTGGTCCGACTATCAACCGTATCGCCGGTACGCTTGAGTCCGATATCAACCTGCCAATCGCCGGGACCGGCTCCAACAACGTCAAGATCAAGGGTGATGACACCGCACTCGGCTTCAATGCCGGCCTGCTGGTACAAGCCACTGACACCACTCGAGTGGGTCTGACCTATCACTCGAAAGTGAAGTACAAGCTCGAAGGCCATACCGAAGTGACCAAGGGGGCCAACGTTCCCGCCAGTCTCTTGAACAACGGTCGTTACGACGCTTCGTTGAAGATCGACACCCCTGAATCCTGGGATCTGTCTGTTACTCAAGACCTGAGCGACGCCTGGAAACTCTATGCGGGCGCAACATGGACTCGCTGGAGCCGCCTGAAAGACATCACCGTCAATAACGAAGGCGTATCGGCCGCCGCAGGCAGTGGCGCTCTGGCTCCGCAAATTGTCGGCACCATCAAGGAAGACCAGAACTGGCACGACACCTGGGCCTACGCCCTGGGTACTTCGTACCGCGTGACCAAGCAGGTGGTACTGCGTACCGGCCTGACGTTCGACCAGTCGCCGACCAACAACACTGATCGCTCGCCTCGCATCCCTACCGGTGACCGGACGATCTTCAGTCTCGGCCTGGGCTACGACGTCATGCCGAACATGACCGTCGACCTGGCTTACTCCTACCTCAAGGAAGAACCTGTCAAAGTTGCACGCGCTAACGCACTGGGCCAGTCCTACAACGCCAAGTACGAAAACAGCGCCAACGGTTTCGGCCTGGGTGTGACGTACAAGTTCTGATGTAAAGCGACATAAAAAAGCCCCGCACTCTTGCAAAAGAGGCGGGGCTTTTTAGTGGGTGCCCATCAGGGTTTCGAAGCCAGCGCCTCTTCCACCGCCTTGATCAGGTCCGCGCTATCCGGCTTGGTCAGGCTGGAGAAGTTGGCGATCACCTTGCCCTGGCGGTCCACCACGTACTTGTAGAAATTCCACTTCGGCGCACTGCTCTGCTGCGCCAGCATCTTGAACAGATGCACCGCGTCCGGGCCCTTGACCTTCTGTGGTTCGGTCATGGTGAAGGTCACGCCGTAATTAACGTAACAAACCTTGGCAGTTTCCTCCCCGGTCTTGGCTTCCTGCTTGAAGTCATCGGACGGCACGCCAATCACTTCCAGCCCCTGGCCCTTGTAGCGCTGGTACAACGCTTCAAGCCCTTTGAACTGCGGCGCAAACCCGCAGAAGCTGGCGGTGTTGACGATCAGCAGCGGCTTGCCGGCAAAGCGCTGGCACAGGTCGATGGATTCCTTGGCGCGCAGCTTGGGCAACTGGCCTTCAAGCAACGGCGGGCAATCGGCAGCCATGGCGACACCGCCAAAAGCCACCATCAGAGCGGGTACTGCGAACCAGCGCATCTGCATGTGAGGTGTCCTTGAAAAGTCTCAGACACAGAACTTAACAGATCGCCATGCCCAACTGCATCAATGCCAGGCCGCCCTGTTGCCAGCCCCACCACGCCAGCAGCAGCAAGAGTCCTGCTCCTGCTGCGCCGAGCCAATGCCAGGTCGAATTCATGCCACCCCCATTTTCGCCTGCAAACGTGCCACCGGGCGCTCGCGCACCGGCCAGTTCAGCGCCGCTGCCACCAGGCTCAGGACGATTGCCACCTGCCAGATCAAATCGTAGCTGCCGGTTCGATCATAGACCACCCCGCCCAACCAGCCGCCGAGGAACGAGCCCAGTTGATGGAACAGGAACACGATCCCACCTAGCATGGAAAGGTTTCTGACACCAAACAAGGTCGCGACCGTGCCGTTGGTCAGTGGCACCGTGGACAGCCACAGGAAGCCCATCGCCATGCCGAACAGGTAGGCGCTGGTCTGCGTCACCGGCGCCCACAGGAAGATCACAATCACCACCGCCCGCAGCAGGTACAAACCGGTCAACAAACGGGGTTTGGACATGCGCCCGCCAAGCCATCCGGCGGTATAGGTGCCAAAGATATTGAACAGGCCGATCAATGCCAGCACGGTCGTCCCCACCGAGGCCGGCAAGTGCTGGTCCACCAGGTACGACGGCAAGTGCACGCCGATAAACACCACCTGGAAACCGCAGACAAAAAAGCCGAACGCCAGCAGCCAGAACCCTGAATGGGAGCAGGCCTCACCCAAGGCTTCGCGCAAGGTCTGCTGGCCAGCCACCGCAGGCAACGGTCGATCCTTGAGCATGGTCACCAACGGCACGATCAGCGCCACCATCAGGCCCAGCACCAGCAACGCGGCGGACCAGCCAAGCCAGCCGATCAAACCGAGGGTGCCCGGCAACATGGCGAACTGGCCGAACGAGCCGGCGGCGCTGGCGATACCCATGGCCATGCTGCGTTTTTCCGGCGCCACGGCACGCCCCACGACGCCGAGGATCACCGAGAACGAGGTGCCCGACAGGCCAATGCCGATCAGCAACCCGGCACTCAGGGACAGCGACCACGCTGAATCCGAAAGGCCCATGAACACCAGGCCCAGCGCGTAAAGCACACCACCGATCATCACCACCCTGGCGGCGCCGAAGCGGTCGGCCAGGGCGCCGGTAAACGGCTGCGCCAGGCCCCAGATCAGGTTTTGCAGGGCGATGGCAAAGGCAAAGGTTTCACGGCCCCAGCCGAATTCGGCACTCATGGGCGCCAGGAACAGGCCGAAGCCATGTCGCACGCCGAGGGACAACGCGAGGATCAGCGCACTCCCCACAAGAATCCAGCCGCTGGTGCGCCACATCGAGGTCATTTCTTATTCTCCGTTCGCGGGTATATACCCGCTTATCATCGAACAAACTCGCGTCAAGCGAGTTCATCCAGCAAGGCCAACAGGGTTTCGCGCTTTTCGGCGCCCAACTTATCAATCAATTTCTGCTGCGCCGCTTCCCAGGCCGGCAATGCGGCGGCGAGCCGTTCGATACCCGCCTCGGTCAGCAAGACCAGGCGGTTGCGCAAGTCATCGCCCTCCACCAACTGCACCAGGCCCTCGCCTTCCAGCACCCGCAGGTTGCGCCCCAGTGTGCTGCGATCCAGGCCCATGGCGTCGGCCAGGCTGGAAATGCTCGGTTGATCGAGGCGCTGCAGATTACACAGCAAAGAATACTGGGCAACGTTGATCCCGAAGCCGTCGAGAGCGCCGTCGTAATGCCTGCTGACGCCACGAGCGGCGCGACGCAGGTTTGTGCATAAACATTGGGAGGCAAGCATGGAGCGTGTATATACCCGGGATTAATGAAATGCAAGAAAGTGTTACAGCACCAGACTGATCAACACCGCCACTTCCAGCAGCTCCAACAGCGCGCCGGCGGTGTCGCCGGTGGTGCCGCCGAGGCGATTGACCATCAATTGGCGCAAGCCGATAAAACAAAGGGCAGCCACCAGCACGGCAATCCCGCCACTGAAACCGCCGATCAAGATACACGCCAGGCCGCTGAGGATCAGCACCTGTTGGCCGACGATCCGTGGCAAATGATCCGCCAGGGCCTGCCCCAGACCACCGGCGCGCACATAACGCGTGGTGAGAAACAGCGCCAGCATCGAAGCGCGGCCAATCAACGGTGCGAGGATCAGCGCGGCTCCGTTGTGCTGCTCGATCAATGCCACCAGCGCGGTGAATTTGAGCAGCAACACCAAGCCCAGGGTGACCACCGCGATCGGGCCGCTGCGCGGGTCTTTCATGATGGTCAGGGTGCGCTCGCGGTCACCGAAGCCACCGAGCCAGGCGTCGGCGCTGTCGGCCAGGCCGTCCAGGTGCAGGCCGCCACTGAGCAACACCCACGCGGTCAACAGCAGCGCGGCGTGCAGCAGCAATGGCGCGCCCATCAACACGGCGTTCAAGCCCCACAGCAGTAGCCCGAACAGCAGTCCCACCAGCGGATAAAACAGCAACGAACGCCCCAGTTCCTGGGGTTGCGGCATGCCCGGCAAGCGAATCGGCAGGCTGCTGAGAAACTGCAAGGCGATCCAGAACGGCAACATGCTCAGCGTCCTTCCCTTAATACGCCATCCGCCTCGACCTGCAGGCTGAACAGGCCACCATGGCCGACTTCGACATTCAACAGTTGCTCACGCGGCAGGCCACGCGCCTGGGCCAGCAGCAAACGCATGACTCCACCATGGCTGATCAGCAGCACTCGCTGGCCGGCATAAGCTTGATACAAGCGGCCGACAGCCCCCAAAACACGCGCGGAAAACTGTGAAACCGGCTCGCCCTGCGGCGGCGTGAAACTGTAGGGATCAGCCCAGAACAGGCCCAGCGCGTCGGCGTCGGTTTCCATCAGGGCAGCGGCGCTCTGCCCTTCCCAGGCGCCGAAGTGCAGTTCCTGCAGATCCTTTTCGAGGGTCACCGGCAGGTTCAGGCGCGTGCCCAACTCCTCGGCAAACCGCGCACAACGTTGCAGCGGCGAACTGACCAGACGCTCCCATGGGCCCTGCTCCACCACCGCCCCACGCATCTGCTCCCAGCCCTTGGCCGTGAGCGCATCGTCCAGGCTGCCGCGCAAGCCGCCGCCCAGTTCGGTTTCGCCGTGGCGCAGCAGGTCCAGGTGCAAGGTCATGCCGGGCGATCCGCCACGGCCGCTTCGGCGAAGGTCGCCATTTGCCCGTGCAGTGCGCAGGCCAGGCGCAGCAACGGCACGGCCAGCGCGGCGCCACTGCCTTCGCCCAGGCGCAGGCCGAGTTCCAGCAGTGGTTCGGCATTGAGGCTTTGCAGCACGTGACGATGGCCGGGCTCGGCACCGCGGTGGCCGAACAGCAGCCATTCACGGCAGCCGGGGTTCAGGCGCGTGGCGACCAAGGCGGCGACGGTGCAGATAAAACCGTCCACCAGCACCACGACCCCTTCTTGAGCGCAGGCCAGGTAGGCGCCGACCAGCGCGGCAATTTCAAAGCCGCCGAGGTTGAACAGGGTTTTCAGTGCGTCGTCGCGATCGCCCGCGTGCAGTGCAAGGGCGCGCTCGACGACGGCGACCTTGTGGCTCACGCCCTGGGTGTTCAGCCCGGTGCCGGGGCCGGTCAGGTCGCTGACCTGGCAATCCAGCAGCGCGCAGGCCAGGGCACTGGCGGCGGTGGTGTTGCCGATGCCCATTTCGCCACCGATAAACAGTTGCGCACCGCTGGTGATAGCGCGGTGCACGCTGTCGCGGCCGGCTTGCAGGGCCAGTTGGCCCTGGGCTTCGGTCATTGCCGGGCCGTTGACGAAGTTGGCGGTACCGAGACCGATATTCAGGTGGCGGACGCCCGGTAGGTTCAACGTCGGGGTGATGGTGCCGAGGTCGACCACTTCCAGCTTGGCGTCGAGTTGGCGCGCAAGCACGCTGATGGCGGCGCCACCGGTGACGAAGTTGTGAAGCATCTGGCCGGTGACTTCCTGGGGGAAGGCGGAGACACCTTCGGCGACGACGCCGTGGTCGCCGGCGAAGATCGCGATCCACAGGTGGTCGACGCTGGGTTTGACCTGGCCCTGGAGGCCGGCCAGTTGGACGGCCACGGCTTCCAGCCGGCCGAGGGAGCCGGCGGGCTTGGTCAGTTGCTGCTGGCGGGCCAGGGCTTGTTCGTGGGCTTGGGTGTCGATCGTTTTGCAGGGGTTGAGCCACCAGGTGTCGGTCATAACGCAGTACCTTTCAAAGTCAGGGGCAGGCCGGCGACGGTCAGGACAACGCGCTGACAACGTTCGGCCAAGGCTTGATGCAGCCAACCGGCTTCATCGACATAGCGGCGAGTCAATTCGCCCAGCGGCACGACACCCATTCCGGTCTCGTTGCTGACAAAAATGATTTCTCCTGGGAGGGTGGCCAGGGTTTGTAGCAGGGCCTCACGCTCTTCTTTGAGACGGTCGGGGTCTTCGAGCATCAGCAGGTTGGTGAGCCATAGGGTCAGGCAGTCGACCAGCAGGCAATGGTTCGGGGTGGCGTTTTCCTTGAGGACACGGGCCAGTTCGACGGGCTCTTCGATCAGGCCCCATTCGGATGGGCGGCGTTCGCGGTGGTGGGCGACGCGTGCGGTCATTTCGCCGTCCAGGGGTTGGCTGGTCGCTATGTAGGTGACGCTTAGGCCGCTGTCGGTGGCGAGTTTTTCAGCCAGGCGGCTTTTGCCGGAGCGGGCGCCGCCGAGGATCAACTGGAGCATGGGTTGTGCCTCTATTTTTGACGGTGTGTATATCCGTTATTTCGGTAACGGCATCTATTGGTTCCGCTCTTACAGCGGCTCACTTTTGAACAGCGCAAAAGTAAGCAAAACGCTCTTGCCCCACCACTCGGCACCTCGCCTAGGCTCGGTGTGCCCTCACTCCGGCTTTGGACCGTGGGCCGCCGCGATGGGCCATCCTTGGCCCAGCGCGGCTAACCTGGCGTCCTGCCAGGTTACCCACGCTCCAAAGCCTGCGTTCGGCCAGCGTGGTTTAACGGGGCGCCTAAGATCAAGATCAAAAGCAGATCAACAGCACAGCGGCCTACCGGCCGGCTTGAGTGTTGAAGAGCAAATCAAAAGCTAAAGCGGGCTCGGTTCAAATGTGGGAGCTGGCTTGCCTGCGATAGCATCAACTGGAAGTACCTGATGTACCGAGTTGTCTGCATCGCAGGCAAGCCAGCTCCCACAGAAAAGCAGAGCCACCCCGCCCGTAGCAGCTGTCGAGCGCCAGCGAGGCTGCGTGCCTTTGATCTTGATCTGCTTTTGATCTTGATCTGCAGGCCCCGTCAACCACGATGGCCGCAAGCAGGCACGGTGGAGCGGGTAAATCGGCAAGGATGCCGATTTAGCCGCGCCGGGCCATGGATGGCCCGTCGCGGCGGCCCGCGGAACCGGGCCGGAGTGCGGGCATGCCGAGCCTAAGCGAGGCACCGAGTGGTGGGGCAAAGACCTTTTGGTTACTTTTGGGGCGTTTGCCAAAAGTGACCCGCTGTAAGAGCGGAACCATAGGTCGCCGTTACCTAAATAACGGATATTCACACGATCCAAAAATCAAACCCCACACAACGAACGCAGCAACCCGGTATCCAGGTGCCGCTCTACCAAGTCCGCCAACCGCTCAATATCCCGCTCCCGCAACCCGTGATAATCCACCGATTGCACATCCTCCAACCCCGCCCACCGCAACAACGCACTACACGCAGCCGGCGTCTCAAACACCCCATGCAGATAGGTCCCGAGAACCTGCCCATCCTCACTCTGAGCCCCATCCAGGCGCCCATCGTCCAACTGCACCGCAGCCCGCACCAAGCCAGCGCCACTGGTTACACCCGCGTGGATCTCATACCCACTCACCTCGGCCTCCTCCAGCAACAACCGCCCCCGCACGTTACGCAGCTGCTTCTCCTCCTCCAGGGTCGTACTGAACGCCAACAACCCCAGCCCAACGCTAGAACCACAAGGCCCTTCCAACCCCAGCGGGTCATGCACCTGCTCGCCGAGCATCTGCAACCCACCACAAATCCCCAGCACCTTCCCGCCATAACGCAGGTGCCGCGCCACCGCCGTATCCCACCCGTTGGCCCGCAAATACGCCAAATCACTGCGCACACTCTTCGAGCCCGGCAAAATAATCAGGTCCGCCGCAGGAATCGCCTGCCCCGGCCCCACAAACTGCAAATCCACCTGCGGGTGCAAGCGCAACGGATCAAAATCCGTGTGATTACTGATCCGCGGCAATACCGGCACCACCACCTTGAGCACTTGCGCCGCCTTGTCGATCTGGCGCTGGTCGATACCGTCCTCAGCCTCCAGATGCAGATCCATCACATACGGCAACACCCCCACCACCGGCTTGCCCGTGCGCGCTTCCAGCCAATCCAGCCCCGGCTGCAATAGCGCGATATCGCCGCGAAAGCGATTGATGATGAAGCCTTTGACCCGCGCCTGTTCGGTGGGTGACAACAATTCCAGAGTGCCCACAAGGTGCGCAAACACCCCGCCGCGATTGATGTCGGCAATCAGCAGCACCGGGCAGTCCACCGCTTCGGCAAAGCCCATGTTGGCAATGTCGTTCGCCCGCAGATTGATCTCGGCCGGCGAACCCGCACCCTCGACCATCACCACCGGGTAAGCCGCACTCAACCGCGCATGAGAGGCCAGCACCGCTTGCATCGCGATGGCTTTGTAATCGTGATAAGCCACGGCATTCATGGTGGTCACGGCGCGCCCGTGGATGATCACTTGGGAGCCCGTGTCGCTGTTGGGTTTGAGCAGCACCGGGTTCATGTCGGTGTGGGGCGCCAGGTTCGCCGCCTGGGCCTGCACCGCCTGCGCTCGGCCGATTTCGCCGCCTTCGGGAGTCACGGCGCTGTTGAGTGCCATGTTCTGCGGTTTGAAGGGCACCACCGGGATGCCCTGGCGCACCAGCCAGCGGCAGAGTGCGGTCACCAGCGTGCTTTTGCCGGCGTCAGAGGTGGTGCCCTGCACCATCAAGGTACTCATGAGGCTTCCTTGTAGGCCTTCAGTGCCTGTTCCAGCCGCAACCAGTCGGCCTCGGTATCCGGCAGGCCGAAACGCAGGCTGCTGTTGTCGACAAACAAGCGCAGCAGAATGCCGCGCTGGGCCATGAATTCATGCAACTGCTCAGCCCGGTCCGTGATCATCCACTGGAACAACGCGCAGCCGCCCTGGGGCCGCAAGTCGTGGCGTTCAAGCACATCAAACAGGCGCTGGCTGGCCGACTCGCAACGCAGCCGCTGTTGCGCATGGCCGGCCGTATAGCGCAGGCATACTTGCCCAAGCACCCGCGTCGGCCCGCTGACGGCCCACGGCCCCACCTGTTCGGCGAGCAGCTTGAGCAGCTTGCGCTCGGCCAGCACGAACCCCAGCCGCACTCCGGCCAGGCCGAAGAATTTGCCGAACGAGCGCAGCACGATCAGGCCGACTTGATGGGCCTGGCCCGCCAGGCTCAGTTGCGGGGTGATGTCCATGAAGGCTTCATCCACCACCAGCCAGCCGCCGCGTTGGGCCAGGCGAGCATGCCAGTCCAGCAGGCGTTGCGGCGTCAGGCTCAGGCCGGTGGGGTTGTTGGGGTTGACCACCACCAGCACGTCAAGGCTGTCGAGGAAGAAGTCAACTTCCTGCTCCAGCACTTCGCGCACGATGTAGCCGGCGCGACGCCAGGCTTCTGCGTGTTCGGCGTAACACGGCGACAGCACACCGACCTTGCCGGCCCGGCGCAGGCGCGGCAATAACTGGATCGCGGCCTGGGAGCCGGCCACCGGCAATACATGGGGCGTGCCGTAATATTCACAGGCAGCCTGCTCCAGGCCGTCATCGTTTTCAGGCAGGCGTGCCCAGGCCCGCAGCGGGATTTCCGGAATCGGGAACGGCCACGGCGCCAGGCCGCTGGACAGGTCCAGCCAGTCTGCTTCTGGAATGCCGTACTGCATCGCCGCCTTGCGCAAGCGGCCACCGTGCTCAAGCATAAAACTCAGCCCCCACACACAGGATCAGCAACCACAGCCACACGCCGCGTTGCACCAGTTGCCAGCCACGCTCGATGGAATCCGCATCCGCCGGCGGGCCTTCGCCCAGTGGCGGGCGCTGGTGCAGCTCACCGTGATAAATCGCTGCACCGCCCAACTCCACGCCAAGGGCACCGGCACCCGCAGCCATCACCGGGCCGGCGTTGGGGCTGTCCCAGGTCGGGCCCTGGGTGCGCCAGCATTTGAGAGCCAGGCGGGTTTTGCCCAGCAGCGCATAGGTCAACGCCACCAGGCGCGCCGGAATGTAGTTGAGCACGTCATCGATCTTTGCTGCGGCCCAGCCGAAACGCTCAAAGCGTTCATTGCGATAGCCCCACATGGCATCCAGGGTGTTGCTCAGGCGATAGAGCACCACGCCGGGCACGCCAGCGACCACAAACCAGAACAAGGCGGCAAATACCGCGTCGCTGCCGTTTTCCAGCACCGATTCGGTGGCTGCACGGGCAACTTCAGTGCGATCCAGCTCGCTGGTCTGGCGGCTCACCAGATAGCTGACACGCTTGCGGGCCTCGTCCAGATCATCACTGCGTAACGCTTGCGCCACCGGCAGCACGTGTTCGCCGAGGCTGCGCATGCCGAGGGCGCAATACAGCGCGGGGATTTCCAGGACCCAACCGATGTAAGGCGCCCACGAGAGGGCCGTGGCCAACAGGGTCAGCGGCACCACCGCAATCACCCATGCGGTAACGCCATGGCTGCGCCAGCCACGGCCGCCGGAGTTGAAACGCTGCTCGATACGCCCGGCAAAATTACCGAACGCCACCAGCGGATGCCAGCGCCTGGGCTCGCCCAGCAGCGCATCCAGCGCCACGGCAGCGACACTCAGCAAGGCCACACTCATTGACTCACTCCCCAAACATTCTCGTACAACATGTCACTCAGCGGCCGTGGTTCGGTCCAGCCTTCGAGCTGCAACATCGGTGCCGGGTAGAACTCGGCCACCGGGCCCAGGCACAACACGGCCAACGGCTTGGCACCAGGCGGCAGGCCCAGCAGATCGGCCAGGGCCTGGGGCTCGAACAGCGAGACCCAGCCCATGCCCAGCCCTTCGACACGAGCCGCCAGCCATAGATTCTGAATCGCACAGGACAACGATGCCATGTCCATTTCCGGCAAGGTGCGGCGCCCGAAGATATGCCGCTCGCGGTCGTCCATCAAGGCAGCCACCAGTACTTCGGCGCAGTCGTTGATGCCTTCGACCTTGAGCTTCATGAACTGGTCGGAGCGCTCGCCGAGAGCCTCGGCGGTGCGTACGCGTTCTTCTTCCACTAGCTGCTGGATCTGGCCGCGCAGGTTGCGGTCGCTGATGCGGATAAAACGCCAGGGCTGCATCAAGCCGACGCTCGGCGCCTGGTGCGCGGCTTGCAGCAGGCGATGGAGCAATTGCGACGCCACGCTGCCACCGCTGAAGTGCCGCATGTCGCGGCGTTCGGCAATAGCGCGGTAGACGGCTTCGCGGTCGGCTTCCGGAAAGGCGTTGTCAGTCATGGCCTCTTCGCGAGCAAGCCCGCTCCCACATTGGATTGCGTTTCAACTCGGTCAAGTGTGGGAGCTGGCTTGCCTGCGATGGCGGTCTCAAGGCTTGGCGCAAACAAGGCAGCCACCGCCATCGGGTTGGACGGGAAGTAAAAGTGCACGTAGGACGCCGTCATCCGGCCCTGACGATAAACCGCCTCGGCACCGCGCCCGCCATTCGGGCTCAGGCCCCGGGCAATCGGCTGCCACTCGGTGCTGGTCAGCGAGTGATGGTAGGTGTGACCGCGCAAGAGGCCTTCGGGCAGTTCGACGTTTTGCAGGGCCAGTGCCGCCAGACGCTTTTGCATCACGGCGTCGCCCTGGAGCAGGCCGACCAGTTCGGCACGGGTGCCGTCGACATCGGTGAGTGAGTCCAGCAGATAGAGCATGCCGCCGCATTCGGCCAGCAGTGGCTTGCCAGCAGCGTGGTGGGCGCGGATGGCGTCGAGCATCGCGGTATTTTCCGACAGCGCCTGGTGATGCAATTCCGGATAACCGCCGGGCAGGTAGAGGCTGTCAGCTTCGGGCAATGCGCGGTCACGAATCGGCGAGAAGAAGCGCAGCTCGGCGCCCATCGCTCGCAACAGGTCGAGGCTGGCGCCGTAGGTAAACGCGAAGGCTTCGTCGCGGGCCACGGCGATGCGCACGCCGGCCAGCAACGGTTGGGCCTCGATTACCTCGGGCGCAGCGAATTCCACCGGCGGTGGCAGCGCTACCTCACAGCTGCTGCCCAGGGCCTGGGCGGCGGCGTCGAGGCGCAGGTCGAGGTCGTTCAATTCGCTGGCCTGCACCAGGCCAAGGTGGCGGCTGGGCAATTCGATCCCGGTTTCCCGGGACAGTGCGCCGTACCAACGCAGGCCTTCGGTCAGGCTGCCTTCAAGCAGTTGCGCATGGCGCAGCGTGCCGACGCGGTTGGCCAGCACGCCGGCAAACGGCAGGTCCGCCTGGTAACGCGCCAAGCCCAATGCCAGGGCACCGAACGTCTGGGCCATGGCCGTGCCATCGATGACCGCCAGTACCGGCACGCCAAAATGCCGCGCCAGGTCGGCGCTGGACGGCGTGCCGTCGAACAGGCCCATCACGCCTTCGATCAGGATCAGGTCGGCTTCCCCCGCCGCTTCCCACAGCAATCGGCGACTTTCCTGCTCGCCGACCATCCACATGTCCAATTGATAGACCGGCGCACCACTGGCGCGCTCGTGGATCATCGGGTCGAGAAAGTCCGGGCCGCATTTGAACACTCGCACCTTGCGCCCCAGGTTGCGGTGCAAACGGGCGAGCGCGGCGGTGACGGTGGTTTTGCCCTGGCCGGACGCCGGTGCGGCGATCAGCACAGCAGGACAGTGACGGGGCTGATTCAAAGTTCGATGCCTTTCTGCGCCTTGATACCCGCCTGGAACGCATGCTTGAGCATGCCCATTTCAGTTACGGTGTCGGCCATTTCGATCAATTCGGGTTTCGCGCCACGGCCGGTGACCAGCACGTGTTGCATCGGCGGGCGGGCCTGCAGGTCGCTGAGTACCTGGTCCAGGTCGAGGTAGCCGTGCTTGAGGGCGATGTTCAGTTCATCCAGCACCACCAGGCCGATGGCCGGGTTCTGCAGCATTTCCCGAGAGACCGCCCAGGCGGCTTCGGCGGCCACGATGTCGCGGGCGCGGTCCTGGGTTTCCCAGGTAAAACCTTCGCCCATCACGTGGAAGCGCACCTGCTCGGGGAAACGGCGGAAGAACAGTTCTTCGCCAGTGCTGTTGCGGCCCTTGATGAACTGCACCACGCCACACTGCATGCCGTGGCCCATGGCCCGGGCGAGCATGCCAAAGGCCGAGCTGCTCTTGCCTTTGCCATTGCCGGTAAGCACCAGCAGCAACCCGCACTCGTTCGGTGAATTGGCAATGCGCTCGTCAATCACGGCTTTTTTGCGCAGCATGCGCGCCAGGTGGCGTTCGTCACGATCGGGGGATTCAGTCATGGCAGCTCTCCGTTGGGGCTGGACAAAAACGGCGGGCAGGAAAAAGACACATACAGACAGCCAAGCATCGCCCACCGTGATGCTGTTGGATGGATCAGGCCGGTCTCCGGGCTCATGAGTGGCATTGGATGCCGAAGGTGCGCCTTCCCATATCGCGGGCGATACAGTGGCTTAAGGCACCGTCTTGACTCATTTACCGTTGCGGGGGCAGCGCCGGGATCGTGGCAGCACTGTAGAAAAATGCGCTCACTCACCGGCTTCCCTGTTTCACTCAGTCGGCGCGTACGCCACAGAGCACCTGAAACAAGCCGCGAAGGTTAGTGGGTTGGGGGTGGAGCGTCAATTAAAGCCGGACATGCGCGTGAACCATCGGGCCGCTGTGTGCCTCTACCGCTACAGGTATTAAGGAGAAAACCATGCACAAGACCCGACTTGCCCTACTGATCATGCTCGCCGGCACCCTCGCCGCCTGCGGCGAAAGCTCTACCCTGCAAGTGTCCGACGGCACCGGGCCCTCGCCCAAACTGCCGGAACCGAATAAAACCCTGATCCCCACGGTGAATATCGCCCCGGCCATCGGCTGGCCCGAAGGCACCAAGCCAACGGCGGCGGCAGGCACTCAAGTAGCGGCGTTTGCCGAAGGCCTGGACCATCCGCGCTGGCTGTATGTGCTGCCCAATGGCGATGTGCTGGTGGCAGAAACCAATGCGCCACCCAAGCCGGACGATTCCAAGGGTATTCGTGGCTGGGTGATGGAGAAAGTCATGGGCCGCGCCGGGGCCGCCGTGCCGAGCCCCAACCGCATCACCCTGCTGCGGGACGCCGACCACGACGGCATAGCCGAAACCCGCACGGTGTTCCTGGAGAACCTGAACTCGCCGTTCGGCATGACACTGGTGGGCAACGACCTGTATGTGGCCGATTCGGACAAGCTGCTGCGCTTCCCCTATCAGCCAGGCGAAACCTCGATCAAGGAAGCCGGCACCACGGTGACCGACTTGCCGGGCGGCAGCATCAACCATCACTGGACCAAGAACGTGGTCGCGAGCCAGGACGGCAGCAAGTTGTACGTCAGCGTGGGCTCCAACAGCAACGTCGCGGAAAACGGCCTGGAAGCCGAACAAGGCCGCGCGGCGATCTGGGAAGTGGACCGTGCTACCGGCCAGCACCGTATCTTCGCCTCTGGCCTGCGCAACCCCAACGGCATGGCTTGGGAACCGCAAAGCGGCAAGCTGTGGACGGCGGTCAATGAGCGCGATGAAATCGGCAGCGACCTGGTGCCGGACTACATCACCTCGGTCAAGGATGGCGCGTTCTATGGCTGGCCCTTCAGTTACTACGGGCAGCACGTGGATGTGCGGGTGAGTCCGCAGAACCCGGAACTGGTAGCCAAGGCGATTGCCCCGGACTACGCGGTAGGCCCGCACACAGCCTCCCTGGGACTGACCTTTGCCGAGGGCAGCAAGCTACCGGCGCAATTCAGCAATGGCGCGTTTATCGGCCAGCATGGTTCGTGGAACCGCAAGCCACACAGTGGCTACAAGGTGATCTTCGTGCCGTTTGAAGGCGGCAAACCCAAAGGCCAGCCGGTGGATGTGCTGACCGGGTTCCTCAATAGCGATGAGAAAGCCATGGGCCGCCCGGTCGGCGTGGTGATCGACAAGCAGGGGGATTTGCTGGTGGCGGATGACGTGGGGAACAAGGTGTGGCGAGTGTCGGCGGCTAAATAGCCAGCTTCGCAAACACCCCAAAACAAATGTGGGAGCGGGCTTGCTCGCGAATGCAGTGTGTCAGTCAGCTTGTTGTCGACTGATCCACCGCATTCGCGAGCAAGCCCGCGCCCACATTTGGTTTCGTGTTTTCCTAGGGGTTTCGTGCCAGGTGCTCGGCTGGCAACACACGCTTGGCGCTCAGGTAGGCGTTTTGCCAATAGGCTTTGGACAGCGTGTCCAGCTTCACCGTACCGCCGGTCTGCGGCGCATGCACAAAGCGCCCTTCTCCCACGTAGATCCCGGCGTGGCTGACCTGCGAGCCGCCACCCGTGGCGAAGAAGATCAGGTCACCGGTCTGCAGGTTGTTTTCGCTCACGTCCTGGGCGCGCATCACGATCAGCTCGCGGGTGGTACGTGGCAAGGAGATGCCCGCCGCGTCACGGTAGACGAAACCGATCAAGCCACTGCAATCAAACCCCGAGTCCGGCGTGTTGCCGCCCCAACGATAAGGCGTGCCGACCAGGCCCAGCGCACGAAAAAGCACGTCTTCGGCCGCAGGCGAGAAACTTTGGGTGGCATAGGTGTTGAACACCGGCTTGGGCTTGACGGCCACGGGAGCAGGCGGTGGACGGCTTGCGCAGGCGCTGAGCAGCGCGGCGCAAACGAGAAGAATTAGGCGGGCCGAGGTCGACATGGGCAGAACAATCCTGATCTGGATGCGGCTTTCGCTGCCGAACGTTGAAAAACAGAACGCGCAAGCAAAGCTCGCGCGATCAATTTACAACAATGTCCAGGGATTCTAGCGCTTACACGTCAAACTTCAAGTATCACTTTAACTTTACTTGCTGGCGGTAACGGTAGTCGGGGCCATCGCCAGGGCGCGCTTGGCTTCGATGAAGGTTTTGCTCCAGTAGCTGTCACCCAGGTTGTCGACTCGCACACCACCGCTGCGGCGGCTGCTGGAGTGGATAAACTGGTTGTCGCCCAGGTAGATACCGGCGTGGCTGACACGACCACGGCCAGCCGTACTAAAGAAAAGCAGATCACCGGGCTTGAGGTTGTTCCGCGCGACCAACGGTGCATCCACGTTGATCATTTCGCGGGTGGAACGCGGGAGGTTCATGCCGGCTTCCTCGCGGAACAGGTAGCCGATGAAACCGCTGCAGTCGAAACCGGCTTCAGAGGTACCGCCGAAACGGTAACGGGTACCGATCAGGGACATGCCGCGTTCGAGAATGCTGTCGGCCAGAACTGGAAGCTGGTAAGGCTTGGCGCCGGCGAAGTCGGCGAGTTCTTTTTCAGTTGCGATCTCTTCCTGATAAACAGTGGAAGACTGCGACGCAACGAATTTTGCCTGGGACTGCTGTACTGGTTTTTGCTGCTCAGCCACGTTTTGAGTGTGGGTGGCGCAACCAAACAACAGGGTAACGAGTGCGAGAGGCACGAGGGGTGCGAAGCGATTTAGCATGGGCACGACCGTGGCTGATGTGTAAAGAAGCCGAGACTATGCCTTCTATCACATCGATTTGCAAATTCAATCGTGATCTATGTGACTTCTTGTTTGGACTATGACATCTAAGCCCTTAACACCCTATGCCAGCCATTTGCGTGGCCAAAACGGCCCAAACGCAGGTTTTCTGGCGCCTGTAATTTGCCGAAAGCCCCGGCTTTAAAGGGCTGGCTACCAGCCCAGGGTTTCTTTGAGGAAGGGAATAGTCAGCTTGCGCTGGGCTTGCAAGGAAGCCTGGTCGAGCTGTTCGAGCAAGTCGAACAGTGCGCTCATGCTGCGTGTACCGCGAGTGAGAATAAAATGCCCGACTTCATCGGTCAGGTGCAACCCGCGGCGCGAAGCACGCAGTTGCAGGGCCCGCAGTTTGTCTTCGTCGGACAACGGGCGCATCTGGAAAATCAGCGCCAGGGTCAGCCTCGACTTCAAGTCCGCCAGCTTCACCGGCAGCTCACGTGGCGAGGTGGAGGCGGCAATCAACAAGCGCCGGCCGCTGTCACGCAAGCGGTTGAACAGATGGAACAGTGCCTCTTCCCAATCTGCCCGCCCCGCCACTGCCTGCAAATCGTCCAGGCAGACCAGTTCGTATTGTTCAAGGTTGTCGAGGATCTCGATACCGCGGTCCAGCAGCTCCGCCAGCGGCAGGTACACCGCCGGTTCACCCATCTGTTCGAAGCGCAGGCAAGCGGCCTGTAACAAGTGGGTACGCCCCACGCCGTGCTTGCCCCAGAGGTAGATCAAGCTTTCGGTCCACCCGGCGTCGGCTTCGCAGAGCCGCTCGACATAGCCGAGTGCAGCGGCATTGGCACCTGGGTAGTAATTGATAAAGGTGGCGTCGTCACGCAGACGCACACCTAGGGGCAGCTGAATCGGTTTCATGCTGACTGAACGGTTCCAATCGAACCGTTAGTGACCTCTGTGTAAAGTTTGCAAAGTTTATACCCGTGACGCCGGGCGCACAATGCAGCAGACCACAAGCAAAATCAAAGGTTTGCGTTAACTTGTTGGATTTGGTGAGGAATGTTTGACGCAATGGCGAAACGCCAGAGCCGATAAATGACAAACCCGGCCTTGAGCCGGGTTTGTGATGCTGCGGTTATAACTCCGGTTCGTCGGTTCCGGCGTACATGTCCGAGTCCTTGTACAAGTCGTGCACATGGCGCACCAGCACCATGATCACCGCCGCCACCGGCAGCGCCAGCAGGATGCCGGTAAAGCCGAACAGCTCGCCGCCCGCCAGGATCGCAAAGATCACCGCCACCGGATGCAGGCCGATCCGGTCGCCCACCAGCAACGGCGTCAGCACCATGCCTTCCAGGGCCTGGCCGACCATGAACACCGCGACAATCCCGAGCATCGGGTACAGGTCGCCGTGGAACTGGAACAACCCGGCCACCAGCGCCGCACCGATACCAATCACAAAGCCCATATAAGGCACGATGGCTGCCAGGCCGGCGATCAGGCCGATCAACAGCCCCAGTTCCAAGCCGATCGCCATCAACCCCGCCGCGTAGATGATCCCCAGCGCCAGCATCACCAGCAACTGGCCACGGACGAAGGCGCCGAGCACCTCATGACACTCCTCGGCCAGGGAGACAATGCGCTCCTCACGGTCGCGCGGCAGCAGGCCGCGGATCTTGGCCATCATGATGTCCCAGTCCCGCAGCAGGTAGAACGCCACGACCGGGATCAGCACCAGGTTGGTCAGCCAGCCAATCAGCGCCAGGCTCGACGCCGTCGCCTGGCTCAGCACCACGCCGACAATGTCGGTGGTCTGGCCCATGTGCTCGCTGATGGCCGCCTTGACCTTGTCGAACTTCCAGAAGCCGTCTGCCAGCCCCAGCTTGGCCTGCGCCCACGGCATGGCCGTGTGTTGCAGCCAGTCGAGCATCTGCGGCGCCAGCTCATAGAGCTTGAACAGCTGCTTGGCCAACATCGGCACCAGCACCAGGACCAGCGCCGTGATGATCAAGGTGAACAACGCAAACACCGCCACCACGCCCCAGGTACGTGACAGGCCGAGCTTTTCCAGGCGATCCACCACCGGATCGAACAGGTAGGCCAGCAGTAACGCGACCAGGAACGGCGTCAGGATCGAATGCAGCAGGAACACAAAAACGCACAGCAGGACAATCCCGCCAAGCCACACCCAACGACGCGTATCCGCCATAAACCACTCCCTCTGTTATTTGCTTCCTGCTTCTATATAAGAAGGAAGAACACTTACCAATGAAAACGTAGCTGCGGCGTCGGCTCGACCGGTGCCGGTTGCGCGCCTTCTACCACCGGCTGCGGAGCCGGAGCTTCACCTGCCGGGATTTCCTGCAACTTGGCCAGGCTCAACTGGGTGCGCAGCTGCTCGGCGCTGCCATTCACCCGATAAACGATGCGAGTGCCGTCCACGCGCACTGGCTGGGCACCGAACGGTTCCAGCAGATGGCCGAGGGCGGCGTAATGCTCGAGATTCATGCCCTGCACTTCCAGCAACTGATCACTGGTGGCAGCGCCGGCCTTGACCGCAAAGCGTGGTGCCAGGCGTTCGCTGACGGCCAGCAGCACGGCGTCAGCCAATGCGGCAGTATCCGTGCCGGTGGCGGTGCCCTGCTCGCTTTTATCCCCCAGCCACAGGCGCCATTTGGCCGACCATTGGCCGCCATCTTCGCGAGCATGCACCGCCAGCAAGGCATCGGCACCATAACGCTCGGACGCGGCGCGCAGCGGTGTGGCGTCAGGGCTTTCAAGATTCGGGGCGGTGGCGACGATCTGTTCGTCCAGGTCACCCAATGGCAGACGCAGCGGCAAACCACGGTGCTGGGCCGCGCGGCGCAGCGGCTGGGCGACGGCCTGGCCATCACCGACCAGGCTGCTGCCTTCGACGGAATCGTTCAGCCACCAACCGAGGATCGATGGCCGATTGCTGCCCCACAGCGCCAGGCCCGCGCCACGCAACGCGCGGTCGGTGCTGACCGGGTCGAAATCCACCTGCAGGCTTTCCGGCGGGCCGGCGTCGTAGCCGTACTGACTGATGATTTGTTGCGGGTCTTTGCGGATCGCCGCCAGGCCCGGGCCATCGGCGGCCTTGGCGTCGCCGGTCAGGCGGATCACCAGGGTTTGCAGGGCACGCTGGGTCGCCTGGTCGCGCTCCTGGGGAGACTGACTGCTGACCGGCTCCAGCACTTGATAGAGACCATTGAGGGTTTCGGCATGACTCGCCAGGCTGACCAACGACAAGCAGCCCACAAAAAAATATTTACTCAGACCCATGAAAGAAGATTCCCGAACGGCAAATAAGCGGTTGGAACAGACCGCGTGAACACTGTTGAGCAAGGCTGTGACCACAGCGACCGGCAAAACATTCACAGGGTCTCGGCAAGTTTTTGTACTGTCATAACGATAGCGAGTTAAAGGCTATACCTTAATAGGGCCTGTGACCGACTCGATTAGCGATTTTTTTAACAGCTATTGCCCCTGCCCGTCGGCCCGAGGATGGCCGCTGCCCCTCAAGCCTGATAAAATCGCGCGCCTTCGCAGACCGTCAATGGCAGGCCGTGCTGAAACTTCAGGTTTCGGTACACCCGCCGCATTCGGTCGTTACCCCTGAATCCCCCCTAAAGGCCTGGATCATGAGCAAGCAACCCTCCCTGAGCTACAAGGACGCCGGTGTAGACATCGACGCCGGTGAAGCATTGGTCGAACGCATCAAGAGCGTCGCCAAGCGCACTGCGCGCCCCGAAGTCATGGGCGGCCTGGGCGGTTTTGGCGCCCTCTGCGAGATCCCGGCCGGCTACAAGCAGCCTGTATTGGTCTCCGGCACCGACGGTGTGGGCACCAAGCTGCGCCTGGCACTGAACCTGAACAAGCACGACAGCATCGGCATCGACCTGGTTGCCATGTGCGTGAACGACCTGGTGGTGTGCGGCGCCGAGCCGCTGTTCTTCCTTGACTACTACGCCACCGGCAAGCTCAACGTCGAGACCGCTACCCAGGTGGTCACCGGCATTGGCGCTGGCTGCGAACTGTCCGGCTGCTCCCTGGTCGGCGGCGAAACCGCTGAAATGCCAGGCATGTACGAAGGCGAAGACTACGACCTGGCCGGTTTCTGCGTCGGCGTTGTCGAAAAATCCGAAATCATCGACGGCTCCAAGGTGGCTGCCGGTGACGCCCTGCTGGCCCTGCCATCGTCCGGCCCGCACTCCAACGGCTACTCGCTGATCCGCAAGATCATCGAAGTGTCCGGCGCCGACATCGAAACCATCCAGCTCGACGGCAAGCCCTTGACCGACCTGCTGATGGCCCCGACCCGCATCTACGTGAAGCCGTTGCTCAAGCTGATCAAGGACACCGGCGCGGTCAAGGCCATGGCCCACATCACCGGTGGCGGCCTGCTGGACAACATCCCGCGCGTACTGCCTGAAGGCGCCCAGGCGATTGTCGACGTGGCCAGCTGGCAGCGCCCGGCAGTCTTCGACTGGCTGCAAGAGAAAGGCAACGTCAACGAAACCGAGATGCACCGCGTGCTGAACTGCGGCGTGGGCATGGTCATCTGCGTGGCTCAAGAGCACGTTGAAAGCGCGCTGAACGTATTGCGTGAAGCCGGCGAACAGCCTTGGGTCATCGGCCAGATCGCTACCGCCCCTGAAGGCGCGGCTCAGGTTGAACTGAAGAACCTTAAGGCGCACTGATGCCTGCAACCTGTGATGTCGTGGTGCTGCTCTCCGGCACCGGCAGTAACTTGCAGGCCCTGATCGACAGCACGCGCGCCGGCGACAGCCCGGTGCGCATCGCTGCGGTGATTTCCAACCGCAGCGACGCCTACGGCCTGCAACGCGCCAGGGACGCAGGTATCGACACCCGCTCCCTGGATCACAAGGCTTTTGAAGGCCGCGAGGCCTTCGACAGCGCCTTGATCGAACTGATCGACGCCTTCAACCCCAAACTCGTGGTACTGGCCGGCTTCATGCGCATTCTCAGCGCTGACTTCGTGCGTCACTACAACGGGCGTCTGCTGAATATCCACCCGTCCCTGCTGCCAAAATACAAAGGGTTACACACCCACCAGCGTGCCCTGGAGGCCGGCGACACCGAGCACGGCTGCAGCGTGCACTTTGTCACCGAGGAACTCGATGGCGGGCCTCTGGTCGTACAGGCAGTAGTTCCGGTAGAGTCTGCGGACTCTGCGCAGACGCTTGCGCAACGGGTTCACACCCAGGAACACAGGATTTACCCGCTGGCTGTTCGCTGGTTCGCTGAGGGGCGGTTGATTCTTGGCGACCACGGTGCATTATTGGACGGTCAGTTACTTGCGGCCAGCGGCCACTTGATTCGAACCTAGGAGACTTTATGCGTCGCGCCCTGCTCTTCGCTTTTGCGCTGTTCGCCTTGCCTGCCGTGCAAGCGGCAGACCTTCACCCTTTCTCCGCCAGCTACACCGCCGACTGGAAACAGTTGCCCATGAGTGGTTCGGCAGAACGCAGCCTGACCAAGAATGACAACGGCAGCTGGACCTTGAATTTCAAGGCTTCCATGATGATCGCCAGCCTGACTGAAACCAGCGTGATCCGCTTCGACAAAGACGCCCTGCAACCGGTGAGCTACACCTTCGAACGCGGTGGCCTGGGCAAGACGAAGAAGATCAACCTCGACTTCGATCAGACGGCCACAGAAAGTCACCGGCTTTGAAAACAAGGACCCGGTCAACGTGGCCCTTCAAAGCGGCATGCTCGACAAGTCGACCTACCAGCTGGCATTGCAGCGCGATGTGGCAGCCGGCAAGAAAAGCATGAGCTACAACGTCGTCGAAGGCACTGATGTCGATACCTACGACTTCCGCGTGATCGGCCCGGAAAAGGTCCAGACCAAAGCCGGCTCCATCGATGCGATCAAGGTCGAGCGCGTGCGTGACCCGACTCAAAGCAAGCGCATTACCCAAATGTGGTTTGCCAAGGACTGGGGCGGCATCCTGGTTGCCCTGCGCCAGGTCGAGACTGACGGCAAGGAATACAACATCATGCTGCAAGACGGTACCGTTGACGGCAAGGCTGTCAAAGGCAGCTGATCCTCTGCGCAATGAAAGAGCCTCGCGTACGCGGGGCTTTTTTTCGCCTGTCGCCTGACGCCAACATGAAACTTTTGTCATAAAACTCAGCACCCTGCGACGCAATGTCGCGGTTTCCGTGGGCTCGCGGGATTACTCCATTTTCTGTAAAGGTGTGTTGCAATTCCTGGTTATTTACTTAGCAAGCTAACAAATCATATAACAAAGGCCTGCGACGCCTTGCCGCAGATCAACCAGAGATTGGAGCAAGCAGATGACTGTAAAAGTAACTGAACGCGACGATGAACATATGTCCCATGAAGCAGTAGCCCACGGGATTCACATCTGGGATGTACACCAGCAAGACCTGCTGGTCGGCATGTTTCACGACGAGGCCGAAGCTCATAATTATAAAAACGAGCTCGAGACCCTTGAGATGAAACGCCAGGCGCAAAGCTCCTGAAACTCTGAAATCCTGTAGATAACCAGCCCCACGCAGCTGGAGTGTCTATAAACACAAACCCCGCCTTTTGAGCGGGGTTTGTGTTTTTGGGGTTGGGGGTTGGGATTTTGGGGGCGCTTCGCGCCCCAGCGGGAGCAAGCTGCCTCGCCACAACAAGCTCCCTCGCCACAACAAGCCGTCTCGCCACAATGTGTGTTTCTAACGCATTACCACATCAGGTCATCAGGGATCTGGTAGGCGGCGTACGGATCATCCTCATCCGGCACCTGGCTTTCGGTCAGCACGTTCATCTGGACGATGCGCTCTGGCGCCCGCTCCTGGATCTTCAGCGCGGCTTCGCGCGGGATCACCTCGTAACCGCCACCGTGATGCACGATCGCCAGGGAGCCGTTGCTCAGCTTGTTACGCATCAGCGTGTTGACCGACAGGCGCTTGACCTTCTTGTCATCCACGAAGTTGTAGTAGTCCTCGGTGGTCAGCTTGGGCAGGCGCGAGGTTTCGATCAATTGCTTGACCTGCGCAACGCGGGCCTTAGCCTCGGCCTTTTCCTGCTGCTGACGGTTCAGCTCCTGGTCGCGCTTGACCTTTTCGGCATGCGCCTGGATGGCCAGGCGCGCCTGGCTGTCGTCCGCTTCGGCCTGGCCTTTATGCACCAGGCGCTGCTGTTTCTGTTTCTCTTTGCCGACCTGCTTGGCCTGCTTTTGGTTGACCAGGCCTGCTTTGAGCAACTGGTCGCGAAGGGAAATGCTCATGGTGCTTACTCACTTGGGCAACGGCTCAGCCGCAGCTGGACAGATTCTTTTCCTGGCGTTTGGCTTCACCCCACAGGGCGTCCAACTCTTCGAGGGTGCAATCTTCTATGGGACGGTGGGTCTCGCGCAATGCCTGTTCGATAAATCGGAAACGTCGTTCGAATTTAGCGTTGGCTAAACGCAAGGCTGCTTCCGGGTCGACCTGGAGGTGACGGGCCAGGTTGACCGCCGCAAACAGCAGGTCACCTACTTCATCGGCGATGGCTGCCGGGTCGTTATCGGCCATGGCTTCGAGCACTTCATCCAGCTCTTCGCGCACGTTATCCACCACGGGCAACGCGGCCGGCCAGTCGAAACCCACCTGCCCGGCGCGCTTTTGCAATTTGGCGGCGCGGGAAAGCGCCGGCAAGGCTGTGGGCACATCGTCCAGCAAGGACAGTTGCTCCGGTGCGTCGGATTTTTCCGCACGCTCCTCGGCCTTTATTTCTTCCCAACGCTGCTTGACCTGCTCTTCGCTCAGCTGCGGAATATCCAGCGGCGCGTACAAGTCTCCCGTGGGAAACACATGCGGGTGACGGCGAATCAACTTGCGGGTAATGCTGTCGATCACCCCGGCGAATTCGAAGCGCCCTTCTTCCCGCGCCAGCTGGCTGTAATACACCACCTGGAACAACAGGTCGCCCAGCTCACCTTGCAGGTGATCAAAATCCCCGCGCTCGATCGCATCGGCGACTTCGTAGGCTTCTTCCAGGGTGTGGGGGACGATAGTGGCGTAGGTTTGCTTGATGTCCCACGGGCAACCGTATTGCGGGTCGCGCAGGCGGTTCATCAGGTGCAGCAGGTCTTCAAGTGAATACATCAGTCTCTTTCCGCAGAAGTGGGAACGCTGAGGATCAAATGTGGGAGCGGGCTTGCTCGCGAAGGCGTCGTGTCAGTTACCTGATATTTGACAGACACATCGCCTTCGCGAGCAAGCCCGCTCCCACATTTCAGTCCGCGCTCATCCAGCTACTCATGGCGTGCGATTACGCCGGGTCTCAATGATGTTCGGCAACTGGGAAATACGCCCCAGCAACCGACCCAACGCGTCCAGCCCCGGAATCTCGATGGTCAGGGACATCAGCGCCGTGTTGTCCTCTTTGTTCGAGCGGGTGTTGACCGCCAGCACGTTGATCCGCTCATTGAGCAGCACCTGCGACACATCACGCAGCAGCCCGGAACGGTCGTAGGCACGAATGATGATGTCCACCGGATAGGTCAACACCGGCACCGGGCCCCAACTGACCTGGATGATCCGCTCCGGCTCGCGCCCGCCCAGTTGCAACACCGAGGCACAGTCCTGGCGGTGAATGCTCACCCCGCGGCCCTGAGTGATGTAACCGACGATGGCGTCGCCCGGCAATGGCTGGCAGCAGCCGGCCATTTGCGTCATCAGGTTGCCGACGCCCTGGATCTGGATATCGCCGCGCTTGCCCGGCTTGTAGCCGGTGGCCTTGCGTGGAATCAGTTCCAGCTGCTCGCTGCCACGCTCCGGCTCAACCAGTTGCTGGGCCAGGTTGACCAACTGCGCCAGGCGCAGATCGCCGGCACCGAGGGCGGCGAACATGTCTTCGGCGATCTTCATGTTGGCCTTTTCGGCCAGCTTGTCGAAGTCCACCTGCGGCAGGCCCAGGCGTGCCAATTCGCGCTCGAGCAAGGTCTTGCCGGCGGCGACGTTCTGGTCGCGCGCCTGCAATTTGAACCAGTGGACGATCTTCGCCCGCGCCCTGGACGTGGTGATGTAGCCCAGGTTCGGGTTCAGCCAGTCGCGGCTCGGCGTACCGTGCTTGCTGGTAATGATCTCGACCTGTTCACCGGTCTGCAGGCTGTAGTTGAGCGGCACGATGCGCCCGTTGATCTTGGCGCCACGGCAGTTGTGGCCGATCTCGGTGTGCACCCGGTACGCAAAATCCAGCGGTGTGGCGCCCTTGGGCAGGTCGATCGCGTGGCCGTCGGGGGTGAAGATGTAGACCCGGTCAGGTTCGATATCTACCCGCAGCTGGTCGGCCAAACCGCCGATGTCGCCCAGCTCTTCGTGCCACTCCAGCACCTGGCGCAACCAGGAGATTTTCTCTTCGTACTGGTTCGACCCGGCCTTGACGTCGGTGCCCTTGTAGCGCCAGTGAGCGCATACGCCCAGCTCCGCCTCTTCGTGCATCGCGTGGGTGCGGATCTGTACTTCCAGCACCTTGCCCTCGGGGCCGATCACTGCCGTGTGCAATGAGCGGTAACCGTTTTCCTTGGGGTTGGCGATGTAGTCGTCGAATTCCTTGGGGATGTGCCGCCACAGCGTGTGCACGATACCCAGCGCGGTGTAGCAGTCGCGCATTTCCGGCACCAGCACACGCACGGCGCGCACGTCGTAGATCTGGCTGAAGGCCAGGCCCTTGCGCTGCATTTTGCGCCAGATGGAATAGATGTGTTTGGCCCGGCCGCTGATGTCGGCTTCAACGCCGGTGGCCTGCAATTCCGTGCGTAACTGGCTCATCACGTCGGCGATAAAGCGCTCACGGTCCAGCCGCCGCTCATGGAGCAGCGTGGCAATCTGTTTATATTGATCGGGTTCGAGGTAACGGAAGGACAAGTCCTCCAGTTCCCACTTGATATGGCCGATGCCCAGGCGGTGGGCCAGCGGCGCGTAGATGTCGAACACCTCGCGGGCGACGCGGTTGCGCTTTTCGTCGTCGGCGGTTTTCACCGCCCGAATCGCGCAGGTACGCTCGGCCAGCTTGATCAAGGCGACGCGCACGTCGTCGACCATCGCCACCAGCATCTTGCGCAGGTTTTCCACCTGGCCCTGGGTGCCCAGCACCATCGACTGGCGCGGGCTGAGGCTGGCACTGATCGCCGCCATGCGCAGCACGCCGTCGATCAGCTTGGCCACCACGGTGCCGAAACGCTGGCTGATGGTGGGCAACTGAATGTGCCCTTCGCGCACGCCGCGATACAGCACCGCCGCGATCAGCGAATCCTGATCGAGCTTGAGATCGGCGAGGATCTCGGCGATTTCCAACCCGGTGCGAAAGCTTGAAGTGCCTTCGGCCCACAGGTTCTTCGCCGCATTGTCTTGCTGTTCAGACTCACGAGCGAACTCGCAGGCTGCTTTCAAGGCTTCACGGTCCAGTGCCGGGTCGACACTGATGGCATGATCCAGCCATGCCTCGAGATTGATACTGCCGTCGGTGTTGATCGGCTGGTGTGCTCTCACCTGTACCATCTTGCTTACCTTCCCTACGACGCACCTTTTAGTGCGTCAAAATCATCGCTGACCTGCTTTACAAAAAAAGCTTGTGCACGCTCCCTGGCAGGTCACAGGCCCAGGAGATGCAGGCCAGTCGGATTAAACGGGCATCCTAGCCCGCTTCAAATAACGCCATGGCCTCGACATGGGCCGTCTGGGGAAACATGTCGAGGATCCCGGCACGTTTTAGCCGGTAGCCTTGCTTGACCAACTCGACCGTGTCCCGCGCCAGCGTTGCCGGATTGCAGGACACATACACCAGGCGATCAGCCCCCAGGGTAGCGAGCTTGCGCACAACCTCCAGGGCACCATCGCGGGGTGGGTCCAAGAGTACCGCAGAAAAGCCCTGTTTGGCCCATTCCGCGTCGGTCAAAGGCTGGGACAAATCGGCCTGAAAAAACTGAACATTATGCAAATTATTGCTGACGGCATTCTGTGCCGCCCGGTCCACCATGGCCTGCACGCCTTCCACCGCCACCACTTCCCGCACTTGGCGGGCCAGCGGCAAGGCGAAGTTGCCCAAGCCACAAAACAAATCCAGCACCCGCTCGTCGGGCTTTGGCGCCAGCCAATCCAGGGCCTGGGCGACCATCGCCTGGTTGACCCCGGCGTTGACCTGCACAAAGTCTCCCGGGCGGTACGCCAACTGCAGATCCCACGGTTCCAGACGGTAGCCCAAGGCCTGGTCTGGTTCGACCGGTTGCGGCTGGCCCTCGCCATGCAGCCACAGTTGGGCTTCATGGAACGTGCAAAATTCCTGCAGGATCGTCAGGTCCGCTTCGGACAAGGGCGCCATGTGTCGCAACAACACGGCAATCGACGAACCACTGAATAATTCCACATGCCCCAATGCCTGAGGCTTGCTCAAGCGCCGCAGCATGTTGGGCAAACGCTGCATGATCGGTTGCAAGGCCTGTACCAGCACCGGGCAATCGTCGATGGCGACGATGTCCTGGCTGGCCACGGCACGAAAGCCGACCTCGAGTTTCTTCGCCTTGGCATCCCAGCGCACGGCCACGCGGGCGCGGCGACGATAGCCGAATTCCGGCCCACTCAAAGGCGCGGCCCACTCCTGGGGTTCGACACCGGCCACACGGGATAATTGCTCGGCGAGCATGCGCTGTTTCAGGGCGAGTTGTTCGTCATGGGGCAAGTGTTGCAGGCTGCAACCGCCACAGCGGCCGGCGTGCACACAGGGTGCCGGACGGCGCAGTTCGCTGGCGGTAAATACGCGCTCGGTGCGCGCCTCGACCACTTTGCCGTGGGCGCCCAACACCCGCGCTTCCACCTCTTCACCGGCCAGCGCACCCACGACAAACCAGGTGCGGCCTTCAAAGAACACAATGCCACGGCCGTCGTTGGCCAGGCGCTCGATGGTCAGGCGCTGCTTCTTGCCTACAGGAATCTGTGGGGCCCGGCTGCCGCCCGTCGGTTGGAAGCGCAGGCCTCTCTCGTGCTTGGCCATCAGTTGGGCGCGTCGAAAATGCCGGTCGACAGGTAACGGTCGCCACGGTCACAGATGATCGCGACGATCACCGCGTTTTCCAACTCCTGGGACAAGCGCAACATCCCGGCCACGGCGCCACCGGACGACACGCCGCAGAAGATCCCTTCTTCACGGGCCAGGCGGCGGGTGGTGTCTTCGGCTTCACGCTGGGCCATGTCGATGATGCGATCGACGCGAGCCGCGTTGTAGATCTTCGGCAAGTACTCTTCGGGCCAACGACGGATCCCCGGGATCGCTGCGCCTTCCATCGGTTGCAGGCCGACGATCTGGATCTCGGGATTCTGCTCCTTGAGGTAGCGCGAATTGCCCATGATGGTGCCGGTGGTGCCCATCGAACTCACGAAGTGAGTGATGGTGCCCTGGGTCTGGCGCCAGATTTCCGGGCCAGTGGTGGTGTAGTGCGCCTCGGGGTTGTCGCCGTTGGCGAACTGGTCCAGCACCAGGCCACGGCCTTCGGCAGCCATACGCTCGGCGAGGTCGCGGGCGCCTTCCATGCCTTCTTCCTGGGTGACCAGGATCAACTCGGCGCCGTAGGCGGTCATCGCCGCCTTGCGCTCGGCGCTGCCGTTGTCGGGCATGATCAGGACCATCTTGTAGCCCTTGATCGCCGCGGCCATGGCCAGGGCAATCCCGGTGTTACCGGAGGTGGCTTCGATCAGGGTGTCGCCGGGCTTGATCTGCCCACGCAACTCGGCGCGGGTGATCATCGACAACGCCGGGCGGTCCTTGACCGAGCCGGCCGGGTTGTTCCCTTCGAGCTTGAGCAACAAGGTATTGCTGGTGTTGCCCGGCAAGCGCTGCAAGCGGACCAGCGGGGTGTTGCCGACGCAATCGGCGATGGTGGGGTACTGCAAGGTCATGGCGTATTCGCAATCCAGACTGCGGGGGCGACCATCATACCGGGAAAGGCTGGCGGGCCATATCACGCAAAGTGTGGTGCTTATCGCTTAATGGAATAAGTCAGGCGGGGCCGTGGTTTCTCTGGAACACTTCATCGCCCATCGCGGCAATCTGTCCTTCGATCAATGCCTCGAACGGTTTCAGCAGCGGCTCAAATGAGGTGGGCGCTTCAAGCACTTGCAACGCCTGCACGATGGCCTCCACCGTCGACAACGCTCCAGGCCCCGGTGCCTTGCGCAGCCGATAACGGGACACGGCGCCTTCCGCCAGCGTCACCCGAGGCAGCGCCGCCAATAAAGGATTGAGGTGCAGCAACTTGCGCGCCTTGCGCCAGGTACCGTCCGGCACCACCAACAGCAACGGTTCGTCGGATGGCGTATAGGCCTGCAAGGGTTGGGCATTTTCGTCCGGAAACAACAGACGCGCCTGATAACCCGGCGGATTCAACAACGCCTGCAAATCCTCAAACACCTCCCCCACCACCAACTGCGCATTCACCAAGCCCAGCGCCGCCAACCGCGCGGTATTCAAGGCGTGATTGACCTCACTTGGGTGCTGCAACAGCAACACCCGGGTGCGGCTATCCAGGCTCGGAATCAGCGCGCACAGGCAATGGGTGGTGGGCCGCAGACAGCGGGAGCATTGGGGTCTGGACATGGGTTTTCAGGCCTGGTTGAGCTGGGCTTTGAGTAAATCGCGGAAGGTCTGGATCAGGGGTTCGCGGCTGCGGCCCCGGCGCATGATCATCGAGAACGGCGCCTGGTAACCAAAGGTCGCCGGCAGCAGTACCCGCAAATCCCCTTTGTCGGCCCAGGCCTGGGCGTAGTGTTCCGGGAGGTAGCCGATGTAGGCGCCGGACAGCACCAGGATCAATTGCGCCTCCATACTTTCCACCGTGGCGGCGCTGTGCTTGAAGCCGTGACGCGCCAGTTCGGCCTGGCTCCAGTAACCACGACCGACCATGCGTTGCTGGGTGATGACTTGTTCGGGAATGCGCCGCTCGTTGAACAATGGGTGACGGGTGCTGCAATACAGCCAGTGCTGTTCGCGGTACAGCGGCATATAGATCAGCCCGCTCATCCGGTTGGAAAACGCACCGATGGCCAGGTCCAGGCGATTGTCCTGGACGCCGAGTTGCAACTCGTAAGGACTCATCACCGACAGGTGCAAATGCACCGCCGGGTGTTCCTGACTGTAGGCGCCGATCACTTCGGCAAACGGCAAGGCCTTGTCGCTGACGGTGGAGTCGAGTACGCCGAGTTTCAGGGTGCCGCGCAGTTCGCCTTTGAGCGCGGCGGCGTATTGCTCGAAGCCTTCCAGCTCGCCCAGCAGGCGCAGGGTTTCCTGATGGAACAACTCGCCCTTGCTGGTGAGGCTGAACCCGCCCCGCCCGCGATGGCACAGCACCAGGCCCAACGCGGCTTCCAGCTGGCTCATGTAAGTGCTGATGGCCGAGGTCGACAGGTTGAGTTCGTGCTGGGCATTGGCGAAACCCTGGTGCCGCACGACGCTGACGAAGATGCGCAGGAGTTTCAGGTCGGGCAAGGCGTTGGCCATAAGATCTCCAAGTAACACAAAACCTGTAGGAGCTGGCTTGCCAGCGATGCAATCCACTCGGTGCGCCTGCTACACCGAGGCGCCTGCATCGCTGGCAAGCCAGCTCCTACAGTTGCAGCCGAGTTTACCTCAGGCATTAGTTTAGAAAAATCTGAACTAAGTATTTGCCCCTGCCGATTCTTCCCTTCCCATGCATTTCGCAGAATCGGCTTCTAATAAACAAAACGATGAGGCAATCCCGTGGACAAGATTTTCCACCAACCACTGGGCGGCAACGAAATGCCGCGCTTCGCCGGCATCGCCACCATGATGCGTCTTCCCCATCTGCAATCGGCCAAGGGCCTGGATGCCGCCTTCGTCGGCGTGCCCCTGGACATCGGCACCTCCCTGCGTGCCGGCACCCGTTTCGGGCCGCGGGAAATTCGCGCCGAATCGGTGATGATCCGCCCTTACAACATGGCCACCGGCGCCGCGCCGTTTGACTCGCTGTCGGTTGCCGACATCGGCGACGTGGCGATCAACACCTTCAACCTGCTGGACGCCGTACGCATCATCGAAGAAGCCTACGACGAGATCCTCGAACACAATGTGATCCCGATGACCCTGGGTGGCGACCACACCATCACCCTGCCGATCCTGCGGGCGATCCACAAGAAACACGGCAAGGTCGGGCTGGTGCACATCGATGCCCACGCTGACGTCAACGACCACATGTTCGGCGAGAAAATCGCCCACGGCACCACCTTCCGCCGCGCGGTGGAAGAAGGCTTGCTGGATTGCGACCGCGTGGTGCAAATCGGCCTGCGCGCCCAGGGCTACACCGCCGAAGACTTCAACTGGAGCCGCAAACAGGGCTTCCGTGTGGTCCAGGCCGAAGAATGCTGGCATCACTCGCTGGCGCCCCTGATGGCTGAAGTGCGCGAGAAAGTCGGCGGTGGCCCGGTGTACCTGAGCTTCGATATCGACGGCATCGACCCAGCCTGGGCGCCCGGCACCGGCACCCCGGAAATCGGTGGCTTGACCACGATCCAGGCGATTGAAATCATCCGCGGCTGCCAAGGCCTGGATCTGATTGGTTGCGACCTGGTAGAAGTTTCGCCGCCGTACGACACCACCGGCAACACCTCGCTGCTGGGCGCCAACCTGCTGTACGAAATGCTCTGCGTATTGCCGGGCGTGGCGCACCGCTGATGAGCGCCCAGGCCGAGGTATTAAAAGCCGCGGCCGACCTGGTGTCGGCCTTCGCCCGCAATGATCGCGACGCCTACTTCGGTGCGTTCAGTGCCGACGCCAGCTTCGTGTTCTACACCCTCCCCCAGCCGCTGCTGAGTCGTGATGCCTACCAGGTGTTGTGGGACAGCTGGCGCCGGGACGAGGGGTTTGAGGTGCTGTCCTGCACCTCAAGCAACGCTTTCGTCAGCCTGCACGGTGACGTCGCGGTATTTGTGCATGACGTGGCCACCGAGCTGCGCATGAACGGGGAGCAATTCTTTAGCCAGGAACGCGAGACCATTGTCTTCAAGCGGCAAGGGGATCGCACACAACAAAAAGAAGGCCTGTGGCTGGCCTGTCACGAACATTTGTCCGCTATGCCGGAAGGGCTGCCGCCCCATTAGCCAATGTGATCGGAGCAGATCATGAATAATAAAAACAACGAAAACAGTATTCGCAACATAGAAACCAACGGCGTCGAACAGATCCCGGACCACGAACGTACCGCCGGGCCGAAGGATTTGTTTCGCCTGATTTTCGGCGGTGCCAACACCTTCGCCACCGCGGTGCTGGGGAGCTTTCCGGTGCTGTTTGGCTTGTCGTTCCAGGCCGGCGTCTGGGCGATTGTGCTGGGCGTGCTGGTGGGTGCGGTGATCCTCGCCCCCATGGGTCTGTTCGGTCCGATCAATGGCACCAACAACGCCGTGTCTTCCGGTGCGCATTTTGGTGTGCACGGGCGGATTGTCGGCTCGTTCCTGTCGCTGCTGACCGCTATCGCGTTCTTCTCACTGTCGGTATGGAGTTCAGGCGATGCGCTGGTGGGCGGTGCGAAACGTCTGGTGGGCTTGCCGGAAACCGACCTGACCCTGGGCCTGGCCTACGGCGTGTTCGCCATTCTGGTACTGACGGTGTGCATCTACGGCTTTCGCTTCATGCTGTGGGTCAACCGCATCGCAGTGTGGGCGGCGAGCCTGCTGTTCCTGCTGGGGATCTTCGCCTTCGCGCCGGCCTTCGACAGCCACTTCGCCGGCACCGTTGCCCTCGGCCAGACCGGCTTCTGGGCGGCGTTTATCGGTGCAGCACTGGTGGCCATGAGCAACCCGATTTCCTTCGGCGCGTTCCTCGGCGACTGGTCGCGCTACATCCCGCGGGAAACCTCGAAGATGCGGATCATGCTGGCGGTGGTGTTTGCGCAGATCGCCACGTTGATCCCGTTCCTGTTCGGCCTGGCCACCGCGACCATCGTGGCAATCAAGGCACCGGACTATATCGCGGCCAACAACTATGTCGGCGGCCTGCTGGCGGTGGCACCGAGCTGGTTCTTCCTGCCGGTGTGCCTGATCGCGGTGATCGGCGGCATGTCCACCGGCACCACCTCGCTGTATGGCACCGGCCTGGACATGTCCAGCGTGTTCCCGCGCCTGCTGTCGCGGGTCAAGGCAACGCTGCTGATTGGGGTGATGTCGATTGCCTTCATCTTTATCGGACGTTTCGCCGCCAACCTGGTGCAGAGCGTGTCGACCTTCGCCGTGCTGATCATCACCTGCACCACGCCGTGGATGGTGATGATGATCATCGGCCTGATCGTGCGCCGGGGTTACTACTGCCCGGATGACCTGCAAGTGTTCACTCGCGGCGAAACCGGCGGGCGCTACTGGTTCAGCCATGGCTGGAACTGGCGCGGCCTGGGGGCCTGGATCCCGAGTGCGCTGGTGGGCCTGTGCTTCGTCAACCTGCCGGGGCAGTTTGTCGGGCCGCTGGGCAACCTCGCCGACGGCATCGACATCAGCTTGCCGGTGACCCTGGGCCTGGCCTCGCTGGTGTACCTGACACTGCTTCGCGTGTTCCCTGAACCGGCTGCCGTCTACGGGCCGACTGTGGCGAGGGAGCCTGCTCCCGTTCGACTGCGCAGCAGTCGCGAGGCCGCCTGATGAATTGCATGGAATGGATTGGGGCTGCCGCGCAGCCCAGCGGGAGCAAGCTCCCTCGCCACACAGCCCCCTTTAGCCCCACATAAAAAAGATAATCGGAGACTCGCCGTCATGGCCTTAGATCTATTCGTCGTCCTCATCTACGCCGCCGGCATGCTGGTGCTCGGCTACTACGGCATGCGCCGCGCCAAGACCCATGAAGACTACCTGGTGGCCGGCCGCAACCTCGGCCCGACGCTGTACATGGGCACCATGGCCGCCACGGTGCTGGGCGGTGCGTCCACCGTCGGCACCGTGCGCCTGGGCTATGTACATGGTATTTCCGGTTTCTGGCTGTGCGCCGCGCTGGGCGCGGGGATCATTGCGCTGAACCTGTTCCTGGCCAAGCCGCTGCTGAAACTGAAAATCTTCACCGTGACCCAGGTCCTGGAGAAACGCTACAACCCCATGGCCCGCCAGGCCAGTGCGGTGATCATGCTGGCCTACGCGCTGATGATCGGCGTGACCTCGATCCTGGCCATCGGCACCGTGCTGCAAGTGTTGTTCGACCTGCCGTTCTGGATGTCGGTATTGGTAGGCGGTGGCGTGGTGGTGGTGTACTCGACCATTGGCGGCATGTGGTCGCTGACCCTGACCGACATCGTGCAGTTCGTGATCAAGACGGTCGGCCTGATGTTTATCCTGCTGCCAATCTGCCTGTACCGCGTCGGCGGTTGGGATGAATTGGTGGCCAAGCTGCCCGCGTCGAATTTCAGCTTCACTGAAATCGGCTGGGACACCATCATCACCTACTTCATGATCTACTTCTTCGGCATCCTGATCGGCCAGGACATCTGGCAACGGGTGTTCACCGCCCGTGACGAAAAGGTCGCCCAGTACGCAGGCACCTTCGCCGGTTTCTACTGCATCCTCTACGGCCTGGCCTGTGCGCTGATCGGCATGGCCGCCCACGTACTGATCCCGGACCTGGACAACGTCAACAATGCGTTCGCCGCCATCGTCAAAGTCTCGCTGCCCGACGGTATCCGCGGCCTGGTGATCGCCGCTGCACTGGCCGCGATGATGTCCACCGCCAGCGCCGGCTTGCTCGCCGCTTCCACCGTATTGACCGAAGACCTGCTGCCGCGCCTGCGTGGTGGCAAGCAGTCAAGCTTGAAGATCAACCGTCTGTTTACCTTGCTGACCGGTATCGCTGTGTTGGGTATCGCGCTGGTGGTGAGTGATGTGATCAGCGCACTGACCCTGGCGTACAACCTGTTGGTGGGCGGCATGTTGATCCCGCTGATCGGGGCGATTTTCTGGAAGCGTGCGACGACTTCCGGGGCGATCACCTCCATGACCCTGGGTTTTGTGACCGCGTTGGTGTTCATGATCAAGGATGGTTTGGACGCCAATACACCGATCTACTACAGCCTGGGCGTGGGCCTGGTGAGTTTTGTGCTGGTGAGTTTGCTGTCCCGTCGTCCGGAGGCTGTTGCGGCTCGGGCGATCTGAAAAAACAGTTGAAAGAAGCTTTCTTCAGCGGGTGCGACGTCGGATGTCGCACCCGTTTTTTTTATTCCCACATTGCCGAAACCGCCGGCGCTCTGGCCTGGATGACTTCCTGGACCAAAGACGCCCATACCAATCCCTGCGTGGTGCCCCCGGCATAAGTTGCCCCCGCGACAATGCGGTTGTAGGCGGACCAATGCACGATTGAAAGTCCATCTGCGGTGCCGGGCCTGACACATTCGATTTGTTGCAAGTCGCCACGTTCGATTGCGCGGCTGCAGGACTTTGGAAAGTGTCGAGAAACGGCAGCCAGGCACGCCGCCCGTATCTGTTCCTTGTACTGCGGCGTCGAATCGGGCGGCACCTGCCCGGCGGAGACAAGGATGCAGTTCCCGTCCAGGCGGCAATTCATGACGCCGATTGGCAGGTCGTACTCCAGCTTGAGTCCGCGCATGTCGACACCTTCATCATCAACGGCGCGCAGCTTGAAAAACCAGCCAATGATCGGGATGACCTCTGGTTCGTCCACCCCCATGGCCGTGACGACATAGTGCTCTCTACTCAGATCGGCAATTTGGACCGGACTCAGGTGCCGTGGCAGGAACTCAACCCCTGAGCGCTGCAAAAGCGTCACCATCTCATCCATTAAATGGATAAATTCCAGATCGTAGCCCGACACCTCAATCGCCCGCCCGACCTCGGGAACTCCATACATTGCCTGGAATTGCAGCTGACTGATCTCTGCAAGCTCACGCCCCGGCTTGCCACTCGGCCAAGGCCTGTTTTCGATATCCCGTTGCTCGCGGATCGCGGCCTCCGTGCCACTGGAGTCGTCCACATAGGCTCGTACAATTCGCGACCGTGCAAATCGTGCCAGCGATGGGTTGTCGGCCAGGAATTTTTCAAACAGCTCGATGCCTGCGCGATTGCACTCAATGGCCAGGTACTGATTTGCGGGAGTCAGGTAATCGTTAGGCAGCGGTTTTGCAGTCGTCTCCGTTGCTGACAGATGACGCATGTTCACCTGCTTGTGACTGGCACCATCGCGCTGCTGATTTCCTCCGTAAACCGTGACCTGATAATTTGCCAGGCGGAACATCACGGCTTGGAGCAGCCCGTTGATACCTCTGCCGATGATCGACACACGCGGCGCACCGGCATCGGCTTGCCGAGAGGGGATCGCCAAAGAGTGTGCGAGTTTGCGCCGGACAAGGCCGCGCAAGGCCATCAAGCTCAGTTGCACCGAGACCGCATAGTCGAGGTCGCAATGGCAGGCTTCGGTGGTGGCCGCCTGTGTGGTCAGCGTCGCCGGCTTGTACCATGTGGAGACACTGCAGCCGAGCGCTTGTGTGCGCACCCGAAACGCATCCAGTGTCCTGGGGCCGTAGTCCAATATGAGCTGGATGTCTTCGGAGATTGCCAGGGCCTGCAACGCATCGTCGCTAAAGACATCCGGCTTGGCGACACAGACAAGGCGAGCCTTCCGGTGCAGGCACTCAATGAGGGTCCGATCAATGCGATAAATGGATTCATCATTCAGGGATAAGCATAGGGCGACTGCATTGGCCCCCTCGAGCGCCTCAAGCCAGTCGTCAACCAATGAAACCCTGCAATCGGAAGAGGCGTTCCCGAAACTGTCCGGCACTCGATCGCGTCGATCCAACACCTTAATCCGAACATCCGGATCTCGAGCAAGCAACAACTTAACAAGCTCTTTCCCTACATTGCCGTATCCCAGTACACAGATGTCACGGGGCAAGGAGCCATCGGCCAGCGTCAGCCAGTGCGCAACATAGGCAGCAACATGCGGCGTATTGACCCCTGGCGTGTTAATCACTCGAACATTGTTGGACTCGCACAGATCCAATCGGATCTTATCCAGACTTGTACCTCTGCGGACCAAATAGAGTTCGCCAAATGGGTGGGATATACGCCATTGGTTGATGACGTCGGCATCAATAACCTGGTCTGCGACAACGAGCGTTGATGGGCGCAGCAGTGCAATCTGTATAAGCAGAGCCTGCTTGGTTAACGTCGGCGGGAAAAACACCACGTTGCCGGGTGCATCAGCTTTCCAGCCACGCGATGCAGGGGCGATATGCAAGATGTTTTCGGTGGTGGCAATAAGTGACGCGGCGACTGGCGGAACGGAAGAGAACATCATGGTTTTGTCTCCAACAGTTCTGACTGGCTCATACTCCGGAGAGCGCAACTCAATGAAGTTGGGGGCTTGTAAGAACTGCAAACGATACAAATCTTTTCGTGATGAAACTCAACCTACGCCTATCCTAATAATCAAATAAGCCCGTCGACTCTGACAAACAGGTAGTCCAATTCCGATACTTAATGGCAAAACTCGACTGACGCGCACACGTCCGGACTACCAATCGGTATTACCGTGGCATTGTTAAATTAAATATTTGAAGGATTATTCCGAAAGCAGGTGTCTTGAGAAAATCACCAAACCCCGGAAATGAAAACGTCCGGCCAAAGCCAGACGAAGAATTGAAGTACACAGCAACGGGTCATGATCAATCATGACTCCAATACATAGGCAAACCACCTGGCCGCGCCCAAACAAACATGCTTGAGCGCTTTCCAGGACTTACCTGCGACGCGGGCGACGCTGCTCGTCATCGGTGCGGATTGGCACCGGTTGCAGCGGTGGCTCGATCAAGCCGAGTGCGACGCCGAGGTCGTGCAGCCAGTTTTGCAGTTTCTCTTTCATGGTGCCCCCTTGGGGTAGTGCCGAGCGGCTGGAATTCTGTGGCCGCCTCCTACAGATAGTAGTCTTAAGTCTTACGTATTGCTTGAACGAAACCACAACGAACTATTACTGAATTGATCAAAATCCTGACGGATCGTTCAAGCAATCGCTCGGGTTTCGGTTTCCGGTAGCACCTTGCCCTCCTGCTGCAGGTCAATCCACGCATTGAGGTTAGCGCCGAGCATGCCCTTGCGCCACATCAACCAGGTGGTGGCGCTGGCAAAAGGCTCGGCCAGCGGATGAATGGACACGCTGTCCTTGCCCGGCAGGCTGTCGAGCATCGATTCCGACATCAACGCCACGCCGGAACCGGCGATTACACAAGCCAGCATGCCCTGGTAGGACTCGATCTCGATGGCCCGGCCCATGGCCACGCGATCGTGGGAAAACCAGGCTTCCAGGCGCGCCCGATAAGAACAACTGCGTCGGAAAGTGAACACCGAACGGCCGGCAACATCCTGCGGCCCACGCACCGGCGGATGATCCGCCTCGCAGATCAGCAGCAGGCGCTCTTCGCACAGCGGCACGCCGTCGAGGGTGGCCAGGGTCAACGGCCCATCCACCAATGCGGCGTCCAGGCGCCCGGTGATCAAGCCTTCCAGCAGTTCACCGCTGGGAGCTGACTGCACCTGCAGGTTCACCATCGGATACGCCTTGTGGTAACGCGCCAGCAGCTTGGGCAAATGAATCGCCGCCGTGCTGTACATGCTGCCGAGCACAAAGTCTCCAGCCGGTTGCCCGCCTTGCACCGCGCCATGGGCTTCGTCATGCAGGGCCAGCAGGCGCGCACTGTAGTCCAGCAGCACTTTGCCTGCAGGAGAAAGCTGCAAGCGCTGGCGCTCGCGCACGAACAGTTCGACGCCCAGCTGTTCTTCCATCTGTTTAAGCCGGGTCGACAGGTTGGACGGCACCCGGTGCAAGCGCTCAGCGGCACGGGTGATGGAGCCTTCCTCGGCCACGGCCTGGAAAATCCGCAATTGACTGAACTCCATCACCATTCTCCAAAACTGAACAAGTTACTCACTATTATTCATTTTTAAAGAAAGTCAATCCGCTTTAGCCTGATGGTCACTCGCTGCTCCCAGGAAAAACCACCATGTCACCGCTGATCCGCTTACTCGCCAGCTTTATCGCCCTGATGATGGCCATGGGCATAGGTCGATTCGCGCTCACCCCGCAAATGCCGCATTTGCTCAGTGAAGGGCAGATCGACCTGACCGGCGCCGGCCTGATTGCGGCGGCCAACTACCTGGGTTATTTCGTCGGTGCGGTGGATTCGATCTTTGCCCGCAGCCATCATCATGTACGCGGGCGTTTGTACGGTGGGCTGTGGCTGTGTGTGTTGCTGACCCTGGCGTCGTACTGGGCCCACGGGTTCTGGCCGCATCTGTTGTTGCGCTTTGGTACCGGTGTAGCCAGTGCCTGGGCGCTGGTGATGATTACCAGCCTGAGCCAGCCGCTGGCCATTGCGGCCGGGCGCCCACGCCTGGGTGCGCTGGTATTTGCGGGGCCGGGGCTGGGAATTCTGTTGACCGGGTTGCTGGCGCTGGGCTCCAACCTGTTGGGGCAAGACTCTGCAACCTTGTGGCTGGTGTATGGGGTAGTCGCCCTGGTCATGCTGCTGGCAATCCTGCCGTTCCTGCCCAAGCCTTCTGCTGCCGACTCGCCCGCTGCCAGCCACACCGACGTGGCCAGCAACGGCAGCATCACACATCTGTGCTGGATCTACGTGTTGTATGGCCTTGGCTACATCATCCCGGCGACATTCCTGTCACAGATGGCCAGCGCGCAATTCAAGGGCGCATGGCAAGCAGACCTGTTCTGGCCCTGCTTTGGCCTGGCTGCCGCGATTGGCGTGGTGGCGGCAAGTTTGCGCCGCAAGGACCCGGACACTACCCGTCGCTGGCTGATGACAACCCTTTGGCTGCAAGCGGCCGGGGTGTTTGCCTGCCTGCTGGGCAACGGTTGGGGGCTGGCGCTGGGGGTGTTGCTGTGCGGTGGGCCATTCCTGGCGTGCATGCAACTGGTGATGGCGCGCTTGCGTGAGGTCGCCCCCCACGGCTACCAGCGCAGCACCGGGTTGCTGACCGCCAGCTTTGCGATCGGCCAATTGAGCGGTCCGTTGCTGGCGTCGGTGAGCAGCCACCTCAGCGGCGGCCTGCAACCGGCGCTGGTGGTAGCAGGCGCCGGTTTGTTGGTGGCCGGATCGGTACTGGTCAGCCGGCAACCATCGACACAGGCGCGCGAACCTGTTCACGCCGCGCCAACACCAGGAAAAACAGCCCACCCAGGAAGCAGCCGGTAAACCAGGCGAAATTGGCCATGCCCTGCAGCGCCGGGGTGAAGGTGATCGCGACGCCTACCAGCGTCGCGGGCACCAGTGCCTTGACCGCCGTCCAGTTCACGCCGCCGTCAAAGTAGTAGCGCCCGCTCGGGCTGTCATCGAACAACGCATCCACGTCGATCTTCTGTTTTTTGATCAGGTAGAAATCCACCAGCAGAATCCCGAACAACGGCCCGATAAACGCGGCGAGGATATCGAGGGTGTAGTGGATCATCAGCGGGTTGTTGAACAGGTTCCATGGGGTGATGAAGATCGAGGCCACCGCCGCAATCATTCCACCGGCACGCCAGCTGATTTTGCTCGGTGCCACGTTGGCGAAGTCAAAGGCCGGCGAGACGAAGTTGGCGACGATGTTGATGCCGATAGTCGCAGTGACAAAGGCGAACGCCCCCAGCAACACAGCCATGTCATTGTCGATGCGCGAAACGGTGGCAATCGGGTCGTGGAGCATTTCGCCGAACACCGGCAAGGTGCCCGAGACGATCACCACGGTGACCAGGGAGAACGCCAGGAAATTTACCGGCAAGCCCCAGAAATTTCCGCGACGCACGTCTTTCATCGTGCGGCAGTAGCGGCTGAAATCACCGAAGTTCAAGGTCGGCCCGGAAAAGTACGACACCACCAACGCGGTTGCCACGATGATTTGGCCAAACGCCTGCCAGCCTGATAGGGATTTTTCCGCCAGGGTGAAGCTGATATTGGCCCAGCCAGCCTTCCAGACGATCCAGCCTGCCAGGGCAAACATCACCGCATAGACCACAGGCCCCGCCCAGTCGATGAAACGACGGATGGACTCCATGCCCGCCCAGAACACCAGCGCCTGGAGCGTCCACAGGCTGAGGAAACCGAACCAGCCCAGGTACGACAGGCCGGCAAAGTGCGGCTCTGCGTATACCGCCATCTGTGGGAAAAAGCGCAGCACCACGATGATCAATGCACTGGACGCCAGGTATGTCTGGATCCCGTACCAGGCCACTGCGATCAACCCACGAATCACCGCCGGGATATTCGCCCCGAATACCCCAAAGGCCAACCGGCAGATTACCGGGTACGGCACTGCCGCCTGCTGGCTCGGCTTGGCCACCAGGTTGGCGATCAATTGCACAATACAAATCCCGGCGAGCAAGGCGATCAATACCTGCCAACTGGCCAGCCCCAGGGCGAACAGGCTGGCGGCGAATACGTAGCCGCCGACGCTGTGCACGTCGCTCATCCAGAAGGCGAAGATGTTGTACCAGTTCCATTTTTGCGGCAGCGGTCCCAGGTCCTGGTTGTACAGGCGCGGGCTGTAGCCTTTGGGCAATTGTTCGGTCATCGCAGGGCTCCTCGTAAATACCGGCCTGCCACCCGCGACGGGAGTGCGTACGGGAGGCGACATGGTTTGTATACGAGTTGTTGAGCAGAATGCGTGCCAATGCAATAAAACTCGGCACAATCCCCCGTGGAGCTTGGCTCTTCAGGCGGCGTAGAGACGATTGAACGGTGGTGATTCGCTCAGCGATGGTGCAGGGCAATCCTGTACACAATCAATTGTGCACCCTGCGCGCACATTGATAGCCCACGGTGCAGCAAACGGCAGTCAGGAAGGTGCCCCAGGCGATGTCCATGAAGGCCAAACCGGCGGACCAGCCCTGCAGGGTTGCCCAATTGCTCAGGTCATAGGTGCCGTAGGCTACCAATCCCAGGAGTGCACCAAGCCGCGCGGCACGCTGCCAGCCGCCGCTCGCCAACGCAGGCAGGACGACAAGCACCACACAACCGAATACATAGAGGAGATAGAACGCCACGGCTGGGAACAGGCGCGGCTGATCAAGCATCAACGGGCCGAGCAGCGCTTTGTAGGTCGGGCCCATGAGGACACCGAGCCACAGGCCGTCAAGAATCAGAAAGGCAAGCAACGTACCGAGGTAGGCGAAAAGCGTTTTTCTGGACATTGAGGCGGCCTTCTGCAGGAGCAAGCGTGCTCCTACAGAAGAGCAAACCACGATCAGCTTAGTTCAATGCGATCCGCGTGGATCACAATCTGACCCTGCTTGTAGAGGGCGCCGATGGCCTTCTTGAAGTTGCCTTTGCTGACACCGAACAAACTGCTGATCAGTGCCGGGTCGCTTTTATCGCTGACCGGCAAGGTGCCGTTGTTGTCGCGCAACTTGGCGAGGATCTTCGAGTTCAGGCTGGAGGCCGCTTCTTCACCCACAGGCTGCAGGCTCAGGCTGATATTGCCGTCGGCGCGGATTTCCTTGATGAAGCCTTTCTCTTCCTTGCCCGGGCGCAGGAACTTGAACACTTCGTTCTTGTGGATCAGGCCCCAGTGCTTGTTGTTGATAATGGCCTTGAAGCCCATGTCGGTGGCTTCGGCTACCAGCAAGTCAACTTCCTGGCCGACCTTGTAGGTGGCCGGGGTCTTGTCCAGGTAGCGGTCAAGGCGTGCGGTGGCGGTGATGCGCTTGGTGTGTTTGTCGAGGTAGACGTGTACCACGCAATACTCACCGGCGGTCAGCTGGCGCTTTTCTTCGGAGTAAGGCAGCAGCAGATCCTTGGGCAGGCCCCAATCGAGGAATACACCGATACTGTTGACTTCAACCACTTTCAGACTGGCAAATTCACCCACCTGTACTTTTGGTTTTTCGGTGGTCGCGATAAGTTTGTCATCGCTGTCCAGATAAATGAAAACGTTGAGCCAGTCTTCATCTTCACTGGGAATATCTTTGGGGATATATCGGTTGGGCAAGAGGATTTCGCCCTCTTGATCACCATCCAGGTACAAACCAAAGTTAGTGTGTTTAACCACTTGCAAGCTGTTGTAGCGCCCGACTAAAGCCATCTCAAATACCCTCATTGCGTGGGCGGCATTCTACCCGAGTTGACGACGGCGGTCCCGCGTACCGGCGTACAGGCCTGAAAAATCATGGGTTTGCCGAGAAGCGCCCCGCTCGTCAGGTCATCGGGCTGAATCCAGCCAGTACCCACGGCCGGATTTCCTCGAGGGTTTCGAGTTAAAACAGCAAGTTAGGTGAGTATTTCACTTAATAATCCAGGCGAATCATAAACCCTGCGTATATTTCAGGGGGATATTTGCCAAGCAATTGTCAAGCATTTCATGTACGATGCATGGCCAAGTTAATTCTCTACAGGTTAGTGGCCGCCATGCGCGTAAAAGCATCCAACAGCAAAGCAAAGCCAGCTCCCGCCGTTGAAACCAGCGAATCGATCAACAGCCAAATTGCTGCATTCCTCAAGCAGGGCGGCGAAATCCAGCAGATTGCCAAAGGCGTAAGCGGCCAGACTTTCGGCCCGTCCAAGCAGATCACCCTGGGTAAAAAGTAAGACTCGCGCATTACACCTGGTCCCTATGCGCTTTGCCTTTCAAGGCGCTAGGACTAGAGCCCGCACTACCCTCTGATACACCCCTTTATTACGCCAATCGACGAACGGGCCTCATCTGCGAACCATCGCCGGTATGCTTGCACACGTCTAGATCGGGCATTTGCCTGATATTTCCCGTTACTGCTCCTCGCTTTTCATGGAGTGAAGCATGCTCAAATCCTGCATATTCCTGGCCGGTGCCCTGTTGGCCAGCCCCCTCGCCGAAGCGCAGGTTTTCCAGCGTGAATTGGGTGATTTCGACCTGAAATTGGGCACGACACCCAGCCGAAGCATGGCTCAAGGCCTGGTAAAGCCCACGGCGCCCGGGAGCGACTCGTTCCATGGCGGCCTGGACCTGAGCCACGGCAGCGGCCTGTACCTCGGCCAATTCTCACCGAGCATGGGCATTTCCCCGACCAGCAACCTGGAAGTCGACTCCTACCTGGGTTTCAAACGCCCCTTCGACCAGACCCTGGGTTATGAACTGGGGATGATTCACTACAGCTATCCCAAGCTGAGCCCCCTCGACAGCCAGGAGTTCTACGGCGGCCTGACCTTGCTGGGCAATCGCTTCGGCGCCTCCTTCAGCAACGACCCGGACCGGCAGGACAGCACCCTGTTCGCCGACCTCGGCGGCACCAAGCCGTTCGGCATCGGCGTCAGCATGAAATACACCACCCACCAGCTCGGCACCCCGGTCTCGGTGGCCGATGGCAGCTCGATCCGCAGCTTCAGCGACTGGTCGGTACAATTTTCCAGGCCATGGATGGGCGTCGACCTGAACCTGATCTACAGCGACTCCAGCCTCAGCGGCGGCGATTGCTCGGCCTACTCCGGACACAACTCGCAATGCGACGGGCTGTTGACCCTGAAGGCCGAGCGGGCGTTTTATTGATGGGCTGAACTGTCGCCGCCCTGACGGGTTCAGATGCAATACTCTCGTCTGCGCAAGGACTCGCTCATGCTGCGTCGGTTAAAATTTCTGGTGATGTTGCTGACCCTCAGCCTGGTGCTTGCCGGCTGCAATCGGGTGGGCCTGGCCTATCGCAATCTGGATGTGATCATCCCCTGGACCCTCAGCGACTACCTGGAAATGAACGCCGGGCAGAAGAGCTGGTTCAACGACACACTCAAGGAACACCTGGCCTGGCATTGCACCACACAATTGCCGGGCTACCTGGACTGGCTCGATCGCCTGCAACAGATGGTCGACACCAACCAGGTGACCGACGCCGCCCTGCAAACCCGTACCGCCGAAGCCAAACAAGCCATTGCCGAGAGCGCCCGGGCGATCACGCCGTCCGCCGTCGAGCTACTGCAGGGGCTGGACGACCAGCAAGTACAGGATATGGAGCAAGCGTTCGCCAAGGACCTGCGCAAGCGTCAGGACGAATACCTGAAACCGCCCCTCGAGCAGCAGATCAAGGAACGCGCCGAGCGCATGAACAAGCGCCTCGATGCGTGGCTCGGGCCGTTAAGTGCCAGCCAGCAGAATCGCGTCACCGCCTGGTCGATCGCCTTGGGTGAGCAGAACCAACAATGGATTGGCAACCGCGCCCACTGGCAAACACTATTTATCGCAGCCGTCAAAGACCGCCACAGCAGCGATTTCCCACAGAAGATCGAGCAACTGCTGGTGAACCGCGAAAGCCTGTGGACGCCGGAATATCGCCAGGCCTACGCCCAGACCGAAGCCGCTGCCCGCAGCCTGATCGTCGACCTGATGGCGGAAAGCACCGTGCAACAACGCCAGAAGCTGACACAAAAGATCGACAAGGTGCGCAGCGACTTCAAGGCCCTTAAATGCCTGAAGGCTGGCACCCCGTAGTCATCAGGCAATCTGTGGTTTGGAAGCCAGTTCATCAAACGTCGCCGGATCCAGCGCATCCGCCTGCTCGTCCAGCACCTGACGCGGGTGATTATCACCGGGGATACAGCTGTCGATCAGGCTCAGCAACTGTGAGCCGCGCTGGGTCAATTTGAAGTTCTCACCATTGCCGCACTCTTCCTCTGACCGCGACTCAATAAAGCCGTGCTTGAACAACAACGCCTCGTAATCCGCCGCGAGCTTTTTAAACTCATCGAGATTACCGATGGGCTCTCCGGCGGCGGCCCTTTTAGTCGCTTCTTCCTCGGCGTATTTGCGTGGGGCGAAGCTGGCGCCACCGTTCTGTACCTCATGCAACAGTCGTTCGATCAAATCCCAATCGTAAGTCGTCATCCTGATTCCTCCTGAAGGCACACGAAATAGGCCCTTCAAAGGTGTGACATGCCGGACCCGTCGTCCGTTCAGCCTAGCGGACGGACGCGATTTCGCTGAACTTTTCAGTGCTCACGGCCCTCAACCGTTCATCACCGCCATGGAGGTCCGAATCATGAAAACCCTGCTGAATATGGCCGTCGCCGCCACGCTGCTTGCCGCCCTGCCCGCCTGGGCCTGCACGCCGGAAGAAGCCACCGCCAAACGTGAGCAACTGGCCAAGAAGGTGACCGAGCTCACCCAACAGAATCCAGAGAAGGCCAAGGAGATCAACGAAGAACTGCAGAACATGAAGCTGGAAACCGCCAGCGCAGACCTGCCCGACAAGTGCCAACTGATCGACCAGCGCCTCACGGAACTCAATGAGGCGACCGACAAAACTAAAAACTGAGGCGAAAAAAAACCGGACATTGTCCGGTTTTTTTATGGCTCAAGCTTTACTCGGCAGCCGGTGCTTCCGGCTTGCGGCGCTTCAGAGGCGCCATGCCGTCCTTGCTGACCAACGACAGGTTGTCGGTCTTTGGACGGTTGGCAATCTTGCGCTTGGTCGGCGACTTGGCACCGGCCTTCTTCTTGTCGCCCTTGGCGTCGACCTTTTTCTTCTTCACGCCAACGGCCTTGCCCGATGCCTTGACCTTCTTCGGCCCGCCGTAGGTGCCTTTGACTTCCTTGATGGTGCGGCGCTCGAACGACTGCTTCAAGTAGCGCTCGATGCTCGACATCAGGTTCCAGTCGCCATGGCAGATCAGCGAGATCGCCAGGCCATCGTTGCCGGCACGCCCGGTACGACCGATACGGTGCACGTATTCGTCGCCGCTGCGGGGCATATCAAAGTTGATCACCATGTCCAGGCCGTCAACATCCAGGCCGCGGGCGGCAACGTCGGTGGCGACCAGGATCTTCACGCCGCCTTGCTTGAGGCGGTCGATGGCCAGCTTGCGGTCCTTCTGGTCTTTCTCACCGTGCAGGACGAACGCCTTGTACTCCTGAGCCACCAGGCGACCGTAGATGCGGTCGGCCATGGCCCGGGTGTTGGTGAACACGATAGCCTTCTGATAGGTCTCGTTGGCCAGCAACCAGTTGAGGATCTGCTCTTTGTGCACGTTGTGGTCAGCAGTGATGATCTGCTGACGGGTGGTCGAGTTCAGGTCGCTGACGTTGTTGACCTGCAGGTGCTCAGGGTTGTTCAGGACCTTGGCGACCATGTCGCGCAGGGTCGAACCACCGGTGGTGGCCGAGAACAGCATGGTCTGCTGGCGGTTGACGCACTCTTGCACCAGGCGCTGCACGTCGTCGGCAAAGCCCATGTCGAGCATGCGGTCGGCTTCGTCGAGCACCAGGACTTCAACTTCCTTGAGGTCCAGGTTGCCGGCGTTCAGTTGTTCGATCATCCGGCCCGGGGTGCCGATCAGGATGTCCGGCACCTTGCGCAGCATGGCGGCCTGGACCTTGAAGTCTTCGCCGCCGGTGATCAGGCCGGACTTGATGAAAGTGAACTGCGAGAAGCGCTCCACTTCCTTCAAGGTCTGCTGGGCCAGTTCGCGGGTCGGCAGCAGGATCAGGGTCTTGATGCTGACACGGACTTTCGCCGGGCCGATCAGACGGTTAAGGATCGGCAGGACGAAAGCGGCAGTCTTGCCACTCCCGGTTTGAGCCGTCACCCGCAGGTCACGCCCTTCGAGCGCGAGCGGGATGGCCGCTGCTTGCACAGGCGTTGGCTCGACAAATTTAAGCTCGGCCACGGCTTTGAGCAGGCGTTCGTGCAGGGCGAATTGGGAAAACACGGGTGCTACCTCGAAGAAATACAAAAAAACAGCTGCATAGGGTAACGGTTTCGGGCGCTCAGGCCGAGTTTCTTTACGCGAACTGGGTTAATCAGGCGCTTTTTTGTCAGGGGATTTGTCCACAACCACAACTTTGACGTACTTAAATGCTCTAATCGGCCCGTCACGTCTTACAGAAGAATCGCGTTTACCCATGGATATCAAACAGCTCTGGCTCAACGTCAAAGACCTTTGGGGCACCCTCGACGAACACCCGCTGCTGCATTCCAGCCTCGCGCTGATGGTGTTGCTGGTAGTGGCATTGCTGCTCGGACGAGTGGCCCGGTACCTCATCCTTCACGCCGTCAAGCTGCTGGGCCGGCAACCCGCGCTGCACTGGCTCAATGACCTGCGGCACAACAAAGTCTTCCATCGCCTGGCACAGATGACGCCGTCACTGGTGATCCAGTTCGGCCTGTACCTGGTGCCGGACCTGAGCAAGACCGCCACCCTGTTCATCGGCAATGTCGCCCTGGCGTTCACCATTCTGTTCATGGTGCTGGCGATCAGTGCACTGCTCAACGCCCTGCTGGACATCTATGCCCGCACCGAACACGCCCGCACCCGCTCGATCAAGGGCTATGTGCAGTTGGCGAAGATGGTGCTGTTCGTGTTTGGCGCAATCATCATCGTCGCCACGCTGATCGACCGCTCGCCACTGCTGCTGCTTTCCGGTCTGGGTGCAATGTCGGCGGTGATTTTGTTGGTCTATAAGGACACCCTGCTGTCGTTCGTCGCCAGTGTGCAACTGACCAGCAACGACATGCTGCGGGTCGGCGACTGGATCGAAATGCCCCAGGTCGGCGCCGACGGTGACGTGGTCGACATCACCCTGCACACCGTCAAAGTGCAGAACTTCGACAAGACCATCGTCTCGATTCCCACCTGGCGCCTGATGTCCGAGTCGTTCAAGAACTGGCGCGGCATGCAGGCCTCCGGTGGCCGGCGGATCAAGCGCAGCCTGTATATCGACGCCAGCGGCGTGCGTTTCATCCGCGACGACGAAGAGCTGAAGCTCACCCAGGTACACCTGCTGACCGACTACATGAGCCGCAAGAAGGCCGAGCTCAAGGCCTGGAACGAAGCCCAGGGCAACGTCGCGGCGATGTCCGCCAACCGCCGACGCATGACCAATATCGGCACGTTCCGCGCGTATGCCTTGGCCTATCTGAAAAGCCATCCGGAGATCCAGCCGAACATGACCTGCATGGTGCGGCAGATGCAGACCACCGCCCAGGGCATTCCGCTGGAGATCTACTGCTTCACCCGCACCACCGCGTGGGCCGACTACGAGCGGATCCAGGGCGATATCTTCGATTACCTGCTGGCGGTGCTGCCGGAATTTGGCTTGAGCCTGTACCAGCAGCCCAGCGGCGGTGACTTGCGGGCGGGGATGTTGCCGGCGGTGCTGGGGGCCAGTCACCTGCCCCCGGCGGAAAAGGCAGTGATGTAACAACAAAAAACGGCACAACCCGCGTTGTGCCGTTTTTTTTTGCGTTGGACCTTACTTGACCTGACGCTGCGGCGCGCCGTGAACCATGGTGTAGGCGTAATCCACGCCCATGCCGTAAGCGCCGCTGTGCTCCTGTACCAGGCCCATCACCGCGTCGTAGGTTTCCTTGTGAGCCCAGTCACGCTGGTATTCCAACAGCACTTGCTGCCAGGTGACCGGTACCGCGCCCGCCTGAATCATCCGTTGCACCGACATGTCATGCGCTTCTTTGCTGGTGCCGCCGGAGGCGTCGGTGACGATGTACACCTCGTAGCCTTCGGCCAGGGCTTCCAGGGCCGGAAAGTTCAGGCACACCTCGGTCCACAGGGCCGCCATGATCAGCTTCTTGCGCCCGGTGGCCTTCACCGCGGCCACCAGCGCCTTGTCTTCCCAGGAGTTCATCGACGTGCGCTCAATCGGCTGCTGGTCCGGGAACACATTCAACAGCTCCGGCCAGATATAGCCGCTGAAGCTCTTGGTCTCAACCGAGGTCAGGATGGTCGGCACATCGAAGATCTTGGCCGCCTTGGCCAGCGCCACCGTGTTGTTCTTCAGGGTCTGGCGATCGATCGACTGCACGCCAAAGGCCATCTGTGGCTGGTGGTCGATCAGGATCAGGGTGGAGTTGGTTGGGTTGAGCAATTCGCGAATAGACATGGTGACTTCCTTTTAATGTTTTCGATTCGGTAAGGGGTGCGTTCAGCGCCGCTGTGAAGCTTTGCTGGCGGCTTGGAAGTAACTTTACGGGCTGGATAAAATCGAGACAATTACCTAAAATCGAGAATCATTGATTCTAAAAAAGGGACAATCATGGATCGCATTGAATGCATGCGCGCGTTTGTCGTCACCGTCGGCGAGAACGGCTTTGCGGCTGCCGCGCGAGCCATGGACGTACCGCGCTCAAAAGTCAGCAAACAGATTCAGGCGCTGGAAGAAGCCATAGGCGTGCAACTGCTTCAGCGCACCACCCGCAGCCTGCATTTGACGGAGGCTGGGGCCGAGTATTTTGAAGCGGCGCGTGAAGTACTGGCCGCCCTGGACGAGGCCGAACAGCGGGCTAGAGACGGCATCGGGGAGTTACGGGGAGTGTTGCGGGTCAATGCGCCGATGTCGTTCGGACTGCATCGCCTGGGAAGATTGATTCCGCTGTTCCATGAACAGCATCCACATATCGAACTGCAACTGGTGCTCAGCGACCAACAGGTCGACCCGGTACGCGGTGGTTTCGACGTGACTATCCGCATCGCCAGCATGCCCGACTCAACGATGATCGCCCGCCAGTTGGCACCTGCGCCACGGATCATGGTGGCTGCGCCAGCCTACCTGGCACGCGCGGGCACACCGCAGACCCCGCAAGACCTGCGCCACCACCAATGCCTCAATTATGGGTATCTGCAAAGCGGCGTCAGCCTGCAACTGAGCAAGGGCCAGGAAACCCAGCGGGTCAACGTTACCGGCCCTCTGCACGCCAACAACGGCGACCTGCTGGCCCAGGCGGCAGAGGCCGGGATGGGCATCGCGCTGTTGCCGGACTTTATCGTCGAAGACGCCCTGAGCGCCGGGCGCCTGGTGCCGGTGCTCTGCGAATGGCAGGCGCCGGCAATCACCATCAATGCGGTTTATTCGTCAGCGCGACGCGTGCCGCAAAAGACCCGCGCATTCATTGATTTTTTGCTGACGCAATTGGCACCGACGACCGCAGGCCCAGCCGGCTGATCCACACCGCCCCGAGAATCACCAAGCCGCCCAGCAGCAACCTGCCCAACGGTTCATGCTGATTCCAGATCAGCAAGTTCAGCAACAACCCCACCGGCACATGCAGGTTGTTCATCACCGCCAATGTGCCACCGTTGACCATGCACGCGCCCTTGTTCCACCAGTACATGCCCAGTGCCGTGCTGACCAGCCCGAGGAATACCAGCACGCCCCATTGCAACGGCGCTTCCGGCAGGAAGTTGGCCTTGCCGAACATCAGGAACGCCGGCAACGCCACCGCCAACGCGCCGAGGTAGAAGTAGCCAAAGCGCCGGTAATGCGGCAGATCACTTGGATGACGGGCCACCAGATGCTTATAAAGCACCTGCCCGGCGGCGTAGGTGAAGTTGGCCAGTTGCAGCAGCAGGAAGCCCATGAAGAAGTTCGGGGTGATCTGGTCGAAGCGAATCACCGCTGCCCCCGCCACCGCCACCAGTGCGGCCACCAGCGCCCACGGGTTGAAGCGGCGGTTCAGGGCGTCTTCGATCAGGGTCACGTGCAACGGTGTCAGGATGGTGAACAGCAACACCTCCGGCACCGTCAGTACGCGAAAGCTCAGGTACAGGCACACGTAGGTCACGCCGAACTGCAGTGCGCCGATCAACAGCATGCCGCGCATGAACGCCGGCTCCACCGAGCGCCAGCGGGTCAGCGGGATAAACACCAGCCCGGCCAACAGTACACGCACCAGCACCGCGAAATAACTGTCGACGTGACCGGCCAGGTATTCGCCGATCAAGCTGAAGGAAAACGCCTGGATCAGCGTCACAACAAGTAGATAGCCCATGCTCGCCTCATTTTGAATGGGCGCGACATTAGCGGTTTTCCGCACGTTACGAAACTCAAGGCAAAAAAAACCCGACCTCGCTAAAAGCGTCAGTCGGGCGGGAGCACTCAGGAGCAAAAAGTGCAAAGGGAGGTTCGATACGCGTACTTGAAGGGTTGCGTGGAGCTATCTAAACAGCGGGCGATTATCTGACGATTAACATCTCACGCCACTTGCGCCAACAACGCCTTGGCCTGGTTCAAGCCCTTCTCCTGGAAATCACCGCCCAGGTTCACCCCTTCGGCATGAATGAACGTGACGTCATGGATGCCGATAAAGCCCATGACCTGACGCAGGTACGGTTCCTGGTGGTCGGTGCTGCCACCGGCGTGGATGCCGCCGCGGGCGGTCAGCACAAAGGCACGCTTGTCGGTCAACAGGCCCTGGGGGCCGGTGGCGGTGTACTTGAAGGTCACACCGGCACGCAGCACATGGTCGAGCCAGGCTTTGAGGGTGCTGGGAATCGCGAAGTTGTACATCGGCGCGGCCATCACCAACACATCGGCGGCCAGCAGCTCATCGGTCAGTTCGTTGGAGCGATCCAGGGAAGCCTGTTCGAGCGTGCTGCGCTGTTCGGCAGGTTTCATCCAGCCGCCCAACAGATTGGCATCCAGGTGCGGAACCGGGTTGATGGCGAGGTCTCGTACGGTGATCTGATCAGCCGGATGGGCGACTTTCCATTGGCTGATGAATTGTTGGGTCATCTGGCGGGAGATTGAATCCTGCTGACGGGCACTGCTTTCGATGATCAGAACACGGGCCATGATTATGTAAGCTCCATCGGTGAATGCTGTAAGGCGATGGAGTGAAGGTTAGACAGGGTCCGTTCGATTAAAAAGCGTAAAAAACTGCTATAACCCATCTAGAAATTTGTTTATAAGCGGAGTATTGCTGTACGCAAGCTCCGCTTTTGCCTTATTTCGGTGCGCAGGTCAGCTGGATACGCATCTTGATGATGGCACGGCTGAAATTGGCCGTGGTGTTGGTGGTTTTCCCTGCCGCGACCGTGACCTTGCGCGTACGCGGGGCTTCCGGACCATTGGTAAAGCGTACCTTGCACTCCGCGTCATTGGGGCCGTAGTTGGTGAGTTGGATCGAACTGATATTGCTGTCGACGTCTGACGCGCTGTAATCGATCTTCACGCCCTGAATGTCTTTCGTCACATCGGTACTGAATGCAAACGCACTCAACGGCAGCAACGCCAGCAGCACACAACAGAATTTTCTCATTCGGCAGTCTCCAATAAGGACCGCCAGCTTAGGACAAGAGGAGCTCATCTTGAAAGCGCCCCGCGTTACCCTTGATCAATGGCGCACCTTGCAAGCCGTGGTCGACCATGGCGGCTTCGCCCAGGCGGCCGAAGCGCTGCACCGCTCGCAATCCTCGGTGAGCTACACCGTGGCCCGCATGCAGGATCAGCTCGGCGTGCCGCTGCTGCGCATTGACGGGCGCAAGGCCGTGCTCACCGAAGCCGGTGAAGTGCTGCTGCGCCGCTCCCGGCAACTGGTGAAAAACGCCAGCCAACTGGAAGACCTGGCCCACCATATGGAACAAGGCTGGGAAGCCGAGGTGCGGTTGGTGGTCGATGCCGCTTACCCCAACGCCCGCCTGGTGCGCGCCCTCACTGCCTTTATGCCGCAAAGCCGTGGCTGCCGGGTGCGTTTGCGCGAAGAGGTGTTGTCCGGCGTCGAAGAGCTGTTGATGGACGGCATGGCCGACCTCGCCATCAGCGGGTTCATCATTCCCGGTTACCTCGGTACGGAAATGAGCGACGTCGAATTTGTCGCCGTGGCCCACCCCGAACATCCGCTGCATCAATTGCACCGCGAACTGAGCTTCCAGGATCTGGAAAGCCACATGCAGGTGGTGATCCGCGACTCCGGCCGCCAGCAGCCACGGGACGTCGGCTGGCTCGGCGCCGAGCAGCGCTGGACCGTCGGCAGCCTGCCCACCGCCGCCACCTTCGTCAGCAGCGGCCTGGGCTTCGCCTGGCTGCCGCGACACCTGATCGAACGCGAACTCAAGGAAGGCCTGCTCAAGCTACTGCCCCTGGAACGGGGTGGCAGCCGCAACCCGACCTTCTATCTTTACTCGAACAAGGACAAACCCCTGGGCCCGGCCACGCAGATTCTCGTCGAGTTGCTGCGCACCTTCGACACTGCACCACTGGACGCGCCATTCGCCGCACCGCAGCAAGCCTGAACAAGGAGTTCACGTGGCCTATTTCGAACATGAAGGTTGCACCCTGCATTACGAGGAATATGGCCACGGCGCGCCGCTGATCCTGATCCACGGCCTGGGCTCCAGTTGCCTGGACTGGGAACTGCAAGTGCCCGTGCTGTCCCAACACTATCGCCTGGTAATGGTGGATGTGCGCGGTCACGGCCGCTCCGACAAACCCCGTGAGCGCTACAGCATCGCCGGCTTCACCGCCGACCTGGTGGCCTTGATCGAACACCTGCATTTGCCGCCGGCCCACGTGGTCGGCCTGTCCATGGGCGGCATGATCGCCTTTCAACTGGCAGTGGATGAGCCGCAAATGCTCAAGAGCCTGTGCATCGTCAACAGTGCGCCCCAGGTCAAGGTTCGCAGCGCCAGCGACTATTGGCAGTGGGCCAAGCGCTGGAGCCTGGCGCGCATCCTCAGCCTGAACACTATCGGCAAGGCCCTGGGCAGCCTGCTGTTTCCCAAGCCCGAACAGGCCGAACTGCGGCGCAAGATGGCCGAACGCTGGGCAAAAAACGACAAACGTGCTTACCTCGCCAGCTTCGATGCGATTGTTGGCTGGGGCGTACAGGAACAACTTTCGAAAATCTCCTGTCCAACCCTGGTCATCAGCGCCGACCACGACTACACCCCCGTGGCGCAGAAAGAAATCTATGTAAAACTGCTGCCCGATGCGCGGCTGGTGGTGATCGAGGATTCCCGCCATGCCACGCCGCTGGACCAACCCGAACGCTTCAACAACACCCTGCTCGATTTTCTCAAGACAGTCGAAACCACAACCCAGGATCACTGACCCATGCTGAAAAAAATCGCCTTCTTTGCCGGTTCTGTACTGTTCGCTGCCAACCTGATGGCGGCCGAACCCGCCAAGGCACCCCACGTATTGATCACCACCACCAATGGCGACATCGAGATCGAACTGGACCCGGTCAAGGCCCCGATCAGTACCAAGAACTTCCTGGCCTATGTCGACAAGGGCTTCTACACCAACACCATTTTTCACCGGGTAATCCCGGGTTTCATGGTGCAGGGCGGTGGTTTTACCCAGCAAATGTCGCAAAAGCCGACCGAAGCACCGATCAAGAACGAAGCCAGCAACGGCCTGCATAACGTGCGCGGCACCCTGTCGATGGCGCGTACCAACGACCCGAACTCCGCCACCAGCCAATTCTTCATCAACGTTGCGGACAATGCCTTCCTCGACCCGGGCCGTGATGCCGGTTACGCGGTGTTCGCCAAAGTGGTCAAGGGCATGGACGTGGTCGACATCATCGTCAACTCGCAGACCACCACCAAACAGGGCATGCAGAACGTGCCAATCGATCCTGTCCTGATCAAGTCGGCCAAGCGCATCGACTGAAGGCTACAGGGAGTTTCGCGCGGGGCCCGCAAGGCGTCGCGCGCATTTGAACAGGAGAGCCCGCCGCGCGGGCGTCAGACCTAATGCTCTATCGTCGTTTTGAACAACTGATCGACATCTTCCGCGAACCTCCCAGCGCGGCCCCTCCAGACAAAGTCCTACCCTTCTACGTCTATTACCTGCGCCAGGTATGGCCAAGCTTTGCCGCCTTGCTGGTGGTGGGCCTGATCGGCGCGCTGATCGAAGTGGCGCTGTTCAGCTACCTGAGCCGCATCATCGACCTGGCCCAGGGCACGCCGCCCGCCAACTTCTTCCAGATCCACGCCACCGAGCTGATCTGGATGGCCGTGGTCGCCCTGCTGTTGCGCCCGATCTTCGGCGCCCTGCATGACCTGCTGGTGCACCAGACCATCAGCCCCGGCATGACCAGCCTGATCCGCTGGCAAAACCACAGCTATGTGCTCAAACAGAGCCTGAACTTCTTCCAGAACGATTTCGCCGGGCGCATTGCCCAGCGCATCATGCAAACCGGCAACTCCCTGCGCGACTCCGCAGTGGCCGCCGTGGACGCGATCTGGCACGTGGCGATCTACGCCATCAGCGCCCTGGTGCTGTTCGCCGAAGCCGACTGGCGCCTGATGATTCCGCTGATCACCTGGATCGTCGCCTACAGCCTCGCCCTGCGGTACTTCGTGCCACGGGTCAAGGAGCGCTCGGTCATCTCCTCCGAGGCACGCTCAAAACTGATGGGGCGGATCGTCGACGGCTACACCAACATCACCACCTTGAAGCTGTTCGCTCATACGAATTTCGAGCAGAACTACGCCAGGGAAGCCATTGTCGAGCAGACCGAGAAAACCCAGCTGGCCAGCCGCGTCGTGACCAGCATGGACATCGTGATTACCACCATGAACGGCCTGCTGATTGTCACCACCACCGGCCTTGCCCTGTGGCTGTGGACCCAATCCCTGATTTCGGTGGGCGCCATCGCCCTGGCCACCGGCCTGGTGATTCGTATCGTCAACATGTCCGGCTGGATCATGTGGGTGGTCAACGGCATTTTCGAAAACATCGGCATGGTCCAGGACGGCCTGAAAACCATCGCCCAGCCGCTGGCAGTGACCGACCGGGAAAATGCCCCGCGCCTGGAAGTGCCCCATGGCGAGGTGCGGTTCGATCAGGTGGATTTCCACTACGGCAAGAAGAGCGGGATCATCAGCGGCTTGAACCTGGCGATTAAACCGGGTGAAAAGATCGGCCTGATCGGTCCGTCCGGCGCGGGCAAATCCACCCTGGTCAACCTGCTGTTGCGCCTGTACGACCTGCAAGGCGGCCGTATCCTGATCGACGGCCAGAACATCGCCGACGTCGCCCAGGAAACCTTGCGCGAACAGATCGGCATGATCACCCAGGACACCTCGCTGCTGCACCGCTCGATCCGCGACAACTTGCTGTATGGCAAGCCGGACGCCACCGACGAAGAGCTTTGGGCCGCCGTGCACAAGGCCCGCGCCGACGAGTTCATCCCATTGCTGTCGGACGCCGAGGGCCGCACCGGCCTCGACGCCCACGTAGGCGAACGCGGGGTGAAACTCTCCGGCGGGCAACGCCAGCGCATCGCCATCGCCCGGGTACTGCTCAAGGACGCGCCGATCCTGATCATGGACGAAGCCACCTCCGCGCTGGATTCGGAAGTCGAAGCGGCGATCCAGGAAAGCCTGGAAACCCTGATGCAGGGCAAGACGGTAATCGCCATCGCCCACCGGCTGTCCACCATTGCCAGAATGGACAGGCTGGTGGTGCTGGAAAAAGGCCAGATCGCCGAGACCGGCAGCCATGCCGAATTGCTCGCACACGGCGGTTTGTATGCGCGATTGTGGCAACACCAGACCGGTGGCTTCGTCGGAATAGACTGATTCCGTTGGTTAACTGCAACCTCAATTCCGAACAATTCTGACAGTTTTCTCTATCCCGCTGGTCTTGCGACACAATCCTGCTGTACTCCAATCAGGCCCCAGGAGGGCCCTGATTTAAGGCAGCAGGGATGCATCACAGACCCGTTAATCAGATAGAGCAATCTATTAAGGATGTGTTCATGTCACTGTTCAAACGTTCCGTTACGGAAGGACTGGGTACGTTTTGGCTGGTGTTGGGTGGCTGCGGCAGTGCGGTACTGGCCGCATCGTCCCCGGTCGGGATCGGTGTGCTCGGTGTGGCCCTGGCGTTCGGGCTCACGGTGCTGACCATGGCATTTGCCATCGGGCACATCAGCGGTTGTCACCTGAACCCTGCAGTGTCGGTGGGGCTGGTAGTGGGCGGAAGATTTCCGGCCAGGGAGTTACCGGCGTACATCGTGTCCCAGGTAATCGGCGGCGTCGTTGCCGCTGCATTGTTGTACTTCATAGCCAGCGGCAAGCCGGGGTTCGAACTGGCTTCGGGCCTGGCCAGCAACGGCTACGGCGAGCACTCACCCGGTGGTTATTCGATGGCAGCGGGGTTTGTGTGCGAGCTGGTGATGACGGCGATGTTCGTGCTGATCATCCTCGGCGCCACCGACCGCCGTGTGCCGACGGGCTTTGCGCCCATTGCCATTGGCCTGGCGCTGACGCTGATCCACCTGATCTCGATCCCGGTCACCAACACCTCGGTCAACCCGGCCCGCAGTACCGGCCCGGCGCTGATCGTCGGCGGTTGGGCGCTCCAGCAGTTGTGGATGTTCTGGCTGGCGCCGATCCTCGGTGCAGTGGTCGGCGGCATTACCTATCGATGGCTGGGCGCGGAAAAAACCGCCTGAGCCAAACGGGTTCAGCCCTGCCGGTAAGGCAGGGCTGCCCTCGCCAGTGCTCTATCAGCTATCAGCCTTGATGTGCCTGCATATACTGGCGCAGCAACTGATTGATGCGCGTCTGATAGCCAGTCCCTTGCCCCTTGAACCACTCAAGAACGTCAGCATCCAGACGGATAGTAACTGCCTGCTTGACCGGCACACGCAATTCGGCACGACGGAAGAAGTCTTCTCCCAACTCGGGGATGTCGCTGGTATCGATCTCCCGATCGTCCATCTTAGCCAGGCGCTCCCAGTCAGTTTTCGATGCTTTCGACATAGTATTTGGCCTCCTGTTTGGTTGCTTTTCGGGCGGAAATAATGCGAATTACGTCACCCCGCCTCTCGGTGTATACAACTACACCTACCAGTAATTTTATCCAGCCAATGCTGACCCAGCGTTCTTCGTCATAATCCGTTCGAGTATCACGTTGTGACAATATTGGATGTTGAAAAATATCCGATACGTCGTTGAAGTCTATGCCGTGCTTGCGGATGTTTATTTGGTTTTTGGATTCATCCCACTCAAAACGCATGGTGCATCCTGTATTTACTTTTGTACATACACTATAGCGAAGTGCTCCCGCCCTCGGCACCTGTCAACCGATCAGTGGTTCAGCCCTGCCGATAAGGCAGGGCTGCCCTCGCCTCCTCGGCATATGCCAGGATCCCCACGCTTTCGCGCTCCAGGAAATCCGCCACGGCGGTCTTCAATCCCGGGTGTCGCAGGTAATGCCAGGAGTGCGTGATCACCGGCTCAAACCCGCGAATCAACTTGTGCTCGCCCTGGGCGCCGGCGTCGAAACGCTGCAGGCCATGGGCAATCGCGTAATCCATGCCTTGGTAGAAGCAAGTCTCGAAATGCAGCCGGTCGAACTCGGCCAGGCAGCCCCAGTAACGCCCATAAAAACTGTCACCGCCGATCAGGCTGAAGGCCATGGCCACCGGCCGTGAGCCTTGCTTGGCCAGCACCACGCGAATCGCCTCGGGCATGCGCTCGGCCAGCAGACTGAAAAACGCCCGGGTCAGGTACGGCGATTGTCGGCGTATGGCGTAGGTATTGGCGTAACAGGCGTAGACAAAATCCCACTGCGCCTCGCTCAACTCATGACCTTGCAGCCACTCGAACTCGATGCCCTGCCCCGCCACTTGCTCGCGCTCCTTGCGCATCTGTTTGCGCTTGCGCGAACTCAGCGCGTCGAGAAAGTCCTGGAAGTCTCGGTAGCCGCGGTTTTGCCAATGAAACTGGCAGCCCAGGCGTTGCAGCCAACCCGGCTGCCGGGCCAGTGCGGTGTCCGCCAGGGCGTCGGTAAAGTTGATATGGGCGCTGGAAAGGCCTTCGATTTCCAGGTAACCGGGCAGGCTTTTAAGCAATTCGAAACCGTCCTCGGCGCTGGCGGCCAACAGGCGCGGGCCGCTGACCGGGCTGAAGGGCACGGCCGTCAGCAATTTCGGGTAGTAGTCGATGCCCGCCCGCTCGCAGGCATCGGCCCAACCGTGGTCGAACACGTACTCGCCATAGGAATGCCATTTGCGATAGCTGGGCAACGCGGCAATCAGCCGTCCACCTTCATAGTGCAGCAAATGCTCGGGCTGCCAGCCGGAGTGCGGGCCGATGCTGGCGCTGTCTTCCAGGGCACTGAGGAACGCATGGCGCAGAAACGGCTGATCGACGGGGACCAACGCGTTCCATTCATCGGGCGCAATCTCGGACAGGTTATTCAAACGTTGTAACGGCATCCCATTCCCCGACGGTCACGGCTTTGTGTAGGAGCGAGCGTGCTCGCGATGATCGTTAACGACAACGCGACCATTCTGACAGAACGCGGTGATCTCGGGTTCTTCGCGAGCAAGCTCGCGCCTACAGGACACGGCGCAAAAAAAAGCCCCGCCAAACGGCGGGGCAAACCAAATGAGGAGCGCTTTGACGGATGAAGAAAGAGCGCTTTGGAGCGGTATTACAGGTTGCCTAGAACACGTATTGCACGCGGGCCACGATGGCGTCGCCGCTGTCGTCGCCATTGGCGTTCTGGATCTTGTCAGTGCTGACCTTGAGGTAGTTGGCAGACACCTTCACCGCTTCGTTGGCGTACCAGTTGACACCGATGGTGTTCAGGCTTGCCTTGGCGTCACCCACTTCACGGGTCGCGCTGTTACGCACTACGTTTTTGTCGTCAACGCTGATGTTGTCGTAGCGGTAGAACACTTCCCACGCACCGAACTGCTTGTTCTGCGGCTTGATGGTGTCGAACTTGGCGCCGTCGAGTTTGTAGACCCGGGACTCGCCGGTCAGCGTGTAGGCCACCTGGCCGTAGAAACCCGTGGCCTTCACATCCTGATAAGCGCTGCTGTCGGCCTTCATCTTGCGGTTCAGGTATTCGGCCTGCAGGGACAGCGGACCGCGGGCGAAGGCAAATTCGCCGCCGAACACCGTGTCGGTGTCGTAGGCGTCGTTCGCGGTCAGGTTGCCGGAGTCCAGCCCTACACCGCCGCCGAAGGTCGCACGGTTGCCGTTGGCCCCGGCATCGTTACCGCCGTTGGTGGCAACGCCACGGGCGTCCAGGCGAGGACGGATCCGCGAGTCGAACGAGGTGTCCTTCAGGTCACGCACCGCCACGTCCACACCCAGGTGCAAGACGTTGCCGCTGTCGTGCATCGGCGCAAACACGGCACGGCCGTTGAACTGCTTCACGCCTTTGCCGTCCTTGTCGTTGATGTCCTTGGACGACACGCTGGAGGACAGGTAGGCCATGTCAGCCACCACGGCGCTGACCTGCAGGCCCATGCCGTTCTCGTGGGAGTTGATCCAGTCGGCGACTTCATAACCGAGGTTACGCTCGATGGCGGTCACCCATTTGGAACTGGTGGCTTTTTCCAGGCCGAAGTCCTGGTCGAAACGACCCGCGCGGATCACCACTGGCTTGAAGCCTACGTACGAGAAGGACGCTTCGTCGAAGTAGCCATCATCGGCATTGCCGGAGTTGTGGGAAAAGTCGTAGTTGATCTGGTATTTCCAGTCCTTGTACACCGTGCCGCCCAATTCGAGGTAGGCACGTCGGAAGTATGTGGCGTCAGCCGAGTTGCCATTCTTGGTGTAAAATCCATCAAACGTGCCGTAGTCGGCCTGCAAACGACCACCCAGCTTGAAGCTGAAATTCTGGTCGGTGGTTGCAACCTCAAGGCCGCCCTTGGTTTTGACAACGATATCGGCACCGTCAGTAGTGACAGTACCGGCGAAAGCCTGGGCGGTGACGGCCAGGGCCAAGGCGCTGGCCGCGAAACCGGCGAAGTGCTTGCGGATCATCGAAGAATTCCCCTAATTGATGGTCTTGTGCATTGGTAAAACACGCGGTTTAGAGCCGCTGGTGTTGGGGGGGCGATCTTGGCGAGGGGATATTTCAGCTGGGTTGCCGGAACATAAAGATTTTGTTACTCGGGAACTTTTTAATAGCCATTCGAAATAAGCAAGAGCCTACGGAAATCAAGGCTCCAGCTCTGAAAACTGGTGAAAATGGCAGATGATACAAAATGTAAAAACACCCGAGAAAAATGAAATATTTTTCATCTTGGTTGTTTTTTGAGCAAAAAAAAGCCCGCATCTTTTATCGATGCGGGCTTCGTTTCAGTGTGAAAAGTGATGGATATTATTGGTCGCGGGAGCGCTCGGCGGCCAGGCGTTCGGCCAACGCATCAACATCGGCGATAGGCGGCTCGGGCAGGATCTTCAGCGTCGCCTGCATCAAGCGCATCTGCCGGATAAAGCGCCGGCAGTTGGGGCAGAACATCAGGTGATGGCGCACCAGCAGGCGCTCGCGAAAGGTCAGTTGCCCATCGAGATAGTCACTGGAACGTGCCACTTGTTCCTTACAGGTCAACATTCGCCGGTTTCCTCAAAATGCTCCACCGTGGCGAAGACTTTAAGCCGTGCTCGATGCAACAGCACACGAACATTGGAGAGCGATAGCGTCAGAAGATTACAAATCTCCTCCAACTCCAGCCCCTGGCGCTCACGCAGCAGCAGTACGCTGCTTTGCAGCTCGGAAAGACTGGCCAGTGTGTGCTCCAGGCATTTACGCAATTCGTCTTCAGTGAGCAGGGCTTCGGGCGTGTCCTGGTGCCAGGCAAACGGCGCGACGGCCCAGTGGCCATCTTCGGGCACAAAGCGATCATCACCGATGGTGCCATGGGGCGCCGGCAGGTCATCGAGCAGTACTTCCCGGCGGTTTTGCTTGTAGCGGCCCTTTGCCGAGTTGGCAGTGATGGTCAGCAGCCAGGTCTTGAGGCTGGAACGCCCCTCGAACTTCGCCAGGTTACGCACCACCGACAGCCAGGCGTCCTGCACCACCTCGTCGGCATGGCGCTGGCCAACGATGGCATAGGCCACGGCGCGCATGGCGCTCTGGTAAGTGGTGACCAACTCCTTGTAGGCCCGCTGCTCACCCTTGAGCAATCGTTCAAGCAGGTGCGCGTCGTCCGCTGCTGCCATTCAAGACCTCGATTTCAAAACATGATCAGCGTTTGCGCAGGATCACGCTACCAATCGAATACCCTGCGCCAAACGAGCTAAGCACAGCCACAGCGCCCTTGGGCAAGTCGTCCTGGTAGGTGTGGAACGCAATCACCGAACCCGCCGAACTGGTGTTGGCGTAAGTATCGAGGATCACCGGCGCCTCTTCCACAGAAGCCTCGCGGCCCAGCAGTTTCTTCACGATCAGGTGATTCATGCTGAGGTTGGCCTGGTGCAGCCAGAAACGCTTCACATCGCCGACATTCAGCTGGTTTTCCGACAGGTGCTTGCCGATCAACTCGGCGACCATCGGACAGACATCACGGAAGACCTTGCGGCCTTCCTGCACGAACAGCTTGTCCGGGGCACCAATCCCCTCTTCCGCCGCGCGGTTGAGGAAGCCGAAGTTATTGCGAATGTTGTTGGAGAACTTGGTCAGCAGCTTGGTGCTCACCACGTCGAACTGATGCTCGGAAGTGGCCAGGTCGGCCCGCTCCAGGATCACGGCGGTGGCCGCATCGCCAAAGATGAAATGGCTGTCGCGGTCACGGAAGTTCAGGTGGCCGGTGCAAATCTCCGGATTGACCATCAGGATCGCCCGCGCCTGGCCCAGCTGGATGCTGTTGGCGGCGTTCTGGATACCGAAGGTCGCCGAGGAACACGCCACGTTCATGTCAAAGCCAAAACCCTGGATACCCAGCGCTTCCTGGACTTCGATGGCAATCGCCGGGTACGCCCGCTGCAGGTTGGAACAGGCGACGATCACACCGTCGATATCGGCGGCGGTCTTGCCGGCACGCTGCAACGCTTGCTCGGCAGCACTGACGGCCATCTGGCAGAGGATCGACCATTCGTCGTTGGAGCGCTCGGGCAGGCGTGGCGCCATGCGTTGCGGGTCGAGAATGCCGGCCTTGTCCATGACAAAGCGGCTCTTGATGCCCGAGGCCTTCTCGATAAAGGCGGCGCTGGATTCGGTCAGGGCCTCCACGTCACCGCGTTCAATGGCGGCGGCGTTATCCAGGTTGAACTGTTGCACGTAAGCATTGAAAGACTGCACCAGCTCTTCGTTGGAGATGCTGTTGGCCGGGGTGTACAGGCCTGTGCCGCTGATGACGACGTTATGCACGGTCGTTCCTCTAAATCTGTTCAGGCAGAAGGGTATTGGTACCGTCGTACCAAACCGTAAGTAGTTTTATGCCGCCCAGCGGCCTTCAAACTGGAAACGCTTTATTCCATCGCGCCACGGCTGCACCAGCCCAACTCGACGATCCCGGCATTTATAACCGCGAAGTTTGCCACAACATCGGACACTTGGCGCCTATCCCGCGCAAACACCTTCCCTGTGGCGAGCGAGCTTGCTCGCGCTGGGTCGCGAAGCGGCCCCAATAAAGTGACCCGGGTGTTTCAGAGAGACCTTATGGGGCTGCTTCGCAGCCCAGCGCGAGCAAGCTCGCTCGCCACAGTTGCTTGCCGCACGTCGGTCACGCTTCGACCAGGCTCCATTGCTTGCTCAGGCGCTTGTCGGAAATCGGTACCTTGGTGCCCAACTGCTGGGCAAACAGCGATACCCGGTATTCCTCCAGCCACCAGCGATACAGCTCCAGCTGAGGGTCGCGCTTGCCTTCCTGGGCGTGTTTGTTCAGGCGGTTCTGATACTGGCTCCACAAACCGCCCAACTCGGTACTCCAGACCCGGTCCTTCTGCACCTGGCTTGGCAGTTTCTCCAGGCGCAGCTCGATGGCCTTGAGGAAGCGCGGCAGTTCCTTGAACCATTGCGCCGGGGTTTCCCGTACGAAACCGGGGTACACCAGATTGCTCAGTTGCTGCTTGATATCATTCAGCGCCACCGCCTGGGCCAGGTCAATCTTGCCCTTGAAGCGTTTTTGCAGGCCATGCCACAGTTTCAAAATTTCGAGGGTCAGGCGCGCCTGGCGCTCGGCGTGCTCGGTCCAACTGCCACGCTTGCGCTCGGCCAGGGCGGCCAGGCCGGCGCCGTCCCGCGGCAGGCTGGCTTCGCCTTCCAGCACGCAACTGTCGAGGCTGGCCAACAGAATGTCTTCCACCAGGGCTTCGATACGCCCCAGCTCGCGGTACATCAACCCCAACTCGGTCAGGCCCGGCAATTTGCCCCGCAGGAACTTTGCCGGCTCGGCCAGTTGTTGCAGCAGCAGGCGCTGCAAGGCTCGACGGTGCTGGAACTCAGCCTCGGCAGCGGTAGAGAAACGCCCTTCCTTGACCGTGCCGTTTTCTTCGACCAAGGCCGGATACACCGTCATCGACAGCCCGGCAATGTTTTGCTGGGTTTTCTCGGCCACCGCCGCGAACACCTTGGCCTCCACCGGCTGCTGGCTCTTCGCAGTCTGCGGCACCGCCAACGCAGCTTGGCTGGCCTCGGCGAAACGCGCGGTCAACTCGGCCAGGTCGCGGCCCTCACCGAGGAACTTGCCCTGGCCGTCGACTACTTCCAGGTTCATCTTCAGGTGGCTCTCCACCTGCTGCGCAGCCTCGGCCCAGGCCTCATCGCTGACCCGTGCCCCGGTCATGCGCAGCAACTCGCGCCCCAAGGCCTGAGGCAACGAGCCTTGGCCGAACTCGATACGTTGCAACGCCGCCTTGACGAAATCCGGCACCGGCACGAAGTTCTTGCGCAGGGCCTTGGGCAAGTTGCGCACCAGGGCAATGCACTTGGCCTCGATCACACCCGGCACCAGCCATTCCAGGCGCTCGGGCGGCAAGGCCGGCAACAACGGCGCCGGTACGCGCAGGGTCACACCGTCCCGTGGATGGTTGGGTTCGAAGTGATAACTCAAGGCAAGCGCCAGGTCGCCCAGGTGCAAGGTGTCGGGGTAATGGGCGGCGGTGACTTCGCTGGCCTCGCGGGCCAGTACGTCTTCTTCGCGCATGATCAACAGTTGCGGGTCTTTCTGGCTGTTGACCTTGTACCAACTGTCGAAGGTCGCGGTCTGGTGAATCTCCGCCGGCAGGCGCGCGTCGTAGAAGGCGTACAGGGTTTCTTCGTCTGCCAGGATGTCGCGGCGGCGGGCCTTGGCTTCCAGTTCGTCGAGCTGCTCCAGCAATTGCTGGTTGGCCGTCAGGCAGCGGGCCCGGGACTGGATCTCGCCGCGCACCAGGCCTTCGCGGATAAACAGCTCGCGAGACGTCACCGGATCAATCGGCCCGTAATGCACCGGCCGGCGCCCGACGATGATCAACCCGAACAGGGTGATCTGCTCAAACGCCACCACCTGGCCGCGCTTCTTTTCCCAATGGGGTTCGAAGTGGTTTTTCTTGATCAGGTGCCCGGCCAACGGCTCGATCCAGTCGGCGTCGATCTTGGCCACCATCCGCGCGTACAGCTTGGTGGTTTCCACCAGCTCGGCGGTCATCAGCCATTGCGGACGCTTCTTGCCAATACCCGACGACGGGTGAATCCAGAAACGCCGCTGACGCGCGCCGAGGTAATCGCCCTCTTCGGTCTTCTGGCCAATCTGGCTGAGCAGGCCGGACAGCACCGCCTTGTGCAGTTTGGGGAAGTCGGCCGGTTCTTTATTGACGGTCAACTGCATGTCGCGACAGATCAGGCTCAACTGGCGGTGGGAGTCACGCCACTCCCGCAGGCGCAGGTAGTTCAGGAAATTCTTGCGGCACCAATTGCGCAGCGGGCTGGCGGTCAATTCCTGGCGCTGCTCTTCAAAACCACGCCACAGGTTCACCAACCCGGCGAAGTCCGAATCCGCGTCCTTCCATTGTGCGTGAGCCTGGTCGGCGGCTTGCTGGCGCTCCGGCGGACGCTCGCGCGGGTCCTGGATCGACATGGCGCTGGCGACGATCAGCACTTCCTGCAGGCTGCCAAGCTTGGCTGCCTCCAGCAACATGCGGCCCATGCGTGGGTCCACCGGCAGACGCGCCAACTGGCGGCCCATCGGTGTCAGCTGGCTGTTGCGGTCAACGGCGGACAACTCTTGCAGCAGGTTGAAACCGTCGCTGATGGCCTTGCCGTCCGGCGGCTCGATAAACGGGAAATCGGTGATCTCGCCCAGGCGCAGGTGCAGCATCTGCAGGATTACGGCCGCGAGGTTTGTGCGAAGAATCTCGGGGTCGGTAAATTCCGGGCGCCCGATAAAATCCTCTTCGCTGTACAAGCGCACGCAGATACCGGGTTCGACCCGCCCGCACCGGCCTTTACGCTGGTTGGCACTGGCCTGGGAAATCGCCTCGATCGGCAGTCGCTGCACCTTGGCCCGGTAGCTGTAGCGGCTGATGCGCGCGGTGCCGCTGTCGATCACATAACGAATCCCTGGCACGGTCAGCGAGGTTTCCGCGACGTTGGTCGCCAGCACCACACGCCGGCCCGGGTGCGACTGGAAGATCCGCTGCTGCTCCGCCGGCGACAGGCGCGCATACAGCGGCAGGATTTCAGTGTGCTTGAGCTGGGCCTTGCGCAGCATGTCGGCGGCGTCGCGAATCTCGCGCTCGCCGGGCAGGAACACCAGCACATCGCCGGGGCTCTTGCGCTCGCTGCGCTCGAAGGCGGCGATCTCATCGAGGGTGGCGAGAATCGCCTGGTCGACGGTCAGGTCGTCCTCGACGCGGTTGCCCTCCTCGTCCTGCTCCAGGGTCAGCGGGCGGTACCAGGTCTCCACCGGGAAGGTGCGGCCCGACACCTCGACAATCGGCGCATCGTCGAAGTGCTTGGAAAAGCGCTCCAGGTCGATGGTGGCCGAGGTGATGATGACCTTGAGGTCCGGGCGACGCGGCAGCAGGGTTTTCAGATAACCCAGCAGGAAGTCGATGTTCAGGCTGCGTTCGTGGGCTTCGTCGACGATGATCGTGTCGTAGCGTTCGAGGTAGCGGTCGTTCTGGGTTTCGGCCAGCAGGATACCGTCGGTCATCAGCTTGATCAGGGTGTTGGAATCACTCTGGTCTTCAAACCGCACCTGATAACCCACCAGGGAACCCAGCGGCGTCGCCAACTCTTCCGCGACCCGGCTCGCTACGCTGCGCGCCGCAATCCGCCGCGGCTGGGTGTGGCCGATCAGGCCGTATTGGCCGCGGCCGATTTCCAGGCAGATTTTCGGCAACTGGGTGGTTTTACCCGAACCGGTCTCACCGGCAATGATCAGCACCTGATGCTTGAGCAACGCTTCCTTGATCTCGTCACGCTTGGCGGCGATCGGCAGGCTGTCGTCATAGCGAATCACCGGCAGGCTGGCGCGCCGCGCCGTCACCTGGGCGCAGGAGGCCTGCATCCGCGTCACCCACTGCGCAAGTTTTTCCTCATCGGGTTTCTTGCGCAGCTCAAGCAGCTGCCGCCGCAGGCGGTGGCGGTCGGCGAGCATGGCGTGATCGAGGTTTTTCAGCAGTTGGTCGATAGCGGGCGCTTGGTCAGTCATCAGGTACGCAAAGGTCGTCTATATAGGCAGGGGGCGGATTGTCGCAGAAAAGCGCCGCCGCGCGCTCCCCTCATTCATTGTCCAGGCCCTTGCGCCGGTAAGGAAACACATCGATTACCTTGCCGGCGCGAATCGCCTCTTGCAGGCCTTTCCAGTAGTCGGCGTTGTACAACTCGCCGTGCAGTTCGTCGAACAGGCGGCGCTGGGCGGAATCAGCAAACAGGAATGGCGGAAACTCCTCGGGAAACACGTCCAGCGGACCGATGGAATACCAGGGCTCGGAGGCCATTTCATCTTCCGGGGTACGCGGCGCCGGGATGTGGCGGAAGTTGGCCTCGGTCAGGAAACAGATTTCGTCATAGTCGTAGAACACCACGCGACCGTGGCGGGTGACGCCAAAATTCTTCAGCAGCATGTCGCCCGGGAAAATATTCGCCGCCGCCAGTTGCTTGATCGCCAGGCCGTAGTCTTCCAGGGCTTCGCGCACCTGGGCTTCGTTGGCGTTTTCCAGGTAGAGGTTGAGCGGGGTCATGCGCCGCTCGGTCCAGCAGTGGCGGATCAGTACCGTATCGCCTTCGACTTCGACGGTACCGGCGGCGACTTCCAGCAGTTCGGCCAGGCATTCAGGCTCGAATTTGCTCAACGGAAAACGGAAGTCGGCGAACTCCTGGGTGTCGGCCATGCGCCCTACCCGGTCGACACTTTTCACCAACCGGTACTTCTCGATCACGGTGGCGCGGTTGACGTTTTTCGACGGTGAAAACCGGTCCTTGATGATCTTGAACACGGTGTTGAAGCCCGGCAGGGTAAACACGCTCATGACCATGCCGCGCACGCCCGGCGCCATGATGAACTGGTCATCGGTGGTGGCAAGGTGGTTGATCAGCGCCCGGTAGAATTCGGATTTGCCGTGTTTGTAGAAGCCGATGGAGGTGTACAACTCGGCGATGTGCTTGCCCGGCAGGATGCGCTTGAGGAAGCCGATAAACTCCGCCGGCACCGGCACGTCCACCATGAAATAGGAGCGGGTGAACGAGAAGATGATCGACACGTCGGCTTCGTCGGTGATCAGCGCGTCGATCTGGATGCCGCGCCCTTCCCGATGCAGCAGCGGGATCACCAGCGGCCACTGTTCGTCGCGGGTGTAGATGCGCCCTACGAGGTACGCGCCTTTGTTGCGGTACAGCACCGAGGAGAATAGTTCGACGTTGAGGTCCGGGTCTTTGCAGACCCAGTCCGGCAGGTTTTCGCGCAATTGCGCTTCCAGGCGGCGCAGGTCGGCGGGCAAGTCGGCGTAGGGCTCGCTGAAACGGTAGTCGGCGAAAATCTGTTCCAGCATGCCTGCCAGCTTGCCGCCCGGTTTGTAGGTGCGGGTCTGCGCCGCCCGGGCGCGGCGCAGGCTCGGCCGCGTGGTGTGAATGAACATGCAGCCGTCGCTGATCAGGTCGTGACTGAACAGCCCGCAAAACGTCGAGTTGTACCAGGTCTCGGACAGCTCATCGTCAAACCGCAGGTCGATCAGGCTGATGTAGGCGCTTTTCACCAGCGGCCAGGCGGCAATGTCGAGCAACACGGCTTCATCGAAGGCCGCCCGCAGCCGCGCCGTGACTTCGCTGACCTTGTCTTCGTACAGGTTGATGCGCGCCGCCGAGGCCGCCTGCCCTTGCTGCCACTGTGCCTTTTCGAAACGCTCCCGGGCGCCATCGGTGATCTGGCGGAAGTGCTCGCGGTAGTCGTCGAAGCCGTCGAGGATCATCTGCGCAATGTCGAGGGCGGGCGTTGGCTGCGGCATTCGGAAAACCTCTGCGGGCATTTGGAGTGAGCTGAGCTTAGCCAGTGTGCGGGAACAGGAGAAGGATCATTTTTCATTCAGACTTGTACAAGATTGTTCATTTCGTACATTTATTTACTCTTTATTTAATTCGACTAACTGGTCAACAAAAAACCCGCGCGTCACGCTCCCGGCATTAAACGTTTCATCTACAGGCCTTATGTGACGTGGCCTGCCTGTGCGAGCCGGGGTAAATAAGAGTCTTTGCTCTACTGCTCCGTTACTGGTGGCTTCTCGACCATTGGATCCAACTTAAGGGAAACCCTGACTACCCTAGCTAGTGGCACTTTGCTATATAGCGCGCCCTCTCCCACCTAACAAGGTCAGAAGACCGATCCGGGAACAGGTTCTAACCGCCAAAGGAGCATTGAGATGTCATTGAGGAATATGGGGATCGGCCTGCGCGCCAGTCTGAGTTTTGGGGTTTTGGCCAGCCTGTTGATCGTGGTCGGCCTGTTTGGTTTAGGCCAGATGGCCAAGCTGCGGGAAAGCGCACTGATCATCGAAGAGTCGTGGATGCCGAGTATTGAAAACATTCACGACAGCGCCGCCTGCGTCGCCAGCATCCGTCTGGAAGCGTTGCGCTTGCTCACCACCGATGAGTCCCGGGTGCGTGACAACAGCAAAAACCTGATCACCCGCCAGCGTGGCGACCTTGAAGAACTGCTGAACCGTCACGAAACCCTGCTGAGCAACGAGCAGGAACGCGACCTGCTCAAACAGTTGAAAGCCAACGTTGCGAGCTATATGACGATCGTCGGCCAGATGATTCAACTGGTCGACCAGGACCAGCAGCAAAACGCCATGGACCTGCTCAACAGCCGCCTCGCCCCCCAAGGCATGGTCCTCAATAAAAGCCTGGAAGACATGATCACCTTCAACCAAAAAGGTGTGGAAGACGCCGCAACATCAGCGGCGCAGATGTACACCAGCGCCCAATGGGTGGTCGGCACCATCATCGTCACCGCCCTGATGGCAACTTTACTGCTGGCCTGGCTGCTGACCCGCAGCATCACCGCGCCCATTGGCCAGGCACTGACAGTGGCCCGCACCATCGCCTCCGGCGATCTGAGCCGGCCGATCGTCGTGGAGGGCAAGGATGAGCCGGCGCAACTGCTCACCGCGCTGGCCACCATGCAGGCCAACCTGCAGGAAACCATCCGTGGCATCAGCGAATCGTCGCAGCAGTTGGCCTCGGCGGCGGAAGAGATGAGTTCGGTAATGGAGCAGAGCACCCGCGGCCTGCAAGCGCAGAACGACGAGATCGAACAGGCTGCCACCGCCGTGACGCAGATGAGCGCGGCAGTCGATGAAGTGGCGGGCAATGCGGTTTCCAGCGCCGAAGCCTCCAAGGCCTCCGACGAAGACAGCAAGCACGGTCACTACCAGATCAGCGAAACCATCAGCTCGATCCAGAACCTGGTGGACGAAGTCCTCGGTGCCTCGACCAAGGCCGAGGGCCTGGCGGCGCAGGCCCAGGACATCAGCAAGGTGCTTGAAGTGATTCGCGGGATTGCCGGGCAGACCAACCTGCTGGCACTCAACGCAGCGATTGAGGCGGCCCGCGCGGGCGAGGCCGGTCGTGGTTTTGCCGTGGTGGCTGACGAAGTGCGCTCCTTGGCACAACGCACCCAGGACTCCACCGAAGAAATCGAGCAGATGATCAACGGTATCCAGCAAGGTACCCAGGACACCGTCGGCGCCCTGAACAGCAGCGCCGAACACGCCGGCCAGACCTTGCAGCGGGCCAACAGCGCCGGCAGTGCACTGGAGAAAATCACGGCGGCAATCTCACAGATCAGCCAGCGCAACCTGGTGATCGCCAGCGCCGCCGAGCAGCAAGCGTTGGTGGCCCGTGAGGTGGACCGCAGCCTGGTGAACATCCGGGACCTGTCGACGCAAACCGCCGCCGGTGCCACCCAGACCTCGGCGGCCAGCCAGGAACTGTCGCGGCTGGCGGTGGACCTCAATGGCTTGGTGACGCGTTTCGTGCTGTAAAACATGTATTAGCGATTGTGTCAGACAGGTCGGTGGGCAACACTTCCGCCCTTATCAAACTGGAGTTCCTCCGTGAGACCTGTCGACACCCTGCACCTGTTGGTGCTGGCCGCTATCTGGGGCGCGAGTTTTTTGTTCATGCGAATTATCGCGCCGGAAATCGGCACCCTTCCTACCGCGTTTTTCCGGGTGTCGATTGCCGCCACCGGCCTGCTGCTGATCCTCGCCATGATGCGGGTGAGTTGGGATTTCCAGGGCAAGTTCAAGACAGTCCTGTTGCTCGGGGTGATCAACTCGGGCATTCCCGCGACCATGTATTCAGTGGCGGCCCAAGTGCTGCCGGCCGGTTACTCGGCGATCTTCAATGCCACGACGCCACTGATGGGCGTGCTGATTGGCGGGTTGTTCTTCAGTGAGCGCCTCACGCCGTCGAAAATCGCCGGGGTATGCCTGGGCCTGTTCGGCGTTGGCATCCTGACCCGCGCCGGGCCGGTGGCCTTCGACATGGAATTGCTGATGGGTGCGCTGGCGTGCCTGTTGGCGACCACCTGCTATGGCTTTGCCGGCTTTTTGGCACGCCGCTGGCTCGATCAACAGGGCGGGCTGGACAGTCGCCTGGCGGCCCTGGGCAGCATGCTCGGGGCCACGCTGTTCCTGCTGCCGCTGTTTGCCTGGAGTGCCATCAGCCATCCACCGGTCAGCTGGGGTGGCTGGCCTGTATGGTTGTCGCTGCTGGGGTTGGGGCTGGTATGCACGGCGTTTGCCTACATCCTGTACTTCCGCTTGCTGACGTCCATCGGCCCGGTGAAGTCGATGACCGTGACCTTCATGATTCCGCCATTCGGGGTGTTGTGGGGCGCGTTGCTGCTGGATGAGCCGTTGTCCATGGCGCATCTGTATGGCGGGTTGTTGATTGCGGGGGCGTTGTGGCTGGTGCTTCGGCCGGGGAAATTGGCCCGCAAGCTGTAGGAGCTTTTTGGCTCCTACAGCGTTGGGTTTATCAGCCCTTACGGAACACAAAAGCCAATCCGACGATGATCAAGCCCATCCCCAGCAAGCTCAACATTGCCAGCTTGTTGCCGAAGATCAGGTAGTCCATCACCGCCGTCACCGCGGGCACCAGGTAGAACAAGCTGGTGACATTCACCAGGTTGCCCCGGGCAATCAGCCGGTACAGCAACAGCGTCGCCAGCAATGACACCACCAGCCCCATCCACAGCACCGGCACGAAAAAGCCGGTGTTGTGTTCAAAGTGGAACGGCTGGAACGGCACAAACACCGAGCACAACAGCAAGCCGGCCAGGTATTGCACAGGCAGCGTGCCCAACGGGTTATCGGTGATGCGCTTCTGCATGATCGAACCAAAGGTCATGCTGGCCAGGGCCAACAGGCCAAAAAGCATGCCTGCCAGGGACATGCCGGACATCCCGATGCCCTGGTACACCACCATGATCAACCCCGCCAATCCCAGCCCGAGGCCGAACATCCGGCTCCAGGAGCGCCGGCGCTCCATCAACACCACGGTCAGGATCGGCTGCACGCCCATGATGGTTGCCATCATGCCGGGCGTGACTTTGAGGTCCAGGGCCAGCAGATAGAAAATCTGGTAGGCCCCCAACAGCACCAGCCCGGTAGCCGCCGCGTAAAGCATCGGCCTGCCGGGACGCGGCAACTTCAGCTTGAGGATCGGTACCAGTATCACCAACCCCGCCAGGGCGATGGCGAAACGGATCAGCAGAAACGCAAAGGGTGAAGCGTGGGCCAGGCCCCATTTGGAGAAAATCGCCCCGCTGCTCCACAGCAAGACAAACAGGCTCGTCGAGGCCGCCGCGGCCACGGATTGTTTCGAAAGAACAGACATGGATACCACCTGTGATCAGGCAAAAAGCCAACTCAGCAACAGCTGAAATTCAGTAGGTTTTTTCAGGCGGGCACAGGGGAACAGCCATCAGCTGATCAGCCCGAAATGCCAACACCCGGCGGTGATACGACTGCGTACACCGGCGTGCTACTGACAGGTGGGGGGTAGTGACTGATCTGCGCAGGCTGCTGGCTCCCGCACGGCACGACCGCAGCGTTGACCGCTGAATCGACTACCGCTATGCGCAGGGAAGCTGGCATGTGCTGATCTTTTATGAAGGGATGAACAAGGTGTCTGGAAACACCTGCGGCCGACTATAACCAGCTGGGGACATGCTTTGCAATAACTTCGCCCGCACAAATCCAGCGCATAAAAAAACCGCTCATCGGAGCGGTTTTTTCGTGCCTGCAAACGCCTTAACCAAACAACCAATACCCCAGCGCCGTCAGCACCACCACCGCCAGCACTGGCCGCAGGATGCGATAAGCCTTCGGATGCTTGCGCTTCCACTGCTTGACCACGCCACTGAAGCTGTCGCTGAAGCGCTTGCTCCAGGCATACGCCTGGTTGATCCCGCCAACGCGTTCGTCATCCAGGTTCTGCGGCGCGGTGGCGCGCCCCAGTTGCGCGCTGACCCAACGGTTGATGCGGGTCATCAGGCGGTTGCTCAGCGGGCGTTCGATGTCGCAGAACAGGATCACCCGGGTGTGCTCGGTTTCGTTCTTTACCCAGTGCACGTAGGTCTCGTCGAACATTACATCTTCACCGTCGCGCCAGGCGTACACCTGGCCGTCGACGAAAATACGGCAGTCGTCGGAGTTCGGCGTGGACAGCCCCAGGTGATAACGCAGGGAACCGGCAAACGGGTCGCGATGCGGGTTGAGGTGGCTGCCACCTGGCAACAGGGCGAACATCGCGCCCTTGACGTTGGGAATGCTGCTGACCAGGGCCACGGTTTTCGGGCACAGCAGTTCAGCCGACGGCAACGGTTTGTCGTACCACTTGAGGTAGAAACGCTTCCAGCCCTTCTTGAAGAACGAGCCGAAACCGGCGTCGTTGTTCTTCTCCGCGGCGCGGATGTAGCCCTCGTCGAACAGGTGCATGGCCTCTTCGCGAATCACTTCCCAGTTGTCCTTGAGCACGTCCAGCTCCGGGAACTTGCTGCGGTCCAGGTACGGCTTGGACGGCACGGCGGAGAAGATGTACATCAAGGCGTTGTACGGGGCGAACAGCGCTGAATGGTTGACGAACTGACGCAACATCGGCAAACGGGCCTTGCCACGCAAATGCACATACAGCGTGCTGCCGATAAAAAGCAGCAACACCGACAGTTTGGCGGCCAAAGAAAAGGTCATGCAGCAACTCCTGGAAATAGGCGTCTGGCCATTAGCCTCCCGTTAAGGGGAAACCAGACGTAGCAGCCGGCCATGATAAACACTCCGGGCCTCGGGAAAAACCCGCGCACTCCAACAATCAGCATCTAGCGGTGCGCGATAACGGGCCAATTATGCATAAGGGCCACGCCATCGCGCTGATTTGAATCAAGCCTGGTTTTCCTGATCGGTGAACAAATCGGCGAACAGCATGCTCGACAGGTAGCGTTCACCGGAGTCCGGCAGCACCACGACGATGGTCTTGCCCTGCATTTCCGGCTTCTGCGCCAGTCGCACCGCCACGGCCATCGCCGCGCCGCAGGAGATACCACACAGAATCCCCTCCTCCTGCATCAGGCGCAACGCCATGGCCTTGGATTCTTCGTCGCTGACCAGTTCGACCCGGTCGACCATCGACAGGTCGAGGTTCTTCGGCACAAAACCGGCGCCGATACCCTGGATCTTGTGGGGGCTGGGCTTGATCTCTTCACCGGCCAGCGCCTGGGTAATCACCGGCGAACTGATCGGCTCCACCGCCACCGACAGGATCGGCTTGCCCTGGATGTTCTTGATATAGCGCGACACCCCGGTGATGGTGCCGCCAGTGCCCACGCCCGCTACCAGCACGTCGACCGCGCCATCAGTGTCATTCCAGATTTCCGGACCGGTGGTTTTCTCGTGGATCGCCGGGTTGGCCGGGTTTTCGAACTGGGCCGGCATAAAGTACCTGGCCGGGTCGCTGGCAAGGATTTCGCCGGCTTTTTCAATCGCGCCCTTCATGCCCTTGGCCGGCTCGGTCAACACCAGTTCGGCGCCGAGGGCCTTGAGCACCTTGCGGCGCTCGATGCTCATGGAGGCGGGCATGGTCAGCAACAGCTTGTAACCACGGGCGGCGGCGACAAATGCCAGGCCGATCCCGGTGTTGCCGGAAGTCGGCTCGACAATGGTCATGCCCGGCTTGAGTTTGCCGCTGCCTTCGGCATCCCAGATCATGTTTGCGCCAATCCGGCACTTCACCGAATACCCCGGGTTACGCCCTTCGATCTTGGCCAGGATAGTCACGCCACGCGGCGCGATACGGTTGATCTGAACCAGGGGCGTGTTACCGATGGAGTGCGCGTTGTCTGCAAAAATGCGGCTCATGACGGGTCCTTAAGGCAATTTCAGGAAGGCCCCAAGGGTATGCCTCGTGCTGCAAGGCGTCCAGTCAAGCGAACGTCCGGCGGCGCCAGCAGTCAATCGCCTACACGGATGGAGAATTTTCCTATGAAACGTCGCTACAGTTGGCCGCTCTGGACCCTCGTCGGGGTCGTGGTACTGCTGGTCGTCCTGGATATCGCCCTGCCCTATCTGGTGCGCAATTACCTGAATGACAAACTCGCCGACATGGGCGATTACCGCGGCCAGGTCACCGATGTCGACCTCGCACTGTGGCGCGGCGCCTATCGGATCAACGGCCTGCAGATCGTCAAGGTCGACGGCAAGGTGCCGGTACCGTTCGTCAAGGCGCCGGTGATCGACCTGTCAGTGAGCTGGCATTCGCTGTGGTACGACCACGCAGTGGTGGCCGAGGCACAGTTCATCAAGCCGGAGCTGAACTTCGTCGACGGCGGCACCAACAAACAGGCGTCCCAGACCGGTCAGGGCACCGACTGGCGGGCACAACTGAGCAAACTGTTGCCGATCACCCTCAACGAGGTACGCATCGACGACGGAAAGATCGCGTTCCATAACTTCAGTTCGAAACCGCCGGTCAATATGTACGCGACCCAGGTCAACGCCAGCTTCTACAACCTGACCAACGTGGTGGATGTCAAAGGCCAGCGCGACGCGCGCTTCGACGGCAAGGCGCTGTTCCTGGGCCAGGCACCGCTGGAAGCCACCGCCACGTTCGACCCCTTGAGCAATTTCGAAAACTTCGAATTCCGCTTCCGGGCCCGGGATATCGAACTCAAGCGCATGAATGACTTCGCCTCGGCCTACGGCAAGTTCGACTTCAATGCCGGCAACGGCGACCTGGTGGTTGAAGCCCAGGCCGAAAAAGGCCAGTTGACCGGCTACATCAAGCCTTTGCTGCGCAATGTCGAAGTGTTCAACTGGCAGCAGGATGTCGAGAACAAGGACAAGGGCATCTTTCGGTCGATCTGGGAGGCGGTGGTTGGCGTCAGCGAAACCGTGCTGAAGAACCAGCAGAAAAACCAGTTCGCCACCCGCGTGGAGCTCAGCGGCAACGTGCACCAGCAAGATATCAGCGCGTTCCAGGCGTTTTTGCAGATTTTGCGCAATGGTTTTGTCCAGGCCTTCAACGCCCGCTATGAACAACCCAAGCCCTCGACAGATTGATCTTCAACGTGACTGCCCATTCAGAGACTGAATAGCCCGTCTGCGTTCACAGTCGCCGGGGCTGCGCGGTATAGTCGGGCCAAGCTGATTACTCGCCCGCTTCGGTCCTGCACCGTTCGGCGTCACGTTCGAGGATTGATAGATGAAGTTCGAAGGCACCCAGGCCTACGTTGCCACCGATGACCTGAAACTGGCCGTCAACGCCGCCATCACATTGGAGCGGCCACTGCTGGTCAAGGGCGAACCGGGCACCGGCAAGACCATGCTCGCCGAGCAACTGGCCGAATCCTTTGGCGCCAAGCTGATCACCTGGCACATCAAGTCCACCACCAAGGCGCACCAGGGCCTGTACGAGTACGACGCGGTGAGCCGCCTGCGGGACTCGCAGCTGGGCGTGGACAAGGTGCACGACGTACGCAACTACCTGAAAAAGGGCAAGCTCTGGGAAGCCTTCGAGTCCGAGGAGCGGGTCATCCTGCTGATCGACGAAATCGACAAGGCCGACATCGAGTTCCCCAACGACCTGCTGCAAGAACTCGACAAGATGGAGTTCTACGTCTACGAAATCGACGAGACCATCAAGGCCAAGAAGCGCCCGATCATCATCATTACCTCCAACAACGAAAAAGAGCTGCCGGACGCGTTCCTGCGCCGCTGCTTCTTCCACTACATCGCCTTCCCGGACCGCACCACCCTGCAAAAGATCGTCGACGTGCACTACCCGGACATCAAGAAAGACCTGGTCAGCGAAGCCCTCGACGTATTCTTTGACGTGCGCAAAGTACCGGGCCTGAAGAAAAAACCGTCCACCTCCGAACTGGTGGACTGGCTGAAACTGCTGATGGCCGACAACATCGGCGAAGCGGTACTGCGCGAGCGCGACCCCACCAAGGCCATCCCGCCCCTGGCCGGTGCCCTGGTGAAGAACGAGCAGGACGTGCAGTTGCTGGAACGCCTGGCGTTCATGAGCCGTCGCGGTAACCGATAAGGGCGATTGCTATGCTGCTCAACCTGTTCAATGAAATGCGTGCAGCCAAGGTGCCGGTGTCGGTGCGTGAGCTGCTGGACCTGATCAACGCGCTGAAACAGCGCGTGACCTTCGCCGACATGGACGAGTTCTACTACCTGGCCCGGGCGATCCTGGTGAAGGACGAACGGCATTTCGACAAGTTCGACCGGGCCTTCGGCGCCTACTTCAATGGCCTGGAAAAACTCGATGATCACCTGCAGGCGCTGATCCCCGAAGACTGGCTGCGCAAGGAATTCGAACGCTCGCTGACCGACGAAGAGCGCGCACAGATCCAGTCCCTCGGCGGGCTGGACAAGCTGATCGAAGAATTCAAGAAACGTCTCGAAGAACAGAAGGAACGCCACGCCGGCGGCAACAAGTGGATCGGCACCGGCGGTACCAGCCCCTTCGGCTCCGGTGGCTTCAACCCCGAAGGCATACGCGTGGGGGATGCCGGCAAGCGCCAGGGCAAGGCCGTCAAGGTCTGGGACCAGCGCGAGTACAAGAACCTCGATGATTCCGTGGAACTGGGCACCCGCAACATCAAGATCGCCCTGCGCCGCCTGCGCAAGTTCGCACGCCAGGGTGCGGCGGAAGAGCTCGACATTGACGGCACCATCGACCATACGGCCCGCGATGCCGGGTTGCTGAATATCCAGATGCGCCCGGAGCGGCGTAACACCATCAAGCTGTTGCTGCTGTTCGACATCGGCGGCTCGATGGATGCCCATGTGAAGACTTGCGAAGAGTTGTTCTCGGCGTGCAAGACCGAGTTCAAGCACCTGGAGTATTTCTACTTCCACAATTTCATTTATGAATCGGTGTGGAAGAACAACATGCGCCGGGGTTCGGAACGCACCTCGACCCAGGATCTGCTGCACAAGTACGGCGCCGACTACAAGGTGATCTTTATCGGCGATGCGGCCATGGCGCCGTATGAAATCACCCAGGCCGGCGGCAGCGTCGAGCACTGGAATGAAGAGCCCGGGTATGTGTGGATGCAGCGGTTCATGGAGAAGTACAAGAAGCTGATCTGGATTAATCCCTACCCGAAAGATACCTGGGGCTATACGGCGTCCACCGGGATTGTCCGGGATTTGATCGAAGACCAGATGTTTCCGTTGACGTTGCGTGGGCTTGAGGAAGGGATGCGCTTTTTGTCGAAGTAATCTGTTTCCCAGACAACCACCATCAAATGTGGGAGCGGGCTTGCTCGCGAAGGCGGTGTATCAGCCAATATATTCGGTGACTGACACTGCGCTTTCGCGAGCAAGCCCGCTCCCACATTTTGTCCTGCGGCGATCTTTAGTTTCTGGCAAGGTACTGCAAATACTCCACTTGCTGGCGATGCGCCGTTTCCTGCACCACCGGCGCCAACCTCACCTTCTCCCCCGGCAAGCACTGCGCCAGCCGCGCCAACGCCAATGGCGTCAACGCGCCCAATCGTGGGTAGCCGCCAATGGTCTGCCGGTCATTGAGCAACACAATCGGCTGCCCGTCCGGCGGCACCTGGATCGCCCCCAGCGGGATGCCTTCCGAGATCAGCGACGGCCCCTGATACTCCAGCGGCGTGCCAAGCAAGCGCATGCCCATGCGGTCGGCACGGCTGTCGAGGGTCCACTCGCTGTTGAACACATCAAACAGACTCTGCCCGCCAAACTGACCGATCTGCGCCCCGAGGATCACCTCCAGTGGCGCCTTGGAATCCAGCTTCGGCAATTGCCCGGCGGACAACACCTGCATCGCACCGCCCACGCCCGAATAGGTCAATTGCGCACCTTCGGCCAGTGACCGGCCAAAGCCATCCAGCCCGCCCAGTTCTTCACGTCCCACCGTGGCGCAGCTGCCCAGCACCTGCGGCGCATCAAACCCGCCCGGCGCTGCCAGGTAAGCCCGCGCACCGCTGAAAGGCTGGGTAAAACGCAAGCGCTGGCCCTTTTGCAGAATAAAGCTGCGCCCCGGGCTGATCGCGCGCTCGTCGACATACGCGCCCAAGTCCGCCCCGGCCAGCGCCAGCAGGCAATAGGCCTCGGCCTGCACGGTGAAGCCACCCAAGGTGATTTCCACCACCGGCGCATCCAGGGCATTGCCCAGCAACCAATTGGCCCACGACATCGACACCCAATCCAGCGCGCCGCCCTGGGTCACGCCCAAATGCCTGACGCCAAAACGTCCGGCGTCCTGCAACAGGCACAGCGGTGTGCTGGCCTCGATCAGCAAGCGGCTCATGCCTGCGCCTCCAACGGCGTGTCATCGCCGCCCAGGTTGATGAATTCGCGATGGCTGACCGCTTTGTAGCGCACGGTATCCCCAGGCTGCATCAGGCTGTAGCCCTCGCGTTCACGGTCAAACAGCTTGGCCGGCGTGCGGCCAATCAGGTTCCAGCCGCCTGGCGAGACCACCGGATAAGCCGCCGTCTGCCGCTCGGCGATGCCCACGCTGCCCGCCGCCACCCGCTTGCGCGGGGTGTTGAGCCGCGGTGTCGCGAGCTGTTCATCCACCAGCCCCATAAAGGCAAACCCCGGGGCGAAGCCCAAGGCGAATACCTGGTACTCATGCTGGCTGTGACGGCGAATCACCTCCTCCACTGCCAGGCCACTGCGCTGCGCCAGCAACGCCAACTCCGGGCCGACACTCAGGTCATACCAGACCGGCAACACATGACATTGCCCGCTGCCCTTGGGTTCGGGCTGCAATTCCTTGAGCGCCTGGTCGATCAACGCCCGTGCCTGGCCAGGGTCCAGCGCCAGCAGGTCGTAGTGCACCATCAGGGTCGTGTAGGACGGCACCAGGTCCACCAGCGCCGGGCCAAAACCTTCGCGCAAACGGCGGGTGGCGGCGAGCATCCAGGGCATGTTGTCTTCGGCGATCACCTCAAACAGGCGCACCATCAGGCAGTCGATGGCCACCACTTCAATCCGTGGCTTCATGCTGGGGTCAACGCCTCGCGGATGCGCTGCACGGCAGCCACTGAGCTGGTGTTATCGCCATGCACGCACAAGGTATTGGCTTGCAGGTGCAACGGACTGCCATCACTGGCGACCAACTGTTCTCCCCGGGCGATGATCAAGGCCTGCTGGATGATCTTTTCCGGGTCATGATGCACCGCGCCCGGCAACTGGCGGGAGACCAGATGGCCGGCGCTGTCGTAGGCACGGTCGGCAAAGGCTTCGAACCACAGGGTCACGCCATATTCGTCACCCAGGGCCTGGGCGGCGCTGTTGTCACGGGTGGCCATCAGCATCAATGGCAGGCTGGCGTCGTAGGCCGCCACGGCCTGGATCACCGCTCGCAATTGCGCAGGCTTGGCCATCATGTCGTTGTACATCGCGCCATGGGGTTTGACGTAGCTGACCCGCCCGCCCTGGGCCCGGCAAATACCGTCGAGGGCGCCGACCTGGTAGTGCAACAGGTCCTGGATTTCCTGCGGGGTGTAGGCCATGGAGCGGCGGCCGAAACCCTGCAGGTCCTGGTACGCCGGGTGCGCGCCCACCTGCACGCCATGCTCGAAGGCCAGGCTGACGGTCTTGCGCATGATGCTCGGGTCGCCGGCGTGGAAACCGCAGGCTACGTTGGCGCAATCAATGAACGGCATGACTTCGGCGTCCAGACCCAAGGTCCAGTTGCCAAAGCTTTCGCCGATGTCGCAGTTCAATAGCAGGCGGCTCACGGTAGGGCTCCTGTAGGCTTTATTTTTTTGTAGTGTGGGATCTTTTACCAAGATCTCGCAACGATGTTGTCCCGAGCCCCAACGACGCTTATCGTGAGACAGCTCGATTTTTGGCGGTTGCGGCACGCTGCGTCCAACTAATAAAAAACAATCCATGCATAAGAAAAGTTGATCCCATGAATTTGAAGTTCCTCGAAACCTTCGTCTGGGTGGCCAAGCTCAAGAGCTTTCGCCTCACGGCAGAGAAGCTGTTCACCACCCAGGCCTCGATCTCCAGCCGCATCGCCGTGCTGGAAAGCGAGTTGGGGGTGAAGCTGTTCCTGCGCGATTCCCGAGGTGTGAGCCTGACGCCGGAAGGCTTGAAGGTGCTCGATTATGCCGAGCAGATGATGGCGACCATGCAAGGGCTCAAGCAGTCCCTGGAAACCACCAGCAGCAAGGTCGGGCGTATCCGCATCGGAGTGATGGACACGGTGATCCACACCTGGCTGAGCGCGCTGGTGGCAGAACTGACGGACAACTTTCCGCGGGTAGAAATCGAGTTGGTCGCCGATACCGCGCTGAACCTCAGCGATCAGTTGCAAAAAGGCTTTCTCGACCTGATCCTGCAAACCGACCTGCTGCGCCAGGAAACCTTGCGCAGCCTGGAACTGGCCAGCCACCCCATGGGCTGGATCGTCGCCAGCCACTCGATCTACAACCGCGACTACGCGTCCCTCGCCGAACTGGCCCAGGAGCGCATCATCACCTACTCGAAAAACTCCTGTCCGCACCAGGACGTGCTCAGCCTGATGCAGGCTAACGGCGTATCCGCCCCACGGATGAACTGTGTGAACTCGGTGTCAGCGATCACCCGCCTGCTGCGGGACGGGTTCGGGATTGGTGCGTTCCCGCCCGTATTGGTCAGTGAAGAGCTGGCACGAGGTGAATTGACCATGCTGCCCATGGAACAACGGCCGCCGAACCTGCAGGTGGTGGTGTCGTGGCGAGTGGGCGTGGAGTTGGTGGAGGAGATTGTGGCGCTGTGCCAGAGCGTGGTGCAGCAGTATGCGCAGAAGGTGGGCGAGGACTTGATGGTGTTGAGCAAACCCATGCCACTGAAGGAACCGATTTAAAACTGTGGGAGCGGGCTTGCTCGCTCCCACAATTTGACCGCGTCAGCCTTTAAAGCCCCTTGAGGTCCCGCTCTTCAATCGGTCGGCTCTGGCGCAGGCGCTTGCCGCCCAACACCACCCAGTCGATCAGGCGGAACAGGCACTCGATGCCGAACGACAACAACATCGCCCCGCCCAGGCCCCAGCCCATGGCTTCCGGGGTCAGCAACAGCATGTAGCTGTAGCCGTTCCAGGTTTCCTGGCGAATCGCCGGGTCGGCGGCCACCGCCACTTGCAGCGCGCGGATGTACCACGGGCCCTGCATCGCCTGGAACTGCTTATCCAGCGCTGCCTGGCGGTCGAGCAAGGTGCCCAGGCTGTTGGCATCGCTGCGAAACACCGGGTCGTCACTGGCACGGTAATGGGCCACCAGCGCCTGCAAGTCACCGTTGAAGAACTGTTGCGCCGTGGCATCGAAGCCGCGCAAGCCGGTCTGGGCTTCGATCAAGTGGGCTTCGACGCGCTTGGCGTAGTCGCTGATAAACCCCGGCACCTGCACACCGACCAACAGACCCACGGCAAACAACACCAGTCGCAAATAGCTGAGCAACATATTCGACGTCCTTATTCCGTTTTACCTTGGCTGACACATTCGCCGCGTCGCCACAGGCTCCACTGGCCCGGTTCGTAGCGGGTCCAGGTCTCGTTTTCGGTCAGGGGTTCGGTGGCAATTACCGTCACCACGTCATTGGGAGTGGTTTCGGCCTGAAAATCGACGATCACGTCGACATCTTTCAACCGTGCAGGGCCAAATGGCGCACGCCGGGTGATCTGTGCCAGTTTGGTCGAGCAATAGCAGAACAGCCAGTCACCGTCGCTGAGCAGGCAGTTGAACACGCCCTTGCTGCGGTATTCGCTGCAGGCGGCGATCAGGTCCGGCAGCACCTGTTCGATGTCCACCGGTTCCGGGAACGCTTCACGGACTCGGTTGAGCAAATCGCAGAACGCCGCTTCGCTATCGGTATCGCCCACCGGGCGGTAGAACGTGGCGCGGGGGTTGAAGTCCGCCAGTTGACCGTTATGGGCAAAGCACCAGTTACGGCCCCACAGTTCACGGACGAACGGATGGGTATTGGACAGGCACACCTTGCCCACATTGGCCTGGCGGATATGGCCAATCACCACTTCACTCTTGATGGGATAACGCTGCACCAGCAGCGCGACTTCCGATTCGCTGCTGGCCGCCGGGTCCTGGAACAACCGCAGGCCACGGCCCTCGTAGAAGGCGATGCCCCAACCGTCGCGGTGGGGCCCGGTACGTCCGCCGCGCTGCATCAGCCCGGTGAAGCTGAAGACGATATCGGTCGGTACGTTGGCACTCATGCCCAATAATTCACACATGCCAGGCTTCTCGATACAGGGCGTACAACGTTAAAGGCGCGGTTCGACCCGCATACCGCTGACAGGTGCCGGGCGACCGTAACGCTCATCGGCGAAGGGTTCGTCGTCATCCTCCGGCTCGGCGGCAGCGGCTGCCGCAGCGGCGGCCTTCTGCTCACGACGAACCCTGGCGGCACGCTCGATGGGCCAGCGGATCAGCACGAACACCAGGTACACGCCGAACGCGATCATGCAATACATGAACAGATCGGAAATCGCCCGCCAGGCGTTGTTGCCGACCTTGAGCACGAGGTCCAGGGCGGTGATGGCCACGGCCGGGGCGAACTGGGTCTTCACCGGGTCGACGATGGTCGGGCTGAACAGCAGCACCGCCACCAGCAACCGCAGCGGCTCGCGCAGCCAGCGCCACATCCAGCGGGTCATGGCAAACCACACCAACAGGCAACCCAGGGCTGCGAAGGCGTAGAGGCCCCAAGCGATCAGATAGTCGTTCTCGGTCATGGTGTCCATGGCAAGGTAGGCAAACAGGCCGCTATGATAACGGCTTTTCAGTGCCGAGGCTGCAATGCCGTCGGCCAACCGCCAGACAGAGAGTGATCCATGCCCCCATCGACCCACATCACTGCCGCCCCGATCGCCCGCAAGGCCCCAGGCACCGACCCGTATGCCTGGCTGCAAGCGCGTGACAGCGCCGAGGTGCTCGATTACCTCAAGGCGGAAAATGCCTGGCAAGAAGCACAATTGTCCGACCAGCAGGCGCTGCGCGAGACCCTGTTCGAGGAGATCAAGGGCCGCATTCTCGAAACCGACCTGTCCCTGCCCTCGCCCTGGGGCCCGTACCTGTATTACACCCGCACCACCGCCGGCGACGAATACGCCCGCCACTACCGCTGCCCGCGCCCGGCGGACGACAGCCAACAGGTCGACGAAAGCGCGGAAGAGCTGCTGCTGGATCCGAACGTACTGGCCAATGGCGGCTTTTTCTCCCTCGGCGCCTTCAGCATCAGCCCGGACCACCAGCGCCTGGCCTACAGCCTGGATACCAGCGGCGAAGAGATCTACACCCTCTACGTGAAGGAATTGGCCACCGGCAAGGTCAGCGAACTGGAGTTTGAAGACTGCGATGGCAGCATGACCTGGGCCAACGACAGCCTGACCCTGTTCTTCACCGAACTGGACGACACCCATCGCCCGCACAAGCTGTATCGCTATCGCCTGGACGGCACTGCCGCCGAAGAAGTGTTCCACGAGCCTGACGGACGTTTCTTCCTGCACTGCTACCGCTCCAGCTCCGAGCGTCAGTTGCTGCTGGCCCTGGGCAGCAAGACCACCAGCGAGATCTGGGCCCTGGACGCCGAAAAGCCGCAGCAGGCGTTTACCTGCATGGCGCCACGGGTCGAAGGCCATGAATATGACGTCGACCACGGCAAGCTGGACGACCAGTGGACCTGGTTTATCCGCAGCAACCGTGACGGCATCAACTTTGCGCTGTTCCAGGCGGCCGACACCGGCAGTGTGCCGACCCAGGACGACTGGCTGAACCTGATCCCCCACGACGACGCGGTAATGCTCGATGGCGTAAGCCTCAATGCCCGGGCCATGACCCTGAGCCTGCGGATCGGCGGCCTGCCGATCATCGAGGTGCACCCACAGGGGCAAGCCGCTTATCGCGTGGAGTTACCGGACGCGGCCTACAGCCTCTATGTGCAAAACAGCCTGGAATTTGCCAGCGACAAGATCCGCCTGCGCTATGAGGCGCTGAACCGCCCGGCCCAGGTTCGTCAGCTGGAACTGGCCGGCGGCGCACAACAAGTGCTCAAGGAAACCCCGGTGCTGGGCGTGTTCAACGCCGACGACTACGTCAGCCAACGCCTGTGGGCAACGTCGGCCGATGGCACTCAGGTGCCGATCAGTCTTGTCGTCCGACGCGACCAGTTGGGTAAGCCGACACCCCTGTATCTGTACGGCTACGGCGCCTACGGCCACAGCCTCGACCCGTGGTTCTCCCACGCCCGCCTGAGCCTGCTGGACCGTGGCGTGGCCTTCGCCATTGCCCATGTACGCGGCGGCGGCGAACTGGGTGAGGCCTGGTATCGCGGCGGCAAGCAGGAGCACAAGCAAAACACCTTCAGCGACTTTATCGCCTGCGCCGAACACTTGATCGCCCAGGGCCTGACCACCTCCAAGCAACTGGCCATCAGCGGCGGCAGCGCCGGCGGCCTGTTGATCGGCGCGGTGCTCAATCAACGCCCGGAGCTGTTCCAGGCGGCGATTGCCGAAGTGCCGTTCGTCGATGTGCTCAACACCATGCTCGACCCCGAGTTGCCGCTGACCATTACCGAGTACGACGAATGGGGCAACCCGCAGGAGCCCGAGGTGTATGAGCGGATCAAGGCCTACGCGCCGTACGAAAACGTCAGCGCCCAGGCCTATCCGGCCACGCTGGTGATCGCCGGCTACAACGACAGCCGCGTGCAGTATTGGGAAGCGGCGAAGTGGGTGGCCAAGCTGCGCGACACCAGGACCGACGACAACCTGTTGCTGCTCAAGACCGAGCTGGGCGCCGGCCACGGCGGCATGAGTGGTCGTTACCAGGGATTACGTGACGTAGCACTCGAATATGCATTTGTTTTCAAGGCGCTGGGGCTGATTTAAGGAACTCCGCCTGGCGGGCCGGTCTGAACACTTGACCGCCGGGCGCGCCCTGCACGATTTATGGACAAAGACTGTAAGCCTCATGCCAGAACCGACCTTACTCAATAACGAAATCCGCGACATGCTGATGGATTGCGGCCTGTTCGACCCGTTGCTGCCGGAAGACTTCCACGTAGCGGCGGGCTATTTCAACATCAGCAGCATCGCCCGCGATGAGGTGATTTTCCTCGAGGGCGACGCGGGCACCTTCATGTGCATCATTCACTCAGGCCAGGTGGCGGTGCAGAAGACCAACCATGCAGGCCAGCGCCTGACTATCGCCACCTTGCGCAGCGGGCGGACCTTTGGCGAGATGGCTGTGCTGGACGGCGAGCGCCGCTCCGCCAGCTGTGTGGCGGCCAGCGATTGCGTGCTGTTGAACCTGGGCAAGGATTCCCTGGAAAAGATGCTCAACGATGCACCGAAAATCGCGGCCAAGATCATTCGTGCGATTGCTATCGCCCTGTCCAGGCGCCTGCGCATGGCGGACGGGCAATTGCTGTCCCAGCAGTTTTAGCCGCCTGGGGTCTTGGGCTTGATGTCGTTTTGCTGCAAGCCGGGGATCGTCTGGTCCTTCGGCGGCGCGGGCAGCACGATCGGCGCCAACAATGGCTCACCGCTGCCGGCCGCCTTTGGCGTTGCCGGTGGCGTGACTTGCGGGTAAGGCGTGGGCGTTGCAGTACCCGGTGAACCCGCCGTGGGCGCGGGGGTAATCGGCACGGTTTGCGACTCCTGAGCCTGGGCCACACCGCCAAGGGCGAGCGCGCTCCACACAATGACCGTTAGAATGCTGCACTTCATCGATGGCTCCATGGCCTGACCGTAAAGTCGTAAGGCTACTCCCAACCGCGCAAGAATGCCCTTCCCAATGAGATTTCCATGAAACGTTTCGTTCTGCTGGACACCACCCCGATCCCCGACAACGGCGGTGCCTTGTGCCTGTTCGAGTACGGTGAGGATTTTGTCATCAAGATTCAGGGCGGTGACGGTGGCCAGTTGATGAACACGCGCATGCACGGTTCCGAGGATGCGCTGGCGGAGATTCCGTGCCGCAAAGTCGCCGGCCGGCCCGGCTCCAGGGTGTTGATTGGCGGCCTGGGCATGGGTTTTACCCTGGCGGCAGCGCTCAAGCATTTGGGCAAGACTGCCGAAGTAGTGGTTGCCGAGCTGGTGCCCGGCGTGGTCGAGTGGAATCGCGGGCCACTGGGGGAAAAGTCCGGCCGCCCGCTGCTGGACCCGCGCACCGTGATCCGTATGGAAGACGTGGCCAAGGTGCTGCAGGCCGAGCCCCAGGGGTTTGACGCGATCATGCTGGACGTCGACAACGGCCCCGAAGGCCTGACGCAAAAAGCCAACAGCTGGCTGTATTCCGCCGGTGGCCTAAGCGCCTGCGCCAAGGCGCTACGGCCCAAGGGCGTGCTGGCGGTATGGTCGGCCAGCGCCGACAAGCAGTTCAGCGACAAACTGCGCAAGGCCGGCTTCAAGGCCGAGGAAGTGCAAGTGTTTGCCCATGGCAACAAGGGCACGCGGCATACCATCTGGATTGCCGAGAAACTCAAGGGCTGAAACAGCCGCCTGAATTCACTGCGCGGGTCGTAGGTCAGATCGACCGGCGCAGTCGATTCAAATGCCTCAAGCCTTCCAGCACCAACACCACCACCGCCAGCCAGATCGGCAGGTAGGTCATCCATTGGCCCGGTTTGAGAGCGTCTCCCAGCATCAGCGACACGGCCACCAGCAGCACCGGCTCTGCGTAACTGAGCAAACCGAACAGGCTGAACGGCAACAGCCGGCTGGCCAGGATGTAGGAATAACCCGCCGCCGCGCTGACCAACCCCATGAGTGGCACCAGCCAATAGAGCGCCGGGCGCTGCGCCAGGGTCTCGTTGATGGGCTCACTACCGAGGACGAACCACAGCGCGACCGGAATCATCAGCATCATGTCCAGCCACAGCCCGCCGAGGTTGTCGGTGCCACAACGCCTGCGCAGCACGAAATACAGCGGATAACCGACGCACACCACCAGGGTGGTCCAGGAGAACCCGCCCGTGCGATACAGCTCGTTGGCCACGCCCACCGCCGCCAGCGCTGCGGCAATTTTTTGCAGATGGGAAAGGCGTTCGCCGTAAACGATGCGCCCGGTGATGACCATGGTCAGCGGTAACAGGAAATAGCCCAGCGACACATCCAGGCCGTGGCCATTGAGGGGCGCCCACATGAATATCCACAACTGCACACCCACCAGGGCACTGGTGAGCACGACACAAGGCAGCAATGCGGGTTTCTCCCGCAGACGCTTGTAGATCAACGGCACCCACTTCCAATCCCCGGACAGGCACAACAGCAACGTCATGAAGGGCAACGAGATGAGCATTCGCCAGCCAAATATCTGCTGGCCATTCAAGGGTTCAAGAAGGGAGGTAAAGAAATACAGCACACCAAACAGGAAGGAAGCGGAAACCGCCAGAACAACGCCTTTAGACACAACAGCCTCTACAAAAAATTGCATGTATTCAATTGAAGCAGGCCGTTGCATTCACGCAGTGTGAATGTCAGTGAGATGAACATCAAAAGCTTATTAACGGGCACCATAAATTTACAACTTGCACAGGACACTTATCCCGAATCTTCAAGTTATAACAACAGGGTAACGCGTCGATTTTTTATTATTTGCACGACGATCATCAGACACTTCAACCACCCGACTTCGGTTATTGGAAGCAGTACGCTCTGGATGAGCGCTTCTGATTTGAAACGCCACAACGCCAACCACGGGGGTTGATATCGTGAAAGGAAAGCCCGGCTTGCGGGAAACTGACAGTCGCCAGGAAAGACCTGACGTATTGACTACCTGACGCCACCACAGAACACACTAACGGCAGTAGGCCAAGAGGCGCCACATTAAACAAACTGGCAAAGTTAGTCCAACACTTTATCACCCTGAAGCCAATTAAATGCCCCACGGCATTTAAATCAATATTTGCCGGATCTTTACTGTATATTAAGCCGTTATACGCCCGACAGAAACAGCACAGGGCCGCCCCTGCCAGTTCGTCACTTAGTTACTTCTACTGTCGATAACGTAGGGCACTTTCTTCTTGAACGTATCGTTCAGTTCTTTGCGGTCAAGTGACGTGAAGCCGCCCAACTGCCGGGCGCTGAAGCCGCTGTCCCCTACCGGTGCCTCGGGCGCCAGGCTGACCATGCGCTTGGCTACCGCCTCGATTGCCTTTTCATACCCGCCTTGCTTGTTCAGGTTGAACGTGCCGAGGTCAATCTGCGTGCGCAACCACCCTCCCCAGTAAAACTCCAGGAATTCCGGCACCACCTCACCAGAGGTCGGCTTGCCGTAGGACGCCTTGCGGGAGAAGTAAACCAGGCTGCGGAACATATCGTCGCCGAGGTCCTTGAAGCCCAGGTGTGCCGGAATTTGCTCAGGCGTGATGGTCTTGCCCTGGCCGTCCTTGAGCCAGACCTTGCGGCCCTGCTCCATGCGTTTCCAGAAAGTCGCCAGGTCGGGACTGTCGCTGAAGTTATCGGTGACCCGCACCCACATCTTCAGTTTGGCGCCGGCACCTGGCTGCTCCCACAAGGTACTGAACGAGTGGTGGCCGTCAGTGAGGTACAACTGGCCAGCGGGGCCGACCACCACGGTTTTCATGTCCGCCGGGTGGGCGCCTACCGGGTCTTTGCAGGTGAAGCTGCCCGGCTTATGCAGATCGGCATCTTCAGGCACCTTGTCGACACCGCCCTGGCCGTTGGTTTCACAGTATTCGTCGAACACTTTTTTGGGCGACTCGGCAAATACCCCCAGCTTGTAATGAATCTGATCAAAACCGATGACGGCCTGGGTCGGGTGGAGCTGCTCCAGCGCCACATCGATCACCTCGCCTGGCTGGGGCGTGGAAAACGCCTGGACCTGAACACTGACGGCGCACAACAGCAGCGCCCACAACCATGAATGCATCCGCATGAGTACCGCTCCTTATGAATTCAGTTCGTCGATACTACAAACAATCCCCCTCACCGGCATGACCGCGCCTGAAAAAGCCGGAGGTTTATTAGCCCGCAAGCAGCTAGAATCAACGCTATCCGTGATCCACTAAAAGACAGGAGCCATGATGAGCTCGACCAACCCGCCCTCCCACACCGCCAAGCTGGACCGCATCCTCGCCGATGCCCAGCGCGACCGGGAAATGGGCTACCGCGACAAAGCCCTGAAGATGTACCCCCACGTATGTGGCCGCTGCGCCCGTGAATTCGCCGGCAAGCGCCTGAGCGAACTGACCGTGCACCACCGCAACCACAACCATGACGACAACCCCCAGGACGGCTCCAACTGGGAGTTGCTGTGCCTGTATTGCCACGACAACGAACACTCGCGTTATACCGACCAGCAGTATTTCGGCGAAGGCTCCACCAGCAGCCCGACGATCGCCAAGGCGACGCACAACCCGTTTGCGGCGTTGGCCGGGTTGATGAAGAAAGACGACTGAGTATCTTCGCTGAATGTGACGGCCTCATCGCGGGCAAGCCCGGCTCCCACAAGGGATTGCATTCCAAATGTGGGAGCCGGGCTTGCCCGCGATAGCGATCGCCCAAGCAATGCATTAGCCCGAGGCCGTATAATCGCGGTTTTTCTCGAAGGCACCCTCTCCCGTGGGCAATAAACGCTACAGCTGCATCGGTCTGTACAACCCCAAATCCCCCGAAAACGTCGGCTCGGTGATGCGCGCCGCCGGCTGCTACGGCGTGGCCTCGGTGTTCTACACCGGCAAGCGCTATGAGCGGGCCCGGGACTTTATTACCGACACCAAGAAGGTCCACCACGACATTCCGCTGATCGGTATCGACGACCTGAAAAAGATCCTGCCCCTGGGCTGCATCCCCGTCGCCGTCGAGCTGGTGGAAGGCGCCCGCCCTCTCCCCGAATACACCCATCCGGACCGTGCGCTGTATATCTTCGGTCCGGAAGACGGCTCCCTCGACAAAGAGATTCGCGACTGGTGTGAAGACGTGATCTACATCCCGACCACCGGTTGCATGAACCTCGCCGCCACCGTCAACGTGGTGCTTTACGACCGTCTGGCCAAGGGCAACAACACCCGTTCGGGCCCCAAATACTGATTTTTTGGGAACATCCGCGGCCTGTGTGCAGTCAGCTGCATATCAATCAGCCCTTGTTGGAGACAGATCATGAGCGACAGCAAAACCCTGCGACCCGTTATCCGGTCCACCCCGTTCGAGCCCCAACCCACGCAAAACGTCCAGGGTTGGGAACGCATCGGCTCCCTGGCTGGCGGTGTGGTGATGATGGGCAAAGGCCTGCGCCGTGGCGGCTTTTTCGGTTTGATTCAGGTAGCGATTGGCGGCGTAGCGCTGGCACGCGGGATCAGCGGGCATAGCTCGGCGAAAGAGTTGCTGGAGCGCAGCCGCCAGGAAATGAACAGCGTGCGAACCAAGATCGAACGCGCCGGTGAGGAACTGAAAAACCTCAAGACCAAGGCTGAAGTGGCGGCTGAAAACGCCAGCAAAACTGTGGGTTAACCCCGATCAAATGTGGGAGCGGGCTTGCTCGCGAAAGCGGAGTGTCAGTCACTGACTGTGTTTCTGATACACCGCTTTCGCGAGCAAGCCCGCTCCCACCTTGGTTTCAGTGCAGCAGTTTGGTATCGAGTACTACCGACGACTCGCCAATAATGCTCTCCCCCAGCTGCACGAATTCCTTTGTGCTGATGCTGTTCAAGCGCATCACCGCCTGGGTCAAATCATCCAGCGAACGCTTGTTGTGGGTTTTCACACGAATCTCGCGGTCCAGCTCCTGCAACAACACCACCGCCCGTGAGACGGTCGCGCTACTGGCGTGCTCGACCCGCAGGGTGGTCACGTCCTTGCCTTCGTTGGCCAGCCGGGCCTGCAGGGCGGCATAACGATCGTCGCTGATCCCCCCTGCGCGGCGCATCAGTTCAATGGCGTAGTACTGCGCCAAGCCCTCGCTGATCCAGTCGCTGCCCTGGTGGTCGTTGAAGCGGCCGATAGCCTGCACCACTTCACGGATCAACGGGCTGCTGCCGTTCTCGCTGACCAACGGCGTACGGCTGTTGAGGTAGATCGAGTCCCGCGCCGAATACGCACCGCGCCGCATCGGGTCACTGGCGCCCACCACCAGCAATTTCGCCGGGTGCCGTGGGAATGCCGCTTGCACTTGCGGCCAGACAAACGTCAGCAAGGTCAGCACATCCATGCGATGCATGCCTTGCCCTTTGGGCGACGCCACGGTGATTTCGGTTTCCCCCAGGCGCATCCTGCGACTGCCCAGCGTACCCGCGAGCATCCAGCCGGTGGGCCGGTCAAACAGGCGGGAAACGTTATCGATGCGGAATTTGTTCTTGCCGATGCGCGGCCAGGACGTCTCGACGCTTTTCCAGCCGGCAGGCAGTTCAAACACCAGGCGCGACACCAGTTCAATGCCGTCCTGTTGATCCAGACGTGCAGTGGGCACCAGGTCCTCGCCGCGAAACAGCGCCCAACTCGGGGTCATCCGCGCTTCATAGACGCCTTTCTTGCGCGCGTGGGTGAGGCGTACACGGTAGGTCAGGCTGGCCTTGTCGGCACTCGGTTGCCACAGGCCGCGGCTGTCACCCGGGGTATTGCCCGGCAACACTTGCCACTGGCCATCGGCCTTGAAGTCGCTGTAGTCGCCGTCGCGGCCCAGGTCGAAGTTGAGGCTGCGCACCGCCGAGCCCTGGGACAGGCTCAGGCGCACTTCTGCCTGATCACTTTGGGGCAACAGCTTGACGTGATAGTCCAGGTCAACTTTCTTCGCCGCCCACGCCGGCGCACTCAATACCAACAACAGCAGGCTCGCCGCCAGCCTGGCTCCAACCGTCATACACACTCCTTCTCAGCCTGCACGAAAAATCAGGTAATCCTCCCAGTCATCCTCGGGCACGCTGCCTTCGCTGAGCATGCGCCCGGACTGGGAAATGCGTTCCTGGTGCACAGCGTCGCGATCGCCGCAGACCAGGTGGTGCCACAGCGGCAAGTCCTTGCGCTCGCTGACCAGCCGGTAACCGCAGGTGGGCGGCAGCCATTTGAACTGGTCGGCCTGGCCCGGAGTGAGCTGGATGCAATCGGGCACCGAGGCGCGACGGTTGGGGTAATCGGTGCACTGGCAGGTTTTCAGGTCCAGCAGTTTGCAGGCGATGCGCGTGTAGTAGACGCTGTTGTCGTCTTCATCCTCGAGCTTTTGCAGGCAGCACAGGCCGCAGCCGTCGCACAACGACTCCCACTCATCCTGGTCGAGTTGTTCGAGGGTTTTGCGGATCCAGAAAGGTTCGACTTTGGCGGCCATGGCTCTACATCAATATCGGTATGTTAAAAGGCCGCCAGTCTAGTGCCCATGGCCCCCGGGGCCAAGCGCTTACGACTGTCGGTAGAACAAGACTTGTCAGCCACCCGGCGGCGAAGTAGTTTTGAACCCCGGTTTTTCATCAGGATCAGCCCAATGAGCAGCAACCCACGCGTCGCCGACTATCCGATCCACCCACAATTCACCGACCGCTGGTCGCCGCGCGCCTTCACCGGCGAAAGCATCCCGGTGGACACCCTGTTGAGCTTCTTCGAAGCCGCGCGCTGGTCACCTTCGGCCTACAACTCGCAGCCATGGCGTTTTCTCTATGCGCGCCGCGACACGCCGAACTGGGAACGTTTCCTGGGCCTGCTGAACGAATTCAACCGTGGCTGGGCACAGCATGCCTCGGCCCTGGTGATCGTCGCATCGAAGACGACTTTTGCCGTGCCTGGTGCCACCGAAGAAACCCCGGCCCTGTGGCACACCTTTGACACCGGCTCGGCCTGGGGCCACCTGGCGCTGCAAGCCAGCCTCAGCGGCTGGCACACCCACGGCATGGCCGGTTTCGACCAGGAACTGACCCGCAAGGAACTGAAGATTCCTGAAGGTTACGCCCTGCACGCTGCGGTGGCGATTGGCAAGCTCGGCGACAAATCGACCCTGGCCGACTACCTGCAAGCCCGGGAAACCCCGAGCCCGCGTCGTCCATTGAACGAGCTGGTGTCCGAAGGCGACTTCAACCACCAGGACTGAACACGCTCTGGCAGTCGTTGACGGTCACGTCAAAACCCTGCTGCTGCGATCACAGCAGGGTACACCCGCCACAAGTGCAGCTACGCCTTGGCGATCAGCGCGTAATAGGCCCTGCGCAGCTCGTCTCGATCACGCTTGTACATATTGGCGAGAAACGGTGTCATGTCTTCAAGACCGTTTGCGTTCAAGTCCACTGGATAGATTTTATTATCCCTCGCTGAATACAGGAAATTACTTAACTGCAGATCGTTGTGGTAAAGATTTTTCTGTTCCATGCGCCGAAATGCGTCATCCAGTAAAAGCCTGGCCTCTGGGGGCAAACTTCCCCTTGCCAGGGTATTTACATCCACCCCGTCCAGCTTGCCCATTTTCAAATAACGGCGACCATTTTCAAATATCGTGGTTGCAAAGCCGTCACCGTAATAGCTGTTCAGGCACAGGGTCTCGTTATCGACAAAGTCGTCGGCAGAAGTCATGGATGAAGGGCCATAGTCCTTATAGACACTTTTCCCGTCGAGACTGTCGTAGATCGTCCCCTCACCGCCCCCGCCAATTTCCGGCCCCAGGTCTGATGCCACAGAAGGCGGGTTACCGCCGCGTGCCCCCAGGCGCTGCCATTGGTCCCCCTGAAGGTGCTGCACCAGCAGCGGCGTTTGCCGGTTGTTGTGATAAATCTGCGCCTGTACGGCACCGTCGGCGGTGCGAGTCACTTGCCGCACTTCGTAGACCGCAGTGTTGCCGGCAGTATCGGTATGGCGGATGTGGGACAAGTGACCGTCCGCCGCCACATAGATCCCCTGACTGTTGCGCGCAAGCCCGGCTATTTTCGATTCGGCCACGCTGTAGTCGCCAAGCAACCGGTTGTTCAGGGCGCTGCCCGGCTCGGCAGGCGTGGTGATGATCGCCCCATCCATCGCACTCGTTTTTGCGGTGAAGCCTTCAAGAGGGCTGCCGTAAGGCCGCATCCTGTCCACATCAAACGCATACCATCGACCGTTCTGGAGTACCGCGCCTCCATCAACGCTTTGCCCGGCGACCTTGAAGGTACCCGTCGCTGCTGCGTCATAGTGTTTACTGGCAGCCTTCAACAGGTCATAGCTGCCGCTCGCGCCCCTGAGCTTGTTGACCACCTCTGCACCCGTGGCGCATACAAAGTTGGCGCCTTTGCCCAGCAACCGGGCACCGCCCGCGACCAGTTCGCTGAAGCCATCCAATGGGTTGAATGCTTGAATGGCAGCCACACCGATGACTTTTGCCACTTGAATGGCCTTGGCGGCGGCGCTCGCGACCTTGGCCCCCGCCTTCGTGACTTTCGCCGCCACACCCGCGCCCGCCGTGACAAAACCAAAGACATCCAGCGCCAGGTCACTGGCCCCTTCCAGGTGGTTACCCCTGGAAAAATTCACGATGGCGGACCTGAGCGGAATCAGGTCAAGAAAAAAGTGGGTGACGTTCCACTCGGTTGCCATTTGTTTATCGAACGAGGTGACACCCCGGGCATAGGTTTTTATGTCATCACTGTCGAGATCAAGATGCTCAACAAAGGCATCGGCGATGTGCTGGGTTCGCGCACTGGAAAAACTGGGGGGCGGCGTTGACAAGCCGTCCTGGCTCTTTTGGCCAAGGGCAGCCTCGCTCACGGTCTTGGGCTTGAAGGGCTCCGTCTTGAACTCCTTGTTGGCCTGCCGCTCGCGTTTTGTTGTTAACTCCGAGGCCGGCACCGACTTGATTGCACCTGCGTTCAAATCAATTTCATAAACGGTGTTGCCATTTCTTCCGGTGGCCTTGATCCACAGTTTGTTTTCCGCGCCCTGCCGTTTTTTAGAGGTGAAGTCGAGGCCCAGTTCATAAGTGTTTTTCTGAAAAAACTCGAGCTTTGCAAACTCCAGGTTTTCCCGGTCAACCAAGGGCAGTGTTGCGACAAGGTGCTTGATGACGCTGCGAACCCCTTGCTGGCGAGAAGTGATTGCTTGTTCAAATTCTTCGTTGAAGATTTTGTTCACGCTGAAATCCAGGCTCTTGCCTTTGATTGCCTCGGCAATGCTCGGGTCCCTGGTTTCCCATGGGTATTGGCCAAGTCCGCTCATGGCGATGTCCAACAACGAGAAAAGCCCGCCGGGCGCCCGGTTCGGATCATAAAGTGGTTGGGCTGACGGTTGTTTCGAGTCAACGACCTTCAGTCGTTTCTCTTCAAAAGGTACGTGTTCGCCAAACCGCTCCTTCAAATGGGCCAACGCAATGTCTTTACGGCTTGGAATCTCCGCTTCCAACAAACCGGTAGCCGCAAGCGTCGACTTCAGTTGTGCGTTGAATGCCGTCCTTGCACGGTCTATCTCATCGTCGCTGTAACGATCACCTGGCTGGCATGTGACGATCCCGTTGACCACGGCCCAGTCCACCAATGCCGCCTTTTGTGCATGTTCGGCGGTGGCTCGATTCGTCAGGATCGCGTTTTCCGCGCTGGACATGACTTGGGCAAAGGTCATGTGCGCCACCTTTCCGGGGAACTGCGCCTCTATGGCCGCCGCTGCGACCGCGAGGCTTACCCAGGCAGGGCTGCCGTAGGTCACGCGGTCGGGGATGTCCTTGATCAAAAACTCGGGCGCCTTTCGTGCCAGTAACAAATAGGCGCCGGCCTTGGCCATCTCGGGACTGGTCTGGTGATTTTCGTGCAGGAAAGTGCTCAGGCGCTCGAGCACTGCCGAAGCCGGCCTGCCCCAGTGGGCGTGTTGCGCGAGGTCGAAACCTGCCACACGGTTACGGTGCGGCGCCGTAATGGACTCGGGATCCAGCAGCAGGTGGATTGCGCTCAGTGCGTATTCGTTCACGCTGGCATCGGTGGCGACGCCCCCGAGCTGATCCCGGATGGCTTGCCCCAGTGCCTGCCCGCGGGTGGAGCTGACGAGGGTTTCGAGTGCCTTGGCAGGATCAGCCAATGCCTCGCCCGACAACGGCTGGTTCGCGTTCAGATATTCCAGTACACCCACGCTTGCGCCGATGTGTGGTGCATTGGGGTTCTGGCTGCCATGGTCGGTAGCCGCCGCCAGTACCCTGCGTTGTTCAGCGGCGCTCATGGGAACAGGCCAGGACAACCCGCCGCCAAAATTGCCGAGCGGATGCTCCAGTGCCCTATCACTCACCGCGTGGGCATGACCGGTCAGCTGAAAATGATTGGTGGGCAACCCCAAGCCGATACTTCCGAGAAAGATCTCTACCGTCGCCGCTTTATCCGTCTGGGTCGGGTAGGACGAGTCGGGGTGTATTTGCATCGGTGTCGTTTGCAGCGCGGCCAGCACCGCTTGAGGGCTGGCATTCACGCCAAGACGGCTGGCGATTTCGTTGAGCTTCTGGCCCAGTGTCCGCAGATTCTCGCGGTCGCCCAACGCCGCGGTGAGACCGGATTGCCGGGGGACTGGGGCGAGGGCCAGCGTATCGCGATCGGCCGTAGCACCCAGAGCAGAGGGCAATAGAGGGAGCGCCGCCGGCTCGGTAGAAAGCAGGGAAAGTTGCGAAGTTACCCGTGGAGGGAGAGACACAGTGCCAGCATTCAACATGAGAATGTACCCATCTGGAGAGGGGTACGAGCCTCACATACGGCCTGCGAAACGAACATCTGATTAGTGTTTGCAGAAATTTGTAAGCGCCCGGCAACACGCGTTGCCGGGCCTTCGCGCTGTCAGTAACCGCGCTCGAAACTCACTTCGCCGCGCAACGTTTCCTGCGCCTGGTACGCGCGCAAATTCTCGACAAATAATTGCACCATCATCCCCGGCGAAGTCGGCGCCGAGCTGTGCCCGGTCAGCAGCAACCCCCAGGCGGTCCAGAACGGATGGCGCTGGGGCAATGGTTCCTGACGGCAAACGTCAATCACCGCGCCGGCCAGATGGCCTTCCTTCAACGCTTCTACCAGGTCTGCATCGACCACCGCCACGCCGCGCCCGACGTTGATGAACAACCCGGTCGGCTTGAATTGCTTGAACAGCGCCGCATTGTACAAATCGTGGGTGTTCGGTGTGTTAGGCAGCAGGTTGACCACGTAGTCCACCTCACCCACCAGGCGCGGCAACGCGTCGAGCCCGGCAACTTCGACAAACGGCGCCTGCTCACGGGCCTCACTGGCAATGCCGTACAGCTCAACGCCAAACGGCTGCAGGAATTGCGCAACGCTGCGGCCGATATCACCGGTACCGACGATCAGCACTTTGCGCCCCGCCAGGCTCTGGCCCATGCGGTTATCCCACTTGCGCTCGACCTGGCTGACCAGCCGCGCCAGCACTTCACGCTCATGGCCAAGCATGTAAGTCAGCACGTATTCGGCCATCACCTGGCCAAAAATGCCCACGGCGCGGGTCAGGCGGTAATCCCGCGGCAGGCCGTCGGCCAGCAGCGGCGTGATGCCGGCCCAGGTGGATTGCAGCCATTGTGGCTGGTGCCCCTGGCGCAGCAAGGTGGCCAGAAGATCCGGCTGGCCCAGCCACACCGGGCAATCGGCCGCCAGGCGCGACAATTCGGCGGAGTCGCCGCTGGTCATGACCTCAAGGTCCGGCGCCGCTTCGCGCAGCAGCCGGGCGTACAGCGGGTGATCGTGTTCAGCAATCAGAACGCGCATGGTTCAAACCTTTCAAAAACACTGCAGGCGGCCGCCGGTCCAGTTCACTGTACCGTGCGGCCGCCGCCAAAAATTGAATTCCATTGATGAATGTGCCCCCGGACGGGGCACTGACCGATCACATCGGGTCATTGCGTCGCAGCAGCTCTTCGGGCAAGTGTTCGATGTACTCGTCCTCGGCCGGCGGCATTTGCAGGTGGTAACCCTGCTTTTCGAGGTTCTCCAGAACCACGGTGATGTCCTCGCGGGACAGCTTGCGCTCCGGGCTCAGCACCAGGTCGAAGGCGTGGTGCGGCTTGCCGAAGGCGGCCAGCAGACTTTCCGGCACGCGCTCCAGTGCATCGCTTTTCAGCACGTAGAGGTACATCTCGTTTCGTTTGAGGCTGCGATAGATGGAGCAGATACGTTTCAAGGCTGTTCTCCGGCAGTGGCCAGGCTGTCCAGCAGCGCCTGGCCCATCAGTTCGCGGCGCCAGCCACGCAGCGAATCTGGCAATTGGTAAGGCCCCTCGGGGTAGCCGCTCTTGACCAGGGCTTCAAGGGTTTTCTTGCGCAGCATCAGTTCCGGCGCCATGTCCAGGCGTTCGGCCTCGGCCTGGCCCAGGGCGCGCAGTTGCTTGATCAGCGTGGCGGCGTCCACCGGCAATGGCTCGGCAACCGCCGGTGGCCACTGGTCCATGGGCACGCTGCCGGCGCGCTTGATCAGGCCCAGCAGGAACTCGCCGTCCTGGCGCACGGTGCGCGGGTGCATGTCTTCGATCTTGCCCAGCGCGGCGAGGTTATCCGGCTGGGATTTGGCCAGGGGCCATAACGAGTGCTCACGGATGATCCGGTTGCGCGGCAGGTCACGGGCACGAGCTTGCTGTTCGCGCCAGGCGCACAGTTCGCGCAATACGGCGAGCTGGGCACGGGAGAGTTTCCAGGCGAGCTTGGCGTCACGGTAAACTTCGTACGGGTCGACTTCGCGGCGCAGGTTGGCCACCAGTTCGGCACCGTCTTCCAGGACCCAGGCGTATTTGTCGTCGGAAAGCTTCGGGCGCAGGCGTGTGTAGACTTCTGCCAGGTGCACCGCGTCTTCGGCGGCGTAGCTGATTTGCGTCTCGGACAATGGCCGCTGCAACCAGTCGGAGCGGGTCTCGCCCTTGGGCAACTCGATATCGAGGACGGCTTGCACCAACCGCGAATAGCCCATGGAGAAACCGAGGTTCAGGTAGGCCGCCGCCAGTTGCGTGTCGAACAACGGCACCGGCAGGCTGCCGGTCAGGCGCAGCAACACTTCCAGGTCTTCGCTGCACGCGTGTACCACCTTGATCACCGCCGGGTTCTCCAGCAAGGCGGCCAGGGGTTGCCAGTTGTCGATGGTCAGGGGGTCGATCAGGTAAGCGCGCACGCCATCACCGATCTGGATCAGCCCGGCAATGGGATAAAAAGTGTCGACCCGCATGAATTCGGTGTCGAGGGCGACGAATGGCAACTGCTGCCATTCGGCGCAGTGCTGGCCGAGGCTATCGTTGTCGCAGATCCAGTGAATATCGATGGCCACACGGCTCTCCCTTGAAGAATGGCGCGCAGTATATATCGCGAAAGGGAGTTGCGAGCATTCGCAGTACAGCATCCGCCATGAAAACTCTTATAGGAGCTGAAGAATAGTCCGACAGTCGGTACTTATCCTCTCTTACGCAGGACATACACCCGCCACATGGCTGAGCCGGGCATGAACTCCTGTTGACCGAGGACCTTGAAACCCGCCAGGCGAAACTCCGCCTCCACTTGCGCCCGGTGGCTGGCAACTGCCGCCGGGCCAGGCTGCAACGCCCGGTAGCCGCTGTCGCTGTTGACCGAAACAATTACCGTGTCGCGGCTTACCCGATGAAACTCACCGAGCAGGGCCAGGCGCCCTTCTGCCGTTGGCACATGGCGAAACAACTCCAGGCAAAAAATGCAGTCCACCGCGTTGGCCGAAAGGCCGATGGAAAATGCCGAGCCCTGGAAGGTCTTGACCCGCTTGAGCAAGCCCGGCGCGTGATGGGTACGGGCGTGGTCGAGCATGTCCTGGGAGTTGTCCGACGCCAGGATCACCCGGTTGCTGTGCTCGGCCAGCACTGGCCAAAAGCGCCCGGAGCCGCACGCCAGGTCGAGGATCAGCCCTGGCTCGCCGGCGATCTTCAGTGCACGGCGCACCAATTGCTCATCGCGCCACAACCCCAGGCGCCGCAACAGCCCCGGCGGACGCGTGTCGGCGCAGACCAGGGCATGCTGCTGGCCAGCGCGTTCGGCAAATTCAATCTCGATGGAAGACGGCGGTTGCGACGGCATCACACGACTCTGTTAATGGATCAGACATTCGCAGCTTAACCACCGTCTCGTGAAAAAAAGGTCGAAGGATTGTTCGCCGTTAATGCAGATCCAGTATCCAGCCCGCTGCCTGTCTGTTAACTGTCTGTGATCAGCGCCTTCATCTTCAGGCCTGGTGCAGATACCAGCGCCAATCCTGCTCGCCCACCTCGCCCATGAACTGACGGTATTCGGCCCGCTTGACCGCCAGGTACACGCCGAGGAATTCGCCGCCGAACGCCTCCCGCGCCCAAACCGAGCCTTCAAGCGCACGCAAGGTGGTCAGCCAATCGGTGGGCAGCAACTCCTTGGCCTGGGCATAACCGTTGCCCTCCACCGGCGCGCCGGGGTCGCGCTGTTCGCGGATGCCCCGGTGGATACCGGCCAGAATCGCGGCCGCCGCGAGGTACGGGTTGGCGTCGGCGCCGCAGATACGGTGTTCGATATGCCGGGAAAACGCCGGCCCGCCGGGCACCCGCAGCGTGACGGTGCGGTTGTCCACGCCCCAGGTCGCGGCCAGCGGCGCGTAGCTGTTGGTCTGGAAGCGTCGATAGGAGTTGGCGTTGGGGCAGAACATCAGCAACGAGTCGAGCAAGGTGCTGAGCATGCCGCCCACCGCGTGGCGCAACAGCGGCGTGCCGTCGGGCGCTTCGCTGGCAAACAGGTTATTGCCGTCGCGGTCCGCCAGGCTGACGTGCATGTGCATGCCGGTGCCGGCCTGATCGTCGAACGGCTTGGCCATGAAACACGCGGTCATCCCGTGCTTGTGGGCTACGCCCTTGACCAGGCGCTTGTAACGCACCGCCTCGTCCATGGCTTGCAGGGCATCGCTGCGATGCTCCAGGGTGATTTCCACCTGGCCCGGGGCGTATTCGGAAATCGCCGTGCGCGCCGGGATACCCTGGAGTTTGCAGGCGCTGTAGAGGTCGGCGAGGAACGGTTCGATCTGCTCCAGCTCCCGCAGGCCGTAAACCTGGGTCGAGCGCGGGCGCCCGCCGTCGACATCCCGCGCCGGTTGCGGGCGGCCGTTGCTGTCGGGTTTCTGGTCGAGCAAATAGAACTCCAGCTCCGCCGCCATCACCGGGTAATAGCCGTCGGCCTTGAGGTCGTCAATCACCCTGGCCAGCAGGTGCCGGGGATCGGCCACGGTAGCGGGCATGCCTTCGGTGGGGTGCATGCTGACTTGCACTGCTGCCGTCGGGATCAGGCGCCACGGCATGCGCTGCAAACTGCCGCTGACCGGGTAGGCGCGGCAGTCGATATCACCGACTTCCCAGACCAGCCCGGAGTTCTCCACGTCGTCGCCATTGATGGTCAGGCCGAGGATGGTACTCGGCAGCGGCCGGCCACTTTCATAGACCGCCAGCAGTTCATCGCGGTGCAGCAGTTTGCCGCGAGGCACACCGTTGTTGTCGAGGATGAACAGCTCGAACATCTCGATATCCGGGTTCTGCTCAAGAAAGGACTGGGCTTCGTGCAGGGTGGCAAAGGGCGTGCTCATGGGCATTCTCATACGTTCGCGTCAGGCAGGCGCGCGGGCGCTGCCGGGCAGATGCGCGGGGCATCCATTCGGGCAAATCAACGTCGGAGAAAGGTGTCCGGTGGGCGTGCGTGGCGGCAGTGCCAGAGCGCCCAGAAGGCGAGTTCGGAAGGGAGGGCATCAGCGGTGACTCGACGACGATCCGGACGGCTGGACGCGGTGGCGCCTGGCGATGTCTCAGGGTGTGTGTCGGGGGAACCGTCCATGCGGGATTCACAGTAAAGAGATGCCGGGCAGCCTCACACGCGAGGTTAAGGCGTTAAATCCAGTCTTGATGGAGTTTGGTTGTGCCGTGGCTAAACATTTGCAAATAATGGCGGCCCTGCCCATGCCCAAGGACCCGACCGCATGAAAGCATTGCTGACCCTTTCCCTGCTGGCCGGCCTGTCTGCCCAGGCCCTGGCCGACAGCCCTGCGTCGCGCCTGGATGAAGTGCTCCAGCGCGGCGAAATGAGCGTCTGTACCACCGGCGACTACAAGCCCTACAGCTATTTACGTCCGGACGGCAGCTACGAAGGCATCGACATTTCGATGGCCCAGTCCCTGGCCAAGAGCCTTGGGGTGCAGGTGAAGTGGGTGCCGACCACCTGGAAAACCCTGATGCCGGACTTCCTGGCCCAGCGCTGTGATATTGCGGTGGGTGGTATTTCAGTGTCCCTGGAGCGGCAGAAAAAGGCGTTTTTCAGCCAGCCATTGGGCGTCGACGGCAAGATCCCGCTGGTGCGTTGCGCCGATGTGCAGCGCTATCAGACGGTGGAGCAGATCAACCAGCCGCAGGTACGCGTGATCGAGCCTGCGGGCGGCACCAATGAAGTATTTGCGCGGGCGCATTTGGGCAAGGCACAACTGACGCTGTTCCCGGATAACGTGACGATTTTCGAGGAACTGCTGGCGAACAAGGCGGACGTGATGATCACCGACGCCAGCGAGGCGCGGTATCAGCAGAAGCTCAAGCCGGGACTGTGCGCGGTGAATCCCGAGCGGTACATGCAGTACAGCGAGAAAGCGTTCCTGCTGCCCCGCGATGATGTCGCATGGAAGAGTTATGTGGACCAGTGGCTGCACTTGAGCACGGTGACCGGCGTGTACGACGGCATCATCAATCAGTGGCTGGCTGCGCCCTGACCAGCTCGACAAACGCCCTGCACGCCGCACTGCGATAGCCTCCCTTGCGGCTGAGCAACGCCGCCGTGCGTTGCGGCAACGGCGGGCTCAGCGGCACCGCCTGCAACCCCGGCTGCGCCAGGGCAATCGCGCTGGGCAGGATGGTCGCCAACTGCGTATTTCGTACGATTTCGATAATCGCGCTGATGGAATTGGCCTCCATGGTGATCAGCGGTTTCACCGCCTGGCTGCGAAAATACTCATCGATATAGCGACGCGTGGCGAAGCCGGCATTCAGCAGCACCAACGGCTGCTGGAGCCACGACTGTCGATCAATGCCGGGATGACCGGCGCTCACCACTACGCTCAACGCCTCGACAAACACCCCTTCACACTCGATATCCGGCAAATGCTCGCCGGTAAAACCGATGCCGATATCCAGCAAATCCTCCGTCAGTGCCGCCTCCATGCGGTCCTGGGTCAGCTCCTCGACACTCACTGTAATCCCCGGATACAGCCCGTTAAATCGCGCCAGCAGCGGCCCGATCAGGTAAGCGGTAAATGTCGGCGTCATCGCCAGGCGCAAGCTGCCACGGCTCAGGTCCTGCACGTCATGCATGGCGCGGGTGCCGGCCTGCAGATCCTGCAAGGCCAGGCGCGCAAACCGCACATAGGCCTCGCCTGCATCGGTCAGGCTGACGCGTCTGCCGGAACGGTCCAGCAGTGGCGCACCGAGAGTGTCTTCCAGTTGCCGGATCTGCTGCGACAAGGTCGGCTGCGACACATGCAGCGCCTCCGCCGCCCGAGTGAAATTACGGTGCTCGGCAACGGCCAGCAGGTAGCGGATATGACGCAGCAACATGGAAGGCGCTCCAACTATAGGCATGACTTATAGAAACCATAATAAGCCGGTCTTGGACGCTATAGCTGAAAACTTCCATCCTTGCCCCATCAGCGACGCAAGGAGAACCACCATGCAAGATCTCATCGACGGCTTTCGCAAGTTCCAGGGTGAAGCCTTCACTCAACGCAGCGACCTGTTCAAACACCTGGCTACCACGCAAAACCCCGGCACGTTGTTCGTGTCTTGTTCCGACAGCCGCGTAGTCCCGGAACTGCTGACCCAGCAGGAACCCGGTGACCTGTTTGTGATCCGTAACGCCGGCAACATCGTCCCGTCCTACGGCCCGGAGCCTGGCGGCGTGTCGGCCACCGTCGAATACGCAGTGGCCGTTCTCGGCGTCAGCGACATCGTGATCTGCGGCCACTCCGACTGCGGCGCCATGACCGCGATCTCCACCTGCAAATGCCTGGATCACTTACCCGCCGTGGCCAACTGGCTGCGCCACGCCGAGTCGGCCAAGGTGATCAATGCCGCCCGCACTCACGCATCGGATGCCGACCGGCTGAACTCGCTGGTACGGGAAAACGTGGTCGCCCAACTGGCCAACCTCAAGACCCACCCTTCCGTGGCCCTGGCCCTGGAACAAGGCCGTTTGAGCCTGCACGGCTGGGTCTACGACATCGAAAGCGGCGCCATCGACGCCCTGGATGGCCGCAGCGGGCGCTTCATGTCGCTGCTCGACCACCCGGCCACCCGTGCCCACGCCGCCTGAACCTTATTCAAACCCAAGAGGACATCACCATGTTGCAATCCCAATTCGCCCAATCCCCACGCCTGGCCCTGGCCGACACCGTCATCGACATCAAGGCGCGCAAGAACCTGTCATGGCAGGACCTCACTGACGGCACCGGCCTGAGCCTGGCGTTCGTCACCGCCGCCCTGCTCGGCCAGCATCCGCTGCCCAAGGACGCTGCTGATGTGGTCTGCGACAAGCTTGGCCTCGACCAGGACGCCAGCCGCCTGCTGCAAACCGTGCCCCTGCGCGGCAGCTTTCCGGGCGGCGTGCCGACGGACCCGACCATGTACCGTTTCTATGAAATGCTGCAGGTCTACGGTTCGACCCTCAAGGCCCTGGTGCACGAACAATTTGGCGACGGCATCATCAGCGCGATCAACTTCAAGCTGGACATCAAGAAGGTCGAAGACCCGGACGGCGGCTCCCGCGCGGTGATCACCCTGGATGGCAAATACCTGCCGACCAAACCGTTCTGATTTGCCGGCAAACCGTCTACGCTCTTGGCACACCAACAAGATCGAGGGACGGGTAATGAAGGCAATGCTCCGAGCCACCTGGCTGCTGCTGTTATGTGTTGGCCAGGTGCACGCCGCCACCGCTGAGGAGGCGGATGCCCAAGCCGCCAAGGCCTTGCTGGAAAAGGCCTTGGCGTATTACCAGACGAATGGTGACAAGGCTTTTGCGGCGTTCAGCCGCCAGGGTGAATTCGTCGACCAGGACCGTTATGTGTTCGTGGTCAACACCAAGGGCGTGCTGCTGGCGAGTGGCGGGCCCTCTTCTGCGTTGATCGGGCGCGATGTTTCCGAGGTACTGGGGCCGGATCTGAACAAGTCGTTCAAGGAGGCGTTGGCGGTGCCGGAAGGCAGTGGCATCCAGCAGGCCGATTACCGGTGGCAGAACTGGAATGACGGCAAGGTGGAGCGCAAACATGTGTATTACCAGCGCGTCGGGCAGCGGATTTTGGCCGTTGGCTACTACCTGCCGCGGGCGACGCCGGAACATGCCAGAGCGCTGCGGAACAAAGCCGTCAAGGCGCTGGAGAAAGACCCGGTTGGAACGCTCAAGGCGATCAACGCCATGCAGGGTGGTTTTCTACAGGACGATTTGTATGTGTTTGTGGTTGACCTCGACACCCAGCGCTACGTGGCCCATGGCACGACTCCGCGGTTGGTGAATACGGATTTCAGCAAGATCAAGGATCCCGACGGGAAGCCGGTGGGTGAGCCGATCCTGGCGGTCATGGCCGAGCAGGATCAGGGGGAATACAGGTACCGCTGGAAAAATCCGGTGACCGGAAAGGTTGAGAACAAGCATGCGTATTTGCGCAAAACCGGACATTTCATGGTGGCTGTGGGGTATTACAGCCCGTGAAGGTCAGCTATTTAAATGCTGGAACGCAATCGAATGTGGGAGCGGGCTTGCTCGCGAATGCGGTGTATCAGCCAACCTATTTATCAGCTGACAGACCGCATTCGCGAGCAAGCCCGCTCCCACATGTTAATCGTAACGTCCTGTTTTTTTTCAGTCGGAAAACTTCCTTTGCCGACGGCGGAGTATTTCCCTGATCCGCTTTCGCCTGTAGCGAAGCTCGAGGAACTTTCCACGCATTTCCCGATGGCGCCTGCTGTTAAGTATCAGCAGGCCCAATAATGGCCAAAATAGACTTTCTGCGTAAATAAACTTATTGGGAGAGAACTGAATTGTCGGCAGTGCCGTCAACAGACAAACAATAAAGTAGACCACTAGAGCCCACACCCACTTGGATCGCCCATATAAAACCATGAAATTGCTGAGCGTAATAACCACACTCAAAGCTATACACACTCCAAACTCCACCCTGGCGCCAACATCCAAAGGCACAGCCCGAAAATAAGTGTTCCCAGCCAACGAGACGGTTGCTGTGCCTCCGACAAAGGCTACATAAATCCCTGCCATCAGGACAGGAAGGTAACGCGCTAGAAAAGGACGAAGGGAAAGCAACAGAGTCACTCTGGTATCTCCTCATACAGTCCGACTGCGATGATTCTGATATTCCCGGCCAAGGCGCTACTGGCTATTCCAAGCGCAGCTCCCAACGCCTCTTGTATCTGGATAAATGTGCCCTGCCTGATTTCAGTGGGTGTATGCCGCTTGGGCATAGCTCCTGTCATTTGCTTGAGCTTGATCATTCTGCGAGTCATTTCTGGATGCTTAACGCTCAGCAGCTCACTCGTAAGCCTTGCACGTTCTTGACGATTAAGCCCTTTGAGAACCTGACGCGGCGTTTTACCTGTCGATGTCTTGGCCACGTTCACCAATTTGACGGTTGTCAACAATGAGGTACCTGCTCCCAATAATGAAACAGAATCCAGTCCGATCATTACGTTCTGATACCACTCTTCGCTATCCAAGTAGTCATTACGAGCGGGATTCACCAATTCGTTACGAACTCGGAAAAACCCATTAATGCATTGAGCACCGCTTGCCAACCCGGCTGATACACCAATGGCAGCGACCACGCCCGAGGCGCCGCCACTGAACGGGATTAGTGAAGCGCCACTCATCGCAACCCTCCAACTCATCCAGGCAGCCGTGCAGGCCAAAGCCATATTGACCAACTCAAACACCACCTGCGATTCCCGCGGCTCATGCTCCAGCCGCCGAATAAACTCCACTCTCCCGACAGAGCGCGGTGCCTCGCGCAAAATCACCTTCTTCGGCACGATGCTGCAAATCGGCTGGAACTCACGCAACACAACCGCCCGTAGATTCCCGTCGAGATACACCACCCCGGCCCCGACAATGGCGGGATCGGCGTCGATGGCAGCAAACAGACGGCGCACGTCGATGCTGCTTTCCACCCGCTGCCGGGTAGTGAGATGGGCACTGGGAAAGCCGTCTTTCAGTAAGCTGGAAGTCATCCCTTTACTCCTTGGTCTTAAAGAGCGCAGAGCGTAAAGATTCAATCCCCTCGAAGAATGTCGGAAAACTCCTCTTTTCCAGACAGGCACTTCCTGATCACTTCCCACGGTCTTGTGGGCAATATCCGAATTAAGAAAAGGTACGTCCCCCCGCCACTACCGGCGAAACTTAAGAGGGAACGACGATGGCAACTGATATGTTTTTGAAACTGGGAGACATCAAGGGAGAGTCAAGGGACCAGGTCCATCGCGACGAGATCGATATCACCGAATGGAACTGGGGGATGTCCCAATCCGGCTCCATGCATAGCGGCACTGGCGGTGGCGCCGGCAAGGTCAACATGGATAACCTGATGATCACCAAGCGTATGGATAAATCCTCGCCCAACCTGATGATGGCCTGCTCCACCGGCAAGCATTACCCCGAAGCCAGGCTGGTAGTACGCAAGGCCGGGGGCGACAGCGCCGTAGAGTATCTGGTGATCACCTTGAAGGAAGTCATGGTCACCTCCTACCAAGCCGACGCAACGGAAACCGCGGATGTACTGACCGAGATTATCGGCCTGAATTTCGCCAAGGTCGAAGTCGGCTATCAACCGCAAAAGGCCGACGGCGGCAAGGATGGTGGCGCCGTCAAGTACGGCTGGAATATCCGCGAAAACATCAAAATGTGATCGAATGTGGGAGCGGGCTTGCTCGCGAATGCGGTGTATCAGCCAACCTATTTATCAACTGACAGACCGCATTCGCGAGCAAGCCCGCTCCCACATTTAATCTTCATTTTTTCGACTATTTGGCCTTGTCTTCCCGACCCCGCAACACGCGATCAGGCATGGCAATCGCCGCCGCCAACCCCAACAACGACACCCCGGCACTGACCATCAGCAAATGCCTGAAGGTAATCAACAACTCCCCCCGCAAGGCATCCTGCGCCGGCCCAGGCGCCGCATTCAAGCCATCCAGCAGCACATTCCCCGAACTCCCTTCCGCGACCAGCGCCCCACTGGCCAGGTGCGCAAAACTGGAGTCCTGCAACAACGCCAGCAACAGCGCCGACATGCATGCCACCCCAACCGCACCGCCCAGGGAACGGAACAGGTTGGTGGTGCTGGTCGCCACCCCGATATCCCGCTGCTCCACCGAGTTCTGCGTACCCACCAGGGAAGTCGGAAACTGCATCCCGGCGGCAATCCCGCACAGCAACATAAACAGACTGGTGACCGCCACCGCCTGAGGCGCACTCAACGCCATGCCGAAAATCGCGATCGGGCTCAGGAAGGCGCCAATCAGGATCATCGGTTTATAACGCCCGGTCACCGAGGTCATGCGCCCGGCAAAATACGCCCCCATCGGCAAGCCCATCGCCAGCGGCAGCAAATGCAAGGCGGCACTGTCGGCACCGGAACCGGTGACGGTCTGGTAGCGCAGCGGCATCAGCACCGTCAGGGAAATCGCCTGGAAACTGGTAAAGAAAATCGTGCACCAGCACAACACCGCGCTGCGGTTGGCAAACAGGTGCATCGGCAACAAGGGCTCCCGCGCCCGACGCTCGTGCCACACAAACACCGTCAACGCCACCACGGCACAGACCAACAGCCCCAGCACTTCATCGTCGCGCCAATGATGGCCCTGGCCGATTTCGGTGATACCCAGCAACAGCGCCGTCAAACCGACGATCATCAGCACAGTGCCGAGGTAGTCGATCACCGGCTTGCGTTGCGGCACCGGCAGCCCCACCAGCGTGCGATGGGCCACCCACCAGGCGCCCGCGCCCAGCGGCAGGTTGATCAGGAACACCCAGCGCCACGACAGGTACTCGGTCATGTAGCCGCCCAACACCGGGCCGGCCACGCTCGCCACCGCGTACATGCTGCTGAAGTACCCCTGGTAGCGCCCGCGCTCACGGGGCGGAATAATGTCGCCGATAATCGCCTGGCTGACCGAAATCATCCCGCCGGCACCGATGCCCTGGAGGATCCGCGCCAGCACCAACTGCTCCATGCTCTGGGCCATGCCGCAGAACAGTGAAGCGAGGGTGAACAGCCCCATGCCGATCAGCATCATTGGCCGGCGCCCGTACAAGTCGCCGAGCTTGCCGTAGATCGGCACGGCCACGGTCATTGCCACCATGTAGCCGGAGATCACCCAGGCCAGCAGGTTTACATCATGGAACTGCGCGGAAATCGCCGGCATGGAAACGGCGACGATGGTCTGGTCCAGGGCCCCGAGAAAGATCGCCATCATCAAGGCGACAAGGACACTGCGCACGGCGGGTGTGGCGGGCTGATTGAGGTTGGTCACGGCAGAACCTGCGAGCAAGGGCCCGCGGGAAAAGGAGGCCCGCGGGAATGCTCGTCAGTGTACTAGATAGCTGACTATTCGATAGCCTCGTAAGGAAGTCCGACGTAATTTTCTGCAATGGTTTTACGACCGGCTTCGGAGTCGACGAAGTATTCCAGTTCGCTCTGGGCGATGCGCTGGCTGAAGCCGTCCGCCTCAGGGAATTGGTGCAACATCGAGGTCATCCACCAGGAAAACCGTTCGGCCTTCCAGATCCGCCGCAGGCAAATCTGCGAGTACTTCTCCAGCAATTCCACTCGGCCCTCGCGATACACCTTGAGCAGGATATTGAACAAGGTACTGACATCGCTGGCCGCCAGGTTCAAACCCTTGGCGCCGGTGGGCGGCACGATGTGGGCGGCGTCGCCCAGCAGGAACAGGCGGCCGTACTGCATCGGCTCCACCACAAAACTGCGCAGTGGCGCGATGCTCTTTTCGATGGACGGGCCGGTCACCAGTTGCTCGGTGAGTGAGCTGGGCAAGCGGGTTTTCAGTTCATCCCAAAAGCGTGCATCGGACCAGTCGTCCACCGACTCATCGGCCGGCACCTGCAGGTAATAACGGCTGCGAGTCGGTGAACGCATGCTGCACAGGGCAAAGCCACGTTCGTGTTTGGCGTACACCAGTTCATCGTGGATCGGTGGGGTGTCGGCGAGGATGCCCAGCCAGCCAAACGGATAGACCCGTTCAAAGACTTTCAATGCCTCGGTGGGAATCGACTGGCGCGCCACACCGTGAAAACCATCGCAGCCAGCGATGTAGTCGCAGTCCAGCCGGTAATGCTCGCCTTTATGTTCGAAGCTCAGCCACGGCTCCGGGCTCTTCAGATCATGGGGCTGCACGTTGCCGGCTTCATACAACGTTGTCGCGCCGCTGGCCTGGCGCGCGGCCATCAGGTCGCGGGTGACTTCGGTTTGCCCGTAGATCATCACCGTCTTGCCGCCGGTCAGCGTCTTGAGGTCGATATGGGTCAGTTGCCCATTCAGCGCCAGCTCAAAGCCCTCATGCACCAGGCCTTCGGCATCCATCCGCGCACTCACGCCGGCCTGGCGCAGCAGGTCGACCATGCCTTGTTCCAGCACCCCGGCACGGATGCGCCCTTGCACGTAATCCGGCGTCTGGCGCTCAAGAATCAGGGTTTCGATCCCGGCGTTGTGCAACAGTTGACCGAGCAGCAGCCCCGAGGGACCGGCGCCGATGATGGCGACTTGGGTTTTCAGCGTTTTCATTATTTTTATGGCCCGCAAGCTTCATCCGAACGTATCCGGTGAAAGAGTTGTCATTGAAGGTGTTGCTGGCATTTTTCACTTGAGTGCCCGGCATAAGAAGGTGAAAACTGAGCCCAAAGCTGCGCTTTTCGCCAATTGGGGCGATTACCGCACAACTATCCCGAAGTATCGGATGAAGCCATGACCAAAACTGCCAGTGCCGCGATTCCAGTGTTCAAACTCTACGGTGAGAGCCAGCAATGGCCGACCCCGGATTTGTTGCACTGTGAAACCATCTCCCGGCGCAGCCGTGAGTACCAGTGGGAAATCCAGCCCCACCGGCATGCGGACCTGTGCCAGTTGCTTTACGTGCACAAAGGCCAGGCACAACTGGAGATCGAGGGGCAGCGCAGCACCCTGAATGAATCGACGCTGCAGGTGCTGCCGCCGTTATGCGTGCATGGCTTTCGCTTTTCCGAAGACGTCGAGGGGTTTGTGGTCACCCTGGCCGCGCCGCTGATGGCGCACCTGCAGGGGCAACTGGGCGCGGCGCTGGATGGCCTGAATGCCCTGGGCAGCTACCCTGCCGGCAACGACAGTGACTACCTCAACAGCCTGTTTGCGCGCCTGCAGGAGGAGTACGCCAGCGACCAACCGGCGCGGGACATGATGATGCACGCCCTGGTCAGCGTGCTGCTGGTGTGGATCAGCCGCCAGGCCATCCAGCGCCGGCATCCACGGGCACCGCGGGGCCGCGAATACTTCCGCCGGTTCACCCAGCTGGTAGAGCAACATTATCGCGAGCACCCAAAAATCGAAGACCTGGCCCACAAGCTCGGGATCTCGGTCTCACACCTGAACGGTACGTGTCGGGAGTTGGGCGGGCAGCCTGCGTTGCAGATCATGCACGACCGCCAGTTGCTGGAAGCCAAGCGCCTGCTGACCTACACCAGCATGACCATCAATGAAATGTCGGAGGTGTTGGGCTTTTCCGACCCGACCAACTTCTCACGGCTGTTTCGCCGACGCGTCGGGTTCTCCCCGAAGGCGTTTCGGGAGCAGTTGAAAGCCGACCAGGACGCTAGCGAAGCGAACTGAAAGCGGCCATATGGCCCACGCATTGACCGTGATTGCAGCTGGAGGCGAAGCCCGGCTGCATGCGGGTCTGTTCGACGCGGTAGGCGGCAGTGCCATAGAGCGCGGTGGCGGCGGCGCACAGGGTGAAAATCATCAGGTACTTTCTTGTTTTGATCGACATGATGCTGACCTCTGATCCGATCAAGAAGGTGCTTTGATAAGCATAGGTCAGCTGGGGCAAGTCGCCATTATCGGGCGACATTCAACCTGTTTATGTCGGCTTAGAGACCGACGTCCCACACCGGCTCTTCCGGAAACCTCAATACCAGGAAATCCAGCAGGCTGCGCAGCGCCGCCGGCATATGCTTGCGCGAGGCGTACACCGCGTAGATGTTCATCTGCTGCGGCTCGGCCTCGGGCAACAAGCGGATCAACTCGCCGCTGCGGATGTAGTCGCCCGCCTGATAACTCGGCAGCCGCGACACCCCTGCTCCCGCCAGCGTCACCCGCAATAAGGTACTGGCCTCGTTGGCGCTGATATTGCCCTGCACCGGCACCGACACCGGCTCGCCGTTTTCCATGAAGTGCCACAGGCTTTTGCCGAAGTAAGAGTGGGTCAGGCAATTGTGCCGGGCCAGGTCCTGTACCTGCCGGGGTTGCGGATGCTCCAGCAGGTAAGCAGGCGATGCGCAGATCACCGAACGGCACAGCGTGAGTCGGCGGGCGATCAGGTTGGGGTCCAGTTCGAAGCTGGTGCGGATCGCCAGGTCAATGCGCTCATCCACCAGGTTCACCGTGCGATCAAGCATCTGCATATCGATGTTGACCAGCGGGTAGCGCTTGACGTATTCGGCCATGGCATCGGCCAGCTGTGCCTGGCCGAACGAGGTGCTGACACTCAGGCGCAGCAGGCCGCGAGGCGCTTCGTCGGGTTCGCTGACGGCGGCCTGCATGTCGCTGCACAACTCCAGCATCTGCCGGCAACGGGGCAGGGTTTCGCTGCCGGCGGCGGTCAGGCTGAGCTTGCGGGTGGTGCGGTGCATCAGGCGCGCGCCGACCCAGTCTTCCAGCTCCGCCAGGTAGCGCGACACCACCGGGCGCGACAGGTCCAGATGGTCGGCTGCCGCCGACTGGCTGCCCAAGTCCACCACCGCGACAAACACCCGCATTGCTTGAAGACGATCCATGATTTGCCCGCTTTTAGAAACAAACTATGTCCAAGCATCGCATTTTTTGTAGCGTTTGGTGCAACTAAGCTCTGTCCACACCTTACCGATGACTGGAGCTGCACATGTTTGGATTCTCCCCGCTCAAGCGCGTGGCCCTGGCCGCCGCCTCCCTGGCCTTCGCCGCGCACGCCATGGCGGCCGACTTGACTCTGGACGCCTACAACCCGGGCGAAACCGCGATGATGCCGGTCACCTCGGTACTGGTCAGCGGCGACAAAGATGCGATCCTGGTGGACGCCCAATTCGGCAAGACCCAGGCCGAGCAACTGGTGCAAAAAATCCGCGCCAGCGGCAAGCGCCTGACTACCATCTACATCAGCCACGGCGACCCGGACTACTACTTCGGCCTCGATACCCTGACCGCCGCCTTCCCCCAGGCCAAAGTCCTGGCACCGCAGCCGGTGGTGGACCATATCAAGGCCACCGTTGAACACAAACTGGCGTTCTGGGGCCCGAAACTAGGCGCGGACAAGCCTGGCAAAGCCGTCATTCCCCAGGTGCTTGAGGGCCACAGCCTGACCCTCGAAGGCAAGCAGTTGGAGGTGATCGGCCTCGACGGCGCACAACCGGACCGCACCTTTTTGTGGATCCCGTCGATCAAGGCAGTGGTCGGTGGTGTGGTGGTCTCCGAGAACATTCATGTGTGGATGGCCGACACACAGACCGCGAAGTCCCACACCGATTGGCTGGCAACCCTGCAACGTATCCAGGACTTGAAACCGCGCACCGTGATCCCGGGTCACTACCTGGGCACACCGTCGCTCAAATCCGTAGCGTTCACCGCCGACTACATCAAGGCGTTTGATGAAGAAACCGCCAAGGCCAAGGACTCTGCCGCCCTGATCGCGGCGATGCAAAAGCGTTACCCGAACCTGGGCGACGAGAGCACCCTGGAACTGGGCGCCAAAGTCGCCAAGGGCGAAATGCAGTGGTGAGTTGATTCAACCCTTAACCGTACTGGAGAACGTCATGAGCAAGATCGCAATCATTGGTGCCACCGGTCGTGCCGGTAGCCAACTGCTGGAAGAAGCGCTGCGTCGCGGGCACACCGTCACGGCCATCGCACGTAATACCGACAAGATCGGCGCGCGCCCTGGCGTCACCGCCAAGCAAGTCGATGCGCTGGATGCCCAGGCGCTGGAACAGGCCATCCGCGGCAACGACGTGGTGATCAGTGCGGCGCACTTCGCCACCCTGCCGCCGGAAGCGGTGATCAACCCGGTGAAAAAAGCCGGCGTGAAGCGCCTGCTGGTGGTCGGCGGTGCCGGTTCGCTGTTGTTGCCGGGCGGCAGCCGAGTGATCGACAGCCCGGGCTTCCCCGAGGAATACAAAGCCGAAGCCAACGCCGGCAGTGTTTTCCTCGATACCCTGCGCCAGGAAAAAGACCTGGACTGGACCTTCCTGTCGCCTTCGGCGGAGTTCGTCGAGACCGCACGCACCGGCACATTCCGCCTGGGCCAGGATGAATTGCTGGTGAGCAGTGAAGGCCGCAGCTGGATCAGCTTTGCCGACTTTGCGATTGCGCTGATTGATGAAGTGGAAACACCGAAGCATTCGCGCCAGCGGTTTACCATAGGTTACTGATCCCCCTACGCTCGATCGTTCCCACGCTCTGCGTGGGAATGCATCTTGTGACGCTCCGCGTCACGGCTCCTAGAGCGGACGCAGAGCGTCCAGGGCGGCATTCCCACGCAGAGCGCGGGAACGATCATTTATTAAGCCTGTGCCTGGCTCACCAGCCAATCCATAAGCTGCTCCAACCCCGCCGAGGGCTCAGTGCCCGGCGGGTACACCAGGTAATACCCCATCCCCGTCGGCACCCGTAGTTCAAACGGCGTGGCCAACCGCCCCGCCTTCAGGTCCTCGCCAATCAGCGCGCTGTCGCCAATTGCCACGCCCGAGCCTTGGGACGCCACCGTCATCGCCAGGTCCAGGGTTTCAAAATGATGCCCCTGGGCCAGATTGCTCAAGCGTGTATTCGCCGCTTTCAACCACAACGCCCAATCGCGCTCATCCCGCGTAGGGTGCAACAACACCTGTTGCTGCAAATCGGCGGGCGTGTGCAAGCCACCGAGCAAGGCCGGCGCACACACCGGTGTCAGGCGCTCATCGAACAGATGCCGGGCCTGGGCCGATTGCTCGGCAATCGGCGCGTAGATCACCGCGGCATCGAACTGCTCGCGGCGAAAGTCGACGGTGTAGGCCACGGTGGTGGTCAACTCCACCGGCACATCCGGGCGTTCCTGCTGCCACTGCATCAGGCGCGGCAACAGCCAGCGCATCACGCAGGTGGAGGCCTTGAGCTGCAAGGTCTCGCGGCGGGTGCCGATCTGCTCAACCGCCTCGCCGATCAGGCCGAACACCTGCTGCGCCCGCAGTGACCATTCGCGGCCCTCTTCGGTGAGGCTCAAGCCACGAGCCTGGCGCTGGAACAGCGCATAGCCCAGATGACTTTCCAGCCCGGCGATCTGCCGACTCACCGCGCCCTGGGTGATGTGCAATTGCTCGGCGGCTCGGGTGAAGTTGCAGCACTGGGCCGTGACCCAAAAGGTGTGCAGGGCCGGCAGCGGCGGAAGACGTTTCATAAGGGCGCAGCCATGACGAGAGGACATGGCTAGTATGACTTTTTATCGATTGTTGCCGCTACGGGCCAGCCGTTCCAATACGGGCCTTTATCAACAATAAGAGCGACGACAATGGCGACCTGCGGCGAAGTATTGGTCAACCTGCTGGAAGGCTACGGCGTGGACCAGGTGTTTGGCATCCCCGGCGTGCACACCGTGGAACTCTACCGGGGCCTGGCGCGCTCGAGCATCCGCCACGTCACCCCGCGCCACGAACAGGGCGCCGGTTTCATGGCCGACGGCTATGCGCGCACCAGCGGCAAGCCCGGCGTGTGCTTCATCATCACCGGCCCCGGCATGACCAACATCACCACCGCCATGGGCCAGGCCTACGCCGACTCGATCCCGATGCTGGTGATCTCCAGCGTGCAGTCCCGCAGCCAGCTGGGCGGCGGGCGCGGCAAGCTGCACGAACTGCCGAACCAGAACGCGATGATCGCGGGCGTGGCGGCGTTCTCCCATACCTTGATGTCGGCAGCCGAATTGCCCGGTGTACTGGCCCGGGCATTTGCGCTGTTCCAGGCCGGACGACCGCGCCCGGTGCACATCGAAATCCCGCTGGACGTGCTGGTGGAAAACGCCGACGCGTTGCTCGGCAGCGAACCGGTCAGCGTTTCCCGCGCTGGCGCTGCGCCGTCGGCGGTCAAGCAGATGAGCCAGTTGCTGGCGGCGGCAAAACGCCCGCTGATTCTCGCCGGTGGTGGCGCCATCGACGCAGCGCCCGAGTTGACGCAACTGGCCGAAGCCCTCGGCGCGCCGGTGGCGCTGACCATCAACGCCAAGGGCATGCTGGCCGCCAACCACCCGCTGCTGATCGGCTCGACCCAAACCCTGGTCGCCACCCGCGCGCTGGTGGCCGAGGCAGATGTGGTGCTGGCGATCGGCACCGAGCTGGCGGAAACCGACTACGACGTGACCTTCGCCGGCGGCTTCGACATTCCCGGCGCCCTGCTGCGCATCGACATCGATTCCGACCAGACCGTGCGCAATTACCCGCCGCAAGTCGCGCTGGTAGCCGACGCGCAAATCGCTGCGCAGGCACTGCTTGCCGAGCTGGGCAACAAACCCCTGGCCGCCCGCGACAGCAACTGGGGCGCCCGCCGCGTCGCCCGCCTGTGGAGCGAACTGGAACCCACCTGGGACGCCGCCACCCGCGCGCAAACCCTGTTCCTCAACACCGTCCTGGACGAACTGCCCGACGCCGTACTGGTGGGCGACTCCACCCAACCGGTGTACACCGGCAACCTGACCCTGAACCTCGACCAACCGCGCCGCTGGTTCAACTCCTCCACCGGCTACGGCACCCTCGGCTACGCCTTGCCGGCGGCCATCGGTGCGTGGCTGGGGCGCGGCAACGGTGCGCCGGTGGTGTGCCTGATCGGCGACGGCGGCCTGCAATTCACCCTGCCGGAACTGGCCAGCGCCGTGGAAGCGCGCACGCCGGTGATCGTGCTGCTGTGGAATAACCAGGGCTATGAGGAGATCAAGAAATACATGGTCAACCGCGCCATCGAACCGGTGGGCGTGGACATCTACACCCCGGACTTTATCGGCGTGGCCAAGGCCCTCGGCGCTGCTGCCCAGCGCGTCCAGGGTGTTGAGGAATTACGCAGCGCCTTGCGTGCCGCGACTGATCGCCAGGGCCCGACGCTGATTGAAATCGACCAGGGCCTTTGGATGAAGGAGGTGGCGGTATGAGCGCGGTATTGAATGGGCTGTTTATCAATGGCGCGTGGCGTGCCGGCCATGACGTGCTGGACGTGATCAACCCGGCCACCGAGGCCACCCTGGCCCAAGTGAGCGTGGGTGATGCAGGCGCGGTGACTGAGGCCATCGGCGCCGCCAGCGCGGCCTTCCCGGGCTGGTCAAAAAGCACCGGCCGCGACCGCGCCGCGCTGTTGCGCAAGATCGCCGAGGGTGTGAGCGCAGAGCGCGAACACCTGATGCAACTGCAATCGAGCAACAACGGCAAGCCGCTGTTTGAAGCCGGCATCGATGTGGATGACGTGATCGCCACCTTTGCCTATTACGCGAACCTGGCCGACGAAATGGATGCCAGCCAAGATCGTCCGGTGGTACTGCCCACCGAGGATTTCAGCGCCCGTGTACGCCGTGAACCCTGCGGCGTGGTGGGCCTGATCGTGCCGTGGAATTTCCCGATGGTGACCACCGCCTGGAAACTCGCCCCGGCGCTGGCGGCCGGTTGCTGCGTGGTGCTCAAGCCTTCGGAAGTGACGCCGCTGGCAGAGCTGGAACTGGGCCGGATCATCGCCTCGGTGGGCTTGCCTGCCGGTGTGTTCAACCTGGTCTGCGGCACTGGCCTGGCGGTGGGCGCGCCGATGGCGGCTGACCCAAGGATCGCGAAAATCTCCTTCACCGGCAGCAATGCCGTGGGCGTGCAGGTGATGCAGCGCGCCGCCGAAACGGTGAAGGGTGTGAGCCTGGAACTGGGCGGCAAATCCGCGTTGCTGGTACTGGCGGACGCCGACCTCGACCTGGCCGTGGAACTGGCCTGCGGCGGTGGTTTCTTCAACGCCGGGCAGATGTGTTCCGCCACCAGCCGGGTGTTGGTGGCCGACGAACTGGCGGACGAGTTTCTCACCCGCTTGCAGGCCAGGGCCGAGAGCATTCGCGTGGCGGACCCGTTTGCCGAAGACGTGGAAATGGGCGCATTGGTCAACCGTGCGCAGTACCAGCGGGTGCTGGGGCATATCGAACGTGGCGTGCAAGCCGGCGCGAAGCTGCTGTGTGGCGGCGGGCGCCCGGCGGATTTGCCTCATGGGTATTTCATTCGCCCGACGGTCTTCACTGAAGTGCCGTTGGACAGCGCGTTGTGGAACGAGGAGATCTTCGGCCCGGTGCTGTGCGTGCGCAGTTTTGCCAGTGAGGCCGAGGCGGTGGCGCTGGCCAATGACAGTGAGTTTGGCCTGGTCGCGAGCGTGCTGAGCAGCAACCTGGAAGCGGCTGAGCGAGTGGCCAATGCTTTGCAGGTGGGTTTGGTGTGGATCAATGCGCCGCAGGTGATCTTCCCGCAAACGGCGTGGGGTGGTTACAAGCAGAGCAGCATTGGCCGGGAACTGGGGCCGTGGGGGTTGCAGGCGTTTCAGGAGATCAAGCATGTGATCCGGGCGGTGTAGAAACACTCAAGAGCACCACTGTTCCCTGTGGGAGCTGGCTTGCCTGCGATTGCGGTCTATCAGACACAGATGTGTTGCCTGACCCACCGCTATCGCAGGCAAGCCAGCTCCTACCTGTTGATTTGTGCCGTGTCAGCAGATGCATTTTTTCAATAGCCCCAACGACTTTCTCATTTGCCGCCCTCCCCCACGCCCGGCCTAATACTGCCCTTGTCAGTTCAAGGCCTGCCCATGGAAAACGTCCGCGCAAAACCCGCCACCGCCGTTTGGCTGATGATCAGCGTTGTGCTGGTCGCCCTCAACCTGCGCCCGTCGATGGCCGCCGTCGGCCCGTTGTTGTCGTCGATTCGCGCCGATGTGGCCCTGAGTTTCAGCACGGCCTCCCTGCTGACCATGCTGCCAGTCATGGCCATGGGCCTGGCGATGTTTTTTGGCATGGCCGTGGCCAAACGCTTCGGCGAGCATCGCAGCATTGTGCTGTCGCTGGTGGTGATCGGCCTGGCCACCGTCTCCCGGTTGTTCCTGGACTCGGCGGTTGAACTGATCCTCAGCGCCATTGCCGCCGGCGTAGGCATCGCGATGATCCAGGCGTTGATGCCCGCCTTGATCAAGTCGCGCTTCAGCGACAACGTTTCCCTGTTCATGGGCCTTTACGTCACCGCGATCATGGGCGGCGCGGCCCTCGCCGCTTCGTTCTCGCCGTTTATCCAGGTGCAAACCGGCAGCTGGCGCATCGGCCTGGCGATCTGGGCGGTTCTCGCGGTATTGGCGCTGGTGTTCTGGTACGCCCAACGCTCGGTGCTGCCGCCGCTGCCGCAAGCCGGCGCAGGCCCGCAGGCGTCATTCTTCGGCAATCGCCGGGCCTGGTTGCTGGCGATTTTCTTCGGCCTCGGTACCGCGTCCTACACCTGCGTGCTGGCCTGGCTGGCGCCGTACTACGTGGAACAAGGCTGGAGTGAACAGAACGCCGGCCTGTTGCTGGGCTTTTTGACGGCCATGGAAGTGGTCTCCGGCCTGATCACCCCGGCCATCGCCAACCGCCGGAGGGACAAGCGGGGTGTGGTCGCGGTGCTGCTGGTGCTGATCATCGCCGGCTTCTGCGGGCTGATCCTGAGCCCGCAATACCTGAGCCTGCTGTGGCCGTGTTTGCTCGGCCTGGGGATTGGCGGCTTGTTTCCGATGAGCCTGATCCTGTCCCTCGACCACCTCGACAACCCGCGCCGCGCCGGTGGCCTGACGGCCTTTGTGCAGGGCATCGGCTACCTGATCGCCGGGTTGTCGCCGTTGATTGCCGGGATGATCCGCGACCAGCTGGGCAGCTTCGAGTGGGCCTGGTGGTCATTGACGGCCGTCGTGGTGATGCTGCTGCTGATCGTACTGCGCTTCGATCCCCGGCATTACGCGCGGCATATTCGCTGAGGTCGTGTTGTAAACATTATTTGTCCCACCTCAAACAGAGAAAGGTCCGACAGAGCTTTCTATTGGTACGAGCGTTCCGTTAACATTTTGTATTGTCTTGTACCGAGTTCGGTACAAAGCGCTTGCGGACGGAACGGATGCTAAACAGCAACTTGCTTAGAAAGCTCGATATGCAGGACCTGATGGTGTTTGTCGCTGTTTACGACCAAAGCAGCGTCACCGAGGTTTCCGAAACCCTGTTCGTCAGCCAGTCCACCGTGAGCTACAGCCTGAAGAAGCTGCGCACCAGCTTCGAAGACGAGTTGTTTATCAACACCCGGGCGGGCATGCGCCCTACGTACAAAGCCGCCACCATGTACGGGCATGTGCAGAAAATCCTCGAAAGCATCAACCTGTGCCATGCCGGCAGCCAAACGTTCGACCCCACCCAGAAGGCTGTGACCTTCAACGTCTGCGCCCCCGAATACTTCGAACAGTTGATCCTGCCGCGCCTGCTGAAAAACTTCGACCGCGCCGACCTGCCGGTGATCGTCAACGTGCAGAAGCTCGAAACCGAGGTCCCGGCCGACGCCTTGCGCGACGGGCGTCTGGACCTGGTGATTTGCTTCGGGCCGCACTTTCATCGCGAGCACAAGGACATCAAGACCCAGATGCTGCTGGAGGACGACCTGGTGTGCGTGTTCGACAAACAGTCGGCGCCCCGGGAACCGGCGTTCAGCCTGCAATCCTTCGTCGCCCGGCGCCATGTGTTTCCGACGCCCTGGAGTTCCGACACCAACATGATCGACGGCTGGCTGGCGCGCCAGTCCCACAAACGCCAGGTGATCGCCCGCGCCAACAGCTACAGCGCGGCGCTGAAGATGATCACCGGCACTGACTTTATCGTCACCTTGCCCCGTCGAGTGCTGAAGCTGCTGGCAGACACAACCGTGTTCGGCCATTGCGAAGCGCCGAACGGTTTGCCGGGGTTTACCCTGGATATGCAGTGGAATGAACACAGCGCGCAGGACAGCGCCAACACGTGGTTCAGGGAGCAGGTGGTGAAGGTGTGTGCGGATCAGGGGTTATTATGACCCCCTGTGGCGAGGGAGCTTGCTCCCGCTGGGCTGCGTAGCGGCCCCAAGAATTTTGGGAGCGCTTCGCACTGGAGCGCCAGCCCGGTCCAGCGGGAGCAAGCTCCCTCGCCTCAGAGTATTGCCCGTCAGCCGATGGTGACTTTGCTATAGGACTCGCGATCCATATCGACCAGCAAGACACTGAGCTGCACCTGCAGGTCTGCAGGCCAATCGCCCAGGTCCTGCAGCGCCGCCAACAGGCTTTCCGACAATTGCTTCTTGACCTGCGGTGAACGCCCGCTGAGCAGCGACAGCTTGACCGCGATAAAAGCGCGCGGGCTGATGGACGTGCCAACCTGGAATGTCTCCACCTTCAGCGCGCGGCTTTTGATATCGAACTCGGAACCGAACTGCCCGGACGCCATCAGCACGTTGTTGAGCCGCAACAAGGTTTTCTCAACGGCCAGCTCTGTGAGATTGGCGGTGTATTCCAGATGCAGATGCGGCATGAAGGCTCCGAGCTTGTTGTAGGAAAAGAGTCATACATATAGCACGGGGCCGGGCGGAATCAGACCGCTTTCAGTGTGAAACTTCGGTCAGGCTGTGCAGCGAGCGATTTTCCCAGATCGCCACGATCACCAACACCGCCGACGTCAACGCCCCCAGTACCAACGCCGAAAACACCTGCTGCAATCCCAGCGGCAGCAATACCAGCAACATCAGCAAGCCGCCCAGGTGCGAAAACGGTGGCAACGGCCGGTCGCTCATCACCCACTTGAACAGCGCACTGCCCAGCAAAAACAACCACGGGCCGGCGATGATCGCCACCACGCCCGCCTGGCTGGCATGCCCCGGATGCACCAGCACCAGTTCGTCGGCCACGGCGCTGACGATAATCCCGGCGACGATCAATACATGCAGGTAGGTGTAGGCGATCCGCGCCTGACGGCCCGGGTCGGCAGAGCTGGCAATGCGATGGTGGGCGCGCTCGGCGCCGCTGTCGAAATAGATCCACCACAGGGCGATGCTGCCCACCACTGCCACCAGGAATGCCGCCAGCCCGTCCACGCTCCAGGGCAGCTCGGCGAAGGTCGCGCCGGTCACCAGCAACGACTCACCGAGGGCGATGATCACAAACAGGCCGCAGCGTTCGGCCATGTGGTTGCCTTCCACATTCCAGTCCGCAAGCGTCGAGGGCCCAAGCCCGGGCACCCAGAAATACACCGACGGGGAAATCAACTCGATCAACAGCGCCAGGGCCCAGAAGGCCAGGCGCTGCTCGCCTTCGAGCAGCGCACCGGTGATCCAGAACACCCCGGAAAACAGCATCCACGCCAGGATCCGCTGGAAATTGCGGGTCATGTTCAGCGACTCGCCGCGCACCGCCCACAACGCAAACAGCGTGCGTCCTACCTGCATGAACACATAGGCGCCGGCGAACAACAGCCCGCGATCGGTAAACGCCTTGGGGATCGACGAGGACAGCAACAGGCCCGCCACCATCAAACCGAACAGGCCGATGCGGATCGGGATTTTTTCCGGGTCCAGCCAATTGGTGACCCACGAAGTGAAGATCCACACCCACCACACCGCGACCATCATCAACGCCACCTGCACGGCACCGCCGATGGACAAGTGGGCGAGCAGCGAATGGGACAACTGGGTCACGGCAAACACGAACACCAGGTCGAAAAACAGCTCGACCATGCCAACCTTGCCGCTGTCATGACTGCCGCGCCCACGCAGCAAGGAACGGGATAGTGCCATGCCTGGATCTCCCTGAAGGTTTTATCTCAAGATTTGGGTGCGACCACCGGCAGCATGTCCCGCTCGCTCATGAACGCCTCCAGCCGCGAACGCATCCAGCGCTCCGCCGGATCGGTGTCAACGTGGCTGAGCCAGACCATCGACAAGTCCAGGGTCGGGGTTTCGAACGGGAACGGTTCACAGAACAGATTGCCCCCGGCGGCCATGGCCTGGGCGGTGTAGTCCGGCAGGCTGGCGATCATGTCGGTGCCGGCGAGCAGCGCCGGCAATGCGCTGTATTGCGGCACCGAGAGCACCACGTGGCGCTTGCGACCGATTTCCGCCAGCCACTCATCGGCAAACCCGGACACGTTGGCGGTGTGGGACACCAGCACATGGGGCCGTGCGCAATATTCGTCGAGGGTCAGGGGTTTGTCCGAGGCGTCCGCCCGCAGCAGGCACGGGCGGATATGCCGCAATAATTTGCGCTTGGCATTGGCCGGCAGGCCGCGGGTCTGGGTGATGCCGACGGTGATATCCCCGGAACCCAGCAGGTCCGGGATGCGCCAGTAATCCACATGCTGCACCACGAACACCACCTGCGGCGCTTCCTGGCGCAAGGCGCGCAGCAGCGGCGGCAGCAGGCCGAACTCGACGTCATCGGACAGGCCGATGCGAAAGGTCATGGTGCTGATGGACGGGTCGAAATCGTGGGTCAGGCTCAGGGCCGACGACAAGGAGTCGAGGGCCGGCGACAGGTGCTTGATGATTTCCTCGGCCCGCGCGGTAGGTTCCATCCGATGGCCGACACGAATGAACAGCGGGTCATTGAACAACGTACGCAGGCGGTTGAGGGCCGAACTGATGGTGGGTTGCCCGAGAAACAGCTTCTCCGCCACCCGGGTCACGTTGCGTTCGAGCATCAAGGTTTCAAAGACCACCATCAAATTGATGTCGGCCTTGCGTAATTCATTGCGATTCATCGGCGACCGCCCCACTGCCCTGGATAAGTCGCAGTTTAGAAACACCCGGGGCCCTGCGTCTATGCGCACACTGTTCAACACGGGCCTTTGGGACTATAAAGCAGCTTCCAAGGCTTGCGAGAACACCATCGTGCTGGTCATTTCTGCCTTGAGCGTCCTGGTTGCCGGGATTTTGCTCTGGGCCATCAAATTCATCGCTCATCCCACCGCCAGGACACTGTTACGGGTATTTGTCGGTTTGTGCCTGGCGGCAGTCGTGGCTTACCTGGTGCTGGCTTCGGGGTTTCCTACCTCGTTGCTGGTGTGACCGGGCTCCTGCTCCTGCCCCTGACGCAAACGCAAGGCGGCCAACGCGGCCACCACCAGCACCACGGCAATCACTTTCAAGCCATTCGTGGCATTGCCGGTGCTCATCTCGATCGCGCCCATCACCGACGGCCCGACAAACCCGCCGAGCAATCCGCAGGCATTGACGAATCCCAGCCCGCCCGCCAGCGCCACGCCCTTGAGGCGCGAGGCCGGGTAGAGAAAGATGATCGACTGCACCACAAAGAACATCACCGCCGACACACAAAAGCCCAGCAGGCTGAACACCGGCCCCGACACCGAGGCAATCCCCAGCCCCAACGCCATGGTCAGCAAACCGGTAATCAACAGCCGCCGGGCACGGGTGGGCGTGGTCGCAAAGCGCGGCAGCAACACAGCGCCGGCCGCTGCGGCAATCCACGGCAATGAGGTCAGCAAGCCGACGCTCATGGTGCTCAATTCACCGTATTTGCTGATGATGCTCGGCAGGAAAAAGATCACGGTGTAGATGGTGATCTGATGGCAAAAATACACAAAGATCGCCAGCAGGATCTGCGGTGTCAGCCAGTTCTTCAGGGAATGCCCGCCCTCGCCTGCGCCCTCTTCGGTCTCCATCGCGATGCGCTGTTCAATCCCGCGCGCCTCTGCGGCCGAGAGCCATGGCGCCTTGCTCGGACGGTCCGGCAACTTGCACCACACCACCCAGGCAAACGCCACTGCCGGCAGCCCTTCGAGCAGGAACATCCACTGCCAGCCGTGCCAGCCGAGCAGCCCGTCCATGCGCATCAACGCCGCGCCCACCGGGCCACCGATGATGTTGGCAAAACACACGCCGAGCAGGAAATACCCGGTAGCCCGCGCCCGTTGCTCGCGGTTGAACCAGTAGGTGAGGTACAGCATCACCCCGGGAAACAGGCCGGCTTCGGCAATGCCCAGCAGCAGGCGCAGGATATAGAACGAGGTCTCACCCTGGACGAACGCCATGGCCGCCGAAATCAGGCCCCAGGTCACCATGATCCGGGCTATCCAGAACCGCGCGCCGACCTTGTGCATGATCAGGTTGCTGGGGATTTCCGACAGCGCATAGGTCAGGAAAAACAGCCCGGCGCCGAGGCCATAGGCCGCTGCTGAAATCCCCAGGTCAACGTCAAGATGGTGCTTGGCCAAGGCGATGTTGGTGCGGTCCAGGAAGCTCAGCACGTAGGCGATGATCAGCAAGGGCATCAGCTTGACGAACATCAGTTTGTTCAACTCCCGTGGTTCACGGGCGGTGTTGGCAGTCTTCATCGGGCAATTCCTCTTGGCGCCCCGCCAGCGCAACGGCTGGGGGACGCATCGGTGTTGTTCTAGGGTTCGAGTTGCGCAACCAGCGCCGGCGGGCGATGGGAAAACAATTGCAGCAGCGCCCCGCCCAGGGCACAGCCGGCCATCACGAAGAAGCACACCGTGTAGCCGTGCAAGGTGGTCCAGCCGCCGCCCATGGCAATCAGGCTGCCCATCAGCACCGGCGCCAGGCCGCCACCGATAAACATCGCGGTGGTGATGATGCCATTGGCGGTGGAGGTCGCCGACGGCTCGGCCGAGTCGCAGGCCACCGCGTAGTAGATCGGCCACACCGCGTTGGCCACCAGGCCGAACAGCAGTTGCACGACGATGATCAGGGTCAGGGTGTTGGCGAAGTAGAACGCACCGACACTGGCGGCCATCCACACCCCGCAGATGATCAGGGTGACGCGCCGGCCAATGATGTCCGACAGCGACGGCCACACCAGTTGCCCGAGAATCCCGGTCAAGGTGAACACCACGCTCATCCCCGCCGACTCGGCCAGGGACAGCCCGGCAATGTTGTACAGGTACGCCGGCAGCACGATGTTGACGCCCATGTACACCACTTGGGTCAGCATCGTATTACCCGCCGTCAGGGCGATATTGCGGTTGCGCAACGTGGCGATAAAGGTGCGCCAGGCGTGGCCCTTCACTTGGCTGGCCGGTGCGTTGTCCGGCGGGGTCATGCCCTTGGCGGCGATGTCGACGTAGAGCGCGGTGATGCGTTCGGCGGTGGAATAGCGCGCCCAGAAAATCATCAGCGGCAACGCCACCACGAACGCGAAGAAGAACACGTAGCGCCAGTTGTCTTCACCGAAGGTGCTGATGACAAAGCTGGCGACGATGCCACTGAGCATGGCGCCGATCGGGTAACCGGTGTGGTGCGCGCCAAGGGCAAAACCACGACGCTCCACCGGCCACCATTCGGCGGTGTTGCTCACGCCCACCGGCTCGCCCCAGCCTGCGCCGAGGTTGACGCCAACCCGCAGCGCGATAAAGGTCGCGAGGTTGCCGCTCAGGGCCTTGAACCCGGAGAGGAACGAAATAGCCGTGTAGCCAAGCACCAGCGGCACCTGGAACCGCGCACGTTTCCAGCCACCGCCGTAGCGGTCACTCCACATGGAGCCGGGAATATCCAGCAGCGCCAGGGCCAGCATGATCACCGTGGCCATCGTGCCCCACTGGTCGGCCGACAAATCGAAATGCTTGGAGATGGTCGGCCCCAGGCGCAGCACGATCTCACGGTCGTAGGCGTTGAGGATCCAGATCATCCAGCACACCAGCAGCGACACCCAGGAGTGCCGGTGAATACTGCGCAGCGAGGCTTTTTTCAAGGTTGCCATGGGTTTCTCCAGGCGCGCGAGGGCGCGCACTGACACAAGGTTGCGAAAGGAAAGTGCCTTGTTGAAAAAAACGCGCTAGCTGGCGAACCGTCGCTCGGCTATTCCTTGCACGCCCAGCCCGGTGATCGCAAAAAGCGCCCCGCGCTGCTGACCGTCTGCCGGGAAACGCGGCAACGGTGGCTTGGCCATGGAGGTGACAAACAGGGTATCCAGGTTCGGCCCGCCAAAGGTCAGGCTGGTGACTTTTTTCACCGGCATCTGGATGATCCGGTCGACCTCGCCGTCGGGTGTGTAGCGCACCAGTTTTCCGGCGTAGACCAGCGCCTGCCACAGGCAGCCTTCGGCATCCACGGTGCAGCCGTCGGCAGCGCCACCGCCGCTGGTATCGACCTTGGCGAAGGTGCGTCGATTGCTCACCGCGCCGCTGGCTGGGTCGTAGTCATAGGCCCAGATCTCGCCGGACCAAGTGTCGCAAAAGTAGAACGTATCGCCCGCCGGGCTCCAGCAGGGGCCGTTGGACACGATGATGCCTTCGTCCAGGGTGTGCAGGCTCAGGTCCGCGTCGAGGCGGTAGAGTTTGGCGCTGGCGCTGTCTTCGAGGGTGTCCATGGAGCCGAAGACAAAGCGCCCCTGGCGGTCGACCTTGCCGTCGTTGAGGCGGTTGTTGGGCAGTGCGGGTTCCGGGTCGATCACCAGGGCCAGTTCGCCGCTGTTGAGGTCCAGGAGGTGCACGCCGTTTTGCAGGGCGACGATGGCTTGCTCGCCGCTATGGCGCAGGGCCATGGAGCCGATTTTCTGGCCCACATCCCAGGCCCGCAGTTCGCGGCCATCCTCGGTGCAGCGCAGGATCCGGCCGTCGGCACTGTCGATCCAGTACAACCGTTGTTGTTCGACGTCCCACACCGGGCCTTCGCCCAGGGTGGTCTTCACGTCCACAAGCACTTCGATACGCATGGTGTTATCCCCTTTTTTGTTGTTGTGCGGGATGGGCATGGCCGCGCCGTGACGCGGCCGGTTTGTCACTTAGAAATTGACCTGGTCACGCCCCTTGAGCCCGAGGATTTCCCGCGCTTCATCCGGCGTGGCGACCTGATGGCCGAGGGCTTCGATCACTGTGCGAATGCGCCGTACCTGGTCGGCGTTGGACGCGGCCAGTTTGCCCGGGCCATCCCACAGCGAATCCTCCAGGCCGACCCGGGCGTTGCTGCCCATGGACAGGCCCATGGTGGCCAGCGGAATCTGCCCACGGCCGGCGCCGAGGATCGACCACACGTAGTCGTCGCCAAACAGGCGGTCGGCGGTGCGGCGCATATGGGCCAGGTCTTCCGGGTGCCCGCCGATGCCGCCGCGCAAGCCGAATACCGACTGGATAAACAACGGTGGTTTCAGCAGGCCGCGCTCCAGGAAATGGGCGGCGGTGTACAGGTGGCCGATGTCGTAGCACTCGATTTCAAAACGGGTGCGGTTCTCGGCGCAGGAATTGAGGATGTGGGTAATGTCGCGGAAGGTATTGCGAAAGATCCGGTCGTCGCTTTCTTCCAGGTACGGACGCTCCCAGTCATGCTTGAACTCGGTGAAGCGGTTGAGCATTTCGTACAGGCCGAAGTTCATCGAGCCCATGTTCAGCGAGGCCAGTTCCGGCTTGAACTGCATCACCGGTTGCAGGCGCTCTTCGACGCCCATGGTCGGTGCGCCGCCGGTGGTGATGTTGATCACCACGTCGCTGGCGGCCTTGATCTGCGGCAGGAATTCGGCGAACAGCGCGGGGTCCTGGCTGGGACGGCCATCGATGGGATCACGGGCATGCAGGTGGACAATGGCGGCGCCGGCTTCGGCGGCACCGATGGCGGCGTCGGCAATTTCCTGCGCGGTGATCGGCAAATGCGGCGACATCGATGGCGTATGGATGGCACCGGTGACGGCGCAGGTGATGATCACAGGACGATTTTTGGACATGACGATTCTCCGACTTTTATTCTTATGAAAAAAATCCCGGGTGTAACTTGTGTGTTCTTCCCTGGCTTAACGCTGACGCGGCCTACAGGTACTCGACGTTACCGTCGACACTGATCGCCTGGCCGGTGACATTGCGGGCGGCGGGCGAGCAGAGAAACAAGGCCATGGCCGCGACGTCTTCGGCGGTGACCATGCGCTTGAGGGAGATCTTGTTCAGGTATTCCTGGCGCATCTCGGCTTCCGGCACACCGACCTGTTCGGCACGGGCGCGGATCACGCCGTCCATGCGCGGGCCTTCAACGATGCCGGGCAGCAAGGCGTTGACGCGGATGTCGCTTTCGCCCAGCTCCGAGGCCAGGGATTTCATCAGGCCGACGATGGCCCATTTGGTCGCCGCATATGGCGTGCGCCAGGCGTAGCCGAGGCGCCCGGCGACCGAGGCGATATGCAGCAGATGGCCGTGGGACGATTCCTTGAGCATCGGCACCGCGTGGTGGGCAAAGCGGTATTGCGCCGTCAGGTTGATATTGATCGTGGCTTGCCACTCGGCATCGCTGATGGCGTCGATGCCGCCGGTGGGCCCGGCAATCCCGGCGTTATTGACCAACACATCCAGCCCGCCAAATTGCTCGCGCTGCACCTGGAACACCGCCTCGATCTGCGCGGCATCGCTCACATCGGCACGGGTGGCGACAGTGCCCGGGTACTTGTCGCGAAACGCCGCCAGGGCCGGTTCGCTGACATCACACACATGCACCTTGGCACCCGCCTCCAGATAGGCCGCCGCCAACACTTCACCGATACCGGCAGCCCCGCCGGAAATCAACACACGTAACCCAGGATAGGGCTGCAGCCGCTGTAGGACACTCATGCACGTTTACCTCCTGAAACAGACGACCGCGAGCGGTCGTTCTTGACGAGCAGGCGCGCCAGGGAATCGGCGGCCTGCATGATGTCATCGGTCACGGCAGCGCGGGCACCGGCACCATCGCGGGCGGCCAGGGCTTCGACGATGCGCGTATGCGCCTCCATCGAGCGCTGCAAGTGAGCTTTGTCGGGAGCGACCAGGGCAAAACACGGGCCCATGTGCAGCCAGAAGTTTTCCACGGCGGCCATGGTCAATTCGGCCTGGGCGACGGCATAGATCCGACGGTGAAAGGCGAAGTTGGTCCACAGGTAGCGGGAAACGTCGACTTCGTCGGCGGCCTGTTGCATCTGTTGGCAGAGGTCGGAGATTTCGTCGAGGTCGGCTTTTTCCAGGAGCAATACGGCCTTTTCTGCCAGCAAACCTTCCAGGGCGACCCGCGCATCGCGGATTTCCCGCAGGCGTTCGACCGTCATCATGCGGACCCGCAGACGAGAGGTTTCGGTGACTTCAAAGGCGTTTTCGGCGCTGAGGCGCTGGAGGGCTTCGCGCACTGGCATGGGGCTGGAGCCGAGGGCTTCGGCGAGGCCGCGGATGGTGAGTTTCTGGCCGGGCTGGAAACGACCACTCATCAAGGCTTCGCGGATCTGGCGATAGACCTGGTCTTGCAAGGTATCGCGGGACACCTGGCGCAAGGTCGGAAGGAGAAGCGGGCCATCTGTCATGAGTCAAAACCTGTGTTGTCGTTCTTATGGCTCCAATATGTGATCACAAATCAAATATGTCAAATAGTTTCCCGTTGACGGTATGCACGACGCTGACTCTAATGAGCCCTTTCTCCAGCAAGGACCGCTGAACCATGAAATTTGCCTACACCATCGTCTACGTCCCGGACGTCGCTGCATCCCTGCAATTCTTCGAAAAAGCCTTCGGCTTCAGTCGCCGTTTCCTGCATGAATCGGGGACCTATGGCGAGTTGGATACCGGTGATACCACCCTCTCTTTTGCAGCGCATGAGTTGGGCGAGATGAACTTCAAGGGCGGGCATGTGGAGGCGCATGCTTCACAGCAACCGCTGGGGATGGAGTTGGGGTTTGTTACCGAGGATGTGTCAAAGGCTCATGCCAGAGCGCTGGCCGAGGGTGCGACAGAACTTGCTGCGCCGAGCACCAAGCCTTGGGGGCAGGTGGTGTCGTATGTGCGGTGCCCGGATGGGACGCTGGTGGAGTTGTGTACGCCGATTCAGTGAATCGTAATGTGGCGAGGGAGCTTGCTCCCGCTGGACCGGGCTGGCGCTCCAGTGCGAAGCGCTCCCAAAAATCTTGGGGCCGCTTCGCAGCCCAGCGGGAGCAAGCTCCCTCGCCACAGCAAGCTCCCTCGCCACAATGAAATGCCTGCATCAAGGCCTGAGCGGGCGCTCCTGATCGCGCTCCGACAGCTCGGTGCCATCGTCCGGATGCTTCCAGGTCTGCGGCTTTTCTTCCTCGCGAAGCTTCCTCGCCCGCTCCTGCTCCAACTCTTCGCGCTGCTTCTGTTCGTTGCTCATACCCACCTCCCATCCGTAAGAATTGGACACACTGGGCAAGCATAGATGAGGGAGCGGTTTTGTGTGCATCCGGCAATTGATAACCACGACGCATCAATACATGTAAACAACTCACTTATCATTTCCAAATGTGTCAGCCACTATCCGCGGTCTTAAGCGAAACAAGCACTTTAAAAAGAACGCTGGAGACACAAGAAAATGCAAAACCCTTCACGGCCTGACTCTGCCCGCTCCAAAGTCGGCGCGGTCTTTCGCGTCACCTCCGGCAACTTTCTCGAACAGTTCGACTTCTTTCTGTTCGGTTTCTATGCCACCTATATCGCCGCCGCCTTCTTCCCTGCCGCTAATGAATTTGCGTCATTAATGATGACCTTCGCCGTGTTCGGCGCGGGCTTTTTGATGCGTCCGCTGGGGGCTATCATTCTCGGCGCGTACATCGATGATGTGGGCCGTCGCAAAGGTTTGATCGTGACCCTGGCGATCATGGCCAGTGGCACCCTGCTGATCGTGCTGGTGCCCGGCTATCACACCATTGGTTTGTGGGCACCGCTGCTGGTGCTGATGGGCCGGCTGTTGCAAGGTTTCTCGGCCGGTGCCGAACTGGGCGGCGTGTCGGTGTACCTGGCCGAAATGGCCACCCCGGGCCGCAAGGGTTTCTATACCAGCTGGCAATCGGGTAGCCAGCAGATCTCCATCGTGGTCGCGGCCGCCCTGGGTTATGGCCTGAACCAGTGGATGGAACCAGCCGTGGTTGCCGATTGGGGCTGGCGCATTCCGTTCGCCATCGGCTGCGTGATCATCCCGTTCATCTTCGTCCTGCGCCGCAACCTGCAGGAAACCGAAGAGTTCGCCAACCGCAAGCATCGCCCGACCATGCGCGAAGTGCTGGCCACCCTGGTGAAGAACTGGACCATCGTGATCGGCGGCATGATGATGGTGGCGATGACCACCACGGCCTTCTACCTGATCACCGTGTACGCACCCACCTTCGGCAAAACCGTACTCAACCTGACCACCGCCGACGCCCTGCTGGTGACCCTGCTGGTGGCCGTGTCGAACTTCATCTGGCTGCCCATCGGTGGCACCCTCAGTGACCGTTTTGGCCGCAAGCCGGTGCTGATCGCCATGACTGCTTTGACCGTGCTGACCGCTTACCCGGCACTTTCCTACGTGGTCAATGCGCCAAGCTTCGCGCACATGCTGGAAACCCTGCTGTGGTTCTCCTTCCTCTACGGCATGTACAACGGTGCCATGATCCCGGCCCTGACCGAGATCATGCCGGTGGAAGTGCGTGTGGCGGGCTTCTCCCTGGCCTATAGCCTGGCGACCGCGATCTTCGGTGGTTTTACCCCGGCGATTTCCACCTGGTTTATCCACGAGACGGGCGACAAGGCATCGCCCGCCTACTGGCTGATGTTCGCCGCGCTGTGCGCCCTGTGCGCGACGTTCGCGCTGTATCGCCGCGCCAGCGCCCGTCTGCAAGTTGCCTGAGGAGTCGCACTGATGAACCCCATGCTGAAAACACTGGCGGTACTGGCGATCGGTTCCCTGGCGATGGTCGCCCACGCCGAAGAGCTGAAAGTCATGACCTCCGGCGGCTTCACCGCTGCCTACAAGGTGCTGGGTGCGCAATACGCCACCCAGAGCGGCGACACCCTCGACACCATCCTCGGCCCGTCGATGGGCAAGGCGCCGGAAGCGATTCCCAACCGCCTGGCCCGTGGCGAACACGCCGACGTGGTGATCATGGTCGGCTACGCATTGGATGAGCTGATCAAGCAAGGCAAGGTCGACAAGGCGTCCCGGGTTGAACTGGCGGACTCGCGCATCGGCCTGGTGGTCAAGGAAGGCGCGGCCAAGCCCTCGATTGCCACCGATGCCGAACTGAAGACGGTACTGACCAACGCCAAATCCGTCGCGTACTCGGACAGCGCCAGCGGCGTCTACGTCGAAAAGGAACTGTTCAAGAAGCTCGGCATGCCGTCCAAGGGCACCATGATCGAACGCATCCCGGTGGCCTCACAGGTGGCCAAGGGTGATTACGAAGTGGGCTTGCAACAGGTGTCCGAACTGCTGCCGATTCCAGGCGTGACCTACGTCGGAAAGATCCCCGAAGACGTGCAGTCCGTCACCCGTTTTGCCGCCGGCATTCCGGTAAATGCGCAGCACCCGGCGCAGGCGAAAAAGCTCCTGCAATTCCTCGCCTCGCCCCAGGCGCAACCGGTGGTGCAATCCACCGGCCTGGATTCGGTCTCACACTGACCGGAACGGCATCTCCCGCGTCAACCGCTCCAGTTCCAGTGCCGCCGGCGTCAACGTACGCCCGCGGCGCTTGATCAACCCCACGTTGCGCACCACCTCCGGCTCCACCAACGGCACGCTCGTCAGAATCGGATGTTCGCCGCCCGGCATCGCAATCGACGGCACCATCGCCACCCCAAGCCCCGCCTCCACCAGCCCGATCATGGTCGTCACGTGATGGGTTTCGCAGATGCTTGGTTTCTTCACCCGCACGCCGCGCAGGGCCTGGTCCAGCAGGAAGCGGTTGCCTGAGGTCTTGTCCACGGTGATGTAGTCGTGCTCGTACGCCTCGGCCCACGTCACACTGGCGCGGTCCGCCAGCGGGTGCTCCCGGCGACAGGCCAGTACATAACGCTCCTGCAACAGCAGCTCGAACTCCACCCCGTCTGCCAGGCTGCCGCTGAAACTCACGCCGAAATCCGCCTCGCCACTTTCCACCGCCGCACACACCTCGCCCGCACTGGCGTCCAGGACCCGCAGGCGAATCTTCGGATAGAGTTTGTGGAATTCGGAGATCACGTGGGGCATGAAGTAGTACGCGGTGGACGGCACACAGGCGATGGTGACATTGCCCATGCGGGTCGAGGCGACGTTGCTGATGCCCATCAGGGCGATGTCCAGGTCATCGAGCATGCGCTCGACTTGCGGCAGGAACGCGCGGCCGACCATGGTCAGGCTGACCCGGCGCGTGGTGCGTTCGAAGAGTTTGACATCGAGGGCGGATTCGAGCTTCTCGATACGCCGGCTGAGGGCCGGCTGGGAGATACGGATGGCTTCGGCCGCCGCACGGAAACTGCCCTTGTCTACGACGGCACGGAAGGCTTGGAGGTCGTTCAGGTCGAAGTTGATGATCACGGGGGCAGCCATTGGTTGAACAGATGTGGCGGGCATTATCGTATGGGGGCTGGCGGGATGCTATTGGCGCGGGCCACAGACTCGGGATCAGCCAATAACCCTACGGAAAATATGCGGTCATACATATCAGCAGGGAATTTGCGTGGGTTGGAAACGAGACTTCTGAAAAGCGTCAATACTGACAGCCTCAAATCCAGCTCTCACTTTTAGGCCCACTATGGAAAAGTTTTTGACGATGGATTACCCCATCAGTATCTGCACGAAACAGACAGCACGCTGGTCAGTTCAGGAGACTCCAGCGACTCACACTGGTCAGTTACCGCTTGCAACACGCCCAGCGTTGAGTAGGATTAAATCCTACCCAGCAAAAGCGGACGCTACCATGCGCTCAACCCAGCAAATGAGCATCACCTTGCCGATTGAGATGGCCGCACTCGTCAAAGCCAAAGTGAGCACTGGCGAATATGCCAGTGAAAGTGAAGTCATACGTGACGGGCTGCGAATCTTGCTGGCACGTGACCGAGCAATGGAAAACTGGCTTCAGGATCAAGTGATTCCAGCAGCCGTCGCCCTCAAGGCCGATCCAGACAGCGCGCTGTCTGCCGCCCAGGTCCGCGAACACATGGCAGCCAAACGCCAACAGAAAGGCAACCGTAAGTCGTGACCTACACGGTAGCTTTTTCACCCAAGGCAGTAACGCAACTCGAAGAACTTGAAGACTACATCACCCAGGCCGGCTCACCCGTCATCGCTGCGCGCTATGTAGATGCCATCATCAGTTACTGCGAAAACCTGTATCTGTTTCCTCTGCGCGGCATCAGCCGTGAAGACTTGTTACCCACTCTACGTACCACTCACTATCGGCACACCACCATCATCGCTTTTACAGTAGATGCCGACACTGAAACGGTATCGATTCTAGGGGTGTTCTACGGAGGGCAAGATTACGCAGCCCTCTTGCAGGACGAGGACAACGGTTAACTTCGGCTCCAATCGTTCTATTCACGAATAGCTACCGGTAACGCAATCAATGGATGAAACAATAAAAAGGACTTCCAGCCCTGCGCCTCTCTATCGAGCGCTTCGAGCGGGGTTGTGGCTCCTGGGTTTGCTCTGCCTTGCAGCTTTGAGCTTCTTCGCCTGGCAAAGCTTCTACCCGGTCAGTGCAGCCGAAGACTGGAGTGTTCATGTCGTCCACCGAGACGTAGCAAAGGCCGCATCACTGATGCCGATGCCCGACGGTTCGCTGATGGTGAGCCAGGAATTGAGCGATGGGCTTGGCAGTATCGTGCGCATATTGCCCGACGGAAAACGCGAGCTGGTTGTAGGAAAACTATCCAAGCCCGATGGCATGGTCGCCACTCAGGGCGGTTGGGTGTTCAGCCAGGAAGTGGACGGCGCGCCGGTCAGCTTCCTCAAGGACGGCGTCGTCACCGAGCTGTTCAGGGGAGAAAGCGTGCAAGGGCTATGGGACGACGGCGAGTACCTGTATGCCATCGAAGACCGCAAGGTCGGGGCGCGGATTCTGCGCTATCACTGGAGCGACAGGACCTTGAGCGTCGTGCGTGACCAACTCAGCGAAGGCGAGTCGATTGTTCGCTGCACGGATGGGCGCATGCTCTACACAGAAAAGAAGAAGGGCGTGGTGCGAGAGCTGACCATCGACGGTAGCGACCCGGTGGTACTGAGCCATTTGAACAAACCCACCTTCCTGATGTGCGATGAACGCGGGTTATGGATCAACGAGGATTCCACCCACCGGGCGCGTTTGTTGTTGATCGACAAGCAAGGACGCCAGCAGACGATCCTGTCTTTCCTGAAGGCGCCACAGTCGATTGTGCGTACGACGAAGGGAACGTACCTGGTGGCCGAAGGTGGCCGTGACCGTATCCTGGAACTGGTGCCCTCCGTGGCACGGGTAGACCCGGTTACAGCTGAAACCGCGCCACCGCCTCGTTGAGCGACACGGCCAAGCGCGCCAGCTCTTGGCTCGACCCGTTGATCTGCCCCGCTCCCGAAGACGACTGCGCAGACAGGTCACGAATATTGACGATGTTGCGGTCCACTTCCTTGGCCACCTGGGCCTGCTCTTCGGCGGCGCTGGCGATGACCAGGTTGCGCTGGTGAATCTGGTCTATGGAGTCGGTGATCTGGCTCAAGGCTCCACCGGCGCCTTCGGCCAGGATCAAGGTTTCGCTGGCCCGCTGGGTGCTCGATTGCATTGAGGTCAGTGCCTCGCTGGAGCCACTGCGCATCGCGGTGACCATCTGGTCGATTTCCAGGGTCGACTGCTGGGTGCGATGGGCCAGCGCACGCACTTCGTCGGCCACCACGGCAAAGCCACGCCCGGACTCACCGGCACGCGCCGCCTCGATGGCGGCGTTCAGGGCCAACAGGTTGGTCTGCTCGGCGATGGAGCGAATCACATCGAGCACCTTGCCGATGTCCCGCGACTGATCGGCGAGGTTTTGCACCAGGCTTGAGGTTTCACCGATGTTGGTACTCAACGCCTGAATCGCGCTGACCGTTTCGCCGACGCGCTGCTGGCCATCGCGGGCCGTTTCATTGGAGAGCCGGGTGGATTCGGAAGTGGAGACCGCATTACGTGCCACCTCATCGGCGGCCGAAGTCATCTCGTTGACCGCGGTGGCGGCTTGCTCGATTTCAGCGGTCTGCTTTTGCAGGCTGCGGCTGCTCTGGTCGGTGATGCCGTTGAGGTCGGTGGCCGATGCCGCCATCTGCCCGGCCGACTGGCGAATCAGCTGCAAGGTACTGCGCAGGCTGCCTTGCATGGTCTGCAACGCCACCAGCAGGCGCGTCACTTCGTCATCGCCGGTCACTTCAACGGTTTGCGTCAGGTCGCCTTGGGCGACGTTTTCGGCGGCGCGCACCGCGTGGCTCAGCGGACCAACGATGCTGCGCGTCAGCAACCAGGCCAGGGCTACGGTGCTCACCGCGGCCAGCAGCACGAAGCCGAAAACCATCGTGCGCGAGCGGCTGTACTGCAACTCGGCCGTCTGGCCCTGCAGGTTTATCTGGGCGTTGTAGTAATCGGCCAGGGCATTGAGCTGATTGCCGGAACCGTCGACCACGGTCTTCATGTCCACCAGCAGCAACTTGTTCAGCTCGGCGGTCTGCTGCTTGTCGGCGAGGATGAATGACTGGGTGAGGCCTTGCTGGTATTGCCGCAGGGAGACCTGAAACTGGTCGTAGAGATTGCGTACCTCAGGTGTATCAAGCACCGCACTCAGGTCGGCCAGTTTCTTTGCCAGATCCTGGCTGCGGGTGTCCATCTGGCTGCGGTATTGCGGGATGCTCGACGCGTTGGAATCAAGGGCCATGCGCAGGGAAATAGTGCGGATGCGCAGCATGATTTCGCGGATATCCGAGACCAGGCGCATCTTCGGCACCAGGCCACTTTCAACCTGCACGGCGCTTTCGCGGATGCTTGCCATGTTCGAGAGCGCAAAGAACCCCAACAGCGCCACGAGCAAGGCAATCAAGGCAAAACCGAGACCCGCACGGCGGGCGATGGACAGGCTGCGGAGCGACATGGCGATTGTTCTCATTATAGGCATACGACATCGTATGACAGAGTTTCGGCCAGTCAGGGCGGGACTTGAGCGCAATTCGTGCAAGTTGCCAGATATAAGATTTTCCACTAAAAGCCCGCTGGCTTTTAGCTACAGCGGGCTTTGCGGGGCGTCGTTGGCGTTCACGGGTTGGCGGGTTTATCAGCTGCAAATTGACGGTCGAGTACCGAGTCCACCAACGCCTGAGCATTCTCGATCAACTGGGCCAACCCCATGGTTAATCGATAGTGAATGCTGTCTTGGCCATCGGCGCAGCGGTAGGCTGTTTCCAGCGCTGACGACAGGATTTCGGTGGCGTTGGCCAGTGCTTCTTCGGTGCCTACATCCGCACCTACGAGGAAGATTTTGCGTGGTGGGCGCTCGTCGATTTCAGCCGATTCGGGCGCAGGTTCACTCAGGTAATAATCAAGCGCTCTTTGCGCCGCGTCGGACATTTTTCCGTCAGTGAGTTTGTTGTGCGCGCGAGCGCCGAAAGAATCAGGGGGATTGGGGGTGATCTTTTTCATGGTGTAGCTCCTGTATGTAATCGGAGCTGCCATTCCCCTGCTGTCAAACAGGATTGGGTGGCAGCTGTACGCGGGTTGACAGACCGGTATACAGGACCCGGCGCACCCGAAGATGCCCCACGTACAGCCGCCATAAAACGACGCCACAGCTAAAGCAGCCTGTAATCGTATGGAGGTTGTACACCTGTAAATCGGTCTGTCAAAACCGGTCGCCATGGGGGCAACGGGGCGAAGGTTACCGCCGTGCCTCAGGCAGCGCAACCCTGCACTGGCAGCTAAAGAATCAGGCTACAGACATCACTGAAATGGCGTAACTTGCAAGTTACTTGGCGCGCTCCTGCTAGTGTGTAAAAAGCACCCGTCCACCATCATTCGTTCACAGGTTACTCCCGCAGTCTCAAACGAAGAGGTGTTCGAATGTCCAGGATATGGTTTATCACCGGCAGTTCCCGCGGCCTCGGCCGCTCGATTACCGTAGCCGCCCTGCGCGCCGGTGATCGTGTGGTTGCCACCGCGCGCAATCCCAAGCAGTTGGATGACCTGGTGGCCGAATACGGCGAGGCGATTTATCCGGTCACGCTGGACGTGACCAATAACCAGCAGGTGCTGGAAGCGGTGGATGCCGCGGTGAAACATTTTGGTCGCCTGGATGTGGTGGTCAATAACGCCGGCTACGGTGACCTGGCGTCGGTGGAAGATGTGACGCTGGAGGATTTTTCCGCGCAGATCAGCACCAACTTCTATGGTGTGGTGCACGTGAGCAAGGCGGTGGTGCCGGTGCTGCGCGCCCAGGGCCGTGGGCATATCTTCCAGGTATCGTCGTTGGGTGGCCGCATCGGCATGGCCGGCCTGGCCGCGTATCAGAGTGCGAAATGGGCAGTCGGTGGATTTTCCACAGTACTGGCACAGGAAGTCACACCACTGGGCATCCAGGTGACCGTGCTGGAGCCGGGCGGCATGCGCACGGACTGGTCGGGCAGTTCCATGACGATTCCGGCCATCAGTGAGCCCTACCAACAAACGGTCGGCGCCCTGGTTGAATTGCTCAACTCCCCCGGCATCCTGCCGACGGGTCCGGACCGGGTTGCCGAAATCGTGCTGGAGCTGGCACTGAACAAAGACGCCCCGCTACGCTTGCTGATCGGCAGCGATGCCGTGCAATACGCCGCCCGTGCAGCCGCAGATTTGGCCGAGTCGGATAAGAAGTGGCATGACCTCAGCGTGTCAGCCTCGGATTAATCTCACGCTTTTGAAAAAGGTGCCGCATGCCTGACGTGACCCAACCCCGTTTCAACATACCGGATGTGTTCTGGCTGGCGCTGCAGAGCGTCGGGCTGGAGCCGTCGGTGGTGTTGCGTCAGGCACGCTTGCCCATGACCCTGCATATCCGCGAGCGGCGAGACCGGCGGCAGGTGACGACGCTGGAGTTCTTTCGCTTGTGGGAGGCGGTGCGCATACTTAATCCTGATCCGGCTGTCGGGATATTACTGGTGACGCGGCTGGATATCACCGCGCTTCCACCCTCCAGCTTTGCCGCTTTTATCGCCCGGGATTATCGCGATGGCCTGCACCGCCTCGCCCGCTTCAAGCAATTGTGCACACCCGAGCGCCTGCAGGTTTGCGAGGATGGCCGTACCTGTACGGTGACCATCGACTGGTTGCACACGCCAGAATTACCGCCTGCGCTGCTGGTGGATGCGGCGTTTGCGACGTTTGTTGAATTGGGGCGACGGGGAGCACGGACGCAGATCACTCCCCTGCAGGTCGAACTGGTTCGCCCGGACGATGGCAGCCGTGCACTGGCCGAGTTTTTCGGTTGCTCCGTGCGTTTTGGTGCCGGGCGCAACGCGCTGATACTGGACGCCGCCGATCTGGACCGACCTTTTCCGGGGTACAACCCGCAAATGCTCGAAATGCTGAACCCGGGCCTGGTGGCAGCGCTTGCCGAGGCCTCGACACCGGCCAGCATCAGCCATCAGGTCAAGATCACCCTCAAGCGCTTCCTGGCCAGTGGCCGCCCCGAGATGGTCGAGGTAGCGCGGGAGCTGGGCATGAGCGAACGCACGTTGCAACGGCGCATTACCGAGGCCGGCACCAGTTTCAGGCAACTGATGCTGGAAACCCGCCAGGAAGTGGTGCGGCATCTGCTCACCGAGCCGTCGATTGAGATAGACGAGATCGCGTGCCTGGTGGGCTATGAAGATACCAACTCGTTTTATCGTGCGTTTCGTTCCTGGGAGGGGACGACGCCGGCTCGGTGGCGGGCGTTGCAGACGCCCTCATCGTCTCATTGAAGCTATGCCGACAAAGCCTTCTTTGCACTGCGCGCCATGATCTGCAAATCCTCGAACGGGTTTCTGCCAATCAACATGAACGCATGGGACGGGCTGGACCAAAACACCACGTTCATGCCCCGGCGCTGTTCGGTGGCCATGGCCACCGCACCTTTTTTCGCCGCCGTAATGCACAGCGCCAGCGGGCCGTGGCGCGCGTCGAGGTAGGTCAGTTGGCCGATCAGTACGCCGTCATAATCAAGGATTTGTGCGCGGCGAAATTCGGCGCCAGGCAGGTGTACTGCATCCGGGTTCAACGACAGGCCGAGCTGGGTCCCGACCGAACTCAGCTGGGCGATATGGGAGTCGGGATCGGCGCTGAGGTTTTCCAGGGTCTGGGGCGTATACAGCGCCATGTATTCGGCAACCGAGGCACGCCAGCCCGAACCGGGCTCAGGCCGGGGCCAGGTCATGAACAAGCGATCAGCGACCACACCGGCCACCGCAAAGCTTGCTGCTACCGCGAGAAATTTGCGTCGACTCAGGGTGGGTGTTTGTGCCGGCGGCAAGGCATCGAGCATCACCTGCAAACGCTCTGTAGGGGCTTGATCGAGAACCGAATCGAAGGCTGATTTGAACGGCAAGTGGCCGCGCTTGAGCAGCTCCAAGCGGGCCGTCACGGCAGGATCGATCCCCAGCAGGTTATCGATAACCTGACGCTGCCGAGGGTCTAACTCACCGTCCAGGTAAGCCACCAGCAGTTCATCCGACGGTGGTGTATTTTGAGTCATCGTCGTTCTCCGCTCGATTTATCCAACAAGCCGCTTGAGTGCGCAGTTTCAGCCAGCTTCATGCGCGCAGCGGCCAACCGGCTCATCACCGTTCCTACGGGAATATGCAGGACTTCGGCAATTTCCTTGTATGAGAGGCCTTCGACGTAGGCAAGAAAAACAGTCTCCCGCTGCGCTTCGGGTAATGCATTGACGCGCTTGATCACCTGTGCGGCCAGGACCTGGTCCTGAGCCAGGGCTTCACCGTCGAACGACAACGCCTGCTCGGCGTCGACAAACCCCTGCCCTTGCCGTACTCGCTGGGCGCGCAATTCGTTAAGCCAGATCGAATGCATGATCGTCAGCAACCAGCGGTCCAGCCGCGTGCCAGCCACGAACTGGCCTGCACGCTCCAACGCCCGCACGCAGGTGGCTTGCACCAGGTCATCAGCCACATGCTTTTGTCGCGACAGCACCAGCCCGTATCGCCATAAACGTGGCAACAGCTGGCTCAACTCTCGGCGCAACTCAGCGTCTGTGGTGATGGCAATCTCCCGGCTGTTCGCTCACAGCTTCAAGCCTGAGGCGCGGCGGCGATGGCTTCAGCCAGGTCTTCGTACTCTTCGCAGGTGGTGCTGCACAACGCCTTGATCTTCACCAGTTGCTCCTGGGCCAGGTCCACACGGCCCTTGATAACGTAGGCTTCCCCCAGGTACTCACGGACTTGTGCGTAGTTGGGGTCCAGTGCCACGGACTTCAGGTAGTAGCTGATGCCTTCATCGGTGCGCCCCAGTTTGCGGGTGGCGTAGCCGCGGTAGTTCAGGGCCTTGGCGGTGTTCGGGTTGTGCAGGGTGTCGAGCAGTGACAGGGCTTCTTCGTAACGCCCGTCCTTGGCCAGGCGGTAGGCGTAGTCGGTGCGGTCGGCGTCCGACGTGGCCTTGCTGGTTTGCAGCACGCACTTGCCAGTCTTGGTATCCCAGACCTGGCCTTTGGGGCAGTTGGGCTTGGGCGGCGCCGATTCGTCACCGGAGGCATGGGCCTGGCCGGCCAATAGCGCGGCGGCCATACAGGCGCCAAAGAACAAAGCGGTGCGGTAACCAACGGCGTGCTCGGGACGATTCTTCATGGCATTCATGCTCCGTAACGATAGGGAAAGTACAGCAGCAAACTCAGTAGGGAAGATCGCCACGATGGGCCGGCAGCATGCGGCGCAACGTGCTGTCGCGCTGGATGTAGTGATGCCACAGCGCGGCGCAGGCATGCAGCCCGGCGAGTACGATGATCGCCCAGGCGACATTGTTGTGCAGGCCACCCAGGGTGCCTCGCAATTCGTGATCGATCACAAAAGGCGCTGGCACCGGGAACAGTCCGAAAAAGTTGAAGGGCTCGCCCTGGGCCCAGCGGAACAGGAAGCCCAGGGTCACCTGCGTCAGTAACAACAGGTATAGACAGCCGTGGGCGATTTTGGCGGCCACGTTAAGCGCAGGGTGATTGTCGGCCTTTGGGTGATTGCCGCCGAACACACGCCAGAGGATACGTGCAGCGATCAGCACCGCCATGGCGATGCCCAGGGAGATATGGACCGATTGCAGGCCCTTGCGCAGTGGCGTGCCTTTTTCCAGGTTTTTCCCAGACGTGGGCGCTGGCGAACATGAAGATCACCAGGGCGGCGGTCAGCCAGTGGAAGGTGCGGGTCAGGCGGTCGTAGCGGTCGGCGGGATTGTTCATGGGCGTTTCCTGAGTGGTCTGTGTGATGAACACCGCAGCAGGAAAACTTATTCAGAGGGATGGAAAATTTACAGATTAGACTTGTTTATTTTCCAACCCCGCATCCTTGGTCAAAATATGCGAACTAAATGCTAGAAACTCATCCAGGTGTTTTGTAATGATCGCTACAGTAATCGGCAATTGAAGCGTCTGGTACTCGTGAACAGCAATGTTACGGAACCCGACCATGTTCTTCAGGTTGGTCAGCAACGCAGGATTGACCCAACCGCCCTGACATAACAACTCAAACACGTCACGAGCTCCTTGTGGAACACCCAGGCGCTCACGACGAATCAAGTGCTGGCCCATGTCCAGCGCTGCCTCACAGGCACGCTGAATATTCAAAATCGCCGCATCCTGGCGCGTGAAATCGGTGGTGAAGCTGGTGGGATCCTTATCGTATTCCTGACGGGCGCGCGCAACGCAACGCTCAATACTGGCTGCTTTATTGATGAGAACATCATCGACCATAAACTTTCCCTTCCTTCTGGATATCCGCCAACAACTCAGCCCTTGCCGTGTCCAGCGCGGTTTTTTCGCTCAGGACGTAGCTCTCGAATAGACCCGCCTGGACGTTCCCGGACCAGAGCCGACGCCCAGTGGTCAATACTTGGTATTGCATTACCGTTGAGGCTGCGCGCAAATCAAGCAAGTCGACGGGAACTCCAACGATATCGGCCAACTCCCCGGAAAGCTGCCATAGCAATAAAGGCTCGACCACTCCCGCAGAAAGGACCGCAACATCCAGATCACTCTCACTACCTGCCTCACCCGTCACTTGGCTACCGAACACATACACAGCCAATAGCTCGGGAACTTCAGCCTGCAAATGCGCCAGTACTTTTTTAAAATTCATGACCGATGTCCGAAGCGCCAATTAACGAAGACCGTAGCAGAATTCATTATGCAGTTTCTGACTGAAAGCAAAAAACCCCCGACAACATTGAAGTTATCGGGGGTTTTTCATTTTTCAATAATGGCGGAGAGATAGGGATTCGAACCCCTTCCTGCCCGCTTACAGGCCGCTTAAGGCCAGTAAAAACGATGATATCCCCTCCCTCACTTGGCGTGAGGCGGACCCAAGCGGCCCCGTTTATGCCCTAATTATGCCCTAAGCTCATGCAGCTCGTCGCCTGAAATTCCACAAACGGCAAACCTCGATTACTGTTTGTACATACAGTATTTGAGTTTCACGCTATGAACGTAGACATGGACACCGATGATTGGCTCCGTTGCCCCACTCCACTAGAGATGTACCAGCACCAGTGCGCGATCCTCGCAGATGAGCTGGTGGAGACCGAGCGTATGCTGCGTCGAGCGCGGGCGAATATCGCCGGGCTGTTGCAGATGAATGACCTGCTGATGGCAGGCAAGGCGGATGCAGAAGAGAGGTTGGCAGCGGCTGAAGAAAAGATCGGCATGCTGGAACAGCAGTACTCGTTTGCCTCAGTGCAAAGCGTGAAGATTATTACCGGGCAGCGAGACCATTTGCTCAGAGAGAATCAGCGACTGCTGGTCGAGCTTAGCGTTTACAAGCAGCCATTAGCCTAACTCTTCGGCATATGCAGCAACCGCCTCTTCGCCCAGCTCGCGCCATTCACCTTCGTTGATCAGCCTCTGTTGCTTGAGGTCGTCAGCCAGGGCCAGCCGCGTTTCGTAGCGCTCCTCAGGCGTGGCCGATATGAAGGTTGGATCGTTGCGCAGCGCAAACCACGCCTCCATTGCGTTCACCTGATCAATGTTGATCGCCATGACGAATACCTCGGGCCAATGTCTACAGTGTAGAGATTGGCCGGGGACCGGCTGTTCATCGGCGCCGACGAGCGGAGAAACTTATGTGCGGGAGACTTTCGCAGTACCGGGGAATCCACGACTTCGTTGCGGCACTGAGCATGCCCAATGCCCTGGCGAACTCCGTCGGTGAGCTGCCGCTGGAACGATACAACGTGGCGCCGTCCACCCAGGTTGCCCTGCTCCACCTGCAGGGCGATCTGCTGCATGCCGACCTGGTGCGCTGGGGGTGGCGACCGCACTGGGCCAAGGATCGCGCTGCACCGATCAACGCCCGCGTCGAAAAGGTGGCCCACGGCCCGTTCTTCCGGGCGATATGGCCGCACCGGGCGATCACGCCGGGCGACAACTGGTTTGAGTGGGTGGACGAAGGTGGCCCGAAGAAGCAGCCGTACCTGATCCGTCGGCGGGATGGCGCGCCAGTGCTGTGTGCTGCCATTGGCCAACTGCCCGATAGCGATGAAGGCCCGGGCGAGCATGACGGATTTGTGATCATCACCGCTGACAGCGCCGGCGGCATGGTGGATATCCATGACCGCCGCCCTGTGGTGCTGACTCCAGACCTGGCCAGGGAATGGTTGGACCCAGCCACGCCCAAGGAGCGAGCAGAACAGATGGTGCTACACCAGGGCGAACCGGCCGAGACTTTCGAGTGGTTCAAGGTCGACACGGCCGTGGGCAACGTCCGGAACAAGGGGCCCAACCTGATAGTGCCTGCCCCCTAAAACAGCCCGCCGAGGTCTGAGGGCTTCCAATTCATGATCACAAGCTCGCCACTGACGTCGGCTTTACCCTGCCGCTGATTGGTGTTGGTGTACCGAATGTCTAACACTTCGAAGTGGAACCCTTCAAATACACACCGGATGTCAGGGTGGTCGTTGATGCTCACCATCACCTTGCCTTTACAACGGCGCATGAAGTCGGCCATCCGCTCATAGTTTTCGAATGGAAAGTCCACCCCATAGCCTGCTGTCTGCCAGTACGGTGGGTCCATGTAGTGGAAAGTGTGCGGTCGATCGTAGCGCTCGGCGCATTCAAGCCACCCCAAGTTTTCGACATAGGTTCCGGAGAGGCGCTGCCAGGCTGCGGAAAGGTTCTCTTCAATCCGTAACAGGTTGATAGCCGGCCCAGTAGTGGCCGTGCCGAAGGTCTGGCCGCTGACCTTCCCGGCAAATGCATGGTGCTGCAGGTAGAAAAACCGGGCAGCCCGCTGAATATCGGTAAGCGTTTCCGGCCGAGTCATCTTCTGCCACTCAAATACCTGCCTGGAGCTGAGAGCCCATTTGAACTGGCGGACGAACTCTTCCAGGTGGTTCTGCACCACCCGATACAACGTCACCAGGTCGCCATTGATATCGTTGAGGACTTCAACTGGTGCAGCCTGGGGCCGCATGAAGTAGAGCGCCGCGCCGCCAGCGAAAACTTCAACGTAGCATTCATGTGGAGGGAAGAGAGGAATCAGACGGTCAGCCAGGCGGCGCTTGCCACCCATCCATGGAACGATTGGGTTTGTCATTTTTGCAATCCTTTGCAAGGTGAGTGTTCATTGGGGGGGGATAATTTTCGCGACCTGGAATGTAGGTCAGGGCGCAATGGTACTGACATAGGCCTGGCACGCCCGCAGCGCGATCAATCCTTGGTCGCCTGCGTCGGTGATGCCGATAATTCGTTGAGCATGCGCTGGGTCAAGTTGGGCTCGACGGGCTGCATGAACCACGCCGACGGTACCGGGGGTGGCAGGCACGTCGCAGCCACTGGCTGAATCCGTGGCTTCGATAAGGACTGACAGCCGGACATCAGCAGTGGCAAGGCGATCGCGCAGAGCAGCCTGCTTGCGTTGTTCATTGGAAAGCTCCAGGGAGTGTTGTTTGTCTGCGGCGGCTAATTGCTGCTCGGTGGCCAGGCGCTTGTCTTGATCGGCGCGAGCCTGGGCGGTAGCAGCATTGCGGATCGCGTCGAGGTCCGTCTGGAACTGCCCCGCCTGCTCTGCCAGCTTTCCGTCATACCGCCAGTCCTGCACCTGCCAGGCGGCGCCGAAGCTCACGGCCATAGTCAGCAGGATCAGCGCCACCAGGCTGGCCAGCTTCTGTACCGGTGTCATGCCATCACCTTCAGCGCCACCTTGTACAACGCCTGGCGGTCGGCCAGTCCGTTGATGCCGCCATTGATTCGGCGAGTGATCTTCAGGAAATCGCTCTGGTCAGCGAGGGTGTTCAGCCCCTGGGAGGACCAGAACCACGCCGCCGACATTGCGGCGTGCTGCGGCTGCTCGAGCAGCTCAGGCTTATTGACCAGGTCCAGGCCCAACGCATCGCCGCACGCCGCATAGTTCGCCCGGCCGGTGACTTGGATCAGGCCACGGCCACGGTACTTGGAGCCGTCCCCCTTTTCGGTGTTGCCCAGATCGGAGCGCCCTTCGTAATCTGCCTGTTGCGCTGTTGGCCCCCACAACTCTTTCAGCCAGCGGAACTGTCCTGACTCGTGTCCGATCTGGGCTATGAATGCAGCAATGCGTAGTCGGGTGACGATTCCATATTTCGTCATTGCCACGTTTAACACAGGAACAAAAACGCCGGCTTGGCGGCCGGCGTTGGGAAGGATCAGCAGCAACTGCTGCGCATTGATGGGCATTGATAATCTCCTAGAAAATCTTGTCAGCGGTGGTTGATTTGGTTCACTGCGACTGAGCTTTGTAAGTGGGGCGCTCCCCCATGAATAATTTCAATCTCACTCTTAATCTACTTCGTTTGGCTGAAACCATTTAGAATTACCGGCTACCTGCAAAACTTTCGAAAAACAAGGAACCCTTGATGCAACGGATCGCCTTCGCGAACGCCTTACGGGGCATCGCCGCCCTCTGCGTAGTCATCGCCCATTACATCCTGATGTTCAACTACATCCGTGGTGAATTCGGCGGACTGCCGGCGCTCGCAGAAAAACCGTTCCCGACTTGGATGATCAGTATCTTCAACCCGCTCAACAACCTGAATATGGGTGCGTTCGGCGTTGCCCTGTTCTTCCTGATCAGCGGCCTGGTGATTCCTATCTCTATCGCAAGCCTGCAAGGCAAGTCGTTTGGAAAAACAAAGTTCGTGATTGGCCGGCTGTTCCGGATCTGGCCAACCTACATTGTCGGACTGCTGATCACCCTCGGCGCGCTTGAGGTTGCGGCCCGATACATGGGCTACACGACCTCGTACACGGCGCCGCAAGTCCTGACTCAGATGTCGTTGTTCCGCGATTGGTTCGGCAGTTCGGTACCGCTGGATGGTGTGGTGTGGACGCTTGAGGTCGAAATCAAGTTCTACCTTGTAGTGCTACTGTGCTGGTCGATGATTGGCCGGGGCAAGCTTCTCCCGATATTCGCACTCGGGCTGGCCACCGTGGCCGCAGCGAATCTTTACCCGGGAAACCATAATCCTGTCGGCCCGCTCGCCGCGTTCGTCTTCCCGATCAAGTACATCTTTTTCATGACGATCGGCGTGGCCTACAACTATCACTTCCGTGGCATGCTGAGTCTTGAGCGACTGTTTGCCATTGCGGTAGGGGCGCTTTGCGTCTTCGGTTACAGTTGCTATACGGAAGGATGGCTGGTCGAGGTGATCGTTTCCTACTTTGCTGCGTTCGCACTATTCACGGCCTTCTACCTCCTGGCTCGCGACTGGAACGGGGGCCCTGTGTTCGACTTCCTAGCGAACATAAGCTACCCGCTTTATGCCTGTCATGGCGCGTTCGGTATCGTCGGCATCCGCATCATGATTGACCAGGGCATCGGCCCCATCCCGGCGCTGATCATTCAAACAGCAATAACGTTACTGCTGTCTTGGGTCATCCACAAGGCTGTTGAAAATCCGACTCACATCCTCGGCAAGCGGATAGCGAAATCAATCGGCAGAGACCAGAAATAAATATCGCTCACAAAAAAGCCCGCCATCGAGCGGGCTTTTTTTATCTAAAAATCAAGAAAAAGGTATTGGCTCAACCATGTAGCAATCAACAGAGTCCGAGGTGATCACGGTATCAAGGTTGATGGGCGATGCAGTCCGTGGGCGAAGGAAACCAGAGCGGATGGACGCAGTGTAAACCCCAACGTTCACGGTATTGAGCCGCGCACGAGCGTTCACGGATACCGTATCGATGCTGTAGTTCATGGCCTGGCCGGCGCCGCAACGCTCACCGCCCGAGTTGATGATTCTGGTACCGTCCTGGCCCTCAACAACGACACCCCACGCGTTTTGCTCTGGGCCAATGCCAGGCTCAGTGCCCGTGCAATAGCTGTTAATGATGGTGTTGTACTCGCCGCCGTTGTCCAGCAGCAGCATGCAGCGACCACGCCAATCAACCGAGGTAATATTTTCAATTACGCAGTGCTGAGCGTAATGCAGGTGCACACCAACGCCACAGTTGCCCGTGAACTCAAGGTTCCGGATGTACACGTTTTTGATGGGCGTAGCCTTGGCAACAATGGCGCCCTGAGGGTGGTCACGCTTGATTACTCGGTTGAGGATCAAGGAATTGGCTGTCACAAAGATGACCTGGCGAACTTCCATTGGCCCATCAAGTGGCAGAGGCATTACGGGGAAGTTTGTGGAAGCATCAGAGATGACGATCCACTCACCATTTGTGTATTTGGATGTGTCAGCTACAAAGATTTGCGTCTGATTAACCCCCGCCGGTGAAGTCAGGTAGCTTGCGGGCAGCACCCGCCCCTCATAGTCAAACGCTGCATAGCTTGGGTCGTTCGGCTCGACGGGATTACGGCCAACACCTGAGGCGTCAATCGTGACCTTTTCGATACCGGGTGCCGGCTCGATGATCTGCCCACTGTAGGGCCAATAGTCGTCCCGGTTCAAAAGGACCGTAGTGCCAATTGGGCACTTAGTGCCATTGATTTGAATCCATCGGTAACCAGCCTTCATGAGCGCTTGGATGCGCGGTCCATTATCGGCGGTAGGATTAGGGGTGAAAACGTAAGGTTGGTCTAGGTAGATAGGCATATCGGTCTCTTAGTATGGTTAGGTGCAACGCCAATAATACTGTATATCCATACAGTTTAAAATCAGAAAAACGCTCTTGACACATTTTGTTTAAAATTAGAAAGGCCTCGGGAACATCTTGATTGCCCCCAAGGCGATGCTGTCACGTCGCACTCAATCCCAATACTCCAGCCGTGTTGCCTGTGCGATTCACAATTTTTAACTTGGAAGAAATTCCGCTAAGCGGAGCGCCCGCTGTGATGCTGTCGAGAGAGAGCATCCCATCAATGAGCGATATTCTATTGAGAACGGCACCAGAATCCTTACCTTCGAAGGCCTGGGTCGGACCAGTGATATGGTTCATCAAACTAGTCACAACAGAATTTCCAAATGCGTAAATGCCGTATGCGCCAGTAGATATCGCACGAATGCCCTGCACGAATACTTCGGAAGTACCGGTCGCAACTACTCCGAAACTTCCGCCTAACAAGTTGGTACCGGAAACGACCGAGCAGCCTGTGCAATCGCCTTGAAACTGAATACAGGCATTTGCTGGACTTGTAATCTGCGCCTTAATGGTAACTCTTCTAGCACTATCCACCAAAATCCCCTGCGTTGATGCATTTCGGACAGAAACATCGAGTTCAAGGCCATCCACGCGTCCGGTACCGGTCCTTCGAACGTTAACGCCTGGTCCGAGGTAGTTGGTTACCCCAACCATGGTTAATCCTTTTACTTTGCTGTCGACAAGATCGCCAGAACCGAATACCCCGATCTGAACTCCACCTGTAACGACCGCAGACCAATCCTCACCTACCAAGCCATTTATGTAATTACCATACTTATTAGTTGAGGTAGCGTTAGTGATTGCACCGATTACGCCACAACGCATAGAAACGCAGCCAACAATCCCACTATAGGAACAGCTCTCCAGAACGTGACCAGTGTCATTGCAGTCCATTGCGACATTACCAGTATTTACTGAATGACTTGAACTGCAGAAGAAGCCGTCAGCAGCCTTGCCCGGCACACCACAGTTGAGTGCAGCGCAGTTAGTGGTGTTCACGCGAGTACCACCACCAGCGGTGGATATTCCAATCCCAGGAATCCCGCCCCCACCGATAGCATTAATACCCTTGACTTCGGTTAATTGGCAGTCAGTACAATTAATCAAATTTACGCCGACCGTACGTGTAGTTAAAACGGCTTCGCGCCCTGCCTTGTTCGCATCAGCAGTAAAACCATAAAACTCTAAGCCCTTTCTATTTCTTGCCGAAACAGTGTATTCAAAGTTAGCGCCATCCATAGCTTTGATCGTCGCCGCCTTGGTTTCAGCATGAAGTCGCAAGTAATCTACCGGAATTTCAATTGGTCGACTTACCACTGACACGCCTGACCACACGACTTTCTTACCCTTAGAAACAGGTAACAACCGATCCCAAGCATCAGCGTCGTCGGTTACTTCGTCCTCTTTTCCGCCAGCCATTTTTAAGGAGTACGCATCGGCGTGCTTAAGTCGCCACCTGCCGCCATCATGAGCTTCCACGACTGTGAAATCGTTACCTACCGTAGTCGTATCAGTCCCGTCGAGGTGATACCGACTATTGATTACGCCAGCACCTGGGCTGTACTCCAGCACTTCAGCATAGGGCGACCCCAACTTCGACAAAGTTTTAAGCTCAGCGATGGTGTCAACTTGCCGGTAAACCCGACCGACCCCGGCAGAGCCCTTTCGCGAGTCGACAGGATTGGCTAACTCCTGCCGGAGGGCCATATCGCCCACCGCCCTCAGCTTGGTATTGTCAGTCGCCCACGCGCCGGTCAGAGTCAGGGGCAACTCTGCTTGATTAATAACGCTGTAGAGTTCGCCTGAGCGTTGGACCAGTTGTCTGGGTCGCTGAATTACTGCGCCTGCGGCGTAGGGTAGAAATACGCTCTCGTACCCAGAATTCATTAATAACTGGTCAAACTTTAGCTTGGCGTCGACAAGTACCTGGTCAATTTCATGTCGAACCTGTTCGACCGCTGTTGCTACATCCAGCGTAGAAATATCAAGCAACATGGGGGCAACATATCCATATCGACTAATTCGAATATCGATACGATCTGTAGTTGAGTAAAAGAAAACCCGAGCGTTTGCGTCTGCAGAGAATGGGTTTTGGAGTGGCACGGTACCCGTCGAATCCGAAAATAAGGTGGCGCGTTCCTGCGAGCCGTGGACAAACACATCCACAGATGCATTAGGCAATAGAGCACCATCTTCGGCCCGGGCGGCAAAGAACTGAATAGGCTGCATAGTTATTCTCGATGGAGTATTAAGAAAACCTCAGGAGCAATGACAATCCGCCCCATGTATAAACCAATGCAGCAACCAATCAACTTCCTCCAGGCAATAGATCACCGTCTGCTACCAACAAGGAGAGCAAGCTAATAAGCTGCTTAGTTAACTACTCTTAAGTATTTAAAGTAATTTCCGGAGCAAAATTCAGCTGTGAGCGAACGCTGCTCCAGGTATCAAACGCTGCAGCCCGCAAGTAATAAGTTGTTCCCGGAGCCAAGCCGGTGATCTGGCCAGTCTCTGAGGCACCCTGATAACCGATGGTGCCCGTGATCGTGGGATCGAACCCCGCCGTGGTTGCATAAACGAACATGTAGCCAGCCCTGTCAGCTGCGGCACTAGTGTTACAACGGACATTCGCGGTGGTCCCGCTCACCATAGCCGCGGTGCCGGTGACGGCCAGAGGCGCGGTGTTTACCACCACAAGGGCAGAAACAGGGGCATTACCGGCCGTATTTCGCTCAATGATTTCAATCCGGTAGCTGCGTACCAGCGGTCCATCGACTAGTGCATCTGCCAACTGGTAAGTGAAGGTGGTGGCGGTGGTGGCAACCTCACGAAGCAAGCCGTTCGTGCCGGCGTTGCGGATCCTGACCAGCCGATCTGCAGCATGCGCCCCTGCCGTCCAACCGACGGTGAAGTAAGGTGCCTCAAAGGCCCCCACCAACTGAACCCCTTGGGCAGCGCCAGGTACAACTCGCACTGGCGACAATGTGATGCTGTAGGGCGTCACATCGGCCAAGTCCTCTGAGGCACGGCCGAACACGTTGAATGAGCGGAACTTAACCCACACCGTTTTTCCAATTTGATCGGTGGTGTAGGTGTATTTCCAGATCGCGTCATCAAGCCGCACAAACTGCGCGTCAACGGGATGGTCGGAGACAGACGAACCAAGGCGGCCACGACGCAAGTACTGCAAGTTATAGGCGCCCGGCCCCGTGAGGGCAGCGTCCCGGTAGCTGATCAACTCGCCATCGATCCAACACAAGGTGGCACCGCTATCGGCCTCAGCGGTGGTCGCCGCCGTCAATTGATCGGCAACCGAGAGCTTTACCGACAAGGTGTTGACCGTATCCGGATCCCCACCAGGTGGTAACGGCGCTGTGAGCCGGCCGATACGGGAGCGACCGTAAACGGTCTCAACCATTCGATAGCTGTCACCATCGGCGCTGATCCAGATATCACAGCCGCCCCACGACTCACCGGCGCCGGCGACCGCACCCCACACCTGAGTCTCCCCTGGCAACAGTAGGCTTTCTGGTGGGTTGAAGATAATCGGCGGCAGCACTGGCCCAGGTGCAGCGTTCTGATTGCCTTGGTAACCGGTCTTGCTCTGCACTGGATAATTTGGTGCGCTGCCCGTCCCCAGCAACGCATCCTCGGCCACAACCGCGAGCTTGCCGTCTTCATCTTCCTCGACCGAGATCAAGCGGACCAGGCGGCGGTCAAGCTTCAACGCCGGCTCGGTGATCGTGACTAGATCCATCGGCTCAAGCAGCACATGCTGCCAGCCCAGGGAAAAATGGTATTCGTTGCGGATATACAGCTTGCGCTGCACCAGCAGCTGCGCCGAGTGCGACGCAATGGCCGTATTGCAGATCTCGTACGCCTTGATGGTGTCCATCGGCTTGGACCCGAACTGCTCGATGGCAGCCTGATCCGGTGCGCGCACCACGTCCGTGTTGTACTCGTGATCGCGATCGAGGATCTCCAGCGACACTTCGTTGTAGCTGTCGGCCTGGCTCTTGATCTTCAGCTGGACCGGTGGCTCGCCCTCTTCCGTCAAAAAGTCATCATCCGTGAGGTGCGCCACGGGCGTGACATTCGGATACCAGGTCACACCGTTACCGGTGACCACCTGATCACCAAATGGGATCACCTTCATTTTGCCGGCTGACCAGATCACCTCGCTGTTGGTCAGTTGCAACCAGCGCGTGATGGCTTCGCTGCACGGGGCTTGCTCATCCAATACCGGGCTGAGCAACAGGTTCTCGGCCAGGCAGTAATCCCGGTAACTGCTCAGGTCATCAATCCAACGCGGATCAAAGCCTATGCCGTCCAGCGGATCCAGCAGTAGCCCGGGCAGAAAGAGCCCCGGGTTGGCGTCGGGCAAGCCTGGCACCTGGTAGGGACCATCAACCTCAAAGGTGTGGTTCTGCACGCCGGCGTTATCGTTGAGCAGGTAGCGCGCGGCGTAAACGTACGACGTGTCCGAATAGGCGATCGCCTCGGTCGGGTGCTTTGTCTCAAGGTACCCCCAGACCTGCTGGTCTGCAGTGCCCGGCATAAAGCTGAATCCGATCTGTGCCAGCGCTGACTGCGTGACGCCATCGACAACCTTGTCGGCAAAGACCTCCTTGTCACGAAAGATCCGCCGCACCGAGCTGAGCTGGCCCCGGCCGATACCGAGGATGATCGCCGCATAGTAGGTATAGGTGGTGTCTTTCTGTGTGGCCCCGCCGCCGCCCTTCCCGCCGGTCTTGGTCTTGGTGGTCTTTGCGACCGCATCGAAGTCGGTGTAGTAGATCAGGTTGGGACTGATGCGGTTGCGGCCGGCAATCCAGGCGATGGGTTTGCCACTGGCACTGCTCTGGATCTGCAGCGCGTTGATGCGTGTTGCGCTGTTGGAAATTGAACTACTGCTCCCTCCCCCCATCACTGCCTCCAAAACTATTGAGTGTGTAATAACGCACCGGCCTGCTGGCCAGTCGCTCTTCGCGCATATTGGCCACCTCCACACCAATATCTAAAAAGGCGTGAATGACGCGGTGTTCATCAATGATCACTGCCCCATGGCTGTAGGTGCGGCCAAACTTCCAGATGGCGACGTCGCCGGGTTGCGGGGTTTCGACTTCGCGCCCGTACTCTTCCAGCCAGCTCAGGTACAGCTCCTTGCTGCGGTGCAGATGCCAGTCTTGGGCATAGGCGCCAGGATCGATCCAGGGGAGAAGGCCGACGGCGTGATACACCTCGATCAGCAACCAGGCGCAGTCCACGCCAACGCCCAGCAGGTGCTGACGGTGCTGATAAGGTGTCCTGAGCCAGCGCCTCGCCTGGACAATGACAGCTTCGCGCTGCTGCAGCTCCAGCTCGGTCATACGGAGGTCTCCGCCACGGGGATAAAGGGCATGCCGCGATAACGCCCGCGGTTGCCGAACTTGTTGGTGCAGGCGTCCAGCGTGCGCGGGCAACCGGGATAAATCAGGAATTGATCCCCCGGCTGTGGCTCAGCCGGCAGCCCGAGAATCACCGTGACGGCACCGTCAGCCGTCTGGCGACGGACAGTGCGCGAAACGCCGGCATTGCCGCCGTTTACGAACCGGATCACGCCTTGGTCAAACCAACCGTTTTCAGCGCCGATATCGGTACGAATGCGCAGACCGCTCGTGGCCTCCAGCACCGAACCCGCAGTTTCGAACAGAGAGCGATTAACGCCGCAATCGGCGCTGTAAACCGTCCGCAGGCACCCAGGCTGATAGACCCCCTTAGGCACCTTGGTATCGAGCAGCTCCATCGGTGATTTGACCGAGAACGTCGCCTGCTCGCGATCAGCAGGATCAACCTCGGCAACCCGCCCAATGAAGCGCAACACCGTACCAACCACTGGCGCCGCCCAATCGGGCATAAACGCCCGGGACAGGCTCAACGACGCACCATCGAAACCACCACCGGCGATGAACGCCAGAATCGGCTCCCCCAGCAAAGTGTCCTCAACGCCGGCGTAGAGGGTGACGCTCAGGGTATCGACCTCGACCCCTCGGACTGTGCGGATCCCGGTGCGCTTGAGCAGCGGCCCGGACGCCGAGTAGTTCGCACCGTCAGCGAACAACTGCACGCCGGCGTCGGTGTAACGCAGTACCTGGCCACTCGCCAGGGTGATGGTGTACAGATCGGCCATCACAAAGCTTCGGGCCGTGGCCAGAAACTGCCTCAACTCGGGACTGACATCGATCATGGTTTGATGCTCGTGAAAGAGACGTTTTTCATCTCCCAAATCCGCCCGAACGGCTGGGCGCCATCGAGCGAATCTGAGTCGTATGCACAGCGGAAAAAGAAGGCGCCAGTCCATTCCAGCGCCTGGCCCAATGCGGGCACTTGGTCGAAGGTGACCTGGCCGAGGGCATCGACGTTGTAGGCCGTCACAGACACTCCCGCGACGGTCAGCAGATCAATGTTGACCACCCCGTAAACGGGTTCGACCCACCCTTCAATGGCCCGCGTCAGCTGAAACGTTCGGGTAACCCCGTCGCCAAAGCCAAAGCGGTGCTTGGTCACCTGGTGATCGGTCCTGTCGAAATACAGAAAGTCCCCGAACTGCCCTTTGCGGCGATTGAAGAACGCCACCAGCCGCGACCATTCGTCCAGGCCGGGACGCTTGCGTACCGCGTTGTAGTTGATCTGGAACGTCCAGAAAGGCGCCGGGTAATACGCGGTGGTACGGCGCCGGCCGCTGGCTGACTTTTGCACCCCCGTGCTCCAGGCCGGGGATTTTTTGGCGAGGAACGTTTGCCCGGGCATATAGGGCAAAACATCCTCCGCCATAACACCGCGATCCGGTAAACCGGCAATCCAACGCGCTGGAAAAAATGGCCCGAGCAGCATGAATTCTCCTTATGCCTTGAGGGCACCGTTGCGCTGCAGCTTCTGCATTTCGAGAGCAAACACCCGTGCATTGCGCCGAATGTCCGCCGGCGTCAGTCGGCCGCTGCTGTCGTGATAGTGATAGCCACCGCCGCCACCGCCGCCCAACTGGCCATCGCCGTTTGCAGCCTGGCGAATCACGTTGGCGTACTGCTTGGGCAGAACCATTTCCTGCTCGTGGAGCTGGGTCATTGGGTTCACCCCGGCTGGAATGTCGTAGCCTCCTTCAGCAGAGGCCACGTTCTTGATGAGGCCGAATACGAACGCACCGGCAGCAACACCTGCAGCAACGCCCAACGCCGGCCCGATGATCGGAATTGCAGACATCGCGGCAAACGCACCCGCGATAGCCTGGTAAGCGCTGGAAATAATGTTGCTGATGGTGGCAGCACCCCAGACCGCCACGGACATCGCGGCGCCTCCGATCTCGGCTGCTGTTCGCAACCCGACGCCGGTTACGGTCGCTCCGGTTTTTGCCGTTTCACCGAACACCCATGCCATCAAAGGCTTGGTGACCATGTTTTCGACAAATGCCGTACCGACGCTGCCAAAAATCCCTTTCAGCAACCCCTGAGTACTCATGGTGCCGGTGAGGATCCCGTTCATTCCGCTCGACCAGCTGGACTGCAAACTCCCCATCATCCCGGTCCAGTTGCTCTGGGATTCCATGGTTTGCTGCCGGCTGAGCACGGCCAAGCTGTTGCGGTGGGTTTGCTCCAAAGCGAGGATCTGCTGCTGGACCTGCTGCAGGGCAACCGGGTTGCGGTCGGGATCCTGGTCCAGCAGCGCCTTGCGTTGCGCCAAGGCTTCAGCCTCGATCGCGTACCGCTGTTTTTCGAACTCTGCCTGAGACTGCAGCAACTGCCCCTGAGTGATCAGGTTGGCCTGCAGGTCCAGTTGGGCCATCTGTTCAGCATGTGCAACGTCGGTCAGCCGAGATTGCTTATCGGCGGCATATTCCTGTTGCTTCATGTTGGTGATTTGTTGCTGTTTCTCCCGCTCGATGGCGACCACCTCAGAAGCGGCCCTGCGGTATTCCTGACTGTCCTGGCCATAGAGCTGCCGGCTGCGCTCCAACGTCTGCTGAGCGATGTTCAGGCGTGCGTCCATGTTGTTGCGGTATTGCTGCGCCTGGGCCTGCAGATCGGCGAATGCCTGGCCTTCATCCTGACGACGCAATGACCCCAAGGCCGTCAGGTAATTGCGCTGAACACCCAGCCGTTCCTTGGCCGTCAGGTCTGTGCGCTTGAGGATCCCTTGCCAGTAATCCGCTTCTTGCTGCTGCGAGAATTGGAGAAACGTGCCCTGCTCGGCCTGCTGCTGAGCATGCGCGACCTTTTGCGCATCCAGCGCTTCGGACCATTCGCTGACTCGCGAGGTAACTTTGCCGGGCGTTGTAGCAGGGGTATCGGTTTTCTTCGGTGGCGTTGTCGTCTCCTCAACCTTTTTTCGATGCTCAATTGCGGCGGCATAGCCGGCTTCAAGCTTCGTCAACCGCGCAATTTCAAGTCCGTAGGGAGTTGGGCTGACCCTACCTTGCTGCGCCGGCTTGAAGAGAGCCGTATTGCCAGTGGCCGCCATCTGGGCAACCTTTCGCCGTTGTTCCTCAATGCGTGCGGAACGGGAGCTAATTCCCGCGTCGACCTCATCGATCTTGTTGGAGACGAGTTGCATGTTTTCCAGCAGCAGCCGCTCCTCTACCAATGCAGCTTCTAGCGGCGCCTTGCTACCGTTACCACGCGGGCCAGGCTTAAAGTCCTTGAGGATGGCCTCATAGCGAGCGACGTTTGCTGCGACCTCCTCGACGGTCGCCCCAACCCCGGACATCCCTTTCAACAGGTTGTTGAACCAACTCGCAGTTTCGGCGAGGCGCTTGTTCAGGCTGACAAAGACCGGTTCCAAAATCGTACCGATGGTGACTTGAAGTTCATTGCTTTTCGAGTCGAGGTCCGCTTGACTTCCGGTCAACCCCTCTGCTGCTTTCGCAGCGTTACCAACCTGCGCCTCCGTCTCTTTCATCACCCCGTTGTATTCAGCCGTGATCTTTTGAGAATCGGACAACTTGTCACGAGTAGTTCCGATACTTTTGGCGTATTCCTCCCACATTTTGGCAACGTTCTTTGTAACGCCTGCGTTGTCGACCAGCACCGAGTTTTCGTTCTTCAAGCCCTCAGTGGCCGTCACTACTGCCTCGGAAAGGCTGAGATTTGCCTGCCGGTTAAAAGCTGCAGCATCCTTCAGCCGCGTGATGACTCCCACAGCTTGATCAACGCTGTAACCTCGACTTAACAGGTTTTGCAGCGCCTTTGCCGAGTCACCTACGCTAATCAACCCATCAGCTGCCAACTTATTGGCTTCATCCATCGCACGACCGATCCCGACGCCCGCGTGGTTGGCCACAGCCTCAAGGCCACGATAAGCGGCCTGCTGCTGGATCGCTGCGTCCTTACTGTCACCGACGAGTTGCTTCACCTTAAAAGCACCCAGAGCAAACACGCCGATCAATCCAGCAGCAACGCTGGAAAGCCCACTCCGCATGATGGTACTGACGCCCCCTAAAGCATCATTTACTGCTGGGCCAAAACGGCTGAGTTGTGTTTGGCTACCCACCATCTCGGTATTGATGGCCCGTAGTTCACGACTGAAGGTCGTTCGCGCATCACGCATGTTCCGCTCAATACTTTCGATTGCGCGGTCGAAGCCTTGAGTGCCGGCAGTGAACTGATACGCAATATTTCTATCCATGCCGGAGCCTCATATCGTAAGTAATAAAAAACCCCGCCGAGGCGAGGTTTGTTGAAACGTTGAACTTGCTTAAGTCAAACCATTTGATAAATACGGTCAAATGTATCCGACGAGTATTCAACGCTATCGCGACCAGACTCTAGCCAGGCGCTACAAATGCATCCAGTGCCCCAAGCAGATGCTCAGGTAGTTCACTGCGCATATCTGCAGCCATTGCCGCTAAGTTGCTCGCCAGATCAGGTGCATCCGTGACGGCCTCTGCCGGTTTGTAGCCCATGTACCCGGCTACCAGCACATGCACGGGAGGATGGTGCCGCCAGTAGTCCGTCATATGGCCCACCATCACCATGTCCCAGTCACGCCGCAGCGTGACCGGGCTTTGTCCCGTACTGGCGATCAGGTGTGCGTAGAGCTGGCCCCAGTCAAAGGGGCCTGGCCTTCCCCCGGCTCTGGCTCCGTCACCTCCAGCCCCGACGCGCCCATCACAGCGTTGAGAGCTTCACGCATGTTGCCGAGGTCCAGCAGGCTGGCCACTTCCGAGCGCTCCATTTCGGGGTAGTTTCGACGAAGTGCTGCATGAGTAGCGTCGATCACGGTGGCGATACTGTCCTTGTCCAGGTTGCCGGCCATGACCCGGTTAATCCGGTCCAGCAACTGCTCCAGGTCGCCCAGCGTCAGCGGCGGAATAACCAGGGACTTACCCGGGAAGGGGAAGGCGACGCCTGGGATATTAACGACGGTCATTCGCTGGAACTCCAGTAAGCGACTTCGCCAAACTCGTCGGCATAGCCGGTGAATTCAAAGTCCGGGATGGTGTAGTCGTCCTGCTTGGTCGAAAGACTCAACTTATTGCTGACGAAGTTGGGCACGCGGACGTAGATAGACTTGCCCTTGTATTTCAGGTACAGCTCGCCCTGGAAGACCGGCATATCGCCCATCGGCAAGTTGCGCACCGAGAGGCTCTTGCCGGTGGCGACCGAATAGCGATAGTCGATAAACACCGGCACGCCAACGTCCACAGCGGCGAACGCGTATTCACCGGTACCAGCGTCAAAGGTGTATTCCCCCTTCGCCGGCGCCGCCAGAACACGGGTGAAGGGAGCTGCGCCACCGCCGCGAACACCCAGGTCACCCGACAGCACGCCGGTGCCAGGCGCGGTGACAATGATCTTGCCACCCACCGGAATGTCTTGGGGCGTGGTCGCATGGTGCACCAGCACCTGGCCGGGCTGCAGGGTTTGCCCGAACACCAGCGCGTTCATTTGCGACAGGCTGATCTGGGCGGCCTTGGCCTTGCCGGACAGCTTGCCCTGGCCACGCGCAGCATCGACGGCGAACTGCTCGCTACCAAACAACTCCTTGGAGTCGTACGACAGATCAACCGATGCTTCCTGCATGATGCCCAGCAGGATCGGGGTGGGTGACGCCAAGGCGTTGCCATAGGCGTCCATCAGCGGGGTGGCGTAAAACAACCCACTGCCGAATGCAATTTGCATAATTTATTCCTCAGTAATAGGTGGGGCCGGTGGTCAAGTCGCCGGTGTTGCACAAGTAGGTAAACCGATAACGAACCAGGCAGTTGCCAGCGGTGTTGTCCCCTTCGTCCTCGATCCAGTCGACGTAAAACCGCTGGACCCGATCGGCTTCCGGGAAAGCGTCCTCGGTGGCCAGCACCGCGTGCACGGCGACCTTCACAAGGTCAGCCACCTGGTCCCAGGCGTCTCCGGTCACAGTGTCTTCCCGGGCGATGATTTCCACCGTCAGTTCGAACTGGTTGCGGTCAACGGCAAAGCTTTCCCGTTCGGTGGTTTCGAGGCTGGGACGCAGCACGATCGCAGGCGTCATGTCGCGGGTGATCGCCTCGGTACGACTGCGGAAAACACGATCAGCCGCCGGCGTACCGGCAGCCTTGATCAGCGCCTGCGCCTTGGAGACGATGCGGTCTTGGATCGAGGGCATGGGTTAAACCTTGGTGAGAGAAGCCAGGCTGAAGGCGCCGTCATCGATCATCCGGCGGTCGCGGACCCGGTAGCACACGCCACCGACGGTGATCAGCTTCGAATTGTTGATGCCGAGGCGTTCAGCCTCGGCAGTGATGACAAGGATCTCGTAGCTGGTGGACTGGCTGTTGGTGCCTCCCATGCCGTGGATCTCATCCGGCATGTCACGCGCCGCCAGAAACGGCTCACCATCAACAATCCCGCCGACGTCGAAGTCCTCAAGGAAACCCCTGAGGTCTTCGTCAAGCATCGGGGTTCACCTTCGGCTTACGCCCACCATCGTTTGCCGGAGCCGGTGGGAGTTCGGCGACCACAACTTCCAACTGGTGGCGGAAGCGATCAGCCACATCGTCCGGCAGTTCGACCACATCACCTTGGCCGACCAAGGTGTTGTCTGGACGGCGGAAAGAGCCAGATTTCACGGTGTAGGATTTATTCGGCATCGCCGGTTCCTCCAGCTTTATCCACTTTCTCAAGCCGCTGATCCAGCGCCTTGTCCGGCTCACCGGGGATCACGATCACCTCCCCGACTTTGAACTGGACAGGCTCCAGAATGGTGTAGCGCCCCTTTTTCTTTTCGACCGGCTTCAGGCAGTGCTTTCGGGCGCCTGCCTGCGCGTCTGTCAGGATCAACTCACCACCGTAAAGGGTGATGGTCTCTGTCACGCGGTATTTCGGCATATCAGTGTCCTCGATGAGGTGGCAGGCCGACCGGCTTATGCCACCAGCTGGTTAAGGACCGCGTACTGCCAGCGACCAAAACCGACGTTGCGCCAGGTGTCGACACCGTATTGGTGAGCGTCGTTATCGAACTCGTATTCCGAGCCTTCCGCCTTCGCCTTCATGGCCACGTCGGTTTCCTGCTGGCGGATAAACGCTTTCAAACGGCCATCGGTACGCAGGGTCACGAACTTGTCCTGCCAGGTATTCAGTCGGACGTTGCCTACAACCCGAACCACAACGTTGTCGGGCATGACAATCTCGTTGATGTTCGTGCCGCGCGGAACACTCAAAGCTGACTGAGCAACGCTCAACAGGTTGAACGGCACCATCACCAGGAACTCGCGGGCCAGTTCGTTGATGGGTTCGCCCTGATCATCCTTGAGGCTGGTGAGCTGGGTCACAGAAAGGGCAACTGCCTGCTGGAATTCTTCGACACTCGGTCGAGTTGGCGTGCCATGAACAGCCGCGGCCAGCTCGGAAAGCTTGGTGGTGATTTTGTTCGACTGCACGCCGCTCTGGCCTTCTTCGTGGTCAACGTCGAAGAAGTACTGGCCGTCGTAGCAGACCTGGGTTTCGCCGTTGACCAGCAGTACCGAGAGCAGCTTGGCCCAGTGGGCATTCGTGCGGTCGGCCAGCTCACCGAGGCGGATCCGCAACTGCCCGGTCTTGTCGCGGCGCAGCTCCTTGACCAGAACCTCAATGGTTGCTTCGAAGTGCAGGTTTTCGATTTCGAGGTCAGCACCGATGAACCCTTTGGCATGACGGCCACCGATCCATTCACGCAGCGTCGGAACCATGCCGATCCACGGGTAGGTTTCTTTGGCCTGGTCGGAATCGAACAGGTTGGATACGGCGTCAATCCAAGTCGCCCCCACATTCTGTTCGAGCATTTCGTAAAACATGCCGATGACGGCACGGCTGGAAAGTACTTCAGCACCCATGGGTGATTCTCCTGAAGAAGGATACGGTCAAAAAAGGAAGGGTTTGGGTGTTGCGTTAAGGCGCGACGGGTACTGGCTGGGCGGCGAACTTGACGATGCCGATGCCAGAGCGGACAAAACGGTGAACATGGCCGACCAGGCTATTCCCGGCCGCTGTCAGCAGAAACGCGCCGCTGTCGCTGGCATAGACGCGCTTTCCGATATCGGCAAGTGCCAGAGCGGCGACGGGCAGTTCAATTTTGCCTTCTTCACGAAGGCGTACGCGCGCGGCCGCAGCGGCGCCGGTGCGATTGTCGACGCCGCGATCAGCGAAACCGACAAACAGATCACCAGCCGCCAGAGGGCGCGCCAAGCCACTGGCGGCGATGATGCCAACGGCCGAGCCTTCGAAGATCTGCACACCGGCGGCAACGGACAAGTCGTTGATGGTGCCGATCTCGTAGGCGCGGGGGGTATCGAGTGTAAGAGGCATGGGATTCTCCAGAGCCAGGGTTTGAGGGACTTACCAGGTGCTTACTTTTTCAGAACCTTGACCAAACCACGGTCGGTGGCCTTGCGATAACCGTGGTAGGCCTCGAAAGTGCCAAACTCGGCGCGCAGTTCCTTATCGCCGTCCCAGGTTGCTTTGGCGCGCTCTTCCAGGGGCGCTTCCGGATCCTCTTCGGCGGCAGTTGGTGCAGCCGGCGGCGTGAGTGCGTTGGGTACCGGCGCAGGGGCCTGGCTGCGAATGTCGGCAAGAGCAGTAGCACGCTTGGACTTTTCGGCACCAATCACCTGTGCCGCCGCCTCGGCGCCGCTGGTTTTGCCATCGAACTTGAGACTGGCGATCAGCTCTTCATGCCCGGGCAAAGCGGCCGCCTCGACTGCCTTGATGCGATCGCACTCGGCGCGAGCGCCAGCTGCATGTGCGTCATGCTCCAGGCTGGCCAGCAACTCCGCGTGATTCGCGGCCAGATATTCACGGGTGATGGCAGGCTTGTCGGTGGTTGGAGCTGGTACGGTGCTGCTGTTTGGTGCGGACATGGATCGATCTCCAGAGGGACTGCCGTTGAATTCGGCGATAAGGTTTTCAAGGGTGGATTCACGGTCGGCCATGCCCAGTTCCACGGCATCCGAGCCAATCCGCATGTCGCCCTGGCCGAAGTCAGCCAGGACGGTTTCAACACTGAGGCCGCGATAATTAGCGACGTCCTCGACGAAGATGTCGGTCAGGCGGTCGACGTGGGCCTGTGCGACAGCGCGGCCTGATTCGGTACCGAAGTCCGGCCGCTTTTTCGGGCTTTGGCTGCTGACGATTTCGAAGCTGCCGTCGTCGCCGTTCTTGCGCACCGTCAACACGGTGCCGATGGATCCCACAGCGCCGGTACGGCTCATGACGATTTCATGGGCCGCTGCCGCCATCCAGTAACCGGCACTGGCCGCGTTGCCGGACACATAGGCCACCACCCGCTTGGGAGACGCGCGGATCATCTGAGCGAACTCAGCGATGCCGCTGGCAATACCGCCCGGTGTATCCATCACCAGGATGATGGTGTCGGTCCGAGGATCGTCGACGGCATTGGTGAACTCTTTGGCCAGGACATCCAGCGAGGTTGCACCGGACAGCGCCGTGAACAAGTTGGCGTAGCGGAACACAGGGCCGGTGACGGGCAGCAAGGCAACGTTTCCACGCTGAGTCACAGCACGGCTGTTCTGCAGGGGCTTGCCTTGCCTGGCTTCCAGGGCCTCGGGGCCTTCATGTTCCCGACGGGCAATGGCGGTGATGGTCTGCAGCATGTCCGGGGTGATGGCCCAGGGCTCGCGTGACACCAAGTCGAACGCCGTCACCCGGTGCACGGGTGCATCGGTTGGGTTGTCGCTCATAGTTAGGTCCGTTCAGGTAGGCCGGGATTGGCCGGCGGTTCATTGTCCGGACGGGCCGTCGGTGAAGCTGATAGCCCGTCATCGCGACGGCGCTTCACTTCCAGGGCGCGCTGTTCGTGGTTTTCCTCCCAGTCGCTGCCGTCGTAGAGCATGGATTCCTTCGCCAGCGTGCTGACGCCGATATCGATCCGCTTTTCAGCGGCGTTGATATCTTTCAGCGGATCTACGGTGCCAGGACCATCGCCCACCCACAGCGAACCGCAGTAGGCATAGCGGAGTAGCGGGTGATCGAAAAACCCGGGGGCCTCGATATCACCCTGCGCAATGGCCTCTTCAAGCCAATGCTCGTACACCGGCTGGCAGAAGTGTGAGCCAAGGAAGTCGCGGCAACCGCGAACGAACTGCCACGCTTCCATGACGGCTGCACGCGCGGCGGTATAGCTGGCAGTGAAGTGCTTGATCAGAACCTCATAGGGCAATTCCAGGGCCATGCCGATCTGGCGCAGCATCGCCAGCACGAACGGGTCAAACGCCATGTTCGGCCGGCCTGGGGCGGCAGTGTCGATGGACGCGCCGTCGTCCAGCTCTGCAACAATGCCGCCGCTCAGCGAACCGTCCCAGCCACCCTGCTCCCGTCCTGCAGGCCGGTCTCCGCCGACTGGCGTGTTGCCGGTGGCAGCAGATGCCAGTGGGCTCAGGCTCCCGCCTGTCCCCGGCTTGATGAACACTGCGAAGAACGCCGACACCACCGCGGCTTCCAGCTCGGCATCGGTGTAGCGGTCCAACTGCTTGAGCTTTTCGATCACCGGCGCCAGGTACGGCACACCACGTGGCTGCCCCCACCCGGCGGCGGCGGTATACGTGCAACAACACCCGACCGCCGCGCTCGTTGAAGAACGGGCGCTCATCCCATACCCGTTCTTTAACGCCCAGCGCGCCTGGGTGACTGCGCAGGATGTGAGCCTTGATCGGCGCGCCGTCGGCATCACGTTCGATACCGGCGGTGAGGGTTTCCGTATCAGCCTTGCCCGACGGGTTGCAGATCCGGTCGGCTTCAATGAGCTGGATACACGCCGAGTAGTGATGACCAGGTCGCTCCTTGTGGGTCAACAGCGGAAACACATCACCGCTGCTCAGTACCGAACGCCACGTCAGATCCTGCAAGCCATAGAAGTTTTGCTCGCGGGTGATGTCGCAGCAGGTGGTTTCCGCCCAGGACTTGAAGAGCGATTCAGTCTTGCGCTGCCACTCCCTGGCCTGATCTTCATCCCAGCCGAGGATCTGGCGATTCACCACGGACTTTAGCGCCAAGCCGGTACCGACCGTTTTAGTCGTTACCGTGTTGATCGCACCGCCGCCAATGGGGTTATTGCGCTCAAGGTCACGGCAACGCTCGCGAAGCGTGGGCAAGTCAGGCAGCAAGTCAGCCGCTGCACTGCCGGCGGCTGGGTTCCAAGCACTCAACGAGCGCTTGGCCTTCGACGCGCCGCTGTAACCGCCCAGCGCGGTCATGGTGAGCCGGGCATGCATGCGCTTGGCGCCGCGTTCAGGGCTCAACCAGGTGATGGCCTTGTCGAGCAGTGTTGGTTCTGGGGCTTTCGGTGCGCGGCTCATCGCGGCGTGATCCCACGCAGGACAATCCCCCGTGGCCGGCCGCTTTCCAGGCCATCAACTTGCTTCTGCCAGTAGTCGATCGTTTTGGTGATCTCGGCAAGGTCAGCGTACTCCAGCTGGCGGGTGCCGATCCGGTAGCTTTGCTTCTGGCTGACCTTCATGCTCGCATCGAGCCAGGCTTGGAGCTGGCCCTGCGCTTGTTCCAGGGTGATAGCCATGATTAATTCCTGCGTTGGGAGAGCACACGCATTGCACTGCGGCGCCCAGAAACAACTCTCCCGCCAGCAGGCGGGAGATCGGGGGGTTCAACGGGTGGCGGTGGTTTAGGGGTCGCCCCTTCGGTTTCGGGATTGGCCTCGGCCTCTGGCCTAACTGGTTCGGGCTGGTCAAACAAACCACCCTGGCGGATCTGGGCATCGAGCGCCGCCCAGTCCTGCTCCTGCAGCAGATGCGTTTTCAGGGAGCGGGCTGCGTGCAGCGCGTAGGTTTCACAGTCCGTGCCTTCGTTCGGCTCGCCGGCCTTCTTCTGCCACACCTTGCGGTAGTGGTGTCGACGGCTGGGTGCCTTCACTTCGGCGGTGATTTGCCGGAAGTAGTCCGGGCGCACCGTCTTGTAAAAGTGCATCCGACCAGGGCCATCCCCCGTCAGCGGCAACCGGCCCTCAATCCACAGATCCTTGGCCCGCGAAGTGCCGACGATGTAGGGGCGAAGGCCGTATTTGGAGGCCTTCTGCTCTTTGTCGGTATCGACGCCCTGCCGAGGAGCGCTGAAGATCTCCCGGCGTTCGTCGTCGCGGGTGTTGCCTCGCTCGCTCGCGCCTTTGATCGCCATCACGCCACTACGTTGGTGCTTACGACAGAACGCATAAGCCGCGTCCTGGGTGATCGTGCCGTCGGAGGTGTCGAGCGAAGTCGCCAACACTTTCAACTTGGCGCCGCAGGCGTGGGGAATCGCCGCAAACAACAGCTTTTCCAGATCCAACCAGACGCCCTGGTCTGGCAGCACCACTTCGCCGTAGATTTCGCCCCAGTAAAGCAACCATGATTCCTCACCCCGGCCCCAAGCCCGCATCACCACCGCCAGGCGATCGTGCTGCACGTCGACACCGGCGGTGACCACAATGCCGCCCATGGGCACGTACATCTCCGGGTAGTCCTCTGCGCGTTCGGCCAGCTTGTCAGCTTCGGGCAGATCAGACTTGTACTCGTAGGCCCGGCCTTGCTTCTGGTTAACGAACTTGATCAGCAGCGACAGGTCGCCCATCGACGCCCGGTGCTCGGCGTTGAGTTTTTCGCGCACGATGTCGGCCAGGCTGGTGCCGGGCAAACAGGCATACAGTTCATTCAGCTCAATGAACCCGGCGCGCCCGGCGAAGGGCTTGGTCGGAACCCAACCGCAGTAGGGGTCTCCAGCTTCGACCGCATTGAACACCGTGTTGCGGATGTTCTCTTTACGCTGGTAGTCGTCCCAGATCTCGCCGCAGTGCGGGCAACCATAGCCGGCGGTATCAGGATCCGCGCGGCCGTAGATATCATGAGGGGTTGCTTCTTCCTCAATGTCGAGCCACTTGATATGAGCGAAGTCCAGCACGTGCGCCTGGCCGCAGGAATGGCAGATAACCGGCAGTACCCGGCAATCGGTCTGTGCAAGGCGCGCCTCAGTCTTGCTCGCGCCCTTGATCGCCGGCGTCCCGCCTACCAGCATCTTGGAGCCGGGATAGCGCTTGCCACGCTCTTCCAGCAGGGCGATCGCATCGCCCTGCCCCTTCACGTCGTCGCTGGTATCGTCCGGTTCCTCTACCACCGACAAGCCCACAGAAGACGTGGATTTGACGTTGCCCGGGGAGTTGGACGCGACCAGTTTGAGGAACCCGCCTGGAAAGGTCTTATGGTCCCAGCGGTTGCCCGATGTGCGGCTGACGTCCACCGGCATGAGCTTCGCCACCTCGGTATTCGCGTTAACGCCGAACTTGAGCTTTTCGTCATGGAAGTTCTTGCCGTCCTTTTCCTTGGCAAACAGGATCATGATCGGACGCGGCAGGTTGTGGATGAATTTGAACAGGTAGCCGATCAGGAACCACGTCCAGCCGATCTGAGCCGCTTTCATCAGGTCAACTTCGCTCACCCGGGGGTCGTCCAGGGCGGCGGCAACGCCGAGAAAGTAAGGCGTGTATTGGAAGTCGTAGAGCCCGTGCAACACACCGCTCTCGGCGGGCAGGTAAAACTCGGTGCTCATGTAATGCGCGGTCGGGATATCACGGGGCGGGTTGAATTTCCCCGCTGCTGCCGACAAGCTCCGCGCCAAGTTTTCGCGCGTAGCCTGCAATTCGCTCGGTTGTAGGTCCAGCAACTTTGGCCACCACTGTTCGATCTACCGTGAGTTTCTGCACGTTCTCGATTTCCTGAATGATTCGTTCAAGGCCGCCCAGGTATTCCCGGTTTGCGAAGCTGGCCCAGTCGGACAGCACCCGCTCAGCCTCACTTGCCGGGATCAGTGATCTCAGTTTTTCGTGATAAGCCAACCGTCCGTTTGCCGACTTCTGTTGCAGGTCATCGATGCGCGCTCTGTTGAGCTGTTCCAGCTGGCTGCCCCCACGCCCAGCGGCTTTTCCGCGCAGGTCGCGGATGTAGGCCGTCCGGATCTCATCCAGGCTTGCGGTCTGCCAGTCCAGGTCCAACGCCTTGAGCACATCGCGGGCATTTCGCTCGCTCATGTCCAGGTGATCAGCGACTTCACGTTGGGTTTGCATGGTCTTGTCCTATTGCCGACATGGAAGCGGAACCCCCTATGTCAGGTTGAATCTGTGAAAAAGTCGGGGTTCGAATTACCCCGTTGGCCGCGGTGCCCGGAAGGACCCATTGATTTCGGGACACATATGCCCCTGTCAAGCCTAAAACCTGCCAAATCATTGAAATATCGCCACTTTTTGAGAGAAAAAAGCACGAAATCGACGGGAGGTCAGCCCCTTTCCATCTCCCGAGCTAGGGCACGCCGGAACAGCGGTTCGAACTCGGCTTGGGCCACGCGATTGGCGACCCCGTAGAAGTCAAAGCGCCGTCGATACGTCGGGCGCTTGACGAAGATCAGGATGGGCCTGGCACCATTGCCGACCCGCTGCCAGATGCCGCGAGGGCCGGTGCCGTTACCAGGCCGACCCACGAAATAGTCCGGTGCATTGCGGTTGCGCCGCTGGCTTCGTTTCGTGCGGTTAGCCATGAAGCCTGAAACCCGCTCTGCGGCACCGAGGGCGGAGAGGATCTGCACGATCTGGCCGCGACTGATGTTCCCGTTGCCATCCATTCGGGCGCGCCGACCTGGTACTGCGTACATGTCCGCTGGCATCAAGCCGTAATGGATCAGCGCCTTCTCAAAGCGCTTGTGCGGGCGGTTGCCACCGTCCATGTGCACCGGCAAATACTTGGATGCGGGAACACCTGAGCTGGCTTCGTCCTTGACCCACACCCGTGCGTACAGCCGGGTGACCGTGGCGCTGCGCTTGAAGATAGAGTTCAACGTCCAACGTGTGGGGCGATCAAACACCCGGGCCAGTTCGGCTTTCTCGGCAGCCTGGACGCGCTCCGCCGTGAAGGTCAGCGCCTTGGCTGCTGCCGTTGGCACCTTCGACCGGCTAATGCCGCGCATCTCCCTGACGATCTGATCGATGTTGTCACGCATCTCAAGCCGCATCATGGCCCTGGCTCCTTGAGGGTTAACGCCCTACATCACCGTTTACCGCTGCTGACTCACTCAGGCCCAGCCGCTTGGCTGTCCACCGCTCGTACAGCCCAATGGCAACGTCAGCACCTGCCATCGCCGTAAGGCATCCCAACGCGCCTGATGTCCAAATCGACATGCCCGCCGCGTAAAGCAGCATGATCGCTGAAACCCCGCACACAACGCAGGCGCCTGACCGAAGAGCCAACCGCCGGACGAGGGCCCAGCCCCGTGCCCCTTCCTTGTCTGCGCGCCACATCTCCCCGGACACACCACCCACCAAGGCGAGGACAATCACTAACCAGATCGGCATCTCGGCCAGGGCCTGTTGTTCATTCGTCATGTTCGTTCCTTACCGATCGCGCCGTACGCGGAAAATAAAAACCCCGCCGAAGCGGGGTCAGGTGACCGGCTCAGGGAAGCCGGGTGAAGCTGCACAGCACGTGCTAGGTCAGCGCCGAGGCGCAAATTCCATATCGTGGGGACTTTTTACCCCTTGAGTACGGAACCGAAAAGGGGGCAATTTCGGTTAACTGACTCGACGCGACTTTGACGCAACTTTGAGGACACTTTGAAGCTGTCCAGTCCGACGAGTGGCAATGTGATTCCGGGCTTCCGCGCGCCGCGTCAACACTCGCAACAACCGCAGGTGCAACGCGTGTACCAGGTCGTAATAGGTTTGACGGCCAGTCGACGCAAAGCCCGCCTGATTCATCTGCATAAGCCAACTTGGCGTCGGGTCATCTCCATAACGCCGAGCTGCCAGCCGTGCCAGCCGCTCCCCACGCTCATCTTGCCGCCCAATCTCAGACAGTGCGGCAGCGACCTCCTGAGTGACACCATCAGGACCAGCACCTGCGCCGAGGATGATGCGCGAGCCTGGGGTACCGCGAGGCGCGCAGCCACCCCATTCCATGATCGTGGCCATGGGGCTTCCCATCCCACCGCCTTCGCCGTTACAGCGGCATTGCTCACCCCAGTGCTTCAACAAGGTTTCCATTTCTTCGATCATCGTCCTGATCCCCCACCCAAAACCCAACCCGACACAAAAAACGCCACACCCAACACAAACCCAACACAGCTAAAATCCTTTAAATTCAACAGCTTTAAGTCATATGTGTTGAGTGTGTTGGGTGTGTTGGGTTTAACGGTTCTCGCATAAGGAAAATATCTTGGCCCCATGGATTCAAATAACGTTGCCCATGCGCGTGCGCGACGACAAACCCAACACACCCAACACAGCAGGCGCAAAGCGGCGAAATAGAAGGCTCTAAACTGTGTGAGGTATCCAAAACCTACCCGACACACACCCAACACACCCAACACACTATTAGACGGACTCATGCTGCAGCCGCCTTGATGTGGTCCCAATTGTCGACGTTCCAACCCGCCAGGCGCGCCGCTGCCCGCCAGGCGACCACCGCCTTCCCCAGATCGGCCGAACTGACTGATGGGGGCTGGGAAGCGCCCTCACCCCGAGGAAAGAAGAAGGCCGCAAACTTGCGGTTGCTGCCGTCCGTCCATGGGATGGCCCGGGTCTTGTCCACCTCCGAGCTGATGAAAAGCGAAAACTTGGTCTGGCTCATCACATGCTCTTTGTTCCGGTGGCACCACTCCAGGAACATCGCGTACAGGTCGCTAGACAAACAGGCGCCCCACATATCACGCCCGAGTTCGCCGTATTGCCAGAGGAACAGGAAAGTCTGCCAGCTCGCCCTACTCAGGGCCACCAGCCGCTCGCGCGCATCAGTGCTGGGAGGCCTTGTGCGTTGATCGAAGTCGCCAAGATCAATGGACAACAACCAGGCGTATAGCGCCGCGACACCACCATTCTCCAGCTCTCGGCCCACAGCTTTTTGACGCTCTACCGGCAGCGTCTCCATTGGCCATAGAACCAACATTCGCCGATCACTCGGCGAGATGGGCCAGGGCATAATCTCGTTGCTGAGGAAGGCGGCATTCATGTGGTTGGCTTCTTCCCAACCGTTGATGAACTTCGATTCCATACGCACCGTCTTGCCAGTCACCAGGTGCTTGATCTTGCCTACCTGGTTGTAACGTTGGTCACGGCTGACTACCTCTTCGAACACGGCCCACAACTTGCGGCTTTGCCAGGCGTTGAAGTTGCTTTCCAGCTGTGTCTGCCCGACCGTGGCCGCGTATTGGCCATACAGCAGCCCGAAGGCGTCGGCGAACAGCAGGCTTTTACCCGAGCCTTCCATAGTCGAGTGAGCTAACACCGCGGTATCCATTTTCGCGCCAAGGTGCTGCAACGGATACGCCAACCACCGTACCAACCAATCGCTCGACGATTTGTCGTGGTTGCACAGGAAAGAGATCAACCACCGCAGATTCTCGCACGCCGCGTCATCGCGGTTCGGTTCCGTGGGCAGGCCGTCGAAGGTGTTGATATAGACGTTCGGGTCTTTAGTCATCGTCGGGTCGAACACGATGTTCTCCACGTCAACCACGCGGCGATCAGGGCTGTTCAACCACATGCCGTACATATCACCGAGGGCCATCTTTACGGCGCCCTCTGGCACACGGCGCTTCTTCTCTCGGTCCCAAACATCCTTGGTACCGTCGATATAGACATAGCGCTGAATCGGCTCAAGGTTCAGCGCCCCACCCTTCTTGCCCGCCATTTTGCGGGCCTGCTCGATCTCTTTGACCTTATCGTCCGAGATCAGCTTTTTCTGGGTGTCATCCATCCACTGTTTCGCCAGGGGTTTCCCGACACGGGCCTCAAACGCGGTTTTCTTCATCGGCCGTGCCTTGTCGAGATCCCACACTTGCGTGGTGCCCTCGACCAGCACGTACCTGCGCAGCACCTGCTCATAGGTCAACGCCTCCCCCGCCCCCCCATCAGCAGCAGGAGCGGCCTCACTGACTGGCACGCTGGAGTCCTGCTCGCTGGCATCCGCCGATGGGGTTGGGGGAAGATCTTGTGAGGCTGGGCGCGAGACGTGCTGCATGCCCAACATACGGGCAGCTTCCTTCACCGCCCGCGACTGATCGCCATCGTGGTCCAGCAGGCAAAACACTTCAAACGCGTCATTCTGGTGACCGTTGGCCAGAGGATCCGCGCCGTGGTGCGAGTAGACCTTGCGGTCGTTGATCGTCACACCTGGCAACCCGGTGCTGCTGTGTGGATAAAGCCATTTGTTGCCACGCTTAATGTAGTCGTGGGCGCGCAACAGCTCTTCCACATCGTGGCATCGGTTGAACTCATCAATCACCGAGGGTTTACCGTCAGCGGGCGGAGTACGCTTGATAGGTTTCGCAGCGGGTTTCTTTGGCTTCGGCGCCCAAGGGCACACGGCTTCAGCGTTGCGTTTGAAGACATCCCAGTTCTGCCAGATGTTCAGCAGCTCGTTGGTGAGGACCGGCAGACCAGCAGCGGCATTCGGCGGAGTACGCCAGGTGTACGGCTTACCGGTACCAGGATGGACCGATGGAGGAAATACGTCCTGCACCAGGCCCGCACGCAGCTCAAACACCGTGATGCGCTTGTATTCCTCGGCCTCGGTTTGCGCTGCTGCCTCATCAACAGCATCACCCACCTCTTTCGCCACCTTGGCCCGAGCCATCAACGCCTTGTGAATCGATCCATCGGGGTCTTTTTCATTGGGCCACGAAAGCGAGTGGCGGGTGAGTTCAATGTCGTCGGGCATCTTGAACAGCACACGGAACCGCAGCGGGTTGCCAACGATGGTCGGATAAACCACCGCCATGGCATCCAGATCAAGGCCCATCTGGTCGAACAACACAAACCGCGTCCACTGCACATCGTCAACGTCCAACGAGCAAACACGGCTTGGCCCGAGCACTACGCCCAGGTTGTGTTTGGGATTGCGTTGCCAGAATGCTTCTGCGGCGACCGGGTCGGTGATGTAGCCGCCCGGCTTGTTCCACCCCTTACCCTTCGGACCCTTTTCGCCCGGTTCAATCGGGACCAGCGCAAGATTGAAGGTTTCGATGTAGCGGCGAGCCCAGGACGATATCGCGGTGCTGGTGGATTGCTCACTCATCGCCGCCGCTCCCGCAACCCCTGGCAACTGGCGCAGGTAGCACAACCCAGCACGGCCTGTTGACGAAGTAACGGGATAGGTTCGTCGCAGTCCTCGCAGATTTGCGCGCTGACGGAGCATGTCGGGCGTGGGCGATTTGCGAGTGCCCGCAGGCGGAACTGTTCGGCGGCCTCGTTGGCGATATCAACATCATCAGACATTGTCAGCGCCCTCCATCGCCTTGCGGGCACCGGCCATGATGCCAAGCACCTCACGAATAACATCCATGCCGCGCTGCTCCAGTAGGAGTACTTCGTGGGGCTCCCAGATATTGTCGGCAGCACCGTCGTGCATGCAGGCCACGAACTGGCCCGACTCCTCGAGCATTTTGCCGACGGCCTTCAAGGCATCTGCAGTTGCCGGTACCGGAATTGGCTTGTACCAAACGGCACCCGCTGGCCTGACCAAGGCATCCAGCAGGCAAGGATCGCCGGTCAACCTGATCACCTCTTCCAGCTCATCAGGGTCCAGCCAGCGCCGCTCTTCGTCGTGCTTGACCTTCTTCTGCAGGCTGTCGTAATCGAGCACCATATCGAGTGCCAAGGCGGTCACGCCGCCCCGGTAATCATGTGCCGCGCGATAGATCGCTTTGCGGAGTGAAAGAACCGGCCCAGCGGCCGGCGATTTATCTGTTCGACTCATAACCGTAAATACCCCTTTTACGGTCTAGCCATAGAAAGGGGCACGCCCTATCCTACGACCACGACCGATGTGCATGTGCTGTGTGTCGTCGTAGCCGGGCTGGGGGATCTTTGGTGAGAGGCCCCAGTCCGGCACCCTTTTTTATGCAGCTCTGGGCTTGCGGCGCGATCCGATTGGTCGAATTTCCACCGCAAAACACGCCCCTTTCTCATCAACTCGCACTCGGATATCTCGTGCCGAGTTCAGCATTTGAGACACCGCGCTTTGCGAAACCCCGATGAGTAAAGCCAGCTCTGGTTGAGTCTTCCCCTCAGCGAAATCTTCCAAGGGGATACCTATTTCATTAGCCATCCACGTTTCCTCGAATGGGCGTTTCGGCATGGATATTAGTGTTACTTCTTTTAAACAGCAAGAGAAAAAGTCGCAACACTGTTTTGAGAATATAAGTCTTCCTTATAAATTGGGTGACATGAATATCTCAATACCCTTAGCTGCCGATGACGAGACCCGAAAAGCCGAGGCTATGCGCCTTAAAGCTATTTTTCAGGATCGCAAGCGGAATGACCCGACCCTCACCCAAGACAAAATCGCCGATCTCTGCGAATGGTCTGGACAAAGTGTCGTCAGCCAGTACTTGAATGGGCGCATCCCCCTCAACATCAGCGCCCTAATAAAATTCGCGAACGTTTTGGGCTTTTCGCTCGACGAAGTAAGTCCGCGATTGGCTGCCATAGCGGAGATGCCCCGCCTTCGGAATTCGCAAGAACAGCAAAAAACAACAGCAAGCACTGACTGGGAAATGCACCCGATTGAAGTATGGGATGACGACACGCCCCTCGGCCCAGACGAGGTCGAGCTGCCATTTTTTAAAGAAGTGGAATTGTCTGCCGGCAAGGGATCTGAGGTGATGCTTGAAACAAACGGGCGCAAGCTGCGATTCGGCAAACGAACCCTGAAACGAAAGAGCATCGATCCGGCCGCTGCCGGCTGCGTGCCGGTAACTGGGAACAGCATGGAGCCCGTGCTACCGGATGGCAGCACCGTCGGGGTCGATACTGCGAATACGACCATCCAGGACGGCAAGATGTATGCAATCGACCATGACGGCCAACTGCGCGTGAAGCTGCTCTACCGCCTGCCAGGCTCCGGTCTACGCCTTCGCAGCTATAACACTGATGAGCATCCTGACGAGCGTTACGATGGCGACTACGTGGAGCAGCATATTCGCGTGATTGGCAAAGTGTTCTGGTACTCCGTAATGCTCTAACGCCCCCGCAAATCGAAAAGGCCCTTAGGGGTCTTTTTTTTCGCCTACTAATTTTATTTGCGCCATTTTATAAGTGTTACTGTTGACTTATTAAATCAGTAATACTAATTTTGTACTCGTATCAACCTCTCACCAAAGAGTACGAGTCATGCAAACCACACAGCACAGCACCACCCGCTGCCCTGTCTACCTCCATCCGGCTGCGGCGACCAGCCCGGGCGCGGTAGAGCGTATCCAGCGCAGCACTGGCCTTCTGGTCATCGTCAATCTGGGTCGCGCCACCATGGCGCCCGCCCCGGCAGCAATCGCTACCGATGACCGGGGTCCATGGGGAGGTGATGCAGCATGAAACCGATCCTGATTGGCCTCACCGGCCGCGCTCGCTCTGGAAAGACCACTGCCGCCGAACACTTGGCGCGAACTTACCTGCTGGAGCAATACGCCTTCGCCGACCCGCTCCGTGATGGCCTGATGGCGATCTTCAACCTCGATCCGACCGACTTTGAAGGCGACCGCAAAGAGCTGCCGCTCGGCTGGCTGGACCGCTCGCCACGCCAACTTATGCAGTCGATGGGCACCGAGTGGGCGCGCAAGACTGTGCACCCTGATGTGTGGGTGAAGCTCGCGGAGCAGAACCTGGACTACATGAGTAATGCGCTGGGTGCCGTTATCGGATTCGTTGTCAGCGACGTGCGGTTTGAGAACGAAGCCGACCTTATTCGCCGCCGCGGTGGCACGGTCATTCACGTCTGCCGCGCCGACGCGCAAGCCGTGAATCCGCACGTTAGTGAAGCGGGCATCGCCGGCAACAAAGATGACCTGCTGGTTTTTAACAACGGCACGGTCGAGGAGTTTCTGGATGCACTGAATTGGGTATTCCTCATGGTCCGAGCACGGCAGCAAGACCCCGAACAGCTCCCTGCCTGAGGCCCGCAGCCATGAACCGCACCCTGGATCAAACAGCCGCTTTGCTCGGACTCAAGCCCCGCGCCTTCCGCACCAGGTTGCGGGAACTCGGCGTGCTGAACTCTTCAGGCGATCTAGCCAGCGCACACCGCGAACGTGGCCACCTCTTTTCAGACCCGCGCAGCCGCTGGAACCCAACGCTTGGCAACTACACCCACTACGCAGTGGTGATGGTGAAAGAGTCGGGCGTTGAGTGGATCGCAAAAAAGCTAGACATCGTCATCACCAAAAAGGACGCCGCAGCATGAAGCCGAACGCCATCAACTCCGCTGTAGGCGCCCTAAAGCTGGTGCCTATGTTCCTTAATCACCCAACAGTGATCAGTCGCGCCACTCTGATTGGCGCTTCATCGGAAGCCGTCGAGCTGCTGGAAGCGCTGCCTTGCGTGTCGGTCGAGCTGGCCGAAGTGTTCCGCTGCGTTGACGCCGTGATCGCCGACGGCCAGGTCGCCTACGTGACACCGGTCAAGTGTCCCGAATATCCATACGGCGCCGTCGTCGCGGACGCCCAGGGCAACGTCCTGGCAGCGGCGAAGGGCAAGAGCAAAGAAGGTCTCGCCGAACTCATCCGCCTCAAGCTGGTGCCCCGAAAGGAGGGGCATGGGGAGGAATTCGCGTGACTACCACCCTGGAACAACTCCGCCGCCAGTTCGCCACACCGTGCCCGACCTTGACCGCCGTGCGTGAGCAGTACTTCACGCACATCCGCACCGACCGCTACCTGCTGAGCGAAATCAAGGCAGGGAAGATCCAGCTGGTGGTCAAGCGCCTGCACTGCTCGGCCCGCGCCAAGCCGGTCGTTTACCTGCATGACCTGGCCGACTACCTCGACGCCCAAGCGACGAAGCAAGCGGCCTGATTCAAACGGTAGCCCCTGCCGATCAGGGGCAGCGACAGCAACTCAACCAGTGAGACACAGCACATGAAAGCGACCAACACCGCCGAATTTATTGGCGAACTCAACGCCGGCGTCTTCGCCAATCAAATCGGGCACGCCCTCTCGGAAGTCGCGGCCGGTGTCGTCGACAACAAGAAGGTTGGCACCGTCACGCTCACCTTCACCCTGAAGCAAATCGCCGACAGCCACCAGGTCACCGTCAACCACAAGCTCGCCTACAAGGTGCCGACCAAGCGCGGCAGCCGCAGCGAAGACACTACCCTCGACACGCCGATGCATGTCGGTTCGGGTGGCTGCCTCACGCTGTTTCCTGAAACGCCTCACGCAGACCAAATGTTTAGCCGAGACGAGGCCCCGATTCACGCCAAGTCCTAACGCCTCACCGTTCCATACCTCTCACCAAAACAGGAATAGATCCAATGGAAGCTCGTGCAATTCAACTGATCCAAGACACCGCCCTGCTCGCCCACGCCAAACCGCTGGGTACCTTCACGCCAGTTCTGGCGCTGGCGGGCGACGTCAAGATCCATAGCATTGAAAAGTTTCAAGAGCTGCGTAGCCGCTTCCGTGGCTCGCTGACCACCCACTCGTTGAAAGACTTTGCCGACTATGTGATCGCCGCAAAAGGCCCAGCTGTCGCGGGGTTTGTAGACGGTGACTCGATGGCTTGTACCGTGTACTTCAACCTCGGGACCGCTGCTGAGCCGGGCCATGGTGACTACACAGCAACACTCGGCCTGAAAAAGACTGCCGCGTTCATCGCACTTGAATATGCCGCGCAGCGACAGCATGCCCAGAAGGATCTCAGCGACTGGATCGAGGACTGGGCACCGAACCTGAAAGCCCTGGACGGTGACGACAAAGAGATTGACCTGCGCAGGGCTGCCGGGGCGATTCGTTCCATCAGCATCGAGCAAGCACGCAAGAGCGAACACGTAGTGGGTGATATGAGCGCTTCCCGTTCGGCGATGGACCAGATCGAGGCCAAGTCGTCGGAAGGGCTGCCGGCTGAATTCCTGTTCACCGCAGCCCCCTACGAAGGGCTGATCGCACGCACCATCCGCTTGCGTGTAGCTGTACTGACTGGCGGCGATAAACCCGCACTTCGACTGCGTTGGATTGGCGAAGCACAACTGCGCGAAGACCTGGCGCAAGAGTTTAAAGAAGTCGTTCAAAAAGAAGTCGGCGGCTCCGCGGCCCTGACGATCGGCACATTCAACCTGGGTTAACCACCTGCAACACCCCGCCGCCGTCCTCTCACCAAAACTGTCCGGCGGCGGGCTCTAACGAGGCATACAGCACATGCAAATTGAAACTTACATCATCGTGTTCGGCCTTCTGGCCGGCTGGATCGCAACCGCCGTTTACCTGCAAAAAGCAGTCAAAAAGGCTTATCTGCGCGGGCTCAATAGCAAGAATGCCATTCATGAGGAACAGATTCAGGGCTTGAGACAGGACCTTCACCACCAGATCGCGCTTCGCCAAGCCGATTCGGTGGCTTTATCACCATCCCCCTGCTCTGCCGCTGATCACGAGCTGCTGACCCAAATCTCAACAAGTCTCGCGATCGCCTTGAACACCTGGAAAGCGTTCCCTGGCACCAAAGCAATGACCACCAAGGTGACACAGCAACGCGCCGACCTCGCCTTGTTTGCCGCAAAACTGTGGGTTGCAGGCTATCCAGCACAGCAGGTAGGGGAGGACGCAGCATGACTACCTTCCATGCATGCCCGTTCTGCGGCCAGCAGAACGCTTTCGTCGAGCAGTTGGATAGCGACGCTTCCGTCGTCGTCTGCCAAGGCCGCATAAGCGAGCATTCTGCGTGCCTTGCCCGTGGGCCAGTCGGAGTTCGACAGGACGACCACGAAGACCAGCCAGGGTATGACAAGGCGGTTGAAGAGTGGAATCGTCGAGCAGCCGCCCTATCCGCCAGCCCAATCCCAACTCCAGCTAATTGCTGCAACTGCGGCGCATGCCCCGCCGGATGTGTCGCGGCACAGAGGACCATCGTATGACCTCCTTTGCCAAAGCTCCGTTTGACTTCAAAACCCAGTACCACCTCGGCTTTAGCACTCAAGACGATGAGATTGTTGTCGACTTCTTTTGCGGTGGTGGTGGTGCTGGTACCGGCTTGGAAATGGGCCTGGGCCGCGCTGTAAACGTCGCGAAGAACCACAGCCCGCAAGCGATCAGCATGCACACCATGAACCACCCAGGCGCCCAGCACTTCACCACCGACGTGTTCGAGGGTGACCCGGACACCGAGTGCGGCGGCCGCGCGGTCGGCTGGTTCCACATGTCACCGGACTGCACGCATCACAGCCAGGCAGCCGGCGGCCAGCCTCGCAAGCGCGAGATCCGCAACCTGTCGTGGATCGGGCACAAGTGGGCAGGCATGAAGCGGCCCCGGGTAATCAGCCTGGAGAACGTGAAACAGATCCTTCAGTGGGGTCGGCTGATCGCCAAACGCGACAAGGTCACCGGCCGGGTAGTGAAACTCGGCGGCGACGTTGCCGCACCTGGTGAGGTTGTGCCGGTTGGCCAGCAGTTCCTGATCCCTGACCCGAAACAGCGCGGCCGCACCTGGCGCCGTTTCGTGGCCCTGCTGGAAGGCATGGGCTACGTCGTTGAGTGGAAGGTGATCAAGGCGTGTGACTTCGGCGCGCCGACCAGCCGGGAACGCCTGTTCATGATTGCCCGGTGCGACGGTCAGCCAATCGTGTGGCCGGAGCCAACCCACGCCAAGAACCCCACCAAGGGCCAGCAGAAGTGGAAGACCGCAGCTGACTGCATCGACTTCAGCGACCTGGGCAAAAGCATTTTTGGCCGGAAAAAGGACCTGGCCCCGGCAACCCTACGCCGCGTTGCCAAGGGCATGAAGAAGTTCGTCATCGACAGCGCGTCGCCATTCATTGTGCCGATTGCCAATTGGTCCGGCGAGGCAGTGCAGTCTGCCGATGAGCCGCTGCGCACCGTCACCTCCTACCCGAAGGGCGGAGCCTTCTCGGTGGTCACCCCGATCATTGCCCCAGCTACCCACCAGGGCAGCGACCGAATCAATGATCCACTTGAACCGCTGCCGACAGTGACCTGCGCAAACCGCGGCGAGCTGACGCTGATCAGTCCCACGCTGATTCAGTCAGGGTACGGCGAGCGGCCGGGCCAGGAGCCGCGAGTGCCTGGTCTGGATCAACCACTGGGTACCGTGGTCGCCGGCGGCGTGAAGCACGCTCTCGCAGCGGCGCACCTGGTGAAGTTCCGCTTCAATGACGCGGGCAAGGCGCTGGATGAGCCACTGCCGACCATCACCAGCGGCGGCAACTATCAGCGCCCAGCTGGTGCCGCTCACGCCATGGGCATATCCACGGTGTTCATGGCTCAAATGAATGGAGGTTTCAACACTACCGACGCCAAGAGCATCGAAGACCCGATGACCACGGTTACCAACACCGGCAGCCAGCAGCAGCTAGTGGCCGCGAATCTGGTGCACCTGCGTGGTAACTGCGATGCCCGGGACGTAAATGATCCGTTGCACACCATCAGCGCCGGCGGCCAGCACCACGGGTTGGTCAGCGCATTCATGGAGCGGGCATTCGGCGCCAGTGTTGGCCAGGGCCTGGAGGAGCCGGCGCCGACCATTACTGCCGGTGGTGGCGGCAAAAGCTCACTGGTGTCGCTCACCCTGTCACCAGAGCATGAAGCCGGCGCCCTGCGCGTCGCCGCTTTCCTGATCAGCTACTACGGTACCGAGAACATCAGCGCTTGCGACTCGCCGGCGCCGACGATCACCACGAAGGACCGCCTCGCGATGGTCACCGTGATGGTCAAGGGCACGCCCTACGTGATCGTCGATATCTGCCTTCGCATGTTGAAACCGGCTGAGCTGTACAAGGCTCAGGGCTTCCCCGCTGATTACATCATCAGCCACGGCGCCGACGGCAAGCCGTTCACCAAAACCCAACAGGTGCACATGTGCGGCAACAGTGTCAGCCCGCCGCCGATGGCTGCATTAGCGCATGCCAATGACCCGTGGCAAATCACGGTGCAACAGCAGGAGGCAGCATGAAAATCACGGCACCCGTCATTCGCTACCACGGCGGCAAGTTTCGGCTTGCTCCCTGGGTGATTGAACACTTCCCACCGCACACCTGCTACGTCGAACCGTTCGGTGGCGCCGCCGGCGTGCTGGTGCAAAAGCCTCGGAGCTACGCCGAGGTGTACAACGACCTCGATCAGGACATCGTTAACCTTTTCGAATGTCTGCGTGACGACGAATTACGCCAACGTCTAACCGAGCAATTGGTGTTAACCCCCTACTCGCGAGTCGAGTTTGAGCGAGCCTGGCTGTCCGCCGACAACCAGATCGAGCGCGCCCGTCGCACAGTGATACGTGCCCAGATGGGATTCGGGTCAGCCGGAGCCACCAAGGGCATCACTGGCTTTCGTATCGACTCAAAACGCCAGTACGGCACCGCCCAGCAACTCTGGACACGCTTCCCCGACCAGCTGGCGGCAATCGGCCAGCGTCTCGCCGGCGTTCTCATTGAAAACCGGCCGGCAATCGAGGTGATGGCGGCTCACGATGCGCCGTCGACACTTCACTACGTCGACCCACCCTACATGCACGCAACTCGGGTTCGAGGCTCTACGAAAGGGCGTTACTACCGCCACGAACTGGATGATGCCCAACACCTGGAGCTTCTGGCCACCCTTAATAACCTGCAGGGAATGGTGATTATTTCCGGCTACCCCAACCAAATGTACGACACGGCTCTACCTGGCTGGACGCGCAATCAAACCAACGCTCGTATATCAGCTGGCCGAGGTGGAGCTACGCGGCAGGAATGCCTATGGATAAACCCAGCAGGTATGCATGCCCTGCAGCAGTCGGGATTGCAGCTTGGAGCGACCGCATGACGAACCTTCGACGAACAGTCCGAATCCGCCAAGGACAGATGGCCCCCCTCGACCTGAGCACCATCTGTGACAAGTGCAACAAGTCACGAGCCCACGGCAACCACCAAAAATGCAGCAAGCAGCGTCAGGCCGAAAGCATCGCTCGGCGCGCTGGGGAGATAGCACAATGAGCGCAGCAGAGAAACTCGACTTCCACATCACACCAGGCGCCTGGTTTCGGCAGGATCTGCTTTACCCAGTCTTCGGCCTAAGTACCGAAGCGGTTCGGAAATATCGCACCCGAGGTCTGTGGCTGGAAGGCAAACACTGGCGTTATGACCCGGCCAACGTAATTGTCTACAACCGTGCCGCCATCGAGCGCTGGATGGAAGGACAGCCATGATCGACAAGATGCCGACAGGCGTTGAGATGAACGGCAAGCAGCTACGTATCTGGTTCATCTTCAACGGCCAACGGTGCCGGGAACCCCTGGAAGGGATCTCGAAAGTAAACAAGGCCGCGATCGCCTACGCCGACAACAAGCGGCGCACCATACTCGCGGAAATCAAAGAGGGTCGCTTCGACTATGCGGCCCACTTTCCTAACTCGCCAAGGGCCGCTATGTTCACTGGAACCGGCGGCCCTTCGCTCAAGCGCACTGTAAAGGAAGGCATTGAGCGCTGGCTGGAGGTTCAGCGCGCGCTTAAAGCGTCGAGCACTGTCATCAACTACGTGAGCAAGTCTGTGCACGTAGAAAAGAAGTTCGGCAAACGCCGAATCGTCGACATCAGTAAGAGCGACATTGAGTTGTTTCAAGCACAACTGCTCAAGCAGGGCCTGGCCCCGAAGACAGTAAACGACATTTTCACCGTCGTTCGTGGGGTCTGGGCGGACGCCTTCGGCGACGGCATCCTGAAGGCCAACCCACTCGACAGGATCAGTAACGTCGGATCGGACGTGGACCTGGAGCATGCCGATCCCTTCAGTCGCACCGAGATCGAATTGATCGGCAAAACGGACCCTGACCGCCGTCCCGACACCCGGATGATTGAGTTCAACTGCTGGGCCGGGATGTCCCTTTCCGAACTCATCGGACTTGCCGTTGAAGACGTAGATCTTGATGCCGGCCTGGTCCACGTCCGCCGTGCTTTGGTCGTCGGCGAGTTCAAAGTCCCCAAAGAGCGCTCCAGGGTCCGAGTCATCGAGCTTATAGACCCGGCCCTCGCACTGATGCGGGAGATAGTTGCCGCCGCCAATGAGGCTGTAACCGAGGAGATCACCGTTATCCAGCGCGACAACATCACGTCTAAGAAGATGAAGGTCAGGTTCCTTTTCCGCAGTTCGACCAGCGGTTTACTCTGGAACGGCAAAACGCTGAGCAACTGGTTCACCGCCCATCTGAAAAAAGCAGAGGTTCGCCACCGAGGCGCCAACCAATGCCGCCACACTTTTGCCAGCCAGATGCTGTCGAGCTATGTCCCGGTCGAATGGGTAGCACGTCAACTTGGACACGCGGATACAACAATGGTGAGAAAGCACTACGGGAGATGGATACCGAAGGACACCAAGAGCATGGCGGGTATCGTGTCGAAAATGTTGGGGTTTAGAGCGGACTAGAGCGGTATACAGGGAAAGGTTTGTGCCCTAAAAATGCCCTAAACAATATGACAGAAACGAAAAAGCCCCTGTAATCTTCAACGATTACAGGGGCTTAGTCTTATTCAATAATGGCGGAGAGATAGGGATTCGAACCCTAGGTACCGGTGAAGGTACAACGGATTTCGAATCCGTCCCATTCGGCCACTCTGGCATCTCTCCAACGGCGCGCATCATAACAGCCTGTTTCCTGGAAGCAAAGCGCCAAAGCGATTTTTTTCCGTGCTATCAGATGCTTGCGTCGATTACAGCGGTACGCCTAGACGGTTGGCGACTTCTTCGTAGGCTTCGATGACATCACCGAGGCCCTGGCGGAAGCGGTCTTTGTCCATCTTCTTGCGGGTGTCTTTGTCCCACAGGCGGCAGCCGTCCGGGCTGAATTCGTCGCCCAGGACGATGGAGCCGTCGTGGAACACACCGAATTCCAGTTTGAAGTCCACCAGCAGCAGGCCGGCGTCGTCGAACAGTTTGCTCAGGACGTCGTTGACCTTCAGCGACAGTTCTTTCATGCGCGCCAGTTGTTCAGCCGTGCCCCAACCAAATGCCACCACGTGGGATTCGTTGATGAACGGGTCACCCTTGGCGTCGTCTTTCAGGAACAGTTCGAAGGTGTAGGGGTTGAGCTTGAGGCCCTCCTCCACGCCCAAACGCTTCACCAGGCTGCCGGCCGCATAGTTACGCACGACGCACTCGACCGGGATCATGTCGAGTTTTTTCACCAGGCATTCGTTGTCGCCCAGCAGTTTGTCGAATTGGGTCGGAATGCCGGCCGCTTCGAGTTTCTGCATGATGAAGGCGTTGAACTTGTTGTTCACCATGCCTTTGCGGTCGAGCTGTTCGATGCGCTTGCCGTCGAACGCCGAGGTGTCGTTGCGAAACAGCAGGATCAAGCGGTTGGCGTCGTCGGTCTTGTAAACCGATTTGGCTTTGCCGCGGTAGAGTTCTTCACGTTTTTCCATGATGGGCTCCGCTTGCTAAGTAGGTGGGCTAGGCGATGTGTCGCCAGTCGAGCCCTGAATCTTGATCGGCCAGTTGCAGCCAGTCCGGGTCGCACCCAAGGGTGTCGACAAAACATTGCCGGGCCAGCTGCGGCAGGTTGTTCTTGCTGCTCAGGTGGGCCAGGACCAGGTGTTGCAGGTCTTGCCAGCCCAACTCATACACCAGGTACGCCGCCTGGTGGTTATTCAAATGTCCAAACTGCCCGCCGACCCGCTGCTTGAGAAAGGCCGGGTAGTGGCCACGCGCAAGCAGGTCACGGCAGTGGTTGGACTCGATCATCAATGCGTCGAGGTCCCGGTAACCGTCCAGCACCTTGGCGCAGTACGAACCCAGGTCAGTGAGCAGGCCAAAACGCCGTTCACCGTCACTGAATACGTATTGCGTCGGTTCCTGGGCATCGTGGGCCACTTCAATCACATCGATGCTCAAGGCACCGATCTGCAATTGTTCGCCACCGGCCAGCAAACCTGCGGGCTCAATCGGTTTGCGCATCCCGCGCAAGGTGCCGCGACTCAGGTACACCGGAAGATTGTAGCGCCGAGACAGCAAACCCACGCCATGCACGTGGTCGGCATGTTCGTGGGTCACCAGAATCGCGCTCAGCTGCGCGGGGTGAACCCCCAGGCGCAGCAGGCGCCGCTCGGTTTCCCGCAGGGAGAAACCACAATCCACCAGGACGTACGTGTCGTCATGGGCTACAAGCGTGCCGTTCCCTTGGCTACCGCTGCCGAGAACGGCAAAACGCATCGGATCAGCCCAGGTTGTCCTGAATCACGCCCAACACTTTGCGCGCCACTTCTGCCGGCGCCACGGTGTTGATGTTTTTCTCGACGGTGACTTGCACGCTTTCGCCTACCTTGCTCAAACGAACCTGGTAACGCTCGGCGCGAGTCTCGATCTCTTCCTTGGTCGGCTTGCTGCCGAACAACTTGCTGAAGAAACCTGGCTCGTCGTCTTTCTTCTCGGCTTTTTCGGCCAGGTTGATGTAGTACAGGCCCAGGCTGCGGTTGATGTCTTCAACGCGCCATTCGCCGTGCTCCAGCGCGCGGCCGACACTCGACCAGGCGCGGTCCAGGTCTTCACCCAGGTTGAGCACCACGTTGCCGCTGCCGTCTTCGCTGAGGCTGACGCGGCTAGGTGTGTCAAAGCTACCGGCGGCGAGCAGGGAGACGGAGCCGCCCTTCTCGGAAATACGGCTCATGCTGGCGAGCATTTCGTCGACCAGGGCAGCGTCCACGCCGGTGTTGACCGAACGTGGGGTGAAATCGACGTTGGCGGTGCTGCCGGCAGGACGCTCGGCGCTGACTACGTAGACTTCACTGGTGTTGCGTTGCACGCCTGGCTCGATACGCACGCGGATGCGGGCTTCGCTGTCATTGGCTACACCACCGGCCTGCAGGCGCTTGGCCATGGATGCCGACAGTTCGCTGGTGTGCTGCCACGCGGTGGTGAACTCACCGGTCTGCGGGCGTTGTTCGTCAATGCGGAAACCGTTGTCCTGGAAGAACTGGACCGCCACCGGCCAGACTTCGGCAGGTGGGCGCTGGGCCATGACCCAACGGGTGTCGCCGCTCTTCTGCAGGCTGTAGTCGCTGGCGTCGGCCACGGCCGACAACGGCTGTGGACGCGGCACTTCGTATTCACCCTTGACGGTGTCGTCGGCCACGTTGCGCGGAATCGGCAGCAACGGGTCAAGGCGCTTGGCGACATTGACGTCCGGCGGCAATTTCATCGGGGCGGTTTGTTGGGCTTCCAGGTAATCGCTACCGCGGTCGCGGAAGTAGCCTTCCGGGCCCCAGATCCAACCGCAGCCACTGGTGCTGGAGATAATCAAGGCAAGTGCGGAAAGTCCGGCCAATCGCTTCATGCGTAGTGCTTCCTCAATTAAACCAGGACGCCGGACTGGCGCAGGGCCTGTCGCAGCGGTTCGTGACAGGCTTCGCTGAGCCAGGTGAGCGGCAGACGGATACCGTCCGGCATCAGGCCCATCTCATGCAGCGCCCATTTCACGGGGATAGGGTTGGATTCGATAAACAGGGTTTTGTTGAGCGGTGCCAGTTGTTCGTGGATCGCCCGGGCCTTGACCGCATCACCGGCGATGGCCGCGGCACACAGCTCGCTCATGGCGCGCGGTGCAACGTTGGCAGTCACCGAGATGTTGCCTTTGCCGCCCAGCAGGATCAGCTCGACCGCCGTGGCGTCATCACCGGAGTACACCAGGAAGTCGCTGCTGACGCCGGCCAGGATGTCCTTGGCGCGCTGCAGGTCACCGGTGGCTTCCTTGATACCGATGATGTTCGGTACGGTGGACAGGCGGATCACGGTCTCGGCCTTCATGTCGCAGGCGGTGCGACCGGGTACGTTGTAGAGGATCTGCGGGATATCGACCGCTTCGGCAACGGCGCGGAAGTGCAGGTACAGGCCTTCCTGGGTCGGCTTGTTGTAGTACGGCGTCACCAGCAGGCAGGCATCGGCGCCGGCTTTCTTGGCGTTGCTGGTCAATTCGATCGCTTCGCGGGTCGAATTGGCGCCCGTGCCGGCGATGACAGCAATGCGCCCTGCAACGCGCTTGACCACGAACTCGATCACTTCGATGTGTTCTTCCACATCCAGTGTGGCCGATTCACCTGTGGTGCCGACCGCCACGATGGCGTTGGTGCCCTCTTGCAGGTGGAAGTCCACCAGTTTGCCCAGGCTGTCCCAGTCGAGATTACCTTGTGCATCCATGGGTGTGACCAGTGCCACCATACTGCCCGCAATCATGCAACCGCTCCTGCCGGAAAAAGAGAGCGGTAATGGTACTGGCGCCAAGATGCTTGTACAAGCGAAGTACCGCCTGAGGATGCGTTCTGGATCAACTTAGTTCGCGGCAGCGCCATCATTCTGCCAAAGCGGGGTTTGATGAAGCTGATTACGTAATGAAAACGCCACCTCCTAGCCCTTGGCGATGGTTTTCGCTACCCTTCATCCTTTGATTGATACCGCTTGCATCGTATCGACCGCTCATCGTTTTAGGAAGGCTGCATGTCCACCCCCACAGTCCGCGAACAATTCCTTGTCATCAGTGCCCTTGGCGCCAACCCCATGGAGCTGACTAACGTCCTGTGCCGCGCCAGCCATGAAAACCGCTGCGCCGTCGTGACCTCCCGCCTGACCCGCCATGGCGAGTGCAGTGCGCTGGTCCTGCAGATTTCCGGGACCTGGGATGCCCTGGCCCGCCTTGAAACCGGTTTACCGGGTTTGGCGAAGAAGCATGACTTCACGGTCAACGTGGTGCGCAGCGCCGCCCTGGAGAACCGTCCACAGGCCCTGCCCTACGTGGCCTATGTCAGTTCGGCCTACCGCTCGGACATCGTCAACGAGCTGTGCCAGTTCTTTATCGACCACAACGTCGAGCTGGAAAACCTGACCTGCGACACCTATCAGGCTCCGCAGACCGGCGGCACCATGCTCAACGCCACCTTTACCGTGACCTTGCCGGCCGGCGTACAGATCAGTTGGCTGCGCGACCAGTTCCTGGATTTCGCCGATGCCCTGAACCTCGACGCACTGATCGAGCCTTGGCGCCCACAGAACCCTATGTAAGGAAGTCTTCATGTCTGTAGTGATCGACCAACCGGTAGCCGACTTCGAAGCCCAGGCCACCAGCGGGCAAACCTTCAGCCTCGCCGGGCTCAAGGGCAAGCAAGTGGTGATCTACTTCTACCCGAAAGACAGCACCCCGGGCTGCACCACTGAAGGCCAGGGCTTCCGTGACCAGCATGCTGCGTTCAAGGCGGCCAACACCGAGGTGTTTGGCGTGTCCCGGGACAGCGTGAAGTCCCACGAGAACTTCAAGGCAAAGCAGGAATTCCCCTTTGAGCTGATCAGCGACAAGGACGAAGCGGTTTGCCAGCTGTTTGATGTGATCAAGCTGAAGAAGCTGTATGGCAAGGAATACCTGGGTGTTGATCGCAGCACCTTCCTGATCGACAAGAATGGCGTACTGCGCCAGGAATGGCGCGGTGTGAAAGTGCCAGGCCATGTGGATGCAGTGCTCGAAGCGGCGCAGGCGCTGAACCAGGCTTGATTCACCTGCTGGCTTTGAAATAGCTATCGCAGCCAAGCCAGCTCCCACCTGTGATCATTGTTCGACAGGACAACTCAGTCAATGTGGGAGCCGGGCTTGCCCGCGATGAGGCCCTGCACCGGCACCACAAATATCAGAGTAACGGCGCCACCACCGGCTCCTGCCGAGGCCAGGCATCCAGCACTGCCTTGAACAGCGTCGCCAGGGGAATCGCAAAGAACACCCCCCAGAAGCCCCACAACCCGCCAAACAACAACACCGCACAGATGATCGCCACCGGATGCAGGTTCACCGCCTCGGAGAACAGCAGCGGCACCAGCACGTTGCCGTCCAGCACCTGGATGATGCCGTACACCGCCATCAGGTAGATGAACTGATCACTCCAGCCCCACTGGAACAGCGCGATCAACATCACCGGCACCGTCACCACCACCGCGCCAACGTATGGCACCACCACTGAAACACCCACCAGCAGCGCCAACAGGGCAGCGTAGTTAAGCCCCAGCGCGACAAAACCGATGTAAGTGACGCCACCGCAGATAAAAATCTCGATAACCTTGCCGCGGATGTAGTTGGCAATCTGCCGGTTCATTTCCTCGGCGACCCGGGTAATCAGCGCACGCTCACGGGGCAGATAGCCACGCACCCAGCGACCGATCATCTCGCGGTCCTTGAGGAAGAAAAACACCAGGATCGGCACCAGTACCAGGTAGATCATGATGTTGACCAGCAGCGGCAAGCTCGAAAGGGAAAAGGTCAGCGCCCACTGTCCGAACTTTCCGATTTCGCCGCGAGCCACCTCAATGGCCTGCAGGACCTGCTCGTCCGACACAAGGTGCGGATAGCGCTCAGGCAACAGCAGCAGCAATGACTGCCACTTGGCGAGCATACCCGGTAGCTCGTTGAACAAGGTGATCAACTGGTGCCACAGCAAAGGCACCACGATCACGATAAATACCAGCAACAGCCCCATGAACAAGGCAAATACCAGACCCACCGCTGCCCCACCCGGCAAGCGCAGACGCTCCAGGATGGAGACCAGGCCTTGCATCAGGTACGCCAGCACCATCCCCGCCAGTACCGGCGCCAGCATGCCGCCCAAAGTGAGCACGGCCGTAAAGGCAAGAAACAGCAGGACGGCCAGCACCACGGCTTCTTCGTCGGAGAAGTAGCGCTGAATCCAGTCACGTAACACTTTGAACATCAATAAACCTCAGGCGATAAGGACAGCATATTCAAGCGATTCAGGCCTTGCGCAACCAGTAACGATAGACGCCCGCTTCGTCTTCTTCATGCAGCAGGGTGTGGCCGGCCAGCTTGGCAAACGTACGAAAGTCCCGCTGGGAGCCAGCGTCCGTGGCGATCACCTTGAGCACCGCGCCGCTGGCCAGCCGATTGAGCTCCAGCTTGGCCTTGAGCAACGGCAGCGGGCAGTTAAGGCCACTGGCATCCAGTTCGGCATCGAAGGCTACAGCGTCGGTCATGGTCTAACTCCGGGTGGGCGTCGAGGGCGCTTAGAATATCTGGTCCGAAGCTCAGTGTCCGGCTACAGTAAGCTCTTTGTCGAAAGGCTTTGTGCATGACTTTTTTGCGCCCTACCCTGCTGACGCTGGCTTGCCTGCTTGCCTCTCCAGGCTTCGCCGACGACCTGCCGTCACTTGGCGACGCCAGTTCTGCCATTGTCTCGCCAAAACAGGAATACGATCTGGGTCGGGCATGGCTGGCCTACCTGCGTGGCCAGGTCTCGCAACTCAACGACCCGCAGCTCAAGGATTACGTCGAATCCAGCGTTTATAAGCTGGTGGAAACCAGCCAGGTCAATGACCGGCGCCTGGAATTCATTCTGATCAACAGCCCGCAGTTGAACGCCTTTGCCGCACCGGGCGGCATCGTCGGGGTCAACGGCGGCCTGTTCCTCAACGCCCAGACCGAAGGCGAATATGCCTCGGTACTGGCCCACGAACTGGCTCACTTGTCCCAACGTCACTTCGCACGAGGCGTGGAAGCACAGCAGCGCATGCAGATCCCGATGATGGCTGCGCTGCTCGGCGGCATCATCGCTGCCGCCGCTGGCGCAGGCGATGCGGGCATTGCCGCGATCGCCGGCAGCCAGGCCGCCGCGATCCAGGAGCAACGGCGCTTTTCCCGGCAAAACGAGCAAGAGGCTGACCGCATCGGCATTCTCAACCTGGAGAAAGCCGGCTACGACCCACGGTCCATGCCAACCATGTTCGAGCGCTTGATGCGCCAGTACCGTTTCGATGCCAAGCCGCCTGAATTCCTGCTGACTCACCCGGTAACCGAATCGCGGATCGCCGACACCCGCAACCGTGCGGAGCAAGCCAAGCTGGGTGGCATTGAGGACAGCCTGCGCTATCAACTGATCCGTGCTCGAGTGCAACTGTATTACGAAGACACTCCGGGGCTGGCCGCCAAACGTTTCCAGGCCCAGCTGGATGAAAATCCGAAGAACGATATCGCGCGTTATGGCCTCGCCATCGCTCAGATCAAGGGTGCCCAGTTCAACCTGGCCCGGGAAAACCTCAAGCCGCTGCTGGCCAAGGCGCCCAACGACATCACCTACAACCTGGCGCAGATCGAGCTGGACATGACCAACAATCGCCTGCCGGATGCCCAGCAGCGTACGGACCGAATGTTGACGCAATATCCAGGCAACTATCCGCTGAACCAGGTTCGTGTGGATCTGCTGCTCAAGCAGAACCGCAACGCTGACGCGGAAAAAGCCCTGGAAGGATTGTTGAAGTCTCGCCCGGACGATCCGGACGTCTGGTACCAGGTTGCGGAAACCCGTGGCTTGTCGGGCAATATCATCGGCCTGCATCAGGCCCGGGCCGAGTACTTCGCGCTGGTGGGAGATTTCAAGCAGGCCATCCAGCAATTGGATTTCGCCAAGCGTCGCGCCGGCAGCAACTTCCCGCTTTCGTCACGTATCGACGCACGCCAGCGTGAACTGATCGACCAGGAACGCATGGTCAAAGACATGATGGGCTAAACCTTTCAGCCACAAAAAAGCCCCGCTCTCGAACATCGAGAGCGGGGCTTTTTATTGGACTAGCGGATTACTCGGCCAGTTTGAAGGTAATGAAGCTGGCACGCCCCTGACGCAGGACGCGCATCGACACCGAACGGTTCTTCGGCAGCGCCTTGGCGATGTCGGTGAACTCTTTGGTGGAGTTGATAGCCTGGTTGTTCAGGTGGGTGATGACATCACCTGGTTGCAGGCCGATCAGGGAGGCAGGACCGTCCTGGACTTCCTTGATCACTACACCGCTCTTGAGGTCGAAGCTCTTTTTCTGTTCGTCGGTCAACTCGACTACAGCAATGCCCAGGCGATTGCTGCTGCGCTCGGCACCTGGCTTGCTGTTGCCCAGCGCATCCAGCGCCGCGCCTTCTTCCGGGATCGCACCGACGGTCAGTTCGACGTTCTGGCGCTTGCCGTCACGAATCACTTCCAGCTTGGCCTTGCTACCGGCCTTGAGCGCGCCCACCAGGTGTGGCAAGTCCGCAGACATGACGATCGGCTGGCCGTTCATGCTCAGGATCACGTCACCGACTTGCAGGCCACCTTTGGCAGCAGGGCCATCGTCCTGGATCTGCGCGACCAGGGCACCGGCCGGCTTGTCGAGACCGAAGGATTCAGCCAGGTCCTTGTTCACTTCCTGGATCACCACGCCCAGCCAGCCGCGGCTGACTTTGCCACCGGTTTTCAGCTGGTTGGATACGTCCATGGCCACATCGATCGGAATCGCGAACGAAACGCCCATGAAACCACCGGAGCGGGTGTAGATCTGCGAGTTGATGCCAACGACTTCACCCGCCAGGTTGAACAACGGACCGCCGGAGTTGCCCGGGTTGATCGGCACGTCGGTCTGGATGAACGGCACGTAGTTTTCGTTCGGCAGGCTGCGACCGATGGCGCTGACGATACCCTGGGTCACAGTATGGTCAAAACCAAACGGCGAACCGATGGCGACGACCCATTGGCCGGCTTTCAGGTCCTGGGATTTGCCCAGTTTCAGCACCGGCAGGTCCTTGCCTTCGATTTTCAGCAGGGCAACGTCGGAACGTGGGTCGGTGCCCACCAGCTTGGCTTTCAGCTCACTGCGGTCCGCCAGGCGCACCAGGATCTCGTCGGCGTCGGCAATCACGTGGTTGTTGGTGAGGATGTAGCCGTCAGGCGAGATGATGAAGCCCGAGCCCAGGGACTGGGCCTCACGCTGGCCGCCACCACCGCCACGCGGCGTGCGCGGCTGGGGCATGCCGCGTTCGAAGAACTCCCGCAGCATCGGCGGCAGGCCTTCCAGGTCGGGCATCTGCTGGTTGGAGACCTTACGATCCGGCAGCTTCTGCGTAGTACTGATGTTCACCACGGCAGGCGACGCCTGCTCCACCAGCTGGGTGAAGTCAGGCAGCTCGGCCGCTTGCGCGGTAACGGCCTGACCCAGCACCAGCACCGTGGCGACTATGGATAGGTAAGACTTCAAACGTGGTATCGACATACAGCTCCCGTTACGACGAGCAGGGTTGAGCGACAGGGTTCAATAAACGCCGAAAAACTGCGACCGACATTTTTGTTCCGCGAACAAAACAAGGCCAGGGCCGTTAAGCCCTGACCTATAAAAAACATAGGGGATATTAGCAAGTGAAAAAAATGATCCAGACATTTCATGCTCTCGGCAGAGGCAGGCATCGACTATCTCCTGCGCAACATTGAAATATCAGGATGAACATAGGATTAACAACTCAAGGCTTGGCGGGCACGGTGCCACTGCGTAGTGACAGCGCAATTCGCTCGGCGGTGCCAATCGGGATCTCGCCGACGACGGTCACCATCACCTCGCCTTCCAGGGTATTCAACCGCCGTGAAACGGCGACTGTCGGGCCCAACTGGGTGCGGGTCTCGTTTACGGTCGCACCGTTAAGCGGCTCCAGGAATACCGAAAAACGCGCCAGACCATCGTCATACATCAGACTGCTGACGGTTACCTTGGTGTGGGAGTCTTTATGGGCACTGCTGTTGACCAACTGAAAGCCTGGTGGCAACCAGTCGAGGCGCCAATCCTGAGGGATCTCGACCTCCGGGGCCTTGGCGTTGGTCACCGCCACCGGCGTGCATTCGCCACTGGGCTGCAAATCACGATCGTCAGGCACCGATGTATTGAGCTGGGTGAACTGGAAACGCTCCAGCAACTGGCCCTGGTCGTTAAGCAACAATGACTTCAATGGCAGCGCAGTTTCACGATCCAGATGCAGCTCAAAACCATAACGGTATTGATCGCGGGGGGTCACGGAGACGATCACCGCATTCCGACCGGCCACGCGCGATTTGCCGATGACGGCAAGATCGTAGAACGCTTTGAGTTTTTGCGGATCAAGGGTACGCGCAGAGGTATTGGGGGAGCCCCCAAGCCCGGCAACCAGCGTGCCGCTCACGCATTGGGTACGGCCATCGACGCGCAGGACTTCCTGGGCAGAACCATCGAGCTGCAAAAGCCGCTCACGGACCTGACCATTCTGGACACGATGCCAGATGTCATGGGTAGAAAAACTACCGTTACGCTCGTAGATGAAGGTGCCCTGAAAGCTTTGCTGCTGCTCCGCCCGCCCAAGACGCGTCAGCCAGTCTTGGGCTTCATCGGCATGGGCGGGGACTGCAAACCAGCCACTGAGCAAAAGCGCAAGGAGCGGTATGGCGCGCATAAAGCTCCTTGGCGGACTAGCGGTTTTCCAGGCTTGCAGCGCGAGCGTAAGGCAGAGCGCTTTCAGTGCCTTTCAAGGCCGATTCCTGTGCGTGTTGGCGCAGGTAGCCTGGAAGACGCTGATCCTGCCAGCCGGATTGCCCTTGAAGTACACCGTTGGCCATAGGCCCGGTGGTATCGGAGCTTTCCTTGTAGCCGGCCAATACGGCTGGACCCTTGACCTGCGGGCCGGCCATGACCGGTTGCTGGGTCTGCTGGGCCAGTTCGGCACCGGCGATTTCGTCCTGGTTGTACAGGCGAACACCTGCCAATACAGCGACGGTCACCGAAGCAGCGACTGCCAGACGGCCCAGGCTACGCCAAGGACCGCGAGCAGCTTTTGCCGGAACGGCTTCATCAGCCAGTGCAGCAGAAACGGCCGCAGCAATATCCAGACGAGGGATTAGAAGATCCTTGTGCATCACCGCCCGAGCGACTTGGTAACGAGACCAGGTATCACGGGTTTCGGCATCATCAAATGCATTAAGCACTCGACGAAGTTCCAGTTCATCCGCTTCGTTATCCATCACTGCGGACAGCGATTCCTGCAGGGCATCACGACTCATGGCGGTTCCTCTCTTGGCTGTCGCCGCTGTCTCAGTTTTCCTGCAACAACGGCTGCAGGGCTTTATCGATGGCTTCCCGAGCCCGGAAGATCCGGGAGCGTACGGTACCCACCGGACATTGCATGACGCTCGCAATGTCTTCGTAACTCAGACCATCGAATTCACGTAAAGTTAACGCCGTACGCAAATCTTCTGGCAGTTGTTGAATAGTGCGATGGACGGTTCCTTCGATCTCGTCGCGCAGCAATGCACGCTCCGGCGACTCGAGATCCTTGAGGCCGTGATCACCATCATAAAATTCAGCATCTTCCGAACTAACATCACTATCCGGCGGGCGGCGACCGCGAGAAACCAGATAGTTCTTCGCCGTGTTAATGGCGATGCGATACAGCCACGTGTAAAACGCACTGTCACCGCGGAAATTACCGAGTGCACGGTACGCCTTGATAAAGGCTTCCTGTGCAACGTCCTGCGCTTCATGGGTGTCGTGCACAAACCGCACGATCAACCCGAGAATTTTGTGCTGGTATTTCAGCACTAGCAGATCAAATGCCCGCTTGTCGCCGCGTTGAACGCGCTCGACCAGCTGCTGATCCTCTTCCTGGGTTAGCATGAACACTCCTCGTTGTACTTGAAGGAGGCTTGCATAACTAATCGATCAGGCTTGCAAACATAGACTCGGACTTTTCGCAAAAGTTCTCCCCCTCCAAGCAAGTTTCCGGCGCGCACTGATTTGGCACACACGAAAAACGCAGCGCGGGCAATGCCGGCTGCGCGAATAATCTGTCGCCAGTTTCCTGACGCGCCTGACACAGACGCGGCTCAGCAAATCCAGCGTGTTCCCAGCTTTCGGGCATCCTGCTATTGAGTCGGGGCCTATGCAAAAAGTTCCCATCCCAATCGCTGTCCGTTTCATGAAAGCCGTGCAGTTCGTTGCCCGTAGTCTCACAATGCCACGAATGCCCGGCTATTGTGCCGCTCCCCCCCTCTATATACTAGTGGGCCGTGTCACCCTTTGATTCGCCGATCCAGGCGTCCTGCTTGCGCCCCCCTACGGATCGCTTTTTGCGGAATCCTTCAAATGAGCCAACAGTTTCAACACGATGTCCTGGTGATTGGCAGCGGCGCCGCGGGCTTGAGCCTTGCACTGACCCTGCCGGGCCACCTGCGCATAGCCGTACTGAGCAAGGGCGACCTCGCCAATGGCTCGACGTTCTGGGCCCAAGGCGGTGTCGCCGCGGTGCTCGATGACACCGACACGGTGCAATCCCACGTCGAAGACACCCTGAATGCCGGCGGCGGCCTGTGCAATGAAGAGGCGGTGCGCTTCACCGTCGAGCATAGCCGCGAAGCCATCCAGTGGCTGATCGACCAGGGCGTGCCCTTCACCCGCGACGAACATTCCGGCACCGACGACGGCGGCTTCGAGTTCCACCTGACCCGCGAAGGCGGCCACAGCCATCGGCGGATCATCCATGCCGCCGACGCCACCGGCGCCGCGATCTTCAAGACCCTGCTCGCCCAGGCCCGGCAACGCCCCAACATCGAACTGCTGGAACAGCGGGTCGCCGTCGACCTGATCACCGAAAAGCGCCTTGGCCTGCCGGGCGAACGCTGCCTCGGCGCCTACGTGCTCAACCGGGCCAGCGGCGAAGTCGACACCTACGGCGCGCGCTTCACCATTCTCGCCTCGGGCGGCGCAGCGAAGGTCTACCTCTATACCAGCAACCCCGACGGCGCCTGCGGTGACGGCATTGCCATGGCCTGGCGTTCGGGCTGCCGAGTGGCGAACCTGGAATTCAACCAGTTCCACCCCACTTGCCTGTATCACCCGCAGGCCAAGAGCTTCCTGATCACCGAAGCCCTGCGCGGCGAAGGCGCACACCTGAAGCTGCCCAACGGCGAACGTTTCATGCAGCGCTTCGACCCACGAGCAGAACTGGCCCCGCGGGACATCGTCGCCCGGGCCATTGACCATGAAATGAAGCGCCTGGGCATCGACTGCGTCTACCTGGACATCAGCCACAAGCCCGAAGCCTTCATCAAGACCCATTTCCCGACGGTCTACGAGCGCTGCCTGGCGTTCAATATCGACATCACCAAGGGCCCGATCCCGGTCGTCCCGGCGGCGCACTACACCTGCGGCGGCGTGATGGTCGACCAGAACGGCCGCACCGACGTGCCCGGCCTGTACGCCATTGGCGAAACCAGCTTCACCGGCCTGCACGGCGCCAACCGCATGGCCAGCAATTCGTTGCTGGAGTGTTTCGTGTACGCCCGCTCCGCCGCCGCCGACATCCTTGAACAGCTGCCGCGCATCCCGGTGCCGGCCGCCCTGCCCCGCTGGGACGCCAGCCAGGTGACCGATTCGGACGAAGACGTGATCATCGCCCACAACTGGGACGAGTTGCGGCGCTTCATGTGGGACTACGTGGGCATCGTGCGCACCAACAAGCGCCTGGCGCGGGCGCAGCACCGGGTTCGACTGTTGCTGGATGAGATCGACGAGTTCTACAGCAACTATAAAGTCAGCCGCGACCTGATCGAGCTGCGCAACCTGGCCCAGGTGGCGGAACTGATGATCCGCTCGGCCATGGAGCGCAAGGAAAGCCGGGGATTGCATTACACCCTCGACTACCCGCAAATGCTGCCCGAAGCGCGCGACACTATTCTGGTGCCAACCACCTACGGCGGCTGAATTTCAAGCGCACCCGCAGGCGCCGATGCACATCGGTAGCCTGCGAATCCCGTGGCACGCAGATCGAACGCACCCGCCAGTCACCCTGCACCCGAAAGCGCAGCACCACGATCAACGGCAACGCCAGGCTGTCGGGGCGCAGTTGCACGCTGTGCCAGCCACGCGCGGCGCTCCACAACTGCCAGCCATCCTCGTCGCGACGCAGGCCACGGATCGACGAACGGTGAGTCAGCAGGATATGACGCGGCAATACCCAACCGGCATGGGCCAGGCACAACAAGGCGCCAAAGGCTCCGAACCACCGGGACACATCGAGAAACCACAGCGCACCCAGTGCGAACGCCTGGGCGAAAAGATAAGCCGCCAGCAACTGCCCGGAGGCGTGCCAGCGGCATTCGAACGTATTACTTGGGCTGGACACGATCCAGAATCATCCGAACCATGCGCTGCAGCTCCGGGTCTTCCGATTCGGCGCGTTCCATGAACCAGCCGAACATGTCCTGATCCTCGCATTCCAGCAGCTTGCGGTAGCAGTCGCGGTCGACGTCGTTGAGGTGCGGATAGACCTCCCTGACGAACGGTACCAGCAACACGTCCAGTTCAAGCATGCCGCGGCGGCTGTGCCAGTAGAGGCGATTGAGTTCTACATCTTCGACCATGGAGCGCTCCTCAAATAGAGCGCAAGTATACAGGCCGAAGCTGCCTGGAACAGTCGGCTTTGGTCGGCCATACGGAAACTATCCATTTGCCGGGCGCCCCTCTATGATGCACTCATGACTTTTTAACCTGCGATGACCCATGGCTGACTCTGCTTTTTTCTGCCCCCTGTCCCACGAAGGCGTTCTCGCCGTCCGCGGTGCCGACGCTGCCAAGTTCCTCCAGGGACAACTGACCTGCAACCTTAACTACCTGAGTGACACCCAGGCCAGCCTGGGCGCGCGCTGCACCCAGAAAGGGCGCATGCAGTCGAGCTTCCGCATCCTGCTGCAAGGCGATGGCGTGTTGCTGGCCATGGCCACCGAACTGCTGGAGCCACAACTGGCGGACCTGAAAAAGTACGCCGTGTTCTCCAAATCCAAACTCACCGACGAAAGCGCTGCCTGGGCGCGTTTCGGTGTGTCGGATGCCGATCAGGTACTGGCCGGCCTCGGCCTCCAACTACCCGCCGAGACCGACAGCGTGGTGCGCAGCGACGACCTGATCGCCATCCGCGTATCGCCGGGCCGTGCCGAACTCTGGGCTCCCGCCGCCCAAGCTCAAACCCTGCACAGCCAACTCGCCGCACAATTGAACGAAGGTGAACTGAACCAATGGCTGCTGGGCCAGATCCGTGCCGGTATCGGCCAGGTCATGCCCCAGACCCGCGAACTGTTCATCCCGCAGATGCTCAACCTGCAAGCCGTCGGCGGCGTCAGCTTCAAGAAAGGCTGCTACACCGGCCAGGAAATCGTCGCGCGCATGCAGTATTTGGGCAAACTCAAGCGTCGCCTGTATCGCCTGAGCCTGAATGCCGGCGAGCTGCCTGAGCCCGGCACCCCACTGTTTTCCCCGAATCACAATAGTGCCATCGGCGAGGTGGTGATTGCCGCCCGTGCCGATCAGGCGATTGAACTTCTAGCGGTGCTGCAAGCCGAAGCAGCAGAGAGTGGCGATGTGCATGTAGGCACGCTGGAAGGCCCGGGCCTTCAGCTGCTCGACCTGCCCTACCAGCTGGACCGTGATCGCGAGATCCAGCGCTGATCGTCGTACCTTTTTGCTACACCCTAGAGATCTTGAATGAACAAGCTGGCGGAAAAAGTCCAACAGGCGTTGGTTGTGGCCATCGATAACGATGACCTGGTTCTGCCAACGCTGCCGGAAGTGGCCCTGAACATTCGCCAGGCCGCCGAAGACCCGGACATCAGCATCAGCCACCTGAGCAAAGTGATCGGCCGTGACACTGCCTTGTCGGCGCGACTGATCAAAGTGGTCAACAGCCCGCTGTTGCGCGCGACCCAGGAAGTCACCGACCTGCACACCGCCATCACCCGCCTGGGCACCAACTACAGCAGCAACCTGGCGATCGGCCTGGTGATGGAACAGATCTTCCACGCCCGTTCCGAAGTGGTCGAACAGAAGATGCGCGATGTCTGGCGGCGCAGCCTGGAAGTGGCCGGCGTGAGCTATGCGTTGTGCCGCAACCACAGCCAGTTGAAGCCTGACCAGGCGGCGCTGGGTGGGCTGGTGCACCAGATTGGCGTGCTACCGATCCTGACCTTCGCCGAAGATCACTATGAACTGCTGTCCGATCCGGTCAGCCTCGATCACGTGATTGAAAGCATCCACCCGTTGCTGGGGGACAAGCTGCTGCGGCGCTGGGACTTCCCGGAAATGCTGGTGAACCTGCCGGCGCAGTACATGAACCTTGAGCGCGACTCCGAGCGCCTGGACTATATCGACCTGGTGCAGGTCGCCGTGTTGTATTGCCACCGCGACACTGACCACCCGCTGGCCAGCGTACCGATATCGACGGTACCTGCGATCAAGAAACTGCGACTCGACCCCTACAGCGACACCTTGCGCGCCGAGCTGGATGAAGCACGGTCAATGTTCTACTGATTACCCCGCGATAAAACTGACCCGCACTTTCAACCCCGCCAACTCTCCGTCATGCAAGCTGATCTGCGCCAGGTGTGCCCGGCAGATCTCGCCAACAATCGCCAATCCCAAGCCCGCCCCCAAGCCCTGCTGGCTGCGCCGATAGAAGCGCTCGAACACTCGGTCCCGCTCATCCAGCGGGATGCCCGGGCCGTCATCTTCCACCTCAAGTACCGCCGGCGCCGTGACCCGCAGGATCACGTTGCCGCCCGGGGGCGTGTGGGCCAGGGCGTTGTCCACCAGGTTGCTCAACAACTCGTTCAACAAGGTGGGCTCGCCCCGCAGCCACACCGGTTCATCCGCCTCCAGCGCCAGGGCCACGCCACGCGCATGGGCCAGCGGCGCCATGGCCATGCCCAGCTCGCGAGCCAACTGGCTCAGGTCCAGCAACTGGGCCCCGCCTTCGGCAATCGCCCGGGCGCCGTTTTCGATGCGCGCCAGCGAGAGCAATTGATTGGCCAGGTGAGTCAGGCGATCAGTGCCCTGGGCTGCGGTTTCCAGGGTGGTGCGCCAGGTAGCCGGATCTTCGGCACGCAGGCCAAGCTCCAAGCGTGCCTTGAGCGCTGCCAACGGAGTGCGCAGCTCATGGGCGGCATCGGCAATAAACTGTGCCTGGCGCTCGAACTGCCCGCGCAGGCGTTCGGTGAAATGGTTGAGCGCATGTACCAGCGGGCCCAATTCATGCTGCACCTCCACCAGCGGCAATGGCCGCAGGTCATCGGGCTGACGCTCTTCCACGGCCGTGCGCAAGCGCTCCAACGGCCGCAGCGCCGCACTCACGGCAAAGAACACCAACAACAAAGCACCGATGGCCAGCATCCCCAGGCGCAGCAAGGTATCGGCCATCAGGCTGCGCGCCATCGCCACCCGCGCCTCGTCGGTTTCGGCCACGCGGATTTCCGCCATGCCGTTCATGTTCGGTTCGGAGACTGCCTTGAGCAGGCTGACCACTCTCACGTTCTGGCCTTGATACCTGGCGTTATAAAAGCGCGCCAGCGCCGGATAGTCATCGGTGCGTGGAGTACCCGGCGGCGGGCCCGGCAGGTTTTCGTAGCCGGAGATCAGCTTCTGGTGAATATCGTTGACCTGGTAGTAGATCCGCCCGGCGCTGTCGTAGGCGAACGTATCCAGGGCGACGTAGGGCACATCGGCACTCAAGGTACCGTCGCGGTGGGACAGGCCGGCCGCAATGGTCCGCGCCGAGGCCAACAGCGTTCGGTCGTAAGCCGTGTCCGCCGCCTCGCGCCCATTCCAGTAAGCGCTCAAGCCGCTGGCAATCATCAACACCACCAGCAACAGCGCCAGGTTCCACAGCAGGCGCCAGCGCAGGCTGCTGGGCTTATGCATCGCGGGCTTCCAGCAGGTACCCCAGGCCACGGAAGGTGACGATGGCTACAGGCTGGCCATCGAGTTTCTTGCGCAGGCGGTGCACGTAGATTTCGATGGCATCGGGGCTGGCCTCTTCATCCAGGCCAAACACCTGGGAGGCCAGTTGCTCCTTGCTCATCACCCGGCCAGGACGCGCGATTAGCGCCTCAAGCACCGCCTGCTCGCGGGAGGTCAACGTCAGCAATTCGCCGCCCAGGGTGAAGCGCCGCGTGTCCAGGTCGTAAATCAGCACGCCACACGCCTGTTGCCGCTCACCGCCCAGCACGCTACGGCGCAGCAGCGCCTTGACCCGGGCTTCCAGCTCCGTCAGTTCGAACGGCTTGGCCAGGTAGTCATCCGCACCCAGGTTGAGGCCATGCACGCGGTCTTTCACATCGCTGCGTGCGGTCAACATCAACACCGGCAGATTTTTCCCACGGGCCCGCAGGCGCGCCAACACTTCAAAACCGTCCATGCGCGGCAGGCCCACATCGAGAATCGCCACCGCGTATTCCTCGCTGCTCAAGGCCAGGTCCGCCGCCACTCCGTCGTGCAACACGTCGACGGTCAAACCCGTGCTCTTGAGCGCCTGGGCGACACTTTCGGCTAGCTGCAAATGGTCTTCGACCAGAAGGACACGCATGGGGTTTTACCTCGTTCGGGGGTGGTCGGCGCCACGCTTTGCCGGGGAGTTTACAGGCGCGGCCTGCGCTGTGAAGCCCGAAAACATTGAAAGGCGACTGAAAGGTTAGTGAAAGCTTCGCCCTTTAGCATCCAGCCACGGTGGGTTTCGCCTGCCGAGCTATTTCACCCATAGCGCCCGAAAAACGCCTCGAAGCGTTTTCGCCAAAATAAGAACAATAACGGAGTACACCCACGATGCTGCGCACACAGCCGCCTGCTCGTTCTTCTCGTATCACCCAGACCGCCCTTGCCAGTGCCGCCGCCCTCGCCGGCTTTTCGCCCGCAGGCCAGGCCGCCTTTTTCGAGGACAGCACCGCCACCCTCGAAACCCGCAACATGTATTTCAACCGCGACTTTCGCGACGGCACCAGCGCACAACAATCCAAGCGCGACGAGTGGGCCCAGGGCTTCATGCTCAACCTGCAGTCGGGCTACACCGACGGTACGGTCGGCTTCGGCGTGGATGCGCTGGGCATGCTCGGAGTCAAGCTCGACTCCAGCCCCGACCGCACCGGCACCGGGCTGTTGCCGACCCACGACGACGGCCGCGCCGCCAACGAATACTCCAAACTCGGCCTGACCGGCAAAGTGAAGATCTCCGCCACCGAGCTGAAGATCGGCGCGCTGATCCCCGAATTGCCGATCCTCAAGCCCAACGACGGGCGCATCCTGCCGCAGACGTTTGAAGGCGGCCTGCTCAGTTCCAGGGAACTCAAGAACCTGGTGTTCACCGGCGGCCGCCTGAACAAGGCCAAGGACCGCGACGACACCAACTACGAAGACATCGGCCTCAACAACAAGAACAGCCGCTTCCTCAGCGGCGCCACCGGCAAGCATTTCGACTTCGGCGGCGTGGACTACAAGTTCGCCGACAAGATCACCGGCAGCTACCACTTCGCCCAACTCGACGACGTGTACCGCCAGCATTTCCTCGGCCTCGTGGCCTCGCGCCCGATGGGCCCCGGCACCTTCGGCGCCGACCTGCGCCTGGCCGTCAGTGACGACACCGGCGCGGCGCGCGGCGGCAAGATCGACAACACCTCCCTCAACGGCCTCTTCAGCTATGCCCTCAATGGCCATAAGCTCAGCGCCGGTTACCAGCACATGTCCGGCGACAGCGCCTTCCCCTACGTGGACGGTAGCGATCCTTACCTTGTCAACTTCGTGCAGATCAACGACTTTGCCGGCGCCGAAGAACGCTCCTGGCAGGCCCGCTACGACTACGACTTCGCCAAGCTGGGGATTCCCGGCCTGAGTTTCATGAGCCGTTACCTGTCGGGTGACAACATCAAGCTCAAGAACGGCGAGACCGGCAAGGAGTGGGAACGCAACAGTGAGATCCGCTACGTGGTGCAAAGCGGCACGTTCAAGGACGTGGCCGTGCGTCTGCGCAATGCCACCTACCGTTCCAACTATTCGGCCCGTGATGCGGATGAAGTGCGCCTGCTGGTGAGCTACAGCGTCGCACTCTGGTAACAGCAACCTCATAACAACAATGATGGAGATGAACATGACCCTTTCACTGCGTAAATTTGCCCTGACGGCCAGCTGCATGCTGTTCGCCAGCCAACTGCTGGCCGCCGAGCCCAAGCGCCCGGAGTGCATCGCCCCGGCGTCCCCTGGCGGTGGTTTCGACCTGACCTGCAAACTGGCGCAGAGCGCGCTGGTCAACGAGAAACTGTTGAGCAAGCCGATGCGCGTGACCTACATGCCCGGCGGCGTGGGCGCGGTGGCCTACAACGCCGTCGTGGCGCAGCGTCCGGCCGACGCCGGCACGCTTGTGGCGTGGTCCAGCGGCTCGCTGTTGAACCTGGCCCAGGGCAAATTTGGCCGCTTCGATGAAAGCGCCGTGCGCTGGCTCGCGGCCGTCGGCACCAGCTACGGTGCCATCGCGGTGAAAAACGATTCGCCCTACAAAAACCTCGACGATCTGGTCAAGGCCCTGAAGAAAGATCCGGGCAGCGTGGTCATCGGTTCCGGCGGCACCGTCGGCAGCCAGGACTGGATGCAAACCGCCCTGATCGCCAAGGCCGCCGGCATCAACCCGCGTGACCTGCGCTACGTGGCACTGGAAGGCGGCGGCGAGATCGCCACCGCCCTGCTCGGCGGCCATATCCAGGTAGGCAGTACCGACATCTCCGACTCCATGCCGCACATCCTCAGTGGTGACATGCGCCTGCTGGCGGTGTTCTCCGACGAACGCCTGGACGAGCCGGAAATGAAGAACATCCCGACCGCCAAGGAACAAGGCTACGACATCGTCTGGCCGGTGGTGCGTGGCTTCTACCTCGGGCCAAAAGTCAGCGACGAAGACTATGCCTGGTGGAAAGACGCCTTCGACAAACTGCTGGCTTCCGAAGAGTTCGCCAAGCTGCGTGACCAGCGCGAGCTGTTCCCGTTCGCCATGACCGGCCCGGAGCTGGACACCTACGTGAAGAAACAGGTGGCTGACTACAAAGTGCTGGCCAAAGAGTTCGGCCTGATCCAGTAATCGCCCCTCTGTGGGAGCGGGCTTGCTCGCGAAAAACTTCAACGATGACGCGTGCTGCCTGTATAAACGCGACGTCCTGGCGTTCTTCGTGAGCAAGCTCGCGCCTACAAGAGTCTCCAAGGAGTTTCCCATGCTCTTACAACGCATTTTCGCCTCAGTGATGTTGCTGGTCTGTGCCGGCCTCGCACTGATGGCCTGGCCATATCAGGCGTCGTTTTCCTACGAGCCGGTAGGGCCTCGGGCCTACCCGCTGCTGATGCTCGGGCTGATGGGCCTGGGCCTGATCTACATGCTGTTTCGTCCACAGCCCACCAAGCACACAGAAGAAGAGCCCGCGCTGGACCGCCAGACACTGGTCAAGATCGCTGTCTGCGTGACGCTTTTGATCATTTTCGCCGGCACCTTCGAACCCCTGGGGTTCATCCTCAGCAGCATGCTGATCGGCATTCCGATGGCGCGCCTGTATGGCGGCCGCTGGATGCCCAGCGTGGTGATCGTGACCTTGATGAGCATCGGTCTTTACCTGCTGTTCGACAAGGCCATGGATGTACCGCTGCCGCTCGGCCTGCTTGAAGTTCTGGAGAACTGATATGGATACGTTCAGCTATTTGGGCCAGGGCTTCGGCGTTGCACTGACCCCTTACAACCTGATCACCGCACTGTGCGGCACCTTGATCGGCACCGTGGTCGGCCTGTTGCCGGGCCTTGGGCCGATCAACGGCGTAGCGCTGTTGATCCCCATCGCATTTGCCCTGGGGCTGCCGCCTGAGTCGGCCTTGATCCTGTTGGCGGCCGTGTACCTGGGCTGCGAATACGGCGGGCGCATCAGCTCGATCCTGTTGAACATCCCGGGTGAAGCTTCCACCGTGATGACCACCCTCGACGGCTACCCGATGGCTCGCAAAGGCCTGGCGGGCGTGGCGTTGTCGCTGTCGGCGTGGAGTTCGTTCATCGGTGCGTTTATCGCCACCTGCGGCATGGTGCTGTTCGCCCCGCTGCTGGCCAAATGGGCGATTGCCTTCGGCCCGGCGGAATATTTCGTACTGATGGTGTTTGCCATCGTCTGCCTGGGCGGCATGGCCGGTGACAAGCCGCTGAAGACCTTTGTCGCGGCATTGATCGGCCTGTTTCTGTCAGCAGTGGGTATCGATGCCAACAGCGGCGTATACCGCTTCACCGGCGATAACATCCACCTGACCGACGGCATCCAGTTCGTGGTGCTTGTATTGGGCCTGTTCTCCATCAGCGAGATCCTGTTGCTGCTGGAAAAAACCCACCGTGGCCAGGAAGCCGTGAAAGCCACCGGACGCATGATGTTCAACCTGAAGGAAGCTTCCGCGGTATTCGTCGTGAATATTCGCTGCGGCCTGCTGGGTTTCATCATGGGTGTATTGCCGGGCGCGGGTGCCACACTGGCCTCGGCCGTGGCCTACATGACCGAAAAACGCCTGGCCGGTGCCAGCGGTAAATTCGGCCAGGGCGACATGCGCGGCCTCGCGGCTCCGGAAACCGCGATCGGCGCTTCCGCCTGCGGCGCCCTGGTGCCGATGCTGACCCTCGGCGTACCCGGCTCGGGCACCACGGCGGTGATGATCGGCGCCCTGTCGCTGTACAACATCACCCCCGGCCCGCTGCTGTTCCAACAGCAACCGGACATCGTCTGGGGCCTGATCGCCTCGTTGTTTATCGCCAACATCATGCTGGTGATCCTCAACATCCCGATGATCCGCATCTTCACCCGCATCCTTGCCGTGCCGAACTGGGCACTGGTGCCGGTGATCGCCATCATCACTGCGATCGGTGTGTACGCGGTTCACGCCACCACCTTCGACCTGTTCCTGATGGTCGGCATCGGCATCTTCGGCTACATCCTGCGCAAGCTGGATTTCCCGCTGTCGCCGGTGCTGCTGGGCTTTATCCTCGGCGGGTTGATGGAGCAGAACCTGCGTCGTGCGCTGTCGATTTCCAACGGCGAATTGCAGATCCTCTGGTCGAGCCCGATCACCTTCGGCGTGTGGGTACTGACGGCCTTGATGCTGTTGTTCCCGCTACTGCGCATCTGGCGCAAGCGTTCCCTGCAGCGTCGTGCCGTGGCCGATGTCTGAGGCCACGTTCAAATACTGGTGGGCAACACCGCTGGTCGGTCTGCTGGGCGGGTACCTCGCCAGCCAGATCGGCTGGCCACTGCCGTACATGGTCGGCTCGTTGCTGGCCATCATCCTGGTGCGCTGCCTGACACCCTGGCAGCTCGCGGAAATTCCCGGCGGCCGCAAATGCGGCCAATGGGTGGTGGGCATCGGCATCGGCCTGCACTTCACCCCCGTGGTGATCGAGCAGGTGATGAGCCACTTCGGCCTGATCTTCTTCGGCGCGCTGGTCACCAGCCTCTCCAGCATTGTGGGTGTGTGGTTGATGCGCCGCAGCGGTGAAGACCGCGCCACGGCGTTTTTCTCGAGCATGCCGGGTGGGTCGGGGGAGATGGTCAACCTCGGCGCACGCAATGGCGCAGTGCTCAGCCGCGTCGCGGCGGGCCAAAGTTTGCGGGTATTGGTGGTGGTGCTCTGTGTGCCGGCGGCGTTTAAGTATTTGCTGGGGGATGGTGCCCCGCAGTTCCATCCAGCGACAGTGGATTGGACCTGGCTGGCGCTGCTGTTTCCCGTCGGCGCCCTGGTGGCCTGGGGTTGGCAGCGTTTGCGTCAGCCAAACCCCTGGCTGTTCGGACCGCTGCTGGTCAGTGCCGCTGCCAGCATTACCTGGGACTTGCACATCGGGCTGCCCGACGGCGGCAGCCAGATTGGCCAGTGGCTGATCGGCAGCGGCCTGGGCTGCCACTTCAACCGGCAGTTCTTCCGGCGCGCGCCGTTGTTCATGGGACGTACGTTGATCGGTACGGCGTTGACCATGTTGATTGCGACGCTGGCGGCTGTGGGCTTGAGTGCGCTCACACATCTGGATCTGCGTTCGCTGACACTGGGCATGATGCCAGGCGGAATCGCGGAAATGAGCCTGACGGCGGAAACCCTGCAACTGTCGGTGCCGTTGGTGACGGCGATGCAGGTGATGCGTTTGTTGTTTGTGTTGTTTCTGGCGGAGCCGTTGTTCAGGCACTGGAACCGACAGCCCTGACCTGCCATCCGTCGGAACTGTCAATATTCACAGCTGGACAAGTGGAAGGGCTGGAGGCTCAATCGTCCCAGCCCAGCCCTTTAGAGTCGGGCCTTCAGACTGACCTTCAGAGGGTAAGGATTATGACCAGAAAATCCCCCCAGCCCCCCTTTCAAGCGACTGGAACATTGAACGGCGATGAGGAACCCAAAGGCATTATCAGCCTCATCAACGTTGCAGACACACCCAGCCGTATAGTGGTCAGTGCGGATGGGGCACGCCTCTACATCTCGAGTACGCGTGAATCTGTCATGGTCATTGATACTGCCAGCGATTCCGTCATCCACACCATTGAAGGTCACGGAACCCCGCTGTGGATGGCCCTGCACCCCACGCAACCACGGATCTATATCAGCTATGGAAACCGCCCGGGCAACCCCGTGGTCGAGGTGATCAGCACCGTTACGTTTGACGTGATCGAGACGATCACGGGTTTTTTCTTCATCAATGGCATTGCGTTGAATTCGAGCGGATCGCGGCTGTATGTCCCTGACAAAGCTGGCGAGCTGGATGTGATCACCACCGCCCCCCCTCAACAACGCGCCAAACTGAGATTTACCGTTGGCCCCGACATTGTCGCCATCGCGCCCGGCAATGCCCGAGCCCACCTGGCCAACGACCAGGCAGACTGGTTCGTCGTCCATCTCGGGACCAATCAATTGGTCACCAGCATCAATACGGGACTGGTAGCCACCCCAGCAACTATCGCCCACGCGATCCACGCAGCGCGCATTTACATCCTCTATCCAAACGCGGGCTTGATTTATATAGGAGACACAACCACCTATCACCAAAGCGAAATTCTCTCCCGCCTGCAACACCCCTGGGATATCGCGTTTAACAGCATGCGAGAACTCGCCTACGTCACCGAAACCGAGGGTGACCGGATCAGCATCATCAATACCACCAGCCAAAGCATCTCCGGTACATTCGAGGGGTTCAACAGGCCCAGGGGCATTGCGGCGACACGAGACGGCCGCACGGCCTATGTCGCCAACAGCGGCGACAACACCGTGGCCAGGGTCCGAGTTTGAGCCACCGGAACACAAGACTCAGAGCGACGGCAACACCCAATTGATCGGCGTCTCGCCATTCTGCTCAAGAAACTTGTTGGTGCGGCTGAAATGCCCGCAGCCAATAAACCCTCTATAGGCCGACAACGGCGACGGATGCACCGACGTCAGCACCAGGTGCTTGGTGGCGTCGATCAGCTTCTGCTTGCCCTGCGCATGGGCGCCCCACAGCAAGAACACCAGGTGCGGCTGATGCTCGCTCACCACTTCAATAATCCGATCGGTAAAGAACTGCCAGCCCTTGCCCGCATGGGCGTTGGCATTCGCGCGCTCCACGGTCATGGTGGTGTTGATCATCAGCACGCCCTGGTCGGCCCAGCTTTGCAGGTAGCCGTGGTTGGGAATGTCGATGTTCAGGTCACGCTTGAGTTCTTTGTAGATATTGACCAGCGACGGCGGTGCCGGCACGCCCGGTTGCACCGAGAAGCACAAGCCGTGGGCCTGGCCCGGGCCGTGATACGGGTCCTGGCCGAGGATCACCACCTTGACCTTGTCCAGGGGCGTTGAGTTGAGTGCGTTGAAGATCATCGGGCCGGGTGGGTAGATCTCCTTGCCTGCCGCGTGCTCCTGGCGCAGGAATTCCCGCAACTGGGCCATGTACGGCTGGTCGAACTCGTCACGCAGGGCGTGTTTCCAGCTGGGTTCGAGTTTGATACGGTCGTCGGTGGTCATGGTTACGCTGTCTAGTCAAAAGAATGAGGCGAACCCTAGGAAAGCCGACCTTGCTTGTCAATTGATCTGACGCAGATACCGCACTTTCCTGCGAAGCGATCATACTGAACCTTCACTTTCTCGATTGAGGTCATGATGAACCTGCACTTCGAAGAGCTGATTGGCACCGGCGGCGCCCGCGTTGGCATCGCCAGCCTGGACGCGGAAAAATCCCTCAATGCCTTGTCGTTGCCGATGATCCTGGCCCTGAGCGAACGCCTGGACGCCTGGGCCAAAGACCCGCAAATCGTCTGCGTGCTGCTGCGCGGCAATGGCCCCAAGGCTTTTTGCGCCGGTGGCGAAGTGCGCAGCCTGGCCCAGGCCTGCCGTGAACATCCCGGCGAAGTACCGGCGCTGGCCGCGCAATTTTTCGCCGCGGAGTACCGCCTCGACTACCGCCTGCACACCTATCCCAAACCGCTGATCTGCTGGGGCCACGGCTATGTGCTGGGCGGTGGCATGGGCTTGCTGCAAAGCGCCGCCGTGCGCATCGTCACTCCGAGCAGCCGCCTGGCCATGCCGGAAATCAGCATCGGCCTGTACCCGGACGTGGGCGCCAGTTGGTTCCTGTCTCGCCTGCCCGGCAAGTTGGGGTTGTTCCTCGGCCTGACCGGCGCCCATATGAATGGCCGCGACGCCCTGGACCTGGGCCTGGCTGACCGTTTCCTGCTGGATGAACAACAAGACGAACTGCTTGAAGGCCTGCTGCAACTGAACTGGCAGGAACAGACCGACATGCAGCTCAACAGCCTGCTCAAGGCCCTGGCCCAGGAAGCCGCCGGCCAGTTGCCCGAAGCCCAATGGCTGCCGCGCCGTGGGCAGATCGACGAGTGGCTGGACGTGGGGGATGTACGCTGTGCGTGGCGAGCCTTGAGCCAGTTACGCGATCACACCGACCCGCTGCTCCGCCGCGCAGGCAAGACCCTGAGCGAAGGCTGCCCGCTGACCGCGCACCTGGTGTGGGAACAGATCCAGCGCGCGCGGCACCTGTCCCTGGCCCAGGTGTTCCAGATGGAATACACCTTGAGCCTGAACTGCTGCCGTCACCCGGAATTCAGCGAAGGTGTGCGGGCGCGGTTGATCGACAAGGATCAGCAGCCACACTGGCACTGGCCGGACATCAACTTGATCCCCGAGGCCGTGGTGCAGGCGCACTTCCACAAGGTCTGGGAAGGGCGGCATCCGCTGGCGGACCTGTCTGACTATTGAGCGCCCGTCGGCGCTTTTTTGCCCTCGAACGTGAAGGCACAATTATCGGGTTGGTGGTCGTCGCACTGGAAAATCTGTTGCCCGAAAGCATCGGTGCCCGGTACCCAATGCGTGGTATCTGCCAGCGACATCGCCCCCCCGGCTTGATCCGTGCCGTACCTCAGGGTGACTGTCTTACCCCTCAGGGTTTTATAAATGCACTTTTCCAGATAGCCATGCTTGCGCTCGTCCTGCTCGCTTGGAGTAAAAAGCGCGCCGACAAAGGTTTCCACGAATTCCCCGCCGCTCATTGCCTGGCTTATCCATGGCGAGTCGCTGTCAGTTCCCTGAAAGTGACCGTCAACGTAGCGTACAGCACTCGGGTAAGGACAGGATTGCGCTGCTGCCAACGTACTGACGCCAAGAAAAGCAAAAAATAACAGGTAGAGCGGGCTGACGTTCATGTCATGGGTTCCATCAGTCGATGCTGGAAGCGATACGCCAAACAGGCGACTGCTCCCAATTAACTACAGGCGTAACCCACAGGATAGCTGTCAAATATGACAGTGCCGACCAACGGTAAACAAAAACGGCGCCTGAGCGCCGTTTTTCCAATTATTCCTATCAGCGATGACCGCCGCCACGGCCTCCACCCTGACCACCACCCTGGCCATGTCCGCCACCATTACCCCAGTGACTGTTGCCCCAACCCTGGTTTGGGTAAGGCCGATAACCCGCGCGCGGCCCCGCAGGATAATAGCGAGGCGCCGGCTGGTAATAACGCGGCGACGGGTAATAACGCTGCGGTGGCGGGTAGTAACCCTGGCGGTAATGGTAATACGGGCCGCCGCCGTAGTAATACGCCGGCGCGGGCGCCGTGTAGACCTCGGAACCGTAGTAGGCCTGGCCGCCACCGTAATAAGGCGCGCACGCAGAAAGGGTCAAGCCGAGCAAAGCGATGAGAAGCAGTCGACGATACATGGCGGCCTCCTGGACCGCGGAAGAGCACACCCAGCGACGCTGGGGGCGGCAAACAGCTTTCACTGCCTGACGAAATATCTGACATCAAAAACGGAATCTGGTGCGATTTAGACATAGATTGATACATCTGCCGGTCGCCTCATTGCAGTGCAATCCCGCACCACCACGACGCATATTCACCGCACGTTGCGCCCCCCTCCTCGCGCCAACCCGCGCCATTACTGCACCCGTGCCACTTGGCACGACTCTCGCTTTACCTCTCCAGTGCAGGAGTCATCACAGGTTCGCGGCACCACAATTTGCAATGGCTGACTAGGGTTCCGGCTCGCTAAGGCGAGTGGCTGGTCCGAGAGTCGGCGACCTCCAGTTGAGGTTACACGGCGGGATAAAAGCCCGGGAGACAAGCCACCGTTCACGGTGCCGCGTTGCTCCTGCTCGCCCTTGATCAACTGGAGAAGCATCCATGCCCTCGATACGTTTACCCGCCCTGCTCGCCGCCGCCTTCGCCGCCGTGGTGAGTTTTTCCGCCCAAGCCACCCCCAAAGACCATTTCAGCGTGTGCTGGACGATCTATTCCGGCTGGATGCCGTGGGAATACGCCGGCAGCCAAGGCATCCTCGACAAGTGGGCCAAGAAGTACGGCATCAAGATCGACATGGTGCAGCTCAATGACTACGTCGAATCCATCAACCAGTACACCGCCGGCCAGTTCGACGGCTGCACCATGACCAACATGGACGCCCTGACCATTCCCGCCGCCGGCGGCGTGGACAGCACCGCGCTGGTGGTCAGCGACTTCTCCAATGGCAACGATGGCGTGGTCATCAAAGGTGAAGGCAAGACCGTCGCCGACCTCAAGGGCATGAACGTCAACCTGGTGGAACTCTCGGTGTCCCACTACCTGCTGGCTCGTGCCCTGGAGTCGGCCAACCTCACCGAAAAAGACCTGAAAGTGGTCAACACCTCCGACGCCGACATCGCCGCCGCCTTCAACACCGACCAGGTCAAGGCCGTCACTACCTGGAACCCGATGCTCTCGGAGATCAAGGCCAAGCCCGGCGTCACTGAAGTGTTCGATTCCAGCAAAGTGCCCGGCGAAATCATGGACATGATGGTGGTCAACACCCAGACCCTCAAAGACAACCCCAAGCTGGGCAAGGCGCTGACCGGTGCCTGGTTTGAAGTGGTCGCCTTGATGAACGCGAAAAACGCCGCCAGCACCGACGCCCTGGAGCACATGGCCAAGGCCTCCGGCACCGACCTCAAGGGCTTCCAGTCGCAACTGGACACCACCAAGCTGTTCGCCACGCCCAAGGAAGCCCTGGCCTTCGCCACCAGCGCGCAGTTGCCCGCCACCATGGGCAAAGTCGCCGAGTTCTCGTTTAAACACGGCCTGCTGGGTGAAGGTGCCAAGGACACCAACGCCGTGGGCATGAGCTTCGCCAATGGCGTGACCCGCGGCGACACCGCCAACCTCAAGCTGCATTTCGACCCCAGCTACGTACAGATGGCCGCCGACGGCACGCTGTAAGAGGACCCGGCCATGCGCCTGATCAACCGTCACCCGGAACGCTCCAGTCGCCTGCTGTTGGTGCTGCTGCCCTTCGCCCTGCTGCTGTTCGCCTACTTCGTGGGCTCGGCCGAGCGCCTGGCAGACAACCCCAACGACAAGCTGCTGCCCAGCGCCGCACAAATGGGCGACGCAGTGAAACGCCTGGCCTTCAGCGCCGACGCGCGCACCGGTGAATACGTGCTGTGGCAAGACAGCGCATCAAGCCTGCGCCGCCTGGCGATCGGCCTGGGCATCAGCGCCCTCGCCGGCCTGTGCCTGGGCATCGCTGCCGGCACCTTGCCGCTGTTTGGCGCACCGTTGTCGCCCTTGCTGACGGTGCTGTCGATGGTGCCGCCGCTGGCGATCCTGCCGATCCTGTTCATCGTGTTCGGGCTGGGGGAATTGTCGAAAGTGATGCTGATCGTGATCGGTATCACCCCGGCCCTGGCGCGGGACCTGGAACAGCGGGCACGGGAAATTCCCGTGGAGTTGCTGGTGAAGGCACAGACCCTCGGCGCCTCCACCTGGACCCTGATGCTGCGGGTGGTGCTGCCGCAATTGCTGCCACGTTTGCTGATCTCCCTGCGCTTGATGCTCGGCTCGGCGTGGCTGTTCCTGATTGCAGCCGAAGCCATCGCCTCCACCGACGGTTTGGGTTACCGGATCTTCCTGGTGCGCCGCTACCTGGCGATGGACGTGATCCTGCCCTACGTGGTGTGGATCACCCTGCTGGCCTGGCTGATGGACTGGGGCCTCAAGGCCCTGACCCGGCGCGCGTTCCCCTGGTACGAAGGAGCGCGGGCATGAGCTTTATCAACGTCAACAATGTGTGGCAGCGCTATGGCGACCAGGTGGTATTGGAGCGCCTGAACCTGCACGTGGCTGAAGGCGAATTCTGCACCCTGGTCGGCACCTCCGGTTGCGGCAAATCGACCTTCCTGCGCCTGCTGCTAGGGCAGGAAACCGCCAGCCATGGCGAGATCCTGCTGGACGGTAAACCGCTCGCCGCCGAACCCGACGCCAGCCGTGGCGTGGTGTTCCAGCGCTACTCGGTGTTCCCGCATCTGACGGTGCTGGACAACGTTGCGCTGGGCCTTGAGTTGCCGCGTTCAGCGTTGCTCGGCCGCCTGTTCGGCAGCGCGAAAAAACAGGCCCGGGAACAGGCCGCAGCCCTGCTGCATAAAGTCGGTTTGGGCCATGCCCTGGACAAGTACCCGGCGCAGCTTTCCGGCGGTATGCAGCAGCGGCTGGCCATCGCCCAGGCGCTGATCATGAAGCCCCGCGTGTTGCTGCTGGACGAACCCTTCGGCGCCCTCGACCCGGGCATTCGCAAAGACATGCACCTGCTGTTGCTGGAGCTGTGGCGCGAAACCAAGCTGACGGTGTTCATGGTCACCCACGACCTCAGCGAAGGCTTCAGCCTCGGCACCCGCTTGCTGGTGTTCGACAAGGTGCGCCTCGACCCCCACGCCCCCGGCGCCTACGGCGCCCGCATCACCTACGACATCCCTTTGAACAGCGAGCGCCGCAAGGCGATCGCCGCCGAACTTGGAGCCACTTCCAAATGACCGACTCAACTCAATTGTTCCCACCTTTCGCCGAGGAAATGCTCCCCGGCGGCGGCCACCGTTCCTTTGTGCTCAAGCGCGGCCAACTGCTGCGCCTCACCGACATTCGCGGCGGCGCCAACGTCAGTTTGACACTGCTCAATGCCAATGAAAAAACCGAGCGCCTGAACCTGCCCGACAGCCTCAAATGCCAACACACCGCCAAGCTCACCAACGGCCATTGCCTGTACTCGGACATGGGCCGCGTGCTGGCTGCCATCACCGCCGACACCTGCGGCTGGAGTGACAGTATCGGCGGCGTGTCATGCGCCTCCGAGGTCGCGGAAAAATACGGCAAAGGCCGCTATCAAGAGCTGCGCAACGGCTTCTACCGCAACGGCACCGACAACCTGCTGGTGGAACTGGGCAAGTGGGGCCTGGGGCTGTCCGACCTGCTGATGACCCTCAACCTGTTCAGCAAAGTCACGGTAGATGAAGCTGGCAGCCTGCACTTTGTCCCCGGTCACTCCAAGGCCGGCGACTACATCGAACTCTACGCACCGATGGACACACTGGTGGTGCTCACCGCGCTGCAACATCCCATGGACCCCAACCCCGAGTACGCGCCGCAGCCGCTGAAACTCAGCTGGATGAACGCCGACCCAAGCGTCGCCGAACACTGCCGAACCTCGCGCCCGGAAAACGAGCGCGGCTTTATCAACACCGACCGTCTGTTCGCCTGAGGACCTGCCATGTCTATCGCACTCGCCAAACAACCGGACGCGGCCGTGTACCGCGCGACCATTCCCGCCGGCGAACCCTGGCTGATGGAAGTCAAGGCCGGCCAGACCCTGCGCATCCTCGACCTTGAGGGCAACCAGGCGGTCGACACGCTGTTCTACAGCCTGAAAAACCCCAGGGAACGCTACGACGTGCAGCGCACCCTGCGTCGGCAAAACAGCGTGTACCTGAGCACCGGCAGCGTGCTGTATTCCAACCTCGGCCAGCCGATGCTGACCATCGTCGACGACACCTGCGGACGCCACGACACCCTTGGCGGCGCCTGCGCCCAAGAGAGCAACACCGTGCGCTACGCCCTGGAAAAACGCTACATGCACAGCTGCCGCGACAACTACCTGCGGGCCTGCGCCCACGATGGCCGGCTGGGTAAAAGCGACATCGGGCCGAACATCAATTTCTTCATGAACGTGCCGGTGACTGCCGATGGCGGGTTGACCTTCGAGGACGGGATTTCCGCCCCCGGCAAGTACGTCGACCTGCGGGCCGAGATGGACGTGATCGTACTGATCTCCAACTGCCCGCAACTGAACAACCCGTGCAACGGCTACAACCCAACCCCTGCGGAGTTACTGGTATGGAACTGAAGATCAAGCGGTTGCGCCAGTGGTTGTTCGCCCTGTGCCAGGCCCGGGCCGGGCAGTGTCTGCGAAAACGCTGAATATTAACTGTGGGAGCGGGCTTGCTCGCGAAAGCGGCGTATCAGGCGACTGATGTATTGACTGAACCACCGCATTCGCGAGCAAGCCCGCTCCCACACTCCACCTCCCACACTGACTGCATGCGCTGCGGACGACCGCAGCGCCATCCACATTTGCGGGACGGCCCGCATCCCAGGACAAGGCCGAGCACTCATCGGCCTGCGGGGTTTTGCCATGTTCGAAAAACTGTTGATCGCCAACCGTGGCGCCATCGCCTGCCGCATCCTGCGCACCCTGCGTGAGCTTTCGGTCAAGGGCGTGGCGGTGTATTCCGAAGCCGATGCCGCCAGCCTGCATATCCAGCAAGCGGATGAGGCCTACAGCCTGGGCGAAGGCGCGGCGGCCGGCACCTATTTGTCGGTGGAGAAAATCCTCGCCACGGCCAAGGCCTGTGGCGCCACCGCGATTCATCCCGGCTATGGCTTTCTATCGGAAAACGCCGCCTTCGCCGAAGCCTGCGAAACAGCAGGCATCGCCTTCGTCGGCCCGACGCCGGAACAGCTGCGGGTATTCGGCCTCAAGCACACCGCGCGCGCGTTGGCCAGGCAGCACAACATCCCGCTGCTGGAAGGCACCGAGCTGCTCAACAGCCTCGACGCCGCACTACTGGCCGGGGAAACCGTGGGCTATCCGATCATGCTTAAAAGCACCGCTGGTGGTGGCGGGATCGGCATGCGCGTGTGCCACAGCGCCGATGAATTGCGCGACTGTTTCGAGGCGGTGAAGCGCCTGGGCCAGAACAATTTCAGCGATGCCGATGTGTTTATCGAGAAGTACATCCAGCACGCCCGGCACCTGGAAGTGCAGGTGTTTGGTGATGGCTGCGGCGAGGTCATCGCCCTCGGCGTGCGCGACTGTTCGGTGCAGCGGCGCAACCAGAAAGTGCTTGAAGAAACCCCGGCGCCGAACCTGCCCGACGGCATGGCGGATGAGCTGTGCCGTGCCGCCATCACCCTGGCCAAGGCAGTGAATTACCGCAGCGCCGGCACCGTGGAATTTATCTTTGATAGCGCCGATGGCCGCTTCTATTTTCTGGAAGTGAACACCCGGTTGCAGGTGGAACATGGCGTCACCGAGCAAGTGTGGGGCGTGGACCTGGTGCGCTGGATGGTGCAATTGGCCGCCGGGGAAATGCCGCCATTGCGGGAACTGCGACTGAAGCCTCACGGCCACGCGATTCAGGCACGCCTGTACGCCGAAGATCCGGGCCGGGAGTTTCAGCCAAGCCCGGGGCTTTTGACGTATGTGGACTTCCCGGTCGCTGAAGGCCTGCGCATCGATACGTGGGTGGAGGCCGGTTGCGAGATTCCGCCCTACTTCGACCCGATGATCGCCAAGCTCATCACCTGGGCGCCGACCCGCGAACAGGCACGCCTGGATTTGCATCAAGCCCTGAGCAACAGCCAACTGTACGGCGTGGAAACCAACCGCGATTATCTGCGCCAGATTCTGCTCGCTACACCGTTCGCCAGTGGCCATCCGTGGACGCGCTGCCTTGAAGATTTGGTGTACCACGCCAACACGTTTGAAGTGCTCAGCGCCGGCACGCAAACCAGTGTGCAGGACTATCCGGGGCGCCTCGGTTACTGGGCCGTAGGCGTGCCGCCGTCGGGGCCGATGGACAGTCGCGCGCTGCGCCTGGGCAATCGCCTGCTGGGCAATGCCGAGGGCACCGCTGCGCTGGAAATCACCATGAGCGGGCCGTTGCTGCGCTTCAATTGTGCGGCGGTGGTGGCGGTGACGGGTGCAGACATTGTGCTGCGCTTGAATGATGAAGCGGTACCGATGAACACCGCGTTGCTGATCCCGGCGGACGCAACCTTGAGCCTGGGCACCATCGCCGGGGCCGGAGCTCGCAGCTACCTTTGCGTGCGCGGCGGGCTGCAGGTTCCGGATTATCTGGGAAGCAAAAGTACCTTCACCCTTGGCCAGTTTGGTGGGCATGGCGGGCGGGCTTTGCGGGCGGGTGATGTGTTGCACTTACTGCCGTTGGAGGATGTCAGTTGCGGCAATACGCTAGTGCCTGAACCGCTTGGCGAGGTGCGAACACTGCGGGTGATCTACGGCCCCCACGGCGCGCCGGAATACTTCAAGCCCGAGTACATCGAGACGTTCTTTGCCACCCAGTGGGAAGTGCATTTCAACTCCAGCCGCACGGGTGTGAGGTTGATCGGGCCGAAGCCTCTGTGGGCGCGTACGGATGGCGGTGAGGCGGGGTTGCATCCGTCGAATATTCACGACAATCCGTATGCGATCGGTGCGGTGGATTTTACCGGGGACATGCCGGTGATCCTCGGCCCCGACGGCCCGAGCCTGGGTGGGTTTGTATGCCCGGTGACGGTGATCGAGGCGGACTTGTGGCAGCTGGGCCAGCTCAAGGCGGGTGACAAAATCTGCTTCACCCCCGTCGACATCAAGACTGCCCGCGACCTCGCCTTGAACTGGGATCGTTCCCACGCTCTGCGTGGGAATGCCGCCTGGGACGCTCCGCGTCCCGCTGTCGACGCAATGACGCAGAGCGTCACAGGATGCATTCCCACGCAGAGCGTGGGAACGATCAGGTCGCCTGTTGTTCTGGACGTCGGCCAGGCCGACACCCGCCTGGTCGCCCGCCTCGCCGGCGACACCCACCTGCTCCTGGAAATCGGCGCCCCGGAACTCGACCTGGTGCTGCGCTTTCGCGCCCACGCCCTGATGCAAGCCCTCGAAGCACAAGCCCTGCACGGCGTCATCGACCTGACACCCGGCATCCGCTCCCTGCAAATCCACTATCAGCCCGAACAACTTACCCTCGCCGACCTCCTGGCGCTGATCACCGCCGAATGGCACGCCGTCTGCGCCAGCCAAAACCTGCAGGTGCCGTCGCGCATCGTCCACCTGCCACTGTCCTGGGACGACCCGGCCTGCCAACTGGCGATCGAAAAATACATGACCACCGTGCGCAAGGATGCCCCGTGGTGCCCGAGCAACCTGGAGTTCATCCGCCGCATCAACGACCTGGCCAACCTCGACGAAGTGCGCCACACCGTGTTCGATGCCAGCTACCTGGTGATGGGCCTGGGCGACGTCTACCTCGGCGCGCCCGTGGCCACGCCGCTGGACCCGCGTCACCGCCTGGTCACCACCAAGTACAACCCGGCACGCACCTGGACCGCCGAAAACTCCGTGGGCATCGGTGGCGCCTACCTGTGCGTCTACGGCATGGAAGGCCCCGGCGGTTATCAGTTCGTCGGGCGTACCTTGCAGATGTGGAACCGCTACCGGGAAGTGGCCGCGTTCGATGGCAAACCGTGGTTGCTGCGCTTCTTCGACCAGATCCGCTTTTACCCGGTGAGCGCCGATGAGCTGGTGCAGATCCGCCGGGATTTTCCCCTTGGGCGGTTTGAACTGAGCATCGAACACAGCCAGTTGAACCTGACGGACTACCAGGCCTTTCTCGCGCAGGAAGCCGAGAGCATTGGCGAGTTTCGCGGGCAACAACAGCGCGCGTTCAACGCCGAACGCGAACGCTGGATCGCCAGTGGCCAGGCGCATTTCGACAGCGAGGAACTCGCCGCACCACAGGGCGCAGACACGCCCTTGCAGGCCAACGAATACAGCATCGACAGCCACATCGCCGGCAATCTCTGGCAAGTGCAGGTCAGCGCTGGCGAACGCGTGGCGGCGGGGGATGTGCTGGTGATCCTGGAGTCGATGAAAATGGAAATCCCGGTAGTCGCACCGTTCGCCGGTACCGTAAGGGAAATCCCCGTGCAACCGGGCAGCGGCATTGGTGCAGGCCAACGGGTGGTGGTGCTGGAGCGTGATTTGCAATAACGCGGCGGGGCTGTATCGTGCAAGGCACACCGGGTTTCACCGGGACCTTGTCCGATACAGCCTGAACCGACCGATGACCACGCCAACCCTCTGCCCCGCCTGCGGCGCCCGCAACGATTGCGCCCTGGCCGACCCGCGCACTGCCGACCAGGCGTGCTGGTGCTATTCCGTCAGCATCGACCCCGCAGTGCTCGAAGCCTTGCCGGCGGAACTGCGCAACAAAGCCTGCCTGTGCCCGCGTTGTGCCCAGGTGGACGAACAACTGCGCGGCAACGAGCGGTCGTAATGCGCGTAGATCGATTCCTCAGCAACCTGCCGCGTTTCAACCGTAAACAGGTTCGCCTGTTGCTGGTGGAGCGGCGGATCAGCGTCGACGGCCAGGCCACCAGCGATCCGCACCACCCGGTAAGCGAGTTCAGCCGTGTGTTGCTGGATGACGAAGTGCTGCAAGCCGGCAAACCCGCGCGTTACTTCATGCTGCACAAACCCCAGGGCTGCGTCAGCGCCACGTCCGATCCGCAACACCCCACCGTGCTCGACCTGCTGGATGAACCTGACAAGCACGAGCTGCACATCGCCGGTCGTCTGGATTTCAACACCACCGGCCTGATGCTGATCACCAACGACGGCCAGTGGTCGCGCCGCCTGACCCAGCCGCAAACCAAACTGCCCAAGGTCTACTACGTCGAGACCGAGCAGGACATCGGCCCACAATACGCGGCCACCTTCGCTGCTGGCCTGTACTTCGCCTTTGAAGACCTCACCACCCAACCGGCGGAACTGGAACTATTGGGCCCCAGAACGGCGCGCCTGAGCATCATTGAAGGGCGTTATCACCAGGTGAAGCGCATGTTCGGGCACTTCGACAACAAAGTGATGCGCCTGCACCGCGAACGCATGGGACCGCTGGAGTTGGACGCAGCCCTTGCGCCAGGCCATTACCGGGCGCTTACAGAGGCTGAAATCCAACAGGTCTGATGACCGTTCAGCCGATGATGGCAAAAACCCACGCCATCGACTGGCGAACTGGCATCCCTGATGCTTGAATCAACCCAGCCAGCCGCAATCTGACTGGTGAGTCACCCCTACCTACAAGAAACACTTTGCCCGTCCGCACGCTTGACCTGCGGGCCTCTCACGGCAAATTGCCCGCCATAACAACACCCGTCGGCCAGCCAGTACCGGATCGACATGGGCCCTCACTTCCAGGCGTATGCCTACCTGTCACAAAGCTCGTGCAGAGTGATCTGCGCGCATTACCCGCTTGCCAGGAGTCTTACGACATGAGGCCAGAAATCGCTGTGCTGGATATACAGGGTCAGTATCGGGTTTACACGGAGTTCCATCGCGCGGACGCAGCAGCCAAGACCATCATCCTGGTCAACGGCTCAATGGCCACCACTGCGTCTTTCGCCCAGACCGTGAAAAGCCTGCACCCGACGTTCAACGTGGTTTTGTATGACCAGCCCTACGCTGGCCGCTCCAAAATCCACAACCGCCACGAGCATATGCTGACGAAAGAAGTCGAGGGCCAGATCCTTCTGGAACTCATCGACCACTTCGCCGCCGAACACGTGCTGTCCTTTTCCTGGGGCGGCGCCGCGACCCTCGTCGCCCTCGCCCATCGCCCGCGTCGTGTGGAAAAGGCCGTGATCAGCTCGTTCTCCCCGGTGATCAACGCCCCGATGCGCGACTACCTGGAGCGCGGTGTCGACTACCTCGGCAACCTCGACCGCGACCGCGTGGGCCACCTGGTCAACAGCACCATCGGCAAACACCTGCCGTCGCTGTTCAAACGCTTCAATCACAAACACGTGAGCAGCCTGGCCGAGCACGAGTATGGGCAGATGCACTTTCACATCAGCCACGTGCTCAACAGCGACCGGCTGTGCTACCTCAAGGCCGCTAAGCAGATTGATATACCGGTGTTGTTCTTGAACGGCGAATGGGACGAGTACACCAGTGCCCAGGATGCCAAGCTGTTTGGGCAACATATTGCGAAAAGCAGCTTCGGCACGATTCAGGCGACCGGGCACTTTCTGGATATGGAGCACAAGGCCGCGTGCCGGGATAGCCGGGAGGCGTTGATGGGCTTTTTGAGACCGGAGCAGCAGCCAAGCCGGTTGCGGTACCACGCGTCACAGCCACAGCATGCGTTTGCCGTATGAGCGGTGGGGTTGTGGGCGGGCCGGATTTCCCAGGGGGGCCGCCTGCCCACGATCGACCGTTGGCACGTAAAACACAGAATTTTCGAAGAAAAACTTCAAATCCGCGAGCACATCTGGTACAAAGTCAGCCGCTCTGAGCGGGTATAGTTTAGTGGTAGAACGAAAGCTTCCCAAGCTTTAGATGAGGGTTCGATTCCCTCTACCCGCTCCACTCAGATTTTGGTCCTGCGTCAGGCTGGTTTTGACGGGGGATGTGTAAAAAAACCGGTCCTTGGTGTCCGGTTTTTTTATGGGTGGAATTTGGAAATTAAACGGTCGAACCGGGCTCATTCAATCGCCTGATAGACCTTCTTCCCGCCAACCCAAGTCTGCAGGACGCGTGTCCTCCAGATGTCTGCCGGGCTGACGGCAAAAATGTCCTGATCAACCAGGATAAAATCGGCCCACTTTCCGGGCTCAATGCTGCCTTGGGTAGCTTCTTGATGGGCTGCATAAGCTGCATCCAGCGTAAATGCACGGAAAGCCTCGAAGAGGGTCATGGCCTGCTCAGGGTGCCATCCAGCCAAGGGGTTGCCCTCATGATCCGAGCGAGTCACGGCAGCATGTATGCCGTAGAACGGATTGGCAGATTCGACTGGGAAGTCTGACCCTGCCGCAATTTTCGTTCCCTGGTTAAGCAGAGTGCGCCAGGCATAAGCCCCCTTGATCCGTTCGACACCCACCCTGTCCTCAGCCATATTCATGTCGCTGGTAGCATGTGTAGGCTGCATCGATGCAATCAGCCCTAGATCGATAAAGCGCGGTATCTGCGCCACTTCAACCACCTGCGCATGCTCGATCCTGTTACGCAAGGCGCGCCCACCGACTGTGGCGTAGGTCTGTTCAAAGCTATCCATGACCTGCTTGATGGCAGCATCACCGATGCCATGCACATTAGCTTGAAAGCCGGCTTTCAGTACCGACTCAATCTTGTGCTTCATCTCCTGCCGGCTTTCAAAAAGCAACCCCTTGTTGGTTGGGTCGTCGGTGTATGGCTCAAACAGCGCCGCACCACGGCTTCCCAAAGCGCCATCGGCATAAAGCTTGACGCTACGAATGGTAAGACGATCATCGCCGTAGCCGATCAAAGGGCCGTCCTGGGACAACACCGCGAAATCATCCCCCGCACCGTTGATCATCGAGTAGACACGTAACGGAAGCCGGCCGCGATCGGCAAAACCGCGCATCGTCTTGATCATCTGCCTATCAGCACCTGCATCGTGCACAGATGTCAGGCCTTGTGCATTGAGATGCTCCAATGCAGCCTGCAACGCGACCTCTCGCTCCTGCTCGTCAGGCAGCGGAATAATATCCGCGACCAGCCCCATAGCGGCGTCGATAAATACACCTGTCGGGTTACCTTCTGCATCCCGTTCGATACGTCCGCCTTTCGGATCAGGCGTGTCCTTAGTAATACCCGCCAGTTGCATCGCCTTGGTATTAGCCCATCCGGCATGGGCATCCACCCGAATTAGCCACACTGGTCGATCGACAACGACCTTATCAATTTCGGCAGCCGTCGGAAACCGCCCCAACTTCCAGGTAACGTGGTTCCAGCCTGAGCCGGTCAGCCAACGGGCGCCGGGGCGCGCTGCAGCGAATACCCGAAGCCTCTCCTGCGTATCAACCAGTGTTGGAGAGCCCCGTAAAGCAATGCTTCGAAGGGACTCTCCAAGCCATTTGATATGGCCGTGCGCATCGGTCAACCCAGGCAAGAGGGACGCACCCTTACCATCGATGCGCGTCGCCAATGCATGCTTGCCAGCAAGATCGGCCGCCATACCGACGCAAATCACTTTGCCCGACGCATCAAAGGCCAACGCATCAAAACGCATCAGACCGCCTCCACTCACGGTATAACCACGCACATTTTCCATAATCGTTGGCTCCGCCCGGACAGGCCCCGCCAGCGACAGGAACATAGCCACCGGGATCAACGCCTTGGGCTGAGTTTTGATACACATCAGCAGCTGTTCAAACGCGGCAAGCATCGGGCCGAGCGTGAGACTTTTAAATGCTGATGGTTGCAGACTCGGTTTTTCTCCTGAAAATCGTGGAGTCATGATTTCCTCCAGTAAGGGGTCACGTCATGCGGTCAGAAAGAAGGTTATAAAAAAGGGCGCTAACACCGTCAGAATCAAACCACTCATGAGAGCGGTAGGCAGCGTGTCGCAGTGGCAGGTTTGGCGCACGATCGGTAACGTCGAGTCCAGAGCGGTTGCCCCAGCGGCGGCAATACCGACCTTTGGGTGGAAGCCACCGACCAGGTACAGTAAAGCGATCGCGATCAGTTCGCGCCCCAGGTCTGCGAGCAATGCCGTAGCGCCATGAACTTCTCCGGACAGCCCTCCGACCAGGACGCTGGATAGCGTGAACCATCCAAATCCCGTCGAGAGTGCCAGGAGCAAACGGATATCTTCGCCAGTGATGAAATGAACCGCATAGGCTCCCAATATTGAGCCAATGACCACGGCAATCGGAACGCATAGAACGCCCCATGAGATCCAGTCACGACCTAACTTGATGCTCGACAAGTCGAGTCCCACCAAGAAGATCAGTACCATTAACATCACGTTGCTGGGTGGAAGCCACAAGCTTGCAACGGTTGATTCTGCATATGTGAACAACACGCCCAAGGCCACCATCAGCAGCGCAATAAAGCACTCTTTCAGAGGAGCAGCAGCGCCATGCATATCGAAACTGGCAACCCTGCCTGGTTCTCGTCCAGCCCCTCTCAAAGCCGCCAAGCCCAGCAGCAGCATGCAAGGCACCACTGTTGTTGCGACCGCGACAAGCGAAGATGTCTTGAGCACATAGCCAACCGCATCCAGCGAAGAAACCACTTCGCCGAACTCAGTGCCTATCAGAAAAAGTAGCCCCCAAACCAAAGGGCTGATCAGACTGACCAATCGGGCAACAACTTTATCCGGGAGCAAGAGTTTGCTCGATAGATAGCCTATTCCCAACGCAATCAAGATGGGTAATATCGAGCTCAACGCCTGCACCGTCACATCCTCTGAATGGTTGGCGAGAAATCAACCAAAACAATACAACGCTCACAGACTCCGGGAGAGGCGTCGTCAAGTTTCTTGATCGGGCTTATGTAATGCGAAACCTTCGGATCATGAACGACAAAACTATCGAGAGGCTGTGAAAGGGTAAACTCCGCCAAAATCTGACTTGCCCGCGCGTCCTCGAACAGCATGTTTCGGATTTCCGGATGCCCAATAAAATTGATTCCACCCGTCATGTTCGAAGAACGGTAGATCAAGTGCGCAAACGTGAAGGGCTCTCCATCCTGGTGAAAAAAGTTCGGTGAGCTTATACCTGGCTGATCTGAACTCGCGGACGTGAGTTTTACAAAATGCACCCCAAAATAGATAGGAAGGGGCTGGCCAGGATGCTCCCAGAACGTCAGGGAAAAATCTTCATCGATCAGGTCGAGTAGTACGCGATTGTTTTTTACCGCATCACTCAACGCGTGAAAGTAGCGAATATTTGCGTGATCCGGATTGTTACCGCCTTGGTCGTAACCTGCGCGTCCGTGGCCTGCCCCATCTTTGACGATTGGCAACCAGTGGCCTTCATGCGTGTCTTGCCAGGGAAGAATGACTCCGTTGCCATACCGTCGAAACCTGTTTACTCCAGGCGGGGCGTACTCATCCGGTTCCAACTGTTCAAACTCTCGACGTAATTCTGCGAGCTCTTCGACGCATTGAGTCTGGCTCACACGAGGCATGTAATGCAGATATCCATCTTCTGCTAAGGCACTTCGAGGCATGGTCATTCCTCCTTGGTTTGATGCCATCAAACATAGGCAATCACCGTGGAGAACTTCAATGGAGGCGCGAACAACGAGAAGTGTCTTACAACGACGTCGGACGCTAATGGGGAGAGGGGGAACGAATATTTTTACTCGGCATTACTGACGCAGTACTGCGCAGACAGGGTGAAACTGTACGCGGGTTGCTGGGCCGGGGAGTCTCTGAACCGGCGCACACTGCTACTGGTAACCCACATTCAGGGAGGTGTACGCAACAATAGCTGCCCGGCCGTCCTGCTCAGCGGTCTGGTTGTAATTCCCGGCCTTGAAATACAGATTGATGCCCTGCCAACCCGATGGCGAAATATCGAATTCCCGGCTGGCCTGCCTGCCATTCGCCGCAGCCGAAACCAGCAGCACCATGCCACCCTCGGAGCCCTTGACCTCAATCTTGTAATTCAGCTTGTCGTTAAGCTCGAGCCCCTTCAGCAATACTGTCCGTTGCTCCTTCTGCCCATAGCGCGTTTTGGTCCCGGCGATGATCGAGCCACCTTCCCAGCGAAGCTTCAGCAGCTCCGAACCTCCCGCCTTGTCGCCATGTATCTGGGCAAATATGATCGATTTTGTGCTTGGATTTTGCACCACATAAAGCTCGCCGGACTGGGTGTTATCAAACACATCACCTGCGGTGAACTCTCTTTTTGCCCGCAGTTCAACCCGGGGATAGTGACTGTTGGGCGTCGCGTTAAGACCCGAGGGTGTGTTGAATACCAGCGCTCCTTCCGGCACACCTTGATGGCATCCCGATGAGCGATAACAGTTTGTGTAGAAATAGGCGTTCTGAAGATTTTCGCCTATCGCTATTTCTTCTGGCTGACCTTGCGCATTGAAATCCTGAAGAACGTACGCACGGCTCAGGTTGGGCAGGTTGTCGCCTGGGGTTTTTGTGGCATCCAGGGCAAAGGCATTTCCACCGTTTAAAATCGCTCCGATGGCCACTACCGACACCGCGATAACTCTAGCGCCAAACACTTTAAATGCGTGCATCACCGTCACCAATTATTCGTCAAAGCCCCAACTCCAACGCCAGCAGATCCGATAGCTGTTGCGGGTGTCGAATCAATGTAATGCGCCTTACTGCCGAAAGAGAAAAAAATATTGGAGGGCTGCCCTTCCCTTGGTATGTGCGGCCTGGAAGGGAAAGCCTTTTACAGAATCAAGAAACCCGATCCACTCGGTCCTGCACGGCTTCTACCAGTAAAAGCCCCAGTTCAATCATTTGCTGAATCGCCAAGGCCAGACTGCGATGCTTATCTGGCAGGTTATCGGCAAATTCGTTGGTCATTGCGCCAGCGCCGGCAATGGTTTCGTAAGCGTTGGCGAGCAATGCATCGGTGCCGATTTCGGGACGTACGCTGAAGATTCTTACGGGTGAGTTATACGAGTCAGTACACATCTGTTGATCCTCAAGAAGGACCACCACCCAGTACTACGGAGATAGGGTGGCAGCTGTACGCAGGTTAGTAGACCGGGAAGTTTCAGAACCGGCGCGCCCGAAGACGCCCTGCGCACAGCTACCATTAGGCACAGGCAATAAGATGCCTGACCGATAGAACAGCCGTACGCCAAAACTTCACCGGGCTACTAAACCCGACCGCTGATGGGCAGCGGCTGACGAACCTTAAAGAGGTTGCCCAAGGCGTACAACCGGGACGATTCTGATGGTTGTGTAGGCAATGGAGCAAGGTTCAAATATTCAGGCCAATCCGCGCTTCAGCCTTCAGTTCCCTCCAACTGCGCAAGATCCGCAAGCAACCCCGGCCCCACCGGTTCCCATCCCAACTTCTTGCGCGTGATCGCACTGGATGCAGGCATATCGTGAGCGGTAAACCTTGCCAACCAACCAAAAAACCCCTGAGCCTCTTGCGCCGAAATGGATTTAACCGGCAACCCTAGCCGCGTCCCCAATACCTCGGCAATCTCCCTTTGCGACACACCCTCCTCCGCCACCGCGTGATACCTCGTGCCCGGCTCGGCCTTTTCAATCGCCAGCCTGTAGAGCCGAGCCACATCCAGAATATGTGCCGCCGGCCAACGGTTTTTCCCGTCGGCGATGTAAGCGCAAACGCCCTTCTCGCGATACAACTCGATCACCGGGCTAACCAGCCCCTGCCTGACGGTGTCGTGTACTTGAGGCAAACGCATCACCGACACATTCACCCCCGTCGCGGCTACAGCGTTAGCCGCTTCTTCCGACGCTGCACGAGGAATTTGCGCTGAGGTAACCACCGCACCATCCTCCGTCGCCAACTGCCCCGGCACGGTGCTCGCAATTCCGACACCGGGATCGGAGGTAATGATCAGCGGTCGATCCGACCCGGCAAGTGCCTCTCCCAGCGCCTGGATAACCCGGCGGTCGTCCTCGCAGTTCGCGACGAATTTCGAGAAGTCGTGATTGAACGCCAGGTGAATCACGCCATCCGCCTGGGTAACACCAGACTTGAGGCTTCCCAGGTCCTCAAGCGACCCACGATGTACCTGAGCCCCGGCGGCCTCCAGCGCTGCCACCTTGTCATCCGAGCGGCACAACCCCAGCACCTGATGGCCCGCCGCGATCAGTTCCTTGACGACAGCCGACCCGATAAATCCGCTGGCACCCGTTATAAATATGCGCATGAACCGTATCTCCGTGTGTATTCAGAGACTAATTTGTGCGCTTGCCCTATACGGGTAAAGTAGTGAAGTTATCAGGGTATAGAGGCTAACAGGCTATGAGCGCAAACCAGTTGGGCAGCTATCTGAAAGACCGACGTACCCGGCTTGATCCGGCGGCATTCGGCTTCTCATCGGCACGACGGCGTACGCCAGGTTTGCGCCGCGAAGAGGTGGCCCAACGCGCGAACATCAGCCCTACCTGGTACACCTGGCTCGAACAGGGCCGTGGTGGCGCGCCGTCGGTGGAAGTGCTGGAGCGGATTGCCCATGCGCTGATGTTGACCGATATCGAACGCGAGCATCTGTTCCTGCTGGCCTTCGGACGCCCACCCGAAGTGCGCTATCAGCAAAACGAAACGGTGACGCCACGCCTGCAACGGGTACTGGATGCCTTGAACCCCAGCGCCGCGATCCTGCGTACGGCGACCTGGGATGTGGTGGCCTGGAACCAGGCGGCGACGGTCATGTTGATGGACTACGGATCCCAGGCGCCGGAACAGCGAAATATCCTGCGGTTCATGTTCCTTGATCCCAATTCCCGCGCGGCCCAATACGACTGGGAAAGCGTGGCGCGGTTTGTGTTGGGGGCTTTCAGGATTGATACGGCGCGCTCAGGCGCGGCGGAGCAGGTACAGCCGCTGGTGGATGAACTGTGTCGACGCAGCCCTGAATTTAAGGCGATGTGGAGCGAAAACGATGTTCAGGGCGCCCATGGTGATCGCATCAAGCGAATACGCCATTCGGTGTTGGGGCCGATCGAATTTGAGTATTCGGTGTTTGCGGTCGATGGGCGCAAGGATCTGAATATGGTGGTGTACAACCCGGCGACGCCGGAGGATGCGCAGCGGATCGCATCCTTGATGGATTAGGCGCCAGCAACTGCAAGAGACTTCGACACTGCAATCGCTCGCAACAAGAGACCATTTGAATCCTTAGCCTTACTCACATCATTCTCCTGCGCCTAACCGCGCCGCGCGCACGTTCTCATGCCTATTGCCAGCCAGTATCCATATGGATACAGTGAGAACCCGTGAACTATCATGTCCAGCAAACGCAGACCTTCATTACCTGGCATTCAGCAACACGTGATTTACGCGCAAAAATCGCCATCGCCCGGCGCATCGATCGCGCATCTGCTGGCAATCTGGGCGATATAAAGACGGTAGGCAATGGTGTCTCGGAAATGCGCGTAGATATCGGTCTGGGTTATCGAGTGTATTTCACGCAGCGAGGAAGAACCGTCATCGTCTTGCTGGCCGGTGGCGACAAATCCTCACAAGACGCCGACATCCGGCGAGCAAAAAAACTGGCAAAGGAAGTTTGATCATGAGCCAAACACTGACGACATTTGATATGGCGGCACTGCTCGACAGTGATGAAGCCATCAGCGAATACCTTTCTCAAGTTCTGGCCGACGGCGATAACGAGGAGTTCCTCAGGGCCGTCGGGTACGTGGCCAAAGCTCGCGGGATGGCGCGGGTCGCGACCGATACCGGCATGGGCCGTGAGAGTCTGTACAAGGCATTTGCCCCTGGAGCAAAGCCCCGCTTCGAAACGGTACTCAAGGTGCTTCACGCACTGGGTATCGATCTGCAAGCACAGCCGGGGCATGTCGCCAATCATTCGATTATTTGAGTGAGCAGCCCCGCTGCACCACCCACGCCAACGGCAACGTCAGCAACAACATCCCCGCCAACACCATTACCGCCACCGGCACGCCCATCGAGTCCCCCAGCCCGCCAAACAGCACCGGCGCCAGTGCGCCGCCGCCGATGGTGCCGGTGTAGAACACCGCAAACGCCTGCTCGCGTTTACCCGCGCCGGCCAGGTCCGGCACGGCGCCGTACAGCACCGACGACGTGCCGTTCAGCGCCAGCCCCAACACCGGCAACATCACCATCAAACCGGTCAACGGCAGGTACACCGCCGCGACGATCAACAGCGCCGTGACGGTTTCCGTCAGCCACACGGTTTTCATCATGCCGATGCGTGCGCCGAGGTAGCCGCAGAGCAATTTGCCGAAGGCGCCGCCGATAAACAGCATGGTCAGCGCGAGACCGATGCCCGCAGTGCCGGCGCCTTTAGCTTGCAGAAGAAAGGGCAGAAACGTGAGAAAGCCCATGCGCACGGCACTGTCGAGTGTGCCCGTGACGATCAGCGCACGCAGACCGCTGACCGAGCCACTTCCGATCAAGGTCTTGGCGGTTTTGCCGGAAGCAGACGCCGCTGCCTGCGTTGGGATCAGCCACCACAGCAACCCCGCCGCGGCCAATCCCAGCATTCCAAGAAGCGTGACGCTCGCGCGCCAGCTGATGACGGTCAGCAACAGGCCGACCAGCCCGGGAACCAGGGTTTTGCCAATGTCCCCGGAGAAGTTGTATTGAGACAGCGCTTCCTTGACCCCACCACCGTTCTCGTAGGTATCGGTGATCATTGAAGAAGCCAGCGGATGCTGAGTACTCGCCCCCAGCCCGCCCAACAGCAGCGCCAGCAACAACATGCCCAACCCGGTCGCCTGCCCCACCAACAGATAGGCAACACCGGCAAGCGCCGTGCCGCCCACCAGCATCGGCGTGCGTCCCCAGCGTTTGGCGGCGCGGCTGGCCATCAGCTGAAACACCGCCATCATCCCGGAATAGGCACCGCGCAGCAGGCCGACCTGGGCGTAGGTCATGCCGAACTGCGCTTGCCAGATCGGCAGCAGCACGTAGATCACATCGGTCAGGCCATCGTGAATCGCGTGGGCGCTGCAGCCGGCGATCAACGAGCGGCGACGGGCGGAAGTCTCGGGTACCGGCAGGGCAACGGCATCGTTCATGAGGTCTTGCTCAGTTCAGGTTGGAGGGGCTTCCAGCCCGCCAGGGCGATCAGCAACGACAGTAGCTGGAAACCGATGATCAGCGCCACACACCCCACCCAACCCCAACGCCCCCAGATCAGCGCCGGGACGATGGCGCCGAAGCTGCCGCCCAGGTAATAGCAGGTGAGGTACAGGCCCACGGCGCCGGCCTTGTTGTGGCGAGCGGTGGCGGTGGTGAAGGCGCTGGCGGCGGCCTGGGCGAGGAACACGCCCGTGGAGCTGAGGGCCAGGCCCAATACGATGCACCACAGGGATGGCAGCAAGGTCAGGCCCGAGCCACAAACGCCAAGCACCGCAGCCGCCGTCAGCAGTTCGGATTGCGGGCGGGATTTGCTCAGGCGCCCGGCAACGGGAATGACCACCAGGGCCAGCAGGAACACCATATAGATCGTGCCCAGCGCCGCCGGGCCAAGGTCGAACGGGGCTTGGCTGAGGTAAAGGCCAGCGTAGGTAAACGTCGCCACTTGGGAGAACAGCACGCAAAATCCTACGGCGTAGGCTGCCAGCAACGGCGTGCCGAGCACATCGGCCCAGGTGGTTGAAGGTCGCGCAATTCGGGGTGGATTGCCCGGCAGCAGGAACTGGATAAACCCGCCCACCATCAGGCTCAACACTGCCAACAGCTCGAAGGCTTCACGCCAGCCGACGTACTCGGTCATCACACCGGTGACGAAGCGCCCGGCAAACCCGCCGAGCACGGTGCCGGCCACGTAGAGGCTGGTGACTTCGGTGACGGTGCCGCCGCGCCAGCGATCACCGATATAAGCCACGCTGGTGGCAAACACCACGGGGATCAGCATGCCTTCGATAAAGCGCCACACCAGAAGTTCGGCGAAGCTGCTGGCATAGGCAGTCATCAAAGCCGGCAACGCCAGCAACAGCGCGGCCGCCGAGATCACCGTGCGTTGCTCAAAACGCCCGGTCAGGCGGCTGACAAAGGGCGCTGTCAGCGCTACCGCCAAGGTGGTGACGGTAATGCTCCAACCGGCCGCCCTGGCGCTCACTTCAAAGTTGGCGGCAAGGGTCTGCAAAATGCTCTGGGTGGCGTAGAGGTTGAGAAACGCCGCGCAGCCACACAGGAACAGGGCAAGACGGGCACAATGCAGGCGCGGTTTCATGAAACCTCTCGTTTTATTATCTGAGGCCTTTATAGAATGACCCGCACACCCGAGACCAATACCGATTTCGAACCGATCAATACCCTGGGGCCAGGATGCTCGACCTACGCAAGCTGCGTTACTTTCTGACCGTCGCCGAAGAATTGCACTTCGGCCGAGCGGCCATTCGCCTGCACCTGGCCCAGCCGCCGTTGACCCGGCAGATTTCCGCGCTGGAGACTGAGCTGGGATTTCGCCTGTTCGACCGCACCAGTCGCACGGTTTCGCTCACTCCCCAGGGGCGCGCGTTCCTGCCCTACGCACGGGCGGTGCTGGAGCAGGTCGACCTCGCTGAAGTCATCGCGGGCAAACTGGCGGCGGGTGCCGCCGGGCAACTGGCGCTGGGTTACGTCAGTTCGATAGCCCTGTCGGACTTGTTCAGCCAAGCGATTCAAGCCTTCGCCCAACGCTTTCCCGATGTGCAACTGACGCTGGTGGAATGCGCCTCCGGCAGCCTGGGCGCACAGGTGGCTGATGGCCGCCTGGATATCGGCCTGAGCCGGTTACTGCCCCAGGACGGTCAGACTGAGGTGCAAGCGTTGTCGTTGGGTGAGGAGCGGCTGGTGGCGGCGGTGTCCAGCGACAGCCCGTTGGCCAACCAGGCCGAGGTCAGCCTGGCGCAGTTGAGTGGGTACCCGTTGATTCTGTTCCCAGCCGATTATGGCTCGGGGCTTAACCAGTCCATTGAGCAGCTTTATCGGCACAAAGGTTTGCCACTGAGGGCCGGGCCGTCTGGACGGCAAATTACCTCGATCATTGCACTGGTGGCGGCGGGACAAGGTGTGGCGCTGGTGCCGGAATGTACGCAGAGTTTGATGAACAAGGGCGTGACGTATCGGCCGTTGGTGGACGCGGAAGCGTATGCACGGCTGCTCGTTCTTACGCGCAGCGGCGCAAGCAGCTTGATGATCACGGCATTTCTCACGGTAATTGATGAGTTGCTGCAGGCTCGTCAGAAAGCCTGATTATTCTCTCGAAAAACCTCGCAATACCTCCGTCGGGCACCGTCCCCATGCGCTCATACACTGCATACAGCCCCTACAGAAACACCGGTCATCGACCGCTGGTAGGTAGAGTGTTGATAATTTATTTTCAGTGGTTATAGTCTCCACCAACACACACCACAAGGAGGTGCTGTGGACAGCCGATATTTGATAGGTCACATCGTTGCGGATGGCTGGTATCTGGTGCGAATCAGAGGCAGCCATCATCATTTCAAGCACCCGACAAAGCCGGGGCTGGTGACGATTCCCCATCCTAAAAAGGACCTGCTGGACAAGACCGCAAAGAGCATTTTGAAACAAGCTCTGCTCAGCTAACACGTTCGTGGAGGACAACAAACATGCTGTACCCAATCGCAATTTCAACCGGTGACGAGGACCATGCCTGGGGTGTGGAAGTCCCGGACATTCCCGGTTGCTTCTCAGCTGGAGATGATCTGGACGACGCCATGGCCATGGCCCGCGAAGCGATCGAAGGCCACTTCGAGATCCTCGCAGAAGACGGTGCGCCCATTCCTACAGCACAGAAAGTCACCCTCCATGCCGCCAACCCGCAATATGCCGGCTGCACGTGGGCGGTGGTGGATATTGATGTGACCAAATACCTGGGCAAGGCACAGAAACTCAATATCACGTTGCCCGGCTATCTGCTGAACCGCATTGACGAATACGTCCTGCATCATCCGGAAGAAAAAAGCCGTTCGGGCTTTCTTGCGTCTGCTGCCCTCAAGGTATTGCAACAGGACCGGTAACAGCACTTCAAGGAACCGCGCAATGCTCCCTCCCTCACACCGCACGCCCAGCCCCGTACTGCGCAAGGTACTGGGCTGGGTACTGATCGCTCCTCTGCTGCTCTCGTTCCTCAGGCTGCCCTTTGCGCTGGGACTCGTGTTGGTGCTGGCGTCCATCACGGCCTCCGTTTATGGCGCCCGGTTTGCCCAACTGCATGCCAGTCGGCGTGTAACCGTATTTGCCGTGATCATCACGCTGCTCAACATCGCTTCATTTTTTGTCATTGGCACGGCATCGGTACTCAAGGCGCTGTACTGGTTCTCGTGGTTTTATTGGTATCCGTATTACGCCGATTGGGTTTACTGGAACTTCTAAGTCGTTCGCGAATTCGACCGCAAGAAACGTAGTTCCACCCTGGGCCGGCCTTTCTACAGTAGAGCCATACCCACTCAAGGAGCCCGACCATGTCCTACGAATACAAATACATGCCCTCCCCCGTCGGCCAACTGACCCTCGTGGCCCGTGACGGAAAACTCACCGCCATCCTCTGGGAAAAAGAGCGGCCCAATCGCGTTCGCCTGGGTACCCTGCAAGAAGCCAGCAACAGCCCAATACTGCTGGAGACCGAGCGACAGTTGAAGGAGTACTTCGCCGGTGCCCGCAATCGTTTCGAGCTGGAACTGGACTTCGCCGGCACCGACTTCCAGAAGAAAGTCTGGCAGGCGCTGTTGACCATCCCGTTCGGAGAGACCCGCAGCTACAGCCAGATCGCTGCGCAGATAGGCAACCCCAAGGCCGTGCGTGCCGTCGGCGCCGCCAACGGGCGCAATCCGATTTCGATTGTTGCGCCGTGCCATCGGGTGATTGGTGCGTCGGGTGGCTTGACCGGGTTCGCCGGCGGGCTTGAGGCCAAGCAGTATCTGCTGGCGCTGGAGGATCACGGCTGAACCCCAGCAGGAAAACGTACAACTTTGTTCAGACCCTCAATTGTAAAAAGAAATTTCAGAGCGCGCCTGCGGTCAGTATTTTCATCACCCACCCTTATAGGAAACCGGTCATGAAATTCTCCGCCATCTCACAATCCCTGTCCCGCTGGGCAGGCAGCGCCCGCACGTTCTACGCGGCGGTAGCGTTGATCCTCCTGTGGAGTTTGAGCGGGCCTTATTTCCACTACAACGACACGTGGCAGCTGATCATCAACACTTCCACCACCATCATCACCTTCCTGATGGTGTTCCTGATCCAGAACACCCAAAACCGCGACAACGACATTTTGCATATCAAGATCGACGAACTGCTGCGCGCCACCAAAGACGCACAAAACGCGGTGCTAAGCCTTGATGGCCTTGATCGCAAGCAGCTTGAGAAGTTGCGCAAGGAATACAAGACCATGGGCGACAGCGAAACCATCACCGTCACCACGCTGACGACTGAACCCGCACAGCCCAAGACCGACCTGAATCAGGCATAAAAAAACGGCGGTTGGAGCTTATCCAACCGCCGTTTTTTGTGAACGGCTCAAGGCAATCAACCGTCGCCCTGGTGACCCTTACCGTACGTCGACGCCAGCGCCCGGGCTTTCTCCAGGCGCTCTTCCAACTTGGGCAAGGTCTCATCCACCAAAGCCTTTATTTCCGGGATATCCGACTCGGCGCCCTCCTGCTTGAACAAGGCGATCGCGTCTTCGTTGGCCTTGATCTGCTGGGCGGTGTAGGCGGCGTCAAAGGAGTCGCCGTCCTTGAGCTCGGGCATCAGCGATTCGGCCTTGTCGACAATCTTGTCCCGTGGGGCCACCGGCAAATCGAGCTTCTTGGCGATGGCCGCCAGGTGCTGATTGGCCAGGGTGCGTTCATTGATGACTTCGATGGTGTAGTCCTTGATCTCCTGGGACGAAGTCTTGGCGTGTGCCATGCGGCTGGTCTCGATATCGGCCATGCCCTTGGCCGAAGCCTGCTCGATGAAATCGGCAGGCGACTGGGCGAAAGCATTGCTGGCGCCGAGGCCCAGCAGCATCGCGAAACTGGCGGTGCGTAACCGGATAGCCATGCGGCTCATGATGGGTTCCTCCAGGTAATAAACAGGTGCAGGGAAACGAGCCCCGCTCTGAATCTGAATTTTCAGGGCGGTAAAGGTTTAGAAAAAACTTGTTAGTGCGACGAACGGTCGTCATGCCCTGCTGCCAAACAGGCCCGGTAACAAACACGGTATTTATCAACCGCGCTCAGACAATACGCCCTGCACCTGCCCATTCAACCACTGCAACGCCGGGTCTCCCCCCCGCCGCGAATGCCATGCCAGCACAAACGCAAACGATGGGATATGAAACGGCGGCGGCACGGCCAATAGCCGTTCGTGATCAATATTGAGCAGCCCGCGAGACGACACGGTAAGCACCAGGTCCGTGCCCTGGATCAACTGCGGCGCGACACCCCAATGAGGCAAGCTGATAGCCACGTGTCGGCGCTCGCGAATCGCCGTCAGCGCCCTTTCGATTTCCGGGGTGCCGCTGCCACGCATTTCCAGCAACACGTGGGGCCGCGCCAGATAGGTGGGCAGGTCAAGTACACCGCTTGCCGGCAGGCTGTCGCGGTCCACCAGGCACACGTAATGCTCTTCAAACAGCGGCGTGCTGCGCAGCTCGGCAGGCATGTCGGGAAACACCCCGGCCGCCAGGTCGATATCGCCATTGAGCACACCGTCAAGCATGCCTTCGCGGCTGGCCTGGATAATCTGCAAATCAATCCCCGGCGCTTCCCGGCGCAAGGTGCGCACCAGTCCCGGCAAGAAAATCGCCGCACTGTAGTCCGACATGGCGACCCGGAAGGTGCGCTTGGCCGACGCCGGATCAAAACGATTGGGCTCCAGCAGCGCCTGTACCTGGGCCAGCGCTTCCGCCAGCGGCATGGCCAGTTCCAGAGCACGAGCAGTGGGCACCAGCGAGCTGCCCTGGCGCACCAGCAACGCGTCTCCGAGCAAATCCCGCAACCGCGCCAGCGCGTGGCTCACCGCCGGCTGGCTCAGGTGCAGGCGCTCGGCGGCACGGGTCACGTGTTGCTCGCTGAGCAAGGCGTCAAGGATCACCAGCAGGTTAAGGTCGATGCGTCGTAGATCATTCATCAGCTGCATGTTCTGCATAAGAACTTGGAATTTAAATTTGCGCGACGAATAGCCTAGAGTCCAGCAAAACCTCTGGGAGATTGATCATGACGACGTTGCATTGGGTAGGTTTGTTGCTGTTGGCCGCGTTCGCCGGGGCAGTGGTGCCGTTTCAAAGCGCGATCAACGCCAACCTGGGACGCGGCCTGGGGCATCCGCTGTGGGCCACCCTCGCCTCGCTGCTGGTGAGCATCATCGTGCTGCTGCCGGTGATCCTGGCCCTGCGCCTGCCGCTGCCCAACCTGGGTTTTATCACCAAGGCGCCGCTGTGGATGTGGAGCGGCGGCGCGTTCGGCGTGTGCTTCATTTCGCTGGCGTTGATCCTGATGCCCAAGCTCGGCGCCTCGGGGTTTATCGCCCTGGCGATGGCCGGGCAAATCGTCGCCTCGTTGATGCTGGACCACTTCGGCTTGTTCGGGCTGGTGGAGCGCCAATTGACCGCGCCCCGGTTGATCGGGGCGCTGATGTTGATTGGCGGTGTGGCCCTGATTCAATTCAGTGCCGCACCCACCCGCTCGCTGGTGACCGCCGGCTGATCAGCGCTTGTCGAGGGTGCGCAGCTTCTGAGGCAAGCCCCACAGCAACAGCGCCGCCGCCAGCAACGCACACACGCCGATGACATACAGCGCCGGCGTGGTGCTGCCGGTGAGGTCCTTGATCCGGCCGACCATCACCGGGCTGACGATGCCGCCGAACTGGCCCAACGTGTTGATCACCGCGATCCCGCCAGCAGCGCCCGCGCCGGCACCGGCCAACAACTTCGGCGGCAGCGTCCAGAACGTCGGGATCGAAGCGATGATCCCGGCGCCCAGCAAGCTCAGGGCGACGATCAGGAACGTGGTGTGATCGGCAAAGATCCCGGCACAGAAGAACCCCACCGCCCCCAGCGCCACCAGGCCGCTGACGAACTTGCGACGTTCGCCGGTGGCGTCGGACAAGCGTCCGATCACCACCATGCTGATGGCGCCGCAGACGTAGGGAATCGCCGTCAGCAAGCCGATCATCACCGGGCTCTGGGTGCCGGCGCTGCGGATCAGTTGCGGCGCCCAGAAATTCAGGCCGTAGGACGCCACCTGGATCAGGAAGTAGATAAAACCCAGCATCAGGAAGCCTGGGATACGCAATGCAGCCAGCAACGAGCCACCGCTCTTGTGGGGTTCATGCACGGCAATGCGACTGGCCAGCAACGTCTTCTCCGCCGAGGTCAGCCAGTGGGCGTCCTCGATACGGTCCTTGAGCAGCTTGAGCACCAGGAACCCCAGGCCCACACAGGGCAAGCCACCGAGCAAGAACAACCAGTGCCAGCCGCGCATTTGCAGCACACCATCGAGGTGTTCCAGCACCAGCCCGGAGAACGGCGCGCCCACCAGCCCGGCAAACGCCGACGCCAGGAACAGCATCGACGTGATGCGCCCACGGAAGTGCTGCGGGAACCACAACGTCAGGTAATACAGCACGCCCGGGGCAAACCCGGCCTCCATCGCACCGATGATGAAACGCAGGCCGTAGAACTGCCATTCGGCCGTGACGAACACCATAGCGGCCGTCGCCAGCCCCCACGACATCATGATGCGGGCGATCCAGCGGCGGGCGCCGACCTTGTACAGCATCATGTTGCTCGGCACTTCAAAGATCACATAGCCCACCACAAACAGCCCGGCGCCGAGACCATAGGCAGTGTCACTCAGGCTCAGGTCGGTCTGTAGCTGGAACTTGGCGAAGCTGATGTTGATGCGGTCAAAAAACGCGAACAGGTAGCAGACCATGATCAGCGGCATCAGGCGCCAGGCGACCTTGCTGACCAGGGCTTTTTCGGCATCGTGTTCAGCGGCCGGGCGCACGCCGGCCTCCAACGTATTAAGGCTCATCGATTCTCTCCAGCGGACTGCTCGCAGGCGTCCGATTGTTTTTGTTGTCTGGTTACGGCTTACAAGGTGGCGATGTAGGCCGGTGGCGGATGCAGGTCGCAATTGCGCCCGGCCTTGGCCACCTGGCCCGGCAATTCGTGGCCCAGCAAGGCTGGCAATTGCCGCGACATTTTCAGCAGGTGCGGCAAGTCGATGCCGGTGTGGATCCCGACTTCATCACACAGGTTGACCAGGTCTTCGGTGCAGATATTGCCCGACGCGCCGGGCGCAAACGGGCAACCGCCGAGGCCGCCCAATGCCGCATCAAACCGTCGCGCACCGGCCTCGTAGGCGGCCAGCACATTGCACAAACCCAGGCCGCGGGTGTTGTGGAAATGCAGGGTCAGGTCGCTCGCCGGAACACGTTCGAGCACGCGCTTGACCAGGCGCTCGACCTGACGCGGATTGGCCATGCCGGTGGTGTCGGCCAGGCTGATGCCCTGGATGCCCAGCTCGCGGTAGGCGTCGACCAATTGCAGCACGCGGTCCTCATCGATCTTGCCCTCGAACGGGCAACCAAAAGTGGTAGCGATGCTGCCGTTGAGGCGCACCGGGTGCTCGGCAGCAAAGCTCACGATATCGCCGAATGCGGCCAACGAAGCCTCGCAACGCATGCGCATATTCGCCAGGTTGTGGGTCTGGCTGGCGGACATCACCAGGTTCAACTCATCGGCCCGGGACTCGATGGCACGCTGGGCGCCCTTGAGATTGGGGATCAACGCCACGTAGATAACCCCGGGATGACGGGTGATGCCCTGGAAAACCTGTTCACCATCGCGCAACGCAGGGATGGCCTTGGGCGACACGAACGAGCCGGCTTCGATCCGGGAAAAACCCGCCAGGGACAGTTGGTCTATCAACGCGATCTTGTCGACAGTCTCGACCCAGGTCGGCTCGATTTGCAGGCCGTCACGGGGTGAGACTTCCTGCACGACCAGGGCATCGGAATAGTTTTTCATTGCACCACTCCCGAGGATTTCAGGCGTTGAATATCGGCGCCGCTCAGGCCCAGGTCGCCGAGGATTGAATCAGTGTGCTGGCCCAGGCTCGGGCCCTGCCAATTCACCGCGCCGGGGGTTTCCGACAGTTTGGGCACGATACCGGGCATCTTCACCGTGAGGCCGCCGGGCAGGTCGGCGCTGAGCAGCATGTCGCGGGCCTGGTAGTGCGGATCGGCGACGATATCAGCCACTGAATAGATGCGCCCCGCCGGTACTTCGGCGGCTTCCAGGGCACTGAGCACCTCGTCGATGGGCAGGCTGCTGGTCCAGTGGGTGATGGCGGCGTCCAGCAGGCCGCTCTTGGCGGCGCGGCCATCGTTGTGGGCAAACTCCGGCGCTTCGGCCAGGTCGGCACGGCCGATGGCGAGCATCAGGCGTTTGTAGATCGGGTCGCTGTTGCCGGCGATCACCACATAGGCGCCGTCGGCGGTCAGGTAAGTGTTCGAGGGTGCGATGCCGGGCAAGGCGCCGCCGCTGCGTTCGCGCACATGGCCGAGCATGTCGTATTCCGGCACCAGGCTTTCCATCAGGTTGAACACACTTTCGGCCAGGGACACATCGACGACCTGGCCGTCGCCCTGGCCGGTCTTGACCCGCAGCAGCGACATCAGCGCGCCGATCACACCGTGCAGCGACGCCAGGGAATCACCGAGGCTCACGCCGACCCGCGCCGGTGGTGAATCCGGGTTGCCAGTGGTGTAGCGAATCCCGCCCATGGCCTCGCCGATGGCACCAAAGCCCGGGCGGTCGCGGTAAGGGCCGGTCTGGCCGTAGCCGGAGATGCGCACCAGGGTCAGCTTGGGGTTGAGGGCGTGCAGCACGTCCCAGCCCAGGCCGAGTTTTTCCAGGCCGCCGGGGCGCAGGTTTTCGATCAGCACGTCGGCGTCGCCCAGCAGTTGCTTGACCAGGTCCAGGCCTTCTGCCGACTTGAGGTCCAGGGCCAGGGACTTCTTGTTGCGCGATTGCAGGTACCACCACAGCGACGTGCCTTCGTGCAGCTTTCGCCATTTGCGAAGCGGATCGCCCTGCCCCATGGCTTCGATCTTGATCACCTCGGCGCCAAACTCGGCCATCAGCCGGGCGGCGAAGGGCGCGGCAATCAGGGTGCCGATCTCGATCACCTTGATACCGCTCAGGGGAGCCGTCATGGGGTGTACCTCTTGTTCTTGGAATGTGGGGCCAAGGCTAGAGGACGCAGGCAGTAGAAATCCAACCGTCAGTTGGCAACGAGCGTTCGCCAAATGCGAACGCTTGAGAAGGACTGGTTGTGGCGAGGGAGCTTGCTCCCGCTGGAGTGCGTAGCGCTCCCGGCTTTTTTGGGGGCTGCTACGCAGCCCAGCGGGAGCAAGCTCCCTCGCCACAGCAAGCGCCCTCGCCACAGGGTTTGCTTACGCCTGCTCCCGCCGCAGGTAATCGAACAACAGCCGGCTCACCGGTGACAGCTGTTCTTCATCACGCACCACCAGGATCAGGCTGCGGTCCGACCAGGCATCCGTCAGCGGCACCGCGTGCAAGCCCAACGCCCGGCCAAACAGTTCATAGGCCTTTTGCGGCAGGATGCCGATGCCCATGTTGGCCTGGACCATCCGGCACATGGCATCGAAGCCCGGCACATGGATCCGCAAGCGCAGCACCTTGCCCGCCTCCCGCGCCGCCGCATGGGTGCGCATGTTGATCGAACTGGCGGAATGCAGCCCCACGTAGTCGCTGTCCAGCGTCTCGGCGAACGCCAGGGTCTTGCGCGACGCCAACGGGTGATCCGCCGGCATCAGCACCACCAGCTTGTCCCGGCGATAGGTCACGCCGGGCAGGCCTTTGGTATCGGTGTCGCTGGAACAGATGCCCAGGTCCGCAACGCCGTCAATCACACCCTGGACCACGCCATTGCTGGGCCGCTCTTCCAGGTCAGCCTTCACCTGTGGATGCAGCGCGGAAAAGTCGCGCAAGTCTTCGGGCAGGAACTGAATGATTGCCGAGAGGTTCGCCAGCATCCGCACATAACCGCGCACGCCGTGACTGTGTTCGCCCAGCTCCAGGCCCATCTTCTCGACATTGAACAGCATCTGCCGTGCATGGTGCAGCAAGGTCTCGCCGGCAGCCGTGAGCTGCATGCCCTTGGCCTGGCGCACAAACAGGCTGACGCCCAGCACCTGCTCCAGCTCCATCAAGCGCTTGCTGGCCGCCGAGACCGCGATAGCTTCACGGGCGGCGGCGCGGGTCAGCGTACCTTCTTCATGCACTGCCACAAACAATTGCAGGGTGATCAGGTCAAGGCGGCGAACCAGGCTTTTGTGCAGCATCTAGGCGCGCTCGGTGGCCAGGCGATTGATATCGGCCTGCTCCACCACCGGCAGAGGTGCACCGTGCCGGACGGCCGAGAGCATTGCGCGGCCAACGGTTTCCGTGCTCACCACCCAGGCCGGTCGCACATGGCGCAGCAGCGACAACAACGGGCCGACCACGGTGTAGATGGACTGGTAGAGCGGGGTTTTCGAGCGCACGCCGTGCAACGGCTGGATCACCCCGGGACGGAACAGGTACACCGCCTTGAACGGCAGGCGCAGCAACGCATTCTCGGTCTTGCCCTTGATCCGTGCCCACATGGTTTTGCCGGTTTCGCTGCTGTCAGTCCCGGCGCCGGACACGTAGATAAAGGTCATCTGCGGGTTGAGCCGCGCCAGGGTGCTGGCGGCCACCAGCGTCAAGTCGTAGCTCAAATGGGTGTACTTGGCTTCATCCATGCCCACCGAGGACACGCCCAGGCAAAAGAAGCAGGCGTCAAAACCTTGCAGCAGATGCTCCAGGGGCTGGAAATCAAACATGTCGGCATGCAGCACCTGATGCAGCTTGCCGTGTTCCTGGGTCAGCGCGGTACGGCCGACGGCGACGACTTCCTGCACGTCACTGGCCAGCAGGCACTCGCGCAACACGCCTTGGCCGACCATGCCGGTGGCGCCGAATAATAGAACTCTCATAAGGTTGGTTCCTAAGCGACAAGCGGTTAGCTTCATGCTGCAAGGTAGAGACAAACCCACTGGCAACTTGTAGCTTGCGGCTTGCAGCTTACTGCTCAACAGGATCTTTTGCCCCTTGAAAAGCACCACGACCCTCGCCATTGCCTGCAGCGCGGCCTTTTTGTCCCAGGTTGGCATCAGCAGTTATCTGCCCGCCGTGCCGGCGATTGCCTTGTCATTGACCGCTGCAGAGGACCAGGTGGCACTGTCCCTGGCGGTGTACTTGATCGGCATGGCGTTGCCTATGCTGCTCTGGGGCAGCCTCGGTGAGCGCCTGGGGAGAAAGCCGGTGTTGCTGGCAGCGTTGGCGTTGTATGCGCTGGCCAGTGCGGCGATTCCGTCCGCCTACAGCCTCGAATCGTTCCTCGGCCTGCGCCTGGTTCAAGGCCTCGGTGCGGGCGGTGTGTCGGTGATGGCGCGGGTGCTGGTTCGTGACAGCTTCAGCGGTGCCCTGTTGGCCAAAGGTTTGTCGTGGCTGGGGATGACGTTCGTGATCGCCCTGGGCATCGGGCAGTTTGTGGGCTCGCTGTTGCAGGTGGCGTTTGGTTGGGAGGCGATCTTTTATGGGCTGGCGGTCGCGGCTGTCGGCTTGATGATTGCGCTGCAACGGGTGGTGTTTGCAAGATTGGAAAAAGCCTCTGGACACGTCTCGGCCTGGCGCATCTACGGCACGATCCTGCGCCATCCGGCGTTCCTGCGGCCTGCGTTGGCGGGCGGTTTGGGTTACGGGGTGATCATCGCGTTCAACACCTGCGCACCGTTGATTTTGCAGGGCCATTTCCAGTGGAGCGCCGCGCAATATGGCTGGCTCGGCTGGCCGATCAGCGGGGCGTATCTGGCAGGGGCGTTGATGGTCAATCGCCTGGTAGCCCGCACCGGGCGCCTGTCGATGATGAGTTGGGGCGTGGCGTTGGTGATGTGCGGCAGCGCAACGATGTTGCTGGGCAGCCTGTTTGCCAATGGGCTGGCGATCCTGCTGTGGCTGCCGTATTGCCTGGCGGTGTTCGGCCAATCGATGAGTTATCCCATCAGCCTGTCCCTGGCCAATGATGAATCACCGGTGAGCGGCTCCTACGCCATGGCCTTGAGCGGCTTTATGCATCAGTTGATGGCAGCGGCGATCGGTGGCGTGGCCAGCCTGCTGGCGAGTCAGCAGGCCTGGCCGTTGGCGGTGTTATGCGTGGCGCTGGCGGGCGGCGCACTGCTGTGCGTCGCCATGGCCAGGACTGATCAGAACGCGCTGCGGAAGATCTCTTCAATCTGACGCTGATCCGCCCGCCGTGGGTTGGTCAGGCCGCAGGCGTCCTTCAGGGCGTTGGACGCCAGCAGCGGGATGTCCTGCAACTTGGCGCCCAGCTCCCGCAACCCGGCAGGAATTTCCACATCCTGGGACAGGCTGCGAATCGCCGCGATGGCCGCCTGGGCGCCCTCTTCCACCGACGTACCCTTGATATCTGCGCCAAGGGCCCGTGCCACATGGCTCAGGCGCTCGGCGCTGACGCTGGCGTTGAAGCTTTGCACATGGGGCAACAGCACCGCATTGCACACGCCGTGGGGCAAGTCATACAGCCCGCCCAACTGGTGCGCCATGGCGTGCACGAACCCCAGGGACGCGTTGTTGAAGGCCATGCCGGCAAGGAACTGCGCGTAGGCCATGTTCTCCCGGGCGGCCAGGTCTTTACCGTCGCGCACCGCAATCCGCAGGTTGGCGCTGATCAGTTCGATGGCCTTGATCGCGCAGGCATCGGTGATCGGGTTGGCGGCGGTGGACACGTAGGCTTCGATTGCGTGGGTGAGCGCGTCCATGCCGGTGGCGGCAGTCAGGCCCTTGGGCATGCCGACCATCAGCGCCGGGTCGTTGACCGACAGCAGCGGCGTGACGTTGCGGTCGACGATGGCCATTTTCACGTGGCGGGTTTCGTCGGTGATGATGCAGAAGCGGGTCATTTCGCTGGCCGTGCCGGCGGTGGTGTTGATGGCCACCAGCGGCAGTTGCGGCTTGGCCGACTGATCGACGCCTTCATAGTCACCGATGTGCCCGCCGTTGGTCGCACACAGGGCAATGCCCTTGGCACAGTCATGGGGTGAGCCACCGCCCAGTGACACCACGAAATCACAGGCACTCTGTTGCAGCAGCGCCAGGCCTTTTTCGACGTTCTCGACGTTCGGGTTGGGCTTGGCGCCGTCATAGATCACCGAGTCGATGTCTTGCATTGCAAGCTTCTCGGCGATCATGCTGGCCACACCTGCCTTGGCCATCCCGGCGTCAGTGACGATCAGCGCCTTGCGAAAACCATAGTTGCGAATCGCGGTCATGGCTTCGTCGAGGCAGTCGAGGCCCATGATGTTGACGGCGGGAATGAAGAAGGTGCTGCTCATGGTGGCTAATCCTTTAAAGTCGTTATGCCTACAGCATCGACCTCGATTGCCTGCGGCATCTTGACCAGGATCAACGCCCGCTCGTGATAAAGTCACCGCCCAGCCGATTTCGAGTAGACCCGCCGCAATGAAGGATTCCCAGGATTTTGATGCCCACCTAGAAGACTGGAACGCTTTGCGCAGCAGTACCGCCATCAGCGGGATCCTGATCGGCAACGGCGCCAGCCGCGCAGTGTGGGAAGACTTTGCCTACGACTCGCTGTTCGAAAACGCCCGCACCGTGGAAGAAAAACCCCTGAGCCAGTCCGAACTCAGCGTGTTTGACGCGATGCAGACCCGCAGCTTCGAGCAGGTGCTGGGTGCACTGAAAACCACCAGCCGGGTCAACAAGGCCCTGGCGGTCAGCTCGGCTGCGCCGCGTAATCGCTATTACGCGATCAAGGAAGCGCTGATCAATACGATCCACAGCGTGCATATTCCGTGGCGCCTGGTGAAGCCGTCGACACTGGCGACCCTCCATCAGGAGCTGGCGAGTTACCCGACGGTGTTCACCAGCAATTACGACTTGCTCAACTACTGGGCGATCCTGCATGCGCCGGGCATCGACGATCTGTTTCGCAGTGCCGATGCGAGCTTTGACCTGCGCAATACTGCCTGCGACACCACGCGCATTTTGTATCTGCATGGTGGCCTGCACCTGGTGCGTAACCTTGACGGTACGGCGCGTAAATTGCCGACCACTGACAGCACGTTGCTCAGCAGTTTTGCGATCAACAACACGATCAAGACGCTGGATGATGTGCCGTTGTTTGTCAGCGAGGGCAAGGTTGAGGAGAAGCTGAAGACCATTCGCAGTTCTGACTATTTGTCGTTCTGTTATGAGCAGTTGTTGGGCCATGAAGGTGGGCTATGCATCTTTGGGCATCACCTCGGCGCGCAGGATGTGCATCTGGTGCAGGCGATTCGACAGGCGAAGATCAGCACGTTGGCGATTTCGGTGTTTGGCCGCAGTGCGGGGTTTATCCAGCAGCAGAAGCGGCGTTTTGCGGAGTTGTTTGAGGGGATGGAGGTGGAGTTGCGGTTTTTTGATGCGCGTAGTCATGCGCTTGGGAATTCGGGGCTTTCGGTGCCCGTGGAGCGGTGATGGGGGTGGGGTGTACATATCCGTTGCTGCGGTAACGGCCACTTATGGTTCCGCTCTTACAGCGGGTCACTTTTTTACAAACGCCTAAAAAAGTAACCAAAAAACGCTTTGCCCCACCACTCGGTGCCTCGCTTAGGCTCGGCATGCCCGCACTCCGGCACGGCTCCGCGGGCCGCCGCGACGGGCCATCCATGGCCCGGCGCGGCTAAATCGGCATCCTTGCCGATTTACCCGCTCCACCGTGCCTACTTGCGGCCATCGTGGTTGACGGGGCCTGCAGATCAAAAGCAAGAGCACAGCGGCCTCCCGGCCGGCTTGAGTGTTAAAAGCCAGATCAAAAGCCAGAGCGAAAACAGATCTGCTTTTCTGTGGGAGCTGGCTTGCCTGCGATGCAGACACCTCGGTGTATCAGGCAGACCCAGTTGATGCTATCGCAGGCAAGCCAGCTCCCACATTTGGACCGTGCCCGCTTTAGCTTTTGATTTTGCTTCTAAACACTCAAGCCGGCCGGTAGGCCGCTGTGCTGTTGATCTGCTTTTGATTTTGATCTTAGGCGCCCCGTTAAACCACGCTGGCCGAACGCAGGCTTTGGAGCGTGGGTAACCCGGCAGGACGCCGGGTTAGCCGTCCTGGGCCAAGGATGGCCCATGACGGCGGCCCACGGTCCAAAGCCGGAGTGAGGGCACTCCGAGCCTAGGCGAGGAGCCGAGTGGTGGGGCAAGAGCGTTTTGCTTACTTTTGCGCTTTTCAAAAGTGAGCCGCTGTAAGAGCGGAACCCTAGGCGGCCCGTTACCCAAATAACGGATATGCCCCGACCCCCACCCCCACCATCACCCCTCAGCACTATGCACCACCACCAAAAGCTGCGCCTGAACCTCCCCCACCGACCGAATCCGATGCGGCTTCTGCGCATTGAAATGCAACGCATCCCCCCGATTCAACACCACCCGCTCGCTCATGAAATCCACCTCAACCTGGCCTTCATGCACAAACAAAAACTCCTCCCCCAAATGTTCCTTGAAGGTCTTGTCGGTGAACTCCGCCGGCGGGTAAATGATGAACGGCAACAAACTAAGCTCACTGACCTGATGCGCCAGCACCGCGTAACCCGGTGACGCATCGGTGCCCGACAACGCCTGCCGTTCGTGGCTGCGCACCAGGCTGTAGCTGTCGAGGCTGACATTGTCCTCGCTGAACAATTCTTCGACCTTCACATTCAACGCCTTGGCCAGTTTCAGCGCCGCCGCAATCGACGGCGTATTCAACCCCCGCTCGACTTTCGACAGGTAACTCTTGGTCATCCCGGATTTTTCCGCGAGCGACTCCAATGTCACACCAAGTTTTTTTCTCAATATTTTCAAACGGATAGACATGCGCAGCGGTTAATCCATTAAAGAGGCGATGATGAATGCTTGCTAATGACACTTTGTGTCATATAGTCTCTTTAGTGTCATTTGCGACGAACAAGGACACTGATATGGCCAAGACATTAGCACTCCCGAAAGACCAACTGGTCAAGCAGGCGCTGACCCAGATGCAAAACACCCTGGCGGATAATACGTGGACCGACCGGCAAAAGCTGGCATTGACCTGCCGGATCCTGTTCGAAAACGGCCACGACTCCGGCCTCGCCGGGCAGATCACCGCACGCGGCCCGACGCCTGGCACCTACTACACCCAACAACTGGGCCTGGGTTTTGATGAGATCACCGCCAGCAACCTGTTGCTGGTCAACGAAGACCTGGAGGTGCTGGAAGGCCATGGCATGCCCAACCCGGCCAACCGTTTTCACAGCTGGGTGTACCGCGGTCGCCCGGACGTGAACTGCATCATCCACACTCACCCGACCCACATCGCTGCGTTGTCGATGCTGGAAGTGCCGTTGCAGGTGTCCCACATGGACCTCTGCCCGTTGTACGAAGATTGCGCATTCCTCGAAGCCTGGCCCGGGGTGCCGGTGGGCAACGAAGAAGGTGAAATCATCACCGCTGCCCTGGGGGATAAACGCGCGATTCTGCTTTCCCACCACGGCCAATTGTCCACTGGGGCGAGCATCGAGGAAGCCTGTGTGATCGCACAGTTGATCGAACGCGCGGCCAAGTTGCAGCTGCTGGCGATGGCCGCCGGCACGATCAAGCCGATCCTGCCGGAACTGGGCCGCGAAGCCCATGACTGGATTTCCAAGCCCAAGCGCCACGGCGCAGCGTTCAACTACTACGCTCGGCAGAACCTGCGCCAACACGCCGATTGCCTGAACTGAAACCCTTTTTCGACCGGAGACTTTTGCATGTCCAGCCCTTCTATTCACGGCATTATCGGCTACACCATCACCCCGTTCAGCACGGACGGCCAGCGCATTGACCTCGAAGCCCTGGGCCTTTCGATCGACCGCCTGATCGACAGCGGCGTGCACGCTGTCGCACCGTTGGGCAGCACCGGCGAAGGCGCCTATCTCAGTGATGCAGAGTGGGATGAAGTCGCCGCCTACAGCATCCAGAAGGTGGGCAAGCGTGTGCCGACCATCGTCAGCGTCTCCGACCTGACCACCGCCAAGGCCGTGCGTCGTGCGCAGTTTGCCGAGGCCCACGGCGCGGACGTGGTAATGGTATTGCCGGCCTCGTACTGGAAACTCAGCGAGGCGGAAATCCTCGCCCACTATGCGGCCATTGGCGACAGCATCGGCGTGCCGATCATGCTCTACAACAACCCGGCCACCAGTGGCACCGACATGTCGGTGGACTTGATCCTGCGCATCGTCAACAGCGTCGACAACGTGACCATGGTCAAGGAAAGCACCGGGGATATTCAGCGCATGCACCAATTGCACCGGCGCAGCGAGGGCCAGGTGCCGTTCTACAACGGCTGCAATCCGCTGGCACTGGAGGCGTTTGCGGCGGGCGCGAAAGGTTGGTGCACGGCGGCGCCGAATCTGATTCCTCAGCTCAACCTGGATTTGTATGAAGCCGTTTTGGCCAATGACCTGGAGAAAGCGCGGGAGCTGTTTTATCGCCAGTTGCCGTTGCTGGATTTCATCCTCAAAGGTGGCTTGCCGGCGACGATCAAGGCCGGTTTGCGGCTGACGGGACTGGAGTCGGGGGATCCACGGCTGCCGGTGTTCCCGCTGGCTGAGGCAGGCCGTGTTCAGTTGCAGGAACTACTGACCCTGTTGCGCTGAAACGCAATCCAAATGTGGCAGCGGGCTTGCTCGCGAAGGCAGTGGGTCGGTCAATTAATAGGTCGACTGACTCACCGCATTCGCGAGCAAGCCCGCTCCCACATTTATTCCGCATCCAACCTTGGATTTTCAATAGAGACAAATGACAATAATTCTCGATATCATTCGCGACTTTTCCACGTCGTGCTTCGTCAAGAAGGATATCCATGTCTCGTCCCAAGCCCGACCCGCTGTCGGCCGATGCCTTTCGCGGGTTTTATGCAGATATCCTGCGTTTCCTGCGTAAACGCACGGACAACGCCAGCGACGCGGCAGACATGACCCAGGATGTCTTCACCCAATGGCTGGACTACCGCGACCGGGCTCAGGTCGAGCAGCCACGGGCGTTTCTGTTCCAGATGGCGCGCAATCTGCTGCGCGATCACTGGCGCAAACAAAAGGTGCGGCACACCGTCCACCAGCAACAGGCCGAACTGGATGCCGAACCTGTCAGCGACTCGCGAGACGATCCCATGGCCGCCGCGCAACGCCTGCAACGCCTGGAACAGTTGAAAGAAGTCCTCTCTGAACTCTCGCCGAGAAGACGAGAAGCCCTTATGCTGCACCGCTTCGAAGGCCTGAGCCAGGCGCAGATCGCCGAGCGCATGGGCGTTTCGGTCAGCATGGTGGAAAAGCACATCGCTTTTGCCTTGCTGCATTGCAAGCAGCGACTTCAACAAGAACAAGGCAAGGAGCAGCCAGAATGACCCGCCTGAGCGACATCGACACCTGTGACATCGAGGCCAGCGACTCCATCGATGCCCAGGCCGCCAGCTGGTTTGCGCGCAACCGCAATGACGCCGGTCGCGCCGACCGCAAGGCGTTTGCCGCCTGGCAGTCCGAGCCGGCCAATGCCCGCGCCTACGCCGAATTCGAACAGCTGTGGGCCGACCTGGCCCAGTTGCAGCAACTGAACAAACCGACACCGCTGCCCGTGCGCAAACCACCCGTGTGGCGCCCGGCCCTGGCGGTGGCTGCCGCCCTGGTGTGTGCCGTGCTGACGAGCAACATCGGCGCCCCACGCGAGCTGTTCCACGCCCAGGTCGCGGCCCATGCCAAAGGAATGCGCACCATGCATTTGCCTGACGGCAGCACCTTGTACGTCAACGCCAATACGCGCCTGCGGGTGGACTTCAACAGTCACCAGCGCATCGTGCATCTGGATCAGGGCCAGTTGTATATCGAGGTGGCGCCCGACAAGGAACGACCGCTGTTCGTGCAGGCCGGTGAAGCCAATGTGCGGGTGGTCGGCACCGGCTTCGATGTGCGGCGCAGCAAGCAGCAGTTGGTGGTCAGCGTGGCCCACGGGCAAGTGGCGTTCGATCCGGATGCCAGGCTGCCGGCCACCCTGCTCGGCGCCGATCAGCGCGCTACGTTCAGTTATGCCAAGGGCACGCTGCAGCAGCAAACCCTCACTGCCGGCGAGGTCGCCGATTGGCGCGGCGGCCACGTGTCGTTTCGTAATCGCGAGCTTGCCAGCCTGATGGATGAGTTGAGCCTGTACCGGCCCCAGGCGCCGTTGCTGGTGGACAGCACAGTGGCGCAGTTGAAGGTCTCGGGCAATCTGGACGTGAATGATCCGGACGCCCTGCTCAACGCCCTGCCGGCACTGTTGCCGGTGAAAACCGTGGCCCTGGCCGACGGCAATATCAGGATCGAACCGCGCAAATAGCCCCGCGGAATTCTTATTTGAGAATATTTTGCATTCGCATGTGAGGATTATTTTTCCTGCCGCGTCTTCCTCGGGTCTGCGTTTGATACGCACACCTTTCTGGCCATTTGGCTACTCCGGGGGATTTCATGTTTCGCGCGCCTTGCCACGTTCAGCACCTGTTTCTTCGACCCACCGCCATTGCCGCCTGCCTGGCCTTCAGCCTGAGTGCCCAGGCCGAGTCGTTCAAGCTGCAACTGCCGGCACAGTCCCTGGCCACGTCCCTGAGCCAGGTGGCGCAGCAGGCGAAAATCCAGCTGCTGTTCGATGAAGCGCTGCTGAAAAATATCCAGGCGCCGGCCCTCAATGGCGACTTCACACCGGAAGTGGCGATTCGCACCCTGCTCAAGGACGGCGAGTTCGTATTGCTCAAGGTCGGCAGCACTTACGTGGTACGCCCCGAAGAGGGCAAGACCACCAACAGCAGCGCGATCCAGCTCGACGCCCTGAGCGTGATCGGCACCGGCAACGAGGTCGACTCAACCACCGTCGGCCGTTCCACCCTGACCCAGGCGGACATCGACCGCTACCAGTCCAACAACATTCCCAGCCTGCTGCAAACCTTGCCCGGCATCAGCCAGGGCGGCTCGCTGAAGCCCGGTGGCCAGACCATCAACATCCGTGGTTTCGGCGACGCCGAAGACGTGCCGCTGACCGTCGATGGCGCCACCAAAAGCGGTTTTGAGCGCTACCAGCAGGGCACTGTGTTTATCGAGCCCGAGCTGATCAAGAGCATCGAAGTGGAGAAAGGCCCCAACTCGCCCTTCAGCGGCAACGGCGGCTTTGGCGGTACGGTCAACATGACCACCAAGGATGCCCCGGACCTGCTCAAGGACGGGCGCAACAGCGGTGCCATGCTCAAATACGGCTACTCCAGCAACGACCATGAGCAGGTCTACAGCAGTGCCGTTTACGGGCGAACCGATGACGGCCGCTTCGACGCGCTGGCCTACCTGACCCAGCGCGACGGCGGCGACATGAAACTGGCTGCCACCCTGCCCAACGACAACAACCAGTACCCGATCAACCCCAAGCGCCTGCCCAACAGCGCCCAGAATGTGGACGGCAAACTGTTCAAGTTCAATGCTCACTTCACCGATGAGCAAAGCCTGGGCCTGTCGTACTCGCGCTCCAACAGCCAGCGCTGGACGCCCTTCTCTGCCGCCAGCTACCCGACGCCGCCGACCCAGGCCAACATCGACCGCTATGGCTACGAAGCCGCGCTGAAACGCTTCCTGGCCAACCGCAATACCGTCGACACCACCTGGTCCGGCAAGTACGAATACCAGCCGATGAATAACCCGCTGGTGGACTTGACCATCAAGTACTCCGAATCCAATACCAACCAGACCGACGAGCGCGACGCCACGGCGTTTTTCCAGTTGGCCACCGGCGGGCGCAAGATGGACACCTCCTATAACGACAAGAACCTCGACGTACGCAACGTCAGCCTGTTTTCCACCGGTGCGTTGCAGCACGCGGTGACCACCGGTGTGCAAATCCGCAAGCACACCCGGGAAACCGAAATGTGGATGCCCGGCGCCACCTACAACACCCCGAAATACAACTACGGGCACTTCCAGCCGGGCTTCATGCCCCATGGCAAGGTCGACACCAACAGCTTCTTTATCCAGGACGCGGTGACGCTGGGCGATGTGACCATTACCCCGTCGATGCGCTATGACCATGTGCGCAACCGCGGCGAGGCCAACGACGCGCCGTACTACAGCAACCCGGATCCGGCCATCGGCCATGACTACAGCGACCGCACTTACACCGGCTGGTCGCCACGCCTGGCGGCGTACTGGACCATCACCCCGAACGTGGCGATGTTTGCCAACTGGAGCCGCACCTGGCGTGCGCCAGTGATCGACGAGCAGTATGAAGTCCAGGGCCTGGGCAGCCGCACCGCCACCAGCCTGGACCTGGACCCGGAGCGCATCACCTCCATCACCCTGGGCAACGTCACCAGTTTCGCCGACGTGTTCGCCCACGGCGACAACCTGCAACTGCGTACCACGCTGTTCCACAACAAGGTCGAGGACGAAATCTTCAAGGCCACGGGCGTGGGCTGCCAGAACCAGGCGGTCAACGGCGGGACGATTTCCAGCGCCTGCCCGCCGGGCGCGATGTCCAACTACCGCAACATCGGCGGCATGACCATCAAGGGTTTCGAGGCCGAGAGTTTCTATGACTCCACCTACGTGTTCGGCTCGGTATCGTTCGCCTACACCACCGGTAAACATGAAGGCGCCTACACCAACCCGTGGGGGCCGGACGTCTGGGCGCGGGACATTCCGCCAACCAAATGGGTGGTGGTGCTCGGCACCAAGATCCCGAGCCTGGATATGCGGGTAGGCTGGCAAGGGCAGTTCATCGGCGCCACCAGCCGCCTGCCGAGCGACAAGTATTCCGGCGGCCCGGGCACCAGCATCGGCGACCTGTTCTACGACCAGTACGGCAACAAGCGCTACAACACCCAGGGCCTCTTCGCCAGCTGGAAGCCGCAACAGGCTTACCTCAAGGGTACCGAGGTGAACTTCACCGTGGACAACCTGTTCAACAACAACTTCCGACCGGCCCTGAGCGGCGACCGCGCCTACACCAAGGGCCGGGATGCGAAGATCAGTGTGACGCGGTTCTTCTGACCCCTACTAATCAATGTGGGAGCGGGCTTGCTCGCGAAAGCGCTGGATCAGTCGGTACATGAGTTACCTGACACACCGCCTTCGCGAGCAAGCCCGCTCCCACATTCAGATCTTCTGCGCGCCATTTCTTGTATTAACCAGGCTGAGCTCTGGGGCGTGAACCCGCTGCTTGCTCAAATACCGCGTGCAACTCACCCGCAAGAACGAAGCAAAATTCACCACTTCGCCGCGGTAATCCATCACTTCTTCATACAGCTTGGCGATCAGTTGATTGGTGGTCATCCCATCCACCTCGGCGATTTCGCTGAGGATGTCCCAGAACTGGTTTTCCAGGCGCACGGTGGTCACCACGCCGCAGATGCGCAGGGAGCGCGAGCGGGATTCGTACAGAATCGGGTCGGCCTTGACGTACAGTTCGCACATGGCGATGACCTCCGCTTTACAGGGTGATTTTGGTGCCCAGCAGGCCGAGGAAACCCGCGAGCCAGCTTGGGTGCGCCGGCCACGCCGGGGCTGTTACCAGATTGCCTTGAACGTGGCTGTCGGTCACCGGGATATCGATGAACGTACCGCCCGCCAGTCGTACCTCCGGCCCGCACGCCGGGTAGGCGCTGCACTCGCGGCCTTCCAGGATCCCGGCAGCCGCCAGCAGTTGAGCGCCATGGCACACGGCAGCGATGGGTTTGCCAGCCTGATCGAAATCCTTGACCAGTTGCAGGACCTTTTCGTTCAGCCGCAGGTACTCGGGGGCACGGCCACCCGGCACCAGCAGCGCGTCGTAGTCGGCGGCGTTCACCTTGGCAAAATCCGCATTCAGGGCGAACAGGTGCCCGGGCTTTTCGCTGTAGGTCTGGTCGCCTTCGAAGTCGTGGATCGCCGTGCGCACGGTCTGGCCGGCGGACTTGTCCGGGCACACGGCGTGCACGGTATGCCCCACCATCAGCAGCGCCTGGAACGGCACCATCACTTCATAGTCTTCGACGTAATCGCCGACCAGCATCAGGATTTTTTTCGCGGTCATGGGACATTCCTCCGGTTGAACGGTTGGGCAGACAGGAGTAGCCAAGATAGACCCGCAGGCTTGATCCGGGTAATGGCCCGCTACTACATCAGCACCCCGGCTTGTGTGGGAGCCGGGCTTGCCCGCGATGCAGACACCTCGGCCTGACAGGTAAACTGCGTTGATCCCATCGCAGCCTCGCCAAGGCTCGACAGCTCCCACATGAACCGAGTCGCCCGTTCAAAACTGTACGGCTCAATCTGCACCCAGCTGTAAGCCCGTGCTTGCGGGGCTTTGTGGCTAGATGAACGTCCACTTCCGGTCCATTCGATTCTGGTTCCTTCCATGAGCTCCCGCGAAAATACCGGCATGGCCCTCGGCCTGCTGGGCGTCGTCATCTTCAGCCTCACCCTGCCCTTCACCCGTATCGTGGTGCAGGAAATCCACCCGTTGCTCAATGGCCTGGGCCGGGCGTTGTTCGCGGCGGTGCCGGCGGCGGCGCTGTTGCTGTGGCGCCGTGAGCGCTGGCCCACCTGGCGCCAGGTGCGCGGGCTGACGCTGGTGATTGCCGGGGTGATCCTGGGCTTCCCGGTGTTGTCGGCCTGGGCCATGCAAACCTTGCCCGCGTCCCATGGCGCGCTGGTCAACGGGTTGCAGCCGCTGTGCGTGGCGCTGTATGCGGCGTGGCTGTCCCATGAACGTCCGTCGAAGGCCTTCTGGGCCTGCGCGGCGCTGGGCAGTGCGCTGGTGCTGAGTTATGCGTTGATCACCGGAGCCGGCAGCATCCAGGCGGGCGACCTGTTGATGCTCGGGGCGATTGCCGTGGGTGGCCTGGGTTATGCCGAAGGCGGCCGGTTGGCCAAGGAGATGGGCGGCTGGCAGGTAATCTGCTGGGCGCTGGTGCTGTCGACACCGGTATTGATCGGGCCGGTGGCCTACCTGGCGCTGCAACACGAAGGGCCGATCTCCATGCGCACCTGGTGGGCGTTTGGTTATGTCTCGTTGTTTTCGCAGTTCCTGGGGTTCTTTGCGTGGTACGCCGGGCTGGCCATGGGTGGCATCGCCCGGGTCAGCCAGATTCAGCTGTTGCAGATCTTTTTCACCATCGCGTTTTCGGCGCTGTTTTTTGGTGAACACATCGAGCCGATTACCTGGCTGTTTGCCTGCGGGGTGATTGTGACGGTGATGTTGGGGCGCAAGACCAGCGTGAAGCCTGCGCCAGCTCCCAAGGCTAGCGCGATCTAATGTGGGAGCGGGCTTGCTCGCGAATGCGGTGGATCAGTTGATACATCAGGTGACTGACACACCGCTTTCGAGAGCAAGCCCGCTCCCACATTTTTGATTTGCGTCGTACTCAGGCGAGGTAACCGTCCGCCCGCAATAGGGTTTCCAGGCAATGTTCGGTGATGTTGTAGAACGCCTTGAGCTCCTGGATTTTCTCCAGGAGTTGAGCGTTGTCCACCGGCTCGGCACGCTTCACGGCCAGGATCATCTTGTTCTTATTGGTGTGCTCCAACGAGATGAACTCAAACACCTTGGTCTCATAGCCGCACGCTTCAAGGAACAACGCGCGCAAACTGTCGGTGACCATTTCCGCCTGCTGGCCCAGGTGCAGGCCGTATTGCAGCATCGGCTTGAGCAGCGCCGGGCTCTGGATCTGCAGGCGAATCTGCTTGTGGCAGCACGGCGAGCACATGATGATCGACGCACCGGAGCGGATGCCGGTGTGAATCGCGTAGTCGGTGGCGATGTCGCAGGCATGCAGGGCGATCATCACGTCCAGCTCGCTGGGCGCGACGCTGCGCACATCCCCGCACTTGAACACCAGCCCCGGGTGGTCCAGGCGGGCGGCGGCGTTGTTGCACAGGGTCACCATGTCTTCGCGCAGTTCCACGCCGGTGACTTCGCCCTCGGCGTTGAGGGTGTTGCGCAGGTAGTCGTGGATGGCAAACGTCAGGTAACCCTTGCCCGAGCCAAAGTCCGCGACCCGCACCGGCTGGTCCAGCTTCAGCGGCGAGGTGGTCAGCGCATGGCTGAACACTTCGATGAACTTGTTGATCTGCTTCCACTTGCGCGACATCGCCGGGATCAGTTCGTGTTTGGCGTTGGTCACGCCAAGGTCGGCGAGGAAGGGCCGGGTCAGGTCCAGGAAGCGATTCTTCTCGCGGTTGTGCTCGGCAGACGGCGCTTCGCGCAGTTGCTGCGGCTTGCTTTTGAACAGTGAGCTTTTGTTCTTCTTGCTGTATTCCAGCTGGGCTTCGTCGGTCACCGACAGCAGGTGCGCATTCTTGAACGCCGCCGGCAACAATTCGGCAATTGCCGCCACGCCGTCGGCCAGGGAGAAGTTCTTGGTGATGTCGCGGGTCTTGTAGCGATAGACGAAGGACAGGCAAGGCTGATCCTTGACCGTCAGCTGCTTGATGATCAGCTTCTGAAGATCAGGCTCGGTGCCGACGTACTTGGCCAGCACCAGCTTGATAAAGGCGTTTTGCTCAAGGCTCGCGCTCAGCAGTTCAAGGAACTGCGCGTGATGATCCGGCGCGGGGCTGGCAGGTTTAGCGGTGGCAGACATGAACAAAAACGCCTCGGGCAGGGAATGCCGGGAATTTTACACTACTCCAACACCACCAACCGATTCGGCAGCTCATTGCGTGCGTGGGTCACCGGTACGTGCTCCCTGAGCAATTCCCCGCAAGCCTCAATACACGCCACAAACCCGGCCAACGTCTGGCCTTGCTTCACCTGGCGGGTGAAGTCCTTGACGATCGCATCCCAACTGCTGTCATCCAGGCGACTGGATATCCCCTTGTCCACCAGGATTTCCACATACCGCTCGGCCTCACTGACAAAAATCAGCACCCCGGTGCTGCCCAGCGTGTGGTGCAGGTGCTGCTCGAGAAACTGCCGCCGTGCCAGGTTGGACGCGCGCCAATGGCGCACCGAGCGCGGGATCAGTCGCGTGGTGACCCTGGGCAAACGGAACACCAGGCACAGCACGACGAACGTGCCCCACTGCGCCAGCAGCAAGGTGTACATGGTCAACCAGCCCGACAGGTAGTGAATGATCCCCGGCACCACCAGCGCCAGCAGGCTGGCCCACAACAGCGGGATGTAGGCGTAGTCGTCGGCGCGGGCCGCGAGCACGGTCACCAGTTCGGCGTCGGTCTGTTGCTCGACCCGGGCGATCGCCTCGGCGACCTGGCGTTGCTCGTGTTGACTCAGTAATGCCATGGTTGTTGATGCTCTCTAGTTATTGTCATTACCAGCCGCCCGAGGCGCCACCGCCGCCGAAACCACCGCCGCCGCCCCTGAAGCCACCACCGCCACCGCCTCCCCCGCCGCCACGACCGCTGCTGCTGAGAATCGCCAGCAGGATAGCGCCAACGGGCAGGCCCATGCGATTGCACAGCCACAACACTGCCAGCAACAGGATGAACAGGCCAATGGAAATGCCCGGGTTTTGCTTGGCGAAGTTGGCCTCGGACACATGCGCCGGCACCGCCAGCGGATCGCCGCCCACCACCTGCAGCATCGCCGCCACGCCGTCGCTGATGCCCTTGCTGTAGTTGCCCGCCTTGAACGCCGGGGCGATCACCTGGTTGATGATCACCCAGGATTGCGCATCCGTGAGTACGCCTTCCAGGCCATAACCCACTTCGATGCGAATCTTGTGCTCATCCCGGGCGACGATCAGCAGGGCGCCGTTGTCCTTGCCCTTCTGGCCGATGCCCCACGCGCGGCCCAGTTGATAACCGAAGTCTTCAATGGGCACGCCTTGCAGGTCGGGCACGGTGACCACCACGATCTGGTCGCCGCTGGTCTGCTCCAGCGCCTGCAACTGCTGGGTCAGCTGCGCACGCACGGCCGGGTCGATCATCTGGGCGTTGTCCACCACCCGTCCGGTCAGGGCCGGGAAATTCAGGGCGGCCTGGGCGGTCAGGCTGAAGGCCAGCAGCACCGCCGCCATCAGCCAAGCGCGCTTGCCCATCAGAATTTCACTTGCGGCGCTTTATCGGCATCGGCACTCGTGGCCTCGAAGTTGGCGCGGACCGGCAAGTCGCTGTACATCACGCTGTGCCACAGGCGGCCAGGGAAGGTGCGGATCTCGGTGTTGTAGGCCTGCACTGCCTGGATAAAGTCGCGGCGGGCCACGGCGATGCGATTTTCGGTGCCTTCAAGCTGCGATTGCAGGGCCAGGAAGTTCTGGTTGGCCTTCAGGTCCGGGTAGCGCTCGGACACCACCATCAAACGGCTGAGTGCACCGCTCAAACCGTCCTGGGCTTGCTGGAACTGCTTGAGTTTCTCGGGATTGTCGAGGGTGCTGGCGTCCACCTGGATCGAGGTGGCCTTGGCCCGCGCTTCGATCACGGCCGTCAGGGTGTCCTGTTCATGGGCGGCGTAGCCCTTGACCACTTCCACCAGGTTGGGGATCAGGTCGGCGCGCCGCTGGTACTGGTTCTGCACCTGGGCCCAGGCCGCCTTGGCCTGTTCGTCCAGGGTCGGGATCTTGTTGATGCCGCAACCGCTCAGCACGGTGCTCACCAGTATCAATGCCACGGCCTTCCAGCCCCAACGGTAACCTTGTGCTGCTTGCATGGTGTTTCTCCTGCCAAACCTATGAAATTTACCGACTGACGCGTTAGCCACGGGCTTAGGGCATAATCCGCCACCACCCACTGGATTGCATCGTGCCAATCAGCTAAAAGATGCCCAGCGCCAATAAGAGTTCAGAAGTGTGCGGTATTTATCTGAACAACACCCGAACAACAATAGACGCTCTCCGGTCCCAAGGCTGCGAGAAAGGATTTTCATGAAGAAGCTGTGTTTGCTGGGCCTTGTTGTCAGTTTGGCCACTCATTCCGTATTAGCCGAAACAAAGCCCGCAGTGCTCAAGGACAAGGACGCCTTCGTCAGTGACCTGCTCAAGCAGATGACCCTTGATGAGAAGATCGGCCAATTGCGCCTGATCAGCATCGGCCCCGAAATGCCCCGCGAACTGATCCGCAAGGAAATCGCCGCCGGTCGCATCGGCGGCACCTTCAATTCGATCACCCGCCCGGAAAACCGTCCGATGCAGGACGCAGCCATGCGCAGCCGGTTGAAGATCCCGATGTTCTTCGCCTATGACGTGATCCACGGCCACCGCACGATATTCCCCATCAGCCTGGCCCTGGCTTCCAGCTGGGACATGGACGCCATCGGCCACTCCGGGCGCATCGCCGCCCAGGAAGCTGCCGCCGACAGCCTCGACATCACCTTCGCGCCGATGGTCGACATCTCCCGCGACCCACGCTGGGGCCGTACCTCCGAAGGCTTTGGCGAAGACACCTACCTGACCTCACGCATTGCCGAAGTGATGGTCAAGGCCTTCCAGGGCAGCAGCCCGGCCAAGGCCGACAGCATCATGGCCAGCGTCAAGCACTTCGCCCTGTATGGCGCGGTGGAAGGCGGTCGCGACTACAACGTGGTCGACATGAGCCCGGTCAAGATGTACCAGGACTACCTGCCGCCCTACCACGCCGCCATCAAGGCTGGCGCCGGTGGCGTGATGGTTGCGCTGAACTCGATCAACGGCGTACCCGCCACCGCCAACACCTGGCTGATGAACGACCTGCTGCGCAAGGACTGGGGCTTCAAGGGCCTGGCCGTGAGCGACCACGGTGCGATCTTCGAGCTGATCAAGCACGGCGTGGCCAAGGACGGGCGTGAAGCCGCCAAGCTGGCGATCAAGGCCGGCATCGACATGAGCATGAACGACTCGCTCTACGGCAAGGAATTGCCCGGCCTGCTGAAGTCCGGCGAGATCGAACAGAGCGACATCGACAATGCCGTGCGCGAAGTGCTCGGCGCCAAGTACGACATGGGCCTGTTCGCCGACCCGTACCTGCGCATCGGCAAGGCCGAGGATGACCCGGCCGACACCTACGCCGAAAGCCGCCTGCATCGCGCCGACGCACGTGACGTGGCACGCCGCAGCCAGGTGCTGCTGAAAAACCGGAACAACACCCTGCCGCTGAAAAAGGACGCGACCATCGCCCTGGTCGGCCCGCTGGCCAAGGCGCCGATCGACATGATGGGCAGCTGGGCCGCTGCCGGTAAACCCGCGCAATCGGTGACCCTGCTGGACGGCATGAACGCCGTGATCGGCGACAAGGGCAAGGTGATCTATGCCCGTGGCGCCAATATCACCAACGACAAGAAAGTCGTCGACTACCTCAACTTCCTGAACTTCGATGCCCCGGAAGTAGTGGATGACCCGCGCTCGTCCCAGGACATGATCGACGAAGCCGTCAAGGCCGCCAAAGGCGCCGATGTGGTCGTGGCCGCCGTGGGCGAGTCCCGTGGCATGTCCCACGAATCGTCGAGCCGCACCGACCTGAACATCCCGCAGAGCCAGCGCGACCTGATCAAGGCCTTGAAAGCCACCGGCAAACCGCTGGTGCTGGTGTTGATGAACGGCCGTCCGCTGTCGATTGTCGAGGAGAACGAACAGGCTGACGCAATCCTGGAAACCTGGTTCGCCGGCACCGAAGGCGGCAACGCTATCGCTGACGTGCTGTTCGGTGACTACAACCCGTCGGGCAAGCTGCCGATCACCTTCCCGCGTTCGGTGGGGCAGATTCCGACCTACTACAACCACCTGAGCATTGGCCGGCCGTTCACTCCGGGCAAGCCGGGCAACTACACCTCGCAGTACTTCGATGACACCACCGGGCCGCTGTTTCCGTTCGGTTACGGCTTGAGCTACACCAGTTTCAGCCTGTCGGACATGGCGCTGTCGTCCACCACCCTGAACAAGACCGGCAAGCTCGACGCCACCGTGGTGGTGAAAAACACCGGCAAGGTCGATGGCGAAACCGTGGTGCAGCTGTATATCCAGGACGTGGCCGGCTCGATGATCCGCCCGGTGAAGGAATTGAAGAACTTCCAGAAGATCATGCTCAAGGCGGGCGAAGAGCGCGCGGTGCACTTCACCATCACCGAGGAAGACTTGAAGTTCTACAACACCCAGCTGAAGTTTGCGGCTGAGCCGGGCGAGTTCAATGTGCAGATCGGGTTGGATTCCCAGGATGTGAAGCAGCAGAGCTTCGAACTGCTCTAACTGATCGTTCCCACGCTCCGCGTGGGAACGCAGCCCGGGACGCTCCGCGTCCCAAAGCTTGACGCAGAGCGTCACAAGAGGCATTCCCACGCGGAGCGTGGGAACGATCTAAAATGTGGGAGCGGGCTTGCTCCCACATTTGATTGGGGTATTCTGGCTTATCCGCGGCGGTCCAGCAGGTTGACCACCAACCGATCAATCCACCCCCACACCCGCTGCTTCACCCGCCGCCACAACGGCCGCGACTGCCATGCCTCAAGGCTCACCGCCTGGCTCAAGGCAAAATCCCGCTCGAAACTCCCCACCACTGCCAACGCCAATTCCGGGTCCAACGCTTCCAGGTTCGCTTCCAGGTTGAAGCGCAGATTCCAGTGGTCGAAGTTGCACGAGCCAATGCTCACCCAATCGTCCACCAGCACCATTTTCAAGTGCAGGAAGCACGGCTGGTATTCAAAGATCTGCACCCCGGATTTGAGCAAACGCGGGTAGTAACGGTGCCCGGCATACCGCACCGACGGGTGATCGGTACGTGGCCCGGTCAACAGCAAACGCACATCCACCCCGCGCCCCGCCGCCCGGCGCAGGGCACGCCGTACGCTCCAGGTCGGCAGGAAATACGGCGTGGCCAGCCAGATACGCTGGTGGCCGCTGTTCAGCGCGCGGATCAGTGACTGCAAGATATCCCGATGCTGGCGGGCGTCGGCATAGGCCACACGCCCCAGCCCCGGTCCTGTCGCTGGCACCTTGGGCAACCGTGGCAGGCCAAAATGCGTGGCCGGTTTCCAGGCTCTACGATCGTCGTTCGCCAGCCACTGACGGTCGAACAACGCCTGCCAATCCAGCACCAGCGGGCCACGAATCTGCACCATCACTTCGTGCCAGTCGGCGGTGTCTTCCCCGGGCGTCCAGAATTCATCCGTCACGCCGGTGCCGCCAACCACGGCGATGGTCTGGTCGATCAACAACAGCTTGCGGTGGTCCCGATAGAGGTTGCGCATCCAGCGGCGCCAGCTCAGGCGGTTGTAGAATCGCAGGTCCACCCCGGCGTCGATCAACCGCCGACGCAGGCCCAGGGTAAACGCCAGGCTGCCGTAGTCATCGAACAGGCAACGTACGCGTACGCCACGTTCGGCGGCCGCCACCAGGGCTTGAACCATCGCCTCGGCACACGCGCCCGCCTCCACCAGATACAGCTCCAGCGCCACCTGTTGCTCGGCCTGGGCGATACCTTCCAGCATGCGCGGGAAGAAACTCGGGCCGTCGACCATCAGCTCGAAACGGTTGGCGCTGCGCCACGGGAACACTGCGCCGCTCATGTCAGCGCGCCGTGAAAATCAGTACCGCACCCACCGGCACCGACAGGCTGATCTGCGACAGCCCGGCGGCCTTGCGCAATGCGGCTACCCCCGGCAGCAAATCGAAATCCTCGGCGTGCACCACCAATGGCTCCAGGGTGACCACCTGGAAGCGTCGGTCATCCAGGCGGGTCGCCAGCAATTCGGTGCTGTAGGCCTGGGTCTTGCCGTGCAGGGTCACCGACAGCGGCAGGCGCAGCTCGTATTGCGCGCCGGGGGCCAGATCGTTGATCGGTTGCAGGTTGATCTGCGCATTGATCACCGCGTCCGGGAAGGTCTTGATCTCGAACAGCTCATTGCGCATGCGCTCGTCGCGCAGCGGGATGCCGCTGTTGATCGACTCCAGTTCGACTTCCAACTGCGCCGCGCCCTTGCTGTCGACCTTGCCATGCAGCACCAGGAAGCGCTGCACTTCGGCGATGTCGGTGTTCTTGGTGGTGACGAACGACAGGCGCGAGGACTCGTTGTCCAGGTACCAGTCGGCGTGGGCAGGCACGGCGACAGCGGCCAGCAGCAGGAAGGCCATGGGTTTGAACAGGGACATAAAGACTCTTGGGGCAAAAAACCTGGGCGAACAGTAACAAAGACCTCCTGTAGGAGCGAGCTTGCTCGCGAAGGTTGCCAACGATGACGCGGGCATTCTGAATGAACGCGGTGCCTGTGAGTTCTTCGCGAGCAAGCTCGCTCCTACGGGGGAACTGTGGTCAGGCCAACGCCTGCTGCACATCGCGAATCGTCGACTCCAGGCTGGCCAGGTGCAGGCTCAGCACCCGTTCCACCGGTGCCTGATCCATCGGCCAATGCAGCGCCATGCTGCCCACCAACCGGCCATTGGCCCGCACCGGCAAGGCCACCGCGCGAATCAGGAACGGCAGGCGCACCGGGTATTCCCAGTAGCCTTCGGTGCGTTGGCCAAACCCCTGGTGCTGGGATTGTTCACACGCCCGGTATTGATCGTCTTCCGCCACATGCTCACGACCGGCCAGGCGCTGCACTTCATCCGCCGACAGTTGCGACAGGCACGCCTTGCCCATGGCCGAATGAAACAGGCTGGCGTGCTGGCCGACGATCTGGCAATTGTTCGGGTAGAGCTTGCGCAGCACCGTGGGGATCGCGCTTTCCATCACCTCCAGGCGTTCGCCGTCGAAGCTCGACAGGTCCACCACCAGGCCGGTGCGCTCGCTGAGGTCCAGCAGCCACGGCGCGGCGCTTTCCACCAGTTGGCGCTTGAAGCGTTGCTGGGTGTCGCCGAACAACCGTCTGGCCCGCAGGCGGTAACGCCGGTCGCTGAGGCCACGATAGATCCAGCCCTGTTCCTGCAAGGTCAGCAGCATCCGCGAGACCGTGGCCTTGGGCAGGTGAGTCAGGTAATGCAACTCTTCCAGCCCCAGCGCCTGATGCTCGCCGAGCAATTCGATGATCGCCAGTGCCCGCCCTACTGAGCGTACGGTTCCCGTCTCGGCGTCGCTGCCCATGTGTCGATCTCCTTGATGCCGATGGATGATCTGATTTCACAGCAAGATACAGGCCCGTCGCGGCTCAACCAGTCGCCGAGAGGCAAGCGGGCGGTCGCCGCTGCACCCAGCGGGTCAGTTGTTCGTGGGCGTACGCCAGTTGCAACACCGCCCTGTCCGCCTGGGCCGGGCCGATGATTTGCAGGCCCATGGGCAAGCCCTGGGGGTTGAAACCCACCGGCACGTTCATGCTCGGCAGGCCGGCCAGTGTGGGGCCGATCACCACTTCCATCCACCGGTGGTAGGTGTCCATCTCGCGCCCTGCGACGAGGCGTGGCCAGGCTTGTTGTGCATCGAAAGGGAACACTTGGGCGGTGGGCAGCAACAGGAAATCGTAACGTTCGAACAGTTTGCCGAGGGCGCGGTACCAGTCGCTGCGGTTGATCGAAGCCTGGTAAACGTCCGCCGCACTCAGTTGCAATCCGCCCTGCACTTCCCATTGCGCCTCGGGCTTGAGCAGTGCACGTTTTTGCGGGTCGGCGTACGCCGCGCCGAGGGAGCCCTGGATCAGCCAATGGCGGTGCACCAGCCAGGTCTGCCACAGCCGTTCCAGAGAAAATTCCGGTTGGCAGTGCTCGACCTCGCAACCCAGCGCAGCGAAGTCCTTGAGGGCCGATTCGCACAGGCTCATCACGCCGTCTTCCATCGGCAGGTAACCGTTGTAATCCCCGAGCCAGCCCAAGCGTGCACCCTTGAAGTCGCGCTGCAATGGCGCACCCAACACCGCCGGATCCTCCTTGAGCGACAGCGGCACCCGAGGGTCGTAGCCGGCCTGCACACTCAGCAGCCGCGCCACATCCGCCACGCTGCGACCCATCGGGCCTTCCGTGGCCAGTTGCTGGACGAACAGCTCCGGCGCCGGCCCGTGAGGCACCCGACCCTGGGACGGACGCAGGCCAAATACGTTATTGAACGCCCCCGGGTTTCGCAGCGAGCCCATCATGTCGCTGCCATCCGCTACCGGCAGCATGCGCAATGCCAGCGCCACCGCCGCGCCCCCGCTGCTGCCACCGGCCACCAGGCGCGGGTCATAGGCGTTGCCGGTGGTGCCGAACACGCTGTTGTAGGTCTGCGAGCCCAGGCCAAATTCCGGCACGTTGGTCTTGCCGATGATGATCGCGCCACTGGCCCGAACCCGCGCCACGCTGATCGCATCTTCTTGAGGAACATGCTCGGCGAACAGCGGCGAACCGAGGGTGGTGCGCAGGCCCTGGGTCGCCGCCAGGTCCTTGATCGCCTGGGGCATGCCGTGCATCCAGCCACGGGATTGGCCTTGGTCCAACTCGCGATCACGCTGCGCCGCTTCGGCCAGCACGTCCTCATGGGAGCGCAGCGAGACCAGCGCATTCACCGTCGGGTTGAAGCGTTCGACCTGGGCCAGATACGCCTGCATCACTTCATGGCAGGACACCTGCCGCGCATGGATCGCCCGAGACAGTTCGATGGCATCCAGTTCAACAATACTCAAGGTTTCACCTCGCTGGAAAACGGCGCCGGTCGTTTCGCCCGTGGCGCCTCATGCATGCAGTAAGTGCCCAGCAGCGTCAGGACGCAAGCGAACAGCACATAAAATGCCGGGGCTACCGGCGTGCCCAGCACCTTGCTGAGCCAGGTGACGATCAACGGCGCAAAGCCCCCGAATACCATCACCGCCACGTTGTAAGCCACCGACACCCCGGTGGAGCGTACTTCGATGGGAAACTGCTCGGCCAGGGCCGTCGGCGCCGGGCCGAAAAAGCCGCCGATGGCAGTGCACAACATCACCTGCATCACCAGCAAACGCTCAATGGACGGTGCCGCCGCGACCCACACATACAGCGGGTACACCATCACAAAAAACGCCAGGGTGAACGCCATCAATACCGGGCGCCGACCGAACCGATCCGACAGCAGGCCGGACAGCGGAATCACCACGGTCATCAGCGCCACCGCGAACATCTGCACCATCAATACCTGGTCCAGCGGCAGGCCGAGGTTCTTGTGGGCGAAGGTCGGCATGTTCACCAGCACCACGTAGAACGACACCGTTGCACCACAGGCCAGGCCCATCGATACCAAGATGCTGCGGCGGTGGTCGCGGATGACGTCCATCAAGCTCGGCGCCGCACCCTTGGCCTGTTTGCGTGCCTCGATAAATTCCTCGGGGTCTTCCATGTGCCGGCGGATCCACAAACCCACCGGGCCGATCAGCAAGCCGAAGATGAACGGCAGGCGCCAGCCCCAGACTTCAAGGGTGTGCGGCTCGAAGAAGTGCGTGACCAACGCCACCATCGCCGCGCCGCCGAACACCGCCAGGCACTGTCCCACCAACTGCCAGGAACCATACAATCCCTTGCGATGGGCCGGCGCGCTTTCCACCAGGAACGCCGTGGCACTGGCGTACTCACCGCCGGTGGCAAAGCCCTGGAGCATGCGCGCAACCACGATCAGCATCGGCGCGCCCATGCCGATGGCAGCATAGCTGGGGGCGAAAGCGATCAGGGCGATGGAGATGGTCATCAACCGGATGATCAGTTGCATCGCAGCCTTGCGGCCTTTGCGGTCCGAATACATGCCCAGCAGAATCCCGCCCACCGGGCGCATGAAGAAGCCGACGCCAAAGGTGGCCAGGGCCATCAGCAGCGAGGCGTATTCATCCTCCGAGGGGAAAAACTGCCGGGCGATAATGCTGGCGAGAAAGCCGTAGACGATGAAGTCATACCATTCCAGCGCATTGCCGATCACCGCCGCCACCACTTGGCGGGTGCGGGATACACCTTGTTTTGAAGCCTGCATGGGAACACTCCATTCAACCAGTCGGAAAAGGGTCCAGCGGCAGAAAAAAGAGGTCGTCAGGCGGGCTTGAGCCAGCTCTCGGCCAGCGCGCCCCAGTAGGCGGCGCCGGTCAACAGGATGTCGTCGTTGAAGTCATAGGCGGGGTTGTGGACCATCGGCCGCGACACGCCGTTGCCGATAAACAGGTAGCTGCCGGGGCAGCGTTGCAGCATCCAGGCGAAGTCTTCGCTGCCCATCAGCTTGGTGGTGTTGCCGTCGACGGCATCTTCACCCAGCAGGGCGACGCCAACCTGGCGGGCGAATTCGGTTTCTTCGGGAGGGTTGACCAGCACCGGATAGGCCGGGCGATGTTCGATCTGCGCGGTGCAACCGAAACTTGCGGCCTGGGTCAGGATGATCGCCTTGACCCGCTCCAGCATCAGTTCACGCACGTTTGCATCCAGGGCACGCAGGCTCAAACGCAACAGTGCTTGCTGGGGAATCACGTTGGCCGCCTGGCCCGCTTGCAGGGCACCGACGGTCACCACGGCGGCTTCCTGGGCATTGATATTGCGCGCCACCACGGTCTGCAATGCCATGACCATACTGGCGGCAGCCACCAGCGGGTCGACCGTCAGGTGCGGCATGGAGCCATGGCCACCGACGCCTTCGAGGGTCACGGTGAGCAGGTCCTGGGAGGCCATCATCGGTCCAACGCGCAGGCCCAGATGGCCGGCGGGCAAGCCCGGCATGTTGTGCATGCCGAACAGTGCGTCGCAGGGAAACCGCTCCAGCAAGCCGTCGGCGAGCATGGCTTCGGCGCCGCCCTGGCCTTCTTCGGCGGGCTGGAAAATCAGGTTCAGGGTGCCGTCGAATTGACGGGTCGCGGCCAGGTAACGCGCGGCGCCCAGCAGCATGGTGGTGTGGCCGTCATGACCGCAGGCATGCATGCAGCCGGCGTGTTGGCTGCTGTAGCTGGCGCCGGTGTTTTTCGATGATCGGCAACGCGTCCATGTCGGCGCGGATACCGAGCTTGCGCGAGCTGCTGCCATTGCGCAGCACACCCACCACGCCGGTCTGGCCGATGCCGGTGTGGACTTCGTAGCCCCAGTTACGCAGGGATTGCGCCACGAGGGCGGAGGTGCGGTTTTCTTCAAAGCCCAGTTCGGGGTGGGCGTGAATGTCCTGACGCACGGCGTGCAGGTCGCTGGCGACATCGCTCAGCCAATCCAGGATGTGCTGGTGTGGGCTCATGGTGATTCTCCTCGCAGGCGGGTGTTCCCGTTCTTTTTCGTTGCACACCGCCAGATAACCGCGATGTGCGCAGGAGGACAATCAAAGGTGGTTCCACCCTGTGGAACCTCAGCCCCACCTGTGGCTGCATTAGGGCAAGAGGCGGCAGCCCTCGCGTTGGCCCAGCCATTGGGCACTGTGGGCGCGGCCCAGGCCGCTGGCGGTCACGAGGTGTTTTTCAGGGTTGTCGGTGAAGGCGCTGGTGGGCACGTATTGCTTCACATAACCCTGGCAATAATCAGCGGGATTGCCCTCCACATATCGGCAGGAGCAGTACTCCTTGGCGGTGTAGGCCGCGATGATGTCGGGGAAGGCTTGCAGGTTGACCCGCTCGTGCCAGACCCAGCCGAGCAACACGAGTAACAGCAGGATCAACAGACTGACGAAGGGATGACGGCGGATCATGGTTGCACCGCTGCAAGGACGCGTTTGAGGAGTTCGTTGTGGCGATAGCTGCCGTCGCGGTCGTCGCCATAGCGCACGATGACCAGCTGTTTTTCGGGCATCACGTAGAGCGCCTGCCCCCAGTGGCCGAGGGCGGCGAAGGTGTCGGCGGGCGCGTCCGGCCAGGGTCTGGCGGCGCCCTGCACTTCGCGGTTGAGCCACCATTGGCCGCCCGGAACGGCTTCGTCCTGGCCCGCCTTGTACTTGTCGAACGGTTGGCGATTGAACGCGACCCACTCCTTGGGCAGCAACTGTTGCTCGCCCCAACGGCCGTCGCGCTGCATCAGCAGGCCGACACGGGCCAGGTCGCGGGCGGTGAGGTAGGCATATGAGGACGCGACGAAGGTTTCCTCGGCATCGCTTTCCCAGGTGGCGTTGTGGATGCCCAGTGGCTGGAACAGGGCGGTCCATGGGTAGTCGACGTAGGCCTTGTGGCCGAGCATGCCCTTGAGGGTGGCGGACAGGATATTGCTGTCGCCACTGGAATAGCGGAATGCCTGGCCGGGGGCGCTGGAGGTCGCGGTGTCGGCGGCGAACTCGGCCATGTCGTGGTGGCCGCGGGTGTAGAGCATGGCGACCACCGAGGATTTCAGCGGGGCGTATTCGTAGTCTTCCTGCCAGTCGAGGCCCGAGGCCCAGTGCAGCAGGTCGGCCATGGTCACGCCGGGGTGTTGTTTCATCGGCGGGTAAAAGCGCGCGGCGGGGTCGGTGAGTTTGAAGCGGTTTTCGCCGAAGGCCACGCCGAGCACGGTGGCCATCAGGCTTTTGCTGATGGACCAGGTCAGGTGCGGGGTGCTGGCGGTGGTGGGGGCGGCGTAGCGTTCGTAGATGATCTGGCCGTCGCGGATGACCAGCAAGGCGTCGGTGCGGACGCCTTTGCGGCTGGTGTCATCGCGGGGTGGGAAGGCGTAGTCGTCCAGGGCCTGGGCGGCCGGGCCGGTTAGCGGTTGGCCTTGGGACCAATCCTTCTGCGGCCAGGTTTCGGCGTGGGCCGTCAGGGTGAACAGCAGCGCGGCGTAGAGCAGGCCTTTGAACATGGAATTGGGACTCGTGGGGCGTTCGAGCCCGCGAGCCTAGCCCAGGGGGATGACGGTTTTGTTACGGACCCTGGGGTGAGTACATATCCGTTATTTGGGTGATGGCTGATATGGGTTCCGCTCTTACAGCGGCTCACTTTTGAACAGCGCAAAAGTAAGCAAAACGCTCTTGCCCCACCACTCGGCTCCTCGCTTAGGCTCGGAGTGCCCTCACTCCGGCTTTGGACCGTGGGCCGCCGTCATGGGCCATCCTTGGCCCAGGACGGCTAACCCGGCGTCCTGCCGGGTTACCCACGCTCCAAAGCCTGCGTTCGGCCAGCGTGGTTTAACGGGGCGCCTAAGATCAAGATCAAAAGCAGATCAAGGGCACAGCGGCCTCCCGGCCGGCTTGAGTGTTTAAAAGCCAAATCAAAAGCTAAAGCGGGCACGGTCAAATGTGGGAGCTGGCTTGCCTGCGATGGCATCAACTGGGTCTGCCTGATACACCGAGGTGTCTGCATCGCAGGCAAGCCAGCTCCCACAGAAAAGCAGAGCTGCATCAGCTTCAGATTTGGCTTTCGCTCTGGCTTTTGATCTGGCTTCTAAACACTCAAGCCGGCCGGTAGGCCGCTGTGCTCTTGCTTTTGATCTTGATCTGCGGGCCCCGTTAACCACGATGGCCGCAAGTAGGCACGGTGGAGCGGGTAAATCGGCAAGGATGCCGATTTAGCCGCGCCGGGCCATGGATGGCCCGTCGCGGCGGCCCGCGGAACCGGGCCGGAGTGCGGGCATGCCGAGCCTAGGCGAGGCACCGAGTGGTGGGGCAAAGACCTTTTGGTTACTTTTGGGGCGTTTGCCAAAAGTGACCCGCTGTAAGAGCGGAACCATAAGCCGCCGTTACCTAAATAACGGATATGTACTCAATCCCCCTGCAAACCACCACCAAGCCCCCTGTCATCTAAGCGTCACCGTAACTTCATGGAGATGACACCGGCCCTACATAGCCTGACATGGCACAAACAAGTCGACCGGCCGTAACCCTGGCCGGCACTCGGAGACTCGCCATGACTCAGATCGCCCGCATCAGCGACACCGGCAATGAACGCCGCCTGCAAGCCGAACGCCTGATCGGCGCCCAGGCTTTGCAGGAAGCCCAGGCCCTGCGGTTCAACGTGTTCAGCGGCGAATTCAACGCCAAGCTGAAAGGCGCTGAACTGGGCCTGGACATGGATGACTATGATGTTCACTGCAGCCACATCGGCGTGCGGGATTTGAACAGCGGTCGACTCGTCGCCACCACCCGTTTGCTCGACCACCAGGCCGCCACCACCCTGGGCCGCTTCTACAGCGAAGAAGAATTCAGCCTCCACGGCCTGCTGCACCTCAAAGGCCCCATCCTGGAAATCGGCCGCACCTGCGTCGACCCCGCCTACCGCAACGGCGGCACCATCGCCGTGTTGTGGGGCGAGCTGGCCGAAGTCCTCAACCAGGGCGGCTACAGTTACCTGATGGGCTGCGCAAGCATCCCTATGCACGACGGCGGCATCCAGGCCCACGCGATCATGCAGCGCCTGCGCGAACGCTACCTGTGCAACGAACACCTGCGGGCCGAGCCGAAAAAGCCGCTGCCGGCACTGGACCTGCCATCCAACGTCATCGCCGAAATGCCCCCCTTGCTCAAGGCCTACATGCGCCTGGGTGCAAAGATTTGCGGCGAACCCTGCTGGGACGAAGACTTCCAGGTCGCCGACGTGTTCATCCTGCTCAAGCGCGACGAGCTGTGCCCGCGGTATGCCCGCCACTTCAAGGCAGCCATGTGATGAGCCGCCTTCGGGTGTACGGGCGAATTGCCCGCGTGCTGGTGGTGGTGGCCCTGGGTTTGACCATGGCCAGTGTGTTTGGCGTGTTTGAACGTCTGGGCGTGGCCAACTCGATGGTGCGCCGGCAGCGCTGGTCGCGTTTTTTCATGGCACGGCTGACCAACGCACTGCCCTTTCGCGTGACCGTTCACGGTGAGTTGCCGCAACAGTCGATGCTGTGGGTCAGCAACCACGTATCGTGGACCGATATCCCGCTGCTGGGGATGGTGGCGCCGATGTCGTTCCTGTCCAAGGCCGAGGTGCGCACCTGGCCGGTGGCGGGCTGGTTGGCCGCCAAGGCAGGCAGCCTGTTCATCCGCCGAGGTTCGGGGGACAGCCAGTTGATTCGCAAACAGATGACGCGTCATCTGGAACAACAACACCCGCTGTTGATGTTCCCGGAAGGCACCACCACCGACGGCCGCGCCCTGCGTACGTTCCACGGGCGGTTACTGGCCAGTGCGATTGATGCCGATGTGTCGCTGCAACCGGTGGCGATTCGTTATCTGCGCGATGGCCACATCGACCCGCTGGCACCGTTTATTGGCGACGATGATTTGCTCTCGCACTTGATGCGTTTGTTCGGCAATGACCAGGGCGACGTGGAAATCCATCTGCTCAAGCCGATTGCCTGCGCCGGGCAGGAACGTGCGGCGCTGGCGTTCCAGGCGCAGCAGGCGGTGCAGAAGGCGTTGTTTGGCCCCCTTCCAGAAGCTGAGCAAATGCCAGCGCGGCCAGCATTCGCGGCCTGAAGCGAGCACGGTGAAAAATGTGGGAGCGGGCTTGCTCGCGAAGGCGGTGCATCAGTCAGCAGATTCATTAGCTGACCCACCGCTTTCGCGAGCAAGCCCGCTCCCACATTTATAGTTGTATTGCCAACTGGCTATTTGAGAACCGCTGCAATTCTGGGTAAAACACCCGAAAATCCTCGCTCAACGGCTCGTACAGCGCTCGTAATTCCTGCATGGCATGGCCCAGTTCTTCGGGCCGTGTCAGGCGTCGGCCAATGCCTCGAAGTACCTGTTCCATCACCGCAAATTCGCGGTACGAACCCAGCCAGTCATCCGCCGCCATGTACGGCGCAATCTGCGCCAGCCGCCCCGGCAACGCCGGCTCTTCGGCGAGCACCCGGTAAACCTCAGAGGTAAATCGCTCCAGCGGCTGATCGGCATATAACGCCCAGTCCCGCGCCAGGCAGTGGTCGAAAAACACATCGAGGACAATCCCGGCATAGCGGCGCCGGGTCAGGGTGAAGCGCGACAGCGCCTGCCCGATCAGCGGATGACTGTCGGTGTAGCGATCGATTGAGCGATGCAACTGAATCGCCGACTCGATTTGCGGGCTGAATTGGCCTTGCAGGCGACCTTTAACAAAGTCGCCATACAGGCTGCCAAGCAATTGAGCAGGAAGTTGGCCGCCGAGGTGCAGATGTGCGAGATAATTCATGGCGCGCAGTCTAGCACTGCCGTCAACGTATCGTTATAACCCGATATACCGATTCAATCTGGTTTAAGACCAAAATCATATTGGTATATCGAGATACAACGATTTAAAGTTCGCCTCATCGCGATATAACGTTTTACAAAACCGAGCATCACTGCCATGTCCATCGACCTCGACGAAATAATAAAAGCCCTGGCGCACCCAGTACGGCGAGACATCCTCAACTGGCTGAAAGACCCGAAAGTGCAATTCCCCGAGCAGTTGCACAACCACGAATACGGCATTTGCGCCGGGCAGATCGACCAGCGCTGCGGGCTGTCTCAGTCCACCGTGTCGGCGCACCTGGCGAACTTGCAACGGGCGGGGCTGATCAGCAGCCAGAAGGCCGGCCAATGGCACTTTTTCAAACGCAATGAGGACGTGATCCAAGCCTTCCTCAAAGCGCTCACCGAAGAACTCAGCGCACCGCTGTAACAAGGACCCATCAATGCCTCTCTCGCTACTCATCCTGGCCTTAAGCGCCTTCGCCATCGGTACGACCGAGTTCGTCATCATGGGCCTGTTGCCCGATGTGGCGGCCGACCTCGGTGTATCGATTCCCGGCGCCGGCTGGCTGGTGACCGGCTACGCCCTGGGCGTGGCCATCGGTGCCCCCTTCATGGCACTGGCCACCGCCAAGCTGCCGCGCAAGGCCGCCCTGGTAGCGTTGATGGGCATCTTCATCATCGGCAACCTGCTCTGCGCCCTGGCAAGTGACTACAACGTGCTGATGTTTGCCCGTGTGGTCACCGCGCTGTGCCACGGTGCCTTCTTCGGTATCGGTTCGGTGGTCGCCGCCAACCTGGTGCCGGCCAACAAGCGTGCTTCGGCCGTGGCGCTGATGTTCACCGGCCTGACCCTGGCCAACGTGCTCGGCGTACCGCTGGGCACCGCGCTGGGTCAGGAAGCCGGCTGGCGCTCGACCTTCTGGGCCGTGACGGTGATTGGGGTGATCGCCCTGATCGGCCTGATCCGCTTCCTGCCGGCCAAGCGTGACGAGGAAAAACTCGACATGCGCGCCGAGCTCAGAGCACTCAAAGGCGCCGGCATCTGGCTGTCGCTGAGCATGACCGCGCTGTTCGCTGCGTCGATGTTCACCCTCTTCACCTACGTCGCGCCGCTGCTGGGGGATGTCACTGGCGTCTCTCCCAAGGGCGTGACCTGGACCCTGCTGCTGATCGGCCTGGGCCTGACCGTCGGCAACATCATCGGCGGCAAGCTGGCAGACAAGCGCCTGGCTGCCACCCTGATCGGCGTGTTCATCAGCATGGCAGTGGTGTCCACCGTCCTGACCTGGACCAGTGTCGCCGTGATCCCGACTGAAATCACCCTGTTGCTCTGGGCCACCGCCTCGTTTGCCGCCGTACCGGCACTGCAGATCAACGTGGTGACCTTCGGCAAGGCCGCACCGAACCTGGTGTCCACCTTGAACATCGGCGCCTTCAACATCGGCAACGCTCTCGGCGCCTGGGTGGGCGGCAGCGTGATTGCCCACGGCTTCGGCCTGACCAGCGTGCCCCTGGCCGCTGCTGCACTGGCCGTGCTCGCGCTGCTGGTGACCCTGATTACTTTCCGTCAGACCGGCGATGCCGACCTGGCCCCCGCGACTAACTGATCAACTAAAGAGAAGGGTGTTATCCCATGACGACTATTTTCGATCCGATCAAACTGGGCGACCTGGAACTGTCGAACCGCATCATCATGGCGCCGCTGACCCGCTGCCGTGCCGACGCCGGTCGCGTGCCCAATGCGCTGATGGCTGAGTACTACGTCCAACGCGCTTCCGCCGGGCTGATCCTCAGCGAAGCCACCTCCGTAACGCCAATGGGCGTGGGTTACCCGGACACCCCGGGCATCTGGTCCAACGACCAGGTTCGCGGCTGGGCCAATGTGACCAAGGCCGTGCACGGTGCAGGCGGCAAGATCTTCCTGCAACTGTGGCACGTGGGCCGGATCTCCCACGAGTCGTACCTGGACGGCGAAGCACCGGTTGCCCCAAGCGCCATCGCAGCCAAGGGCCACGTCAGCCTGGTGCGTCCGCTGGCCGACTACCCTACCCCGCGCGCCCTTGAAGTCGCTGAAATCGCCGATATCGTCGACGCCTACCGCGTAGGTGCCGAGAATGCCAAGGCCGCCGGTTTTGACGGCGTGGAAGTCCACGGTGCGAACGGCTACCTGCTCGACCAGTTCCTGCAAAGCAGCACCAACCAGCGCACTGACAACTACGGTGGCTCCCTGGAAAACCGCGCACGCTTGCTGCTCGAAGTCACTGACGCCGTGATTGAAGTCTGGGGCGCCGGTCGCGTCGGTGTGCACCTGGCACCACGCGCCGACGCACACGACATGGGCGACGCCAACCTGTCGGAAACCTTCACCTACGTCGCCAAAGAGCTGGGCAAGCGTGGCATCGCGTTCATCTGCTCCCGTGAAAAGGAAGCGGGCGACAGCCTCGGCCCACAACTGAAAGCCGCCTTCGGTGGCCCGTACATCGCCAACGAACGCTTCACCAAGGACAGCGCCAACGCGTGGCTGGCTTCGGGCAAGGCTGACGCCGTGGCATTCGGCGTGCCGTTCATCGCCAACCCGGACCTGCCGGCTCGCCTGAAGGCCGATGCACCGCTGAACGAAGCACATCCAGAGACTTTCTACGCCAAAGGCCCGGTCGGCTACATCGACTACCCGACCCTGGCACTCTGATCTGCTGAAACGAAAAAGCCCCGACTTGCGAGAGCCGGGGCTTTTTTATGGGCCGCAGGAAACATTCCTTCACAGCCTTGCAACAATATTGCTACAAAATACTTAGCCAACTACCTATCAACCGCCCGCCAGCCCGTATATAACGTCACCCCACAAAATCAGGGAAAAGCCTGATTGACCAGCCCCGGTGTTTATTGTTGACACAACTGGTCGCAATTACGCATTTTGTCTTAATTGCGCAGGCCAGGGCTCAAGCGCAGCATGTCCAACGCGATATCGACCCAGCGCTCTGCGTCCTGGGCCAACTGGAAACTGTCGGGCACCAGCAGCCACTGGCCGAGAATTCCGTCGATATAGGCGTGCATGCACACCGCGGCACGTACGGTGTCGAGATTCTCCGGAAGCTGCCCGCGATGGACCGCGTTACGCAAGGTCAGCCCGATGCGCAGGTTGCATTCGAGGCTGGCGGTCTGGCGCTGACGGCGCAGATCACACATTTCATCGGTGAATTCGCACTTATGAAACAAAATCTCATTGATGCGCCGGGTCTTCGGGTCCAGGGCCACTTGATGGAACAGATGAATCAGCAGCTTGCGCATGCAACCCAGCGGATCGACCTCGTCCTCGCTCTCACTGGCCCTGGCCAATTCATCCAGCGGCTCGTGCAGTGTATCGAGCATCGCCTGCACCAGGTCGGCCTTGTTGCTGAAATGCCAGTAGATGGCACCACGTGTCACGCCTGCCAGCGCGGCAATATCCGCCAGCGTGGTACGCGCAACCCCGCGCTCGTAGAAGGCCTGCTCGGCCGCTTCAAGAATCTGGCTGCGCGTTTCCTGAGCTTCCTCTTTGGTACGACGAACCATGGCAGTAAAACCTCAATCAGGAGACTTGGGGTGATCGGTAACGCAGACTCAACCGCCGCTAACGACCATCTGAATAATTGTGGGACGACGCCGTCAAGGGCGCCGAACGTACTAGAATCGAGGCTTTGGACGCTGCTTTGTCAACATTCCGCGAAGCCTGTCAAGAGTTTACAAACAACCATGAACGTAAGTATATTGCGTAGCAAGCTACTTATCCACTCAGTGCCTGTTTTTTACCCTTCCACACTTCTTGTGCGCACTCTGCGCGCCTGACCCGAGGATCTTCATGCAACTTAAGCCAGCTGTTACCGCCCTGGTTACTGCCGTCGCCCTGGCATCGCTGCTCAGCGGATGTAAAAAGGAAGAAGCGGCTCCGCCCGCTCAAACCCCTCAGGTCGGCGTGGTCACTATTCAACCTCAAGCCTTTACCCTGACATCCGAGCTGCCAGGCCGCACCACGGCCTACCGCATTGCCGAGGTTCGCCCTCAGGTCAACGGCATCATTCTCAAGCGTCTGTTCAAGGAAGGGGGCGACGTCAAGGAAGGCCAGCAGCTCTATCAGATCGATCCGTCGGTGTATGACGCCTCGCTGAAAAGCGCCCAGGCCAACCTCGCCCAGACCAAGTCGATTGCCGATCGCTACAAGCAGTTGGTCGATGAGCAGGCCGTCAGCCGCCAGGAATACGACACCGCCGTGTCCAACCGCATGACCTCTGAAGCCAACGTGCAAACGGCCCAGATCAACGTGCGCTACACCAAGGTGTTTGCCCCGATCTCCGGGCGTATCGGTCGCTCTTCGGTCACCGAAGGCGCGCTGGTCAGCAACGGCCAGACCGACGCCATGGCAGTGATCCAGCAACTGGACCCGATCTACGTCGACGTCACGCAGTCCTCTGCCGAGATGCTGAAACTGCGTCGCGACCTGGAAAGCGGCCAACTGGAAAAAGCCGGCGAAAACGCGGCCAAGGTCAAGCTGACCCTGGAAGACGGCACCGCCTACGGCGTGGAAGGCAAGCTGGAATTCTCCGAAGTCTCGGTCGACGAAACCACCGGTTCCGTGACCCTGCGTGCCGTATTCCCGAACCCTGACCACACCCTGCTGCCGGGCATGTTCGTCCACGCGCAGTTGCAAGCCGGTGTGAACAGCAAGGCCATCCTGGCACCACAGCAAGGCGTGACCCGCGACCTGAAGGGCATCCCGACCGCGCTGGTGGTGAACAAGGACAACAAGGTCGAGCAACGTGTACTGGTGGCCAACCGTACTACCGGCGCCTACTGGCTGGTGGAAAAAGGCCTGAACGCCGGTGACCGTGTGATCACCGAAGGCCTGCAATTCATCAAGCCGGGCATCGAAGTCAAGGTCAAGGACGCTGATAACGCCAAACCCGCCGGTTCCGCTGCTGCTCCTGCTGCCGCTGCTGGTCAAGGGGAGTAATTCATGTCGAAATTTTTTATCGACCGTCCCATTTTCGCCTGGGTAATTGCCCTGGTGATCATGCTGGTCGGGGCACTGTCGATCCTGAAGTTGCCCATCAACCAGTACCCGGCCATCGCGCCAACCGCCATTGATATCCAGGTGACCTACCCGGGCGCGTCTGCACAAACCGTGCAGGACACCGTGGTGCAGGTGATCGAACAACAGCTCAACGGTATCGACAACCTGCGTTATGTCGCCTCGGACAGTAACTCCGACGGCAGCATGACCATCACCGCGACGTTCAACCAGGGTACCAACCCGGACATCGCCCAGGTTCAGGTACAGAACAAGCTCAACCTGGCGACCCCGCTGCTGCCACAAGAAGTACAGCAGCAGGGTATCCGCGTTACCAAGTCGGTGAAGAACTTCCTGATGGTGATCGGTCTGGTGTCGGAAGACGGCAGCATGACCAAGGATGACCTTTCCAACTACATCGTTTCCAACATCCAGGACCCGATTTCCCGGACCGCCGGTGTGGGCGACTTCCAGGTGTTCGGTTCCCAGTACGCCATGCGTATCTGGCTCGACCCGGCCAAGCTGAACAACTACCAGCTGACGCCAGTGGATGTCAGCAACGCCATCCAGGCGCAGAACGTCCAGGTGGCCACCGGCCAACTCGGCGGCCTGCCTGCCCTGCCCGGCACTCAGTTGAACGCCACCATCATCGGCAAGACGCGTCTGCAAACCACTGAAGCGTTCGGCAATATCCTGATGAAGGTCAATACCGACGGTTCCCAGGTTCGCCTGGGTGACGTTTCGCGTATCGAACTGGGCGGCCAGAACTACAGCATCAGCGCACAGTTCAACGGCAAGCCGGCTTCCGGTATGGCGATCAAGCTGGCAGCCGGTGCCAACGCACTGGACACCGCCAAGGCGATTCGCGAAACGGTTGCGTCCCTCGAACCGTTCTTCCCGCCTGGCATGAAGGCTGTGGTGCCGTATGACACCACGCCGGTTGTGACCGAATCGATCTCCGGTGTGGTTCACACCCTGATCGAAGCGATCGTGCTGGTGTTCCTGGTGATGTTCCTGTTCCTGCAGAACTTCCGCGCCACCATCATCACCACCATGACCGTACCGGTGGTATTGCTGGGTACCTTCGGGATCCTCGCTGCGTTCGGCTTCACCATCAACACCCTGACCATGTTCGGCATGATCCTGGCCATCGGCTTGCTGGTGGACGATGCCATCGTTGTGGTGGAGAACGTCGAGCGGGTAATGGCCGAGGAGCACTTGTCGCCCAAGGAGGCGACGGTCAAGTCCATGGGCCAGATCCAGGGGGCCCTGGTGGGTATCGCCCTGGTGCTGTCGGCGGTATTGCTGCCAATGGCGTTCTTCGGTGGTTCCACCGGTGTGATCTACCGCCAGTTCTCCATCACTATCGTTTCGGCGATGGCGCTGTCGGTACTGGTTGCCCTGGTCTTCACCCCGGCCTTGTGCGCCACCATGCTCAAGCCGATTGACCCGGAAAAACACGGCCAACCCAAGCGCGGCTTCTTCGGCTGGTTCAACCGTACCTTCGACCGTGGCGTACTGAGCTACGAGCGCGGCGTCGGTAACATGATCAAGCACAAGTTCCCGGCGTTCGTGGTCTATGCCCTGATCCTTGCCGGCATGATCTGGATGTTCACCCGCATTCCAAGCGCGTTCCTCCCAGAGGAAGACCAGGGCGTGATCTTTGCCCAGGTACAAACGCCGGTGGGTTCTTCGGCTGAACGTACGCAGAAAGTCATCGACGATATGCGCGCCTACCTGTTGAACGACAAGGAAGGCGAGCCAGGCGAAGGCAAGGCTGTCAAATCGGTGTTTACCGTGAACGGCTTCAACTTCGCCGGTCGTGGCCAGAGCTCGGGCCTCGCGTTCGTGATGCTCAAGCCGTGGGACGAGCGTGACTCGAGCCAGTCGGTATTTGAGGTTGCCAAGCGTGCCCAGGGTTACTTCTTCGGGGCCTTCAAGGACGCCATGGTATTTGCCGTGGTGCCACCTTCGGTACTCGAACTGGGTAACGCCACCGGTTTCGACGTGTTCCTGCAAGACCAGGGCGGCGTCGGCCACCAGAAGCTGATGGATGCGCGTAACCAGTTCCTGGGTGCCGCGGCACAAAGCAAGATCCTGGCGGGCGTGCGCCCCAACGGCGTGAACGATGAGCCGCAGTACGAGCTGACCGTTGACGACGAGAAGGCCAGTGCCCAGGGCATCAGCCTGGCAGACATCCAGCAGACCCTGGCAATCGCCTTGGGTGGCAGCTACATCAACGACTTCATCGACCGTGGTCGTGTGAAGAAGGTGTATGTACAGGGTGACGCCGCCAGCCGGATGTCTCCGGAAGACCTGAGCAAATGGTACGTGCGCAGCACGTCCGGGAAGATGGTGCCGCTGTCGGCCATCTCTTCGGGCAAGTGGATCTTCGGTTCGCCGAAACTCTCGCGCTATAACGGTGTAGCGGCGATGGAAATCCTCGGTACCCCGGCACCTGGCTACAGTACCGGTGATGCGATGGCGGAAGTCGAACGCATTGCCAAGGACCTGCCGGCTGGCGTTGGTTACTCCTGGACCGGCCTGTCGTACGAAGAACGTCTGTCCGGCTCCCAGGCACCTGCGCTGTACGCCCTGTCGCTGCTGGTGGTGTTCCTCTGCCTCGCGGCACTGTACGAAAGCTGGTCGATCCCGATTGCGGTGATTCTGGTTGTACCGCTGGGTGTGATCGGTGCGTTGATCGCCACCAGCCTGCGGGGACTGTCCAACGACGTGTTCTTCCAGGTGGGCCTGTTGGTGACGGTGGGTCTGGCAGCGAAAAACGCCATCCTGATCGTGGAGTTCGCCAAGGAGCTCCACGAGCAGGGCAAAGGCATTGTCGAGTCGGCCATCGAGGCATCCCGCATGCGTCTGCGACCGATCATCATGACGTCCATGGCGTTCATGCTCGGCGTACTGCCCCTGGCAATTTCCACCGGTGCCGGCTCAGGTAGCCAGCACGCCATCGGTACGGGCGTAATTGGCGGTATGATCACCGCCACGGTCCTCGCGATCTTCTGGGTACCCCTGTTCTTCGCAACCGTGTCCTCCGCTGGCGAGCGTAAAAAGACTGAACCCAAGCAAACTCCTAAAGAGGCTGGCCAATGAGCAAGTCGCTACTTTCCTTAGCGGTCACGGCATTCGTGCTCAGTGGCTGCTCGCTGATCCCGGACTACCAGCGCCCTGAAGCGCCGGTAGCCGCGCAGTTCCCGCAGGGGCCGGCGTATTCGTCGGCCCAGGCGCCGGGCCAGGCGGCTGCCGAGCAGGGCTGGAAGCAGTTTTTCCATGACCCTGCCCTGCAACAGCTGATCCAGACCGCCCTGGTGAACAACCGCGACCTGCGTGTCGCGGCCCTGAACATCGATGCGTATGCCGCGCAGTACCAGATCCAGCGCGCCGACCTGTTCCCGGCGGTTTCGGCCACGGGCAGCGGCAGCCGTACGCGCACCCCGGCCAAGCTGTCGCAGACCGGCGAAGCGGGCATCACCAGCCAATACTCGGCGGGCCTCGGGATCAGTTCTTATGAGCTGGACCTGTTCGGCCGCGTACGCAGCCTGAGCGAACAAGCGCTGCAACAATACTTCGCGACCGAAGAAGCGCGTCGCACCACCCAGATCAGCCTGGTGGCCAGCGTGGCCAACGCCTACCTGACCTGGCAGGCCGACAAGGAGCTGCTCAAGCTCACCCAGGACACCCTGGGCGCGTACGAGCAGAGCTTCAAACTGACCTCGCGCAGCAATGAAGTCGGCGTGGCTTCGGCCCTGGACCTGAGCCAGGCCCGTACCTCGGTGGAAAACGCCCGGGTTGCACTGGCGCGTTATACCCGCCAGGTGGCCCAGGACGAAAACAACCTGACCCTGCTGCTGGGTACCGGCCTGCCAGCGAACATCGTCAGCCGGCCATTGGCTGATGACCTGTTGAGCGAAGTACCGGCCGGCCTGCCATCGGACCTGCTGCAACGTCGTCCCGACATCCTGCAGGCCGAGTACAACCTCAAGGCGGCCAACGCCAACATCGGTGCGGCACGCGCTGCGTTCTTCCCGAGCATCACCCTGACCGCCAGCGCCGGCACCGCGAGCCCGACCCTGGGCGGCCTGTTCAAGGGCGGTTCGGGTACCTGGTCGTTTGCACCGCAGATCAACATCCCGATCTTCAACGCCGGCAGCCTGCGCGCCAGCCTGGATTACTCGAAAATCCAGAAAGAGATCAACGTCGCCAACTACGAGAAAGCCATCCAGACCGGCTTCCAGGAAGTCTCCGACGGCCTCGCCGCCCGTGAGACCTACAAGCAGCAACTGGACGCCCAACGTGGTTTCGTCGCGGCCAACCAGGATTACTACCGCCTGGCCGAGCGTCGCTACCGTATTGGTGTCGACAGCAACCTGACGTTCCTCGACGCCCAGCGCCAACTGTTCAGTGCCCAGCAATCGCTGATCACCGACCGCCTGGCGCAACTCAACAGCGAGGTCAACCTGTACAAGGCCCTCGGTGGTGGCTGGAACGAACAGACCGCGAAGAACGAACCGTTGAAAGAAGAAGCACCGCCCTTGAAGTTGTTCTGATAGTGGCGCAGTAAACAAAAACCGCTTCCCGCCCAGGAAGCGGTTTTTTTACGCCCATGACTTTGCGTTCGATCATCGCCCACAACCCGCTCTCCCCCACTTTCATCGCCCCCGCACCGCCCCGCACCATGGCCGCCACCTGCATAACCCCAATAACAACAGGTCTGACACCATGAGCACTTTCAACCCGCGCCGGCTTTTGCTGGCAACCGCTGTCGCCAGCATTGCCCTCCCTGTTGTCGCTGAAGAACACGGCTTCCTGGAAGACGCCAGCGCCAATCTCAACCTGCGTAATTTCTTCTTCAACCGCAACTACACCAATCCCACCAAGACCCAGGGCGGCGCACAGGAGTGGACGCAAAGTTTCATCCTCGACGCCAAATCCGGCTTCACCCAGGGCACCGTCGGTTTCGGCGTGGATGTACTGGGCCTGTACTCATTGAAGCTCGATGGCGGGCGCGGCACGGGTGGCACCCAGCTGTTGCCGCTGGACCACGATGGCCGTCCGGCGGATGAATTCGGGCGTCTGGGCGTGGCGTTCAAGGCACGGGTTTCAAAGACAGAAGTGAAAGTCGGCGAATGGATGCCGGTGCTGCCGATCCTGCGTTCGGACGATGGCCGCTCGCTCCCGCAAACCCTGCGCGGCGGGCAAATCACCTCCAAGGAAATCGACGGCCTGACCCTGTACGGCGGCCAGTTCCGCGCCAACAGCCCACGGGACGACAGCAGCATGACCGACATGTCCATGTTCGGGAAAACCGCGTTCACCTCCGACCGCTTCAACTTCCAGGGCGGCGAATATGCCTTCAACGACAAACGCACCCAGATCGGTGTGTGGAACGCCCAACTCAAGGACATCTACAGCCAGCAATACCTCAACCTGATCCACAGCCAACCGGTGGGCGACTGGACCCTGGGCGCCAACCTCGGGTTCTTCTATGGCAAGGACGACGGCAGCGCCCGCGCCGGTGACCTCGACAACAAGACCTGGTCCGGACTGTTTTCGGCCCGATACGGCGGCAACACGTTCTATGTCGGCCTGCAAAAACTCACCGGCAACAGCGCCTGGATGCGCGTCAACGGCACCAGCGGCGGCACCCTGGCCAACGACAGCTACAACGCCAGCTACGACAACGCCCAGGAAAAATCCTGGCAGGTACGCCATGACTATAACTTCGCCGCCCTGGGTATTCCGGGCCTCACGCTGATGAACCGCTACATCAGCGGCAGCAACGTACACAGCGGCACGGTGACCGATGGCAAGGAATGGGGACGGGAAAGTGAAGTGGCCTACGTGGTGCAGAGCGGAGCGCTGAAGAATCTCAATGTGCGCTGGCGTAACTCCAGCATGCGCCGGGACTACAACAACAACGAGTTTGATGAAAACCGGTTGATCGTCAGTTACCCGATAAGCCTGCTGTAAAGCCTCGACAGTCTTGTTGTATGGTGCGCGCGTGTCATGGATGACCCGCCCCAGCAGCCAATGTCATTCGAGTCCGCCATGAAACACTTCGCCACCGTATCGGCCGCACTAGCCCTGGCCCTGAGCCTCAGCGGTTGCATCGGCCCGCCTCTGGCGCTGACACCGCAAACCGAACAACGCCTGAAAACCGAGGCGCCGATCCGTTTTTTGCTGACCTTCGATGACGGCCCCAGCGCCTCGGGCTTCATGAACCCCAGCCGTTCGGTGATGGCGGACCTGGCGAACAACCCGATACAGCCGGGGATCAAGGCGGTGTTCTTCCTGCAGACCGAGGCGCCCCGCTCCGGCGGCAACCCGCGGGGCTACAAGACCATGGAGCGCGAATACGCGGCCGGCCATATCCTGGGCTTCCACACCGCGACCCCGTGGCACAGCAACCATCGCTTGCAGAATCCGGCTGAACTGGAGCACTACCTCAGCCTGGGTTCGTCGACCCTCACCGCCATCACCGGCCAACCGCCCACACTGGTACGCCCGCCGTTCTGGAACTACGACAAGCGCACCTTCGCCGCCTATCAGCAACACGGCATGCATGTGTTGCTGACCGACCTGAGTGCAAACGATGGGGTGATCTGGGTGTTCAACGGCAGCCCGCGTCGACGGGAAAACCTGATACGCCAACTCTCTGTGGTACGCGAGCGCATCGCCAAAGGCGAATTACCGACGGTGGACGGCGTGATCCCGGTGGTGGTGACCTTCCACGATATCAACCGCTACACCGCCTGGCACTTGAAGGAATACCTGCAAATCCTGCTGGACAGCGCCCATATCAATGGCGTGCCCCTCGCCACACAGCCTTTCTACACCGACCGGGCAACCTTGCAGCGAGCCGCCATGGCCCGCACGGTAAAAAGCGCCGACGAAGTCGTGCACCTGCCAGGTGTGTGGAATTGGGTGTGGGACGCTGACTCGCACTAGGCGCGCGACTCTACCCCCAACTCATCCCACACCGACTCGGCCAAGTGAAACGTCGCATTGGCCGCCGGGATCCCGCAATAGATCGCGCTCTGCATCAGCACTTCCTTGATCTCGGCGCGGGTCACACCGTTGCTCGCGGCGGCGCGCAGGTGCAGCTTCAGCTCTTCGCTGCGGTTCATGCCGATGAGCATGGCGATGGTGATCAGGCTGCGGGTATGCCGCGGCAGCCCCGGGCGGGTCCAGATATCACCCCAGGCGTGGCGGGTGATCATTTCCTGGAACTCGCTGTTGAACTCGGTCAGGGCGTTGAGGCTGCGGTCGACGTGGGCGTCGCCCAGCACTTCGCGGCGCACTTGCAGGCCTTCGGCATAACGTTGTTTCCTCGTCCACAAAACGCTCCTCATGCAACGGTGACGACAGGCACATACCTGTGGCGAGGGAGCTTGCTCCCGTTGGGTCGCGCAGCGACCCCAGTGAGGCCGCTGCAGGGTTTTACAAATAGTTGGGTTGCGGCTGCTCAGGGGCTGCTACGCAGCCCAACGGGAGCAAGCTCCCTCGCCACAGGGTTCAGCGATACTCAGCGCGATAGCAGAAATTCCAGCACACGGTCGCTGAACGCCGCACCGGCTTGCACGTTGGACAAGTGCGCGGCATAGAACTCGGCATACTCGGCGCCCTGCACATGCGCCTGGATAAAGTGCCCACCCGCCGGCGGCGTCACCGCATCTTCGCTGCCTGCGATCACCAGGGTCGGCACCTTGATCGACGCCAGTTGCTCGCGGAAATCCGCGTCGCGCACGGCCGCGCAGTTTGCGGCATAACCCTGGGGATCAGTCGCCGCCAGCATATCGGTGATCAGCTTGGCCTGGTCAGGATGAGCCTCGGCGAAGTCGGCGGTGAACCAGCGGGCAATTGACGCATCACGCAGGGCAACCATCGCGGCCGCACCGTCGCGCAGGACCATCTCGATCCGCGGGTTCCAGATCTCCGGCGTGCCGATCTTCGCGGCGGTGTTGCACACCACCAGCCGGCGCAAACGCTCACCCGCGTTGATCCCCAGCCACTGGCCGATCAGGCCGCCCATGGACAACCCGCAGAAATGCGCGCGCTCGATCTGCAACGCATCCAGCAGTGCCAACACGTCACGGCCCAATTGCTCGATGCTGTAGGGGCCTTCGGTGACCAGCGACTTGCCATGGCCCCGGGTGTCGAAACGCAGCACCCGGAAGTACTGGGTGAACGCCTCGATCTGGATGTCCCACATATGCAGGTCGGTGCCCAGGGAGTTGGACAGCACCAGTACCGGTGCATCTTCGGGGCCATCGAGTTGGTAGTTCAGTTCGCCATCGGCGAGTTGTACAAATCCCACAGCAGCCTCCTCAGGCAGTCAAAGCAAAATGTTCGGCCACGGCCCGGGTGACCCAGGTGTGCGCCTGGCCCAGGTAGTGCGCCGGGTCCAGCAGGCGATCGAGTTCGGCCGCCGAAAGCTCGGCAGTCACTTGCGGTTCATCCCCCAGCACCGCCCGCAGGTGGCGCCCGTCGGCGACGGCGCGTTTGCAGCATTGTTCCAGCAGATGGTGCGCGGTTTCGCGGCCCAGGCGCTGGGCGAGGACGATGCTGACCGCTTCGGCCAGTACCAGGCCCTGGGTCAGATCAAGGTTTTGGACCATGCGCCGGGGATCGACTTCCAGGCCTTCGCTGACCAGCAGCGCCTGGTGCAATGCACCGGATACCAGCCGGCAAATCTCCGGCAGGGTTTCCCATTCGGCGTGCCACAGGCCCAGGCTGCGTTCGTGTTCCTGGGGCATCGCGCTGAACATCGTTGCCACCAGGCCGGGCACTCGCGTTGCAGCGCTGATCAGCACGGCAGCGCCCACCGGGTTGCGCTTGTGGGGCATGGTCGAAGAGCCGCCCTTGCCGGGGGCCGACGGCTCAAACACTTCCGCCGCTTCGGTCTGCATCAGCAGGCTGATGTCGCGACCCAGCTTGCCGAGGCTGCCGGCGATCAAACCGAGTACCGAGGCAAACTCCACCAGGCGGTCGCGCTGGGTGTGCCAGGGTTGCTCCGGCAGGCCCAACTGCAACTCGGCGGCCAGTGCTTGCGCCACCGGCATCGCCTGTTCACCGAGGGCCGCCAGGGTGCCGGAAGCACCGCCAAATTGCAGCACCAGCAAACGCGGCTTGAGCTCACTGAGGCGCTGCCGGTTGCGGGTGACTGCGCCGAGCCAACCGGCGATCTTCATGCCCAGCGTGACCGGCGTTGCATGCTGCAGCCAGGTCCGGCCCGCCAAAGGAGTTGTTCCGTAACGCTGGGCCTGGGCGGCAAGAATGTCCCCCAACCGCGCCAGATCATGTTCGATCAGCTCGACCGCACTGCGCAGTTGCAGCACCAGGCCGGTGTCCATCACATCCTGGCTGGTAGCGCCCAGATGCACATAACGTTCGGCGCCGGCATCTTCGCTGGCGATCAACTTGCCGAGGGCCTTGACCAACGGAATCGCAGAGTTGCCTGCGGTGGCGATGGCGTCGCCGAGGGCATCTACGTCGTAGAGAGAAGCCAGGCAGGCCTGGGCAATGGGCGCGACGGCCGCTTGCGGGATCAACCCGACCTGAGCCTCGGCCCGGGCCAGCGCCGCTTCGAAATCCAGCATGCCCTGCAAACGCCCCTGGTCGCAGAACACTTCAGCCATGCCGTTGGCGGTGAAGTAGGCGTCGAACAGTTGGTTGCTCGTGCGCATCGTCATAACACATCCCTAGGTGGCGCATACCCGGCAACGGGCATGCGCCAGCCGGTTACAGATCGTGGTGCAAATACGCCGCCTCTTTGGGCAGGCGCAAGCTGAACAGGAACGCCACCGCCATCATCGCCGTGACGTACCAGTAGAAGGTGTTCTCCATGCCCATGGACTTGAGCCCCAAGGCCACATATTCCGCCGAACCGCCGAAGATCGCGTTCGCCACCGCATACGCCAGGCCCACGCCCAGTGCGCGTACTTGTGGCGGGAACATTTCGGCTTTCACCAGGCCGCTGATGGAGGTGTAGAAGCTCACGATGGCCAGGGCCAGGGTGATCAGCACAAAAGCCAGGAACGGGCTGCTGACGGTTTTCAGGGTCAACAGGATGGGTACAGTGCACAGCGTGCCCAGGGCGCCGAACCACAGCATCGAGTTACGGCGGCCAATCTTGTCCGCCAGCATGCCGAACACCGGCTGCATGCACATGTAGAAGAACAGCGCGCCGGTCATGATGTAGCTGGCGGTCTTGGCGTGCATCCCGGCGGTGTTCACCAGGTACTTCTGCATATAGGTGGTGAACGTGTAGAAAATCAGCGAGCCGCCGGCGGTGTAGCCGAGCACGGTGATAAACGCCGCCTTGTGATCGCGGAACAGCGCGGCAATGCTGCCGGCGTCCTTGTCTTCACGCATTTCCTTGCTGGTGGTTTCTTTCAGGGTGCGACGCAGCAACAGCGAGATCACCGCCGCAATGGCGCCGATCACGAACGGAATGCGCCAGCCCCAGGCCCGCAGTTCTTCTTCGGTGAGGATCTGTTGCAGGATCACCACCACCAACACCGCCAGCAGTTGCCCGCCGATCAGGGTCACGTACTGGAACGAGGCGAAGAACCCGCGCTGGCCCTTGAGGGCGACTTCACTCATGTAGGTGGCAGTGGTGCCGTATTCGCCGCCTACCGACAGGCCCTGGAACAACCGGGCAACCAACAGCAGGGCCGGGGCCCAGGCGCCGATGTCTTTGTAGGTGGGCAAAAAGGCGATGACCAGGGAACCGGCGCACATCATCAGCACCGAGATCATCATGGAATTCTTGCGACCGTGTTTATCCGCCACCCGGCCGAACAGCCAGCCGCCGATGGGGCGCATCAGGAAGCCGGCGGCGAACACGCCGGCGGTGTTCAGCAGTTGCACGGTGGGGTCGTCCGACGGGAAAAACGCCGGGGCGAAATAGATGGCGCAGAAGGCATAGACGTAGAAGTCGAACCATTCGACGAGGTTGCCGGAAGAGGCACCGACAATCGCAAAAATCCTTTTGCTGCGTTCTTCTCCGGTGTAGTGGCTGGTTTTTGTTGTCATGTTTTTTCACTCAGTGGGAACGGTTATAGCCTAGACATACTTTGCAACAACCATGTTCCGCAAGCAGACTTTTGGATATTTGTTGCCTGGGCCGGCCTCATCGCGGGCAAGCCCGGCTCCCACATTTGGAATGCATTCCCCTGTGGGAGCTGGCTTGCCTGCGATAGATCCGCAGCCCACTCAATAATCGAAGAACACCGTCTCTTCGTCTGTGCCCTGCAAAATCACATTCCACTGATACACACCCGCAGCATCCGCCTTGGCGATCAACGTGCGGCGGCGCTCCTGCGGCACATACGCCAGCAGCGCGTCATCCCCATTCGCCGCTTCACCGTCAAAGTAAATCCGCGTCAGCAGGTGCTTCACCAGCCCACGGGCAAACACCAGCACCACCAGGTGCGGCGCCTGGGTCGTGCCCTTCAACCCCGGCACACTGCCCGGCTTGATGGTGGTAAAGCGAAAACGCCCTTCAGCGTCCACCGGCACCCGGCCGAAGCCTTCGAAGTTCGGGTCCACCGGTTTGTCCTGCTCATCCTCGGGATGGTCGTACTTGCCGGCCGCATTGGCCTGCCAGACTTCCAGCATGGCGTCGTTGACCACATCGCCATTGCCATCCACCACCTGCCCGGTGATCGCCACGCGCTCGCCGAGGGTGGCCGCAACGGTCAGGTCTTCGCGGTTCAGCCAGGTCAGGCCAATGTGGTAATACGGCCCGACGGTGTGGGAAGTAGTCGCGTTGAGGCTCATCTCATTTCTCCATCGGCGTGGCGTCGCGGCCGCGCAGGACGATGTCCCAGCGGTAGCCGAGGGCATAGTGCGGAATGGTTTTTTCCAGATCGAACGAGGCGATCAGGCGCTCCTTGGCGGACGTGTCCGGGACGCAGTTGTAGATCGGGTCATAGGCCAGCAGCGGGTCACCGGGGAAATACATCTGCGTCACCAACCGCGTCAGCACACTCGGGCCGAACAGCGAGAAGTGGATGTGCGCCGGGCGCCACGCGTTGTGGTGGTTGCCCCACGGGTAGGCGCCGGGCTTGATGGTCTGGAACTGGTACCAGCCGTCGGCGTCGGTGACGGTACGCCCGGTGCCGGTGAAGTTCGGGTCCAGCGGTGCGTCGTGCTGGTCGCGCTTGTGGTTGTAGCGGCCGGCAGCGTTGGCCTGCCAGATTTCCACGAGGATGCCGGGAACGGGCAGGCCGTTTTCATCCAGCACGCGCCCGTGAATGATGATGCGTTCGCCCTGGGGCTCGCCTTCGTGCTGGGCGGTCAGGTCGTTGTCCTTCTCGTTGACGCGCTCGGCGCCGATGGTCGGGCCGGTGATTTCCGAAAGGGAATGGGGCAGGAACACCAACGGCTTGGACGGCGAACGCAGGTTCGTCGACTGGTAGGCCGGGTGCAGGTAGTCAGGCTGAGTACCCGCTTGCGGGCGCCGGTATCCGGGCTTGTCACTCATGGAGCAATCCTCTTTATTCTTGTGGGTCTCAAACGCGTTCGATCGCCAGGGCCAGGCCTTGGCCCACACCGACGCACATGGTCGCCAGGCCTTTGCTGCCACCGGTTTTTTCCAGCTGATGCAGCGCGGTCAGTACCAGGCGCGCACCGCTCATGCCCAGCGGATGGCCAAGGGCAATCGCGCCGCCGTTCGGGTTGACCTGCGGTGCGTCGTCGGCAATCCCCAGTTCGCGCAGCACGGCCAGGCCCTGGCTGGCGAAGGCTTCGTTGAGTTCGATCACATCGAAATCAGTTACCGCCAGGCCCAGGCGTTCCACCAGTTTGCGCACCGCCGGCACCGGGCCGATGCCCATCACACGCGGCGCCACACCGGCGCTGGCCATGCCCAGCACCCGGGCGCGGGCGGTCAGGCCGTGTTTTTTGACGGCTTCAGCAGAGGCCAGAATCAGCGCAGCGGCACCATCGTTCACACCAGAGGCGTTGCCTGCGGTGACGGTCTTTTCCGAACCATTGACCGGCTTGAGTTTGGCCAGGGCTTCCAGGGTGGTATCGGCCCGTGGATGCTCGTCGTGCTCGACCACGGTTTCGCCTTTTTTGTGGGCGACGCGCACCGGTACGATTTCTTCGGCGAAGAAACCGGCGGCCTGTGCAGCGGCCGTACGTTGTTGGCTGCGCAGGGCGAAGGCGTCCTGGTCGGCGCGGGAGACTTTATAGTCGTCGGCCACGTTGTCAGCGGTTTGCGGCATCGGGTCGACGCCGTACTGGGCCTTCATCAACGGATTGATAAAGCGCCAGCCGATGGTGGTGTCTTCCAGCTTCATGTTGCGCGAGAACGCCGCATCGGCCTTGCCCATCACGAACGGCGCGCGGGACATCGACTCGACGCCACCGGCAATCGCCAGTTCCATCTCGCCGCTGGCGATGGCGCGGAAGGCCGTGCCGATCGCGTCCATGCCCGAAGCGCACAGGCGGTTCAGGGTGACGCCGGGGATGCTCTCCGGCAGGCCGGCCAGCAATGCCGCCATGCGCGCCACGTTGCGGTTGTCTTCGCCGGCCTGGTTGGCGCAGCCGAGGAACACTTCGTCCACAGCGCTCCACTCCACCGACGGGTTGCGCTCCATCAGCGCCTTGATCGGCAGTGCCGCCAGGTCATCGGCGCGCACGGTGGACAAGCCACCGCCAAAACGGCCGATGGGGGTACGAATGGCGTCACAGATAAATACGTCGCGCATCAGGCTTCTCCGGGGGCTTGGCCGTGGGCGGCAGCGGTGCGTGCCTCAAGGTCGCGCAGGGCAGTCAGTTCAATCTCGGTGGGTTCGGCGCTGGTGGTCACCTGGTCGGCAAAACGAATCGCCCAACCGGTGGCGGCCACTACTTGCTCACGGGTCACGCCGGGGTGCAGGGCGGTGACGACAAATTCGTGGCTGCCCTCCTCCGGCTCCATGATGCACAGGTCGGTAATAATCCCTACAGGACCGGCGCCTGGCAGACCCAGGCGTTTGCGCGAGTCACCGCCTTCGCCGTGGCCGACCGAAGTGATGAAGTCCAGCTTGTCGACAAACGAGCGGGCCGACTGCTTGAGGATGATCAGCACGCTCTTCGCGGAGCCGGCGATCTCCGGCGCGCCACCGGCACCTGGCAGGCGCACTTTGGGCTGGTGGTAGTCACCGACCACGGTGGTGTTGATATTGCCGAAACGGTCGACCTGGGCCGCGCCGAGGAAGCCGACGTCAATGCGCCCGCCCTGCAGCCAGTAGCGAAAAATCTCACCGGTCGGCACCACGGTGTCAGCGGTTTCAGCCAGCTCGCCGTCACCGATGGACAGCGGCAGCACCGAAGGCGTTGGCGCCAATCGGGCCGGACTCGTAGATCAGCACCACATCCGGCGACGACGTCAGGCGCGCCAGGTTGGCAGCCTTGGAGGGAAGGCCGATGCCGACGAAGCACACCGAACCGTTCTTCAGGCGGCGCGCGGCGGCGACGGTCATCATTTCGTTGGTCGAGTAAGCCATTATTTGGCCTCCTGCGCGGTGGCCAGCTTGGCCTGGAATTCACTGAAATTGGCGGTGCCGTGGATGTATTCGTTGATCCACGCAGTAAACGTCTCACGGTCCCGGGCGATGGGGTCCCAGGCCTGGTAGAAACGGTTGTCACGCTCGGTGTAACCGTGGGCGTAGGACGGATGCGCGCCACCCGGCACATGGCACACGGCAGTCAGGGCCCAGGTCGGCAGCACGCAGGCGTTCATCGGCGCGTTGAGGTCGTCGACGATTTCTTCAACGGTAACGATGCAGCGCTTGGCCGCCAGGGCCGCTTCCTTCTGCACCCCGAGGATGCCCCACAGCAGCACGTTGCCCTTGCGGTCAGCCTTTTGCGCGTGGATCACGGTGATGTCCGGGCGCACCGACGGCACGGCCGCCAGCACTTCGCCGGTGAAGGGGCAGGTCACGGTCTTGATCAACGGGTTGACCTTGGGCAGGTCGGAACCGGCGTAGGCCCGCAGCACCGCGAATGGCAGGCCGGAGGCACCGGCGACGTAGGCATTGGCCAGGTCGGCGTGGCTGTGCTCTTCGATCTCCAGCGGTTGCGGCCATTGCTTTTCAACGGCGTCCCGCAGGCGATGCAGGGAACCCACACCCGGGTTGCCGCCCCAGGAGAAAATCAGCTTGCGTGCACAGCCGGCGCCGATCAACTGGTCGTAGATCAGGTCAGGCGTCATGCGCACCAGCGTCAGATCTTTCTTGCCCTGACGAATGATTTCATGACCTGCCGCCGTAGGGATCAGGTGAGTAAAGCCTTCGAGTGCAACGGTGTCGCCGTCATTCACGAACTGCTTTACCGCATCAGCCAGCGAAAGGATTTCAGCCATGGGGTGGGCTCCCGGTATCGATCGAAAAAGGCGCTGGAGGCAGCGCCGAAGTGCTTGAAGATTAAGCCGGGGGTCGGGGCCAAACAATCCGATAATCGACTGAGTGTTCGATTATCGAACAGATTGTTGTCTTGCTATCGGTCCGTTTCAGGTAGCGTCGGCATGGCTGACCATGCCCTTGATCACCACCGCGGTGGTGGCCAATGCCGCCGGGATCACCAGGGCGGTCAGCACCTGTTCGAAGTTCCAGCCCAGGCCCAGCAAGGTCGCGCCCATCCACGCCCCGAGGATCGCGCCGAAGCGGCCGATGCCGAGCATCCACGACACGCCCGTGGCGCGGCCCTGGGTCGGGTAGAAACGTGCGGCCAGCGACGGCATCGCCGACTGCGCACCGTTGACACACATGCCGGCAATCAACACCAGAGTCGCCAGCAGCGTGATATTGCCCAGGCTCTGCCCCACCGCGTAGGCAAACACCCCGGCCAGCAGGTAGAAGGTACCGATGACCTTGTGGGGATTGAACCGGTCCATCGCCCAGCCCACGCCGACCGCACTCAATACGCCACCAAACTGGAACAACGCACCGATAAACGCGGCCTGTTCCATGCTGGCGCCGCTGTCGCGCATCAGGGTCGGCAGCCAACTGGTCAGCAGGTAAACAATCACCAGGCCCATGAAATACGTCAGCCACAACAGCAAGGTGCCGGCGCTGTAGGTGCCGGAGAAGATCACCGCGAACACGTTGCGCGCCTTGACGGTTTTCTGTTCGGGCACGCTGAAGCTCGAGGCCTGGGCGACGATGCCCGGCTCGATAGGCGCCAGGGTCTTGCGCACTTTGTCGGTGCCGCGATTGCGCACCACCAGGTAACGCGCCGACTCCGGCAGCCAGAACAGCAGCACCACCGCGAGGATCAGCGGCAACAGGCCGCCGATCATCAGCAGGCTGTGCCAGCCATACGCCGGGATCAGCTTGGCCGAGATAAATCCGCCACCGGCCATGCCCAGGTTGAAGCCGCAGAACATGCTGGTCACCAGCAGCGACTTATGGCGTTCCGGGGTGTATTCGGAGAGCAGTGTCGTGGCGTTCGGCATGCCGGCGCCCAGGCCAAGACCGGTGAGGAAGCGCAGGATCAGCAGTTGATCGACGTTGCTGCTGTAGGCCGAGGCCAGGCTGAAGGCCCCAAACACCAGCACCGCCCCCACCAGCACCACCTTGCGCCCGAAGCGGTCGGCGAGTGGGCCGGAGCCCAGGGCGCCGAAGACCATGCCGATCAACGCGGCGCTCATTACCGGGCCGAGGCTGGCGCGGTCGATACCCCAGTCCTGGGACAGCGCCGGGGCGATGAAGCCCATGGCGGCAGTGTCGAGGCCGTCGAGGAAGACGATGAGAAAACACAGGATCACCACTCGCCACTGATACCGCGACAGCGGCTGGGCGTTGATGAAGGACTGAACGTCCAAACAAGTACCGACAGCAGGTGAAGGCTGATTCATTATTTTTATTTCCACACCGATGGGCGGGCGAACGACCTTGAGTCGTCATTATTATTGGGGCGGCGCCTTGAAGCGCTGCCGCACATTAATAAGCCTTGGGAAACACCGTCAATTCATCCAGCCGGGATCTGTGCGGTCACCGAACAGCTTACGCAAACAGCTGCGCGCTCAGCTCCTGGCTGGCACTGAGCATGCTCGGCAGGAAACGCTGCTCCAGCTCGCTGCGGCTGACCCGGCCGGCATGGGTGCTGACGTTCAGTGCCGCCAGGACCTGGCCCGAAGCGTCGTACACCGGCACGGCGATGGAACGCAGCCCTTGCTCCAGTTCCTGGTCGACAATGCACCAGCCCTGCTGCCGCACTTCCTGCAGGCATTCAAGCAAGGCTTGCGGGGTGGTGAGGGTGCGGCTGGTCTTGGTTTGCAGGTCGGCGTGGTCGAGGTAGTCCTGCAGCGAGGCGTCATCCAGCGCCGCCAGCAGGATACGGCCCATGGAGGTGCAGTAGGCCGGGAGACGGCCGCCCACGGAAAGGTCGACGGAAATCAGGCGTTGGGTGGTGGCGGAGCGGGCAATGTAGAGGATGTCATCACCTTCCAGGGTCGCCATGTTGCACGCCTCGTGGAGCTGCTCGCTCATGCGGTCCAGGTACGGCTGCGCCGAAACGGCCAGGGGCGTGGACGACAGGTAAGCGTGGCCGAGGGTCAGCACCTTGGGCAGCAGCGAATAGGTACGCCCGTCGGTGGTGGCGTAGCCGAGTTTGATCAGGGTATGCAGGCAACGGCGTACGGCAGCGCGGGGGATTTCCGTGCGGTGGCTGATCTGGGCGATGGTCAGGTGGCGCTTGCGCTCCTGGAATGCCTGCACCACGGCCAGGCCGCGGGCCAGGGAGGTCATGAAATCCGGATCACCGGTAAACGCCTGGATGCGCTTGGCCGGTGACGCAACGATCGGCGGCGCCACTGATGCGAAGGAGTTGCGCAATTGATCGTTCATTTGGGGTCCTTTCTCTTATTTTTAACCGCTGCGGGAGGGTGACCGCTATTACAAGCCGCCGTGCAATGGCTGCACAAGGCAGGGCAACCAACATTGGGCGATTATCGGACGGTCATTCGATTATCGCAATTTGTCACCGCCGACCGGTGCCGGAACCCCTCTACATCCATTTGAGTGCCTTTCAGAATCGACTGATGTACGAGAGAAGTTAAGGTTGATTAACGCCTGTAGAACATTGCACGATTTATGGCGCCAATAGTTCAGCAAATACCCCACACACCTGCGTAACAAAACCCTCACACAAAGTTGACGATTTTTAACTTGTTGGCGATAGTGTTATTCAAGCGCGTGGCTATAATGCATCCTGTGCAGGAGCCAGCCTCGCCTGACCCCGAGGATAGATTTCACCCAGTCGTGCACCGGCTGCGTGCAGGCTCCGCCGCAAGTACCTGACACACATTTCGAATGCCTGCCAACTGCTTGTGGCTGTGACAAGAAAACTGTTGCTACGACAACTGCTCTTCTCCGGTATCGTGGCCGCGTGCAATAAAGAAGTGGTTTTTCCTGTATACCTTTCCACGCTGATCTTCAGATTGACGGTATACCGGGGGCGACTTCCCGGCATCGCGTTTCGCCGGAATCAAACTCAACTCAATTAGGTAACAATGTGACGAAAGACGAACTGCGCGCGGAACTTGAGCGCCAGGAACAACGTTACAAGGATGTTTACGGCGGGGAAGTCACCACCTACGCCGCCCAGCCAGAACCTGAACGCAAGCCATGGCGCAAACGAGCCAGCCTGCTCGACCAGGCCTTTGCCCAAGAAATCCAAAAGATTGAACAGGACCTCAAAGCCGAAGAGCCATAAGCGTTTCGGGTTGAGCTTCCAAAGGTGCCATCTCTCTGCCAGTACCACGCTGGTGGAGGGAAGCCCGTTATGTGGCCTTAGCGAAATTTCATACGATTGTTTCAGTTATTCCCTTCCGGCGCTTTATCCCGCGAATTTGATGGATCCTCCATATAAATCAATCACTTGCCAAAGCCCCGAAAACACCGGGATGCACGCCTCCCCCCCATTTTTTTTCGTTGAAGAATGTTACCGATGAGCAGCTAGTGCATTGATTACCGATGTTTTCTGGCATAATCGCGCCCCCTTACGACCGGGTCAGAAAACCTTCATGATCGATTTATTCAGCGGACTGGATGCTTGGGTTCTAGTGAGCCTGTTGCTCGCCCTGGCCTTTGTCCTCGCCTTCGAGTTCATCAATGGCTTTCATGACACCGCTAACGCGGTTGCCACAGTCATCTATACCAAAGCCATGCCTCCGCATCTGGCCGTGTTCTTCTCCGGGGTGTTCAACTTCCTCGGCGTGTTGCTCGGTGGGGTCGGTGTTGCGTATGCCATCGTGCACCTGCTGCCGGTGGAGTTGCTGATCAATGTGAACACCGGCCATGGTCTGGCCATGGTCTTCTCATTATTGGCAGCGGCGATCACCTGGAACCTCGGCACCTGGTATTTCGGGATCCCGGCATCCAGCTCCCACACCCTGATCGGTTCGATCCTCGGTGTCGGCCTGGCCAACGCCCTGATCAACGACATTCCCCTGGCTGACGGCGTCAACTGGCAGAAAGCGATCGATATCGGCGCTTCGCTGGTGTTCTCGCCGATGGCTGGTTTCGTGGTTGCCGCCCTGGTGCTGCTGGGCCTGAAATGGTGGCGCCCGCTGTCGAAGATGCACAAGACACCGGATCAGCGCCGCAAGCTCGACGACAAGAAGCACCCGCCGTTCTGGAACCGCCTGGTCCTGGTGATTTCGGCGATGGCCGTGAGCTTCGTGCACGGCTCCAACGACGGGCAGAAAGGTATTGGCCTGATCATGCTGGTACTGATCGGTATCGTGCCGGCGCAGTTCGTACTGGACCTGGGCAGCACCACTTACCAGATCGAGCGCACCCGCGACGCCACGCTGCACTTGAATCAGTTCTACCAGCGCAATCAAGAAACCCTCGGTGAGTTCCTGGCCCTGGGCAAAAGCGTGAAAGACGATTTGCCGGGCAAGTTCCAGTGCAATCCGCAGCAGACTGAACCGACGATCAACGCCCTGCTGGGGACCTTGAAAGGTGTCTCTGACTACCATTCGTTGACCGCCGAGCACCGGATTGAAGTGCGTCGTTATCTGTTGTGCCTGGATGACACCGCGAAGAAGGTGGGCAAGTTGCCAGGCCTGGATGCGCGTGAGAAGTCGGACCTGGACAAGTTGCGCAAGGACCTGACCGCGACCACCGAGTACGCGCCGTTCTGGGTGATCCTGGCGGTGGCACTGGCCTTGGGCCTGGGCACCATGGTGGGCTGGAAGCGTGTGGTGCTGACCATTGGTGAGAAGATCGGCAAGCAGGGCATGACGTATGCCCAGGGTATGTCGGCGCAGATCACCACGGCCAGCATGATTGGCTTGGCCAATATCTTCAGCTTGCCGGTTTCCACGACCCATGTGTTGTCTTCGGGTGTGGCCGGGACCATGGTGGCTAACAAGAGCGGGCTGCAAGGTGGCACCGTCAAGACCATTCTGATGGCTTGGGTGTTGACGCTGCCGGCGACTGTGGGCCTTTCGGCCGGGTTGTTCTGGTTGGCTTCCAAGGCTTTGGGTAGCTGACAGCTCTTGGGCTTGTGAAGAAGGTGCGACCTGTGAGGGTCGTGCCTTTTTTTATGGCTGGGGTTTGGGTGTATATCCGTTATTTAGGTAACGGCCACTTATGGTTCCGCTCTTACAGCGGCTCACTTTTGAACAGCCGGAATGCCGGCCCAGTCAAAAGTAAGCAAAACGCTCTTGCCCCACCACTCGGCACCTCGCCCAGGCTCGGTGTGCCCTCACTCCGGCTTTGGACCGTGGGCCGCCGTCATGGGCCATCCTTGGCCCAGGACGGCTAACCTGGCGTCCTGCCAGGTTACCCACGCTCCAAAGCCTGCGTTCGGCCAGCGTGGTTTAACGGGGCGCCTAAGATCAAGATCAAAAGCAGATCAACAGCACAGCGGCCTACCGGCCGGCTTGAGTGTTTAAAAGCCAAATCAAAAACTAAAGCGGGCACGGTCCACTGTAGGAGCTGGCTTGCCTGCGATGGCATCAACTGGGTGTACCTGATGCACCGAGGTGTCTGCATCGCCGGCAAGCCAGCTCCTACAGAAAAGCAGAGCCACCCCGCCCGAAGCAGCTGTCGAGCGCCAGCGAGGCTGCGTGCTTTTGATCTTGATCTGCTCTTGATTTTGATCTGCGGGCCCCGTCAACCACGATGGCCGCAAGTAGGCACGGTGGAGCGGGTAAATCGGCAGGGAAGCCGATTTAGCCGCGCCGGGCCATGGATGGCCCGTCGCGGCGGCCCGCGGAGCCGTGCCGGAGTGCGGGCATGCCGAGCCTAGGCGAGGCACCGAGTGGTGGGGCAAAGCGTTTTTTGGTTACTTTTTTAGGCGTTTGTAAAAAAGTGACCCGCTGTAAGAGCGGAACCATAAGTGGCCGTTACCGCAGCAACGGATATGTACACAAATCAAAAAATCCAAAACAAAAAAAAGGCAACCGAAGTCGCCCAAAATGCCTTGCGTGCTCATGTATCCGAAAAGACCTAAGGCCTCTTACGCTTATTAGCGTCTTTCCAGATAAAAATTCCAACCCCTACAAAGAACATCACCATGAGGCCAACCGTCAGCACTCCGGCAAACACCACATTATCGAAAAACATGACCGGCCTCCTGCACTTGCCCTGTTGCGATAGGGCTAAGTTAACCAAGAAGACGAAAGAAGAAATTGACGAGGATCAATGTCGCCCGCGACGGAGCGTAAAGAAGGGAAATAACTGACCTGCATCAAACGATGCAGGCTATATCAACGCTTTTTCGGTTTGCTTTTCGGCTTTTTCTTGGGCTTCCCCAACGGCATCGCCTGTTCAAACGCCTGGCGCACTTCATTCAGTCGCTTGTCATTCAGATCATGAACACGTTTGGCCCGTTCGGCATTCAGGTCAATCAGCTTGTCATCGTCACTCATGGCTTGGCTTACGTAATGGCTTGGATGCCCCAATAATGCGTCCTGCGCCAATCCCGCGTAAACAAAATCGATGTCATCCCGCGCATTTGCCCGCAAAATCCCCCCATCCCACCCCTCACACAGAGCGTTCGACGTGGCACTGCACAAGGACCTTCCTCCACTCCTGGCCCTGCGCGCCTTTGAGGCCGTGGCCCGGCATTTGAGTTTTATCAAGGCCGCCGCCGAGCTGTCAGTGACCCAAAGCGCCCTCAGCCATCAAGTGCAGAAACTCGAACAGCACCTGGGCAAACCGCTGTTTATCCGACGCACCCGCGCCATCGATCTGACCGAAGACGGCCAACACTACTACGACCAGATCCGCCCCGCCCTCGACACCATCGCCGCCGCCACCCGGCAGCAGCAAACACCGCCCGCCACCAGCGTACTGCGCGTCGGCCTGCTCGCCTCGTTCGCCACTTTGTGGCTGGCACCGCGCCTGGCGGGGTTTCTCAGCCGCTACCCACACATCCAGGTGGAGTTGGTGCCGGCGATTCAGCTGGCAGATGTCGCCGCCGCCGAGGTCGACCTGGCGATTCGCTACGGCAAGGGCGACTGGACCGACGTACAGGCCACGCGCCTGATGAGCGAAACACTGTCACCCGTCTGCAGCCCGGCGTTCAAGGCCAGCCAACTGGCCAATGGCCCGCTGCTGATGGCCACCTCGCACCGCCCTTTCGAGTGGACCGACTGGTCCCGGCATTATCAGGTGGATGTGGAGCACTACCCCAAGGCGCTGCTGCACGACTACAACATCGTGGTCGAAGCCGCCGTCGCCGGCCAGGGCATCGCGATGGGCCGCCACCGCCTGATCGAACGCAGGCTCAAGGAGGGCACATTGGTGGAGGCCTTCGACTGGCCGCCCTATCAAAGCGAGATCGGTTACTGGCTGATTGCCCCGCATGGCGAAACCAGCACGGCGGCCGCTTGTTTCAGTGAATGGCTCAGGGAAATCTGCGCTGACGCATGAGTTATTTCGATACGTCGAGTTAAATCTATCCGTTTGTCGGCGAAAATCGCCCCGCCCATGCTGAAGACTCTTTCCAAGAGGATTCATCATGAGCCACTCCATCTCGCAACGCGTACAAGCCCTCGGCCTGAGCCTGCCGACACCCAGCCAGCCGATTGCCAACTACGTGAATTACGTGATCAGCCAGAACCAGCTGTTCATCTCCGGCCAAATCCCGCTGCTGGACGGCAAACCCACTTACATCGGAAGACTCGGCGAATCCATCAGCGAAGACGAAGGCGCCAAGGCCGCCGAACTCGCGGCGCTGGGCCTGCTGGCACAATTAAGCGATGCCCTGGGCGATGACCTGTCGCGACTGGTGCGCATCATTCGGTTGGGCGTATTTATCGCCAGCAGCGGTGATTTCCAGCGCCAGGGTGCAGTCGCCAATGGCGCTTCGAACTTGCTGGTCAACGCCCTCGGCGACAAAGGCCGGCATGCCCGTACGGCCGTGGGCGTCGCCAGCTTGCCGGGCGGCGTAGCCGTGGAGATCGACGCGATTTTCGAGTTGCAGCCGTGACTGCGCTGTCCCTGACCGAGGTCCGGGAGCTGCGGGACGAAACGCCGGGCTGCCAGTCCGGCATCGTTCACTTCAACCACGCAGGGGCCTCCCTGCCCAGCCAAGGGACGCTTGATGCAATCATTGACCAGTTGCAGCGCGAAGCCCGCGACGGCCCGATGGAGGCCGGCGAACACGGTGCACTGCTGACAGAAAAAGCCCGTCGCGCCGCCGCGCAACTGCTCAATGCGCCCGTGTCATCGATTGCCTTCGCCAGCAGTGGCTCGACCGCCTGGAGCATGGCGTTCCAGGCGCTCGGCCCGTGGCAGCCAGGCGACCGCATTCTGGTGGGCCGCCACGAATGGGGCGGCAACCTGGCGAGCATGCAAACGGCCGTGCAATCGGGTGCGCAAGTAGAAGTGATCCCCTGCGATGAAACCGGCGCGGTCTCCGTCGCCGGGCTGGAAGCCATGCTCGACGCCCGGGTGCGGCTGATCGACCTGACCTGGCTCCCCGCCAACAGCGGCTTGATCAACCCGGCCGAGGCCATCGGCGCGTTGGCCAGGCGTCATGGCATTGCCTATTTCATCGACGCCGGGCAAGCCATCGGCCAGGTGCCGGTGGATGTGCAAGCGCTGCACTGCGATGTGCTCAAGGGCGCCGGGCGCAAGCATCTGCGCGGCCCACGCGGGACCGCCCTGCTCTATGTGCGGCCGGATTTTCTCGAGCGCTTGAACCCGGCCCAACGCGATGTGTTTTCGGCGCCCTGGAGCCCTGCGGGATTTGACTTGCGCAACGACGCCCGGCGCTTTGAAACCAGCGAAGTGTCGTTCGCCTTGCTGGCAGGCCTGGGCAATGCGTTGCTGGAGGTCAATCGATTGGGGGTCGAGCGGGTCCGCGAGACGGTCCGGCTGTTAAGCGACACAATCCGTGAACAATTGCGCCGAATCGACGGGATTACCTTGCATGACCTGGGAACCAGCGCAAACCAGTCCGGCCTGATCGCGTTCAACCTGGCCGGCTGGGACGCCTTCGAGCTCAAGCGCCGCCTGGGCCTCAAGCGGATCAATATCGGTGCCAATGGCGTGCCCTACACTCCACTGGACATGCAGGCCCGCGAGCTGGACAGCGTGGCGCGAATCTCCGTGAGCTACCTCAATACGGCGCAAGACATCGAGCAACTGATCGCCGCCCTGCGCGAACTGCGGGATTAAACCTCGACGTCCACCCACAAACCTTGCCGTGGTGCGTCTTCAATCAACGGCACCACCGGCACGGTGTTGTCGGCGTTGAGTTCGTCACCGGGAACAGCCAGGTGCTCCTGCGAGTCTTCATCGGCTTCGCGGCGACGCTTTTGCTGTTCCTGCTGGCGACGTTGCTCCTCGCGCAGCAGCAAAGCCGCTTCCTCGGGATCGCGCTTTTGCAGGTCGATGGTACTTTCGTTGGAGCCTGGCTGAACCGGCGCCACGGGCGGGATATCCGGCTTCTGGCGCACCGGGTCAAGCTGCGACGTGACCGGCACAACACTCAAGGGCAGCATGGGTGGCAGCATATTATTAGTCTCCTGTTCAGCAGACTGTCGGCTGCGTGGGTGACGACTTGAGCGTCAAGCCGCCAACTTGTGAACCAATCGTCATCTATCCGACGAAGATACCGCCCTTTTTCTTGCCGCTTGTAGCTTAAAGCTCGAAGCTGCACCTATTCCTTTTGGTCTGGAAGCCGTGTTCCGTTAGAATAGTCGGCTTTTTCACGGCGGGAGTCAGGCAGCATGGCGCAGCAGTATCAACCGGGGCAACGCTGGATTAGTGACAGCGAAGCAGAGCTGGGGTTAGGCACCGTTCTGGCACAGGACGGCCGCTTGTTAACCGTGCTCTATCCGGCCACTGGCGACACTCGCCAGTATGCGCTACGGAATGCGCCCCTCACTCGCGTGAGGTTTTCGCCGGGTGACACCATCACCCATTTCGAAGGCTGGAAAATGACCGTGCAAGAAGTCGACGACGTCGACGGCCTGCTGGTCTACCACGGCCTCAATGGGCAGAACGAGCAGGTCACCCTGCCGGAAACCCAGCTCTCGAACTTCATCCAGTTCCGCCTGGCCAGCGACCGTCTGTTCGCCGGCCAGATCGACCCGCTGCCCTGGTTCTCCCTGCGCTACCACACCCTGGAACACACCAGCCGCCAGTTGCAGTCCTCGCTCTGGGGCCTGGGCGGCGTGCGTGCGCAACCGATCGCGCACCAACTGCACATCGCCCGTGAAGTCGCCGACCGTATCGCGCCGCGGGTTCTGCTGGCGGACGAAGTGGGCCTGGGCAAGACCATCGAAGCCGGCCTGGTGATCCATCGCCAGTTGCTGTCGGGTCGCGCCAACCGCGTGTTGATCCTGGTGCCGGAAAACCTCCAGCACCAGTGGCTGGTGGAAATGCGCCGCCGCTTTAACCTGCAGGTCGCACTGTTCGACGAAGAGCGCTTTATCGAAAGCGATGCCACCAACCCGTTCGAAGACACCCAGCTCGCGCTGGTGGCCCTGGAATGGCTGGTGGACGACGAGAAGGCCCAGGACGCGCTGTTCGCGGCCGGCTGGGACCTGCTGGTGGTCGACGAGGCGCACCACCTGGTCTGGCACGAAGAAAAAGCCAGCCCCGAGTATTCGCTGGTGGAACAACTGGCCGAAGTGATTCCGGGCGTGCTGCTGCTCACTGCAACCCCTGAGCAACTGGGCCAGGACAGCCACTTCGCGCGCCTGCGCCTGCTGGACCCGAACCGTTTCCACGACCTGCACGCCTTTCGCGCCGAGAGCGAAAACTATCGCCCGGTGGCCGAAGCCGTCCAGGAGCTGCTGGACAAGGGCCGTCTCTCGCCCGCCGCCCACAAGACCATCCAGGGCTTCCTCGGCGACGAAGGCGAAGCGCTGCTGACCGCCGTCAACGATGGCGACGCCGAAGCCAGTGCCCGCCTGGTCCGCGAACTGCTGGACCGCCACGGCACCGGCCGTGTGCTGTTCCGCAACACCCGCGCCGCGGTGCAAGGTTTCCCGGAGCGCAAGCTGCACGCCTACCCGCTGCCGTGCCCGGACGAATACCTCGAACTGCCCCTGGGCGAGCACGCCGAGCTGTACCCGGAAGTCAGCTTCCAGTCGCAGCCGGATGTGGATGAAGAACAACGCTGGTGGCGTTTCGACCCGCGCGTGGAGTGGCTGATCGACCAGCTGAAGATGCTCAAGCGCACCAAAGTCCTGGTGATCTGCGCCCACGCCGAAACCGCCATGGACCTGGAAGACGCCCTGCGCGTGCGCTCCGGCATCCCGGCCACGGTGTTCCACGAGGGCATGAACATCCTCGAGCGTGACCGCGCTGCCGCCTACTTTGCGGACGAAGAATTCGGCGCCCAGGTGCTGATCTGCTCGGAAATCGGCAGTGAAGGCCGCAACTTCCAGTTCTCCCACCACCTGGTGCTGTTCGACCTGCCGTCCCACCCGGACTTGCTGGAACAGCGGATCGGCCGTCTGGACCGGATCGGCCAGAAACATGTGATCGAACTGCACGTGCCGTACCTGGAAACCAGCCCGCAAGAGCGCCTGTTCCAGTGGTACCACGAGGCGCTGAACGCGTTCCTCAACACCTGCCCGACCGGCAACGCCTTGCAGCACCAGTTCGGCCCGCGCCTGCTGCCGCTGCTGGAAAACGCCGACGACGGCGAGTGGCAGGGGCTGATCGACGAAGCCCGTGCCGAGCGCGAGCGCCTCGAAGCCGAACTGCACACCGGCCGCGACCGTTTGCTGGAGCTCAACTCCGGCGGCGCTGGCGAAGGTGATGCGCTGGTGGAAGCGATCCTTGAGCAAGACGACCAGTTCACCCTGCCGATCTACATGGAAACCCTGTTCGACGCCTTTGGCATCGACAGCGAAGACCATTCGGAAAACGCGCTGATCCTCAAACCCAGCGAAAAAATGCTCGACGCCAGCTTCCCCCTGGGCGACGACGAAGGTGTGACCATCACCTACGACCGCAACCAGGCGCTGTCGCGCGAAGACATGCAGTTCATTACCTGGGAACACCCGATGGTGCAGGGCGGCATGGACCTGGTGCTGTCCGGTTCCATGGGCAACACCGCCGTGGCGCTGATCAAGAACAAGGCGCTCAAGCCGGGCACCGTGTTGCTGGAACTGCTCTACGTCAGCGAAGTGGTTGCTCCGCGTTCGCTGCAGTTGGGCCGTTACCTGCCACCGGCGGCACTGCGTTGCCTGCTGGATGCCAATGGCAATGACCTGTCGGGCCGCGTGTCGTTCCTGACCTTGAATGACCAGTTGGAAAGCGTGCCGCGGGCCAGCGCCAACAAGTTCGTGCAGGCCCAGCGCGACCAGCTGACGCCGCGGATCAACGCCGGTGAAGAGAAGATCGCCCCGCGTCACGCCGAGCGTGTGGCCGAGGCTCAACGGCGCCTGGCGGCGGATACCGACGAAGAACTGGCGCGCCTGACCGCGTTGCAAGCGGTCAACCCGACCGTGCGCGACAGCGAACTGGTTGCCCTGCGCCAACAGCGCGAGCAAGGCCTGGCCATGCTCGACAAGGCGGCGCTGCGACTGGAAGCGATTCGGGTGTTGGTCGCGGGCTAACTTCGCCGCCCTACCCTGCCAAACAAAAAGGCCCGCGCAATGCGGGCCTTTTTTATTCACTTGAGACATCGTTGTTATTGATGGCCTCTTCGCGAGCAAGCCCGCTCCCACATTTGACCGAGTTCCATCTTGAGAATGCGGTCTAATGTGGGAGCGGGCTTGCTCGCGAAGGCGTCACCTCGGTCTCAGGCAGTAACCGCCCTGGCCGGCACCTCCACCACCCCCAACCCATCCTTCATCCGCTGGGCATCGCGCACAAAACTGCGGGACGCCTGGAACAGAAACAGCATGGTCAAAAACAGCGCCACCGGAATCAGGTACATGGCGTCATGCAGTCCCACCGCCTTGTAAGCCTCGGTCATCTGCTGGGCACCGTCGGCATACATCGCCGAATGGGCAAAATGATCCGACAACCCGCCCACCACAATCGGCCCCATGCCCCCGCCCAGCAAATACAAGCCGGCGAAGAACAATGCCATCGCCGTCGCCCTCAGGCGCGGCTCGACCACGTCCTGGATCGCCGTGTACACGCAGGTGTAGAAGTTATAGGCAAACAGCCAGCCGACACTGAACAGCGCCACAAACACACCAATCTCGATCCGCCCCGCGTGCAACGCCCAGGCAGTGGTCACTGTAGAGATAATCAAACTGCACGCCGCGAACAGCAGCCGGCCGTTAGCAATGCGTTGATGGATCTTGTCGGCAATCCAGCCGCCCAGGGTCAGGCCCACCAGGCCGGTAATACCGACGATGACACCGGTGGCGACTGCCGCATCCTGCAACGGCAGCAGGAAATAGCGCTGCAGCATCGGCACCAGGAACGAGTTGCAGGCATAGGTGGCGAAGTTAAAGCACAACCCGGCCAGCACCAGCCAGAGGAATGTCGGCACCGCCAGCACCCGGCGAATCGGCCGGTCGACTTTCTCCTGGGAGACTTGCACGGCTTCCGCCGCGCCGCGCTTGGGTTCCTTGATGTAGAACATGAACACCGCAAGGATCAGCCCCGGCACCGCGGCAATAAAGAACGGCGCACGCCAGCTGTCGAACGCCTTGACCATCGCACCAATGGTGAAGAAGGCCAGCAACAGGCCCAAGGGCAGGCCCAGCATGAAGATTCCCATGGCCCGGGCACGGCGGTGGGCCGGAAACAGGTCACCGATCAGCGAGTTTGCCGCCGGCGCATAACTGGCCTCGCCGATGCCGATGCCCATGCGCACCAGCAAAAAGGTCCAGAAGCTGCCCACCAGACCATTGACCGCTGTCAGGCCACTCCACGCCGCCAGGCCCCAGCCCATGAGTTTGCTGCGCGAGCCGGTATCGGCCAGGCGCCCCAGCGGCAAGCCGGCAATTGCATAAACAATGGTGAACGCGGTACCGATGATCCCGAGCTGGAAGTCGCTGAGGTGCCACTCCATGCGGATCGGCTCGATGATGATCGCGGGAATGGTGCGGTCGAAAAAGTTGAACAGGTTGGCCAGGAACAGCAGGAACAGAATGCGCCAGGCATTCGCCGCTTGGGTCGAGTTCTGCATGGGTCCGTCTCTTTTATTGTTATGTGAGCCGCGATGCCAGACGCATCCTGAGCCCGGAACCTGCAATCTAGTCAGCCTCGTGGGGATTGTCTGTAATGATTCGTAAGTCTGATGTCACTCCATCGGGCGACCCGGGCGGTCATCCCTAATCATTTGGTTCTAGTTGTTTATAAAATCATCGCCAAATAATTAGAAGCAATCTGCCATCAATCCTTGTAACTCGCTCACGCTCTCTATACTGAAAGACGCAGTCAGACTAAAACTCTGTGACGGGACATGCTATGGAATGGCTTGGTTTGCATTTTTTTACCGACCTTCCGGACAGTGGGCACTTATTACTCAATTGCAGTCATAACCCCTTTCTGGTGCTACTGGCGTATGTAGTGGCGTGTGCAGCGGGCTTCGGCACCCTGGACATGGCCGAGCGGGTCGGCCATGTCGACAACCCCAAGGCTCAACGGCACTGGCGCTGGGTAGGCGCGGGCTGCCTGGCAGGCGGCATCTGGTCGACCCACTTCATCAGCATGCTGGCCTTCCAGGCGCCTATCGCGATTCACTACGAATTGATCATGACGTTCGCCTCGCTGCTGATCGCCCTGATCGCGGCGCTGTTCGCCATGCAAACCCTCAGTCATCCAAGGCTGCGAGCCCACCAATATGTGCTGGCGTCGGTGTGGATGGGGCTGGGTATTGCGCTGATGCACTACGTGGGCATGTCGGCCATGCGCTCCGAGGCGGGCGTGTATTTCGAGACTGGCTTGTTCCTCGCCTCTGTGTTGATCGCGATCGGCGCCAGCCTGGCGGCGTTGCTGCTGTCGCTGTACCTGCGCAACGGCACCGGCATGTTCCATCAATTGCTCAAGTACGCGGCCAGCCTGGTGCTTGGCGCGGGCATTATCAGCATGCACTTCACCGGCATGGCGGCCATGCAGCTGCTGGTACCCGAAGACCTCGTACAGTCGGCACTGCCGGTGGACAACAACCCGGTCCAACTGGGGCTGCTGGTGGCGGTCATCGCCCTGCTGGTGATTGGCAGCAGCATCAGTGCTGCCCTCGCGGACAAGAAGCTGCAACACAAGGAAACCGACCTGCGCCGGGTCAACGCCCTGCTCACCGAACTGGACCAGGCCCGCGCCTCGCTGCAACAGGTGGCGCATTACGATGCCCTGACCACCCTGCTCAACCGCCGTGGTTTCAACCAGATCTTCGCCGAGAAACTCGCCGAAAAAACCGCCACCGACGGCATGCTGGCGGTGATCTTCCTGGATATCGACCACTTCAAGCGCATCAACGACAGCCTCGGCCATGACGCCGGCGACGAACTGCTGACGGTGCTGGCCGGCCATATCAAAAGCTCGGTGCGCAGCCATGACGACGTGGTCGCGCGATTTGGTGGTGACGAATTCTGCATCCTGATCAGCATCCATCATCGCGATGAAGCGCGGCACATGGCCCAGCGCATCATGCAGAAAATGAAAGACCCCATCGAACTGGCCGGCCGGCGCATGGTGATGACCACCAGCATCGGCATCAGCCTGTTTCCCGAAGACGGCAAAACCAGCGAAGAGCTGCTGAAGACCGCTGACCTGGCGCTGTATCAGTCCAAGGATGCCGGGCGTAATAGCCTGAACTTCTTCAGCTCCAACCTGAAAACCCGGGCCTTCCTGGAACTGCAACTGGAAGAGGAACTGCGCGCCGCACTGCGGGGCAAGAACGAGTTGGTGCTGTTTTACCAACCGATACTTGACCTGAAAAAAGGCAGGGTCACGCGCCTCGAAGCCCTGGTGCGCTGGCAACACCCCCAACATGGCCTGCTGACCCCGGACCGGTTCATCGGCATTGCCGAAAGCAACGGGCTGATTGCCGAACTGGATCACTGGGTACTGCGCCAGGCCTGCCACGACCTGAGCCTGCTGTCGGAGCAAGGCCACACTGAATTGGTCATGGCCGTGAACTGCTCGGCCCTCAACCTGACGCGTGACGAGTTGGCCGATGAGATCGAAAACGCCCTGCGCTTCGGCGGGATCGCGGCCAATCGCCTGGAACTGGAAGTAACCGAGAACGCGCTGATGGGCAATATCAGCAGCACCCTGGCATTGCTGCGGCAAATCCGCGCCCTGGGCGTGTCGCTGTCCATCGACGACTTCGGCACCGGCTACTCGTCCCTCGCCTACCTTAAGCGCCTGCCGTTGAACACCTTGAAAATCGACCGTTCATTTATCCAGGATATCCCCAAGTCGAACGCCGACATCGAGATCGTCCAGGCCATTATCGGCATGGCCCACACCCTGCACCTGCAGGTGGTGACCGAGGGCGTGGAAACCCTGCAACAATTTGAAGTGGTGCAAAAACACGGCTGTGATTTTGTTCAGGGTTACCTGCTCAGCGCTGCGGTGCCGTTGAGTGATATCAGCGCGGTGATCAACAGCCTGGACCAGAACAACATGTTCAGCCTGCTGGGCCTGACGGGGGGTGACCCCGCGCCGAAAGACCCGCCTTCGGGTCGTGCGGGCCCGGCGTCCATCGTCCGGCCAATTCGCTGAATATGGGGGCGGGCTTGCTCGCTCCCACATATTTGGCAAATCGCCATCATTTCACTAAAGAACTCCGACGAACGGCCGATTCATCAGAGTCCGGCCAGGCTTTCCCCTTAAAACCCTAGGGTTAAACCCTATCGCCCAAGACCCGGACGCACTGTAAAGTCGCGATCTCTCATTCTGTGATGGCTATTTGATACTTACTCAGTCATCCGTCCAGGCACATGGCGCACAATGACTTCTAAAAATAACTCTGCCACTGCGGTATCCGACGTGTTGCTGACAGCCCCTGCGGAAAAACCCTCAGGTTCAAAGTCATTGAGCACCGCCCGCCCACTGGCCACCCAGCAGTACCTGTACTTCACCGAAACCAACACCGACCGCATCCTCGACAACCTCGACGGCCTGCGCGACATGGTGTTCCCGCGCGCACCGCACCTGGAAGTCGACGGTGAATTGCGCAATGAGCAGGAATTCCCCTCGGTGTGCCTGATCGGCCTGGGCCGCTGTGGCTCCAACATTGCCCTGGATGTGGCAGAGCTGGTGTACAACGCCCGCAAGTTCTACCTCAACGAATTCAGCAACGAAGACAAATCCACCGACAAGGGCTACCGCCCCGCCCAGTGGATTCGCAACAACCTGCGCCTGGGTTCGAACAAGGGCACCAAACCGGTGTTCCTGGTCGAGCCGCTGGTGATGCTGGGCGACCTGGACAAGGACATTGCCGGGCGCATCCGTTTCTCGCGCAAGGGTGAGAAAAGCGGTTTCCTGCGGGACTACAGCAAGATGAAAATCATGGACCTCTCGGAAGTCCATGCCGGCGGCGCCGGTAACGCGCCGATCCTCGGCCAGTACCTGGCCAAGATTATCCTCAACAAAGACACCCAGCGCTTCTCCAGCCCCGACTGGAAGATGATCCACTCGTACCTGATCGACTCCTGCGGCATCAAGGCCAACCAGTCGCGCCTGTACTTCTCGATCTTCAGTGCCGGCGGCGGTACCGGTTCAGGCATGGCCTCGGAGTTCGGCCTGGCCCAGCAGCACTCGTACATGAACAAGACGTTCGACACCAAGCCCGCCGATGAACATGACAGCAAAAGCGGTCACGCCTTCGTGTTCGAGCCGATCTTCACCAGCGGGATTTGTGTGCTGCCGAACATCTCCGATCACCGCAGCGAAATGTCCGAGGCGCTGCACATCAACGCCGGGCGGCTGTTGTGCAAATACCTTTCGGAAGAATGGGACTTCTCGTACAACTTCGACAATGAAGACAGCAGCGAAGCCAGCGTGAAAGGCCGTATCCGACCGTGGAACGCGATGATGCTGATCTCCAACGACATCATGCGTTACGCCGAGGAAAGCGATGACGGCAACATCCAGAACATTGATGTCAATGCCATGGAAAAGCACGCCAACCAGTACATCTCGCAGCAGATCTTCAACATTCTGACGGCCCAGGCGGTTACGACCGACTACGACCAGAACTATTTCCGTCGCGCCGGGATCGACATTGGCGAGACCATCCGCCTGGATGCCAACGACCTGTTCATGAGCCTGGCCGGCCCGGTGGCGATTGCCTATGCCGAATCGGTGGTGCCGGAAACGCCGGCGCCTTCGAGCGACAAGTTCAAGGTGTTCGAAAAAGAGCCGCAGCGGCTGAACATCGACGACCTGTTTTTCCGTTCCATTGATCTGCCGCACTTCAACAAGGTGACCCAGGCGATCGAAGGCATCAGCCTGTTGCCGATTGAGTCCAAGCGGTACAAGGCCTCCCTGGAGCAGTACAAGAATTCCGGCTATGACGCGGCGGCGTTGCATGACTTGCACTTCTTCAAGAACTGCTCGTCGGTGGTGTCGATTGTGTCGTTGCCCAAGGATTACAAGCTGTCCTATATGGACCTGAATCGGCTCAAGACGCACCTCAACAGCCTGTTTCCCAATACGACGCTCAAACGGTATGCGCTGGTGATCGGGGCGTCGGCCAACTTGTCGCTCACGACCTTGATCGCTAAAAGCCCATGCCTGTCGGATGATTTTTTGACGTTGATCGTGGCGTTTATCAAGCGCTGTTTTGCGCGTAATCCGTATCGGTTTGATGACACCCTGGATAATTCGATCCTGGATTTCATCATCCATGAGGATTTTGATGAAGACCGGATTGATGAGCTGCTCAACGAGTTCGAGAACCCGGCGAAGATCCTGGATACCAACTGGTATGCGATCAAGCCGATGTACGAGAAGAAGTATCGTGAGTTGATCAACGACAAGGACAAGTTTGTGTCGATCAACGATATTCGTCTGTCGCGGGATTGTGTGAAGAAGGCGATCAAGTACCTGCGTGAGATTTATCGTCACAGGATTGGGAAGACCAAGGTTATTTCGCTGAATAACCATACCGGGAAGACGGCGTAGGCTTTGTTGCTGAGGTGGGGTGTATATCCGTTATTTGGGTTGGGGCTGATATTGGTTCCGCTCTTACAGCGGCTCACTTTTGAAAAGCACAAAAGTAAGCAAAACGCTCTTGCCCCACCACTCGGCACCTCGCTTAGGCTCGGTGTGCCCTCACTCCGGCTTTGGAGCGTGGGCCGCCGTCATGGGCCATCCCTGGCCCAGGACGGCTAACCCGGCGTCCTGCCGGGTTACCCACGCTCCAAAGCCTGCGTTCGGCCAGCGTGGTTTAACGGGGCGCCTAAGATCAAGATCAAAAGCTAAAGCGGGCCCGCTCCACTGTAGGAGCTGGCTTGCCTGCGATGCAGACAACTCGGTCTTTCAGACATACCGAGGTGATGCCATCGCAGGCAAGCCAGCTCCCACAGAAAAGCAGCGCCACCCCGCCCGTAGCAGCTGTCGAGCGCCAGCGAGGCTGCGTGCTTTTGATCTGCGGGCCCCGTTAACCACGATGGCCGCAAGTAGGCACGGTGGAGCGGGTAAATCGGCAGGGATGCCGATTTAGCCGCGCCGGGCCATGGATGGCCCGTCGCGGCGGCCCGCGGAACCGTGCCGGAGTGCGGGCATGCCGAGCCTAGGCGAGGCACCGAGTGGTGGGGCAAAGACCTTTTGGTTACTTTTGGGGCGTTTGCCAAAAGTGACCCGCTGTAAGAGCGGAACCATAGGTGGCCGTTACCTAAATAACGGATATGTACACATACCCAGAAACAATTCCCCCCGCACTCCGCCGCTACCAAAACTGTTCCCATGACGCGCACGTAACCCCCGCCTGTGACCTTTCTCTACGGCAAGGTGCCATCACCGCAAATGCAGTTACCCGCCTACACACTTAAACTCGGAAAAATCACGCACCTTTTTCGCGCATGCATTTCCTACACTGCCCTTTCCTGGATCAGAATCCACGGCGAAACCACCACCGCCCACAAACTCGGATCCCGCTCAACCAGGTCCAATGCCCGCGTCGCAGACACCTCGCCAAGACTCCCCGCAGCCAGCCAGGCAGCGACTTTCTCACGGTTGTCCTCAGCCATGCCCTCGGCGGCCTCGATCAAATCCAGCCCGGCGTCGACCCACAATAGGGCACCCTTGGCAAAGAACGGCTCAAGCTCCTTCCAGGAAATTTCGGCAGTTTCACCGAGCAGCTTGGCATAGAGGGTGCTAGGTTCTTGCGTCATGGGAGTTCACCTGAAGAAAAAATCGGCGCAATCATACCGTCGAGCCCCAGGCAGAAAAACCCAGTTGCAAATGAGGCACCGAACGAAAGTGTCAGGAAAGCCAAGGATTGCCCGAAACTCTGGCATCACCCCGCCGCAATTCTGTCTTTTTCTTTCATTTAAGCGACATACCCGGGTTTTGCCCCCAGCAGCCAGCTTTTCAAGCGATCAACCGGCGCTCTACACTGTACCGGTACAGTTGCCAGGCCGCTGCCGGGGGATATCCGAGATATCTGATCCGGTTCTGCAGCTCACAAGGCCGCTAGAACTATAAAAAATACAACAGTAAGAGTGGAGCACTATGAATAAGGCTACTAAGCAGATTTCCAAACTGTTTGCCGCTATGGTCCTGGCCGGGGTTGCCAGCCATTCGTTCGCAGCTGACACCATCAAGATCGGTATTGCCGGCCCTAAAACCGGCCCTGTGACCCAGTACGGCGACATGCAGTTCATGGGTGCCAAGCAGGCCATCGCCGACATCAACGCCAAGGGCGGCGTAGATGGCAAAATGCTCGAAGCCAAGGAATACGACGACGCTTGCGATCCAAAACAAGCCGTGGCCGTAGCCAACAAAGTGGTCAACGACGGCGTCAAGTTCGTGGTCGGTCACCTTTGCTCCAGCTCCACTCAGCCAGCATCCGACATCTACGAAGACGAAGGCGTGATCATGATCACCCCGGCTGCCACCAGCCCGGAAATCACGTCCCGTGGCTACAAGCTGGTCTTCCGCACCATCGGCCTGGACAGCGCCCAGGGCCCAGCCGCCGGTAACTACATCGCCGACCACGTGAAGCCGAAAGTCGTAGCCGTTATCCACGACAAACAGCAATACGGTGAAGGCATCGCCACCGCCGTTAAACAAACCCTCGAGAAGAAAGGCGTGAAAGTTGCCCTCTTCGAAGGCATCAACGCTGGCGACAAAGACTTCGGTTCGCTGATCCAGAAGCTCAAGCAAGCCAACGTCGACTTCGTCTACTACGGCGGCTACCACCCTGAGCTGGGCCTGATCCTGCGCCAAGCCAAGGAAAAAGGCGTGAACGCCAAGTTCATGGGCCCTGAAGGCGTCGGCAACGACTCCATCTCGCAAATCGCCCAGAACGCTTCCGAAGGCCTGCTGGTTACCCTGCCGAAATCCTTCGACACCGATCCTGCCAACAAGGCAATCGTTGAAGAGTTCACCAAGAACAAGCAGGACCCAACCGGTCCGTTCGTGTTCCCGGCCTACTCGGCTGTTGAAGTGATCGCCGGCGGTATCGCTGCCGCGAAGAGCGAAGACACCGCCAAGGTGGCAGCGGCCATCCACGCCGGTACCTTCAAGACCCCGACCGGCGACCTGAGCTTCGACGCCAAGGGCGACCTGAAGGACTTCAAGTTCGTGGTCTACGAATGGCACTTCGGCAAACCAAAAACCGAAGTTTCCCCTCAGTAAGCCAGGCGTTACTGGTCAACAAGCCCACTGTGCAAGCAGTGGGCTTTGTTTTACGAGGTTTATGGGCCTGTCACCCGCGATCCGGGCGCTGGCTCACCTGAAAATCTTAAAACCGTCACCAGCGGTTCGCTGGCAAACGCTTTGTGCAACCTGATCACAGAACAGGGCACCGAGCCGGAAATTGACTCCACCAGTGAAATGCGTATCGGGTTTTTAGGAGCGCTGTAATGCCTGAGATCTATCATTTTTTCCAAACGCTGGTTAACGGCATGACCGTTGGCAGCACCTATGCCTTGATAGCCATTGGCTACACAATGGTTTACGGCATCATTGGAATGATTAACTTCGCCCATGGCGAGGTGTACATGATTGGTTCCTACGTGGCCTTCATCGCCCTTGCCGGGCTGGCCATGCTGGGTATCCATTCCCTGCCGCTGTTGATGACCGCTGCGTTCCTGGCGTCCATCGTCGTAACCAGTGCCTATGGCTACAGTATCGAACGCGTTGCGTACCGCCCCTTGCGTGGCAGCAACCGCTTGATCCCGCTGATCTCTGCGATCGGCATGTCGATTTTCCTGCAGAACACCGTATTGCTGTCCCAGGACTCCAAGGACAAATCCATTCCCAACCTGATCCCGGGGAGCATCTCCTTCGGCCCAGGCGGCGCACAGGAAGTGCTGATTTCCTATATGCAGATCCTGGTCTTCGTCGTCACCCTGGTGGCGATGCTCGGCCTGACCCTGTTCATCTCCCGCTCCCGTCTGGGGCGCGCCTGCCGGGCCTGCGCCGAAGACATCAAGATGGCCAACCTGTTGGGCATCAACACCAACAACATCATCGCCCTGACCTTCGTCATCGGTGCCGCACTGGCGGCTATCGCTGCCGTGTTGCTGAGCATGCAGTACGGCGTGATCAACCCCAACGCCGGTTTCCTGGTGGGCCTCAAGGCCTTCACCGCGGCGGTATTGGGCGGCATCGGCAGCATTCCGGGCGCGATGCTCGGCGGGCTGGTGCTGGGTGTGGCTGAAGCCTTTGGCGCCGACGTATTCGGTGACCAGTACAAGGACGTGGTGGCATTCGGTCTATTGGTTCTGGTGCTGTTGTTCCGGCCGACCGGCATTCTGGGCCGTCCGGAGGTTGAGAAAGTATGAGCAGATATCTTAAATCGGCGTTTTTCAGCGCCTTGCTGGTCTGGGCCGTGGCCTTCCCGGTACTCGGGCTCAAGTTGAGCATTGTCGGGATCAACCTTGAAGTGCATGGCACCGGTCCCGTGACGTTGACCATCATTGCCCTGTGCTCGGTGTTGATGTTCCTGCGTGTGCTGTTCACCCAGCAGGTCGGGGCACTCCTCAAGTCCAACCGTGGCCCGTTGGTATCGCCCAAGGTCAGCCAGTTCCTGACCCTGCCGCGCACCCAGCGCTACATCATCATCGGCCTGATCGTGGCCGCGTTGATCTGGCCGTTCTTCGGTTCCCGTGGTGCGGTGGATATCGCGACGCTGATCCTGATCTACGTGTTGCTGGGCCTGGGCCTGAACATCGTGGTGGGTCTGGCCGGCCTGCTCGACCTGGGCTATGTGGGCTTCTATGCGGTGGGTGCCTACACCTACGCGCTGCTCTCGCATTACCTGGGCTGGGGCTTCTGGATCTGCCTGCCACTGGCCGGCATGGCGGCGGCCACATTTGGCTTCCTGCTGGGCTTCCCGGTACTGCGCTTGCGCGGTGACTACCTGGCGATCGTGACCCTGGGCTTCGGTGAAATCATCCGTCTGTTCCTGCGTAACCTCACCGATATCACCGGCGGGCCCAATGGCATCAGCAGCATTCCCAAGCCAACGTTCTTCGGGCTGACGTTCGACCGCACCGCGGCCGAAGGCATGCAGACGTTCCACGAGTACTTCGGGATCGACTACAACCCGGTGAGCAAAGTGGTGTTCCTGTACCTGGTGGCCCTGCTGCTGGCACTGGCGGCGCTGTTCGTGATCAACCGCCTGCTGCGCATGCCGATCGGCCGTGCGTGGGAAGCGCTGCGCGAAGATGAAATCGCCTGCCGTGCACTAGGCATGAACCCGACCGTCATCAAGCTTTCGGCATTCACCCTCGGGGCGACCTTCGCCGGTTTTGCCGGCAGCTTCTTCGCCGCGCGCCAAGGTTTGGTGACGCCGGAGTCGTTCACCTTCATCGAGTCGGCAATCATCCTCGCCATCGTGGTACTGGGCGGCATGGGCTCGCAGCTCGGCGTGATCCTCGCGGCGATCGTGATGATCCTGCTGCCGGAAATGATGCGTGAATTCAGCGAATACCGCATGTTGATGTTCGGCGCCATGATGGTGCTGATGATGATCTGGCGACCTCAAGGCCTGCTGCCCATGCAACGTCCCCACATGGAGCTGCGCAAATGAGCCGCGAGATCCTGAAAGTCGAAAACTTGAGCATGCGCTTCGGCGGTTTGCTGGCGGTCAACGGCGTGGCCCTGACCGTGCAAGAGAAACAAGTCGTGGCCCTGATCGGCCCCAACGGCGCCGGCAAGACCACGGTGTTCAACTGCCTGACCGGCTTCTACAAGCCGGCTGGCGGCACCATCCTGCTGGACGGCCAGCCGATCCAGGGCCTGGCCGGCCACGAGATCGCCCGCAAGGGCGTGGTTCGCACCTTCCAGAACGTGCGGTTGTTCAAGGACATGACGGCGGTCGAGAACCTGTTGATCGCCCAGCATCGCCACCTGAACACCAACTTCTTTGCCGGCCTGTTCAAGACGCCGTCGTTCCGCAAGAGCGAGCGCGAGGCCATGGAATATGCAGCGTACTGGCTGGACAAGGTCAACCTCACCGAGTTTGCCAACCGTCCTGCCGGCACCCTGGCCTACGGTCAGCAACGGCGCCTGGAAATCGCCCGTTGCATGATGACCCGCCCGCGGATCCTCATGCTCGACGAACCGGCCGCCGGCTTGAACCCGAAGGAAACAGAAGACCTCAAGGCGCTGATCAGTGTGCTGCGTGAAGAAAACAACGCCACCGTGCTGCTGATCGAACACGACATGAAACTGGTCATGAGCATTTCCGACCATATCGTCGTGATCAACCAGGGCACGCCATTGGCCGACGGTACGCCGGAGCAGATCCGCGACAACCCGGAAGTGATCAAAGCCTATTTGGGGGAAGCGTAAAATGCTGCAATTCGAAAACGTTTCCACTTTCTACGGCAAGATCCAGGCGCTGCACAGCGTCAACGTGGAAGTGCGCCAGGGCGAAATCGTTACCCTGATCGGCGCCAACGGTGCCGGTAAATCCACGCTGCTGATGACCCTGTGCGGTTCGCCCCAGGCTCACAGCGGCAGCATCCGCTACATGGGTGAGGAGCTGGTGGGCCAGGCCTCCTCCGAGATCATGCGCAAGAGCATTGCCGTGGTTCCGGAAGGCCGCCGGGTATTTGCCCGCCTGACCGTGGAAGAGAACCTCGCCATGGGCGGGTTCTTCACCGACAAGGGCGATTACCAGGAGCAGATGGACAAGGTGCTGCACCTGTTCCCGCGGCTCAAGGAACGCTTCAGCCAGCGCGGCGGCACCATGTCCGGCGGCGAACAGCAAATGCTCGCCATCGGCCGCGCGCTGATGAGCAAGCCCAAGCTGTTGTTGCTGGACGAACCGTCCCTGGGGTTGGCGCCGATCATCATCCAGCAGATCTTCGACATCATCGAACAGCTGCGCAAGGACGGTGTGACGGTGTTCCTGGTGGAGCAGAACGCCAACCAGGCGCTGAAGATTGCCGACCGCGCCTATGTGCTGGAAAACGGCCGCGTGGTGATGCAGGGCAGCGGCGAACAACTGCTGACCGATCCGAAAGTACGTGAGGCTTATTTGGGCGGTTGATGCCCATCTGGTCAATGTATGAGCGGGCTTTTGTTGGAGCGGGCTTGCTCGCGAAGGCAGTGTATCAGCCAACTTGTTTGGTGACTGACCCACTGCCTTCGCGAGCAAGCCCGCTCCCACATTTGTTTGGTGTGAACCAAAGACTTTGGCGAAACCTGAAATTATTTTCCCCGGCTTTGTAACGAATCCCTTCCCCCTTTCTCTAGTGGTGTAAGCAGGCGAACATGCTTGCCAACTCAACCCACTGCTGGAGATACACCATGACTACCAAAACCCGCTCGCTGTCCGCCGCCACCCTCGTCCTGGCCCTGGGTTCGGCCCTGAGCCTGTCCGCCCTGACCACCACCGCCCACGCCGCCGATGACATGCAGAAATGCTTCGGTGTAGCCGAAGCCGGCAAGAACGATTGCTCTGCAGGCGCCGGCACTTCCTGCGCGGGCACCTCGAAGGTCAAGGATCAGGCCAACGCCTGGAAACTGGTCCCGGCCGGTACCTGCCTGAAAACCCCAAGCACCACCTCGCCAACCGGCTTCGGCCAGGAAGCTGCCTTCACCGCCAAGTCCTGAAACCCTGCACAGCCTGAGTACTGACGATGACGCTCTCATTCACCCACCCCATCTCCCAGGCTCAGGCGCCCGGCCTCCCCCGTCGGGCCGGGCTGGGGCTCAAGAACGAGCACTTCAGTGAAGTGCTCGAGACGTCCCCCGATATCGGTTTTTTTGAAGTCCACGCCGAAAACTACATGGTGGCCGGCGGGCCTTTCCATCACTACCTGGGCTTGATCCGCGAACAGTACCCGCTGTCGCTGCACGGTGTTGGCCTGTCCATTGGCGGCGAAGGTCCGCTGAACGACGAGCACCTGGCGCGCTTGGCCACGCTGATCGAACGCTATCAACCCCACTCCTTTTCCGAACACCTGGCCTGGTCCAGCCACGGCCCGGTGTTTCTCAATGATTTGCTGCCGCTGGCGTATGACGATGAAACCCTGAAGCGGGTGTGCGAACACATCGACCAGGTACAAACCCGCCTGCAGCGGACCATGCTGCTGGAGAACCCGTCGACCTATCTGCAATTCCAGTGCTCCACCCTGGAAGAGACCGACTTCATCAGCGAAGCGATTCGCCGCACCGGCTGCGGGCTGCTGCTGGACGTGAACAATGTGTATGTGTCATGCATCAACCATCAGCAAGACCCGCTGAAGTACATCGAGGCCTTGCCGTTGCACGCCGTGGGCGAGATTCACCTGGCAGGGTTTGCCGAAGACACCGACAGCCTCGGCGACCGTTTGCTGATTGACGATCACGGCGCCCCCATCGACAACGCGGTATGGCAGCTCTACCAGCACGTGCTCAGCCGCACCGGGCCGGTCGCCACGCTGATCGAGCGCGACAACCAGGTGCCGGCGTTCAGCGTGCTGCACGCTGAAGCACGCGAGGCCGACCGGTTTCTGCTGGAGGTGCGTGCATGAGCCGCCAGGACGTCTTTAGCCGCGCACTGCTGTCCCCCGACGAAAACTGCCCGCAAGGCTTGTTCAGCCGCAACGGCGCCGATCCGGCCGGTCGTTTTGCGGTGTATCGCAACAATGTCCATAGCTCGCTGATCAACGCGCTGGCCGCCGGCTACCCGGTCACCCTGCAACTGGTGGGCGATGAGTTTTTTCGGGCGATGGCCGGTGTGTATGTCCAGGGTTTCCCGCCGACAAGCCCTCTGATCAATGAGTACGGCAGCGACCTTGCGGACTTTATCCAGGGCTTCGCGCCCGCCGCCAGCGTGCCTTACCTGGCTGATGTGGCGCGCCTGGAGCGATTGCGGGTGAGGGCCTACCACGCGGCAGACGCACAGCCACTGGATCAACAGGAGGTCATCGCCACCCTGCAACAACAGTCGGACCTGGGCGAACTGCGCCTGCAACTGCATCCATCCCTGGCCACCCTGAACTCGGCCTACGCCGTGGTGGCTTTATGGGCGGCGCATCAGACCGGCGAATCCCTCGCCACACTCGACCCCTTCCATGCCCAAAGCGCGCTGGTGCTACGCAATGGCCTGCACGTGCAGGTATTTCACATCGACAGCGGCTCAGCGACGTTTATCAACAGCCTGAACAACGGTTGGCCATTGGAAATGGCCGTGGCCTACGCCCTCGATGCGGCCGCCGAATTTGACCTGCACCAATGCCTGGCCCTGCTGATCGGTCACGGCGCCATCACCCACTTGCACACAGAACCCAAGGTATCGCCATGAACACCACCGCTCCCGGGCTGATCCAACGGATCATCCAGTGCTTCGAGAAAATCCCCTACAGCCTGATCGCCTTTGTCGCACGCTTCTCTATCGCGGCGGTGTTCTGGAAATCCGGACAGACCAAGGTCGAAGGCTTCGCCGTGGACCTGATCGGCGGCACGTTCCAACTGGGCTGGCCGCACTTGGCGCCGTCCACCCTGCCGCTGTTTCGCAGCGAATACCACGTGCCGCTGCTGTCTGCGGAAGTGGCGGCGCACATGGCTGCGTTCGCCGAGCATTTTTTCCCGGTGCTGATCCTCGTGGGGTTTGCCACGCGATTCTCGGCGCTGGCGCTGCTGGGCATGACCCTGACCATCCAGCTTTTCGTCTACCCGGACGCCTACCCGACCCACGGCACCTGGATCGCATTGCTGCTGCTGTTGATGGCCAAGGGGCCGGGCAGCTTCTCGATTGATCACCTGATCGCCCGGCGCTACCGCTAAAGGCGATCGAGGGCTTCGCCGCTGCGCTTGAACCAGCCCACCAGATAATCTGCGAGTACCTGGGTGCGGCGCGGCAGGCCGCCCTGATACGGATGGACCAAGTACATCGGCATGCTGCGGGTCTGATAATCCCGCAGGAGCCAGCGCAGGCGACCGTCAGCCAATTCCGCGTGCAGCACGTAGGACGGCAAGCGCGCGATGCCCGCCCCCACCAGTGCAGCCTTCTTCAACAAGTTGTAATGGTTGGAGGCAAAGGTCCCGGATACCCGAACCCGCAGCAGCTCATGCTGCTGGTGATACAACCACTCTTCACGACCACTGTAGTGGCTGTTCAGCAAGCAGTTGTGGCCCACCAGTTCCGCCGGCGTCAGCGGCTCGCCGTGCTGTTCCAGGTAAGCCGGGCTGGCGCAGGTCATCTCGTGCCAGGCGAGCAACGGCTTGGCGACCAGACGCTCGTCGTTGGCGACCTCCGAACGTACCGCCAGGTCGAAGCCATCCCGCGCCAGGTCCCGGTACTGGTTGTTGAGTTCCAACTCGATCTGCACCTGCGGGTACTCCCGGGAAAACTCCAACAACAGACCGTCGAAGAAGGTTTCGCCCAGGGACACCGGAACCGTCATACGCACCGGGCCGACGAGATCATCCTTGAGCCTGGCCAATGCCTGACGTGCCCGCTCCACCTGGACCACCAACGCCTGGGCTTGCGGCAACAGCGCCGCACCCGCCGCCGTCAGGCTCAGGCGGCGGGTGGTGCGATGCAACAACACCACCGAAAACTGCGCTTCCAACTGGCTGATGCGCTTGGACAGTTGCCCTTTGCTGCAGCCCAGTTGCTGGGCCGCCAAGGTAAAGCTGCCGGCTTCGATCAACACGGCAAACGCGGCGAGGTCATCCATTTCGCTCATGGATTGTTTCCAATTGAAAACCAAAGGTTGCCTATTAGTGCACTTATCCGCGCAAAAAATCACTCTAGACTGAAACCTCACCTACACATCTGGAGGAAGGCACGATGAAAATCCTGTTGATTGGCGCAAGCGGTACCGTGGGTTCGGCGGTGAAGGCAGAACTGTCCCAACGGCATGAAGTGATCAGCATCGGTCGCAAAAGTGGCGACTTCCAGGTCGATATCAGCGACAGCGCCTCGATCCGCAAACTGTTCGAACAGACCGGCAAATTCGACGCACTGATCTGCGCCGCCGGCAGCGTCAACTTCGTGCCCCTGGGCGACATGAGCGAAACCGATTTTGACCTGGGCCTGCAAGACAAGCTGATGGGCCAGGTCAACCTGCTGCTGATTGGCCGCGAGTTCGCCAATGACGGCGCGTCGTTCACCTTCACCAGCGGCATTCTCAACCGCGATCCGATTCGTACCGGTGCTTCGGCTGCCCTGGTCAACGGCGCGCTGGATGCATTCGTGAAAGCCGCTGCGATCGAACTGCCCCGCGGCCTGCGCATCAACTCGGTCAGCCCTACCGTCCTGCTGGAAGCCATGGGCAGCTACGCGCCGTACTTCCGTGGGTACAAACCGGCTCCGGGTGCAGAAGTGGCGTTGGCCTACGCGAAAAGCGTGGAAGGCTTGCAGACCGGGCAGACGTTTATCGTTGGTTGATTCAACCTGTGTCCCGGGCTTGTGATGCACCGCCAGCCTGCGTAACGTGGCGGCACTTATCAGGAGACCCGATAATGCGTGCCGCCCGTACCCTAGCCTTGTTTGCCCTGCTGCCCCTGTTCGCCGCCTGCCAGATGTTCGATAACGAGCCGGCCAAGCCCTCTCTCGCCGGAATGACCCGCATGCAGGGCGAGTTGACGGCCCAGGGTGACAAACTGCTGTTCCAGCCCTGCAACGACAAACGCAACTACGTGGTCAACGACACCGGTGGCACCAGCATCCTGCAGGAGGCCGCCTCCCTGGCCGGCCAGCAAGGCGCACTGTTTGCCGACCTGCGTGGCAAGTTCTCCGGCGTCGCCAGCGGCACCCAGGGCACGGTGGACCTGCAACAGGTGTACCGCGTCGAGCGCTCGACCTCGGCCTGTGATGACCCGGACTTCAAGCGCATGATCCTGCGGGCCAACGGCCACAAACCGGCCTGGGCGATGAACGTCACCGCCAAGGGCATGGTGCTGGAGCGTGAAGGCCAGCCACCATTGGCCGTGCCGTATGTGGAAGAGCAATCGGGCGACGGACGGTTCAACCTGATGACCGAAGCGAATAACCAGCACATCGAACTGTGGGTAGCCCCGCAACGCTGTGTCGACAGCGCCAGCGGCAGCCTGCAGCACATGTCCGCCGAGCTTCGGGTCAACGGCCAGGTGCAACGCGGTTGCGCGTCGTTCGGCGGTTCGCGAGACGACTGATTGCGCCCTGCGCTGTTTTAGCATGACGGGAAACCGCTGTTGGGGCTTATAATCGCCGGTTTGCAAAACAGCCGGCCTCTTTGCCCGCCGCCTACCGGATTCCTGTCATGTTACGAATCACCGAACTCAAGCTGCCCATCGACCATCCCGAAGAAGACCTGCGGCCTGCCATTGTGCAACGCCTGGGCATCGCCAGTGATGACCTGCTCGATTTCACCCTGTTCAAACGCAGCTACGACGCCCGCAAGAAATCGTCGGAGCTGTGCTTCATCTACACCATCGACCTGGAAGTCAAAGGCGAGGCGGCCCTGCTGCTCAAGTTCGCCGACGACCGCAACGTCAACCCGGCGCCGGACATCAGCTACAAGGTCGTGGGCCATGCGCCGGAAGGCCTGACCGAGCGGCCGATCGTCGTCGGTTTTGGCCCGTGCGGGATCTTCGCCGGGCTGTTGCTGGCACAGATGGGTTTCAAGCCGATCATCCTCGAGCGCGGCCGCGAAGTGCGCCAACGCACCAAGGATACCTGGGGCCTGTGGCGCAAGAATGTGCTGAACCCGGAATCCAACGTGCAGTTCGGTGAAGGCGGCGCCGGGACCTTCTCCGACGGCAAGCTCTACAGCCAGATCAAGGATCCGAAATTCCACGGTCGCAAGGTGCTGCACGAGTTCGTCAAGGCCGGTGCGCCAGACGAAATCCTCTACGTCAGCAAGCCGCACATCGGTACGTTTCGCCTGACCGGCGTCGTGGAAAACATGCGCCAGCAGATCATCGCCCTGGGCGGTGAAGTGCGCTTCGAGCAGCGGGTCACCGACGTGCTGATCGAAGACGGCCAGTTGAATGGCGTGGTGGTGGATGGCGGCGAGCAGATCCTGTCCAAGCACGTAATCCTGGCCCTCGGCCACAGCGCCCGCGATACCTTCCGCATGCTGCATGGTCGTGGCGTGTACATGGAAGCCAAGCCGTTCTCGGTGGGTTTCCGTATCGAACACCCGCAGTCGCTGATCGACGCTGCACGCCTGGGCAAGTACGCCGGCCACCCGAAACTCGGGGCCGCCGATTACAAACTGGTGCACCACGCCAAGAACGGCCGTTCGGTGTACAGCTTCTGCATGTGCCCGGGCGGTACCGTGGTCGCGGCGACATCAGAGCCGAACCGCGTAGTAACCAACGGCATGAGCCAGTACTCGCGTAACGAACGCAACGCCAACTCCGGGATCGTGGTGGGCATCACCCCGGAAGTGGATTACCCGGGCGGCCCGCTGGCCGGGATCGAGTTGCAGGAACGCCTGGAATCCCACGCGTTCATCCTCGGCGGCAGCAACTACGAAGCACCGGCGCAGCTGGTGGGTGATTTCATCGCCGGCAAGCCGTCCACCGCCATCGGTACCGTGGAGCCATCCTACAAGCCCGGCGTAGCCCTGGGTGACCTGGCGCTGGCGTTGCCGCAGTTTGCCATCGAAGCCATCCGCGAAGCGTTGCCGGCGTTCGAGAAGCAGATCAAGGGCTACTCGCTGCACGACGCGGTCCTGACCGGGATCGAGACCCGCACTTCATCGCCGCTGCGGATTACCCGTAATGAGTCGATGCAGAGCCTGAACGTGAAAGGCCTGTTCCCGGCGGGCGAAGGTGCCGGTTATGCCGGTGGGATTTTGTCGGCGGGTGTCGACGGGATTCGGATTGCCGAGGCGCTGGCGCGGGATATGTTGGGCCTGGAGGCTTAACACCTCTGCCGCAAACGACGCGGATCAAATGTGGGAGCCGGGCTTGCCCGCGATGGCGGTGTGTCATTCAACAGTGATGTTGCCTGATGTATCGCCATCGCGGGCAAGCCCGGCTCCCACATTGTCTTGTGTGGTATGGAAGATTTTAGATATTGGCGCGCAGGATGCTTTCCGGCAACGGTTGCCCCCGCTCGACACTCGCCGCAACGGCCGCAATCAAACCCTCCAACTCATACCCCTGCCCTGCCAGCCAGGCCTGATCGTAATAGGTCGTGGCATAGCGCTCACCGCCGTCGCACAAGATCGCCACGATCGAGCCCGACTCCCCTGCCGCCTTCATCTGCTGCGCCGCGATCAACGCACCGATCAGGTTGGTGCCACTTGAGCCGCCTACTCGCCTCCCCAAGCGCTGCGCCAGGTAATGCATGGCCGCCAGGGACAGTGCATCCGGCACCTTGACCATCGCATCAATCACTTTCGGCAGGAAAGACGCCTCAACCCGTGGCCGGCCAATACCTTCGATGCGCGAGCCACAGTCCAGGCGCAGGCTGGCGTCGCCGCTCAGGTAGTAGTCGAAAAACACCGAACGCTCCGCGTCCGCGCACAACACTCGGGTGCAGTGCTGGCGATAACGCACATAACGCCCCAACGTCGCCGTGGTGCCACCCGTGCCGGGGCTGGAAATCAGCCAACTCGGCTCCGGATAACGCTCAAAGCGCAGTTGCTGGAAGATCGATTCAGCGATGTTGTTGTTCGCGCGCCAGTCAGTGGCACGTTCGGCATAGGTGAACTGGTCCATGAAATGACCACCGCTTTCCTGCGCCAGGCGCTCGGATTCAGCGTAGATCTGCGTCGGATCCTGCACCAGATGGCTCTTGCCCCCGTAGAACGCGATCTGCGCAATCTTTTCCTGGGAAGTGGTGGCCGGCATCACCGCAATAAACGGCAAGCCCAGCAGCCTGGCGAAGTACGCCTCGGAAATCGCCGTGGAACCGCTGGAGGCTTCGATCACCGGTGCACCGGGCTTGAGCCAGCCGTTGCACAACGCATAGAGGAACAACGAACGCGCCAACCGATGTTTCAGGCTGCCGGTGGGATGGCTGGACTCATCCTTGAAATACAACTCGATACCTGGCAAACCCTGCATTGGCAAGGGGATCAGGTGGGTGTCGGCGCTGCGCTGGAAGTCCGCTTCAATAATGCGAATGGCTTCGCGGGCCCATTGGCGGTTGTCGCTCATGATCGGTTTCTCTAAGGATTTCAGACCTGATCTTAGGATGTTTCCTACACTCCACACAGATACAGTCATGACTCAATTGGACACACAATTTTCGGGGTCTGGCGCGCAAGTGATCAGACCGATTCCTTATAACAAATAAGAATATAACTTTTGTTTTAACAACTAACGGTACGGGTTAGGGTACCCACCTATTGAACTTTGATTGGAGAGCATCCCTTGCCTCTGCGTAGCACTTTCACCCGTTTTTTCCAGCTGGAAGCCGCCAGCGGTCTGCTCCTGATCGCTGCTGCCGCTTTGGCGCTGATCATCAACAACTCACCGCTGTCGCACCTCTACGCAAGTTTTCTCGACGTGCCGGTGGTTGCACAAATCGGCGCCCTGAAAATCGCCAAGCCGGCGCTGCTGTGGATCAACGACGGCCTGATGGCCCTGTTCTTCCTGCTGATCGGCCTTGAGGTCAAACGCGAGTTGCTCGACGGCCAACTGTCCAAGCCTTCGCAAGTGGTACTGCCGGGAGCGGCAGCCATCGGCGGCATGGTCGTGCCGGCGCTGATCTATTGGGCGCTGAACAAGGACAACCCGGCCGCCCTGGGTGGCTGGGCAATCCCCATGGCCACCGACATTGCCTTCGCCCTGGGCGTATTGGCCCTGCTGGGCAAGCGCGTGCCGGTTTCGCTGAAGTTGTTCCTGATGACCCTGGCCATCATCGACGACCTTGGCGCAATCATCGTGATCGCCATCTTCTACTCCACCGACCTGTCCGGGGCGTCATTGGCCGGCGCAGCGGCATGCCTGATCGCCTTGATAGCCATGAACCGGCTGGGTGTCGTCAAGCTGGGGCCCTACATGATTGTCGGGCTGATCCTGTGGGTCTGCGTGCTCAAGAGCGGCGTACACGCCACCCTGGCGGGCGTGACATTGGCGTTCTGCATCCCGCTGCGCACCAAAAACGCCGAACCATCGCCGCTACTGACCCTGGAACACGCCCTGCATCCCTGGGTGGCCTACGCGATCCTGCCGCTGTTTGCCTTTGCCAATGCCGGCGTCTCGCTGGTGGGCGTCAACCTGGAAAGCTTCACCCACCACGTGCCAATGGGCATCGCCGCCGGCCTGCTGCTGGGCAAGACCGTTGGCGTACTGGGTTTCACCTGGGTCATGGTAAAAACCGGCCTTGCCGCACTGCCCGCCGGCGCCAACTGGGGCCAGGTGCTCGGCGTGGCGGTCCTGTGCGGCATCGGCTTCACCATGAGCCTGTTTGTCGGCTCCCTGGCGTTTGTGCCGGGCAGCAGTGAATACGCGGGTATGGACCGGATGGGCATCCTGACCGGGTCGATACTGGCGGCGCTGATCGGGTATGCAGTGACGGCGATGGCCAGTCGCAAGCAGGCGCTCGTACAAGCCTGACCGTTAAGAACAATCGCTCCCCCAACAAAAAACCCCAACCGGCCACCCGGTTGGGGTTTTTCTTTTCCTGCAACCTTACCCTTAGCGAGTAACGCGGCTGGTTCCGTCCACCGTCATGATGCGAACGCGGTCGCCGATGCGGAAGATTTCGTTCTCTTCAACCGCCTGGACGTAGGCGCGCATGCTGCCATCATCTTCGCGGACGGTGATTTCAACACCCTGGGTGCGGGTCAGGCCTTCCTCGGTGGCCGAGCCCAGCAGGCCGCCGGCGACTGCGCCGATAACGGCGGTCACGATGCTGCCACGGCCGCCGCCGATGGCGCTGCCGCCAACGCCGCCGATGACTGCGCCCGCAGCGCCGCCGATTGGGGTCTTGGTGCCTTCGATTTTCACCGGACGCAGGGATTCGATGGTGCCCATGCGAACAGTCTGTACACGACGAGCTTCGTCACGGGAGTACGAGTCGCCGGTCAGACTCGAGGCGCAGCCACCCAGCAGCAGCGACAGGGTGGTAAAGCAGGCAACTAGTAAAACGGACTTACGCATAGCATCAACTCCAAAGGACAGGTATCCATTAAACCGCTGTGGCTTGCCGCCTGTCACGGCATGCCGGGCAGAAAATTGTTTTCATTCAGCCTTAGTACAGAGAACCTGTACCGAAAAACTCGACGAACGGTAGCGTTCCCACCTCCCTCAGGATCTTGATGGACGCTGTCATCATTGTAGCTAACGGCCGCATAACGCAGCGCAGCGCTACCCATCCAAGACCTCTGACTAGAGACTTCGGCGTGCAGCGCTACATTCAGGCGAGGTGACGAAAGGTGGGCTCAGGGCGCCAGGCGCTCACGGGTCCAGTCGGCCCCCTGCAAGCGGAAGTTCAAGCGGTCGTGCAAACGACTCGCGCGGCCTTGCCAGAACTCGATGCGCTCCGGCAGCAGGCGGTAACCACCCCAGTGTTCGGGGCAATCAGGCTGGGTATCGCTGAAGCGTTGTTCGGTGGCCTTGAGCAGCGCCTGCAACTCTTCGCGGTCCCTGATTACCCGGCTTTGCGGTGAAGCCCAGGCACCCAGGCGGCTACCCAGGGGACGGACCTGGAAGTAAGCATCCGACTCCTCGGGCGAGACCTTGACCACCCGACCTTCGATGCGCACCTGGCGCTCCAGGGTCGGCCAGAAGAATGTCATGGCGGCAAACGGTCGCGCCGCGAGCTGTTCGCCCTTGGCGCTCTGATAATTGGTGAAGAAGGTAAAGCCCTGTGTATCCAGGCCCTTGAGCAGCAGGATCCGGCAGTGCGGGCGACCGTCCTGGTCCACCGTAGCCAGGGTCATGGCATTGGCCTCCACCGGTGGCTGTTCGGTTTTCACCGCGTCGGCGAACCACTGGTGGAACAAGGCAAACGGTTCATCCGGGGCCTGGGCCTCGCTCAAACCGTCCCGTGTGTAGTCACGGCGCATATCGGCCAGTGCCTGGGTCATGCGGCTTTATCCTTCTTGCTCAAATAATCAGTTCTTCGCCTGGTCGTTGGTAGCAGCTGGAGCGGCGGCCTTGGCAGGTGCTGGCTTTTTAGCGGCAGGCTTGGCCGGGGCCTTTTTGGCAGCCGGCTTGGCGGCAGCTTTCTTGGCGACGGTTTTTTTCGCCGGAGCGGCAGCTTTTTTGACCGGAGCAGCGGCTGGAGCAGGAACGTCCTGCACAGCGACCATTTCAGCCTTCGGCGGGTTGGCCGAGTTGTACTTGCTCAACAGGGCCAGCATGGTGGTGCGCTGGGTGAACATGATTTCCATGCGACGGTTCAGGGCGCGGCCCTGGTTGCTGTCGTTGGCGGCACGCGGCATCAGGTCACCCATGCCACGCAGCATCAGGCGGTCCTGCTTCAGGCCGCTGAGGCTGAAGATCGAAGCGATGGACTGTGCACGTTCCTTGGTCAGGGCCTGGCTCACCGGCTCGGCACCCGAGGTATCTACATGGCCCAGGACCAGTACGGCGGTCTTCGGATCGCCTTCAACGGCCTTGGCAACACGGGTGAACGGACCCAGGGTCACGGGCAGCAACATCGCCGGGCGTTTCGGGTTGTAGGAGCCATCAACCGGGGCAATCACCACCAATACGTTGTCACGGCGTTCCAGTTGCAGGTTGCTGTCCTTGATCGCGAGACGCAGGCGTGGCTCGTAGTCGTCCAGCCAGGCCTGGGTGATTTTTGGATCAGGCATCGGGATGTTGGCGACGTCGACCTTGGCCAATGGCTTTGGCTTGCTTTCGAACGGCCACCACCATTTGGTATCGGTATCCGTCTTGGCAACGGCAGGTGCAGCGGCCGGTGAATCAGCCGGGGCGCCGGAGGCAGGCGTTGCCGCCTTGAGGTCGGCCTTCAGGTCTGCCTTGGCGTCGTCGGCTTTCGACGAGAACGGCCACCAGCTCGAGCCGGTATCCGCCTTCGCAACCGGTGCAGGTGCAGGTGCAGCAGCCGGTGCTACCGGCGCTGGCGCCTTGGCTGCGACCGCCGGCTTGGAATCCGGTTTGGTGTCGGCCTGGCTCACTGCGTCCTTGGTAGCAGCCTTATCGGAGCCAAATGACCACCAATGCCCGCCCTCGGCATCATTTTGTGGGGTTTGTGCACAGCCAGTAATAGTGAGGCATAGCGCCAGTGCCAAGGACTTGTTCGATAACATGAGATATCCACAAAATGAGAAAAAACCAGGGGCCTGAATGACCCGTTAAACAGACGCTTTTGGAACATTAAAGTTACAACATTTTGCCTAGCGTCTTTTTGTATGTGCCTTTGTAACAAAAAAACGCAAGACAGCAAGCTATTTACAGACAACCGGCCAATATTCTTACCAACTTTTGCGCCCGCGGGTCCATAAGTACATAAGGGCCCAATGTATTGGTCACGAAACCAAAGGCTACATCATGTTCCGGATCGGCAAACCCCACCGAACCACCGGCCCCGGGATGCCCAAAGGCCCGTGGGCCAAGGCCGAACGTGGCGTTTGGCACGTGCGGTTGATCCAACATGCAACCCAGCCCGAACCGGGTTTGTGTCAATAAGGTTTTATCCGGGCCGATACTGTGTTCGCGGGTCAACTCTTCGAGCATATCGGCTTCCAGCAAACTACCGTCGAGCAGCCCACTATAAAAACCCGCCAGACTTCGCGCATTACCGTGACCATTTGCCGCTGGCTGCTGCATACGCCGCCATTCGGGTTTATTAGTGCTGGTCAGAATAGACGGTGGATTGGTAAATGCACGGGTAGTCATCGCCGTCGGCTCGCGCATCGTTACTTGAAGTAAACGTTGTGCCGCCTCATCGCCAACATTGCCCTTGCCTCGGGCTATATGGGCAACTCGATAAAACTCTTCATCTGCCAACCCCACATGAAAATCCAGGCCCAGTGGCCGTGCAACCCGGGCCACGATGGACTCGCCCGGCCCACGACCGTCGGCGCGGCGCAGCAACTCGCCCACCAGCCAACCATAGGTAATCGCCGCATAACCGTGCCCTTCCCCGAGCTTCCACCATGGCGCTTCGGCGGCGAGGGCGTCGACCATCATCTGCCAGTCGTACAGGGCTTCGGCGGGCAGCGTTTCACGCAGGGCCGGCAACCCGGCCTGGTGACAGAGCAGATGACGCAGGGTGATGGCTTCCTTGCCCGCGGCAGCAAACTCCGGCCAGTACTTGGCGACCGGCGCATCCAGCTGCAACTTGCCTTCGGCCACCAGTTGCAGCGCCGTGACGGCCGTAAAGGTCTTGGTGCAGGAGAACAGATTGGCAATGGTGTCGCTGTGCCAGGCCTCGGCACCGTCCTTGTCGGCGGTACCGGCCCACAAGTCGACGACGGTTTCGCCGCCAATCTGGATGCACAGCGCGGCACCACGTTCCTGAGGGTCGTCGAACAGCGCGGCGAAGGCTTCACGCACCGCTTCGAATTGAAGCTCGTAATGACCCTGAATCTGCACCTAAGCCCCCTTGGAAAAGTACTACAGAAAGTGGCCGACATTGTTCCAGCCATTGAGCGATTTGTGAACCCGCTCTCGTCGATCAGCCCCCATCAATGACCTTTGCCGGAATGCCCGCCGGAATGCTCTGCACCCGGCGCTGCTGCATTGCCTTCACGCCCGGGCTTGCCGCCCTCACCGGCGTGGACCGCTGCGGCAGCCTTGGCCTTTTCGGCCTCCTTGCCCAGCTGATCGACGGCAGCCAGGTTACTTTTGCGCACACTGTCGACAAACCCCTGGAACGGCACATCGGTGATGCCGACCAGACCGAAATGGCCGTTTTCGCCGTCAAGCAAACGGCCGGTAACCGGCTGGTCCAGGTACTGGAACCAATGCACGCCGACAATCGACGGTTCGGCCATGGCCTGCTTCAGGAAGTTGGCGTAGGCAACCCCACGATCCTCTTCCCGAGCCAACTGCGTCACGCCGCCCCAGAACGGGCCACGGTCCGCCGAGCCGAAGTTGAATTCGGTGATCAGCACCGGCTTGTCCAACGTCCGCAGGGCCGCGAAGTCGTAGCCGTCCTGAGGCTTGAGGGTGTACATGTTGAAGCTCAGCACATCGCAATATTGCGCGCAGGACGCCACCGCTTCCGGCGTGCTGACCGCGTATCGGCCACCCAGCAACAGCTGGTTGGGCGCATGCCATTTCAATGCATCGGAGATGGTCTTGAAGTAGGCGTCGGCAAAGGTCTTCTGGAAGTACTTGAAGTCCGCTTCGATTTCCGGGTGCTCCGGGCTTGGCATTGGCGGCACAAAGCCCGGGTCTTCCATCAGTTCCCAGGCGGGCAGCTCGATGCCCCAGGCCCTGGAAAGCCCCTCCTGGTTGCGGTACTTGTCGCGCAATTGCTTGAGAAACGCGCGCTTGGCCGGCACGTCGGTGGTCATGCGCAGGGTGCCGTAGGCCAGGGCGTAGCGGGATTTCGCATCATCACCGGGACCGGCCCAGGCCAGTTCGTTGTCGGCAAAGAAGCCGATCAGCCACGGGTCGTCGCGATGGTCACGGGCGGCAATTGCCACCGCACGCTCGGTGGCCATGGCGAAGCGCGGGTCGAACGGGTCGGGCATGCCGCCCCACCAATCGGTGCCGGTGCTGATGCTCGCGTAATCACCGACGATCGACAGTGGCAAGGTGTAAGGCACGCGGTCGGCGGTCGCCAGCTGCGGCGCACTCCAGTTGCCGACAGTATTGAAACCCCAGGCCCGCAGGCGGTCGAGGGTGTGGCTGACCCAGCGTTTCTGGTCGAAACCTTCCGGAGCACAAGGTGCCGGCGGCACGCACGGCTGGCCATAGGTACGCTGCAGGTTGGCGCCATAGAAGTCGTACCAGCGGCCGACATTAAAGCTGCGCCCCTGATCGGCACCATTGCCGCTGCGGCTGTCACCGCTGCCGTAGTATTTGTCGAAAGGCTCGCCGGCCTTGGGCAACGCGGCAAACATCCATTCGCGGCCCGCCACGTAGGTCTGGCTGTTGTCCGGGGCGACGGTGTTGACGCCCAGGGAGTAGAACGGATGGCCTTCCGGTGTCACCAGGTACCAGCGCCCGTCGCGCTTCTCGGTGCGGAAGAAGCCGCTGGCGTCAAAGGCCGGGCCCTTGTTCCAGCCGCCGAATTTGTCCAGGGAGGCCTTGTCGCGCTCGGCCAGCCAGCCCTTGAGCTGTTGCTGTTCCTTGACCGCTGCGGCCCTCAACTGCTCGTCGCTGCTGACTTTCTCCGGCCACCGGGCGCGGGTGGACTGCCCATAGGCGTCCACCAGATCGCTGTAGGTAGCCTTGAGTACCGGCGCGATGTCCTGCACGCCAAAGCGTTCGAGCAAGATGCTTTGGGCGACGTTCGGCTTGATCATCGACAGGGTCACCGACACGATCTGGCTGCGGTCGATCTCCCCTTCGCTGCTGGCCAGCAGCACGCGCTGGCCATCGACGGTGATCGGCATCGGCGGGCCGGCCTTCATCCCCTGGCTCAGGGGCGAGTTGGCTTGCAGCGGAATCAACAGCGTTTGCGCGGGACCGGCTGGCAGGTCGATACGGCTGAACAGTGTCCGGCCGTCATTGCTCTGCACCTTGACGTACAGGGTCAGCGCCCAGTCCATCGCACTTTGAATCCGCAGGCTCATGGCACCGGATTGCGACCAGTCCCAGGCGCCGGTCTGCGGGCTGAGCACCAGGCTCGGTTCGGCCGCCGGGTTGAAGGTGATACGGCGCAGCACTTCGCCTTCAGCGGTTTGTTCGGCGTTGTATTGCGGCAGGCTGGCGTCCTGGGTCGCCACCTTGACCACATCGGCGGGCCGTACAAAGTTGAACAAGGTTTGTTGCCCGGCAGGCGCAGCCAGCAATGGCGCGGCAAACAACAGGGCAAAAACAGCGGGCAGCGTGCGAATCATGTGAACAAGGTTCTCCCAAACGGCCGGTGACTGGCCTGATGACGTGAAGCGATGGTGAGATAGACCACAAAGTGGGCGAATTCGCCCACTGGGCCTTAAGAAATTTCCCGCCGAAACGGCGGTAAAGCATTCAGGATAGCTTTCCCATAGCGCTGGGTAACCAGACGCCGGTCAAGCAAGGTGATGGTGCCGCGATCTTCTTCGGTACGCAGCAGGCGGCCGCAGGCCTGGACCAGTTTCAAGGAAGCGTCCGGCACCGAGATCTCCATGAACGGATTGCCGCCCCGGGCTTCGATCCATTCGGCCAACGCGGCTTCCACCGGATCATCCGGCACCGAGAACGGGATCTTGGCGATCACCACGTGTTCGCAGTAGGCACCGGGCAAATCCACGCCCTCGGCGAAACTCGCGAGGCCGAACAGCACGCTGGAATCGCCGCCATCCACCCGCGCCTTGTGCTTGTTCAGGGTTTCCTGTTTCGACAGGTTGCCCTGGATAAACACCTGCTTGCGCCAGTCACGGTCGAGGCCGTCGAACACGTCCTGCATCTGTTTGCGGGACGAGAACAACACCAGCGTGCCCCGTGAGCCCTCCACCAATGATGGCAGGTCACGAATGATCGCCGCCGTATGGGCCGGCGCATCCCGTGGGTCGGCCTTGAGGTCCGGTACCCGCAGCACACCGGCGTCGGCGTGATGGAACGGGCTGGGCACCACGGCGGTGACGGCCTTCTTCGGCAGCCCGGCGCGCATGCGGAAGCGGTCGAAGGTGCCCAGGGCCGTCAGCGTAGCCGAGGTGACCAAGGCACCGTAGGCCACGTTCCACAGATTGCGTCGGAGCATTTCCGCCGCCAGGATCGGGCTGGCGTTGACCTCGATATCGAACAGCGCACCGCTTTCCGACAGGGTCAGCCAACGGGCCATGGGCGGGTTGTCTTCCGGGTCTTCGACGGTAAAGGCGGTCCACAACTCCCAGTTGCCCTGGGAACGGGACAGCAGGCTGCCAAACAGCGGGTACCATTCTTCAGCCTGATTGCTGGCGATGCCGATATTGACCTCGCCATCCATGCCTTCCTTGAGCAAATCGGTGAGACGGGTGAACAAGTCGGTCAGGCGCGAAAAGCCCTTTTTCAGCTCGACGCCCATTTCGCGCATGTGCTCGGGGATCAGCCCGCCAACGAAACGATGGCGCGGCCGTTCGCGACCTTCCACGTCTTCGCCGGGCTTGAAGTCTGCCACCTGCTCGCAGGCGCTGAACATGAATTGCTGCTGGGTCTTGATCTCCCGCGCCAGCTCCGGCACCTGCTCGATCAACTTGCCCAGGTCGCCCGGCAGCGGGTGCTGGGCGAGCAACTTGGTGAGGTTCTTGGCCGTGGTTTCCAGCCAGTCGGCGGTGGAGCGCAGCCGCGTATAGTGAGCAAAGTGGCCGATGGCCTTGTCGGGCAGGTGATGGCCTTCGTCGAACACGTAGAGTGTGTCGCGCGGGTCGGGCAACACGGCGCCGCCCCCCAGGGCCAGGTCGGCGAGGACCATGTCATGGTTGGTGACAATAACGTCTACCTTGCCCATGCCCTCCCGGGCCTTGTAGAAGGCGCACTGGCCGAAGTTGGGGCAATGACGGTTGGTGCACTGGCTGTGATCGGTGGTCAGGCGCGCCCAGTCGGCGTCTTCCAGGGCATTGGGCCAGCTGTCGCGGTCGCCGTCCCATTTATTGCCCGCCAGTTTCTCGATCATGCTGGTAAACAGCTTCTGACTGACCTCATCGACTTCGATCTTGAAGCCTTCTTCTTCGAACAGCGAGGCAGTGGCGGTTTGCGCGTGGCCTTCCTGCAACAGCACGTCGAGCTTGGACAGGCACATATAGCGCCCACGGCCCTTGGCCAGGGCGAAGGTGAAATTCAGGCCGCTGTTGCGCATCAGGTCGGGCAGGTCTTTGTAGACAATCTGCTCTTGCAGGGCGACGGTGGCGGTGGCAATCACCAGGCGCTTGCCGGCGGCCTTGGCGGTGGGGATCGCCGCCAGGCTGTAGGCCACGGTTTTACCGGTACCGGTGCCGGCCTCGACGGCCACCACGGCGGGGTCGCCACTGCGCCGACCTTCGTCGTCGGTGTCGATATCCCCGAGGACCTTGGCGACTTCGGCGATCATCAGGCGCTGGCCGTACCGCGGTTTCAAGCTCTTGGCTTCGAGAAAACGCGAGTAGGCGCCCTGGATCGTGGTTTTGAGTTCAGTGCTGATCATGGATAGTCGGGCGCAAAAAACGCTGGATAAATTTTCAGTGGTTCGGATCGGCCGCTATCATACCCCGCTAATTAATCCCGCGCAGAACGGAGTACCCCAATGACCGTCTTTAGCTTCGCTTACACCCTGCATGTACTGGCCGCCCTGATCTGGGTCGGCGGTATGTTTTTCGCCTGGATGATCCTGCGCCCCGCCGCCATGGCCGCGCTGGACGGGCCGGCCCGGCTGAAACTCTGGGTAAATGTGTTTCAACGTTTTTTCGTGTGGGTCTGGGTGGCGGTGCTGGTGTTGCCGATCAGCGGTGTCGGCCTGCTGCAACTGCGCTTCAGCGGGTTTGAGACCGCGCCGCGTTATGTACAGGTCATGATGGGGCTATATGTGGTGATGACGGCGCTGTTTATCCGGATTCAGGTGCTGAAGTTGCCGGAGCTGCGCGTGGCGGTGGCGGCTGAGGATTGGCCGGCCGGGGCTGCGGCCTTGGGGCAGATTCGTAAATTGGTGGGGATCAACTTGATAGTGGGGTTGGTGCTGGTGGCGATTGCTTCGGCACGGCCGATGTTCTGAAGCGCCTAGTAGACCGCTTTCGCGAGCAAGCCCGCTCCCACATTTGGAATGCGTTTCAAATGTGGGAGCGGGCTTGCTCGCGAAAGCGTCAGGCCAGTCGCCTCAGAGCCTCTGAATGGTCACAGCACCCGCAGGCCCCGCTGGCCCCGGCTGCCCTTCCAACCCGGCCCGGCCCTTTTCGCCGCCATCCGCGCGGTACACCAGGCACCCCTTGGACTGCCCGCCTTTACCCGGCTTGCCCGCCGTGCCCGCCAAACCGCCGGCTCCGCCGTCCACCCATACCTTGATTTTCTCGCCCGGGAAGTCCTGCGGCAATTCCACACGGACCTGCGCGCCCGCCGCGCCCGGCAGCCCGTCGCCGCCGTTGTCGCCATTGGCACCGCGCCCGGCCGAACCCCAGGTGCAGCCCGGGTCTTCGCCGTTGGCACCATCCAGCCCGGCATAACCCTGGGCACCCGCGCCACCGCGGGCATCCACCGACAGCTCATCGGCCGTCAGCGAGTTAATCCGCAACACCAGGTCACGCCCCGCCTTGGCCGGGCGCTCATGGGTACCGGGAGCGCCGCGTGAGGTGATTTGGCTGCCCTGCTCCAGCTGCGCCTGACGCACCTGCAGTTGCAACGTGGTGCTACCGGGCACGATGGCGATTCGCGCGTCGCGGCCCAGGTGCAGTTCATCCACGGTCACCTGGGTGATATTGGCGGGAATCAGCAAGGTGCCGTAATCCGCCACGTCCAGTCGCTCCAGTTGCAACACGCCACTGCTGTTGGGCAGGCGCATCAACGAGTTGGTCTCGACGCTGACGCTCTGGGCCAGGGCAATGGGGCTGACCAGCAGGGCCAACAGAAAAACCTTACGCATGATTGGCCTCCTTGTTTACATCATTAGCCGGTGTCGGCGTCGAAAAGCTCTGCACATGGAACATACCCACCAGCAGGATCTGCAAGCGGTCACGCCAGGGATGGGCACGGGTTTTCACACTGCCGTTGAACAACAGCAGTTCCAGAACATGGGTCAGCAACAACAGGCTGCCGGCCAGGTTGACCAACAGGTGGAACGGGTTGATCAGCGGTGTGATCAGGTTGACCACCACCACGACCCAGAACAGCAACGTCAAGAATTTACCCAGCCCCCAAAACACCTTCATCCCGCACGCTCCCCTTGCACATTATTCTTTGGGCGCACAGTAACGACTTCTACAGGCGTTGTGCCAGTGAAGGATTAAAAAATTGATGAAGGGGCCCCAGGGGATTCCGCAGGGGCCTTGAGGCGGGGTCAGCGGTTGATCTGAATTTCCACGCGGCGGTTCAGCGCGCGGCCATCAGCGGTTTTGTTATCGGCTACGGGGTGGCTTTCGCCGGCGCCGGTCACGGAGACAAAACTGCTGCGCGGGATGCCGGAACTGACCAGGTAGTCGGTCACCGAATGAGCGCGTCGTTCAGAGAGTTTCTGGTTGTAGGCATCTTTACCGACACTGTCGGTATGCCCGCTGACGCGCAGCTGCGCACTCGGGGCCTCTTTTTTCAGGCGGGTGGCAATCACGTCGAGCTTGGTTTTGTCGGCAGCCGTGAGCTTCGCGGAGTCGAACTCGAAGTGCACGTCACGAATCACGATGGTTTCTTCCTTGACCACCACCACTTCCTCTTGAACCACCGCTACCGGCACCGGAGGGCAGCCATTGGCGTCGACCTGCACGCCTTTTGGCGTGCCAGGGCACTTGTCGCGGCTGTCCGGTACGCCATCGCCGTCCTCGTCACCGTCGCCATGCACCCAGCAATAGGCGCCAGCCATGCCGCCAATCAGCAGCGCGCCGTAGCCTGCATAGGACGAGCTTTGGGTCGCACCAATGGCAGCACCGGTCACACCGCCGACGGCGGCACAGGTGGGCCAGTCGGTTTTTTGCAAGCCTGCGCAACCTGTCAATACTCCGGTTAGCAGAACCAAGGGTAGAGCTGTCCGCATGATGCTCATCTGACTTTCTCCTGAGGGGATCGGCGGGGGCCGACGAGTGGAGTAAAGACGGCTCTTTTCATCTGCGCCAGCGTGTCACACCCCAGTATTCATTGGGCCGAGCGGTTTATTCTCGCCGCCCGCTCTAGGCCCGCACGCTCAGGCAGGCTAGTCTCTACGGTCCTGATGTGAGGATCTTCGATGACTGCCGGTATTTCTTCCCGTACACCCCAGCAAGCGCTCGCTGCGCTGCTGGATCTTCACGCGCCCAAACGCCTGCTGTTATTGGGCGCCAGCCAGTTCCCGGCGCTGGATGCCTTTAAGGAAGCACACCCGGATACCGTGGTGTCCTTCGCCGAGCCCGGCCCCTTGCCCACCGACCTCGCGGCCCAGCGTTTTGACCTGGCACTGGCGGTCGGTTGCCTGGAACACCTGTCAAAACCTGCGGGCCTGACCCTGCTGGGGGGCATCCGCAACCTCAATGCCAGTCGCATTGCGGTGCTGGTGGACCTGGAGGCCTGCCACTGGAAAGACACCGATTTCTTCTCCCTGGCCCTGCAAGCCAGCGAGCGTTTCCAGCGCGACGATCAGGTTTTGACGCTGTTTACCTATGATCTGCTTGACTATAAACAGGTGCCGGATTGGCTGAACGCCCGCTTCTGGGCCAACCCGCAAAATTTCGGAAAGTATTGGTGGTAACCCGATGAGTACATCCATTTGCCCCTGCGGCAGCGGCAACCTGCTGGATGCCTGCTGCGGTCATTATCACGCCGGCCACCCGGCCCCCTGCGCCGAAGCGTTGATGCGTTCGCGCTACAGCGCCTATGTGCTGGGCCTGGTGGACTACCTGGTGGCAACCACCCTGCCTGCGCAGCAAGCCGGGCTGGACACCACCGCCATCGGCGCCTGGAGCGCCCAAAGCACCTGGCTGGGCCTTTCAGTGGAAAGCTCCGAGGTGTTCGGCGGCCAGCCGGAACACGCCTTCGTGACCTTTACCGCTCGCTGGCATGACAGCACCGGCGAACACAGCCACCGCGAGCGCTCATCTTTCGTACAGAACAATGAGCACTGGTACTTTATCGACCCGACGGTGGACGTGAAGGCCGGGCGTAATGACGCCTGCGTGTGTGGCAGCGGGCAGAAATTCAAGAAGTGCTGTTCCGGCTACCTCTGACATTCATTGATACCCGACAGGCTCTCGCTTGCTATGCTGACTCTTCACACGGAGTAACGGCATGGTTTCTCAGGCGCGGGTATTCAGGACTTACAGCCTTCTGCTGGCATTGATGCTGGGCCTCTCCGGCTGCGCGTCGTGGTTCGCCGACGAAACGCCCGCCCCCGAGGTGTGTCTGGTCAAGGTCGACCCCGTGCGGGTCAAGTTGCTGGAGCAGAAGTTCAAGCTGTATTTCCGCGTGGATAACCGTGACGACAACGACCTGACCGTACGCGGCCTGGTTTACAAGGTCAGCCTCGGCACGATGGTGCTGACCGAAGGCGAGTCCAACGAATGGCTGACTGTGCCACCCCACAGCCACGCTTTTTTCCGGGTATCGGTGCGCACCAACCTGTGGCCGCAGATCCGCGATGTGGTCGACATGCTGAAAAATCCGCGCGATCCCGTGCCCTATCGTCTTGAAGGCGAGTTGAAAACCGGTTTATTTATCGGGAACGACGTGCAGGTGTTGCGCAATGGCGAGATAATCCCCGGCGATTTTATTCCGGAGCGACATCGATGACTCAGCAACCCCATGTCCATGGTCCCGACTGCAACCACGATCACGATCATCATGATCACGACCACGGCCATGTCCACGGCCCGAACTGCGGCCACGCTCACCAGGAGCCGGTGCGCAATACGTTGAAGGACGTGGGTCGTAACGATCCTTGCCCGTGCGGCAGCGAGAAGAAATTCAAGAAGTGCCACGGGGCTTGAGTTAAGAAACCCGATTCTCGAAACACTGCACATCCAAATGTGGGAGCGGGCTTGCTCGCGAAAGCGCAGTGTCAGTCAACCTCTCTGTTACTGATACACCGCTTTCGCGAGCAAGCCCGCTCCCACATTTAGCCTGCATTTCAAGGCCAGGATTTGCGCTGAAACTCCAACACCACCTCCAATCCCCCACCCTCCCGATTGCTCAAGCCCAACCGCCCGTCATGGGCACTGGCGATCGTATGCGCGATACTCAGCCCCAGCCCGTAACCACCGGTTTCCACATTGCGTGAGCCTTCCACCCGGTAAAACGGCTCCATCACCTGTTCCAGTTGTTCCTGGGGAATCCCCGGCCCACGGTCGCTGATGACGATCTTCAAGCTGTCCGCCTTGTCCTCTACCCGCACCACCACCTCGGAGCCATAACGCACCGCGTTCTCCAGCAGGTTCTGCACGCAACGCTTGAGACTGCGGGCATACCCCGGCAATGGCTGTTTGGCCCGCCCTTCTATCGTCACCGTCTCGCCCACGTCCTGCAGGTCCGCCTGCAAGCTTTGCAGCAAGGCGTTGATGTCGATGTTCTGGCGCTTCTCGTTGATTTCGCCGCTGCTGACGAAGTCCAGGGTGCTGGAAACCATGTGCTCCATTTCTTCCAGGTCACTGCGAAAACGTTCCTTGGTGCGGTTGTCGTCGAGCATTTCCGTACGTAACCGCAGGCGCGTAATGGGCGAGCGCAGGTCGTGGGAAATCGCCGCCAGGAAACGCGTGCGCTCGGCGATGTTGGCGATCAGCCGCTGCTGCATGGCGTTGAACGCCTGGGCGGCACGGCGCACTTCGGTGGGCCCATCGAGGGCCAGCGGTGGCCGCTGGATGTCCCGGCCCAAGGCTTCGGCAGCCTTGGCCAGGGCGTTGAGCGGGCGAATGGCCAGGCGCACCGCCACCAGGGCAATGATCACCAGCACCAATACCCGCAGCAGATAAATGCGCATCACGTAATCGAACAGCAAGTCCATCGGGGAAGTACTGGTCCAGCCTTGTTCCTCGGTGGCCTGCACCTGCAGCCAGCGCCCGTCCGGCAAACGCAGGTCAATCAGGAATTGCCCCACCACAGGCCTGGAACTGAGCAGAGTCGACAGCCCGGCATGCTGGCCCTCGGCATCCAGCAACTTGAGGCTCAACAGATGCAGGTTCTGGGTGTAGCCGGTTTTCTCCGAGAGCACTTTATTCAGCAAGCGCTCGGTGGCCTGGTCGCTGTCGCCGATGCTGCTTGTCACATCACTGGCCTGGTCACTCAGGGTCAGGCGAAAGCGCGGCGTATCGAGCAGCTTGATCAGCACATCCGCCTGCGCCGGATCGCTGTGTACCAGCCGCACCACGTCCGCCAGCCGCGTGGCGATCAGCCGGCTGGGGATTTCCAGCACCTGGCCGTGGCGCATGTCGTACCAGATGCTGCTGGTCAGGGCCTGGGCCGCGAGCATGCCGCTGACCAGAATCAGCACCAGCCGGCCGAACAGCGAACGCGGCAGCAGTTTCACGATTGCAGCGCCACGTCGTCGGCGGTGAGCATGTAACCCTCGTTGCGCACGGTCTTGATCAAACCGGCCGGCAACTGCGAGCGCAGTCGGCTGACGCACACATCAATCGAGCGGTCGAACGGCGTGCTGTCTTTGTCGAACACGTGGTTGAGCAAAAAGTCGCGGCTCAGCGGCCGGTTGGGATGCTGCAACAACAGGCGCAACACCCGGTAATCGGAGTTGCCGAGGCTGACCACCACGCCTTCCGGCGAAAGCAATTGCCGCGCCCGGGTGTCCAGCTGCCAGCCGGCAAAGCTGATGCTCGGTGCTTCATCGAGCCGCGCCCGGTCCGGAAAACTCTGCACCCGGCGCAGCACCACCTTGATCCGCACCAGCAACTCCCGCGGGTCGAACGGCTTGGGCAGGTAATCGTCGGCGCCGATTTCCAGGCCGACGATCCGGTCGATCAGCGTGCCCTTGGCGGTGAGCATGATCACCGGCGTGTTGGAGCTGACGCGCAATTCGCGGCACAAACTCAGGCCGTCTTCGCCGGGCAACATCAGGTCGAGGACGATCAGGTCGATGACATTCAGCGCCAGGCGGCGGCGCATTTCCTTGCCGTCGCCGGCGGTGGACACCTGGAAGCCGGCGTCACTCAGGTAGTCGCACAGCAATTGGCGGATTTGCGGGTCGTCATCAACGATCAGCAGGTGGTCTTGCTTGGCCATGGGGCAATTCGTCCGAAACTCAAAAGGCAGGAGATAGCCGAAACTTCAGCCAGGAGTACGCGCAAATGTAATGGAATGTTGTGGGAAGCGGTAATCACGCATCCACATTACAAAGCCACGGCATGGCGGCCGGTATCGGTCTTTAGACTACCGAATCTAAATGAGATTAATTGTAATTTAGCCTAGGTCACTCCGAATGCCATTGCCTACCCCTCGCGCCCTGTCGCTGCAATCTACCCTTGCGCCGATGTTCGGCCTGCTTGCCGCCGGCAGCGTTTCTCCCACCGCCTGGGCCGATGCGCCGGTGGCGGCGTCGAATGATTCGGTGCTGAGCCTGCCGGAAATCAAGATCGACGGTGAAGCCACATCCGCCTTTAAAGTCGACCGGGTGACCTCGGCAAAGATCAGCCAGCCGCTGCTGGATGCCCCGCAAAGCGTAACCATCGTCCCGCAGCAAGTGCTCAAGGAGCAAAACGCGCAGACCTTGCAGGAAGTGTTGCGCAACGTGCCGGGCATCACCTTCATGTCCGGCGAAGGCAACCTGGGCTGGGGCGACCTGTTTTCGATTCGCGGGTTTTCTTCGGAGCAGAGCCTGACCGTCGACGGTGTGCGCGATGCCGGCCAATCGACCCGCACCGACACCTTCAACCTGCAACAGGCAGAAGTGTTCAAGGGCACCGGCTCGATCGAATCCGGCGTTTCCGCGGTAGGCGGCAGCGTCAACCTGGTGAGTAAAGAGGCGCACCTGGGGGATGCCAACAAACTCTCGGCCGGCATCGGCACCGACAGCTACCGCCGCCTCACCGGCGATTTCAACCAACAACTGAATGACACCACCGCCCTGCGCATCAACCTGATGAAACACTACAACCAGGTGGCCGAGCGTGACGACGTGGACTACGACCGCTGGGGCATCGCGACCTCCCTCGGTTTCGGCCTGGGCACCGACACCCGCCTGTTTATCGACACCTTCTACCAGAAGGACGACAACACGCCGGACGGCGGCGTGCCGATCCAGCGCGGCACCGACGGCGACCGCATGCCGGGAGTCAAGCGCTCCAATTGGTACGGCGACTCGCACCTGTACACCCAGCAGACCAAAACCACTTCGCTGACCACCCGCTTCGAGCATGATTTCGACTGGAACGAAGCGACCCTGAAGAACCAGACCAAGTGGGAGCGTACCGACAACTTCGCGGTGCTCTCGCCCGCGCGCTTCTTCGCCGCCAACGGCAATGGCCAAAAAACCTGCACCGGCACGCGCTGTGCGACCTTGGGCTACACCGGCGTAGGACCGATCAGCCAAGTGCCCGGCAGCACGGTAAATGCGTACCCGGGATACGCCAACAGCGGTAACACCGCCTACGGTATTTTGCGAGGGAGCGACTTCGGCCAGTCGACGCGCTACACCATCCTCGACAACCAGACCGACTTCGCCTTCAAGCTCAATACCGGCGGGCTGGAACACGCAGTGGTCAGCGGGCTCGAGTTCTATCACGAGACCTACGGCGGCCTGAAACGCAACGCCGAAGTGCCGGCCGGAGACCTGTTCTTCGACATGAACGACCCGAGCCACAGCTTTGCCAGCACCGAAGTGACCAAGGGTGAAGGCCAGCCACGCTCAGTGATCGACAACGCCGGCATCTACCTGGGTGACACCATCACCCTGAATGAACAGTGGCAAGTGCTCGGCTCCCTGCGCTACGACAACTGGCAGGCCGAGACCACCCAACGTGGCCAAGCTTCAATCAACAGCACCGACGGTGCCGTGAGCGGCCGGGTCGGCGCGGTGTACAAGCCGTTGCCTAACGGCAGCATCTACGTGTCCTACAGCGAAGCGGCACAACCGTCAGCCCTGGGCGCGTCGACCAACAACCAGATCTACGGCGCCGCGAGCACCAGCAACTACACCCCGGCCAAGTCGAAGACCTACGAGATCGGCACCAAGTGGGACATTGCCCACGACCTGCTGAACGTCACCGCCGCGATCTTCCGCACCGAACTGGACAACTCCTGGGAATACCAGGACGGCGAAAGCGCTCCGGTACGCGCCCTCCCCGCCAAGCGCGTAGACGGTGTAGAACTGGGCCTGCAAGGCAATATCAGCCCGCGCTGGACGGTGTACAGCGGGTTCTCCGCGCTGAAAAGCACCCAGACCAAAGGGGCCAACAAAGGCGAGGAAGCCAAGAACGTTCCCGACCTGACCGCCAACCTGTGGACCACCTACGCCGTTACCGACGACCTGAGCCTGAGTTACGGCGCGCAATACGTAGGACGCCGCCGCTACAGCGACAACAAATACGTCGGCGGCCTGAACAACAACAGCAGCTACGCCACCGGCCCGTCCGGCGTGTACGCGATCTACACCCGCGACCACGAAAAGGCCCCCGGCTACTGGCTCAACAACGTGGCTGCGCAATACAAGGTGAGCAAGCAGACCAAGGTCAACCTCAACCTGAACAACGTGTTTAACAAGTTCTACTACAGCCAGATCGGCGCGTCCCTGGACGGCTTCCAGCTCTACGGCATCCCGGGCGCCGGGCGCACGCTCACCGCCAGCGTCGACTATGAGTTTTAAGCCGTGCTGATCGAAATCCCGGCCCTGTTGAGTGCAGAAGAAGTCGAGGTGGCCGTCGCCACCCTGCTCGATCAACCGTGGGTCGACGGCAAGGTCACCGCCGGGCAACGCTCGGCCAGGGCGAAAAACAACCGGCAGCTGTCGGAAGACGCGCCGGTAGCGATTCGCCTGGGTGAGCAGATTCTGTCGCGGCTGTCGGACAACGCGCTGTTCATGTCCGCCGCCCTGCCGAAGAAAATCTACCCGCCGCTGTTCAACCGCTACAGCGGCGGCGAGGCCTTCGACTGGCATATCGACAATGCGATTCGCGGCCTCAAGGGCGTGCGCGAACGGGTGCGCACCGACATCTCCGCCACCTTGTTCCTGGCTGATCCGGCCAGCTACGGCGGCGGCGAACTGGTGATCCGCGACACCTTCGGCGAGCACGCGGTGAAGCTGCCCGCCGGGCACCTGCTGATTTATCCCGGCAGCAGTTTGCACAAGATCAACCCGGTCACCCGCGGCGAGCGCATCGCCAGTTTCTTCTGGATCGAAAGCCTGGTGCGCGAAGACAGCCAGCGCCAACTGCTGCTGGACATGGACGTGGCGATTCAACGCCTCACCGCGCAACACGCCGACGACCACGCGTTGCTGCAACTGAGCGGCGCCTATCACAACCTTTTGCGGCGCTGGAGCGATGTCTGATGCGCCGCCTTCACCTGGAGTTCTCGCCATGCTGAAACCTCGCAACTTCCTCAAGCTGGGCGCGCTGTTTGCCGTGCTGATCCTCGGCCACGCCGAAACCGCCGCCGCCCATGAAGTCACCGACGTGCTGGGCCGCAAGGTCGAGGTGCCAGACCACGTGCAGCGCGTGGTGCTCGGCGAAGGCCGGCTGATTTCGGCCTTTGCCTTGCTGGACAAGGACGCGCCATTCCAACGGATTGTCGGCTGGCAGAATGATTTGAAACTGTTGGACGCCCACACCTATAACGCCTATGTGGCGAAATTTCCGACGGTAAAAGACATTCCGCTGATTGGCCAGGCGTCGGAGCAAAGCGTCAGCGCCGAGGAAATTCTTTCGCTGAAACCGGACCTGGCGGTGTTCAGCATTTCCGGCCATGGCCCGACTGAACACAGCCCGGTGGCGGACGTGTTGGCCAAGGCGGGCATTGCAGTGTTGTTCGTCGACTTCCGCATCAACCCGGTGCAAGGCACCCACGCCAGCATGACCGCCCTGGGCCAGGCCCTGGGCCGGGAGACCCAGGCCAAGGCGTTCCTCGACTTTTATGACCAGCACATCAAGGTGATCACCGACGCCGTCGCCACCTTGCCGGCCGGGCCGCGCCCGAGCGTGTTCCTGGAATTGCTGGCCGGCGCCTGGCAGGCACCGGGGCACACCACTGGCAAGAGCGGCATGGGTGAAGTGATCAAGCTGGTGGGCGGGCGCAACATCGCCGCCGACGTGGTGCCGGGGGCGCTGGGAGATATCAGTGTCGAGTACGCGCTGAAAGCTGACCCGGATGTGTATGTGGCCACCGGCAATCACAAGCCCGGGTTGATTCTGGGGGCTGGCGTGAGCAACGAAGACGCGCGTGCCGCGTTTGATACCGTGCTGGCCCGCCCTGAGTTTGTGAACCTTCGGGCGATTCGTGAGGGCAATTCCCACGGTCTGTGGCATGACTTCTACAACTCGCCGTACAACCTGCTGGCGATTGAAGCGCTGGCCAAGTGGGTGCATCCGGAATTGTTCGCCAAGCTGGATCCCAAGGCGACCATGGAAGCGATGAACCAACAGTTCCTCGGCATGCCGCTGCAGGGTGCTTACTGGATTGATGGCAAGGCCAAGTAACTAAGGCTCACAACCCATTCCCTGCCTGTACACGGTTCCTGTGGGAGCTGGCTTGCCTGCGATAGCGGTGTTGGATTCACCATCGCCATCGCAGGCAAGCCAGCTCCCACACTGACCGTGTACCGGCAGGGATTTTCGTCGTTTTCAAGGCTGCGAATCCAATGACCACTCAAACCCTCGACCTCGCCACCGCCAGCCAAGGCTATCGCCGCCTGCTGGCCCGCCGCTTCTGGCTGCTGGCCCTGCTGGGTGGCGCGCTGATGTGCACGATCCTCGTGGACCTGGCCAGCGGCCCGTCGGGCATGGGCCTTGGCGCCCTGCTCGATGGCTTGCTGCACCCGGCCCACCTGAGCGCCACCGACCAGGTGATCATCTGGAACGTGCGCCTGCCCTACGCCTTGATGGCGGTGTTGGTCGGTTGCGCGCTGTCGCTGGCGGGCGCCGAGATGCAGGCGATCCTTAACAACCCGCTCGCCAGTCCATTCACCCTGGGGGTTTCCTCGGCGGCGGCGTTGGGCGCGTCCCTGGTGATTGTGTTTCCGGTGACGACGCTGTGGGTGTCGGCCAATACGGCGATTTCCATTTCAGCCTTTGTGTTTGCCGCCGCCTCGGTCTTTTTGCTGCAAGCCATGTCGCGGCTGCGCGGTGCCGGGGTGGAAAGCCTGGTGCTGTTCGGGATTGCCCTGGTGTTCAGTTGCAACGCGGTGGTCGCCCTGTTGCAACTGGTCGCCACCGAAGATGTGCTGCAACAACTGGTGTTCTGGACCCTGGGCAGCGTGACCCGGGCCAACTGGGACAAGCTCGGCATCCTCGCGTTGGTGGTCGCCGTGGTCATGCCCTTTTCCTTCGCGGCCGCGCCACGCCTGACCCTGTTGCGCATGGGCGAAGACCGCGCGCAAAGCTTCGGTGTCGATGTGAAGCGCCTGCGGTTTTTCTCGTTGTTGCGCATCAGCCTGCTGTCGGCCACCGCCGTGGCGTTTGTGGGAACCATCGGATTTATCGGCCTGGTGGGTCCGCACATCGCGCGGATTCTGGTGGGTGAAGACCAGCGCTTCCTGCTGCCGGCCAGCGCGCTTGTCGGCGCGTTACTGTTGTCGCTGTCATCCATCGCCAGCAAGCTGATCATGCCCGGGGTGATCGTACCCGTGGGTATCGTCACCGCGCTGGTGGGCGTGCCGATTTTCGTGTTGCTGGTGTTCAAGCGCGGGAGGCAGTTATGAGCAGCGGGCTGTCGATTCAGAACGCCCAGGTCAGTTATGGCCGGCGCCAGATTGTGCATGACCTGAGTTTGCCAACCCTGGCCCACGGCAGCCTGACCGCGTTGATCGGGCCGAACGGTGCGGGCAAGTCGACGTTGCTGCGGGCGGTGGCGGGGCTGGAAAAGATGCAGGCCGTTGTCAGATTGGGTGACCTGGACCTGACGAAAATGTCCGTCGGTGAACGCGCCCGGCGTGTGACCTATATGCCGCAAAACCTTCCGCCGGGCTTGAGCCTGAGTGTGATGGAAAGCGTGATCGCCGCGCTGCGGGTGGCGAACGTCGAGGGCATTGCGCTTTCAAGCGACGCGTGCATGCGCGAGGCCTTTGATGCGTTGCAAAGGATTGGCATCGCTCATCTGGCGGATCAGCTATTGAGCACGTTATCCGGCGGCCAGCGGCAACTGGTCAGCCTGGCGCAACTGATTGCGCGCCGGCCACAGGTAATGTTGCTGGATGAACCCACCAGTGCGCTGGACTTGAACTACCAGTTGAAGGTCATGGATTGCGTGCGCGACCTGGTGCGGGAACACAACCTGATCGCCGTGGTGGTGCTGCACGACATCAACCTCGCGGCGCGCTATGCCGACCATATCGCGGTGCTGCGCCAGGGCCGGCTGTACGCCAGTGGCGCGGCGGATGACGTGCTGGATACGGCGCTGTTTGCCGAAGTCTATGGTGTGCGGGTACGCATCGAGCGATGCTCACAACAAACGTTGCAGGTGTTGGTGGACGGCGCGGTGGCTTAGATCCTCTGTGGCGAGGGAGCTTGCTCCCGTTGGGCTGCGTAGCAGCCCCAAAATCTGTGCACGCGCGTCTTCAGGCGGACTGAGGTGAGGCACTCGGGAGCGCTTCGCATTGGAGCTCCAGCCTGGTCCAGCGGGAGCAAGCTCCCTCGCCACAACGGTCACTCCAGCAACTGTTTGGAGGAAATCACTGTGGCGTACTCGCCGTGCAGGTTACCCAACGACATGGCATGTACCGCCTGCGCCGAATGCATCTGCCCGAAAAAGTCCGCCTTGTCGAAGGTGTAGCAGGCATCTTCGATAACCCACGTCTCAAACCCCAGGTTGCCGGCACTGCGGGCCGTGGCCTCCACCGAGTTATGGGTGGCCACGCCCACCAGCACCACTTGCCGAAGCCCGGCCTCATGCAACCTCGCTTCCAGCCCCGTCCCACAAAATGCGTCCGGCACCCGTTTCTGGATCAACTGCTCACCCGCCTGCGGAATAAACGCGTCCTGAAACTCCACCCCCGACTGCTGCGGCCAGAACACCGATTCCGGCGAATGGGACAGATGCTGCACATGAATCACCGGCCAGCCTTCGCGCCGCCAATGCGCCAGCAACGCCTGCATGCGCGCCTCGGCGTGCGGATTATTGCGCCGTCCCAGCCTGGGATGGTGAATGCCTTTTTGCTGGTCAATCAGAATCAACGCTGCGCCCGCACGAATTTCCATATCGATAGACCCAAATGTTTCATTGAATTTTCGTCACCCTAACATCACCTATACCTACAGGCATTCGCTCAAGCGTCACCACCCTTGGAGAGCTTCATGATCGACCTGTATTACTGGACCACCCCCAACGGTCACAAAGTGTCGTTGTTCCTGGAAGAAGCCGGCCTGCCTTACGAGGTACACCCGATCAACATCGGCCAGGGCGATCAGTTCAAGCCCGACTTCCTGAAGATCGCCCCCAATAACCGCATCCCGGCCATCGTCGATCAGAACCCGACCGACGGCGGCGCGCCGATTTCCCTGTTCGAATCCGGCGCAATCCTGCTGTACCTCGCGGAAAAAACCGGCAAGTTCATTCCCCAGGACCTGCGTGGTCGTCAGGAAGCGCTGCAATGGCTGTTCTGGCAAATGGGTGGCCTGGGCCCGATGGCCGGCCAGAATCACCACTTCAGCCAGTTCGCCCCGGAAAAGATTCCCTACGCGATCAAACGCTATGTGGATGAGACCGCCCGCCTGTATGGCGTGCTGGACCGGCGCCTGGCCGACCGCACGTTCGTGGCCGGCGAGGAATACAGCATTGCCGACATGGCGATCTACCCGTGGATCGTTTCCCACAAGTGGCAGAGCCAGAAGCTGGAAGACTTCCCACATGTAGAACGCTGGTTCAACCACATCAAGCAACGCCCGGCGACGGTGCGTGCCTATGAGCTGGTGCAGAAGGTCAATCCGCCAAAATCCTGAAGGTCAACGGGATCAAAATGTGGGAGCGGGCTTGCTCGCGAATGCGGTGGATCAGCCACAACTCTTTTAGCTGATACACCGCATTCGCGAGCAAGCCCGCTCCCACACTGATTTGTGCCCGACTGGAAACCTTACGCAAATCCTGAAATAAGCATCGCCTCCCGCTTGCGTCGTTTCGCCGCGCTCACTAACGTAGCGCCTTTACTGACGCTACCCCCCGCAGGAGCTTTGCCATGGCCTCGCCAGCCCTCTCACATTTTCTTCCCCGGTTCGGCGTTGCCGCGGCAATTGCCAGTGCCTTGGGCCTGGCCGGTTGCCAGTTACAGAGCACCCAAGACACCCTGCCTCCGGTTTCCGGCGTACAGCCGATCAAGGGCCTGGCGCAGAACGTTTCGGTGCGCCGCAACAGCCAGGGCATCCCGCTGATTGAAAGCAGCACCTTCCACGATGCGCTGTTCACCCTGGGCTACGTGCACGCCAGCGACCGCATCACCCAGATGGTCACCCTGCGCCTGCTGGCCCAGGGCCGCCTGGCGGAAATGTCCGGGCCGGATGTGCTGGATGTCGACCGTTTCATGCGGGCGGTCAACCTGCGCAAAAGCGCCGGCGAGCTGTATAACGCCTCGTCGCCGCGCCTCAAGCGCTTCTTTGAAGTGTACGCACGCGGGGTCAACGCCTACCTGTTCCGCTACCGCGACAAGCTGCCGCCAGACCTGGCCCAGACTGGCTACAAGCCTGAATACTGGAAGCCGGAAGATTCGGCGCTGCTGTTCTGCCTGCTGAATTTCAGCGAGTCGACCAACTTGCAGGAAGAGCTGTCGTCATTGGTGCTCGCGCAAAAAGTCGGTGCCGACAAACTCGCCTGGCTGACCCCGAGCTACCCGGATGAACCGCTGCCAGTGGCCGAGTCCGACAAGCTCAAGGGCATCAACCTGGGCCAGATCCCGGGCCTCGCTGCGCTGACCAGCCTCAGCGAGCACCTCGACACCCTCAACACCCTGGGCACGTCCAGCTCCAGCAACTGGGCGATCGGCCCGCAGCGCAGCCGCAGTAACAAGAGCCTTTTGGCGAATGACCTGTCGACCTCGATGCAGGCCCCGTCGCTGTGGAACTACGTGCAGATCCGCTCGCCGAAATACCAGGCCGCCGGTGTGTCCATCGCCGGTTTGCCAACCCTGCTTTCCGGCTTCAACGGCAAGGTGGCCTGGAGCATGAGCCAGGTCTCGGGTGACACCCAGGACGTATTCCTGGAGAAGGTCAAGCGCCAGGGCAACGCGCTGTACTACGAGAACAACGGCAAATGGCTGCCCGCCATCGTGCGCAATGAAACCTACTTCGCCAAGGGCCAGCGGCCGATTCGCGAAGCGGTGTACGAAACCCGCCACGGGCCGCTGCTCAACAGTGCCCAGTCGCTGACCAGCGGCTACGGCCTGGCGTTGCAAACCGCCGATTTCAAGGACGACAAGAGCCTGGACGCGTTCTTCGACCTGTCCCGTGCGCAAACCGCCGGTAAAGCGTCTGACGCCACCCGGGAAATTCGCGCAATTGCCTTGAACATGGTCTTCGCCGACGCCAGCAGCATTGGCTGGCAAGTGACCGGGCGGTTCCCCAACCGCCGTGAAGGCGAAGGCCTGGTGCCATCGCCGGGCTGGGACGGGCGTTTCGACTGGGATGGCTACGCCGACGCGATGCTGCACCCCTACGATCAGGACCCGGCCCAGGGTTGGATCGGCACGGCCAACCAGCGCACCATTCCCCGTGGCTACGGCATGCAACTGTCCAACTCGTGGGCCGCGCCGGAACGCGCCGAACGTATCGCGCAACTGGCCGGCAGCGGCAAGCATGACAGCCGCAGCATGATTGCCATGCAGTACGACCAGACCACCACGTTTGCCGCCAAGCTCAAGAGCATGTTCCAGGCGCCGGGCATGGCCCAGCCGCTGAAACAGGCGATCGATGGATTGCCGGTGGCAGACCAGGCCAAGGCGCGGGAAGCACTGGGCCGCCTGATGGCCTTCGACGGTCGACTGGCATCCACCTCCGCCGACGCGGCGATTTATGAGTTGTTCCTGCAGGAAAGCGCCAAGCAGATTTTCCTCGACGAACTCGGTCCGGAAAACAGCGCCACCTGGAAAGCCTTTATCGGTAACGCCAACCTGTCGTACTCGGCGGTGGCCGACCACTTGCTGGGGCGCGAAGACAGCCCGTTCTGGAATGACGCCCGCACCGGGCAGAAAACCGACAAGCCGGCGATCCTCGCCCGCAGCCTGGCCGCCGCGATCACCGCAGGCGACAGCGCGCTGGGCGCCGATCACAAGGCCTGGCAGTGGGGCAAACTGCACAGCTACACCTGGAAGAACACCAGCGGCCAGGCTATTCGCGGCCCACTGGCCGCGGGCGGCGATCACAACACGCTGAACAGCGCACCGTATAGCTGGGGCCAGAGTTTCGACACGACCCAGGTGCCGGCGCTGCGGATGATTGTCGACTTCGGCCTGGCGGAACCGATGATGGGCCAAAGCGGCATCGGCCAATCCGGCAACCCGGCCAGCCCGAACTATGCCAATGGCATCGACCCGTGGCTGAAGGCGCAATACCTGAGCTTCCCGATGCAGCCACAGAACTTTGACGGGGTGTACGGGAAGACGCGGTTGACGCTGGTGCCGGGCAAGTAACCCGGTTTCCCAGACTCAACCAAATCAATGTGGGAGCTGGCTTGCCTGCGATGGCATCAACCCGGTCTGACTGTCAGACCGAGTCGCCAGCATCGCCGGCAAGCCCGCTCCCACATTTGATTGCATGCATTCCGATAGAACTTCTCCACCCGCCCTCGCCTCATAATTAACAAGCCCACCTCCACGGCACGCCCATGGACCTTGTTATCGCCCGGCCCGAAGGCCTCTACTGCCCCGCCGGGGATTTCTACATCGACCCCTGGCGCCCGGTGGAACGTTCGGTCATCACCCACGCCCACGGCGACCACGCCCGCACCGGCAACCAACACTACCTGGCCGCCGCCCCCGGCGAAGGTATCCTGCGCTCGCGCCTCGGCCAGGACATCAACCTGCAAACCCTGGCCTACGGCGAAAGCCTGCGCCACCACGGCGTCACCTTGAGTTTCCACCCCGCCGGCCATGTCCTCGGCTCCGCCCAGGTGCGCCTGGAATACCAGGGTGAAGTCTGGGTCGCCTCCGGCGACTATAAAGTCGAGCCCGACGGCACCTGCGCGCCGTTCGAACCGGTGCGCTGCCATACGTTTATCACCGAATCGACCTTCGGCCTGCCGATCTACCGCTGGCAGCCCCAGGCGCAGATTTTTGCCGGGATCAACGACTGGTGGCAGGCCAATATCGCCGCCGGCAAGGCCAGCGTGTTGTTCTGTTATTCCTTCGGCAAAGCCCAGCGGATTCTCCACGGCATCGACGCCAGCATCGGCCCGATCCTCAGCCATGGCGCGGTCGAACCCTTGAACCGGGTGTACCGCGAAGCTGGCATCTATATCCCTGAAACCCTCTACGCCGGCGACTTCAAAAAGACCGACCCTTTGTTGCGCCAGGCCCTGATCATCGCCCCGCCCTCCGCCGGTGGCAGCACCTGGATGCGCCGCTTCGGCGACTACAGCGACGCCTTCGCCAGCGGCTGGATGCGCCTGCGCGGCACCCGGCGGCGGCGCGGGGTGGATCGCGGCTTTGTGCTCTCGGACCACGCCGATTGGCCCGGACTGTCATGGGCCATTGAGCAAACCGGTGCCGAGCGGGTAATGGTCACCCACGGTTCTGTGGGCGTATTGGTCAGGCACCTGCGGGAAAAGGGCCTGGATGCCCAGGGATTCACCACCGAATACGGCGATGACGAAGAGGAGGCCACGTCATGAAAGCCTTCGCCGAGCTGTACGCCAACCTCGACGCCACCACCTCCAGCAACGCCAAGCTCGCCGCCTTGCAGGCTTATTTCCTACAGGCGCCCGCGGAAGATGCTGCGTGGGCGGTGTACTTTTTATCCGGCGGCCGGCCCCGACAACTGGTACCCACCCGGTTGCTGCGGGACATGGCCACCGAAGCCGCGAGCATTGAGCCGTGGCTGTTCGAAGAGAGTTATCAGTCGGTAGGCGACCTGGCGGAAACCATTTCCCTGCTGTTACCGGAATCGCCCCACACCTCGGACGATGGTCTGGCCGTGTGGCTGGAAGAAAAACTCCTGCCCTTGCGTGGCCTGCCGCCAGAAGAACTGGCAGAACGCCTGCCCGCGTTGTGGGCACAGCTGGATCAGCCGAGCCTGATGCTCTGCATCAAGCTGATCACCGGCAGCTTCCGGGTCGGTGTGTCGAAGTTGCTGGTCACCCGCGCCCTGGCCGCCATGGCCGGGCTGGACAGCAAACGCGTGGCCCAGCGGCTGGTGGGCTACACCGACCTGTCGAACCGTCCGACGGCCGAAGGCTATTTGAAGCTGATTGCCGCCGAATCGTCCGACGAACACGCCCAGCGTGGCGGGCAGCCTTATCCGTTTTTCCTGGCCCATGGCCTGGCCCAGCCGGTGGAGCAGTTCGATGCCTTGCTCGGCTCCCCTGCTGACTGGCAAGTGGAATGGAAGTGGGACGGTATCCGCGCACAACTGGTCAAGCGCGAAGGCCGCTTGTGGGTCTGGTCTCGGGGCGAAGAACTGGTCACCGAGCGCTTTCCGGAGCTTCATGACCTGGAAAACAGCCTGCCCGATGGCACGGTGATCGACGGCGAAATCGTGGTGTGGAAGGACTCGGTGCAACCCTTCGCCCTGCTGCAACAGCGTATCGGCCGCAAGACCCTGGGCAAGAAAATCCTCGAAGACGCGCCGGTCGCCGTGCTGGCTTATGACCTGCTGGAACACCACGGCGAAGACTGGCGCAACCACACCCAGGCCGAACGCCGGGCGCAACTGGAGCTGGTGGTCAGCGACTGCGACCAGCCAATATTGCGCACGTCGCCAGTGCTGATCGGCGATAGCTGGCAAGACTTGGCAGAGCAGCGTGAGGCGTCTCGCAGCCTGGGCGTGGAAGGCATGATGCTCAAGGCCCGGGACGGGCTCTACGGCGTGGGCCGGACCAAGGACATGGGCGTGTGGTGGAAGTGGAAAGTCGACCCGTTCAGTGTCGATGCCGTGCTGATCTATGCCCAGCGCGGCCATGGCCGGCGCGCCAGCCTGTACAGCGACTACACCTTTGCGGTGTGGGACGGCCCGCCCGGTACTGAGCGTACGTTGGTGCCGTTCGCCAAGGCGTATTCGGGGCTGACCGATGAAGAAATGCGCAAGGTCGACGCCATCGTACGCAAGACCACCGTGGAGAAATTCGGCCCGGTGAGCAGCGTCACGCCGAGCATGGTGTTTGAACTGGGTTTTGAAGGGATTGCCCTGTCCAAGCGGCACAAGAGCGGAATTGCGGTGCGTTTCCCGAGGATGTTGCGCTGGCGCCAGGACAAGGCCGTCGAGGAAGCCGACAACCTGGCGACCCTGCAGGATTTACTGGCCTGACACGCCTCTCACGAACGCCACCGATCAATGTGGGAGCGGGCTTGCTCGCGAATGCGGTGTGTCAGTCAATACATGTACCGACTGATCCACCGCATTCGCGAGCAAGCCCGCTCCCACATTTGAAAACCTCACACGCCCCAAAATAATGCATAGATTGATCAATGCCCATTTTCGGGCATTTCCTACTGGCACAACTCCTTAATCTCACCTTTTAAAACGACCATTCGGAACTATGGTGCAGAAATTGCTACTTGAGTCCGGTCTGACACCGTTCAGTAACAGTCCTAACCGCGCCACAAGCGCTTATCTTGGTTTCCAGGGATTACATAATGAAAAAAGCATTGCTGACCCTTTCTGCACTGGCTCTGTGCATGGCCGCCGGTTCCGCGCTGGCCAAGGAATACAAGGAATTGCGTTTTGGTGTCGATCCGTCCTACGCGCCGTTTGAGTCTAAAGCCGCTGACGGCAGCCTGGTGGGCTTCGATATCGACCTGGGCAATGCCATCTGTGCCGAACTGAAGGTCAAGTGCAAGTGGGTCGAAAGTGATTTCGACGGCATGATCCCAGGCCTCAACGCCAACAAGTTTGACGGCGTGATTTCCTCGATGACCGTGACCGAAGCCCGTGAAAAGGCGATCGACTTCTCCAACGAGCTGTTCTCCGGCCCGACTTCCCTGGTGTTCAAAAAGGGCGCGAACTACTCCACCCCTGAGTCCCTCAAGGGCAAAAGCGTTGGCTACGAGCAAGGCACCATCCAGGAAGCCTACGCCAAGGCCGTACTGGACAAGGCCGGTGTCACCACCAAGGCCTACGCCAACCAGGACCAGGTGTACGCCGACCTGACTTCCGGCCGCCTGGACGCTTCCGTGCAGGACATGCTACAAGCCGAACTGGGCTTTTTGAAGTCGCCAGCCGGTGCTGACTACGAAGTCAGCAAGGCCATCGACGATCCACTGCTGCCGTCCAAAACTGCGGTCGGTATCAAAAAAGGTAACAAAGACCTCAAGGCCTTGTTGGATAAAGGTATCAAAGCGTTACACGATGATGGCACCTACGCCACCATCCAGAAGAAACACTTTGGCGATCTGAACCTGTACAGCGGCAAATAATGCCTGGGGCGCCCTTCCTCTGGAGGGGTGCTTTTTTATCGCCATAGGTCCTGATTTATGTTCGAAGATCTTTTGCAAACCCTGGGGCTCAGTGCCTTCAGCTTGAAGGGTTTCGGCCCGCTGTTGCTGCAAGGCACCTGGATGACCGTCAAGTTGTCGGTGTTCTCCCTGGCCGTCAGCGTGTTGCTGGGCCTGCTCGGGGCTACTGCCAAACTGTCCAGCCTGCCGTTCCTGCGGATTCCCGCGCAGATCTACACCACCCTGATTCGCGGCGTGCCCGACCTGGTGCTGATGCTGCTGATTTTCTACAGCCTGCAAATCTGGCTGACCAGCTTTACCGACTTTATGGAATGGGACTACATCGAGATCGACCCATTCAGCGCCGGGGTGATCACCCTGGGCTTTATCTACGGTGCGTATTTCACCGAGACCTTTCGCGGCGCGATCCTCGCCGTGCCCCGTGGCCAGTTGGAGGCCGCCACGGCCTACGGCCTCACGCGTGGCCAGCGGTTTCGTTTCGTGACCTTCCCGCAGATGATGCGCTTCGCCCTGCCGGGCATCGGCAATAACTGGATGGTGATGCTCAAGGCCACGGCACTGGTGTCGATCATCGGCCTGGCCGACCTGGTCAAGGCCGCGCAGGATGCCGGCAAGAGTACTTATCAGCTGTTCTATTTCCTGGTGATCGCCGCGTTTATCTACCTGTTGATCACCAGCGCGTCCAACTTCGTCCTGCGCCGCCTCGAACGGCGCTACTCCGCAGGCTCCCGGGAGGCAGTGCGATGATCGAACTTATCCAGCAATACTGGCGCCCCTTCCTTTATAGCGACGGCCAGCACATCACCGGGCTGGCCATGACGATGTGGCTGCTCAGCGCGTCGATCTTCATCGGCTTCCTGGTATCGATCCCGCTGTCCATTGCGCGGGTGTCGCGCAATCGCTGGGTACGCTGGCCGGTGCAGTTCTACACCTACCTGTTTCGCGGCACGCCGCTGTATATCCAGTTGCTGATTTGCTACACCGGGATCTACAGCATCGCGGCGGTTCGCGCGCAGCCGGTGCTGGACGCGTTCTTTCGTGATGCGATGAACTGCACGATTCTCGCCTTCGCCCTCAACACCTGCGCCTACACCACGGAGATTTTTGCCGGGGCGATCCGCAGCATGGCCCACGGCGAAGTCGAAGCGGCGAAAGCCTACGGCCTCAGCGGCTGGAAGCTGTATGCCTACGTGATCATGCCGTCGGCCCTGCGCCGCTCGCTGCCGTACTACAGTAATGAAGTGATCCTGATGCTGCATTCGACGACGGTGGCCTTCACCGCGACCATCCCGGATATCCTGAAAGTCGCCCGGGACGCCAACTCGGCCACCTACATGACCTTTCAATCATTCGGTATCGCTGCGCTGATCTACCTGACCGTGACCTTTGCCCTGGTCGGTCTGTTTCGTCTGGCGGAGCGTCGCTGGCTGGCCTTTCTCGGCCCCAGCCACTAAGGAGCCTTCATGCGTCATCAGATTCATCCACTTGTGGCGCCGGTGCCGGGCACGGAGCGACAAATCCACAGTTTCCACTTCGGGCCGGAGCAGGCCGAAGGCAAGGTCTACATCCAGTCGTCGCTGCACGCCGACGAATTGCCGGGCATGCTGGTGGCCTGGCACTTGAAGGCGCGCCTGGCGGAGCTGGCTGCGGCCGGCCGCCTGCGCAGCGAGATCGTGCTGGTGCCGATCGCCAACCCGACCGGCCTGGAACAGGTGTTGATGGACATCCCCCTGGGCCGCTACGAGCTGGAAAGCGGGCAGAACTTCAACCGCCTGTTTGTCGACCTGTCCGACGAGGTTGGCAATCAAGTCGACGGCCTGCTGGGAGATGATCCTGCGCACAACGTCGAACTGATCCGCGATGCGCTGACCATGGCCCTGGCGGCGCAAACGCCCGTCACACAACTGGAATCCCAACGCCTGGTGCTGCAACGCCTGGCGTGTGATGCCGACATGGTGCTGGACCTGCACTGCGACTTCGAAGCCGTTGCACACCTGTACACCACCCCCGAGGCGTGGCCGCAGGTGGAGCCGCTGGCGCGCTATATCGGTTCGGAGGCCAGCCTGTTGGCTACCGATTCCGGTGGGCAGTCGTTCGATGAGTGTTTCACGCTGGTGTGGTGGCAATTGCAACAACGGTTTGGCGAGCGCTTCCCGATTCCGATGGGCAGCTTTTCCGTCACCGTCGAATTGCGCGGCCAGGGCGACGTCAACCACGGCCTGGCCAGCCTCGACTGCCAGGCGATCATCGATTACCTGATTCACTTCGGCGCAATCAGCGGCGAGCCGGCACCGCTGCCGGAATTGCCCTACCCCGCCACACCGCTGGCGGGCGTCGAGCCGGTGGCCACAGCCGTGGGCGGCTTGCTGGTATTCAGCGCGCTGCCTGGGGAATACGTGGAAGCCGGGCAACTGATCGCCGAAATCATCGACCCCATTTCCGACCGCGTAACGCCAGTGCATTGCCGCAATGCCGGGCTGCTTTACGCTCGTTCGCTGCGGCGCATGGCCACTGCCGGGATGGTCATTGCCCATGTCGCCGGCACTGAAGCCTATCGCAGCGGCTACCTACTTTCGCCTTGAGGATGCACGCCCCATGTACAAATTGACCGTTGAAGGCCTGCATAAAAGCTATGGCGACAATGAGGTGCTCAAAGGTGTCTCGCTCAAGGCCAGGACCGGTGATGTGATCAGCTTGATCGGCGCCAGTGGCTCGGGCAAGAGTACCTTTTTGCGGTGTATCAATTTTCTTGAACAACCGAATGACGGCGCCATGACGCTGGATGGGCAGCAGATTCGCATGGTCAGTGACCGCCATGGGATGCGCGTGGCGGATGATGCTGAGTTGCAGCGCCTGCGTACGCGGTTGGCGATGGTGTTTCAGCATTTCAATCTGTGGAGCCACATGAGTGTGCTGGAGAACATCACCATGGCGCCGCGCCGGGTGCTGGGTTGCAGCAAGAAGGACGCCGAGGATCGCGCTCGCCGGTATCTGGACAAGGTGGGGTTGCCGGCGCGGGTGGCCGGTCAATATCCGGCGTTTTTGTCGGGTGGCCAGCAACAGCGGGTGGCGATTGCCCGGGCGCTGGCGATGGAGCCGGAGGTGATGCTGTTTGACGAGCCGACTTCGGCGCTGGACCCCGAGTTGGTGGGTGAGGTGTTGAAGGTGATCCAGGGTTTGGCTGAGGAAGGCCGGACGATGATCATGGTGACCCATGAGATGAGCTTTGCGCGCAAGGTGTCGAGCCAGGTGCTGTTTTTGCACAAGGGGTTGGTGGAGGAACAGGGTGCGGCGGAGGATGTGCTGGGTAATCCGAAGAGCGAGCGGTTGCAGCAGTTTTTGAGTGGGAATTTGAAGTAGCCCGCAGGGGTTGGGTGTATATCCGTTATTTAGGTAACGGCCACTTATGGTTCCGCTCTTACAGCGGCTCACTTTTGAACAGCGCAAAAGTAAGCAAAACGCTCTTGCCCCACCACTCGGCACCTCGCCTAGGCTCGGTGTGCCCTCACTCCGGCTTTGGACCGTGGGCCGCCGTCATGGGCCATCCCTGGCCCAGGACGGCTAACCCGGCGTCCTGCCGGGTTACCCACGCTCCAAAGCCTGCGTTCGGCCAGCGTGGTTTAACGGGGCGCCCAAGATCAAGATCAAAAGCAGATCAACAGCACAGCGGCCTCCCGGCCGGCTTGAGTGTTGAAGAGCAAAATCAAAAGCTAAAGCGGGCACGGTCAAATGTGGGAGCTGGCTTGCCTGCGATGGCATCAACTGGGTGTACCTGATACACCGAGGTGTCTGCATCGCAGGCAAGCCAGCTCCCACAGAAAAGCAGATCTGTTTTCGCTCTGGTTTTTGATCTGGCTTTTAACACTCAGGTCGGCTTTCAGGCCGCCGTGCTTTTGCTTTTGATTTTGATCTGCGAGCCCCGTCAACCACGATGGCCGCAAGTAGGCACGGTGGAGCGGGTAAATCGGCAAGGATGCCGATTTAGCCGCGCCGGGCCATGGATGGCCCGTCGCGGCGGCCCGCGGAGCCGAGCCGGAGTGCGGGCATGCCGAGCCTAGGCGAGGCACCGAGTGGTGGGGCAAAGCGTTTTTTGGTTACTTTTTTAGGCGTTTGTAAAAAAGTGACCCGCTGTAAGAGCGGAACCATAAGCAGCCGTTACCTAAATAACGGATATACACCCCCCCGAAAAAATCGCAGTTAAACCTTTCCCCCACCCCAAAGGTCTCTGAATTACCCCCCCAGAGCCCCAAGCATGGCCAAATCCCCCAACTTCGCCAAAGACTGGTTCACCGCCAAGGGCTGGAAACCGTTCGCCTTCCAAAAAGACGTATGGCACGCAGTCAAGGAAGGCCAGTCGGGACTGCTCCACGCCAGCACCGGCGCCGGGAAAACCTACGCCCTGTGGTTCGCCGCCCTCAACCGCTTCGCCATCACCGAAACCACGCCCCGCAAACGCAAAGCCCCCGCCGAACCGCTGGCCGTCCTGTGGATCACCCCAATGCGCGCCCTGGCCGCCGACACCGCCCGCGCCCTTGAGGCCCCGCTCGAATCACTGAAAATCCCCTGGACCGTCGGCCTGCGCACCGGCGACACCAGCAGCAGCGAACGCGCCCGCCAAACCCGCCGTCTGCCCACCACCCTGATCACCACCCCGGAAAGCCTCACGCTGATGCTCGCCCGCGCCGACAGCCAGCCCAGCCTGTCGCACCTGCGCATGGTGGTAGTGGACGAATGGCACGAACTGATCGGCAACAAACGCGGCGTGCAATTGCAACTGGCCCTCGCCCGCCTGCGGCAATGGCACCCCGAGCTGATTGTGTGGGGCATTTCCGCAACCCTGGGTAATCAGGCCCACGCGTTGGAGGTGTTGATCCCACAAGGCGGCGGGATCAACGTCCAAGGCCAAACCACCAAACAGTTGCGAGTAGACACCCTGTTGCCACCGGTTATCGAGCGCTTTCCGTGGGCCGGCCATATCGGCCTGAAAATGCTCCCGCAAGTGGTGGCCGAAGTTGATGCCAGCAGCAGTTGCCTGGTGTTTACCAACACACGGGCACAATCGGAAATCTGGTACCAGGCCCTGCTCGACACGCGCCCCGACTGGGCCGGAGTGATTGCCCTGCACCACGGCTCGCTGTCCCGGGAAACCCGGGACTGGGTGGAGCGAGCCCTGAAGGAGGGGCAACTGAAGGCCGTGGTGTGTACGTCGAGCCTGGACCTGGGGGTAGATTTCCTGCCGGTGGAACGGGTACTGCAGATTGGCTCCGCCAAGGGCGTAGCCCGGCTGATGCAGCGCGCAGGGCGCTCCGGCCACGCACCGGGCCGGCCGTCGCGGGTCACGCTGGTGCCAACCCACAGCCTGGAAATGGTGGAAGCCGCTGCCGCGCAGGACGCCATCGCTGAACGGCGCATAGAAGCGCGCCAGTCGCCTCACAAGCCGTTGGATGTGCTGGTGCAGCATCTGGTGAGCATGGCGCTGGGCGGCGGCTTTGTGCCGGATGAGCTGCTGGCGGAGGTGCGCACCGCGTGGGCCTATCGTGACCTGAGCGAAGCAGATTGGGCCTGGGCCCTGGGTTTCGTGCGCCATGGTGGCCTGTCACTGACGGCCTACCCGGATTACCGCCGGGTCGAGCCGGACGAACACGGCATCTGGCGCGTCCCCGACGCACGCCTGGCGCGGCGCCATCGCATGAGCGTGGGTACGATCGTCAGCGACGCCAGCATCCAGCTGAAATTCTGGAGCAAAGGCGGCGGTGGCAAGACCCTGGGCAGTGTCGAGGAAGGCTTTATTGCACGACTGAAGCCAGGGGATGGTTTCCTGTTCGCCGGCCGCTTGCTGGAGTTGGTACGGGTGGAAAACATGACGGCTTATGTGAAGCGCAGCACCGCGAAAAAGGCTGCCGTGCCACGCTGGAACGGCGGGCGCATGCCTCTTTCCAACGAGCTGGCCCAGGCGGTGGTCGAGCGCTTTGATGCGGCTGCCCACGGTCACTATCTCGGCCCGGAGATGCAAGCGGTGCAACCCTTGCTGGAAACCCAGCTGCGCTGGTCCGGGCTGCCGACCCGCGATCACTTGCTGGCCGAGGCCCTCAAGTCCCGGGAAGGCTGGCATCTGTTCCTGTATCCGTTTGCCGGGCGCCAGGTGCATCTGGGGCTGGCGAGCCTGCTGGCCTGGCGCGTCAGCCGGCAGCAGGCGGTGACGTTCTCGATTGCGGTCAATGACTATGGGCTGGAACTGTTGAGTGCGACCGAAGTGGATTGGCCTGAGTTATTGGGCGGCGAACTGCTGAGCGCGAATCATCTGCTGGATGACGTGGTAGCCAGCCTGAATGCCGGTGAGCTGGCCCTGCGACGTTTTCGCGAGATCGCGCGGATCGCCGGGCTGGTGTTCGCAGGCTATCCGGGCGCGCCGAAAAGTACGCGTCAGGTCCAGGCTTCCAGCGGTTTGTTCTTTGAGGTATTCAAGCAATATGACCCGCAGAACCTGCTGCTGACCCAGGCCGGGGAAGAAGTCCTGCGGGATGAGCTGGATATTCGTCGCCTGGAAGAGACCTTGCGCCACCTGTCTGGGTTGAAGCTGGACCTGCATCGCATCAAACGGCCTACGCCGTTGGCCTTTCCGCTGCTGGTGGAACGTTTTCGGGAAAGCCTGAGCTCGGAAAAACTCTCGGAGCGGATTGCGCGGATGGTCAAGGATCTGGAAAAAGTCGCCGATAACGGGAAGCCCTGATGCCCGCTCATTACCCGATACATCTGGCGGAAGAAGCGCTGTGGTTGCTCGCGGACAAGGCGGTGTACTGGCCTGCGAGAAAGTGCCTGCTGATCGCCGACGCGCATTTTGGCAAGGCGTCGGCCTATCGCAGCCTGGGCCAGCCAGTGCCACAGGGCACGACGACGGCCAACCTGCAGCGCCTGGACCGGTTGTTGGCGGCTTTCCCCGGCGCGCAGGTGATCTTTCTCGGCGACTTTCTCCACGGGCCCGGCTCTCACGCCAGCAGCACCCTGAACGCCCTGAGAGCCTGGCGTGAGCGTCATGCAGGCGTGGCGCTCACGCTGATTCGCGGCAACCACGACAAACGCGCTGGCGACCCGCCCGGCGATCTGAACATTGAGGTGGTGACCGAACCCTTGCTGATGGGCCCGTTTGCCTTGCAGCACGAGCCCGACCCCCATGCCAGCCACCATGTGCTGGCCGGGCACGTGCATCCGGTGTATCGCCTGCGGGGCAAGGGCCGGCAAAGCCTGCGCCTGCCGTGCTTCCTGATCGGCAACCAAGTCAGCCTGCTACCGGCGTTCGGCGCTTTTACCGGGGGTTATTCAGTGACGCAGGAAGAAGGCGGCCGGATCTTCGTGATCGGAGACCAGGAAGTATGGCCAGTGCGTTGAGCAACTGACCATTGGCGACACGTGCAGGAAGTCAGGCCACAGGGGCGGGAGGCGGTTCGTCAGGGAGAGTGGGTTCGCCAGGCTCTTCAGGCTGGTTGGGCCAGGGATCATCGGGACCTGGCTGGCCGGGAATGCCGCCTGCGGCGGGATCGGCCATCAAGGACCAGGCCATCACACCAATCTGGTTGGGTTCAAGCCGGGCGAGTTCGGCGCTGATTCGCGGATCGAGCTTCATAGGGGACTCCTCAAGCGTGGCCCGGCGCGTTGTGCACGCGTCGGGGCAGTACACCCAATAGAGTGCATGCCCGCTGACAAATTCCCTTAGCCTGTAAGACGATTCGATCAAGTGCGTGGGAGAGTGACGCCGCGCTGGCCCTGATACTTGCCGCCACGGTCCTTATAGGACACTTCGCACTCTTCGTCGGATTCGAAGAACAGCATCTGCGCCACGCCTTCGTTGGCGTAGATTTTTGCCGGCAAGGTGGTGGTGTTGGAGAACTCCAGGGTGACGTGCCCTTCCCATTCCGGCTCCAGCGGCGTCACGTTGACGATGATGCCGCAGCGCGCGTAGGTGCTTTTGCCCAGGCAGATAGTCAGGACATTACGCGGGATACGGAAGAATTCGACGGTGCGCGCCAGGGCAAAGGAGTTTGGCGGGATGATGCAGACGTCGCTCTTGACGTCGACGAAGCTTTTTTCGTCGAAGTTTTTCGGATCGACGGTTGCCGAGTTGATGTTGGTGAACACCTTGAACTCATCGGCGCAGCGTACGTCGTAGCCGTAGCTGGAAACCCCGAACGAGATCAGCCGCTCAGCGCCTTCGCCACGCATCTGGCGCTCCACGAAGGGCTCGATCATGCCGTGCTCTTGCGCCATGCGGCGAATCCACTTGTCCGATTTGATGCTCATGGCGGGTGTCCTGAATAGCGAGGTGAAAAAATTCTGTTGGGCATCTTACCGGGGCTGGCCCCGTGGTTCAAAGGGGCGGCTGTTTTTCTTGGCGCCGCGCAGCCCCTGCTGGGCGGGGCGCACCTTCAATCGTGGGGTGTTGGTGCGGTATCAGGGTGCCGCCAGTCACGAAAATAGAGAAACCTTCGGAAATACCATTGGCACGTTCCGGAAAAAGGGTTAAGGTGGCGCCACTGTGCTGCTTGTGTCACTGAGAATCTCTACACGATATGTTGAATTTCGATCCAACCATCTCCAAGAATTTTTCCTGCTCTTTGCACTCAGTCTCGGCCAGGGCTTTTCCTGAGTCGCAGTTAACTTTGTCCAAGGAGATACACCATGTCTAATCGCCAAACTGGTACCGTTAAGTGGTTCAACGATGAAAAAGGCTTCGGCTTCATCACTCCACAATCCGGTGACGACCTGTTCGTTCACTTCAAAGCTATCCAATCCGACGGCTTCAAAAGCCTGAAAGAAGGCCAACAGGTTTCTTTCATCGCTACCCGCGGTCAGAAAGGCATGCAAGCTGAAGAAGTTCAAGTTATCTAACTTGTACTGATTTAGTCGAAAAGCCCCGCCCTCAAAAGCGGGGCTTTTTTGTGCCCGCTCGTTCCTACGCTCTGCGTGGGAATGCCTCTTGTGACGCTCTGCATCACGCTTTGGGACGCGGAGCGTCCTGGGCTGCATTCCCACGCAGAGCGTGGGAACGAGCAAAGAGGGGCTTTTTTTGCGCTCGGGATTTGCCAATCACACGATGTAATTCCATGCACAAAAAAATGTGGGAGCCCACCTATGTGGGAGCCGGGCTTGCCCGCGATAGCATCACCTCGATCTATCAGTTGCACCGAGGTGATGCTATCGCAGGCAAGCCAGCTCCCACACAAGCCCGCTCCCACATTTCATCCTGCGTCGTTTATTGAAACAACGACTCACTCGACAAGCCATTCTTCTCGAGGATCTCGCGCAAGCGCTTGAGGCCCTCGACCTGGATCTGCCGCACCCGCTCACGGGTCAAGCCAATCTCCAGGCCAACATCTTCCAGGGTGCTGCTTTCGTGGCCGCGCAGCCCGAAGCGGCGAATCACCACCTCACGCTGTTTGTCCGTCAGCTCCGAAAGCCACTGGTCGATGCTTTGCGACAGATCGTCGTCCTGCAGCAACTCACATGGGTCCGTAGGACGATCATCGGTCAGGGTGTCCAGCAGGGTTTTATCCGAATCCGGACCCAGCGAGACATCGACGGAAGACACCCGCTCATTGAGACCGAGCATGCGCTTGACCTCTCCCACCGGTTTTTCCAGCAGGTTGGCGATTTCTTCAGGCGAAGGTTCATGATCGAGTTTCTGTGTCAGCTCACGCGCCGCCCGCAGGTAGACGTTGAGCTCCTTGACCACATGGATCGGCAACCGGATCGTACGGGTCTGATTCATGATCGCCCGTTCGATGGTCTGACGAATCCACCAGGTGGCGTAGGTCGAAAAGCGGAAGCCCCGCTCTGGGTCGAACTTTTCCACCGCCCGGATCAGGCCGAGATTGCCTTCCTCGATCAAGTCCAACAGGGACAGCCCACGATTGACGTAGCGTCGGGCGATTTTCACCACCAGTCGCAGGTTGCTTTCAATCATGCGCTTGCGCCCAGCCGGATCGCCCTTTTGCGACAAGCGCGCAAAATGGACTTCTTCTTCGGGAGTGAGCAGAGGGGAAAAGCCGATTTCATTGAGGTACAACTGAGTCGCGTCGAGCGCCCGTGTGTAATCAATGTACTTGTGTTGCTTTAACGCGGTGGAGTTCTTGGATTTGGTGCGAACTGAAGGTACAGCAGGTCCCTCATTCGACATCGATTCCGTATCGATGACAGTCTCCATAAGGAGAACCTCATCGTCGATGTCAAACTCCGGCGCTTCTTTACTGAGAGCCATTGTTATAGTCCTTTGGTGAGTTCGACCTCAAGCTCAAGCGACGCCTTTATCCTTGGCAACGCTGGAGCCTGTTCCTACTACGTGAGGAACAGGCTGTGCAACACATCAACGACGGGGAAGGAATTGCAGCGGATCAACAGGCTTCCCTTGGCGGCGAATCTCAAAGTGCAGTTTCACCCGGTCTGTACCAGTTGACCCCATTTCGGCAATTGTCTGTCCGACTTTGACCTGCTGCCCCTCCCGAACCAACAGCCTGCGGTTGTGACCGTAGGCACTGACGTAGGTATCGCTGTGTTTGATGATGACCAGCTCGCCGTAGCCCCGTAAACCACTCCCGGCGTATACCACTGTCCCATCAGACGCAGCTAAAACAGGCTGTCCCAAATCCCCGGCGATATCAATGCCTTTATTCAAACTACCGTTTGAAGAGAATTTTCCAATAAGGATGCCATTTGAGGGCCATCCCCAGCCGGTCGGTGCAGGCCCCGCCGGCGGCATCGGCGCAGGTGCCGGCTTGCTCGCAACGCTAGGCGCGGCGGTGCCTACAGGCCGGGTGATGATGGTGGTCTTGCTCGAAGACGACGGCGAAGAAGCCGTGTTTGTGACAACCGCGGTCGGTGTTGAACCGGTTCGTCCATCGAAACGAATGGTCTGACCTGGATGTATCGTGTACGGCACAGGGATGTTGTTACGGGCGGCGAGCGCCTTGTAATCCCAGCCATAACGAAAGGCGATCGAGAACATCGTATCGCCCTTGCGCACGACGTATTGGCCAGTGGTAACGGTAGGTTTCTGCGGTACCGCGTTATTGCGGTCGACCACCCGCGCACCACCGGATGGCGTGCTTGAACAAGCCGCCAGCAAGGAACTCAAGACAAGGCCAATCACCAGTCGCTGAAAGCTTGTTTGACTCATACGCTGTGCAATGACCGTGAGACTCACCCGCCGCTCCCTTTGTGGTGGCTGACTATGAACGCCTGTATCAGGCTTGAAATATGACGCAAGTATAACTGGCCGTTGGGTTTTTACTGGAAACACGACTCTAAAGAAAATTTCATCATGTTTAACTCCGACGGCTGATGATGTGGACTCAACAGACCCCGCTGTAAGACACATACCCGGCAATAGAATTCAGTACGCAGGAATAATTGATCAGGCCAGCGGACCGTTGAGCAGCGGGACAAAACGCACGGCGCCGAGCACATGCCGGGAAAAGCCCTCTTCCTCGCGAATGATCAACATTAATTGTTGCACTTCGCCGGAGCCCACCGGAATCACCAGGCGCCCGCCGGGAGCCAGTTGATCGAGCAACGCCTGGGGCACGTCGGTCGCCACGGCGGTGACGATAATGCCGTTGTATGGCGCCAGTGCCGGCCAGCCTTCCCAGCCATCACCCCAACGGAACACCACGTTGCGCAGGTTCAACTCCACCAGGCGTTCCTTGGCCCGGTCTTGCAACACCTTGATGCGCTCCACGGAAAACACCCGCTCCACCAGCTGCGACAACACGGCCGTCTGGTAGCCGGAGCCGGTGCCGATTTCCAGCACCTTGTCCAGCGGGCCCGCCGCCAGCAGCAACTCACTCATCCGCGCCACCATATAGGGCTGGGAGATGGTCTGGTTGTGGCCGATGGGCAAGGCTGTGTCTTCATAGGCGCGGTGCGCCAGGGCTTCATCGACAAACAGATGCCGCGGGGTACGCCGGATGACTTCCAGCACCTGGGCATTGGACAGCCCTTCTTCATACAGGCGCTGGATCAATCGCTCGCGGGTGCGCTGGGAGGTCATCCCGATGCCCCGGCGCAGCAGGTCGTCTTGTTCACGAGCCATCAGCGCAGCCCCTCCAGCCAGCCATCGAGGCTACTGAAGGCATCACTGAAGGTGCGATCGAGTTGCAACGGGGTAATCGAGACATAACCTTGCATCACCGCATGAAAGTCAGTGCCCTCGCCACCGTCCTCGGCATCGCCGGCAGCGGCAATCCAGTACCCTTCCCTGCCACGCGGGTCGACCACCTTCAGCGGCGCTGCCGCACGGGCACGGTGGCCGAGGCGGGTCAGCTGGATACCGCGAATGTGGTCCAGGGGCAGATTGGGAATATTGACGTTGAGCACCGTGCGCGGCGGCAGGACCAGGGTGTCATGGGCCTCCACCAGCTTGCGGGCGAAATAGGCCGCAGTCGCCAGGTTGTCCAATTGACGGGACGCAAACGAAAAAGCGAACGAGGTCCGACCGAGGAAGCGCCCTTCAAGGGCTGCCGCCACCGTACCGGAATACAGCACGTCGTCACCCAGGTTGGCGCCCAGGTTGATCCCGGAAACCACCAGGTCCGGCTCGCGGTCCAGCAGGCTGTTGATCGCCAGGTGCACGCAGTCGGTCGGCGTGCCATTCACGCTGATAAAGCCGTTGGGCAACGTCTGTGTATGCAACGGACGGTCGAGCGTCAGCGAGCTGCTGGCGCCGCTTTTGTCCTGGTCCGGGGCAACCACCACGCACTCGGCGTAATCCGCCAGCGCAGCATGAAGCGCGGCAAGGCCGGGTGCAGTGACCCCGTCGTCGTTAGATATCAGAATACGCATGGGCTGTCCGTCTGCCCCACCGGCACCAGATCTACAAGCTCGCGCACCAAGACAGTGGCGAAGCATCCAGCCGGCAGGACGAATTCCAATTGCAGAATGTCAGGTTCGGGATAATGCCACGTCAACCCGCCAATGGGCAGTCGAAGAATGCGACGTTCCTGGCTCATGCCGGCATTCACCAGCCAATCCCGCAGTTCGGCTTCACCGTCGGCAATCGCCTGTTCCAGCGCGAAGGTTGCTCCCGCCGCCGGCGAATCACCTTCGCCCCACTGCGGGCCGGTGGGATGCAGGTCGAGGATTGCCAGGCGCGGGTCGCTGCATTCAGCCTCCCCCGCCGGGAAAAAGCTGCGGCTGTCGGTAAACGCCAGCAAGTCACCGACCTGGGCGCGCTGCCAGGAACCATCGGCCACCCGCGCCGCCAGCACTTTATTGAACAGGAAGCTGCGGGCCGTCGAGAGCAGGCGCGAACGCACATTGCGCTGCTCCGGCAAGGCCTTGCGCGCCGCCCAGTCACGGGCATCGACGACGTTGCCGCCGTTATGGCCGAAACGCTGGGCGCCGAAATAGTTGGGAATGCCTTGCCTGGCGATCAGTTGCAGGCGGGCGTCGATGGCCGCCGCATCCCCGGCAAACTGGGTCAGGCGCAAGGTAAAACCGTTGGCCGAATGCGCGCCGCGCTGCAGCTTGCGCTTGTGACGGCCGGTCTTGAGGATCTTCAGGGTGTCGTTTTCAGCCGCGCTCAGGTCCGGGTCCGCCTTGCCCGGCAACTGCACGCTGAACCACTGGCGTGTCAGCGCCTGGCGGTCCTTGAGCCCGGCGTAGCTGACGGTACGCAACGGCACGCCCGCCGCCTTGGCAATCCGCCGCGCCGCCTCTTCGGTATTCAGGCCGCGCTTTTCCACCCACAACCACAGGTGTTCACCCTCGCCGGTCAGCGGGATATCCAGCACTTCATCCACCTGGAAGTCTTCAGCGGTGGCCTTCAGAACAGCGCTGCCCAAGGCTTCGCCATAGGCACGCGGGCCCAGCAGTTGCAGATCATTCATGCGCGCAGCAACAAGGCAACGGAGTGCACGGCAATGCCCTCTTCGCGACCGGTAAACCCGAGCTTTTCGGTGGTGGTGGCTTTTACGTTCACTTGATCCAACTCAACTTGAAGATCCGCGGCAATCAGCGCGCGCATCGTTTCGATATGCGGGGCCATCTTGGGCGCCTGGGCGACGATGGTGTTGTCGACGTTGCCGACCTTCCAGCCCTTGGCATGGATCAAGCCGACCACGTGACGCAACAGCACACGGCTGTCCGCGCCCTTGAAGGTCGGGTCGGTGTCCGGAAAGTGCTTGCCGATGTCGCCCAACGCGGCTGCGCCGAGCAAGGCATCGCTCAAGGCATGCAGCACCACGTCGCCGTCGGAATGAGCCAGCAACCCGTGGTGGTGCGCGATCCGCACGCCGCCCAGGGTGATGAAATCGCCTTCGGCGAAACGGTGCACATCATAGCCGTGGCCAATACGCATAAAAAAACGCCCCGATTTAATTCAGGGCGTGATTCTACCTACTTTTGCCTCACATTAACCGAGCAAAGCGCGCGCGTGATGGCGTAAATGGTCTTCGATGAAGCTGGCGATAAAGAAGTAGCTGTGGTCATAGCCCGGTTGCAGGCGCAGCTCCAGCGGATGGTTCGCCGCCCTGGCCGCCTGTTGCAACGCTTCAGGCTTGAGCTGCACCGCGAGGAAATCGTCGCGGTCGCCCTGGTCCACCAGCAATGGCAGCTTTTCCGAGGCTTCGCTGATCAACACGCAGGCATCCCATTCGCGCCATTTCGAGCGCTCTTCGCCGAGGTAGCGGGAGAATGCCTTCTGGCCCCACGGGCAATCCATCGGGTTGTTGATCGGCGAGAACGCCGACACCGACTGATAACGCCCCGGGTTGCGCAAGGCACACACCAGCGCGCCGTGGCCGCCCATGGAGTGGCCGCTGATCCCGCGTTTGGCCGACGCCGGGAAATGCGCCTCGACCAATGCCGGCAACTCCTGCACCACGTAGTCATGCATCCGATAGTGCTGGGCCCAGGGCTCCTGGGTGGCGTTCAGGTAGAAACCGGCGCCCAGGCCAAAGTCCCAGGCGTTGTCCGGATCACCCGGCACACCGGGGCCGCGCGGGCTGGTGTCCGGCGCAACAATGATCAACCCCAGCTCGGCTGCCATGCGTTGCGCGCCGGCCTTCTGCATGAAGTTCTCATCGGTGCAGGTCAGGCCCGACAGCCAGTACAGCACCGGCAATTTGCCGCCCTGCTCCGCTTGCGGCGGCAGGTACACGGCGAAGGTCATGTCGCAACCCAGCACGTCGGAATGATGCTTGTAGCGTTTATGCCAGCCGCCGAAGCTTTTCTGGCACGACAGGTTTTCCAGACTCATGGCCGACCTCAGAAGTGAATGACGGTGCGGATGCTCTTGCCTTCATGCATCAGGTCAAACGCCTTGTTGATATCTTCCAGGCCCATGGTGTGGGTGATGAACGTATCCAGCGGGATTTCACCGGCCTGGGCCATTTCCACATAGCTTGGCAACTCGCTGCGACCGCGCACGCCGCCGAACGCCGAACCGCGCCAGACGCGGCCGGTGACCAGTTGGAACGGACGGGTAGCAATTTCCTGGCCGGCGCCGGCCACGCCGATGATCACCGACTCGCCCCAACCTTTGTGGCAGCACTCAAGGGCCGCACGCATCAGCTGGACATTGCCGATGCACTCGAAGGAAAAGTCGACGCCGCCGTCGGTCAAATCGACGATCACGTCCTGGATCGGGCGGTCGTAGTCTTTCGGGTTGATGCAGTCGGTGGCACCCAGCTGCCTGGCGATTTCAAACTTGGCCGGGTTGATGTCGATGGCAATGATGCGGCCGGCCTTGGCTTTCACCGCGCCGATCACCGCCGACAGGCCGATGCCGCCCAGGCCGAAGATGGCCACGGTGTCGCCTGGCTTGACCTTGGCGGTGTTGATCACTGCACCGATACCGGTGGTGACGCCACAGCCCAGCAGGCAGACTTTTTCCAGCGGCGCTTCTTTGGGAATCTTGGCCACGGAGATTTCCGGCAGCACGGTGTATTCGGAGAAGGTCGAAGTGCCCATGTAGTGGAAAATCGGCTGGCCCTTGTAGGAAAAGCGCGAAGTACCGTCGGGCATCAGGCCTTTGCCCTGGGTGGCGCGAATCGCCTGGCAGAGGTTGGTCTTGCCTGACAGGCAGAATTTGCACTTGCCGCATTCCGGGGTGTACAGAGGGATCACGTGGTCGCCCACCGCCACCGAGGTCACGCCTTCGCCGATGGCTTCAACCACGGCGCCGCCTTCGTGGCCGAGGATCGACGGGAAAATGCCTTCCGGGTCCGCGCCCGACAGGGTGTAGGCATCGGTATGGCACACACCGGACGCCACCACCCGCAACAGCACCTCGCCCGCCTTGGGCATGGCCACATCCACTTCAACGATCTCGAGGGGTTTCTTGGCTTCGAAGGCTACGGCCGCGCGGGACTTGATCATCCGGTTTCTCCATCGGGTTAAAAACGTAAGGCCGGCAGTGTAAAACATGCTCATCTGATTAATAATCCAGACAAAAGCAAAACATTATTGCCGTACAGGGACAATCAGCATGCTGGAAAACCGCTGGGAGGGCATCGACGAGTTCGTCGCCGTGGCCGAATGCAGCCAATTCACCGCGGCCGCCGAGCGCCTGGGCGTGTCGTCGTCCCATATCAGCCGCCAGGTCGCGCGACTGGAAGAGCGCCTGCAAACACGCTTGCTGTATCGCAGCACGCGCAAGGTGACACTGACCGAAGCCGGCCAGACCTTCCTGCAACATTGCCAGCGATTGCAGGACGGTCGCGAAGAAGCCTTGCGCGCCGTGGGCGACCTGGCCAGCGAGCCCAAGGGAATGTTGCGCATGACCTGCGCAGTGGCTTACGGCGAGCGTTTTATCGTGCCGCTGGTGACGCGGTTCATGGCGCTTTATCCGCAATTGCGCGTGGACGTGGAATTGACCAACCGCCAGCTGGACCTGGTGCACGAAGGCCTGGACCTGGCGATTCGCCTCGGGCGCCTGGCGGATTCGCGCATGGTTGCCAGCCGCCTCGCGCCGCGGCGTATGTACCTGTGCGCGTCACCGTCCTACCTGGCCAGGTACGGGCGGCCACATAGCTTGTCGGAGTTAAGCCGGCATAACTGCCTGATCGGCAGCTCGGATATTTGGCAACTGGCCCAGGACGGGCGCGAATTTTCCCAGCGTGTACAGGGAAACTGGCGCTGCAACAGCGGGCAAGCGGTGCTGGATGCGGCCCTGCAAGGTGTCGGTCTTTGCCAATTGCCGGACTATTACGTGCTGGAGCATTTGCACAGCGGCGCACTGGTGTCGTTACTCGAAGCCCATCAACCGCCCAACACCGCAGTTTGGGCGCTGTACCCGCAACAACGCCACCTTTCGCCCAAGGTGCGAAAACTGGTGGACTTTCTCAAGGAGGGCCTGGGCAACCATCCCGTCTACCTGCGATAGACAGCTACCGCCCATGCAGCGCCTGAGTGCCGGTAAATAGCCTTTTTTACTGCGTAACCAGGCACCCCCATGATAACCAACGGCCCGCAACTCCAGCGCATCAGTCATTTCGTTCGCAAGGTCCTGGCGGATTTCCCCGTACCTTCGCGAATCGCCGCCCAGTTGATCCGCGAGCGGGTACAGCCCCTCAGCCAGGTCGAGTTCGACCCGGATACCACCCTCCTCGCCACCCTCGAATACAACACCGACAATCCCAATGCGGCCTTCACCGCCGTGGTGATCCAGTCGATGTCGCTGACCGAGGCCATGGTCTGCAATGCGCCCCAGCCCCCGGGCGGCATGCTCAATACCACCGGGTTTTCCACCACTGCACCTTATTTCAATATTGTCAGCGAGCTGCCTCGCTTGATGGATAACCGGATTCCGGCAATGTTCAACGAAGAGTTCATCGTCTCGGGCTGGATCCCGCCAAGGCGTTATGAGGCGCTGTATCTGCAAAGCCAGCCCCAGGTTTACGACCCGAGCACGCAGCTGCAGATTTCACCAAAAACCTTCAGGCACATCGTTAACTCAAGCCATTTCGAACAAACCTACGACGAGGCGATCGGCAAGTTCTGGAACAGCCACCGGGAAAACTACAACACCCTGATGCGCATCGCGTTCACCAAAGCCTATCTGGAACAGTTCCATGAGTTCACCCTGACCGTGGCAGAGAGACAGCTGGCGGCACGGGCGGCGGGAATCGGCATCGACAAGAACCACGACAACCTCACCCTGGAGGATTTCCAGGAGCCCTATCGCCTCGACCCAAACCTGTCCCTGCGGCTATTGCGCGTTCACAACAGCGAATCCACCGACATCCTGACCATCACCGATAACCAAAGCCAGGTGACCCTGCTCTATATCCCGGGCAACTCCTCGCCCTTCCATGGGTTCAATAACCCGGCAGACATGCGCAGTTGGCTGGTGGAAACGGCAAGGGACGCCACTCAACGCAAGTCGCTGACCCAACACTTCGACGAGGACGCCATCGACTCCGGCCTGATCTACAGCGGCGTGGAGGAGGCACTGGTGGGGATGGCGGTGTTTCCGAAGCCGGCAACCTCCCCGGGTTTGTTCAACAGCCTGCGGGCCGATAACTACTGGGATCCCGAGCAGTACATCAATAACCCGATGTATCCGGCACTGGGCAGTAACCCGTTTGAGTTCATCGCCCGGCAGATCAGGGTACGCCTTGCAAAAGTAGCGGCGCGAAGCTTTATTTCGCCCCTGGATACGCTCAAGGCCGACACCCTGGATGCCCTGGAAAAAGCCTGCATCCTGGCGGTTCCCGTGGCACTGGCCATGGGCAACGCGCTACTGGCGGAATTTTGCTTCCTGACCTCCGGCGCGACTGAAATGGTGGTGGGTGCCGACGACCTGCTGCGCGGCAAACCCCACGCGAAGGAGCGCATTGTATTCGGCGCCCTTAACGCGCTGCCGGTGGTCGCCCATGGCGTGTCCAAGGGGCTCAAGGGCCTCGAAAGCCTGCGCCCCACCCTGGGCCCGGCAGTACGCCAGGATGCGGGCCGGATCAGCGTCAGCGCCATCAACGAAACCTCCATGGCGGCCAACACCGAGACGCGCACCCTGAACCCACGGATGACTCCCGGCGGCCTGCAGACCATCCGGATTCACGGCGACCTGTACCTGACCTACAAGACCCCCAATGAATCAGGCTTCTTCGAACTGTTCGTAATGGCTCCCAACGCGCCAAACACGCTGCAATCCACCGGCCTGTATGCCATCCAGAGCGCCGACCTGAAGTGGCGCACGGCCGGGCTGGCCGGCGGAGGCGCATTTCGCAATGCCTGGCAAAGGGTCTACACGCTGTTCGGCGGCCCGCAACACTCGACGTTCTACAGTGCCTACGAGATGCCACCCCCCGCACGCGAGACCGTTTCGGAGATGCTCACCGACACCAGTTCGTTTTCGGAAAACTTTGAACCCGTGGGCAGCGGTGCCCAGCCGGTGAAAGACACCCGCAAGTTGTTTTTCGAGAAAAGAACCAAGCTGTCTGAAGATGCCACGATATTCTTTGCCAACTTGTCGTTTTCACCGATGCGGCCCGTGCTTCCAAGGCTCAGCCTGAATGAATCGCAGCCGACCATCATTCAAAAACTGCTGCACGCCAGCGACGGCCTGGTGATCGGCGAAAGCCATGGAGCCCTGTCGAGCAAGGCGTTCCTGATCAACAACATGCCGCTGTTGGCCAGCGAGGGGGTCAAACGCCTCTATTTCGAGCATCTGCTGACGGATGTACACATGCCCTTGCTCAAGGCGTTCTACCGTACCCGAAGCGCGGTGATGCCCGAGGAACTCAAGGGCTTCCTCAACAACATCTACCCGCCGTTGCGCGACCGGCACTACTCGTTCGTCAACATCGTCACCGCAGCCCGTGACGCCGGGATCAAAATCCAGCCGATCGACTGCACTGTCAGCTACATGCTGCGCGACCTGCCCGATACCGCCGACAACTTGCGCCAGCGCATGATGAACTACTACGCCACCGAGGTGATTCAATGGATCCAGACCACCAAGCCGCGCCCGGGAAAATGGGTCGCACTGGTGGGTGACAGCCATACCAATACCTACAAAGGGATTCCGGGGATCGCCGAACTCACCGGCAGCATCGGCCTGCGGATCGAGGATGCAGCGGCTGGCGGGCACCTCGGCGTCGAAGTGGACACGGGACGCACCGCCAGCCTGGGCATCGGCAAGGGTGAGGGAACGGTCAAGGCCAACCTGGTCCTGCGGGTGGACCGCGCCAGCTTGCAACGCCCGGCGCAACCGGCGCCCGCCCCCTCCCAGCCCCAGGCCAGGACGCCACAGACGCTGCTGACCAAGCCAGGCCAGTTCATGCTGACCCCGGCCACCGTCACGACACCGGCACACCTTCACTACCGTTCACGGCGAGGCGACGTACGCCATTTCAGGATCGATCAACAGGGCGGCCGATACGCCATCAGCGCGCCCGGTTGGGCCGTGGACGGCAAACCGTTCGACAGCATTCAGGCACTGGTGGATGAGTTCAAGACCCCGGCCGGGGTTGAACAGATGACGGTGTGAGCGTCAGGAAGACTGGAAAGTCCGACGCTGGCGCAGCCATTCAAGGTCTTCCGGGCGCGTGACCTTGAGGTTGTCGGAACGGCCTTCGATCAGGCGAGGCGCATGCCCGGCCCATTCCATGGCCGAGGCTTCGTCGGTGATGACCACGTCCGAGACCAGGCTGTCGGCCAAGGCCCGGTGCAGCGCGCCAAGGTGGAACATCTGCGGGGTGTAGGCCTGCCAGATCGGCGTGCGATCAACCGTTTCCAACACGCGCCCGTGCTTGTCGGCGCGCTTGAGGGTGTCCCGCGCCGGCACGGCCAGCAGCCCACCCACGCTGTCGTCGGCCAGTTCAAAGAGCAACTTGTCCAGGTCATCGCGGCTGAGGTTCGGCCGGGCGGCGTCATGCACCAGCACCCAATCGTCATCGCTCGCGCCCTGGCCGTGCAGGTAAAGCAAGGCATTGAGCACCGAACCCGAGCGCTCTTCGCCGCCGTCAACGCGCACAATGCGTGGGTCGGTGGCGCAAGCCAGGGTCGGCCAGTAAGGGTCATCCATCGCAACGCTGACCACCAGCCCCTTGAGGCCCGGATGATCGAGGAAACAGCCAAGGCTGTGTTCGAGAATAGTGCGCCCACCCAATTGCAAGTACTGCTTGGGACGGTCCGCGGCCATACGGGCACCCACGCCCGCGGCAGGAATCACGGCCCAGAAGGCCGGTGACGAAATGCTCATTGGGCCAACTGGTAGAGGGTTTCGCCCTCCTTGACCATGCCCAACTCATGGCGAGCCCGCTCTTCAACGGTCTCCATGCCTTTTTTCAATTCAAGTACTTCGGCATCGAGCACGCGATTGCGCTCCAGCAACACCTCGTTTTCGGCGTGCTGTGCGGCAATTTGCTGGGTCAGTTCGGTGACCTGCGCCAAGCTGCCATTCCCCACCCAAAGGCGGTACTGCAGGCCAGCCAGCAGCAAGAGCAAGACGAGGAACAACCAATTGGGACTGCGCATCGAATATCGGGTATCCAGTGAAAAAAGACAGCCATGCAAAACTTTTGCAGCAACTGATAGCACGAAGCCTGGAAAAACCAGGCTTGTGCTTGTTAGTCATGAGATTAGCGCCGAAATTCACGCTGCCGTGATTTTTCCGACGTAATCCGCTGACCTTTTACCATTTAACAATCAGCCGCGAAACTCGCTGCGACCGTTGTACTTGGCTTTGCCGCCCAGTTGCTCTTCGATACGCAGCAATTGGTTGTACTTGGAAACGCGATCGGAACGGCACAGGGAACCGGTCTTGATCTGCCCAGCCGAAGTGCCCACGGCCAGGTCGGCAATGGTCGAGTCTTCGGTTTCGCCGGAGCGGTGGGAGATCACGGCGGTGTAGCCCGCAGCCTTGGCCATCTGGATGGCTTCCAGGGTTTCGGTCAGGGTGCCGATCTGGTTGAACTTGATCAGGATCGAGTTGGCGATCTTTTTGTCGATGCCTTCTTTCAGGATCTTGGTGTTGGTCACGAACAGGTCGTCGCCCACCAGCTGGATCTTCTCGCCGATCTTGTCGGTCAACACTTTCCAGCCAGCCCAGTCGGACTCGTCCAGGCCGTCTTCGATCGAGATGATCGGGTAGCGCTCGGTCAGGCCCTTGAGGTAGTCAGCAAAACCTTCCGAGGTGAACACGTGGCCTTCGCCGGACAGGTTGTACTTGCCGTCTTCGTAGAATTCGCTGGCCGCGCAGTCCAGGGCCAGGGTCACGTCGGTGCCCAGCTTGTAGCCAGCGTTGGCCACGGCTTCGGAGATCACTTTCAGTGCGTCTTCGTTGGACGCCAGGTTCGGCGCAAAACCACCTTCGTCACCCACTGCAGTGCTCAGGCCACGGGCCTTCAGCACAGCCTTGAGGTGATGGAAAATCTCGGTGCCCATGCGCAGGCCTTCGGAGAAGGTCTTGGCGCCAACCGGCTGCACCATGAATTCCTGGATGTCGACGTTGTTATCAGCGTGCTCGCCACCGTTGATGATGTTCATCATCGGAACCGGCATCGAGTAGACACCCGGAGTGCCGTTCAGGTTGGCGATGTGGGCGTACAGCGGCAGGTCCTGGTCCTGTGCAGCGGCCTTGGCAGCGGCCAGGGACACGGCGAGGATGGCGTTGGCGCCCAGGCTGCCTTTGTTTTCGGTACCGTCGAGCTTGATCATCGCGTGATCGAGGGCTTTCTGGTCAAGTGGATCCTTGCCCAGCAGCAGGTCGCGGATCGGGCCATTGATGTTGGCCACCGCCTTGAGTACACCCTTGCCCAGGTAACGGCTCTTGTCGCCATCACGCAGTTCCAGTGCTTCGCGGGAACCTGTGGAAGCACCGGACGGCGCGCAGGCGCTGCCGATGATGCCGTTATCGAGAAGCACGTCGGCTTCGACGGTAGGGTTGCCACGGGAGTCGAGAACTTCACGACCTTTGATGTCGACGATTTTTGCCATTGTTGTAAACACTCCAAAGTTGACGAAAACGACGCAGCTGAAGGAAATCTTTTGACCGACCGCAAGGGTGGAACAACGGGCAGGCTTGCAGGCGACAAGGCTCAGGCCTGCGGGCCTGAGCGTAAAGCGAGGGAAAGTCTACCGGAGAAATGGCGCTTACGCGGTCTCTACCGTCGGAAAACTCTTGACCAGGTCGTCCAACTGCTTCAACTGGGCCAGGAATGGCTCCAGCTTGTCCAGGCGCAGGGCGCATGGGCCGTCGCACTTGGCGTTGTCCGGGTCCGGATGGGCTTCCAGGAACAAACCTGCCAGGGACTGGCTGATGCCGGCCTTGGCCAGGTCCAGTACCTGGGCACGGCGCCCGCCAGCGGAATCGGCGCGACCACCGGGCATTTGCAGCGCGTGGGTCACGTCGAAGAACACTGGGTATTCGAACTGTTTCATGATGCCGAAACCGAGCATGTCCACCACGAGGTTGTTGTAGCCGAAACTCGAACCACGCTCGCAGAGGATCAACTGGTCGTTACCCGCTTCCACGCACTTGTTCAGGATATGTTTCATTTCCTGAGGCGCGAGGAACTGGGCTTTCTTGATATTGATCACAGCGCCGGTCTTGGCCATCGCGACCACGAGGTCGGTCTGGCGCGACAGGAAGGCCGGCAACTGGATGATGTCGCACACCTCGGCAACCACGGCAGCCTGCTCAGGCTCGTGGACGTCGGTGATGATCGGCACGCCGAAGGCTTGCTTGATGTCCTGGAAGATCCGCATGCCTTCTTCAAGGCCCGGGCCGCGGTAGGAGGTCACGGACGAACGGTTGGCCTTGTCGAAGCTGGCCTTGAATACGTAGGGGATACCGAGTTTCTCGGTCACCTTCACGTACTCTTCACAGACCTGCATCGCCATGTCGCGGCTTTCCAGCACGTTCATGCCGCCGAACAGCACCATGGGCTTGTCGTTGGCAATCTCGATGTCGCCTACGCGAATGATCTTCTGGGCCATCAGGTTTACGCCTTCTTCTGATGTTGCGTCAGTGCTGCTTTAACGAAGCCGCTGAACAACGGGTGACCGTCGCGCGGGGTCGAGGTGAACTCCGGGTGGAACTGGCAAGCCACGAACCATGGATGATCCGGTGCTTCAACCACTTCAACCAGCGCGCCATCACCGGAACGACCGGAGATTTTCAGGCCGGCTTCCATGATTTTCGGCAGCAGGTTGTTGTTCACTTCGTAGCGGTGACGGTGACGCTCGACAATCACGTCCTTGCCGTAGCAATCGTGAACCAGGGACCCCGGCTCCAGCAGGCAATCCTGCGCGCCGAGGCGCATGGTGCCGCCCAGGTCGGAGGCTTCGGTACGGGTTTCGACGGCGCCGGTGGCATCTTCCCACTCGGTGATCAGGCCCACGACCGGATGACCGCTGGTGCGATCGAACTCGGTGGAGTTGGCGTCTTTCCAGCCCATCACGTTACGGGCGAACTCGATGACCGCCACTTGCATGCCCAGGCAGATCCCCAGGTACGGCACCTTGTTCTCACGAGCGTACTGGACGGCAGTGATCTTGCCTTCCACGCCACGCAGACCGAAGCCGCCCGGAACCAGGATGGCGTCAACGCCTTCCAGCAGCGCAGTGCCCTGGTTCTCGATGTCTTCGGAGTCGATGTAGCGCAGGTTGACCTTGGTACGGTTGCTGATGCCCGCGTGGCTCATCGCTTCGATCAGCGACTTGTAGGCATCCAGCAGCTCCATGTACTTGCCGACCATGGCGATGGTGACTTCATGCTCAGGGTTGAGCTTGGCGTCGACCACGGCTTCCCACTCGGACAGATCGGCGCCGCCACACTGCAGGCCGAAGCGCTCGACGACAAAATCATCCAGGCCCTGGGAATGCAGGATGCCCGGGATCTTGTAGATGGTGTCGGCGTCTTCCAGGGCGATTACCGCACGTTCTTCAACGTTGGTGAACTGGGCGATCTTGCGACGGGACGCGATGTCGATCGCGTGGTCGGAGCGGCACACCAGCACGTCCGGCTGCAGGCCGATGGAACGCAGTTCCTTGACCGAGTGCTGGGTAGGCTTGGTTTTGGTTTCGCCGGCGGTGGCGATGTACGGCACCAGCGTCAGGTGCATCAGCATCGCGCGCTTGGCGCCGACTTCGAAACGCAACTGGCGGATGGCTTCGAGGAACGGTTGGGATTCGATGTCACCCACGGTGCCACCGATCTCGACCATCGCCACGTCGGCATCGCCTGCACCCTTGATGATGCGGCGCTTGATTTCGTCGGTGATGTGCGGGATCACCTGGATGGTTGCACCCAGGTAGTCACCACGGCGCTCCTTGCGCAGCACGTGCTCGTAGACACGGCCGGTGGTGAAGTTGTTGTTCTGGGTCATGGTCGTGCGGATGAACCGCTCGTAGTGGCCCAGGTCCAGGTCGGTCTCGGCGCCGTCGTGGGTGACGAACACTTCACCGTGCTGGAACGGGCTCATGGTGCCCGGGTCAACGTTGATGTACGGGTCCAGCTTGAGCATGGTGACCTTAAGTCCCCGCGCCTCCAGGATGGCCGCCAATGAAGCGGAGGCAATGCCTTTCCCCAATGAAGAAACAACACCGCCCGTGACGAATATGTAGCGCGTCATGAAAAACCCTAGAAGTCTGCGTTAAAGCGGTCCGAGCCGCCGGGGAAAGCGAAGGAAGGCCGAAGCCCCCGATCACCTGCATTAATCACAGTGCACCTTTCAAAAAAACCGCCGCGTTGTGACAGACCAGCAATGAAACACCGGTACGTTGATCGCTACACATTTTTTGGAATCGCCCAGCAAAGACTGCTTGGTAATCGGCAACTGCTGCGATTCAGGCGAATCCACAGAAGTTGTATCAAGAAGGGAGCGTAGTCTACCGGAAAGGCTCTATCAGCTCAAACCTTGATCGCAGGTTGGTGGCATCCAATGTAATTGCCAGCCGGTACCGCCACCCGCCGCAAGCCCCGGCAGGTTGGCCACAGCCAGCAATTGCTGGCCCTGATACAGCAGCGGCAATCTGCCACGGATGAAGCCTGGCACCGCACTTTCGTTAAGCAAGCGCTTCAGGTCGCGCCGGCCCCGGCCTGGCAATTCCATGATTTCACCGCCCTGGCGATAACGGATGCTCAGGGGGCCTTCGGGTGCACTGCCGCTGAAGCGCACTTGACCGTTACCGGGTAACTGTAGTGGGTTTTGCGGGTGCGGCCAGCTCACCGATGCGTCAGAAAATTCCGACCAACTGGCAGGTAACCACCAGATAAGCCCACCACAACGGTGCAATTGACCGTCGGCCAGGCGCCACAGTGGCTGTGCATCGTGTTTGGCGTCGCGCAAGGTCGCCCAGCCGGTCCAGTGGTCGCTGTCGGGCAAGCGTGTCAGCGGTGTCAGCCAGTGCCTAAGTGCGTTGCGCTGGCGGGCCTCGGAGAGCGCGGCAAGCGGTTCAAGGGTCAGCGAAGGCAATGCCAGCCAGGGAAACACCGGGTGCTGGCTGGCGGCCAGCAGGTCCATCTGCGCCAGTTCGTCGAGCAAGCCGTGGGCTTCGCTCAGATGTTCGGCGCTGCGGGCCATGGTGCTGACGGCTTGGGGCCAACGTTCGGTCAGGCGTGGGAAAACATGGTGGCGCAGGTAATTGCGGGAGAAACGCGGATCAGCGTTCGACGGGTCTTCGATCCAGGTCAATTGATGTTCACGGGCGTAGGCTTCAAGCTCGGCGCGAGACACATCCAGCAAGGGTCGCACCAGATAGCCATCTGCCAAAGGGCGCTGCGCGGGCATTGCCGCCAGGCCACGCACGCCAGCCCCACGCAACAGCCGAAACAGTAAGGTTTCTGCCTGATCGTCACGGTGCTGGCCCGTGACCAGCAACTCCCCTGCCCCGGTGACCTCGGCAAACGCCTGATACCGCGCGTTACGGGCCGCGCGCTCCAGGCTTGCACCTTGTTGCACTTGCACGCGGATCACCCGCAGAGGCACGCACAAGGCGTCGCACACGGACTGGCAATGGGCCGGCCACGCATCCGCCGCAGCTTGCAGCCCATGATGAACATGGATAGCGCTGAGTGGCGGGAGCTTGTCGATTTTGGCCAGCGTGGCCAGGAGGTGCAGCAGGACGGTGGAGTCGAGGCCGCCGGAGAAGGCGATATGCCAGGCCGGGGCGTTGCGCCAGGGAGCGAGGATTTGCAGGAGCTTGGCGGGCAGAGTTGGTTTCATCGCAAAGTACCGCCGCAAAACTGGAACACGATAGCCAAGCATACACAAAACAAATGTGGGAGCCGGGCTTGCCCGCGATGCAGGCAACTCGGTTTATCTAGTGCACCGAGTTGATGCTATCGCAGGCAAGCCCGCTCCCACACAAGCCAGCTCCCACATTTTAGAAGGCGTCGGCTTAGAGACCGTAGCTCATCAGGCGCTCGTAACGACGGGCCAGCAGCGCCTCGTTGTCGAACTTCTTGAGCATCGCCAGTTGCGAGCTGAGTTCGGCACGAATGGTCGCGGCAGCGGCAGCCGGGTCACGGTGGGCGCCGCCCAATGGCTCAGCGATCACTTTATCCACGATACCCAGGCCTTTCAGGCGATCGGCAGTGATGCCCATGGCTTCCGCGGCATCCGGCGCTTTCTCGGCGGTTTTCCACAGGATCGAGGCACAACCTTCCGGCGAGATCACCGCGTAGGTCGAATATTGCAGCATGTTCAGTTGGTCGCAGACGCCAATGGCCAATGCACCGCCGGAACCGCCTTCGCCGATCACGGTAGCGATGATCGGAGTCTTCAGGCGCGCCATCACCCGCAGGTTCCAGGCAATCGCTTCGCTCTGGTTGCGCTCTTCAGCGTCGATACCCGGGTAGGCGCCCGGGGTGTCGATGAAGGTCAGGATCGGCATCTTGAAGCGCTCGGCCATTTCCATCAGACGACACGCCTTGCGGTAGCCTTCAGGGCGCGGCATGCCGAAGTTGCGGCGGACTTTCTCGCGCACTTCACGGCCTTTCTGGTGACCGATGACCATCACTGGCTGGTCGTCCAGGCGAGCGATACCGCCCACGATGGCGGCGTCGTCGGAGAAGTGACGGTCGCCGTGCAGCTCATCGAACTCGGTAAAGATATGGTCGATGTAGTCCAGGGTGTACGGACGGCGCGGGTGGCGGGCCAGGCGCGCGATCTGCCAGCTGGTCAGCTTGCCGAAGATGTCTTCGGTAAGCGTGCTGCTCTTGTCTTGCAGGCGAGCGATTTCATCGCCGATATTCAGCGAATTGTCATTGCCGACCAGGCGCAGCTCTTCGATCTTGGCTTGCAGGTCAGCGATCGGCTGTTCGAAATCAAGAAAATTCGGGTTCATAAGCGTCCGTCTTGGGTCGACGGCCAAGGAGTGCCTGGCCAGCCGGTTGTCTATTCGCGCCCTACCTTAAGGGAGAGGCGCGGTTAGGTCGAGATTAAATGTTCGGTCGAGATCAGGCGATCTTCGTACTGCCTGACCGTCAACGGTATTGGAGGAAGACGTTGTCACGCCCGAACTGGTCACGCAATGCTTGAATCAAGCCATCGGCGGGGTCAATTCGCCACGTCTCACCAAACTGCAACATCGCCTTGGCGTCGTTGCCGGTGTACTCCATGGTCACCGGGCAGGCGCCACGGTGGCGTTTAAGCAAGTCACCCAACCAGCGTAGCTGATCGCCTTTGAGCGCATCGGTCCTGACCTTCAGGCGCAGGCTTTCGGCCAGGTTGGTGCGGGCATCTTCCATGCTCATCACACGTTTGATCCGCAGGCGCAGGCCGCCGGAGAAGTCGTCGTTGCTGACCTCCCCTTCCACCACCACCATCGCGTCGGTCTGCAACAGCGACTGGGCGGAATGGAATGCATCGGCAAACAGCGAGGCTTCGATCCGGCCCGAGCGGTCGTCTAGGGTGATGAAACCCATCTTGTCGCCCTTTTTATTCTTCATCACCCGCAGCGCGATGATCATGCCTGCGACGGTCTGGGTATCCCGCGCCGGCTTCAGGTCGATGATGCGCTGGCGGGCGAAACGCCGGATTTCACCTTCATATTCGTCAATCGGGTGACCGGTGAGGTACAGGCCCAGGGTGTCTTTCTCACCCTTGAGGCGTTCCTTGAGGGTCAGCTCCTTGGCCTTGCGATGGTTGGCGTAGACGTCGGCATCTTCTTCGACGAACAGCCCCCCAAACAGGTCGGCGTGGCCGCTGTCGTGGGTGCGTGCGGTCTGCTCGGCGGCCTTGATCGCTTCTTCCATGGCGGTCAGCAATACCGCGCGGTTGCGGTCGATATTGGCCTGGTAAGCCTTCGGCTCGTCATGGAAGTACGGGCCCAGGCGATCCAGGGCGCCGCTGCGGATCAAGCCATCCAGAGTACGTTTGTTGATGCGCTTGAGGTCGACCCGGGCGCAGAAATCGAACAGGTCCTTGAACGGCCCGTTCTGACGCGCTTCGGTAATCGCCTCCACCGGGCCTTCGCCCACGCCCTTGATCGCGCCGAGGCCATAGATGATGCGGCCTTCGTCGTTCACCGTGAACTTGAACTCGGAAGTGTTCACGTCCGGCGCGTCGAGGCGCAGCTTCATGGTCCGCACTTCCTCGATCAAGGTCACGACCTTGTCGGTGTTGTGCATATCCGCAGACAGTACCGCCGCCATGAACGGCGCCGGGTAGTGAGCCTTCAGCCACGCAGTCTGGTAAGACACCAGGCCATAGGCGGCAGAGTGGGATTTGTTGAAGCCGTAACCGGCGAACTTTTCCACCAGGTCGAAGATGTTACCGGCCAGGTCGGCATCGATGTTGTTGGTGGCGCAACCTTCAATGAAGCCACCGCGCTGCTTGGCCATTTCCTCGGGCTTTTTCTTACCCATGGCTCGACGCAGCATGTCCGCACCGCCAAGGGTGTAGCCGGCCATGACCTGGGCAATCTGCATCACCTGTTCTTGATACAGGATGATGCCGTAGGTCGGTGCCAGTACCGGCTTGAGACCTTCGTACTGGTAGTCGGAGTGCGGGTAAGCCAGCTCGGCACGCCCGTGCTTACGGTTGATGAAGTCATCCACCATGCCTGATTGCAGCGGGCCCGGACGGAACAGGGCCACCAGTGCGATCAAGTCTTCCAGGCAGTCGGGCTTGAGCTTTTTGATCAGCTCTTTCATGCCGCGGGATTCAAGCTGGAACACGGCCGTGGTTTCGGCTTTTTGCAGCAGGCTGTAGGTCGGCTTGTCATCCAGCGGGATAAACGCGATATCCAGCGGTGGCTCATTGACCTTGGCGCGGTCGCGGTTGATGGTCTTCAGCGCCCAGTCGATGATCGTCAGGGTACGCAGGCCGAGGAAGTCGAACTTCACCAGGCCGGCCGCCTCCACGTCGTCCTTGTCGAACTGGGTTACCAGGCCGTCGCCTTCTTCGTCGCAATAGATCGGCGAAAAGTCGGTCAGCTTGGTAGGCGCGATTACTACACCACCGGCGTGTTTACCGACGTTACGCACCACGCCTTCGAGCTTGCGCGCCATGTCCCAGATTTCAGCCGCTTCTTCATCGACCTTGATGAAGTCCCGCAGGATTTCTTCCTGCTCGTAGGCTTTTTCCAGGGTCATGCCGACTTCAAACGGAATCATCTTCGACAGGCGGTCAGCCAGGCCGTAGGACTTGCCCTGCACCCGGGCCACGTCGCGGATTACCGCTTTCGCCGCCATGGAACCGAAGGTGATGATCTGGCTTACCGCGTTGCGCCCGTATTTCTCGGCCACGTATTCAATAACCCGGTCGCGACCATCCATGCAGAAGTCGACGTCGAAGTCGGGCATCGATACCCGTTCCGGGTTAAGGAAACGTTCGAACAGCAGGTCATATTCCAGCGGGTCGAGGTCGGTGATCTTCTGCACATAGGCCACCAGCGACCCGGCACCCGATCCACGGCCTGGGCCCACTGGCACGCCGTTGCTTTTGGCCCACTGGATAAAGTCCATTACGATCAGGAAGTAACCGGGGAACCCCATCTGGATAATGATATCCAGCTCGAAATTCAGCCGGTCGACGTAGACCTGGCGCTTGGCCTCGTAATCTTGCGTGGTGTCCTTGGGCAACAGGACGCTCAGGCGTTCTTCGAGGCCGTCGAAGGACACCTTGCGGAAATACTCGTCGATGGTCATGCCATCGGGAATCGGGAAGTTGGGCAGGAAGTGCTTGCCCAGCTTCACTTCAATATTGCAGCGCTTGGCGATTTCGACGGAGTTTTCCAGGGCCTCGGGCAGGTCACTGAACAGCTCGGCCATTTCATCGGCGCTTTTGAGGTACTGCTCTTCGCTGTAGTTCTTCGAGCGGCGCGGATCGTCCAGCGCCCGGCCTTCGCCGATGCATACGCGGGTTTCGTGGGCCTCGAAGTCTTCCTTCTTGATAAAGCGTACATCGTTGGTCGCGACCAGCGGCGCGCCAAGCTTTTCAGCCAGGGCCACAGCGGCGTGCAACTGCTCTTCATCGTTGGGGCGGTTAGTGCGCTGGATTTCCAGGTAGAAACGGTCGGGGAACACCTCCATCCACTCACGGGCGAGCACTTCAGCCTCATGAGGATTGCCGCCCAACAGCGCGATACCGATTTCACCCTCTTTGGCCGCCGAGAGCATGATCAGCCCTTCGCTGGCTTCGGCCACCCACTCGCGCTCGATGATGATCGAGCCGTTGCGCTGGCCATCGATAAAGCCACGGGAAATCAGTTCGGTGAGGTTGCGATAACCCACGCCGTTCATCGCCAACAGGCTGATGCGGCTCAGTGGGTTATCCGGGTCCTTGTTCGACAGCCACAGGTCGGCACCGCAGATCGGCTTGATGCCGGCGCCCATGGCGGCCTTGTAGAACTTGACCAGGGAACACATGTTGTTCTGGTCGGTCACCGCCACGGCAGGCATGTTCATGCCCACCAGGGTTTTGACCAGGGGTTTGATCCGTACCAGGCCGTCGACCAGGGAGTATTCAGTGTGCAGGCGCAGGTGAACGAATGAAGCCGGCATAGTGATCCTGTACAAAACGTGGAGACAACAAGGCCCGGATTGTACCGGGCCTTGGCAAAAACATCAGCCTTGCTGCTAAACCTCGATCAGGCTTTCCCGAGCCTCGAAAGCCTGGCGAACCGGGGCAAACGAGCGACGGTGGATCGGGGTCGGGCCCAGGCGAGCCAAAGCTTCCAGATGAACGGGCGTCGGGTAACCCTTATGGCCACCAATCCCGTAGCCGGGATAGATCAATTCGAAAGCCGCCATTTCACGGTCACGGCTGACCTTGGCCAAAATCGATGCAGCGGCAATCGCCGGCACCTTGCTATCACCCTTGACCACCGCTTCAGCCGGCATCGTCAGCTTCGGGCAGCGGTTGCCGTCGATCATCGCCATTTTTGGCGTGATATGCAGGCCTTCAATAGCGCGCTGCATGGCCAGCATGGTGGCGTGCAGGATGTTCAGTTCGTCGATTTCTTCGACCTCAGCCCGGGCGATGTGCCAGCTCAGGGCTTTCTCACAGATCTCGTCATAGAGCTTTTCACGACGGGCCTCGGTAAGTTTCTTGGAATCGTTCAGGCCGAGGATCGGGCGGTTCGGGTCGAGAATCACTGCGGCGGTGACGACTGCGCCGCACAGCGGGCCGCGACCGACTTCGTCAACACCGGCAACCAGATCAAGGGCATCGGCGACCAGGCTGAAATCCAGGCCCATTTGCGTCTTCATAGGGTTTCCTGTTTATGGCCGATCAAGGTCAGCACAGCGTCCGCCGCCTGGTTCGACGCATCACGGCGCAAGGTGCGGTGGATTTCGTCGAAACCACGGGTCTGCTCTTCGCCGCCATCGATCAACGGAAGCATGGTTTGCGCCAACGCCTCAGGCGTCGCATCGTCCTGCAACAACTCGGGCACCAACAGACGCTGGGCCAGCAAATTCGGCAGGGAGATGTAGGGGCTTTTGACCATACGCTTGAGAATCCAGTAGGTCAGCGGCGCCAGGCGATAGGCCACGACCATCGGGCGCTTGTAGAGCAAGGCCTCCAGGGTCGCAGTGCCGGAGGCGATCAGCACCGCATCGCACGCCGCCAGTGCCAGGTGCGAGCCGCCGTCGAGCAAGGTCAACGGCAAGTCGCGCCCTACCAGCAGCTCTTCAATTTGTGCACGGCGCTGAGGGCTGGCGCATGGCAATACGAAGCGCACACCCGGCTTCAGCGCCTGCAGGCGTTCGGCTGCATCAAAAAACAGCGCGCCGAGACGACCGACTTCGCCGCCACGACTGCCCGGCATCAAGGCCACCAGCGGACCTTCGGGCAAACCCAGTTCGGCACGCGCGGCAGCACGGTCGGCCTGCAGAGGAATGGTATCGGCCAGGGTGTGCCCGACAAACCGCACCGGCACGCCCTTCTCTTCGTAGAACCTGGCCTCGAAGGGCAGCAGGGTCAGCATCAGGTCGCAGCCTTCGCGAATCTTGAGCACGCGCTTTTGCCGCCACGCCCACACGGACGGGCTGACGTAATGCACGGTCTTGATCCCGGCCTGACGCAACTTGAGTTCGATATTGAGGGTGAAGTCCGGCGCGTCGATTCCGATAAAGACGTCGGGCTTTTCTTCGATCAGGGTCTGGATCAGCTTTTTGCGACGGGCCAGCAGCTCGCGCAAACGGCCCAGCACCTCCACCAGCCCCATGACCGACAAGCGCTCCATGGGAAAGTAGGACGTGAGGCCTTCAGCCTGCATCAGCGGACCGCCGACACCGATGAATTCAACCGCAGGATGCTGGAGCTTGAGGGCCCGCATCAGGCCTGCACCGAGAATATCGCCGGAAGCTTCTCCGGCCACCAACGCTATACGCAGCCTGGCCATGATCAGCGGGTGATGCCGCGAGTCGACGACTGGATAGAGTCACGGAATATCGCGACTTCCGGAAACAATGCGGCTGGCTCCGTCAGTTCGATCAACGCTTGGTCAACCGTCAACCCCTGGCGGTAAACCACCTTGTAGGCGCGGCGCAGGGCGTGGATGGCGTCTTCGCTGAAGCCCCGACGGCGCATGCCTTCGAAGTTCATGCTGCGGGCTTCGGCCGGGTTGCCGAATACGGTGACGAACGCCGGAACGTCCTTGCCGATGGCGGTACCCATGCCGGAAAAGCTGTGGGCGCCGATATGGCAGTACTGATGCACCAGGGTAAAGCCGGACAGGATCGCCCAATCGTCAACGTGCACATGGCCGGCCAACGCAGTGTTGTTGACCAGGATGCAATGGTTGCCGATTACGCTGTCATGACCGATATGCGCATAAGCCATCACCAGGTTGTGGTCACCCAGGGTGGTCTCGGCACGGTCCTGGACAGTACCGCGGTGAATGGTCACGCCTTCACGGATGATGTTGTGATCACCGATTACCAGACGTGTTTCTTCACCCTTGTACTTCATGTCCGGGGTGTCTTCGCCTATCGATGAGAACTGATAGATACGATTGTGTTTGCCAATCCTCGTCGGGCCTTTGAGGATCACATGCGGCCCGATGACTGTCCCCTCGCCGATTTCCACACCTGCGCCGACGATCGACCAAGGGCCGACCTCAACGTCGGCGGCCAGTACGGCCGTCGGATCGATGATTGCGCGAGGGTCAATCAAACTCATAGTTTGCGTTCCGCACAGATGATTTCAGCCGAGCACACCGGCTTGCCGTCGACCGAGGCCTGGCATTCGAACTTCCAGATCTGGCGCTTGCAGCTGATGAACTTGGCTTCAAGGATCAACTGGTCACCCGGAGTTACCGGGTTGCGGAAGCGCAGTTTGTCAGAGCCCACGAAATAGTAGAGCGTGCCATCGGCAGGCTTCAGGTCGAGCATTTTGAAACCAAGGATACCGGCAGCCTGGGCCATCGCTTCGATGATCAATACGCCTGGCATGATGGGATGCGCAGGGAAGTGACCGTTGAAGAACGGTTCGTTGATGCTGACATTCTTGTAGGCACGAATGCGCTTTTCCTCAACATTGAGGTCCGTGACCCGGTCCACCAGCAGGAACGGGTAACGGTGAGGCAGGTATTCGCGAATCTCGTTGATGTCCATCATTTCGGGGGGAAGCCTGTAATAAAGATTGGGAGCGTGCGGACTAAGGCACGCCCCTCTAGCAAATCAAGGAGGCAGTCTAGCGGCTGTGCACACTTGATATGGAAATGGTATCAGCCATCTGATGAAGCATTACCGCCAGGGGTCACGTCCCCAACACGCTTTTCCAGATGTTTCAGGCGCCGAGCGATATCGTCGAGCTGCCTCAGACGCGCCGCGCTCTTGCGCCATTCGGCCGCAGGCTGCATGGCCGTACCGGATGAATAGGACCCAGGCTCGGTAATCGAATGGGTCACCATGGTCATGCCGGTGATGAATACGTTGTCGCACACTTCGATATGGCCCACCAGGCCAACCCCCCCGGCGAGCATGCAATGCTTGCCGATCCTGGTGCTGCCGGAGATCCCCACGCAGGCGGCCATGGCGGTGTGATCGCCAATCTGCACGTTGTGGGCGATCTGAATCTGGTTATCCAGTTTCACGCCGTTACCAATGACGGTATCGGCCAGGGCCCCGCGGTCAACGGCAGTGTTGACGCCAATTTCAACGTCATCGCCAATCAACACGCCGCCCACTTGGGCAATCTTGTGCCAGACACCCTTCGAGTTGGCGAAGCCGAAGCCCTCGCCGCCAATCACGGCACCGGACTGAATCACCACACGCTCACCGATACGCACATCGTGGTACAGGGTCACACGCGGAGCCAGCCAGCCACCGGCACCAATCTCGCTGCGCGCGCCGATAAAACACTGGGCACCCAGCGTTACACCCGCCCCGATGCGTGCACCGCTTTCAATCACCACAAAAGCACCGATGCTCGCGGCAGGGTCAACCTGAGCGTCATCGGCGATCACCGCCGTCGGATGGATACCGGCGGGGGCCTTGGGTTTCGGATCGAACAGGTGCGACACCCGGGCATACGCCAGGTACGGATCGGCAACAACCAGCGCGTCCCCAACAAAACCTTCGGCGTCAGCGGCCTTCAGCAGCACGGCTGCGGCGCGGCTTTCGCCCAGGTATTTACGGTATTGGGGGTTTGCCAGGAAGCTCAACTGAGCTGGGCCAGCCTCCTGCAAGGTGGCTAGCCCAGTGATTTCCTTCTCCGCGGAGCCACGCAAGGTGGCTCCCAGGAACTCGGCCAATTGGCCGAGCTTGATAGTCGCAGTCATGGCTTACTTCAGCTGATTCATGCGCTCGATCACCTGACGGGTGATGTCGTACTGAGGTTTAACGTCGATGACTGCACCGCGTTCGAATACCAGGTCAAAGGCACCTTTCTTGATGACTTCTTCCACAGCGCTGTCGAGTTTCGGCTTCAGCTGCTTGAGCATTTCGCGGTCGGCAACAGCCTTGGCTTCGTTCAGCTCCTTGGACTGGAACTGGTAGTCACGGGCCTTTTGCTTGAATTCAAGCTCCAGACGCTCGCGCTCGCCTTGCTGCATCTTGTCGCCACCGGCTACCAGACGATCCTGGATGCCCTTGGCGCTGCTTTCCAGCGTCTTGAGCTTGGTCAGTTGAGGACCGAATTTCTTCTCGGCATCTACGGCATACTTCTTGGCCGCATCGGATTCCAGCAGCGCCATCTGATAGTTCAGAACGGCAATTTTCATTTCGGCAAAGGCCGGGGTCGCTACCAGGACAGTCGCCAGGAGAACCAATTGAGTCAACTTACGCACGATGCACTCCTACAGAATCCGTTGTCGTTATCTTGGGTCAGACGCTTAGAACGTCTGGCCGAGGGAGAATTGGAAAATCTGGGTTTCAGCGTTATCCGGTTTCTTGACCGGCATGGCCAGAGCAAAGCTCAATGGGCCAAGCGCGGTAACCCAGGTCACACCGACACCGACAGAGCTTGCCAGGTTGCTGAAGCTCACGTCGTTGCACTGCGTGTTGGACTTCGAGCCATTCGGGTTGGTGACCTGTTCGCACTTGGAGTCGAACACGTTACCCACATCCCAGAAGACCGAAGTACGCAGGGAACGTTGATCTTTAACGAATGGCAGCGGGAACAGAATCTCAGCACCACCCTGGATCAGCACGTTACCACCGAATGGCAGCGGGTCGTTGTCCGAGTCAGCCACAGTCCCCTGGTTACCGGTCACACCCACGCCACGGCTTGGGGTACCACGAGGACCCAAGGTGCTGTCCTTAAAACCACGTACCGAGTTGAAACCACCCGCGTAGTAGTTCTCATAGAACGGCAAGCCGCTGGTCGAACCATAACCATCGCCATAACCCAATTCGGTGTGCAGGCGCATGGTGTAGTTTTCGCTCAATGGCTGGAACAACTGGCCACGGTAGTCGAGTTTGAAGAACGACAGGTCGCTGCCCGGCGTGGTGGCTTCCAGAGTCAGGCTCTGGGAATGGCCACGGGTCGCCAGTACGCCTTTGTTCAGGGTCGATTCCGACCAACCGGCCGAAGCCTTGAAGTTCAGGAACTGGTCGCCTTCTTTACGCACGAAGTTGAAGATCTCATCCACGGTGTACACACCGGTCTTGATCTTGTCCTGCTGCGCGGTCAGGCCGAAGGTCAGACGCGAGGTCTCACTGATCGGGTAACCAATGTTGGCACCAACACCGAAGCTGTCGATTGCATAGCTTGCAACGTCAACGTCGAGGTCTTTGTAGTCGGTTGTGCGATAGAAGGCGTTGTAGCCCAGGCTCACGCCGTCAGCAGTCCAGTAGGGGTCGACATAACCGAAGTTATAGCGGCTCTGGTATTCGCTTCGGGTCAGGCCGATGGAAACCTTGTTACCGGTACCGAGGAAGTTGTTCTGGGTGATCGAACCACCGAGGATCAGGCCGGCACTCTGGGCGAAACCGACACTGGCGGTAATCGAACCGGAGGCTTGCTCTTCTACGGCGTAGTTCACGTCAACCTGGTCATCCACACCCGGTACAGCCGGGGTTTCAACGTTGACTTCCTTAAAGAAGCCCAGGCGCTCAAGGCGAACCTTGGACTGGTCGATCAGGTAAGTCGATGCCCAGCCACCTTCCATCTGACGCATTTCGCGGCGCAGCACTTCGTCGGCAGACTTGGTGTTGCCACGGAAGTTGATGCGGTTCACGTAGGCACGCTTGCCCGGGTCTACAACGAAGGTGATGTCCACGGTGTGGTCTTCGTCGTGCGGGGTCGGTACGCCGTTGACGTTGGCGAAGGTATAGCCTTCGTTACCCAGGCGACGGGTGATCAGCTCGGAGGTGGTGGTCATCAGCTTGCGCGAGAACACCTGGTCCTTCTGCACCAGCAACAGGGACTTGACCTGGTCTTCAGGCACTTTCAAGTCGCCGCTGAGCTTGACGTCACGAACCTTGTACTTCTCGCCTTCGTTGACGTTGACAGTGATATAGACGTGCTTCTTGTCCGGGGTGATGGACACCTGGGTCGAAGCGATATCCATGTTGATATAGCCGCGATCCAGGTAGTAGGAACGCAGGCGCTCCAGGTCACCGGAGAGTTTTTCACGGGCATACTTGTCATCGTTCTTGAAGAACGACAGCCAGTTGGTGGTCTTGAGTTCGAACAGGTCGATCAGGTCGTCATCAGCAAACTTGGTGTTACCCACCACGTTGATGTGCTGGATGGCCGCCACGGTGCCTTCGTTGATGTTGACCTTCAGGCCGACGCGGTTACGCGGTTGCGGCACCACTTCGGTCTCGACGGTAGCCGAGTAACGACCCTGGGCAACGTACTGGCGTTGCAGTTCGTTACGCACGCCTTCGAGGGTGGCACGCTGGAAGATCTCGCCTTCGGCAAGGCCGGATTGCTTGAGGCCTTTCATCAAGTCTTCAGTGGAGATCGCCTTGTTGCCTTCGATCTCGATACTGGCGACAGAAGGTCGCTCAACGACAGTGATGACGAGGACGTTACCTTCGCGACCCAGTTGGATATCTTGAAAGAACCCGGTTTTGAACAGCGCACGAGTGGATTCCACCAGGCGACGGTCATCAGCCTGTTCCCCGACGTTCAACGGCAAGGCACCAAAGACGCTACCCGCGGAAACCCGCTGGAGGCCGTTGACGCGAATATCGGAGATGGTGAAGGACTCGGCGTGAACTTCGGCGATCATCAATACGGTGAGAACCGCAGTTAGCAGCAGACGTTTCATGAAGTCCTTTCTTATTCCAACTGGCAATAAACAAACTGCCGCAAAATGCGGCAGATTCGCAATTCAGCGAAGCGTTACAGTCGTCCCAGATCGTTGACCAGGGCTAATAACATCACCCCGACCACCAAACTGATACCGATCTGTATCCCCCAACCCTGCACCCGATCCGACAAGGGGCGACCACGCGCCCACTCGACCAGATAAAACAACAGATGCCCCCCATCCAATACTGGAATGGGCAACAAATTCAGAACCCCAAGGCTAATACTCAGATAAGCCAGGAAATTCAGGAAATCTACAACGCCCGACTGGGCAGAAGCGCCCGCCACTTTAGCAATGGTTATCGGTCCACTCAAGTTTTTTACCGAGAGCTCGCCGAACAACATTTTCTTGAGGGAATCGAGGGTCAGCACACTCATGGTCCAGGTGCGTCTCGCACCCTCGCCAATCGCCGCCAACGGCCCGAAGCTGACCTCTCGAACCATCGAAGGTGGCCAATCGACACCTTTAACGCCGGCCCCCAGGTAACCCCCGGCTGCCTTGGCTTCCCCACGAACCGCCAGGGTCACAGGGACGTCGATTTGAGCACCATCGCGCTCAACTTTCAGCACAATTTTGGTATCAGGGCGTACACGCACCAGGTCGACCACCTGCTGCCAGTCACCCAGCGCCTGGCCATCGAGGGCCAGCAGGCGATCGCCGGTTTTCAGACCCGCGGCCTGGGCTGGCCCCTTCGGATCCAGCTCTGCCAGCACCGGCGGCAAGGCCGGACGCCATGGGCGAATGCCCAGGGATTTGATCGGGTCAGGCTCATCGGAGCCTTTCAGCCAGTGATCCAGGGCCAGCTCGCGCGAGGTTTCGGTGGTGGAATCCTGATCGCGCACGACCAGTTTCACGATGCCGCTTTCACCCAGGCGACGCACCAACTGCAAATTGACGGCACCCCAGCCGGTGGTTGGCTCGCCATCAACTGCAACAATTTCTTGCCCGGCAGTCAGGCCGGCCTTCGCCGCCATGCTGTCGGCCTCGACGGCACCGATCACCGGACGCACCTGCTGGCTACCCAACATGGCCAGGACCCAGAAGAACACCATCGCCAAAAGGAAATTCGCGATCGGGCCTGCCGCGACGATGGCGATGCGCTGACGAACGGTCTTGCGGTTGAAGGATTGATCCAACTGATCAGCCGGCACTTCGCCTTCGCGCTCGTCGAGCATCTTGACGTAGCCGCCCAATGGAATGGCCGCAATTACGAACTCGGTGCCACGACGGTCGTGCCAGCGCAGCAACGGCATGCCGAAGCCTACGGAAAAGCGCAGTACCTTGACGCCGCAACGACGCGCGACCCAGAAATGGCCGAACTCGTGGAAGGTAACCAGCACACCCAGAGCAACCAGGGTGCCGACAATCATGTAGAGCGCACTCATCTAATTTCTCCGCATTTCAATCCAGTGCCTGAAGGCTTGAACACACCCAGAGGCTAACGCGTATTGCGGCTCAACCACTGCTCGGTCAAGGCCCGGGCCTTTGCATCCGCTTCGAACACCGCGCCCAGATCATTCACCGGGACGACGGGCTCAAGGCTCAAGACGTCCTCGATGATACCCGCGATCTGCGGAAAGCGGATGCGCCGGTCCAGAAACGCCGCCACAGCCACTTCATTGGCCGCATTCAGCATCGCCGGGGCACTGTTACCCGCCTCCGCAGCTTGCCGCGCAAGACGCAGGCAAGGGAAGCGTTGCTCGTCGGGCGCTTCGAAGTCCAGACGGGCAATGGCAAACAGATCCAGCGGCGCAACACCCGAGTCAATCCGCTCAGGCCATGCCAGGGCATTGGCGATCGGCGTACGCATGTCCGGATTGCCCAGTTGGGCCAATACCGAGCCATCCACATAGTCCACCAGGGAATGAATCACACTTTGCGGGTGGATCACCACCTCGACCTGGTCCGGCCGGGCATCGAACAACCAGCAGGCCTCAATCAGCTCCAGGCCCTTGTTCATCATGCTCGCTGAATCCACCGAGATCTTGCGCCCCATGGACCAGTTCGGGTGAGCGCACGCCTGATCGGGAGAAACATGCTCCAGATCGGCCAGCGGCGTCTGCCGGAACGGGCCACCGGAGGCTGTCAGCAGAATCCGGCGCACGCCGACCTGGCTCAACCCGCGGGCGAAATCACCCGGCATGCATTGGAAAATCGCGTTGTGCTCGCTGTCGAGCGGCAACAGCACGGCGCCGCTCTTGCGCACCGCCTGCATGAAGAGTGCCCCGGACATCACCAGGGCTTCTTTGTTGGCCAGCAGAATCTTCTTGCCCGCATCAACGGCCGCCAGGGTCGGGCGCAAGCCGGCAGCGCCGACAATCGCCGCAACCACGGTGTCGACCTCAGGGTCTGCCGAAACCTGGCACAACCCCTCCTCCCCCACCAATACCTGAGTCGCCAGGCCCGCAGCGCGCAAGTCATCCTGCAAACCACGTGCAACTGCCGCTTCGGGCACTACTGCGTATTGCGGCGCGTGCCGCACACACAGTGCCAGCAGTTCACTCAGGCGACTGAAACCGGTCAAGGCGAATACTTGATAACGCTCGGGATGACGGGCAATCACATCCAGGGTGCTTAGCCCCACCGAGCCGGTAGCGCCCAGCACGGTTACCTGTTGCAGGCGGCTCACGAGGCAGCCATCCACAGCAGTACGGCAAAGATCGGGATCGCGGCAGTCAGGCTGTCGATACGATCCAGCACGCCACCGTGACCCGGCAGCAGGTTACTGCTGTCCTTGATCCCGGCCTGGCGCTTGAACATGCTTTCGGTCAGGTCACCGACCACCGAGATGAACACCACCACGGCTGCGCCCACCAGGCCCAGGAGCATTTCCTTGACGGTCCAGTCACGCACCACACCGACCACCACGGTAATCACCAGGGTCAACGCCAGGCCGCCATACACACCTTCCCAGCTTTTGCCCGGGCTGACAGCCGGCGCCAGCTTGCGCTTGCCGAAGGCACGCCCAGAGAAATAGGCGCCGATATCGGCACCCCACACCAGAACCATCACCGCCATGATCAGCCAGTTACCCAACTGCATGTGCTTGATGTAGACCAGGCCCTGCCAGGCAGGCAACAGAATCAAAAGGCCAATCACCAGCTTGCAGGCGACACTGGACCAGTGACTGCTGGTGCCCGGATAGGTCAGCACCAGATAGGTCGCCAACGCCCACCACAGCACCGACGCCCCCAAGACCCAGGGTAATACTTCCGGCTGGACGTGCATCAGGAACATCAACAACGCCACGACAGCGGCATACACCACACGAGGCAACTGCGCGGCGAAACCCGCCAGGCGCGCCCACTCCCAGGCACCCAGGGTCACAACCAGGCCGATGAACAGCGCGAAGTTCGCACCTTCAAGCAGGAAAAACCCGCACAGGGCAATAGGCAGCAGGATCAGCGCCGTGATGATTCGTTGTTTAAGCATTAAACCCGGGCTCCAGCTTCGATCTGCTCGCTCGTTTTACCGAAGCGACGCTGACGGGAAGCGAAATCGGCCAGCGCATTGCGCATGGCATCGTGTTTGAAGTCCGGCCAGAACAGGTCGGAGAAGTACAGTTCGGTATAGGCCAACTGCCACAACAGGAAGTTGCTGATGCGATGGTCGCCACCGGTACGAATGCACAGGTCCGGCAACGGCAGGTCGCCGGTCACCAGGCAGGTTTGCAAGAGTTCGGGGGTAATGTCTTCCGGACGCAGATGGCCGGCCTGCACTTCCCGCGCCAGACGCTGTGCGGCCTGGGCAATATCCCACTGGCCGCCGTAGTTGGCTGCGATCTGCAGCACAAAACGGTTGCTGCCGGCAGTGATCGCCTCGGCTTCGCGCATGGCCGCCTGCAGCTCCGGATGAAACCGCGAACGGTCACCGATGATACGCAGGCTGATGTTGTTCTCGTTCAGGCGCTTGGCCTCGCGGCGCAGGGCCTTGAAGAACAGGTCCATCAAGGCACTGACCTCCTCGGCCGGGCGCTGCCAGTTTTCACTGGAGAACGCGAACAGGGTCAATACTTCGACCTTGGCCTCGGCGCACACCTCGATCACGGCTCGTACAGCGTCGACACCCGCCTTATGCCCGGCAACGCCCGGCATAAAGCGCTTCTTCGCCCAGCGATTATTCCCGTCCATGATGATCGCGACATGGCGCGGCACCACGGAGGGCACAGTCTGCTTGGTCTTTTCCATGAAGGCGTCCTGACCCCTTATACGGCCATCAGGTCCTTTTCTTTATCTTCCGTGGCCTTGGTGATCTGGGCCTCGGCATCTTTAGTCAGCTTGTCGATATCAGCAACGGCACGGCGCTCTTCGTCTTCGCTGATTTCCTTGTCCTTGACCAGCTTCTTCAGGTCACCCAAAGCATCACGACGGATGTTGCGCACGGCAACACGTGCGTCTTCTGCTGCACTGCGCGCCTGCTTGGTGAAGCCCTTGCGGGTTTCTTCGGTCAGGGCAGGCATGGAGATCAGCAGCAATTCGCCCAGGTTGGTCGGATTGAGGTTCAAACCGGCGCTCTGGATGGCCTTGTCGACGGCGCCGAGCATGTTGCGCTCGAAAGCAACGACTTGCAGGGTGCGCGAATCTTTTACAGTGATGTTGGCCACTTGGGTGATCGAGGTATCAGCGCCGTAGTAAGGCACCATCACGCTGCCCAGGATGCTTGGGTGGGCCTTGCCGGTACGAATCTGGCCAAACGCATGGTTCAGGGATTCCAGGGATTTTTGCATGCGCTCTTGAGCGTCTTTTTTGATTTCGTTGATCATTGTTCGATTTCCTCGATCAGAGTCCCTTCCGCGCCGCCGTGTACGATGTTCAGCAGGGCGCCGGGCTTGTTCATGTTAAATACGCGCAGCGGCATCTTGTGGTCGCGGCACAAGCAAATTGCCGTCAGATCCATCACGCCCAGCTTGCGATCCAGTACTTCATCATAAGTCAGATGATCGAACTTCTCGGCATGCGGGTCTTTGAATGGGTCTGCGGTGTAGACACCGTCAACCTTGGTGGCCTTGAGTACCACGTCCGCGTTGATCTCGATACCACGCAGGCAAGCTGCCGAATCGGTGGTAAAGAATGGGTTGCCGGTACCGGCCGCAAAAATCACGACTTCCTTGGCATCCAGGTGACGCATGGCCTTGCGACGATCATAGTGATCCGTTACGCCAACCATGGAAATAGCCGACATCACGATCGCGGTGATATTGGCGCGCTCCAGCGCATCACGCATGGCCAGGGCGTTCATCACAGTGGCCAGCATGCCCATGTGGTCGCCTGTCACCCGATCCATGCCGGCAGCGCTGAGTGCCGCGCCACGGAACAGGTTGCCGCCGCCGATCACCAGACCGACCTGGACACCGATACCGACCAATTGGCCGACTTCCAGCGCCATGCGATCGAGTACTTTGGGATCGATCCCAAACTCTTCCGAGCCCATCAGGGCCTCGCCGCTAAGCTTGAGTAGAATGCGTTTATAGCGAGCCTGATGACCACTGCCCTGCTGAGCCATTGCGAATCTCTCCTGCGGCGTATTTTTTGAAAATTCTTGGCAAGCCGTTTACGGCCTGCGTTCACTCTAGCTTGACGCTGTCACAGCGCCATCGGAACACGGCTTTGTAAGCCAGTTCCAAAGGGAAACCAATAAAAATCGATCACCCCATTTGAAAAGAGGCTGCGCGCGTAAGCGGGCAGCCTCTTTTGGGCGACAGTTAAAAACTGTCTTACTTCTTGGTGGCAGCCAGCTGGGCAGCAACTTCTTCAGCGAAGTTGTCGACCGGCTTCTCGATGCCGTCGCCTACTTTGTAGTAGGTGAAGGAAACGATTTCAGCACCGGCTTTCTTGGCCAGTTCGCCAACCTTGATTTCAGGGTTCTTGACGAACGCCTGCTCAACCAGGGAAGCCTCAGCCAGGAACTTGCTGATACGGCCCTTGACCATGTTTTCAACGATGTTTTCAGGCTTGCCTTTGATTTTCTCTTCGTTCAGCTGCAGGAACACGGCTTTCTCGCGTTCGATGGCTTCAGCAGAAACTTCCGATGGCAGCAGGAATTCAGGGTTGCTGGCCGCTACGTGCATAGCAATGTCTTTGGCCAGTTCAACGTTGCCGCCTTTCAGGGCAACCACAACACCGATCTTGTTGCCGTGCAGGTAAGCACCCACAACGTCACCTTCAACGCGGGTCAGGCGACGAATGTTAACGTTCTCGCCTACTTTACCCACCAGAACCAGACGATCAGCTTCTTGAGCTTCGATCAGCGGAGCGGCGTCGGTCAGCTTGTCAGCGAATGCTTTTTCAACGCTGGCAGCGACGAAGTTCTTGAAGTCGTCTTGCAGGGCCAGGAAGTCGGTCTGCGAGTTAACTTCCAGGATAACGGCCGATTTGCCGTCTTCCTTGATTGCGATGGCGCCTTCAGCAGCGACGTTGCCTGCTTTCTTGGCAGCCTTGATGGCGCCCGAAGCACGCATGTCATCAATGGCTTTTTCGATGTCGCCGCCGGCCTTGGTCAAGGCCTTTTTGCAATCCATCATGCCTTCGCCGGTACGCTCACGCAGTTCTTTAACCAACGCTGCAGTAATCTCTGCCATTTTCAAAATCCTCTTGGATAGGTTTTCAACCATTCCACCCGATTGAACGGGCGATCAATTCTTCCCGAACCACCCTTGTAGGCCGCTGCACGTTACAAATGTTGTAGCTGCGCTGCCGACAAATGGTTTTCGAGGTGGCAAAAAGGGGGCCAAGCCCCCTTTTTGCTTACTGAGTCAACGCCAAGGCGTCAGTTACTCAGCTGCAGCTACCGGAGCTTCTTCAACGAACTGCTCGGTACCGCCAGCAACGTGGTTGCGACCACGGATTACAGCGTCAGCCATCGAACCCATGTACAGCTGGATAGCGCGGATTGCGTCATCGTTGCCTGGGATGATGTAGTCAACGCCTTCCGGGCTGCTGTTGGTATCGACTACGCCGATAACCGGGATGCCCAGCTTGTTGGCTTCGGTGATCGCGATGCGCTCGTGATCAACGTCGATAACGAACAGTGCGTCAGGCAGACCGCCCATGTCCTTGATACCACCCAGGGAACGATCGAGCTTTTCCAGGTCGCGAGTGCGCATCAGCGCCTCTTTCTTGGTCAGCTTGGCGAAAGTACCGTCTTCGGCTTGCACTTCAAGGTCACGCAGACGCTTGATGGAAGCACGGATGGTTTTGAAGTTGGTCAGCATGCCGCCCAACCAGCGGTGATCGACGTACGGCGAACCGCAACGTGCTGCTTCTTCAGCAACGATCTTGCCAGCGGAACGCTTGGTGCCGACGAACAGAATCTTGTTTTTGCCCTGGGCCAGGCGCTCTACGAAAGTCAGAGCTTCGTTGAACATTGGCAGGGTTTTTTCAAGGTTGATGATGTGGATCTTGTTACGCGCGCCGAAAATGTACTTACCCATTTTCGGGTTCCAGTAACGGGTCTGGTGACCGAAGTGCACACCGGCCTTCAGCATATCGCGCATGTTGACTTGGGACATGATAGTTCCTTAATAAGTCGGGTTTGGCCTCCACGTATCCCAATGACCAACCAGCGGCATTCGCCTCCGGCACCCAGGTCATCGTGTCGACACGTGTGTGGATTTAAGCTTTGCGGGGTATCCCCGGAAAGCGGCGCATTTTATACCACAGAGCTTGCAAAAACGAAACCCGCAATCACATTTGCCGTCAGTCGCTTTTGCCTAAGCCTTTGAATAGAGCCAGAATGCCCCCATCCTTATAGACAGAAGCGATCGCCAGACGCTCATGGTTTCACCCTTGCGTCTGCTAGAATCGCGTTTTTTGGGCTTGTGCGAATTCTGCAACCTTTTGTCGCACACCCGTAAACCGTATTGATTTCAGCGCGTCGCGCTAGAGAGAGCCTGTATGACCGTCACCCTCAAAACCGCCGAAGATATCGCTGGCATGCGTGTTGCCGGCAAACTGGCTGCCGACGTCCTGGAAATGATTGCCGAACACGTCAAGCCCGGCGTCACCACCGAAGCGCTGGACCGCATTTGCCACGACTATATCGTCGACGTGCAAAAGGCCATCCCTGCGCCGCTGAACTACAAGGGTTTCCCCAAGTCGATCTGCACCTCGATCAACCACGTGGTGTGCCACGGGATTCCCGGCGACAAGCCGCTGAAGGACGGCGACACCCTGAACATCGACGTCACCGTCATCAAGGACGGCTACCACGGCGACACCAGCCGCATGTTCCACGTCGGCACCGTGCCGGTCTGGGCCGAGCGCCTGTCGCAAGTCACCCAGGAATGCATGTACAAGGCCATCGAGATCGTCAAGCCTGGCTGCCGCCTGGGTGACATCGGTGAAATCATCCAGAAGCACGCTGAAAAGAACGGCTTCTCGGTGGTGCGCGAGTTCTGCGGCCACGGCATCGGCAAGGTGTTCCACGAAGAGCCACAGATCCTGCACTACGGCCGCGCCGGCACCGGCATGGAGCTCAAGGCAGGCATGACCTTCACCATCGAGCCGATGATCAACCAGGGCAAGGCCGACACCAAGGTGCTGGGCGACGGCTGGACCGCCATCACCAAGGACCGCAAGCTCTCGGCGCAGTGGGAACACACCCTGCTGGTGACCGACACCGGCTACGAGATCTTCACCCTGCGTGCCGACGACACGATTCCCCGCGTTTCGGCGTAATGTTTGCACCGGTTTTCTAATAGCGACGCTGTGACCCATAGATAGAAAGGAAAACCGATCGATGCCCCAGGTGGATCCCGAACTCTTCGACCGTGGCCAGTTCCAGGCGGAACTGGCACTGAAGGCCAGCCCCATCGCCGCCTTCAAGAAGGCCATTCGTCAGGCCCGCGAGGTGCTCGATGGGCGCTTTCGTACCGGCCGCGATATCCGCCGGCTGATCGAGGACCGCGCCTGGTTCGTCGACAACATCCTGCAAAAGGCCTGGGAACAGTTCAGCTGGAGTGAAGACGCCGATATCGCCCTGGTGGCGGTCGGCGGCTACGGCCGTGGCGAACTGCACCCCTACTCCGACATCGACCTGCTGATCTTGCTGGACAGCGCCGATCACGAGATCTTTCGCGACTCCATCGAGCGTTTTCTGACGCTGTTGTGGGACATTGGCCTGGAAGTCGGCCAAAGCGTGCGCTCGGTGGACGAGTGCGCCCAGGAAGCCCGCGCCGACCTGACGGTGATCACCAACCTGATGGAAAGCCGCACCATCGCCGGCCCCGAGCGCCTGCGCCAGCGCATGCTGGAAGTCACCAGCACCGCGCACATGTGGCCAAGCAAGGACTTCTTCCTGGCCAAGCGTGCCGAGCAGAAAGCCCGGCACCACAAGTACAACGACACCGAATACAACCTGGAACCCAACGTCAAAGGCTCACCGGGCGGGCTGCGGGACATCCAGACGATTTTGTGGGTCGCCCGTCGCCAGTACGGCACCCTGAACCTGCGCGCCCTGGCCGGGGAAGGCTTCCTGGTGGAGAGCGAAAACGCCCTGCTGGCCTCCTCCCAGGAATTCCTCTGGAAAGTGCGCTACGCGCTGCACATGCTGGCCGGGCGCTCCGAAGACCGCCTGCTGTTCGACCACCAGCGCTCCATCGCCACCCTGCTGGGGTTTGAAGGCGAAGACGCGAAGACCAGCATCGAAAGTTTCATGCAGCAGTACTACCGCGTGGTGATGAGCATTGCCCAGCTCAGCGACCTGATCATCCAGCACTTCGAAGAAGTGATCCTGGCCCCGGAAGACGAAGCACCGCCGCAGCCGATCAACGCGCGCTTCCAGCTCCACGATGGCTATATCGAGGCACGCAACGACAACGTGTTCAAACGCACGCCGTTCGCCATGCTGGAAATCTTCGTGTTGATGGCCCAGCAGCCGGAAATCAAGGGCGTACGCGCCGACACCATTCGCCTGCTGCGGGAAAACCGTCACCTGATCGACGACGATTTCCGCCACGACATCCGCAATACCAGCCTGTTTATCGAGCTGTTCAAGTGCAAGATCGGCATCCACCGCAACCTGCGGCGCATGAACCGCTACGGGATCCTGGGGCGCTACCTGCCGGAGTTCGGTTTTATCGTCGGGCAGATGCAGCACGACCTGTTCCACATCTACACGGTGGACGCCCACACCCTGAACCTGATCAAGCACCTGCGTAAGTTGCAGTACACCCAGGTGTCAGAGAAATTCCCGCTGGCCAGCAAGCTCATGGCGCGTCTGCCCAAGCCGGAATTGATCTACCTCGCCGGCCTGTACCACGACATCGGCAAGGGCCGGCACGGTGATCACTCGGAAATTGGCGCAGTGGACGCCGAAGCGTTCTGCCAGCGTCACCAGTTGCCGCTGTGGGACAGCCGCCTGATCGTGTGGCTGGTGCAGAACCACCTGGTGATGTCCACCACCGCCCAGCGCAAGGACTTGTCCGACCCGCAGGTGATCCACGATTTTGCCCAGGCCGTCGGCGATGAAACCCGCCTCGACTACCTGTACGTGCTCACCGTGTCCGACATCAACGCCACCAACCCGACGCTGTGGAACTCCTGGCGCGCCAGCCTGTTGCGCCAGCTCTACACCGAGACCAAGCGCGCGCTGCGTCGCGGCCTGGAGAACCCGGTGGACCGCGAAGAACAGATCCGCCGCACCCAAAGCGCGGCCCTGGATATTCTGGTGCGTGGCGGCAATGACCCGGACGACGTCGAGCAACTCTGGTCGCAACTGGGAGACGACTACTTCCTGCGCCACACCGCCGGCGACGTGGCCTGGCACAGCGACGCGATCCTGCAGCAGCCGGCCGATGGCGGCCCACTGGTGCTGATCAAGGAAACCACCCAGCGCGAGTTCGAGGGTGGCACCCAGATCTTCATCTACGCGCCCGACCAGCACGACTTCTTCGCCGTGACCGTGGCGGCGATGGACCAGCTCAACCTGAACATTCACGACGCCCGGGTCATCACCTCCAGCAGCCAGTTCACCCTCGACACCTACATCGTGCTCGACACAGAAGGCGAGTCCATCGGCGACAACCCGGAGCGGGTGAAAAAGATCCGCAAAGGCCTCACCGACGCGCTGCGCAATCCTGACGACTACCCGACCATCATCCAGCGTCGGGTGCCGCGCCAGCTCAAGCACTTTGCTTTTGCCCCCGAGGTGACCATCCACAACGACGCCCAGCGCCCGGTGACGGTGCTGGAACTCAGCGCGCCGGACCGCCCGGGCCTGCTGGCACGGATCGGCACGATCTTCCTGGAGTTCGACCTGTCGTTGCAGAACGCCAAGATTGCGACCCTGGGCGAGCGGGTGGAAGACGTGTTCTTCATTACCGATGCCGACAACCAGCCGCTTTCCGACCCTGAACTGTGCCGACGCTTGCAGGAAGCCATCGTCCAGCAGTTGAGCGTCAATCAGGAGACCGGCGTCGAGATGTCACGCTTGAGCATCTGACCGACCGCCCATTTTCAGCTTCCAATGAATTGAACGAGATTTATCGATGAACAACGCCCTGAACCAGCTGCAGCCCTACCCGTTCGAGAAATTGCGCGTCCTGCTGGGCAGCGTCACGCCGAACCCGGACAAACGCCCCATCGCCCTGTCCATCGGTGAGCCGAAGCACAAATCCCCGCAGTTTGTCGCCGAGGCGCTGGCCAACAACCTGGACCAGATGGCGGTGTACCCCACCACCCTGGGCATTCCCGCCCTGCGCGAAGCCATTGGCGCCTGGTGTGAACGCCGTTTCAGCGTGCCCAAGGGCTGGCTTGACCCGGCACGCAACATCCTGCCGGTGAACGGCACCCGTGAAGCGCTGTTCGCCTTCACCCAGACCGTAGTCAACCGCGGCGACGACGCGCTGGTGGTCAGCCCGAACCCGTTCTACCAGATCTACGAAGGCGCGGCGTTCCTCGCCGGGGCCAAGCCGCATTACCTGCCGTGCCTGGATGAAAACGGCTTCAACCCGGATTTCGACGCCGTATCGCCGGACATCTGGAAACGCTGCCAGATCCTGTTCCTGTGCTCGCCAGGCAACCCCACCGGTGCACTGATTCCCGTCGACACCCTGAAAAAGCTGATCGCCCTGGCTGACGAATACGACTTCGTGATCGCCGCCGATGAGTGCTACAGCGAGCTGTACTTCGACGAACAAACCCCGCCGCCAGGCCTGCTCAGCGCCTGCGTGGAACTGGGCCGCCAGGACTTCAAGCGTTGCGTGGTGTTCCACAGCCTGTCCAAGCGCTCCAACCTGCCGGGCCTGCGTTCGGGCTTTGTGGCCGGCGACGCCGATATCCTCAAGGGCTTCCTGCTGTACCGCACCTACCACGGTTGCGCGATGCCGGTGCAAACCCAACTGGCGAGCATTGCTGCCTGGCAGGACGAAGCCCACGTGCAGGCCAACCGTGACCTGTACCGGGAGAAGTTCGATGCGGTGCTGGCGATCCTGAAGCCGGTGCTGGACGTGCAAAACCCGGACGGCGGCTTCTACCTGTGGCCGAATGTGAAGGGCGACGATGCGGCGTTCTGCCGGGACTTGTTCGTGGAAGAACACGTGACCGTGGTACCGGGCTCGTACCTGTCGCGGGAAGTGGACGGGGTCAACCCGGGCGCCGGGCGTGTACGCCTGGCGCTGGTCGCGCCGCTGGCGGAGTGCGTGGAAGCGGCGACGCGGATTCGCGACTTTATTACCCGCAATAAATAACTGCGCTGAATGTGGCGAGGGAGCTTGCTCCCGCTGGAGTGCGCAGCGCTCCCGCTTTTTTGGGGCCGCTACGCAGCCCAGCGGGAGCAAGCTCCCTCGCCACAAGCAAGCACCGCGGTGTTATTTGATATGACCCAGATTCGCCTCGCTCATATCCAGATCCGCCAACACCTCCCGTAGCACATCATCACCAATCTGATGGTGACGGCTCAGGCTATACAGCTCCAGACGCTGCGCCCGCAGGGCCTTGAGCCGCAACTTGCGCTCCAGTTGATCCATCTGCAACGCCAGCGCCTGGGCTTCGGCCGAATCGTTGAACACTTCCAGTTGATGACGATACTCCGACATCAACCGCGCCTTGAGCTCGGTGGCCAAGGCTGCCTGGGCGGCATCCTGGGGTGCAGCTTCAGCGGGTTCTTCGGCTTCCAGGGCATGGATAGCAGCCACGGCGGTCTTCTTCCAGGCCTCGCGCACTTCATTGTGGCGTTTCTCATCCGGGCTCTTCTCGATGCCGCGCAACAGCAGCGGCAAAGCGATGCAGGCCGCGACGAGCGAAAGCAGGATCACACCGGCGGCGATGAAGATCAGCAGGTCGCGCTCGGGAAAATCCTGCCCCGGCGCAAGCAGTAACGGTACTGACATCACACCCGCCAGGGTCACGGCACCGCGTACGCCACCGACGGTCAGCAACCAGCAGGACCGCGCGGTGGGCACCAGCGTCAGCTCACTTTTCCCACGAATCCGGCGCAATAAACCCGACAGTCGCCAGATGCTTTGCACCCAGATAAACCGCAACACCACCAGCACCAGGAAAATCGCGATCACGTCCAGGCAGCGATACAACAAGGTCGGCCACAGCGTCGGCTCATGGCTGACCACCGCCTTGATGATGTCAGGCAGTTGCAGGCCCAGCAGCAGGAAGATCAAGCCGTTGAACGCAAACTCCAGCAGCGACCAGACGCTGCGATTGAGCAACCGGGTGCTGGTCTGGCGCGGCAGCAGGTCCAGCCAGCTTTGCATCATGCCCGCAGCCACCGCCGACAGGATGCCCGATGCGCCAAGGCGTTCCGCCAGCACGTAGGCGGCGAATGGCAGCAACAACATGAACACCACGTGCGTCGCCGGGTCGTCCCAGCCCCGGGCGATCATCCAGGCACGCAGGCGGCCGACCAGCCAGCTCAACGCCACACCGACCGCCAGCCCACCCACGGCCACCAGCACAAAGGTGAGGCTCGCATCCGCCAGCGAGAACACGCCGGTCAGTGCCGCCGCCAGGGCGAACTTGAAGGTCACCAGGCCCGAGGCATCATTCATCAACGCCTCGCCCTGGAGCATGTGCATCAGTGGCGTCGGCAAGCGGTTCTGGGAAATGGCCGACACCGCCACGGCATCCGTCGGCGACAACACGGCCGCCAGGGCGAAGGCCACCGGCAGGGGAATACTCGGCAACAACCAGTGAATGAAGTAACCGGCCCCCACCACCGTAAACAGCACCAACCCCACCGCCAGCGTCAGGATCGGCCCGCGCAGGCGCCACAATTCACGCTTGGGCATGCGCCAGCCATCAGAGAACAGCAGCGGCGGCAGAAACAGGAAAAGAAACAACTCAGGGTCCAGGGCGACATGCAGCCCCAGGGTCGGCCAGGCCAGCAACGCACCGGCGGCGATCTGCACCAGTGGCAACGGCAGCGGGATCACACGCCCGACAAGGCGCGAAACGCTGACCAGCATCAGCAGGATAAGTACGGTGTAGGCGGTTTGCATAACGCGGGATTCCCAGACAATCAACTTGCAACAACACACATCAGGCAACAACTCGCCGTTGAAGTGCCATATTAGCCGCCTATGCTGCGCGATGGCCTTTGCACAAAAGTCGCACACGAGCAAAACGTAAGTGTGACGAGCGGCGCCGAAAGCCGCTGGCCATGGCATAATCCGTGACCTTTAATCTGCGTGAGCCCAAAGGGGGGCAATTCCTTGACCGCTTCAAGCAAAACGTTGCACCTTTTCGGCATCAAAGCCTGCGACACCATGAAAAAGGCGCGCACCTGGCTCGATGAGCACGCTATCCAGTATGAGTTTCATGACTACAAGACGGCCGGTATCGACCGCGAACACTTGACCCAATGGTGCAATGAGCACGGTTGGCAGGTGGTTTTGAACCGTGCGGGCACCACCTTTCGCAAACTCGAAGACGAACGCAAAGCCGATCTCGACCAAGCGAAAGCCATTGAATTGATGCTCGCGCAACCCTCGATGATCAAGCGCCCGGTGCTTGATCTCGGTGACAAAACCCTGATTGGCTTCAAGCCAGATAGCTATTCGGCGGCCCTCAAGTAGGCCAGCCCACTCCATTTTTGTAGAGGTAACAGCATGTCCAATTCCCTGTTCAGCCTGGGCTTCGGCGTCGGCACTCAGAACCGCCAAGGTGCTTGGCTGGAAGTGTTTTACGCACAACCGCTGCTCAATCCATCGGCTGAAATCATCGCGGCCATCGCGCCGATCCTCGGTTACACCGAAGGCAACCAGGCGATCACTTTCACCGTCACCCAGGCCCTGCAACTGGCTGACGCGCTCAAGGGCGTCGACGCTGCCCAAGCCGCCCTGTTGAGCCGCCTGGCTGAAAGCCACACGCCGCTGGTCGCCACCCTGCTGGCCGAAGACGCCGCACTGACCTCCACGCCTGAGGCCTACCTCAAGCTGCACCTGCTGTCCCATCGCCTGGTCAAGCCTCACGGCCTGAGCCTGGCCGGTGTGTTCCCGCAGTTGCCGAACGTGGCCTGGACCAGCCAGGGCGCAATCGACATCAATGAGCTGGCCGAGCGTCAACTGGAAGCGCGCCTGCGTGGCGACCTGCTGGAAGTGTTCTCGGTGGACAAGTTCCCGAAGATGACCGACTACGTGGTGCCGAGCGGCGTGCGTATCGCTGATGCCGCGCGCATCCGCCTGGGCGCCTACGTAGGCGAAGGCACCACCGTGATGCACGAAGGTTTCGTCAACTTCAACGCCGGTACCGAAGGCCCGGGCATGATCGAAGGCCGCGTGTCGGCTGGCGTGTTCGTCGGCAAGGGTTCGGACCTGGGCGGCGGTTGCTCCACCATGGGCACCCTGTCGGGTGGCGGCAACATCGTGATCAAGGTCGGCGAAGGCTGCCTGATCGGCGGCCAACGCCGGTATCGGTATCCCGTTGGGCGACCGCAACACCGTGGAGTCGGGCCTGTACGTGACCGCCGGCACCAAGGTTGCGCTGCTGGACGAGCAGAATCAGCTGGTCAAGGTGGTCAAGGCCCGCGAGCTGGCCGGCCAACCGGACCTGCTGTTCCGCCGCAACTCCGAGACCGGTGCCGTGGAGTGCAAAACCCACAAATCGGCCATCGAACTGAACGCAGCGCTGCACGCTCACAACTAAGCAGCGACTCGATGCCACTAACGGCCCGCGCCTGACCGGTGCGGGCCGTTTATACGAGTCTTGATCACCATGCTTGTGCCCTCTCCCTGGCGCGCCGATTTTCCGGCCATCGCCACCCTGCAACGGCAAGACCAGACCTATCTGGACAACGCCGCCACCACGCAAAAACCTCAAGCCCTGCTGGACGCCATCAGCCATTACTACGCCAATGGCGCAGCCAATGTGCACCGTGCACAGCACTTGCCGGGCGCCCATGCGACCCAGGCTTTCGAGGACAGTCGCAGCAAGGTGGCACAGTGGCTGAACGTCGGTGACGACGGGCAAATCATCTTCACCCACGGCGCGACATCGGCGCTGAACCTCCTGGCTTATGGCCTTGAGCACCTATTCAACCCGGGCGACGAGATTGTCATCAGCGCCCTGGAGCACCACGCCAACCTGCTGCCGTGGCAGCAACTGGCCAAGCGTCGCGGGCTGGCGCTGGTGGTACTGCCGCTTGACGCTGGCGGTTTGATCGACCTGCAAGCCGCCGCCCAACTGATCGGCCCGCGTACCCGCCTGCTGGCGGTGAGCCAACTGTCCAACGTACTCGGCGCCTGGCAGCCGTTGCCGCAATTGCTGGCACTGGCCAAGGCCCACGACGCCCTGACGGTGGTCGATGGCGCCCAAGGCATCGTGCATGGTCGCCATGATATGCAGGCCCTGGGCTGCGACTTCTACGTGTTTTCCAGCCATAAACTCTACGGGCCGGACGGCGTCGGCGTGCTGTATGGCCGCACCGAAGCCCTGCATCACCTGCGCCACTGGCAGTTTGGGGGCGAGATGGTGCAGCAGGCTGATTATCAAAGCGCCAGTTTCCGCCCTGCGCCCCTCGGCTTCGAAGCCGGAACTCCGCCGATCGCCAGCGTGATCGGCCTGGGGGCAACCCTGGATTACCTGAGTTCCCTGGACCAGCAGGCGGTGACGGCTCACGAAGCCGCCCTGCACGACTACCTGTTGCGTGGCTTGCAAGCGCGCAATGGCGTGCGCTTGCTGGGGTCGCCGCACGTCGCCCTGGCCAGCTTCGTGGTGGAAGGCGTGCACAACGCCGACCTCGCCCACTTGCTGACCGAACAAGGGATTGCGGTGCGCGCCGGCCATCATTGTGCGATGCCGCTGCTCAAGCAGATGGAATTGTCGGGGGCGATTCGGGTGTCATTGGCGCTGTACAACGACTCCGATGACCTGGAGCGCTTTTTTGAAGCGCTGGATCAAGCCCTGGATATGTTGCGATGAGCTTGCCGACTGAGGCCGTTGTCGCGCTGGAAGCGTTCCAGGCGGTCGGCAGTTGGGAGCAACGAGCCCGCCTGCTGATGCAATGGGGCGAGCGGCTGCCCGCCTTGCCGGATGAAGACAAGGTCGACGCCAACCTGGTGCAGGGCTGTGAAAGCCTGGTGTGGCTGGTGGGGCGCTTGCAGGATGGGCATTGGCAGTTTGCCGCCAGCAGCGATGCACGGCTGATACGCGGGCTGGTGGCGTTGTTGCTGGCGCGGGTCAACAGCTTGTCTGCCGCTGAGTTGCAGGCGGTCGACTTGCCCGGCTGGTTTGAGCAACTGGGCCTGTCGCGGCAGTTATCGCCGTCGCGCAGCAATGGGTTGAATGCGGTGTTGCAGCGCATGCGGCATCTGAGCCTCACACAAAACTAAATGTGGGAGCGGGCTTGCTCGCGAAAGCGGTGTATCAGTCGACCTGTCTGGTGACTGACACTCCGCCTTCGCGAGCAAGCCCGCTCCCACATTTTGATCTTCATTCCAGACTGAGATCTAAGGGGCCTTGACTCGATCCGAAGGCCGGCGCACTCCGGCCACTATCTTGTCCACCGCCTTGGTCGCGGCCACCATGCCGAAGGTCGCAGTGACCATCATCACCGCGCCAAACCCGCCGGCGCAGTCCAGCTTCACGCCATCCCCGACAAAACTCTTCTGCAAACAGATGCTGCCGTCCGGCTTCGGGTAACGCAGCTGTTCGGTGGAGAACACGCAGGGCACGCTGTAATGGCGGGTCACAGTGCGGGAGAAGCCATAATCGCGACGCAACGTGGAGCGCACCTTCGACGCCAGCGGGTCATTGAACGTACGGTTCAAGTCACACACCTGGATCAACGTCGGATCAATCTGTCCGCCCGCGCCGCCGGTGGTGATGATCTGGATCTTGCGCCGCTTGCACCAGGCAATCAGTGCGGCCTTGGCGTTCACACTGTCGATGCAGTCGATCACACAGTCGATGTTCGGCGTGATGTACTCGGCCATCGTCTCGCGGGTCACGAAGTCCGCCACCGCGTGCACGGTGCAATCCGGGTTGATGCCTTTCAGGCGCTCGGCCATGACCTCGACCTTGGCCTTGCCCACCGTGCTGTCCAGCGCATGCAACTGACGGTTGCTGTTGCTGACGCATACATCATCCAGGTCAAACAGCGAAATCTCGCCCACGCCGCAGCGAGCGATGGCTTCCGCCGCCCACGAACCCACCCCGCCCACGCCGACGATGGCCACATGGGCCGCCTTCAGGCGCTCCAGGCCTTCAATGCCATACAAGCGGGCGACGCCGGCAAACCGTGGATCTTCTGTACTCATGACCATTACCCCAAAAACCGGCGCGCATTATAGGGCTACACAGCGACAAGTTTTAAACTACAAGCTACAAGTAAGAGAACTTACGACGAGTTGCACTGCCCAATGTCCGGTTTTTCCCGGCTTGCTGTACGGTCGGTGAAAGGCCAGTGTAGGATGCGCGCCGTTCGGCGCAGGCCGACACCTCTTTTCGTTCCACACCCTTTGGAACCCGAAATAGCCATGTCATCGCGTAAATTTGGACTCAACCTGGTGGTGGTGCTGGCAATTGCCGCGCTGTTCACCGGCTTCTGGGCGCTGATCAACCGCCCGGTCAATGCCCCTAACTGGCCCGAGCAGATCTCCGGTTTTTCGTACTCGCCGTTCCAGCAAGGCCAGTACCCACAGAAAGACCAGTATCCGACCGACGATCAAATGCGTCAGGACCTTGCGATCATGAGCAAGCTGACGGACAACATCCGTACCTACTCGGTCGACGGCACCCTGGGGGATATCCCCAAGCTGGCGGAAGAATTCGGCCTGCGGGTGACCCTGGGGATCTGGATCAGTCCGGACCTCGAGCGCAACGAGCGCGAGATCCAGCGCGCCATCGAAATCGCCAACAGCTCCCGCAGCGTAGTGCGGGTAGTGGTGGGCAACGAGGCGCTGTTCCGTGAGGAAATCACTCCGGAAGCGCTGATCGTGCTGCTGGATCGGGTACGGGCCGCCGTCAAGGTGCCCGTAACCACCTCAGAGCAATGGCACATCTGGGAACACAACCCGCAACTGGCCAAGCACGTCGACCTGATCGCCGCGCACATCCTGCCGTACTGGGAACATATCCCGGTGGACAAGGCCGGCCAGTTCGTCCTCGATCGCGCACGGGACCTGAAGAAGACGTTCCCGAAAAAGCCGCTGTTGCTGTCGGAGGTTGGCTGGCCGAGCAACGGACGGATGCGTGGCGGTGCTGACGCCTCCCCCGCCGACCAAGCGATTTACCTGCGCACGCTGGTTAACACGCTGAACCGCCAGGGCTACAACTACTTCGTGATCGAAGCGTTTGACCAGCCATGGAAAGCCAGCGACGAAGGCTCTGTAGGGGCCTATTGGGGCGTGTTCAACGCCGCACGCCAGCAGAAATTCAACTTTGATGGCCCGGTGGTCGCGATTCCGCAATGGCGAGTGCTGGCGATCGGCTCGGTGGTGCTTGCGCTGCTGTCCCTGACCCTGCTGATGATCGACGGCTCGGCCCTGCGCCAGCGCGGCCGTACGTTCCTGACCTTTATCGCGTTCCTGTGCGGGTCGGTATTGGTGTGGATCGGTTATGACTACAGTCAGCAATACAGCACCTGGTTCAGCTTGACGGTGGGCTTCCTGCTGGCACTCGGCGCCCTGGGCGTATTTATCGTGTTGCTGACCGAAGCCCATGAGCTGGCCGAAGCAGTCTGGACCCACAAACGCCGGCGTGAATTCCTGCCGGTTGAAGGGGATTCGGACTACCGCCCGAAAGTCTCGATCCACGTGCCGTGCTACAACGAGCCGCCGGAGATGGTCAAACAGACCCTCGACGCCCTGGCCGCCCTCGATTATCCGGACTACGAAGTCCTGATCATCGACAACAATACCAAGGACCCGGCCGTGTGGGAGCCGGTGCGCGACTACTGCGAAACCCTCGGCCCGCGCTTCAAGTTCTTCCACGTCTCGCCCCTGGCCGGTTTCAAGGGCGGCGCACTGAACTACCTGATCCCGCACACCGCCAAGGATGCCGAAGTGATCGCGGTGATCGACTCCGATTACTGCGTATCGCCAAACTGGCTCAAGCACATGGTGCCGCACTTCGCCGATCCGAAAATCGCCGTGGTGCAGTCGCCACAGGATTATCGCGACCAGAACGAAAGCACCTTCAAGAAGCTCTGCTACGCGGAATACAAAGGCTTCTTCCATATCGGCATGGTCACCCGCAACGACCGTGACGCGATCATCCAGCACGGCACCATGACCATGACCCGTCGCTCGGTGCTGGAAGAGCTGGGCTGGGCCGACTGGTGCATCTGTGAGGATGCCGAGCTGGGCCTGCGGGTCTTCGAGAAGGGCCTGTCGGCGGCGTACTACCACGACAGCTACGGCAAGGGCCTGATGCCCGATACCTTTATCGACTTCAAGAAACAGCGTTTCCGCTGGGCCTACGGCGCGATCCAGATCATCAAGCGCCACACTGCGAGCCTCTTGCGCGGCAAGGACACCGAGCTGACCCGTGGCCAGCGCTACCACTTCCTCGCGGGGTGGTTGCCGTGGGTGGCCGACGGCATGAACATCTTCTTCACCGTGGGCGCCTTGTTGTGGTCGGCGGCGATGATTATCGTGCCGACGCGGGTTGACCCGCCGCTGCTGATTTTCGCGATTCCGCCACTGGCGTTGTTCGTGTTCAAGGTCGGCAAGATCATCTTCCTCTACCGTCGTGCGGTGGGTGTGAACCTGAAAGATGCGTTCTGCGCGGCACTGGCCGGGCTGGCGTTGTCGCACACCATCGCCAAGGCGGTGCTGTACGGGTTCTTCACCACCAGCATTCCGTTCTTCCGTACACCGAAGAATGCCGATAACCACGGTTTCTGGGTGGCGATTTCCGAAGCCCGGGAAGAGATGTTCATCATGCTGCTGTTGTGGGGTGCGGCACTGGGGATTTACCTGGTGCAGGGCCTGCCGAGCAATGACATGCGCTTCTGGGTGGTGATGTTGCTGGTGCAGTCGCTGCCGTATGTGGCGGCGCTGATCATGGCGTTCCTGTCGTCGCTGCCGAAACCGGCACCGAAGCAAGAGCCTGTGGCCGCTGCTTAAAATCCTGCGCAATGCACTAAACGGCGGCCTCTGGCCGCCGTTTTGCTATAAGATAACGGCCATTTTGTGAGACTTGGCCCAGGCCATTGCTTTGTGTGGGAGCGGGCTTGCTCGCGAATGCGCCGGGTCAGTTCATACATTGTTGACTGACACTCCGTATTCGCGAGCAAGCCCGCTCCCACACAAGCCCCCCTCCCACATAAGCCTTGCGCCCTGACATGCTTCTGGAGTTTTTACATGACGGCCCACGCCGACCTTTCGCCGACCCTCCAACTCGCTATCGACCTGATCCGCCGCCCGTCGGTGACGCCGGTCGACGCCGATTGCCAGAAGCTGATGATGCAGCGCCTGGGCGACGCCGGTTTTGCGCTTGAGCCGATGCGCATCGAGGATGTGGATAACTTCTGGGCCACCCACGGCAAACACGAAGGCCCGGTATTGTGCTTCGCCGGCCACACCGACGTGGTGCCGACCGGCCCGGTCAAGGCCTGGCAGAACGACCCGTTCGACGCGCTGATCGATGAAAACGGCATGCTCTGCGGCCGTGGCGCAGCCGACATGAAAGGCAGCCTGGCGGCGATGCTGGTCGCTTCCGAGCGCTTTGTGACCGACTACCCGGACCACAAGGGTTCGGTCGCATTCCTGATCACCAGTGACGAAGAAGGCCCGGCGCACCACGGCACCAAGGCCGTGATCGAACGCCTGGCAGCCCGCAAGGAGCGCCTGGACTGGTGCATCGTCGGCGAACCGTCGAGCACCACCCTGGTGGGCGACGTGGTCAAGAACGGCCGTCGCGGCTCCCTCGGCGCCACCCTGACCGTGCGCGGCGTGCAAGGCCATGTGGCCTACCCGCACCTGGCGAAGAACCCGATCCACCTGGCGGCTCCGGCCCTGGCCGAACTGGCCGCCGAGCACTGGGACGATGGCAACACCTTCTTCCCGCCTACGAGCTTCCAGATTTCCAACCTCAACTCCGGCACCGGCGCCACCAACGTGATCCCGGGCGACCTGACGGCGGTGTTCAACTTCCGCTTCTCCACCGAGTCCACCGTCGAAGGCCTGCAGCAGCGGGTCGCGGCGATTCTCGACAAGCATGGCCTGGACTGGCATGTGGAGTGGGCACTGTCGGGCCTGCCGTTCCTCACCGAACCGGGCGCGTTGCTCGATGCGGTCTCCGCCAGCATCAAGGCCGTCACCGGTCGCGAGACCCAGGCGTCCACCAGCGGCGGCACCTCCGATGGGCGCTTCATCGCGACCCTCGGCACTCAGGTGGTGGAGCTGGGCCCGGTCAACGCGACGATCCATCAGGTCAACGAGCGCATCCTCGCCAGCGACCTCGATGTGCTGACCGAAATCTACTACCAGACCCTGATCAAGTTGCTCGCCTGATGCTCGCTTGCCCCATTTGCAGCGCACCGCTCCATGAAGTGGACAACGGCGTAGCCTGCCCGGCCGGGCACCGTTTCGACCGGGCGCGCCAGGGTTACCTGAACCTGTTGCCGGTGCAGCACAAGAACAGCCGTGACCCGGGCGACAACCTGGCAATGGTGGAAGCGCGCCGCGACTTCCTCAACGCCGGGCATTACGCCCCGGTGGCCAGGCGCCTGGCCGAACTGGCCGCTGAACGCAAACCCCAGCGCTGGCTGGATATCGGCTGTGGCGAGGGTTACTACACCGCACAGATCGCCGACGCCCTGCTGCGCGCCGATGGTTATGCCCTGGATATTTCCAGGGAAGCGGTCAAGCGCGCCTGCAAGCGCAACCCCACGGTGACCTGGTTGATCGCCAGCATGGCTCGGGTGCCGTTGGCCGATGCCAGCTGCCAGTTCCTGGCCAGCGTGTTCAGCCCGCTGGACTGGCTGGAGGCCAAGCGCCTGCTCAGCCCGGGCGGCGGCTTGATGAAAGTCGGCCCGACCCGCGGCCACCTGATGGAGCTGCGTGAGCGTTTGTACGACGAAGTGCGCGAGTACACCGACGACAAGCACCTGGCGCTGGTGCCGCAGGGCATGAGCCTGCAACACAGCGAAACCCTGGAGTTCAAGCTCAGCCTGGCCGATCCCAAGGATCGCGCCAACCTGCTGGCGATGACGCCCCACGGCTGGCGCGCGAGTGCCGAACGCCGGGCCCGGGTGATCGAAGCCGCCGAACCGCTGCTGGTCACTGTGTCGATGCGCTACGACTATTTCGTGCTTCAATAACCCATTATTTTTGTGGGCCTCGGGGCCCACACCGAATCCGCGAATGGATTTTCAAAATCCCGCAACGAGGAACATCCATGCGCCAACCTGATATCGAGATTTACCTCAAGGACGCCGACGTCGACCACAAGGCCATCGCCGCCTGGTTGGGCGCCGCCCTGGGCCCGTGCACCGACTGGGTCCAGCGCGGCCAGACCTACAAGTGCAAAGCCGGCAGCGTACCGGTCACCTGGCTGCCGAAAGCCGTAGGCAAATGGAACAGCCTGTACCTGGAAAGCGACCAGACCCCGTGGGAAGACGACATCGCCTGCGCCCGCGCAGCCTTTGCCGCGCTGAACGTCGAAGTGCGTTGCGCGCCGGGCAGCTGGGTAGAGGAAGAAGGTGAAGAAAGCGCGGATACCTGGATTCGTATCAGCGCAGACGGTGAAGAGCAGATCACCTGGAAAACAACCTGAGGGGTCGTTCCCACGCTCTGCGTGGGAATGCAACCTGTGACGCTCCGCGTCACGATTAAAAGCAGACGCGGAGCGTCCAAAGAAGCATTCCCACGCAGAGCGTGGGAACGATCACGCCAAGGTTACAGGCCCACCACATCCTCAGCCTGCAAGCCCTTCTCTCCCGTCACCACGGCGTATTCCACCTGCTGGCCTTCAGCCAATGAACGATGCCCTTCACCGCGAATGGCGCGGTAGTGCACAAACACATCCTTGCCATCTTCCCGCTGGATAAAGCCATAGCCCTTGGCGTCGTTGAACCACTTCACATTGCCGGTTTCGCGCGTTGCCATCTGTTTTGCTCCCACATGCTTTTTATAAGTACGTTTATTGTTGAGTCGTCGCAGTTGAACTGCCGAGTATAAGACAGGCTCAAAAAGCTTCAACTCAAGATTACTTCGCCGCTTTTTTGCCGATTTTCGGCTAATACTGCACACTAGCGCCCCGAGCACCTGCCCGGTTTTTTTCCCCACTCAAAGCAGAAGCCGTATGACCCGTTCTCCCTTTCGCCGTCTGGTATTTGGCACCTTGCGCCGGCTGTTGTACCTCTGGGTTCGCTCAGAGACGATCAACCAGTCGTCCCTTACCTTGAACCTCGACCGCAGTCGTCCGGTGTTTTACGTCCTGCAATCTCCATCCCTCACCGAATTGGCGGTTGTTGATACCGAATGTACCAAGGCCGGCCTGCCGCGCCCGGTGCTGCCGGTGTCGGTCGGCCCGCTGATGGAGCCGGCGGCCTTCTTCTACCTGACGCCCGACCCTGACTGGCTGGGGCGCCAGGACAAGCGTGGGGCCCCACCCACCCTGACCCGCCTGGTGGATGTGCTCACCGAACACGCCGAAGAGAATGCACAGATCATTCCAGTCAGCGTGTTCTGGGGCCAGTCGCCCGACAGCGAGTCCAGCCCCTGGAAACTGCTGTTCGCCGACAGCTGGGCCGTCACCGGCCGCCTGCGCCGGCTGCTGAGCATCCTGATCCTGGGCCGCAAGACCCGGGTGCAATTCTCCGCGCCCATCAACCTGCGTGAGTTGATCGAGCACAATAAAGGCCACGAACGCACCGTGCGCATGGCCCAGCGCATCCTGCGGGTGCACTTTCGCAACCTGAAAACCGCAGTGATCGGCCCCGACCTGTCCCACCGGCGCAACCTGGTGAAGGGCCTGGTGAACATGCCACTGGTACGCCAGGCGATCCTCGACGAGGCCGAACGCGAGAAAATCACCCCCGAGAAAGCCAAGGCCCAGGCTCTGCGCTATGGCAACGAGATCGCCTCGGACTACACCTACACCGCCATCCGTTTCCTCGAAGTGGTGCTGAGCTGGTTCTGGAACAAGATCTACGACGGCATCAAGGTCAACAACATCGAAGGTGTGCAAAAGGTCGCCCAGGGCTACGAGGTGATCTATGTACCGTGCCATCGCAGCCATATCGACTACCTGCTGCTCTCCTATCTCCTGTTCAAGAATGGCTTGACCCCGCCGCACATCGCCGCCGGGATCAACCTGAACATGCCGGTGATCGGCAGCCTGTTGCGCCGTGGCGGGGCGTTTTTCATGCGCCGCACCTTCAAGGGCAACCCGCTGTACACCTCGGTGTTCAACGAATACCTGCACACCTTGTTCACCAAGGGTTTCCCGGTGGAGTACTTCGTCGAAGGCGGACGTTCGCGCACCGGGCGCATGCTGCAACCGAAGACCGGGATGCTGGCGATCACCCTGCGCAGCTTCCTGCGTTCCTCGCGCATGCCCATCGTGTTCGTGCCGGTGTACATCGGCTATGAGCGGGTGCTGGAAGGCCGCACTTACCTGGGCGAACTGCGCGGTGCGAGCAAGAAGAAAGAGTCGATTTTCGATATTTTCAAAGTGGTCGGCGCCCTCAAGCAGCGCTTTGGCCAGGTCGCCGTGAACTTCGGCGAACCGATCAAGCTGGCTGAATTCCTCGACAGCGAGCAGCCCGACTGGCGCTCCCAGGAGCTGGGCCCGAACTACAAGCCGGCGTGGCTCAACGAAACCACCAACCGCCTCGGAGAACGGGTGGCGCAACACTTGAACGAAGCGGCGGCGATCAATCCGGTGAACCTGGTGGCCCTCGCGCTGCTGTCCACCACCCGCCTGGCCCTGGACGAACAGGCGATGGCGCGCCAGCTGGATCTGTACCTGGCACTGCTGCGCAAGGTGCCCTACTCGCCCCACACCACCCTGCCGGAAGGCGACGGCCTGGCGCTGATCAAGCACGTCAAGGACATGCACCTGCTGTCGGAACAGAGCGATGCACTGGGCAAGATCCTCTACCTGGACGAGCAGAACGCCGTCCTGATGACCTACTACCGCAACAACGTGCTACACATCTTCGCCCTGCCGGCGCTGCTGGCAAGTTTCTTCCAGAGCAGCTCGCGGATGAGCCGCGAACAGATCCTACGCTATACCCGTGCGCTCTACCCGTACCTGCAATCGGAGCTGTTTATCCGCTGGTCCCTGGACGAGCTGGACGCGGTGGTCGACCAGTGGCTCGAAGCCTTCGTCGAACAAGGCCTGCTGCGTTTTGAAAACGACGTGTACCTGCGCCCGGCGCCGAGCTCACGGCAGTTTGTGCTGTTGACCCTGCTGTCCAAGAGCATCGCCCAGACCCTGCAACGCTTCTACATGGCGATCTCGCTGCTGCTCAACAGCGGCCAGAACAGCATCAGCGCCGAAGAGCTGGAAGACCTGTGCACGGTCATGGCCCAGCGCCTGTCGATCCTGCACGGCCTGAATGCCCCGGAGTTCTTCGACAAGAGCCTTTTCCGACATTTTATCCAGACCCTGCTGGAGCAAGATGTGCTGCGTCGCGACGAGGCCGGCAAACTGAGCTATCACCCGCTGCTGGGTGAGCTGGCCGAAGGTGCAGCCAAACGCGTATTGCCCGCGGAGATTCGCCTGTCGATTCGCCAGGTCGCACTGCATCGCAGCGAAGAGGCGGCAGACCAGCCTGTGGTACCCGAAGAAACACACTAGAGTGACCGAGGCGCCAGGGTGTTTCTGGCGCCGTTGACAAGGAGCTGCACCATGAAAAAAATCATCCTCCTGGGCCTGACCGCCCTGCTGGGAGCCTGCCAGACCATGAGCCCCGCGCCCAAAGCCAGCCTCGATGGCGAAGTCTTCTATTTGCAACGCATCGCCCTCCCGCCCGCCGCCACCTTGAGTGTGACCCTGCAGGATGTGTCCTTGATGGACGCCCCGGCCGTGACCCTGGCCGAGCAGAAAGGCCCGGTGAAAGGCCAGGTGCCGCTGCCCTTTCATCTGAGCTACGACCCGACCCAGGTCAAGCCTGGCCACAGTTACTCAGTGAGCGCTCGCATCGAACTGGAGGGCAAGCTACTGTTTATCACCACCGAACGGCACTCCGTGCAGTTGAACGGCCAGGACCCACAACCGCTGCGCCTGCGCGTGGATGCGGTTGCACACTGATTAAAATATCGAACATAAGGAAGCGCCCATGCTCCGTAACTCCCTTCGCCTCACTGCCCTGTGCGCCGGCTTGCTGCTCGGTGCCAACGCCATGGCCTTGTCCCTCGGCAGCCTGTCCCAGGGCGATGCCACCGGCGGCCTCAAGGATGCACTGACCCAAGGCGCACAGATTGCCGTGAAACAACTGGGTGTGCCCGGTGGTTTCAGCAACAACCCCGAAGTGAAGATCGGCCTGCCGGGCAAGTTGGGCAAAGTCGCTGACAAGTTGAAAATGTTCGGCATGGGTGACCAGGTCACGCAACTTGAAACCAGCATGAACAAGGCGGCCGAGTCTGCTGTCACCCAGGCCCAGCCGATCCTGGTAAACGCGGTGAAAAACATGAGCGTGACCGATGCCAAGGGCATCCTCACCGGCGGCCAGGACTCGGCCACCCAGTACCTGAACAAAAGCAGCCGTGACGAGATCCGGGCCAAGTTCCTGCCGATCGTCAAGGCCGCTACCGACAAGGTCGGCGTGGCCCAGCAGTACAACGCGCTCGCCGGCAAGGCCGCCACCTTTGGCGCCATTGATGCCAAGAGCGCCAATGTCGAAAGCTACGTGACCGAACAGGCGCTGGACGGGCTGTTCAAGATGATCGCCCAGCAGGAAGAAACCATTCGCAAGAACCCGGCGGCGGCTGCCACCAGCTTGGCCAAGAAGGTGTTCGGCGCGCTGTAGACCACACCCGGCAACTAAAAACGCCCTGAACTATTCAGGGCGTTTTTTTTAATAGCGGCACTTGCAAGGCAAATCACTACCCACGGCATTGCTGTTGCTGCTGTTGGTGGTGTTGTTTTCGGTTTTGATATTAATGTTGATCTCGGGCTGGCCATTGCCATTGGACCGACCGAAATTCGGCCCTATTCCAAATACAGCCCCCAACAGGTGCAGTGGTGAAACCAGTACTGGAAAAATCATACACACTCCTCGATATCTATGGTCAAAAGCCCCCTCTGAGTGGCAAGGCAGCCCGAGTGGTTCCCGGGCTGCCTCGAGTCAGCGGCTATCGATGGATCGGAAAGAGTGCCGATGACCTCTGGTAGGGTTGGTGGGCCTCATGCACCGGCGCCTGGTGATACGGCTTGAGCCGCGCAGGCAGGACAGGCCCCGTTGGTCGGGAGTGATGGCCGTGGTTGAAACCGGGCCGTCCATGGCCGGGCTTGTGCGGTCGCGCCGTATCAGCTTCTTTATTGGAACCAGGCAACAGATTGCCCAGCAGTGACCCCAGGAAAGCACCTTTGAAAGCTGCCAGGGCAGACAAAATAAACATATGACACTCCATGAACTCATTGTTGTTCATCGGGACCGCAGGCTTGCGGCCCCGACAACGACGTCTGTCAATCAGACAATTCTGAGTGGAGCACCACGGGCAAACGTTCCGTCGCCCAGGGTCGTAGTTTGCGTCTATGTGTGAATGACCAGAGGCATTTCCTTACAGGACACCCCTGCCACTCGCAGCCTTACACCGCCTCCTTGCGCACCCGAAACCACGCCGCATACAGCGCGGGCAGGAACAACAGGGTCAATGCCGTCGCAACAATCAAGCCGCCCATGATCGCCACGGCCATCGGCCCGAAGAACACGCTGCGGGACAGCGGGATCATCGCCAGTACGGCCGCCAGCGCCGTCAGCACAATCGGCCGGAAGCGCCGCACGGTCGCCTCGATAATCGCCTGCCAGGGAGCCAGGCCGGCCTTGATGTCCTGCTCGATCTGGTCCACCAGGATCACCGAGTTACGCATGATCATCCCCGACAGCGCGATGGTCCCCAGCATCGCCACGAACCCAAAGGGCTGGCGGAACACCAGCAGGAACAGTGTCACCCCGATCAGGCCCAAGGGTGCCGTGAGAAACACCATCGCGGTGCGGGAGAAGCTGCGCAATTGCAGCATCAGCAAGGTCAGCACCACCACGATAAACAGCGGCACACCGGCCTTGACCGAGTTCTGCCCACGGGCGGAATCCTCGACCGTGCCGCCAACTTCCAGCAGGTAGCCGTCCGGCAGTTCAGCGCGCACGCCTTCGAGGGTCGGCAGGATCTGCTGCACCAGGGTGGCCGGTTGTTCCTTGCCGTAGATATCGGCGCGAACGGTCACGGTCGGCAGGCGATTACGGTGCCAGATGATGCCTTCCTCAAAGCCGTATTCCAGGGTCGCGATCTGCGACAGCGCCACGCTCTTGCCGTTGTCGGTCGGCACCGCCAGGCTTGGCAGCAGCGACAGTTCGGTGCGCTCATGCACCGTGCCGCGCAGCAGGATTTCGATCAACTCGTTGTCCTCGCGGTACTGGCTGACGCTGGAGCCCGTGAGGGAACTCTGGAGGAATTTCGACAGGTTGGCGGTGCTCACGCCGAGGGCACGGGCGCGGTCCTGGTCAACGTTGAGGTAGACGATCTTGCTCGGTTCTTCCCAGTCCAGGTGCACGTTGACCACGTGGGTATTTTCGCGAACCTTGGCCGCCACTTTCCGCGCCAGGGCCCGGACTTCTTCGATGTGCTCGCCCGTTACCCGGAACTGCACGGGGTAGCCAACCGGCGGGCCGTTTTCAAGCCGCGTAACCCGCGAACGCAGGTCCGGGAATTGTTCGTTGAGGGTTTCGATCAGCCAGGTGCGCAAGCTTTCGCGCTCCTCGATGGTCTTGGCCAACACCACAAACTGGGCAAAGCTGGCGGCCGGCAGTTGCTGGTCCAGCGGCAGGTAGAAACGTGGCGAACCGGTACCGACGTAGGCCACATAATTTTCAATACCTGCATGTTCCTTGAGCAAGGCTTCAAGGCGTTTGACCTGGTCGGCCGTATTGCTCAGGGACGCGCCTTCAGCGAGTTTCAGGTCGACCATCAGTTCCAGTCGCCCGGAAGCCGGGAAGAACTGCTGGGGCACAAAGCGGAACAGCGCCACCGAGCCGATAAACAGCAGCAAGGTCAGGACGATCACCGTCTTGCGCCGACGCACACACCATTCCACCAGGCGTCTTACGCGCTGATAGAAGGGTGTGCCGTAGGGATCCGGCCCGTCGGTGCCATGCTTGGCCGCATGAATCTTCGCCAGGTCCGGCAGGAGTTTTTCCCCCAGGTACGGCACGAACATCACTGCGGCGACCCACGAGGCCAGCAGCGCAATGGTCACCACCTGGAAGATCGAGCGGGTGTATTCACCGGTGCTCGATTGCGCCGTGGCAATCGGCAGGAAACCCGCGGCCGTGATCAGGGTGCCGGTGAGCATCGGGAAGGCTGTGCTGGTCCAGGCGAAACTGGCGGCCTTGAGCCGGTCGTACCCTTGCTCCATTTTGATCGCCATCATTTCCACGGCGATGATCGCATCGTCCACCAGCAAGCCCAGCGCCAGCACCAGCGCGCCGAGGGAGATTTTGTGCAGGCCGATGCCGAGGTAATACATGGTGGCAAACGTCATGGCCAACACCAGCGGAATCGCCAGGGCGACCACCATGCCGGTGCGCACGCCCAGAGAGAAAAAGCTCACCAGCAACACAATCGCCAGGGCCTCGGCGAGCACCTGGACGAATTCGCCGACACTGGTTTTTACCGCTGCCGGCTGGTCCGACACCTTGCGCAGTTCCATACCGGCAGGAAGGTTCTTCTGCAGGCGTGCGAATTCGCCTTCCAGGGCCTTGCCCAGCACCAGGATGTCGCCACCATCACGCATGGCCACGGCCAGCCCGATGGCGTCGGCGCCCATGTAGCGCATGCGCGGTGCCGGTGGATCGTTGAAGCCACGATGAATCTCGGCCACGTCACCGATACGGAACGTACGATCACCGACGCGGATCGGGAAGTCGCGAATCTCCTTAACGGTCTTGAAGTTGCCGGACACCCTTAACTGCACGCGCTCGCTCGGGGTTTCAAAGAAGCCGGCGGTGGACACCGCGTTCTGTTCCTGCAACGCCTGCTGCACGGCCGCCAGCGGCAGGCCAAGGGTGGCGAGCTTGAGGTTGGACAGCTCGATCCAGATCTTCTCGTCCTGCAAGCCCAGCAGTTCGACCTTGCCGACATCCGGCACCCGTTGCAGCTGAATCTGGATGCGGTCGGCGTAGTCCTTGAGCACGGCGTAGTCAAAGCCATCGCCGGTCAGGGCGTAGATATTGCCGAAGGTGGTACCGAATTCATCGTTGAAAAACGGGCCCTGGATATCCGGTGGCAGGGTCTGGCGAATATCGCTGATTTTCTTGCGCACCTGGTACCAGAGGTCCGGGATCTCTGCGGAGTGCATCGAGTCCCGGGCCATGAAGGTGACCTGGGATTCACCGGGCCGCGAGAAGGAGACGATGCGCTCGTAGTCGCCGGTCTCCATCAATTTCTTTTCAATACGCTCGGTGACCTGGCGCGACACTTCCTGGGCCGTAGCGCCTGGCCAGTTGGTCTTGATCACCATGGCCTTGAAGGTAAACGGCGGGTCTTCGCTTTGTCCCAGCTTGGTGTAGGACAAGGTGCCGACCACTGCCAGCAGGATCATCAGGAACAGTACGATCTGGCGATTACGCAACGCCCATTCGGAAAGATTGAAACCCATCGGGGACTACTCCTTGGCCGCCAGACTTACCACTCGATTGGCGCGATCCACCGGGCGCACTTGCTGGCCCTCATGGAGTACATGCACACCGGCGGCGATCACCCAATCAGTGGGGTTCAAGCCTTCCAGTACCGGCACGGTTTTCTCGCCAAAGGCGCCGATCCGCACCGGTGTGCGCTTGAGGGTATTGTCGGGCTGCACCACCCAGACGTAGGACGCGCCGTTCTCCGCGCTCAGGGCAGACAGCGGCACCGCCAGGGGAATCACACCGTCAGCCTGGATGAAGACGCGAGCGCTCTGCCCCAGTTCCGCAGGCACTTTGCCGCCGGTAAACGCGACGCGGGCGGCGAAGGTTCGCGACTTTGGATCGGCAGCCGGCGACAGTTCGCGGATGCGGCCGTTGAAGCGCTGGTCGGGCTGGCTCCACAGTTCCACGGACACCGGCTGGCCAATCTTGAAACGCCCGAAGCTTTGCTCCGGCAGGCTGATCAACACCTCCCGCTCGCCATCGGTGGCCAGGGTGAATACGGTCTGGCCGGCCGACACCACCTGGCCGACTTCCACTGCACGCTTGGCGACCACGCCATCCTGGGGTGCGCGCAACACGGCGTAACCGGCCTGGTTATTGGCCACGTCGAATTCGGCCTTGATCTGCTTGAGGCGTGCTTCACCGGAGCGGTAGAGGTTTTCGGAGTTGTCGTACTGGGAGCGGCTGACCATCTGACGGTCCATCAGGGTCTTGTAGCGGTCACGCTCGGCGCGCACCAGGCTCAAGTTGGCGTCGGCAGCGGCGACCTGGGCGCGGGTGGCTTCCAGTTGCAGGCGTACGTCCTGAGGGTCGAGTTCGGCCAGGGGCTGGTTGGCCTTGACGCGCTCGCCCTCCTCCACCAGTCGTCGGCTGACTTTGCCGCCAATGCGAAAGGCCAGGTCGGGTTCATAGCGTGCACGCACCTCGCCCGGGTAGCTGTCGGAAGCCTGCGCCGAAGGCTCTGGTTGAACCACCATGGCCGGGCGGACGGTGGTTTGCGCCGCTTCTTCATGGCCACAGGCAGCCAACAGGAATAACAAGCTGGCAGGCAAAGCGAGTGGCAGGAAATAGCTGCGCATGCTGAAGGACCTTTCGCTAATGGTGCTAGGAATAATTATACTGGCCAGTATGTTATTAATACCAAACTCACCAGTCCAGTAATAAAGTGAAAATGTCCGACAATCCTGTGAACACCAATAGCCCCGGGCGTCCCAAGGACATGGCAAAACGCCAGGCGATTCTTGATGCGGCGAAGATCCTGTTTTTGAGTAATGGATATGCCAGTACCAGCATGGATGCCGTGGCAGTGGAGGCCGGGGTGTCGAAGCTGACGGTGTACAGCCATTTCACCGACAAGGAGACGCTGTTCTCGGCAGCGGTGGTTGCCAAGTGCGAAGAGCAGTTACCGGTGATGTATTTCGAGCTGCCCGAGGGTATGCCGGTGGAGAAGGTGCTGCTCAATATCGCCCGCGGGTTTCATGTGCTGATCAATAGCGAGGAGTCGGTGAACCTGCATCGGTTGATGATGACGTCCGGGAGTCAGGATCCGAAGTTGTCGCAGATCTTTTTCGAGGCTGGGCCGATGCGTATGTTGCAGGGGATGGAGCGGCTGCTCGGTAAGATCGACCAGAGTGGCGCATTGCGTATTGCCAAGCCGTTCACCGCGGCGGAGCATTTTTTCTGTTTGCTCAAAGGGACGGCGAATTTTTGTTTGTTGTATGGGTGCGGGGGGCAACTGAGCGCTGAGGCGGCCGAGGAGCATGTGCAGGAAGTGGTTGGTTTGTTCATGCGGGCTTATCGGGCTTTTTGAACTGAGTACATATCCGTTTTTTGGGTCAGGGCCGCTTATGGTTCCGCTCTTACAGCGGCTCACTTTTGAACAGCGCAAAAGTAAGCAAAACGCTCTTGCCCCACCACTCGGCACCTCGCCTAGGCTCGGTGTGCCCTCACTCCGGCTTTGGACCGTGGGCCGCCGTCATGGGCCATCCTTGGCCCAGGACGGCTAACCCGGCGTCCTGCCGGGTTACCCACGCTCCAAAGCCTGCGTTCGGCCAGCGTGGTTTAACGGGGCGCCTAAGATCAAGATCAAAAGCAGATCAAGAGCACAGCGGCCTACCGGCCGGCTTGAGTGTTTAGAAACCAAATCAAAAGCTAAAGCGGGCACGGTCCAAATGTGGGAGCGGGCTTGCTCGCGAAGGTCGTTAACGATGACGCGGGCATTCTGGATGAACGCGGCGCTCTCAGGTTTTTCGCGAGCAAGCCCGCTCCCACAGAAAAGCTGATCTGTTTTCGCTCTGGATCTTGCTTTTGCTTTTAACACTCAAGCCGGCCGGGAGGCCGCTGTGCTTTTGCTTTTGCTTTTGATTTTGATCTGACTGCCCCAATAAGCCCGAGGCCGAACGCAGGTATTGCGGAGCGGGTAAACCGGCAGGACGCCGGTTTAGCCGCGCTGGGCCATGGATGGCCCATCGCGGCGGCCCGCGGAGCAATGCCGGAGTGAGGGAACGCCGAGCCCCAGCGAGGCGCCGACAGGCGGGGCAGAGCCCTTTGCTTACTTTGGGGCTTTTCCAAAGTGAGTCGCTGTAAGAGCGAAACCATAAGCAGCCGTTACCTAAATAACGGATATGTACCCAGCCCTCAGGACTTCAACGCCTTCTTCGGATAAATATCATACCGACTGGACTTCCCATCCAACGCATGACTCGGCTTAACCCCCTCAATACAAGGCGCCTTACGCGGCCGCTTGACCACCACCCGATGACTGGCCAAAGCCAACGCCGCCGCCAACAACGCCGGCGCATCCGGATCATCCCCCACCAGCGGCCGAAACAACCTCATCTCCTTCTTCACCAACGCCGTCTTCTCCCGATGCGGAAACATCGGATCCAGATAAATCACCTGAGGCGGCTCCCCCTCCCAATCGCGCATCACCTCAATGGAGTTGCCCTTGAGCAACCTCATCCGCGCCACAATCGGCGCCACCTCAAAATCCTCTGCACCTCGCGCCAAGCCATCTTCCAGCAACGCCCCAATCAACGGCTGGCGTTCAATCAGGCTCATCTCGCAACCCAGGCTGGCCAACACAAATGCATCCTTTCCCAACCCAGCGGTAGCATCCAGCACCCTGGGCCGCACGCCCTGCGCCACACCCACCGCCTTGGCAATCATTTGCCCGCTGCCGCCGCCATACAGACGCCGGTGCGCCGCCCCACCCTCCACAAAATCCACCCGCACCGGCCCCGGCGCCTCAGGCCCCAGCTGTTGCAACTGCAGCCCCTGCTCCCCCACCTGCAAGGCAAAGTCCGCCTCATCCAGTTGCAAAGGCAACCCCAGCTGCTCGGCCCAGTGCTGCGCACGTGCCTGAAAACCTTCGGCCAAGGCCTCGACCCGAATGCGGCTGGCCGCTGGTTGTTCGCTCATCGGTGACTACGCTCAAAAATATTAAGGATCGGCAAAAAGCGGCCGATAAAAAAAAGGATCCGGCATTTTGCCAGAGCTGAGCGACGATCGAGAGAAATGTCAGACATTCCTTCGCTATTCACCGGTGTACTGCCGACCCACAACCACTTCGGCCTGCGCAATACCCAAGCGCTGGCCGGCGTCAGTCATGTGTGGCAGGACTTCTTCGCCCAGGCGTTGGCCGAACAGCTCGGCGACACGCCGGGCGCGCTCGCCAAGTCGGTGGCGAAACCTGTGGACCCGGCGGTAGAACCCAGCGAAGGCAGTGACCTGCTGTCGCAGATCGTCACCCAGCGCGCCTGTGATGTGACAGACACCGAGATCGCCCCGCCCGAGCCGCTGTTCCTGCCCATCGCCGAATTCGAACTGGAACTGCTGCCACCGGCCCCGCCACCGTACCCGGCGGAAGAAGTGGTCGCCCAGCAAAAGCAGCAAAACTTCGAAAGCGCCTGGGTGCGCCCGATCGTCCTGGCCGCCGGTCAACCGCTGCCCGAACCGGGTCCCGCGCCGCAACCACGCCCGCTGCATTTGCCGATCGCCGAATTCGAACTGGACCTGCTGCCACCACCACCGCCACCGTTCCCGACAGAAGAGCTGGTTGAGCAACAGAAAGCCCTGGATTTCGACAGCCGCTGGGCGCGTCCGCTGATCCTGCACAACCTGCGCCTGGCCGCCTGACCCTCAGCGACACACCCACCACCGACCCATGTCCAGATGAAAGTGATTACGGTGGGCGGCGTTGTAATCCGGGCTCAACACCACATTGAAATCCTTGCAGGCGCCGTCGCGCACTTGCCGCAGGAAGCGCGCACGCTCGCCGTCACCCGGCCAATCCTTGAGCACACTGATGGTGCGCCCGTCCGCCAGGCGAAACCCGGCGATATCCAACGCATTGGCCGACGCATGCTGGCTGAGTCGCCCGTTGGCGCGGTTGTAGATATTGCGACAGGCAAAGCTGCCCAGGTGATCGACCCGCGTCACTGCCTGGCCAAACACCGCCTGGGCCGCTGGTTGCAGGCTATGGCGCTCGAACAGGGCGAACGCCACGGCCAGCGGGCAACTGGCGAGAAAGCTGCTGCTCAAGCCGACGTCAGCGCCTTGGACCCGCAATGTATTGCGCAGCGGGCAAGCTGCGTCGGCAGGGCTGTCCGCCTGATGGGCCACCCGCAGCCCGGAGGTCTTCAGCACTTGGTCACATAGGGCAGGATCATCCTGCAAACGCCCAAGCTTGAATCGGGTCAGCAGGTTCGGGCTTGCCCGCACGTCCAGCGGCGCCCACGGGTTCCACTCATCGGGCAGCGGCACCCAGCCCCGCCACACGCCAACCAACACACCACATGCCAACACCAGCAGCACGCCCAGCACCTTGAAGAAACGCACGCCTCAGCCCTTGAACAGTTGATTAGCCTGGTTGAACGGCATCGAGCGCTCAGTGAAGGTAAACGTGCCCAACTCATGAACCTCCTGGGCCGCCCTGAAGAACTCGCCATAAGCCGCCAGGGCCATGGCCGAGCCGACGCTGATGCGCTTGACGCCCATCTCGCTCAACTGCGCCACGCTGAGTTTCAGGGCGCCTGACATCAAGATATTCACGGGCTTGGGTGCAACCGCCTTCACCACCGCCAATACTTCCTCGGCACTGCGCAGGGCCGGTGCATAGAGCACGTCGGCGCCAGCTTCGGCGTAGGCCTGCAGGCGGCGAATGGTGTCGGGCAAATCCAGCCGGCCATGCAGGAGGTTTTCCGCGCGGGCGGTCAGGGTGAAGGGGAATGGCAAACTGCGGGCAGCGGCGACTGCGGCTTCGACGCGCTCCACGGAAAGGTCAAAGGGATAGATCGGGTCGACGGCAATTCCGGTGGCGTCTTCGATGGAGCCACCGACAATCCCAGTCGCTGCCGCCCGCAGGATGGTCTTGGCGCAGCCTTCAGGGGTGTCACTGAAGCAGTTTTCCAGGTCGGCGGCGACGGGCAGCGAGGTCGCCTGGACGATCGCCCCGGCATTGCCCAAGGTGTCTTCCAGGGACAACGCACCTTCGGCATCCGGGCGGCCGAGGCTGAAGGCAAAGCCGGCGCTGGTGGTGGCCAGGGCTTCAAACCCCAGGCTGGCGAGCATTTTTGCAGAGCCGGCATCCCATGGATTGGGCATCACGAACGCGCGGTCACGCTCATGCAGGGCCTTGAAGGTTTCGGCGCGAAGGGTTTGGGCATCCATGACTGACTCCTGTCGGGAAAAGGAGCCTTAGAGTAACCCCAGTTGCTCCGCTGCGGGTTCTCGATGCAGGGCGGGCAATGCCGGCAAGCCGGGCAAGCGCAGCATCAATTTCTCATGAAAGCGCAAGGCCAGTTGGGCGGCCAGGCGGTTGTCGGAAGTGTGAAGAAACACGTAGGGCGAACGCCCCTCTTCGATCCAGCCGGCGACCTTTTCAATCCAGGGCACCAGGAACGGATCATTGGCTTCCAACTCCGGATGGCCAATAAAGCGCACTTGCGGAAACTGCGTCAGCGCCGCCGGGCGAGGCGGCACCTTGGGCTTTTTCGATTGGGCGTGCAGCACGGCTGCCGAGGTGGAGGTGCAACTGAACAACGCACGCGGGTCCAGGCAGATGCGCTCGACACCGCGGTCGCGCAGCAAGCGGTTGAGACTGCGCTCGGCGTCGCCCTTGGCGAAAAATTCCGAGTGACGCACCTCCACCGCCAACGGTCGCTCCAGCCCGTCGATAAACCCGGCCAACTCACCCAGGCGCTGCGGGGTGAAACTGGCCGGCAGCTGCAGCCACAACGGCGAAATACGCTCGCCCAACGGGCTCATCAACCCCAGGAAACTTTCCGCCGCCGGCAACTGCTCGATCAGGTTGCCGCTGTGGCTGATATCCCCCGGAAACTTGGCCGTGAAGCGAAAATGCCCGGGCATGATTTCAGCCCAGCGCTGCACGGTAGCGACGGAAGGACGGGCGTAGAAGGTGGTGTTGCCCTCGACGGCGTTGAAGACCTGGGAATACAGGGCAAGGTAATCGCTGGAGCGGGCGTCGGCGGGATACAGGTATTCGCGCCAGGCGTTTTCACTCCAGGACGGACAACCGAGGTAGTAAGGCAACAGCATCAGATATGGATATCGAGGCCCAGCACTTCCATATCCCATTCGACAAAGCCGGCAGTGGTCAGGTAGCTGGCCAGGGCATTGGCGACGTTTTTGCTCATGGAGCGCGGGAAGATCATGTCTTGCTGGCGGGCAGGAACGCCGCTGGTGCGTGCACCGCCGGAACCCTGGGAACGGGTTGAAACAGCAGTGTTGTCAGACTGGATTTCAACAAAATCGGGCGAGCCTTCGACGGAGTCGTCTACCGTCACGTTCGCCTTGCGAGGCTTGCGCTTGAGGGGGTAGGACTGTGATGAAAAGCCGTCTATGCGCATACATGCGAACTCGGTATCGGTGATGGCATTTTAGTGGCGCTTTCCATGGCGCGCAAATGCTCTGGTGATAACTAGAACACATAATTGGTAAAAGGTTTAAAAGCGCGGGCAAATTCTGACGATTGGCTATTTTTGTCTGAAATTGCCCGCACTTTTGACGTCAAATAATCCCGCGTTCAGCCTTGGTCTGCGCCACTTTATCCCGCAGGTACACAGGGGCTGCCTGGTCGGCCGGAATCGCCTCGCCCCGCTCCCAGGCAAAGCGTGCCAGGGCCAGCAGGTCTTCGGCATGGGGCAGCATCCCCGCATCCTGGCCGGCAAGCGTCACGCCAATGCGCTCGCCGTAGCCCCAGCCGGTGCCGGCACCGAACCAGTCGCCGCTGGCATCGCCCGGCAACGCCGCCGCTTCAGGTGGCAGCACGGCTTCAGCGCCGATCAGGCGCATCTCGCCAGCGGTTTCGCGGTAGCAGCCCCAATACACTTCATCCATGCGCGCATCGATGGCCGCCGCGACCTGGTTGGCGCCGTGTTCGCGAAACGCGCGCTGCGCCAGCACCGCCAGGTTGGACACCGGCAACACCGGACGCTCCAGCGCAAACGCCAACCCCTGGACCACACCGATAGCGATGCGCACGCCGGTGAACGCGCCCGGGCCGCGCCCGAATGCGATGGCGTCCACTGCCGACAAGGTGGTGCCCGCGTCCAGCAGCAATTGCTTGATCATCGGCAACAGCTTCTGCGCGTGCAGGCGCGGAATCACCTCGTAGTGGCTCGTAACCTTGCCATCGTGCAGCAGGGCAACGGAGCAAGCTTCAGTCGCGGTGTCCAGGGCCAGCAAGGTGCTCATCGGTGTATGCATCCACGTTGAAAAAAAGTGCGTCAGTATAAACAACAACGGCCCGCAAGCGGGCCGTTGTCAATCAAGCGGATGAACGATCAGATCAGCGCTTCCAGTACTTTGCCAGTGATGGCTTCAACCGAACCCACACCTTCGATGTGGCTGTACTTCGGCTTGCCCTGGGCGGCCGAGAGTTTCTGGTAGAAGTCCACCAGCGGCTTGGTCTGGGAATGGTAGACCGACAGGCGATGACGCACGGTCTCTTCGGTGTCGTCCTTACGCTGCACCAGGTCTTCGCCGGTGACATCGTCCTTGCCCGCGACTTTCGGCGGGTTGTAGACGATGTGGTAGACGCGGCCCGAGGCCTCGTGAACACGACGACCGGCAATACGCTGCACGATCTCTTCGTCTTCAACGGCGATTTCCACCACGTTGTCCAGCTCGACGCCGGCCTTCACCAGGGCTTCAGCCTGGGGAATGGTGCGCGGGAAGCCATCGAACAGGAAACCGTTCTTGCAGTCGTCCTGGCTGATGCGTTCCTTGACCAGGTTGATGATCAGGTCATCGGAGACCAGGCCGCCGCTGTCCATCACGCTCTTGGCGATCAGGCCCAGCTCGGTGCCGGCCTTGACGGCCGCACGCAGCATGTCGCCGGTGGAGATTTGTGGAATGCCGAATTTTTCAGTGATGAACTTTGCCTGAGTACCTTTACCGGCCCCGGGAGCTCCCAGCAGAATGACGCGCATCGATGTGCTCCTCAATTTTTTATAGAGATGACGCTCGGATTCGCCGCGTGGGGCCAATCTCGGAAATTTTGGGTCCAGGCCGCACAAACGGCCAAAGGCTGATCAAGATACACAGCAGGCCCAAACCACACAAGCCGCCGAAAGTAGGAGAAACCCGCGCCGCGCTGGCTTTATAGGCAGGTACAACCCTGACAGCAAAACGCCGGTCGCCAATTTTACGGCGACCGGCGCGGGGTATCTGCAAGCTATTGAGAACACGCCATAAATGTCAGCCGGTGTTGCGCAAACCAGCGGCAATACCGGCCACAGACACCAGCAGCGCCTGTTCCAGAGGGCTGTCTTGTGCCGCTTCCTGTTGCCGCGATCGGGCCAGCAATTCGGCCTGCAGCAGGTGCAACGGGTCCAGGTAGGTGTTGCGCAGGCGGATGAACTCCAGCGTATCGGGGCTGTGGGCCAGCAGCTGAGACTGGCCAGTCAGGCCAAGCACCACACTGCACGCCTGCGACAATAGGTCGCGTAAGTGCGCGCCCAATGGCAGCAGATCGGGCTGCACCAATCGCTCGTCATACAGCCGGGCGATGTCGGCGTCGGCCTTGGCCAGCACCATTTCCAGCATATCGATGCGCGTACGGAAGAACGGCCACTGCTCGCGCATCTGCCCCAGCAACTCGCCTTCGCCCCGCTCCAGGGCATTGTTCAACGCCGCTTCCCAGCCGAGCCAGGCGGGCAGCATCAGGCGGGTCTGGGTCCAGCCGAAGATCCACGGGATCGCCCGCAGGCTTTCAATGCCACCAGCCCGGCGCTTGGCCGGACGACTGCCCAGGGGCAAGCGACCCAGTTCCTGCTCCGGGGTCGACTGGCGGAAATACTCGACGAACTGCGGATTTTCCCGCACCACGGCGCGGTAAGCGCTGACACCGTCGGCGGCCAATTCGTCCATCAAGTGGCGCCAGGCCGGTTCCGGTGGTGGCGGTGGCAGCAAGGTTGCCTCCAGCACCGCCGCCAGGTACAGGTTGAGGTTTTGCTCGGCGATGTCCGGCAGGCCGAACTTGAAGCGGATCATCTCGCCCTGCTCAGTGGTACGGAAACGCCCCGCCACCGACCCAGGAGGCTGCGACAGAATCGCCGCGTGAGCCGGGCCGCCGCCGCGGCCTACGGTGCCGCCACGACCGTGGAACAGCAGCAGTTCGACTTGTTGTTCGCGGCAGATTTCCACCAGCCGTTCCTGGGCCCGGTATTGCGCCCAGGCGGCGGCGGTAGTGCCGGCGTCCTTGGCCGAATCCGAGTAGCCGATCATCACTTCCTGCGGGCCCTGCAGACGGGCGCGATAACCCGGCAACAGCAGCAGTTTTTCGATCACCGGGCCTGCGTTGTCCAGGTCAGCCAGGGTCTCGAACAACGGCACCACACGCATCGGCCGTTGTACGCCGGACTCCTTGAGCAGCAGTTGCACGGCCAACACGTCCGACGCGGCGCCGGCCATGGAGATGACGTAGGAACCCAGGGACGCAGCCGGTGCGGCAGCGATTTCCTTACAGGTGTTCAGCACTTCGTCGGTGTCTGCCGAAGGCTTGAAGTAGCCCGGCAACAAGGGTCGACGGTTGGCCAGTTCCTTCATCAGGAAGCTGATGCGCGCCTCTTCGTCCCAATCCTCGTACCGGCCAAGGCCCAGGTAGTCGGTGATTTCGGTCATGGCCGCGCAGTGGCGGGTGGAGTCCTGGCGTACGTCGAGGCGCACCAGGAACAGGCCAAACGTGACCGCCCGACGCAAGCAATCCAGCAGCGGGCCGTCGGCAATCACGCCCATGCCGCAGCTATGCAGCGACTCGTAGCACAGTTGCAAAGGCTCGAGCAGGTCGCGGTTGTTTTGCAGCACATCGGCGGGCACCGGCGTGGTGCTGGTCAACGAGGTGTGGGCCCATTGGCGTGTGGCGCGCAGCCGCTCACGCAATTGCTTGAGCAACGCCCGGTAAGGTTCGACGCTGTCACCCACCTTGGCCTGCAATGCCGGGCTGGCCTGTTGCATCGACAGTTCGGAGGCGAGGTGGTCGATGTCGCGCAAGTACAGGTCAGCGGCCATCCAGCGCGCGAGCAGCAACACTTCGCGGGTGACCGGGGCGGTGACGTTGGGGTTGCCGTCGCGGTCGCCGCCCATCCAGGAAGCGAAGCGAATCGGCGCGGCCTCCAGAGGCAGGCGCAGGCCGGTCGCGGCATGCAAAGCGTGATCGGCCTTGCGCAAATAATTCGGGATGGCGTGCCACAACGAATGCTCGATCACCGCAAAGCCCCACTTGGCTTCGTCTACCGGCGTGGGCCGGGTGCGGCGAATTTCTTCGGTGTGCCAGGCTTCGGCGATCAGGCGTTGCAGGCGATTGCGGATCTGCTCGCGCTCGGCGGTGGTGAGGTCGCGGTGATCCTGCAGGGCCAGTTGTGCGGCGATGGCGTCGTATTTCTGGATCAGGGTGCGGCGGGCGACTTCGGTGGGGTGAGCGGTGAGCACCAGTTCGATTTCCAGCCGGCCCAACTGGCGCGCCAGGGATTCGCTGCTGTGGCCTTCACTCTGCAGGCGCGCCAGCAGTTCCGGCAGCACCCGCGACTCGAACGGCGCCGGGGTTGATTCATCACGGCGGTGGATCAACTGATACTGTTCGGCGATATTGGCCAGGTTGAGAAACTGGTTGAAGGCCCGCGCCACCGGCAGCAGTTCGTCTTCCTTGAGTTGATTGAGGCTGGCGCTCAGCTCTTCGCCGGCCACCTGCTCCGAGGCTGCGCCACGGCGGTCGGCCTTGGCGCCTTTACGGATCTGCTCGATCTTGTCGAGGAATTCATCGCCGTACTGTTCTCGAATCGTGTTGCCCAACAGTTCACCCAGCAGGTGAACATCCTCACGCAAACGTGCATCGATATCGCTCATCAGCCAATCTCCAGCAGAAAATCCGGGACGCTTTGATCTTCAAGAGTGCCGCCCACGGCGACGTCTTACAAGGAACTTTAAACCTTGTGAGTTGCAGCTAGTCTCAACAGTAAGCCGCAGCGTTATCCGCGCTGGCCGGCTGGTCACTCATCATCGCCCGCGTACCGTGGGCTCCATTGAGGTTGCCATGAAAATCCGAGAACTGGCCCAGCATTGGGAAGAAAACGCCAAGGGTCGCCTGACCAAAACCGAATACGCCATCCATCTGGACGTGGAAGCCGCCGCCAGGCTGGCGGCGATCTCCGAGATGTACCCCAAACGCCATACCGAAGAACTGCTCGGCGAGTTGATTGGCGCAGCCCTCGAAGAGCTGGAAGCGAGCTTTCCCTATATCAAGGGCAAGCAGGTGATTGCCACCGATGAGGAAGGCGATCCGCTGTATGAGGATGTCGGCCCAACCCCACGTTTTCTCAGCCTGTCACGGCGTTACCTACACGATTTGTCAGCTCAGTCCGACAAGCAGAAACACTAGTAAACCTGAGCCTCGAACCCCTTAACCTCCCGTATTCAGGGCCTCCCACAGGCCCTGGATACCGCTGCGCCATGCAAAAGTTCCAACTTTTAAACGCTGACCGTTCAGTCAAATATTTTTTTAGGCAAATCGCCATCTTCGCTGAACTATTCAAAAAAGCCTCCGGTCACAGCCAGTAAGCCATCACTTGGAACAGCCGTTTGAATAGGCGTCCTGAGCTAACCGCCGGGCCCCGCAGACACTGCAAGCCGGAGATGGATTTGATGTTTTTCAGGAGTTACCTAATGGAGTTGAAGACGATGAAGACCAGCACTGCCAAAACCTCGTTTAACCACCTGCGCGGGCTTAAATTGGCCGCGCTGGCAATCGGCACCAGCTTCGTACTGGCTGGCTGCGCCGGCAACCCGCCGACCGAGCAATACGCTGTGACCCAATCTGCGGTGAACAGCGCTGTCAGCGCCGGCGGTACCGAGTTCGCAGCCGTGGAGATGAAGTCTGCCCAGGACAAACTGAAGCAAGCTGAAATCGCCATGCACGACAAGAACTACGACGAAGCCCGTCGCCTGGCCGAACAGTCCGAGTGGGACGCTCGCGTAGCAGAGCGTAAAGCCCAGGCTGCCAAGGCCGAACAGGCTGTGAAGGATTCCCAGAAAGCTGTTCAGGAGCTGCGTCAGGAAGGCATGCGCCCGGCTGTGATCCAGCCGCAACAATAAGCCGCCGCCCCTGATTGCATTGCACCCGAAACCGAATTGAAAGGACGATACGACTATGCGTAAACAATTGATGATCCCTGCCCTGCTGGCGATGAGCGTTGCTCTGGCGGCTTGCTCCACCCCGCCGAACCAGAACCTGGAAAACGCTCGGACCAACTTCTCGGCCCTGCAAGCCAACCCGCAAGCTACCAAGGTAGCGGCGCTGGAAACCAAAGACGCCAGCGACTGGCTGGACAAGGCTGACAAGGCCTACCGCGACAAGGAAGACCAGAAGAAGGTCGACCAACTGGCCTACCTGACCAACCAGCGCGTTGAAGTGGCCAAGGACACCATCGTCCTGCGTGAGTCCGAAGCCAAGCTGAAAAACGCCGGTGACGAACGTGCCCGCGCCCTGCTGCAGGCCCGTGACGCGCAGATCAAGCAACTGCAGGACAGCTTGAACGCCAAGCAGACTGATCGCGGCACACTGGTGACCTTTGGTGACGTGCTGTTCGCCACCAACAAGTCGGACCTCAAGTCCAGCGGCCTGGTGAACATCACCAAGCTGGCGCAGTTCCTGCGCGATAACCCGGACCGTAAAGTGATCGTCGAAGGCTACACCGACAGCACCGGTTCCGACTCGTACAACCAGAGCCTGTCCGAGCGCCGCGCCGCTTCCGTACAGCGCGCACTGGCCAACCAGGGTGTGGATATCTCGCGCATCGTGACCCAGGGCTATGGCAAGGAATACCCGGTTGCCGATAACGGCAGCGTTTCGGGCCGCGCCATGAACCGCCGCGTTGAAGTGACCATCTCCAACGACAACCAGCCGGTCAAGCCACGTTCTTCGATGGCCAACTGATCGATTGATGCTGGAAAAAAAACCCACGTTACTGTGGGTTTTTTTTCGGGTCGTCGAACCGCACAGGTCGGTTGGGATCCTCGGCTGGTAGCTCTATCTTCCCGCCGTAGCCATGTTCCGACAGCTTGTCGAGCAAGTGCTTGAGCTTATGATCCTCGGCGTCGAGCATTTCCAGCTTCTCGTGCCCCCTGAGCATGTTCACCATGTTGCTTATTGCAGCAATATCTATCGCCACCTTCTCGCCCCGACTCGTGTAAATCACATCGCTTCTGTGGTGCGTTACGCAATACGGTTCCAGATATTTCCATCATCAACTACGACTGCACCGGAGGGCCCAGCCCGCACACCACGCCGCCCGCTCCGTCGCTGAATGATCGTTTGAGGCCGCATGAAAAATCCCGCCAAATGGCGGGATTCTTTTATTTGCAGGCCAGGAATCAAGAGGTCCCAGTGCGCTTCAAGAGCATCGGGTCAGTAGCTTACTGGCGCCGAGTTATCCTGCTCCGGAGCCGCCTGCCCTTTGAGTTGGGCCAGCTCCGCCTCGAGCCTCTTGAGCCTTTCCTCAAGGCTTTCTTCGCCCTGCGCGCCCTGTGCACCACCGCCTCCTTGGGCGATCTGGTTCTTCAACTTCTGAATCTCTTGTTCCAATTGCTGAAGTCGCGAATCACCTCCCCCCGCACCTGCAGTGAATGGGGAAGACGAGTTGTTTACGCGAGGAATGTCCATTCAAGTGACTCCAAATTAAGTATCCGAGATAACCGATCCAGCGCTGCTGGCCAGTACGGAATCTGTGGCAATCCACTTAAAATGGTTCCAGACCTTTCCCACTTGACTCGCGCTACTGCTCCAATTGCGGCGTTTCCTGCCCCATGCAACGCACTGCCTGCTTCTTGCTGTTGACCAGTACGCCGGTCAGCCCTTTCTGTTCGGTATCAAACAGCACCAGTACGCCATCAACGCATTGCGCCACCTGGGCGGCCGGGGTCAGGGAGATTTTGTAATCCTCGCCCGGCACGGTCTTGAGCATGGTGAAGTCGCTGAGCAGCAACGCATCCTCGGGCTTGGCGAAGTGCAAATAGCCGTAGTACCACAGGCAGCCAACGGTACCGATGATGGTGCCGATGCCGGTGAGGATCAGGGGGATCATGTTGCGTTCTTCGCTCATTGCGGGTTCTCTGCGTTGGAATTCGGGGCCGCCGGGTAATTGGGGATTTCCCCCAGGCGGCGCAGCCCGTTGAAATGCTGGGGGTCGTCCAGGTAGCGCAGCATCACGGTTTGCCAGGTCTTGTCGGCAAAGGTTTGCACGTGGCCACCCCGGGTCAGTTGCAGCACCCGCGGTGGCGGCGCAGCCTGATACAGGCGAATGCCGTTGGAGAGCGGCACGATCGGGTCATCCAGGCTATGGAATAACAATTTCGGCACGCCGGTCAGCCGGGGCATGGCGTTGATCGCACTGTCGCCGTCCGGCACCAGCCACGACAACGGCACCTGGAACGGCCATGTTAGCCAGGAGGTGCTGAGGGCGAATTGTCCTACGTCACGATAACTGGCCGGCACACCGTCCAGTACCAGCGCCTTGAGCTGCGGCTGACGTTCGGGATGTTCCGCCAGGTAGTGCACCACTAACGCGCCGCCCAGGCTTTGGCCGAGCACGATCAACGGCTGGCCCTGGGTTTCGGGGGCGCTGTCGATCCACTTGAAGGCAGCGTCGATGTCCTGGTAAACCGCCGGCAGCGAAGGTTCGCCTTCGGACAACCCGTAGCCGCGATAGTCCACCAACAGCACTTGATAGCCCTGCTCCGGCAGCCACCAACTGCCGCCGAGGTGCCAGGCGAGATTGCCGCCATTGCCGTGCAGGTGCAGCACCGTGCCCTTGAGCGGCACGCCGGCCTTGGCCGGCAGCCACCAGGCGTGGAGCTTCAGGCCATCGGCGGTGGTCAATGTGACGTCACGGTATTGCAAGCGAGCCTTTTCCGGGGTGAACGGCATGCCGCGCTCCGGATAGAACAATAAGGAGCTGCAGCCGTTAAGGGTCAGTAGCAGGCAAAGAATGCCGAGGATTCTCATCCGTTGAAGCCTCGTGAATGGGTTGGGAACGATCCTGAAGACCTATGGAGATCAAAGGTGGGAGCGGGCTTGCTCGCGAATGCGGTGATTCAGTAACCACATCTGTTGCTGATACACCGCATTCGCGAGCAAGCCCGCTCCCACATTTTGACTGAGTTCCTTCAGAGATATCGTTAAAGGATATTGGAGTAATCCGCCTCGATCCGGTCCAGGCTCAAATGGTTGAGGAAGTTGGAGAAACACATCCACGCCGCCAACGCATTCATGTCGCGGAACTGATCCGGCAGGTATTTGGGTGGCACCACCAGGCCTTCGTCCACCAGTTGGCGCAGGGTACGCATGTCTTCCAGGGTGGTCTTGCCGCAGAACAACAACGGCACTTGCTCCAGCTTGCCTTTGCGCACGGCCAACTGAATGTAGTTGTAAACCATGATAAAGCCCTTGAGGTAGGACAAATCCTTGGTAAACGGCAGACCCGTAGGCGTCGACCCACGGAAAACCCGGCTGGCGTTGCCGTAGCTTTCCGCCATCTCAAAGCCCTGCTCACGGAAGAACTCGAACACCTGCAGGAAGTCGGCTCCCTGCTCCACCATATGAATGGCGCGAGTGCGGTTGGTCAGCTTGCGCAGGCGGCTGGGGTAGGAGGCGAAGGTGATGATTTCCATCAGGATCGCCAGGCCTTCCTGGGTCACGGTCGACGAGGGCGGGCCCTTGGACAGGAAGGTGCAGATCGGCTGGTTTTGCCCATTGAGGGTGGTGCCCACGTGCACCAGGCCTTCATGGACCTCCAGGGCGCGCACGTCGCGGTCGTTGAACATCGCGTCGGCGCGGATCTTGATGTAGTCGGCACCTGCCGCCGCATCCGCCACGATACCGTCGGACTCGAACACCCGGATGGTTTCCTCGGCCTCGCCGAATACCTTGTTCAGGCGGCTCTGCAGCAGGTTGACGGCGTCCTTGGCGGTCAGGGTCTTGGCTTCGTCCTTGAGGTCGCCACGGCCATCGATATTGTTCAGGTAGTCCGACATCATCAGGCCGAGGTCGGCCAGGGTCGGGTCACCGGCATGGAACGCATCGGAAGCGGCGCCATACAGCTCCTGGGAGATCAGGCCGAAATCCTCGGTGCCCCGCGCTTCGAGCATGCGCACCACCATGCGGTACTCCTTGCACATGCGCCGCATGATCTGCCCGACCGGGTTGAACTGGCCAAGCTGGCGGGTGATGTCACGCTCGATGTTCTGGAACTCCAGCTTCACCGCGCTGGAATCGAACGACAGCGGCCGGGTCAGGTAGTAGTCGCGGTCCACCGCCGGCATTTCCTTGCCCTTGGCCTTGAGGAATCCCTGGCGAATATTCTCGTCCCACTTCACGGCGTCGAGGACGCGAATCGGTGTTTGCGCCAGCACAATGCGATCGGACAAGGCGCGTATCGTCTGCTGGTAATCGTCCACCCGGTACTTCCTCTTTAAACGTTATTTGCCTGCACGCTGGTAGCGCACGGCTTCGACGAACACATCGGCATTGGCCGGATCATCCAGGTACGCAAATACCCGGGCCATGGAACTGTCAATCAACACACCGGCACCCTCGACGGTTTCGACGGTGCTGCCACTCAGGACCTTCTGGCCGACCGCCTGGTGGACCTGATCCAGGTCGAGGTTGTAGACCACAAGCTCGTGCTCATCATTCAATTCGAACCCGGCGAGGATGTAATGCCCGCCGAACCTGGCCGGCAATGGCGCCGACAGATACCAGCGGCTGCCATGCCGGGAAACCGTGAACAGGTATTCATCCCGCTGGCCCGGCTTGGCCTTAGGGTAGCTCACGGCTTTGTAGCGGTGCTCACCGACGCGGCTGATTTGCAGGTTGAGCGGCTCACCCCAGGCGTTTTTGCTGGCCCATTTGCCAAGCAGACCATCAGGCGCCGCCTCGCTGGCGGGCAACGGGTCCTTGAAGGTCACCAGGCAACCGCTGAGCAACAGGAACGACAAGGCGATCACGACGACGCGCCAGGCTTTCATTGGACAATCCCCTGTGTCAGACCGAAGCCAACACCAAATGCATGTAACGCTTGAGGATCTCAAGCATTTCTTCGCTGGTCAGAGGCTCTGCGCCGCCCAGCAGGCCCTGATATTCCATCCGACCGATAATCGCCGTCAACACTTTGGCATCCTGTTGCGGCTCGCGGGAACCCAATACCTGGAAAAACTGGCAAGTGCCCTGCAGCAGGATTTGCTGATGGGAGCGCACCAGCTCGGCCAGGCGCGGGTTCAGCAGCGCTTCCTGGCGAAACGCCTGCTCGGCCATCAGGTGCTCACGGCGGTTGAGCAATTGGCGTTGCACGTAATCGGCGGTCAGGCGCGCGATGTCATCGGCCAGTTGCGAGCGCGACTGCGGGCTGCCGTCGCCATAAGCCACCATCTCGCGCAGCAGGCCTTCGTTACGCACCCACAACTTGCCCATGAACGCGGCGCTGCGCTCCACATATTGGGCGAAGGTGTCGGTGAGCAGGTCGTCGATGTCCTTGAAGTAATAGGTGGTGGCCGACAACGGCACACCGGCTTCCGCCGCCACCGCACGGTGACGCACGGCACGCACGCCTTCGCGTACCACGATGCGCATCGCTGCATCGAGAATGTCCTGCCTGCGCTGCTCACTGCCCCGGCGACTGGCCTTGCGGCCCTGGTACTGAACACTTTCAGCCACGGCAGCGGCAATGCCGGCGGCACCCTTTTGAGCCATTACGCGGTTCACGACGGATCTTCCTCCACAGTGTGACGCGGAGCGTCACGGGCTGCGTTCCCACGCAGAGCGTGGGAACGATCACCTGGCGCTGTTTACTTGACGCTTATAAACGCCACATAAAAAAGCCGCCTTATAAAAGGCGGCTTCGGATTTCGCTACGGTTACGCTTGTGGCCGCATGTGCGGGAACAAGATCACGTCACGGATCGACGGCGAGTTGGTCAACAACATCACCAACCGGTCGATGCCGATACCTTCACCGGCGGTAGGCGGCATGCCGTATTCCAGGGCGCGTACGAAGTCGGCGTCGTAGTGCATCGCCTCGTCGTCGCCAGCGTCCTTGTCGGCCACCTGGGCCATGAAGCGCTCGGCCTGGTCTTCGGCATCGTTCAGCTCGGAGTAGGCGTTGGCGATTTCACGGCCGCCGATGAACAGCTCGAAACGGTCGGTGACGTTCGGGTTGTCATCGTTGCGACGGGCCAGCGGCGACACTTCGAACGGGTACTGGGTAATGAAGTGCGGCTGCTCCAGCTTGTGCTCCACCAGCTCTTCGAAAATCATCACCTGCAATTTGCCCAGGCCTTCGAAGCCCAGCACCTTGGCGCCGGCTTTCTTGGCGATGGCGCGGGCCTTGTCGATGTCGTTCAGGTCATCGGCGGTCAGCTCAGGGTTGTACTTGAGGATCGAATCGAACACCGACAGGCGCACGAACGGCTCGCCGAAGTGGAACACCTTGTCGCCGTACGGCACGTCGGTGGTGCCCAGGACCAGTTGCGCGAGTTCGCGGAACAGTTCCTCGGTCAGGTCCATGTTGTCTTCGTAGTCGGCGTAGGCCTGGTAGAACTCCAACATGGTGAATTCAGGGTTGTGACGAGTCGAAACGCCTTCGTTACGGAAGTTGCGGTTGATCTCGAACACTTTTTCGAAGCCGCCAACAACAAGCCGCTTGAGGTACAGCTCAGGCGCAATACGCAGGAACATTTCCATGTCCAGCGCGTTGTGGTGGGTTTCGAACGGCTTGGCTGCGGCACCACCCGGGATGGTTTGCAGCATCGGCGTTTCAACTTCGAGGAAGTCGCGCTTCATCAGGAAGCTGCGGATGTGCGCAATAACCTGCGAACGCACGCGGAAGGTCTGGCGCACTTCTTCGTTGACGATCAGGTCAACGTAGCGCTGGCGATAGCGCTGCTCGGTGTCGGTCAGGCCGTGGTGCTTGTCCGGCAGCGGGCGCAGGGATTTGGTCAGCAGGCGCACGCTGGTCATTTCAACGTACAGGTCACCCTTGCCGGAACGGGCCAGGGTGCCTTCGGCGGCAATGATGTCGCCCATGTCCCAGGTTTTCACCGAGGCCAGGGTTTCTTCGGACAGGGTTTTACGGTTGACGTAGACCTGGATGCGACCGGTCATGTCCTGGATCACCATGAACGAGCCACGGTTGAGCATGATGCGACCGGCAACCTTGACCGGGATTGCAGCCTCTGCCAGCTCTTCCTTGGTCTTGTCCGCGTACTGTTTCTGCAAGGCATCGCAGTAGTTTTCGCGGCGGAAGTCGTTCGGGAAGGCATTGCCCTTGGCGCGCTCGGCAGCAAGCTTTTCCTTGCGCAGGGCGATCAGGGAGTTTTCTTCCTGTTGCAGGGCTTGCGGGTCGAGTTGTTGGTCGCTCATGTCTTTAAATTTTCCATCAGGTTCGTTGTCCCCGGCCTGCGGCCGGGGATCGCCGGCAAGCCGGCTCCTACAAAGGAGTTACAGGCCAGATTTCAGGCTGGCTTCCAGGTATTCGTCGATATCACCGTCGAGCACCTTGTCGCAGTCGCTGCGTTCGATGTTGGTACGCAGATCCTTGATCCGCGACGCGTCGAGCACATACGAGCGGATCTGGTGACCCCAGCCGATATCCGACTTGGTGTCTTCCAGCGCCTGGGACGCGGCGTTGCGTTTCTGCATTTCCTGCTCGTACAACTTGGCCCGCAGCATTTTCATGGCGGTGTCCTTGTTCGCGTGCTGGGAACGTTCGTTCTGGCAGCTCACCACGGTATTGGTCGGTACGTGGGTAATACGTACGGCCGAGTCGGTGGTGTTTACGTGCTGGCCACCGGCACCGGAGGAACGGTAGGTGTCGATCCGCAGGTCTGCCGGGTTGATCTCGATTTCCACCTTGTCGTCGATCTCTGGCGAGACGAAAACGGCGGAGAACGACGTGTGGCGACGGTTGCCGGAGTCGAACGGGCTCTTGCGCACCAGGCGGTGTACGCCGATCTCGGTCCGCAGCCAGCCAAAGGCGTATTCGCCCTTGATGTGCACGGTCGCGCCCTTGATGCCGGCGACTTCACCGGCCGACAGTTCCATGATGGTCGCGTCGAAACCGCGTTTGTCGGCCCAGCGCAGGTACATGCGCAACAGGATGTTGGCCCAGTCCTGGGCTTCGGTGCCGCCGGAACCGGCCTGGATGTCCAGGTAGGCGTTGTTCGGGTCCATTTCATGGCTGAACATGCGGCGGAATTCGAGTTTGGCGAGGTTTTCCTCGAGACGGGCCAGCTCGGCGACGACATCGCCCACTGCGCCTTCGTCGTTTTCTTCGACGGCCATGTCCAGCAGGTCGCGGCAATCGCCCAGACCGGTGTTCAATTCGTCGAGGGTGTCGACGATCTGCGCCAGCGCAGCGCGCTCGCGGCCCAGTTCCTGGGCGTATTCAGGTTTGTTCCAGACAGCCGGATCTTCAAGCTCGCGATTGACTTCGGTCAGACGCTCATGCTTTTGATCGTAGTCAAAGATACCCCCGAATAGTTTCGGAGCGCTCGGACAGGTCCTTGATGGTGTTAAGGATCGGGTTGATTTCCATGGCGGGCAGCACTCGTTGGCGAACTTTTGAAAGCCGACGAGTATAACGACAAACGGCTGATAACGGCAGTCCGCTTGGCCGAAAAGGCGGGGATATGCACCATCCAGACAGCGATGAAGATCAAATGTGGGAGCGGGCTTGCTCGCGAATGCGGTGGTTCAGTCGCCAGATGCATTGACTGACACACCGCATTCGCGAGCAAGCCCGCTCCCACATTAGGTCTGCGACATCCCACAGACCGTATTCCCTACTCGATCCCCACCTGATTACGCCCATTGTGCTTGGCCAGGTACAAGCCTTTGTCCGCTGCCGAGATCAACTGCCGGCAATCGGTACCCTGCAATGGGGTCATGGTCGCCAGACCAATACTGATGGTCAGGCTCGAGCCGTCCGCCGGGGCAATGTGCGGGATTTTCAGGCTAGCCACCGCCTGGCGCAGCTTCTCGGCAACCAGCCGTGCCCCACCCGGCGAGGTATTGGGCAGCACCAGGGCAAACTCTTCACCGCCATAACGCGCCGGCAAATCCGAAGGACGGCTGCTGGCATCACGAATGGTCGCCGCCACCTTGCGCAACGCCTCGTCGCCTTCCAGGTGGCCGAAACTGTCGTTGTAGGTCTTGAAGAAGTCCACGTCGATCATCAGCAGCGACAGTTGGGTCTGGTCACGCATGGCGCGGCGCCATTCCAGTTCCAGGTATTCGTCGAAATGCCGGCGATTGGACAGCCCGGTCAGGCCGTCGGAGTTCATCAGCCGTTGCAGCACCAGGTTGGTGTCCAGCAACTGCTGTTGGCTGACCCGCAGCGCCCGGTAGGCCGCGTCCCGTTGCAACAGGGTCATGTAGGAGCGCGAGTGATAGCGGATGCGCGCCACCAGTTCGATGTTATCCGGCAGCTTGACCAGGTAGTCGTTGGCCCCGGCAGCAAACGCCGCGCTCTTGATCAGCGGGTCTTCCTTGGTGGAAAGCACGATGATCGGGATGTTCTGCGTCGCCGGGTGATTGCGGTATTCGCGCACCAGAGTCAGGCCATCGAGCCCCGGCATCACCAGGTCCTGCAGGATCACCGTCGGCTTGATACGGATCGCCTGGGCAATGGCCTGGTGCGGGTCGGCGCAAAAGTGGAAGTCGATATTGTCTTCATGGGCCAGGCCCCGGCGTACGGCCTCGCCGATCATCGCCTGGTCGTCGACGAGCAGCACCATGGCGGCGTTTTCGTCGGTCTTGAAGTCGTCGAGCTGCAAATCATTCATTTACGGTCACCTGAATTACTACCTGCAGGCCAGGACAGCGTGTGATATCGGTCATTTTGCGAATACCTCCAGCAATCGTGGCGCAATTCTGTCCAATGGGCGAATTTCAACAGCCGCGTCAATCGCCGCTGCCGCTTTGGGCATGCCGTAAACAGCACAGCTTTGCTGGTCCTGCGCGATGGTCAGGTAGCCTTGCTGACGCATCAACTTAAGTCCCTGGGCGCCATCACGCCCCATCCCCGTCAACAGCACGCCAACGGCATCGCCATTCCAGTAGCTGGCGACGCTCTCGAAAAACACGTCGATGGACGGCCGGTAAATCTCGTTCACAGGTTCGGCGGTGTAGGCCAGCGTGCCGTTCTTCAGCAGACGAATGTGATGGTTGGTGCCCGCCAGCAACACGACGCCGCTTTGGGGCGGCTCGCCTTCCCGGGCCAGGCGCACCGGCAGGCCCGAGGCACTGCTCAGCCATTCGGCCATGCCGGCGGCGAACACCTGGTCCACATGCTGCACCAGCACAATGGCCGGCGAGAAGTCCCGGGGCAAGCCCTTGAGCAGGGATTCCAGGGCAGCCGGGCCGCCTGCGGACGAACCGATGGCCACCAGGCTCTGGCGTTTGCCCGTGGCCCGCTGGGGCGCAGGCTCGGCCCGCACGCGGCTGCCACGCTGGCCAATCAGCCAGCCGATATTGAGGATCTTGCGCAACAGCGGTGCCGCGGCGTCCTTCGGATTGCCCACGCCCAGTGCAGGGGTGTCAACCACGTCCAGGGCGCCATGGCCCATGGCTTCGAATACACGGCTGACGTTGGCCTGGCGGTCGACGGTGACAATCAGGATCGCACAGGGCGTCTCGGCCATGATCTGCCGGGTGGCCTCCACACCGTCCATCACCGGCATGATCAGGTCCATCAGAATCAGGTCGGGCGTGAACTCGGCGCAACGCTGCACTGCTTCCAGGCCGTTGCCTGCAACCCACACCACTTCGTGGGCCGGCTCAAGGCTCAACGCCCGGCGCAAGGCCTCCACGGCCATGGGCATGTCATTGACGATCGCAATCCTCATGCCCTTGCTCCTCCAATCAGCTCCACCACCGCGTCCAACAGCGCGTCGTCATGGAAGCTGGCCTTGGCTAGATAATAGTCGGCGCCGGCGTCCAGTCCACGACGACGGTCTTCTTCCCGATCCTTGTAGGAAACAACCATCACCGGCAGGGATTGCAGGCGAGTATCACGGCGCAAGAGTGTGACCAATTCAATACCGTCCATGCGAGGCATATCAATGTCCGTGATCAGCAGGTCGAAGTCTTCGGAGCGCAGCGCGTTCCAGCCATCCATGCCATCGACTGCCACGGCCACTTCATAACCGCGATTAAGTAACAATTTGCGTTGCAGCTCGCGCACGGTCAGCGAGTCATCCACCACCAGAATACGCTTGCGCGGTGCTTCGAGGGTTTGCTGGGTGCGTCGGGCGATGCGCTCCAGACGACCGGTATTCAGCAGTTTGTCCACCGATCGCAGCATGTCTTCGACGTCGACGATCAGCACCACCGAACCGTCATCGAGCAACGCTCCGGCGGAGATGTCCTGGACCTTGCCCAACCGGTCGTCCAGGGGCAATACCACCAGCGTGCGCTCGCCGATAAAACGCTCCACGGCAATCCCGTAGACCGCATCGCGCTCGCGGATCACCACGACCTTCAGGGTTTCCTGACTACCCTGCCCCGGCGGGCGCTGCAGCAACTGGCTGGCGGCGACCAGGCCGACATGCCGGCCTTCGTGCCAGAAATGCTGGCGGCCTTCCAGTTGCACGATGTCGTCGGGCGCAAGATCGCACATGCGCTCGATGTGGGCCAGCGGGAAGGCGTAGGCCTCTTCGCCAACTTCCACCACCAGGCTGCGCACTACCGACAGGGTCAACGGCACTTCCAGGTGGAAGCGACTGCCCTGCCCCGCCGTCTGCTCCAGCACCACCGCGCCGCGCAACTGGCGCACCATATGCTGCACCGCATCCAGGCCGACCCCGCGCCCCGAGACCTCGGTGACCTTGTCCCGCAGGCTGAACCCCGGCAGGAACAGGAACGTGAGCAGTTCCTCTTCGCTCAGGCGCAGGGCGGTTTCCACCGGCGACAACTGCCGGTCGACGATGGTGCCGCGCAGGCGCTCCAGGTCGACACCGTTACCGTCGTCGCTCAACTCCAGCACCAGCAAGCCGGCCTGGTGAGACGCCCGCAGGCGGATCAGGCCTTCAGCCGGTTTGCCCGCCAGCAGGCGTTGCTCGGGCATTTCAATGCCGTGGTCAACAGCATTGCGCAGTAAATGGGTCAGCGGCGCTTCGAGTTTTTCCAGCACATCGCGGTCGACCTGGGTTTTCTCGCCTTCGATTTCCAGGCGTACCTGTTTACCAAGGCTGCGGCCCAGGTCACGCACCATGCGCACCTGCCCGGCCAGCACGTCGGCAAACGGCCGCATGCGGCACGCCAGCGCCGTGTCGTACAAGACTTGGGCGCGTTGCCCGGCCTGCCAGCCGAACTCGTCGATTTCGGCGGTTTTTTCCGCGAGCAGCGCCTGGGCTTCGCTCAACAGGCGGCGGGTGTCGGCCAGGGCTTCCTGGGCTTCCAGGCTCAGGTCGACGGTCTTGAGGTGGCCGTCGAGGTTTTCCAGGGCGCGGGCGCTGTTGCTCTGGATGCGCTTGAGGCGTTGCAAGCTGGCGAGGTAAGGCTTGAGCCGCTGGGTTTCCACCAGGGACTTGCTGGACAGGTCCAACAGGCTGTTCAAACGTTCGGCGGTCACCCGCAACACCCGCTCGCCGCCTTCGGTCATGCGCTTATTTTGGCGTGGCAGTTCGGCACTGACCGGCGGCGCGGGCTCGGGCTCCGGCGGCAGGGTCAGCAGCGCTTCCATCGACAATTCAGGTTCTGGCGCGGGTGTGGGCGGCGGCGCAGGCTTTGGCGCAGCGGGCGGCGCGACTTTCTGCGACGGATCGAGCAACCGCTCCATCAATGCCACATAGGACTCGATGTCCGCCAGGCCCACGGTGTTGCCCGGCGTGGCAATGCGCATCAGCAAATCGGTGCCTTGCAGCAGTGCGTCGATATGTTCCGGCAGCAGGTACAAGCGGCTTTCCTGGGCGCTGACCAGGCAATCTTCCATCACGTGGGCCACGCTGACCCCCGCGTCCACCCCGACAATCCGCGCCGCGCCCTTCAGGGAATGGGCGGCGCGCATGCAGGCTTCGAGCTGGTCGGCCTGGGTCGGGTTGCGCTCCAGGGCCAGCAGGCCGGCGCTGAGCACCTGGGTCTGGGCGTCGGCTTCCAGGCTGAACAGCTCCAGCAGCGAGGCATCGCGCATCTGGTCGGGGGTCATGTGAGGCTCCGGGTCACGGCAGACAACAATTGCGCCTCGTCCAGCCAGCGCAGGCTGCGGCCTTTCCACTGCAACACCCCTTGGGTATAGCGGGCGCTGGCCTGGGTGCCCGACGCAGATGCCGCATTCAAGGTGCGTTCATCAATGGCATGGATACCGTCCACTTCGTCCACCGGCACCACCACCGGGCCGTCCTGCGCCGCGATGATCAGCATGCGCGGCATGATTCGTGCGCCACTGGGGCCGCTGCCGGTGCTGTCCAGCCCCAGCAATTCCACCAGGGACAGGCACGCCACCAGTGCGCCACGCACATTGGCCACGCCCAGCAAGGCGCGGGAACGCTGATGGGGCAAGGAATGGATCGGCTGCAACGGTGCCACTTCCACCAGGCAGCGAGTGGCGATGCCCAGCCATTCTTCGCCGAGGCGGAACATCAGCAGCGAACGGGTGAGGACATCACCCTCGACTTCCGGCGTCGCGACGGGGCGGTGATCGTCCTGCTGCAAGGCATAACGGTCGAGCAGGCGCGTGGCGGCGGCGGAATACACCGAGCAATTGCGACAGTGAATGTGCTCGGCCAGCAACGGGCAGGACTTGTCACCGTGGATGCCGATGCGGTTCCAGCAGTCATCGATGGCCTGGGTATCGGCCAGGGTCAGGTTCAGCTCGGGATCCAGGGTCATGATTTACGCTCACTGTCAGCTCGCTCGCTGCGCGCGGCACGAGCCTGCAAACGCCGGGCGCCGGCGACATCGCCCTGGGACTCGAGCAACGCGGCCAGGTGCATCAAGGCCTGCGGGTGCTGGGGTTCCAGGTACAAGGCTTTTCTGTAATAACCCTGGGCTTCCAGGGCGCTGCCGGCCACATCGCTGAGCAGGCCCAGCCAATAAAACACCTGGGCCGCCGGCGGATGGCTCTGCAAATAACGCTCGCAGGCAGCACGGGCTTCCAGGCTCTTGCCTTCATTGGCCAGGGTCGCAATCTGACTGAGCAGATCGGCGGCGTCCGACTGCGGGGGCGGCGGCTTGATCGGTACCACTTGGGCACTGACGGTGCTGAACGGCCGGGGCCTGGTCGGGATAGGCGCGGCACTGCGCTGAGGAATCGGCGCGGGCATCGGCACAAATACCGGTTCAGGCGCGGGCTCCGCATGCCGGCTGAAGGCAAACGACTGCGGCACGCCAATCGAACGCATGCCCAGGCGCCCCAGCAGGCTGCCTTCGGCAGGCCCGATAAACAGCACGCCGTCGACGTGGGTCAGGCCCTTGAGCACTTCAAACACCTGCTTCTGGGTCGGCTGGTCGAAGTAGATCAGCAGGTTGCGGCAGAATACAAAATCGTAGGTGGGCTCGTTGGCCAGCAGCGTGGGGTCCAGCAGGTTGCCCACCTGCAGGCGCACTTGTTCGCGTACCCGGTCGGCAATCCGGTAGCCGTCGGTTTGCTCGGTGAAGTGGCGATCGCGGAACTCGAGGTCCTGGCCGCGAAACGAATTCTTGCCGTACACCCCACGGCGGGCGCGCTCCACCGACAGCGGGCTGACGTCCATGCCCTGCACCTTGAACTGATGCGGCGCCAGCCCGGCGTCGAGCAAGGCCATGGCAATCGAATAGGGTTCTTCGCCGGTGGAACACGGCAGGCTGAGGATCCGCAGGGCGCGCATCTGCTTGATTTCGGCCAGGCGGGCGACCGCCAGCCGGCCCAGGGTGGCGAAGGATTCGGGGTAACGGAAAAACCAGGTTTCGGGGACGATCACCGCCTCGATCAGCGCTTGCTGTTCGTCGGTGGAGGCCTGCAATTGCTGCCAGTATTGATCGGCGGTCTGCGCGCTGAGCGCCATGCTGCGCTGGCGTACGGCACGCTCGATGATCGCTTCGCCCACCGAGGCAACGTCCAGGCCAATGCGCTCCTTAAGGAAGTCGAAGAAGCGTTGATCACTGCTCATCAACCCTCCTCGCCCGCGGCAAACAGCAGCGCCTGCACGTCAGCCGTCAGCAGGTCCGCCACGCCGATCCACTGCATCAAGCCACGCTCGTCTTCGCGCACCGGGCCCAGGTAACGTGCCTGGCGGTTGTCCAGGCCGTAGGGCTGGAACTCCGCCGGGTCACAGCGCAGGGTATCGGTGGCCTGTTCGAGGATCAGCCCCAGCCAGCGTGCCGGAGTGAGTGCATCCGGCTGATAATTGACCAACACCAGGCGCGTGCTGGTGCGGGCCTGGGCCGGCGTACCGAAGGTCAAGGCACTGAGATCGATCACCGGCACCATTGCCCCGCGATGGGCAAAGATCCCGGCAACCCACGCAGGCGCATGGGCAATGGGCTTGAGCGGCAGGCGCGGCAGCACCTCGGCCACTTCCGTGGCCTTGAGGGCATACCGTTCATTACCGATGTGAAACACCAGGAACAGTGCTTTCTTCACTGCCGCAACGGCACCGCGTTTAGCCGTGAGGTCGTTCATCAGACTTTAAAACGCGACACGCCGCTGCGCAGGCCGACGGCGACCTGGCTCAGCTCGTCGATGGCAAAGCTGGCCTGACGCAGGGACTCCACGGTCTGGCTGCTGGCATCGCCCAACTGCACCAGCGCATGGTTGATCTGCTCGGCGCCGGTGGCCTGGGCCTGCATGCCTTCGTTGACCATCAACACCCGTGGCGCCAGGGCCTGCACCTGATGGATGATCTGCGACAGCTGCTCGCCCACCTGCTGCACCTCGAACATGCCACGGCGCACTTCTTCAGAGAACTTGTCCATGCCCATCACCCCGGCCGACACCGCCGACTGGATCTCGCGCACCATCTGCTCGATGTCGTAGGTGGCCACGGCGGTCTGGTCGGCCAGGCGCCGCACTTCGGTGGCCACCACGGCAAACCCGCGACCGTACTCACCGGCCTTCTCGGCCTCGATGGCAGCGTTGAGGGACAACAGGTTGGTCTGGTCGGCGACCTTGACGATGGTCACCACCACCTGGTTGATGTTGCCGGCCTTCTCATTGAGGATCGCCAGCTTGGCGTTTACCAGGTCAGCTGCGCCCATCACCGAGTGCATGGTTTCTTCCATGCGCGCCAGGCCTTGCTGGCCGGAGCCGGCGGCCACCGAGGCCTGGTCGGCGGCGGTGGAGACTTCGGTCATGGTACGGACCAAGTCCTTGGAAGTAGCAGCGATCTCCCGCGAAGTAGCGCCGATCTCGGTGGTCGTCGCGGCGGTTTCAGTGGCCGTGGCCTGTTGTTGCTTGGAAGTCGCGGCAATCTCGGTGACCGAGGTAGTGACCTGTACCGAAGAGCGCTGTGCCTGGGACACCAGGGCGGTGAGCTCGGTCATCATGTCGTTGAAGCCGGTCTCTACTGCGCCGAATTCGTCCTTGCGTTCGAGGTTCAGGCGTTTGCTCAAGTCGCCGGTGCGCATGGTTTCGAGGATGTCGACGATGCGTTTCATCGGCGCCATGATCGCGCGCATCAGCAGCAGGCCGCAGAGGCCAGCGGCGAGGATCGCGAGGATCAGCGAGACGCCCATGCTGATTTTTGCAGCGGACACGGCGTCGTCGATAGCGTTGGTGGCGCGGTCCGCGACGTTTTTGTTTTCGGTGATGATGTCGTTGAGCTTCATGCGGCCTGCGGTCCAGGTCGGGGTCAGCTCTTCGTCGAACACTTTGCGGGCGGCGGCGACGTCATTGCGTTGCAGGTTTTCAGTGACTGCGGCCAAAGCCTTGTTGTAGGCCTGGTGCAGGGCTTCGAACTTATCGAACTCGGCCTGATCCTCAGCGCCGTTGATAGTTGCCTTGTAATTGGCCATTTGCGTGATGATGCGCGCTTCGAAGGACTTGTAGTCGGCCTTGTCGGCTTCGGTGAGTGTCTTGTCTTTGCGCAGGCCGATGATGTCGAGGGTGTCGAGGTAGCTGTCGACCCATGCGCTGCGGATCATGGAGCTTAGGTAGACCCCGGGGACTGCGTCATCGCGGACTGACTCTTCGCCAGCCTCGATCTTCAACAGGCGTGAATACGAGACCACTACCATCAGCAGCATGATCGCGATGATGACCGCAAAGCTCGCCAAAATCCGTTGGCGCAAGGTCCAGTTCTTCACAGTAATTCCTCGAGGGCCATTCAAATGGAGAGGAGTATAGCTGAGCGGATGCCATCATTAATCAACGGGTTGTGGGATCTGGGTCACGCTCGGGGGAGGAAAGTTTTCTTGGGGGGGGGGCATATCCGTTGCTGCGGTAACGGCTGCTATTGGTTCCGCTCTTACAGCGGCTCACTTTTGAACAGCGCAAAAGTAAGCAAAACGCTCTTGCCCCACCACTCGGCACCTCGCCCAGGCTCGGTGTGCCCTCACTCCGGCTTTGGACCGTGGGCCGCCGTCATGGGCCATCCCTGGCCCAGGACGGCTAACCTGGCGTCCTGCCAGGTTACCCACGCTCCAAAGCCTGCGTTCGGCCAGCGTGGTTTAACGGGGCGCCTAAGATCAAGATCAAAAGCAGATCAAGAGCACAGCGGCCTACCGGCCGGCTTGAGTGTTTAAAAGCCAAATCAAAAGCTAAAGCGGGCACGGTTCAAATGTGGGAGCTGGCTTGCCTGCGATGGCATCAACTGGGTGTACCTGATGCACCGAGGTGTCTGCATCGCAGGCAAGCCAGCTCCCACAGAAAAACAGATCTGTTTTCGCTCTGGTCTTTGCTTTTGCTTTTAACACTCAGGTCGGCTTTCAGGCCGCCGTGCTCTTGCTTTTGATCTTGATCTTGATCTGACTGCCCCAATAAGCCCGAGGCCGAACGCAGGTATTGCGGAGCGGGTAAACCGGCAGGACGCCGGTTTAGCCGCGCCGGGCCATGGATGGCCCGTCGCGGCGGCCCGCGGAGCAATGCCGGAGTGAGGGAACACCGAGCCTAGGCGAGGTGCCGACAGGCGGGGCAGAGCGCTTTGGTTACTTTGCCGCTTTTGCAAAGTGACTCGCTGTAAGAGCGAAACCATAAGTAGCCGTTACCGCAGAAACGGATATGTACACAATCAAACCACCACAGCCTGCCGCACCTGCTTCTCCAATTCAGCCTTCAACCCCGGCTCCAACTTAAGCTGCCGCGCCAACTCATCGAGGTAAGCCTTCTCCATGAAGTTCTCCTCATCCACCAACATCACACTGGCGATATACATCTCGGCGGCCAATTCCGGAGTACTGGCAGCCCGAGCCACATCTGCCGGATCCAGCGGCTTGTTCAGCTCGGCATGTAACCACTGCTGCAACTCACGATCGTTATCCAGCTTCACAAACTCCCCTTCGATCAACGCCCGCTCACGCTCATCCACATGCCCGTCAGCCTTGGCCGCAGCCACCAGCGCCTTCAAAATCCCCTGGCTGTGCTGCTCGACCTGGGCCGGCGGCAGCCGATCAATGGTCTGCGGCTCCCCTTGAGGCGCACTGGCCTGATGCGCCTGCCAATTACCGTAGGCCTTGTAGGCAATCACCCCCAAAGCAGCCAACCCGCCATAGGTCAGCGCCTTGCCGCCAAACTTGCGGGCTTTCTTGTTGCCCAGCAACAGACCCATGGCGCCGGCCGCGAGGGCCCCACCACCGGCACCGCCAAGCAAGCTACCCAACCCGCCGCCACCCAGCAGTCCGCCAAGGGCCCCCTTGTCATCTGACTTGCGCTGCCCGCCAGCCTTGTTCTGCAACATGTCCTGGCCGGATTTGAGCAGTTGATCGAGCAATCCACGGGTATTCATTCACAACCTCCAGAAACTCAAGTTCACAGGACCAATAGGCCCCCAGCGTAAAACTAAGTGCCAAAAACCCCCGATCTAGAGTGCTTCCAGATGTAACGCGCTTACCCCTCAATTAAAACGATATACACTCGAATAAATCTATAAAAACACCCCACTGGTAATTCCAGCATGATGACCTTGCGTCAGATCCGTCACTTCATCGCCGTGGCCGAGACCGGTTCGATCTCCGCCGCTGCCCAGACCGCCTTCATCTCCCAGTCCACCCTGACCCTGGCGATCCAGCAACTGGAACAGGAAATCGGCGTCAACCTGTTCAACCGCCACGCCAAGGGCATGACCCTGACCCACCAGGGCCATCAGTTCCTGCGCCAGGCGCACCTCATCCTCGCCACCGTCGACAACGCCAAGCGCAGCCTGCAACAGAGCACCGACCAGGTGGCCGGGCAGTTGATCATCGGCGTGACCAGCCTGGTCGCCGGCTACTACCTGGCGGACTTGCTTACCCGCTTCCAGCGCGCCTACCCCAATGTCGAGATCCGCGTGATGGAGGACGAACGCCCCTACATCGAACACCTGCTGGTCAGCGGTGAAATCGACGTCGGCGTGCTGATCCTCTCCAACCTCGAAGACCGCCACGCCCTGCAAACCGAAGTGCTCACCCACTCGCCCCACCGTTTATGGCTGCCGGCCCAGCACCCGCTGCTGGAACACGACAGCATCAACCTGGCGGACGTAGCGCGCGAGCCGCTGATTCAACTGAACGTCGACGAAATGGGCCACAACGCCCAACGCATGTGGACCGGCGCCGGGCTGCAACCCCGCGTCACCTTGCGCACCGCCTCGACGGAAGCCGTGCGAAGCCTGGTCGCCGCCGGCCTGGGCGTGTCGATCCAGCCGGACATGACCTACCGCCCCTGGTCCCTGGAAGGCGACATCATCGAGGCCCGGCCGATTGCCGACCTCAGCCAGACCCTCGACGTGGGCCTGGCCTGGCGCCGGGGCACGGCGCGCCCGGCGCTGGTGGACCCATTCCTGACGGTGGCCCGCGAACAGCCCCACCCACGCAAGCCATCTATTTAATCGAATGCTGCTTTCAGTATTTAGTATTTGTTGACCTCGCGCCTGACCTCTAGTCTCTGCTCATCCCATAAGAGAAGGTCAGGCGCCTCGCACGAGAACAGCCATGACCATACAAGAAAAGAGATCGCGAAAAATGTCTGGCGCGCCCACACCGCTGCTCACTGCGTTGCTGATCGACGGCGAACTGGTCCCGGGCCAGGGGTTTGTCGAGCCGATCATCAACCCGGCCACCGGTGAAATCCTCACCCATATCGCCGAAGCCAGTACCGAGCAGGTCGAAGCCGCAATCCTCGCCGCCCACCGGGCCTTTGCCGGTTGGTCGCGGACCACGCCCCAGCAGCGTTCGAACATCCTCCTGGGCATCGCCGAGACAATCGAAAAACAAGCCGACTACCTCGCCCGCCTGGAATCGCTGAATTGCGGCAAGCCGCTGCACCTGGCACGTCAGGACGATTTGAGCGCGACCGTCGATGTGTTCCGTTTCTTCGCCGGCGCCGTGCGCTGCCAGACCGGGCAACTGAGCGGTGAATACCTGCCGGGCTACACCAGCATGGTGCGTCGCGATCCGATTGGCGTGGTGGCCTCCATTGCGCCGTGGAATTACCCGCTGATGATGGCCGCCTGGAAAATCGCCCCGGCCCTGGCGGCCGGTAATACCCTGGTGTTCAAGCCGTCGGAACATACTCCGCTGTCGATCCTGGCCCTGGCGCCCGTACTGAGCCAGTTGTTGCCGCGCGGGGTGATCAACATCCTGTGTGGCGGCGGCGAAGGGGTCGGCAGCCATTTGGTCAGCCACCCGAAGGTGCGCATGGTCTCGTTGACCGGCGATATCGTCACCGGGCAGAAGATCCTCCAGGCCGCCTCCAAGACACTCAAGCGCACGCACCTGGAGCTGGGCGGCAAGGCCCCGGTAATCGTGTGCAACGACGCCGACCTGCAAGCCGTGGTCGAAGGCGTGCGCGCCTACGGTTACTACAACGCCGGCCAGGACTGCACCGCCGCGTGCCGCATCTACGCCCAGGCCGGTATCCACGACAAACTGGTGGCCGAGCTCGGCGCCGCCGTCAGCAGCCTGCGGTTTGCCGGCAAGCGCGATGCCGACAACGAACTCGGCCCGCTGATCAGCACCCGCCAGCGCGACCGCGTCGCCAGTTTTGTCGAACGCGCCCTCGGCCAGCCGCATATCGAACGCATCACCGGCGCCGCCGTGCATTCCGGTGCTGGCTTCTTCTACCAGCCAACCTTGCTGGCCGGTTGTAAACAGAATGATGAAATCGTGCAGCGCGAAGTGTTCGGCCCGGTGGTCACCGTGACCCGCTTCGACGAGCTGGAACAGGCGGTGGACTGGGCCAACGACTCGGAATACGGCCTGGCCTCCTCCGTGTGGACCCAGAATCTGGACAAGGCGATGCAAGTGGCGTCGCGCCTGCAATACGGCTGCACCTGGATCAACAGTCATTTCATGCTGGTCAGCGAAATGCCCCACGGCGGCTTGAAGCGCTCGGGGTATGGCAAAGATCTGTCCAGCGATTCGCTACAGGACTACAGCGTGGTGCGGCACATCATGGCGCGCCACGGCCAGCATCTTTAAAACAACAACTACGCTCACGCACCACCTGCTGCAAAAACTGCCCCGACCATAATTAAAGAAGAGGGAACCCCCATGTCTGCGCACAAGACCGCTCTGCTCAGTGCCCTGACCACCGCGCTGCTGGCCAGTGTCAGCATCCAGGCCGCCGAACCGCTGAAGGCGGTGGGTGCCGGTGAAGGCCAGTTGGATATCGTCGCCTGGCCCGGCTATATCGAACGTGGCGAAAGCGACAAGAACTACGACTGGGTCACCGGTTTCGAGAAAGAGACCGGCTGCAAGGTCAACGTCAAGACCGCCGCCACCTCCGACGAGATGGTGAGCTTGATGGCCAAGGGTGGCTACGACCTGGTCACCGCATCCGGCGATGCCTCGCTGCGGTTGATCGTCGGCAAGCGCGTACAGCCGATCAACACCTCGCTGATTCCCAACTGGAAGAACATCGACCCGCGCCTGAAAGATGCGCCGTGGTACGTGGTCGGCCAGCAAACGTACGGCACGCCGTACCAGTGGGGCCCGAACGTGTTGATGTACAACACCAACGTGTTCAAGACCGCGCCCACCAGCTGGAACGTAGTGTTCGATGCGCAGAACCTGCCGGACGGCAAGCCGAACAAAGGCCGCGTGCAGGCCTATGACGGCCCGATCTACATCGCCGATGCGGCGCTGTACCTCAAGGCCACCAAGCCGGAACTGGGCATCCAGAGCCCGTACGAGCTGACCGAAACCCAGTACAAGGCCGTGCTCGACCTGTTGCGCGCCCAGCAGCCGTTGATCCACCGCTACTGGCATGACACCACCGTGCAGATGAGCGACTTCAAGAACGAAGGCGTGGTGGCCTCCAGCGCATGGCCGTATCAGGTCAACGGCCTGGTGAACGAGAAACAGCCGATTGCCTCGACCATTCCGAAGGAAGGCGCCACCGGCTGGGCGGATACCACCATGCTGCACACCGACGCCAAGCACCCGAACTGCGCCTACAAGTGGATGGACTGGTCGCTGCAGCCGAAGGTCCAGGGTGATGTGGCCTCGTGGTTCGGTTCGTTGCCGGCGGTTCCCGCGGCGTGCAAGGAAAGCGAACTGCTGGGCGCCGAGGGTTGCAAGACCAACGGTTTCGACCAGTTCGAGAAGATCGCCTTCTGGAAAACCCCGCAGGCTGAAGGCGGCAAGTTCGTGCCGTACAGCCGCTGGACCCAGGATTACATCGCGATCATGGGCGGGCGCTAAGCACTCCCTAGTTGATCGTTCCCACGCTCCGCGTGGGAACGCCTCCTGTGACGCTCCGCGTCACGACTTTAAGGGCGGACGCGGAGCGTCCAGCGCTGCATTCCCACGCAGAGCGTGGGAACGATCACCTCTACCTCCGATTTAATTTTTACAAGACGCGCCTTTTTGGAGCACCGCACCATGACGCTTGCAGTCCAATTCACCCACGTTTCCCGTCAGTTCGGCGAAGTGAAAGCCGTTGACCGGGTTTCCATCGATATCCAGGACGGCGAGTTCTTTTCCATGCTCGGCCCTTCCGGCTCGGGCAAAACCACGTGCCTGCGCCTGATCGCCGGGTTCGAGCAACCCAGTGCCGGCTCCATCCGCATCCACGGTGAGGAAGCCGCCGGCTTGCCGCCGTATCAGCGCGACGTGAACACTGTGTTCCAGGATTACGCACTGTTCCCCCACATGAACGTGCGGGACAACGTGGCCTACGGCCTGAAAGTCAAAGGCGTGGGCAAGACCGAACGCCTCAACCGCGCCGAAGAAGCGCTGGGCATGGTCGCCCTCGGCGGTTACGGCGACCGCAAGCCGGTGCAACTCTCCGGCGGCCAGCGTCAACGTGTGGCCCTGGCCCGCGCACTGGTCAATCGTCCGCGCGTATTGCTGCTGGATGAGCCCCTCGGCGCTCTCGACCTGAAGCTGCGCGAACAGATGCAAAGCGAGCTGAAGAAACTGCAACGCCAACTTGGCATCACCTTCATCTTCGTCACCCACGACCAGACCGAAGCACTGTCGATGTCCGACCGTGTGGCCGTATTCAACAAGGGCCGCATCGAACAGGTCGACACCCCGCGCAACCTGTACATGAAGCCCGCCACCACCTTCGTCGCGGAATTCGTCGGCACCTCCAACGTGATTCGCGGCGAATTGGCGCAACGCTTGAGCGGTAACCCGCAGCCGTTCTCGATCCGCCCGGAACACGTGCGTTTCGCCGAAGGCCCGCTGGGCAGCGGCGAGGTGGAAGTCAGCGGCCTGCTGCATGACATTCAGTATCAGGGCAGCGCCACTCGCTACGAACTGAAACTGGAAAACGGCCAGGCCCTGAACATCAGTCAGGCCAACAACCAATGGCTGGACACCACCGCCGGGCATCAAGTCGGCCAGTCCATCACCGCGCGCTGGGCGCGGGAAGCCATGACGCCGTTGACCGACATCGCAGGCGAGGTGTGACATGAGCCTGGCCCTGTCCCAACCGCCGATGCGCAGGTTTTCCAACCTGCTGTACAAGAAGCCCAACCTGTACCTGTCGCTGCTGCTGGTACCGCCGCTGATCTGGTTCGGCGCGATCTATTTGGGTTCGCTGCTGACCTTGCTGTGGCAAGGCTTCTATACGTTCGATGACTTCACCATGGCGGTCACCCCGGACCTGACCCTGGCCAACTTTGCCGCGCTGTTCCAGCCGTCGAACTTCGACATCATCGTGCGCACCTTGAGCATGGCGGTGGTGGTGTCCATCGCCAGTGCCATCGTCGCGTTCCCGATCGCCTACTACATGGCGCGCTACACCACCGGCAAGACCAAGGCGTTTTTCTACATCGCGGTGATGATGCCGATGTGGGCCAGCTACATCGTCAAGGCCTACGCCTGGACCCTGCTGCTGGCCAAGGGCGGCGTGGCGCAGTGGTTCGTGCAGCACCTGGGCCTGGAGCCGGCGCTGCAATTCATCATGGGCATTCCCGGCGTGGGCGGCAGCACCTTGAGCACCTCGCACCTGGGGCGGTTCATGGTGTTTGTGTACATCTGGCTGCCGTTCATGATTCTGCCGATCCAGGCCTCGCTGGAGCGTTTGCCGCCATCGTTGCTGCAGGCCTCGGCAGACCTCGGCGCCAAGCCGCGCCAGACCTTCATGCAGGTGATTCTGCCGCTGTCGGTGCCGGGGATCGCGGCGGGTTCGATCTTTACGTTCTCGCTGACCCTGGGCGACTTCATCGTGCCGCAACTGGTGGGCCCGCCGGGTTACTTCGTCGGCGGCATGGTGTACGCGCAACAAGGCGCTATCGGCAACATGCCCATGGCCGCGGCGTTCACTCTGGTGCCGATCGTGCTGATCGCGGTTTACCTGTCCATCGTCAAACGTCTGGGGGCCTTCGATGCACTCTGAAAAAGCCTCACTCAGTCTAAAAATCGCGGCCTGGGGCGGGTTGGTTTTCCTGCACTTCCCGATCCTGATCATCTTCCTCTACGCCTTCAACACCGAAGAGGCGGCGTTCAGCTTTCCACCCCAGGGCTTCACCCTGAAGTGGTTCAGCGTGGCCTTCTCGCGGCCGGACGTATTGGAAGCGATCAAGCTGTCGCTGCAAATCGCGGCCATCGCCACGCTGATTGCGATGGTGCTCGGCACCCTGGCCTCGGCGGCGTTGTATCGCCGGGAGTTCTTCGGCAAGCAAGGCATCTCGCTGATGCTGATCCTGCCGATTGCACTGCCGGGGATCATCACCGGTATCGCGTTGCTGGCGACCTTCAAGACCCTGGGGATTGAGCCGGGGATGTTCACCATCATCGTCGGCCACGCGACCTTCTGCGTGGTGATCGTCTACAACAACGTGATCGCCCGTTTGCGCCGCACTTCCCACAGCCTGATCGAAGCCTCGATGGACCTCGGCGCCGACGGCTGGCAGACCTTCCGCTACATCATCATGCCCAACCTCGGCTCGGCGTTGCTGGCCGGCGGCATGCTGGCGTTCGCGCTGTCGTTCGACGAAATCATCGTCACCACCTTCACCGCCGGCCACGAGCGCACCTTGCCGCTGTGGCTGCTCAACCAGTTGAGCCGGCCACGGGATGTGCCGGTGACCAACGTGGTGGCGATGCTGGTGATGATCGTGACGATGTTCCCGATCCTGGGTGCCTATTACCTGACCCGCGGCGGCGAAAGCGTGGCCGGTAGTGGCGGTAAATAACTGACAACACATTGCCACTGAAGGAATGAGGTTCAAATGTGGGAGCGGGCTTGCTCGCGAAAGCGGTGTATCAGTCAGGTGATGTATCAACTGAAAGACCGTATTCGCGAGCAAGCCCGCTCCCACACTTGAACCGGTTTCGGCAGGGGAAACGATGCAGCTTTAAGAGGACTGAACCATGCAAACCAAACTGCTGATCAACGGCCATCTGGTCGAAGGCGAAGGCCCGGCGCAGCCGGTGTTCAACCCGGCGTTGGGTCGGGTACTGGTGGAAATCAAGGAAGCCAGCGAAGCCCAGGTCGACGCCGCCGTGCGTGCTGCCGACAGCGCTTTTGAAGGCTGGTCGCAAACGCCACCGAAGGATCGCTCGCTGCTGCTGCTCAAACTCGCCGACGCCATCGAAGCCCACGGCGCAGAGCTGGCAAAGCTTGAGTCGGACAACTGCGGCAAACCCTACAGCGCCGCGCTGAACGACGAGATCCCGGCGGTGGCCGATGTGTTCCGCTTCTTCGCCGGCGCCAGCCGCTGCATGAGCGGTTCGGCCGGCGGCGAGTACCTGCCGGGCCACACCTCGATGATCCGCCGTGACCCGGTGGGCGTAATTGCCTCCATCGCGCCGTGGAACTACCCGCTGATGATGGTCGCCTGGAAAATCGCCCCGGCCCTGGCCGCCGGTAATACCGTGGTGCTCAAGCCTTCGGAACAAACCCCGCTGACCGCGCTGCGCCTGGTGGAACTGGCCGCTGAAATTTTCCCGGCCGGTGTACTCAACCTGGTGTTTGGCCGTGGGCCAACCGTGGGCAGCCCGCTGGTGAATCACCCGAAAGTGCGCATGGTGTCGCTGACGGGTTCGATTGCCACTGGGGCCAATATCATTTCCAGCACTGCCGACAGCGTCAAACGCATGCACATGGAACTGGGCGGCAAGGCGCCGGTGATCATCTTCAACGACGCCGATATCGACGCGGCGGTGGAAGGCATTCGCACCTTCGGCTTCTACAACGCCGGGCAGGATTGCACCGCTGCGTGCCGGATTTATGCACAGGCCGATATCTACGACGCGTTCGTCGAAAAGCTCGGCGCGGCGGTTGCCAGCATCAAATACGGTTTGCAGGATGACCCGGCCACCGAGCTGGGCCCGCTGATCACCGCACAGCACCGTGACCGTGTGGCCGGGTTTGTGGAGCGTGCCGTGGCGCAATCCCATATCCGCCTGATCACGGGTGGCAAGGCGGTGGAAGGCAACGGGTTCTTCTTTGAGCCGACCGTATTGGCCGACGCGCAGCAGGACGATGAAATCGTGCGCCGCGAAGTGTTCGGGCCGGTGGTGTCGGTAACCAAATTCAACGACGAGGCCCAGGTATTGGCCTGGGCCAACGATTCGGACTACGGCCTGGCCTCTTCCGTGTGGACCGCCGATGTCGGCCGCGCCCATCGCCTGGCTGCACGGTTGCAGTACGGCTGCACCTGGGTGAACACCCACTTCATGCTGGTCAGCGAAATGCCCCATGGCGGTCAGAAACTGTCCGGCTACGGCAAGGACATGTCCATGTACGGCCTGGAGGACTACACCACCGTTCGCCATGTGATGTTCAAGCACTGACCCTTTACCCCTGTCGAAGCAAGCTCCCTCGCCACAACAGCCGGCTCCTGCAGGGATCTCATAACAATAAATAATTCGCAGGTTCCCATGGACATCACCCGCCGCGACTTCCTCAACGGCGTCGCTATCACGATTGCCGCCGGTATGACCCCGCTGCAAATCCTCCAGGCCGCTCCCGATGGGCGCTACTACCCGCCCGCCCTCACCGGCTTGCGCGGCAGCCATGTCGGCTCATTCGAAGTTGCCCACCAGATGGGCTGGGAAAAGAAGGCCTTCGACACCGATAAACTGCCGATCACCGAAGACTACGACCTGGTGGTGGTCGGCGGTGGCTTGAGCGGTTTGTCGGCGGCGTGGTTCTACCGTGAGAAGCACCCGAAGGCGAAGATCCTGATCCTGGAGAACCACGACGACTTCGGCGGCCATGCCAAGCGCAATGAGTTCCAGGCCGGTGGCCGGCTGATCATCGGCTACGGCGGCAGCGAAGCGTTCCAGTCACCGAATCATCTTTACAGCAAGGAAGTAAACGGGCTGTTGAAAAAACTCGGGGTGAACATCAAGCGCTTCGAGACCGCCTTCGACCGCCAGTTCTACCCGGGCATGGGTTTGTCCCGTGGGGTGTTCTTCGACAAGGAAAACTTTGGCGAAGACAAACTGGTGACCGGCGACCCGACGCCGATGGTCGCCGACGACATCGCCCCGGACCAGTTGCATGCGCGCTCCATCAGCGACTTCATCAATGATTTCCCGCTGCCGGAAACCGACCGTCAGGCGCTGATTGCCTTGCACGTCGCGCCCAAGGATTACCTGCCGGGCAAGACTGCCGAGGAAAAGGCCGAGTACCTCGCGACCACCAGCTACCGCGATTTCCTGCTCAAGAACGTAGGACTCTCGGAAGGCGCGGTGAAGTACTTCCAAAGCCGCACCAACGACTTCATGGCCTTGAGTATCGACGCGGTGGCGTCGGCTGATGCCTATAGCGTGGGTTTCCCTGGCTTCGGCGGAATGAACCTGGCACCGATCAGCGAAGAAGCCGCCGCAGAAATGGAAGAACCCTACATCTACCACTTCCCCGACGGCAACGCCTCGCTGGCACGCTTGCTGGTGCGCAGCCTGATTCCGGCAGTGGCACCGGGGCACACCATGGATGACATCGTGCTGGCGCCGTTTGACTACGCCAGGCTTGATCAGCCCAGGACGCCGGTGCGGGTGCGTTTGAACAGCACTGCGGTCAGTGTGCGTAACGTCGGTGACGGTGTGCACATCGGCTACAGCCGTGGCGGCCAACTCGCACAGGTACGCGGCAAACGCTGCATCCTGGCCTGCTACAACATGATGATCCCGTACCTGCTGCGGGACCTGCCGGCAGAACAAGCCCAGGCCCTGAGCCAGAACGTGAAGTACCCGCTGGTCTACACCAAAGTGGTGGTACGCAACTGGACGTCGTTCCAGAAGCTGGGGGTGCACGAGATTTATGCAGCGACCCAGCCTTACAGCCGGATCAAGCTGGATTACCCGGTGAGCATGGGCGGCTACGAGCACCCGCGCGACCCGACGCAGCCGATTGGTTTGCACATGGTCTACGTGCCCACCAGCCCCAACAGCGGCATGAACGGCCGCGACCAGGCCCGCGCCGGGCGGGGCAAGTTGTATGGGCAGACATTTGAACAACTGGAAGCGCAACTGCGGGATCAGCTGCAGCGCATGCTCGGCCCGGGCGGTTTCAACCACCAGACCGACATTCTGGCGATCACTGTCAACCGTTGGTCACACGGCTATGCGACCTTCTCCAACAGCTTGTTTGACGATGCCGATGAAAGCGAAAAACTGAAGGACCTGGCGCGCCAGCCGGTGGGACATGTGAGCATCGCCAACTCGGATGCGGCGTGGAGTGCGTATGCCCATGCGGCGATTGATGAGGCATATCGAGCGGTAGGCGAAGTGGGCTGATCCCGGCATTCCTGAAGGAAGAGATTATTGTGGCGAGGGAGCTTGCTCCCGCTGGGCTGCGCAGCAGCCCCAAACCAGGCGATCGAGATATCCCTGAAGGATCTCCATCGCCTGAGCTGGGGTCGCTTCGCGACCCAACGGGAGCAAGCTCCCTCACCACACGGTTTCCACAGAAACGTCTTGTTTCATATGCAGCGCCATCAACCCGCCATCAATCATTTTTCCTTGCGCACCGAACCGCTTAAGCTATTTGGTATCTGTTTAATGTCCGTTGCGTTTGGCCGAAGGCATGTCCGAACCGTTTTCCTTGATCCAGCACGTGCCAGGAACGGCGCGGGATTGTTCACGACAGGTTGTATTTATGCACCGCAGGAATTTGCTCAAAGCGTCCATGGCCATCGCGGCTTACACCGGTCTGTCGGCCAGTGGCCTGCTGGCCGCCCAGGCCTGGGCGGGCAACCGCGCCGCTGATGGCGAGGCCCAGGCCTTCGATTTCGAGGCCCTGAAGATCCAGGCCAAGCAGTTGGCAAGCAATCGCTACCAGGACACCAAGCAGGTATTGCCGCCGACCCTGGCGACCATGACCCCGCAGAATTTCAACGCCATCGGCTACGACGGCAAGCATTCGCTGTGGAAAGAATTGAACGGCCAACTGGACGTGCAGTTCTTCCACGTCGGCATGGGTTTCAAGACGCCGGTGCGCATGTACAGCGTCGACCCGAAAACCCGCCAGGCCCGCGAGGTGCACTTCCGCCCTTCGCTGTTCAACTATGAAAAAACCACGGTAGACACCAAGCAGCTGACCGGCGACCTGGGTTTCTCCGGCTTCAAGCTGTTCAAGGCCCCGGAACTGGACCGCCACGACGTGCTGTCCTTCCTCGGCGCCAGCTACTTCCGTGCGGTGGATTCCACCGGCCAGTACGGCCTTTCCGCACGCGGCCTGGCCATCGACACCTACGCGAAAAAGCGCGAGGAATTCCCGGACTTCACCAAGTTCTGGTTCGAAACCCCGGACAAGGACAGCACCCGCTTCGTGGTCTACGCCCTGCTGGATTCGCCGAGCGCCACTGGTGCCTATCGCTTCGATATCGACTGCCAGGCCAACCAGGTGGTAATGGCCATCGACGCCCATATCAATGCGCGTACCGCCATCGAGCAACTGGGCATCGCACCGATGACCAGCATGTTCAGCTGCGGCACCGTTGAGCGGCGGATGTGCGACACCATTCACCCGCAAATCCACGACTCGGATCGCCTGGCCATGTGGCGCGGTAATGGCGAGTGGATCTGCCGCCCGCTGAACAACCCGGCTACCCTGCAATTCAACGCGTTTGCCGACACCGACCCGAAAGGCTTCGGCCTGGTGCAGACCGATCATGAGTTCGCCAGCTATCAGGACACGGTGGACTGGTACAGCAAACGCCCAAGCCTGTGGGTAGAACCTACAACCGCGTGGGGCGAAGGCTCTATCGATCTGCTGGAAATTCCTACAACCGGCGAGACCCTGGACAACATCGTGGCCTTCTGGACCCCGAAGAAGCCCGTCGCTGCCGGCGAATCCCTGAATTACGGCTACAAGCTCTACTGGAGCGCCCTGCCGCCGGTCAGCACGCCACTGGCGCAGGTCAATGCCACCCGTTCGGGCATGGGCGGTTTCACCGAAGGTTGGGCGCCGGGCGAGCACTACCCCGAAGTCTGGGCGCGGCGCTTTGCCGTGGACTTCAACGGCGGCGGGCTGGATCGTTTGCCTGAAGGCACCGGGATCGAGCCGGTGGTGACCTGCTCCCATGGTGAGGTCAAAGACTTCAGCGTGTTGGTACTGGATGCCATCAAGGGCTATCGAATTCTGTTTGACTGGTACCCGACCAGCGACAGCGTCGAGCCGGTTGAACTGCGGCTGTTCATCCGCACCCAGGACCGCACTTTGAGCGAAACCTGGCTGTACCAATACTTCCCACCTGCACCAGACAAGCGCAAGTACACCTGATACCGAACGTTCCCACGCTTGCGTGGGAACGCCCCTTCGGGATCTCAGAACCGCGAAATACTCTTCATCGCCCCAATCAAGTACCGCATCGCCACCTGATCATTCTCGGTCAGGGCGCGGTACTGTTCCAGCAATTGCTCTTCGTCCGAACTCAGGCGCCGGCTGCGCAGCGACATCCTGCGGGCCAGAAAAGACGACAACACCCCCGCTACACCATAAGACTTGGCCATGGACTGTCTCCTCGTATCAATCAACTGCTCCTGGTTGCCCATAACCCCATCCCGCGATGCGACCTGCGAGGATCAACAAGCCGATTTCCTGGGCCAGAAATCATGCTTACCTTAAGCGTAGAAACTATCTTGCAGGGCGTGGGACTTTTTTAGAGTAATCACTTAAAAAAACGCTTGCAGGGCAATGACCTACAGCGTTATCCCACAAGCGGCCGGTACAGGTGGATGTCGTGCGGCTCCTGTTGAAACAGCTCGGGATCCGGCTGCTTGAGCAACCGGCAGCCGAGCCGCAGATAGAACTCCACCGTATTGCGCGATTCCGTGGCCGATATGTACAACGCCTCGGCCCCGGCTGCGCGGGCGTGTTCACAGGCCAGGGCAAACAGCTGGCCACCCAGGCCCAGGCCACGGGCCCCATGGCTCACATGCAGGAATTTGAGCTGGCGCATACGCAGGCCCTGGTTGAGGATAACCCGGTTGTCCACTACCACGGCCGCCAGCAGCTTTGCATCGTCAAACACACCGTGCAGCCACCCGCCGCGCTTCAGGCACGCCTGCAAGGCCACGGCATCCTGCTCCGCTTCGCCTTCGGGCCAGCCGCGCATGTCGTGGTGCTCGGGGTACAGCAGCAACTCCCCGTGCTCCACGCGATAGCACGCCTCGATCCGTTCGGTACGGTCAATCAGCGCCAGCAACGGCAGGTCCTTTTCGGTCAGGTCACGCTTGATCAACATGCTGTGCTTCCAAGGGTTGATGGTGAACAAGGTTGAAGCCTTCCGCAGGTGTCGGTGCTTCGAAATAGCCGGTGATCAAGTCGAACTGGGCGTCACTGGTTTCGAACGCGTGGGTACCCGCCGCGTTGCGCGCACGCAGGCGTGCCTTGCAGACCTCGTCCGGTACGTCCAGGTAATGCAATTGGTGGTCAGCGCCTGCGCCTTCGAACAGTGAGCGCATCCAGCGGCGACTGGACAGGGTGTTGGCGGGAAAATCCAGCACCACCGAGACGCCGGCCTTGAGCAACGCGATGATATGCGCCGTCAACGCATCACGCAGGTGGCCGGGTGCAGCGCACGTAGTCGCCCAGGGCGTGAATTTGTCCGGGATAGAGGCGTGACAGCCACTCATCCTCACTGATCAGGATCGCCTGGGAGCCCTGCGACAACTGTTGGGCCAGGGTCGATTTACCGGCTGCGATTTTGCCGCAGATCAGGTGCAACATGAGCTTCTCCTTGTGTCGCAGGGCTTGGCCGGTGATCGGCGGGCAATAAAAAACCCGCCGGATCAAGGGCGGGTTTTTCATGCTTTTCCAGCACGCGTCAGCCCACCCTCTCCTGGAGGGTGGGAATAATCGAGGCGTTCAGTAATAGAGTCATAGTTTCGACATTAGCTTCAGGCGTTTTCCTACGCAAGGTTAATCCCGCAAATCCGACTCATGAATCGGCTGGTCTCGATGCGTAGCCCGCTGATACTGGGCCGGCCAGGTGGCTTTGCGCCCGCCCAGGTCATCGTCGGCATGCAGTGGCCAGTACGGGTCACGCAACAGTTCACGGGCGAGGAAAATGATATCGGCCTGGCAGGTGCGCAGGATGTGCTCGGCCTGGGCGGGCTCGGTAATCATGCCCACGGTGCCGGTGGCGATTCCCGACTCTTTGCGCACACGCTCGGCAAAGCGGGTCTGGTAGCCGGGCCCGGTAGGAATTTCCGCATTGGCCGCGGTGCCACCCGAGGAGACGTCGATCAGGTCGACGCCCAGGTCTTTCAGGCGGCGCGCCAGTTCGACGGTTTCATCCGGGTTCCAGCCGTCCTCGACCCAATCGGTGGCCGAGACCCGTACAAACAGCGGCAGCTCTTGCGGCCAGGCCTCACGCACCGCCGTGGTCACTTGCAGCACCAGGCGGATGCGGTTTTCGAACGAGCCGCCGTACTGGTCCTGGCGCTGGTTGCTCAGGGGCGAAAGAAATTGATGCAACAGGTAGCCATGGGCGGCATGGATTTCCGCCACTTTGAAACCGGCGGTCAACGCGCGCTTGGCGGCAGCGACGAAGTCAGCGATCACTTGCTGGATCTGCCCTTCATCGAGTTGCTTGGGGGAAGTGTGCTGCGGATCGAAGGCAATCGGCGAGGGGCCCACCGGCACCCAGCCGCCATCTTCCGGCTTGACGCTGCCGTGCTTGCCGATCCATGGCCGGTGCGTGCTGGCTTTGCGCCCGGCGTGGGCCAGTTGAATGCCCGCCACCGCGCCCTGGGCATTGATAAAGCGCGTGATGCGTTGCAGCGGTTCGATCTGTTCGTCGTTCCACAGGCCCAGGTCCTGGGCGGTGATGCGGCCATCGGCAGTCACGGCGGTGGCTTCGGTAAAGATCAGCCCGGCGCCACCGACGGCACGGCTGCCGAGGTGCACCAGGTGCCAGTCATTGGCCAGGCCATCGACGCTGGAATACTGGCACATCGGCGAAACGGCGATGCGGTTGAGCAGGGTCAGTTGGCGCAGGGTATAGGGTTCAAGCAGCAGACTCATGGGGCACCTCTTTTATGCAGTGGGCAGGCTCCAGGGTTCTGTTTGAAAGGTCGACGAAAAACCCGTCCCCGGCGGGCTGAAATAAGACAAGGTCACAAGACCGATCACACAGTGCTTAGAGACTAGTCGACAACAGAGGATTGCACAGGGTTCAGCGCGGCTCGATATGCGCGATCATCAGTTGCACGGTTTCCTGGCCACGGAACTCGTTCACGTCGAGCTTGTAGGCCAGTTCCACCCAACGAATGGTGGGGTTGGGCCAGATCTCACGGTCGATGCCGAAAGCAATGCCATCGAGCTTCACCGATCCACACTCGCTCTTGAGCACCACCTTCAGATGGCGCTCGCCGACGACGCGCTGCTCCACCAGTTGGAACACCCCGTGAAACAACGGCTCTGGGAAATGCTGGCCCCACGGCCCGGCGTTGCGCAGGGCGCGGGCCAGTTCCAGGTGAAACTCTTCAACCGCCAGGGTGCCGTCGGACAGCAGCCGGCCCGTCAGGTCTTCTTCGCGCAGTTGCCGACGCACTTCGGCGTCAAAGGCCTCGGCGAACAGTGGGAAGTTGGCCTCGGGCAAGGTAAGACCTGCCGCCATGGCGTGGCCGCCGTACTTGGCGATCAGCGTTGGGTGCTGGCTGGCCACCACGGCCAGCGCGTCACGGATATGAAAACCCGGCACGGAGCGTCCGGAGCCCTTGAGCAGGCCGTCACCGGCGTCGGCAAAGGCGATGGTCGGGCGGAAGTAACGCTCTTTCATGCGCGAGGCAAGGATGCCGATCACGCCCTGGTGCCATTCCGGGTCGAACAGGCACAAGCCATACGGCATCGACTCCACCGGCAAGTCCTTGAGCTGGGCCAGGGCCTCGCGCTGCATGCCTTGTTCGATGGACTTGCGGTCCTGGTTCATGCCGTCCAGTTGCGCGGCCATTTCCCGGGCGGCGGCGAAATCCGAGGTGAGCAGGCACTCGATACCCAGGCTCATGTCATCCAGGCGCCCGGCGGCGTTCAGGCGCGGGCCGAGGATAAAACCAAGGTCGGTGGAGGTGATGCGGGCGTGATCGCGCTTGGCTACTTCGAGGATCGCCTTGATCCCCGGCCGGGCACGACCGGCGCGAATGCGTTCCAGGCCCTGGTAGACCAGGATGCGATTGTTGGCGTCCAGCGGGACCACGTCGGCCACGCTGCCCAGGGCCACCAGGTCCAGCAGTTCGCCGATATTCGGCTGCGGCTTGTTCTCGTACCAACCCAAACTGCGCAAGCGCGCACGCAGGGCCATCAGCACGTAGAAGATCACGCCCACACCCGCCAGGGCCTTGCTGGGGAATTCACAGCCCGGCTGGTTCGGGTTGACGATGGCGTCGGCTGCGGGCAGTTCGTCGCCCGGCAAGTGGTGGTCGGTAACCAGCACCTTGAGCCCCGCCGCTTTTGCGGCCGCCACACCTTCGACGCTGGAGATACCGTTGTCCACGGTGATCAGCAGCTGTGGCTGGCGCTGCAGGGCCACGGCGACGATTTCCGGGGTCAGGCCGTAGCCGTATTCGAAACGGTTGGGCACCAGGTAGTCGACATGGGCAGCACCCAACAAGCGCAGGCCCAGGGTGCCCACGGTGCTGGCGGTGGCGCCGTCGGCGTCGAAGTCACCCACGATCAGGATCCGCTGGCGCTGCTCCAGGGCCGTCATCAGCAAGTCCACCGCGGCATCGATGCCCTTGAGCTGCTGATACGGGATCAGCCGCGCCAGGCTTTTATCCAGCTCGGCTTCCGATTGCACCCCGCGTGCGGCGTAGAGACGGGTCAACAACGGTGGCAATTCACCGAGGAATGGCAGGACGGCGGGCAACGGGCGAGGATCGATACGCATGGGGTGACGGAAACTTCTCTTTAATGTTGAAAATTAGCGGTGATCCCTTGTAGGAGCTGTCGAGCCCCAGCGAGGCTGCGATGGGATCACCTCGGTGTACCTGTCAGACCGCAGCGCCTGCATCGCAGCCTCGCTGAAGCTCGACAGCTCCCACACTCGACCAGCGTCCAATCAGTTATCGACGTTTCAGCCGCGCTCGCCAGCCAGCCATTCCAGCTGGACTTCGTGCTGGCCACGGTCATCGGTCACGAAGATCGTGCCTTCGCTGATCATCACGTCCCACTTGATCACTCGTGGCATGTCCTTGGCCAGGACTTCCAGGATTTCCTGGGGGACGGCGGCGATGCTCACGTTTTTCAGGTTCTTCGCCACCGGCACCACTTTGCCTTCCCAGACGCGCAAGCTGCCGTAGGCCAGCAAGGTCGTGCGTTCGGTACGGCGGGAACACCAGGTCAGGCGGTCCGCGTCCGGCTGGCCGACTTCGATCCAGTGCAGGACGCGATCATCCAGGCTCTTTTCCCACAGCGCCGGCTCGTCTACATCTGACAGGCCACGACCGAAAGACAGCTGCTCGTTGTAGAAAAGCGCGTAGGCCAGCAAACGCACGGTCATGCGCTCTTCGGTTTCCGAAGGGTGGCGGGCGATGGTCTGCTTGACGCTCTCGTACACCGAACGGTCAAGGTCGGTGAGGTTGAGTTCAAACTTGTAGGTCGTGGACGGCTGGGCCATGAACGGACTTCTAGAGACAGGGAAAGGCGGCAAGTCTAACCGATGGCGAGGTGATTCAACGAATACTGCGCTGCATCATCCTTATCACTGCGCCACTCGCCTATGTTAAAAGGCTCACATCCCTGCCCTGCCCGAAAGGTTCCTCATGTCGTTTACCGCCAAACCACTTGCCGGCCTGAAAGTCATCGAACTCGGCACCTTGATCGCCGGCCCGTTTGCGTCGCGCATCTGCGCCGAGTTCGGCGCCGAGGTGATCAAGGTCGAATCCCCGGATGGCGGCGACCCGCTGCGCAAGTGGCGCAAGCTGTATGAAGGCACCTCGCTGTGGTGGTTTGTGCAGGCGCGCAACAAGAAATCCCTGACCCTGAACCTGACACACCCGGACGGCCTGGCGATCCTCAAGCAACTGTTGGCGGATGCCGACATTTTGATCGAGAACTTTCGCCCTGGCGTGCTGGAAAAGCTCGGCCTGAGCTGGGAAACCTTGCACGCCCTGAACCCGAAACTGGTGATGGTGCGCCTCTCGGGCTTTGGCCAGACCGGGCCGATGAAGGACCAGCCTGGGTTTGGCGCGGTGGGCGAATCCATGGGGGGCCTGCGTTACATCACCGGTTTCGAGGACCGCCCGCCGGTGCGCACCGGGATTTCCATCGGGGACTCGATCGCGGCGTTGTGGGCCGTGATCGGGGCGCTGATGGCCCTGCGTCATCGTGAAGTGAATGGCGGGCTCGGCCAGGTGGTGGATGTGGCGCTGTATGAGGCGATCTTCGCGATGATGGAGAGCATGATCCCGGAGTTCGACGTGTTCGGCTTTATCCGCGAGCGCACCGGCAACATCATGCCCGGCATCACGCCCTCCTCGATCCACACCAGCAAAGATGGCAAGCATGTGCAGATCGGCGCCAATGGCGACGCGATCTTCAAGCGCTTCATGTCAGCCATTGGTCGCGACGACCTGGCCAACGACCCGGCACTGGCCAGCAACGATGGCCGCGACAGCCGGCGCGATGAGTTGTACGGGGTGATTGATCGCTGGGTCAACTCGCTGCCGCTTGAGCAAGTGGTGGAACAGTTGAACAAGGCCGAAGTGCCCGCCAGCCGTATCTACAGCGCGCAAGACATGCTGGGAGACCCGCAATTTCTTGCCCGCGAGATGTTCCTCAAGGCGCAGCTCCCGGGCGGCAAGGACTTCAAGATGCCCGGCATCGTGCCCAAACTGTCGGACACACCGGGCAGCTGTGAGTGGGTCGGACCGCAGCTGGGCGAGCACAACAGCGTGGTGCTCGCTGAATTGGGCTACGATGCGGCCGCCGTTACTCGCCTGCGTGAGAACGGCGCGATCTGATGGGCCGGCGCTTCATCATTCGACTCTGCCTCCTGGGTTCACTGCTCGGGACTTGGCCACTGTCGAGCCAGGCCCAGGAAACCCTGACCTGGCTGTTGCGTGACCTGCCGCCAGTGACGATTTTCGAAGGCCCGCAAAAAGGCCAGGGCGCCCTCGACCAACTGCTGCCGATACTCGCCGAACACATGCCGGAGTATCGACATCAGATCCTCCACGTGAACCGCGCGCGCGGCATGCAGATGCTCCGCGACCCCGGCACGCTTACCTGCGACCCGTCCCTGCTGTGGACGGCGGAGCGCGCTAAAACCATCGTGTTTTCCGCCCAGGCCTTCGCGGCCGTGAGCAACGGGGTGACGATCCGCCAGGGTCAGCGGGCGCTGCTGGCGCCGTTTGTGGTGGATGGACTGTTCGACCTGGAGGCATTTTTGAATGCACGGGATGCGCGCCTTGGCATCATCGCCGAACGCAGCTACGGCGCCATCATCGATGAAGCGCTGAAGCACACCAGTGCTCACAAACTGGCGCCGCATTACGGCAATGACGCCCTCGGCAGCCTGCTGCAGATGCAACGAAAGGGGCGGCTGGAAGCGGTGCTGGGTTACTGGACAGAAGTGCGCTACCAGGCGCTGCAACAAGGCATTGATCCACAGGAGCTGATCTTCTACCCCATCAAAGGCACCCCGCCCTATCAACTGACCCGGATTGCCTGCACGGATAACGCCTCAGGCCGCACGGCTATCGAGCGGATCAATCAGGTGCTGCGCGAGATCCCGCAGGAGCAACTGCGACAGTCCTACGCCTCATGGCTCGACCCGGTCATGTGTGAGCAATACCTGCAAGACCACCCGACGTTTTTTCAGGATGCCCCGAGCCCATGACAAATCGCAGGCAAAAAGAAACCCCGAGCAGTGGGGAGACAACTCGGGGTTAATAAGGGCCTAAAAAGACCAGTAACAACGAGCCACAAGCACCGGAGCACAATGCTTGATCTCGCTGTTACAAAATCTGACTCACCTTGCCGTAGGAAGGTTCCCAACAAAAATAAATCTTCATGCGCAGGCGATCGGCCGAGTCAGGGCCGCATTACGCAGGGCCGCCATGACCGAGGGTTCCAGGCGTCCTTCGGCAATCATCAAGTCGCGGTGCAAACAGTCCACCACATCCACCAATGCACGCTTGTCGGTCAATTGTGCCTGGTCGACTTCTCGTTCGACCACGATGGCACCGGCCGGATTCTTTACGGTCACCAGGCATTCGCCCTGCACACCCGAGGTGGTCAGCGTGACCTGATAAGGGCTCAGTGCTTCACCGAGCAATAGGCTGATACTTTCCATCTCGATCACCACTCAATAGTTCGGAAACAATCGTGTAAACGGGAGCTGCATCTATCCTAAGTGACTATTTGCGTCGTAGGAAAGTTCGCTTTTTCGTCTTTCAAGGGTTGCCGGGGGATGACGTGTTCAGCATGCGCTTGCAACATGACAAGCAAAAAACGGCAGCACATAACTGCTTACTCAATGAGTTGCCGTTTTGGCGCTGATGCCGAGGGTGAATCCTATACTCGGTGAGTGCTGATCATGCCGGCACATCGATAAACAGCGCATACCAAGAGGCCCCGTTGCGAAGGACGAAGACCATGCTGGAACACGAAAAAGAGCAGGCAATACTAGAGAAGATTCACGCCGACATATCCAGAATTTATGCCGAGCAACGCAAGCTAAACGCAGAGTCCCACAAGATAACCCGAGAGAATTTCTGGTATCCCGTTGGTATCGCCATCGGCTTCTTCACGGCTGTCGGAACCGTAATGGCAGTGGCGCAGAAACTACTCGCCTAAACGATCGCTCCGGCCGGGCCTGCCAGAAACGAAAAACTCCGCTGCCCCACGGACGGGGACGCGGCGTTTTTTACGCCTTTGTAGAACCCACCTTCAGAGCCTCTCCTGCGTTAACAGGCTAGAATCCCCAAATTACCCTGGGAGCCTGTATTGAACGAAACGTCTGACAAGCCATTGCGCATCGTCCTCGCCGACGACCACCCGATTTTCCTCATCGGTCTGCGGGCGGTCCTGGAACGTGACGAGAGGCTAACCATCGTCGGTGAAGCCAACTCACCCCAGGCCCTTGGCGAACTGCTGCAACGTTGTGCCTGCGACATTCTGGTGACCGACTTCATGATGCCCGCCGAGCCCCAGGCCGACGGCTTGCGCCTGATCGAACAACTGCGCCGGCATCACCCGGGCCTGCCCATCGTGGTGGTGACCATGCTGAACAACGCCGGCCTGTTCCACGCCATCCTGGAGTTGGGTGTCATGGGCCTGCTGAGCAAGGCCAGTCTCGCAGACGAATTGCCTGAAGCAATCCGTCGGGTGCGCCAGCAGCGACGTTATGTGGCCCAGACCATCAGTCAGTCACTGAACCTGGCAGGCGTCGAGCGTGTGCACTCCCAGGATCAACTATCACCCCGTGAACTTGAAGTCATCCGCCTGCTGGCCGGCGGCCTGACGGTAGGCGAGATCGCCGCGAATCTTCATCGCAGCAAGCAAACCGTCAGTGCACAAAAGGTCAGCGCCATGCGCAAGCTGGGCCTGAGCAACGACGCCGCGCTGTTTATCTATGTGCAGGAACACGGGCTGGCCTAGCCTGAAACGCGATCCACTGCTTCAGCGCCTCGGCGTCCATGGGGCCGGCGATAAAGCAGCCTTGCAACCACGCAGCCCCCAGTTCACTTACCGCGTGATAGTCGGCGGCGCTTTCAACCCCGGTCACCACCACACCCACACCCAGTCGCCTCGCCATGCTCATGGCGCCGGCAACCACTGCCGCCTTGCGATCGTCCCTGGCCATGCCGCTGGCAAACGCCGGCGGGATCTTCAATTCGCTGAAGGGCAATTCCAGCAAGCGTTGCAGGCTGGTGCCGCCCACGCCGAAATCACCGATGGACAGCTTGCACCCCATCATCCGCAAACGCAGCAAGCCGGTGACGTGGGCGCTGTCGGTGTTCAGGCGCGAGGTTTCCACCAGTTCCAGAGTCAGGCCACGGGCGGGCACGCCGTGAAGTTGCAGCAAGCCTTGCAGCACTTGGGGAAAGTGCGGACGCTCCAGCATCCGCCCCGGGATATTCACCGCCACCGGCAGCACCTGCCCGGTTTCGCGCATGACGTGTGCCGCCTGGCCCAGCGCTTGTTCCAGCACGTGCCAGGTAAACGCCTCTTCCATTCCGGCAAACTCCAGCACCGGCAGAAACGCGTCAGGCAACAGCAACTCGCCGTCAGGAAGCTGCCAGCGGGCCAGCGCTTCGACACCTTGCAACACGCCCGCCTGGCTGACAATGGGCTGATACCAGACCGTGCCGCAGCGGGCGATAGCGACCTGGCTCAGATCCGCCGAAGGCGGCAACTGCTCGGACTCACTCAAGTCCAGCAACTGGCGCACCCGCTCCCAGGACACCACCGGCGGCCCGGGCCGCAAGCGTTCCCGGCACGCCTCGAGGACTTTCCCGATCAGCGTTGCCGACGCCGGTTTGGGCAGGCAGCCGAGCACGTTGAGCCCCAACTGTCGGGCCATGTGCGCCACGCCTTCCAGCACATCCGGCTCGGCGTTGCTCAGCAGGATCAACACCTGAGCCTGGCGGCGCTCGGCCATTTCCCGAATCAGCTCAAGGCCATCACCCTGCTCCAGGTACAGATCGCAAATCGCGATGTCCACCGCGCCCTTGCTCTCCAGTGACTGGCGAGCGGCGTCGACCGTTTCGGCCGTGCGTACATTGAATACGCCGTTGGCGTTGAGCATCTGATGCAGGGCCATCAGTTGGAACGGGTTATCTTCGAGGATCAGGACGTTGAGGGAGCGCATGAAAAACGTTACCGGGGAGAAGCGAGGGTGCACAGACTAATAAAAACCCCGCGCCTTCCCCATAGGACATGTCTTATTCGGACGGGTCCAGATAAGCCTCAAGCTCGACCTGGAATTCGATCAATGCTTCGCGCAGCGCTAACCAATGCATTTCAATCTCAGCGTTGCGCTGCTCCCGAATACACCCTTCCAGCGCCACACAGGCCTTGGCCAGCGGCAACGCATCCACCAGGCAGCATATGCCCTTCAGGCGGTGCAGCGAGGCGGCCAGCCGGACCTGGTCGTGGTCCGCCATGGCGGAGGCCATCAGGTTATGCTCCTGCTCAAGGCTCCTCGCCAACTCCTGCAGCATCCGCTGCAAAACCGGTCCGTCGGCCTGGGTCATGGTGCGCAGGGTCTGGATGCTGAAAGAGCGTGCAGGCACGACGCGGGCGAACACACGCGTCCAGTGCTCAAGGGTCACGGGCTTGACCAGCAGTTCATCCATTCCCGCCTCCCGGCAGCGCTGCTGTTCATCATCCAGGGCATTCGCCGTGCAACCCACCAGCGCCAGGCGTGGCCGTCGCTCCTGTGCTTCCAGCCGGCGGATGGCCTCACTCAAGGCATAGCCGGACATGCCCGGCATATTGCAATCGGTGACCAGGACGTCAAACACCTCATGATGCCAACGCTGCAAGGCCGCTTCGGCCGAGTCGACGGCCACTACTTGATGACCCAGGAACTGCAACTGCTGAACCAGCACCAGCCGATTGGCCGGCAGGTCATCCACCACCAACACCGACAGGTTGCGGCCGGCCACCAGCAGCGGTACACCCGCAGATGCTGGCACGTCGTCACTGCTGACCCGATCCAGGTACAGGTCGATGCACACCACCGTGCCCTCTCCCACCACGCTGCTCAGGGTGATGCTGCCTCCCATCAATTCCACCAGTTGCTGGCAGATGCTCAAGCCCAGTCCCGTGCCGCCGTGCTCGGCAGCCGTCCGCGCGCTGACCTGGATAAACGGCTTGAACACTCGCGCCTGCTGCTCGACGCCAATGCCCGGCCCGCTGTCCTCCACACACAGCTGCAAATATTCGGCCCCCGCCGGGTCAAGCTTGCGCGCAACACTGACCCGAACCTCACCGCGCGAGGTGAACTTGAGCGCGTTGCCCAACAGGTTATGGATAACCTGACGCAGGCGCAGCGGATCGAACCAGTAATATCCTTGCGCGCTCGGGTCGAATGCCAGGGTCAGGTGAAGGCCCTTTTTCTGCGCCATGGGTTCGAACAAGCGCTGTATGCCCTCGAAGAAACCTTTCAAGTCAGTGGCCTGCGGCGCCAGTTGCAGATGACCGGCTTCAATCTTGGCCAGGTCCAGGCTGTCACCCATCAGGGCAATCAACTCACGCGCCGAGCGATGGGCCACTCGCAGGGCTTCAGACACTGGCTTGCCTTCAGCCTGGGCACGCTCCTGCTCCAGCTCGAGCAGACCGATAATGGCGGTCATCGGCGTGCGAATCTCGTGGCTCAGGGTCGAGAGAAACGCGCTTTTTGCGTAGTTCGCTTCGTCAGCGGCCTGCCGCGCATCCATCAGCTGGAGCTCCAGGACCTTGCGCTCGTTGATATCGACCCAGCCACCGAGCAAACCCTGGAGCTGGCCCTTGGCGTCGAAGAACGGCACCGTCCACTGATACACATGAAACGCCCCGCCATTGAACTCCAGCTGCCGGTCGACGAACAGCGACTGCTGGCTCGCCAATTGCTCCATGTGGCCGGCATGCAGGCGCGCGGCCGTAGCGTCAGGCATCAGCCCGCTTTCCATCAGCGTCAGGCCCTGGATCTGCTCGCGCCGGGTGTTCAACTGTTGTTCATAGCTGGTGTTGCAGGTCACCAGGCGTCCTTCCAGATCACGCACAAATACCGGGTTGGGCATGCCGTCCAGCAGCGCGCGCTTGAACGCCAACTGGTCGTTGAGCCGCTGCTCGGCCTGGAGGCGCTGGCGAATCTGGCGCTTGAGCCGGCTGTTCCAGGCCAGGGACACCAGCACAAACAGCAGCGCCATGGCGACCGTCCAGTAGGCCCATGGCGGCACACGCTGCCAGGCCGGCACCGGGACGGGTACGCTCCCCAGCCAACGCAAACGCAGGGCGCTCAGCTCCGCGACCGGCAGCGCTTCCAGCGCCTTGTTCAAAATGCTCAGCAGTTCCGGTTGATCCTTGCGCACCGACAGGCTGTTGGCCGACCACTTGCCCTCGACACTGCGGCCGATGCGCAACTCATCGGCAGGGTAACTCTGCACTTCCACTTCACTCTGGATAGTCGCCGCCGCGCGACCCTGCGTTACCAGCTCACGGGCCTGGACGTAGTTATCCACCGATTGCAGCTTGATCCCGGGGTGCTCGCGACGAATATATCCCTCCAGGACATGGCGTGCCGGCAGCGCCAGCACCTTGCCTGAAAGCTCGCTCAAACTGGCCACTGGCGGTGCGTCAGCGCGCTGGATAAACACCCAGCCTGAGCCCCCGAACCCATGGCTGAAATCGAGAAAGGCCTTGCGCTCCTGATTCTCGGCCAGGGTGGTGTTCATGTCCGCCCTGCCCGTTTCCAGCAACCCCAGGGTCTGTGCCGTGGAGGACACTTCCTCCATCACGAACTGCAGGCCGGTCATGCGTGAAATGCGGTTGAGCAAGTCCACATTCAGCCCCACCCACTGGCCGTCCTTGTCCTTGAATACATAGGGAGACAGTTGCTGGGACGCCACCACCACATGCGGATGCTGAAGTACCCAGGCCCGTTCCGGGGCCGACAAGGCGATGCGCTCGGCGGCAATGCCCACCCCCAGTCCAGTGGTCCAGCGCGCAAGGATCTCCCGCCGCACAGACTCATCAATACTCGCCAGCGCCCGGTCCATCAGCGTGCCCAGCAGCGGGTCGGCCTCCCGCGTGGCAAAGGCAAAGCCGATGGGCGCCAGCCGGCTTTCCACCTTGATCTGCAAGCCCAGGTAGGGCCGTAGCGATTTATAGGCGCGCACGATCACTTCGTTGCCGATAAACGCATCAGCATCACCTTGCTTCAGCGCTTCGAGGCCACTGTAGAGATTCGGTGCCAGCATGATGTGGCTCCCGGGATACGCCTGATGGACGTTCTTGACGTTGGCGTAACCGTCCAGCAACACCAGCTTCTTGTCCTTGAGGTCCTCGTTCTGGGTGCTGTCATCCCGGCGCACGACCACCACCGAGCGGTCCGGCATGTAGTCTTCGGTAAAGCGCAACCCCGACACATCACGCTCGTAACCGTTGGCACTGGTGAGAATATCGATGGCGCCGCTCCGCAGGGCCTCCACCGCCTGCGCCCGCTCGGCAAAACCCAGGACTTGCATCGGTGCATGCAGACGCGCACCGATCAGGCTCAGGTAATCGGCGCTGATGCCCTGGTAGCGATTGCGGTCGCGGGTGATATCGATCGGCTGATAGTCATCAATCGAAATGCCCACTCTCAGTGGCCGATGGGCCGCCAGCCATTGCTGCTCGCTGGCCGTCAGGGGCATGGGCTCCAGGGCAATGAACGCCGGCACCAGCTTGAACGGCAGGCTGACAGCCGCGAGGCTTGCCGAACCATGGCCAAGCAGCAGCACACATGCCAGCCACGCGTGTGCTCGGGTCGATAAATACACCGGTTGGGTTTCCTTGATTATTCTTGTTGGTCGCCGCGCAAGTATGGCTCGCCAGAATGAAAAAGCCCGTCACGAAGACGGGCTTGATCCACCACGCAAAGCCGTTGGCTCAGAGTGGCTTGCCGCGATTGCCATGCTGGCTGACAAACGCCTGTACCGCTTTCAGGTCATTGGCCAATACCGTGCAACGCTCTTCACGCTCGAACAGGTCGGTGAGGTGCGGCGGCAATTCCAGCGCCTTGCCAACCCCGGCCTTCTCTACCGCTTCCGGGAATTTGACCGGGTGCGCGGTGCCGAGAATCACCATCGGGATGTCCAGGCTGCGGCGGCATTCGCGCGCGGCCTTGACGCCAATGGCGGTGTGCGGGTCCAGCAGCTCGCCGGTCTGGGCGTAGACTTCGGCGATGGTCTCGCAGGTTTCTGCGTCGTCCACCGCCAGGGAGTCGAACAGCTTGCGGGTTTCGGTCCAGCGCTCCTGCTCGACGCTGAAACCGCCACCTTGCTTGAAGCTGTCCATCAGGCCGGCCAGGGCAGCACCGTTGCGACCGTGCATGTCGAACAGCAGGCGTTCGAAGTTCGACGAGACCATGATGTCCATCGACGGCGACAGTGTGGCGTGCAGGGTTTCCTTGACGTACTGGTTGCCGCTCATGAAGCGGTGCAGGATGTCGTTGCGGTTGGTGGCGACGATCAACTGGTTGATCGGCAGGCCCATGTTGCGTGCCAGGTAACCGGCGAAGATGTCGCCGAAGTTGCCGGTTGGCACCGAGAACGACACCGAACGCGCCGGGCCGCCCAACTGCAGGGAAGCATGGAAGTAGTAAACGATCTGGGCCATGATCCGCGCCCAGTTGATCGAGTTCACCGCTACCAGGCGGGTGCCTTTGAGGAAGCTCTGGTCGGCGAAGCTGGCCTTGACCATTTCCTGGCAGTCATCGAAGTTGCCTTCGATGGCGATGTTGTGGATGTTCTCGCCGAAGATCGTGGTCATCTGACGACGCTGCACTTCCGACACGCGGTTGTGCGGGTGCAGGATGAAGATGTCGACGTTTTCGCAGTGCTTGCAGCCTTCGATCGCCGCCGAGCCGGTATCACCGGAAGTAGCGCCGATGATCACCACGCGCTCACCGCGTTTTTCCAGCACGTAGTCCAGCAGGCGACCCAGCAGTTGCAGGGCGAAGTCCTTGAACGCCAGGGTTGGGCCGTGGAACAGCTCCAGGACCCATTCGTTGCCGTTCAGTTGACGCAACGGGGCGATGGCGCTGTGGGAAAACACGCCGTAGGTTTCTTCCAGGATCTTCTTGAAATCCGCATCCGGGATGCTGCCGGTGACGAACGGGCGCATGACCCGGAACGCCAGCTCGTGGTACGGCAGGCCGGCCCACGAAGCGATTTCTTCCTGGGTAAAGCGTGGCAGGTTTTCCGGCACGTACAGGCCGCCGTCAGTGGCCAGACCGGCCAGCAGAACGTCTTCGAAATTCAGGGCCGGTGCCTGGCCGCGGGTGCTGATATAACGCATGACTGGCTCCTCTAGAGCATGCTTGAACAAGGGCCGCCGAACGCGTGGGGCCCTTGCCGCAAAACGATTAGTTCAGGTGTTCGACGCGAATCCGCACCACCGGCCCAACCACGCCCTGCAACGCTTCAAGCGCGGCGATGGCGTCGTTGATGTGCTGCTCCAGCACACGGTGGGTCAGCAGGATCATGGGCACCAGGCCGTCCTGTTCTTCGACTTCCTTCTGCATGATCGATTCAATATTGATGCCGCGCTCCGACAGGATGCTGGCCACCTGAGCGAGCACGCCCGGATGATCCTTGGCCTGGATGCGCAGGTAGTAGGCACTTTCGCAGGCTTCGATCGGCAGGATCGGGTGGGCCGACAGCGAATCCGGCTGGAAGGCCAGGTGCGGTACGCGGTTTTCCGGGTCGCTGGTCATGGCACGCACCACGTCCACCAGGTCGGCGATCACAGACGAAGCGGTCGGCTCCATGCCGGCGCCGGCGCCGTAGAACAGGGTGGAACCGGCAGCGTCACCGTTGACCATCACGGCGTTCATCACGCCATTGACGTTGGCGATCAGGCGGTCGGCCGGGATCAGCGTCGGGTGCACACGCAGCTCGATACCGGCCGGGGTGCTGCGCGCCACACCGAGGTGCTTGATGCGGTAGCCCAGGGCTTCGGCGTAGTTCACGTCGGCGGTGGTCAGCTTGGTGATGCCTTCGGTATAGGCCTTGTCGAACTGCAGCGGGATACCAAAGGCGATGGACGCCAGGATGGTCAGCTTGTGGGCAGCGTCGATGCCTTCCACGTCGAAGGTCGGATCGGCTTCGGCGTAACCCAGGGCCTGGGCTTCGGCCAGCACGTCTTCGAAGGTACGGCCCTTCTCGCGCATTTCGGTGAGGATGAAGTTACCGGTGCCGTTGATGATGCCGGCCACCCAGTTGATACGGTTGGCGGACAGGCCTTCACGGATCGCCTTGATCACCGGGATACCACCGGCCACGGCGGCTTCGAATGCCACGATCACGCCCTTCTCGCGGGCCCTGGCGAAGATTTCGTTACCGTGCACGGCAATCAGCGCCTTGTTGGCAGTGACCACATGCTTGCCGTTTTCGATAGCCTTGAGCACCAGCTCGCGGGCCACGGTGTAGCCGCCTACCAGCTCGATGACGATATCGATTTCAGGGTTGGTGGCGACTTCGAAGACATCGTTGGTAATCGCAATACCGGTCGTTTGGAACTGAGGCTTTGGCGTACGCGTGGCAATTTGTGCCACTTCAATCCCACGCCCTGCACGGCGGGAAATTTCTTCAGCGTTACGCTGAAGTACGTTGAAGGTGCCGCCACCGACGGTCCCTAACCCACAGATGCCTACTTTGACCGGTTTCACTGAAGAACTCCCCATGAAACGGCCGACTCAAGGTCGGCCGTGAAAACAGCCGCACAACTGCGGCTCTCTATTAATGACCCGCCGAACTGTCGGCGGATCATGATCGTCAAGGCTCGACGATAGTGCTTACTTTGCGTTCAGTGCCAGTTTGGCAACTTGCGGCGCAGGCTGGTAGCCCGGAATCACCTGGCCGTCAGCCAAAACGATGGCCGGCGTACCGTTCACACCAATCGACTGGCCGAGGGCGAACTGCTTGGAAACCGGGTTGGCGCACTTGGCGGCCTTGATTTCCTTGCCATCGACCATCTTGTCCATGGCCGCTTTCTTGTCGGCCGAACACCAGACGGCTTGCAACTGCTCGTCACCCGGCGAACCCAGGCCCTGGCGCGGGAACGCCACGTAGCGCACTTCAACGCCGAGCTTGTTCAGCTCAGGCACTTCGGCATGCAGCTTGTGGCAGTACGGGCAGGTGGTGTCGGTGAACACGGTGATGTGAGTCTTGGTTTCGCCGATGGCCGGGTAAACCACGGTTTCAGCCACCGGAATACCGTTGATCAGCTTGGACACGCCCAGGCGCTCGGCTTTCTCGGTGAGGTTCACCGGCTTGCCGTCTTTGAGCTGGAACAGGTAGCCCTGGACGATGTACTGGCCATCGGCACTGGCGTACAGCACGCGGCTGCCCTTGAGCTTGACTTCGTACAGGCCGGCCATCGGGCTGGCGTTGATGCTTTCAATCGGGGTGTCGAGCTGGAGGGCTTCCAGGCTCTTGCGGATTGTCTTCTCTGCGGCGTCGTCGGCGACGGCAAAGGTTGAGACCAACGCAATGGCTGCGATGGCAAAAATCTGGGTCAAGCGCATGGGAACTCCTGAAGGCAGATGCAGGGACGGGAGCAGGAACACCGATCTTCAAACACGGGTTTGGGCCGTCCCCTTTGCGAACCGGCAAAGCCTACCACAGTTGGGCCGCAGGGCAGCCAGTCCCGGGGAAATTGGGCTTTTTCCGAAGTATTTTTCATCCACGGGGATGGTGCTTGGCGTGCATCTCCTGCAAACGTGCCCGCGCCACATGGGTGTAGATCTGGGTGGTGGATAAGTCGCTGTGGCCCAGGAGCATTTGAACCACACGCAAATCCGCGCCGTGGTTGAGCAAATGCGTAGCGAACGCGTGACGCAGGGTGTGGGGCGACAGCGACTTGCCGATGCCGGCAACCTTGGCCTGGTGCTTGATGCGATGCCAGAAGGTCTGGCGGGTCATCTGTTCGCCGCGCTGGCTGGGAAACAGCACATCGCTGGGCCGACCGTTGAGCAACTCGGCTCGGGCGTCGCGCATGTAGCGTTCGATCCACACGATCGCCTCTTCACCCATGGGCACCAGGCGCTCCTTGCTGCCCTTGCCCATTACGCGCAATACACCCTGGCGCAGGTTGACCTGTTCCAGGGTCAGGCTGATCAGCTCGGTGACGCGCAGGCCGCAGGCATACAGCACTTCCAGCATGGCACGGTCGCGCTGGCCGATGGCTTCGCTCAGGTCGGGGGCTGCGAGCAGGGCTTCGACGTCGGCTTCCGACAGGGATTTGGGCAGTGGCCGGCCCAGCTGCGGCATGTCGATTTGCAGGGTTGGGTCGATGGCGATCAGCTTTTCCCGCAGCAGGTAGCGATAGAAGCCACGCACGCCTGAGAGAAAACGCGCAGTAGAGCGAGGCTTGTAGTTTTGCTCCAGGCGCCAGGCCAGGTGGTCGAGAATCAGCTCACGACCGGCGTCGAGCAGCTCGAGGTTTTTCTCCTGCAGCCAGCCATTGAACAACGCGAGGTCGCTGCGGTAAGCCTGGCGGGTGTTGTCCGACAGGCCTTTTTCCAGCCAGAGGGCGTCAAGGAAGCGATCTATCTGCGGGTGGTCGATGGCGGACATGAGGGCTCAAGCAGGGAAAATGGCGATGTCGGGTAGATCCTATCGCAGCACGGGCCGCTACACATCAATGAAAGCGGGCAAATAATCTGTGGCGAGGGAGCTTGCTCCCGCTGGGGCGCGAAGCGGCCCTGATTGACCATTGAGGTCCAACAGAGAGACTTCTATTGCCGGTTTCAGGGCCGCTGCGCAGCCCAACGGGAGCAAGCTCCCTCGCCACAAAAGCGGAAAACGGCTTTAAGGTCAGTACGACGCTGAATTTCTTCGAGGCGAGTAGTCATGAATAAGTACCGGGGAAATAGACAAATTTCAGGCAACAAAAAAGCAGCCCGTAGGCTGCTTTTTTCTGCATCGGGAAGCTGGACTTAAGCCAGTTTTTCCTTGATGCGAGCTGCTTTACCGGACAGGTCACGCAGGTAGTACAGCTTGGCTTTACGTACGTCACCGCGACGTTTAACGGCCATGCTGTCGATTTGCGGGCTGTAGGTCTGGAAAGTACGCTCTACGCCAACACCGTTGGAGATTTTACGAACAGTGAAAGCACTGTTCACACCACGGTTACGCTTGGCAATTACCACGCCTTCGAACGCTTGCAGACGCGAACGGTCGCCTTCCTTCACTTTCACCTGAACGACAATGGTGTCGCCCGGGGCAAAGGTAGGGATCTCTTTGGTCATCTGCTCTGCTTCGAGTGCAAGGATGATTTTGTTAGTCATGCTGTGCTCCTAAGGTAAGTCGTCGGACCTACCATCGATACGTTGTTAACTATCGTCCCGCCCGAGGATGTATTCCTCGAGCAGCTTCTTCTCTTCTCCAGAAAGCGAGCGGCTTTCCAGAAGATCGGCGCGTCGTTCATAGGTCCGCCCGAGGGACTGCTGTAAACGCCAACGCCGGATGTGTGCGTGATTGCCACTTAGCAATACGTCGGGAACACGCTGATCCGCATACACCTCCGGTCGGGTGTAGTGCGGGCAATCCAGCAAACCATCCGTGAAGGAATCTTCCTCCGCGGAGTCCGCATGCCCTAAAGCTCCAGGCAGCAGTCGTGTAACCGCATCTATCAGGACCATCGCCGGCAGCTCGCCGCCAGACAGGACATAGTCCCCAATCGACCACTCTTCATCGACATGAGCATCAATAAAACGCTCGTCAATGCCTTCATAGCGACCGGCAATCAGGATTAATGCTTCCAGATTCGCCAACTCGCGTACCGCCGACTGATTCAGCTGACGGCCTTGAGGGGACAGGTAAATTACCTTCGCCTTCTCCCCGGCGGCTGCCTTGGCCTGAACCAACGCATCTTCCAGGGGCTTGATCTTCATCACCATGCCCGGGCCACCGCCAAATGGGCGATCGTCCACAGTGTGATGTCGATCCGTCGTGTAGTCTCGCGGGTTCCAACAGGTGAGCTGCAAGAGCCCCTGTTTCACCGCCCGACTGGTGATGCCGTACTCGCTGATGGCGGAAAACATCTCGGGAAACAAACTGATCACTTCAACGCGCAGGTTAGCCACGTTAGAAGTCCGCGTCCCATTCCACCTTCATCTCGCCCGCTGCCAGGTCGACGGCCAACACGCATTGCTCGGTATAGGGCAACAGGCGTTCGCGATCATCCAGGCTGCCAGCGCAAGGCTTGACCACCATTACATCATTGGCGCCGGTTTCCAGAAGATGATCGATTTTCCCGAGCAATTGCCCGAGTTGATCAATAACCTTCAGACCTTCCAGCTGGTACCAGTAGTACTCGCCGTCGGTCAATTCAGGGAACAGGTTGCGCGGCACGCAGATCTCATAACCGGCCAGAAGACGAGCTTCTTCACGATCATCAAGACCCTTGAGCTTTGCGACCAGGAACTTGTCGCTCCCGCGTCCACTGACCAGCTCTACCTGTTTCACACTACCTTCGCGCTTGAGCGTCCAGGTCTTGTACTGCAACAGGTTTTCAGTCGGATCAGTAAAGGAATACACCTTCACTTCGCCGCGAACGCCATGAACAGAATAAATCTTGCCGATAACGATCAAATCATCAGCTACCGCTGGCGTCGCGTTCATATTGCTCAGGCCGCAGCCTTAGATGCATCCTTCAACAACTGAGCAACGCGCTCAGAAGGTTGTGCACCAACGCTCAGCCAGTAGGCTACGCGCTCTTGGTTCACGGACAGACGGACTTCTTGACCACGAGCGATCGGGTTGAAGAAGCCAACTTGTTCCTTGTGAGAGCCGTCACGTGGGTTGCGGCTGTCAGTTACGGTCAAGTGGTAAAACGGGCGCTTTTTGGAGCCGCCAAGGGCAAGACGGATTGTTAGCATGTGAACATCGTTCCTGTAGTCGGTGCTGCAAATCTAAATGCACAGCGGGCATAGGTGCCCGAAAGGCCGCATATTCTAAGGAATATCCGGACTTTTGCAAATGTCTTTTTCTGGCGCCTATCAGCGTGCCATTCAGATCTGCTATAGAGCCGTCGGTTAAAACGGCAAGTCAGCTCCCGCCAATGGCGGGTTTGCTGGAGATCCCGCATCCCTGCGGGTCGGAGCAGAAGCGAACTTCTGCTCGAATTCTTTACATTTTCGGCATGCCGCCGCCGGGCAACATACCGCCCATGCCGCGCATCATCTTGGCCATCCCGCCTTTTGCGGAGAATTTCTTCATCATCTTCTGCATCTGCTTGTGCTGCTTGATCAAGCGACCGATGTCCTGCACCTGGGTGCCGGAACCCATGGCGATCCGACGTTTGCGCGAACCGCTGATCAGCTCAGGGTCGCGGCGCTCGGCCGGGGTCATGGAATTGATGATGGCTTCCATCTGCTTGAATTGCTTCTCTGCCGCGCCCTGGGCATTGCCCATTTGCGCCAGGTTCACGCCGCCGATGTTCGGCAGCTTGTCCATCAGGCCGCCGAGGCCGCCCATGTTCTTCATCTGTTGCAGCTGGTCGCGGAAGTCTTCGAGGTCGAAGCCCTTGCCCTTCTTCAGCTTTTTAGCCAGCTTGTCGGCCTTGTCCTTGTCGAGGGTCGCCTCCGCTTGCTCGATCAGGCTGAGCACGTCGCCCATGCCGAGGATACGCGAGGCGATCCGCTCAGGGTGGAACGGCTCGAGCGCTTCGCTCTTCTCGCCCATACCGATGAACTTGATCGGCTTGCCGGTAATGGCGCGTACCGACAAGGCGGCACCGCCACGGGCATCGCCGTCGACCTTGGTCAGGATCACACCGGTCAGCGGCAGCGCATCACCAAAGGCCTTGGCGGTATTGGCCGCATCCTGGCCGGTCATGGCATCGACCACGAACAGGGTTTCTACCGGATTGATCGCGGCATGCAGCGCCTTGATCTCGCCCATCATCTCTTCGTCGATGTGCAGGCGACCGGCGGTATCGACGATGACCACGTCGATGAATTTCAGCTTGGCTTCTTTAATAGCCGCCTGGGCGATATCGACCGGCTTCTGGCTCAGGTCGGACGGGAAGAAGGTCACGCCCACTTCGCCCGCGAGCATTTCCAGCTGTTTAATAGCCGCCGGGCGGTAAACGTCGGCAGACACCACCATCACCGACTTCTTCTTGCGCTCTTTAAGGAAGCGCGCCAGTTTGCCGGCGGTGGTGGTCTTGCCCGCACCTTGCAGACCGGCCATCAGCACAACGGCTGGCGGCACAGCGCTGAGGTTCAAATCTTCGTTGGCCGCGCCCATCAGGCTTTCGAGTTCGGCCTGGACGATCTTCACAAAGGCCTGGCCCGGCGTCAGGCTGCGGGACACTTCGGTGCCGACCGCGCGCTCTTTGACCGAGTTGACGAAGTCCTTCACCACCGGCAAGGCGACGTCGGCTTCCAGCAACGCCATGCGCACTTCACGCAGGGTGTCTTTAATATTGTCCTCGGTCAGCTTGGCCTTGCCGGTGACATGGCGCAGCGTCTGCGAGAGACGGTCAGTCAGATTTTCAAACATGCGCGATCCTTTCAGGCCCTATTCATCGAAATGCATTGTTAGACCGAGGTAATGGCGGCCCAGGCTGTGGTAAATCGCTATTAAAAACAGCGCTCGGCGAGCCTGCGGCGTGGGCAGGTCGCGGATTATAGCGAAGACTGTCGCCATGCACACCCGCTGTCTGGCCTGAGAGTCTTTCGTGTTACGCAGGTGTATGCCAAACTCAGCGCCTTTCGGGCCTGCTTAACAGGATTTATGCTCCCTTTGTCACCCAGTTTGCTACCCAGCCTCGCCGCCGCCATCTTGTATGCCGCTGCGACCCTCTATCAGGGCACTCGTCTGGCCCAAGGCGCCAAGGCCGACAAACGCCTGCTGGTAGGCCTTGGCGTCCTCGCCCTGCTGGCTCACGCCGCCAGCCTGTTCACGCACTTGATGACGCCGGTCGGCCTGGGCCTGGATTTCTTCAGCGCTGCCAGCCTGATTGCCGCCGCGGTGATCGCGCTGACCCTGATGGCCTGCTACCGGATCCCGGTGGAGAACCTGCTGGTGCTGTTGTTCCCGCTCGGGATGCTGACGGTGCTGCTGGCGCAATTCACACCGACCGGCACCGTGCAGGTCATTGATGAAGAGCCGGGCATCCTCGCCCACATCCTGCTGTCGATCCTCGCCTACGGCATGTTCACCATCGCGGTGTTCCAGGCCTTGCTGCTGCTGTTGCAAGACCACCAGCTCAAGCACAAGCACCCGTCGGGGCTGATCAAGAACTTCCCGCCACTGCAAACCATGGAAAGCCTGCTGTTCGGCTTCCTCTGGGCCGGCTGGACGCTGCTGTCGCTGTCGCTGATCTCCGGCTGGCTGTTCGTCGAGAACCTGTTTGCCCAGCACCTTGTGCATAAAACCCTGCTGGCCTGCCTGGCCTGGGTGGTGTTCAGCGTGCTGCTGTGGGGCCGCAACCGTCTCGGCTGGCGCGGGCACAAGGCGATCCGCTGGACCCTGGCCGGTTTCTGCCTGCTGATGCTGGCCTATTTCGGCAGCAAGCTGGTTCGCGAATACATCCTGCATATCTGACGGGCAGCCGACATGGACAACTTGCCCTTGGGGCCGATGCTTGCGGTAGTAGCCTTGCTGGTTTTATGGTCGGCGCTGTTTACCGCCATCGAAGCCGCCCAGCAACATTTGCTGGCCCTGCGCCCCGGCACCCGCCAGGGTGACAAAGCCGCCGCCCGCCTGAATTTCCCGCGCAACAGCCTGATCCTCTGCAACACCCTGTGCCGCGCCGTGGTGGTGATTCTCTGCACCCTGCTGGCGATCTACGCCTGGGCGCAAAACGGCCCGTGGCTCGGCTGGGTGATCTCCAGCGCGGTGCTGCTGGTGCTGGCCGACTATCTGCCGCGCGCCCTGGCCACTCGCCACCCGCAAACCATCCTTGGCTTTGGCAACACCCTGCTGAGCGTGCCGCTGAAAATCCTTTATCCGCTGGCCTGGCTGCTCAACGGTGTCAGCCTGTTCCTGCTGCGCCCGTTCACCCGCAAGCCCGGGCTGGTCAAGAAGAGCGACGAGCCGCAGCCGGACCAGGACGACGAGCCGGAAGCCGAAATCCCCAACACCCGCGCGCCGGGCATGCCGGGCATCCACGCCCTGGACAACATCACCGTCAACGACATCCTGGTGCCCCGCAGCGAAGTGGACGGCATCAACCTGGATGACCCGGTAGAGGAAATCATCGAGCAACTGCGGGTTTCCACCCGAACCCGGCTGCCGGTGTTCCACAGCGACATCAACCAGGTCGAGGCGGTGCTCAACACGCGGCAGATCCGCCACCTGCTGCCGGACGCCAGCCTGACCAAGGAAGCCCTGCTGGCCGCCTGCCACGAGCCCTACTTCGTCCCGGAAAGTACACCGCTGCAACTGCAATTGCTGAACTTCCACAAGCAACAGCGCCGCCTGGGCATGGTGGTGGATGAATACGGCGAAGTGCTGGGCATTGTGACCCTGGAAGACATTCTTGAAGAAATCGTCGGTGAGTTCGAAAACGAGCAGCACCTCGACAACCCGCACATCCAGCCGCAACTGGATGGCCGCTACGTGATCGACGGCGCCGCCTCGATCCGTGACTTGAACAAAGCCCTCGGCTGGCACCTGCCCAGCGACGGCCCCAAGACCCTCAACGGCCTGGTGACCGAAGCACTGGAGACCATTCCGGATTGCGCCGTGTGCCTGAAAATCGGCCGCTATCGCCTGGAAATCCTCGAGACCGAGGACAACCGCGTCGCCAAGGTGTTGATCTGGCACACCAGCACGGTGCCAGTTGCCGCTTAAGCCCCTTGTTGGATCCGCAAACCCCTTCCTATAATCGGGCGGCTTACCCAAGCCCCGCCCGACCGCGTGCTACCCGCACTGAGCGCGTCCAGGCAGCGCTTTACCGTGTCTGACCGGTGTTTGCTCCCATCCCGAGCCGCCCCGCGCACAACCCTGATCCATGGGTGTTCGACCAATAATAATCCGCGTCCAAACGCGCAATGACCGTCAGGGATACCTCAATGAGCACCACCTATAACGAGACGGCGACCGCCGCCCCGACCAACTCGACGGCCCGGGTCGCCACCGCGAGCATCATCGGCACCGCCATCGAGTTCTACGACTTCTATATCTACGCAACTGCCGCCGCGCTGGTGATCGGCCCGGTGTTCTTCCCGCAAACCTCCGGCACGGCGCAGATGCTCGCCTCGTTCCTGACCTTCGGTATCGCGTTTATCGCGCGACCACTGGGCTCGGCGCTGTTCGGCCACTTTGGTGACCGGATTGGCCGCAAGTCGACACTGGTGGCTTCCCTGCTGCTGATGGGCGTGTGCACCACGCTGATCGGCTTGCTGCCCGGTTATGACAGCATCGGGGCCTGGGCACCGATCCTGCTCTGCGTACTGCGCTTCGGCCAGGGCCTCGGGCTTGGCGGCGAATGGGGCGGCGCGGCGTTGCTGGCCACCGAGAACGCCCCGAAGGGCAAACGCGCCTGGTTCGGCATGTTCCCGCAGTTGGGCCCGTCGATTGGCTTTCTGGCGGCCAACGGGCTGTTCCTGATCCTGGCCATGAGCCTGAGCGACGAGCAGTTCCGCAGCTGGGGCTGGCGCATTCCGTTCATTCTCAGCGCGGCGCTGGTGATGGTGGGGCTGTATGCGCGGCTCAAACTGCATGAAACGCCGGTGTTCGCGAACGCCGTGGCCAGGGAAGCGCCGGTGAAGGTGCCGCTGGTGGAACTGTTCAGCCAGCATTGGCTGCCGGTCCTGCTGGGTGCGGCCTCGATGGTGGTGTGTTATGCGCTGTTCTATATCACCACCGCGTTTTCCCTGAGCTACGGCGTGTCTACGCTGGGCTACAGCCGTGAAACGTTCCTGGGTTTGCTGTGCTTCGCGGTGCTGTTCATGGGCGCGGCAACGCCGCTGGCGGCGTGGGCAAGCGACCGTTACGGGCGTAAGCCGGTGCTGATTGTCGGTGCGATCCTGACCATCCTCTCCGGCTTCACCATGGAACCGTTGCTGACCCACGGTTCAACCTGGGCCGTGGCACTGTTCCTGGCGCTGGAGCTGTTCCTGATGGGCGTGACGTTTGCCCCGATGGGCGCGATGTTGCCGGAACTGTTCCCTACCCGCGTGCGTTATACCGGTGCTTCGGCGGCGTATAACCTGGGTGGGATCGTGGGTGCGTCGGCGGCACCGTTCTTCGCGACCAAGCTGGTGGCGATGGGCGGTTTGAGTTATGTCGGCGGGTATGTGTCGGCGGCAGCGGTGATCAGCTTGATTGCTGTGTTGTGCCTGAAAGAGACGCGCAATAACGATTTGAACAAGGTCGCCTAATGATGATCATTCCCACGCTCTGCGTGGGAATGCATCCGGTGACGCTCTGCGTCACGCCCTTAAGAGCGGACGCGGAGCGTCCAGCGCGGCATTCCCACGCGGAGCGTGGGAACGATCGGCGGGGGGTTACAGCTCGACAACAACCGCTTTCGAAGCACGGGTCGCTTTAGCCCGGGCAGCCTCAATCGACTCATCCCGCGCCAGCGCCACGCCCATACGGCGCTGGCCATTCACTTCCGGCTTGCCGAACAGACGCAACGCCGTATCCGGCTCGCTCAAGGCTGCACCCAGGTTGGAAAACGCCGTCTGGGTCGACTTGCCTTCCACCAGGATCACTGCCGAAGCCGAAGGCCCGAACTGACGGATCAACGGGATCGGCAGGCCGAGAATTGCCCGCGCATGCAGGGCGAACTGCGACAAGTCCTGGGAAATCAGGGTCACCAGGCCAGTGTCATGGGGGCGCGGCGATACTTCGCTGAACCACACCTGATCGCCTTTGATAAACAGCTCGACGCCAAACAGACCACGACCACCCAACGCTTCGGTTACCGCCTTGGCAACGCGCTCGGACTCCGCCAGTGCAATCGGGCTCATGGCCTGTGGCTGCCAGGATTCCTGATAGTCGCCCTTCTCCTGACGGTGACCGACAGGCGCGCAGAAGGTAGTGCCGCCAATGTGGCGCACGGTCAGCAGGGTGATCTCGTAGTCGAAGTCGATAAAGCCTTCGATGATCACGCGGCCCTTGCCGGCACGCCCGCCCTCCTGGGCGTAATCCCAGGCTTTCTGCACGTCATCGGCGCTGCGCAGCAAGCTCTGGCCCTTGCCCGACGAACTCATCACCGGCTTGACCACACACGGGAAGCCCAGGTCGGTGACGGCCTTGCTGTAGTCCTCGAAGGTGTCGGCGAAGTGGTACGGCGAGGTCGGCAGGTCCAGCTCTTCGGCGGCCAGGCGACGGATGCCTTCGCGGTTCATGGTCAGCAACGTCGCGCGGGCGGTCGGGATCACGGTGAAGCCTTCGGCTTCCAGCTCAACCAGGGTCGCGGTGGCGATCGCTTCAATTTCCGGCACGATGAAGTGCGGCTTTTCGGCTTCGATCACGGCACGCAGGGCGGCACCGTCGAGCATGTTGATCACGTGGCTGCGGTGGGCAACCTGCATGGCCGGTGCGTTGGCGTAGCGATCCACGGCAATCACTTCAACGCCCAGGCGTTGCAGTTCGATTACCACTTCCTTGCCCAGCTCACCGCAGCCACACAGCATTACGCGGGTCGCGGTTGGCGACAATGGAGTTCCGATTCGGGTCATCTCAGGTCCTCAGGGGAGCGGATCGTGGGGAGAAAGGCCGGCATTTTACATGAACTGTAAGGATTGGCTTCAGTTGGCGACGCGCTGCCGGCGCAAACGCCAGGCCATGGCCAGCCACACCACGGTAACGCCGGCGAATTTCGACACCAGGGCAGTGCCGGCGACCGCGGGCGTCAAGGCGCCGATCAGGCCGAAAAAGATGAAGGTATCGAGGGGGATACTCAGCGCCGAACTTATCCACAGGCGGTCGTGGAGTGGGCGCTTGGTGATGCTGAACACCAGCCAGTCAATGCATTCGGACACCGCGAACGCCGTGGCGCTGGCCAGGGCGATGGACGGATCGGAGGTGATATAGGACAGCACCAGCGCCGCCAGCATGGCGATGATCGCGCCATGGCCGAAGCGAGTTTGCACCATGTCCCGCAGGACAAATACCAGGCCGCCCCAGGCAGACCAGATCACATCCAGGTGCGGAGCGGTAGAAAAGGCGAAGTTGATCAGCACGACGCTGCTGATGTAGGCAATCAGGAAGAACATGGGGCGAGGGACCTGTGAACAAGGGGCACAGGGTACTTCACATTTGGAAATATGTCGTCTGGGCGGGCCCTTTCGCGAGCAAGCCCGCTCCCACATTTTGAACGCATTCCTCCAAGATAAACGCAATCAAATGTGGGAGCGGGCTTGCTCGCGAAAGCGGTCTATCAGGCGCCGGACTTCCCCGGAATCATCCACACCAGCCCACTCGCCTTCGCCCGCTCATGGCACAACCCCAGCACTACCCGGCGCTCGGTATTGTCCATGCGACTCCAGCGGGTAATCTCTTCCACCGTGCGCTGGCATCCCGTGCAGATATCATCGTCATCCAGCGCACAAATGCTCACGCACGGCGAGGCGACGGGTCGTTCTACCGGGTTCATTCTTCCTGCTCAACCAGATCACGGGCATACCGCTGGGCGTTATGCACATAGTGCGCAGCGCTAGCCTCGAGCATTTTCTTCTGCACGTCGGTCAGCTCCCGCACCACTTTGCCCGGCGAGCCCATCACCAACGAACCATCGGGAATTTCCTTGCCCTCGCCGATCAGCGAATTGGCGCCGATGATGCAGTGCTTGCCGATCTTCGCCCCGTTAAGAATCACCGCATTGATGCCAATCAGGCTGTAATCGTCGACGGTGCAGCCATGCAACATGGCGTTATGGCCGATGGTCACGCCGGTGCCAAGGGTCAGCGGGTAACCCATGTCGGTGTGCATCACGCTGCCGTCCTGCACGTTGCTGTTCTTGCCGATCAGGATCAGCTCGTTGTCGCCGCGCAACACCGCGTTGAACCAGACGTTGGCGCCCTCCTCCAGCTTGACCTTGCCCACCAGCGTGGCATTGGGGGCCACCCAGCTGTTGGGATGGGTTTCGACTCGGGCGTCGCCCAGGCGGTATTTCATAGGTGGATCCTCACGGCAGGAACGATGGCCATCTGGCTCTTAGGTATTGATGAAGCTTTTCGGCGGTCGATGCAGGCTGATGTCGGCATCGTCATAGAGCAGATTGATCAGCTCGACGATCATGATCGCCGTCAGGCCCCAGATCTTGTATTCGCCAAACCGGTAACTGGGCACGTACCAACTGCGGCCCTGGTAATCGATACGGTGGGTATGTTCGCGCGGGTCCTGGCGAAAAAACTCCAGGGGCACGCTGAAAACCGCGGCGATCTCGGCGTCATTGGCCAGGTATTCGACGTAATCGGGGATAACGCCTACATAAGGCGTGACACGGATACCGTGCAGGGAAATCAGCGGGCTCAACGGCCCGATGACTTCCACCAGGCCCGGCGGCAGGCCGATCTCTTCTTCGGCTTCGCGCAGCGCGGTGAATATCAGGTCGGGGTCTTCCGGGTCGCGCCGCCCGCCAGGGAATGCCACTTCGCCGCCATGGGTGGATAACCCGCTGGCGCGCAAGGTCAGGATCAGCTCGGGTTCGTCACTGCGGGTGATCGGCACCAGTACCGCCGCTTCCGGGAAACGACCGTCGGTCTCCAGCGTGTGGGGCGTATGATTGCTTACCCGGCGAAGTAGCTCGTCCAGCATGAGTCATCTCGGTCTGTTGGCTACCTTGCATCATGCACCAAACCTTGCGCACGCCCAACCCCAAAACCCTGGCCATGTCGCTAAACGACAACTTGCAGCCCATACCCGGTCACGCCAAGATAGGCGCACTCTCCAGGAACCCCAGCATGAACTTCTGCAGCCAGTGCGGTAAACCGGTCACCCAGCGCATTCCCGAAGGCGACGCACGCTTGCGTTATGTCTGCGATCACTGTCAGACCATTCACTACCAGAACCCCAATATCGTCGCGGGCACCGTACCGGTGTGGGGCGACCAGGTGCTGCTGTGCCGGCGCGCCATCGAGCCGCGCCTGGGTTTCTGGACCTTGCCCGCCGGCTTCATGGAGAACGGCGAGACCGTCGAGCAGGCCGCGATGCGCGAAACCCTGGAAGAAGCCTGCGCCCGGGTGCGCAACCTGAGCATCTACACCCTGATCGACGTGCCTCACATCAGCCAGGTGCACATCTTCTACCGGGCCGAACTGATCGACCTGGATTTTGCCGCCGGCCCCGAAAGCCTTGAAGTGCGCTTATTCGATGAAGCCGACATCCCTTGGTCCGAGCTGGCTTTCCGCACGGTCGGGCGTACCTTAGAATGCTTTTTTGCTGACCGCCGGCAACAGTCGTATCCGGTGCGCAGCGAATCGGTGCCGCCGCTGACCCAGTTGGCCAAATAACAATCCAGGCGGCACGTAGTCTTTTCAGGGGATACCGTTTCAATGCGTTGGTTGCTTGCTCTGATCTGCCTGTCGTTTGCCACGCTGTCGCCAGCCTCCACCCAAGTGATCCTGGGGGGCAAACCCGTCGAGAAAATCCTGGTGCTCAAGTCGGCCCATCAGTTGCAACTGATCAATGACGGCAAGCCCCTCAGGACCTACCGCATTTCCCTGGGCAAGAACCCCAAGGGCACCAAGCTGATGGAAGGCGACCGCCGCACCCCGGAAGGTTTCTACTGGATCGACTGGCGCAAGACCAGCGACCGCTTCAACCTGGCCATGCACATCTCCTACCCCAATATCAGCGATTCCGCGCGCGCCCGCCGCGAAGGGGTCAAGCCCGGCAGCATGATCATGATCCACGGCACCCCCGACGCCGAGGACTACCCCGAAGAGCTGTTCCACACCCTGGACTGGACCGACGGCTGCATCGGCATGCGCAATGTCGACATGCGCGAAGTCTGGAACCTGGTGAAAGACGGCACGATGATCGAGATTCGTCCGTAATTTCCTGCCCCTCGTAAAATAATTCAAAAAAAATTCCCGCCCCATGGGTAGCCTGCCGGTGAATACCAGTTCACCTCGGCAAGCTGCGCGCTTCTGCCTGAAATAAAGACCTCTCTAATACCACTTGAACTGGCGCACTATTAAGGCGCCCGCAAACGCTCGCCTGCACTGTTTTCGCTGCATTGACATGGTATTTAAGTGGTATTAGCTTGCGATCACTACCGGGCGACAACACTCCAATAACCGCATCGGAAACCGACACGATGAACCCCATCCTGGCCCTGCGCCCCGACGATAAACAATCGACGCCGCTGTACCTGCAACTGGCCCGCAACCTCGAAGCCGCGATTCATGCCGGCCAGTGGAAATCCGAGCAGGCTTTGCCGTCGGAACGTGCCCTCAGCGAGCAACTGAGCATTTCCCGGGTGACCGCCCGCAAGGCGCTGGAAGTGCTGTTCGAACAAGGTCTGATCCGTCGCAGCCAAGGCTCCGGAACCTTCATCACGCCACGCCTGGAACAACCGCTGTCGCGCCTCTCGGGCTTCAGCGAAATGCTCCGGCTCAAGGGCTTTGTGCCGACGTCCCAGTGGCTGGAGCGCGACATCACCCCGCCGACCCATGAAGAATTGATTCGCCTGGGCCTGTCACCCAGCGACAAAGTCGCGCGGCTCAAGCGTTTGCGTAAGGCCGACGACACGGTGATGGCGATTGAAATGACCGCCATGCCCGCCTCCGTCCTCCCCCACCCGCAGGCCATCGGCAATTCGCTGTACGAATACCTGGAAAGCATCGGCAAGCCCATCGTGCGCGCCCTGCAACACATCCAGGCGATCAACGCCTCGGACGAGTTCGCAGCCCTGGTGGGCATCGCCCCCGGCACCGCCATGCTGCTGATGACCCGGGTGGGCTACACCGCCGACAACACCCCGATTGAAATCACCGACACCTACTGCCGCAACGACTACTACGACTTCGTCGCAGAACTGCGCCGCCACGACTATTCCGCTGAACTGCGAATTTAGAGAACTGCCCATGTCCGAAGACAATATCCTCACGCCACACGGCTGGATTCGTGGCCGCCTGGTGCACCAGCACGGCAAGGTCACTGCCTTAGAAGGCAGCCCGTGCAACCCGGCTGACAACGACCTGCCGTACCTGCTGCCAGGCTTTATCGACCTGCACGTACACGGCGGTGGCGGCAAAGACATTATGGAAGGCACCGACGCCTTCCACACCATCACCCGCACCCACGTGCGGTTTGGCACCACCTCGCTGCTGGCCACCACCATGACCGCGCCAGTGGATGAGATTTCCCGCGTGCTCGGCGAAATCGGCACCTATTGCGAAAGCCGCCCGACCGGCACCGCTCGTGTCCTGGGCGTGCACCTGGAAGGCCCCTACATCAATCCGGGAAAACTCGGCGCACAACCGAACTTCGCCCACACCGCCTTGATGGCCGAAGTCGAAGAATACCTGCGCCTGGCGCCGATCCGGGTGATCACCATTGCTCCGGAAATCGCCGGCCATGACGGCCTGATCCGCGCCCTCAGCGAACGTGGCGTGCGCATGCAGATCGGCCACACCCTGGGCAGCTATGAAGAAGGTGTCGCCGCCCTCGCCGCCGGGGCCACCAGCTTTACCCACTTGTACAACGCCATGAGCCCGCTGCATCACCGCGAGCCCGGCATCGTCGGTGCGGCCCTGGCCCACGCCAAATACGCCGAGTTGATTCCCGACCTGCTGCACGTGCACCCCGGTGCCATGCGCGTGGCGCTGCGCTCGATCCCGTGCCTGTACTGCGTCACCGATTCCACCGCCGCCGCCGGCATGCCCGACGGCGAATACAAGCTGGGCAGCCACACCGTGACCAAGTGCCTGGGCGGCGTCCGCCTGGCCGATGGAACGCTGGCCGGCAGCACCCTGACCATGGACCAGGCGTTGCGCAACCTGGTGAAGATCGGCCTGCCGATCAGCGAAGCCTCACAACGCCTGTCGCAATTTCCTGCGGACTACCTGGGCCTCGAAGAACGCGGTCGCCTGCAACCCGGCAGCTTTGCCGACTGCGTGCGCCTGGACCGCTCCCTGCACCTCACCGACGTAATGGTCGAAGGAGAAACCATTGACTTCAAAAATGCTTGAAGAGGCCCTGGCCTCCTGTGAGGCCGTCGAGGCTCAACTGCAACGCCTGGACCCGCTGCTGGTGGAAGTCGCCGGCCGCCTGCGTCGCCAGCCACCGCAAGTGGCGATGACCATCGCCCGTGGCAGCTCGGACCACGCCGCCAGTTACTTCGCCTACCTGACTATGCAACATCTGGGGATTCCGGTGGCGTCGCTGCCGATGTCGGTGGTGACCATGCTGCAATCGCCGCTCAAGGTCAGCGGGCAAGTGGCGTTCGGTTTCTCCCAGTCGGGACAGAGCCCGGACCTGGTCAACAGCCTGCGCCTGTTGCGCAAGCGCGGCGCCTTGAGCATCTCGATGGTCAACGCCGAAGACTCGCCACTGGAAGCCGCCTGCGAATTCCATGTGCCGCTGTGCGCCGGGCCGGAACGCAGCGTCGCCGCCACCAAAAGCTTTATCGCGACCCTGAGCGCCAGCGCCCAGCTGATCGGCCACTGGAATCAGGAAGACGAGTTGCTGCAAGCCTGTAAGGCACTGCCCGAAGGTTTGCGTGAAGCCGCCAGGCAAGATTGGAGCCTGGCCATCGACGCCCTGCGCGACTGCCAGCAACTGATGGTGATCGGCCGTGGCGCCGGTTTTGCCATCGCCCAGGAAGCCGCGCTCAAGCTCAAGGAAACCTCGGCGATCCAGGCCGAAGCCTTCAGCAGCGCTGAAGTGCGCCATGGCCCGATGGCTCTGATCGATGACAACTACCCGCTGCTGGTTTTCGCGCCCCGTGGTGCCGAACAAGCCGGCCTGCTGAGCCTGGCCGCCGATATGCGCCAGCGCGGTGCCCGCGTGCTGCTGGCCGCTCCCGATGACATCGCCGAGCGCGACCTGACTCTGAGCCGCGCCGAACACCCGGCCCTGGACCCGATCCTGGCGATCCAGAGTTTCTACGTGATGGCCGCCGGTTTGGCAGAGGCCCGGGGCATGGACCCGGACCAACCGCGTCACTTGAGCAAAGTGACCCGCACCCACTGAGTTGATTGCAGCGTTTTCCTGATGAGTACCGTGCCCATGTCCCACAATAATAAAGACCTCACCCTCAGCGCTCCCCTCAGTGGGCCGGTGCTGACCCTGGGCGACGTTCCCGACGAAGTGTTCGCCAGTGGCGCCATGGGCGACGGCATTGCCATCGACCCGCTCAACGATTGCCTGCACGCGCCGTGTGATGGCGTGATCATCCACGTCGCCCGCACCGGGCATGCGCTGACCATTCGCGCCGATAATGGCGCTGAATTGCTGATGCACGTGGGCATCGACACGGTGGAATTGAATGGCGAAGGCTTTGCGCTGCTGGTCAAGCAAGGTGCGCGCGTCAGCAAGGGCCAGGCACTGGTGCAGTTTGATCTGGACCTGATTGCGCGGCAGTGCAAAAGCCTGGTCAGCTTGATCATCCTGACCAACAGCGAGCTGTTTGAGCTACGGCCGATCACCTTGAAAACAGTGAAGGTCGGCGAGCCGCTGCTGCATGTGGTTGCACGGTTGGCCGGTGCAGCGAAAGTGATTGATGAGTCGGTCACCGAAGCCAGCGCGACCATTCGCATCACCCATCGTGGCGGCCTGCATGCGCGCCCCGCTGCCTTGATCCGCAAGACTGCACAGGCATTCAGCAGCCAGTCGCAGCTGCATTTCGCTGGCAAGTCGGCTTCGTGCGACAGCCTGATCGGCTTGATGGGCCTGGGGATTGGTGAGCAGGACGAGGTGCAGGTCACCTGTCGTGGCAAGGATTGTGAAGCGGCGCTGCAAGCACTGATCGCTGCGCTGTCGGTGGAAGTTGGCGAAGCGCATCACGCTCCAGTGGCCGTCGCCCCACGCCGCGCGAATACCGAAGCCGGAGTACTGCAAGGCGTGTGTGCCGCGCCGGGGTTGGTCTGCGGCCCGTTGTTCCGCCTGAACGGAATCGAGCTGCCGATGGACCCGGGCAACAACGCCCCGGATGAACAGCTGCAGCACCTGGACAGTGCCCTGGAACAGGTGCGTAGCGAAATCCGCCACACCCTGGACCAGGCCCGTCTGCGCAAGGATGTGGAGGAAGAAGAGATCTTCGCCGCCCACCTGGCCCTGCTGGAAGACCCTACGTTGCTGGAGGCCGCCACCGCCGCCATCGAACGGGGCAGCGCCGCCACTCACGCCTGGCGCGATGCGATCCAGGCCCAATGCGCGGTGCTGCTGGCACTGGGTAAACCGTTGTTCGCCGAACGCGCCAACGACCTGCGCGACTTGCAGCAACGCGTGCTGCGGGCGTTGCTGGGCGAGGCCTGGAATTTTGATTTGCCGGCCGGCGCTATCGTCTCGGCCCATGAGCTGACCCCATCGGATCTGCTGCAACTGAGCAATCAACACGCCGCCGGTATCTGCATGGCCGAAGGCGGCGCGACGTCTCATGTGGCGATTCTAGCGCGGGGTAAAGGCTTGCCGTGCGTGGTTGCACTGGGCACTGAATTGCTTGATGTGCCCCAAGGCCAGCGCGTGGTGCTGGATGCCGCCAACGGCCGCCTGGAGCTGACGCCGGATGATGCGCGCCACGCCCAGGTTCACCAGTTGCGCGATGCACAGAAACTGCGGCGCCAACAGCAGCACGCGGAGGCTCAAGGCACCGCCAGCACTCAGGATGGCGTGCGTATTGAAGTGGCCGCGAATGTCGCCTCCAGCGTCGAAGCCCAACTGGCCTTCGAGAATGGCGCCGATGGCGTCGGCCTGCTGCGCACAGAATTTCTCTTCGTCGACCGCCGCACCGCGCCCGACGAGCAAGAGCAGCGCCAGGCCTACCAAGCCGTACTGGATGCCATGGGCGACAAATCCGTGATCATCCGCACCATCGACGTCGGCGGCGACAAGCAACTCGACTACCTGCCGCTGCCGTTCGAGACCAACCCGGTGCTGGGCCTGCGGGGCATTCGCATGGCCCAGGTACGCCCGGAACTGCTGGACCAGCAACTGCGTGCCCTTCTCCAGGTCAGCCCGCTGGAACGTTGCCGCATCCTGCTGCCAATGGTCAGCGAAGTCGACGAACTGCTGCACATTCGCCAGCGCCTCGATGAACTGTGCGCCGAGCTGGAACTGACCCAACGCCCGGAACTGGGGGTGATGATCGAAGTGCCCGCGGCGGCGCTGATGGCCGAACAACTGGCCGAGCACGCGGACTTTCTGTCCATCGGCACCAATGACCTATCGCAGTACACCCTCGCCATGGACCGCGACCACGCCGGCCTCGCCGCCCGGGTCGATGCCATGCACCCGGCGCTGTTGCGGCTGATCGCCCAGACGTGCATCGGCGCAGCCAAGCATGGGCGCTGGGTCGGTGTGTGCGGGGCGCTGGCGTCCGACCCGCTGGCCACGCCGGTGCTGATCGGTCTGGGCATCAGCGAGCTGTCCGTCAGCCCGCCGCAAATCGGAGAAATCAAGGACCGTGTCCGTCACCTGGACGCAGCCCAATGCCGGCAACTGAGCCAAAGCCTGCTTAACCTGAGCAGCGCCAAAGCCGTTCGCCAAGCCTGTCAACACCACTGGCCGCTGAGCTGAAAACAACAAGAATAGGGAGACACGCCGTGTACCAATATTTTATCGAAGGGCTGCAACGCCTGGGCCGTGCACTGATGCTGCCGATCGCGATTCTGCCGATCGCCGGCCTCCTGCTGCGACTGGGCGACACTGACCTGCTGAACATCGCGGTGATGCACGACGCCGGGCAGGCGATCTTCGCCAACCTGGCGCTGATCTTCGCCATCGGCATTGCCGTGGGTTTTGCCCGCGACAACAACGGCACGGCGGGCCTGGCAGGCGCCATCGGTTACCTGGTGATGGTCTCCACCCTCAAGGTGATGGACGCCAGCATCAACATGGGCATGCTCGCGGGCATCGCCAGCGGCTTGATGGCCGGTGCGCTGTATAACCGCTTCAAGGACATCAAGCTGCCGGAGTACCTCGCATTCTTTGGTGGGCGACGGTTTGTGCCGATCGTCACCGGGTTCTCCGCGGTGGCGCTGGGGGTGATCTTTGGTTTGATCTGGCCACCCGTGCAGCAAGGCATCAACAGCTTCGGCGTGCTGCTGATGGAAAGCGGCAGTTTTGGTGCGTTCGTGTTTGGCGTGTTCAACCGCCTGCTGATCGTCACCGGCTTGCACCATATCCTCAACAACATGGCGTGGTTTGTGTTCGGCACCTTCACCGACCCGACGACCGGCGCGGTAGTGACCGGCGACCTGACTCGCTATTTTGCCGGCGACCCGAAAGGTGGGCAGTTTCATGACCGGCATGTTCCCGGTGATGCTGTTCGGCCTGCCGGCGGCGTGCCTGGCGATGTACCGCAATGCACTGCCGGAGCGGCGCAAGATCATGGGCGGGATTTTCCTGTCGATGGCGTTGACCTCGTTCCTGACCGGGGTCACCGAGCCGATCGAATTCGCCTTCATGTTCCTCGCGCCGTTCCTGTACCTGGTGCATGCGCTGCTGACCGGGTTGTCGATGGCGATCACCAACATGCTCAACATTCACCTGGGCTTTACCTTCTCCGGTGGGTTTATCGACATGGTGCTGGGTTGGGGTAAATCCACCAACGGCTGGTTGGTATTCCCGGTTGGGCTGGCGTATGCGGTGATCTACTACAGCGTGTTCAACTACTGCATCCGTCGCTTCAATTTGAAGACGCCCGGGCGCGAGGATATTCAAGTCGCGCAGGCTGAGGCCATGACCGATAACCAGCGGGCCGGCGCTTACATTCGCGCGCTGGGTGGTGCAGAGAATCTGCTGAGTGTGGGTGCTTGCACGACGCGTCTGCGGCTGGACATGGTGGATCGCAACAAGGCGGTGGATGCCGAGCTGAAAGCACTGGGTGCCATGGCGGTGGTTCGGCCGGGCAATGGCGGGAGTTTGCAGGTAGTGGTCGGGCCGATGGCGGACAGCATTGCCGATGAGATTCGGTTGGCGATGCCTTCGTATGTTGCGGCACCTGCGGTGGTGGTAGCGCCTGTTGAGAAGAGCACACCGGTGAATGTGCATGAGGCCGAGAAATGGCTGAGTGCGCTGGGCGGTCGGGCCAATGTATTGCAACTGGATGCGGTGGCGATGACGCGGCTGCGAGTGGAGCTGGGGGATGGTTCGGTGTTGTCGGAATCCCAACTGACTGCGCTAGGTTGCCAGGGGGTTAGCCAGCTTGAGAGTGGGGTTTGGCACTTGCTGATTGGTGACAAGGCTTCGGGGTTGGGTGAGGCGTTGGAGCGGTTGGTCAGTGGCCGTGAGGTTGGGGTAAAAGCCTGAATCTTTGCTGAGCATCAGGGCCCCTTCGCGAGCAAGCCCGCTCCCACATTTTGATCGGTGCCCGTCATGGCAACGCGGTCAAATGTGGGAGCGGGCTTGCTCGCGAATGGCCCTCACAGGCGCCGAATTACTCAGGCTCAGGCACCTCATACAAGTCCAGCATCCGATCCACCATCATTTGAATCCCCTCCAGCATCCGACAAATCCCCAGCGCCACATCACGGTGAGAACCGTCGACTTCAAACGCCAGATGAACCGTCAGCGCCTGCACTGAGGCAAGGTCCTGAGAGGCGTTGGCCAGCAGGGTTTCGCTATCCAGATTAGGTACAAGGGTGAATAACTGATCGGCAGGTTGACTCGTCGCCTGACGGGCTGCAGCTTGAAGCGAGGCTATGGAAGATGAAGTGTTTTCGTTGACCATCGTGAAGCTCCGAGAAGAATACGCTCCTAGTGATGTTTACGAGCTTGCAGTCCCGGTCACTGAATTGGCAGCGACTGGCGAAGGTTAGAGAGGCAGGTTCCGAGGGACAACCTGAAAGACTTGTCAGAAAAATCCGAGTCGCTCCGACGAGCCAGCTCCCACATTTGATCGTCACCAGGCATGGCAACGCGGTCCAATGTGGGAGCCGGGCTTGCCCGCGATGAGGCCCTACAGGCAACAAAAAACCCGCTGACCAAACTGGCCCAGCGGGTTTCTTGTTTTCACAACCAGCGAATCAAAAATCCGCCAACTGCCACACCTCATACGCCGGTGTCTCGTACGGATGGCTCAGTTTCAACGCAGCCACTACAGCCACGATCAACTCATCCGCCACCACCAGCTCAACCTTCCATTCTTCAACCACTTCAAGCTGCCCCACCTGCCCGATAAACGGTTGGCTGCCGTCCATCGCGCGGAATTGGCCCTGGCCCAGGACCTGCCAGGCGCAGCTGTCGTAGTTGCCGATGCGCCCGCCGCCGGCTGCGAAGACGGCGGTTTTCACCGTCTCCACGTGGCTGTCGGGCACAAAGAAGCTGAGCTTGTACACCGACTTAGTTCACCCAGACGCGAGCGTTACGGAACATGCGCATCCACGCGCCGTCTTCGTTCCACTCTTCCGGGCGCCACGAGTTCTGCACGGCGCGGAACACACGCTCCGGGTGCGGCATCATGATGGTGACGCGACCGTCGCGGCTGGTCAGCCCGGTGATCCCGCGCGGCGAGCCGTTCGGGTTGGCCGGGTAGCCTTCGGTGACCTTGCCGTGGTTGTCGACAAAACGCAGGGCCACAGTACCGGACAGGTCGGCTTCCAGCAGTGCTTCTTCGCTGGCGAATTCCGCATGGCCTTCACCGTGGGCGATGGCGATTGGCATGCGCGAACCGGCCATGCCCTGCAGGAAGATCGAGTTGGATTCCTGCACCTGAACCATCGCAACCCGGGCTTCGAACTGCTCGGAACGGTTACGCACGAAGTGCGGCCAGAACTCGCTGCCCGGGATCAGTTCGCTGAGGTTGGACATCATCTGGCAACCGTTGCACACACCCAGGGTGAAGCTGTCGTTACGCTCGAAGAAACCCTGGAACGCGTCACGGGCACGGCTGTTGAACAGGGCCGACTTGGCCCAGCCTTCACCGGCACCCAGTACGTCGCCGTAGGAGAAACCACCGCAGGCAACCAGGCCTTTGAACTCGTTGAGGTCAACGCGACCGGCGAGGATGTCGCTCATGTGCACGTCGATCGCATTGAAGCCGGCCCGGTCGAACGCTGCCGCCATTTCCACCTGGCCGTTGACGCCCTGCTCACGCAGTACGGCCACTTGTGGGCGGATGCCTTTCTTGATGTAAGGCGCGGCGATGTCCTGGTTGACGTCGAAGCTGAGCTTGGTGCTCAGGCCCGGGTTGTCTTCTTCCAGGATCACGTCGAATTCCTGCTCGGCGCAGTCGGCGTTGTCGCGCAGGCGCTGGATCTGGTAGCTGGTCTCGGCCCACTGGCGTTGCAGCAGGCGGCGCTGGCCTTCAAACACGGTTTCGCCGTTGAAGACGATGTTGATTTCACCGTTGTTGATCGGCTGGCCAATCACGGCCACGCAGTCGCCCAGGCCAGCGGCGCTGAACTGTGCGAGTACGTCCGGGGTTGCGTCCTGGCGAACCTGGATAACGGCGCCCAGCTCTTCGTTGAACAGGATTGCTGCGATGTCAGCGGAAGTTTCTGCCAGGCCATCGAGGTTCAGGCTCAGGCCGCAGTGACCGGCGAAGGCCATTTCCACGGCGCTGGTCAGCAAACCACCGTCGGAACGGTCGTGGTAAGCCAGCAGGTGGCCGTCGGCGTTCAGGCCCTGGATCACGGCGAAGAAAGCTTTCAGGTCTTCGGCGTCGTCGACGTCCGGGGCCTGCTTGCCGAGCTTGCCGTGCACCTGGGCAAGGATCGAGGCACCCATGCGGTTCTGGCCGCGACCGAGGTCGATCAGGATCAGGTCGGTGGTGCCCTTGTCCATGCGCAGTTGCGGGGTCAGGGTCTGGCGAATGTCGGTGACTGGCGCAAAGCCGGTAACGATCAGCGACAGCGGCGAGGTGACGCTCTTGTCCACGCCTTCATCGTTCCAGCGGGTGGCCATGGACATGGAGTCCTTGCCCACCGGAATGGTGATGCCCAGCTCAGGGCACAGCTCCATGCCGACCGCTTTCACGGTGTCGTACAGGCGCGCATCTTCACCCGGGTGACCGGCAGCGGACATCCAGTTGGCCGACAGCTTGATGTCGGAGATCTTGGCAATACGCGAAGCCGCGATGTTGGTCAGGGTTTCGCCGATGGCCATGCGGCCCGACGCCGGGGCGTCCAGCAGCGCCAGCGGAGTACGCTCGCCCATGGCCATGGCTTCACCGGTGTACACGTCGAAGCTGGTGGCGGTGACGGCAACGTCAGCCACCGGGACCTGCCACGGGCCGACCATTTGATCACGGGCAACCAGACCGGTGATGGTGCGGTCGCCGATGGTGATCAGGAAGCTTTTGCTGGCAACGGCCGGGTGGTGCAGGACGCGCTCCACGCAGTCGGCGATGGCCAGGGTCGATGGATCGAAATCGTCGCCCAGTTCGTTTTCACGCACGGCCGAACGGTGCATGCGCGGGGCTTTGCCCAGCAGCACTTCCAGCGGCATGTCCACAGGGCTGTTGCCGAAGTGGCTGTCGGTGACCGTCAGTTGCGGCTCGGCAGTGGCTTCGCCGACTACCGCAAACGGGCAGCGCTCGCGCTCGCAAATCGCCTGGAAGCGTTCGAAGTCTGCAGGACCTACCGCCAACACGTAGCGTTCCTGGGATTCGTTGCTCCAGATTTCGTGCGGGGCCATGCCCGGCTCGTCGTTTGGAATGTTGCGCAGTTCAAAACGGCCGCCACGGTCGCCATCGTTGACCAGTTCCGGGAAGGCGTTGGACAAGCCACCTGCGCCGACGTCGTGGATGAAGCTGATGGGGTTTTTGTCACCCAGTTGCCAGCAACGGTCGATGACTTCCTGGCAACGGCGTTCCATCTCAGGGTTTTCACGCTGTACGGAAGCGAAGTCCAGGTCGGCCGAGCTGGTGCCGGTGGCCATGGAGGAAGCGGCGCCGCCACCCAGGCCGATCAGCATCGCCGGGCCACCGAGGACGATCAGCTTGGAGCCGACCAGAATCTCGCCTTTCTGTACGTGTTCGGCGCGGATGTTGCCCATGCCTCCTGCCAACATGATCGGCTTGTGGTAACCGCGCACTTCATCGCCACGCGGGGTGGTGATGGACTGTTCGAAAGTACGGAAGTAGCCGGTCAGGGCCGGACGCCCGAATTCGTTGTTGAACGCGGCGCCGCCCAGCGGGCCTTCGATCATGATGTCCAGCGCGGTGACGATGCGCTCAGGCTTGCCGTACGGCACTTCCCACGGCTGTTCGAAGCCCGGGATCTGCAGGTTGGACACGGTGAAGCCGGTTAGGCCAGCCTTTGGCTTGGCGCCACGACCGGTTGCACCTTCGTCGCGAATCTCGCCGCCGGAACCGGTGGCTGCGCCCGGGAACGGGGCAATCGCGGTCGGGTGGTTGTGGGTCTCGACTTTCATCAGGATGTGCACCGGCTCCTGCACCGCGCCGTACTGGCGGGTTTCAGGGTCCGGGAAGAAACGGCCGGCGACAGAGCCGACGATGACCGAGGCGTTGTCCTTATAAGCCGACAGAACGCCTTCGCTGTGCATCACGTAGGTGTTCTTGATCATGCCGAACAGGCTTTTTTCCTGGCTCTGGCCGTCGATGTCCCAACTGGCGTTGAAGATCTTGTGGCGGCAGTGCTCGGAGTTCGCCTGGGCGAACATCATCAGTTCGATGTCGTGCGGGTTGCGCTTCAGGCCGATGAAGGCGTTGACCAGGTAGTCAATTTCGTCTTCGGCCAGGGCCAGGCCCAGCTCGGTGTTGGCGGTTTCCAGGGCGGCACGGCCACCACCGAGCACGTCAATCGCGGTCAGCGGCTTGGGTTCGGCGTGGCTGAACAGACCGGCGGCCTGTTCCAGCTGGCTGACGATGATCTGGGTCATGCGGTCGTGCAGGCTGCTGGCGATCAGCTCGGCCTCGGCCTCGCTGAACTGGCCTGCTACATAGAAGGCAATCCCGCGTTCCAGGCGCTGGATTTTTTCCAGGCCGCAGTTGCGGGCGATGTCGCTGGCCTTGCTCGACCAGGGCGAGATGGTGCCGAACCGTGGCAGGACCAGGAACAAGCGGCCGTTAGGCTCTTGGACAGGAACGCTGGGACCGTACTTCAGAAGGCGCGCCAGCACTTGCTGTTCGTCGGCGGTCAAAACGCCAGTAACGTCGGCGAAGTGAGCAAATTCAGCATACAAGCCACTGACAGAAGGTACCTTCTGGCTCAGTTGCTCAAGGAGTTTGCTGTGGCGAAAGGCAGAAAGGGCAGGAGCGCCGCGCAGGATCAACATCTTCGGGACAGCCTCGGGAAGGGGGTGTGCTTTGAGGCCGTGCATTCTAGCGTAAACCGTCGCCAACGGCACCCGAAACGGCACCAGTGGCCGCAGCCGGACGTCAGTTGGCATAAATCGCACGATATCATATGGCCATACAGGCTATTCCGGGCAGTTATTTTAACCGTCACAATCGGCTGCCAAGCCCCGTTTCTGCGGGCTGCAGCCAAGGTTTACGGGCGCTAGCAGACAAGTGCCCCGCTGTCGAGATATGGCGCCGAGGGTCCTTTGCGTATACTGCGCAGATGTTCTCCCCTACTGCTTTACGCCCGCGATGCGCCAAATGGCTCTTCGTTACCGGACTCTTCCTGCTGCTCAGTGCGTGTGTGGATAAACCCAACACCCTCGAGCGAATCAAGGAGGATGGCGTATTGCGGGTGGTCACCCGAAACAGTCCGGCCACTTATTTCCAGGACCGTAACGGCGAAACCGGCTTCGAATACGAACTGGTGAAACGTTTTGCCGACGAGTTAGGGGTAAAGCTCGAGATCGAGGCGGCCGACAACCTGGATGACCTGTTCTCGCAGATCGGCAAACCCAACGGCCCGGTACTGGCCGCCGCCGGCCTGGTCAGCAGTGAGCAGCGTCGCCAGCAAGTGCGTTTCTCCCACCCTTATCTGGAAGTGACCCCGCAGATCATCTACCGCAACGGCCAGTCCCGGCCGACCACCGCGGCAGACCTGGTGGGCAAGAAGATCATGGTGCTCAAGGGCAGCACCCACGCCGAGCAACTGGCGCAGCTGAAAAAACAGTTTCCCGGGATTGAATACGAAGAATCCGACGCCGTTGAGGTGGTCGACCTGCTGCGCATGGTGGATGAGGGCCAGATCGACCTGACCCTGGTGGACTCCAACGAAGTGGCGATGAACCAGGTGTACTTCCCCAACGTGCGGGTGGCCTTTGACCTCGGTGACGCCAGCCATCAAGCCTGGGCGGTCGCCGCCGGTGAAGACAACAGCCTGCTCAACGAGGTCAACAACTACCTCGACAAGGTGGAAAAGAACGGCACGCTGCAACGCCTGAAAGATCGCTATTACGGGCACGTCGACGTACTCGGCTACATGGGCGCCTACACCTTCGCCCAGCATCTGCAGCAGCGCCTGCCCAAATACGAGAAACACTTCCGGGCCTATGCCAAGGAAGAAAAGGTCGACTGGCGCCTGCTGGCGGCCATCGGCTATCAGGAATCACTCTGGCAGCCGGCGGTGACCTCCAAGACCGGCGTGCGCGGCCTGATGATGCTGACCCAGAACACGGCGCAGGCCATGGGCGTGTCCAACCGCCTGGACGCCAAGCAGAGCATCATGGGCGGCGCCAAGTACCTGGCCAAGATCAAGGATGAGCTGGACGACAAGATTGCCGAGCCGGACCGCACCTGGTTTGCCCTGGCGGCGTACAACGTCGGCACCGGCCATTTGGACGACGCGCGCAAGCTGGCCGAAAAAGAAGGCCTGAACCCGAACAAGTGGCTGGACGTGAAGAAGATGCTGCCGCGCCTGTCGCAGAAGCAGTGGTACAGCAAGACGCGGTATGGCTATGCCCGTGGCGGTGAGCCCGTGCATTTTGTGGCGAACATCCGGCGTTACTACGACATTCTGACGTGGGTGACGCAGCCGCAACTGGAAGGCAACCAGGTGGTCGAAGGCAACCTGCATGTGCCGGGTGTGGACAAGACCAAGCCGACGGAAGAAACCCCGCCGCTGTAACTCCCCAATTATCCAAACACCAAAAAAACCAATGTGGGAGCGGGCTTGCTCGCGAAGGCGGTGGTTCAGCCAGCACATGTATTGACTGACACACCGCCTTCGCGAGCAAGCCCGCTCCCACATTTGATCTTAGTCGTCTTATAGAGCGGTGTTCAGGCCGGTAAGCAGGTGCACCACCCCACCCGCCAACACCATCACGCCCGGCACGCCTGCCGCCTTGAGCGCCTGCGCATCCAACCGCCCCGCATCCTGCAACTGCACCCGCACCCGGGTCAGTGCTACCCGCTGCTGCGACTTGAGATTCTCCGCGCCTCCCAGCGCATTCAGCACTGCCGGGGCCAACTGTGTTTCGCTCACTGGAGCTGCCTGCGGCGTTTCAAGCACCAGATCCGGCGTCAGGGCCTTCCAGAACGCCCGCTGAAATTTCTCGAACATGTCAGTTCTCCACAACCAATGAGGTTTCAACGGTAGCCGCGTGGTACAGGCGCAAGGCCTCGCGAACCTGCGACGCTTCTTCCAGGCCCAGCACCTGGCGGGCGATGGATTGGCAATCCGCCAGGTCCAGCTCGCGCACGGTAGCCTTGATGGTCGGGATCAGCGGCACGCTGACCGATAACTCATCCACCCCCAGCCCGATCAGCACCGGCACTGCCAGCGCTTCAGACGCCAACGCCCCACATACGCCGACCCACTTGCCATGGGCATGGGCCGACTTGACGGTGGTGGCGATCAGGCGCAGTACCGCCGGGTGAAAGCTGTCGGCCTGGCTGGCGAGGCGCGGGTGATCGCGGTCCATGGCCAGGGTGTATTGGGTCAGGTCGTTGGTGCCGATGGAGAAGAAATCCACCTCCGGCGCAAACAGATCGGCCATCAACGCCGCCGATGGCACTTCGATCATGATTCCCAGCTTCGGCAGTTCCGTCAGCCCCAGGGCCAGCGCTTCCTCTTCAAGAATCTGCCGTGCCAGGCGCAGCTCCGAGAGCAGGCTGACCATCGGCAACATGATGTGCAGCCGGGCGAAACCGGCACTGGCGAGAATCGCACGGAATTGTTCACGCAACAGTTCCGGGCGCTCCAGGCACAGGCGAATCCCGCGCAGGCCAAGGAACGGGTTGGTCTCGCTGTCCATCGGCACATAGGCCAACGGCTTGTCGCCACCAACGTCGAGAGTGCGCACCACCAGATTGCGTTGCGGCCCCAATGCACGGGCGATGGCGCTGTAGGTGCCCGCCTGCTCCTCGGGGCTCGGCGCGCGGTTGCGGTCCAGGTAGAGGAACTCGGAACGCAGCAAACCAACGCCTTCGCCCCCCAGGGACAATGCCTGCTCCACCTCCTGCAACGATGCGACGTTGGCCGTCACTTCGACGTGATGACCGTCGCGGGTCGTGGCGGGCAACGACGCCTGCTCCACTTCCCGCTGGCGGCGCAGCACTTGTTGTTGGCGGCTGGCTTGCAAGTGTTCGATCTCGGCCAGGTCCGGGTCCAGGTGCAACTCGCCCTTGTCGGCATCCAGCAGCACTTGCTTGCCGTTGGCCAGTTCCAGCACCTGCGCCGGCACCCCGCAGATGGCCGGCAAGCCAAGGGCGCGGGCGAGAATTGCGACGTGGCTGGTAGCGCCGCCGCCCACCGTCACAAAACCCAGCACCTTGCGCGTGTCGAGGCTGGCGGTTTGCGAGGGAGTCAGTTGTTCGGCAATCAGGATTGCCTGCTCCGGCAAATCCCAGGCGCTGTCCTGAACCCCGAGGATCAATTTCAGTACCCGCTGGCCAACGTCTGCCAGGTCGGCAGCGCGCTCGGCAAGCAAGGCGTTGCCCAGGCCCTGGAAGAGCGTGGCGGTGGCCTCGGTGGCGCTGTTCCAGGCGAAGGCCGCGCTCTTGCCCTGGTCCAGCAGGTCGCGGGTTTGTTCCAGCAGGGCCGGATCGTCCAGCAACTCCTGATGGGCGCGGAAGATCTCGGACTGGGCAGTGCCGACGGCCTTTTCCTGCAGGGCTTGCAGCGCCTGATTGGCGTTGTTCAGGGCATGGGTCAGGGCCGCACGTTCCAGCGCTTCACCTTTGCCGGTCTCTACGAACGTCAGTGCCGGCTCCTTGACCTGCACCACCTGGCCGAACGCCGAACCGGGCGAGGCGCACACGCCGCGCAGCAAGGTCGCCGATGAATCAGGCGCCACGGGTGCAGCGCCAGGTTGAGGAGCCGCGACGGTTTCGCCGCAGCCTTCGGCCAGCAAGGTCACCAGCGCCTGGATCGCCGCTTCGGCATCCTCGCCAGCCGCGCTGACTTGCAAGGTGTCACCCTGCACCGTTTGCAATGCCATGATCCGTACCAGCGACTTGGCGTTGGCGCTCTCGGTTTGCTTGTGCAGGTAAATACTCGCCTTGAAGCCTTTGGCCGCCTGCGCCAGCACCGCCGCCGGGCGCGCATGCAGGCCGTTGGCGTTGGGCAAGGTCAGTGGCCTGGAGAACAGGGCGTCACCCTCCTCGTCTTTCACCTCGTCGGCAACGGCTTGCGGCGTGACTCGCAGCAGTGGCTGCCCCACGTCCACCAGGACCTGCTCGGGCGTCAGCAGCTTGAAGGGCTCGCCACTGACCACCAGCATCAGGGTCAGCAAACTACGGGCATTGAGCGCCACGTAGTCGGCATCGAATTCAATCAGCGGTTGCCCGGCTTCCACCCGCTGGCCTTCCTCGACCAATCGGGTGAAACCCTTGCCCGCCAGGTTCACGGTGTCCAGGCCGATGTGCATCAGCACCTGGACGCCGTTGTCATCGGTGATGCTCACCGCATGACCACTGTCCTGGATATTGCTGATCACCCCGGCCAGTGGCGCGCAGAGGGTCTGCGAGGTCGGATCGATGCACAGGCCATCGCCGATCAGGCGACTGGAGAACACCGGATCAGGCACCTGGTCCAGGGCGAGCAGCACCCCGGACAATGGCGCCAGCAATTCCAGGGAATGGGTTGTGGTCATGACTTCACCTGCTGTTTGGTTCTGTAAAAATCATTGGGCATCGACGGCTTTATTTCCACCAGTACTCAACCTGCACACCAAAGTTGGAGCCATGCAACGCCGAGCCATAACTGCCGGTGTCGGACAACGCCGAACCTGCCGCCAGTTCATTGGCCGCACGCTTGGCCGCTTCGTTCCAGGTCGCGTAGGTGTAATACAGGCGCACTTCCGGTCGTGCCCAGAAATCCGGGCCTTTGGGCGACCAGGTCGGGGCGAACGTAAATTTGCTCAGCTTGCGCGTGCCACCGGTAGCCTCGACCTGATCATGACCCAGTTCGGTGACCAGCTTGAACTGTTCGGAAATCGCATAGGCCGGGCGCACGCCCAGCGACATCCAGGTCTGATCCTGGCTGCCCGGGCGAATATCCTTCTGGTACACGGCCTCGATCTGCCCGCCAAACCGTGGTGTCACTTGCCAGTCGAAGAACTCCACTGCGCGGTAGCTCTTGCTGCTTTTATCGAGGAACGTATCGCCGGTGTAGCCGAGGCCGGTGCCGGGGCCTTCGCCGTACTGCAGGGCAAATTTGTTGCGCCCGCCGAGGAAGGGTTTCTGCACATGCTGGGCGGTAATGGCCCAGCCGCTGTTGGTGTCACGGCCACCGGCTTTTTCGATATAGCTCAAGCCCAGTTCCAGCTCGCCGCCGGGATTGGTCTTGAAGCCGGCCACGTTAAAGTCGTGACGGGTGGCGTATTCCTTCTGGTACAGGTTGTCCTTGCGGGAAAGCGCGTAGCTGTATTTCAGGTCGCCGATTTTCACGTCCTCGATACCGCCGCCCGTGGCGCTCTGGTTCCAGTAGTAGAAGTCGGAGATATGGATGTCGTTTCGTTTGTAGTAGCGCCGGCCGGCCCACAGCGAACCGCCGTTGAGGCTGGGGATGTTCGACCACTGCGCATACATCTGCGGCATGCGTGCCGAGCCGTTGTCTTCGCCCTGGAACTTCAGCGCCCGGTCGTACTTGTTGTACAGCGAAGCCATGGCGTCGACGCTGAACACCGAGCCGTCGTCGAGGGTCAGCAGGTCCTGGCGCAATTCGAGTTCGGCGTACTGCTCGCACTCGTTGCCCAGGCGGTATTTGGATTGTGCACCCGGCAACTGGAAGCACTGCTGCTTGCCACTGCCGGTTGAAGTCCCCGCACCGCTACGCAAGTAGCCGGCAAATTCCAACGCCTGGGCTGCCATCGGCAAGGTCAGGCAGGATGCAACGAGGCCCAGCTTTATTGTTGTTTTCATGAAGCACTCCGATATTTTTATTATGTTTTTTTAAGCGCCCCGGCTCTCCCACGCCGGGGGTAAAGCGGGTCTCAGTCCTTGAGATGCAGCACAAACGATTCATACGGGCGCAGCGAGACCTGGCTCGAGCGCTGTGGGCAGTCGTTGTAGTTGCTGATCAGCAGGCGTTGCTCACTCGCCGCCGTCAGCAGGCCATCGGGCAGTTCGATCTGGCATGGCGTGCCGTAGAAGTTGTTCAGCACCAGCAGGCGTTCGCCGTGGCCTTCGCGCAGGTACGCCCAGACCTGGGTGTGCTGCGGCAGCAGTTGGCGATAAACGCCTTCCTGAATCAGCGGCTCATGCCGACGCAGCTTGATCAGCGCACGGTAGTGATGCAGTACCGATTGCGGGTCATCCAGCTCGCTTTGCACGTTGATCTGCGCCGCGTTGGCCGGGATGCCGATCCACGGTTCGCCGCGGCTGAAGCCGGCGTTTTGCTCGGCGTTCCATTGCATCGGTGTGCGGCTGTTATCGCGGGACTTCTGCATGATCGCCGCCATGCTCGATGCCTCGGACTCACCGGCCTCACGCTTGAGCCGATAGATGTTCAGCGTCTCGACATCCCGGTATTGGTCGATGGTGTCGAAGCCCGGATTGGTCATGCCCAACTCTTCGCCCTGGTACACGAAAGGCGTGCCCTGGAGGAAGTGCAGCGCAGTGGCGAGCATCTTCGCCGAGACCACGCGGTGCTCGCCGTCGTCACCAAAACGCGAGACCACCCGCGGCTGGTCGTGGTTACACCAGAACAGCGCATTCCAGCCGCCACCGGCCTGCATGCCGAGTTGCCAGTCGGACAGAATCTGCTTGAGTTGCAGGAAGTCGAAGTCGGCCGCGACCCACTTCTGCAGGTTCGGATAATCGACTTTCAGGTGGTGAAAGTTGAAGGTCATCGACAGCTCTTTCGACTGTGGATTCGAATAACGAATGCAGTGCTCAAGGCTGGTGGACGACATCTCACCGACGTTGATCAGGTCATGCCCCTCGAACACTTCGCGGTGCATTTCCTTCAGGTATTCATGCACGTTCGGGCCGTCGGTGTAGAAGCGCCGACCGTCGCTGTTGTCTTCCGGAAAATCCGCCGGCTTGGAGATCAGGTTGATCACGTCCAGGCGAAAACCGCCCACGCCCTTGTCGCGCCAGAAGCGCATCAGCTTGAACACTTCGGCGCGCACCTTGGGGTTGTCCCAGTTCAGGTCGGCCTGGGTGTGGTCGAACAGGTGCAGGAAGTACTGGCCGGTCTGCGCCTCGTATTCCCAGGCCGAGCCGCCGAACTTGGATTCCCAGTTGTTCGGCTGGTCGCGCCAGATGTAGAAGTCGCGGTACGGGTTGTCGAGGCTGCTGCGGGCCTGCTGGAACCACTCGTGTTCGATGGAGGTGTGGTTGACCACGATGTCGAGCATCAGCGTGATGCCGCGCTTGGCGGCTTCGCTGATCAGCAAGTCGCAATCGGCCATGGTCCCGTAGCTCGGGTCGATGGCGTAGTAGTCACTGATGTCGTAGCCGTTGTCGCGCTGGGGCGAACGCAGGAACGGGGGTGATCCACAGGCAGTCGACGCCCAGCCACTTCAGGTAATCGAGCTTGTCCACGATGCCCAGCAGGTCACCGGTGGCGTTACCCGCGTGGCTGTGGAAGCTTTTGGGGTAGATCTGGTAGATCACCGAATGTTGCCAGTTTTGCATGACGGGTTCCTTCAATCTGGAAATGCGATCAACTGTGGGAGCTGGCTTGCCTGCGATAGCGGTAGATCAGGCGACCCGGTATCCGGGCCGGACAATTTTCATGCTCAACACACAGGTCAAAACAAACGGCACGACAATCGCGACGACCATGCCGATGACAAAACTTGGGATGTACTGCGGGATGATCGAGATGAACCCGGGCAAGCCACCCACGCCAATCGCCGAGGCCTGCACCTTGTTCAGCGAGAGGAAAATACTGCCCAGCGCCGAGCCGGTCAGCGCCGCGTAGAACGGAAACTTGAAGCGCAGGTTGACCCCGAACATCGCCGGCTCGGTGATGCCGAAGTAGGCGGAAATCGCCGAGGTGGACGCCATGCTCTTGTCCCGCGCATTGCGGCTCATGTAGAACACGCCGAGCGCCGCGCTGCCCTGGGCCAGGTTGGACATGACGATCATCGGCCAGATAAAGGTGCCGCCCTGGGTGGAGATCAGTTGCAGGTCCACGGCGAGGAACATGTGGTGCATGCCGGTGATCACCAGCGGTGCATACAGCAGACCGAAGATTGCGCCGCCGACCATCGGCGCCAGGTCAAACAGGGTGACCACGCCTTCGGTGATCAGGATGCCGAGGTGGCGGGTCACCGGGCCGATGATCGCCAGCGCCAGTACGCCGGTGACGACGATGGTAGTGATCGGCACCACCAGCAACTGAATGGCATTCGGCACCCGTGCCCGCAGCCATTTCTCAATCACGCTCATCACGTAGGCGGCCAGCAGGATCGGCAGGATCTGGCCCTGGTAGCCAACCTTCTCGATCTTGAACCAGCCGAAAATATCGAAGTACGGCAGGCTCTGGCCGTCGAGGCCGGCGACCGCCTTGCCGTAGTTCCAGGCGTTGAGCAGATCGGGGTGCACCAGCATCAGGCCGAGGACAATGCCGAGGATTTCACTGCCACCAAAGCGCTTGGCCGCCGACCAGCCCACCAGTGCCGGCAGGAACACGAACGAGGTGTTGGCCATCAGGTTGATCAGGCTCCACAGGCCATCCAGGTTCGGATAGGCGTCGAGCAGGGTCTTGTCCGCGATGAACATGCCCTTGGCGCCCATCAGGTTGTTCACCCCCATGAGCAAACCGGCAATGATCAGCGCCGGCAAAATCGGCATGAACACATCGGAGAACACCCGCACCAGGCGCTGCATCGGGTTTATTTTGTCGGCGCTTTTCTGTTTCACGTCCGCGATGGTCGACGCGGCGAGGCCCGTTTGCTCACGCAGGGCGGCGTAGACTTTTTCCACTTCGCCGGGGCCGATCACGATCTGGAACAGGCCGCCGGTGAAGAACGAACCCTTGACCAGGTCGACCTGGTTCAGCTCGCCGCTGTTGGCCAGGCTCGGGTCCTTGAGGGCCAGGCGCAGGCGGGTCACGCAGTGGGCAGCTTGCTCAAGGTTGTCGCTGCCGCCGAGGTTCTTGAGAATCTCGCGGGCAATATTCGGATAGTCGTGGCTCATGCTTGGTATCCACTCTGGTTTTTTTTATTGGGCGGTCATAGGCAGCACGCCGAAGCCAAAAGTACTCGTCTGTACGAGTTAAAGCAATAACTCGTATGTACGAGTTTGAAAATGATTAATTTTCTGTTTTTTGAGTCAGAAATTTCCGAGTTCTACAATGGGTTGCATGGACAAACCCCATCGCTGCCACTAAGGTTCCTGCCTTGAACGCCAACGCGGCACAGAGCCCTTCCCCATGAGTAAATACAACCAGATCTATACCGATCTGCTTGCCAGCATCACCACCGAACGCCTGCAACGCGGCACGCGCCTGCCCTCCGAAACCGAACTGATGGACGCCTACCAGGCCAGCCGTGGCACGGTACGCCGGGCGATCGAGCAATTGCAGGAGCGTGGGTTCGCGCAAAAGATCCACGGCAAGGGCACCTTCGTGCTGTCACCCAACCCCATCGAGTTCCAGCTCGGCGGTATCGTCAGCTTTCGCGAGACCCATGCCGCCCTCGGCGACGACGTCAGTACCGAAGTGGTGGAGTTCAGCCAGTTCCCGCTGGAAGGCCCGTTGATGCAACACATTGAGGCCGAAGCTGGCAGCCTGATTACCCGGGTCAAACGGGTGCGGCGGATCGACGGCAAACGGGTGATCCTCGACATCAACCACTTCGTCGCCGACCTGATACCGGGGCTGGATCGGGAGATTGCCGAGCAGTCGATCTATGCGTTTATCGAACAGACCTTGCAGCTGCAGATCAGCTATGCCCAGCGCACCATCGAAGCGCTGCCACGGGGAAAGGACGACCAGACACACCTGGACCTCGAAGGTCAGAGCCATGTGATCGTGGTGAGCAACCAGACGTTTTTGCAGGATGGACGGCAGTTCGAGTACACCGAGTCGCGGCATACGCTGGATAAGTTTTACTTTTCGGATATTGCGCGGCGGTAGACAAACGCCAGAAACACAAAACCCCGGCACCAGGCCGGGGTTTTGTTATTCAGCGCTCACCTGCTACGGCAGGATCATTCCCACTCAATCGTCGCCGGCGGCTTGCTCGACACGTCATAAGTCACGCGCGAAATACCTTCGATCTCATTGATGATACGACCGCTGACAGTCTCCAGCAGTTCGTACGGCAGGTGCGCCCAACGGGCGGTCATGAAGTCGATGGTTTCCACCGCACGCAGGGCAACAACCCAGGCGTAACGACGACCATCGCCTACGACACCAACCGACTTGACTGGCTGGAACACTACGAACGCCTGGCTGACCTTGTGATACCAGTCGGCCTTGCGCAGTTCTTCGATGAAGATGTGGTCGGCGCGACGCAGCAGGTCGGCGTATTCCTTCTTCACTTCACCGAGGATCCGCACGCCCAGGCCCGGGCCCGGGAATGGGTGGCGGTAGACCATGTCGTACGGCAGGCCCAATTCCAGGCCCAGACGACGGACTTCGTCCTTGAACAGTTCGCGCAGTGGCTCTACCAGCTTGAGGTTCATTTCCTCAGGCAGGCCGCCCACGTTGTGGTGGGACTTGATCACGTGGGCCTTGCCGCTCTTGGCGCCGGCCGACTCGATCACGTCCGGGTAGATGGTGCCCTGGGCGAGGTACTTGATGTTGTCCAGTTTGTTGGACTGGGCATCGAATACGTCGATGAAGGTGCGACCGATGATCTTGCGCTTCTTCTCCGGGTCGGACTCGCCGGCCAGGTTGTTCAGGAACTGATCTTCAGCGTTGGCGCGGATCACCTTGACGCCCATGTTCTCGGCGAACATGGCCATCACTTGCTCACCTTCGTGCAGGCGCAGCAGGCCGTTGTCGACGAAGACGCAGGTCAGTTGGTCGCCGATGGCCTTGTGCAGCAGCGCCGCAACCACGGAGGAGTCAACGCCGCCGGACAGGCCCAGCAGGACGTTGTCGGTGCCGACCTGGGCACGCACGTTGGCGATGGCGTCTTCAGCGATCTTCGACGGGGTCCACAGGGCTTCGCACTGGCAGATGTCGAGGATGAAGCGCGACAGGATGCGACCGCCTTGCTTGGTGTGGGTCACTTCCGGGTGGAACTGCACGCCGTAGTAGCCGCGCTCGTCGTTGAACATGCCGGCAATCGGGCAGCTCGGGGTGCTGGCCAGGATGTGGAAGTCTTCCGGCATCCTGGTGACCTTGTCACCGTGGCTCATCCATACGTCGAGGCCGAACAGGCCGTCGGCGTCGATATGGTCTTCGATGCCGTCCAGCAGGCGGCTCTTGCCGACCACGTCGACACGGGCGTAACCGAATTCACGCAGCTCGGAACCTTCTACCTTGCCGCCCAGTTGCTCGGCCATGGTCTGCATGCCGTAGCAGATACCGAAGACCGGCACGCCCAGGTCAAACACCGCCTGTGGGCAACGCGGGCTGTTGGCTTCGTGTACGGACTCGGGGCCGCCGGCGAGAATGACGCCTTTTGGAGCGAATTCGCGAATCGCTTCGTCGTCCATGTCGAACGGATGCAGTTCGCAGTACACGCCGATTTCACGCACGCGGCGGGCGATCAGCTGGGTGTACTGGGAACCGAAGTCGAGGATCAGGATGCGGTGGGCGTGAATGTCGAGGGCCATGAGATCAGTCTCGTCTAATGAATCAGAAACAACTCGGGGCTGAATAAGACAGCCCCGGTTACTTAACTATTTGCTGGAAGCATCAACCTACGCGGTAGTTTGGCGCTTCCTTGGTGATCTGTACGTCGTGGACGTGGGACTCGGCCATGCCGGCACCGGTGATCCGCACGAACTCAGGCTTGGTGCGCATTTCTTCGATGTCGGCGCTGCCGGTGTAGCCCATCGAGGAACGCAGGCCGCCCATCAGTTGATGGATGATGGCGCTCAGGGTGCCCTTGTACGGAACACGCCCTTCAATGCCTTCCGGTACCAGCTTCTCGGCGCCCGCGGAGGAGTCCTGGAAGTAGCGGTCGGAAGAGCCTTGAGCCTGGGACATGGCGCCCAGGGAACCCATGCCGCGGTAAGCCTTGTACGAACGACCCTGGAACAGTTCGATCTCGCCCGGCGCTTCTTCAGTACCGGCGAACATCGAGCCCATCATCACGCAGGAAGCACCGGCGACGATGGCCTTGGACAGGTCACCGGAGAAACGGATGCCGCCGTCGGCGATCAACGGTACGCCAGTGCCTTCAAGGGCAGCGGCGACGTTGGCGATGGCGCTGATTTGCGGCACGCCTACACCGGCCACGATACGGGTGGTGCAGATCGAGCCAGGGCCGATACCGACCTTGACCGCATCAGCACCGGCTTCGGCCAGGGCCTTGGCGGCAGCGCCGGTGGCAATGTTGCCGCCGATCACTTGCACGTCAGGGAAATTCTGTTTGACCCAGCGAACGCGGTCGATCACGCCTTTGGAGTGACCGTGGGCAGTGTCGACCACTACCACGTCAACACCGGCAGCCACCAGGGCCGCTACACGGTCACCGGTGTCTTTGCCGGTACCGACCGCAGCGCCTACGCGCAGGCGACCTTGATCGTCCTTGCTGGCCAGCGGGTAAGCCTTGGCTTTTTCGATGTCGTTGACGGTCATCATGCCCTTGAGGGCGAATTTGTCGTCGACGATCAGTACGCGTTCGATGCGGTGCTTGTGCAGCAGCTCGCGCACATCGTTCTTGTCGGCGCCTTCCTTGACAGTAACGAGGCGCTCTTTAGGCGTCATCACTTCACGGACGGTGACTTCAAGACGGTTCTCGAAACGCACGTCACGGGAAGTGACGATGCCGACCAGGTCGCCATCGTGCAGTACCGGAACGCCGGAGATGTTGTGCAGGCGGGTCAGGTCGAACAGGTCACGAACGGTGGCATCGGCCTCGATGGTGATCGGGTCCTTGACCACACCGGCTTCGTAACGCTTGACCTTGCGAACTTCGGCAGCTTGCTGCTCGATGGTCATGTTCTTGTGGATGATGCCGATGCCGCCTTCCTGAGCCATGGCGATTGCCAAACGGGCTTCAGTGACGGTGTCCATGGCAGCGGAAACCAGAGGAATATTCAGCTCGATGCCACGGGTTAGGCGGGTCTTGAGACTGACTTCGTTAGGAAGCACCTCGGAATAACCGGGCACTAGGAGAATGTCGTCGAATGTCAGAGCTTCTTGGCTGATACGCAGCATCGCGGGGGCTCCCGAGCGGGAAAATGGAAGCGCGCCATTATAGTCAGACACCCCCTCGGGTTCAATGTAAAACTCTGACAAACTTGGTAATACTGATAGATGGATGATTTTTGCAGCGCTGATCGTTCCCACGCTCTGCGTGGTAACGCTGCTTTGGACGCTCCGCGTCCTGGCCAGGGCGACGCGGAGCGTCACGGGAAGCGTTCCCACGCGGGAGCGTGGGAACGCTCACATCGGATTAAAGTTCGACTTTGACCCAACTCATCTTCTGGTCCAGCCAGTCGGCAAATTCGTCGATAAAACTCTGCTTGAACCCCGCCTCCGCCCAGTTATTGAAGATGAATCCCAGGTTGGAAAAGCCGCATTCCTGCAGGAACAGGAAACCGTTGATGTCGTCCTCATGCCCACACAGCGGGCAGGTGAAGTTATCGGTGTGGCCGGGCATCCAGTCTTCCAGGCTTTCGAACAGGGCTTCGCCGACTTCCTTCAAGCACTCGGGACAGCCGGCCTCTTCCAGGAAGCCTTTGGCCGGGGTGTAGATGCAGCGCTTGTAGATGATCTCCAGGCCGTTGATCGGCTCGTTGAACGGCAGCGCGTCGGGGTGCAGCACCACGGCGCGGGCACCGTCGGCCAGGGCATAGCCCATGCGGTTGCCGGTGCGCCCGCAGGTGGTGAGTTCTTCCTTGACGATGTTCTTGCGCACCAGCCAGCGCACGATCGCCCGGGCGCGGGGTTCGTGGACGGGCAAGGTGGAGATCTTGGGGACAAGGATGCTTTGGGAGTTCATGGTGCCTGGGTGTCCTGCGGTGTGGCTTCTGGCCTCATCGCGGGCAAGCCCGGCTCCCACATTGGAATGCGACCAACTGTGGGAGCCGGGCTTGCCCGCGATGGGGCCCTAGAGCCCGGCAGCTTAATCCCTGACACCCACAGGTCAAGTACTCAAGTAACGGGCAATCAAGGCAATGCCACTGGCCAGCACCAGCCAGGTCACCAACCGCACAAACGCCTCGCGGGACATGCGCAGGGTCAACCGCCGCCCCGCCCACAGCCCGAGCGCCATGGCCGGCAACAGGCACACCGCCAACATCAACAAGGGTAGCTCGGCATACACGCCCGCGATCAGAAACAGGCTCAAGCGCACCACCGTGCTGCAACTGATCAACGCACTCTGGGTCGCCCGCGCGCCATCCTTGGGCAATCGGCTGTTGAGGTAGATCGCATACAGAAAGCCGCCACTGCCGAACAACGCGCCAAACAGCCCGCCGACAACCCCCATGGGAATCGCCCAGCCGGCTGCCATCTGCGTGGGCTTGGCCTTCACCGCCAGGCTGTAGATCGCATAGGCGCTGATAAACAGCCCCATCAACAGCAGCAATAAATCGGAGTGCAAGTTGAGCAGGAAGATCACCCCAAGGGTGCAGCCAATCGCCATGCACGGCAGTAGCCTGAACAACTCCGGTTTCACCACATCCCGGCGCGATTGCAGAAGGTTGCCGAAGGCCGCGACAAAATCCAGCAGCACCAGCAAGGGGATGATCTTCGACAGCGGCATGAACAGAATCAGGATCGGCCCCGCGACCAATGCGGTACCAAAGCCTGCAATGCCGAACACGATATACGCCAGGGCAATCGCCACGCCGATCACCAGCCAGTCCACACCGCCAAACGACCAATGACTCAACAGCTCGACCGGACTCATGACGTATTCCTTATTAGAGATGGCCATCACTTTAGCCATTGGCAAGCCTTGCGACTAATATCTTCAAAGCCCATCACTCATCTCGAAAAGGCATGACTTGTGATTTCCACCCGGCAATTGCGTTACTTCGTCGAAATCGCCGAGAGCGGCAGCTTCAGCGCAGCGGCCGAGCGGCTGTTTGTGGCGCAATCGGCACTGAGCCGGCAGATCAAGGAGCTGGAAAACCTGCTGCAAACGCCATTGTTCGAGCGTACAGCGCGCCAGCCACGGCTGACGGCTGCGGGCGAGGCTTTTTATCCGCGGGCACGCAACCTGCTGGGCGAACTGCTCAAGGCCAGTGAGATGGCGACGCAAGTGGGCAATGGACAGCTCGGCACGCTGCGGATGAGCCATTCGAGCACGGTGCCGATGAGTGGCCGCCTGCTGCGCGGCATCGGTGCCTGGCTGGAACGATGCCCGGGCGTGTCGATGGACATCGCCAAACTGTCCTCCGAAGCCCAGTTGGAAGAAATCGCCGACGGCCGACTGGAGGTCGGGCTGTTGCGCTTACCGGTGTTGCGCCAGCGCGAAGGCGTGCGCATCGTGCCTTTATATAGCGAGCGACTGTTGCTGGCCGTGCCGCCGAACCACCGGTTGGCCGGGCACACATCCGGTATAGATTTGGCGCAACTGAAGAACGAAGCGTTTATCTCGATCCCTCACCCCCAGCGCGGAGGGCTGAGTTACCTGTCAGCCGAGTTGTGCATGCGTGCAGGATTTTTTCCCAAGGCGGCGCGGGTGATGTCGCGCAAGACCACGCAGTTACAGCTGATCCAGGCCGGATTCGGGATCGCCTTGCTGCCGGAGTCGATGCAGGACATTGCGCCGGCCAACATTCATTTTTTACCCCTGGCCGATCCCGATTGCCAAAGCACCGTCGCCCTCGCCTGCCAGCAAACGCCGAGCGCGCTGGTGGAGCAGTTCTGTCAAACCCTGCACGAATGCCTATAAACTGCCGCCCATGATTAAAGATCCCTTTGCCCGTCTGGGCCTGGACCGCGAAGTCCTGACTGTCAGCCAGCTCAACGGCCGCGCGCGGGTGTTGCTGGAAGACGTGTTCACCAATATCTGGGTCGAAGGCGAGATCTCCAACCTCGCCCGCCCGGCCTCCGGCCACGTGTATTTCACCCTCAAGGACAGTGGCGCCCAGGTGCGTTGTGCGCTGTTCCGGCAGAACGCCGCACGGGTGCGCCAGGCGTTGAAAGACGGCCTGGCGGTGAAGGTACGGGGCAAGGTCTCGCTGTTTGAGGGCCGTGGCGACTATCAGCTGATTCTCGACACGGTGGAGCCGGCCGGTGACGGCGCATTGCGCCTGGCCTTCGACGCGCTGAAGGAAAAACTCAGCGCCGAAGGCCTGTTCAGTGCCGAGCGCAAGGTGCCGCTGCCCGCACACCCACGGCGCATCGGGATTATCAGCTCGCCCACCGGTGCGGTGATTCGCGACATCATCAGCGTGTTCCGCCGCCGGGCGCCCAACGTGGAACTGACGTTGATCCCGACAGCCGTACAAGGTCGTGAAGCCGTGGCGCAGATCGTCCGTGCACTGAAGCTGGCCGATGCACGCGGCTTCGACGCGCTGATCCTGGCCCGTGGCGGCGGGTCGCTGGAAGACCTCTGGTGCTTCAACGAAGAAGCCGTGGCGCGTGCCGTGGACGCCTGCGTGACGCCCATCGTCAGCGCCGTTGGCCATGAGACCGATGTGTCGATCAGCGACTTTGTCGCCGACGTACGCGCCCCAACGCCTTCCGCCGCTGCCGAGCTGTTGGCGCCAGACTCCAGCCACCTGACTCGCCAGGTAGAGAACCTGCACCGCCGCCTGGTGATGCTGATGCGCAACCGCCTGACCCACGACCGCCTGCGCCTGGAAGGCATGGCTCGTCGCCTGCGTCACCCGGGCGAGCGCCTGCGCCAACAGGCCCAGCGCCTGGATGACCTGGACATGCGCCTGCGGCGTGCCTTCGAGCGCAGCCTCAACACCCGTCGCGAGCGTTTGATCCGCCTGGAAACCCGCCTCGCCGGCCAACACCCCGGCCGCCAACTGGCGCTGTTGCGCCAGCGCCTGGACAGCCTTGCCGAACGCCTGCCCCGTGCCATGCGCGAAGGCCTCAAGGCCCGTCGCCTGCAACTGCAAAGCCAGGTGCAGACGCTGCACGTGGTCAGCCCGCTGGCGACGCTTGGACGCGGCTACAGCATCTTGCTCGACGAACGCGGCCAGGCGATTCGCAACGCCGCGCAAACCCACACCGGCCAGCGCCTGACCGCGCGCCTCGGTGAAGGCCAATTGCAGGTACGGGTGGAAGACAACCACCTGACGCCCGTCACCCTCTCGTTACTGGATTGATTGATGCCACGCTTTTTAAGTTTGTTGATGCTGCTGTGCCTGACCTTTAACGCCCATGCCGACAGCTACATCACCCGCCTGCTGAACAAGCCGGTGCCCGGTGGCGTGGCGGTGGTCGACCTCGGCACTTCGGCCACGGCGCCCAAAGCCACCTACATGAACCGCCCAGTGCTGGTGGTGAAGGAGCAAAACAACTGGTTGGCGATTGTGGGCATCCCGCTGACGGTCAAGCCCGGCACCCAACGCATCACCAGCGGCAGCCAGAACCTGCCGTTTGTCGTGGGCTTCAAGAAATACCCCGAGCAGCACATCACCCTGAAGAACAAGAGCCAGGTGAACCCGGACCCGGCGCAACTCAAGCGCATCGAAGGCGAGCTGGCGGTCCAGCTCAAGGCGTATCGCAGTTTCAGCCCGAACACGCCGAGCAACCTGCTGCTGGACAAGCCGGTGAACGGGCCGCTGTCGAGCAAGTTCGGCGTACGACGTTTCTTCAATGGCGAGGAGCGGAATCCGCATTCCGGCCTGGACTTTGCCGTGGGCGCCGGCACGCCGATCAAGACCCCGGCAGCGGGCAAGGTGATCCTGACCGGCAACTACTTCTTCAACGGCAACACCGTGTTTGTCGACCATGGCCAGGGCTTTATCAGCATGTTCTGCCATATGTCGAAGATTGATGTGAGCGTGGGCCAGCAACTGGCTCGTGGTGCGGTGGTGGGCAAGGTCGGTTCCACCGGCCGGGCGACCGGGCCGCATATGCATTGGAACATCAGCCTGAACGACGCACGGGTGGATCCGGCGATCTTTATCGGCGCGTTTCAGCCCTGATGCTCAATTGCGCACCCGGCAAAGGGTGCGCAAACAAAACAACCCCGCGCACAATTCTCAACCATAAAATCTCGTTTTCCTCAGCAATAGCAGAACTTCTCTCAATTTTTTCCGACTGCTTGCCATCTTTCACCCCGGCGGTTAGGGTTGGACCTATGAAAACCTCTCACACCCTCATTCAGCTCCGCCAGCACCGCAGCCTGTGCCTAGTCAGCGCACGACTGCCAGGCTGAATCGATCTGCCTCGTCTTCCGCTTTATCCCCAATAACAGTTTTACGGCAGGCCGCCTTTTCTCGGCCCCTAGACAAAGGATTTCCCGATGAGCATGCTCAAAGACCCGTCTTCGAAGTACCGCGCGTTCCCGACCATTGATATCCCGGACCGTACCTGGCCTTCGAAAACCATCACCACCGCGCCGATCTGGTGCAGTTCCGACCTGCGCGACGGCAACCAGTCGCTGATCGAACCGATGGACGCGGTGAAAAAGCTGCGTTTCTGGAAGACCCTGGTCGCCGTCGGTGTGAAGGAAATCGAAGCCTCCTTCCCGGCCGCATCGCAAACCGATTTCGACTTCGTGCGCACCCTGATCGAAGACAATCACATCCCCGCGGACACCACCATCCAGGTGCTGACCCAGGGCCGTGAAGACTTGATCGCGCGCACCTTCGAATCCCTGCGCGGGGCGAAGAAAGCCATCGTTCACTTGTACAACGCCACCTCGCCGTCGTTCCGCCGCATCGTGTTCAACCAGGACAAGGACGGCATCAAGGCGATCGCGGTCAACGCGGCCAAGCTGTTCGTCAAATACGCCGCCCAGCAGCCGGAAACCCAGTGGACCTTCGAATACTCGCCAGAGACGTTCAGCGCCACTGAGCTTGAGTTCGCCAAGGAAGTCTGTGACGCGGTGATCGAGGTCTGGAACCCGACGCCTGAGCACAAGGTGATCCTCAACCTGCCAGCCACCGTCGAGTGCGCCACCCCGAACATCTATGCCGACCAGATCGAGTGGTTCGGTCGTCATATCAACCGTCGCGACAGCGTGATCATCAGCCTGCACACCCACAACGACCGTGGCACCGGCGTAGCCGCCACCGAGTTGGGCCTGATGGCCGGCGCCGACCGTGTCGAAGGCTGCCTGTTCGGCAACGGCGAGCGTACCGGTAACGTCGACCTGGTCACCGTGGCCTTGAACATGTACACCCAGGGCCTCGACCCTCAGCTGGACTTCTCCGACATCGACGGTATTCGCAAAGTTGTCGAAGAGTGCAACCAGATCCCGGTGCACCCGCGTCACCCGTACGTCGGCGACCTGGTTCACACCGCCTTCTCCGGCTCCCACCAGGACGCGATCCGCAAGGGCTTCACCCAGCAGAAAGACGACGCCTTGTGGGAAGTGCCGTACTTGCCGATCGACCCGGCCGACATCGGCCGCAGCTACGAGGCGGTGATTCGCGTCAACAGCCAGTCGGGCAAAGGCGGCATCGCCTACCTGCTGGAGCAGGAATACGGCATCAGCTTGCCGCGCCGCATGCAGATCGAGTTCAGCCAGGTGGTACAGGCCGAAACCGACCGAGTGGGCCTGGAGATGACCGCCGCGCAGATCTACAGCTTGTTGCAGCGTGAATACCTGCAAGCCAACATTCCTTACGCGCTGGTCAGCCATCGCTTGCAGGAAGAGAACGGCAACAGCTCGGTGGAAGTTGAAGTCTCCGGCAAGGGCCAGGGCGAAACCAACCTGCGCTGGCACGGCAAGGGCAACGGCGCCCTGGAAGCGCTGGTGGCCGGGCTGCCGATTGGTGTGGAGATCATGGATTACAACGAACATGCGATTGGTGCCGGCACCAATGCCAAGGCAGCGGCCTACATCGAGCTGCGAGTGAACGGTGAGCGTCCGGTGCATGGCGTGGGCATTGATGAAAACATCACCACGGCGAGCTTCAAGGCGGTGTTCAGCGCGCTGAACCGCTCGTTGAGCCAGCTGGAAGCGAAAGCGGCGTAAGCACTGACCGCTGAAATGCAAAAGGCCCCGGGATGAGAATCCAGGGGCTTTTTTATGATCGTTCCCACGCTCCGCGTGGGAATGCAGCTCGGACGCTCCGCGTCCCGAAGCGTGACGCGGAGCGTCACAAGAGGCGTGCCCACGCAGAGCGTGGGAACGATTTAAAATCCTTCAGGTGAACTCGAAGCTGTCCGCATCCAGGTTCGCCGGGAAGCGTGTGCGGTACTCCGCCAATTCCGCTGCGTCCAGGCACACCTGGAACACCCCGTCCGCCTCCCCTGCGCTCAGCAGGCTTTCGCCCTGGAAGTCCACGACCTGGCTGTCGCCGGTGTAGGCAAAGCCCTTGCCGTCCGTGCCCACCCGATTCACCGCCGCCACGTAGCACAGGTTTTCAATGGCCCGTGCCGGCAGCAGACGGTTCCAGTGCTGGCGACGTGCGCCCGGCCAGTTGGCGGTGTACAGCAGCAAGTCAGTGTCCTGGGCGTCACGACTCCACACCGGGAATCGCAGGTCGTAGCAGATCAACGGACGAATCCGCCACCCCTTGAGTTCGAACTGCACCTGGCGCTCGCCGGGGGTGTAGTGGTCGTGTTCACCGGCCATACGGAACAGGTGACGCTTGTCGTAGTGCAACACCTCACCATCCGGTCGCGCCCACAGCAGGCGATTGCGGTGACTGCGGTCGGCGGCCTGGATGATCACGCTGCCGGTGATCACCGCGTTGTACTTCTTCGCCTGGGCCTGCAGCCATTGATGGGTGGGGCCGTTTTCAGGCTCGGCGAGGGTTTCCGATTCCATCGAGAAACCGGTGGTGAACATCTCCGGTAGCACGATCAGGTCGGCACCCTTGGCCTGTTCCAGCAGCAGTTCAAAATGCTCCAGGTTGGCCTGGCGGTCGTGCCAGGCCAGGGTGGTTTGCACCAGGGCGATGTTCAGGTTGGGCAGTGCACTCAGATCACGCATAGTTTCTCGGCTGCTTGACGCAGCGTCTCCTCGCGTTTGGCAAAGCACAGTCGCACCAGGCGCTGGCCTTGCGGTGGGTTCTGGTAGAACACCGAGACCGGGATGGTTGCTACGCCATGCTCGCGGGTCATCCACAGCGACATGGCGACGTCATCCAGGTCCGGGCGAATCTGTGAGTAATCCACCAATTGAAAGTAGGTACCGGCCACCCGGGTAAAGCTGAAACGCGACGGTTCCAGCAGGTCGCAGAACAGGTCGCGCTTGGCTTGATAAAAAGCCGGCAGCTCCTCGACGTGTTCCGGGTGTTCGGCCATGAAGTCTGCCAAAGCGTACTGCAACGGGGTCACGCCGCAAAAGTTGACATATTGATGCACCTTGCGCAGCTCGGCGCTGAGGGCTGGCGGCGCGACCACGTAGCCGGTTTTCCAGCCGGTGACGTGGTAGGTCTTGCCGAACGAACTGACCACAAACGCACGCTGATACAGCTCTTCGTGGGCCAGCACGCTGACGTGGGGCACACCGTCGAACACCAGGTGCTCGTAGACCTCGTCGCTGACCAGGTAGATGTCGCGGTCGCGGATCAACTCGGCCAACTGGTCCAGCTCGGCACGGCTGATCAGGGCACCGGTGGGGTTATGCGGGCTGTTGAGGATGATCATGCGGGTGCGCGGCGACAGCGCAGCGCGCAGTTGCTCGAAGTCCAGGGCGAAATCATCCAGGCCCAGTTGCACGTGTACGCAGCGACCGCCTGCCAGTTCCACAGAAGGCTCGTAGCTGTCGTAGGCCGGATCGAACACGATGACTTCATCACCGCTGCGGATCACCGCCTGGATCGCACAGAAGATCGCTTCAGTGGCGCCTGGGGTGATGGTCACTTCGCTGTCGGCATTCACCGTTGCGCCATAGCTGCGGGCGATCTTGGCCGCCACTTGCTGGCGCAGTACCGGCAGGCCGGTCATCGGGGCGTATTGGTTATGGCCCAGGGCAATGTGTCTGCCCACTCCATTGAGCAACTCCTGGGGCCCGTTAAAGTCGGGAAAGCCCTGGGACAGGTTGAGCGCACCGGTTTCGGCAGCGAGTTGCGACATGGTGGTGAAGATGGTGGTGCCGACATTCGGCAGCTTACTGGTGATCATCGGTGCGCCCCTTGCGGTGAGCCCCAAGTTTTAAGCTGCATGCCGCGAAGGGTCAACCGCCAGGCACAAAAAAAGGGCTCTGAAAGAGCCCTTTTTCAACCGATCAGGATCAGCGCTTGTCGCGGCGCTTTTTGTCGGCCTTCTTGTGGTGCGTCATCATCCGGCGCTTTTTGTTTACCTGGCGGTCGGTGAGGCTGTTCTTGTTACCTTCGTACGGGTTCTCGCCGCCCTTGAACTCGATACGGATCGGCGTACCGACCAGTTTCAAGACACGGCGGTAGGTATTTTCCAGGTAACGCACGTAGGACTTCGGCACCTTCTCCAGCTGGTTACCGTGAATCACGATAATCGGCGGGTTGGCACCACCCAAGTGAGCGTAGCGCAGCTTGATGCGACGGTTGTTGACCATCGGCGGCGCGTGCTCGCTGACCGCATCTTCAAGAATCTGGGTCAGGCGGTTGGTCGGCCAGCGGGTAACCGCGGACTTGAACGAGTTCTGCACCGAGGCGTAGAGGTTACCCACGCCGGTACCGTGCAGTGCCGAGATAAAGTGGATATCGGCAAACTCGACGAAGAACAGGCGACGCTGCAGCTCGACCTTGACGTAGTCGCGCTCGCTCGGCGTCATGCCGTCCCACTTGTTGATCGCAATCACCAGGGCGCGACCGGCTTCCAGGGCAAAGCCCAGCAAGTTCAGGTCGTGGTCTACCACGCCTTCGCGGGCGTCCATGACGAAGATCACTACGTTGGCGTCTTTGATCGCCTGCAGGGTTTTCACCACGGAGAACTTTTCAACTTCTTCGTGGATCTTGCCGCGCTTGCGCACACCGGCAGTGTCGATCAGCGTGTACTTCTCGTCGTTACGCTCGAACGGGATGTAGATGCTGTCGCGAGTGGTGCCCGGCTCGTCATAGACGATTACCCGGTCTTCACCGAGCATGCGGTTGACCAGGGTCGACTTGCCGACGTTCGGACGGCCGATGATCGCGATCTTGATACCGTCTTTTTCGCTTGGGCCAGGAATGCGCTTGGCTTCCTCGCCTTCGGCAACGATTTCTTCTTCGCCTTCGACTTCATCCACGTCATCACGCGGGAAGTCGCGCAGGGCGATTTCCAGCATCTGGGTGATGCCGCGACCGTGGGCACCGGCGATCGGGATCGCATCGCCCAGGCCCATCGGGCTGAACTCGGCGCGGGCCATTTCAGGATCGATATTGTCGATCTTGTTGGCCACCACGTAGGAACGCTTGTTGCGCTTGCGCAGGTGCTCGCCAATCATCTGGTCTGCAGCGGTGTAGCCCGCGCGGGCGTCCACCAGGAACAACACGACATCAGCTTCTTCAATGGCCAGCAGCGACTGCTCGGCCATCTTTTCGTCCATGCCATGCTCGTCACCGGAGATACCACCGGTGTCGACAATAATGTAGGAGCGCCCTTGCCACTTTGCCTCACCGTATTGGCGATCACGGGTCAGACCGGACAAGTCGCCGACGATGGCGTCGCGAGTCCTGGTCAGGCGGTTGAACAAGGTGGACTTGCCGACGTTCGGTCGGCCCACCAGGGCGATTACGGGAACCATGCGGCTCTCCACTTCGTTATTTCAGAAAATACAAAAGCCGCTGCAAGGCAGCGGCTGGTGCTCGGGGCAGCGCTCGAAAGCGCCGCATGCCCTGCCGAAGCAGGGCCGCCTGGGAATTACCCCAAGCATAGTCAAACCATTACTTGATGGTCAGCGCTTCCAGTTTGCCGCTGTTGCCATACACGTAAAGCATGTTACCTACCACCAGCGGACGGGCACGCAGGCCGTCGCTGTCGATACGTTCGCGACCCACGAAGCGACCGTCCACCTGGCTCAGCAGGTGCAGGTAACCTTCAAAGTCGCCTACCGCTACGTAGCTGGAGAACACTTCCGGTGCCGACAACTGACGGCGGGCCAGGGAGTCGTTGCTCCACAATGCAGTGGTGGAACGCTCGTCGACACTTTCAACGGTGCCGGACGCCAGGCTTACGTAGACGCTGCCAAACCCTTGGGCGACACCGGCGTAGCTGGAAGCATCACGCTGCCAGTTGATCCGGCCGCTCTGCACGTCCAGCGCCGCAACACGGCCCTGATAAGTAGCGACGTAAAGGGTATCACCCGACAGCAGCAAGCCACCGTCGATGTCCACTACGCGGTCCAGTTCCGAACGACCTTGAGGAATCGCGACCCGGGTTTCCCAGGCCGGCACGCCGTTCTGGGTGTCCAGGGCGACCACTTTACCGGTCGACAGGCCTGCCAGTGCCAGGTTGCTGGTCACAACCGGACCGCTGGTACCGCGCAAGGTCAGGACCGCCGGCGTGCTGTCATACAACCAGCGCTGGTTACCGGTGGCGGCGTCAAGGCCGATCACACGGTCATCCTGGGTCTGCACGACAACCACGTCACCGTTGGTAGCCGGCGGCGAGAGCACTTCACTGGTCACGCGAGCGCGCCATTTCTCTTCACCGGTGCTCGAATCCAGTGCCACGACGTCGCCTTTCAGCGTGCCGAGCATCACCAGGCCAGAACCCACGCCAACGGCGCCGGACACAGGCAGTTCGAGGTCTTTCTTCCACTTGACGTCGCCGTTCATGCGATCCATGGAGACCACAACACCGGTGGAATCAGCGGCGTAGATAGTGTCACCGTCGATCGCCGGGACCATCAGGTTGTACAGATCGCCCTGACCGTCACCAATGGAGCGGCTCCACTGCTTTTGCAGGACCACTTCTTCCTTGAAGCTGGTCAGCTCGGCCGGAGGCAGTTCTTTTTTGCTGTTGCTGCTGCAACCCGCGGCCAAAACGGCCAGAGCCAGCAATGCTGCATGTTTCCAACGGATCACGTCACGCATCCCCTTTGGCCAAGTCGTCGAGCTTGATTTGTAAGCCACCGACCGCCGCTTCATCAGACAGCGCCGCCTTGGCTTTTTGGTACGCAGCATTGGCTTCGTCGGTACGACCCAATTGGACCAGGAGGTCGCCCTTGAGCTCTTCACGAGTGGCCAGGAATGCCTTGTCAGCATCGCCGTCGAGCAGTTTCAGTGCTTCATCGGCCTTGTTCTGTGCCGCCAGTACCTGAGCCAGACGCTGACGTGCGATTTCACCCAGTGTCGGGTTGGCCGGCTTGTCGGTGATGGCTTTCAGCTCGGAGGCTGCGTCATCCAGCTTGCCGTTGTCGACCGCAACTTTTGCGACGAACAGGCTGCCGTATTGCGCGTAGGTGCTACCGCCGAATTCGCTCTTCAGCTTGCCGGCCAGGTCTGCAACCTGGGCCAGGTCAGGCTTGCCGTTTGGCGTCAGCGTGGTTTCCAGCAGTTGCTGATAGATAATCGAGGCGCCTTGCGACTGGTTAGCCTGATACTTGTGCCAGGCTTGCCAGCCGAACACCACTACTAAAGCCAGCAAGCCGCCAGTGACCAGGGGCTTGCCGTTGCGCTGCCACCAGTCTTTGAACTCGGCCAGCTGGTCATCATCAGTACTCGACACCCCAATACTCCTTAATCGCTAAATCGGCTGTTTGACAGCTTCAACCCTGCACGATGCAGGTGGCCAGGTGCGCTGCAAGCGCATCAAAGGCAATGCTTTGTTGTTCACCCTGACCACGCAGGGGTTTGAAACTTACCACTTGCTGGGCCAACTCATCATCACCCAGGATCAGTGCATACAACGCACCGCTCTTGTCGGCTTTCTTGAACTGGCTTTTGAAGCTGCCGGCGCCGGCATTGACTTGCAGGCGCAGGTTCGGCAGTTGGTCGCGCAGTTTCTCGCTCAGGGCCAGGGCAGCCAGTTCGGCCGCCTCGCCAAAGGCACAGAAATACACGTCCACCTGACGGGAGATTTCTTCGGGAACCTGCTCCAGGGTTTCCAGCAGCAGGATCAGCCGCTCGATGCCCATGGCAAAACCTACGCCGGTGGTCGGCTTGCCGCCCATCTGCTCGACCAGGCCGTCGTAACGACCACCGGCACACACCGTGCCCTGGGCGCCGAGCTTGTCGGTGACCCACTCGAACACGGTCTTGCTGTAGTAATCGAGGCCACGCACCAGTTTCGGGTTGATGACGTAAGGAATACCGGCTGCATCCAGGCGAGCCTTGAGGCCCTCGAAGTGGATACGGGACTCGTCGTCAAGGTAGTCGGCCATTTTCGGCGCGTCCACCAGTGCGGCCTGGGTCTCGGCGTTCTTGGTGTCCAGTACTCGCAGCGGGTTGGTTTTCAGGCGGCGCTGGCTGTCTTCGTCCAGCTTGTCCAGGTGGGCCGACAGGAATTCCACCAGGGCTTCGCGGTAGCGGCCCCGGGATTCGCTGGTGCCCAGGCTGTTGAGTTCAAGCTTGACCGCATCGCGGATGCCCAGCATGCCCCACAGGCGCCAGGTCAGCACGATCAGCTCGGCGTCGATGTCCGGACCGTCTAGGTTGAAGACTTCCAGGCCGATCTGGTGAAACTGGCGATAACGGCCTTTCTGCGGACGCTCGTGGCGGAACATCGGGCCGATGTACCAGAGCTTCTGCGGCTGGCCACCGCCGGTGAGACCATGTTCGAGCACCGCACGCACACACGCGGCAGTACCTTCCGGACGCAGGGTCAGGGAGTCACCGTTGCGGTCTTCGAAGGTGTACATCTCTTTTTCGACGATGTCGGTCACTTCACCGATGGAGCGCTTGAACAGCTCGGTGAACTCGACGATCGGCATGCGGATCTGCTTGTAACCGTAGTTATCCAGCAGGCGCGCGACAGTGCCCTCGAAGTAGCGCCACAGGGGCGTCTGCTCAGGCAGGATGTCGTTCATGCCACGAATGGCTTGCAGAGACTTGCTCACATCAAATCCTTAAATTCGTTCGATCAGCCGCGCGCGATAACCGCTGCGTCAGCTTCGACCTTTTCGGCCGCTTTCTGGCGGATCAGCCGTTCCAGCTCATCCACCAGATTGTCATTCGTCAATTTCTGCGACGGCTTGCCGTCGATGTAAATCAGGTTTGGCGTACCACCGGTCAGGCCCACATGGGCCTCTTTGGCCTCACCCGGCCCGTTGACCACACAGCCGATCACCGCGACATCCAGCGGCACCAGCAGGTCTTCGAGGCGTACTTCCAGTTCGTTCATGGTTTTCACCACGTCGAAGTTCTGCCGCGAGCAGCTCGGGCAGGCAATGAAGTTGATGCCACGGGAACGCAAATGCAGGGATTTGAGAATGTCGTAACCGACTTTCACTTCCTCTACCGGGTCTGCCGCGAGGGAGATGCGAATAGTATCGCCAATCCCGTCGGCCAGCAGCATACCGAGACCCACCGCAGATTTCACTGTGCCTGAGCGTAAACCGCCGGCTTCGGTGATACCCAGGTGCAGCGGCTGGACGATTTCCTTGGCCAGCAGGCGGTACGCTTCTACCGCCATGAACACGTCGGAAGCCTTTACGCTGACCTTGAAGTCCTGGAAATTCAGGCGTTCGAGGTGTTCAACGTGGCGCAGCGCGGACTCGACCAGTGCGGCCGGCGTCGGCTCGCCGTATTTCTTTTGCAGGTCTTTTTCCAGGGAGCCGGCGTTGACGCCGATGCGAATTGGAATCCCGCGATCACGGGCGGCATCCACCACGGCGCGAACCCGGTCTTCACGACCGATGTTGCCCGGGTTGATCCGCAGGCAATCGACGCCCAACTCGGCCACGCGCAACGCGATCTTGTAGTCGAAGTGGATATCGGCGACCAGCGGCACCTTGACCAGTTGCTTGATGCGGCCAAAGGCTTCGGCAGCGTCCATATCCGGTACGGATACACGCACGATGTCGACGCCCGCCGCTTCCAGGCGGTTGATCTGGGCGACAGTGGCCGCCACATCATTGGTGTCGCTGTTGGTCATGCTTTGTACTGCGATGGGGGCATCGCCGCCCACCGGCACCGAGCCGACCCAGATCTTGCGCGATACGCGACGTTTGATTGGAGATTCGCCGTGCATGACTTTATTGTCCCAACTTGAGGCGAGCAGTCTCGCCACTGGTGAACGGCGCCACGTCCACAGGCTGGCCGTTGTAGGCCACTTGCGCGCCACGGGCAAAGCCCAGACGCAGCGTCAAAGGAGGCTTGCCGCCCTGGTCAAGTGTATCTCCCTTACGCTTCAGACCACTGAACAGCACCTTGCCGTTGCCATCGGAGACTTGCGTCCAGCAGTCAGCGACGTAGGTAATTTGGACTCGACCATCACCGGCGATCAGTACCGGGGTGGTTGGCGCGGAAATCGCCGGGGCGACGGGAGCCGTTGTTGCCGGAGCCTGCGCCGGTACTGCTGGCGTTGCTGGCGTTGCTGGCGTATGAGCTGGAGCAGCAGGCGTCACTGCAACCGCTGGAGCGGGTGCGACGGGTGCCACTGCGGCGGCAGTACCTGCTTCGGGCGCAGGCTGCTCGGCGCTTGGCTCTGCCTCAGGCGCCGCCTGCCCCTGGGCCACGGCCTGGTCTTCCGGCTCATCCAACGGATGAATCTGGGTGGTGCCGTCGGCGCTTTCGACTTCGACGTGCTCCATGGCGTTGCTGGACAAGTCTTTGCCACGCTGGGCGGTCTGATCCTGCCACCATACAAAACCACCGCCGATCACGGCGATGAGCAGCAACAGGCTGACAATGCGCAAAATGGTGTGGGAAACCCGCACAGGCTCTTCAATGCGGCCAAGACCATGGACATTGCTGCCCTGGGAATCGGTACCGGTGATTTGGTCGAACTCCTGGACCAATGCAGCCTGGTCGATACCCAGCAACTTGGCGTAGGCGCGGATATAGCCGCGGGCAAAGGTGTGCCCTGGCAGCTTGTCGAATGCGCCAGCTTCAAGGTTGCCCAATGAAGTCGTGGTCAAATTGAGCTTGAGGGCCACTTCTGCCAGCGACCAACCATTGCTTTCGCGGGCCTGACGCAAGGTCTCGCCTGGGTTTCCACGATTAGCTGCTACAACTTCCGGGTGCGCCGCTTTCATCATTGCTCCGACAGGTATTGCTGATATTCCGGCGTACCGGGATAGAGTCGTTCGAGTTGCTGGCCAAAACGTGCGGCCTTGTCGCGTTCTTCATGAACCGTCGCCAGGCGCACACCGAGCAATAGACTACGTGCATTTTGCCCGCTCAGCAGGCTAAAACGCTCGTAATAGTCACGTGCCGGCACATAATGCCTGTCTTCGAAGGACAACTCAGCCATTTCGAGCAAGGCCCGTGGCTGGCGCTGGTTCAGGTGCAGGGCTTTTTCCAGTTGCTGGCGTGCGGTGTCGCGCTGGCCGAGAAGCATTGAGGTCACCCCCAGGTTCTCGAAAACCCGCGAACGCTCAGGATAGAGGGTATCGGCCGCAGCCTGCTGGAAATATTCGGATGCCTGGGCATAACGTTTCTGCGCAAACAAAAAACTGCCGTAGTTATTCAGCAGTCTTGGGTCGCCAGGGCGTGTGGCCAGGGCCTTGTGGAAATATTGATCGGCCAATTCAGGCTCGGCCTGGGCCTGGAACACCAAAGCCAGCGCAGCATTGGCGTCAGCGTCGCTGCCATCCAGCTCAAGGGCCTTCTTCAGCGGCACCTTGGCCTGTTCGGTCATCCCTTGCTGCAAGTACCCCAAGCCCAGTTGCACATAGGCAGCGCGCGCTTCGTCACGGCCCTTGCCGGTTTGCAACGGGCTGTCATGGCCCGATGAAACACAGCCAGCCGCGAGGCTGGCAACAAGCAAAAGCAGCGCAAGGCGCAAGGGCATAGAGATCCTCTCTCAGGTTCGAGTCGCGGCGCTTTGCGGCATATCGTCGGCGGCACTCAATTCACGCACGGCGATATAACGTTCGCTGCGACGGGTGCGATCCAGCACCTGTCCTACCAATTGGCCACATGCCGCATCGATGTCTTCGCCGCGGGTGGTGCGCACGGTGACATTGAAGCCTGCATGGTGCAGTTGATCCTGGAAACGGCGGATGGCGTTGTTGCTCGGCCGCTCATAGCCAGAATGGGGAAACGGGTTAAACGGAATCAGGTTGATCTTGCACGGTACGTTCTTGAGCAACTCGATCATCTCGACCGCGTGCTCGACCTTGTCGTTGATGTCCTTGAGCATGGTGTACTCAATGGTCAACACACGCTTTTCGCCCAAGGTCGCCATGTAGCGCTGGCAAGATTCGAGCAGCATCTTAAGCGGATACTTCTTGTTGATCGGCACCAATTGGTTACGCAATGCGTCATTCGGTGCGTGCAGCGACAACGCCAGGGAGACGTCGATGTGCTTGGCCAGCTCATCGATCATCGGTACCACGCCGGAGGTCGACAGGGTCACGCGGCGCTTGGAGATGCCGTAGCCCAGGTCGTCCATCATCAGGTGCATGGCCGCAACAACGTTGTCGAAGTTCAGCAGCGGCTCGCCCATGCCCATCATCACCACGTTGGTGATGGCACGGTCGGCGGTCGCCGGGATGCTGCCGAACGATTTATTGGCAATCCACACCTGGCCGATGACTTCGGCGGCGGTGAGGTTGCTGTTGAAACCTTGCTTGCCGGTGGAGCAGAAACTGCAGTCCAGGGCACAGCCTGCCTGGGACGAAACGCACAGAGTGCCGCGCTTGCCCTGGGGAATGTACACGGTCTCGACGCAGCTGCCGGACGCCACGCGCACCACCCACTTACGGGTGCCATCGGTGGAAATGTCCTCGCTGACCACTTCGGGCCCGCGAACTTCGGCAATGGCCTTGAGCTTGTCGCGCAGGGCCTTGCTGACGTTCGTCATGGCGTCGAAATCATCGACGCCAAGATGGTGAATCCACTTCATTACCTGAGCGGCACGAAAACGCTTCTCCCCGATTGAGTCGAAGAATTTTTCCATTTCCTGTTGAGTCAGACCCAGCAGGTTGGTTTTTGCAGTCAATGTAGTCATGGATTCACCTTCGCTCTTTTAAGCCAATGCTTAGCGAGCGGTTACTTCAGTAGCAGCGAAAAAGTACGAGATTTCGCGGGCAGCAGCGGCTTCGGAGTCCGAACCGTGAACGGCGTTGGCGTCGATCGATTCAGCGAAGTCAGCACGGATGGTGCCGGCAGCAGCTTCTTTAGGGTTGGTAGCGCCCATCAGCTCACGGTTCAAAGCGATAGCGTTTTCGCCTTCCAGAACCTGAACAACAACAGGGCCGGAGATCATGAAGGCAACCAGGTCGCCGAAGAAACCACGAGCGCTGTGCTCAGCGTAGAAGCCTTCAGCTTCAGCCTTGGACAGTTGCTTGAGTTTCGAAGCTACAACCTTCAGGCCGGCTTTTTCGAAACGAGTGGTGATCTCGCCGATGACGTTTTTTGCAACAGCGTCAGGCTTGATGATGGAGAAAGTACGTTGAACAGCCATGGTGTAACTCCAGAAACGGTAATTTGCGAAAAATTAAACCCGCGAATTATACGCGGGTTCTTGGGTATTGCCTAACTGCGTAAAAAGGCGATTCAGTCTGCTTCTTCGATCCACAGGCCTTGTATCGCCTCAAGAACCTTTTCGCCACCCCGATCCGGGATGTCGTCAAATTCAGGCAGCTGCATCACCAGGTTGCGCAACTTGACGAAGTTCACCGACAGAGGATCGACATCCGGGTGAGCTTCAGCAAGTTGTATAGCGATTTCTTGTACATCAACCCATTTCAGGCTCATGACATTTCCTTGAATCAATGCGGCGCTTCGGCGGCATGGTTGAGCGAATACTTCGGAATTTCGACGGTAAGGTCTTCTGTTCCCACTTTTGCCTGACAGCTCAATCGCGACGTCGGCTCAAGGCCCCACGCCCTATCAAGATAGTCCTCTTCCAGCTCATCAGCCTCTTCCAGGCTATTGAAACCTTCGCGGATGATGCAATGGCACGTGGTACAGGCGTTGACGCCGCCGCAGGCGCTTTCGATCTCGATGTGGTTATCGTGAGCGACTTCGAGAATGGACTTGCCGGTCTCAGCCTCCACAACCATACCGTCCGGGCAATGCTCGGCGTGTGGCAGAAAAATGATCTGCGGCATCAGTTAATCCTCAAGTTCGTTCAAGTTGCGGCCCGCCAGGGCGGCTTTCACCGTCTGGTCCATGCGACGGGCGGCAAAGGCATCGGTCACTTGCGACAGGCGCTTGGTCTGTTGCTCGATGGCGTAACCATCGGTGCCTTTCATCAATTCAGCCAGTTCCTGCATTTGCAGGTCGATAACCATGCGCTCTTCGGCATCCAGCAGACGCTCGCCGTCAGCTTCAAGGGCGCCCTGAACCGCTTCGAGCAGGCGCTGGGCGTCGACTTGCTGCTCACGCAGCACGCGGGCGACCTTGTCGTCACCGGCGTACTGGAACGAATCCTTGAGCATCTTGGCGATTTCGCCGTCGGTCAGGCCGTAGGACGGCTTGACCTGGATGCTGGCTTCAACGCCGGAGGCCAGTTCGCGAGCGGCAACGCTGAGCAAGCCGTCGGCGTCGACCTGGAAGGTGACGCGAATCTTCGCCGCACCAGCCACCATCGCCGGAATGCCGCGCAATTCGAAGCGCGCCAGGGAACGGCAGTCGCTGATGAGCTCACGCTCGCCTTGCAGCACGTGAATCATCATGGCCGTCTGGCCATCTTTGTAAGTCGTGAAGTCCTGGGCGCGGGCAACGGGGATGGTGGTGTTGCGGGGAATCACCTTCTCCATCAGGCCGCCCATGGTTTCCAGCCCCAGAGACAACGGAATCACGTCGAGCAGAAGCAGTTCGCCACCATCGCGCTTGTTACCGGCGAGGGTGTCGGCCTGGATCGCGGCACCAATGGCCACCACTTGATCCGGGTCGATTTCAGTCAGCGGCTGACGGCCGAAGGCTTCAGCTACCGCCTCACGAACACGCGGCACGCGGGTCGAACCACCCACCATGACCACGGCGACCACGTCTTCCAGCTCGACACCGGAATCACGCACGGCGCGGCGGCAGGCTTTCAGGCTGCGGGCGACCATCGGTTCGATCAACGAATCGAACGCTTCGCGGGTTAGTTGAGCCGACCAGCTACCGTAGGAAACTTCAACCGACGCAGCATCAGTCAGCGCTTCTTTGGCGGCACAGGCAGTTTGCAGCAAATTACGTTGCGCACCCGGGTCCAGGTCGGCAGACAAGCCGGCGCTGGTGATGATCCAGCCAGCAATGGCGTGATCGAAGTCATCGCCACCCAGAGCGGTATCGCCACCGGTAGCCAACACTTCGAAGACACCGCCGGTCAGGCGCAGGATCGAAATATCAAAGGTACCGCCGCCCAGGTCGTAAATAGCCACCAGGCCTTCGGCGTGCTGATCCAGGCCGTAAGCCACAGCGGCTGCGGTCGGCTCGTTGAGCAGGCGCAGCACGTTCAGGCCGGCAAGTTTCGCCGCATCCTTGGTGGCCTGGCGCTGAGCGTCATCGAAATATGCAGGAACAGTAATCACCGCACCTACCAGTTCGCCACCCAAGGTGGTCTCGGCGCGCTGGCGCAAGACCTTGAGGATATCGGCCGACACTTCCACCGGGCTTTTCGGGCCCTGGATCGTGTCGATGAACGGCATATGTGATTCACCGCCGACAAAGCGGTAGGGAAGCTGGTCGCCCAGCTGCTTGACGTCGGACAAACCACGACCCATCAAGCGCTTGACCGACAGCACGGTATTCAAAGGATCGGTAGACGCCGCCAGCTTGGCCGACTCGCCCACTTCGGTGCGGTCAGCGTGATAACGCACGGCAGACGGCAGGATGACCTGGCCATCCGCGTCGGGCAGCGGCTCGGAAAGACCGCTGCGCAATGCAGCGACCAGCGAATTGGTAGTGCCCAAGTCAATCCCGACCGCCAGACGACGCTGGTGCGGTTGAGGACTTTGACCGGGTTCGGCGATCTGCAGTAGGGCCATGGTAATCAGGACTTATCTGTATATCAGGCGTGCAACCTGGGCGGCACTGGGTTAATCGTCGAGGCGCTCTTCTAACTGGCGCACTTCGTAGGTGAGCTTGTCGAGGAACTGCATGCGCCGCATCAGGCGTTCGGCCTGTTCACGCTGCGCCGCATCATCCCAACAGGCTGCGAAGCTTTCGTTGAGTTCATCCTGGGCCACTTTCAGACGGCGCTTGAACACTGCGACTCCGGCCAGATCAGCCTCGTCCTGCAGTTCTTCAAGCTCCTCGCGCCATTGCATCTGCTGCATCAGGAAATCAGGGTCCTGGACCGTGACTTCAAGCGGCAGCTCGCGACCGCCCATCGCGAGCAGGTAGCGCGCGCGTTTGGGAGGGTTCTTGAGCGTCTGATAGGCTTCGTTGAGGCTGGCTGATTGCTCCAGCGCCAGGCGTTGCTCACGCTCGGAAGCGTCAGCGAAGCGGTCCGGATGCACCCCACGCGCCAGTTCACGGTAGCGCGTGGCAAGCTGTTCAAGGTCCAGTCGAAAACTCGGCTGCAGCTCGAACAAAGCGAAATGACAAGGAGTACCCACGATCAGCCTCAGATGTTGAAGCTTTCGCCGCAGCCACATTCACCGCGTACGTTGGGGTTGTTGAACTTGAAGCCTTCGTTCAACCCTTCCTTGACGAAATCGAGTTCGGTGCCGTCCAGGTAGGTCAGGCTTTTCGGGTCGATGATCACTTTTTCGCCGTGACTCTCGAACACCTGATCTTCCTCGACCACCTCGTCGACAAACTCCAGCACGTAGGCAAGGCCGGAACAGCCTGTGGTGCGAACACCCAGACGAATCCCCTCACCTTTACCGCGCCCATTCAGGGAGCGGCGAATGTGCTGCGCAGCCGCTTCTGTCATGCTGATAGCCATCGTGACTCCTTACTCGTCGCCAAATTGCTTAGATCAAGCCTTTCTTCTGCTTGTAGTCGCGAACGGCCGCCTTGATGGCGTCTTCTGCGAGTACCGAGCAGTGGATTTTCACTGGCGGCAAGGCCAGTTCTTCGGCCAGCTGGGTGTTGCTGATAGTCACAGCCTCATCCAAGGTCTTGCCTTTCATCCATTCGGTCGCCAGGGAGCTGGAGGCGATGGCCGAACCGCAACCGTAAGTCTTGAACTTGGCGTCTTCGATAACGCCAGCTTCGTTGACCTTGATCTGCAGGCGCATAACGTCACCGCACGCCGGAGCGCCGACCATGCCGGTGCCGACATCAGGGTCTTCCGCGTTCATCTTGCCGACGTTGCGCGGGTTTTCGTAGTGGTCGATGACCTTTTCGCTGTAAGCCATGGTACTGAATCCTCACTCATCAGGGCCGCTCTGGAACCCTGCAAATACGCCTGCGTTTTCCGCCACGTCTTTACAGAGCCTTTTGGGTGGCGGCTTCTATATTTAGTGTGCCGCCCACTCGATCTTGGAAATGTCGACACCGTCCTTGTACATGTCCCACAGCGGGGACAAGGTACGCAGCTTGGTGACGGCCTCGCAGACTTTCTGCGCGGCGTAGTCGACTTCTTCTTCGGTGGTGAAACGGCCGAATGTAAAGCGGATCGAGCTGTGAGCCAGTTCGTCGTTGCGGCCCAGGGCGCGCAGGACGTAAGACGGCTCAAGGGAAGCCGAGGTGCAGGCCGAGCCGGACGAAACCGCCAGGTCCTTGAGCGCCATGATCAGCGACTCGCCTTCGACGTAGTTGAAGCTCAAATTCAGGTTGTGCGGTACACGGGCGGTCATGCTGCCGTTGATGTACAGCTCTTCAAGGTGCTCGACCTGCTTGTAGAAGCGATCGCTCAGGGCCTTGATGCGCACGTTTTCGGCAGCCATGTCTTCCTTGGCCACACGGAACGCTTCGCCGATGCCGACGATCTGGTGGGTCGCCAGGGTGCCCGAACGCATGCCGCGCTCGTGACCGCCGCCGTGCATGGTGGCTTCGATACGTACGCGAGGCTTGCGGCTCACGTAGAGCGCGCCAATGCCTTTAGGGCCGTAGGTCTTGTGGGCAGAGAACGACATCAGGTCGACTTTCAGTTTCGACAGGTCAATATCGACCTTGCCGGTGGACTGCGCAGCGTCGACGTGCAGCAACACGCCCTTGGAGCGGGTCAGCTCGCCGATGGCGGCGATGTCGTTGATGGTGCCGATTTCGTTGTTCACGTGGATCACGGAAACCAGGATGGTGTCTTCACGCATCGCGGCTTCGATCATCGCAGGGGTCACGATACCGTCGGTGGTTGGCTCGAGGTAGGTAACCTCAAAACCTTCACGCTCCAGTTGGCGCATGGTGTCGAGGACAGCCTTGTGCTCAATCTTGGTGGTGATCAGGTGTTTGCCTTTGGTCGCGTAGAAATGCGCCGCACCCTTGATTGCCAGGTTGTCGGACTCGGTGGCACCGGAGGTCCAGACGATTTCACGTGGGTCGGCATTCACCAGGTCAGCGACCTGGCGACGAGCGTTTTCCACTGCTTCTTCGGCTTTCCAGCCGAAAACGTGGGAACGGGACGCCGGGTTACCGAAGTTTCCGTCAACCAGCAGGCATTCGCTCATCTTTTGCGCGACACGCGGATCAACCGGGGTGGTCGCTGAGTAATCAAGGTAAATCGGCAATTTCATGGACTTTCTCCTAAATCAGGCTGGCTGGCGTGCCGTTAGCTCTTCGGCTGTCACTCGACGGCGGACGCTTCAATCTTGTCCAGACGCGGCGCCTTGGTGTTGCAACGGCGCTGGTCCTGACGCTGGGCTACTTCTTGCACCTCACGGCGAGTCACAAGATCAGCCAAGCTGATACCACTCAAAAACTCATGGATCTGCAGGCTCAGGTCACACCACAAGTGGTGCGTAAGGCAGGTATCGCCTGCGTGGCAATCACCCAGGCCCTGGCATTTGGTGGCATCGACGGATTCGTTCACCGCGTCGATCACCTGGGCGACCTGGATGCCCTGCATCTCGCGGGACAATTGATAGCCGCCGCCTGGACCACGAACGCTGGAAACCAGATTGCTGCGGCGCAACTTGGCGAACAACTGCTCGAGGTAGGACAGGGAAATGCCTTGGCGCTCGGAGATATCGGCCAGGGACACCGGCCCATTTTGCGCGTGCAAGGCCAGGTCAAGCATGGCGGTCACCGCGTATCGGCCTTTTGTAGTCAGTCTCATGGACAAGTACCAAGGTGTTTCAGAATGGGAGCAAGTATGCGATTCCCGAGTATTTAAGTCAACTATAAGACCTAGTACTTTAGTCAGGAATACCCGTAAAAAGGGCGCGCGAATCATAGCAGGGCGGGACGGGATGGACCAGCGGGAACAGGGCCAAGCCCCCAACCTCAAGACCAATGGAGATCAAATGTGGGAGCTGGCTTGCCTGCGATAGCGGTTTGCCAGCCAGCCTTTCCGGCACTGACTCGCCGCCATCGCAGGCAAGCCAGCTCCCACAGGTATCGCGACCGGCTCAAGAGTCAGCCAGCTTTGGTAGCGCTTTCGTCCTTGATCTCGGCGAAGTCTTCCTTGCGCAGCTCAGGCAGATCCTTGGCGCAGTAGCTGCTGCCGAGGTCTTTCAGGGCACCGCACATACCGTCCAGCTTGCCGTCCACCGCTTGCAGGTGATCCAGCAACTGACCGATGGCACGCGCTACCGGGTCAGGCATGTCTTCGCTGACGCCATAGGCATCGAAGCCGATCTTCTCGGCCATGGCCTTGCGCTTGGCTTCCTGCTCATCACCCACTTCCGGCTTGACGATGATCCGCCCGGGAATGCCGACAACCGTTGCGCCAGGCGGTACAGCCTTGGTCACCACAGCATTGGAGCCGACCTTGGCGCCCGCACCCACGGTAAACGGACCGAGCACCTTCGCGCCCGCCCCGACTACAACGCCATCTTCAAGCGTAGGGTGGCGCTTGCCTTTGTTCCAGGTTGTGCCACCCAGGGTCACGCCCTGGTACAGGGTCACGTCATCACCAATCTCGGCGGTCTCGCCGATAACGATGCCCATGCCGTGGTCGATAAAAAAGCGGCGGCCGACCTTGGCGCCCGGATGAATCTCAATCCCGGTCAACCAACGGCCGAAGTTCGACACCAGCCGCGCCAGCCATTTCCAGCCCATGCCCCACAAGGCGCCGGACAGGCGATGGATCCAGATCGCGTGCATGCCCGGGTAGCAGGTCAGCACTTCAAAGGCGTTGCGCGCCGCCGGGTCACGGTGGAAAACACTCTGGATATCTTCTCGCAAACGCTCGAACATTTTTAATCCTTCCGTTTAAGAAGCTCGCCACGGGCCGCTTTCTGGGTTTCCGTGAGGATGCCACGCAATATATTCATTTCTGCCCGGCTGACCGAGCTGCGTCCGTACAACCGACGCAGGCGCGCCATCAAGTGCCGCGGTTTTTCCGGATCGAGGAATTCGATGGCCACCAGGGTTTGCTCCAGGTGCTCATAGAACCGCTCAAGCTCGTCCATGGTGGCCAGTTCGCCACTCTTGGTCGATGCAACCTCGTCCTTTTCAACCTTGCTTGGCTGGCCTTCAGCGGCCAGCCAGGCCATGCGCACTTCATAGCTCAACACCTGCACCGCTGCCCCGAGGTTCAGCGAACTGAACTCGGGGTCTGATGGGATGTGCACGTGATAATGACATCGCTGCAGCTCTTCATTGGTCAGGCCGGAGTCTTCACGGCCGAATACCAAGGCGATTTCAGCGCCGCCGGCGGCCTCTTCCACGACTTTGGTCCCGCATTCGCGAGGATCCAGCAGCGGCCAGGGGATGCGACGGTCGCGAGCGCTGGTGCCGAGCACCAGGTTGCAGCCGACCAGGGCGTCTTCCAGGGTGGCAACGACCTGGGCTTTTTCGAGGATGTCATTGGCGCCGGACGCGCGCGCATCGGCCTCGTGGTGCGGGAACACACGCGGCTCCACCAGCACCAGGCGCGTCAGCCCCATGTTCTTCATGGCTCGCGCCACGCCGCCGATATTGCCGGGATGACTGGTATTGACGAGGACGACACGGATGTTTTGCAGCAAGGGAGGCGCTCTCGGACACGGGAAAGGGGAGCAAATCTTACAGAACAGCCTAAGGTTATGCCATGAAAGGTAACGTCGTCCTTCACCTGAAGAAAGTTTCTGCTAGAATGCTCGGCTTTCTTTAACAACCTTAGGTGACACATCCATGCAGCCCATGCTGAATATCGCGCTGCGCGCCGCCCGCAGCGCCAGTGAATTGATCTTCCGCTCCATCGAGCGCCTGGATACCATCAAGGTCGACGAAAAAGACGCCAAGGATTACGTATCCGAGGTGGATCGCGCCGCCGAGCAGAAAATCATCGACGCGCTGCGCAAGGCCTACCCTACCCACGGCATCCTCGGTGAAGAAACCGGTTTGCACAAAGGTAGCGGCGAAGGCGAAGACTACCTGTGGATCATCGACCCACTGGATGGCACCACCAACTTCCTGCGCGGTATCCCGCACTTTGCCGTGAGCATTGCCTGCAAATACCGTGGCCGCCTGGAACACGCCGTTGTGCTGGACCCGGTTCGCCAGGAAGAATTCACCGCCAGCCGTGGCCGTGGCGCCCAGTTGAACGGTCGCCGCCTGCGCGTCAGCGGTCGCACCAGCCTCGACGGCGCCCTGCTGGGTACCGGCTTCCCGTTCCGTGACGACCAGATGGACAACCTGGAAAACTACCTGGGCATGTTCCGCGCCCTGGTTGGCCAGACCGCCGGCATCCGTCGCGCCGGCGCAGCCAGCCTGGACCTGGCGTATGTCGCTGCCGGTCGTTTTGATGCGTTCTGGGAGTCGGGCCTGTCCGAGTGGGACATGGCTGCAGGCGCACTGCTGATTCAAGAAGCGGGCGGCCTGGTGAGCGACTTCACCGGTGGTCACGACTTCCTGGAGAAGGGTCACGTGGTTGCCGGCAACACCAAATGCTTCAAGGCAGTCCTGACGGCGATCCAGCCGCACCTGCCGGCTTCGCTGAAGCGCTAAGCGAGCGAGCACAAAAAAGCACCCCTCGGGGTGCTTTTTTTATACCTGGGATTACTGCTGCGGCTGGTTCTGACCGATAACCAGGCGCCCTTCCTTGTCGACGGGGATCTGGTTGCCTGGATCACGATCCATGCGCACGGAGCCTTCCTTGCCGTCCAGGGTGTAACGTACGTCGTACCCGACAACCTTGTCGCTGATGTCATTAACGGTATTACAACGAGTTTGCGTGGTGGTGTAGGTATCGCGGTTCTGCATGCCTTCCTGAACCTTGTTACCAGCGTAACCGCCACCGACCGCACCGGCCACGGTGGCCAGCTTCTTGCCATTACCGCCGCCGACCTGATTACCCAACAGGCCGCCCGCCAGCGCACCGACCACCGTACCGACGATCTGATGCTGATCCTGCACAGGTTTCTGCCGGGTTACGGCAACATCCTTGCAGACTTCACGCGGGGTTTTAATCTGGGTTTTCACCGGCTGCACCGCCAGCACTTGCGCATACTCAGGGCCGCTTTTTACCAGGCTGTAGGTGGCAACAGCACCCCCGGCAGTCACACCGACAGCACCCAATACCGCACCAACCAGTAACGACTTGTTCACGTGAACCTCCTGACCATCACAAACGGACCGAACGATCCGCGCTATACCCAGCCTTGGAGCAAAAAAAAAGGCGCGAGTTCAATACTCGCGCCTTATTTGTAACAGCAGATCAACAATCACCCATCAAGGGCGGTCGTCGACCTCCTTGCCGGTGCTGGCAGGAGGGATCAAGTCTTCGCTGTTGAGGTTCAGCCAGATCAGTACCACGTTGGCGATGTAGATCGACGAGTAGGTACCCGCCAGCACGCCGATGAACAGCGACAGCGAGAAGCCCCACAGGTTGTCGCCACCGAACACCATCAGTGCGGCAATCGCCAGCAAGGTGGAGATCGACGTCGCCATGGTGCGCAGCAGGGTCTGGGTGGTGGAGATGTTGATGTTCTCGATCAACGTCGCCTTGCGCAGTACCCGGAAGTTCTCACGCACCCGGTCGAATACCACGATGGTGTCGTTGAGGGAGTAACCAATGATCGCCAGCACCGCCGCCAATACCGTCAGGTCGAAGGTGATCTGGAAGTAGGCCAGGATGCCCACGGTCACGATCACGTCGTGGATCAGCGACACAATGGCGCCGACACCGAACTTCCACTGAAAGCGGAAAGCCAGGTAGATCATGATGCCGACCAGCGCCATCAGCATGCCGAGGCCGCCCTGGTCGCGCAGCTCTTCACCTACCTGCGGGCCCACGAACTCGACGCGCTTGACCGACGCCGGGTTGTCGCCGCCGACCTTCTGCAAGGCCTCGGCTACCTGGTGACCCAGTTGCGGGTCTTCGCCCGGCATACGCACCAGCAGGTCGGTGGTTGCACCAAAGCTCTGCACGATAGCTTCGTGATAGCCGGCCTTGACCAGCTCGTTGCGCACCAGGCTAACGTCGGCCGGCTTCTCGTAGGTCAGCTCGATGAGCGTACCGCCGGTGAAGTCCAGACCGTAGTTCAGGCCCTTATGGAACCAGCTGAACAACGCCAGAACGGTAAGGAGCATGGTGAAGCCGAACGCAACGTTGCGAACGCCCATGAAGTTGATTGTACGTAACATGGCAGCCCCTTAAATCCACAACTTCTTGAAGTCACGTCCGCCAAAGATCAGGTTGACCATTGCGCGGGTCACCATGATGGCCGTGAACATCGAGGTAAAGATACCGAGGGACATGGTCACCGCAAAACCTTTGACCGGGCCGGTGCCCATGGCAAAGAGAATCCCGCCGACCAACAGGGTGGTCAGGTTGGAGTCGAGAATTGCAGTAAATGCCCGGCCGAAGCCTTCGTTGATTGCCCGTTGCACGGTCATGCCCGCAGCAATCTCTTCACGAATCCGCGAGAAGATCAGTACGTTGGCGTCAACCGCCATACCCATGGTGAGTACGATACCGGCGATACCTGGCAGGGTCAGCGTTGCACCCAGCAGCGACATCAGGGCCAGCAGCATCACCATGTTGCCCGCCAGCGCGACGGTGGCGATGACGCCGAAGAAGCGATAGATGGCGATGATGAACAGGGAGACGAACAGCATGCCCCACAGTGCAGCGTCGATACCCTTGGTGATGTTGTCAGCACCCAGGCTCGGGCCGATGGTACGTTCTTCAGCGAAGTACATCGGGGCGGCCAGGCCACCGGCACGCAGCAGCAGCGCCAGTTCGGACGACTCACCCTGGCCGTTCAGGCCGGTGATGCGGAATTGAGCACCCAGCGGCGACTGGATGGTCGCCAGGCTGATGATCTTCTTCTCTTCTTTAAAGGTCTGTACCGGTACGTCTTTCTCGACGCCGTCGACCACTTGCTTGGTGTAGGTGGTGACAGGACGCTGCTCGATGAAGATCACCGCCATGCTGCGACCGACGTTGCTGCGGGTTGCGCGGCTCATCAGTTCGCCGCCGTGGCCATCCAGGCGGATGTTCACTTCAGGCGTACCGTGCTCGCCGAAACCAGCCTTGGCGTCGGTCACCTGGTCACCTGTAATGATCAAGCCACGCTCGATCAGTGCAGGTGGACGATTGCCTTCACGGAACTCGAACTCTTCTGCAGTAGCACGGGTAGCACCCGGCTCAGCCGCCAGGCGGAATTCCAGGTTGGCTGTTTTACCCAGGATACGCTTGGCTTCAGCGGTGTCCTGCACGCCCGGCAGTTCAACCACGATGCGGTTGGCACCCTGGCGCTGAACGATCGGCTCGGCCACACCCAGTTCGTTGACGCGGTTACGTACCGTGGTCAAGTTCTGCTTGATCGAGTATTCACGGATTTCCGCCAGCTTGGCCGGGGTCATCGCCAGACGCAGTACCGCCTGACCATTGAGGTCGGCCGGAACAATGTCGAAATCGTTGAAGTTCTTGCGGATCAGCGCACGGGCCTGTTCGCGGGTTGCTTCGTCAGCAAAGCCCAGCTGTATGGCACCGTTGAGCTGCGGCAGGCTGCGATAACGCAGGCGCTCTTTACGCAGCAGGCTCTTCACATCGCCTTCGTAGACTTTCAGGCGAGCGTCGAGGGCCTTGTCCATGTCCACTTCCAGCAGGAAGTGCACACCACCGGACAAGTCCAGACCCAGCTTCATCGGGTGTGCGCCGATCGCGCGCAGCCATTTTGGCGTGGTCTGTGCCAGGTTCAGTGCGACGACGTAGTCATCACCCATGACCTTGCGCACAACGTCTTTTGCCGGCAATTGGTCTTCTTGCTTGGTCAGGCGCAACAAGCCGCCCTTCGCATCAGCAGCCAAACTTGCCGCTTTAACCTGGATACCCGCGTCGGTGAGCGCCTTGCTCGCACGGTCCAGATCAGCCTGATTGACCTGCAGCGCAGTGCTGGCGCCAGTGATCTGGATAGCCGGGTCATCAGGATAGAGATTGGGAGCGGAATAAATAAAACCGATCGCCAGCACCGCCAGGATCAGTACGTATTTCCACAGAGGGTATTTGTTCAGCATCACGCCGCCCGCTTATAACGCGGGGCGCCTTGCGCGCCCCGTCGATTGGTAAAGGTTGTTACTTAGATCGCTTTGAGCGTGCCTTTTGGCAGCGTGGCAGCGATGGCGCCCTTCTGGAACTTCATTTCTACGGTGTCGGAGACTTCCAGAACCACGAAAGCGTCGGACACTTTAGTGATCTTGCCGGCGATGCCGCCAGTGGTCACAACTTCGTCGCCTTTCTGCAAGCTGCCCAGCAGGTTCTTCTGCTCTTTAGCGCGCTTGGCCTGTGGACGCCAGATCATCAGGTAGAAGATGACCAGGAAGCCGACCAGGAAAATCCACTCAAAACCACCGCCCATAGGACCGGCAGCGGCCGGTGCAGCGGCATCAGCCATGGCATTAGAGATAAAAAAGCTCATTTAGCACTCCAGTTGCAAATAGTGAATCTTAGGGTCGGAAAACTCAGTCCAAGGGCGGCACAGGCAGCCCGCGCTTGGCATAGAAGGCATCGACGAAGGCGGCCAATGTACCCTGTTGAATAGCCTCGCGCAAACCAGCCATCAGGACTTGGTAGTGACGCAAATTGTGGATGGTATTCAACATGCTACCCAGCATTTCCCCACACTTGTCCAGATGGTGCAGATAAGCGCGCGAGAAGTTCTGGCAGGTGTAGCAGTCACAGGTAGGATCCAGCGGCGATTCATCATGGCGATGGAACGCGTTACGGATCTTCAGCACGCCTGTATCGATGAACAGATGCCCATTGCGGGCATTACGGGTTGGCATCACGCAATCGAACATGTCCACACCGCGGCGCACACCCTCTACGAGATCTTCCGGTTTGCCAACGCCCATAAGGTAACGAGGTTTGTCAGCCGGCATCAGGCCCGGCAGGTAATCCAGCACCTTGATCATCTCGTGCTTGGGCTCGCCCACCGACAGGCCGCCGATGGCCAGGCCGTCGAAGCCGATCTTGTCCAGGCCTTCCAGCGAGCGCTTGCGCAAGCTTTCATGCATGCCGCCCTGCACGATACCGAACAGGGCAGCGGTGTTATCGCCATGGGCGTTTTTCGAGCGCTGGGCCCAACGCAACGACAGCTCCATGGAAATCCGCGCGACGTCTTCATCGGCCGGGTACGGCGTGCACTCGTCGAAAATCATCACGATGTCGGAGCCCAGGTCACGTTGCACCTGCATCGACTCTTCCGGGCCCATGAACACTTTGGCGCCGTCCACCGGGGAGGCGAAGGTCACGCCCTCCTCCTTGATCTTGCGCATGGCGCCCAGGCTGAACACCTGGAACCCACCGGAGTCAGTGAGGATCGGGCCTTGCCACTTCATGAAGTCATGCAGGTCGCCATGCTTCTTGATCACTTCGGTGCCCGGGCGCAGCCACAGGTGGAAGGTGTTGCCCAGGATAATTTCGGCGCCCGTGGCGACGATGTCACGCGGCAGCATGCCTTTTACCGTGCCGTAGGTACCGACCGGCATAAAAGCCGGGGTCTCGACGGTACCGCGAGGGAAAGTCAAACGGCCGCGGCGAGCTTTACCATCCGTGGCCAGCAATTCAAACGACATACGACTCATGATTGTTCCTCTGGGCCGCGCGGCGCCGGATTACGGGTGATAAACATCGCATCACCGTAGCTGAAAAAACGGTATCCGTTATCGATGGCGGCTTGATAAGCGGCCATGGTCTCGGGATAACCGGCAAATGCCGACACCAGCATCAACAGCGTGGATTCCGGCAAATGGAAATTGGTCACCAGGGCATCGACCAAATGAAACGGCCGGCCCGGGTAGATAAAGATGTCTGTGTCGCCACTGAACGGCTTGAGCACGCCATCGCGCGCCGCGCTTTCCAGCGAGCGCACGCTGGTCGTACCGACCGCCACCACCCGCCCGCCGCGCGCCTTGCACGCGTCAACCGCATCCACGACGTCCTGGCTGACTTCCAGCCACTCGCTGTGCATATGGTGGTCTTCGATGTTATCCACACGCACCGGCTGAAACGTGCCGGCCCCCACGTGCAGGGTCACATAGGCCGTTTCAACGCCTTTGGCGGCAATCGCATCCAGCAGCGGCTGGTCGAAATGCAGCCCCGCCGTCGGTGCAGCCACCGCGCCCAGGCGCTGGGAATACACCGTCTGATAACGCTCGCGGTCCGAGTGTTCATCCGGGCGGTCTATATAAGGAGGCAACGGCATATGGCCGACGCGTTCCAGCAGCGGCAACACTTCCTCGGCAAACCCAAGCTCGAACAACGCATCATGACGGGCCAGCATTTCTGCTTCGCCACCGCCATCGATAAGGATCTTCGAACCCGGTTTCGGCGACTTGCTGGAGCGCACATGGGCCAGCACGCGATGGCTGTCCAGCACCCGCTCCACCAGAATTTCCAGCTTGCCGCCGGATGCTTTCTGGCCAAAAAGGCGAGCCGGAATCACCCGGGTATTGTTGAAAACCATCAAGTCGCCTGGGCGTAAATGCTCAAGCAAATCAGTGAATTGACGGTGTGCGAGGGCACCGCTGACCCCGTCCAGGGTCAGCAGTCGACTGGCGCGACGCTCGGCCAAAGGATGGCGAGCGATCAGCGAATCAGGGAGCTCAAAAGTAAAGTCAGCAACGCGCATGATGGGGTTCGTCTAGCAGGGCCGGGAAGTCTAGCGGAAATAGTGAAAATTGACCATGAAACGTGATTGACCAACGGTAATCTCATCTCTATACTTCGCCGCCATTGAGCCCTGATGGCGGAATTGGTAGACGCGGCGGATTCAAAATCCGTTTTCGAAAGGAGTGGGAGTTCGAGTCTCCCTCGGGGCACCATCTAAAGGTTTCATGTTGTTCTGACATGCTGCTGATACACAGCAAAGCCGGCCACTGCGCCGGCTTTCTTGCTTCTGCTTATCCCTTCTTTTTCCAGTATGTTCCTTGTTGTCTTATTCGGCGTTGATGTATGTTCGCCAAAAATACGAACTTGGCTCCATGAAAATTGAAGCGGTCCGGCATCAAGCGCGCCCTTCTCGCTGACACAGTCCTGTTATCACTTGAACCCGAAGCCAAGCAGTGCTGTGAGACCTATGACGTCGCTCGTACTTACTTCCGTGCGCCGCAAGCAAGCCTGCCAGTCACTGCGGAACATGATCCATGTGCGAGCCAAGGACGCGTCAGGCGACGCCCTGACCGGCCGCTTCAGGCCAGAGCTCAGCACGAAGGTGAGCACCCGGTAGAAGCTCATTACAACAGAACACAGTACAATCAACCCCTTTAGAACCGCCGCCTCTTTACAAGACGATAGACAATCACAAGGAACATCGTCATGCAGCGCATCGTTTTGACGGTATAGCCCAGGCACGATGACAAAAGGCAGGCACACAACAACTCGTCGGTGACGAAGCAATTTCATTCGGGGCCGGCCGTGACTTGACAGCTGCCCAAATTCGTTAAAAGGAGTCAACATGAATACTTATGCAATTGTTGGAGCTGGGGGATTTGGCCGAGAAGTGCTGCCACTCGTAAGAGAGAAACTCGGCGTGCTCAGCGAGGAAAAATTTCAGATTGTATTTGTCGATGATGGATCGCAAGCGGCAGAGATTAACGGCGTAGCAGTGATGACCACCGCTGAATTCAATGCATTGTCATCAGGCGAAAAATTCTTCAACATCGCCATAGGTAATAGCAGGATTCGCGAGCGAATTGCCGCCGAAATGATTTCTTCGGGAGCGCTGCCATTCACAATACACTCCATCAATAACAGTGTAAGTTTAGATTGCAACGTAATAGGTGAGGGCGCAATTTTATGCCCATTCACAACCATTACATCCAATACAAAAATCGGGAAATACTTTCACGCCAACCTGTACTCTTATGTCGCACATGATTGCACGATAGGTGACTTCGTAACTTTCGCACCAAGCGTAAAATGTAACGGTAACGTCACCATAGAAGATCATGCCTATATAGGAACAGGTGCCATTATTAAGCAGGGAACACCAGAAAAACCAATTGTCATTGGTGAAGGGGCTGTTGTTGGGATGGGAGCCGTAGTGACCAAGAGCGTTGCACCGGGCACCGTAGTTGTCGGAAACCCGGCCAAACCACTTCGAAAGGGACTGGGCAGCTGATGAGAGACTTTACCATGGGGTCCGTTCCCATTGCTGAAATTACAGTTGGAATGAAGGCAAGCTACTCTCAAACTATAACGGACGCTGATATCAAGGCATTTGCAGGTATTAGTGGCGACCACAACCCTGTACACGTCGACAGAGAATATGCTGAGGCTTCAAGGTTTGGCAAGCGTATCGCACATGGATTAATGTCTGCTGGGTTTTTCTCTGCCATATTCGGCACAAAAATCCCGGGGCCTGGTTGTGTGTATGTATCGCAGAGCCTGAATTTTTTACGCCCCGTCTATATTGACGACACTATCGTTGCCGAAGTTACAGTAACTAAAGTAGACTTGGAAAAACGCCGAGTTTTTTTCGATACTATCTGTAGCGTAAAAGGCAAGAAAGTCATTAGCGGATCTGCAGAAATCTTTATCCCAAACAAATAGCAACCACCCCGCTTTTTTGGGCGGGGCGGTTTCATCAATGGCGCAGAATGATTATCTCAACTCGAGAGCTTCAAGGCTTACAGTTGGAGACTAAATTACAATAGTACCCCTCAACACAATGCGCCACTCGCCTAAGAAAAACTTTGCATATTAGAAATATAGCATTCAGTGTTTTCCGGGCTTTCGTAACGATCAAGGATGAGAGGCATGTCGGTCCTCGGGCGAAGAAAGCCACTTCTCAGCGATTGAGTGTAGACTCCAACGTTAACATTATTGCGACGAGCCCTTGCGTCGACCGACACGCTGTCAATACAGTAATTCATTGCACTGCCATTCCCACAAAGCTCGCCGCCGCTATTTATCATGCGGGATGAGTCCTGCCCTTCCATCACGACACCCCAAGCATTCTGCTCTGGCCCACCGCCTGGCACAGTGCCGGTGCAATAACAGTCGATCACAGAGTTGTTATTGCCGCCATTATCAATAAGAACAAGCGCTCGTCCTTTCCAATTAACCGACGTGATGTTCTGCACTGTACAATGCTGAGCGTAATGTAAATGCACGCCTACGGCGGAGTTCCCCGTAAATTCAAGACCTCGAATAAAGACGTTACGAATCGGCACACAAGTTGCCACAATAGCGCCGTTAGGATGTGCCGTCTTCAAGGCGTTATTAATTACCAAGGAGCCACCAAGCACGCGGAGAACTTGGCGAACCTCCATCGGTCCGTCGAGTGGCAGAGGCATACTTGCAAAATTAGTCGATGCGTCCGAAATTACAATCCAATCCCCCGCCACATACTTTGTCGCGTCAGCGACGAAAATTTCAGTTTGATTCAGACCTGCTGCGCGAACAAGATAACTTGCCGGGCGTACCTTTCCTTGGTAATCAAACGCAGCATAACTTGGATCGGTAGGGGAGTTGGGGTTGCGGCCGATTCCGCTTGAATCAATTCGTACCTTTTCAATCCCCGGTGCTGGCTCGATGATGAGGCCATGAGCCGGAGTTAAATCCAATTTATTGAGAGATACGGGGGTCTTGATCGGGCATACGTCCCGATTGATTTGAATCCAACGATATCCAGCCTGAATGATTGATCTTAGCTGTGGCCCGTTATCGAGCGATGCGCTTGGCATAAACACATATGGAGTATCTTGATACATTGGTTACCTTATTCCTTAAATTAAATCGTCTCGCCTTCCTGGCGAGAAACAACTGTACATATAAACAGTATAAAAGTAAAGAAATGTGTAGGGATTTTCTCAGCCCCCCTAAATTCTGGCACCACGTGAGCGCTCGATTCGGTAAGCCTGCCGTAGCGCCAAGCGCAGTGACCAGCGTTGCCCTGGACTGAGCGGCGCGCCCGACCAAGGATATGATGCGCCTACTGGACATTGATCGTACGACCCTGCCTCCCCTTCAAATCTCGGCCAATGTTTGGATCAACCTCAAAGGCAGACAGTAAGCACACTGCGTAAGTATACTTGTCGCGGCCCGCCATCTTCACAGGGCAACAGTTGCAACAAAACGTCGTCACACAAACCTTCCTCTATGGTCACGTGTATGGACGAACTTTAAACACCTATGGCCCTCAAGGTTGCTGAATAGCTTGGCCCTCCCAATGAGGCGACCATCTTAAAAAGACCTTGAAATCCAAGGTCTTTTTTTCGCCTGCAGGAAAGTGATGATGGGCGGGCGAACGCGAGAAAAGAGGAACCTTGGCCATGGAACAGACGCTGGAAGCTGTAGCACTTTTTGCGCTCAAGCTGGTGCATGAGACCGAAGACGCGAGCCCGATTCTGCGGGACGACCTGGTCATGGACGGCTATGAGCGGGAGGTGTTTGGCTTGCTGGTGCGCAAGGGCGATATCAATGCCATCCAGCATAAGATCGACGAGTGCCTGGCATTGGCCCTCGAATCCCTGGGCGGTGCACACACCGTGATGGGCCGCGAGCTGCAACGGCTTGCGGTGGATGCGCGCCAAGCGACGACACTCGAAGAACTCAATGCCCCGCTCAACGCACTCAAGGATTACCTGAAGGCGATCCTTTAACGCCTGCCTTCGACCGCCATGCGTACAGCCAGGCCCATCAGCACCGAGCCCATCAACCAGCGCTGTACGGTTTGCCAGACCGGTTTGCGGATGAAGAACCCCGCGATCGAGCCCGCCATAAGAGCGATCAGCCCGTTGACACTCACGCTGATCATGATCTGCGTAAAGCCCAGTACCAGCGATTGCGAGAGCACACTGGCGTGCCCGTTGGGGTCGATAAACTGGGGCAGCAACGACAGATACATCACTGCCACTTTGGGATTCAGCAGGTTGGTGACAAAGCCCATCATGAACAGCTTGCGCGGGCTGTCCTTGGGCAAGTCCCGCACCTGGAAGGGCGACCGGCCACCCGGCTTCACCGCCTGCCAGGCCAGGTAAACCAGATACAGCGCCCCGCCGAGCCGCAGCGCGTCGTAGGCATAGGGAACCGCCATCACCAACGCGGTGATACCCAATGCCGCGCAGAACATATAGACGACAAAACCCATCGCAACGCCGCCCAGGGAAATCAGCCCGGCCACTCGCCCCTGGCAGATCGACCGCGAAATGAGGTAAATCATGTTCGGGCCGGGCGTCAGCACCATGCCGAGCGAGATCAGGCCGTAGGCAAGCACGCTGGAGAGTTCGGGCATGTTGTGGCTCCTTGACGACGTAAAACCTTGTAATGGCCGGCGGGTTGTTGGCGCCATGGTAGGTCGATAAAAGGAACGCCGTTAGATACAGATCCGCGAGCAAAACGTCATACACCGGTACCGGCGTCTGCTGCACCACTCACCCAAGGAAAGGCACATGATCGACTTCAACAACAAAGGCTTCTTCAAGCTCAAGCAAAACAACGAATACGCCGAGCGCGTTTCGTCATTGCTGCTGGATGATGAGCAGGTCATCGATTCCTACAAGGCCATGCGCGATGGGGTGGTGTTCACCACCAAGCGCATCATCGCCGTGAACGTGCAGGGAATTACCGGCAGCAAAAAGGATTTCACGTCCCTGCCGTATAAAAATATCGTCGCGTATTCGGTGGAAACCTCGGGGACCTTTGACCTGGATTCGGAGTTGGAGATTTACTTTTCGGCGGTGGGGAAAGTGAAGTTTGAGTTCACGGGGAAGACGTCGATTGTTGAGATATCGAGGGTGATTTCCAGGCATGTGCTTTGAACCGTTACGAAAACTCCGCTTTTAAGGATTTCCCACTATGGGCCCAAAAACCGCAGAGCTAATCGATGTGCTTGAGGAACTTGCCATCCTGCTGGAAAGCGATGGGGACAATCACTGGAGCCGATGGATGCGTAAGGCCAAAACCTTATTGCAAGCATCCGATTACTCCGGAATCACCTATTTGCGCTCTGCATACGGCGGAATGGGCTCGTTCAATGACCTCGTTCTTGGACAAAGCAGCGAAGGCGGCGTTTTTTCCTGGAAGCCTGGATACAAGGAGTTGAACGACCGGTTGGACGGGTTACGTAATAAAGCCGCGCAGTTGGGCGCGCAGATACAGCGCTCTCAGGCAGAGTAAGCGTGCTTGAATCAATGTAGCGATTGCTAAAGTGACTTTTCCCACACCTCCCATTGAACAACGAGAATTTCAGGTTCTTCTCCGCTCTCATAGGCTCGCTTCCTTGCACAGGGAAGTGAGTCGTCATGACAGAGCGCGCGTATCCAATTACCGAAGAAGAGCAGCTGAAGCGGCGAATCCTGACGCCGCAGCCTAAGCAGATTCCGTATTCACCGTTCATTGATTTGTACGAAGCACCTTCTGCGCCATCGCCTGAACCTGCAAGGATTCCAGGCCTGGTATTCGCCAAGTCGTGCCAACTGCCCGACGGGATCATCAGCTACAACAACCCCACCGGTTATGTGCCGCTTGAGCTGATCAAGGATTACGGTCACTTCACGCTGTTAGGCGGACGGGAAGTGGACAGCCAAGGCGGCGTATCCCTCAGGAAAATCAGCGGTAGTCCCCTACCCGTTGGGCTTGGCCAGCTTGTGCTGCGTACATCCGCGTTGGAGTCCGCGGCTGCGGCGGTCGGTGCCGCCGCTGGGGGGTTGCTTGCAGGGCTGGTGGCGCTGGCCTGGCCGTCGGAGCTTGGCGACAGTGCGCTCTATAGCGAAGAGCAGCTTCGTCACCTGCAAAAAGCCCGTTCGCGGATGCGGTTGCATATCGAGCAACGCGCCGATGGGACGCTGAAGGGATATGGGTTTTACACCGGTAAAAATACCGACTGGCAGATGATCGATGTGGTGCAGTTTCAGAGTCGTGACAGTCAGTTCGTGGCGGATCTTGGCGAGGGTGTGGAGCTTACTTGGACGCCGGCCATTGATCCTGGCGACACCCTTGGCATACCGGCATTGGAGGCTGCACCGCAAGCACCGGTGATGTGGATTTATCCGCCGACGGAGGCTGCAAAGCAGATTCTGGTGAATCCGATTTATCCGCCGGAGTATCGGGATTTTATTCTGGTGTTTCCGGTGGAGTCGGGGGTTCGGCCGCTGTATGTGGTGGTTAACGAACCACGAAAGGGGCTTAAAAAACCGGACCATGATTATTTCCCGGCCCCCAACGCTGCAGACATAACAGGCTTTCCAGGTCTGATAGACCAAAGACCCGTGACACCTAGAAAAGGCGGTAGCGGCTTACGCGAGCGCTGGATAGATGCCAAAGGGAGGAAAATATTTGAGTGGGATTCCAAGAAAGGCGAATTAGAAGTCTATCGAAACAGTGACCTTGCCCACCTAGACGCATTCGATCCCTACACCGGTGAGCGCCGAGGTCGAGCAAAACCCGAACGCCGCATATACAGATAAGTGGAAAACACATCATGGTTATGAAAGTCAGATTGCGTTGGTACGACAAGCAAAGCAATTACGTGAAGGCAGATGAATACTCGGCAGATATTGATGACGCGGAGAGCTTTTTTGAAACACTAGGGTTGAGTCAAGAAACGGCGATATATGCGGACGTGTTCAACGTTCGCCCAAGCTGGATAGCGACTATCCAACCGCATTTCCAGCACGTAATTGAACCCGTGAACTTCGATTACCAAATCTCTTTCAGCTACCAAGGCACATGGCCGCCCCAATCCTCCAAGAAACCATAAAGGAATCCAATGAAAAAGCCCCCTCTCTACCGCTCAGTCAACACCCGCACGCACAACGTGCGTCACGGCAGTTGCCGCACCTACAGGCAACAACGCCATAGTAAAAGTGAAAAGAATTCCATGCTCAGCCGTGGATCAATGCATAGCCATCACCGGCACGGTCTCGATTACACGCCACTATTTCGGTTTCTTCTGTCCAAGGTCGGCCATCATTGGGATGGTGTGTTCAGCGAAGCCAACGCCCGCCTGGACCGCCCGGAACCTGTGTTCTGGATGGTTGCTCTGCATGAAAGCGACAAAAAAGAGTACGTACGAACGGACGAATCCAGTTACTACAGCGGCTTGTATGTCGACGAGGCTGGCCTGCTGCAAAAGGTTAACCCACAACTGACACCCGCGTTCATGAAGCCGTTTTGCGACTGCTGCACCCACACCTTCAACGGTGTGGTATTCCCACCGGTTCCACCCCACAGGCGCTAAAACTCAACCGCGCACACAACCCACCCACCTCCCGGCTATACAACTCCAACCGCCCCCCGATCTTCCCCACAATCATCTGCACAATCGCCAACCCCAACCCCGCCCCATTCGCATTCCCACGACTATAGAACCGCTCGAACAACCGCCCAATCTCCCCTTCATCAATCCCCGGCCCCGCATCCTCCACACACAGCTGCACCCCTCCTGAATCCGTCCCCCGCACCATCACCCTCACCTCACTCCCCGCCGGCGAGAAATTCAGCGCATTGGTCACCAGGTTCTGCAGCGCAATCGCCAACGCTATCGGGTCCGTTTCAATCCAGCATTCCTCATCCCCTTCCAGCACCAACTCAACGCCTTTCTCCATCGCCAGGGGCGTCAGTTCCGCAAGCTCTTCACGCACCAACTCCGTCAACGGAACGCGCACGCGAACGGTGTTGTTCAACTGCGGCTCGATCCGCGCCATGGTCAGCAACTGGCTGCCAATGCGCGTCGCCCGGTCCACGCCATTCACCAGGAAGTCCAACGCCTCTCGCCGCTCCTCCCCGGTACCCGCGCTCTGGGCGTTCTGCGCGTGAATGCGCAATATCGCCAACGGCGTGCGCAGTTCATGCGCCGCGTCCGCGATAAACCGACGCTCCCGCCCCAGCAGGTCATCCACCTGCACCAGCAGGCGATTCAGCGCGGTTTGCATCGGTTCCAGGTCCGTGGGCAATGGCTCAAGCTGCAGCGGTCGCAACGTATTGCTGTCCCGCCCGCGAATGGCCTGGGCCATGGCGCGCAGGGGCTTGAGGCCCCAGCCGATGGTCAGCCAGATCAACAACGCCAGCAGCGGCACGCCAATCAGGATGGGCCAGAGGGTGTGGCGGATGATGCGCTGGATCACGTCCTGGCGAATGTCGTCGCGCTCGCCCACCCAAATGAGCAGGCCTTGTTGCATGTCGGCGAGCATGAACGCGCACCAGTCATTGCCGTTTTCCATCAGGTCGTGAGGCCCGAGGGTGGTGGGCGGTGCGTTGAGGATCGGCGCGTCGGTGGAGCGCACCAGCAGTTGGCCGTCGGTGCGCCATACCTGAAAGGTCAGGCGGGTTTCGTAGGGGTGCGCGGCGCCGTCTTCGCCGACGCGGCTCATGGCTTGATCGAAAGCCTGGTACAGGCGGTCCCAGTCGGCATCGCCGGGGTCGCGCTGGCGCAGTACGCCTTGCAGCAAACGGGCACTTTGGGCGAGTTGGGCGTCGTAGACTTCTTCGATTTCGTGGTGGCTGTCCCGCAGCACCAGCCAACTGATCAGGCCATCTCCCAGCAGGATCAGCACCAGCACCGGAATGAGGATGCGCGCGCGGACCGAATTCATGGTTTGAGTTCCACCATGTAGCCCACGCCACGCACGGTGCGGATCAGTTCGGTGGAGAGTTTTTTGCGCAGGTTGTGGATAAGGACTTCGAGGGTGTTGCTTTCGACGCGGTCCTGCCAGCCGTACAGCGCGCGGGACAACCGCTCGCGGGTGACGACTTTGCCGGGGCGCACCATCAGTTGATGGAGCAGTTGGTATTCCATCGGCGTGACCACAACGTCCTCGCCTTGATAACTGACCTGTTGGGTCACCGGGTCCAGGCTCACGCCCGCATGTTCCAGCAATGGCTGCGCGCGGCCCTGGCTGCGGCGCAACAGGGCGCGCACACGGGCCTTGAATTCTTCGACGTCGAAGGGTTTGACCAGGTAGTCGTCGGCGCCGGCGTCCAGGCCGGCGATGCGCTCGGCGGTGCCGTCGCGGGCGGTAAGGATCAGCACCGGCAGGTCGTATTGCTCGGCGCGCAGGGTTTGCAAGAGAGTCAGGCCGTCGAGGCGTGGCAGGCCGAGGTCAAGCAGCAGCAAGTCGAAGCTTTCGGTGCGCAGCGCGTGCAAGGCGCTGACGCCATCCTGCAGCCAGTCCAGGGTGTAGCCTTCGGCGCCCAGGGCTACACGAATCCCTTGGCCAAGGGCACGATCATCTTCGACAAGGAGCAGGCGCATAACTGATTCTCTGGAGTAACCGGCGGCATGATGCCGTGTAACCGTCGAGGCTATTTCGGGAAAGATGTTACGGGCCGTTGCCAACTAAGCTTTCGCTAAGGTTGGTTTTGCACAGTGAAACCTCCTATGCCTGTTGAGAGTGTTTCTGTGCGCAACAAGCCTTTTTTCGACACGTTTTCGATACGCGCGCCTTTAACGATCTGCAGTCTGCTACTGGTGTTTCTAGTTGCCTGGACCAGTCACCCGCCCCACGTGCTGGCGCCGTTTGCCCAAGCTGGCAAGGACACGTCCCCTGCAGCGGCCGCCCCGCAATACAGCAGCCGGTTTGTCTCCTCGCAGCTCAATGACTTTGTGCATTCCTCCTCGGTCACTGCCCTGCCCGGCGGCGACCTGATGGCCGTGTGGTTTGCCGGGTCCCGCGAGGGCGCCGCCGATGTGCAGGTGCGCACCGCGCGCTTTGACGCGAAAAGCGCCGAGTGGGGCCCGGAGCAAGTATTGGCCACCCGCGAAAGCACGCGCGACGGCACGCACCGCTACATCCGCAAGCTGGGCAACCCGGTGATCGCCCTGGCACCGGACAATCGCCTGTGGATGTTCTACGTTTCGGTGTCGGTAGGCGGCTGGGCCACCAGCGCGATCAACGTGATGGTCTCGGATGACCTGGGGACGAACTGGTCGGCCCCTCGGCAACTGATCACCTCGCCTTTCTTCAATATCAGCACGCTGGTGCGCGCCGCACCGGTATTCCACGCCGACGGTTCCATCGGCCTGCCGGTGTACCACGAGTTCATGGGCAAATTCGCCGAGTACCTGTACCTGAGCCCCGACGGTGCGGTGGTCGACAAATTCCGTATCAGCCGTGGGAAGAACTCGCTGCAGCCGACCATCGTCCCGCAGGACGGCCAACGCGCCATCGCCATGCTGCGTTACGCCGGCGAAACCCATCACCGAGTCCTCGCCAGCCGCACCGAAGACGCCGGCCAAACCTGGAGCGAGCCTTACCCACTGGAACCGTCCAATCCCAACTCCTCGCTGGCAGCCGTCAGCACTGAAGGCGACGGTTTGCTCGTGGCCCTCAACGACCTGCAGGACGGCCGCTTCAAGCTCAGCCTGTACGGCACCGATGCCAAGCTCAATCAGTGGCGCACCGTGGTGGAACTGGACCAATCCCCCGACCCCTTGGGCCAACCGTTCTCCCCCGAGGCCTACAAGGAAATCATCGGCGAAGGCTTCCGCGCCTCCAGCGGCGCCCTGCGCCTGCCGCTGGAACAACGCTTCCTCAGCAACCTGGATTACCGGGTGTGCAAGCCCCGTGGCTGCGATTTCGAATACGAGTACCCGTACTTCAGCCGCAGCCCGGACGGCATGTACCACCTGGTGTACTCGTGGAATAACACCTTTATCAAACATGTCAGCTTCAACGAAGCCTGGCTGTCGGAGCGCCTGTGATGGTTTCTGTATGGCAAGCGCATTTGAGTTTTGTGCTGTTGGGTTTTGTGCTGCTCAGCCTGTTGCGCGTCACAACACCCTGGCGCCCCTGGCTGCTGCCGGTGTTGGTGGTGGTGAGTTTTATCCCGGTCAACGAACTGCCGTTGGCGGCGTATGTGCGCAGCTTCACCGATGACCTGGCCATCAGCACCCTGGTGTTGCTGGCGTGGGTCAGCCTGTGCCGGTTGGGTGTGGTGCAGCCGCTCCAGCGCCCGCAGAAGGTCCAGGTGCTGCTGCTGTTTGGCATCCTGAGCCTGGTGCTGTACCCGGCAACGATGGGCCTGACGTATTTCGACCCCTACCGCTGGGGTTTCAACCCTCGGCCGATGATCGTGCTGATAGGCGCGGCAGCACTGTTGATGCTCTGGCTGCGTAATACGCTGGCGGTGTGGATGCTCGCGGCGGGCACCCTGGCGTTCGCGCTGCGGCTCAAGGCCTCGGAAAACTACTGGGACTATCTGATCGACCCACTGCTGACGGGCTACTGCCTGGTGGCCGGGTTGTGGATGCTGGCGATGGCTGCCTGGCGCCCTCTTTTAAAATTGCACAGAGGTCAATGATGGGATGGTTGCACTCGCGCCGCCTGCGCTACGGCGTGGGCGCGATCGGTTTGGTATTTGCGTTGCTGGCGGCACTGCGGCTGGTGTTTGTATGGGGATTTTCCGGGGTCGGCCTGAGGGAGCCCGCACTGCTGGAAACCGTGGGCATCGGCCTGCGTTTCGACCTGCGCCTGGCGGTGCTGATCCTGTTGCCCCTGGCACTGCTCGCCTGGCTGCCACGCTGGAACCTGATGACTGTCCCCGCCCTGCGCTGGCTGGCACGGGGTTATCTGCTGCTGGCGCTGGCCACCGTCGGGCTGGTGTACATCATCGACTTCGGCCACTACGCCTACCTCGGTGTGCGCATCAACGCCACGGTGCTGCGTTACCTGGAAGACGCGCAGATTTCCCAACAGATGGTGTGGGAAACCTACCCGGTGCTATGGATAACCTTGAGTTGGCTTACCGCCGTCGGCCTGTGGACCTACGCCCTGGTTCGCCTTGAACGCATCACCCTGGATGGCGAACGCAAACCCATTGGCAAGTTGGCCATCGCATCCGTGGCCACCGTCGGCGTGATCGCGGTATTGCTGGCCCTGCTCGGCCGCGTCGCCAACCTCAATATCGAAAACCCGGTGCCCCTGCGCTGGAGCGACGCGTTCTTTTCCGGCAACAACCAGATCGCCGCCGTGGGCCTCAACCCGGTGCTGTTTCTGTACGACACCCTCAAGGTCGGCCAGTCGCAATTCGATGAGGCGCGGGTACGAGAGCATTACCCGCAAGTCGCGAATTATCTGGGGGTCAGCCAGCCCGACCCCGAGCAGTTGAACTTCGCCCGTGAACAAGCCGTGCAGCCTTATCAGCTCAAGGGCGAGCGCCCGCCGAACGTGATCTTCGTGATGCTCGAGTCCCTCGGCACCAGCGCCGTGGGCGCCTATGGCAACCCGCTGAACCCCACGCCGAACCTCGACAAGCTGGCGAAGGAAAGCTGGTTCTTCAAACACTTCTACGTGCCCGTCACCGGCACCGCCAAAACCGTGTGGGCGAGCATCACCGGCGTGCCCGACGTTACCCGCCAGGAGACGGCGACCCGCAACCCGCTGATCACCCGGCAACACACCTTGATCAATGCGTTCGAGGACTACCAGAAGCTCTACATGATCGGCGGCAATGCCGGCTGGGCGAATATCAACGCCTTGATCCGCCAGAGCATCGACGGCGTGAAGCTGTATGACGAAAGCCACTGGCGCTCGCCACGGGTGGACGTGTGGGGCGTTTCGGATCTGGACCTGTTCAAGGAAGGCGACGAACTGCTGCGGGCCATCCCCAAGGACCAACCGTTCTTCGCCTACCTGCAAACCTCCGGCAACCACCGACCGTTTACCATCCCCAAGACCAACGATGGCTTCAAGGTGCATGACCTCACCGTGGAACAAGTCCAGGCCGCAGGCAGCCGCAGCGTCGAGCAGTACAACGCCGTGCGCCTGCTGGACTTCAACATCGGCCGCCTGATGGAAATCGCCAAGGCTGGCGGTTACTACGACAACACCATCTTCGTGTTTTTCGGCGACCACAACACCCGAATCAGCCAGATTCCGCACATGGCGCCGGCATTCGAGCAGCTTGGACTGGAAAGCAACAACGTGCCGATGATGATCCACGCGCCCGGCCTGCAACCCCGGGTGATCGAAGAAGCCGTCGGCCTGGCGGACCTGCTGCCGACCGTGGCCGGCATGGCGGGCATACCGTTCCGCAATGGCGCGATGGGCCGGGATATCCAGCAACCTGCGCCGGAAGGCGAGCGCGTGGTGCCGCTGGTATTGCGCGAGGGCACGTTCCCGCTGATCGGCGGCGTGACCAAGGACTTCCTGCTGCAAATGGAGCACGACGGCAGCTCGCCGACCCTGCATGACCTGGCGTCGCAAACGCCGAGGGACAATGTGGCTCAGCAGTATCCCGAGGAGTTTGAGCGGTTGCAGGGGCTGACCCGTGGCCTGCATGAGAGTGCGCGATTGATGTTGTTCCGGAACGTGCGCTGACGCCCCAGGAGGCCAACCCCAACGGCACAAAAACCACTTACGCTACCCGGTCAAAGAGGCCGCGGATGACGACGATGCGGCCCAGGACCGGACCTGCCTTGATGGTGCTAAACGACCAAATAAACAGCAAACAGGCACATCGGCAGCAATACCAGTCCCAACACCATAAACACCACAACGCTCAACGCGTTGGCACGGGGCGTGCCAACGCTGCTGACAAACCCCAGGCAAAACCGTCTGAGTAACTCGACACCTTGGGCAAACAGATAAGCCAGCGTGATCGCAACCAGGGAGAGCGTTCCCGTAATCGCACAGTAAAGCAGTACCGGCTCCGGCATGAAGTAAGTCGTTATCCAGCCTTGGGAGGTGACATGGATAATCGTGGGAGGCTGAAACAAGGACAATGCGTAATAAAAATCACTGAACGGTGAATACTCAACATTGGGCCTCACCTCACCTGCGGGTAAGGCGTTGTACAGCTCATTCATGTCCGACCAACGAAACCAATACGTCGCGGCGGTAAACAGAACGTAGGCCACCATAATTGTCAGCAGGAAACTCAGCGCAAAACGCAGAGAGCAAAAACCTCGCCGCACTCCAACGTTGATGCTTAACTTGGTGAGTTGAATCGTGACGAAGTCGATTGCCACGGCAACAATCAGGCCCTTGGTATAAAAATCCACAAACGCCTGCAAAACACTAAGCGGCGGCAGGACATTAAACACGTGCTCTGGGTTGTTGAATAAGTACAGATCCAATAACCAGGCGCTGAAAAAAACAACGGACACCACCAGCGTATACAGCGGCACACTAATAATTTGCCGCTTGGCAAACAGCGTAGTCCCAAACAACCGCTGAAAACTGCGGGCCCATAGTTGGGCGATACGCACGATGCCATTGTGCCCAAAATCCATCCCACCCAAGGTCTTCAGGATTTCCATACGCGACTTTTTGGTAGCGAGCGCTACGCCTAGAAATACAATGGTCACAGAAAAAATTATTGAAATAAAAACGATCAGTGCCCCCACCAAATCCTTCATCGTTACTCCCTATCAGTTCAACGCCAACTTCATGAAAATCCCTTCACAGCCCGTCTTTGGCGGGCTCTTCATTTGGCCGCCAAGGCGGTGTAACAAACGTCTATTGCTTCTGAAACGTCGCAAGGTAGGCCAGCAAGTTGTCGATCTTCTCCTGATCACTGATCCCCCAGAAAATCATCCGAGTGCCGCTCACGACCTTTTTCGGTGCCTCGATGTAGGCGGCCAGCTTGTCCCGCGTCCAGACCACCCCTGAATTCTTCATCGCATCTGAATACTGGTAATCCGTGGTCGTGCCGGCCGGGCGGCCAATGATGCCGTTGAGCTGCGGCCCGAAACCACCCCGTGCGTTTTCGCCGACGCTATGGCAACCGCCGCAGGTCTTGCTGAATAACTTTCCACCGGCTTCGGCATCGCCTTCTGCGACGGCTTGAAAACTGAAGGCCCCACCGATGAAGGCAATGGCGAGTAAAGCGGCGTATTTCATGAGTGGCTCCCCACAGGTCGTTCGCCCAACCGCTGCACCAGACGCACCAGATAGCCATCCGGATCTTGCACGATGAATTGCCGTTGGCCCGCCTCCACCTCGCCCGCCCGATACCAGGCGTCTTCGACCTCGCGGAACAGCGGCCAGCCGATGGCAGCCAGACGCTGCAAGACAGGCGCCACGGCAGGCACATCGATTTGCAGGTTGATGCCTCGTCCCAGAGGTTTTTCCAGCGGTGCGGTCAACCACTGGCCGGCATCCGGATCGTATTGCTCAAGCATGATTTGCGCGCCTTGCTGGTCGAGATAGGCAAAGCCTTCTTCGGGGCGCTGATAGGCAATGTCGAAACCCAACTGGGTGACCCAGAAGTCGAGGCTCGCCGTGAGACTTGTCACGATGAGCTCGGGGACAATGGGGTTGCGGATGAACATAAGGATCCTTGGGGGCTTGGTCGGCGTTGTAGAGATTAACATCTGGAAACAGCCACTCAATTGATATGGAGCGCCCTGCCCTGACGCACACAACCAAATGACCACCCATCGCAAAAAAAACATCCAATCGAACCTAATCGACGGCGCCCCACTCCACCTTACTTAACCCGGATGGTGGAGTAAGGATCATGGCTCAGCCATCGATATTGGTGCTGGAAGACGACGAAATCATTCGCTCGTTGATGGTAGATGTACTGGAGGATTTCGGCGCGGTGGTGACCTCGTTCCCGTCCGCAGACGAAGGGATGATTTTTCTTGAACGAGCCAGTGATCCGGTAGACTTGATTGTCAGCGATATCCAGATGCCCGGCCTGCTCAATGGCTACGACTTGAGCAAGGTGGTCGCCCATCGCTGGCCGACGCTGCCGGTGGTGCTGACCTCGGGCAACACCGCAATGGCCTCGCAGTTGGGCAGCACCGTGCGGTTCCTGCCCAAGCCGTGGACCACCAAGCGCCTGATCGACTGCGTGCAGTCGGCCCTGGTGCAGGGTTCGCCCATGCACTGATAGCATCGCGATATCAGCCAAGGCGAACTTCACGGCGACTCCTGCGGTCAGTTATTAAGCAACCTTACATGGCCAGCAGGCCCCCAGTTCGAGTTTACTGAATGCATTCACAGGCCCATGACGTTGGTGCGCCCCCTGTACTTGAAGCCCTGCGCTCGGGTACCGCTTTACTGCACGTCGCCCTGGAAAAGCGCTTGCCGTTTTTCTCCCCGCAGCTGGATCACACTCGGTATAAACGCCTGCTCCAGGCCTATTACGGGTTCTACAACCCTCTGGAAACGACGCTGAACGACAGCGGCTTGATCCCCGTGGGGTTTGATCAGGTGCTGCGTCGCAAAACTCCTACCTTGCTGACGGATCTTCACGCCCTGGGCCTGGACGCCCGAGCCATCGCCGCCCTTCCCCATTGCATGTCGCTACCGCTCCTCGACACGCCGGCCGCCTGCCTGGGCGCGCTGTATGTGCTGGAAGGCGCCACCCTGGGCGGGCAGATCCTGCGCCGGGAAATGGCCCAGCGCCTGGGACTGGAGGCCGACAACGGCGGCGCGTTTCTCAACGTGTACGGCGCTGAAACCGGTCGGCGCTGGAAAGACTTTCTCGACTACCTGAGCCATGTGCCCCTCGATGCGCACGCCAAACTGCGCGCCGTGAACGCGGCCCGCTCGACATTCAGCTGCTTTGAGCAATGGCTCGACAGCCAGGAGGTACTGCTATGAAACCCGAAGATTTTGAAGAGTTGCTTGCCAACTGTGCAGACGAACCCATCCGCTTCCCGGGGGCCATCCAGCCCCACGGTGCGCTGCTGACCCTGTCCGAGCCGGACCTGCATATCGTGCAGGTGAGCGCCAACGTAGCCGAACTGTTCAACCACTCACCGGAATCCCTGCTGGGCCAGCCGCTGCACACATTGATCGGCATTGAACATGCCGAAGCCGTCCAGGCCATGGTCACGCAAAACAGCTTTTTCGACGCCGCACCGCTGCACATGACCCTCAACGGCGCCGAGTTCGAAGGCTTGCTGCACCGCCATCAGGATGTACTGGTGCTGGAGTTCGAACCACGGCTCAAGGACTTCCAGCCGCGGGCACTCAATGGCCGGACCAGCAACCTGGGCAAGATGCTGCAACGCCTGCAGGCGGCGAAAACCCTGCAAGCCTTGTATGAAATCAGCGTCAACGAAATCCAGGCCATGACCGGCTATGACCGGGTGCTGATTTATCGTTTCGAAGAGGAAGGCCACGGCCAGGTGATCGCCGAAGCGTCCGCCCCGTCGATGGAATTGTTCAACGGCCTGTTCTTCCCGGCGTCTGACATCCCCGAACAAGCCCGGGAGCTGTACCGCACCAATTGGCTGCGGATCATCCCCAATGCCGATTATGAGGCAGTGCCGCTGGTGCCCAGGTTGCGCCCGGACACCGGCCAGCCCCTGGACCTGAGCTTCGCCACCCTGCGCAGCGTGTCGCCGATTCACTGCCAGTACATGAAAAACATGGGGGTGCTGTCGTCCATGAGCATCTCCCTGATGGCCGGCGACAAACTCTGGGGCCTGATCAGTTGCGGCAACCGCCAGCCGCTGCTGGTGCCCAATGATTTGCGCACCGCGTGCCAGACCATCGGCCAGGTGCTGTCGTTGCAGATCAGCGCCATGGAGGCCCTGGACCTAAGCCGCCAGCGCGAAGAAAAAGTCGAGGCCCTGGCCTTGCTCAGCCAGGCCATGCAGGCCTCGCCCGCAAACGTCTTCGATGGCCTGGCGCAGCGTCCGCAATTGCTGATGGACCTGACCCTCGCAGGCGGTGTGGCGATCATCGAAGACAAGCAACTGCACCGTTACGGTAATTGCCCGGAACCTGCGCAGATTCGCGCCCTGCACAAGTGGCTGCAAGAGACCGGGCAGCCGGTGTTTGCCAGCCATAACCTGGCCTCGGTTTACCCGCCGGCGGCTGAATACCAGCACGTAGCCAGTGGCGTGCTGGCCATGAGCTTGCCCAAGCCGGTGGACAACGGCGTGTTGTGGTTTCGTCCCGAAGTGAAGGAAAACATCAACTGGAGCGGCGACCCGAACAAACCCCTGGACCTGGAAAGCACCGACGCGGGCCTGCACCTTCGCCCACGCACCTCGTTTGAAATCTGGAAGGTGGAGATGGCCGGCATTTCCACCAAATGGAGCCACGGTGACCGCTTCGCCGCCAACGACCTGCGCCGCTCGGCCCTGGAAAATGACCTGGCCCGCCAGGTGCTGCGTGAACAACAGGCGGTGCGCGCCCGGGATGAACTGGTGGCGGTGGTTTCCCACGACCTGCGCAACCCGATGACGGTGATCTCGATGCTCTGCGGCATGATGCAAAAGGCCTTCAGTTCCGATGGCCCACACACCTCGCGACGGATTTCCTCGGCCATCGATACCATGCAACAAGCCGCCGGGCGCATGAATGTGCTGCTGGAAGATTTGCTCGACACCTCGAAGATCGAAGCCGGGCGCTACACCGTCAAGCCGGTGGCCCTGGACGTGAGCCAGATGTTCGAGGAGGCCTATTCACTGCTCGCGCCCCTGGCGATGGAAAAGGGCATCGACCTGTCCTTCAATGCCGAACCCGGGCTGCAAATCCATGCCGACCCGGAACGGTTGTTCCAGGTGCTGTCGAACCTGATCGGCAACGCCATCAAGTTCACCCCGCGCCAGGGCAATATCGGCATCAGTGCGTTGAGCAATGGCGAAGAGATTGTGTTTTCGGTGCGTGACTCCGGCGAAGGGATCGCCCCTGATCAGTTGCCTCACGTGTTTGATCGCTACTGGACGCAAACCGAAAACAATCCCACCGGCAGCGGCCTGGGCTTGTACATCACCCAAGGCATCGTGCAGGCCCACGGCGGGCGGATCGAGGCTGAAAGTGAGTTGGGGCGAGGCAGCGAGTTTCGGTTTACGGTGCCCAAGCCGGCTTGAAACGGCGCCTCATCGAGACGGCGAAGCATATGGAAACCCAAAGGCCCGGAACGCCGGACCGGGCCAGGGCCACTGATCAGGACGCACTCAAAGGGAGGTGAATGCGCACACTTCACGTCCTTTCTAATGAGAGCCAAAATCTATGTCCTTTCCAATCATTGGCAGCGCTTTCCATATCCAATCCTTCAATGGGCCCACTCATTCGCCTCAAGCCACTCAACCCGTCCAACCTGTTCAGCCGGCCCCCAAACCAAACGATGAGCCCTCGCGTAGCAGTTCCAACCAGCAAAGTTTTCAGTCGAACAGCAGTAATCTGAGCGGTTTGGGACCCAATTTGCTCTGACCGTTAAGCCTTCCTAAACCGGCAACACCACCACGGCGGCCAACCCGCCGCACGGGCGATTTTCCAGGGTCAGCGTTCCACCGTGTTCCAGGACGATCGCCCGTGCCGTGGAGAGTCCCAAACCGACACCCCCGGTACTTTTATTGCGTGAACCTTCCAGACGAAAGAACGGCAGGAACACCTGCTCATGCTGCTCCTGCGGGATGCCCGGGCCACGGTCCAGCACCCGCACCGTCACCCTTCCCGGGCTCTGTTGCAGCTCAATCTCCGGCGCCAGCCCGTAGTGGATCGCATTGTCCATCAGGTTGGTCATCACTCGCTTGAGCCCCAGCGGACGACCGAAATACACCAGCCGTGGCGGGCCATTGAAGCCGATGTCGATGGACTGGTCGCGGTAGTCGTCAATCAGCGTTTGCAGCAACTCCGCAAGGTCCAGTTGGGTGGCCTGTTCCAGGCGCGCATCGTCGCGAAAGAATTCCAGCGCGGTGTTGATCATCGCCTGCATCTCGTCGACATCCCGGAACAGGCGGTGCTGCTGGTCGGCATCTTCGATGAATTCCCCCCGCAGGCGCAGGCGGGTCAGCGGCGCACGCAGGTCATGGGAAATCGCGGCGAGCATCTGGGTGCGGTCCTGGATGAAGTGCTGCAACTGCGCCTGCATGCCGTTGAACGCGAGAATCGCCTGGCGGATTTCCTGGGGGCCGACCGGCTCGATAGGCGGCGCACGAAAGTCGGCGCCGAAACGTCGCACACCCTGGGCGAAATACTGCAGCGGCCGGGCCAGGCGCCGGGTGGCGATCAGCGTGACCAGCGCGGTGGAAATCAGTACCAGCATCAGCACGATCAGGCTTCGCGGGCCTTCCGCCAGGCCCCAGCTGCGCGACGGCGCGCTGAACATCAGCCAGGATTCATCCACCAGCTGCACCACCAGCGCATAGCGCCCGCCGGGGCCAGGCCAGTCGGACGGTTCGTAGGCTTCCATTCGCCGCTCCGGCCCCTTGAGCAGCTGCTTGAACACCTGGTCGGAGTGAAACCCCGGGTCTTCCAGAACCGGCACATCAATGCCTGTGCGGGTGGCCGACCAACTCACATTGAAGCTGTCATCGGCCACTGCCCGAGTCAGTTGCGCGCGCTGGGACGGCTCCGCCGCTTCGATCATCCGCACGATCACCGCGACCTTCTCCAACAGGCCGGTTTCACCCAAAGGCGGCCTGGCCCAAACGCCAGCCAGTTGCACAAACAGCGCATTGAAGGCCAGCGCAGTGAGCATCGCAATCAGGATGGTCAGGGCAATCCAGCGGGCCACGGTGTCCCGAGGTTTGAAGCGGCTCATGAGCGGGTCACCGCGACGGTGAACTGGTAACCACCGTTGCGCACGGTACGAATCATCGCCGGGCGCTTGGTGTCGAACTCCAGCTTGCGTCGCAGGCGGCTGACCTGCACGTCGATGCTGCGGTCGAACGCGTCGTGGCTATGGCCCCGCGCCAGGTTCAGCAATTGCTCGCGGGTGAGCACGCGCTGCGGGTGTTCGACGAACACCAGCAGCAGGTCGAACTCCCCGGACGACAACGGGATCATCACCTGGTCCGGCGAGCGCAACTCACGGCGCGTCAGGTCCAGTTGCCAGCCGGCGAAACGAATCAGCGGGCGCGACACGTCGCCCAACGTCGGCCGGTTTTCACCCGCCCGACGCAGTACGGCGCGCACCCGGGCAAGTAATTCACGGGCATCGAAAGGTTTGCTCAGGTAATCATCGGCGCCCATTTCCAGGCCCACCACGCGATCACTCAGTTCGCCCATGGCGGTCAGCATGATCACCGGTGTTGCGTATTGCTGGCGCAGGCGCTGGCACAGCAACAGGCCGTTATCCCCCGGCAGCATCAGGTCGAGGATGATCAGGTCGGCAGGTGTACGCTCCATGGCCGCCCACAGCTCGGCGCCATTGGCGGCGGTCTCGACCGTGTAGCCATGTTGCAGGAAGAATTTCTTCAGCAGGGCGAGGACCTCGAGGTCATCGTCCACGATTAAAAGATGGCTCACCGATGGGCATCACTTGGTCTTGTCGATGCGCCATCTAAAACCATTCGACGCGGCCCGTCATATATTTCAATCGTGCAATAAAGCGTCAACGGCGCAATAAAGCAGACATCTTTGCGCAAGCTGCGGCTGCCAGCATCGGCTTCCTTTTCCCGGAGACTGACCCCATGCGCTCGCTGACGTATCCCCAGCACCTGGCTCGCCAGGCGGTGTTGTTGCTGACTGTGTCTTACCTCACAGGCTGCGCGAGCCCGGCCAACGTAACGAGTACCACACGCTGCGCACAGGTTTCCTACCCGGTGTATGACCCCGCTGAACCAGTCAACCGGGGCGTGTTCGCCTTCAACCGCGCGGTGGATGACTACGCCCTGGCGCCTGTAGCCCGAGGCTACCGATACATGCCGGAGTTTTTCCAGCAGGGTGTGCATAACTTCGCCAGCAACTTCAGCGAGCCCAAGGTCTTCATCAACGACCTGCTGCAAGGCAACCCACGGCGCTCGATCAACACCCTGGGACGTTTTGCGGTGAACAGCACCGTGGGGATCGTCGGCTTGATTGATGTCTCGGACCCGCTGGGCATCCCTCGCCACACCGCCGACTTCGGCCAGACCTTTGGCGTGTGGGGAATTGGCAACGGACCGATTGTCGAACTGCCGTTGCTGGGCACCGGCAACAGCCGCGATGCGGCGGGCAAGGTCCTGAACTTCCTGGTGGCGCCGCTGGGCGACAGCGATACCGTGCAAACCCTGGGCACCATCAGCCTGGTGGGTGGCACAGTGGACACGCGCGCCTCGTTGCTGCCGCTGACCGACAGCCTGCAAAAGCTGCCGGACTACTACAGTGCCTTGCGCAACGTGGTGGCCGAACACCGCGCGGCCTTTGTGCTGGAGGGCAAGCAGGGGGCGACATCGCCTCAGGCCGATAATTGTGCACAGGGAGCCGGCGATGATTTCTGAATCAAGCTCACTGGTCCTGCAACGTCAGGTTCGTAAACGCGGGACCAGCGCCCTGCTCTGCCGGGAGACCCGCCTGAGCCTGTCGTCGGAGCAGGGCCGCCTGGTGCTGAGCCGCTATGTCGAACGGTACAGCCCGCAGGGTGTGCGCTGGGTCGAGCGCCAGCACAGTGTGGCCCTGGCCGAAGTGCTGCGCTGGATGATTGCCGAAGGCGAGACCTGCGCCACGCAGTCATGATTTGAGATGAAAGGTTTATAGCCCGGGCCAGTGGGCGCCGGGTAATTTGCGGCTCGCCCGGGTATCGCGCCTTAACAAAACGCTGACATTCAATGCGTTACCTTTTCGGCCCAACCTTGCCCAGAGCCGTTGCCTTGATGCCTCACCCCGACACACTTCCCGCTGTACTCGCCGGCCCGTTGCTGCGACGCCTGGAACCGCGGCGCCTGGTGATGTGGCTGGTGGGAAGTCGTCCCCTGGCATTGACCCTGAGGCTGCAAGTCGCCCAAGGCGCGGCGCTCGATATCGAGTTGGACGCCGGCCAATGCAAGGTGGTGCCCGTCGGGCGCCAGGCCTTTATCCACCTGATCGACGTACCGCTGGCGGAAGCCCTGCCCCAGGACGTGAGCATAGGCTACGACCTGCTGGTAAACCGTGCCAGTATCGCCGAATGGGCGCCGCACCTGCTCTACCCGGGCGCACAAGGCCCGCATTTCGTCCTGCACAGCCGCATCCACCAATTGGTCCACGGTTCCTGCCGCAAGCCCCATCACAGCGCAGCCGACGGTTTGCTGTGTGTCGACCGGCTGCTGGCCGAATCGAACACCCTGGAGGAACGCCCGGCCTTGTTGATGATGAGTGGCGACCAGGTCTACGCCGACGATGTCGCGGGGCCGATGCTGCGGGCCATTCATGCGCTGATCACGCGCCTCGGCCTGTTCGATGAACACCTCGACGGTGCCGTCGTCGACAACAGCGCCGCGCTTTATGAGCATGCCGCCAGCTACTACCATCGAGCCGACCTGTTGCCCGCCCTGAAGAGCAACGAGACCCTGCGCGAGCGTTTTTTTGGCGGGGTGAAGAAGCCTATTTTCACCAGCAGCAGCGCCGACAACCACTTGGTGACTTTTGCCGAAGTCATGGCGATGTACCTGCTGGCGTGGTCGCCCGTACCGTGGCAGCTGATCACACCGCAAGCGCCGCAACTGCGCGCCGAAGGGCACGTACGCTATGGGCACGAGCAAGTGCAGATCGACACGTTCCGTGACGGCCTGGGTGGCGTGGCCAGGGTGTTCGCCCACCTCTCCTGCCTGATGATCTTCGATGATCACGACATCACCGACGACTGGAACCTCAGCGCCCAATGGGAAGAAACCGCCTACGGGCATCCGTTCTCCAAGCGCATCATCGGCAACGCACTGCTGGCCTACATGCTGTGCCAGGGCTGGGGCAATAACCCGGATGCGTTCGATACGGTGATCGGCAAAACCCTGGCGCTCACCACACAGGCCCACGACAACTACCTGCCGCCTGTCGCTCAAGATGAGCTGGTGGATGACCTGCTGAAGTTCCAGCAATGGCATTACGTGCTGCCCACCACCCCCGCACTGGTAGTGCTCGACACCCGTACCCGGCGCTGGCGCAGCGAGTTCAACCTCAAGCAACCCTCCGGCCTGCTGGACTGGGAAGCGCTGAGCGAACTGCAACAGGAGCTGCTGGATCACCCTTGCGCGATCATCGTTTCACCGGCGCCGATCTTCGGCGTCAAACTGATCGAAACCGTGCAGAAGGCCTTCAGCTGGTGCGGCTACCCGCTGCTGGTGGACGCGGAAAACTGGATGGCCCATCGCGGCGCGGCACAGGTGATCCTCAACATCTTTCGTCACTCCCGCACACCGGGCAACTATGTGATCCTCTCGGGAGACGTGCACTATTCGTTCGTCTATGAAGTGCTGATTCGCCACCGCAATGCCGGTCCAAAAATCTGGCAGATCACCAGCAGCGGCATCAAGAACGAATTCCCGCCGCGCTTGCTGGAATGGTTCGACCGTCTCAATCGATGGCTCTACTCACCGCGCTCACCGCTGAACTGGTTCACCCGTCGCCGACTCATGCAGGTAGTGCCGCATATTCCGGAACACGCTGAAGCGGGCGAACGGCTCTGGAATTCTGCCGGGATCGGGCAGGTGTTTTTTAACCGGCAGGGGCAGCCTGAGGCGATTTATCAGCACAATGCCAATGGGGCGCCCAGGACCAGGATGGCGGCGCCTGATCAGAAGCTGAACCCAAGCAAGTAGTGGCTTTTAGCCACATTCTCACTAGACCAAAGACCCCCTTCTAAGCGCCAAGGCGCCGTTGTACAGTACCGCCAGCCACGGAGTATCGGCATCAATTTTGGCTGGCCCCAGGAGCCAGTCCACGCAGGGAGTGCGCAATGGACGATACATCCGGCAGCGAACCGTCAAGGAAGGACTTTTGCGACCTTAACGCCGACATGCTGCATGCCATCATGGAGCTGGTCAGCGACGGGATCTGGGACTGGAACGCCAACACCGGGTTCGTCTACCGCAACCCCGGCTGGTACGAAATGCTCGGCTATGCCCATCACTCCCTGGAAAACAGCGTATTCACCTGGGAAAACGTGATTCATCCCGATGACTATCCCCAAGTGATGGTGCTGTTTGATAACTACATCAACCGCCGCACCACTCACTATCAAGCCGAATACCGCTGCCGCAAGAAAGACGGCTCCTACCTGTGGATCGAAGACCGCGGCTACGTGATCGCACGTAACGACGACGGCTCGGTGGCACGCATGGTCGGCGCCCACCGCAGTATCCAGGCGCGCAAACAGTCCATCGAACAGCTGGAGCGCCGCAATCAATCCCTTGAAGCCCTGGTGGCCGAGCGCACCCGCGAGCTGTCGCGTGTCAATCAACAACTGCAGTTGCAACTGGACGAGAATCGCTCCCTGGCCGAACGCGACGCCTTGACTCGCGTGGCCAATCGTTACCGCCTTGAACGCGTCCTGCTGGAAGAGTGCGCTCGCGCCCAACGGTTTCGCCTGCCGCTGTCGCTGATCGCCATGGACATTGACGACTTCAAGCCCATCAACGATCAGCACGGCCATGCAGTAGGCGATGAAACCCTGGTGCGCGTGGTGGAATGCCTGGAGGCCTGCATTCGCCACGGCGACTTGCTGGCCCGCTGGGGCGGCGATGAATTCATGGTCATCGTGCCCAAAAGCACGTTGGAGACCGCGCGGGAATTGGCCGAGCGGATGCGCTGTGCGCTCAAGGACTTGCCCGCCGTGGGCAGCTTCAAGGTGACGTTGAGCCTCGGCGTGGTAGAGCGACGCAACGATGAGTCACCCGCCTGCCTGATGGCCAGGGCCGATCAGGCGTTGTATCGCTCCAAGGCGGCGGGCAAGGACACGGTTTCTTCGTGAAACCTCAGCGAACCGGCGGCGCATATTGGATCCCGCCGTTGCTCCACAGGGCATTAAGGCCGCGCTTGATCTTCAGCACGCTGCCCTGGCCGATGTTGCGCTCGAACACCTCGCTGTAGTTGCCCACTTGCTTGACGATCTGCACGACCCAGTCCTTGCGCAGTTTCAGGTCCTTGCCGTAGTCACCGTCTGCGCCGAGCAAACGGGCGACGTCCGGGTTCTTGCTGGACTTGGCTTGCTCTTCAACGTTCTGCGAAGTGATGCCCATTTCCTCGGCATTGAGCATGGCGAACAACGTCCACTTGACGATGCTGAACCACTCGTCGTCGCCCTTGCGCACCAGCGGGCCCAATGGCTCCTTGGAAATCACTTCAGGCAATACGACGAACTCATCCGGGTGAGCCATCTTGATCCGCTGGGCATACAGCCCCGACTGGTCGGTGGTGAGCACGTCACAGCGGCCCGCTTCGAGGCCCTTGGCACTTTCGTCAGCAGTGTCGAAGGTAATCGGCGTGTACTTCAGGCCGTTGGCGCGGAAGTAATCCGAGACGTTCAGCTCGGTGGTGGTGCCGGCCTGGATGCAGATGGTCGCGCCGTCCAGGTCCTTGGCGCTCTTCACACCGAGCTTGGTGTTCACCAGGAACCCGATGCCGTCGTAGTAGGTCACGCCGGTGAACACCATGCCCATGCCCGCGTCACGGGAACTGGTCCAGGTGGTGTTGCGGGAAATCAGGTCGATCTCGCCGGATTGCAACGCAGTGAAACGCTCCTTGGCGGTCAACTGGCTGAACTTCACCTTCGACGCATCACCAAAGAGTGCTGCAGCGACGGCGTGGCACACGTCCACATCAATGCCGGTCATCTTGCCGTTGGCGTCCGGCACGCCAAAACCCGGTAACCCATCACTGACCCCACACTGGATAAAACCCTTCTTCTGGATCGCATCCAGGGTCGCCCCCGCGTGTGCGCTTGCGGCCAGCCCCAATAGTGCTGCGGCGGTGAATGCCGCCAACGTGGATTTCATGTGCTTCATGCAAGGCGCTCCCTGTCGGTCTTTATTATTCGGCGCCACAAACCCGCGCCGTTTATAGTGTTGCCGGTCAGTATCAACGGCTTTACACCTTGGCCACAAACGACGTTTAGGCAAAGGCTCCTTCCGATTTGGAATGAACTTCTCATGATCTCGAAACGCTTGACCCCTTCGATGACCGCCCTGCAGTGCTTCGAAGCCGCCGCCCGCCACCTGAGTTTCACCCGCGCGGCCGAAGAACTGCACCTGACCCAGAGCGCGGTGAGCAAGCAGGTGGCACAGCTCGAAGAGATGCTCTGCCACCCGCTGTTCCAGCGAGTACGCCAGCGCTTGTACCTGTCGCCGGCGGGCTCGCTGTACCTGGAGGAAGTACGCAAGATCCTCAACCAGGTAGATATTTCCAGCCGCTACATCCTCACCTACGGTGGCGAGACCGAAGTGCTGCGCATCGCCACCCAGCCGACCTTCGGTGACCGCTGGCTGGTGCCCAAGCTCAAGGATTTTGCCGCGCGCCATCCCAATATCCACCTGGACGTGCGCAACGAACTGGAGCCGTTCGACGTGTTGCAGGCCAAGGCGGATATCGCGTTTTTCTTCGGCCAGGGAGCGTGGCCGGGGGCAACTTGCATCGAGTTGTTTCGCGAAGCCGTGGTGCCGGTCTGTGCCCCCGGGTTTGTTGCCGCTGGCAGCGACGCCTCGTCCCGCCACACCTTGCTGCAATGCACCTCGCGCCCGGAAGCCTGGCACGAGTGGTTTCTGGAACAGGGCCTGCACTCGCAAAACAGCTACCACGGGCCGCGTTTCGACACGTTCTACATGTGCATCCGCGCCGCGCAATCGGGGTACGGCGTGGCGTTGGTGCCGCAGTATCTGGTGGCCGAGGAATTGGCGAACGCCAGCCTGATGATCCCCTGGGATTACAGAATGCCGAGTGCCGGCGCGCACTTTATCGCCCATGCCGAACATGCCGGGGAGATCCCGAAAGTGAAGGCGTTCCTGAACTGGATGGTGGATGTGGCGAAGGAGCTTGCTCCCTCGCCATAGCACATCCCGACTTTTAATAATGACCCGGCGACTTTATTTCGTTTGCGGGGCAAGGCGGCTCACGGCTTAGATAAAAGGACGCATCCTATTCTTGAGTCCCGGATCCATGAGCCGCGAAACCATCAGCCAGTCGATTTCCATCGTCCACCCCATCAGCCTCAGCCATGGCCGGAACGCCGAAGTCTGGGACACCACCGGCAAGCGCTTCATCGATTTCGTCGGCGGCATCGGCGTGCTCAACCTGGGCCACTGCCACCCGCGTGTGGTGGAGGCGATCCGCGACCAGGCCACCAGGCTCACCCACTACGCCTTCAATGCTGCGCCTCACGCGCCCTACATCGAACTGATGGACCGTCTTACCGCATTCATCCCGGTGGATTACCCGGTCAGTGGCATGCTCACCAACAGTGGCGCGGAAGCGGCGGAAAACGCCCTGAAAATTGTCCGCGGCGCCACTGGCCGCACCGCCGTCATCGCCTTTGACGGTGCGTTTCATGGGCGCACGCTGGCGACGCTCAATCTCAACGGCAAGGTCGCGCCATACAAGCAAAAAGTCGGCGTATTGCCGGGGCCGGTGTTCCACCTGCCCTACCCCAGCCGCGACAACGGTGTGACCTGCGGCGAAGCACTCAAGGCGATGGACCGCCTGTTCAGCGTGGAAATCGACGTCGACGACGTGGCCTGTTTCATCATCGAACCCGTGCAGGGCGAAGGTGGTTTCCTGGCGCTGGACGTGGAATTTGCCCAGGCCCTGCGACGCTTCTGCGATGAGAAAAACATCCTGTTGATTGCCGATGAAATCCAGTCCGGCTTCGGCCGCACCGGCCAGCGCTTCGCCTTCTCACGCCTGGGCATCGAACCGGACCTGATCCTGCTGGGCAAAAGCATCGCCGGCGGTGTGCCGTTGGGTGCGGTGGTGGGTCGCAAGACATTGCTCGACAACCTGCCCAAAGGCGGCCTCGGCGGCACCTACTCCGGTAACCCGATTGCCTGCGCGGCGGCCTTGGCCACCCTGGATGAAATGACGGACGAGCACCTGCAAGGTTGGGGCGCGCAGCAGGAAGAAGCGATCGTCAGTCGCTATGAATCATGGTGTTCGAAAAGGCTCTCCCCCTACCTCGGCCGCTTGACCGGCGTGGGCGCCATGCGTGGCATCGAACTGGGCAACGCCGACGGCAGCCCGGCGCCACAACAACTGGCCCAGCTGCTGGCACTGGCCCGCGAGGCGGGTTTGTTGCTGATGCCCAGCGGCAAATCGCGGCATATCATCCGCCTGCTGGCGCCGTTGACGATTGAAGCGGCGGTGCTGGAGGAAGGGCTGGATATTCTTGAAGAGTGTTTGGCGAAGTTGGCTTAAAAACCAGAAAGCCCGGCGGGAAGCCGGGCTTCGAACGGAAAACGTCAGTGGACGAGTCGGGCGACGCCAAAGGCGATGGCAGACAGAACGCCCGCAGTTCCAACAAACCATTTCAGGATACGGGTTTCCATTGATTGCATGTCTGTCCTGAAATTGGCGATCTCAAGACGCAGCCCTGATGTGTCTTCACGAAACTCGGCCCTTGTGGCGATCAGGTCAGCCTTGGTCACCATCTGTTCTTTTATGCCATCGAGCTTCGTCTCTACTCGCGAAAGCCGATCGCGTATATCAGGAAGTGCTTTTTCAATCGTATCAATACGCTTTTCCAAGTCGTTTCCTCCTCCGCTGCCTCCACCACTTTTGCGGGTACTCTCGAGTGAAGAGGCTTGACGATACTCGTGTCGAAGATAACTCACATTATTCTTGAGGTCATTCGCCATTTGGGATGCCTTTTTCCTTGGCCAACGCGTTTAAATCATCAGCGACGCTGTCCATGTAATCGATAAACTCATTCAGTTTTAACCAAGCCTCATCTGCCGCCTCTTTCACTTCGGCATTTTCACTGTGTTTCAGAGCACCGGACAAACTGATGATCCCGGAGCCCAGTCTGGACATTGCACTGTGATACTGACCGAGAATAATGACTAGTTCCCCGGCTGTTACGGCCTTTGCCTCACCCACGTTGTCGTCGCCTTCCATGTCGACCCCCATCTGTTTTGGTGACGCAGATAACCACGCCCTCAAACACAAACCAACGCACAGATTGCTACCAAATCCGACGATCCAGCGCACTATTACCAAATCCGAAAGAATCCATCTTCCGTTTAGCCCTTTCTCTCCCCGCGCCAGGGCTTTATCCTTGTCAGCAACAAACTGAAACGTTTCATCATTCCACCAAACCATCGACCGCCCGTGTTCAACGCCCTTGTGCGAACGCGCCAGGCCGCTGTTTGCGTTTCAAAACCATAAAATATTAAGACCCCATTTTGCCTATGCCTGCTTTCCCAAACCTGCGCCTGTGCGCTGCGCTGTTACCGTTCGGCCTGATCAACTGTGCCCAGGCCGCACCTGCCTTTGACGCTGAATCACCGTGGATGCTGGGTGATTTCGGCGGCGCTCGGACAGCGCTGTCTCAACAAGGCTACGACTTCAAATTCGACTACACCGGCGAAATGGGCAGCAACCTGCACGGCGGCTCGGATCACGACCGCACTGCGCGCTACAGCGACCAATTCGGCCTGGGCACGCACCTGGATCTGCAGAAGATCCTCGGCTGGCACGACGCCGAGTTCCAGTTGACGGTAACCGAGCGCAGCGGCAACAACATCACCAATGACCGGGTCAACGATCCGCGTGTGGGCGGTTTTACCTCGTCCCAGGAAGTCTGGGGCCGTGGCCAGACCTGGCGCCTGACGCAGATGTGGTACCAGCAGAAATTCTTCGACCAGAAGCTCGACATCAAGGCCGGGCGCTTTGGCGAAGGTGAAGACTTCAACAGCTTCCCCTGCGACTTCCAGAACCTCGCATTCTGCGGCTCGCAGGTCGGTAACTGGGTTGGCAGCATCTGGTACAACTGGCCGGTGAGCCAGTGGGCGTTGCGGGTCAAATATCACCTGACGCCCGAGTTGTACGCCCAGGTCGGCGTCTACGAACAGAACCCGTCCAACCTCGATCGCGGCAATGGCTTCAAGCTCAGCGGCAGCGGCACCCAAGGCGCCCTGCTCCCGGTTGAGCTGGTGTGGACGCCTACGCTGAACGGCCTGCCCGGCGAATACCGCGCCGGCTACTACTACAGCAGCGCCAAGGCCAGCGATGTGTATAAAGACCGCAACGACCAGCCGGCAGCCCTCAGCGGCGAGGCCTATCGCAGCGCCTCCAGCAAGCACGGGGTGTGGCTGGGGGTGCAGCAGCAAGTCACCAGCCTGGCCAGCGACCATTCGCGGGGCTTGAACGTGTTCGCCAACGGCACGATGCACGACAAGAAAACCAACGCTGTGGATAACTACGTGCAAGCCGGCGTGGTCTACAAGGGCCTGTTCGACGCCCGCGCCAAGGACGATATCGGTTTCGCCGTGGCCCGGGTGCACGTCAACCCGGCCTACCGCAAGAATGCCGAGGCAAGCAACCAGGCCCACGCGGTATACGACTTCGATGACCCATCCTACCTGCCGATTCAACACACGGAATACAGCGCTGAGCTCTATTACGGCATCCATGTCACCCAGTGGCTGACGGTTCGCCCGAACCTGCAATACATCCGTCACCCCGGAGCCGTGGCCCAGGTGGATGACGCGCTCATCGGCGGGATCAAGCTGCAAAGCTCATTCTGACGTTGTAAGTAAATTCTGAAGAAAACGAATTAGCCCTGAACCAAGCCTGCGCCGGAACGTCATCTACAGTGAACTGTGCGCAATCAATTCAAAACGTAACGGAGAACCACACTATGAGCACTGATGGTGCTTCAAGTCCAAGTCGCCTGCTGCCCAGGCTGCTGGGGATCTTGCTGCTGATAATGGGCCTGGCCTTGTTGGCCGGGGGGATCAAGCTGAGCATGCTCGGCGGGTCGCTGTATTACCTGCTGGCCGGTCTCGGCATCACCGTCACAGGCCTGTTGCTGCTGGCTACACGCCGTGCGGCGCTGGGCTTGTACGCACTGGTGCTGTTTGCAAGCACCGTATGGGCGCTGTGGGAAGTCGGCCTGGACTGGTGGCAACTGGTACCGCGCCTGGCCCTGCTGTTTGCCCTCGGCATCGTCATGCTGCTCCCGTGGTTCCGCCGTCCGTTGCTGCGTGGCCAAGCCTCGCCGCTGGGCACTGGCGCGCTGAGCGTCGCGGTCGTACTGGCCGGCGCCGCTGCATTGGCCAGCCAATTCACCGACCCGGGCGCCATGGTCAAGAAAGGCCAGCTGGACCGCGATGCGGTACCGGGCATGGCCAGCACTGCGCCAGCCCAGGCTGATGGTGACTGGAACTCCTATGGCCGTTCGGCCTTCGGTGATCGTTACTCGCCACTCGCACAGATCACTCCGGAAAACGCCCACAAGCTGGTTCCAGCCTGGACCTTCCGTACTGGCGACATCCCTGGCCCAGGCGATCCCGGTGAAACCACCGCGGAAAACACCCCGCTGAAAGTCAACGGCATGCTCTACGTGTGCACGCCTCACAGCCAGGTGATTGCCCTGGACCCGGACACCGGCAAGGAAATCTGGCGTTTCGACCCGAAGATCAGCAGCGAAGGTGCTGCCAACTTCAAGGGTTGGGCGCACATGACCTGCCGTGGCGTGTCGTATCACGATGACGCGGTCTATGCCTCGGAACAGAGCCCGACTGGCAGCGCCAGCCCGGCCGCCGCGCCGAATGCCTGCCCGAAACGCATCTTCGTCCCTACCGCCGACACCCGTCTGATCGCCCTGAACGCCGACACCGGCAAGATGTGCGAAGACTTCGGTGACAAAGGCCAGATCGACTTGCGTGCCAACATCGGCACCTTCGCCCCGGGCGGTTACTACTCCACCTCGCCACCGGCCGTCACCAAGAACCTGGTGGTAATCGGCGGTCACGTGACCGACAACGTCTCCACCGACGAGCCTAGCGGCGTGATCCGTGCGTTCGACGTGCACACCGGCAAGCTGGTGTGGAATTGGGACAGCGGCAACCCGGACGACACCACCCCGTTGGCCGAGGGCAAGACTTACACCCGCAACTCGCCAAACATGTGGTCGATGTTCGCGGTGGACGAAAAACTCGGCATGCTCTACCTGCCGATGGGTAACCAGATGCCCGACCAGTACGGCGGCGACCGGACTCCGGACTCCGAGAAGTACAGCGCCGGCCTGACTGCCCTGGACATCGACAGCGGCCACGTGAAGTGGACCTTCCAGTTCACTCACCATGACCTGTGGGACATGGACGTGGGCGGCCAGCCTTCGCTGATCGACATCAAGACCGCTGACGGCGTGAAGCAAGCGGTGATGGCGTCGACCAAGCAAGGCAGCATCTACGTGATCGACCGCTCGAACGGTCAGCCTGTAGTGCCGATCAATGAAATCCCTGTACCGCAAGGCGCAGTGGCCGGCGATCACACCGCACCGACCCAACCGAAGTCCGACCTGAACTTCATGCCACCGCCCCTCAAGGAGCGCGACATGTGGGGCGTGACGCCGTTCGACCAGATGCTGTGCCGGATTGACTTCAAATCCATGCGCTACGACGGTCCGTTCACCCCGCCGTCGCTGCAGGGCTCGATCGTTTACCCAGGTAACTTCGGCGTGTTCGACTGGGGTGGCATTTCCGTCGACCCGGTTCGCCAGATCGCGTTCGTGAACCCAAGCTACATGGCGTTCAAATCGAAACTGATCCCGGCCGCCGACATTGCCAAGCAAGGCCCACGGGTCAGCGAAACCGAAGGCGTGCAGCCGAACAAAGGCGCGCCATACGGTGTGATCCTCGAAGCCATGCTGTCGCCACTGGGCCTGCCGTGCCAGGCGCCGGCGTGGGGTTATGTGGCCGCGGTCGACCTGACCAACCACCAGACCATCTGGATGCACAAGAACGGCACCGTGCGTGACAGCTCGCCGGTTCCGATTCCACTGACCATGGGCGTGCCAAGCCTGGGCGGGACTTTTACCACCGCCGGTGGCGTGTCCTTCCTCAGCGGTACCCTTGACCAGTACCTGCGTGCCTATGACGTGAAAAACGGCAAGCAGTTGTGGGAAGGCCGCCTGCCGGCAGGCGCGCAAACCACACCAATGACCTACACCGGCAAGGACGGCAAGCAGTACGTGCTGGTCATGGCCGGCGGTCATGGTTCCCTGGGCACCAAGCAGGGTGACTATGTGATGGCGTTCAAACTGCCGGATTAAGCAAAACCGGCAGTAAGAAAAAGGCGGCTACCTAAGTGGGTAGCCGCCTTTTTTTATGCGTGAAATAAAGCGATCCGATAGCGCCGATGTATTTAAAAGTTTACTCGGAAAAGTCCTATACCTCCCCAAAAGTCTTTCCCTCAACTTTGGCCCTGCGCCATCCGACGCTCACTGTCGCCAGTAAATCCCCAGCCAAACAAACGTTATCTATATGACGTGCTGTAACTAACATGGAGTTTTCATCATGACGGACCTCAACAGCGTTGAATCAATACCTGCAGTCCCGCATAGCCAGGTGCCCGGGATCCTGGCGCTTGAGCAACTCGACACACTCAGCCTGGAAAAACTTATTCGCGGAGAAATACTTGCCATCCGGGTACCTGACTACGCGAATGAACAAACCAGCGAAGTACTAAATAAACATATCAACGAAACGGCGACGCTCCAGGAATATAACCACGAGACCTATGAGCACGGAAAAGTTGTCCAGCATTTCTATGGTGTCCATCGCTGGGGAACACCGTTCAACTCCACCTACGGCAAGGCCGCAGACAGCTATTCGCAACAGAAATACTACGCAGACGCCACCCACATGCGCTGCGTGATCGATGACCTCTGTGCCCCGCGCAAACCACCCATCCATCTACTGATGGAGCATATCCGGCAGGTGTGGCCAGAAGGTGCGACAACCGCGGCGTTCCAGGGCCAGCCGATGTTCTGCGGCATTATCCGCGCCATGTTCCCGGAGACAGCCCACCTCTCCGAAACAGTCCCCCATGTCGATTGCCTGCCCTTGTCGATTGCCGAACTGGAACATCAATTCAGCGCGAATATTTACCTCGAAGTACCACCTTCGGGAGGTGAACTGGTCATTTGGGATACCGAGGCGTTTACCTACGACGAGGTCATCCGTTTCGAAGGGGCGGAACTGCCCGAAGATCGTTTGCAAAAACCGCTGCGCATCCAGCCGCAGAAAAACGAACTGGTGATTATCAATACTCGCCGTCCCCATGCCATTTGCGGTTTCGATTCAGGCAAGCGCATCAGCATCCAGTCGTTTATCGGCTATACCACTGGCCAGCCGTTTTACTTCTGGTGCTAACGCCTTTATTTCTCTTCCTGACGGACACCCTGATATGACACCTGAAGAATTCCGCCGACATGGCCACGCCATGATCGACCTGATTGCAGACTATCGACAAAACATCGAGCAACGCGGTGTGCAACCCACCACGGCCCCGGGCGAAATCAGGTCCGCATTGCCGGCCAGCCCGCCTGAGACAGCCGAACCGTTCGAACAGATCATGGGCGACGTCGAAACACTGATCATGCCCGGTCTGTTGCATTGGCAGCATCCAAGCTTCTTCGGGTTCTTCCCGTCGAATGTGGAACTGTCCTCCGTCCTCGGCGATTGCTTGAGTACCGGCCTGGGCGTAGTGGGATTGTCGTGGCAATCGAGCCCGGCCCTGACCGAAATCGAGGAAGTCACCACCGATTGGCTGCGCGACATGATCGGCCTGAGCGCCAACTGGAGCGGAGTGATCCAGGACTCGGCCTCGACCTCCACCCTGGTGGCGCTGATCAGCGCCCGCGAACGCAGCTCCAACTACGCGCTGATGCACGATGGCCTGCAAAACAGCGGCGCCCCCTTGATCGTCTACACCTCGGCCCACGCCCATAGTTCAGTGAACAAGGCCGCGATCCTGGCGGGGTTCGGCCAGAACAATATCCGTACCGTGGCAACCGACGAACACAATGCAATGTCACCGCATGCATTGGAGCGGGCAATCGAACAAGACCTGGCTGCCGGGAACAGACCCTGTGTGGTGATTGCGACCACCGGCACAACGGCAGCCATGGCCATCGATCCCCTGGAAGCCATCGGCGCCCTGACGCAACGCCACGGCCTGTGGTTGCATGTCGACTCAGCCATGGCCGGGGCCGCGATGATCCTCCCGGAATGCCGCGCGCTGTGGCACGGCATCGAGAACGCCGACTCGCTGGTCCTCAACCCTCACAAATGGCTGGGGGCGGCGTTTGATTGCTCGGTGTACTTTGTACGCGACCCCGAGCACTTGATTCGCATCATGACCACCAACCCCAGCTATCTACAGTCCAAGGCTGACGGCCAGGTCAGGAACTACCGCGACTGGCGGATCTCCCTGGGCAGCCGGTTCCGCGCGCTGAAGCTGTGGTTCCTGATCCGCGAGCAAGGCGTCAGCGGCCTGCAGGCCCGGCTGCGGCGTGACCTGGCGAATGCCCGCTGGCTGGCAGAACAGATTGAAGGCAGCAAACACTGGAAACTGGTAGCCGCCGTCACCCTGCAAACCTTGTGCATTCGCCACGAGCCACCAGGCCTTGATGGTGAGGCGCTGGATAACTACACCCGGGCCTGGGCGGAAAAGCTCAACCATTCAGGCAGCGCCTACGTCACCCCCGCCGTGCTCGACGAGCGCTGGATGGTACGCGTGTCCATTGGCGCGCTGGGGACGGAGCGCCACCACGTCGAAGGCTTGTGGGAACGGTTGCAAACCCTGGTCGATGCAACGGTGGAACACTGAAAGACCGGCGTCGGTGCAGCCACCGACGCCCTAGACCGGCACGCGCTCGCGGCGCATCCACATCTCAAACGCCATGGCATTCAACGGCCGGCTGATCAGATAGCCCTGGGCCGTGTCGCACTTCCAGAGCTTGAGCAGCTTGAGGCTGGGCTCGAACTCCACCCCTTCGGCCACCACCTTGAGCCCCAGGTTGTGGCTCATTTCGATGGTCGAGCGCACGATCACGCCGTCGCCGGAAGTGCTGTCGAGGTTGCGCACAAACGATTGGTCGATCTTCAATTCCTGCACCGGCAGGCGTTGCAGTTGCGCCAGGGATGAATAGCCGGTGCCGAAGTCATCCACCGACAGGCTGATGCCACAAGCGCGCAGTTGCTCCAGCACGCTGAGGGCCTGGGCCGGGTTGTGCATGATCGCGCTTTCGGTGATTTCGAAAATCAGTTGCCGGGCCGATACCCGGTAGTGCGCCAGCAACTCGGTCACCCGCGGGGCCAGGCCGTCATCGGCCAGGTCATCCACCGAGATGTTCACCGACAACTGCACCTCCAACCCGCGCACCGCCCACTCGGCCAGTTGGCGAATGGCTTCTTCGATCACCCACTGGGTCAGGCTGCCCATGCTGCCGGTGCGCTCGGCCAGGGGAATGAACTCGGCCGGCGACACCAGGCCCAGGGTCGGGTGCTGCCAGCGCAACAGCGCTTCGGCCTGGCGCACATGGCCATGGTGCAGGTCGAGCTTGGGCTGGTAACACAGGTACAACTCGCCCTCCGTCGGCGCCCGGCGCAGGTCACGAATCAGGCTGATCTGGCGTTGATGGGCGAGGTCGCGGTCCTGCTGGTAGATCTGCAAGTAACCCGGGAACGCTGCCGCATCGTGGCGGGCAATCGCGGCGCGGCTGATCAGCTCTTCAACCTGCTGGCCGTCGGCCGGGTAGGCGGCGATGCCGATGCTCACTTCGTGGCGCAATTCATCGCCACCAATGCGCTGGGGTTCGGTGAGCAGCCCATACAAGCGGTCAGCCAGGGCCACCGCGCGGTCGATCGCGGTGTTTTCCAGCAGCAGCAAAAACTCGCTGCCGGTGATGCGCGCGGCGGTGTCGCTGGCCGACAGGCTCGACAGCAGGCAGCGGCTGGCTTCGCGGAGCATTTCTTCCACGCCTTCCGGGCCGTAGCCTTCGTTGATCACCCGGTAGTTTTCAATCCCCAGGTACAGCAACACCACCGGCCGGCCGGCGCTGATGGCGCTGCCCAGGCGTTCCATGGCCAGCGCGCGGTTAGGCAGGCCGGTGAGCGGGTCGTGCAAGGCGTTGTGGGCCAGTTGTCGCTCGCGTACCGCAATCCCGTTTTGCATGGCGTTGAAGGCCTGGGCCAGCAGGCCGAACTCATCGTGGCTGCGCACCTGTACCGGTGTGCGGTAGTCACCGGCCCCGATGCGTTCGGCCGCCTGCACCAACGCATTGAGTGGGCGTGAAACCCGCCGCGCCATGAAACAACGCACCCGCCAGCGACACCAGCAGCACCACCAGGGCGATCGCGAGAAATTGCCGGTCCAGCGGCGCGAAGGATTCAAGGGCGTGGTCCAGCGGGCTTTGCAGCAGCACCCGGACCTCGCCACCGTCTGCCGTGTTGCCCAACGGCAGCACCTGGCTGAGATAGCGCTGGCCGTGGAACAGGTTCAATTGCGCCACCGGAGTGATGTACGCGCCCTGCAGGTCGCTGGCAATCGACGCCTGTAGCGCCTCGGGCTGAGTACTGAACAATTCGCCGGGCTGACCATGCTGCGCGCTGATGAACGACACTTCCAGGTTGCTCATGGAGCGCAATTCACTGGCAAAGATTTCGTCCATGGGAAAGCCCATGGCGACACGGGCGATCGGTGCGGGGTCGACGACTTCCTGTTGCACCAGCAGGAAAGGCCGGCCATCCAGGGCCACGATCAACATTTGCAGGCCGCTGCGCCGGGCCTGGCGCAAGGCATCGTTATAGGGAAAGGCCTGGCCGGACGTCAGCGCCGGTAACGTGCTGACCATCACGCGGCCGTCGAGCCCCAGCACAAATACCTCGCTGGAACTCAGGCCGGTGCCATGTCGGCGCAGGGTCGCGAGAATCGCGTCGGGTTCGCCATCGGCGACAGCCTGGCGAAACGGCAGGTCCGCCGTCAGCCAGTTCAAGCCGTATTGCAGGCGCCGGCCACGCAGGTCGAGCAGGCGTTCGAACACCTGGCTGCCGGTTTCCAGCTGCACCTGGGCCTGGTTTTCCACGGCGCGATTGGTGGCGGTCTTCACCGCGAAATACACCGCCGCCACGACCACCAGCAACAGCAGCGCCAGCACCCCGGCAATCCGGGTTTGAAACGTATGGCGCCACCTCATTCTGTTGCCCTCTGGCAGCGCCTGCCCCCTCCAGCCGAAACGTCCCTTCGTCATACGCGTCCCTCGCGATAGCTGAACCGGCGTCAAATAAATATCCTTTTTACAGGGATATTTGAATTATCCAGATTAGCTGCGCAAGAGAAGAAGTGCACCCAATAAATACGGGAGTTTATATGTCATTAATTTGGCGACAGGGTGCCGTTACGACGTTCGCGCCCGCATGAAGTCCCCCCAACGCCGCACGAGATAGTTGTGCTCATCCATCACCGAGTTCCACACCGCGATATGCCCCATGCGCTGTTCATAGGAACCGCCGTCGCGCACGTCACCCACATCGATCAGCGGCAAGCCATCGCTGCCCAACAGCTCTTCCCGAGCGGGCAGCCCGGCGTACCAGTAGTCCCATTCGGCGCTGCTCAGGTGATCTCGGCTGCGAGCCGGGTTGCCGATGTAATAACCCTGGCGCGCCATCACCGCACCCGGCCAGCCGGACAGCCACCAGTTGAGGTAAGCATAGGCCGCATCCAGCACCGGGCCCTTGGCATGGCGCGACAGCGACAACCCGCCGAACCAGGCGCGATAGCCTTCACGGGGCACCGCCAGGCGGTATTTGACCCCGGCCCGATGCAGGCGCATCAGGGTCGGTGACCACAGGCTCTGGATATCGATGCTCGGGCTGAGCATCAGTTGCGCGGCTTCCTCGTCATCGGACCAGAACGCCGCGAAGTGGCCTTCCTTCTGTTTACGCACCAGGATATCGGCCAGTACATCGATCTCTTCGATGCTCATGTTGCCGATGTCCTTGAAGCTCGCGAGGCCCGCGCCTTGCACGGCCAGCGCCGCGTCGAGGGCGCCGATGGCGGCGTCGCTCTGCAACGCAGTGCGTGCGCCCCATGCCGGGTCCAGCAACCAGCCCCAACTCTCGTTGGCGCGGTTGAACCCTTCGGGCAAGCGCTCGGGGCGGTAGGCGAAACTGTCGGCGTTGTGGGTCAGGGGCAGCATGCTGATGCGTTCGGTGACGGTGCTGCCGAGGCTGCCGTCGTGCTGCACGAAGAGGCGCTCGCTGGGCACACTGCCGCTGCCCAGACGGTCGTTGGCGGACAAGCGTCCGCGCTTGGGCAGGTCGTTGATCTCGTGCCACAGCGCGATGCGCCGGGTGTCGATCGGCTGGATCGCCCGCGCCGGCCACACGAAATCGACGTTGTGAAACCACTGGTCGTAGAGGTCGTAGCTGTCAGGTTGCATCACCGCAATGCGCTGGGCCTGCTCGACATCATGCACCTGGTACACCAGGCGAATGCCCAGCTCTTTTTCCGCTCGCACACGCAAGGTTTCGAGCAAGGTCACCGAGGTGCCGAGGACGCGAAGCGTGATCATGCGGCGAACCTTCTGGAGAACACTTCAAAGGAGCGCCGCAGCAGAGCCGGGTCGAGCCCGCGCAGGATAAACACCAGGCGCGATTGCCGATCGGTCCCCGGCCAGGCAGGCAGGTGAACCGGGGCATGCAGGCAATGCTGCACGCCATGAATGACGATGGGAGCGTTACTGGCGTTCACGTTGAGCAGTCCTTTGACGCGAAGAATACGTTCGCCGTGGCATCTTAACAGCATCGATAACCAGACCCCGAAACCGACCCAATCCAGCGGCTGATCGAAGGTCAGGCAACAGACTTGCGCAGCGCCGTGGTTGGCGGCGGTGGTTTGATGGAGTTTCCAGCGGCGGACTTCTGCAACGGGCTCGGCACTGCGCAGGCCTTCGCCAAGCAGCAGTTGTTCACCGCTGTCGATATCGCAGGTATTGAGGATCGGCGTACCGGCGTTCAGTGCCTGCAAGTGCAAGCGCAACGGGCCACAGTCTTCGACGAGGTCGGTCTTGCTCAACAGCAGGCGATCGGCAGCGGCCACTTGCGCCAGCCATTCCGTGTGCAGGCGCTCTTGCAGGGCGGCGTGGCTGGCGTCCACCAGCGTCACCACCAGGCCGATATGAAAGCGCCCGCGCAGTTGCACGTCGTTGTTCAAGGTGGCGAGGATTGGCGCCGGGTCGGCCAGGCCGGTGGTTTCCAGGATCACTCGCTTGAAGGGCGGAATCTCGCCCCGCTCACGACGCTGCAACAGGCCGAGCAAGGCGTCTTTCAACTCGCCGCGAATCGAACAGCACACGCAGCCGCTGGGCAGCAGTACGGTGTCGGGCGCGACTTCCTCCACCAGCAGGTGGTCGATGCCGACGTCGCCGAACTCATTGATCAGCAACGCCGTGTCGCCGAGGCTTTCACCTTGCAGCAGGCGCTTGAGCAAGGTGGTCTTGCCGCTGCCGAGGAAGCCGGTGATGACGTTTAGCGCGATGCTCATAGTTCTACCTCAATGATGCCCCTGCAGGAGTCCGGCTTGCCGGCGATGGCGATATCAAGGACGCCATCGCCGGCAAGCCGGGCTCCTACAGTTCCAGATGATCGAGCAGGCGCGGGTCCAACGGGTCTAGCGGTCGACCGAGCATGGTCTCTGCCGCCTGCCACAATTGATCCAGGCCGCTGGCCAGTTCCTGTTTGCCGGTGGCGCCCAGCAGCAGATAGGACGCGCCCTGGAAGTCTTCGACCTTGAGCCGGAACACCGCCAGCACCTGGTTGATCGCCGCGATTCGGCGCAGACGTTCGCGTCGGCGCGGCAATTCATCGCCCAAGGGATCGCTCCAGTGCAGGTCTTCGCCCAACAGGCCGCAAAGTCCGCACATGCTTAATACCCGCTCATGGCATGACGTCGCCGGAGTTCGGGCCAAGGGTCTGGCCGACGAACAGATTGCCGCCCGGCTCGCTGGCCAGCAGCACGGCAGTCGGTGCGACTTCGTCCGCCAGGCCGAAACGACCCAGGGGCAGCTCGGCGGCCTTGGCGCGTTTCCAGGTGTCGCTGATGCCGCCTACCAATGGCGTTTCGATAGGCCCGGGTGCGATAGCGTTGACCAGTACGTTGTCCTTGGCCACTTCCAGGGCCAGGGATTTAGTGAAGCCGATCACGCCGGCCTTGGCCGCCGCATAGTGCGTCAACTCGGCGCCGCCCTTGATCCCCAGTTGCGAGGCGACGTTGATGATCCGGCCCCAGCGCTGGGCGATCATGTGAGGCAAGGCGCGCTGGCTGGCGACGAACACGCTGGTGAGGTCGACGCGCAGCATGTCGTTCCACATGTCCAGGGTCAGGTCGACGCAACGGGCCTGGGTCAGCATGCCGGCGTTGTTGACCAGGATGTCGATGCCGCCGTAGTGGGTGACGCAGGTATCGACGCTGGCCCGGGCGCCGTCGACGGTGCCGACATCGGCCACGCACTCGAGGACTTCGGCGCCGAGGTTGCGGCAGGTGATGGCGGTTTCGGCGAGGGTGGCGGCATCGCGGTCGGCCAGCAACAGACGCGCGCCTTCGACGGCGTAGGCGCGGGCGATGGCGGCGCCGATGCCGCTGCCGGCGCCGGTGATCACGGCACGGCGGTTAGCGAGTTGGGGCATGGTGAACTCCTGAAATAATCAAACGGCGAACGCGGTCAAAAATGTGGGAGCGGGCTTGCTCGCGAAAGCGGAGTGCCAGCCAATACATGCGGAACTGATCCACCGCATTCGCGAGCAAGCCCGCTCCCACATTTGGAGCGAGTCCGGCTTAAAACTGGGGGTTAGTCCGGCCAGCGCACGGTCAAGCCACCATCAATCACAATGCTCTGCCCGGTCAGGTAGCTCGATTCCTCACTGGTCAAAAACCGCACCAGAGACGCCACTTCATCCGCCCGCCCTACCCGGCCCAGCGGAATCGCCCGCGCCGCTTTCGCCAGCCCTTCCGGGCCGAGGGAGTTCTTCGCGTCCAGCGACTGCGGCGTCTCGATCAACCCCGGAATCACCGCATTGCAACGAATCCCCAACGGCGCCAATTCCACCGCCAGCGACCGACACAACCCCGGCACACCGGCCTTGGCCGCCGCATAGTGCGCGTGCTCCTGCCAGCCATACACGCCACCGGCAATCGACGAAATCGCCACCAACGCACCGCCTTCATGCATGTGCCGGGTCGCCGCCCGGAAGGTGCGCATCACCCCGGTCAGGTCGACGTTGAGCATCTCGTTCCACAGCTCGTCGGTCATTTCCAGCAGTGGCGCACGGCGTAACAAACCGGCGTTGGCCACCGCGTAATCGAGGCGACCGAAGTGCTGGACCGCCTGCGCCGCCAGGTTATCCACCGAGGTTGTATTGCCCACGTCCAGCGGCAACATCAGGCATTCACCGCCCGCCTCTTCCACCAGCGCAACCGTGTGATGCGGGTCATGGGGATCGGCCGGGTAATACCCACCCACCACCGCCACGCCGCTGCGGGCATACGCCACCGCGAGGGCCTGGCCGATGCCGCTGGCGGCACCGGTAATCAATGCAACTTTACGACTCATCGAATCAACTCCTTACTGGACGGTTTCCGGACGCACATGGCGCGCGGCAAACATCAACGCACCGGAGAGGAAGCACGGCACTGCGCCAAACCACAGCGCAGCGGTCTGCCAGTCACTCCCGGCCGACAACACCTGGGTCGCGCCGAACCCGGCGACCACCGCACCAATCGGCCCCATGGCATGGATGATCGCGCCACCGGTAGCCCGGATGCTGGTGGGGAAACTTTCACTGATGAAAAACAGCGCCGCCGAGTACGGCCCGATCAGGAAGAACAGGCCCAGGCTGTACAGCCCCACCACCATCGCCATGTTGCTCGGGCCAAACAGCATCCCGGCAAACGACAGCCCGCCGAGCATCCAGCCGAGGCCGATGACATTGCGCCGGCCGATCTTGTCGCCCATCCAGCCGTGGCTGAGGTAGCCGCAGTAGCCCACCAGGTTCGACAGCACGAGGATGATCAGCGAGTTCTCGAACGAGATGTGGTGCACGCTGACGATCACCGACGTACCCAGCACGCTGAACACCTGGATCGCCGCCCAGTTGAGCAGCAGCGCCGCACCGATCACCAGGGTTGCACGGCGGGCCGGGCCACGGAATGCGGCCTTGAGGCCGGCCTTGCTGTGTTCGTCATAGTCTACGCCGTAGGTCACGGCGACGTTTTGCGCTTCCTTCACCGCGCCGCTTTTACGCAGCTCGCTGATACGCTGGTGAATCTGGAACTGCGGGCTTTCCTTGAGCTTGCGCGCCATGACCGCGATCACAATCGCCGGGATCGCCGCAAACACGAAGCACCCCTGCCAGCCAATCACCGGCAGCAACAGCGCGGTCAAACCCGCCGCGATCAACGCGCCCACCGGCCAGCCGCCCTGCACCAGGCTGTAGATAAAGCCGCGACGCTTGGCCAGTTTTGGATCATCGGAAGCCGCGTACAGCTCGCTCAAGTAAGTCGCGTTGACGGTTTCCTCGGCATAACCCAGGCCGCCCAGCGAACGGATCAGGATCAACGACGACTTGCCCCACGCGCCGCCAATGGCGGTGAGCGCCGAGCAGATCGCCGAACCGGCCACGGTGAAAATAATCCCTTTGCGCCGACCCAGTTTGTCCACGATCGGACCGATGGCCAGCGCGACCACGGCGGTGCCTACCGCCACCCATGTCGCAATCTCCGCCTGCTCCACTTCACCCCAGTTAAAGTGCCGCCCGATTTCCGGCAGCAAGGTGCCGAAAAGGATGAAGTCATACACCGCAAACACCCAGGCGAAAAACGCGATCCAGGTGGCGAAACGCACTTCCTTGGGCGTCAGTTGCCGGGGTTTCCAGCCAGTCAGATCAAGCTTGTTGTAGATAGACATGAATCGCGCCTCGGGAGGTTGGCCAGGGTTTAGGTACAGGTGTCAGGTACGCGGTTGGCGGCGGATAAAGTCATCGGCGATTTCGTCGAAGGTGACGAAGCGCACGCCGGCATGGCTCTGGATGTGTTCGATCAGCCGCTCAAGCATCAGCAGCACTTGCGGGCGGCCGGACACGTCGGGGTGGATGGTCATGGTGAACACCGCGTGTTCGTGCTCGCGGTAGACCCAGTCGAACTGGTCGCGCCACATTTCTTCGAGGTGACGCGGGTTGACGAAGCCATGGCTGTTGGGGGCTTTCTTGATGAACATCATCGGCGGCAGGTCGTCTAGGTACCAGTTGGCCGGGATCTCCACCAGGTCGGTTTCTTCGCCGCGCACCAGGGGTTTCATCCAGGTGTCGGGGTGCTGGCTGTAGTCGATCTTGGTCCAGGTGTCGCCCTTGCGTACGTAGTACGGGTGGAAGTCGTTGTGCATCAGGCTGTGGTCGTACTTGATGCCTTTTTTCAGCAGCAGTTCGTTGGTGACCTTGCTGAATTCCCACCACGGCGCGACGTAGCCGGTGGGGCGTTTGCCGGTGACCTGGGTGATCAGCTCGATGGACTTGTCGAGGACGATTTCTTCCTGCTCGGCCGTCATCGCAATCGGGTTTTCGTGGCTGTAGCCGTGCACACCGATTTCGTGACCGGCGTCGGCCACCGCCTTCATCTGCTCGGGAAAGGTTTCCATCGAGTGGCCGGGGATAAACCAGGTGGTGCGCAGGCCGTAGCGCTCGAACAATTTGAGCAGGCGTGGCGCACCGATTTCACCGGCGAACAGGCCGCGGGAAATGTCGTCCGGGGAATCTTCGCGCCGCCATAGGAACCGAGCCAGCCGGCGACCGCGTCGACGTCGACGCCAAATGCACAGAGGATGTCTTTAGCCATGATGTGTCTCCTTAAAAAGTGAGTGCGGTTTCTACTGACAGCGCGGCCCGAAGCAGGCGCGCGTCTTCGCCGCTGGGGGCGCTGAGCAGCAGGCCGGTGGGCAGGCCCAGGGCATCGCGGCCGCTGGGCAGGCTGACGCCGGGCATGTCCAGCAGGCTGCCGGGCATGGTCAGGCGCAGGGTGGCGAGGTTGGTGCTGACGAACAGTTCAAAGTCGGCTTCCAACGGCGCCAGGGCCGGGGCCACATGGGCCACGGTGGGGGTGATGAGGATCGCGCCGTCGAGTTCGTCGACAAGTTGCTGTTGCAGGCGGCGACGGGCGTCGTACAGCGCCAGCAGTTGGCTGGCCGGCAGTGTGCGGGCCGCTTCAAGGCGACGGCGAACGCGGGGGTCGAGTTGCTCGGCATCAGGGCTGTCGAGCAGGGCTTCGTGGAGGGCGAAGGCTTCGAAGGCGCCGAGCCAGCCCTGGTGCAGGATCAGGTCGAGGGTGGCCTGGAAGGTCTTCGAGGGGCGCACGTCAATCAGCGCGCCATCTGCCTTCAATCGGTCCACACAACGTTGCAGGTTATCGCGCACCGCAGGTTCAACCCGTGCGTCTTCCAGCACACTTTGCTCGACCCAGAACCGCTGGCCATTGAGGCTGCGGGGCGGGCGTGGTGGGCGCTGGTCGCGACCATTGAGCAGGTCGTCGATGGCCAGTGCATCGCGCACGCTGCGGGTCAGCGGGCCGAGGCTGTCGAGGGTGTGAGCCAGCGGAAAAACGCCGTCGCGGCTGTAGCGCCGGCAACTGCTGCGATAACCGACCACGCCATTCAGCGCAGCCGGAATACGGATGGAGCCGGCGGTGTCGGTACCCATGGCGATCGGCACGATGCCGGCTGCCACGGCGACCGCCGAGCCCGACGACGAGCCGCCGGGAATCCGCGGTTGATCGACGCTGGCCGGGTTGTGCGGCGTGCCGAAATGCGGGTTCAGGCCCAGGCCGGAATAGGCCAGCTCGCTGAGGTTGGTCTTGCCGACGCTGACCATTCCGGCGCGGCACAACAGGCCCACACTTGGCGCGTCCAGCAAGGCGGCCGGCGCATTACGGCGATAGGCCGCGCCCGCCGTGGTAATGCTGCCGGCCACATCGAACAGATCTTTCCAGGCCAGTGGCACCCCGTCGAACACGCTCAACGGCTGGCCGGCACGCCAACGGGCGGCCGACGCTTCGGCCTCACGGCGAGCGCGCTCGGCGGTCAGGGAGATGAACACGCCGGGGGCCATGCTCGCGTGGGCAATTGCCTGTTCCAGGACCTGCACCGGGTCGCTGCGACCGCTGGCGAAATCCTCGGCCATTGAAGTGGCGTCTGACATGGGAACGACCTTTAAAAAATGTACATATTAATAAAATGTACATTTCACAAAGGCAGCTTTCGTGCCAGTCTTGTGGACAGCTCGGTTGCCACACCTGGCACTTTGGAGCAGATCCACGGGCTAGATGGGTTTCAGGCATTAAAAGAAATATCGGCTGGTGTTTAAGGCTCGCCAGGAATGAAATAATGTATCTTTTATTAATAAATACATTTTGGTGCAGAAAAGTAACATCAACCCTCTGAAGGCCCCAAAAAAGTGCCACCGACGTGGCGCAGAGTGACAGGCGCAACTATGAGAGAATCCCCGGCCACCGACCCGTTTGCTCCAGAGAGCCCGATGAAAGCAGTGTCAGCCTCGGCTTCCCGTTACGCGATGATTCACCAGGTTCTGCGCGACGCAATCACCCACGGCACCGCCCGCCATGGCCTGGTGTTGCTGGAAGCGCCGCTGGCCGAATTGTTCGGCACCAGCCGGGTGCCGGTGCGCAAAGCCCTGAACCTGTTGCATGACGAAGGACTGATCTGCCGCTTCGATGGCCGGGGTTACCTGATCAACCCCGACGGCCTGGACATGGAGCCGCTGCGCCTGCCCCTGAGCCATGCGCACCTGGGCCTCAACGGTGAAGATGAATTGGTGGACACCCGGCCACTGGGGGAGCGCATCGTCGAGGAAATCGGCGCAGCGCTCTCGACCTGTATCGCCTTCGGGCATTATCGCCTCGATGAACAGGCCGCCGCCGAGCACTACAACGTCAGCCGCGCGGTGGTGCGTGAAGCGCTGATGCGCCTGCGGGACCGTGGCCTGGTAGAAAAGGAACCCTATTCCCAATGGCTGGCCGGGCCACTGACTGCCCGGGAAGTCACCGAAGACTACGAACTGCGCGCCTGCCTGGAGCCCGAAGCCCTGCGCCAGAGCGCGCCGAACCTCGACCGCGACCTGCTGCACGCCATGTTGCAGCGCGTGCTCGATGCGCAAAACAGCGCCCATTGCAGCCTGGAAGAGATCGAGCAGATCGAGGAAGACCTGCACCAGCACTGCCTCGCGGGCCTGCAAAATCGCAAGATCGCCGCGCTGATCCGCCAGGGGCAGAGCCCGATGATCATCAGCCGGATTTTCTACCGGCTGCTGGGCATCGGTGCCGATCCGGCGATGCTGGCCGAGCACCGGCTGATCCTTGAGCTGTTGCTGCATGGCGCCTTCGACGCCGCCGCGCTGAACCTGCGCGAGCACCTGCAACGGGCCCGGCAGCGGATGTTGCAGCGTTTGAAGGTGCTGTCGGTGCTGCCTGAACAACCTTTACCGGCCTACTTGCACAAACTCAGCTGACGAAATGCAATCGAAAATGTGGGAGCGGGCTTGCTCGCGAAGGCGGCGCATCAGTCACAGATGCATCGACTGACAGACCGCCTTCGCGAGCAAGCCCGCTCCCACATTTGTTCAGCGGTGCTTTTGAAAATATTGTGCAATATGTTGCTATCTCACCCCCCCCATTGAAACCACTGCCGACCCGCCCCATCTAACTTGCATACTTCCTTATGCAGGTGCCCCATGAGCGACCAGCAAGAATTCCCGGACATCGACCTCAACGACTACGCCGACCCGGAAAACGCTGAACACACTTCCGCCAACACTGGCTTGGCCCTCCCAGGGCAAAACCTGCCCGACAAGGTCTACATCATCCCGATCCACAATCGGCCTTTCTTCCCGGCGCAAGTGTTGCCGGTGATCGTCAATGAAGAGCCGTGGGCCGAAACCCTGGAGCTGGTGAGCAAGTCCGACCACCACTCCCTTGCCCTGTTCTTCATGGAAACCCCGCCTGAAGATCCGCGCCACTTCGACACCTCCAGCCTGCCGCTGTACGGCACCCTGGTGAAGGTGCACCACGCCAGCCGCGAAAACGGCAAGCTGCAATTCGTCGCCCAGGGCCTGACCCGCGTGCGGATCAAGACCTGGCTCAAGCACCACCGCCCACCGTACCTGGTGGAAGTCGAATACCCGCACCAGCCGACCCAGCCGACCGACGAGGTCAAGGCCTACGGCATGGCGCTGATCAATGCGATCAAGGAACTGCTGCCGCTCAACCCGCTGTACAGCGAAGAACTGAAGAACTACCTCAACCGCTTCAGCCCCAACGATCCGTCGCCGCTGACCGACTTTGCCGCCGCCCTTACCTCGGCCACCGGCACTGAACTGCAGCAAGTGCTGGACTGCGTGCCCATGCTCAAGCGCATGGAAAAAGTCCTGCCGATGCTGCGCAAGGAAGTCGAAGTCGCGCGCCTGCAAAAAGAAATCTCCGCCGAAGTGAACCGCAAGATCGGCGAACACCAGCGCGAGTTCTTCCTCAAGGAACAACTCAAGGTCATCCAGCAAGAGCTGGGGCTGACCAAGGACGATCGCAGCGCCGACGTCGAGCAATTCGAACAACGCCTGGTGGACAAGGTCCTGCCGACCCAGGCGCAGAAGCGCATCAGCGAAGAAATGAACAAGCTGTCGATCCTGGAAACCGGTTCGCCGGAGTACGCGGTCACCCGCAACTACCTGGACTGGGCCACATCCGTGCCGTGGGGCGTGTATGGCGAGGACAAACTCGACCTCAAGCACGCCCGCAAGGTACTCGACAAGCACCACGCCGGCCTGGACGACATCAAGAGTCGCATCCTCGAATTCCTTGCGGTGGGCGCCTATAAAGGCGAAGTCGCCGGTTCCATCGTGCTGCTGGTGGGCCCGCCGGGCGTGGGCAAGACCAGTGTCGGCAAATCGATTGCCGAATCCCTCGGCCGGCCGTTCTACCGCTTCAGCGTCGGCGGCATGCGCGACGAGGCCGAGATCAAGGGCCATCGCCGCACCTACATCGGTGCGATGCCGGGCAAGCTCGTGCAAGCCCTCAAAGATGTGGAAGTGATGAACCCGGTGATCATGCTCGACGAGATCGACAAGATGGGCCAGAGCTACCAGGGCGACCCGGCCTCGGCCCTGCTCGAAACCCTCGACCCGGAACAGAACGTCGAATTCCTCGACCACTACCTGGACCTGCGCCTGGACCTGTCCAAAGTGCTGTTCGTGTGCACCGCCAACACCCTGGATTCGATCCCCGGGCCGTTGCTGGACCGGATGGAAGTGATTCGCCTGTCGGGCTACATCACCGAAGAAAAGGTCGCGATTGCCAAGCGTCACCTGTGGCCCAAGCAGCTGGAAAAAGCCGGCGTGTCGAAAAACAGCCTGTCCATCAGCGACGGCGCCCTGCGCGCCCTGATCGATGGTTACGCTCGCGAAGCCGGGGTGCGCCAACTGGAGAAACAGCTGGGCAAACTGGTGCGCAAGGCGGTGGTCAAGCTGCTGGATGAGCCGGACTCGGTGATCAAGATCGGCAACAAGGACCTGGAAGCCTCCCTGGGCATGCCGGTGTTCCGTAACGAGCAAGTGCTGTCGGGCACCGGTGTGATCACCGGCCTGGCCTGGACCAGCATGGGCGGCGCGACCCTGCCGATCGAGGCGACGCGCATCCACACGCTGAACCGTGGCTTCAAGCTCACCGGGCAACTGGGTGAAGTGATGAAGGAATCGGCCGAGATTGCCTACAGCTACATCAGCTCGAACCTGAAGTCGTTTGGCGGTGACCCGAAGTTCTTCGATGAAGCCTTCGTGCACCTGCACGTGCCGGAAGGCGCCACACCGAAAGACGGCCCGAGCGCGGGCGTGACCATGGCCAGTGCGCTGCTGTCGCTGGCGCGTAACCAGCCGCCGAAAAAAGGCGTGGCCATGACCGGTGAACTGACGCTGACCGGGCATGTGCTGCCGATTGGCGGGGTGCGCGAGAAGGTGATTGCGGCGCGGCGCCAGAAGATTCACGAACTGATCTTGCCGGAGCCTAACCGGGGGAGCTTTGAAGAGCTGCCGGAGTACCTGAAGGAAGGGATGACGGTGCACTTTGCCAAGCGCTTTGCGGATGTGGCGAAGGTGTTGTTCTGATAGTTATGTAGCGCCTGAGCTGGCCTCTTCGCGAGCAAGCCCGCTCCCACACTTGACCGAGTCCATGCTTTGGAATGCGGTCGAATGTGGGAGCGGGCTTGCTCGCGAAGAGGCCGGTGCAGCCAACACAACGCCATCTGTCACACCTTGTCTCATCTTCGGTTATGCTCGCCCTTCGTCGCCAAACAACGGAGCCCCCATGACCGCTGCCCGTCTGCTTCTCCCCCTGAGCCTTTGCCTGCTCGCCGCCTGCGCCAGTGCGCCGAAGCAAAACGTCACCGTGGAAAAACAGAGCGCCTGCCCGCTGCAACTCAAGACCGGGCAAAACCTGATCCTGACCCTGCCCAGCAATCCCACCACCGGTTACCGCTGGGCCATCCAGGACTCGGCCGGCGGCGTGCTGCGCAGCCTGAGCCCCGAGGTCTACAGCAACACCGACGACACCGGCGTGGTCGGCAGTGGCGGCCAATCCACCTGGCGCTTCCAGGCCTTCAACGCCGGCCAGGGCCGTTTGCGCCTCACCTCACAACAACCCTGGGAGCCGGAAGCAGAACCGGCCGAAACCTTCGACTGCGCCATTACGGTGAACTGATATGCCATGGATGATCCTTGCGTTGATGGGGGCGGTAACCTTTATCTACGGCCTGAGCACCCACGCCACCCTGCTCTGCCTGTTGGTAAAGCCATTGCCGGTACTGGCGCTGCTGGGCTGGCTGCATGATGCGCCGCCCACTGACTATCGACGCTGGATCAGCCTGGGGCTGATTTTTTCCCTGGTGGGCGACGTGCTGCTGGCCTGGCCCGGCGACCTGTTCATCTTCGGCCTCGGTGCGTTTTTGTTCGCACACCTGGCGTACCTGAAAGCCTACTTGAGCGACTGCCGCCGCCCGGCGATTTTGCCGCTGGTACTGGCGCTGGTGGTGGGCGCGATCTTGCTGAGCATTCTGATTTCCCATGGCCTGGGCCCATTGCTGGTGCCGGTGGTGGTGTATGCGCTGGTGATCAGCGCGATGCTGTGGCGAGCGCTTGCGCGGTTGGGCAGCGGCGTGCCCAAGCGCTCGGCATACCTGGCGGCCGCAGGTGCGGCGTCGTTCGTGTTTTCCGACACGCTGATCGGGATCAATCGGTTTGTGGTGGCGTTTGAAGCGGCGCCGTATTTGCTGATCGTCAGCTACTGGCTGGGGCAGTGGGGCATTACGGCCTCTTCCTTTCCTCAGAAAAAAACCGTCAACCTGTAGGAGCTGGCTTGCCAGCGAAAAAACCCACAGTTGCCGCGTTCATCCAGAAAGTCCGCGTCATCGTTAACGAACATCGCCGGCAAGCCAGCTCCTACGCTAAAATGCCCGGCTTTCCCCCTTCGTCGCCGGAACAGCCGTGAGCAAAGAACCCGATCGCCTATTCGCCCAGCCCCTGCCCCAGGTGCCGGACTTCGCCTTCAACGAAGACGTGGTGCGGGTTTTCCCGGACATGATCAAGCGCTCGGTGCCCGGCTACCCGACCATCGTCGAGAACCTCGGCGTACTCGCGGCGCAGTTTGCCCAGCCCAATAGCGTGCTCTACGACCTCGGTTCATCCCTCGGCGCGGTGACCCAGGCCCTGCGCCGTCACGTGCGCACCGACGGTTGCCGGGTGATCGCGGTGGATAACTCGGCGGCGATGGTCGAGCGTTGCCGCGAATACCTCAATGGCCAGGACTCGATGTTCCAGGAGTTGCTGCCGGTGGAGGTGATCGAGGGCGATATCCTCGCCCTGCAATTCCAGCCGGCTTCGGTGGTGGCGCTGAACTTCACCCTGCAATTCATCGCCCCCGAACAACGCCTGGCCTTGCTCTCGCGCATTCGCCAATCGCTGCTGCCGGGCGGCGCGCTGATCCTTTCGGAAAAGCTGCGCTTCAATGACCCGGAAGAACATGCGCTGCTCACCGACTTGCACATCGCCTTCAAGCGTGCCAACGGCTACAGCGAACTGGAAATCGCCCAGAAGCGCAGCGCCATCGAAAACGTCATGAAGCCCGACAGCCTCGAAGAACACCGCGAACGCCTGCTGGCGGCCGGGTTCTCGAAAGTCGTGCCGTGGTTCCAGTGTCTTAACTTTGCTTCGTTGATTGCCTTGCCATGATTGATCTGTCTCCCCTCGCCCGCCATCTGGTCGGCACTCCCCTGGCCGTATGGGCCCAGGGCCTGCAAGCGCAACTCGATGCAAAGATGGAAAAAGGCCATGGCGACCTGGAACGCTGGCAGAGCGCGCTGGATGCGCTGCCGAAGATCATGCCCAGTGAAATCGACCTGCTGAACGGCCTGGTGCTGGATACCGACTGCGACGACGACACCCGTGCGCAAATGCGTACTGCGCTGATGGGCCTTTGCCCGTGGCGCAAGGGCCCGTTCGATCTGTTCGGCGTGCACGTGGACACCGAATGGCGCTCGGACTGGAAATGGTCGCGGGTCGCGCCGCACCTGGACCTCAAGGGCAAACGGATCCTCGATGTGGGCTGTGGCAACGGCTATTACATGTGGCGCATGCTCGGCGCCGGCGCCGACAGTGTGATTGGCGTCGACCCGAACTGGTTGTTCTTCTGCCAGTTCCAGGCGGTGCAGCGTTATCTGCCGACGCCCAAGGCCTGGCACCTGCCGTTCCCGTTTGAAGACCTGCCGTCGAACATGGAAGGCTTCGACACGGTATTTTCCATGGGCGTGTTCTACCATCGCCGCTCGCCCATCGAGCATTTGCTGGCGCTGAAGGATTGTCTGGTCAAGGGTGGGGAGCTGGTGCTGGAGACGCTGGTGGTTGAAGGCGATCAGCAGCAAGTGCTGGTGCCGGAAGACCGCTACGCGCAGATGCGCAACGTTTGGTTCCTGCCGTCGGTGCCGGCGCTGATGCTGTGGCTGCGGCGTGCGGGCTTCAGTGAGGTGCGCTGTGTGGATGTGAGCGTGACCACGGTCGAGGAACAGCGCGGCACGGAGTGGATGAAGTATCAGTCCCTCAGCGACTTCCTGGACCCTGAAGATCACAGCAAGACCATCGAAGGGCTGCCGGCGCCGATGCGGGCGGTGATTGTCGCGAAGAAATAAGACTGCTGTTGTGTTGAAGAAATAAGACTGCTGTTGTGGCGAGGGAGCTTGCTCCCGCTGGAGTGCGCAGCGCTCCCCGGATTTTGGGGCCGCTACGCAGCCCAGCGGGAGCAAGCTCCCTCGCCACAGGGCATCGCGTCAGCCTTTGGCTCTTCGCGCCTTGAAGAACTCGCTCAACACCGTCCCGCACTCCTCGGCCAACACCCCGCCCTCATACAGCACCCGATGGTTGAGAAAGCCCTGGGTAAAAAACTGCCCCTGGCTTTGCACAATTCCGGCTTTGGGCTCCAGCGCGCCGTACACCACCCGGGCAATCCGTGAATGCACGATCAGCCCGGCGCACATGCTGCACGGCTCCAGCGTGACGTAGAGCGTGCTGCCCGGCAGCCGGTAATTGCTGACAGCCTGAGCAGCGGCCCGAATCGCGACCATCTCGGCATGCGCACTGGGGTCGTTGCCGCTGATGGGGCAGTTGAAGCCGCGCCCGATCACTTCGCCATCCTGCACCAGCACCGCGCCCACCGGCACTTCGCCCAGCGCGGCCCCCTGGGCAGCCAGGGCCAGCGCTTCACGCATGAAGTCCTGGTCGCGGCTGCGGTCGATAATCGCCGTGGGGCGAAACTGGCGCATCACGCCACCTCGATGGCGGCCATCAGGCCGGTTTCCATGTGGTCGATCACATGGCAGTGGAACATCCAGACACCCGGGTTATCCGCCACCAGCGCCACGCGGGCACGCTCGTTCTTGCCCAGCAGGTAGGTGTCGGTGAAGTACGGAATCACCTTGTGGCGGTTCGAGGCGATGACCTTGAAACTCATGCCGTGCAGGTGGATCGGGTGTTGGTACTGGGTCATGTTCTTCAATTCGAAAATGTAGCTCTTGCCCTTTGCAAGCTTGGCAATCGGGCGGTCGGCGCAGGTCTTGTCGGTGATGTCCCAGGCCTGGCCGTTGATCTGCCACAGGCTCGGTGGCTTATTGTCCACGTTCACCGAGACCGATCCAACCCATTCGAAATTGAAGTTGAGTTTCTCGGCATTGGCCAGGTCCGGCTCGGCAATCGGGTTCGCCGGCAACGCAGGCGGCCATTCGGTCGCCGTGTCGGTGCTGGCCACCGAGCGGAAGGTGCCCAGGCGTACCGGGCCGTTGCGGATCGACAATTCTTCACCGGCGGGCGGCGCCTTGATCGCCAGGCAGATGCGCATGCCAGGGCCGAGCCAGTATTCCTTGCCCAGCGGGCGCGGTTCGATGGGGTTGCCGTCCAGGGCATAGATCTGCGCTTCAACGTCGGGGATGTTGATGCGATAGGTCAGGGTGTTATCGAGGTTGAGCAGGCGCACACGGGTGATCTGCCCGGCCGGCAAATCAATCACCGCCTGGGACACGCCATTGATGGTCGACAGGCGTCCGGCGGTGCCGCCCCGGGCCGCTTCGCGGGGAATGCTGAAGGCGACAAAAGCGCCCTCTTCGTCCACGTGCCAGCTTTTCAGGCTCAGGGTGCGTTCGTGCTTGAAACCGGTGGGTTCGCGCTCCTCGATGATCAGCGGGCCCACCAGGCCACGGCCCAGTTCTTCGCTGCTGTTCACGTGGGGGTGATACCAATAGCTGCCGGCATCGGGCACGCGGAATTTGTAGTCGAAGTATTCGCCCGGCAGTACCGGCAATTGCGAGACATACGGCACGCCGTCCATTTCCAGCGGCAGGCGAATGCCATGCCAGTGGATGGTGGTGGCGACCGGCAGGTGGTTGATAAAGCGTACCCGCAGCCATTCACCCTGGCGCACTCGCAACTCGGTGCCCGGCGCCGAAGGGCCGAAGGCCCAGGCCTGGGTCTTGTGCCCCGGCACCAGCTCCACGTCCAGCGGCGCGGCGATCAGCTCGTAATCGTGCCCCGCCTCGGCCTCGGCCACCTTCCCGAGCCAGTAGCGATAGGCGCCACCGGCACCGACGCCCACCACCGCGAGACCGGCAAGACCACCCAGGATTTGTCGACGGGAAAACGATTGGGACACAACAACCTCACGTATCTGCCGCGGGTCCGAGACCCGCAAAGGGCAGATACCATACACCGGCATCACCTAAACAGTAAGGGTTCGCATTGCCACATGTGGGAGCGGGCTTGTGTGGGAGCGGGCTTGCTCGCGAAAGCGGCGTGTCAGACGATGCATGAGTAACAGACCCACCGCCTTCGCGAGCAAGCCCGCTCCCACATTGGATCTTCAGCGCTCTTTTAATGTTTGGCGGCGGCCAGAATCAAGGCCTTCATCTCGGCGACGGCGCCTTTGAAGCCGACGAACAGCGCGTGCGCCACCAGCGCATGGCCGATGTTCAGCTCGTTGATGCCCTTGATCGCAGCCACGGCTTCGACGTTATGGTAGTGCAGGCCGTGGCCGGCGTTGACGATCAGGCCTTCGCCCAGGCCGCAGTTGACGCCGTCGATGATGCGCTGTAATTCGTCGGCAACTTCGGTCGGCGTGGTCGCGTCGGCATAACGGCCGGTGTGCAGTTCGATGGCCGGGGCACCGACACGGCGCGAAGCTTCGATCTGGCGCTCGTCGGCATCAATGAACAGCGAGACTTCACTGCCGATCTTCGACAGGCGCTCCACGGCAGCCTTGATCCGCGCTTCCTGGCCAGCCACATCGAGGCCGCCTTCGGTGGTCAGTTCCTGGCGGGTTTCCGGCACCAGGCAGATATGCGCCGGGCGGATGCGCTCGGCGAACGCCATCATTTCCTCGGTGACGCCCATTTCGAAGTTCATGCGGGTTTGCAGCACGTCCTTGAGCAGCAGCACGTCGCGCTCCTGGATGTGGCGCCGGTCTTCGCGCAGGTGCACGGTGATGCCGTCGGCGCCCGCTTCTTCGGCGTCCAGCGCGGCCTTGACCGGGTCCGGGTAACGGGTGCCCCGGGCCTGGCGCAGGGTGGCTACGTGGTCGATGTTCACGCCGAGAAGAATGCGATTGCTGGTGGTCACGAAAAGCGCTCCTGAAGAGGGAAGGAATCGCTGCACAGCATACACGGGGATGTCAGGGCTTTCGAAACAACTCGCGGCTGACCAGTGGCCGACCGCCCAGATGCACGGCCAGGGCTTGGCGCATCAGGCGCTTGGCGGCGGACAGGGCGCCGGGGGCGGTCCAGTCGGCTTCGCTCATGGCGAGCAATTCGGTGCCCTGGAACAGGCCGGGTTGCAGCAGGTAGACCCGCTCCAGGCCTGCGTCCACTTGCAGGCGGTACATGCCGTCGGCGGCGATGGGCTCGCCGTGCAGGTCGTTGCTCAGTTCGAAGCCGTAGCCCAAGTCATCCAGCAGGCGCCATTCGAATGCGCGCAGCAGCGGCTCCAGGGGACGGCCTTCGGCGAGGGCGAGCAAGGTGGCGGCATAATGATCGAAGACGCCGGGGTGCGGGTCTTCGGCGGGGAGCAGGCGGATCAGCAATTCGTTGAGGTAGAGGCCGCTGAACAGCGCCTCACCGTTGAGCCAGTTGGAGGCGCCGGCAGCTTCCATGCGGCCGACGTTCTTCAGCTCGCCGCGTCCACGAAACTCCACTTCCAGGGCCACGAAGGGCCGCGCCAGGGTGCCGGCCTTGCCACGTGCACTGCGCAAGACCGCGCGCAGGCGGCCTTGGGGCGTGAGGAAGTCCACCAGGGCGCTTGTCTCGCGGTAGGCGCGGCTGTGCAAGACGTAGGCGGGTTGGCCGGTGGGTGGGGTTTGAGACATGGGGTTCTCGCTGCGGGAACACGGTCTGGAAAACAACGACTATCAATGTGGGAGCGGGCTTGCTCGCGAATGCAGGGTGTCAGTCAACACATCTGGTGACTGACACCCTGCATTCGCGAGCAAGCCCGCTCCCACATTTGTCCTGCGGTGTTCCGGAGACCTGTTACAGGTCGCCGTAACCCAACGAACGCAACGCGCGCTCATCATCGGACCAACCGCCCTTAACCTTCACCCACAGGTTGAGCATGATCTTGGAATCAAACAGCAATTCCATGTCCTTGCGCGCTTCGGTGCCGATGCGCTTGATGCGCTCGCCCTTGTCGCCAATGATGATTTTCTTCTGGCCATCACGCTCAACGAGGATCAACGCATGGATATGCAGGGTCTTGCCCTGCTGCTTGAACTCTTCGATTTCGACGGTGATCTGGTACGGCAGCTCGGCACCCATCTGGCGCATGATTTTCTCGCGTACCAGTTCGGCGGCGAGGAAACGGCTGCTGCGGTCGGTGATCTGGTCTTCCGGGAAGAAGTGTTCGTTCTCCGGCAGGTAGCCAGCAATCACACGTTCCAGGGCTTCAAGGTTGTGCCCGTGCTGGGCCGAGATCGGCATGATCTGGGCGTTCGGCAGTTGTTCCTGCAGCCAGCTCAGGTGCGGCATCAGCTCGGCCTTGTCTTCGATGCGGTCAGTCTTGTTCAACGCGACGATCAACGGGCCGGTGACGTACTGCACGCGCTCCAGAACCATCTGGTCTTCGTCGGTCCACTTGGTACGGTCGACCACGAAGATCACCACGTCGACGTCTTTCAACGCTGCCGAAGCGGTTTTGTTCATGTAGCGGTTGAGGGCCTTTTCGCCGCCTTTGTGCATGCCCGGGGTATCAACGTAGACAGCCTGTACGGCGCCTTCGGTCTTGATGCCCAGCATGTTGTGGCGGGTGGTCTGGGGCTTGCGCGAGGTGATCGCCAGCTTCTGTCCCAGGATGTGGTTCAGCAACGTGGACTTGCCCACGTTCGGACGGCCGACGATGGCAACATAGCCACAGCGAGTTGCGGTTGAATCAGTCATGGCCATTCTCCACGCCCAGGGCAATCAGTGCTGCAGCGGCCGCTACCTGTTCGGCAATACGACGGCTCACACCCTGACCTCGGCTTTTTTCATTCAGTAAGGTGATTTCGCATTCGACGAAGAAGACTCGGCAATGCGGCTCACCCTGGATATCCACCACTTCGTAACGCGGCAGGTCGCAACCACGGGACTGCAGGAATTCCTGCAGGCGGGTCTTTGGATCTTTGTTGGTGTCTACCAGCGTCAGGCTTTCGATTTCGGTCGACAGCCAGGCGACGACGCGCTCCTTGGCCGCTTCCATGCCCGCGTCGAGGTAGATCGCGCCGATCAGTGCCTCAAGGGCGTCGGCCAGGATCGACTCGCGACGGAAACCGCCGCTCTTAAGCTCGCCGGAGCCCAGGCGCAGGTAATCACCCAGGTCGAAACCACGGGCCAGTACAGCCAGGGTCTCGCCTTTCACCAGGCGCGCACGCAAGCGCGACAACTGGCCTTCGCGGGCCAGCGGGAAGCGATTGAACAGGGCTTCGCCGGCGACGAAATTGAGGATGGCATCACCGAGGAATTCCAGGCGCTCGTTGTTACGCCCGGCAAAACTGCGGTGTGTGAGGGCAAGGATCATCAATTCCTGATCCTTGAAGGTGTAGCCGAGCTGGCGCTCGAGACGGCTTAGAGAAACGCTCACGGTTTACCCACATTCAGTTCGAGGCACCGGTGGCCTGCGACGATTAACGCTGTGTTCAAATTCAAATCCTGGTGGTTGCTGCATGGGGCCTGGTTTTGTCCAAGCCCCAGAAAAGCATTCGGCGCTGTGTTCACAGCGCCGCATGGATTACTTGATCAGCCCGACCCGCGAGAAGTTCGGCAGGTGGCTGAGCTTGGGTTCCGGCCAACTCATCCAGACCGCGAAGGCCTTGCCGACGATATTCTGGTCGGGGACCATGCCCAGCAGGTCCTTGGGAATATTCGGGTCATCCCAGTAGCGGCTGTCGTTGGAGTTGTCGCGGTTGTCGCCCATCATGAAGTAGTGCCCGGCAGGCACTGTCCACTGGTTGTCAGGCGGCGAACGGTAGCGGCTCATCTCCTTGCGGATTTCGTGCTCTACCGCCCCGAGTTTTTCCTGGTACAGCTCGGCGCTGCCCAGGGTGTTCGGCTCGGAACCGATCAGTTTTTCTGCCACCGACTCGCCGTTGACGAACAGGCGCTTGTCACTGGTGTAGCGAATCACGTCGCCCGGCAGGCCCACTACACGCTTGATGTAGTTGACGTTCGGGTCGCTTGGGTAGCGAAACACCATCACATCGCCGCGCTGCGGGTCACCGATCTCGATCACTTTCTTGTCGATCACCGGCAAGCGGATCCCGTAGGAAAACTTGTTCACCAGGATGAAGTCGCCCACGTCCAGGGTAGGTTTCATCGAGCCCGAAGGGATCTGAAACGGTTCCACCAGGAACGAACGCAGCACCAGCACGATGAACAACACCGGGAAGAACGACTTGCCGTATTCAACCAGCATCGGCTCTTTGTTCAGTTTCTCGATCACCGCCACATCGGGCTGGCTGACGCTGCCCTGATAGGACGCGATGGCTGCCCGGCGACGCGGGGCGAAGAACACCAGATCGAGCAACGCCAATAGACCGCAAACGGCAACGGCGATGACCAGCAACAGCGGGAAATTTAGTGACATAGGACCTAACTATCCAACCTGAGCACCGCAAGGAAGGCTTCTTGTGGAATTTCCACGTTACCCACTTGCTTCATGCGTTTTTTACCGGCCTTTTGCTTCTCGAGCAGCTTGCGCTTACGGCTGACGTCGCCGCCATAGCATTTGGCCAGTACGTTCTTTCTGAGTGCCTTGACGGAAGTCCGTGCAATGATCTGCCCGCCAATGGCGGCCTGGATCGCAACGTCGAACATCTGGCGCGGAATCAGTTCTTTCATCTTCTCGGTCAACTGGCGACCTTTGTAGTGCGCGTTGTCCTTGTGCACGATCAGCGCCAGGGCATCTACCTTGTCGCCGTTGATCAGTACATCCAGCTTCACCAGATTAGCTGATTGGTAACGGTCAAAATGGTAATCCAGCGAAGCATAGCCGCGGCTGGTGGATTTGAGACGGTCGAAGAAGTCCAGGACCACTTCGTTCATCGGCAAATCGTAGGTCACTTGCACCTGGGTACCGAGGAACAGCATGTCGTGCTGTACGCCACGCTTTTCGATACACAGGGTAATGACGTTGCCCAGATGCTCTTGCGGCACAAGAATATTGGCCCGCACGATCGGTTCGCGCATGTCTTCGATGGAAGACAGATCCGGAAGCTTGGACGGGTTGTCGACGTAAATCGTTTCACCGGTTTTCAGCGCCAGTTCAAAAATAACCGTCGGCGCGGTGGTGATCAGGTCCAGGTCGTATTCGCGCTCGAGGCGCTCCTGGATGATTTCCATGTGCAGCATGCCCAGGAACCCGCAGCGGAAACCGAAGCCCAGGGCGTCGGAGCTTTCCGGGGTGTACTGCAACGACGAGTCGTTGAGGGTCAGCTTCTGCAGGGCTTCGCGGAAGTCCTCGAAGTCGTCGGAGCTGACCGGGAACAGGCCGGCGTAAACCTGCGGCTGGATGCGTTTGAAGCCCGGCAGCACGTCGACGTCAGGGGTGGAGCTCAAGGTCAGGGTGTCACCTACCGGTGCACCGTGGATGTCCTTGATACCGGCGATGATGAAGCCTACTTCGCCGGCTTTCAGATCAGTGGTAGCCGTGTGCTTCGGGTTGAATACACCGACGCTGTCCACCAGGTGGATCTTGCCGGTGGACTTGACCAGGATCTTGTCGCCCTTCTTCACACGGCCGTGGCGCACGCGTACCAGGGAAACAACGCCCAGGTAGTTGTCGAACCAGGAGTCGATGATCAACGCTTGCAGCGGATCTTCGTAGTTGCCGGTGGGGGCTGGAATGGTCTTGACCAGGCGCTCGAGCACTTCGTCGACGCCCAGGCCGGTCTTGGCGCTGCACTCGACGGCGTCGGTGGCGTCAATGCCGATGATCTTCTCGATCTCTTCCTTGACGCGGTCCGGATCGGCCTGTGGCAGGTCGATCTTGTTCAGCACCGGCATCACCTCCAGGCCTTGCTCGATGGCGGTGTAGCAGTTGGCCACGGACTGGGCTTCAACGCCCTGGCCCGCGTCCACTACCAGCAACGCACCTTCGCAGGCCGCCAGGGAACGGCTGACTTCATAGGTGAAGTCGACGTGACCCGGGGTGTCAATGAAGTTGAGCTGGTACTTGATACCGTCTTTGGCGGTGTAGTACAGGGTTACGCTGTGGGCCTTGATGGTGATCCCGCGCTCGCGCTCGAGGTCCATGGAGTCCAGCACCTGGGCTTCCATTTCACGCTCGGCAAGGCCGCCGCACATCTGGATGAATCGATCGGCCAGCGTCGACTTGCCATGGTCAATGTGGGCGATGATGGAGAAATTGCGGATATGACTCAAATCACTCACGGATCAACACTCAAAAAGGCTGCAGGCAGACTGCCCGCTGAAAAATAGCCGGGAATTGTACCTGATGCGCAGACCAGACGTCATCCATGGCGACCAAGAACAAAAATGCCCCGGTCGTTCGAACGGGGCATTTTTTGTTCATAAGCGCGGGCTCAACCGGCCCGACGCAACAGCCAGAAGCCGGCCACGGCGCAGATGGCGGTCGGCACCAGCACCGCAAACAGCGGCGAGAAACCGAATACCAGGCTGGACGGCCCCAGCAGGTCCTGGGCGATACGGAAGGTGAAACCCACCAGTACGCCGGTAAACACGCGCTGGCCGAGGGTCACGGAACGCAACGGGCCAAAGATGAACGAGATCGCCATCAGCACCAGCGCGGCCGTCACCACCGGCTGCAACACCTTGACCCAAAACGCCAGCCAGTAACGGCCGTTGTTCAAGCCCTGGTCCTTGAGGTAATGGATATACCCCCACAGGCCGGAGATAGGCAGGCTTTCCGGGATCATCACCACGGTATTCAGCAATTCGGGCTTGAGGGAAATATCCCACTGCTCCGTCGGCACATTGATCACTTCGGTGGTCGATGCCGCACCCTTGCCGATATCACGGAAATAGGTGGTGGTCACATCGCTCAGTTGCCACTTTTCGTCGGCGTACTGCGCACGTTTGGCGAAGCTCGACGACAGCAGGTGACGTTCCTTGTCGAAGTGGTAGCGGGTGACACCCACCAGCAAGCCACCCGGCTGCACGGCGTTGATGTGGATAAACTCCTCACCCTGGCGGTGCCACAGGCCATGCTTGGAGCTCTGGGCATCGCCCGAACCCTGGGCCAGGGCACGATTGGCCTGGGCCGTGGACTCGGCTGGAGGCGCCACGTATTCACCGATCAGCACGCTGACCACCATCAGCAACAGCATGGGCTTCATGACCGCCCACACGATGCGACCGATGGAAACACCCGCCGCGCGCATGATGGTCAGCTCGCTGTTGCTGGCCAGGCTGCCCAGGCCGATCAGGCAGCCGATCAGCGCGGCCATCGGCATCATGTCGTACAGGCGACGGGGCGCCGTCAGCGCCACGTAGCTCAGGACGTCGGTAACGGTGTAGGTATCGCTGACGTTGCCGACTTCATCAATGAAGGCGAACAACGAGGCCAGCCCCAGAATAATGCCCAATACCGCAAGGATTGCGACCAGGACGCTGCTACCAATGTAGCGGTCGAGCTTAACCACGAGCCATCTCCTTCACGCTGCGACGACTCCGCATCTTCAACCGCATCGGTTCCCAATAAAGCAGCCCCAGGCCAATGGCCAGGAAGACCCCGTGGACCCACCACAACCCAAGGGCCGGCGGCAGTTTGCCCTTCTCCAGGGAGCCGCGGGCGGAAATCAGGATGGTCAGGTAAGCCATATAAAGCAGGATCGCCGGCAGCAGCTTGAGGAAGCGGCCCTGGCGCGGGTTGACCCGGGACAGCGGCACGGCCATCAAGGTCACGATGAACACCAGCAGCGGCAGGGAAATCCGCCATTGCAGCTCGGCGATCGAACGCAGTTCCTTGCTGCCGATCAGGTCGGGGGTCGGGATCGCGTCGCGGTCGGTGACCTCATCGCTGACATCCGGCCGGGCCAGCATCACGCCATAGGTGTCGTACTTGATTGCGCGGTAATCGGCCTGACCGGGGCTGCCGTCATAGCGATAGCCATCTTCCAGGATCAGGTAACGGCTGCCATCCGGACGCACTTCCTGGCGCCCCTTGTCGGCCACCAGAATCGAAATACCACGGTCTTTCTGGTTCTGGCCGAGATTTTTCTGGGAGATGAACACCCCTCCCAGGTTGGCACGGTCATCCGACATTTGCTCGGTATAGGTCACCCGGGTGCCGTCGTTGAGCGCTTGGAAGCGGCCCGGCTCCAGGGTGTCGAATTCGGTCATGGCGTCCTGTTTGTTCAGCACCAGCTGGAACTGCATGGCGCCCTGGGGCGCCAGGCTCAAGCTCAGCCAGGCCACCACCAGCGCGATACCGGTGGCCGGAACCATGGTCATGGCCAGCAAACGTTGCTGGCTCATGCCGGTGGCCGACAACACGGTCATTTCGCTTTCAAGGTACAAGCGGCCGTAGGCCAGCAGAATCCCGAGAAACAGGCCCAATGGCAGGATCAGCTGCAGGAAGCCCGGCAGGCGAAAGCCCATGATCAGGAACAGCGAACCCGGATCCAGGGCACCCGAGGCAGCCTGGGCGAGGTATTTGACGAAGCGACCACTCATGATGATGACCAGCAATACCGCACTCACGGCACTCAGGGTCAACAGGACTTCGCGGGATAGATAACGGAAGACGATCAAACCAGACACTCCAGGGTTGTCAGGCTAAGGCGGCCAAACAAGCAAGCATATCGAGTCGACCCATTGCTGCAGGCCGGCTAAAAAGATGGCGCATTATCCTGTGATTGACCGCACCTGTCACGGAGCTTGCTCATACGCGTGCACAAAGCTGCCCGCAAGGGTTGTCAGGCTCGGGCGGCGAGGTTCAAACTGCGGCCTTTGTCGCGGGCGGCCTACAGGCTGCCAAGCTTACAAGCCGGAGTACAGACTCCTGGCTCACTGACCTTTATAAGGGACCCGAAAATGGAACTGGTTGTAAAAAGCGTTAGCCCCGAAACGTTGAAAACCGCCACCCTCGTGGTCGCTGTCGGCGAAGGCCGCAAGCTGGGCGTTGCCGCCAAGCAACTGGACGAACTGAGCGGCGGCGCCATCAGCGCAGTCCTCAAGCGCGGCGACCTGGCCGGCAAGGTCGGCCAAAGCCTGCTGCTGCAAAGCCTGCCTAACCTTAAAGCCGACCGCGTATTGCTGGTGGGCGTTGGTAAAGACGCCGAACTGGGCGACCGTCCGTTCCGCAAGATCATCGCCGGCATCCTCAACACCCTCAAGGGCCTAGGCGGCACCGACGCAGCCCTGGCGCTGGACGAAGTCGTGGTCAAGGGCCGCGACAGCTACGGCAAGACCCGCCTGCTGGCCGAAAGCCTGCTGGACGGCGGCTACGTCTTCGACCAGTTCAAGAGCACCAAGGCCGAACCCCGCGCCCTGAAGAAAGTCACCCTGCTGACCATCAAGGCGGCCCAGGCTGAAGTCGAACGCGCCGTGACCCACGCCCAGGCCATCGCCGGCGGCATGGCGTTCACCCGTGACCTGGGCAACCTGCCACCGAACATCTGCCACCCAACCTACCTGGGCGAGCAAGCCAAGGCGCTGGGCAAGGAATTCAAGGGCCTGAAAGTCGAAGTCCTGGATGAGAAGAAGATCAAGGAACTGGGCATGGGCTCGTTCTATGCCGTGGGCCAGGGCAGCGACCAGCCGCCACGCCTGATCGTGATGCAATACAACGGCGGCAAGAAGTCAGAGAAGCCATTTGCCCTGGTCGGTAAAGGCATCACCTTCGACACCGGCGGCATCAGCCTCAAGCCGGGCCTGGGCATGGACGAGATGAAGTACGACATGGGCGGCGCCGCCAGCGTGTTCGGCACCCTGCGTGCCGTGCTGGAACTCAAGCTGCCGATCAACCTGGTGTGCATCCTGGCCTGCGCCGAGAACATGCCGAGCGGCGGCGCGACCCGTCCGGGCGACATCGTCACCACCCTCAGCGGCCAGACCGTGGAAATCCTCAACACTGACGCCGAAGGTCGCCTGGTGCTGTGCGACGCACTCACCTACGCCGAGCGCTTCAAGCCGCAAGCCGTGATCGACATCGCCACCCTGACCGGTGCCTGCGTGGTTGCCCTGGGCGCCCACACGTCGGGCCTGCTGGGCAACAGCGACGAACTGATCGGCCAACTGCTCAGCGCCGGCCAGGCTGCCGACGACCGCGCCTGGCAACTGCCGCTGTTCGATGAGTACCAGGAACAGCTGGACAGCCCGTTCGCCGACATCGCCAACATTGGCGGCCCGAAAGCCGGCACCATCACCGCCGCGTGCTTCCTGTCGCGTTTCGCCAAGAACTTCAACTGGGCCCACCTGGACATCGCCGGCACCGCCTGGACCAGCGGCGGCAAGGACAAGGGCGCCACTGGCCGTCCGGTTCCATTGCTGACCCAGTACCTGCTGGACCGCGCCAAAGCCTGAAAATGAAGATCCCCGGGCGCTTGTAAAGCCGCCCGGGGCTCAGGAACCGCAATGACCCAAGTCGACTTCTATATATTGCCCAGCGCCGATCCTTCCGCGCGCCTGGACTTTGCCTGCAAGCTCACCGAAAAAGCCTGGCGCATGGGCCACCGCATCTACCTGCATTGCAGCGATGCCGCCCAGCGTGACGACCTCGACGCCCGCCTGTGGCGCTTCAAGGGCGAAAGCTTCGTGCCCCACGGTGCCGCCGAATCAGAACCGGAAGGCCTGGTGGTACTGGGTTTGGGCGACAACTGCGGCGATCACACAGACCTGCTGGTCAACCTTGACCTGAAAGTACCGGCCTTCGCCAAGGGGTTCGCCCGCGTGGCGGAAGTGGTGGTGGAAGACCCGGCTATTCGTCAGGCCGCGCGGGAGAGTTTCCGTTTCTACCGCGAACAGGGCTATTCTCTGCAAGATCACCGGCTACAACGACTTTGAGCACACGATGGACACTCCAAACCCGCTAAAAGACTCTGACCACCTGCTGGACGACCTTGAGTCGATCCGCAAGCTGCTCGGTGATGATGACCTGCAACCGCCATTGCTGACCGATGCGGTCAACGGTGACGTACAAATTCCCCTGCTGTTCGATATGGTGGGTGGCAAGCCGGTTACGCCGGAACCTGTCGAAACGCCCGCGGTGCAAGCTGCGCCGGCTGCGGCTGTTGCCGTACCGGCCGCCGAAAAAGCGCCCGACGCCCTGCTGCTGCACCTGGATAACGAACTGCGCGCCGCCGCGCAACTGATCATGCAAGACGTGATCGACGATTTTGCCCCGCATATCGAAACCGAGATCAAGCGCCGGCTGGATGCGCGCATGGAGCGGTTGTTGAGCCAGTACCAGAACTAAGGCTGACACATATCCCCTGTGGGAGCGGGCTTGCTCGCGAAGGGCGTGAACGATAACGCGTACATCCTGAATGAACGCGCCGCCCTCAGGTTTTTCGCGAGCAAGCTCGCTCCTACCCCTCTCCCCTATCCCCCGTTATACTTGTCGGCTTTCCTGAATTAATGCCAACTAGGGTCCCGCCGCGCATGGATAAGACCTACCAGCCGCACGCTATTGAAACTTCCTGGTACCAGACCTGGGAGTCCGAGAATTATTTCGCTCCGCAAGGCGCGGGCGATGCCTACACCATCATGATTCCGCCACCGAACGTCACTGGCAGCCTGCACATGGGCCATGGCTTCAACAATGCGATCATGGATGCCCTGATTCGTTTCCGCCGCATGCAGGGTCGCAACACCCTGTGGCAGCCAGGTACCGACCACGCCGGTATCGCCACCCAGATGCTGGTGGAACGCCAACTGGAAGCCACCGGCCAGAACCGTCACGACCTGGGCCGCGAGAAATTCCTCGAGAAAATCTGGGAATGGAAGGATCAGTCCGGCGGCAATATCAGCCGTCAGATCCGTCGCCTGGGCTCGTCCGTCGACTGGAGCCGCGAGCGCTTCACCATGGACGATGGCCTGTCGGAAGCCGTGAAGGAAGCCTTCGTGCGCCTGCATGAAGACGGCCTGATCTACCGCGGCAAGCGCCTGGTCAACTGGGACACCAAGCTGCACACGGCGATTTCCGACCTTGAAGTGGAAAACCACGACGAAAAAGGTTTCCTGTGGAACCTCAAGTACCCGTTGGCTGACGGCGCCAAGACCGCCGAAGGCAATGATTACCTGATCGTCGCCACCACCCGTCCGGAAACCATGCTTGGTGATGCCGCCGTCGCGGTCAACCCGAATGACGAACGCTACCAGGCGCTGATCGGCAAGTTCGTCGAGCTGCCGCTGGTTGGCCGTCGCATCCCGATTATTGCGGATGACTACTGCGACCCTGAATTCGGCACCGGCTGCGTGAAAATCACCCCGGCCCACGATTTCAACGACTACGAAGTCGGCAAGCGCCATAACCTGCCGCTGCTGAACATCTTCGACAAAAACGCCGCTGTTCTGCCGGCCTGCCAGGTGTTCAACCTCGACGGCACGCTGAACGAGAGCATCGACGGCAAGATCCCGGCTGAATACGCCGGCCTCGACCGTTTTGAAGCGCGCAAGCAGATCGTTGCCGCCTTCGACGCTGCCGGCCTGCTGGTGAGCGTTGACGACCACGCCCTGAAGGTACCGAAAGGTGACCGCTCCGGCACTGTCATCGAGCCTTGGCTGACCGACCAGTGGTACGTGTCCACCAAGCCTTTGGCTGAGCCGGCAATTGCTGCCGTGGAAGACGGCCGCATCGCGTTCGTGCCGAAACAGTACGAAAACATGTACTTCTCGTGGATGCGCGACATCCAGGATTGGTGCATCAGCCGTCAGCTGTGGTGGGGCCACCGGATTCCGGCCTGGTACGACGAGTCGGGCAAGGTCTACGTTGGCCGCGACGAAGCCGAAGTACGTGCCAAGCACAACCTCGGCCCGGACGTGGCGCTGCAACAGGACAACGACGTACTGGACACCTGGTTCAGCTCGGGCCTGTGGACGTTTTCCACCCTCGGCTGGCCGCAACAGACCGAATTCCTGAAGAAATTCCACTCCACCGACGTGCTGGTCACCGGCTTCGACATCATTTTCTTCTGGGTTGCCCGGATGATCATGCTCACCATGCACTTGGTGAAGAACGAAGACGGCACCCCGCAGGTACCGTTCAAGACCGTGTACGTGCACGGCCTGGTGCGTGATGGCCAGGGCCAGAAGATGTCCAAGTCCAAGGGCAACGTCCTGGACCCGCTGGACATCATCGACGGCATCGACCTGGAAACCCTGGTGCAGAAACGCACCTCGGGCCTGATGCAGCCGAAACTGGCGAAGAAGATCGAGAAGCAGACCCGCGACGAGTTCGCAGACGGCATCGCCAGCTACGGCACCGACGCCCTGCGCTTTACCTTCTGCTCGCTGGCGTCCACCGGTCGCGACATCAAGTTCGACATGGGCCGCGTCGAAGGCTATCGCAACTTCTGCAACAAGATCTGGAATGCCGCGCGCTACGTGCTGGACAAAGGCGAAGACTGCGGCCAGAACGGCGAGGCCATCGAGCTGTCCCTGGCGGACCGCTGGATCATCTCCCAGTTGCAGCGCACCGAAGCCGAAGTGACCCGTCAACTCGACCAGTTCCGCTTTGACCTGGCGGCACAGGCCCTGTACGAGTTCATCTGGAACCAGTATTGCGACTGGTACCTGGAACTGTCCAAGCCCGTGCTGTGGGACGAGAACTCGCCGATCGAACGTCAGCGCGGCACCCGTCAAACCCTGGTACGCGTGCTGGAAGTGGCGTTGCGCCTGGCGCATCCGTTCATGCCCTTCATCACCGAAGAAATCTGGCAGCGCATCGCGCCGCTGGCGGGCAAAGACGGCAAGACCATCATGCTGCAACCTTGGCCGGTGGCCAACGACGCCCGCATTGACGAGGCGGCCGAAAGCGATATCGAGTGGCTCAAGACCCTGATGATGGGTACACGCAACATCCGCGCCGAGATGAATATCGGTCCGGGCAAGCCACTGGCCGTGTTCGTGAAGAACGCCAGCACTGAAGATCAGCGTCGCCTCACCGAGAACGACGCGCTGCTCAAGAAGCTGGCGAAGCTGGAGTCGATCACCGTATTGGCCGCTGGCGAAGAAGCACCGCTGTCCGCCACCGCACTGGTGGGCGAGATGGAAGTGCTGGTGCCGATGGCCGGCCTGATCGACAAGGGTGCCGAACTGGCGCGCCTGGACAAGGAAATCCTGCGCCTGCAAGGCGAAGTGCAGCGGGTGGGCGGCAAGCTGTCCAACGCGGCGTTCGTCGACAAGGCTCCGGCTGAAGTGATCGAGAAAGAACGCGCCAAACTGGCTGAAGCTGAACAGGCTTTGGGCAAGCTGGCGGAGCAACACGCACGGATCTCCAGCCTGTAAGGGGCAGCCCGTGTAAAAAAAGAGACCTTCGGGTCTCTTTTTTTTGCTTGGAAAAACACCGCTATTTCTCTTTGGAAACCCGACCAATGTGGGAGCTGGCTTGCCTGCGATGGCATCGACTCGGTCTGGCAGATACACCGAGTCGCCTGCATCGCAGGCAAGCCAGCTCCCACATTTGACCGAGTTCGACCAAGGAATGTGTGACAATACCCGCCACTTTTGAAACAAACGCAGAATCGACGCAGCCCATGACCGCCCCCAGCACACCCAAAGCACCGCGCAAGAAGCCAAAATCCAGTACGCCGGCCAAGCCCGTCGTTCCGCGCAAAGAGGCCACCTTGCACCCGCGTAACCGCCACCAGGGCCGTTACGACTTCCAGGCGCTGATCAAGACCACGCCGGAACTGGCGCAATTCGTGATCATCAACCCGTACGGCAAGGAAAGCATCGACTTCGCCAGCCCCGACGCGGTGCGGGTGTTCAACCGGGCGTTGCTCAAGGCGTTCTACGGCATCAATCACTGGGACATCCCGGCTGACTACCTGTGCCCACCGGTACCGGGGCGTGCCGACTACGTGCACTTCCTCGCCGACCTGCTGGCCAGCGTCAACGAAGGCGTGATCCCCCGTGGCGCGCCGGTGAAGGTGCTGGACATCGGCATGGGCGCCAACTGCGTCTATCCGTTGATTGGCTACAGCGAGTACCGCTGGAACTTCCTCGGCTCGGAAGTCGACCCGACTGCCGTGGCCGCCGCCAAGGCGATCGTGCAGTCCAACGGGCTGAACAAGGCCATCCAGCTGCGCCAGCAAACCAACCCCAAGCAGATCCTGCTGGGCTTGCTGGAGCCAGGCGAGCGGTTTGACCTGACCATGTGCAACCCGCCCTTCCACGCGTCCATGGATGAGGCGACCAAGGGCAGCGAGCGTAAATGGCGCGCACTGGGCAAGGCTGATCCGAAACGCAAGCTGCCGGTGCTGAACTTCGGTGGCCAGTCGGCGGAATTATGGTGTGAAGGCGGTGAAGCGCGGTTTGTGACGCAGTTGATCGCTGAAAGCGCGCATTTCCAGCACAAGGTGCTGTGGTTCAGCACCCTGGTGTCGAAAGCGTCAAACCTGCCGGCCATTCAGACAGCGCTGAAAAAGGCCGGTGTGCTGGAAAGCCAGGTGGTGGAAATGTCCCAGGGCCAGAAGCAGAGCCGCTTCGTCGCCTGGACGTTCCAGACCCCGAGCGAGCAACAGGTGTGGCGCCAGCGTTGGGCCCGTAAAGACTGATAAATCGCAGGCAACAAAAAACCGTGCCCGGATCGCTCCGGAGCACGGTTTTTTTTGCTGCGTCTTACTTGTTAACAGCGTCGGTCAGGCCTTTGGCCACAACCAGCTTGATAACTTTCTTGGCAGCGATTTCGATGGCAGCGCCAGTCGAAGGGTTACGGCCAGTACGGGCAGGACGCTCGGTCACTTTCAGTTTGCCAACGCCTGGCAGAGTGATTTCGCCGCCGTTTTCCAGCTGATCAGCAACGATCTGGCTCAGTTGGTCCAGCAGAGCACGCACGGTGGTTTTCGGTGCGTCTACAGCTTCAGCCAGATCAGCGATCAGTTGGTCTTTAGTAATAGCCATTGTGGTGTTCCTTCCCTATCAAATTCATTTGGATTGCAGAGTGCAGTGTCAGCCATCGAGCCCTGCCATCAAGGCCTGGCACCCAAGGGCTATAACCACGAAGATCGGGGTTATAGATACCTGAAACCGGGTTTGGTTCGACCTGACAAATGCTGAATGCACGCTTAACGCCCAGACTGCGCGTAAGACGGGGCAAAACTAGCACAGAGACGGGGAAATATCCGCCTCAACATACCCATTTGGTCAGCTTTATCGCTCTAAACCGTGAAAAAAAGGCATATGGCCCGTCGGATGGCGCTCAAAACGCCCTCCGAACAGCGCCATCCCCAGCGGGTGCGGTACACTGGCGACTTTTTCCGGGAGCCCCCCCCCTCCCCTTCAACCAGCCGAGAAGCCCATGCCGATCCGTCATTGCATCGTCCACCTGATCGACAAAAAACCCGACGGCACACCCGCAGTTCTCCACGCCCGCGACTCCGAGCTTGCCGAGTCGGCCGCGATCGAGAACATGCTCGCCGACCTCAACGAGAGCTACAACGCCAAACAAGGCAAGGCCTGGGGCTTTTTCCATGCCGAGTCCGGCGCGCACCCGTTCAGCGGCTGGTTGAAGGAGTATTTCGACGGCGGCAAGGATTTCACCGCCTTCAGCCGCATTGCGGTGGAACACCTGCAGAAGCTGATGGAAGAGTCCAACCTCTCCACCGGCGGCCACGTGCTGTTTGCCCACTATCAACAGGGCATGACCGATTACCTGGCGATCGCCCTGCTGCACCACAGTGAAGGCGTAGCCGTGACCGACCAGCTGGACGTGACGCCGTCGCGCCACCTGGATCTTGGCCAACTGCACCTCGCCGCGCGCATCAACGTGTCCGAGTGGCAGAACAACAAGCAATCCAAGCAATACATCTCGTTTATCAAGGGCAAGAACGGCAAGAAGGTCTCGGAGTACTTCCGCGACTTTATCGGCTGCCAGGAAGGCGTCGACGGCCCGGGCGAGACCCGCACCCTGCTCAAGGCCTTCAGCGACTTCGTCGAGAGCGAAGACCTGCCGGACGAATCCGCCCGCGAGAAAACCAAGACCCTGGTGGACTACGCCAGCAGCCAGGCCAAGCTCGGCGAGCCGATGGGCCTGGAAGAGCTGTCCGGGTTGATCGATGAAGATCGGCCAAAAGCCTTCTACGATCACATCCGCAACAAGGACTACGGCCTGTCGCCGGAAATCCCGGCGGATAAACGCACCCTCAACCAGTTCCGCCGTTTCACCGGGCGTGCCGAAGGCTTGTCCATCAGCTTTGAAGCGCACCTGCTGGGCGACAAGATCGAATACGACGAAGCCGCCGGCACCTTGATCATCAAGGGCCTGCCGACCCAGCTGACCGACCAGCTCAAGCGTCGCAACTGATGCTGGGCGGGGTTCTGAAGAAAGTCCTGCTGGTGTTGCTGGTGGTGGTGGTTTTCCAGAACTGGGGCAAGATCGAGCGGCTGTTCAACCCCTCCCAGGTGGTGCCGGAGCAGACACGCGCGGCAGCGCGCGTGGTGCTGTACTCCACCGAGTGGTGCGGCTACTGCAAACAGATCCGGCGCTTTCTGGATTCCAAGGGGATTCCCTACCAGGCGTTCGATATCGAGAAGGACGCCCAGGCGCGCAAGGCGTACGAGGCGTTGGGGGGCGGCGGGATTCCGTTTGTGGACGTGAACGGCACGCTGATTCGCGACTACAACCCGGAAGCGATCATGGCGGCCCTGAAGTAACTCACTCTGTAAAATACCGCAGATCAAATGTGGGAGCGGGCTTGCTCGCGAATGCGCTGGTTCAGTCAATACATCTGGCGACTGATCCACCGCTTTCGCGAGCAAGCCCGCTCCCACATTGGGTTTGCGTACGCGTTAGAAATTGGCCTCCAGGGAAACCATCGCCGTACGCTCCTCACCTACGTTGTAATACGCCGAGCTGGCCGCCAGGCCATTTACCGGCGCCGAGTTGAACGACACGGTGCGCGCCGAGCTCAAGTATTCCTTATCAAACACATTGAGCATCGAGAAGCGCAGCGCGGCCGACTTGAAGACCTTCTTGTCCACCGGCAGGTAGATACCGGCGTTGAGGTCGAACACGGTGCGCCCGGAGATTTTCTCGTTGTTGGTCAAATCACCGTAGAACGCCCCGACATACTTGCCGGCAATGTTGCCGTAGTAGCGCTTGTCGTCGTAACCAAACACCAGGTTGAGCATGTTTTCCGGCACGTTGGCCAACTGGTTGCCCTTGGTCGGCAACAACACGTTCTTGCTGACAAAGTCGTCCTGCTGCTCGGACTTGGTATAGGTGTACGACGCGTAGTAGTTGAAGTTGTACGGCAGCAGGCCGCTCCACTCCAACTCCAGGCCTTTGTTGGTCACGTCACCGACGTTGGCCATCACGTAGTCACCGTTCAAGTCGGTGGTCGACAGCTGACGGTCCTTGAAGGTGATGTAGAACAGGGTGGCGCTCAGGGCCATTTTCTCTTCGGTGTAGCGCCAGCCCAGCTCCTGGTTCCAGCTCAGCTCGGGGTTGAGGTTGAGGGAGTCACCCTTGTTGTACAGCACGTAGTTCTGCGGGGTGCGCATGTTGCGAGTGACGTTGTAGAACGCCTGGTTGCTCTCGTCGACCTGGTACTTGGCGCTGAAGTTCGGCAGGAACTGATGGTAGCGGGCGTTACGCTTTTCCGGCTTGTCGTACAGGCTACCGAGGTTGTCGCCGTCACGTTCGACGTACTGGTACGCCAGGCCGCCGACAAAGCTCAGGTCTGGCGTGGCTTGCCAGCTGTCCTGCACCCACAGCTTCTGGGCCGGGGTCACGGTGTATTGATGGCGCCCCTGGACAGTCTTGCCGTTCTTGTCGACCACCTGGCCGCCGCTGTTGTAATCGCCCCAGACGTCGTCCGGTGCACCTTCGCTGTTGATCCCGATATACGGCTGGGTCTGGCGCTGGCGAGCGCGCTCGTACCAGTAGCCGTAATCCAGGCTGTGCTCCTCGTTGATGTCCCATTTCATTTTGACCGTCACGCCAGGGCGCCAGGTTTCGGTCCACGAGGGGCGATAGTAGTTGGCCGACTTGAGGTTGCTCAGGTCGTAGTTGCCACTCTTGTCGGACTTCGGCCCCAGGTTGGTCGCGGTCTGGCCGCTGAAACTGCCGCCGTTGCCCCAGTAGTAGTAAGGCGCAACCGTCAGGGCCAGGTCATCACGCAGGCGCCAGCGCTGGGTGAAGGTGGTCATGACACTTTCAAATGGGTTGCGGTTGAGCTTGTAGGAAGACGACAGCAATCCGTTCTTGTAGACCGGCGTTTCCGCGTAATCCAGGCGGCGGCCCTGTTGCTGGAACTGGCTCTTGCTCAGCGTGTTGTAGTTGTAGTTTTCCTGGGTGTTGTACTTCATGGTGAAGTTGCTGGTGTTGCCGTTGTCGTCTTCGAACAGCGTGCTCCACTCCACCTTGTCGCCCCGCAAGGTGCCCTTGCCGCGCCACTTGTCGCCCTCCGTGTGAGAGGCCGACACCCAGGTCTTGAAGCCGCCGAGGTCGCCGGTGTTGATGCGGGCGAAGGACTTTGTCAGGTTGTTCGAACCCATGGATTGCTTGACGAACAGCCCCGGCTCCTTGGTCGGCCGAATGGTGACCATGCCGATGTTACCGCCGCTGGAACCAATGTGCGGGCCGTCCGCTTCCGAGGAGCCCTGGGTGACAAATACTTCGCCGACGTTTTCCGGATCGCCCAACTGGTTGGCGTACACGCCATAGCTGCCGGAGTCGTTGATCGGCACGCCGTCCATGGAAACCCCGACCTGATCGGAGTTCATGCCGCGCATGGTGAAACTGGTGCCGCTCATGCCGCTGGCGTCGTCGTTGGAAACGTTGATGCCCGGGGTGTACTTGAGCTTGTCGATGGCGTTGGCCGTCGGGGACATTTCGTCCATGGCTTCCTTGGTCACCGTGGACCGGGCCTTGGCACTTTCTTCCTGAATCATGTGGCCGGTGCCCAGGGTACGTTCGCCGGCGACGTGCACCGAACCGACATCCTGTGAATCGTCTGCCAGAACCAGCGGCGCAAAGCCGCCCAGGCCCGATGCTAAAAGCAGGGCATAGAGTTTGTTGTAGGTCACGAGTAGATCCCTTACATGCATCTATCTGTTGTTATGGGGGAGGTATTGGCGATCTCGGCCGGGTGAACAGCGCCGCCAATCTTCCTGACCACCTGCTCAGGAATCCGAGGATCATCCGTGCATCACGTAACGATTTGGTTACAGGTTTTGGCGATTGCGATGAAGGTTAAATGAAAGGTCCACACACACGGATGTGCCAAGGCATGGGGATTTTCAAGGGAAGGTGGTGCAAGTAATGACAGCGCCACGCCATTGCAGCGTAGCGCTCTGTATCTAGCGCAATACGATCATCCGACCGAGCAGCGAGTGTTGTTCAAACCCCAAGACCGCCTGCAACGCATTGAGCACCGCCTGGGGGTCCTTGCTCGGGAAACTGCCGCTGACACGCCGGGCGCCGAGGTCTTCGTTGAGCAGCAGAATACGCCCGGGGTAGTAGCGACCGAGGTCTTGCACCACATCGGCCAGTGGTGCCTTGTAGTAATTGAGCCAACCGTCACGCCAGGCCAGGCGCGACTCGCTGTCGACCGCGTGCAGCTCATCGGCGACACCATCGGCGTAGGCCACTTGTTGGCCGGCCGTCAGAATCTGTTGCTGAGCATACTTCGACGGCGTTACCCCAACCCGACCGGACAACACCGTCACCTGCGCACCTGCCGGTTGCAGGCGCACCTCAAACTGCGTGCCGAGCACCCGTGCTTCGCCGCTGCCGGCCTCGACCACAAAGGATTCGCCAGTGTGGGTCACACTGAAAAAACCGGCGCCACGGCGTAGCTGGATATGGCGCTCGCCATGCTTGAAATCCACTGCGATCGCACTGTCGGCGTCCAGGGTGACCTGGCTTTGATCGGCCAGGGTCACGGTCTTCACCTCACCCGGCGCGGTGACATAATCGGCACCGAAGTCATCGACCCAGCGTGACGGCTGCCAGCCGGCGCCCATCGAGATCATCACCAGCAGGCAGGCGGCCATGGCCAGGGCGCCAGACCAGCGCCGCACGCTGGAGCGTTTCGAGGTATTCATCGCGTTCAAGTAACCCTGCAGCGCCAGGGCATCCTCATCCGCCAACGTTCTGGCCGGTACTTCACTCAATTCCCACAGCACCTGGGCCTGGGCGTAGGCTTCCACATGCGCAGGATCGGCCCGCAGCCAACGGCTGAACGTGGCCTGGTCGCCACTGCTGGGTTGGTCATGCAACAGACTCAACCAGGCCAGTGCGGCCTGTTCCTGGTCGGGCGTCGGGGTGACGCTGGCGGTGGGGTTCACGGGGCTTTCCTTGGCGATGGTTCACGAAGGCTGGCCTTGCAGGCTTCGAGGGCACGCATCATATGTTTTTCCACGGCGCTTTGGGACAGGCCCATGGCCTTGGCGATTTCCGCGTACTTGCGGCCATGGATGCGGTTGAGCAGGAAAATCTGCCGGGTACGTTCCGGCAGGCTGCGCAAGGCTGCTTCAACGTGACGCAGATCATTGCCCGCCTCCAGCGCGGCCTGGGGTTCGCAGCCCTGGTTATCCTGTTGTTCCGGCAGCCAGCCTTCGCTGCTGCGCACCCGGGCGCCTTCGCTGCGCAGGTGGTCGATGGCGATATTGCCGGCGCAGCGCAGCAGGTAGGTGCTGAGCTCCTCGACCTGCACCAGCGGCCGGCGCCAGAAGCGCAGGAACAAATCCTGCACCAGGTCCGCCGCCGTCGCACGGCAGCCCACGCGGCGGCTGACCAGCGCTTCCATCTGCGAGCGCTGGGACAGGAACACCTGCAGGAAATGCGCCCGTCCGCCCGCCGCGTCTGCGTGCTGCTCTGGGTGTTCGGGAGGCGTGGTGATCATCAACGGTGGACTCAAAGGGTCGCGAAGGCCGCGACCGGACTGGCCAGCAGGCCGAGGCCCGCCAGGATCAAGGCCAGCCTTGGCCGATACGGCAACAGCAACACCAGCAACAACCCGCTGAGCATCAAGACCGCGCACCACTCCACCAACCCCTGGCTCCACCCGGTCGCGAGCACCGCCGGCCAGATCGAGACAATCAACAGCAGCCAGCCGCCCACGCGCAAACCCAGGCGCCGACGAGGCGAAGGTTTACTGTGCAGCAGTTCGCCATGGTGCCGGTCCATGGACAGGCACAACGCGGTAAACCCTGCGTAACACAGCAATAGCGCCAGGAGCATTCAGTTCACCTCGCCCTTGAGGGTCAATGGCCGGGCACGTTCGGTCTTGGGCTGAGGGACGCGGCGGTGCTGCATTTTCCAGGCAGCCCAGGCGAGGAACACACCGCTGCCCAGGCACGTCAGGTCGAAGCCGGCCATGGCCCAGTCGCCGTTGGCCAGGGTCACACCCAAATGCTGGGTCGTGGTCAGCGCGTTGAGCACCGGCACGCCGATAAACAGCAGCGCGCCCACACTCAATTGCTCAACCCAGCCGCGGCGCCCCTGGCGAACAATCGCGTGCACGACGCTCAAGCCCCAGGCAATAAAGAAGGCTTGTACTTCCCAGTCCGAACGCCCGGCAAAGCTGGCCGGCAACAGGCGGTTGGCCCAGAAGAATGCAGCGATGGCGATCATCAAGCCGGACATGCTGGCGATGTTCAGCACTTCCACCAGCCGCAGCTCAAAGGGCATCACACCGGTTTTGGTGTGCTTGAGCTGACGCTTGCCCAGCCACATCACCAGCCCGGTGCCGATCATTGCCGTGCCCGCGAGGCCGCAGATGAAATACAGCCAGCGCAATACCGGGCCGGCGAAATGGCCCATGTGCAAACCGTAGAAGCTGCCACCAATCGCCGCCGGCAGCGACTGCTCGCCGCTCACCCGCAACAGTTCGCCGGTAGTGCCGTTGAATGACACGGTGCTGCCAAAGTCATGCACCACTCGATCCGACCCGGCGCGGAACACATTGACCGAAGCGTTTACATCGCTTGGATTATTCACCACCAGCCGCCCGACATGCCCGCCGGCCCATTGCCCGCGCGCCTGCTCGTACATCGGGCCCAGTGGCAGCAATTGCCCCGGCTGGCCGAGGGCCGGCGCATTGTCGGTGGCCGGAAACACATCGTTGAAGAACGCACGGGTGTCGTTGCCGTAGGAAGCGAGGATGCTCGCCGGCATCACCATGCTCATGAAAATCACCAGGCTGCTGTAGGTGATCATCAAGTGGAACGGCAACACCAGCACGCCCACGGCGTTGTGCCCGTCGAGCCAGGACCGCTGGCCCTTGCGCGGGCGGAAGGTGAAGAAGTCCTTGAAGATTTTCTTGTGGGTGATGATCCCGGTGATCAACGCCACGAACATCACCATCGCGGCGATGGTCGACAGCCAGCGCCCCCACGGATAGGGCATTTGCAGCTGGAAGTGGAAACGATAGAAGAATTCGCCGCCCATGCTTTCCCGGGCCTGGACCTGCTGGCCGCTGACGGGATCGAGGAGTTTTTCGACGAAATTGCCGCGTTTGCCCGGGTCGACCTTGTCTTGCCACATCACCGACAGGCCCGGCTCACGGCTGCTCGGCAAGGTGATAAACCAGCGCGCGGCATTGGGCGCCTGGTGTTGCAGATAGGTTTGGGCGGCGGCCAGGCTACGGGCGTCATCGACGGGATGCGCCTGCACTTCGGGCTGCATCCAGTGGGTAATTTCGTCCTTGAAATACGACAGGGTGCCCGTCAGGAAAATCGCAAACAGCAGCCAGCCAAAGATCAGCCCGGCCCAGGTGTGCAACCAGGCCATGGCCTGGCGGAAGCCCTCTTTCATGTGCGCGCCATCCAGTACGCCAACCCGGCGAACGTGGCCATTATCGCGCTGGGCAGCAACACGCCAAACCAGGCGCGCCAGGCCGTGCGGCAGGCGAAGCACCAGATGACCGCCAACAGGTAGAACACAAACGAACTCAGCATGCCGCTGATCACCGCATCGGCGCGGCTGGTGGGCAGCCACAGCGTCATGCACACGCTGGCCAGCGAGGCCAGCAGGTAACCGCCGACCACAGCCGCCAGCACCCGCGAAGTCACGGCAAGACGGTAGGAAACGGGAAGTGAAGTTTTGCGTTTCATGCACAAGGCGCCAGGTTCGTCAGTGCGCAATATTAATGATAAAGGTTCTCATAAGCAAAAGAGAACGCATCACTGGCAATTGCCGAACCCGCCTGCGCGCCCTACAATGCGAACAATTCTTGTTCTCTAAAGCATGCCCATGCTGCCGGAGTGTGCGCGTTGCAGCCGTCCAACACCGTCGAAGTCCTGTACCACGACCATCACCACTGGCTTACCGGCTGGTTGCGACGCAAGCTCGGCTGCCCGGAAAGCGCCGCCGACCTGGCCCAGGACACCTTCATCCGCGTGCTCACCGCACGGGAAACACCGACGCTGATCGAACCTCGCGCCTTCCTCACCACCATCGCCAAGCGTGTGCTGTGCAACCATTACCGCCGCCAGGACCTGGAGCGCGCCTACCTCGACGCCCTGGCGCAAATGCCCGAACACGTGGCGCCGTCGGAGGAAGAGCGGGCAATCATCCTGCAAACCCTGATGGAGCTGGACCAGTTGCTGGACGGCTTGGCGCCCCTGGTTAAACGCGCGTTCCTGCTGGCCCAGCTCGACGGCCTGACCTACGCGCAAATCGGCGCGGAACTGGGCATCTCCATCGCCACGGTCAAGCGCCATCTGAATAAAGCGGCGATGCGCTGCTACTTCGCCCTATGAGTTTCTCAACGCAAGTCGCCGAACAAGCGGTGCACTGGCTGATGGAAATGCAGCAGGGCCCGCTCAACCCACGCAAACAGGCGGCCTGGCAACAGTGGCTGGACGCCCACAGCGAACATCAGCGGGCCTGGGCGCACATCCAGCGAGTGAACCAGCGCTTGCGCGGGATGCCATCACCCCTGGCCCACGCCGCCTTGAATGCACCGAAATCCAACAGTCGTCGTCAGGCCCTGAAGTTGTTGCTGATACTCGGCGCCGGGTCGGCAGCGGCCTGGGGTTTGCGCCAGCAACATATATTGCCGCCGTTGAGTGCCGACTACCGCAGCCCCATCGGCCAACGGCGCAAGTTCCAGCTGGCGGATGGCAGCCAGTTGCAGCTCAACACCGGCAGTGCGGTGGATGTGCATTTTGATGGCCAGCAACGCTTGATCCGCCTGCTCGAAGGCGAAATCCTGCTGACCGCCAAACCCGGCAACGCCCCGCTGCGGGTCATCACTTCCCAGGGCCTGCTCAGCGCCCAGGCCGCGCGGCTCAACGTGCGGCAATTCAACGATCACACACAACTGGCGGTGTTTGATGGGCACGTTGACGTGATGCCCAACACCTATAGCGGTTTGCCGTTGTCGGTGGAGAAAGCCCATCAGGTCAATTTCACCCGCAAAGGCTGGGACACCGCCCGCCCCACCGACGCCGGCAGCGGCGCCTGGGCCGACGGCATGCTGGTGGCGGCCCACATGCGCCTGGAAGATTTCCTCGCCGAATTGAGCCGTTATCGCCGTGGCCAGCTCAATTGCGACCCGCAGGTGGCCAACCTGCTGATTTCCGGCAGCTACCCGCTGGACGACAGCGAACGAATCCTGGACCTGCTGCAAGTCAGCCTGCCGGTCAGGGTCCGGCGGTTTACCCGCTACTGGGTCACTGTCGAAGCCCGTGCCTGAAATATTTTCAAACCCCGTGAGCCGTTTTCCGCACCTCGCGTGACAGAGAAGGAAAGCCACCTTGATCCTTCCTTCTCAGGACCGCACTTCATGCCCCAGCAACCGACTCGCCTGACGCCACTCGCCCGCACCCTGCGCCACATGTTGCTGGGGGCCAGCCTCAGTTTCAGCACCGTTCCCTACGTAATGGCGGCCGACGCCAAGCCCTACCGCATCGCCCCTACGTCACTGGAAGCGGCGCTGAATCAATTTGGCCGGGAAGCCGGCGTGCTGATTTCATTTGGCTCGGACGTTACCGCCGGCGTGCAAAGCCACGGCCTGTCGGGCAACTACACCGCTGAAGAAGGCTTGAATGCGTTGCTCAAAGGCACCGGCCTGCAAGCCCGTGCCGAGGGCAACAACGCCTTCAGCCTGCAACCGGCGAATGCTCCGGCCACCCTCGAATTGGGCACCTCCAACGTGGTCGGCGACTGGCTGGGGGACGCGGCGCAAACCAACGTCTTCGAGCACCCGGGCGCCCGGGACGTGATCCGCCGCGAAGAATTCGAACGCCAGGGCGCCACCCAGGCCCGCGACGTGCTCAACCGCATTCCCGGGGTCAACGCCCCGGAAAACAACGGCACCGGCAGCCACGACATGGCGCTGAACTTCGGCATTCGCGGGCTCAACCCACGCCTGGCCTCGCGCTCCACGGTCTTGATGGACGGCATCCCGGTGCCGTTCGCGCCGTATGGCCAGCCGCAGTTGTCGTTCGCGCCCATCAGCATGGGCAACATGGATGCCGTGGACGTGGTACGGGGCGGCGGCGCAGTGCGTTATGGCCCGCAGAACGTCGGCGGCATCGTCAACTTCGTCACGCGCGCGATTCCCGATGCGCCAACGGTGAAAGGCGGCCTGCAAACCGAAACCAGCCCGTCTTCCAGCCACGATGGCTTCAAGACCACCGGCAACCTGCTGGCCGGCGGCACGGCGGACAACGGCCTGGGCGGCGCGATCCTGTATTCCGGCACCCGTGGTGGTGTTTGGCGCGAGAACAGCGACACCCGCATCGACGACCTGATCCTCAAGGGCAAATACCAGTTGGACGACGCCAACAGCTTCAACGCCATGGCGCAGTACTACGAAGGCAAGGCCGATATGCCCGGTGGTTTGAGCACTGCGGCCTACAAGGCCGACCCCTACCAGTCCACCCGCCCCTACGACCAGTTCTGGGGCCGGCGTACCATGTTCAACGCGGGCTATCGCTACCAGGAAGATCGCCGGGAATTCACGGTCAACAGCTTCTTCACCACCACCCTGCGCAGCGGTTACCTGGACCAGGGCAATTTCCTCTCCCTGTCGCCCCGCGAGTATTGGGTACGCGGCCTGGAAACCCGTTTCGCCCAAGGCTTCGACCTCGGCCCAACCAGCCACGAAGTCGGCGTGGGCTACCGCTACATCAACGAGGCCGGCCACGAACTGCGCTACCGCACGCCGATTTCCGCCAATCAGCAACTGCCGACCACCGACAGCCGCAACGACCGCGACACCCGAGGCAGCACCGAAGCCAATGCGTTCTTCGTCGACGACCGGATAGATATCGGCAAGTGGACCATCACCCCGGGCATCCGCTACGAGATGATCGAGTCCCAGCAGACCAACAACCTCAGCAACGTCAAATACAAAGGCGACTACAACACCGCTCTGCCGGCGCTGAACGTGCTCTACCACCTGACGGACGACTGGAACCTCTATGCCAACACCGAAGGGTCGTTCGGCAGCGTGCAGTACAGCCAGATGCCCAACCGCGTGACCAGTGGCGAAGTGAAGCCGGAAAAAGCCCGCACCTGGGAACTCGGCACACGCTATGACAACGGCACCTTGCGCGCCGAGATCGGCGCGTTCCTGATCAACTTCGACAACCAGTACGACAGCAACCAGACCAACGACACCGTGATCGCCCGCGGCGAAACCCGCCATCAGGGCATCGAGTCCAGCATCAACTACGCCCTCGACGGCTTGAGCCCGGCGCTCGCCGGTTTTGATGTGTACGCCACCTACGCCTACGTCGACGCCACCATCCGCGAAGACGGCCCGAACAAAGGCAACCGCGTACCCTTCTCCTCCAAGCACAAGGGCACCCTGGGCGTGGGTTACACCGAAGGTCGCTGGAAGTTGAATGTGGACAGCAGCTACCAGAGCAGCCAGTTTGCCGACAACGCCAACACTGAAGCAGAAAGTGCTGATGGCAGCACCGGACGCATTCCTGGCTACATGCTGTTCAGCAGCCGCGCGGCGTACGACTTTGGCCCGCAGCTGTCGGATTTGAACGTGGCGGTGGGTGTGAAAAACATCTTCAACAAGCAGTACTACACCCGCTCGTTTGACGATAACAACAAGGGCAAATACGTCGGCGAGCCGCGCACGCTGTATGTGCAGACGTCCATCGCGTTCTGATCAGCTACCCGCCAGGCACGACGGTGTGCCGGCCACCAACGCGTCGATGGCGCATCGGGTCTTGGCCGGCATGTGCGTCGCCGTGGGCCAGATGACATGGATCGGCATCGGTTGCTCGCGGTGGCCCGGCAGCACCGCCTGCAATTGCCCGCGCAACACGTAGTGGGCGATCAGCCAACTGGGCAACCAGGCCAGGCCGACCCCGGCGATGGCGGCATCGGCCACGGCCTGCAGGTCATCGAGGATCAACGGCGAGGCGACTCGCTCGCGGTGCGGGGCATTGCTGCGATAGGCAATGCCCCGGTGCCCGGCCAGGTCGTCGATGGAGTCAATACGAGGTGTGCGCTGCAAGTACGCGGGTGACGCCGACAGGGCAATCGCCTGTTCGCCGAGGCGACGTGCACTCAAGCGGTCGGTGTCAGGCAATGCGCCAATGCGCACCGCCAGGTCGAAGCCTTCCTGCGCCAGGTCGATCAATCGGTCGGAGAAGGAAATCTCGATTTCCAGTTGCGGAAAACGGTCCATCAGCCCCCACAACGCAGGCGCCGCATAGTGATGACCAAACGCCAAAGGCAAGCTGGCCCTTAACCGTCCACGGGGCTGCTGACGGCCACTTTCCAGCACGGATTCGGCGGCTTCCAGTTCCGCCAGCGCACGCAGGCAATGCTCGTAATAGGCCTGCCCGTCCTCGGTCAAACGCTGACGCCGGGTGGAGCGTTGCAACAGCGACGTCCCCAACCGCGCCTCCAGCCGCGCCAGGCCTTTGCCCACCGCCGAGCGCGTGAGGTTCAGCCGTTCGGCGGCCTCCGTCAGATTGCCGCTCTCGACGATCTGCAAAAACAGTTCAACACCATCAAAACGCGGAGTGGCCATGGTCGTTTGTCGCCCTATATTCCCTTATCACAGGAAGAAGTATCGCTAATAAAGAATCAGATTCCCGTGAAAATGATATCTTCCCCCATCGAAAGGAAGAGGCCATGCCACCCGACGCCGTTGTATCTGCCATCAACCCGCCACGTACCGCCCGGGACGGCCTTGCGCTCACCGCCGTGTGCCTGGTAGCGCTGATGTTCGGGCTGGAGATTTCCAGCGTGCCGGTCATCCTGCCCACCCTTGAGCAGCAACTGGGCACCGGCTTCCAGGACGCCCAATGGATCATGAACGCCTACACCCTGGCCTGCACCAGCGTGCTGATGGCCGCCGGCACATTGGCCGATCGTTTTGGCCGCCGACGCATGCTGGTGCTGTGCCTGTGGGTATTCGGGCTGGCTTCGCTGGCCTGCGGGCTGGCGAACGATGCATCCACGCTGATCGCGGCGCGTTTTGTCCAGGGCGTGGGTGGCGGGGCGATGATGATCTGCCAGTTCGCGATCCTGTCGCACCAGTTCCGCGAGCCGGCGACCCGGGCCCGGGCCTTTGCGGTGTGGGGCGTGATCGCCGGGGTGGGCCTGGGTTTCGGGCCAATGGTGGGGGCATTGATCCTGGCGGTGGCGGATTGGCGCTGGGTATTCCTGGTGCATGTGCCGTTGACCTTGTTCACTCTGGTGTTGCTGCGCATCAGCGTGCAGGAATCCTGTGACCCGGCGGCCCATCGCCTAGATATAGCCGGCATGGCCACCCTCACCCTGGCAGTGTTCGCCCTGGTTTATTTCATCACCCAGGGCACCGAGAGCGGCTTTGCCACCCCGGCCATGCTCGGTTGGGCCGGGTTGTCGGTGGGCAGCCTGTTGTTGTTCGTGGTTGTCGAGCGGCGCAGCCCGCATCCGATGTTCGACTTCTCGGTGTTTCGCATCCCGCGCTTCAACGGCGCGCTGATGGGCTCGATCGGCATGAACTTCAGCTTCTGGCCCTTCATGATCTACCTGCCGCTGTATTTCCAGGCCGGCCTGGGCTACGACACCATGCTCACCGGGCTCGCCCTGCTCGCCTATACCCTGCCCACGTTGGTGGTGCCGCCGCTGGCTGAACGCCTGGCCCTGCGCTATGGCGCCGAACGCATCATTCCATTGGGCCTGGGCCTGATGGGCGTGGGGTTTGTGACAATGGCGGCGATCAATCATAGCGGCCAGCCCAGTGTGGTATGGGTCCTGATCGCCTGTGGGATTGCCGGCAGCGGCTTGGCGTTTACCAACTCGCCCACCACCAACACCACTACCGGATCAGTTTCATCCGACCGCGCGGGGATGGCCTCGGGCATCGACTTCAGTGCACGGCTGATCACCCTGGCGCTGAATATCGCGTTGATGGGGTTGGTGTTGATACTCGGGATCGCTCACTACCTGGCAGGCGTGTCGCCCGCCACCGCGCAATTGGCCGCCCTCAGCCAGGACATCGCCGCCGGCAAGCTGGACGTGTTGCCGCAGGGCCCACTGATCGCCCAGGCCGCGCTGCGCAACGGTGCGGGCTGGGCCATGTTGTATGCCGGCGTTGGAGCGTGCGCACTGTCGGCCTTGAGCGCCGGTTTTTTCCGGCGCAGCCCGCGCTGACCTTTTGCGCATAAAAAAACGGGCCTGCATCTGCAGGCCCGTTTTCAGTGGGGTTGAAAAAAGTATCAGCTATCAGCCGTTAAGCGCAGCCTGTTCGTTTTCCAGGAATTCCTCTTCTAGCTCGGCCTCGTCGGCCTTGGTATTGGGCAGGCTTTGACCCGCGGCGCGTGGTTTGCCGCGCAGTTTGCCGTACAGATGCTCCAGGGCATGCTCCAGCTTGGTCGCTGCGCCATCGATCGCCTGTTCCAGCGTATCGGCTTTATGGAGGACCGAAAGCGGTTGATGGCCTTTTGGCCGTGCTTCCAGTCGGCAACTCAGATCGTGTGGGCCGGGCTTGTCACCGTTCTCGTCCCGCAGGTAAACCTCGACGCGGGTCAGATCTTCTTCGTAACGTTCGAGCGTGCTCTCAATGGTGGTACGTACCCACTCCTCCAGTCGGATGCTGCTTTCAATATGGTTATCGCTATTGACTTGGATTTGCATAGTTTTCCCTTATTTCAGCTAGCTCGCCGAAGGCCATTCCTGCTTCACCGGATGGGTGAAAACCATGACCTCCTGATTACACAATTGAGCAGACAGAGGAACATTTCAACCCCTTTGCAAAGATAAATCCCACATTACAAATTAACCCTGACTACAACCAAAAACGCTGTTAGGGTGGGGAGTTGGTTACATCTTCTTACCGCCAACTTCCTTACAATTGCCCCTCTCCCAACGGGTGCAATCCGCGAAAAATCTCCGCTTCCTCCACCAGCCAGTCATGCACCGCCCGCACGCCCGGATGGCTCAACGCACCCGGCGCGTACAGCAGTACATAGCGTTTGTGGTTGGGAACGGCGAGGCCGAATGGCACGATCAAGGTGCCGCGTTCCAGTTCGTCATTGAGCAAGGTTCGCCGGGCAATCGCCACGCCCATGCCGGCAATCGCCGCCTCGATGGTCAGGTGATTGCGGTTGAAGGTATGCCCGCGCCGTACGTCGGCGGCGTCATAGCCGATGGCGTTCAGGTAGAACTCCCACTCTGCGTACTCATAACTCCCACGCCAGGCAGTGATGTCGTGCAGCAGCGGGAAATGCACCAGGTCAGCGGGGCCATGCAGTGGCGGTCGCCCCCGCAGCAGGCTCGGTGCGCACACCGGGAAAATCTGCTCGTCCAGCAAGGCTGTGGACAACAAGCCGGGATAGCTGCCGTCGTTAAGGTCGATGGCCAGGTCGAAGTCGCCCTCGTGCAGGGCGACGCTGCTGTCTTCGGCAACCATGCGCAACTGGATATCCGGGAAGCGCTGCTGCAAACGCGGCAAACGCGGGGTCAGCCATTTGCCGAGAAACGACGGGATCGAGCGCAGGCGCAAGGTGCCGCTGATCATCCCGGCGTCCAGCCGCTGCAACTCGGCATCGATGCTGCCATAGGCCTCGCCCACGGTGATCGCCAACCGCTGGCCCTCTGCGCTCAGCTCAACCCCGCGTGCGCGCCGATGGAACAGGCGAAAGCCCAGGCGCTCCTCCAACTGACGGATTTGCTGGCTGACCGCGCCCGGGGTGATGTGCAGTTCCTCGGCGCAACGGGTGAACGACAAATGCCGTGCCGCGCAGGAAAAAACGTGCAACCAGACGTAGGTCTGGCCATGAAGCGGGCGAGCCATAGGGTTTAGTCCTGCTAAAGGGTGTCTTAGGATAATTCGTTGGTCAGTGCCGATCCAGAGGCTCAGTATCGCGCCAATTCCGCTTGTCCTACAAAACATGGCAGCGATTCCTACTCCATTGCTTGTAAGGGTTTAGCATGGCTATCAGTGTTTTCGATCTATTCAAAGTGGGAATTGGTCCTTCCAGCTCCCATACCGTCGGCCCGATGCGGGCCGCGGCGACCTTCGTCCAAGCGCTTATCGACCAGCAATTGCTCGACGAAACCCGTCGCGTAGAGGTGCGTTTGTACGGCTCGCTGTCCGCCACCGGTGTCGGCCACGCCACCGACCGCGCCTGTGTGATGGGCCTGATGGGCGAATGGCCAGACAGCATCGACCCCACCAGTATCGGCCCACGCATCCAGCAACTGCGCGAGTCCGGCCAATTGCTGCTCGGCGGCCGCACGTCGATTGCCTTCAACTGGCAACACGACCTCCTGCTGCTGGACGAAAGCCTGCCCTACCACCCCAACGCCATGTCCCTGCATGCCTACGGCGAAAACGGCCTGTTGAGCGAGCAGACGTACTACTCGGTGGGCGGCGGTTTCATCATCGAAGCGGCGGAAGCCGAATCCGGCATCGCGCCGACCAGCGAAGTGCAATTGCCCTACGACTTTTCGAGCGCCGTCGAACTGCTGGCCTTGTGCAACAAGCACGGCCTGCGGGTTTCCGAGCTGATGATGGCCAACGAGCGGGCCTGGCGCAGCGATGCCGAGATCCGCAGCGGCCTGCTGCATATCTGGTCGGTGATGCGTGAATGCGTCGAACAAGGCCTGCGCCACGAAGGCATCCTGCCCGGCGGTCTGGATGTGCCACGGCGCGCGGCGAAACTGCACCGCAGCCTGCTGGAAATCGGCAAACCCAACGTCATCACCTCGACCTTGTCGGCCATGGAATGGGTCAACCTGTTCGCCCTCGCCGTCAACGAAGAAAACGCCGCCGGCGGGCGCATGGTGACGGCGCCGACCAATGGCGCGGCGGGAATCATCCCGGCGGTGCTGCACTACTACATGAAGTTCAACCCGGACGCGTCCGACGATGACGTGGTGAATTTCTTCCTGGCTGCCGCCGCCGTCGGCATCCTCTGCAAGAAAAACGCCTCGATCTCCGGCGCCGAAGTCGGCTGCCAGGGCGAAGTGGGTTCCGCCTGCGCCATGGCCGCTGCCGGCCTTGCGGACGTGCTCGGCGCATCCCCGGAGCAACTGGAAAACGCCGCCGAAATCGGCCTGGAACATAACCTGGGGTTGACCTGCGACCCGGTTGGCGGGTTGGTCCAGGTGCCGTGCATCGAGCGCAACGCCATCGCCGCGGTCAAGGCGATCAACGCCACGCAAATGGCCCTGCGCGGCGACGGCAAGCACTTCATCTCCCTGGACCGGGTGATCCGCACCATGCGCGACACCGGCGCCGACATGCACGACAAATACAAAGAAACTTCACGGGGCGGCCTGGCCGTCAGCTGGGTGGAGTGCTGAGGAGCATTCCCTGATCGCCCCAACGTGAGCCCGCGCAAAAATAATAACGAGGCAATAACGATGACCGATGTACGTACACCTGCTGCCGAAAATCCCGCTGTAGACCTGACGCCGACCACCGTTACACAAGGCTGGAACAAACACGACACCACCTGGATGCTCGGCCTCTACGGCACCGCCATCGGTGCCGGCACCTTGTTCCTGCCGATCAACGCTGGCGTGGGCGGCTTCTGGCCGTTGATCGTGCTGGCGCTGCTGGCCTTCCCGATGACCTTCTTCGCCCACCGTGGGCTGACGCGCTTTGTGTTGTCGGGCAAATCCGGCGACATCACCGAAGTGGTGGAAGAACACTTCGGCATCGGCGCCGGCAAGCTGATCACCCTGCTGTACTTCTTCGCGATCTTCCCGATTTTGCTGGTGTACAGCGTGGCGCTGACCAACACCCTGACCAGCTTTATGGAACACCAACTGCACCTGGCTGCACCGCCCCGGGCAATCCTGTCGCTGGTGCTGATCCTCGGCCTGATGGCCATCGTTCGCTGCGGCCAGGGCGTGATCGTCAAGGCCATGAGCGTGCTGGTGTACCCCTTCGTCGCCGCCCTGCTGCTATTGGCGGTGAGCCTGATCCCCAACTGGAACGGTGCATTCTTCGCCTCCGCCAGCGAAGGCATGCCCCTGCCGGCCTTCTTCAAGACCTTGTGGCTGGCGATCCCGGTGATGGTGTTTTCCTTCAACCACTCGCCGATCATCTCCGCCTTCGCCGTCGACCAGAAACGTGTGTACGGCCCGCAAGCCGAACGCAAAAGCAGCGGCATCCTGGCCATGGCCCACAGCATGATGGTGCTGACGGTGATGTTCTTCTGCTTCAGCTGCGTGCTGGCCCTGTCGCCGGCTGACCTCGCCGCCGCCAAGGCGCAGAACATCTCGATCCTGTCGTACCTGGCGAACCACTTCCAGACCCCGGTCATCGCCTACGCCGCACCGTTGATCGCGCTGGTGGCGATCACCAAATCCTTCCTGGGCCACTACATCGGCGCCAGCGAAGGCTTCCAGGGCCTGATCGTCAAATCCCTGCGCGGGCGCAACCGCAGCATGTCGGCCAAGTGGCTGGAGCGCTGCACCGCGCTGTTCATGGTGCTGACCTGCTGGGCCGTGGCCACCTTCAACCCGAGCATCCTCGGCATGATCGAAACCATGGGCGGGCCGATCATCGCCTGCCTGTTGTTCCTGATGCCGATGTACGCCATCCGCCGCGTGCCATCCCTGCGCCAGTACTCGGGCCAGGCGTCCAACGTGTTTGTGGTGTTGGTCGGCTTGATTGCGCTGTCTGCGATCGTTTTTTCGGTCATGCCCTGAAACGGATCACCGAACTCAAAAACACCACCCACCCACTGTGGGAGCGGGCTTGCTCGCGAAAACGGTCGTTCAGCTGAGCAATCATTGGCTGACACACCGCATTCGCGAGCAAGCCCGCTCCCACAGGGGAAATTTGATGGCAGGCAGATTGCTGTACGGCACGCCCCTTGCTGTACAGCTACTGAGGAAAACGGACCTTGTGAAAACCTCAGCGAGCGAATGGCCGGTGGTCAGGAAACGCGAACTAATCCCGACACCGGTCGTCAATGACTGCATGTTCTTATCAGGCGGTAACGCACCATGGACAACCCTTTTCAGATCATCACCGACACCTTCGCCCCGAAATACCGGGTCAATTTAAGCATCCAGCGGCTGGACGGCAGCATCATGCTGACCCTGTCCGATGAAGACGGCGTCGTGGCCAAACGCATGATCAGCGCCGAACAACGCAACGACCCCCAGCGCCTGAAACGGCTGGTGCAGAGTGTGCAATTCGGGATTGCGATCGAGCAGGGGCACAGCGCGATGGAGATATTGGCGGTGATGACCGATGGGGACAGCCACCAGGTACTGCAGCGGCCGCCGGTCAGCAGGCCGCCGCTCAACGCAGGGTTCTAGAGCTCGCCCTTCTCTGTTTCAAGGCTCGCTTCGCCCTTGCGGCGCGGGCCTTCGACCTTCACCGACGGAAATGCCGACGACGCATACCGCACCACCAGAATCGCGAACGCCAGCAGCAGAATCCCACCGCACAGGTAGATGATGCCGATGTCGGGCGGGTTGTGGTGGGACACGTTGGAAATCAGCAGACGGGTCAGCGCCGTGATCGCCACGTAGATCAGGAAGCGCACCGGCATGTGGTTGGTCTTGAAATAAATCCCGACCATCGCCCCCAGTTCCAGGTAGATGAACAGCAGCAAGATGTCATCGATCTTGATGTGCCCCGTCTCCAGCATCCCCAGAAATTCCATCACCGCGGCATAGGCGGTCACCGCACCAATGGCGAACAGTGCCAGGTAGTGGAAGGTCTCGACGAACAGATTTCCCAAGGACTCGGCCAGTTGGTGCACGGTCTTGCGCAGGTTTTCAGCCCAGTTGATTTTCACGATGATGCTTCCTTAGGTCGGCTCGACCGGATAATGCGGGTTGGACGTGACGGTTTCTCTGCATGCAGAAAAAAGGCCAGGGAACAGGAAGTGAGATGGTGGCGGGGTGATATGAGGCACTTATCTTGCTGCTCGATGATCGTTCCCACGCTCTGCGTGGGAATGCCGCCCCGGACGCTCCGCGTCCAATGCCCCACGGTTTCGGATAGAGGTGACGCGGAGCGTCACGGTATGCATTCCCACGCAGAGCGTGGGAACGATCCAGGTGACCGGGTGATTCAGGTCAGGTCGGGGCGACTTGGTCCAACGCCTGATCAACCAACAAACCACTCATTTCCAGCAGTTGATGGATCGCCAGAAGCAAACTTCGCTGTGGTCCTTCAAGCTCAAAAGCCAGGCTACTGGCCATTTCACGGGCACTGTTCAAGGTTTCGCTGGCGTTGGCGAGTAATGTTTCAGTGTCAGTATTTGGGGTCACAGCGAAAAGCGCGGTAGGCGACTTTATAGGCGATTCAGAAAAACAGGCAGTCATTTTTACCATGGTGCATTCCTTGGATTTACAAGATGTTTGCTCCTTAAATTCGAGCCGCCAAACTCGTGTACCGCATAAGCGAAGCCCGGAGAAGGTAAGCCACTGAATGACGCTCCTGCAACCCCACCAACCTGTGAGAAGTTTCCGATAGGGCAAACCAGCATTTGCCAGCTACATTAAAAAGCCACTACCCAAACCCCATGGATTGGCTTATGCTTTTAGCTGTATATAAATACAGTAGTCGCAAAAACGCTTGGCGACACTCGAACCAAGGGCAACTCCCTTCAATACTGCACCGATGACGAGGCCGAAAAATGGCTGTTGAAACCCTGTATCGCAGTACCCGTGACCTGGAGACTACATTCGTGGATCGCAAACTTGCCGACGCACACGACCAGATGCTTGAACTGGCAGAGTCCCTGATGGAAGTGCTGTTGAAAAACGTCGAAGGCTTGAGCGAGAAGCAGGCAGAAGATGCCGGTATTTTCATGGCCAAGAACCGCGCGGCGTTTGCGGCGGCGTTCAAGAACAATGCGAGTGCATTGGCGGAGATTGGGCAGCCAGCGGCTGAGTGATGCATTGCCAGTAGTGGCGAAAGGGCTTGCTGTGGCAGAGGGCGCTTACTTGTAGCTAGGGAGCTTGTTGTGGCGAGGGAGCTTGCTCCCGCTGGAGTGCGCAGCGCTCCCAAGCTTTTGGGTCTGCTGCGCAGCCCAGCGGGAGCAAGCTCCCTCGCCACAGCAAGCTCCCTCGCCACAGGTTATGCGTTGATGCCTTTCACATGTGTCATGCCTGCCACAAGGTCTTGCCGAAGAACGTCAACGTGCGGTCCCACGCCAGTTGCGACCAGGCGGCATCGTATTGCGTGTCTGCAATCCGACCATCACCAATCGCCGTCTCGTTGGCAAACGCATGGCGCGCCAGGTAGCGATGGAAAGTCGCGTCCACACCCGCAGCATGCAGTTTTGACTCCAGCTCCGCCACGGTGTCGATATTGAAGAAGGCATCCTGCGTGCCCCAATGCCCGATCAGCGGCGCCTTGATCTTCGAAGCATCCAGATACTCCAGCGGCGGGAAGCCGTACCACACCACGCCCGCAGCCACTTCCGGAATCGCGTTCAACGCCAGCAACGTCAACGCCCCGCCCATGCAGTAACCGGTCACACCGACTTTTTTCGAATCCGCCTGCAAGTACTGCACGGCGCCCTTGATGTCCTGGGAAACCGCGTCACCAAAATCCAGCCCATCCATCAGGTGGTGAGCCTCTTCCTCTTCCACGGTCGACGCGCCGCGATAAAGGTCCGGCACCAACACGCGGTAACCGCATTCGGCCAGTCGATTGGCCACGCCCTTGATCTGATCGTTTACGCCCCACCATTCCTGGATCACCACGATCGCCGGCGCGCCTTCGAGTACGGCCGGGCTGGCCAGGTAGCCGTTGACGTCCGCGCCATCCGGGCGTTTGAAGGTGATCATGCGCCCGCTGGAGCGCCCTGCTGTTTGTTTGGACATGCCAACCTCGTTCTGATGGGTTTGAAAAAATAAGCCGATAACAGAGATATCTGTATTTGCACGTGTCCGCCACTGCGGGTGTATCAGAGTGTGTATGGATGCCCCTGAGATACACACGTACCGGCAATCGCGGCAGCGCGACACACGACAGATACACATCGGCGCTTAAGTGATGAAGCCTGTTCAACATTCAATCACCCAGGGCCCGGAAAATAAAATGAATAACCTCCCTTCTGTCGACCGTCTCACCGTCACCTCCTACACCAATGGGCTGCTCGGCCCCAGCCAGAAAATGCTCGGCCCGCTGGCCGACGGTGGCACCTTGATCACCGGCACCCCGCCCGGTTGCTGGGGCCCGATGATCACGCCGGCCTTTGAGGGTGGCCATGAAGTGACCCAGCCCGTGTTCATCGCCGGCGCCGACATCGGCGACGCGGTGGCGCTGAAGATCAAGCGCATGCGCGTCACCTCCCTGGCCACGTCCTCGGGGGTCATGAGTTTTGTCGAAGGTCGCTACCATGGCGACCCGTTCGTCGCGAAGTTCTGCTCCAACTGCGGGCAAGAGCATCCCGCCAGCCACGTCGAAGGCATTGGCGATGACGCCATTCGTTGCGATGCCTGTGGCGCCGAGGTCAGTGCGTTTCGTTTCAGCAATGGTTACGTGATCGTTCTGGATGCCGAGCATCAGGTGAGCCTGACGGTCAACCAGGCCGTGGCGGATCGCCTGGCCGGCAAGGCATCGGACCTGTCGGCGCTGCCCGAACTGTCTGCCCAGCACTCGATCCTGTCCCTGGCCCGCGCCGATATCCCGGGCCTGGCCGCGCATATGCGCCCATTCCTGGGCAACATCGGTACCACGCCTTCACGGGATCTTCCGGATTCCCACAACTGCGGCGACTTCGGCCAGTACCTGGTGGGCGCGCCCCATCGCTACGGCATGACCCATGATGAACTGCACGCCGCGAAAACCGATGGCCACATGGACACAAACTCAGTGCGCGAAGGCTGCATCCTGATCTGCCCGGTGAAGGTCCCCGGCGCCGGGGTGTACATGGGCGATATGCATGCTCAACAGGGCAATGGCGAAATTGCCGGGCATGCCACCGATGTGTCGGGGGAAACCGAACTGACGGTGCAGGTGATGAAGGGCCTGAGCCTGGACGGGCCGATCCTGCTGCAAAACCTCGATGACCTGCCGCCCATGGCGCGCCCGATGACCGCGGAACAACGCCTGCGAGTGAAGGCACTGGGGGAGCGCTGGGGCCAGGTGGAGATCGAGGAGAACGCGCCCATCACCTTCATCGGCAGTGGGACCAATCTCAACGTCGCGACAGACAACGGACTGGAACGCGCAGCCGCCGTGACCGGGCTGCCGCTCGACGAAGTGCGCAACCGCGCGACCATCAACGGCTCGATTGAAATCAGCCGCCTGCCGGGAACCGTGCGGGTCACGATTCTGTGCCCGATGCACATACTTGATCGTATGGGCGTGGGCCAACTGGCCCGGGAGAAATATCAGCTTTGACCCGCCTCAGCGGTACAGCAAGCGCTCCGCCAGCTCATCCGCTACCCGCGCGGGTGAGCGTTTTTCAGCCTGGGCATGGGCGAAGATTTCGGTCAGGCGCGTGCCGATGTTCGACAGGTGCGCGGTGATGGTTTCCAGCTCCGCGCCGCCGTGCTTGAGGGCCACGTAGATCAGCCCACCGGAGTTGATCACGTAGTCCGGCGCGTAAAGAATCCCACGCCCTTCCAACTGATCGGCCACTTGCAGGTTGGTCAGTTGCGCACTGGCGGAGCCGGCCACCGCTGCGCATCGCAACTGCGCGACCGTGTAGCGGTTGAACACCGCGCCCACACCGCAGGGCGCAAGGATATCGCACGGAGTGCTGAGCAAGGCTTCGTTGGCAATCGGGTGCGCACCCAGTTGCTCCATGGCCAGTTGCACCTTGCCGTGGTCGATGTCGCTCACCAGCAATTCAGCCCCGACGGCGTGCAGCTGCTCGGCGAGGGCATAACCGACGTTGCCCAGGCCCTGGATCGCCACGCGCAGACCTTCCAGATTATCGCTGCCCAGGCGAGCCATCGCGGTGGTGCGGATGCCGGCGAACACGCCCATCGCCGCGTGGGGCGAGGGATCGCCGGCCGCCGTGGTGCTGGTGACATAGCGGGTCTGCTGGGCGATGCAATCCATGTCGGCCACCGAGGTGCCGCTGTCGATGGCGGTGATGTAGCGGCCATCCAACTGCTCGATGCAGCGGCCGAAGGCTTCAAACAATGCCGCGCGGCTTTCCACATGGGCGGGGCGGATGATCACCGCGTTGCCGCCACCCACCGGCAAACCGGCCAGCGCGGCCTTGTAGCTCATGCCCTGGGCCAGGCGCGCGGCATCCGCCACGGCACTTTCATCGTCGGGGTAAGAGAGGTAGCGGCAGCCTCCAAGGGCGGGACCCAGGCGGCTGTTGTGGATGGCAATGACCGCCTTCAACCCGGTGGCCGGGTCAACGCTCAGGTGCAGCGATTCAAGGCGGGTGCTGTGCATGAGCGCAAACATCGTCAAGCTCCCGAATCACTTCTGGTAGGCGCCAAGTATAGGACTGCCAGCGAAACCCTGCTGAAGCGCGCAGGAATAAGACCACCGGTTTTAAAGGGTTTGCGACATAAACAGGTAGGACCTGTCTTAAGGCACTGGACGAAAGTTCACAGCAAGGCTAAAACGAGACATCCGCCGGAGAACCCAATGAAGCCCCGCGACGCCTTTTTTGCCTGCCTGGAACGGTCACCGCCCGCGCTGTTTGAAGCCGCGCTGTGGATGGCGGCCGAGCACGACCCGGCGGTGGACCCCTTGGCCATCCTGCAGGACTTCAAGGTACTGCAGCAGTTGGTCAGCCTCAGCATGCCGATGCTGCCGGCGGATGAACTCGGACAACCGTTGCTGCGGCGCATGAACGACCTGGGGTTCGCCCAGGATGACCACACCCCGCTGCGCCCCGCCGCCGCGCTGCTGGACAAGGTGTTGAAGCGTAAACGCGGCCAGCCGCTGGCATTGGGGCTGATCGCCCTGGAGCTGGCGCGGCGCCTGGACATTCCGCTGGTGGGCGTCAACTTCCCGGGGCACTTCCTGTTGCGGGTGCCGGGCGCCGATCACCTGCTCGACCCCTGCGGCGGCCGACGCCTGTACCCCAACGATTGCCGCGACCTGCTGACCCGCCAGTACGGGCCCAATCTCAAGTTGCAGGCCGACCACCTGCACACCGCCGAGCCGCGATCGATCCTGCAACGGCTGTCGCGTAATCTGCGCCAGTTGCACCTGTCCAACGACGACCACCTGGCCGCTCTGGTGGATGCCGAACGCGTGCTGGAGCTGGGCAATGCCAGCGCCGCCGATTATCTGGCCCGGGCCAGTTTGTATCAGCGCCTGGATTGCCCGAACGCCGAGCGTTTTGACCTGGAACACGCGTTGATGCTCAGCGAAGACCCGATCCAGCGTCTACGCCTGACCGAACGGCTGGGGCATTTGCCGCCGAACTCTGTGGTGCATTGACTGGCGAGCGCACCTGGATAATCAACAACGCCGCTATCACCGCCGGAATCGCGCAGAAGAAGAAAATCTGCTGCACCGGTATGTGCATCGCCAGCAGAAGGCTGCCGAACAGCGGCCCCAGGATCGACCCTAACCGCCCGACACCCAGCGCCCAGCCTGTACCGGTGGCCCGCACGTGAGCCGGGTAGAAGTTACTGGCGAACGCGTTCAGGGTCAGTTGACCGCCGATGATGCAGAAGCCCGCCGCAAACACGCAGGCCACCAGATAGCGCGGATTGTCGTGATTCAGCCCCAGCAGGATGGTGCACACCGCAGCCGCTGCCAGCACGCCGGACAGTAGGCGCACTTTGCTTTTGAGCCGGTCGGCAAACCAGGCCATGCCGATGGCGCCCAGTGTCCCGGCGAACAGGAACATCGAGGTCACCAGATTGGCTTCGTTCAGGCCCAGGCCGCTTTCCAGCAACAGCGAAGGCAGCCAGCTGATCATGAAATACAGCAGGATCAGGCTGACAAAAAACGTCGCCCACAGCAGCAAGGTCGGGCGCGCATAACCATGGCGGAACAGCTCCACCACCGTCAGTTTGCTGCCTTGCTCCTGGCGGTTTTCAGCCTCGCTCGCTGGCGGCGGTTGCCAGCCTGGCAGCATTCGCGCGGTGACTTTTTGCAGGCGCGCATACGGCGGTGCATCACGCAGCAGGCGTGGCAGGGATTCGGGCAACATCCAGGCAAGAAACGGAAACAACAGCAATGGCGTCACACCACCGGCGAGGAACACCGCCTGCCAGCCGAAGCTGTCGATAAACCCGGCCGCGACAAAACCACCGGCCGCACCGCCGAAAGAGAAGCCACAGGCGGCGAGCGTCACCATCAATGTTCGCAGGCGGGGTGGTGAGTATTCCGACATCAAGGCCATGGCGCTGGGCATTGCACCGCCCATGCCGATGCCGCAGATAAAGCGGGCGGCCATCAAGGTATTGAGAGAGTTGGCGAACACCATCAGCACCGTGAGGCTGGCGTAGATCAACACACAGCACAGCAGGATGCGTCGCACCCCGAAGCGATCCGCCAGCGGCGTGACGGCCAGGGAGCCCAACGTCAGCCCCAGCAGGTTGGCGCTGAACACCGGGCCGAACGCGGCTTTTTCAAGGCCCCAGTCCTTGGCCAGCGCCGGGACCACGTAGCCCAGTACCTGGGCGTCGTAGCCGTCGGTGACCAGCAACAGTGCCAGCAACAGGAGAATCAACCACTGATAGCGCGACACCGGACGGGCGTCGAGTGCCGCACGAAAGCTGGCAATCTGATTGTGCATCGCAAGGGACCTGTATTGTTTTTATAGTGGTGTAGATCGTTCCCACGCTCCGCGTGGGAATGAATCAGGTGACGCTCCGCGTCACGGACGCAGAGCGTCCAGGGCGGCATTCCCACGCAGAGCGTGGGAACGATCAGACTGGTGGGGTATCCGGTTGGTTGGCGGGATGAGCCGCCATGAACGCCGGATGCTGCGCCGCCAACCCCGCCACCCGCTGAATGCGCGGGTATGCCGCCAGCGACACCTTGAACCGCTCGGCCGCATACAACTGTGGAATCAGGAACGTATCCGCCATCCCCGGCTGCTCGCCAAAGCAATAACCCTGATCACCAATCAACTGCTCAACCGCCGCCAGGCCCTGGCTGATCCAGTGCCCGATCCACTCCAGCACCTGCGCTTCATCGTGCCCCCATTGCTTGAGCAGATTCTGGGTACTGGAGTTGTGCAGCGGGTGGATGTCGCAACCGATGATCGACGCCACCGCGCGCTCATGGGCGCGGGTTGCCAGATCCGTGGAGAGCAACGGCACCTGTGGATAACGTTCCTCCAGGTACTCGATGATCGCCGGCGACTGAATCAACACATCACCCTCATCGGTGCGCAAGGCCGGCACGCGACCTTGCGGGTTGATCGCCAGGTACTCCGGCTGATGGTTGGCGCCGCCCTTGGGCACCAGCAGGTTGACCGGCACGGCGGTGAAGTCCAGGCCCTTGAGGGCCAGCGCGATCCGCACCCGGTAGGACGAAGTGGAGCGGTAGTAGGTATAGAGTTCCATGGCCCTGCCCTCTCAGCGCGCCGCGACCACGGTACCCCGGCATTCGCCGAAGCCGATGGAGGCAAACCCGTCGCGGGTGCAGCGGGCACGCAGGATGATTTCGTCGCCGTCTTCGAGGAACTTACGCACTTCGCCGGAGGCCAGTTCGATCGGCTTTTTACCGCCCTCGGTGATTTCCAGCAGGCTGCCGAATTGTCCGGCTTCAGGCCCCGACAAGGTGCCCGAACCAAACAGGTCACCCGCCTGCAACTGGCAACCATTGACGCTGTGGTGCGCAACCATTTGCGCGACGGTCCAGTACATGTGTTGGGTGTTGCTCAGGGTCAGGCGATGGGCCGGCAGGTTCTGCTCGCGCATCGAGGCGGTGGTCAGCAGCACTTCCAGTTCGATATCAAAACCACCGGCCGCCTGGTCGCGCTTGTCCAGCAGGTATGGCAGCGGTTGTGGGTCGCCTTCAGGGCGCGCCGGTTGTGCCTTGCGGAACGGTTCCAGGGCTTCAGCCGTCACCACCCATGGCGAAATGCTGGTGATGAAACTCTTCGACAGGAACGGGCCCAGCGGCTGGTATTCCCAGGCCTGGATATCCCGCGCCGACCAGTCGTTGAGCAGGCAGAAACCGGCGATGTGATCAGCCGCGTCGCCGATGGCAATCGAGTCGCCCATGGCATTGCCCTGGCCGATCCAGATGCCCAGCTCCAGCTCGTAGTCCAGGCGTGCGCAGGGGCCGAAGGTCGGCTCGGTCTGGCCGGCTGGCAGGGTCTGGCCTTTCGGGCGGCGGACCTCGGTGCCCGACGGGCGAATCGTCGACGCGCGGCCGTGGTAGCCGATCGGCACATACTTGTAGTTGGGCAGCAGCGGGTTGTCCGGGCGGAACAGCTTGCCGACGTTTTGCGCGTGCTCGATGCCCACGTAGAAGTCGGTGTAGTCGTTGATCCTGGCCGGCAGGTGCATCTGGCAATCGGCAGCCGGGTGCAGCGCAGCTTGCAGTTTGCCTTGCTGGTCGCTGCCTTCGGCCAACAGTTCCAGCAGGCGTTCACGCAAGGCCACGCGCGGGCCACGGCCGAGTTCGAAAAACGCGTTCAATTGGCCGCCAGCGGTGGCTTCAACGGCCCGGCGGGCTTCGCCTTCAAAGCATTCCAGCGCGGCGTGCAGATCAAGAATCTGCTCGCCAATCGCCACGCCACTGCGCGGTGCCGAGCCATTAACGCTGAACACCCCCAACGGCAGGTTTTGCAGCGGGAAATCCCGGTGACCGTTGGCGGAAACCACCCAACTGCGGGTGAGATTAGGCTGAGTCATGGGTTATCTCCGATTCGGGTTGAAGGTTGCGGGCAGTGAGGCCCAGCAAGCGTCGTAGGAAGGTTGCAGTTGCGGGCATTCCAGCGCGAACTGTGTAGGACGCAGCACTTGGCTGGTCTCGAACATGAACGCCATGGTGTTATCAATCTTGTGGGGCTCAAGCGTCGCGTTGATGGCTTTGGTGCAAGTCTCGCCATCCGGGCCGTGGGCGCTCATGCAGCTGTGCAACGACGCACCGCCGGGCACGAAGCCTTCAGCCTTGGCGTCGTAGGCACCCTGGATCAGGCCCATGTATTCGTTCATCAGGTTGCGGTGGAACCACGGTGGCCGGAAGGTGTTTTCGGCGACCATCCAGCGGGGCGGGAAGATCACGAAGTCGAGGTTGGCCAGGCCGTGCACGCTGGTGGGCGAGGTCAATACGGTGAAGATCGAGGGGTCCGGGTGATCGAAGCTCACGGTGCCGATGGTGTTGAAACGACGCAGGTCGTATTTGTACGGCACGTTGTTGCCGTGCCACGCCACCACGTTCAGCGGCGAATGGTCGAGCTGGCAGCCCCACAGTTCACCGAGGAATTTCTGCACCAGCGTGGTCGGTTGCTTGAGGTCTTCGTAATGGGCGACGGGCGTGAGGAAATCCCGTGGGTTGGCCAGGCCGTTGCTGCCGATAGGACCAAGGTCCGGCAGGCGCAGTGGCGCGCCATGGTTCTCGGCGACGTAACCGCGGGCCTGGGCATCCAGCAGTTCGACGCGGAATTTCAGGCCCCGGGGCAGCACGACGATTTCCAGTGGCTCGACTTCCAGCACACCCAGTTCGGTCGCAATGCGCAGGCGGCCCTGCTCGGGAACGATCAACAGTTCGCCGTCCGCGTTGAAGAACACGCGGTCCATCGAACGGTTGGCGCGGTAGTTGTAGATGCTGATGCCCGAGGGTTTTTCCGATCCGGAATTGGCGACCATGCCTACAAGGCCATCGATGAAATCTGTCGGCTCACCCGGAATATCCAGCGGGTTCCAGCGCAGGCGGTTGGGCGTCACAGCGCCCAGCGGTCCACCGGCCAATTGCCGCTCCAGCTTGACGAACGCCGGGTGATTGGCCGACGGCTGGATGCGGTACAACCAGGTGCGCCGGGCTTCGCTGCGGGCCATGGTGAAGGCGGTGCCGGAAAAGAGTTCGGTGTACAGCCCGTAGGGCGCTTTCTGCGGGGCGTTCTGGCCGACGGGCAATGCACCGGGCAAGGCTTCAGTGGCAAATTCATTGCCAAAACCCGATTGGTATTCGAGGGTCATGGATCATCCTCTGAGCGGAAGTTGTTTTTATCGTAATCCAGTTACGCATAACGTAATTTGATACCTGTTGACCGTCAAGCTATAAAGACGCCCATTCGTCTTTCGGATTCATGCCCTCCATGGAAAAGCCGCCCGCCCCCCGCGACACCGGTAAACAGAAAGTCCGCTCGGCTGAAGTGGGCACCGACATCCTCAAGGCCCTGGCTGAACTGTCGCCGGCCACCTCGTTGTCGCGCCTGGCCGAGCACGTGCAAATGCCGGCGAGCAAGGTCCACCGTTATTTGCAGGCGCTGATTGCCTCGGGTTTTGCCGAACAGAACACCGCCACCAACCATTACGGCCTGGGCCGTGAAGCCTTGCGCGTGGGGCTGGCCGCGCTGGGCAGCATGGACGTGCTGAAAGTCGCCGCCCTGCCCCTGGCGGAACTGCGGGATGAGTTGAATGAAACCTGCTTCCTGGCCGTCTGGGGTAACCAGGGCGCGACGGTGGTGCATATCGAGCCGGCGGTGCGCGCGGTGACGGTGGTCACGCAATTGGGCTCGGTGTTGCCGTTGCTCAGTTCGTCCACCGGGCTGGTGTTCAGTGCGTTCCTGCCGTCGCGGGAAACCGTGGAGTTGCGCGAGCGGGAGATTCAGGCGGGCGTTGCCCATGCGTTGGCGGATGACCAGGAATACGCGACCACCTGTGAGCAGATCCGCCAGCGCGGCTTGCACTTTGTGCATGGTTTGCTGATGCCGGGTGTGGACGCGTTGTCGGCGCCGGTGTTCAACGCGGTCGGGCAAGTGGCGGCGGTGTTGACCGTGGTGGGGCCGACGTCGCTGTTCCATGCCGATGAAGACGGCCCGGCGGCGAAGCGTTTGCTGGCGGCGACCCAGGCGGTGAGTTGGCGCATGGGTTATCAGCTTCCCTGACGCAACGCCGTTCAACTGTGGGAGCTGGCTTGCCTGCGATAGCGGTGCATCAGGTTAGCTATCTGTCGCTGCCACACCGTCATCGCGGGCAAGCCCGGCTCCCACATTAGCCTGCGTTGATTTCGAGATTAAAGTTCAGGCCATCAAGCCCAGCGTCTTGGCCTTGGCCACTGCCTGGGTGCGCCGCTCCACCCCCAACTTGCTGTGAATCCTCCGCGCATGGGTTTTTACCGTGTGCAGCGAGATAAACAATTGGCTGGCAATTTCCAGATTGGAATTGCCCTGGGCAATCAGTTGCAGCACCTCAAGCTCGCGCTGGCTCAGGGGATTTTCCCCCGCCGCCGCCGGGCATTCCTGCGGCTCCAGCCCCAACGCACTCAACAACCCCGGTTGCCTGAGGCGCAGCTCGCGTATCGCCTGTTGCACCTGGCAACGCCCCGCCAGTTCCAATCCGGCTTTCAGCGAGCGCACGGCCAACGGGCGATCGCCGACTTGCCAGGCCACTTCCCCCAGCACCAAGTGCAACTCCGCTTCCAGGCACAGCATGCCCCGCTGACGGGCGGCCTCCAGTAACGCACTCAGGCGGGCGACAGGCTCTTCGGCGCGATGCAATTTCACTTCGGCCAGCACCTGCAAATATTCAAGCCTGGGGATCAACTCCAGGGTGGCCGGCGGTGCTTGTTTCGCCTTGGGGCCACGGTAGTGCCGCAGCACCCGGGTCACCGCCTCCAGGGTCAGTTCGGCACGGCCCTGTTGCAGCCAGAAATGCCCGCTGAGCAACAGCAATACGGCGCGATAGACGGTGTCGGGCACCTGGCGTTGCTGCATCAGGCGTTCAGCGTCGCGCAACTGGATAAACGCCTGGGCGTAATCGCCCTTGTTGGCGGCCAATAGCGCCAGTCCCAGGTAGCCGTAGAGCACGCGTTTGTCCTGGCTGTGCAGGCACATGCCCAGGCCGGATTCGAAGCATTCGGCGGCCACGGCGTCGTGGCCCTGGCGCAGCGCCAGGTGCCCACGTCGCAAGCAAATCCGCCCCATCAACGGCCCGGCTTTAAGCCGCTGCTGCACCAGCATGCGCTGCACATTTTCCAGCAGGCTTTGGGCCCGATACGGCGCGCCGCGCTGCTCCAGCAACTGCGCATGATCGAGCTCCAACAATGCCTCCAACAGCAGTGAGCCGTGGGAGCGCGCCAGGCACAACGCCTCGCGGTTCAGCGCCTGGGCCACATCCAGCTCGCCACGCAGCAAGGCTTGCTGGGTCAGGCCCGACAGGCACATCAGGCGCGACGTCCAGGCGCTCTCGGGCAAGTCTTGCAGGGCTTCGAGAAAATGTTCCCGGGCCCGTGCGGCTTCGCCGCCCAGATGCAACAGCCAGCCCCATTGCGCCTGCCAGCGGGCCAGCAGATAACGCTGCAGGTGCGCGGTCGGTTGCGGAGTGAAACGCGCCAGTTGGTCAATGCACAACGCCGCCTGGTCGAAACGCCCGGCAAACAGCAACGCCGCCGTTACCAAGCCCACCAGTTGCGCCGAGCCCAGCATCAATTCATCACCATGCTGCTCATGCAGGCGCAACAACAGCACCGCGTTTTGCTGGCGGAACAGGTCTTCAAAACTGAAATGCTGCAACAGGCTTACGGCCACTTCGTACTCTTCGGCCTGCAACGCTTGCTCAAACGCTGCTTGCCAGTCCTCGGCGGCGGTAAACCATTGGCACGCGCGCCGGTGCCAGGAGCGCCTGGCTGGCCAGGGTTCGGCGCGCATCAGTTGGGCCAGTGGCGGGAAGACTTGCAGCCAGTCGGTGGACTCCTCCCAGGGCTCGATAAAGGCGCCCAGCGTCTGCAAGTCTCGCAGGTAGTCGCCACCATCACCAAAGCCGAACAGGTGGTCACACAAGCTCGGGTTGAAGCGTGGCAGGTGCGCGAGCACGCGCCAGGCCTCGGCCAATTCCGGCGCCAGGCCCGTGAACAACTCGTGTTGCAGGTAGTCGAGCAAGGTTTTGTCCGGGTGCCCGTCGCCTTCAAGCAATCCGATACGCACTCCGGCGCACCAGCCGGCGCTGAACTGCAACACCTTGTCGGCACTGGGCCCGGCCAAGTGCTGGATTTCGCTGGGGTCAAACGCCAACTCGGCAGCGCTGCATTCCCACAGCTCATCATCAAGCAACAGCCGGGGCCAGTTGCAGGCCGGCCGCCGCCGCGCGCCGATCCACCAGGTCAAGGCCGGGCTGCTGGCCGCCAGAATGCGGTCAAGCAACCCATCCAGTTCAGGAGCAGGCACGCGGCAGAAGTCATCGAGAAACAACCAGCCCGGCGCTTGCCAGCGGTTCAGGGCCAGCAGCAACGTGGGCTCATCAACAAAGTCGAGGCCAAGGCTTTGCGCCAGGCGCTGACACAAATCCGAGGCCACGCCATTCAGCGGCAACCAGTACACCTGGCACTGCGAAGGCGCCTGCAACGCGCACTCGGCGAGCAATGCACTCTTGCCACTGCCGGCCGGGGCGCAGAGCAACTTCACCCGCGCGGTGGCGTTGAGCAGCGGCACGGCCAGGCGCGGGCGCAACAGATGATGGGGAGACAAGCGTGGCATGAATCCAGGACGATCCAGACAACGGGTCATGGCGGTCATTACTGCGTCCCTGTTTTTTATTATTAGGCGGCGTGCGCCCTACCCTAGTCCTGTGGCTGGCGGTTGTTGAGGAGTATTCAGCAGGCTGATTGGCGGGCATAAAAAAGCCGGGAGCCAAAAGGCCACCCGGCACTCGTTCTAAAGGTGGAACACAGTAAATGTGGGAGCGGGCTTGCTCGCGAAGGCGGTGTATCAGTCACTGATGCTTTAACTGACAGACCGCTTTCGCGAGCAAGCCCGCTCCCACAGTTTGATCGCATTTCAATCAGGTTTTAGCGCACGCCTTCCGAGCGCAATGCTGCCGGCGTGTAGTCGGCCGCCTTGGCCGCAAAGCCGAACACAAAGCTGCTCTTCTCTTCGTTCTTCATGCCCAGGGCGATGTAGCGCCCGGCGATGATGTCGTACAGGGTTTCGACGGTGTAGGCCGGCACCTGATGGTCGTAGTAGAACTGCGCGTGACCCTCAGCAACACGCCACAGCTGGCCGCGGCCGTCGTAGTGGTCCACCAGCGCCACCTGCCAGCTGTCTTCGTCGATGTACATGTGGCGCTTGGCGTAGATGTGCCGCTCGCTCGGCTTGACGGTACCCACCACCTCCCAGACCCGGTGCAGCTCGTAACGGGTCAGGTCCTGGTTGATGTGGCCGGCCTTGATGATGTCGTCGTACTTGAGGGTCGGCGAATCGAGCTTGTAGCTGTTGTAGGGAATGTACATCTCCTTCTTGCCCACCAGCTTCCAGTCGTAGCGGTCGGGAGCGCCGGAGAACATGTCGAAGTTATCCGAGGTGCGCAGGCCGTCGGCCGCAGTGCCCGGCCCGTCGTAGGCCACTTGCGGCGCACGGCGTACGCGGCGCTGGCCGGCGTTGTAGACCCAGGCCAGGCGCGGCTCCTTCACCTGGTCGAGCGTCTCATGCACCAACAGTACGTTGCCGGCCAGGCGCGCCGGGGCGGTCACCGATTGTTTGAAGAAGGTCAGTACGTTGGCGCCCTTGACCGGGTCCATGTCCGGGATCAGTTGCGGCACGGCCACTTCTTCCTCGAAACGGATCGGCGTGTAGCTGCCGTTGGTCTGCGGCGTGGCTTGGGTGATGATGCGGCGCAGGTTGCCGCCGTGGTAACGGGTGATGTGGTTCCACAGCACTTCCACGCCATTTTTCGGAATCGGGAAGGCGTAGTAGCGGTTGCCGGTGAAGTTCTCCAGGCCATTGCCGTCGTTGATCGCATGCACATTGAGCGCGCTTCGCTTGATCGACTCGTAGATCTCCGGCGGCAGGTTGACCGTGCGGTGGGTCGGGTACACCGGAATCTTGTAGGTTTGCGGGTAGCGCTTGAACATCGCCACCTGGCCTTCGGAGAGTTTGTCCTTGTATTTGTCGACCGTGGCGGCGGTGATCACGAACAGCGGCTTTTCATTGGCAAACGGGTCAGCGAGGAAGCCTTTGCTGTCCACCGCCCCGGCGTTTTTCGGGATACCACCGGTCCATGCCGGGATCGAACCATCGGCGTTACCGGCCTTCTCGGCGCCCACCGGGGTCAGGGTAGTGCCGAGCTTGGCCGCTTCTTCCGGCGACACTGCGGCCATCACGTTGGCGGCCAACAGGCTCAGGGCCAACACCCCGCATTGCAGAATCATTTTGCGCATAGTCTCTTGTCCTTACTTAAGCCAAATCAGAAGTTCACGCCAAAGCTGAGGGCGATGAAGTCGCGGTCGGTGAGGGTGTTGTAGTCACCGCCAAAAAAGTCGGTGTAGCTCAGGCTCGCGGTGTAGGTGTTGCGGTAGTCCGCATCCACGCCGACGCTGATGGCCTTGGCGCCTTCGTTGAACAGGCCGTTGGGGCCGTAGCCGCTGACGTCCTGGGACCACGACACGTTGGGCTTGAGGTTGACCCCGGCGAATACGTTGTTGTAATCGAGGATGGCCCGGGCGCGATAACCCCAGGAGTTGGCCGTGACAAACCCATCGGTGTCGCCGCCGAACCCGTACTGGCCGTAGACCGAGTCACGGCCATAACGCAGCTTGGATTTCGCCTCCAGCCCGCCGACGTGCACAAAGGCCGCCTCGCCCACCAGGGTCAGGCGTTCGGCGCCCAGTACCTGGTCGAAGAATTGGGTCATGGTGCTCTGGATCTGGGTGATTTCCTTGCGGCGGTAGCCGGCGTTGTCGGCACCGAAGGAACTGCTGATCGGTGAAGCGGCGTTGCCGGCAATCGGGTTGACCAGGGCCAGCGTCAGGTCGGTGGTGTTGAGTTGTACGGGGGCATTCGGGCGATAGCTGATTTCGCCGGTCCAGGCGGTGCCGGTGGGCAAGGTGGTGGAGAAACTGGCACCGAACAGGCGAATGTTTTCCGGGTAGTCGAGGTAATACTGGCCTCGACCGAGCATCGTGCTTTGCGCCAGGCCGGCCCCGGTACCCGGGGCGATCCCGTTGGCCGCGTTGGCAATAGCGCCAATGGTTGCCAGGTTGGTGTTGGCGGTGATGGTACCGACGGTGGGCGTGCGGCTGTGATAGTTCATGAAGTACAGGCCGTACTCGGTGTCATCCCCCAGCCAGCGCAACGCCATGCCGAACTGGCCGCCATCGCGCGCCTCGCGGTCTTTTGCACGCTGCACTACAACGCCTTCGTTGGTGACCTGGAAGCCTTGGCCAAACGCCGCCGCCACCGGTTGCAACGGCGCAATCGCCGGGCTGCCGACGGTGTAGTTGCCGTTACAGCCGTGGGCCACCACGTCGTTACCGAAGAAGGTGCCGCAGTTGTCCACCACGGTGTTTTCCCAGTTCAACTGGTAGAAACCTTCCACGCTCAACTGGTTGGTGAGGCTTTGGGAGGCGAACACCATGTTGACCGGAATCAGGCCTTCCTTGATCTCGGCGCCAGGGCGGCGGAACGCGGAAACGTCGATGGGGTTGATGCTGTTGATGGAGTTGCCGATGAACGTACTTTCCCCCCAACTGACCACCTGCTTGCCGACGCGCACGTTGCCCGGCAAATCGCCGATGGAATAGTTGTGATAGACAAACGCGTCGAGTAATTCGTAGCCGGAAGAGCGTGCGCCTTCGTCGCGGTGGTTATTGCTGATCTGCTTGAATTCGCGGTCTTCGTCCTGCAGTTCAAAGTCGTACCAGTACTTGCCGCGCACGAACACGCCGCTGTCGCCGTACTTGAGTTCCAGGTCGTGGATGCCCTTGAAGATCTTGGAGAAGGTCTCGCCCTTCTTGAAGTTCAGGCGACCATCATCGCCGGTGGAAGCCTGGCCCGTTCCGCCATTGGGAATGCCTACCAGCTTCTTGTCGGCATCACGCATGCCCCAGCTGGCACCGACCGACAGCGAGGAATCGAATTGCCCTTCGATCTCGCCGATGTTGAACGAAACAGCCTGCGCCTGGGCACAGCAACCCAAAGCAACCGCAGCGGCCAGCGCCTGTGGCCTGAAGATGGCGCGCATTGTTGTTTTTGTCATGCGTCTTCCCCGGTGGTGTGACAGAAGGCCCCACCCTACTGCCCGCGATCAGGAGCGATAAGCGCACCAAGGAGGTATTCGTGTTGTCGCTCGAAAGGATGAGAGGGCGCTCTGGCCGGGGTCTTGGAGAGGCCATGGACGAGATGGATGAAGGATTATCAGGAGGATGGATGAGGTGTTATTGCCACTGTTGCGGGTTTGGTAACAGTCCTTGTCTCGAATCGCTATTTTTCATTTTGTAACAAAAGCCTATTCTTGCCTGGCTTTCAGGGCAAACCGCCCGCTTCCAGAACCTGGAAGAACAGCCAGTTTTTTATGGATTGATCAATATTTTCAATCTGTTACCGGTGTTCACTGACGTTGATTTATTGCTCCTTGATCAAACGTCTTACTTCAGCCGCTGCCTTTGCAGCGGCTTTTTTTATGCCTGAAATAAAGCGGGGCGCCATGGCGCCCCGCTTGATTAAAACTTTTTCACGTAATGATCACAGGCTGTACTTCTGCAGGTTGGCCATCATCTCCTTCAAGGCCTCGATGTTGTCCTTGGGGTGAGCGGCCCCGTCGAAGTCACAGATTTGCTGCCAGTGGGCGGCGACATCATCCGGGGAGAACCCGGCTTCAGGATCAAACCCAACCCCCAGGCTGCGCTCCCAGCGGGTCTTGCCGATCCAGCCGCCGCCCACCTCAAACAGCCCGGAGGTTTCCTGACACGCCTCGCTGCCCAGGTACACCACCAGCGGGCTGATCAATTCCGGCTTGAGGCGTTCGAAGACTTGCGGCGGGATCAGGCCTTCGGTCATGCGTGTACCGCCGGTGGGGGCGATGGCGTTGACCAGGATGTTGTTCTTGCGACCTTCCAGCGCCAGGGTGCGGGTCAGGCCGTACAGGCCGAGCTTGGCCATGCCGTAGTTGGACTGGCCGAAGTTGCCGTAGATACCGGAGGTGGAGGCGGTGAAGATCACCCGGCCGTAGGCTTGTTCACGCAGGTGGGGCCAGGCGGCGCGGGTGACTTTGTAGGCGCCTTCGACGTGTACGCGGTAGACCAGGTCCCAGTCGCTGTCTTCCATTTTGTGGAAGGTTTTGTCCCGCAGGATCCCGGCGTTGTTGACCACGACGTCGATGCGGCCGAAGGCGTCGAGGGCGTTCTGGACGATCTTGTCACCGTCGGTGACGGAGTCGTGGTTGGCCTCGGCGATGCCGCCGGCTTCGCGGATTTCGGCCACTACGCGGTCGGCCGCCGAGGCGTTGGCGCCTTCGCCCTGGGTTGAGCCGCCAAGATCGTTGACCAGCACTTTGGCGCCGTGTCTGGCGAACAGGAGTGCGTGGGCGCGGCCTAGTCCGCCGCCGGCACCGGTGACGATCACGACCTTGTCTTGGAACTGCACAGGCTCACTCATTGGGGACTCCAGGGGTGGTTAGGGGTGGATGGGTTGAGTGTCAGGCACGGGGCCTGGGGTCACAATAAATACGGCTGGGGGTGAATGGTGCGCGATAAGGCTGGGGGATGATTGGTGTGGGTTAGATGGGGGACATATCCGTTATTTAGGTAACGGCGGCTTATGGTTCCGCTCTTACAGCGGCTCACTTTTGAAGAGCGCAAAAGTAAGCAAAACGCTCTTGCCCCACCACTCGGCACCTCGCTTAGGCTCGGTGTGCCCTCACTCCGGCTTTGGACCGTGGGCCGCCGCGATGGGCCATCCTTGGCCCAGCGCGGCTAACCCGGCGTCCTGCCGGGTTACCCACGCTCCAAAGCCTGCGTTCGGCCAGCGTGGTTTAACGGGGCGCCCAAGATCAAGATCAAAAGCAGATCAAGAGCACAGCGGCCTACCGGCCGGCTTGAGTGTTGAAGAGCAAAAGCCAAATCAAAATCTAAAGCGGGCACGGTCCAAAAAATGTGGGAGCGGGCTTGCTCGCGAAGGTCGTTAACGATGACGCGGACATTCTGGATGAACGCGGCGCTCTCAGGTTTTTCGCGAGCAAGCCCGCTCCCACAGAAAAGCAGCTCTGTTTTCCCTCTGGTTTTTGCTTTTGCTTTTAACACTCAAGCCGGCCGGGAGGCCGCTGTGCTCTTGCTTTTGATTTTGATCTGACTGCCCCAATAAGCCCGAGGCCGAACGCAGGTATTGCGCAGCGGGTAAACCGGCAGGACGCCGGTTTAGCCGCGCCGGGCCATGGATGGCCCGTCGCGGCGGCCCGCGGAGCAATGCCGGAGTGAGGGAACGCCGAGCCCTAGCGAGGCGCCGACAGGCGGGGCAGAGCCCTTTGCTTACTTTGGGGCTTTTCCAAAGTGAGCCGCTGTAAGAGCGGAACCATAAGCCGCCGTTACCTAAATAACGGATATGTACTCAACCCCAATCAAGAATAAGCCACCCGAGAAGCCCCCACCCCAAGCCCCTCCCGAAACGCCAGATAATGCTTCAACACCTGCACCGGCGCCTCAATCTGCGGATAGTGCCCAATATTCGCCAGCAACACCGTATCCGCATGCGGCACCAGTTCACGATACCGCTGAACCATATGCCCCCCAGAAATCGGATCAACCTCCCCATCGATCACCCGCAACGGCACCTCCCCCCACTGCATCGCTGCCACCCATCGATCCCGCTGCCGCCGACGCTGAGGAATATACGCAATTAACTTGTGCAAAATCCGCGGCCCATCCTGGCTCTCGATCAGGCTCCAGAAATCATCCAGCGCACTTTCACTGGGCCGGGTCGAAGGCCCGAAAATCTGCCCGAAACTATTGGCCAGCGCATTACGCCCAAACGCCCGCCCGATCATCCACCCCAACGGGCTCAGCAACAGCTTCTGCACCAACGCCGGACGATGCGTCTCCGGAAACAACCCACCGTTGAGAAACACACAACTGCCCATCCGAAACCGGCCTTCGTAATGCCGCGCCAACAACTCCTGCGCAACACTGTCACCGTAATCATGGGCCAACACATGCACCGGCTGCTGCACCCAAAGATGCTCCAGCAACGCCTGTTGCAAGTCCGCCTGCTCCAGCAGGCAATAGGTGTGGTCCAGCGGCTTGGCCGAATCGCCAAACCCCAGCATGTCGCAGGCAATCACTTGATAGCGCTGGGCCAACGGCTGCCAGAGGTAATGCCAATCCCAACTGGCCGTGGGAAAACCATGGATCAGCAGCAACGGCTCGCCCTGCCCCGCCACCCAGTACCGAATGGTGCGGCCGCGAAACTCAAAGCTCTGGGCACGCTGGCGCCAGATGCGCAGCGGGATCTCGGCGAGTGGCATCAGCTTTTATACCCGGGGTCGAGTGCATCGAGTTTGCGCAGCAACGCCGGCCACGCCAGCGCGCCGCCCATGCCCTGAGCGCTTTTGGTGACCCCGGCGATCATCGCCCGGGCACCGGCCAATATCTGCGGCGCAATGCTGATCAGTTCAGCGCCACCGTTCTGCGCCATCACCTGGATATCGCAGGTGCGCTGGAAGATGAACATCATCAGGAACGTATCGGCGATGCTGCCGCCACAGGTCAGCAGACCGTGGTTGTGCAGCATCAGGAAATTGTTTTCGCCAAGGTCGGCCTGCAAACGGGCCTTTTCCTCGTGGTTCAGCGCCACACCTTCGTAGGCGTGATAGGCCAGGCTGGACAGCACAAACAGTGATTGCTGGCTGATGGGCAGCACGCCCTGTTTCTGCGCGGAGACGGCAATACCGGAAGCGGTGTGGGTGTGCAGCACGCAGACCACATCGTGCCGTACTTCGTGCACCGCACTGTGAATGGTGTACCCGGCAGGGTTGACCTCGTAGGGACTGTCCATCAGCTTGTTGCCGGCCTGATCGACCTTCACCAGGCTCGACGCGGTGATCTCGTGGAACATCAGCCCATAGGGGTTGATCAGGAAGTCTTCGGTGCCCGGCACCTTGGCCGAGATGTGGGTGAAAATCAGGTCGTCCCAACCATGCATCGCCACCAGGCGATAGCACGCGGCGAGGTCGACGCGGGCCTGCCATTCGGCCGCGCTGACCTGGTCTTTTACGCTGTGTGTCGATTGAACAGTGGCTAGGCTCACGGCAATGACCTCCTTGACGCGTTTTCTTATTATTTTTCTGAGTGAAGGGGCAATCCAGGTAGAAGAGGCAGTCTAGTCAGACCTCGAGGCCGCCGTAGTTGCATTGGCAGCCAGCTTGATGACCGAACGGGTCAGTCCTGAGGATAGTTCGATTTTGTTCTGCGCGTGTCAGAGAAGCGACGCCAATAAAGGCGCGGCGAACAGGTTGAGCAACCCGGTCAGCACCATTACCAGGCCCGCCACGGAGCCTTCCTCACCGCCCACCTCATGAGCCCGGCTGACACCCGCGCCATGAGCGCCCACGCCAAACAATGCGCCACGGGCCAATGGCGTGCGCAACGGCAACCACTTGAGCAGTACGCCGCCGAGCATGGCGCCAAACACCCCGGTGAACATCACGAACACCGCCGTCAGTTCCGGCACGCCGCCCAGGTCGGAAGACACCGGCATCGCGAACGGGGTGGTGATCGAACGGGGCACCAACGACATCGTCACCGAGCTGTCGAGAGCGAGGGCCTTGGCCAGGCCATACGAAGTGGCGATGGACGCCGCACTGCCCGCGACCATCCCCAGCAATAACGCTGACCAGTGGCGCACCAGCAATTGGCGCTGTTGCCAGATCGGAATCGCGAACGCCACGGTCACCGGGCCCAGCACCAGCATCAGCCAGTGGGTGTCGGTGGCGTATTCGGCATAGGCGGTTTTCATCGGCACGGCCACCGCCAGCAGCAGCGCCGGCACCAGGATCAGCGGCGACAGCAGGTAGCGCCCGGTGCGCCGGTAGATCCAGCGGCTGAAGCCGTAGGCACCGAGGGTCAGCGCCAGCCAGAACATCGGCATCAGCTCAAGCTTCATGGCGCAGCTTCCAGCGGCAGACGAATTCCACGGTAAACGCAGTCACCAGCATCACCGACAAGGTGCTGAAGCCGATCACCAACATGATCCGCCAGCCGTCGTGCTTTACCAGGCCACCGTAGTCCAAAAGGCTCATCAAGGCAGGAATAAAGAACAGCAGCATCTCGGCCATCAGTACACCGGCCGCCCAGTTGCAGAGCCGCCGGTTTTACCAGGCCGGTGGCGAAGGTCAGCAACAACAGGCCCAGGCCGACCACACCACCGGGAATAGGCCAGCTCAGCCAGGCGGCCAATTGGCAGCCCAGAAAATATATGGCCAGCAGCACAATCAGTTCAGTCAACAACCGACCGACGACTTTGAAGGTGAAACGTTTCATGAGCTTTGGGTCCTCGCAGGGCTCCCATTTTAAAGAGGCCCCTGGCATCCCCACAGCGAATTGTTAGACTGCAAGCTATTCCAAACTGGAATCATGTCGATGGAATTTAAACAACTGCGCAGCTTTGTCGAAGTGATCCACCGCGGCGGCTTTACCCAGGCCGGCAAAACCCTGCACATCAGCCAGTCCGCCGTCAGCAAGCAGGTGGCGCAACTGGAGCAAAGCCTGGGCACGCCGCTGCTGGATCGCCTGGGTTCGCAGATTCGCCTGACGGCGGCCGGCCAAGTGGTGTTGCAGCGGGCAGAGGCGATGCTGCGCCAGCAAGCCGAGTTGCTCAGTGAGCTGGATGACTTGAATCAGCTGACCCGTGGCGAACTGCGCATGGGCCTGCCGCAGTTGGGCGGCGACACGTTGTTCGCCGGGCTGTTTGCCGAATACCGCCGCCGTTATCCGAACGTCACCATCCAGTTGCTGGAAGGCGGCAGCCGCAATATCGAGCAGGCGATCTTGAGCGGAGAGCTGGAAGTGGGCGGCAGCCTGATGCCCAGCGACCCGGCATTCGCCTGGCAGGCATTCTGCGATGAACCGCTGGACGCCCTGCTGCCGATGGACCATCCATTGGCCGATAACGCGCAGATCCGCCTGGAGGAGTTGGCTGACACGCCGTTCCTGATGTATCAGCGCAGTTTTGTGTTGAACGACCGCCTGCTACAGGCCTGTCAGCAATTGGGCTTCACCCCGAAGGAAAGTGGTCGCAGCGGCCAGGCGGATTTCCTTGCGGCCCTGGTGGCCGCCGGCCAAGGCGTGGTGTTGCTGCCCAGCGTGGTGGCCCGGGGCCTGGTGCGGCCCGGGGTGGTGCGCCTGACGCTCAAGGCGCCGGACTACCTGCGCTGGGACATTGCCTTTATCTGGCGTGAGGGTGCCTACCTGTCGAAAGCCGCCCAGGCCTGGCTGGCGTTATTGCGCGAGTTCCCGGTCAACCGCGCAGTGCAGTGACCAACTCGGCCAGCCACGGCTCGGCGTCGGCTTCCGGGGTCACGCTTTCGCTGGCGTCCAGGCGCAGCATCGGCAGCACTTCGTGCACGCCCAACTCGGCAAACAGCTCGCGCATTTGCTCGCCGCCGCCGCAGAAGGTGTCGCCATAGCTGGCGTCGCCCAGGCCGATCACCGCGCCGGGCAAGCCTCGCCAGGCGGCCGGCAGTTGGTCGCGAATGGTCGAGTAAAGCGGCTGCAGGTTGTCGGGCAGTTCGCCCATGCCAGTGGTGGACGTCACGGCCAGGAAGGCTTCCGGAGCAAAGCCCTGTACGTCGGCGAGGGTTGCCCGCGGGTTGTGCCAGGCGTCGAAGCCGGCAGCGTTGAGGATGCTTGCAGCATGACGGGCGACTTCTTCAGCCGTGCCGTACACCGAGCCGGAAAGGATGGCGACTTTCATCAATCTGATCCTGTAGCTGACTAAAAGCCTGGGATATTAACAGCTGGGGCCCATGGACAGGCTGCCGGCATGTCTTAAACTGCAAACTCCAACTACAAGCCATGGACCGCTCAATGATTAACGCCAAGCTGATGCAACTGGTGATCAACGCTTCCAACGACGGCATCGTTATCGCCGAGCGCGAAGGCAAGGACAAGCCACTGATTTATGTGAACCCGGCCTTCGAGCGCATGACTGGCTACACCCTCGACGAAATCCTCTATCAGGACTGCCGCTTCCTGCAATCGGGCGATCGTGACCAGCCGGGGCTGATGGCGATTCGCGAAGCCCTGGAGAGTGGCGGCGCCTGCCGGGAAATCCTGCGCAATTACCGCAAGGACGGCACGCATTTCTGGAACGAGCTGTCGTTATCGACGGTTTACAACCCGGCCGACAAGCAGACCTACTTTGTCGGTGTGCAGAAGGATGTGACCGTTCAGGTCAAGGCCCAGCAGCGTGTCGCGCAACTGGAAGCCCAGTTGGCTGACCTCAAGGCGGAGCTTGCGGCACTCAAGGCGACGAGCGGATCTAACAAAAACTAGAAAACGCGGTCTTTAAAGAGATAATGGCGTTTTAATACCTTTTTCTTGAGCAAGATCAATGCAACGCGACGCGCTTTTGACGCAGGACGAGCTGGATTTTATTCAGACCATGCACCATAACCCGCAACTCAATGTGCGGGACGCGTCGTCGAGCCTGACGGTCAATGGCGGTGCGCAGATTCGTGATCTGCTCACCCGCCTGGCCGCCCATGACCATGTCACCCTCCAGGCCCAATTCGACAACCAGCAAATGACGTTTCCGCTGCAATTGGTGGAAGACGAGTTTCATGCCGTGCATCTGCGGCTGGGTGTACCGAGTATTTTCGAAGACGGGCCGATGATCCGCCCGTGGCGCCTGGCGCTCGAAGAGCCGGTGCCGTTGGAAAATATCAAGGGCCAGCCGGGGGCACTCTGGGTGCATGAGGTGTCGTTCAAAGGGTTGCTGGTGGAAATTCGCGGGCGGATCAAGGCGCCAAGAACCTTTTCGCTGTGGTTCAGTCCGTCCGGGTACGAGCGCATTTCGGTGCGGGGCACGCTGGAACGGGAAACTGCCCGAGGATTGTTCGCCTACCGCCTGAGCCAGAACGATGTGGATGAGACCGAGCGCCTGCGCCAGTTTATCCTGCAGCAACACCGCCTGTTTCACCCCGAAGTCCACGCCTGAAGTCAGGTATCCAGGTTACCGCGCAGAAACTGCTGCAAGCGGCGCTGCATCAATCGCCCTTCGTTACCCAGGCAGCCAACGGATGAACCCGCCAGTTGTTCCTGCGCCAACTCCGCCGCATCGCCGGCCAGCAACAGTGGGCAATCCAGGGTCAGGGCCAACCGTTCAAGGCGCCGAGGCAAGCCATTGGCCGGCGAGTGATTGGAGAACACCACAAGGGCTTGTGGCCTGGTTTTTTCACAGACAAGGGTCAATTCATCCATCGGCTGGCCCACAGCCAGGACCTTGACCGCCAACTCGTCACCGCTCATCAACAGGCCTGCGACCAACAACTCCAGCTCTCGGCACTCCCCCGCAATGGCCGCCAGCAATACCCGCGGCGCCGCTGAGGCACAGCCTATCTGCAGGCGTTTCCAGGTTCGGCTGCGCAGGAATCCATCAAAAAACAGCCATTCACTGGTTTGGCCAAACAACCCCTGATGTCGCAACAGTTGCTGCCAGAGGGGCATCAGGATGTCCTGGAACACCACCGCGACCGGGTAGGCAGCGAAAATCTGGCCATACAACCGGTCCAGTTGCCGGTCGTCGAAGGCACCGACGGCCGTTCGCAACTGCGCCTGCCATTGGGCCCACTCATGCTCTGCACCTGCCGGCGAAGCAGCCGCCGCTTCGACTTGATGATCGTCGCGGGCGAGGATCTTGCCGACCTTGCTCACGGCCACGCCACGCTCGATCCAGTCAAGAATGCGATGAACGGTCTCGATATCGGTGCGCGAATACAGGCGGTGCCCACTTTCGGTGCGAACCGGGTGGATCAGCCCGTAACGCCGTTCCCAGGCACGCAAGGTGACAGGGTTGATGCCTGTCAATCTCGCGACTTCGCGAATCGGAAACAGCTCGTCGGAATCGGCAGGGTTGCCAAGGGCCATTTCGGGACGTGGAGCAGTCATTACAGACATCAGGGCATCAATATACTGTCAGGAACTTGGATCCCATTTAACGCCCATACAGCTGTCCGATTCAAGGTCTTCGACAAGCCGACCAATGTCGCTGGTGTATTTCTGCAAAACAGGAATAATCCTTGCCTGTTTTTTCAACGTGGCTGCTTACCCCGCAGCTTCGTTCGTGCGCCGCCTACCCGGCCCAGTGCACCTGATCCTTATGGAGATACACAATGTCTACCTCCCCCGTCACCCTGATGGTTGCGCGCCGCGTGGCCAAGGGTCGCTATGAAGAGTTGATGGCCTGGCTGCGCGAAGGCGAGCAATTGGCCACGGACTTCCCCGGTTACCTGGGTTCAGGCGTGCTTGCACCGCCGCCCAACGATGACGAGTTCCAGATTATTTTCCGCTTCGCCGACGAAAAAACCCTGCATGCGTGGGAGTTTTCCGCCTCCCGTGGTGCATGGCTCGGGCGTGGCAGTGAGCTGTTTGCTGCGCCGTCGGAGCATCGCGTACGCGGTATCGACGGCTGGTTTGGCGCCGCCGCCGCACGTCCGCCGCGCTGGAAGCAGGCCGTGGCCATCTGGCTGGCATTTTTCCCGGTGTCGCTGCTGTTCAACTTCGGCCTTGAGCCGCTGCTCAGCGAGTTGGGGTTGCTGAGCCGTGTGCTGGTCAGCACCCTCGCGCTCACGCCATTGATGGTTTACTTCTTTATCCCGTTGTCGACCCACCTGCTGGCCGGTTGGCTGCATCCGGCGCCAGCCCGGGTAAAGGCCACCGAAGCCGCTGCTTGAGTACAAGGGAGGCCGCTCGCTGGTATAGTTTTAGCCTGCCAGCGATTCGAGCCTCCCATGTCTTCAACACCCGCCCCGATCCTGATCACCGGTGCCGGCCAGCGCGTCGGCCTGCATTGCGCCCAGCGCCTGCTGGACGAAGGGCAGCCAGTGATTTTCAGCTACCGCAGCGAACGTCCCGGCGTGCAAGCCTTGCGCGAACGCGGTGCGATCGGTGTGTTTGCCGACTTCTCCAACGAGACCGGTATTCTCGCCTTCATCGACGAACTGAAGACGCACACCCAAAGCCTGCGGGCGATCATTCATAATGCCTCGGCCTGGGTGGCGGAAGCGCCCGGCGACGAGAGCCGCGCCTTTACCGACATGTTCAGCGTGCACATGCTTGCGCCGTACCTGATCAACCTGCATTGTGCTTACCTGCTGCAACGCTCCACGCCTGCGGATATCGTGCACATCAGCGATGACGTGACCCGCAAGGGCAGCCGCCAGCACATTGCCTACTGCGCCACCAAGGCCGGGCTCGACAGCCTGACCTTGTCGTTTGCCGCGCAGCTTGCACCGGATATCAAGGTGAACAGCATTGCCCCGGCAATGGTGATGTTCAACGAGGGCGACGACGCGGCTTACCGCGCCAAGGTCCTGGCCAAGGCGGCACTGGGCGTCGAGCCCGGCCCCGAGGTGATTTACCAGAGCGTGCGCTACCTGCTGGATAACCCGTATGTCACCGGTACCACCCTGACCGTCAACGGCGGGCGGCATATCAAGTAAGCCGTTTGCGAGGATGTTGTATGACTTTGTCCCTGCCCCACCACTACCGCGAGATCCTCAAGGGCCTGGGTGAAGACCCCGAGCGCGAGGGTTTGCTCGACACGCCAAAGCGTGCCGCCAAGGCCATGCAGTACCTGTGTCACGGCTACGAGCAGAACCTGGAAGAGATCGTCAACGGTGCGCTGTTTGCCTCCGACAACGACGAGATGGTGATCCTCAAGGACATCGAGCTGTATTCGCTGTGCGAGCATCACCTGCTGCCCTTTATCGGCAAGGCCCATGTGGCCTATATTCCGACCGGCAAGGTGCTCGGCCTGTCGAAGCTGGCGCGTATCGTCGACATGTTCGCCCGTCGCCTGCAGATCCAGGAAAACCTCACGCGGGAAATTGCCGACGCCATCCAGACGGTGACCCAGGCCGCCGGCGTGGCGGTGGTGATCGAAGCCAGGCACATGTGCATGATGATGCGCGGTGTCGAAAAACAGAATTCAACCATGAACACCTCGGTGATGCTCGGCGCCTTCCGCGAGTCGAACACCACGCGCATGGAGTTCCTGCAACTGATTGGACGGAGCAAGTAGCAATGCCACAACTTCAGCCAGGCATGGCGCGCATCCGGGTCAAGGACCTGTGCCTGCGCACGTTTATCGGGATCAACGAGGATGAAATCCTCAACAAGCAGGATGTGTTGATCAACCTGACCATCCTGTATGCCGCCCAGGAAGCCGTGCGCGACAACGACATCGACCACGCGCTGAACTACCGCACCATCACCAAGGCGATCATCGCCCATGTGGAAGGCAACCGCTTTGCCCTGCTGGAGCGCCTGACCCAGGAGATCCTCGACCTGGTGATGAGCAATACATCGGTGCTGTACGCCGAAGTCGAAGTCGACAAACCCCATGCGTTGCGTTTTGCCGAATCGGTGTCGATCACCCTGGCGGCCAGTCGCTAACCCTTACCTTTGCAGTGAGCATCATGAACGATCAACAACGCCTCGAACTCGAAGCCGCCGCCTTCCGCCGGCTGGTGGCCCACCTGGACAGCCGCAAGGATGTGCAGAACATCGACCTGATGAACCTCTCGGGCTTCTGCCGCAACTGCTTGTCCAAGTGGTACAAGGCCGAGGCCGACGAGCGCCAGATCGAGCTGAGCCTCGATGACGCCCGTGAAGTGGTGTACGGCATGCCGTACGCCGAGTGGAAAGCCCAATATCAGCAAGAAGCCAGTGCCGAACAGCAAGCGGCATTCGCCAAAGGAAAACCCCATGACTGACCTGAACACCCTGCGCGCCAGCCTCAACAGTGGCGAACATGTTTTTGCCGATACCCTGGCCTTTGTGGCTGCCGGTTACGACTACCAGCCACAAGCGTTCACCAATGGCAGCGTGGAAAACGCCGCCGGGCAGAACGAAGGTTCGTGCAAGACCCTGGGCCTGGCGCTGCTGGAAGGCTTGAGCGACCAGGAAGCGCTGTTGGCGTTTGGCGAGCATTACCGTTCGGTGCTGGCCACGCCTGAAGGCAGTGACCATGGCAACATTCGTGCGCTGATCGAGCATGGGTTGGCGGGTGTGAAGTTCACTCAGCGGCCACTGACCCGCCGCTGATTCAATTTGATAACCCGGTTTAATGTGGGAGCTGGCTTGCCTGCGATAGCGGTGTATCAGCCGACGCCGCTATCGCAGGCAAGCCAGCTCCCACAGTGATTGGGTTAACACTTCTGAACTGCGGTGCGGCATAAATCCCGTGCATAAAAAAACCGGCCTCGCAGCCGGTTTTTTTGTTTCTACGGTTTAGAACGAAGCGTCCTTCAAACCGTCGAGGTAACGCTCGGCATCCAGTGCCGCCATGCAACCGGCGCCGGCGGAGGTGATCGCCTGGCGGTACACGTGGTCGGCCACGTCACCGGCAGCGAAGATACCTTCGATGTTGGTGGCAGTCGCATTGCCTTCACGGCCGCCCTGCACGATCAGGTAACCGTCTTTGGCATCCAGCACGCCTTCGAACAACGAGGTGTTCGGAGTGTGGCCGATGGCGATGAACACGCCGTCGACTTTCAGCTCGTCGAAGCTGCCGTCGTTGTTCTTCAGGCGAGCACCGGTCACGCCCATGTTGTCGCCCAGGACTTCATCCAGGGTGGCGTTGAGCTTGAGGATGATCTTGCCTTCGGCCACGCGGGCATGCAGCTTGTCGATCAGGATCTTCTCGGCGCGGAAGGTCTCGCGGCGGTGAACCAGGGTCACGGTGCTGGCGATGTTGGCCAGGTACAGCGCTTCTTCCACCGCAGTGTTGCCGCCACCGACCACAGCCACTGGCTTGTTGCGGTAGAAGAAACCGTCGCAGGTTGCGCAGGCCGAAACGCCCTTGCCCATGAACGCTTCTTCCGACGGCAGGCCCAGGTAACGAGCGCTGGCGCCGGTGGCGATGATCAGCGCGTCACAGGTGTACACGCCGCTGTCGCCGGTCAGGCTGTAAGGCTTCTTGGAGAAGTCGACCTTGTTGATGTGATCAAACACGATCTCGGTTTCGAAACGCTCGGCGTGCTCTTTCATGCGCTCCATCAGCACCGGGCCGGTCAGGCCGTGGACGTCGCCCGGCCAGTTGTCGACTTCAGTGGTGGTGGTCAACTGACCGCCCGCTTGCATGCCGGTGATCAGCAACGGCTTGAGGTTGGCCCGGGCAGCGTAGACGGCAGCGCTGTAACCGGCAGGGCCGGAACCGAGAATAATCACTCGCGAATGACGGGTATCAGACATGACTCACTCCTATCGACCGCCCGGACTACAGAACGGCTGGAATAAAAAAGGACCGCGAAGCACTTGGGGAAGGCTTGAACTCGCAGATCCTGAAAATAATGGGTGCAGCGTATAGAGGGAGGCAAGATTAAGGAAATACGGATTAACAATCCAGCTCATAGGTGGTCTCTATCCCATGCCCTCTATTAATCGACACCTTTGTTACCGTTAATGTCGCGATGCGGGCCGTGCTTTCCCGGTACTCCCAAAGCCGGTAAGGTCGGCGCGTTCGCCCCTATTGCCCGGAGTTATCCATGCCCGCCCCCGTTCTTTCAGGCCCACAGTACCTGCGCGAAGGTCTCAAACTGGTACTCAGCCCCGGCCTGCGGCTGTTTGTGCTGCTGCCGCTGGCAATCAACCTGATCCTGTTCGTCGGATTGATCTACTTCGCCGGCCATCAGTTCAGCCTGTGGGTCGACACACTCATGCCGACGCTGCCGAGCTGGCTGAGCTTCCTCAATTACCTGTTGTGGCCTTTGTTCGTGGTGCTGGTGGTGCTGATGGTGTTTTTCACCTTCACCATGCTTGCCAACATCATTGCCGCGCCGTTCAACGGCTTTCTGTCGGAAAAGGTCGAAGTGGTGGTGCGCGGCACCGATGATTTCCCGGCGTTCAGCTGGGGCGAACTGGCGGCCATGGTCCCGCGCACCCTGGCCCGGGAAATGCGCAAACTGGGTTACTTCCTGCCCCGGGCCATCGGCCTGTTTATCCTGTCGTTCATCCCGGTGGTCAATCTGGTGGCAGCACCGCTGTGGCTGCTGTTTGGTGTGTGGATGATGGCGATCCAGTACATCGACTACCCGGCCGACAACCACAAGCTGGGCTGGAACGAAATGCTCGCTTGGCTGCGCCAGAAGCGCTGGCAGAGCATGAGTTTTGGCGGCATCGTCTACCTGGTGCTGCTGGTGCCAGTGGTCAACCTGCTGATGATGCCGGCGGCGGTGGCCGGGGCGACGCTGTTCTGGGTGCGTGAGCAAGGCGCCGAGGCCATGGCCATTAAAAAGGCCTGAGCCGTCACAAATCCATCATCCAAAAGACACAATGACGACATGGCCCACGCCGACACTGTGGGTCATGACGACAGCTTCGCTCCACATCACCCTGATCACCGAAACCTTCCCGCCAGAGATCAACGGGGTGGCCAATACCCTTGGCCGCCTGTGTGACGGTTTGCGCGCGCGCGGGCATCAAGTCGAACTGGTTCGCCCGCGCCAGGGCAGCGACCAGAGCCGGCCCAGCGACGACGGCCTGATGCTCTGTCGCGGCTGGCCGCTGCCGGGCTACCCGGGGCTGCAATGGGGCCAGTCGTCGATGCACAAGCTGTTGCGGCGCTGGACCCGCCAGCGCCCGGATGTGTTGTATATCGCCACGGAAGGGCCGCTGGGCTTGTCGGCGTTGCGGGCGGCGCGGCGCCTGGGGATCAGCGTGGTGAGTGGCTTCCACACCAACTTCCAGCAGTATTCCAACCAGTACGGCCTGGGCATGCTGAGCCGGGTGCTGACCCACTATCTGCGCTGGTTCCATAACCGCTCGACCCTGACCCTGGTGCCCAGCGCCAGCCAGCGGCTGGAGCTGGAGCGGCGCCATTTCGAGCGCCTGGGCATGCTCGCGCGCGGTGTCGACAGCCAGCTGTTTCACCCGGCCAAACGCGACAATGCGTTGCGTGAAAGTTGGGCACTGACCAGTGAGCAAACTGCCGTGCTGCATGTCGGCCGCCTGGCCCAGGAAAAAAACCTCGGGTTACTCAAGCGCTGTTTCGAGACGCTGCAGGACACGTATCCACTGCGCCAGATGAAACTGATCATCGTCGGCGATGGCCCGCAACGGGCGATGCTGGAAAAGGAACTGCCGGAGGCGATTTTCTGCGGCACCTTGCGCGGTGAGGAACTGGCCCGGCATTACGCGTCCGGGGATGTGTTCCTGTTTCCCAGCCTGACCGAAACCTTCGGCAACGTGGTGCTGGAGGCCATGGCTTCAGGGTTGGGCGTGGTGGCATACGACCAGGCGGCCGCAACCCAGCACATTCGCCATGGCTACAGCGGCGTGCTGGCGATGCCGGGGGATGAAGAAGCGTTTTGCGATGCGGCCAATTGGCTGTTGGAAGAGCGCGAGAGCTTGCGCCGGGTGCGGCTCAATGCCCGGCAACACGCCAGCCGTCAGGGTTGGCCGGCGATTATCGAGCAGTTTGAGCGCCAATTACGCGGGGTGTGCGAGGACGAGCAACCGGTGCCCGCCCTGTCGCCCCTTACACCAACGTCGTCAACGCCTCACGACTGAACGGCAGGATGTCGCCTTCACGGCCTTCGCGAACCTTCAGTGCCCAATCCGGATCCACCAGCAGCGCACGGCCCACAGCGACCAGGTCGAACTCGTCGTTGTTCAGGCGCTCCAGCAGTTTTTCCAGGCTGGCGGGTTGCGCCACTTTGTCGGTGTTGACCATGAACTGCAGGAACTCGCCATCCAGGCCGACGCTGCCCACGGTGATGGTCGGCTTGCCGGTGAGCTTGCGGGTCCAGCCGGCCAGGTTCAGCTCGGAGCCTTCGAATTCCGGCTCCCAGAAACGGCGGGTGGAGCAGTGGAAAATATCCACGCCCGCGTCAGACAGCGGCTTGAGGAATTCACCCAAGGCTTCCGGGGTTTGCACCAGGCGCGCGGTGTAGTCCTGCTGCTTCCACTGGGAGAAACGCAAAATGATCGGGAAGTCCGGGCCCACGGCGGCGCGGACGGCCTGGATCAATTCGATGGCGAAACGCGAACGGTTGGCCAGGCTGCCGCCGTATTCGTCGGTGCGCTGGTTGGTGCCTTCCCAGAAGAACTGGTCCACCAGGTAGCCATGGGCGCCGTGGATTTCAACGCCGTCCATGCCGATGCTCCGGGCATCCTTGGCAGCCTGGGCGAACGCGGCGATCACGTCCTTGATGTCTTGCACGGTCATGCCGTGGACGACGACGTTGCCGTCCTTGAGTTTTTCGGTGGGGCCGTAAGCCGGGACGCTGGCATCCGGCTCGGTGCCGATGCGCCGTACGCTGCCCACATGCCACAGTTGCGGAACGATCTTGCCGCCTTCGGCATGTACCGCGTCGACTACTTTCTTCCAGCCGGCCAGGGCGGCTTCACCATAGAAATGCGGGACGTTCGGGTAGCCGTTGGAAGCCGGGTGGCCGACCACGGTGCCTTCGGTAATGATCAGGCCGACACCGGCGGCGGCGCGGCGGCGGTAGTACTCGATCACTTTGGAGTTGGGCACGCCACCCGGAGAAAAGGAACGGGTCATCGGCGCCATGACCACGCGGCTCGGCAGTTGCAGTGCACCGAGCTGGAACGGTTTGAACAAAGCTTGGACAGGCATGGGAGCACTCCATCGGAAAGGAATTTATGATGTGGATAATATGGAGTGTGCAGCGTGTTGGATAGCACTATTGATTGGGGTGATTAAGGGGTAAAAGCGGGAGGGCATGGGGCTGCTTCGCAGCCCAGCGGGAGCAAGCTCCCTCGCCACAGGAAGCTCCCTTGCCATAGGAAACTCCCTGCCACAGGAAGCTCCCTTGCCACAGAAACTCACTCGACAATGCTGAAAGTATCAGCTCAATGCTTTTTCGATCGCCTGAATAATGGAGGGGTCATCCGGCGGTGTACGCGGCGAGAAACGCGCCAGCACCCGGCCGTCCTTGCCCAACAGGAACTTCTCGAAGTTCCAGGTGATGTCCCCGGGAAATTCGGCGCCCTCGCCCGCCAGCAATCGATACAGCTGGTGGCGATCGTGGCCATTCACCTCAAGCTTGCTGCCCAGGGGAAAGGTCACGCCGTAGTTGAGGCTGCAGAATTCCTGGATTTCTTCTTCAGTACCCGGTTCCTGCCCGGCAAATTGGTTGCACGGCAGCCCGAGTACGGTGAAACCCTGGTCTTTGTATTGCTGATAGAGGTTTTCCAGCGCGGCGTACTGTGGGGTCAACCCACATTTGGAGGCGACGTTGACCACCAGCACGACTTGCCCCTTGAAGGGCGCCAGAGGCAGCTCCTGACCATCCAGGGCTTTGAGTTTAAGGTCGTGGAAAGCACTCATGACGAACTCCAGATATCCCATGTTCTTCGTAACGGCCATTCGAGATTACAGCCGCCAAGTCGGCAAGAATAGCCGCCAAATGAAAAAGGCGCCCGAAGGCGCCTTTTTCCAACTGACAGAGCGTCGCTCAGTCAATTAATGGTGGTGACCACCTTCGCCGTGCACGTGGCCGTGGGCCACTTCTTCCTGGGAAGCGTCACGGATAGCGACGATCTTCACCTGGAAGTTCAGGCGCTGGCCAGCCAGCGGGTGGTTGCCGTCGACGGTCACGTCGTCGCCGTCCAGGTCACGGATGGTGACGATTTGCATCTGGCCGTCCGGAGCGGAAGCGTGGAACTGCATGCCCACTTCCAGCTCGTCGACACCTTCGAACATGCTGCGGCTCAGGGTGCTGACCAGTTCGGCAGCGTATTCGCCGTAGGCATCTTCAGGTTCTACGGCAACGGTCAGTTCGTCACCGACCTCTTTGCCTTCCAGGGCCTTTTCCAGGCCCGGGATGATGTTACCTGCACCTTGCAGGTAGACCAGCGGCGCGCCGCCGGCAGAACTGTCGATGACCTCACCAGCGTCGTTGGTCAGGGTATAGTCAATGGAGACAGCCTTATTGGCGGCGATCGGCATGGGGCGAGACCTTTTGCAGAAGAATGAAGAACGGACAAGTCTAAACAAGGATTTGCCCGAAAGCGAACACAACCCGGACGGACGGGGTCGAACAACTGACCCGACGGTCGTCGGATTTCACCAGGACGAAGACCGGCACTGGGTCGTCGAGCTTTCCTGCGGCCACACCCAGCACCTGCGCCACCAGCCACCCTGGCAATCCCGGGCCTGGGTCACGGACCCGGCGCAACGCCTTGAAAAAATAGACAAGCCCTTTACGTGCGGCTGGTGTGCGCAAGGCTCAGATAAAGATAACCTTGGCACCTGATTCCCGGTAGGCAGCCAGCCATAGGCCGCCACCGAAGCCATGCACCTCCAGAGAATTCGCATGCAGACTTTTTTTATCGCGCCCACCGATTTTGGTGTGGGTCTGACCTCCATCAGCCTTGGGCTGGTGCGCACCCTTGAACGGGCCGGGCTGAAAGTCGGCTTCTTCAAACCGATTGCCCAGCCGCACCCCGGCGACACCGGCCCCGAGCGCTCCACCGAGCTGGTGGCCCGCACCCACGGCCTGAAACCGCCCCAGCCTCTGGGCCTGGCCCATGTCGAACGGATGCTCGGCGACGGCCAGCTCGACGAGCTGCTGGAAGAAATCATCACCCTTTACCAGCAAGCCGCCGTGGGCAAGGACGTGCTGATCGTCGAAGGCATGGTGCCGACCCGCAGTGCCAGCTATGCGGCCCGGGTCAACCTGCACCTGGCCAAGAGCCTGGACGCCGAGGTGATCCTGGTCTCGGCCCCGGAAAACGAAGTGCTGACCGAACTCTCCGGCCGCGTGGAATTGCAGGCCCAGCTGTTCGGCGGCCCGAAAGACCCAAAAGTGCTGGGTGTGATCCTCAACAAGGTGCGCACCGACGAAAGCATGGAAGCCTTCTCGGCGCGGCTCAAAGAGCATTCGCCTTTGTTGCGCAGCGGCGATTTCCGCCTGTTGGGCTGCATCCCCTACCAACCGGAACTCAACGCCCCACGCACCCGCGACGTGGCCGACCTGATGGGCGCGCAGATCCTCAATGCCGGTGATTACGAAACCCGGCGCATGACCAAGATCATCATCTGCGCCCGTACCATGCGCAACACCGTGGAGCTGCTCAAGCCCGGCGTATTGGTGGTGACACCCGGCGACCGCGACGACATCATCCTCGCCGTCAGCCTGGCCGCCATCAACGGCGTGCCGTTGGCCGGCCTGTTGCTGACCAGCGACACCCTGCCCGACCCACGGATCATGGACCTGTGCCGTGGCGCGTTCCAGGCCGGGCTGCCGGTGTTGTCGGTGAGCACCGGCTCGTATGACACCGCCAACCAGCTCAACAGCCTGAACAAGGAAATCCCGATTGATGACCGCGAACGTGCGGAGATCATCACCGATTTCGTCGCCAGCCACCTCGACGCCCGCTGGCTGCACCAACGCTGCGGCACGCCGCGGGAGATGCGCCTGTCACCGGCGGTGTTCCGTTATCAACTGATCCAGCGCGCCCAGGCGGCCAACAAGCGCATCGTGTTGCCCGAAGGCAGCGAGCCGCTGACCGTGCAGGCCGCCGCCATCTGCCAGGCACGCGGGATCGCCCGTTGCGTACTGCTGGCCAAGCCGGCCGACGTGGAAGCCGTAGCCCGCGCCCATGGCATCGAGCTGCCCGAAGGCCTGGAGATTCTCGACCCCGACCTGATTCGCCAGCGCTACGTCGAACCGATGGTGGCCCTGCGCAAAACCAAAAGCCTCAACGCGCCGATGGCCGAGCAGCAACTGGAAGACACCGTGGTGATCGCCACCATGATGCTCGCTCTGGATGAAGTGGACGGCCTGGTCTCCGGCGTCATCCACTCCACTGCCAATACCATTCGCCCGGCCTTGCAACTGATCAAGACCGCGCCGGGCTGCACCCTGGTCTCGTCGGTGTTTTTCATGCTGTTCCCCGAGCAAGTGCTGGTATACGGCGACTGCGTGATGAACCCGCACCCCAGCGCGGCGGAGCTGGCGGAAATCGCCCTGCAAAGCGCCGACTCGGCCGCCGCGTTCGGCATCACGCCACGGGTGGCGATGATCAGTTACTCCAGCGGTGATTCGGCCACGGGCGAGGAGGTCGAGAAGGTCCGCGAAGCCACCCTGCTGGCCCACGAAGCCCAAAGCTCGCTGCTGATCGACGGCCCGTTGCAGTACGACGCCGCCGCCAACGAAAGCGTGGCCCGGCAACTGGCGCCCAACAGCCTGGTGGCGGGCAAGGCCACGGTGTTCGTGTTCCCGGATCTCAACACCGGCAACACCACCCACAAGGCCGTGCAGCGCAGTGCCGATTGCGTCAGCCTGGGCCCAATGCTGCAAGGCCTGCGCAAACCGGTGAACGACCTGCCCCGCGGGGCGCAGGTGGACGACATCGTGTACACCATCGCATTGACCGCGATTCAAGCCGCCAACCGACCTATGGATGTCTAAATGCTGGATTTTCTACCTGCCGCCGTGCGCGGGGTGATCGCCTCGCTGTTGCTGGCGTTGAATACGATTTTGCTGTGCTCGTTCCTGTTTATCGTGGCGCTGTTCAAGGCGCTGCCGTTTGCCAAACGCTTCAGTGAATGGCTGATGAACCAGACCCACGAGGCCTGGATCAGCAACAACAAGGCCTGGATGAACCTGGTGTGTCGCACCCGCTGGCACCTGAAAGGCCTGGAAGGCCTGGACTATGAACACTCATATCTGGTGACCAGTAACCACCAGAGCTGGGTCGATATCATGGTGCTGCAATACGTGCTCAACCGGCGCATTCGCCCGCTGAAGTTCTTCCTCAAGCAGGAGCTGATCTGGGTCCCGGTGATTGGTTTGGCGTGGTGGACACTGGGCTTCCCGTTCATGAAGCGCTACACCAAGGCGTACCTGGAAAAGCACCCGGAAAAGAAAGGCAAGGACCTGGAAACTACCCGCAAGACCTGCGCGAAGTTTCGCCACAACCCGGTGGGAATCTTCAACTTTGCCGAAGGCACGCGGTTTACCCCGGGCAAGCATGCACAGCAACAGTCACCGTTTCGCTACCTGCTCAAGCCCAAGGCCGGCGGCATTGCCTTTGTGCTGGATGCCATGGGTGAACAGCTGAAGTCGCTGGTGAACGTGACCATTCACTATCCTGGTGGGCGCCCCGGTTATTGGGATTTGCTGTGCGGGAATGTGAAGGACGTTGTCGTGCAGTTTGAAGAGGTGCAGATTCCGGCCGAGTTTATCGGCAAGAATTATGAGCAGGACGGGGAATATCGGTTGGCGTTCCAGGGCTGGATCAACCGGTTGTGGGAAGAGAAGGATGTGCTGCTCGCAAAATTGAACACAGATTATCCCGCCAGTCGCTGATCAAAATGTGGGAGCGGGCTTGCTCGCGAATGCGGTGTGCCAGCCTATACATGTGGCGGCTGACACTCTGCTTTCGCGAGCAAGCCCGCTCCCACATTTGACCGAGTTGTTTCCAAGGCCCCATAAAAAAGCCCGCCAACATGGCGGGCTTTTTTGCGCGCGTGAAGCTTAGATCGCGCCGCGCTGGCGCAGCAGGTCCAGCACTTGCTTGACGCTGTCTTCCAGCGACAACGCCTGGGTGTCGATCACCAGGTCCGCATTCAACGGTACGTCATACGGGAACGACTCACCCGGGATGTTATCGCCGCCCGCCGCGTACAAACCTTGCGGATCACGCTCGGCACACACCAAAGGCGAAGCCTGCACGTACACGGTCAGCAAACGATCACCGCCGATCAGCGCCTTGGCCTGTTCACGCCCTTCAGCATCCGGGGCAACAAACGCCGCCAACGTCAGCAAGCCGGCTTCGTTGAATTGACGCGCCACGTGCGCGGCACGACGCCAGTTCTCGGTACGCCCGGCACGGTCCTGCGGCAAGCCCTTGTTCAGGTCGTGGCGCAGGTTCTGGCCGTCCAGCACAAACACCGCACGGCCCATGTCGAACAGCTTGCGTTCAACCGCGTAGGCCAGGGTGCTTTTGCCGGCGCCCGACAAGCCGCTGAACAACACGGTCGCCGGTTGCTGGCCGAAGCGCTGGGCGCGCTCTTCGGTGGCCACGTGAGCCAGTTTGCCGTGCTGCGCCGCGCTGCCATGGGTCACCGGCGGCGCGATGATCATGCCCGCAGCCACGGTGCCGTTGGTCAAACGGTCGATGACGATGAACGAACCGGTGGTGCGGTTGCTCGCGTAACCGTCCAGGGCGATGACCGTGTCGAGGCTGACCTTGACCCGGCCGATCTCGTTCAACTGCAAGGCGCTCGCCGGGCCTTCTTCCAGGGTGTTCACATCCACGCGATGCACAATGCTGGTGATGGAACCCGGCACGTAGCTGGTGGCGCGCTTGATGTCGTATTTCTTGCCCGGCAGCATCGGTTCTTCAGCCATCCACACCAGCATGGCGTCGAAAGCGTCGGTCACTTGCGGCACGTTGTCGGCATGCACCAGCAGGTCGCCACGGGAGATGTCGATTTCGTCTTCCATGGTCAGGGTCACGGCCTGGCCGGGACCTGCGTTTTCCAGTTCACCTTCAAAGGTGACGATGGATTTGACGCGGCTGCTCTTGCCCGACGGCAGCACCACGACTTCGTCGCCCTTGTGCACGATGCCGCTGGCCAGGGTGCCGGCAAAACCACGGAAGTTCAGGTTCGGACGGTTGACGTACTGCACCGGGAAACGCAGGTCGGTGTAGTTGCGGTCATTGGCGATCTCGACGGTCTCGAGGATCTCCATCAGCGACTGCCCGGTGTACCAGGGCGAACGCTCGCTCTTGTTCACCACGTTGTCGCCCTTGAGCGCCGACATCGGCACGAAGGCCAGGGTGCTCGGCTTGAACGCGATACCGTCGGCAAACTTCAGGTAATCAGCCTTGATCGACTCGAATACGCTTTGGTCAAAGCCATTGATGTCCATCTTGTTGACGGCCACCACGATGTGCTTGATGCCCAGCAACGAGGCGATGAAGCTGTGGCGACGGGTCTGGGTCTGCACGCCGTAGCGGGCGTCGATCAGGATGATCGCCAGGTCACAGGTGGAGGCACCGGTGGCCATGTTGCGGGTGTACTGCTCATGGCCGGGGGTGTCGGCGATGATGAATTTGCGCTTGGCGGTGGAGAAGTAGCGGTAGGCAACATCGATGGTGATGCCCTGCTCACGCTCGGCCTGCAGGCCGTCGACCAGCAACGCCAGGTCGATGTCGTCACCGGTGGTGCCGGATTTTTTCGAATCGCGGGTGATGGCTTCCAGGTGATCCTCGTAGATCATCTTGGAGTCGTGCAGCAGGCGCCCGATCAGGGTGCTCTTGCCGTCGTCGACGTTGCCACAGGTCAGGAAGCGCAACATTTCCTTGCGCTCGTGCTGGCCCAGGTAGGCGAGGATGTCCTCGCTGATCAAATCAGATTGATGCGACATGACAGCCCCTTAGAAATAGCCTTGACGTTTTTTATCTTCCATCGAGCCTGCACCATCGTGGTCGATGACACGGCCCTGGCGCTCGGAAGTTCGCGTCAGGAGCATTTCCTGAATGATGTCCGTCAGCGTCTCGGCTTCGGACTCCACCGCGCCCGTCAACGGGTAGCAGCCAAGGGTACGGAAACGTACTTTCTTTTTGACGATTCGGGCTTTGTCTTCGTCGGACAGGTGCTCGAGGATGCGGTCGTCGTCGATCATGATCAACGTGCCGTTCTTCTCGATCACTTCGCGTTCGGCGGCGAAGTACAGCGGGACGATCGGGATGCCTTCCAGGTAGATGTACTGCCAGATATCCAGCTCGGTCCAGTTGGACAGCGGGAACACACGGATCGACTCGCCTTTGTTGACGTTGCCGTTGTAGACGTTCCACAGCTCCGGGCGCTGGTTTTTCGGGTCCCAGCGGTGCTTGCTGTCGCGGAACGAGTACACGCGCTCTTTGGCACGGGATTTCTCTTCATCGCGACGGGCACCGCCGAATGCAGCATCGAAACCATACTTGTCGAGCGCCTGTTTCAGGCCCTCGGTCTTCATGATGTCGGTGTGCTTGGCGCTGCCGTGGGTGAACGGGTTGATGCCCTGCGCCACCCCGTCCGGGTTGACGTGAGTGATCAACTCAAGACCAAGCTCTTCGACCATCTTGTCGCGGAACTTGTACATTTCCTGGAATTTCCAGCGGGTGTCGACGTGCATCACCGGAAACGGCAGCTTGCCCGGAAAAAAGGCCTTGCGTGCCAGGTGCAGCATCACGGCGGAGTCTTTACCGATCGAGTAGAGCATCACCGGGTTATCGAACTCGGCGGCGACCTCGCGGATGATGTGGATGCTTTCCGCCTCCAGCTGTTTCAGATGCGTCAGTTTGTCGACCATGGTTACTCACGGAAAAACGATCTTATGGACGGCCAGCGGGCCGTGTTCGAGCGGGGCATGCTAGCACAGCGCCTGATTCTATTGAGGGGGCTGGCTAGATCGAAACGGTATATCAATATACCGCTGGGTTTGGCCCGACTCGATCAAATGTGGGAGCGGGCTTGCTCGCGAATGCGGTGTGTCAGTCAATGCATATGGCGACTGATGCACCGCATTCGCGAGCAAGCCCGCTCCCACATGTGTCCGGTGGTGTTCGTTAGATCGGGTTTGGGCAATCGATGAAGAGGTGTTCGAGGGCGAAGCGTCGCGCCAGGTAATCACCCAACGCCTGTACACCATACCGCTCGGTGGCGTGGTGCCCGGCCGCGATAAAGCTGATGTCGTTTTCCCGGGCGCTGTGGAAGGTCTGCTCCGAGGCTTCGCCGCTCAGGTACAGGTCAACCCCGGCGAGCACCGCCTGGTCGATATAGCCCTGGCCACCACCGGTGCACCAGCCCACGCGGCGGATCATCTCGCTGCCTTCGATCAGCAGCGGCTCGCGGCCCATGGCTTCCTGCACGCGGCGGGCAAAATCACGGGGCGACGCCGGCTCGGCCAGGGAGCCCACCAGGCCGACGACCTTGAGGTTGTCCGGGTCCAGCGGGCCTTCGACGGTGATGTCCAGTTGCCGGGCCAGTTGCACGTTGTTGCCGACCTCAGGGTGCAGGTCCAGCGGCAAGTGATAGGCCAGCAGGCTGATGTCGTGCTTGAGCAGGGTTTTCAGGCGGCGCTGCTTCATGCCGGTGATGCACGGGCTTTCGCCTTTCCAGAAATAACCGTGGTGCACCAGCACCAGGTCGGCCTGGGCTTCGACCGCCGCGTCCAGCAATGCCTGGCTGGCGGTCACGCCGCTGACGATGCGCAGCACTTGCGGGCGGCCCTCGACCTGCAGGCCGTTGGGGCAGTAATCGGCGATTTTGGCACTATTAAGGTAGCGGTCCGCTTCCTCGACTAAGGTGCTCAGGGCAACGGCCATAAAAGACTCCTAAATATCCCGTTCAGAGGCGCTCACGGCCTCGTATAATGCGCGACATTATGGGCGCTCTCCCGCCCCCTGCAACCTGTCAGGATTTTTCTTCATGCTCAAGGCACTGCGTTTTTTTGGATGGCCATTGTTGGCTGGCGTGCTGATCGCGATGCTGATTATTCAGCGTTATCCACAACTGGTCGGCCTGCCGACCCTTGATGTCAACCTGCAACAGGCACCGCAAACCAGCGCGGTGGTACAAGGCCCGGTGACTTACGCCGATGCAGTGGTGATCGCCGCCCCCGCCGTGGTCAACCTGTACACCACCAAGGTCATCAATAAACCGGCGCACCCGCTGTTTGAAGACCCACAGTTTCGTCGCTATTTCGGCGACAACTCGCCCAAGCAGCGGCGCATGGAATCCAGCCTCGGCTCCGGCGTGATCATGAGCCCGGAAGGCTACATCCTCACCAACAACCACGTGACCACCGGCGCCGACCAGATTGTGGTGGCCCTGCGTGATGGCCGGGAAACCCTGGCCCGCGTGGTTGGCAGCGACCCGGAAACCGACCTCGCGGTGCTGAAAATCGATTTGAAAGGCCTGCCCTCGATCACCATCGGGCGCTCCGAAGGGCTGCGCGTAGGTGACGTGGCGCTGGCCATCGGCAACCCGTTCGGCGTCGGCCAGACTGTGACCATGGGCATCATCAGCGCCACCGGGCGTAACCAGTTGGGCCTCAACAGCTATGAAGACTTCATCCAGACCGACGCGGCGATCAACCCCGGGCAACTCCGGCGGCGCGCTGGTGGATGCCAACGGCAACCTGACCGGCATCAACACCGCGATCTTCTCCAAGTCCGGCGGCTCCCAGGGCATCGGTTTCGCGATTCCGGTGAAGCTGGCCACTGAAGTGATGAAGTCGATCATCGAGCATGGCCAGGTGATTCGTGGCTGGCTGGGGATTGAAGTCCAGCCGCTGACCAAGGAACTGGCCGAGTCGTTTGGCCTGACCGGGCGCCCTGGCATCGTGGTCGCCGGGATCTTCCGCGACGGCCCGGCGCAGAAAGCCGGCCTGCAACTGGGGGATGTGATCCTCAGCATCGACGGCGAGCCGGCCGGGGATGGTCGCAAGTCGATGAACCAGGTGGCGCGGATCAAACCCACCGACAAGGTGGCGATCCAGGTGATGCGCAATGGCAAGGAAATCAAGCTGTCGGCGGAAATCGGCCTGCGTCCGCCGCCTGCACCGGTGAAAGAAGAGGAATAACGGCTTCGGGAGCCCGTTCGCGGGCTCCTGTTACCTAATATTTCAAAAGAAATTCATTCTCATTAGTCATGTTATATTGTTTCAATATCGCTATTGGAACGCTCTATCATGCCGTCTCGAAGATTTGCCCCGCTGGCGGGAATCGCCCTGGGTTTGCTGGTGGACCCGGCCTACGCCGAAGACACCGCCCCCGTTGAACTGGAAGCCACCCGCATCACCAGCGAGGCGTACGAATCAGCCACCGGCCCGGTCAAGGGCTATCGCGCCACCCGCTCCGCCAGCGCCACAAAAACCGACACCGCCTTGCGGGATATCCCACAATCCATCAGCGTGGTTCCCGCTTCGGTACTCAACGACCTGGGCAGCACCAACGTCGAGCGTGCCCTTGAGTTTGCCGGCGGCGTGTCCAAACAGAACAACTTCGGCGGCCTGACGCTCTACGAATACAGCGTTCGCGGCTTCACCACGTCAGAGTTTTACGTGGACGGTTTCAGCGCCAACCGCGGTTACCCGAGCACGCCGGACGCGGCCAACATCGAGCGCATCGAGGTGCTCAAAGGCCCCGCCGCCAGCCTGTATGGCCGTGGTGACCCAGGCGGTACGGTGAATATCGTCAGCAAAAAGCCGCAGCACGAGGCCTTCACCACACTGCAGACCAGCGCCGGCAGTTGGGACCGCTACCGCACCGCGCTGGACGTGAACACGCCGCTGGACAGCGAGGGCAACGTGTTATCGCGGGTCAACCTGGCGGTGGAAGACAACCACAGCTTCCGCAACCACGTGGAGGCCAAACGGGTCTTCGTCGCGCCCTCCATCAGTTGGCAACTGGACCCGGACACACACCTGCTGGTGGAAAGTGAATTCGTGCGTCACCGCTCCACTTTCGACCGCGGCATCGTCGCGCCCAACAACCGCTGGAGCGGCGTCTCCCGCTCGACCTTTCTCGGCGAACCCGACGACGGCGATATCCGCAACCACAACAACCGCCTGCAAGCCAGCCTCGAGCATCACCTCAACGATGCCTGGCAACTGCGACTGGCCAGCCATTACAAACAAGGCAGCCTATGGGGCAACGCCTCGGAAAACCGCGCGCTGGATGCCGATGGCCACACCCTCAGCCGCCGCTACCGCGAGCGCTCCACCGGTTGGCATGACAGCATCACCCAGCTCGAACTGCGCGGTCGGTTCGACATCGGCAGTTGGCAGCACGAATTGCTGATCGGCACCGAGTACGAGGACTACCGCAAGAAAGAACGGGTGACCGCCATCGCCGGCGGCGATTACGCCATCGACATCTATGACCCGGTCTATGGGCAGCCCAAACCGAACGGCAAGCGCTCCGGCACTGACTTTTTCGAACAGGTGAAAAGCCAGGCGCTGAACCTGCAGGACCAGATCATCTTCACCGACCGCCTGCGCGGGATGATCGGCGCGCGGTTCGAACACTTCGAGCAGCGCACCGACGACTTCAGCCGCAACCATGCCAAAAGCCGGCAGACCCACGACGCCCTGACCCAACGCGCCGGCTTGCTCTACCAACTGACGCCTGAAGTGGGCCTGTTCGCCAACGCCTCCACCTCGTTCAAACCCAACAATGGCCTGGACGCCGGCGGCAAATCCTTCAAGCCGGAAGAAGGCGTGGGGTATGAAATCGGGATCAAGAGCGAGCTGTTCGACGACCGCCTGAGCACCACCCTCGCCGCCTTCCATATCGAGAAAGAAAATGTCCTGGCCCTGGACCCGGCTACCGACACACTGCGTGCCATGGGCAAGGCCCGCAGCCAGGGGTTTGACCTGCAACTGACCGGCCAGGTGACTGACGCCGTACGGGTGATCGGCGCCTTTGCCTACATCGACGCCGAAGTGACCAAAGGCGACAAAGCCATCCCCACTGGCAGCCGGATTCTCGGCGTAGCCAAACGCAGCGGCAGCTTGCTCGGGGTGTATGAATTCCAGGACGGCCTGCTGCGCGGCTCCGACCTTGGCGCAGCCTTCACCTACGTCGGCGATCGCTCCGGTGAAGCCGGCAAAAGCTTTGAATTACCGGCCTACCACACCGTCGATTTGCTGGCCCATTACAAGGCCAGCGACAACGTCACCGTGGGCCTGAACCTCAACAACCTGTTCGACGAAAAGTACTACGAGCGCTCCTACAGCAACTACTGGGTCAATCCCGGCGAGCCGCGCAACTTCACCGTCAGCCTGACCCTCAACCTGTAAAAGGACGTCTCCATGCAAGCCTTCAAATCCCTGGCCGTGCTCGGCCTGCTGTTTGCCACCCAAGTCTCGGCCCACGGGCTGTGGACCGAACAACGGCGCGGCAATATCGAAGTGATCTACGGCCACGGCGCCGAAGACAACGCGTTCAAGGCGCAGAAAATCAGCGGCGCCTGGGCTTATGACGCGGGCGGCAAAATGATCCCGGTGACCGTGGAACGTCTGCCCGACCATGCGCGCCTGAAGCCGCTCAAATCGCCGGCTGTACTGGCGGTCGCCCTGGATAACGGGATGTGGTCACAGACGCCTGACAAGAAGTGGATCAACGAGGGCCGCAGCAAGGTGCCGGGGGCGATTGAGTCGACCCAGACCTTCAAGTACAGCCTGGCGATCTACCAGCCGGGGGCGAAGGTGCCGCAGCTGGATCAGATCAAGCTACTGATCTTGCCGGAAGTTGATCCGCTGACGGTCGGCCCGGGTAAATCACTGCCGGTACGGGTGCTGCTGGATGGCAAGCCGGCGGCAGGAGTCAAGCTGATCGGAGACTATCGCAACGCACCGAACACCCTGAGCACCGAGACCGATAAAGACGGTCGCGCCCAGGTGCTGGTGAGAAATGAAGGATTGAATGTGATTGCGGCGCAGGTGGAAATCCCGCTCAAAGACAATGCTGATGTCGCGACTCGCGGACTGTTCAGTTCCCTGACTTTCCTGGGCGAGCCGCATCACGAGTAACCCCGCAAAACAATGTAGGAGCCGGGCTTGCCCGCGATGGCGATTTTTCAGTCGAGGCATCTGGTGACTGATCCACCGCTATCGCGGGCAAGCCCGGCTCCCACATTTGCTCTCTATCGTTTCGACAATCGGATTACAGCGCGACCGGCGCTCTTTCACACAGGGTATTGAGCGCCGCCGCCCACTGCGGGTCATCATTCAGGCACGGCACCAACACCAACTCTTCGCCCCCCGCTTCGCGGAATTGCTCCAGGCCGCGATCACCAATTTCCTCCAGTGTCTCGATGCAGTCCGCAACAAACGCCGGGCACATCACCAGCAGCTTCTTCACGCCCTGTTGAGCCAACGCTTCAAGGCGTGCCTCGGTGTACGGTTCGATCCACTTGGCCCGGCCCAGCCGCGACTGGAACGCCATCGACCATTTGCCATCCGGCAACCCCAGGCGCTCGGCAAAATCCCGCGCAACGCTGAAACACTGCGCGCGATAGCACGTGGCAAGCACCTCGGGAGAGGCGTTCTGGCAGCAGTTGGCGTCCTTGAAGCAGTGTTGCCCAGTAGGGTCGAGCTTTTTCAGGTGGCGCTCGGGCAACCCATGAAAGCTCAGCAGGAGGTGATCGAAATCCTCTTCCACATAGGCTCTGGCGCTGTTGGCCAAGGCGTCCAGGTACTCCGGTTCATCGTAGAACGGCTGCAGAATCGAAAACTCGATCGCCAACTTTTTGTGCCGCACCACGCGCCGGGCCTCTTCGATTACCGTGGTCACGGTGCTGTCGGCAAACTGCGGGTACAACGGCGCCAGGGTCACTTTCTTGATGCCTTGGGACGCCAGCCGGGTCAGTACGCTTTCAATCGACGGCTCGCCATAGCGCATGGCCAACTCCACCGGCCCCTGGGTCCACTGTGCAGTCATCTGTTGTTGCAAGCGACGGCTAAGAACTACCAGCGGCGAGCCTTCGTCCCACCAGATCGAGGCGTAGGCATGGGCCGATTGCTCCGGGCGCTTGATCAGGATCAGCGACACCAGCAAACGCCGAACCGGCCATGGCAGGTCAATGACGTAAGGGTCCATCAGGAACTGATTGAGGTAGCTGCGCACATCCGCCACCGAAGTGGACGCCGGTGAACCCAGGTTGACCAGTAACAACGCGTGATCCGTCATGCAACATCCTATCTCTAGAGGCGGCTGGACAAGTCGTCCAGGGCCGCATGCAACTCAGTGAACTGGAAAGTGAAACCGGCCGCCAACAGCCGCTGCGGCAAAGCCCGCTGGCCACCCAGCAACAAACCGGACAACTCGCCCAGGCCGATGCGCAAGGCAAACGCCGGCATGGGCATGAACGCCGGGCGGTGCAGCACCTTGCCCAGGGTCTTGGCGAACTCCAGGTTGCGTACCGGGTGTGGCGCGCAGGCATTATAAGGACCGCTGGCATCGGTCTTGTGCAGAAGAAAATCAATCAGGGCGATTTGATCCTTTATATGGACCCATGGCATCCACTGCCGACCATTGCCGATAGGCCCGCCCAGCGCCAGTTTGAACGGCAGCAACAGCCGCGACAAAAAGCCGCCCTCCGCCGCCAGCACCAGCCCGGTACGCACCAGCACCACGCGGATGCCCAATGCCTCGGCACGCTGGGCGGTTTCTTCCCAGGCAATGGATAACTGGCTGCCGAAATCGTCCTGCACCGGGCCGCTGTCTTCGGTCAGCTCGCGCTCACCGCCGTCGCCGTACCAGCCCACCGCGGAACCGGAGATCAACACCGCCGGTTTGTGCTCAAGGTCCTCAAGCCAGGCCAGCAGGGTTTCGGTGAGGCCGATACGGCTGCTCCACAACAGCGCCTTGCGTTTATGCGTCCAGGGCCGGTCGGCAATCGGCGCGCCGGCCAGGTTGACCACCGCGTCCACCGCCTCGTTTATGTCCTGCAGGCGGGCGACGCCACGCACCTGGGCGCCGCACAATTTAGCCACTTGTTCGGGATGGCGGCTCCAGACCGTGAGGCGATGGCCCTGGGCAAGCCAGTATTGGCAAAGTTGACGGCCGATCAAACCGGTACCGCCGGTCAGCAAAATGTGCATGAGTTGTTCCTCGTGTAACGTTCGCCGACCACCGTTAGTCTATTTTATAAACAGGGATGTTTTAATCGGGCGCAACGCTGGTTAAACCTTCAGGTTTAACCATAGGTCACGCCAAACGATCAGGTACGCCAAAACTTATACCAAAAAACAATATTGTACAGCTATTGGTGTCGGCGTAGTCTGTACCCAACGGTAAAACGAGGCCTCCCATGACTGTTCCCATCGCGATCATTGGCACCGGCATCGCCGGTCTCTCCGCCGCCCGAGCGTTGAAAGACGCGGGGCACGTTGTACAACTCTTCGATAAAAGCCGCGGCAGTGGCGGTCGCATGTCCAGCAAGCGCAGCGATGCGGGCTCGCTGGACATGGGCGCACAGTACTTCACCGCCCGCGACCGGCGCTTCGTCAATGAGGTGCAACGCTGGCAGGCCAATGGTTGCGCCGAGCAATGGAAGCCACAGCTGTACAACTTCAAGTCCGGCCAACTGACGCCCTCCCCCGATGAACAGATCCGCTGGGTCGGCACGCCGCGCATGAGCGCGATCACCCGCGCCCTGCTCGATGACTTGCCGGTGCAGTTCGGTTGCCGCATCACCGAAGTGTTCCAGGGCAAACATCACTGGAACCTGCTGGACGCCGACGGCGAAAGCCACGGCCCGTTCAGCCACGTGATCATCGCCACCCCGGCGCCCCAGGCCACTGCCTTGCTGGCCGCTGCGCCCAAGCTGGCGAGTGTCGCCGCCGGGGTCAAGATGGACCCGACCTGGGCCATTGCCCTGGCCTTCGACAAGCCGCTGGATACGCCCATGGAAGGCTGCTTCGTCCAGGACAGCCCGCTGGACTGGCTGGCGCGCAACCGCAGCAAACCGGGGCGCGACACCACCCTCGACACCTGGGTTTTGCACGCCACCAGCACCTGGAGCAAGCAACACCTGGACCTGTCCAAGGAAGCCGTGATCGAACACCTGCACGGCGCCTTCGCCGAACTGCTGCACAGCGCCATGCCGGCGCCATCCTTCACCCTCGCCCACCGCTGGCTGTACGCGCGGCCGTCCACCAGCCATGAATTTGGCGTGCTGGCCGACGCCGACCTGGGCCTGTATGTATGTGGCGACTGGTGCCTGTCAGGCCGCGTGGAAGGTGCGTGGCTCAGCGGCCAGGAGGCGGCGCGGCGGTTGATCGAGCACCTGCGATGAACCGCATCAATCCCGCCAAGTTGCTGCTGTCGAAGTGGACTGCAGCCCGCCCGCAGCACAAGGAAAAACATTTTCTGGTGACCAAACTGCTGCGTGATGACGAAGGCGATGTGCAGGAAATCGAGCTGGAAGCCGTGATGAGCCATCGCGTGCAGCGCCTGGCCTGGCAAACCCTGCAAAACGCCGAAGACTGGAAAATCGGCTGGAAATAGCCATTCCGCAAATACCTGTACAAATTATTTGACTTGTACAGCTTCAAACCTATGATGAGTTTAAGTTGTACAGAAATTTAACTCTGTACAGGAATTTCATCGAGGTTTGGCCATGTCCAGCACCCTGCCCGCCACCGGCAAACCGAAAATCGCCATCAGCGCCTGCCTGTTGGGCGAGAACGTGCGCTTCAACGGCGGGCATAAACAATCCCAGCTGTGTAGCCAGACCCTGGCCGATTATTTCGACTTCGTGCCGCTGTGCCCTGAAGTCGCCATTGGCCTGGGCATCCCCCGCGAGCCGATTCGCCTGGTGGGCGACCCGCTCAATCCCCAGGCCGTTGGCACCGTAAACCGCGAACTTAACGTGACCCAGCCGCTGGACGATTACGGCCAGCAAATGGCTGCTGAACACACCGACCTCTGCGGTTACATCTTCATGCAGAAATCCCCGTCCTGCGGCCTGGAACGGGTCAAGGTCTATCAGGACAACGGCATGCCCATCGACGGCGGCGGGCGCGGCATCTACGCCCAGGCGTTTTGTGCACGCCACCCCAACCTGCCGGTGGAAGAAGACGGTCGGCTGAATGACCCGGTGCTGCGGGAAAACTTCCTGACCCGGGTGTTCGTCTACGCCACCTGGCAGCAACTGCTCACCGAAGGCCTGACCCGTCATCGCCTGCTGGAATTTCACTCGCGCTACAAATACCTGCTGATGGCCCACAGCCCGGTGCATTACAAAAGCCTCGGCAACCTGCTGGGCAGCATGCCCAGGGACGTCGACCTGGGCGCCTTGGCCGCCGGCTACTTCAGCGAACTGATGAGCGCCCTGACCCAGTGCGCCACACGCGGCACCCACACCAACGTGCTGCAACACATCAGCGGCTACCTCAAGCAAGCCATCAGCGCCGAAGACAAACAGGAAATGCAGACCATCATCAGCCAATACCGCCAGGGCATCGTGCCGCTGGTGGTACCGCTGACGCTGCTCAAGCACCACTTTCGCCAGCATCCGGACCGCTATATCGCGCAGCAGGCCTACCTGCAACCGCACCCGGAAAACCTCAGCCTGCGTAATGCGATTTAACCTATGACTTTTCCCCTGCAAGAACCTGGCGAAGACATCGCCGAGGCCATCGAACAAGGCTGGCTGCCGATCCGCGAAGTGGCGCGCCAGACCGGCGTCAACGCCGTGACCTTGCGCGCCTGGGAGCGGCGCTACGGGCTGATCGTGCCCCAGCGCACGCCCAAGGGGCACCGCCTGTTCAGTGCCGAGCACGTGCAACGCATCCATACCATCCTGACCTGGCTCAACCGCGGTGTGCCGGTCAGCCAGGTCAAGAGCCTGATCGACACCGCGCAAGCCACCAGCGAACCGCCGGTGGAAAACGAATGGCACAACCGCCGCCAGCACCTGGTGCAGGCCATCAGCGAACTGGCCGAGCGCCGGGTGGATGATGCCTTCAACCAGGCCATGGCGCTGTACCCGCCGCGCACCTTGTGCGAGCAACTGTTATTGCCGTTGCTCAAGGAGCTCGAACTGCGCTGGCAAGGCCAGTTCGGCGCGCAGATGGAACGGGTATTTTTCTATTCCTGGCTGCGCAGCAAATTCGGTGCGCGGATGTATCACAACAACCGCCAGCTCAACGGCGCCCCCCTGCTGCTGATCAACCATTCCGACCTGCCGCTGGAGCCGCACCTGTGGCTCACCGCCTGGCTCGCCAGCAGCGCCGATTGCCCGGTGGAAGTTTTCGACTGGCCATTGCCGGTGGGCGAACTGGCCCTGGCCGTCGAGCATCTGCAACCCCGTGCGGTACTGCTGTATTCGAGCAAGGCACTCCATACCTCGGTGCTGGGCAAACTGTTGAGCGGCTTCAGTTGCCCAAAACTGATAACCGGACCAACGGTATGCATCCACCAGGCGGAGCTGTCCGTATTAACCGAAGAGATTCCTGAATTGCTCCTGGCCGAAGACCCGTTGTCGGCCCATCAGGTACTGATCCAGCGTGGACTTATTTAAATGCACTTGATCTGGCTGCGCACCGACCTGCGCCTACATGACAACACCGCCCTCGCCGCCGCCGCACAGCGTGGCCCGACAGCGGCCGTCTACCTGATCAGCCCCGGGCAATGGCTGGCCCACGATGACGCGCCGTGCAAGGTCGATTTCTGGCTGCGCAACCTGCAGCGCTTGAGCTCGGCGCTGGGCGAGTTGAACATTCCGTTATTGATCCGCCATGCCGACACTTGGGATCAAGCACCTGAAGTTTTGGCAGGCCTGTGCCAGGAACTGTCGGTGGAGTCGGTGCACGTCAATGACGAATACGGCATCCACGAAGAGCGCCGCGACGCCGCCGTGGCCAAGGCCCTCGAAGCTCAAGGCATCACATTCCACACCTATCTGGACCAGTTGTTTTTCCAGCCCGGCAGCGTGCTGACCAAGACCGGCACCTACTTCCAGGTGTTCAGCCAGTTCCGCAAGGTCTGCTACAGCCGCCTGCATGGCGCCTTGCCGCGTTTGGTCGCCACTCCCAAGGCGCAGGCACCGCTCAAACTCAAAAGCGACGAGGTTCCGGATCACGTCGAGGGCTTCGCTACCCCGAGCGAAGCCTTGCGCGCCCTGTGGCCTGCCGGCGAAGCCGAAGCCCGGCGCCGTCTCGACCAGTTCGCCGACGCACAAATCAGCTACTACAAGGACGAACGCGACTTCCCGGCCAAGCCCGGTACCAGCCAGCTTTCGGCCTACCTTGCAGCGGGCGTGGTTTCACCGCGCCAGTGCCTGCATGCCGCGCTGCAAAGCAACCAGGGTGAATTCGAAAGCGGCGACATCGGCACGATTACCTGGATCAACGAGCTGCTGTGGCGCGAGTTCTACAAACATATTCTGGTGGGCTACCCACGGGTCTCGCGCCACCGCGCATTCCGTCCAGAGACCGAAGCCGTGGCCTGGCGCAACAGCCCGGAAGACTTGAAAGCGTGGCAGGAAGCACGCACCGGCCTGCCGATCATCGACGCCGCCATGCGCCAGCTGCTGGAAACCGGCTGGATGCACAATCGCCTGCGCATGGTGGTGGCGATGTTCCTGACCAAAAACCTGCTGATCGACTGGCGCGAAGGCGAGCGCTTTTTCATGCGTCACCTGATCGACGGCGACCTGGCAGCCAACAACGGTGGCTGGCAGTGGAGCTCGTCCACCGGCACCGACTCGGCCCCGTACTTCCGGATTTTCAGCCCCTTGAGCCAATCGGAAAAATTCGACGGCGAAGGTGTGTTTATCAAGCACTGGCTGCCGCAACTGGCGGCGCTGAACAAAAAGGAAGTGCACAACCCCGACGCCGTGGGCGGCCTGTTTGGTGTGGCCGACTATCCTCGTCCTATCGTCGATTTGAAAAAATCCCGCGAGCGCGCCCTCGCCGCTTTCCGCAGCCTGCCTTCACGCCAGGCGGTCGGAGGTGCTTATGAGTGATTTCCTGCGCCGCTTCGCCCAGGTGTTCGCCAGTGTGGACAAGCACAACCTGCACCTGCTCGACGGCCTGTACAGCCAGGACATCAGTTTCACCGACCCACTGCACGAGGTGCACGGGCTACCGGCGTTGCACCGCTACTTCGCCGAGCTGTACGACAACGTCACTCAGTTGCGCTTTGACTTCCATGGCTTTGATCAAGTAGCGGAAGGCGAAGGCTATCTGCGCTGGAAAATGAGCTTCTGCCACCCGCGCCTGGCCAAGGGCGAAGTGATTCGTGTGGAAGGCTGCTCGCACCTGCTGTGGCGCGACAAGGTGTATCGCCACCGGGATTATTTTGACGCTGGACAGTTGCTGTATGAACACGTGCCGGTCCTTGGCGGTGTGGTCAGCTGGCTGAAAAGGAGAATGGGATGAGCCTTAACCTTCCACGTCGTTACTGGTTGACCGGTGCCAGCAGTGGCATCGGGGCCGAACTGGCGAAGACGCTGCTCGAAAGCGGTGCCCATGTGGCCCTCAGTTCCCGCTCCAAGGCGCCCCTGGAACAGCTTGCCCAGCAATACCCCGGGCAAGTGCTGGTGGTGGCCGGCGACCTGACCAACAGCCAGACCGTGCGCGAGATCGGTGAGCACATCGCGGTGGCCTGGGGTTCGCTGGATACGGTGATCCTGAATGCCGGCACCTGCGAATACGTGGATGCCAGGCAATTCGACGCCTCGATCATCGAGCACGTGGTGCGCACCAACCTGCTGGCCAGCAGTTACTGCATCGAGGCCGCGCTGCCGCTGTTGCGCGCCGGTCATACACCGCACCTGGTCGGTGTGGCCAGTGCGGTGACCTACCTGCCGATGCCCAGGGCGGAAGCCTATGGTGCGTCGAAGGCCGGCCTGCGTTACCTGTTCGAGTCCCTGCGTATCGACCTGTCGCCTGAAGGGATCGACGTCACCGTGGTCAGCCCGGGGTTTGTCGACACGCCGCTGACCGCCCGCAATGATTTCCCGATGCCCCTGAGCTGGCCGGCAGACAAGGCCGCGCGACATATCTTCGCCAAGCTGCAAAACCGTCCATTGGAAATTGCCTTCCCTGCCCTGTTTATTGCCGCCTTGTGGCCACTGTCGAAACTGCCGAACCGCGTCCAGTTGATCATTGGCAAACGCATGCTGCGCAGCCCGCCGCCGAGAAAGGACGACCTGTGAAGATCGCCATTATCGGCAGCGGCATTGCCGGGCTGACCAGCGCCTACCTGCTCAGTCGCCGCCACGACATCACCCTGTTCGAAGCGGGCGACCGCATCGGCGGCCACACCCATACGGTGAATGTCACGGTGGAAGGCAAAAGCCATGCGGTGGACACCGGCTTTATCGTGTTCAACGACTGGACCTATCCCAACTTCATCAAGCTGCTGGGGCAAATTGGCGTGACGTACAAACCCACCGAGATGAGCTTTTCGGTGTGCGACCCGAACGCCGGGCTCGAGTACAACGGCAACAACCTCAACAGCCTGTTTGCCCAGCGCCGGAATATTCTGTCGCCGGGGTTCTGGGGCATGTTGCGCGATATCCTGCGCTTCAACCGCCAGGCGCCCCTGGACCTGCAAGAGCAACGCATCAGCGCCGAGATGACCCTGGGCGAGTACCTGCAAGCGGGCGGCTACGGCCAGCGATTTATCCAGCACTACATCGTGCCGATGGGCGCGGCGATCTGGTCGATGTCCCTGGCTGACATGCTCGGGTTTCCCCTGCAATTCTTCGTGCGGTTCTTCAAGAACCATGGCTTGTTGTCGGTGAGCAACCGGCCGCAGTGGTGCGTGATCGAAGGCGGTTCCAGCCGCTATATCGAACCGCTGACCCAGTCCTTCCGCGAAAATATCCGCCTCAATTGCCCGGTCACCCGGGTTGAGCGTTCAGCCATCGGCGCAGTTATCCACAGCGCCGCCGGCAGCGAGGCATTCGACAAGGTGGTGTTCGCCTGCCACAGCGACCAGGCCCTGGCCTTGCTGGGGGATGCGAGCCTGGCCGAGCAACAGGTCCTCGGTGCCCTGCCCTACGCCGACAATGACGTCGTCCTGCACACCGATACCCGTCTGCTGCCCGAGCGCAAACTGGCTTGGGCCAGCTGGAATTACCGGCTGGATGGCCGCGCGCAAAAACAGGCGGCGGTGACCTACGACATGAACATCCTGCAAGGCATCGACAGCACCACCACCTTTTGCGTGAGCCTCAATCAAACGGCGCTGATCAACCCGCTCAAAGTCCTCGCCCGCTACACCTACGCCCACCCGCAATACAGCCTGGCCGCCGTGGCCGCCCAAGCGCGCTGGGAAGAACTGCACGGCGCGCAGCACACCTATTATTGCGGCGCCTACTGGGCCAACGGTTTCCACGAAGACGGCGTGGTCAGCGCATTGCGCGTGGCCAAGGCGTTCGGGGAAATCCTGTGAACAGCGCCCTGTACAGCGGCTGGATCGCCCATCGGCGGTTTACGCCAAAGGGCCATGCCTTTCGGTACCGGATCGGCCTGCTGTACCTGGACCTCAGCGAACAGGACGAAGTGTTCGGCTTGTCGCCATTGGCGGGTGAGCGCTGGGCGCCGTTCGCGTTTCGCCAGCAGGATTACCTGCGTGAATTGACCCGTCACGGCATGAGTTTGACCGATGCCGTGCGCCAAGAAGTCGGCAAGGCCCTGGGGCGCATCCCCTCGGGCGTTATCTGCCTGCTGACCCAGGCCCGCAGTTGGGGCCTGGCCTTTAACCCGGTGAGTTTCTTCTACTGCTTCGAGGCCGACGGAACGCTGGCCGCGATCCTTTGTGAAGTGACCAACACCCCGTGGCGCGAGCGCTATCACTACGTGCTGCCGGCCCAGGCGCTGCCTGCCGGTGAGCATCAGCACTTCGCCGTGGCCAAGGCGTTTCATGTCTCGCCGTTCTTGCCCCGGGACCTGGAATACCGCATGAGCTTCAGCCCGCCCGCCGCCAGGCTCGGCGTGCATATGGCCGACTGGCAGGGCGAACTGAAAGTCTTCGACGCCACCTTGAGCCTGCAACGCGAAGCCCTGAACCGCGCCAGCCTGCACCGCTACCTGTGGCGCTTCCCGTGGATGACCGCCAAGACCTGCCTGGCCATTTATTGGCAGGCCTTGCGCCTCTTGCTTAAACGCACGCCGATTTTTTCCCATCACGCCGCCGAAGGCGCTTCTCGCACCGCAGTCGGGTACACCAAGGATCGCCGCCATGAAATCCCCTAGCTTATCGGTCAAATCCAACCGCTTGAACGTCAACGGCATGACCGCCGCGCTGCTGCGCAAAGCCGTGCTGCGCCAGCTCGGCCAACTGCGCCACGGCCAGTTGGTGGTGATCGAGGACGGCGAACGGCAAGTCTTCGGCGCACGGGAAGCGCACCTGCTGGGGGAGATCCAGATCCTCGATTCAGCCGTGTGGGGGCTGGTGGCGGCCAACGGCTCCATCGGCGCCGGCGAGGCATTTATCCATGGTTACTGGAGCAGCCCGGACCTGACCGCCGTGGTACGGGTGATGGTCAGCAACCTCGACGTGCTGGATGCGCTGGAAGGTGGGCTGGCGAAACTCGCGCGGCCCTTCACCCAGGGCCTGCACTGGCTCAACCGCAACACGCGCAAGGGCTCGCAGAAAAACATTGCCGCCCACTACGACCTGGGCAACGACCTGTTCGAGGAATTCCTCGACCCGACCATGATGTATTCGGCCGCGCAGTTTCTCACCGCTGACGACACCCTGGAACAGGCGCAGTTGAACAAGCTGGAACGCATCTGCCAGAAGCTCGCGCTGAAACCATCCGACCACCTGCTGGAAATCGGCACCGGCTGGGGCAGCATGGCGATTTATGCCGCGCAGCAGTACGGCTGCAAGGTCACCACCACGACCCTGTCCAAAGAGCAGTTTGCCTACACTGAAAAACGCATCGAGGCCCTGGGTTTGCAGAATCAGGTGACGTTGCTGCTGGAGGACTACCGCGACCTGACCGGGCAGTACGACAAGCTGGTGTCGATCGAGATGATCGAAGCCGTGGGCCACCGCTTCCTGCCGACCTATTTCAAACAGTGCGCGCAGTTGCTCAAGAGCAACGGCCTGATGTTGCTGCAAGCCATCACCATTCGCGAGCAGCGCTACGAACAAGCCAAGAGCAGCGTGGATTTTATCCAGCGCTATATCTTCCCCGGCGGCGCCTTGCCGTGTGTACAGAAGATGCTGGAGATCGTCAGCCGCGACACGGACATGAACCTGCTGCACATGGAAGACTTCGGCCTGCACTACGCGCGAACCCTGCGCCTGTGGCATGAGAACTTTCGCCGCGCCCACAGCCGCCTGACGGAAATGGGCTACGACGAATACTTCCTGCGGCTGTGGGAATTTTACCTGTGCTACTGCGAAGGCGGCTTCATGGAGCGCACCATCGGCACCGCGCAGATGCTGCTGGCCAAGCCGGCGGCGCTGACCCAGCCACTGCTCGGGCGCTTTGATGCTTAAACCACTGGCAAATGCCGTGCTGTTCCAGTGCGGCTGGTTTGCCTGTGTGCTGGGCGGCGACAGTCTGTGGCTGTTGGTGGGGTTGGCGGTGCTGGTAATCCACCTGCTGTGGATAAGTTCGTGGTCAGCGGAAGGCCAGGTGATTGTTGCCGTCACCTTGTTGGGCACCGTGATCGACACCGTGCTACGTGCATTCGGCGTGTTTCATTTCAGCCTGCCCGGGCTGTTGGCGCCATTGTGGCTGATCCTGTTGTGGGCATTGCTGGCGACCACACTGCGCCATTGCCTGGCCTGGAGCGCGCAGCCCTGGTGGCGTGCGAGTTTGTTGGGGGCGGTGGGCGGGCCGTTGTCCTATTACGCGGGCAGCCAACTGGCGGGGGTGAGTTTCGGCTATGGCACCGTGCCGACCGTCATCGGCCTGGCGTTACTCTGGGGGATGATTTTTCCGTTGTTGCATTGGGTTGCCAGGCAGTTGGCACATTGACGTCCGTCAGGCCTTTCACACACCTATGAGCCGCTTGCCTTACACTGCGCGCCTATGACCAACATCCCCCATACCCAAATCGCCGAACCTGCCGTCACCTGCTCCACCTGCGCCGCATGCTGCTGCCAGCTGGAAGTCATGCTGATCACTGATACCGGCGTGCCCGATCGCTTTATCGATACCGACGATTGGGGCGGCGAAGTCATGCTGCGCCTGGATGACGGCTGGTGCGCGGCGCTGGACCGCGACACGATGATGTGCACGATTTACGAGAAGCGGCCGCTGATCTGCCGGGAATTCGAGATGGGCGCGCCGGAGTGCATCGATGAGCGCCAGGGGATTGCGACGGTGTATCGCTGATTTCGGAACCAATGAGTAGCAAATGTGGGAGCGGGCTTGCTCGCGAAAGCGGTGTGTCAGTCAACTGATTCGTGGCTGATATACCGCTTTCGCGAGCAAGCCCGCTCCCACAATGGTTTTGCAGTGTGCTTAAAAAACTACAACGGCAGCGTGTAGTGCAGCGAATAACTCTCTACACCATCGTTATTGCTGCTGATCCCGGCATTGGAGTAATGGGTGGCCCGAATCCCCACTTCACTGCCACCGACAAAGCGCAAGCCAAAGCCCAGCCGGTCTTCAAACTGGAAAGCCTGGCCGATATTGTTGTCTTCTACCCGCGTGCGGGAGAACACGGCCACACCCACGCCGGCCTCGATGTACGGCTTCACCCTCTCCCCGGCAAACTCATACACAAACACGGGTGAGAACGACAGGCTGCTGACGCTGGCCCGCTTGTCACCGTCCCAATAGGTGTAGGCGCCGCTCCAGTACCCGGTCACGCGCCCCGTATCGGTCTGCCACCAGCTTTTATCCCAGTCCGAGGTCAGCCCCAACCGATAGGTCATGGTCGAATCGCTCGTACTTCCCACCCCAAGTTCCAGGCCTGCCGCCTGTGCGGAAAAAGAGTGCCCCAACATTGCGGCCGCAATCGCAGCCAAACAGAACAAGCGCTTCATAGAGAAACATCCCTTCCGAACGAAGTTGTATGATTTTGTACCGGCTAACTTGCTATAGAAGCTGCCGTATAGCCAGAAGTTCAGCGGATAAAGGCGTTATTTCACGTTTTTTTCACACGCCAAAACTACTCACAACTCCGGGAGATTTCCATAGGGTCGGTAGGATATTTCTTAGATGCTGCGGATCGCCGCTGGTCCAGAACTGTACAGGCGGCGGATTGCCAGTGGCCAGCAATTCGCGATCACTCAAAAGACGCTGCAATTGACGCGCTACTGCCGCCCCGGTGTCGATCAAAATGATCGTCGGCGGGAGCATCTCGGCGAGCAGGGGCTTGAGGAACGGGTAGTGGGTGCAGCCGAGGATGATGGTGTCGCAACCGGCCGCAATCAGCGGCTCCACGTAGCCTTGCAACAGCAGGCGCAGGGCCGGGCTGTCCAGGTCGCCGGTTTCGATCAGCTCCACCAGGCCCGGGCAGGGTTGGGTGATCACCCGCACATCGGTGGCGAAGCGGTCGAGCAAGGCGGCGAACTTGGCGCTTTGCAGGGTGCCGGTGGTCGCCAGCACGCCGACGACGCCACTGCGGGTCGCGGCGGCCGCGGGTTTGACTGCCGGTTCCATGCCCACCAATGGCCAGTCGGGATAGTCCTGACGCAAATCGGCAACCGCCGCAACGGTCGCCGTGTTGCAGGCAATCACAAACGCTTTGGCGCCCTTCTCACGGAAGAACGCCGCCACCTGTCGCGAACGATCGAGGATGAACGCCGGGGTTTTCTCGCCGTAGGGGATATTCCCGCCATCCGCCACGTACAGCAGCGACTCATGGGACAGCAGACGCTGGATTTCGTCCAGCACCGACAGGCCGCCGACACCGGAGTCGAACACACCAATCGGCGCATCCTTAACCATGTTGGCTACCGCAGACGCTGCAACCGGGATCGCGCTTGACCCGCAACTCGCGAAAACGCGTGGTCAGGGCGTCGATCAACAACAGCCGCCCCACCAACGGCTCGCCGAAACCGGCCAGCAATTTCAAGGATTCCAGGGCTTGCAGGCTGCCGACCAGACCCACCAGCGGGCCGATGACACCGGCTTCGCTGCAGGTCAGTTCGGCGTCGCTGCCGTGCCCGTATAAACAGTGGTAGCAGGGGCTTTCGGCGCGACGAGGGTCGAACACCGACAGCTGGCCTTCGAGGCGAATCGCCGCACCGCTCACCAAAGGCTTGCCGGCAGCGACACACGCAGCGTTGACCGCTTCGCGGGTGGAGAAGTTGTCGCTGCAATCCAGTACCACATCGACCACCGCCACGGCGGCCGCGAGGGAATCCTCATCCAGCGCGCTGCGATGGGCAACCAGCAGTATTTGAGGATTGATCGCGCTCAGGCGGCGAATCGCCGAGTCGACCTTGCTCAGGCCGACGCTGTCAGTGTCGTGAATGATCTGGCGTTGCAGGTTGGTCAGGTCGACAGTGTCGAAATCCGCCAAATGCAGCTCACCCACACCCGCCGCCGCCAGGTACAGCGCCACCGGCGAACCGAGGCCACCCAGGCCGACGATCAGCGCGCGGCTGTTTTTCAGGCGCAACTGGCCTTCGATGTCGACATGCTGCAACAGAATCTGCCGGCTATAGCGCAACAGCTCCTGGTCGTTCATCACGGGCGGCGTCCCAACGTGATGCGTTCGTGGCCGCCCAGGTCGATGCGGCTGTGGACTTCTTCAAAGCCTTCCCCCAGCAGCAGGTCGCGCACGGCGGGCGCCTGGTCGTAACCGTGCTCCAGCAGCAACCAACCCGCGGCGTCGAGGTGCGCAGGCGCCTGGGCGATGATCAGCCGCAGGTCGTCCAGGCCGTCATGCCCGGATACCAGCGCGCTGGCCGGTTCAAAGCGCACGTCACCGGCCACCAGGTGCGGGTCGGTGTCGGCTATATAAGGTGGGTTGCTGATGATCAGATTGTAAGTGTGGCCTTCGAGGGCACTGAACCAATGGCTGTTCAGCACCGTGGCGTTGTTCAGGTGCAGGCGCTGGCGGTTGCGTTCGGCCAGGGCCACAGCTTCCAGCACGCGGTCGACCGCCGTGACTTGCCAGGCCGGGCGTTCGCTGGCCAGGGCCAGGGCAATCGCGCCGCTGCCGGTGCCCAGGTCCAGGACCTTGGCCGGTGTGGCAGGCAGCAATTCCAGGGCGGCTTCCACCAGCATCTCGGTTTCCGGACGCGGGATCAGCGTGTGCGGTGCCACTTCCAGGTCGAGCTTCCAGAAGCCTTGCTGGCCGAGGATGTAGGCCACGGGCTCGCCGGCACGACGGCGTTGCAGGTAGTCGGCAAAGGTCAGCGCGTGTTCACTGCTGACGATTTTTTCCGGCCAGGTGTGCAGGTAGCTGCGGGACTTGCCCAAGGCGGCGGCCAGCAACAATTCCACGTCCAGGCGCGCAGTCGGCGAGTCCGGCAGGTCGGCGGCGCGTAACAAACTGGCAATAATGGTCATTTATTCACCTATCGCCGCAAGCTGGTCGGCCTGGTATTCGGCCAACAACGGCTCGATTACCGCATCGACGCCACCGGCGAGAATTTCGTCCAGGGAGTACAGCGTCAGGTTGACGCGGTGGTCGGTGACCCGGCCCTGGGCAAAGTTGTAGGTACGAATGCGCTCGGAACGGTCGCCCGAGCCCACCAGCAACTTACGCTCGCTGGCAATCGCATTGGCGGCGGCGCTGGTCTGCTGGTCATTCAGCTTGGCCGACAGCCAGGACATGGCCCGCGCACGGTTCTTGTGCTGGGAACGTTCTTCCTGGCACTCCACCACGATGCCCGAAGGCAAGTGAGTGATACGGATCGCCGAGTCGGTCTTGTTGACGTGCTGGCCACCGGCGCCCGATGAGCGGTAGGTGTCGACCCGCAGGTCTGCCGGGTTGATCTCGATGGCTTCCTGCTCGTCGGGCTCGGGCAACACGGCCACGGTGCACGCCGAGGTGTGGATACGGCCCTGGGATTCCGTGGCTGGCACCCGCTGCACGCGGTGCACGCCGGATTCGAACTTCAGTTTGCCGTAGACATTCTCGCCCTCAACCCGGGCGATGACTTCTTTATAGCCGCCGTGTTCGCCTTCGTTCTCGGACAGGATCTCCACACGCCAGCCGCGACGCTCGGCATAGCGCGAATACATGCGGAACAGGTCGCCGGAGAAAATCGCCGCTTCGTCACCGCCGGTGCCGGCGCGGATTTCAAGGAATACGTTGCGCCCGTCGTTCGGATCCTTGGGCAACAGCATGCGTTGCAGGTCGCCTTCCAGTTCGATCAGCTTGTCCTTGGCCTCTCGCACTTCTTCAACGGCCATTTCGCGCATGTCCGGGTCGCTGTCCTTGAGCAGCGCCTGGGCGCCTTCGAGGTCAGCCTGAACCTTGAGCAACTGTTTATAGGTGCCCACGATCGGTTCAACTTCCGCGTATTCCTTGGAATAGGTGCGGAACTTGGTCTGATCGGAGATGACCTCGCCATCGCCGAGCAAGGCGGTCAGTTCTTCGAAACGGTCCTGAAGGACGTCCAGTTTATTGAGCAGTGACGCTTTCATTGCGGTTTTTTATCCGAAGAGCTTTCTGTCGCGCCCTCACCGAGGGCAAAGAGTTCCTGGGCCATGGCCAGCGCATCGAGGCGGCCTTCGGCGGTAAGCTTTTTCAACTGGACACTGGGAGCGTGCAGCAATTTGTTGGTCAGGCCGCGCGCCAGTTGCATCAGCACGTCTTCGGCGCTGCTGCCGTTGGCGAGCATACGCTGGGCCTTGATCAATTCCTCGTCCCGCAGGCGTTCGCCTTGCTGACGGTAGGCCTTGAGCACGTCCACTGCCGCCAGTTCACGCAGGCGCACCATGAAATCGTCGGCACCGGTGCTGACCATTTCCTCGGCAGCCTGGGCAGCGCCCTGGCGACTCTTGAGGTTTTCGGCGACCACTTCGTGCAGGTCGTCGACGCTATAGAGGTAAACGTCGTCCAACTCGCCGACTTCAGGCTCGATATCCCGGGGAACGGCGATATCCACCATGAAGATCGGCTTGTGCTTGCGCAGTTTCAGGGCGCTTTCCACCGCGCCCTTGCCGAGGATCGGCAACTGGCTGGCAGTAGAGCTGATGACGATGTCGCTGCGCACCAGCTCGGCCGGGATGTCGGAAAGCAACACCGCGTGGGCACCGAACTGCTCGGCCAGGATGCTGGCGCGTTCCAGGGTACGGTTGGCGACGACGATGCGCTTTACGCCCAGCTCGTGCAGGTGGCGGGCGACCAGGGTGATGGTCTCGCCGGCGCCGATCAGCAGGGCCTGGCTGCGCTGCAAGTCACTGAAAATCTGTTTGGCCAGGCTGACGGCGGCAAACGCCACGGACACCGGGTTTTCACCGATGGCGGTGTCGGTGCGCACCTGCTTGGCGGAGTTGAAGGTGGCCTGGAACAGGCGCCCCAGCAGCGGGCCGATGGTGCCGGCCTCGCGGGCCACGGCGTAGGCGGACTTCATCTGGCCGAGAATCTGCGGTTCGCCCAACACCAGCGAATCCAGCCCGGAGGCGACGCGCATCATGTGACGAACTGCCGCATCCTCTTCGTGCACATATGAGCTTTGGCGCAGCTCATCGAGGCTCAAATGGTGGTAATCGGCCAGCCAGCGCAGCACCACATCCGCTGAAAGATGTTCCTGCTCTATATAGAGCTCGCTGCGATTACAGGTCGAAAGGATCGCAGCTTCGCGACTGTCGGTGAGCCGGCAGAGCTGCTGCAAGGCCTCAACCAACTGCTCGGGAGTAAAAGCCACGCGCTCGCGGACGTCTACAGAAGCAGTCTTGTGGTTAATACCGAGTGCAAGGAAGGCCATTCAATATCGCTGATGATGTCGGGAAGCCGGCAATTGTCCTACTTCGAATGATTCAGAACAACCACCGTAGGCTATTGTCCTAGTAGCTTACGCCTATAAAGGCCATCTGTAGGAGCGAGCTTGCTCGCGATGGTCGTTAACGATAACGCTGGCTTACGGGATAAAACGCGTTGTCCTCTGGTTCTTCGCGAGCAAGCTCGCTCCTACACGGTTATGTTTGGCCGAAGGCTTGTGTCATGATGATCCGACCGCAGGTTAGTCGTCCTCTTCCTATATGAATAGATCTTCCGCGTTGCTCCTTGCTTTTGTCTTTCTCAGCGGCTGCCAGGCCATGGCACCCGTGTCGCCGGACGGTACGCCGCCGGTAGAAGACAGCACCCCCGCCCCTGAAAGGCCCAAGGTTTATTCCTCGTTCAGTGAAGAGACGATCTTCAGCCTGCTGAGCGCGGAGCTGGCCGGCCAGCGCAATCGTTTCGACATTGCCCTGGATAACTACGTGACCCAGGCCATCAATACTCAGGATCCGGGGATTTCGGAGCGGGCGTTTCGCATCGCCGAGTACCTGGGCGCCGATCAGGCGGCCCTAGACTCCTCGCTGATCTGGGCGAAAAACGCCCCGGACGATCTCGAGGCACAACGGGCAGCGGCCATTCAACTGGCCCGCGCCGGGCGCTATGACGACTCCATGGTGTATATGGAGAAGGTCCTGCAGGGCAAGGGCGACACGCATTTTGACTTCCTCGCGCTGTCAGCCGCCGACACCGATCAGGACACCCGCAACGGCCTGATGAAGAGTTTCGACCGCCTGCTGCAAAAACACCCGAACAACAGCCAGCTGATTTTCGGCAAGGCGCTGTTGTTGCAACAGGATGATGAGCCCGAGGCTGCGCTGAAGCTGCTGGAGCAACACCCGCCGGAAGAGGGCGAGATTGCGCCGATCCTGCTGCGCGCCCGCCTGCTGCAAAACCTCAACCGCGGCAAGGAAGCGATTCCGCTGCTGGAAAAAAGCATCAAGAAGTACCCGGGCGACAAACGCCTGCTGCTGACCTATGCCCGCATGCTGGTTGAACAGGACCGCATGGAAGACGCCAAGGTGCAGTTCGCCAACCTCGTGCAGCAATACCCGGACGATGACGAATTGCGCTACTCCCTGGCGCTGGTGTGCCTGGAAGCCAAGGCCTGGGATGAGGCCAAGGGTTACCTGGAAGACCTGATCGCCCGCGAGAGCCACGTGGATTCGGCGCACCTGAACCTGGGCCGCATCGCTGAAGAGCGTAACGACCCGCAGGCTGCATTGCTTGAATACGCTCAGGTCGGCGCCGGCAATGACTACCTGCCGGCGCAACTGCGCCAGGCCGATATCCTGATGAACAACGGCCGCACCGACGAGGCGGAAAAACGCCTGGCTGCCGCACGGGATGCCGAACCGGACTACGCGATCCAGCTGTACCTGATCCAGGCCGAGACCCTGTCGGCCAACAAGCAGGGCGATCGCGCCTGGAAAATTCTCCAGCAAGCCTTGCTGCAATATCCGGACGACTTGAACCTGCTGTACACCCGCGCCATGCAGGCGGAAAAACGCAATGACCTGGCGCAGATGGAAAAAGACCTGCGCCTGATCATCAAGCGCGACCCGGACAATGCCATGGCACTGAACGCCCTGGGTTACACCTTGTCCGACCGTACAACGCGTTACGCCGAAGCCAAGGAGCTGATTGAAAAAGCTCACCAGCTCAACCCGGAAGACCCGGCCGTACTCGACAGCCTCGGCTGGGTGAATTACCGCCTGGGCAACCTGGACGAAGCCGAACGCTTGTTGCGCCAGGCGCTGGAGCGCTTCCCCGACCAGGAAGTCGCCGCACACCTGGGCGAAGTGCTCTGGGCCAATGGCAAGCAGCGTGAAGCGCGACAAATCTGGGAGAAGTTCCTCAAGGAACAGCCCGAAAGCCCAATCCTGCGCAGCACCATCAAGCGCCTGACCGGATCCGAGACCCTTTAACTTTATGTTTTTGCGCCACGTTATCGTTTTCAGCTTTATTGCCCTGCTTGCCGGCTGTTCCGGTCTTAGCACCCGTGAATCTGTCGAAGGCCCGGGCAACCCGGCGCAGTGGCAGCAGCACAAGGATCAACTGAGCAGCCTTGATGGCTGGCAGATCGAGGGCAAGGTGGGCATTCGCGCCCCGAAAGATTCGGGCAGCGGCACCTTGTTCTGGCTGCAACGCCAGGACTATTACGACATTCGCCTGTCTGGCCCGCTGGGCCGCGGTGCCGCACGCCTGACCGGCCGGCCGGGGCAAGTCAGCCTGGAAGTGGCCAATCAGGGCCGCTATGAAGCGCCAACGCCGGAAGCCCTGCTGGAAGAACAGATGGGCTGGAAACTCCCCGTATCGCACCTGGTGTGGTGGGTACGCGGTCTTCCTGCGCCAGACAGCAAGAGCCGCCTGAGCCTCAATGGCGACAGCCGCCTGGCTTCGCTGGAACAGGATGGCTGGCAGGTCGAATACCTGAGCTATGTGCAACAGAACGGTTACTGGCTGCCCGAGCGCATCAAGCTGCATGGCACCGACCTTGACGTCACGCTGGTGATCAAGGACTGGCAACCGCGCAAGCTGGGGCAGTGAGATGAACGAGCAACGCCTGACCCTGCCCTCCCCGGCCAAACTGAATTTGATGCTGCACATTCTTGGTCGCCGTGAAGACGGCTATCACGAGTTGCAGACGATTTTTCAATTTCTCGACTACGGCGATGAGCTGACCTTCGCCGTTCGCGATGACGGCGTGATCCAGTTGCACACCGAATTCGACGGCGTACCTCACGACAGCAACCTGATTGTGAAGGCCGCGAAAAAACTCCAGGAACAATCCGGTTGCCCATTGGGCATCGACATCTGGATCGAAAAAATCCTGCCCATGGGCGGCGGCATCGGTGGCGGCAGCTCAAATGCCGCAACGACATTGCTCGGCCTGAATCACTTGTGGCAACTGGGTTGGGACCACGATCGCCTGGCGGCGCTGGGCCTGACACTGGGCGCGGACGTCCCGGTTTTCGTGCGTGGGCACGCCGCTTTTGCCGAAGGCGTGGGGGAGAAACTCACCCCTGTAGACCCCGAAGAGCCGTGGTATGTCGTGCTTGTTCCGCAAGTATCTGTAAGTACAGCAGAAATTTTTTCAGATCCACTGTTGACACGTAACTCTCCTCCCATTAAAGTGCGCCCCGTTCCCAAGGGAAACAGTCGAAATGACTGCTTACCGGTTGTAGCAAGGCGTTATCCAGATGTACGTAACGCTTTGAATTTGTTAGGTAATTTTACCGAAGCAAAATTAACCGGAACTGGAAGTTGTGTGTTTGGGGGCTTCCCAAGCAAAGCTGAAGCTGATAAAGTCTCGGCCCTTCTTACAGAGACCCTTACAGGGTTTGTAGCAAAGGGAAGCAACGTTTCGATGTTGCATCGCAAGCTGCAAAGTCTGCTCTAAAGGAACCGAGTACTGGGTACTCGTTGCAACAGATACAGGGGCGTCGCCAAGCGGTAAGGCAGCAGGTTTTGATCCTGCCATGCGTTGGTTCGAATCCAGCCGCCCCTGCCATTTTCTATACTCATCCAGGTTACCCTCAGCCTCTAGGTACTGCGCGTGTCCAAGATGATGGTCTTTACGGGGAATGCTAACCCCGATCTGGCTCGGCGTGTTGTACGTCAGCTGCATATCCCTCTCGGTGACATCTCTGTCGGTAAATTCTCCGACGGCGAAATTACAGCCGAGATCAATGAAAACGTCCGCGGTAAAGATGTCTTCATTATTCAGCCGACTTGCGCTCCGACCAACGATAACCTGATGGAACTCGTCGTGATGGCTGATGCCTTCCGCCGCTCCTCAGCGACTCGAATCACAGCTGTAATCCCTTACTTTGGTTATGCCCGTCAGGATCGCCGTCCGCGTTCCGCACGTGTGGCTATCAGCGCGAAAGTCGTTGCTGACATGCTGACCGTGGTAGGTATCGACCGTGTTCTCACGGTTGACCTGCACGCTGACCAAATCCAGGGGTTCTTCGATATTCCGGTAGATAACATCTACGGCTCCCCCGTCCTGGTGGATGACATCGAAGACCAGCGCTTTGAAAACCTGATGATCGTGTCCCCGGACATTGGTGGCGTCGTGCGTGCACGGGCTGTTGCCAAATCCCTGGGCGTGGATCTCGGGATCATCGACAAACGCCGCGAGAAAGCCAATCACTCTGAAGTGATGCATATCATCGGTGATGTCGAAGGGCGTACCTGTATTCTGGTTGATGACATGGTCGACACCGCCGGCACCCTGTGCCACGCGGCGAAAGCCTTGAAAGAGCACGGTGCAGCAAAAGTCTTCGCCTACTGCACACACCCTGTGCTGTCGGGCCGAGCGATCGAGAACATCGAGAACTCAATGCTGGACGAACTGGTGGTGACTAACACCATCCCGTTGTCCGCTGCCGCTCAAGCCTGTTCGCGTATCCGTCAACTGGATATCGCACCGGTAGTTGCCGAAGCGGTTCGCCGCATCAGCAACGAAGAATCGATCAGCGCGATGTTCCGTTAAGGGTCAAACCTTAGCAGCATCAACCTGACGAAAAGCGCCCCGCCCCAGCATTCTGTTGGGGCGGGGCTTTTTTGCCCATATCGCCTTTAGCGCTGGTCGCAAACGCTAGGGCGAATGTGGTTATTTTGGAGATACAACATGAACGATTTTACTTTGAATGCTGAACTGCGTTCCGACCTGGGGAAAGGTGCGAGCCGCCGCCTGCGTCGTCTCGCAAGCCTGGTTCCAGCTGTAGTTTACGGTGGCGAAAAAGCCCCTGAATCCATCAGCATGCTGGCTAAAGAAATCGCCAAACTGCTCGAAAACGACGCGGCTTACAGCCACATCATCGAGCTGAACGTTGGCGGCACCAAGCAGAACGTCATCATCAAGGCACTGCAACGTCACCCAGCTAAAGGCCACGTGCTGCACGCTGACTTCGTACGCGTAGTAGCTGGTCAGAAACTGACCGCTATCGTGCCTGTGCACTTCGTTGGTGAAGAAGCTCCGGTCAAGAAAGGCGGCGAAGTTTCGCACGTTATCGCCGAGATCGAAGTGACCTGCCTGCCGAAAGACCTGCCTGAGTTCATCGAAGTCGACCTGTCGGCTCTGGAAATCGGCGCAATCGTTCACCTGTCCGACCTCAAGGCTCCTAAAGGCGTTGAGTTCGTTGCACTGGCTCACGGTGACGACAAAGCTGTTGCAAACGTACACGCTCCACGCGTTGCACCAGAAGCTGAAGAAGGCGCTGCAGAGTAATTCACTCTGTAATGCCGGAGCTTGAGGAAACATCGCGGACCGGAACGTAGCGAGAAAGCGGGCGAGAATGCGAAGTTGGCCTCTAACGGTTAATGAGTTTTTGTCGTCCACTTTCGCCGCACCAACGGCGATGTTATCCACAACTCCAAAGGAAGGGCCCCTGTCGTGACTGCCATTAAACTGATCGTTGGCCTGGGAAATCCAGGCGCCGAATACGAACAGACCCGGCATAACGCGGGGGCCCTTTTTGTTGAGCGTATCGCCCACGCCCAAGGCGTCAATCTTGTGGCCGATCGCAAATATTTTGGCCTGACCGGACGCTTTTCGCATCAGGGTCAGGATGTTCGTCTGTTGATTCCCACCACCTACATGAACCGCAGCGGCCAGGCTGTCGCGGCGCTTGCGGGCTTCTTCCGGATCAAACCCGAAGAAATCCTGGTGGCCCATGACGAACTAGACCTGCCACCCGGCGTTGCCAAGCTCAAGCAAGGCGGCGGCCATGGCGGGCATAATGGCCTGCGCGACATCATCGCGCAGTTGGGCAATCAGAATACGTTCTACCGCTTGCGGCTTGGCATTGGCCACCCGGGCGTTGCCAGTATGGTTTCAAATTTCGTCCTGGGTCGTGCGCCACGCGCCGAACAGGAAAAACTCGATGCCAGCATCGATTTTGCCCTCGGCGTGCTGCCGGATATCTTCGCCGGTGAATGGAACCGTGCGATGAAAAACCTGCACAGCCAGAAGGCCTGACTCTTTACCCGAGGGGAAACACCATGGGATTCAATTGCGGCATCGTCGGCCTACCTAACGTCGGCAAGTCCACCCTGTTCAACGCCCTGACCAAATCCGGTATTGCGGCGGAGAACTTCCCCTTCTGCACCATCGAACCGAACACCGGTATCGTGCCGATGCCCGATACACGCCTGGACGCCCTGGCGGCCATCGTGAATCCAAAGCGCATCCTGCCGACCACCATGGAGTTCGTCGACATCGCGGGCCTGGTAGCCGGCGCGTCGAAAGGTGAAGGCCTGGGCAACAAGTTCCTCGCCAACATCCGCGAGACCGATGCCATCGCCCACGTGGTCCGCTGCTTCGAAGACGAGAACGTGATTCACGTCTCCAACAGCGTCGACCCGAAACGCGACATCGAGATCATCGACCTGGAACTGATCTTCGCCGACCTCGACAGCTGCGAGAAGCAACTGCAAAAGGTCACGCGTAACGCCAAGGGCGGCGACAAGGACGCAGTGGTCCAGAAAGCCTTGCTGGAGCAACTGATTGCCCACTTCACTCTGGGCAAGCCGGCACGCAGCCTGATGAAGAACATGAGCACCGACGAAAAGGCGGTGATCAAGGGCTTCCACCTGCTGACCACCAAGCCGGTGATGTACATCGCCAACGTGGCTGAAGACGGTTTCGAGAACAACCCGCTGCTCGACGTGGTCCTGGCCATTGCCGAAGAAGAAGGCGCGATGGTTGTTCCGGTGTGCAACAAGATCGAAGCGGAAATCGCCGAGCTGGAAGACGGCGAAGAAAAAGACATGTTCCTCGAGGCCCTGGGCCTGGAAGAGCCTGGCCTGAACCGCGTGATCCGTGCCGGCTACGAAATGCTGCACCTGCAGACCTACTTCACCGCCGGTGTTGAAGAAGTACGCGCCTGGACCGTCAAGGTCGGTGCCACTGCCCCGCAAGCGGCTGGGGTGATCCACACCGACTTCGAAAAAGGCTTTATCCGCGCCGAAGTCATCGCCTACAACGACTTCATCCAGTTCAAGGGTGAAGCCGGTGCCAAGGAAGCCGGTAAATGGCGCCTGGAAGGCAAGGAATACATCGTCAAGGATGGCGACGTGATGCACTTCCGCTTCAACGTATAAGCTTTACCTGCGGCCTATGCCGCAAAACAAAAAGCCGATGCACTGCATCGGCTTTTTTGTGGGCGATGTTTGCAACTTTCTACAAAGATCGACTTTGAAATATCCCCTGACATCTTAATACGGCAACCCTATAAAACAACCACAGCCCTCAATACGTAAAAATACGCCATTCCTCCCTGACACCCCCCCGAGTTTAAGATTATTCCGACCCATTATCAGGCAATCACGAGCGAGCGCCCACTTGATAATATTTAACTTAAGATTTTTTGGTTTTTCACACATCACAAACGTCTATTTCGCACTCTCCGACAGAATGACAAATCAGCTAAATTCCGTTCTACTTATCCATATCAGCAGGGAAGCCCCTCAGTAAAACAATGAGACACAATAGGAGCAACAGCGATATGTCGGCCTCCTATCAAAGCACGTTTGAAACGGATGATCCATTTACTGAATGCCCAACCATTGAAGCCACTATCAACAATACTGCGGCTTTAAACATCGACATACTTTTGCTGGGGGAAACCGGCACCGGTAAAGATACCCTGGCCCAACGCATCCACCGCTTATCGGGCCGGCGAGGCAACTTCGTCGCCGTCAACTGTGCTGCAATTCCCGAAAGCCTGGCGGAAAGCCAACTGTTCGGGGTCAACAGCGGCGCCTACACCGGTGCGATGCAATCACGGGCAGGCTTTGTCGAAGCCGCACACTTGGGTACCTTGTACCTCGACGAAATAGACAGCATGCCCCTCACCCTGCAAGCCAAACTGCTGCGGGTACTGGAGTCCCGGGGCGTTGAGCGATTGGGTTCTACCCGCTTTATCCCGGTGGACATGCGCGTTATCGCGTCCGCCCAGCATTCGCTGCACGAAATGGTCGAGCAAGGGTTATTCAGGCGCGACCTGTATTTTCGCCTGAACGTAATCAGCATCAGCCTCCCTCCCCTGCGCGAACGTCGCGAGCAGATTATCCCCTTGTTCCTGAACATCGTCCGCCAGGAAGCCGAGTACTTTAAATACCCGATACCCCTGGCATCCAGCTCGCTGCTGCAACAATTGCTATGCCATTCCTGGCCGGGCAACGTCCGCGAACTGCGCTCGACAGCCAAGCGCTTTGTGTTGGATCTTCCGCCGCTTTCAGAGTCGATGAGGGACCATCAGGACATAGAGATGAACCTCAAGGCGCGGCTACAGCAAATCGAGAAATCGCTGATTGAAGAGTCGCTGCGCCGTCACGGCGGCAACGTGGATGTAGTAGCCGGGGAATTGGGGGTTGCCAAGCGCACGCTGTACTACAGGATGAAACAACTGGATATATCACTCGGCGGAACAGGTTAAACCCAGGACCAGCAGTTTTTTCTGGAACTGAAATCTTCATTTAACCACTCAAGGAAAGGCCATCTACATGATCAGCAACTTCGCCGATCGGGCCAGCCATGTGCTTGGTTCATATGCCTGACGGGCAATGATGGGTCTACGTTCGTGGTTAAGCATCAACGCATAAGCAAGCAAAAATTTAAATCAAGCAACTCAGAGGTGATGTTATGAGTGAAATCGATATTAACAAACGGGTTACTGCCGGCAGTCTTGGTGGCGGAGACAATTCCGATATCGAAGATGCAAAAAAAGCTGAAATGCGTCGACTAAAAATAGAGGAGGTTAAAAACGAAATAATGACAAAGAACTCGAAAACATAGGCAAACTGAGGTTTTAAACCTTTGCTTCCTCTATTAAACATAGAGGAAGCAACCCGTTTGCTGGCATGGCTCATGCTGAACAGTCGAAAAAAACCACCATTAATCCCAAACCAACAAGAACGTTCCTAGCGTCTTGCCGGAGGTTTACATGCGCGTGCTCGCTGACGACTTCACAGAACGCCCGGTTTCACGAACGGTTGAATCGCGAGGTGTTGATACCTCTGCTTCCGACATGAATTTTTTCCAAGCCAGCCTGGTTGATCGCGCGTCTTCCCCGGGTAGCCAAAATTCAATAGTCGGTACGAACGCGCTATCCGAACAGTCTTCTCATTTAACGAGGCTATCAAAACGTGCGACCAAAGGTTTGCGTGACCTGAGCCTTAATAAAAAATCAACGGAAATGCATCAAATTGCCAAGTCACTTTCAGACGCCCATCGGGAGCTGTCCATGTCAGTCAAGGTCATCAGCAAAACCGTGCAATGTTGCGAGAAAATAACCAACCTTCAGTAGGTAAGTCATGCTCCGCTGGATCACCACCCCATTAGTTTTATCATTGGCATTGCTGCTGGCCGGTTGCGGTGAAAAAGTAGAACTCCATAGCCGACTGTCCGAACAGGAGGCTAATGAGGTTGTTGCAGAACTCGCGGATAAACAAATCCGGGCCCAAAAAGTGCCAGCCAAAGACGGCGTTGTTGTGCGCGTCAACGCGTCGGACATCAGCAGGGCGGTCCGGACGCTCGAGGCCGCTGGCCTGCCAAAACTGGCCCGGTCGACCCTGGGCGATATCTTCCGTAAAGAAGGCGTTATCTCAACACCGCTGGAAGAACGTGCCCGCTACATCTATGCATTGTCTCAGGAGCTGGAGGCAACCTTGTCGAACATCGACGGGGTCATCGTCGCTCGAGTCCATGTCGTGCTCCCCGAACGGATTGCCCCGGGTGAACCCGTACAACCGGCATCAGCCTCGGTGTTCATCAAACATGATCCACGACTTGAGCCTGATAATATCCGACCCCGAGTACGCAGGATGGTGGCCAGCAGTATCCCCGGCATGGCAGCTGCTGTAGAAAACACTCAAAAATTAACCGTAGTGTTTGTCCCCGCCGCGGCGTATCTGGAGCAGCAACGTCTGACCTATTTTGGTCCGTTCCTGGTTCAGGATAACGATCTCGGTTTCTGGCGCATGAGTCTTACCGCATTCCTCATCATATTGACGCTTGCGGGGGCTGGCGCGTTTATCTGGCGCAAACGGGGGGTGAATCAACAACACGACTCATCTGTCGTACCGGCTCATGCCTCACTAAACCCGTCTGTTCATGAGTAATCAGCTGGCGTGGGTTCGATGGTGGGCCCGCCCATGGGAAACGCCAGCGTGTGACTGGGAGGTCCTCAGACCATATATCGCCTCGACCGATCTATGTCGCAGCCGGCATGAACGAGTGAGCACCGCACTGGCCATCACCCCCTGCCTGCCACCCTCACCCTCCCCTGCCTTGCTGCACCTGGTGCAAGCCTCCCCACCACAACGCGACCGCATGCTGACGCTGATCGGCAGTGTCTGCCAGCCTGTACGCGACCACTTGCTGGAGGAGGATGAATACCTCTGGTGTCAGCGCCTTGCCAAAGCGCTCCCTGCGGACTCACGGGTACTGAACACAGACGATCCTCTGCAGTACCTGCGCGCCTGGGTTGAGCCTGCGGTATGGCAACGCCTACGACTTGGCTTTGCGAATGAACGGGTAGTCGACCTGGAGAGATACTCCAACCTGCCCGACCGTCATGGTCGGCTGGATACTCTGTGGCGAGCCGTCATCTGGCGAGCTACCGCCATCACGAATGATCACGCGTGGCCCTGATCAGGAGCAAACAACCTGCATGTTATGCCGACGTAAAATTGAGCTGAATAAAGGCCAGGACCTGCCACAAACCCTGATTGCCCGAGAGATGCTTATCGACTGTGCTCAGGCGGGCACATTACTTATTCGCGCCAAAGCCGAAGCGCGCGAACTACTACGCCAGGCCGAAGAGCAGCGCGAAATACTTTACGCAAATGCTTGCCGTGAGTTCTGGGAACGCGCCAACACTCAGTTGCAACGCTGGGAGATTGAACGCCAGGCTATCTGCGACAACATTGAACCCATTGCCGCCTCCATCACCAGCCTGGCCATTCGTAACCTGCTGGAGGAAACAGTCTCCCCCCAACGCCTGAGCGTCCTGCTAAAGCAATTACTGGCCACCCAGGTCCCGCGAATCGAAGCCACTCTGCTCTGCAATCCATTGGACCGTAAAAACGTAGACCAGTGGCTGAGCAGGCACACAGACCTTCCCTGGACACTGCGCACCGAGGAGAACATCGCACCTCAAATGCTCATTCTGGAAACGCCCGAAGGTGGATTTCGGATCGACTGGGATTCGATGGTGGAAACCCTATGGAATTCCGGCACGTCGGGTTCAACCCAATAACACGCAGGGGCTGCGGTTCAACGAGCGCTGACGTTTAACGAAATACCCGTGGAACTGGAATCACGCGTCGAGCCACACAGAACGTAACATCCTCTGGAGCAAAACCAATGAGCTTTGATTATCGCCTGCAAGCGAATCTCTACAGGCAACTGGAAAATTCGCAAAAGCGCTTTGAAAAGATAGAACGCGATGGATTGAACAACGACGAAGCCCTGGCGGCAATGAATGACGAAAAACTCTTCCTCGCGGCCACGTTATCAGCCAGTTCCACCTACACCAATTACATGAGCGAAACAGCCAAGACCGTTATCGAAGGCATACAGTGAGTGGAAGCGTTACTCGGTCGTTGGTTGAGTAGCAGCGAACCGCTGATCACGTTGTTTGAAGATAATGACGAAATCAAGGTGCGGCGCGACCAACAAGCTTTTTTGATCAGTGTTCAACTGACCCACCATCGGGTCGACAAAAGAGCCTTGGAGGCGTGGATGCGCCTCGGACTGGAAAGTCTGAGGCATTTCCAGGGTGCCTTGGCGCAGGAAGCAATGACTGGTCATCTTTGGCTGCTTCAAAAACTCCCTGGCGACTGTGCCCTGCCCCACCTGCTTGGCAAACTCGAAACCCTGCTGAACCAGCGTGATACCTGGCGGGGCATTGTTGCGCACCTTGCCAGCCCAGCCCGGAAACTTAGGCCTACTTCGCTTCGGTCGCTGCGTCACTAAAACAGAGAATTCTCAATGCCTAACAAGATCGACAAGCACATCCGCTTGCGCGTCAATTCGCCTGCCGCCGCCGTAAAGCCTGCCCGTTGGCGCTACCTGATCCTCATGCCCTGGTTGTTGGCGCCCCTGGAAAGCACCCTGGCCGCCGTCCCCAGCGAATGGAAAAACACCGCCTATGCCTATGAGGCCGAACACAAGCCTCTGCGGGATGTGCTGGAAGACTTCGCCCAGACCTTCGGCACCCAACTGCAAATCGACGGCCTCCTCGAAGGCAACGTCAACGGCAAGATACGCGCCAATACCCCACAATCGCTTCTCGACAGGCTCGGCGTAGAGCACCGCTTCCAGTGGTACCTGTACAACAACACGCTGTACGTCAGCACCCTGGACCAACAGGAATCTGCACGCCTGGAGGTCTCCTCCGAGACCATCGCCGACCTCAAGCAGGCCCTCACCGATATAGGCTTGCTCGATAGCCGCTTCGGCTGGGGCGAATTGCCTGAGGACGGCGTCGTACTGGTCTCCGGGCCCAAGCGCTATATCGAACAGATCAAGCAGTTCAGCAGCCAGCGCAAGTCCCCGGATGAAAAGCAGAGCGTCCTCAGCTACCCGCTGAAGTTCGCCAATGCGGCGGACCGCCAGATTGATTATCGCGGCGAGAAACTGACCATCCCAGGCGTTGCCAGCATGCTGCGGGGGCTGCTGGAACCTCGCACGGCCTCGACGCTTTCAGGCATGAGCCCACGCCCTCCCTCTGCCTCCCAACCCTCACCCATAACCCCGGTATTTCCGCGCCTGAGTAACCCGATGCTGGGGCAAATGCTCGGTCAGACGATGAACCCGGGGCCGGCAGACACCGGCATGTCACTCACCCCTCGGGCACCGGTCTCCACCAGCAAAATCCGAGTCGAAGCCGATGTGCGCAACAACGCCATCCTGATCTACGACCTGCCGGAGCGCCAGGCGATGTACCGTGAGCTGATCAGCCAGCTCGACGTAGCCCGCAAGCTGGTGGAAATCGATGCGATAATTCTTGATATCGAGCGCACTCAACTGCGGGAATTCGGGATTAGATGGGGTTTTCAAAACAGCCGTTTCCGGGGTGGCGTGAACATGGCGCCCGGGTCTTCATCACAGCTGTCGATCGAGCACCGTGATCGTTTCAACGCCGATATTCGCGCATTGGAGCAACGTGGCCTGGCGACCATGGTGTCCAACCCGTCGGTGCTTACTTTGGAAAACCAGCCGGCGGTGATCGATTTCAACCGCACCCAATACCTCACCGCCGGCACCGAGACTGCAACCATCCTGCCCATCACGGTCGGCACCAGCTTCCAGGTGGTTCCGAGGGTGATCACTACCCGCGGCAATCACCAGATCCACCTGGTGGTGGATATCGAGGACGGTAACTTCGACGAGTCCAACCCCGCGCGCACCAGCCCCGATGTACGCCGCGGCAAAGTCAGCACCCAGGCGGTCATGGCGGAAAAACGTTCGCTGGTGGTCGGTGGCTTCCATGTCACTGAAAGCACCGACAAACAAAGCAAGATCCCTCTGCTGGGAGACATTCCGCTGCTGGGCAAGGCCCTGTTTTCTTCCTCCGAGCGCCAGAACAACCGGCGCGAACGCCTGTTTATCCTGACGCCGCGCGTGATCGGCGATCAGGCTGATCCTTCACGCTACTTGCCCCAGGAGGATCAAGCCGAACTGCAGGCCGCACTCAAGCCATTGGCCCGGCGGTATGCCGAGCATCAACCGGTGATCAAGCGCAGCGACATCACCAGCACCCTGGCTCACCTCGTCAGCGGGCAAGTACCCACGGCCTTCAAGGCCGCGCCCATGCCACTGGGCCTGGACACCTTGTGCAGCACCCGCGAGCTATTGGCCCTGAACACCGAACGCAGCCAATGGTATGCAGGCCCGCAGTTCAATGTGGCCGTGGTGGTGATACGCAATCAGTTCAACCGTAACGTGCGCATCGATGAAAGAGAATGCAGCAACTCCCAGACCCTGGCCGTCAGCGTCTGGCCACGTGCCTGGCTCAAGCCGGGAGAAGAGGCGGAGGTATTTATCGCCATGCGGCCCGTGGTCAAAGATGAACACATCGGTGTGTCCCGCCCCTCCCTGATCACCCCCACCCGGAAGAACGCGCCATGAAACGCCTACTCACCCTCCTCGGCCTGGCCCTGCTTATCGTTGGTTGTACGCCGACGTGCAAGGGCGACTCCTGTTCACGCCCGCAATCGGGCGCCGATAAGCTGGTGGTCTGGTGGCCGCCGCAGATGCGCGTCGAATCGGGCCCTGCCGGCGAGCGCTCCGACTATCAAACGATCTCACTGGAACGGTAAGTTCCATGGGGCCGAACGATACGTCGTCTCGCCAGGTATTCCTGGATAACCTGGTGGGCGGCAAGGACGCCCACCTGTCCCTCGGCCCGGGCATAAGCGTGTGCCGGTTAAAGGCCGGTGGTAAACCCGGGCTTGCGTTGCTGGTCGACCGTGGAGCGCTGGAAGCCGGACAGTTGGAACGGGTGCTGGAGCGGCTTTTTGAACAGGCGGTGGCGTTTGACGGCTGCTTTGCCTGTCTCGATGCCAGGGATGCACTGGTGATCTGGCACGCGCTGCCGGCAGGTGCAGAGGAGGCAGATGACATCATCGGCAAGCTGCTTTCGCTGGGCTGCCTCGATATGCTGGACGTGCACCGCTACCGTTAACGTTGCTTAAGCTCCGGAAACTCCAGCGTTTCACGCTTGGCCTCGTCATTGAGCTCACGCAGGGTGCGGTAGAGGAACGCTACCGCCTGCAACGTCTCCCGGGGAATGTTCGCCCCAAGCTTCTTCTCGTACAGCGTGCGCGCGAGCCATACACACTGGATCACCGGCACATCGGCCGCCTTGGCCCGGTCTATCAGTTTCCGGGCCTCGGCATCCGTGCCTTTATCCACCAGCAGCGGCAGCGGCGTTTTGCCCGGCCGGTAATACAGCGCGACAGCAAAGTGCGTCGGGTTGACCACCAACATGTCGGCCTCCTCCAGCTTGGGCAACTTGACCTTCGGCTCCTCCTGGGCCAGCTGTTGGGCCAGGGCGCGGCGCTGCCCCTTGACGTGAGGGTCGCCCTCCATGTCCTTGTATTCCTTGACCACCTCGACCTGAGTCATGCGCATGCTCTTGGCAAAGAAGTGCTTCTGCAGCGCCATGTCGATCAATGCCAGGACCAGCAGCAATCCCAGGCAAGCGTGCAGCAGATGGCGAAACAGGATGATCAGCGCGAGGATGTAACTCTGCAGGTCGCTGGTGGCCAGATTGATCAAGGCCCCTAGTGACGGCCTGATCACCACGTACAAAATCAGCGCAAGCAGTAGCGCCTTGGCCAACCCCATCAACAGGTTCGTCACTGACTTGGCAGAGAACATCTGCTTGACCTGGCTGAGTGGGTTGAGACGGCTGAAATTCAGCTTCAGGCTTTCCGGCGCAAACAGGAAACCGAACTGAATCCAGCCGCTGATCAACTTCACCGTGATCGCCAGTCCGGCCATCAGCAAGGCGAAGGAAAAAAACACGATCAAGCCTTCCGTCAGCACTTCCTCCAGCGCCCGCACAAAGGGCTGCCCGAAACGTGACATGGGCATCACCAGCAACTGCTGGAAGCGCTGCATGCTGGTTTCGGCGGTGAACAACGCGATTTCGCTGAGGGCGGTCAACACCAGTAGCTTACCGACGTCCTGGCTTTGGGCGACCTGGCCTTTCTGGCGCTGATCCGTGAGTTTCTTGGGCGTGGCCGCGTGTTTTTTCTCACCCGAATCACTCATGTCCCGAGCCCCTGAACATCAGGCCGAGGGAATGCTTGAGGTCTCCCAACTGCGCCATGCGCCCGACGATCAAGTCCTGCAACAGCGGGAAGTACAGCAGTAGGATAACCAGCCCCGCCAGGCTCTTGACCGGCGTTGCCAGGGTAGAGACTTGCAATTGCGGGCTGTACAGGCCCAACAAGGCGAAGCCGAACTCCAGGAACAGCAGCACGGCAATAAACGGTGCGGCATACAGCATCATGTGGGTAAAAGTATCGCCCAGCAGCCCGATGAATACACTGAACCCATTGACCGCCGGCAGCGGCAACCAGGCGGTTGGCGGCCAGATCAGGTAGCTGTCCCAGATCACTTGGGTCAGCACGCTCAAGCCCAGGACGGCAATCAGCAAATAAATCACCAACTGTTTGAACAGGTGCCCGATCGGCGTCGCATCCGGTCCCAGCGAGGGGTTGAGTTGGCCACCCGCCAAAGCCCCCCGCTGGTTATCCAGCAGTGCGCCCACTGACTCGAACATCCAGAACGGCATGGCCAACAGAATCCCCAGCAAAAACCCCAGGGCAGCTTCCTTGAGTACCAACCCGCTGATCATCAGCGCGGAGTAATCCTTGGCAGCCAGGACGGCATGAATGCCGGGCGCCGGAATCAACGCCATGACCATCACGATGATGTGGCGGGGCATGCCGCGTATATGTTGGAAACAAAACGCAGGCACCAGAAATGCACAGGGATAAATGCGCGCCATGGCCACGAGCAGGCTGGGCAGGAATTCAAGATAAAGCAGCACACGCAGGCCCTCAGTTCAATGCCGAGCGGGCAATCATGTCGAACATCAGGTTGATCAGTTGGATCAGCTCCACGCCAATCCAGCGACCGGTCAAAATCAGCGTGATGCCCACCGCAACCAGCTTGATGCCAAAGGGCAGCGTCTGGTCCTGTATCTGCATCAGGGCCTGCACCAGCGACGTCAACACACCGACGACCACCGCCACGATCAGCGGCGGCGCCGACAGCACCACCACCAGCAACATGCCCTGCTTGAACAGCACGATCGGTTCCATAGGGCACTCAGAGGTAAGAAAGGAACAGGCTGTCGAGCAGCCGCGACCAACCGGAAACCATGACGAACAACAGCAGTTTGAGCGGCAGCGAAATGGTCATGGGCGAGACCATCTGCATACCGAGGGCCAACAGCAGGTTGGACACAATCAAATCGATGACGATGAACGGAATGTAGATCAGAAAGCCGATCTCGAACCCCGCCTGCAGTTGCGACAGCACGAAGGCCGGGACCAGCAGGATCAAGTCTTCGCGCTGGGTGCTCTGCGCCATTTCAGGCGGCCACATGCGCGCACTGTTTTCCAGCAGGTGAGTCAACACATCTGCATCGGTGTTGCGCAGCATGAACGCGCGCAACGGCTGTATGGCCGCCTGCCCGGTTTCCAGAAGGCTTTGCACGCTACTCGTGTCCACGGGCGAGGCCTTGACGTTCTCGGCAATCTGGTACCCCACGGGCGCCATGATGAACAGTGTCGCAGCCAGCGCTATTCCGTTGATGGCCATGCTCGGCGGTACCTGCTGCACGCCGATGGCGTTACGGGTGATCATCAGCACAATCACGATCTTCAAGAACGATGTGCAGATGATCAGCAGCATTGGCATCAGCGACAACGAACCTAAAAACAGCGCCAGGACAAGAGGGTCGACCCCCTGAAATGTCATCGCGAAAAAATCACGCGGGACAACTGCAAACCAAGGCGCCCATCTACTTCCACCAACTGCCCTTGCCCTATCGGCCTGTCGCCGTAATAAAGCCCGGCCATGCCCGGCGCGTACCCGGCAATGCCCAACACCGCACCGGGGGCGAGATTGCGCAGTTCGCCCAGGGTCAGGTTCAGGGTGCCACAACGTACCGTCAGGGCCATGTTCAACTCATCGAAAGGCTCGTGGCCAAAGACATCCACTACCGGTTCATCCAGCTCATCCCCCGGGTACTGCGATGTTGCAAAATCCTCGTCCACGGACGTTTCCTCGATCGAAACAAGCGTCAGGCACAACGGCCCGGATTCATCATCAATGCACCCTTGCAGCCGGTGCTTGCCGACATACAGGTGACCATTGCCCTGCACATCGAAAAAGGGTTGCTCAAGCATCACCACGTCACCGGCACGGACACCGCTCAATTGCGTGATGGATAGCTTCAGGCGGCCCAGGGTCATCGCCACTGCCAACTGGAACGACGCCGGCAATGGCCCCGCTATCGACTGCCACGGACCGGCCTCGCACAGTGCCAGCAAGCGCTCAGGAGTCAGCCACAGGTAACCCACGACCCTGGACTTCCCCAGCGTCACCGTGAAGCGACAACCGAAGTTCAATTTCCTGGGCGCCGGCAGCAAACGCAGGAAGCCAAACAGCCCCCGCACCTGCGGGCTCAGGTGGTGCTGGAACAGTTCCCAGAACCACGAGTCTGGATCGTTATCGGCCTCTGCCAGCGTCACCGGGCACTCCCCCAGCAGGCTGAACAGCGGCCCTGGTTCGGCGAAAGCCAGCACCCCGCAGGCGCTCTCGAAAAACAGCGGCTTGACGCCTGCGGGGGCACGGCCCGGTTCCATCAACAGTTCCCCGTTCTGCCCCGCGACCTGAAACGCCATGCGCAAGCCGCGCCCCAGCCTGCGCCGCGCCGCGACATTGGCGCCGCTGACCACCGGCAAGGTTAAAAACGGCATGATCATGCCGGGTCCACATGTGCCAGGTGTACGGTGACAGGCTGCGCCAACGCGCCGGCCAGCCCGTCCTCAAGGTGCTGGCGCACCCCAGGCAGCCAGCGCGCGGTGCGCTCTTCCTGCGCCTCCAGCTCAACGTTCCAGGTACCTTGCTCGCGGCGCACGCTGGCGTTGATCCGCCCCAGGCTCGGCAGGTAAAGCACAGCGTGCAAAGGCCACTGGACAGCGGCGTGAATCCGCGGTACCAACTGCTCGGTCATGGCCGCGATCATCGCGGCATGACTTGATGCAGGGGTTCCCGGTAGGGCGGAACCGAAACCGCCCCCTTCATCATCGCTGCCAAACAGCTGGGCAAATAACCGTCCGTGCTCCCATGGCACTATCGCCCCCGGGCCGGGTTCACGTTCATCCCGAGGCTCACCCGGACGCGGGCGCTCAGGACTGTTCACTGGAACTTGCGTCATGTTTCTTCCTGCACGGCTTCTTCCTGCCCCAACAAAAGGGACAGTTCCTGGAGTTTTTCAACCTCGCGCAAGCACTGGGTAACCTGCTTCTGCGCGCTGTCGATGTGGATCAACTGCTCATCGCGCTGGCCGTGCAGCTCATGTAACTGCCCTTCTTCGCGGCGAGTGTCGGCGGACAAGGTGCGCTCCTGGGCATTCCAGGACTTGATGTCCTGGAACGAGATCACTTGCCCTTGATGCTTGCTCAGCAACTCAGCGGTTTTCCGGGCTTCGTCCAGCCGGGTCTGCTCAAGGGCATCCGCCGCCTGCCGGATCTGCAACAGCAGCGCTTGCTGTTGCCTTTTGGCGGCACGCAGCGCGCGCTCCGCCCGGTCAGCCCGGTGCTTGCGCAAACGCCGCAAGGTATCGATTTCAGAAAGGGACATCGGTGGTCAACTCCATCAATTGGTCCAGCGTCATCGCCATCGCGGCCGGCTCACGCAGGTCCTGGCGCAGAAAGCCATCGACGGCCTGGCGGCTGTCCACCGCCAGGTCGGTCAGGGCATCACTGCCGGGTTGGTACTCGCCCAACTTGAGCATCAGTTCGATCTGCTGGTACGCCGACAACAAGCGGCGCAAGGCGGTGCCCGCCCTTATATGCTCGGGCGTGGCGACGTTGCTCAAGATCCGCGAAAGGCTGCCCAGCACATCCACCGCCGGGTAGTGGCCACGCTCGGCCAGCTTGCGTGACAACACGATGTGGCCGTCGAGCAGGGAGCGCACTTCATCCGCTACCGGATCGTTCATCGAGTCCTGCTCGATCAGCACGGTGTAGATGGCGGTAATCACTCCGTCACGGGTCAGCCCGGCCCGCTCCACCAGGCGCGGCATCAGGCTGTATACCGACGGTGGCAAGCCGCCGCGGCCCAGGGGCTCGCCCGCGGCCAGGCCGATTTCACGCTGGGCCCGGGCAAATCGGGTCAGGGAGTCAATCAGCAGCAGTACCCGCTGGCCCTTGCGCCGGAACCCTTCGGCCAGCGCTGTCGCAGTGAACGCCGCGCGGGCGCGTTCCATGCTTGAGCGGTCGGAGGTGGCACACACCAGCACCGCCTTGGCGCGCAATTGATCATCCAGCTCATGGTCAAGAAATTCCCGCAGCTCGCGTCCGCGCTCACCAATCAACCCGAACACGATCACATCGCACTCGACGTTTCGGGCGATCTCGGCCAACAAGGTGGTCTTGCCGCAGCCCGCGCCGGCGAACAGGCCGACGCGCTGCCCTTCTCCCAGCGTGATCAATCCATCAATCGAGCGTACGCCGGTGGACAACGCCCGGCTGATCCTCGGGCGTTCGGTAGGCAACGGCGCCTCGCACAACACCGTGCTCGCCTCTGCGATGTCGGCCTCCACAAAGGCGCTGGGGCCATCGCCCGCAATCGGCCGGCCAAACCCATCGAGCACCTGGCCGAGCAAATCGTCGCCGACCCGCACCCGGTGTGGCACCCCCAGGCGTTGCACACTGGCACCCACGCGCACGCCTTCAAGATTGCCCAACGCACTGAGCACTGCATCCTGCTGGTCGAAACCGATGATCTCCGCCAGCATGTATTCACCGATGGACTTTTCGACCTGGCACAAATCACCGATGCGCGCCTGGGGCAGCCGGCATTGCAACAACATGCCGTTCACCCGCTGGATACGACCGCGCACCGACACCGGTGCGAAGCTGGCCAGCGCACTCGACTGGCGTTGCTCCCAGGCCTCAAGACGGGCTTGCAGGTCACGGCTCACCAGCGCACCTCGAAGCGTTGCTTACCGTCGAACACCACTTTGGTGTTATCGATCAGCACCAGTCGCAAGCCGTCCACTTCATCCCCCACAAACAGTCGGTTCCCCTGTTCCAGAACCACGTGACCGTTGGGGCCGCCGACAATCTGCAAAATCTTGAAAGGGAACGTTCCGTCGCGAGTCCTGACCCGGCTCATCACCGGCACCGCGGTATCGAACTGTTCGCCAAACCGGCTGAGCATGCGCGATACCAACTCCATGTCTTCCTGGAGTACATCGCCGTCGAGCAGCACCTGGTCATTGACCAACTGGATGCTTATACGGTTGATCAATTCGCGCTCGCTGAGCATCCTGAGCAACTGCTGGCGCACCTCGAAAGGTGAGACCAGCTCGTTCTTGCGGATCACCGGTGACATCAACGACGCCTGGGCTTCGCGGTCACCGCTAGTGGTCATGCCCAGCGCGGTGATGATGACCGCAACGACGACGACCAGGCTGATCAAGCGTTTCTGCTGCGTGCTCGAAATTGAAGAAAGCTTCAGCGGCACGAGGGGCTCGGCCGCAGGCGTGGGCGCCTGTTCGGCAGTCACCGTCGGCTGGGGCCAGGGCTGGTCGGCGCGGGTGACGCAGAGCCGAACGTTGCCAATCGAAAATGTCGTGTTGAGTGCCAGGTCGGCAATCTGCGCCAGGATCAGGCCGGCGGCATCCTGCATCACCCCTCCCTCGGCCTGCACCGACCAGCGCTGGTCAACACACTGCAATCGCACATGACGCTCGGCAATGCCCGGGTCGTATAGCGCCAGGTCAGCGTCAGGGTGCGCACCAATGCTCCACTGCTCGCCGAACAACGGCAGCGCCGCCCCCTGGTGCATACCATCGAGTACTCGTAGCTCAAACATTGTCAGGCCCTCATGGCCGCACGGACCAACCGGCCCCACGCAGCACCGTCCGTTTCAAGGCAATGCGCAATCGCCAAAACAGTACTCATGCCACGGCCCCACGCAGCAGATCGTCCTGACTCAGGTCAAACCGCCCCAGCACCTTGACCTTCGACGAACTGCCCAACTCGGCAAACGACAACACCGGCACATGGTTGAACTCTTCCACAAGCAATGTCCGCAAGGGGCTGCGCAAGTCTTGCGCAACCAGCAGCACACTTTTGCTCTTGGCCCGCACGGTAAAGGCTTGCTTGAGCAAGCTCACCAGCGTCGCACTGCTGTCGTTGTCGAGGGAAAAGAACACCCCGGTCTGGGTCTGGCGCAGCGCCTCGCGCAGGACATTCTCGGTATGCGGTGACAACAACCAGGCGTGCAGGCCATCAGCTTCGCTGTACTGGTGCAGAATCTGCGACTTGAGGGCGATTCGCGCATAGTCGGCCAGGGCATCCGCTTCACGCTCATGCTGGCCGTACTCGATCAACGACTCGACAATCAACCGCACCGCGCGCAGCGGAACGCCCTCGCTGGCCAGGCGCTGCAACACGGCAGAGAAGCGCGAAAGCGGCATGATCCGCTGCAGCTCCTGAACCAGCTCCGGCTGGTTGAACTCGAGCCAGCTGAGAATCGACTTGCACTCCTGGATACCGAGAAACTGCGGCCCGCTGAGCAGCATCGCGCGTGTCATGCGCTCGATGATCAAGTCATGGGCGGTATGGCGTTCAAGCTGTGCATCGTCGAGCAGCGGATCATCGGGCGCCAACCATAACCAGTCTTGCTCGTCTCGCTCCGCCAGACCCTGGGTACCTGCTTGTGGCTCGACGCCCAGCGCCGCCGATTCCACCGCTACCCGATCACCGAAGGTAGCTTTGATCACAGGGACTTCGTGCACGCAAAAGCGAAACTCATCGTCGGATAAGGCGGGAATAAACTCGACGTTAAAGGGCGGCAGTGTCAGGCCGATATGGGCAACCAGGCGGTTTCGGGCCTGGCGAATGCCATGAACCACTTGGCCTGTTCGGTCAGAGCCCTGCAGGCCCGATGAAAACTGCAGCAAGTAAGGCCGGGATGGATCAAAGGCGCGCAAGTCTTCGTCACCGTTTATCTCCGCCGGGACGGCGTCAGCCGCCGCATCTGCGGGCGCGTCCTGCTTTTGACGCTGACGCATAAGGTAATAACCCAGCGAGCCCGTCATCAGCGAAATGAGGATAAAGACCACCGTCGGCATGCCCGGAAGCGCTGCAAAAGCCAGCATGCCGATCGAAGCAATGATCCAGCTCTTGGGCTCACTGGTCATTTGCCGGGCGATTTCGGCGCCCATGTTATTGGCCCCTTTATTCGCCCCGGCCGGTGCTACACGGGTAATGATCATGCCGGCGGTCAGGGAGATCAGCAGTGCGGGAATCTGCGCAATCAGGCCATCGCCAATCGTCAGTACCGAATACAGCGCCATGGAGTCGGCGGCGCTCATGCCATGCTGGAACATGCCGGTGCTGAACCCGCCCAGCAAGTTGATCACCACGATAATCAGCCCGGCCACGGCATCGCCCTTGACGAACTTCATGGCCCCGTCCATCGCCCCGAACAGCTGGCTCTCACGGGACAACTGCTCGCGTTTGTCGCGCGCCTGTCCACCATCGATCAGGCCGGCACGCAAGTCGCTGTCGATGGACATCTGCTTGCCGGGCATGGCATCCAGGCTGAAGCGCGCCGCCACTTCGGCGACACGCTCCGAACCCTTGGTGATCACCAGGAAGTTGACGATGGTCAGGATCATGAAGATCACCAACCCCACCGCCAGGTTGCCCCCCACCACGAAGTTGCCGAAGGCCTCCACGATGTCACCGGCGTCCTGTTCCAGCAGGATCAGGCGCGTGGTCGCAATCGACAATGCCAGGCGGAACATGGTGGTCAACAGCAGGATCGACGGAAACGAGGAAAACGCAAGCGGCCCGGGCAGGTACAGCGCCAGCACGATCAACAGGCACGAAATGCAAATGTTGACGGCAATCAGGATATCCACCAGCCAGGTCGGCAACGGCACGATAAAGATGAACACAATGCCCAGGATCACGACCGCACCCAGCACCTCGGCGCGTTGTGCAACCTTGAGCAGTATCGCGTTGACTGCCCGCAGCGCACTCATGAGTGGTTTATCGGCAGCGCGCCGACATGCCGGGAGCCTCGTTCGATGCGAGCGTACTCATCCATTACCACCATGAAATTGTGCAACGCTTCCTGGCGGCCCTTGCTGTCGCGCCACAACGCCAGGGGCAGGCTCCCGAGCACGGGGTAAAGGGCATTGAGCGAAACAATCTGGACGGATGATGCCGGCCCACCCAACTCGCAGGCCAGGCGCTGGACTTCGGCAGACGCGATGCCCGTGCCCGCGTAACCGAGAATGCGCTGCAGCAGCGCTACGGTGTCCCGATCAATTTCGGGGTGCAATACGGCCAGCCGATCGATCAAGTCACGGCAGCTGGCCAGCACACTGCCCAGTTGACCACAACTGCTCAACCCCAACAGCAAGGTGCGCAGCTGGGCGGTGGGGAGCGAAGGGCAATACGCCGCAATGTCGTCTGCCAGGGCCCGACGCATCAATTTCAACCCGCGGCCAAACTCATCGCCACCGAACAACCCCAACAGCGCCTGCATCATGCTGGCGAGCGATTGCCGGGCGACCACGCTGGCGTAATACACACTGCGTACCGCCTGCCGCAAACTCGGGTCGTCACTGCTTGCCTGCAAGGCCTGCGCGATGTTCAAGCCGGCCTGGATCTGCGGCTTGAAGCGGACCTCCAGCCGCGCCAGGGCATCGCTGGCCAGCGCCGCCTCGGAGGTACGCGCTTCAGCTTGTGCCTGCGCAGCCACCTGCTTGAGCACGACAAACGTACGGGCCGGGTCGTTTCCTGTCAGCTCCAGCAACTTCTCGAGGCTGGGCTTGAGCAACAGTTGAACTCTGATGGAGCGCGCAATGGTCGCCAGTGTTGCCTGAGCGGGATGGCCCAGTTGCTCATAGAGTTGTGTCAACTGCGCCACAGGCGTCACGCCCAGCCCCAACATACGCCGGCTCAAGGCCTTGCTGTTGAGTTCAACCTCCAGGCCGAACAGCGCCTCGAAATTGTCGACCGCCGTCCCGGCGGGTGCCTGGCGAACTGGCGGGTTATCAATACTCGCTGGAACAGGCTGATCCAGGCTCTGGTTTTTTTGCACATCAATAGAAGGATCAAGTTTCATGGAGATGCCTGGACAGGAAGTTTCGTTTCCTTGTGTGGCTGGCAATCCCGTTACGGTTCCATGTTTATCGACGATACCGGGCATGTGAAAAGATCGGCACGCGCCCGTAGCCACTTGTGCAAAACCTTGCACAAAAAAGCCTGGAAACAAGATATTTATTTATATAAATCAATTGCTTATGAATTTTTTTCCCTTGGCACAGGCAGTGCTAAGAGGGTTCCCGTCGAAATCATTTCGACCGTGTCTACCCTGAGGAAAAAATCATGGATATCCCTATCGATGTTTTAGTTCACCTTACACCTGACCCGCACCGCTCCATCCAGAACCTGTCGGAAGACCACCACAAGAAACTCCGGCGCTTCATTCATAAACGCGTACTCAACCCGGAAGATGCAGACGATATTCTGCAACTGACGTACCTGGAGGCCTGGCGCAGCCGAGACCGCTTCAGCGGCCAGGCCACCGTCAGCACGTGGATGTGCGGGATTGCCCAGAACCTGATCCGCAATCACTTTCGGCGCATGTATGCCAAGCCGGTGCATTGCGAGTTCGATGAGGCGCTGTGGCATGGGCAGGAAGACAACAACAACCTGGACTGGCAGTTCGAGGTCAACCGCAAGCTCGAAAGAACCCTGCGGGCGATCACGGATTTGCCGCTGGAAATGCGTAAAACGCTGTACGCCTCACTGGAGACCGACGGCAGCTACCAGGACACCGCCGACGCCATGGACATCCCCATTGGCACCGTGCGCTCACGTTTGTCCCGGGCGCGCGAACACCTGAAGCGGGCCACCTACAACCCGCTGTAGGCGTAAATCAGGGCACCGGCGCAACGCCGACACCCTTTGCAGGAGCAGTTGATTTACCCGTTTGACGCAAGCGTTGGGCAGCAGGGATATCTGCCCGACTCGATTGATCTGGTATCAGGCCTTTTTGGTACGCGGCAACAGAATCGCCAACACCCCGAACAGCGGCAGGAACGAGCACAGCGTGTACACGTACTCGATGCCGTGGATGTCTGCCAGGTGCCCCAGCAGCGCCGCACCGATCCCGCCAAAACCGAACATCAAACCGAAGAACACCCCGGCGATCATCCCCACATTGCCCGGCACCAACTCTTGCGCATACACCACAATTGCCGAGAACGCCGAGGCCAGGATAAAGCCGATCACCACGCTCAGAATGCTGGTCCAGAACAGGTCCACATGGGGCAGAATCAGGGTGAACGGCGCCACGCCGAGGATCGAAAACCAGATCACTGCCTTACGGCCGATCTTGTCGCCAATCGGCCCGCCAAAGAACGTGCCCGCCGCCACCGCGCCGAGGAACAGGAACAGATGCAGCTGGGAACTGGCCACCGACAGGTCGAACTTCTCGATCAGGTAGAAGGTGAAGTAACTGGTGAAACTGGCCATGTAGAAGTACTTGGAAAACACCAGCAGCCCCAGCACCACCAACGCACTCAGCACCCGGCCCTTGGACAGGCCGTGAGTGGCCGCCTGGCCTTGCTTGAGCTTGAACAGGTTCAAGTGGTGGGCGTACCAGCGGCTGATCGCATACAGCACAAACAACGCAAACACCGCGAACAGGCCGAACCAGGCCACATTGCCCTGGCCGAACGGAATGATGATCGCCGCCGCCAGCAACGGGCCGAAGGCCGAGCCGGCATTACCGCCCACCTGGAACGTCGACTGCGCCAAACCATAACGCCCGCCCGAGGCCAGGCGCGCCACGCGGGAGGCTTCCGGGTGGAAGGTCGACGAGCCGATGCCGATCAACCCCGCCGCCAGCAGGATCAGGGGGAAGCTGCCCACCTGGGACATCATCAGGATGCCCACCAGCGTGCAGATCATTCCGCAGGGCAACAGGTACGGCTTGGGATGGCGATCGGTGTAATAACCCACCCACGGCTGCAGCAGGGACGCGGTGAGCTGGAACGTGAGGGTGATCAGGCCGACCTGGGTGAACGTCAGGCCGTAATTGGCCTTGAGCATCGGGTAGATCGAGGGCAGTACCGACTGGATCAAGTCATTGATCAAATGCGCCAGCGCCACCGCGCCGATTACACGCATCACCAACGGGCTGGTTTGCCCGGCGGCAGGCGTCGTAGCCACGGAGGGCTGGGAATTGCTCAGAGCCATGGGAGGTTTTCCGTACAGCAGATGGATGCACAGGTGCAGGTGCGACAATGTGCCACTTTTGGGTGCAGGAAGGCTATCCCGTTAGCAGGCTAACGAGTAGATGAATCGATGCAGCGGTCATGGTTTGTAAAGGGCCAGCAAGATGAATCCCTTTAATTTGCGGGACGTTTCCTAGAGAATCTTTCGGCCTTGTGCCTGGGGGAGTCGGTGGCTAGTCTTCGGTCCGTCGCTGGTTTTCAGTGATCGGGTTTAGTCGCCCGGACTTATATCAGGCGCATGCTTTCATGAGGTCTCATGGTGGCTGTGCGCAGGGCACCTTCGGGTGCGCCGGGTTTTCCTGATTAGCCGGTCGACTAACCTGCGTACAGTCGCCACCCTTCGTTTAGTCGCGAACGGTACGGCTCCAAGTTAATCAGGAGCTATGCCATGTTTAAAATTGTCCCCGATCCACCCCGTGACCAAGCCAAAGACCGCGCCGCCTTCAACCGAGCGCTCGACCACTACTTACCCACCGACCCGCCGCAACCCTCGACAAACTTCTACGCCATCAGCGACGAAATCAGCTTCGAAGACTCCCTGCTCTACACCGCCGACCTGCTGCACAGCGCCTCAGCCACCGCGCTCGACTGTGGCGAACAACTGCAAAGCCCCGAGCGCGCCAAAGTGCTCGCCGTGTGGCACCTGCTGGAAATCGCCAAGGCCATGGTCGACCGCTCGATAGAGTGCCTGCACCCGCGCAAAACCTGACGCGCGAACGCCAGAACACCGCAGATCAAATGTGGGAGCGGGCTTGCTCGCGAAGGCGGTGGACCAGCCAATACCTCTGCTGACTGACACACCGCATTCGCGAGCAAGCCCGCTCCCACCTTTTGATCTTCGCTGCCTTGGGACCTGCGCAAACCCCAACCGCTCGTCACCAAACCCGGTGTTTCCCGTTAAACAGTTGATAGCGTAGATAAATTTTCAAAAAAAGCGCTTGACGCATTCCCGTTCTCCGCGAATAATGCGCGCCACTTGGCTACATAGCTCAGTTGGTTAGAGCATAGCATTCATAATGCTGGGGTCCGGGGTTCAAGTCCCTGTGTAGCCACCAAGTACCGATCCATAGATGTCTACAGCAGTCTATGAATCACCTCAAGAAGCCCGCCTTGTGCGGGCTTTCTTGTGTCTGGCTGTCCACCTCTATCTACCCCTATCGTTCCCCACCGCCTGCTTGACCTGTTGGCGGCCTAACCTCAATCCTGCCCGAGGCAATCGGCGAAGGCGGGTTGCTTCAGGCTTACCATCGGTCTAACCATGAACCAACCACCACAGAACAGTGCTCAGATGCCTGATTACCTAAAGGCCCGAAAGCTGCATTTGAAGGGAATAATTGCCGGCATGGCGGGCGTGAAAAAGCTCAACGCAAGGGCAAACACTGACACTAAAGTTGAGACGCTCACGATTGATGCTATCAAGGCAGAGCTTGATTTCATTGACGTCCAACTCAAAAGAAAGGGAGCGTGATAAAGATGCGGAAGCCCGTGCAGCTTCCGCTTCGCAGGACCCTCTCGCTTAGAAGCGAGGGTTCGGATCTTTTCGGCTTCTCGTCTATGGCTGCCTTGGGTGTAAGTCCGCACTCAGCTAAAAGCTGACGTGTTTCTGCGAGGGACTGAAATTCACTGTTCAGTTGCCCACGTTGTTTGCCCTGTAAATCGAGAATGGGCCAAAAATAGCTCGCAAGGTTGGAGAAATTGTGCGCTAAACACCGAAAGTTGAGTGCAACCACTAAAACTAGACAAGAGGGAAGAATTTTTGAAAAACGCCTTGGGGCACAGCATTTTTTCAACTCGCCATTTAGTGCTGGCGAGTCGATCTGAGCCCATTTGTAGACAGATGAAGACAATTTAAAGTCACTATATTAAAAGTGGCCTTCAATATAGGTTATCGCCTGTCTTATGCCAAGCAGTTCTGTTTGAGGGCCGACTCTCAGATAAAACAGCTCATCAGCCTTACTCTGCCCTATAGCTTTCCATTTCAGAAAAACGGGCCTGTTACTAGGAAGGCAGCGTACAGAGAATATAAATTTCTCATCACTTTCTATTACTTCGGCTTTAATAAATTCCGAGTACTCTGTGCCAATTGCCTCCCTGAAAATATTCCAAAAATGAAGTTGGAACTTATCAGTATTAGGAAATAAATCCTTTTCAACTCCTAATACTATTCCCTCATCGCTAACTCCGACTAGCAAGGTTCCACCTGAAGCATTGAGAAACCCTGTTAGTGTCTTCAGTACTGAGAATTCCATTTCGCGATCTTTTAAACCTGTTCGCAAGTTTGTTCTTAGAGTTGATTTGAATTCAACAGTGTCTGTTTCTCCACCCTTAATTATAGAATACAAGCTCGCGAGTTGCTTTGCTTTTTTATCTAAAGCACGTTTGAGTTGCTGGGGAAGCTCAGTTATCAAGTTCTCTTTTGTAACATAATCGACAGCCCCCAATCGGAGTGCCTTAATCGTCTCAGCTTGGCTACCCTCCCCGGAGACCACAATTGATGGGAGGTTGAGTTTCAAATCATTAATTTTTTGAAGAAGCCATAGCCCTCCCCAGCGGCCCGGAGGCATAGCTAAGTCAATAAGTACGAGATCGTAAGCCTTATCTTGTATCTTACATAACGCATCCTCGCCATCACTTGTGAGCTCGAAGCTTATGTCGTCCATTCCTAGAACTCGCACTATGCTAGCAATGACATCTTTTTGGTCGTCAGCCCAGAGAATATTTATCACAAAAAGTCCTCACCACTTTGATCTTCATAACTATATATCGAAGGCACCCAGATTTTCACAGTGGCCCCTACATTCTCGCCATTTGAAAAAGCTATGTTTCCACCTAGTTCCTTGGAAATTAACATCACGGCCATCAGGCCAATACCATGCCCAGTGTCTTTAGATGTTTTTAGTGGAGCGCCAGATTCAAGCGCGACAAGCTGTTCATTAGTAAAGCCAGTGCCGGTATCAGATACAATGAATTCCATTCCTTCAAGCTCCATATCTATATCATATGATATATAAATACTTCCATCGCCACTCATTGCCTCTACTGAATTTTTTACCACATTGGTAATTAACGAGCGCAATCGATGCTCATCAGTAAAGATTTCAATTTGCGAGTCACAAGGTGAAAAAATTAAATTGACCGAGTTTGGGATCCATGACCAAAGCTCGCTGATCAATGATTTAATAAATGTACTGACTTTCATTGAGGATATATTTGCTGAGCCAGTTTCTTCAGACAGGCTTTTTACGATGCGCAGCGTAGCTATAGCTGTATCTAAATGACGGCTAGCATCAGCAGCAAGTAAATAACGCTCACGCCCTGAGCTTTTGTTTCTAGCGTGCTCTGAAGTAAAGCAATAACCCAAAATGCTGTTTTTGACGTCGTGCAATATTGAAGCTATTCGGTCATTTGCTGCGGCTTCATAGGGATCTTTGAAATGATATCGCCACCAGAGCTCTAAAGATATTTTTCTAGTGGCGCTTTTTATAACGGAGCTCATGCAGATTTTAAAAGTTGTTTTAGATGCGATTATATTTGTTATAGGCAGTATTACCTTTAAGTAACTCCATGATGAGGACGCAAGGATAGCCTCTAGCTTTTCCTCTGTAAAATCTCTAACGGTTAAACATAGCTCGCTATTCTCAACGTCCACTTCAATATTTATAGTGCCATCCTGAGGGAATGCATCTTTCAATACATCAAGTAAGCACAGATGTGCCCCATCAACTTCTATAATTTTTTCAATGAGATCAGCTCGGCAAACTATGTTTGCCGAGCCGCGCTGAAGAAGATCGAACTCTTCAAGAACGCCCCCAAGGCTAGTAAGGGTAATGTCTCCACCCTTTAAACGATAAGTAGTTGCTTCGGAGATAAAGCTTTTGAAAGCAGCCGTATCTCGTAAATCGTGTGACTCTTGGAGCGGATCTGCTTTAGATAGTTCTGCTTCAAGATAATTAATGGTTTTGGATAAGCTTTTGAGTTTTTTTGACGTTACGTTCCTGCCAGCATGACCATAGTACTTTAGAAGGTCTGACTTGTTTCTGTCGGCTTTAAGATCAATAAGTTTACTAGTGGAGCAAATGAAGCTTTCGAAGGCTCTGAAGTTTAACTCTCTGACAAGACCAACTCCTAGAAAGTTTTTATTTATTAGCTTCGAAAGTCTGAGCGTTCCACTTTTCTCGCCAGCATTTCCCGCCAATCTAATGGCGTGCTCGAAAATCCACTTAACGTAGTTTTCCTGATTAAGCTCGAACGTGGGAAATGGTTCACTAAACAGAACCGCTTCGAACATGCTTTTGTTTTTCAATGCGAGCTCAGATTCCAGCACAACATTTGGCTTTCCATCGTTATTTCTGGATGACTGTACTTCCCCTTGCATTTTTAGTGCGTAATCCAGGTATTCTGACTCGAGTGTTATGGTAGGCGTTGCAATACGCTGCTGGTTACGATTATATACATCGGTTAGAAACTTTACTTTCAACCCTAATAGTTGACATTTTTCTTGAAATACCGTTTTTATTGGCACAATCTCATCGCGAGACAAATCCATACTTTTAGGTTTATTTATAAAGTAATCTATAAATATAGGAATTTCATGAATTAGGCTTGCTGCGTGCTCTAAGTTTTTCTCCTTGACCAAGAACAACACGCCGAATAATGCTTGAACAAACTCGCTTTTAATCGCCCGAGTTAAATTCTTTTCACCAGGCCCTAGCAAAAGCGCGTCTTGCGAAAGTAACTCCTCGTAAATTGTACTAATACTAGACTCGTTAACTAGCGCTCTAACTACTTCTCGAACCCCACCTGCTTTTGATAGATTATCCAAACTTAGATTTCTAATAACTGTATCAAATGCTATCCATTCCAAGACGCTCGCCCCTAAAAAGGCCAAAACACTATTGTTTTTGCCCAGGATAGAGTTTGACTTGCTAAGATTGTAGCTTCGATGAGTTAGGGCTAGGCCAACCAGTGTTACAGACCAATGGGGAAGCATAAGCTTTTCTACAATCAACCCAACCTTTCGGGAGTTAGGTGGAAGCGGCATCAATTTCGCTGCTGAAATGTAATCAATTTTATTATTTGCATTTACTGGTTTTTTTTTGCTCGGCACCCTTATTGAGTACTTTTCAATAAATTTTCCAGCCGCTTCAAGCTCTGCTAATCGTTTAGACGGCCCAGCACCTTCACAACTTATGTTCAAAGCATCCACCCGAACTTTGAAAGTTCGTGAGTGTGCGGGCCCTATCTCCTCAAGCAAACTATAACTGGGTAACAGCTTCTTAACACTCTGACAGTACTCTTGCAGTTGTGTTTTGCTATCTTTTTCGGGCACTATATCTATTGAGTCTAGGGATATATATTTTTGTATGAAATCTGTATTTAGCCTAGTAAAACCTAGATTGTGTTGGATTGCCCCTAACAACTGGTTTGTCAGGGAGTTTGTAATTTCAGTTGAGATTTTTTCTTTAGCAGGAACGCCACTACCAAATGTTTCTTTGTTTGTCGATCTTATCTTTTTACCTAGCTGCTCATATATATGAACCTTTACCTTACGTTCTACTAAGGAGCACGCGCCGGAGGTTTTTTCAGCTATATCTACAGACCGACAGGCTGAGTACAAGCTTATTACAGATTTCCCTAAAGACTCCCATGCATCGATTATTCTATCGTCCTTGTGGTACTCTCTTAACTTCGCCGAAGCAGATTTCCTGGCTGATTTATGATGCAGCGCAGCCAACATAAAATTATTCCGTTCAATTTCCTCAGCCAGACTCTTAGTGTCATCCATGCGCATTTTGCCCCCTTTTGATGAATTATGTCGGCGATATCGTTATAGTTCCAATAGAGCCTTAATCAAAGAGCCCGTCGGAGGTATCCTGAAAATCAGGGCCGATTCAGTCAATTGCTTCGAATACCCCACAGGCAACTGCTATTTAATGGAAGTCTGGATCGTAGCTGTCTTCATTATATTCCTGAATGAGTGACTGAGACGGCCTTACGCCAACCTCAACATTAGCCCAATCCCTTACGCTTTTTGCCACACCATGGAATCCGGGAAAGAGCGTTGAGCCATCAACGCCAAGTCGCGAGCAAAGGTCTAATAAAGCGGGGGCTTCCTCAATCGGCAAGGTCATTTTGACAAGTGGTGTGTGGCTCCCTGTAATGCTGTAAATCTCTTCAACATCCTCTAGCGCTTCTACTTGGTACAAATCGTCTGGGTTATATCCTTTAACCTCATGCGTGGTGAATAAACCAGACTGAGCCGCCTGATTTTTGCTCGTCCCCCCCGGAGTCTTGATCACCTTCACTGTTTTCCAGTGCACCGCATGAGTGGTGTCCAGAGCCCAGATAGCCAGCCTCGGCATTTCCCTGGTATCAATCTCCAGGTTTGCCGATGAGGCAGCGAAGTAACAGGCAACAAAGCTTCTCTCAGTCCAATCTAGGAGGCGAGTGGGAACATCGTAGTGTTGAGCTACTGCCATGATTTCGTATAATTGGGTAGACGGCCAAGGGATATGCGGACTTTGGAACGCCCCCCAACCATCGGCAAGTATTCCGCTCAACTGTTCGGTGTAACCCGGAACATTTAGCCCTGAGCGATCACAGCCACTCAGAAATCTCCTCAATATTTCCAGCTCAAAGGCCACTTGCCCAGCCGTCGAGGCATCAAAAATCCTCCTTGGCGAGCCATAGGCGAATGAGCCTGGTCCACGCCTGCACACTGACGGTGTCAGCTTGTAACCATCACTTGGCTGACCTCTAAAGATGAATCTTCCAACATCCCAAATAGGGTTTAGAGGGGATAAGTAGTCCAGCAACTGGCGTGCAGTATGAAAAGGTACCTCTGTTGGATTTGCCATCGTTCCTTGACTCCGCTTCCGCTTGGCGATTTCCAGTGTAATGACCTTTTGATAGGCAGGCTATGCAGTTTATTCGGGGCTATGGAACCCCTTGAACGGACGTTAAGAGCGGCACAGCACGCATGTCTATCCCTTCAGAGTTGATTGCGGCCCCTTGAAGCGCAACGGATTCAGAAGAAACCTCCACACCTCAAGGTAGACCTGATAGGTCATTACCGAACGGTCTGCTTTTGGCTAGCTGCCCTTTTCGCCCTGGTCATCATAAACCGCTCCTCGTAGAGCAGTGATTGATGTAACACCTGCTTGCCATGTAACACGCCTATCGGCAATCGAAGCACAGCTGTGTAACACCACATAAACCATTTAAAATCATATAGTTATAAACAAACGTAACACACGTAACACGCGTAACACGCGTAACACGGTTTTATTAGGCTCCCCCCCCGAGCCCCATTAGTGTTGCTCCTCCAGCGAATGGAGACCGATCATGCTCTAAGCGTTGGCTAGATAGCGGGCCCCTTCGAATTGAGTTGGCACGGGATAGAAAACCCGCGTTATCATGTCAGCGAAAAGGCCCCCAGCGTAATGAACCGGGGCGAACTGCTATTTGCACTATGTATAGAAACCTTGCTGGGGACCCTAGGTCTTTCGGGAAGACACGGGGCATAAAACCCGCAGGATCGTGTTAGCAGAAAGTCACCCAGCTTAGTGAACAGGTGAACCCGGTGAACTCCAGTTCACCCGTGCATTTGCCCTACCGTTTGGACCCTCCGCGTGCACCATTACCAATGCGGTAACGATGCCCTCTTTTCTTCAAGATCCTTTCAATTTCAACATTGAAATTTCAGTAAGCTGGCACGGCTGCCGCTAACGCGGTCCCGCGGGTTTCATGCCCCGTGTCGATGCCAACGCTACAGGGGCCCCGGCACGATTCCTGTAGCATAAGATCCACAAGCGACCACAACTCAAGGACCATCACATTGGAAGTCAGCCATTTCTGCAGCAAAGGAAACTCTTTGACACTTGCTCGTCGCCTCGGAGACATGCTCTATAAGGCTGAGGAAGAATACGGCCAACGGGATCAATCCTGGACAGTGCTTGGAGTAGAGTTCGAGGGAGTGACCCCCTGCCTCTGGTTCACCAAACCAGGTAAAGGCATCGTGATCAGGCTCAGTGAGAGTGCACTCAACAATACGGTCACTGCTTGCTATCAACTGGCGCACGAATGCATACATCTGCTGTCCCCCTGCGGGTCGCCCGTAGTGCCCGTTATTGAGGAAGGACTTGCAACTGTCTACTCAGAGCGCTACATCGCGCATGCTTTAAGCTACTCATACAATACTCCAGAGGTTCCGTACGCAAACGCAGCGGCTTTGGTTCGTGAGCTTCTTAGCATTGCTCCAGACGCCATTGCTAAACTCAGATCAGTTGAACCTGCCTTTACAAAGATGACCGAACAGACATTCATTGAGGCCGGTGTAGAAGCCCCTACTCCGCTGATAGAACAACTCCTCTCTCCATTCAGGAACAGCTGATCAATTTCAGTTGAACCCGACCTGATTGCTCACCATGAAATACACCGCCAACCATCTGGTGGCGCCTTACAAAGCCGGATTACCAAGAAAGCAGTAGCCAGCAAAATGCGGCGTGTATGCCCACATGTATGCCCAAATGAACATCAAAAAATAAAACCTTTATATACATAAGGTTACGCAATCAGTTCAAATGAATGTGTACCACCAAGTACTAAAAACGGCTTACCGAAAGGTAGGCCGTTTTTTTATGCCTGAAGAAAAGTAAACCGCCCTATTGCCCCACAGACGTCAGTGTTTATGCCGATGGTGCACATCGGGAAAATGCGCATGACTGTGCTGGATCGGTGCGTGCTCATGGGCATGACTATGTGGCTCGGTACCGTCCCACGCAAAGTTATGCACATGCTGGTGGTGCTCATCGTGTGTATGGCGATGACCGTGCATGAGGGGATCGTGCTGATGCTCGTGCGCATGATGTTCCATCAGATGAATCCACACCCCGATGGCCATCAAGGCGGCCGCGAGCAAGAACATCAGCGAAACTGACTCGCCCAGGATCAGGATCGAGATGACCGCGCCCAGGAAAGGAGCCGTGGAAAAATAGGCGCCGGTGCGCGCACTGCCAAGCCCGCGCAGAGCGAGCACAAACAGCACCAGACTCACGCCATACCCAAGCAGCCCAACCACCAAGATTGACCCCAGCGCGGCCACCGCTGGCAGTTGCGACCCGATGGCCAACGCCAAACAGCAATTGACCACCCCCGCCGCCAAGCCTTTGCTCCCGGCGATAAACAGCGCGTCCGAGGCAGAGACCTTACGGGTCAGGTTATTGTCGATGGCCCAACAAAAACAGGCGAAAGCCACGGCCAGCGGCCCCGTCCAATCATGAGCCGTCGCTGCCCCTTGCGGCCATGACAAAACGATCCCGCCCAGAACAATAGCGATCATGCCGATCACGATGCGGCGATCTGCGTTCTCTTTGAACACGACCCACGCCAGCACGGCCGTGAGCACCGACTCAAGATTGAGCATCAGCGATGCGGTGGCGCCCGCTGTGCGGGTGAGCCCGTACATGAGCGCCACAGGCGCAAGCACGCCCCCAAAGACAATGGCGCCCACCAACCAGGGCCACTCTCCGGCTGCAAGCCCGGGCCGTTTCCAGCCGTGGTCGCGAGCAAACCGAACGATGGCCAGGCCCAGGCCGCTGCCCAGATAGAGCAGCCCGGCCAACAGGATGGGCGGCGTATCCACCCCCAGGAGCTTGGCAAGCGGAGTGCTGGCGCCGAACAACGCCGCCGCCGCCAATGCGTAGAGAACGCTCACATTCATAATGGGTCGCCCTGTCAGGCTTATTGCATAAGGACGAGCATCATAGCTGTGCCCGGGTAAGAATTATGTGAATGCCAGCCTGGCTGGCGAACCACAAGAAGGTGACACATGACATTCCCCGCTACCGGCATCAGCACTGAGCGCCTCTTACTGGGGCGCTGTATGTCAAACCCCTTGCCGCACAAAACACTGCTCCACCACAGACTTGCCCCACTGCTGCCCCTCCTGTTCCGACTCCAGCACAAAGCCCGCGCTTTCATAAAGCTTGCGCGCCACATCGAGGCCCTTGAACGTCCACAGCCGCACCGCCGGGAACCGGTGCCCGTCACAGAAATCCAGCGCCTCTTGCAACAGCCGTTTGCCCAAGCCCTGGCCGTGGGCAGACGGGTCGAGGATGAAGCAGCGCAGGGTCGCCTCGCCGTTTTCGCCCTCGCCATCAATCGCGATCGAACCGACGATCTGCTCTGCGTCCAGCACTGCCCAGACTTGGTTGCGCGGGTTGGCCAGGCGCCCCATCAACTCGGCCATGTCCGCCGCCACCAGGCTTTCAAACGGCTGGCCAAAATTCGCATGCTGGGCGTAGTACTCGGCGTGCATCTGCGCGATACGCCCGATGATGCCTGGCCGGTAGCCATGGGCAATGCGGTAGTGCCTCGGCTGCCGGGCGCCGGTACGTTGGGTTTGCAGGGCTGCGGCGTACTGATCGAGCCCGCGGCTGACGGCCTGTTGCTGTTCGCTGGACAAGTCGCCAATCGCCTCGCCCACCTGGCGCCGGGCAAACGTTTCGATGTCGCGTAACGTCTTCTGGCCTCGTGTGGTGAGCCGCAGCTTTTTCGAACGGGCATCGTCCTCGTTGGCAAACTCTTCCAGCTCGCCCGCCTCGACCAGCTTGCGCACCATGCGGCTCACCGACGACTTTTCCAGCCCCAGCAACATGACCAGTTCAACCGCTGTCAGCGCGCCACGCTCGCCGATTTCAACAATCGTGTGCACCGATGACGGTGGGTAACTGCTGGCCGCCAACTTCGGCTGCATGAAGCCCAGCTCTCGCACCATAAGACGCGAGGCACAGCGGATCTGATCGATAAGGTCTGGCTTGGAACGGTTCACGGGGGGAAACCTCTTGCCCGAATGATGAGGAACATAGTTGTACCGCACAACCAAATACAGATCAATCTCCCAACCTGCAAACCACTGAGGTACATTCCCTCCCCACGGACAACAGATCATTCTCAAATGAACGGAGTCATCGCGTGTTTTCGATTTTTCACCGCCAACGCCTTTTCACCCTCTCGCTGATCACCGCCGCCCTCACCCTCGCCGCCTGCCACAGCGCCACCGCGCCGGAACTGCCGCCCGCCCCGGAGCTCGGCTCGGGCTATCGCACCGACATGAGCCCCCGCCACGCCGAGCGCCACATGGCCGCCGCCGCCAACCCGCTGGCCGCCGAAGCCGGGCGCGAGATATTGCGCAAGGGCGGCTCGGCCATCGACGCCGCGATTGCCATGCAGGCCGTGCTGACCCTGGTGGAGCCGCAGTCCTCCGGGATCGGCGGCGGTGCGTTCATCATGCTGTGGGACGGCAAGCAGGTGCACGCCTACGACGGTCGCGAAACCGCACCGGCGGGCGCTACCGAGCGGTTGTTCCTCAACGCCGATGGCACGCCGATGTCGTTCCCGCAGGCACAGATTGGCGGGCGTTCGGTGGCCACCCCGGGGGTGTTGCGCGCCCTGGAAATGGCCCATAAAAAGACCGGCCACCTGCAATGGGCCAAACTGTTTGAGCCGGCCATTCGCCTGGCCGAAGAGGGTTTCCCGATCTCTGCGCGCCTGCACAGCCTGATTGCCGCTGACCGCTACATCAGCCGCTCGCCGGAAATGACCGCGTACTTCCTGAATGCCGACGGCAGCCCGAAGGCCACCGGTACGCTGCTGAAAAACCCGGCGCTGGCCAACGTGTTCAAGCGCATCGCCAAGGAAGGGCCGGACGCGCTGTACTACGGCCCGATTGCCGACGAAATCACACGCAAGGTGCAAGGCAACAGCAACGCCGGCAGCCTGACGCTGACTGACCTCAAGGGTTACAGCGCGGTTGAGCGGGCGCCGTTGTGCACCGACTACAAGCGCTGGAAAGTCTGCGGCATGCCGCCGCCGTCGTCGGGCGGGATCGCCATTGCGCAGATCCTCGGCACGTTGCAGGCCCTGGAAGCCCGCGACCCGCGTATGACGCTTGGGCTGTTGAAGCCGGTGAAGAACGACTCCCCGGCCGGCCTGGAACCGGTGCCCGAAGCGGTGCACCTGATCGCCGAGGCCGACCGCCTGGCCTATGCCGACCGCGCCCAGTACGTGGCGGATTCCGACTACGTGCCGGTGCCGGTGGCCGGGCTAGTCGCGCCGGACTATCTGGCCGGCCGTGCCGCATTGATTGGTGAGCGCAGCATGGGCGTCGCCAAGCCGGGCAAGCCTGCGGGAATTGAAGTGGCCTACGCGCCGGATCGCTCGCCGTTGCGCATTTCCACCTCGCAAGTGGTGGCGGTGGATGACGTGGGTGGCGCGGTGTCGATGACCACCACGGTGGAGTCCGCATTCGGTTCCCATGTAATGGTCCAGGGCTTTTTGCTGAATAACCAGATGACCGACTTCTCCTTCATCCCCGAAGAGAACGGCCAGCCGGTGGCCAACCGGATCGAGCCGGGCAAGCGCCCGCGTTCGTCGATGGCACCGACCCTGGTGTTTGATCGCCAGAGCGGTGAGTGGGTGGCCACTGTGGGTTCGCCGGGCGGTTCGCAGATCATCGAATATGTGAGCAAATCCCTGGTGGCCATGCTCGACTGGAACCTCGACCCGCAAGCGGCCGTCGGCCTGCCCAACTTCGGCAGTCGCAACGGCGCGACCGAGCTGGAAGCCGGGTTGTTCAGTGCTCAGCTGAAACAGGCACTGAAGGACAAGGGCCACGCCCTGAGCGAAATCGACATGACCAGCGGCGCCCAGGCGATCGTCCGGGTGCGCGATGCGCAGGGCAAGGCGTCGTTGGTCGGCGGGGCTGATCCACGCCGTGAAGGCGAAGCACTGGGGGATTGAATTGACTCACTGGAGAGCTGCGCGTGCACAAGGCAAATAACCTCGGCGCCCTGGCTGGCGTCGACCATGGGTTTTGTACGATTGACGATCCATTGCGGCCCGACGAGGTGTTCATCTGCAAGCAGGTGCACAGCGCCACGACCATTGAATGGCACCCGCAGCTTACGCCCAACACGGTGGAGGCTGACGGGGTTTTCAGCCGGGAGGCGCAGCCGATTGCGGTGATCACCGCCGATTGCCTGCCGTTGCTGATGGCCTCGGAGAGCGGGGATTTTGTCGCGGCGATTCATGGCGGCTGGAAGGGGCTGCAAGGCGGGATCATCGCCAATGCCATGCAACGGTTTGCCGCCGAGGGAGTGGCGTTGGACCAGTTGCGGATTGCGATCGGGCCGTCGATCAAGCCTTGTTGTTATGAGGTGAGTGGCGAGTTTGTGGCGCAGTTGCAGGCGAGTCAGGGGCATTTGTGGCGGGATGGAAATGCGCCGTGGACGTTCGAGCAGCCGGGGCCTTTGTTGGCACCGGAGATTCAGCCGCCAGAACCCAGGCAGGCCTTGAGTGCGTGGTTTGATTTGAGCCGCTATGCGCTGATCTTGCTGGAGGCGGCAGGGATAAAACGTGAGCAGGTTGAGGTGAGCGAGGTGTGTACGTATTGCACCTCGCCTGCATTTGCGAGTTACCGCCGAAGGACCCATGACAGTACGGAGCGCAAGACGTTGTTGTATTCGTGGATTTCCAGGACTGCGCAAATCTAGTGTGGGAGCTGGCTTGCCTGCGATGACGGAGTGTCAGTCAATATTTTATTCACTGATCCACCGCTATCGCAGGCAAGCCAGCTCCCACATTTGATCTTTAGCGGCTGATCTTCAACCCCTTACGCCCCGCATGCCGCTCCAGCGCCAGCTCGATCAACCGGCTCACCAGCTCGCTGTAGCTCATTCCTGCCGCCTGCCACAATTTCGGGTACATGCTGATGCGCGTAAAGCCCGGCAACGAGTTGATCTCGTTGATCAGCACCTCCCCCTCATCCGTCAGAAACACATCCACCCGCGCCAGCCCGGCACAGCCCAGGGTTTCAAACGCTTCGATAGCCAACGCACGAATGCGCTCGCTGGCTTCAACACTGATGTCCGCCGGCACCACCACTTGGGCCGCCTGGTCATCGATGTATTTGCTGTCGTAGGAATAGAACCCGTCCCGCACCACGATCTCGCCGCAACCACTGGCGATAGGATTCTCGTTACCCAACACGGCGCATTCGATTTCCCGGCCTTTTACCGCCGACTCCACCAGCACCTTTTCATCAAACCCGAGGGCCAGTTCTACGGCGGCATGATATTCAGCCTCGCTGCCCACCTTGCTCACGCCCACGGACGAACCCTGGTTCGCCGGTTTCACGAACATCGGCACTCCGAGTTTCTGCCGGGCTTGTTCGAAGGTGGTTCGCGCCGCCGTGCGACGGTTGAGGGTAATGAACGGCGTCACGGCAATCCCGGCATCGCGCAGCAGGCGTTTGCTGATGTCCTTGTCCATGCACACCGCCGAGCCCAGCACGTCGGAGCCGACAAACGGCAAGTCGGCCATGCGCAGCAGGCCTTGCAGGCAGCCGTCTTCGCCGAGGGTGCCGTGGACGATCGGGAAGATCACATCGACATGTTCCAGCGAGGCCTGGCTGGCGGTTTCCACCAGTTGCTGGCTGGCCTTGCCCGGCACCACGGCCAGTTCACGATTGGATTGATTGAGGGCGATCAGCGCCGGGTTTTCTTCGTTGAGCAGAAAGCCCGAGGTGTCGTTGAGGTGCCAGTGGCCGGCCTTGTCGATGCCGATCAGGATCGGCTCAAAGCGCGAACGGTCCAGTGCATCGACGATGTTGCGCGCCGATTGCAGCGACACTTCGTGCTCGGCCGAACGGCCACCAAAAATAATCCCTACCCGCAGCTTGCTCATGATCGGCCTCACGTTTGAAAGTAAGGCTTCTTACCATGAGCCGTCAGCGATTCGCTACCAGCGTGGCCCCGAACAGCACATAACAACCACCGGCAAACCGGTCCAGCCACTTGCGCGAGCGGGCATAGACGTTGGCCATCCGCTCACTGGAAAACACCAGCGCCACGCAGGAGTACCAACTGAATGACAAGGTCGCCATGGTGATCACGGCCAGGGTCAGCAGCGTCGGCGACGGTGACTGCGGCATGGTGGATGCAAAGATCGTCGCGACGAACAGCGCCGCCTTGGGGTTGGACAGGTTGCCCAGCAAACCCAGGCGCCAGGCGGAGAACAGTGAACGCCGAGGTTCGTCGGGCAACAGGTTCTGGGCCATCGACGGTGCCGAGCGCCGGAACAGTTTCAAGCCCAGGTAAATCAGGTAGCAGCCGCCGATGATCTTGAACGCCAGGTACAACATGGGTGCTGCGGTGAACAGCGACTTGATCCCCAGCCCACCCGCCAGCCCCCAGATCACCGTGCCGGTGGCCACGCCAGCCGACGCCACCACGCCATGGCGGCGTGAACAACTGGCGGCCAGTTGCGCGGTGTTGAAGAAGTTCGGGCCGGGCGTGACGACCGCGACGGTCCAGAGCAGGGCCAGCGAGACCAGAGGAGCCGCGTAGGCCGGATTGAACAATTCCATGTGGGATTCCGCCGAGGGCAGTGCAGGAATAAGGATCATATGCCCGGTACCCGCCCTGCACAATCGTACAAGACCCCGGCAGACAGCGGATTCAGACTGGGTTACCGTATTTCCATCTCTTTGCGCGACAACTCATCATGGCGACCAATATCGACTGGCTGCACCGCGCGCCCCACGCCAGTGGCCTGGAGCGCATCGAGGCGTATTTTGCCGGGTTTGGCTTCGACCCCCATCGCCACGACACCTATGCCATCGGCCGTACCCTGTTCGGTGTGCAGAGCTTTCACTATCGCGGCGGCATGACCCACAGCCTGCCGGGGCGGACCATGGTGATCCATCCCGATGAAGTGCATGACGGCTGGGCCGGCAGCGAGGAAGGTTTCAAATACCGGATGATTTACGTGGAGCCGGCGCTGATCCAGCAGGTGCTCGGCGGCAAGCCGTTACCGTTCATCCCCGGCGGATTGTCCAGCGACCCGTGGCTGTACCGCGCCAGTGAAGTGTTGCTGCAAAGCCTGGATTGCCCGATTGACCCGCTGCAGGAACAGGACGCGATGTTTGACCTGGCCCAGGCGCTGAATAACGCGTCGGGCATCACGGTGAACCGCAAGACCTTCGACTACCGCGCCGCCGAGCGTGCGCGGGAATTTATCCACAGCGCGCTGGGCCGCCCGATCACCCTCGATGAGATGGCGGAATACGCCAACCGCGACCGCTGGGCGTTATCGCGGGATTTTCGATTGTTGTTTGGTACCAGCCCTTATCGCTACCTGACCATGCGTCGCCTGGACCTGGTGCGCAGCCTGCTGGGCCAGGGCCAGTCACTGGTGGATGCGGCACTGACCGCCGGCTTCACCGACCAGAGCCACATGACCCGCCAGTTCCGCAGCACTTTCGGCATGCCGCCGTCGCGCTGGGTGAAGATGCTCGGGCGCTGAAATCCCGCCTTGAAATGCGATCAACCTGTAGGAGCTGGCTTGCTCGCGAATGCGGTGTGTCAGCTACTGAATGCATTGACTGATCCACCGCCTTCGCGAGCAAGCCCGCTCCCACATTTGAACTATGTCGCTGCCGAAATCGTATTCGACGCTGGCGCTCGTTCTTTAAGGGCCAACGCCAGCACCGCACCTGCCAGGGCAATCGCCGCGCTCCACCACAACGCCAGTTCAATCCCGCCCGCCTGCGCCGCGCCCGTCGACCCACCGGCGTTCGCCAACGACACCAGCAACGCCAGCCCCAACGCACCGCCAATCTGCTGGCTGGTGGACGCCATGCCTGCCGCCACGCCCTGCTCGCCCGGCCGGATGCCCAGCCCGGCGGCCACCCACATCGCCGTCCAGGTCATGCCCTGGCCAATACTCAGGATGAAAATCCCCGGCAGCAACGACCAGAACCCCGCCCCCGTCGGCAACGCCACACATACCAAAGCGATACCCACCGCGCCCGCCAACTGGCCGCTGACCAGGGTGTTGCGCAACCCCAGACGCGCCAATGAACGCTCCGCCAGCCAGATACCCGCGGTGCACACCAGCGTCGCCGGCAAAAACGCCAACCCCGCCTGCAACACGCTATAGCCGTAGACCTGCTGGTAGTACACCGCCAGAAAGTAGTACTGCACGCCAAAGCTGCTCATGAACACCGCCGTCAACACCATGGCCATGCGCAACTCGCGATAGCCCAACAAGCGCAGCGGCATCAGGGGATCACGGCCCCGGTGTTCGATCCACCCAAACAATCCGAGCAGCACCAACGCCAAGGCCATGCAGCCCAGGGTCGACGGCGCCGCCCAGCCCCACTCCGGCCCCTGCACCAGCGAGAACACCAGCAAGGTGCCGCCCAGCGTCACGGTCAACGCGCCGCTGATATCAAAGTTGCGCCCGCGGGCCCGCTCGCCATCGGCGGGAATCCAGTAGCGCGCCGCCAGGGCACAGGCACCGGCCAATGGCACGTTCACCAGAAACACCGCTTCCCAGCCCCACGCCTGGGTCAGCACGCCGCCGAGCAACGCGCCCATTGCCAGGCCCGCCGCAGACGCCGCGCTCCACACGGCAAACGCCCGATTACGCGCGGGCCCTTCGGCGTAGTGGGTGTTGATCAGCGCCAGCGTGGCCGGGAACAACAGCGCCCCGCCCACGCCCTGCACCGCCCGCGCCAGCACCAGCAGCAAGGCGCTGCCACCGAGCACCGCCGCCAGGGAAGACAGCGCGTACAGCGACTGGCCGAGCATGTACAAGCGCCGCTTGCCCAACAGGTCCGCCGACCGACCGCCCAGCAACAGGAAGCCACCAAACGCCACGCTGTAGGCACTGACCACCCACTGCAATTGCTGGGCAGAAAACCCCAGGTGGCTGCCGATTTGCGGCAGCGCGACAAACACGATGGTCGCGTCGAGGGCGATGATCAGTTGCGCGGTTGCCAGCAGCAACAGCATCCAGCCAGAGGGTCGAGAAGAAGACATCACAGCGTCCTGCCTGAAAATGAGAGGCGCCAGTTTCTTTCATGCCCAACAGATGATAAATAGCCCTATCACTCTTTCAGTAATGACTTTAATCATGGATCTGAATGCTGTTCGCCTGCTGGTGCGCGTCGCCGAAACCCGCAGTTTCACTCGCGCCGCCGGAGACCTGGGGCTGACCCAATCGGGCTTGTCCCGGGCCATTTCCCGGCTGGAAAACCAGCTGGGTGTGCGCCTGCTGCAACGCAACACCCGCAGCGTCAGCCTCACGCCCGACGGGCAGATGCTGTATGAACGCAGCGCGCCGCTGCTGGCGGAACTGGCCGAAGCCGAGCGGCAAATGCTCGACCGCCGTGCCTCACCGTCCGGTTTGCTGAAGATCAGCACGCCCTCGTTGTTTGGCCGCAAGGTGGTGATGCCGGTGATCGGCGAGCTGACCCTGCAATACCCCGATCTGCGCATTGAAGCGGTAATGACCGACCGCCTGGTGGACATCGTCGACGAAGGCTTTGACGCCTTGCTGCGCACCGGCGACATCCAGGACCAACGCCTGATCGCCCGGGCACTGCCACCGCTGCGCTGGGTCACCGTCGCCGCCCCGGCTTATCTCGCGCGTTTTGGTACGCCGCAAACCGTCGATGAACTCCAGGACCACAACTGCCTGACCGTACGTAACCTGCGCACCAGCCGGCTGGTGGACTGGCAGTTCATGCTCGATGGCAGGGTGCAGGACGTGAGTGTCGAGGGGCGGTTGATCTTTGATATCGGCGATGCGCTGGTGGACGGCGCGCTGGGCGGATTCGGCATCGCCCAGGTGATGGACTTTGCGGTGCGGGAAGATCTGGCGGCCGGGCGCCTGGTGCCCTTGCTGGAGGAATTTGCCGGGCGCAGTCGGGCGATATCGCTGGTGTATCCGCCATCGCGGCAGTACTCGCCGAAGTTGATGGCGTTTGCCGAGGCGCTCAGCAAGGCGCAGTGGTAGCACAACCTTTGTGGCGAGGGAGCTTGCTCCCGCTCGGCTGCGCAGCAGTCGTATATCTACCGACCAAGTGTATTGGCAGGAAACAATGGGACCGCTTCGCGCTCCAGCGGGAGCAAGCTCCCTCGCCACAAAACCAGGCTTTACCGGAAGAATTGGCACTGGCCTTAAAGCTGTCGCCCATCAATAGGCTCACCAATCGTCAGGAAATGCCCGCCCGCCACATGGTGCAAGGTACGCAGCGCATCCTGCCCTTCGAAATGCCAGCGACCGTCGCTGAATACGCGCTCATCAGCCTGGGCGGCCACCACTTCGGCGAGGAACAAATCGTAGGTCTGCTGGTTATGCGGTTCCGGCAGCAAGCGGCATTCCAGCCACGCCACGCAGCCTTCGAGCATCGGCGCTTCGGTGTGTTCGCCGCTGAACGTCTGCAAGTCATATGCGGCGAACTTGTCGGTCTCGCTGCCGGTGGTGTTGCCCACGGTCTGCACGATATCGGCCTGGGCCGCACACGGTACGTTGAGCACGAAAGTGCCGGCGCCTTCGAGCAGTTGCCGGGTCCAGGTGGCCTTATCCAGCACGACGGCGACTTTGGGCGGTTCGAAATCCAGCGGCATCGCCCATGCCGCGGCCATGATGTTGCGCTGGCCGTTGTGCGCGGCGCTGACCAGTACGGTCGGGCCGTGGTTGAGCAAGCGGTAGGCCTTGGACAGCGGGACGGGACGGCGATGGTTAGGGCTCATGGACGAAAGGCTCGGAAAAAAAACCTACGATACCTCAAGCATGAGCCCGGGTGACTAGCTGCTCAGTTGATTGGCGAATTGCCCTACAGCGCTGACCACTTTCTGGGCGCCGTCCTGGATCTCGACGATCACCGTGCCCGCCTCGGCCGCCAATGCCAGCCCTTGCTCGGCCTGCAGGCGGCCATCGGTCATCAGCGCCACTGCATCGCGGGCCATGTCCTGGTTCTGGCGCACCACGCCGACGATTTCCTCGGTGGCCTTGCTGGTACGCGACGCCAGTTGCCGAACCTCATCGGCCACCACCGCAAAACCACGGCCTTGCTCACCGGCACGGGCGGCTTCGATGGCGGCGTTGAGCGCCAGCAGGTTGGTCTGCTCGGCGATGCCGCTGATGGTCTTGACGATGCTGCCAATCACCTGGGACTGGGCGTTCAGCGCTTCAATGCCCTCACCCGCCTGCTCCATGTGCTTGGCCAGGTCGCGCATCACCTCCACCGCCTGGGTGACCACGGTGGTGCCGCGCTGGGCGCTGCTGTCGGTGTGCAGCGAGGTGCTGTAGGCGATGTTGGCCGCGTCGGCCACGGCCTGTTCCTGGTTGACCTGGTCGGTGATCACCGTGGCGAACTTGACCACTTTGTACAGCCGCTCGTTGGCGTCGAGCACCGGGTTATACGAAGCCTCCAGCCACACCACCCGCCCGTGGCTGTCCACTCGCTTGAAGCGGCCCGCGACGAATTCACCGGCGTTCAGGCGCTTCCAGAACTGCTGGTACTCGACGCTGCCGGCATCCTGCGGCTCACAGAATATCCGGTGATGTTTGCCCTGGATCTGCGCCAGGCTGTAACCCATGCCGTTGAGAAAACGGTCGTTGGCCGTCAGTACATTACCGTTGAGGTCGAACTCGATCACTGCCGTGGAACGCACCAGCGCGGTGATCAGGTTTTCGTGCTCGCGGGACGCCTCGATGGTGCGGGTCAGGTCGCTGGAGTACATCGAAATATGCTTGATACGCCCGTCACTGCCACGCACCGGTTGCACGATGGAGCGCAGCCACGCCTCATTGCCGTTGCCGCGCATCAGGCGTACGGAACCGGCGAAGTGTTCGCCACGCACCAGGGCGTTCGTGAAGCGCAGTTGAAAGGTGTCGTGCTTGACGTGCGCCGGCACCAGATCCTCGATCAGGCGGCCTTGCAGCTGGCTTGCCTGGTAAGCCATCTCTTGAAGGAAGATGGCATTGACGGACTCGATGCGCCCTTCGGGATCCAGGGTCAGGGCCATCATTTCGCTTTCCAGGCTCTCCTTGACCTGCTGCAAACTGGATAATTCTTCGCGAAGAGCAGACAGCTCCTGCTTGAGACGGGTGTTGAACATGGAGGCACCGGTGGGCAAATGAGGGCGGGATCTGACCTGCATCGGCGCTGCCGGCATTTTCTTAAGAGAGCTTTAGCCCATTGCCCAACTATATTTTTTCAGCCACTCAACTGCCGTTGTTACGGCAGATGCCCATCACTTGGTAGTGGAGCGTGTTGAGCTTGCCGGTGGAGTCTTCGTAGGTCATGCGTGACGGCACCGCGCTGCACGAGCGGATCGGCGGCGTGACATTCACCACCTTGGCAATGTCCAGCTTCATGCCGTAGCGATACACCAGCACCTCGGGCGCAGGCTTGCCCTTTCTGGCGGCGTAGGCGGCCATGGCTTGCTCATTGTTTTGCATCAATTGGGCGAAGGTGCGGTCGCCTCCACCTTCGGCCATCGCGCTGGCGGAAACGATCAGGACCAATGCAGCGACAGTGGTTTTCAGGGTATTCATGAGGGTGTCCTCGTCTGACTTATTGAATTAAAAGTTCAGAGCAAGAATAACTAACCAAGCCTGTCGCAACGTTCACCGAAAGATTACTTATCCGTTATGTTTTATTGAAATTCCAAAATTGTAATCTGTGCGCCACCTCGCCGTTATCTCGTGTTTGCAACTATCTGCCCGGGCACCATCACAACAAGAATGCCCCATCGATAAGAAGCTGATAGCTGCCACTACCGAGGAGCGCTACATGAGCACTAACCGCACACTTTCCCTCTCCATGATTGCCGCCCTGGCGGGGCTCACCCCGCTGTCAGGCATGGCCGTGGAAGAAAAACCCGAAGGGTTTATCGAAGGCAGTACCTTGAACGTGCTGGCCCGCAACTTCTACTTCAACCGCGATGACCGCAAGGGCCAGTCGAGCCCCACCGGCAATGGCTATTCCGAAGCCTGGGCCCAGGGTTTTATCGGCAAGTTCGAATCCGGATTCACTCAGGGTCCGGTGGGTTTCGGCCTCGATGCGTTTGCGATGTATGGCCTGAAACTCGACTCCGGCACCGGTCGCAGCGGCGGCAAGGGCTCGTTCGGCGTACTGCCGGTAGACAGCGACAACCACCCCGAGGACGGCTACAGCAAGCTCGGCGGCGCGGTAAAAGTGCGCCTGCTGGATACCGTGATCAAGGCCGGTGACGTGTTCCCGCTGACCCCGGTGGTGGCCTACGGCGACTCGCGGGTGTTGCCGGAAAGCTTCCGTGGCGTCACCGTGCAAAACACCAGCATTGACGGCTTGAGCTTGCAGGCCGGGCACTTGAGCGGCATGAGCCAGCCTACTCAAAGCGGCATGGATAAAGGCTTCGCGACCTTTTATGCGGGCAAGGTGGATTCACCCTGGATCGGCTATGCCGGCGGCGACTACCAGGTGAACAAACACCTCAGCGTCAGCCTGTACACCAGCCGCCTGAAGGATGCCTGGGACCAGTACTACTTCGGCAGCGCCGCCAGCTACCCGCTGAACGATGACGTGTCGCTGTTTGGCGACTTCAACTATTACAAGGCCGTGGACGAGGGCAAGAAACGCCTTGGCGAGTTCGATAACAACATCTGGAGCGCCAGGCTTGGGGTCAAGGTCGGCGCCCACAGCCTGGCCCTGTCGCACCAGCGCAACAACGGCGATGACGACTTTGACTACCTGCGCATGTCGGACTCGATCTTCCTCAACAACTCGATCCAGTACAGCGACTTCAACTCGCCCAAGGAACGCTCGTGGATGCTCGCCTATAACCTCGACATGCAGGCCTTCGGCATTCCTGGCCTGACCTTCATGACCCGCTATGGCAAAGGTACCGGCGCCGACTACAGCAACGCCAACAGCGTGTACATGCGCCGTGACGCGGCCGGCGACCCGCTGACCGATCAACGCCGCTGGGAGCGGGATATCGAGGCGAAGTACGTGGTGCAGGGCGGTAACTTGAAAGACCTGTCGCTGCGTTTGCGCCAGGCGACCGTTCGCTCAAGTGCCTTTGAGTCGGACTTGGAAGAAGTTCGGTTGATTGTCGAATACCCATTGGCAATTCTGTAAATGAACACAACGGCAAATGCTTACATTCATTTGCCGTTGACTAACATCTGTTCACAAATTGAAGCCTGTCAGAACTGTAATATGCGCCTCACCTTCTCGTTAAGTTGCGCTTCATATACTGGTCACAACTAACGGCACACGCCTTATTTGGAGACACGTCATGAAGCCATCCCACCTGTTATTGATCAGTTTTCTCGGCGCCACTTCCACCCTCGCATTCGCCGACGACGGCGCCGACCGTTCCCGGCAGTTCCTCGCCGAGTTCCGCCAGCAACAGCAACAGGTCCACGGTGAACAGTCCGTGGCCGAGACCGCGCCCGCCGACGCACAGAAGCAGTCGATCTGAACGGCGCACACCGAGCACATTCATCTCTGAAGCTTTTGTGTAGCTCCTTTGGAAAGAGATGAATTTTTAACGCCCCGGATGGGGCGTTTTTTTTGCCCGCCCGTTCTGCAACGCAACAACCAGTCACAAACTGGCTGATTGACCCTGTAGCTACTTCAGCCTTCAGGCTTCGGAAAATTCGAATTTCAGTCTCTCTCTATCAGTAAAAGGTAAATCCCCATGCGTATCCTTGTGGTTGAGGACGAGCAAAAAACCGCCGCCTACCTGCAGCAGGGCCTGACCGAAAGCGGTTACGTGGTCGACTGCGCCGCCAGCGGCGTGGACGGCCTGCACCTGGCCGGGCAACACGCCTATGAACTGGTGATTCTCGATGTAAACCTGCCGGCCAAGGACGGCTGGGAAGTGCTTGAGCAACTGCGCCGCGACAGCAACCAACGGGTGATGATGCTCACAGCCCGTGGCCGGCTGACTGACAAGATCAAGGGCCTGGACATGGGCGCCGATGATTACCTGGTCAAACCCTTCGAATTCCCCGAATTGCTGGCCCGTGTGCGCACGCTGTTGCGCCGCAGCGAGCACATACCGGTGCCGGAAGTCTTCCGCGTGTCGGACCTTGAACTGGACCCGCGCCGCCACCGCGCCTATCGCGGCACCCGGCGCATTGACCTGACCACCAAGGAGTTCGCGCTGCTGCATGTGCTGATGCGTCAGTCCGGCGAAGTGCTGACCCGCACGCAGATTATTTCCCTGGTGTGGGACATGAATTTCGACTGCGACACCAACGTGGTGGAGGTCTCCATCAGCCGCCTGCGGGCCAAGGTCGATGACCAGAGTGACGTCAAGCTGATCCATACCATTCGCGGCGTGGGCTATGTGCTGGAGGCCCGCCAATGAAAGCCAGCAGCCTGTCGATGCGCCTCGGGCTGACGGTGAGCCTGATGGGCGCGGGCCTGGTGGTGCTGCTCGCAACACTGGCCTACCTGGCGCTGACCCACGAGCTTGAGAAACTGGCGCGCAAGGGCCTGGAAAGCAAGATGGAGCAGATCCAGCACAGCCTCGCCCTCGGCCTGGACACCCGCGACATAAAAGCCCGCCCGCATTCGCTGATGGACCTGGTGATGGGGCATGACAATTTCTACCTGACCATCGTCGGCACCGCACCCGATGAAGCGGTGCTGCTGAGCGTCGGTGCCAAGCCACAGGAACCGTTGCTGACCGACTTCGCACCACGCCAGACCCTCGGTTACCTGAACTGGGACGACAGCAACGGCAACCAGGTGCTCAGCGCCTCCAGCCTGATGCGCCTGTCCAGCGGCGAACGCGTGCGGGTGCTGCTGTCCCTGGACCGCAGGGACGATCAGGCATTGCTCAGTGCTTACCTGCGTTCCACGGTGATCGCCCTGCCGCTGCTGTTGCTGCTGATCGGCATCGGCGCGTGGTGGGTGGTGCAACGCGGGCTCGCACCGCTGCAACAGTTCAGCCGCGTCGCGGCCAAGGTCACCACACAGGATCTGACCCACCGCCTGGCTGTGGATAACTTGCCCAACGAGTTGGGCGAGTTGGCGCAGGGCATCAATTTCATGCTGCAACGCCTGGATGGCGGTGTGCAGCAGCTGTCGCAGTTCTCCGATGACCTGGCCCATGAACTGCGCGCGCCACTGACCAACTTGATGGGCAAGGCCCAGGTGACGTTGTCCCGGGAGCGCCCGCCCGAGGAGTACAAGGCGGTGCTGGAATCCAGCACTGAAGAAATGGAGCGGCTGGCGCGGATCGTTTCCGACATGCTGTTCCTGGCACAGGTCAGCCACCCGGCGGCGCGGGTTTCGTTTGCGCCCGTGTCCCTGGCCGCTGAAGCACGCCGGGTGATGGAACTGTTTGCGTTGAGTTCCGACGACAAGCAACTGAGCCTGAGCCTTCACGGTGATGCCTCGGTGCATGGCGACCGCCTGATGATTCAGCGGGCGATTTCCAACTTGTTGTCCAATGCCATCCGTCATACGCCACACGCTTCCACGGTGTCGTTGCAGGTGGAAACCCACGGGCAGCAGGTGTCGCTCTCGGTGGGCAACCCGGGGCCGGGGATTGAAGCGCACCACCTGCCGAACCTGTTCAAGCGTTTCTACCGCGTCGACAGCAGCCGCGCCCGCTCCGAAGGGGGGACCGGGCTGGGGCTGGCCATCGTGCGGTCGATCATGACCCTGCATCAAGGCCGGGCAGAAGTCAGCAGCGAGCCCGGAGATTTCACTGTGTTTCGGTTGGTGTTTCCCCTTCATACCAACACTATCTGCCAATAACCTGTGGCGAGGGAGCTTGCTCCCTCGCCACAGGTTATTGGCCAGGCATCGGGCGGTCTTCCTGTTCTTCACGCCGGTGCGCCCAGTGATACAGCGCCGGCAATACCAGCAGGGTCAGCAGCGTCGACGAGATAATCCCGCCAATCACCACCGTCGCCAACGGGCGCTGCACTTCGGCGCCGGTGCCGGTGGCCAGGGCCATGGGGATAAACCCCAGCGACGCCACCAACGCCGTCATCAACACCGGGCGCAAGCGCGTCAGGGCGCCTTCGTTGATGGCCACCGACAATGAGCGCCCCTCTTCCCGCAGGTTGCGAATGAACGCAATCATCACCAACCCGTTCAGCACCGCCACCCCCGACAGCGCGATAAAACCCACGCCCGCCGAGATCGACAACGGAATGTCCCGTAGCCACAGCGCCATGATCCCGCCGGTCAACGCGAAGGGAATCCCGGTGAACACCAGCAGCCCGTCCTTGAGGTTGTTGAACATCATGAACAGCAACCCGAACACCAGCAGCAACGCCACCGGCACCACGATGCGCAAGCGCTCGGAGGCCTCCTTCAACTGCTCGAACTGGCCGCCCCAGCTGGTCCAGTAGCCCGCGGGAATTTTCACCTGAGTGCCGATGGCCGTCCCGGCTTCCTCGACAAACGAGCCGATATCCCGCCCACGCACGTTGGCGCTGACGATCACCAGGCGCTTGCCGTTTTCGCGGCTGATCTGGTTGGGGCCGAGCACCAGGTCCAGGCTGGCGACTTCCGACAGCGCGATAAACCCCAACTGCCCCGCCGCGTTATTCGCCAATGCCGGAATCGGGATCAACAGCCGCGACAAGCCTTCGATATCGGTACGCAGGGCGTCGGACAAACGCACTACCATGTCGAAACGCCGGTCGCCTTCGTACATCGTCCCGGCCTGGCGCCCACCCACGGCGACGGCAATCGTGTCTTGCACATCACCCACGTTCAGGCCAAAGCGCGCGGCCTTGTCGCGGTCGATATTGATGGTCAGCACCGGCAAGCCGGAGGTCTGTTCCACCTTCACTTCCGAGGCGCCCTTGAGGGTTTGCAAAGTCTCGGCGATTTCCCCGGCGGTCTTGTTGAGCACCGCCATGTCGTCACCAAACACCTTCACCGCGACGTCGCTGCGCACCCCGGAAATCAGTTCGTTGAAGCGCAGCTGGATCGGTTGCGACAGTTCATACACGCTGCCCGGCACAATCGCACTGGCGCGCTGGATGTCGGCGATGATTGCCTCGCGGGACTTCTTCGGGTCGGGCCACTGGTCCTTGGGCTTGAGCATCACGTAGCTATCGGAGATGTTCGGCGGCATCGGATCGGAGGCGATTTCCGCGGTGCCGGTGCGGGCGAATACCCGCTCGATTTCCGGCACCTCGGCCATCAAGGTCTTTTCCAGCTGCTGCTGCATCTGTACCGACTGCGTCAGGCTGGTGCCCGGCACCCGCAACGCTTGTTGGGCGAAATCACCCTCGCTGAGGCTGGGGATAAATTCGCTGCCCATGCGACTGGCCACCAGGCCCGACGCAACGATGGCCAGCACCGCCAGGCCGAACACCAGCGGCCGGCGCGCCATCACCCAATCCAGCACCGGCGCGTAGACACGGCGTGCGCTGCGCATCACCAGGTTTTCCTCTTCCTTGACCTTGCCGGTGACGAACAGCGCAATGGCCGCCGGCACGAAGGTCACGGACAGAATCATCGCCCCCAGCAGCGCGATCACCACGGTGAACGCCATCGGGTGGAACATCTTCCCGGCCACCCCGGTGAGGGCGAAGATCGGCAGGTACACCACCATGATGATCAGTTGCCCGAAGATCAGCGCGCGCCGCGCTTCCTTGGCCGCCGCAAACACTTCATGCAGGCGCTCGCTGCGGGTCAGCAATCGCCCGTGGCGCTGCTGGGCGTGGGCCAGGCGGCGGATGGCGTTTTCGACGATCACCACCGCGCCATCCACGATAATCCCGAAATCCAGCGCGCCGAGGCTCATCAGGTTGGCGCTGACCTTGTTGGTAAACATCCCGGTAAAGGTGAACAACATGGCCAGGGGAATCACCATCGCGGTGATCAGCGCAGCGCGGATATTCCCCAGGAACAGGAACAACACCGCCACCACCAGCAGCGCCCCTTCGAAGAGGTTTTTCTTCACGGTGCTGATGGCTTTTTCCACCAGGTTGGTGCGGTCGTAGACGGTGACGGCCACCACACCTTCAGGCAGCGAACGGTTGATCTCTTCGAGTTTTTTCGCGACCGCCAGGGACACCGTGCGGCTGTTTTCGCCGATCAACATGAACACCGTGCCCAGCACCACTTCGCGGCCATTCTCCGTGGCGGCACCGGTACGCAGCTCGCGGCCAATGTCGACCTGGGCGACGTTGCGCACCCGAATCGGCGTACCGTCGGAAGTGGTGATGACGATGTTGGCAATGTCGTCGATGGACGCGACTTGCCCCGGCGCACGGATCAGCAATTGCTCGCCGCTGCGCTCGATGTAGCCGGCGCCGACGTTGGCGTTGTTGCGCTCCAGCGCCGTGACCAGGTCGCCCAAGGTCAGGTTGTAGGCCGCCAGGCGCTTGGGGTCCGGGGCGATCTGGTATTCCTTGGCAAAGCCGCCGATGGTATTGATCTCGGCCACCCCCGGCACGTTGCGCAGTTGCGGCTTGATGATCCAGTCCTGGATCACCCGCAGGTCGGTCGGCGTATAGGCTGAGCCGTCCTCCTTGCGGGCGCCGTCTTTCGCCTCCACGGTCCACAGGAAGATTTCCCCGAGCCCGGTGGAGATCGGCCCCATCATGCTTTCGATGCCATCGGGCAGTTGCTCGCGAGCCACCTGCAAGCGTTCGTTGACCAGCTGGCGGGCGAAGAACAGGTCGGTGCCGTCCTTGAAAATCACCGTGACCTGGGACAAGCCCGAGCGCGACAGCGAGCGGGTCTGCTGCAAGCCCGGCAGCCCGGCCATGGCGGTCTCGATGGGAAAGGTGATGCGCTGCTCGGTTTCCAGCGGCGAAAAACCCGCCGCCGCCGAGTTGATCTGCACCTGGACGTTGGTGATATCCGGCACCGCGTCGATGGGCAACTTCTGATAGCTGGCGATGCCGACACCGGCCATCAACAGCACCGCCAACAGCACGATGATGCGCTGCTCGATGGCGAATTGGATAAGGCGCTCAAACATGGGAAATCACTCGCAGGATCAATGGGCGTGCTCGGCCGAGGCCTTGCCCAACTCGGACTTGAGGATGAAGCTGCCGGCGGTGGCCACCTGCGCGCCGGCGTCGAGGCCCTGGCGCACTTCGACGAAGCCGTTTTCGCTGACGCCCAGTTCGATATGCCGGGTCATGAAGCCGTCGCTGGTGCGCACGAACACCGAGGGTTTGTCCTCGACGGTCTGGATCGCCTCCTGGGGGACGGTGACCTTGGCCGGGTAGGTGTCGGTGGCGACCTGCACGGAAACGAACAGCCCTGGACGCCACGAAGCGTCGGGGTTCGGCACCGTGACGCGTACGGTGGCGGTGCGGGTCTGCTCCCCCAGCAAGTTGCCGACATAGGCCACGGTGCCGAGTACTTCGGTGCCCATTTCCGAGGACGTGACCTTCACCGGTTTGCCGACCCGGACCTTGTTCAAATCCTTGGGGAACACGCCGAAGGTCACCCACACCTGGGACAGGTCCGACAGGGTGAAGGCGTTGCTGGTCTCGCTCACCACCTCGCCGACACCCAGGTGTTTTTCCACCACCACGCCGTCGAACGGCGCCCGCAGTTCGTAGCGATTGCCGCCGACCAATACAGCGCTGCCGCTCAGGGCGTTCATCTTTTGCCGGGCATTGTTAAGGGCGATTTCGGCCTCTTGCAGCGCCTGGCGCGCCAGCAGGTAATCCTGTTCGGCGGAGATCCTGTCCTGCCACAACTGGCGCTCGCGCTGGAAGGTGGTGCGGGCCAGTACCACCCGGCGCTCACTGGCCGCCAGTTCACTGCGCTGATCGGAAATCTGCTGGCTGGCGATCACCGCGAGCAGCTCGCCCTTCTTCACCGATTGGCCGAGGTTGACCTTCACCGACTCCACCACGCCGGCAGCACGCGGCACGATGTGGGAGGTGCGGTCTTCGTCGAAACGCACCTCGCCCGGCAGCGAAAGCACAGTGCTGATCTGCCGGGATTGCGCCGGGGCCAGTTGAATACCGGCGGCCTGGATCTGCTGTTCGGTCAGCTCGATCTTGCCTTCCTCTTCCGTCTCTGCCGCACCGCTGATGGCCGGCCACGCCAGCATCAGTGCAACGGCCAGCGCCATCCTGTGCTTGTTGTTCATGGAACGCTCCTGAAAAAATCAAAACCGGGCGAGGTCGCCGTAAATCCGTTCGATGCGCACCCAGGCTTCGGTGGCCTGGGCCGTCGCCGCGAGGTATTGGGTGCGGGCCGCAATCAAGGTGCGCTGGGCGTCGAGTACGTCGAGGAAGTTGAACTTGCCCATCTCGAAACCACGGGTGGCGCTGTCCACCGCGCTTTGGGCGGCGGGCAGGATCTGTTGGTTGAACGAGCGCACTTCGGTATTCGCGGTTTGCCAAAGGTCCAGGGCCTGGCGGGTTTCGGTGCGCAGGCGCAGTTCGGCGGCGTTGCGCAGGTCGCGGGCCTGGTCGGCACGGCGACTGGCGGCCAGCACGTTGCCCTGGTTGCGGTTGAACAGCGGGATCGGCATCGACACGCCCACCACGTTGACCCGCTCGCGCACGCTGGCGTCGTATTGGCTGCCGATGGACACGTCGAGGTCGGGAATGCGCAGGGCTTTTTCCAGGCCCAGGGCCGCTTCGCCCTGGACGATTTGCAGCTCGGCCAGGCGCAGTTCGGCGGTCTGTTCCAGGCGCCCCAGCAACTGCGTGGGCGACGGTAACGCCGGTGCGGCCTGGGCTTGGGTGGCGACGGCCTGGAAATCGGTGCTGGCCGCGCCAGTACTGGCCGCGAGGCGCCGGTAGGCATCGCTCAGGCCCATCTGCGCGCGGTTGAATTGCAGGCGGATTTCCGAGAGTTGCACCTGGGCGCGGGTGGCTTCCACCGGGGACGTTTTGCCGGCGGTGACGCGACCATTGGCCACCACCAGGCCGCGCTCGGCCAATGCCAATGAGCGCTGGGCCAGGTCGAGGCGTTCCTGGGCGCGAAGTGCACCGTAGTAACCGTCGATGACCTCCGCTCGCAGACCGTTGCGGCGCTGTTCCAGGGTGAGTGCGGCCGCCTCCTGGGCACGGGTGGCGACATCAATCCGGGCGCCGCGCTTGCCACCCAGTTCCAGGGTTTGGCTCAGTTTCACGGTGGTGGTGCGCGAGTTGCGGCGGGTGTCTTCGGCATCCCAGGAGGCCACCGGATTCGGGATCAAACCGGCCTGCTGGCGACCGCCTTGGGCGATGTCGATTTCCCACTGCGCAGCGGCCATGTCGGGGTTGTTGGCGAAGGCGGTTTGCAGGGCCGATTCGAGGGTCAGGGTTTGCGCGTTTGCGCCCTGGACCGTCATCAGCAACAGCACCGAAGCGCCGATAAACGTGCGGACAAAAGTCGGCATAACAAGAGTTCCATGCCCATGAATTAACAGGTGGACAATGTAACTTTCGGTACTTATCAGAGGAGTGGCCAGAACATTACAAATCCGTTAGCAACGGCTCTGGCGCGGGCTTTTGCTTTAAGCTCCGGGCAACTTTTCCACTGCCCAGCGGGATCCTCGACATGCGTATTCTGGTTATCGAAGACGAACCTAAAACCGCCGATTATCTGCATCAGGGATTGAGCGAAAGTGGCTATATCGTCGACTGTGCCGCCACCGGCGCCGACGGCCTGCATTTGTCTCGCCAGCACGCCTACGACCTGGTGATGCTCGACGTGAATTTGCCGTTGATGGATGGCTGGGACGTGCTGCAACGCATCCGCCAGAACAGCAGCACCCGCATCATGATGCTGACCGCCCAGGGCCGCCTCGCCGACCGGATCAAGGGCCTGGACCTGGGCGCCGATGATTACCTGGTCAAGCCGTTTGAGTTCCCCGAATTACTCGCGCGGGTGCGCACCTTGATGCGCCGCAGCGTGCATTCGCCGGTGCCGGATGTGTTGCGGGTGGCCGACCTGGAATTGGATCAGGGCCGCCACCGGGCGTTTCGCGGTTTGCAGCGCATCGACCTGACCACCAAGGAGTTCGCCCTGCTGCACCTGCTGATGCGCCAGAGCGGCGTGGTGCTGTCGCGCACGCAAATTATCTCGTTCGTGTGGGACATGAACTTTGATTGCGACACCAATGTGGTGGAAGTGTCGATCCGCCGCCTGCGGGCAAAGATTGATGACCCGTTCGAGCGCAAGTTGATCCATACCTTGCGCGGCGTGGGTTATGTGCTGGAAGACCGTGAGTGACGGTCAGGCATGCACCTCGTCATGCTCGTCATGCTGAAAACCTTCGCCCTCGATCTGGATCGTGGCGTGGGAAATATCGAATTGCTCGTGCAGTAACTCCGTCACCTGGCTGAGGATCTGTTGCTCGCTGCCTTGAGCAGAATCCGCCACCAAGTGAGTGCTCAGCACGTTCTTGCCGCTGGTGAGGGCCCAGATGTGCAGGTCGTGCACGTCCTTGACCCCGGGAACGCCGCGAATTGCCTGTTCCACCTTGTCGATATCGATGCCGTCCGGCACGCCTTGCAGCAGCACGTTCATGCTTTCCTTGAGCAGCGTCCAGGTGCGGGGCAATACCCAGAAGCCAATCGCCGCCGCCACCACCGAATCCACCCAGCCCCAGCCGGTGTACATGATCACCAGCGCCGCGATGATCACGCCGATGGAGCCGAGCATGTCGCTCCAGACCTCCAGGTAAGCGCCCTTCACATTCAGGCTTTCGCCGCTGGCCGCACTCAGCAATCGCATGGAAATCAGATTGACCACCAGCCCCAGCACCGCGATCACCAGCATGCCGGTGGACTGGATCTCGGCGGGCGCCTGCAAGCGTTGATACGCCTCATACAGGATGTAGAACGCAACGCCGAACAGCAGCAGCGCATTAAACGCTGCCGCCAGGATCTCGAAACGCGCATAGCCGAAGGTGCGCTTGCGGTCGGCGGCGCGCTTGGCGACCTGGATCGCCACCAGGGAAATCCCTAGCGCCAGGGCGTCGGTCATCATGTGCGCGGCATCGGACAACAGCGCCAGGCTGCCGGTGATAAAGGCGCCGATCACCTCGGCGATCATAAAGCTGCCGGTCAGTGCCAATGCGATCCATAACAGCCGTTCGTGGCCGGCGCGTACCTGGGCGTGGCTGTGTCCTGCGCTCATGAAATATCCTCGTGGGTGGTCGTCCGGCTGATCATAGAGCTATAGGCCAAAACCACCGGCACGAGTTGCAAAATTGTCATCTCGCCGTCAGCTGGGCGTTAAGCCATGCGCACCAAAATTGAACATGAACGCTCTGGAACCGTTGTATCAGGTATGCTTTTCGAGCAGGAAACAAAAAGAAACATATTAGCCAACCTGTTCGATAAGGAGTCCCGTTTTGGAGTTATCGACTGCCGCGTGGATGGTTCACGACACCCGCCTCATGTTCTGCGTATTACTGGCCATCGCCAGCATCATTGTGTTGATCAGCGCGACCAAGCTGCCGCCCTTCCTGTCGATCCTGATCGGTACGTTTATCGCCGGTGTCGGCGCGGGCTTGCCGCCGGAAGAAGTGGCCAAGGCCTTCAGCAAAGGCGCCGGGGCGATCCTCGGTGAAGCCGGGATCATCATTGCCCTGGGCTCGATGCTCGGCGCGTTGATGGCCGAATCCGGCGCTGCCGATCGTATCGCCACCACCCTGCTGGGGTTGGGCAAGGGCAAGTCATTGCCGTGGGTGATGGCGCTGGTGGCGATGGTGATTGGCCTGCCGCTGTTCTTCGAAGTGGGCCTGGTGATGATGGTGCCGATCATCTTTGTGATGGCCAAGCGTTCGAACCAGCCGCTGCTGAAAATCGCGATCCCGGCGCTGGCGGGGATGACCACCCTGCACGCCTTGATGCCGCCGCATCCGGGGCCGCTGATTGCGGTCAGCGCGTTGCACGCCGACCTGGGCCTGACCATGTTGCTGGGCTTCTGCCTGGCGGTACCGGCCGTGATTCTGGCCGGCCCGTTGTACGGCAACTGGCTGTCCAAGCGCATGCACGTGGATGAGCCGGCCGACATTGGCGCGCTGTTCAGTGCTCCGCCCAAGGCGCCGCGCCAGCCGAGTTTTGGTGTGTCGCTGCTGATCATCCTGTTGCCGGTGATCCTGATGCTCGGCAGCACCCTGGCCAAGGTTGCCATGTCGCCGGAAAGCCCGGTGGCACTGACCTTGAAGTTCCTCGGTGAGCCGTTGATCGCGCTGGGCCTGGCGGTGATTGCCGCGGTGATCTGCCTGGGCTGGGCCAGCGGCATGCCGCGGGCCGATGTCGGCAACACCCTGCGCAAGGCGCTGGCGCCGATCGCGGTGCTGTTGCTGACCATCGGCGCCGGTGGCGGGTTGAAGCAAACCCTGCTGGATGCCGGCGTGAGCCAGACCATCAGCAAGGTGGCCGAAGGCGCGCACATGCCGTACCTGTTGCTGGCCTGGTTGATTGCGGTGGCGCTGCGTCAGGCCACGGGGTCGGCGACCGTCGCCACCACGACAACGGCGGGCATCCTGGCGCCGATGATGGCGGGATTGGCGGCGACGCAAAGCTCACTGGTCGCCCTGGCGATTGGTGCCGGCTCGGTGTTCTTCTGCCACGTCAACGATGCCGGCTTCTGGATGGTGCGCGAATACTTCGGCTTGCAACTGAAGCAGACGATCTGGGTGTGGTCGGTGTTGCAGACCATTGTGTCGGTGGTGGGCCTGGTGGGCACGCTGCTGATGTGGCACTTCCTGACGTAATGATCGTTCCCACGCTCCGCGTGGGAATGCATCCGTGACGCTCCGCGTTACACGAGCGGACGCGGAGCGTCCAGGGAGGCATTCCCACGCAGAGCGTGGGAACGATCAGGTGGGTAGGCGCGTGCCAAAATGCGCCGCACTCACTGCGCCCACCGCGCCCATTACCACGCAATACCCCACGCAGATCCACGGGCTGGTCGGCATCAACGCGATCAACATCAGCGGCGTGGTACTCGCCCACAGCGCATAGGCAATGTTGTAGGTGAAGGAAATCCCCGAGACGCGCACCTGCGCCGGGAACAGGTTGACCATCACCGACGGCACCGCGCCCACCACCCCGCAACTCAAGCCGGCAATTGCATACGCTGCGCCCAGCCACACGCCACCGGCAATCAGGCTCGCATAGAGCACGGCAATCCCCACCGGCAGCAGCAGGCTATAGACCAACACCGCACGCCAGGCGCCGATGCGGTCCACCAGCAGCCCGGCCAACACGCAACCGATATTCAGGAACACGATGCCCAACGCGCTCAGGGCGAAGGTGTGGCTGGGGCTCATGCCGAAGGTTTTCTGCATCATGGTCGGGGTGATCACCACCAGTACGACGACGGCCGAGGTGAGCACGCAGGTGAGGATCATCGCCGGCAGCAGCGCGCTGCGATGTTCCCGCAGGACGGTACGCAGCGGCAGTTCGGCGCCGGCCTGGCGACGGGCCTGCATTTGCAGGAACACCGGGGTTTCGCTGAGCCAGCGCCGCAGCCAGACACCGATCACGCCGAACACGCCGCCGAGCAGGAACGGGAAGCGCCAGGCGTAGTCGAGGATTTCGGCCGGGGTGAAGACTTGCGCCAGCAGCGTCGCCGTCAGCGCGCCGAGCAGGTAGCCGAAGGTCAGCCCGGCCTGGAGGAAGCCCAGGGCATAACCACGATGGTTGTCCGGAGCGTGTTCGGCGACAAACACCCAGGCGCTGGGCACTTCCCCGCCCACTGCCGCACCCTGGAGGATGCGCAGCGCCAGCAGGATCAACGGTGCGAAATAACCGATGTGTGCGTAGGTGGGCATGATCCCGATCAGCAGGCACGGCAGCGCCATCATCAGGATGCTCAGGCTGAACACCCGTTTGCGCCCCAGGTGATCGGCGAAGTGCGCCATCAGGATTCCGCCCAGTGGGCGCGCGAGGTAGCCGGTGACAAAGATGCCGAAGCTTTGCAGCAGACGCAGCCACTCGGGCATTTCCGGCGGGAAGAACAGCTGGCTGAGGGTCAGCGCAAAAAATACGAAGATGATGAAGTCGTAGATTTCCAGGGCCCCGCCCAGGGCAGCCAGGCCCAGGGTTTTGTAGTCGGAGCGGGAGAAACGCTGCGCCTGTGGATAAGAGGTGGCAGTCATGGAAAAGCTCGGCAGACAAACAAAATGGCCTGCAGGTTATGAGCTGGGCCCGGTGATGGCAATCTCGCCGGATATATTTGCTTTACTCATTGATCAATGAAGATAACTACATTCCCAAATGAATAGCCGTAGAGGAACATGCAGCAAAACTGCCGCCCCCATAATAAATACAAATAGAGGTACTGAACGTGGCCGATGCTATCGAAGACAGCCGCTACGCCCGATTCGCCCTGCGTTGTTCAAACTTCGCCGAGCGCTGGTTCCCTGACTCCTGGGTGTTTGCCGCCCTCGCCGTGATCATTGTCGCCGTGGCGACCCTGGGCATGGGCGCCGCGCCGACCGAGGCCGCCAAGGCGTTTGGTGACGGTTTCTGGAGTTTGATCCCGTTCACCATGCAAATGGCGTTTGTGGTGATTGGCGGTTACGTGGTCGCCAGCTCCCCGCCCGCCGTGAAGTTGATCGACCGCCTGGCGCGCATCCCGAAGAACGGCCGTTCTGCCGTGGCCTGGGTGGCGCTGATTTCGATGGTCGCCTCGTTGCTCAACTGGGGCCTGTCCCTGGTGTTCGGTGGTTTGTTGGTGCGTGCGCTGGCCCGGCGTACGGATTTGCGCATGGATTACCGCGCGGCCGGTGCTGCGGCCTACCTCGGTCTGGGTGCCGTTTGGGCGCTGGGGCTGTCGTCGTCGGCGGCGCAGTTGCAGGCCAACCCGGCCAGTTTGCCGCCGTCGATCCTGTCGATCACCGGGATGATCCCGTTCACCGACACCATCTTTCTGTGGCAGTCCGGCGTGCTGTTGCTGGCGCTGATCGTGGTGTCGCTGATCATCGCCTACGCCACCGCGCCCGGGCCGAACTCCGCCCGTGACGCCAAGGCTTGCGGTATCGACCCGGCCTTCAACATGCCCAAGCCGCAACCGCCGACCCGTCCGGGCGAGTGGCTGGAGCACAGCCCGTTGCTGACCATCCTGCTGGCGTTGCTGGCCGCCGGTTGGTTGTTCCATGAATTCTCGACCAAGCCGGCGATCAGCGCGATCTCGGGGCTGAACACCTATAACTTCCTGTTCCTGATGGTCGGTGCCCTACTGCACTGGCGTCCGCGCAGTTTTCTCGATGCGGTGGCCCGTGCGGTACCCACCACCACCGGGGTGCTGATCCAGTTCCCGCTGTATGGCTCGATTGCCGCGCTGATGACCGTGGTGAAAGGCAGTGACGGCGCGACCCTGGCGCACCACATCTCGACCTTCTTCACCTCGATCGCGTCCCACGACACCTACGCGCTGTTGATGGGCGTGTACTCGGCGGTGCTGGGCTTCTTTATCCCGTCGGGCGGCGGCAAGTGGATCATCGAGGCGCCGTACGTGATGCAGGTCGCCAACGACCTGGAATATCACCTGGGCTGGGCGGTGCAGATCTACAACGCCGCCGAAGCGCTGCCTAACCTGATCAACCCGTTCTATATGCTGCCGCTGCTGGGCGTGCTGGGGTTGAAGGCGCGGGACTTGATCGGCTTTTCGTTTGTGCAGTTGCTGGTGCATACGCCGCTGGTGTTGTTCCTGCTGTGGGCGTTGGGCACGACGCTTAAATATTTGCCGCCGGTGATGCCTTAATTATCTGAAGCTGCACCCGCTCTTCAGGCGGGTGCGGCTGGCAGGTTGTTCAGCAGCTCAGGTAGCGCGTGCTGAACCGTGTCCCATACCACTTCAAGATTTATGTCGAAGTAACCATGGGCAATCCGGTTGCGCACCCCGCGCATACTGCGCCAAGGCACCTGCGGTTGGGCGGCTGCAAACTCTGGATGTTGATCCATTATTTTGGTCGACGCTTCGCCGATGATGATCAAACTCATGATCACGGCTTGCTGGGTACGCTTGTCTTCAAAAAACTCAGGTTTGCTCACCCCTTCGACAAAGGTGATCGCGTCGGACGATGCCTGGCGCATGTGCTCCAGGTAGTCGCCAATCCGATTTGAGACCATACGGGCCGGGCCTCAGCCAAGACTTGAGCACGAAACTTCAGAGGCAGATCGCCAGGCGTCAGCAAATCGACGTTTACCCCGAGCAAGTCTTCCAACTCCACCTGCAGCCCACCAAGGTCAAAAAGGGTCGCTCCCGGTAGCGCATCAACCAGTAAATCGAGATCACTGCCGTCTTTATCAGTCCCCAACAAAACGGACCCAAACACCCTTGGGTTGGAGGTATGGAAACGTCCTACTACTTCACGCACGGCAGCCCTCTTGAGATCCAGGGCAGTTGAAGGTTTCATGGGGCACCTCTGCGGTATGCAATATCGGGCCAGTCTAGCAGTGCTTGGGATCAGGAAGCATGCCCACATGATCACACTGCTGTCTTCGTTCCGTCACATTCCATTGCTACCGTTCCGGCGAAACATATTGCAACAACTAACCCGCATGGACTCCCAGCAATGAGCGACGAGCACAAAGACCGCCCTTCCCAAGACATTGAAGCCAAACCGCCAGTCGACACCAGCCGGCGGCGCTTCCTGGGAGGCGCGGCCGTGCTGGGCGTGGGTGCGACCCTGAGTGCCTGCGGCAATACCAGCGAGGCACCCGGCAAGCCGGTGGAGCGGCCGCTGACCCCGCAAGAGCTGGACAAGGCCCTGCACGAACAGGTTAAAACCGTGGTGGTGATCTACGCCGAAAACCGCAGTTTCAACAACCTGTTTGCTGATTTCCCCGGGATCGAGAAACCCCTGTCGGCCCTCACCGCCGCTGAGTATCAACAACGCGACCGTGACGGCAGCCTGCTGAGCACCCTGCCCCCGACATGGGGCGGCGTGTTGCAAGTTGGCCCGCAGACCGTGGATGGCGTCACGTACCCCAGCGAAGTGCAATACCAGGAAAACCTGCCCAACGCTCCGTTCGCCCTCAAAGGCCCGAATGGCGAAGACCAGCCCCTGAGCCTGGTCACCCGGGATTTGTGGCACGTGTTCTATCAGAACCAGATGCAGATCAATGGCGGTAAAAACGATGCGTTCGTCGCCTGGGGCGACTCCGGCGGCCTGCTGATGGGCCATTACGCCCAGAGCCGTTACGCCCTGCGCTTGTGGGACGTGGCGAAGGAGTTTGTGCTCTGCGATAACTTCTTCCAGGGCGCGTTTGGCGGATCGTTCCTCAACCACCAATACCTGATCAGCGCCACCCCGCCGGTGTACCCAAACGCTGCGCAATCGGTGGCCAAGGCACAGATCGCCACGCTGCAAAGCGACGACCCGACCGACCCGCGCCTCAAGCCTCTGGACAAGTCCCCGGCCAGCGCCATGACCGGCCCGCCGCAATTCGGCCCCAGCGCACTGACCCCGGACGGTTTCGGCGTGAACACCCTGGCCCCGCCTTACTGGCCTACCTGGATTCGCGACCCCGAGCGCCCGGATTACTCCAAGCCCGACTTGCCTAACGTGCTGGTGCCACAAACCCACGAGCACATCGGCGACAAACTGTCGAAAAAGAACGTCGACTGGGCCTGGTACGCCGGTGCGTGGCAAGCAACGCTGGATCAGTTCAAGGACTCGGGCGGCATTCCGAAGATTCCGAACTTCCAGTACCACCACCAGCCCTTCAACTACTTCAAGCAGCAAGGCCCGGAAAACCCGGCTGAGCGCAATAAACGCCTGCGCGATGGCGGCCTGGGGGATGACGCCAGCACCAACAAGTTCTTCGCCGATGCCCAGGCCGGCAAGCTGCCTGCGGTGACCTTCTACAAACCCCAGGGCAACCTGAATATGCACGCCGGTTACGCCGACGTCGCTTCGGGCGACCGGCATATCACCCGCGCCTTGAAGGTGCTGCAGGAAAGCCCGCAGTGGAAGAACATGGTGGTGATCGTCACCGTCGATGAAAACGGCGGCTGGTGGGACCACGTTGCACCGCCAAAAGGCGATCGCTGGGGCCCGGGCACGCGGATTCCGGCACTGGTGGTCTCGCCGTTCGCGCGCAAGGGCACGGTGGACCATACCGTCTACGACACCGCGTCGATCCTGCGTCTGATCACCCGGGTGTTCCAGCTGGAAACCCTCGACGGGCTCAAGCAGCGTGACGACGCCATGACCGCGCGTGGCCAGAAGCCCATGGGGGATTTGAGCAACGCCCTGCACTTCAAGGTGTAGACGCACTTGCTCAAAAGCGACAAGCGCGCAGTTTTTCTACGCGCTTTTCCCGGTCAACCGCTACTGTGTGAGGGTGGGCATTCACCCCGCGCAGACGGGCTTTCGCTGACAGGGAACCATCCATGTTCAAACTCACCAGGTTGTCCTTCACCCTGGCCGCACTGACCTTGAGTGCGGTCGTACAGGCTGACATCACCGTACCGCTGGGTACCCCGCAACGGGTCACCCAGTTGTTCGCGTACCCAAACAATTGCAGCGTCATCTGTTTTCGTCCCTGGACGCTGGAACAGACCGTCGAGCACTACCTGAACCAGAGCCTGCAACGCGACGGTTACAGCCGGGGCAAAGTCAGCGTCAAAACCGAGCATGACCAGGTGCTGGCCACGTTCAGCGGTGTGCCAGACGGTTATGGCCAGCCGTTGACCACCTTGCTCGATACCGCCGACCTGGCTTACCAGGGCGCCAGCAAACTCAATGGTGATGGCAAATGGCAGTTCAACTGGTACCTGTTCCTGCCGCTGGGCATGGCCCTGGAAAACCGCAAGAGCATCGAGCTGCTGCACTTCCCGCCGGATTATTCCCTGACCCACTTCCAGGACTACCTGGAGTCGGCCACCACCGACCGCTGGGCGACCTTGCTCACGGCCAACGGCATCCCGGCGACCCAGACGCCGGAATACCAGACCATCATCGACATCGCCCCGATCGCCGCCCCTGCCACGGCGGGCAAGGACCTGGAAGGCGTGTACGGTTACTTCACCGACTATCAGACCCGGATGGTCAAGGAGCTGAGCCAGCACGCGGGCGGCGCGTTGCCGATGGTGGCCTTCGGCGCGCCGGTGCGCAGCTGGATCAAGCAGCAATACGGGCAAACCGTTGCCGTACTGGGCCTGGCGCAAATCAGCCCGGCCGTCGGGAGCCAGGTCGCCGTACTGGGTGCCAATCACCCGAGCTACATCTGGTATGCCGCCAACCCCGACACCTACGACGGTGACGAGCAAAAGGCCGACGAGGCCGGTTTGAAGGTGATGGGCCAGGACTTGAGCGCCGCCTGCTGGCAGGCCTCGATGGGCCAGAAGCCCGCCAGCGATCCGAATGTGCAGCTCAAAGGCTGCATGAACACCTGGCAGGTAACGCGCAAGGAGCAGACCTGCGAACTGTTCTACACCTCTATCCGCGAGCTGACGCCCGATCAAGCGAACGCCAAGTGTGCCCAGCCGGCGATCAAGACCCAGCTGAGGCAATTGAAAAGCGCAGTGCCAGAACCGGCGATTGAAGCACCGGCGCTCTGAAGCAGGCTGCCAGAAGGGCGTTTTCCTACATAAAAGATAGCCAATTTCTACTGTCAGATTTGACAGTAGAAATTGGCTCCCACTTAAGCGAGTCTTGAGCCGCGCCCATCCGCTGCAAGACTGGCAGTCAAGACACCACCGGCAGGTCGATGCAGCCCCTCCTGGAGAGTCATGAAAACTCAAGCCATGGACAAGGCTAAAACCGCTGTGAGCAAGTGTCTTTACCCGTTCGCGACCGCCCTCGCCGAACACGGCTACCCCCGCGCTCGCGACTATGAAGTGGTGCGTACCCGAGACGGTTCAGGCGACGGAATCAAGACCCGCGTCGCCTTTGACAGCCGCCTGTGTATCGCCAGGGTGTCCGGCTACGCATTGAATGAGCGGCGCCTGCATACGGTGCAGATGTCCTCGCGTATCCACTTGTACGACCCGTGGTTCAGCGGCTTGCTTTCGCACTCGTGCAACCCGAACGCGTTTCTCGACATGACGTACCTGGAACTGTGGTCCGTTCAGCCCATTCCCGCTGGTGCCCTGCTGACCATGGATTACGCCCACACCGAGGACGTATTGTTCCGACAGTTTCGCTGCCAGTGCGGCGAGCTCAACTGTCGGGGCTGGATCACCGGCATGAAGGAGCCGTTGAATCCCGAGGGTCAGCAATTCATGGAGCAGTGGCGCGAACGCAAAAGCCCTTAGACCGCACCCAGCGGGCGCAGGCGGTATTGCGGCGGCAATTGCTCGAAGCCACTGATGGTGGTGTTCAGGCTTTTCCAGCGGCCGTCCTTGATCCCGTAAATGCAGCCATGAACCGACAGGCTTTGCCCGCGGTGCCAGGCATTCTGCACGATGCTGGTGTGGCCGACGTTGGCCACCTGCTGGATCACGTTCAGCTCGCACAGGCGGTCTACGCGTTCCTCTTCCGTGGGCAACTGGGCCAGCACGTCGCGGTTTTCGTAGTACAGGTCACGGATGGTGCGCAGCCAGCCGTCGATCAGGCCCAACTGGTTGTCCTGCATCGAGGCGCGTACGCCACCGCAGCCATAGTGGCCGGTCACCAGGATGTGTTTGACCTTGAGCACGTCGACTGCGTACTGGATCACCGACAGGCAATTGAGGTCGGTGTGCAATACCACGTTGGCCACGTTGCGGTGCACAAACAGGTCGCCAGGCAGCATGCCGACGATCTCGTTGGCCGGCACGCGGGCGTCGGAACAGCCGATCCACAGGTATTCCGGGGTTTGCTGGCGGGCGAGCTTGGCGAAGAATTCGGGATCTTCCTGTTTGATCGCATCCGCCCAGCGTTCGTTGTTATCAAGCAAGTCTTGTAGTTCGTTCATCAGGGAAAGCCTCAGGAATGATGCGCAGTTTTGACACTCGACCGCCCGTCCGGGTCACGCCAGCAATAAAGATAGCCGGCGGCAATTACTTGAATCTTGGGGAGCCATGCCTGTCCACACACTATAAGCCCCACAGTATGAGGAATCGCCATGACTGAATCACGACGTCCCTACGGCGCTACACAGCCGGAACCGATTGATGACAACGAAGATCGCATGGGCGAAATGCGCGAGCTGGATTTTGACAAGGAGGAGCCGACTGCGGAAATCGGCGACGAAATTCCGCCTCGGGAGCGTGAGCACCTGATGCCCGACGAACGGGTGCGCGAAGCCGGGATGACCGGTGCTTCCACTGACGATCATGACTCAACCGATGATGACATGAGCCCGGAAACGCTGATCCATGAGGATGGCGCGCGGGATGCGCAGGAAGCAGGTGAAGACCATCCGGCGGATTACGATTTGAGTATCGTCGATGAAGACGAGATCGGCGGCGGCAATGGCCTGGATGAGGCCGAGTTGGCCGATATCGATCCAGTAGACGGCAACCGCTGACACCCTGCTGAACTGAATGTGGGAGCGGGCTTGCTCGCGAAGGCGGTGTGTCAGTCATTACATCTGGCGACTGGACCATCGCCTTCGCGAGCAAGCCCGCTCCCACCAAGCCCGCTCCCACATTGGGCCCTGTGTTTAGTCGACCAGGGTGCAGGCCATCACGACCGCATCTTCGCGGCCACCGACGGCGGGGTAATAATCCCGCCGACGGCCAATTTCGTTGAAACCATAACGCTCGTACAGCCGGAACGCGCCGGTGTTGCTGTCGCGCACTTCCAGAAAACATTCCCGCGCCTTGGCCTCGTAGGCCCGGGACATCAGGTGCTCCAGCAAGCTCAAGCCCAGGCCACGGCCCTGGTTTTCCGGCTTGACGGTGATGTTCAGCAAATGTGCTTCATCGAGGATGATCTGCACCACCCCGTGACCCACCTGCTGCTCGCCTTCGAACATCAGCCAGATCTGGTATTTGCCCAGCCCGTCGAGAAAAATCCCGCGGGTCCAGGGGTGGCTGAACGCTGCGTATTCGATCTTCAGTACAGCGTCGAGGTCCGCCTCGGTCATCGGGCGGAAGGATAAAGCTTCACTCATCGGTACTTTTCCAGCGCGCCATCAGCCGGCGCATAGCTTGCCAGACATCAGCCTTACGCTGTGGCTCTTCCATTAATAGTTCCAGGCCCGGCAGGGCCCAAACGGAGCCCAGGCCTTCGACCTGCAGTTCGCGGTACCAGGCCTCGGCATTCGCTTCGCCGGCAAAACGCACGGCGGGCAGGCCGATCAGCCACAGGCACACGCAGGGTTCGTCTTCCAGGCGCGCCGAGACAAAACCTTGCACAAAATCCCGTGCAGCTTCCGGGCCCTGGTCCATGGTGCCCCGGGCCAGCAGCGGCCAGCGCACCGGCTCGCCAACGATTTGCGGACTGTCGGGCAGGCCGGCGGCGCGCAACATGTCCTTGAGCAGCAGATAGGCCGGGTCGCGGGCCTGGAAGCGCTCGCCTGTGGGTAACTCCACCAGCAGCAGGCAACGCCCGGCCCGCAGCAGTTGCAGGGCAAAGCGTGGCGGCGGTACGACCGGAGCCTTGACCACGGCAGGCGCCTCTTCGGCGACGACCGGCTTCGCCACCGGCGACGGGCGCGGCACTTCGACCTTTGGCCGGACCACCGAGGTTTCTGCCACGGGCTTGACCAGCGGCACCGGCGCAGCCGCCTCCTCACCCGAAGGCTCGAAAGCCTCGAACGGTTCCGGGGCCTCCAGCAGCTCGGGCCGCGAAGGGGCGGCGAACGGTAATTCAGTGCGCGGCAGCCAGTTGACCACCTGCATGGCGGTCAAGTAAGCGCGACGTCGGGACTCGATAAGCAAAGGTCGGCCACTTGTGGATAACTAAAGAACAGGGATTCTACCGCCCTTCGACGAAGATCGCCCGCAGTTGATCGCTCCGGTGAGCGCCTCACGACCGGCTGTGGATAAATCCCGGCACCGATGCAGTACAATCGCTGCTTTTAATCGCTAACCAGCCGGCCATTCCGATGATCGAACCCAAGCGCGTCTTGCGCGCCCTCGCCGAACACTGGGCCCTGCTTGAGCCACTGTGCGAACACTTCGACCAAGGCACCCTGAGCCTCAGCGAACTGCGCGCCCAGCTGGCCGCCCAACAACTGGACAGCACGCCACAGGACATCACCAGCCTGCTGGACGTGTGGATTCGCCTGGATATCCTGGTGCCTGTCGCCAAGAGCCCGAACCGTTTCGAGCTCAACGCACAGATCCACGACTTCCTGGCGTATCTTCGCAAGGAGCACCGGCTAGGCCTGTGCCTGGAAATCGAAGCCTACCTGCGCCACCTTGAGCGCCTGGCGGGTTATATCCAGGACGCCTTCGACATCCGCGACGGCCATGACCTGGCGCGCCAATTGCGCCTGCTGGACATGCGCGTGCGCGACGTGCTGAAAAAACTCGCCAACGATGAACAGGCCCTCGCTGCCGTGGCCGATCGCGCCAAGACCAGTGACCGGCAGATCCCGTTGCGCCAGCGCTACGCCGAAGTACTGGCGACCTGGGACGAATACGTCGAGCCGATGATTCAACTGGTGAACGCCGACGGCGCCTTCGAACAAGGCGTGCGCAAGGTGGAAAACGTACTGTTACGCATGCTCACCGAGCAGCAGCGCCTCGGCCACCTGGTGGACGACGACATGCTGCTGCGCACCCACGCGCGCATCCTCGAAATGCAGACCAGCGCCCAACTGACCTTGCGTCACGCCCGGGAACTGCTGCTGCCGTTGCGGGAAGAAGCACGCCGGCACAACGCCGTGACCCGTGGCGCGGCGCTGGCCTTGTCGGCGATTCGCCGCAAGGGCCTGGACGCGGTGCCGCAAGCGGCGATGCCGATGTTCACCCGGCCGCAAAGCACCTTTCTTGGCAGTGCCAGCCAGGTCGAAGCCTACGTGTACGCCCTGGCCAACTTCGAACCGAAGCCGGCGCGTTTCCCCAAGGCGCATAAATCCCACAAGGGCGAAGCCCCTCGCGCACCGCGCACGGTCAAGGAAATGCTCGAGCGCTGTGAAGACGCACTGCCGATGCCGGACCTGATGACCTGGCTGCTGGAGCAGGAACCGGACGGCGCAACCGACGAGTTGCTGTACTGGTTCTCACGCCTGTCGCGGGAAAAACGCTTCAAGCGTGAACGTCTGGAACGACGGGATTACCACACTCACGAGCACCAGGTCAGCCTGCGCTCATTCGCCCTGCTTCCAGCCAGTATTGATACGGCCGGGAATTCTGCGAGCACCCCTCATGCATCTTGATCTATCCGAACTGTCCCAGCTGGCGCCGATCTTTCGCGAGCTGTTCAAGGGTTACCACGTCAGCCGCCGCGACCCGGAGCTGTACGCCCAACTGTCGAACTTCCAGGACCAGTACCGCACGTTGTTCAAGGCCCTGGGCTTTGAGTTGGTGTGCGACACGCGAGGTTTCTACTACTTCGTGCCGGACTCGGCCGTGGCCGCCGCGCAGGTCAACAAGACCGCCCAGCGCCTGGCGTTGTTCACCTTCATCATCGTCGAGCACCTGGCCGACCAGGGCCGCGACCCGATCGCCGTGCTCGACGGTGGCAGCCTGGGCCGTGACGAACTGCCGTCGTTGCTGGAAAAGTACCGCGACCTGTTTATCCAGGCCGAAGTGCAGACCGTCGAGGAACTGGAAGAAAAAATCATGCGCCGCATGACCCAGCTGGGTTTTGCCGGTGAAGAGAACGGCATCTACCGCTTCCTGCCGCCGATGCACCGCTTCCTCGATGTGTGCCTCTCGGTCCAGCAAGACCGCGACCTGGCCGCGAGCATCCACAGCGTATTGCCGTTGCCGGCCCCGGTGATCATCGACGAAGACAGCGATGAAAAACTGCTGAAGACCGATGACCCGCTGGACTTGAGTGACTTTGCAGAAGAAAGCGAAGAAGACGCCCTGGCCCGCGCCATTGCCGAAGAACAGGAGACCGACGCATGAGCAAGGAACGCTACGGCATTCGCCGCTTCGCCCTTTTGAACACCGCCGGTTACAGCCTGGGTTTGTTCCCGCTGGAAGAACCGCTGTCGGTGTACGGCGCGAACAACCTCGGCAAATCGGCGTCGATCAACGCCTTGCAGTTCCCGATTCTGGCGCGCATGTCGGACATGAGTTTCGGCAAGTACACCCTGGAGCAATCCCGGCGTTTCTACTTTGCCACCGACACCAGCTACATCCTCGTGGAAGTCTCGCTTCCCCATGGCCCGCACGTGATCGGCGTGGTCGGTCGCGGCCCGGGCGGTGGTTTCGGTCACCAGTTCTTTGCCTACGCCGGCAAGCTGGACCTGGCGCACTACCAGAAGAACGACACCTGCCTGCGCCAGAAAGAGCTGTTCACCAACCTTGAGCGCGAAGGCCTGAAAGCCTATGAGCTCAAGCCCGATGAGCTGCGGCGTTTGCTGGTGGGCGGCCATACGTCGATCCCGCTGGACCTGACCCTGATTCCGCTGCGCTCCACCAGCGAGCAGAGCCTGAAGACCTTCCGCGCGCTGTTTATCAATTTGCTGCACATGCGGGAAATCACCGCGGCCAAGTTGAAGCAGCTGTTTCTGGATGCGTTCGAACACAGCCTGCGTTCCGGCAGTGTCGATTACATCGCGGCGTGCGAAGAAGCCTTCCGCGATGTACGACGCATGGAGCAGGACTACAACTCGCTGGTGGCTGCCGGCCCTCTGGTAGAAGCCTTGGCCAACGGCGTGAAGCAGCGGGACATTCTGCGGGGCAAGCTGCATCGCCTGTCACCGCTGCTGGATTCGTTGCTGGGCACTTGGTCGGACTACGCCAGTGCGCGCAAGGAAGAACTGACGATCCAGGCCGAGCATTACCGCAACGAGCAGGATTCGCTGCAGAACGACCAGCGCGGCGGCACTCAGGAGCTGATGCGCCTGGAGCGGGAAATCAGCGGGATTCAGCGCTGGCTGGGTGAGCTGTCGGTGCTCAAGCACCGCTTCGCGCTGGTGGATGACGTCAAGGTGCTGGAGCAGCAACTGCTGGCCGCCAAGGATGCTCACGATGAACTGGCCGGGGCCTTGGCGCAGTCGCGTCAGTTCAGCGCCGAGGATCTGGACGAACGTCTGCGGGACCTGGAAAAACGCCTGAAGTCGGTGAAGCAGCAACTCGATCACGCCGACAACAACAGCTACGCCAAGCTGCGGGAAGAATTCTCGCAGCAGGATGTCGAGCGTCTGATGCGCCTGTTCAACAGTTCGCTGTTCAGCTTGCCGCTGGGTGAGCATGGCATCACGCTGGACGAGGACGGCCTGTGGGTGAAATCCCTGGAGCAGATCCTTGATGGCTTCAAGGGCGAGCGTTTTGAAGTGCCGGGGGCTGGCCATCGACATCTCGCACATTGAACCACCAGCGTTGCAGGCACTGGCTGACCGCGCCGCGTTGCGCGACCAGAAAGAGCGTCTGGAAAAAGAACTCAAGCAACTGAAAACCCAGCAAGCCGTGGCGGCCGACCGCGCGGCGAGCAAGACCCAGACTGAAGCGCTGTACCAACAGGTACTGGACGCGCAGAAGGCGCTGGAAGATTTCCGCCGTGCACAAACCCTGAGCGCCGAGGAAGGCGAGAAGCTGGAAAGCCTGGCGCAGATGGAAGCGGCCCAGGACGAATTAAAACGCTCCAGCGATGCGTTTACCGAGCGCGTCCAGCAACTGTCGGCCAAGCTGCAATTGGTAGGCAGGCAGATTGGTGATATGGAAGCCAAGCAGCGCACCCTGGATGACGCGTTGCGTCGTCGCCAGTTGCTGCCGGCAGACTTGCCGTTTGGTACGCCGTTCATGGACCCGGTCGACGATTCCATGGACAACCTGCTGCCGCTGCTCAATGACTACCAGGACAGCTGGCAAGGCCTGCTGCGCGCTGATGGCCAGATCGACGCACTGTACGCACAGGTGCGCCTCAAGGGCGTGGCCAAGTTCGACAGTGAGGACGATATGGAGCGCCGCCTGCATCTGTTGATCAACGCTTATGCGCACCGTACCGATGAAGCGCTGACCCTGGGCAAGGCCCGGCGTGCGGCCGTCACCGATATCGCACGCACCTTGCGCAATATCCGCAGCGACTACGACAGCCTTGAGCACCAGTTGGCGTTGTTCAACCGCGAGATCAACAAGCGCCAGGTGTCCAACCTGCAGAGCTTCCGCATCGTGCTCGCGCCGAACAAGGAAGCCCTCAAGCATATCGACCAGATCATCCACAGTGCCGGCCAGTATGAAGAAGGCGAAACCCTGTCGGTGTTCGATCTGAGCCAGAGCGCCGAGCAGGACAACAAGAACGAAGAGGCCAAGGAATACCTGGCGCGCCTGGTAGCGGCCAATCATAACCAGTTGGGCCTCAAGGACTTGTTCGAACTGGCGTTCGAGATCACCAAGGTCAACGGCCAGCCGATCATTCACACCGACATCGATGGCGCCGCCTCCAACGGCACCACCATGACCATCAAGGCGCTGACCAACATGTATTTGTTGCTGCACTTGATGGACCGCGACCAGGCCGGGCGCGTGCGCTTGCCGTACTACCTCGACGAGGCGGCGGATATCGATGAGAAGAACCAGGCGGCGTTGCTGGAAACCAGCTTGCAGCTGGGCTTCGTGCCGATTCTGGCCAGTGTGAAGCCGCAGGTTTCCGCCCAGGTGGCGATCGACCTGGAAGGCGGCAGCGGGCCGAACGGGATCTACATTGATGAAGCGGACTGGAAGTACATCCGTCGTCACGATGTGGTAAAGGCGACGGTGAATGTGCAGGCGGATGAGCCGGAGCTGGATGAGGTTTAATCAGTTGCGCTGAAATGCAAAAAGGCCGCGATCTTCTGGATCGCGGCCTTTTTTTGTGTTCTTGAGGGTCTCTTCGCGAGCAAGCCCGCTCCCACATTCAATCGGGTTCCTTCAATGGGAACTGGGTCAAATGTGGGAGCGGGCTTGCTCGCGAAGGCCGCGCCTCGGTCTATTTGCCGAGCGGGATTTTAGGCGCCCAGGTCAGCCATTCATCTTCAAACTTGTCGAACAGCGGGAAGGTCTGCTGGGGCCGTGCAGCGTTGCCCATACGCTCGCCGTCCGGCGTGGCAAAGGCGATGCCGCCGGCGACCAGGGTCTCCAGGGACTCCGTGCGAACAGTCGCGCCCTTGAACAAGCCGAAGTCGAGCCCGAAGCCGCTGGTGTTCCAGAACCGGCTGCCACTGCGCACCAGAGGCGCGTACTTGGGCTCGATCAGGATGTGAACCAGCACACGGTCGGCGGTCTGGCCCAGCTCGTAGCCGGTAACTTTGCCTACGGTGACTTCGCGGTAAGTGACCGGAACGCCTTCCTTCAACGAGCCACGGCGTGCGGCGCTGAGTACCAGGCTCAGGCCCTCCTCCTGATGAACGGCTTCTGGCGGCTTGTCCAGCGCGACGAAACTCTTCTGTGGGCCGATGCTTTTGGTCGCTGGCTGTACTTCGATGTACTGGCCGGTCACCAGGGTTTCCAGGTTCGACGTTTTCATCAGGCCCAGTTCAGGCTTGACCACCCAGAACTGACTGCCGGCCCGTGCGATGCGGTCGGCCACCTGGGTGATACGCGCGCTGAGCAGCACCGATTGCATGTCGGCGCTCAGGTCGACACTTTCGATCTTGCCTACGTCCAGGCCCTTGAAGCGCACTGGGGTACCCGGGCGCAGGCCATCGGCGCGGTCGACCTTGATGGTCACCAATGTACCGTGCTGGTTGGCGGCTTCGCGATCCGGGAACAGACGGAAACGTGGGATGCGCTTTTTCAGCGGCACATTCGGCTCCGGGGTTTCGAAGGCGATACCGCCCGCCATCAGGCTGGCCAGGGATTCGCTTTTCACCTGGATGCCGCCGGTAAGCCCACCGGTCAGGGTCACGCCGCTGGCATTCCAGAAACGGGTCGAGCCATTGACCAGGCCTTCGTATTCTTTCTCGATATGGACGCCGATCACCAGTTGCTTGTTCTTGCGGGAGAACTGGTAGCTCTGCACGGAACCGACCTTGACCTGCTTGTAGAGGATCGGGCTGCCGACATCCAGGGAACCGAGGTTGTCGGTGAAGAGCACCATGTGCAGGCCGGGGGAACGCAGGTCCAGTGGCGGCGCCTTGGCGCGGGCGACGTACTCCCGTTGTGGCGCGGTGCCCTTGTCGCCGGGACGGATGGCGATGTAGTTACCTTTGACCAACGCTTCCAGCCCGGTGATGCCGGCCAGTGAGATGGACGGCTTGACTACCCAGAATTGGGTGTCCTGGACGAGGTAGTCTTCGGCCAGTGGGTCGAGGGTCAACTCGGCATTGGCGCTGGACAGGTCCGGGTCGATCTTCAGGGTCTTCAGGCTGCCGACCTGGATGCCTTTGTACATCACCGGGGTGCGGCCCGCCTGGAGGCCTTCGAAGTCGGTGAGTTTGACTTTGACCTTGATGCCCGCCGCGGCTGCATCGAAGTCTTCGTACAGGCGGAACGGCAGGCTCGGGTCCGTCGGTGGGCTGTCCTTGCGATTCTCCGGCGTGGCGAAGGCGATACCGCCGGCAACGATGCTGGCCAGGGATTCACTGCGGACTTTTACGCCGGAAAGGTTGGCGTCGATGCTGATGCCGCTGGCGTTCCAGAAACGCGTGTGTTTACGCACCAGGCTGGCGTAGGTCGGCTCGATGTAAACCTTGATTTCAACGGTGGTCTGGTCTTCGGAGAGCAGGTAGCTTTTGACCTGGCCGACCTGGATCTGCTTGTAGAACACCGGGCTGCCACGGTTCAGCGAGCCGAGTCGATCAGCTTTGATCGTCAGGTGCAGGCCGGGCTTGGCGTCGGATAAAGGCGGTTCTTCGGACAGGGCCTTGAACTTGCGCGTCGGCTCACCATCGCCTGGGCTGGCGGCGATGTAGTTACCCGAGACCAGGGTTTCCAGGCCGGTGATCCCGGCCAGGCTGACACTTGGCTTTACCAGCCAGAAGCGGGTGTTGGTCTTGAGGTATTGCTCCACATCCTTGTTCATCTCGATGGTAGCAATCACCCCGCGATTGTTACCTTCGTCATCCAGGGCCAGGGTCTTGACCTTACCCACGGACATGCCTTTGTAGACCACTTCGGTCTTGTTGGCCTGGATGCCTTCGCCGCTTTCAAAGCGTACCTGAATCTCGATACCTTGCTGGTTGTACGCACGCCATCCCAACCAGCCACCGATGATCAGGGCAATCAGGGGCAGCACCCAAATGGCCGACCAGTTGGAAGCTGGGCGGGTTTTAGCCTTAGGCAAATCACTCATGGTCGTCGTCCGACTCCGTGTTATCCCAAATCAGTCGGGGATCAAAAGTTACTGCGGCAAGCATCGTCAAGATCACCACACTGGCGAACGCTACGGCACCGAGATTGGCCTCGACACTGGCAAGTCGCCCAAAGTTTACGACTGCCACCAGGATGGCAATCACGAAGATATCCAGCATGGACCAGCGGCCAATGAACTCGATAAAGCGGTACATGATAATGCGTTGTTGCGCGGAAAGTGGCTGGTGACGCTGCACCGAGAACAGTAACAAGCCGATGCCCACCAGCTTGAAGGTGGGCACCAGGATGCTGGCGATAAACACTACAGCGGCGATGGGGAACATACCGTGCTGCATCAATTGGATCACGCCGGACATGATGGTGCTCGGATCGCCCTGCCCCAGGGAACTGACGGTCATGATCGGCAACAGATTAGCCGGGATGTACAGGATGGCCGCGGTGATCAGCAGCGCCCAGGTGCGCGTCAGGCTGTTCGGACGACGGGCGTGGACCAGCGCGCCGCAACGGGTGCAGGTTTGCTCGTCGGTGTCCGGGTCTTGTTTGTTTAGTTCGTGGCATTCGGTACAGATCAGAATGCCCGCATCAATCGCCCGCATGAGCATCCTCTCCTGACAGCGCTTCCCAGATCTGGTGAGGTGACATGACCACCTCCAGCAGTATCTGGACCATTAACAGACTGACGAAGCAGGCCAGACCGAGCCCTACGGTGATAGTGGCCATGTCAGCCAGTTTTACGATCGCCACCAGCACGCCCATCAGGTACACCTCGAGCATTCCCCAGTCCTTGAGGTGGTGGTAAATGCGATAAAACAGCAGGCCGTAGCTGCGACCGATGTTCCAGCGAATGCTCAGCAATACCGCCAGTTGGCACAGGAGCTTGAGCAACGGAATGCCCATGCTGCAGAGGAACACCACCACGGCGACTCCCTGCATGCCGGTGTCGAACAGGCCGACGACGCCGGTCCATACGGTGTCCTGCGAGGACTGCCCGAGTAGATTGAGCTGCATGATGGGTAAAAAGTTCGCGGGGACGTACAACAATAGCGCCGCAAGCACTAACGCCAGGCTTCGTTCAACGACGTTGTGGCGGTGAGCGTACAGCTCGTAGCCGCAGCGCGGGCATTGGGCCTTCTCACCGCGGGCAAGCTCCGGCTTGCGCATCAACAAGTCGCACTCATGGCATGCCACGAGTTCGTCCAGCGGTAAGTCTGACGCCTCAAGGGCATCAACCGGGTCGGGCATATAGGGCTCGGACTCTAAAAAAGGTTAGGTGCCTATTCTAGTGTTCTGGTTCAGAAATAACTGTGCAAATTTGTCGGGGTGCCGCTGTATATCGAGCATGTCGGTAAAGTTTCCGACCGCGCAAAACAAAACCCCTGACTGCATAAGCAATCAGGGGTTCTGGAATTTAATCTTGACGATGACCTACTCTCACATGGGGAAACCCCACACTACCATCGGCGATGCATCGTTTCACTGCTGAGTTCGGGATGGGATCAGGTGGTTCCAATGCTCTATGGTCGTCAAGAAATTCGGGTACTGAGTCGTGGCCAGCTGGCCTCGCTTCAGCAAATTGGGTATGTGATAGCTTTCGGTGTTTTGCAAGATCTCGAACTTTCGGTTCGTTTCGTCTTCACACACCGCAATCTGGTCTCTTCGACGCAAATTGCTTGGGTGTTATATGGTCAAGCCTCACGGGCAATTAGTATTGGTTAGCTCAACGCCTCACAGCGCTTACACACCCAACCTATCAACGTCGTAGTCTTCGACGGCCCTTCAGGGAACTCAAGGTTCCAGTGAGATCTCATCTTGAGGCTAGTTTCCCGCTTAGATGCTTTCAGCGGTTATCTATTCCGAACATAGCTACCCGGCAATGCCACTGGCGTGACAACCGGAACACCAGAGGTTCGTCCACTCCGGTCCTCTCGTACTAGGAGCAGCCCCTCTCAAATCTCAAACGTCCACGGCAGATAGGGACCGAACTGTCTCACGACGTTCTAAACCCAGCTCGCGTACCACTTTAAATGGCGAACAGCCATACCCTTGGGACCGGCTTCAGCCCCAGGATGTGATGAGCCGACATCGAGGTGCCAAACACCGCCGTCGATATGAACTCTTGGGCGGTATCAGCCTGTTATCCCCGGAGTACCTTTTATCCGTTGAGCGATGGCCCTTCCATACAGAACCACCGGATCACTAAGACCTACTTTCGTACCTGCTCGACGTGTCTGTCTCGCAGTCAAGCGCGCTTTTGCCTTTATACTCTACGACCGATTTCCGACCGGTCTGAGCGCACCTTCGTACTCCTCCGTTACTCTTTAGGAGGAGACCGCCCCAGTCAAACTACCCACCATACACTGTCCTCGATCCGGATAACGGACCTGAGTTAGAACCTCAAAGTTGCCAGGGTGGTATTTCAAGGTTGGCTCCACGCGAACTGGCGTCCACGCTTCAAAGCCTCCCACCTATCCTACACAAGCAAATTCAAAGTCCAGTGCAAAGCTATAGTAAAGGTTCACGGGGTCTTTCCGTCTAGCCGCGGATACACTGCATCTTCACAGCGATTTCAATTTCACTGAGTCTCGGGTGGAGACAGCGCCGCCATCGTTACGCCATTCGTGCAGGTCGGAACTTACCCGACAAGGAATTTCGCTACCTTAGGACCGTTATAGTTACGGCCGCCGTTTACCGGGGCTTCGATCAAGAGCTTCGCGTTAGCTAACCCCATCAATTAACCTTCCGGCACCGGGCAGGCGTCACACCCTATACGTCCACTTTCGTGTTTGCAGAGTGCTGTGTTTTTAATAAACAGTCGCAGCGGCCTGGTATCTTCGACCGGCATGAGCTTACGGAGCAAGTCCTTCACCCTCACCGGCGCACCTTCTCCCGAAGTTACGGTGCCATTTTGCCTAGTTCCTTCACCCGAGTTCTCTCAAGCGCCTTGGTATTCTCTACCCAACCACCTGTGTCGGTTTGGGGTACGGTTCCTGGTTACCTGAAGCTTAGAAGCTTTTCTTGGAAGCATGGCATCAACCACTTCGTCATCTAAAAGATAACTCGTCATCAGCTCTCGGCCTTAGAATCCCGGATTTACCTAAGATTCCAGCCTACCACCTTAAACTTGGACAACCAACGCCAAGCTGGCCTAGCCTTCTCCGTCCCTCCATCGCAATAACCAGAAGTACAGGAATATTAACCTGTTTTCCATCGACTACGCTTTTCAGCCTCGCCTTAGGGACCGACTAACCCTGCGTCGATTAACGTTGCGCAGGAAACCTTGGTCTTTCGGCGTGGGTGTTTTTCACACCCATTATCGTTACTCATGTCAGCATTCGCACTTCTGATACCTCCAGCAAGCTTCTCAACTCACCTTCACAGGCTTACAGAACGCTCCTCTACCGCATCATCCGAAGATGATACCCGTAGCTTCGGTGTATGGTTTGAGCCCCGTTACATCTTCCGCGCAGGCCGACTCGACTAGTGAGCTATTACGCTTTCTTTAAAGGGTGGCTGCTTCTAAGCCAACCTCCTAGCTGTCTAAGCCTTCCCACATCGTTTCCCACTTAACCATAACTTTGGGACCTTAGCTGACGGTCTGGGTTGTTTCCCTTTTCACGACGGACGTTAGCACCCGCCGTGTGTCTCCCATGCTCGGCACTTGTAGGTATTCGGAGTTTGCATCGGTTTGGTAAGTCGGGATGACCCCCTAGCCGAAACAGTGCTCTACCCCCTACAGTGATACATGAGGCGCTACCTAAATAGCTTTCGAGGAGAACCAGCTATCTCCGAGCTTGATTAGCCTTTCACTCCGATCCACAGGTCATCCGCTAACTTTTCAACGGTAGTCGGTTCGGTCCTCCAGTTAGTGTTACCCAACCTTCAACCTGCCCATGGATAGATCGCCCGGTTTCGGGTCTATTCCCAGCGACTAGACGCCCTATTAAGACTCGCTTTCGCTACGCCTCCCCTATTCGGTTAAGCTCGCCACTGAAAATAAGTCGCTGACCCATTATACAAAAGGTACGCAGTCACAGAACAAAGTCTGCTCCCACTGCTTGTACGCATACGGTTTCAGGATCTATTTCACTCCCCTCTCCGGGGTTCTTTTCGCCTTTCCCTCACGGTACTAGTTCACTATCGGTCAGTCAGTAGTATTTAGCCTTGGAGGATGGTCCCCCCATATTCAGACAAAGTTTCTCGTGCTCCGTCCTACTCGATTTCATGACTAAGAGATTTTCGCGTACAGGGCTATCACCCACTATGGCCGCACTTTCCAGAGCGTTCCGCTAATCTCAAAGCCACTTAAGGGCTAGTCCCCGTTCGCTCGCCACTACTAAGGGAATCTCGGTTGATTTCTTTTCCTCAGGGTACTTAGATGTTTCAGTTCCCCTGGTTCGCTCCATACACCTATGTATTCAGTGTAAGGTAACCATCTTATGATGGCTGGGTTCCCCCATTCAGACATCTCCGGATCAAAGTCTGTTTGCCGACTCCCCGAAGCTTTTCGCAGGCTACCACGTCTTTCATCGCCTCTGACTGCCAAGGCATCCACCGTATGCGCTTCTTCACTTGACCATATAACCCCAAGCAATCTGGTTATACTGTGAAGACGACATTCGCCGAAAATTCGCAATTACTTACAAATTTTACCTTAGCCTGATCCGTTACCAGTGAAAGTAACGTTCAGTCTATCTTTCTATCACATACCCAAATTTTTAAAGAACGATCTAATCAAAGACTAGAAATCAACATTCACCATCACAGTGATGGAATGCTCATTTCTAAGCTTTCAAGACAGAAGCAGTAGTGGTGGAGCCAAACGGGATCGAACCGTTGACCTCCTGCGTGCAAGGCAGGCGCTCTCCCAGCTGAGCTATGGCCCCGTATTTCTACAGGCGTTTCCCACACAAAATTGGTGGGTCTGGGCAGATTCGAACTGCCGACCTCACCCTTATCAGGGGTGCGCTCTAACCAACTGAGCTACAGACCCAATTTCGGGCTGCTTCTTTATCGTCTTCTTCAATGAATCAAGCAATTCGTGTGGGAACTTATGGAGCAACTGATGTCGTCGATTAAGGAGGTGATCCAGCCGCAGGTTCCCCTACGGCTACCTTGTTACGACTTCACCCCAGTCATGAATCACACCGTGGTAACCGTCCTCCCGAAGGTTAGACTAGCTACTTCTGGTGCAACCCACTCCCATGGTGTGACGGGCGGTGTGTACAAGGCCCGGGAACGTATTCACCGCGACATTCTGATTCGCGATTACTAGCGATTCCGACTTCACGCAGTCGAGTTGCAGACTGCGATCCGGACTACGATCGGTTTTCTGGGATTAGCTCCACCTCGCGGCTTGGCAACCCTCTGTACCGACCATTGTAGCACGTGTGTAGCCCAGGCCGTAAGGGCCATGATGACTTGACGTCATCCCCACCTTCCTCCGGTTTGTCACCGGCAGTCTCCTTAGAGTGCCCACCATAACGTGCTGGTAACTAAGGACAAGGGTTGCGCTCGTTACGGGACTTAACCCAACATCTCACGACACGAGCTGACGACAGCCATGCAGCACCTGTCTCAATGTTCCCGAAGGCACCAATCTATCTCTAGAAAGTTCATTGGATGTCAAGGCCTGGTAAGGTTCTTCGCGTTGCTTCGAATTAAACCACATGCTCCACCGCTTGTGCGGGCCCCCGTCAATTCATTTGAGTTTTAACCTTGCGGCCGTACTCCCCAGGCGGTCAACTTAATGCGTTAGCTGCGCCACTAAGAGCTCAAGGCTCCCAACGGCTAGTTGACATCGTTTACGGCGTGGACTACCAGGGTATCTAATCCTGTTTGCTCCCCACGCTTTCGCACCTCAGTGTCAGTATCAGTCCAGGTGGTCGCCTTCGCCACTGGTGTTCCTTCCTATATCTACGCATTTCACCGCTACACAGGAAATTCCACCACCCTCTACCATACTCTAGCTCGTCAGTTTTGAATGCAGTTCCCAGGTTGAGCCCGGGGATTTCACATCCAACTTAACGAACCACCTACGCGCGCTTTACGCCCAGTAATTCCGATTAACGCTTGCACCCTCTGTATTACCGCGGCTGCTGGCACAGAGTTAGCCGGTGCTTATTCTGTCGGTAACGTCAAAACAGCAAAGTATTAATTTACTGCCCTTCCTCCCAACTTAAAGTGCTTTACAATCCGAAGACCTTCTTCACACACGCGGCATGGCTGGATCAGGCTTTCGCCCATTGTCCAATATTCCCCACTGCTGCCTCCCGTAGGAGTCTGGACCGTGTCTCAGTTCCAGTGTGACTGATCATCCTCTCAGACCAGTTACGGATCGTCGCCTTGGTGAGCCATTACCCCACCAACTAGCTAATCCGACCTAGGCTCATCTGATAGCGCAAGGCCCGAAGGTCCCCTGCTTTCTCCCGTAGGACGTATGCGGTATTAGCGTCCGTTTCCGGACGTTATCCCCCACTACCAGGCAGATTCCTAGGCATTACTCACCCGTCCGCCGCTCTCAAGAGAAGCAAGCTTCTCTCTACCGCTCGACTTGCATGTGTTAGGCCTGCCGCCAGCGTTCAATCTGAGCCATGATCAAACTCTTCAGTTCAAACATCTTTGGGTTTTTAAGAAACCCTAAACTTGGCTCAGCAATCGTTGGTTACATCTTTGATTTCTCGCGGAGTAACTTGTGATGCTGATAATCTTGTTGACTATCAGTCTGACTCCACAAGCACCCACACGAATTGCTTGATTCAGTTGTTAAAGAGCGGTTGGTTAAGATCTTTCGTCTCAACCGAGGCGCGCATTCTACAGCAGCCTCATTTGCTGTCAAGTGATTATTTTCAGAAGCTTTCAAAGTTTCCTTTGTAACTTCAACCACTTGCGCTTTCGATCTCTCGTTAGCGGGAGGCGAATTCTACAGCGTTACACGCTGCTGTCAACACCTCTTTTTCTCCGCTTTCGACCGAGAAGATCGAAACGTTAACAAGGCCAAACAACACTGCCTTACTAACTCCTTCTGGGCTTCGATGATCTGAAGCTACTCGCTG